>NZ_CM155239.1:1060000-5189152 GCF_056676075.1 Pseudomonas sp. ABa2
TAAGCCTGTGAAGGTGAGTTGAGAAGCTTGCTGGAGGTATCAGAAGTGCGAATGCTGACATGAGTAACGACAATGCGAGTGAAAAACTCGCACGCCGAAAGACCAAGGTTTCCTGCGCAACGTTAATCGACGCAGGGTTAGTCGGCCCCTAAGGCGAGGCAGAAATGCGTAGTCGATGGGAAACGGGTTAATATTCCCGTACTTCTAGTTACTGCGATGGAGGGACGGAGAAGGCTAGGCCAGCACGGCGTTGGTTGTCCGTGTTTAAGGTGGTAGGCTGGTTTCTTAGGTAAATCCGGGAGATCAAGGCCGAGAGCTGATGACGAGCGTTCTTTTAGAATGCGAAGTGGTTGATGCCATGCTTCCAGGAAAAGCTTCTAAGCTTCAGGTAACTAGGAACCGTACCCCAAACCGACACAGGTGGTTAGGTAGAGAATACCAAGGCGCTTGAGAGAACTCGGGTGAAGGAACTAGGCAAAATGGCACCGTAACTTCGGGAGAAGGTGCGCCGGTGAGGGTGAAGCATTTACTGCGTAAGCCCATGCCGGTCGAAGATACCAGGCCGCTGCGACTGTTTATTAAAAACACAGCACTCTGCAAACACGAAAGTGGACGTATAGGGTGTGACGCCTGCCCGGTGCCGGAAGGTTAATTGATGGGGTTAGCGCAAGCGAAGCTCTTGATCGAAGCCCCGGTAAACGGCGGCCGTAACTATAACGGTCCTAAGGTAGCGAAATTCCTTGTCGGGTAAGTTCCGACCTGCACGAATGGCGTAACGATGGCGGCGCTGTCTCCACCCGAGACTCAGTGAAATTGAAATCGCTGTGAAGATGCAGTGTATCCGCGGCTAGACGGAAAGACCCCGTGAACCTTTACTATAGCTTTGCACTGGACTTTGAGCTTGCTTGTGTAGGATAGGTGGGAGGCTTTGAAGTGGGGACGCCAGTTCTCATGGAGCCATCCTTGAAATACCACCCTGGCAACCTTGAGGTTCTAACTCTGGTCCGTTATCCGGATCGAGGACAGTGTATGGTGGGTAGTTTGACTGGGGCGGTCTCCTCCCAAAGAGTAACGGAGGAGTACGAAGGTGCGCTCAGACCGGTCGGAAATCGGTCGTAGAGTATAAAGGCAAAAGCGCGCTTGACTGCGAGACAGACACGTCGAGCAGGTACGAAAGTAGGTCTTAGTGATCCGGTGGTTCTGTATGGAAGGGCCATCGCTCAACGGATAAAAGGTACTCCGGGGATAACAGGCTGATACCGCCCAAGAGTTCATATCGACGGCGGTGTTTGGCACCTCGATGTCGGCTCATCACATCCTGGGGCTGAAGCCGGTCCCAAGGGTATGGCTGTTCGCCATTTAAAGTGGTACGCGAGCTGGGTTTAGAACGTCGTGAGACAGTTCGGTCCCTATCTGCCGTGGACGTTTGAGATTTGAGAGGGGCTGACCTTAGTACGAGAGGACCGGGTTGGACGAACCTCTGGTGTTCCGGTTGTCACGCCAGTGGCATTGCCGGGTAGCTATGTTCGGAAAAGATAACCGCTGAAAGCATCTAAGCGGGAAACTTGCCTCAAGATGAGATCTCACTGGAGCCTTGAGCTCCCTGAAGGGCCGTCGAAGACTACGACGTTGATAGGTGGGGTGTGTAAGCGCTGTGAGGCGTTGAGCTAACCCATACTAATTGCCCGTGAGGCTTGACCATATAACACCCAAACAATCTGCAAGGGCATGAGCCTGCGACAGAGGGTGTCGATGGTGAAGTCGACTGAATGCCGAAGATTTGCACGAGAGCTACAGGCCCAAGGGCCAAGCCAAACGACTGTCACATACCCAATTCGCTGTAACGGCTAACCCCGCGACAGCAACAAATTGCTTGACGACCATAGAGCGTTGGAACCACCTGATCCCATCCCGAACTCAGCAGTGAAACGACGCATCGCCGATGGTAGTGTGGGGCTTCCCCATGTGAGAGTAGGTCATCGTCAAGCTCCTATACGAAACCCCAGATCGCCAACGCGGTCTGGGGTTTCTTCTTTGCGCGTCGGAAAATCGTGGCAGACCTTGTGCTGTAGGAGACGCCGTTCGCCTGTGTATGTCCGTTGCCGTGGCTCGTCTAGAATAGGTCGATATTACCTGGGGGGCTTCATGTCTGATTCGGCTACCGAGCAGCGGCTAATGACGTTTCCGCTGGAGGCGTTGGTCGCTTGCCATGAGTGCGATCTGCTGATGCACAAGCCGAGCTTGAGCGATGGCGAAAGCGCGGCATGCCCGCGCTGTGGCTATGAACTGTTCCGCCACCGGCACCGCGTGGTCAGGCGCAGTCTGGCACTGGTGATCGCGGCCCTGCTGCTCTATGTACCGGCCAATTTTCTGCCGATCATGCAGCTCAATCTGTTGGGGCAGACCACCGAGGATACAGTCTGGAGTGGCGTTGTAGGGCTCTACGACAGCGGCATGCAGGGCATCGCCCTGGTGGTCTTTCTCTGCAGCATGGCGGTGCCGCTGCTCAAGCTGTTGTGCCAGCTGTTGGTGCTGCTAAGCATTCGCCTGGATTTCGGACGCAGCTATGGTTTGTTGCTCTATCGCATTTATCACCATATGCGCGAATGGGGCATGCTCGAGGTCTATCTGATGGGCATCCTGGTGGCGATAGTCAAGCTGATGGATCTGGCCGACCTGAGCCTCGGTTTGGGATTGTTCTGTTTCGTCGCGCTGCTGTTGGTGCAGGTGTGGCTGGAGGTGACCATGTCGCCACATCAGATCTGGGAAGCCTTGTCCGGGGAGGACATTCATGCGGGCGATTGATGCGGGATTGCTGATTTGCCATGAGTGCCATCAGCTCAACCCCGTCGACCCAGACGTCAAGCACCAGTATTGCAGCCGCTGCGGTGCGCAGGTGCATGCGCGCAGGCCCGACAGTTTGGCACGCACCTGGGCGTTGCTGCTGACCGCGGCGATTCTCTATATCCCGGCCAACCTGCTGCCGATCATGACGGTCAACAGCCTGGGCAAGGGGGCACCGTCGACCATCATGGGCGGGGTGATCGAGCTGATCCAGTACGACATGCTGCCGATTGCTGCGGTGGTGTTCGTCGCCAGTATCCTGGTGCCGACCTTCAAGCTGGTCGGCATCGCCTTGCTGCTGTACTCGGTGCAACGTCATCAGCCGATGTCGGCGCGCCAGCGCATTCTCATGTATCGCTTCATCGAGTGGATCGGCCGCTGGTCGATGCTGGATATCTTCGTCATCGCCATCCTGGTCGCGCTGGTGAACTTCGGCAGCCTGGCCAGCATCGAGCCGAATGCCGGTGCCGCCGCCTTCGCCAGCGTGGTGATTCTGACCATGCTCGCCGCTCTGACCTTCGACCCTCGCCTGATCTGGGACAACACGGAACCTGACCATGACTGATCTGCCAACGGCCAAGACTCGACCGGCTTCCAACTGGTCTGCCATCTGGGTGTTGCCCCTGCTCGCCCTGGCGATAGGGGCCTGGTTGGCCTGGCGCGCCTATTCGCAAGCCGGCATCGAGATTCAGGTGCTGTTCGAGAACGGCTCCGGTATCCAGGTCGGCAAGACCGAGGTGATCTACAAGGGCATCGCCATCGGCAAGGTCACCGAACTGGCGCTCGATCGCAGCGGCGAGCGGCGCGGGGTGATCGCCACGCTGGAGATGGACAAGGACACCGGGCCCCATCTGCTCAGCGGCACGCGCTTCTGGCTGGTCAAGCCCAGCGTCACCCTGGCCGGGATTACCGGGCTGGAGACACTGGTGTCCGGCAACTACATCGCCGTCAGCCCGGGGGAGGGCGAGCCGGCGCGCAAGTACACCGCGTTGCCCGAGGCGCCGCCGCTGGCGGACGACGTGCCCGGTCTGCACCTGACCCTGCATGCCGAACGTCTCGGCTCCTTGAGCAAGGACAGTCCGGTGTTCTACAAGCAGATCCAGGTCGGTCGGGTGAAGAGCTACGTGTTGGGCGCGGATCAGAGCACGGTCGAGGTTAAGCTGTTCATCGAGCCGCAGTACGCCAGCCTGGTGCGCAAGCACACGCGCTTCTGGAACGCCAGCGGCGTGTCCATCGATGCCGGCCTGACCGGGGTCAAGCTGCGTACCGAGTCGCTGGCCAGCATAGTCGCCGGCGGAATCGCCTTCGCCACGCCGGAGCACCGCAAGGATAGTCCGGCCACCGATCCGAGCATTCCCTTCCGCCTCTACGAGGACTACGACGCAGCGCAGGCCGGTATCCGCGTCGCGCTGAAGCTGCACGACTTCGAAGGCCTGGAGCCGGGGCGCACGCCGGTGATGTACAAGGGCATCCAGGTCGGCCACATGAAGACGTTCAAGGTCGATGCCGACCTGGGCGGCGCCCAGGTGGAGCTGATGCTCGACCCGCGTACCGAGGACTACCTGGTCGAGGGCACCGATTTCTGGGTGGTCCGACCGTCGATCTCGCTGGCCGGCATCACCGGTCTGGAGGCGCTGGTCAAGGGCAACTACATCGCCATTCGTCCCGGCGAAAGCGGCAATCCGCCGCTGCGCGAGTTCGTGGCGCGGCCCAAGGCGCCGCCGCTGGATCTGGGCGCGCCGGGGCTGCACCTGGTGCTGTTCAGCGACAACCTGGGGTCCATGGAGGTGGGCAGTCCGATCCTCTACCGGCAGATCAAGGTGGGCTCGGTGCAGAGCTTCCAGTTGTCGCGCGACGACCGCCAGGTGGTGCTGGGCGTGCACATCGAGCCGGAGTACAGCCATCTGGTCAACTCCTCGACCCGTTTCTGGAATGCCAGCGGCATCACCCTCAAGGGCGGACTGTCGGGGGTGGAGGTGAAGAGCGAGTCGCTGCAGACCCTATTGGCCGGCGGCATCGCCTTCGAGACCCCCGAGCCGCAGGCGGCCAGGAGCGACCGGCGGGTGCAGCGTTTCAACCTATACGCCGATCGCGACAGCGCCCTGCAACCTGGGCAACCGATCAGCATCCGGGTCGCCAATGGCGACGGCCTGCAGCCCGGCACGGCGATCCGCTACAAGGGCCTGGAGGTCGGCAAGGTGGAGAGCATGAGCCTCACCGACGACCTGCAGGCCGTGGTGCTGGGCGTGCGCATCACCGAGGCCGCCGAGCGTATCGCCCGCGAGGGCACGCAGTTCTGGGTGATCAAGCCGGAACTGAGTCTGACCCGCGCCGCCAACCTGGGTACCCTGGTCAGCGGTCAGTACCTGGAAGTGCAGCCGGCAGCCAAGCCGGGCGCGCGGCGGCTGGAGTTCACCGCATTGGGCAGCCCGCCCAGTCAGAGTGCGCGTGAAGAGGGCCTGCGCCTGGTGCTCAGCGCAGCGCGGCGCGGCTCGATCAAGCCCGGCGTACTGGTCAGCTATCGTGAAATTCCGGTGGGCAAGGTGGTGAACTTCGAGCTGGGACCGACCTCCGATCGGGTGCTGATCCATGTGCTGATCGAGCCGCGTTATGCGCCGCTGGTGCGCAGCGGCAGCCGCTTCTGGAATGCCAGCGGCATCGGTGTGGATGCCGGGCTGTTCAAGGGCGTCAAGGTGCGGACCGAGTCGCTGGAGGCGCTGATCGAGGGCGGTATCGCCTTCGCCACGCCGAACAACCCGGAAATGGGTGGGCCGGCGCAGCCGGGGCAGACCTTTGCGCTGTTCGATGAGCCTGAGGACGGCTGGATGCAGTGGGCGCCGAAGATCGTGCTGGAGCAGTGAGCAAACCGTAGAAATGAAAAAGGCCGCATCGAGCGGCCTTTTTCATTGGGCTTATGAAAGCTCGCGGCTGAAGCCGCTCCTACGGTCGTGTGAACCTTGGGGGGGCTTGAGCTTCAAGCCGGCTCGACCGCTTCTTCCAGCTGCGGCGCCTGCGCCTTGGCAGTCTCGCGGGGCTTGATGAACTTCCAGTCCGCCTCGTCGATGTAGATGCCGTTGGGGCCGCTGCCGCCTTCCAAGTCGATGGCCACGTGGGCCGAGACCTGCGGTTTGACCGAAGCCAGGATCGGCACGAAGCCGAGCTGCAGGCTGGTCTCGATCAGCGCCTGCTGGTTGCGTTCGTCGATGTCCGCCGCCTCGTCGAGGTAGTAGGGCAGGCGGATGCGCCCGGCCTGCTCGCGGTCCATCAGGTGCAGCAACAGGTACATGTTGGTCAGTGCCTTGATGGTCATGGTGGTGCCGTTGGATGCGGCGCCATCGATGTCGGTGTGGATGATCGGCTGGCCATGCACCTTGGTGATCTCGAAGGCCAGTTCGAACAGATCCTTGAGGCCCAACTGGTTGCCATTGGCGGCGACCAGGCGCGACAGGTAGTCCTTGGCCTCCTCGTTCTTCGCGTCCTGGTCGGCCGACTGCGACAGGTCGAATACCGACAGTGTCTCGCCCTCTTCGTACTGTCCGGCGCTGTGGATGATCTGATCGATATGGCGCAGGGCTTCCTTGTTCGGCGCCAGGACGATGCGGAAGCTCGAGAGGTTGGAGACCTGGCGCTTGTTGATCTCGCGGTTGAACAGCGCCAGTTGGTGCTCGAGGTTGTCGTAGTCGCTGCGGATATTGCGCAAGGTGCGGGCGATATCGGTGACCGCCGCACGGCGCGCCTTGGCCAGGGTGAGGGCTTCGTCCTGGCGGTGGGCGTAGGCGTTTACCAGCAGTTGCAGGCGGCGCTCGACGTCGTCCTCGCTGTCGAACTTGGCCACGCCCTTCAGGCGTACCTGGGCGTAGAGCGCCTCGATCTGACCGTCGATACGCTGCAGCGCCTGCCAGGTGTCCTGGTAGTCGTTGAGCAGCGGCAGCAGATTGTCCAGCGAGTCGTCCACCGGCTCCATGAAGGGCGTGCCAAAGGGCAGGTCGGCGGGCAGCAGCTGGCGACGGCGCAAGGCGTCTTCCAGGGTGCGTTCCTTGGCCTCCAGGTCGGCCAGTTGACGGCCGACCAGTTGCAGCTTGGCGGAGAGCTGCTGTACGCGCTCGGCGAAGGCATCGCTGGCACGCTTGAGTTCGTCCTGCGCGCCTTCCAGCTCGGCCAGGCGCTCCAGCTTCTGCGCCTCCTCGGCGGCCAGGGTCTGGCTCTTGCGGAAGTCTTCCAGCGCTTTCTGCGCATCCAGCACGGCCTGATACAGCGTCTCGGCCTGGGCCTTGCTGGCGGCGCGGTCGGCGGCTACCGACTGTTGGGTCTTGAGCTGCTTGAGCTCGCGCTCCAGGCGATCCTTCTGGTCACGGAGGGCGGCGCGGTCGGCCAGTGCCTGCAGCGCCGGTGGTTCGATATGGCTGAGGTCGATGGACAGGCCCGGCACGGCGAAGGTGTCGCCCTTGAAGCGGTCCAGCACGGCCTCGACGGCCTTGACCCAGTCGTCGCCGTCGGCCTGGATGCCTTTCTCGCCCAGCGGCAGGCTGAACAGCTGACCGTTGAACAGGCGCATCAGGCGGTCGACGTCCTGCTGGCTGAATTCCTCGCGCAGGCGCGAGTAGCTGTTGTTGTCGGCGTGATCGAGCTGCTGCTTGACCGACTTGAGGCGTTTTTCCAGGTCGCGCAGGCGCTCGTCCAGGTCTTCGCTGGAGAACTGCCGCGACTGCGCCAGAGCGCCGGCCAGTTCGTCGTGGGCGTCCTTGGCGGCGAGCAGTTGCTCTTCCAGCACCTTGGCGTTTTCCACCAGGGCGAAGCGGTTCCTCAGCACGGACAGCTCGCCCAGCCAGCGCTGGATCTCGCTGATCTCGCGCTCCAGGCGCATCAACTCGCTGGTGCCGCCGCGCTGCTCGTTCTGCAGGCCGTCCTGCTCGTTGCGGTAGTGCTCGGCCTGGATCACCAGCTCTTCCTTGCGCGCATCGGCGTAGTCGTGCCAGGTGCCCAGCAGGTTGTCGAGCAACGGCGAGAGGCGATGCAGCTTGCCGCGCAGAGTCTCGCGCTGAGTGACGCCCGAGGCCAGTGCCTCGATCAGCGGGCCGGCGGTGACCAGCGCCTGGTAGTCCTGCTCCATGCGGCGCACGTCGCGGAAGGCTTCTTCGGTCGCGGCGATATAGTCGACGCTACCCGAGCGCAGGCTGTGCTCGAAGGCATCGAGGAACAGCTGCTTGAGCTTGGCCGCGGTGATCTCGCGCATGTGCAGGAGGTTGATAAACAGCGCGCGGAAGGTCTTCAGGCTCTGCTCGCTGGTCGAGCGCAGCGGGATCAGGGTCAGGTCCAGCGGGATGCTGGTGTGGCCACCGACCAGCAGGCGACGCAGTTCGTCGGGCTTCAGTTCGTAGGCGGTGATGCCGGCCTGGCCGAGGTTCTTGAACAGCTCGCGCTGGCGCAGGCAGGTGCCGTTCTGCTGGTAGTGCTCCAGGTCCAGCTCGCCGGCGTAGGCGAAGAACTGGTGGCCGAAGCCGCCACCCGGGCCGCGACCGGCCACGCCGATCACGTGCGGGCCATGGGGCAGGGCGACCTCGACGAGGATGTAGCTGGTGTCGCTGGCGAAGTAGAACTTGCGCGAGGCTTCCAGGCTGTACTTGCCGAAGCTCATGTCCGACATGCGCGCCAGGATGGGGAACTGCAGGGCGTTGATCGAGGCGGATTTGCCCAGGTTGTTGGCGCCGTAGACCGACAGCGGGTTTTCCAGCGGGAACAGGCCGAGGCTGTAGCCGGCGGTGTTCAGCAGGGCGAAGCGGCGGATGCCGTAGCGTTCCTGGCTCATGCGTCCATCTCCTGTGCGGCGCGTTCGTCGGCCATGGCGCGGGCCAGGGCATCTTCCTCGGATTCTTCGGCGTCGATGGCATCAACCACCTCGGCATCGCCGTCATCGTCCAGCAGCACCGGCGCCGGCAGCGGCAGATCGCTGCTGTGCAGGCTGGCGGCCAGGTCGCGGTCGTGCTGTACCGACAGGCAGACGTCGAGGAAGCGGTGCATCGGCGGCAGGAAGCGGTACACGCCGTTGCTGTCCTCGGCGAAGCCGAGCTGCACCAGTCGGCGAATGATCTTGTCTTCCAGCTCCTCGAAGGTGGTGACTTCGGCCTGCAGGAACAGGTCGCGGTACTTGTCCAGCAGCGCCGGCAGCTCGTCACGGCCGATGCTGCCGCCGTCGAGTACGGAGAGCGGGTCGCGGCCCTGGTCAGCCAGATGTTCCACGAGGATAAAGGTGAACAGCGCCAGGCGCTGGGCGGTCTTGTTCACTTGCGGGGCGACCTGCTCGGGGACGAAGTAGTAGAAGCCGCGCGGGTCGCACACCAGCTCGAAACCGAGGGCGCGGAACAGCGCGCGGTACTGGTCCTGCATGCTGGACAGCTGGGCGTAGCACTCCGGCTCGCTGCGCGAGATGTGGTAGCCCTTGAACAGGTCGCGGAAGGCGGCCGCGAGCTGGGTCATTTCTTTTAGATCGATGTTCATGGCAATCCGTTGGCTAGTGGAGCCGAGTAGGGTGCGCCGTGCGCACCGGGTCGTCGGTTATGGTGTGCACAGCGCACCCTACGGAGTCTTGAGCAGGGGGTAGGGTGGACGACGCTTCATCCGTCCACCGCCCGGCAATCGCCAAGGTGGACAAAAAAAGCGTTGTCCACCCTACGTAGTACTCAGGCATTGGGCTGGCCTACCAGGGCATAGGAGCTGAGGCTGACCTCGTGCTCGCGGGTCAGGTACTGGCGGCGCTCCAGGCGTTCACGCTGGAAGCGCGACTCGCGCGACAGGCGCGAGAACCAGTAGAGCAGTTCGTCGGTGGCACCTTCCGGCTCCTGTTCCAGCAGCCAGGCCATCAGGTCCGGCAGCGGCAGGGCCTGTTCGCAGCGCTCGATCATTTCCCGCGCGGTCTTCGGCGCCTTGGGCGCGCCGCCCTTGCGGCTGCCGCTGGCCTTGGGAAAATGCGCCGGCTTGGCTTCGAAACGGGCCAGGGCGTAGACGTAGGCTTCGACCTGGCTGGCCGAACCCAGGAAGTTGCTCTGCGGCCGGGTGAACAGCGGCATGGCCGCCTGCGGCACGGCGTCGATGCCCTTCTTGCGGATCACCGACAGCGCCAGCGCCGCACCACGGGTCACGGCGTTGTGCCGGCGCGCTTCCTCGCGCAGCGGCAGCAGCAGCTCGCGAGCCTTGCGCAGGGTCAGCTGGGCGGTGGTCTGCATTTCCAGGATGCGCGCGTGGGTGCGCAGCAGCAGGTCGTCGTCGACCAGTTGGCCGAGGCGCTGCTGGTCGCCGAGCAGGCGCAGCAGCACCTGTTCGACCCGGCGCACGCCCTGTTCGAAGGCGCCGTCGGCGGCGACCAGCTGGATCATCGGCTCGACGTACTCGTCCCAGGTGGCCAGCACCTCGGCGTAGCGCTGGCGCAGGGGAATCTGCCGATCCGAGGTCTTGGCCCGGTCGGCCACACCGACCAGCGCCTGTTCGTCGTTGGCCAGCTTCTTCAGCACGTCGCGTACGCGCATATCGAGCAGGCGCAGCTGGCGCGCCAGGTCGTTGGCGTCGCGCACCTCGAAGGCGTCCTGGATATAGCCGGCCAGGCGCTCCAGGTGGCGCAGGTAGGCTTCGATCTCCAGGCACAGGCCGAGGCGGTGCTCGCGGCGCAGGTAGGCGAGAAAATCGTGGATCTGCGCATTGAGCTCGAAACGGTTGGGGCTCTTGGCCACCGGCACCAGGATGTCCAGGCGAATCCAGGTGTCGAGCAGGGCGGTGGTGTCGCTGGGCGTGGCGTCGGGCAACTGCGCGGCGAGCTGGCCGCGCAGCTCCACCAGGCTCAGGGTGCCGGCGTCGAAACGCTCGCAGAGCGGTTCGAGCAACGTCCAGTGTTCGGCGAGGGCGCGCAATACGCGCTTGGGATCGATCATCGAGGCGCCGGGTCCAGGCAAGTGAAAAGAGGCGATTGTACTGCAAGGCGGGTGCCGGGTTTGAGCGCGAGTCGATCAGAGGCAGGTGACGCGTTGCGGCACATTGGGACGCGGCGGGCCCGGATGGGCCGGGCAAGTCCTTGATATGGGTGGAAAAAGCGCTGCCTGGCGGCTGGCGCACTTTCTGCAAAGAGCTGCGCATAGCCTTGCCGCCAGAGTTCGCCCATGCCCGCCACCGCCCTGAGTATCGACGCCTGTTGGCAAGAGTTGCAGCACCAGCGCGACCTGGACTGGGAGCTGGACGCCATCACCGACCGCAGCGAGGCCATCGCCTTTCTCAAGCGCTTCGAAAACCGCCTGTGTATCTATTCCAGCTACGTGGAAAAGCTCTACAGCAACTACAGCTTCGTGGTGCCGCAGGAGGCGGGCAGCATCACCATCCTGCCGGACGAGCTGGCCTGGCACGACACCTTCCACGATATCCCGGCCGACGCCGTGGAAGCCACCGGGGTACATATCCTGCCGGGCGAGGCGGTGGGCGAGACCGGGCTGTACCTCAAGGTGCCGGGCGAGTTTCGCCTGGTGGCCTCGCGCGAGCTGCCGTTCCAGGACGGCCTGCGCCTGCTGATCGAGCGTTACCGCGCACGCGGCGAACATTTCCTGCCGGTGCTGGTGAAGGGCGATCTGCGCGAGTACGAGGCGCGCATGCCGTCGCTGCACCTGCACCGGATCAACCCGCACAAGCTGGCGCGCTGTTCGCAGCTGAGCATCGACGCCATCCGCGGCACTATTGCCGAGCACCTGCTGGCGTTGTTCCGGCAGGGCTGACGGGCGGGTGTTACGCCGCTGTTGCCGGCGGTAACACCGCCGCCCTGATCGCGCCGCGGCAGGCGGCTATTTGACGTCCTTTTCTCGACTATGGGTCGGGCCGTCCTGGCGCAGGCGTCCATATAGTGGCCATAAGGGTTCGAGTCGGAGCGCTCGACCGCCACCATAAGAAAAGGGGTTCCGCCATGCGCCAGTCCTGCCGTTTCGCCAAACATGCTCTGGCGTTGCTGTGCGCCTCGCTGCTGGTCGCGCCGGTGGCTCAGGCCAAGCTGGAGGAGCTGGCGGACGACGAGTTGTCGGCCATCACCGGGCAGGCGTTTATCAACCTCACCACCGACACCGCCGGGCAGGTCAACTACACCCGGGTCAACTTCGGCCTCAAGGTGGACACCCAGCTCAATATCAAGAAGCTGGAATTGGGCGGCTATCCGCGCGCGGGCGAGACCCGCGCCTCGGACATCCTGATCAACAACTTCGCCTTGGGTACGGTCGGTCCCAACGATACGATCAACCCGTTCCAGATCGTCGATCCCTACCTGGAGCTGGCCTACGAGGGCAATCAGGTGGTCGGCGTGCGCATCGGCTTCGGCGAGGCCAAAGGCGTGCTGTCCGGGGATATCTCGCACCTGACCGGCAAGATCGCGGTGGACCTGGAGGGCAAGGCCAAACCCCTGCTGGACAAGGCCAACTTCTTCCAGTGGCTGCTGCTGAGCGCCACGGTGAACGAAAACTCCACGGTCAAGGCCGAGGCAGAGCTGGTCAATAACGGCGTTCCCGACTCCGTCCGCACCGATCAGGCCGGCCTGAAGAACGGCTCGTCGGTGCAGTGCGTGGCCAATTGCAACATTCTGGGCGGGTTGCTCGACGCCTTCCCCTCGCAGGGCTGTCAGATCATCGGCATCACCACCTGCTTCAACCTCAGCCAGTTCCAGTCGCTTAACGTCGGCAACGTCAATGCCCCGGGCATGGATCAGGCCGCCAAGGGGGTGTTCATTTCCCTGCAGCTCAAGGACATGCAATGGCGCGACATGGACACCTCCGAGCTGATCAATACCGTGGCCGGCGCCTTCCTCAATATTCCCAAGTACCGCGACGCCAACGGCAACCTGGTGGCGGGCATCAAGTTCGACTTCGACCAGGCGTTGAACGGCATCCCGCGGCAGGACACCTGCCTGGGTAGTGCCATGAAGGGGTGCTGACGATGAAACGCTGCCTGTTGCTGCTCACCTGCATGTCGAGCTGGTCGCTGGCCGTCGCCATGGAACCCCTGAGCGATCAGGAACTCTCCGACGTGCAGGGCGCCGGTCTGGGCTTCGTGCTGGATCAGGTGCTGCTGGATGGCTCCGGCGCGCAGATCGTGATCAACGACATCACCAACGATCAGGGGCAGAACGTCCCCATTTCGTTGAAGAACCTCTACCTGGGCGCCGCCGGCAGCAACAAGGGCAGCAATCTCAACCCGGTGACCATCGGCAGCCTCGACCATCCCTTCGAGCTGGAACTGGCCAAGGGCGAGGAGCTGCGCACCCTGCGCGACGACGGTCAGTGGGTGCAGACCACGCCCAGCAATGTCGCCGTGCTGTCGTTCAACTTCCCCGAGCGTCTGCAGGCCGGCGGCAACCCCTGTATCGCCAGCTACGCCGGCGCCGGCTCCAATTGCTCGACCGCGCCGAGCGGGCGCGCCGATCTGGGCATGCGCTTCGACTTCCAGGTGGCGGCCGGACGCACCGAGATGCTCGCCCTGGATTTCCACCAACTGGTGATGGACGGCTCCTACCTGCGCCTGTGGGGCGACCCCGGACAGAACGGCAATGGCGAGCTGGTCGGCGAGGCGCGGGTGAATATCTTCGCCAAGACCCTGGAGATCATGTCCTGCGCCCAGGCCAACTGCGATACCGCCGGCGAGACCGCCGCCCAGCGCGGCGCGCGCACCCTCTATATCACCAACGGCTACGCCAATATCGCCCTGGGCTACGGCAAGTCGCAGCCGTTGCGCCTGCGCTCCAGCGCCGACGGCCAGTTCGTGCTGGAACTGCAGAACCCCACCGCCGCTGGTACCAGCGCGGCACAACGCCAGGCCCTGGCGACCGATTTCTACGCCAACGCACCGCGCACCAATCTGGTGTTCGAGAACCTGACCGTCGGCGGCACGCGCAGCAGCCCCACCGCGATTCCCACCGGCGGCTACAACTTCGGGCGCAACGAGATTTCCGGGCTGAGCTTCAACTACCTCAAGGTGAGCAGCTATGACCTGCGCTAGTCGAAGCATGGCGTTGCTGGCGCTGCTGCCGGCGCTGGCCCTGGCCGAACTGCAGCCGCTGGACGACAGCGCCCTCAGCCAGATGAGCGGGCAGGGCGGGGTCTACCTGTCCGGCGAGTTCAGCATCAACAAGGACGGCGGCGTGCTCTGGGATACCCCGGCGAGCAACGACCCGGCGCTGTGGACGGCCAACCAGCGCAGCTGCGCCCTGGCCGGCGCAGCCAGCCCGGAGAGCTGCGGCCTGCGCCTGGCGATTCGTTCCGGCGCCAATGCCGGCTGGTATGTGCTGGACAACCTCAAGGGCATCTTCAGCTTCGAGGGCCTGACCCTCGACACCCGCACCCTGACCGGCGCGGGCGGCGAGCAGGAGGTGCTGGCGCTCGGCCTGCCCAACGAAATCCGCTTCAAGGACGGCAACTTCGCCTTCGGCGTGGCCAGCCAGGGCGGCTGGAAGAACAAGGCGCTGAGTGCCGCCAACGGCGGCGACCCCAGCTATCAGCAGACCAATATCTTCTCGGCCAAGATCGACGGCAGCATCCGCATGCAGGGCAGCGTGCTGATCTTCCCGACCAATTGAGGAGCCGCATCATGCAGCGTCACGCTTGGCTTTCAGCGCTCCTGCTGGGCAGCTCGCCGGTCTGGGCCATGCAGGCGCTGGACGACGACAGCCTGGCCGGCGTCAGCGGCCAGGGCGGCATCAGCATCGAAACCAGCGGCGGCGGCTGGTCGGCGGGCAGCATCGAGTACCGCGACGACGGCCAGAGCCTGCGCCTGGAAGGCGTCTCCAGTCGCCCGCAGCAAGCCGGCAGCAGCTCGACCACGCAGCTCGACGTGGTCGACGAGCGGTTGCAGATCGAGCATCAGGGCCGGCCCAACGAACTGGCGATCAGCAATGTGGGCTTCGCCGGCAGCGACAAGAGCTTCGGCGCCTTCCGCGCCTTCTATACCTTGGGCGCCAGCCTCAAGCTCAGCGGTGGCGGCGCCGATGGCGTGGCCGGCTTCAGCGTCGATGGCAGCCGCCTGAGCCTGGATGCGGTGACCTTCTACTACCGCGACAACGGCCTCGACCTGATCGTGCGCGACCTGTCCTTCGACACCTATTTGAACAACGCCTATCTGGACATAGTCGGCGGCGGCGACGGTTCGGCGATCCGCCTCGATCTGGGCGACTCGCGCTTCGTCGGCCATATCGGCGCGATCAACCTCGACCTGGCCCACGGCGACCCCGTGGCCGGTGTCGCGGTCACCCCTGGCGCGCCGGATACGCGGCATCCCGAGCACGGGCGCAGCTTCGGCCAGCTGGACATGGACCTGCGCCTGGGCGGCAGCATCCGCATCGCCGGCGGCGGCGCCACTGGCGAGGGGCTGCGCCTGATCCCGCAGATCACCATTGCCAACAGCCTGTTCCAGTACCGGGACGACGGCGTGCTGCGCGCGGAGAACTTCGCCGGCGTGCTCAGCAGCCAGAACGGCATCACCCTCGACCTGGGCGAGGACGGCAGCGGCCGCTATGCGCAACTGGCCTTTCAGGACCTCAAGCTCAACGCCAGCCTCGGCGGCCTGATCATCGGCAACCCGAGCAACCAGAAGATCGGCAGCCTGGCGCTGGACCTCAATTTCCAGGACCAGGGCGCGCGGCAGAACTGGTTCAGGCTGCGCCCCGGCGGCGATCCCAATTCCGGGCTCAAGGGCATCAGCGCCGATCTGTCGTGGAACATGGTCAGCAGCTCGGTCTCGCTCACCGATAACGGCAACAGCCTGTGGTTCAGCGGCCTGCGCACCCATGGCAGTGGCCAGCTCAGCCTGGATCTGACCAAGAGCTGCGCCGGCGGCGTCAGCGCCGGCTGCTACGCCGGCAGCGCCAATACCCAGCCGGGCAGCGGCGGCTACGACGGCCACTTCGACGGCCTGCGCCTGGGCCTGAAGAATGTGGTCGGCAGCTACAGCTTCGACGGCCTGCGCGTCGGCACGGCCGATGCGCCGCTGCAGGGCGGCACCGAACTGCTGGTGCTGCTGGAAATCTTCCCGGCCTACGATTTCACCCTCAACGGCCAGCTGACCATCCGCCCCGGCGGCGCCAGCGGCGACGGCCTGCGCTACAACGCCGACTTTCTCATCAGCGACGCCAACGCGGCGATCACCGTCGACGAGAGCGGCAAGGGCCTGTGGCTGTCCGGCACCCGCTACGACATGCACTTTCGCGACGGTTCGCTGGACGTGACCCAGGACGGCGTGCAACTGAACAAGGGCACCTACTGGTCGACCCTGGACGTCAATGACCTGCGCTGGGGCGACCGCCATAGCGGCCACAGCCTCGGCCGCATCGTGCTGCGCCGCTACGAGCAGGGCTCCACCCTCAGCCTCAGCTCCGGCGGCGCCGGCGCGCTGTGCGTCGGCGGCAGCGGCGCCAGTGCCTCGGCCTGCTCGGCCAGCGGCGGGCGCTGGGAGGACCGCGGCAACGAGGGCCTGACCGCCGGGCTGAAGAACGTCTTCGTCCGCGACGCCTCGGGCAACCCGGCGGGCAGCGTCTCGGCCAGCGAGAAGCGCAATCAGCTGATCATCGAGACCGATCGGGTAAACGGGGTCAACGGCAGCGGCGCGCAGCTGGTGGTGGACAACTTCCACACCTCCGATGCCAATCCGGCCGACGCCAATGCCAACAGCTACGGCGTGCGCGTCGACCTCAACCTCGACGTGGCACCGACCAAGGTCTGCGACAAGGGCGCCAGCGGCTGCCCGCCGGTGACGCCCGACCCGTTGGGCTTCGCCGTCAACGGCCGGGTGCACTTCAAGGAGATCAACATCGACCGCATCCAGAACGTCCACCCCACCGGCGGCGCGGTCACCTCGATGTACGGCATGAAGCTGCAGAACGCCGATATCCGCGCCAACCTGACCGCCACGCCGATCAACTGAAGGCCGGCGCTCACGCCCCTGTCATGGCAGGCCCGTAGGGTGCGCTATGCGCACCGAGGCTTCGTACACCCCGGCGCGCACGGCGCCCCCTGCATTGGCTTCTGCCGAAGCAACCGGTAATCGCCCGTTGTACAAAAAATCTCCAATGCCCTTTCGATATTTGTCGGTAATCGGCACAATTCGCGTCCACTTTTTTCTGGGGGGTCGCAAGGCCCTTCATCGGCCGACCTTGCGGGGGCTACGAGATGATCCAAACGCCGTACTACCTCATCGACAAACAGAAGCTTCTGGTCAACCTGGAGAAGATCGCCTACGTGCGCGAGAACTCCGGGGCCAAGGCGCTGCTGGCGCTGAAATGCTTCGCCACCTGGTCGGTGTTCGACCTGATGCAGCAGTACATGGACGGCACCACCTCGTCCTCGCTCTACGAGCTCAAGCTCGGCCGGCAGAAGTTCGCCGGCGAGACCCACGCCTACAGCGTGGCCTGGGCCGACGACGAGATCGAAGAGATGGTCGCCAACTGCGACAAGATCATCTTCAACTCCATCGGCCAGCTCGAGCGCTTCGCCGCGGCCACCGAAGGCACCATCCGCGGCCTGCGGGTCAATCCGCAGGTGAGCAGCTCCGACTACCTGCTGGCCGACCCGGCGCGCCCGTTCAGCCGCCTCGGCGAGTGGGACCCGGAGAAGATCGCCAAGGTCATGGGGCAGATCAGCGGCTTCATGTTCCACAACAACTGCGAGAACGCCAGCTTCGAGCTGTTCGACCAGATGCTGACCTGCATCGAGGAGCGCTTCGGCCACCTGATCGCCCAGGTCGAGTGGGTCAGCCTCGGCGGCGGCATCCACTTCACCGGCGAGGGGTACCCGATCGATGCCTTCTGCGCGCGGCTGAAAGCCTTCTCGGAAAAATACGGTGTGCAGGTGTATCTGGAGCCGGGCGAAGCGGCGATCACCCTGAGCGCCTCGCTGGAGGTGACCGTGCTCGACACCCTGTACAACGGCAAGCACCTGGCCGTGGTCGACAGCTCCATCGAAGCGCATATGCTCGACCTCTTGATCTACCGCCTCAACGCCAAGATGGCGCCGAACGACGGCGAGCACAGCTACATGGTCTGCGGCAAATCCTGCCTGGCCGGCGACATCTTCGGCGAATACCAGTTCGACAAGCCGCTGCAGATCGGCGATCGCCTGTCGTTCATCGACGCGGCGGGTTACACCATGGTCAAGAAGAACTGGTTCAACGGCCTGAAGATGCCGTCCATCGTGGTGAAACAACTCGACGGTAGCGTCGAGGTGGTGCGCCAGTTCGAGTTCGAGGACTACCTGTCGAGCCTCAGCTGACAGGTTCAAGTCACGTAGGGTGGACGACGCTTCATCCGTCCACCATTTGCCAAGCGATGGTGGATGAAAAGAGCGTCATCCACCCTACGATTCATCAAACGCTTTCAATAACGCAGTACTAGGAGGTGGAACAATTGAAGAAGAATGTCCTGATCATTGGTGCAGGAGGTGTTGCCAAGGTGGTGGCCCATAAGTGCGCGCAACACAATGACGAGTTAGGTCGCATTGCAATTGCGTCGCGCAACATCTCCAAATGCCAGGCCATCATCGACAGCGTGCAGGCCAAGGGCGGCCTCAAGCAGCCCGGCGAGATCAAGGCCTATGCGCTGAACGCCCTGGACGTGGAAGCGACCAAGGCATTGATCCGCGAGACCGAATCGCAGATCGTCATCAACGTCGGCTCGGCGTTCCTCAACATGTCCGTGCTGCGCGCCTGCATCGACACCGGCGTCGCCTATCTGGACACCGCCATCCACGAAGATCCGAGCAAGATCTGTGAAACCCCGCCGTGGTACGGCAACTACGAGTGGAAGCACCTGGCCGAATGCCAGGAGAAAGGCGTGACCGCCATCCTCGGCGTCGGCTTCGACCCGGGCGTGGTCAACTCCTATGCCGCTCTGGCGCAACAACAGTACTTCGACAAGATCGAGTCGATCGACATCCTCGACGTCAACGCCGGTTCGCACGGCAAGTACTTCGCCACCAATTTCGACCCGGAAATCAATTTCCGCGAATTCACCGGCACGGTCTACAGCTGGCAGAACAGCCAGTGGGTGAGCAACCGCATGTTCGAAGTCAAACGCACCGACGATCTGCCGGTGGTGGGCGAACAGAACCTGTACCTGACCGGCCATGACGAGGTGCACTCGCTGTCCAAGCACCTCGACGTACCGAACGTGCGCTTCTGGATGAGCTTCGGCGACCACTACATCAACGTGTTCACCGTGCTGAAGAACCTCGGCCTGCTCTCCGAGCAGCCGGTCAAGACCGCTGAAGGTCTCGAAGTGGTACCGCTCAAGGTGGTCAAGGCCGTGCTGCCCGATCCCGCCTCGCTGGCGCCGGGCTACAGCGGCAAGACCTGCATCGGCGACCTGGTAAAAGGCACGAAAGACGGTAAGCAGACTGAGCTGTTTATCTACAACGTCGCCGACCACGAAGAAGCCTTCGCCGAGACCGACAGCCAGGGCATCTCCTACACCGCCGGCGTACCGCCGGTCGCCGCCGCCCTGCTGGTGGCGCGTGGCGAGTGGGATGCCAAGCGCATGGTCAACGTCGAGGAGCTGCCGGCCGAGCCGTTCTTGAAGCTGCTGGACGTGATGGGCCTGCCCACCCGCATCAAGGACGAGCACGGCGACCGTCCCTGGGATCAGCCGCTCTGATTGGCTGCGCCTAGCGCACAGGATCGGCAAACGCCCGCCACTTGGCGGGCGTTTTGTTTTCCACCGGTACCATCGGCGTGCACTGCCCCATGGTGGATGTAAAAAGCGACATCCACCCTACGAGCCGCAGCTGTGCCTTCCCGGCCCGCCCATTTCACGCGACAATCGGCCGATTACAGACGCCCCCACGAAGGGCGCCCCGGCAGCCGTGAGGAAACCCCAATGAGCAGCAACGATCGCGTCATCATCTTCGACACCACCCTGCGCGACGGCGAGCAGAGCCCCGGCGCCTCCATGACCGGCGAGGAGAAGCTGCGCATCGCCAAGGCCCTGGAGCGCCTGCGGGTAGACGTGATCGAGGCCGGTTTCGCCATCGCCAGCCCGGGGGACTTCGCCGCGGTCAAGGCGATCGCCGACAACATCAAGGACAGCACCGTGTGCAGCCTGTCGCGCGCGGTGGACGCCGACATCGAGCGCGCCGCCGAGGCGCTGGCCGGGGCCAACTCCGGGCGCATCCACACCTTTATCGCCACCAGCCCGATCCATATGCAGTACAAGCTGCGCATGCAGCCGGATGACGTGGTGGCCCAGGCCGTGCGCGCGGTGAAGAAGGCGCGCAACCTGTGCAGCGACGTGGAGTTCTCCTGCGAGGACGCCGGCCGCTCGGAGATCGACTTCCTCTGCCGCATCATCGAGGCGGCCATCGACGCCGGCGCGCGCACCATCAACATCCCCGACACCGTCGGCTACGCCATCCCGCACCAGTACGCCGATACCATCCGCCAGTTGCTCGAGCGCGTGCCCAATGCCGACAAGGCGATCTTCTCGGTGCACTGCCACAACGACCTGGGCCTGGCCGTGGCCAACTCCCTGGCCGCCGTGGTGGCCGGCGCGCGCCAGGTCGAGTGCACCATCAACGGCCTCGGCGAGCGGGCCGGCAACGCCGCGCTGGAAGAGATCGTCATGGCGATCAAGACCCGCCAGGACCTGCTCGGCGTGCACACCAACATCGACACCCCGCATATCCTCAGCACCTCGCGCATGGTCTCCGGCATCACCGGCTTCCCGGTGCAGCCGAACAAGGCCATAGTCGGCGCCAACGCCTTCGCCCACGAGTCCGGCATCCACCAGGACGGCGTGCTCAAGCACCGCGAGACCTACGAGATCATGTCCGCCCAGTCGGTGGGCTGGAACACCAACAAGATGGTCATGGGCAAGCACTCCGGGCGCGCCGCCTTCCGCTCGCGCCTGGACGAGCTGGGCATCGTCCTGGCCGGCGAGGCCGAGCTGAACGCCGCCTTCGCCCGCTTCAAGGAGCTGGCCGACAAGAAGCACGAGATCTTCGACGAGGACCTGCAGGCGCTGGTCTCCGACACCCTGGCCGAGGAGGCGCCGGAGCACTTCAAGCTGGTCACCCTGGAAGTGGCGAGCAAGACCGGCGAGGTGCCGCAGGCGCAGATCGTGGTCAGCGTCGAGGGCAACGAACGGCGTGCCGGCGCCCAGGGCTCCGGCCCGGTGGATGCCACCTTCAAGGCCATCGAGGCCATCGCCGCCTCCGAGGCCAGCCTGCTGCTGTATTCGGTCAATGCCATCACCCAGGGCACCGATTCGCAGGGCGAGGTCACCGTGCGCCTGGAGAAGGGCGGTCGCATCGTCAACGGCAACGGCGCCGACACCGATATTCTGGTGGCCTCGGCCAAGGCCTATATCAACGCGCTGAACCTGATGCAGGTCGGGCAGAAGGCGCATCCGCAAGTGGAGGGCGTGTGATCCCCGAACTCCGTCGGCGCGCCTACCTGGGCGCCATGCAGGTGGCCAGCTGGCTGCCACGCACCGTATTGCCCTTCGCCGCGCCGTCGCGGCCGGAACTGCTGGAGCCGCCACAGGCGGAAATAGAGGTCGAGACGCCGGTCGAGCCGGTCGCCGCGGCCCCGGCGGTAGCCCGCGAAACCGTGCCGGCGCCCACTGCCGAGCGAGCGAAGATCGAGGTGCCGCGCCCCGCTGCCCAGCCGCGCCAGGCCGCCGCGGTGGTCGAGGAGGCTGCGCCGGTGGAGGAAAAGCCGGCCCGCGTCGCCGCGCCGCCGCCGCGTTTCGCCCTGCAGCTGCTGCGCGCCGGCGACTGCGCGCTGCTGGTCGAGCTGCCCACCGGCGAGCCGTTCCAGAGTCGCGACCCGGCCTACATCCTGCTCAAGGACCTGCTGCGCGCCGCCGGCCTGCCGGACAGCCCGCAACTGCTCGGCGAGCCGGTGCGCTGGCCGCTGCTGGTGCGCGGCAATCTGGACCAGGGCCCGCAGGCGGCGCTGGAGTTCGTGCAGAGCTTCGTCGCCGCGCGCCTGGAGGAACAACCCAGCACCTGCCTGTGGCTGGTCGGCCTGCCGGCCATTCGCTTCGCCGGTGAGGGCGACGCACAGAGCTACAACCGCGAGCTGCAGATCGAGGGCCTCGGCGCCTGCTGGGCGCTGCCGGGCCTGGAGCTGCTGATGGAAGAGCCGGCGCGCAAGCGCGAGTTGTGGCAAGCCATGCAGCGGGTGCGCCAGCGCTGGCTGAAAAGTACCGACGCCTGAGTGCCACCTGCCGCCGAGTTCTAGCGAATGACCGATGCGATTTCCTTCCGCCCCATGACCGAGGCGGATCTCGATGCCGTGCTGAAGATCGAATACGCCGCCTTCAGCCACCCCTGGACCCGTGGCATCTTCACCGACAGCCTCAAGTCCTATCACTGCTGGCTGATGTTCGAGGGCGGCCAGCAGGTCGGCCACGGCGTGATCAACCTGATCCTCGACGAAGCGCACCTGCTCAATATCACCGTCAAGCCGGAGAGCCAGGGCCGTGGCCTCGGCCTGCGTCTGCTCGAACATTTGATGAAAGAGGCCCATGAGCTGGGCGGTCGCGAGTGCTTCCTCGAAGTGCGCGCCAGCAACCAGAGCGCCTACCGCCTGTACGAGCGCTATGGCTTCAACGAAGTCGGCCGGCGCCGCGACTACTACCCGGCGGTGGGCGGTCGTGAAGATGCGCTGGTGATGGCCTGCACCCTGGTCGATTGAGGTTGTTGGCGTAGGGTGGATCATGCTTTACCGATCCACCGCTGTGGTGGATGTGAAAAGCGACATCCCCCCTACGCGCTGATTTGCCCTACATCGGCGTATGGATCGGTGCGCCAATGGTTGTTGGTCCGCTGGTCACCCCGGATGGCCATCGACCCGCGCCCGGCACAGCAGCGGCGCGTAGTGGACGACGAACAGGGCGAAGGCCAGCCCCCAGCAGAGGGCCGCCAGCCACAGCCAGCTGCCGCCCGCCGCCACCCGGATCAAGGCGCCCAGGTTGAGCACGGTAAAGGCCCAGGCCATGGCCTTGGGCGGCTGCAGCGGTCGCCCGGTATGGCCGAGGCTGACCCGCGCCATCATCGCCAGAACCAGCCCGCCCAGGGCGCCGACCGCCAGCGCATGGCTGGCCGGGCTGGGCTGCGCCAGCCAACCCAGGTGCCAGGCGGCCATGCCGAGGGTGGCGACCAGCAGCCAGGCGTAGGCCAGGTGCAGCGACCACAGCAACGGCACGCGCCAGATGCCCGGCAGGTGCCAGTGCCACAGGCGCAGGCCGTGCAGCGCCGCCAGCAGGGCGAAGGGCAGCGCCAGCCAGGGCTGCGCCTGCAGGTTGTGGCCGCTGGCGAACAGCGCGGCGACCAGCAGACCGCCAGCCAGCAGCAGCCGATCCCGCCAGGGCTGGGCGGCGAAGGCCTCGACCCGGCCCAGGCCGCGCTGGGTGAAGAAGGGAATCACCCGTCCGCCGATCAGGCTCAGCAGCACCGCGATCAACCACAGCGCCGCCAGGGCGCCGCGCCGTTGCAGCGCGTCGTCGCCCAGGGCCAGGCCGGCGAGGGTCAGGCCCTGGCACAGGCCGAGCAGGCTCAGCACCAGCAGGATGGGGTAGTTGTTGCGCTGGCGGGCGGCGATCAGCTGGCGCGCCAGCTGCGCGAGCAGCAGGGCGACAAAGGCCAGCTGGGCGGCGATCAGCACCCCCAACGCCAGCGGTAGGAACCAGACCAGCCGTGCCGCCAGCCACAGGGCGAACAGCGCGATCAGTGGCCGCCCGCTCAAGCCCGGGCGGCCGGTCCAGGTCTGCACCGCGGTGAGCAGGAAGCCGGCGATGATCGCCAGGGCGAAGCCGAACGGCATCTCGTGGCGGTGCCAGGCGAGCAGGCCGCCGGGCACCTGCGGCGCGCTGAGCAGCCCCTGCAGCACCGCGGCCCAGAGGGCGACGGCGAGCAGGGCCAGCAGCGCGCCGGCGAGAAAGAACGGGCGAAAGCCCAGGCGCCACAGCGGAGCAATCGCCAGTGCGCGGTTGCGATCAAACAGTTGCATGCTGCTGTTCCCCTCGCCGCAGGCCGTGCTGCGCCGCCAGACGCAGCACATAGCCGAGTTTGAGCAGGCCGGGGCCGATGATGGTCAGGCTATGCGCCAGCACCAGGCTGGCCAGGTTCAACCTGGACTCCAGGCCATAGGCCGCCAGCAGACCAAGCAGCAGCAGGCCGAGGCCGGCCAGCAGCAGTTGGTTGGACAGACGCAGCAGCTGCTGCGGGGCGAGCGGGAACATGATGCACCTCCTGATTGATCAGCTATCCAGTGCCGCGGCCGGGCCGAAGAACTCATGGTGGCTCTGCTCGGGCGGCACGCCCAGTTCCTGCAGGTGGCGCTTGACCTGGGCCATAAAGGCTTTCGGGCCGAGGAAGTAGGCGTCCAGGTCGCGCTCGGCGGGCAGCCACTGCGCCAGCAGTTCGCGGCTGAGGAACCCCTCGGCATCGGCCTGATCGCCCGGGCGTGGCTCGCTGTAGCAGACGTAGTGGCGGATCTGCGGATGCGCGGCGGCGCGGGCCTCGACCCAGTCGCGGAAGGCGTGCACCTCGGCGTGGCGGGCGCAGTGGATAAAGTGGATCGGCCGGCCGCTATGGCGCGCGGCGTCGAGCATGCTCAGCGCCGGGGTGATGCCGACGCCGGCGCTGATCAGCGCCAGCGGCTTGGCCGAGTCGCGCAGGACGAACTCGCCGGCCGGCGGGAACAGCTCCAGCTGGTCGCCGACCTGGACCTTGTCGTGCAGGTGGTTGGACACCCGGCCGCCGGCCTCGCGCTTGACGCTGATGCGGTACTCGCGGCCGTTGGCCGGCGCCGACAGCGAGTAGTTGCGCCGCACTTCCTCGCCGTCCAGCAGCAGGCGCAGGCCGATGTACTGGCCGGGCTGGAAGTCGAGCAGGGCGCCGCCGTCGGCCGGCACCAGGTAGAACGAGGTGATCTCGGTGCTCTCGGCCACCTTGCGCGCCACGCGGAAGGCGCGAGCGCCACGCCAGCCGCCGGGGGCGGCGGCATTGCGTGCGTACTGGCTCTCCTCGGCGCCGATGAGGATATCGGCCAGTTGTCGGTAGGCGATGGCCCAGGCCTCGATCACTTCATCGGTGGCGATCTCGGCGCCGAGCACCTCGCCAATCGCGCGCAGCAGGCAGCCGCCGACTATGGGGTAGTGCTCGGGGAGGATCTGCAGCGACACGTGCTTGTTGACGATCTGCGCCACCAGCGGGCCGAGTGCCTCGAGACGGTCGATATGCTTGGCGTACATCAGCACGCCGTTTGCCAGGGCGCGCGGCTGGTCGCCGCTGGCCTGGTGCGCCTGGTTGAACAGCGGGCGCACCTCGGGAAACTCGCTCAGCATCATCCGGTAGAAGTGAGTGGTCAGCGCCTCGCCGCCGCTTTCCAGGAGCGGCACGGTGGCTTTGATCAGATCGCGTTGGGCGTTGGACAGCATGGGTAACTCCTGCAAGGCATGAAAAGGCGCCGGCCCGGCTCGTCTGGCCGCATCTGGCGTGCTAGCGTTAGCGCTGTATGCCTCTCATGAATTGTGCCATTTAATTTATTCTTTAAATTCAATGACTTATTTTTATTGTTGTGAAAATGACTCGTGGTCAATACGAGTCATAAAGACTTTAGGTTGTCGAAATGACCGCTAACCCGCTGCTGCAGACGCTGATCCCGCTGGTTGCCGACCTGTCCCGCGAGCTGGACGACGGCGAGCGCTACCGCCGCCTGCTGGCCGCCCTGCGCCAGCTGTTCCCCTGCGATGCGGTGGCGCTGCTCAAGCTCGAGGGCGAGCAACTGGTGCCGCTGGCGGTGGAGGGCCTGAGCGCCGACACCCTGGGGCGGCGCTTCAAGGTCAGCGAGCATCCGCGCCTGGCAGCGCTGATCGAGCACCGCGGGCCGACCCGTTTCGCCGCCGATTGCGGCCTGCCCGACCCCTACGACGGCCTGGTCGAGGGGCTGCACGGCCATCTGGAGGTGCACGACTGCCTGGGCTGCCCGCTGTACCTGGACGATCAGCTGTGGGGCCTGCTGACCCTGGATGCGCTGGACCCGGCCAGCTTCAGCCGCGCCGACCTGGACAACCTGGACGCCTTCGCCAGCCTGGCGGCGGCCACGGTCAAGGCCAGCGAACGGATCAGCGGCCTGGCCCGGCGGGTGGAGACCGAGCGCCAGCTCACCGAGCTGTACAAGCAGGCCCGCCAGCAGCCGCGCGAGCTGATCGGCCAGAGCGCCGCGCTGCGCAAGCTGCAGGGCGAGATCCGTCTGGTCGGCGACAGCCCGCTGACCGTGCTGATCACCGGCGAAACCGGGGTCGGCAAGGAGCTGGTGGCCGAAGCCATCCACGGCGCCTCGCCGCGCGCGCAGCGGCCGCTGGTCAGCCTCAACTGCGCGGCGTTGCCCGAGGCGCTGGTGGAGAGCGAGCTGTTCGGCCACGTGCGCGGCGCCTTCTCCGGCGCGCTCAGCGAGCGCAGCGGCAAGTTCGAGCTGGCCGACGGCGGCAGCCTGTTTCTCGACGAGGTGGGCGAGCTGCCGCTGGCGGTGCAGGCCAAGCTGCTGCGCGTGCTGCAGAGCGGCCAGCTGCAGCGGCTCGGCTCGGACCGCGAGCACCGCGTCGACGTGCGGGTAATCGCCGCCACCAACCGCGACCTGGCGGCCGAGGTGCGCGCCGGGCGCTTTCGCGCCGACCTCTATCACCGCCTCAGCGTCTACCCGCTGCCGGTGCCGCCGCTGCGCGAGCGTGGCCGCGACGTGCTGCTGCTGGCCGGCTACTTCCTCGAAGACAACCGCGCGCGCCTGGGCCTGCGCAGCCTGCGCCTGAGTAGCGAGGCGCAGAAGGCGCTGCTGGCGCACGACTGGCCGGGCAACGTGCGCGAGCTGGAGCACCTGATCGGCCGCGCGGCGCTCAAGGCGCTGGCGCGCCACGGCGAACGGCCGCGGATTCTCAGCCTG
Organism: Pseudomonas sp. ABa2; assembly: GCF_056676075.1. Lineage (NCBI taxonomy): Bacteria > Pseudomonadati > Pseudomonadota > Gammaproteobacteria > Pseudomonadales > Pseudomonadaceae > Pseudomonas > Pseudomonas sp. ABa2. The sequence continues at coordinate 1,086,782 of NZ_CM155239.1, forward strand.
GAGCTGCAGGACCTGGACCTGCCCGCGAGCGTGGCGGCCGCAGAGGCGCCGGGCGAGAGTGCGCCCGGCGCGCTGCCGGCGGGGCAGGACCTGCGCAGCGCGCTGGATGCCTACCAGCGCCGGCTGATCGAGCAATGCCTGGCGCGCCACCAGGGCAAGTGGGCCGATGCCGCGCGCGAACTGGGGATCGATCGGGCCAATCTGAGTCGGTTGGCGAAACGCCTCGGGTTGCGCTGAGCGCAGGGGTTGACGATTTGTACATTAAAGTCCAGAGTGGACTTTAATGTATAAGCGAGAGCGACCCATGCAGTCCTCCCCATTTCCCTCCGCGCGCCGCGTGCCCCTCGATTCGTCGTGGGCCGGCGCGCCTTGCTTCTGCCCCTTCGCCTTCCCACCGGGTTCCGTCGCCTTGTCGCGCGCGGCGGGCTCGTTCATTCCGCAGCAGGAGACACGTCCATGAAGAAACTCGCCTGGCTGGGCGCCATCGCCCTGAGCCTGATGGCTTCCAGCCCGTTCGCCGCCGAAAAGCCACTGCGTCTGGGTATCGAGGCGGCCTACCCGCCGTTCGCTTACAAGGAGGCCAGCGGCGAGATCGCCGGCTTCGACGTGGACATCGGCAATGCCCTGTGCGCCGAGATGAAGGTGCAGTGCCAGTGGGTCGAGCAGGAGTTCGACGGCCTGATCCCCTCGCTCAAGGTGAAGAAGGTCGACGCCATCCTCTCGTCCATGACCATCACCGACGAGCGGCGCAAGTCGGTGGACTTCACCGGCAAGTACTACTACAGCCCGGCGCGCCTGGTGATGAAGGAAGGCAGCACGGTCGACGCCGACTTCGCCAACCTCAAGGGCAAGCGCATCGGCGTGCAGCGCGCCACCACCACCGACCGCTTCGCCAGCGAGGTGATGGCCGCCCAGGGCGTGCAGGTGGTGCGCTACAGCTCGCAGAACGAAATCTACCTGGACCTGATCTCCGGGCGCCTGGACGGCACCCTGGCCGACGCCATTCCGGTGGAGGAGGGCTTCCTCAAGACCGACAACGGCAAGGGCTTCGCCTTCGTCGGGCCGTCCTTCACCGACCCGGCCTACTTCGGCGAGGGCGCCGGCATCGCCGTGCGCAAGGGCGACAGCGAGCTGCTCGGCAAGCTCAACGCCGCCATCGCCGCGATCCGCGCCAACGGCAAGTATCAGCAGATCCAGCAGCGCTACTTCAGCTTCGACATCTACGGCGACTGAACGAGGCGCACCGCGCCGGGCCCCCGCCCGGTGCGCCCGGCGCAACCCGTATTGCAATCGGGCTACAGCTGGAACACCAGCGCCTTCAGGCCGCTCTCGGCCGAGATGTCGGGAAACTCCGGCGGGTTGTCCAGGCGCCGCACAAAACGCAGCTGCGGCGCCTCCTCGGCCATGCCGTCGATGAGAAAGTCCGGGCCGATATCCGGGTCGTTGACGCAGGCCAGCACGGTGCCGCGCTCGCTGAGCAGTTCGGGCAGGCGGCGAAGGATCTTGCGGTAGTCCTGGGTCAGGGCGAAGCTGCCTTTCTGGAAGCTCGGCGGGTCGCTGATCACCAGGTCATAGGGCCCGCTCTTGCGCACCTTGCCCCAGGACTTGAACAGCTCGTGGCCGAGAAACTCCACCCGGGCGAGGTCATGCTCGTTCAGGCGATGGTTGTCGCGCCCGCGCGACAGCGCCGCGCGCGCCATGTCCAGGTTGACCACCCGCTCGGCGTCGCCGGCGATGGCCGCCACCGAGAAGCCGCAGGTGTAGGCGAACAGGTTGAGCACGCGCTTGCCGGCGGCCTGCTCACGCACCCACTGGCGGCCCAGGCGCATGTCGAGAAACAGCCCGCTGTTCTGCTTGCTGCCCAGATCCAGCAGGTAGCGCAGGCCGTCTTCGAGAATCGGCCATTGCGCCTGGGGCTCGCCGGCCAGCCATTCGCTCTCGCTACCCTGCACGTAGCGGTGCTGCAGCAGCAGGCCGCGGGCGCCGCTGGCGTGCCACTGCGGCGTCTGCAGCAGCTCGATCAGTAGCGGCTTTAACGCCGGCGAAGGCTCGCGAAACAGCATCACCAGAACGAGGCCGGACAGCCAGTCGACGGTGATCTGCTCCAGCCCCGGCCAGCAGCGGCCGCGACCGTGGAACAGGCGGCGGGTTTCGGCGCCCGGATGGTGCGCCAGCGCATTCAACAAATGCTCGCGCAGGGTGGCGAGGGCGGCCTCAGTCATCGCGGGTCAGCACTTCCAGCAGCTCGATCTCGAAGATCAGGTTGGCGTTAGGCGGTATCGAACCCATGGTGCGCTCGCCATAGCCCAGGTGCGCGGGCACCAGCAGCTTGCGCTTGCCGCCCACCTGCATGCCCATCAGGCCCTGGTCCCAGCCCTTGATCACCCGGCCGCTGCCGATCACGCACTGGAAGGGCTTGCCGCGCGAGTAGGAGGAGTCGAACTCGCTGCCGTCCTCCAGCCAGCCGCGGTACTGGGTGGTGATCAGGGCGCCCTTGACCACGGCCTTGCCGTCGCCCGGTTGCAGGTCTTCGATGATCAGCTCAAGGCTCATGTCGGTTTTCCACTCTGGTGTCGGTTGTGGCTGGCCTGGACGACGCGCTGCGCGGGCACGCGCAACTGGGCCAGCAGGTAGTCGGCGAAGGCCGGTTCATAGGGCTGCAGGGCGATGGCGCCGGCCATGCAGTCCAGCCAGCTCTCGGCGAGGGCCGCGTCGATCGGCCATTGGGCATGGAAGCTGGGGATGCTGATGCTGCCGTATTTCTCGGCGAACAGCCGCGGGCCGCCCAGCCAGCCGCTGAGGAAACGGGCCAGCTTGTCGCGCGAGGCGCTCAGGTCGGCCGGGTGCAGGGCACGCAGGGCGGCGGCTTCGGCGCGCTCGTCCATCAGCCGGTAGAAGTCGTCGACCAGGCGGCGCAGGCCGTCGCTGCCGCCGGCCGCCTGGTAGGAGGCGTCGCCCGTGCCGTAGGGAGGATGGCTGCTCATCGAAGCGCTCCGCGGAAAAGGCGCCATTGTAACCGCTGGCGTAGAATGGCCGGCCAGTTTGGTTCGAGGTGATGGGCAGCGGCAGAGGCTGTTTCTCGCCTCTCCCGTAAGCGGGAGAGGGGTAGGCCGTGCTTGCCTGAAACGATGATGACGCAACCCCAGCAAGGCTTCGTGCTCAGCCGCCATTGGCGCGACACGCCGGAAGGCACCGAAGTGGCCTTCTGGCTGGCCACCGATGGCGGCCCGCGCCAGGTGCGCCTGCCGCGGCAGGAGTCGGTGGCCTTTATCCCGGCCGAGCAGCGCGCCTGGGCCGAGCCGCTGCTGCGCGATGAAAAGGGCGTCGAGCTGCGCGAGCTGGCCCTGCGCGACTTCAAGCGCCGCCCGGTACTGGGCCTGTACTGCCGCCAGTACCGCCAGTTGCTGCAGCTGGAGAAGAAGCTGCGCCAGGTCGGCGTGGACGTCTACGAGGCCGATATCCGCCCACCGGAGCGCTACCTGATGGAGCGCTTTATCACCGCCTCCGTCAGCTTTCAGGGCACTGCCCAGGAAGACGGCAGCCTGCTGTGCACGTCGCTCAAGCCCGCCGCCGATTACCGCCCGACGCTGCGCCTGGTGTCGCTGGATATCGAGACCAGCGCCCGCGGCGAGCTGTATTCCATCGCTCTGGAGGGCTGCGGCCAGCGCCAGGTGTATATGCTCGGGCCGGCCAATGGCGATGCCGGCGGCGTGGATTTCGAGCTGGAGTACTGCGACAGCCGCAAGGCCTTGCTCGAACGGCTGAATGACTGGCTGGCGCGCTTCGATCCCGACGCCATCATCGGCTGGAACCTGGTGCAGTTCGACCTGCGCGTGCTGCGCGAGCACGCCGAGCAGCTCAAGGTGCCGCTGCGCCTGGGCCGCGGTGGCGACGTGATGGGCTGGCGCCAGCACAACAGCAGCCAGCACTACTTCGCCGAGGCCGCCGGGCGGCTGATCATCGACGGCATCGAGGCGCTGCGCTCGGCGACCTGGAGCTTCCCCTCGTTCAGTCTGGAGTCGGTGGCGCAGACCCTGCTCGGCGAAGGCAAGGCCATCGACACCCCCTACGCGCGGATGGACGAGATCCAGCGCATGTTCGACGAGGACAAGCCGGCGCTGGCGCACTACAACCTCAAGGACTGCGAGCTGGTCACGCGCATCTTCGCCCACACCGACCTGCTCGCCTTCCTCCTCGAGCGCTCCAGCGTCACCGGCCTGGCCGCCGACCGCAGCGGCGGTTCGGTGGCGGCCTTCACTCACCTGTACCTGCCGCCGATGCACCGCCTGGGCTTCGTCGCGCCGAACCTCGGCGACATTCGCGGCGAGAACAGCCCTGGCGGTTTCGTCATGGATTCGCGCCCCGGTCTGTACGACTCGGTGCTGGTGCTGGATTACAAGAGCCTGTATCCCTCGATCATCCGCAGCTTCCTGATCGACCCGCTGGGCCTGGTCGAAGGGTTGCAGCAGCCGGACGACGCGCATTCGGTGGAAGGTTTTCGCGGCGCGCGCTTCTCGCGCACCCGGCACTGCCTGCCGGCCATAGTCGAGCGGGTCTGGCAGGGGCGCGAGGCGGCCAAGCGCGACGGCAACGCTGCCTTGTCGCAGGCGCTGAAGATCATCATGAACGCCTTCTACGGGGTGCTCGGCTCCAGTGGCTGCCGCTTCTTCGACCCGCGCCTGGCTTCGTCCATCACCCTGCGTGGGCACCAGATCATGAAGCGCACCCGCGAGCTGATCGAAGCCGAGGGCCATGCGGTGATCTACGGCGACACCGATTCGACCTTCGTCTGGCTCGGCCGCGCCCACGATGAGGCCGAGGCGGCGCAGATCGGCCGCGCCCTGGTATCAAGGGTCAATGCCTGGTGGCGCGAACATCTGCAGCAGGAGCATGGTCTGGTCAGCGCCCTGGAACTGCAATTCGAGACCCATTACCGGCGCTTTCTGATGCCCACTATTCGCGGCACCGAGGAGGGCAGCAAGAAGCGCTACGCCGGCTTGGTGCGTGCGGCGGATGGCAGCGAGCGCATGGTGTTCAAGGGCCTGGAGACGGTGCGCAGCGACTGGTCGCCGCTGGCCCAGCGCTTCCAGCAGGAGCTGTACCGCCTGGTGTTCGCCGGCCAGCCCTATGAGGACTATGTGCGCGACTACGTCAAACGCACCCTGGCCGGCGAGCTGGACGAGCTGCTGGTCTATCGCAAACGCCTGCGTCGGCGCCTCGACGACTACCAGCGCAACGTGCCGCCGCACGTGCGCGCCGCGCGCAGCGCCGACGAGCACAACCAGCGCCTCGGCCGGCCGCTGCAGTACCAGCGCGGCGGCTGGATCGGCTACCTGATCACCACCGCCGGGCCGCAGCCGCTGGAGTGCCTGCTGTCGCCCATCGACTACGAGCACTACCTCAGTCGCCAGCTGAAACCGGTGGCCGATGCCATCCTGCCCTTCGTCGGCGGCGATTTCGAGCGCCTGGTGGACGGCCAGCTGGGGTTGTTCTGAAGCCATCGCCAAGGTTGAGTGCGACAGCGAACCCCGCAGGAGCCCGCTTGCGGGCGATCCTGGCGCCGTAGCGGGCTCCTCAAGGTGGCTGCGGTCCCTTGGGGCGGCGGCAAACGGGAAACACTTTGCAAACTCTGCGCGGTTGAGCGGCGTTTGCCGCCTGAGTATCTTTGCGCCGTGATGCCGGGCCCCTCTGGCGGTTAACACCGCGATGTCGGAATCACAGTCTGTTCAATCTGACTGTAGGAGGGGCTCCATGACTGCCCTAGAACCGTTTCTCTTCGCCGAGTTCCTCGGCACCGCCACCTGGTTGTGGCTGGTCTTCATCGCCGTCGTCATCTCCCTGCTGGCCTTCGACTTGGGCGTGTTGCATCGCGACAACCGCGAAATCGGCGTGCGCGAGAGCCTGCTGCTGTCCGCTGGCTACATCACCGCGGGTCTGCTGTTCGGCGTCTGGGTGTTCTTCCAGAAAGGCGGCGACGCCAGCATGGATTACCTCACCGGCTTTCTGATCGAAAAATCGCTGTCGATGGACAACGTGTTCCTCATGGCGATGATCTTCAGCTTCCTGGCGATCCCGCGGCAGTACCAGCACAAGGTGCTGTTCTGGGGGATCATGGGCGTGCTGGTGCTGCGTGCCATCATGATCGGCCTGGGCGCCGCGCTGATCCACGAGTTCGCCTGGATCCTCTACGTGTTCGGCGCCTTCCTGTTCTTCACCGGGGTGAAGATGCTGTTCGCCAAGCTCGACGATGCGCCCGATCTGGAAAACAACCTGCTGGTGAAGTTCCTGCGCAAGCACCTGCGCGTGACCGATGAGCTGCATGGCGAGCGCTTCTTCGTGCGTCAGGACGACGGCAACGGCCGCAGCGTGCTGTGGGTGACCCCGCTGTTCCTGGCGCTGATTCTGATCGAGTGCGCCGACCTGATGTTCGCCATCGACAGCGTGCCGGCGATCTTCGCCATCACCCAGGATCCGTTCATCGTCTACACCTCGAACATCTTCGCCATCCTCGGTCTGCGTGCCCTGTATTTCGCCCTGGCGGCGCTGATCCACCGCTTCGCCTACCTCAAGTACGCGCTGGCCCTGGTGCTGGTGTTCATCGGCGCGAAGATCTTCCTGGTCGGTATCATCGGCAAGATTCCGGCGGCGGTGTCGCTGAGCGTGACCCTCGGCCTGCTGATCGGTGGCGTGCTGCTGTCGCTGTACAAGACCCGTGGCCAGCCGCCGGCGAGCGCGCCGAAATCGCTCGCGGACTGAGCGCCCCATCACCCATCGACCGACGCGCAGGCGTCACCCAAGAGGACGTTGTATGCATAGCCCGTTACGCAGCCTTTCCCTTTCCGCGCTCGGCCTGGCGCTGGTCGTGTTGGCCGGATGCGAGGCGGCCGAGCAGTCCGCCCAGAAGCTCGTCGAGGAAACCGAGAAGCAGGCCCAGGCCCTGCTCGACGACGCCGTCGGCGAGGCGGTGGAGCAGCTGAACAAGCAGGTCGACAGGCTGCAGGAGTCGGCCAACCAGGCGCTCGGCAAGCCTGCGCAGGAAGAGCCGGCCGAGCAGCCCGAGGCCGAGCCGGATGCCGCGGGCGAAGGCTTCGAGCCAGGCGTGGAAACCTGAGCTCAGCGCGCGCCGTCGGTCGTCCAGGCAGCCGCGTGCAGCGCCTGCTGGAGGAAGTCGCACAGCGCCTGGATCTTGACCGAGGCGCGGTGCGAACGCGGGTAGAGGGCGTGGATCTCATCGGCCGTGGGCCGCGCCTCGGGCAGTACCTGCAGCAGGCGGCCGGCCTGCAGGTCGGGCTGGACGATAAAGCGCGGCAGCACCGCCAGGCCCAGTCCGGCCAGCGCCGCATCGCGCATGGCCTCACCGTTGTTGCTGGTGAAGCGCCCGCCGGGCGCCAGGGTCAGCGGGCGCTGGGGCGCGGCAGGGTCGTCGAACGACCAGAGCTGTTCGGCGCTCAGGTTGCAGTAACCGATGCAGGGGTGTTCGAGCAGCTGCTCGAGGCGCTCGGGGGCGCCGTGGGCGCGGATATAGTCCGGGCTGCAGCACACCACCCGCGGGCTGCTGCCCAGGCGGCGGGCGATCAGCGCGCGGTCGTGCAGGCGCGAGATGCGCAGGCACAGGTCGTAGCCCTCGCGCTCGAAGTCGCTGACCCGGTCGTCCAGTTGCAGCGCCACTTCCAGTTGCGGATGCAGGCGCATGAAGCTCGTCAGTTGCGGCGCCAGCCACAGGGTGCCGAAGCTCATCGGCGCGAGGATGCGCAGGCTGCCGGCCAGGCTGCCGTCCTCGCTGGCGACGGCCTCAGCGGCGGCCCGCAGTTCTTCGAGCGCGGCCCTGGCCTGGCGGTAGAAGCGCTGGCCGCTGTCGGTCGGGGCGACCTTGCGCGTCGAGCGGAACAGCAGGCGGGCGCCGAGGTGGCGTTCCAGGTCGCTGAGGCGTTTGCTCACCACCGACTTGGCCACCCCCAGCTGCTGGGCGGCCAGGCTGACGCTGCCCAGTTCGGCGACGCGTAGAAAGGTCTCGATTTCCGCAATATCCAGTTTCATGGCGGTTCACGCGTTGAGCCGGTGTGCTGTTCAGCATAACGCCTCGCCGGGAGCTGGATTGTTCGGTTTGAGCGAAAAACCATTTCGTCGCGCGGCGGGAGGTCGAGGCCACCGAGTCGGGCTAGGCTTTGGGTTCACGCCCGCAACCGGGCTCCCTCACCGCCACAGGAGACTGCGCCATGTCTTTCACCTATAACCGCCTGAACAAGGACGATGCCGTCGTGCTGCTGGTCGACCACCAGGCCGGCCTGCTCTCGCTGGTGCGCGACTACACGCCGGACGAGTTCAAGAACAACGTGCTGGCGCTGGCCGACATCGCCAAGTTCTTCAACCTGCCGACCATCCTCACCACCAGCTTCGAGAACGGCCCCAACGGGCCGATCGTGCCCGAGCTCAAGGCCATGTTCCCCGATGCGCCCTATATCGCCCGGCCGGGGCAGATCAACGCCTGGGACAACGCCGATTTCGTCAAGGCCATCGAGGCCACCGGGCGCAAGCAGCTGATCATCGCCGGGGTGGTCACCGACGTCTGCGTGGCCTTCCCGACCCTGTCGGCGCTGCAGGCCGGCTATGAGGTGTTCGTCGTCACCGACGCCTCGGGCACCTTCAACACCAGCGTGCGCGACGCCGCGCTGATGCGCATGGCCCACGCCGGGGCGCAGATGCTCAACTGGTTCAGCGTCGGTTGCGAACTGCACCGCGACTGGCGCAACGACATCGAAGGCTTCGGCGGCATCCTCGGCGGCCACTTGCCGGCCTACGCCAACCTGATCCAGAGCTACAGCCAGAAGTGACGCGGCGAGCCCGCCGGCGCTTGCCGGCGGGCTGGCTCTCAGCTTTCGCCCTTGATTTCCTTGAGGTGCTTGTACACCGTCGCCCGGCCCATGTTCAGCACGTTGGCCACGTAGTTGGCGGCGCTCTTGCCCTTGAACGCGCCTTCGGCGTGCAGCGCCTCGACCAGTTCGCGCTTGTGCTCGCGGGTCAGCAGGTTGAGGCCTAGCTGGCGCTGGCGCAGCCAGGCGTGGAGGAAGGTGTTGATGCGCTCCTGCCAGTCGTCGCGAAACAGCGCGTCGGGCTGGGGGATCAGCTTGTTCGCCGAGAGGAACAGGTCGAGTGCCTGACGGGCGCTCTCGAACAGCGAGATATTGAGGTTGATGCACAGCACCGCGACCGGCTTGCCGCCGGCGTCGCGCAGCACGCTGCTGACCGAGCGGATCTTCTGCCCGTCCCAGTTGAGCTTCTCGTAGGGGCCGATGCTGCGTGCGTCGCCGGCGTCGTCGAGCATGTCCTCCAGGGCGGCGTCATCGCCCACCGCGCGCTTGGAGATGTTGTTGGCGATATGGTCGATCTTCTGCGTGCGCAGGTCGTGCAGCACCACCTCGGCGTGGGGGAAGAACAGGGTGGCGATGGCGTCGGCGATGGCGCGGTAGTTGTCGAGATCGGCGGCGGGGCGGGGCGTCATGCGGTGGGCTCCTGGGTCGGCGCGACGAGTGTGCCGCAAAGCGCCGGGGGCGTCATCAAGGCGCCCCCGGACTGCATCTGGGCTACTGGCGCAGCCGCGCCGGGCTGAGCATGGCTTCGTCGAGGCCGAAGCGGGACAGCGCCTCGGGCAACGGCTGGCGGCGGATCAGCGCGGCGCTGGCCTGGCCCATCGCCGCGCTGGTCTGGATGCCGTAGCCGCCCTGGGCGGCGACCCAGAAGAAGCCCTCGGCCTGGCCGTCGTAGCCGGCCACCAGGTCGCCGTCGGCGACGAAGCTGCGCAGCCCGGCCCAGGTGTGCGCCGGGCGGCGGATGCTCAGGCTGGTGTGCTCCTCGATCTGGTAGATGCCCATGGCGATGTCCAGCTCCTCCGGCTGCACGTCGTGCGGCGCCACCGGGTCGGCGTTGGCCGGCGAGCCGAGCAGCTGGCCGGCGTCGGGCTTGAAGTAGAAGGCTTCGTGCAGGTCCACCACGCAGGGCCAGGCGTGACAGTCGACGCCCTCCGGGCCGTGGAAGGTGAAGGCGGCGCGGCGCTTGGGCACCAGGCCGATGGGGGCGACCCCGGCCAGCCGGGCGAGCTCGTCGCACCAGGCGCCGGCGGCGTTGACCAGCACTGGCGCGCGGTACTGCTCGGCGCCGCAGTCGACCAGCCAGGCGTCGCCGTCGCGGGCGATGGCCTGCACCTCGCGATCGTTGTGGATTTCCCCGCCCTGCTGGCGAATGCCGCGCAGGTAGCCCTGGTGCAGGGCATCGGTGTCGATGTCGGCGGCGCTGGGGTCGAACAGGGCGCCCTGGACCTTGTCGCGGCGCAGCACCGGCACCAGCGCGCAGGCCTGGTCGGCATCGAGTAGACGGGCCTCGGGCACCTGGGCGCGGGCTTCGTCGAACTGGCGCTGCAGCTCGGCGGCATCGCCGCTGAAGTCCACCACAAGTTCGCCGCGCGGGCTGAGCAGCGGGTGCTCGGCGAAGCCGGGCGGCGGCGCGTCGTAGAAGGCGCGGCTGGCGGCGGTCAGCGCGCGCACCTGCGGCGTGCCGTAGGCCACGGTGTACAGCGCCGCCGAACGGCCGGTGCTGTGGTAGCCGGGCTGGCTCTCGCGTTCGAGGACGATGGTCTTGCCCTGGCCGGCGAGGAAGTAGCCGGTGGAGGCGCCGGCGATACCGGCGCCAACGATCAGGTAGTCGGCGTGTTGCATGCTCAGCCCTCCGCGGCCTGCTTGAGTTGGTGGAGCGCCTGGGCCAGGGCGACGTCTTCCAGACCCAGGCCGATGGAGCGGAAGAATGCCGGACGGCGGTAGTCGGGCAGGGGCGCCGAGCCGTCGAGCAGCTCGGCCAGGTCGCCGCGGATCAGCGCGCGGTCCCACAGGTGCTGCTCGCTGGCCAGGCGCATCTCGCCGGCGCTGGCCGGGGTGGTGGCGCGGTAGTCGCAGTAGACGTCCATCTGCGCCAGGCTGGCCGGAGGCACCTCGTGGGCGCGCGGCGCGTTGGTGCTGATCGAGGTGATCAGCGCGGGCTGCTCGAGCGTGGCGGGGTCGAGCACCGGGCCGGCCGAGGAGGTGCACAGCATGATCACCTCGGCATCGGCGCAGGCCTCGGCCTGGCTGGCGCACAGCTGCAGGCGCGGGTCGAGCTGCAGCAGCTCCTGCTGCGCGGTGGCGGGTTTGCCGGCCAGGCTCGGCGAGTACAGGCGAATGCTCTGCCAGTCGCGCAGGCCCTGCGCGTAACGCACATGGGCGCGCGCCACCGGGCCGCTGCCGATCACCGCCAGGCGGTTGGCCGCGGCCGGCGCCAGGGCGTCCACCGCCACGGCGGTGGTGGCCGCGGTGCGGGCGGTGGTGAGTTCGCCGGCATCGCACAGCAGCAGCGGCTGGCCGTCGTCCATCGACATCAGCAGGGTCCAGGCGGTGACGATGGCGCCGCGCTCGCCGGGGATATAGGGCGAGGTCTTGACCCCGTAGACGCGCTGCTCGGCGAGCACGCCGAGGTAGTTGATGAAGTCGCCGCCGCCGGGAAACTCCACCAGCTGCTGCGCCGGCTGCACCGCCTGGCCGCGCGCCAGGCTGCGGAACAGTTCGCGCATGGCCTGCACGACATCGACGCGGGCGAGGAGTTGGGCGGCTTCGGCCCGATGGATCAGATAGGGCGGGGTGCTGGGCATGGCGGCGGTATCCGGAATGAACTTATTTGTCCATTCTGGACTTATTGGTATCTGCTCGACAAGGGGCATGGCCGCCGGCTGTCCGAGGATGACGCATGGACGAAGCTGCTATCGGCACAGAAGCGATGGCGCCCGGGCGTATTTCGCGGATAGATCCGCTCCTGCAGGCTATGCAACGACCCGCGCTGACATCGCCAACAAAAAAGGCGAAGCCCTGGGGCTTCGCCTTCTGCTGCTGCGGCGGCGCGACTCAGTGGTGCTTGCGCGGCACCGGCTTGAGCAGTTCGTCCGGCGGCATCTCGCACTGGATCTTGCGCCCGATCAGCGCCTCGATCGGCGGCAGGGCGAAGGCGTCGTCCTCGCCGGCGAAGCTGATCGAGGTGCCGCTGCTGCCGGCGCGGCCGGTACGGCCGATGCGGTGCACGTAGTCGTCCGGGTCTTCCGGCAGGGTGAAGTTGATCACGTGGCTGATGGCGTCGACGTGGATGCCGCGGCCGGCCACGTCGGTGGCGACCATGACGCGGATCTTGCCCTCGCGGAAGCCCTCCAGGGCGCGGATGCGCTTGTGCTGCGGCACGTCGCCGGACATCTGCACGGCGCTGACGCCGTCGCGGGTCAGGCGTTCCTCGATGCGGCGCACCTCGTCCTTGCGGTTGGCGAAGACCATCACCCGCGTCCAGTCGTTCTGCGTGATCAGGTTGTACAGCAGCTTGTACTTGTCGCTGCTGGCCACGGCGTAGACGTGCTGCTCCACCGTGTCGCTGGCGACGTTCTCCGGCTCGATCTCGACGATGGCCGGGTTGACCGTCCACTGCTTGGCCAGGTTCATCACGTCTTCGGTGAAGGTGGCGGAGAACAGCAGGGTCTGGCGCTCGCCCTTCATCGGGGTCTGGCGGATGATCTGGCGCACCTGGGGGATGAAGCCCATGTCGAGCATGCGGTCGGCTTCGTCGAGCACCATCACCTCAACCATGTCCAGGTGCACCTCGCCGCGCTGGTTGAAGTCCAGCAGGCGGCCCGGGGTGGCCACCAGGATGTCGCAGAAGCGCGATTCGAGCTGCTTGAGCTGCTTGTCGAAGTCCATGCCACCGACGAACTGCATGACGTTGAGGCCGGTGTACTTGGTCAGCGCGGCGGCGTCCTTGGCGATCTGCACCACCAGCTCGCGGGTCGGCGCGATGATCAGCGCGCGCGGCTCGCCCATGTAGCGCTCTTTCGGCGGCGGCGTCTGCAGCAGCTGGGTGATGATCGAAATGAGGAAGGCGGCGGTCTTGCCGGTGCCGGTCTGGGCGCGGCCGATGGCGTCCTGGCCCTTGAGGGTGTAGCCCAGCACGCCGGCCTGGATCGGCGTGCAGTAGGGGAAGCCGAGGTCGTGGATGGCGTGCATCAGCTCGGGGGCCAGCTTGAAGTCGTGGAAGCGGGTCTTGCCTTCGACCGGCTCGACCACGAAGTCTTCCAGCTTCCAGGTGTCCACCGGCTTGGCCGGACGCTCGCGGCGCGGCTTGTCGGACTTGGCCGGACGGGCGGGGCGTTCCGCGTTGGTTGCCGCGCTGGCGGCAGCGGCCTCGGGCTGGCGCGCAGGCTTGGGCATGCGGCTGGGTTTTTCCTGACCGCCGGGCTGGGCCTGGGCGGGCGCTACGGGCGCGGTGGCCGGTTGGGGCAGTTCGCCTTCGGCTTTGCCGAACATTTTCTTGAGTGCTTTGAGCACGGGCTTCTCATCGATTGGTTAAGGAATGAACGGCCGCCAGTGTAATGCAAGACGCGGGCGCGGCGAAGTGCCTCGCTCGCCCCTGTCAAGGGGCGAACGCGCTGTGCGGCTTATTTCGCCGGCAGGCTGGCCAGCAGCAGGCGCTGCACGTTGCCGCCCATGATCGCGGCGATCTGCTCGGGGGAGAAGCCGGCGCCCTGCAGGCCTTCGGTGAGCTGGGCCAGGCCGGTGACGTCGAACGGCGTGTGCACGGTGCCGTTGAAGTCCGAGCCCAGGGCCACGTGCGCGACGCCGACCTTGTCCGCCGTATAACGGATGGCGCGGACGATGGCGGCGACCGAGGTGTCGCACACCGCGGTGCTCCAGTAGCCGATGCCGATCACCCCTCCCGTGGCGGCGATGGCCTGCAGGTGCCTGTCGCTGAGGTTGCGCGTGCCGGGGCAGGTGCCCTCGACGCCGGTGTGCGACACCAGCACCGGGCGCGTGGCCATGGCCAGCACGTCGTCGATCAGCGGCCGTGAGGCGTGGGCCAGGTCGACCAGCATGGCTTTCTCTTCCAGGCGTTCGATCACCTGTCGACCCAGCGGGGTCAGGCCGCCTTTCTCCAGGCCATGGGCCGAGCCGCCGACTTCATTGTCGAAGAAGTGGGTCAGGCCGGCGATGCGGAAACCGGCGTCGTACAGCGCGTCGACGTTCTCCAGCTTGCCCTCGATGGGCTGCAGGCCCTCGGTGGCGAGCAGCGCGGCGACTCGCTGCGGATCCTGCCGCCAGGCCTCGACGAAGCGGGCCAGCTCGGCGCGGTTGCGGATCAGCACCAGGCGCCCGTCGCTGGCGTCTGCGGCCTCGCGCAGTTTCTCGGCCTGGTACAGCGCGCGCTGCAGCAGGCTGTCCCAGGTCGCGCGCGGCCAGCGCTGGGCCATGGCCAGCAGGGTGATGTTGTCGCTGTCGCCGGCGTTGCTTTCCATGTTCAGCCCGCGCGGGGTCTTGGTCACGGTGGAGAACACCTGCAGGCCGAGGCGCCCTTCGAGCATGCGCGGCAGGTCGGAGTGGCCGTAGTCGTAGCGTTTGAGCAGGTCGCGTTCCCAGAGCAGGGCGTCGTCGTGCAGGTCGGCGACGAACAGGCCCTGGTGCAGCTGCTGCGCGCTGGCGCTGGCGGGGTAGGGCGGCGGCGAGGCCACGCTGTTCATCTGTGCATCGAGCACCTGGGGTAGGCCGAAAAAGGCCAGGGCGGAAAGCGGGGCGAGCAGCAGCAGGGCGATCAGCAGTTTGCGCATAAAGGGTGGCCATCCAGGCGTGTTGTTATGCCGGCCACTCTAGCAGGGAAGCGGTGCACCCTGGAGTAGGGGGCGCCCTGCGCACCATGGTGAGCAGGGCTTAACCGCAGAGGCAGTTGCGCCCCTGCTGCTTGGCCTGGTATAGCGCGGCGTCGGCGCGGGCGATCAGGCTCTGCAGGCTGTCCTGGTGGCGCATCTGCGCCAGGCCGATGGAGATGGTCACCCCCGGCAGCACGCCGACCGGCGAATAGAAGGAGCCGATGCGTTCCAGGCTCTGGCGCAGGCGCTCGCCGATGCCGCGCGCCTCCTGGTCGGCGATCTCCGGCAGGAGGATGACGAACTCCTCGCCGCCGAAGCGCACCAGGCTGTCCTTCGGCCGCAGCTGGTTGCGCAGGGTATGGGCGACCAGACACAGGGCGTAGTCGCCGGCCAGGTGGCCGTGCTGGTCGTTGTAGGCCTTGAAGTGGTCGACATCCAGCATCAGCAGCGACAGCGGCTCGTCGTTGAAGGCGCAGCGGGTGCTTTCGCGCTCGAACACGTGCTCCAGCCAGCGCCGGTTGAAGCTGCCGGTGAGGGTGTCGATATTGGCGTTCTGCTCGCTGTCGAGGATCAGCCGGTTGCCCCGGCGCACCCGTTCGCAAAGCAGCTCCAGGAGGTTCTGCATCAGTTGCGGCGATTGCTGGAACAGCGCGATCAGCGACTCGCGGTGCAGGCGCAGCACGGTGGAGGGCCGCTCGGCGACTACGTAGGCGCTGGGATGCTCGTTGTCGATGAAGCTGATCTCGCCGGCGCAGTCGCCGACTTCCAGGGTGCCGACCGGCTGGTTGTCCAGCGAGCCGAGGTAGACGCGCAGCTGGCCCTCGATCAGCAGGTAGAGGTGCTGGTTGCGGTTGAACGGGGAGAGCAGGACTTCGCCGGCCTCCAGTTCGCAGGCGCGAAATTCCCGCAGCAACTGGTCGAGGCTGCTGGCGGCGACTTTGTGGAACAGTCGCAGTCGTTGGATTTGCTGCAGGTCTGCCTGCCAGTGCGCCGGTTTCATCGCGATGTTGCCGGGCCTGGCGGGGCGTCGAGGCCAGATGGCATCGCAAACGCTCCTTGTCGTGGTGCAACAGCGTCTCGACATTATTCCCGGGTCGGGCCCCTGGCAATGCTCGGCCAAAGTTCGGCCGACCAGCGGTTGTACGTTGGTGCCAGGCTGTCGACTGGCGCGCGTCCCTGCGCGGCGTCCTCAGTCGGGTAGGTGGAGGCGGTGGCCGACGGCGAAGCCGGCCAGGCGTTCGCGCACGGCCGCGGCCAGCGCCGGGTCGCGGCGCGGCAGGTGGATATGGGCGAGCTGGCCGGCCTGGTCGTCGCCGAGCACCTCGACGCGGATCGCCGGCTCCAGCTCGGCCAGCGCCGCCTGGTAGACGCGGGCGATGGCATCGAAGCGCAGCGCCGGCTTGAAGGTCTTGCCCACCGCGGTCAGCGGGATGGCCTCGACTATCCAGACATCCCTGGGCACCGCGGCGCGCTCGGGAATATGCGCGGCGGCATGTTCGAGCAGCTCGGCCTCGCCGGCCTGGGCGCCGGGCTTGAGCTGGACGTAGACCACCGGCAGTTCGCCGGCCTTCTCGTCCGGCTTGCCGACGGCGGCGGCCAGGGCCACGGCCGGGTGCTTGTGCAGCGCCTCCTCGATCAGCTGCGGGTCGATATTGTGGCCGCCGCGGATGATCAGGTCCTTGCTGCGCCCGGTCAGCCAGATGTAGCCGTCTTCGTCCATGCGGCCGAGGTCGCCGGTATTGAACCAGTCGCCGTCGACCCAGATGCCGGCGTTCTTGCTCGCCTGCAGGTAGCCCTTGAACACCGTGGCGCCGCGGATGCACAGGTTGCCGATCTCGTTGGGCGCGGCCTCGCGCAGGTACTGTCCCTGCTCGTCGAGCAGCTTGATGCGCACCTCGCAGTAGGGCATGCGCAGGCCGATGGAGCCGGGGCGGCGTTCGCCGGCCGGCGGATTGGCGCAGCTGCCGCAGGTGCCTTCGGTAAGGCCGTAGCCTTCGATCAGGCACAGTCCGGTCTTGGCCTCGAACTGGCGGATCAGCGCCACCGGCATCGGCGCGGCGCCGCACAGGGCGTATTTCAGCGAGCTCAGGTCATGCCCCGCGCTGGGCACCTGCAGCAGGCCGGCGTAGATGGTCGGCACGCCGCTGAAGAAGCTGACCTTGTGGCGCTCGATGATCTTCCAGAAATTGCCGATCAGCTTGGGGGTGCGATAGCCCTGCGGGGTGGCCAGCAGCACCTCGGCGCCGCCGATGAACGCGGTCAGGCCGGTGACCACCACGCCGTTGACGTGAAACAGCGGCAGGCCGCAGAGGGTCACGTCGCCGGGGGCGAAGCGGGTCACCAGGTTCATGCTGTAGGCCATGGCCACCTCGTTGCCGTGGCTGTGCGGCGCCAGCTTGGGCGTGCCGGTGGTGCCGCCGGTGTGGAAGTAGCTGGCGATGTCCTCGGCCTGGATGATCCGGCCGCTCTCCAGGTGGTCGCTCGGGCAGGCGGCGATGGTCTCGTCGAAGTCCAGCACGCCGTCCGGCAGCGGCCCGCGTTGGGCCTTGAGCGCACTGCGCTGAGGCTCCGGCAGCAGGTTGGCGAGATCCACGCAGAGCACCGCCTTGAGCGCCGGCAACTGGCCGCGCAGGGCCTCGACCTTGGCCCACAGGTCGGTGCCGGGGAAGGGCGCCAGGGTCACCAGCAGCTCGGAGTCCGAGGCGTGGATCAGCTCGGCGATATGCTCGGGCTCGAGCAGCGGGTTGATCGCGTTGACGATCCCGGCCGCTTCGCCGCCCCAGATGGTGAAGTGGGTCTGCGGCAGGTTGGGCAGCAGGAAGGACACCGCCTTGCCTGGGCGCAGGCCGAGGCGGTGGAAGGCGTTGGCGGTCTGGGTGATTTTGCCCAGCAGCTCGGCGTAGCTCAGGCGCAGCGGCTGTTCCTCGCCGTCGCCCTGGAGGATGAACGACAGCGCCGGGGCGTCCGGCTGGGCGACGGCCGTGCGGCGGATCAGCTCGTAGGTGCTGGCGGGCAGGTCGCGAGCACTGAGCGGGGTTTTCTCGATCTGCTCGATATCCTGCAGGGTGCGGATCAGCGGCGCTGTCGTCATTGGTGCATCTCTCAGTCGGGGCGGCGGGTATCTGCAGCCGGTTCAGGGGGAAGCCGGGGGCCGTGCCAGCGAACCGCGGCGACGCCGAGAACCGCTGGTGCGCGCGGAGCACCTTTATCGGTCAGTCGGCGAGCCGTTGGCTCAGCCAGGCGGCGATATCGCGAATCTCCTCCGGCAGCACCTCGTGCGCCATCGGGTAGTCGCGCCATTGCACCGGCACCCCGCAGGCGTGCAGACGGTCGAACGCGGCGCGGCCCATGTCGGGCGTCACCACGTCGTCGAATCTGCCATGCAAACACAGCACCGGCAGTTGTCTTTTTGTATCCGTCAGCGGCATGTCGTCGCTGAATGTCGGCGCGTAGGTCGAGAGTGCCAATACCCCGCCCAGGGTGTGCGGGTAACGCAGAAAGGCGGTATGCAGCACCACCGCGCCGCCCTGGGAGAAACCGGCGAGGATGATGCGCGCCGGTTCGATGCCGCTGGCGCGCTCGGCCTCGATCAACTCGATCACCTGCTGCGCCGACTGCTCCAGCTGCGCCTGGTCGATGGCGCGCGCCGGGCTCATGGCGAGGATGTCGTACCAGCTCGGCATGCTCCAGCCGCCGTTGATGGTGACGGGGCGGGTCGGCGCCTGCGGCAGGACGAAGCGGGTGCTGGGCAACTGTTCCTGCAGGGTTTCGGCGACCGGGAGGAAGTCGTAGCGATCGGCGCCCAGGCCGTGCAGCCAGATCACGCTGGCATCGGCAGGTTGTGGGGGCTGCAGGATCATGGGTGCGGTCATTGGTAGCTCCGGTGTGGTGCGTGTGCTTCAAATTGGGGCGGCGCCCTTTTCGAGGCTTGGCTAATCTGTGAATAAGTTGTCGCACGGGTGCAACTTTTGCTCTTGACCAGTCCGTATGCTGCTTTTTGCAAGGCGCTGGTACGGGGCTTGCTATAGCTGACCCGGACTGACGACGCGTGTGGTAACGGTAACACTGTGCCATCGCCGCACGCTCAACAGGCAGGAATCTGCTGTGTGGGGTTCCTTACCAGTTCGTCGGCGCGAACCTTCGCGCCGGCGGATGACGATCCGTCTCTGGCCCGTTCGACCAATGGGCAGGGCGAGGGCAGTTGGCCAGCAGAGGGTAATGCCGACTAGACTCACGCCTGAGGTCCGATCTTCCCGTCGATGCCGTTGCTGCCAGCGGATCGCGTGCCTCATAAGGGTGGGGAAGCAGGACCGAGACTCCAACACAACAAGAGCAACTGGAGGTTTTAATGAAGATGGTGAAATCCACCCTGGCTGTGCTGACCACCGCAGCCGTACTCGGTGTCAGCGGCTTCGCGCAGGCGGGCGCTACCCTGGATGCGGTGCAGAAGAAAGGCTTCGTGCAGTGCGGGATCAGCGATGGTCTGCCGGGCTTCTCCTACGCCGACGAGAAAGGCAATTACCTGGGTCTGGACGTCGACGTCTGCCGCGCCGTAGCGGCTGCGGTGTTCGGCGATGCGACCAAGGTCAAGTACAGTCCGCTGACCGCCAAGGAGCGCTTCACCGCGCTGCAGTCCGGCGAAGTCGACATCCTCTCGCGCAACACCACCTGGACCAGCTCGCGCGACGCGGCCCTGGGCCTGAACTTCACCGGCACCAACTACTACGACGGTCAGGGCTTCCTGGTTAACAAGAAGCTGGGCGTTTCCAGCGCCAAGGAGCTGGACGGCGCCACCGTGTGCATCCAGGCCGGTACCACCACCGAGCTGAACCTCTCCGACTACTTCCGTGCCAACGGCATGAAGTACACCCCCATCACCTACGATACCTCCGACGAGAGCGCCAAGTCGGTCGAAGCCGGCCGTTGCGACGTGCTGACCTCCGACCAGTCGCAGCTGTACGCGCAGCGCATCAAGCTGGCCAACCCGGACGACTACGTGGTGCTGCCGGAAGTCATCTCCAAGGAACCGCTGGGCCCGGTGGTACGCCAGGGTGACGAGGAGTGGTTCGACATCGTGCGCTGGAGCCTGTTCGCCATGCTCAACGCCGAGGAACTGGGCGTGACTTCGGCCAACGTCGAAGAGCAGGCCAAGTCCACCAAGAACCCCGACGTCGCCCGTCTGCTCGGCGCCGAAGGCGAGTTCGGCAAGGATCTGAAGCTGCCGAAGGACTGGGCGGTGCAGATCGTCAAGCAAGTGGGTAACTACGGCGAGAGCTTCGACCGCAACGTCGGTGCCGGCAGCGAGCTGAAGATCGAGCGTGGCCTCAATGCCCTGTGGAACAAAGGTGGTCTGCAGTACGCACCGCCGGTGCGTTGATCGTCTGTATCGGCGCGCCAGCTAGGCGCGCCGGTTGTTCCTGATGACGTGAACCCCATGCCCGCGCCCGCGGGCATGGGGCTTCCAAGAGGGCTGTTATGCAAACTACTGCTAATGTCCCGCGCCCGCGAGGATCGGTCTGGACCGACCCCCAGGTGCGCGCGTGGCTATTCCAGATCATCGCCGTGGTCGCCGTCGTGGCGCTCGGCTGGTTCCTGTTCCAGAACACCCAGGCCAACCTCGAGAAGCGCGGGATCATTTCCGGCTTCAGTTTCCTGGGTAACAGTGCCGGATTCGGCATTGCCCAACACCTGATCGACTACACCGAGAGCGATACCTACGGACGGGTGTTCGTCATCGGCCTGCTCAACACCTTGCTGGTGTCGGTGATCGGCATCGTCCTGGCCACCATCCTCGGTTTCATCCTCGGGGTGGCGCGGTTGTCGCCGAACTGGCTGATCAGCAAGCTGGCCACCGTCTATATCGAGATCTTCCGCAACATCCCGCCGCTGCTGCAGATTCTCTTCTGGTACTTCGCGGTGTTCCTCACCCTGCCGGGGCCGCGGCAGAGCCTGGAGATCGGCGAGACCTTCTTCCTCAACAGCCGCGGCCTGTACCTGCCGGCGCCGAGCCCGTCGGAGAGCTTCGGCCTGTTCGTCGGCGTGCTGCTGGCGACCATAGTCGCCATCGTGGTGATGGGGCGCTGGGCCAAGGCGCGCCGCGAGGCCACCGGCAAGGTGTTTCACGCCTTCTGGGCGTCGCTGGCGATGATCGTGGTGATCCCCGGCCTGGCCGTGCTGATCGGCGGCAACCCGCTGCAGTGGAGCGTGCCGGAGCTGACCGGTTTCAACTTCCGCGGCGGCTGGGTGATGATTCCCGAGCTGATGGCCCTGACCCTGGCGCTGACCATCTACACCGCGGCCTTCATCGCCGAGAACGTGCGCTCCGGGATCATGGCGGTGAGCCATGGCCAGACCGAGGCGGCGCGCTCGCTGGGCCTACGCCCGGCGGTCACCCTGCGCCTGGTGATCATCCCGCAGGCCCTGCGCGTGATCATCCCGCCGCTGACCAGCCAGTACCTCAACCTGGCGAAGAACTCCTCGCTGGCGGCCGGCATCGGCTACCCGGACATGGTCTCGCTGTTCGCCGGCACGGTGCTCAACCAGACCGGCCAGGCGATCGAGGTGATAGCCATCACCATGAGCGTGTACCTGGCGATCAGCATCAGCATTTCCCTGCTGATGAACTGGTACAACAAGCGCATTGCGCTGATCGAGCGGTAAGGAGCAGCCATGCAGACCCATACCTTCAAACCGGACCTGCCGCCGCCGCGCCTGAGCGTCGGCGCACTGGGTTGGCTCAAGGCCAACCTGTTCTCCAACTGGTTCAACAGCCTGTTGACCCTGTTCGCCCTCTATCTGATCTGGCTGATCGTGCCGCCGCTGCTGCAGTGGGCCTTCATCGACGCCACCTGGAGCGGCACCACCCGGGCCGACTGCACCGGCGGCGGCGCCTGCTGGGTGTTCATCCAGCAGCGCTTCGGCCAGTTCATGTACGGTTTCTACCCGAGCGAACTGCGTTGGCGGGTGGATACCACCCTGTGGCTGGCGATCATCGGCGCGGCGCCGCTGTTCGTGCCGCAGATGCCACGCAAGGCGCTGTACGGCCTGGCCTTCCTGGTGATCTACCCGATCATCGCCTGGTGCCTGCTGCACGGCGGCGTGTTCGGCCTCAGCCTGGTCTCCACCAGCCAGTGGGGCGGCCTGATGCTGACCCTGGTGATCGCCGCGGTCGGCATCACCGGCGCGCTGCCGCTGGGCATCCTGCTGGCGCTGGGACGGCGTTCGGACATGCCGGCGATCCGCGTCATCTGCGTGACCTTCATCGAGTTCTGGCGCGGCGTGCCGCTGATCACCGTGCTGTTCATGTCCTCGGTGATGCTGCCGCTGTTCCTGCCCGAAGGCATGCACTTCGACAAGCTGATGCGCGCGCTGATCGGGGTGATCCTGTTCCAGTCCGCCTACATCGCCGAGGTGGTACGCGGCGGCCTGCAGGCCATTCCCAAGGGGCAGTACGAGGCGGCCGCGGCCATGGGCCTGGGCTACTGGCGGATGATGGGCCTGGTGATCCTGCCGCAGGCGCTGAAGCTGGTGATCCCCGGCATCGTCAACACCTTTATCGCGCTGTTCAAGGACACCAGCCTGGTGATCATCATCGGCCTGTTCGACCTGCTCAACAGCATCAAGCAGGCGACCACCGACCCGGCCTGGCTGGGCATGGCCACCGAGGGCTACGTGTTCGCCGCGCTGATCTTCTGGATTTTCTGTTTCGGCATGTCCCGCTACTCCCTGCATCTGGAGAGAAAGCTGGATACCGGCCACAAGCGTTAGGAGTGAGTTATGAGTGAAGCCATCAAGAAGTCGTCCAGCGCCGAGCCGATGATCCTCATGCAGGCGGTGCACAAGTGGTACGGCCAGTTCCACGTGCTCAAGGACATCAACCTCAGCGTGCAGCAGGGCGAGCGCATCGTCCTCTGCGGCCCGTCCGGCTCGGGCAAGTCCACCACCATCCGCTGCCTCAACCGCCTGGAGGAACACCAGCAGGGGCGCATCGTGGTCGACGGCACCGAGCTGACCAGCGACCTCAAGCACATCGAGGCGATCCGCCGCGAAGTGGGCATGGTGTTCCAGCACTTCAACCTGTTCCCGCACCTGACCGTGCTGCAGAACTGCACCCTGGCGCCGATGTGGGTACGCAAGATGCCCAAGCGCCAGGCCGAGGAAGTCGCCATGCACTTTCTCGAGCGCGTGCGTATCCCCGAACAGGCGCACAAGTACCCGGGTCAGCTCTCCGGCGGCCAGCAGCAGCGCGTGGCGATCGCCCGCGCGCTGTGCATGAAGCCGAAGATCATGCTGTTCGACGAGCCGACCTCGGCGCTCGACCCGGAGATGGTCAAGGAAGTGCTCGACACCATGATCGGCCTGGCCGAGGACGGCATGACCATGCTCTGCGTGACCCACGAAATGGGCTTCGCCCGCACCGTGGCGAACCGGGTGATCTTCATGGACAAGGGTGAGATCGTCGAAGAGGCCGAGCCCAACACCTTCTTCACCAACCCGCAGAACGAGCGCACCAAGCTGTTCCTCAGTCAGATCCTGCACTGAGGCGGTTGCGCTGTGAACAGGGGGAGTCTTCGGGCTCCCTTTTTCATGGGGCCCAGAGGCGCCGCGCGCACCGCAGACCCAAACCCTCCGTTCGCTGGTGCGCATGGCCTAGATGGCCCTGCGACACCCTACAGGCCTATAGCCCTGGAGCGCTTATGAACCACCCCAATGCCGAACTGATCCAGCGTTTCTATACGGCCTTCCAGCGCCTGGATGCCGAGGCCATGGCGGCCTGCTACGCCGCGGACATTCATTTCTCCGACCCGGTGTTCACCGACCTGCGCGGCGCCGCGGCCGGCGATATGTGGCGCATGCTGTGCAGCCGCGCCGAAGGCTTTTCGCTGACCTTCGATGCGGTGCAGGCCGACGACCGCCAGGGCAGCGCCCACTGGGTCGCCAGCTACCGCTTCAGCGCCACCGGGCGCCAGGTGGTCAACCGCATCCAGGCGCAGTTTCGCTTCGAGGGCGGACTGATAGTCGAGCACCGCGACCAGTTCGACCTGTGGCGCTGGGCCGGCCAGGCGCTCGGCGCCAAGGGCCTGCTGCTGGGCTGGGCGCCGCCGGTGCAGGGGGCCATCCGCCGGCAGGCGGCCAAGGGCCTGGCGCAGTTTCGCCAGGGACGTCAGGCGGCCGGCTGAGGCGCGCGGCTGAACGCAGTGGTAGGCTTGCCGGTCATAGCCTTCAATTAGGGATGCAGGCGCCTGTTGCCGCACCCAGCCACCCTCAGCCGAGATCCTGCCGTGACCGAATTGCTCGTAGCCGTGAAACAGGCCAAGGCCTGGGGCGTCCATGCCGTCACCGCCAGCGGGGTGATACTCGCCTTGCTGGCCCTGCTCGCCGTGCTCGACAGCCAGCCCAAGCAGTGCCTGCTGTGGCTCGGCCTGGCGCTGCTGGTCGATGGCCTGGACGGCTCGCTGGCGCGGCGCTACGACGTCAAGGGCGTGCTGCCGCACTTCGACGGCTCGACCCTGGACCTGGTGATCGACTACCTCACCTACGTGTTCATCCCGGCGATCTTCCTCTACCGCTTTATCCCGCTGCCCGATTTCACCGCGCTGTTCGCCGTGGGCCTGATCCTGGTGTCCTCGCTGTTCTGCTTCTGCAACCTCAACATGAAGAGCCAGGACAACTACTTCGTCGGCTTCCCGGCGGCGTGGAACGTGGTGGTGCTGTACTTCTATCTCCTCGACTTCCACCCCTGGCTGGCGTTCGGCACCATCGTCCTGCTGGCCGGCCTGACCCTGACCAAGATGAAGTTCCTGCATCCGTTTCGGGTGCGCCAGTTCATGCCGCTGAACATCGCCGTCACCAGCCTGTGGATGCTGGCCAGCGCCCTGCTGATCCTGCAGTACCCGCTCAACCAGCCCTGGTTGCTGGTCATCTGGCTGCTGGCGAGCGCCTACTTCGTCGGCGTCTGCCTGTGGCGCAGCGCGCGGGAGTGGTGGCCGCAGCGCGGATGAACGCAGCAGTCGAGAAAGCCTGGTTCGTCTACCTGGTACGCGCCGCCAACGGGGCGCTGTACTGCGGCATCAGCGACGACCCGCAGCGACGTTTCGCCCAGCATCAGGCGGGCAAGGGCGCGCGCTTCTTCCATACCAGCCCGGCGCAGGCGCTGGCCTACGTCGAGGCCTGCGCCGGCAAGGGCGAGGCGCTGCGCCGCGAGCGGGCGATCAAGCGCCTGCCCAAGCGCGCCAAGGAAGCGCTGATTGCCGCCGGTGATGCCCCCTCATTCGCCTGAGGCGGTGGGCGCAGTCGGGCCAGGCGGTTAAGCTGGGCCTTTCGACCCCGACGCGGAGCGCGCCATGCACGAGTTGATCCTGCACCATTACCCGACCTCGCCCTTTGCCGAGAAGACCCGCCTGATGCTGGGCTTCAAGCAACTGTCCTGGCGCTCGGTGATGATTCCGCCACTGATGCCCAAGCCGGATCTGACCGCGCTGACCGGCGGCTACCGCAAGACCCCGGTGCTGCAGGTGGGCGCCGATATCTATTGCGACACTGCACTGATCGCCCGCCGCCTGGAGGCGGAGAAGGCCACCCCGGCGCTGCTGCCCGAAGGCCAGGAGTTCAACGTCAGCCTGCTGGCGCAATGGGCCGACTCGGTGCTGTTCCAGCACGCCGTGGCGCTGGTGTTCCAGCCCGAATCCATCGCCCTGCGCTTCGCCAAGCTGCCGCCGGAGTTCGTCAAGGCCTTCGTCGCCGACCGCAGCGCGCTGTTCTCCGGCGGCAGTGCCAGCCGCCTGCCGCTGGAGCAGGCCAAGCACCAGTGGCCGGTGCTGATGGGGCGCCTGCAGCAGCAGTTGCAGCGCGAGCCGGGTGACTTCCTGTTCGGCGAACCGTCGCTGGCCGACTTCGCCGTGGCTCACTGCCTGTGGTTCCTGCGCGCCACTCCGGTGACCGCGCCGCTGGTCGACGACTACCCGGACGTCGCTGCCTGGCTCGGCCGGGTGCTGGGCTTCGGCCACGGTTCGCTGAGCGAGATGAGCGCCGAACAGGCCATCGCCGTGGCGCGCGAGGCGACCCCGGCGGCGCTGCCGGAGGAGGACTTCGTCGAGCCCAACGGCTTTGTCCGCGGCCAGCAGGTGAGCATCGCCGCGGTGGATTACGGCGTCGATCCGGTGGCGGGCGAGCTGCTGTTCGCCGGGCGCGAGGAGCTGATCCTGCGCCGCGAGGACGCGCGGGCCGGCGTGCTGCACGTGCACTTCCCGCGCCTGGGCTTTCGCATAGAGGCGCGCTGAGCGCGTAGGTTGGATGACGCTTCCCCCCATCCACCATCGCGGTGGACGGGGTAGAGCGCCGTCCCTCTCCTGCTAGCGCCGATCCGGCAGCAGGAAGTTGCCCGGCCCGCCGGCGTCCAGGCTGGGCACCTGGGCCTCGTCCTTGAGTTCGACCCCGGACAGCTGGCGCTTGCAGGCTTCGCGCATCAGGTACATCAGGCGGAAAGTGGCCATGCCGTAGCTCAGGCCTTCGAGGCGGACATTGGAAATGCAGTTGCGGTAGGCGTCGTTGAGGCCGACGCGCGGCGCCCAGGTGAAATACAGGCCCAGACTGTCCGGTGAGCTGAGCCCGGGGCGTTCGCCGATCAGGATCACCGTCATCTTCGCCTTCAGCAGTTGTCCCACCTCGTCGGCCACCGCCACTCGCCCCTGTTCGACCAGGGTGATGGGGGCCAGCGACCAGCCTTGCTCGGCGACCTGTTCGAGCAGGCGGTCGAGAAACGGCAGGCTGTGGCGGCGCACGGCCAGCGACGACAGGCCGTCGGCTATGACGATGGCCAGGTCGTAGCTCTGAGCGTGCTCCTCGGCATAATCGCGGAGAAATTCAGCAGAATCGGCATGCAGGCGGCGACCCAGGTCGGGTCGCTGCAGGTAGGTGTGACGGTCGCCGGCGGCGCTGCGCAGGAGCAGGGTCGGCAGGCCGCGATCATGCAGTTCCTCGCGCAGGCCGACATGATCGAACGGCAGGTGCACGGCGTCGCGCGCCTGGGCATGGGCGAACTGGAAATCGAGCTGGGCGCGGGTCGGCAGACTGGTGCCGGCGCGGCCCAGGGCGATCCGTGCCGGGGTCAGCTGGCGCAGCTGTTGCCAGGGATTCTCGGTGGCGGGGGGCTTTTCGGACATGCGGACCTCCAAAAGGGGCGGGTGTGGCATCGAGGTTCAGGCGAGCTGCGCCAGGGCCTGGCGAAACACCGCCGGCAGCTCGTCGCCCAGGCGCAGTCGGTCGCCCTGCTGATAGAGGATGCCCATGGTCTCCAGCCAGGCCTCGAACTCCGGTGCGGCGCGCAGGCCGAGGACCTGGCGGGCGTAGAGGGCGTCATGGAACGAGGTGGTCTGGTAGTTGAGCATCACGTCGTCGGAGCCGGGAATGCCCATGATGAAGTTGATGCCGGCGGCGCCGAGCAGGGTCAGCAGCATGTCCATGTCGTCCTGGTCCGCCTCGGCGTGGTTGGTGTAGCAGATGTCGCAGCCCATCGGCACGCCCAGCAGCTTGCCGCAGAAATGGTCCTCCAGGCCGGCGCGGATGATCTGCTTGCCGTTGTAGAGGTACTCCGGGCCGATAAAGCCGACCACGGTATTGACCAGAAACGGCTTGAAATGCCGGGCCACCGCGTAGGCGCGCGTCTCGCAGGTCTGCTGGTCGACGCCGTGGTGGGCGCCTGCCGACAGCGCGCTGCCCTGGCCGGTCTCGAAGTACATCAGGTTATTGCCGAGGGTGCCTCGCTTGAGGCTGAGGCCGGCTTCGTAGCCTTCCTGGAGAATCTGCAGGTTGATGCCGAAGCTGGCGTTGGCGGCCTCGGTGCCGGCGATCGACTGGAATACCAGGTCCAGCGGGGCGCCGCGTTCGATGGCGGCGATCGAGCTGGTGACATGGGTCAGCACGCAGGACTGGGTCGGAATCTCGTAGCGCTGGATGATCGCGTCGAGCATCTCCAGCAGGGTGCAGATCGAGGCCATGCTGTCGGTGGCCGGATTGATGCCGAGCATGGCGTCGCCGTTGCCGTAGAGCAAACCATCGAGAAGGCTGGCGGCGATACCGGCCGGATCGTCGGTGGGGTGGTTGGGCTGCAGGCGGGTCGACATGCGCCCGCGCAGGCCCAGGGTGTTGCGAAAGCGGGTGACCACGCGGATCTTCTGCGCCACCAGGATCAGGTCCTGCACGCGCATGATCTTCGACACCGCCGCGGCCATCTCCGGCGTCAGCCCCGGCGCCAGGGCGCGCAGGCTGGCCTCGTTAGCCTGGTCGCCGAGCAGCCAGTCGCGCAGACCGCCGACGGTCAGATGGCTGACCGGGGCGAAGGCGGTGGCGTCGTGGCTGTCGATGATCAGCCGGGTCACTTCGTCCTGTTCGTAGGGGATCGGCGTCTCGTCCAGAAAGTGCTTGAGCGGCACCTCGGCCAGGGCCATCTGCGCCGCCGCGCGCTCGGCGTCGTTGCCTGCGGCGATCCCGGCCAGGTAGTCGCCGGAGCGCGCCGGGCTGGCCTTGGCCAGCAGCTCGCGCAAGCTGTCGAAACGCCAGGTCTGGCCGGCGATGGTATGGGCGAATTGGGCCATGGATCCTTCTCCTGTCGCGACCGCCGCGTGGCGGTCGCATTGCTAGGCATCAGCGCAAGGACTGCTCGGCGGCCTGGATCGCCGCGAACTCTTCCTCGGGGGTGCCGGACACCAGATGGTGACGGCTGTAGAGGGCGAAGTAGGCGATGAACAGCGCGTAGATCGCCGCCGCGCCGATCACCACGCGCGGGTCCACGAGAAAACCGGCGACCAGGGCGATGCTCGCCAATACCAGCGCGACCGAGGAGGTCAGCATGCCACCCGGGGTGCGGTAGGGGCGAGGCATGTCCGGGCGGCGCAGGCGCAGGGTGATGTGCGCGGCCATCATCAGCACGTAGGACAGGGTGGCGCCGAATACCGCCACCAGGATCAGCAGGTCGCCCTGGCCGCTCAACGACAGGCCGAAGCCGATGATGCCGGGCACCACCAGGGCCGCCACCGGGGCCTTGTTGCGGTTGGTCAGCGACAGGCCGCGCGGCAGGTAACCGGCCCGCGACAGGGCGAAGATCTGCCGCGAGTAGGCGTAGATGATCGAGAAGAAGCTGGCGATCAGTCCGGCCAGGCCGACCAGGTTGACCACCTGGCTCATCCAGGTCGGACCGCTGTAGGCCTTCTCCAGCGCCTCCACCAGCGGATTGCCGGAGCTCATCAGCGCCTGCGCACCCGCAGCACCGGGGCCGACCAGCAGAATCAGCGCGGCGAACGCCAGCAGCACCAGCATGGCGCCGATCAGCCCGCGCGGCAGGTCGCGCTTGGGGTTCTTGGTTTCCTCGGCGGCCAGGGGCACGCCTTCGACGGCGAGGAAGAACCAGATCGCGTAGGGAATCGCCGCCCAGATGCCGACGTAGCCGAACGGCAGGAAGGCGCTGGCGCCGCTGGCCTGGGTGACGGGGATGTCGAACAGGTTGTCCAGCCGGAACAGCGGCAGCATGGCGACGATGAACACGCCGAGGGCGATGGCCGCCACCGCGGTGATGACGAACATCAGCTTCAACGCCTCGCCGGCGCCGAGCACGTGGATGCCGATGAAAATCACGTAGAAGGCCAGGTAGACCGCCCAGCCACCGATCCCGAACAGCGACTCGCAGTAGGCGCCGATAAAGCAGGCGATGGCGGCCGGGGCGATGGCGTATTCGATGAGAATCGCCGTGCCGGTGAGAAAGCCGCCCCAGGGGCCGAAGGCCGTGCGGGTGAAACCATAGCCGCCGCCGGCGGTGGGGATCATCGAGGACAGCTCGGCCAGCGCGAAGCACATGCACAGGTACATGGTCGCCATCAGCAGGGTGGCGATGAACAGCCCGCCCCAGCCGCCCTGGGCCAGGCCGAAGTTCCAGCCGGCATAGTCGCCGGAAATCACGTAGGCGACACCGAGGCCGAGCAGCAGGACCCAACCGGCGGCGCCTTTCTTCAGTTGCCGATTGGCGAAGTACTCGGCGCCGACGCTTTCGCTCTCCACGCCCCGATCCGGGGCGAGGGCAAGGGTATCTTGGGTGGACATGGGCAAGGCTCCTTCGCGCCCCGGCCCGGCTGCGGGCGGGGCGTCGGTCTATGAGGTGGTTCGATGGCAGATCAGAAGAAGCCCAGCGGATTGATGTCGTAGCTGACCAGCAGATTCTTGGTCTGCTGGTAGTGGTCGAGCATCATCTTGTGGGTTTCGCGGCCGACGCCGGACTTCTTGTAGCCGCCGAAGGCGGCATGCGCCGGGTACAGGTGGTAGCAGTTGGTCCATACGCGGCCGGCCTTGATCGCCCGGCCCATGCGGTAGGCGACGTTCATGTCGCGGCTCCACACCCCGGCGCCCAGGCCGAACTCGGTGTCGTTGGCAATCGCCAGGGCCTCGGCCTCGTCCTTGAAGGTGGTCACACCGATCACCGGGCCGAAGATTTCCTCCTGGAACACGCGCATCTGGTTGGTGCCCTTGAGCAGGGTCGGCTGGATGTAGTAGCCGCTGGCCAGATCCCCGTCCAGGCGCTCGGCCGCACCGCCGGTGAGCACCTGGGCGCCTTCCTGCTGGGCGATCTCCAGGTAGGAAAGGATCTTGTCGAACTGCTGCTGCGAGGCCTGGGCGCCGACCATGGTCTCGGTGTCCAGCGGGTTGCCGCGCTTGATCTGCTTGACCTTCTTCATCACCTCGGCCATGAAGGCGTCGTAGATCGACTCCTGCACCAGCGCCCGCGACGGGCAGGTGCACACCTCGCCCTGGTTGAAGAAGCCCAGCACCAGACCTTCGGCGGCCTTCTCGATAAAGGCCGGCTCGGCCTTCATGATGTCGGCGAAGAAGATGTTCGGCGATTTGCCGCCCAGCTCGACGGTGCTCGGGATGATGTTCTCGGCGGCGCATTTGAGGATATGCGAGCCGACCGGGGTGGAGCCGGTGAAGGCGATCTTGGCGATGCGCTTGCTGGTGGCCAGGGCTTCACCGGCTTCGCGGCCGAAGCCCTGGACGACGTTGAGCACGCCGGGCGGCAGCAGGTCGCCGATGATCTCGGCCAGCAGGGTGATCGACAGCGGAGTCTGCTCGGCCGGCTTGAGCACCACACAGTTGCCGGCAGCCAGGGCCGGGGCCAGTTTCCAGGCGGCCATCAGCAGCGGGAAGTTCCACGGGATGATCTGCCCGACCACGCCCAGCGGCTCGTGGAAGTGATAGGCCACGGTGCCGTCGTTGATCTCGGCGGTGCTGCCTTCCTGGGCGCGGATGCAGCCGGCGAAGTAACGGAAATGATCGGCGGCCAGCGGCACGTCGGCGTTCAGGGTTTCGCGCACGGCCTTGCCGTTGTCCCAGGTCTCGGCCACGGCCAGCAGCTCGAGGTTGGCTTCGATGCGGTCGGCGATCTTCAGCAGGATGTGCGAGCGCTCCTGCACGCTGGTGCGGCCCCAGGCGTCGGCGGCGGCGTGGGCGGCGTCCAGCGCCTTGTCGATGTCGGCGGCATTGGAACGGGGGAATTCGGCGATCACCGAGGCGTCGACCGGGCTGGTATTGCTGAAGTACTGGCCACTGAGCGGGGCGACGAATTCGCCGCCGATGTAGTTGCCGTAGCGCGGCTTGAGGCTGACGACGGCGCCTGGGGTACCCGGTTTGGCATAGATCATGAGCGTTCTCCGAAGCGATGTTGTTGTAATTGTTCGAGGCGGGTGAGCGGTGTTCTCAAATAAGGCTCAGGCACATCATGGGGGGAATTCACGCCGGGAAACTTGACCCTGGGCGAGGGGCGCTGTCGTGCAAAGTCAACTTTTACCGGTGCGCTGGGAGGGGTGTCGTCATGGGTCAATTCGCGCGCCCTGCTTTGGTGCGTACGTTTCAAAATGACTCACTTTTCTGTGTGCGTGAGCGATCGTGCAGGGCGAACAGAGCAGCAAGGCGCCGCGATCTTTCAACTACGCCGCGGCTTTTGCTCGAGTGGGCAGCACAACCTGTAGGTCGCAACAGTGCAGGCGTGCTTTTTGCTTACCAAGGCGCATCGCTACCAAGGAGGAGCCAATGAGTTCCTTTCTCTCCCAGGCCGGCGCTTCTCTCTGCACCTCGCTGCTCTCGAGCGCACCCGCCAATGCCGGCGTACTGGCGGCTGCCGCGAGCGGCCTGTGCAGCTTTATCGAAAAGCAGGGCGGTGATCCTGACCGTATCCTGGGCATTTCCGGTATCGATCCCGAGTGCTTGCGCCATCCCGCTTTGAGTCTGGCCCTGCCCAATTACTGCCAGGTGCTGGAAGAGGCTGCGCACCAGTCCGGTTGCGACAACTTCGGCCTCTACTATGGTCAGCAGTTCAAGCCGCAGGCGCTGGGGTTGCTCGGTTACATCGGGCTCTGTTCCGCAACCCTGGAGCAGGCGCTGATCAATTTTGCGCGTGCGTTTCCGTTGCATCAACGCAACAGCCTGATTCGTCTGGTCGACGAGGGCGAGTGCTATCGCTTTGACTATCAGGTACGCCATGGCGCCATTCTCAGTCGGCGTCAGGATGCCGAGCTGACTCTGGGAATGGTGCTCAATCTGCTGCGCCACGCACTCGGCAGCCACTGGGCGCCACGCGCGGTGCACTTCGAACATCCGCGCCCCGAGCACTGGCACGAGCACTGCAAAGTCTTCGATGCGCCGGTGTATTTCGAGCAGCCCTTCAATTCCCTGTCGATCCCCAAGCGCGGCCTGAACCGCGCCATGCCCGAGAGCGACCCGGTACTGTTGATGGTGATGCAGGATTCACTGAACCGCATCAGCAGCCTGGGCGGCCCAGGCGAGCGTGACGTGGTCAACGATGTGCGCGAGCAGATTCGTCAGCAGCTGCTGTTCGGTGAGCCGGCTCTGGAGGCAGTCGCCGAGCAACTGGGGATGACCAGTTGGTCGTTGCAGCGGCGCTTGCGTGAACAGGGCCAGAGCTTCTCGCAACTGGTGGACGCCGTGCGTCGGCAACTGGCCGGCTGCTACCTGCGTCAGCAACAGCTGCCCATTTCCCACTTGGCGCCGCTGCTTGGCTATTCGGAAACCAGTGCCTTCTCACGGGCGTTCCGCCGCTGGTTTGGCGTCAGTCCGCGGCAGTGGCGGCATGACAGCCACCGCACACACTGAGGTCGTGTCGTTTCAGTAGGCGGCGCGGATGGCGCGCTGGTCGTAGCCGTGGATGATCCGTCCGCGCATATCGATCAGCGGCACGCCGCGGCCGCCCAGGGCCTGATGGCGCGCGCGGCCGGCGCTGTCTTTCTCGATGTCCACCTCGCGGTAGGCGATGCCATCCGCGGCGAACAGTTCGCGGGTCTTGGCGCAGTAGTCGCACCAGCTGGTGGCGTAGAGCACGACCTCGCCGCTGGCGTTGCCGGCCTGCGGTGGCTTGAGCCAGCGTTCGAGCCTGTCCCAGTTCTGCCACAGGGCCAGGGCGGCGAGGATCAGCAGGATTTTCTTCATTGGTGCGCGTCCTTGTGCGTGGTGGCGGCTTGCAGTTGTTCCAGGGTAAAGGGCGCCGGGCGATCCGGCCACTGCAGCTGCAATCTTTCCAGCTCGCGGGCCAGCAGGCTGGCCACCAGCAGGTCGCGCAGCCAGCGCTTGTGCGCCGGGATCAGGTACCAGGGTGCGGCGCCGCTGTGGCTGGCGGCGAGCAGCGCGCTCCAGCGCCGCTGGCGTTCGCCGAACTGCTGGTGCGACTGCAGGTCGCTGAGCTTGAGCTTCCAGCGTTTCGCCGGCTGCTCCAGGCGCTCGACCAGGCGGCGGTACTGTTCGGCCTGGTCGATCTGCAGGTAGCACTTGAGCACCACGATGCCCTGCGCCGCCAGGCCCTGCTCGAATTCCAGCGCCGCGGCCAGGCGTGCCGGCAGCTCGTCGTCGCCGCACAGGCCGTCCAGCGGGTCGCAGATCAGCGCCTCGTAATGACTGCGGTTGAAGACGCCGAGCAGGCCGGGGGCTGGCAGGCGCTGGCGGTAGCGTTGCAGGAAGTGCTGGCCGCGCTCGGCTGCGTTCGGCGCCTGGAAGCTGTGCACGGCCAGGCCCTGCGGGTTGCAGGCGCTGAGCACGCGGCGGATCACGCCGTCCTTGCCGCTGCAGTCCGGGCCTTGCAGCACCAGCAGCAGGGCCTGGCGGCGGTTGGCCCAGAGGCGCGTCTGCTGCTCCTGCAGCCAGGGCTTGAGCCGTTCCAGGCGGGCCTTGGCCTCGGCCTTGTCGAGGCCCAGGGTGCGCGCCGGATCGCCCGCCAGCGGCGCCCGCACGTCGCACAGGCAGGCGTCGAGCAGGGCGTTGGGCAGGCGCTGGCTCATGGGCGGGTTCCTTCAGCGGGGTGGCCGGCAGGCCGGACACAGCATGGCCGCGCCGTTCAGGCGCAGGCGCGGCAACTGGGCGGCGAGCAGCTGGAAATGTGCCAGGCGTTCGTAGCACAGCACCAACTCGCCAGCGTCTCGACTGTACCAGGCATCCGCGGCGCCGCAATTGACCACGCGCAGGATCAGGTCACGTGGCAGGCGGTAAACGGCGCTGGC
This sequence comes from Pseudomonas sp. ABa2, assembly GCF_056676075.1. NCBI lineage: Bacteria > Pseudomonadati > Pseudomonadota > Gammaproteobacteria > Pseudomonadales > Pseudomonadaceae > Pseudomonas > Pseudomonas sp. ABa2. Next base: position 1,121,018 of record NZ_CM155239.1, read on the forward strand.
GCGGGCGGCGATGGCCTCCACCTCGCCGCTGTCCTGCAGCAGCGCGAGCAGGCGTGCGCCGTTGGCGATGCGCTGTGCGGGCGCATCGAAGATCACCCGGATGCGATGGCCGTGCGGCTCGCCCGGCCTGCGCCCGTGCTGGCGCTTGACCCAGGCCAGGGCCCGGCTGACCTGCTGGTATTCCTGGTCGCAATAGAGCGCCCGCTCCATCGGCAGGCCGGTGACCTTGGGTACCCACTCCAGGCGATCCGGGTCGCTGCCATAGATCAGGCAGGCCAGGTTGTAGAAGCGCTGCGCGTCCAGGCCGTGACTGGCCCAGGCGTGCACCTCCTCGTAGTCGGGCTTGGGGCGTTGCCATTCCAGGCGCCAGTAGTCGGCGATGTCCAGCAGTCGGGCATAGAAGCCGGCGTCGCGCTGCCGGTCGGCGCTGAGGAACAGGCTGAGGAAGCCCAGCTGGTCGGCGGCGTCCTCCTCGCGCCCGAGTACCGGCAGATCCAGCTCGGCGATCAGCAGGTGGCCCATCTCGTGGAGCAGGGTGAACTCGGCGTTGGCACTGATGAAGCGCTCTTCGTCGCTGAGCAGCGCCTCGATCGGCGGCTCCTCGGAGGCGTCGGCCGCCAGCAGGACGAGGCCCAGCAGGGCGGCGGCGCAGTGGCGGCGCAAGGCAGGGGACGAGGGCATGGGCGCACCTCGCAGCGTGTTCTTGCAGTCTAGCTCAGCCGGGGCGCGCGTCAGTCCTGGCGGCGCTTGAGTTGATCCTTCAGCTGGGTCGGCAGCTGGCGGATGATCAGCATGTCGCGGCCCTCGTCGTACTCGACCTTCGAGCCCAGCAGATGCGCCTCGAAGCTGATCGACAGGCCCTCGGCGCGGCCGGTGAAGCGCTGGAACTGGCTCAAGGTGCGCTTGTCCGCGGGAAATTCCGGGGCCATGCCGTAATCCTTGTTGCGGATATGTTCGTAGAAGGCGCGTGGACGCTCCTCGTCGATCAGTCCGGAGAGCTCGTCGAGGGTGATCGGCTCGCCCATCTTGGCCTGGCTGGTGGCGTAGCCGACCAGGGTCTTGGTCTTCTCGCGCGCCTGCTCCTCCGGCAGATCCTCGCTTTCCACGAAGTCGCTGAAGGCCTTGAGCAGGGTACGGGTCTCGCCCGGGCCGTCGACGCCTTCCTGGCAGCCGATGAAGTCGCGGAAGTAGTCGGAGACCTTCTTGCCGTTCTTGCCCTTGATAAAGGAGATGTACTGCTTGGATTGCTTGTTGTTCTGCCACTCGCTGATGTTGATGCGCGCGGCCAGGTGCAACTGGCCCAGGTCCAGGTGCTTGGCCGGGGTTACGTCCAGCGCCTCGGTCACCGCCACGCCTTCGCTGTGGTGCAGCAGGGCGATGGCCAGGTAGTCGGTCATGCCCTGCTGGTAGTGCGCCAGCAGCACGTGGCCGCCGGTGGACAGGTTGGATTCCTCCATCAGCTTCTGCAGTTGTTCCACGGCCTGGCGGCTGAAGGCGGTGAAATCCTGCTCGCCATCCAGATAGCTCTTCAGCCAGCCGCTGAAGGGGTAGGCGCCGGACTCCTCGTGGAACAGGCCCCAGGCCTTGCCCTGCTTGGCGTTGTAGCTCTCGTTGAGGTCGGCCAGCAGGTTCTCCATGGCCGGCGAGGCGCTCAGCTCGCTGTCGCGGGCGTGCAGCACGGCAGGGCTGCCATCGGGTTTCTTGTCGATCAGGTGGACGATGCAGTGGCGGATCGGCATGGCGGTTCGGTCTTTGGCGGGTTCGCGATGGGAGTAACGCCGCAGGGGAGCAAGAAGGGCTCGCGCATCGGCAGCGTTGCGGCATGCGCAGAGTCTACCCGACATCGCTGCCGACTCCATGCCCGGGATGCCGTTGGGCACAGGATGCGAAGGGAGATTGCTGGCTATTTGCCGCTATCTGCAGTGATAGAGCTCTATTTTCTGGAAAAAATGCGCTTTCCGATTCGCGCGATGGCGCTTCCCGGTCTAGCGTCTGTGACGTCCACACGACGCAGTAAAGGGACGCACCGCGGCGGCGCCACAAGCGTCGCCGCCTTTCTCGATCTCCAAATATGGATTGGAGGAACACATGCGCAACAAGATCAATAATCGCCGTGTATTGGGCGCCGCCTTGCTGGCGGCACTTTCCGGGCAGGCCGTGGCGGCCAAGGCGCCGGATCTCACCGAGTTGTTCGATCAGTTCTGGAGCCCGACGCGGCTTGGCCCGGCCGAGTGCCGCTCCGGGGTGCTGAGCGCCACGCCGCTGCTGCTGCCGCGCTGCATGCAGGCGGCCAACAGCCTGATCCACCTGCAGATGCTCAACGATATCGCCCAGGCCAACGGCGGCAACCGTGCGGCGGGGCTGTCCGGTTATCAGGGCTCGCTCGATTACGTGCAGGCCACCCTGGAGAGCGCCGGCTATGCCGTCAGCCGCCAGGCCTTCCCGTTCAGCGCCTTCTACCCGCAAGGCCCTGGCGTGCTGCAGAGCCTGGCGCCGACGCCGGCGCAGTACGAATGGGAGGTGGACTTCACCTACCTGTCGCAGACCGAGGCCGGCGACGTCGCCGCGCCGGTGGTGGCGGTGGATATCGCCCTGGGCGAGGGCAACCTGTCCACCAGCGGCTGCGAGGCCGAGGACTTCGCCGCGTTCCCCGCCGGCGCCATCGCCCTGCTGCAGCGCGGGGCCTGCAACTTCCAGATCAAGGCCGAGCACGCCGCCGACGCCGGCGCGGTTGGGGTGGTCATCTTCAACCAGGGCGACAGCGAGGATCGCAAGGGGCTGCTCAACGCCACCCTGGGCGACGGCTATGCCGGCGGCATTCCGGTGCTGTTCACCACCTATGACCTGGGCGTGAGCCTGGCGCAGACCGCCGAGCTGCGGCTGCGCATGGTCGCCGACGTGGTACGCGAGCGCACCGAGACCCACAACCTGATCGCCGAGAGCAAACGCGGCAATCCGGACAACGTGGTGATGGCCGGCGCGCACCTGGACTCGGTGTTCGAGGGTGCCGGGATCAACGACAACGGTTCGGGCAGCGCCGCGCTGCTGGAGCTGGCCGTGCAGATGGCCAAGGCCAAGCCGCAGAACAAGCTGCGTTTCGCCTGGTGGGGCGCCGAGGAGTCGGGGCTGGTGGGGTCGACCTACTACGTCAACCAGCTGGCCGACGAGGATAAGGCGAAGATCAAGGCCTACCTGAACTTCGACATGATCGCCTCGCCGAACTTCGCCTACTTCATCTACGACGGCGACGGCTCCGACTTCGGCCTGCAGGGGCCGCCCGGCTCGGCCGCGATCGAGCGGCTGTTCGGCGAGTACTACCGCCTGCGCGGTCTGCCGTTCGAAGGCGACGAGATTAGCTTCCGCTCCGACTACGCGCAGTTCTTCCTCGACGGCATCGCCTTCGGCGGGCTGTTCACCGGGGCCGAGGTGGTCAAGTCCGAAGAGCAGGCCAGTCGCTACGGCGGTACCGCCGGCATCGCCTTCGATCCCTGCTACCACGACGTCTGCGACGACCTGAACAACCTCGACCGGCGCGCCCTGGAGGTCAACGGCGATGCCATGGCCTTCGTCGCCAGCTGGCTGGCGCTGTCGACCAAGGTGGTGGACGACGAGATCGAGGCCAGCCGGGCCGAGCGCGGGCTGATGCGCAGCGCGCAAGCCTACGACATCACCCATTGGGGTAAGCACTGGGTCAAGTAGCGTCGTTCGCCGGGGCGCACGGCGCACCCTACGGCGTACAAGAAAAAGCCCGCGGTCGATTCGCGGGCTTTTTCGTTGCCCTGCGCTAGTCTCGATCCGCAGACGGCGCCAGGGACGAGGGGGCATGTTGCGGGGCGTCTCGCCGGCGTTGCTGCAGCGCTCGCAAGCGCTCGATCACGTAGCGCAGGTGCATGTGCAGCTCGTACAGCTCGTTGGAGTAGGACAGCGGCACTTCGACCGCCGCCAGTTCGTCCTCCAGCTGTTCCAGGCGTTCGATCTCGCTGTCCAGCTCGGCCGGCAAGGAACCGGCGTGCAGCTTGCGGTCGATCTCGCGCAGGTGCTTGTACCAGCGGTAGATGCGCGCGCGGATGCGCCACTGGTAGATCGGCCCCACCGCCTTGACCAGCGGGATCATCACCACGATCAGCGGGATCAGCAGGATGATGTAGCGGTCGGCCAGCGAGGCGATGCGAAACGGCAGGTAGCGCTGCAGGATCGGCAGGCCCTTGGCGTAGTAGTGCTCGGCATCCTGGTGCAGCTCGAAGGTGCGCGGCTCGGCGCTGGGGAAGGCGCCGGCGGCGTCGAGCAGGGTGCCGTTCTTCATCACCTCGCGGCTGGCGGCGAGAAACAGCGGCACCAGGCCGGGGTTGAACTCTTCGTTGACCACCAGGGTGGCCACCGGGGCGAGGGTGACGATGTCGCGATCCGGCGCGTTGCTGGCCAGGTCGAGCAGGCCCTCGCCGACCGTGACGCGGTTGAAGAAGGGCAGGCGCGCCTCGTAGGCGGCGGCGCGGCGAAAGTGCGCCAGGGCGATGTCGGGGCTGGCCGCCAGCTGCTGCACCAGGGCGTTCTCCGCCGGGCCGACGAAGAACGCCGCGTCCAGCTCGCCGGCCAGCAGCGCGCGGGCCGCCTTGCCGCCGCCGAGGCTGTGCCAGGTGGCGGGGTATTGCTCTGGGGCGATGGCGTTGGCGGCGAGAATGGCGTCGCTGGCGGCGCGGGTGCCGCTGCCTTCGCCGCCGAGGCCGAGGCGCAGCGGCAGCAGGTCGGCGATGCGGTCGAGGCTGGCCTCGCGCCGATAGAACAGCCACAGCGGTTCCTGGTAGATCGCCCCCAGGCTCTCCAGTCGTTGCTGCTCGGCCGGCGCGAGCTGGCGTTCCAGGCCGCTCTGCACCAGGGCGATCTGCACCTGGGGAGCGTCGGCCAGCAACTGCTGCAGGTTGTCGCGCGAGCCGGAGGTGGGCACCAGGTGCAGCTCGAAGCCTTCCTTGGCCAGTTCCTCCTTGAGCCGCTCGGCGAATTGCTGGTAGGCCCCGCCCTGGGTGCCGGTGGCCATGCTGGCGCTCATCGGCGGCGGCGGGGCGACGAACTGGAACAGCGCCCAGACCAGCGCGGCCACCACCGGCACTATCCACAGGTTGGCCAGGATCATGATCTTCAGGTCGTTCAGCACGCGGCGCATGGGGCATCCTTGGGGGTGAAAGTCGCGAAGCGACGCCTTCCTGGTGTCCTTCTCCCGCAGGAGAAGCTGGCGCGCAGCGCCGGATAAGGGCAGGCGGGTTCGCTGCAAGGATAGAACCCCAAGCGCCTTGTGGTCACGCCATAGGGTGTCGTGGCGTGCGCAGTGCAAACGATGCCTATCGACCTCCTGTGCCCATGGCGCCCCCTACGCCAGGGACCTGCGCGTCGCACGCAATTGATCGAGCAGCAGCAACAGGCCGAGCAGGACCAGGGCGTACAGCGCATCGCCGCCGAGCATCGTCAGTACCGCGGCGCACAGCAGCGTGGCCAGCCCGGCCAGCCAGCGCCACACCCCGCGCAGCAGCACCGCGCCGGCGGCCATGCTGAACAGGTAGATCAGCACGAAGTTGCCGTTGGCGTAGCGGATCAGGTCGTCCACCGACAGCTCGAGCACGGCGGCCAGCAGTGCGCACAGGGCGCAACTGGCGACCACCAGCAGCAGCGCGCGAGCCGGCACGCCCTGGCCGTTGCGTCGGGCCAGCGGCGCCGGCAGCTTGCCCTCGTCGGCCAGGCTCCAGATCAGCCGGGCGAAGCCCTGGATATACACGTTCATCGAGGCGAAGCAGGCCAGGTAGCCGACCAGCGCCACCAGCACGCGGGCACGCTCGCCCAGCAGCAGCTCGAACAACCGCGGCAGGGCGGTGGTGTCGCTGTGCACATCGCCATGGGTGGCGAAGCTCAGCACCGCCACCGAACAGGCCCAGTACACCAGGCCGGCGAGCAGCACGCCGAGCAGCAGGGCCAGGGGGAAGTCGCGCTCGGGGCGCTTGAACTCCTCGCCCAGGTGGGTGAAGGCCTCGATGCCGACGAAGCACCAGAACATCATCCCCAGCGCCGCCGGCAGCAGCTGCCACTGGCCGCTCAGCGGCGGCAGCAGCGGCTGGCTGGCGCGCGGCAGGTCGCCGACCCACCAGATCAGCGCCACGCTGGCGACAATCGCCACCGCGATCAGCCCCTGCAGCACGCCCGAGGCCCTGGCCGGGCGCTGGCCGAGCAGCAGGATGGCGCCGAGGGTGGCCAGCTGGATCGCCAGCAGCCCGGCGCTGGAGAGGTCGAACAGGGCCAGCCAGAAACCGCTGGCGATATGCAGCGCGGCGGGCAGGCCGACCGGCAGCACGGCGAGAAACAGCAGCGCGCTGACCCCTTCCAGGCGCTGGCCGAAGGCGCGGCCGATCAGGTGCGGCGCGCCGCCGGCATGGGGGAAGCGTTTGCCCAGTTGGGCGAAGGTGAAGGCCACCGGCAGCACCAGGGCGATCAGCACCAGCCAGGCCCACAACGAGGCCTGCCCGGCGGCGGTGGCGGCCAGCGCCGGCACCACGAAGATGCCGGTGCCGAGCAGCGAGGTGCTGAGCAGGGCGATGCCCTGCAGCAGGCCCAGTTCCTTGTTCAGTCGACTCATGGGGTATGCTCGTGTCCTTGCGCAGAATCCCGCCATGGTAAGCCGGCGCTCCCGTGCAGGGCGTCGGCTTTCGCCGTCGAAACGGCGGTTCTGTCCCTCAACCCGCTTGTTGTTTGAGAGCCCCCGTGGACAAGTTCGACCGCCAGATCCTCGCCCTGCTGCGCCGCGATGCGCGCACCCCCGTCAGCCAGATCGCCCGCGAGGTGAACCTCTCGCGTTCGGCGGTCAGCGAGCGCATCCGCCAGCTGGAAGGCGGTGGGGTGATCCGCGGCTACCACGCCCAGGTCGCCGAGCCGGGGGCGGACGCGGTCAAGGCCTTCTTCGAGCTGTTCTACAAGGACGGCCGCTGCCAGGACTACGTCGAGCGCATGCGCCTGTACCCGGAGATCCGCCGCTGCTGCGGCATCAGCGGCGAGACCGACATGCTGGTGTACGTCGAGGCGGCCAGCATGACGCGCCTGAGCGAGATCCGCGACGCCCTCGAGGCCTTCCCGCAGATGCAGCGGGTCAAGACCCATATGGTGGTGCAGGAGTGGCCGCTGTGAGCCTGCGCCTGCTGCACACCTCCGACTGGCACCTGGGCCAGCACTTCATGGGCAAGACCCGCCAGGCCGAGCATCAGGCGTTCTGCGCCTGGCTGCTGGAACAGGTGCGGGCGCATGCGGTGGACGTGCTGCTGATCGCCGGCGACGTGTTCGACACCGGCGCGCCGCCCAGCTATGCGCGCGAGCAGTACAACCGCCTGGTGGTCGAGCTGCGCGACGCCGGCTGCGCGCTGATCGTGCTCGGCGGCAACCACGACTCGCCGGCCATGCTCGGCGAGAGCAGAACCCTGCTGGCCCAGCTCGGCGCGCGGGTGGTCCCCGGTGTCGGCCTCGACCCCGCCGAACAGGTGCTGGTGCTGCACGACCGCGCCGGCGCGCCGGGCGCCATCCTCTGCGCCATTCCCTTTATCCGTCCGCGCGAGGTGCTGGCCAGCCAGGCTGGGCAGAGCGCGCAGGACAAGCAGCAGTCGCTGCAGCAGGCCATCGCCGAGCACTACCAGACGCTGTTCGCCCTGGCCGAGGCCCGCCGCGCCGAACTGGGCCTGGCCCTGCCGATCGTCGCCAGCGGCCACCTCACCACGGTCGGCGCCAGCGCCAGCGAGTCGGTGCGCGAGATCTACGTCGGCAGCCTGGAGGCCTTTCCCACCAGCGCCTTCCCGCCGGCCGACTATATCGCCCTGGGCCATATCCACCGGCCGCAGAAGGTCGCCGGCCTGGAGCAGATCCGCTACTGCGGCTCGCCGATTGCGCTGTCCTTCGACGAGGCCAGGCAGCAGAAGGAAGTGCTGCTGGTCGAGTTCGGCGCCGGCGCTTTGCAGGCGGTCACGCCGCTGCCCGTACCCTGCTTCCAGCCCCTGGCCAGTCTGCGCGGCTCGCTCGCGGAACTAGCCGGTGCCATCGCCGAACAGGCCGCCCGGGGCAGCGCCGAGCGGCCGGTATGGCTGGAGGTGCAGGTGCGCGGCGACGACTACCTGAGCGACCTGCAGAGCCGCATCGCCGCGCTGTGCGAAGGGCTGCCGGTGGAAGTGCTGCGCATCCGCCGCGAACGCGGCAACGCCGCCGCCAGCCTGGCCAGCGAGGCGCGCGAGACGCTGGATGAACTGTCCGCCGCCGAGGTGTTCGACAGACGCCTGCAGCAGGAGCAACTGGGCGAGGAAGAGACGCAGCGCTTGCAGGGGCTTTACCGCCGGGTGCTGGACGAGTTGACGGGGGATTGAAGCCGGCCGCTCCAAGCGTCGTCGGGCATGACGGTCCAAGTACGACTACCCTGCAAGGCTCGGGGGCTCGCCAGCGATCCGCAGAATTTGGTCCATGCAGTTTGGCTCAGGGATGCTGCTCGCCGCCAACTCACCATGACCAGGTTATTCAAGGAGCGAAGCATGGCTTTAAATCCAAACATCAACGATGAGGGGGCGCCTACCGGTGGGCGTGGTCTCGAGGACATCAGTATCGAGCCGCGCTTGTTTCAAGAGGCGCAGGGGCTTATCGACTCGATTGACGACACTTCCAAGATCTTTAGAAATCGGACGAAGAACTCGCAGTACGAGAGCGACAAATTGCACGTCGATGCGGTGCCGATTGGTAACAGGACCTATCCCTACAAGATCGAGGTGCAACGAAAGAAGGGCTCGAAGAACACCGTTGCCGTCTGCATAGCTGCTGCTAGCGCATCCGCCGGCGATGTCAGGGCCGCACTGCATGCCAGCCTTGGCGATCACCATATATGGTCTGCCCAATAAGGATAATCTTGGCGCACCGTTGCGATAGCCACAGGGTGAAACGTGTCGCGGTATTTGACTCTGTGGTTATCGTTGGGCGATAGCGCCATCTGTCCAGTCCACCGCGCCTGCACAACCCTGCCAACAATGCCAGAATGCCCGCCTGATTCCCGGCTAGCCATTCCCGCATGAAAATCCTCAGCCTGCGCCTGAAGAACCTCAACTCGCTCAAGGGCGAGTGGAAGATCGATTTTTCCGCCGCGCCCTTCGCCGACAGCGGCCTGTTCGCCATCACCGGGCCCACCGGGGCGGGCAAGACCACCTTGCTCGACGCCATCTGCCTGGCCCTGTATCACCGCACGCCGCGCATGGGCACCTTGTCGGCCAGCGGCAACGAGCTGATGACCCGGCACACCGCCGACTGCCTGGCCGAGGTCGAGTTCGAGGTCAAGGGGCAGGGCTATCGCGCCTTCTGGAGCCAGCGCCGCGCGCGCGACAAGGTCGACGGCGCGCTGCAGGCGCCCAAGGTGGAGCTGGCGCGCATCGCCGGCGGCGAGATCCTCACCGACAAGATTCGCGAGAAGGAGAGCCTGACCGCCGAGCTCACCGGCCTGGACTTCGAGCGCTTCACCAAGTCCATGCTGCTGGCCCAGGGCGGTTTCGCCGCCTTTCTCGAGGCGGGCGCCAACCAGCGCGCCGAGCTGCTTGAGGAGCTGACCGGCACCGAGGTGTACGGGCGGATTTCGCAGCAGGTCTACGAGCGCACCAAGGCCGCCGAGCAGGCGCTGAACCTGCTGCAAAGCCGTGCCCAGGGCATGGAACTGCTCGACGAGGCGCAGCGCGGCGAATTGCAGGCCGAGCACCAGCGCCTGAGCCAGGAGGAGGCGCCGCTGCTGGCCCGGCAACAAAACCTGCAGGCTCAGCGGCGCTGGCGCGAGGCCCTGCAACAGGCCGAGCAGCAGTGCCAGCAGGCGCGGTTGGGCCTGGAGCAGGCGCAGCAGGCTCAGGCGCAGGCGGCTGGCGAGCTGCAGCGCCTGGCCGCCAGCGAGCCGGCGGCGCGGTTGCAGCCGCTGTACCAGGGCTGGCAGCAGGCGCAGCAGGACAGGCAGCAGGCGCACGAGGGGTTGGACGAGCTGCAACGGCAGCAGCGCGGCAGTGCCGAGCGCGAGCGCCAGCAACTCTGGCTGGCCAGCCGCTATGCCGAGCAAGTCTTGAGTCTGCGCCAGGGCGAATTGCAGGCGCTGCTCGATCGGCGGCGAAGCCTGCAGGCGCGCCTGAACGCTGCTCCGCAGCAGGCGCGGCTGGGCGAGTTGCTTGGCGGCTGGCGCGCGCAGTTCGACCAGCGCGGGCAACTGCTCAGGGAGCAGCAGGCGCTGCAGACCCGCCTGGCGCATGAGGCCGAGCAACTCGTCGCCCTGCAGCGTCAAGGCGAGGAGCTCTCGGCGCAGCATGAGCAAGCCGCCGCGCGCCTGGAGCAGGCGCGCGCCAGCGAAGCCCGGCAGCAGGGCGAGCTGCAGGCCCTGCTCGGCGACGGCGGCGAGGCCGGGCTGCGCGAGCGCTGGCAGCAGCTGCAGGTGCAGGGCAGGGCGCTGGATCGTCTGGAGCAGCTGGCGCAGACGCGCGAACGCCTGGCCGGGCAGCTCGCCGAGCTGACCCCACGGCTGGCGCAGCTGCAGCACCAGCATGCCGGCAAGCAGGACGAAATCGGCGGCCTGCGCGAGCGCTACAAGCTGCTCAAGCAGCAGCTGGCCGACAAGGAAAAGCTGCTGGAGCAGGAGCAGCGCATTCAGGATCTGGAGGCCTACCGCGCCCGCTTGCAGCCGGGCGAGGCCTGCCCGCTGTGCGGCTCGCACGAGCACCCGGCGGTCAGCCAGTACCAGGCGCTCGACGTCTCGGCCACGCGCCAGGCGCTGGAGCAGGGCCGCAACGACCTGGCGCAGCTGGAAAACCAGGGCGCCACCCTGCGCGACGAGCTGACCCGCCTGACCACGCAGATCGCCCAGCTGCAGCAGCAGCTGGAGCAGGCCCGCGAACAGGCCGCCCAGCTGGATGGGCAGTGGCAGCAGCAACTGGCCGAGCAGGCGTTGTCGCTGGCCGATGGCGCGGCCCTGGCCGAGCTGCAGCGCAGCCATGAACAGAGCCTGGCGCAAGTGCAGAGCCGGCTGGCCCAGGTCGAGAGCCGGCAGGCCGAACTGGCGCAGGCGCGCGGCGCCCGCGAGGTCGCCGAGCGGGCCCTGGCCGATGCGCAGCAACGCCAGGCGCTGCTGGCGCGCGATCTGGACAACCTGCAGGCGCGCCAGGCCGAGCAGCAGGGGCGTCTGCAGCAGCTGGAGCGGGAGCTGCAGCACCAGGGGCAGGCGCTGCTGGCCAGCCTGGACGGCTTCGCCAACCAGTTGCCGGCCGATGGCGCCGCCTGGCTGGCCGAACAGCAAAACGCCTGGCGCGATTGGCAGCAGGCCCAGGCGCAGGATCAGCAGCTGCAGGAGCTGCAGCGCGAGGCGCAGCACCTGCTCGCCGAGGCCGAGGCGCAGGCCGCTCAGTGGCGGCAGCGCTGGCAGGCCGCAGGCGCCTCGGCATTGGCCGAGCCCGAGCCTGCGGCGCAAGCCGAGCAGGCCCTGCACGACGCGGCCGCCGCTCTTGCCAGCGCCCAGCGCGAGGGCGATGCCCTGCGTGGCCGGGAGCAGAGCCAGCAGGCGCTGCTGCAGCAACTGCAGGCGCGCCTGAACGACGCCGAGCAGCGTTGGCAGCAGGCGCTGGCGGCCAGCCCCTTCGCCGACCTGCCGGCGTTCCTCGCCGCGCTGCTGGCCGAGGACGAGCGCGAACGTCTCGCCGCCTTGCAGGCGCGACTGCAGCGCGCCCTGACCGAGGCCGCGACCCTGCTGGCCGCCGCCGAGGCGCAGGTGCAGCAGTTGCGCGCCGCGCCGCAGACCGAACTGGCGCTGGCCGAGCTGGACGTGCAGCTGCAGGCGCTGCAGCACGAAGTGCGCGCGCTGAGCCAGCGCCAGGGCGAACTGCGCGCGCAACTGCAGGCCGACGATGCGCGGCGCAGCAGCCAGCAGGCGCTGTTCGCCGAGATCGAAGCGCAGCAGAGCGAGCACGCCCTGTGGCAGCAGCTCAACGGCCTGATCGGTTCGGCCGACGGCGCCAAGTTCCGCAAGTTCGCCCAGGGCCTGACCCTGGATCACCTGATCCACCTGGCCAACCGCCAGCTGGCGCGCCTGCACGGCCGCTACCAGCTGGCGCGCAAGGGCAGCGGCGAGCTGGAGTTGGAGGTGCTCGACACCTGGCAGGCCGACGTGGCGCGCGACTGCCGCACCCTGTCCGGCGGCGAGAGTTTCCTGGTCAGCCTGGCGCTGGCCCTGGCGCTGTCGGATCTGGTCAGCCACAAGACCAGCATCGACTCGCTGTTTCTCGACGAGGGCTTCGGCACCCTGGACGGCGAGACCCTGGAGGTGGCCCTGGACGCGCTGGACAACCTCAACGCCAGCGGCAAGACCATCGGCGTGATCAGCCACGTCGAGGCGATGAAGGAGCGCATCCCGGTGCAGCTGCGCGTATACAAGGGCGTCGGCCTCGGCTACAGCCGGCTCGACGCGCGTTTTGCGGTGAAGGAAGGAGCATAGCGATGTTGATGCAAGCCAATGAGTCCACCCTGCTGCTGATCGACCTGCAGGAGCGCCTGCTGCCGGCCATCGACGGCGCCGCCGAGCTGGCCGAGCAGGCCGCCTGGCTGCTGCGTCTGGCGCAGCGCCTGCAGGTGCCGGTGATCGCCACCGAGCAGTACCCCAAGGGCCTGGGACCGACCCTGGCGCCGCTGCGCGACCTGCTGCCGGCGGGCGCGGTGCGCGAGAAGATCCACTTTGCCGCCACGGCCGGCGCCGGGCTGTTCGACCTGCCCGGCGGCGCGCGTCGGCAGTTCGTGGTGATGGGCGCGGAAACCCACGTCTGCGTGCTGCAGACGGTGCTCGGCCTGCTGGCCGCCGGGCGCGAGGTGTTCGTGGTGGACGAGGCGGTGGGCTCGCGCACGCCGCGCGACAAGGCCCTGGGCCTGGCGCGGATGCAGCGCGCCGGGGCGGCGATCGTCTCGCGCGAGATGGTCGCCTTCGAGTGGCTGGAGCAGGCCGGCAGCGAGCTGTTCCGCCAGGTCAGCCGCGAGTTTATCCGCTAGCGTTATCACGCGGCTTGCTGGGTTCCCGCCTGTGCGGGAATGACCAGTCCAACTCCCGTCATCCCCGCGAAGGCGGGGATCCACTCGTGTCGCGATACGAATGATCTGTCGCTTTCCGGCGCAGTGCGGAGGATGGATCACGCTTCGCCGATGCAGGGTTCTGGCGGATGTGAAAAGCGACATCCACGCCAGGGTCAGGGCCGTCCGTCCGCTGGCGGGGAAAGGGCCGGCAACTGTTCTACTGTGGTGGGGTATGCGCCGCGCGGGCGGCGCCCTTCACTCGCTACAGGAGCAGAAGCGATGGGCAAGAAGATCCTGGTGGTGCTGACCAGCGTGGCCAAGTATCCCAACCTCGACCGGGCCACCGGTCTGTGGCTGGGCGAGGCGGTGCATTTCGTCAAGAAACTGCAGGCGGACGGTCACACGGTGGACTACGTCAGCCCGTTGGGCGGCTATACGCCCATCGACCCGCACAGCCTGTCGATGGCCGAACCGGTGGACTGGCAGTGGTATCAGGACAAGGCCTTCATGAACCGCCTCGGCACCACCCTGCGCCCGGATCAGGTCAAGGCCGAGGACTACGCCGCGATCTACTACGCCGGCGGCCACGGGGTGATCTGGGACTTCCCCGACAACGCCGCGCTGCAGGCGCTGGCGCGCGATATCTACGAGGCCGGCGGGGTGGTGTCCTCGGTCTGCCACGGCGCGGTAGGCCTGCTCAATATCAAGCTGTCCGACGGCGCGCTGCTGGTGGCCGGCAAGCGCGTCACCGGCTTCTCCAATACCGAGGAGAAGCTCGCCCAGCTGGATCAGCACGTGCCCTTTCTCACCGAGACCGAGCTGGTCCGGCGTGGCGCCCACTACGAGAAGGCGCCGGAGCCCTGGCTGCCGTTCGCCATCGCCGACCAGCGCCTGATCACCGGGCAGAACCCGGCCTCCGGCGGACCGGTGGCCGATCTGGTGCTGGCCGAGCTGCAGCAGGGGGCGGCGCCCGAGGGCATGGTCGGGGCCTGAGGCGCCCCATTCCCTTGTCCCGCCGCTGGCGCTAGAGTGCGCCGCTACTGCCACACAGGCAGGGCGGCGCACTGGGCGGAGCGGGCATGACGATCACTTCCTGGCTGGTTATCGGCCTGTTCTTTTTCACCTACCTGGGCATGGCCGCCGGCGGCGTGCGCGGGCTGCGCATCGACCGCAGCTGGATCGCCGGCTGCGCCGCGGTGCTGTTGCTGGTCAGCGGCGCGCTGAGCATGGACGAGGCGGCGCGGCACCTGGATGCCGGGGCGCTGCTGCTGTTGCTGGCGCTGATGCTGATTTCCGCGCAGTTCGACTTTTCCGGGGTGTACGCCTGGCTCAACCAGTACCTGACCCACCATGCCCGGCGCCCGGCGCTGCTGCTGGCCGGGGTGGTGCTGCTCGGCGGGCTGCTCTCGGCGCTGCTGGTCAACGATATCGTCGCCTTCGCCCTGACCCCGCTGCTGTGCCACAGCCTGCAGCTGCGCGGCCTCGACCCGCGGCCGTTTCTCCTGGCCCTGGCGCTGTCGTGCAACGCCGGCTCGGCCGCCAGCCTGATCGGCAACCCGCAGAACATCCTCATCGGTCAGGCCGGCGGCCTGGATTTCTGGGGCTACCTGGCCCTGGCCGCGCCGGTGGCGCTGCTGGCTATGGCCATCGTCTACGCCGTGCTCTGGCTGCAGTGGCGGGGGCGCTGGGGCACGCCGCAGCCGCTGCCGGCGGAGGAAACCCCGGCGGCGCGCATCTACGGCGCGCACAGCTACCTCAAGCCGCTGGCGGCCAGCCTGGCGCTGCTGGCGCTGTTCGCCACGGCGCTGCCGCGCGAGCTGTCGGCGTTGCTGGTGGCGGCGCTGGTGATGGTGTCGCGGCGGGTGGACAGCCGCGACTACGTGCACAAGGTGGACTGGAACCTGCTGCTGCTGTTCGCCGGGCTGTTTCTGGTCAGCGGCGCGGCGCTGGAGTTGCCGGAGCTGGCCGGCGCCGGCCACTGGCTCGCCGAACAGGGGTTGTTGCCGCAGGGCGTGTGGGCGCTGGCCTCGGCCTCGCTGCTGGCCAGCAACCTGATCGGCAACGTGCCCTTCGTGGTGCTGCTGCTGGGCCTGCTGCCGGAACTGTCGGAGCCGGTGCTGGTGGGCCTGGCGCTGATGTCGACCCTGGCCGGCAACCTGCTGCTGATCGGCAGCGTGGTCAACCTGATCGTCGCCGAGGGCGCGAAGCGCCAGGGCGTGCGCATCGGCTTCGTCGACTACGCCCGCAGCGGCGTGCCGGTGACCCTGCTGAGCATGGCCGCGGCGGGCTTGTGGCTGGGCCTGGGCGGCTGGTTGCCCTGGTAGGTGACTTGATGCGCCCGGAGCCCGCTAGGGGATAGCGCGTAGGGGGCTCCGGGCGCACCAGCAGCTCTCACCGCCAACGGGTTTGCCGCCAGGCGCTGCGCTGCTCGGCATCCTGGAAGGTCCAGGCCACCAGGCGGCTCTGCTTCTGGCCCTGGGCCATGCCCAGCACCCGCACCTCACAGGCGCCGGCCTTGGCCAGCCAGCCTTGCAGCAGTTCGACGTTGCCGCCCTTGGACACCAGGCTGCTGAACCACAGCAGCTGCTCGGCCACCTGCGCGCTCTCGCTGGCCATGCGCTTGAGGAAGGCCGCCTCGCCGCCCGGGCACCACAGCTCGGCGGCCTGGCCGCCGAAGTTGAGCACCGGCAGCTTGCGCTTGGGGTCGAGCTTGCCGAGGTTGCGCCACTTGCGCGTGCTGCCGCGGCTGGCGTCGTCGGCGCTGGCGTGGAAGGGCGGGTTGCACAGGCTCAGGTCGAAGCGTTCGCCGGGCTGCAGCAGGCCCTGGAAGATATGCTGCGGCGCGCTTTGCTGGCGCAGCTCGACGGCGCCGCTCAGCTGCGGGTTGGCGGCGACTATGGCGCGCGCCGAGGCCAGCGCCTCGGCGGCGATATCGGCGCCGGTGAAGTGCCAGCCGTATTCGCAGTGGCCGATCAGCGGGTAGATGCAGTTGGCGCCGACGCCGATATCCAGGGCGCGGATGGCGCCGCCACGCGGGATCTGCCCGGCATTTTCGCTGGCCAGCAGATCGGCGAGGTTGTGCAGGTAGTCGGCGCGCCCGGGGATCGGCGGGCACAGGTAGCCGTCGGGAATGTCCCAGTGCTCGATGCCGTAGAACTGCTTGAGCAGGGCGCGGTTGAATACCTTCACGGCGGCCGGGTCGGCGAAGTCGATGCTCGGCTTGCCGTAGGGGTTGGCGATGACGAAGCGGCCCAGATCGGGGCTGAGCTGGATCAGCGCGGGAAAGTCGTAATGGCCCTGGTGGCGATTGCGCGGGTGCAGCTGGCCCTTGGCCGGAGCGGTCTTGACGGCGGGCGGGGCGGGCTTGCGCGGGCGTTTCGGCGGCTGGGGCATGGCGGGCATCTGGCGGGTCGGGGCGCGGGATTTTCCCACAGCCAGGCCTGGCGCGCAGCCGCGGCGTCTCGCGCCTCTGCGCGGCTGAAGCCGCTTCTACGGGCGCGTACGCTGTACCGCATGCCCCTGCAGGGTGTCGCGGGGCCGCCCAGGCCAAGTTCAGAGCGGAAAGATCAGCGGTACCAGCAGCACGCTGACGACCATCACCAGCAGGGTGAAGGGCACGCCGGTGCGCACGAAGTCGCCGAAGCGGTACTGGCCGGGGCCGAGCACCAGGGTGTTGACCGGCGAGGAGATCGGCGTCATGAACGCCGCCGAGGCGGCCAGCGCCACGGTCATGGCGAAGGGCAGCGGCGAGGCGTCCAGCGCCTGCGCGGTGGCGATGGCCACCGGCGCCATCAGCACCGCGGTGGCGGTGTTGGAGATGAACAGGCCGATCAGCGCGGTCAGGGTGAACAGGCTGGCGAGGATCAGGTAGGGCCCGGCGCCGCCCAGGCCGCCGACCAGCAGCTGGACCGCCAGCTCGACGCCGCCGGTCTGCTGCAGGGCCTGGGCGAAGGGCAGCATGCCGACGATGAGGATCAGCGTCGGCCAGTGGATGGCGCGGTAGGCGCTGTCCAGATCGATGCAGCGAAACGCGCCCAGCAGCAGGCAGGCGATCAGTGCGGCCAGCACGTTGGGCACCAGGCCGGAAACCATCAGCGCCACCATCACCGCCAGGCTGAGCAGGGCGTAGGGCGCCTTGCGCGCGGCCGGCGCCACCTCGGCCACTTCCGCCGGCAGGCTGAGCACCAGAAAATCGCGGCTCTGCGCCTGCAGGCGGTGGATGTCCTTCCACTCGCCGGCTACCAGCAGGCAGTCCGAGGCCTTGAGCTTCTCGTCCACCAGCAGGCCTTCCAGAGCCCGGCCCTGGCGGCGCAGGCCGACCACGTTGAGCTTGTGCCGCGAGCGAAAGCCCAGTTCCTGGATGGTCTTGCCCGGCAGCTGCGACTCCGGCGGCAGCGCCACCTCGGCCAGTCCCAGCTGGTGGGCGTGCAGGCTGAAGTAGGAGTGCGGCAGCGGCATGGGTTCCAGGCCCAGCGCCTGGTAGCTGCCGAGCAGGCCGATGGCGGGGCTGGCGATGTCCACCAGCAGCACGTCGCCGGGCTCCAGCTGGGTGTTGCCGCTGGCCACCAGCAGCAGGGTGCGCAGGCGTCGGCGACGCTCGACGGCGATCACGTTGATGCCGTAGTCGCGGCGCAGTGCCAGCTCGTTGAGCACCTGGTTGGCCAGCGGCGAGTCGGCGCGCAGTTGCAGGCGCCGCTCGCGGCCGTTCAGGCGGTAGCGTTCGGCCAGGTCGGCGAGGGTCAGGCGTGGCGGCTCATCGCCCTTGCCGGCCGCGCTGCGCGCCAGCCAGCGCCGCGCCAGCAGCATGTAGCCGATACCGAGCAGCAGCACGGCCAGGCCGATGGGGGTGAAGTCGAAGAAGGAAAAACCGTCCAGGCCGGCGCGGCGCAGTTCGGCGTGCACCACCAGGTTGGGCGGGGTGGCCACCAGGGTGAGCATGCCGCTGATCAGCCCGGCGAAGGCCAGCGGCATCATCAGCCGCGCCGGGGCGATGCGCAGGCGCGCGGCGACGCCGAGCACCACCGGGATGAAGATCGCCACCACGCCGGTGGAACTCATCACCGAGCCGAGGCCGGCCACCGTCAGCATCAGCAGGATCAACAGGCGCGTCTCGCTGCTGCCGGCCCTGGCCACCAGCCAGTCGCCGAGGCGGTAGGCGATGCCGGTGCGCACCAGGCCGTCGCCGATGACGAACAGCGCGGCGATCAGGATCACGTTGGCGTCGCTGAAGCCGGCCAGGCTCTGTTGCAGGTCGAGCACGCCGCTCAGCGGCAGGGCAACCAGCACCAGCAGGGCGACCACGTCCATGCGCGGCTTGCCGATGACGAAGAGGGTGACGGCGCCGGCCAGCAAGGCCAGCACCCAGAGCAGATCCGGATTCATCGCAACTCCCTAACGCCTGCTCACAACCTGCTGCGCGTCGGCCCTGCTGCGTTGAAAACAGGCTCGGCAAGCCGCTTGCGGCTAACGCGCTTCAGCGCGGCCCGAAGGGCGAGTGAAACG
Source organism: Pseudomonas sp. ABa2 (assembly GCF_056676075.1). NCBI lineage: Bacteria > Pseudomonadati > Pseudomonadota > Gammaproteobacteria > Pseudomonadales > Pseudomonadaceae > Pseudomonas > Pseudomonas sp. ABa2. The sequence continues at coordinate 1,139,588 of NZ_CM155239.1, forward strand.
AGTAGTGCTCATTTACCACAAGTAAACTGCGCCTCCTCTCCTGTTTTCGCCTTGCAGGAACCTAGCTCGCTAGGCTGTGAGCAGGCTCTAAATGCTGGCGAGTATTTCAGGGATAACCGAGGGTGGTCTTGATCTGTTGCAGGTTAGCGGCGATCCAGCGCTTGTCGAAGGGGCCCCAGTCGCGGATCAGGTAGTGCCCGGCGTTGTTGCGCTCGCCCGCGTTCTGCTCGAACTGGCAGTCGATATCCAGTTCGGCGAGCGCCGCCAGGGTGTCCTGGGCGGTGCGCCGCGGCATGCCGGTGGCGGCCATCAGCGCCGGCACGCTGGTGGCCTGGCCGCTGTCGATCAGCCAGGCGACGTAGAGGCGGCGGTAGAAGCTGGTGCGGGTCTTGCTCACGTCCATGTGCGGCGCTCCCTGTTACAGGCTGGCGATGGCGATATAGGTGGCGGCGCCGGCCAGGTAGCCGATAAAGGCCAGGCCGGTGATCTTCTTCAGGTACCAGATGAAGTTGATCTTCTCCATGCCCATGGCCGCCACCCCGGCCGCCGAACCGATGATCAGGCAGCTGCCGCCGGTGCCGGCGCAGTAGGCGAGCATTTCCCAGAAGTTGCCGTTGACCACGAAGTTGCGCAGCCAGGGCAGTTCGCTGGCTGCGGCGGTGGCCAGGGTTTCCGGGCTGACCAGCGGGTACATCTTCATCGCACCGGCGACCATTGGCACGTTGTCCACCACCGCCGACAGCATGCCGATGGAGATGGCGATGCTGTAGACGTTGCCCAGGCTGTCCTTGAGGTAGGTGGCGACCTGGATCAGGTGGCCGGCGCTGGACAGCGCCGACACCGCCAGCAGGATGCCGAGGAAGAACAGCACGCTGGTGATGTCGATGCGGCGCAGTACGCCGACCACCGACAGCGGGTCCTTGTCCTCGCTGTTCTTGCTGCGGTGGATGATTTCGGTGGTCACCCACAGCAGGCCGAGGCCGAAGAGGATGCCCATGTACGGCGGCAGGTGGGTGATGGTCTTGAACACCGGGACGAAGATCAGCGCGCCTAGCCCTAAGCAGAACACCAGGTTGCGCTCGAACGGGGTGGTCGGGTCGCGGCGGCTTTCGGCGCTTTCCTTGAGCCGCGGCGGGGTGACCTCGCCCTTGAGCACGAAGCTCATGAGGATCAGCGGCACCAGCAGGCAGACCAGGCTGGGCAGGAACAGCTTGGCGATGATGCCGGTGGCGGTGACCTGCTCGCCGATCCACAGCATGGTGGTGGTGACGTCGCCGATGGGCGACCAGGCGCCGCCGGAGTTGGCGGCGATCACCACGATGCCGGCGTAGAACCAGCGCTCGTGCTGGTCGGCGATCAGCTTGCGCAGCAGCGAGATCATCACGATGGTGGTGGCCAGGTTGTCCAGCGCGGCGGAGAGGAAGAAGGTGATCAGCCCCACCAGCCACAGCAGGTGCACACGCTTGGTGGTGCGGATGCGGTCGGTGATCACCTTGAAGCCTTCGTGGGCGTCGATCAGCTCGACTATGGTCATGGCGCCCATGAGGAAGAACAGGATCTCGGAGATCTCGCCCAGGTGGTGGCGCAGTTCCTCGACCACGTGATGGGTGTTGGTGCTGGCGCCGGCGGTGCCGGTGCCCAGCAGCGGCAGGATGCTGTCGGCGCCCAGTACCAGGATAGTCCAGGCGACCACGGCGGTGAGCAGCGCGGAGGCCGCCTTGTCGATCTTTAACGGGTGCTCCAGTGCGATGCACAGGTAGCCGAGGACAAAGACGAGTGCCATCAACGCATACATGTTCGGGGGTTCCGTTCTGATTTTTATTGGTCGGGAAGTGCCGGAGGTTGTAGCCAGGCGGCTGAAGATGCCTGAATCAATTGGAAAAAGGGAAGGCTTTTATGGCGAAAAGGGGCAAACAGCAGCAGCGTTTTGCGACCTGATGAGGAGTCCCGGGACGGCGCGGCGGTCGCCCCGGTGGCTAGCGCGGATGCCTAGTCGAGCGCTTGCGGCTTGGGCGGCGCGATATAGGCCAGGGCGATGGCCAGCAGCGGCATGATCAGGTTGAAGAAGCAGTAGGGCAGGTAGCTCAGGGTGGCCACGCCGAGGGTGGCGGCCATGTAGGCGCCGCAGGTGTTCCAGGGCACCAGCACCGAGGTCAGGGTGCCGCCGTCTTCCAGGGCGCGCGACAGGCTGGTCGGCGGCAGGCCGCGCTTCTCGTACTCGGCGCGGTACATGCGCCCCGGCAGCACCAGGGCGATGTACTGGTCGGCGGTGATGACGTTGGTGCCGATGCTGGTGGTGATGGTGCTGGCGACCAGGCCGCTGTCGCTGCGTACCAGGCGCAGCGCGCTGTGCAGCAGGCGCTGGAGCAGGCCGAGGCGCTCCAGCACGCCGCCGAAGCACATGGCGCAGATGATCAGCCACACGGTGGTGAGCATGCTGGCCATGCCGCCCTTGGACAGCAGGCCGTCCAGCTCGGCGTTGCCGCTGGCCGACTGATAGCCGGCGAACAGCGCGCTCCATACCGTCTTCAGCGGCGCCAGGGCGCCGGCCGCCGGATCGGCCAGGCGGCTCATCACTTCGGGCTGGAACAGCACGGCGAACAGTGCGCCGAGCAGGGCGGCGAGAAACACCGCGGGGAAGGCCGCCCACTGGCGCACCGCGAGCAGCAGCAGAAAGGCCACCGGCAGCAGCAGGTGCCAGCCCAGGCTGAACTGCGTTTCCAGCGCCGCCAGTACCTCGGCGATGCGCCCGGTGTCGTGGCTGGCGCCGGCCTGCTGGCCGAGCACGAAGAAGATCGCCAGTGCGATCAGCAGCGCCGGCAGCGTGGTGCGCAGCATGTTGCGGATATGCGCGAACAGCTCGGCGCCGGCGGCGGCCGGGGCCAGGTTGGTGGTGTCCGACAGCGGCGACAGCTTGTCGCCGAAATAGGCGCCGGAAATGATCGCCCCCGCGGTGATCGCCGGATCCAGGCCCAGGCCCGCGGCCACGCCCATCAGGCCGATGCCGAGGGTGCCGGCCACCGTCCAGGAGCTGCCGATCGACAGCGCGGTGAGCGCGCAGATCAGGCAACTGGTGAGGTAGAAGTACTCGGCGCTGATCAGCTTCAGGCCGAGCCAGATCATGGTCGGCACGGTGCCGGCGAGAATCCAGGTGCCGATCAGCGCACCGACCGCCAGCAGGATCAGGTTGGCCTTCATCGCCATATGGATGCCGGCGAGTATGCCTTCCTCGATCTCGGCCCAGCGCAGGCCGTTCTTCAGGCCGACCAGGCCGGCGACGAAGGCGGCGCTCATCAGGGCGATCTGGTTCGGCCCGCTGGAGGAGCCGTCGCCGAACAGGTAGACGGAAAGGCCGAGCAGCAGCACCAGCACGCCGATCGGCAGCAGCGCGTCGAGTAGGGAAGGGGAGCGGGCAGTCATGGGGTACCGGTCAATCGATGAAACGGAGGCCGAGTCGGGCCTCTGCAGAAAAAACAAAACCCGCGCCGGTTAGGGCGCGGGCCTGTGGGTATTGCGCAGGGATCAGAGCGCGGCGATCTTGCCGCGCTGCTCCACCAGCTTGCTCAGCGCCTGCTCGGCCTCGGCCAGCTTGGCGCGTTCCTTGTCCAGCACTTCGGCCGGCGCCTTGGCGACGAAGCCCTCGTTGGCGAGCTTGCCGCCGACGCGCTGCACTTCGCCCTGCAGGCGGGCGATTTCCTTGTCCAGCCGCGCCAGCTCGGCGTCCTTGTCGATCAGCCCGGCCATCGGCACCAGCACCTGCATCTCGCCGACCAGGGCGGTGGCGGACATCGGCGCCTCTTCACCGGCGGCCAGTACACGCACCGATTCCAGCTTGGCCAGCTTGTTCAGCAGCGGCTCGAAGTCGGCCAGGCGGCGCAGGTCGGAGGCCGCGGCGTTTTGCACGATGATGTCGATGCGCTTGGCCATGGAGATCTTCATCTCGCCACGGATCTGGCGCACGCCGAGCATCAGCTGCTTGACCCACTCGATATCGGCCTCGGCGGCGGCGTCGATGCGCTCCTCGGCGGCGACCGGCCAGGGCTGCAGCATCAGGGTGGCGCCGTCCTTGCCGGCCAGGGCCTTGATGCGCTGCCAGATTTCTTCGGTGATGAAGGGCATGAAGGGGTGGGCCAGGCGCAGGATCACTTCCAGCACGCGCACCAGGGTGCGACGGGTGCCACGCTGGCGCTCGATCGGGGCGTTCTCGTCCCACAGCACCGGCTTGACCAGTTCCAGGTACCAGGCGCAGTACTCGTCCCAGATGAACTCATACAAGGCTTGTGCCGCCATGTCGAAGCGGAAGGCGTCGAGGTGGCGGGTCACGTCCTGCTCGCAGCGCTGCAGGGCGGAAATGATCCAGCGGTCGACCGGCGACAGATCCACAGGCTCGCCGTTGACGCCGGTGTCCTGGCCATCGGTGTTCTCGATGACGAAGTTGGCGGCGTTCCACAGCTTGTTGCAGAAGTTGCGGTAGCCCTCGACGCGGCCCATGTCGAACTTGATGTCGCGGCCGGTGGAGGCCAGCGCCAGGTTGGTGAAGCGCAGGGCGTCGGTGCCGTAGGCGGCGATGCCTTCGGGGAACTCGGCGCGGGTCTGCTTGGCGATCTTCTCGGCCAGCTTGGGCTGCATCATGCCGCTGGTGCGCTTTTCCAGCAGCTCGTCCAGGCTGATGCCGTCGACTATGTCCAGTGGGTCGAGCACGTTGCCCTTGGACTTGGACATCTTCTGCCCCTGGCCGTCGCGCACCAGGCCGTGCACGTACACGGTCTTGAACGGGATCTGCCCGGTCAGGTGGGTCGACAGCATGATCATCCGGGCGACCCAGAAGAAGATGATGTCGAAGCCGGTGACCAGCACGTCCGTGGGGTGGAAGGTCTTGAGGAAATCGGTCTGCTCGGGCCAGCCGAGGGTGGAGAAGGTCCACAGGCCGGAGCTGAACCAGGTGTCCAGCACGTCCTCGTCCTGGCGCAGGGCGGCATCGCCGAGGTTGTGCTTGGCGCGCACCTCCGCCTCGTCGCGGCCGACGTAGACGTTGCCGGCCTCGTCGTACCAGGCCGGGATGCGGTGGCCCCACCACAGCTGACGGCTGATGCACCAGTCCTGGATGTCGCGCATCCAGCTGAAGTACATGTTCTCGTACTGCTTGGGCACGAACTGGATCTCGCCGCTCTCGACCACGGCGATGGCTTTCTCGGCCAGCGGCTTGGTGGAGACGTACCACTGGTCGGTCAGCCAGGGCTCGATCACGGTGCCGGAGCGGTCGCCCTTCGGCACTTTCAGGGCGTGGTCTTCGATCTTCTCCAAGAGGCCTGCGGCTTCGAAGGCGGCGACGATGCGCTTGCGCGCCTCGAAGCGGTCCAGGCCGGCGTATTCGGCCGGCAGGCTGCCGTCCACCTCGGTGTTGACGCTGCCGTCGATATTGAACACCTGGGCGCGCGCCAGTACGGCGGCGTCGGCATCGAAGATATTGATCAGCGGCAGGTTGTGGCGCTTGCCGACTTCGTAGTCGTTGAAGTCGTGCGCCGGGGTGATCTTCACGCAGCCGGTGCCGAACTCGGGGTCGCAGTAGTCGTCGGCGATGATGGGGATGCGGCGGCCCACCAGCGGCAGTTCGACGAAGCTGCCGATCAGGGCTTTATAGCGCTCGTCTTCCGGGTGCACGGCCACGGCGGCGTCGCCGAGCATGGTTTCCGGGCGGGTGGTGGCGACGATCAGATGATCCTTGCCGTCGGCGGTCTTCTTGCCGTCGGCCAGCGGGTAGCGCAGGTTCCACAGGTGGCCCTTCTCGTCGTGGTTTTCCACTTCGAGGTCGGAAATGGCGGTGTGGAACTTGGTGTCCCAGTTGACCAGGCGCTTGCCGCGGTAGATCAGACCATCCTGGTGCAGGCGCACGAAGGCCTCTTTAACGGCTTCGGACAGGCCCTCGTCCATGGTGAAGCGCTCGCGTGACCAGTCCACCGACGAGCCCAGGCGGCGGATCTGCCGGGTGATGGTGCCGCCGGACTGTTCCTTCCACTCCCAGACTTTCTCCAGGAACTTCTCGCGGCCCAGGTCGTGACGGCCGATGCCCTGCGCGGCCAGCTGGCGCTCCACCACCATCTGGGTGGCGATGCCGGCGTGGTCGGTGCCCGGCTGCCACAGGGTGTTGCGGCCCTGCATGCGGCGGAAGCGGATCAGGCAGTCCATGATCGAGTTGTTGAAGCCGTGGCCCATGTGCAGGCTGCCGGTGACGTTCGGCGGCGGGATCATGATGCAGTACGGCTCACCGCTACCCTGTGGGGCGAAGTAGTTGTTCTGCTCCCAGGTCTGGTACCAGTTGGATTCGATGGCGTGCGGCTGGTAGGTCTTGTCCATGCGCGGCGGGACCCTTGTGACGGCTGATCGGAAAAGCCGGCAAGTATAACGGGGATGGGCCTTGCGGCGTAAGGGCAGCGCGTCAGCGAGCGGTAGCGGGGCCGCGCCAGAGGCGTTAGGGCCTTGGTCAGGGTTTGCGCGGCGGCAGCAGGCGCGGCAGGCGGGCTTCCAGGCGGCGCTTGAGTTCGGCCTCGATCTGCGGCACGAAATCGTCGATCACGTCCTGCAGGATCAGTTGCGCGGCGGCACGCAGTTCGCTGTCCAGGCGCTGCAGGTCGCGAGCGCTGTCTTGCAGGCGCGGCTCCAAGCTGGCGCGCAGCGTGGCGCTGCTGGCAGCGGCTGACGGGCCGCTGGGCGGCGGGGCGATATTGAAGGGCGGCGGCGGGCCGGGCGGCGCGCTGACGATATCGGAGAGCACTGGGATGCTGTCCGGGTCGAGCGAATCGATCAGCAGTGGCGGCTCGAGGCTTTCGTCGCCCAGCAGTTCGCGGATCGACTCGAGGTCGTTGAGCAGTTGGGTCGGCTTGTGCGGGGGCTTGTCCATGGGGCGACGCGCTTTACAGTTCTACGCGCTTGGGATCATACCCGCGCTGGCGATAGGTACGGAAATTCTCGCGACAGGCGTCGAGTAGATCCGGCTGCTGGTTGACGATCTCGATGATCCGCGCGAAGCGTTCGACATGCGGCGACAGGCTGCTGCCGAGGTTGATCAGCACGCCCTGCTCGAAGCCCGGCGCCTCGTCCAGGCCCAGGGTCACCGGCGACTGCGGCGCATCGCGGTGCAGGTCGTGGGGCACGAAGCGCTCGGCCTTGAACGCCCACAGCAACTGGTCCAGCGCCTCGCACTGCGCCGTGTCGCCGCCGCGGACGAACACCGGCAGGCCGGCGCTCCAGGCCTTCAGCGCCAGTTGGCAGGCGGCGCGCAGGCGGCCTTCGGCGTCGCTGGAGGAGAGGACGTAGAACTCGATACGCATGAGGGGCTCGGTGAACGCTATGGGTGGCTGGGGGCTTGAGTCGCCAATGTGCTCGGCGGCCTTGGCTTCAGGCCGCCGGGCGGAGCGCTGCGCGCTCCTCGTCGGGCTTCGCTGCGCTTAGCGTCAACCTACGCGCGATCCAGCAGGTACTGGGTCAGCAGCGGCACCGGGCGGCCGGTGGCGCCCTTGTCCTTGCCACCGCTGATCCAGGCGGTGCCGGCGATATCCAGGTGCGCCCAGTGATAGTTCTTGGCGAAGCGCGAGAGGAAGCAGCCGGCGGTGATGGTGCCGGCCTTGGGCCCGCCGATATTGGCGATGTCGGCGAAGGGGCTGTCCAGCTGCTCCTGGTATTCGTCGTACAGCGGCAGCTGCCAGGCGCGGTCGTCGGCCTGCTCGCCGGCCTTGAGGATCTGCTTGATCAGCGCGTCGTTGTTGCCCATCAGGCCGGAGACGTTGCTGCCCAGGGCGACGATGCAGGCGCCGGTGAGGGTGGCGATGTCGATCACCGCCTGCGGCTTGAAGCGCTCGGCGTAGGTCAGGGTGTCGCACAGCACCAGGCGGCCTTCGGCGTCGGTGTTGAGGATCTCCACGGTCTGCCCGCTCATGCTGGTGACGATATCGCCGGGGCGAGTGGCGCGGCCGCTGGGCATGTTCTCGGCGCAGGCCAGCAGGCACACCAGGTTGATCGGCAGTTGCAGCTCGAGCACCGCCTTGAGGGTGCCGAACACGCTGGCGGCGCCGCACATGTCGTACTTCATTTCGTCCATGCCGGCCGCCGGCTTGATGCTGATGCCGCCGGTGTCGAAGGTGATGCCCTTGCCGACCAGGGCGAAGGGTTTGTCGTCCTTCTTGCCGCCCTGGTAGTGCATGACGATCATCCGCGGCGGCTGCTCGCTGCCCTGGGCCACGGCGAGGAAGGCGCCGGCGCCGAGTTCCTTGAGCTTCTTCTCGTCGAGGATGTCCACCTTGAGGTTTTTGTGCGCCTTGCCCAAAGCCTTGGCCTCTTCGGCCAGGTAGCTGGGGTGGCAGAGGTTCGGCGGCAGGTTGCCGAGGTTCTTGGTCAGCGCCATGCCGCTGGCGATGGCGCGGGCGTGCTGCGCGCCGCGCTCGACCGCGGCCAGTTCGGCCTTGTCGGCGATCAGGGTGATCTTCTTCAGCGCGCGGGCATCGGCCTTCTGGCTCTTGAACTGCTCGAACAGGTAGTCGCCGTCGGCCAGGGTTTCCACGATCAGGCGCGCCTTGCCGTAGGCGTCGCGGCCCTTGACCTTGAGCTCGCCGAGGGCCAGCACGGCGTCGCTGCCGCCGAGGCCCTTGAGCACGCCCTGCAGGCTTGCAACCAATTTGCGCAACTGACGGTCGGATAGATCGCCCTTGCCGCTGCCCACCAGCAGCACACGCTCGGCCTTGAGTCCGGGCAGGCTGTGCAGCAGCAGGGTCTGGCCCGGCTTGCCGGCGATGTCGCCACGCTTGAGCACGGCGGAGAGGGCGCCGCCGCTGGCCGCGTCGACGGCCTTGGCGGCTTCGCCCAGCTTGCGGCCTTCGCCGATGGCCAGCACCAGGGTGGCGGTCTTCAGGGTTTCCGGGCGGGTGCTTTTGACGAGGAATTCCATATGAGCTGTCCCCAAGACAAAGAGTCGGGTTTGGCGGATAATGCCCGCTATTTTTTCGAGGGCCCGCCGCAAGGCGGGCCGGCAAAGGTGCGGCTAGTGTGAGCGTTCGCGCCCGAGCCTGACAACCCTGGAGCGTCCGGTTTGATCGTCTTCCGTTATCTGTCCCGCGAAGTGCTGGTAACCCTCAGTGCGGTGAGCGCCGTGCTGCTGGTGATCATCATGAGCGGCCGTTTCATCAAGTACCTGGCGCAGGCCGCGCAGGGGGCGCTGGACCCCGGCGTGCTGTTTCTGATCATGGGGTACCGGATTCCCGGCTTCCTCCAGCTGATCCTGCCGTTGGGCCTGTTCCTCGGTTTCCTCCTGGCCTATGGCCGTCTCTATCTCGACAGCGAAATGACCGTGCTCTCGGCCACCGGCGTCAGCCAGCAACGGCTGACCGCCTACAGCATGGCGCCGGCGCTGATCGTCGCCCTGCTGGCCGGCTGGTTGAGCATGGGCCTGGCGCCGCAGGGGGTGGCCGAGGTGTCGCGCATTCTCAACGAACAGGATGCCCTGACCGAGCTGGACACCCTGGTACCGGGGCGCTTCCAGTCGATGAAGGACGGCTCGCGGGTGACCTATTCGCAGGAGCTGTCGGCCGACCGCAGCGAGTTGCGCGGGGTGTTCATGTCGGAGAAGCGCTTCTCCGCCGACGGTCGATCCGAACGCGGCATCACCGTGCTGGTGGCCGAGAGCGGGCGCCAGGAAATCCAGGCCGACGGCAGTCGCTACCTGATCCTGGAGAACGGCTACCGCTACGACGGCGAGCCGGGCGAAGCCGATTACCGCGCCATCCAGTACGACACCTACGGCGTGCTGCTGCCCAAGCCGGAGGTGGCCATCGAGGCCAGCGAGCGCGAGGCGATGCCGACCCGCGAGCTGCTGGGCAGCGATGATCCGCGCCTGCAGGCCGAACTGCAGTGGCGCCTGTCGATTCCGCTGCTGGTGTTCGTGGTCACCCTGCTGGCGGTACCGCTGTCGAAGGTCAACCCGCGCCAGGGGCGCTTCCTCAAGCTGTTGCCGGCAATCTTCCTGTATATGGCCTATCTGGGTCTGCTGATCGCGGCCCGCGGCGCGCTGGACAAGGGCAAGCTGCCGCCCGGGCTGGGGCTGTGGTGGGTGCATGGCATCTTCCTGGCGATCGGTGTGCTGCTGCTGTACTGGGAACAATTGAGCCTGTGGTGGGCCGGCCGCCGCGCTGCGGCAGTGGAGGTGGCCCATGGCTAAGCTGGATAGGTACATCGGCACCCAGGTGTTCCTGGCCATTCTCGCGGTGCTGGGCATCATCCTCGGCCTGGCCCTGCTGTTCGCCTTCATCGACGAGCTGGGCGACCTCAACAAGGGCGACTACGGCGTCGGCCAGGCGCTCTGGTACGTGCTGCTGACCGCGCCGCGGCGTGCCTACGAGATGCTGCCGATGGCGGCGCTGATCGGCTGCCTGATCGGCCTCGGCAGCCTGGCCAGCAACAGCGAACTGACCATCATGCGCGCCGCCGGGGTGTCCATCGGCCGCATCGTCTGGGCCGTGATGAAGCCCATGCTGGTGCTGATGCTGGCCGGCATTCTGGTCGGCGAGTACGTCGCGCCGCTGACCGAGAACCAGGCCCAGGCCGACCGCGCCCTGGCCCAGGGCGGCGGCGCCGCGCAGAGCTCCAAGCGCGGCATGTGGCACCGTCAGGGGCAGGAGTACGTGCATATCAACGCCGTGCAACCCAATGGCCTGCTGCTCGGGGTGACCCGCTACCGCTTCGACGACGAACGGCGCATGCAGTCCGCCAGCTTTGCACGGCGCGCCGAGCACCGCGGCGATCACTGGGTGTTGCGCAATGTGCAGACCACCCACTTCCGCGAAGGCGCCACCGAGGTGGTCAAGAGTCCCGAGGAGCGCTGGGACATCGAATTGAGCCCGCAACTGCTCAGCACCGTGGTGATGGAGCCAGAGTCGCTGTCGGTCAGCGGCCTGTGGCAGTACATCCACTACCTGGGCGAGCAGGGCCTGAACAACGCCCGCTACTGGCTGGCGTTCTGGAGCAAGGTGCTGCAGCCGCTGGTGACCGGCGCGCTGGTGTTGATGGCGATTTCCTTCATCTTCGGCCCGCTGCGCTCGGTGACCCTGGGGCAGCGGGTGTTCACCGGCGTGCTGGTGGGCTTCGTGTTCCGCATCGCCCAGGACCTGCTCGGGCCGTCCAGTCTGGTGTTCGGCTTCTCGCCGCTGCTGGCGGTGCTGGTGCCGGCGGGGATCTGCGCGCTGGCCGGGGTGTGGCTGCTGAGGCGTGCGGGCTGAGCTGCGCGTGCGCATGAAAAAGCCGGCTATCAGAGCCGGCTTTTTTCTGCCTGCGCCGCGCTACTTCTTGTGGATATTCTTCGGCAGCTGCACCACGCGGCTGTCGGAGTAAATGTCGTGCCAGGTGCGGCCCTGTTTGTCCCACAGCATCCAGAGAAAACCGAGGCCGGCGAACAGCCAGGAGCCGATGGCGACCACGAAGCGCAGCAGCGCCTGCCACAGGTCGATGGCGCTGCCGTCGGCGTTCTGGATGCGCAGGCCCCAGGCCTGCATGCCTAGGGTCTGGCCGTTGTGGGTCCAGAACTTGGCGAAGAAGGCGAACAGGCTGAGCAGCACCAGGCTGGCCAGGATCGGGTCGTTGTCCAGGGCGCCGGCTTCGGCCATGGCCAGCAGGGTCTCGCTGCCGTGGATCAGGCGCAGGATGCCCTGCTGATAGATCAGGGTGACCACCATGATCAGCGCGACGCAGAGCAGGAAGTCGTAGAAAATCGCCGCCAGGCGACGGATCAGGCCGGCAGTGGGGAAGTCCCCCTGCGGGCGCAGCTGGTGTCTCGGCATGATGGGCTCGCTGTGACGATAGGGCGCGCCATTCTAACCGCGACTTTTCCACAGGCATAAAAAAACCCCCGATGCAGCATCAGGGGTTCTTCAAAGCAGCGGCGATCAGCCCAGGATCTGAACCTGGTCGGCCTGCATGCCTTTTTGACCTTGCACAGCGACGAAGCTGACTTTCTGACCTTCTTTCAGGCTCTTGAAACCATTGCCTTCGATCGCGCGGAAGTGCACGAACAGATCCGGACCGCTCTCGGGAGTGATAAAACCAAAACCTTTCTCGTCGTTAAACCACTTGACGGTACCGTTCTGACGATTCGACATGTCTTTTTCCTTGAAACTAGAGTTGATGACAGCCTCTAACTATAGAGGGCTGAGACTGGTTGCAAGGAGTAATAGAAGTCGAGCGGGATGTAGCGGATCTTGATGATCTACTGCACCAGGTCACGATTCACAGCGACCCATGCAAACAGTGCAATCACTCTACGCTAACTTTTGCGCAATTGCCAACCCCCGCCGGCGCGGCTGTTGGCCAGGTTTTACGGGGCTCGCCGAGGGGCTGGGAAAGTGCAGTTGCAGCACTTGTGCGGTACGGCGCGAAGTCCCTGGCGCGGGTATGAAAAAGCCCGCAAGACCAAGGTCTTGCGGGCTCTAAGCTGGTGCCCCGGGGGAGACTCGAACTCCCACTCCTTTCGAAAACGGATTTTGAATCCGCCGCGTCTACCGATTCCGCCACCGGGGCACGATGGCGGCGCAGTATAGGGATGCCTCAGAGTCCGGTCAATCGGCGTGCGTGGCCAGTTTGGGGGAATTCCGGTAAGCTTTGCCGCCCTGCAGAATTGCCCCCTCCGATCATGCGTGTTGCCGATTTCCACTTCGATCTTCCCGAGTCGTTGATCGCCCGTCATCCCCTGGCCGAACGTCGGGCCAGCCGTCTGCTGCAACTGGACGGGCCCAGCGGCGAACTGCGCCACGGCCAGTTCACCGACCTGCTCGGCCATCTGCGCGCCGGCGATCTGATGGTGTTCAACAATACCCGGGTGATTCCGGCGCGGTTGTTCGGCCAGAAGGCCTCCGGCGGCAAGCTCGAGGTGCTGGTGGAGCGGGTGCTGGATCAGCACCGCGTGCTGGCGCACGTGCGTTCCAGCAAATCGCCCAAGCCCGGTTCGCAGATTTTCGTCGATGGTGGCGGCGAGGCCGAGATGGTCGCGCGTCACGACGCCCTGTTCGAGCTGCGCTTTACCGAGCCGGTGCTGCCGTTGCTCGAACGCGTCGGTCATATGCCGCTGCCGCCTTATATAGACAGGCCGGACGACGAGGCCGACCGCGAGCGCTACCAGACCGTCTACGCCGAGAAGGCCGGTGCGGTGGCGGCGCCCACCGCCGGGTTGCATTTCGACGACGAGCTGCTGGCGGCGATCCGCGCCAAGGGCGTGGACACCGCCTTCGTCACCCTGCACGTCGGTGCCGGCACCTTCCAGCCGGTGCGTGTCGAGCGCATCGAAGACCACCATATGCACAGCGAATGGCTAGAGGTCGGTCAGGACGTGGTCGACGCCGTGGCCGCCTGCCGGGCGCGCGGCGGTCGGGTGATTGCGGTGGGCACCACCAGCGTGCGCTCGCTGGAGACGGCGGCGCGCGATGGCGAGCTGAAAGCCTTCAGCGGCGACACCGACATCTTCATCTACCCGGGCCGCCCGTTCCATGTGGTCGATGCCCTGGTGACCAATTTCCATTTGCCCGAGTCGACCCTGCTGATGCTGGTGTCGGCCTTCGCCGGCTACGCCGAGACCATGGCCGCCTACCGCGCGGCCGTGGCGCAGGGCTATCGCTTCTTCAGTTACGGTGATGCCATGTTCATCACCCGCAATCCCGCCGCGCGCGGGCCCGAGGTTTGAGTATGTCGCGCACCTGTCGCATGTCCTTCGAGTTGCTCGCTACCGACGGCAAGGCCCGTCGAGGCCGGCTGACCTTCCCCCGTGGCGTGGTCGAGACCCCGGCCTTCATGCCGGTGGGCACCTACGGCACGGTCAAGGGCATGCTGCCGCGCGACGTCGAGGATATCGGCGCGCAGATCATCCTCGGCAACACCTTCCACCTGTGGCTGCGCCCGGGCATGGAAGTGATCAAGAAGCACGGCGACCTGCACGACTTCATGCAGTGGCAGGGGCCGATCCTCACCGACTCCGGCGGTTTTCAGGTGTTCAGCCTGGGCGCGATGCGCAAGATCAAGGAGGAGGGCGTGTACTTCGCCTCGCCGGTTGATGGCGCCAAGGTGTTCATGGGCCCGGAAGAGTCGATGCAGGTACAGCGCGACCTGGGCTCGGACATCGTGATGATCTTCGACGAATGCACGCCGTACCCGGCCGAGTTCGACGTGGCCAAGCGCTCCATGGAGCTGTCGCTGCGTTGGGCCAAGCGTTCCAAGACCGCGCATGGCGAGAGCACGGCGGCGCTGTTCGGCATCGTCCAGGGCGGCATGCACGAAGAGTTGCGCATGCGCTCGCTGGAAGGGCTGTGCGAGATCGGCTTCGACGGCCTGGCCATCGGCGGTCTGTCGGTGGGCGAGCCGAAGGAGGAGATGATCCGCGTACTGGACTTCCTGCCGCCGCAGATGCCGGCCGACAAGCCGCGCTACCTGATGGGCGTGGGCAAGCCGGAAGACCTGGTGGAGGGCGTGCGCCGCGGGGTGGACATGTTCGACTGCGTGATGCCGACGCGCAACGCACGCAACGGCCACCTGTTCGTCGATAGCGGCGTGGTGAAGATCCGCAATGCCGTGCACAAGCACGACGACTCGCCGCTGGATCCGAGCTGCGACTGTTACACCTGCAAACACTTCTCCCGCGCCTACCTGCATCACCTGGACAAGTGCGGCGAAATGCTCGGTAGCATGCTCAATACCATCCATAACTTGCGGCATTATCAGCGGGTTATGGCTGGTTTGCGCGAGGCTATCGGACAGGGTACATTGGCCGCCTTTGTCGAAAGCTTCTATGCCAAGCGCGGCCTGCCCGTGCCGCCGCTGGACTGATTCCCGAACGATTCAACATCCTTTCCATTAGGAGTGATACATGAGCTTTTTCATCCCCGCCGCCTACGCTGACACCGCTCCGGCTGCCGGCCCTGCCGGTAGCGGCTTCGAGTGGGTGTTCCTGATCGGCTTTCTGGTCATCTTCTACCTGATGATCTGGCGTCCCCAGGCCAAGCGCGCCAAGGAGCACAAGAACCTGCTCGGCAGCCTGCAGAAGGGCGACGAGGTGGTGACCAGCGGCGGTATCGCCGGCAAGGTGACCAAGGTGGCCGACGATTTCGTGGTGATCGAGGTTTCCGACAGCGTCGAGCTGAAGTTCCAGAAGCAGGCCATCGCCGCCACCCTGCCCAAGGGCACGCTGAAAGCCATCTGATTCGGTTGTTAGTTTTCCACTCGACGGGGCGCTTTTAGCGCCCCGCGTCATAAGCGGGCGGCTCGTTCATGCTCAATAAATACCCTCTGTGGAAGTACCTGCTGATTCTGGCCGTATTGGCCGTCGGCCTGGTGTACTCCATCCCCAATCTCTATCCGGACGATCCGGCCGTGCAGATCAGCGGCGCCAGCTCGGCGCTGAGCATCGAGCAGGCCGATCTCGATCGTGCCGGCAAGGCGCTGCAGGATGCCGGCATCGCGGTCAAGGACATCGGCCTCGACGAACGCGGCCGCACTGGCCTGATCCGTCTGACCAAGCAGGATGACCAGCTGCCGGCCAAGGACGTGGTCCGCCGCGCCCTCGGCGACGACTACGTGGTGGCGCTGAACCTGGCGCAGACCACCCCCGACTGGCTGCGCAGCCTCGGCGCCAGCCCGATGAAATTGGGCCTGGACCTGTCCGGCGGCGTGCACTTCCTGCTGGAAGTCGACATGGACAAGGCGCTGGATGTACGGCGCAAGGTCTACGAAGGCGAGATCAAGAGCCTGCTGCGCAAGGATCGCATTCGCTACCGCAGCATGCCGGAACAGGACGGTCGCATTCAGCTCGGCTTCGCCGACAGCGATGCGCTGGAGCAGGCTCAGCGCCTGATCCGCAAGGACTTCAACGATTTCGAGATCACCACCGTCGAGCGCGGTGGTCAGCAGGTGCTGCAACTCGGCCTGACCGCGGCGAAGATCGCCGAGATTCGCGAGTACTCGATCAAGCAGAACCTCACCACAGTGCGCAACCGGGTCAACGAACTCGGCGTGGCCGAGCCGCTGGTGCAGCGTCAGGGTGCCAACCGTATCGTGGTCGAGCTGCCGGGCGTGCAGGACACCGCCGAAGCCAAGCGCATCCTCGGCAAGACCGCCAACCTGGAATTCCGCCTGCAGGCCGATTTCGACGCGCCGCGCGGCGCCACCGAAACCTTCGGTTTCCGCGAGGAAGGCCGGCCGCCGGTGCAGCTCGAGCGCGAGCTGATCATCACCGGCGACCAGGTCACCGACGCCCAGGCCAGCTTCGACGAGAACGGCCGGCCGCAGGTCAATATCCGTCTCGACGGCCACGGCGGCGACCTGATGAACCGTGCCACGCGCAACAACGTGGGGCGCAGCATGGCGGTGATCTTCATCGAGCAGAAGCCGGTGACCCGCTACGTGCGTCAGGTGGTCGACGGTGTCGAGCAGGAAGTGGCCGTATCGTCCTTCGTCGAGGAGAAGAAGATCATCAGCCTGGCGACCATCCAGTCGCCTTTGGGCAGCCAGTTCCGCATCACCGGCCTCAACGGCCAGGGCGAATCCTCCGAGCTGGCTCTGCTGCTGCGTGCCGGCGGCCTGGCGGCGCCGATGTACTTCGCCGAGGAGCGCACCATCGGTCCGAGCCTGGGTGCCGAGAACATCGCCAAGGGCATCGAATCCACCGAGTGGGCGATGATCTTCGTGGCGCTGTTCATCATCGCCATCTACCGCTTCTTCGGGGTGCTGGCGACCGTCGCGCTGGCGTTCAACCTGGTGTTGCTGGTCGGTCTGATGTCGGCCATCGGCGCCACCCTGACCCTGCCGGGCATCGCCGGTATCGTGCTGACCCTGGGCATGGCGGTGGACGCCAACGTGCTGATCTTCTCGCGTATCCGCGAGGAACTGGCCAATGGCCTGCCCGTGCAGCGCGCCATCCACGAGGGTTTCGACCGCGCCTTCTCGGCAATTCTCGACAGTAACCTGACCACCCTGCTGGTCGGCGGCATCCTGTTCGCCATGGGCACCGGCCCGGTCAAGGGCTTCGCGGTGACCATGTCGCTGGGCATCGTCACTTCGATGTTCACCGCCATCATGTTCACCCGTGGCCTGGTCAACCTGATCTTCGGTGGCCGTAACTTCAAGAAGCTGTGGATCTAGCCATGATCAAGTCAACCATTCGTTTCATGGCGGTGCGCAACATCGCCTTTACCATGACCCTGGTGCTCACCCTGGTCGGGCTCGGGGCGCTGTTCGCCAAGGGTCTGAACTTCGGTCTGGATTTCACCGGCGGTACCCTGATCGAGCTGCAATACGAGCAGCCGGCCGACCTCGAGCTGATCAAACGCGAGCTGGGCCAGGCCGGTTACGCCGACGCCGTGGTGCAGAACTTCGGCGCCAGCACCGATGTGCTGGTGCGCCTGGCGGGCGATGACCCCGACCTGGGCAACCGGGTGGCCGAGGCCCTGCGCAAGGTCGACAGCACCACCGAGTTCGAGGTCAAGCGGGTCGAGTTCGTCGGTCCGCAGGTGGGTGAGGAACTGCGCGACCAGGGCGGCATCGCCATGCTCCTGGCGCTGGGCGGCATCCTGCTGTACCTGGCGTTTCGCTTCCAGTGGAAATTCGGCGTCGGCGCCATCGCCTCCCTGGTGCACGACGTGGTGATCACCCTTGGCGTGCTGGCGTTCTTCCAGATTCCCTTCGACCTGACCGTGCTGGCGGCGGTACTGGCGATGATCGGTTACTCGCTGAACGACACCATCATCATCTACGACCGCATCCGCGAGAACTTCCGCATGCTGCGCAAGGCGTCGCTGGTCGAGAACATCGACATCTCGATCACCCAGACCCTGCTGCGCACCATCGCCACCTCGTTGTCCACCGCGCTGGCCCTGCTGGCGCTGCTGTTCTTCGGCGGCGACGTGCTGGCGGCCTTCGCCCTGACCCTGCTGGTCGGCGTGGTGGTGGGTACCTACTCGTCGGTGTACATCGGCGCCGTGGTGCTGATCTGGTTGAAACTGAGCGTCGAGGATCTGATTCCGCCGGCCGTCGAAGCCGAGGCCGACGACGGGCGCCCCTGAGGCTGTGACCTGCTTCATGTAATGCGCACGCGGGCCGCGACAGGGCGAACTTGTCGCGGCCTTCTGCTGTCCTAGGCAAGGAGAAAGGCGCGAGTCGCCGAGCCTAGGAGAGAATCATGAACAAGTCGATGTTGATCGGTACCGTGCTGGGCGCTGTCGGCGTTACCGCTGGCGGCGCGGTTGCCACTTACAGCCTGGTCGATCGCGGCCCGCAGTATGCCGAAGTGCTGGCGGTGACCCCGGTCAAGGAAACCATCAAGACGCCGCGCGAGGTGTGCAAGGACGTCACCGTCACCCGTCAGGCGCCGGTCAAGGATCAGCACCAGATCGCCGGCACCGCCATCGGCGCCATCGCCGGCGGTCTGCTGGGCAATCAGGTCGGCGGCGGCACCGGCAAGAAGATCGCCACCGTGGCCGGTGCGGTCGGCGGCGGCTACGCCGGCAACAAGATCCAGGAGGGCATGCAGGCGCGCGACACCTACACCACCACCGAAACCCGCTGCAACACCGTGACCGACACCAGCGAGAAGCTGGTGGGGTACGACGTCAAGTATCAGCTGGGCGAGCAGGTCGGCACCGTGCGCATGGACCGCGATCCGGGCGCTCAGATTCCGGTTAACAAGCAGGGCGAGCTGGTGCTGGTGCAGCAGGCGCAATAATCGCCGTTCATAAAAAAACGCCCCTCGGGGCGTTTTTTTATTGTCGGGCGACTGGTGTTCAGCGCTTCATCGACGGTGCTAGGTGCGGCTGGATGGCGGTCAGCACGGCCTTGAAGCACTTGGTGTTGCCGGCGACGATCTGGCCCTTCTCGAGGAATTCGTGGCCGCCGCTGAAGTCGCTGACCAGGCCGCCTGCTTCCTGAATCAGCAGGGCGCCGGCGGCCATGTCCCACTCGGACAGGCCGAACTCCCAGAACGCGTCGTAGCGACCGGCGGCGACGTAGGCCAGGTCCAGGCTGGCGGCGCCGGCGCGGCGCAGGCCGGCGGTCTGGCCGACCAGGCTGCGGAACATGTTCAGGTAGTTGTCCAGGTGATCGAGCTGGCCGTCGCGGAACGGGAAGCCGGTGCCGAGCAGGGCGCCGTCCAGGCTCTTGCGGTTGCTCACGCGCAGGCGGCGGCCATTGAGGGCGGCGCCGCGGCCGCGGCTGGCGGTGAATTCTTCCTGGCGCACCGGGTCGAGCACGATGGCGTGCTCCAGGCGGCCGCGGTACTTGCAGGCGATGCTGATGGCGAAGTGCGGCACGCCGCGGATGAAGTTGGTGGTGCCGTCCAGCGGGTCGATGATCCACTGGTAGTCGGCGCCTTCGCCGCTGCCTTCCAGTGCACCGCCTTCCTCGCCGAGGAAGCTGTGGGTCGGGTAGGCCTTGCGAATGGCCTGGACGATCATCAGTTCGGCGGCGCGATCGACCTCGGTGACGTAATCCTTGGCATCCTTCTCGTCGACCGAGATGACGTCCAGGCGCTCGATGGAGCGAAAGATCATTTCACCGGCGCTGCGAGCGGCGCGCAGGGCGATATTCAGCATGGGCTGCATGGAAGGTTCACCTGGGGCGTTAAAGAAAGCCGGCCATGTTAGCAGAAAAGTCCGGCGGATGCAGTGCCGTCTGTACGCCGCATGGCATTAATCCGAGGGCTTGGGTAAGATCGTTGCCCCCTTGTCGTCTCTGAGAGTGCCTGCGTTGCTGGACAATATTCGCGTGGTTTTGGTCAACACCAGTCATCCGGGCAATATCGGCGGCGCGGCGCGGGCGATGAAGAACATGGGCCTGTCGCGTCTGGTGCTGGTAGATCCCGAGGATTTTCCCAGCGGCGAGGCGGTGGCGCGCGCCTCCGGCGCCACGGATATCCTCGATGCGGCGCTGGTGGTCGGCACGCTGGAGGAGGCGCTGGTCGGCTGCAGCCTGGTGATCGGCACCAGTGCGCGGGATCGGCGCATTCCCTGGCCGCTGCTCGATCCGCGCGAGTGCGGGGTGACCAGTTGTGAGCAGGCTGCCTCCGGCGGCGAGGTGGCGTTGGTGTTCGGTCGCGAGTACGCCGGGCTGACCAACGAGGAGCTGCAGCGCTGCCAGTACCACGTGCATATCCCGTCCAATCCCGAGTTCAGTTCGCTGAACCTGGCGGCGGCGGTGCAGGTGCTGGCCTACGAAGTGCGCATGGCCTGGCTGGCGGCGCAGAATCTGCCGACCAAGGTGGAGAAGCTGGAAACCACTGCCATGCTCAATTCCCAGGCGGCTACGGCGGATGAGCTGGAGTCCTTCTACGGCCACCTGCAGCGGGTGCTGGTGATGATCGGTTTCCTCGATCCGCTGAAGCCGCGGCACCTGATGACCCGTCTGCGTCGCCTGTATGGGCGCAGTGCGGTGAGCAAATTGGAAATGAATATCCTGCGCGGCATTCTCACTGAGACCGAGAAGGCCGTGCGCGGTGAGCCTCACAAGCAGGGGAAGTCCGATGTTTGAGCGCATGCGAGAAGATATCCAGAGCGTGTTTCACCGCGATCCGGCGGCGCGCAACGCCTTCGAGGTGGTCACCTGCTACCCGGGTCTGCATGCGGTCTGGCTGCATCGCGTTGCCCACGCCCTGTGGCGCTCGGGCTGGAAGTGGCTGGCGCGGGTGGTGTCCAACTTCGGCCGCTGGCTGACCGGTATCGAGATTCATCCGGGGGCGAAGATCGGTCGGCGTTTCTTCATCGACCACGGCATGGGCATCGTCATCGGCGAGACCGCCGAGATCGGCAACGACGTCACGCTCTATCAGGGTGTGACCCTGGGCGGCACTAGCTGGAACAAGGGTAAGCGCCACCCGACCCTGGAGGACGGCGTGGTGGTCGGCGCCGGGGCCAAGGTGCTCGGTCCGTTCACTGTCGGCGCCGGTGCCAAGATCGGCTCCAATGCCGTGGTGACCAAGGAAGTACCGGCCGGCGCCACCGCGGTGGGGATTCCCGGCAAGATCATCGTCAAGTCCGACGACGAGCAGGAGGCCAAGCGTCAGGCGATGGCCGAGAAGATCGGCTTCGATGCCTATGGCGTCGGTCAGGACATGCCGGACCCGGTGGCGCGCGCCATCGGCCAGTTGCTCGATCACCTGCATGCGGTCGACGGCCGTCTGGAGGGCATGTGCAAGGCGCTCACCGCCCTGGGTAGCGACTATTGCGCCAAGGACCTGCCGGTGCTGCGCGACGAGGACTTCGCCGAGGTGTGCAAGGACCAGCAGCAGGGCGACAAGCCGGCGGCCTGATGCGCGGCGAGGCGGTCTTTGCTATGATGCCGCCTCTTTTCGCGCTCAATCCCGAGTAAATCAATAGGTCTTATAGTTGACTTAAATACTCGGGAATCGCATACTTCGCCGCAATTCAGTGATTCGTGGTAGAGCCATGCGACTGACCACCAAAGGCCGTTACGCCGTTACCGCCATGCTCGATCTGGCGTTGCACGCGCAGCACGGTCCCGTATCCCTGGCCGATATTTCCGAGCGGCAAGGTATCTCCCTGTCCTACCTGGAGCAACTGTTCGCCAAGCTGCGGCGCGGCAATCTGGTGTCCAGTGTGCGCGGGCCGGGCGGTGGCTATCAGCTGTCGCGCGATATGCGCGGCATCCAGGTGGCCCAGGTGATCGATGCGGTCAACGAGTCGGTGGATGCCACCCGTTGCCAGGGGCAGGGCGATTGCCATGCCGGCGACACCTGCCTGACCCATCATCTGTGGTGCGACCTCAGTCAGCAGATTCACGAGTTCCTCAGTGGCATCAGCCTGGCCGATCTGGTCGCGCGCCGCGAGGTGCAGGAAGTCGCGCTGCGCCAGGATCAGCGGCGCTGTACTGGCAGGACCGTGCCACACCTGGACAAGATTGAAGCGTCCGCCGTCGAATGAGCAGGGCGTTTGCCTGATAGGAGAAGCCTGATGAAATTGCCGATTTACCTCGATTACTCCGCTACCACCCCGGTCGATCCGCGTGTGGCGCAGAAGATGAGCGAGTGCCTGCTGGTCGATGGTAACTTCGGCAACCCGGCTTCGCGTTCCCACGTGTTCGGCTGGAAGGCCGAAGAGGCGGTGGAAAACGCTCGCCGCCAGGTCGCCGAACTGGTGGGTGCCGACCCGCGCGAGATCGTCTGGACCAGCGGCGCGACCGAGTCCGACAACCTCGCCATCAAGGGCGTGGCGCACTTCTACGCCAGCAAGGGCAAGCACATCGTCACCTCGAAGATCGAGCACAAGGCGGTGCTGGACACCACCCGCCAGCTCGAACGCGAAGGTTTCGAGGTCACCTACCTGGAGCCCGGCGAAGACGGCCTGATCACCCCGGCCATGGTCGAGGCCGCGCTGCGCGACGACACCACGCTGGTGTCGGTGATGCATGTCAACAACGAGATCGGCACCATCAACGACATCGCCGCCATCGGCGAGCTGACCCGCTCGCGCGGCGTGCTGTTGCATGTCGATGCGGCGCAGTCCACCGGCAAGGTGGAGATCGACCTGGACAAGCTCAAGGTCGACCTGATGTCCTTCTCCGCGCACAAGACCTACGGCCCGAAAGGCGTCGGCGCCCTCTACGTACGGCGCAAGCCGCGTGTGCGCCTGGAGGCCCAGACCCACGGCGGCGGCCACGAGCGCGGCATGCGCTCCGGCACCTTGGCCACCCACCAGTGCGTCGGCATGGGCGAGGCCTTCCGTATCGCCAAGGAAGAAATGGCTGCGGAAAACCAGCGCGTCAAAGCCCTGCGCGATCGTTTCTACCGCCAGCTCGAAGGCATGGAAGAGCTGTACGTCAACGGCAGCCTGACCCAGCGCGTGCCGCACAACCTCAACCTGAGTTTCAACTACGTCGAGGGCGAGTCGCTGATCATGGCGCTCAAGGACCTCGCCGTGTCGTCCGGTTCCGCCTGCACCTCGGCTTCCCTGGAGCCGTCCTACGTGCTGCGCGCCCTGGGCCGCAATGACGAACTGGCGCACAGCTCGATCCGCTTCACCTTCGGCCGCTTCACCACCGAAGAGGAAGTCGACTACGCCGCCGCCAAGGTGCGCGAGGCGGTGGATAAGCTGCGCGAACTGTCGCCCCTGTGGGATATGTTCAAAGAAGGTGTCGACCTTTCCTCCGTGGAATGGGCAGCACACTGATAGCTGCCCGAAGAGCGGCACCTGATGAGAGAGGAATAGCACCATGGCTTACAGTGACAAGGTCATTGACCACTACGAGAACCCGCGCAATGTCGGCAAACTGAATGCCGAAGACCCGGACGTCGGCACCGGCATGGTCGGTGCGCCGGCCTGCGGCGACGTGATGCGCCTGCAGATCAAGGTCAACGAGAGCGGCGTGATCGAAGACGCCAAGTTCAAGACCTATGGCTGCGGTTCGGCCATCGCTTCCAGCTCCCTCGCCACCGAGTGGATGAAGGGCAAGACCCTGGACGAGGCCGAGAGCATCAAGAATACCCAGCTGGCTGAGGAACTGGCGTTGCCGCCGGTGAAGATACACTGCTCGGTGCTCGCCGAGGACGCCATCAAGGCGGCCGTGCGCGATTACAAGCAGAAGAAAGGCTTGCTCTAAAGACGAGGTTTGCAATGGCCATCACCATGTCTGAAGCGGCGGCTCGCCACGTGCAGCGTTCCCTCGATGGGCGCGGCAAGGGCGAGGGCATTCGCCTCGGTGTGCGCACCACCGGTTGTTCGGGTCTGGCCTACGTGCTCGAGTTCGTCGACGAGCTGGCGGCCGAGGACCAGGTGTTCGAGAGTCACGGCGTCAAGGTGATCATCGACCCCAAGAGCCTGGTGTACCTCGACGGCACCGAGCTGGACTTCGTCAAGGAAGGCCTCAACGAGGGCTTCAAGTTCAATAACCCCAACGTGCGCGGCGAATGCGGCTGCGGCGAGAGCTTCAACGTCTGAGGCTATCGCGTGGGTACTCCTTGTCATTTCGCCCTGTTCGAGCTGCAGCCGAGTTTTCGTCTCGATCTTGAGCAATTGGCCGCGCGCTATCGCGAGCTGGCGCGCCAGGTTCACCCGGATCGTTTCGCCGACGCCGGCGAGCGCGAGCAGCGCCTGGCGCTGGAGCGCTCGGCCAGCCTCAACGAGGCCTACCAGGTGCTGAAGACGCCGTCGCGGCGTGCGCGCTACCTGCTGGCCCTGAGTGGCCCCGAGCTGCCGCTGGAGGTGACGGTGCAGGATCCGGACTTCCTCCTGCAGCAGATGCAGTTGCGCGAGGAGCTGGAGGAGCTGCAGGACGACGCCGACCTGGCTGGCGTGGCCGCCTTCAAGCGCCGCCTCAAGGGCGCGCAGGAGCAACTCAACGACAGCTTCGCCGCCTGCTGGGACGATGACGCCCGGCGCGAGGAGGCCGAGCGCCTGATGCGCCGCATGCAGTTCCTCGACAAGCTCTCCCATGAAGTGCGCCAGTTAGAAGAGCGCCTCGACGATTAACCCGTGGGTTGCCCCGGCAGCCTGCCTGATGATTTCAAGAAGACCATGGCCTTATTGCAGATCGCCGAGCCAGGGCAGAGCCCGCAACCCCATCAGCGTAGGCTGGCGGTGGGTATCGACCTGGGCACCACCAATTCTCTGGTCGCCGCCGTGCGCAGCGGCCTGGCCGAGCCCATCGCCGATGCCGCGGGCAAGGTCATCCTGCCGTCGGCCGTGCGTTATCACGAAGGCAGCGTCGAGGTTGGCGAGTCGGCCAAGCTGGCGGCCGCCCGCGACCCGCTCAATACCGTGCTGTCGGTCAAGCGCCTGATGGGCCGCGGGATCGCCGATGTGCATCAGCTCGGCGAGCAGATGCCTTATCGCTTCGCGGTCGGCGAGTCGCATATGCCCTTTATCGAGACGGTGCAGGGCGCCAAGAGCCCCGTCGAAGTCTCCGCGGAAATCCTCAAGACGCTGCGCCTGCGCGCCGAGCAGGCCCTGGACGGCGAGCTGGTCGGGGCGGTGATCACCGTGCCGGCCTATTTCGACGATGCCCAGCGTCAGGCCACCAAGGACGCCGCGCGCCTGGCCGGCCTCAACGTATTGCGCCTGCTCAACGAGCCGACCGCCGCCGCCGTGGCCTACGGCCTGGATCAGAAGGCCGAGGGCGTGGTGGCGATCTACGACCTGGGTGGCGGTACCTTCGACATTTCCATCCTGCGCCTGACCGGCGGCGTGTTCGAGGTGCTGGCCACCGGCGGCGACAGCGCCCTGGGCGGTGACGATTTCGATCACGCCGTGGCGGACTGGATCATCGGCCAGGCCGGCTTGTCCAGCGACCTCGACCCGGCGACCCAGCGCAGCCTGCTGCAAACCGCCTGCGCGGCCAAGGAAGGGCTGACCGCCGCCGACAGCGTCGAGCTGGCCCATGGCGATTGGCGCGGCACGCTGTCGCGCGCGCAGTTCGAGGCGCTGATCGAGCCGATGCTGGCACGCAGCCTCAAGGCCTGCCGCCGCGCCGTGCGCGACTCCGGCGTCGAGCTGGAGGAGGTCAGTGCGGTGGTCATGGTCGGCGGCTCCACCCGGGTGCCCAGGGTACGCGAAGCGGTCGGCGAGCTGTTCGGCCGCACGCCGCTGACCAACATCGACCCGGATCAGGTGGTGGCCATCGGTGCCGCGATCCAGGCCGACACATTGGCCGGCAATCATCGCGGCGACGGCGAAGAGCTGCTGCTGCTCGACGTGATCCCGCTGTCGCTCGGCCTGGAAACCATGGGCGGGCTGATGGAGAAGCTGATTCCGCGCAACACCACCATTCCGGTGGCGCGCGCGCAGGACTTCACCACCTACAAGGATGGCCAGACGGCCATGATGATCCACGTGCTGCAGGGCGAGCGCGAACTGATCGCCGACTGCCGCTCCCTGGCGCGCTTCGAGCTGCGCGGCATCCCGCCGATGGTGGCCGGCGCGGCGAAGATTCGTGTGACCTTCCAGGTCGATGCCGACGGTCTGCTCAGCGTCGCCGCCCGCGAGCTGGGTTCCGGGGTGGAGGCGAGCATTCAGGTCAAGCCGTCCTACGGCCTGACCGATGGCGAGATCGCGCGCATGCTGCAGGACTCCTTCCAGAACGCCGGCGACGACAAGGCCGCCCGCGCCCTGCGCGAGCTGCAGGTCGACGCCCAGCGCCTGATCGAGGCGGTCGAGGCGGCGCTGCAGGCCGATGGCGAGCGTTTGCTCGATGCCGAGGAGCGTGAGGTCATCGAATTGCAGGTGCAGGAGCTGCGCGAGCTGCTCGCCAGCAATGACGGCCCGGCCATCGAGCGGCAGAGCAAGCGTCTGTCGCAGGTGACCGACGCCTTCGCCGCTCGGCGCCTGGATTCGACGGTAAAAACCGCGCTGGCCGGGCGCAATCTGAACGAGATCGAGGACTAAACTGATGCCGCAGGTCATTTTTCTGCCCCATGAGCGGTTCTGCCCGGATGGCATGGTGGTCGAGGCGGAGCCCGGCGTTTCCATCCTGGAGTTGGCGCACCAGCACCATATCGAGATGGAGAGCGCCTGCGGCGGCGTGTGTGCCTGCACCACCTGCCATTGCATCGTGCGCGAGGGCTTCGATTCGCTGAACGAGGCCGACGAGCTGGAAGAGGATTACCTGGACAAGGCCTGGGGGCTGGAGGCGCAGTCGCGTCTGGCCTGTCAGGCGCGAGTCGGCGAGGAAGACCTCACCATCGAGATTCCCAAGTATTCGCTCAATCACGCGGCCGAAGCGCCGCATTGATCAGGAAAACAGCATGAGTCTGAAGTGGACCGATGTGCTGGAAATCGCCATCCAGCTCAGTGAACGCAAGGCGGATGTCGACCCGCGCTACGTGAATTTCGTCGATCTGCATCGTTGGGTGCTGGAGTTGCCGGATTTCGCCGACGACCCGCAGCGCGGCGGCGAGAAGGTGCTCGAAGCCATTCAGGCGGCCTGGATCGAAGAACTCGACTGAAACAGGCGCTCATGGCGCCCGCCCTACGCTTTTAACCGGAACCCGCGTATAATTCGCGGGTTTAATTTTTCGCTTTAACCCTAAGTTTCTGGAGCTTCACATGGCCGTTCAACGTACTTTCTCCATCATCAAGCCTGACGCCGTCGCTAAGAACGTCATCGGTGAAATCACCACCCGTTTCGAAAAGGCCGGCCTGCGCGTCGTCGCGTCGAAGATGGTGCAGCTGTCCGAGCGCGAGGCCGCTGGCTTCTACGCCGAGCACAGCGAGCGCGGCTTCTTCAAGGACCTGGTTGCCTTCATGACCTCCGGTCCGGTCATCGTGCAGGTGCTGGAAGGCGAGAACGCCGTTGCCAAGAACCGCGAGCTGATGGGCGCCACCAACCCGAAGGAAGCCGCTGCCGGCACCATCCGCGCCGACTTCGCCGTGTCCATCGACGAGAACGCCGTACACGGTTCCGACTCCGAGGCTTCGGCTGCGCGCGAGATCGCCTACTTCTTCTCCGCCACCGAGCTGTGCGCGCGCATTCGCTGATCACGGCGAAAGATGCGAGGGTGAAGCCATGACCAATACCACCGGCAAGATCAACCTGCTGGGCCTGACCCAGCCGGAAATGGAACAGTTCTTCGAGTCCATCGGCGAGAAGCGCTTCCGTGCCGGCCAGGTAATGAAGTGGATTCACCACTTTGGCGTCGATGATTTCGCCGCCATGACCAATGTCGGCAAGGCCTTGCGCGAAAAGCTCGAGGCCTCTGCCGAGATTCGCGGCCCGGAAGTGGTCAGCGAAAATATTTCCGCCGATGGCACGCGCAAGTGGGTGGTGCGCGTGGCGTCGGGCAGCTGCGTGGAAACCGTGTACATCCCGCAGAACGGCCGCGGCACCCTGTGCGTGTCGTCGCAGGCCGGTTGCGCCCTGGACTGCAGCTTCTGCTCCACCGGCAAACAGGGTTTCAACAGCGACCTGACCAGCGCCGAGATCATCGGCCAGGTGTGGATCGCCAACAAGTCCTTCGGCAGCGTGCCGGCGAAGATCGACCGTGCCATCACCAACGTGGTGATGATGGGCATGGGCGAGCCGCTGCTGAACTTCGACAACGTCGTTTCCGCCATGCAGATCATGATGGACGATCTGGGTTATGGCATTTCCAAGCGCAAGGTGACCCTGTCCACCTCGGGCGTGGTGCCGATGATCGACAAGCTGGCCGAGGTGATCGACGTGTCCCTGGCCCTGTCGCTGCACGCGCCCAACGACGAGCTGCGCAACCAGCTGGTGCCGATCAACAAGAAGTACCCGCTGGACGTGTTGCTGGCGGCGTGCAAGCGTTACGTCGCCAAGCTTGGCGAGAAGCGTGTGCTGACCATCGAGTACACCCTGCTCAAGGGCGTCAACGATCAGCCCGAGCACGCTGAGCAGATGGTCGCACTTCTGGCCGATGTGCCTTGCAAGATCAACCTGATTCCGTTTAATCCCTTCCCCTTCTCGGGTTACGAGCGGCCGAGCAACAACGCCATCCGCCGTTTCCAAGACCTGTTGCACAAGGCCGGGCACAACGTCACCGTGCGCACCACGCGCGGCGACGACATCGACGCCGCCTGTGGCCAGCTGGTTGGCCAGGTCATGGACCGTACCCGTCGCAGCGAGCGCTATATTGCCGTGCGCCAACTGGGCAGCGAGGCGCAAGAGCCTCGCCCCGCCGCCAATCGAAGCTGAAGAGAGGATGCCCATGACCCTGCGCCCTGCGCTGTTATTGCTAGTTGCCAGTCTGCTTGGCGGTTGTGTGACCACGGGGGATGTCGACCCCATGCGTACGGCGAAGGGGCGCGACGATGCGCGCGATGCTTATGTGCAACTGGGCATCGCCTATATCCAGCAGGGCGACACTCAGCGCGCCAAAGTGCCTCTGAAGAACGCGCTGGACCTGGATTCGTCCAATGCCGACGCACATGCCGCGCTGGCCATGGCCTTCCAGCTGGAAATGGAGCCGCAGCTGGCCGATGAGCATTTTCGCAAGGCCCTGTCGCAGCGTCCCAAGGATGCGCGCCTGCTGAACAACTACGGCAGTTTCCTGTTCGAGCAGAAGCGCTATCAGGACGCCATGAATACCTATCTCAAGGCGGCCGAAGACAACCTCTACCCGGAGCGCTCGCGGGTATTCGAAAATCTCGGGCTGACCGCCCTGCAGCTGGGACAGCGCGAGCAGGCCAAGGAATACTTCCAGCGTACCTTGCGCCTCAGCAGCCGGCAGCCGCGGGCTTTGCTGGAGATGGCCATGCTCTCCTACGAGGACAAAGCCTATGTGCCGGCGCGCAGTTATTACCAGGCCTTCAGCGAAATGTCGCCGCAGAACGCCCGCAGCTTGCTGCTCGGTGCGCGTCTGGCGGAGGTCTTCGAGGATCGGGACACGGCCGCCAGCCTGGGCCTGCAACTGCGCCGGTTGTATCCGGCGTCTCAGGAATATCAGCAATACGTTTCGGGGCAACAATGAAAGCGGCGCATAGCGAAGTTACCCAGCCGATGCCGAACAATCCGGGCGAGAGCCTGCGTCAGGCCCGCGAGATCAAGGGCTGGAGCGTCGCCGAGGTGGCGGGGCAGCTCAATCTGACGCCACAACGTCTTAGTCAGCTCGAGGCCGGCGCCTTCGACAAGCTGCCGGGCACCACCTTCGCCCGCGGTTATATCCGCGCCTATGCCAAGTTGCTGGAGCTGGACCAGAACCGTCTGGTGTTGGAGTTCGACCAGTTCACCGGCACCGATGCCAGCGGCAGCAGCGTGCACAGCCTTGGGCGCATCGAGGAGCCGGCACGCTACTCGCAAAGCATTCTGCGTCTGGTCAGCTTCCTGCTGCTGCTGGCCCTGATCGGCGCCGGTTTCCTCTGGTGGCAGGAGCAGGGGCGTCCTGCGCCGGACCTGGCCGGCCTGGGGCTCGATCAGGTGGAAGTGGACGGTGCCGATGGCACCACCCAGGTGCACTCGCTGGCCGAGCCGGAAGACCAGGCGGTGGTGGCCGCCCAGGGCGGCGAGCCGACCAGCCCGCTGCTGTTGCCGGTCGAGCCGAGCGAGACCGTGGACGGCGCGGCCGACAGCGCTGCCGAGCAGGCGGCCGCCGAGCCCGCCGCGAGCGAGTCCAGCGCTGCCGTGCCGGTGCCGAGCCAGTCCGTGCCTGCGCCAGAATCTGCGCCCAGCGAGCCGAGCAGCCCTGCTAGCGTTGCTCCGGTTGCTCCGGTTGCTCCGGTTGCTCCGGTTGCTCCGGTCGCCCCGGCGCCGGCTGCTGCGGAGCCGGCCGCGCCGGTTGCGCTGGCCGCCGGGCAGGGCGCGCTCAGCGTGCAGTTCAGCGCCGATTGCTGGACCCAGGTCACCGATGCCGACGGCAAGGTGCTGGTCAGCGCACTCAAACGCAGCGGCGAGCGCATCGAGCTGACCGGCAAGGCGCCCATGGAGCTGCGCCTGGGCTTCGCCCGTGGCGCCCAGGTCAGTTACAACGGCGAGGCGGTCGACGTTTCGCCCTTCATCACGGGCGAGACCGCGCGCCTGAAGCTGGGGTTGTAAGCATGCATTGCGAATCGCCGATCAAGCGCCGACTGTCGCGCAAGATCTGGGTCGGCTCGGTACCGGTGGGCGGCGATGCGCCGATCGCGGTGCAGAGCATGACCAACACCGACACCAACGACGTGGCCGCCACCGTGGCGCAGATCCGTCGCCTGGAAGACGCCGGCGCCGACATCGTGCGCGTCTCGGTGCCGGACATGGACGCCGCCGAGGCCTTCGGCAAGATCAAGCAGCAGGTGCGTGTGCCGCTGGTTGCCGACATCCACTTCGACTACCAGATCGCCCTGCGCGTGGCCGAGCTGGGCGTCGACTGCCTGCGCATCAATCCGGGAAATATCGGCCGCGAGGATCGGGTCCGGGCGGTGGTCGAGGCTGCCCGCGACAAGGGCATCCCGATCCGCATCGGGGTCAACGCCGGCTCGCTGGAAAAGGACCTGCAAAAGAAATACGGCGAACCCACCCCCGAGGCGCTGGTGGAATCCGCACTGCGCCATGTCGAGCACCTGGATCGGCTGAACTTCCCCGACTTCAAGGTCAGCGTGAAGGCCAGCGACGTGTTCATGGCCGTCGCCGCCTATCGCCTGCTGGCCCAGCAGATCGAGCAGCCGCTGCACCTGGGCATCACCGAGGCCGGCGGTCTGCGCTCCGGTACGGTGAAGTCGGCCGTGGGCCTGGGCATGCTGCTGGCCGAGGGCATCGGTGACACCATCCGCATCTCCCTGGCCGCCGATCCGGTGGAGGAGATCAAGGTCGGATTCGACATCCTCAAGTCGCTGCGCCTGCGTTCGCGTGGGATCAACTTCATCGCCTGCCCGAGCTGCTCGCGGCAGAACTTCGATGTGGTCAAGACCATGAACGAGCTGGAAAGCCGCGTCGAGGACCTGCTGGTGCCGCTGGACGTGGCGGTGATCGGCTGCGTGGTCAACGGCCCCGGCGAAGCCAAGGAAGCGCATATCGGCCTGACCGGCGGTACGCCGAACAACCTGGTCTATATCGACGGCAAGCCCGCCTCGAAACTGACCAATGACAATCTGGTGGATGAGCTGGAACGGCTCATTCGCGACAAGGCGGCCGAGAAGGCCGCCGCCGATGCGGCCGTGATCGTCCGCGGCTGACGCGGCGTTAAGGATTTCCTGTGAGCAAGACCCTGCAAGCCATTCGTGGCATGAACGACATCCTGCCCGAGCAGACCCCGCTCTGGCGCTACTTCGAAGGCCGCGTGGCGAGCCTGCTGGACGGCTACGGCTACCGCCAGATCCGCATGCCCATCGTCGAGTTCACCGAACTGTTCAAGCGCTCCATCGGTGAGGTCACCGATATCGTCGAGAAGGAGATGTACACCTTCGAGGACCGCAACGGCGACTCCCTGACCCTGCGTCCGGAAGGCACCGCGGCCTGCGTGCGCGCCGTGCTCGAGCATGGCCTGGCCGGTGGCGGACAGACCCAGAAGCTCTGGTACATCGGTCCGATGTTTCGCCACGAGCGCCCGCAGAAGGGGCGCTACCGGCAGTTCCACCAGATCGGCGTGGAGGTCTTCAATATCGACGGCCCGGACATCGATGCCGAGCTGATCGTGCTCACCTGGCGCCTGTGGGGCCTGCTTGGCATCCGCGACGCGGTGACCCTGGAACTCAACAGCCTGGGCACCAGCGAGGCGCGCGCACGTTACCGCGACGCCCTGGTCGACTACCTTTCGGCACGCGGCGAGCGGCTCGACGAGGACAGCCGCCGCCGTCTGGCCAGCAACCCGCTGCGCATCCTCGATTCCAAGGTGGCCGAGACCCAGGCCCTGCTGGTCGACGCACCGAAGCTGGCGGACTACCTGGACGAGGAATCGCGCGTGCATTTCGAGGGGCTGAAGGCCCGTCTCGATGCCGCCGGCATTCCCTACGTGATCAATCCCAAGCTGGTGCGCGGCCTCGATTACTACAGCAAGACCGTGTTCGAGTGGGTTACCGACAAGCTCGGCGCCCAGGGCACCGTCTGCGCCGGCGGCCGCTACGACGGCCTGGTCGAGCAGATGGGCGGCAAGCCGACGCCGGGCGTGGGCTTCGCCATGGGCATCGAGCGTCTGGTGCTGCTGATCGAGACCCTGGACCAGGTGCCGGCGGAGATTGCCCGCCAGGTCGACCTGTACCTGTGCGCCTTCGGCGAGCCGGCCGAACTGGCCGCCCTGGCCCTGGCCGAGCGCCTGCGCGATCAATTGCCGGGGCTGCGTCTGCAGCTCAACGCCGGCGGCGGCAGCTTCAAGAGCCAGTTGAAGAAGGCCGACAAGAGCGGCGCGTTGTACGCCCTGGTCATGGGTGAAGACGAACTGGCCCGGCAAGTGGTAGGTTGCAAGCCGCTGCGCGACGACAGCGAACAACAGAACATTGCCTGGGCGGCCCTGGCCGAACACCTGGCAGCCCGTATTTAACAGGTAGTTTTCTCAACGACCTGTCATGGGGTCGAGCGATAGGAGTATTGGGGTGGTTTCGCGTACCGATGAAGAAGAGCTGGCGGTCATCAAGGACTGGTGGCAGCGCAACGGCAAACCCTTGCTGACTGGCGGCGTGCTGGCCCTGGTGGTGGTGTTCGGCTGGCAGGGCTGGCAGAAGTACCAGAGCAACCAGGCGCAGGGCGCCTCGCAGATCTACCAGCAACTGCTGGAGACCGCGCTGAACCCGGCTGGCGAGCCCGACGCGGCGAAGGTCGCCGAGCTGGCCGGCAAGCTCAACAACGAATATGCCGGCAGCCACTACGCGCAGTACGGCAGCCTGTTCGTCGCCAAGGTGGCGGTCGAGGCGGGCAAGCTGGACGACGCCGCGGCGGCGCTGCAGGGCGTGCTCGACAAGCCGGCCGATGCCACCCTGGGCGAACTGGCGCGGCAGCGCCTGGCCCGTGTGCTGGCCGCGCAGGACAAGGCCGAGGAGGCCCTGGCGCTGCTCGCCGGCGAAGCCGATACGGCCTTCCTGGCCAGCCGCGAAGAGCTCAGGGGCGACCTGCTGGTGCAGCTGGGGCGTGCCGACGAGGCGCATGCCGCTTACCAGAAAGCCAAGGCGGCCCTGGCCGAGGACGCCGCCGTCGGTGGCCTGCAGATGAAGCTGGACGACCTGGCAAAAGGGGATGCGTGACGTGATGCGTTGGAAGAATGCCGCACTGCTGGCCCTGGCCGTACTGGCCGTGGGTTGCAGCAGCAATAGCAAGAAGGAACTGCCGCCGGCCGAACTGACCAAGTTCGACGAGGAAGTCGAACTGCGCACCGAGTGGAGCCGCTCCATTGGCGAAGGCCAGGGCGAGACCTTCAACATGCTGGTGCCGGCCATCGACGGCGAGGTGATCTACGCCGCCGACGTCGAAGGCCTGGTGATGGCCCTGGACCGCATGAGCGGCAAGGTGATCTGGCGCAAGAAACTGGACATTCCGGTATCCGGCGCGGTCGGCGCCGGCTACGGCCAGGTGCTGCTGGGCACGCTGAAGGGCGAGGTGATCGCCCTGGATGCCAGCTCCGGTGAGGAGCAGTGGCGTTCGCGGGTGACCAGCGAAGTGCTGGCGGCCCCGGCGAGCAACGGCGACGTGGTCGTGGTGCAGACCCAGGACGACCGCCTGATCGCCTTCGACGCCGATACCGGCAGCCAGCGCTGGATCTTCGAGAACACCCCGGCGGTGCTGACCCTGCGCGGCACCGGCAGCCCGCTGGTGACCAACCGCCTGGTGGTGGCCGGTCTGTCCAGCGGCAAGGTGATCGCGGTGGATGCCCAGCGCGGCCTGCCGGTGTGGGAGCAGCGCGTGGCCATTCCCCAGGGCCGTTCCGAGCTGGAGCGAGTGGTGGATATCGACGGCGGCCTGCTGCAGTCCGGCGGCACCGTCTATGCCGTGAGCTACCAGGGCCGCGTCGCCGCACTCGACCTGGAGAGCGGCCGCATACTCTGGCAGCGCGAGGCGTCCAGTTCGGTGAACGTGGCGCAGGGCTTCGGCAACGTCTACGTCAGCCTGGCCAACGGCACCGTGGAAGGCATCGACGAGCGCAGCGCCTCGGCGCTGTGGAGCAACGACGCCCTGGCCCGTCGCCAGCTGTCGGCGCCCGAGGTGTTCTCCAGCTACGTCGCGGTCGGCGACCTGGAAGGCTACCTGCACCTGCTGAGCCAGGTGGATGGCCGCTTCGTCGGTCGCGAGCGCATCGACAGCGCCGGCCTGCGCGCCCGTCCGCTGGTGGTGGGCGACTGGCTGTATGCCTTCGGTAACGGCGGCAAGCTGGTGGCGCTGACCATCAAGTGAACCGGCTATGCTGCCAGGTGATCCTGGCGGCAGCCTGAAACATTCCGGCCGCTGCCCGTGCAGCGGCCTTTGCATTTTATGAAATAACCTAGTGGAGAGCCTGATGGTTCCCGTAATAGCCCTGGTGGGCCGGCCCAATGTCGGCAAGTCCACGCTCTTCAACCGCCTGACCCGCAGCCGCGACGCCATAGTCGGCGACCTCTCCGGTCTGACCCGTGACCGCCAGTACGGCGAGGCGAAGTGGCAGGGGCGCACCTATATCGTGATCGACACCGGCGGTATCTCCGGTGACGAGGAAGGCATCGACGCGAAGATGGCCGAACAGTCGCTGCAGGCCATCGAAGAGGCCGATGCCGTGCTGTTCCTGGTCGACGCCCGCGCCGGCATGACCGCCTCCGACCAGATGATCGGCGAGCACCTGCGCCGGCGTAACAAGCAGAGCTTCCTGGTGGTGAACAAGGTCGACAACCTCGACGTCGACCTGGCCCGCGCCGAGTTCAGCCCGATGGGCCTGGGCGAGCCGCTGGCGATCGCCAGCGCCCATGGTCGCGGCATCACCCAGATGCTCGAAGCCGTGCTCGGCGCCTTCCCCAAGGATGCCGGCGAGCCGGAAGAGGGCGGCGAAGAGGAAGAGGTGCAGCAAGGCCAGGAGGCCAAGCGCATCCCCGGCCCGAGCGAGAAGGACGGCATCAAGCTGGCCATCATCGGCCGGCCCAACGTCGGCAAGTCGACCCTGGTCAACCGCATGCTCGGCGAAGAGCGGGTCATCGTCTACGACCAGGCCGGCACCACGCGCGACAGCATCTATATCCCCTTCGAGCGCGACGACGAGAAGTACACCCTGATCGACACCGCCGGCGTGCGCCGCCGCGGCAAGATCTTCGAGGCGGTGGAAAAGTTCTCGGTGGTCAAGACGCTGCAGGCGATTCAGGACTCCAACGTGGTGGTGTTCGTCATGGACGCCCGCGAAGGGGTGGTCGACCACGACCTCAACCTGCTCGGCTTCGTCCTGGAAAGCGGCCGCGCGCTGGTCATCGCCCTGAACAAGTGGGACGGCATGGACCAGGGGCAGAAGGATTACGTCAAGACCGAGCTGGAGCGCCGGCTGTTCTTCGTCGACTTCGCCGATATCCACTTCATCTCGGCGCTGCACGGCACCGGCGTCGGCCACCTGTACAAGTCGGTGCAGGCCTCGTTCCAGTCGGCCATCGCCCGCTGGCCGACCAGCCGCCTGACGCAGATTCTCGAGGATGCCGTCAGCGACCATGCGCCGCCCCTGGTCAACGGCCGCCGCATCAAGCTGCGCTATGCCCACCTCGGCGGCGCCAACCCGCCGCTGATCGTGATCCACGGCAACCAGGTCGACGCGGTGCCGCGCGCCTATACCCGTTACCTAGAGAACACCTACCGCCGCGTGCTCAAGCTGGTCGGCACGCCGATCCGCATCGAGTACAAGGGCGGCGAAAACCCCTACGAGGGCAACAAGAACACCCTCACCGACCGTCAGGTGAACAAGAAGCGCCGCCTGATGAGCCACCACAAGAAGGCCGAGAAGAAGCGCAAGGACAAGCGCAAGTAAGCGCCGCCGCCCTGCCCGCCGCCGCCTTGGCGGCGGGCAGGGCATAAGCTTCTTCCCGCTTTTCATAATCCCTGCTGCTGCCCTTGGCAGCGGGCATCGGCTATCCTCGCGGCTTGCTCAAGCCCCCGCAGGAAGTCGCGATGCTCGTCAGCAAACTGCCCAACGTCGGCACCACCATCTTCACCCGCATGTCCCAGCTCGCCGCGGACGTCGGCGCGCTCAACCTGTCCCAGGGCTTTCCCGACTTCGACGGCCCGCAGGCGCTGCGCGAGGCGGTGGCGCGCCATGTGCTGGAGGGGCGCAACCAGTACTGCCCGATGACCGGCCTGCCGGCGCTGCGTCAGCAGGTGGCGGCCAAGATCGCCCGCAGCTACGGCGTGCAGCGCGATGCCGACAGCGAGATCACCATCACCCCCGGCGCCACCGAGGCGATCTTCTGCGCGGTGCAGGCGTTGATCCATCCGGGCGATGAGGCCATCGTCCTCGACCCCTGCTACGACAGCTACGAGCCCTCGGTGGAGCTGGCCGGCGGGCGCTGCGTGCACGTGCCGCTGGCGCTACCGGACTTCGCCGTGGACTGGCAGCGCCTGGCCGATGCCATCACCCCGCGCACCCGGCTGATCTTCCTCAACTCGCCGCACAATCCCAGCGGCGCGCTGCTCACCCGCGCCGACCTGGACCGCCTGGCCGCACTGATCCGCGGCCGCGACATCCATATCGTCAGCGACGAGGTCTACGAGCACCTGATCTACGACGGCGTGCGCCATGCCAGCGTACTGGCCCACGAAGAACTCTATGCCCGCGCCTTCGTGGTCAGCTCCTTCGGCAAGACCTACCACGTCACCGGCTGGAAGACCGGCTACGTGGTGGCGCCGCCTCTTCTGACCGCCGAACTGCGCAAGATCCACCAGTACGTGAACTTCTGCGGGGTGACCCCGCTGCAGCACGCGCTGGCCGACTTTATGGCCGCCTGCCCCGAGCATGTCGAGCAGTTGCCGGCCTTCTACCAGGCCAAGCGCGACCTGTTCTGCGACCTGCTGGCCGGTTCGCGCTTCAGCTTCCGCCGCGCGCCCGGCACCTATTTCCAGCTGGTCGACTACTCGGCGATTCGCCCCGAACTGGACGACGTGGCCATGGCCGAATGGCTGACCCGCGAGCACGGCGTGGCGGCGATTCCGGTATCGGTGTTCTACCAGAGCCCGCCGGCGGACCTGCGTCTGGTGCGCTTCTGCTTCGCCAAGCGCGAGGACACCCTGCGCCAGGCCGCGGAAAAGCTCTGCGCGGTCTAGGCGGGCGTAGGGTGGGCATGGCCAAGCCTGGTCCACCTGGCAATTGCAATGGCGGACAAGCCTTCGGGGCGTTCGCCCCCACGGCTATCGAGGCCTTGAGATGAGCGACAAACCCGATCTCACACTGGCGCTGGTCCAGACCCGCCTGGCCTGGCACGACCCGGCCGCCAACCGCGCGCATTTCCAGGCGCTGCTGGCGCAGGCGCGCGGCGCCGACCTGGTGATACTGCCGGAGATGTTTTCCACCGGCTTTTCCATGGAGTCCGCCGCCCTGGCCGAACCCGAGGACGGCCCGACCACGAGCTGGCTGCGCGAACAGGCGCGTGCCCTCGGCGCGACGATCTGCGGCAGCCTGATCATCCAGGCCGCCGACGGCAGCTACCGCAACCGCCTGCTCTGGGCACGCCCGGACGGTTCGCTGGCGCACTACGACAAGCGCCATCTGTTCCGCATGGCCGGTGAGCACAAGCATTACGCCGCCGGTGCCGAGCAGGTGCTGCTGGAGCTCAAGGGCTGGCGGGTGCGTCCGCTGATCTGCTACGACCTGCGCTTCCCGGTGTGGAGCCGCGATGCCGGCGGCACCGACCTGCTGCTCTACACCGCCAACTGGCCGGCGGCGCGGCGCCTGCACTGGAACCGCCTGCTGCCGGCGCGGGCCATCGAGAACCTGTGCTATGTCGCGGCGGTCAACCGCATCGGCGAGGACGGCAAGGGCCATGCCTATGCCGGCGACTCACAGGTGCTGGATTTCCAGGGCGAGCCGCTGCTGGCGGCCGAGACCGGCGACGGGGTGTTTCGCCTGACCCTCAATGCCGGCGAACTGGCCGCCTACCGCGAACGCTTCCCGGCGCATCTGGATGCCGATGGCTTTGCCCTGCGCTAGTGCCGGTGGACGATGGCCGGTGCGGTCGAGGCCGTAGGGTGCGCCGCGCGCACTGCTGCTGACGAGGCGCAACCGACGCCGGTAGGACGGCGTGCGGAAATGAAAACGCCGGGCAATGCCCGGCGTTGTCGTTTCGGCGGCGGCTCGATCAGGCGGCCTGTGCCTCGGCCTGGCTCAGGGCGCGGTTCAGCGCGCTGAACAGGGCGCGGAAGCTGGCCGTGGTCAGGTTCTCGTCGATGCCGATGCCGTGCAGGGCGCGGCCGCCATTGACGCGCAGCTCGATATAGGCCGCGGCCTTGGCATTGGTGCCGGCGCCGATGGCGTGCTCGCTGTAGTCCATGATCTCCACGGCCACCGGCAGGCCGGCCACCAGAGCCTCCAGCGGGCCCTTGCCGATGCCGCGCCAGTGCTGGCTTTCGCCAGCGCTGAGCACTTCCACGTCGACCGCGCTGGTGCCGTTCTCTTCCTGCAGGCGGTGGCCTTTCAGGGCGTAGGGCGCACTGGCCTGCAGGTACTCGCTTTCAAGCAGCTGGTAAATCTGCGCCGCGGTCATTTCCAGGCCCAGGCGGTCGGTCTCGCGCTGCACCACCTGGCTGAACTCGATCTGCATGCGCCGCGGCAGGTTGATGCCGTATTCCTGTTCGAGCAGGAAGGCGATGCCGCCCTTGCCGGACTGGCTGTTGACCCGAATCACCGCCTCGTAGTCGCGGCCGATATCGGCCGGGTCGATCGGCAGGTAGGGCACTTCCCAGACCGCATCGGCCTGCTGCTGGGCGAAGCCCTTGCGGATCGCGTCCTGGTGCGAGCCGGAGAAGGCGGTGTGGACCAGGTCGCCGGCATAGGGGTGGCGCGGGTGCACCGGAATCTGGTTGCAGTCCTCGACCACCTTGCGCACCGCATCGATGTCGGAGAAGTCCAGTTGCGGGTCGACGCCCTGGGTGTAGAGGTTCAGCGCCAGGGTCACCAGGCAGACGTTGCCGGTGCGCTCGCCGTTGCCGAACAGGCAGCCCTCGACGCGGTCGGCGCCGGCCATCACCGCCAGCTCCGAGGCGGCGACGCCGGTGCCGCGGTCGTTATGGGTGTGCACGCTGATCAGCACGCTGTCGCGGCGGTCGATATGGCGGCCGAACCATTCGATCTGGTCGGCGTAGTTGTTCGGCGTGGCGCACTCGACGGTGGCCGGCAGGTTGAGGATCAGTTTGCTGGCTGGGGTCGGCTGGAACACCGCGATCACCGCGTTGCACACCTCGACGGCGAAATCGGTCTCGGTCGAGCTGAACACCTCGGGCGAATACTCGAAGCCCCACTGGGTCTCCGGCTGAGCGGCAGCCAGGCGCTTGATGGTTTGGCCGGCGGCCACGGCGATGGCCTTGACCCCGGCCTTGTCCTGGTTGAAGACGATCTTGCGGAAGCTCGGCGCGCAGGCGTTGTAGTAGTGGACGATGGCGCGCTTGGCGCCCTTGAGCGACTCGAAGGTGCGTTCGATCAGGTCGTCGCGCGCCTGGGTCAGCACCTGGATGGTCACGTCGTCGGGAATATGGCCGCCCTCAATGAGTTCCCGCACGAAGTCGAAGTCGGTCTGCGAAGCGGAGGGGAAGCCCACTTCGATTTCCTTCAGGCCCACGCCCACCAGGCACTTGAAGAAGCGCATCTTCTTCTCGGCGTCCATCGGCTCGATCAGCGACTGGTTGCCGTCGCGCAGGTCGGTGGACAGCCAGATCGGTGCGCGGTCGATGATCTTGTCCGGCCAGGTGCGGTCGGGCAATTGGATCTGGGTGAAGGGACGGTACTTCTGCGACGGGTCTTTGAGCATGGTCATGGCGAAATCCTTGGAGCGGCAGCGAAAGGGGGGGCGGCGAGCGGATTCAGCCACGCAGTCGCGGGCTGACCAGACGCAGGCAGGCGTGCTGTCGCAGGAGAATGAGGGTATGGGCGTCGTTCATGAGGCCAACCCTAATGCGCGAGGGTAAAGATGGCAAGCTAGCTGTGAAAAACGCCGTTTCGTTGCGTACGGCATTGGGTGGCGAGATTTTATTGCCGGTATCTGGCGTTATCGCGTGAGATATTGCCTGGTGCGATGTCCGGCGGGCCGAGGCTGCGCGGCGGCCCCATCAGGCGTAGGCTGGTAACTGGCCTGGGGCTTGGTTGCGCCGAACGCGACGGCCCCGCGAGAATCCGGCGGTTCGGCCGGGAGGAGGCATGTCATGGTCAGATTCAGCGCACTCATCGCCTTGTCCCTTGCCCTGGCGCTCGGCGCCTGTGCGCAGCGGCCGGCGCCGGAAGCGCTGCCGCTGGACGAGCGCCTGCAGCAGCTCGGCTATCGCCAAGGCGAGTCGCTGCGCAGCGTATTGCGCCATGACCTCGACGGCTGGCAGTACCTGGACAAGCAGCACCTGCTGTTCGGCCGCGGCCCGGGGCGGGCCTATCTGGTGAGTTTCACCCGGCCCTGCAACAACCTGAACTTCTCCAGCCTGCTCAGCTACCGCACCACCCTCGGCATGCTGACTCCGCTGGATCACATCCTGGTGCATGACCAGGGCGGCTTTGCCGAGCCCTGCCTGATCGACGAGATTCATGCCCTGGAGCGGATCGCCCGGCATTAGCAGGCTGTTGAAAAACTACCTGCGTTGGCAATCCAGCGTTAAAAACGGCCTCGCGTGCGAGCCCAGTCAAAATGCTCATTTACAGCTCGTAAACTCCGCTTTTGATTCGCTGCGCTCACCCCTTCGGGGCCAGCCTACGGCTGTTACTGCGCTACGCTGCGTTTCGGCCGTTTTTGCCTTGTCTTGCCTGCCTCGCCTACGTTTTTCAACGGCCTGCTCGCGCCGATCAGGGGGTGTAGGCGCCGATAAAGATAGCCGGGTCGACCCGTGCGTCGTTGAGGCTTACGTTCCAGTGCAGGTGCGGCCCGGTGGCGCGGCCGGTGGCGCCGACCTTGCCGATATGGCCGCCGCGGGCGATCTCCTCGCCGAGCTTCACGTCGATCTCCGACATGTGGCAGAACATGCTGATCAGACCCTGGCCGTGGTCGAGGAACACCGTCTTGCCGTTGAAGAAGTAGTCACCGATCAGGATCACCTCGCCGGCCGCCGGCGCCTTGATCGACGTGCCGCGATTGGCGGCGAAATCCAGGCCCGAGTGCGGGTTGCGCTCCTCGCCGTTGAAGAAGCGGCGCAGGCCGAAGGGGCTCGACAACGGGCCGTTGACCGGTCGGTCGAACAGCAGGTTGCTCGGCTGGCGCGCGCTGAAGCGCTGGTAGGCGCGGGTCTGCTCGGCCAGTTCGCGCTCGATGCGTTTGAGATTCTCGGCGTTGGGGCTGACCTGCTGTTGGTTCTTGATGTTGATGCGCTGTTCGCGATAGTGCTTGGCGCCGACCTGGAAGCTGTGTGGCCGGCCATCGACTGCCAGCTGCTGGGCGCCGGGTTTCACCGTCAGCGGGATGCCGACGATGGCGATCCAGCGCTGGCCGTCCTCGCGGATGGTCAGCACCGGCTTGTCCTGGTAACGCGCCTTTGGCGCGCTGGCGGCGTCGCCGAGATCGAGCACGGCGACGCCGCCGGGCACCGGCTTGTTCAACAGGCGGGTGATAAAGCCTTCGGCCTGAGCGGGCAGGGCGAAGGCGGTGCACAGAAGGAACGCGATCAGGCGCATGCGGCTATCCCTGGGGTGAATCGGCACACGGCGCTTATCCACCCGGCAAAAGGTCAATCGAGCAGCGACAGCGTCGCCGGTTGAATATGGTTGTCTTCGACCCGCACATCCAGTTCGCCCTCGCCCAGGCGGGCCTTGAGGCGTTGCCCCGGGCGGGTCTGGGCGGCACGGCGCACGGCGTGGCCGCGCTCGTCGAGGAGGATGCTGTAGCCGCGGCCGAGGGTGGCCAGCGGGCTGACGATCTGCAGTTGCGCAGCCAGCGCGCCCAGTTGCTGGCGCTGGCTGCGCAACTGGCCCTGCATGGCGCGCGGCAGGCGCGCGGCCAGGCCATCCAGGCGCTGGCGCAGCAGGGCCAGGTTGCGCCCCGGATGCTGGGCGGCGAGACGGGCGTCGAGGCGCGCCAGGCGTTCGCGCTGGTTGATGAGCTGTTGGTTGAAGGCGCGGCGCAGGCGCATATCCAGATCGTCCAGGCGCTGGGCCTGCTGGCGCAGACGCTCGCCGGGATGACGCAGACGCCGGCTCACGCCCTCCAGGCGCAGCCGTTCGCGGGCCAGGCGCCCCTGCATGTGCAGCACCAGGCGGCGCTGCAGGTTGTGCAGACGCTGCACCAGCTCGCTGCTGTCGGGGGCCAGCAGCTCGGCGGCGGCCGACGGCGTCGGCGCGCGCACGTCGGCGACGAAGTCGGCGATGGACACATCGGTCTCGTGGCCCACGGCGCTGACGATGGGCGTCACGCAGGCGGCCACGGCGCGGGCCACGGCTTCCTCGTTGAAGCACCACAGGTCCTCCAGCGAGCCGCCGCCGCGGGCCAGGATCAGTGCGTCGAAGCCCTGCGCGTCGGCCAGCTGCAGGGCGCGGACGATCTGCGCGGTGGCCTCACGGCCCTGCACCGCGGTGGGAATCAGGGTCAGCTGCACCTGCGGCGCGCGGCGGCGGAACACGCTGATGATGTCGCGAATGACGGCTCCAGTGGGCGAGCTGACGATGCCGATACGCTTGGGATGGGCGGGCAGGGCGAGCTTGCGCTCGGTGGCAAACAGCCCTTCGGCGGACAGCTTGTCCTTGAGCGCTTCGAAGGCCAGGCGCAGGGCGCCGTCGCCGGCCGGCTCGACCGCATCTAGAATCAGCTGGTAGTCGCCGCGGCCCTCGAACAGCGAGACCTTGCCGCGTACCTTCACCGCCAGACCATCGCGCAGCGCCTGGCGCACTCGAGCGGCGTTCTGCCGGAACAGCGCGCAGCGCACCTGGGCCTGGCTATCTTTGAGGGTGAAGTAGATATGCCCGGAGGCCGGCCGCGCCAGGTTGGAGATTTCCCCCTCGACCCAGATGCTGGCGAACACGTCCTCCAGCAGCAGGCGGGCGCGGTTGTTCAGTTGGCTGACGCTGAGCACCTCGCGGTCGAGGTTCAGGCGGGCAAAGGGATCGTTGATCATGGGCCGGCATGATAAA
This sequence comes from Pseudomonas sp. ABa2, assembly GCF_056676075.1. NCBI lineage: Bacteria > Pseudomonadati > Pseudomonadota > Gammaproteobacteria > Pseudomonadales > Pseudomonadaceae > Pseudomonas > Pseudomonas sp. ABa2. Next base: position 1,183,200 of record NZ_CM155239.1, read on the forward strand.
GGCTTTGGCGTCGCGGCCATAGTTGACCGCTGCACCACTACCGCTAAGCTGCGCGACTTTTCTTCGTATGGAGCACGCCATGGGCGAGAACCAGGCCATCATCGTGCCGCAGATCTCCAGCCTGCCGGGCAACGAGGCGTTGGCCGCGCGTCTGCTGCGCTGGCTGGCACAGCGCGAGATCGTCCAGGCGCAGGTCAGCACCTGCGGGCGCAGCGGCAATCGCATGGCCTTCGCCATCGCCGCGGGTGCGCGGCGGGTGGTCGAGCGCCCGGAGCGGCTGCCGTTCGGCCGGCCGATCAACGGCCTGGAGCTGGTGACCAAGCGCTGCATCTACACCCCGACCCAGGGCTTTCGCGAAGAAGCCGGCTGCCCCGAGTGCCGCCAGGAGATCGGCCCGCCGCTGTTCGACAGCCTGGAGCGCTGGTGGCCAGGGGAGACCGACAACTTCGTCTGCCCCGAATGCGGCTTTGAGGACGACATCAACGGCTTCCTGTTCCCGCAGCCCTGCGGCTTCTCCGACCTGGGCCTGGTATTCAACAACTGGGCGGACGCCGGCTTTCGCCAGGACTTTCTCGACGAACTGGCCGAGCGCATCGGCTTCGCCGTGCGTCTGGTGCGGGTCGACTGCTGAGGGCGGATTGGCCGAGGTCGGGTAGGGCTGGGCGTCTGCCCACTGACCGGTCGGCCGTTTTCTGGCCGCACCTGCCACACTTTGCATTGAGCGGGCGGGGGTGGCTGGGTATAATGCCGCGCTTCTTATTTTCCCGCCCGGGAGCCCGCCATGCTGCGCATCAGCCAAGAAGCACTCACTTTCGACGACGTCCTGCTCATCCCCGGTTATTCCGAGGTGTTGCCCAAGGACGTCAGCCTGAAGACCCGCCTGACCCGCGGCATCGAACTGAATATCCCGCTGCTGTCCGCCGCCATGGACACCGTCACCGAGGCGCGTCTGGCCATCGCCATGGCCCAGGAAGGCGGCATCGGCATCATCCACAAGAACATGACCATCGAGCAGCAGGCTGCCGAGGTGCGCAAGGTCAAGAAGTTCGAGGCCGGCGTGGTCAAGGACCCGATCACCATCGAAGCCGATGCCACCGTGCGCGACCTGTTCGAGCTGACCCGGCAGAACAACATCTCCGGCGTACCGGTGCTGAGCAATGGCGACCTGGTGGGCATCGTCACCTCCCGCGACGTACGCTTCGAGAATCGTCTGGACGCCCTGGTGCGCGACGTGATGACGCCGAAAGAGCGTCTGGTCACCGTCAAGGAAGGCGCCGCCAAGGAAACCGTGCGCGAGCTGCTGCACAAGCACCGCATCGAGAAGGTGCTGATCGTCGACGACGCCTTCACCCTCAAGGGCATGATGACCGTCAAGGACATCGAGAAGGCCAAGGCCTACCCGCTGGCGAGCAAGGACGACCAGGGTCGCCTGCGCGTCGGCGCCGCCGTCGGCACCGGGGCCGATACCGGCGACCGCGTCGCCGCGCTGGTCAACGCCGGTGTCGACGTGATCATCGTCGACACCGCCCACGGCCACTCCAAGGGCGTGATCGACCGCGTGCGCTGGGTCAAGCAGACCTTCCCGGACGTTCAAGTCATTGGCGGCAATATCGCCACCGGCGAAGCCGCCAAGGCCCTGGTCGAAGCCGGCGCCGATGGGGTCAAGGTCGGCATCGGTCCGGGCTCGATCTGCACCACTCGTATCGTCGCCGGCGTCGGCGTGCCGCAGATCAGCGCCGTGGCCAACGTCGCCGCCGCCCTGGCCGGCAGCGGCGTACCGCTGATCGCCGATGGCGGCATCCGCTTCTCTGGCGACCTGTCCAAGGCCATAGTCGCCGGCGCCTCTGCGGTGATGATCGGCTCCATGCTGGCCGGTACCGAAGAAGCGCCGGGCGAGGTCGAGCTGTTCCAGGGCCGTTCCTACAAGGCCTACCGCGGCATGGGCTCGCTGGGCGCCATGGCCCAGGCGCAGGGCTCCTCGGATCGTTACTTCCAGGACTCCTCGGCCGGTGCCGAAAAGCTGGTGCCGGAAGGTATCGAAGGCCGCGTGCCGTACAAGGGTGCGATGAGCGCCATCGTTCACCAGTTGATGGGTGGCCTGCGCGCCTCCATGGGCTACACCGGCTGCGCCACCATCGAGGAGATGCGCACCAAACCGGAGTTCGTGCGCATCACCGGCGCCGGCATGGCCGAGTCGCACGTGCACGACGTGCAGATCACCAAAGAAGCCCCGAACTATCGGGTCGGTTGATTCGCCGCAATGCTATGAATAACGGGGCTGTTCGATCAGCCCCGTGTCATTTGTGAATACCAACGAGAGACGGCCATGGCCCACGACATTCACGCCCACCGCATCCTCATTCTGGACTTCGGTTCCCAGTACACCCAACTGATCGCCCGCCGCGTGCGCGAGATCGGCGTCTATTGCGAACTGCACCCCTGGGACATGAGCGACGAGGACATCCGCGCCTTCGCCCCGCGCGGCATCATCCTCGCCGGCGGCCCGGAGTCGGTGCACGAGGAGGGTAGCCCGCGCGCGCCGCAAGCCGTGTTCGACCTCGGCGTGCCGTTGCTGGGCATCTGCTACGGCATGCAGACCATGGCCGAGCAGCTCGGCGGCAAGGTGGAAGGTTCCGACCTGCGCGAGTTCGGCTACGCCCGCGTCGACGTGGTCGGCAAGAGCCAGCTGCTCGAAGGCATCGAGGACCATGTCGACGCCGACGGCGTGCTCGGCCTCGACGTGTGGATGAGCCACGGCGACAAGGTCACCCGCATGCCCGAGGGCTTCCATATCCTCGCCAGCACCCCGAGCTGCCCGATCGCCGCCATGAGCGACGACGCCCGCCACTACTACGGCGTGCAGTTCCACCCGGAAGTGACCCACACCAAGCAGGGCGGCCGCATCCTCTCGCGCTTCGTCCTGGAGATCAGCGGCTGCGAGGCCCTGTGGACCCCGGCCAATATCGTCGACGACGCCGTTGCCGCGGTGCGTGCCCAGGTCGGCGACGCCAACGTGCTGCTCGGCCTGTCCGGCGGCGTGGACTCCTCGGTGGTCGCCGCCCTGCTGCACAAGGCCATCGGCGACCAGCTGACCTGCGTGTTCGTCGACAACGGCCTGCTGCGTCTGCACGAAGGCGAGCAGGTGATGGCCATGTTCGCCGAGAACATGGGCGTCAAGGTGATCCGCGCCAACGCCGAAGAGCAGTTCCTCAACAACCTGGCCGGCGAAGCCGATCCGGAGAAGAAGCGCAAGATCATCGGCCGCACCTTCATCGACGTGTTCGATGCCGAGGCCAGCAAGCTTCCCAACATCCAGTTCCTCGCCCAGGGCACCATCTACCCGGACGTGATCGAGTCGGCCGGCGCCAAGAGCGGCAAGGCCCACGTGATCAAGAGCCACCACAACGTCGGCGGCCTGCCGGAGGAGATGAACCTCAAGCTGGTCGAGCCGCTGCGTGAACTGTTCAAGGACGAGGTGCGCAAGATCGGCCTGGAGCTGGGCCTGCCCTACGACATGGTCTACCGCCACCCCTTCCCGGGCCCGGGCCTGGGCGTGCGCATCCTCGGCGAAGTGAAGAAGGAATACGCCGACCTGCTGCGCCGCGCCGACCACATCTTCATCGAAGAGCTGCGCAAGGCCGACTGGTACCACAAGACCAGCCAGGCCTTCGTGGTGTTCCAGCCGGTGAAATCGGTCGGCGTGGTCGGCGACGGTCGTCGCTACGCCTGGGTCGTCGCCCTGCGTGCCGTGGAAACCGTGGACTTCATGACCGCTCGCTGGGCGCACCTGCCTTACGAGCTGCTGGAAACCGTCAGCGGCCGCATCATCAACGAAATCGAAGGCATCTCTCGCGTCACCTACGATGTGTCGAGCAAGCCGCCTGCCACCATCGAGTGGGAGTGAAGTGACCGACAGGGGCAGCGCAAGCTGCCCTTGTCGTTTTTGTCGGCCGCTGCGGCAACCTGTCTCGTTTCCGGGGTCGTCAGCCTGGCGTTGTAAATGAGAAGATGTCGCAACTTATAGCCCGGATGCCAGTCGGGTGCGGCCTTCCCGGATTGCCGCCGGGCCACGGATACGACCATGACCTTTTCCCGCAGACAAATTCTCGCCGGCCTCGGCGGCGTCAGCCTGCTCGCCCTCGGCGGCGCCGGTTACTGGTTGCGCCGCAGCCAGAGCGCCAGCCACGACTACGAGCTAATCGCCGCGCCGCTGGATATCGAGCTGGTGCCCGGGCACCAGACTCCGGCCTGGGCCTATGGCGGCCAGGCGCCGGGGCTGGAGTTGCGCGCACGCCAGGGCGACTGGCTGCGGGTGCGCTTCATCAACCAGTTGCCGGAGCCCACCACCATTCACTGGCACGGCATTCGTCTGCCGCTGGAGATGGACGGCGTGCCCTATCTCTCGCAGTTGCCGGTGCTACCGGGGGAGTATTTCGACTATGTGTTCCGCGTGCCGGATGCCGGCAGCTTCTGGTATCACCCGCATACCGCCAGCGGCGAGCAGCTGGGGCGCGGCTTGGTCGGCCCGCTGATCGTCGAGGAGCGTCAGCCCACCGGCTTTCGCCACGAGCGCACGCTGAGCCTGAAGAGCTGGCACGTGGACGGGCAGGGCGCCTTCACCGCCTTCAGCGTGCCGCGCGAGGCGGCGCGCGGCGGCACGCCCGGCGTGCTGAGCACGGTCAACGGCGTGCATGCGCCGACTGTGGAACTGCCGGCCGGCCAGGTGGTGCGCCTGCGTCTGCTCAACCTGGACAACACCCTGACCTATCGCCTCAACCTGCCGGGCGGCGAGGCGCGCATCTACGCGCTGGACGGCAATCCGGTGACGCCGCGGCCGCTGGGCAAGGAGTACTGGCTGGGGCCGGGCATGCGTATCGAGCTGGGCCTCAAGGTGCCGCCGGCCGGCCAGGCGTTGTCGCTGCGCAACGGCCCGCTGCGTCTGGCCACCCTGAGTTCGGTGGCGTCCAGCGAGCCGGCCGGTGACTGGCCGGCGGCGCTGCCGGCCAACCCGGTGGCCGAGCCGGACCTGGCCAGTGCCGAGACCCTGCGCTTCAACTTCGAGTGGGCCGGCGCCGTCTCGGTCGGCCTGGAGCAGGGCGCCGCGCACAGTTTCTGGCAGATCAACGGCCAGGCTTGGGATATCGCCGACAAGAACTGCTACGAGCGGCCCATTGCCACCCTGCAGCGCGGCCGGAGCTATATCCTCGAGTTGCGCAACCTCAGCCAGTACCAGCACCCCATTCATCTGCACGGCATGACCTTCAAGGTGCTGGGCTCCAACCGCCGACGCATCGCGGAGCCCTGGTTCACCGATACCTATCTGCTGGGCAGGAACGAGACCGCCAGGGTGGCGCTGGTGGCCGATAATCCCGGGGTGTGGATGTTCCACTGCCACGTCATCGACCATATGGAAACCGGGCTGATGGCGGCGATCGAAGTGGTGTAGGGTGGGCGCCGTTTTGGCAGTCGCAAGCTTGATGGGTGGAAACCGCCGCGCGGTTTTCCGCCCTACGGATTGATTCAATGAAAAGACCGCAGATCATCGACCGCTCGCGCGACGAGCATTTCATGCGTGAGGCGCTGGCCCAGGCACGCCTGGGCGCGGAGCAGGGCGAGGTGCCGGTGGGCGCGGTACTGGTGCAGGCGGGCGAGATCGTCGGTCGCGGCTTCAACTGTCCGATCTCGCGCAGTGACCCCAGCGCCCATGCCGAGATGGTGGCGATCCGCGCAGCGGCCGAGTCCGCGCAGAACTACCGCCTGCCCGGCAGCACCCTGTACGTGACCCTGGAGCCCTGCAGCATGTGCGCCGGGCTGATCGTGCATGCGCGCATCGCCCGCGTGGTCTACGCCGCCAGCGAGCCGCGGGCCGGGGTGGCGATCAGCCAGGGCCAGTTCTTCGAGCAGGGCTTTCTCAATCACCGGGTGCTGGTGGAGGGTGGGTTGCTGGCGGAGGAGAGCGGGGCGTTGCTGAAGGCGTTTTTCAAGGTTCGGCGCGGCTGAATCAGAGCGGCGGGGTCTCTTCGCTGGGCTGGCGCTTGTCTATGCCCGGTAGGTGCACGCCGCGTTCGGCCACCTGGGTGCCTTCCAGCTGCGGCTGGGTCACCCAGGTGAGAATGTCGTAGTAGCGGCGGATGTTGCGCACGAAATGCACCGGCTCGCCGCCGCGGGCGTAGCCGTAACGGGTCTTGCTGTACCACTGCTTCTGCGCCAGGCGCGGCAGGATCTTCTGCACGTCGGCCCACTTGTTGGGGTTCAGTCCCTCGGCCTCGGTGAGCTTGCGCGCATCCTCCAGGTGGCCGCCGCCGACGTTGTAGGCGGCCAGGGCGAACCAGGTGCGATCCGGCTCCTCGATGCCTTCCGGCAACTGCTCGTAGACCTGGACGAAGTAGCGTGCGCCGCCATCGATGCTCTGCTTGGGATCGAGGCGATTGGACACGCCGACCGACTGTGCGGTGCGCTGGGTCAGCATCATCAGCCCGCGTACGCCGGTCTTGGAGGTGGCGTTGGGTTGCCACAGCGATTCCTGATAGCCCATGGCGGCCAGCAGGCGCCAGTCCACCTGGTTGGCGCGGGCGGCCTGGCGGAACATCTGTTCGTACCGCGGCAGGCGCTTTTGCAGGTGCTGGGCGAAGGTGTAGGCGCCGACGTAGCCGAGCACGTCGACATGGCCGTAGTAGCGCTCCTTCAGGCGTTGCAGGGTGCCGTTGGCCTCGGCCCGCTCGAGGAAGGCGTTGGCCTCCTGCAGCAGGCTGTCGTCCTCGCCGGGCGCCACCGCCCAGCGCATATGGTTGGCATCGCCGAGGTCGAAGGCGACGCGCACGTTGGGGAAGTACACCTGGTTCATCGCCAGTTCGTTGGAGTCGACCAGGGTCAGGTCGATCTGGCCCTCGTCGACCATGCGCAGCAGGTCGACCACTTCCACCGCGTCGGATTCCTCGAAGGCCAGCTCCGGCAATTCCAGCTTGAGGGCGGCCAGCTGTTCGGCGTGGCTGCTGCCGGCCAGCACCAGGATGCGCTTGCCGACCAGGTCGGCGGCCTTGGTCGGGCGTGGCTGGCCCTGGCGGTAGACGACCTGCGGGGTGACTTCCAGATAGGGAATGGAGAAGCGCGCCTGGCTCTGCCGCGCCGGTGTTTCCACCAGCCCGGCGGCGGCCAGCACCGGGCCGTTGGGACGGCCTAGGCTGGCGAACAGGCTGCCGAGGTTGTCGGCGGTTTCGACCTTCAGCTCCAGGCCCAGATCGGTGGCGAAGCGCTTGGCCAGCTCGTATTCGAAGCCGGTATCGCCGTTGCGGTCCTGGAAATAGGTGGCCGGGCTGTTGCGGGTGATCACGCGCAGCTCACCCTCCGCCTTTACCTGCTCGAGTACGCTGGGCTTGAGTTCTTCGCCACAGCCGCCGAGCATCAGGAGGATTCCAATCGCCAACAGCCCTGTGGCGCAACGCATGCGTATCGCAGGTCGTGCAAACATCGGCGCAGTATACGCAAAGCGCTGGCGGCGCCATATCTCGACAGCGGCGCGCTTCTCTGCTAGCGCGCATCCGTCTTGAAAGCGCCAGGCCACGGGTGCCGCGGGCGGCGCTTTAGGCTAGAATGCACGGCCTCTAGCACTCCCCCTTCCCAGAGGCTGTTCCGACGATGTTGATTCTGCGCGGCGCTCCCGCCCTTTCCGCTTTCCGCCATGGCAAATTGCTCGAGCAACTGACCAGCAAGGTGCCGGCCGTGACCGGGCTGTACGCCGAGTTCGCGCATTTCGCCGAGGTCACCGGCGTGCTCAACGCCGATGAGGAACAGGTGCTCGCCCGTCTGCTCAAGTACGGCCCCAGCGTGCCGGTGCAGGAGCCCAACGGCAAGCTGTTCCTGACCATCCCGCGCTTCGGCACCATCTCGCCCTGGTCGAGCAAGGCCAGCGACATCGCCCGTAATTGCGGTCTGGCCAAGATCCAGCGCCTGGAGCGCGGCATCGCCTATTACGTGGCCGGCGAGCTGAGCGAGGCCGACAGCGCCGCCGTCGCCGCCTTGCTGCACGACCGCATGACCCAGTTGGTGTTGAACGCCCTGGAAGACGCCGCGGCGCTGTTCAGCCATGCCCAGCCCAAGCCGCTGACCGCGGTGGACATCCTCGGCGGCGGCCGCGCCGCGCTGGAGCAGGCCAACCAGGATCTGGGCCTGGCCCTGGCCGAGGACGAGATCGACTACCTGGTCAAGAGCTTCACCGAGCTGGGGCGCAACCCTCACGACATCGAGCTGATGATGTTCGCTCAGGCCAACTCCGAGCACTGCCGGCACAAGATCTTCAACGCCAGCTGGGACATCGACGGTCAGGCTCAGGACAAGTCGCTGTTCGGCATGATCAAGAACACCTACGAGATGAACCGCGCAGGCGTGCTGAGCGCCTACAAGGACAACGCCTCGGTGATCGAAGGCTTCACCGCCGGGCGTTTCTTCCCCAACCCGGAGACTCGCGAGTACGGCGCCAGCGTCGAGCCGGTGCATATCCTGATGAAGGTGGAAACCCACAACCACCCGACCGCCATCGCACCGTTCCCGGGCGCTTCCACCGGCTCCGGCGGCGAGATCCGCGATGAGGGCGCCACCGGTCGCGGCGCCAAGCCCAAGGCCGGCCTGACCGGTTTCTCGGTCTCCAACCTGAACATCCCCGATTTCGTGCAGCCCTGGGAGAAGCCCTACGGCAAGCCCGAGCGCATCGTCACCGCGCTGGACATCATGATCGAGGGCCCGCTGGGCGGCGCCGCGTTCAACAACGAGTTCGGTCGTCCGGCGCTCAACGGCTACTTCCGCACCTTCGAGCAGGCCGTGCAGAGCCCGCGCGGCGAGGAAGTGCGCGGCTACCACAAGCCGATCATGCTCGCCGGCGGCCTCGGCAACATCCGCGAAGACCATGTGCAGAAAGGTGAAATCAGCGTCGGCGCCAAGCTGATCGTGCTCGGCGGCCCGGCCATGCTGATCGGCCTGGGTGGCGGCGCCGCCTCGTCGATGGCCACCGGCGCCAGCTCGGCCGACCTGGACTTCGCCTCGGTGCAGCGCGAGAACCCGGAAATGGAACGCCGCTGCCAGGAGGTCATCGACCGCTGCTGGCAGCTGGGCGAGGCCAACCCGATCAAGTTCATCCACGACGTCGGCGCCGGCGGTATCTCCAATGCCCTGCCGGAGCTGATCAACGACGGTGGCCGCGGCGGTCGCTTCGAGCTGCGCAAGGTGCCCAACGACGAGCCGGGCATGAGCCCGCTGGAAATCTGGTGCAACGAATCCCAGGAACGCTACGTGATGTCGGTTGATGCGGCCGACTTCGAGCACTTCAAGGCCATCTGCGAACGCGAACGCTGCCCCTTCGCCGTGGTCGGCGAGGCCATTGCCGAACCGCAGCTGACCGTGACCGACAGCCACTTCGGCAACACGCCGGTGGACATGCCGCTGGAAGTGCTGCTCGGCAAGCCGCCGCGCATGCACCGCAGCGTCGCCCGCGAAGCCGAGCAGGGCGATGATTTCGACGCCGCCGGCGTGGCGATCGACGAAGCGCTGGAGCGCGTGCTGCGTCACCCGGCCGTGGCCAGCAAGAGCTTTTTGATCACCATCGGCGACCGCAGCATCACCGGCCTGGTGGCCCGCGACCAGATGGTCGGCCCTTGGCAGGTGCCGGTGGCCGACTGCGCCGTGACCGCCACCAGCTTCGACGTCTACACCGGCGAAGCCATGGCCATGGGCGAGCGCACCCCGCTGGCGCTGCTCGACGCCCCGGCGTCGGGCCGCATGGCGGTGGGCGAGACCATCACCAACCTGGCCGCGGCGCGTATCGGCAAGCTGTCCGACATCAAGCTGTCGGCCAACTGGATGGCTGCCGCCGGCCACCCCGGCGAAGACGCCCGTCTCTATGACACCGTCAAGGCGGTCGGCATGGAGCTGTGCCCGCAGCTCGGCATCACCATTCCGGTGGGCAAGGACTCCATGTCGATGAAGACCCGCTGGCAGGACGCGGGCGTCGACAAGAGCGTCACCGCGCCGCTGTCGCTGGTGATTTCCGGCTTCGCCCCGGTGCAGGACATCCGCCAGACCCTGACCCCGCAACTGCGCATGGACAAGGGCGAGACCGACCTGATCCTGATCGACCTCGGCCGCGGGCAGAACCGCATGGGCGGCTCGATCCTGGCGCAGGTCTACGCGCAGATCGGCCAGCAGGCGCCGGATCTCGACGACGCCGAGGACCTCAAGGCCTTCTTCGCCGTGATCCAGGGCCTGAACGCCGACGGCCATCTGCTGGCCTACCATGACCGCTCCGACGGCGGTCTGCTGACCACCGTCTTGGAAATGGCCTTCGCCGGTCACTGCGGCCTGGCGCTGAACCTCGACGCGCTGGCCGACGCTAGCGCCGAGCTGCCGGCCGTGCTGTTCAACGAGGAGCTGGGGGCGGTGATCCAGGTGCGCCAGGACGCCACTCCGGAAGTGCTGGCGCAGTTCAGCGCCGCCGGTCTGGGTGACTGCGTGGCGGTGATCGGTCAGGCGGTGAACAACGGTGAAATCGGCATCAGCTTCAACGGCGAGCCGGTATTCGCCGGCGAGCGTCGCCTGCTGCAGCGTCAGTGGGCCGAGACCAGCTACCGCATCCAGCGCCTGCGCGACAACGCCCAGGGCGCCGATCAGGAGTTCGACCTGCTGCTGGAAGAGGACAACCCCGGTCTGTCGGTCAAGCTCGGCTTCGACGTCAACCAGGACGTGGCCGCGCCCTATATCAAGAAGGGCGTACGGCCGCAGGTGGCGATCCTCCGCGAGCAGGGCGTCAACGGTCAGGTGGAGATGGCCGCGGCGTTCGACCGCGCCGGCTTCGCCGCCGTCGACGTGCATATGAGCGACATCCTCGCCGGCCGCGTTAGCCTGGAAGAGTTCAAGGGGCTGGTCGCCTGCGGTGGCTTCTCCTACGGCGACGTGCTCGGCGCCGGCGAGGGCTGGGCCAAGTCGGTGCTGTTCAACGCCCGCGCCCGCGATGCCTTCCAGGGCTTCTTCGAGCGGCGCGACAGCTTCGCCCTCGGCGTGTGCAACGGCTGCCAGATGATGAGCAACCTGCACGAGCTGATCCCCGGCACCGAGTTCTGGCCGCACTTCGTGCGCAACCGCTCCGAGCAGTTCGAGGCGCGCGTGGCCATGGTGCAGATCCAGGAATCGGCGTCGATCTTCCTGCAGGGCATGGCCGGCTCGCGTCTGCCGATCGCCATCGCCCACGGCGAAGGCCATGCCGAGTTCGAGAGCGAGGAGGCGCTGCTGGAAGCCGATCTGTCCGGCACCGTGGCCCTGCGCTATGTCGACAACCACGGCAAGGTCACCGAGAGCTACCCGGCCAACCCCAACGGTTCGCCGCGTGGCATCACCGGCCTGACCAGTCGCGACGGCCGTGTGACCATCATGATGCCGCACCCGGAGCGGGTGTTCCGCGCTGTGCAGAACTCCTGGCGCCCGGACGAGTGGCAGGAAGACGGCGGCTGGATGCGCATGTTCCGCAACGCCCGCGTCTGGGTGAACTAAAAGCGGCCGCGCAGCGGCCTTCCGCTGACCCTCTCCCGCATGCGGGAGAGGGTTTGCCAATCCCCTCGCTGGATGCAATCCGGGGAAGCACGTGCAATTCCTCCCGGATTTCATCCGGGCTACACCGGCAGGCCCCCTCATGGCCGACGATGCTCCACCCATCCTTCCCGAAGTCCGCCTGGTTCGTCCGGGGGATTGCCTGCGCCTCTGCCGCTGCGGAGCTTCCTCGGCCTTGCCCGACTGCAACCGTGCCTGCGCCGAGGCGTTGCGGCTGACCGCCGAGCGCGAACAGCGTCTGCTGCTCTGCCGCTGCGGCCGTTCGGCCGATCTACCCTATTGCGATGGCAGCCACAGTCCGCCGACGCCCGGTCTGGGCGACAAGTGGCGGCGCTTTATCGGCAAGGGCTGAGGCCGCGGAACGCCTGCCCGGGCGGCGAGTCGAAAGTAACGAGCGAGCTGGCGGATGCGGAATTTCCGAGGTGGTTCTCAGTATTGCGCTGAGGCAAAATGCCATCATTTCAGCATCATGGCTTGTCTGTTGTTCGGTTGCCCCATCTGCGGAGAACTTGATGTACAAACTGTGTTTTTACGTGCCGGAAAGCCATCTGGAGCCGGTGAAGAAGGCGGTGTTCGCCGCCGGCGGCGGCCGCATCGGCCGCTACGACAGCTGCTGCTGGCAGGCGCTCGGCCAGGGCCAGTTCCGTGCGCTGGAGGGCAGCCAGCCGTTTCTCGGCCAGATCGGCGGCGTCGAGCAGGTGGCGGAGTGGAAGGTCGAGCTGGTGGTGGCCGACGAGCTGATCCACGACGCGGTCAAGGCGCTCAAGCAGGCCCATCCCTACGAGACGCCGGCGTTCGATGTCTGGCGCCTGTCGGATCTGCAGTTCTAGGTGGTGTGGTGCGGAGATATCGTTCATGCGGTGCGCACGGCCTGGGCGGCCCCGCGACACCCTAGGGGCGGATCTCGATCAGCGTGCCGTCCTTGACCAGCTCCCACACCTCGCGCATGTCGTCGTTCTTCATGGCGATGCAGCCTTCGGTCCAGTCCAGGGTATGGAAGAACCACTCGGGGTATTCCTCGTCCAGCGGCGTGCCGTGGATCATGATCATGCCGCCCGGCGGCACGCCGGCCTGGCTCGCGTTGGCCAGGTCGCGGGCGTTGGGGTAGGAGATGTGCAGCGACAGCTGGTACTTGTCGCTGGCCTTGCGCCAGTCGATCCAGTAGAAGCCTTCCGGCGTGCGCAGGTCGCCTTCGCGCTGCTTGGCGCCGTTGGGCTGCTTGCCGAGGGAGATGCGGTAGGACTTGATGGTCTCGCCGCGTCGCTGCAGGTGCAGCTGGCGTTCGGACTTGAGCACCAGCACCTTGTCCACCTGGCGCGTGGCGTCGATGGGGGTGGCGTTGGCCTGCACGTTCAGGCTGAGGGTCAGGCACAACAGGGGCAACAGCCAGCGCATCGGAATACTTCTCGGCAAGGGGTCAACGGGGTCGGTAATGAGCGCGCAGGGCTTCCAGCGGCTCGTTGCGCACCGGAAACAGGTTCTGCCGGCGGTCGGCGAAGAAGCATTCTAAGGTACGGCCTATGGTCGGGAAAGCCAGCTCCGACCAGGGGATTTCCGCTTCGGCGAACAGGCGCACCTCGAGGCTTTCCTCGCCCACGGCGAAATCCAGGTCGACCAGCTCGGCGCGAAACAGCATGTACACTTGACTGATATGCGGCAGGTCGAACAGGGTGTAGAGATTGAGGTCGCGCACCCGCGCGCAGGCCTCCTCCAGGGTTTCCCGCGCCGCCGCCTGCTCGATGGTTTCGCCGTTTTCCATGAAGCCGGCCGGCAGGGTCCAGTAGCCGCGGCGCGGTTCGATGGCGCGGCGGCACAGCAGCACCTGCTCGCCCCACACCGGCAGGCAGCCGGCAACGATGCGCGGGTTCTCGTAGTGCACCGTATGGCAGTGGTTGCACACGTGGCGCAGGCGGTTGTCGCCGGCGGGGATCGCCCGGGTCAGCGGCTGGCCGCATTGGCTGCAATATTTCATGGCTTGTCCTCGGCCTGTTGGGACTATCTTGGCGCGCCGGCGGCATGGCCGGCAAGCCCGCCAACTCGGCCGCCTTGCCCTGTCTTCGGGCTTGGGCGCGGCGACGCTTTCATGCCATGATGCCGGGCATAACAATCCCCGAGTGTGCCCATGCTGGACGAGTTGCTCCATCGCGTGCGCGGTCATCGGCCGCGCCCTCTGGAGACCGAGCGCAGCTTCCCCGAGGCGGCGGTGCTGGTCCCCATCACCCGCAGTGACGAACCCGAACTGGTGCTGACCCTGCGCGCCAGCGGTTTGTCGACCCACAGTGGCGAGGTGGCCTTCCCCGGCGGTCGGCGCGACCCGGAGGATCGCGACCTGGTGCATACCGCCCTGCGCGAAGCCGAGGAGGAAATCGGCCTGCCGCCGGGGCTGGTCGAGGTGATAGGACCGCTCAGCAGCCTGGTGTCACGCCACGGCATCCAGGTCACCCCCTATGTCGGCCTGGTGCCAGACTATGTGGAGTACAAGGCCAACGATGCCGAGATCGCCTCGGTGTTCTCGGTGCCGCTGGCGTTCTTCCGCGATGACCCGCGCGAATTGACCCACCGTATCGACTACCTCGGGCACAGCTGGTACGTGCCGTCCTACACCTATGGCGAGTACCGCATCTGGGGCCTGACCGCGATCATGGTGGTGGAGCTGGTCAATCTGCTGTACGACGACGCGCAGATCGCCCTGCACCAGCCGCCCGAACACTTCATTCATCTGCGTTGAACCCGTCGAGGAAAACCGAGCCATGAAATACCGCCTGGGAAGCTCCCGTGTCGAAGCCCACCCCGACAGCTGGGTCGCGCCGAGCGCCGACCTGATCGGCAAGGTGCGCCTGGAGGCCGGTGCCAGCGTCTGGTTCGGTGCCGTGCTGCGCGGCGACAACGAACTGATCCATATCGGCGAGCACAGCAACGTGCAGGACGGCAGCGTGCTGCACACCGACATGGGCTTCCCGCTGACCCTGGGCAAGGGCGTCACCGTGGGGCACAAGGTGATGATGCATGGCTGCACGGTGGACGATTACAGCCTGATCGGCATCAATGCGGTGATCCTCAACGGCGCGAAGATCGGTAAGTACTGCATCATCGGCGCCAACAGCCTGATCCCCGAAGGCAAGGTGATTCCCGATGGCAGCCTGGTCATGGGCAGCCCCGGCAAGGTGGTGCGCGAACTGACCGAGCAGCAGAAGAAGATGCTCGAGGCCAGCGCCGCCCATTACGTACACAACGCCCAGCGCTATGCCCGCGAACTGGTGCCTGACGATGAGTGATGTGGAAAAGCCGGTGCGCTCGCCCTGCGTGCAGGTCTGCGCGCTGGACGAGCAGGACGTCTGCATCGGTTGCCAGCGCACGGCTGACGAAATCACCCGCTGGGGCCGCATGGACAACGCCGAGCGGCGTGCGGTGTTGCAACTCTGTCTGCAGCGTGCCCGCGCCTCCGGTCATCTGCTGATGCCTTTCTGATTCTCTGTTCGAGGAGCCCTTCATGCCCCGTATTGGAACCCCCCTGTCGCCTTCCGCGACCCGCGTGCTGCTGTGCGGCTGCGGCGAGCTCGGCAAGGAAGTGGTGATCGAGTTGCAGCGCCTGGGCTGCGAGGTGATAGGCGTGGACCGTTACGCCAACGCCCCGGCCATGCAGGTGGCGCACCGCAGCCACGTGATCGACATGCTCGACGGCGCCGCCCTGCGTGCGGTGATCGAGGCCGAGCAGCCGCATTTCATCGTGCCCGAGATCGAGGCCATCGCCACCGCCACCCTGGTCGAGCTGGAGGCCGAGGGCTTCAACGTGGTGCCCACCGCACGCGCCGCACAGCTGACCATGAACCGCGAGGGCATCCGTCGCCTGGCCGCCGAGGAGCTGGGCTTGCCCACTTCGCCCTACCATTTCGCCGACACCTTCGAGCACTACGCCGCGGCGGTGAAATCCGTCGGTTACCCCTGCGTGGTCAAGCCGATCATGAGTTCTTCCGGCAAGGGCCAGAGCGTGCTGAAGAGCGACGCCGACCTGCAGCGCGCCTGGGACTATGCCCAGGAGGGCGGGCGCGCCGGCAAGGGCAGGGTCATCGTGGAAGGGTTTATCGACTTCGACTACGAGATCACCCTGCTTACCGTGCGCCACGCCGGCGGCACCAGCTTCTGCGCGCCGATTGGCCACCGTCAGGAGAATGGTGACTATCAGGAGTCCTGGCAGCCGCAAGCGATGAGCGCGCAGGCGCAGGCCGAGTCCGAACGCGTGGCGCTGGCGGTGACCGAGGCGCTCGGTGGTCGCGGGCTGTTCGGCGTAGAACTGTTCGTCAAGGGCGACCAGGTGTGGTTCAGCGAGGTTTCTCCACGGCCGCACGACACCGGCCTGGTCACCCTGATTTCCCAGGAACTGTCCGAGTTCGCCCTGCACGCGCGGGCCATCCTCGGCCTGCCGATTCCGGCGATCCGCCAGATGGGCCCGTCGGCGTCGGCGGTGATTCTGGTCGAAGGCGACTCGCGGCAGGCCAGTTTCGCCAATCTGGGCGCGGCGCTGAGTGAGGCGGACACCGCGCTGCGTCTGTTCGGCAAGCCCGAGGTCAAGGGCCAGCGGCGCATGGGCGTGGCCCTGGCGCGCGACGAGTCGATCGAGGCGGCGCGGGCCAAGGCGCTGCGCAGCGCCCGCGCGGTACGCGTGCAGCTGTGAGCCGGCACGCGCTGTGGTGGCTGGCGACGCTGCCGCTGCTGCCATTGGCGCTGCCGCTGGCATTGCATACCCGGCGCACGGCGTTACGTCTGCCGCCGGCGGCGGGAGCGACGCACGGCCTGTGCGGCGCGCAGTGGCCCGGCGAGCCGCTGCGCCTGCTGCTGATCGGCGAGTCCACCGTGGCCGGCGTCGGCGTGGCGAGCCTGGATCAGGCCCTGGCCGCCTGTCTGGCGGCGGCGCTGGCCGAGCGTCTGCAGCGTCCGGTGCGCTGGCGGGCCTGCGGCGAGAACGGCATCACCGCGGCCCAGGCCCACGAGCGCCTGCTG
Organism: Pseudomonas sp. ABa2; assembly: GCF_056676075.1. Lineage (NCBI taxonomy): Bacteria > Pseudomonadati > Pseudomonadota > Gammaproteobacteria > Pseudomonadales > Pseudomonadaceae > Pseudomonas > Pseudomonas sp. ABa2. Next base: position 1,199,787 of record NZ_CM155239.1, read on the forward strand.
CCGCAGGCACTGGCCGAGCCGGCCGAGTTGGCCTTGCTGGTATTCGGCGTCAACGACACCACCCATCTCACACCGAGTGCGCGCTGGATGCAGGCGCTTGCCGGCATGGCCGACGGCTTGCGCGGGCGCGGGGTGCGCGTGGCGTTCAGCGCGGTGCCGCCGTTGCAGCACTTCAGCGCCTTGCCCTGGCTGCTGCGCCAGCTGATGGGCTGGCGCGCGCGCCTGCTCGACGCCGAGCTGCGCAAGCTCAGTGGGTGTCTGGGGGCAGAGTATTGCGCGCTGGAGTTGCCGTTCGAGCCGCGTTACCTGGCCGAGGACGGCTATCACCCCTCGGCGCTGGGTTACCGGCTGTGGGCCGAGGGCCTGGCCGAGCGTCTCACTCCGCTGCTGCGGCGTCCGCTTTGAGCTTTTCCGTTTGCCAGACCCGCACGCTTTTCACCCGGTTTTCCGTCGCCTGCAGAATCTCCAGGCGGTAGGGACCGATCTTCAGGCACACGGCGCTGTCGGGAATGCTCTCCAGCGCCTCGGTGATCAGGCCGTTGAGGGTCTTGGGGCCCTCGCTGGGCAGGTGCCAGCCGAGGGTCTTGTTCAGTTCGCGAATGTAGGCGGCGCCGTCGATCACGTAGGTGCCGTCGTCCTGCGGGTGGATGTCGGGGCTGCGCAGGCTGTCCTGGTTGCTGAAGTCGCCAACTATCTCCTCGAGGATGTCTTCCAGGGTGACGATACCGATCACCTCGCCGTACTCGTCGACCACTATGCCGATGCGCCGCTTGTGCTTCTGGAAGTTGATCAGCTGGGTCGACAGCGGGGTGTTCTCCGGCACGAAGTAGGGTTCGTGGCAGGCCGCCAGCAGGGCTTCCTTGGTCAGCTGGTTGTGGCTGAGCAGGCGGGCGATCTGGCGCATGTGCACGACGCCCTCGATTTGGTTGATGTCGCCGCGGAACACCGGCAGGCGGGTGTGCGGGGTGGTGCGCAGCTGGCCGACGATGCTTTCCAGGTCGTCGTCCAGATCGATGCCGGCCACCTCGTTGCGCGGGATCATGATGTCGTCCACCGTCACCCGTTCCAGGTCGAGGATGCCCAGCAGCATGTTCTGCCGGTTCTTCGGCAGCTCTGCGCCGGACTCGCGCACCACGCTGCGCAGTTCCTCGGTGGACAGGCTGTCGCTGGCGCGTTGCGCCGGGTCGATGCCGAACAGGCGCAGCAGGCCGTTGCTGATCGCGCTGGTCAGCCAGACTACCGGGTAGAGCAGGCGCTGCAGCAGGTTGAGCAGGCGGCTGGCGGGGAAGGCCACCAGTTCCGGGCGCAGCGCGGCCAGGGTCTTGGGGGTGATCTCGCCGAAGATCAGCACGACGATGGTCAGGCCGGCGGTGGCGATGGCGATGCCGGCCTCGCCCCACAGGTCCACCGCCAGCACCGTGGCGATGGAGGCGGCGAGGATGTTGACCACGTTGTTGCCGACCAGGATGGTGCCGAGCAGGCGGTCCGGGCGGTCGAGCAGGCGGGTCACCCGCTTGGCGCCCTTGTGCCCTTCCTTGGCCAGGTGCTTGAGCCGGTAGCGGTTGAGGCTGAGCATGCCGGTCTCGGAGCTGGAGAAGAACGCCGAGCAGAGGATGAGAAAGATCAGCAGGCCGAGCAGGTAGCTCGCATGAAGGTCGTCCAAGGAAGGCGCCTCAGATGTGCAGGATGAATTCGCGCACCAGCTTGCTGCCGAAGTAGGCCAGCATCAGCAGGCAGAACCCGGCCAGGGTCCAGCGAATGGCCTTGTGCCCGCGCCAGCCCAGGCGGTGGCGACCCCACAGCAGCACGGCGAACACCACCCAGGCGAAGCTGGAAAGGATGGTCTTGTGCGCCAGGTGCTGGGCGAGCAGGTCGTCGAGAAACAGCGCGCCGGACAGCAGCGACAACGACAGCAGCAGCCAGCCGCCCCAGAGGAAGCCGAACAGCAGGCTCTCCATGGTCTGCAGCGGCGGGAAGTTCTTGATCAGCCCGGAGGGGTGCTTGTGCTTGAGCTGATAGTCCTGCAGCAGCAGCAGGATCGACTGGAACACGGCGATGGTGAGCATGCCGTAGGCCAGGATCGACAGCAGGATGTGGGCCAGGATGCCAGGGTGTTCGTCGATCGGGCGGATGGTACCCGAGGGCAGGAACTCGGCAGCCAGCACGGTCAGCCCGCCCAGGGGGAACAGCAGCAGCAGCAGGTTCTCCACCGGGATGCGCAGGCAGGCCAGCAGGGTCAGGGCAATCACCGCGTAGGCGATCAGGCTCGCGGCATTGAAGAAGTCCAGGGTCAGGCCGTGGACGTCGTGCAGCTGGAGGAACAGGCTGCCGCCGTGGAAGCACAGGGCGAGCACGCCGAGCAACGCCAGCAGGCGCTTGTCGGGGGTGCTGCGCTGAGTCAGGCGCAGGCCCTGGTAGGTGGCGGCGCCGGCGTACAGGCAGGCGGCGGCGAGGCTGGGCAGCAGAGGGTGCATAAATCCGTGTAAGGCGAGCCCGAAAGGCGCTGAGTGTGGCACAGATGATCGCCCGCACGAAAGACCGCTGGCGGTGTCGGTGGCGCGGCGACTTGGCTATAATCCGCCGCCTGTCGTACACCCGACTCCGGTCGAGCCGCACTTCCAAAGGAACGCGCATGTTCGAAAATCTTACCGATCGCCTGTCCCAGACCCTGCGTAACGTCACGGGCAAGGCCAAGCTCAGCGAAGACAACATCAAGGACACCCTGCGCGAAGTGCGCATGGCCCTGCTCGAGGCCGACGTGGCCCTGCCGGTGGTCAAGGACTTCGTCGCCAAGGTCAAGGAGCGCGCGGTCGGCACCGAGGTGTCGAAGAGCCTGACTCCGGGCCAGGCTTTCGTGAAGATCGTCCGCGCCGAGCTGGAAGAGCTGATGGGTGCGGCCAACGAGGATCTGGCGCTGAATGCCGCGCCGCCGGCCGTGGTGCTGATGGCCGGTCTGCAGGGGGCGGGCAAGACCACCACTGCCGGCAAGCTGGCCAAGTTCCTCAAGGAGCGCAAGAAGAAGTCGGTGTTGCTGGTCTCGGCCGACGTCTACCGTCCGGCGGCGATCAAGCAGCTGGAAACCCTGGCTGGTGACCTGGGCGTGACCTTCTTCCCCTCCGATGCCAGCCAGAAGCCGGTGGAAATCGCCAATGCGGCGATCCGCGAAGCCAAGCTGAAGTTCATCGACGTGGTCATTCTCGATACCGCCGGTCGTCTGGCCATCGACGCCGAGATGATGGCCGAGATCCAGGCCCTGCACGCCGCGGTCAAGCCGGTGGAAACCCTGTTCGTGGTCGATGCCATGACCGGCCAGGACGCCGCCAATACCGCCAAGGCCTTCAGCGACGCGCTGCCACTGACCGGCGTGGTGCTGACCAAGGTCGACGGCGACGCCCGCGGCGGTGCCGCGCTGTCGGTGCGGCATATCACCGGCAAGCCGATCAAGTTCATCGGCATGGGCGAGAAGAGCGACGCGCTCGAGCCCTTCCACCCGGACCGTATCGCCTCGCGCATCCTCGGCATGGGCGACGTGCTCAGCCTGATCGAACAGGCCGAGCAGACCCTCGATCGCGAGAAGGCCGAGAAGCTCACCAAGAAGCTGAAGAAGGGCAAGGGCTTCGACCTGGAAGACTTCCGCGACCAGCTGCAGCAGATGAAGAACATGGGCGGCCTCGGCGGCCTGATGGACAAGCTGCCGTCCATCGGCGGGGTCAACCTGGCGCAGATGGGCAATGCCCAGGGCGCGGCGGAGAAGCAGTTCAAGCAGATGGAGGCGATCATCAACTCGATGACCCCGGCCGAGCGTCGTGACCCGGACATCATCAGCGGCTCGCGCAAGCGCCGTATCGCCCTGGGTTCCGGCACCCAGGTGCAGGACATCGGCCGGCTGATCAAACAGCACAAGCAGATGCAGAAGATGATGAAGAAATTCACCGCCAAGGGCGGCATGGCCAAGATGATGCGCGGCATGGGCGGCATGTTGCCCGGCGGCGGCATGCCGAAATTCTAGGGGCTGCGCCCCGGCCGATGGCCGGGCGGAAAAAGAGATTTGCAAACCGCCGCATAATCCTTAAAATATGCGGCCTTTCGGGCCTAGGCCCATTTTAAGTGTGTGCCTTAAGTTAGCACCGACTACAGGAACGATGTTCACATGGTAACCATCCGTCTTGCTCGTGGCGGCTCCAAAAAGCGCCCCTTCTACCACCTGACCGTGACCAACAGCCGCAATGCGCGCGATGGTCGTTTCGTTGAGCGCATCGGCTTCTTCAACCCGATCGCTGCCGGTGGCGAAGTGCGTCTGTCCGTCGACCAGGAGCGCGCGACCTACTGGCTGGGCCAGGGCGCTCAGCCGTCTGAGCGTGTTGCTCAGCTGCTCAAGGAAGCTGCCAAGGCTGCCGCCTAAGCACTTTTATGAGTACGACGCCGGCCGTCGCCGAGGATCTGGTGGTTCTCGGCAAGATTGTTTCGGTGCACGGCGTCAGGGGCGAAGTGAAGGTCTATTCCTTTACCGATCCCATCGATAACGTGCTCGATTACCCGCGCTGGACGCTCAGGCGTGACGGCGAGGTAAAGCAAGTGGAACTGGCCAGCGGCCGCCTGCAAGGCAAGGTGCTGGTTGCCAAGTTGAAAGGTCTGGATGATCGCGAGATTGCGCGTACCTACGCCGGTTTCGAGATCTGCGTGCCGCGTGGCGAGCTGCCCGACCTGGATGATGGCGAGTTCTACTGGTACCAGTTGCAAGGTCTGAAGGTCGTCGATCAGGCGGGGCAGTTGCTCGGCGTGGTCGATCATCTGTTCGAGACCGGTGCCAACGATGTGATGGTGGTCAAGCCCTGCGCGGGCAGCCTGGACGAGCGCGAGCGCCTGTTGCCCTATACCGGGCAGTGCGTGCTGGCGGTGGACCTGGCAGCCGGCGAGATGCGGGTCGACTGGGATGCGGACTTCTAAGGCCTATGCGCGTCGAAGTCATCACCCTGTTCCCGGAAATGTTTGCCGCCATCGGCGAGTACGGCATCACCAGTCGTGCGGTCAGGCAGGAGCTGCTCAAGCTGCACTGCTGGAATCCGCGGGACTACACCACGGATCGCCACCATACGGTGGACGACCGCCCCTTCGGCGGCGGCCCGGGGATGGTGATGAAGATCAAGCCTCTCGAGGACGCCCTGGCCAGTGCCAGGCAGGCCGCGGGGGAGGCGGCGAAGGTGATCTACCTGTCGCCGCAGGGACGTCGTCTGAATCAGGCGGCGGTCCGCGAGCTGGCGCAGGAGCAGGCACTGATCCTGATCACCGGTCGTTACGAAGGTATCGACGAGCGTTTCATCGAAACGCATGTCGACGAGGAATGGTCGATTGGCGACTACGTCCTGTCCGGCGGCGAGCTGCCGGCCATGGTGCTGATCGACGCGGTGACGCGCCTTTTGCCTGGTGCATTGGGTCATGCCGATTCGGCCGAGGAGGACTCCTTTACGGATGGCCTGCTCGACTGCCCGCACTACACCCGTCCGGAGGTGTATGCGGATAAACGTGTTCCCGAGGTGTTGCTTAGTGGCAACCACGAACACATCCGGCGCTGGCGTTTGCAGCAGTCCCTTGGGCGGACCTGGGAACGTCGCACCGATCTTCTGGATAGCCGCTCGCTTTCTGGAGAAGAGAAAAAGCTGCTGGAGGAATACATCCGCCAGCGGGACGATAGTTAACGTATCGATGGCAGGCCGGGAGGCTTGTCTTAGGAGCGCAGCATGACCAACAAGATTATCCAGATGCTCGAAGCCGAGCAGATGAACAAAGAAATCCCGAGCTTCGCCCCGGGCGACACCGTGATCGTTCAGGTGAAGGTGAAGGAAGGCGACCGTCAGCGTCTGCAGGCCTTCGAAGGCGTCGTCATCGCCAAGCGTAACCGCGGCCTGAACAGCGCCTTCACCGTGCGCAAGATCTCCAGCGGTGTGGGCGTCGAGCGTACCTTCCAGACCTACTCGCCGCTGGTCGACAGCCTGAGCGTCAAGCGTCGCGGCGACGTGCGCAAGGCCAAGCTGTACTACCTGCGCGACCTGTCCGGCAAAGCCGCGCGCATCAAGGAAAAGCTGTCCTAAGTTCGGACGCCTTTCTGAAAGAAGCAGCCTACGGGCTGCTTTTTTCGTTTCTGGGCCCGTCGACCGGCGGGTTTCGCGGCCCGGCCGAACCACATCGATTGCGAGCAGTAGTGGCATGAGTCCGAGAGAGCAAGAAATCCAGCGGCGCATCGCGCTGTCGGAAACCCGCGTGACCAAGGCGGTGTTCCCGCCGAGTACCAATCACCACAACACCCTGTTCGGTGGCACGGCGCTGGCCTGGATGGACGAGGTGTCCTTTATCGCCGCCACGCGGTTCTGCCGCTTGCCGCTGGTCACCGTGTCCAGCGACCGCATCGACTTCAAGCATGCGATTCCGGCCGGCTCCATCGTCGAGCTGGTCGGGCGGGTGAGCAAGGTGGGCAACACCAGCCTCAAGGTTGCGGTCGAGGTGTTCGTCGAGGGGCTGTATCAGGAAGGGCGCGAGCACGCCATCAGTGGCAGTTTCAGTTTCGTCGCGGTCGACGAGCGGCAGAAGCCGGTGCCGGTGCTGCCGGGCTTTGCGCCGGAGGCGGGCGTCAGGGACGCAGGCTGATCTTCAGGCTGGCCTGCGACAGGTCGATGTTGTGCAGGCTGAGGCTGCCGAAGCTCTGTCCGGCGGGGGCGTCCTTGACGCGGATATTGTCGAAGCGCAGTTCGCCGATGGAGCTGGGCAGGTTGACGTTGAACGAGCCGTCGTCGTTCAGCGTCGAACGCAGCTTGCTGGTGTCGTACTGCACGTCGCGCAGGCCGGTCTCGGCATCCAGGTTGTCCAGCGCCGGCATCACCAGCTTGGCCAGCTGCTTGATCGTGCCCAGGCCGTCGCCGCTTTCGGCGCGCAGTAGCAGGCCTTGCAGGGCGTCGTCCAGGCCCTGGGCGCTGACCGCGCTCATTTCCGTGTCGCTCAGCGCCTGCATGCCCCGCGTGGTCTCTTGGCGGCTGATGCTGCTGGGCGGCTGCAGCCGCTGGATGTCGGCGCTGGCCATCTGGAAGGGGCTCATCAGGGCGGCCACCAGGGTGGCGGCCAGGCGCAAGTTGCTCTGCTTCTTCAGGGCCTTGCTCAGCTGCTTCTGGGTCAGCAGCCCTTGCTCGATCAGTACTTCGCCCAGGCGCTTGTGGCTGACGAGTTGCACTTTGATCGCCGCGTCCAGCTGTGCGGGGGTGATCAGGCCCTTGTTGATCAGGATCTGGCCGAGACGGGAGTGGGCGTGATTGGGCATGGCGCTACCGGTGGCGTGATGGCAGGGTGCAATCATGGCGCCGCCCACTCCGGCTGTCACCCAACCAAGGATAGGCTTGCCGGGCCACTGGTCGTATGGCGCGGCGCGACGACCGACCGACGGTTGTCCGGCTGTTTCCATTGGTTGCACTCGTCCTGCCGGTCTCGGCTGTGGAACACTAGGCGCCCTCTGCCTGCGAAGAGTCCTCATGGCCACCCTGTCCCATCCCTTGATCGAGCGTTTCCTCGAGGCCCAGTGGTTCGAGAAGGGGCTGTCCGCCCATACCCGTGCCGCCTACCGCAGCGACCTGGAACACTTCAATGCCTGGCTCGACGCGCGCGGCCTGGCGCTTGCGCAGATCGGCCGCGAGGCGCTGCTCGATCACCTGGCCTGGCGCCTGGAGCAGGGCTATCAGGCGCGCTCCACCGCGCGTTTTCTCTCCGGGCTGCGCGGCTTCTACCGCTTTCTGCTGCGCGAGGGGCTGATCGGTGAAGACCCCAGCCTGCAGGTCGAGTTGCCGCAGATCGGCCGGCCGCTGCCTAAGTCGCTGTCCGAGGCGGACGTCGAGGCGCTGCTGCAGGCGCCGGATCTGGACGACCCCATCGGCCTGCGCGACCGTGCCATGCTCGAGGTGCTGTATGCCTGTGGCCTGCGGGTGACCGAGCTGGTGTCGTTGAGCCTGGAGCAGGTCAATTTGCGCCAGGGCGTGCTGCGGGTGTTCGGCAAGGGCAGCAAGGAACGCCTGGTACCGCTGGGCGAGGAGGCCATTGCCTGGATCGAGCGCTACAACCGCGAGGCGCGCCCGCTGCTGCTCGGCGGCAAGCCCAGCGACGTGCTGTTCCCCAGCCTGCGTGGCGAGCAGATGACCCGCCAGACCTTCTGGCACCGGATCAAGCATCAGGCCCGGGTGGCCGGCATCGCCAAGCCGCTGTCGCCGCATACCCTGCGCCATGCCTTCGCCACCCACCTGCTCAACCATGGCGCCGACCTGCGCGTGGTGCAGATGCTGCTGGGCCATAGCGACCTGTCCACCACGCAGATCTACACCCATATCGCCAGGGCGCGTCTGCAGGAGTTGCACGCGCTGCACCATCCGCGCGGCTAGGCCTGCCGTCCGGTCGCCGGCGAGCTGCCTGGCCGGCCATCTGTGGTAGGCTGTGCCGATCTTCGCCCGTCCCTCGTTCGACAGGAGTGTTCATGTCCCTAACCCGTATTTCCGTTGCCCTGGCGCTGGTGCTGGGCAGCAGTTTCAGCCTGGCCGCCGATCCCGATCAGGCCATCCGCCAGAGCCTGACCTCGCTGGATGCCAGCCTGCCGATCGAGGCCATCGCCGAGAGCCCGATGCCGGGCATCTATCAGGTTCAGCTCAAGGGCGGGCGCCAGCTCTACACCAGCGCCGACGGCCAGTTCCTCATGCAGGGCTACCTGTTCCAGGTCAAGGACGGCAAGGCGGTCAACCTCACCGAGATCGAGGAAAGCCGCGCGGTGGCCAAGCAGATCAACGCCATTCCGGCCAAGGAAATGGTGGTGTTCGCGCCCAAGGCGCCGAAGACCCATATCACCGTGTTCACCGACACCGATTGCGGCTACTGCCAGAAGCTGCACAGCGAAGTGCCCGAGCTCAACCGCCTGGGCGTCGAGGTGCGCTACGTCGCCTTCCCGCGCCAGGGCCTGAGCAGCCCGGCGGCCCAGGAGCTGGTCAACGTCTGGTGCGCCAAGGACCAGCAGGAAGCGATGAACCGCGCCAAGGCCCGCCAGAGCGTGGCCGAGGCACAGTGCGACAACCCGGTAGCCAAGCAGTACGAGCTGGGCCAGATGATCGGGGTCAACGGCACGCCGGCCATCGTCCTGGCCAACGGCAAGATGATCCCGGGTTATCAGCCGGCGCCGCAGCTGGCCAAGATCGCCCTGGAGTCCAACTGAGCCGTGGATTGACTAACAAACAGCCGCTTCGTAAGGTGCGGCTCTTTATCCGCGGCCGGGGCATGCTCCGGCCGTTTCGTGCAGTGCTGATGGGGAATTGAGTGTGAAGCCGGTCAAAGTGGGCATCTGTGGGTTGGGTACCGTCGGTGGCGGTACCTTGAATGTACTCAAGCGCAACGCCGAGGAAATTACCCGGCGCGCCGGTCGCGGCATCGAGATTGCCCAGATCGCCATTCGCTCGCCCAAGCCGCAGTACGACATTACCGGCATCGCCACCACCGATGACGTGTTCGCCGTCGCGAGCAATCCCGAGATCGATATCGTCATCGAGCTGATCGGTGGCTACACCCTGGCCCGCGATCTGGTGCTCAAGGCCATCGACAACGGCAAGCACGTGGTCACCGCCAACAAGGCGCTGATCGCCGTGCACGGCAACGAGATCTTCGCCAAGGCGCGCGAGAAGGGCGTGATCGTCGCCTTCGAGGCCGCCGTGGCCGGCGGCATCCCGGTGATCAAGGCGATCCGCGAGGGCCTCGCCGCCAACCGCATCAACTGGCTGGCCGGGATCATCAACGGCACCGGCAACTTCATCCTGACCGAAATGCGCGAGAAGGGCCGCGCCTTCGACGACGTGCTCAAGGAAGCCCAGGCGTTGGGCTACGCCGAGGCCGACCCGACCTTCGACGTCGAGGGCATCGACGCCGCGCACAAGCTGACCATTCTCGCCTCCATCGCCTTCGGTATCCCGCTGCAGTTCGACAAGGCCTACACCGAAGGCATCACCCGCCTGACCACGGCGGACGTCAACTACGCCGAGGCGCTGGGCTATCGCATCAAGCACCTGGGCGTGGCCCGCCGTACCGAGGCCGGTTTCGAGCTGCGCGTGCACCCGACGCTGATCCCGGCCGATCGCCTGATCGCCAATGTCAACGGCGTGATGAACGCGGTGATGGTCAATGGCGATGCCGTGGGCAGCACCCTGTATTACGGTGCCGGCGCCGGCATGGAGCCGACCGCCTCGGCGGTGGTGGCCGACCTGGTCGACGTGGTGCGTGCGCTGACCACCGACCCGACCAACCGCGTGCCGCACCTGGCCTTCCAGCCGGATTCGCTGTCCGATCACCCGATCCTGCCCATCGAGCAGTGCGAGAGCGCCTACTACCTGCGCATCCAGGCCAAGGACCATCCGGGCGTGCTGGCCCAGGTGGCGAGCATCCTCTCCGAGCGCGGCATCAACATCGAGTCGATCATGCAGAAGGAAGCCGAGGAGCAGGACGGCCTGGTGCCGATGATCCTGGTCACCCATCGCGTGGAGGAGGCGAGTATCCTCGATGCCATCGCCGCCATGGAAGCGCTGGACGGCGTGGCCTCGCCCATCGTCCGTATCCGCGTCGAGCAGCTCAACTAATCCCGTGTCCGCCCGCAGGTCTTGGCCTGCGGGTGCAGCAGAACGAAGGTTTATCCCATGCGCTATATCAGTACCCGCGGCCAGGCGCCGGCCCTAAATTTCGAAGACGTGCTGCTGGCTGGCCTGGCCAGCGACGGCGGCCTCTACGTGCCGGAAAATCTGCCGCGTTTCACCGTCGAGGAAATCGCCTCCTGGGCCGGCCTGCCCTATCACGAGCTGGCCTTCCGGGTGATGCGTCCGTTCGTTGCCGGCAGCATCGCTGACGCCGACTTCAAGAAGATCCTCGAGGAAACCTACGGCGTGTTCGCCCACAACGCTGTGGCGCCGCTGCGCCAGCTCAACGGCAACGAGTGGGTGCTGGAGCTGTTCCACGGCCCGACCCTGGCGTTCAAGGACTTCGCCCTGCAGCTGCTCGGCCGCCTGCTCGACCATGTGCTGGCCAAGCGCGGCGAGCGCGTGGTGATCATGGGCGCCACCAGCGGCGATACCGGCTCGGCGGCCATCGAAGGCTGCAAGGCCTGCGACAACGTCGACATCTTCATCATGCACCCGCACAACCGTGTGTCCGAAGTGCAGCGCCGGCAGATGACCACCATCCTCGGTGAGAACATCCACAACATCGCCATCGAGGGCAACTTCGACGACTGCCAGGAGATGGTCAAGGCCAGCTTCGCCGACCAGGGCTTCCTCAAGGGCACCCGCCTGGTGGCGGTCAACTCGATCAACTGGGCGCGGATCATGGCCCAGATCGTCTACTACTTCCACGCTGCGCTGCAGCTCGGCGCGCCGGCTCGCTCCATCGCCTTCTCGGTGCCGACCGGCAACTTCGGCGACATTTTTGCGGGGTATTTGGCTCGCAACATGGGCCTGCCGGTCAGCCAGCTGATCGTCGCCACCAACCGCAACGACATCCTGCACCGCTTCATGAGTGGCAATCGGTATGTGAAAGAGACCCTGCACCCGACCCTGTCGCCGTCGATGGACATCATGGTGTCGTCCAACTTCGAGCGCCTGCTGTTCGACCTGCATGGCCGCAACGGCGCCGCCATCGCCGGGCTGATGGAAACCTTCAAGCAGGGCGGCGGCTTCAGTGTCGAGGACGATCGCTGGACCGAGGCGCGCAAGCTGTTCGATTCGCTGGCGGTGGATGACGCGCAGACCTGCGAGACCATCGCCGAGGTCTATGCCGAGTGCGGCGAGCTGCTCGACCCGCACACCGCCATCGGCGTGCGCGCCGCCCGCGAATGCCGGCGCAGCCTGGCCACGCCCATGGTGGTGCTGGGCACCGCGCACCCGGTCAAGTTCCCCGAAGCGGTGGAAAAGGCCGGCATCGACGCGGTGCCGGCGCTGCCGCCGCACCTGGCCGACCTGTTCCAGCGCGAGGAGCGCTGCACCGTGCTGGCCAACGACCTGAAGACCGTGCAGCAGTTCGTCGCCGCTCACGGCAACCGCGGCAAGCCGCTGTAAGCGTCATCCCTGGCAACGCAAACCGGCGCCCTCGTGGCGCCGGTTTCGTTTCGCTGGCTGGCGCCCCAACCCGAGCGCAGCGATCCCCGGGGTCGATGGCCGAGTCAGCCGCCGAAGATCAGTGCCAGCAGTGCGCTCAGGCCGATCAGCACCAGCCAGATCAGGGCGTTGAGCCTGCTGGCGAGGAGGATGGCCGGCCCGCGCGGGCGAATCGGCGGATTCTCTTCCAGATACAGATCAACGCGCCGGGTCGCCTCTTCCTCGCTCAGGCGCTGACGCAGGCGCAGCAGCTCGATGGCCGCCTCGCGCTGCTCCAGGCGCAGCAGGCGGCGTACCTCCTCCGGCAGCTCGTCCACGGCCTCAGATCGCGCCCGAATCGCGCAGCGCGACGATCTGCGCGGCGTCGTAGCCCAGGCTGGCGAGCACCTGGTCGTTGTGCTCGCCCAGTGCCGGGCCGGTCCATTCCACCGAGCCGGGGGTGTCGGACAGCTTGGGCACTATGCCGGGCATCTTGAACGCCTTGCCGTCGGGGAGCTTGGCCGAAAGGAACATCTCGCGGGCGAGAAACTGCGGGTCGTCGAGCATGTCCGCCGCCGAGTAGATGCGGCTGGCCGGCACCTCGGCGCGCTTGAGCAGTGCTTCCACCTCGCTCAACGGCAGGCTCGCCGCCCAGCGGTCGATCACCCCGTACAGCTCGTCGCGCCGCGCATCGCGCCCGGCGTTGTCGGCCAGGTCCGGGGCCTCGGCCAGATCGGCACGGTCGATGGCGCGCATAAAACGCTGGAAGATCGCATCGCCGTTGGCGCCGATCTGGATATGCCGGCCGTCGGCGCAGGTGTGGATGGAGGAGGGGGTGATGCCGGGCATGATATTGCCGCTGCGCTCGCGCACGAAGCCGAACACGTCGAACTCCGGCACCATCGACTCCATCATGACGAACACCGCCTCGTACAGCGCCACGTCCACCACCTGGCCGCTGCCGCCGTTGACCTCGCGTTGGCGCAGCGCCATCAGCGCGCCGATCACGCCCCACAGCGCGGCGATGGAGTCGCCGATGCTGATGCCGGTGCGCACCGGCGGGCGGTCCTCGAAGCCGGTGATATAGCGCAGCCCGCCCATGGACTCGCCGACTGCGCCAAAGCCCGGCTGATCCTTCAGCGGCCCGCTCTGGCCGAAGCCGGACAGGCGCACCATCACCAGCTTGGGGTTCAGCGCGTGCAGCACGTCCCAGCCCAGGCCGAGCTTCTCCAGCACGCCGGGGCGGAAGTTCTCGATCAGGATATCGGCGTCCGCCAGCAGCTTGCGTAATACCTCGCGGCCGGCTTCGTGCTTGAGGTTAAGGGTGATCGAGCGCTTATTGCGCGCCTGCACGAACCACCACAGCGAGGTGCCCTCGTAGAGCTTGCGCCACTTGCGCAGCGGGTCGCCACCATCGGGCGATTCCACCTTGATCACCTCGGCGCCGAACTCGGCGCAGATGCGCGCGGCGAAGGGGCCGGCGATCAGACTGCCGAGTTCGATCACTTTCAGGCCGGCGAGGGGTTTGCTGGGCGCGCTCATGGTGGCTCCTGTGGCTGCAATGCCTGCAAGCCTATTGCATTGGCGGTGGCCTGGCCACGGGCGCATCGCTAGGGCACGGGCCGACAGATCAGGGTAGACTTGCCGCCTTTACGACCAGCCAAGAAGCCCGCCATGGCCCTGCCATCGACCACCTACAAGATCGACCTGAACCTCACCGACATGGACCGCAGCGTCTACGAGAGCCTGCGTTTCACCGTCGCCCGGCACCCTTCGGAGACCGAGGAGCGCCTGGCCGCGCGGCTGATCGCCTATGTGCTGTTCTATCACGAGCAGTTGGCCTTCGGCCGCGGTCTGTCGGACGTCGACGAGCCGGCGCTGTGGGAGAAGAGCCTGGACGGCCGCGTGCTGCATTGGATCGAGGTCGGCCAGCCGGACAGCGAGCGCATCACCTGGTGCTCGCGGCGTACCGAGAAGTTCAGCCTGGTGGCCTACGGCAATCTGCGCGTGTGGCAGAGCAAGGAACTGGACCCGGTGCGCAGCCTGAAGAACATCAACGTGGTCGCCCTCGGCCAGGAGGCCTTGGCCGACCTGGCGCTGGACCTGCCGCGCTCGCTGTCCTGGAGCCTGATGATCAGCGACGGCGAGCTGTTCGTCACCGACGAGCGCGGCCAGCACGAGATTCCCCTGGAGTGGCTGGCCGGCGAGCGCGGCTGAGGCGGCTTGCGGGAGCGGTGGCTCAGGCGCACCACTGCGCCAGTATGCGACGCTGCTGACGCTGCGCCTCGTCGAGGGCGATGGGTCGCAGGCGCACCCGGCTGCCGGGCAGGCATTGCGCCAGACGCGCCACCGCCAGCGGGGTGAGGGCGCCCAGGCGCGGGTAGCCGCCGATGGTCTGGCGGTCGTTGAGCAGGACGATGGGCTGGCCGTCGCTGGGCACCTGGATCGCTCCCAGCGGCACGCCCTCGGACACCATCGACCGGCGCGCGCACTGCAGCACGGGGCCGCTCAGACGGATGCCCATGCGGTCGGCGCGCTGGTCGACCCGCCATTCGAGGTTGAACGCATCGAACAGGCTCTGCCCGCTGAAGTCGCCGATCTGCGCGCCGAGGATCACCGGCAGCAGGGCATCGCCGTCGAACCGGGCGATCTGCGCGGCGGCCAGGGCGCGTGGCGCCGGCGCCGGGCCCTGCCACTGCAGGCAGTCGCCGGCCGTCAGCGGGCGGCCGTCGCCCTGCAGGCCGCCGAGCGCTTCGCGGCGCACCGTGGCGCAACTGCCCAGCACCGCTTCGGCGCGAAAGCCGCCGGGCGCCGCCAGGTAGGCGCGCACGCCCTGGCGCGGCTGGGCAAAGCGCAGGCGCTGGCCCTGGCCGATGCGGAAGCTGCGCCCAGGCGCCAGCGCCTGGCCGTCGAGGCTGGCGCCGAGGTCGGCGCCGGTCAGCGCCAGGCAGCTGTCGCGCTCGGCGAGCAGCTCGAAATTACCCAGGACGATCTCCACCACCGGCGCCGCCAGCGGGTTGCCCAGCAGCCAGTTGGCCCAGTGGTGCGAGCACCAGTCGGCGCTGCCGCCCTGGGTCACGCCGAGGTGGCGCACGCCGAAGCGGCCGCCGTCCTGCAGGCTGGCGAGGGCGCCGCTGCGTTCGATCAACAGGCTCATGGCGTCTCCTCGAAGGGGCTGTCGTCGCCGCCCAGGCGCACGAACTCGTCGCGCTCGATCGCCACGAAACGCACCCGGTCGCCCGGGCGCAGCAGGCTGTAGCCGTCCAGCCGGCGGTCGAACAGTTGGCTCGGGCTGCGCCCGATAAGGTTCCAGCCGCCGGGTGAAACCAGTGGGTAGATCGCGGTCTGGCGGTCGGCGATGCCCAGGCTGCCGGCCGCCACGCGCTGGCGCGGGGTGCTCAGGCGCGGGCTGGCCAGGCATTCGTCGACCAGCCCCATGAAGGCGAAGCCGGGGGCGAAACCCAGGGCGAATACCTGGTAGCTGTGTGCACTGTGGCGCTCGATCACGCCGCCGATGCCCAGCCCGCTGCGCTGGCCGAGCAGCGCCAGCTCGGGGCCGACGCTGGGGTGGTACCACACCGGAATGTGCAGCTCGCGACCGTTGGTATCGGCCTGCGGAGAGAGGTTTTCGAAGGCCTGGGCTATCCGCGCACGGGCCTGGCGGTCGTCCAGCTGCTGCAGGTCGTAGTGCAGCAGCAGGGTGGTGTAGGAGGGCACCAGGTCCACCAGCGCCGGGCCGAAGGCGGCGCGCAGCCGTTCGCCGGCGGCCAGCAGCCAGGGCATGTTGCTTTCCTCGATCCGCTCGAACAGGCGCAGGATCAGGCAGTCGATGCCGACCACCTCGATGCGCGGGATCATGGCCGCAGGCTCCGCGTCCCCGGGGCGGTGGGCGGCGAGCTCGGCAACGGGGAAGGGGCGCTGCATCGGTGTCCTCTGGCGGCCTGCCTGGGCCTTGGGGCCGGCGTATGGAAAGGTCGCCTTCATTCTGGGAGAGGCCAGCCGCCGCTCGCAAGCCGTGGCCGGGCTGCTTTGCTGTATGCTTGCCGACTCGCGGCCCGGGCGGCCGGACGCAGGGGCCGTGCCCAGCGCCGCCGCTTGGCCTTGACCCCGTTGCCTGCGCCCACTATGGCGCGCGCCGCCATGCCGGAATCCGATTGATGCGCATCGACCTTCGCCCGCTGCCCGTGCAACTGCCCGACCTGGGCAACCTGCCGCCGCTGCTGACCCGCCTCTATGCCGCTCGCGGCGTGCAGTCCGCCGAGGAGCTGGACAAGGGCCTGGCGCGGTTGATCCCCTATCAGCAGCTCAAGGGCATCGAGGCGGCGGTGCAGTTGCTGGTCGAGGCGCTGGAGCAGCGCCAGCGCATCCTCATCGTCGGCGACTTCGATGCCGACGGTGCCACCGCCAGCTCGGTCGGCGTGCTCGGCCTGCGCCTGCTCGGCGCCGCGCATGTCGATTACCTGGTGCCGAACCGCTTCGAATACGGCTACGGCCTGACCCCGGAAATCGTCGCGGTGGCGCTGCAGCGCCAGCCCGACCTGCTGCTCACCGTGGACAACGGCATCTCCAGCGTCGACGGCGTCGCTGCGGCCAAGACCGCCGGGCTCAAGGTGCTGGTCACCGACCACCATCTGCCGGGCCCGGAACTGCCGGCGGCCGATGCCATCGTCAATCCCAACCAGCCGGGCTGCGACTTCCCGAGCAAGGCCATGGCCGGCGTCGGGGTGATGTTCTACGTGCTGCTGGCGCTGCGTGCGCGCCTGCGCGAGCTGGGCTGGTTCGCCAGCCGCGCCGAGCCGAACCTGGGCGAGCTGCTCGACCTGGTGGCGCTGGGCAGCGTCGCCGACGTGGTGCCGCTGGATGCCAACAACCGCATTCTGGTGCACCAGGGCCTGGCGCGCATTCGTGCCGGGCGGGCGCGACCTGGGCTGCGGGCGATCCTCGAAGTCGCCGGGCGCGACCATCGGCGCATCACCTCCACTGACCTCGGCTTCATCCTCGGCCCGCGGCTAAATGCGGCAGGGCGCCTGGACGACATGAGCCTGGGCATCGAATGCCTGCTCTGTGACGACGAGGCGCTGGCCCGCGACATGGCGGTGCAGCTCGATCAGCTCAACCAGGACCGCAAGGCCATCGAGCAGGGCATGCAGCGCGAGGCGCTGGCCCAGCTCAAGGACTTGCCGCTGCAGGACATGCCGTTCGGCCTGTGCCTGTTCGAGGCCGACTGGCACCAGGGGGTGATCGGCATCCTCGCCTCGCGCCTGAAGGAGCGTTACCACCGCCCGGCCATCGCCTTCGCCGATGCCGGCGACGGCCTGCTCAAGGGCTCGGCGCGCTCGGTGCCGGGGCTGCATATCCGCGATGCGCTGGACGCCGTGGCGGCCAAACACCCGGGGCTGATCAGCAAGTTCGGCGGGCATGCCATGGCCGCCGGCCTGTCGCTGCCGCAGGAAAATTTCGGCGCCTTCGCCGCCGCCTTCGACGCCGAGGTGCGCCGCCAGCTCAGCGAGGACGACCTGACCGGGCGCCTGCTCTCCGACGGCCAGCTCGACGCCACCGAGTTCCACCTGGAGCTGGCTCGCGCCCTGCGCAATGCCGGGCCCTGGGGCCAGCATTTCCCCGAGCCGCTGTTTCATGGCGTGTTCCAGATCGTCCAGCAACGCATCGTCGGCGAACGTCACCTCAAGCTGGTGCTCAAGACCGAATGCGGCAGCGTGCAGCTCGACGGCATCGCCTTCAACATCGACCGCGAGGTCTGGCCCAACCCGACGCTGCGCTGGGCCGAGCTGGCCTACAAGCTCGACCTCAACGAGTTCCGCGGCAACGAGAGCGTGCAGCTGCTGGTGGCGCATATCGCCCCACGCTGAGGCGCCGCCCAGGGGGGAGCTTCGACGAGATGGACCCCTTCATGCACGCCACCCTCGACGAGGCCCGCCTGGGCCTGGCCGAGGGTGGCATTCCCATCGGCTCGGTGATAGTGCATGACGGCCGCATCATCGGCCGCGGCCATAATCGCCGGGTGCAGCAGGGCAGCGTCATCCGCCACGGCGAGATGGATGCCTTCGAGAATGCCGGCCGGTAGCCGGCCCGCATCTACCGCGAGGCGGTGCTCTACACCACCCTGTCGCCTTGCGTTATGTGCAGCGGCGCCATCCTCGCGGGTGGTGATCGGCGAGAACCGCACCTTCCTCGGCGAGGAGGCGCTGCTGCGTGAGCGCGGCGTGCAGCTGGACGTGCTGCAGGACGCCGATTGCGTACGGCTGATGGAGAACTTCATCGCCGCCCGTGCCGAGCTGTGGCACGAGGATATCGGCGAGTAGTGGGTGAGACGGCGCCCGCCGGCCGGGCGCCGCAGCGGTTTTACCAACCCAGTTGCTTGTTGAAACCCAGGGCATCGTAGTAGTCGCCCTGGTAGACGATCTTGCCGTCCTTGATGCGGATGAAGCTGACACCCTCGAAGCTCAGCGGTTTGCCGGTGGCCTTGGTCTCGGCGCTCCAGTCGCCGCTGTTGGTACCACTGAACTTCCACTGGAAGGCGATGCCGTCGGCGCCGACGATGGGCGCGCTGGTCATCTCCCATTTGAGGTCCGGCACCGCGCCGATGAACACCTTGATCACGTTGTCGCGGGCGGCGGCCTTGCCGTTCTGCGGAGTGCCGACGGTGGCGTCGAAATACACCGCGTCCTCGGCCAGGAAGGTCGCGGCCCGGTCGGCGTCGTGGGCGTTCCAGGCGGCCATGTAGCCGTCGACTATGGCCTTGGCGTCGTCGGCCGCCTGGGCCAGGCCGGCGAGGGTGCCGAGGGCGAGGAAAGCGATGCTGCGCAGTGCGGTTTTCATTGTCGTTGCTCCAGCTGATTTTCGGATGGGAAATATCGGCGCTCAGATCAGTGCTTGATCATCACGTGGCGGAGGGCGGTGTAGTCCTCCAGCCCGTACATGGACATGTCCTTGCCGTAGCCGGAGAGCTTGAGGCCGCCATGGGGCATCTCGCTGACCAGCATGAAGTGGGTGTTGACCCAGGTGCAGCCGTACTGCAGGCGCGCCGACAGGCGATGGGCGCGGCCGACGTCGCGGGTCCACACCGAGCTGGCCAGGCCGTAGTCGGAGGCGTTGGCCCAGGCCAGGGCCTGCGCCTCGTCGTCGAACGGGGTGACCGAGACCACCGGGCCGAACACTTCGCGGCAGACGATTTCGTCGCTCTGTTTGGCGCCGGCCAGCACCGTGGGCAGGAAGAAGAAACCGTTGCCGGCCGCGGCCTTGCCGCCGGTGACCACCTCGATGTGCGACTGCGCGCTGGCGCGTTCGACGAAACCGGCCACGCGCTGGCGGTGCACCTCGGTGATCAGCGGGCCGAGCTCGGTGCTGGCGTCGTCCTGCAGGCCGTGCTTGATCGAACCGACTGCGGCGCCGAGGGCGGCGACGAACTTCTCGTAGACGCCTTTCTGCGCATAGATGCGGCAGGCGGCGGTGCAGTCCTGCCCGGCGTTGTAGAAGCCGAAGGTGCGGATGCCCTCCACGGCGGCGTCGATGTCGGCGTCGTCGAAGATGATCACCGGGGCCTTGCCGCCTAGCTCCATGTGCATGCGCTTCACCGAGGCGGCGGTGCTGGCGATGATGTTGGCGCCGGTGGGGATGGAGCCGGTCAGCGACACCATGCGCACCTTGGGGTGGGTGACCAGCGGTTCGCCGACGCTGGCGCCACGGCCGAAGACGATGTTGACCACGCCGGCCGGGAAGATCCCGGCGATCAGCTGGCCCAGGCGCAGGGCGGTCAGCGGGGTCTGCTCGGAAGGCTTGAGCACCACGCAGTTGCCGGCGGCCAGGGCCGGGGCCAGCTTCCAGGCGGCCATCATCAGCGGGTAGTTCCAGGGTGCGATGGAGGCGACCACGCCGATCGGGTCGCGGCGGATCATCGAGGTGTGGCCGGGCAGGTATTCGCCGGCGGCGGAACCCTGCAGGCAGCGCGCGGCGCCGGCGAAGAAGCGGAACACGTCGGCGATGGCCGGTAGCTCGTCGCCCCGCGCGGCGGCGTAGGGCTTGCCGCAGTTCTGCGACTCCAGGCGGGCCAGTTCGTCGGCATTGGCGTCGATGGCGTCGGCCAGGGCCAGGAGCAGGGCCGAGCGCTGGCCCGGGGTGGTCTGCGACCAGGCGTCGAAGGCGGCGTCGGCGGCGCGCACGGCGGCGTCGATCTGCTCGGCGCTGGCCTCGGGAATCTGTACCAGGGTGCTGCCCAGCGAGGGGTTGAGCACGGGTTGGGCGGCGCCCAGGCCGGCGACCAGTTCGCCGTTGATCAGCAGTTTGGTTTGCATCGCTAGAACCTCGCTATCGGGTTTGCATGAATGAGCGGGGAGGGCGTCTGGCCCTCTCCCCCGGCCCCTCTCCCGCAAGCGGGCGAGGGGAGGAACGTCTTACTTGCCGCTGCCGGCCACGCCCTCGCCACCCTTGGTCAGGTAGTAGGCGGCGAGGATCGGCAGCATGGTCACCAGCATCACCAGCATGGCGACCACGTTGGTCACCGGTACGTCGCGCGGGCGCGACAGCTGGTTGAGCAGCCAGATCGGTAGGGTCTTCTCGTGGCCGGCGGTGAAGGTGGTGACGATGATCTCGTCGAAGGACAGGGCGAAGGCCAGCATGCCGCCGGCCAGCAGGGCCGAGCCGAGGTTGGGCAGGACGATGTAGCGGAAGGTCTGCCAGCCGTCGGCGCCCAGGTCCATGCTGGCCTCGATCAGGCTGTAGCTGGTGCGGCGGAAGCGGGCGATGACGTTGTTGTAGACGATCACCACGCAGAAGGTGGCGTGGCCGATGACGATGGTCAGCAGGCCCGGCTCGATGCCGAAGGTCTTGAACGCCGAGAGCAGGGCGATGCCGGTGACGATGCCGGGCAGGGCGATCGGCAGGATCAGCAGCAGCGACACGCTCTCCTTGCCGAAGAAGTCGCGCCGCCACAGCGCCGCCGCGGCCAGGGTGCCGAGGAGCATGGCGATCAGCGTGGCGATGGCCGCCACCTTGAGCGACAGCACTATGGCTTCGAGCACGTCGGCGCGGGCGAAGGCCACGCTGAACCAGTCCAGGGTCAGGCCCTTGGGCGGGAAGCTGAAGCCGGCGCTCTCGGTGTTGAAGGCGTAGAGGAAGATGATCAGGATCGGGAAGTGCAGGAACACCAGCCCGCCCCAGGCGGCCAGCTTCAGGCCGAGGGAAGCTTGCTCAGAGTGCATCGAAGGCCCCCAGACGCTTGACGATGGACAGGTAGACGGCGATCAGCACGATCGGCACCAGGGTGAAGGCGGCGGCCATCGGCATGTTGCCGATCGCACCCTGCTGGGCGTAGACCATGCTGCCGATGAAGTAGCCGGGCGGCCCCACCAGCTGCGGCACGATGTAGTCGCCGAGGGTCAGGCTGAAGGTGAAGATCGAGCCGGCGGCGATGCCCGGGATCGACAGCGGCAGGATCACCTGCATGAAGGTCTGCCGCGGCCTGGCGCCGAGATCCGCCGAGGCCTGCAGCAGCGACGGCGGCAGGCGTTCCAGTGACGCCTGGATCGGCAGGATCATGAACGGCAGCCAGATGTAGACGAACACCAGGAAGCGCCCCAGATGCGAGGTGGACAGGGTGTTGCCGCCGACACCGGGGATGCCGAGGATGAACTCCAGCACGGGCTGCAGGTGCAGCGCCTGGACGAACCACATGGCCACGCCGCCCTTGGCCAGCAGCAGGGTCCAGGCGTAGGCCTTGACGATGTAGCTGGCCCACATCGGCAGCATCACCGCGATGTAGAAGAAGGCCTTGGTCTTGCCGTCGGTATAGCGCGCCATGTAGTAGGCGATGGGGAAGGCCAGCAGTCCGGCGGCCAGCGACACCGCCACGGCCATCGTCAGGGTGCGCAGGATGATGTCGAAGTTGGCGGCCTGGAACAGGGCCTTGAAGTTGGCCAGCGTGAGGTCGGGGGTGACCGTCATGCTGAAGTCGTCGAAGGTGTAGAAGCCCTGCCACAGCAGGGTCAGCAGCGAGCCCAGGTAGATCGCGCCGAACCACAGCAGCGGCGGGATCAGCAGCAGCGCCAGGTACAGCGTCGGCTTGCGGTAGAGCAGGCTGGACAGCCGGCGCAGCGGTCCGCCGCCGTCCGCCTGCAGGGCGAGGGCCTGGTTCATCTCAGGCCTCCTCGCGCAGGGCGACCATGGCCGCGCGGGCCCAGCGCGCGGTGACGCGCTGGCCCGGCTGGCAGGGCGCATCGCCGACGCCCCACTGGTTGTTGGCCTGGCTGACGGCGAAGTTCTGCCCGTTGTCCAGCTGCAGCTCGTAGCGGGTGGCGGCGCCCAGGTACTGGATGTCGTGCAGCAGGCCGCTGATCTCCACCTCGTCGCTGGCCGGCAGGCTGCTGCCAGTGGCCACCAGGCGTACATGCTCCGGGCGGATCGACAGCGGGCGCGGCGAGCCGCCGATGCGTGCGGCCAGTTCGCCCTTGAGCACGTTGCTGGTGCCGACGAACTCGGCGACGAAGGCGCTGGCCGGGCTCATGTACAGGTTGCGCGGGGTGTCGACCTGCTCGATGCGGCCCTTGTTGAACACCGCCACCCGGTCGGACATGGACAGCGCCTCGCCCTGGTCGTGGGTGACGAAGATGAAGGTGATGCCGAGCTGGCGCTGCAGCTTCTTCAGCTCGCTCTGCATCTGCTCGCGCAGTTTGAGGTCGAGCGCGCCCAGCGGCTCGTCGAGCAGCAGCACGCGCGGACGATTGACCAGGGCGCGGGCCAGGGCCACGCGCTGGCGCTGGCCGCCGGACAGCTGCGCCGGCTTGCGCACGCCGTAGCCACCGAGGGCGACCAGGGCCAAGGCCTCCTCGGCGCGAGCCAGGCGTTCGGCCTTGGCTACGCCCTTGACCTTGAGGCCGTAGGCGACGTTCTCCAGCACGTTCATGTGCGGGAACAGGGCGTAGTCCTGGAACACCGTGTTGACGTCGCGCTGGTAGGGCGGCAGCCCGGCGGCCTCGGCGCCGTGGATGCGGATGGAGCCGGCGCTGGGCTGCTCGAAGCCGGCGATCAGGCGCAGGCAGGTGGTCTTGCCCGAGCCGGAGGGGCCGAGCATGGAAAAGAATTCGCCGTCCCGGATGTCGATGGACACCCGGTCGACGGCCTTGACCTCGCCGAACACGCGGGACACATCGGTGAATTGCACTGCAAGGGTCATCTCGAGCACTCCAGGAGGAAAGCCACCCCACCACTGCCCAGTCCGATCTGCCGACCCGAGATGGGAGAGTCGGTGGTGGGTACAACGGTGAAGCTGTGCCAAGGCATCAGGGATTCGAAAATCGCTCTGGCAGCGTCGCGAGCGGGCCTCAGCCGCGCCCGGCCAGCGCGAAGGAACCGCAACGTACTTGGAGTACGTGAGGCTGGCTCGCGCTGCTCGCCCTTCGGGCCGCCTGGGCAGGCGTCCAGTGACCGTTCGGCCACTGTCAGAGCACTGCCCGGGCGCGGATCAGGCCTGCGCAGCCGCCAGGACGGTTTTCAACGGCCGCCCATGATGGCGATGTAGTCCTGGGTCCAGCGGCTGTAGGGCACGTACTTGCCACCCTCGGCCTGCGGGGTCTTCCAGAAGGCGATCTTGTCGAAGTTGTCGAAGCCGTTGGTCTTGCAGCCTTCGTCGGTCAGCAGGGCGTTGCCCTTGCAGGCTGCCGGCACTGCCGGGTTGGAGCCGAACCAGGCGGCCAGGTCGCCCTGCAGCTTGGGTTCCAGTGACCAGTTCATCCAGGCATAGGCGCAGTTGGGGTTCTTGGCCTCGGCATGCAGCATGGTGGTGTCGGCCCAGCCGGTGGCACCCTCGGCCGGCACGGTCGAGGCAATCGGCTGCTTTTCCATCTGCAGGGCGTTGACCTGGTAGCCCCAGGCGCTGGAGGCGACCACGCCCTCGTTCTTGAAGTCGTTCATCTGCACGGTGACGTCGTGCCAGTAGCGGTGGGTCAGGGCGTGCTGCTGGCGCAGCAGTTGCAGCGTGGCGGCGTACTGCTCCTCGTTGAGCAGGTAGGGGTCGCTGATGCCCAGCTCCGGCTTGTGCGCCTTCAGGTAGAGGGCGGCGTCGGCGATGTAGATGGGGCCGTCGTAGGCCTGCACGCGGCCCTTGTTGGATTTGCCGTCGGCCAGGGTCATTTCCTCGAACACCACCTTCCAGCTGGTCGGCGCCTCCTTGAAGGCCTGGGTGCTGTACATCAGCACGTTCGGGCCCCACTGGTAGGGGGTGCCGTAGTGCTGCCCATCCACCACATGCCAGGGGGCGTTCTTCAGGCGCTCGTCGACATTCTTCCAGTTGGGGATCAGGTCGATGTTCACCGGCTGCACGCGCTTGCCGGCGATCAGGCGCAGGGAGGCGTCGCCCGAGGCGGTGACCAGGTCGTAGCCGCCCTTGGCCATCAGGCTGACCATCTCGTCGGAGGTGGCGGCGGTCTTGACGTTGACCTTGCAGCCGCTGGCCTTCTCGAACTGGGTCACCCAGTCGTAGTTCTTGTCGGTCTCGCCGCGCTCGATGTAGCCGGGCCAGGCGATGATGTTGAGCTGACCCTCGGCCTGGCCCAGGGTCTTGAGCGGTTCGGCGGCCTGCACGGCGCCTGCGGCGAGCAGGGCGGTGGCGAGAGCGCTGAGCACTGCGGTTTTCGGCGCGGACATTGGGATTCCCTCTTCTTGTGGACTGTTACTGGGGCAGCAAAATGTCGGCGATACCGCTGCCGAACAGGGTATTCATTCAGTCTAGTTGTTGTCCGTGGGGTGTCATGATGTGGCGGTCTTCCAGGTTGGACAGGATCAGCACGCCGACGTCGATCTCGCCGCTGACCAGCAGGTGTTCGATGTGGGGGCGCTCGTCCTCCATCATGCGGGTCCGCACGTTGGGCTAGGCGCGCTGGAAACGGGTGATCAGGTCGGCCAGGTAGTAACCGGCGACCTGGTCGGTACTCTGCTGCAGGATGCGCTTGGCGTTGTCCGCGGTGGCCAGGCTCAGGTGCGCCTGCCGCAGGCACTGGTGGCCCCGGTGGGTCGGGCTCATGCCCCAGGCGTGGCGGTTGAACAGGCTGACGCTGATCTCTTCCGCCAGCTGCTGGATGGCCAGGGTCAGGGTCGACTGGGAGATGAACACCGCCTGGGCGGCGGCGCAGATCGCGCCGGTTTCGGCGACGGCGATGAAGTGGCGGATCTGGCGCGGGGTCAGCATGACGGGCTATCCGGGGGCAGGCTGTCAGGGTTATGGTTCATCGAAAATGGATAAAGCCGTTTTTTAACCGAACGAAAAGGGCTTTGCCTGGCGCCTGCAATATTCGGAAGCACAGCCCACGCCCCGCCCGGCAAGTCGCGGGGCTAGAATCGGGTCACTTTCCGCCCCTGAAGGAGGGCTCAGATGAACACTCGTGGACTGCTCGACCAGTTGCTCAAATCCGGCCAGGACCTGCTGCAGCAGAAGTCCGGCTCATCGTCGTCCGGCGGCCTGGGTGGATTGCTCGGCGGCATTGCAGGTGGCGCGAGTAGCGGTGGCAAGGGTGGTGGTGACCTCGGCACGCTGCTCAAGGGCGCCGGCGGTGGCGCCCTGGCGGCCGGTGCGCTGGGCCTGCTGCTGGGCAACAAGAGCGCGCGCAAGGTCGGCAGCAAGGCCATCACCTACGGCGGCCTGGCCGCTCTCGGGGTGATCGCCTACAAGGCCTATGGCAACTGGCAGGAGCAGCAGCGCGCGGCCAATGCGCGGCCGGTCGCCGAGCCGCAGACGGTGGATCGCCTGCCGGCGCCACAGGCCGAACTGCACAGCCAGGCGATCCTCAAGGCGCTGGTGGCGGCGGCCAAGGCCGATGGTCACGTGGATGCCAGGGAGCGCCAGCTGATCGAGGAGCAGATCGGTGCCCTGGCGGGTGATCCCGAGCTGCTGCGCTGGCTGGATGCCGAGCTGAACAAGCCGCTCGACCCGGCCGAGGTGGCGCGCGCCGCCAGCACCCCGGAGATGGCCGCGGAGATGTATATCGCCAGCGTGCTGATGGTGGACGAGGAGCACTTTATGGAACGCGCCTACCTCGAGGAGCTGTCCCGCCAGCTCAAGCTCGATCCGGCGCTCAAGCGCGAGCTGGAAGCCCAGGTGCGGGTCGAACTGAGCGCGGTCTGAGTCGGGGCGCCGGGCGGGGCTATCAGACCAAAAGATCATTCATCCTCGCACCCGGCCTGTTCTAGGCTGGTGGCCAATGACCAGAACGACACGCGAGGATGCCCATGTCGCCAGCGCCCCTGGATGCCTATGACTACCTGATCGTCGGCGCCGGTCCTGCCGGCTGCCTGCTGGCCAACCGCCTGTCCGCCGACCCCGGCGTCAGCGTGCTGCTGATCGAGGCCGGTGGGCGCGACAACCACCCCTGGATCCATATTCCGGTCGGCTACCTCTACTGCATCGGCAACCCGCGCACCGACTGGTGCTACAGCACCGAGGCCGAGCCAGGCCTGCACGGCCGCGCGCTGAAGTACCCGCGCGGGCGGGTGCTCGGCGGCAGCTCGTCGATCAACGGCATGATCTACATGCGTGGCCAGGCCGCCGACTACGACGCCTGGGCCGCGGCGGGCAATTCTGGCTGGGCCTGGCGCGACGTGCTGCCGCTGTTCAAACGCACGGAAAACCACTTCGCCGGCGCCAGCGCGCTGCACGGCGGTGCCGGCGAGTGGCGGGTCGAGCGCCAGCGGCTGTCTTGGGAGATCCTCGAGGCCTTCCGGGAAGCCGCGGCGCAGAGCGGTATCGCCAGCGTCGAGGACTTCAACGGCGGCGACAACGAGGGCTGTAGCTACTTCCAGGTCAACCAGCGGCGCGGCGTGCGCTGGAATGCGTCCAAGGCCTTCCTGCGCGGTATCCGCCAGCGCGCCAATCTGCAGGTGCTGACCGGTGCCGAGGTCGAGCGCCTGGAACTGGCCGAGGGACGGGCCCGCACCCTGCAGCTGCGCTGGCAGGGGCGCACGCTCGGCGTGGCGGCGCGTCGCGAGATCGTCCTGTGCGCCGGCGCGATCGGCACCCCGGCGCTGCTGCAGCGCTCGGGCATCGGCCCCAGGCCCCTGCTCGAACGCTTGGGCATCGGCCTGCGCCATGAGCTGCCCGGGGTCGGCGCGAACCTGCAGGATCACCTGCAGCTGCGCCTGATCTACCGGGTCAACGGCGTAAAGACCCTCAACCGCATCGCCGCCAGCCCCTGGGGCAAGCTGGGCATGGGCCTGGAGTACCTGCTCAAGCGCAGCGGGCCGCTGGCAATGGCGCCCAGCCAGCTCGGCGCCTTCGCCAAATCCGACCCCGGCCAGGCCCGCGCCAACCTGCAGTACCACGTGCAGCCGCTGTCGCTGGAGCGTTTCGGCGAGCCGTTGCACGATTTCCCGGCCTTCACCGCTTCGGTGTGCAACCTGCGTCCGCACAGCCGCGGGCGCATCGAGATCGCCGCGGCGGAGGCCGGCGTCGCGCCGTCGATCCGGCCCAACTACCTGAGCGACGAACGCGACCTGCAGGTGGCGGCTGACGCCATCCGCCTCACCCGGCGCATCGTCGCCGCGCCGGCGCTGGCGCCCTATGGCCCGCAGGAATACAAACCGGGGCCGGATTATCGCAGCGAGGACGATCTGCGGCGGGCGGCGGGGGAGATCGGCACCACCATCTTCCACCCGGTGGGCACCTGCGCCATGGGCCAGGGCCGCGACGCGGTGGTCGACGCCCGCCTGCGCGTGCACGGCATCGCCGGGCTGCGCGTCGCCGATGCCTCGATCATGCCGAGCATCGTCTCCGGCAACACCTGCTCGCCGGTGCTGATGATCGCCGAGAAGGCCGCAACGCTGATCGCCGAGGACGCGCGGCGGCCGGCGCTGGCCGCGTCGCCTCGGGTGGTCGCGGTTACGGGCTGAGCGCAGCCGCCTGACGCTGGAATTCGGCGCGATTGCGCCCGCCCTGCTTGGCCCGGTACAGCGCCTGGTCGGCCAGTTGCAGGGCCTGGTCCAGCTCGGCGTGATCCAGCGGCCAGATGGCGCCGCCGATGCTGCAGCCGATGGCGACGCGCCCGACTTCCAGCAGCACCGGCTGGCCGAGCGCGGCGATGGCCCGCTCGGCGACCAGGCTGGCCTGCTGCAGCGCCTCCTGGCCGGGCACCTGCAGCACCATGAGGAACTCGTCGCCGCCCAGGCGCGCCACCATGTCGCCGTCGCGCAGGCAATGGCGCAGGCGCTGGGCGATTTCGCGCAGCAGGTGGTCGCCGGCGGCGTGGCCGAAGCTGTCGTTGATCGGCTTGAAACCGTCCAGGTCGAGATACAGCAGGGCCAGGCAGCCCTGTTGCAGGCGCGCGCGCTGCTGCGCCTGGGGCAGGAATTTCTCCAGCGCCATGCGATTGGGCAGGCCGGTGAGGACGTCGTGGTGGGCCAGGGTCTCCATGGCGCCGAGGGCGGTCTGCTGCTGGGTCAGGCTTTCCACCAGGTGGCGGATCGACTGGCTCAGCTGCTCGATCTCGCGGCTGCCGCGCAGGTCGGGGATCTCGGTGATCTCGCCGGCGCTGAGGCGGTCGGCGGCGTCGGCGATCTGCCGCAGCGGACGGATGAAATAGCCGCTGAGCAGCCAGCCGAGCACGGCGAACAGCAGGGCCAGGCCGCTGCCCCACAGCAGGATACTGAACAACAGGCGGCGCGCCGGGGCGTAGGCCTGCTCCAGCGGCTGGCGCGCCACCACGGTCCAGCCCAGGCCGGGGTAGTCGTGATAGCCCTGGCTCAGGGTCAGGCCGGTGAGGTAGTCGACGCCGTCCGGCCACTGCTGCACCGTCCACTGGCTGTTGCCCGGGGCCAGCTCGTCCAGCGTCGGCAGGTGCAGGCGCTGGCCGATCATCGCCCGCGGGCCGAGGAGGATGTCGCGGTCCCGGCCGATGACGAAGAACTCGACGTTGCGGCGATCCTGCATGGGCCCGAGGATCGACTGGCGCACCTCGTCGGCCCAGCCCCAGGACAGGTGGCAGGCCAGCACGCCGCTCAGGCCGCCGTCGCCGGCCAGCACCGGCAGGCTGATGTCGACGAACTTCATCGCCTCGCCGCTGGGGTTGGGCAGCAACTTGGCCAGCAGCAGCGCCTCGTGCACGTCACCGATGAACAGGCCCTGGCGACCCTCCAGATACACCGGGCGCTGGGCGATGCTGGCGCCCTCCAGCACGCCATTGCTGGAGGCCTGCACGTTGCCCTGTGGGTCGGTGAAGCCGATCCAGGCGATGCTGGGTATTTCCTGCTGCAGGCTGTCGAGCAGGCGCCGTACCTCGCCGATATCGTCCGGCTGGCGCAGCGCCTGCAGGTTGCCCAGCACCCGCAGCACGGCGGCGCGGGCGGCCATATCGCGATCCAGGCGGTCGACCATGACGTAGGACAGCTCCGCCAGGTCGCGGCCGACCTCGTTGCGCAGTTGTTCGCTGCTGTACTGGCCGATCAGGGTGCCCAGCAGCCAGCTGAGGGCGCCGACCAGGAGGGCGATAAGGAGGGCGATACGGCTGCGCAGGCTGTGCGATGCGGGCATGACGGGGGATTTCCAGGGGGCGGCCACTGCTGTCGGCTGTTGCCCAAGTATAGTGCGCCGTTGATCCAGAACGCTGTGATCGGTTGCCGATGATGGGCTGCCAGGGCGCATGCGCTCGGGTATAATCGCCGGCTTTTCCGTCCGATTTGCCGCGAGCGCCGACTACCATGGAAATCAATCCGATCCTCAACGCCATCAAGGACCTGTCCGAGCGGACCCAGAGCATTCGGGGGTATCTTTGACTACGATCACAAGCATGATCGTCTGGTCGAAGTAAACCGCGAGCTGGAAGACGCCAGCGTCTGGAACAACCCCGAGTACGCGCAGAACCTGGGCCGTGAGCGCGCCATGCTGGCGCAGATCGTCGAGACCATCGACGACCTCACCGGCAGCCTGGCCGATTCCAAGGATCTGCTGGAAATGGCCGCCGAAGAGAACGACGAAGGCGCGGTGAACGACATCGTCGCCGAAGTCGAACGCCTGCGCGACATCCTCGAGAAGCTGGAATTCCGCCGCATGTTCAGCGGCGAGATGGACCCCAACAACTGCTACCTGGATATCCAGGCCGGTTCCGGCGGCACCGAAGCGCAGGACTGGGCCAATATCCTGCTGCGCATGTACCTGCGCTGGGCCGACAAGCGCGGCTTCGATGCCACCATCATCGAGTTGTCCGAGGGCGAAGTCGCCGGCATCAAGGGCGCCACCGTGCACATCAAGGGCGAGTACGCCTTCGGCTGGCTGCGTACCGAGATCGGCGTGCACCGCCTGGTGCGCAAGAGCCCGTTCGACTCCGGCGCCCGTCGCCACACCTCGTTCTCGGCGGTGTTCGTCTCGCCCGAGATCGACGACAAGGTCGAGATCGAGATCAACCCGGCCGACCTGCGCATCGACACCTACCGCTCCTCCGGCGCCGGCGGTCAGCACGTCAACACCACCGACTCGGCGGTGCGTATCACCCACGTGCCGACCAACACCGTGGTGGCCTGCCAGAACGAGCGTTCCCAGCACGCCAACAAGGACACCGCCATGAAGATGCTGCGGGCCAAGTTGTACGAGCTGGAGATGATGAAGCGCAACGCCGCGTCCCAGGCCCTGGAAGACTCCAAGTCCGACATCGGCTGGGGCCACCAGATCCGCTCCTACGTGCTCGATGACTCGCGCATCAAGGATCTGCGTACCGGCGTCGAGCGCAGCGACTGCCAGAAGGTCCTCGATGGCGACCTCGACCAGTACCTCGAGGCCAGCCTCAAGCAGGGCCTGTAACCCTCCCAAACCCCATTTGCATTTACGCGTCAGGCAGATAACGACCATGAGCGACCAACAACTCGACCCGCAAAGCCTCTCCCACGAAGAACGGCAGCACGAAGAAAACAAGCTGATTGCCCAGCGCAAGGAAAAGCTGGCTGCCGTCCGTGAGCAGGGCAATGCCTTCCCCAACGATTTCCGCCGCGACAGCCTGTGCGCCGAGCTGCAGAAAGAGTACGCGGAGAAGACCAAGGAAGAGCTGGAAGCGGCCGCCATTCCGGTCAAGGTCGCCGGGCGCATCATGCTCAACCGCGGCGCCTTCATGGTCATCCAGGACACCTCCGGGCGCCTGCAGGTCTACGTCAACCGCAAGACCCTGCCGGCCGAGCAGCTGGACGCGGTCAAGCACTTCGACCTGGGCGACATCATCGCCGCCGAGGGCACCCTGGCCCGTTCCGGCAAGGGCGACCTGTACGTCGACATGCAGAACGTGCGCCTGCTGACCAAGTCGCTGCGCCCGCTGCCGGACAAGCACCACGGCCTGACCGACACCGAGCAGCGCTACCGCCAGCGCTACGTCGATCTGATCGTCAACGAGGAGGTGCGCGACACCTTCCGCGTGCGCTCGCAGGTGATCGGTCATATCCGCCGCTTCCTCAGCGAGCGCGGTTTCCTCGAAGTGGAAACCCCGATGCTGCAGACCATCCCCGGCGGCGCCGCGGCCAAGCCCTTCGAGACCCACCACAATGCCCTGGACATGCAGATGTTCCTGCGCATCGCCCCGGAGCTGTACCTCAAGCGGCTGGTGGTCGGCGGCTTTGAGAAAGTCTTCGAGATCAACCGCAACTTCCGTAACGAAGGCGTCTCCACCCGGCACAACCCCGAGTTCACCATGCTCGAGTTCTACCAGGCCTACGCCGACTACGAAGACAACATGGACCTGACCGAGGAGCTGTTCCGCGAGCTGGCCCTGGCCGTGCTCGGCAGCACCGACGTGCCCTACGGCGACAAGGTGTTCCACTTCGGCGAGCCCTTCGTGCGCCTGTCGGTGTTCGACTCGATCCTCAAGTACAACCCGGAAATTACGGCGGCAGATCTCAACGACATCGACAAGGCTCGCGCCATCGCCAAGCAGGCCGGCGCCAAGGTGCTCGGCTTTGAAGGCCTGGGCAAGCTGCAGGTGATGATTTTCGAGGAGCTGGTCGAGCACAAGCTGGAGCAGCCGCATTTCATCACCCGCTATCCGTTCGAGGTTTCGCCGCTGGCCCGTCGCAGCGACGACGATCCGAGCGTCACCGACCGCTTCGAGCTGTTTATCGGCGGCCGCGAGATCGCCAACGCCTACTCCGAGCTCAACGACGCCGAAGACCAGGCCGCGCGCTTTATGCAGCAGGTGGCCGACAAGGACGCCGGCGACGACGAGGCCATGCACTACGATGCCGACTTCGTCCGCGCCCTGGAGTACGGCATGCCGCCGACCGCCGGCGAAGGCATCGGCATCGACCGCCTGGTGATGCTGCTGACCAACTCGCCGTCGATCCGCGACGTGATCCTCTTCCCGCACATGCGCCCGCAGGCCTGAGGTTCTCGCCACAAGCCGCCTTCGGGCGGCTTTTTGTTGCGCGCGGGCCGCCTGCCTGGCGCCGGCAACTGCGCAATCTTTTGCTTGTCTACCGAACCCATTACTCTGCTATGTCATAACCGGAACGTAGAGGATCGACCTGCCGTGAGCCGTGCGCCTGCCCCCCCGAGTGCCACCCAGGCGGCCAATGCCGTCGCCGAAAGCGTCCAGTACCAGGGCCGCAAGGCCAGTCGTCAGGGCAGCGAGCAGCGCCGCCAGGCGATTCTCGACGCCGCCATGCGCATCATCGTGCGCGACGGCGTGCGCGCCGTGCGCCATCGCGCGGTGGCGGCCGAGGCGCAGGTGCCGCTGTCGGCCACCACCTACTACTTCAAGGACATCGACGACCTCATCACCGACACCTTCGCCCAGTTCGTCGAGCGCAGCGCGGCGCAGATGGCGGCCTTCTGGGACAGTACCCAGGGCCTGCTGGCGAATCTGGTCGGGCGTCTGGACGGCAGCGAGGCGGCGCGCCGGCAGCTGGCCGACGAGATCGCCGCGCTGGCGGTGCAGTACGTGCAGCGCCAGTTGCGCGAACGCCGCGACCACCTGATCGCCGAGCAGGCGTTCCAGCAGGAGGCGCTGCTCAACCCGCGTCTGCGCGACCTGGTGCGCGCCCACCGGCAGATCCTCCAGCAGGGCGTCACCCACTTCTTCGAGGTGCTCGGTTCGCGCCAGCCGGAGCAGGATGCCGTGCTGTTGACGGCCACCATCGTGCGGATGGAGTATCAGGGCCTGCTGGACGGCGTCGAGCATCTGGACAGCGAGGGAATGCTGGCCATCCTTAAACGCTATATGAACCTGGTTCTGGGGTTGTAAACCGTCGGCCACGGGGTCGAACGGTCTTCACAAGGAGAGCGAAATGAAAGCCTGGCGCGCAGTGGTCGCCTTGTCCTTCCTGCTGTTGACTGGTTGCCTGGTCACCTTCAAGGACCCGATTCCGGCCAACGAGGCGGCGCCCATGCCGCTGCTGGGCGAGTGGACCCGTCAGGATGAGTGGGGCGAGCAGCTCTATCTGGAGGTCAGTCGGGCCGGCTCCAACCTGTACAAGGCCCGCATCTACGAGGGCAGCCCGGACAACCTCGACAGCCTCGAGGAATTCGGTTTCACCGTCGCCCACCACGGCCGCCGCTGGTACCTGTCCGCCGGCTTGCCGAAGAGCCTGGGCGCCAACTTCGCCATCGCCGGTTTCGAGCTGACCCGCAGCAACGAGCTGGTGGTATACAACCTGGATACCGAGCGCATCCTCCAGGACATGAGCAAGGGCCTGCTGGAGGGCGAGACGGTAAGCATGCCCGAAGGCGACGGTGCGCTGATCACCAGCTCGCTGGACCAGGTGTTCGCCTACCTCGACGACCCGGCCAACGCCGATCTGTTCGTCGAGGTGGCGCGCTACCAGCGGGCCGGCGACTAGGAATTGCGATGAACAGCCAGCAGAAACTGGACGACTACCAACTGGGCATCCGTGCCCTGAGCGACCGCATCGTCGAGGCGCAGACGCCGATCCGCGTGCTCGATGCGGTGAAGTGGGACGACGGCGTCCGCGACGCCTTCCTCAAGGCCAAGGGCAAGGCCCTGCCGGCGGTGGATCGCGACTATTACCTGGGCCGCCCGCTGGCCTTCGACGCCGCGGCGAAGAAGCTGGAATTTCAGAACATCGAGCGCGACATCACCCGCCAGCTCGGCCAGTTCAACCCGGTCGGGCAGATCATGCGGCGCATGTGCAAGGAATACCGCATGGTCATCCGCATGCTCGAGGCGCGTGGTACCGAGGACTTCGGCCTGATCAGCCAGGAGCTCTACGGCGCCGCCTCCGATGCCTTCCATGCCGGCGACCCGACCCTGGCCGACCTTGGCCTGATGCTCTCGGACTATCTCAACAACATCGCCGCCCGCGGCGACCTCGAGGACGAGCCCAAGCTGCTCGGCGCCACCGATGCGGTGAGCATCCTGCAGCAGCGCCTGGCCGGGGTGTTCGGCGACGACACCATCCGCGTCTTCGAGTCCGACGGCATCCTCGCCGATGCCGCGGCCGGCGCCGACTACATCAAGATCCGCAGCGACGCGCGCTTCAACGAGCGCGACGTCAAGGCGCTGGAGGTGCACGAAGGCCTGGTGCACGTCGGCACCACGCTCAACGGTCTGGCCCAGCCGATCTGCACCTTCCTGGCCAAGGGCCCGCCCTCGTCGACGGTGACCCAGGAGGGCCTGGCGATCCTGATGGAGGTGATCGCCTTCGCCTCCTACCCCACGCGCCTGCGCAAGCTGACCAACCGCACCCGCGCCATCCACATGGCCGAGGAGGGCGCCGATTTCCTCGAGGTGTTCGAGTTCTTCCGCGAGCAGGGCTACGGCCTGGAAGGCGGCTACAGCAACGCCAGCCGGGTGTTCCGCGGCTCCTTGCCGACCGGCCTGCCGTTCACCAAGGACCTGTCCTACCTCAAGGGTTTCATCCTGATCTACAACTACATCCAGCTGGCGGTGCGCAAGGGCAAGCTGGAGCAGATTCCGCTGCTGTTCTGCGGCAAGACCACCCTGGAAGACATGCGCACCCTGCGCAAACTGGTGGACGAGGGCCTGGTGCGGCCGCCCAAGTACCTGCCGCCGCAGTTCCAGGACATGAATGCGCTGTCGGCCTGGATGTGCTTCTCAAACTTCCTCAACCACCTGAGCCTGGATCGCATCGAAGCCGACTACGCGAACATTCTCTGACTTGCGTTGGGTTTCGCTGCGCTCAACCCGACCTGCGGGGCTGTGGCAGGTCGCAGGTTGGGTTGAGGCGCGCAGCGGCGAAGCCCAACGTCGCTCAGCCCGACGCCCGGATTGCCGCCGGGCTTACCTGCAAGGAGCTGCTTCATGCCCAGCCATCAACTCGACTACGAAATCCTCGGCAGCTCGGCGCAGTCGGTGGAGATCGTCCTCGACCCCGGCGAGACGGTGATCGCCGAAGCCGGGGCGATGAACTACATGACCGAGGGCGTGCGCTTCGAGACGCGCATGGGTGATGGCTCGGCCAGCGGCCTGCTGGGCAAGCTGTGGGGCGCCGGCAAGCGCCTGCTCACCGGCGAGTCGCTGTTCATGACCCACTTCAGCAATGCCGGCAAAACCCAGGCGCGGGTCGCCTTCGCCGCGCCCTATCCGGGCACCGTGGTGCCGATCGACCTGGCCCAGGTCGGCGGCCGGCTGATCTGCCAGAAGGACGCCTTTCTCTGCGCCGCCCACGGCACGCGCATCGGCATCCGCTTCAACAAGCGCATCGGCGCCGGTTTCTTCGGCGGCGAGGGCTTCATCCTGCAGCAGCTCGAAGGCGACGGCCTGGCCTTCGTGCACGCCGGCGGCACGGTGATCCGCAAGCAGCTGAACGACGAGACCCTGCGCCTGGACACCGGCTGCCTGGTGGCCTTCAGCGACGGCATCGACTACGACATCGCCCTGGCCGGCGGGCTGAAGAGCATGCTGTTCGGCGGCGAGGGCATCCTCCTGGCCACGCTCAAGGGCAGCGGCACGGTGTGGATCCAGAGCCTGCCGTTCTCGCGCCTGGCCGAGCGCGTCTACGCCGCCACCTTCCAGGCCCGCGAAGAGGTGCGCGGCGGTGGCAAGTAAACTGCGCCTGCTGCTGGTCGGGCTGCTCGGCGGCCTGCTGAGCGGCTGCAGCGGCCTGCTGTTCTATCCCGAACCGGGGCTGCCGTTCACTCCGGCGCGGGCCGAGCTGGAGTACCGCGATATCCACCTGAGCGCCGCCGACGGCACGCGCCTGCATGCCTGGTGGTTGCCGGCCAAGCCCGGGCTGGCAGTCAAGGGTACGGTGCTGCACCTGCACGGCAACGGCGGCAACCTGGCCTGGCACCTGGGCGGTGCTTACTGGCTGCCGGCCCAGGGCTACCAGGTGCTGATGCTCGATTACCGCGGGTACGGCCTGTCCGAGGGCAAGCCCAGCCTGCCGGCGGTGTACCAGGACATCGACGCCGCCTTCGCCTGGCTGGAGCAGGCGCCCGAGGTGCAGGGCAAGCCGCTGATCCTGCTCGGCCAGAGCCTGGGCGGTGCGCTGGCCGTGCACTACCTGAGCGAACGCCCGCAGCGCCGCGCGGCGCTGCACGCCCTGGCACTCGACGGGGTGCCGGCCAGCTACCGCGGCGTCGCCCGCCATGCCTTGAGTCGCTCCTGGCTGACCTGGCCGCTGCAGGTGCCGCTGTCCTGGCTGATCCCCGACGGCGACAGCGCCATCCACGGCATCGCCGCCCTCGAAGGCCTGCCGCTGCTGATCCTGCACAGCGCTGACGACGAGGTGGTGCCATTTGCCAATGGTCGCCTGTTGTATCAAGCTGCGCGCCCGCCGCGCGCCTTCCAGGCGACCCGCGGGCAACACGTGCAAACCTTCGCCGAGCCGGCCTGGCGCCAGCTGCTGCTGGAGTTCGTCAGTGCCCCGCAGGCTTTCGTCGAACGCCGGCCGCCGGCCACCGAATCCGCAATCGAGAGTCCGCAATGACCGAACGTGACCCCATTCCCCTGATCCTCACCGGCATCGCCAGCATAGTCGGCACCATCGGCGTGCTCTGGTACTACGGCTACCTGCACATGGCCAAGCCCGAGGACGCCCTGCTGCTGTCGGATTTCACCATGCTCAAGACCGTGCCCGGCGAGGACTACAAGGTCTCGCTGAAGCCGGCCAGCCAGGTGGCGCAGTGCATCGACGGCGTGCTGGTGCTGTTCGACACCCAGCAGAAGGGCCTCACCGGCGTGCTGGTGGACAACAAGAAGCAGGCCGTGCGCTGCATGGGCCAGGACACCCCGGCGCTGCAGTAAGGCGCGTCGCCGGCGGACAAGCGGGCGTTCAGTGCGCCGCGCCCTTGGCCTGGGCGCTCAGCTCGCGCAGGTACTTGCGCGACAGGGCGAGAAAGCGCGGGGTGGGGCCGATGTCTTCGTACAGCGGGTCGCCCTGTTCGTCCTGCGCCACCACCTGACTGCCCTGCACGTAGGGCAGGCTGGCCTCCAGCTCTTCCAGCGCCGCGCCGATCAGCTCGCCGAGCAGTTCCTCGGCGTGATGCTTGGGATACATCTCGGTCAGGGCCGCCAGGCGCGCGGCGGCTTCGATATCCAGGTGGATGTGGTATTGACTCGGGGTCAGGCGGCCCCGGGCGTTCTGTTCCCAATGGTTGACCAACTCTCGAATTTTCATGATAGGGCTCCTGATGGACGGCGCCGGCGGTGACCGGCTGGCGGACGCCGCAAGCGCCTATCTCAAGCCTAGACCCACTACGCGCGGCCGCCGCGCCGTGCGTCGCGCCCTTGTAAGAAGTTGGCGCGCTGGGCACTCTTGAGGCCTGTGTGGCGCAAGCCGCGGCTTGGAAGGAGAGGGCGATATGGCGGAAATCGATGCGCGCCTGCGTGAAGAGGTGCACCTGCTCGGCGAACTGCTCGGACAAACCATCAGCACCCAGCTGGGCGCCGAGTTTCTCGACAAGATCGAGCGCATCCGCAAAGGCGCCAAGGCCGGCCGGCGCGGCTCGGCGGCCGGCGCCGAGCAGCTGGCCAGCACCCTCGGCGACCTCGCCGACGACGAGCTGCTGCCGGTGGCGCGGGCCTTCAACCAGTTCCTCAACCTGGCCAATATCGCCGAGCAGCAGCACCGCGTGCGCCGCCGCCGCGGCGACGAGCCCGAGCCGTTCGAGCTGCGCGTGCTCGACGAGCTGCTGGCGCGCCTGCTCGCCGCCGGGCAGAAGCCCGATGAGCTGGCGCGTCAGCTTGGCCGCCTGGATATCGAACTGGTGCTCACCGCCCACCCCACCGAGGTGGCGCGGCGTACCCTGATCCAGAAGTACGACGCCATCGCCGCACAGCTGGCGGCGCTGGATCACAGCGACCTGCTGGCGGACGAGCGCGAGCGCAGCGTCCAGCGCCTGCAGCGGCTGATCGCCGAGGCCTGGCATACCGAGGAGATCCGCCGCAGCCGGCCGACCCCGGTGGACGAGGCCAAGTGGGGCTTCGCGGTGATCGAGCACTCGCTGTGGCAGGCCGTGCCGCAGTTTTTGCGCCGCGCCGATCGCAGCCTGCAGGCCGCCACCGGCCTGCGCCTGCCGCTGGAGGCGGCGCCGATCCGCTTCGCCTCCTGGATGGGCGGCGACCGCGACGGCAACCCCAACGTCACCGCCCGGGTCACCCGCGAGGTGCTGCTGCTGGCGCGCTGGATGGCCGCCGACCTGTACCTGCGCGACGTCGACCAGCTGGCCGCCGAGCTGTCCATGCAGCAGGCCAGCGCCGAGCTGCGTGCCCAGGTCGGCGACAGTGCCGAGCCCTACCGGGCGCTGCTCAAGCAACTGCGTGAACGCCTGCGCGAGACTCGCAGCTGGGCGCAGCAGGCGCTCGCCGCGCAAGTGGCGCCGAGCGCCGCGGTGCTGCAGGACAACCACGACCTGCTGGCGCCGCTGCAGCTCTGCTACCAGTCGCTGCACGCCTGCGGCATGGGCGTGATCGCCGACGGCCCGCTGCTCGACTGCCTGCGCCGGGCGGCCACCTTCGGCCTGTTCCTGGTGCGCCTGGACGTGCGCCAGGACTCCAGTCGGCATGCCGCGGCGCTCACGGAAATCACCGACTACCTGGGCCTGGGCCGCTACGCCGAGTGGGACGAGGCGGCGCGCCTGAGCTTTTTGCAGCGCGAGCTGGACAACCGCCGGCCGCTGCTGCCGAGCGACTACCGGCCCTCGGCCGACACCGCCGAGGTGCTCGCCACCTGCCGCGAGGTGGCCGCCGCGCCGGCTGCCTCGCTGGGCTCCTACGTGATCTCCATGGCCGGCGCCGCCTCCGACGTGCTGGCGGTGCAACTGCTGCTCAAGGAGGCCGGGTTGCGCCGGCCGATACGCGTGGTGCCACTGTTCGAAACCCTGGCCGACCTGGATAACGCCGGCCCGGTGATCGACCGCCTGCTCGGCCTGCCGGGCTACCGCGCGCGTCTGCACGGGCCGCAGGAGGTGATGATCGGCTACTCCGACTCGGCCAAGGACGCCGGCACCACCGCCGCCGCCTGGGCCCAGTACCGCGCCCAGGAAGCGCTGGTGCGCCTGTGCCGCGAGCACCAGGTCGAATTGCTGCTGTTCCACGGCCGCGGCGGCACCGTCGGCCGCGGCGGCGGTCCGGCTCACGCGGCGATCCTGTCGCAGCCGCCGGGCTCGGTGGCCGGACGCTTCCGCACCACCGAGCAGGGCGAAATGATTCGTTTCAAGTTCGGCCTGCCGGATATCGCCGAACAGAACCTCAACCTCTACCTGGCCGCCGTGCTGGAGGCCACCCTGCTGCCGCCACCTGCCCCCGAACCGAGCTGGCGGGCGATGATGGATCGCCTGGCCGCCGCCGGCGTGAGTGCCTACCGCGGCGTGGTGCGCGAGCACCCGCAGTTCGTCGAGTATTTCCGCCAGGCCACCCCGGAGCAGGAGCTGGGGCGCCTGCCGCTGGGCAGCCGTCCGGCCAAGCGCCGCGAGGGCGGGGTGGAGAGCCTGCGGGCGATTCCGTGGATCTTCGCCTGGACCCAGACGCGGCTGATGCTGCCGGCCTGGCTCGGCTGGGAGCAGGCCTTGGGTCAGGCCCTGGCCGGCGGCGACGGCGAGCTGCTGAAAGGCATGCGCGAGCACTGGCCGTTCTTCCGCACCCGCATCGACATGCTCGAGATGGTGCTGGCCAAGGCCGACGCCAGCATCGCCGCGCTGTACGACGAGCGTCTGGTCGAGCCGGCGCTGCGTCCGCTGGGGGCGCAGTTACGCGACCTATTGTCGCAGGCCTGCGCCGCGGTGCTGGAGCTGACCGGGCAGTCGCGGCTGCTCGCGCACAGCGCCGAGACCCTGGAATCGATCAGCGTGCGCAACACCTACCTCGATCCCCTGCACCTGTTGCAGGCCGAGCTGCTGGCGCGCTGCCGGCTGCGTGAACAGGCGCCGGAGAGCCCTCTGGAGCAGGCGCTGCTGGTCAGCGTGGCGGGTATCGCCGCCGGTTTGCGCAATACCGGTTGAGCCGCCGCGCGGCTCCGCGGACACCCGGGCAAGGCGCGTCCGCAGCGGCGTCCGAGCCGTCGGCAGGAGGGTTTTTATCCGACTTTCGGCGGCTTGTGTGCCTGGGGGGCGCTGTGTATCTTGATCAACCTTTTGGCCGCCACAGCTGCCGCACAACATCCAAGAGACTGGCCCTTTGAGGCGGTCCGACCGATTTCTACATAAATCTTGAGGAGCACATCGATGCGCGTGATTCTGCTGGGGGCGCCCGGTGCCGGCAAAGGTACCCAGGCTCGCTACATCACCGAGAAATTCGGTATTCCGCAAATCTCCACCGGCGACATGCTGCGCGCGGCGGTCAAGGCGGGCACCGAGCTCGGCCTGAAGGCCAAGAGCGTGATGGACGCGGGCGGCCTGGTCTCCGACGACCTGATCATCAACCTGGTCAAGGAGCGCATCGCCCAGCCCGATTGTGCCAAGGGCTTCCTGTTCGACGGCTTCCCGCGCACCATCCCGCAGGCCGAGGCCATGAAGGAAGCCGGTGTGACCATCGACAACGTGGTCGAGATCGCCGTCGACGATGAGGAAATCGTCAAGCGTCTGTCCGGCCGCCGCGTGCACCCGGCCTCGGGCCGCGTCTACCACACCGAATACAACCCGCCGAAGGTTGCCGGCAAGGACGACGTCAGCGGCGAAGACCTGGTGCAGCGCGAAGACGACAAGGAAGAGACCGTGCGTCATCGCCTGTCCGTGTACCACTCGCAGACCAAGCCGCTGGTGGACTTCTACCAGCAGCTGTCCGCCGCCACCGGCACGCCGAAGTACAGCCACATCCCGGGCGTCGGCAGCGTCGAGGAAATCACCGCCAAGACCCTGGCCGCGCTGGCCTGAGTTTTCCCGCCAGTTGCCCATGGACAAAGGCCCCGCAAGGGGCTTTTGTCGTTTGTGGTGCATGGATAAGTCCGGGTCGCTCTCGGGCATGGCTGTGCTCGTCAGCCTTTCTACCATCGGCGACGCTAGTCTCCGGCTGCCCGGCGCTTGCCATGGGCATGTCGATCCGTGAACCACTAAGGAAGAGAGGGCGTGCAATGACCGAGAAAACAGGAAAGGGTGTCATCTGGCTGGGCCTGGCCATAACGCTGCTGGGCAGTTGCGCGGCGTTCGCCGACAGCAAGGCACAAGCCAAGCAGGAGTGCGCGGTTGCCGAGTTCGCCATGGGCCTGCGTTTCCAGCAGCAGTCGGCGGAAATCCAGGCGCTGCAGCTGCAGGCCTACAATATCGCCACGCAGAAGCTGGACGCGGCCGTGGCGGCGGCGAAAGACCCGTCCAAGCTGGCCATCGTCACCGACCTGGACGAAACCGTGATCGACAACAGCGCGCTGCTGGCGCGCGACCTGGCCAATTGTCACCAATACGACGCCTGGGACACCTGGCTGCCCTGGGAGCGCGACGGCACGCCCGCGTTGATACCCGGTGCCAAGCAGTTCCTGCAGCACGCCGACCATCTCGGCGTGACCATCCGCTATATCTCCGACCGCGCCGACGAGCAGAAGCAGCACACCCTGGCCACCCTGAGCAAACTCGGCCTGCCCCAGGTCTCGGAGGAGAGCGTGCTGTTGCTCGGCCCACCCAAGGTCGAGCGGCGCGCCATCGTCAGCGCCGAGCACCAGATCGTGCTGCTGCTCGGCGATACCCTGCACGATTTCGACGCGCGTTTTCGCAAGACGCCGCTGGACCAGCAGCGCACTACCGTGGCCAGCGAGGCGGGCAAATGGGGCAGCGAGTGGGTCGTGTTCCCCAACGCGACCTACGGCACCTGGTCCAAGGCGCCGCTGCAGGCCTGGGAAGCCGAGCCGGTGGTCGAGCCCTGGTAAGGGCGTCCGCCGGTCGCACGCTAGCGGCCTGTGACCATCCTGGTGCTGGAAAAAAAAGCCTCGAGCCGGTCTAATGCCGGCTCTTTTTCTTCAGCCATGCGAACCCGATGACCACGATCCTGGCCCTGGATACCGCCACCGAAGCCTGTTCCGTTGCCCTGCTGCACGATGGCCGCGTGCTCAGCCACTACGAGGTGGCGCCGCGCCTGCACGCCCAACGCCTGCTGCCGATGATCCAACAACTGCTGGGCGAGGCCGGCATCGCCGCCGCGCAGCTGGATGCCATCGCCTTCGGCCGCGGCCCGGGCGCCTTCACCGGGGTGCGCATCGCCATCGGCGTGGTCCAGGGCCTGGCCTTCGCCCTGGAGCGTCCGGTGCTGCCGGTGTCGAACCTGGCGGTGCTGGCCCAGCGCGCGCTGCGCGAGCAGGGCGCGCGCCAGGTGGCGGCAGCCATCGATGCGCGCATGGACGAGGTGTACTGGGGCTGCTACCGCGCCGAGGCCGGCGAGATGCGCCTGCTCGGCCAGGAGGCGGTACTGCCGCCGGAGCAGGCCGAGGCGCCGCGCGGCGCCAGCGGCGACTGGTTCGGCGCCGGCACCGGCTGGGGTAGCTATGCCGCGCGCATCGCGCTCAAACCGGCGGCCATGGACGGCAGCCTGCTGCCCCACGCCGAGGATCTGCTGAGCCTGGCGCAATTCGCCTGGGCGCGCGGCGAGGCCGTGGCGGCCGACCAGGCCCAGCCGGTCTACCTGCGCGATCAGGTGGCCACGCCCAAGGCGCCGCCGGCATGACCCCCGGTCGCCCGGCAAAGGCAGGCGGCCCGAAGGTATTTGCCAAGCCCGCCGGGCGCCGCTACATTGCCAGCACTGTCTACTTTCCAGCCGAGCCCACCGAGCAGTTGTAGATGCGCATCGACGCCTACCTACCTTCCTATTCGCCGGATCGCGGCCCCCGTTCGGGGACTGCGGTCACGCCCTATCGCGAGGCGCAGCGCGAGGTCGAGGTACAACGTGAGCAGCCGGCC
This sequence comes from Pseudomonas sp. ABa2, assembly GCF_056676075.1. NCBI lineage: Bacteria > Pseudomonadati > Pseudomonadota > Gammaproteobacteria > Pseudomonadales > Pseudomonadaceae > Pseudomonas > Pseudomonas sp. ABa2. Next base: position 1,243,173 of record NZ_CM155239.1, read on the forward strand.
GCCCCGGCCAGCAGCCAGGGCCTGGAACAGACCCCGCAGATCCGCCGGGTGCAGGCCAGCAGCGGCAATGGCGACAGCCTGCCGGCGCGCGCCCAGGATATCGGCTACCCGCAACCCGCGCTGAGCAACCGCGCCGCCCAGGCGCTGGCCAGCTACGGCGCCACCGCCAGCTACGCCAGCGAGGCTGACGCGCAGCAAGTGCTCGGTCTCGACCTCTACGCCTGAGAACGTGTTTAGGATCTCGCGAGCTAGAGCCATGCAAGGCGAAATCAGGCGAGGAAGCGGAGTTTACTGTTGTAAATGAGCATTCCGAGCCTGGTTTCAACGCAGCAGGGCCGACGCGCAGCAGATCGTAAACAGGTTCTGATGTTGCCGTACTACCTCGGCTGCCCCTCCTGGAGCGAGGCGGCCTGGCGTTCCACGCTCTACCCTGGCGACACCCGAGCGGCCGACTTCCTCAGTCGTTATGCCCAGGTATTCAACGCCGTGGAGGGCAATACCACCTTCTACGCCCGCCCCAGCGAGCAGACCGTGGCGCGCTGGGCCGAGCAGATGCCGGCGCACTTTCGTTTCTGCGCCAAGCTGCCGCGCGATATCAGCCACGGCGACGACCTGTGCCAACAGCTGGAGGCGGTCGAGCGTTTTCGTCGGTTGCTGGCGCCGCTCGGCGAACGCGTCGCACCCTACTGGCTGCAGCTGCCGGCCAGCTTCGGTCCGTCACGGCTGGACGAGCTGGCGGCCTTCGTCGAGTGGTGGGGCGCTTGGCCGCTGGCCATCGAGGTGCGTCATGCACAGTTCTTCGCCAAGGGCGAGGCCGAGCGCGCCTTGAATCGCCTGTTGCTGGAGCGCGGTATCGAGCGTATCTGCCTGGACTCGCGCGCCCTGTTCAGCTGCGCGTCGCAGGCGCCGGCGGTGTTGCATGCCCAGGCCAAGAAGCCGCGCCTGCCGACCCGCCCCACGGCCTTCAGCCAGAGCCCGCAGCTGCGTTTTATCGGCCATCCCGAGCTGCTCGCCAACGACCCCTTCATGACGCCCTGGCTGGACAAGGTCGCCGCCTGGATCGAGGAGGGGCGACGCCCCCATGTCTTCGTCCACACCGCCGACAATCGCCTGGCGCCGCAGCTGGCACGGCGTTTCCACCAGCAATTGCGCCTGCGCCTGCCCGGTCTGGCGGAGCTGCCGACCTTGCAGGTCGAACCGGAGCTGGAGCAGCTGGGGTTGCTCTAGCGCGTAGCCCGGATTCAGCGTTGGGCCAGCAGCAGATCGGCGGCCTGGCCGCTGCGGCCGTCGGCGAATTCGAAGCGGCCAAGCTGGGCGATCTGGTCGTAGGCGCCGAGGGCGATGCTGACGTCGCGCGCCTTCAGCTCGATGGCGCCGACCCCGGCCTCGGCCAGGCTCTGGCTGTGCTGGCGGCCGGCGGCGTCGAAGCGCAGCAGGCGCAGGTCGGCGAACACCGCATCGGCGGTGTCGATGCGGCCGTCGCCGTTGTCGTCGAACCTGGCCAGTTCGGCGAAACCGTTGGCGGCGCCGTGCTGGTCGCCGAACAGCTCGCGGCCGTCGTCGATACGGCCGTTGCCATTGCGATCCAGAGCCAGCAGGGCGTCGTCGCCGGTGGGTACGCTGATCCAGTCCTGGCGGCCGTCGCCGTCCAGGTCGAAACGCTGCGGTCGTTGCAGGCCGCTGGTGGCGAACCCGTCGCCGGCCAGATCGAGCACCAGCGGGTCGGTCTGCTGCGCCTGGCCGCCGGCCGTGACGTTCAGTTCCAGGCTGCGTTGCTCGACCAGCGCCTGACTGACCGTGGCCGCCGCCGCGCTGACCGCCGGCGGTGCGGCGGCCGCGCGGATTTCGCGGGCGGCCTCGCCCGGCGCGTCCTGCTCGGCGATGCCGAGGGTGCGACGGAGGATCTGGTAGTCGAGCGATTCGCGCATGCCGGCGTCGAGTTCGTCCTCGCGGGCGGGTGTGCGTGTCGGGCTGGCGGCGGGGCGGGGGGCGGAGAGGGCGTCGAACATGGGCAAACTCTTTGCGGCGCAGGGGGCTGGGTCTGGCAGAATGCCGCTGGTTGAGGTTGTCGGCCGCGCGGTCGATCAGTTGAACGTTTTTTGAGCAGATTTCCCGATGAGCGACGAGCGGCATAGCGCCAGCATCCGCATGGATGCCCTGCAACCTTTCTACGCCGAGGCGGCGGCCCGCTGGGCGGCGCGTCTCGGCCTGGCGCTGGGCGGCGACGCCGAGTTCGCCCTGCAACTGGGCGCGGACGGCCTGCAGCTGGCGGAGCTGGGCGACAAGGCGCCGGGGCCGGTGCGGGTCGACTTCGTCGAGGGCGCCATGGCCCATCGCCGTCAGTTCGGCGGCGGCAGCGGGCAGATGATCGCCAAGGCGGTCGGCGTGCAGCCGGGCATCCGTCCGCGCGTGCTGGACGCCACCGCCGGGCTGGGGCGCGATGCCTTCGTCCTGGCCAGTCTGGGCTGCAGCATGACCCTGATCGAGCGTCAGCCGTTGATCGCCGCCCTGCTCGAGGACGGCCTGGCGCGTGCCGAGCTGAGCCTGGAGGTGGCGCCGATTGCCGCGCGCATGCGCCTGCTGACGGGCAATGCCATCGAGCTGATGCGCCAGTGGCAGGGCGAGCCGCCGCAGGTGATCTACCTCGATCCGATGTTTCCCCATCGCGACAAGAGCGCGCTGGTGAAGAAGGAAATGCGTCTGTTCCGCCCGCTGGTGGGCGACGACCTGGATGCCCCGGCGCTGCTGGAGGCGGCCCTGGCGCTGGCCAGCCATCGGGTGGTGGTCAAGCGCCCGCGCAAGGCGCCGGCCATCGACGGGGCGAAGCCCGGCTACGTGCTGGAGGGCAAGTCCAGCCGCTACGACATCTACCCGAAGAAGAAGCTGGAAGGGGCTTAGGGCGCAGCCGGTTGCTGGCGGCGCCCCCCAGGAGCCCGGGCTTCAGCGTCGATAGGCGCGCAGGAACAGTCCCACCGCCTCGCGCACGTGCCGCTCGGCGGCCTCGCCCTCGAGCGGGGCGCAGCAACCGATCAGCAGGCGAAAATGCGCGCCGCCCTTGACCAGGCTGAAGAACTGGTCGGCTGCGCCCAGCGGGTCGGCGATCTGCAGCAGGCCGTTGGCGTTGGCCTTGCGCAGCAGCGCCGCCATCTCCTGCAGCACGCGCTGCGGCCCGGCCTGGTAGAACATCAGCGCCAACTTGGGATCCTGACTGGCCAGGCTGACCATCATGCGGTGCAGCTCCACTGATTCGCGGCTGCTGACCAGGACATGGAAGCCGCGGCCGATGCTCAGCAACACCGTCTCGATCGGCACGCCCGCCGGCAGTTCGAACAGCAGCTCGGGCAGCTGCTCCTCGCACTTGGCCTTCACCGCGGCGGAGAACAGCCTCTCCTTGTCGGTGAAGTGGCTGTACACCGTGAGCTTGGACACCCCGGCTTCCGCGGCGATGGCGTCCATGCTGCTGCCATCGTAGCCGTGGCGCAGGAACAGGGTTTTGGCCGCTTCGAGAATGGCCTGGCGTTTGGCGGGGTCCTTGGGGCGACCGGGACCGGCGGGCGGTAACAACTTGTTAGGCATCGGCGGATTTTAATACTGGACTGGTGAGTTTGCTATTTTTACTATACCCGCCAGTACAAATATTCCAAACCTTCGTCGTCACAGGTCATTCGCCATGTTCCGCCATGCCATGCCTCTTGTTGCGTCCCTCACCCTTGCCCTGCTGCTGTCCGCCTGCGGCAACGGCGAGCAGGTCGAGCAACCCATTCGTCCGGCCATGGTGGTGCAGCCGCAACCGGCCGGCGCCCTGGTCGACAGCTACCCCGGCGAGGTGCGCGCGCGTTTCGAGCCGGACCTGGCGTTTCGCATCGGTGGCAAGGTGGCCAAGCGCCTGGTGGACGTCGGCGCGCGGGTGAAGAAGGACCAGCCGCTGGCCGAGCTCGACCCGCAGGACGTGCGCCTGCAGCTGGAGGCCATCCGCGCCCAGGTGGCCGCCGCCGAGGCCAACCTGCAGACCGTGCGCGCCGAGCGCGATCGCTACAAGACCCTGCTGGCGCGCAACCTGGTCAGCCGCTCGCAGTACGACAACACCGAGAACCTCTACCGCGCCGGCGAAGCGCGCCTCAAGCAGATCAAGGCCGAGTACGACGTGGCCCGCAACCAGGCCGGCTACGCCGTGCTGCGCGCCTCCCAGGACGGCGTGATCGCCCGCCGCGCGGTGGAAGTGGGGCAGGTGGTGGCCGCCGGGCAGACCGTGTTCACCCTGGCCGCCGACGGCGAGCGCGAGGTGCTGATCAGTCTGCCGGAGCAGGGTTTCGAGCGCTTCCGGATCGGCCAGGCGGTCGAGGTGGAGCTGTGGTCGCAGCCGGATCAGCGTTTCCCCGGGCGCATCCGCGAGATGGCGCCGGCCGCCGACCCGCAGTCGCGCACCTTCGCCGCGCGCGTCGCCTTCACCGAGGGCAAGGTGCCGGCCGAACTGGGGCAGAGCGCGCGGGTGTTCATCGCCAGCAACGGCGAGGTGCCGCTGGCGGTGCCGCTGTCGGCGCTCAGCGCCGAGCAGGGTCAGCCCTTCGTCTGGGTGGTCGAGCCCAAGGAACACAAGGTGCAGCGCCGCCTGGTGCGCGTCGGAGCTTATGGCGACGACCGCGTGCCGGTGCTCGAAGGCCTGGCCGCGAGCGACTGGGTGGTGGCCGCCGGCGTGCAGGTGCTGCGCGAGGGCCAGCAGGTGCGCCCGGTCGACCGCGACAACCGCAACGTCGAACTGGCCGCCAAGGAGTAAGCCCGGATGAGCTTCAACCTGTCCGCCTGGGCGCTGCGCCACCGCCAGATCGTCCTCTACATCATGCTGCTGCTGGCCGTGGTCGGCGCGCTGTCCTACACCAAGCTGGGGCAGAGCGAGGACCCGCCCTTCACCTTCAAGGCCATGGTGATCCGCACCAACTGGCCGGGCGCCAGCGCCGAAGAGGTGTCGCGCCAGGTCACCGAACGCATCGAGAAGAAGCTGATGGAGACCGGCGAGTACGACCGCATCACCAGCTTCTCGCGCCCCGGCGAGTCGCAGGTGACCTTCATGGCGCGCGATTCCATGCGCAGCTCGGAAATCCCCGAGCTGTGGTACCAGGTGCGCAAGAAGGTCGGCGACATCCGCCACACCCTGCCAACCGGCATCCAGGGGCCGTTCTTCAACGACGAGTTCGGCACCACCTTCGGCAACATCTACGCGCTGACCGGCAACGGCTTCGACTACGCGGTGCTCAAGGACTACGCCGACCGCGTCCAGCTGCAGCTGCAGCGGGTCAAGGACGTCGGCAAGGTGGAGCTGGTCGGCCTGCAGGACGAGAAGATCTGGATCGAGCTGTCCAACACCAAGCTGGCCACCCTCGGCCTGCCCCTGGCCGCAGTGCAGCAGGCGCTGGAGGCGCAGAACGCGGTGGCCGCCGCCGGCTTCTTCGAGACCGTCAGCGACCGCATCCAGCTGCGCGTGACCGGGCGTTTCGAGTCGGTGGAGGAAATCCGCGACTTCCCCATCCGCGTCGGCGACCGCACCTTCCGCATCGGCGACGTGGCCGAGGTCAAGCGCGGCTTCAACGATCCGCCCGCGCCGCGCATGCGCTTCATGGGCGAGGACGCCATCGGCCTGGCGGTATCGATGAAGGCCGGCGGCGACATCCTGGTGCTGGGCAAGGCCTTGGAGGGCGAGTTCGCCCGCCTGCAGCAGACCCTGCCGCTGGGCATGGAGCTGCGCAAGGTGTCGGATCAGCCGGCGGCGGTGAAGACCGGGGTCGGCGAGTTCGTCCGCGTGCTGGTCGAGGCGCTGGTGATCGTGCTGCTGGTCAGCTTCTTCTCCCTCGGCCTGCGCACCGGCCTGGTGGTGGCGCTGGTGATCCCGCTGGTGCTGGCGATGACCTTCGCCAGCATGTACTACCTGGGGATCGGCCTGCACAAGATTTCCCTCGGCGCCCTGGTGCTCGGCCTCGGCCTGCTGGTGGACGACGCGATCATCGCGGTGGAGATGATGGCGATCAAGATGGAGCAGGGCTACGACCGCTTCAAGGCGGCCAGCTACGCCTGGACCAGCACCGCCTTCCCCATGCTCACCGGCACCCTGATCACCGCCGCCGGCTTCCTGCCGATCGCCACCGCGCAGTCCGGCACCGGCGAGTACACCCGCTCGATCTTCCAGGTGGTGGTGATCGCCCTGGTCGCCTCGTGGATCGCCGCGGTGATGTTCGTGCCCTACCTGGGCGACAAGCTGCTGCCCGACCTGGCCAAGCTGCACGCGGCCAAGCACGGCGGCAGCGACGCCGGCCACGATCCCTACGCGACGCCTTTCTACCGGCGCGTGCGGGCCACGGTGGAGTGGTGCGTGCGCAGGCGCAGGACGGTGATCCTGCTGACCTTCGGCCTGTTCGTCGCCGCCGTGCTGCTGTTTCGCTTCGTCCCCCAGCAGTTCTTCCCGGCCTCCGGGCGCCTGGAGCTGATGGTCGACATCAAGCTGGAGGAGGGCGCCTCGCTCGCCGCCACCGAGGCCCAGGTAAAGCGCCTGGAGGCGCTGCTCAAGACGCAGCCAGGGATCGACAACTACGTGGCCTACGTCGGCACCGGCTCGCCGCGCTTCTACCTGCCGCTGGACCAGCAGCTGCCGGCGGCCAGCTTCGCCCAGTTCGTGGTGCTGGCGGGCAGCATCGAGGAGCGCGAGCGCCTGCGCAGCTGGCTGATCCAGACCATGAACGACGAATTCCCCGGCTTGCGCAGCCGCGTCAGTCGCCTGGAAAACGGCCCGCCGGTGGGTTACCCGGTGCAGTTCCGGGTCAGCGGCGAGCATATCGACGAGGTGCGTGCGCTGGCGCGCCAGGTGGCGGCCAAGGTGCGCGAGAACCCCCATGTGGTCAACGTGCACCTGGATTGGGAGGAGCCGAGCAAGGTCATCTACCTCAACGTCGACCAGGAGCGCGCACGCGCCCTGGGGGTCAACACCGCCGAGCTGTCGCGCTTTCTGCAGAGCGCACTGTCGGGTACCAGCGTCAGCCAGTACCGCGAAGGCAACGAGCTGATCGAGATTCTCCTGCGCGGCACCGTGCAGGAGCGCCAGTCGCTGAGCCTGCTGCCGAGTCTGGCGGTGCCCACCGACAGCGGCCGTAGCGTGGCCCTGTCGCAGGTGGCGACCCTGGAATACGGCTTCGAGGAAGGCATCATCTGGCACCGCAATCGCCTGCCCAACGTCACCGTACGCGCCGACGTGTACGGCAAGGAGCAGCCGGCCAGCCTGGTGGCGCAGATCCTGCCGACTCTGGAGCCGATCCGCGCCGAGCTGCCGGACGGCTACCTGCTGGATGTGGGTGGCACGGTGGAGGATTCGGCGCGCGGGCAGAAATCGGTGAACGCCGGGGTGCCGCTGTTCATTGTGGTGGTGCTGACCCTGCTGATGCTGCAGCTGAAAAGCTTCTCGCGCTCGGCCATGGTGTTTCTCACCGCGCCGCTGGGGCTGATCGGGGTGACCCTGTTCCTGCTGATCTTCCGCCAGCCGTTCGGCTTCGTCGCCATGCTCGGCACCATCGCCCTGGCCGGCATGATCATGCGCAACTCGGTGATCCTGGTCGACCAGATCGAGCAGGATATCGCCGCCGGCCTGGACCGCTGGCACGCCATCATCGAGGCCACGGTGCGGCGTTTCAGGCCCATAGTGCTGACCGCGCTGGCCTCGGTGCTGGCGATGATCCCGCTGTCGCGCAGCGTGTTCTTCGGGCCGATGGCGGTGGCCATCATGGGCGGCCTGGTGGTGGCCACGGCGCTCACCCTGCTGTTTTTGCCGGCGCTCTACGCCGCCTGGTTCCGGGTCAAGGAGGAGGAGGCGCGCTGAAGTTCCAGGGTGGGGCGGCGCTTTCGCGGCGCTCCTCGTTGCGGCCACGACTGCATGGATGCAGGGGGTAGCGCCGCGCCCGTTCCTTACGGGCTGCGGCATTCACCACATCCCCGTGGATTGCGAGGCAGGATGCCCGAGCCGAAAGCCCCTCCCACGACCTTCTTGAACCAGTGAACAGCAGCAATAAAAAACGGGAGCCACTGGCTCCCGTTCTTCATCTGGCGAACAGGGTTTATTCGTCCATTTGCGACTGCAGGTAGTTCTGCAGGCCGACCGCCTCGATCAGCCCCAGCTGGGTTTCCAGCCAGTCGATATGGTCCTCTTCCGAGCAGAGGATTTCTTCCATCAGTTCGCGGCTGGCGTAGTCGCCGATGCTCTCGCAGTAGGCGATGCCGGCCTTGAGGTCGGCGTGGGCCTTGTGTTCGAGCTTGAGGTCGCACTCGAGCATTTCCTTGGTGTTCTCGCCGATCAGCAGCTTGCCCAGGTCCTGCACGTTGGGCAGGCCTTCGAGGAACAGGATGCGCTTGATCAGCTTGTCGGCGTGCTTCATCTCGTCGATCGACTCGTGATACTCGTGCTCGCCGAGCTTCTTCAGCCCCCAGTCCTCGTACATGCGCGCGTGCAGGAAGTACTGGTTGATGGCCACCAGCTCGTTGCCGAGGATCTTGTTCAGGTGTTGGATGACCTTCTTGTCGCCTTTCATGATCGCTCCTGCCGTGTTGCGGTGAGATTGGTAACGTCAAATCTTCTGCCCCAATTCGCCGCCTGTCAAACCTAAGTGCTTGAAACATAAGTAAAAATAAAACTGAATACGAATGTTTTAATTCCGCATCAAAGTGCCAAGTCGTTGAATTGACGCGATAAAAACTTTGGCCCGGGCTCATTGGGCGAATAAGCGGGCGAGTACCCCGGAACATAAAAAAGCCCCGCAGAGCGGGGCATGGGGCACGCAGAAGTTCAGGCGGCGTGGGCCGAATGGGGTTGCAGGTACTGCTGCAGGCGGGCCTGCTGCGCCGGGGTCATGAACAGGCCGAGCTTGCTGCGCCGCCAGAGGATATCGGCGCTGCTGCGCGCCCATTCCTCGCGGCGCAGGTAATCCACCTCGCGGGCATAGAGCCCGGCGCCGAGGTGTTCGCCGAGGTCGGTGAGGTTGTGCACGCCGTCGAGCAGGCGCCAGCTGCGGCTGCCGTAGCTGGCCGCCCAGCGTCTGGCCAAGCTGGTCGGCAGCCAGCCATGGCGCGTGCAGAGCGCTTCGATCAGGGCGCTCTGGCTGTCCAGCTGCTCGCCGCCGGGCAGCGGCGCGCTGGCGGTCCAGCTCGGGCCCAGCTTGGGGAAGAACGGCGCCAGCTGGTTCATCGCGGCTTCCGCCAGCTTGCGGTAGGTGGTCAGCTTGCCGCCGAACACCGACAGCAGCGGCGCCTCGCCCGGCGCGCCGGCCAGCGCCAGGGTGTAGTCGCGGGTGATGGCCGAGGGCTCGTCCGATTCGTCGTCGCACAGCGGGCGCACGCCGGAGAAGCTGTGCAGCACGTCGGCGCGGCTCAGTTGCTGCTTGAAGTGGGCGTTGACCACCGCCAGCAGGTAGTCGGTTTCCTCGGCGCTGATGCACACCTGTGCCGGATCGCCCCGGTACTCGCGGTCGGTGGTGCCGATCAGGGTGAAGCGCTCCAGGTAGGGAATGGCGAAGACGATGCGGCGGTCCTCGTTCTGCAGGATGTAGGCCTGCTCGCCGTCGTGCAGGCGCGGCACCACGATATGGCTGCCCTGGATCAGGCGGATGCCGTAGGGCGACTGCTGCTTGAGGTCCTCGCCGATGAAGCGCGCGACCCAGGGGCCGGCGGCGTTGACCAGGGCGCGGCTGCGGATGGAGAACAGGCTGCCGTCGGCACGCTCCAGGTGGATGTGCCACAGGCCCTTGCTGCGCCGCGCGCTGATGCAGCGGGTGCGGGTGTGGATATGCGCACCGTGCTCGCGCGCCGCCATGGCATTGAGCACCACCAGGCGGGCGTCGTCGACCCAGCAGTCGGAGTACTCGAAGCCGCGGCCGATCTCGGCCTTGAGCGGGCTGCCGGCGCCGAAGCGCACGCCGCGCGAGCCAGGCAGCCGCTCGCGCTTGCCCAGGTGGTCGTAAAGGAACAGGCCGGCGCGGATCATCCAGGCCGGGCGCAGGTGCGGCCGGTGCGGCAGCACGAAGCGCATGGGTTTGACGATGTGCGGTGCCTTGGCCAGCAGCACCTCGCGCTCGGCCAGGGCTTCGCGCACCAGGCGGAATTCGTGGTGCTCCAGGTAGCGCAGGCCGCCGTGGATCAGCTTGCTGCTGGCCGAGGAGGTGTGACTGGCCAGGTCGTCCTGTTCGCAAAGGAACACCGCCAGGCCGCGGCCGGCCGCATCCGCGGCGATGCCCACGCCATTGATGCCGCCGCCGACCACGGCGAGGTCATAGACTTCCGCGACAGGGCTGGCGAGAGGGTCGTGGGGCATGGCAGGGCACTCGCTATTGAATTCGAATGTGGTTATGTTCACTTTCGAAAATATGCTAGTCGAATGCGCGCAGGTACGCCAGCCCGACGCGCGCTTTCGCGCCGAACGGTGCTGGCGGCGATTCAGACCAGGTCGAGGTGGACCTTGTGCTCGTGCAGCAGGCGGGCCACGGCGGCGGGCGGCGCGCAGTCGGTGAACACGCGGTCGACCAGGGCGATCGAGCCCAGGCGCACCACGGCGTTGCGGCCGAACTTGCTCGAATCGGCGGCGAGGAACACCTGGCGGGCGTTGTCGATGATGGCCTGGGACACGCGCACTTCCTGGTAGTCGAAATCGAGCAGGCTACCGTCCTCGTCGATGCCGCTGATGCCGACTATGGCGTAGTCCACCTTGAACTGCTGGATGAAGTCCACCGCCGCCTGGCCGACGATGCCGCCGTCGCTGCGCACCGTGCCGCCGGCCACCAGCACCTCGAAGTCGGCCTTGGCGCTGAGCTGGGCGGCGACGTGCAGGTTGTTGGTGATGATCTTCAGGCCCTGGTGACCGAGCAGCTCGCGGGCGATGGCCTCGGTGGTGGTGCCGATGTTGATGAACAGCGAGGCGTGGTCGGGGATGTGCGCGGCCACGGCCTCGGCGATGCGCTGCTTTTCCTCGCGCATCTGCCCGGCGCGCATGCCGTAGGCGGTGTTGTGGATGCTCGATGCCTCGCAGGCGGCGCCGCCATGGGTGCGCCGCAGCAGGCCGTGTTCGGCCAGCTGGTTGATGTCGCGGCGGATGGTCTGCGGGGTCACGGCGAAGGCCAGGGCCAGTTCGTCGATGCTGACGTAGCCGCGTTCGCGGGCGAGGTTGAGGATGTCGTGTTGGCGAGGGGCCAGGTTCATGGCGGCTTCCTTTGGTGGCTTGCCATTATAGGCTGCCCGCGAAAAGGGATTTCGGCTAAGGTACGGCAATCGTTTCAGATTATTTTCACATTCGAACATGACTCCAGCGATCGATCTGTTGAAGAAGGCCAAGGCCGAACACCGGGTGCATAGCTACGCGCACGACCCCAAGGCACCGTCCTATGGCCTGGAGGCCGCGGAAAAGCTCGACCTGCCGCCGGCCCGGGTATTCAAGACGCTGCTCGCCGCCAGCGACAAGGGCGAGCTGCTGGTGGCGGTGGTGCCGGTGGCCGGCAGCCTCGACCTCAAGGCGCTGGCCCAGGCCGCCTGCGTGAAGAAGGCCGACATGGCCGACCCGGCCGCGGCCCAGCGCGCCACCGGCTACCTGCTCGGCGGTATCAGCCCGCTGGGGCAGAAGAAGCGCCTGCGTACCTTTATCGACAGTTCGGCGCGCGAGCATGCCAGCATCTTCGTCAGCGCCGGCCGCCGCGGCCTGGAGGTGGAACTGGCGGCCGAGGTGCTGGCGCAGCACACTCAGGGCAGCTTCGCCGCCATCGGTCGCGAGTGATACCGACAAGGCTCCTACGGCCAACACCCGCATAACAACAAGGAAACGCGCATGTCCCAGTACCTGCTAGCCATCGACCAGGGCACCACCAGTTCCCGCGCCATCATCTTCAGCGCCCAGGGCCTGCCGGTGGCGCGCGCCCAGCAGGAGTTCCAGCAGTATTTCCCGCAGGACGGCTGGGTCGAGCACGACGGCCAGGAAATCTGGCTGTCCACCCTCAAGGTCTGCCGCGAGGCCATCGCCAGCAGCGGCCTGCAGCCCGATGCGATTGCCGCCATCGGCATCACCAATCAGCGCGAGACCACCCTAGTGTGGGACGCCGTCAGCGGCACGCCGATCCACCCGGCCATCGTCTGGCAGGACCGTCGCACCGCCGACTACTGCGCCGGGCTCAAGGCCGCCGGCCACGAGGCCATGGTGGCGGCCAAGACCGGCCTGCTGATCGACCCCTATTTCTCCGCCACCAAGTTGCGCTGGGTGCTCGACAACGTGCCCGGCGCACGGGATCGGGCCGAGCGCGGCGAGTTGCGTTTCGGCACGGTGGACAGCTTCCTGCTGTGGCGCCTGAGCGGCGGCAAGGTGCACCGCACCGACGCCAGCAACGCCTCGCGCACCCTGATGTTCAATATCCACAGCCAGCAGTGGGACGCGGAGCTGCTCGACCTGTTCGACATTCCCGCCAGCCTGTTGCCCGAGGTGCTCGACTGCGCCGCCGAGTTCGGTCACACCGACGCCGAGCTGCTCGGTGCCAGCATCCCGGTGCTGGGCATGGCCGGCGACCAGCAGGCGGCGCTGATCGGCCAGGCCTGCTTCGAACCGGGCATGGTCAAGAGTACCTACGGCACCGGCTGCTTCATGATCCAGAACACCGGCAGCACGCCGGTGGTGTCGAAGAATCGCCTGTTGACCACCGTCGGCTACCGCCTGAACGGCGAGGCCACCTACGCGGTGGAGGGCAGCATCTTCGTCGCCGGCGCGGCGGTGCAGTGGCTGCGCGACGGCATCAAGCTGATCGGCCACGCGCGCGATACCGAGGCCCTGGCCGAGCAGACCGGCGATGCCTGCGGCGTCTACCTGGTGCCGGCCTTCACCGGCCTCGGCGCGCCCTACTGGGACCCCAAGGCGCGTGGCGCGATCTTCGGCTTGACCCGCGACACTGGGATCAAGGAGATCGTCACCGCCGGCCTGCAGTCGGTGTGCTACCAGACCCGCGACCTGCTCGAGGCCATGCGTCAGGACGGCGCCGCGCCTCCCAGCGCGCTGCGCGTGGACGGCGGCATGGTGGAGAACAACTGGGTCATGCAGTTTCTCGCCGACATTCTCGGCGTCGGCGTCGAACGCCCCGAGGTCACCGAGACCACCGCGCTCGGCGTCGCCTACCTGGCCGGCCTGCAGTTGGGGCTGTACGCCGACCTCGAGGCCATCGCCAGCCACTGGCACCGCCAGCAGCGCTTCGAGCCGCGGATGAACGAGGCGCACCGCGAGCGCCTCTACGCCGGCTGGCTGGACGCGGTGAAACGGGTGCGTAGCGAGCCCTGAAGCACCCCAGGATCGTAGGAGCGGCTTCAGCCGCGATGCTCTCAGAGCATCTGGAAAACAGGAACTGTATCTGTTGCGGCTTACCCTGCGCAGGCATGCTGGTGGCTCTCATCTGGCCAGGAATGCAGCATGCCTCTCGAATTCCATCAAGTTGACGCCTTTACCGACCAGCCCTTCGCCGGCAATCCGGCCATGGTCTATCGCCTCGAGGCCTGGCTCGACGAGGCGCTGATGCAGCGTATCGCCGCCGAGCACAACCTGGCCGAGACCGCCTTCGTGGTACGCGAGGGCGAGCGCTGGCATATCCGCTGGTTCACCCCGACCAGCGAGGTGCCGCTGTGCGGCCATGCCACCCTGGCGGCGGCCTGCGTGCTGTTCGATCTGTATCGGGAGTCGGGCCAGGCGCTGGAGTTCGTCTGCCGCTCCGGGGCGCTGCGCGTCACCCGCCAGGGCCGGCTGCTGGAGCTGGATTTCCCGGTGCGTCGCGCCGTGCCGGTGGAGCAGGCGTTGCGGACGGCGGTGGAGCAGGCACTGGGGCGTGCGCCGCGGCAGGTGCTGGCGCTGCGCAATGGCGACGGCAGCGTGCAGGAGCTGATGGTGGTGCTGGATTCGGAGGCCGAGGTGCGCGGCTTCGCCCCGAACCTGCCGGCGCTGGCCGAACTGCCGGGTCTCGGCGTGCTGATCAGCGCGCCCGGCGAGCGCCACGACTTCGTCTCGCGCTACTTCGCGCCGAGCATCGGCATCGACGAGGACCCGGTCACCGGCTCCACCCACTGTATCCTGGTGCCTTATTGGGCCGAGCGTCTGGGGCGAGGCGCGCTGAGCGCCTGGCAGTGCTCGGCGCGTGGCGGCGAGCTGCTGTGCAGGCTGGAGGGCGAGCGGGTGAAGATCGCCGGCCATGCCCGGCATATCGCCAGTGGCCGGCTGTTTCTGTAGATGGGCACGTCTGCAGGGCGTTGGGGCGCAGGGCCCAGGCGGCCCCGCGACAGCCTATGGACGTTGCCGGGATCAGTTGCTGCTGACCCGGCGCACGCCGCCCGACTCGCCCAGCGGCACATGGGCCGCCACGCTGCCCAAGGCCGGGAAGGCCACCAGGTGATCGGCGGCGACGCGGATGCCCACTTCGTCACCCGGCAGGTGGTCGGCGTGGCTGGGGAAGATCGACTCCAGCTGGCTGCCGGTGGCCAGTTGCAGGCGGTAGAGGGTGGCGGCGCCGAGGAAGGTCTTGCCGACGATACGTGCCGTAAGTGAACTCTGCGGGTCCGGCACTATGTCGTCGGGACGCAGCAGCACGTCCACCGCGCTGCCGCTGGGCCAGGTGTAGGCGCGGTTACCGCGGATGGCGCCGAGCTCGGTCTGCACCGTGTCCGGGCCGAGCAGCTGGCCGCGGATGAAATAGCCCTGGCCGATAAAGCTGGCGACGAAGGGCGTCGACGGCTCGTGATAGAGGTTGAAGGGGGTGTCCCACTGCTCCAGGCGGCCATCCTTGAACACGCCGACATGGTCGCTGACGGCGAAGGCTTCCTCCTGATCGTGGGTGACCAGAATGGCGCTGGTGCCGCGCGCCTTGAGAATCTCGCGCACCTCATGGCTGAGGCGCCGGCGCAGTTCGCCGTCGAGGTTGGAGAAGGGTTCGTCGAGCAGCAGCAGCTGCGGTGCCGGCGCCAGGGCGCGGGCCAGGGCGATGCGCTGCTGCTGGCCGCCGGACAGCTCGTGGGGGTAGCGCTTGGCCAGGTGGCCGAGCTTGACCAGCTCCAGCAGCTCGGCGGTGACGCGTTCGGCGCCCTCCTGCTGGCGGATGCCGAAGGCGACGTTGTCCGCCACGCTCAGGTGGGGGAACAGCGCGTAGTCCTGGAACACCATGCCGATGCGGCGCTTCTCCGGCGCCAGGGTGAAGCCGGCGCGGGAAATCACCGTGCCGGCCAGTTCGATCTCACCGTCGAGCACCGGCTCGAAGCCGGCGATGGCGCGCAGGGTGGTGGTCTTGCCGCAGCCGGAGGGGCCGAGCAGGCAGCCGATGTCGCCGGCGTTCAGATGCAGGTCCAGGTCCTGCACCACCTTGTGTGCGTGGTAGCCGCAGTTCAGCCCGCGCAGTTGCAGCAGCGGCTCGCTCATGCGTGGTGGTACGCCGGTTCGACCAGCAGTTCCAGCAACGCCTTCTGCGCGTGCAGGCGGTTCTCCGCCTGATCCCAGGCCACCGAGCGCGGGTCGTCGAGCAGATCCTCGCTGATCTCCTCGCCGCGGTGTGCCGGCAGGCAATGCATAAACAGCACGCCTTCGGCGGCGTGATCGAGCAGCTCGCGGCTGACCTGGTACGGCTTGAAACGCTGCACGCGCAGCTGCGCTTCGTCTTCCTGGCCCATCGAGGCCCACACGTCGGTGCTCACCAGATGGGCGCCGGCCACCGCCTCGCGTGGGTCGCGCAGCACCTGTACGCGCTCGCCGGCCAGGGCGAGGAAGCGCGCATCCGGCTCGTAGCCCTCGGGGCAGGCGACTTTCAGCTGGAAGTCGAACTGCATCGCCGCCTCGATATAGGAGTTGCACATGTTGTTGCCATCGCCGATCCAGGCCACGGTCTTGCCGGCGATGCTGCCGCGGTGCTCGAGGAAGGTCTGCATGTCGGCCAGCAGCTGACAGGGGTGCAGGTCGTCGGACAGGCCGTTGATCACCGGCACCCTGGACTTGGCGGCGAACTCGGTGAGGTTGCTGTGGGCGAAGGTACGGATCATCACCGCATCGAGCATGCTCGACATGACGATGGCGGCGTCGCCGATTGGCTCGCCGCGGCCCAGCTGAGTGTCGCGCGGCGAGAGGAAGATGGCCTGGCCGCCGAGCTGGATCATGCCGGCCTCGAACGACAGGCGGGTGCGGGTCGAGGCCTTCTCGAAGATCATGCCCAGCACGCGGTTCTTCAACGGCTCGAACAGCACGCCGCGATTGCGCAGATCCTTCAGCTCGATGCCGCGGCGGATCAGCCCCACCAGTTCGTCCGGTGTGTAATCCATCATCGAGAGAAAGTGTCTGGCGCTCATCGTTAACTACCTTTTTCACTACAGGTCGCAAGCCCGCGTCGGCGACAAAAACCGGGAAAACAGCGAGGCTTGCGGCAGGAGGCCGCAGGGTGCGACGAAACAGGGGGAAGGCGCGATCTTATAAGGAAATGACGAGAAGGCGCAAATTGCCCGCTTGGCCATGACAAAGGGCTGTTTTGTAAGCCTTTTCCCAAAGCTGCGTGCGAGATGTCACAAAACTGACATCCCTGCTTGCGCCGCTCTGCGACGCACTCCTAGGATGCCGCCGCCTTTCCTAGGCAATGCATTGCCCCCGCAATGGGGTACCCATGGAATATATGTGCAAAGGAGTTTTGCATGAAACACGTAGCCTACGCCGCCGCTTTCTCCGCCCTCGCCCTGCTGACTGGCTGTGCCAGCCAGAACGTCAGCCAGCCGGCCGTTCCGCTGAACGGTACCGTCAAGACTAACCTGCAGGCCGACGTGAAAGTGGGCGAGCCCATCTCCGGTCAATCTTCGGTGAACATCCTGTTCGGTGTGTTCAAGCTGGGTGGCGATACCCAGTTCGCCGACGGCGTGACCTACGGTGGTGGCGAGGGTGGTTTCGCCCTGGGTCTCGACCCGGTGGCTTCCGCCAAGTCCGCAGCTGCCTACAAGGCAGTCAAGGCCTCGGGTGCCGACGTGATCGTCGCCCCGCGTTACGAAGTGAACGTTGAGGATTACTTCGTGTACAAGACCGTCAACGTCAGCGTGACCGGCCACAAGGGCACCGTGACCGCCATCCGTTGATCCGGATAGTCGCGACCCTGAATCGGCAGGCATGATGCCTGCCGATTCATGAGACGAACGCTGCTGGCGTCGTCCTCTTGCCCGGCCCATAGTTCGAAGTCTGCGACCTGACCGGTCGTCTCGCATCAGAACAAGAGGCCAGGCCATGACCAAGTCCCTCCATTACCGTGCATGCCACCTGTGCGAAGCCATCTGCGGCCTCGCCATCGAAACCGAGCTCCAGCCTGACGGCAGCACGCAGATCCGCTCGATCAAGGGCGACGCCCAGGACAGCTTCAGCCGCGGCCATATCTGCCCCAAGGCGGTGGCGCTGCAGGACATCCAGGACGACCCCGACCGCATCCGCCAGCCCATGCGCCGCATCGGCGAGCAGTGGCAGGCCATCGCCTGGGACGAGGCGTTCGAGCTGGTCGCCGAACGCCTCAGCGCGATCCGCGCGGAGCACGGGCAGAACGCGGTAGCCGTGTATCAGGGCAACCCCAGCGTGCACAACTACGGGCTGATGACCCACAGCAATTACTTCCTCGGCCTGCTGAAGACGCGCAACCGTTATTCGGCCACCTCGGTCGACCAGCTGCCGCACCACCTGACCAGCCACCTGATGTACGGTCACGGCCTGCTGATCCCGATTCCGGACATCGACCACACCGACTTCATGCTGATCCTCGGCGGCAACCCGCTGGCCTCCAACGGCAGCATCATGACCGTGCCGGACGTGGAGAAGCGCCTGAAGGCCATCCAGGCCCGCGGCGGCAAGCTGGTGGTGGTCGACCCGCGGCGCAGCGAGACCGCTGCCATCGCCGACCAGCACCTGTTCGTGCGTCCCGGTGGCGACGCGGCGCTGCTGCTGGGGTTGCTCAATACCCTGTTCGAGGAAGGCCTGACCCGCGCCAGCCACTTGCCGGTGGAGGGGCTGGAGTCCGTGCGCGCGGCCATTGCCGAATTTACCGCCGAGGCCATGAGCGAGCGTTGCGGCGTGCCGGCCGCGGCCATTCGCCAGCTGGCGCGGGATTTCGCCGCCGCCGACAAGGCGGTGTGCTACGGGCGCATGGGCGTCTCCACCCAGGCTTTTGGTACCCTCTGCCAGTGGCTGGTGCAACTGATCAACCTGGTCACCGGTAACCTCGACCGGGTCGGCGGCGTGCTCTGCACCACGCCGGCGGTGGACCTGGTGGCGAGCACCTCGGGCGGGCATTTCAACCGCTGGCAGAGCCGCGTGTCCGGCCTGCCGGAATACGGCGGCGAGCTGCCGGTCTCGGCCCTGGCCGAGGAGATGCTCACCCCCGGCGAGGGCCAGATCCGCGCGCTGGTCACCGTGGCCGGCAATCCGGTGCTGTCCACGCCCAACGGCCGCCAGCTGGAGCAGGCGCTGGACGGTCTGGAGTTCATGCTCTCGGTGGACTTCTACATCAACGAGACCACCCGTCATGCCGACCTGATCCTGCCGCCCACCGCGCCGCTGGAACACGACCACTACGACACCACCTTCAACGTCTTCGCCGTGCGCAACGTCACCCGCTTCAACGAGGCGATCCTGGCCAAGCCGGACGGCGCGCTGCACGACTGGGAAATCTTCGTCGGCCTGGCCAAGGCCTTCGCCGCGCGCAACGCTCTGGAACTGAAACCGACCATGGCCCCCGAGCAGATGATCGACATGGGCCTGCGCTTCGGCCCCTATGGCGATCGCAGCGAGCGCAAGCTCAGCCTGGCCGCATTGCGCGATCACCCGCACGGGCTCGACCTGGGGCCGCTGCAGGCGAACCTGGCAGAGCGGCTGAAGACCGCATCGAAAGCCATCGAGGCCGCCCCCGAACTGCTGCTGGGCGATCTCGCGCGCTTCGCCGCGCAGCTACCGCCAGCGGCGGACCAGCTGCTGCTGATCGGCCGCCGCCATGTGCGCAGCAACAATTCCTGGATGCACAACTACCACCGCCTGGTGAAGGGCAAGCCGCGCCACCAGTTGCTGATGAATCCGGCGGATCTGGCCAGTCGTGGTTTGGCCGATGGCCAGCGCGTGCGGGTGCGCTCGCGGGTCGGCAGCATCGAGGTGGAGGTGGCCGCCAGCGACGAGATGATGGCCGGCGTGGTCAGCCTGCCGCACGGCTGGGGCCATGCCCGCCCCGGCGTGCAGATGGCGATTGCCCGCGAGCAGCCGGGCGCCAGCGCCAACGACCTGACCGACGAACGCCAGCTCGATGCGCTGTCCGGCAACGCCGCGCTCAATGGCGTGCCGGTGGAGGTGGTGGCCGCGTAGCCCGGATGCCGTGGCAAGGCCGAGCATTGCGCTCGGCTTTTCGCTACAATCGCGCCACCGTGCCGACCGAGGGGTCGGGAAGTCTACGCTGAGGTGCCCCATGGATATCATCGAAACCATCAAAGAGCAGATCGCCAACAACACCGTTCTGCTGTACATGAAAGGCTCGCCCAACGCGCCGCAGTGCGGCTTCTCCGCCCGCGCCGCGCAGGTGGTGATGGGCTGCGGCGAGAAGTTCGCCTACGTCGACATCCTGCAGAATCCGGAAATTCGCGCCAACCTGCCGAAGTACGCCAACTGGCCGACCTTCCCGCAGCTGTGGGTGGCCGGCGAGCTGGTCGGCGGCAGCGACATCCTCACCGAGATGTACGAGAAGGGCGAGCTGCAGACCCTGATCAAGGACGCCGTGAGCAAGGCCGGCGCCTGATCGCTGCGCTTGCAAACGAAAGAACCCGCCTCGGCGGGTTCTTTGCTTTTGGGCTCCGGCTGGGCAGTGGCTACTTCTTCAGCCACTGCCCGTTCAACTGGATGAACTGCCCCTGGGGCGTGCGGTCGATGGCCTTCTTGCCGGCGATGGCTTCCACGTCGGAGAGGGCGATGCCGTTGTCTTTGGCCACCTTCTGGTACTCGGCGCGGCGCGCCTGGTTGATCAGGCGGGCGATCTCCTCGGCCTGGCCGTCCGGCTTGACCACGCCGAGGTAGCCGTTGGGCTGCTCGCCCAGCTGGCCGCTGGCCTTGGCGGCGCCGAGGGCGCTCATGGCCTGGTTGAGGTTCAGCGCATAGGCCGGCAGGCTCAGACAGAGCGCCAGCAGCAGGGTCGAAATATGGCGAATCATCGGGCTTCTCCTTAGAACAGGCCGCTGTCTTCGTTGAAGACGTTGTCCAGGGCCTTGTCTACCTTGATGTAGATCTCGTGTTCGACCTTGACGTTGAGGTTGATATTGATCGGCTCGTTGGGCATGGCCAGTTGTACCGTCGGGGTACAGGCCAGGCACAGCAGGCCCAGGCTCAGGACTGCGAGGAAGCGGCACAGGCGCATGGCGCTACTCCTTGGTTTCTTGGGGGACACGCTGGCGCATCCGTTGCTGGATCCGTTGCTGGATGATCTCGCTCACCTTGGCGGTCAGTTGCAGGCTGGCCAGCAGGGTGGGGATGTCCTCTTCCAGGTTGATGTTGAAGTGGATCGGCCGGCCCTGCTCGATGGCCGGGTTGCGTCCCTGCAGGCGCATGCCCAGCCTGAGTGTGCCGGACTGATCATAGTCGAGGCTACTGCCGAGCAGGTCGTAGTGGAAGTCTTCCAGGGCGTCGGTGACCAGTTTCATCCCCGGGTTGGCCTGGCCCATGGCGCGGATGCGCGGTGAGTGAAAGCGCAGGCGGCCGCCCGGTGCGCGCGCCTCGATCAGGCCCTGCTCGACGCTGGGGCCGCCGGCGCCCAGGCGCAGGGGGATCAGGCCGTCGAGCAGGCCGCTGCCTTCCAGGCCCTCGGCCGGGTAGACGCGAAACAGCTGCTGCAGGTCCAGGCCGCTCAGGCGCAGCGGCAGCACCTGGCTGGGGCTGTCCAGCCGCCATTGGTGCGGCGCCAGGCTCAGGCTGCCGCCGAGTATGCCGAGCTCGGCGCGCTGCTGGCTCAGCACGCCGGCCAGCGGTCGGGCCAGCGTCGCCTGGTAGCGGGCCTGCAGCTGCAGGGGACCGAGGGCGATACCGGGATCGATCTGTCGCGCGCTCAACTGCGGCAGGTGCAGGTCCAGGCGCTCGCCCTCGAGCGCCAGGCGCAGCTCGCCGTCGAGGCCGGCGAAGCTGCTGCGGTCGTAGATGCCGCTCAGCCCCCGGGCGTTGAGGCTCAGCTGCGCCTGCAGCGGCTGGCCCGGCGCCAGGCGTAGCTGCGCCTCACCCTGCAGGCGGCCGTTGTCCAGCGACAACAGCGGCGGCCAGTCGGCGAGGAGCTGCGGCAGCGGGTTGCCGGCGCGCAGAAACAGTTCTTCGAGCGTCGCCGCGGCGCGCAGCTCGCCCGCGGCATCGCGCTCCAGTTGCAGGGCCAGGCCCAACCCGGCGTCGCCCAGCAGGCTGCCGGCGAGGCGCTGGCGCTCGCCCGTGGTCTGCAGCTGGCCCTGCCATTGCCAGCCTTGCGCCTGCAACCGGGGGTGCTGCAGGCGTTGTGTGCGCAGCGTTAGCGGCCCTTCGAGCTGCGGCGTCTGGGGCGTGCCGTGCAGGTGCAGGGCGCCCAGCTCGGCGCCCAGCTGCTGCAGTTCGAGCTCGCCGCTGCGCAGGCGCCGGAGCGCGATTCGCGAGCCTTCGCCGAGGACGACGTCCAGGCGTTGGGCATCGGCCAGGCCGCTTAGCCGCAACCGCAGCTGCAGGTCGTCGAGCCGGTTGCCGGCCAGGCGGACTCGGGCGGCGTCGGCATCGAGACGCAGGTGCGCCAGGGTCAGCGCCCAGTCCTTCTGCAGCTGCAGCTCGATATCGGCCTCGCCCTGCAGGCGCAGCGGTCCCTGGCCCTGCAGTTGCGCGTGCAGGGCCAGGGCGTCGGGCGTGCTGGTGGGCGTCGCGCGCGGGGCGATCTGCAGGTGCAGCTGCTGCGGGCGCAGTCCGTCGGGCAGCGCCGTCAGCCAGGGCGCTCCCAGGGGATCGAGCAGCAGATCGGCGTGCAGTTCGCGGGCCTGCCAGCGACCGGCGGCGTTATACAGATCCACCGCCAGCTCACCGCTGACCAGGCCCAGCGCAGGCAGCGGCCAAGGGTGTTGCAGCAGGGCATCGAGACGCAGCCAGCCCGGTGCGGCGAGCAGGTCGTCCAGTTGCCAGGGGCCGGGCGCCAGTTGCACCTGCCACTGCGCGGCGAGGCGCGCCTGCTGCGGGGTGGCCGGCAGCGCTGTGGGTGTGCTCAGCAGCCACTGGCTCAGCCAGTCGCCGAACCAGGCCACCTCGCCCAGCTGCGGCATGCTCAGCCGGCCGCTCCAGTGCGTGGCGTCGGCCTGCGTCTGCAGCTGGCTGTGCAGTTGCAGCTGGGCCTGGTCGTCCAGCCGCAGCTCGGCCTGCAGTTGCAGCGGGACGTCGCGCGCCGGCATCTGCAGCTCGGCCTGCAGTTCGGCGCGGTGCGCGTCGTGCAACAGCCGGCTGTGCAGCTGCAGGCCGGCGCTGCGTACCTGCACGCTGGCGTCGCCGCGCAGCGTGCAGCGGCCGCTGGCGCAGGGCAGTTGCGCTTGCACCGCCTGCAGTTCGAGGCGCCGCGGCAGCCAGGGCAGGGCGGCGTCGAGTCGCGCGAGCAGGGCCTGCAGGTCGCCGGGCGGCGCTGCGGTTGCGTCCGCCGGGCCCGGCTGCCAGTCCAGTTGCAGATCCTGCAGGCGCAGGCGGTAGCGCGGCGCCTCGCTGGCCAGCCAGTCCAGCTGCAACTGGCCGGCGTGCAGTTGCAGGCCGGCGGCGGCGCCGCCCTGCTGCAGGCTGAAGCCGTCGAGGCGCAGGCCGCGCGGCGACAGGCTCAGCGCCTGCCAGTCGAGGGCGATGCCCTGTTCGCTCAGCAGGCGCTGGACGCGGTAGCCGGCGTAGCTGCCAAGAATCAGCAGCACGCCCAGTACGCCGGCGCAGGTGCCCAGCCAGAAGCGCCGGCGGCCCATGCTCTCTCCTTGCTCGGTGTCTGCCGGGACGGTACCCCAATGCCCGGGCGAGTGCCAAGCCGTTGTAGGCGTTGCTGTGCATTTGCAGCTTTTACTATTACTATTGATACAAACACACGGAGGAATGCGCGATGAGTGCAGTGACTCGCAGCCTGCCCGACGCCGATGCGGTGCTGGCTAAGGCCCTGCTCAATACCCGTGAACAGCTGGGGCTGACCCAGCAGGAGCTGGCCGATATCGTCGGTGTGCACCGCAGTGCGGTCAGCCGCTGGAACGAGCAGGGCGGCCTGCGCCCGCAGAGCAAGACCGGCGAGCTGGCGCTGCTGTTGATCCGCGTCTACCGCGCCCTGTTCGCCCTGTTCGGCGGCAATCAGCAGGACATGCGCCACTTTCTGCGCACCGAGAACCGCCACCTGGCCGGCGTGCCGCTGCAGCAGATGAGCCAGGTGCAGGGCCTGGTGCGGGTGGTGGAGTACTTGGACGCCATCCGCGGCAAGGTCTGAGAACCTTTTCACGACCTGCTGCGCGTCGGTTAAACGGTGTTGAAAACGGTCTCGAAATGCTCATTTACATGCGTAAACTCCGCTTTCTCGGCCGTTTTCGCCACCGTTTACCTCTAGCTCGCAAGCTCGTAAACAGGTTCTAGGCACGACATAAACCAGGGAGGGCGATGGCATGGATATCTGGCACAGCTGCGACGGCGCTCGGCAGATCCGGCCGCTGCGCGGCAAGCTGCTGCGCATGGTGGAGAGCCAGGTGCAGGTGGCGACCCTGCAGCTGGTGGACAACCTGGCCGAGCAGGCGCTGCTCGAAGAACTGCTGGAAAGCAGCAAGCCGCCGCTGCCGAGCGCGGCTGAGCCGCTGCATTACCTGCTGAAGACGCCGTTTCGCTACCCGCCGCTGCGCTGGGGCTCGCGTTTCGGCGGCGTGCACGAGCCGAGTCTGTTCTATGCCGCGCAGCGTCTGGAGACGGCCATGGCCGAGGCCGCCTACTACCGCTTCGTGCTGTGGCACGGCATGGCCAGCCCGCCGCCCAGCGGGCGCATCCTCTCCGAGCATTCCACCTTCGAGGCGCGTTACCGGGTCGAGCGCGGCATCCAGCTGCAGCGCCCGCCGTTCAGCGAGCATCAGCGCCTGCTCGCTCATCCCAGCGACTACCGGGCGACCCAGCAGCTGGGCGCGGCGATGCGCGCGGCCGGGGTGCAGGCCTTCGAGTACCGTTCGGCGCGCTGCCCGGACGGTGGCAGCAATGTCGCGCTCTATGCGCCGCAGGCCTTCGCCGAGACGCGTCCGCGCAACCTGACGCCCTGGCTGTGCGAAACCACCGCCGCGTACGTAGCGTTCAAGCATGCCCAGGCCCCGGACCAGCCGCGGCTGTTTCGCTGGGAGCAGTTCTTGGTGCAGGGACGGCTGCCGCAACCGGCCTGAAACCCTGCGCCAAGCGCCTGGCGATGCCCCGAAACAGAGCGTTGCGCGGTTATGCCGCAGCGAGTTGTGCACATTGATGAAGCAGCCTGTCACGTCACTGTCAGAATCGCCGGTAACCGCTTGATTTTCCGCGCTTGATTTTTAAGTCAATGAAAAATATGCAATTTTTTCGTTGGTGAAAAAATCGACAGTTTGTCTGCGAGGCCCATGGCATCGGGCTTGAAGCGCCTTTCGCCCAAGTTGTGCACGGAGTTATCCACAACTTCTGTGGATTGTCCCAAGCGCTTGCTCTAGAACGCCGCTCGGCGTTTTTGCCAAGGCTTTACCTTGGCGAAAAAAGGAGTAGAGTGGCGCGCCCTTGCCCCAGCCCCCCAGTCTTATGTCCCGCGCTTTATCCGCCACCTCCCTCGATACGGTTCCCGTCAGTTCGCGCCTGCCCATGCGCGTCGCCCTCTGGCTGCTCGACAGTCCGCGCCTGGGCCATGCCCACAGCGTCAAGCGTTTGGCCGGCAACCTGCTCAAGCAGCCGGCGCGCAAGGGTTGCGTGCAGGCGCAGAGCCGCCTGGGCCAATTGCTCTGCCGCGACTGCGGCAACCCGCGCGACCGCCGAATCGGCTTCGAGCTGCTGCGCCAGGCCGCCCGCGCCGGCGACCGCCGCGCCCAGCTGGAGCTCGGGAGGCTGTGCAGCCAGCCGGGTGCCGGCGAGCCGCAGCAGGCCCGTCACTGGCTGGAGCAGGCCGCGGCCCAGGGTTCCCACGAGGCCAAGCGCCTGCTCGCACGCCTGCCGCGCTGACCCTGGTTGCACCGCTGGTTATACTGCCCGGCGGTTCCACTGGGAGTGTCTATGTCTTTCGATCCGTTATCCCTCGCGCTCGGGTTCGCCGCTGCGCTGCTGCCTCTGCTGGCCGGGCTGTGGGCCTGGCAGCGGCGTCTGGCGCGCGCCGAGCGCGAGCAGGCGCTGCTGCAGGAACGTCTGGAGCATGCCCAGCTGACCCAGGCCGGGCTGACCGCTCAGCTCGACGACTGCCGCGCCGAGCTGGCCGAGGTCAGCGAGATCAAGGTCGAGCAGCAGAGCGAGCTGGCCGGCCTGCGCCGCGAGAACGAATTGCTCCAGCAGGAGCGACAGATCGCCCGCGAGGCGGCGCAGAGCTGGAACCAGCAGCGTGAGCGCAACGAGGCCGAGCTGCGCCGGCTGACCGCCGAGTGCGCGGCGCTGAGCGCCGAGCTGCAGGAACAGCGGGACAACCAGCAGCAGCGCCTGGACGATCTGCAGGGCGCGCGCGACGAGCTGCGCGCACAGTTCGCCGAGCTGGCGACGAAGATCTTCGACGAGCGCGAGCAGCGTTTCGCCGAGAGCAGCCAGCAGCGCCTCGGCCAGTTGCTCGACCCGCTCAAGGAGCGCATCCAGGCGTTCGAGAAGCGGGTCGACGAGAGCTACCAGCAGGAGGCGCGCGAGCGCTTTTCCCTGGGCAAGGAGCTGGAGCGCCTGCAGCAGCTCAACCAGCGCCTGGGCGACGAGGCGACCAACCTGACCCGCGCGCTCAAGGGCCAGAAGACCCAGGGCAACTGGGGCGAGCTGGTGCTGGAGCGGGTGCTGGAGCATGCCGGCCTGGAGAAGGGCCGCGAATACCAGACCCAGGTCAGCCTCAAGGGCGCCGGCGGCGAGCGCTTCCAGCCCGACGTGCTGATTCGCCTGCCGGGCGACAAGCAGGTGATAGTCGACGCCAAGGTCAGCCTCAGCGCCTATCAGCAATATGTCGCCGCCGACGACGAGGTGATCCGTCAGCAGGCGCTCAAGCAGCACCTGGTGTCGCTGCGCAGCCACCTCAAGGGCCTGTCCGGCAAGGACTATCAGCGCCTGGAAGGCCTGCACAGCCTGGATTTCGTCCTGCTCTTCGTGCCCATCGAGGCGGCCTTCGCCGCGGCGTTGCAGGCCGAGCCGAATCTGTTCCAGGAGGCCTTCGAGCAGCAGGTGGTGATCGTCAGCCCGACCACCCTGCTGGCCACCCTGCGCGTCATCGACAGCCTCTGGCGCCAGGAGCGCCAGGGCCAGAACGCCCGCGAGATCGCCGAGCGCGCCGGTCAGCTGTACGACAAGTTCGTCGCCTTTATCGCCGATCTGGACGAGATGGGCAGCCGCCTGCAGCAGCTGGACAAGGCCTACGCCGGCGCGCGCAACAAGCTGGTGGAGGGCCGCGGCAACCTGATCGGTCGCGCGGAGAACCTCAAGCTGCTCGGCGCCCGCGCCAGCAAGAGTCTGCCGGCCGAGCTGCTGGAGCGCGCCGCCGACCTGCCGGCGCTGGACGAGCTGGGCGAGTAGCCGGCGGCGAGGCTACAAGTTAAGGCGCGCAGGGGGCGCCGCGCGCACCACAGCCCTGCTTCTCCGCGCTGCAGTCGGCCGCCAGCGGCCTATCTCGAGACGCCCTGAACGGCCTCCAGCCGGCCGACATGTTCGCGCAGCCAGCCGGCCAGCGCGCTCGGCTCGGCCAGCAGCTGCCAGTGGCCGCCGCGCACCTCGCGGCGGGTCAGCAGCGGCGCCCAGTGCGCCAGGTCGTCGAACAGCTGCGGGCGGACGAAGCGGTCGCCCAGCGGCACTATCAGTTGCACCGGCACCCGGGTGCTGCGTGCGCGCGGGCGCAGCAGGCTGCGGATGAAATTGGCGCGGTACAGCTGCACGCCGCGCATGCCGTCGCCGCGCTGGCTGCTGCTCGGCGGCAGGCCGCGTACCCCTTCGAGGCGGCGCAGCAGCCAGGGCCAGGCGCGATCCAGGCCCAGGCGCCAAGTTAGCTCCGGCAGCCACGGGGTGTGGAAGAAGGCGATATACCAGGAGCTGAGCAGCTGCCTGAGCGCCTGCATCAGCGCCAGCGGGCGGCGCAGGCTGAGGCGCTCGCGCAGCCAGTGGCCGACGTGGTCCAGGCAGGGCCCGGAGATGCTGGTGTAGGAGGCCAGCAGCGGCTGGATGCGCGGCTCGGTGACTGCCTCCCAGCTCTGGATCGAGCCCCAGTCGTGAGCCACCAGATGCACCGGGCGCTGCGGGCTGACGGCGCGGATCACCGCTTCCAGGTCGTTCGCCAGCCGGTCCAGGCGGTAGTCGCGCAGGCGCCGCGGCACCTGCGAGGCGCCATGGCCTCGCACGTCGTAGGCGACGATGCGGTACTCGGCGGCCAGCTCGCGCACCAGCGGCAGCCAGATCTCGTGGTTGTCCGGGTAGCCGTGCACCAGCAGCAGGGTCGGGCCGTCGGCCCGGCCCCACGCATAGGTTTGCAGGCGCACGCCGTCGCCCAAGACCTCCAGGCGCTGCGGTGGCGGCTCGTGGCGGGGCAGCGGCGCGTTCATGGGGCGAATCCGGCAGGGGTGGAAGAGGTGGGCATGGCGGGCTCCGGCAAGTGACGGTTACATCGCTCGATGTCATCGTCATTGTTCAGGGCCGCTGCGCGCTTGCCTAGCCGATCCGGCGCCTGGCAGGTGGCCGCGTTACGGCGTTACCGAGCGCCTTGCAGCCGCTCTAA
The DNA here is from genome assembly GCF_056676075.1 of Pseudomonas sp. ABa2. Lineage (NCBI taxonomy): Bacteria > Pseudomonadati > Pseudomonadota > Gammaproteobacteria > Pseudomonadales > Pseudomonadaceae > Pseudomonas > Pseudomonas sp. ABa2. The sequence goes on from NZ_CM155239.1 coordinate 1,271,096, forward strand.
ATCAGGGGTTATAGCGCATGGCGCGACTTTGCCGCGGGAGCCGGGCAGGGCAAGTCCAGCCCTTGGTTGGGGGCGTCGGCGCGGTTGTTGGCGGGCGAAGCGCGCGGCTATGATCGCGCCATGACCCAAGCCTCCCTGTTCTTCCAGCGCCTGCTCGGCAGCGCCGCACCCATGGCCGCGGCGGCGGCCGCCGAATACACGGTCGACGAGCTGGCCCAGGCAGCGCAGACCACCGTGCGCAACGTGCGCGCTTATCAGGATCGCGGCCTGCTGCCGCCGCCCGAGCGGCGCGGGCGAGTCGGCATCTACAGCGGCGAGCACCTGGCGCGGCTGCAGCTGATAGGCCAGTTACTCGAGCGCGGCTACAGCATCGCCAGCATTCGCGAGCTGTTCGAGGCCTGGGCTCAGGGCCGCGACCTGGCCCACGTGCTGGGCCTGGAGCAGGCCATCCGCGGCCCGGGAGAGCCCGAGCAGCCTGGGCGCCTGGAGTTCGCCGAGCTGCAGGCGATCTTCGGCGCGGATTTGGATGACGCGGTGATCGACCGCGCCCAGGCCCTCGGCCTGCTGCAGTTCGCCGGCGATCACCTGGCGGTGCCCAGCCCGCGGCTGCTGGCCGCCGGGATCGAGCTGTACCGCGCCGGCATCCCGCTGCCGGCGCTGCTGGACGAGCTGGAGTCGATTCGCGGCCACGTCGAGCAGGTCGCCACCGGCATCGTGCAGATGATCGTCGGCCACCTGGTCAACCCGCTGCTGCAGACCTCGCTGCCGCATGCCGACCAGCTGGAGCCGCTCAGCGCCCAGCTGCTGCAGCTGCGCCCGCTGGTCGAGCAGGTGGTGGAAGCGGAGCTGGCGCGCGGCCTGCCGGTGGCCGCTAACCGCGAGCTGAGCGAGCGGGTGCATCGCCTGTTGCAGGGGTTCTTGCAGCGCCCCTGAGCGGCGTCCGGCGTTCAGAACAGCAGCAGCGCCGCGCCGACCAGCAAACCGCCGAGCATCACCGGCGCCGTGCGCAGCGCCAGCTGGCGGCCGCCGATCAGGGCGATCAGGCCGGCCTTGACCAGGCTGTTGCTCAGCGCGGCGAGGAAGATGCCGCGTACCGCCACCTGTTGGTCGAGGTCCAGCTGCGCGCTGCGCGCCAGCGACAGGGTGATGGCGTCGACGTCGGCCAGGCCCGAGACCAGCGCCACCAGATACACCCCGGCATCGCCCAGCCAGCGCCGCGCGCCTTCGACCAGAAACAGGATCAGCAGCAGCAGGGCGGCGAAGCGCAGCGCCGGGCCCAGCTCGAAGGGGTTCTTCAGCGGCGGCTCGCCGCTTTCGTCCGACTCGCGTCCGGCCAGGCGGTAGAACGCCAGGGCGCCGCCGCTGTAGACCAGCGCGGCGGCGGTCAGCGGCCAGAACAGCTGCGCCAGCAATGCCGGATTGATCAGCCCGACCTCCAGCAGCACTCGCGGGAACATCAGCGCCGAGGTGGCCAGCAGGCCGCAGGCCAGCAGCGCATGCAGGCGGCGTTCGCCGTGCAGGCGGGCGAGGGTGAGGGTCATCGCCGTGGACGAGACGATGCCGCCGAGCAGGGCGGTGATCAGCAGGCCGTGGCGGGTGCCGACCAGGCGGATCGCCACGTAGGCGGCGAAGCCGATGGCGGCGATCAGTACCACCATCCACCAGATCACGTAGGGGTTGAACGCCTGCCAGGGACCGTAGCCCTGGTTCGGCAGCGCCGGCAGCAGCACCAGGGAGATGAACAGCAGCTTCAGCGCGCCGAGCACTTCGCCCTCGCTGAGGCGGCGCAGGGCGCCGTGCAACGCCTGTTTCAGCCCCAGCAGCAAGGCCACCGCCACCGCGCCGGCGGCGGCCAGCGGCGCCTGGTCGGCGACGGCCAGGCTGCCGAGGAGGAAGGTGATCAGCAGCGCCATCTCGCTGGTCAGGCCGCGGTCGCCCAGCTGCAGCAGGTCGCCGGCATAGGCGGTCAGCACCAGGGCGGCGAAGCCGAGGAAGATCGCCGCCCAGGCGAGCACGCCGAAGCGCTCGCCGAGCAGCAGGGCGAAGCCGCCGAGCAGGCCAACCAGGCCGTAGGTGCGAATGCCCGCGGCCAGGCGGGTGTCGTCGCCATGGCGTTCCTGCCAACCGCGCTCGGCGCCGATCAGCAGACCGGCGGCCAGGGCGCTGGCGAAATTCAGCAGGGTCTGCAGCTCGTCGGGCATGGCGCGTCCTTGGGCGGGGGATGCTGGCAGTCTAGTCGGCCGGCGCCGGCGGGTATTGCGGCAGATCAGTTGGCCCGGACAAACCCGAGGCAGCCCGGATGCCGCCGGGGCAGGCACTCCCCGGATGGCATCCGCGCCGCGCGCGGAAGTCGCTTCACAGCGGCGAATCGCGGGCTTAGCCGCGCAGGCTCAGATGACGGCTGAGCAGGGCGCGCAGGGCGGCCGGCTTGACCGGCTTGGGCAAGTAGTCGAGGCCGGCGGCATGCACCTCGGCCACCAGCTCCGGGCGGCCGTCGGCGCTGATCACCACGCCGGGCACCGGTTCGCCCAGGCGCGTGCGCAGCCAGGCCATCAGCTCGGTGCCGGTCTCGCCCTCGTCGAGGTGGTAGTCGATCAGCGCCAGTTGCGGGCGCACGTCCTCGCTCAGCAGGTGCTCGCATTCCAGGCGGTTGCGCGCCGTCCACACCTGGCAGCCCCAGCGCGACAGCAGGCTGTGCATGCCGGTGAGGATGCTGTCCTCGTTGTCGATGCACAGCACCTGGGTGCCCTGCAGCGGCTGGCCGTTGAGCTCGCTGCCGACCGCCGCCTTGGGCTTGGCCGCCGGCTGGCGCGCCAGCGGCACACTGACGCTGAACACGCTGCCCTTGCCCGGCCAGGAACGCACCTCCAGGCGGTGGTCGAGCACCCGGCACAGGCCGTCGGCGATCGCCAGGCCCAGACCCAGGCCCTTCTCGGCGCGGGTCTGGTGGCTGTCCAGGCGCTTGAACTCCTCGAATATCACCTTGCGCTTGTCCTCGGGGATGCCGGCGCCGCGGTCCCACACCTCCAGGCGCAGATGCTGGCCCTCGCGGCGCACGCCGAGCACCACGCGGCCCTTGGCGTAGCGGAAGGCGTTGGTCAGAAAGTTCTGCAGGATGCGCCGCAGCAGCTTGCTGTCGCTGTCGATCCACTGGCGGCTGCCGCGCACGCGCAGGTCGATGCCCTGTTCGGCGGCCAGCACGCCGAACTCGGCGGCGAGGGTGTCGAACAGGCTGGAGAGGGCGAAGGGGTGGCGGTCCGGGGCGATGCGGCCGTTCTCCAGGCGCGAGATGTCCAGCAGGTCGGTGATCAGGTCTTCGGCCGAGCGCAGCGCGCTGTCCAGGTGGCGCACCAGCTCCTGGGCCTCGTGCGGCAGCGCCTCGTCCTGGTGAGCCAGCGCCGCGGAGAACAGCCGCGCGGCGTTGAGCGGCTGCATCAGGTCGTGGCTGACCGCGGCGAGAAAGCGCGTCTTCGACTGGTTGGCGGCCTCGGCGTGGGCCTTGGCCTCGGTCAGCGCCTGGTTGAGCTTGGACAGCTCCTGGGTGCGCTCGGCGACCCGTCGCTCCAGGCTCTCGTTGGCTTCCTTGAGCGCACGCTCGGCCTCGCGGAATTCGGTGATGTCGGTGAAGCTCATGACGAAGCCGCCGCCGGGCATGGGGTTGCCGATCAGCTCGATCACCCGGCCGTTGGGGAATACCCGCTCGTAGCTGTGCGCGGTGCCCTGGCGCATCCAGTACAGGCGCTTGGCCACGTTCTCCTCGACGTCGCCGCCGCCGAGCATGCCGCGTTCGGCGTTGAAGCGGATGATCTCGGCAATCGGCCGGCCGACGTAGATCAACCCCTCGGGGTAGTCGAACAGCTCCAGGTAGCGGTGGTTCCAGGCCACCAGGCGCAGGTTCTGGTCGACCACGCTGATGCCCTGGGTGATGTTCTCGATCGCCCCCTGCAGCAGGGCGCGATTGAACTGCAGCACCTCGGACGCCTCGTCGACGATGCGCACCACGTCCTCGACCTGCATCTCGCGGCCTTCGATGGCCGCCTTGACCACCGCGCGGGTACTGGAGGCGCCGAGCACGCCGGCCAGCAGGCGTTCGGTGTGGGCGATCCATTCGCTGTTGGCCGGCTGGTTGGCCTCGAACGGCTTGCCCTGGCGCTCGGCGAAGCGCACGAAGCTCTGCCGCGCGCGCTCCTCGCCGACGAAGCGGCTGGCCAGCAGCAGCAGGTCCTCGACCTGCACCGCCAGCAGGCTGCGGTTGCTCGGTTTGGTGCCCAGGTCATGGCCGATGAAGCGCCCGGCCTGCCAGTGCTCCGACACCCGCGTGCGGGAGAACCAGGAGACCCAGGCGAACAGCAGCAGGTTGCCGGCCAGCGACAGCACCACGCCGCGGGTCAGCGGGTCGACCTGCAGACCGATGGGCGCGTAGAGCAGGGTGCTCAGCCCGGGGAAGCTGGCCAGCGACCAGCCCATGCCGCGCGCCGCCAGCGGCAGGACCAGGGTGTAGAACCACAACAGGGCGCCGAAGATCAGTCCGGCGAACACGCCGCGGCGGTTGGCCTGTTTCCACACCAGAGCGCCGAACATTGCCGGCGCCAGCTGGCCGATGGCGGCGAACGACACCTGGCCGATGGTGGCCAGGCTGGCGCCCTCGCCGAGCAGGCGGTAGCAGACGTAGGCCAGCAGCAGGATCAGCACGATGCTGACCCGGCGCGCGGTGAGCATCCAGTGGCGGAAGGCCTCGAACGGCCGCTCGGTGCTCTGCCGGCGCAGCAGCCAGGGCAGCAGCATGTCGTTGGAGATCATGGTCGACAAGGCGACGGACGCGACTATCACCATGCCGGTGGCGGCGCTGGCGCCGCCGATGAAGGCCAGCACCGCCAGACCCGGATGGGCCTCGGCCAGCGGCAGGCTGATGACAAAGGAGTCCGGGGTGATACCGGCCGGCAGCAGCATCTGCCCGGCCAGGGCGATGGGCACCACGAACAGTGCGGCCAGCACCAGGTAGGCGGGAAACACCCAGCGCGCCAGGCGCAGGTCCTTGGGTTCGATGTTCTCCACCACGGTGACGTGGAACTGCCGCGGCAGGCAGACAATGGCGATCATCGCCATGCCGGTCTGCACCAGCAGCGCCGGCCAGTTCACCGCCTCGTTCCAGAAAGCCTCCAGTTCGGCGGTGTTGTGCGCCTGATCGAGCAGGTCGTTGAAACCGTTGTACAGGCCGAAGGTGACGAAGGCGCCGACGGCGAGGAAGGCCAGCAGCTTGACCAGCGACTCGAAGGCGATCGCCAGCACCATGCCGCGGTGGTGCTCGGTGACGTCGAGGTTGCGCGTGCCGAACAGGATGGTGAACAGCGCCAGCGCCAGCGACACGATCAGCGCAGTGTCCTGGGCACTGGTGCCGGTATCCAGCGCGTGCTCGCCGATCAGCAGGTTGACGCCGAGGACGATGCCCTTGAGCTGCAGGGCGATATAGGGCAGCACGCCGACCAGGCAGATCAGCGCCACCACCACGGCCAGCGACTGGGATTTGCCGTAACGGGCGGCGATAAAGTCGGCGATCGAGGTGATGTTCTCCTGCTTGCTGATCATCACCATCTTCTGCAGCACCCAGGGCATGCTCAGCAGCAGGATGATCGGCCCCAGGTAGATCGGCAGGAACGACCACAGCTGTTCGGCGGCCTGGCCGACCGCGCCGAAGAAGGTCCAGCTGGTGCAATACACCGCCAGCGACAGCGAGTAGACCCAGGCGCGCACCTTCGGTGGCATGGGCGTGCTGCGCCGGTCGCCATAGAAGGCGATGGCGAAGAGGATGGCCATGTAGATCAGGGCGACCGCGGCGATCAGCCCGGGGGACAGCGACATGCGGACTCCGGAACGCAGGAGAGAACGGAACGCCGGCACGGCCGGCGGCGATATGCAGCAGTGTTGCACCAAAGCCCGCGCGCGTCAGTTGCGACCAAGGTCGCAGCGAGCGGGGCAGCGCAGGCCAATTGTGCCGCAGGCGCGCGCCTGATAGCGTGACCGGCTTGCGAGGCTGTCCGAGGAGGGACCCTATGTTCAAGCCGCAACTGGTGACTCTGCAACGCGGCGCCCTGCGCCTGGAGCCGCTGGCCGACGCCGATATCCCGGCGCTGGTGGCGCTGGCCGAGGCCAATCGCGACGAGCTGCTGTACATGAGCGGCACCCAGCGCCTGGACTGGTATCGCAGCGCCCTGAGCGATCTGCGCGAGTTGCGCGCCCTGCCGTTCGTCATCCGCCTCGGCGAGCAGCTGGTCGGCACCACCCGCTTCGGCGACTTCATGAACAACCTGCCGGCCTGCGAGATCGGCTGGACCTGGCTCGACCGCGACCAGCACGGCAGCGGGCTGAATACCAGCATCAAGTACCTGATGCTCAAGCATGCCTTCGACAACTGGGGCATGGTCCGCGTGCAACTGAAAACCGCCGCCAGCAACCTGCGCTCGCAGCGCGCCATCGAGAAGCTCGGCGCCGTGCGCGAGGGGCTGCTGCGCAACCACCGGCGCCTGGCCGACGGCCGCCTCGACGACACCGTGCTGTACAGCATCACCGATCAGGAGTGGCCGCAGGTGCGCGAGAAGCTGGAGGCGCGCTTCGGCGCCTGAGCCATGCAGCCATTGGCGGGAGGCGAACGCGCTCGGTTCAGCGCCAGCGACGATCTGCACGGGCTGGAGCTGCTGTCCGCGCGCTTCATCGAGCACCGTTTCGCCCCGCACGTGCACGACGGCCATGTGATCGCCGTGCTCGAAGCCGGCGCCGAGCGCTATCGCTATCGCGGCGTCGACCACCTGGCGGGCGCCGGCAGCATCGCCTTGCTCAATCCGGACGAGGTGCACACCGGTTCCAAGGGCGTCGAGCAGGGCTGGCAGTACCGGGTGTTCTACCCGCAGCCCGGCACCTTCGAGGCGCTGCTGGCCGAACTCGAGCTGCCGCCGGCTGCGCCGCCGATGTTCCACGACAGCGTGCACCATGATCCGGTCCTGGCGTCGCGGTTGAGCGCACTGCACCGCTTGCTGGAGGATCCGCACAGCGAGGCGCTGCAGCGTCAGACCCTGTGGCGCGAGGCGATGCTCGAGCTGCTGCAGCGTTACGCGCGCCAGCCGGCGCCGCGTGGCGTCGGCCAGGAACCGCGGGCGGTGGCGCTGGCCAAGGAACTGCTGGCCAGCCAGCTGAGCGAGCCGCCGTCGCTGGAGGCGCTGGCGGCGGCGGTCAATCTGTCGCCCTTTCACTTCGCCCGGGTGTTTCGCCGCGCCACCGGCCTGCCGCCGCATGCCTGGCTCAAGCAGCGCCGCCTGGAGCAGGCGCGCGCCCTGCTCAAGGGCGGCTGCAGCGCGGCCGGCGTCGCCGCGCAACTGGGCTTCGCCGACCAGAGCCATCTGACGCGGCAGTTCAAACAGGCCTATGGCGTGGGGCCGGGCGAATACCGCAGGGCCTGTCGCCAGTAAATCCGCGAGATCGGCCCCGACTCGCTGCGCACGGCGCCCCCTGGCGGCGCAAGATCGTTCAAGAACCTGCTCGCGGGCGCCGGTTAGACTGAGCGGCCCAAGGAGGTTCCATGTCCCGTCATCTCGAATTCACCCAGGGCGCCCGCGATATGCTGCCGATGCTGCTCGGCGCCATGCCCTTCGGCATCATCTTCGGCAGCCTGGCTGGCGCCGCCGGACTCAGCCCCTGGCAGACCCTGGGCATGTCGGCGCTGGTGTTCGCCGGTTCGGCACAATTCATCGCCGTCAGCCTGCTGGCCGGCGGCGCCGGCATGGCGGTGGTGCTGCTCACCACCTTCGTGGTCAACCTGCGCCATGCCCTGTACAGCGCCAGCCTGCAGCCCTACGTGCGCCACCTGCCCAAGCGCTGGCGCATGCCGCTGGCCTTCTGGCTGACCGACGAGGCCTATGCGGTGGTGCTGCAGCGCTACGCCCGCGGCGACAGCGCGCCGTATCGGCACTGGTACTTTCTCGGCGCCGCGCTGGCGATGTACGGCAACTGGCTGCTGTGCACCCTGATCGGCGTGCTGTTCGGCCAGGCGGTGCCGAATATCGGCGACTGGGGGCTGGATTTCGCCATGCTGGCGACCTTTATCGGCATCGTCGTGCCGATGCTCAGGAGCCAGCCACAGGTGGCGGCGGCGCTGGTCGCCGCGGCGGTGGCGCTGGCCTGTCATGCGCTGCCCTACAAGCTCGGGCTGATGGCCGCGGCGGCCAGCGGTATTGTGGTCGGGGTGTGGCTGGAGCGGCGCGAGCCGGACTTGCAGGAGGAACTGGTGTGATGGATATCTGGTTGCTGATCCTGGGCATGCTGGCGATCACCTTCGCCACCCGCTACAGCCTGTTCGCCTTTCCCGACCTGCGTTTCCCGCCGCTGGTGCGCCAGGGCCTGCATTACGTGCCGACGGCGGTGCTGAGCGCCATCGTGGTGCCCGGCATGCTGCTGCCGGACGGCACGCACTGGGCGCTGGCGTTGGACAACGCCTACCTGCTCGCCGGCCTGGCGACCATCGCCATCGCCACCTTCACTCGCCATCTGCTGGCGACCATCGGCGGCGGCCTGCTGGTGTTCTTCCTGCTGCGCTGGGCGTTCGGGCAATTGCCGATCTAGCGCTACGCGCTAGACCAGGGTGCTGATCTTCAGCCCGCGCTGGCTCATGCGCAGGTATTGCTCGCTGGCCTTGAGCAGCAGGGCCTGGTCGTCCACCGTCAGCTCGCAGCTCGGCTTGCCTTCGGCCTGGCTGCGGTAGAGGTTTTGCCCCGGACGGCGCTGCAGGCACTGGTAGTGCTGGCGGCGCGGCTCGATCCGCAAGCTGAGCAGGTCTATGTAGGCCACCTGGACCTCGTCGCTCTGCCCGGTTTCCAGGGCGCAGCGTTGCAGCAGCGGGGTGTGGGTGAAGGGCGAGGCGGACAGCATGACGTGCTGGCAGCCCTGCAGATCGGGGCGCGGCTCGCCGTTGTGCAGCCAGTTGCCGCGGAGATCGCGTTGCAGGCAGAGCTTGCGCGGGCCGTGGTTGTCCACCTTGAGCCAGAGGCGGCGAAAGCGCCAGCGCGGGTCGCAGTCGAGCAGGTAGCTGGCGACTATGCTGTCGCCCTGAGGCTCTGCATCAGGTGGCTGCTGGCGTGGATGCCGGCCTCGTCCTGACTCAGGCGCAGGGTCTCCACGCCGGGGTTGCTCCAGGGTTTCCATACTAGGGTTTGCTGCATCGGGCGACTCCATGCCGTGTACGCACCACGGGAAGTGCCGCACGGATCGCGCCGAGCCCCTTCCCTGGTGACTCTTCATGGCGCGCAGGATAAGCGCTTGGCTTTGTGATGTCTGTCAGCTTTTGCCGACAGTTGCGCAAATTGTTGCGCGGCTGGATCAGTCCTGGCGGCGCAGCGGCGCCTGCTCGAACTGCACGCCATCGAGGCCGTGGGCCATCAGCGCGCGGATATTGCCGTGGTCGCTGCCGTCCGGGGTGGCCAGCACGCTGCGGTAGTGCTCGCCGAAGCAGCGCAGGGTTTCGTCCAGGCTGAAGCCTTCGAGCCGGGCCAGGCCGAGGGTCTTGCACGAGCCTTCGTTCTGCCCGGCGGCGTTGTCCACGCCGCCGTTGCGAAAGGCGCTGGGCTGGTAGTGGTAGTGCGCGGCGACGAAGGCCAGGGTCTCGGCGAAGGCGAAGTCGTCCTGCTGCAGGCGGCGGCGGAAGTCGGCGAGGGCGCTCATGCCTTGTTCCCCTTGTCGAAGGCGGCCTGCTGTTCGGGTGTGGCGTCCTTCTGGTACTTGGCCTTCCACTCGGCATAGGGCATGCCGTAGACCGCTTCGCGGGCCTGGTCGGGGCTCAGCTCGACGCCGAGGTCGTCGGCGGCGGCCTTGTACCACTTGGACAGACAGTTGCGGCAGAAGCCGGCCAGGTTCATCAGCTCGATGTTCTGCACGTCGGGGCGGGTGCGCAGGTGCTGCACCAGGCTGCGGAAGGCGGCGGCTTCCAGTTCGAGGCGTTCTTGCTCGGTCATCTCGGGCTCTCCGGGGCGGGCGGTGGCGGCGATGATAAGAGCCCCTCGCGGGGCCGGCAAGCCGACCGCGGCGCCGCTTAGCGGTGGCCGGCCAGGGTAATGGACACCGACTCGGCGAAACGCAGGGCGTGCGGTTTGTCCACTTCCACCTCGGCGTAGCGCACCGCCTGGTGGGCCATGACCAGGTCGAGGATTTCCTGGGTCAGGCGTTCGAGCAGGGCGAAGCGGTTGCCCTCGACGTGGGCGATGATCGCTTTGGTGATGGTGCGGTAGTTCAGCGCGTGGTCGATGTCGTTGACCTGCACGGCGTCGACCGCCGGATAGAGGATGGTCAGGTTGATCAGCACGTCCTGCTTGTTGTTGATCTCCTCCTCCTTGATGCCGATATAGGTGCGCAGGCGCAGGTCCTTGACGCGGATGCGCGCCATTCCGGGTTCCAGTCGCGGCATTACTTGTTCCGTCCGATCAGTTGCAAAAATTCGTGGCGAGTGTTGCAGGACTCGCGGAAGGCGCCAAGCATCACCGAGCTGCTCATCACCGAGTTCTGCTTCTCCACCCCGCGCATCATCATGCACATGTGCTTGGCCTCGATCACCACGGCGACGCCGGCGGCGTTGGTCACGCGCTGGATCGCATCGGCGATCTGCTTGGTCAGGTTCTCTTGGATCTGCAGGCGGCGGGCGAACATGTCGACGATGCGCGCCACCTTGGACAGGCCCAGCACCTTGCCGGTGGGGATGTAGGCGACGTGCGCCTTGCCGATGAAGGGCAGCAGGTGGTGCTCGCACAGCGAGTACAGCTCGATGTCCTTGACGATCACCATCTCGTCGTTGTCCGAGGCGAACAGCGCGCCGTTGACTATCTCTTCCAGCGACTGCTGGTAGCCGTGGCAGAGGTACTGCATGGCCTTGGCCGCGCGCTTGGGGGTGTCGAGCAGGCCCTCGCGCTCGGGATTCTCGCCCAGGCCGATGAGGATCTCGCGGTAGTGCTGGGGCAGGTGTGGGTGCATGGCAGTTGTCCTTGGCGCCGCCTCACTTGAGGTGGCGGCCGCCGTTGAGGGTCAGGGTGGTGCCGGTCAGGTAGGGGTTGTCCAGCAGGTAGCGCAGGCTCAGGTAGAAGGCTTCCGGGCCGGGTTCGATGCCCAGCGCCGACTTGGCCAGGGTCTGCTGGCGATACTCGGCGTCGTCGTCCTGGTTGAACATCAGCAGCGCCGGGGCGATGCCGTTGACCTTGATGTGCGGCGCGAAGCGTGCGGCGAACGACAGCGTCAGGCTCTCCAGGCCGGCCTTGCTGGCGCAGTAGGCGGGGCGCTTGGCGCTGCCCTTGCGCGTCACGTCGTCGCTGACATGGACGATGTCGGCCGGGCTGGCGCGCTGCAGCAGCTCGGCGCAGTGCAGGTTGATCAGGTAGGGCGCGAGCATGTGCACGGCGAACAGCTGCTTGAAGGCCGCCGCCTCGTCGCCCGGCGTCTCGCTGAGCCAGTCCGAGGCGTTGTGGACGATGGCGCGCAGGCCGTCGGTGTGGCATTTCACCGCGTCGACGAAGGCGAGGATGCTGGCCTCGTCGCGAAAGTCCGCCGGCAGGCACAGGGCGCCGCGCTGACGCAGGCGCTGCACGCCCTCGCGTTCGTGGCGGTAGCTGAGGATCACTGGTTGGCCGGCATCGAGCAGGCGTTCGGCGCAGTACAGGCCGACTCGCTGGCTGGCGCCGGTGATCAGGATGGGAAGGCTGGCAGCGCTCATTTCGGGCCCTGGCGGAATAAGGGAGGGTTCAGCGGCACCGCTTCGGGTTACCTGACCAGTAGGGAAACGGCACCGGCCGAACCTGGAGTAAAGCTATACCAGCTCGGCAACTTGTACAACCATGCCGCGCCTGTGGTTTTTCAGGAAAAGCGCTTGTTTTCGCTATTTCATTGAGCTTCAAGGGTTTTTAATTTTCTCTGGCCTGTAGAAAATTTGCTCTTTGCATGTACAAAAAACTTGTCTCTGTATAGGTGTGGGGTGTGGATGAGCTGGCGCGAGTTGCGTGCGGCCTGGCGCGCGGGGAGCGTGCTGCGCATCGAGGTGCTGGTGCTGCGCGCGGCGGGTTACCGCGCGCGGGCGCTGTGTGCCGACGGGCGTCGCCCTTGGCTGGGGCCGCCCAGCCTGGCGCTGGCGCCGCTGAAGCGGCGTCTGCGCCAGTGCGGGGTGGATGCTCTGTACCTGCTGCAGAGCGAGGCGCACGACGAAATCATCGCTCGACCGGCGTTGCACCAGGGCCACGCCGGGTTGCGCCTGCCGCTCTGATCAGGGTTTGCCGGGCAGGTCCTGGCGTGCGTCCAGGCGCCCGCTGTCGGCCAGCAGCCAGGGCGCCAGCAGGCGGGTGGCCAGGGGAATGAACAGGTAGGTCATCAGCGGGGTCAGGGCCAGGGTGCTCAGCAGCACCCGGACGACCAGCGAGAGGTCGCCCAGCGCCGGGCCGAACAGCAGATTGAAGGCCAGCGAGACCGGGAAGAACGCCAGCCAGATGGCGATGCTCTGCTTCCAGCGCGGCGGCTGGCGGTGCACGCTGCCGAACCAGGCGTCGAGGCCGACGGCGCGTTTTTCCTGGGGCTGGGCGAACAGCCCGCTGCCGCGCTGCAGCCAGGCCTGGCGCGAGGCGGAATGCTCCCAGGAGGCCATGGTCTGCTCGTCGCTGAAACGAAAGACGATCTGGAATTCGTCGTCGCCGGACGGTGGCGCCAGCACGCCGGAGCCGAGGTAGCCGGGGAAGTCGGTGGCCAGGTGTTCGCCTTCGCGCAGCCAGGCGATGAAGTCGTGATAGCGGCCGTGGGCGACGCGGCGCGCCACCATCAGGGTAACCGGGGACATCGTGTATCTCCTCGAAGCTGGCCCGTGGCCGGGGTGTGGCCTGGGGCGTACGCGGCGCGGGGTGATGCGCCGGGTAGGAATGCAGCAAGGATTATTCCGCTTTTGCGCCAATTAGCCAGCGTCGTGCGATGGCGGGCGTGGCGGCGTGCAGGCCGCGTTCTGCCGGCAGCGCCGCGCACCATCGGGGTGCGGCAGCCGCGCCAGGTGCGGGCGCAGGCGGCAGAACAGCCGATAGCCCCACTCCAGCGGCGGGCGCAGCGCGCGCCAGCCCAGCGGCGCGACCCAGGCGCCGAGGCCGGCGGCCTGCCAGCTGGCCAGGCTGGCATCGAGTCCGACCAGCCAGAGGCCGTCGGCCCAGCGTGCATGCAGGCGGGCCTGCAGGGTCGACAGCGCCAGGCCCAGCGGCTGCGGGTCGAAGTCCGCGGCGGCGATATTCACCAGCTGCAGCCGTTCGCGGGCGGCATGGCGGCGCAGCAGGGCGATCTCGCGGGCGCAGAGCGGGCAGGCGCCGTCGTAGTAGAGGGTGAGTGGCCAGGTGGGATCGCGCATGGGGATACCTTGTACAGGTTTTGTACAATGTAAGCGCGTCGGGGCCTGGGTTACAATGCCGGCACCTTTTCTGCCGCGATGCCCGAAGCCATGCCTGAACTCGCCGGTGCCCCTCTGCTCGCGTCCAGCGCCCTGAAACAGGAAGAGTTGTTCCCGATCCGCGAAGTCTCGCGCCTGACCGGCGTCAACCCGGTCACCTGCGGGCCTGGGAACGACGCTACGGATTGATCCAGCCGACCCGCACCGACAGCGGCCATCGCCTTTATTCGCAGGCCGACATCGAGGCGGTGCGCAGCATCCTGGCCTGGATCGAGCGCGGCGTGGCGGTGAGCAAGGTCGGCAAGATCCTGGCCAAGAGCGCCGGCGCTCGCAGCGCGGCGACGCCGGCCTACGAGGAAGTCAGCGCCGGCGAATGGAGCGAGTGGCAGGGGCAGGTCCGCCGCGCCCTCGGCGATTTCGACGAGCTGCGCCTGGAGCGCCTGTACGGCCAGATCTTCTCCTCCTACCCGCTGCCGGTGGTGTTCCAGGACATCCTCATGCCGGTGTGGCAGACCCTGCTGCTGCGCCAGGACGAGTTCGGCCAGTGCAGCGAATGGCTGCTGCTCGACAGCTTCCTGCGCGGACGTTGCCTGCAGCGCCTGCAACTGGGTCGCGGCAGCGTCGAGGAAAGGGTGCTGCTCGCCGCCTTGCCGGGGCATTGTCGCGAGCTGGAGCTGCTGGTCGCCGCGCTGTTGCTGGGCAGCCTCGATATCGGCGTCAGCGTGCTCGGCGTCGGCCAGCCGTTGGCCGAGCTGCCGCTGGTGTGCGAGAAGATGCAGCCGCAGGCGCTGGTGCTGTTCAGCAACCAGCCGCCCAGCGACGAGCTGCCGCGGCAGCTGTCGCGCCTGGCGCTGGCGCTGGACTGCCCGCTGTTGCTGGCCGGCGACAGCGCCGACCTGGCCGAGGAGAGCCTGGCCGGTTCGCCGATTGCCTGCCTGGGCAATGAAGGGCGGCTGATGCAGCGACGTCTGCAGCAGTTTCTCGCCGGTCACCTCGATACCTGATCCCCGTCCGCACGTGCCGCTTATCCCGTCTGCCGGGAGCCGGGCGCGTGAGCGTGCGCGAAAACGCTTGTCGGTGACGAAAATTGGTTGTACAAGAATTGTACATTGTGATCGTGTGTAGGGCTTACCGTCGCGACTCGCGGCCGCTGAGGCTGCACGGCGGAAGCTCGACCGACTGCGCAATCCGATAGCCAGCCCTCTCCTATCCCCTTCGGCTATCGGATTTTTTCTTCCGCGGCGGCGCTCAGGTGACCGGGTCGCTGCGCCGCTGGCGGTCGCTGTGCTGTTCGAAGAGGTATTGGCGCAGCGTCTGCTCGTCTTCGTCGTGCAGGGTTTGCAGGCTGTAGGCGTAGCGGGCCTTGCCGATGCGCCGTACCAGGCGGGCGCGCAACTGCACGCGGCGCTGTTGCGGCAACAGCAGCTGCAGCAGCTGATCCTTGGCCGGGTTGCCGGGATTGTTGTGCTGCACCAGCATGCCGTTGTTCGACAGCTCCACGACCTGCAGGCCGCTGGGGCGCTCTCGTCGGTCCAGCAGGGGCAGCGGGGCGGTGAGGGACAGGCGCCATGGACGTTCGCTGACGCCTTGCTCGAAGATCAGCGGTGCGTCCAGCTCCAGGCGTGAACCGCTCTGGCCGTCCTGGATCAGGCGCAAGGGAAAACTCAGGTGCTGATTGTCGCTGTGGGTGTCCAGGCTGAGCTGTTCGTCGCTGCTCAACTGGTTGAGCAGTTCGCGCAATTGTGCGCCGATGGCCAGGCGCCGTGTTTGCGCTTCACTGGGGCGGCGTTTGCGGGGTTGTGGCGAGCTGAGTTGCTGGATGAAATCCAACTCGGCTTGGGTCAGCAGCGGGTCGCTTTGCATGGCGGATACTACCTAGAGTCCAGCACCTTCAGACCGCGTCCCGCAGCGAGAGTTGTGTGCGTTCGTCAGTTATCCAGGCGTGCCCTGAGTTCGGCCAGCTCCGCCTCCAGCGCTTTGACGCGCTGCTGGGCCTCGACCTGCTCGGTGACGTCCTTCTGGATACCTATATAGTAGGTCAGCTGGTCGCCTTCGTTGAAAACCGGAGTGATCGACAGCTCGTTCCAGAAGGCGCTGCCGTCCTTGCGGTAGTTGCGGATGATCTGCCGGCACGGCTGCTGCGTCTTGACCGCCTGGCGGATGGCGTCCAGGCCGGGCTGGTCGCGGTCGTCGCCCTGCAGGAAGCGGCAATCCTGGTAGAGGATGTCTTCGCTGGCGTAGCCGGTGAGGCGCTCGAAGGCCGGGTTGGCGTAGATCAGGATGTTGTCGTCACCCTCCTGCTCGGCCACCACGATGCCGTCGTTGGAGGCGTCGATTACCAGTTGCAGCAGTTTGGCGTTGATCATGGGCGCGGTTCCGCAGGGTATGTGCGCTGCATTCTAAAACATCGGGTCGGGCTGTCCACTTGCGGCATAATGCGCCGCCTTTGCCACTGTTTCAGGAGTTGTCATGAAAGTCGCCATCCTCTCGGGGTCGGTCTACGGCACCGCCGAAGAAGTTGCCCGCCACGCCGAGCGCCTGCTCCAGGCCGCCGGGCTGGAGGCCTGGCACAAGCCGAACCTGAGCCTGGAAGAGCTGCTGGCCTTCGGCCCCGAGGCCTTTCTCACCGTGACCTCCACCACCGGCATGGGCGAGCTGCCGGACAACCTGCTGCCGCTTTACGGTGCCATTCGCGACCGCCTGCCGGCCTGGCAGGGGCTGCCCGGCGCGGTGCTGGCGCTGGGCGATTCCAGCTACGACAGCTTCTGCGGCGGCGGTGAGCTGGTGCGCGAGCTGTACGCCGAGCTGGGTCTGCGCGAAGTGGTGGAGATGCTGCGCCTGGACGCCAGCGAGACGGTCACCCCGGAACGCGACGCCGAGCCCTGGTTGCAGGCCTTCGCCGCCGCGCTGCAGGGCTGACCCCGCAGGCGGCCTACGGCGCCGGGGACTCGTCCAGCAGCTCCAGCCAGGCCTGCGCCGCGCGTGACAGGTAGGCGTCGCGCCGCCAGATAAAGGCGATATCCCAGCGCAGATCCGACTCCAGCAATGGCCGGCGCACCACGCCCCGCCGTTCCAGCGCGGCGAGAAAGTCCGCCTGGCCGCTGCGGCCGCCTTCCTGCGGGGGCAGGCCGCGCCGCTGCTGATCGCCCTGCTCTAAGGCCCCTTTGTCGATGATTGGCCGTGGAAGCGGCTTCAGCCGTGACATTCGCGGATAAATCCGCTCCTGCAAAACCGCGTGCCCTGTCGACGCAGAATGGAGCATGGCCTTCCATAAGAGCGGCGAATGACGCCTTATCGCAGCCCGTACGCTCGGGTCATTGACCCGCAGGGTCAGCAGCTTGGCTGCCAGGGCAACTATCGCAGGGCCCATGCGCGGCTAGACTGCGGACACCGCCGAACCACAACAAGATCGAGGTGACCGCCGTGAACGCTCCGCTGAATCTGCCCGACGTGAAGAACCAGGTATCCGCCGCCGAATGGCAGACCCGCGTCGACCTGGCCGCCTGCTACCGACTGATCGCCCTGTACGGCTGGGACGACCTGATCTTCACCCACATCTCGGCCAAGGTGCCGGGCACCGAGGACTTCCTGATCAACCCCTACGGCCTGATGTTCGACGAGATCAGCGCCTCCAGCCTGGTCAAGGTCGACCTGGCCGGCAACAAACTGATGGACAGCCCCTTCGACATCAACCCGGCCGGCTACACCATCCACAGCGCCGTGCACGAGGTGCGCCACGACGTCGGCTGCGTGCTGCATATCCATACCGCCGCCGGCATCGCCGTGTCGGCGCAGCAGCAGGGCCTGCTGCCGCTGTCGCAGCAGTCGCTGTTCGTCCTTTCCAGCCTGGCCTACCACGGCTACGAGGGCGTGGCGCTGAACCATGACGAGAAGGCGCGGCTGCAGGCCGACCTGGGCGAGAAGAACTTCATGATCCTGCCCAACCACGGCCTGCTCACCGCCTTCGGCAGCATCGCCGACGCCTTCCTCGGCATGTTTACCCTGCAGCGCGCCTGCGAGATCCAGGTCATGGCGCAGAGCGGTGGCGGCGAGCTGATCCATATCCCGCAGCAGATTCTCGACGGCGCCCGGGCGATGCTCGCCGGGGTGATGAAGAGCTCGCAGGGCATGGGCGGCGCGCTGCCCTGGCCGGCGCTGCTGCGCAAGCTCGACCGCTGCAACCCGGGCTACGCGCAGTGACGGCGTTGCCCGGCATCGCCCTGGACGCCTGGCGCGCCCAGGGGCAGGAGCTGCGTTTCGGCCCGCACGCGATTCGCTACTGGACGGCGGGCGAAGCGGCAGCCGAGCCGCTGCTGCTGATCCACGGGTTTCCCACCGCCAGCTGGGACTGGCACCGCCTGTGGCAGCCGCTGGCGCAGCAGTACCGGCTGATCGCCTGCGACATGCTCGGCTTCGGCTACTCGGCCAAGCCGCGCGGCCATGCCTACAGCCTGCTGGAGCAGGCCGACCTGCAGCAGGCGCTGCTGGCCCACCTGGGCGAGACGCGCCCGCTGCATGT
The DNA here is from genome assembly GCF_056676075.1 of Pseudomonas sp. ABa2. Lineage (NCBI taxonomy): Bacteria > Pseudomonadati > Pseudomonadota > Gammaproteobacteria > Pseudomonadales > Pseudomonadaceae > Pseudomonas > Pseudomonas sp. ABa2. The sequence continues at coordinate 1,289,047 of NZ_CM155239.1, forward strand.
GCTGGCCCACGACTACGGCGACAGCGTGGCCCAGGAGCTGCTGGCCCGCCATCAGGACGGGCGCATCCAACTGGCCAGCTGCGTGTTCCTCAACGGTGGCCTGTTTCCCGAGACCCACTATCCGGTGCTGACCCAGAAACTGCTGCTCGGCCCGCTGGGGCCGCTGCTCGGCCGGTTGTTCTCGCGGCGCACCCTGGCGCAGAACTTCGCCAAGGTGTTCGGCCCGCATACGCCGCCCAGCGAGGCCGAGCTGGACGCCTTCTGGGCGCTGATCGCACATAACGACGGGCCCAAGGTGATGCACCGGCTGATCCGCTACATCCTCGATCGCCGCGCCAACCGCGCACGCTGGGTGGCGGCCATGCAGGAAACCACGGTGCCCATGCGGGTGATCGACGGCGCGGTCGATCCGATCTCCGGCGCGCATATGGTGGCGCGCTACCGCGAGCTGATCGAGCAGCCCGACACGGTGCTGCTCGACGGCATCGGCCACTACCCGCAAACCGAGGCGCCGGAGCTGGTGCTCGCCCATTACCTCGAGTTTCGCCAACGGCTGGAGACCGCAGCATGCAGCGCCGTACCCTGTTGAGAGGTGCCGCCGTCGGCGGCGTGGCGGCCCTCGGCGCTGTTTTCTGGGCGCTGCCCGGCGGCCCGGCGCCGGCTGCCGTCGAACTGGCGGCGGCGCAGCGCCTGCTGGCCGAGCTGGCCGGCCGGCCACTGGTCAGCCTGCAGGGTTGGAGCCCGAGCGAAGTATTCAACCACTGCGCGCAGAGCATCGAGTATTCCCTGGACGGTTTTCCGCAGCTCAAACCGGCCTGGTTTCGCCACAGCCTCGGCCCGGCCGCCTTCGCCCTGTTCAGCGCCCGTGGCGGCATGCGCCATCTGCTGACCGAGGCGATTCCCGGCGCCGCGCCGCTGGCCGAGCCGGCCAGCCAGGCGGCTGCCCTGCAGCGTCTGCAGGCCGCCTTCGAGCGCTTCGCCGCGCACACTGGCGCTCTGCAGCCGCATTTCGCCTACGGCGCGCTGAGCCACGCCGAGTACGCCCAGGCCCATGTGCTGCACCTGTACGACCATCTGCGCCTGATCCGTCCGGCCTGACCATCCCGGCGCCTTATCGCGCACCATTCAGCGTCAGGCCGGTTCGTTGTGAGCGCAGCGGCCCTGCGTGACACTCGCTGCCATTGCCCACTGCCGAGGAGTTTCTGCCATGAGTGAAGCGGTTCGTTTCGAGGATCAGGTCGTCATCGTCACCGGCGCCGGCGGCGGTCTGGGGCGCGCCCACGCGCTGCTGTTCGCCCGCCATGGCGCCAAGGTGGTGGTCAACGACCTCGGCGGCAGCACCCACGGCGAGGGCGCCAATGCCTCGGCGGCGGACAAGGTGGTGGAAGAGATCAGGGCCTTCGGCGGCGATGCCGTAGCCAACCACGACTCGGTGACCGACGGCGACAAGATAGTGCAGACCGCGCTGGATCACTTCGGCCGCATCGACGTGCTGGTCAACAACGCCGGCATCCTGCGCGACAAGAGCTTCCACAAGATGGAGGACGCCGACTGGGAGCTGGTCTACAAGGTCCATGTCGAAGGCGCCTACAAGACCACCCACGCCGCCTGGCCGCACCTGCGCGAGCAGAACTACGGGCGGGTGATCTTCACCTCGTCCACCTCCGGCATCTACGGCAACTTCGGCCAGAGCAACTACGGCATGGCCAAGCTCGGCCTCTACGGCCTGACCCGCACCCTGGCCATCGAGGGGCGCAAGAACAACATCCTGGTCAACGCCATCGCCCCCACCGGCGCCACCCGCATGACCGAGGGGCTGATTCCGCCGCAGGTGTTCGAGCAGCTCAAACCCGAACTGGTCAGCCCGCTGGTGGTGTACCTGGGCAGCCAGAACTGCCAGGACACCGGCGGCCTGTTCGAGGTCGGCGGCGGTTGGGTCGGCAAGGTGCGCTGGGAGCGCAGCCTGGGCGCCGGCTTCGACCCCAAGGCCGGCTTCAGCCCGGACGACGTGGCCGCGCAGTGGCAGCGCATCTGCGACTTCGAGGGCGCCGCGCACCCGGCCGACAACGTCGAGGCGCTCCGGGAAATGATGGCGAATCTGCACAAGTACGCCCTCTGATCGGCCAGCCGGGCTGACGCGCCCGCGCAGGCGGATTAGGCTCGAAGGCCGGCAGCGATGCCGGCCTTTTTTCGTTCAGCCAGCGGAGTGCAGCTTAATGTCGGTGATAGTCGAGAAGAACGGCCCGGTGACCACCCTGAGCATCGACCGGCCGCAGGCGCGCAACGCCGTCGACCGCCCCACGGCCGAGGCGCTGGCCGCGGCCTTGCGCGCCTTCGAGGCGGACGATGAAGCGCGCGTGGCGGTGCTGACCGGCAGCGGCGGCACCTTCTGCGCCGGCGCCGACCTGGCGGCGGTGGCCGAAGGCGGCGAGCGTGCCAATCGCCTGGACGAGCAGGGCGATGCGCCCATGGGGCCGAGTCGCATGCAGCTCGGCAAACCGCTGATCGCCGCCATCGAGGGCCATGCCGTGGCCGGCGGCCTGGAGCTGGCGCTGCTCGCCGACCTGCGGGTGATGGCGCAGGATGCGCTGCTCGGGGTGTTCTGCAGGCGCTTCGGCGTGCCGCTGATCGACGGCGGCACGGTGCGCCTGCCGCGTATCGTCGGCCAGGGCCGGGCGCTGGATCTGATCCTGAGCGGCCGCCCGGTGGCGGCGGACGAGGCGCTGCAGATGGGCCTGGTCAACCGCGTGGTGGCACCCGGTCAGGCGCTGGCGGCGGCGCAGCAGTTGGCGGCGCAGCTCGCCGCCTTCCCCCAGCGCTGCCTGCTGGCCGACCGCGCCAGTGTCTATGCGCAGTGGGACCTGCCGCTGAGCGAGGCGCTGGCCGGCGAATTCCGCGGCGGCCTGGCGGTGGTGGCCAGCGGCGAGACGGCGGAGGGCGCGCGGCGCTTTCGCGACGGCAAGGGGCGCCACGGCGCCTTCTGAACAGGCCGCACTTTTGTCGGGTGTGGCCCGTGCGCGGGCCGGCTAAGCTGCGTGCATGCCCCTCACAAGGAATGCTCGATGCGCCGCCTGCTGCTGCCCTTGCTCGCCGTCCTGCTGGTCGGCTGCTCGACCCCCGGCGCCTTCTTCGGCGACCTGGACGGCGAAGCCTTCGTCCCCCACGCGCTGAGCGACGAGAACCACGCCCTGGTCTATCTGTACCGTCCACGCAACGACTGGGCCGATCAGGAGCTGGAGGCGCCGGGGCTGTTTCTCGACAACCAGCTGATCGGCAGCCTACCGAGCAACGGCTACCTGGTGCTGGAGTTCGAGGCGGCCAACCATCGGCTGGAAATGCGCCGGCCGCTGGCCGGCAGCTTCTGGACCCTGCTGGCCGACGGCCCGCTGGACTTCACCCTGATCTCCAGCTTCAGCCTGGATGCCGCGGTGGGCGGCACCTACTACCTGCGCTACGACGAGGACGGCCCGCCGCCGCACAGCGGCGCCCTGGACGGCGGTGGCGATGGCCCGCTGCAGCTGGTGTCGGCCGAGCTGGCCGAGCGCGAACTGGGCGCCACCCGCCTGGTGCAGCCGCCGGCTCGCATCGCTGCCCATCACCAGCAGGGGGAGCGCCCGCAGCGCGGCTTCTGGCGCTCGGTCGGCCAGGCGCTGGACAAGATCGGCATCTGATTTGGCGGCGCCGCGCGTACCAACCCGCGGCAACGACCATCGGCCTGCACGGGCGCACGGGAGTAGTACCGGGCTGTTACCTGTCGGAGCAAGTAGGGGCGAATAATGGCTCCGTTGCATCCACCCCCAGGAGACGATCATGGCTGCCAAGAAGATTCTGATGCTGGTCGGCGACTACGCCGAAGACTACGAAACCATGGTGCCCTTCCAGGCCCTGCAGATGGTCGGTCACAGCGTGCATGCGGTGTGTCCGGACAAGGTCGCCGGGCAGACCGTGCGCACCGCCATCCACGACTTCGAGGGCGACCAGACCTACAGCGAGAAGCCGGGGCACAACTTCGCCCTCAATTTCGACTTCGCCAAGGTCAAGGCCGAGGATTACGACGCGCTGCTGATTCCCGGCGGCCGTGCCCCGGAGTACCTGCGCCTGAATGGCGAAGTGTTGGCGCTGGTAAAAGCCTTCGCCAAGGCCGACAAGCCGATCGCCGCGGTCTGTCACGGCGCCCAGCTGCTGGCCGCCGCCGGCGTGCTGGAGGGCCGCGAATGCAGCGCCTACCCGGCCTGCGCGCCGGAAGTGACGCTGGCCGGCGGCCGCTACGTGGATATCCCGGTGGATCAGGCTCACGTGCAGGGCAACCTGGCCACCGCGCCGGCCTGGCCCGCGCATCCGGCCTGGCTGGCCGGCTTCCTCAAGCTGCTCGGCACCGAGATTCGCCTGTAGTCGAGCCGTAGCCCGGACGCCATCCGCGGCGCATCATTGCCGATATTCCCCGGATTGCATCCGGGCTACGACGCTGCCACAAGTTTCCAGGAGGCGACGCTCATGTGCGAACTCTATGTAAAGGCCGACCCCATCCTCTACGAATCGCGCTCGCGTTCGCTGCGCATCCACGGCGTGGTGACCACCTTGCGCCTGGAAAACCAGTTCTGGGACATCCTGCGCGAGATCGCCGAAGTCGACGGCATGACCACCAACCAGCTGATCGCCAAGCTCTACGACGAGGTCATGGACTTTCGCGGCGAGGTGGTCAACTTCGCCTCCTTCCTACGCGTCAGCTGCACCCGCTACCTGGCGCAGAAGGCCGGGCGCGCGGTGCCGCTGCGGGTGGTCGGCGCCGGTTGAATCACTGGTACATCCAGAAGTTCGGATGCTCCGGCACGGCCGGCGCTGCCGGCTTCGGGGCCGGGCGGGTTTGCTGGAAGAGGCGTTTGAGCATGGTCATGGTGGGGATCCCTGAGTGATATGGCTGACAGGGATGCATGATCGGGCACTGCTCGACATTGATGAATTCGATTGTGGCTATGGCATCCATAACATAATGGCTATGGATGCCCGGTTGCCGCCTGCGCGCGTCTAGAGCACCAGCATCTGCAGTTCGCGGGTCACGTTGACGTTGATGCCGCCACCGCTGCTGCGCAGCGTCTGGCTGGTGCCGCGCAGCGGGTTGTGCAGGGTGCCGCTGCCGCTTCGTTGCAGGCGCACCGTACCGGCCTGCTGGGCCCAGAACAGCCAGAGCCAGCGGCCGTCGGCGCGTTGCCAGGCGATGCTGAGCATGCCCGTCGGGGCGTCGGCGAAGGCCGGCGGAGTCAGTGGTGTCAGGCTCGGGCCGGCGATCTGCAGAAAGCGTTTGAGCGCCAGGTAGGCGGGTTTTTCGCTGCCGTCCAGGCGCAGCAGGCCGTAGAAGCGGTCGCGCGGCGTGGCGCGGGCGTCCAGGTCGCTGAGGGTGAAGAGGAACACCTTGTCGAAGTCCATTGCGCTCATCAGCGCCAGGCGCCGCAGCATGTAGTCGGCCTGGCCCTGTTCGCCGATGATCGGCTGCAGCTCCACCGGCCCGGCGTAGCTCGACCAGCCGAACTCGGTGGCCCAGATCGGCCCGCTGCCGAGCAGGCGCAGATGCTGGTTGAGGGTGCCGGCGTTGAGCAGGAAGTCGCCGGCACCGGGCACGTCGCCCTCCGGTTCCTGCGAGTAGGGGTGATAGGCGGTGACCCGGTTCGGCTTGAGGCTACCGAGGTGCATCAGCGCCTCGAGCATCAGCCCGCCGCGTACCGGCATCTGGCTGTAGTAGGCGTGGCCGCCCATCACCTGGGTGGCCTGCGGACGTACCGCGCCGAGGGCATCGAGGCTGCTTTCCAGCAACTGGCGATAGTGCAGCGGGTCTTCCGCCGGCTGCCAGAACGGCGGGATGTTCTGTTCGTTCCAGACCTGCCAGGCCTGGACCTGCGGATAGCGCCCGGCCAGGTGCGCCAGGCTGCTGGCGAACAGCTGCGGGTTGCTCGGCGGGTACTGGTCGACATTGCTCGCCCCGGCCGGCGCCGAGCTGGCGAAGGCGGGCGAACCGACCAGGTACATCAGCGGTTTGAGCTGCTCCTCGTGCATCACCTGGATCAGCCGGTCGAGCTCGTCCAGCCGCCATTGACCGGGGCTCGGCTCCAGCAGCATCCAGTGCAGGCCGAGGCGCACCCACTGCAGGTTGAGCGCCTTGAGCTTGGCGATCTGCTGGCGATAGGCGCTTTCCGAGAACCAGTGCAGCTGCGCGTTGAGGCCGAGAAAGTCTGCCCAGACCAGCGGCCGCGGCGCTTTCAGCGAGTGCGACGGGGCGGCCAGGGCCAGTTGGCTGCTCAGCAGCAGGGTGGCAAGGCCGGCCAGCAGCGGCCGGCGAAGAAAACTGACGAAACTGGACATGGCGCTCTCCCTGCGGCGGAACTCTGGGAGTTGCAGCATAGGGCTTTTATAGCGCGCGAACCGCTCTAGGACGGGGCGGAAGACGAAGGGCGCGAGAAATGCGACTGACGGTTTGGTGGCATTTTGCCGAGCCAAAATACCGTCGCTGCGGATGCGCACTTAGCGCTGGCGGGGCCAGAAACGACAAACCCGGCACGCGGCCGGGTCTGTCGTCGGCGGGGGCGCTTACTTCACTTCCACCGCCAGGCTGTCGGCGATCTTCTTGTTCCAGATCGCCGGGCCGGTGATGTGCACCGACTCGCCCTTGGTGTCGACCGCCACGGTCACCGGCATGTCCTTGACCTCGAACTCGTAGATCGCCTCCATGCCCAGTTCGGGGAAGGCCAGCACCTGCGACTTCTTGATCGCCTGAGCGACCAGGTAGGCGGCGCCGCCGACGGCCATCAGGTACACGGCCTTGTTGTCGCGGATCGCATCGATGGCGATCGGGCCGCGCTCGGACTTGCCGATCATGCCCAGCAGGCCGGTCTGCTCGAGGATCTGCCGGGTGAACTTGTCCATGCGCGTGGCGGTGGTGGGGCCGGCCGGGCCGACCACCTCGTCACGCACCGGATCGACCGGGCCGACGTAGTAGATGAAGCGGCCCTTGAGGTCCACCGGCAGCTCTTCGCCCTTGTTCAGCATGTCGACCATGCGCTTGTGCGCGGCGTCGCGGCCGGTGAGCATCTTGCCGTTGAGCAGCACGGTCTCGCCCGGCTGCCAGCTCTGCACTTCTTCCGGGGTGAGGGTGTCGAGGTTGACCCGGCGCGCGCTCGGGCCGGCTTCCCAGACGATTTCCGGGTAGGCGGACAGATCCGGCGCTTCCAGCTCGGCCGGGCCGCTGCCGTCCAGCACGAAGTGGGCGTGGCGGGTGGCGGCGCAGTTGGGGATCATGCACACCGGCAGGGAGGCGGCGTGGGTCGGGTAGTCCATGATCTTCACATCGAGCACGGTGGTCAGGCCGCCCAGGCCCTGGGCGCCGATGCCCAGCTGGTTGACCTTGTCGAACAGCTCCAGACGCAGCTCCTCGATGCGGTTCTGCGGGCCGCGGGCCTTCAGCTCGTGGATGTCGATGTGCTCCATTAGCACTTCCTTGGCCATCACCGCGGCCTTCTCGGCGGTACCGCCGATGCCGATGCCGAGCATGCCCGGCGGGCACCAGCCGGCGCCCATGGTCGGCACGGTCTTGAGCACCCAGTCGACGATCGAGTCGGACGGGTTGAGCATGGCCATCTTCGACTTGTTCTCGGAACCGCCGCCCTTGGCCGCGACGTCCACTTCCACCTTGTCGCCGGGGACGATGGAGTAGTGGATCACCGCCGGGGTGTTGTCCTTGGTGTTCTTGCGGGCACCTGCCGGGTCGGCCAGGATCGAGGCGCGCAGGACGTTTTCCGGCAGGTTGTAGGCGCGGCGCACGCCCTCGTTGATCATGTCGTCGACGCTCATGGTGGCGCCGTCCCAGCGCACGTCCATGCCGACCTTGATGAACACGGTGACGATGCCGGTGTCCTGGCAGATCGGGCGGTGGCCGGTGGCGCACATCCGCGAGTTGATCAGGATCTGCGCCATGGAATCCTTGGCGGCCGGCGACTCTTCCTTCAGGTAGGCCTCGTGCATGGCCTGGATGAAGTCGACGGGGTGGTAATAGGAGATGAACTGCAGGGCGTCGGCGACGCTCTGGATCAGGTCGTCCTGCTTGATCACGGTCATGGGGGCGCTCCTCTATCAGGGAACATCTATAAGGAAGCGCCGAATCATGACCCGGCGCAACGGCGAAAAATGGTCGGGAACGGTATTTCACCTCGCCCCGCGACGGTCTGCTCAGGTGGCCGCCAAGCTTGGCGGGCCACAAAAAATGCCGGGAGCAATTTTGACGTCGCTCCGCGACGGCCCCTTGGGTTGCCGCCAGGGTTGGCAGGCAACAAAAAAGGCGCGGCAGTATAGCGCGCCGGTCGCACAGGGCACAGCCGCCGAAGGTCGATGCTGCTAGCTGTGGGCGGTTATCGGCGCGCTAGGCAATTTGTGATCACGGGGGTAGAGTAACGGCCAGATGCCAGTATGGGATGGAGCCCATGAGCCCAACCAGCCACCGGGTAACGCAACGCAGCCTGCAGAGCCTGCTGCTCAAGCGCTTCGCCATGGCCTTCGCCACTTACGCGATGATGGCGCTGGTGTGCTGGTTCGCCGTTCTCGCCGGCCTGTTTCGCGGTTCCCTGGCCACGGCTGTCGGGCTGACCCTGGGCATATTTGCCAGTCAGCTGGTGCTGCTCTGGCTGTTTCTGTCCGGGCGCAACCTGCGTTTCGCAGACCCCAGCCTGACCGAAGTGCAGGTGCTCCTGGCGCTGGCCTGGCAGCCGCTGCTGCTGGCCTTCTTCGACAGCGCGCGTGGCAGCCTGCTGGTGTTCTACGTGCTGATCCTGCTGTTCGGCGTGTTCCAGTTGCCGCCGCGGGTGTTCGCGCGCTGCGCGGCGTTCGCCTTCTTCGGTTTCGCCGGCATGATCCTGATCCAGGCTTACCGCGAGCAGCTCGGCGATCCCAGCCTGGCGCTGCTGCAAGTCGGCGTGCTGTTCATCCTGCTGGTCTGGCTGTGCCTGTTCACCGGCTATGTGCAGGCCATGCGCCAACGCATGCGTCAGCGCCGCTTCGCCCTGCAGGCGCACCAGGACACCCTGCGCGGCATGATGCGCCAGCTCGAGGACCTGGTGGCCACCGACGAGCTGACCGGGCTGTTCAACCGCCGGCATTTCCTCCGTCTGGCCGGCCGCGAGCTGCAGCATCTCGGCGCCGGTCGCCAGCACGGCCTGGCGCTGATCGATCTGGACCACTTCAAGCGCATCAACGACGCCCATGGCCACGCCGCCGGCGACCGCGTGCTGCAGACTTTCGCCGCGGTGGCGCGCGCCTGCCTGCGCGACGGCGACGTCATCGCCCGCTACGGCGGCGAGGAATTCGTCCTGCTGCTGCCCAATACCGATGCCGACCAGTTCACCGCCTGCTGCGAACGCCTGCGCGAAGCCTTCGCCCAGGCTGAACCGGTGGGGATAAAGGTGGATAATCTCAGCCTGTCCGCCGGCATGACCCTGCTTGCCGCCGGCGACGACCTCGAGGAGGCCTTGCAGCGCGCCGACCAGGCGCTGTACCAGGCCAAACGCGGCGGCCGCAATCGCTGCGATGCCAGCTGGGAGAGAGCGGGTGCCTGAACTGCGCGTTGGCGCCAAATTATTGCAGGTGGCCGAACAGGCCAATCTGCTCGATGCCCTGCTGGTCGGCGGCATCGCCGTGCCCTACAGCTGCCGCGCCGGCAGCTGCCACGCCTGCCTGGTGCGCTGCCTGGCCGGCGAGCCGCTGGACCTGCAGCCCGAGGCGCTGGCCGCCGACAAGCGCGCCGAGGGCTGGCGCCTGGCCTGCCAGTGTCAGGTCGGCGGCGATCTGCAGGTCGAGCCCTTCGACCCGCAACGCGACGGCCTGGCCGCCAGGGTGGTCGGCCTCGACTGGCTGAGCCCCAGCGTGCTGCGCTTGCGCCTGCAACCCGAGCGACGGCTGCGCTACCAGGCCGGCCAGCACCTGCTGCTGTGGAGCGCAGACGGCGTGGCGCGGCCCTATTCCCTGGCCAGCCTGCCGGGCGAGGACGCCTGGCTGGAATTCCATCTCGACTGCCGCCAGCCCGGCGCCTTCTGCGACGCCGCGCGACGCCTGCAGCTCGGTGACGACCTGCGCCTGGGCGAGTTGCGCGGCGGCGCGCTGCACTACGATCCCGATTGGCAGGCGCGGCCGCTCTGGCTGCTGGCCGCCGGTACCGGCCTGGCGCCGCTCTACGGTGTGCTGCGCGAGGCGCTGCGCCAGGAGCATCGCGGCGCCATCCGCCTGCTGCATGCGGCCCATGAGCCGGCCGAGCACTACCTGGCCGGCGAGCTGCAGGCGCTGGCTGCCGAGCATGCGCAGCTGCAGATCGAGCTGGTGACGGCGGCGCAGTTGCCGGCTGCTTTGGCCGAACTGCGCCTTGTTTCGCGGCAGACCCTCGCTTTACTCTGCGGCCATCCCACGACGGTCGACAGCTTCGCGCGGCGCCTTTATATGGCCGGTTTGCCGCGTAGCCAGATGTTCGCCGACCTGTTTCTAACCCGTATGTAGGATGCGCGGGGCCATCCAGGCTGGGCACACTGGCGCCGATCACAGCGGGCCTCCGGTGCGCGGCTCAGACGGATCCATGCGCCTACGACCTCGGAGCATCTATGAGCGAATTCCTGCAAATCGAGCGCGACGGTGCGCTGCTGACCCTGCGCATGCAGCGCCCGGACAAGAAGAACGCGCTGACCCGCGCCATGTACGCCGGCATGGCCGAAATCCTGGACGAGGCCGACCGCGACGGCTCGGTGCGCGCCGTGCTGCTCACCGGCGGCGAGCAGTGCTTCACCAGCGGCAACGACGTCGCCGACTTCATCCAGGCGCCGCCGAGCGGGCTGAACAGCGAGGTGTTCCAGTTCATGCGCGCGCTGTTCGAGTTCAGCAAGCCGGTGGTGGCGGCGGTGGCGGGGCCGGCGGTGGGCATCGGCACCACCTTGCTGCTGCACTGCGACCTGGTCTACGTCAGCCGCGACGCGCAGCTGAAGATGCCCTTCGTCAACCTCGGCCTGTGCCCGGAGTATGGCTCCAGCCTGATCCTGCCGCGTCTGCTCGGCCACGCCCGCGCCGCCGAACTGCTGCTGCTCGGCGAGAGCTTCAGCGGCGAGCAGGCGGCGGCCTGGGGCATCGCCAACCAGGCGCTGGACGACGGCGCGGCGACCCTGGCCAAGGCGCGCGAGATGGCGCTGCGCTTTCTCGACCTGGCGCCTGCGGCGCTGGCCGACAGCAAGCGCCTGATGCGCGCACCGGATCGCGAGCAATTGCGCCGGGTGATCGAGGAGGAGGGCGCACTGTTCGGCCAACGCCTGCGCTCGCCCGAGGCCATCGAGGCGCTGTCGGCCTTTATGCAGCGCAGAAAGCCGGATTTTTCCAGGTTCGCGTAGGGGGTGGCGTCGCGCGCACCGCCGCTAAAGCGCCTCCCACAGAAAAAGCAAAAGGCCGCTCGTTCGAGCGGCCTTTCGCGTTCAGCTGTGCCTTAAACCATCGGATCGCCGACATGCAGGATCTTCATGGTGTTGGTGCCGCCGGTGCCGTGGTAGCTGTCGCCCTTGGTCAGGATCACCCAGTCGCCGGGCTCGACCACGCCGCGCTTGAGCAGCTCGTCCACCGCCGCCTGGCTGACCTTGTTGGCCGGCAGTGCGGCCGGGTCGAAGGGCACGGTGTAGACGCCGCGGAACAGCGCCACGCGGGCCTGCGCCTCGCGGTGCGGGGTGAAGGCGAAGATCGGGATCGACGAGCGGATGCGCGACATGATCAGCGGGCTGTAGCCGCTTTCGGTCAGGCTGATGATGGCCTTGACGCCCGGGAAGTGGTTGGCGGTGTACATGGTGGCCAGGGCCACGCTCTCGTCGCAGCGCTCGAAGGTGCGGCCGATGCGGTGGCTGGACTTCTGGCTGGTCGGGTGCTTTTCCGCGCCGAGGCAGACGCGGGCCATGGCCTCGACCGCTTCCACCGGGTATTCGCCGGCGGCGCTCTCGGCCGACAGCATCACCGCGTCGGTGTAGTCCAGCGCGGCGTTGGCTACGTCGGAGACCTCGGCGCGGGTCGGCATCGGGCTGTGGATCATCGACTCCATCATCTGCGTGGCGGTGATCACCGCTTTGTTCAGGCGGCGGGCGTGGGCGATGATCTTCTTCTGGATGCCGACCAGCTCGGCATCGCCGATCTCCACGGCGAGGTCGCCGCGAGCCACCATCACCGCATCGCTGGCGCGGATCAGGCCGTCCAGCGTCTCGTCGTCGGCCACCGCTTCGGCGCGCTCGATCTTGGCCACCAGCCAGGCCGTGCCGCCGGCCTCGGTGAGCAGGCGGCGGGCATATGCCATGTCGGCGGCGTCGCGCGGGAAGGACACGGCGAGGTAGTCCAGGTCCATTTCGGCGGCCAGCTTGATGTCGACCTTGTCCTTCTCGGTCAGCGCCGGCGCGGTGAGGCCGCCGCCACGGCGGTTGATGCCCTTGTTGTCCGACAGCGGGCCGCCGATCAGCACGCGGCAGTGCAGCTCGTCGGCGCCCTTGAGCTCGACGCGCATGACCACCCGGCCGTCGTCCAGCAGCAGCTCGTCGCCGACGTCGCAGTCCTGGATCAGCGCCGGGTAGTCGATGCCGACCACGTCCTGGGTGCCGGCCGTGCGCGAGTGGCTGGAGGACAGGCGGAACAGGTCGCCTTCCTTGAGCTCGATGCGCTTGTTCTCGAACTTGGCGATGCGGATCTTCGGCCCCTGCAGGTCGCCGAGCAGCGCCACGTGCCGGCCGTGCTTGGCCGCCAGGTCGCGCACCAGCTGGGCGCGGGCCTTGTGGTCGTCGGGCGTGCCGTGGGAGAAGTTCAGGCGGGCCACGTCGAGGCCGGCGAGAATCAGCTGCTCGAGCACTTCCGGCGAGTTGCTGGCCGGGCCCAGGGTGGCGACGATTTTGGTGCGGCGAAAGGTCATGCGCGGACTCCCTAATGGAATGTGCCGGCGAGGCTACTACGGCGATTCGCTGTAGTCATTGTTCCGTTGCACTACGTGACGAATCCGCCTTGAGCACCAGCAGGTCGCACTCCACGGCCTCCAGCACCCGCTCCGCGGTGTGGCCGATCAGGGCGGTGTCGAGTTGACCGCGGGCGATGGCGCCCATCAGCAGCAGGTCGATATTGTGCTCGCGCACGAAACGCGGCAGCACTTCCTCGGTGAAACCTTCCAGCAGGTGGGTGTCGGGCAGGGCGATGGGGTACTGGCCGAGCAGCTGCTCGAAGGCCTCGCGGTGGCTTTTCGCGCTGTCGCGCACATAGTTGTCGTAGTCGGCGACCATCGCCGCGTCGAACACCAGGGTGCGCGGCAGCGGCGCGTGGCAGTGCAGGTAGTGGGCCTGCAGGGCGAAGCGCTGGCTCAGCTCCATGGCCGTGCGGATCAGCTGGTGATCCAGGGCCGCCGGCTTGTCGGCACTGTGCAGCGGATCGAGGGCGGCGCACAGGCTGCGCCCCTGCCACTCGGCGTGGTGCACCAGCCACAGCGGCACCGGGCAATGGCGGATCAGCTGCCAGCAGCTGTCGGTCAGCAGCAGGCGGCGCAGCAGGCTGTTGTGCGCGGCGGACTTGAGCACCAGGTCCGGCTGCAGTTCGGCGACCTTGGCCAGCACCTCCTTGTCCAGGCGTTTGCCCCAGCGGATGTCCACCTGCACCTCGAGACCGCCGCTGCGCAGCGGCGCGATGCGTTGCTCCAGCCACTGGCCGTGCTGCTCCAGCAGTGCGGCGCGGCCTTTGGCCTGGATCGAACTGTCGAACAGGCGGCCGTCGAGGCCGGCGTGATAGTCCACCAGCAGCAGGTGCAGCTGCGCCGGGTTGTGCCGGGCCAGCCAGGCGGCGCGTTGCAGCGCCGGCTGGCTGTCGCGGTTGGGGTCGATGACCGCCAGCAGTCGTTGCAGTTTCATGGTCTGTACCTCGCGAGGGTGACCCGGGCATTGCAGCGCGCCTTGCAGGCGCCTGCCTTGATATGGGTCAGCTTAGTCCCAGGAGGTGAACGAAGGGCGGGCGCCGCTCAGCGCACGGCTGGATTCAGCACCATGTCCAGGTGGCGGGCGGCCTTGGCGTTGAGCTCGCCGTCCGGGTACTGCACCAGCAGGCGGCGCAGGTAGGCGATGGCCTTGGCGCGGTCGGCGTCGGGGTTGTCCGCCGCCATGTGCATCAGCGCCAGCTGGTACAGCGCCTTTTCCTTGATCCCGGCCGGCACGTGCGGGTCGGCCAGGCCCAGCAGGTAGAGCTCCTCGGCCTCGGCGACGCGGCCCTTGAGCACGGCACGGCGCGACAGCAGGGTCATGTCCGGGTCGAGGCTGCTCTGGTACAGGTCGAGGTTCTGGCTCGGCTGCCAGTGCGCCAGCAGCTCGCGCGAGGTCTTGTGCAGCGGCTCCTGGCTGCGCTGGCGGATCAGCGTGATGCGTTGCTCGGCCCGGCCGGCGGCCCGGCTGGCGGGGAACTCGTTGAGCACCCGGTAGAAGTAGTTGAGCGCCTTGGCGTCGTCGCGCTGCTCGTTGAAGCGGTTCATGTAGATCAGGCCGATCTGGTACAGGGCGATGGCGCGCACCTCGCCGCTCAGCTGGCGGTCGCGGTAGCCGTCCAGGTACAGGGCCTCGGCCTTGTCGCTGTGGGCGTCGCGGATGGCCATGGCGCTGTAGGTGAGCAGGTCGCCTTCATCTTCGATGGCGGCGGTCATGCGCTTGGTCTTCAGCGCCTTGTACTCGACCACCTCGTTGGTAGTGACCTGGGCGATAAACAGCGGCGTCGTGGGGGCACAGGCGCTCAGCAGGGCGGCGAGGGCGATAAATGGGATCAGGTGAGTGCGCGGCATGCGGGCTCCTTGGCCGGAGTCGGCCGATGCGCCGCAGTCTAGTCAGCCGCCCGCCCAGCGCCAAGGCGGGCGCGGCACAACCCATCGGAGGTTTGCGGCGGTTCAGTTTTCCCGGCGCCAGTCGATACACTGCTCAGCGGAGGAATTGCCCATGCGAACCCTGATCATCCTGACCCTGGCGCTGGTCGCCACGGGCTGCACCCGTTGGTCGCTCGACCATCACCTGAACAACGCCTATCGCGCCTACGAGGATGGCGACTGCGCCTGCGTCGCCCTGGAGCTGTCGAAGGCCGAACGCAAGAGCCGTTCGCGCGGCTACCTGCAGCCGGAAATCTCGCTGCTGCGCGGCCAGTGCCTGGAGCGCGAGAATCTGTTCGTCGACGCGGCGCAGACCTACCAGTTCATCATCAGCCGCTACCCGACCAGCGAATACGCCTACCGCGCCCGCGCGCGCCTGCAGACCCTGGAGCAGCTCGGCCACCACAATCCGGCGGAGCCGGCCAAGGTTACGCCGGCGCCATTGTGAGCCGATCATCAGCCATTTGCGCCGGCTGCGCGGCGGTTTAAGCTGGGCCACCTGTTCACGGAGGATCAGCATGCGCAGCCTGCTGCTTGTCGCCCTGTTGCTGCCGGCCCTGGCCGCAGCGGAAATCTATCGCTGGACCGATGCCCAGGGCCGCGTGCATTTCGGTCAGCGTCCGGGCGCCGGCGCCGAGCCGGTGGAGGTCAAGCCCCAGGTGGTCGAACGCGACGAACACACCCGCGAGCGCGAGGCGCGCAGCCAGCGCTTCTTCGATGCCCGCCGCGAGGAGCAGCAGCAGGCCGCCGCCGCCGCGGCCGAACAGCGCGAGGCGCGCGCCGCCGAATGCCGCGACCTGCGCCGGCGCCTGGCGCAGATTCCGGAAGGCTTCAGCTACTACCGCACCGACGCCAACGGCGAGCGCATTTATTACAGTGATGAAGAGACCGACACCGCTCGTCGCCAGCTGCGCACGCGCATCGCCGAGCGCTGTGGCTGAGGCTGGTTAAGCGGCGGCTTCGGGGCCATACTCAAAGCCCCTTGTAGCGATTCGCCAGCATGCGCAGCCAACGTCGAATCGAACGCCATCAGTTGCCCTATTACCTGAAGGTGTTCAACCGCATCACCGACAAGCCGATGGGCTCCATCGGCAATGTCTCACTGGACGGCCTGATGCTGATCAGCCAGCTGCCGATGCTGGTGGGTGCGCGCTTCGACATGCGTCTGAAGATCCCCGGCCAGCACGGCCAGCACTTCGTCGACTTCTCCGCCACCTGCCAGTGGTGCCGCGAGGACGTCACCCCCGGCAGCTACGACTCCGGCTTCGCCCTGGTGGCGCCGCCGGCCGACTACGTCGAGATGGTCGACGCCCTGCGTTATTACTTCAGTTTCCACAGCCTGGCCGCCTCGGCCTGAGCGCGGGCTCAGGGCCGCGAGTTGAGCCGCAACATCAGCCGACTCTGCTCGCTGAGCTCGCCGAAGAACCGGCGGTAGAGCGCCTCGCCATCGCTGGAGCGGTTTAGCCGGCTGAGTGCGGTATCCACCAGCAGGCGGAAGTCTTCGTCGTCTCGGGCCAGCGGCATGGCCACCGCTTCCACTTCGAACAGGCGCTCCGGCACCCACAGCTGTGCACCTTGCGGATGCTGGGCCTGGTAGTTGAGCAGCACCAGGCGGTCGGCGAAGAAGGCGTCGACCCGGCGGCTGACGACCTGCTCGACCCCCTCCCGATTGCTGTCGACCTCGACCAGCTCGGATTGCAGGCCGAGCTGGCGAATGCGCGTGCGCGCCCAGTCGACGCTGATCGTGCCCTTGAGCACGGCGAAGCGGTGGCGGCTCAGCCCGCGGTTGATGGTGGCGCGCCAGGTCGGGCCGCTGTGCGCCGCCTCGCCCTTGAGTGGCAGCAGCAGCGTCGCCGGTGCGTCCTGACGCACCACCACGCCCAGGCCGGCGGTGAAGATCGGCAGCGAGAAGCTGACCTGGCGGCGCCGCTCCAGGCTCTCCACCACGGGCGCGCAGAGGATATCGACGCGCCCGGCGGCCACCGCGTCGAGCATGTCCGTGGTGGTCAGCGGTTGATAGCGCAGGCGTAGCGCCGGCATCGCCAGTTGCTCCTGCACCTGACTGGCGACGCGGCGGCACAGCTCGATGGCATAGCCGTCGGCCTGCTGGGCGTCGCCGTCGGAGAAGGGCGGGTTGCCGGGCACGAAGCCCAGCACCAGCTGGCCGCTGTCGTGGATGCGCTCCAGGGTGGCGGCGCTGGCGATGGCCGGCAACCAGGCACAGAGCAGTAGCAGCCGGACCAGGTAGGGAATAGACATGCCGAGTCTCCTAGGGCCGGCCAAGGCTGTCGAGGGCGCCGACGAAGCGCTTGGCGATGGCGCCGAACAGCAGGTAGCCGACCACCATCACCAGCGCCGCGCCGAACACCGCATCCAGGCCCGAGGCGTACAGGGCGTAGAAGCAGTAGAGCATGGCCACCAGCAGGATCAGGCTGTTGCGGCGAAATACCTGGGGTGTCACCTGGGCCTTGTGCATGATCACCAGCAGGCCGGTCAGCGAGGTGACGTAGGGGATGATGTTGGTCACCGCGGCCAGGCCTACCAGCTTGTTGAACTGGGCGCTGGCGTTGGGCGAGATGGTCGACAGGGCGATCAGGCTTTGCAGCACGCCGCAGAACAGCAGGCCCAGCAGCGGCGCATCGCGCGAGCTGACCCGGGTGAAGAGTTTGGGGAACATGCCCTGTTCGGCGGTGACCTTGGCCGTCTGCGCCAGGGTGAACTGCCAGCCGAGCAGGGAGCCGAGGCAGGCCATCACCGCCAGGGCCATGATGACGTTGCCGACGCCGTCGTTGAACATCCGCGCGTAGACCAGGGCGAAGGGGGCGCTGGAGTTGGCCAGTTCCGGGTTGGGGACTATGCCCTGGATCACACTGGTCGACAGCACGTAGACCACGGCGGCGCCGAGGGTGCCGAGCAGGCAGGCCAGCGGTACGTTGCGCTTGGGATTGTCCACCGCGTCGGAGTTCTGCGCCGCCGACTCCATGCCGAGGAAGGCCCAGAGGGTCAGCGGGATGCTCTGTGCGATGGCGTCGCCCACTTTCAGGTCGTTGGGATTCCAGGCCTCGATGAACAGGCTGGGCTGGAACCAGAACCAGCCGATCAGGCCGAGGCCGGCCACCGGGATGATCACCCCCCAGACGGTCACCGCGCCGAGGCGTCCGGTGAGGCTGGGGCCGCCGAGGTTGGCCAGGATGGTCAGCCAGATCAGGCCGATGGTGCCGAGCACCAGGGCGCCGGCGCTGCTGCCCAGCCAGGGGAAGAAGGGCGTGAGGTAACCGACCGCGGAAATGCCGATGGCCACGTTGCCGATCACCAGCGACAGGAAGTACAGGTAGGAGCAGAGGAAGAACGCGGATTTGCCGTGGGCTTCCTCGCTATAGGCCGACATGCCGCCGGGACGCGGGCAGTAGATGCCGCACTGGGCGAAGCCGTAGGCGATGGCCATGGAGCCGACCGCCGTGACCACCCAGGACAGCAGCGATACCGCGCCGAGCTGGGCCATGCTCGAGGGCAGCATGATGATGCCGGAGCCCATCATGTTGACCGCCACCAGGGTGGTCAGGCCGATCAGGCCCATCTTCTTGCTGGCGTCGGCCATGTTCCGGTCCTCGCGCTGCGCGTGGGTGGGGGGAAACGAGCGCTGGTTAAAGGGTCAGAATCCGTCCTTGTCCAGGTGGTCGAAGTCCACCGGGTCACCGGGGTTGACGTTGAGCTTCTTGCGGATGTCCGCGAACATCGCGTCGTACTCGCCATGGCTGCGCATGATCGGGCTGGCATTGGGCGGCAGCCCCAGCTTCACCGCGGCCTTGGCCAGGCGGCTGGCGAAGTTGAAGGCGGTGTCGCGGTGCATGTCGAACTCCTCGGCAACGCTTTGGCCGGCAACCTGGCCGGACAGCCTGAAGTGCAGCAGCACGCCCTCCTTGGGGTCGTGGCGCACCTCGTAGTAGACGTCGATATCGTAATCGGGGACGCCCGGCATGCCGGGTTGTTTCTTGCGGTTGAGGTGGCCGGGTTCGAACATGATGGACTCCTCTGTGTCATGACGCGACGCCTGTGCCAGGCGCCGCCGGGTTGCGGGCGTCAGTGGAACGGGAAGATGTAGTTCATCCAGGCGGCCATGCGCAGGAGCACCTTGCGCAGGATCGCCACATGGGGGAAGTGTTCGGAGTAGAGCGCCGCCTGACCATAGGCGCCGCCCGGTATCAGCTCCTTGTAGGGTTCGAAGGCCGGGTCGATGATTTCCAGCAACACCGGCACCCGTCCGGCCGGCATGGCGCCGGTGACGCCGATCAGGTGGCCGCCCGGCTGCACCTGGCCCTCGGCGATCACCGGTTGCACCTGCTTGACCCGCGCCTGGAACACCTGGCCGGGCAGGCCGTCGAGGGCGATCTCGGCGGAGTCGCCCAAGGTCAGGCGCAGCTGGCTGTTCTGGCGCATCCAGGCTACGTAGAAATATTCCTCGTGGGGAATGAAGATCGCCGACGGCCGCAGCGGCATCTTCACCGCATAGACGCCGGGGCGCAGCACCACCTGGGTCACGTAGCCGCGCGACGGTGCCCGCACCACCGTGTTGTCCAGCTCGAACTGGGCGATATTGAGCTGCGCCTGCAGATCGTCCACGCGCGCCGTGGTGATATCCACATCGCGCCGGTTGCCCAGATTGCGCCTGGCCAGTTCGCTGGCGCGGAACTGGTCGCCCTTGGCCGAGACCAGCTGGGCCTTGAGCGAGCGCACGCGGTTTTCGAAGGGCAGCGGGTCGATGCGGAAGATCACGTCGCCCTCTTCCAGCAGCTGGTTGCCGCGCACCGGCACCTCGATCACCTGGCCGCTCACCGCCGGCACTATGGGGGTGCTGACGAAATAGCTGCGCGAGACCTCGGAATAGGGGTGGTTGTAGTTCATCAGGAAAATCAGCGTGCCGATCAGCACGATGCCGCCCAGTACCGCGGTGGGCACCGTCCACTTGTTCAGCGGGATCTTGAAGATCTTGAAGATGGCGACGCAGATGGCGGTGTAGGTGAGTATCAGCAGCAGGTCCATGGCTCAGTCCCTCGCCTCCAATGGTGCTTCGGCGGGTGGCTGTTCCAGCGCATCCAGACGGGCCTGGAGCGCTGCCACCTGCTGTTCCAGCTGTTGCAGGCGCGCCGTATCCTCCTTGGCCGTGGTGGCGAAGCCCCAGCCGCGATCCTCGCGGTAGAGCGTCGCCCAGATCCACAGGAAGGGCCAGATCGCATGCAGGGTGAACAGGCTGACCCAGCCCGCCACATGAATGGCGTCCTGCTGGGGGTGGTTGCGATGCACGGCGATCTCGTAGGGAATATCGTGGATCGCGATGATGCCGTAGAACAGCACCACGGCGGCGAAGATCAGTACGCCCAAGGCGAAGTAGTCCAGCATATTGCCTCCCTAATGCAGCTGTTCTGCGTACGGCACCGCCCGGACGATCCGCAGCGGTGCCGGCAGAGCGGTTCTCAACGCTTGGCCTTGAGCTGCTCGACGGACTGGCGCATGTCGTTGGCCCAGACATCGATCACCGGCTTGACGTTGTCGAGGCTGATCACCTGCTCGTCGTTCTCCAGGTCCAGGCCGCTGCCTTTGCGCACCACCTGGGCGACGACGCGGCTGTTCTGCGCGTCGATGACCGCGGCCTCGACGGCGATCTCCACCTGCTGGTCGCGGGTGCCGGCCGCGGTGCTGGCGGCGGCCACTACCAGGGCGATGGGAATGACTTCGTAGGGCTTGAGGCCCTCGGTGGAGGCCGAGACCGCGGTGATGGCCGGGCGCAGCACCAGGGTGCCGGCCGTGGGCGAGTCGGTGAGCGGCATGACCTTGCTCAGCTCGCGGCGCAGCGCGGTGTCGAAGTAGCGAGTGATGCCGTGCAGGGTCTCCTGGGACAGACGGGCGCTGGGTTGCGGCTGCGGGTAGAACTGGCTGGGCTCCAGAAAGAGCTGGTTGTAGCGGGCGATCTGCAGATCCGGGTCGATCCAGCGCGCCACTTTGGCGCCGGACGGCGATTGCTGCTCGCTCAGGCGGCTGTAGTCCTGCAAGAAACCCGAATACTGCTCGGGGGCCACCAGGGTGCTGCTGCAACCGGCAGTGCTCAGAACGGCCGCCAACAGCGACAAACCAAGGAGTCTTTGCATGCTATTTCCCTTCGTGGAGTCATTCGTGCGTTCGTGGTGTTCGCTGCGTTGGCAGAAGGCCGAACAAGCGAAAGTGTAGGCGGGAAATATCCAGTTACACGGGCCGGTCGAAAGATCGTGCGGGGCACTGCAGAACGTTGCGCGGTTTGCCGCTCAGGCGCCGTTCAATGCAGCGCCGGCGCAACGTCCAGCGTGCGCAGGCGCTGGCTCAGCTGCAGGCGCAGGGCGGCGTCGTCGCACAGCAGCAGGGCGCGTTCGAGGTCGTAGCGTTCGCCCTGTGGACAAGCCAGATTGCGGTAGATGTCGGCGCGCGCCAGATGGTCGACCATGCTCGCGGGACCGATCTGCAGCACCCGTTCGGCGTCCTTGAGGGCGGCCAGGTCGTCGTCCTGCTGCAGGTGCAACAGGCGCAGGTTGCGCGACAGGCGCTGCAGCATGGCGCGGGCGTCGGCGCTGTGCAGGTGCGTGGCGCTGAGCGCGACATCCGGGCCTAGCTGGCGGTAGAGCAGTTCGCGGCAGTCGCGGGTATACAGGCGGCGACCGCCGCAGGGGTCGAGCAGGTGATCGGCGCCGGGCACGCGCAACAGGAAATGTCCGGGGAAGTTCACCCCCTGCAGGGGGATGTCCAGGCGCCGAGCCAGCTCCAGGGCGATCAGCGCCAGCAGCAGCGGTTGCCCGCGGCGGCGCCGCAGCACCTCGTGGAGCAGCGCATGGCGGGGGCGGGTGACGCCTTCGTCGTCTTCCTGAAAGTCCAGTTCGGCGAGCCGGCGCAACAGCGGCTGGGCCAGTTCGCGTGCCGGCAGGGCGGGCAGTCCGGCGCTGACCTGCAGCTGCAGACCGTGCAGTTCGCCGAGCACCTGCGCCGGCTGTACTTGCCCATCGTGTTCGGCGGCGACCCACAGCGCCGCCTCGAACGGTTCGGGCGGATCGCGCTCCAGGCACAGCAGGCAGGCTTGGCGTGGGCTCATCGCTATCTCCGGTGACTCCTGCTCTTGTAGCCCTTCGGCCGATCCGCGTCCAGTCTCCGCCCAGCCACCTATACTGAGGCCTAAAGTCAGACCGGGAGCTCGCCCATGTTCAGCATGATGGAAGCCGCCCGCCTCGAGGCCCTGCACCTGGCGCAGGATCCGGCCACTGGCCTCAAGGCCGTCATCGCCATCCACAACACTCGTCTCGGCCCGGCCCTCGGCGGCTGCCGCTACCTGGCCTATCCCGACGAACAGAGCGCCATCCGCGACGCCATTCGCCTGGCCCAGGGCATGAGCTACAAGGCCGCCCTGGCCGGCATCGCCCACGGCGGCGGCAAGGCGGTGATCATCCGTCCACCCCACGTGGCCAACCGCGCGGCGCTGTTCGAGGCCTTCGGCCGCTTTATCGAGACGCTGAACGGGCGCTATATCACCGCCATGGACAGCGGCACTTCCAGCGTCGACATGGATTGCATCGCCCAGCACACCCGCCATGCCACCAGCACCACCAGCGAGGGCGATCCCTCGCCGCATACGGCGCTGGGGGTGTTTGCCGGGATTCGCGCCACTGCCCAGGCGCGCCTTGGCAGCGACGATCTGGAGGGGCTGCGCATCGCCATCCAGGGCCTCGGCAACGTCGGTTTCGCCCTGGCCGAGGAACTGCATGCGGCCGGCGCCGAGCTGCTGGTCAGCGACCTCGACCCCGGCCGGGTGCAGCTGGCGGTGGAGCAGCTCGGCGCCCATCCGGTGGCCAGCGAGGCGCTGCTCACCACCCCCTGCGACATCCTCGCGCCCTGCGGCCTGGGGGGCGTGCTCAACGGCCAGACCGTCGGCCAGCTGCGCTGCGCGGCGGTGGCCGGGGCGGCCAACAACCAGCTGGCCAACCCGGAGATCGCCGACGAGCTGGAGGCACGCGGCATCCTCTACGCGCCGGACTACGTGCTCAACGCCGGTGGGCTGATCTACGTCGCGCTGCGCCATCGCGGCGAGGAGCTGGCGGCGATCACCGCCCATCTGGCGCAGATCAGCCTGCGTCTGACCGAGATCTACGCCCATGCCCAGGCCGACAAGCGCTCCCCGGCGCGGGTCGCCGACAGCCTGGCCGAACGCTTGCTTTACGGGCCCTGAGGGCCCGCTGCGCGCGCCACGCCCACCCGCGTGGCGGCGCATCCGGCCCCAGGCCACCAGCCCGGGGCCAGCAAGGTGTCCACAAGATGCCGAGGAGACTGCCATGTCCGAACAGCCGAAACTGCCGCATACCCGCTACCTTGCCGCTGACGGCACGCCCTGCGCCGAGCTGCCGGCCTGGAGCGACGACTTCGAACTCTTGATCCGCTTGTACCGGCAGATGCTGCTGACCCGCCTGTTCGACCAGAAGGCGGTGGCCCTGCAGCGCACCGGGCGCATCGGCACCTACGCGCCGACCATCGGCCAGGAGGCCATAGGCGTGGCCATCGGCGCGACCATGCGCGCCGACGACGTGCTGGTGCCTTATTACCGCGACACCGCGGTGCAGGTGATGCGCGGTGTGCGCATGGAGGAGATCCTGCTCTACTGGGGCGGCGACGAGCGCGGCAGCGCCTATGTCGACCCGGCGGTGGCCGAGGACTTCCCGCTCTGCGTGCCGATCGCCACCCAGGCCCTGCACGCCTGCGGCGTGGCCAGCGCGTTCAAGATCCGCGGCCAGCACCGCGTCGCCGTCACCACCTGCGGCGACGGCGCCACCAGCAAGGGCGATTTTCTCGAGGCGCTCAACGTCGCCGGCGCCTGGCAGCTGCCGGTGGTGTTCGTGGTCAACAACAACCAGTGGGCCATCTCGGTGCCGCGGCGCATCCAGTGCGGCGCGCCGACCCTGGCGCAGAAGGCGATCGGCGCCGGCTTCCCCGGCGAGCAGGTCGACGGCAACGACGTGCTGGCGGTGTACGACCGGGTGCAGGCGGCGCTGGAGCGGGCGCGCCAGGGCAAGGGGCCGACCCTGATCGAGTGCCTCAGCTACCGCCTGGGCGACCACACCACCGCCGACGACGCCACCCGCTATCGCCCGGCCGAAGAGGTCAAGCAGGCCTGGCGCGAGGAGCCGGTGGCGCGCCTGCAGGCCTTTCTGGTCAGCCAGGGCGTGTGGAATGCGCAGCGCGAGCAGGCCCTGGTCGGCGAGTGCCAGGCCGAGGTGCAGCGCGCGGTGGAGGCCTTCGAGGCGACGCCCATGCCGCCGGCCGAGGCGGCGCTCGAGCATGTCTACGGCCAATGGCCGCAGGCCCTGGCCGAGCAGCGCGAATGGCTGCGCGAGCGCGCCGTGCGGCGGGAGGTGGACCATGAGTGAGAGGCCAGCCATGAGCGAAAAGAAGGTCAGCCTGCTGGAAGCGGTCAACCTGGCCCTGCACCGGGCCATGGCCGAGGACGACAACGTGGTGCTGCTGGGCGAGGACATCGGCGTCAACGGCGGGGTGTTCCGCGCCACCGCCGGGCTGCGCGAGGCGTTCGGCTTCAAGCGGGTGATCGACACGCCGCTGGCCGAGACCATGATCGCCGGGCTCGGCGTCGGCATGGCGGCGCAGGGGCTCAAGCCGGTGCTGGAGATCCAGTTCATGGGGTTTATCTACCCGGCCCTGGATCACCTGATCTGCCACGCCAGCCGCCTGCGCAACCGCACCCGCGGTCGTCTCAGCTGCCCGCTGGTGCTGCGCACGCCGATGGGCGCCGGCATTCGCGCCCCCGAGCACCACAGCGAGAGCACCGAAGCGCTACTGGCGCATATTCCCGGCCTGCGCGTGGTCATCCCCTCGTCGCCGGCGCGCGCCTACGGCCTGCTGCTGGCGGCCATCGACGACCCCGATCCGGTGGTGTTTCTCGAACCCACCCGGCTGTACCGGATGAACCCGCAGCCGCTGGCCGACGACGGCAGACGCCTGCCGCTGGACAGCTGCTTCACCCTGCGCGAGGGCGGCGACCTGACCCTGGTCAGCTGGGGCGCGAGCGTGCACGAGACGCTGCAGGCCGCCGATCGGCTGGCCGAGCGCGGCGTCGCCGCCGAGGTAATCGACGTAGCCTGCGTCAAGCCGCTGGACCTCGACACCCTGGAGGCCTCGGTGCGCAAGACCGGGCGCTGCGTGATCGTCCACGAGGCGCCGAAGAGCTGCGCGGTCGGCGCGGAAATCGCCGCCAGCCTTTACGAGCGCGCGCTACTCGACCTGCAGGCGCCGATCCAGCGGGTCACCGCGCCGGATATTCCGCCGCCGCTGTATCGCCTGGAGCAGCTGTACATCCCTGGCGTCGAGGACATCCTCGCCGCCTGCGAGACGGTGCTGGAGTACGCCTGAAGACGGCCCAGCGAATCGACGGGAGAACGCACGATGAAATATTTCAAACTGCCCGACCTGGGCGAGGGCCTGCAGGAAGCCGAGATCGTCGAGTGGCACGTCAAGGCCGGCGACACGGTCAAGGCCGATCAGTTGCTGGTGTCGGTGGAAACCGCCAAGGCCATAGTCGACATCCCCGCGCCCTATGACGGGGTGCTGGTGAAGACCTTCGGCAAGGAAGGCGACCTCCTGCATGTCGGCGAGCCGCTGGCCGCCTACGAGGGCGAGGCCGACGCCGGCACCGTGGTCGGCCGTCTGGAAGGCGGTGGCGAGGCTGGCGCGGACAACTTCTTCGTCGGCGCTGCGCCGAGCACCCGCGAGCACCTGGCGCCGCGGGCGACGCCGGCGGTGCGGCAGCTGGCGCGTCAGCTCGGCGTCGACCTGGGCGCCGTGCAGGGCAGCGGCGCCGACGGCCTGATCACCCGCGCCGATGTCGAAGGCGCCAGCCAGGGCGCGCGCGAGCGCTTCGGCGGCGAGAAATTGCGTGGCGTGCGGCGCAGCATGGCGCTGAACATGGCCCGCGCGCATGCCGAGGTGGTGCCGGTGGTGATAGTCGGCGACGCCGACCTGCACCGCTGGCGCGAGGCCCGCGACCCGCTGGTGCGCATCGCCCAGGCCATCGCCGTGGCTTGCGCGGCCGAGCCGGTGCTCAACAGCTGGTTCGACGGCAAGGGTCTGTCGATCAAGCGCCATGCCCAGCTCGATCTGGGCATTGCCGTGGACACCCCCGACGGCCTGTTCGTGCCGGTGCTGCGCAACGTCGGCGCGCGCAGCGCCGAGGATCTGAAAGAGGGCGTGGCACGCCTGCGCGCCGACGTGCGCGCACGTTCCATCCCGCCGCAGGAGATGATGGGCGCGACCCTGACCCTGTCCAACTTCGGCACCCTGTTCGGCCGCTACGCCAACCCGGTGGTGGTGCCGCCGCAGGTGGCGATCATCGGCGCCGGCGGCATCCGCGACGAGCCGGTGGCGGTCGATGGCCAGGTGGTGGTGCACCCGATCCTGCCGTTGTCGCTGACCTTCGACCACCGCGCCGTCACCGGCGGCGAGGCGGCGCGCTTTCTCAAGGCGCTGGTCGAGGCGCTGCAACAGCCGGAGTGATGGCCCGGCGTGACGCCGGGCCGAGACCTATCGGCCTTGCGGGGCGAAGCGAAACACCAACGCCAGGCCCAGCAGGATCGCCGCCATGCCGGCCATGGCGCTGGGCGACAGCAGGTTGCCCAGCAGCAGGTAGTCGAGCAGGGCGGTGACCAGCGGCACCAGGTAGAACAGGCTGGTGACGTTGACCAGGTTGCCGGCGCGGATCAGCCGGTACAGCAGCAGCTGCGCGCCCACCGAGATCACCAGGCCCATCCACAGCAGCGGCAGGAGCAGTCCGGCATCGAACTGCACCCGCCATTCCTGGGTCGGCAGCAGCGCCAGGCTGGCCAGCAGGCACAGGCCGTACTGCAGCGGCAGGGCGCGCATGGGCGCCTGGTTCAGACCCTTCTGCGCGATGGCGCCGAGCGTGATGCAGACCAGCGCGGCGAGCGCTAGCAGCACGCCTGCCAGCGGCAGCGAGGCATGCAGCAGGCTGTCGCCGACGATCAGTGCGAGGCCGAGCAGGGCCAGCAGCAGACCGGCCAGGCGCAACGGCGAGGCGCGCCGCTCCAGCAGCATCAGGGTGAGGATCGGCTGCACGCCGAGCAGGGTGGCGAGCACACCGGGTGTGATGCCGCTGTCCAGCGCCAGCAGGTAGCACAGGCTGTAGCCGCCGATCATCAGCAGTCCGGCCCTGGCCGTGGGCCAGCGCAGGCCGCGTTCGGGCAGCCAGGTGCCCGAGTAGGCGGCGATCAGCGCCAGCGCCAGGCAGGCGAGGGCAAAGCGCAGGATCAGAAAGGCGAAGGGCGAGGCGTGATCAAGCCCCAGGCGGGCGAAGATCGCGCCGCCGGACCAGAGCGGCACGAACAGTGCCGTCGAGCCGCAAGCGGCCAGTGAGGTGGTATCGAATCGCATGGTGAAGCACCTGTCGAAAAATCCGCATAAGCCCCGTGCGCGCAGACGCGCCTCGGTCAGACCGATGACAAACGGAGCGCAATGGTCGCGGGGATGGCCCGCTTAGACGCTGGCCGGCGGGGGAGGAGGGGTGCCGGCGCGGCAGACAGGTGGAGGCGCGCAAAGCAGAGCCACAGCGCTGCGCGGGGCGGCGTTGGCGGCAGGGAGATTGCGCGTAAGGGAAGTCATCGAAATAGGCTTCGGTATGACGGGAAAGGCTGCAGGCTAGCTCGGCACCGGGCGTCGGTCAACCGCCGCCGAACTCGCCCTGGTAGCACACCGGCGAACTCGCTGGAGCATGGCGCTCCAACTCGTCTTCGAGAAAGTCCGCCAGCACCCGCGCGTTGTTGTGCGTCTCGTCGCGCGCGGCATAGAGCAGGGTCAGGCGGCCGCTGGCGGCCCAGTGCAGCAGCGCTTGCCAGTGTTCGGGATGGCTGGCCAGTTCCCGCCGGTAGGCGCTGCAGAAGTTCTCGAAATCCTCCGGTCGATGACCGAAGGCCTTGCGCAGCGCGCTGGAGGGCGCCACCTGCGGCAGCCAGGCATCGAGTGGCAGCCGGTCCTTGGCCAGGCCGCGCGGCCACAGACGGTCGACCAGCACGCGGCGGCCATCGTCTGCGCCGGCATCGAGATACACCCGTTTGCACTGGATCATGGCCTGACTCCTCGCACACAGCCTAGTCCACGGCCCTGCGGCAATGCCGCACTTGGCGCCAGCAGGGGGCTGGATTAGCGTGGCGGGCGAGGAGACATGCCATGGACTACTTCATCATCGTCGTCACCACGGCCGCCGGGCTGTATTTCCATTGGTGGCTGTTTCGCCGCATCCGTCAGTGGGGCGACCGCGACCTGGCGCTGTCGTTGGCTGCAGGCAACGAGCCGATGCGCCAGTACATGCTCGAGCAGCTGACCCGCGCGCAGCGCGAGGGTATTCGCCGGCGCGATCTGCCGAACTGGCTGGAGTTTGCCGCGGCGCAGTATCGGGCGAGCGGTGCTGCCAGGGATGGCGATTCATCGTCGGCGGTGCCGCGTACCGACAGCTGAGCGCCGCTGAGGCTATCCGGGGCCACGGAACGCGACAAACCATAACGAGCTTGCCGGATTTCCCGGTGCATGCCGCCAGCGGCCTGGACGGCCCTGCCTGTTCTACTCCAACCCCTTGATGGCTAGTCATGAAAAAAGCCCCGCCACCCAGGTGGGCGGCGGGGCCAGGGGGAGCGCATCACTCGCTGGCGGCGTTGTCGTCGAGCTCGTCGAGGGCATCGGGCTGGCTCTTGAAGGCCTTGGCGAAAATCTCGCGGTTCTTGGCCATGAAGATGCCCAGCTCCTCGCCCTGTTCCTCGCTGAGCGACGGCACCGCCTTGTGCAGCGCCTGGCTGAGGCGCTCGGCCAGTTCCAGCATCTTGTCGTGACGGTCGGCTTCGGCCTTATCCATAAACAAGCGCTCCGGGTCGCGGCTGCTGCGGTACACCACTTCGACGGCCATTCATCACCTCGTCTGCCTTCATGCGTGTCGATCAGTTTTTAACTGGTTATTTGTACAGTTGTGGCGAGCATAAAGAACTCGCTGCCATTTGGCCAGCTTGCCGTGCAGCAATCGCAACGGCGTTCGGGCCTACCCCTGCGACGTGCCGGCACGGTTTGACCTGTTCCCGCGATGATGAACGCATCCAGACCGCCATGGCCAGCCGCTGTCGAGAGCTGGCGCCGGTTGGCGGAGTCGGTCATTTTCACAATTGATATTTCAAATAAAAACACTTCTCACTAATATGTCGCCGCCTTACACCGCCCTCACCTTGCCCAAGGAGTCGCAATGCCTGCCCCTGCTGTCCACCGTTCCCTGACCCGCTCGGTTCGCCTGGCGACCCTGGGGCTGGCGCTGAGCCCGCTGCTGGTGCTGGCCGCGGAGGAGGCCATCGAGCTCGAGGCGCAGAGCGTTGTCGCGCCCCCGCAAGCCGAGCGCGCCAACGGTCCGGTGGCCGGCTACGTGGCGAGCCGCAGCGCCACCGGCACCAAGACCGATACGCCGCTGCTGGAGACGCCGCAGTCGGTCAGCGTGATCACCGCCGACCGCATCCGCGACCTGGGTTCGCTGACCGTGCAGGACGCCCTGCGCTATACCGCCGGTATGCGCGGCGAAACCTACGGCCTGGACAGCCGCGGCGACTGGTCGATGATTCGCGGTAGCGCGCCGAGCATCTTCCTCGACGGCCTGCAGCAGACCTTCGGCAGTTACACCAATACCCGCACCGATCCGTTCACCCTGGTGGGCACCGTGGGCTACACAGCTTCTAGCGCGCCAGGCCGGCGCCCGTCATGCGGGCGCCGGCCCCAGCCCGATCAGCGAACAACGAGCCGACCATGAGCAAGCAACCTTCCCCGACCCCCTGGAGCATCGCCTCGCGAATACTGGCCGCACTGTTCGGCGGTTATGCCCTGGCCTACGGTTTTACCGCGTTCTTCGCCGTCTACCTGCCGCTGGCGCGCGCCGACCGCGTGGTGTTCGCCAGCCTGTTGTGCTTCGCCGTGTGGACCGCCGCGGTGATCTACGTGTTCGCCGCGCGTAGCGCCCTGCGCGCCTGGTCGCTGCCGCTCGGGCTGGCGCTGCTGCTGTGCCTGGCCGCCTTCCTTCCCGCCGAGTTCGGAGCGCGCCCATGAGCCTGCGTCAATCCATGGCCGGTTTGCACACCTGGGGCGGCCTGCTGCCCGGCTGGCTGTTGTTCGTCATCCTGTTCAGCGGCACTGTGGCCTGCTTCGACAAGGAACTGGAGCGCTGGATGCGTCCGGCGCTGCACCAGCCGCAGGAGGCCACGCTGAGCGCCGAGCAGCTGCGCGGCTGGCTGCAGGCCAACGTCGCGGACCGGCTGCATGCCTTCTGGATAGTGCCGCCGAGCGCGCGCGAGCCCTTCTGGCAGCTGGCCTGGGAAGTGGACGGCAGCGAGCGCATCGAGCGCCGCGCCTTCGCCCCGCACAGCCTGCAACCCCTGCCCGAGACGCAGGGCGGCGACTTCTTCTTCAAGCTGCACTACGAGCTGCACGGCGGCATGGCCGGGCGCTACCTGGTCGGCCTGGCCGGCATGTTCATGCTGGTGGCGCTGGTCTCCGGGGTGATCATCCACCGGCGCATCTTCAAGGATTTCTTCACCCTGCGCCCGGCCGCCAACGGCCAGCGCGCCTGGCTGGATGCGCACAACCTGTTCGGCGTCGCCGGCTTGCCCTTCCACCTGGTGCTGGCCTACACCGGCGTGGCGGTCTTCGTCGCCTCCTACATGCCGGCCGGCGCCCAGGTGGCCTACAAGAGCGACATCGGGCACTTCTTCAGCGAGGTGATGGGCGGCTATCACCGCGAGGAGCTGCAGCGTCCGGCACCGACGCCGGTTTCCCTCGATACGCTGATCGACCGGGCGCGCGCCCACTGGCAGGGCGGCGAGCCGGGGCGGATCAGCGTGCATCACCCGCACGATGCCGCAGCGGTGGTGGAGATCCGTCGCGGCGACCGCTCACGAATCGCCATCCCGGCCGACACCCTCAGCTTCGACGCGAGCAGCGGCGAGTTGCTCCACGTCCAGCGCGCGCCGGCCGGCTACGGCACTTACCTGTGGCTGGTCGGCCTGCACATGGCGCAGTTCGGCGGCGCCCTGGTGCGTGCGCTCTACCTGCTGCTGGGCTTGGCCGGCTGCGCCATGCTGGTGGCCGGCAGCCGGGTCTGGCTGAGCAAGCGCGCGGCCCGCGGCGGGCCTGGCATCGGCCTGGTGCGGGCGCTCAACGGCGCGGTGTTCGCCGGCCTGCCGCTGGCCAGCCTGACGCTGCTGTGGGGCAATCGGCTGCTGCCGGACGACCTCGCGGCGCGGGCCAGCGCCGAGGCCTGGGTGTTCGTCGCCAGCTGGGCGCTGCTGGCGTTGTGGGCAGTGTGGCAGCGCCACAGCCCGCAGCTGCTGCGCCGGCAACTGCGCCTCGGCGCGCTGCTGGCGCTCGGCCTGCCGCTGCTGTCGGTGCTGCTCGCGCCGCAGGGCCATCTGCTGGCCAGCCTGGCGCGCGGCGACTGGGCACTGGCCGGGGTCGACGCCGTCCTGCTGTTCGCCGGCCTGCTCTGCGCCCTGTGCGCCTGGCGCCTGGGCGCGCAGCCGCAGGCCAGGCCGGTGCGCGCGCCGCGCGAGCCGGCCGCGGAGGCGCTGTGATGTTGCTCGCCTTCGCCCTGGCCTATCTCGGCATGCTCGCCCTGTGCCTGGCCATGCCGCGCCACCACAAAGCGCTGCTCGGCGGCGAGCCGGGGCGCGCGCGTCAACACGGCCTGCGCCTGGCTGCGGCATCCTGCTGCGGCCTCGCCCTGGGGTTGTGCAGCCTGCGCCAGGGCGGCGAGATCGGCGCGCTATTGTGGCTGTGCCAGCTGATGCTCGCCGCCTTGCTGCTGGTCGCCCTGCTGGCCTGGCGTCAGCGCTGGGCGCTGCCGGCCGCCCCGCCGCTGCTGGTCGCCGGGGGGCTCGGCTGGCTGCTGTAGCCGCCCTGCGGCAATCTGCGCCTGTGCCTTTTGCGCGTCCGCCGGCATCATCCTGAGGCTGGTGTTTTTCCTGCATGCACGAAGCCGGCGAGCCGCCATTTCGGTGGCTCGGGTCGTCATGTCGGGTCTTGGGGGAGAAGTACGGATGAATTGGGCGGAACGTCTGCGCGCGGGCATGCATGGCCTGGCCGAGTCCTTGGGCAACCTGCTGATGGAGGCCTTCCACTACCTGGCGCTGTTCGCCATCGGCGCGATCACCGCCTGGGGCGGGGTGATGACCTTTATCGGCATGCTCGACAACGGCCAGATCACGGTGGACGACATCCTGCTGTTGTTCATCTACCTGGAATTGGCGGCGATGGTGGGGATCTACTTCAAGACCAACCACATGCCGATCCGCTTCATGATCTATGTGGCCATCACCGCGCTGACCCGCCTGCTGATCTCCGACATCTCGCACAACCACAAGCCGGACTGGGGCGTGGTGATGGTGTCCGGCGCCATCCTGCTGCTGGCCCTGGCGATTCTGGTGGTGCGCTATGCCTCGGCCCGCTACCCGGCGGTGGCCGCCCCGGCGGCGCGCGGCAAGGCGCGCAACCGCGCCGATGCCGAAGCCGAGCGCGACGATACCTCCGATTGAGGCGTAGGGTGGATCAGGCTCTTTGCATCCACCTATGCCGGCGCCATGGTGGATCGATAAAGCGTGATCCACCCTGCGACGACAAGGGCCAGGGCCTTTAGCAGGCTGTTGAAAAACTACCTGCGTTGCCATTGCTGCGTTAAAAACAGGCTCAAAATGCTCATTTACAGCTCGTAAACTCCGCTTTTTCGCCTGTTTTTGCCTTGCACTGGCTGCCTCGCCTACGTTTTTCAACGGCCTGCTAGTCGAGCGGGGCGAACAGCGCCGCCAGGTCGGCCTCGTTCAGCTGCCACTGGCCCTGGCTGCCGCCCTCCAGCACGCCCTGGGCCAGGCTGGCCTTGGCCTGCTGCAGCTGCTGGATCTTCTCTTCGACGCTGCCGCGGGCGATCAGCTTGTAGACGAACACCGGCTTGTCCTGGCCGATGCGGTAGGCGCGGTCGCTGGCCTGGGCCTCGGCAGCCGGGTTCCACCAGGGGTCGAAGTGGATCACGGTGTCGGCGGCGGTCAGATTGAGGCCGCTGCCGCCGGCCTTGAGGCTGATCAGGAATACCGGGAACTCCCCGGCCTGGAAGCGCTGCACCGGCGTGCGCCGGTCCTGGGTGCTGCCGGTGAGCTTGGCGTAGGCGATCTGCCGCGCCGCCAGTTCCGTCTCGATCAGCGCCAGCATCGAGGTGAACTGGGAGAACAGCAGCACCCGACGACCCTCGTCCACCAGTTCCTCGAGCATCTCCAGCAGGGCGCTGAGCTTGCCCGAGTCGGCGGCGCTCAGCTCGGCCGCGCCGTCGCCCAGCAGGCGCAGGTCGCAGCAGCTCTGGCGCAGGCGCAGCAGCGCCTTGAGGATGACGATATGGCTGCGCGCCAGGCCCTGGCGGGCGATCTCCGCGCGCACCTTCTGATCCATCGCCAGGCGCAGGGTCTCGTAGCGGTCGCGCTGCAGCTGGGTCAGCTCGACCCAGTGGGTGATCTCGGTCTTCGGCGGCAGCTCGCGGGCCACCTGTTCCTTGTTGCGGCGCAGCAGGAAGGGGCGGATGCGCCCGACCAGGTGGGCCAGGCGCTGGGCGTCGCCGCGTTTCTCGATCGGCGTGCGGTAGTCGCGGGTAAAGGCCTTGGCGTCGCCCAGCCAGCCGGGCATGAGGAAGTGGAACAGCGACCACAGCTCGCCCAGGTGGTTTTCCAGCGGCGTGCCGGTCAGGCACAGGCGCAGCTCGGCGCGCACCTGGCCGGCGGCGGTGGCCGCCTTGCTGCGCGGGTTCTTGATGTTCTGCGCCTCGTCGAGAATCAGCAGGCGATAGGCATGCCGGTTCAGCGCCTTGAGGTCGCGCGGCAGCAGGGCGTAGGTAGTGAGGATCAGGTCGTGCGCTTCGATCTCCTCGAACAGCGCGCGGCGCCTGGCGCCGTGCAGGGCCAGCACGCGCAGCTCGGGGGCGAAGCGCGCGGCCTCGTCCTGCCAGTTGGGAATCAGGCTGGTGGGCATGACGATCAGCGCCGGCTGGCTCAGGCGCCCGGCCTGCTTCTCGCAGAGGATATGCGCCAGGGTCTGCAGGGTCTTGCCCAGACCCATGTCGTCGGCCAGCACGCCGCCGACGCGCAGCTCGGCCAGGGTCTGCATCCAGTTCAGGCCCTGCAGTTGGTAGGGCCGCAGCTCGGCGCGCAAGCCCTCGGGTGCGACCACCTCGCGGCTCTGCAGTTGCTGCAGGCGCTGGGCGAAGCCGCGCAGTTCGTCGCCGCCCTGCCAACTGAGTGCCGGGCCGGCGGCCAGCTCGGCCAGGCGCGCGGCGTCGGCGCGGCCCAGGCGCAGGCGGCCTACATCCTCGCCTGGGTCGCGGAAATACAGCTCGCCGAGGGTGGCCAGCAGCGGCTTCAAGCGGGCGAAGGGCAGGGCGATGCGCTTGCCGCCCTGCGGCAGGCTGACCAGCAGGCGGTCCTCGTCGGCGCGCTGGGCCAGCGTCTCGGGGGCCAGCAGCCAGGGCGTACGGCGGATGGCCTGGAGCAGGATCGGCAGCAGGCTCAGGCGCTGCCCCTCCACCTCGATGCCCAGCTCCAGGTCGAACCAGTTCTGCTGCGGGTCTTCCTCGACCTCGGCGTACCAGTCGTCGACCTCCGCCAGGTTGTACTGGAAGTCCGGGCGCATGTGGATCTGCCAGCCCTCGGCGCGCAGCTGCGGCAGCTGCTGCTGGACGAAATCCAGCCAGTCGCGCTCGCTGTCCAGCTCGAACGGCTCGCCGGCCTCGGCCGGCAGCGCCTCGCTCTGCCGTAGTGCCACCTGCAGGCCGAGGCCTTCCAGGCGTTTGCGCAGCGCCGCTTCCGCTTGCGCGTCGCGGATCAGGCGCAGGTTGGTGTCGGCATCGAGGCGCTTGACCAGGTCCTTGGCCGGCTTGCCGAACACCCGGTGCCCGGCGTAATCGAAGGCCAGCGCGGCGCGGTGCTGGGTCTGCTCCTGCATGCGCCCCTTGCGCGCGTCGAAATGCACGCGCACCTGGCTGCCGAGGCTCAGTTGCGGGGTCGGGGCGATGCCTTCGAGGCGCTGCTCGGCCACTTCCTTGGTCGCCACGATGATCTCGGACAGATCGCCGCCGCCGCGCTGCTGCGCCTCCAGGGTGAGCAGGGCGGCGACCACGTGCTTGCAGTTGAAGCCCACCGGGCAGTTGCAGTGGCCGGTGACGCTCCAGCGGCGACCATAGGGGTGCAGGGTAATGCGCTGCTGGTAGGTGTGCCCGGCCGCGCCGCGGCAGCTGGCCAGCAGGCTGTTGTCCTTGAGGCTGAGCAGCTTGCTGCGCTTTTCCTCGGCGTAGGCGATGCCGCGGCGCAGGTC
Organism: Pseudomonas sp. ABa2; assembly: GCF_056676075.1. Lineage (NCBI taxonomy): Bacteria > Pseudomonadati > Pseudomonadota > Gammaproteobacteria > Pseudomonadales > Pseudomonadaceae > Pseudomonas > Pseudomonas sp. ABa2. The sequence goes on from NZ_CM155239.1 coordinate 1,324,409, forward strand.
GCCGGCGCCGAACTCGGAGCGCCAGTCCTCCTGGCGCAGCTGGTGAATATCCAGGGGCATCAGCGAAACCCCGGGGACGCAGGTGATAGGCGCATGACTCGGCCGCGGCAATGCAAAGCCGCAGATTTTCGCACAGCCGCGGCGCGATTAGCAGACGCCGCGAGGCGATTGCCGACGTGCAGTCGGCTTAGGGCTCGAAGGCGGCGCGGTACTGCCCCGGCGTCGCGCCCAGGGCCTGGCGGAAGCGATTGCTGAAGTGGCTGGCGCTGGCGAAGCCGCAGGCCAGGGCGACCTCGCCCAGCGGCAGCGCCGACTGGCGCAGCAAGTGGCAGGCGCGCGCCAGGCGCCGGGCCAGCACGTAGCGGTGCGGCGGCAGGCCGAAGCTGGCCTGGAACATGCGCGCGAAGTGGTATTCCGACAGCGCACAGAGCGCGGCCAGCTGGCCCAGCGGCAGCGGTTCGGTCAGGTGTTGTTCGATAAAGTCGCGCAGGCGTTTGCGCAGGGCAGGGGCCAGGCCGCCCTTCAGGCGCAGGCCCTGGCGCAGGCCGACCTGGGTGAGCAGGGCGTGGTCGAGCAGCTCGTGGGCCAGGCTGCTGGCCAGCAGGCGCTCGCCCGGCTCCCTCCAGTCGAGTGCGCACAGCCGGCGAAAGCGCGCGGCCTGCGCGGCGTCGTCGAGAAAGGTCGCTTCCTCCAGCTGCAGGCTGCGCGGTTCGCGATCGAGCAGGGCGACCGCGCCGAGGGCGAAGCGCTCCTGGTCTACATAGAGGTGGGCCAGCTGGATCTCGCCGTTGATGATCCAGGCCGACTGGTGCTCGGCCGGCAGGATGCACAGCTTGTCCGGTGCGCCCTTGGCGCCCGGCCGCTCGCGGCGGAAGGTGCCGGTGCCGCCGGCGAGGTAGCAGGACAGGGTGTGATGGCTGGGCGCCAGGTAGTCGCGGGCGTCGTGGGCATTGCTCCAGCGCGCCACCGCCAGGCCGTGGCCCAGCTCGGCGAGGGCGTGCAGGCGCGCATTGGCCGAGCGGCTCATGCTCTGAAATACCTGCAAGTGATCGAGTTGCGCCATCGCCGTCCCCCTGATGCCGCCATGCTACGCCGCCGCTGCCGCCTCGCCAGCCCCCGGGGGAGAAAAAGCGCAACTTTGTGCAAGCGCGAAATTTTTCCCCGCCCCCGGCGCGCGCCGCGCGGAGTCGGAGTATCGTGGCGACAATTTTGCCCAGCCCTCGTGCCCGGATGCCGACCTCGATGAAACGCCTGCGCCACCTGCTGTTTGCCACCCTGATCGCCGCTCCCGGCCTGCTCCTCGCGGCGCCGCCGGTGGCCGAGCGCGACGTGCTGATCAGCGAGCTGATCGCGCGCATGAGCCTGCAGGAGAAGATCGGCCAGCTGCGCCTGATCAGCATCGGCGGCGACATGAGCGCCGAGCGCATCCGCGAGGAGATCGCCGCCGGGCGCATCGGCGGCACCTTCAACTCGGTGACCCGCCAGGACAACCGGCCCATGCAGCAGGCCGCGCTGCGCAGCCGCCTGGGCATCCCGCTGTTCTTCGCCTACGACGTGATCCACGGCCATCGCACCACCTTTCCCATCGGCCTCGGTCTGGCCTCCAGTTGGGACCTCGAGGCCATCGAGAACAGCGCCCGCATCGCGGCGCTGGAGGCCAGTGCCGACGGCCTGGACATGACCTTCGCGCCCACCGTGGACATTTCCCGCGACCCGCGCTGGGGGCGCACCTCCGAAGGCTTCGGCGAGGACCCGCAGCTGGTCTCGCAGATCGCCGCACGCATGGTGCGCGGCTTCCAGGGCACCGCGCCGAGCGATCCGCAGCGCATCATGGCCAGCGTCAAGCACTTCGCCCTGTACGGCGCGGTGGAGGGCGGGCGCGACTACAACGTGGTCGACATGAGCCCGCTGCGCATGCACCAGGACTACCTGCCGCCCTACCGCGCGGCGTTGGAGGCCGGCGCCGGCGGGGTGATGGTGGCGCTCAACGCGATCAACGGCGTGCCGGCATCGGCCAACAGCTGGCTGCTGCGCGACCTGCTGCGTCGCGACTGGGGCTTTCGCGGCGTGGTGCTGAGCGACCACGGCGCCATCTCCGAGCTGATCCGCCACGGCGTCGCCGCCGACGGCCGCGAGGCCGCGCGCCTGGCGCTCAAGGCCGGTATCGGCATGAGCATGGCCGACAGCCTCTACCTCGAGGAGCTGCCCGGCCTGGTGCGCAGCGGCGAGGTGGACGAGGCGCTGCTCGACGAGGCGGTGGCCGCGGTGCTGGGCGCCAAGTACGACCTCGGCCTGTTCCACGATCCGTTCCGGCGCATCGGCCGCGCCGCCGACGATCCCGCCGAGGTCTACGCCGAAAACCGTCTGCACCGCGCCGCGGCGCGGGCGATGGCGCGCGACGCCCTGGTGCTGCTGGAAAACCGCGACGCCACCCTGCCGCTGCGCAAGGACAGGCGCATCGCCTTGATCGGCCCGCTGGCCGACTCCCAGGTGGACATGCTCGGCAGCTGGTCGGCGGCCGGCCGCGCCGAACAGGCGGTGACCCTGCGCCAGGGCATGGCGGCCGCGCTCGGCGGCCAGGGCCAGCTGCTGTACGCGCGCGGCGCCAACGTCACCGACGATGCGCGGGTGGTCGAGTACCTCAACCACCTCAACTGGGACCGCCCGGAGGTGGTGCAGGACGCGCGCAGCCCCGCGGCCATGCTCGACGAGGCGGTGCGCGTGGCGCAGCAGGCCGACGTTATAGTCGCCGCGGTGGGCGAGGCCCGCGGCATGTCGCACGAGTCCTCCAGCCGCACCCGCCTGGACCTGCCGGACAGCCAGCAGGCCCTGCTGCGCGCGCTCAAGGCCACCGGCAAGCCGCTGGTGCTGGTGCTGATGAACGGCCGGCCGCTGTCCCTGGGCTGGGAGCAGGCCAACGCCGACGCCATACTCGAGACCTGGTACAGCGGCATCGAGGGCGGCCACGCCATCGCCGACGTGCTGTTCGGCGCGCACAACCCGGCGGGCAAGCTGCCGATCTCCTTCCCGCGCTCGGTGGGGCAGATCCCCACCTACTACAACCACCTGCGCCTGGGCCGGCCGTACGGCGGGGATCCCGGCAACTACACCTCGCAGTACTTCGAGGAGCGCAACGGCCCGCTCTATCCGTTCGGCTACGGCCTGAGCTACAGCGAGTTCTCGCTGTCGCCGCCGCGGCTGTCCGCCGAGCGCCTGCGCCCGGGCGAGAAGATCCAGGTCAGCGTCACCCTGCACAACCGCGGCCCGCGCGCCGGCGCCACGGTGGTGCAGCTGTATCTGCACGACGAGGCCGCCTCGGTGATCCGCCCGGTCAAGGAACTCAAGGATTTTCGCAGGGTCAAGCTGGAAGCAGGCGAGGCGCGCGAGCTGAGCTTCGAGATCGACGAGGGCATGTTGCGTTTCTTCGATGCCGAGCTGCGTCACATCAGCGAACCGGGGACGTTCCGCGTGCAGCTCGGGCTGGATTCGGCCACTGTGCAGGAGGCGCGCTTCGAGCTGCTGCCGCGCGACTGAGCGGGTGCTGCGGGCAGGCGAAAATATAGCTGTGCGGGCCCCTGTGCCGGATACCGCGATCTGGTGATAATGCGCAGAAAAAACGCGCATGCAGGGGCGCCGCCGTCCGGTTGGCCGTCTGCACGGCGCTCGCGTTGTCTTTGCATCATTCGCCTGATTTCAATTTCCGTGCAGCGGCGCCCCGTGGGGCGGCCGCTGCCCGTCAATCCGTGTCGCCCCGGAGGCCCTGTGTCAATGAGTCGTTGTTCTGCAACCCGTCTGGGCAAGGCCGGCAAGCTGGCCCTCTGGGCGGTTCCCCTGCTGTTCGCCGCCCACAGCTGGGCGTTCGATCTGGACGATGTGGCGGTCAAGGCCAAGGCCCTGGCCGCCGAGGGTTACAACGCGCCGCAGAGCAATCTGCCGGGGGCGCTGCGCGAGCTGGCCTTCGCCGACTATCAGAAGCTGCGCTTTCGCGAGGACCAGGCGCACTGGCGCGACGGCAAGACGCCGTTCCAGCTGTATTTCTTCCACCAGGGCATGCACTTCGACCTGCCGGTGAAGATCAACGAAGTCACCGCCACGGGCGTGCGCGAGATTCGCTACGATCCGGCCATGTTCGACTTCGCCGATCTGCCGGTGCAGCCCGGCGAACTGGAGAACCTCGGTTTCGCCGGTTTCAAGGTGATCCACCCGCTGAACGCGGCGGACAAGCACGACGAGCTGATGAGCGTGCTCGGCGCCAGCTACTTCCGCGTCGTCGGCAAGGGCCAGGTCTACGGCCTGTCGGCACGCGGCCTGGCGATCGACACCGCATTGCCGTCCGGCGAGGAATTCCCGCGCTTCAGCGAGTTCTGGATCGAGCAACCGCAGGCCGACCGACGCAGCCTGGTGATCTACGCGCTGCTCGACTCGCCGCGCGCCACCGGCGCCTACCGCATGGAAATCAAGCCGGGCGCGGACAGCGTGCTCGACGTCGAGGCCAAGCTGTATCTGCGCGACTCGGTGGAGAAGCTCGGCATCGCGCCGCTGACCAGCATGTACCTGTTCGGCGCCAACCAGCCCTGGCCGCGGCCCAACTACCGGCCCGAGCTGCACGACTCCGACGGCCTGGCCATCCACGCCGGCAACGGCGAGTGGCTTTGGCGCCCGCTGAACAACCCGCAGCGGCTCAACGTCAGCAGCTACCGCATTGACAACCCGCGCGGCTTCGGCCTGCTCCAGCGCGGCCGCGACTTCGCCCAGTACCAGGATCTCGACGACCGTTACGAGCTGCGTCCCAGCGCCTGGGTCGAGACCCTCGGCGACTGGGGCCCGGGCCACGTCGAGCTGGTGGAGATTCCCACCCCCGACGAGACCAACGACAACATCGTCGCCCTGTGGCGCCCCGATACGCTGCCCGCGGTCGGCCAGCCGCTGGATATCGCCTACCGCCTGCACTTCAGTCGCGACGAGGCGGCGCTGCACGACCCGCAGCTGGCCTGGGTCAGCCAGACCCGGCTGTCGGAGGGCGACGTCAAGCAGGCCAACCTGATCCGCCAGCCCGACGGCAGCACCGCCCTGCTGGTGGATTTCGTCGGCCCGCGGCTGGCCAAGCGCAAGGCCGAGGCGCCGCCGACGGTGCAGGCCAGCGTCGACGGCAACGCCGAGCTGCTGGAAAACAGCCTGCGCTACAACCCGGTGAGCCGGGGTTGGCGCCTGACCCTGCGGGTCAAGATCAAGGACCCGGCGCAGCCGGTGGAAATGCGCGCCGCCCTGGTCGAGGACGGCAAACCCCTGTCGGAAACCTGGAGCTATCAGCTGCCTGCCCATGAATAACTCCCCTGACGCCACGCTGATCCAGCATTACCTCGACGAACTGCCGCTCGACCCCGAGCGCCAGCAGGCACTGGCGCGCCAACTCGAGCAGGGCGGCGACCTGGCCGCGTTGCACCACGCGCTGCAGACTCCGGAGCCGGCGCCGCCCGAGGCGCTCGGGGAAACCCGCGAACTGCTCGACTCGGTGCCGGCGCGCCTGGCGCTCGGCTGGCCGGATGCGCTCGAACGCGGCTGCCGCATCGTGCAGGATCACCAGGGCCGTCCCGCCATCGATTCCACCCCGCCGATCAAGCGTACGCGCATGGTGCCCGAGCCCTGGCAGACCAACATCCTGCAGCGCGGCTGGCGCCGCCTGAAGGGCGAGCAGCCGGCGCCGCGACCGCGTACCCGCGAGGCCGAGGATTTCAGCGAGGCGCACTGGCGCCACGTCGCCGCCGTGCGGCGCAGCGCGCTGCTGGTGCTGATGCTGGTGCAGACGGTGGTCGCCACCTGGTACATGAAGTCGGTGCTGCCCTACCAGGGCTGGTCGCTGGTCGACCTGGGCCTGGTGTTCGAGCAGCCCTGGCAGGAATCGGCGCGGCAGATCCTGCCGTATCTGGTGCAGACCAGCATCCTGGCGTTGTTCGCCCTGCTGTTCTGCTGGGTGTCGATGGGCTTCTGGACCGCGCTGATGGGCTTCTTCCAGTTGCTCAAGGGGCGCGACCGCTACAGCATCTCGGCCAGCAGCTGCGGCGACGAGCCGATCTCGCCGCGGGCGCGCACCGCGCTGGTCATGCCGATCGCCAACGAGCACGTGCCCAGGGTGTTCGCCGGCCTGCGCGCGACCTTCGAGTCGCTGCGCGAAACCGGCCAGCTCGATCACTTCGACTTCTTCATCCTCAGCGACAGCAACGACCCGGACATCTGCGTCGCCGAGCAGCAGGCCTGGCTGGAGCTGTGTCGCGAGGTGGAGGGCTTCGGCCAGATCTTCTACCGCCGTCGCCGGCGGCGGGTGAAGCGCAAGAGCGGCAACATCGACGACTTCTGCCGTCGCTGGGGCAGCAACTACCGCTACATGGTGGTGCTCGACGCCGACAGCGTGATGAGCGGTGAATGCCTGACCCGCCTGGTGCGCCTGATGGAGGCCAACCCCGGCGCCGGCATCATCCAGACCGCGCCCAAGGCCTCGGGCATGGACACCCTCTACGCGCGCCTGCAGCAGTTCGCCACCAGCGTCTACGGCCCGCTGTTTACCGCCGGGCTCAACTTCTGGCAGCTCGGCGAGTCGCATTACTGGGGGCACAACGCGATCATCCGGGTCAAACCCTTCATCGAGCACTGCGCCCTGGCGCCGCTGCCGGGCACCGGCGCCTTCGCCGGGGCGATCCTCTCCCACGACTTCGTCGAGGCCGCGCTGATGCGTCGCGCCGGCTGGGGCGTGTGGATCGCCTACGACCTGCCCGGCAGCTACGAAGAGCTGCCGCCGAACCTGCTCGACGAGCTCAAGCGCGACCGCCGCTGGTGCCAGGGCAACCTGATGAACTTCCGCCTGTTCCTGGTGCGCGGCATGCACGCGGTGCACCGGGTGGTGTTCCTCACCGGGGTCATGTCCTACCTGTCGGCGCCGCTGTGGCTGCTGTTTTTGCTGCTGTCCACCGGCCTGCTGGCGATCCACACGCTGATGGTGCCGGAGTATTTCCTGCAGCCCAACCAGCTCTACCCGCTGTGGCCGCGCTGGCAGCCGGAGGAGGCCATCGCGCTGTTCTCCGCGACCATGATCCTGCTGTTCTTGCCCAAGCTGCTCAGCGTGCTGCTGATCTGGATCCAGGGCGCCGAGGCCTATGGCGGGCGCCTGCGGGTGCTGCTGTCGATGCTGCTGGAGGCGTTCTGCTCGGTGCTGCTGGCGCCGGTGCGCATGCTGTTCCACAGCCTGTTCGTCACCGCCGCCTTCCTCGGCTGGTCGGTGCAGTGGAATTCGCCGCAGCGCGTCGACGACGCCACGCCCTGGAGCGAGGCGCTGCGCCGGCACGGCTCGCAGGTGCTGATCGGCGTCGCCTGGACCGCCCTGGTGGCCTGGCTCAACCCGGATTTTCTCTGGTGGCTGGCGCCCATCGTGGTGTCGTTGATCCTTTCGCCGCTGGTCTCGGTGCTGACCAGTCGTACCGCGCCGGGGCTGGCCACCCGCCGCGCCGGACTGTTCCTCATCCCCGAGGAACACCAGGTGCCGCGCGAGCTGCGCAGCACCGCCGAGTACGAACGGTTGAACAGTGCGCGGGCGCTGCAGCAGGGCTTCCTGCGCGCGGCGGTCGACCCGTTGTACAACGCCCTGGTCTGCGCCATGGCCCGGGCCCGCCACGCCAAGGTGGTGCCGGCGGCCGAGGCGCTGCGCGAGGCGCGCCTTGCGGAAATCCTCGCCGCCGGCCCGCATGGCAGCGTTGAGGCGACCCGCTGGCGGCTGCTCAACGACCCCGACGGCATGGCGCGCCTGCATGCGCGCATCTGGCAGGATGCCCGGCAGCAGGCCTGGCGAGACGCCCACGCCGCGCTGCGAGAGCGCTGAGCCGGCGCCCGGTGTGCCGGGCGTCGACACAGTTGTTTACATCTGGGCGCGGCCGGCGGCCCGTGACATGCGGCACCCTGTGCGCCGAACCGGGTCGGTAATGACTCCGGCTGCCGGCCTTGCTTGAGGTCAAGGCGCTGCGCCGGGTTGTTGCCTGAGGCTGTGTTCACCCGCTTCTGACATTCGAGAGGAACCACGATGTCGTCACTCCACGACTCTGCCCAGCACTACGGCCTGGTCAGCCGCATCCTGCACTGGGGCATGGCCGCCCTGTTGGGCTGGCAATTCTTCACCACCCTCGTTCACCTGCTGCTGGCGGAATCCAGCCTCGACGAATTCGCCTGGGCCACGCACAAGCCCACCGGCGTGCTGCTGATGGCGCTGGTGCTGGTTCGTCTGCTCTGGGCGCTGGCCAACCGCAGCCGGCGGCCGGCCTCGCTTAATGCCATGGCGCGGCTCGGTCACCTGGCGCTGTATGCGCTGATGCTGCTGGTGCCGCTGCTCGCGCTGCTGCGCCAGTACGGCTCCGGACGCCAGTTCAGCGTCTTCGGCATCGAACTGATGGCCGGTTTCAGCGGGCCGAAGACCGAATGGCTGATGGCCCCGGCCAACCTGCTGCACGGCAACCTCGGCTGGCTGCTGCTGGCGCTGATCCTCGGCCACGCGGCGATGGCCCTGGTTCATCGCCGCCAGGGCGAGGCAGACGTGCTGGGGCGGATGATCGGGCGGGCGCGCTGAGGCGCTATAGCCAATGTCTTACACGCGCCGGCGGCATTGGCCGCTGTCGCCACCCCGGCTGGCGCCTTAATCTACACCCATCCCCTGCAGCGACGGATCGCTGAGGATCAAGGACGATGACCAGGCCCGGATGGCCACCGACAGGATGTCGGATGGTTGGGAAGAAACCCGCTTCGGCGGGTTTTTTGTTGCCTGCCATCCATGGCGGCAACCCTTGGGGCCGTCGCAAGCGACGTCAAAAATCGTTCCTGACGATTTTTTGTTGTCAGCCATTTGACCGCCAGGGATGGCGGAAACGCCGGTTTTGCAGGAGCAGTAACCGGCCTTGGCGGCACGCCTCGGGGCCGTCACGGGCGGCGTCAGGAGCTGCTCCAGGCAATTCTTGCCTGCCGGCGAAAAAGTCCCGGCGCATTGCTCGGCGTCGGCTCAGCCGCCCTGAAGCGCGCGCGTCGCCCCCTGCGCCTTGCGCGTATACCAGAGCACCCGACTCACCCCGCGGGTGATGGCCACGTAGGCCAGGCGCAGGGCCTCGTCCTGCATGGCCTGATCGTAGCTGCCGGCGAAGAAGCCGCAGTGGGCGTAGAGGGCGTTGCGCAGCGGGTGTGGCTCCGCCGGCAGGCAGTCGTCGAGGATGATCGCCACCTCGGCCTGCAGGCCCTTGGCGCGGTGGATGGTCATGGTCTTGACCGGCAGTTGCTTGTCCAGCTGCGCGCGGATCTGCTGCAGCGGCTCGTTGCGCCGGCTCAGCAGCAGCACGGCGGTGCGGTCGGCGTTGGCGCGCGTGGCGACGTGGGCGCATTGCGCGCCGATGTCTGCGAGCAGGCGCGGCATGCCGCTGGCCAGCTCGAAACGCTGGATCAGCTTGACGCCGTGATCGCCCGGCTGCATGGCCTTGTGCGCGATGCTGGTCTTGTCCTGCTTGCGTGCCACGCCGGCCAGTACCCGTTCGCCGTCGCGGATCACCGCCTCGACGCTGCGGTAGTTGGTGCTCAGTAGCAGGGTGGTGCTCTTGCCGCGGCCCTTGCTGGGGAAGTGGCGGTCGAAGTCGATGAACAGCTCCGGCGAGCTGCCGCGCCAGCCGTAGATCGACTGCCAGTCGTCGCCGATGGCCATCAGGCTGAGCGTCTCGCCATGTCGGGCGAGTTCTCTGTGTACGGCTTGCAGCCACTGCAGGATCTGCGGCGAGATGTCCTGGAATTCGTCGATCAGCAGATGGCCGAGGGCGAGCAGAGCCTGGCCCGGTTTGCCGCCGTCCCGCTGCAGGCGCTCGCTCAGTCGCTGGAAGGCGCCGTTGAAGCTCATCAGCCCCTGGCGTTGCAGCAGGGCGTCGAAGTGCCCGTGGAACAGCTGCATGGCCTCGATGAAGTCGCGCTCGCGCGCGCCGCAGTCGAGCGCCTTGACGTCCAGACGGTCGAGACGCAGACCCAGGCTTTCGGCGAAACCGGCCTGACTGTGTAGCAGCTCGAACAGCGGCTGCGCGGCGAATTCGCCGGCCAGCTTGCAGGCGTCCAGCGGCGCCTTGGGCTTGCCCTGCGGCGGCTCCTGCGGCGCGGCTAGCCTGAGCAGGCGATGCACCAGGCTGCGAAAGCGCGCGTCCGCGGCATAGGCGCTCTGGTAGGCCTGCTTGAGCAGGCGCTGCTGCGCCGGACGCAGGCGGCCGCCGGCCAGCGGGTTGTCCGGTTCCTCGCCGGGTTCGTCGAGTTGCTCGAACCAGCGCGGGTTGCCCAGCTCTTCCTTGGCCAGCGTCGCCATCGCCGAGTGGAAGGTGCGCACGCACTGGCGCGTATCGTGCGGGTAGCGCCAGAAGTCCAGCAGCCGCTGCAGGCGTTCGCGCAGCTCGGCGCAGGAGGCGTTGGTGAAGGAAATCACCGTCAGCCGCGCCGGGTCGATATGCAGGTGGCAGAGCATGAACACCACGCGCAGTACCAGGGTGCTGGACTTGCCCGAGCCGGCGCCGGCGAAGATGCGCGTCAGCGGCGCGCGGCAGAGGATCATCGCCCATTGCTCGTCCGAGGGGGCGCCGATCAGCCCGGCGCGCACCGCCTCGGCGACGCGCTGGCGCATGGCCTGGATCTGCGCATCGTCCACCTTGAGCCTGGCAGCGGGGTAGATACCCGCGGGGCCGGGTTTGTCGGCCTTTTGCTGGCGCTTGCCGGCTTTGCCGCCGGCGGTTTTCTTCTTCGCCGGTTTACGTGCCGGCTGGCGCGGCTGGGCGGCCTCACGCTCGGCGCGCAGGTAAGCGGTGGTGCGGGGGAAGTAGCGGGCGAGGGCGCTGGACAGCAGTTTCTGGTAGCGCGCGACGGCGGACAGCATGCGGAGGGAATGACCTGATTGGCAAAGCCCGCATGATAAAGCCTGGGCGGCGATGGCAGGCAGTGATGGCGCAGGTTTAAAAGCGCAACTTTATGCAAGCGCGCCCCCGCGGGCTGGCCGCAGACTGGCGGCAGTCATGGGAGATGCTCGATGAATCTGTCGCTTTACCTGCTTACCGTGCTGATCTGGGGCACCACCTGGATCGCCATCAAGTTCCAGATGGGCGAGGTGGCCGTCGCCGCCTCCATCGCTTACCGCTTCGTCCTGGCCGCCGCGGTGCTGTTCGCCCTGCTCTGGCTCAGCGGGCGGCTGCAGGCGCTGGATCGGCGCGGCCAGGCGATCTGCCTGGTGCAGGGGCTGTGTCTGTTCTGCCTCAATTTCCTCTGCTTCTACACCGCCAGCCAGTGGATACCCAGCGGCCTGGTGGCGGTGATCTTCTCCACCGCCACCTTGTGGAACGCGCTCAACGCGCGACTGTTCTTCCGGCAGCGGATCGCCGCCAACGTGCTGCTCGGCGGCGCGCTGGGGCTGGCCGGCCTGGGGCTGCTGTTCTGGCCGGAGTTGGCCGGCCACGAAACCAGCCGCGAGAGCCTGCTGGGCATCGGCCTGGCGCTGCTCGGCACGCTGTTCTTCTCCGCCGGCAACATGCTTTCCAGCCTGCAGCAGAAGGCGGGGCTCAAGCCACTGACCACCAATGCCTGGGGCATGCTCTATGGCGCGCTGATGCTGGTGGGCATCTGCCTGGTCAGCGGTACGCCGTTCGCCTTCGAATGGAACGCGCGCTATATCGGCTCGCTGCTGTACCTGGCGATTCCCGGCTCGGTGATCGGCTTCACCGCCTACCTGACCCTGGTCGGGCGCATGGGGCCCGAGCGCGCGGCCTACTGCACCGTGCTGTTCCCGGTGGTGGCGCTGAATATCTCGGTGTTCGTCGAGGGCTACCAGTGGACGGCCCCGGCGCTGCTGGGCCTGGCGCTGGTGATGGCGGGCAACGTGTTGGTGTTTCGCAAACCCAAGGCGGTGCTGACAGCGGCGCGCACCGCCTGAGTCAGCGACGGCCGCCTGGCGCGGCCGTCGGGGGGCGACTCAGAAGTCGAGCTGATAGCCGAGGGTGAAGGTGCGACCACGGCCGGCGAAGTACTGGTCGTTGCGGGTGCTGGCCGCCTGCGCGTAGTAGGTCATGTAGTCGCGGTTGAGCAGGTTCTCCACGCCCAGGCTGGCTTCGCCCACCGGCAGGCGGTAGCCGACCGAGGCATCCACCAGGCTGTAGCCGTCGAAGTCCAGGCCGGGGGTGTCGAAGCTGCGGCTGGCATAGTGGTTGGCCTGCACCCGGGTGTTGAGCTTGTCGCTCCACTTGGCCTGCCAGCTCATGCCGTAGCGGTCGGGGGCGATATTGGCGCCGTCCAGATCGGTGTCCACCTTGCCGTCGCCGTCGGTGTCCGACTGGCCGTTGAGCTTGGCGTAGCTGGCCTGCAGACGATGCACGGCGTCGATCTGCCAGCCGGCGCTGGCCTCGATGCCGTCGATCTCGGTGCGTTCGCGACGCACCTGATACACGCCGCCGACGCTCTCCAGGCGCGAGCCGAGGTCGGAGTCGGATTCGAAGTAGCTGATTTCGGCATCGAAGGGGCCATGGTTCAGGCGCAGGCCGATCTCGCGGTTGTCGGTGACGATCGGCTGCAGGTCGAGGAAGCTGTCCACGCTCAGGCCGGGCTGGTTGATGCCACGCAGCACGCGGCCAACGTCGGGCATGCCGAAGCCTTCCGAGTAGTTGGCGAACACCTGCGCCCAGTCGCTGGCCTGGAACACCAGGCCGACGTTGTACAGGGTTTCCTCGAAGTCCGGCTCGCCGCCCTCGACGGATACGCCGCCCGGCGGCGTGGTGGTGGAGGCGATGGTGCGGAACGGATCGACCTCCAGCTTGGCGAACTCGTGGCGCACCCCGCCGTGCAGGGTCAGGCGCTCGTGGGCACGCACCTCGGCCTGGAGGAAGGGCGCGAGGTTGTTGAACACGGTTTCCGGCACCCACTCGCGGTCGGTGGCAATCAGCATCTGGCTGGTGGTGTCCTGCAGGAAGTCCAGGCCGCCGGTGAGCTTGAGCAGGCCATCGAACATGTCGTCGCGGCTCAGCGAGAGCTTGCCGCCGTATTTGTCCGACTCGTTCTGCGACTGGTCGAACAGGGTGCCGACCGGGGCGATGGCCGGGTCCTGGAAGCTGGGCAGGATGTTGCCGCCGTAGCGGGCGCGGAAGCGCTGGCTGTACAGCTGGGCGGTGAACTGGTTGCCGGCCAGGTCGGCATTGCTGTAGGTCAGGCTGGTGGCCAGCACCTCGTTCTGCGGCGCCTTGCCCGGCGGCTGGCCCTTGCGCGAGGTGGTCGGCACATCGGCGGCGCGGTTGCCGGGCACGTTGACGTAGTCGTGCTCGCCCTCGAGCTGGAAGCGGTTGACCATCAGTTCGAGGTTCTGCTCGGCGTCGAACCAGTAGCCGAGCTTGACCAGCAGGTCGCTGCTGGTGGAATCCATGATGTCGCCCTGGGTGTCGTCGACGCCGATCAGCTCGCCGTCGGCGTCGTAGAACATGCCCCGGGTCTGGCCGCTGATGGCGGCCAGGTAGTCCCAACTGCCCTGGTTGCCTTCGACGCGGTAGTCCAGCTTGTAGCCCAGGCCGTCGCCATCGAAGTCGTCGCCCGCCTCCAGGCTGATGCCGGCGTGCTGCCTGAGGCTGCCGCCCTGTGGCCGGCGGGTGACGTAGTTGATGATGCCGCCGGTGGCGCCCAGGCCATGCTCGGCGCTGGCGCCGTGGATCACCTCGATGCGCTCGACCATCGCCAGGTCGATGGTGTAGCCGTCGCGGCCGCCGGCCCGCAGCGGCGTGGACTGCGGCACGCCGTCGATCATCACCAGCGCGGCGCGGCCGCGGAAGGTCTCGCCGGCGTTGCTCAGCTTCTGCCGGCTCGGCGAATAGGAGGGAATCAGGTTGCTCAGCACCTGGCCGTGGTCGCTGGTGATCGCCAGTTGCTGCTCGATCTGCTCGCGGCTGATGACGGTGATCTTCTGCGGCGTCTTGCCCACCTGGCTGTGGCCGCGGGTGGCGCTGATGGTCATGGCGTCCAGTTCGAGCTGTTGCTCGCGGTTATCTTCGGCCAGGGCGCTGCTGCCCAGGCAGGCGAGGCTGATGGCGAGGCAGAGGCGGGTCTTGCGGTGCATGCGACGGCTCCGATACGGCAGGAGGGATTAGAAATAGCCTGTAAAGATAATGTAAATACGAATTTGTTTCATTAGGTATTTTCGGCGAGCAGCCACCAGCCCCGCGACGCAGTGTCGCGGGAAGGTGCCAGGAAGGGACTTACTCGCCGCGGATCAGGCGGCGCAGCGCGAAGCGATTGGGGTGACAGGCCTCGGCCACCGCGCGCGGCAGCGGCAGGGGTTCGCCTTCCAGCCAGGCGGCGATCAGCTCGCCGGACAGCGGCGCGGTGATCAGCCCACGCGAGCCGTGGCCGCTGTTGACGTACAGGCCGGGCAGCCAGGGGCAGGGCGCCTGCGGCACCTGGCGGGCGTCCTTGGCCAGCACCGCGTAGCGTTCGGCGAAGGCCTCGGCATCGGCCAGCGGCCCGACTATGGGCAGGTAGTCCGGGCTGGTGCAGCGGAAGGCGGCGCGGCCTTCGAGCTGCGCCGGGTCGAGCTGGTCGGCCTGCAGGCGCTCGGCCAGATCGGTGGAAATGTCCTTGAGCAGCTCGAGGTTGCCGGCATGTTCGGCGACGCTCGGCGTCAGGTCGTCGCTGTGGAAGTCGAAGCTGGCGCCCAGGGTGTGCTCATTTGCGCGTGGCGGGGCGACGTAGCCGTCGGCGCAGACCACGGTGCGCAGGGCGCTGCTGGCCGAATTGGCCGGCAGGCGGCTGATCTGCCCGCGGATGCGCTTGAGCGGCAGGCCGGCGCTCTGTGCGAAGCGGCGGATTTCCGCAGCGGCAGCCAGCACCACCACCGGCGCGCGGGTCAGCTCCTGCTGGCCTGCCAGCACCTGCCACTGGTCGTCGTGGCGCCGCAGCTCCAGTGCCTCGCTGTGCGTCAGCAGGTCGATCGAAGGATGCGCGGCCAGCAGCCGGCATAGCGCCGGCGGGTGCACCCAGCCGGCGTCCGGGTAGAACAGGCCGCCGGCCGGCAGGCCGATGCCGGCCAGGGCCTCGGCCTGCTCGCGCGTCAGCGGCGTCAGCAGCTCGCTGGGAAAGGCCGCGGCCAGCTTGGCCTGACGCGCGGCTTCCTTGGCATCGAAGGCCAGTTGCAGCACGCCGCAGGCGTCCCAGTTGGCGCCGCGTTGCAGGCGTTCGAGCAGGCGTCGGGTGTGGCCGAAGCCGGCAACTATCAGTTGCGACAGCGCCGTACCGTGGGCCGAGAGCTTGAGGTAGAGCACCCCCTGCGGGTTGCCCGAGGCCTCGGCGGCCACCTCGCCGTGGCGTTCCAGCAGGCTTACCCGCCAGCCGCGTGCGGCCAGGCTGGCGGCCGTGGCACAGCCGGCCAGGCCGGCGCCGATCACCACCGCGTGTTTGTCCCGCGCCTGGTTCGCGGGGCGGGCGAACCAGGGGTTGGTCTCGTCTCCCGTGGCGCCGATGAAGCGCCCCTTGAGTACCTCCCATTTCTTGCCCAGGCCGGGTACACGTTTCATCCGGAAGCCGGCGTCGTTCAGCGCCCGGCGCACCACGCCGGCGCTGCTGAAGGTGCCCAGGGTCGCGCCGGGAGCGGACAGCCGCGCCAGTTCGGCGAACAGCTCGGGCGTCCACATCTGCGGGTTCTTCGCCGGGTTGAAGCCGTCGAGGAACCAGGCGTCGATGCGTGCATCCAGTTGCGCCAGCTGCTCCAACGCGTCGCCGATCAGCAGGGTCAAGGCGATGCGGCCATCGGCCAGCAGCAGGCGCTGGTAGCCGGGGTGAATGGCGCGGTACTGCACCAGCAATTGCTCGGCCTGGGGCGCCAGCTCCGGCCACAGGGCCAGGGCGCGCTGCAGGTCGGCCAGTTGCAGCGGGTACTTTTCCACGCTGACGAAGTGCAGGCGCGCACCGGCCGGCGCCTGCTGCTCGAACAGCTGCCAGGCGCAGAGGAAGTTCAGCCCGGTGCCGAAGCCGGTTTCGCCGATGCACAGGCACTCGCCGTCGCCGAGGGCGGCGAAGCGCGCCGCCAGGTCGTTGTTGGCGAGGAAGACGTAGCGGGTCTCTTCCAGGCCGTCTTGCTGGGAGAAGTAGACGTCGCCGAAGTGGCGCGACAGGGGCTGGCCGCGTTCGTCCCAGTCGAGCTGGGCGTGATGAGGTTCTGACATGGAGGGGTTCCGCTGGATCGTGCGGCGATTCTACCGCGCCGCGCCGACGGGCAAAGGCGGGCATCATCCGTTACGCTGTGGTGATAATTCCAGGGAGGTTGCCGCATGTTCGAATCCGCCGAAATCGGCCGCAGCATCGATAAAGCCAGGTTCGAAGCCGAAGAGCCGGCGCTGCGCGAGGCGCTGCTGGAGGCGCAGTACGAGTTGAAGCAGCAGGCGCGCTTTCCGGTGATCGTGCTGATCAACGGCATCGAGGGCGCCGGCAAGGGCGAGACGGTCAAGCTGCTCAACGAGTGGATGGACCCGCGGCTGATCCAGGTCAGCACCTTCGACGTGCAGACCGACGAGGAACTGGCCCGGCCGCCGGCCTGGCGCTACTGGCGTCAGCTGCCGCCGAAGGGGCGCATCGGCGTGTTCTTCGGCAACTGGTACAGCCAGATGCTTCAGGGCCGGGTGCATGGGCGCTTCAAGGACGCCGTGCTGGATCAGGCCATCGATGGCGCCGAGCGCCTGGAGCGCATGCTCTGCGACGAGGGCGCGCTGATCTTCAAGTTCTGGTTCCACCTGTCCAAGCAGCATATGAAGGCGCGCCTGGAGGCGCTCAAGGACGACCCGCTGCACAGCTGGCGCATCAGCCCGCTGGACTGGCAGCAGTCGAAGACCTACGACAAGTTCGTCCACTACGGCGAGCGTGTGCTGCGCCGCACCAGCCGCGACTACGCGCCCTGGTACGTGGTCGAGGGGGTCGATGAGTATTACCGCAGCCTGACCGTCGGGCGCATCCTCCTCGAGGGGCTGCAGGCGGCGCTGGCCAGCCAGCAGCGAGCGCAGCGCCAGCCGCATGCCGCGCCGCTGGTGTCGAGCCTGGACAGCAGCGCTCTGCTGGCCAGCCTGGACATGACCCAGGCGCTGGACAAGGACGACTACAAGGAGCAACTGACCGTCGAGCAGGCGCGTCTGTCCGGTTTGATGCGCGACAAACGCATGCGCAAGCACGCGCTGATCGCGGTGTTCGAGGGCTACGACGCGGCCGGCAAGGGCGGCGCCATACGCCGCGTTACCGGCGCGCTGGATCCGCGCCAGTACCGCATCGTGCCGGTGGCCGCGCCCACCGAGGAAGAGCGCGCCCAGCCCTACCTGTGGCGTTTCTGGCGGCATATCCCGGCGCGCGGCAAGTTCACCATCTTCGACCGCAGCTGGTATGGCCGGGTGCTGGTGGAGCGGGTCGAGGGGTACTGCAGCGAGGCCGACTGGCTGCGCGCCTACGGCGAGATCAACGACTTCGAGGAGCAACTGAGCGACGCCGGGGCGATCCTGGTCAAGTTCTGGCTGTCCATCGACCAGGACACTCAGCTGGCGCGCTTCCAGGAGCGTGAGCAGATCCCCTTCAAGCGTTTCAAGATCACCGAGGAAGACTGGCGCAACCGCGACAAGTGGCCGCAATACGCCGACGCGGTGGGCGACATGGTCGACCGCACCAGCACCGAGATCGCCCCCTGGACCCTGGTGGAAGCCAACGACAAGCGCTTTGCCCGGGTCAAGGTGCTGCGCACCATCAACCAGGCGATCGAGGCGGCCTTCGCCAAGGATTGAGGTGCATACGCCGGATCAATGATGGTCGCGCCCCGGGATCGGACGGATTTATCTTCGCCATATCCTCCATCCAATAACAACGAGGTGCGTCATGCGTGAAGTGGTGATAGTCGACAGCGTGCGGACTGGCCTGGCCAAGTCCTTTCGCGGCAAGTTCAACCTGACCCGGCCGGACGACATGGCCGCCCACTGCGTCGACGCGCTGCTGGTGCGCAACGGCATCGATCCGAAGCAGGTCGACGACTGCATCGTCGGCGCCGGCTCCAACGAGGGCGCGCAGGGCATGAACATCGGCCGCAACGTCGCGGTGCTGTCGCGCCTGGGCAACCCGGTGGCGGGCATGACCCTCAACCGCTTCTGTTCCTCGGGCCTGCAGGCCATCGCCATCGCCGCCAACCAGGTGGCCTCCGGCTGCAGCGAGATCATCGTCGCCGGTGGCGTCGAGTCCATCACCATGACCCTGAAAAGCATGAACATGGACCAGCTGTTCAACCCGCTGCTGCAAAAGGACAACCCCGGCATCTACTACCCCATGGGCAAGACCGCCGAGATCGTCGCCAACCGCTACGGCATCACCCGCGAGGCCCAGGACGCCTATGCCCTGCAGAGCCAGCAGCGCACCGCCCGCGCCCAGGCCGAGGGGCTGTTCGCCGACGAAATCGTACCGATGGCGGTGAAGTACCAGGTCGAGGACAAGGCCAGCGGCGAGAAGCGGATCGTCGACGGCGTGGTCGAGGCGGACGACTGCAACCGCCCGGACACCAGCCTCGAATCCCTGGCCGCGCTGCAGCCGGCCTTCGATCCGGCCGGCAGCGTCACCGCCGGCAATGCCTCGCAGCTGTCCGACGGCGCCTCCATGACCCTGGTGATGAGCCTGGAGAAAGCGCTCGAGTTGGGCCTGACGCCCAAGGCGTATTTCCGTGGTTTTACTGTGGCTGGCTGCGAGCCCGACGAGATGGGCATCGGCCCGGTGTTCTCGGTGCCCAAGCTGCTCAAGGCCAAAGGCCTGACGGTCGACGACATCGACCTGTGGGAGCTCAACGAAGCCTTCGCCTCGCAGTGCCTGTACTGCCGCGACAAGCTGGAGATCGACAACGCCAAGTACAACGTCAACGGCGGCTCCATCTCCATCGGCCACCCCTTCGGCATGACCGGCTCGCGCCAGGTCGGCCATCTGGTGCGCGAGCTGCAGCGCCGCCAGCTGCGCTACGGCATCGTTACCATGTGCGTTGGCGGCGGCATGGGGGCGACGGGGCTGTTCGAGGCTTATCGCTGAGTCCAAGGTTCTTCGCCCCAACGAAAAACCGGATCCTCGATCCGGTTTTTTATTGGCCTGGCGTATGCCGCATGCAATCGGGACGCCTGCCCCGGATTGCATCCGGGTTGCGGGGGCGCGTTTTCAGCGGCCTTGGCGGGCGTACCAGGGATGGCAGGGCATAAAAAAACCGGATCGCCGATCCGGTTTCTTATGCGAGCGGGCTGACTCAGGCGGCGACGAAGCCGGCGGGGTAGGCCAGGGCGGCCTGGCTGCTCTGCACTTCGCCGATGGTTTCGCGGACCACCTGCTTGGCCAGGCAGGCGCACTTGCCGCACTGGCTGGCGATGCCGAGGGTGCTGCGCACTTCACGGTAGCTGCAGCAGCCTTCATAGACCGCGTCGCGGATTTGCGTATCGGTGACACCTTCACAGAGGCAGACGTACATAAGCAAGGCTCGTCTTGGTGGATCTGTTTGATGCGACGGATACTAATGTTAATGAGAATGCTTGTCAAAGAACTCTTGCAAATGCCCGCGCTAGAGACCTGGCTGGCTGACGAACGGTTGCCGTCGTGGCGGCCGCGGCCAGAAAAAATCCGGAAGAGTTGTTGACTGCGCCTGGCGACGGCCGGCAGCAGGCAAAAGGGTCGAGTGGCCGCGGCGGGTGGTGCGCATCACTGGGCTGCAGCCTGCGAGGCCGGGCGGCCAGACGCGATGGGGCATCGGCAAAAAACCGGCGCGAGGCCGGTTTCTGGTGGGGACTGATTGCCGCGCAACGGCTTACTGGTCGAATTCGTCCCAGCCGCCCATTTCCTTCCAGCGGTTGACGATGCCGCAGAACAGCTCGGCGGTCTTCTCGGTGTCGTAGCGCGCCGAGTGCGCCTCCTTGCCGTCGAACTCGATGCCGGCGGTCTGGCAGGCCTTGGCCAGTACGGTCTGGCCGTAGGCGAGGCCGGCCAGGGTGGCGGTGTCGAAGCTGGAGAAGGGGTGGAAGGGGTTGCGCTTGATGCCGCAACGGGCCACCGCGGCGTTGAGGAAACCCAGGTCGAAGCTGCTGTTGTGGCCGACCAGGATGGCGCGCTTGCAGCCGGCCGATTTGATCGACTTGCGCAGGCCCTTGAAGATCTCGCCGAGGGCGTGCTCCTCGCTCACCGCCATACGCAGCGGGTGATCCAGCTTGATCCCGGTGAACTCCAGCGCCGCCGCCTCGATATTGGCGCCTTCGAAGGGCTCGATGCGGAAGAAGTGGGTGTGATCCGGGTAGAGGAAGCCGCTCTCGTCCATGGCGATGGTGGTTGCGGCGATCTCCAGCAGGGCGTCGGTGGCGCAGTTGAAACCGCCGGTCTCGACGTCGACCACCACCGGCAGGTAGCCGCGAAAGCGCGCCGCCATGGGCGTGCGCGGGCCGGACGGCAGGCTGGGATCGAGTTCGTCGTCGTAATGCTCTTCGCTCACGCCTGGCCCTCCAGCAGCTTCCAGCGCAGGGTTTCGCCGGCGCGCAGGGGGATCACCGTCTGCTCGCCCAGCGGCAGGCTGGCCGGGGCTGTCCAGTCCTGGCGCACCAGGGTGATCGAGTCGCTGTTGCGTGGCAGGCCGTAGAAGTCCGGACCGTGGCAGCTGGCGAAGCCTTCCAGCTTGTCCAGCGCACCGCGCTGCTCGAAGGCCTCGGCATACAGCTCGATGGCGGCATAGGCGGTGTAGCAGCCGGCGCAGCCGCAGGCGGCTTCCTTGGCGTGCTTGGCGTGCGGCGCCGAGTCGGTGCCGAGGAAGAACTTGCGGCTGCCGCTCACGGCGGCGTCGAGCAGGGCTTCCTGATGCACGTTGCGCTTGAGGATCGGCAGGCAATAGAAGTGCGGGCGGATGCCGCCGACCAGCATGTGGTTGCGGTTGTACAGCAGGTGATGGGCGGTGATGGTGGCGCCGACGTTGGCCGGCGCGGCCTCGACGAACTGCACCGCGTCGCGGGTGGTGATGTGCTCGAACACCACTTTCAGCGTGGGGAAGCGCTCGACCACACGGCTCAGGTGCTCATCGATAAAGGCCTTCTCGCGGTCGAACACGTCGATCTCGGCGCGGGTCACCTCGCCGTGCACCAGCAGCGGCATGCCCACCTCGGCCATGGCTTCCAGCACCGGGAAGATCTTGTCGATGCTGGTCACGCCCGAATCGGAGTTGGTGGTGGCGCCGGCCGGGTACAGCTTGGCGGCGTGGACGAAGCCGGCGGCCTTGGCCTGGCGCACGTCCTCGGGGCTGGTGTTGTCGGTGAGGTAGAGCACCATCAGCGGCTCGAAGCGGCTGGCGGCCGGGCGCGCGGCCAGGATGCGCTGGCGGTAGGCGTCGGCCTCGGCGGCGTTGCGTACCGGCGGCACCAGGTTGGGCATGATGATGGCGCGGGCGAAGGTGCGCGCGACGTCGCCGACGGTGTGCGGCAGCACCGCGCCATCGCGCAGGTGAATGTGCCAGTCATCGGGACGCAGGAGAGTCAGGCGGTCGGACATGGGGGCTTCCAGGCGGGTAAAACGTGAGCGGAATGCTACCGGAAACCGCCGGAAAATGCGCTGTGGGCGGGACGGACGACGTCGCGCCGGCGGATTTTGCGTGCCGACACGAGCGGTGCGCGAAGCAATTCGCCCCTACAGTTTTTCGCCAAGGCACCGATACCTAGGGAGAACCGTGTATTCGTGGAGCCCGTCGTGCGCCAGCCCCGTCTTGTCCTTCCCTGTCTGCTGGCCGGCCTGGCCCTGAGCCTGCCGGCGCACGCCGTCAGCTTTCAGACCCGCCTGGAACAGGTGGAATGGAAGGTCGAGGGCGATCAGTTCGAGTGCCGCCTGAGCCAGCCGATCAGTCAGTTCGGCAGCGGCGAGTTCGTGCGCCGTGCCGGCGAGCAGGTGACCTTCCGCCTCAAGGCGCGTGAACGCTGGCTCGGCGCCGGCTCGGCGACCCTGCTGGCGGCGGCAGCGCCCTGGCAACCGGGGCGCGGCGACATCCACCTGGGCGTGGTCAGCGTCGGCAACGGCGAGGTACCGTTCAATAGCTCCCATGAGCAGGGCGCGCGGCTGCTCACCGGTCTGCTGGAAGGGCGCAGCCCGCTGGTGCGCCACCGCACCCTCAACGGCGGCGATAGCCTCGAGGTGCGCCTGCTGCCGGTGAAGTTCCACAAGGCCTACGAAGACTACCAGGCCTGCACGGCCAAGCTGCTGCCGGTCAACTTCGAGCAGATCCGCCAGGCGCAGATAGGCTTTCCCGGCGGCGGTGTCGAGCTGGACGGCATGGCCCGCGCCAAGCTGGACATCGTGCTCGACTTCATCAAGGCCGACCCCAGCATCAACAGCTTCCAGATCGACGGTCACGCCGACAACAGCGGCAACCGCCTGACCAACCGCGACCTGTCGCGCCGCCGCGCCCTGGCGGTGCAGGAGTACCTGGTGGCCGGCGGTGTGCCGGTGGAGCAGATCACCCTGCGTTTTCATGGCGAGCGCTACCCGCTGGCACCCAACAACAGCGAGGCCAACCGCGCCAAGAACCGCCGCGCCACCCTGCGCCTGGAGCGCCTGCCGCCGGCCGAGGTCGCGCCACCGAGCACGACGCCTGACGCTGCGCCGAGCGCCCCGGCCGATCCGGCCGGCAGCACGCCGTCCTGAGGCGAAAAACGGCGTCGCTTCGTCGTCACAAGCTGTCGCGCCCCTGTAAATTGGCCCGCAGGGTCAGTAGAATCACGGGTTTTACCGTACAACCCGTGGAGTGATGGCATGGCGGACGTCAAAAAGGTAGTTCTGGCCTATTCCGGTGGCCTGGACACCTCGGTGATCCTCAAGTGGCTGCAAGATACCTACAACTGTGAAGTGGTGACCTTCACCGCCGACCTCGGCCAGGGCGAGGAGGTCGAGCCGGCCCGTGCCAAGGCCCAGGCGATGGGCGTCAAGGAAATCTACATCGACGACCTGCGCGAAGAGTTCGTCCGCGATTTCGTCTACCCCATGTTCCGCGCCAACACCATCTACGAAGGCGAGTACCTGCTGGGTACCTCCATCGCTCGTCCGCTGATCGCCAAGCGCCTGATCGAGATCGCCAACGAGACTGGCGCCGACGCCATCTCCCACGGCGCCACCGGCAAGGGCAACGACCAGGTGCGCTTCGAGCTGGGCGCCTACGCACTGAAGCCGGGCGTGAAGGTCATCGCCCCCTGGCGCGAGTGGGACCTGCTGTCGCGCGAGAAGCTGATGGACTACGCCGAGAAGCACGCCATCCCGATCGAGCGCCACGGCAAGAAGAAGTCGCCGTACTCCATGGACGCCAACCTGCTGCACATCTCCTACGAGGGCGGCGTGCTGGAAGACACCTGGACCGAGCACGAAGAAGACATGTGGAAATGGACTGTCTCGCCTGAGGCAGCTCCGGACGCACCGACCTATATCGAGCTGACCTACCAGGCCGGTGACATCGTCGCCATCGACGGCAAGGCCATGACGCCGGCTCAGGTGCTGGCCGAGCTGAACCGCATTGGCGGCGCCAACGGCATCGGCCGTCTGGACATCGTGGAAAACCGCTATGTCGGCATGAAGTCGCGCGGCTGCTACGAGACGCCCGGCGGCACCATCATGCTGCGCGCCCACCGCGCCATCGAGTCGATCACCCTCGACCGTGAAGTGGCCCACCTGAAAGACGAGCTGATGCCGAAATACGCCAGCCTGATCTACAACGGTTTCTGGTGGAGCCCGGAGCGTCTGATGCTGCAGCAGATGATCGACGCCTCCCAGGCCAACGTGAACGGCGTGGTGCGCCTGAAACTGTACAAGGGCAACGTCATCGTCACCGGGCGCAAGTCCGACGACTCGCTTTTCGACGCCAATATCGCCACCTTCGAAGAAGATGGCGGCGCCTACAACCAGCAGGACGCGGCCGGCTTCATCAAGCTCAACGCCCTGCGCATGCGCATCGCCGCCGGCAAGGGCCGCAAGCTGATCTGATAGACTGCTTGCACCGTGTCAGAGGAACCCCGGCCACGAGCCGGGGTTTCTTTTTAGAGCCGAGATCACGGCCAATCGCTGAGGAGAAACCTGATGAGACTGCTGCATACCATGCTGCGCGTCGGCGACCTGGACAAATCCATCGCCTTCTACACCGAAGTGCTGGGCATGACCCTGCTGCGCCGCAAGGACTACCCGGACGGCGAGTTCACCCTGGCCTTCGTCGGTTACGGCGACGAGGCGCACAACAGCGTGATCGAACTGACCCACAATTGGGGCGTGGACAGCTACGAGCTGGGCACCGGCTACGGCCATATCGCCCTGGAAGTGGCCGACGTCTACAAGGCCTGCGAGGACATCCGCTCGCGCGGCGGCAAGATCACCCGCGAACCGGGGCCGATGAAGCACGGTTCGAGCATCCTGGCTTTCGTGGAAGATCCGGACGGCTACAAGATCGAGCTGCTGTCGCCGTCGCGCAAGGACTGAGGTTATCGCCGCCACGAAAAAGCCCCGCATTGTGCGGGGCTTTTTTTATCCGACTCGACCTTCAGATGTCGAAGTCGTACTCGGCCAGCTGCTTGTGCAGGCGTCGCTCTTCGAGGAAGTTGTCGATGATGCGGCGCTTGGTCAGGTTGGTCTTGGCGACTTCCACCGCAGGCTCGGCATCGTCCGATTCTTCCGCGACAAAGTCTTCGTCCAGTTCGAGGTCTTCTTTGTCAGTGCTCATATGTTCCACTCCAGGCTCCGGGGCCATTTGCGCACCTTATAGCGGCAAAAATAGAGCGGGTAAAAAAGATTTTTTCAATCGGATGATCGCCCAGATCAATGGTCGATCAATCGTCCGAGGTCTTCGCCTTGTACTCGCACAGATCCTCGATGCGGCAGGCGCCGCAGCGCGGTTTGCGCGCGGTGCAGACGTAACGGCCATGCAGGATCAGCCAGTGGTGGGCGTCGAGCAGATAGTCCTTGGGCACGAACTTGAGCAGCTTCTTCTCCACCTCCAGCACGTTCTTGCCGGGGGCGATGCCGGTGCGGTTGCTGACCCGGAAGATATGGGTGTCCACCGCCATGGCCAGCTGGCGGAAGGCGGTGTTGAGCACCACGTTGGCGGTCTTGCGGCCGACGCCCGGCAGGGCTTCGAGGTCCTCGCGGTTGTCCGGCACCTGGCTGCCGTGTTTCTCGATGAGGATGCGGCAGGCCGCGATGACGTTCTTCGCCTTGCTGTTGTACAGGCCGATGGTCTTGATGTACTCGCTAAGCCCTTCGACGCCCAGGGCATGGATGGCCTCCGGGGTGTTGGCGACCGGGAACAGCTTGGCGGTGGCCTTGTTGACGCTGACGTCTGTGGCCTGGGCCGACAGGGTGACGGCTACCAGCAGCTCGAAGGGCGTGCTGTAGGCCAGCTCGGTCTTCGGCTCCGGGTTGTCCTCGTGCAGACGGCGGAAGATTTCCAGGCGTTTGGCGGCGTTCACTCGATCACTCCGGTCACTCGCACGCGACGGCTTGGCGCGGGCGCCTCGGGGGCGGCGGCCTTGGCCCGCTCGGCCAATACCTGGTCGATGCGGTTCTTGCCGGCGATCAGCAGGCCGAGGACGATAAAGGCGCCCGGCGGCAGGATGGCCAGGAGAAAACCCTTGTAGTCGCTGACCAGGGTGATCTGCCAGTCGGCCGCAACCGGGCCGAACAGCAGGTGCATATTGGCCAGCAGGGCGCCGGTGCCGAGCAGCTCGCGGGCGGCACCGATCAGCACCAGCACCGCGCCGAAGCCCAGGCCCATCATCAGGCCGTCGTAGGCGGCGCGCGGCGGGGCGTTCTTCGCCGCGAAGCCGTCGGCGCGGCCGAGGATCACGCAGTTGGTGGTGATCAGCGGGATGAAGATGCCGAGGATCTGGTACAGCTCGTAGGTGAAGGCCTGCATCAGCAGCTCGATGCAGGTGGTCAGCGCGGCGATGATCATGACGAAGGCGGGCAGGCGCACGGCGGTGTTGACCACGCCGCGCACCAGCGACACCGCGGTGTTGGAGCACACCAGCACCACCGCGCTGGCCAGCGCCAGGCCGAGGGCGTTGACCGTGGAGTTGCTCACCCCCAGCAGCGGGCAGAGGCCGAGCAGTTGCACCAGCGCCGGGTTGTTCTTCCACAGGCCGTTGATTGTGATCTCGCGGTAGCTGGTCATTGCGCGTCCTCCGCCAGGCCCAGCAGCTGGGCGCGGTGTGCGTCGAAATACTGCAGGGCGCCGTGCACGGCCTTGACCACCGCGCGCGGGGTGATGGTGGCACCGGCGAACTGGTCGAACTCGCCGCGATCCTTCTTCACCGCCCAGCCCTCTGCGCCGGGGTTACTCAGGGATTTGCCGTCGAAGCTGCGAATCCACTGGCTCTTGGCCAGTTCGATCTTGTCGCCCAGCCCCGGGGTTTCCTTGTGGCCGAGCACGCGCACGCCGGCCAGGCGGCCGTCGGCGAAGATGCCGACCAGCAGGTGGATGGCGCCGCTGTAGCCGTCCGGAGCGGTGACCGGCAGGATCAGCGCGCTGGGCGCCCCGTCCTTGAGCGCCAGGTAGGCCGACTGCGGGCTGCGCTGGCCGAGTTCGCGGGCGTTGACCTCGATGCGGTTGTCCAGCAGGTGGTTGTCGTAGCTGCCGGCCGGCAGGATCTCGCCCAGGGCGCGCACCTGCGCCTCGCGCTCGGCGGCGGCGATGCGGCTGGCGGTGGCCTGTTGCAACAGGGCCACGCTGCCGACGGTGGCGATGGCGAACAGACCCAGCACCAGGGCGTTCTTCAGCATCGAGCGGCTGATTTCCGGCAGCATGCTCATTCTCCCAGCTTGAAGCCGCTATTGGGCTTGCGGTGGCCGTAGCTGCGCGGCCGGGTGTAGTAGTCGATGGTCGGTGCGGCCAGGTTCATCAGCAACACGGCGAAGGCCACTGCGTCCGGGTAACCGCCCCAGGCGCGGATCACGTAGACCAGCACGCCGACGCCGATGCCGAACACCAGGCGCCCGCGGTTGCTGGTGGCGCCGGACACCGGGTCGGTGACGATGAAGAAGGCGCCGAGCATGGTGGCGCCGCTGAGCAGGTGAAACAGCGGCGAGCCGTTGGAGTCCGAGCCGCTGCCGTTCCAGAACAGCAGGCTCATCACGGCCAGGGCGCCGAGCATGCCGACCGGCGCGTGCCAGCTGAAGATGCGCTTGTGCAGCAGGTACAGGCCGCCGGCGAGAAAGGCCAGGTTGACCGCCTCGCTGCCGGCGCCGCCGAAGTGGCCGAAGGCCGGGTTGGCGGCGCGCAGCTCGTCCATGGTCAGGCTCTTGTTGACCTTCAGCGCGTCCAGCGCGGTGGCCTGGGCCCAGCCGTCGGGCAGCGCGGCGATGCCGAGGATGTGCTGCAGGCCATCGAGCAGGGCGACGCCATGCGGCACGGGCCAGCTGGTCATCTCCACCGGGAAGGAGATCAGCACCACCACGTAGCCGAGCATGGCCGGGTTGAAGGGGTTCTGCCCAAGGCCGCCGTAGAGCTGCTTGCCGAAGACGATGGCGAAGCCCACCGCCACCAGGGTCAGCCACCAGGGCGCGTAGGGTGGCAGCGCCAGGGCCAGCAGCACGGCGGTGACCAGGGCGCTGTAATCCTTGAGGAAGAACGCCAGCGGACGCTGACGCGCGGCCAGGATCGCCGCCTCGAACGCCAGGGCGAACAGGCTGGCCAGGATCAGATTGAACAGGGTGCCTGCGCCGAACAGCCAGGTCAGGGCGAGAACGCCCGGCACCGTGGCCAGCAGCACCTGCAGCATGACCTGCTGGGTGCGATTGCTGCCCTTGGCGTGGGGCGATGTGATGCGGGGCAGGGCCATTGGCGCTCCGGTCGTTGCTGTCGCTGCGCTGTCGGGTGTGGTGTTTGTCCCCGGATTGCGTTCGGGGCGGATATCAGGGTTGGTATTCGGCCAGTTGGCGTTCGGCCTCGGCCAGGCGCGTGCGGGCCTGTTCCAGCGCCTCGCTGGCGGCGTTGTCGTCGCGTTCCAGCTTGCGCAGGTCGGCGCGGGCGAAGGCCACTTCGGTTTTCAGGGCTTTCAGCGTTTCGTCCACGCCGGGGCGTTCGCGGCGTACCAGCTCCGGCGCCGGCTTGTCCGAGGCCGCCTCGGCGGCGTGCAGGGCTTGCTCGGCGGCGACCAAGGCATCGCGCAGCGGCTGCAGTGCGGCTTCGTCGGCGCCGGTCTTCTCGGCCTTCTTCAGTTCGGCACGCTTCATCGCCAGCTCGACCTTGGCTTTTTTCAGGGCCTCGTCGCCGGCCGGTTTGGCGGTGGGGGCGGGCGCCTGGCTGTCCAGGCTGGCCAGGGCCTTCTCGGCGGCTTCCAGCTGCTGGCGCAGGCGGGCGAGTTCGGCCTGCTGGTCGTCGTCCGGGTTTTCGATCTTTTCCAGCTTGCGCAGCTGGGCCTTGAGCATGGCGGCTTCGATCTTGGCCTTCTTCAGCGCCTCGTCGCCGGCCGGCTTGGCGGCGGGGGCGGGCGTCTGGCTTTCCAGGCTGGCCAGGGCCTTCTCGGCGGCTTCCAGCTGCTGGCGCACACGGGCGATTTCGGCCTGCTGGTCGTCGTCCGGGTTTTCGATCTTCTCCAGCTTGCGCAGCTGGGCCTTGAGCATGGCGGCGTCGATCTTGGCCTTTTTCAGCGCTTCGTCGCCGGCCGGTTTAGCGGCCGGTGCGGGCGTCTGGCTTTCCAGGCTGGCCAGGGCCTTCTCGGCTGCTTCCAGTTGCTGACGCACACGGGCGAGTTCGGCCTGCTGGTCGTTGTCCGGGGTCTCGATCTTTTCCAGCTTGCGCAGCTGGGCCTTGAGCATGGCGGCGTCGATCTTGGCCTTTTTCAGCGCATCGTCACCGGCCGGTTTGGGCGCCGGGGCAGGGGCAGCCGCTTGTGCGTCGGCCAGGGCCTTCTGTGCGGCTTCGGCAGCGGTGCGCAGCTCGGCGACCTGCGCCTGCAGCTCCGGCGTGTCGTGGGCTGCCAGCTGTTTTTCCGCCTTCTTCAGCGCAACCTGGGCCATGCTGGCCTCGATCTTGAGTTTCTTCAGCGCCTCGTCGGCCGGGGCGGCGGCAGCCGGCGGCGCCTCGGCCTGCGCCGCCTTGGCGCGGGCGGCCTTCTCGGCACGGGCCTTGCGCTCGGCTTCCTTCTGTTCCTCGGCGCGGCGCAGGCGTTCCTGGCGCTGCTCGAAGCGCTGCTTGGAGTGCTCGGCCTTGAGCTGCTTCTGTTCCAGCTCGCGGATTTCCGCCTTGGCCGCGCGGTAGTACTGCACCAGCGGAATGCTCGAGGGGCAGACGTAGGCGCAGGCGCCGCACTCGATGCAGTCGAACAGGTTGTGCGCCTTGAGCTGCTCATGCTCCTGGCCCAGGGCGAAGAAGTGCAGCTGCTGCGGCAGCAGGCTGGCCGGGCAGGCTTCGGCGCATTCGCCGCAGCGGATGCAGGGCAGCGCCGGCGGCGGTGGCGGCAGCTCGGCGGCGGTACTGGCCAGCAGGCAGTTGGCGGTCTTGATCAGCGGCACCTCGAGGCTGGGCAGGGTGAAGCCCATCATCGGTCCGCCCATGATCAGGCGATTGAGCTTGCTCCGGTCGAGCCCGGCGAACTGCAGCAGCTCGCCGACTGGCGTACCGAGCAGCGCCTCGACGTTGCCCGGGCGCGCCAGGGCCTCGCCGGTGAGGGTGGTGATGCGCGAGATCAGCGGCTTGCCGTGCACCACGGCCTCGTGCACGGCCACGCAGGTACCGACGTTCTGGCAGAGGATGCCGATATCGGCCGGCAGTCCGCCGCTGGGCACCTCGACGCCGGTGAGGATCTGGATCAGCTGCTTCTCGCCGCCGGAGGGGTACTTGGTGGGGAACACCCGCACCTGGTAACTGCGCTCGCTGCAGGCACCGCGCACCGCGGCGATGGCCTCGGGCTTGTTGTCCTCGATGCCGATCAGCACCTGCTCGGGCTGGATCAGCTGCACCAGGATATCGATGCCGGAAACCAGCTCAGCGGCGCGTTCGCGCATCAGCAAGTCGTCGGCGGTGATATAGGGCTCGCACTCGGTGCCGTTGATGATCAGCGTGTGGATCTTCTGCGTCGGCCGCGCGGTGAGCTTCACCGCGGTGGGGAAGCCCGCGCCGCCCAGGCCACTGATGCCGGCGTCGCGGATCAGCGCCAGCAGTTCGGCGGAGTCCATATGCCGGTAGTCGGGATGCGGGGTCAGTTCGATCCACTCGTCCAGGCCGTCGCTGTCGATGACGATGGCCGGCGCCAGCATGCCGGAGACATGCGGGTAGGGCTGCGGGCCGATAAAGCTGACCGTGCCGGAGGTCGGCGCATGCAGCGGCGCGCTGACGAAACCGGTGGCCTCGGCGATCTTCTGCCCCTTGCGCACCCGCTCGCCGACCACCACGCAAGGCTCGGCGACGGCGCCGATATGCTGGCCCAGCGGCAAGCTCAGGCGGGCCGGCAACGGCGCCTGCTGGATCGGGGTGCGGTTGGACAGTTCCTTGCGCTCGGCCGGATGGATGCCGCCGGGGATATCCCAGATACGCTCTTGCGCGCTCATGCCGCCTGCTCCCGGTCGCTGGCGATCAACTGGCCGGGCGCCAGCGGCTTGTCCCATTTCCAGCTCTGTACGCTGCCGCCCACTTCGAGCATGTCGATGCAGTCCACCGGGCAGGGCTCCACGCACAGGTCGCAGCCGGTGCATTCGCTGACGATCACCGTGTGCATCTGCCGCGCCGCACCGACTATGGCGTCCACCGGGCAGGCCTGGATGCACTTGGTGCAGCCGATGCACTCGGCCTCGCGGATATAGGCGACCATCTGCGGCTTCTCGCCTTCCACCGCGTCCAGCGGCTCGGGCTCGACGTCGAGCAGATCGGCCAAGGCGGCGATGGTCGCCTCGCCGCCGGGCGGGCACTTGTTGATCTTGTCGCCGCCGGCGATCGCCTCGGCGTAGGGCTTGCAGCCAGGGTAGCCGCACTGGCCGCACTGGGTCTGCGGCAGCAGGGCGTTGATCTGCTCGGCGATGGGGTCGCCCTCGACCTTGAAGCGCACCGCGGCGAAACCGAGGATGGCGCCGGCCAGCAGGCACAGGCCGAGCAGGGCGAGGACGGCGACGAGAACCAGGTTCATAGCTTGATCAACCCGGTAAAGCCCATGAACGCCAACGACATCAGGCCCGCGGTGATCATGCCGATGGCCGCGCCCTGGAAGGATTTCGGCACGTCGGCGATGGCGATGCGCTCGCGCATGGCGGCGAACAGCACCAGCACCAGGGAGAAGCCCAGGCCGGCGGCGAAGCCGTTGGCGGTGGCGGTGACGAAGGTGAACTCGGCCTTGTTGGCGTTGAGCAGGGCCACGCCGAGAACGATGCAGTTGGTGGTGATCAGCGGCAGGAAGATGCCCAGCACGCGGTACAGCAGCGGGCTGGTCTTGTTCACCACCATCTCGGTGAACTGCACGGTCACCGCGATCACCAGGATGAAGCTGATGGTGCGCAGGAACTCCAGGTCCAGCGGCCTGAGCACGTACTGCTGCACCAGGTAGCTGCACATGGCGGCCAGGGTCAGCACGAAGGTGGTGGCCAGGGACAGGCCGATGGCCGTCTCGATCTTCTTCGACACGCCCATGAAGGGGCACAGGCCGAGGAACTGCACCAGCACGAAGTTATTGACCAGGATGGCGCTGACCATGATCAGGACGAGTTCGGTCATCGGGTTGCCGTTGTGCTCGAAAAGGCCATAGAAAAAGGGCGCTTATTATCGGGAAGCGCGCAGAAGCAAACAAGCCGGCATTGGCCGGCTTGTTCGACGCCTATAAGCCTAGCTGGCGCTTACTTGACGCGCTGGCCCGGTTTGGCGCCGCTGTCCGGGCTGAGCAGGTAGATTTCCTCGCCGCCGGGACCGGCGGCCAGCACCATGCCTTCGGACACGCCGAACTTCATCTTGCGCGGCGCCAGGTTGGCCACGTACAGGGTCAGGCGGCCTTCCAGCTTGCTCGGGTCCGGGTAGGCGGACTTGATCCCGGAGAACACGTTGCGCTTGGCGTCGCCGATATCCAGTGACAGCCGCAGCAGCTTGTCGGCGCCCTCGACGAACTCGCACTTCTCGATCAGGGCGATACGCAGGTCGACGGCGGCGAAGGCGTCGAAGGCGATCTCGGCGGCCAGCGGGTCCTTGGTCAGCTCGCCGTTACCGGCAGGCTTGGCGCTTTCTGCGGCGAGGTCTTCCTTGGAGGCTTCGATCATGGCGTCTATCTTCGCGGGCTCTATACGGGTCAGCAGCGGGTTGAACGGGTTGAGCTGGTGGTTGGCCAGCGGCAGCGCTAGGTCGGCCCAGGTTTGCGGGGCGACATTGAGGAAGGCTTCGGCGTCGGCGGCCAGTTTCGGCAGCACGGGTTTCAACATGATCACCAGCTGGCGGAACAGGTTGACGCCCAGGGCGCAGATTTCCTGCACTTCGGCCTGCTTGCCTTCCACCTTGTTCAGCGCCCAGGGCGCCTTGTCGGCGATCCAGGCGTTGGCGCGGTCGGCCAGGGCCATGATCTCGCGCATGGCGCGGGAGAAGTCGCGCGCCTCGTAGGCCTCGGCGATGCTCGGTGCGGCGGCCTGGAAGGCGGCCCACAGCTCGGGCTCGGGATTGGCGGCGACCAGCACCCCATTGTTGCCCTTGTGGATAAAGCCCGCGCAGCGGCTGGCGATATTGACCACCTTGCCGACCAGGTCGGAGTTGACCTTCTGCACGAAGTCCTCGAGGTTCAGGTCGAGGTCATCGACGCCACGACCCAGCTTGCTGGCGTAGTAGTAGCGCAGGTATTCCGGGTTCAGGTGATCGAGATAAGTCCTGGCCTTGATAAAGGTACCGCGCGACTTGGACATCTTCTGCCCGTTCACCGTCAGGTAGCCGTGCACATTGACCGCGGTGGGCTTGCGGTAGCCGGCGCCTTCGAGCATGGCCGGCCAGAACAGGGCGTGGAAGTTGACGATGTCCTTGCCGATGAAGTGATACAGCTCGGCGGTCGAATCCTTGTTCCAGAAGGCGTCGAAGGAAAGCTCCGGGCGGCGCGCACAAAGATTTTTGAAGCTGGCCATATAGCCGATCGGTGCGTCCAGCCAGACGTAGAAGTACTTGCCCGGCTCGTCGGGAATCTCGAAGCCGAAGTAGGGCGCATCGCGGCTGATGTCCCATTCCTGCAGGCCGCCGTCGAGCCATTCGGCGATCTTGTTGGCCACCGCCTCCTGCAGGCTGCCGCTGCGGGTCCACTGCTTGAGCATGGCCTCGAAGTCCGGCAGCTTGAAGAAGAAGTGCTTGGAGTCCTTGAGTACCGGCACCGCGCCGGAGATCGCCGAGCGCGGGTCCTTCAGCTCGGTGGGGGCGTAGGTGGCGCCGCATTTCTCGCAGTTGTCGCCGTACTGGTCCTCGGCCGCACACTTGGGGCAGGTGCCCTTGATGAAGCGGTCGGCGAGGAACATGCCCTTCTCGGGGTCGAAGTACTGGGTCACCGAGCGGGTGGCGATATGCCCGGCGTCGCGCAGCTTGAGGTAGATCGCCGCCGACAGCTCGCGGTTCTCCTGCGAGTGGGTCGAGTGGTAGTTGTCGAAGTCCACGCCGAAGTCGGCGAAATCGGCGGTATGTTCGGCCTGCACATTGGCGATCAGCTGCTCGGGGGTGATGCCTTCCTTCTCGGCGCGCAGCATGATGGCCGAGCCGTGGGCATCGTCGGCGCACACGTAGATCGCCTGGTTGCCGCGCAGTTTCTGGAAGCGCACCCACATGTCGGTCTGCACGTACTCGAGCATATGGCCGAGGTGGATCGAGCCGTTGGCGTAGGGGAGGGCGCTGGTAACGAGAATCTTGCGGGCTTCGGTCATGGTGATCGGCTGCACTGGTAAAACGAGGGAAGTCGGCAACTATAAGGGAAGCGACAAGCTTCAAGCTACCTGCGCCACGGAAAAGCGCCGTGCTCCATCGCCCGATGGCGCTGCTGCTATGATGGGCGCCTGTTTCTGCCCTGCCTTGTTCTTGGAGTTCTTGCATGAGTGCCGTCACCCGCGAAGCGGTCGAAGCCTGTCTGCGTCGGTTCACCGACCCCCATCTGGACCAGGACCCGGTCAGCGCCGGCTGTCTGCGCGAGGTCGAGATCCAGGGTGGCCAGGTCAATGTGCGTCTGCAGCTGGGCTACGCCGCCGGGCTGTTCAAGAACGGCTGGGCGCAGATGCTGCAGATGGCGCTGGAGAGCCTCGATGGCGTCGACAGTGCACGGGTGCAGGTCGATTGCTTGATCGAGTCGCACCAGGGCCAGGCCCAGGTGCCGGCACTGGCCGGGGTGAAGAACGTGATCGCCGTGGCCTCGGGCAAGGGCGGGGTGGGCAAGTCCACCACCGCGGCCAACCTGGCCCTGGCCCTGGCCCGCGAAGGCGCGCGGGTGGGCATTCTCGACGCCGATATCTACGGCCCCAGCCAGGGCATCATGTTCGGCATCGCCGAAGGCACGCGGCCGCAGGTGCGCGAACAGAAGTGGTTCGTGCCGCTCGAGGCGCATGGCGTGCAGGTGATGTCCATGGCCTTTCTCACCGACGACAACACGCCGATGGTCTGGCGCGGGCCGATGGTCAGCGGCGCGCTGCTGCAGCTGATCACCCAGACCGCCTGGAACGACCTGGATTACCTGGTGGTGGACATGCCGCCGGGCACCGGTGACATCCAGCTGACCCTGGCGCAGAAGGTGCCGGTGGCCGGCAGCGTGATAGTCACCACGCCGCAGGACCTGGCCCTGCTGGATGCCAAGAAGGGCGTGGAGATGTTCCGCAAGGTGCATATCCCGGTGCTGGGCGTGGTGGAGAACATGGCCGTGCACATCTGCTCCAACTGCGGCCATGCCGAGCACCTGTTCGGCGAGGGTGGCGGCGAGAAGCTGGCGGCGCAATACGGTGTCGAGCTGCTGGCGTCCCTGCCGCTGTCGATGGCCATCCGCATGCAGGCCGACGACGGCAAGCCGACCACCATCGCCGATCCGGAAAGCCAGATCGCCATGATCTACCAGGACCTGGCGCGCAAGGTCGGCGCGCGCATCGCCCAGGCCGGCCAGCCGGCGATGCCGAGCATCGAGATCAGCGACGACTGAAAGCGGCCTTCTGATGACCCTCTCCCATTTATGGGAGAGGGTGCCCGAGGGGCGGGAGGGGGGGCTGATCTGAATCGCCATGCCTCCTCTGGCATTCCTGCAGTCGTCTCCCATTGGCCGGTATTTCTTCTGGCCATAAAAAAGCCCCGCACTAGGCGGGGCTCTTTTCAAGCGGGTCAGCTCAGGTTAGACAACCTGAACTTCCTCAGCCTGCATGCCTTTCTGACCACGGGTGGCCACGAAAGTCACTTGCTGGCCTTCTTTCAGGCTCTTGAAACCATCGCTCTGGATGGCTTTGAAGTGTACGAACAGGTCGTCACCGGATTGCGGGGTGATGAAGCCGTAGCCTTTCTCATCGTTGAACCACTTAACGGTGCCAGTCTGACGATTGGACATGTGATGTCTCCTAACAAAAGTAATAACAGCCCTGGAAAAGCCCAGGCCGGGACTGAGTGCAACGAGTACTAGGAGTCGGACGATGTTTGGATCGAGATCTAGGCATCTAGTAGCGATTCGCGGTGACACATGCAGCACAGTGGGCACACCATACGTGTTTTTATCGTCGAGTGCGAATGCTGCGTGCGTCTTTCTTGCAAATAACTCGCGGCGGCCGGTCGTGACGCCGGTCGACAGCCTTTGAAGCGGGGCGCCGGGGTCGGTAAGATGCGCTCACTTTTTTCGCCACCGCCCATTCAGGACACCTCGCCATGAGCATCAAATCGGACAAGTGGATTCGCCGCATGGCTCTCGAGCACGGCATGATCGAGCCCTTCGTCGAGCGCCAGGTGCGCACCGAAGGCAACGAGCGGCTGATCTCCTACGGCGTGTCCAGTTACGGCTACGACGTGCGCTGCGCCGACGAATTCAAGGTGTTCACCAACATCAACTCGGCCACCGTCGACCCGAAGAACTTCGACGAGAAGAGCTTCGTCGACGTGAAGAGCGACGTCTGCATCATCCCGCCGAACTCCTTCGCCCTGGCCCGCACCGTGGAGTTCTTCCGCATCCCGCGCGACGTGCTGACCATCTGTCTGGGCAAGAGCACCTATGCGCGCTGCGGCATCATCGTCAACGTCACGCCGCTGGAGCCGGAGTGGGAAGGCCATGTGACCCTGGAGTTCTCCAACACCACCACCCTGCCGGCGAAGATCTACGCCAACGAGGGCGTGGCGCAGATGCTGTTCCTGCAGTCGGACGAGGCCTGCGAGGTGTCGTACAAGGATCGCGGCGGCAAGTACCAGGGCCAGCTGGGCGTGACCCTGCCCAAGGCCTGAATGGCCGCTGCATCCGAAAAAGCCGAGCCTCTGCTCGGCTTTTTCGTCTTTGCCCCGCTCGATAAGCGGCTGGCGACCAGCGGTTAGCCGTTTGCCAGCCGGCGCAGTGCCTCAGGGCTCCTGTGCGGTCTTGCGCTGCTGGGCGTAGTGCTTGAGCACGTCGCCGAGTGCGGCAGTCAGCACGGCCGTGGAGACGCCGAACATGAGGATGCCGTTGGCCGCCTCCAGTGCGCTCAGCAGCTGCCGCGGCGGGGAGAGCACCAGATCTCCGTAACCCAGGGTGGAAAAGGTCACGCCGGAGAAGTACAGGGCCTGGGCAAAGGTTTCGAATTCGCCGAGCACGACGTACAGCCCTGCCCAGATGCTCATCTGCAGGAAGTTGCCGAACAGCATGAACAGCATCACCAGGCTCAGGGTCAGGATGGTGCTGCCGAGCGATGGCCGGCTCAGGCCATGCCGATAGTCGATATAACGACGCAGGCTGAGGGCGACCATCACGGCCTGCAGCAGCAGGCACAGCATGGTCATGGGCAGGCCGATCAGCAGGTTCAGGAACATGGCTTTTCCTCAGGGGGCATGGTGACGCGCCGGTCGATCAGGTAAACCGCCGCGCAGGCGTACAGGGTGACGAGGACGAACAGGCCCATGCGGATGGCGAAGGCGCTGTAGACATCCTTGCCGAGGGCGCTGTCCTGCACCGACTGGCCCAGCAGGATGATCAGGGTCATCGCGCTGTTCAG
The DNA here is from genome assembly GCF_056676075.1 of Pseudomonas sp. ABa2. Classification (NCBI taxonomy): domain Bacteria; kingdom Pseudomonadati; phylum Pseudomonadota; class Gammaproteobacteria; order Pseudomonadales; family Pseudomonadaceae; genus Pseudomonas; species Pseudomonas sp. ABa2. Next base: position 1,361,579 of record NZ_CM155239.1, read on the forward strand.
CCAGAAGCCGGGGCTCAGGCGGTTGGCCACCAACTGGTAGAGGCGCCGCGCCAGCAGCAGGATGAACAGCAGCATCAGCAGGAAGAACAGCCACAGGTGCGGCAGGATGCTCAGCAGTGCCCAGAAGGCTATGGCCAGCGCGCCGCCGAGCAGGGTCGAGCCGAGCAGCTCGCGGCCGGCGTCGCGGGCGCTGGTGCCGCACACTTGCTGGCCGAGGCTGGCCGCTTTCATCACCAGCGGTATGTAGCTGGCGGGGTCGATCAGCGCCAGCAGCCAGGCCGGCAGCACCACCAGCATGGCGCGCAGGGCGATCCACTCGGAACGCGCCTGACCCATGGCCGCCGGCTTGGCGGCGGGCGGCAGTCCTGCGGGTTCGGGAAACAGCCAGTGGCCGATCGCCACGCACAGGGTGGTCAGCAGCACGGCCTTGATCAGCGCGATCACCACTTCCTGGCCGAGCGCCATGGAGCTGGTGCCGGCGGCGGTAATCAGGGTCAGGCCGATGACCTGCAAGGTCGACAGCAGGCCATTGCCGCCGCGCAGGGCGAAACGAAAGCTGAAGAACAGGCCGAGTGCCACCAGCAGCACGCCGCTGAACGGCGAGTGACGCAGCAGCGGGCTCAGCAGCAGGCCGCTGCCGCAGGTCAGGGCGGCCACCAGGGCCAGGCTCAGGCTGGCCCTGAGGGTCAGCGGCTGGTTGCTCATCGCCAGCAGGAGCAGCACCAGCACCGGCGTGAGAAACGGCAGCGGCAGGCCCAGGCCGAAGCCCAGCACGGTGCCACAGGCCACCCCGCAGGCCAGGCGCAGGGCGCGCTGCGGGCGTGGATCGGTCGGGCCGGCCATCAGTAGGCGAACGACAGCCAGCTCATCACGCGCAGAAAGGCGCGGCCGAGCAGGTTCAGCGGGTTGCCCTCGCTGGGGAAGGCCATCACCTCGGCCTGGCCGCCGACGCGCAGGCCCTGGTAGTCGCCCAGTTCGCCCTCGGCGAACTCGATGATCACCGGGAAGCGCTGTGCCGCGCGCAGCCAGTCGCGGCTGTTCTCCACCGTCGGCAGGCTGCCGGGCGGGGTGCTCTGGCCGACGCTGATGCCGTAACCGATGCTGCGCACACGGCCGCGATAGACATGCCCGGGGCGGGCGTCGAGGACGATGGCAACCGCCGTGCCGGGCTGCAGGTGGCCGAGGTTGTTCTCGCTCATCTCGGCGCTGATCCATAGGTCGTTGAGGCCGATCAGGGTCATCTGCGGGCTGCCGGCCGCCGCATACTGGCCGACTTCGCTGCGCAGGTCGGTGATCAGCCCGGCGGAGGCGGCGCGTACCTGGGTCTTGCTCAGATCCAGCTCGGCCTGCTCGAGTGCCGCGGCGGCGCTGCGCAGGCGGGCGTTGTCCGCACCGCTGCCACCCTCGCTTTCGCGGGCGCGCTGCACTTCGGCACGGGCCGCGGCCACCTGGCTGATGGCCTGCTGCAAATTGGCCCGGGAGATTTCCAGGCGGCGCAGGGAGATGGTCCCGGGGTCTTCGCGATACAGGCGTTCCAGACGCTCGCGATCCTGCCTGGCTTCCAGCTCGCCGGCCTCGGCGGCGCGCTGCGAGGCCAGGGCCGAGTCGATGGCGGCGGTGCTGGCGCCGACCTGGCCGCGCATGTTTTCCAACTCGGCGCGGGCCTTGGCCACGGCGATCTCGTAGGGCTGCGGGTTGAGTTCGAACAGCACCTGGCCGGCCTCGACCGTCTGGTTGTTGCCGACCAGCACCCGCTGGATGCGCCCGGCCACCTCCGGTGCCACCGCGACCACGTAGGCCTGCACCCGCGCCTGCTGGGTATAGGGGGTGAAGCGGTCGGCCAGCAGGTACCAGACCAGGGTCAGGCCGATCGCGGCGAGGGTGATCTGCACCCCGCGGCGGCTGGGATCTTGCTCCTTGCCCGCGGGTTTGGCGGCTGGCTGGTCGGTAGTTTCCGGGCTGTCGGTCATGGCGTGGCTGCCTGGGCGGACGGTGGTGATTGTTCGTCGAGCAGCTCGCCCCAGTCGGTACGCTGGCGCATCTGCTCGCGGGTGGCGTCGTCGAGCAATGGCTGGCTGCTGTACCAGCCGCCGCCGAGGGCGCGATAGAGGTCGATCAGGTTGCTCAGTGCGGCGCTGCGCGCCACCAGATAACCATCCTGCTGGACGAACAGGGCGCGCTGAGCGTCCAGCACCCGTTGGAAGTCGGAGTAGCCCTCGCGGTACTGGGCGCTGGCCAGGGTCAGCGAGCGCTGGGCCGAGAACGCGGCCTGGCGCAGGATGCGTTCGCGCTCCAGGGCTTTGCTCAGGCCGGTGGCGGCGTCGTCGGCTTCGCGCGCGGCCTGGCGCACGCGGTCGCGGTAGGCCTCGATCAGTTGCTGCAGGCGCGCATCCTGCACGCGCACGTTGTTGCGCAGGCGGCCGTGGTCGAACAGGTTCCAGGTCAGGCTGGGGCCGGCGCCGAGGCTCACCGTATCGGGGCTGCCGGCCTGGCTGCTGGCCGACCAACCGATGCTGCCGAGCAGGCTGAGCGAGGGGTACAGGTCGCTCTCGGCCACCCCGATCAGGGCGGACTGGGCGGCCACCTGGAGTTCGGCGGCGCGTACATCGGGGCGGCGCAGCAGCAGGTTGGCCGGCACGTCGTCGAGCAGGGCCTGGTCGACCAGCGGCACCAGGCCGGTCTGCGCGCTCAGCTCGGGCAGGCTGCCCGGCGGCTGGCCGATCAGGACGGCGAGGGCGTTGCGCGTCTGCGCCGCCTGGGCCTCCAGCTCGGGCACGCTGCTCAGGGTGCCCAGGTACTGGGTCTTGGCCTGCTGCAGGTCGAGTTCGTCGCTGTTGCCGCTGTTGAACAGGCGTTCGGTGATCTCCAGGCTGCGCTGCTGCAGCCTGGCGTTGTCGCGCGCGATGCCCAGGCGCGCCTCGGCGGTGCGCAGGGCGAAGTAGGTCTGCGCCACCTGGGCACGCAGCAGCACCAGGGCGTCCTCGTAGTTGGCCCGGGCGGCGAAGTAGCTGGCATCGGCGGATTCGATGGCGCGGCTGTAGCGCCCCCAGAAGTCCAGCTCCCAGCCGATGTCGAAGCCGGCGCCGTACTGCCAGGCACTGCTGTCCAGCTCGGTGTCACCACCGTACTGGTTGCGGTCCAGGTAGAAGGCGTCGGCGCTGGCCTGCTGCAGTTGCGGGTAGCGCCCGCTGCGGGCGATGCCGAGCTGGGCGCGGGCCTCGAGGATGCGCAGGGCGGCGATGCGCAGGTTGGGGTTGTGGACGTCCGCCTCGGCGATCAGGCGCTCGAGCAGCGGGTCGTCGAACTGCGTCCACCATTGCCGGTTGTCCGGCTGCGGGTGTTGTTGGCTGGCCGCGTTCAGCGCCTGGCTGTCCCAGTGGTCGATCCAGGCCTGCCGCGGCGATTGGAAGTCCGGCCCCAGGCGCACGCAGCCAGCCAGGCTGGCTGCGGCCAGCAATGCCCAGGCGCGGCGCTGCTTAATCGCCATCCCGCGGGCCAGCCGCGCTGCTGGCGGGCGGGGTGTCGACCCATTGCCAGAACAGTTTGTAGCCCACCGCCAGCAGCACCGGGCCGATGAACAGGCCGATGATGCCGCCGCTGACCATGCCGCCCAGGGCGCCGACCAGCACCACCGGCATCGGCACGTCCACGCCGCGGCCGAGCAGCAGCGGCTTGAGCACGTTGTCGGCGAGGCCGGCGACGAACACGTAGATGGCGAAGACGATGCTGGCCAGGGTGGCGCCTTCGTTGAAGAAGACGAAGGCGATCACCGGCAGGGTAATCAGCGTGGCCGGCAGCTGCATGATCCCCAGCAGCAAGACGGCCAGGGCCAGCAGGCCGGCGCCGGGAACGCCCATGAAGATGAATCCGGCGCCGATCAGCAGCATCTGGATGAAGGCGATGCCGATCACGCCCTGGGCCACGGCGCGGATGGTGGCTGTGCACAGCTCGACCAGCTGATCACTGCGACCCGGCTCGAATATCCGCGCCGAGATGCGGCGGGCGCTGCGATGGCCGTTTTCGCCGTAGGCCATGATGATGCCGGCGATCATCAGCGCGGCGATGAAGACCAGCATGCCGACTCCCACCCCGGCAAGCTTGCCGAGCAGGCCCAGGGTCATGTCTTTGAGATGCGGGGCCAGGCGTTGCACGACGCCGGTCAGGTCGGAGGCGAGCTGCGCCCAGAAGCCATGCAGTTGCTTGCCGATCAGTGGCCACTGGGCGACCGCATCCGGTGGCGGCGGGATATGCACGGCGCCCGACTTGACCGTGGCAATTGCCGCCTGCACCGACTCGGTCAGCGAGGTGCCGAGCAGGTAGATGGGGATCAGCAGGACGGCGATCGCCAGGATCACGATCAAGGTGGCGGCACGGCTGTCGCTGTGGCCCAGGCGGGGCTTGAGCAGGTTGTGCAGCGGATAGAGGGTGACGGCGAGAATCAGCGCCCAGAACATCAGGCTGAGGAAGGGGCTGAACACCTCGAAGCAGGCCACCACCAGGGCAGCGATCATGCCAGCGCGGATCAGGGTGTCGAGCAGGGTACGGTTAAAGATCCGTTCTGGCGTGGCGTTCGGCGACATGCGGCGTACCCCGGCTGAAGTGGCTCGAGCCCGCGCGACTAGGGGCGGGCCGTTACTTCAAAACAGCGTAGCCTGCCGCGGGCATTCCAGCCCGCGGCGCAGGCACTCAGGGCACCAGCGGCAGCTCGCGTTTGTGGCGGGTGGCATCGAAGGTGCGGACGATGGTGGCATAGGCCGCCTCGCTGACCGTTTCGCCGTGCAGGAAGGCGTCGATCTCTGCGTAGCTGACGCCATGGGCTTCCTCGTCCGGCTTGCCCGGGCGCAGTTCTTCCAGGTCAGCGGTCGGGGTCTTCATCACCAGGTGCTGCGGTGCGCCTAGGTGCCTGGCGATGGCGCGCACCTGATGCTTCACCAGGCCGGACAGCGGCGCCAGGTCGCAGGCGCCGTCGCCGAACTTGGTGAAGAAACCCATCACCGCCTCGGCGGCGTGGTCGGTACCTATCACCAGGCCGTTGTTGGCGTTGGCGATGGCGAACTGGGCGACCATGCGGATGCGCGCCTTGATATTGCCGACCACGAAGTCGCGGCGCGCATCGCTCAGTTTCTGCAGGTGGGTGACCTGTTCGCCCAGCCCCAGCACGCTGCTGGCGATATTGACGGTGTCCTCTTCATCGGCGCGGATGAATTTCAGCGAGTCCTGGGCGTCGTGCTCGTCGTGCTGGGCGTTGTGCGGCAGGCGCACAGCGATAAAGCGGTACGCCGAATCGCCGGTTTCGGCGCGCAGCTCCTCCACCGACAACTGCGCCAGGCGCCCGGCGGTCAGCGAGTCGACGCCGCCGCTGATACCGAGCACCAGCACCTTCAGCCCCGAGTTGCGCAGGCACTGCTTGATAAAGGCCTTGCGCCGTTCGATCTCGGCGACCAGGGCGGTTTCGTCGGCAAAGGGCGGCACCACCTCCAGGGCGGCGGCGATTTCGGCTTGGCGGTTGCTCATCTCGGGCTCCTTGATGCGGGTCGGCGCTGCAAAGCGGGGAAACGTAAAGCGCTAGAGCTTACGTCGATCCAGGGGAAAAGTGCAGGCTAGAGAGCGACGGGCGCGAGGAGCGGACAAAAAATGCCAGGGAGGCATTTTTAACGTCGCGCAGCGACGGCCCGTAGGGGGCGCCAGGGATGGCAGGCCATAAAAAAAGGCGCCAGAGGCGCCAGGAGCTTTCAATCGATGCACAGGTTCCGAACCCGGCGTCGGCGGTAAGTTCAATTCGATGATGTAAAAAGGCCATCTTTTGGCCGCGACTTTTGCGCAGGCAAAAGAAAAGGCGCCAGAGGCGCCTTAAACGATGATCTATGGAGTAAGTCGAATAGTCTGAGTGAGGCGCCGACGGAAAGGTTCAGCACCACCCGACGAACGGTCGTCACCTGGCCGGCATCAGCAGCAGGCGCTGGTTGCCGTAGACCTTGTCCAGGTTCTCTGCCCGGAACGGGAAGCTCATGTAGCCGCCCTTGAGCCAGGCCTCGATGCCGTCGGCATAGTGCGGGCTGGCCGGGTTGCCCGACTGGCCGGAGCTGTTGACGCCGCGCAGCGGCTCGGCGGCGGCGAAGTCGACGACGATGCGCATGGCCGGGACCAGCCAGGTGTCGAAGTCCTGGCCCCAGGCATAGGCCGAGACGTTGAGCGTGCTGTGGTCGCCGCCTGCCGGGTAGGGGCCGCGGTCCAGGTAGCTCTTGAGCGCATTGATGCTGGCGCGCTGGCTGGCGCTCATATAGGGCGCCAGGCGGGTGGTCTCGGTGATCCATGCGTAGCTGTGCAGCTTGCCCCATTGCCAGGCGCTGCGCTCCTGGCCCAGGCGGCTTTCCAGCAGCTCGATGCTGGCGGCCAGGCTGCGCGCGAGGATGGCCGGCTTGTCTTCCTGCTGCGGGGTGCGCAGGTCGTTCCAGAACGGGCTGTCGGGGCGGCCGAGCAGGTGGTCGGCTTGCGCCGAGTAGGAGGTGTTGGCGGTCTGCACCAGTGCCTGCCAGGCCGGGCTGCTGTCCGGGCCGAGTTCGTCGAGGAAGGTCTGCCGTGCGCTTTCATGCAGGAAGGCGGCGTAGATCGCCGCATCGGCGGAGCTGGCGGCCAACCTGCCGTCGAAGGCCAGCAGGCGTTGCAGGGCTTCCTCGGCGCGCGGGCGCTGGGCGGCCGGCAGGGCGGCGATGGCGTCGCGCAGCGGGCCCTGCATGCCCGGGTCGTTGAACATGGCCTGCAGCTTGGCGACGAAGGGCGAGGTCTGGTCGTACTGCATGGCGATCATGCTGCGGCCGTCATGCTGACCGCTGCCGGCCAGTTCGGCGATGCGTTCGGCGCGCTCGGGGTAGTACCAGGAACTGGACAGCTGCATGCCGTAGCCCGGTTGCACGCTGCGCTGGTTGGCGCTGCCCAGCCAGCCCTGCGGCGGGTCCTGGTCGTAGGGGTGGAGCATCGGGTCGGTGAAACCGTCCCAGGCGTAGCGTGCGTCCCAGCCGGGCGAGGGCAGCAGGCCGCGGCCCTCGCGGCGGTTCGGGTAGCGCCCGGTGACCTGCCAGCCGATGTGCTGGGCGTCGGCGAAGACGATGTTCAGCGGCATGGCGCGGATTTCGCGGGTGGCCTCGAAGGCCGCGTCCACCGACTGCGCGCGGGACAGGTCGAAGAAGGCGTCGAGGCTGGCGTCGCGCTCGAACTGGGTGGTCTTCAGCGCCAGGCCGTAGCCGCTCTCCAGGCGCATTGGTTGCAGCGCGTGTTTGCGCTCGCCCAGCACCGAGTTCAGCAGCGGGCCGTTGCGGGTCTCGTAAAGTGTCTCGCGGATCGGCCGCTGGCCCTTGATAAAGAAGGTCTCCTGGCGCTCGCCGGCCAGCAGCCACTGGCCGTCGGCCAGGTACAGCAGGCGGCCGCCCTCGCGCTTGACCCGTTCGAGGAACAGGTCCTGGTTGTCGCCCATGACCATGGTCATGCCCCAGGCCAGCTTGCCGTTGTAGCCGGCGACCACGGCCGGCACGCCGGCCAGCGAGATGCCGGCCGCCTGGTACTTGGGCGAGCGGATCTGCACGAAATTCCACAGCGAGGGCATCGCCAGCGGCAGGTGGGTGTCGTTGGCCAGCAGGCTCTTGCCGCCGCGCGTACGCTCGGGAGCGATGGCCCAGTTGTTCGAGGCGGCGACGCCGAGCATGTGCTGCGCGGCGATCTGCGCCGCGGCCTGGCCGACGGCCTGCAGGCCGGGCAGCTGGCCCTTGAGGTCGAGGCCGGCGAGCTTTTGCGCCTCGTCGAACGGCAGCGCCTCGTCGGGGTAGATCGGCAGCAGCCAGGGCAGCTGGTCGGCGCCGACCTGCTGGGCCATGACCAGCGCGGCGATCTCCTCCTGCAGATTGACCGCCAGGCCGAAGTTGAGCAGGCAGAACAGCAGAACCGAGTCCTCCGGCTTCCAGTAGGCCGGCCGGTAGCCGGACTCGGCCAGGTCCATCGGCAGGCGCTCGCGGTAGCGGAACATGTAGGCGTTGACGCCGCGCGCGTAGACCTCGAAGAAGCGTTTCAGCCGCGGCGAGGCGCCGGCATAGAGCTCCTCGGCGCTGCGCTTGAGGTTCACCGCGCGCATGAACCTGTCCATCTCCAGCACGCCGGGGCCGGCCATTTCCGCCAGGCGCCCTTCTGCCAGCAGACGCATGCCGACCATCTGGCTGAGGCGGTCGCCGGCATGCACGTAGCCCAGGGCGAACAGCGCATCGTGGAAGGTGCCCGACTCGATCAGCGGCATGCCAAGGGCGTTGCGGCGGATCGAGGCGCTTTCCGCCAGGCCCTGGATACGTTCCACACCGCGCGTCGGCGGCACGCTGTCGGCATAACGACTGTTGAGCAGGGACTGGCAGCCGGCGAGGCCGGTCAGCGAGGCGGCAAGGGTCAGGCAGGCCAGCGTGCGCATGGCGAAATTCCTTGGCAGGCGATAGGTCGGGGTGTGGCGGCTGCGCGCGACGGGCCGATCGCTGCTGATCGGCCATGAAGTCGCCACGGTAATGAGGGGCGCAGAGCCTGGCAAGAGGTGCTCAGGCGTTTCGCCGAGCGCTCTTCAGCCCTTCGTCGAGCAACCAGCGGGCGGCCGTACGGGCGGCGGCCTTGTGCTGCAGCTCGAGCTCGTTGAAGCGCTTCTCGAAGCGCCGCCGCTCGTGCTTGTCCAGCGCCTTCCAGGCGCCATGGGTGGGCACCTCGGCGGTGGCCTCGAACAGCAGATGGAACACCTGGCAACGGCTGTCGCGGCTCAGTTCGCTGTCGTAGTTGTCCAGCAGCACCTTGATGCGGATGGCGCCTTCGATCAGCGGCAACTGCTCGTCGAGCAGGCTGCCAGCGAGAATCGTCAGGTCGCCGCCGAGGCGCTGCTGGCGCTCCTGCTGGGCGGCGGCCTGGCTGCGTTGCTGCGCCCAGACGCGGCGCCAGAGATGCCAGGCATAGGCGGCCAGAGCCGCGATCAGCAGCAGACCGGCGAGCAGCAGGGCGAGGGTCGGCGCATTCATCGGGGCTTCAGGCGCCGTGGCATTTCTTGAACTTCTTCTGGCTGCCGCAGGGGCAAGGGTCGTTGCGGCCTACGTCCTTCAGCGCGTTGCGAACCGGCTCCTGATAGCCGTGGTTGCAATGCGGGCCGTGGACGTGGTCATGATCGTGATGATGGTCGTGATCGTGGTTGCAGTCGGGGCCGTGGACGTGGGGTTGGTTGCTCATGGCGGTTACTCCGGGATGAAATCGCCGGGAATTATCTCGCCATTGCGCGACAGGTGCACGCTGCGTCCGAACAACATGCCGGTTTTCACTTCGCCCTGCAGGCGATAGCGGATCGGCTCGTCGGGTTTCTCCAGCATCTTCACGATCTGCCGCACGTGGCGCCAGAGGTTGGTGCGCACCGGCACCTCGAAGGTGTGGTGGCCGTGCGCGGGCACGGTGAACCACTCGTTGGAATAGCCCTCGGCGAGTTTCATCTCGTTGAGGTGCACGGCGTAGTCGAGGCCGCGCACCGGCAGGCTGACGCCGTTGGGATTGTCGATGCGAAAACGCAGGCGGAACTCCTGTTCGAGCAGCCTGGCCTTGATTACATCAACTTTGATGAGCTGGACGTCCGGGTCCTTGAAACCACCTGTCATCCAGGTGGAGCATCCTGCGAGGCCCGAGAACAGGCCAAAAAACATCAATAGGCTGATAATTCTTATCGTTTGCGCCTGAGAAAGCATGTCATACCCCCAATAACGCCCCCAGTGTAACAAGCAACCGCTCGGCTGCAACCTGGGCACTCCATCATTATTTTTTGCCGCGAGGTTGCCGCAGGTTTCTGCCCAAGTCGGCCGAAAAGCGGTGGATGAGACGCCTGCGGTGTTAGCGTCAAAAAACCTGCGCCATACTGAGGGCCGAATAGGACAGGAGTGTGACCATGAGTCGCTACGAGATCGCCTTCTCCGGGCAACTGGTGCCGGGCGCCCAACCGGAGCTGGTCAAGGCCAATCTGGCCAAGCTGTTCCAGGCCGATGCCCAGCGCATCGCCCAGTTGTTTTCCGGGCGGCGCATCGTGATCAAGAACAACCTCGATGCCGCCGGGGCGGAGAAGTATCGCGCCACCCTGGAGCGCGCCGGCGCGCGGGTCGAGGTGGTGGATATGGACCTGCCGGTGGAGGAGGTGGAACTGGCGCCGCCGCCCGCCGCCGAGCCTGCGCCTGCCGCGCCGCTGGCGAGTGCCACTGGCGGCCGCCTGCGGGTGGCGCCGCGCGACGAATACATGGCCGCCTTCAGCGAGGTGGACGCGCCGGATTTCGGCATCGCACCGGTCGGCGCCGATCTGCAGGACGCCAAGCCCGAGGCCGCTGCACCGCAGGTCGATCTGTCGCAGTTCAGCCTGGCGCCTGTAGGCAGCGACATGGGCCAGGCCAAGGCTGCCCCGGCCGCGCCGCCGCCGGATACCTCGCACCTGAAACTGCAGGAATGACACCGGGCCCGCCACTGCGGGCCCGGTCGTTTCAGCTCGCCTGGCACTTGGCCTCGGCGTCTTCGGGCTTGAGCTTGCGCACCGAGACGTAGAACAGCTCGCAGGTCTGCAACTGGTCGGTGACCTGCCATTTCTGCGTGCAGCTCGCGAGCGTCTGCTGCGGATCGCCGGCGGGCTGCCGGCCCATGCCGGCTTGCCAGCAGGCGGCGCTGAGATCCTGGCCCATGACCCGGATGCCGGTGGCATCGGCCTTGGCCTGGCTGCCCTGGTTGTTGGCCGGATCGGCGGCGTACCAGATATAGCTGGGGTGGTTGGCGCCCAGCACCGACACTTGCTGCCCCGGTGCGGCCTCGATCTGGCCGAGGCCGAGCACCGCCAGCTGCACGCCATACTGCTGCTTGACCCAGTCGCGCACCGGGCTGCCGAAGGCGACCATGGGCAGGCTGGCGCCGCCCTTGCCGGCGCTCAGCTCGCGCACCATGCGCTGCTGGTAGTCGTTGAAATAACCGTAGACCCCTTGCAGGGCGCTGCCGGCGCTGGCCGGCGCGGCGATCGGGGCGATATCGACGATGGTCTGGTAGGCCGGGGTCTGCGTCGCCGGCACGCCGTTGCTGACCAGCAGCGCGGCCCAGCGATCGGTAGTGCTGGAGCGCAGGTAGTCCTGTGCCTGGGTCAGCGAATAGTCCGGGGGGAAATGCAGCAGCTCGACGCTCTTGCGGTTGTCCAGGGCCATGCCCAAGGGCAGGAAGAAGTACCAGTCGTACTGCCATTTGCCGTCGCGGTTGAGCTGGTTGGCGCCATCGTAGGCCAGGTCGCCGGCGTCGAGCAGTTGCTTGAGCGGTTGCCCGTAGCCCTTGGGCGTGCCGGCGAAGTCGGCGTAGAGGCGCTCGCCCTGGCGGTGGATGGTCACCCGGGCGTCGGCGTAACCGTCGCGCGCCAGGCTCTGTTCGAGGTAATGCTGCACCGTCTGCTCCAGCGTCCAGTCGCGGTAGCAGATCACGCTGCAGTTGTTGGGGTAGGCGAACAGGCGGCTGACGCGCGCGCTGTCGCCCAGATCGAGGCGCTCCCCCTGCTGTCCGGACGGTTGGCTGGCGCAGCCGAACAGCAGACTGGCCAGGATGATCGCCACACCACTTCGCTTGTGCATGCCTTTCTCCTTGTTGAGCGTCCGCGCCCGGCAACGTGCCGGCGGGCGCCCACAACTCAAGCAGAAAAGGCCGCAGGCGTCAGGTGCGAGCGTTCAAGCCAGGTAGCCGGCGCAGCATTTCTTGAACTTCTGCCCGCTGCGGCAGGGGCAGGGATCGTTGCGTCCGGCTTTCAGCGGCACGCTCGGGTCGAGGAAATACCAGCGCCCGCCGACCTGGACGAAGGCCGAGCGTTCGCGGTGGCTGTGCTCGCCCTGCGCGTCGTGCCAGCGGGCGACGAAGCAGACCTGCGCATGCTCGGGCTGGCCGCCGAACAGCTCGCTGCTTTCCACCTCCAGGCCGAGCCAGGTGCTCTGCGCGCTCCAGGCGGCCATGGCGGCGCGATCCAGCGCGCTCTGCTGGGCCGGCAGGGTGGTGGCGACCAGGTAGTCCACCAGGCCCAGCACGTAGGCGCTGTAGCGCGAGCGCATCAGCAGTTCGGCGCTGGGCGCGGCGGTGCCGGCATGGTAGGGGCCGCAGCAGTGGCCGAGGGGGTTGCCGCTACCGCAGGGGCAAACGGGGTCGAGTGGATTCATGGCGTTACCACCAGTACTTGCCGAAGTTTTCCGGGTTGGCCCAGAACTTGGCGTTCAGCCAGTCCGGCACCTGCTTGTAGTCGAGCAGGTCGTAGGTGAACAGGTGCAGGGTCTGGCCTTCGCGCTGGAACTGCTCGCTGGCCTGCATGGCCAGGGCGAAGAAATCGGTTTCCCGCCAGTCTGCGGCCTGCAGGTCGACCAGCACGGCGACGCGGCTGGCGTTGAGGTTGCGGATGCCGCCGAGCAGTTGCAGACCGTCGCGCTTGCTCAGGTGTTCCAGGCAGTCGACCAGCAGCGCCAGGTCGAAGCGCTGGGCGGCCAGCTCGGCCGGCAGGGCGGCGGCCGGCGCCGTGGCCACCCGGCACTGCGGGTGAGCGCCGTGGAAGGCGCTCAGCGCGGGCAGTTCGCTGGCCCCGACCAGCAGCAGTTTCTCCGGGGTATAGCGGGCGAGCAGGGCGGCCAGGGCCTGCTGCGGGGTACGGGAAGAGGGGCTGGCAGTCATCGAACATCCTCGAACAGGGCGGCAAAGACTAACGTGGCGCCGGCAATCGGCCTAGAGCGAGGAGAAATTATGCGCTATGCCTTCTATAGCTGGCGGATTGCATAACTCCTGTCTTTACTACTCTTGAGTCGGTTATGGGCCGATGAACATTGGAGACCTAAAGTATGAGCATCACAAGGAAAGCTGTACCCCTGATTCTGGCCAGTACCCTGTTGACCGGCTGTGCCGGCCTGCAGAAGTCCGACTGGCCCACCTGTGCGGCGGTGGGCGGTGTTGGCGGCGCGGCGCTGGGGGCCATCGAAAGTTCCACCTGGGCCGGCGGCGGCGCCGTGCTCGGCGCCGGTATGGCCGCGGCCTACTGCTGGGTGCATGGCGCCGAGGAGCAGGTTGCCGTGGTCGAGGAAGTGGTGGTCGAGGAGGTCGTGGTGGCCGAACCGGCAGAGGCGGTGCGGGTCGAGCTGGACGTCAAGTTCGACTTCGACAAGGCCCAGGTCAAGGAAGAGAGCTATGGCGATATCAAAGCCCTGGCCGATTTCATGAAGCAATACCCGCAGACCAGCACCGTGGTCGAAGGACACACCGACTCGGTGGGTAGCGATGCCTACAACCAGGGGCTGTCCGAGCGCCGTGCCGGTGCGGTGCGTGACGTGCTGGTCAACCAGTACGGGGTCGAGTCCGGTCGCGTGCAGGCCGTGGGCTATGGCGAAAGCCGCCCGGTGGCCGACAACGCCACCAGCGACGGCCGCGCCATCAACCGTCGGGTGGAAGCCGAGGTCGAAGCTCAGCCCTGAGCCGGCCCCGCGTGGCAACCGAGCCCGCGCTGTCCAGGGTTGCCTGGGCAGTGCGGGCTTTCTTGTGCAGCGGGGGGCGGCCGTCTTTACTCCAGTGATACCGGCATAAGGCCGGTAACACAGGAGAACCCCACCATGAGAGCGAACCTTCCCAGGTTTATCCCCCTTCTCTTGGTCAGCAGTGTTCTTTCCGGTTGTGCCACGACTTCCAGTACGGGAGACGCGCCGCTCAACCAGGGGAACTGGCCCCTGTGCAGTGCGATTGGTGCCTTGGCCGGTGGCGGCTTGGGTGCAATCGAGAGTTCCACCTGGGCAGCAGGCGGCGCGGTCGCCGGTGCGCTGCTCGGTACCATCGTCTGCTACGCGCAGGACGGCGACGAGGACGGCGATGGCGTATTCGACCGCCGCGACCGCTGTCCCGACACCCCCGCCGGTACCGCGGTCGGCCATAACGGCTGCCCGTTACCGCAATACCCGGCCAGCGTCGCCGAGGCGCCGCCGATGGAGACGCCGCAGGCCGAGGTCATCGTCCTTAGCGATCTGGGCAACGTGCTGTTCGCCTTCGATTCGGCCGAGCTGACCGGCGAGGCGCGCGGTTTGCTCGCCGACGTCGCCACGCGCCTGACCGGCGCCAACCTGGTCAGCGTCCGGGTGGTCGGGCATACCGACTCGGTGGGGAGCGATGTCTACAACCAGGGCCTGTCCGAGCGGCGTGCGCGCAGCGTGGCGGATTTCCTCATCGCCCAGGGCGTGCCGGCCGGCAAGGTCAGCACCGAAGGCCGCGGCGAGAGTCAGCCGGTGGCGGACAACGGCAGCGATGCCGGGCGGGCCGAGAACCGGCGCGTCGAGCTGCACGTGTCGCGCTAGCGGTGCGTGTTGCCAATGGGGGCCGCAAGGCCCCCGTGTTTTTCCGGCTCTGGTCATGCGGGAGGCAAGCGGTTAAGGTGCGGCACAACTAGAAAAAGAGCAGGCGAGGGCGGGGATGCAAGCACTGACGATGCTGGGTAAGGCGCTGGCCGGATTGTTCTGGCTGGCATTCGGCGCGGCCCTGGCGAAATGGCTGGGCAGCCCCTTCGAGCAACTGCTCTATCTGCTGGCGGCGTTGCTGCTGGTGATCCATGGCCTGGAACTCTGGCTGTTCGCCGCCCTGCTCAAGGGGCGCACCAACCCCTGGCAGGATCGCGTGCAGATCCTGTTGTTTGGCGTGTTCCACCTGCTTGCCCTGCAATCGGCCATGCCGGAGCAGGAGCCGGCGCTGCTCGGCGGCGAGGAGGTGGCCCATGCGTAACCTGGCCCTGCTGCTGTGCCTCGCCAGCGCTTCGGCCTGGGCCGAAAACCACCTCAGCGTCGCTTCCCACAGCCTGTTGCGCCTGCCCGCGACCGAGGCGCGGCTGCAGCTGGCACGCCTGGAAGTGGCCGAGCAGGGCACCCTGCTGATTCCGGCCGGCGTCACTGAGCTGCATATCGGCGAACTGCATCTGGGGCCCGCGGCGCGCATCGGCATCGCCCCCGGCGAGCAGCCGCTGCGTCTCGAGGTGCTCCAGGCGACGGTCGCCGCGGACGTCTGGATCAGCGCTCAGGGCGCGCCGGGTGGGGTGCTCAAGCCGGCCACGGCGGGACGCGAGCTGAGCCTGCGCCTGCAGCAGGCCAGTATCCAGTCGTTGACCCTGGACGTGCGCGGCGGTCGCGGGGCGCCGGGCTATCGCGGCCTGGACGGCGCCAACGGCCAGGCCGGCGGCTGCACCTGGGGGCGCGCCAGCCATGGCCACGACGGCCAGAACGGCGGCGACGGCAAACCCGGCGCCGCGGGCGGTCGGGTGCGCCTGGAGGTACCGGAGGCGGCATCGCTGGAGAGCATCCAGGTGCTGCTCGATGGCGGCGCCGGCGGTGTGCCCGGCGTCGGCGGCAAGGCCGGGCGCGGTGGTGCGAGCAAGGGCTGTCTGCTGTACAGCGTCGATGGCGCCGCCGACGGCCAGCCGGGCCAGCCCGGCCGGCAAGGCAGCCCGGGGCGCGAAGGCGAACTGCAGGTGGTGCGCTTCTAGCCGCGCGCCTCTGCCCGCCCGGTGCGCGATGCGCGCCGATGGGTAGGTTGGCGCTGAGCCCGGCGAAGCCCAACAGGCAGCCCGCAAGGCTTGGCCCGACGATCCCGCGCGGGCTCGCCTGCTTGCCTCAGAAGCCCGGCCGCAGCGCCGCGATGCTCACCAGCAGCAGGCCGATCAGCAGGTTGCTGCCCACCACCTTGCGAATCCTGCCCAGGACCTCGCCGCCGGCCGGCCAGTTCTCGGCTTCCACCGCGCGGCGCAGTTCCGGCAGCTGCAAGGCCTGGATGCGCAGGAACAGCGCCAGCATGGCCAGGTACAGCCCCATCATGATGTGCACGTAGCGCGGCGCCGCATCGAAACCGCCGTAGCCCAGGTGCAGCATGCCCACGCCGCTGACCGGCAGCACCAGCACCGCCGCCCACACCCAGACGAAGAAGCGCTGGAACACGCTCAGCCACAGGCGCAGCCGCGCCGGCGCCTCCAGCACCTGAACCGCGGCCGGGCGCAGGATCATCCAGGCGAAGAACATGCCGCCGACCCAGATCAGGGCGGCCAACAGGTGCAGGGTGTAGAGCGGGGCGTAAGGCGTCATGCGGCGTCTCCGGTCGAGGTAGGGGCGGCGCGATGGAATCTGCGCCGAAGCGATTAGCGCGCTATGATAGCGGCCGATGCTCAAACACTGAAAATTTATCCAGCCTTTTTCGCCCTAGATCCCATGCTCAGTACCGAACTCAAGTCCCAGATCCAGGGCGCCTATTCCCGCTTTCTCGAGGCCAAGTCGCTCAAGCCGCGCTATGGCCAGCGCCTGATGATCGCCGAGATCGCCAAGGTGCTCGGCGCGATCAAGACCGACGACGAGGGCAAGCGCCTGGGCGAGCCCGCCGTGGTCGCGGTGGAGGCGGGCACCGGTACCGGCAAGACCGTGGCCTACAGCCTGGCCACCATTCCTACCGCCAAGGCGGCCGGCAAGCGCCTGGTGATCGCCACCGCCACGGTCGCCCTGCAGGAGCAGATCGTGCACAAGGACCTGCCGGACCTGTTGCGCAACAGCGGCTTGAATTTCAGCTTCGCCCTGGCCAAGGGCCGTGGCCGCTACCTGTGTCTGTCCAAGCTCGACCACCTGCTGCAGGACGGCGCCGCGCAGAGCGCCACCGCCCAGCTGTTCGAGGAGGAAGGCTTTCGCATCGATGTCGACGAGCAGGGCCAGAAGCTGTTCACCGCGATGATCGAGAAGCTGGCCGGCAACAAGTGGGACGGTGACCGCGACAGCTGGCCCGAGGAGCTGGAGGACAGCCGCTGGTCGCAGCTGACCACCGACCACAGCCAGTGCACCAACCGCCATTGCCCGAACTTCCAGCAGTGCGCCTTCTACAAGGCCCGCGAAGGCATGGGCAAGGTCGACGTGATCGTCACCAACCACGACATGGTGCTGGCCGACCTGGCCCTCGGCGGCGGTGCCGTGCTGCCCGACCCGCGCGAGACCATCTACGTGTTCGACGAGGGCCACCACCTGCCGGACAAGGCCATCGGCCACTTCGCCCACTTCACCCGCCTTCGTTCCACCGCCGACTGGTTGACCCAGATCGACAAGAACCTGACCAAGCTGCTCGCGCAGAACCCGCTGCCGGGCGATCTCGGCCGCTTGATCGAACAGGTGCCGGAGCTGGCCCGCGAGCTCAAGACCCAGCAGCAGTTCATGTTCGCCGCCTGCGAGCAGCTCGCCGACTTCAAGGCCGGCGAGGACATGGAAGGCCGCGAGCGCCCGCGTCACCGCTTCGTCGGCGGCGTGGTCCCCGAGCACCTGCGCGAGCTGGGCCTGGAGCTGAAAAAGGGCTTTTCCAAGCTCAACGATCTGTTCACCGGCGTCACCGAACTGCTCAAGGAGGCCATGGACGGCGAGGGCGCCAACGGCATCGCCAGCCACCAGGCCGAGGAGTGGTACCCGCTGTTCGGCAGCCTGCTGGCGCGGGCCAAGGGCAACTGGGAACTGTGGCTGGCCTTCACCGCCGAAGACCCCGAGGAAAGCCCGCCGATGGCGCGCTGGCTGACCCTGGCCGATGGCGGCGCGCTGTTCGACATCGAGGTCAACGCCAGCCCGATCCTCGCCGCCGAGACCCTGCGCCGCAACCTGTGGAACGTCGCCCATGGCGCCCTGGTGACCTCGGCCACCCTGACCGCCCTGGGCACCTTCGACCGTTACCGCATGCGCGCCGGCCTGCCCAAGGCGGCGGTCAGCGCCGTGGTGCCGAGCCCCTTCCACCATGCAGATGCCGGCGTGCTGCGGGTGCCCGACCTCAAGGCCGACCCGCGCGAGGCGGCGGCGCACACCGCGGCCATCGTCCGCGAGTTGCCCGGCCTGGTGGCGGGCAGTCGCGGCACCCTGGTGCTGTTTTCCTCGCGCAAGCAGATGCAGGAGGTGTTCGACGGCCTCGACCGCGACTGGCGCAAGCGGGTGTTCATCCAGGGCAACCTGTCCAAGCAGGAGACCCTGAACAAGCACAAGGCGCGGGTCGATTCCGGTGAGGAGAGCGTGTTGTTCGGCCTGGCCAGCTTCGCCGAGGGGGTCGACCTGCCCGGCGCCTATTGCGAGCACGTGGTGATCGCCAAGATTCCCTTCGCCGTGCCGGACGACCCGGTGGAGGCGGCGCTGGCCGAGTGGATCGAGGCGCGCGGCGGCAACCCCTTCATGGAAATCGCCGTGCCCGACGCTTCCCTGCGTCTGGTCCAGGCCTGCGGCCGCCTGCTGCGCACCGAGGCCGACCGCGGCACCATCACCCTGCTCGACCGCCGGGTGGTCACCCAGCGCTACGGCAAGGCGATTCTCAACGCGCTGCCGCCCTTTCGTCGGGAAATTCACTGAAGCCCGCGGGCTGCGGGCTGATTGCCGATTGCCAGCGGTTCCCAAGGCGCCCGCGGGCTGGAACAATGCGCGGCAATTCAGTGAGCTAGGAGTCAGGCGTGCAGGTTCAGGGTTATTTCGACTTGCGCTTCGAAGCGGTGAAGGAGGCCTTCGCCGCGCTGTTCGACGACCCGCAGGAGCGCGGCGCCGCGCTCTGCGTGCAGATCGGCGGCGAGACCGTGGTGGACCTGTGGGCCGGGGTGATGGACAAGGACGGCCAGCAGGCCTGGCACAGCGACACCATCGCCAACCTGTTCTCCTGCACCAAACCCTTCGCCGCCGTGGTCGCCCTGCAGCTGGTCGGCGAGGGCAAGCTGGAGCTGGACGCGCCAGTGGCGCGTTACTGGCCCGAGTTCGCCGCCGCCGGCAAACAGCGCATCACCCTGCGCCACCTGCTCTGCCATCAGGCCGGCCTGCCGGCGCTGCATCAGATGCTGCCGGCCGAAGCGCTGTACGACTGGCCGACCATGACCGCCGCGCTGGCCGCCGAAGAACCCTGGTGGCCGCTGGGCGAGGGCCATGGCTACGCACCCATTACCTATGGCTGGCTGATCGGCGAGCTGATCCGCCGCGTCGAAGGGCGCGGGCCCGGCGACAGCATCGCCGCGCGCATCGCCCGCCCGCTGGGGCTGGATTTTCATGTCGGCCTGGCTGACAGCGAATTCGATCGCGTCGCCCATATCGCCCGCGGCAAGGGCAACCTCGGCGATGCCGCGGCGCAGCGCCTGCTCAAGGTGATGATGAGCGAGCCGACGGCGCTGAGCACGCGCGCCTTCACCAACCCGCCGTCGATCATGACCAGCACCAACAAGCCCGAGTGGCGGCGCATGCAGCAGCCGGCGGCCAATGGCCACGGCAACGCGCGCAGCCTGGCCGGCTTCTACGCCGGCTTGCTCGACGGCAGCCTGCTCGATGGCGAGCTGCTCGGAGAAATGACCCGTGAGCACTGTGTCGGCGAGGACCGCACGCTGCTCACCAGTACCCGCTTCGGCCTCGGCTGCATGCTCGACCAGGCCCAACTGGCCAACGCCACCTACGGCATGGGGCCCTACGCCTTCGGCCATCCCGGCGCGGGCGGCTCCAGCGGTTTCGCCGACCCGGAGCGCGACGTGGCATTCGGCTTCGTCACCAACAATCTGGGACCGTTCGTCTTGATGGACCCACGTGCGCAGAAACTTGCGCGCGAGTTGGCGCAATGCCTGTAACGGCCGGTCTACACTGCCCGGCAACATAAGTTGTGAATAAATCCGCTTTGACTGTTAGAACCTGGGGGCTTCATGCGCGCCAATAAGATCTTCGCTTTCACCTGCTGCCTGCTGATCGCCGGTTGCGCCGGCTCGGAAAAGAAGGAAGTCGCCAAAGCGGCGGTCATGCCGCCGCCGCAGGTGACCCGCGCCTGGCTCGACGAGTACGAGCCGCGCTTGCGCGAGGCGGTCAAGGGCAGCCACTTCGAGTTCGAACGGCGCGAGAACCTGCTGGTGGTCACCGCTCCGGTGCAGGGCTCGTTCAACCCGGACCGCCCGCACATGCTGCTGCCAGTGAGCCTCGGCCCGATCACCCGCGTGGCCAAGCTGCTGGAAGCCGACGAAGACGTCGCGGTGGTGGTGCTCGGGCATGCCGACAGCAGCGGCGATGCCGGCCGCAACCGCGAGCTGAGCGACCAGCGTGCGCGCGCCGTGACCTCGATCTTCCGCCTGAGCGGCCTCAAGCAGAACCGCCTGCAGGTGCTGGGCCTCGGTTCCGATGCGCCGCGTGCGGCCAACGACAGCGCCGCCGGCCGTGCCCTCAACCGCCGCGTGGAAATCCTCCTGACCTCGCGCGACACCATGCATGGGCTGATCGCCAAGTACAGCCGGCCGGCCAAGGCAGACCCCGCCGCCGGACCCAAGGTGGCTGCCGTAGATCAAGGAAAAAGCAGCAAGTCGGAGTAAGCTTGGCGGCATTTCCCCATCGTGAGGAACTGCCATGACCCAGACGCTGGCCGATATGCGCCGCGACTACACCCGCGACGGCCTGAGCGAAGCCCAGGCCCCGCTGGAACCATTCGCCCTGTTCCACCAATGGTTCGCCGAGGCGGTGAAGACCGAGCAACTGCCGGTCGAACCCAATGCCATGACCCTGGCCACGGTGGACGAGGAGGGCCGCCCGCACTGCCGGGTGCTGCTGCTCAAGGGCCTCGACGAGCGCGGCTTCACCTTCTTCAGCAACTACGACAGCGCCAAGGGGCGCCAGCTGGCGGCGCGTCCGTTCGCCGCGATGACCTTCTTCTGGCCCAGCCTGGAGCGCCAGGTGCGCATTGAAGGGCGGGTGGAACGGGTCACCCCCGGCGAGTCCGACGCCTACTACCAGGTCCGTCCGCTGGGCAGCCGCATTGGCGCCTGGGCCTCGCCGCAGAGCCGGGTGATCGCCGGGCGCGACGAGCTCGAAGGGCTGCTGGCCGAGACCGAGCGGCGCTTTCATGACCAGGCGCCGCACTGCCCGCCGTACTGGGGCGGCTACCGCCTGCTGCCCGAGCGCATCGAATTCTGGCAGGGCCGCCCGAGCCGCTTGCACGACCGCCTCAACTACCGCCTGCAGGGCGAGGGTTGGCTGCGCGAGCGCCTGGCGCCCTGATAGGCGGGCCGGTATGGTGCGCGCGCCGGGCAATGGCTTGCAGGTTTTGAAGCGCCTTCTGAATAGCAACCCGCTCGCCTTGGGGCGGGATGCTTTGAGGTTGTTTTGAGGATGGCTGCTTTCGGCCAATAGCGGACGGTCAGCTCCTAGTTAGGATTCCATCTCTTCGCGATAGAGAACCATCCCGGCGTGGTAGAGCACACCATCACGGAACTCGCCATCTGCGGTGAAGCCGGTATCGTCCACGTATTCGATATGGTCGCCCTCAAGCCAGTAGCGCCCCTGATAGGCACTTTTCTTCTTGCCGCGGGCTTCGTCATAGCGGCCACCGGCAAGCAGCTCGTGACGAATGCGGCCATCCGCGGTCACCCACATGCCAACGTTCTTGTTCTGATCTCCCGACGGTTTCGCCATTTTGCTGATCCTCTGCTTGGGAAAGATGCGACTTGCCTGGTCTTGGCGATGCGGCTGCGCGAGCCTGCGCGCTAGCTGGCCTCACAGAAGGCCAGCCGCGTAGTTGCTCAACGGTCAGAAGGGGCTCGCCGTGGGCCGCACGATCAGCTCGCTGACGTCTACGTCCGCGGGCTGTTCGACGGCATAGGCGATTGCTCGAGCTATGGCCTCGGCAGGGATGGCGATCTTGCGGAATTCCACCATTTCGGCGCGACCGCCCTCATCGGAGATGCTGTCAGCCAGCTCGGATTCGGTTACGCCAGGTGCGATGACGGTCACCCGGATGTCGCCGCCGACCTCCTGCCGGAGGCCCTCGGAAATGGCTCGCACGGCGTACTTGGTCGCACAGTAGACAGCCGCGGTCGGACTGACGGCGTATGCACCAATCGAGGCGATGTTGATGATCTGCCCGGCGCGTTGCTGCTGCATCAGCGGAAGAGTCGCTGCGATGCCGTGCAGCACCCCACGGATGTTGACATCGATCATGCGGTCCCACTCGTCCACCTTGAGTGCTTCGAGTTTGGAAAGCGGCATTACACCCGCGTTGTTGATCAGGACATCGACCCGACCGAAGCGCGTGGCGGTGAAGTCAATGAAGTCCCGGACGTCCTGTCTGCTGGTCACGTCGAGGGCCCGAAACGCGGCAGTCCCACCGGCTCCCTGAATCTCGCCTGCAATCTGCTCGAGACGGTCAGTGCGCCGAGCACCCAGCATCACCTTCGCTCCGCGGCTGGCCAGCAGCCGTGCAGTGGCTTCACCAATACCGCTGCTGGCGCCAGTAATGACGATGACCTTGCCTTCAACATTCTTCATGGTCTTTTCCTCTCCGGTTCACTGTTCACCCGCAAATGGGCCTGGAAAAAGATTAGGGTTAAGGGACTGGTAGTCGTTAATCGATTACTGCGCAGTTATTGCCTAATCCTGCATAAGTGCCGTTACTGGCTCACCAGCTCATAAGGCTTTTGCTCCCGTGCTGACCTCAGGGCTATTGCCCACCAGTTAAGTAGAACCAACATGCGTGCCATGGGAATTCTTGCCTGATCCGACAAGCGACAAGATCCATTCTCATCCAATAGCGCCCACGGATTGGGCAGTGTGACTACGCTGCAGATGGGAACGGCGTGCTGCCCCGCCAGGACCTGGCGAAGCTGAGCTATGGCGTTCATGCCACCCGATTCACCGCCGTAGCCAATGAAGGCCACCGGCCTGGCCTGCCAGCGAATCGTCGCCTGGTCGATGAAGGCCTTCAGTTCGGCGGAGTAACCATGGCTTTGTTCCGACGCGAGGATCAGGAAGGCATCGGCCCTGGCGAGTTGACCAAGCGCTGCTCGCTGCTGAGAGGTATCGAGCAGGCAGCAGTCGAATTCGGCGCGTTGCGCTATAACCACCGAGGCCCATCTCGCCAACGCAGGGCCGATGGCTTCTTCGTCGTTTCCTTCGTAGATCAGGATCAGTTTGACCTTGCTGTTCATCTCATCCTCCCGACACATTTCCGCTTGCGGTGGCACGTCTGTTGCTGAATTTCGAGGTTCAGCTCGGGCTCTGGGAAACAGCGTAAGAGCGATGATCCGGCCGATATAGCCGGCCCTCAGGCATACCACTTGTGACTTGAATTCATATGAGACGGCTAGACATAAACTGCTTCGCCGAAATGAGCGTCTTCGTCAGGGTCGTCGAGGACGGCGGTTATACGGCAGCGGCCAAAAGCTGCGCGATGAGCCCCTCGGCGGTGAGCAAGCTGGTTTCTCGTTTGGAGAGCAGACTCGGCGCCCGCCTGCTCAATCGCTCGACGCGTCGGCAACTGCTGACCCCCGAAGGGGCCGCCTTCTATGAGCGCTGCCTGACCATCCTGGCCGCTCTCGATGAGGCGGAGCAGGAGGCTGCAGCCAGTTCGGCGCCTCAGGGAATCGTGCGGGTCAACTGCAACGTGGACATCGGCCGACTGTATCTGCTGCCGCTGCTGAACGAGTTTCTCGAGCACCACCCAGGGGTCTCGGTAGAGGTGTACCTGAGCGACGAGGTAGTCGACCTGATCAGCTCCCGCGCGGACGTCGCGATCCGCAGTGGCCCGCTCAAGAACTCGAACCTGGTCGCCAGACGTTTGGGGGAGACTCGGACCCTGATCGTGGCATCGCCTGCCTATCTCGAAGCGCACGGCACCCCGCAGGTGCCGTCGGAGCTCGCGGCCCATAACTGCTTGGGGTTCACCTTCAGCCAGCCTTCCATGGAGTGGGGCTTCAGGGAAAAGAATGGCGAGGCGATCTCTGTGCCGGTGGCGGGCAACGCTCGAGTCAGTGATGGCAACGGCGTCCGCGACCTGGCGCTCCTGGGGCTCGGCCTCGCGCGCGTCGGCTTCTGTCAGGTCGAGCAGGATCTGGCCGCAGGCAGGCTTCTGCCGGTGCTGGAGGATTACCTGCCCGCGGTGAAAACCGAGGTCCACGCGGTCTACGTGGGGCAAGGGGGGCGGTTGCCCACCAGGGTCAGAGTGTTCATGGATTTCCTGGCGGCCCACCTCACTATCCGTTGAGCGGATGACTGCTCCGCTTGCTGGCACCAGCCATCCCCGCGTCACGGCGCCTCGCAAGTGATCGACTATAACCAGTCGCCATTCGAGTCCGTGGTCGTCGGACCTCGTGTCCCAGGCGCATCAAAAGCCGCGCAGATGCCCGGCTTCTTCTGGCCGCAATTCCCCGACAGGGTAGGCAGGCTCGCGACAGCAAAGGCGCCGGGACTGCGGGAGCCTGGCGCTCCATTGTTCAAGCAGAGGAGACGGGCATGCGCCGCTATCAGAAAACCGACTTTCCGCTGGTCGAAACCCGACGTCATCTCGAGACGGGCCCGATAGTCCTGGTCACCTCCAGTTGGCGAGGTGAGCGCAACATCATGACCATGGGTTGGCACATGATGATGCAGTTCAGGCCTGCGCTATTCGGTTGCTACATCTGGGAAGGCAACCATAGTCATGAGCTGATCCGCCGAAGCCGGGAATGCGTGATCAACGTACCGACCGCCGACCTGGTCGAGGCCGTCGTCGCCGTGGGCAACAGTTCGGGCGGATCCTCCGACAAATTCGCAACCTGTGGCCTGACGGCGGCGCCTGCAACGCGGGTGAAGGCGCCCCTCATCGACGAATGCTACGCAAGCTTCGAGTGCCGCTTGGCCGATGACAGCCAGATTGACGAGTACGGTCTGTTCATCTGGGAAGTCGTCAAGGGGCATGTGGCATCGACCGTCACCGAGCCGGCCACGTTGCACTACCAGGGGCGAGGACAATTCCGCGTTGCCGGTCGAACCCTGGATCTGAGTGAGCGCTTCTTGCCCCAGAATCTCTGAGATCTTGCGTGGCTCAGGTTTGCCGATAGGCGCTGGGGGTGACGCCCACCTCCCGGCGAAACACTTGCGAGAAGTGACTCGGGCTGGAATACCCGACCTCCAGCCCAATGTCGATGACGCTGCGGTCGGTCTCGAGCAGCAGACTCCGGGCGCGGTTCATGCGCAGACGGATGAAATACTGCGAGGGTGAAAGGCCGGTGGCGCGTTTGAACATCCGGCTGAAGTGGTATTCGCTGAGATCCGCAATCTGAGCCAGGTAGGCCAGGCTGAAATCTTCGGCAAGGCGCTCGTTCATCGCCTCGACCACACGGCGAAGCTTGTACGCCTGCAGCGCATTGGCTCTACGAGTTTGGCTGTGCGGATCCAGGTAATTGCGTACCAGATGCACCGCGAGCGCCTGGGTCAGGCAATTCACCAACAGAGGGCTGGGTTGCTGCTCGTCGACCAGCTCTTTGCGTATCTGCTGCAACATGGCGGTCACCCGCTCATCGCGGGCACCGGAGATATCGCGAAAGGTTACCGACCTTTGCTGATCGCCCAGCACCTCGCGTGCAGCCAGATCGATCAGCGGCAAACCCAGATAGAGGTGCATCACCTCGAAGCAATCGGCGCCGTGGGTTTGCCAGCGCATCTCATAGGGTTCGCTGGTGCTGGTCAGGAAGAAGTCGCCGACCTGCACCTCTGCCGCTTGCCATTGCCCGCCGAGTGAACGCTCCTCGACCCTGGCCGATCCGGCCAGAACCAGCACCAGCAACGGCTCCACAACCGCAGGAACCAGAACCGGGTCGGTAACGGTGTGATGGCTGTACAGCTGCATCACGGTGTCCTGCAGCTGCGGGCGTGCCGGCAATAGGCGAGGCATGCCCGGTAGGTGCTGCGGCATCGATTCGGCGGCGATGCGTTGCTGACCGCTGGCAGCGCGCTCGTCAGATTCGAGAGGGCCCACAGGTTCTCCATCGGCGATGCCCCGCGCAGGGGGCGGCACCGTTAGGGTAACGCAGCGCGCCGTTTTCGAGCAGGTTGCAGCGCTCGGTCCACCAGCCCGACTCTGGTGCGTCCAGGACGATCGCAGCCCTGGCCGGATCGAGGCATGCGCGGCTGGAAGCCGGCTTGCCGTTTTCGACGCGCACGAACAGAACATAAGCCTGTTGATAGATTCGTCCGTCGGCTTGCAGAGCCCTTCAGCCTTGATCTCAGCGCCCGCCAGCGCAGGGGGCCGGCCCTGAATCATTTCTCTTCCCTCGAACGTTGATCCCATCTTATCCCGGGCTCAACGACAGGCCGTGAACACTCGCTTGCCCACAGGGACATACAGGCGTAGCAGCCCTTCTCCGACAGGACCAGTTCAGCGCAAAACTCCGACATCGCCGGCAATTATCCCAAAGCCCGACTCATGGCATTGCGAGACAGTGAGCCCGTCGAAAACGACAGCGCCTCAGGGTGCTGGGCCGCGAATTTCTCGCTGGCTCGTGACGAAGGAGATCACCATGACTGTTATCAACAACACCGTTATCCAAGAGGTCGCCGGCAAAGTTGCACTGGTTACCGGTGCAGCCAGCGGTATCGGCAAGGCCATCGCACTGATGCTGCACGCGAGGGGAGCCAAGGTCATCGCCGAGGACCTTAACCCTGCCGTCGAGGAGCTCGCTCGCCCAGGGCTGGTGCCGCTGGTGGCTGACATCACCGAGGACGGAGCCGCCGAGCGCGCCGTCGGGCTGGCTGTGGAGAAGTTCGGCCGGCTGGACATCCTGGTCAACAACGCCGGCATCATCATCAACAAGCTGGTGATCGATATGACGCGCGAAGATTGGGAGCGTATCCAGGCGGTGAACGCCACCGCGGCCTTCCTGCATTCCCGCGAGGCGGTCAAGGCAATGATGCCGAACAAGTCGGGCGCCATCATCAACATCGCCTCCTACGCCTCCTACTTCGCCTTCCCGACCATTGCTGCTTACACCGCCTCCAAGGGCGCGCTGGCTCAGCTGACCCGCACCCTGGCACTCGAAGCCATCGAGCACGGCATCCGGGTCAATGCCATCGGCGTCGGCGACGTCATCACCAACATCCTCAACGACGTGGTCGAGGATGGCCCGGGGTTCCTGGCGCAGCATGGCGAGGCCGCCCCCATCGGCCGTGCGGCTCAACCGGAGGAGATCGCCGAGGTGGTGGCATTCCTCGCCTCGGATCGGGCCAGCTTCATCGTCGGATCGGTGGTCATGGCAGATGGCGGCATGACCGTTACGGCCGGTTGATCCAGCGAAGATGGCGACCAGTGCCAATCGGCACTGGTCGTACCGTCCAGCCGGAGAGTCCGATAATGGTCGCGCCTGTCGCGGCCAAAGGATATCGGGCGCTTCCGGCCCTTGATGATGGCTCCTTGCGCCCGCCAGATCGGATGGCCAGCGTCCGCATGCCCTGGTTGCCTGCACCGCTACGCACGGCGCTCGTTACGGGATTGTGCTCGGCGCTTCGTTGATGGTTCGGAAAGGATTTCGCCATGCACGCCTCCGTCGTCTTTATCCGCGGCCTGAAATTTTTTTCTGATCGCTGTCGAATCGTCCGTCGCCCGCTCGACTAGTCTTCAGAACCCCAGCCATGGGTTCAGTGTCAGCCGTAGGGAGACCCCTGCGCTACTTCGACTCGAACAAGGAGACAGGCGATGCGTTTCATGGTGATAGTCAAGGCCACCGCGGATTCCGAAGCCGGTGTGATGCCCAGCGAGGAGCTGCTGGCGGCGATGGGGCGCTACAACGAGGAACTGGTGGAGGCCGGCGTGATGCTCGCCGGCGAAGGTCTGCAGCCCAGCAGCAAGGGCGCGCGGGTGCGCTTTGCCGGCAGTCAACGCACGGTGATCGACGGCCCCTTCGCGGAAACCAAGGAGCTGATCGCCGGCTTCTGGATCTTCCGGGTGGCCTCGCTCGCTGAATGCATCGAGTGGGTCAAGCGCTGCCCCAACCCGATGCCCGGCGATTCCGAGATCGAGATCCGCCAGATCTTCGAGGCCGAGGATTTCGGCGAAGAGTTCACCCCCGAATTGCGCGAGCAGGAAGACCGCATTCGCGCGCGCATCGGCATTGAAAACTAAGGAGAGTGCTGTGATGAAGATTCATGCCTATCTGATGTTCGACGGCCAGTGCGAGGCCGCCTTCAACCGCTACGCGGAAGTTTTCGGCGGCCAGCTGGAAATGATGCGCTACGCCGACAGCCCGGAGGAGATGGAGGTCCCGGCCGAGTACCAGCAACGCATCATGCACGTGTGCCTGACGGTCGGCGACCAGCTGCTGATGGCCTCCGACAATCTGCCGCAGTACCCCTATGAGGGCATCAAGGGCTGTTCCGTTTCCCTGCAGGTGGACAACGTGCCCGAGGCCGAGCGCCTGTATGCCGCGCTGTCGGCTGGCGGTTCGGTGCAGATGGAGTTGCAGGCCACCTTCTGGGCCACGCGTTTCGCCATGCTCACCGACCGTTTCGGTGTGTCCTGGATGATCAACTGCGCGGTGGATAGCCAGCAGGGTTGACGGCGAGCTTCTCGGCAAACGTAGCCCGAAATCCGGGGGGAAGTGGATCGTTCCGGGCTACGCCGTCGCGGCTGAAGCCGCTCCTACCGCGGCAATGAGCGGTGTAGGAGCGGCTGGGCAGCATTCCGTTTCAGCCGCGAGGAGCTTTCTAGCTCGCCAGCGTCAACGGCTCTGGCTCTTCCTGCACTTGTACCCCGGCGAGAAACTCCTCGCCCCAGCGGCGGATGTCGTTGTAGCAGACGATATCGAACAGCTCGCGCAGGCGGGCCTGGGCCTCGCTTGCGGGCAGGTTCAGCGCCAGGTAGCAGGTCTGCGCCAGGTCGGCCGGATCGTGCGGGTTGGTCAGCAGCGCGCCCTTGAGTTCGGCCGCGGCGCCGGCGAATTCCGACAGCACCAGCACGCCGCGCCCACCGAGCAGGCCCTGGGCGGCGACGAACTCCTTGGCCACCAGATTGAGGCCGTCGCGCAGCGGGGTGATCCACATCACGTCGGCCATAGCGTACCAGGCGCTGACTTCCTCGAACGGCAGGCTGCGGAAGAAGAACTGCAGCGGTGTCCAGCCGATGCGGGCGAAACGGCCGTTGATCCGGCCCACCGCCTGTTCGATCTGCGTCTGCAGCTCGTCGTAGATGGTCATTTCCTTGGCCGCCGGCACGCACACGCTGACCAGGGTGACCTTGCCCAGCAGCTCCGGGTTGTCGGCCAGCAGGCGCTCGTAGGCGTTGAGCTTTTCCAGGATGCCCTTGGTGTAGTCGAGGCGCTCCACCGAGAGGATCAGCTTCACGCCCTGCATCTCCTCGCGCAGATGCGCCATCAGCTCCTTGATCTTCGGCGCTGCCAGGGCGCTGCGCACGCGGTCGATATCCAGCCCGACCGGGTGGGCGCCGAGCCTGACCTGGCGGGTGCCGGTGTCCAGCGCGGTGGTCATGCGCTCCAGGCCCACGGCGCAGCCGTAGGTGATAAAGCGCGGCGCGCAGCTCTGCCGCTCCAGGGTTTTGAGCGGGAACACGCCGCGGGCGACGTCGACGAAGTTCTCCACCTGGCGCGGGATGTGAAAACCGATGTAGTCGCACTGCAGCAGGCTGCCGACGATCTGCCGGCGCCAGGGCAGCACGTTGAACACGTCCGCCGAGGGGAAGTAGGTGTGGTGGAAGAAGGCGATGCGCAGATCCGGGCGCAGCTCGCGCAGGTAGGCCGGCACCATCCACAGGTTGTAGTCGTGCAGCCAGACGATGGCGCCCTCGGCGGCCTCCAGCGCGGTGCGCGCGGCGAAGGCGCGGTTGACCTTGCAGAACACCTGCCAGTCGTCCTCGTTGAAGGTGGCGCGCTCCCAGAAGGTGTGCAGGGTCGGCCAGAAGGCTTCCTTGGAGAAGCGCTTGTAGAAGATGTCGACTTCTTCCTTGCTCAGTTTGACCCGCGCGGCGGTGAGCTTGGGATAGCGCTCGGCATCCACCGTGGTGTGGCTGTCGAAGGGCTCGGCGTCGTCCTCGTGCACGGCCCAGGCCACCCAGGAGCCGGGGCGGCCGTCGCCGAAGAAGCTCAGCAGGGTGGGGATGATGCCGTTGGGCGAGGTCGGGCGGCGGCGTTGCAGCTTGCCGGCGGCGTTGCGGTATTCCTCGTAGGGCAGGCGGTGGTAGACCATCACCAGCTCGGCCTTGCCCGGTTGCGCGGCCTGGCGGCGTTCGGCGGCGATGCCGTGCTCGCCGAGAAAGCCGAAGTGGGCGAAGGCTTCGAGGATGCCGCCGCAGCCCGGTCGGCTGGCGTGCAGGGTGCGCGAGTGGTTGGCGGTGGCTTCCAGCAGTGCGGTTTCCGACTGGCCGACGCAGACGCCGTGGAAGCTGGCGCTGAGCATGGACAGGTCGTTGAGGGTGTCGCCAGCAGCCAGCACCTGGTCGTGGTCCAGCTCCAGCCAGTCGGCCAGGGCCTTGAGGCTGCTGCCCTTGTTCACGCCCTTGGGCAGGAAGTCCAGGTACAGCTCGGCGGAGTAGAGCAGGTCGCAGCCCAGCGCGTCGGCGATCTCGCGCAGCGCCGGGTTGGCCGCCTGCTCGGGCGTGCAGAAGTAGGAACAGCGGCGCGCCTGCGGCACGTCCTGACGTTCCAGGGCGAACGGCTCGATGGCGCTGGCCACCTGGCTTTCGCCGGGCCAGCGGGCATCGACCAGACTCTGCAGTGGCTGGATAGGTTGCAGGCTGTCGCCGTGCACCAGGGTCGCGCCGACGTCGGCGATGATGTAGTCCGGCTGCGGCAGCGTCGGGTCGGCCAGCAGCGGCAGCACCGCCTCCAGGCTGCGCCCGGTGACGTAGGCGAGCTTGATCTCGGGGTGAGCGGCGATGGTCTGATAAAGGCTCAGGCGATCTTCGGGGTCGCCAGCGAGAAAGGTTCCATCCAGGTCGGTAGCAAGTAGCATCGTGGTTTCTCCAGAAGTGGCCGGTACGGCTCGGCGCGAATGCGCGCGGCCGACGGGCCGGGTTTCTGGCTGCTTGGGATAGGCTCGGGGCCTTGCCGAAACAGCCGGTGGCATGACTTCAGGACGTGGTCGTCTCCTCCGTCGAATCATGGGGCGGCGCATCGGGCATCAGCTCCAGCACCGTGGGGCTGGTGCGCAGCATGGGCACGAAGTGGGCGGCGTCGCCGCTGACCAGGTCGCTGACATGGCGCAGCCGGTAGAAGGCGTAGGCGGCCAGCAGGCCCAGGGTGCAGGCGAAGTACAGCGGCAGCGCACCAGCGCCGAGTTGCTCCATCAGTACTCCGGCCAGCAGCGGCCCGCATACCGAGCCGATGCCGTTGACCATCAGCAGGCTGGCGGAGCCGGAGAGGATTTCGTCGCTGTGCAACTGGTCGATCAGCTGCGCTACGGCGATGGGGTAGATGGCGAAGGCCAGGCCGCCCCAGACGAAGATCGCGCCGAGCAGCAACGGGCCGGCCGGCAGCAGGCTCATGACCAGCGCCAGGGCCACGGCCAGCAGCACAACCCAGAGCAGCACCCGACGGCGGTCGTGGCGATCCGAGTAGAGGCCGATGGGCCATTGCAGCAGGGCGCCGCCGAGGATGGTCGCGGTCATCAGCAGGCCGACGCCGGGCGTATCGAAGCCGGCCAGGCTGGCGTACACCGGCGCCATGCCCCAGAAGGCGCCGAGCGCCAGGCCGGACAGGCCCGCCGCGACTATGGCCAGTGGCGCGATGGCCCACAGCTGGCGCAGGTTGCTCGGCGGCGCTTCCGGCAGGCTCGGCTGGGCCTGGCGGGTCAGGGTGATGGGCATCAGCGCCGCGCTGATCAGGATGGCGGCGAGGGCGAACAGGGTGAACTGCACCGGGTCGGCCAGGTGCAGCAGTTGCTGGGCCAGGGCCAGGGCGCCGAGGTTGACCGCCATGTACACAGCGAACACCTGGCCGCGCTGCTCGCTGGGCGCCTGGGCGTTGAGCCAGCTCTCGATGACCATGTACAGCGTCACCAGGGCCAGGCCGTAGAGCACCCGCAGGCCCAGCCAGACCCAGGGATCGATCAGCAGCAGGTGGAGCAGGGCGGCGATGGCGGCCAGGGCGGCGCAACAGGCGAACGCGCGGATATGCCCGATGCGTCTGACCAGCGGCGTCGCCAGCCAGGTGCCGAGGAGGAACCCGACGAAGTACCCGGACATGATCAGGCCGAGCATCGTGGTGGAGTAGCCTTCGGCGACGCCACGCAGGGTCAGTAGGGTGTTGAGCAGGCCATTGCCGAGCAGGAGTAACGCGACCCCGCTCAGCAACGAGCCGATGGGGGCAATCAGGGACCACATGGCGAACTACCCTAGGGGACTGTGCCGGTGATGGCAAGCAGGAAGTACGCCAATGAATAGCTGGGTAATTAATTAAGTTGTTGAAATATAGGAAGTAAATTTATCGACAAAAGGTCCATGGATTTTTTCTGCACGCGGCGGCGCACCCTGGCGGTGCAGGGCTCGGCCGATAGTCCCGGCGTGCCGCGAGCGGCGTTTCCTGCATGGGCCCGGAAAAAAGAGCCGGCGGCGCTGTAACGCCAGGCAGGCCGCCCCGTCCATTTCAGCGAGGGTGCCAGTCCGGCCCCACGCAGGAAAACTTCCGGAGAATTGCCATGAAACAGCTCAATACCCTGACCGCCACCTTGGGCGCCGCGCTGCTCACGTCCGTCGCCTTCACCGCCCAGGCGGCGGGCAATCCCTTCGCCGCCGAGGAACTCGCCAGCGGCTACAGTCTGGCCGCGCACGAGAAGGGCCATGAGGGCAGCTGCGGCGAAGGCAAGTGCGGCGGCGAGATGAAGGCCGAAGGCGAGGGCAAGTGTGGCGAGGGCAAATGCGGCGGCGAGATGAAGGCCGACGGCGAAGGCAAATGCGGCGAGGGCAAGTGCGGCGCCGAGAAGAGCGAATAAGGCAGGGAACGGGGGACGGATCATGCAGGCTCGTTTCGTCAGCGGCGCCGGCCTCGGCTTGCGTCGCGGCCTGCTCGCCGCCTTGCAGGAGGACGGGGCGAGCGGTGCGGACTTTCTCGAAGTGGCGCCGGAGAACTGGATCGGCGTCGGTGGGCGCCTGGGCAGGCAACTGCGCGCGCTCAGCGAACGCCGGCCACTGCTCTGCCATGGCCTGTCCCTCAATCTCGGCGGCTTCGCGCCGCTGGACCTGGAGCTGTTGCGGGCCATCAAGGCATTTCTCGATGCCCATGGCGTGCTCGGCTACAGCGAGCACCTGTCGGCCTGCGCCGACCACGGCCAGCTCTACGACCTGATGCCGCTGCCGTTCTCCGAGGAGTCGGTGGTGCGCATCGCCGAGCGCGTGCGCATCGTCCAGGACCTGCTGGAGCGGCCGCTGATCATCGAGAACGTCTCGGCTTACGCGCAGCTGCCGGGCGAGCTGGACGAGGCGAGCTTCGTCCGTGCGGTGCTGCAGCGCGCCGATTGCCAGTTGCTGCTGGACGTCAACAACCTCTACGTCAACAGCATCAATTTCAACTTCGATGCCCAGGCTTATATCGCCGCGCTGCCGAGCGAGCGTATCGCCTACCTGCATGTGGCCGGGCATTACGACCAGGCCGCCGATCTCAAGATCGACACCCACGGCGCGCCGGTGATCGACCCGGTGTGGGCCTTGCTGGCACATGCCTACGCGCGTCACGGCGTGCGCCCGACGCTGTTGGAGCGCGACTTCAACTTCCCGCCGCTGGCCGAGCTGTACGCCGAGCTGGCGCAGATCCGCCGCCTGCAGGACGCGGCCGCGGGCGCGCGCAGGTACGGCACATGAACGGCGTCGACCATCAGCGCGCCTTCGCCGCGCGCATCCGTCAGCCCGAGGCCGAGCCCCTGCTGCCCGGCATCGCGGCCGAGCGCATGGCGGTCTATGAAGAGCTGTTCTTCAACAATATCGAGGGTTTCGTCAGCGGCGCCTTCCCTGTGCTGCGTTCGCTGTTTGACGAGGCGCGCTGGCGCTCGCTGCTGCGCGCCTTTATCGCCGCTCATCAGGCGACGACGCCTTACTTTCTTGCGATCAGCCAGGAATTTCTCGCCTGGCTGCAGCAGGGCTACCGGGCGCAGGCGGGCGATCCGCCGTTCATCCTCGAGCTGGCGCACTACGAATGGGTGGAGTTGGCGCTGGACGTCAGCGAGGCCGAGCTGCCGGCCCGCGGCTGGTCGCCCCTGGCCTGGCCGCTGGCCTATGCCTGGCCGGTGCAGCGCATCGGCCGCGACTACCGCCCCGAGACGCTCCCGGCCGAACCCAGCTGCCTGCTGGCCTGGCGCGACGGCCAGGACAGGGTGCGCTTCATGCAGCTGGCGCCGTTCGCCTACCGCCTGGCGCTGCGCCTGCAGGCCGGCGAGGCGCCCGCTGCCGCGCTCGCGGCCTTGGCCGCCGAGCATGGCCTGGTCGCCGACGGCGACTACCTCGATAACGCCCGCGCGCTGCTGGACGACTGGCAGCGGCGCGCCATCTGGTTTCCTTCCACCGAGGACTGACCCTCATGCTCGCCGTGCTCAATCGATGCCAGGATGCCCTGGACGCCACCCGCCGCCTGGATTTTCTCGGCCCGCTGCTGCTGCGCCTGTACCTGGTGCCGGTGTTCTGGATGGCCGGTACGCGGAAGCTCAAGGATATCGACGCCACCGCCGCCTGGTTCGGCAACCCGGACTGGGGCCTGGGCCTGCCGTTTCCCGAGCTGCTGGCCTGGGCCGCGGCGCTGACCGAGGCCGGCGGGGCGATTCTGCTGCTGTTCGGCCTGGCGGTGCGCTGGGTGAGCATTCCGCTGATGGTGACCATGCTGGTGGCAATCTTCGCCGTGCACTGGCCCTATGGCTGGCAGGCCATCGCCGACCCGTCCGCGCCCTTCGCCAACGAGCGGGTGCTGGCGGCGGCGGAGAAACTGCAGCGGGCACGGGCGCTGCTGCGCGAGCACGGCAACTACCAGTGGTTGACCGGCAGCGGCCAGTTCGTGGTGCTGAACAACGGCATCGAGTTCGCCGCCACCTACCTGGCGATGCTGCTGGCGCTGTTCTTCGGCGGGGCGGGGCGCTGGCTGAGCCTGGATTACTGGCTGGCGCGGCGCTGGCGGCAGCAGCGCACGCGGATCGACGGCGGGGCCTAGCCCGGATGCAATCCGGGGCGGCGATGGGTGGGCTTCGCTGCGCTCGGCGCCAACCTACTCCTGGCGTAGTTCGACCAGCCATTCCTTGGGCGCGTCGCGCTTGAGCGCCAGCTGGCACTGCTGGCTGTCGGGGTCGAAGACGATCACCGCCTCGCCCTTGTCGAGGGCGCGGCGCACCCGTTGCACGCGGGTTTCCAGCGGGGTTTCGTCGCCGTTGTCGGTGCCCTCGCGGGTGACGAAGTCCTCGATCAGCGCGGTGAGGGTAGCGGCTTGCAGCAGGTGAGCGGGAATCAGCACGGCAGGAAGGCTCCAGTCAAACGGCGCCCATGCTAGCGCGCGCGTCAGGTACTGTGCACCCGGAGAAAGCGCTCCAGGGTGCTGTAGAGCAGGCCGCTGTCCAGCGGTTTGCCGAGAAAGTCGTCCATCCCGGCGTCCAGGCCGTGCTGGCGGTGTTCGTCGAGGATATGCGCGGTCAGCGCGACGATCGGCACCGCCGCCAGCTGCTGGCTGCGCTCCAGGCGGCGGATTTGCCGGGTGGCCTCGAAGCCGTCCATCAGCGGCATCTCGCAGTCCATCAGGATCAGCTGGATGGCGCCGGGGTCGCGGCCGTATTCGGCGACCGCGGCCTGGCCGTCGGTGACCAGGCGCACGCTGTAGCCGCGCTTCTTCAGGAAACCCTGGACCACCAGCTGGTTCACCGGGTTGTCCTCGGCCACCAGGATGCAGGGGGCGTCGTGGTTGTCGCTGCGTATCTCTCT
Organism: Pseudomonas sp. ABa2; assembly: GCF_056676075.1. Lineage (NCBI taxonomy): Bacteria > Pseudomonadati > Pseudomonadota > Gammaproteobacteria > Pseudomonadales > Pseudomonadaceae > Pseudomonas > Pseudomonas sp. ABa2. The sequence continues at coordinate 1,397,276 of NZ_CM155239.1, forward strand.
GAGCAACTGATGTACCTGTGCGCGGGGTTCTTCGTAGAGTTCGCCCAGCGCGTTGCGCAGGGCGTTGACCGCCATCGGCTGGGCCAGGTGCTGCAGGCGCAGGCCCTGGCTGGCCGGCAGCTGCTGGCAGGCTTCGGGCGGGCAGACCAGCAGCACGCGCTGCTGTGGCTGCAGCTTGGGCCGCAGCGAGTCGAGCCAGTGGTTGACGCTGCCCGGCCAGGGCGCCATCAGCACCAGCAGCGGCGGCGCGGCGAAATCCTCCAGGTAATCCAGCAGGCGTTCCGGGGTCTGGCAGCGTTCGGTGCGCATGCCCCAGCGCCCGAGCAGGCGGCTGGCGGCGTCCAGGCCAAGGCCGTCGAGCGAGGCGAGCAGGGCGGTGCGCCCGGCCAGCAGGCGGCCGAGTTCGTCGGGCGCCTCGGCCGCGCTCAGCAGCGGAATGTCGAAGGCGAAACGGGTGCCCTGGCCGGGGGTGCTCTGCACCTCGATGCGGCCGTCCATCATCTCCACCAGCTCCTTGCTGATGGCCAGGCCCAGGCCGCTGCCGCCGTAGCGGCGGGTGGTGCTGGAGTCGCCCTGGGCGAAGGATTCGAACAGCTGGGCCAGGGCCTGCTCGCTGATGCCGATACCGCTGTCGCTGACGGCGAACACCAGGTGCGGCTGGCCGTGGCTGTCGCTGCGGCGGCTGACGCTGATCGCCACGTGGCCCTCGGGGGTGAATTTCAGGGCGTTGCTGAGCAGGTTCATCAGCACCTGCTTGAGCCGCGTCGGGTCGCCCTGGATGCGCCGCGGCACGCCGCCTTCGAGGCTGACGTAGAGGCGCAGGCGCTTGTCCAGAGCCTGGCCGGTGAACAGGCTGAGGGTCTCGGAGATCAGGTCTTCCAGGTCGAACTCGATCTGCTCCAGGCTGAGCTTGCCGGACTCGATGCGGGCGTAGTCGAGGATGTCGTTGATCACCGCCATCAGCGAGCTGCCGGAGCTGGAGATGGTGTCGACGTAGAAGCGCTGGCTGCGATCCAGTGGCGTCTCGCGCAGCAGCTGCAGCATGCCCAGCACGCCGTTGAGCGGGGTGCGGATCTCGTGGCTCATCTTGGCCAGGAAGCGGCTCTTGGCCTGGCTCTCGAACTCGGCCTGCTCGGCGGCGCGGCGTGAGCGGAAGCCTTCCTCCTTGAGCAGGTTGATGCGGTCGGCCAGGCCGATGGACAGGGTGATCAGCTCGATGGTCACGCCGATCTTCACCACCGTGGCGCCGAACACGCCGAACACTTCCAGGCCCAGCGAGCCGGTGGTGGCCTGGATGAAGGCGAACAGCAGGATGGCCCAGGCTAGGGTGTAGTAGGAGCCGTAGCGCACGCCGCGGCGCCAGACGTAGACGCCGGTGAGCAACAGGATCAGCGACACCAGCGAGACGGTGACGCTGGCCAGGATGTTCCAGGCGGAAAGGCCGATCAGCGGCGCCGACAGCAGGATGCCGGCGCAGGCCAGCATCAGCAGGCGCAGGCCGGTGTCCAGGCGCGGGAAGTACTGGCGCGCGTGGAGGAAGTGGCGGCTGAACTGGATGGCGGTCAGGCAGTGCAGGTACATCAGGATGTAGATGCTCACCGACTGGAAGGCCACGTGCTCGGGCAGCAGCTTGAACAGCATGCCGTCGAAGCAGGCGGCGAGCAGGCCGACGTTGAGGTTGTAGGCCAGGTACCAGAGGTAGGCGGCTTCGCGCAGCGACAGGTAAAGGAACAGGTTGTAGCAGAACATGGCGAACAGCACGCCGTAGAACGCGCCGTTGAAGCCCATGAGGTTTTCCTGGGCCACCGCGCTGGCGCCGTAGGTGCTGAAGAACAGCGGCACGAACACCGTGCTGGTGGTCTCGACGCGCACCAGCAGGGTGCTGACGCCGGGCTCCAGCTGCAGCGGGAACCAGAAGTTGCGCACCTGCACCGGGCGCTGGGAGAAGGCGTAGCGGTCGCCGCTTTCCTGTTCCAGGCGGCGGCCGTCGGGGCCGACGAGGAACACCTGCAGGTGGTCGAGCAGCGGGTAGTTGACCTCCAGGTAGCCGCCCAGCGCCTGCGTCAGGCCGTTGACCAGGCGCACCTTGAACCACCACACCGAGGCGTTCTTGCCCTGGTTGGCGTGCTCGCCCTCGATGCGGCGGAAGGCGTCGTCGTCCAGTGCCAGCGCCTGGTCGACGCTCAGCTGGCCGCCGACGTCCTCGTAGTAGCCGGTGTAGGGGCCGAGGGAAAGGCGCAGGTCGTCGCTATCCAGCGGCGCGGGTGGCAGGGCCCAGCTCGGGGACGTCAGCCAGAACAGCAGCAAAGCCAGGCACAGACGAGGCATCCGGAAACCTCAGTAGGCCACCAACAATGGCCGGGAATCATGTCCAACGTCGCGTCGCGACGGCCCGAAGGGTGACCGCCAGGGATGGCTGGCGGTTGCAGCGGGGGCGCTCGCGGCCCCCCTGGTTCTTTCGCGCCACTTTGCCCGGATGCGCGGGCCCCTTCAAGCGTCCTTGTCGTGCTGGCCGAGCAGGCTGTCCACCGGCGGGACGCGCGTCTCGCTTTCCATCTGCGCGTCGTGTTCGAGTTGGTGGCTGAAACGCTCCAGCGAGCCCTGCGCCGGCTGCGCGTCGCTGGCGAACACCGGCGGGCTGAGCAGGTAGGCGGTGAGCAGGCGGCTGAGCGCCTTGAGGCTGTCGATATGGGTGCGCTCGTAGCCGTGGGTGGCGTCGCAGCCGAAGGCCAGCAGCGCGGTGCGGATGTCGTGGCCGGCGGTGACTGCCGACTGCGCGTCGCTGTGGTAGTAGCGGAACAGGTCGCGGCGCACCGGGATTTCCTGCTCGGCGCCCAGGCGCAGCAGCTGGCGCGACAGGTGATAGTCGTAGGGGCCGCCGGAGTCCTGCATGGCCACGCTGACCGCGTGTTCGCTGGACTGCTGGCCGGGCGCCACCGGGGCGATGTCGATGCCGACGAACTCGCTGACGTCCCAGGGCAGCGCGGCGGCGGCGCCGGAGCCGACCTCCTCGGTGATGGTGAACAGTGGGTGGCAGTCGATCTCCGGCTGCAGGCCGTGCTCCTTGATGGTCTTCAGCGAGGCCAGCAGGGCGGCGACGCCGGCCTTGTCGTCGAGGTGGCGGGCGCTGATATGGCCGCTCTCGGTGAATTCCGGCAGCGGGTCGAAGGCGACGAAATCGCCCACCGAGATGCCCAGCGACTCGCAGTCGGCGCGGGTGGTGGTGTAGGCGTCGAGGCGCAGCTCGATGTGGTCCCAGCTGATCGGCAGGTTGTCCACCGCGGTGTTGAAGGCGTGCCCGGAGGCCATCAGCGGCAGCACGCTGCCGCGCAGCACGCCCTGGTCGGTGAACACGCTGACCCGGCTGCCCTCGGCGAAGCGGCTCGACCAGCAGCCCACCGGGGCCAGGCCGAGGCGGCCGTTGTCCTGCACCTCGCGGACGATGGCGCCGATGGTGTCGAGGTGCGCCGACACCGCGCGGTCGCAGCGCTCGCAATCGCTCTGGCGGCCCTTCAGGGTGGCGCGGATGGTGCCGCGGCGGGTCAGCTCGAAGGGGATGTCGAGGTCGTTCAGGCGCTCGGCGACGTAGCGCACTATGGTGTCGGTGAAGCCGGTGGGGCTGGGGATGGCGAGCATCTCCAGCAGCACCTTCTGCAGGTAGTCGAGGTCGGGTTCGGGTAGTTGCGGCATATGGACTCCTCGGCGTTGCCATTGCCCCTCGCCCGTTTACGGGAGAGGGGCGGGGGAGAGGGCTACCGATCAGCGCTCAGCTGATCACCTGGCTCAGCGGGAACAGCAGGTCGACGAAGCGTTCGGCGGTCGGCTGCGGTTCGTGGTTGGCCAGGCCGGCGCGTTCGTTGGCCTCGATGAACACATGCTGCGGCTGGTCGGCGGCCGGCACCAGCAGGTCGAGGCCGACCACCGGGATCTCCAGGGCTCGCGCGGCCTTGATCGCCGCCTCGCGCAGGCTCGGGTGGAGGATCGCGGTGACGTCCTCCAGGGTGCCGCCGGTGTGCAGGTTGGCGGTCTTGCGCACGGCCAGGCGCTGACCGGCCGGCAGCACGCTGTCGTAGTCGAGGCCGGCGCCGTGCAGGGTGCGCAGGGTTTCGGCGTCCTTGGGAATGCGGCTTTCGCCGCCGGTGGCGGCCTGGCGCCGGCGGCTCTGCGCGTCGATCAGCGCGCCGACGCTGTGGCGGCCGTCGCCGATGATCTCGGCCGGGCGGCGGATTGCCGCGGCGACCACCTCGTAGCCGATCACCAGCACGCGCAGGTCGTGGCCTTGGTGGAAGCTTTCCAGCAGCACGCGCTGGTCGAACACGCGGGCGCGCTCGATGGCGTCCTGCACCTCGCCCGGCGTGCGCAGGTCGACCGCCACGCCTTGGCCCTGTTCGCCGTCCACCGGCTTGACCACCAGGGCGCCGTGTTCGGCGAGAAAGGCGGCGTTGTCCTCGGCGCTGCCGGCCAGGCGCTGCGCCGGTACGGCGAGGCCGGCGCGCGACAGGGCGCGGTGGGTCAGGCGCTTGTCCTGGCACAGGGTCATGCTCACCGCGCTGGTCAGGTCGGTCAGCGATTCGCGGCAGCGGATGCGCCGGCCGCCCTGGCTCAAGGTGAACAGCCCGGCCTCGGCGTCGTCCACCTGCACCTCGATGCCGCGGCGCAGTGCCTCGTCGACGATGATGCGCGCATAGGGGTTGAGCTCGGCCTGCGGGCCGGGGCCGAGGAACAGCGGCTGGTTGATGCCGTTCTTGCGCTTGAGGCTGAAGGTCTGCAGCTCGCGGAAACCCAGCTTGGCGTAGAGCTGCTTGGCCTGCTTGTTGTCGTGCAGCACCGACAGGTCGAGGTAGCTCAGGCCACGGCTCATGCCGTGCTCGATCAGGTGGCGCACCAGCACCTCGCCGACGCCGGGGCGGCTGCATTGCGGACCCACCGCCAGGCACCAGAGGCTGCTGCCGTTTTCCGGGTCGTGGAAGGCGCGCTGGTGGTTGAGGCCCATGACGCTGCCGATCACCGCGCCGCTGTCCTCGTCCTCGGCCAGCCAGTAGGTGGGTCCGCCTTCGTTGTAGGGGGTGAGTTTCCCCGGCTCGATCGGCAGCATGCCGCGCATCTGGTACAGGCAGTTGATCGCCTGCCAGTCCGCCTCGTTCTGCGCGCGGCGGATGCGGTAACCGCGAAAGCCGCGGCGCGCCGGCCGGTAGTCGGTGAACCACAGGCGCAGGGTGTCGGATGGGTCGAGGAACAGCTGCTGCGGCGCCTGCGCCAGCACCTGGTGCGGGGCGGCGACGTACAGGGCGATATCGCGCTCGCCGGGCTGCTCGTCGAGCAGGGCGGCGGCCAGTTCGCCGGCATCCGGGTAGGTGTGGCCGATCAGCAGGCGGCCCCAGCCGCAGTGCACGGCCAGCGGCTGGCTGGGCGGGGCGTTGTGATCCTCGGCCAGACGCGCCTGCAGGCGTTCGTAGGAGGGCGTCTGACCGCGCAGCAGACGTTGGTTGTAGGCAGTGGTGCGCATTGGAATGGTCCTTTGCTGTCTGCAACGCCCGGATCGGATCCGGGCGTGAATGGAGTCGCGACAACCCCGGATTGCATCCGGGCTACGGCTGTGCCGGAGCGTAGGGTGGATGTCGCTTTTCACATCCACCCTAGGCGTTTACAGGCCTTGCTCGCTCAACCACAGGTTGAGCGCCGCCAGCTGCCACAGCTTGGAGCCGCGCAGCGGCGTCAGCTGGCCCTGCGGATCGGTCAGCAGCTGGTCGAGCATGGCCGGGTTGAACAGGCCGCGATCCTGGCTGGGGTCGAGCAGCAGGTCGCGCACCCAGCCCAGGGTGGCGCCTTCCAGGTGCTTGAGTCCGGGCACCGGGAAGTAGCCCTTGGGTCGGTCGATCACCTCGCCGGGGATCACCTGGCGTGCCGCTTCCTTGAGCACGTGCTTGCCGCCGTCCGGTAGCTTGAAGCGCGCCGGAATATGCGCCGACAGTTCCACCAGGCGGTAGTCGAGGAACGGAGTGCGCGCCTCCAGGCCCCAGGCCATGGTCATGTTGTCCACCCGCTTGACCGGGTCGTCGACCAGCATCACCGTGCTGTCCAGGCGCAGCGCCTTGTCCACCGGCGCGACGGCGCCGGGGGCGGCGAAGTGCTGGCGGACGAATTCGCCGGCCATGTCGCCGGTCAGCCACTGCGGCTGCACGCAGGCGGCGTACTCGTCGTAGTCGCGGTCGAAGAAGGCCGCGCGGTAGGCGGCGAAGGCGTCGTCGGCGCCGTCCACCTGCGGGTACCAGTGGTAGCCGGCGAACAGCTCGTCGGCGCCCTGGCCGCTCTGCACCACCTTGCAGTGCTTGGCCACCTCGCGCGACAGCAGGTAGAAGGCGATGCAGTCGTGGCTGACCATCGGCTCGCTCATGGCGCGGAAGGCCGCCGGCAACTGCTCGATGATCTCGTGCTCGTCGATGCGCAGCTGGTGGTGGCGGGTTGCGAAGCGTTCGGCGATCAGGTCCGAGTACTGGAACTCGTCGCCACGCTCGCCGCCGGCATCCTGGAAGCCGATGGAGAAGGTCAGCAGATTCTCTACCCCGGCCTCGCGCAGCAGGCCGACCAGCAGGCTGGAGTCGACGCCGCCGGACAGCAGCACGCCGACATCCACCGCGGCGCGCTGGCGGATCGACACCGCCTCGCGCATGCCGTCGAGCACGCGCTCGCGCCAGTCTTCCAGGGTGAAGGGGATTTCCTCGCGCTGCGGGCCGAACTCCAGCTGCCACCAGCTCTGCTGCTGGCAGTTGCCGTCGGCGTCGATGCGCAGCCAGGTGGCCGGCGGCAGCTTCTCCACGCCGGCGAGGATGGTGCGCGGCGCCGGCACCACGGCGTGGAAGTTCAGGTAATGGTTGAGCGCCACGGGATCGAGGGTCCTGGCGATATCGCCGCCCTGCAGCAGGGCGGGCAGCGAGGAGGCGAAGCGCAGGCGCTCGCCGGTGCGCGACAGGTACAGCGGCTTGACGCCGAGGCGGTCGCGAGCGATGAACAGACTCTGCTTGTCGCGCTCCCACACGGCGAAGGCGAACATGCCGTTGAGCTTGGGCAGCAGTTTTTCGCCCCAGGCGTGGTAGCCCTTGAGCAGCACCTCGGTGTCGCCGCCGGAGAAGAAGCGGTAGCCCAGCTCTTGCAGTTCGGAGCGCAGCTCGGGGTAGTTGTAGATGGCGCCGTTGAACACCATGGACAGGCCCAGGTCGCTGTCGATCATCGGCTGGCCGGAGGCTTCGGCCAGGTCCATGATCTTCAGGCGGCGGTGGCCGAGGGCGACGGGGCCCTGGCTGTGGAAACCGTGGGCGTCGGGGCCGCGAGGGGCCTGGTGATGGGTGATGCGCTCGACGGCCGCGAGGTCCGCGGGGCGGCGATCAAAACGTAGTTCTCCAGCTATTCCGCACATATTTTCCTTACCGGTATTGCCGTTGGGGAGGGGCTCGGTGGTGGCCGAGCCTTTTACACCAAAACAAAAAAATGCTTTTATGTCAAAGTTTATGGTGCGATATATAGGTATGTATGAGTGATAAAAAAGTTCCTACTGAAATAGATTTGTCATCCGTGCTGGCCTTCGAAATGCCCCTGTTCCAGGCCTTGCGACGGCTGCAGCAGGCGGGCGAGGTGCACGCCAAGCGCCTGGCCCGTTTCGGCGGGCTGACGCCCATGCAGCTGCTGATCCTGCAGGTGCTGGCCAGCGAGACGCGCCTGACCGCCAGCGCCCTCAGCGGGCGGGTCAGCCTGACCGCGGCGACCCTGTCCGGCATGCTCGACCGCCTGGAGGAACGCGGCCTGCTGCAGCGTCAGCGCGACGACCAGGATCGCCGCCGCCAGTGGCTGCTGATCAGCGACGCCGGCCGCGAGCTGATCCAGCAGGCGCCGTCGCTGCTGCCGCCGGAGTTCAACCGGCGCTTCGCCGCCCTGGCCGACTGGGAGCGCCACAGCCTGACTGCCGCGCTGCTGCGCGCCGCCGAGCTGTGCGGGGAAATGGATTGAGGCGGCGCCGCCTCGGGGCGGCGCTGGAAAACCGCTTTTTCCAGAAAAAATTCAAGCAGGGTGTTGACTTAGCGTCGTCGCCTGCATAAAGTGCGCGCCTCGCTAAGGCACATGGGTGGTTAGCTCAGCCGGGAGAGCATCTGCCTTACAAGCAGAGGGTCGGCGGTTCGATCCCGTCACCACCCACCATAGCGAATTCGGACGCAAGTCCGGCCGACGCGCAGCGGTAGTTCAGTCGGTTAGAATACCGGCCTGTCACGCCGGGGGTCGCGGGTTCGAGTCCCGTCCGCTGCGCCATATTCTCCGGTTCGAGCATGCTCGGGCCGAGATGGCAAACCTTAAAAGGTGCCATCAGATGCAACACTGCTTATTGAAAAAGAGTTCCTTGGACGCAAGTCCAGCCGACACGCAGCGGTAGTTCAGTCGGTTAGAATACCGGCCTGTCACGCCGGGGGTCGCGGGTTCGAGTCCCGTCCGCTGCGCCATATACGGAAACCCGCTGATCGCAAGATCAGCGGGTTTTTTGTTGCCCATCGTCTGGGCGCCGCTTCTCTGTGGCGGCGCTCAAGCGGCGAGCTTTGCGTGGCTGTCGGTCGCGGCTAAGGAAACTCTGAAATAGCCGTCATTCCCGCGCAGGCGGGAATCCAGAGCCTGCGTAGTCCCTGGGCTCCCGCCTTCGCGGGAGTGACGATAAGTGGCTTTTTCAGAATTTCCCTAAAGCCCCTCCCACGCTACCTGTGGGGGCAGGCTTTCTTCCCGCCAGCCATGGCGCCCGGCAATTTTTCCTGCCCGCGGCTTTTCGTCATCTTGTCTTCATCCCGCCGTTCTAGCCTGATGGGCATGTTTCTTGTTTATCGTTGAACGGGTCATGCGGGAGGAGCGAGCGATGGACGATTATCAGGAAGAACTGCTGGAACTGAGCGCCCTGGAGCAGGATGCGGTGGATGGCGTCGAGGACGCCACCGAGCTCTAACGGGCCATGGCGCCCCGCAATGGGGCGCCGGTCAGGCGGCTGCCGCTCGCTCTCGTAGCCCGGCCTTGTATCCGGGCTACCCGCGCTCAGGGTGAAAGAGCGTCCAGCACCTGGCCGATGGCCGTTTCCAGTCCGGTGATGGGCGCGTCCTGGTTGTCTTCGATCACCACCAGACGGCTGCCGCCGTCGCTGATCGCCTTGGCCAGATCGGCTGTCGGCTGACGCTGGATAAGCACGGCGGCGACCTCGTTGTCCCGCAGCTCGGCGCTCAGTTGCGCCAGGGCTTCGGCCGTCCATTCGGCGTCTTGCGCCACGTTCAGCTCGATGCGGTCGAGGTTGAGGCCGCCGATCAGGTAATCGAAGTGATCCGACAGGCTGGCCACGCTGAGGTTGTCCAGTTCGGCCAGGCGGCTTTCGCTGCTGGCGCTGAGCTTGAGCAGGCGCTGCTTGAGCGTCGCCAGGTTGGCTTCGATCTGCGGTTTGGCCTCTGGCGCCAGGCGGCCCAGGTCGGCGGCGATCACATCGGCCATGCGCCCCAGGTTGTTGATGTTGAGCCAGGGCTGGCTGGCCAGGGCGTCGCCGCCGTCGCTGCGCAGGGCGACGCCGGGCAGGGCGCCGTCCACCGGGCGCGCGCCGTCGACTTCGACGATGCGGATATTGCTGCGCCGCGCCAGGGGGTAGAGCGGGTCGTCCGGCCACAGCGAGCGCAGGGCGATCACCGCGTCGGCGTCGCGCGCGGCCTTGTCCAGCGCGCCCGCCCCGCGGCCGGCGAAGTACGAGGGTTGGCGGCTGGCCGGCAAGTTGGCCGGGGCGGCGCGTTGCAGTTGCACGGCGCTGCCGTCGAGCAGGCTGGCGCCGAGGCCGTAGGTGATCGGCAGGCTGGCGAGAATGCGCACGGGCTGTGTTTCGGCGTGCAGCGGGCCGGCGAGCAGGGCGCAGGCGGCGAGGGCGAGGCTCAGGCGTTGCAGGTTCATCCCAGGTTCCCTTTCAGGCTAGGCAGGATGCCGCGGGCGATGGCGGCGAGGGCGAAGGCGAGGCCGGCGACCATGATGATCGCGGCGCCGGAGGGGACCGGCAGTTCCAGGGCTATCGGCAGGAAGATGCCGGCCAGGGTGCTGCAGGTGGCGATCAGCACCGACAGCCAGAAGAAGCCCTTCAGCGACTGGCTGAGCAGGCGTGCGGCGGCCGCCGGGATCACCAGCAGGGCGCCGACCAGGATGGCGCCGATGACCTTGACCGCGGCCACGGTGACCAGCGACACCAGCATCACGAACAGGTAGTCCAGCGGCTTCACCGCGACGCCGCGCACGCTGGCCAGCTGCGGGTTGAAGCTGGCCAGCATGATGCGGTTGTACAGCGGCAGCGCCAGGCCCAGCACCAGCAGCGAGACCAGCGCCAGCACCGCCAGGTCCTGGGCGTTGACCGTCAGCACCGAGCCGAACAGCACGTTCTCCAGGATGTGGATGTTGATCTTGCCGGCGAGCACCAGCAGCAGGCTGGCGCCGACCGCCAGCGACACCGAGAGGAACACGCCGATCAGGGTGTCCGGCGCCAGGCCGGTGCGGTTGCGCAGGTAGTTGAGCAGGATGCCGAACAGCAGGCAGTAGCCGAACAGGCTGCCGTAGGGACCGGTGTAGGGTTCGCCGAGCAGGATGCCGATGGCCACCCCGGTCAGCGCGGCGTGGCCGACCGCCTCGGAGAAGAAGGCGAAGCGCTTGACCACCACCAGGGTGCCGAGGCCGCCGAGCACCGGACCGATCAGCAGGCCGGCGAGCAGGGCGTTGACCACGAAGCCGTAGGCCAGGGCCTCGGGCAGGTAGCCGGCGCTGGCCCAGGCCTGGATCGCCAGGCGGATGTCTTCGAAACTCATGACGAGGCCTCTTGCTGGCGCGGATGGCTGGAGAACAGTTCGAGCAGCCGCTCGGGGTTCAGCACCTGCTGCGGCGCATCGTCGAACAGCACGCGGCGGTTGAGCCCGGTGACGCGGTCGGCGAGACGGCCGACGGCCTGCAGGTCGTGCTCGATCCACAGCACCGTGGTGCCGGCCTGGCGCCAGTCGCGCAACAACTGTTCGAACACCTGCACGCCGGGCTCGTCCAGCGCCGACATCGGCTCGTCGAGCACCAGCAGCTGCGCCTCGGGCACCAGGCCCTGGGCCAGCAGCACGCGCTGGCGCTCACCGCCGGACAATGCGCCCATGCGCCGCTTGCGCTTATCCAGCATGCCGACCCGCGCCAGCGCCTGTTCGATGGCTGGGGCGTGACGCCGCGACAGGCCGAGGAAGGCCGGGCGGCGCTGGCACATGGCGGCCATGAAGTCGTCCACCGTCATCGGCAGGCCGCGGTCGAACTCCAGCGCCTGCGGCACGTAGCCGATGGTGCCGGGGCTGGCCGGCCAGTGCAGGCGCAGCTCGCCCTGGTGCGGCATCTGTCCGAGCAGGGTCTTGATCAGCGAACTCTTGCCGCCGCCGTTGGGGCCGACCAGGGCGTGCACGCTGCCGGCGCGCACCTGGAAGCCGACGTTGTCGAGGATGCGCGTGCGGCCGAGCGCCAGCTGCACCGCGTCGAACTCGATGGCCGGGCCGCTCGGGCGCGGCAGCGCGTTCTCCAGCGCACTCATGCGCCGGAGTCCCGAATCGCCCGCACCACGGTGTCGAGGTTGTGGCGCATCTCTTCCTCGTACTTCTGCGGGCTGTAGTCGCCGTAGGAGATATGGGTCAGGGCGTAGAGCTTGACCCCGGATTCGCGCTGGATGGTGTCGACGTAGCTGGAGGGGAAGTCCATCTCCGAGAAGATCACCTGCACGTCGAGGTCCTTGAGCTGGTCGATGGTCTTCTTCAGCTGGCTGGGGCTGGGTTCGATGCCGTGGGCCGGCTCGACCACCGCGGTGACCTCCAGGCCGAACTCGCGCAGCAGGTAGTCGTAGGCGCCGTGGATGGTGGCCACCCGCAGCTCGTTGCCCGAGGCGGCGCTGAGCTGGCTCAGCGCCGTCGCGCGCAGGCCGCGCAGGCGCTTGCCGTAGGCACGGGCGTTCTGGCTGTAGTACCTGGCATTGTCCGGGTCGAGCTTTCCCAGCTCGCGGGCGATGTTGTTGATCTGCGCGATCGAGGCGCTGATGGAGAGGAAGGTGTGCGGGTTGACCACCTTGCCGGCGCCGCGCGCGGCCTGGCCGGTGGCGGCCAGCAGCGGCACGCGGGCGTTGGCCTCGATCACCGGCACCTGCGGCTTCTCGCTGACGGCGATCATGCGGTCGGCGAAGTCGTCGTGGCCGACGCCGTTGAGCACCACCACGTCGAGGCCGCCGATGCGCTTGATGTCCTCGGCACGCGGCTCGTAGGCGTGCGGGTTGAAGCCGGCGGGAATCAGCGGCACCACCTCGGCGCGGTCGCCGACTATGTTGCTGACGTAGCTGTAATAGGGGTGCAGGGTGATGCCGATGCGCAGGCGCTGGCCGTCGGCGGCCTGGGCCAGGCCCGGCAGCAGCGCGGCGCCGAGCAGCAGGCCGCCGAGCAGGCGGCGCAGGGGGGCGGAGAGGGTCATCTGCGGGTCTTCCAAAGGGTCAGTGGCGATGCTGGCGGGTGACGCCGGCATCGTAGTGGGTCACCACCTGCTGCCAGCCGGCGGCGCTCAGGGCGTCGTCGTGCAGCGCGGTCGGCGGCGTGGCGGCGCTGCGCTTGAGCCAGATGGTTGGCGTGTCGCCGCCGGGCAGCAGGAGGAAGGCGCCGGCCACCGCGACGTCGCCGCTCAGGCCCAGGTAGGCGCTGCGCTCGCCGAGCTGCAGCAGTTGCCAGCGATGGCCGCCGCGCTTGCTCGCGCTGGCGTCGGCGACGAAGGGCGGCAGGCCCTCGTCGGCCAGGACCTGCGGGCTGGGCAGGGCCTGCAGCTCGCCTTGCAGCAGGAGGATTTCGTCGTACGCCACGCCGAGGTCGGTGTGGATGCCCTGCTCGGCGGCATTGAGATCGCGGCGGGCGTCGAGCTGGTGGCCGGCGACCTCCTGCTGCGGCGCCGGCTCGCTGCGCCAGACGATGGCCAGCGCAGCGAGGGCGAGGATCGCCAGGCTGAGCAGCAGCACCTGCAGGCTTTCGTGGCCGGCGCCGGCTGGGCGTACCACCTGGATGGTCATGGCGCGGCGATTTCCGTGTGGTCGATCTCCACCACGTGGCCGGGGCCGGCGTCGAACAGCACGTAGAACTCGCCGTCCGGGCGCTTGAAGCTGAGCCGGGAATCCTCGCCGAGCTTGCCGGGCACCAGCACCTCTTCCTCGTAGCTGATCACGTCGAGGGTCACGCCCGGGGCGCCGCTGCCGTCGGAGAAGCCGCCGGTGCAGACGATTTCCTCGCCGTCGCCGGCTTCGCACTGGCAGATCGGGTTGTGCGCCAGGGCCAGGGGCGCGAGCCCGACGCCGAGGACGAACAGGCCGATGCGCAGGGTGGGGGTCATTGTTTGCCTCCTTGTTGCTTGAGCCAGGCGAGGGTCGCCGGCGACGCCTCGGCCAGGGGAATGGATGCCTGGTGCACCGTGCCGTCCCAGCCTTCGGCGGTGATCCACAGCTCGGCGTCGGGCTTGGTGCGCGGCGGTACGGGAATGCTGGCGCCCATGCGATAGGGACTGCCGAAGAACAGCCCGCCGGCGGCGCGCAGGCTGCGCGGCTTGCCGATGCGCAGGTAGGTGGCCTTGACCTGCTCGCCGCAGCCCTGGCATAGCGCGGCGTTGAACGCCTTCATGTAGCCGGCCGGGCCTTCCAGCTGCGGCGGCAGATTGCGGAACTCGGCCAGGCGCAGGCTCCAGGGGCCGACCTGGACTTCGCCGATCTCGCGCTCGCCCAGGCCGCTGTCGCCGCGAAACAGCGCCACGTCGTGGAAATACTTGGGCATGAAGCCCAGCGGAATCAGGATCAGTAGCGCATTCAGGTGGAAGCGCCATCTGTGCCACCAGCGGCTCAGGGCAGAAGGCGCCGGGGCGGCGGTTGCGGCCTTGCTCATGGACGACCCTCCGAGACTTCGGCGATGGCGATGGGCGCCGCCCGGGTCGGGCGCGGGGCGCGTCTGACCACTGCGGCAGTGGCCTGCACCGTGCGTTTGCTCCAGATCAGCAGGCCGCTGAGCACCATCATGCTCAGCAGCAGGCCGAAGAAGCACCAGATCAGCTTGACCCACAGGCCGCCGAAGTCGCCGACGTGCAGCGGGCGCATGGACTCGGTGACGAATTCCAGCGCGGAGCGGTCGTCGAGCAGGCGCTTGGCGTCGATCTCGCCGTTGTAGGGGTTGACCGTCACCGACTGGAACATCAGCGGATACCAGCCGCGACCCGAGACGGTGATGTGGCCATAGGCATAGATGGGCAGGTCGATCGAGCTGGCCTCCAGGCTGGGCACCGCGCCCTGGGCGATGCTCACCGCCTTGTCCAGGTCGATGCGCGGCACCTCCCTGGCGCTGGCCGCCAGCGGCACTTCCTCGCGGCTCACCACCGGCGGCACGCCCTCGGTGGAGATGGAGATGTGGAAGTCGAACAGCAGCGCGCGGATCAGGAACCAGATGCCGGTGATGGAAATCACCGCGATGAACCAGATCGACCAGATGCCGGACAGGCGATGGAAATCGCCCCAGAAGATCCGCGCGCCCTGGCCCACGCGCAGGCGCGGACGGAAGAAGCCTTTCCAGAATTTCTTGTAGACCACCAGCCCGGTGATCAGCGACAGCAGCATCGGAATGCCGGTCAGCGACACCAGGTACCAGCCCCAGCTGAAGCCGTTGGTGAAGGGCACCAGCCACCAGCCGTGCAGGGCACGGGTGAACTGGCGGAAGTCGAACTGCGGGCTGATGCCCTGGATCACCCCGGTGTAGGGGTTGACGTAGATTATCGGCGAGCTGCCGTCCGGGTAGCTGACCCGGGCGGTTAGGGCGAAGTGATCCTCGTCCGGGCGCTCGATGCTCTGCACCACCAGTTCCGGCTCGGCGCGCTGGATCGCCGCCAGCACCTGGCCGTAGCTGAGCCGCTCGGCGTCGTCCGACGGCTTGCTGGCGCGCACGTCCGGGTTGGCCAGCCAGACGATCTCCTGGCTGACCGTGGCCAGGGTGCCGGTGACGCAGATGATCAGCAGGAAGAACCAGACCGGCAGAGCCAGCCAGCTATGGACGAGAAACCAGAGTCTGGAGCGGGATTTCTTGGACATGGTCGCGGGGTCGTTGGCGCGCGCGGCGGGCCGGCGCGAAATGAATGGAGTAAGAAGCGACCGCAAACGCGGATGAAAAGGATTCTAAGTTGCAAACGATTGGCGATCAAGGTTGCCGTGCGCGATCAGCCCGCTCGGCGTTGCGCGCGCCGGTAGTCGCCGGGCGTTTGCCCCAGCCAGCGCTTGAAGGCGCGCTGGAAGGCTTCGGCGGAGGCGAAGCCGAGCAGGTAGGCGATCTCGCCGAAGGCCAGCTCGGTGTCGCGGATATAGGCCATGGCCAGATCGCGGCGGGTGTCGTTGAGAATGGCGCGAAACTGCGTGCCTTCCTCGGCCAGCTTGCGCCGCAGCGTCCAGCTCGGCAGTTGCAGGCGTCTTGCCAGCTCTTCCAGGTCCGGCTCGCGGCCGTGCAGCAGCGGGCCGAGCAACTGGATCACCCGTTCGCGCAGGCTGCGGGTGCGGGTCAGTTGTTCGCGTTCGCGCTCGCACAGTTCCAGCAACTGCTGCCAGGTGCCGGGGCAGTGCTCCGGGTTGCCCTGGGCCAGGCTGGCGGCGCTCAGGCGCAGGCGGTTGGCGCCGGCGGCGAACTCCACTGGGCAGCCGAACAGCGCCTCGTAGCGCTCGGCATAGACCGGCGCCGGGAACTCGATCTCGACTTTCTCCAGGGCCACCGGGCGACCGATCACCTGGCTCAGGTTGCTCTGCCAGCCGGCCAGCACCGAGTCGACCACGAAGCGGTTGTAGGCGTTGTACGGGCTGATGGAATAAAAATGCAGCCAGGCGCCGCGGCCGTCCTCGACCAAGCCCGAGCTGCCGCGGTAGTTGGCCGCATACAGCGCCTCGAAGTCGGTCAGCACGCGCGCCGCCGCGCCCAGGTTGGGCGCCTGGGCGGCGCAGATACCGGCCAGACCGACCTGGCCGAGCCGGCTCAGGCGGCCCATGTCCAGGCCCAGTGCCGGGTCGCCGCACAGTGCGATGGCGCTGTGGCCCAGGCGCATGAAACGCGGGATCGACAGGCGTGCGCGCGGCTCGCTCAGGCGCGCGGCGTCCAGGCCGAACTGCTCGAGCAGCGGCTGCGGGTCGTGCCCGCGTTCGCGCAGGGCTGCGGCCAGGGCCTGGGTGAAGCCGACCGAGAGGTCGCCGAGGCGAACGCGCGAGGCTTTCATAGCCACAGGTTGAGCAGTTGCGCGCCGCGGTCCTCGGCGCCCTGTTGCACCTGACCGGCGTCGAACGCCAGCCCCGCAGCCTGGCCGCTGCGCTCCCACAGGCGGCCGCGCAGGTGCACCCGGAGGCCGGCGCGTACGCCGTCGGCATGCAGGTGCCGGGCCAGCTCGGCGCTGTGGCCGGCGCCTTCCAGGTCGCCGGGCATGGCCAGCAGCTCGACCTGCTGGCCGACCAGGGCGGCGCGACTGGCAGCCTGCCGGGCGTCGTCGCCGAGCAGCACGCCGAGGCGTCCGGCCGGTGTGTCGAGCACCTGCAGCGCCGCGCTCGGGGCGGCGCTCACGGCGCCTGCGGCAACGGCCTGGCGCTGCGGCTGGCCCAGCGGATTGCCGGCGCGGTCGAACACCAGGCTGACGTTGTACAGCGGCCCGCGGCCCACCTCGAGGCGGCCCAGCTCGACGCGCGGCTCGGGCAGGACGATGGAGCCGGCCACCAGGGTGATGCCGTAGTCGCGGGCCAGGCCGCCGAACAGCTGCTGGTAGTCCTGGGCCATGGCCCTGGCCTTGGTGCGCAGCAGGGCGTCGTCCAGGCGCGCGTCGCCCTCGGCGGCCAACAGGGCGCGCAGGAAGGCCAGCGGGTTGCTCGCCGCCAGCCAGCGCAGGGCCTGGCGCCGATCCGCGGCGCGGTACAGCTCGTCCTTCTCGCCCACCGCCAGCAACCAGGTGCCGATATGTGCCGGCAGCACGACTATGGTGCGTTCGCTGAGCAGGCCCAGGTCGCGTGCCTGGTCGAGGTAGGCGGCCAGTTTCAGGCGCAGGCGGTCGAGGCTCTGGTAGTCGGCGGCGAACAGCTCGGGCTGGATGCCCAGCAGGTTGCCGCGCGGGCCGGGTTGGCCGCGGTCGAGGGCGAGCCGGCTGCGCAGGTCGGACAGGTAGTGGCCGCTGGGGCGCTGCTCGCACCAGTGGGCGTAGCTGCCGAGACCGGCGAGCAGGGCGAGGGACAGGACGCTGAGGATCAGTAAACGCATGGCGGGGCTTTCATTGGAGTTGCGCTGCAGGTTAGGTCGATTGGGCGGGCCTGCCAAGTCAGCTTGCTCATTTCGATCATTATCTTGTCAGTTTTGATCATTGAGCCGGGCTGGCGGGCTCTTTATCGTCTGGCCTCATAACCGACCGCGTGACCATGAGACCGCGGCAATCCGTGAACTGCACCGCGATGTGGAGAATTCCATGACTGCTCGTTACCCGCACCTGCTGGCCCCGCTCGACCTCGGCTTCACCACGCTGAGCAACCGCACCCTGATGGGCTCCATGCACACCGGCCTGGAAGAGAAGCCGGGCGGCTTCGAGCGCATGGCGGCCTATTTCGCCGAGCGCGCCCGCGGCGGCGTCGGCCTGATGGTCACCGGCGGCATCGGTCCGAACGAGGAGGGTGGTGTGTACGCCGGCGCGGCCAAGCTGAGCACGGTCGAGGAAGCGGAGAAGCACAAGGTCGTCACCCAGGCGGTGCACGAGGCCGGCGGCAAGATCTGCATGCAGATCCTGCATGCCGGGCGCTACGCCTACAGCCCCAAATCCGTCGCGCCGAGCGCCATCCAGGCGCCGATCAACCCGTTCAAGCCGCGCGAGCTGGACGAGGAGGGCATCGAGAAGCAGATCCAGGACTTCGTCAACTGCGCCGCCCTGGCCCAGCAGGCCGGCTACGACGGCGTCGAGATCATGGGTTCGGAAGGCTACTTCATCAACCAGTTCCTGGTCGCCCACACCAACCAGCGCACCGACCGCTGGGGCGGCAGCTACGAGAACCGCATGCGCCTGCCGGTGGAGATCGTCCGTCGCGTGCGCGAGGCGGTGGGGCCGAACTTCATCATCATCTACCGCCTGTCGATGCTCGATCTGGTCGAGGGCGGCAGCACCTGGGACGAGATCGTGCTGCTGGCCAAGGCCATCGAGGCCGCTGGCGCCACCCTGATCAACACCGGCATCGGCTGGCACGAGGCGCGCATCCCGACCATCGCCACCAAGGTGCCGCGCGCGGCCTTTACCAAGGTCACCGCCAAGCTCAAGGGCGAGGTGTCGATCCCGCTGATCACCACCAACCGCATCAACACCCCGGAAGTCGCCGAGCAGGTGTTGGCCGAGGGCGATGCCGACATGGTGTCGATGGCCCGTCCCTTCCTTGCCGACCCGGACTTCGTCAACAAGGCCGCCGAAGGCCGCAGCGATGAGATCAACACCTGCATCGGCTGCAACCAGGCCTGCCTGGACCACACCTTCGGCGGCAAGTTGACCAGCTGCCTGGTCAACCCGCGCGCCTGCCATGAGACCGAGCTGAACTATATCCCCACTCAGCAGGTGAAGAAGATCGCCGTGGTCGGCGCCGGCCCGGCCGGGCTGGCGGCGGCGACCGTCGCGGCCGAGCGCGGCCACAGCGTGACCCTGTTCGATGCCGCCAGCGAGATCGGCGGCCAGTTCAACGTGGCCAAGCGCGTGCCGGGCAAGGAGGAGTTCTTCGAGACCCTGCGTTACTTCAAGCGCAAGCTGGAAACCACCGGCGTCGATCTGCGCCTCAATACCCGCGTCGGCGTCGACGAGCTGGCGGGCGGCGGTTTCGACGAGATCGTCCTGGCCACCGGCATCGCCCCGCGTACTCCGGAGATTCCGGGGATCGAGCATCCCAAGGTGATCAGCTACCTGGACGCCATCCTCGAACGCAAGCCGGTCGGCCAGCAGGTCGCGGTGATCGGCGCCGGCGGCATCGGTTTCGACGTTTCCGAATACATCACCCACCAGGGCCAGGCCACCAGCCTGGACCGCGAGGCGTTCTGGAAGGAGTGGGGCATCGACGGCCAACTGGAGGCGCGCGGCGGTGTCGCCGGTATCGCGGCTCAGCCGCACCCGGCGGCGCGCCAGGTGTTCCTGTTGCAGCGCAAGAAGTCCAAGGTCGGCGACGGCCTGGGCAAGACCACCGGCTGGATCCACCGCACCGGGCTGAAGAACAAGAACGTGCAGATGCTCAACTCGGTCGAGTACCTCAAGGTCGACGACGCCGGCCTGCATATCCGCATCGCTGGCGGCGAGCCGCAGCTGCTGCCGGTCGATACGGTGATCGTCTGCGCCGGCCAGGATCCGCTGCGCGAGCTGCAGCAGGGCCTGGAAGACGCCGGCCAGCGCGTGCACCTGATTGGCGGCGCCGACGTGGCGGCCGAACTGGACGCCAAGCGCGCGATCAACCAGGGCTCGCGCCTGGCCGCCGAGCTCTAAGCAAGAAGACGCCCCGCCTTGTGCGGGGCATTTTGTTTGTGGCCGACAATAACAAGGAGAAGCCCGATGTCCCTCGAAGCCCAACTGCAGCCCGCCGCCGCGGCCAGCCTGCAACGCTGGCACCAGCTTATCGCCGCCAAGGACCTGGGGCCGCTGCCGGAGTTGCTGCACCCGCAGGCGGTGTTTCGCTCGCCCATGGCGCATACCCCCTACCCGGGCGCGCAGGCGGTCAACCTGATCCTCAATACCGTGCTCAAGGTGTTCGAGGACTTCGCCTACCACCGCGAGCTGGCCACGGCCGACGGGTTCAGCGTGGTGCTGGAGTTCAGCGCCAGGGTCGCTGGCCGGGACCTTAAAGGCATCGACATGATCCGCTTCGACGAGACCGGCAGGATCGTCGAGTTCGAGGTGATGATCCGCCCGATGAGCGGCCTGCAGGCGCTGGGCGCGGAGATGGCACAACGCCTGGCGCCCTTTCTCGCCGCGGACAAGCACTGAAATCCATCACAGTTTTGTTTTGCGGCTCGTCGCACTCTGCTGGGTGGCTGGTCGAGTGCCAAGCCCGTCACATTGCTGCGGCGGGTTTTTCCCCTAGACTTGGCTGAACAACGGAGGGCGCCCGCCGCTCAGGCCTGACAAGGCCTTGTCGGCAGTCCTCCGTGCGCGCAGATGCCACCCGCGTTGGTCCAGAGGGAACCCGATGAGCATGCAGAACAAGCCGCAGATGGTGGAAGCCGTGATGTTCTTCAGTGAACGCGGTATCTGCAAACAGATGCTGTTCCCCGAGTTCGAGGCCCTGCTCGACGGCGTGGTCAACATGCCCGAATTCGCCGACCAGCAGATGCGCGTGGCCTTCGTCACCATCAACCCGCGCCTGCTGGTCAAGGCGGCGGTGTTCTTCTACCTGGACTTCAACGAGGACGGCAGCCCCGACAAGGGCTGGAACATTCCCCTGCAGCACCTGGCCGAGCGCGCCGGGCGTGGCCCCGACCTGGGCGCCGGCCCCATCCGCCTGGCCTGCCGCAGCCAGTGCCCGGTGTCCTGGCACCAGATGCACCTGTGGGACCCCAGCCTGGCGCCGGGGCAGAACGACCTGGTACTGCTGCGCGATGCGGTCAAGGGCAATAAGCTCGGGCTGCTGGTGGAGGACGAGAATGCCCAGGCGGTGGTCGCCGAGCGCCTGCAGATGGCGTCCGAGGACAAGTGGTACGCCCCCGATCCGGCCAAGGAAGTGGCCGACCAGCTGGCGCGCAAGATGGATCAGGAGCACCGCCTGAAGACCGCCCAGTTGATCAAGCAGCAGCGCCTGCGCATCAGCAGCCTGAGCCAGCAGCACGAGGAGGAACTGGCCAAGTTCAAGCTGGCCAGCGAGGAGCAGAGCAAACACCTGCAGGCGCAGATCCACGGCCTGCACCAGGCGCTGCGCCAGCAGGAGGAGCTCAACGCCAGTCTCAAGGCGCAGCTGGCCGCCCAGGCCGAGAGTTTCCAGAGCAGCCGCGAGGAAATGACCCAGCAGCTGCGCGCCCTCGAGCGCCACGGCCGCACCGAAGGCGATATCCTCCGCGCGCAGTTCGACGGCGAGCTGCAGGCCAAGGTCGCCGCAGCGGTAGTGGAGTACAAGGAACAGATCGCCATCCGCGACGTCGAGCTGGCCTACCGCAACGAGCAGGATGCCCAGCTGCAGCGGGAGAACGCCCGGCTCAAGCGCGAGCGCGACGAATTCGCCAGCCAGGGCGGCGACCAGGTGCTCGAGCGCCTGGCCAAGCTCGGCGTGGTATTCGTGGTCTACCACCCGGGCGCCGGCCACCTGACCATCCCGCTGCAGGACATCGCCCGCTACCAGGACAACCCCATGGCCTATGCCGCGGCCAAATGCTTCGTCTCCGAGCCGCAGTACCGCCAGTGGCTGGCGCATTATCAGCAGCCGACCTGCGATGCCAGCCTGCCCAGCGGCGAACGCTGCGCCATTCCCATCGACCGGATCGACTCGCCCAGTCGCTTCAACGCCGGCGACTCCAACTGCTGCGCGCGGCACAAGGCGGGTAGTCGCCTGCGTACCGTCGGCTGATCTTGGCCCTGCAATTCCCCGACTGGCGCCCGCAGGCGGCGCTGCAACCCCTGCATCTGGACTGGCTGGACGCGGCCGGCATCGAGCTGGCCTGCCTGCGCCTGGAGCTGATCGACCCGCTGGTGTCCGGCAACAAGTGGTTCAAGCTCGCCCCGCACCTGCAGGCCGCCGCTGCCGGCGGCGCAGCCGGGGTGATCAGCCTGGGCGGCGCCCATTCCAATCACCTGCATGCGCTGGCCGCGGCCGGCAAGCGTTTCGGCTTTGCCACCGTCGGCCTGCTACGCGGCGAGCCGCAGCAGACGCCGACCGTCGCGGATCTGCAGGCCTGCGGCATGCAACTGCACTGGCTGGGCTACGGCGGCTACCGGGCGCGGCATCAGGCGGATTTCTGGCAGCCCTGGCTGCAGCGCTACCCGCGCTTTCATCCGGTCGACGAGGGTGGCCTGGGCCTGCTCGCGGCCGAGGGCTGCAGCGGCCTGGTGCCAATGGCGCGGGCGCAGCTGGCCGGTCTCGGCTGGGACGACTGCGACGGCTGGTGGCTGGCCGTCGGCACCGGCACCACCCTGGCCGGCCTGGTGCTGGGCGAGGCGGGGCGCTGCCCGGTGTACGGCGCCCTGGCGGTGCCGGGCAGCCATGGCGTGGCCGCGCAGGTGAGCGCGCTGCTGCGCCAGGCTGGTCGCCCTGATCGGGGCTATCGGCTGATCGAGGCGGCGCGCGGCGGCTTCGCCCGCATCGACGACGAGTTGCACGAGTTTATCCTGCGCAGCGAGCGGGCCAGCGGCCTGCTGCTGGAGCCGGTCTACACCGGCAAGGCGTTAATGGCGTTGCGCCAGCATGTCGAGGGCGGTTACCTTGCCCGCGGCAGTCGCCTGATCTTCGTCCATACCGGCGGTCTGCAGGGGCGGCGCGCACTGATGGGCGCCGCCGCCGACTACACTGAGGTCTGACCAGCGGAGCCTGGAATCCCCCATGAGCGAACCTCTCCACCCCGAACAGCTGCGCAGCCTGACCCCGCTCAACGTGCTGTCCGACCAGCAGTGGCGCGAGTTGCGCAGCCAGTTGGTGCCGCAGCCCCTGCTGGCCGGCCAACTGCTGTTCCGCCAGGGCGATCAGGCGCGCCTGACCTACTACCTGCTGGCGGGCGAGCTGCAGTTGCAGGGCGCCGACGGCCAGGTGCAGCGTCTGCGGGCCGGCAGCGAGGCCAGCTGCCATCCCTTGTCGCCCAGCCTGCCGCGGTTGCACGAGGCGCGTGCGCTGAGCGACGTCAGCGTGCTGGCCATCGACAGCGTCACCCTGGATCGTCTGCTGACCTGGCGCCTGGCCTATCAGGACCTGCTGCTGGCGCTGCAGCAGAGCGGCGCGGACGTCGAGTGGCTGGAGCGCCTGCTGGACAACCCGCTGTTCGCCAAGGTGCCGCCGGCCAACGTGCAGAACATGCTCGGCCGCCTGCAGCGCATCCAGCTCCCGGCCGGCAGCCGGGTGCTGGAGGAGGGCGCGGCGGGCGATTGCTGCTTTTTCCTCGAAAGCGGCCGGGCCGAAGTGATCCGCGGCGCCGGCGGCGATAGTCAGGTGCTGGCCGAATTAGAGGTGGGCGCCTGTTTCGGCGAGGAGGCGCTGCTGGCCGACCGGCCGCGCAACGCCACGGTGACCATGATCGAGGACGGCAGCGTGCTACGCTTGGATCGCCAGGAGTTCTTCGCCCTGCTCAAGGCGCCGGTGGTGGCCGAGGTGTCCCTCGGCGAAGCGGCGCGCCTGCTGGCTCAGGGCGCGCAGTGGCTGGACGTGCGCCTGCTCGAGGAATACCAGCAGGCGCATGCGCCGCAGGCCCTGCACATGCCGCTGCAGCTGTTGCGCCTGAAGGCGCGTCTGCTGGACAAGGCGCGCACCTACCTGTGCTACTGCGACAGCGGCAAGCGCAGCGCCAGCGCGGTGTTCCTCCTCGCCCAGCTGGGTTACAGCGTCTACGCCCTGCGCAACGGCCTCGATGGCCTGCCGGCGGTGCAGCGCGACGCCCTGCTGTGCGAGAGCGGCGCCGGCTACCTGGCGCGTTCGGGCGGGCGCATCGAACGTAGCCGCTGAGCTGACGGGGGCGGTTGCGGCGCGCATGCAATCCGCGGAGGGCTGCAGCCTGTCCCGGATTGCAGCCGGGCTACGGTCTGTCGACCGCCTGGGGCTCGGCCTGGCGCGGCCACTGGTCGCCGACCAGAAAGATCCGCTGCACTTCCTGCCAGCTGCCGTCAGCGGCTTCTTCCAAACTTACCAGTAACTGCGCGCCGGCCTGTGCCGGCAGGGCATCCAGCCATTGCTGCAGGCGTTCGCCCGACCAGCGCTGCTCGGCGTCCACCCGCGCCGGGGCCAGCCAGGCCAGGCGCGGCAGCGGCTGCCAGACGCTCGGCGGCTGCTCGCGGAGGAAGGCCGGCCAGTCGCGGCGGTGCAGCCAGCGTCCGCGCAGGTGCTGCGGCGAGGCGCCGCGCGGCGCGGCGCAGCTCTGCGCCCAGGGATAGAACAGGTAGCCGCCGAGCCACAGGGCGGCCTGGGTGTCGCCCAGTCGCAGGGCGTTGAGCGTACTGCGCGCCTCGCGCCGCGAGGACAGCGGCAGCTGGCGCTGGCTGAGGTGGGCCAGCTTGAGGTCGAGGCGGTCGTGGCTGCCGGGGCCGAGCCACTGCGCGGCGTCGCCGCCGTCTTCGGCGGGCGGGCCGAGGTAGAACTTCACCGCCAGCTCCAGGTGGTGCTCGCCCTCGGCGTCGCGCAGCAGCAGGTCCAGCTCGCCCAGGGTCTGGCCGCTCTGGCGGATCGGTAGGTTGGCCGCCAGCACCTCGATATCCGGCGCGCCATGCAGGGCGAACTGCCACAGGCGTTCGTAGTACAGGCCCAGGCGGCGCACCGGATTGCCGGCCAGCCAGGCGCTCAGCTCGCCGTCGTCGCGGTCCAGCCGGCGTAGCCAGTCGGCCAGCAGCGCCGGCTGGGTGCCCCAGCGGCTGGCCTGCAGCGGGTGGCGCTGCGGCTTGGGCGTCTGCCCGAGCAGCGGCGGCGACAGCAGCACCCAGGCCAGGTCGCGGACGGCGGGGCGGTGCAGGTGGCGGGGCAGGTCGTGGAGGACATCGAGCGGGCTCATGTAAGCGAGCATAGCCCAGTGCGGTGGGCGGTTTGCTGCGGCCTCGGCCTTTGACCGATAATCGCCGTCTCTCCCTTCTCAAGTCTGGCGGGCATCCCATGGAGCAATTTCGCAATATCGGCATCATCGGGCGCCTCGGCAGCACGCGGGTGCTGGAGACCGTCCGCCGACTCAAGCGTTATCTCATCGACCGCCACCTGCACGTGATCCTCGAGGACACCATCGCCGAGGTGCTGCCCGGCCACGGCCTGCAGACCTCCTCACGGAAGATGCTCGGCGAGGTCTGCGACCTGGTGATAGTGGTCGGCGGCGACGGCAGCATGCTCGGTGCGGCGCGCGCGCTGGCCCGGCACAAGGTGCCGGTGCTGGGGATCAACCGCGGCAGCCTGGGCTTTCTCACCGATATCCGCCCCGACGAGCTGGAGTTCAAGGTGGCCCAGGTGCTCGAAGGCCAGTACCTGACCGAGAACCGCTTCCTGCTCGAGGCCGAGGTGCGTCGTCACGGCGAAGCCATCGGCCAGGGCGATGCGCTCAACGACGTGGTGCTGCACCCAGGTAAGTCGACGCGGATGATCGAGTTCGAGCTGTTCATCGACGGCCAGTTCGTCTGCAGCCAGAAGGCCGACGGCCTGATCGTCGCCACCCCGACCGGCTCCACCGCCTACGCGCTGTCGGCTGGCGGGCCGATCATGCACCCCAAGCTCGACGCCATAGTGGTGGTGCCGATGTACCCGCACACCCTGTCCAGCCGGCCGATCGTGGTGGACGGCAACAGCGAGCTGAAGATAGTGGTGTCGCAGGACCTGCAGATCTACCCGCAGGTCTCCTGCGACGGCCAGAACCACTTCACCTGCGCGCCGGGCGACACCCTGCACGTGGCCAAGAAGGCGCAGAAGCTGCGCCTGATCCATCCGCTGGATCACAACTATTACGAGGTCTGCCGCACCAAGCTGGGCTGGGGCAGCCGCCTCGGGGGGCACGACTGAATGTCCCTCGACCCCCATCGTGGCTACGACCTGATCGGTGATATCCACGGCTGCGCGCGCACCCTGGAGCGCCTGCTGGAGCAGCTCGGCTATCGCCAGCAGGGCGGCGTGTGGCGCCATGCCTCGCGCCAGGCGATCTTCCTCGGCGACCTGATCGACCGCGGCCCCGGCATCCGCGAGGCCCTGCACCTGGTGCAGGCCATGGTCACGGCCGGCCAGGCGCTGTGCATCATGGGCAACCACGAATTCAACGCCCTGGGCTGGAGCACGCCGGCGCCGCCGGGCAGCGGCCGGCAGTTCGTCCGCGAACACAGCCCGCGCCACCAGCGCCTGATGCGCGAGACCCTGGCGCAGTTCGAGGCCTATCCGCAGGAATGGCGCGAGTTCCTGCGCTGGTTCTACGAGATGCCGCTGTTTCTCGATGCCGGGCGTTTTCGCGTGGTGCATGCCTGCTGGGACAGCGGCTTGATCGAGCCGCTGCGCGCGCAGTTCGCCGACGGTTGCATCGACGAGCATTTCGTCCAGGCCTCGGCGGTGCCCGGCAGCTTCGCCAACCTGGCCCTGGATCGCCTGCTGCGCGGCACCGACATGCGCCTGCCGCACGGCCTGACCCTGACCAGCGACGACGGCTTCACCCGTTCCTATTTCCGTACCAAGTTCTGGGAAGAGAATCCCGAGACCTACGGCGACATCGTCTTCCAGCCCGACGCGCTGCCCGAGCTGGCGGCGCAGACGCCTTTGACCGAACTGCAGAAGGACGAGCTGCTGCGCTACGGCGCACACGAGCCGTTGCTGTTCGTCGGCCACTACTGGCGCCGCGGCAAGCCGGCGCCGATTCGCGCCAACCTGGCCTGCCTGGACTACAGCGCGGTGGTTGGCGGCAAGCTGGTGGCCTACCGCCTGGACCAGGAGCAGCGCCTGGAGTCGGGCAAGTTCGTCTGGGTCGACGTCGATCCCGCGGAGGCGCCGCGATGAGCGCCGTGGCCGTGCTGCGCCTGCCGCTCGCCGCCGATCTGAGCGGTTTCGTCGCCCTGCTGCGGCGTCTGCAGGTGCCGCACCGGGTGATCGAGGAGGGCGGCGAGCAGGTGCTCTGGGTGGCCGGCGAGGAGTTGGCCGAACAGGTGCGCGAGCTCTATGCGCGCTACCCGGATGGCGATGCCGCCGGCGAGGTTGCCGACCCCGTCGCGCCGGAGCGCGAGGGCGTATTGCTGCAACTGCGCCGCAGTCCGCTGACTGGCGCCGTGCTGCTGCTGACTTTCATCGTTTTCGCCGTGACCGCGGCCGGGGAGAACTTCGCCGCCATCCGCTGGCTGAGCTTCGTCGACTTCCGTATCGACGGCGAGCACCTCTATCTGACCTACCTGGAGGCGACGCTCGCCAGCGGCCAGTGGTGGCGTCTGCTGACGCCCATGCTGATCCACTTCGGCTGGCTGCACCTGGCGATGAACAGCCTTTGGTACTGGGAGCTGGGCCGGCGCATCGAATTTCGGCAGGGCGCCATCGGCCTGCTCGGGCTGACCCTGCTGTTCGCCCTGGCGTCGAACTTCGCCCAGTACTGGTGGGCCGGGCCGTCGCTGTTCGGCGGCCTGTCCGGCGTACTCTACGGCCTGCTCGGGCATTGCTGGATCTACCAACGCCTGGCGCCCAATCCGGCTTATCGCCTGCCGCCCGGCGTGCTGGTGATGATGCTGGCCTGGCTGGCGATCTGCATGACCGGCATCTTCGAACTGCTGCAGTTCGGCGCTATCGCCAATGCCGCGCATCTCGGCGGCCTGCTCGGCGGCTGCCTCACCGGGCTGCTTGGCGGTATGCTGGCCAGGCGCAGCGCTTGAACCGATCATATTGACCGTTCCGGCGGGTTGCACCCGCCCCAGGATCCATCCGGAGACCCCATGTCGTCCTTTCTCGAAGCCATCGAAAACATCACCCCGGAAATCTACCAGAGCCTCAAGCTGGCCGTGGAAATCGGCAAATGGCCCGATGGCCGCAAGCTGACCCAGGAGCAGAAGGAGCTGAGCCTGCAGGCGATGATCGCCTGGGAACAGCAGAACCTGCCGGAGGATCAGCGCACCGGCTACATGGGCCCGCAGGAGTGCAGCAGCAAGTCCGAGCCGGTGCCCAACCTGCTGTTCAAGTCCTCGGAAACCCTGCACTGATGAGCGAACTGGGACGTGGCTCGCTGAGCAAGATGGCGGCGCGCCTGGACGCGCCGGTGCAGTACGCCTTGCGCCTCGGCGACGAAGAGGTGCCGGTCAACCCGCTGCTGGGCAAGACGTTGCGCCTGGAATACCTCGGCGCCATCCATTGCAGCCATTGCGGGCGCAAGACCAAGACCAGCTTCAGCCAGGGCTATTGCTACCCCTGCATGCAGAAGCTGGCGCAGTGCGATCTGTGCATCATGAGCCCGGAAAGGTGCCATTACGACTCTGGCACCTGCCGCGAGCCGAGCTGGGGCGAGCAGTTCTGCATGACCGACCATATCGTCTACCTGGCCAATTCCAGCGGCGTGAAGGTGGGCATCACCCGCGCCAGCCAGGTGCCGACGCGCTGGATCGACCAAGGCGCGACCCAGGCGCTGCCGATCCTGCGCGTGGCCACCAGGCAGCAGTCCGGCTTCGTCGAGGACCTGCTGCGCAGCCAGGTGGCGGACAAGACCAACTGGCGCGCGCTGCTCAAGGGCGATGCCGTGCCGGTCGATCTGCCGGCGATCCGCGAGCAGCTGTTCGCCAGCTGCGCCGCGGGCATCGCCGAGCTGCAGCAGCGCTTCGGTCTGCAGGCCATTCAGCCGCTCGGCGCCGCCGAGGTGCTGGACATCCGCTATCCCATCGCAGCCTATCCGGCCAAGATCGCCAGCTTCAACCTGGACAAGCAGCCACTGGCCGAGGGGACCTTGCTCGGGATCAAGGGCCAGTACCTGATGTTCGACACCGGCGTGATCAATATCCGCAAGTACACCGCTTACCAGCTGGCCGTCCACGAGATCGCCGCCTGACCCCCGATTGCCACCCGGCGCCCGGCGCGCCGCAGACGAGAGGCCAAGAGCCATGCGTACCGAACAACCGAAGATGATCTACCTCAAGGACTATCAGGCCCCCGACTACCTGATCGACGAGACCCACCTGACCTTCGAGCTGTTCGAGGACCATAGCCTGGTGCACGCGCAGTTGGTCATGCGCCGTAATCCCGAGGCCGGCGCCGGCCTGTCGGGGGGCCGCATGCCGCCGCTCGTGCTGGATGGTCAGCAGCTTGAACTGCTGGAGCTCAAGCTCGATGACCGCGAGCTGGGCGAAGGCGATTACACGCTGACCGACAGCCACCTGACCCTGCAGCCGACCCAGGAGCGTTTCGTGGTAGACAGCACGGTGCGTATCCATCCGGAAAGCAACACCGCGCTGGAGGGCCTGTACAAGTCCGGCAGCATGTTCTGTACCCAGTGCGAGGCCGAGGGCTTTCGCAAGATCACCTTCTACCTCGACCGCCCGGACGTGATGAGCAAGTTCACCACCACGGTCAGCGCCGAGCAACACAGCTACCCGGTGCTGCTGTCCAACGGCAACCCGATCGCCAGCGGCACGGAAGAGGGCGGTCGCCACTGGGCGACCTGGGAAGACCCGTTCAAGAAGCCGGCCTACCTGTTCGCCCTGGTCGCCGGCGACCTGTGGTGCGTGGAAGACAGCTTCACCACCATGAGCCAGCGGGAAGTCGCGCTGCGCATCTACGTCGAGCCGGAGAACATCGACAAGGTGCAGCACGCCATGGACAGCCTCAAGCGCTCGATGAAGTGGGACGAGGAGGTCTACGGCCGCGAGTACGACCTGGACATTTTCATGATCGTCGCGGTCAACGACTTCAACATGGGCGCCATGGAGAACAAGGGCCTCAACATCTTCAACTCCAGCTGCGTGCTGGCCAAGGCCGAGACCGCCACCGACGCCGCCCACCAGCGCGTCGAGGCGGTGGTGGCGCACGAGTACTTCCACAACTGGTCGGGCAACCGCGTGACCTGCCGCGACTGGTTCCAGCTGTCGCTCAAGGAAGGCTTCACCGTGTTCCGCGACGCCGAGTTCTCCGCCGACACCCACTCGCGCACGGTCAAGCGCATCGAGGACGTGGCCTATCTGCGCACCCACCAGTTCGCCGAGGACGCCGGCCCCATGGCCCACCCGGTGCGCCCGGATGCGTACATGGAGATCTCCAACTTCTACACCCTGACTATTTATGAAAAGGGCTCGGAAGTGCTGCGCATGATCCACACCCTGCTCGGGCCGGAGCTGTTCCGCAAGGGTTCGGATCTGTACTTCGCGCGCCACGACGGCCAGGCCGTGACCTGCGACGACTTCGTCAAGGCCATGGAGGATGCCAGCGGCGTCGACCTGACCCAGTTCAAGCGCTGGTACACCCAGGCCGGCACGCCGCGCCTGGAGGTCAGCGAGGCTTATGACGCCGCGGCCCAGACCTACAGCCTTAGCTTCCGCCAGAGCTGCCCGGCCACGCCGGGGCAGAAGGACAAGCAGCCCTTCGTCATCCCCGTCGCGCTCGGCCTGCTCGATGCCCAGGGCCACGAGCTGCCGCTGCGCCTGCAGGGCGAGGCTGCCGCGCAGGGCGCCAGCCGCGTGCTGTCGGTCACCGAGGCCGAGCAATGCTTCACCTTCGTGGATGTCGCCGAGCGGCCGCTGCCGTCGTTGCTGCGCGGCTTCAGCGCACCGGTCAAGCTGCATTTTCCCTACGACCGCGACCAGCTGATGTTCCTCATGCAGCACGACAGCGATGGCTTCAATCGCTGGGAAGCCGGCCAGCAGCTGTCGGTGCAGGTGCTGCAGGAGCTGATCGGCCAGCAGCAGCGCGGCGAGACCCTGCTGCTGGATCGGCGCCTGGTCACGGCGCTGCGCACGCTGCTCGAGGACGAAGCGCTGGATCAATCCATGGTCGCCGAGATGCTCTCGCTGCCGGGCGAAGCCTACCTCACCGAGATCAGCGAGGTGGCCGACGTCGAGGCCATCCACGTCGCCCGCGAGTTCGCCCGCAAGGAGCTGGCCAGCGCGCTGTTCGAGCCACTGTGGGCGCGCTACCAGGCCAACCGCGAAGTGTCTAAGGTCACCCCCTATGTCGCCGAGGCCGCCCACTTCGCCCGCCGCAGCCTGCAGAACATCGCACTGTCCTACCTGATGCTCAGCGAGCGGCCCGAGGTGCTGGCCGCCTGCGTCGATCAGTTCGAGAACGCCGACAACATGACCGAGCGCCTGGCGGCGCTGGCGGTGCTGGTCAACTCGCCGTTCCGGGACGAGCAGGGCAAGGCCCTGGCGATGTTCGCCGACTTCTTCAAGGACAACCCGCTGGTGATGGACCAGTGGTTCAGCGTGCAGGCCGGCTGCCCGCTGCCCGGCGGCCTGGAACGGGTGCATGCGCTGATGCAGCACGAGGCCTTCACCCTGAAGAACCCGAACAAGGTGCGCGCGCTGATCGGCGCCTTCGCCAACCAGAACCTGGTCAACTTTCACCGCGCCGACGGGGCGGGCTACCGCTTTCTCGCCGACCAGGTGATCGCCCTCAACGCCCTCAACCCGCAGATCGCCTCGCGCCTGCTGGCGCCGCTGACCCGCTGGCGCAAGTACGGCGCCGCCCGTCAGG
This sequence comes from Pseudomonas sp. ABa2, assembly GCF_056676075.1. Classification (NCBI taxonomy): domain Bacteria; kingdom Pseudomonadati; phylum Pseudomonadota; class Gammaproteobacteria; order Pseudomonadales; family Pseudomonadaceae; genus Pseudomonas; species Pseudomonas sp. ABa2. Next base: position 1,428,639 of record NZ_CM155239.1, read on the forward strand.
CGCAAATGCAGGCTGAACTGCAGCGCATCCTCGCCTCCGGTGAGCTGTCCAGCGATGTCTACGAGGTGGTGAGCAAAAGCCTGGCCTAAGACGGGTTCTGCTGCACAAGAAGTGTTACCAGTCTCTGGCTGGTAACACTTTTTTGTTACTCAAAGAAATATGCCCTTCGCCTGTTATGCATTTGCACACTTAAGTTAGGGTCTTGGCCCTTGACTGAGTGGTGCTCTTGCTTGCGCGAAAACCCACGCAAGACCTCTAGCAAGGGGCATAAAGCGTCGGATCGTAGGACAAAAGACGCCACCGGCCTGGCGAATAGCTGACAGATTGGTCAGTGAATGATCAGTCACCGAAGGAAACACCGCCGATTGTCTAACTAGAGCCTTTGCGCTGATACGCCCGTTTGAATTGGCACCATGGTTGCAGTGCAGGACGGGATTCGGCCCCACGCCGCTGCGCCAGGGGCCGCTGCAACGCATTGGCGCAAGCCAAAAAAAGCCGTCGTCAGTACGGCATATCGCCGTCCCGCCTGCGGGATCGCCCAAAAGAATGATCTGTCCACGGAGTAAAGTCTCGATGGAAATTAAGTCCCGCAAGCCCGTTCTGCGATTTGCCCCGGCCACCGCCGGCTTCGCGTTCGCTGGCGTCCTGCCGTTGCTGGTTGCCGCCCAGGTTCAGGCGGTGGAGTTCAGCTTCGCCGACAACGAAATTACCGGTTCCATCGATACCACCGTGTCCTACGGCCAGCTGTGGCGCGTGCAGGGCCAGGACAAGAGCAACAACGACATCAACACCAACGACGGCAACCGCAACTTCGATACCGGCCTGGTTTCCGAAGTGTTCAAGATCACCACCGATCTGGAAGCCTCGTATCAGAACTACGGCGTGTTCGTGCGCGGCACCGCGTTCTACGACACCCAGATCATGGACAAGCGCAACGACTACTACGGCGCCAACGATCCGGCCCAGCCGAGCCAGAATTTCCCGCGCGACGACAGCTTCACCTACGAGACCCGGCACAAGGCCGGCCGCGATGCGCAGATCCTCGATGCCTATGTCTACGGCAACTGGGACGTGGGCGATATGCCGGTCTCCGGCCGTCTCGGCAAGCAGGTGTTCAACTGGGGCGAAGGCCTGTTCTACCGCGGCGGGGTGAACACCACCAACCCGGTCGACGCCGCCAAGTTCCGCCTGCCCGGTTCGGAAGTGAAGGAAGTGCTGGTGCCGGTCGAGGCGCTGAGCTTCAACCTCGGCCTGACCGACAACCTGTCGATGGAAGCCTTCTACCAGTGGAACTGGAAGGAAACCGCGGTCGACCCGGTGGGCACCTACTTCTCCGAGACCGATCTGTTCGCCGATGGCGGCAACACCGCCTACACCACGGTCGATGCACTGTCCAATCCGCTGTTCCAGACCGTTTACAACGGCGCGGTGAATGGCGGTTTCGCCGGTCTGCCGGCCAACTTCGGCGGCTTGCAGGGCACCAACTATCTGGACAGCAACGGCGTGATCAAGGTGGCCAGCGTCGGCTCCGACATCAATGCCAAGAACGATGGCCAGTTCGGCGTCGCCTTCCGTTATATCGCCGAAGAGCTCAACTCCACCGAGTTCGGCTTCTACTTCGTCAACTACCACGCCAAAGAACCGACCATCTACGCCGATATCAACTCCACCTACGCCGGCCTGAACATCGATCAGCTGGCCAGCCTGGGCAGCCTGCTGGGCGTCAGCGCCACCAGCTACGACGATCTGGTCAGTCAGGCCGCCAGCAACCCAGCCGCGGCTACCGTGCTGGGCCTGGTCAACGGCGCCGCCGCCGTGGACGTGGCCAACCAGGTCAACGCCCGCCGCGAGTATGCCGAAGATATCCGCATGTACGGCATGAGCTTCAACACCACGGTCGGCGAGGCCTCGGTGTTCGGCGAGCTGTCCTACCGGCCGAACCTGCCGATCGGCATCGCCACCACCAACGACCTGCTCGGCGACCTGCTCGGCCAGGCCGCCCACCTGTCCGCCGGCCGCCCGGTGAACATCGGCGGTCAGATGGTCGATATCGACGATCAGATCCACAACTCCACCCGTGTCGAGGCCTTCAACACCTCGCTGGGCACCATCTACAACTTCGGTCCGTCGCTGGGCTTCGACTCGCTGTTCGGCGTCGCCGAGCTGGCGTCCGAGCACGTGCGCGGCGACAGCCTGCAGTACGTCGATTACCAGGGCAACGTGCGCTACTACGCCGGCCGGCCGAACAACTCCTACGTTTCCGGCTATGACCGCGACGACCAGATCAACAAGAACGCCTACGGCTACACCCTGGTCATGTCCGGCACCTGGAACGACGTCTACGCCGGCGTCAACCTGTCGCCGTTCGCCGTGTTCAAGCACGACTTCGAGGGCAACTCGCACCAGACCGGCAACTTCGTCGAAGGCCGTATGGCCTACACCGTCGGCATGCGCGCCAGCTACCTGAACAGCCTGGAAGCCGAGATCCAGTACACCGAGTTCTACGGTGCCGGGCAGAACAACGGTTCGCGCGACCGCGACAACGTCGGCGTCAACGTCAAGTACTCCTTCTAACGAGCCTGTCCACGATCTGCTGCGTGTCGGCTAAACGGCGTTGAAAACGACCTCGGAATGCTCATTTACATACGTAAACTCCGCTTCCTCGGCCGTTTTCGCCACCGTTTATCTCTAGCTCGCGAGATCGTAAACAGGCTCTAAAGACCCATAACCAGAAAAACAGCCGGGCGCCGCAGGGCGTGCGGCCAGACTCTTCACGGAGAATTACCATGCTGAACAAGCACAGGCTGATGGCCGTAGCCGTTGCACTGGCGTTTTCCGCCGGCACCGCGCTGGCTGCCGTTTCCCCGCAGGAAGCCGCCAAGCTCGGCGATACCCTGACCCCCTTCGGCGCCGAGAAGGCCGGCAACGCCGCCGGCACCATCCCGGCCTGGACCGGCGGCATCACCCAGGCGCCGGCCGGTTACACCCGCTCGGGCCAGCACCACGTCAACCCCTTCCCGGAAGACAAGCCGCTGTTCACCATCACCGCGGCCAACCTGAGCCAGTACGAGGCCAACCTGACCCCGGGTCAGATCGCCATGTTCAAGGCCTATCCGGAAACCTACCAGATGCCGGTGTACCAGACCCGCCGCTCCGGCTCCGCGCCGCAGTGGGTCTACGACAACAGCATCAAGAACGCCACCAGCGCCAAGCTGGCCGATGGCGGTAACGGCTTCAGCAATGCCTATGGCGGCATCCCGTTCCCGATTCCGCAGAACGGCGTCGAGGCGCTGTGGAACCACATCGCCCGCTACCGCGGCACCTACATCGTGCGCCGCGCCTCGGAAGTGGCGGTGCAGCGCAACGGCGCCTACTCGCTGGTGACCTCGCAGCAGGAGGCGATGTTCAAGTACTACATGCAGAACGGCTCCTTCGCCGATCTGAACAACATCATGTTCTACTACCTGTCGTTCACCACCAGCCCGGCGCGCCTGGCCGGTGGCGCCACCCTGGTTCACGAGACCCTGGATCAGGTCAAGGAGCCGCGTCAGGCCTGGGGCTACAACGCTGGCCAGCGTCGCGTGCGGCGTGCGCCGAACCTGGCCTACGACACCCCGATCGCTGCCGCCGACGGCCTGCGTACCGCCGACGACACCGACATGTTCAACGGTGCGCCGGATCGCTACGACTGGAAACTGGTGGGCAAGAAGGAAATCTACATCCCCTACAACAACTACCAGGTCACCAGCCCGGACGTGAAGTACAAGGATCTGCTGCAGGTCGGCCACCTCAACCCGGCGCTGACCCGCAACGAGCTGCACCGCGTCTGGGTGGTGGAAGGCACGCTGAAGTCCGGCGCCCGCCACATCTATTCCAAGCGCACCCTGTTCCTCGACGAGGACAGCTGGCAGGCCGCGGTGGTGGATCAGTACGACGGTCGCGGCGAGCTGTGGCGCGTATCCATCGCCTACCTGAAGAACTACTACGACCTGCCGACCACCTGGTCCGCGCTGGACGTGTTCCACGATCTGCAGGCGCGTCGCTACCACGTGCAGAACCTGGACAACGAAGAGAACAACACCATCGACTTCAGCCAGGCGATTCCGGACGACGGTTATTTCAAGCCGGCCGCCCTGCGTCGTCGCGGTACCCGCTAATAGTCGTGTAGTCTCACGCGAAGGCCGCTACAGTAGTAGCGGCCTTTTCGTATCAGCTCGGCGAATGGGCCGTGCTCAAGCGGCTGCGGCCTTAACAAAACATAACGTCGCGCCGATTGTCAGGGCTTTCCGAAGCTCGCTAGGATGAGCGGCCTGCTAATAAGGCAGTACCGCCTATAACAATAAGGGGGAAGGTATATGAGTGAGCCCGTCATGCGGCGCACCCAGTCCGGTCTGGCGTCCATCCTGGCGCGCAAACCGGCGCTCCGTGTCCATTCGCCGCTGGCCAAAGCGCTCTCGCTGTGCAGTGTGCTGTCCGTGTTGAGCTTCGCCGCCGCGCCACTGCAGGCCGAAACCTCGGCAGCCGCAGAGGCCGGCTATGCCATCGAGTCGCCCCAGGCGGTGCACAGCCTGCTGCTCGATGTGGTCAACACCGGCAAGCGCCTGGTCGCCGTCGGCGACCGCGGCCATATCCTTTATTCCGACGACCAGGGACAGAGCTGGACGCAGGCCAAGGTGCCCAGCCGGCAGATGCTCACCTCGCTGTTCTTCGTCGATGCGCAGCATGGCTGGGCCGTTGGCCACGACGCGCAGATCCTCGCCACCAGTGACGGCGGCCTGAGCTGGATCAAGCAGTTCGAAGACCTCGAGCGCGAAGCGCCGCTGCTGGACATCTGGTTCAAGGACCTGCAAACCGGCTACGCCATCGGCGCCTACGGCGCGCTGCTGGAAACCAGCGACGGCGGGCAGAACTGGGAAGACGTCAGCGACCGCCTCGACAACGAAGATGCCTATCACCTCAATGCCATCACTGCGGTGAAGGATGCGGGGCTGTTCGTCGTCGGCGAACTCGGTCAGATGTTCCGTTCCGCCGATTGGGGACAGACCTGGGAACGCATCGAGGAGCAGCCCTACGATGGCTCGCTGTTCGGCGTGCTCGGCACCGACCAGGCCGGCACCCTGCTGGCCTACGGCCTGCGCGGCCACCTGTTCCGCTCCGCCGATTTCGGCGACAGCTGGCAGCAGATCGTCATCAACACGCCGAACAACGGCCCGCTGGAATTCGGCCTGGCCGACGGCACCCTGCTGGCCGACGGCAGCATCGCCGTGGTCGGCCATGGCGGCACCGTGCTGCGCAGCACCGACCACGGGCAGAGTTTCAGCCTGATCAACCGTCCCGACCGCATCTCGCTGGCCGGGGTAACTGCACTGGATAACGGCAACCTGATCCTGGTGGGGCAGGGCGGCGTTCACCTCGCCGCCGCGACCGGCGCCGATCTGGGCCAACAATAACAAGCCGGGAGCCTTTGCATGACCAAGCATCAACAAACGCCTGCCTCTTTCCTCGAGCGGCTGATTTTCAACAATCGCCCGGCGGTGATCCTGATCTGCCTGCTGATCAGCCTGTTCCTGTTCTACCAGGCCGCCCAGGTACGCCCGCAGACCAGCTTCGAGAAGATGATTCCGCTGGGCCACCCCTATATCCAGAAGATGCTCGAGCACCGTAACGACCTGGCCAACCTGGGCAATACGGTGCGCATTTCGGTGGAAGCCACCGAGGGCGACATCTTCAGCAAGGAATACATGGAGACCCTGCGGCAGATCCACGACGAGGTGTTCTACATCCCCGGCGTCGATCGTTCCGGCCTCAAGTCGCTGTGGAGCCCCAGCGTGCGCTGGACCGAAGTGACCGAGGAAGGCTTCGCCGGCGGCGAGGTGATTCCGCAGACCTACGACGGTTCCGTGGAAAGCCTGGAGGACCTGCGCAGCAACATCCTCAAGTCCGGACAGATCGGCCGCCTGGTGGCGAACAACTTCAAGTCGAGCATCATCGACGTGCCGCTGCTGGAGTCCTACCCGGACCCCAACGACCAGAGCAAGCTGGTGTCCCTGGACTACCAGAAGTTCTCCCACGAGCTGGAAGAGAAGATTCGCGAGAAGTACCAGGCGCAGAACCCCGACGTTAAGGTGCACATCATCGGCTTCGCCAAGAAGGTCGGCGACCTGATCGACGGCCTGTTCGGCGTGGCGCTGTTCTTCGCCGTGGCGATCGGCATCACCTTCGTCCTGCTGCTGTGGTTCACCCACTGCTTCAAGAGCACCCTGGCGGTGGTCATCACCACGCTGATCGCGGTGGTCTGGCAGCTCGGTCTGCTGCACACCCTGGGCTTCGGTCTCGACCCCTATTCGATGCTGGTGCCGTTCCTGGTATTCGCCATCGGCATCTCCCACGGGGTGCAGAAGATCAACGGCATCGCCATGGCCTCGGGTGAGGCGACCGACGCCCTGTCCGCCGCGCGCATGGCCTTCCGTCAGCTGTTCATCCCCGGCCTGGTGGCGCTGCTGTCCGACGCCGTGGGCTTCGTCACCCTGCTGCTGATCGACATCGGCGTGATCCGCGAACTGGCCATCGGTGCCTCGATGGGCGTGGCGGTGATCATCCTGACCAACCTGATCCTGCTGCCGGTAATGATTTCCTACATCGGCATCAGCAAGAAGGCGGTGAAGATCAGCCGCGAAGAGGCAGCCAAGGACCATCCGCTGTGGCGTGCCATCTCCAACTTCGCCCACCCGATGGTGGCGCCGATCTCCGTGGTGGTCGCCGTGGTGGCCCTGGCCGGCGGCGTCTGGTACGGGCAGAACCTGAAGATCGGCGACCTCGACCAGGGCGCCCCGGAACTGCATCCGGACTCGCGCTACAACCTGGACAACGACTTCGTCATCCGCAACTACTCGACCAGCTCCGACGTGCTGGTGGTGATGATCAAGACTGCCACCGAAGGCTGCTCCACCTATCCGGCCCTGGCCGCCATGGACGAGCTGATGTGGCAGATGGAGAACACCCAGGGCGTGCAATCGGCCATCTCCATGGTCACCGTGTCCAAGCAGGTGATCAAGGGCATGAACGAGGGCAACCTGAAATGGGAAACCCTGTCGCGCAACCAGGACGTGCTGAACAACTCGATCGCCCGTGCCGAAGGCCTGTACAACGCCGACTGCTCGGTGGCGCCGGTGCTGGTGTTCCTCGAGGACCACAAGGCCGAGACCCTGTCGCGTGCCGTGGCCGCCGCCGAGGCGTTCGCCAAGCAGCACAGCAGCGACGATCTGCAGGTGGTGCTGGCGGCCGGTAACGCCGGTATCGAGGCGGCCACCAACGAGGTGATCGCCGCGTCCGAGACCACCATGCTGATCGCGGTCTACGCGGCGGTGAGCATCATGTGTCTGCTGACCTTCCGTTCGCTGGCCGCGACCCTGTGCGTGATCCTGCCGCTGGTGCTGACCTCGATCCTCGGCAACGCGCTGATGGCCTGGATGGGCATCGGCGTCAAGGTCGCTACCCTGCCGGTGATCGCCCTCGGCGTGGGCATCGGCGTGGACTACGGCATCTACATCTACAGCCGCATGGAGACCTACCTGCGTCAGGGCCTGTCGCTGCAGGACGCCTACTACGAGACCCTCAAGTCCACCGGCAAGGCGGTGCTGTTCACCGGCGTGTGCCTGGCCATCGGCGTGGCGACCTGGATCTTCTCGGCGATCAAGTTCCAGGCCGACATGGGCCTGATGCTGACCTTCATGTTCCTCTGGAACATGATCGGCGCGATCTGGCTGCTGCCGGCCCTGGCCCGCTTCCTGATCAACCCGGAGAAGCTGCGCGCCAAGGGCTGATGCCTGACCTGCAGCAGAAGAACCGCGGCCCTTGGGTCGCGGTTTTTTTATGGCGCTGGGGTGTGCCGCGCGCAGGGCGGATAGGCCGCCAGGCTTGTCCGTCAACCGGGGGCGCTGGCGAAGGCACGCGCTGGCGCCGGTAGCCCGGATGAAATCCGGGGCCTTCGCCGGCAGCCGGTTCCGATGGATACGGGGGTACGCCCTGCGTTGGCGAACTACCGACAACGGCTGCCGATCAAGGGTGGGCGGCTACAGCGGATAAATGCCCGATAGCCGGTGCGCGCGGCGCACCCTACCCAAGCCTGCCTGCGATCGACCCTGGCGGCGCCGTGCGCACCCGCAATATCGCCGTCAGCGTGGGTAGAGCGGCGGCAGCGCGCTGCTTTCCTGCGTGGCGGCGCTCGGTTGCTGGGCGGCCGGCAGGTTGCGGATCGCCTTCCACAATTCCTCGCCCTGCCACTGCTGGCCGGTTTCGCTGTACAGCGCGCCGTTGAGGCCGTCGAGGGCGTCGGACAGCGGCACGTAGCGCGCCGCCATATCGGCCAGGGTTTCCGGCTGCTGGCGCGCCCAGGCGTCGAGGGCGTGGCGGGTGGTCTGGGCATCGCCGGCCAGGCAAGCGCGCTTGAGGTCGTCGAGCAGGGTGCGCGGGCTCGGGCCGCTTTGCGCGGCGCGCTGGATCGCCGGCTGGCGCCGGGCGTGCCACCACAGGCCGAAACCGAGCAGGCTGGTGCCGGCGAGCAGGGCGCAGGCCAGCTGCCAGGGCCACAGCGGCGGGCCTTCGAGCACCTGTGTGGTCACCACGCTGGGGCTGGCCGGCTCGTCGCTGTGCAACTGCGGGTTTTCCGCCACCTGCAGGGTGCGCGCGGGCAGGGCGGTGCGTTCCAGGCTGTCGGTCTGGGTGTTCCACCATAGCACCTCCAGCGCCGGCAGCTCGAAGCTGCCGCTGCGGCTCGGCACCAGCGCCTCGCGGTCTTCGCGACTGCCGATGATGCCGGTTTCGCTGCGCTGGTCGCTGAGCTGCGGCTGATCCGGATAACGGCGCAGGCCGTCGACCTGGGTGGCGGGCAACGGCGGCAGCTGGGCGCTGGACAGGCCATCGACCTTGAGGATCAGGCGGCGGGTCAGCGACTCGCCGACCCGGCTCTGTCCCGGCTGCGGGTTCCAGGTTTCCGCCAGGCCCAGGGCGCGTGCCGGCAGCCAGGGGGCGTCGGCCGGGTACTCGGCCGGCTTGGCTTTGACCTGCAGCGGGATGTCCGGCGATTTGACCCGCGACACCTTGCCGGCGCGCGGGCCGAAGGGCAGGAAGTCGTCGCCGCGCGAGCGGTCGACCAGGGTGGCGCTGAACACCTGGCCGGGGATGCTCAGCTCGCCGCTGCGCTGCGGGTAGATGGCGTACTGCAGCTCGATCACGCCGTGGCGCACGCCGCCGATGGTCTTCTCGTAGGTGCGCGGCTCGCCCAGTTGCTCGATGCGCGCATCCTGCATCTGCAGTGGGGTCAGGCTGCTGTCGTCGTACATCGACACCGAGTGGTAGATGCGCAGGGTCAGCACGGCCTGGGCCTGCACGTAGACGCTGTCCTGATCCAGGCTGGCGTCGATGAACACCGGCGCCAGCTTCTCGCCGTTGCCCGGCTCGCCGGTCGCCTGCACCTGCAGGGTGATGGGCAGGGTTTCGGCATCTTCCAGGCGGATCGGCGGGATCACCACCTCGCCGCTGTGTTTGGGTTGCAGGGTGAGGATCCAGCGTGTGGCGGCGCGCGGCGTGTCGCCGAGGTTGCTCAGGCGGTTGACCTGGCGACTGCCGAGGATTTCGAAGTGCTCGTCCAGCGGGCTCAGGTCCGGCCGGCCGAAACGGGTCGGGTCGGTGGACTCGAGGGTCAGTACCACGGTCTCGCCTTCGTTCAGGCGGGTGCGGTCGACGCTGGCGAAGAAGGCCTCGGCGCTGGCCTGGCCGGCCAGCAGGAGAAGGAGCAGCGTGGCTAGACGCTTCATCGGGAGGGTTCCTGACGCTGTTGCTGTTCGTACCAGAATTTTCGCCGCAACAGCTCGGCCGGGTCGTCCGGAATCTGTCGCAGCCATTGTTCCAGCGCTTGCTGGCGCTCGTCGGCCGAGCCCAGCTGTTCTTCCGCCAGCGGGCCTTCGGCGGTGCCGGTATCCGCCGCTGCTTCGTCGCCCGGCGCTGTCGAGGCGGCGTTGTCGTCACTCTCGCCCGGCTGCGGCTCGCCGTTGTCGCCCGCTTCGTCCGGGCGGTTCGCTTGCGCCGGTTGGCTCGGCGGCGGCTCGGCAGCCTGGCCGGCCGAGGCTTCGTTGGGCTCGCCGCTGTCCGCCTCCTGGCTCGGCGGTGGCGCTTGCGCGTTGTCGCCGGACTGCTGCTGCGCCTGGCGCTGGCGCAGCGCCTCCTCGACCAGAGCCTTGTTGTGCTGCGCCGCGCTCAGCTCGGGCTGGCGCTCCAACGCCTGCTCGTAGGCGTCCAGCGCCGCCTCCAGTTCGCCGCCCTTGGCCAGGGCGTTGCCGCGGTTGTAGTGGTCGGCGGCGCCGTCGCCCTGGGCGAAGCGTTCGGCGGCGGCGGCGTAGTCGCCGGCCTCGTACAGCGCCTTGCCCTGCCACTGCAGATCGGCGAAGCGTTGTGCCGCCTCGGCCGGGCGCTGCGCCTGGAGCAGGCGCTGGCCCTGCTGGTCCGGGCGCAGCCACAGGTCGTCGAACGTCACGGCCTGGCTGGTCTGCGGCGGCAGCATCAGCAGCAGGGGCAGACAGAACAGCCAGCCGCGCCGCCCGGCGCAGGCGGCCAGCAGCAGCAGCGGCAGCAGCAGCCAGTAGCCCTGGTCGATCCGCGCCTCGAGCTGGGTCGGCTCGCCGGCGGCACGCAGCGCCTGCGGGCCATCGAGCAGGCCGAGGCGGCGCAGGTCGTCGTCGTCGAGGCGGGCCTGGGCGTAGCGGCCGCCGTGGGCCTCGGCGACCTCGCGCAGGCCGGGCGCGTCCAGGCGCGGGATGAGGATGGCGCCGCGCTCGTCCTTGAGGAAGCTGCCGTCCTCCTGCACCACCGGCGCGCCTTCGCGGCTGCCGATGCCGAGGATCAGCAGCGGCGTGGCACGGCGTTCCAGCGCCTGGCGGATGCCGCTGCGTTCCTGCTCGTCGAGGGCACTGGTGATCAGCAGCAGGCGGCCCTGGCCCAGTTGCGCCTGCTCGAGCAACTGCAGGCCGCGCGCCACGGCCAGGTCGGCGCGCCGGCCCGGTTCGGGCATCAGCGAGGGCTTGAGCGCTTCGAGCAGGTTGCGGCTGGTGGCCAGGTCGTCGGACAGCGGCACCAGGCTGTGCGCGCTGCCGGCGTAGACGATGATCGCGGTCTGCGCGTCGCGCCGGGCTTCGAGCAGGTCGAGCAGCTTGCGCCGGGCCTGTTCCAGGCGGTTCGGCGGGCCGTCCGCGGCGAGCATCTGCGGCGTCAGTTCGAGCAGCACCAGCAGCGGGTCGGCCGGTTTCTGGTTGCTCTGCTCGACGCGCTGCCAGCTCGGCCCGAGCAGCGCCAGCACGGCCAGCAGCCAGGCCAGGCCGAGGGCCAGCCAGGGCAGCCGGCTGCCACGGCCGTTGCCGCCCGCCAGCAGCGTCTGATGAAAGGCGGCCGGCAGCAGCAGTTGCCAGCGTCCGCTCTGCCGCTCGCGGTGCCACAGGCGCCACAGCAGCCAGACCAGCAGCGGCACCAGCAGCAGCCACAGCGGGCGCAGCCATTGCGGCCAGAGCAGGCTCATGCGCGCCTCCGCAGGCGTTGCGGCAGGTCCGGCCAGAGCGTGCGGCTGGCCAGCAGCAGGCTGCCGAGCAGTGCCAGGGCCAACGGCCAGGCATACAGCGCCCGGGCCGGGCGGGCCAGGGTGGGTTGCTGGGCGACCGGTTCGAGGCGGTCCAGGGTCAGCTCGATCTGGCTCAGCTCGGCCTGGCTGCGCGCGCGGAAGTATTCGCCACCGGTGGCGTCGGCGATGGCGCGCAGGCTGGTTTCGTCCAGGTCGAGGGTGCTGAAGCCGAGCGCACCGAGCACGCCGCTTTGCTGCGGATCGGCGCCGATGCCGATGGTGTAGATGCGCACGCCTTCCTCGGCGGCCAGTTGCGCGGCGGTCAGCGGTTCGATCTCGCCGCCGTTGTTGGCGCCGTCGGTGATCAGCACCAGCACGCGGCTCTGCGCCGGGCGCTGGCGCAGGCGCTTGACGGCCAGGCCGATGGCGTCGCCGATGGCGGTGTTCTTGCCGGCGATGCCGATCAGCGCCTCGTCCAGCCAGGTGCGCACCGTGTGGCGGTCGAAGGTCAGCGGCGCCTGCAGGTAGGCCTGGCTGCCGAACAGGATCAGGCCGACCCGATCACCGCGGCGGTCCTCGATGAAGTCGCCGAGCAGGCGCTTGACCAGTTCCAGGCGGCTGATCGGCTCGTCGTCCCAGAGCATGTCGGCGTAATCCATGGAGCCGGAGACATCCACCGCCAGCAGCAGATCGCGGCCGCTGGCCGGCAGCGGCAGCGGCTCGCCGACCCATTGCGGGCGGGCCGCGGCGCACAGCAGCAGGAGCCAGAGCAGGGCCAGCGGCGCCTGCTGGCGCCAGCTCGGCAGGCCGGCGCGGGCGCGGCGGCCGCTGAGCGCCTGCAGCTCGTCGAGAAAGGTCACGCGCAGCGCCGCGTCGCCGCTGTCGGCGGCCGGCAGCAGCCGGCGCAGCAGCCAGGGCAATGGGGCGAGGGCGAAGACCCAGGGCCAGGCGAACTCAAACATGCTTGCGAATCCAGGTGGCGACGGCCTGCTCGAGCTCGTCGATGGCCTTGTCGCTGAGCGTGCACTGCGGCTTGTAGGCGCCCTCGACCAGCACCATCCAGCGGGTCAGGCCGGCGGCCGGGCAGCGGTTGTCGAGGAAGGCCAGCCAGGCGCGACTGCTCAGCACGTGGCTGTGGCTGTCCGGATAGCGTTCGCGGCACAGGCGCTTGAGCAGGGCGTTGAGCTGCTGCAGCCAGGGCCCGGCCGGGGCGCCGTCGTAGGGTTTGCGCAGTTGCGCCAGCTCCGCCAGGGCGGCCTGGCGCAGCGGCTCCAGCGGCGCCTCGGCGCGCACCTGGCGGCGGCGGACGCGCCAGCGCCGCAGCAGGCGCCACAGGCCCCAGCCGGCCAGCGGCAGCAGCACGGCCAGCAGCCACCAGCCGGGTGCCGGCGGCCACCAGGGCACCGGTGGCGGGTCGATCAAGGGCTGCAGCTGGTCGAGCGGATTCATGGCGCCTTCCTCGGGCGCAGGGCGCTGAGCAGTTCCTGCAGCTGTTCGATCAGCTCGACCTGGGTGCTCAGCGGCAGCAGCGGCACGCCGAGCTTCTGCGCCAGGCGTTGCCAGCGCGCCTCGCGGGCCTGCGCCTGGGCGCGATAGGCCTGGCGCAGGTCGCCGTTATGGGTGTCGAGCTCCAGCTGCGCGCCGCCCTGGGTGAAGCGCAGCAGGCCGGCGGCCGGCAGGGCGTGGTCGAGCGGGTCGGACAGCGGCAGCAGCAGCAGGTCGGTGTGGCGGGCGAGCAGGGTCAGCTGCTGCTCGGCGTTGTCGTTCAGCGCGCGCTCGTCGCACAGCACTATGACCAGGCTGCCGGGGCGCAGCACCTCGCGGGCGCGGCGCAGGGCCAGGCCGAGCGTGTCGCGCGCGGCGCCGGGCGGAGCGTCGGGGCCCAGCGCCTGGTTGGCGCGGGCCAGCAGGTTGAGCAGTTGCAGCAGGCTCTGCTTGCTGCGCCGCGGCTTGACCTCGTGGTGCTCGGTGTCGGCGAACACCAGGCCGCCGATGCGGTCGTTGTGCGCCAGCGCGGCCCAGCCGACCAGCGCCGCGGCGCGGGCGGCGAGCACCGACTTGAAGCACTGCCCGGAGCCGAAGAACAGCCGCTGGCTCTGTTCGGCGAGGATGAAGATGGGCCGCTCGCGCTCCTCGTGGAACAGCTTGGTGTGCGGTTCCTGGGTGCGCGCGGTGACGCGCCAGTCGATGTTGCGCACGTCGTCGCCGGCCTGGTAGACGCGCACCTGGTCGAAGTCGACGCCGCGCCCGCGCAGCTTGGAGTGGTGCAGGCCGATCAGCGGGCTGCGCCGCGCCGGGGTGGAGAACAGCGGCACCTCATGCACGCGATGGCGCATCTCGATCAGCTCGGCGAGATCGAGGTGGATGGCATTGGCGCCGGCGGGGCTGGACATGGTCTAGGGGGCGTTCCCGGATTGCATCCGGGTTGCGGCAGTGCGGCCAGGGATGCGCATTCAGGCCACCGCCACCACGTCGAGGATGCGCTGGATCACCCGGTCCTGGTCGATGCCCGAGGCCTCGGCCTCGAACGACAGGATGATGCGGTGGCGCAGCACGTCGAACAGCATCGCCTGGATGTCCTCGGGGCTGACGAAGTCGCGCCCGGCCAGCCAGGCGTGGGCGCGTGCGCAACGGTCCAGGGCGATGGAGCCGCGCGGGCTGGCGCCGTAGGCGATCCACTCGGCCAGCTCGGGGTCGAATTTGGCCGGGGTGCGGCTGGCCATCACCAGTTGCACCAGGTATTCCTCCACCGCGTCGGCCATGTACAGGCCGAGGATCTCCTTGCGTGCGGCGAACACCGCCTGCTGGCTGAGCCGGTGCTCCGGCTTGGTCTCGCCGTGCAGCGCCTCGCCGCGGGCCTGGGCGAGGATCTTGCGCTCCACCGCGGCGTCGGGAAAACCGATCTTCACGTGCATCAAAAAGCGGTCGAGCTGAGCTTCGGGCAGTGGGTAGGTGCCTTCCTGCTCGATGGGGTTCTGCGTCGCCATCACCAGAAACAGCGGCGACAGGTCGTAGGTCGAGCGGCCCACCGAGACCTGGCGCTCGGCCATGGCCTCGAGCAGCGCCGACTGCACCTTGGCCGGGGCGCGGTTGATCTCGTCGGCCAGCACCAGGTTGTGGAAGATCGGCCCCTGCTGGAACACGAAGCTGCCGGTTTCCGGGCGGTAGATCTCGGTGCCGGTGATGTCCGCCGGCAGCAGGTCGGGGGTGAACTGGATGCGGTGGAACTCGCCCTCGATGCCTTCGGCCAGCTCCTTGATCGCCTTGGTCTTGGCCAGCCCGGGGGCGCCCTCGACCAGCAGGTGGCCGTCGGCGAGCAGGGCGATCAGCAGCCGTTCGATGAGTTTTTCCTGGCCGAGGATCTGGGTTGAAAGAAAATGTCGCAGCGCGACAAGCGCCTCACGGTGTTCCATCGTTAAGCTCATCCGGCGAGAGTGACCGGCGAGTCGAAGACTTCGCCGGGGTTCTGGGACCGCCACTTTAATGCAATCGCGGTCACCTAGACTAACGTTGATCCATAACCTTGTGGCGACGGTCACCCCCACCTCTTCACGCCCCCAGTCGAAAATGGAGCACAACCATGGCGTTCTTTACGGCGGCCAGCAAAGCCGACTTCCAGCATCAACTGCAAGCGGCGCTGGCGCAGCACGTGAGCGAGCAGGCGCTGCCACAAGTGGCGCTGTTCGCCGAACAATTCTTCGGCATCATCGCCCTCGAGGAGCTGACCCAGCGGCGCCTGTCCGACCTGGTCGGCTGCACCCTGTCGGCCTGGCGCATGCTGGAGCGTTTCGATCACGGCAAACCGCAGGTACGTGCGTTCAACCCCGACTACGAGAAGCACGGCTGGCAGTCGACCCACACCGCGGTGGAGATCCTGCATGGCGATATCCCGTTCCTGGTCGACTCGGTGCGCATGGAACTGAACCGTCGCGGTTACAGCATCCACACCCTGCAGAACAGCGTGTTCAGCGTGCGCCGCGACAAGAACGGCGAGCTGCTGGAGATCCTGCCCAAGGGCAGCCAGGGCGAGGGCGTGCTGCAGGAAGCGCTGATGTTCCTGGAGATCGACCGCTGCGCCAGCGCCGGCGAGCTGAAGACCCTGGAGAAGGCCATTCACGAGGTGTTCGGCGACGTGCGCATGAGCGTCGCCGACTTCCAGCCGATGAAGGCCAAGGCCCGCGAGCTGCTGGCCTGGCTCGACCGCGCCAAGCTCAAGGTGGACAAGGCCGAGCTGGACGAGATCAAGGTGTTCCTCGGCTGGCTGCTGGACAACCACTTCACCTTCCTCGGCTACGAGGAGTTCACCGTGACGCCGAGCGCCGACGGCGGCACCCTGGTCTACGACGAGAAATCCCTGCTCGGCCTGTCCAAGCGCCTGCGCAGCGGGCTCAAGGCCGAGGAACTGCACATCGAGCCGGAAGCGGTGGCCTACCTGCGCGAGCCGCAGCTGCTGTCGTTTGCCAAGGCCGCCGTGCCCAGCCGCGTGCACCGCCCGGCCTACCCGGACTTCGTCTCGATCCGCGAGCTGGACGCCAAGGGCAACGTGGTCAAGGAATGCCGCTTCATGGGCCTGTACACCTCGGCGGTGTACGCCGAGAGCGTGTGGAACATCCCCTATATTCGCCGCAAGGTGGACGTGATCAAGCAGCGCTCCGGCTTCGACAGCAGCGCCCACCTGGGCAAGGAGCTGGCCCAGGTGCTGGAAGTGCTGCCGCGCGACGACCTGTTCCAGACCCCGGTGGACGACCTGTTCGCCACCGCCCTGGCCATCGTGCAGATCCAGGAGCGCAACAAGATTCGCGTGTTCCTGCGCCGCGACCCCTACGGCCGTTTCTGCTACTGCCTGGCCTATGTGCCGCGCGACGTCTACTCCACCGAAACCCGGATGAAGATCCAGCAGGTGCTGATGGAGCGCCTGCAGGCCACCGATTGCGAGTTCTGGACCTTCTTCTCCGAGTCGGTGCTGGCGCGGGTGCAGTTCATCCTGCGTGTCGACCCGAAGAACAAGGTGCAGATCGACCCCGTGCGTCTGGAGAAGGAAGTCATCCAGGCCTGCCGCTCGTGGAAGGACGACTACGTCAGTCTGATGGTGGAAAGCCTCGGCGAGGCCCAGGGCACCAACGTCCTGGCCGAGTTCCCCGGCGGCTTCCCGGCCGGCTACCGCGAGCGTTTCGCCCCGCACTCGGCGGTGGTCGACATGCAGCACCTGCTCAGCCTGAGCAACGACAAACCGCTGGTGATGAGCTTCTACCAGCCGCTGGCGCAGGGCGACCAGCAGCTGCACTGCAAGCTGTACCACGCCGACACGCCGCTGCCGCTGTCGGACGTCCTGCCGATCCTGGAGAACCTCGGCCTGCGCGTGCTCGGCGAGTTCCCCTACAAGCTGCGCCGCGTCGACGGCCGCGAGTTCTGGATCCACGACTTCGCCTTCACCTACGCCGAAGGCCTCAACGTCGACATCCAGCAGCTCAACGACACCCTGCAGGACGCCTTTATCCATATCGTCGGCGGCGATGCCGAGAACGACGCCTTCAACCGCCTGGTGCTGACCGCCGCCATGCCCTGGCGCGACGTCGCCCTGCTGCGCGCCTACGCGCGCTACCTCAAGCAGATCCGCCTGGGCTTCGACCTGAGCTACATCGCTGCCACCCTGGTCAACCACGCCGATATCGCCAAGGAGCTGGTGCGCCTGTTCCGCACCCGCTTCTACCTGGCGCGCAAGCTCGCCGCCGAGGACCTGGAAGACAAGCAGCAGAAACTCGAGCAGGCCATCCTCGCCGCCCTGGACAACGTCGCGGTGCTCAACGAAGACCGCATCCTGCGGCGCTACCTGGACCTGATCAAGGCCACCCTGCGCACCAACTTCTACCAGGCCGATGCCAGCGGCGCGGCGAAGAGCTATTTCAGCTTCAAGCTCAACCCGCGAGCGATTCCGGAGATTCCGCGGCCGACGCCGAAGTTCGAGATCTTCGTCTACAGCCCGCGCGTCGAGGGCGTGCACCTGCGCTTCGGCGACGTCGCCCGCGGCGGCCTGCGCTGGTCGGACCGCGAGGAGGACTTCCGCACCGAGGTGCTCGGCCTGGTCAAGGCGCAGCAGGTGAAGAACGCGGTGATCGTGCCGATGGGCGCCAAGGGCGGCTTCGTGCCGCGCAAGATGCCGGTCGGCGGTAGCCGCGACGAGGTAATGGCCGAGGGCATCGCCTGCTACCGCATCTTCATCAGCGGCCTGCTCGACATCACCGACAACCTCAAGGACGGCGCCGTGGTGCCGCCGGTGAGCGTGGTGCGCCACGACGCCGACGACCCCTACCTGGTGGTGGCGGCCGACAAGGGCACCGCGACCTTCTCCGATATCGCCAACGGGATTGCGGCGGAATATGGTTTCTGGCTGGGCGACGCCTTCGCCTCCGGCGGCTCGGCCGGTTACGACCACAAGGGCATGGGCATCACCGCCAAGGGCGGCTGGGTCAGCGTGCAGCGCCACTTCCGCGAGCGCGGCATCGACGTGCAGAAGGACAACGTCACGGTGATCGGCATCGGTGACATGGCCGGCGACGTGTTCGGCAACGGCATGCTGCTGTCGGACAAACTGCAGCTGGTGGCCGCCTTCAACCACCTGCACATCTTCATCGACCCCAATCCGGACGCGGCCAAGAGCTTCGCCGAACGCAAGCGCCTGTTCGATCTGCCGCGCTCGAGCTGGGCCGACTACGACGCGGGGCTGATCTCCGAGGGCGGCGGCATCTTCCTGCGCAGCGCCAAGAGCATCGCCATCAGCCCGCAGATGAAGGCGCGCTTCGATATCGCCGCCGACAAGCTGGCGCCGACCGAGCTGCTCAATGCGCTGCTCAAGGCGCCGGTCGACCTGCTGTGGAACGGCGGCATCGGCACCTATGTGAAATCCAGCAAGGAAAGCCACGCCGACGTCGGCGACAAGGCCAACGACGCCCTGCGCGTGGATGGCTGTGAGCTGCGCGCCAAGGTGGTGGGCGAGGGCGGCAACCTGGGCATGACTCAGTTGGGGCGCGTGGAATACGGTCTCAATGGGGGAGCGAGCAACACCGACTTTATCGACAACGCCGGCGGTGTGGACTGCTCCGACCACGAGGTCAATATCAAGATCCTGCTCGGCGAAATCGTCTCCGCCGGCGATATGACCGAGAAGCAGCGCAACAAGCTGCTGGTGGAGATGACCGACGACGTCTCCGAGCTGGTGTTGGGCAACAACTACAAGCAGACCCAGGCGCTGTCGCTGGCCGAGCGCCGCGCCCGCGAGCGGGTCGGCGAGTACAAGCGCCTGATGAACGCCCTGGAGGGCGCCGGCAAGCTGGACCGGGCGCTGGAGTTCCTGCCCAGCGACGAAACGCTCAACGAGCGCGCCGCCAACGGCCAGGGCCTGACCCGGCCGGAGCTGTCGGTGCTGATCTCCTACAGCAAGATCGACCTCAAGGAATCGCTGCTCAAGTCCCTGGTGCCGGACGACGACTACCTGGCGCGCGAGATGGAGACCGCCTTCCCGGCGGTGCTCAGCGCGAAGTTCGGCGACGCCATGCGCCGCCATCGCCTCAAGCGCGAGATCGTCAGCACGCAGATCGCCAACGACCTGGTCAACCATATGGGCATCACCTTCGTGCAGCGCCTGAAGGAGTCCACCGGCATGAGCGCGGCCAACGTCGCCGGCGCCTATGTGATCGTCCGCGACCTGTTCCGCCTGCCGTACTGGTGGGCGCAGATCGAGGCGCTGGACTACAAGGTGCCGGCCGAGCTGCAGCTGCAGCTGATGGACGAGCTGATGCGTCTGGGCCGCCGCGCCACCCGCTGGTTCCTGCGTAGCCGACGCAACGAGCTGGACGCCGCGCGCGACGTGGCGCATTTTGCACCGCGTATCGAAGCGCTGGTCGGCCGTCTGGACGAACTGCTCGAGGGCCCGGCCCGCGAGCAGTGGCTGGCGCGCTACCAGAGCTTCGTCGAAGCCGGCACGCCGGAGGAGCTGGCCCGCGTGGTGGCCGGCACCAGTCACCTGTACACCCTGCTGCCGATCATCGAAGCGGCGGACGTCACCGGCAAGGACGCCAGCGAGGTGGCCACCGCCTACTTCGCCGTCGGCGGCGCGCTGGAGCTGTCCTGGTACCTGCAGCAGATCACCGGCCTGCCGGTGGAAAACAACTGGCAGGCGCTGGCCCGCGAAGCCTTCCGCGACGACCTCGACTGGCAGCAGCGTGCGATCACCGTGTCGGTGCTGCAGATGGCCGACGGCCCGCAGGAGATCGAGGCGCGGGTGGCGCTGTGGCTGGAGCAGCACCACCGCCTGGTCGAGCGCTGGAAGCTGATGCTGGCCGAGCTGCGCGCGGCCACCGGCACTGACTATGCCATGTACGCGGTGGCCAACCGCGAGCTGATGGACCTGGCGCAGAGCGCCTGATCCATCCGCTGAAATGAACAAGCCCCGCCCAGTGCGGGGCTTGTTCATTCAGGTGGTGCGGTATTCATGAGCTTTGCGTAGCCTGGGTTGAGCGCAGCGATACCCGGGATAGGGCGCTTTACATGACGTGTAGCGTCGTAGGGTGGATCACGCTTCACCGATCCACCATCACGCCGCCCCGGTGGATGAAAAAGCGTCATCCACCCTACGCAGGGGAGTGCGATCAGCGCAGCATCTGCTCCACCAGGCGCTTTTCCTCGGCCAGCTCGCGCTGACGGGCGTCGATGCGCGAGGCCAGCTGGAAGTTGCCGCTGGCGCGGCGCTTGGCGAAGTCGAGCTGCTCGATGGCCTGGTTGTAGTCGCCGACCAGGGCGAAGAACTCGGCGCGGGCCTGATGCAGGCCGATGGTGTTGCCGCTCAGGCCGCGCACCTCGGCGACCTGGTACCAGACGTCCGGGTCCTTGGCGCGGTTCTTCAGCAACTCGTCCAGCGCCCGTTCGGCCTCGCGGGTGCGCTGCTGCTTGAGCAACAGGTCGATATGCGCCTGCTGCAGCGGGTAGTTGCTGGGATACAGCGCGAACATGCGCTCCTGGCGCCGTTGTGCGGCGTCCAGGCGGTTCGCGGCCATGTCCAGCTCGATCTGCGCCAGGTTGTAGACGATATCCTCCGGCGCCTTGCTCAGCAGGGGCGCCAGGGTCTGCCCGGCTTCGCCGAGCTGGCCGGTTTTCATCTGCGCCAATGCCAGGCCGTAACGCGCGGCGTCGAGGCCGGGGTTCTCGTCGAGCATGGCGCGAAAACGCTTGGCCGCCACCCCCGGGGTTTCCTCGTAGGTCAGCTGCACGCGGGCGCGCATCAGCTGGTAGCGCAGGCTGTCTTCGCGGCCCTGGGCCGGGTACTGCTCGGCGCGGTTGCGGGTATCGGCGATACGCGATTCGGACACCGGGTGGGTGAGCAGGAATTCCGGCGGCTTGGCGTCGTAGCGGTACTGGCGCATCAGCCGCTCGAACATCAGCGGCATGGCGCGCGGGTCGTAGCCGGCCTTTTCCAGGTTGAGCAGGCCGATACGGTCGGCCTCCTGTTCGTTCTGCCGGGAGAAGCGGCGCTGCTCCTGAATCGCCGCTGCCTGGGTCGACATGATCGCCGCCATGCCGGCATCACCGGCACCGGCCGCCGCCGCGACTATGCCGGCGAGCATGGCCGCCATCACCGGCAGCTGCATGCGTTGCTGGGCCTCGACGCCGCGGGCGAAGTGGCGTTGCGACAGGTGCGCCAGTTCGTGCGCCATCACCGAGGCGTATTCGGCTTCGGTCTGCGCGTAGAGGAACAGGCCGCCGTTGACCCCGATGATCCCGCCGGGCGCGGCGAAGGCGTTCAGCTGTGGGCTGTTGAGCAGCACGAACTCCAGGCGGCGATCCTGCAGCTGGCTGGTTTCCGACAGGCGATAGACGCTGGTCTCGACGAAGTCCTTGAGCTGCGGGTCGTCCAGCTGGGCCACCTGGCCGCGCAGCAGGCCCAGCCAGGCGCGGCCGAGCTGGTGTTCCTGCTGCGGCGAGACGATCGAGGAACTGGCGTCGCCCAGCGACGGCAGGTCACTGGCTCCGATCTGGCCGGCGAACAGGCAGGCGAGCGTCAACAGGGTAGGGCGCAGAAAAGTCATGCACTCAAGGCTCTCAGGCGGCAAAGGCGTTACTGTAGCCGGCCAGCTGCGGCGCTGGCCAGGGTTCTTCAGCCTTGGGTATCCTAGCCGCCTTTATGGAGTAGACGATGACAGACGTACCGGCCTTCGATGCCGAACTGGATGCCTGCGGGCTGAACTGCCCGCTGCCCTTGCTCAAGGCCAAGCTCGAGCTCAATCGCCTGGCCAGCGGCGCGGTGCTCAAGGTCAGTGCCACCGACGCCGGCTCGCAGCGCGATTTCCGCGCCTTCGCCAGCCTGGCCGGGCATGCCCTGCTGCACGAAGAGGTGGAGGGCGGGGTGTATCGCTACTGGCTGCGCAAGGCTTGAAACCGCTGTAGCGGCTTGAAACATATGCGCTGTCGCCGTTTGTTGGCCGTGCACGTCATTTTTCATGCGTCTGGCGTATGAGTGAGCCGGTATTGTCCCGGGGTAAGGAATTCTGATGGTCAAGGTTTTACGCGATTGGCTGCACCGCTACTTCTCCGACGAGCAAGCGGTGGTGCTGGCGGTGCTGTTGGTGCTCGGTTTCGCCGTGGTGCTGACCCTCGGCGGCATGCTCGCGCCGGTATTGACCGGCCTGGTACTGGCCTTCCTGATGCAGGGCCTGGTCAACGGCCTGGAGCGCCTGAGGGTGCCGCAGGTGCTCGCCGTGTGGTTGGTGTTCGCCCTGTTTCTGGGCGGCTTGACCATGTTCATGCTGGTGCTGATGCCGCTGCTCTGGCAGCAGCTGAGCACCCTGTTCAATGAACTGCCGCGGATGGCCGCGGAGTGGCAGTCGGTGTTCCTGCTGCTGCCGGAACGCTACCCGAACCTGATCACCGACGCGCAGATCGTTCAGCTGATCGACAGCATGCGCGGCGAGGCCGGCAAGTTCGGTCAGTGGGCGCTGTCGTTCTCCCTGTCCAGCCTGCCGATGCTGGTCAGCATCATGATCTACCTGGTGCTGGTGCCGATCCTGGTGTTCTTCTTCCTCAAGGACCGTGAGCAGATCGGCCAGTGGTTCCGTGGCTACCTGCCGCGCGAGCGTGCGCTGATCACCCAGGTGGCGCAGGAGATGAACCAGCAGATCGCCAACTACATCCGCGGCAAGTTCATCGAGATCATTATTGTCGGTGTGGTCAGCTATATCGCCTTCGCCTACCTGGGCCTCAACTATGCCGCGTTGCTGGCGCTGTTGGTCGGCCTGTCGGTGGTGGTGCCCTATATCGGCGCGGTGGTGGTGACGGTGCCGGTGGCGCTGATCGGCCTGTTCCAGTGGGGCTGGAGCGACCAGTTCCTCTACCTGATGGTGGTCTACGGCATCATCCAGGCGCTGGACGGCAACGTGCTGGTGCCGCTGCTGTTCTCCGAGGCGGTCAACCTGCACCCGGTGGCGATCATCTGCGCGGTGCTGCTGTTCGGCGGCCTGTGGGGCTTCTGGGGAGTGTTCTTCGCCATCCCGCTGGCGACCCTGTTCAAGGCGGTACTCAACGCCTGGCCGCGGATCGAGCCGGTGTCTGCCGAGTGAGAGACAAATGCACGGACGGAAAAAAGGCCGCAATTGCGGCCTTTTTCGATAGCGGTGAGGGTCAGGCCTTGTGCAGGGCCTCGGCTGCCGCCAGCACCTCGTCGACATGCCCGGCGACCTTGACGCTACGCCACTCCTGGCGCAACACGCCGTCTTTGTCGATGAGGAAGGTGCTGCGCACGATGCCCATGTATTCCTTGCCGTAGTTCTTCTTCAGCTGGTAGACGCCGAACTGCTCGCACAGCTGGTGGTCCGGGTCGCTGATCAGTTCGAAGGGGAACTCCTGCTTGCACTTGAAGCTTTCATGCTTCTTCAGGCTGTCCATCGACACGCCGAAGATCTGCGTATTGGCCGCCTGGAACTGGGCGAAGCGAGCGCGGAAGTCCAGGCCCTCGGTGGTGCAGCCCGGGGTCGCGTCCTTGGGGTAGAAATACAGCACGACCTGCTGCCCCTTGAGGTCGGACAGTTTCACCTGCTTGCCGCTGGTGGCCTCGGCCTGGAAGTCGGCGACGGCGTGGTCGATGGCGACGGTCATGGGAGCTCCTTGAGGTTGGCTGTCAGGGATTCTGCGGGCGCCAGGGTTCGATCAGCGCGTCCAGGTTGAGGGCGTCGGCGAAGTCGAGGAACTGGTCGCGCAGCCAGCTGATCTGGGTGCCGGCCGGCAGGGTCACGGTCAGTGTGGCGTTGAGCATGGTGCCGCCGGTCTGCGGTGCCTGGTAGGTGTCGCAGGTCAGGCTTTCCAGCTCGACGCGGTGGTCGATGAAGAACTGGCACAGCTCGTTGAGGATGTCCGGGCGGTATACCGAGCTGACGTAGGCGACGTAGGGCAGGGCCTGCGGGCGCGCCTCGGCGGCGGCGCTGCGGATCAGGTTGACCGAGAAGGCGTTTTTCTTCGCCAGCAGCGGCAGACTCGACTCCAGGCGCGCCAGCGCGTCCCAGCTGCCGGAGACCTGCAGCACCAGGGCACTGAACTCGCCGTGGCGGCTCAGGCGCGTGCTGACCACCGCGCAACGGTTCTCGTGGCAGGTGCGGCACAGCAGGTTGGTCAGCGCCATGGCGTCGGGGCCGAGGGCGCTGATGAGGAGAAATTGTTCGCGAACGAGGGGGGTGGACATGCAGCCTTCCTAAAGCGATGAACGGTCGGCGAGCGACAGCCGTCGACCAAAGGCAGCAGGTTAGCGAAAAGCACCGCCCAGGGGAATGCCGGCAAGCGCTTCCCGCGTGCGGCGAGACGGCCGTGCACGGCCTTGTCCGTTGCTTGTGCAGGACTGGTGGCGCCAGTACCATTACGGCTCAATTTTTCCGGCAGGAGCGGTTGCATGATTGCGGGCAGTATGGTGGCACTGGTCACGCCCATGGATGCGCAGGGTGGTCTGGACTGGGAGGCCCTGAGCAAATTGGTGGATTTCCACCTGCAAGAGGGCACCAATGCCATCGTCGCGGTCGGCACCACCGGTGAATCCGCCACGCTGGAAGTGCCCGAGCACATCGAGGTGATCAAGCGCGTGGTCGACCAGGTCGCCGGGCGCATTCCGGTGATCGCCGGCACCGGCGGCAACTCCACCCGCGAGTCGGTGGAGCTGACCCGCGCGGCCAAGGACGTCGGCGCCGACGCCTGCCTGCTGGTCACCCCCTACTACAACAAGCCGACCCAGGAAGGCCTGTACCTGCATTTTCGCCACATCGCCGAAGCCGTGGCCATCCCGCAGATCCTCTACAACGTGCCGGGTCGCACCGTTTGCGACATGCTGCCGGAGACCGTCGAGCGCCTGTCGAAGATCGACAACATCATCGGCATCAAGGAAGCCACCGGCGACCTGCAGCGCGCCCAGGACGTGCTGGATCGGGTGAGCAAGGACTTCCTTGTCTATTCCGGCGACGACGCCACCGCGGTTGAACTGATGCTGCTGGGCGGCAAGGGCAACATCTCGGTCACCGCCAACGTCGCTCCGCGCGCGATGAGCGAGCTGTGCGCCGCCGCCATGCGCGGCGAGGCGGCCATCGCCCGCGCCATCAACGACCGCCTGATGCCCCTGCACAAGGCGCTGTTCATCGAATCCAACCCGATTCCGGTGAAATGGGCGCTGCACGAAATGGGCATGATGGGCGACGGTATTCGTCTGCCGCTGACCTGGCTCAGCCCGCGCTGTCATGAACCGCTGCGCCAGGCCATGCGCCAGTGCGGCGTATTGGTTTAATCGAGGAATTTTACGCATGAAGCGACTGGCCGGATTGTCCGCCCTTGCTCTGATCGTCTCCAGTACCAGCGGCTGTGGCTGGCTCTGGGGTGAAGAAGGCTACTTCCGCGACCGCGGCAGCGATTACCTGGAAGCGCGGCAGACCGCGCCGATGCAGCTGCCGGCCGATGTCCAGGCCAAGCGCCTCGACCCGCTGCTGCCGGTGCCGGCGCAGGTGGCCAGCTCCGAGGCCAGCGGCAAGTTCGAGGTGCCGCGCCCGCAGAGCCTGCAGGTGCGTGCCGACGAACGCGAATTCAGCCTGCAGCGCAGCGGCGAGTCGCGCTGGGTCGTGGCCCAGCGCGTGCCGGCCGAAGTCTGGCCGCTGGCCCGTCAGTTCTTCGAGGACAATGGTTTCCGTATCGCCGACGAACGCCCGCAGACCGGCGAATTCACCACCGCCTGGCAACGTTTCGACGAACTTTCCGCGAGCATGGCGCGGCGCCTGAGCAGCCGCGTCTCCGGCGTTGCCCCGGATGCCGAGACCCGCGTGCGGGTGCGTATCGAGCCGGGCGTGCAGCGCAACACCAGCGAAGTCTTCGTCACCAGCGCCGAGCGTCCGGCCGGCAGCACTGCCGATGTCGCCTTCGCCGCGCGCAGCGGCAACGCCAGCCTGGAAGCCGCGCTGCTTGACGAAATGCTGGTGAGCATGGCGCGCAGCGTGGAGCAGGGCGGTTCGGTGTCGCTGCTCGCCGCCCGCGACTTCGATGCGCCCAGCCGCGTCAGCCTGAGCGAGGACGGCAACGGCAACCCGGTGCTCAACCTCGGCGCCGACTTCGACCGCGCCTGGTCGGGCGTCGGCCGTTCGCTGGAGCTGGCCGATGTGCGCGTCGACGACCTCAACCGCAGCCTCGGCCTGTACTACATCAACCTGGCCGAAGGGGCCCAGGTCAATGAGGAGAAGCCCGGCTTCTTCGGCCGCATGTTCGGCAGCGAGCCGAGCAAGGAAGAGCTCGAAGCCCGCGCCGAACGCTACCAGGTGCGCCTGACGCCGGTTGGCGACGGCGTCCAGGTCACCGTGGAAAAAGACCTCAACACCATTGCCCCGGCCGATGTCTCGCGCCGCGTGCTGAGCCTGATCCAGGACAACCTCGGCTGATCGGCGCTCGCGCCACCTGCCGATAACCGATAGGCGAAACCCGCAAAGGTTTCGCCTGTTTTGTTTGCCAGAAACGGAAATGCCGACATGAGCACACCCACCACCCTGAGCCTGAAGAAGATCTACTCGGGCAAGGTCCGCGACCTCTACGAAATCGACGACAAGCGCATGCTGATGGTGGCCACCGATCGTCTGTCGGCCTTCGACGTGATCCTCGCCGAACCTATCCCGGAGAAGGGTAAGATCCTCACCGCCATCTCCAACTTCTGGTTCGACAAGCTGGCCGGCCTGGTGCCCAACCACTTCACTGGCGACAAGGTCGAAGACGTGGTACCGGCCGCCGAACTGCCGCTGGTGGAAGGCCGCGCAGTGGTCGCCAAACGCCTCAAGCCGGTGGCCGTGGAGGCCATCGTGCGCGGCTATATCGTCGGCTCCGGCTGGAAGGAGTACCAGAACAGCGGCACCGTGTGCGGCATCGCCCTGCCGGCCGGCCTGAAGGAAGCGGCCAAGCTGCCGCAACCGATCTTCACCCCCTCGACCAAGGCTGCCGTCGGCGACCATGACGAGAACATCAGCTTCGCCCAGTGCGAAGCCATCATCGGCGCCGAACTGGCCGCCCAGGTGCGCGACACCGCCATCGCCCTGTACAGCGCCGCCGTCGAGTACGCCGCCACCCGCGGCATCATCATCGCCGACACCAAGTTCGAATTCGGCCTGGACGAAGACGGCACCCTGACCCTGATGGATGAAGTGCTGACCCCCGATTCCAGCCGCTTCTGGCCGGCCGACAGCTATGAAGAGGGCAAGAACCCGCCCAGCTTCGACAAGCAGTTCGTGCGCGACTGGCTGGAATCCACCGGCTGGAACAAGCAACCGCCGGCCCCGGCGGTACCGGCCGAGGTGGCGCAGAAGACCGCCGACAAATACCGCGAAGCCCTGACCCGCCTCACGGCCTGAGGCCCAAGGCGAACGCTACAGCCAGGCCGTGCATCGCTCGGCCTTTTCACAAGCGCCTGATAGCACAAGAAAATTTTTCAAAATAAGCTTCGCCAAAGCGCCTCGAGCTGTTATGATGCGCGCCGCTTGGGAAGATGCCGGAGTGGTCGAACGGGACGGATTCGAAATCCGTTGTGTCAGCAATGGCACCTAGGGTTCAAATCCCTATCTTCCCGCCATTTTAAAGGGCTCCAGAGGTTCACACCTCTGGAGCCTTTTGCTTTTGGGGGAATTTTGGGGGAGCCACTTTGCGTGACATTCCCCCATTCCCCCACTACAGTTCGCCGCATGGCGTACTACGAGAAACGCGGCAGCGCCTGGCGCGCCCAGATCCGCCGCAAAGGTCACCCGACACTCTCCGCGACCTTCGACACCAAGGCCGAGGCCCAGCGCTGGGCGGCTGAGATCGAGGGCGACATGTCGCGCTCGCGCTTCGTCGATACTCGCGCCGCCATGCGCACGACGCTGGGCAAGGCCCTGCAGCAGTACGATCGCGAGGTGACCGAGCACAAGAAGGGCGCCAGCCAGGAGCGCACCCGCATCAAGCGCTGGCTCGATCATCCGCTCGCCGACAAGGGGTTGGGCGAGATCACCCCGTCAGACCTGGCTGAGTTCCGCGACGAGCGCCTGAAGGCCGGCGCTTCATCGGCAACCGTCCGCCTCGACCTGGCGATCATCAGCCATCTCTACACCGTCGCTTCGAAAGAGTGGCGCCTGGAGGGGCTGACCAACCCCTGCCAGAACCTGCGCATGCCGAAGGGCAGCAAGGCCCGCGACCGGCGGCCGACCACGGATGAACTTCGCCGGGTCTACGCCGAGGCTGCCAAGCTGCACCCAGAGTTGCCGGTGATCATCGAGCTGGCCGCTGACACCGCGATGCGCCGTTCCGAGCTCCTGCTGCTGCGCCGCGAGCAGGTGAAGGAAAAGATTGCCGTGCTTGAGGAGACGAAGAACGGTGAGCGCCGAATGGTGCCGCTCTCCAGTCGGGCGCGCGAGCTGCTCAAGTCGCTGCCCGCCCGGATCGACGGTAAGGTTTTCAGCCTGGCGCCGAACACGGTCAGCAACTATTTCCCGAAGGCCTGCCGGGCGGCCGGAGTTTCCGGCCTGACCTTCCACGACCTCCGCCATGAGGCGACGTCACGCCTGTTCGAGCGCGGCTTCGCGATCATGGAGGTGCAAGCCATCACCGGCCACAAGACGCTGGCCATGCTCAAGCGCTACACCCACCTTTCCCCTCACGACCTGGCCGACAAGCTGGGCTAGCCAACCTTGGCCAGCCTCGGCGGTTCGCGCCTTGGCCGACCCGCCTTCACAGCCTTGTGCTCTCCCGCCTCGTACTCGCGCAGGAACTTGCGCACGCTCTCCAGCCGCCAGCAAACCCGCACACCCTGCTTGAAGTAGGGCGGCAGCCAGTCAGGCCGGGCCTGAATCGCGCTACGGATCGATGACTCGGTGCGCCCCAGAAGCTTTGCCAGTTCTGGCACGTGGATGATTTCAGGTTCCATGGTTGCACTCCTTTTCAGCCCGGTGCCGGCCGATATCGCAGGTGGAGTTCCAGTCGTAGACGGTGGGGCGGTCGGTGTCGGGGATCATGGCTTTCTCCAGGCGAAGGCCACAGGCTCAGGCGGCAGCCACAGGTGGCGCATGTTGGCCACGTTGATGACGTCCTTGTCGGCCGGGTAGACCTCCAGCGCGTCCCGATCGCCGCGCCCGGCCTGACGCTTGAGCCCCATCAGGTCGTCCCAGGTGATTCCGTCCATCCAGCGCTCACCGTGCAGAGAAGTCCTGCTGATGCTCATGCGCTCGATGCCGTTGGGCTCTTCGTAGATCTGCACCAGGAAGTCGCGAGAGCGCCAGACCTCCTTGGGCTGGCGCTGATGCTCTGGCCATTGACTGCGAGGAACTGGCTGCAGGGTTCGCGGTTGTTTGGCGTTTTCCTTTTCCAGCAGTCGGCGCTGCTGTCGACTTAGGCTGGTCATGCTGCAACCTCTGCGCCGGCCTTCAGCTTGTCGTACTGGTCGATGCCCCATACCAGCGCGCGACAACACCACAGATAGCGGTGGGTGAAGCGCCGGAAGTTGCGCTCGAAGAAGTCGGTGAACTGATAGGTGTGCCCGCCAACTTCTGCGCTGAACTCGTAGGCCCGCTTGTAATTGCCATGCTCATCGTTTGCGTCCGACCACTGCAGAACATCGTCGTCTACGGCCTCGCGCAGGTCCGATGCAGCTTCTTCGTCGAGCCCCTCGAGCCAGTCGCTCAGGTATTCGTTTACGACTGCAAGGAAACGGTCGTGGTCATACTCGAATACGCAGCCGGGGTGGCGTCCGCCGTCGGCGGCCTGAACCTTCTCCGACCAGTATCCTGGGTTGATCGGCAGCGCATCGGAGCAGTCGCGCCGAAAGAACTCCAGCATGTCCTCGACGCGCTGGAACACGTAGGTGCCCATGTCGCCGGTGTAGCAGAGGTGGCCTGGCCAGGTGATCAGGTCGAAGTACATGCAGCTGGTGTCCGGCTGCTTGAAGCGGAGGTGGCGATAGAGCCCGTCGTCGCGCAGGATTTTCAGGCCATGGTTGGCTACGTCACTCAGAAACTCAGCGTCGGTCATAGCTGCTGCTCCTGCTGCTTGGCTTGTTCGGCACGATCCAGGCGCTCGAGCTCGGCGAGGATCAGGGCGCCTGCCTTGATGAGGTTGCGGCGAGGGGCGCCTGGCTTCCACCAGGCCGGCTTAGTTTTCTCCGGGCCTTCACCGCGCCCTGCAATGCCGTCATGCCATGGCCAGCAAATCGGCGCTTCGTCTCCTCCATCGCCCTGGCTGTATGGGTTTAGATGATCGGCGGCATGCATGGCGTAGGCCGCAGCTGCTGCAGCGAGCTCGCCACTGTCGTGCTCGTCGTCGTGCTCTGGCGTCCAGCCTTCTTTATCAACCTGGCGCTTGCGCTCGAGCAGAACGTCGATGGCTGCAGGACTAAACCGCTGGTTTACAACTGCAGGGGCTGGCTGGACGGCCTGCATTCCGGCTGCTTCGATGGCCGCCTCAACGTCACGCAGGTAGAGGGCATAGTTGAAAGAGTCACCTTCAACATCCTCGAAGTACTCCTTGTACTTGTCGTCGAGTCGATCGGGCATGACGACTTCAGCTTTAATGACGGGGCGCTCAGCCAGCTTCTTCTCCAGCGCCTTGCAGTGCTGCAGCAGGTTGTCGCGGTGCTCGGTGACTTCCTCGGCCAGGATCTCGAAGTGCTCCAGCGGCGTGAATGGCGAGCGGATCACGTCGAAGCGAATCCCCAGCTTGCCGACGTGCTCCTTGAACATTTCCGCCAGCTCGGCGGCCTGGCTTTCGGCGGCTTCCTTCGAAATCATCGGGTGCAGTTCGCCCGGGCCTACGCTGTGGAGCACCCACAACTCGGGCTGCTCCATGGCCAGCAGTTCCTTCATCGAGGACAGGATGTTGTCTTTCTCGACGCGCTCCAGTTGGTCGCCAAACTCGACAACATCCAGCAGGCGGGTCAGCGCCTTGCTGGATATCTCGACGAAGGGCTCGCAAGGCTCAGGGCGTTTGCCCATAAGCAGTGCGGCGAATGCGGGGTGGATAGGTTCCATAGCTTCGTTCATTGGTCACCTCACAGCTGTGGGATAATCGTTGTCTGGCCTGGCCGGCGGCATCGGGCAGGGAAGTCCGGCCGGGCTGGATTCAGCCGGCCTTGTGCCAAGGGCAGTTCGCGGATGTGTGGCCGTCCCGGCCGCAGTAGCAGCACCCGTTGACCAGGCGCCAGATGCGGCGCATGACGGCGCTGGCGCAGAGGCCGCCTTGGCCGTTCATGCCCGCCTGGCCTCGACGGCGTGCAGCCAGGCGATGAACTCGCTGGCGCTGGGGAGGAGGTCGAGGCTGCGGAAGATGGGGAGGCGCAGGGTATCGGCGCGCGCGATCTCCCCCAGGGTGCCTTCGCTGCGTTCCCAGCCCGGGCACAGCACCAGGGCGTCGCAGCGCTCCATCAGCTCGAGCGTGCCGCGCAGCCAGAACTCGTCGCCCAGGTGCGGCAGCGAAAGTTCCATGTGCGCGGTGTTGGCGTGGGGGATTACCGGGTACCAGCCGATCGCCGCGGCGGAGGTGCCAACCTGGCGCGCGGCGTCGATGTTCTGGGCAATAGCGTCCCGTGTGGCCGCCCGGTATGGGCCGGCCACGTAGATGAGTGGCTGCATGGGTTATTCCTCGGCGGTGTAGGTGACAGGGCCGCGTTCGCCCTGGTCGGCGTCGTTGGCGATGGTGATTAGCTGGCGCGCGAGCGCGCGCAGTTGGGCGGCGGTGAAGTAGCCGCTGATGGTGGTAACCACGCCGGCGCCGGCGACGGAGATGATCGGCTCCATCTTGTCGCGCTCGAGGTGGCAGGCTCTGATGGTCATCATGGCGCTGGCTCCTTGGCGGTGTTGCAGCGCAGGCACCGGCAATCGGTGATCGGGAGGCGGGTGGTGCGGCAGTACGTTTGCGCGGACATGGCTTCTCCCTCGCCATTGGCGTGAAGGGTGGTTGTGGGGTAGGTTCAGGGGCCGGCATGGGGCCCGGCCAGGAGGGGAAAATGGACGCTCACGCAACTACAACTTTTCTGAGAGAAATCAGAAACCAGGCGTTGATGTCGGTGAACGCAATGAACGCGCTAGGCGCTATTAACAGGAGGATGCGAGATGGTCGGGGAGATCAGCAGCTTGATCGTCAAATCATGCATTCGGAGCACTTTCGAACGATCCATAGCTTCCTGACTCACCTGAGCAACACATCAAGGCTTATTTGGCCTCCTTCGTTCTTCAAGAAGGACTGCTATTGCGGAAGGCCTAAGGCCAAGGGTCTTACCTGCGGGCATTGCCTGGCCAGGAAGAGGGCAGAAATTGTTCAGCGGGAGCTCGAAATCGCAGGAGAGGAGCACGTTCTCAAGGATCGCTCTCTCAGAGATCACCTTGAGCACTTTGATGAAAGGCTGGATGCATGGCAGCAAACCAGCGTGAGGCGTAATTATGTGCAGGACTATATCGGCCCAGCGGGTGGCATTGTCGGCCTAGAAGAAACGGACATGATGCGTCAGTTTGACCCTGGCACCGGGGATTTCACATTTCGCGGTGAGGTTTTTAGCATGGTCAAGTTAGCAGAGGGCGCCATGGATATCGCCAGGCGGTCTGAGGCTGCGCTCAATAGGTCTGGCCATCACTTTTGAGCGTCGTGCCGCGCATCGGCCCGCAGTGACCACCGCGCTGCTATTTGTCAGAATGCTGTAAATCCATACAGCATTCTGCGCCATGAACGACTACCGACTCCCCGACTTCCGCCCGGTCACCCAGGACGAGTTGCGCCAGATCTGGGCCGAGCACCCGGATATGCGCCGCCTGGTGCTGGAAATCGAGCGCTACCGCCGGGTCATCGCCGAGGTTGATGGGCTGTACAAGGCCACGCACGAAGCGTGGCGGCACAGCGTTGGCGGCAACCTGATGGCGCTGCATCGGCTGCAGGCGCTTATGACCGACGAGCGGCACCGGGGCGCAGACAATTAGGGTCATGCCTGCGGCACCTCGGCGACGCTCAGGCCAACGGCTACCGGGCGAACCCACACCGGCATATTGCTGAGCATGAAGGTCTCGCCCTGGGCGGCCAGTAACAGGGTGGTGCCCATGACGTGGGCGATGGCCTCGGCGGCGTGCGGTGGGACCGCGTTGCCGATGCGTTCGCTCCAGTCCTTGTCGCTCAGGCCATCCAGAATCAGCTGCTCTTCCGGGTCGACCAGGCTCTGCAGCGCTGCCTTCTCCAAGGTGGTGAACGGGCGGTGCCAGGTGCCGTCGATGCTGCGGATGATGCAGGTCAGGCGGTCATTGGCGGCAGGGATGCGCGGGTCTGCGACGCTGAAGCGCCCGCTGTCGTAGCGCGAGCTGGCGGCGATCGCGCCGCAGTTCTGGTCGAACGGGATTACGCCGTAGTGGCCGCCGGTTAGGTAGTTGTCGCCCTTGCCGCGATGCAGGATGCGAGGATCGGCAATGCACTGACCGCCAGAGCTTGGCGATTGGCCACCCGTGATCGTTCCCGCGTGCTGATCCATGCGAACCACACGGTAGACGTTGTTATGACGAATCCCGTTCGGTCGAGGGTCGGCGATCGACAGGGCGCCGCTGGCCACCTGCTGCGAGCCGGTCACGGTACCGGTGTGGCTGTCCCACTTGCCGACGTGCAGCTTGCGGCTGCTCGCGCCCTGGTGCCAGTTGTGGTACCGGGGATCGGCAACGCTGAAGGTGCCCTGGCCGGGCATGGTTTGCCCGGGGATGGTCGGCGACGAATCGTCCCAGCGAATGACGCCGAACTGCTGGCCGTGATTCCAGTTCGCGGCCTGGCGGTACCGGGGATCGGCAACCGAGAAGGCGCCATTGGTGGGGCTGCTGCGGCCGGCGATGGTGCCGCTGGTATCGTCCCAGCCGTGCACACCGAGGTACCCGCTGCGGTACTCCGGCACGATGATCAGGTCACGAAGGTGGCCATCCTCGATCGCCAGCTCGTTGAGGCTGCGCCAGTCGCTGCCGGCGCGCACCAGGGCGAGGCGTACCCAGGTCTGCCACTGCAGCGAGGGCACGCGGTGCATCGGGCCTGCGGCGTCAATATCGCCCGGCAGAGGCATGCGGCCGAGGATATCGCCGACGGCGCGCAGGCTCTTTTTCTCCGGCTCGTACAGGAACGGCGGCACCTTCTCGACGTGGCGCGCTACCAGCAGGAAGCGCTTGCGAGACTGCGCCAGGCCCCCGAGCTCGCCGCAGTCGTGGGTGGTTTCGGCGACGGCATAGCCGAAGTGGCTCAGCAGGCTGTTGATCTGGTCCAGCAGGTGCCGGCCGCGGGTGGCCAGGCGCGGCACGTTCTCGAAGACGATCAGCGGCACCGGGTCGTTCTTCCAGGCCTCTCCCATCAGCCAGATACAGCGCAGGGTCAGTTCGTTCAGCGCCTGGTACTTTGGGGTCTGGCTCATTTTCTCGGAGAGCAGGCCGCTGGCGCCCTTGCAGGGGCTGCTGATGAACACAGCATCGGGGCGCTTGTTCTGGGCGGCTCGCCGCACGTCGTCGGCCGAGGCCTCGCGCCAGCCTGCAGGCGGCTCCTTCCCGTGGAAGCGGGTGTACTGGTCGCGGGTGAACAGATCCATGAGCGTGCCAGGCACGCCGGCGAGCTGCTCGAAGTCGCGCAGGCCAGCAGGATCAACGTCGATGCCGCCCAGGCATTCCCAGCGCGCCTGCACGTTGCCGACGATGGGTTTCGCCCGGTTGAAGCCCTTGGCGCCGCCGCCCAGGCCGCAGCAGAAATGAAAATGGTGCAGGGTCTGGGTGATCATTCAGATGCTTCCTTATCCGGGTGGCCCAGGCAGCCGCCGTTCGGCCCCTGGTTGTCGCATTTGTCGCCGGTGAACAGTTCCAGGGCGGGGTTTTGCTCTTTCAACTCGCGCAGGAAGTGGCGAACCTCGCTGGCGGAAAGGTCGCGCCCATCGCTGCTGATCAGCCCTTCGATGTGGTGGCCTGGCTGCCGAAGGGTGCCGGCGATGGATAGGCCGATGTGGTAGGTGGTCATTCCGCACCTTCCTGCTGCTCGGCATCGGGCAGGGCGAAGAGGTCGGTTTGTTCTTCACGAATGGGAGCATTACCCGGCGCCGCGGCTAGCTCCTGCGCGGATTGTGGTTCAGGCGTGGCGGGTGAATCGCCAGGCCACGGGCCTTGCCCGGCCATGTAGAGGCACTTGGCCTCAATTCCGTACTCGCGCTGTACGTCTGGATGCACAACGGTGATGACGCCGCCAAACGCTTGGGCGATTAGGGCGTGCTCTTCGCCTATGCGGCCAATCTCTTTGTAGGCCTCTTCGCGTGTCATGGCGTTCTCCAGGCGTGAGTAGTCCCGCTGGCCTGCGACTACTGGCCAGTGGCTTGTTGTTTGGGAATGGGGTATCTGTGATGGCCCGGCATGGAGCCGGATCAAGGAGAAAGGGTTATGGCTACAGATCGCGAAATTGCACTAGAACAGGCGCTGGTCGCGTTGATCGGCGCGGCAAAACACAAGGGCCTTGATGAGCGCGCCCTTGTCGATCACGCAGGTGCGCTGCTTCTCGGGAACAACCAGATCCGTTATGTCGAGCATCCGCATGTGAGTAACGCGGTGAAAGCGCTAAACGACGCGCATGCAGAGGTCATGGTCCTTACTCGCTGACCGCTATTGCTCTTGCCGATCGAGGCGGCCAGCTTGTTCGGCGCCTTGCTGGTAGAGCTGGCGCGCCACGTTTTCGGATGGCGTGAATTCGTGGCGCGGTATGGCGAGCATTGGTGCGGAGCCATCCGGCCCGGCGGCGTGGGCGTTGATGATGAGCAGCTGGATGGCCTCGGACTTCTCGTCCAGGCCGTGCCACTGCATCAGCTCGGCGAGCATGGCCGTGATGCCCGGGCGCACGCGGTGGCGCAGTTCGGTCTCGGCCGCCTTCTGGCGGCGTAGCGCGAGCGCCTGGTCACGGTCACGCTGGGTCTTGGGCATGGGGCACTCCTGGTTCGATGCCGTATTCCCCGCAGAGCCGGTGCGCGGTGGCGTAGGAGACGCCGGCCGCGGCGGCCAGTTCCTTCAGGGTTGGGTTGTCGCCGGCCAGGGCCTTGAGTCGGTCGGATGCGTTGGGGCGCGGCGACGGGGCGAACTCCAGGCCGTAGTCGTAGCGCAGCCGGTTGAGCGCGCTGCGGCTGATGTCGAGCGCCCGGGCGGCCGCATTGATATTCAGGTGGGAGAGGGCGCGCGCCCGCTCGACAAGCGCGCTGCGGCCCTCGGACGAGGGCTGACTGATGCGCTTGAACGGCGTGAACTTCTCCCGCGCCTTCTGCATGGCGTAGCGCCGCGGGTGCTTGTCGGGGTCGAGGTTGGCGGCGCAGCCCAGGGCGGCCTGCTGCTCGGCGTGGGAGTTGAAGCGCGGGGAGGGCATCATGCTGGCGCCCTCACTGCTGCAGGTGCAGGCCGCGCTGCAGGTGTTCGGCCAGCCAGCGCGCCTCGCGGATGGTGCGGCGGAAGCCGAGCACCTTGCCGGTGTCGACGTCGACGACGCGGATCATGGCGTTGCCGCTGCACACCAGGTGGATGGCGCGCGGCGCTGGTACCGGCTGGCGGCGGCGAGCGTCGGCAGCCATGCGCGCCTGGCCGGTTTGGCGCATGGCGTCGATCAGTTCGGCGATGGCCTCGCGGGCCTGGGTGAGTGCATTCATCGTCGGCACCTTTGTAGGTGAAGGGAGAGTTGGGGCGGCCTCTTTGTCGCCAGCGGCGAGGCCCACCGCCGCAATGGACTCCCGGCATTCACCGGGCACCCTGGCTACCGCTTTATTCACAGCCGCGCGCTTTGATCCAGGCGATGGGGCGCCCGATCTGCCGGTGTAAGTGCCCGGCGCTAACGCAGCTGCATGCCGAAGCGGCACGGTGGAGGGATGCATTTCGGTGGGGCTGCCGGTTGTGCCGGCTGATCCGCGGTGAGATCGGCGCCCCGTTTGGCCGCTGCCTGCCATGGTTTACGCGAGCAGCCTTCAGGCTTACCGCTCGCCCAATGCGCCTTGGTCGCGCCGGCGCTGGCGGGTCTAGTGCATGGCGGTGCCCTCGGGTAGCGCGGTAGTGATAGGCGTCCGCTCGCCTTCTGATTCGGCCGAATGCCCAAGTGGCCAGCCTGTCGTTACCGGCGCGGCGTCATGCGTTGCCGGCGACGCCCCGTGTCGTGGTGGCGGGGATTCAGGGTGCCGGCTTGCGCCGGCGCACCTTCAGCCACAGCACCATGCCCAGCAGCAGGCCGGAGGCCAGGCCGAGCAGGTAGGAGGTGGTGAGCAGGTGCAGAACGGTGGTGGCGGCCAGCAGCAGGCCTACCAGAACGGCGGCCAGGGCCAGACGCAGCATGTCAGCGCACCGCCTTGACGATGGAGTTGATGCCCTTGTCGACGGCGCGGCGCACGGCGCGCTGCTCCTTGGCGGGCAGGTCCTTGTGGTAGTCGTTGTTGTAGACGACCTGGGCGCGCAGGCAGTAGGTGTCCGGCGCGAGGGTGGTGCTGGTCTTGAGGCCGCTGGCGGCCTGGTTGTCGACGCTGCAGGCGGTGTACAGCGGGTTGCTGTTGACGTCCTTGGCGTTGGCGAAGGAGCTGTCGTTGACCTCGCCGATCAGGATCTGGTTGCCGAAGTCCTCGGTGATATCGGTGGTGATCTTGCCGGCGCGGCCGATGTAGAGCATGCCGGCGATCTCGATTCGCACGCCGGCCTTGGAGACGTAGCCCTGGGCGACGGCCTCGGCGGCGCTGTACCAGTCCTCGAACTCGACGATGCGGGCGCCTTCGTAATCCTTGTCGGTCTTGATCCAGTTGCGCACGGTGACCAGCGCGCCGGAGCCGGACACCGCGGCGAAGGCGTACTTCTCGGCGACGCTGTCCTTCTCCATCTTGCCGAAGTCGTCCACGCCGTTGCGGCCGTGCAGCCAGTAGACGATCTCGGTGTGGGCGTCGCTGACCTTGATGTCGGCCGGCAGCGGCATGCTGGTGACGACGTCGGCCTGCAGGATGGCGATGCTGCAGTCGTCGTCCTTCATCAGCTGGGCGTTCTCGACGGAGCCGCCGGTGTTGAGCACCTCCAGCTGCGCGCCGGTGTTGCGGGTGATGGCCTTGCCGATCGCCTGGCCGAGGCTTTCGTAGAAGCCGCCTTCGCCGCCGGTGCAGAAGGTGAGCGGCGCGGGCGCGGCCTGGGCGCCGCCGGCGAGGGCGAGCATCAGGCCAAGCATGAGTGCGATGTGTTTCATGGGGTGTGGCTCCTGCTGGTTGGTTTCCCGTCTGGCCCTCATGGGAAGGCCAGCCAGTGAAATCGGGTCTTGCTCGCTACGTCGTCCGGGTCATTCGCACGGTTCGGTCAGCACCTCGCGCACGCTTGGCCCCTCTGCGGCTTGACGTGCGCGCCGGTCGCCTTCTGGCGCAGCGCTGTTGCTCCCCTGGATTACTGTCGCCCGCCAGGAGATCGCTCGGGCTGACCTAGCCGGCTGGGCCGGGTAGTCGTTCATGGCGCGTGTTGTTAAAGAGCGGTGGCCTTTCGGCCTGGCCGGTTGCGGGCCGGCATGGGAGTGAATATATCCACGGGATATACATTTGTCAAATC
This sequence comes from Pseudomonas sp. ABa2, assembly GCF_056676075.1. Classification (NCBI taxonomy): domain Bacteria; kingdom Pseudomonadati; phylum Pseudomonadota; class Gammaproteobacteria; order Pseudomonadales; family Pseudomonadaceae; genus Pseudomonas; species Pseudomonas sp. ABa2. Next base: position 1,467,324 of record NZ_CM155239.1, read on the forward strand.
CATTGGAAATAATATTTCGCGCGGGCATGAAAAAGCCCGCGCTAGGCGGGCTTCGATCGGGCATGCGGTGAATAGACGGTGCAATCGATTGCACCGGTAGCGCTAGGATTTCTTCTTCTGCTTCAGCGGCTTCGCTTTCCAGCGCTCGGCCAGCCAGTCGAGATCCTGATAATAGGTCTGCTTTCCGGTCGCCGCGCGAATCGCCAGGATCATCGGCGACGCTTGCTCATGCAGGGAGAGGAGGCTGCTGCACTGCGCCTTTTTGAGGATCTTCTCGCAGTAGGTGCCCTCTTGTACGCCGATCGAGATACGCTCCCAGTGGTTGATCACGTAGCGGATCAGGACCGCGTCCTGCTCCTGCTTCTTCTCCCTACCATACGCACGAATGTTGTCGTTTGGGTCGTCGTGGATGCGCTCCAGAACGGCAAGGCCCTCAGCGAGGCGGTCATCCGTCCTTGAGTTGAAAAGCAAGACGACTGTCTCCTTCTGCATCTCGGTCAGTCTGTGCATGTTGATGGACCGCACGGCTACTGCCACACCGATAATGAGTACTAGCGTGGTTACCTGCGGCTTTGCCAGAAGCTCCCATAGCCAGGTTATTACTTCCATAAGCTCCCTCCCCGGAAACAAAAAAGGGAGACCTCATGGTCTCCCCGTCCAGCCTCGACGCTTTAGAGGCCGTCGTATTCTTCGCGCCCGCCACTCACAAGTTTATCAGCCATAATTTTCGCTCCTTCTAGCTGGCCCCAACGAGAGGGTCCAGTTGCGTAATTAGTATAGTAACCTGTGGATAAGTTCAATATTGACTGGCCACCATTTTTATGGCTAGCCGCCATCTAGTCTTCAGCCTGCAGCTACCTTAATCGATGTCTCGATGTCCTGGAGGCGCCGCGCGCCTTCCACGGGATCGTGGATGGTGACGAGCGGGAACTGCTTCTTGTCGGCCATGTCCTGGAGCAGCAGCAGTCGGTCGCGGAACGACTGTTTGTTGGCTGGCTTGAGGTTGTCGATGTGCTGTTCGGTTGGCACCACGAGCATCATGGTGGGCTGCTGGTGGTGCTCGACCAACCCATCGTGCTCCTTGAGCTGCTCAAGGCGCAGGATGCGCGAGCTGGCCACGTCGAACAGGTTGCTCTGGCGGTAACCGGCGCTGACACTGCAGATGTTGGCGGCGATCCGGGAAGAGAAGTAGTCGCAAGGCAGGGAGATGATCGAGCCCTTTACCTGCACATCCACCGAACGGCCGAAATGCTCGACCAGTGCGGGGTTGACCTTCTCCATGGCCTTCTTGAAGCGCTTCCAGTACATGGTGCGGTCGTGGTCGTACCGAGCGTCATCGCCGGCGTGGATGGTGCTGAGGCTGGAGGTGAGGCTGATGCCCTGGTCGATCACGTCCTGCAGGTCGTCGCCGATGGCCACCCGCTTCTTGCCCAGGCTGACGCCGTGCATGCCCGAGGTAAATTCGCCGCGAAAGCCGCCCCGAGCGAAGCGCATGGCGCGCTCCAGGGCCATGGTCATCATCTTTTCCAGGCCGGCCGCCGAGTCACCGTAGAGGCACTCCAGCGCCTTGCGACTGATGGCCAACTGGCCGCCGGCCTCGGCGCCGTCGAACGCCACCACGCCAATAGTCAGGCGCTCGCCGGATTGCACGATGGGCTCCATGTACACGGCCGCCCACTGCGCTTCGTAGGTGGGCATGGCGGGAAAGTCGGAGAAGTCAGCGATTGAGCTGCTCACGTGCCAAGGTCCAGGTGGGGTTGGTTGGGATCGATGCTTTTGCCGATAAGGCGAGGCATATGATGGATCCGGGCCTGGAGAAATTCCACAACCTCGCGCACATGATTGGCATCCACCCGGCAGTTGCCGGGCAGGCTCTTAAGGGCATGCGCGTTGAAGTCGCACGCCTCGAAGGCCTGGGCCTGCTCGGCCAGGAGCTGCCCGCTGCGCCGTCGCTCGAACTTCTGTACATCGGCCAGCAGGCGTTCCAGTAGGTGGTTGCAGATGGTGCGATGGGGCACGCTGAGCGGGTCGCCCATGGCCTCCTCGTGGTCGATAAGCCAGAGCTTGCCGTCGCCGCCCAGCAGCAGGTTGCGCAGGTTACGGTCTGAGTTGGCGATCAGCTCGTCGAAGACGATGGCGGTGCGGCGGTGCGCCCATTTGTTGAGCAGGTCGTTGACTTCATCGAGCCGGACCATGCGCGAGATAGGCCTGGCCCCGGTGTCGACGCTGGCCAGGCAGGGCACGATATCGGCGACGACCCCCACATCAGCACCCCGTGCGGCGACCACGGAGGTGTAAGGGATGGGCAGGCCGAAATGTCGGCCGAGGGCAGCACTGAGCATCTCGGCGTACATCTGCTTTGGTGGCAGGAGCTTGACGTATGCGTGGTACTTGCGGCCACCGGAGAATTTGACGATGCCGTAGAACAGCGGGTTCTTGCCGCGCACATCGCGGTCTTCGACCGGGTCACCACCCAGGTACATGCCAACTTCAGGATCGGCGAGCGGGTTTTTTTCCTGGCTCATGGGCCTTGGCACCTTCCTTTGCGAACTCTTTTTCCATGCCCAGCTGGTACATCTTCAGCAGGTCGTCCGGCGAGTGGCCGTTGCCATCGACCTGAAAGGCCGCGGCGAGCAATCCCTGCAGGCGGCGGGCCCTGTCGGCGTGCGGCTTCTGGTGGGCAATTTCATTGCGGATCTGCAGCAGGCGCCGAACCTGGTCATCGGTCAACTGCCCGGAGAGCAGTCCGGCCTGGATGGAGGTCAGGGCGGCGAGCGTCGCAAGCAGTGCGGCTGTCTGATCAGCGACCTCGCCACTGCGATGCGCTGCCGAATAGCTGCCCTGGCTTTCGCCGGATGAGCCCGGGTTCTTGGGTGGCTGGACAGCCTGCGCCATGGTGGCGATCTCCTTCGCGAGGCGTGGGCTGAATCTCTCGACCGGGATTCCGAGCAGCAACGCGGCCTTGGCGGCCATGTCTTTGCTGATGGCCCGCTTGCCATTGAGGTGACTGCTTAGGTTGCCCTGGGTCATGCCCAGTTCCTGCGCCAGAAACTCCTGGGTGAGCCTGCGACCTCCAGTGTTCTGCGAGTTGCGCGCCGCTATCTCTGCTTTAAGCGCAGCGCATTCGGCTTTCTCTAGGTCGGTCAGTGGTCGGCGGTCTGTGCTCATTCCTAAATCGTATTCCCAATGGCTATAGGCTTCTATCTCCAATGGGCTTGCTATGTATATCCCATGGATATAACCTTCTGTGAAAAGCAGCAGGAGGTCACGTGATGCGACGCATCCCCCTACATGAATTCGCAAACGAGAAAGGCCAGGTGCAGGCGGCCACGTTGCTCGGCATGTCGCAAGGCGCGCTGAGCAAGGCCCTGCGCGTGGGCCGTGCCGTTTTCGTCACCGAGCATTCTGACGGCTCGTTCTCCGCCGAGGAGTCGCGGCCGTTTCCGTCGCAGCCTTCAGCAAAAAAAGCCGTGGCCTAGCCGGGGAGACTGGGCCTGCAGCGCCGGGGCAGGGCGAGAGCCCGCTGGAGCGACTGGAGGTCATGAAGCACCACATGGAGTTGCTGGAGGACGACCTGGAGCGACTTCGGGAAGACCTGGAGCGGCACCCGCCGCCAGAGCGATAGCCACCTGCTCGAAGGCGGCGTCGCCGGCGGCACACAGCTGGCCCCGCACGAGTTCAGCGCGGGAGCCGAAGGCGGCCGGCAGGCGGTGTTGGTAGGGCTCGGGCAGCACCTGGATCAGGGCTGCCACGTAGCAGCGCAGGGCGAGCAGCTCTCCCTGCAGGTGTTGGACGGTTGGCTGGCGCATGGGCGTGGTCCCTGGCGGCTTATCGAGTGATTACAGAGTCGCCCAGGCATGCCTAGGGCGCCACGACAAAGCAGAGAGAGGTTCCCGAGATGGAAGAGGTACACCGCGCGATTCACGAGACGGTGCTGGAGGCAGGCCCGAAGACGCTAGCGCACCTGATGGGGATGTCGCACACGGCGCTGCTGAACCGCAGCAACCCGAACGACGACAGCCACCGACTGAACATCGAGCAGTTCCTGCAGGTGCTGGTGCACAGCAACGACATGCGCGCGCTGAAGGCGCTGGCCGCGGAGTTCGGTTACGACCTGGTGCCGCGCGAGCAGGTGCGCCCGCAGAACCTGACGGGTGCGCTGCTGCAGATGTCCGCCGAGGTGGCGGACGTGACGCGGGCGGTGGCGGATGCCCTGGCAGACGGTCGGGTGAGCCAGACCGAGAAGCAGGCGATCAAGCGCGAGCTGCTGGGCGCCAGGCAGAGCCTGGATGTGCTGGAAGCTTCGGTGAAGGTTGCCTGATCAGCAGACACAAAAAAGCCGGGTGGCAGCCCGGCTTCTTCAACAACACCTACAGAGGTGACCGAAGTATGAACCAACTGCTGAATACCGACAACCCGGTGACGATGTCGACCCGAGAGATCGCGGCCATCACCGGCAAGCAGCACAAGGACGTGATCCGCGACGTGCGGGTGATGCTGATCGGGCTTTACGGTGATGAGCATCTGGATGCGGTAGTGCCGGAGCAGTACCGCAACCGCCATTCCGAGTACATCCGCGAGAACGCCGACAGCATCATGAAGGCGCTGTTTGGCGATGGCGCCGATCGGCGCCATCAGGATCATCGGGGTTTCGCTTGGGATCGAGATTCGCGCGGCTACGTCAGCGAGTTCCGCCTGGACAAAGAGCACTCGCTGACCCTGGTGTCTGGATACAACGTCAAGCTTCGCAAGCGGATCATCGACCGCTGGATGGAACTGGAGCAGCGCCCGGCCGGCCCCGCCATCCCGCGCACCCTGCCCGAGGCCCTGCGCCTGGCCGCCGACCTGGCGGAGCAGAACAACCGCCTGCAGGTGGTGGTGAGCGAGCAGGCGCCGAAGGTGGAGGCCCTGGCGCGCATTGCCGATGCCAGCGGCTCGATGTGCCTCACCGATGCCGCCAAGCACCTGGGTGTGCCGCGCGGCCGGCTGATCGAGTGGATGCGCGCCAACCGCTGGATCTACCGCCGCGAGGGGAGCGCCCGCTGGATGGCCTACCAGCCGCGCCAGGCCGCCGGCCTGCTCGACCACAAGGTGACGGTGATCGGTACCGAGGACGACGGCGCCAAGCGCCTGGCCAGCCAGGTGCGGGTAACGCCGAAGGGGCTGGCGCTGCTGGCGCAGAAGCTCGGCGCGCCACATTCAGCGAACGTCGAAAACGTGGCGCGCAGCGAGGGTGCACAGCATGGCCGGTGAGTGGATCAAGATGCGCACCAACCTCTGGGACGACCCGCGCGTGTCTCACCTGTGCGACCTGGTGGAGCAGCCCGAGGCGATGGTGGTGGGCGGCCTGTACTGGCTGTGGTCGATGGCCGACGAGCACTCCGAGGACGGCGTGCTGCCGGGCATGGCCCTGCGCGCCATCGACCGGAAGACGGGCGTGGCTGGCCTGGGCGATGCCCTGGTGCAGATCGGCTGGCTGGCGGAAGTGGAGGGCGGTATCGAGGTGGTGAAGTTCAGCGAGCACAACGGCGTGTCCGCGAAACGTCGCTGCCAGGACGCGCAGCGCAAGGCAGCTGTCCGCAATCCGTCCGCATCGCAAGCGGACAAAACCCGGACACCGACCGGAGCTAGAGAAGAGAAGAATATAAAACCCTCTCACACTGCGCGCGAGCCGATCGAGCCCGAACCGGAGCCGGCCGAGGAGCCCGACAGCGGCGCACCCTTCGCGATGACCCTGGAGTGGGAGCCTGATCACCAACGGCTGAAGGCCGTGGCGTTTCGCGCCGGGGTGACCCTGGCGGGCTGCCTGGAGGCGCTGGGGTTGTTCGTGGCGCACCACGAGGCCAAGGGGCTGGCGCTGACCTCGGCCGAGTGGCACGCCAAGCTGGTGGCCTGGGCGAAGCAGGACGCGGCGCGGGGCGCTGCGGCGGCGGGGAAGGTGACGCCGCTGCGCGGTGAGCGCTCGGCAGGGCCGCGCGGCCCGCGAGTGGTGACCGTATGAGCGCGCCCCGCAATGCCGGCGAGGTGGCCGCCAACCTCAAGCCCCAGCCCATGGCGCAAGTGCCAGCCCCGCAGCAGGTGGTGGTGGACGACGCCACCCAGGACGCGCTGGCCGACCTGATGCTCCGCCTCAAGGGCGTGTACACCGGCTGGCGCCAGGTGTGGCCGACCGAGCAGGAGGAGTTCGCCTGGCAGGACGAGTTCCTGGGCGAGGGCATCCGCTCCGGGGTGCTGCGCGCCGGCCTGGTCGACCACGGCATGCGCATCGCCGGGCGCGACCAGCGGCCGTGGCCGCCGACCCCGGGCCAGTTCGTGGCTTGGTGCCTGGCGCCAGAGGCGTTCGGCCTGCCGGGCGAGGACAAGGCCTACAAGATCGCCATGCGCAACACCCATCCGGCCCAGGCCGGCATGGCGCGCTGGCCGCACCCGGCGCTGTACCACGCAGCGGTGGCCTGCGGTTACCTGGCGCTGCAGAACCTGGAGCGCAAGATGGGCCAGCAGCTGTTCGCCGAGAAGTACCTGGAGCAGCGCCGGCGCATGGCGCGCGGCGAGGAGCTGGCGCCGGCCCCGGTTGCCGCGCTGCCGGCGCCGCTGCGCAAGGGCTCGCCGGAGGTGGCCAACGAGCACCTGGCGAAGATGCGGGCGAGGCTGGGAGGTGGTCGTGGGCGTTGATCCGGTTCAGATCTACGCGCGCTATCGCTTCGCCCTGTACTCACGTGCCGACCGCCTGGGCCTGGCTGCTGATCGCGGTCAGCCGGTGGCGCTGTTCGCCTGCCGGGCAACGGCAGAGGCGCACGGCCGCAAGCTGTACGGCGCCCTGGCCGAGGTGGTGGAGCTGGCCGTCGATGAGGCCCTGCAGCCATGAACGCGATCGGCTGGGCGCCCAAGAAGAACCGCGACGGCGAGGTGGTGCCGGGCTGCTGGATCACCGCCGCGGGCTACCTGGTGGCGGAGTTCCTGGTGGATGAGGTGAAGGTCTACACCGTGACAGCGCCGGGGCAATCGGTGGCGCTGGCATATCGCCGTGGGCGTGACGGGGTGGTGGCGGCGATCCGGGCGCACATGGCCGGCGAGCCGGTGGCGAAGTTCGAGGGGGAGGCGGGGTAGTGGCGAGCAAGAAGGCGGGCATGCGCTCGGTGGGCGAGGTGGTGGAGTGGTGGCTGTCGCGCATCGAGGGCGACCGGACGCGCAGCGAGAAGTACCGCGGCAGCATGGGCTCGCTGATGCGCCGGCACGTGATCCCGCGCGTGGGCCGGGTGGCGCTGCGCAAGCTGGACCGGGTGCTGCTGGACGATAAGCTGGTGTTCCCCATGCACCAGGAGCTGGCGCCGCGCACCGTGCAGAAGGCCCTGCAGGGGATGCGCCAGGCCTTCCGCATGGCGGAGACGCAGGGGCGCATTGAGGCCAACCCGCTGGCGGGCACCACCTTCCGCGACTTCTACAAGGGCAAGCTGCGGCCGAAGCCGGCGGCGCTGTCGCGGGTCGACCTGCAGGCGCTGGTGCAGCATCTGGTGGAGGTGTTCGAGCGTGACCCGGCGAAGGGCATGCTGCCGCTGATGATGCTGGCGCACGGCACGCGCATCGCGGAGACGCTGGCGGCGCGCTGGTCGCACATCTCGCTCGATGAGCGGGTTTGGGTGATCCCCGAGGCGAACACCAAGAGCCGCCGCGAGCACGTGCTGCCGCTGACCGCCCAGGTGCTCGGCCTGCTGGCGCGCTACCGCGAGGCGCTGCCGGATGCGCGGATGAAGGCGGCCTGGCTGTTCCCGGTGCGAGGCGGCGCCGGCATGGCGCTCACCAGCGGCCATGCGCTGATGCGCGAGGTGAGCGGCCGGCAGTGGACGAGCCACGACCTGCGCAAGCTGATGCGCTCCAGCCTGGCCGATATCGGCGTCGACCACATGGTGGGCGAGCTGCTGATCAACCATGCCCTGGGCGTGACCACCGAGACATACCTGACCCGCGATGCGATGGAGCGTCGGCGCGAGGCGCTGGAGCGCTGGCATGCGCGGTTGGATGAGTGCGGGTTCGCCGGTGCGCACGGCGTAAAAGTGGCCGTTCCTGCACTTCTGCAAATTGGCGCGCCGCCAGTAGTGGCGGGCATTCCCGCCGATTCCAGTATTTCTACGTGGGGAGGGTGAAGAATGCGCCAAGGCACCAAGAATTGGCAGGCGCTGGGGCGTCTCCCCAGGGGGCGAATGAACAAGACCGAGGCCGCCTATGCCGTGCATCTGGAGTGCCGCAAGGCTGCCGGTGAGGTGGCTTGGTGGGTGTTCGAGGGGCTGAAGCTGCGCCTGGCGGATGCCACGTTCTACGACACGGACTTCACGGTGATGCTCTCGACGGGCGAGCTCGAGGTGCACGAGGTGAAGGGGCACTGGACCGACGATGCCAGGGTGAAGATCAAGGTCGCCGCGGCGCAGTACCCGTTCCGCTTCATCGCCCTGAAGAAGAGCCGCCAGGCGGCTGGCTGGACGGTCGAGGAGTTCTGATGGTCGGGCTGATCGAATTGGAGCGCTGCGAGATCTGCAAGGGGGCCGGCCGGATACGCGGCATCTTCCATCTGATGGAGTGCGCGGCCTGCAACGGCGGCGCCTTCGTGCGCCAGGACGGCACGGCGCTGGATTACCCGGAGCTGGTGCAGCAGTTGCGCCTGCGCCTGGAGCGCTCCGGCGCCGAGCAGCTGCGCATGCAGCAGGCCCTTGAGCGGGCGGGGCTGTGGCCGCTGGGCGATGTCGCCAACGATTACCGCGGGAACAACAAGAAGGGCGCCGGCGGGGCGCACTTCACTGGGGATTGAGGGGGAGGAGAACATGGTCTATTCGAGCGTGCTGAGCGCGGTGGTGTCGGCCCTGGCGGCCGAGTGCATCGACAACACGGCCAAGCAGGCCTGGCAGAAGCTGATCGATCTGGATACCGCCAGGGTTGGTAGTGGTGGCGGGGCTCCGGATCGGACGCTGGTCGATTGCTGGGTGTTCGCCAGGCTGCACAGCGAGCTGATACCGCGGCACTGGAATGCGCTGGTGGCGAAGTACAGCACCCACCAGGCGCGCAAGGTGGAGGCCATCGGCCGCCTGGCGCCGATCATCGCGTCGCCGGCGCCGAAGCTGTTTGTGTACAAGGCAGTGACGGCCTGGGCTATCCCGCCAATGAAGGGCGCAGAAGGCAAGCGCTCGTCCAAGATGATCGTCCTGCCGGCGTCGTTCTACGACATGAACACGTGGGATCTGGAAGCGAATCACGAGCGCACCCGTCGTCGGTGGCGCCAGGCTGTCGGCGTGGTGCTCGAGGAGATGGTCACTGAGGCGCTGATGGCGGCTGAGGCGATCTTGGCAGGCGAGGGCGTGCTTCTCTCACATGCGGCTTGACTTGATTGTCCGAGTGGCCGAGTATTTCCCCATACTGTCGATCTTGCGCGTTCAGGATTGATAATCCCGAAAGCCCGGCCACTGCGCCGGGCTTTTTTATGCGCGAACGCTATGCCGAACAGTCGGAGTTGCTATGCCCACAATTAAGATTGCTGGGCATGACGTCCTGCTGGATAAAGAAGACTTGCACTTAATCGAGTCCACTTCATGGTTCATTAGGAGGAGTGGTGGTACGTCATACGTACAGCGCAACACCTATGCCGGCCACGAATACTCTGGGTATGAAAGTCTCCACCGTTTAATAGCCGGTTGCGGGCAGGGTGATGTGGTCGACCATATGAACGGGAACGGACTCGACAATAGGCGTTGCAATCTACGGATATGCAGCCATGCCGAGAATCTGAGAAACCGGAAGGTCCATGCGAATAACCGTTCCGGCTTTAAGGGCATCTATTTCGACAGAAGCCTGAGTGTTCGGCCCTGGCGCGCGCAAATTCGCGTTGCTGGGAAGAAGTTCAATCTAGGTCGATACAGCACGGCTGAGGAGGCCAGCCAGGCCTACAAGAAGGCCGCAGTAAAGCTGCACGGCGAGTTCGCAAGACTGGCCTGACCTCATGGTGGTAAATGCCCAGCGATTATGCTTGGGTTTAGTTTCTGCTCCGCGGCGGATTTCCCTAGCCCGTCGCCCTTGCCCGCCTCGTGCGGGCTTTTTATTTCGGAGAGGCTTATGGACCCGACCACCGCAGGCAGCGCCGTGCTGGCGAAGTACGGCGCGGTGATTGCCGGCTTCGTCGGCGCCATCCTTTCGCTCAGCTTTCTCAAGGGGCTGACCCGCAAGGAAGCAGTGGCCGCGGTGCTGACCGGCTTTGCGTCTTCCGTGTTCACCACGCCGTTCGTGGTCGCCTACTTCGGCCTGCCGGCCGACCTGGAGTCGCGCTATGGCGTGGCCTTCTTGATCGGGCTGCTGGCCATGAACCTGATCCCGGCCGTGAAGGCGATGCTCGAACGGATCGTCGCCCTGCGAGGTGCGTGATATGGCAACCATCCTGATCGGCCTGGATGCCGTGCTGTGCATCCTCATCATGCTCGCCGCTCTGGACTACCTGCGCGCGGTCTACTTCATGGATCAGCCGCTTGTGTGCGCCGCGTTCTATCTGGTGGTGGTCGGCGCGTTCGGCATCCTGGTCACGCTGTACGCGGGCAAGCAGCCGTCAGCCTGGGAGGTGCTGCTGCACCTCGGCGTGACGCTCTACGCGGCGGCGCACTACCCGCAGATCTTCCTGCATGAGTGGCGCTGGGATGGCAAGGAGCGCCGCCATTCTCGGCCATGAGTTTCAAAGTGACGTTCACCGGCCTGCGAGAACGCCTGCAGACGCTGGATCGCCTTGAGCGCGAGCAGCTGCCGTTCGCCGCGGCGCTTGCGCTGACCCGCACCGCCCAGGAAGTGCAGAAGGGCATCCGCTCCGAGATGGAGACGGTGTTCGACCGGCCCACGCGCGCAACCCTCAACAGCCTGTTCATCCAGCCGGCGACCAAGGAGAAGATGGAGGCGCGGGTCTGGATCAAGGATGGTCGCAGCACCAATGCCGCGGGCAACCTGGTAGGCCAGGAGGGGCAGTGGGGGAAGGGTAGGGCTGCATCTACCTGGCTCACACCCCAGGTGTACGGTGGTGGCCGTAGAGAGAAGGGCTTCGAGAAGATGCTGCGCCGCAAGGGCGTCCTCGGCCCAGGCCAGTACGTCGTCCCTGGCGACAAGCTACCGCTGGACCAGTACGGCAACATCGGCCGTGGCCAGCTGAACAAGATCCTGTCCGGTGCCCAGCTCTTCACCGAGGAGGGCTACACCGCCAACGCCACAGACAGCCGCCGCTCTTCTCGCAAGGGCAATCGCCGCTACTTCCTGATCAAGAAGGGGAGCAGGCCGATCGGTATTGCTGAGCGCTTGGGATATGGCAAGGGCAGCAGGAACAACATCCGCATGGTGCTGGCCTTCGTGGGTGGCCCAGCGTACAGGCAGCGCCTGGACTTCTTCGGCGTGGCCGAGAAGGTCGCAGAGGATCAGCTGCCCATCCAGTTCGAGCTAGCTCTGGCCCGCGCCCTCGGGACGCGGCGGCGGTGATGCACCACTGTGGTGCGTTTTGGGTCCTCCCCGGGTGGGGGTGCCTGGAGGGTAATTCGGGCCCCGCCCTTCCACTATGTATGGGCATTTTTCGGAGGTTGGTTGTTGTTTAGTCATGGCCAAGAACGAAACAACCAAGCAGCCGGGATGGTTGAACAAGTCCGAGATGGCGAAGTCGCTCGGCATATCCCCGCAAGCCTTTGATAAATGGGGCGTTGAGCCTGTTGCGCGGGTAGGGCGCGAGGCGTTCTACCGGGTGCAGGATGTGGTGCAGAACCGCGTCGACCACGCCGCCCGGAAGCAGCAACTGAACGGATCGGAACTGGAAGGTATCGATCCGCTGGCCGACGCCAAGCTGACTCAGCAGAAGCTTCGCCTCACCACTGCCCAGGCGTACGCCCAGGAGCAGAAGAACCAGGTCAACGACAAGATCCTGGTGCCCGTGCCATTCGCGACCTTCGCATTGGCCAAGATCGCCGCTCAGATCGGCTCGAAGCTGGAGACCGTAGGCAAGACGGTAAGCCGCCGCCACCCGGAGATCGACCCACGAATCCTGGAAACCCTGGAGCGGGAGATAGCCATGGCCCGCAACATCACCGCGCAGTTCGGTGACGACCTACCAGGAATCCTCGATGAGTACCTTGCAACCATGGATCAATGATCTCGGCAAGGCGGTCAGGCTCGGCCTGCAGGGGATGTACAAGGAGCCGCCGCTGACGGCGGTGGAGTGGGCCGACAAGCATTTCTACATGTCGTCCGAGTCCTCCTACAACGAGGGCAAGTGGACAACCGACCCGTTTCAGGTAGCCATCCTCAACGCGATGGGCAACGACCTGATCGCGGTCGTCAACTTCGTGAAGTCGGCGCGGATCGGCTACACCAAGCTGCTGCTGGCGAACATCGGCTACAAGGTCCAGCACAAGCGCCGCAACGTGATGATGTGGTCGCCGACCGACCCGGACGCAGAGGACATCAGCAAGAGCCACGTCAATGGCCTGATCCGTGACGTGCCAGTCGTTCGCGAGCTGGCCCCCTGGTTCGGCCGCAAGCACAGCGACAACACGCTCGACCAGAAGGTCTTCGCCAACCGCAAGACGCTATGGGTGCGCGGCGGCAAGGCCTCGCGCAACTACCGCGAGAAGTCGGCCGACGAGGTCATTTACGACGAGCTGTCGAACTTCGACGCCGACGTCGAAGGCGAGGGCGACCCCGTCACCCTGGGCGACAAGCGCCTCGATGGCGCCGTCTACCCGAAGTCGATCCGTGGCTCTACGCCGAAGAAGGCCGGCAGCTGCCAGGTCAGCAAGGCCGCCAGCGAGTCGCCGATCCGGCTGCGTTTCCATATTGAGTGCCCACACTGCCACGGTGAGCAGACGCTCAAGTTTGGCGGTAAGGACTGCGATCACGGTCTCAAGTGGGAGAAGGACGCACTCGGCGAGCCGGTGAAGGCCTGGTACCTGTGCGAGCACTGCAAGGCGATGTTCTTCCACCCCGACATGGTCGAGGCCTCCCGCACTGGCCGCTGGATCTGCGAAGTGACCGGCATCTGGACGCGCGACGCCATGGACTGGTTCGGCCCGGATGGTGAGCCGATCCGCACGCCGCGCTCGATCGCCTTCTACTGCTGGGCGATCTACAGCACCTGGTCCACCTGGCTGAAGATCGCCACCGAGTTCCTCAAGATCAAGGGCGACCGCGAGAAGCTGGTCACCTTCACCAACACCACGCTGGGCGAGGTGTGGGAGGAGACCCAGGACAAGGTCGAGTGGGATGTGCTCTACGGCCGGCGCGAGGTGTGGACGGGCCAGGTGCCCCAGCGCGCCGTAGTGCTCACCGGTTTCATCGATACCCAGGATGATCGCTACGAAGGGCGCGTATGGGCGTGGGGGCCGGGAGAAGAAGCCTGGCTTGTCTACCGCTTCATTCTCATGGGCGACCCAGCCAGCGAAGTGCTGCGCCGCAAGGTTGCGGCAGAGCTCCAGAAGCAGTTCACCCGCGCTGACGGCTTGGTGATGCGCGTTGACCGCTGGGGCTGGGACTCCGGCGGGCACTACACCGATGAAGTATATGGCGAGAGCCTGCGGCACGGCGTGCTGTGGGTCATCCCCACCAAGGGTGCCAGCGTGTACGGCAAGCCGATTGCCAACATGCCGCGCACCCGCAACAAATCGAAGGTTTACCTGACCGAGATCGGTACTGACAACGCCAAGGAACTGATCTACAGCCGCCTCAAGCTGCCGCTGGACACTGCCAAGTCGCAGGCCGGCGAACCGCAGCCAGGCGTTGTGCACCTGCCAGCCAATGACAACGTGTGCGACGAGAGCGAAGTCAGGCAACTGGTCAGCGAAGTGAAGGTGCCCAAGATCAGCCGTGGCAAACGCATTCTGTGCTTTGACAGCCAAGGCCGCCGCAACGAAGCGCTCGACTGTTTCGTTGGCGCCCTGGCGGCGCTGCGCATCAGTCAACAGCGCTTCGGCCTCGACCTCGACGTGCTGGCAGAAGACCCGCACCCGGGCGGCGACGCCGCAGCTGACAACCAAGAGCGCCCACGGGCGAAATCCAAATACTGGAAGCGATAGCGATGGCCTACACCCTCGAGCAGTACAAGGCCCTGCAGGCGGCCATCGCCGGCGGCGAACTGTCCGTGCGCTACGCCGACCGCAGCGTCACGTACCGCTCCATCGCCGAGATGCTGCAAATCCTGCGGCTGATGGAGAACGAACTGGGCCTCAACGCAGACACCACCGGCGGCCGCCGGCTGACCTCCTTCTCGAAAGGCTACTGACATGCGCGTGATCGACACCCTGTTTCCCGGCTACGCCGCGAAGCGCGCCATGGCTCGCCTGGAGAAAAAGCGCGCCGACCTGATCCTGAATGCCATGGAGCGCCGCTTCGAGGGTGCCGCCGGCGGCCGCCGCAATGCCGGTTGGCGCGCTGCTGGTGCCGACGCCAACGCGGAGAACGGCCCGGCCCTTGCCGTGCTGCGCAATCGCGCGCGCGACCTTCGCCGCAACAACCCCTACGCCGAGCGCGCCGTGACCGGTATCGCCGACAACGTGGTGGGGGCGGGCATCGTGCCGCGGCCCATGGCCGATCGGGACCGCAACAACAAGCGCCTGGCCGGCCTGTGGGCGGCCTGGGGCGAAACCCTGCTGTGCGATGCCGATGGCCTGGAGAACTTCTACGGCCTGCAGCACAAGATCACCGAGTGCGTGGTCGAGAGCGGCGAATGCCTGGTGCGCCGCCGCCGGCGCTACAGCTCTGACGGCCTGCCCGTGCCCCTGCAGCTGCAGGTGATGGAGCCGGACTTCCTCGACGACGCCAAGACCGGCGCCAACGGCAGCAACCTGATCATCCAGGGCATTGAGTTCGATTCCCTCGGCAAGCGGGTTGCCTACTGGCTGTTCGACGAACACCCGGGCTCCAACTCGTCCATGCGCTCCATCGAGTCGCGGCGCATCCCGGCCGAGGACGTGATCCACGTCTTCCTGCCCAAGCGCGCCGGCCAGGCCCGCGGCTACACCTGGTTCGCCCCGGTGATGCAGCGCCTGAAGAACTTCGACGAGATGGAAGACGCGGTAATGGAGCAGGCGAAGATCGCCGCCTGCTTCGCCGCCTTCGTCACCAACGATGGCACGAGCGGTAACGCCAGCAAGAAAAAACCGCTGATCGAGCGCATGGAGCCCGGCATCATCCAGGAGCTGGCCATCGGCGAGAGCGTCAGCTTCGCCGCACCGCCCACCTTCAACGGTTACCAGCCCTACAGCTGGCAGTCGCTGCATGCCATCTCGGTCGGCATGGGCGTGCCCTACGAGCTGATCACCGGCGACCTCAAGGGCGTGAACTTCTCCAGCGGCCGCATGGGCTGGCTGCACTTCGCCCGCCGGGTGGATGTGTGGCAGTGGCGCATGCTCATCCCGCAGCTCTGCGAGGTGGTCTGGCAGTGGTTCATGGAGGCCCAGGCCCTGCTGCCTGGCGCCGTACTGACTGACGTGCTCGCCGAGTGGGTGCCGCCCCGGCGCGAAATGGTCGACCCCAAGACCGAAACCGAGACGGTCAAGGAGCGTCTGCGCTCCGGCCTGATCACCTGGCCGAACGCCCTGCGCGAACTCGGCATCACCGACCCGAACGCCCACGCCGACGAGATCGCCAAGGCCAACGAGCTGTTCGACAAGCTCGGCCTGGTGCTGGACTGCGACCCGCGCAAAGTCTCCAACGCCGGCCTCACCCAGGCCCGCCCGCAAGGCACCGTCATCCCATCGACGGAAGTCGACCCGGAGCCACCAACCAAAGAGAGCCAGACCCATGACGACGGCGACCCAGACGCTTGAAACCCCGCTGCTGAGTATTCGCGCGGCTGTCCGCCCGGGCACCGTTGATATCGAGCAGCGCACTGTAGAAATCACCTGGACCACCGGCGCGCGCGGCAAGCGCTGGAGCTGGTCCATCGGCGAATACCAGGAAGAGCTGGACGTCAGCGACGGCGCCATCCGCATGGAGCGCCTCAACAACGGCGCGCCGTTCCTCAATGCCCATGGCCAGTGGGACCTCGACGACGTCATCGGCGTGGTCGAACGGGCCTGGCTGGAGGGCGGCGAGGGCCGGGCGGTGATCCGCTTCAGTTCCCGCGAGGACGTCGACCCGATCTTTCGCGACGTCAAGGACGGCATCCTGCGCAACATCAGCGTCGGCTACATGGTGCACCGCTATGTCCTCGTCGAGGACGGCGAGGACGCCATGCCGCTGTACCGCGCCACCGACTGGGAGCCCACCGAGCTCTCCCTGGTGCCGATCGGCTTCGACGACGGCGCCAAGGTTCGCAGCGCCAAGACCCCGGGCGAGTACCAGGGCCAACGCTTCACCACTGTTTTCGAGACTCGGGAGGCCGAACAGCCTGCCGAACAACCGGCCGCCGTGGCCACCATCCAAGAGGAAAACGTCATGACCGAAGAAGAGAAGCGCGCGGCCGAGGAGCAGATCCGCCGTGAGGCCCAGGAGACCGAGCGCAAGCGCGGCCTCACCATCCGCCAGATGGCCAAGAAGGTCGGCCTGCCGGAAGAATTCGCCGAAGACCTGGTGGAGCGCGGCGTGTCCGTGTCCGATGCCAGCGCTGCGATGATCGACAAGCTGGCCGAGGGCCAGGAGTCGGAGCAGCCGGCCACTCGCAGCACCCAGGCCACCCGCGTCAACAGCGAGATCGACCAGTCGGTGATCGTCGCCAAGCGCGGCGCCATGCTCAACGCCCTGCTGCACCGCTGCGACCCGAACGTGAAGCTCGAGGAGCCCGCCCGCGAGTTCCGCGGCATGCGCCTGATCGACATGGCCCGCGAGAGCGTGGAGCTGGTCGGCGGCAGCGTACGCGGCATGACCCCGCAGGAAGTGGCTCGCGCCGCCCTGGGTTGCGACCGCCAGGCCTTCCGTGCCGCCGGTATGCACACCACCAGCGACTTCCCGCTGCTGCTGGGCAGCACCGTCAACCGCACCCTGCGCGCCGGCTACGAGCTGGCCCCGCAAACCTGGCGCCCGCTCGGCAGCCAGACCACCGTGCCGGACTTCCGCGAGGTGACCCGCGTCGCCCTGGGTGATATCACCGCCCTGGAGAAGGTCAACGAGCACGGCGAGTACAAGTACGGCAGCCTGGGCGAAGATGGGGCCCCGATCAAGGTGGCCAAGTTCGGCAAGATCATCGCCATCACCTGGGAGTCGATTGTCAATGACGACCTGGCGGCGCTGACCCGTGTGCCGCGCGCGCTGGGCGCCGCCGCCGCGCAAACCGAATCCGACCTGGTTTGGGATCTGCTGCTCAGCAACCCGAACTTCGTCGATGGCACTGCGGTGTTCCATGCCGACCACGGCAACCTGGCCGGCAGCGCCGGCCCCATCAATACCGCCACCCTGGCCGCTGCCCGCGCTGCTATGCGCAAGCAGAAGTCCAAGGCCGGGCACTTCCTCAACCTGGGCCCGCAGTTCCTGGTGGTTGGCCCGGACAAGGAACTGGAGGCTTTCCAGTTCACCAGCTCCAACTACGTGCCGGCCAAGAACGCCGACATCAACGACAGCCGCAACACCTCGCTGACCGTGATCGTCGACGCGCGCATCACCGGCAACCAGTGGTACCTCTACGCCGCGCCGGGCATGGTGGATACCTTCGAGTACGCCTACCTGGAAGGCGAGCAGGGCGTGTTCACCGAAACCCGCGAGGGCTTCGAAGTGGACGGCATGGAGATCAAGGCCCGCCTGGTGTTCGGCGCCGCCTGGATCGACTACCGCGGCGCCTACAAGAACGCCGGCGCGTAATCGCCAACCCCATCGACTAAGGGCGCCAGCGGGCGCCCTTGTCGTTTCTGCTCTCTCGAATCGAGGAACCCAACATGAAGAACTTCGTTCAGCACGGCGACATGGTGACCATCGTTGCCGCCGCCGCTATTGCGGCCGGCGCCCTGGTGCGCGCCAACGGCCTGATCGGCGTGGCCGCAACCGATGCCGCCATCGGTGAAGAGGTCGAGATCAAGACCACTGGCGTCTTCGACCTGGCAAAGACCAGCGCCCAGGCCTGGGCCGTTGGTGAGCCGATCTACGCCATCGCCGCCACCAACGTGCTCACCAACGTGGCCGGTACCGGCAACTACCTTGTTGGCGTGGCCACTGCCGTGGCAGCCAACCCGTCCGCCACCGGTCGCGTGCGCCTCAACGGCTCGCTGGGCCATCCGGTAACCGCCTAAGCCATGGCCTGGGCGGACATGCGCGACCGCATGCACCAGCGCGTGGTCGCGCACCTCAAGGACGGCTGCGCCCAGTACACCGGCCCCGCCGGGGCGCCGGTGGTGGCCGGCGTCGAGGTCATCGTCGATCACAACCTGATGCAGAACGGCCCGGAGGGCGTGTTTCCGAGTGATGCCGTGGGCATCACCTGGCGCAAGGAGCAGCTGCAGCAGGTTGAGCGCGGCGGGGTGTTCGTGTTCGGCGGTCGGCGCTTCATCGTCGAGCAACCCATCATGGACGACGGCCACATGGCCACCGCGGCCTGCATGGAGGATCAATGAACAAGAACCCCATCAGCCTCGGGCGCAAGGCGCTGGTGCAGCACTTGGGCACGATCACCGTGGCCAACGGCTACACCACCAACGCCGGCACCAACGTGAAAAGCGGCTGGTTCAACGAGGTGCTCAAGAGCGAGACGCAGGGCTTCCCGTTCATCTGCGTGCAGAAGGGCAAGGATCAACCGCCGCGCCCGGGCCCTGCGGCGCTGACCATGTTCAACGGCTACTACGTCATCGGCGCCATCAAGGCGGGCCTGGACGATTACGAGGACGCCCTCGACGACCTTGAGCACGACCTGCTGCTGGCGCTCACGCCCAGCGAAGGCGTGCCTCTGCGCTGGCTGCCGCGCGGCATCAAGGGCATCACCGTCGGCGCTGCCGAGCAGTTTCCCCCAGGCAACGGCGAGATCGCCGCCAGCGTGCTCATCCCCGTGCACTTGCACACCATCATCGAAAGGACCTAGTCCATGACCCAGAAAGATACTGCCGCCCCGGCAGGGGATGCGGCCGCCCCGAAAAAGGCCGTTGACCTGGTCGAGGTCACCCTCGCCAAGCCGCACACCCACAAGCGCAAGGACTACGCCGCCGGCCAAAAGCTGAAGGTCAGCGAGGCCCAGCGCGACCAGCTCATCGCGCGCGGCATTGTCGCTGGCGCCAACCAGGAGGCCTGATCCATGGCAATTCAGAAAGAAACCCTCGTGATCGGCGGTCACCTGAAGATGCGCGTTGCGGGCAGCGGCTTGCCGTTCCAGAAGTGCGGCCTGGTGTCCACGATCCAGACCACCATCGAAACCACCAACCTGACGCTGACCGACACCACCACCCCACAGGGCGGTGAGTACGACGCGGTTGATCGCATCACCTCGGTGGGGTTGGCGATCAACTTCCGCGAGTTCTTCACCCCGATCCTGGCGGGCATCCTGTGGGGCGACGCCACCACCGTGCCGGCCGCCACCCACACCGGCGAAGATCATGTGGCCGCTGTCGATGGCACCATCGCCCTGGACAACATGCCGCTGGAGATCGACGGCGTCACCAACCTGGCCGGCGACGTCACCTTCGACGAGTTCGACGATTGGGTCATGACTGGCTCTGGCATCGAGGTGGTGTCCGGTGGCGCGCTGGAGACCGCTATCGTGGCCGCCGCCGGCACCCCGTACCTGGTGTCTGTCGACTACAGCTCCGCCGCGGTGGACGTGGTCGAGGCGCTGACCAACTCCGGCCTGGAGCTGGAGCTGCTGTTCGAGGGCGAGAACGCCGCCGGCACCAAGAAGCGCATCGAGGCGCGTTTCTGGAAGTGCCGCCTGAACCCCGCCACTAGCCAGGACTGGCTGAACGTCGAGGACTTCATGGGCGCCGAGTCCACTTGCAAGGTGATCAGCGACCCGACCAAGGTCGGCGCAGGCAAGTCGAAGTACTTCCGCATCAAGAAGGAACTGCCGGTCGCGGCTTGATCGGTGCGGCCATGGATGGCCGGGCTTGAAGTCACATACGTAAAGAGCGGAACGAAAGACCCCCTGTAGGGTTTGTTCCGGCCAGGTCGTGACGGCACGATTGCTTCACCGGCCAAAAAAGCAAAACCCCCGGAGCTGGCCGGCTCTCGGGGGTTTTTGTTTCAACCCCATGAGATGGCATGAGGAGAAAGTGATTGGATGATAGCCGATCAAGAGTAGAGATTCATCCGAAGGAGGGCCTGAAGATGGATTTGGTAACAGACCGATGGATTCGTATCTGCATCGGCGTTTCGCTACTGATGGTCGCGCTTGGCGGCCTGCTGCTTGCAGCCACGCCGCTGGTAAAAGTGTTGGTGGGGTAGGCCGGGTTTCGGCGGTGCCGCGGATCGGATAGAGTCCCTGCCAGATCATCTGGGAGGGACGCCTGTGAAGTGCAGCTTTTGTTCTTACGAATTCACGATGAAGGAAGTTCAGCAAGAGGCGGATTGCCCGCAGTGTGCCCGTGCGCGGGAGACTGAGCTGGAGGACCGAGCAGCAAGAATATCCGTCGCCCCTGGCGTGAGGGCGGCACTGCGGGACTATGCTGGCGCTCAGCCTGTGGTAGTCGTTGATCTGCACATGAGCTTCATGTCAATCATGTGGTTCATGGTTAAGGCGGCTATTGCGTCAATCCCAGCCTTTATCATCCTGTTCATTGTCGGCGCCGTGCTGCTTGGGTTTCTGGGCGGCTTATCGGGCGCGCTTGTCGGTCGGTGACGACCACCCATCTGAGAGCCCGCTTCGGCGGGTTTTTTATTGCCTGGAGGTTTCATGAGTACCCCTGGAATGACGACCGTATTAGAAATTGCGGGACGTGAGGTGATCTGCAGAGAGCTCACGGTAGGCAAGGTTCGAGAGTTGATGAGCAGGGCCAGGCCAGAGCAGGTGGATGTCGTGGACTTGATATTCAAGGACATCCCGCTGGACGACCTGCCGATCTTCTGCTCGCTCAGCAAGAAGGAGGTCGACCGCATGCTGCCGAGCGAACTGGCCAAGGTGGTGCAGGCGTGCAAGGAGGCAAATCCAGATTTTTTCGCGCTGATGGCCAGGCTGGATGCAGTGCGGAGCAATCCGTGAGCCGGCTGGACAGCGCCTGCTGCCAGCTAATCCGCCTTGGCCATCGCGATGTGCTCAGCTATCCGTGGTCGTTTTTTATGCGCGCACTCAAGGGCTAAGCGATGACCGATGTCGAACTCCGGCTCACGGCCGACCTTGACCAGGCCACCAAGGAGGTGGCTGGGTTCCGGAAGGAATACGTCGAGATGGTGCGTGCGGTCGAGAAACCGCTGCGCCAGGTTGATGCGCTGCAGAGGACGCAGGAGTCTGCAAAAGCCGCGAGCACGGCCTATTTTGGCGCGAAGCGCCGCGTCGAAGAATTGCGAGACGCTATCGCGAAGGCCGGCCAGCCGGTGCGCGAGCTGGATCGTGCATATGCTCAGGCCCAGCGAACTCTTACGGCTGCTACCCGCGAGTTCGAGCGCCAGAAGAGCAAAGTCCGTGAGCAGCGCGACGAGCTGCGGCGTGCCGGCGTGGACACGCGCAAGCTCGCGGACGAACAACAGCGCCTGTCTCGTGAGTTGAACTCCGCCCTAACGGCCGGCAGAAACGACCAGGCCGTTGCTGGCATTCGCGCCCGCGCGGCGGCGCTGGCGCAAGTCTCTCGCGAGCAGCGGGCCGCCAACATCGAGGCGGCTAGGGCTGACCTCGGCGTGAATCGTTACCGGGCACTTCAGGCTGAGCTTGGCAAGCTGCAAGGGCAGTACCAATTGCTGAGGGCGTCCGGAAAACTGACCAACCAAGAGCTCGCGGTCGCTCAGAGCAACCTGACCAGGCGCATTCGTGAGACCAATCAAGCGCTGAGGGAGACGTCTTCGTCTCAGTCGGGTGGCGGCGGTGGCGTTGGCGGTGCGGTCAGCGGAGTCCTGGGCGGCTTCGGCATTATTGAGGCTGTGCGCGGCTTTGCGAACGCCACTGACCTCGCCAAGAAAATGGAAGCGCAACTGCGCCTCGCCACTGACTCCCAGGAAGAGTTCAACCGCGCTCAGGCGGAAACCTACCGAATTGCGCAGGAAAACCAGGCTCCGCTCGCAGACGTAGTGAGCCTTTACTCTCGTTTGACGCCAGCGCTGCGTGAAGTCGGTCGTGGACAGGGCGATGCGCTGAAGATCATCGAAGCAGTGACCAAGTCGCTCCGCATCAGTGGCGCGACTGCTCAGGAGACGGCCTCCACGATCCAGCAGTTCTCTCAAGCGCTTGGATCGGGCGTTCTCCGTGGCGAAGAGTTCAATACGCTGGCCGAAAGTTCCCCCCGCCTGCTCCGGGCACTGGCCGATGGCCTGAACACGAACGTTGGCGCATTGCGCCAGATGGCCGCAGATGGGGAGCTCACCGCGAATGTGATCTCTGACGCCCTGATCGGCCAACTCCCCAAGCTGGCGGAGGAGGCCGCGCAACTGCCGGAGACTTTTTCTGGCGCATCCACCAAGTTCAAGAACGAACTGATTGGTGCAATTACGGTCTTGGACCAATTTACTGGGGCGTCCGAGTCGGCCATCGGTTCTCTGGGGCGTTTCTCTGGGGCGCTTAGCGCGGTTAGCAAGGCCAAGGCTCCCTCCTGGCTCGACCGATTCGGCGAAACCTTCCGCCTGCTCAGTAATTCAAAACTCCAATCCACGGCGTTCTCCTTCTTGTTCTTCGGCTTTGACGGAGCCAAAGAGCAGGCGGACGAGGTGGGAGAGGTGGTGGACGAGGTTGCAACGCAGCGTGAGGAGGACCTCAGCAACTACGCCTCCTACATCGCCGATCTCGACAAGCTGCGCGAGAAGCAGATCAAGGCCGCCGAGGCTGGCGCCAAGAAGCTGGTCAGCGCCGAGAAGAAGGCGATCAGCGACCTGCAGAAGGTGCGCGATGAGCGTCTGAAGATCGACCAGCGTTACCAGCAGGCCTTGGCGGATATCCAGAACGGCCCCGGCGCGGCGCCGAGCTTGATGCAGTACAGCGCGCTGAAGCGCGGCGCCCAGGCGGCGCTGGACAATGGCGATATCGCCGGCGCCCAGCAGCAGGCCCAGGCGGCGCTGAAGGTGCTGCAGGATCTGGCCGCCGCCGGCGAGAGCACGGTGGGCTTTAGCTTCTTCGTGCGCGAGCTGCGCGATATCGAATTGGCCGCCAACGACCTGGAGCAGAGCAACGCCGAGGACAAGCTGGCGAGCATCCGCGACGAGATGCAGCAGCTGAAGGACAAGGCCAAGGAGCTGGAGGGCATGCCGGTGTCGGTGAAGGCCGACGAGGCGAGCATCGAGCAGGTGCGCAGCCAGATCGAGTCTCTGGTCGCGCAGCTTGGTCAGAAGGAGGTCGTCATTCCTGTGCGGGTGGCGCACCCGGATGGCCCGATCCTCAAGGATATCGGCGCGGCGCCGCAGGACGTGGTAATTCGCGACCTGAAAGTGCCTCAGTTCGCTGGCGGCGGTGTTGCGCGAGGCCCTGGTACTGGAACCAGCGACAGCATCCTGGCGCGGATCTCTAACGGAGAAGGCATCATCAATGCTCGTGCGGTGCAGCACTACGGCGCCGACCTGATCCACCAGCTGAATCGGCTGCGCGTGCCGAGGTTCGCAACGGGTGGGGTAGTAGGGAACATTCCTGTGCCATCCATCCCGTCGCTGGCCCCAGCCCTGCAGCAGCAACTGTCCGCATCTGGCGGCGGCGCTGACCAGGACTGGGGCTCGATGGTGATCGACCTGGGCCATGGCCCGGCGCCGATCCGCATGCCGCGCAGCACGGCCGAGGAGATCCGCCGCGCCGCGCGTAAGTTTGGCAGCCCCCGGCCGCGTACCTGAACCCCTGAACCAAGCCCGCCCCGCGCGGGCTTTTTCATGCACGGAGTATTGAATGACTGCCCATCGCGTGATGCTCGGCGGCGTGCCGCTGCGCCTGCAGCACGGCCTGCCGCAGCAGACCTACACCCCGTTGGGTGACGGCCCGGTTCTGCGGCGCAGCCGCGGTGCGGGGGTGAAAATGCAGCACTGGGACCTGCGCTGGCAGATCACCGTTTCCGGCGAAGGCTGGATGGGGCCGGGGCTGGCGGCGCTGGACTTCACCCAGGCGCTGGAGCTGCGCTGCACCCAGCAGATGGAACTGCACACCACCAGCACCAGCACGGTGATCCCCGGCAATGTCCGCCCGGACGTGGCCCCCTGGGCCCTGGCTTACACCGGCCGCGACTGGGTGCAGACGCCGATCACCTGGAATGCCGAAACCAAGGCCGTGAGCATCACCCCCGTGGCCGGCGCCCTGGAGTACCAGGTGTGCTGGATGCCGGTGTTTACCGTGCTGATGGCGCGCCCTACGCGCGGGCTGGACGCCGGGACCAACGTGCACAGCTGGTCCTTCACCGCCGAGGAGGCGTAACCGATGATCAACGCACTGCTGATCAACGGCGCCCCCGTCAACAGCGCGCTGCCTGGCGCGGCGCCGCCGGTGGAGGTGGTGCCGCGGCAGAGCATTCTGTGGGATGTGCGGGCGATGCTCGGCGGGGCGAACGTGAGCCACCTGCTGGTGGGCACTGTGCGCGTGGAGGAGGAGCGCGGCGCCGCCGCGCTGGCCGATTGGTCCATCCTGCTCGACCCCGGCGCCGTCAACCCGCTGGCCTACACTGGCCAGGCCGTGACCCTGCATTATCTGGAATGGCGCGACGGCGCGTGGGTGGAGTACCTGCTGTTCAGCGGCTGGGTGATTCGCCCGAGCTTCGAGCCGGTAGACCGCACCGTGGCGTTCGAGTGCAGCGACCGCCTGCAGGATGCCGTCGAGGCGCTGAGCGTGGCGCAGGTCGATGCCCTGACTGGCGGTTACTGGAGCGCCGACCTGTTCGAAGATCCAGTAGGCCGCAGCCGCTGGGACTACGCGCAGGAGCGCCTCAGCACCCGCGCCGCCAGCCTCAACCGCACCGCCGCGGGCACCCTGGTGGTATCGCCCTGGGCGGCCACCGCGCCGGCGTTCGTTTACGGCGAGGGGGTGACCCTGGACCGCAGCCTGGCCTGGAGTCCGGTCGACCTGCCGGAGCGTGTGAACGTGGTAGAGGTCGAGGCGCTGCTGCGCTACCCGCTGCTGCGCGAGCGCCGCGCCAACCACAACTGGGAGCACCCGAACCTGAGCGGCCTCACGGGCATCGGCGGGTTCTGCGCCTGGCATGTGGAGGCCGGCGAACTGCCGGACATTCCCATGATCGAGGAGGCCAACAGCAGCGCAGGCTACGGCGCGCTGCTCGCGCCGCTGTGGTACCGGCTGCCGCTGAGCAGCACCGACGGCACCAACACCGGGCAGTTCTGCGACCCGCAGTTCGTGTGGGTGAACAACTACGCCGACCTGCTGCTGGGCGCCACCTGGACGGCCGCGCGGCGCTGGGTGCAGGCCGTGACCGAGACCTACACCCTGCGTATCGAGGCGCCCGGCAGCATTGCCGCGGCGGGTGAGGTGCTGCGCCGCGATCGCGTGGCCGTGGACAGCTCCGAGCAGGAGCGCGCCGCCACCTGGGGCGAGGGCACCTGGGCCGGCCTGGCGCCGGATGCCGTCAACGACCCCAACGGCGACTGGGTAGTGGAGCTGCGCGAGCATGGGCGCTGGCAGCAGGCACTGACCTGCGCCGTGGCCATGGCCCGCGTGCAGGTGCTGGCGGCCCACCGGGGCAACCGGCTGAGCTTCCAGGTACCCACCAGCGACGCCATGGGGGTGACCCTGGCGCACACCGTGCGGGTGGAGGACCAGCTGTGCCGCTGCGAGGCGCCGGTGTGGGTGCTGCTGAACGAGCTCAGCATCGACGCGCAAACGGCCATCACCACCATCGCCCTTGGCGTGAGCCAGGGCGGCGGCGAGGTGACCGACGCGATCACCGTGCCCGCGGCGCCGGCATTGCCCGAGGGCCCGCCGGTGCCGGACCCGCAGCCGGAGTTCACCTTGCCCACGCAGCTCGGCGGCCGGCCTGACTCGCCGCCGTTCGACGACACCCTGCAGGGGTTCAGCGGCAACTACGACGTGCCGTTCCCCGGCGCGGAGACCTACCCGCGGGACTTCCGCTTGCGGGCGCCGGAAATCGACGAGTTCTACACCGACGAACTGGAACTGACCCAGACCGCCACCTACCGCGTGGCGGTGCCCAATGACCTGCTGGAGTTCATCTGATGGCCCTCGCTGACGAACGCCGCGCCATCGCCGAAGGCATGGCCGCCAGCCGCCGCGCCAGCGGCCCGGCCGAGCGCCAGGCCCTCGGCCAGCAGCTGGTGAACACCCGCCGCGGCATCAAGGACGACCTCAACGCCCTGGAAACCACGCCGCGCAAGAGCGCCCAGTTGCCGCGCCTGGAACGCCGCGGCGGAGTGCCGGCGACCATGGGCGTGGGCAGCTGGCGGGCGCCGGCGCTGGGCGGCGGTGGCGGGCTGGTGAGCCCTGTCGAGGAGGTGTCGCGCACCTACCACCCGCAACGTGTGGTGTGGACGGCCGACGGCCTGGTGCCGCTGCTGATCCAGCGCGTCAACGTGCTGGTAATGGAGGACGCCGAGGGCACGCAGGAGGAGAGGAGATTCGCCGATGTTCCGTGAGGTGCATGACGACAAGATCGTCGCCTGGGGCTGGCCCTGGCACGGCCTGGTCGACAGCGTAGAAGGCCTGCACCACCCGCAGCAGGAGGTGCCGTTCAACCGCATCTATGGCGGCGTGTGCACCACCCTGTTCGATATCGGCCGGCCGCCGATTGAAACCCCAGCCGAGGTGGCGGCGATGGGCGGCGAGCTGTGGTCGCAGGCCATTCTGCGGTGGTCGCTGACCGACTCGCTCAATGGTGCCAGTGCACCGGGCTTCGCCATCCCCGGCTTCCCGATCTGCGCCCTGGTGGGTGGCGAGCAGCGCGTGGTGTGCTGGCTCAACCTGCAGTGCATATCGGTGGGCGGCCTGCTGCGGTTTTCCGGGCGCGTCTACACGCTGGAAACATTCGCCGCGGGCCTGCCCTTCGCCTGGGATTTCCCGCTGGAGGATTGCGGCCAGGGGGCAGGGCAGCCCGCCATCGAGCTGTTCTCCTCGTCGTCCACGGTCAGCCAGGCGGTGCTGGGCAGCAGCATTCTGCAGTACGGCGGGCGGGTGCTCGATGGGCGCGGTGATCGAGTGCTGTTCGGCATCACCGGGCGGGGCTCAGGCAACGTGGCCAGTGCCTTCTACCCGGAGCGCCCACCCATGCTGATCGGCCTGCTGGAGTTGGTGGTGGGGTTCGACCCGGAATGGAGTGCGCTCAGCCCCAGCGTCAACGTGCTGCTCGACCGTGCCGCCGCGCTGGGCACGCGCACCATCGTCGCCGGCGGCGCCGAGGTCAACGGCAACCTGCTGGAGTGGCCGGCGCCGACCATCACCGACACCCGCGTCGGCTGGCCTACCTGCTCCGGCAGCTACATCGAGGACGCCCCCGGCGGCATGGTGGAGACCAGCCTGGGGCCATCGGGTTTCCTGTTCGACCGGGTCGATAACCGCCACCGCACCTACAGCATCCAGGGCGGCCTGCTGTGCGCCCGCTACAACGCCGCCGGGGCGGTGGAAACGGCGCACTACGATGCCGAGTACAGCTACGAGCGCGACCTGGTGCGCAGCCATACCAACCATGGCCGCAGCTACCTGGAGTGGCGCTACTCGCTGGCCGAGGACGGGCAGTCCTGCGATGTGGAGGTGATATCCGACCTCGACAGCTATGTGATTTTCGATGAGCACGAGCGCTCGCGTATGCAGATCCGCCACGCCATCTACGGCTACGGCGGGGGGCTGGTGGACGAGCGCAACTACGAGGGCGTGACGAACTGGTCGCGGCTCTACAAGCACCACCGCATCCCCGAGCTGAGCGAGACGCTGGAGTCTGAGCCTTACACCCATGTGTTCAGCATCAACGGCAACGAGGTGGCCAGCATCGAGCTGCCGGCTGACACGGCGATCCTGCAGCGGCGTGTCTACCAGGACGCGCCGTCGCTGCGCGGCCAGGGCCTGCTGACCTCCACCGCGGCCGGCACCCTGCTGCACGCCTACCCGGAGAGCAATCACCTGGCGCGTGAGTCGACCATCTGGCCGCTGAGCAATCACATGGCCTGCATCGTCCAGCGCAGCGCCACCGGTGCCGACTTCACCACCCTGACTGCCGGCCCGGCGCTCACGCCAGGTGGCGTGGATGCCGGCAGCTACAGCTATCCCGGCGGTTGGGCGGGCGCGCAGCGCGATGTGTTCCTGTCTGGCGCCTACAACCCGGTCACCGGCCAGGTAGCGCGCTGCGACCCCACCCGCCAATTTTCATGGGCCTAGCCCGGAGAGCCTATGCAGAACTTCGCCAACAACTGGTGGGAGCCCGTGCTGCTCGCACCCGGCGTAACCACGCTGGACGTAGCCCTGGCCAACGGCACCTACCTGTTGACCCTGGCCGACAGCCTGAACGCCGCCACCCGCTGGGAGATCGTCCAGGCGGTGGTGGCCAGCGGCACCGCCACGCTCACCCGCGGCCGCGAGGGTACCACCGACCAGGACTGGCCAGACGGCAGTGTCATGTACCTGTCGGTGACGGCCGGCTTCCTCCACGGCCTGCAACAACAGCTGGCCGAACTGCTGACCGCGCTCAATACCCAGCAGCTGACCCTGGTCGCGCAGCAGGCGGCGATTGAGAGCCTGCAAGTGGACATGGAAGACGTGACCGCGCGCGTGACGGCGCTGGAGTCTGGCGCCCTGCCGGAGGGTGCGCTGGTGGACGTCGCCAATAACCCGCTGGTCGACCAGGCCGGCAACTACCTCATCTGACTGGAGTAATCCATGCCCAACGTGACCCACACCCTGACAGGCACCACGCCGCCGACCAGCGCGCCGCCCAGCATTCATGCGCATTACGTGGACACCGCCCTGGGCGCGCTGTACCTCGCGGCCGGCGACAGCTCGCCAGAGCACTGGGTGCAGGCCGCCGGCCCCGCGCCTGCGCAGGCCTACACGGTAACCGAGCCGACCACCGAGGCCCTGCCGCGCAGCGCCCGCGCCGTGCAGGTCACCGACTGGACCGAGGCGGCCCTGGGTGAGCTGACCCTGACCATGCCTGCATACACCGCTCAGCCGCACGGTCTGGCGTTCACCGTGGGGGTGAATGAAACGGAGGGCACGCAGCTGCGCCTGGATTTCACTGCGCTGGACAAACCGCTGGAGGTGACTGTGCTTGATGACGGCATGACGCACACCGCCGGCCTGACCCTGGGCGGCGCCGGCTTCTATGTCGAGTCCGCCACGCCATTTCGCCTGGCGTTGCTCGCGTTCGATATCGCTGGCGCCTCCGCGCTACTGACCTTCGAGCTGAAGGCGTACCAGGCGCCGAACTCCAACAGCTACGTGTAAGGAGCCGCCATGCAGCCGGCCTGCGAAAACCTGCCCATCACCCCGGGCACCACCTACCGCGACACCGTGCGGCTCATGCAGCCGGCATTCGTCTATCTGCCGATCACCACTATCGCCGGCACGTCGAGCGGGGTGCGCCTCACCGTTGAGCACGGCCTGGCCGGCGACTGGCCGGTGTGGGTGCGCGGCGTGGTGGGCATGCCCGCGCTGAACCGCGAGCCGGGCAAGGCGCTGCCCTGGCGCGCCAAGCGCCTCGATGCCGACGCCCTGGAAATCAACCAGCTGTCCGGCGCCGGCCTCGCGCCCAACGGCGGCGAGCTGGCGTACAACCTGCCGGTGGATCTCGCCGGCGCCACGCTGGCCATGCGCTTTACCCGCGTCGGCCAGCAGCTGCTGCAGCTCACCCTCGGCGCCGGCCTGGCCAGCCCATCGCCGGGCACCATCACCCGCGAACTCACACCGGAGCAGACCGCGCTGCTCACCGGCGACTGGCGCTACACCCTGGACGTGACGTTCAGCGACGGCACGGTGACCCGCTACTACGAAGGCGGCCCGGCGCCGGCGCGGTGCCGCGATGGATGCTGAACCCTACGTTGCCGTGCTGGAGCTACCCGACCTGCAGACCGGCGAGGTGGAGCGCGAGTACCTGGTGGTGCTGCAGCAGCCCGAGGTGCACGGCACCACGATAGGCGAGCAGGGCCCGCCAGGGCGCCAGGGCAGCCCCGGCCCGGCCGGCGGCGCCGCGGTGGAGCGCCAGGCCGGCGAGACCCTCAGTGCGCTGCGCGCGGTGTACGAACTGGATGGCCAGGTGTTCGCGCTGGATTACCGGGACGGTGAACACATCGACCTGCTCTCGGGCATCACCCTCACTGCCGCCCAGGTCGGCGCGTCGATCAACGTGCAGGTCCTCGGCCCCCTCGATGACAGCGCCTGGACCTGGCAGCCCGGCCCCGTGTGGCTCGGCGCCGCCGGTGCGCTCACGCAAACCCCGCCGGCGGACGGCTACGACGTGCTGATCGGCGCGGCGGTATCCGCCACCCGGCTGCTGCTCAACCTGCAACCCCCCATCGAACTGGAGTAACCCCCATGGCTCAAGGTTTTCTCGCCCGCGTTGCGGGCCGCACCCGCCAGATCCTCGCCACCGTGGTGTCGGCTGGTGCCGGCAATGCCGGCAACATCGTCGCCCTGGGCGATGACGGCCGCCTCGACGAGAGCGTGATGCCCGTCGGCATCGGCGCCGACACCACCCAGGCGGTGGCCAGCGAGACGCTCGGCGCCGGCAAGTTCGTCAACTACCACAACGACGGCGGCGTGTTCTCCGCGCGCCTGGCCGACAACAGTAACGGCCGCCAGGCCGATGGCTTCGTGCTCGAGGAGTTCACCGCGGCCACCACCGCCACCGTCTACCCGCTGGACGGCACCAACGCGCAGCTGACCGGCCTGACCATCGGCGGCCGCTATTGGCTCGGCACCGCCGGCGGTGTGATCGGCACGCCGCTAGACGAGACCGACGCCGGCAATGCCAACAAGGTCAGCCAGTACCTGGGCGTGGCGAAGTCGGCCACCGAACTGGTGACTGATGACGACGGCTACGTGGTGCTGTGATGGCAGCGCGTAGGCCGATTGTGTCGGTGGATGGCCGCCGCCGGCAGTTGCCTGCCGGCGACACTCTGCTCGGCTTGCCGGCGTACCTGCCCGCCTACCAGGCCGATGGCGCGCTGCTGAAGCTGGCCCTTAACCTCGACTACTCGCTCACGGCCTACCAGTCCAGCGGCGGGTCACTGACCATCCAGGTGGTGCTCAATGGCTGATGTGAAACCGTTGAAGCTGGTGGCGGCCGGCGGCGGGCTGGGGGAGTTGCGCGAGCTCGCCGACGGCGACGGCGAGTGGTGGGTGGTGGCGCCGTATTGCACGGTGGGCGGCACGGCCAACGCGCTGACCCTCACCCTGCAGCACGGCCTCGGCAAGCCCAGCGCCTACCGCGCCGGCCAGCAGTTCCGCTTCCGGTCCAGCGCCGCCAACACTGGCGCTACGACGATCAACGTCGCAGGTCTGGGCGCGAAAACGGCCGTCACAGTGACGGGCGCCGCGCTGCCGGCGGGGTATATCCGCACGGATGTGGATACGACGATTACCTACGATGCGGTGGGTGATCGGTTTGTCGTTGGGCGAGAGATAGAGCGGGGGATAAACGCGAGTGGTAGCTACGTCCGTATGGCGGATGGGACTCTCAACTTTGTCATTCTGCATGACGACGGCACAGGCTGGTCATCGTCAGTGTACGGGGCCGCAGCAGCAGGGCTGTATAGGCACCAGAAAAGCATCAGTTTGCCAGCAACGGCGATAGCTGGTAGCGGCGCAGCGGGCGGCAGTGGCCAAGACCAGGGGCAATACGCCTGGGTGCTCACAGCGAGCATAGGAAGTTCCAGCGTGACTCTCCAAGTTCTTTCCGCCTCTTCGACGATTTCTGCTGTTGCTCTACGAATACTCATATCCGCCAGGTGGTACTAATGGACATCTATTTTGCGCCGATATCCCCGAGCGCTCCGCGCTCGGTATCTTCGGTCTACACCCTGGCTGTATTAGGCGGCGCTGTAATTATCAATGGCCACACCCATGCCCTTGAGGCCTTGGCTGCTCTCGGTGATGAAGACCCGCGGCCTGACTTCGTCGTCTCCGCTACAGAAACTAGCGTGACCTTGCTGCTGCCTTACTGGGGCGAGGCATCCGATGCGGTGCTGTACCCCGAGCCGCTGCTCGATGTGCCGGATGGGCCGGTGCAGTTGCCGAACTAGAGCTCGCGCAGCAGCTCGGTGCGCAGGATGGATACAACTCGTGGGGCGCTGATGTTGACTTTGACCTGAGCGCCATTGAAATCACCGACCTCGATCATGATGCCGTGGCTGATGAGCTCCTGCAGCTCCTCGGGCGTCACGTCCGGCTCTAGCCGCAGAAGCAGCCGCTCGCCGGGGCGTCGTGTAAGTGTCAGTGCCATGTTGCCTGCCTCCCTGCAGTAGTAGTTCCCAAACCATCCTAGACCATGCCCGCCGCTGTGCGGGCATTTTCATTTCTGGAGCACCCATGACCCTACTCGAGATCCGCGAGCAGGCCATCACGCCTGCGCTGGCGCTGCTGCCGGCGAAGATGAGCCAGCGGCGCCTGCAGGTCGACCTGCTCATGCTCACCGCGCATCTGCAGGAGGCGCCGAACCGCGAGCAGTGCCAGCTGCCCATTCGCCCCGGCAAATGCGGGCCGGCCCGCGGCATCTGGCAGTTCGAGCGCGGTGGCGGCGTGGCCGGTGTCCTGCGCCACCACGCCAGCCGCGCTGCAGCCGTGGCCGCCTGCCGCGCCTTGGGTATCGAGCCGACCGTTGACGGGGTGTTCGCCGCGCTGCCCGGCCAGGTGGACGTGATCGACGCCGTGTTCGCCCGGCTGCTGTTCTGGACAGACCCGCTGCCGCTGCCTGCCGTGGGCGACGTCGAGGCCGCCTGGCAGTGCTACCTGCGCACCTGGCGCCCCGGCGCCTACGAGCGCGGCACGCCGCCGGAGCGGCGCAAGCTGCGGCAGAAGTGGGGCGCAAACTACGCGCGCGTGCTGGAAGCGCTGCAGGTGGCGGCATGATCCCGGCCCAGTACCGGCTGGCCGCCAAGGCCGCCGGCGTGGTGCTGCTCATGGTTCTGGCCGGCGGCGCCGTTTGGTGGGGCCTGGCCCCGCGCATCGCCATCCAGGCGCAGCGCGCCGACGGTGCCGAGCGCGAGAAGGCCGAAGCAGAGGCCATGGTGGAGCTGCAGGCCGGCGTGCTCGCCGCCCAGCAGCAGACCCTGGGCGAACTCGCCGACATCGAGCGCCGCATGCAGCAGCTCGGCCAGGCCATCACCCGCAACCAGGCCGCCAGTGCGGCCGCCCTCGAGGAGCTCAAACGCAATGACCAGGCTGTTGCCGACTATCTCGCTGCTGCTGTGCCTGCTGCTCTCGGCCTGCTCTACCAGCGCCCCGAAACCACCGACCCCGCCGCCTACACCGCCCCGGCTGGAGTGCAGCCTGGTGCCGTGCCGCCTGCCGGCCAGGCCACCGCTGGTAATCAATGACGACTGGCGCCGCGCGCTGGAAGCCACCGAGGCCGAGCTGCTGAGCTGTGCCGGTCAGGTGCTGGCGTGCATCGAGCGGCAGGCGAAGCAGCGGGCAGCAAGCGTCCCGCCTTAAGGGGGCCGCCGGTAAGGTTCTAGCAGCTTGTCGGATTAGTGATTGATCCCCGTGGTTTGCTCGCAGTCGCTCTACTAGGCTGAGGTGTCGTTTAGGGCGGCTAAATAGCGTAAAGCAGGGAGCAGATGATGGGGATATTCAAAGATGGTTGGGATGCGTTTGTTGCAGAAGTGAGAAACTTCTCGGACGGAGAGCAGAGGTGTGATGCTGAGCTGCAGGCAACCAATAACGCTACGCAAGTTACTATCACGTACTATGGGTCTACGAATAATGGACACGGGCACGCAGAAATTGATGCGCTGTATCAATTCTTAAAAGCGATTCAATGGGATGTGGCGTCTTTTGCCAACTATACGGTCACGATTGAATGTACGGCTAAGCCATGTTGTAAGTATTGTTCTTCTGTGATGGGTAACTTGGGGATTTTTGCTGCTGGGGAAACCTATAAGTCTACTAAGTCAATGGGTATATCTTATGCCCTGCCAGCAGATGTTCGAGGTTTTCTCAGAAGGTACCTTGGAGTGACCGAGAAAGTAATTCTTGAAGAGTTATGTGGTTAGTTGGCTAACTACGACGCATCGTTTGCTTTGAAGCCTCGGGCTCTCCGGTGGTGAAGCTGAGTTGCTGGGTTACGCCCGGCAGGTGCCGGTTTGGATAGAGAGGTACGCTGCGGCATGGGCTGAGGTAGACTGCGGTCTTTCTTCCTCGCAGGGGTAGTGGCGTGCTGGTGATCCGAGTGAACGGCAAGCGGCCGATCAAGCTAGAACGCAAGCTTAGCGAGGCGGGTGGCTGGGGGGTGTGGGATTTCCACCGTGCGGAAAGCTCTTACACCCTGGGCGTGAAGACGCACCGTCTGGCGCGTATCAAGCCGGCCGAGCCTGCAGCGGGTAAGGCCGTTGAACTATTCATCTGCCGGGAGGCATCGGCGCCAGAGGCTGAGTGGATACCGTTCGGCGAGGGCGTCGCGGCTTACGAGTCAGACAGCTGAGGGTGAATCACGCCACTTCAATCGGCTGCAGCAGCTCCGGGTAATCGTTGCGATTGTTGCCGACATCGGTCGTGACCGCGTAGGCGTCGAAGTCCTCGCGGCTGAGGGCGATAGCGCTGTGCACTTGCTCGCTGCTGGTGCTGGGCGACAGCCATAGGTCGAACTGCTCGGGCGCCAGGATGACGGGCATGCGGTGGTGGATGGTCGCCACCGGGCCGGCAGCATCGCGCGTCAGTAGCGCGCAGGACAGCACCTGCTGACCCTCCGGGCCGGCCCAGGATGACCACAAGCCGGCGATGGCGAGCATGCCGTTGTCGGTTGCGTGGTGGTAGTAGGGCTGGTTCACCAGCCGGCCGGCGCGGTTGCGCACCTGCTGGTGCTCATTCCACTCATACCAGCCCAGGGCCGGCATGATGCAGCGCTGCGCTCGGATCGCCTGGCGCCACATCGGCTTGCTGGCGGCCTCTTCGCTGCGCGCATTGAAGCTGAAGGTCGGCGGAACCGGCTTCTTCCACCAGGTTGGAATCAGCCCCCAGCGGGCGCCGTCCAGCTCCAGTTCGCCATCATCGTTCAGGCGCAGCAGCGGCACCTGAGTGCTCGGCGCAACGTTGTAGCGCCTGATCCACTGCCCGGAGTTGCGCGCGCCGATGTGCCAGTACTGCTCAATGGCTCGATCATCGGGGGAGACGTAGCGGCCACACATGGCTTGCTCCGAGGTCGGTGGAAGCCTGAAGGATAGGTGTGTTGTGGGGGTGTTTAAAGGTACCCAGGACGGGCGAGGCGGGGCGTGGGGGAATTATGGGGGAATAGCTCCCCCAAACAGCGCTGCATCATGATGCATGCGGATTGATAGAGGCGCCTATTTTACTGGGCTCGCGTGATGGCGGGTGCGCTATGAGTGGCCTGTAAACGGATTCGAAATCCGTTGTGTCAGCAATGGCACCTAGGGTTCAAATCCCTATCTTCCCGCCATATAAAAAACCCCTGAAGCTTTCAGCCTCAGGGGTTTTTGCTTTTCAGCGCCTAGCCCTGATTCGTCAGCCTGCGCGTTTCTGTGAAACAAACCGCGCAACCGAGGGTTGGCACAGTGCCACTGTCTGCACTACTCTCCGGTCACCGGGCTAACGAAGTGGCCAACAGGCAGGATGCCGACCCCATACACTTCGTTAGCTCGGTACTCGATTTTCCCGTCGTGCGCAGCCTGCGCACGAACAAGACAAAGCCCTCGCTCGGAGGGCTTTGTTGTTTTGCTGCGGCGCGCGTTGCGTTGGCCGTCGAATAAAAGGCGTCCGTGCCGTCTCTCCATCCCCGCCCTTAGTCGTATCTGTTGCTTAGCCTAGGCGATAACTGGCGCTTTGCCATTATTTTGTTGGGCGTCGCGGTGGCGGTCCCGGGCATAGCGTTGCAGCACCCACTGGCCGGCGGGGCGGGCGTGCAGTTGGTCGAGCAGGGTCTGGGTCTCGGCGTTGTGGCCGGCGATGTCGGCCCAGGGCGTGCCGGCTGGGGTAAACAGCGGGGCGAACAGCGCCGCGGCGGCGACATCGGCCAGGCTCAGGCGCTCGCCCACCAGGTAGCGCGCTGGGTCGCCGTCGGTCAGGCGTTCGATCAGGTCGAGCCCGGCGAGCAGTTCGGCCTGGGACTTGGCCACGCGCTCGGGCGTTACGCCGTAGAGCTTCTGTACGCCGTTGATCAGCACCGGCTTCATCAGGTCGCGCAGACCCAGCAGCGGGCGGTAGACCTTGAGCATGGCGTGCATCACCGAGTCCCACTGGCGAATCTGTCCGTACAGCCAGCGGCGCACGTGCACGCCGAGGCGGTCGAAGCCTTCTTCCAGCTCCAGCACCTGGCGACGTTGTTCGGCGTCGTTTGGCAGCAGGGCGTGCTCGGGGTAGCGCTCTTCCAGATACAGGGCGATGGCGGTGGAGTCGCCGATGGTGCGTTCGCCGTCCTGCAGGATGGGCAGGGTGGCGATGCCGGCCAGGCGCTGGCTCTTGAGCCGGTGCAGGCCGGGGAAGAGGTTGTCGACCCGGTAGTCGAGGCCCTTGTGCTCCAGGTGCCAGCGGGTCTTCTCGCAGTAGTGGGAAATGGGGAACTGGTAGAGGGTGCGCATGGCGGCTCCTTGCAAGTGAGCCGCCGAGTGTAGGGGCAAAGCGCCTGACCACCCAGTCGAGTGGCGCGCGCCAGGCTTTTGTTGGGCGCCCCGCCAATGCGGCGGGGCGCTTGGCTCAGTCGGTGCGTTGCAGCTGCACCTTGTCGGGCTTGGCCGCGATCAGGTGTTCGGGCAGGTCGAGCAGGTCGGTGTCGTAGGTTTCCAGTGGCGGCGGGCGACGTTCGAAGCGGGCGCCGAGCACCAGCAGGCAGGGTGTCAGCAGCAGGGTCAGCGCGGTGGCGAAGGCCAGGCCGCCGGCGATGGCGCTGGACAGCTGGGTCCACCACTGGGTCGAGGGGGCGCCGAAGCCCAGGCTCGGGCTGAGCAGGTCGACGTTGACGCTGAGCACCATGGGCATCAGGCCTAGGATGGTGGTCACCGCAGTCAGCAGCACCGGACGCAGGCGCAGGCTGCCGGTTTCCAGCGCTGCCTCGCGCGGCTCCAGGCCCTGGCGGCGCAACTGGTTGTAGGTGTCGATGAGGATGATGTTGTTGTTGACCACGATGCCAGCCAGGGCGATCAGGCCCATACCGACCATGACGATGCCGAACGACTGGCCGTTGATCAACAGGCCCATCAGCACGCCGGCGGTGGACAGGACGATGGCCGACAGCACCAGCGCCGCCTGGTAGAGGCTGTTGAACTGGGTGACCAGGATGATCGCCATGAGGAAGATGGCGACGACGAAGGCGGTCATCAGGAAGGTGGCCGCCTCGCGCTGGTCGGCGTCCTCGCCGGCGAACTGCACCTTGACCTCGGCCGGTACCTCGCCGAGCGCCTCGCGCAACGCCTTGAGCCGTTCGTCCAGGCGTGCGCCCTCGGCCAGGTCGGCCTGCAGGGTGATGGTGCGGTCGCCGTCGACCCGGCGCAGGGTGCCGACCTTGGGCGCCGGCTGCAGGTCGACGAAGTTGCTCAGCGGCACCTGGCCGGTCGGCGTGCTCAGGGTCAGGCGGCCGAGCTGGTCGAGCGAGCGCCAGTTGCCGGGCAGACGCACGCGGATGTCCACCTCGTCGGTGGCGTCCTCGGGGCGGTAGGTGGCCAGCTTCAGGCCGTTGGTGATCATCTGCACCGCGTTGCCGACGCTGAGCACGTCGGCGCCGAAGCGCGCGGCGGCCTCGCGGTCGACCTTGATTCGCCATTCGATGCCGGGCAGGGCGCGGTCGTCCTCGATGTCGACGAAACCGCCGAGCCTGTGCATTTCGCCGCGGATGCGCTCGACCCACTGCTCGCTCAGCGCCGGGTCCATGGCGCTGATCTGCAGCTTGACCGGCTTGCCGTCGGTGGGGCCCTGTTCCTGCTTGCGGAACTCCAGCACCACGCCGGGGATGTCGGCGGTGCGCCGGCTCATCTCGGCGAGGATGTCCTTGGCCGGGCGACGCTGGTGCCAGTCGACGAACTGGAACTGCAGGGTGCCGATCACGTCGGCGCCGAGCTGGCCGTCCGGCTGGGCCAGGGAGCGCGCGTACAGCGCCTTGACCTCGCGCATGCCGAGCACCTGGCGTTCCACCTGCTTGAGCAGGGTGTCCTTCTCCTGCACCGACAGGTCGCCGCGGGCGCGCAGCCAGATCTGCGCGCTTTCCGGCTCGACCTCGGGGAAGAATTCCACGCCGTGGTTGAAGCGGCCGTAGCCGACGTAGATCAGCGCGATCAGCGCGAGCATGCCGAGCAGGGTCAGGCCGGGACGCCGGAGCAGCTTTTCCAGCAGCCGGCGGTAGGCGCTGCCGGCGCGGCTGGCGTGCTGCGCCTGCGGTTGGGCCGCGCCGCCGGTGACGGCGCCGAGCACCGGCAGGAACACCAGGGCCATGGCCAGCGAGGCCAGCAGACAGAGGATCACGGTGGCCGGCAGGTACTTCATGAACTGGCCGACCACCCCGGGCCAGAACAGCAGCGGCAGGAACACCACCAGGGTGGTGGCGGTGGAGGCGATCACCGGCCAGGCCATCCGCGTAGCGGCATTGGCCCAGGCCTGGCGCGGGTTCTGGCCTTGGTGCAGGTAGCGGTCGGCCAGCTCGGAGACGACGATGGCGCCGTCCACCAGCATGCCGGCGACCAGGATCAGGCTGAACAGCACGACGATATTGAGGGTGAAACCGAGCATCCAGATCAGCAGGATGCCGCTCAGGAAGGCGCCGGGAATGGTCAGGCCGACCAGCAGCGCCGAACGCAGGCCCATGCTCGCCACCACCAGGATCAGCACCAGGACGATGGCGGTCAGCACGTTGTTGAGCAGGTCGCCGAGCATGCTCTGCACTTCCTGCGACTGATCCATGATGTAGCTGACTTCCACGCCCGCCGGCAGCAGCGGTTTGGCCTGCTCCAGCAGCGCCTTGACCTGCTCGATGGTAGCGATGATGTTGGCGCCGCTGCGCTTGGACACCTCCAGGACGATGGCCGGCTGGCCGTTGATGCGGGCGAAGCCGGTGGGGTCCTTGAAGGTGCGGCGAATGCTGGCGACGTCGGCGAAGGTGACCACGCTGCCCGCCACCACCTTGATCGGCATGCTCATGACGTCTTCGAGGTTCTCGATCACCCCTGGCACCTTCATGCTCATGCGTCCGGCACCGGTGTCCAGGCTGCCGGCGGCGACCAGGCGGTTGTTGCGGCTGACCAGGTTGAACAGCTCGTTGTAGTCGATGCCATAGCTGTCCAGCACCTGCGGGTCGACGACGATTTCCAGCAGGTCTTCGCGGTCGCCGCCGATCTCCACCGACAGCACCTCGGCGATGCCTTCGATGTTCTCCTTCAGGCGCCGGGCGATGTACACCAGCTCGGTCTCGGCGATGGGGCCGGACAGGCCCACTGAGAGCACCGGGAACAGCGCCACGTTGACCTCGTTGACGGTCGGCTCGTCGGCCTCCTCGGGCAGCTTGCTGCGCGCGGTATCGACCTTCTCGCGCACGTCGGCCAGCGCCACCTTGGCGTCGAAGCCGGCGTCGAACTCCAGGGTCACCGAGGCATGCCCCTCGCTGGATACCGAGCGCATTTCCTTGACGCCCTCGAGGCTGCGCAGCTCCTGTTCCAGAGGACGCACCAGCAGGCGTTCGCCGTCTTCCGGGCTGATGCCTTCCAGGGTCACCGAGACGTAGATGATCGGGATCGCCACGTCCGGGTTGGACTCCTTGGGAATGGCGATATAGGCGGCCAGCCCGCCGAGGATCAGGAAGGCCAGAAACAACAGGCTGGTGCGGCTGCGATCCAGTGCCGCGGCGATCAGGGCGTGCATCTCAGCTGCCCTCTGCGGCGAGTTGCGTGCGTACCTGCTGGCCCGGCTCGACGAAGCCCTGGCCGAGGGTGATCAGCGCCACCTTCGGCGGCAGGCCGCTGACCCAGGCGCCCTGGTTGTCGACGCTGATCAGCTGCACCTGGGTGAACTCCACGCGCTGCTCCTGGTTGACCCACTTGACCCCGTGGCGGCCAGTCTGGTCGAGGCTGAGCAGGGCCGGGGACAGGCGATGGGCCAGGGCCTCGCCGGTCTGGATATGCAGGGTGGCGCTGGCGCCGGCCAGGCGCAGGCCGGCGGGGTTGTCCACCTTGACCTCGATGCGGAAGCTGCGCGAGCCGGGGTCGGCCGCGGCGGCGATAAAGTG
Organism: Pseudomonas sp. ABa2; assembly: GCF_056676075.1. Classification (NCBI taxonomy): domain Bacteria; kingdom Pseudomonadati; phylum Pseudomonadota; class Gammaproteobacteria; order Pseudomonadales; family Pseudomonadaceae; genus Pseudomonas; species Pseudomonas sp. ABa2. Next base: position 1,507,658 of record NZ_CM155239.1, read on the forward strand.
CAGCTCGCCTTCCAGTGTGCGGCCGTCGAGCAGCTCGACCTTGACCGGCTGGCCCAGCTGCAGCTGGGTCACCTGCTGCTGAGCGATCTGCGCGCTGACCTTGAGGCGGTCGATGTCCACCAGGGTCAGCAGGCTCTGCCCGGGCTGGACGAAATCGCCCAGCTCGACCTGGCGCTGGTCGTAGATGCCGGCGAAGGGCGCGACGATCCGCGTGTTGCGCAGCTGCAGGCGGGCGCTGTCGAGTTCGGCGCGGGCCTTGGCCAGCTCGCTCTCCAGGCGCATCAGCTCGTTGGCCGAGATCAGGCTGCGTTCGCGCAGGCGCTTGGCCGCGCTCACGTCGCTCTCGCGCTGGCGCACGTCGGCCTCGCTGCGCGCCACCTGGGCCGGGCGGTCGTCCGGCGACAGGCTCAGCAGCAATTGTTCGGCGGCGACGCGGTTGCCCTTGTCCTGATCCAGGCGCTGCACGCTGCCGCTGACCTGGGCGCGCAGCTCGACCCGGCGCCAGGCCTCGATCTGCCCCTGCACCACGTGCTGGCGTTGCATCGGCTCGGCCTGCAGCCACTGCACCTCGACCCGCGGCAGTTCGGCGGCCGCGGCCGGTTGGTCGGCCGTGGCCTCGTCGCGGGCGGCGAAGCGCTCGCCGCTGAGCAGCCAGAGCAGCAGCACCAGGACGATGAGGACGGCGATGATCCAGGGGCGTTTGCTGAGTTGGGCGAACATGGCGGGTTACTCGCTGAATGCGGGCGCTGGATGCAGCGCGGCGGCCTGACCCTGCAGGCCGGCGATGATGAAATCGGTGACGCGCTCGAAGTAGGCGTCCAGGGCAATCGGCTCGGCCCAATGGGCGAAGCCGCCGGAGGCGATGCGTGCCATCACCCCGTTGACGCAGGCCTCGACGCCCCACAGCAGGTGCTGGCAGTCGGCCGGCGACAGCTCGAGCTCGGCGAAGCTGGCCTGCAGCAACTGGTTGAACAGCGCCAGGTACTGGCCCTCAAGTTCGAGAAACTGCTCGCGGTAGGGCGGCTCCAGGCGTTCCTGAAAGGCCGGACGGTCGCACAGCAGGCACAGCTCGGCCTGCAGCGGGTCGGCCAGCAACTGCTCGAAGGCGCGGCGAATCACCCGGCGCATGGCCTGCGGCGCCGGCGCCTGCTGGGCGACGGCGCGCAGTTCGCCCAGATGCTGGCGTGAGCGATCCAGCACCAGGCGCGCGTAGAGCGCCTCCTTGCTGGGGAAGTGCTTGTACACCGTGCCCTTGCCGATGCAGGCGTGGCGGGCCACCTCGGCGATGGTGACGCGATCCCAGGACTGCTCCTGGAATAGCTGGCGGGCGGCTTCGAGCAGGGCGTTTTCGCGTTGCTGGAAGAGGTGATCCTGGTAGCGCATGGACTGTCCGCGGCGAGTTGTGACCGGCGGTCATGCTATGACTGCTGGTCACATCGAGCAAGTCGAGAGTTGTAACCGGGCTTGGCCGAGGCGGTGCGATGCCCAGCGGTTGTCGCAGGGCGCAGAGGGCTGAGGCAGCCTTGAGCCCGGTCAATTGCCGCCGACCTGGCGGCGCACTAGACTGCCTGGCATGAACGCCATGGCCCGCCTCTATCTGGTCTTGCTGCTGACGCTGGTGCTGCCCCTGCAGTCCCTGGCGGGCCTCCTGCCGCAGGGCGATCCCTGCCCGATGAGCCAGGGCAGCGGCCAGCCGGGCGACTGCTGCGACGACGAGGCGATGGCCGCTGGCGATCAACTGTGCGCCGAGATGTCGCAGTGCTCCAGCGCCGGAGCCTTGTTGCTCGGCAACCAGCCGCCGCGGATGGACGGGCTGCTCGCTCCCTCGCGGCTTGCCTGGCAGGCTCTCGCCGATCCCCTGTCACGACCTTCGCTCGCGCCCTGGCGTCCGCCCCGGGCCTGATTCCCTCGCCAACCTCGATGCCCTCCGTGCAGCCCGGCTGCCGGCGGGGGGCTGTGCGTCCCGCGGGACGCTGGTTTTCGACAGGAATCAGCCGATGTCCATTGTCTATTCGCGCCTCGGCCCGCTGCTGGCCGGCGCCGTGCTGGCGAGTCTTTTCAGCATGCCGAGCCTGGCCCTGACCCTGGAGCAGGCCCTGGCCCTGGCCGGGCGTGAAGCGCCCAACCTGCTGGCGCGCGCCGCCGAACTGGAGGCGGCGCGCCAGGCCGCCGTGCCCGCCGGCGAGCTGCCCGATCCGAAACTGCTGCTGGGCCTGCAGAACCTGCCCATCGAAGGGCAGGAGCGCTGGCGCCTGGATGCCGAGCCCATGACCATGGGTATGCTCGGCGTTATGCAGGAGGTGCCCAACCGCGCCAAGCGTAGCGCCCGGGTCGAACTGGCGCGGGCGGGCATCGACTCGGCCGCGGCCCAGGAGCAGGTCGAGCGCCTGCAGGTGCAGCGGCAGACCGCCCAGGCCTGGATAGTCGCCCAGGCCCTGGAGCAGCGCCTGCAGCTGTTCCAGGAGTTCTATGCGGAGAACCGCCTGCTCGAGCGGGCGGTGCAGGCGCGCCTGGCCGGCGGCCGCGGACCGAGCGCCGACAGCCTGGCGCCGCGCCAGGAAGCCCTGGCCCTGGCTGAGCGTGAGGATGAGTTGCAGCAGCAGCGCAGCCAGGCCCGCGCCGTGCTGCGCCGCTGGGTCGGCGCGGCGGCCGACGAGTCGCTGCGCGGCCCCTTGCCCGACTGGCCGGTGGACGAGGCGCGCTACCGCCATGCCTTGCCCCAGCACCCCGAACTGCAGGCCTTCGTCCCGCAGACCCGCGAGGCCGAGGCCCGGGTCAAGCTGGCCGAAGCCGACAGGCGCCCCGACTGGAGCTGGGAGCTGGCCTACCAGCAGCGTGATCGCGCCTTCGGCGACATGCTCTCGCTACAGCTGAGCATCGACCTGCCGGTGTTCGCCGGCAGCCGGCAGAACCCGCGCATCGCCGCCCAGCGCGCCGAGCTGCTGGCCCTGGAGGCCGAGCGCGAGGCGCTGCTGCGCGAGCACGCCCTGCAGCTGGCCATGGACCTGGCCGAGCACCGTCGCCTGCAGCGCGCCGTCGAGCGCAGCCAGGAGCAGTTGCTGCCCCTGGCCGAGCAGCGGGTACGCCTGAGCCTGGCCGACTACCAGGCCGGTCGCGGCGAGCTGGGCGAGCTGATCGCCGCTCGCCGCGAGCGGGTGGAGGCGCAGTTGCGCCATCTGGATTTTCTCGAACAGCGGGCGCTGGTCGCTGCCCGCCTGCATTTCGCCTACGCCAACCAGCAGGAGCGTGACCTATGAGCCCCTCACCGATCCAGGCCCTGGGCCTCGTCGTCCTGATTGCCGTCGGCGCGGCCAGCGGCTACTGGCTTGGCCGCCAGGAACCTGCACAGCCGCCCGTGGCGGCCGACAGCGAGCGCCCGGTGCTCTACTGGTACGACCCCATGTACCCGCAGCAGCGCTTCGAGCAGCCGGGCAAGTCGCCCTTTATGGATATGGACCTGGTGCCGCGCTACGCCGATACGCAGGCCGGCGATGCGCCGAGCACGGCCATGCAGATCGACCCGCGCCTGACCCAGAACCTCGGCATGCGCCTGGCCCCGGTGGTGCGCGGGCCGCTGCAGGGCGAGCTGGAGGTGGTCGGCAGCCTGGGCTTCGACCAGCGCGACGTGGCCCTGGTGCAGACGCGCAGCGCCGCCTTCGTCGAGCGGGTCTACCCGCTGGCGCCCGAGGACCTGCTGGCGGCCGGCGCGCCGCTGGTCGATCTGCTGGTACCCGACTGGCTGGCGGCGCAGGAGGAATACCTGGCCCTGCGCGATCTCGATCAGCCGCAGCTGCTGGCCGCGGCGCGCCAGCGCCTGCAACTGGTGGGCATGCCGGCGGCGCTGATCGCGCGCCTGGAGCGCAGTGGCCAGGTGCAGCGGCTGTGGACGGTGACCAGCCCGATCGCCGGGGTACTGCAGGAGCTGCAGGTGCGCGAGGGCATGACCCTCAGTGCCGGGCAGAGCCTGGCGCGGATCAACGGTCTGCAGCGGGTCTGGCTGGAGGTGGCGCTGCCCGAGGCGCAAGCCAGCGCGATTGAGCCCGGCCAGCCGGTCGAGGTGCTGCTGCCGGCCCTGCCGGGGGAGAGTATCGGCGGGCGTATCGAGGCGCTGTTGCCCGAGGCCAACCTGGACAGCCGCACCCTGCGCCTGCGGGTGGTGCTGGACAACCCCGCGGGGCGCCTGCGCCCCGGTATGAGCGCGCGGGTGCGCCTGCAGCACAGCCAGGGCAGCGAGACCCTGCTAGTGCCCAGCGAGGCGGTGATCCGCAGCGGCCGGCGCAACCTGGTGCTGCTGGCCGAGGGCGAGGGCCGCTACCGGCCGCTGGAAATCCGCATCGGCCGCGAGCAGGGCGACCAGGTCGAAGTCCTCGAAGGCCTGAGCGAGGGCCAGCAGGTGGTGGCGTCCGGGCAGTTCCTGCTGGATTCCGAGGCCAGCCTGCGTGGTCTGCTGGCCCAGGAATTGGGCCAGCCGGCGGCCGAGGTCAAGCTACAGCCGGCCCTGCATGAGGCCGAGGGGCAGATCGACGAGATTGAGGCCGATGGTCTGCTGCTCACCCATGGTCCGTTCAAGACCCTGGGCATGCCGGGCATGAGCATGTTCTTCCCGGTGGCCGATGCCGCCCTGCTGCAGGGCCTGCAGCCCGGGCAGCGGGTACGCGTGGCGGTTCGCGAAAGCGACGAGGGCCTGCTGATCGAACGGATTCAGCCGCTGGCAGCCGCCGAGCATGGCGACCACGGCCATGACGAGGTGCAGCCATGATCGCCGCGCTGATTCGCTGGTCCCTGGCCAACCGCCTGCTGGTGCTGCTGGCCAGCCTGTTCGCCACTGCCTGGGGCGTGTGGGCGGTGCAGAACAGCGCCATCGATGCCCTGCCGGATCTGTCCGACACCCAGGTGATCATCCGCACGCCCTATGTCGGCCAGGCGCCGCAGATTGTCGAGAACCAGGTTACCTATCCGCTGGCCAGCGCCATGCTCTCGGTGCCGGGGGCCAGCGCGGTGCGCGGCTTCTCCTTCTTCGGCGACAGCTTCGTCTATGTGCTGTTCGAGGACGGCACCGACCTGTACTGGGCGCGCTCGCGGGTGCTGGAGTACCTCAGCCAGATCCAGGAGCGCCTGCCGGCCGGGGCCAAGCCGGCCCTCGGCCCGGATGCCACCGGGGTCGGCTGGATCTACCAGTACGCCCTGGTCGACCGCAGCGGCCGGCACGACCTGGCGCAGCTGCGCGCCCTGCAGGACTGGTTCCTCAACTTCGAGCTCAAGGCCCTGGCCAACGTGGCCGAGGTGGCGACCATCGGCGGCATGGTCAAGCAGTACCAGGTGCTGCTCGACCCGATCAAGCTGGCCAGCCGCGGCATCACCCAGCAGCAGGTGGCGGCGGCCATCGGCGAGGCCAACCAGGAAAGCGGCGGCAGCGTGCTGGAACTGGCCGAGGCCGAATATATGGTGCGCGCCTCCGGCTACCTGCAGAGCCTCGCGGACTTTCGCGCCATCCCCCTGCGCCTGGACGCCGGCGGTGTGCCGGTGACCCTGGGCGAGGTGGCGCATATCCAGCTCGGCCCGGAGATGCGCCGCGGCATCGCCGAGCTGGACGGCGAGGGTGAGGTGGTCGGCGGCGTGGTGATCCTGCGCAGCGGGGCGAACGCGCGCAGCACCATCGCCGCGGTCAAGACCAAGCTCGACGAGCTTAAGGCCAGCCTGCCCGAGGGCGTGGAGATCGTCACCACCTACGACCGCAGCCAGCTAATCGACCGCGCGGTGCGCAACCTGGGCGAGAAGATGGTGGAGGAATTCGTCGTGGTGGCCCTGGTGTGCCTGGCCTTTCTCTGGCACCTGCGCTCCTCCCTGGTGGTCATCGTCTCGCTGCCGCTGGGGGTGCTGATCGCCTTTATCGTCATGCAGCAGCAGGGCATCAACGCCAACATCATGTCCCTCGGCGGCATCGCCATCGCCATCGGCGCCATGGTCGACGCGGCCCTGGTGATGATCGAAAACGCGCACAAGAAGCTCGAACACTGGCATGCCGAGCACCCGGGCCAGCAGCTCAAGGGCGAGCGGCACTGGCAGGTGATAGGCGCGGCGGCGCTGGAGGTGGGCCCGGCGCTGTTCTTCAGCCTGATGATCATCACCCTGTCGTTTATCCCGGTGTTCACCCTGCAGGCCCAGGAGGGCCGCCTGTTCGGCCCGCTGGCCTTTACCAAGACCTACGCCATGGCCGCCGCCGCCGGGCTGTCGGTGACCCTGGTGCCGGTGCTGATGGGCTACTGGATTCGCGGGCGCATCCCGGATGAGCAGCGCAATCCGCTCAACCGCGGGCTGATACGTGTTTATCAGCCGGTGCTGGAGCGGGTGCTGCGCTTTCCCAAGGCGACCCTGGTGCTGGCCCTGCTGGTGTTTCTCAGCGCGCTGTGGCCGGCCAGCCAGCTGGGCGGCGAGTTCCTGCCGCCGCTGGACGAGGGCGACCTGCTGTATATGCCAACGGCGCTGCCGGGGCTGTCCGCGCAGAAGGCCGCGCAGCTGCTGCAGCAGAGCAACCGCATGATCAAGACGGTGCCCGAGGTGGCGCGGGTGTTCGGCAAGGCCGGGCGCGCCGACAGCGCCACCGACCCGGCACCCCTGGAGATGTTCGAGACCACCATCCAGTTCAAGCCGCGCGAGCAATGGCGCCCCGGCATGACCGCGGAAAAGCTGGTGGAGGAGCTGGACCGTGCGGTGCAGGTGCCGGGGCTGGCCAACCTGTGGATCCCGCCGATCCGCAACCGTATCGACATGCTCGCCACCGGCATCAAGAGCCCGATCGGGGTCAAGGTGGCCGGCAGCGACCTGGCGCAGATCGACGCGGTGACCCAGGCGGTGGAGCGGGTGGCGCGCACCGTGCCCGGGGTCAGTTCGGCGCTGGCCGAACGCCTGACCGGCGGGCGCTATATCGACGTGGATATCGACCGGGTGGCCGCCGCCCGCCATGGCCTGAATATCGCCGAGGTGCAGGAACTGGTGGCTGGCGCCATCGGCGGGATGAACGTCGGTGAAACCGTGGAAGGCCTGGCGCGCTTTCCCATCAACCTGCGCTACCCGCGCGAGTGGCGCGATTCCCTGAGCCGTTTGCGCGAGCTGCCGATCTACACCCCGGTGGGCAGCCAGATCACCCTCGGCACGGTGGCGCGCATTGCTGTCAGCGACGGCCCGCCCATGCTCAGAAGCGAGAATGCGCGGCCCTCCGGCTGGGTCTATATCGACACCCGCGGCCGCGACATGGCCTCGGTGGTACAGGACCTGCGCCAGGCCATCGCCGAGCAGGTGCGCCTGCAGCCGGGCATGAGCTTGAGTTTCTCCGGCCAGTTCGAGTTTCTCGAACGGGCCAATGCGCGGCTCAAGCTGGTGGTGCCGGCGACCCTGCTGATCATCTTCGTGCTGCTCTACCTGTGCTTCTCGCGCCTGGACGAGGCGCTGCTGATCATGGCCACCCTGCCGTTCGCCCTGACCGGCGGCGTCTGGTTCCTCTACTGGCTGGACTACAACCTGTCGGTGGCCACCGGGGTGGGCTTTATCGCCCTGGCCGGGGTGGCGGCGGAGTTCGGCGTGATCATGCTCCTGTACCTGCGCAACGCCTGGACCGAGCGCCAGGCGGCCGGACAGGGCACGCCGGCGGCGCTGCTGGAGGCGATTCGTGAGGGCGCGGTGCAGCGGGTGCGGCCCAAGGCGATGACGGTGGCGACCATCATCGCCGGCCTGCTGCCGATCCTGCTGGGCAGCGGCAGCGGCAGCGAGATCATGAGTCGCATCGCCGCGCCCATGGTCGGCGGCATGCTGAGCGCGCCGCTGCTGTCGCTGCTGGTGCTGCCGGCGGCCTACCAGCTGTTGCGCCTGCGCGAGGTGCGCTAGGCGGAGCCGGTGGCGAAAGGCGGTGTGCGGCGCACCTTAGGGCAGCGCGGCTCCGGCGGCCAACCGGAGCCGCGTCGGCTCACTGCCCGTTTGCCGTCGACTGGTTTTCCAGCATCTGCTCCATCATCTGCAGCATGTCCTGCATGTTCTGGTGCATGTCTTTCAGGCACTGCTGCTGCATGGGCGCATCCTTGGCCATCGGGCATTGGCTCTGCTGCATGCGCTGGTTCATCATGCCCATCTGCGAACGCATGGCCTGACGGTGTTCGCTGCGGATTTTCTGCCGCTGCTGAGGGTCGGTGGTGCCGTGCATCTGCCGCATCATGTCCTGCATCTGCGACCAGTCCATCATCATGCCCTGGCCCATGCCTTGTCCCATGGGCATGCCTTGCTGGTTCTGCGCCAGCTGCTCCGGATGATGGGCCTGCTCGGCGAAGGCCGGGGCGGTGAGCAGGGCGCCTGCCAGGGCCAGGGCGGTCAGTGCGTTGCGTGAGGTGGTGTTCATGGTGATGCTCCTGCGGGGTTTACGGGGTGTGGCGAAGACTGCCCAGGCGTACACGCTTGAGCAGCGCGGAGTTAACGATCACCGACAGCGACGACAAGGCCATGGCGGCCGCCGCCAGGATCGGGTTGAGCAGGCCGAAGGCCGCGATGGGAATGCCGATGCTGTTGTAGATAAAGGCCCAGAACAGGTTCTGCTTGATCTTGCGCATGGTTGCGCGCGACAGCTGGATTGCGGCCACCACGTCGCGCACGTCGTCGCGGATCAGGATGATGCTGCCGGTCTCCTTGGCCACGTCGGAGCCCGAGCCGATGGCGATGCCGATCTCGGCCGCGGCCAGGGCCGGGGCGTCGTTGACCCCGTCGCCGACCATGGCCACCACCTGGCCCTCGCCCTGCAGCTGGCGGATCACCGCGACCTTGTCGTCCGGCAGCACCTCGGCGATCACCCGGCCGATGCCGACCTGGCGCGCCACCGCCTCGGCGGTGCGCCGGTTGTCGCCGCTCAGCAGCACCACCTGGATGCCGTCGGCGAGCAGCGCCGCGACCGCCTCGGCCGCCTCCGGCTTGACCGTGTCGGCCACGGCGATCACCCCGAGCAGGCGCTGCTCGACGCCGACCAGCATGGCGGTCTTGCCATCGGCTTCCAGGGCGACCAGGCTCGCCTCGGCCTCTGCGCTGGCGATCCCCTCGCGGGCGAACAGGCGCCGGTTGCCCAGCCAGACGGTGCGCCCCTCGACCGTGCCGGCGATGCCATGGCCGGCGATGCCCTCGATCGCGTCGGCCTTCGGCAGGCGCATGCCGCGTTGGCGGGCGGCGCGGACGATGGCCGCGCCCAGCGGATGCTCGGAGCCGGACTCGACGGCGGCGGCCAGTTGCAGCACCTCGTCCTCGGCGGCGTCGCCGAAGGCCAGCAGGTCGGTCAGCTCGGGTTCGCCGCGGGTGATGGTGCCGGTCTTGTCGAACACCACGGTGGAGAGCTTTTCCGCCCGCTCCAGCACTTCGCCGCCGCGGATCAGGATGCCGTTATCGGCGCCCTTGCCGACCCCCACCATCAGTGCGGCGGGGGTGGCCACGCCGAGCGCGCAGGGGCAGGAAATGATCAGCACCGCGATAAAGGCCATCAGCCCCTGGGGAAAGCTGCCGGCCAGCGACCAGCCGAACAGCGCCAGGAAGGCCACGCCGACCACCGCCGGGACGAAGTAGGCGGTGACCTGATCGGCCAGGCGCTGGATCTGCGCGGTGCTGCCCTGCGCCTCTTCGACCATCCTGATGATCTGCGCCAGCGCCGTGTCGGCGCCGATCCGGCTGGCCTTGAAGCGGAACACCCCGCTGCGGTTGAGGGTGCCGCCGATCACCACGCTGCCCGGGCGCTTGTCCACCGGCATCGATTCGCCGGTCAGCATCGACTCGTCGACGCTCGTCTGGCCTTCGCTGACCTCGCCGTCGGTGGGAATCTTCTCGCCGGGCTTGACCACCAGCATCTCGCCGACCATGACGTTCTCCACCGGCAGGTCGACTTCCTCGCCGTCGCGGATCACGTGGGCGATGGCCGGCTTGAGGTCGAGCAGACGGCGCACCGCGGCCGAGGATTTCTTCTTGATGATTTCCTCCATGTAGCGGCCCAGCAGGACGAAGGCGATGATCACCGCCGAGACCTCGAAATAGACCTCGCGCTCACCCACCCTGACCGGCAGCACCTCGGGAAAGAACAGCACCGCGACGCTGTAGAAGTAGGCCACCGAGGTGCCCATGGCGATGAGGAAATCCATGTTGATGTTGCGCGTGCGGATGGCATTCCACGCGCCCTTGTAGAAGCTCCAGCCGCCGATGAACTGCACCGGCGTCACCAGCAGGAACAGCCACATGCCCCAGGTGAAGAACGGCAGCGCGTCGAACGGCACCCAGCTCATCAGCATGACGCCGGTGGCCAGGCCGATAAAGGCGCCGGCGCGCAGCAAGGCCAGCGCCAGCACCCCGGTCAGGGCGATGGCCACGCGGGTCTGCATGGCTTTGAGTTCGGCCTCCGGCGACTCGAAGGTGCGCACGCAGCTGTCGCTGCAGAAGTAGTAGGTGCGCCCGCCGCGTTCACGCGACAGCGCGGTGGCCTTGTCCACCATCATCCCGCAGATCGGGTCCTTGGCCAGTTGTCGGCCTGCGCTCGCCGGCGTGGCGGCAGCCGGCGCATGGCTGTGCTGGCAGGGCTGGGCGGCGCTGCCGGCGACGTAGCGCGGCGCATCGCGCAGGAACTCCTCGCGGCAATGGGCCGAGCAGAACCAGTAGCGGGTGCCGGCGAACTCGGCGCTGGCACTGGCCGCGGTAGGGGCGACGGCCATCCCGCACACCGGGTCGAGCACCTGTTCCTGGCCATCGGGCGCTGCCGTGGGCTGCGGCATGGGCAAGTGGTTCATGGTTGCTTCCTCGTGTCCGCGGCGGCGTGCGGACGGGCCGTTGGCCAGGGCAGGAACGCCGGGGTGGCGTCGCGGTAGCGGCGATAGGTCTCGCCGAAGTGCACGAGCATCTCCTGCTCCTCGCGCCTGGCCAGCTGCACGTACATCAGCAGCAGCACGGGGAACATCAGCAGGGTCAACAGGGTCGGCCACTGCAGCAGGAAGCCCAACAAGATCAGCACGAAGGCCAGGTATTGCGGATGGCGAACGCGCGCGTAGGGGCCGCTGTCGGCCAGCTCGCCGGCCTGCTGCGCGCGGTAGAGCACGCGCCAGGCGCTGGCCAGCAGCCAGAAACCGGCGACTATCAGCAGGTTGCCGAGAATATGCAGCGCGCCGAAGTGCGGATCGCCCTCTAGGCCCAGCAGGCTGTGCCACAGATGGCCGGCCTCGTGGGACAGCGGGTCGAGCTGCGGGTAGCGGCTCTGCAGCCAGCCGGCCAGCAGGTAGAGGGTCAGCGGCGCGCCGTACATCTCGACGAACAGCGCGACGATAAAGGCCGCGAAGCTGCCGAAGGTACGCCAGTCCCGCGCGCTGCTGGGCTTGAAGAAGCTGAAGGCGAACAGTATAAACACCAGTGAGTTGACTATCACCAGGCCCCACAGGCCGTAGGCCGAGGTCGTAGCGTCCATATGCGGCAGCCTCCCGCCTCAGTGACGATCGTGCCGACCGTGCCCACGGTGCATAAACAGATGCAGCAGCGGGCAGAGCAGCAGGACCAGGTAGGGCAGGGCACCGAGCAGATGGGCTTCGTGCTCCTCCCAGAGGAGGAACAGGGCGATGGCGCCGAACAGCAGCAGGGCCGGCCAGAAACGCCAGGTAGCGGCCGCGGGGGCCGGACGCAGATCGTGAGACATGACGGACTCTCCAGGAATCGGAGGGAGCTTGCCGGCACGGCGAATGACCGGCGCGGGCAGGCTGCGCATTGCACTGGAAGAGGCGGGGTTATTCGTTGAAGCGCTGCAGTTGCAGGTGCAGGGGCGGCGGGAAACCGGGCGCGTGCGCGCAGGGGACGAGACGCAGCAGGCGGCCGCGCAGCCTGTCGGGCAGGGCGAGCAGGCCGGGCATGGCGATCAGCGCGGCCAGTGCCAGCAGCGACAGCAGTTGGCTGAAAAGGATGTTCTGCAGGGTGCTGCAGCTGTCGTCCAGCGCGCCGGCCTCAGCCGCGCCATGGCCGTGGGTGGTCTGCAGAAACGTGGTCGCTTCCTCGAGATTGAGAACGCTGGCCGACTCCTCGCCCAGCTGCCCATCCAGATGGACGTGGCTGCCGACATGGACGAGGGAGCAGCCGAGAAACAGCACGAGCCACAGCACCGCCAGGTGTCCGGCAAGCCTCGAATGGCGCTGGCGCAGGGCTTGGATCATGGCGCGGGCCGCAGGTGGGTGAAAGTATTGTCAGTAAAGACCCGCCGCGTGCGAGGCGCCTTGATCCAGATCAATGTCGCCGCTGGCCGTCAGCGCGCCACGCTGACCCCTTCCAGGCTGGCGAAGGAGGTGTCCTTGGCGGTCAGCAGGAAGTCGCGCATAAAGGGCGCATCCAGCATGTCGCTGCGGATCGCCGCATAGAGCGTGGCGAACAGGCCCTTTTCGCCCAGGCGCTTGGCGCTGACGTAGCCGCGCGAGCTGTACTCGTGCAGCGCCCAGTTGGGCAGGCCGCAGACGCCGCGGCCGCTGGCCACCAGCTGCATCATCATCACCGTCAGCTCCGAGGTGCGCACCTGCGCCGGCTCGACCTCGGCCGGTTCGAGGAAACGGGTGAAGATGTCCAGGCGGTCGCGCTCCACCGGGTAGGTGATCAGGGTTTCGCTGGCTAGGTCCTCGGGCTGGATATAGGCCTTGCTCGCCAGGCGGTGCTGGTTGGCCACGGCGAGCATCGCCTCGTAGGTGAACAGCGGCACGTAGGTGATGCCGGCCAGCTCGATGGGATCCGAGGTCACCACCAGGTCCAGGTCGCCACGCGCCAGCGCCGGCAGCGGGGCGAAGGAGAAGCCCGAGGCCAGGTCCAGCTCCACCTCCGGCCAGGCATCGCGGAACTGGTCGATGGTCGGCATCAGCCACTGGAAGCAGCTGTGACACTCGATGGCCATATGCAGGCGGCCTGCGGTGCCACCGGCCAGGCGCGCCAGGTCGCGCTCGGCGCCGCGCAGCAGCGGCAGGGTGGCGTCGGCCAGTTGCAGCAGGCGCAGGCCGGCGCTGGTGAAGCGCACCGGCTTGGTCTTGCGCACGAACAGCTGCAAGCCCAGGCGCTCCTCCAGCTCCTTGAACTGGTGCGACAGCGCCGACTGGGTCAGGTGCAGGCGCTCGGCGGCCTCCACCAGGCTGTCGGTTTCGCGCAGGGCGTGCAGGGTTTTCAGATGGCGTAGTTCGAGCATGGCGGACTCACGGAACCTAGGGTGGATGATGCTGTGTGTATCCACCGCCGGCGCGCGCCGCTCGATGGTGGATGGGGAAAGCCTCATCCAGGCTACATGAGTAATTCTATAGTTCAATACAAATATCTTGAGTTTGTCTCACTCGATGCGGCTGCCGAGAATAGCGCCATCCCGATTTCCCTATGGAGCGTTCTGACATGGCCCTGTCCCATTCCCTCGGTTTTCCCCGTATCGGTCGCGACCGCGAACTGAAGAAAGCCCTCGAAGCCCATTGGCAAGGCACGCTCGACGAGGCCGGCCTGCGTGCGGTCGGCCAGCGCCTGCGCGCCGAGCACTGGCAGCTGCAGAAGGACGCCGGCATCGAGCTGCTACCGGTCGGCGACTTCGCCTGGTACGACCAGGTGCTCGGCCATTCCCTGGCGCTGGGCGTGATCCCCGAGCGCTTTCGTCCGGCCGCCGGCAAGCCGGGCCTCGATACCCTGTTCGCCATGGCCCGTGGCGCCGTTGGTAACCAGAGTGGCCACAGTTGCTGCGGCGGCGCCCACGCCCAGGAGCTGACCAAGTGGTTCGATACCAACTACCACTACCTGGTGCCTGAGTTTGCCGTCGACCAGCAGTTCGCCCTGAGCTGGGGGCAGTTGTTCGAGGAAGTGGACGAAGCCCATGCCCTCGGTCACGCCGTCAAGCCGGTGCTGATCGGCCCGTTGACCTACCTGTGGTTGGGCAAGACCAAGGGCAGCGACTTCGACAAGCTGGAGCTGCTCGAACGCCTGCTGCCGGTCTACGGCGAGATACTCCAGCGCCTGGCCGCCCAGGGCGTGGAATGGGTGCAGATCGACGAGCCGATCCTCGCGCTGGATCTGCCGCAGGACTGGAAGAACGCCTTCGAGCGCGCCTACAACCTGCTGCAGCGCGAGCCGGGCAAGAAGCTGATCGCCACCTACTTCGGCGGCCTGGAGGACAACCTCGGCCTGGCCGCCAATCTGCCGGTGGACGGCCTGCATATCGACCTGGTGCGCGCGCCGGAGCAGTACCCGACCATCCTCGACCGCCTGCCGGCCTACAAGGTGCTGTCGCTCGGCGTGGTCAACGGCCGCAACGTCTGGCGCAGCGATCTGGACAAGGCGCTCGAGCTGCTGCGCCATGCCCACGAACGCCTGGGCGAGCGCCTGTGGGTGGCGCCGTCCTGCTCGCTGCTGCACAGCCCGGTGGACCTGGAACGCGAGGATCAGCTGGACGCCGAACTGAAGAGCTGGCTGGCCTTTGCCGTGCAGAAATGCCGCGAGGTCGCGTTGCTCGGCCAGGCGCTGGAGGCGCCGGAGGATGCCGAGGTGCAGGCCGCGCTGGCGCAGAGCCGCGCGGTGCAGGCCGCCCGCGCCGCATCAAAGCGCATCCACAAGGCCGAGGTGCAGGCGTGCCTGGCGGCGATCGGCCCGCGTCATGCCCAACGTCAGTCGCCCTTCGCCGCGCGTAGCGCCAAGCAGCGCGCGCACCTGCAGCTGCCGCCGTTGCCGACCACCAGCATCGGCTCCTTCCCGCAGACCGCCGCCATTCGCCTGGCGCGGCAGGCATTCAAGGCCGGCAGGCTGAGCGCGGCCGAGTACGCCGAGGCCATGCACAGCGAGATCCGCCACGCCGTTGAGGTGCAGGAAAACCTCGGCCTGGACGTGCTGGTGCACGGCGAGGCCGAGCGCAACGATATGGTCGAATACTTCGCCGAGCAGCTCGACGGCTACGCCTTCACCCGTTTCGGCTGGGTGCAGAGCTATGGCTCGCGCTGCGTCAAACCGGCGGTGATAGTCGGCGACCTGAGCCGTCCGCGGGCGATGACGGTGGACTGGATTCGCTATGCCCAGGGCCTGACCGCCAAGCCGATGAAGGGCATGCTGACCGGGCCGGTGACCATGCTGATGTGGTCCTTCCCGCGCGAGGACGTGCCGCGCGAGGTGCAGGCGCGCCAGCTGGCCCTGGCCATCCGCGACGAAGTGCTGGACCTGGAGGCGGCCGGCGTCAAGATCATCCAGATCGACGAGGCGGCCTTCCGCGAGGGCCTGCCGCTGCGTCGGGCCGCCTGGCAGGGCTATCTGGACTGGGCGACCGAGGCCTTCCGTCTGACCGCCAGCGGCGTGCGCGACGAGACGCAGATCCATACCCACATGTGCTACAGCGAGTTCAACGACGTGATCGAATCCATCGCCGCCATGGATGCCGATGTCATCACCATCGAGACCTCGCGTTCGGACATGCAGCTGCTGGAGGCCTTCGAGCGCTTCGCCTATCCCAACGAGATCGGCCCGGGCGTCTACGACATCCACTCGCCGCGCGTGCCGGACAGCGCCGAGATGGCCGGCTTGCTGCGCAAGGCGGCCACGCGCATCCCCGTCGAGCGGCTGTGGGTCAATCCGGACTGCGGCCTGAAGACCCGCGCCTGGCCGGAGACCGAGGCGGCGCTGGTCAATATGGTCGCCGCCGCCAGGCAGTTGCGCGCCGAACTGGCCTGATCGGCGCTTCGCCCTGTCGGTTTGCCTGCGTTGCCGTTCGATGGGAGCCAGGGGCGTTGGGCTTCGTCGCAGGCTCCTCAACCTAACCTACGGGCGTAGGTTGGCGCTGAGCGCAGCGAAGCCCAACGCGGAGCCGCAGGGCGACCGCTTGTCTTCCTTCATCAAATTGTCATCGTTGTGTGGCAGCGCTCGCGAACGACTATCACCAGACTCGCGGTTTAGTGGGGTTCTGCGTTTCCGGTGTTTTCATGCGTCTATTTATTTTCCTGGCGGCGCTGCTGTGCGGCCTGCCGTCCTGGGCGGCGACTCGCTGCGAGCTCGAGCAACCGACCCGTTACGTGGATGTCGGCGACGTGCGCCTGGCCTACCAGAGCATCGGCAGCCAGCGCGACCCGGCGTTGCTGCTGGTCATGGGTCTGGGCGGGCAACTGATCCACTGGCCCGACGAGGTGGTCGAGCGCCTCTGCCAGCAGGGTTTTCGGGTGATACGTTTCGACAACCGCGATGTCGGCCTGAGCAGCTGGCGGCAGCCGGCGCCGACCATCAACCTGGGCTACGAGGTGCTGCGCTACCGCCTGGGCCTGGCGCCGGGCGCGCCTTACCGGTTGCGCGACATGGCCGGCGACGCCCTGGGGCTGATGGACGCTCTGGGCGTTGCGGCTTTCCATGTGCTGGGGGCGAGCATGGGCGGCATGATCGCCCAGCACCTGGCCGACCTGGCGCCAGCGCGGGTGCTCAGCCTGACCCTGGTGATGACCAGCTCCGGCGCCCAGGGCCTGCCGGCACCGGACGAGTCGCTGCTGCGCCTGCTGGCGCGGCGCGAGGCGGGCAGCCGCGAGGCGGCGCTGCAGCAGCAGGCCGACCTGCTCGCCGCACTGGGCAGCCCGGCGGTGCGCGACGACCGTGCGCTGTTGCTGCAGCAGGCGCAGCTGGCCTACGACCGCGCCTTCAACCCCGAGGGCGTGCAGCGTCAGCTACTGGCGATCCTCGCCGAGCCGAGCCGGGTGGCGCTGCTGGGTCGCCTGCGGGTGCCGACCCTGGTGGTGCACGGCACCGCCGACCCGCTGCTGCCGGTGATGCACGGCGTGCACGTGGCGGCGCACATCCGGGGGGCCGAACTCAAGCTGATCCCGGGGCTGGCCCATCGCTTTCAGGAGGCATTCAAGGAGCCGCTGCTGGCCGCGGTGCTGCCGCATCTGGCCGCGCACCGGCAGGATCTGGGGCTGGCAAGGCTGTGAGATAAGAGGCGAGGGCATGCGCCCCGGCATCCAGGTGCGCTCAGAGTTCCTGGTTATGCTTGATCGCCGCGCGGCGTTGCAGGTTGTCGATATGTTCGTTGCTGTGACGCAGCAGCTTGTCGGCCATGTTCACCCGGTCGATGTAGCGGGCGATGCTCAGCTCGGCGTCGTGGCGGGACATGAAGGGACCTTCCAGGGTGCCTTCGCGGGTGGCGAAGAAGTACTGACCGTTGACGGCGCTCAGGCGCGAACTGCGGTAATGGGTCCCGGGCTGGGGATCGACGTTGCGTTGGCCGAACATGACGCGGGCTCCATCTGCAAGGGGCGGGATGACTTGAGTCTACTGCGCGCCTTGCGCCCTGCCGAGCGAAGCGACCAGTGGTCGAGGTTGTCGGCCTGATTGGTGCTTTTTGTCGAGTTTTCCAATATTTTGGCGCCGGAAGCCTGACAGTTTCAGGGGTGAGGGCGGTA
This sequence comes from Pseudomonas sp. ABa2, assembly GCF_056676075.1. Classification (NCBI taxonomy): domain Bacteria; kingdom Pseudomonadati; phylum Pseudomonadota; class Gammaproteobacteria; order Pseudomonadales; family Pseudomonadaceae; genus Pseudomonas; species Pseudomonas sp. ABa2. Next base: position 1,525,069 of record NZ_CM155239.1, read on the forward strand.
CAGTTGCGCCGTGCAATGCCACCTAACTGTTACTGTGCCGGTTGCGGTCCGCCTCCTAGAATGGCGCTTTGCGGCCCGAGCGACTTGCCGGGTCGCCCGTTTCGAGGTCGCCATGCATATCTCCTCCGGCCGTTGGCTCTACGGCCTGCTGCTCGCCCTGACCACGTCCGTGCTCTGGGGCATCCTGCCGATCAAGCTGAAAGAAGTGCTGCAGGTGATGGACCCGGTCACCGTCACCTGGTACCGCCTGCTGGTGGCCGGCTCGCTGCTGCTCGCCTACCTGGCCGCGTCCCGCCGGCTGCCGCGCTTTCGCCCGCTGGGGCGCAAGGGCGCCTGGCTGCTGGTGCTGGCGATCGCCGGACTGACCGCCAACTACGTGCTGTACCTGGTCGGCCTCAATCTGCTCAGCCCCGGCACGACGCAGCTGGTGATCCAGGTGGCGCCGATCCTGCTGCTGGTCAGCAGCCTGTTCGTCTTCCGCGAGCGTTTCAGCCTGGGCCAGGGCATCGGCCTGGCGATCCTGCTGCTGGGCTTCGTGCTGTTCTTCAATCAGCGCCTGAGCGAGCTGCTGACCTCGCTCACCGCCTACACCGCCGGCGTACTGATCGTCCTGGCGGCGGCCTTCGTCTGGACCTTCTACGGTCTGGCGCAGAAGCAGCTGCTGACCCTGTGGAACTCGGTGCAGGTGATGATGGTGATCTACCTGGCCTGCGCCCTGCTGCTGACGCCCTGGGCGCATCCGCTGCAGGCTCTCGAGCTGAGCCCGTTGCAGGGCTGGCTGCTGCTGGCCTGCTGCCTCAACACCCTGGTCGCCTACGGCGCCTTCGCCGAGGCGCTGGCGCACTGGGAGGCCTCGCGGGTCAGCGCCACCCTGGCCATCACCCCGCTGGTGACCTTCGCCTCGGTGGCCGTGGCGGCGAGCTGGTGGCCGGATCACGTGCAGCCCGAGCAGGTCAACTGGATCGCCTACGGCGGTGCCCTGCTGGTGGTGCTGGGCTCGGCGTTGACCGCGCTGGGGCCGTCGCTGCTGGCCGGGCTGCGCGCACGCAAGGCAAGGCGGCTGGCCAGGGCGTAGAGGCGCCGCGCGCACCAGCAGCCGGCAACCCTGGCCAGCGCTACGCGCTGCCTAGGCCTTGACCCCCAGCGCCTCGGCCTTGCGCAGCCAGGCCTGGCGCTGCTCCTCGCTGGACGGTCGCACCGGGGCGAATTCGGCCAGGCGGCGGGTCTTGATCCCGCAGAAACCGAGGATGGTGCGCACCATCTGCCGGTGTGCCGGCGCGCCGTAGACCCAGCGGAAGTACCAGGGCGGGGTGTCCAGGGTCACCAGCAGGTCGGCGCTGCGCCCGCTCAGCAGCTTGTCCCACAGCTGCGAGCGGTGGCGGTACTTGAAGGCGAAGCCGGGCAGGAACACCCGGTCGAAGAAGCCCTTGAGCAGCGCCGGCAGGCCGCCCCACCAGACCGGGTAGACGAATACCAGGTGTTCGGCCCAGTGGATCAGGCGCTGCGCCTCGAGCAGGTCGGGCTCCAGGTTCTGGCTCTGGTCGTAGCCGTCACGCAGGATTGGGTCGAACTGCAGCTCGCCCAGCTTCAGCTGGCGCACCACATGGCCCTGGTCGCGCGCGCCCTGGGCGTAGGCGGCGCCGAGGGCATGGCACAGGCTTTCGCGCTTGGGCGTGCCGAAGATCATCAGGATGCGTTTGCCGTCGCCCTCCAACGGCGTGGCGCCGCTCTTGCCCTCAGTCATGTTTGCCGGCTCCGAGCATGTCCTGTGGCCGCACCCACTGGTCGAACTGGGCGTCGTTCAGGTAGCCCAGCTGCAGCGCCGCCTGGCGCAGGGTGCTGCCCTCGGCGTAGGCCTTCTTGGCGATCTCGGCGGCCTTGTCGTAGCCGATATGCGGGTTCAGCGCGGTGACCAGCATCAGGCCGTTCTCCAGGTGCGCGGCCATTTGCACGGCATCCGGCTGCAGCTCGGCGATGCAGTGCTGCTGGAAGTTGCGGCAGCCGTCGGCGAGCAGGCGGATCGACTGCAGCAGGTTGTGGATGATCACCGGCTTGAACACGTTGAGCTGCAGGTGGCCCTGGCTGGCGGCGAAGCCGATGGTGGCGTCGTTGCCCAGCACCTGGCAGGCGAGCATCGACAGCGCCTCGCACTGGGTCGGGTTGACCTTGCCGGGCATGATCGAGCTGCCCGGCTCGTTGGCCGGCAGGCGCACCTCGGCCAGGCCGGCGCGCGGGCCGGAGCCGAGCAGGCGCAGGTCGTTGGCCAGCTTCATCAGCGCCACGGCCAGGGTCTTCAGCGCGCCGGAGAGCTGCACCAGCGGCTCGTGGCCGGCGAGGGCGGCGAACTTGTTCGGCGCGCTGGTCAGTGGCAGGCCACTCAGCGCGGCCAGCTCGGCGGCGATGGCCTCGGCGAAGCCGGGTGGGGCGTTGAGTCCGGTGCCCACCGCGGTGCCGCCCTGGGCCAGTTCGCATACCGCCGGCAGGGCGGCGCGGATGGCCGCCTCGGCGTAGCCGAGCTGGGCGACGAAGGCCGACAGCTCCTGGCCGAAGGTGATGGGGGTGGCGTCCATCATATGGGTGCGCCCGGTCTTGACCAGGTGGGCGTGGCGCTGCGCCTGCTCCTGCAGGCCGTCGCGCAGCTCGGCGATGGCCGGCAGCAGGCTGTGCCTGACCGCCTGCGCCGCGGCGATGTGCATGGCGGTGGGGAAGCAGTCGTTGGAGCTCTGCGCGCGGTTGACGTGATCGTTGGGATGCACCGGGCTCTTGCCGCCGCGCGTGCCGCCGGCCAGTTCGTTGGCGCGGCCGGCGATCACCTCGTTGACGTTCATGTTGCTCTGCGTGCCGCTGCCGGTCTGCCACACCACCAGGGGGAACTGCGCATCGTGGTCGCCACCCAGCACCTCGTCGGCGGCCTGTTCGATCAGCCGGGCGATATCCGCCGGCAGCTCGCCGCTGCGGCTGTTGACCCGCGCCGCGGCCTTCTTGATCAGCGCCAGGGCGTGCAGCACTGCCAGCGGCATGCGCTCGGTGCCGATGGCGAAGTTGATCAGCGAGCGCTGCGTCTGCGCGCCCCAATAGGCCTCGTTGGGGACTTCGATGGGGCCGATGCTGTCGGTTTCGGTGCGGCTCATGGCGATCTCCGGGAGTAGGACGGCTGGCAGTTTAGGCCGTTGCGTCGGGCACTGGTTCCGCGGATTTTCTATCGCGACCATTACCAGCGGGCGTGGGTCGCGCCGAGCCAGCCGAGGGCGCCGTCCACCGGTACCCGCTCGCCTTTGGGACCGCGCAGCACGCCGTCGTAGCGACCGAACCACTGCTGGGTGTCGGCATGGAAGGGGCCCAGCTTGGGGCAGGCGCGGTGCAGCTGGCGCGGGCTGAAACGCAGCGCCACGCGCTCGTCCGCGCTGTCCAGGCGCCAGGGTGCCAGCGGCGCGTGGGCGCTCTGTTCGATGCTCAGCGGGCTGTCCAGGCGCTGCAGTTCGCCGCCGAACCACAGGGCGTTCTCCGACAGGCCGCTGTGTTCCAGCCAGCCGGAGCCGAAGTTGCCGGCGATGCCGCCCGGTGCGGCGAAGGCGGCGCGCTGCCAGTGGCTGTTCAGCGGCCACACGCCGCGGCCGAAATCCAGGGCGGCGAAGCTCTGCCCGGGGGCGCAGCTGTACTGCTTGCGTCCCAGCTGCAGGCTGCCGGCGGCGGGTAGGCCGAGCTGGCGGCTGGTGGCGTGGAAGCCGCCGCCCTGCAGCGGCGCCACCAGGTTGACCGATTGCAGGTGGGCGGGGCGCTGGATGTCCAGCGCTACCTGCAGCGGCTGGCCGCCGATATCCGGGGCGGCAGCGGTCAGGCGCAGGCGGCCGGGATGCTCGTCGATGCGCAGTTGCAGGCGCGGGTGGTTGAAGGCGTGGCTTTCCAGCGGCAGGTCGGGCAGCTGGCAGCCGAAGGCGAAGGGGCGCAGCTGGGTGTGGGCGACGGCCTGGCCGCTGTCCAGGTCGAGGAAGTAGGCGGCGCCGTAGCCCAGGTAATCGAGGTCGGCCAGGGTCAGCGCGAGCATCCACTGCGGGGTGGTGATGCACCAGTGGTTCCAGCGCTTGCGCCGGCCCAGGTGGCCGCGCAGGGCGCAGTGCACCTGCGGTCGGCTCGACCAGCCGATGGCTTCGGCCAGCAGCCGACCCTTGCTGTCGCACAGCGGCTGGGGGGGAAATTCGGCGGGGCTGGCGAAACTGGTCATCGGGCACGTCCATGTGTGTGCGCAGGCTGGCGATCAATTGCCGGGGCGAGGAGTGCGCACGCCATTCGAATCGGGGGCGCACAGCATGCCGAGCACGTTCAAGCATGGGCAAGTGCTGGCATTTTGGCAACTGACCAGCGGGTGCGGCAGTGCGCAGGGGTTTTGTGCGCTGGCGCACGATGCGGCCGACTTGAGGTAAACCGGGCTTGGGCACAAAATGCCCCCAGCGCAGTCTACCCAGACTCACCCGTCACCCCCGGAAGCCTTCCCATGCCTCATCTATTCAAGCTGTGCACCGCCGTTCTGCTCAGCGCCTCGGCGTCCCTGGCCCTGGCCGATGCCGCCAGCCATGCCGCCGATGCCGAGCGTTTCCTCAAGCTGGCACATGCCGACAAGCTGACCGTGCCGGTGTATGGCCAGGTGCAGCAGATGTTCGCCCAGCGCTTCGCCCAGGCGCCGGGCGGCAAGCAGGCGCTGCTGGAAAGCTATCAGGCCAAGGCCAATGCCGCGCTGGACAAGGCGGTGGGCTGGGACAAGCTCAAGCCGGACATGGTCAAGCTCTACACCAGCAACTTCGACGAGCAGGAGCTCAAGCAGCTGATCGCCTTCTACGAGTCGCCGCTGGGGCAGAAGGTGCTGCAGAAGATGCCGACCCTCACCGCGCAGTCTGCACAGATCACCCAGAGCAAGCTGGAAACCGCCGTGCCGGAGGTGAACAAGCTGCTGGCCGATATGAGCGACGAGCTCGGCGTCAAACAACCCTGATGGAGCCCACGATGTCCAAGCAAGACCTGATCGTCGCCGCGCTGGCCGATCTGCAGCCCGAACACCTCGAGGTGCTGGACGAGAGCCATATGCACAGCCGTGGCCTGGAGACCCACTACAAAGCGGTGATCGTCAGCCCGGCGTTCGCCGGCCTGAACGCGGTCAAGCGGCATCAGAAGGTCTATGCCACGGTCGGCGAGCTGATGGCGCAGATCCATGCCCTGGCCCTGCACACCTATACCCCCGAGGAGTGGGCGGCGCAGGGCGTGGCGCCGGCCTCGCCGACCTGCCGCGGCGGTCATTGACCCAGGCCGGATGAACGCCGGGGTGCTCCCCGGCTATCGCTGCGCTCGACCCGCGCTGCGGAGCGTTGCAGCCGGGCCAGGCGACAGGCTGTCGCGCCTTGTCGGCAACTCGCCCCGGCGCTTCGCGGCTTTGTTACAATCCGCCTCGCGCCGGCCCACGCCGGCGCTTTCGTTTGGCTTCTCGATCCGGCGAGTTCGCGCCGATCGAGCCCCAGTCCGCCCTTTACGTGGGCGACTACTGAAGGACATTCCATGACCGACAAGATCGTCGTCGCGGCGCTGTACAAGTTCGTCTCCCTGCCGGACTACCAGGCGCTGCGCGAACCCCTGCTGCAAACCCTGCTCGATAACGGCATCAAGGGCACCCTGCTGCTCGCCGAAGAGGGCATCAACGGCACCGTCTCCGGCAGCCGCGCCGGCATCGATGCGTTGCTTGCCTGGTTCGCCGAGGACGCCCGTCTGGCCGATATCGACCACAAGGAGTCCTATTGCGATGAGCAGCCGTTCTATCGCACCAAGGTCAAGCTGAAGAAAGAGATCGTCACCCTCGGCGTGCCGGGCGTCGACCCCAACCAGCGCGTCGGCACCTACGTCGAGCCGCAGGACTGGAACGCCCTGATCAGCGACCCCGAGGTGCTGTTGATCGATACCCGCAACGACTACGAGGTGGCCATCGGCACCTTCGAGGGCGCCATCGACCCCAAGACCAAGTCGTTCCGCGAATTTCCCGAGTACATCAAGGCCCACTTCGACCCGCACCAGCACAAGAAGGTGGCGATGTTCTGCACCGGCGGCATCCGTTGCGAGAAGGCCTCCAGCTACATGCTCGGCGAGGGCTTCGAGGAGGTCTACCACCTCAAGGGCGGCATCCTCAAATACCTGGAGGAAGTGCCGCAGGAAGAGACCAAGTGGCAGGGCGACTGCTTCGTCTTCGACAACCGGGTGACCGTGCGCCACGACCTGACGGAGGGTGACTACGACCAGTGCCACGCCTGCCGCACGCCGATTTCCGTGGCAGACCGCCAGTCCGAGCGCTACAGCCCCGGCGTCAGCTGCCCGCATTGCTGGGACTCACTGCCGGAGAAGACCCGTGAAGGCGCCCGCGAGCGGCAGAAGCAGATCGAGCTGGCGCGCGCGCGCAACCAGCCGCATCCTCTGGGACGCGACCCCCGCCAACTGAACGAGGCCTGACCATGGCAAGCCGCCTGCTCTACGTGATGGACCCGATGTGTTCCTGGTGCTGGGGCTTCGCCCCGGTGGCCGAGGCCCTCGCCGAGCAGGCCGCAGTGGCCGGCGTGCCGCTGCAGCTGGTGGTCGGCGGCCTGCGCCGCGACCAGGTGGCCATCGATGCCGCGGCGCGGGTGCGTTACCTGGGCTACTGGCAGGCGGTCAACGCCAGCACCGGGCAGCTGTTCGACTTCGAGCGCGGCCTGCCCGAGGGCCTGGTCTACGACACCGAGCCGGCCTGCCGCGCCCTGGTCACCGCGCGCAGCCTCGACGCGGCCAGCGCCTGGCCGCTGCTCAAGCTGATCCAGCAGGCCTTCTACACCGAGGGCGTCGACGTCACCCAGGCCGGTGTGCTGGTGCAACTGGCCGAGCAGGCCGGCATTCCGCGCATCGAGTTCGCCGAGGCCTTCGACAGCCAGGCCATGGTTGATGCCACCGCCGCCGATTTCAGCTGGGTGCAGGATCTGGGCATCGCCGGTTTCCCCACCCTGCTGGCCGAGCGCGACGGCCAGCTGGCGCTGCTGACCAACGGCTATCAACCGCTGGAGGTGCTGGCGCCGCTGCTCGGCCGCTGGCTGGAGCGCGCCGCCCATGCCTGATCGGTTGAGCTGGGCAGAAATCCGTCGCCTGGCCCTGCAGCACAAGAAAGCGCTGATCCTCGCCAACCTGGTCGCGGTGCTGGCCACCCTGTGCAGCGTGCCGATTCCGCTGCTGCTGCCGCTGCTGGTCGACGAAGTGCTGCTGCACGACGGCGACGCCGCGCTCAAGGTGATGGACAACTTCCTGCCGGCCAGTTGGGAGACCGCCGCCGGTTATATCGGCTTGATGCTGCTGCTGACCCTGCTGCTGCGCGGCTCGGCGCTGGTGTTCAATGTGCTGCAGGCACGCCTGTTCGCGCGGCTGTCGAAGGACATCGTCTACCGCATCCGCATGCGTTTGATCGAGCGGCTCAAGCGCATTTCCCTCGGCGAGTACGAGAGCCTCGGCGGCGGCACGGTCACCACCCATCTGGTCACCGACCTGGACACCCTGGACAAGTTCGTCGGCGAGACCCTCAGCCGCTTCCTGGTGGCGGTGCTGACCCTGGTCGGCACCTCGGCCATCCTGATCTGGATGCACTGGCAGCTGGCGCTGCTGATCCTGCTGTTCAACCCGCTGGTGATCTACGCCACGGTGCAGCTGGGCAAGCAGGTCAAGCACCTGAAGAAGCTCGAGAACGACAGCACCGGCCGCTTCACCCAGGCGCTGACCGAGACCCTCGACGCCATCCAGGAGGTGCGCGCCGGCAACCGCCAGGGCTATTTCCTCGGCCGCCTCGGTGGGCGGGCACGCGAGGTACGCGACTTTGCCGTGGCCTCGCAGTGGAAGAGCGATGCCTCGAACCGCGCCAGCGGCCTGTTGTTCCAGTTCGGCATCGACGTGTTCCGCGCCGCCGCCATGCTCACCGTGCTGTTCTCCGACCTGTCCATCGGCCAGATGCTCGCGGTGTTCAGCTACCTGTGGTTCATGATCGGCCCGGTGGAGCAGCTGCTCAGCCTGCAGTACGCCTTCTACGCCGCCGGCGGCGCACTGACGCGGATCAACGAGCTGCTGGCGCGGCGCGACGAGCCGCAGTACCCGGGCCGCGTCGATCCGTTCAAGGGTCGCGACACCGTCGGCATCGAGGTGCGCGGGCTGACCTTCGCCTACGGCGAGGAGCCGGTACTGGATCGCCTCGATTTGTCCATCGCCCCCGGCGAGAAGGTGGCCATAGTCGGCGCCTCGGGTGGCGGCAAGAGCACCCTGGTGCAGCTGCTGCTGGGGCTCTACACGCCGCAGGCCGGCAGCATCCGCTTCGGCGGCAGCAGCCAGGAGGAGATCGGCCTGGACTGCGTGCGCGACAACGTCGCGGTGGTGCTGCAGCACCCGGCGCTGTTCAACGACACGGTGCGCGCCAACCTGTGCATGGGCCGCGAGCGCAGCGACCAGGCCTGCTGGCGCGCACTGGAAATCGCCCAGCTGGCGCCGACCATCCAGGCGCTGCCGCAGGGCCTGGACAGCGTGGTCGGGCGCAGCGGTGTGCGCCTGTCCGGCGGCCAGCGTCAGCGCCTGGCCATCGCCCGCATGGTGCTGGCCGAGCCCAAGGTGGTGATCCTCGACGAGGCCACCTCGGCGCTCGACGCCGCCACCGAATACGCCCTGCACGAGGCGCTGGCGCAGTTCCTCAACGGGCGCACCACGCTGATCATCGCCCACCGCCTGAGCGCGGTGAAGCAGGCTGACCGCGTGCTGGTATTCGACGGCGGCAGCGTCGCCGAGGACGGCGACCACCAGCAGCTGATCGCCGACGGCGGTCTGTACGCCAAGCTCTACGGGCATCTGCAGCGCTGAGGCGCCGGCGCGTTGTCCGCCCGGCAAGGCACAGCTGATCCAGGGGGATCGGGGCGCGTGGCCGAGGCTTTACCCATCCACCGTTGCGCGCTTGAGCCTCGGCGCGGCGCCCCGATCCACTGCGCATGGTCTTCCTCGGCCTCGCCGCGGCAGCTCGTCTGGCAGCCTGGCGAACCGCTCTGGCAAGAAAACCTTACGCATTTACAGGTCTTGCCAGGCCGCATCCCCCGGTTTTTCAGGGTGTAAGGAAAACTTGCCAATACCTCGCTGAGATCGCCCCAGCCGGGCGGTTGCGCCGCCTTGTTCGCCGTCTGTCGCCGGGTTGTCATGGGTTCATTCAAACGCGCCTCACGGCGCAGCCCACAACAACAACGAGGAGGCGAAATGACCGCCGTGGCCAAGATCGAGCAGCACAACCCCATCGGTACCGACGGCTTCGAGTTCGTCGAATTCACCGCGCCCAACGAAGAAGGCATCGCCCAGCTGCGCCAGCTGTTCACCGCCATGGGCTTCACCGAAACCGCCAAGCACCGCTCCAAGCAGGTCTGGCTGTTCCAGCAGAACGACATCAATTTCGTCCTCAACGGCAGCCCCACCGGCCATGTCCGCGCCTTCGGCGAGAAGCACGGCCCCAGCGCCTGCGCCATGGCCTTCCGGGTGAAGAACGCGGCCCAGGCCGCGGCCTACGTCGAGCAGCAGGGCGCCAAGCTGGTCGGTAGCCACGCCAACTTCGGCGAGCTGAATATCCCCTGTGTGGAAGGCATCGGCGGCTCGCTGCTGTATCTGGTCGACCGCTACGGCGACAAGACCATCTACGACGTCGACTTCGAATACATCGAAGGCCGCAGTGCCAACGACAACGCCGTCGGCCTGCAGTGCATCGACCACCTGACCCATAACGTGCGCCGTGGGCAGATGGACGTCTGGTCCGGCTTCTACGAGCGCATCGCCAATTTCCGCGAGATCCGCTACTTCGACATCGAAGGCAAGCTCACCGGCCTGTTCTCCCGCGCCATGACCGCGCCGTGCGGCAAGATCCGCATCCCGATCAACGAGTCGGCCGACGACAAGTCGCAGATCGAGGAATTCATCCGCGAGTACCACGGCGAGGGCATTCAGCACATCGCCCTGTCCACCGACGATATCTACGCCACCGTGCGCCAGCTGCGCGCCAATGGCGTGGACTTCATGACCACCCCGGACACCTATTATGAAAAGGTCGACAGCCGCGTCGCTGGCCACGGCGAGCCGCTGGAGTTGCTGCGCGAGCTGAATATCCTGATCGATGGTGCGCCGGGCGACGACGGCATCCTGCTGCAGATCTTCACCAACACGGTGATCGGTCCGATCTTCTTCGAGATCATCCAGCGCAAGGGCAACCAGGGCTTTGGCGAGGGCAACTTCAAGGCGCTGTTCGAATCCATCGAGGAAGACCAGCTGCGTCGCGGCGTGATCTCCGAGGAGTGATGCCATGAGCCGTAAATGGATCAGCTTTCCCCTGCGCGAGGGCGAGTGCTCGCGTCAGGCGCACTGCGACCTGCCGCAGGGCACCTACGAGCGCGAGATGGGCCGCGAGGGCTTCTTCGGCCCCACCGCACACCTGCACCACAAGCATCCGCCGACCGGCTGGATCGACTGGGAAGGCCCGCTGCGCCCGCACGCGTTCAACTTCAACGACATCCCCAGCGAGCGCGACTGCCCGCTGGCGGCGCCGCTGACCTTGCACAACGCCGATGTGAAGCTGCGCGTCTGGCGCACCCACGGCGCCATGCGCCACCTGGTGCGCAACGCCGACGGCGACGAGCTGCTGTTCGTCCACGAGGGTGCGGGGCACCTGTACTGCGACTTCGGCCATCTGGAATATCGCGACGGCGACTACCTGCTGATTCCGCGCGGCACCGCCTGGCGCATCGAGGCCAGCACGCCGAGCTACTTCCTGCTGATCGAGAACAGCGATGGCGCCTATCAGCTGCCGGACAAGGGCCTGCTCGGCCCGCAGGCGATCTTCGATCCGGCGGTGCTGGAGCACCCGCATATCGATGAGGCGTTCAAGGCGCAGCAGGACGAGAACACCTGGCAGATCAGGATCAAGCGGCGCAATCAGATCAGCACCGTGACCTACCCCTACAACCCGCTGGACGTGGTCGGCTGGCACGGCGACAACACCGTGGTGCGGCTGAACTGGCGCGACATTCGCCCGCTGCTCAGCCACCGCTATCACCTGCCGCCGTCGGCGCACACCACCTTCGTCGCCAACGGTTTCGTGGTCTGCACCTTCACGCCGCGCCCGGTCGAGTCCGACCCGGGCGCGCTCAAGGTGCCGTTCTTCCACAACAACGACGACTACGACGAGGTGCTGTTCTATCACCGCGGCAACTTCTTCAGCCGCGACAACATCGAGGCCGGCATGGTCACCCTGCACCCTTGCGGCTTCCCCCACGGGCCGCATCCCAAGGCGCTGAAGAAGAGCCAGGAGGACCCGGCGACCTTCATCGACGAGGTGGCGGTGATGATCGACACCCGCCGCGCCCTGGAAGTGGCCGATGCCGCCGCTGCGGTGGATTTGGCCGAGTACGTCAACTCCTGGCGCGCGCCGGGTACCCAAGGTTGAACCTGTAGGAGCCGGCAAGCCGGCTCCTATGCCAAGAACGGAAATCGCATATGAAACTCGCATCACTGAACCAGGGCCGCGACGGCGTGCTCGTCGTGGTCTCCCGCGACCTGGCCCGCGCCGTGCGCGTGCCGCAGATCGCCGCCACCCTGCAGGCCGCGCTGGACGACTGGGCCGTGGCCCGGCCCAAGCTGGAGGCGGTCTACCAGCGCCTCAACGACGGTCTGGAGCAGGGCGCCTTCGCCTTCGATCAGGCCGCCTGCCATAGCCCGCTGCCGCGCGCCTATCACTGGGCCGACGGCAGCGCCTACGTCAACCATGTCGAGCTGGTGCGCAAGGCGCGCGGCGCCGAGATGCCGGAATCCTTCTGGCACGACCCGCTGATGTACCAGGGCGGCGCCGACAGCTTTATCCCGCCGCACAGCCCGATCCGCCTGGCCGACGAGGCCTGGGGCATCGACCTGGAAGCCGAGCTGGCGGTGATCACCGACGACGTGCCGATGGGCGCCACGCCGGCCGAGGCGGGCGGGCATATCCGTTTGCTGATGCTGGTCAACGACGTGTCGCTGCGCAACCTGATCCCCGGCGAGCTGGCCAAGGGCTTCGGCTTCTACCAGAGCAAGCCGTCGTCGAGCTTCTCGCCGGTGGCGATCACCCCGGACGAGCTGCGCGAGAGCTGGAAGGACGGCAAGGTGCATCGGCCGCTGGTCTCGCATATCAACGGCGCGCTGTTCGGCCAGCCGGATGCCGGTGTGGACATGACCTTCAACTTCCCCACCCTGGTCGCCCACGCCGCCAAGACCCGCCCGCTGGGCGCCGGAACCATCATCGGCTCGGGCACCGTGTCGAACTACGACCGCAGCGCGGGTTCTTCCTGCCTGGCGGAAAAGCGCATGCTGGAAATCGTCGAGTCGGGCGAGGCGAAAACGCCGTTTCTCAAGTTCGGCGACCGGGTGCGTATCGAGATGTTCGACGCGGCCGGCCAGAGCCTCTTCGGCGCCATCGATCAGGTGGTGGAAAAGTACGACGCCCGCTGATCCCTTGGAGCGTTTCGAGAGGAATCCGAGATGTTGAAGCTCTATGGCTACTGGCGCTCCAGCGCCGCCTACCGCGTGCGCATCGCCCTGAACCTCAAGGGCCTGGCCTATGAGCAGGTGCCGGTGCACCTGGTCAAGGACGGCGGTCAGCAGCACGGCGCCGACTACCGCGCGCTGAACCCGCAGCAGCTCCTGCCGCTGCTGGTGGACGAGGAGAACGGCGGGGTGCGCATCGCCCAGTCGCTGGCGATTCTCGAGTACCTGGAGGAAATCTTCCCGGTGCCGGCACTGCTGCCAGCGGATCCGGCCGAGCGGGCGCAGGTGCGGGCGCTGGCGCTGCATATCGCCTGCGATCTGCATCCGCTGAACAACCTGCGCGTGCTGCAGTACCTGTCCGCCGAGCTGGGCGCCTCCGACGAGGCGAAGAACGCCTGGTACCAGCACTGGGTCGCGCTGGGGCTGGCGGCGGTGGAGGAGGGCCTGGCGCCGTTCGACGGGCGCCTGTCGCTCGGCGCGCGGCCCGGTTATCTGGAAGCCTGCCTAATCCCGCAGCTGTATAATGCGCGGCGTTTTAACTGTGACCTTGCCGCGTACCCACGCATTCTCGCCCTGGCGGCGCGCTGCGAACCCCTGCAGGCCTTCCAACAGGCCGCGCCGGAGGCGCAGCCCGACGCCCAGTGAGCCCGGCTGGCCTTGCCTGCCGTGCCCAGGCGAACCCGGCTCGATAAAAGCCTTGCATTCCGCTGCGCCACAAGCGCGGCGGGTCCGATTCCGTCACAGATAAAAACAAACAGGTGACGCATGACCCGTGAAAAACCGAAGAACCTCTGGCTCTCGCGCTGGGGTTTCATCCTCGCTGCAACCGGCTCGGCCGTGGGCCTGGGCAATATCTGGAAATTCCCCTACATCACCGGCGAATACGGCGGCGGCGCCTTCGTGCTGATGTACCTGGCCTGCATCCTGGCCATCGGCATTCCGGTGATGATGACCGAGATCGCCCTCGGCCGCCGCGGCCGCGGCAGCCCCATCGACGCCATCGGCCGGGTGGTCCGCGAGAACGGCGGCAATCCGCTGTGGAAGGCGGTCGGCGGCATGGCCATGCTGGCCGGTTTCATGATCCTGTGTTTCTACGTGGTCGTCGCCGGCTGGGCCTTCGCCTACACCTGGAAGATGCTCGACGGCTCGCTGGCCGCCAGCAGCGTCGAGGCGCTCGGCGGGGTGTTCGCGGCGCACAACGCCAACCCCTGGCAGCTCGGCGGCTGGAGCCTGCTGGTGGCGCTGCTGACCCTGTGGATCGTGGCCAGGGGCGTGCAGCAGGGCATCGAGAACGCGGTGCGCTGGATGATGCCGGGCCTGGCCCTGATGCTCATCGTGCTGGTCGGCTACGCCTTCACCAGCGGCAGTTTCAGCGCCGGTTTCGACTTCCTGTTCCATTTCGACGCCTCGAAGATCACCGGCGAGGCGCTGCTGGCCGCATTGGGTCACGCCTTCTTCACCCTCAGCCTGGCCTCGGGCGCCATCCTCACCTACGGCTCCTACATCCCCGACGGCCAGTCCATCGCCCGCACCACCTTTATGGTGGCGATCTGCGATACCTGCGTGGCGCTGCTCGCCGGCCTGGCGATCTTCCCGATCATCTTCGCCAACGGCATGAGCCCGAGCGCAGGGCCGGGGCTGATCTTCATGAGCCTGCCGCTGGCCTTCCAGCAGATGCCGCTGGGTACCGCCTTCGGCGTGCTGTTCTTCGCCATGGTGTCGATCGCCGCGCTGACCTCGGCGATCTCCATGATCGAGGCCACCGTCGCCTACCTGAACGAGAAGCACGGCATCAGCCGTCTGCGCGCCGCCGTGGTTTCCGGCGCGGTGCTGCTGCTGATCAGCCTGCTGGCGATGCTCTCGTTCAACCTGCTGGCCGGCTGGACGCCGCTGGGCAAGAACCTCTTCGACTGGCTGGACTACCTGACCTCGCGCTGGATGATGCCCTTGGGCGGCATCTGCATGGTGATCCTCGCCGGCTATGTGCTGCGCGGCGAGATCATGCGCGACGAGCTGAACCTGCCGCCGGCCGGCTACGCGCTGTGGCTGTTCATGGTGCGCTACGTCAGCCCGGTGCTGATCCTGGTGGTGTTCCTCCATGCGCTGGGCTGGCTGCTGTTCGACCCGGTGGCGCAGTGGTACTGGATCGCCGGCGCCATCGGTCTGCTGGCGGTGGCCGGCGAAGTGCTGCGGCCGCGGGTGATGCCGGTGCTGGCCGGGCGCTGAGTCCTCTGCGCACATCCAGGCGCAGCTCCGCAAGGGGCTGCGCCTTTTTGCGTCTGGCCAAAGCGGTGGGGGGCGCCGTGCGCACCGACGCCAGGGCTAATTGCTGCATACCCATACCTGGCGAAAATCCGCCAATAGTCCGGCGTCAACAAGCGGATTCTTGCCGAATCGGCGGGGGCGCCCGCCGACGGCAGGCTCCGCTCGGCAATCCGCTCTTGGCCAACTGCCAGCACTCAAGCCTCTGCCCGTGTCGGCCGATGTGCTGTCACGGGCCTGGCACAAGGGTTGCCTAGGCTATCGACCAGGTCGCGCTCACGAGGTGCGACCCTAATAAGAAGAACCTGGAGTTGCCCTGTATGTTCGAGCCTGCCGCACGTCTGTTCGCCAACCTTGCCGTCGGCAAGAAATTACTCATCGGCTTCGGTCTGGTGCTGTTGCTCACCGCGGCGATGACCGGCAGCGGCTTTCTCGCCGTGCAAGCGGTGCTGCAGGGGCATGCTCAGGTCGGCCAGCTGGCGCAGGTCAATCAGGAGATTCTCCAGGCGCGGCGTCTGGAGCGCAGCTTCGCCATCGAGCTGAGCCCGCAGAGCGCCGAGCGGGTGCGCGCCAGCCTGACCCAGGTGCAGGGCATGCTGGAGCGCCTGGCGCAGGGCTCCGCCGCGGTCGAGGGCACGCGCCTGCAGACCATGCAGCAGGCGGTCGCCGAGTACCTCAAGCAGTTCGACAACTACGTCGAGCAGCAGGATCGGGCGCGCGAAGCGCGGCAGGACATGCGCAACGCCGCCACTGAGGCGCGCGATCAGTTCGAGGTGATCGAGCTGGACATGTACGACGCGGTGCGCGAACTGCGCCTGCAGGGCGACAAGCTGCGCGGCAGCGATCCGCTGACCCTGGCCGAGACCGCCTCCGGTCTGAGCAAGCGCATGCTCGATCTGCGCGGTCACGAGAGCCTGTACATCATCGACGGCTCCGCCGAGGCGCTGGAGGAGTGGGAGTACGTCAGCGAAGACCTGCAGACCGTGGCCCGCAGCCTGATGATCTGGCTCGACGACGAGCAGAAGGCGGCGATCGAGACCGCGCTGCAGGCGCTGACCCTGTATCAGCGCTCCTTCCTCTACTACCAGCAACTGCGCGAGCAGAACCTGGCGACGGAAAACGCCATGATCGAGCGTGCGCGCTCGGTGGTGGACCTGGCCGAGGCCGCCCAGGCCGGCGCGGAGCAGGCCATGCTCGACGACAGCCGACGCTCGCTGGTGCTGCTCGGCCTGATGGGCGCCGCTGCGGTGGTGCTGGGGCTGTGCGCCGCGCTGCTGATCACCCGCCTGATCGTCGTGCCGCTGCGCCAGAGCGTGGGTTTCGCCCAGCGTATCGCCGCGGGCGACCTGAGCCAGGACATTCCCCAGCAACGCCGCGACGAGGTCGGCCAGCTGTTCGCCGCCATGCAGGGCATGACCCTCAGCCTGCGCAACCTGGTCGGCCGCATCGGCGGCGGGGTGGGGCAGATCGCCGCCGCCGCCGAACAGCTCTCGGCCATCACCGCGCAGACCAGCGCCGGGGTGCAGACGCAGAAGCTGGAGACCGAGCAGACCGCCACCGCCATGCACCAGATGGCCGCCACCGTGCAGGAAGTCGCGCAGAACGCCGAGCAGGCCTCGCTGGCGGCGCGCGACGCCGACCGGGAGGCGCAGCAGGGCAACCGCGTGGTGCAGCAGGCAGTGGATCAGATCGACGGCCTGGCCAGCGAGGTGGAGCAGTCCGCCGAGGCCATTGCCGCGCTCAATCAGGAAAGCGCGCGCATCGGCAGCGTGCTCGAGGTGATCCGCAACGTCGCCGAGCAGACCAACCTGCTGGCGCTCAATGCCGCCATCGAAGCCGCCCGCGCCGGCGAGCAGGGCCGCGGTTTCGCCGTGGTCGCCGACGAGGTGCGCGCGCTGGCCAAGCGCGCGCAGGACAGTACCGAGGAAATCGAGAGCCTGATCGCCGGCCTGCAGCGCATGGCCAAGGGCGCCGTGGAGCAGATGGACAGCAGCCGCGAGCTGACCCGGCGCACCGTCGAGCTGGCGGGAGAGGCGGGCGACGCCCTCGGCCGCATCACCCAGGCGGTGAGCACCATCGAGCAGATGAACCAGCAGATCGCCGCCGCCGCCGAGGAGCAGAGCGCGGTGGCCGAGGCGATCAACGAGAGCGTCACCCGCGTGCGCGACATCGGCGAGCAGAGCGCCACCGCCAGTGAACAGACCGCCGCCTCCAGCGCCGAACTGGCGCGCCTGGGCGTGGAGCTGCAGGAACTGGTGCGGCAGTTCCGCACCTGAGCCTAGCCTTGCGGCTGGCTGAAACGCTGCCCGGACAGCGCCGGGTGGTACAGCGGCTGCACCTTGTTGCCGGCCGGATCGAGCAGATGGAAGCTGCGCGCCCCGTCGCCATGGTCGAAGGGGCGATCCAGCAGGGGCACGCCGCGGGCCCTGAGGTACTGGTACCAGGCGTCCAGCTCCTCGACGCTGTCGACGATGAAACCGTAATGATCGACCAGCGGCACGCCATGGCTTTCGGCGTAGGCGCGGCCGAGCGATAGGTTGTCGTTGCCGCAGGTCAGGTAGACCAGGTCCTGGTTGGCACGGTGCAGTACCTGCATGCCCAGCACCTCGACGTAGAAGCGCTCGCATTCCTCCAGATTGGGCACCAGGAGCGCCAGGTGGCGCAGGCCATTGAGGCGGGAAGGACGTTCGAGCATGTGCGGGCACTCCAATATGTATACAATTTGTCTTTCAATATAAGACATAAAGGAGTTCGCTGTGTACTGCCTGCTGCTCAAGACCCAGCTCAAGCCGGGTAGCTTCGCTGCCTTCATGGACGCCATGCGCGTCAACGCCGCCGCCTCGGTGCGCGACGAGCCCGGCTGCCTGACCTTCGATGTGCTGCGCGACCGCAGCGACCCGGATCTGGTCTGGCTGTACGAGGTCTACGTCGACGAGGCGGCCTTCGAGGCGCATATGCGCACGCCGCATTTTCTCGCCAGCCGGCCGCTGGTCGAACCGCTGATCGAACGCCAGGACGCCATCGAGGCCGACCTGCTGGCGCTCAATCCGTCACGCTGACGGCGCGGCGGCCGGGTGCGCCGCGCGCCGACCCCGGCGGGCTCAACCCAGATGAAAACCGCCGTCGATGGGGATGATGGCGCCGGTCATATAGGCCCCGGCGCTGCCGGCCAGACTCAGGGCCAGCGCCGCCATCTCGTCCTCGCGGCCCCAGCGTTGCATGGGAATGACCGCGGTATCGGCGGCCAGCGCCGCCTCGTCCTCGGCGATAAAGCGGGTCATCTTGCTCGGGAAGCGGCCGGGGGCGATCACGTTGACGTTGATGTGATCGCCCACCAGCTCCTTGGCCAGCATCCGCGACAGCTGGTGCAGCGCCGCCTTGCTCGGGCCGTAGGCATAGGCCTGCTCGCCCATGGCGCTGATGCCGGCCACCGAGCCGATATTGATCACCCGCGCCGGGCAGTCGGTCGAGCCGGCCTTGCGCAGCAGCGGCAGCAACTGCTGGATGCAGCCGAACACCGAGGTGACGTTGAGCTGCATGACCTTTTCCCAGCCCTTGGCCGGGTAGCTTTCCAGCGGTGCGCCCCAGGTGGTGCCGGCGTTGTTGACCAGGATGTCCAGGCGCTCGATGCGTTCGCCCAGCTCGCGGGCCAGCGCCTGCACGCCTTCCTCGCTGGCCAGGTTGGCGGCGAGGCCCTGGCAGTGGCCGAACGCCGACAGCTCGGCGGCAGTCTGCGCGCAGGCCTCGCCGTCGCGGGCGCAGATATAGACCTGGGCGCCGGCCTCGACGAAGGCCTTGGCGATCATCAGGCCGATGCCGCGGGTGCCGCCGGTGACCAGGGCGGTACGCCCGGCAAGGGAGAAATAGCGATGCATGGAGGAGGCCTCGGAGTTGGCTGATCGGGCCTCCAGCCTAGGGCCGCGCGTGGCAGAACGCAGGCATCATTGCCGGGCGAAATGCTGCCCTATGCGCAGGCGGCGTCGTGCGTGCGGATCGAGGCGCGCTAAAAGCCTGTCCCCGATGCGCTCCGACGCGCCCGTCGTGCGGACAGAAAAAAGCCGGGCAGGCGCCCGGCTCTCGTGTTTCGCTCGAAGTCAGTCGCGGCGGCCTTCGACCGGCTTGCCGTCGACCGTGCCTTCCTTGAGCATGATCTGGTATTCCTTGCCGTCCTTCTCCACCTGGTGCAGGCGCACCAGCAGGTGGCCCCAGTCCTTGGCGAACCACAGCACGGTCTTGCGCGCGCTCTGGGTGGGGTCGCGCACCCGCTCGACCTTGATCGCGTCGATCAGGCCGGCCTTGGTGCGCACCACTTCCTCGCCGAGCACGCGGAAGTCGTAGGTCTCGATCTCGTCGCCGTCCACCACCTGGTAACTCATGCTCTGCTTGCCGGCGGCGACGTCCTGCTGCAGGGCGAGTTGGTAGGTCGACTTGTCCTGCAGACCGCGGTTGAGCGGGAAGCGTACCGCGTCGCCGCGGTCGTTGCCGAGCACCTGCTTCTGTTCCCAGTCGAAGTCCTGCTCGACGGTCTTGCCCTTGCCCAGGCCGCTGCGGTTGAAGCGGTAGGTCAGCGGCAGCAGGGCCTGGTTGTCGACGCGGAAGGTGCTTTGCTCGGTGAGGCTGGCGACCAGCATCGAGGCCTCGAAATTGAGGGTCCAGCGGCCGTCGTCCTCGCGCTTGAGGCTGCGCTCGGCGCTGCCGCTGACCGGAAGCTGCTTCCAGTCCGCGGTGTAGCTGGCGGAGAAGGGTTGCAGCTCGCTGGCGAGGGCGGGCAGGCTGAGCAGGGTCAGGGCGAACAGCAGGGCACGACGCATAGAGTCTCCTAGGTTCGAATCAGGTGGCCGCTGGCGGGCAGCGGCTGGCCATCCAGCATTGCGCCTTGGGCGCCAAGACGCAAGCGGCCCTCGGCGAACCAGCGCACGGCCAGCGGATAGATCTGGTGCTCCTGGCGGTGCACGCGTTGGGCCAGGCTGTCGGCGCTGTCGTCTGCGGCAACCGGCAGCACAGCTTGTACGACCAGAGGGCCGCCATCGAGTTCCTCGGTGACGAAGTGCACGCTGCAGCCGTGCTCGGTGTCGCCGGCCTCCAGCGCCCGCTGATGGGTGTGCAGGCCCTTGTGTTTGGGTAGCAGCGAGGGATGGATATTCAGCAGGCGGCCGGCGTAGTGCTGGACGAAGCCCGGGGTGAGGATGCGCATGAAACCGGCCAGCACCACCAGCTCGGGCTGGTGGGCGTCGATGGCCTGGATCAGCGCCGCGTCGAACGCCTCGCGGCCGTCGAACTGCTTGTGATCGAGCACCGCGGTGGCGATCCCGGCGGCCTGCGCGCGCCGCAGGCCGTAGGCATCGGCGCGGTTGGAGATCACCGCGGCGATGCGTGCCGGGTTGCCGTCATCGGCGCTGCTGTCGATCAGCGCCTGCAGGTTGCTGCCCGATCCGGAGATCAGGACGACGACGTTGCAGGGCATCAGTGGGCTTTCAGGTTGTTCAGCTGAACCTGGGCCGCGCCTTCGCCCGCCACGGCGATCTGGCCGATCACCCAGGGCGCTTCGCCGCTGGCGCGCAGGCTGGCCAGGGCGGTCTCGACCTGGTCCTGGGCGACGCAGATGACCATGCCGACGCCGCAGTTGAGCACGCGGTGCATCTCGTGCTCGTCGACATTGCCTTGCTGCTGCAGCCAGTCGAACACCGCCGGGCGCTGCCAGCTGGCCACGTCGACCACGGCCTGGGCGCCTTGCGGCAGTACGCGCGGGATGTTGTCGAGCAGGCCGCCGCCGGTGATGTGGGCCATGGCCTTGACCGCGCCGGTGTCCTTGATCAGCTTGAGCAGCGGCTTGACGTAGATGCGCGTCGGCGCCATCAGCAGGTCGGCCAGGGCCTTGCCGTCCAGTTGCACCTGTTCGATGTCGGCACCGGAGACTTCGATGATCTTGCGGATCAGCGAGTAGCCGTTGGAGTGCGGGCCGGAGGAGGGCAGGGCGATCAGCGCGTCGCCGGCGACCACCTTGGAGCCGTCGATGATCTCGCTCTTCTCCACCACGCCGACGCAGAAGCCGGCCAGGTCGTAGTCTTCGCCTTCGTACATGCCCGGCATCTCGGCGGTTTCACCACCGACCAGGGAGCAGCCGGCCAGCTCGCAGCCGGCGCCGATGCCGGTGACCACGGTGGCGGCCACGTCGACGTTGAGCTTGCCGGTGGCGTAGTAGTCGAGGAAGAACAGCGGCTCGGCGCCGCACACCACCAGGTCGTTGACGCACATGGCGACCAGGTCCTGGCCGATGCTGTCGTGCTTGTTCAGGTTCAGCGCCAGGCGCAGCTTGGTGCCGACGCCGTCGGTGCCGGACACCAGCACCGGCTGCTTGTAGCCGGCCGGGATCTCGCACAGGGCGCCGAAGCCACCCAGGCCCCCCATGACTTCCGGACGCGCGGTGCGCTTGGCCACGCCTTTGATGCGTTCGACCAGGGCCTCGCCGGCATCGATGTCGACGCCTGCGTCCTTGTAGCTGATGGAGGGTTGCTTGCTCATAGATCCGGGCCTTTGGATGGGGAGTTCGTGTAGGCGCCGATGTGGCGGGGCCCGTGCAGGGGCCCGGCGCATGCACCGGCTGGCGAAGGCGCGCGATTTTATCAGGCTTGCCCGGTAGCGGCCACTCGCGTGCATGCGCTTCGTCGCGGGCAAGCGCTCAGGTTGCCGGGGCTGGAGCGGCTGTTTAAGGTATACGCCTTTGCGCACGGACTCCGTGCCATCACCCGTCTGCGAGAGCCCGCCATGCGCCTGTCCGTCCGCCCGATCCTGTTCTGTCTGTCGCTGCTGTGCCTGCCGGCCCTGGCCGCGCCGGTCGCCGGCCTGTATCAGGTGCGCGAGGCGGTGGCCGACCAGCAGCCGGAGACCCGCGACGCGGCCATGCAGCGTGCCCTGCAGACCCTGGTGCAGCGCCTGACCGGCGATGCCGAGGCGCTGCAGAGCACCAAGCTGGAGGGCCTGCGCCAGGATCCGCAACAGATCGTCAGCCAGTACGGCTACGAGGGCGATGTGCTGCTGGTGGAGTTCGACCCGGCCAGCACCGAGCGCCAGCTGCGCCAGGCCGGGCTGGCCCTGTGGGGGGCCAATCGCCCGGCGATTCTCACCTGGTGGCTCGCCGAGTCGGCCGAGGGCAGCCAGTTGATCGGCGAGAGCCAGGGCCCCGCGACGATGCTGCGCGACGCCGCCCAGCACCGCGGCCTACCGCTGCGCCTGCCGCTGGCGGACCTCAGCGAGCAGCTGCTGGCCACGCCGGAGGCCCTGGCGGCCAACGATCCGCAGGCGCTGCGCGAGGCCTCCGAACGCTACGCCGCCGACGCCCTGCTGGCGGTGCAGGCGAGCGAGAGCGGCGGCACCTGGCAGGCGACCTGGCGCCTGTGGCTGGGCGACGAGCGCGAGCAGGGCAAGGCCGAGGCCGCCGATCCGGCAGCGCTGGCCGATGCCGTGTTGCTGGCGGTCAGCCAGCGCCTGGCCCCGCGTTTTCTGGTCAAGCCGGGCGCGGCCGAGAGCCTGACCCTGGTGATCGAAGGCGCCGACCTGAGCCGTTTCGCCGCCCTGGAGCGCCTGCTAGAGCCGTTCGCCGCGCGCCTGCAGGCGATCGACGGGCAGCGCCTGACCTACCAGGTCAACGCCAGCCCGGAACAACTGCGTGCGCAACTGGCCCTGGGCCAGTTGCAGGAGGTCGCCGAGCCGCAGGGCGCCGCTGCACCGGTCGACAGCGCCGACGCCGGCACGGAAGCGGCGCCGCAGGTGCTGCCGCGCAGCAACCAACTGCGTTTCCGCTGGTAAACTGCAGCGCCCTGGCCATGTGCCGCGCCAGGGCTCCATCCGCGGCGCCGGTCGGGCGCCGTTTCGCATCGAGGACGCGAGCATGACCGATTCCACCCGCTGGCTATGGATGGCTGGGCTGTTCCTGCTCGCCTGGCTGCTGTACCTGCTGCAACCGATTCTCTCGCCCTTTCTGATCGGCATCCTGCTGGCCTACCTGGGCGATCCGCTGGTCGATCGCCTCGAACGGCAGCGCCTGTCGCGCACTGCCGGGGTGACGGTGGTGTTCGCCCTGTTTGGCCTGGCGCTGCTGGTGCTGCTGTTGGTGCTGGTGCCCATGCTCGGCCGCCAGCTGGCGCGGCTGTACCAGCTGGCGCCGGAAATACTCGACTGGCTGCAGGGCACCGCCTTGCCCTGGACGCAGGCACATTTCGGCCTGAACGACGACTTCTGGCAGTTCGACCAGCTCAAGGCGGCCTTCTCCGAGCACCTGGGCAAGACCACCGACGTGCTCAAGACGGTGCTGGCCCAGGCCACGTCCTCGGGCCTGGCGCTGCTGGCCTGGCTGGGCAACCTGCTGCTGATTCCGGTGGTGAGCTTCTACCTGATGCGCGACTGGGACCTGCTGGTCGAGCGCCTGCGCCGCCTGCTGCCGCGCCAGCGCGAGGCGCTGGTGGTCAGGCTGGTGGGCGAGTGCCACGAGGTGCTCGGCGCCTTCCTGCGCGGTCAGTTGCTGGTGATGCTGGCGCTGAGCGTCATCTACGCCGCCGGGCTGATGCTGGTGGGTCTGGAACTGGGCCTGCTGATCGGCGTGCTGGCCGGTCTGGCCAGCATCGTGCCCTATATGGGCTTTATCGTCGGCATCGGCGCGGCGGTCACCGCGGCGCTGTTCCAGTTCGGCCTGGAGCCCTATCCGCTGCTGGGTATCGCCGCCGTGTTCATGGTCGGCCAGTTGCTCGAAGGCATGCTGCTGACCCCGCTGCTGGTGGGCGACCGCATCGGCCTGCATCCGGTGGCGGTGATCTTCGCCATCCTCGCCGGCGGCCAGCTGTTCGGCTTCACCGGCGTGCTGCTGGCCCTGCCGGTGGCGGCGGTGATCATGGTTCTGCTGCGCCATGCCCATGATTTGTATAAACTTTCCGGCCTTTACGGAGAGTCCAACAGCGGTTCCGACGAACCGCCGAGCCCGGCATGAAACCAATCCAGCTTCCCCTCGGCGTACGTTTGCGTGACGACGCCACCTTTGCCAACTACTACCCCGGCGCCAATGCCGCGGCGCTGGGCTATGTCGAGCGGCTGTGCGAGGCCGACGCCGGCTGGACGGAAAGCCTGATCTACCTCTGGGGCGCCGAGGGCGTCGGCCGCAGCCATCTGCTGCAGGCCGCCTGCCTGCGCTTCGAGCAGCGCGGCGAGGCGGTGGTCTACCTGCCGCTGGGCGAGGTGGTGCAGCACGGGCCCGAGCTGCTCGACAACCTGGAACTGTGCGAGCTGGTCTGCCTCGACGATCTCGACGCGGTGGCCGGGCGCAGCGACTGGGAGGAGGGCCTGTTCCACCTGTTCAACCGCCTGCGCGACAGCGGCCGGCGCCTGCTGCTGGCCGGCACCGTGTCGCCGCGCGAGCTGCCGGTGCAACTGCCGGACCTGAAGTCGCGGCTGACCCTGGCGCTGGTGTTCCAGCTGCACGAGCTGGCCGACGAGGACAAGCTGCGCGCCCTGCAACTGCGCGCCTCGCGCCGTGGCCTGCAGCTGAGCGACGAGGTCGGACGCTTCATCCTCACCCGTGGCGAGCGCAGCATGAGCGCGCTGTTCGAGCTGCTCGAACGCCTCGATCAGGCTTCGCTGCAGGCCCAGCGCAAGCTGACCATTCCCTTCCTCAAGGAAACCCTGGGCTGGTAGACGCCCTGGCCCGGATGCATTCCGCGGCCAGGGCCCCGTCATTCCCGGATTGCATCCGGGCTACGCCTCGAGTTGCGCCTATTCCCCGGCCAGCTTGCGGTCGTACTGGAAGCGCCAGCGGGTGTAGAGCAGGGCGCTGCAGAACAGGCCGAGGCTGATCACCGCTTCCAGGGCGCCGAACACTGCGCGGGCCGGGTCGATGGCGGCCAGCACGCCCTGGATGAAGTAGAGATTGACCACGAAGCAGGCCCAGGCGTGGGTGCGGGCGTTGCCCAGCAGCAGGCCGGGGGCGAGCAGCGCCAGCGGCAGCAGCTGGATCGCCAGGACCACGCCGATGCGGGCGCCGTGCAGGTCGGCGAAGGCCAGGTTCCACACCAGCAGCAGCGTCAGCAGGGCGAAAAAGCTCAGCAGGCTGAGGGCGCGGCTGAGCTTCAGCCGGGGTTGCAGCCAGTCGAGGCTGGGCAGCGGTTTCTTCGCGCGGGCCACATCAGTTCTCCAGTTTGCCGGCGGTTTGCGCCAGGCGTTGGCCGAGGGCGCGGCACAGGGCGATCTCGTGTTCGTCCAGCGGCCGCTTGCCGTCGCCGCCGGCGTGGTGGCTGGGGCCGTAGGGGGTGCCGCCGCCGCGGGTATCGAGCAGCGCCGACTCGCTGTAGGGCAGGCCGCAGACCAGCATGCCGTGGTGCAGCAGCGGCAGCAGCATCGACAGCAGGGTGGTTTCTTGGCCGCCGTGCAGGCTGGCGGTGGAGGTGAATACGCCGGCGGGCTTGCCCACCAGTTCGCCGGTCAGCCACAGGCTGCTGGTGCCGTCGAGGAAGTATTTCAGCGGGGCGGCCATGTTGCCGAAACGGGTCGGGCTGCCCAGGGCCAGGCCGGCGCAGTGCCTCAGGTCGTCCAGGGTCGCATAGGGCGCGCCCTCGTCGGGAATGGCTGGGGCCACCGCCTCGCATTCGCTGGACACCGCCGGCACCGTGCGCAGGCGTGCCTCCAGGCCGGCCAGCTCGACGCCGCGGGCGATCTGCCGGGCCATCTGCGCGGTAGCGCCGTGGCGGCTGTAGTAGAGCACCAGGATATAGGGCGCGCTCATGCCAGCAGCTCCAGCACCTTCTCCGGCGGACGGCCGATCACCGCCTTGTCGCCGGCCACCAGGATCGGCCGTTCGATCAGTTTCGGATGGCGCACCATGGCCTCGATCAGCTGTGCCTCGCTGAGGCTGGCATCGGCCAGGCCCAGGGTCTTGTATTCGTCCTCGCCGCTGCGCAGCAGCTCCCGCGCGGCGATGCCCAGCTTGCCCAGCAGGCTCTTGAGCTGCTCGGCACTGGGCGGGGTTTCCAGGTAGCGCACCACGGTCGGCTGCAGGCCGCGGGCTTCGAGCAGCTCCAGGGCGCCGCGGGATTTCGAGCAGCGCGGGTTGTGATAGAGGGTCAGGTCGGTCATGGTGGGTCGCATCCGGCTTGAAGTGGCGGCTATTCTAACCGGGTCGGTTGGCTGTGGTTAGCTAAGGAGAGGGCATGCACCATCGCGTGAAGGATTGGCTGGAGTTCTGGCTGACCCTGTCTCGGCGTTTCGTCCAGAATCGCGGTGCCGGCAGCGCCGCGGCGTTGACCTACACCACGCTGTTCGCGGTGGTGCCGATGATGACCGTGACCTTCGCCATGCTCTCCGCCGTTCCGGCCTTTCAGAACGTCGGCGAGGATATCCAGGGCTTTATCTTCCGCAACTTCGTGCCCTCCACCGGCGAGACGGTGCAGCAGTACCTGCGTGAGTTCACCGTGCAGGCGCGGCAGTTGACCTGGCTCGGCGTGGGGCTGCTGGCGGTGACCGCCTTCCTCATGCTGGTGACCATCGAGAAGACCTTCAACCACATCTGGCGGGTGCGCCAGCCGCGCCGCGGCATGTCCAGCTTCCTGCTGTACTGGGCGATTCTCAGCCTGGGCCCGCTGCTGCTCGGCGCCGGCTTCGCCGTCAGCACCTACATCACCTCGCTGTCGCTGATCTCCGGGCCGGATGCGCTGCTCGGCGCCAAGACACTGCTCGGCTTCATGCCGCTGCTGTCCAGCGTGGCGGCCTTCACCCTGCTCTATGCGGCGGTGCCCAACACCCGCGTGCCGCTGCGCCATGCCCTGCTCGGCGGGTTGTTCAGCGCGCTGCTGTTCGAGCTGGCCAAGTCGCTGTTCGGCCTCTATGTCAGCCTGTTCCCCGGCTACCAGCTGATTTACGGCGCCTTCGCCACGGTGCCGCTGTTTCTGCTGTGGATCTACCTGTCCTGGTTGATCGTGCTGCTCGGTGCCGAACTGGTCTACGGGCTGTCGCAGCCGCGCCACTGGCGGCGTCAGCCGTTGCCGCGCACGCTGGTGCTGCTGGGCGTGCTGCGCCTGCTGCTGCAGCGCCAGCAACGCGGCGAGGCGCTGCGCCATGCGGATATGCAACGCGCCGGCTGGAGCTTGCCGGAAGACGAGTGGGGCGAGGTGCTGGATTTTCTCGAGCGCGAGCAACTGGCCTGTCGCGCCAGCGGCGGTTGGGTGCTATGCCGCGACCTGCATCGCTTCAGTCTGCAGCAGCTGCTGGAGCGCAGCCCCTGGCCGTTGCCGCGCCTGGCGCAGTTGCCGGCGCAGCTCGACGAGCCCTGGTTCCCGGCGCTGCGTCAGGCGCTGGAGCGATTGCAGGCCGAGCGCGCCGAGCTGTTCGGCGCCAGCCTGGCGGACTGGCTGGCTGGGCCGGGGTGACAAAAAACGTCAGTTTGCGGCGTCCGTCTTCCGCAGCGCTGTCATGGCGATGGCCTGGACGCCAGGCGATGGGGCTACGGATGGGCTGGCACGCTTCTGGCTAAGGCAGTATCAGTTGCTATCGAACTGCCAGCAGGGCAGGGGTCGCTAAGGGTATTGGCAGTAATGACTGGTCGCAAAGACAAGGTAATCCATCTGCATCGGCGTGACCCGCAGGGGGCGCTGACGCGGCTCAACCGCATCACCGGGCTGCACTTCGCGCGCTGGCCGGAGTCGCTGCTGGCGCATGCCGAGCAGGATGCGCAGCCACCGGCCGAGGCGTCGCCGCCGTTACCGGCCAGCCCCGGGGTTTCCTCCGGTTGAAACGAAAACCCCGCGACTGAGCGCGGGGTTCGGCAGCCATTCGCCAGGCGCTCAAGCCATGGCCTGGCGGCTCTCGCTGCTGGCCAGTTCGACGGCCTGGACGAAGAATTCCTCGACCACCAGGCTCTGCGCCGGCACCGCCGAGCGCAGGCGTACCTGCATGTCCTCGATCTTCTGCTTGACCGGCATGCGGGCGATGCCCGACAGCAGGATCTTGCCCTGGGCGCTGACCTTGCCGTGGTCGACGTTGACCTCGCGGCGCTTGTCGCCGTCGCGGTAGCTGACCAGCAGCGACACCGGCAGGTTGGCCAGGCCCGGCAGTTGCAGCCAGGCCGCGACATTGTATTCGGCCACCCGGCCCTCGTAGGGCGTGACCTGCAGGCGGGCGACGTCGACGATGCGCGAGGGCACGGAGCCGATCAGCTTGTCTTGTGCTTGGGACATGACGGGATTCCAGGCTGATAGCGAATTAAATGAAACACCAGTGCCAGGAATTATAAGCAGGCCGCCACGGCCGAAACTGTGCACTCTGCAGACAGGCGGCGTGACTGGCCTCGCAGTTTCGCGTATCGGAACCTGCTCAAAGGCTCGCGAGCCAGAGGCATGCAGTACCGATGGCGGCCCCGCAAGAACAGGCGAGGACCGCTCGGAGTCGCGCTCGACTTTACGAGTAAGCAGTCCGAGCCTGTTTTTAACGCAGCAGGCTTTGCGTTGGTTTCCAGGCCAGTTTCAAGGGATGACGGCTGACCGAGGGCGTCTCCAGGTTGCTCGCCGGCAGCGGCAGGATCGCCTGGTTGTGCACGCTGGCCAGTTGCAGCCAGAGGTGCTCGCCGGCGGCGAACTGGCCGTTGGGCAGCCACACCCCGTGGTGCCAGCCGTTGCCCGGCGCCGGGGTGCTCTGCAGCACGCCGGGGTGGGTCTGGGCATTGGGCGCGCGGCGCAGCCAGACCGGGCGCGGCAGGCCCTTGAGATAGCGCAGGCCCAGGTGCAGACCCTCGCTGTTGAGGTGGCGCCAGCGCACCAGGGCCAGGGTCGGGGTGCCGTTGGTGAGCAGCAGCACCAGTTGGCCGACCTGCAGCTGACCGCCCTCGTTGGCATTGCACAGCAGGCCCGCGCCGCCGGGGCTGGCGTCGAGGATATGGGCTTCGGTGCGCTGCGGCAGCTTGTCCAGCAACTGGGCGTGGATGGCCGGCAGGCCGATCACCAGGCTGCACTGGCCGTCGAGCTCAGCGCGTTCGTGGCGGCGTTGCTGGCGCCCCAGCCAGTGCTGGCGCACCTGCTCGAGCAACTGGCGCTCTGCCTGGCTCTGCAGCGGTGCCGGCTCGTGCAGGGCGATCAGCAGGGCGCCCAGCTCGAAGCGGCGCAGGTAGGCCTTGTCGCCCTCGATGCGCTGCTCGAACGCCAGGCAGGCCTGCGACTCGCTGAGATCGACTATCGGGCCCTCGGCCTCGTCCTCCTCGTCCCAGGGCAGCAGGCGCGCCAGGCTGGCCAGGGGGGCGAGGGCGGCGAACAGGGTGGCGCACTCGCCTTCGGCCAGGTGGAAGGGGTTGCTCAGGGCCAGCAGCAGCATCTGCTGGTACAGGCCGCGCAGGGTGCTGGCCGGCCTGGGCTGGAAGGCGGCGGCGACCGGTTCGTCCAGGCACTGCTGGTGTTCGCCGATCCAGTACAGCAGGTGGCTGTCGCGCCACAGCGCCGCCGGCGGTTCCTGGTACAGCTGGAAGTGGCGCAGCAGCTGCTGGGCGAGGAAGTGCTGGGCCATGTACAGGCACCAGGCCAGGTGCGGGCGCGACGGCTGGCGACCCTGGAGGATCTGCAGCAGCAGGCGCTTGAAGCCGATCGCCAGCTCGCCGCACAGGCGCACGAACAGTGCGCTCGGCGTGTGGCCGCGGCCCAGCAGGGCGGCATAGTGGCGGTATTCGTCGCTGAAATTTTGCAGCGCGCGTTGCCTTTCCAGTAAGGTCAGGCCGCTGCGGTTGAGCGTGAACAGCAGGCCGAGCACCTGTTGCAGGCCGTGTTCGGGCTCCAGGTGGCGGGCGGCGGCGAGCTGTTCGGCGATTTCTGCCGGCGCGGCGGCGCCGTCTTCGCGGATGTCGGGTACTTCCAGGCGCAGGGCATCCAGCGTCATATCAACCCCGGGTGGACGAGGATCGAATACATGGGCTTACGGCTCCGGATGGTCTGCAAGGCTGTTATAGGTATCTGCGCCGGTCTGCTGCTGGCTGGTTGCGCCGAGGACTTCGGCCTCGACCAGTATGGACGAAAGGTACCGGCTGGCAGCGTCGATGGCCAGTGGCTAGTCATTAATTATTGGGCCGAGTGGTGCGCCCCCTGCCGCACCGAGATTCCCGAACTCAACGCCCTGGCCAAACAGCTCGAGGGGCGCTCGGCGCGGGTGCTCGGGGTCAACTTCGACGGCCTTGCGGGCGAGGATCTCAAGCGCGTCTCCGAGGCCTTCGGCATCGCCTTCACCGTGCTAGCCGTCGACCCGGCGCCGCGCTTCCAGTTGCCGCGCAACGACGTGCTGCCGGTGACCTATATAGTCGACGCCGACGGCAAGCTGCGCGAGCGCCTGGTCGGCGAGCAGACCGCCGCCGGCCTGCTGGCGCATCTCGAGCGCTTGCGCGGCGAATAAGGACGCGTTGCCCCAAGCAACTTGGGGCTGGTCGTAGGTTGGCGCTGAGCGCAGCGAAGCCCAACGGGGAGCACGCATTGCTCCGCGCGACGCTCCTTGATTCGTCGGGCTTCGGCGCTGCGCGCCTCGACCCAACCTACGGCGAAATATTGCGCCCGCTCACCAGCCCGGCACCCCGCTCATGTCCGGCAGCTGGTGGGCGATGCCCTTGTGGCAGTCGATGCAGGTGGCGGAGCCTTCGGCCAGGGCGCTGGAGTGCATCTGCCGGGCGCGCGGGCTCTGCTTGGTGAAGTCCATGTAGTCGAAGTTGTGGCAGTTGCGGCACTCCAGCGAGTCGTTGGCCTTGAGCCGCGCCCATTCGTGCTCGGCCAGTTCGCGGCGCATGGCGAGGAACTTGTCGCGGGTGTTGATGGTGCCGAAGATCTTGCCCCAGACCTCCTTCGACGCCTGCATCTTGCGCGCGATCTTGTCCGTCCACTGGTGCGGCACGTGGCAGTCCGGGCAGGTGGCGCGCACCCCGGAACGGTTGCTGTAGTGGATGGTGTCCTGCAGCTCGACGTAGACGTTGTCGCGCATCTCGTGACAGGAAATGCAGAACTGCTCGGTGTTGGTCGCCTCCAGCGCGGTGTTGAAGCCGCCCCAGAAGATGATCCCGGCGATAAAGCCGCCGAGGGTGAGAAACCCCAGGCTGTAGTGCACGCTCGGGCGACGCAGGATGCCCCAGTAGTCCTTGAGCAGGGCCAGTAATGACTTCATGAATTCTCCTCAGGGCTGCGCCGCGCCGGCCGCTTCACCCTGCAGCAGGCGGTCGATGTTCTGGAAGCTGTTGCCCACCAGCGGCTGCACTTCCTTCTGCGGCACATGGCACTGGGTGCAGAAGTAGCGCCGCGGCGATACCGCCGCCAGCGCCTGGCCGTCGCGATCCATGTAGTGGGTGATGCTGATCATCGGCGCCTGGCTGCGCGCGCTGTTGGCGCGGCTGTGGCAGGCCAGGCACTTGTTGCCGTTGGCGTCGACCTGGTAGCCGCGGATGCTGTGGGGGATGGTCGGCGGCTGTTCGGGGTAGTTGCGCTCGCGCTTGAGGTCCTTGTTTTCCTCGTTGGCGATCACCGGTGCCGGTAGCGTCTGGCTGAGGGTGCCGCCGGGACGGCGGCCGTCCGGCGCCGGGGCGTCGAGGGGGTAGTCGAGCTCGGCCGCGACGGCCAGGCCGAAGGCGGCGAGCAGTAGCAGGGGCAGATGACGCAGGCTCATGGCGATGCTCCTCAGGCCAGGCTGACCAGTTCGATCTTCACCGCACACTTCTTGTAGTCGGTCTGCTTGGAGATCGGGTCGGTGGCGTCCAGGGTGACCTTGTTGATCAGCTTGTTGGCGTCGAAGAAGGGCACGAACACCAGGCCGCGCGGCGGTTTGTTGCGCCCGCGGGTTTCCACCCGGGCGCGTATCTCGCCGCGCCGGCTGACCAGCTTGACCTCGCTGCCGCGCCGCGCGCCGAGGGTCTTGGCGTCGTCCGGGTGCATGTACACCAGGGCGTCGGGCACCGCGCCGTGCAGTTCCTCGACGCGCTGGGTCATGCTGCCGGTGTGCCAGTGCTCCAGCACCCGGCCGGTGCTGAGCCAGAACGGGTAGTCGCTGTCCGGTGCCTCGGCCGGCGGCTCGTAGGGCAGGGCGAAGATGATCGCGCGCTTGTCCGGGTGACCGTAGAACTGCACGCCGCTGCCTTTCTCGACATAGGGATCGAGGCCCTCGCGGTAGCGCCAGCGGGTTTCCGCGCCGTCCACCACCGGCCAGCGCAGGCCGCGCTCGGCGTGGTAGGCGTCGAACGGCGCCAGGTCGTGGGCGTGGCCGCGGCCGAACTGGGCGTATTCCTCGAACAGGCCCTTCTGCAGGTAGAAGCCGAAGGCCTCGGCCTCGTCGTTGGCGTAGCCGGCCTCGATCTGCTCGCGCGGGAACTGGTCGACCTGGCCGTTGGCGAACAGCACCTGGTACAGGGTCTTGCCTTTGTAGGCCGGCGCCTTGGCCAGCAGCTCGGCGGGCCAGACCTCGTCGGTGGTCAGGCGCTTGGAGAATTCCACCAGCTGCCAGAGATCGGATCTGGCCTCGCCCGGCGCTTTGACCAGCTGGTGCCAGAACTGCGTGCGGCGCTCGGCGTTGCCGTAGGCGCCTTCCTTCTCCACCCACATGGCGCTGGGCAGGATCAGGTCGGCGGCCTGGGCCGAGACGGTGGGGTAGACGTCGGAGACCACGACAAAGGCCTGCGGGTTGCGCCAGCCCGGCAGCACCTCCTGCATGATGTTCGGCCCGGCCTGCATGTTGTTGCTGGCCTGGGTCCAGTAGACCTTGAGCACGCCGTCCTTGAGCTTGCGGCTCTGCTCGACGGCGTGGAAGCCGACCTTCTCCTGGATGGTGCCCGGCGGCAGCTTCCAGATCTTCTCGGCGGTTTCGCGGTGCTTGGGGTTGGTCACCAGCAGATCGGCCGGCAGGCGGTGGGCGAAGGTGCCCACCTCGCGCGCGGTGCCGCAGGCCGAGGGCTGGCCGGTGAGCGAGAAGGGGCTGTTGCCCGGCTCGCTGATCTTGCCGGTGAGCAGGTGCAGGTTGTAGATCAGGTTGTTGGCCCACACCCCGCGGGTGTGCTGGTTGAAGCCCATGGTCCAGAACGACATGACCTTGCGCTTGGGGTCGGCGTACAGCTCGGCCAGGGCCTTGAGCCGCTCGGCCGGCACGCCGCTCTCCTTGGCGGTGCGCTCCAGGGTGTAGGGCTTGACGAAGGCGGCGAAGGCCTCGAACGACATGTCGTTCCAGGTGTTGGCCTTGGCCGCGTTCTTGGCCTGCTGCTCCAGCGGATGGTCGGCGCGCAGGCCGTAGCCGATATCGTCGGTGCCCTTGGCGAACCTGGTGTGCCGGGCGACGAAGTCCTGGTTCACCGCGCCGCTTTCGATTATGTGATTGGCGATGTAGTTGAGGATCAGCAGGTCGCTCTGCGGGCTGAACACCATGGGGATGTCGGCCAGGTCGAAGCTGCGGTGCTCGAAGGTCGACAGCACCGCCACCTGCACGTGTGGATGGCTCAGGCGGCGGTCGGTGACCCGGCTCCACAGGATCGGGTGCATCTCGGCCATGTTCGAGCCCCACAGGACGAAGGCGTCGGCTGCCTCGATATCGTCGTAGCAGCCCATCGGCTCGTCCATGCCGAAGGTGCGCATGAAGCCCATCACCGCCGAGGCCATGCAGTGGCGCGCGTTGGGGTCGATGTTGTTGCTGCGCAGGCCGGCCTTCATCAGCTTGTTGGCGGCGTAGCCTTCCCACACCGTCCATTGCCCGGAGCCGAACATGCCGACCGCCTCGGGGCCCTGCTCGGCGATCGCCTGCTTGGTCTTCTGCGCCAGGATGTCGAAGGCCTGCTCCCAGCTCACCGGCTGGAATTCGCCCTGCTTGTGGTAGGCGCCGTCCTGCATGCGCAGCAGCGGCTGGGTCAGGCGGTCGACGCCGTACATGATCTTCGACAGGAAGTAGCCCTTGACGCAGTTCAGGCCGCGGTTGACCTCGGCCTTGACGTCGCCGTGGGTGGCCACCACGCGGTTGTCCTTGGTCGCCACCATCACGCTGCAGCCGGTGCCGCAGAAGCGGCAGGGCGCCTTGTTCCAGTCCAGGCGGGTCATGTCCGCCTCGGTGACCAGGTTGCTCGCCGTGCTGGCGAGCGGCAGGCCGGCGGCGGCCGCGGCGATGGCGGCGGCATTGGCCTTGGCGAATTGACGGCGGGTTAGCTTCATTCGGTATCTCCCTCCAGCAGACTGTTGAAAAACTACCTGCGTTACCATTGCTGCGTTAAAAACAGGCTCGGACTGCTCATTTACAACTCGTAAACTCCGCGTCCTCGCCTGTTTTTGCCTTGCACTGGCTGCCTCGCCTACGTTTTTCAACGGTCTGCTTCAGCGAGGAGTTCGTGATAGACCAGGGCGGCGTTGAGCACGCCGGGCAGGGCGTTGATCTGCTCGATGCGTTCGAGAATCTGCCGCTCGTGCTCGGCCTCCAGCACCACCACCAGCTTGCCCTGCGGGCTTTCCTGGTGCAGTTCGAGGCCGTCGAGGCGGCGCAGGTTGGCCTTCACCGCCTCGAACAGTTCGGGGCGGACCTGTACCAGCAGGCTGGCGATGTGCAGGGCTTCGGCCATGTTCCGTGGCTCCAGGGGTAGTCGGGATCAGCTGGGCGGGCCGGGCGGCCCCAGCAGCATCTGCATGAACCAGATGAAAAAGCCGTAACCACCGACCAGGGCGATGGACAGCAGGGGAAAGAGGCAGACGACCAGGAACAGGAACAGGCGGGTTTCCTTGCCCTTCGGGGTGGCTTCGGCAGCGGGTTTGCGCATGCGATCGACTCCGTTCTCGCGTCGCTTTCAGGCTAGACCCTATAAGCAGTACGGGCAAAAGCCGTTGAGCTGGATCAAGGCAAATGGTTTGCGTCCGCCCGCGCGGCGCGCAGCGCTTGTGCCAGTGCGGCGCAGCCAGGTTGATAGGTAGCGTGCTAAGCTTTTTACCGGCCGTTCCGGCGCCCTGTTTCGTGAGTCCGTTCCATGTCCGCTACCCATCTCGCTCGCGGCACCGCCGCCTACCGGCGTGCCACCCTGGCGCTGTTCTGTGCCGGTTTCGCCACCTTCGCCATGCTCTATTGCGTGCAGCCCCTGCTGC
Source organism: Pseudomonas sp. ABa2 (assembly GCF_056676075.1). Classification (NCBI taxonomy): domain Bacteria; kingdom Pseudomonadati; phylum Pseudomonadota; class Gammaproteobacteria; order Pseudomonadales; family Pseudomonadaceae; genus Pseudomonas; species Pseudomonas sp. ABa2. Next base: position 1,559,985 of record NZ_CM155239.1, read on the forward strand.
CGCTGCTGGCGGCGCATTTTCGCGTGTCGGCGGCCAGCAGCAGCCTGGCGCTGTCGCTGACCACCCTGAGCCTGGCGCTGTGCCTGCTGGTATCCGGCGCGCTGGCCGAGAGCTGGGGGCGCAAACCGGTGATGGCCGGCGCCCTGGGCCTGGCCGCGTTGCTCGGCATCGCCTGCGCGCTGGTGGAGAGCTGGAACCACCTGCTGTGGCTGCGCGCCTTGCTCGGCCTGGCCCTGAGCGGCCTGCCGGCACTGGCGATGGCCTACGTCGGCGAGGAGTTCGACCCGGACGCGCTGCCTGCGGCCATGGGCCTGTACATCGGCGGCACCGCCCTGGGCGGGCTGCTCGGGCGTCTGCTGGCCGGCCTGCTCAGCGATCTCGGCGGCTGGCCCTGGGCGCTCGGCGGCATCGCCGGCCTCGGTCTGCTGGCGCTGGCGCTGTTTCTCTGGCTGCTGCCGCCGTCGCGGCATTTCCGCGCCCAGCCGCTGTCGCTGCGCGGGCTGCTCGGCAACTTCGCCCTGCACCTGGGCAACCCGCGGCTGCGCCTGCTGTTCGCCCTGGCCTTCCTGCTCATGGGCGGCTTCGTCGCCCTGTTCAACTACGTCGGCTTTCGCCTGGCCGCGGCGCCGTTCAACCTCTCGGCCACGGTGATCGGCCTGCTGTTCACCGTCTACCTGCTGGGCATCTTCAGCGCCGGCTGGTCCGGCCGGCTGGTGCCGCGTTTCGGCGCGCGCCGGGTGCTGCTCGGCGGCATCGCGCTGATGCTGCTCGGCGTGGCCCTCTGCGCGACACCCTGGCTGAGCGCCGCGGTGGCCGGCCTGGCGCTGTTCACCCTGGGCTTCTTCGCCGCCCATGCGGTGGCCAGCGGCCAGGTCGGCGCCCACGCCCAGGGCGCCAAGGCGCAGGCCTCGGCGCTGTACCTGTGCGCCTACTACCTGGGTTCCAGCCTGGTCGGCTACGGCGGCGGCTACGTCTGGGAACACGCCGGCTGGCTGGCGCTGCTGGCCGTGCTGGCGACCCTGTTCCTCCTCGCCGCGGCCCTGGTGCGGCGGTTGTAGACGCTCTGTGAGTCGTTCAGGCGAGGTTCAAGGAGGGTTCAGTAGGGGTTCAGTGGCCTTCGGGCAGACTGCTTGTCGAGTCAGTCAACAACCGATCCGCGAGGTAATCCCGATGAAACCCACCCTGAACCGCATCGCCCTGGCCACTCTACTTTCCTGCGCCGCCGTCGGCGCCCAGGCCGCCGACAGCTTCGTCGGCCTGACCTGGGGCCAGACCAGCAACAACATCCAGAAATCCAGCGCGCTGAACGCCAACCTCAACGATCCCAAGCTCGACAAGGCGATCCACGACAGCGGCACCTGGGGCGTGCGCGCCGGCCAGCAGACGGCCGACAGCCGCTACTACGCCACCTACGAAAACGTCTCCGACAGTCACAACGGCTACAAGCTGCGCCAGCAGAACCTGCTCGGCAGCTACGACCTGTTCGTCCCGCTGGGCGACAACAATACCAAGCTGTTCGGCGGCGTCAGCGCCGGCCTGGTCAAGCTGGAGCAGGAGAGCCGCGGTTTCTCGCGCGACAGCGACATCGGCTACGCCGCGGGCCTGCAGGCCGGTATCCTGCAGGAACTCAACCGCAATACCTCGATCGAAGCGGGTTATCGTTACCTGCGCAGCAACGCCAGCACCGAAATGGCGCCGCACGGCGCGGCCAAGGCCGGCTCGCTGGACCTGCACAGCAGCTCGCAGGTCTACCTCGGCGCCAACTATGCCTTCTGAGGTTCACGCCATTAACCGCGGCCGGGCCTCTTGCCCGGCCTGCCAGCCAATAGGGGATGCGTCATGAAATTGTTGGTGGTGGAAGACGAAGCGCTGCTGCGCCACCATCTGTTCACCCGTCTCAGCGAGCAGGGCCACGTCGTCGACGCCGTGCGCACCGCCGAGGAGGCGCTGTACCGGGCCGAGTCCTACAACCACGACCTGGCCCTGGTCGACCTCGGCCTGCCCGGCATGAGCGGCATCGACCTGATCCGCCAGCTGCGCAGCCAGGACAAGAACTTCCCGATCCTGATCCTCACCGCCCGCGGCAACTGGCAGGACAAGGTCGAAGGGCTGTCCTGCGGCGCCGACGACTACGTGGTCAAGCCGTTCCAGTTCGAGGAACTGGAGGCGCGCCTGAACGCCCTGCTGCGGCGCTCCTCGGGCTTCACCAAATCGACCATCGAGGCCGGCGGCCTGGTGCTCGACCTGAACCGCAAGCAGGCCACGGTGGACGAGCAGCCGCTGCAGCTGACCGCCTACGAGTACCGCATCCTCGAATACCTGATGCGCCATCACCAGCAGGTGGTGGCCAAGGAACGGCTGATGGAGCAGCTCTACCCGGGCGACGAGGAGCGCGACCCCAACGTCATCGAAGTGCTGGTCGGGCGCCTGCGCCGCAAGCTGGAGGCGGCCCTCGGCGGCAAGCCGATCGAGACCGTGCGCGGCCAGGGCTACCTGTTCAACGAGCGCTGCAAGTGAGTCGCAGCCGCGCCTACCTGCGCCGGCTGCGGGCGCGCCTGGGCTCGCTGCGCCTGCGCCTGATGCTGGGCACCGCGGTGCTGGCGGTGCTGTTCATGCTGGTGCTGCTGCCGGTGCTGCAGGGCGTGTTCAACATGGCCCTGGAGCAGACCGTGGAAAAGCGCCTGGCCTCCGACGCCGCCGCGCTGATCTCCGCCGCGCGCATCCACGATGGCCAGCTGCGCATGCCGGAGAAGATGCCGGACGAGGAGTTCGATAACCTCGACTCGCACCTGCTCGGCTTCATCTACGACCGCGACGGCCGCCTGCTGTGGCGCTCGCGCTCCTCCGAGGACGAGGCGATCCGCTACCAGCCGCGCTACGACGGCCGCGGCCACGAGTTCGCCCGCGTGCGCGACGAGCACGGCGAGGAATTCTTCCTCTACGACATCGAGGTCGACCTGCTGCGCGGCAACGCCGCCGCCTTCAGCATCGTCACCATGCAGCCCACCAGCGAGTACCAGAAGCTGTTCGACGGCTTCGTCTGGCGCCTCAAGCTGTGGCTGGGCATCGCCCTGCTGGCGCTGCTCGGCCTGCTCTGGTTCGGCCTGACCTGGGGCTTTCGCAGCCTGCGCGGCCTGAGCGACGAGCTGGACGGCGTCGAGGCCGGCACCCGTCAGCACCTGAGCGACCAGCACCCGCGCGAACTGCTGCGCCTGACCGGCTCGCTCAACCGCCTGCTGGACAGCGAGCGGCGCCAGCGCGAACGCTACCGCGACTCCCTGGAAGACCTGGCGCACAGCCTGAAAACCCCGCTCAGCGTGCTCCAGGGCCTCGGCGAAACCCTCGCCGGCCAGCCGGCCAACCGCGACCAGGCGCAGCTGATGCAGGCGCAGATCGAACGCATGAGCCAGCAGATCGGCTACCAGCTGCAGCGCGCCAGCCTGCGCCGCAGCGGCCTGGTGCGCCACCGCGAGGCCGTATGGCCGCTGCTCGACGGCCTGTGCCTGTCGCTGGACAAGGTCTACCGCGACAAGCGCGTGCAGGTGGACGTGCAGGTGGCCGAGCACAGCCAGATCAGCATGGAGCGCGGCGCGCTGATGGAACTGCTCGGCAACCTGCTGGAAAACGCCTACCGCCTGTGCCTGCACCGCGTGCGCGTGAGCCTGGAGGAACTGCCCGACGGCTGCCGCCTGACCATCGAGGACGACGGCCCCGGCGTGCCCGCCGACCAGCGCGCCCGCGTGCTGCGCCGCGGCGAACGGCTGGATGCGCAAAACCCGGGGCAGGGCATCGGCCTGGCGGTGGTGCAGGACATCATCGACAGCTACGACGGCGAACTGAGCCTAGAGGATTCGCCGCTGGGCGGCGCCTGCTTCAGGGTGCGCCTGTACGATTGAGCCCGCGCCCGCTGCACGCCCTGTAGCAGTGGCTTCAGCCGCGAAGCCGTCGCCGCCAATCGCATCCCGGTGGAGGGGCTAGCCGCTGCGCTGCGACGGCCCGAACGTCACCCGCGGCGACTGACCGGGCGTATAGGCGTGACCCGTTCGCTCACTCCGCGGCCTCGGGCGCGCGCAAAGCCTTGCTGTAGTAGCCCGACTGATCGAAGCAGCAGACCCGCTGTTTGCCCTCGCCGAGCATGGCGCAGGCATCGGCGATACGCTTGGCGCGGGTCTTGGCCTGCTTGGCCGACTCGATCCAGTGAATCCAGTCCAGCCGCGCGATAGTCGTCGTCGCGTCCCAGACGCTGCGCGCCGCGGGCGCGGCGGCCAGTGCCGCGGCCAGATCCGCCGGCACCTGCGGCTCGGGCTCCTCCGCCACGGGCTCGATTTCCAGCGTGACCAGATCGCCGACACTCGCGCCCGCCGCCTGCAGCAGGTCGCTATCCACCCGCAGCCAATGACTCAACTGGCCATCCGGCTCGAGCCTGGCGCGGAACGGCTGGCTATTGAGGCGGCCGTCCACGCTGGTCCTGCCGCGCCTCGGCAGCTTCCCGCTCACCTCCCGCGGCAGCACCACGAATGCCCAGGAGGGCTCGCCAGCCGGCAGGCGAGGGCGCAGCAGTTGTGCCTGGAACTGGGCGTTTTTATCCGTTTGAGGCATTGGGATAAATCCTTCGGGGTTGAGCCTAGGGGGCAGCCAAAACGCGTCGGCTGCTGTGGTCAGACTAGCGCGACGATGACGCTGGCCACGGAGCACACCCGGCTGGCCCCTGTTGTGCGAACTACAGAATGGCCCGGGCGATGCCCGACGCAAGCCGGATATACGAATACAACCGCGCTGACGACAGGTGCAAAAGCAAAGCTTTACTCACTGCTTGTGGGGAGAGTCCATATACCAGTTGTTAGCTCTCATTACGCGCAAGACGAATTAGATATTTCATTAGTGATGATGTTATTTCAAGAATAAATTCAATTTCTTGCTCATTTACTGCATCGTCGTGCTTTATGTATGAGTTGTGATATTTCGTGTAGTAATCAATTAATTTTACAAACATGCTGGATAGCTCTGGTGAGCCTCCTTTTTCTTTGAGTAACTGCCCTACATTTTGTATTTGATTCTCAAGAGATTTTCTGTTTTCAAATATTTTATGGAGCAATTTTTCAAGCGATAAGCGTAGGTCGTCTAGCAGGTTTCTACTGAACGCCCCGTGTCCGTATTTTTCGAGTGCTTGATTGTAAAGTGATTGGGCCTCCGCATAGCCATCAAGCCAGTGACGAGTTTCCTCTACCAGCGTTTCGTTTACTTCTGATGGCGTGTCGCGCGGGTCAAGATGAGAATAGCGTGTTACCAACTGTATTTTTAGCTTCTTTCTTTCAGGGTTTGGGGTTTCTGGAAAGGAGGGATGGTCACACAATTCTTTTATGATTCTATATTGCTGTTGCGGAGTGAAACACATCAAGTTATCAAGTAGGGCGGTTCGCTTATTCGGCGCTTCAAATGGATATGTTGGGTGCGTTAGATTTACACCGTGCTCAACACCGTATGCCGCAGTGATGCGGACTATATTTGGCCCACTCAGGCCGGAGTTCGTGTCAGCGAGAATGTCAGCTGCATATTGAACAAATACGATCGGCATTTCTTGAGTAAGCAAAGTTTTTCCTTTTAAGTGATAACGTTTGGTTAAGGGGCGGGCTTTAGCCCGTCCCAGTGAGCGAATCGAACGGTTTGAACCACTTGTTAGCCGTCAACTCACATACGTTTAACAAGAGACTTCACCCAAGACATTGCTACCTCAATTGCCCAATCTGTTTGTTCTAGGGTCAGCACAGGCATAGGCTCCGAACCTGGGCCATGACCCACCGTATTTCGCACTTTGCGAAAATAGTCTTTCAAGATATCGCCCTCCCAAACCTGCAGAAATTGACCATTGGCCTTACTGACTAGATTGTCGATGTAATTTGCGGCTCCCTTTTCTTTGCCGTGAGTCCAGCCTTTCTTATCGGAGATGATCTTGATGGTACTTTCGAGCGCCTTTGCTGCAAATAGCGCGGGATCCTTCGAGTTGGAATCCCTCCTATCCAAAGCTTCTTTCATGTCGATATCGACGTTTTCCCACAGTGGATCGGAAACAATCTCCCAGAAGGGCGTGGCTACCTGACTTTCCATCACTTCATCCGGTGACAACTGGACAAAGCCGTTGTGGTAGTTGAGAGGAACACTCGCTTGCCTGAAACGCTCGTTTAATTCGTTTACTTGGGAGTTGTACGCCGCGTTTGCCGACGCATTCCAAGATTTGACGCGATCAACTGAGCTTCCGGGGATTCGCATTCCACGCCGCGGAGCTGAGTCGCTAAGCTTTGCTTCCATAATCGCGTGAGGCAAATTTTCATTAAGTTGAGCAATTTCCTCGCCACGTAACCGTAAGCCAAGCTCAACGAAGCTAAGACGCTCTTTGATGAATTGATCCGGATTTAAGTCTCCTGGTACTTGAGCAGTGACAAATTGCTCACAAACATGAATCCACGAAAAGAAACCGGATACAGGATTGGTGCCTAGCGCGGTTGTTTGTTGGTACGAGTAGTACCGCTTAGAAAGTTCTGTGACGCCAAGCTCTCTGCAAAGTATGTCGTGCAGCGACTTCCATTTTTCTTCGCCACGTTTATCGACCTTGCCGCTTTCGTCGTAATACGGCAGAGCCTCTTTGACGATACCAAACGCTTGCGTCAGCAATCTCCGCTCATTTTCCGAGTACACCGACCATATCGGGGTGTTTTTGTATCGGTAAGAAAAGATATCTGTGAGCATCGGGGTTACTCAACTCTCCATTGACGGCTAACGTTTGGTTAAGGGGCCGGCTTTAGCCGGTCCCGAGTGAGCGAAGCGAACGACTTGAACCAGTTGTTATACGCCTGACTCACGTACAGCAGCCTTCGCTAGTAATATATACACGGCCGCAGTCGTTACACTCAGTAGCGTCTACAGATGTGTTGCAGTGAAAACAGAATGGTTTTTCATGATATCCAATAACCAGATAGGACTGGCGACAAATTGGACAGTCAAGTGTCCCCGCGAAGTCATCTGGTGTGTCTGACTCCTCGTTGCTCCATTCAGGCCAATTATCATGCATCCACTGTTCAAGGCGATGCATTGCTATCCAGTATAGGTCTTGGCGGCCATAGACCAGAAGTTGAATTTCGCGAAGCGTTTCTGGCGGTATGTCGCATTCGAGTTTGGATTTAAGTACGCTGTCCGCGAAAAACAAAATGAATGCCAATGATTCCGAAATTATAGCTTCGTCTTTTTCTTGGTGATCGTAACGATGATGTTCAATTCGATTTCTTCGTTGTTGTATTTTCTCGATGACTTCTCTGGGCTGCTTTGGCAAACCTAACCCTAGATTCTCTAGTCGTATAAGTGCCTCTTTGACTCCGACCGTCATTGAGTCATCGGTAATTTTTGCGTCAAGATTTCGATAAATTAAAATCGGGTTGGTTCTATGTAACTGTTCCTTCAGGAATAGCTCTATTGCATGAAAGAGCGTCAAGATTGCGTGCTTGCGACTGGAGTACCCGGGCTCTTTCAAAAAGTGCTCAATACCGATTCGAAGTGAGTCAACAGCGTTTGCGTATATGTCGCTCATGAGGTCTCCGATTCAGGCGTATAACGCCGCCATAAACGGCGACAGCGCGGAGCGCCTTTTGCGCATAAAATGGCGAAGCCATGCGCAAAAGGTGCGGAGTCTCTGGCGCCCGTTTTGATGGCTTTGTTAGGCCATTTTTAGTCTTTGCAATATTCCCGGGTTCCCAATCTTACCCAGCGGCCATTCCTGCACTTATGATCAGTATCACTTATGCAGGTGGTCTCGCCATCGTTGTACCAGCTGCCGTTGAAATGACACTGAGCACCCATAGTTTTCCACTGATCCTCTTCTTCTTTAGAGGTGTAGCTTACAGTTAAGGTGGGCGGCGGCAAAAACTGAGTGCAACACCTGACCTTTCCGGTACGGTGCTGCCCCTATGTCTTATACCGAACTCAGCGTTGAAGAGCGCGCCACCATTCAAATCGGTCGTACCCAAGGCTTCAGCCTGCGCAGGATTGCCTGCTTGATCAACCGATCCCCTTCGACCATCAGCCGTGAGCTGCGCCGTAACCGAGGTGCTTGCGGTGGCTACTCGGCCCGCCTGGCCCAGCAGCAAATGCAGGCCCGCCGCCAGGTTTGTCGACCGATGCGAAAACTGTTGCCGGGTAGCGAGCGCTTCGAACTGGTGACCCATATGCTGCGTGAGCGTTTGTCTCCCGAGCAGATTGCCGGCAAGCTGCGCAGCATGAACATACCCAACCTGCGAGATGCCTACGTCTGTCGCGAGACGATCTACAACGCGATCTATGCCCTGCCAGTGGGTGAGCTGCGTAAGGAGCTGATCATCTGTCTGCGCCAAGGCAAGACGACGCGCCGGCCGCGCTCTGGTGGCGTGGATCGGCGCGGCCAGATCCCCGAGATGGTCAGTATTCATGTGCGCCCGCCGGAGATTGAAGACAGGCTGATGCCGGGGCATTGGGAAGGCGACCTCATCAAGGGTAAGGCCAACGCCTCGTCCGTCGGTACGCTGGTGGAACGCACCAGTGGCTACCTGATGTTGGTGAAGATGAACGACGCGACGGCGACTTCGGCGCTGGAAGGCTTCAGCGCCGCGCTCAATAGCATGCCGCTGGAGATGCGCAAGAGCATGACTTACGACCAGGGCCGGGAGATGGCGCGACACGCCGAGATCACCCAAAGAACCGGCGTGGCGATCTACTTCTGCGACCCGCACAGCCCCTGGCAGCGCGGCAGCAACGAAAACATCAACGGCCTGATTCGCCAGTACTTGCCCAAGGGCACAGACCTGTCGGTACATAGCCAGGAGGAGCTGGACGCCATTGCGCTGCAACTGAACATGCGACCGCGCAAGCGCTTCGACTTCAAATGCCCCATCGAGGTGATGGGAGAGGTCATGCAAAATGCCATGGCAATGCGGCATGATGCTCCGGCTTCAATTCAATAACCGTGTTGCACTCAGCTCCTGCAACCGCCGTGCAATAGCCTAGGATGAGTCGGGATGGGGTAAATATTTCAATTGTTTCTCCCGGGAAAATTACCTCGCTACTGCCCGTACCGCAGCCGCCAAGAGCTGTTCCCCACCAAATTGAAACATTAATTGATTTACTTCCACTATTGTGGGCCGAGACAGACCGAATCTCTCTTGAGTTCGGCCAGTAATTGGCGCGCATAGCGAAGTCTTTACACGCGTTTCCTCGGCACGTTGATGGTGCAGCAAACGCTTCATCTCCAGGGATTCCAATCTGAAAGACCTTTTCAGAACTATCCATTTCTATCTCCTTGCATGGTTAACATAGGGCCTAACGGTTAAGCTAACAGGCGAGTAAAAGCGCAGCTTTTGCGAGTCCAGTGAGCGAAGCGAACGGTGTTGAGCGTATTGTTATACATCACTCTGCGCCGCTCTTAAATCCATCGATTACCCAATATATTATTCTTATTGAGATAAATGTGCCTATGGCGCTGAGGGCTGATGCTATAGGGAAGCCGATGAGTAGTTCGTTGGTGTCTACGCGAAATTCATTTAGGCAGAGTGCAATGTAGGTGCAGATAAAGGCTATGCCGGAAATTACGATTGCTAATCGTTTGAATCCCTTATTTTTGTAGGTTGACATGGCGCCTTCTCTGTTTTGTTAGTTGGTTTTATTTTTGCAATAGTTGACGGTATATGCCGTTGTAGTGCAAATTACAGATAAGAGCATTGCGCAGGTAATTATTAGTGCGGGCCAGAATGTGACGCTTAAATTGAAGTGCTCTGCTGAGCCAAGAGCGCCCAAACCAACGATGAGCCCCCAGAGATTTTGGTTCAGATTGATTTTAAATTGCTCTTGTGGGGCGCTCATGATTTACCTTGTGTATGTATAACGTTCGAGGTGAGCCACACGAAGTGTTCGCTCTAGTGAGTAGTTATCCGACGATTTGCACTCGCCCGCGAAGCGGGTCGGTAAATGCAGGTAAAACTCAAGGGAGGAAAAATCAAAAAACAGCGACTTCCAGCGAAACCAAACAGCGCTGTTCGCCTTAACAGCAGTTAAGCGATAGCGCTGTTTGGTTTCGCTAATTAGCATATTTTTTGCTTTTTGGTCACCTTGATTCCATGTCATTTACGTGTCCTTGAACGCCGATTTCCCTATCGTTGGGTAACTATTAATTAGGCGACATAGCTGTCGCGTTTCCCCACGACACCTGTCGCATAACCTTCCTTGTCGTCCTGTAAGTCCTTGTCTGGCCTGAAGATGCTTGCGGCAAACGCGACAGCACTCAGGGAGCAACGTGACAGGGATAACGGCAAGCTGGTCGCTTCTGGCGTAATGCCAGCAGGCTTGAGCCAGAAGCTAGTGCAGACTGCCGATTCTGTCCATGCACAGCGCCAGGGAGCTTGTGCCGGCTGCGAATGCGGCGGTTGCAACGCCGCCAGCGCGCCTTACCCCTCCTGCGCGCGATAGGCCCCCGGCGTCAGCCCGGTCCATTTCTTGAACGCGCGGTGGAAGGCCGAGGGTTCGGAGAAGCCGAGCTGTTCGGCGATGTCCTGGATGGCCAGCTCGTCGCGGCCGAGGTGGTAGATGGCGAGGTCGCGGCGCAGGTGGTCCTTGAGTTCCTGGAAGCTGGTGCCTTCCTCGCGCAGGTGGCGGCGCAGGGTCTGCGGGCTGATATGCAGCTGCTGGGCGACCCGTTCCAGGTCCGGCCACTGCTGGCAGTCGCGGCCGAGCAGGCGGCGGATCTGGCTGGTCAGGCTGTCGCCGCCGTCGGGGCGGGCCAGCAGGTCGGCGGGGGAGTGTTCGAGGAACTGCTTGAGCGTGCGTTCGTCCTGCAGCAGCGGCATGGCCAGGTAGCGGGCGTGGAACAGCAGGCTGGTGGCGCCTGCGCAGAAGCGCCGGGTGCAGGGAAACAGCAGTTCGTACTCGGCGGCGTGCTCCGGCTCGGGGTAGGCGAAGGTGGCTTCCTCCAGGCGGATGCGCTGGCCGATCAGCCAGCTGCCGAGGCGGTGCCAGATCACCAGCAGGCTTTCCACCAGGAAGTGGTCGGGGTCCCACAGGCTGCTGTCGTCCACGCTCAGCCGCGCCCAGTCGCCTTCGCGCTGCAGGCGGATGCTCGGCGCATCGGGGAACAGGCCGTAGAACAGCGCGCCGCGGCTCAGCGCTTTTTCCAGCGTGCGGCAGTGGATGATGGCGTGGCCCATCATGGCGAAGGTGCCGCGTTTGCTCGGTTGGCGGCCGAAGCCCAGGTACTCGTCGTCCAGCGCTTCCCACAGCAGCTGCATCAGCCGGGCGAACTGCTCGGGGGCGATGCGCGCACGCGGCTCGATGAGCACCGCCGGCTGGATGCCGGCCTGGCGCAGCAGCGGCTCGCAGGCCAGGCCCCGACGCTGCGCGCCGCGCAGGGCGGCGCGGACGAAATGGCTGGCGATGGTGCGTTCGCGCATGTCGGGCTTCCGTGATCGGGGTGACGATGGTAGGCAGCGGCTGTGGTGCAGGGCAAGCCAGCCGAGCGATTGGGTCAATCGAGGCTGAGCGCATGGGTCATTGAGGGGGACGGGGGCGGCGCCTAACCTCGCTGGCAGCACAATCAGCGGAGGAACCGCCCCATGCAGCGCAACCATTTCGACACCGAGCACAATCTGTTCCGCGACGCCTTCGCGGCCTTTCTCGATAAGGAGGTGGTGCCGCATCAGGAGGAGTGGGAGGCCGCTGGGGTGGTCGACCGCAGTGTGTGGGCCAAGGCCGGCGAGATGGGCTTTCTGCTGCCCTGGGCGGACGAGGAGTACGGCGGCGCCGGGCTCAAGGATTTCCGCTACGAGCAGATCATGTGCGAGGAGCTGGCGCGGATCAACGAACCGGGCTTCATGATCCCACTGCACTCGGCGCTGTGCGGCCCCTATATCGCCGAGTACGGCAGCGCGCAGCAGAAGGCGCGCTGGCTGCCGGGCATCGTCCGCGGCGAGACCATCCTCGCCGTGGCCATGACCGAACCGGCCGCCGGTTCCGACCTGGCCGGCATGCGCACCACCGCGCTGGACAAGGGCGACCATTGGCTGCTCAACGGCTCCAAGGTGTTCATCTCCAACGGCTACCTGGCCGACCTGGTGATAGTCGCGGCCAAGACCGACCCGGCCAACAAGCATGCCATGGGCCTGTTTCTGGTGGAGCGCGGCATGCAAGGTTTCGAGCGCGGCAAGAAGCTGAAGAAACTCGGCATGCACAGCCAGGACACCGCCGAGCTGTTCTTCAACGACGTCAAGGTGCCCAAGGAGAACCTCTTGGGCGATGCCAAGGGCGGTTTCTTCTACCTGATGAACATGCTCGCCCAGGAGCGCCTGACCAACGCCTGCGGCGCGGTGGCCGGCGCCGAGGCGGCCTTGCAGACCACCATCGACTACGTCAAGGAGCGCCAGGCCTTCGGCCGCCCGGTGGCGCATTTCCAGAACACCCGCTTCAAGCTGGCCGAGATGCGCACCCAGATCGACGTGGCCCAGGTGTTCACCGACCGCTGCGTGATGGATCACAACCAGAAGAAGCTCAGTGCAGAAGTCGCCGCAGAGGCCAAACTGTTCACCACCGAGCTGCTGTGCAAGGTGGTCGACGAGGGCGTGCAGCTGCACGGCGGCTGGGGCTACATGTGGGAGTACCCGATCTGCAAGATGTACGCGAACGCGCGCATCCAGCGCATCTTCGCCGGCACCTCGGAGATCATGAAGGAGATCATCAGCCGCGGGATGAAGCTGTAGCGGCCGTTCGACGGAGAGTGGAGATGAATCTTGCGATTGACGCATGGGCCCAGCCCGCCGGTGGCCGGCTGCGCGAACGCATGCCGGAAGTGGCGCGGCTGTTCGAGAAGTCCGGCAGTGCGCATCTGCTGGATGTGCGACTCGGCCCCGAGGAGACCATCGCGCTGATGGACGAGGCCGGTGTCGACAAGCTGATGCTGGCCGCCTGGTGCCGCCCCGAGGGCTGGGTGTTCAGCAACGACGAGATCGCCGAGTTCACCCGGGCCTTTCCCGAGCGCTTCGTCGGCGTGGCCACGGTCGACCTGAGCAAGCCGATGGCCGCCGTGCGCGAGCTGGAGCGGGCCGTGCACGAGCTGGGCTGCAAGGCGCTGCGCATCGTGCCCTGGCTGTGGAAATTGCCGCCGAACGACCGGCGCTACTACCCGCTGTACCTGAAGTGCATCGAGCTGGACATTCCCTTCTGCACCCAGGTTGGCCATACCGGCCCGCTGATGCCGTCGGAAACCGGGCGCCCGGTGCCCTATCTGGACGAGGTGGCGTTGGACTTTCCGGAGCTGCGCATCGTCGCCGGGCATATCGGCCATCCCTGGACGGACGAGATGATCGGCGTGGCCTGGAAGCACGACAACGTCTTCATCGACACCTCGGCCTATCTGCCCCGTTACTACCCGGCGCAGCTGCTGCAGTACATGCAGAGCTACGGCGCGCACAAGGTGCTGTTCGGCAGCAATTTCCCCCAGCTGTCCCTGAGCCGCTGCATGGCCCAGGTCAAGGAACTCGGCCTGGCCGCCGAGGTGGAGGCGCAATTTCTGTACGGCAACGCCCGCCGGGTGTTCGCCTTGTAATGTCCGACTGAGCGAGACGCCCCCGGCGCCGCGCCGGGATCTGCCGCTGGCCCCGCACAACAACCGACAACAGGTGCGCCGCGATGACCGAACCACTGCAACTGCCGCTGCAACGCTTCAACCACTGGCTGGATCGGCAACCCGACGCGGTCTGGCTGCGCCAGCCGGTGGCCGGCGTCTGGCACGATTTCACCTGGCGCCAGGTCGACGAGCAGGCGCGGCGCCTGGCCAGCGCGCTGCTGGCGCTGGGCTGCTTGCCCGGCGAGCGGGTGGCGCTGCTGGCGAAGAACTGCGCCGAATTGTTTATCAGCGACCTGGCGATCCAGCACGCCGGGCTGGTCAGCGTACCGCTGTACCCGCTGCAGGCGCCCGAGCAGATCGCCTACGTGCTGCAGCACGCCGGCTGCAAGCTGATCCTGGTGGGCAAGCTGGACGAGCCGGACAAGCTGGCCGCCGGCATCGGCCCGCATATCACGCGCATCGCCATGCCCTATCCGAGCATGCCGGCCGAGCACCGCTGGCACGAGCTGCTGGCCGCCCACGAGCCCCTGGCGGGTAGCCGCCAGCAGCGCGGCGACGAGCTGCTGTCGATCCTCTATACCTCGGGCACCACCGGGCAGCCCAAGGGGGTGATGCTCTCGGCCCATGCCATGGCCTTTTCCGCGGCGCACGCCACGGCGGAGATGGGCATGACGCCGCAGGACCAGTTCTTCTCCTACCTGCCGCTGTCGCACGCCGCCGAGCGCTTTCTGGTGGAGTTCAACAGCCTCTATTGCGGCGCGCCGGTGGCCTTCGTCGAGTCGCTGGAGACCTTCGCCAGCGACCTGCGGCGGGTGCGGCCGACCGTGTTCTTCTCGGTGCCCAGGCTGTGGACGCGCTTTCAGCAGGGCGTGCTGGAGCAGCTGCCGGCGCACAAGCTCGAACGGCTGCTGCGCATCCCGTTGCTCGGCCGCCTGGTGGCGCGCAAGGTGCGCGCGGGGCTGGGGCTGGATCGTGCGCGCATCCTGGTGTCCGGCGCGGCGGCGATTTCCACCGGGCTGCTGGACTGGTACCGGCGCCTGGGCATGACCATTTGCGAGGGCTACGGCATGACCGAGCATTTCGCCTACGGCTGCTTCAACCGGCCGGGGCAGGTGCGCTTCGGCACGGTGGGCCGGCCCATGCCGCACCTGCAATTGCGCATCGACGCCAGCGGCGAGATCCTGTTGCGCAGCGAGACCCTGATGCAGGGCTATTACCGCGAGCCGGAGAAGACCGCCGAGACGCTCGAGGGCGGCTGGCTGCACACCGGCGACCGCGGCCAGCTGGACGAGGCGGGCTACCTGCGCATCACCGGGCGGGTCAAGGACATCTTCAAGACCAGCAAGGGCAAGTACGTGGCGCCGGCGCCCATCGAAGGCGAGATCGCCAAGAGCCACTGGGTCGAGCAGGTGTGCCTGATGGGCAGCAACCTGGACCAGCCGCTGGCGCTGATCGAGCTGTCGCCGGCGGCCCGCCAGCAGCCGCAGGAGGTGGTCGGCCAGGCGCTGCAGGCGCATCTGCAGGCACTCAACGAGCGCCTGGCGCCGCACGAGCGCATCAGCCATTTCATCCTGGTGCGCGAGGCCTGGACGGTGGACAACGGCTGCATGACGCCGACCATGAAGATCCGCCGCAACGTGCTGGAGGCGCGCTACGCCGGGGCGCTGGCCGGCCTGTCGGCGAGCGAGGCCATCGTCTGGGAGCCTTGATCCCTGGCCCGCAGGCAATCCGTTAGCGCAACCCCGGATGGCCTCCGGGCCAAGCCGGCCGCGCCGGCCGGGGTTGCACCGTTCTACCCCTCGCCCCTCTGGGGAGAGGGCTGGGGAGAGGGGCTAGGGCCTCTCGCCCGACACCACATCATCTGATCGGGAGTCGCCATGTCCGGCCCACTGTCTTCGCTGAAAATCCTCGACTTCTCCACCCTTTTGCCGGGGCCCTTCGCCTCGCTGCTGCTGGCCGACCTGGGCGCCGAGGTGCTGCGGGTGGAGTCGCCCACGCGCATGGACCTGGTGCGCGTGCTGCCGCCGCACGACGGCGGCACCTCCACCAGCCACGCCTACCTGAACCGCAACAAGCGCGCCATCGCCCTCGACCTCAAGCGCCCCGAGGCGCTGGAGGTGGTGAAGAAGCTGGTGGGCGAGTACGACATCGTGCTGGAGCAGTTCCGCCCCGGGGTGATGGACAAGCTGGGCGTCGGCTACGCGGCGCTGAAGGCGATCAACCCGCGGCTGATCTACGTGTCGATCACCGGCTACGGCCAGAGCGGGCCGTACAAGGACCGCGCCGGGCACGACATCAACTACCTGGCGCTGGCCGGCCTCGCCAGCTACACCGGCCGCCGCGACAGCGGCCCGCTGCCGCTGGGGGTGCAACTGGCGGATATCGCCGGTGGCTCGCTGCACGGGGTGATCGGCCTGCTCGCCGCGGTGGTGCAGCGCCAGGTCACGGGCCTGGGCCAGCAGGTGGACGTGAGCATGACCGACTGCGCCTTCAGCCTGCACGCCATGGCCGGCGCCGGCTACCTCGGCGCCGGGGTGGAGCCGGACATGGAGAACCAGGCGCTCAACGGCGGCAGCTTCTACGACTACTACCGCACCCGCGACGGCCGCTGGTTCTCGGTGGGCAGCCTGGAGCCGCAGTTCATGCAGCAGTTCTGCCAGGCCATCGGCCGGCCGGAGCTGGCGGCACGCGGGCTGTCGCCGAAGCCCGAGGATCAGCGCGCGCTCAAGCGCGAGATCGAGATCGAGTTCGAGCGTCGCGACTTCGCCGAGTGGTGCCAGCGCTTCGCCGCCCTGGACGCCTGCGTCGAGCCCATGCTGCCGCTGTCCGAGGCGGTGGAACATCCGCAGATCCAGGCGCGCGGGCTGGTCACCGAGGTGCCGCGCGATGGGCTGCCGGCGCAGCGGCAACTGGCCTGCCCGCTGAAGTTCTCGGGCGGTTTGCCGGCGCCGCGGCATATCGGCGCGGCGGTCGGCGCGCATACCGAGGAAGTCCTGACCGAACTGGGCTACAGCGCCGAGCAGATCGCCGCGCTGCGGGCGGTCAAGGCGCTGGGCTGATTGACGGGGCTATGCTGAAGCGGGAGGGCCCGGCCATGATCGCCATGCTCGAAGCCCTGCAGGCCGATATCACCGGCCTGGAGGTCGACGCCATCGTCAACGCCGCCAACAGCTCGCTGCTCGGCGGCGGCGGGGTGGACGGTGCCATTCACCGCGCCGCCGGGCCGCGGCTGCTGGAGGCCTGTCGGCCGCTGGGCGGTTGTCCCACCGGCGAGGCGCGGCTGACGCCCGGCTTCGCGTTGCCGGCGCGCTGCGTGATCCATACGGTGGGGCCGGTCTGGCACGGCGGCGAGCGCGGCGAGGCGCAGCTGTTGGCCAGCTGCTATCGCAATGCGCTGCGCCTGGCCGCCGAGCATGAGCTGCGCAGCATCGCCTTTCCCTCGATCAGCACCGGCATCTACGGTTATCCCGCCGAGCAGGCGGCCGGCATCGCGGTGGCGACGGTACGCGAGGAAGTTGCCCACCTGCCGAGGATAGAGCGCGTGCTGTTCTGCTGTTTTTCCGCCGCCGATCTGGCACGGTATCGGGATTTACTAAGGCAACTCTGAAATAGCCGTCGTTCCCGCGCAGGCAGGACAGCAGCTTTATCGCTGAACGGCGCAATAGTCCAGAAGCTGCGTCGTCCCCGGGCTCCCGCCTTCGCGGGGGTGGCGATAAATGGCTTTTTCAGGACGTTCCTGACGTAGGGCATGCCTGCGGGCGGTGCCGGGGCCTGGCCGCAGGCTATTCCACCCGCTGCTGGCCGGTGAACTGCAGGGTCACCTTGCAGCGTCGGCAGTAGTAGCGCCGGCCCTTGGCCACCAGGGCATGGCGCTGGGAGGAGAAGGGGAATTCGCCGTCGGGGCAGCTGCAGCGGTAGATAAAGCGGCTGACCTTGCGCCGCTGCACGTCGTAGCTGTGGCAGCGGTGCGGCGGCAGTTCGTAGACCCCGCGCATGATCAGTTGCCATTCCTCGCCGTGGGGCTGGATGCGCGGGCCGAACAGCTGGTGGGCGATCAGGTGCGCCACCTCGTGGGCCACGGTCTGCTGCAGGAAGTCCTCGCGGTTGTCGCGATACAGCTGCAGGTTGAAGCGCAGCTTGTTTTCCGTCAGATGGGCGACGCCGGCCTTCTGCCCACGCAGCTTGAAGCTGATCTCGGGGCGAGCGAAGCGTTGCTTGAAGAAGGTTTCGGCCAGCTGGTAGCAGGCCTCGACGCGGGCATGGAGCTGTTCGGGCATGCGCCGATTATGCCCAATCATGGCCCTGGCGGCAGCCCATAAACGACGAAACCACCCGCAGGTGGTTTCGCCGAGTCGCCATTGCCCTCAGCTGGTGTAGACCGGGCCGACGCCCAGGCCCCAGAGGATCACCGAGGTGGCGATCATCGCCACCAGCACCACCAGGCCTACCGCCAGCACCGAGCTGGAGAACATGAACCCCTCGTCCTCGGGGATGTTCATGAAGGTCGGTATGCCGACATAGAGCAGGTACACCGTGTAACAGATGGCCACCGTGCCGACCACCATCGCCAGCCACAGGTGCGGGTAGAGCGCCGCCAGGCCGCCGATGAACAGCGGGGTGGCGGTGTAGGCCGCGAACACCACGCACTGGGTCATGGTCGGGTTGGCGTCGTAGGTGCGCGCCATCCAGTGGATGAAGGCGCCCATCACCGCGACGCCGGCGAGCATCGCCAGGTAGGACATGATGGTCATGCTCAGGGCGCTGCCCTCGGTGAGCATCACCGGCGCTCGGTCGCCGATCGACCAGCCCACCTGGGTGGTGCCGATGTAAGCCGAGACCGCCGGGATGGCGGCGAGCAGCAGGACATGGGTCAGGTACATGTGGCTGATGGTTTCTTCCTCGCCACGGATTTCTTGCCATTCTTGGTCGGGATGGGTGAAGAGCCCCCAAACGTGGTGGATCATGCCAGACACCTCCTCTTTTTATGACGATCGCCCCCCAGCGGACGCCCGGCGCGCGTGTACAGCGCCACCGGGTGCCAGGCCGAACCTATGCGACCGTATGTCGCAGTATAGGCAGGGGCTGGAGGGCGCGTGGTGCCTGGCTTTAGAGCGAATTGCTCTCTGCCGGTCAGTTGTAATAGCGCTCTAGAATTTCCATGGCCTTGTTGATCGACTGCAGCCGCTCGGTGCTGCCGCCGCGATCCGGGTGGTGCTGGCTGACCAGCTGGCGGTAGCGCCGCTTGATGCTGGCCAGGTCGAGGACCGCGCCGGGGCCGTCCAGTTCGAACAGCGCCAGCGCCGCCTGTTTCTCCTCGCCGCCCTGCATGCGGGTCCAGAAACTGGCCAGCAGACGCTCGACATCGCGCTCGTCGGTATCGCGCAGGTTGCTCATGTCCAGGTAGTAGTCGCGCAGCCCGTCGCGCTCGCTGAGCGCCGCGCTGCCGGCCTGGTAGGGCAGCAGGCGGATGCACAGCGGGGCGATCTGCAGCAGGTGGCGGCCCTCCTGCCAGAGCCGCTCGCGCAGGCGGTACAGGGCGTTGAACAGGAGGAAATGGGTGCGAAACAGCACCAGCTTGTCGGTCAGCGGCAGGTTGGGGATATGGCCGCTGTGGCGCTGCTTGAGCTGCTGGATCAGCTGGTACTCGGCCAACCCGTCGGGCGCGGCGAGTAGCAGTTCGAGCACCTGGTCGGCCAGGTCCAGGGCGGGGTCGAGGTCGTCGTTCATCGGCCGAGCCTAGCATTTCGCCGTCGGTGGGGTAGGGCGAGCGGGCCATTGTGCGTAAAATGTCGCGCTTTCGTTCCTACCCCCGGATTCCGACGCACCATGGGCACCCTTTCGGTCAACCAGAACAAACTGCAGAAGCGCATTCGCCGCCTGGCCGGCGAAGCCATCACCGACTTCAACATGATCGAGGATGGCGACAAGGTGATGGTCTGCCTGTCCGGCGGCAAGTTATAACCAAAAAAATATTTGTAAAGCCTATAAACCTGTAGACATTGCCTGTAAGCCCCGCCTTCCGTCGCTTTTTCTTTCCTCTCGTTTGACAGAACTCATTTGTGGGCTAGTTTGTAACTAAATCGGTTATTGGACTAGCTTTTTTGTCAATCATGAAAGTCAAACGATACCAATTCAATTCGTTGCCCTTCGTGTCGATAGTGGACGAAGCGGATTGCCCTATTGATCCGTATGTTTCCTGCTATCTCAATGGCGCTTTATCTGCTAAATCGGCCAATACGAGATTTAGGTACGCAAATGAACTGCTGTTCGTGCTGCAGTACTTTTCGGAAAAAAATATTGACCTACCCGAACGAGTTGCATCGGGCATTTTTATATCCCAGATGGAGTACATGCAGTTCTATGACAGATGCTGCTTAAGTAAGGGTTCTGGTGATGAAGGTATAAATATAAGATTTCTAGATATAAATGATAAACATTTAAGGAACATCATTGTTGCCAATCAGAAAGGGATGACAAAGGTCGCTAGCGAAACCTTGCAAGGTCGCATCAGACGACTTCGACAATTTCTTTTATGGCTGTTCGATGAGTTTCACGAAGTGCAAGATGCTGACGAAAAAACAAAAAATAAATTTAATGGGCTTATTTCAAAAATTAGGTTAGATGAAGATGCCCTTGGCAAGAATGGAGAGCAACATGTCGGCGATCCTGAGGAATCGGTGATCCCGGATGACGTTTTCGTAAAGTTTTTAGAGATGGTGATGCCGTCATCTCCTAATAATCCCTTTAAAGCATCTAGGGTGAGGAATTACTTGATCGTCAATTTGCTAGTCCTAAGCGGCATCAGAAGAGGTGCGCTGGCAAAATTGAAGATTTCTGACTGTCTATTTCATGGCACTAACGATCAGCTAGCTATTTATCGATCTGCAAATGATCCAACAGATCCGCGCTCTGAAAAACCCAATCAAAAGACAAAAGCACACTTCGCCTCGGTTGATCCAGGTTTTTTGGAGAAGGTTAAGTTCTATATTGACAACGTTCGTATTGTCTTTCCTCGTGCGCAATTCCATGACTTCGTGTTTGTCAGCGAAAATGACTCTAAAGGCACTGCGGGTCAGCCTCTTTCTTTAAAGGCAATAAATGCAATATTTCAAAAGCTCTCTAGATCGCTGGGCTTTCATGTCCATCCTCATTTGTTGCGCCACAAATGGAATGAAATTTTTGATAAGAAAGGGGAGTCGCTTGGGGTCAATCCGGCTTTGCTTGAGGATGCTAGAAAATATGCCATGGGCTGGTCGCAAAATACGACTCAGAACAGACGATATAATGAAAAGAGAATTGCGCTGAAGACGAGAGAGATATCAATGGCGCATCAAAAAAGAGTGGATCAGCAAAAATGACTCGCGAGAAGAGGCGGGAAGTTTTTAAGTCTCTGACTAATGAAGGCTCATGGATTACGGCCAAATCTGGCCTGATGGTAAATACCTCAGACGATGTATGGATATTACTGCCGAATAATGGAAAAGGAAAACGGTTGTGCGTTGACTGGGTTCATTCGTCTAACATGCCAGATGATGATAAAAAATTAATTCTGAGTGTATTTGTGGACTACGTGCGAACCAAGGCTGCGAGTACGGCGTCAGGTATCGTTTGCAATGTAAAGCCATTTATGTTGAATGGCATTCCGTCGTTAGCCAGAGTTAAATCTATATGGAGTGGGCTGCAGACAAACAATAAGAAGGGGCTCAATCAGTTCTTTGGGACGCTCTCTAGGCAAGGTAATACACGGTATGAAGAATATCACAAGTTTACGCGGACACATTTGGACAAGGGTAAAGACAATACTCTTGATCCTTCCATTGGGGCACTAAGCGATATTGAGTTTGACTCGTTAGCCAGGCAGATCAATGAAAATATACAAGAGTTCGACTGGGGCGCCAGTCGGGATCTTTTGTTTTTTCAGTCGCCGAGGCTATATGCGCGGCTCAGAAATATAGTCACTAACAAGTTGTTGCTCTCCATCGTAAGGCGGCCAATTCAAATTGCGCTATTGAAATGGTCTGATTTGATCCCCTCGGGTGCGAGTTTTCGCGACGCGGGAATTCTTCCTGTGGACGAAATCGGCACGGTAGGGGGGCAAACATTGCAGCTTAGAGTGTTCATAGTTAAGTCTAAGGGCGCACAATTCTCAAGGGAGCGGCCCGAGCGCTATCCTATACATCTTTCCGAATATATCTCAAGGGTTCTTATAGACTATAAACGGGTGGTATTGGAAGGGCTCAGACTAGTGATGGACTCAGCAGAGATTCAAGTGGATCAATCTGAACTCTTGAGCCTCATGAATGATATGCCTATGTTTCCAGCGGTTGATTTTTTTGAAGTGCGATTTGACTCTTTAGATTTGTTCAAAAGCATGTTTACGCCAAAGTCTACTGCCTACCACATATCGGAGACTGCAGTTGCACAGGCCATGAGATGGGTTCCGGTTGCCTCTGATCGAACTGTCGAATGTATGGCTACTTCCAACAGAATTCGTCACACCGTATTAACTCGCGGTGCTCAAAATGGTCTGCCCGCCGTTCAATTGGCCAAGATGACAGGTGTCACCGTGCCGGCTGCAAGGCATTACATAGATTTGGATTATGTATCTAGGAGAGAGATTGACACAAAGTATATCGGAAATGAGTTTCTAAAGAAGGCTTTTAGCCATACCTTAACTGTCGTTCCGGAAGGCGATGAGGTCATTGTCGACAATAAGTTCAACCCTGTTGGTGGGGCACTCAACAAGCATTCCTGCGCGACCTGTTCAACTGTTTTAGGGAGACCATTGGGGTGTTATGGGTGCCCAAACTTTCGTCCGATGCTAGAAGCTGATCACAGGTCGGTATTGGCTGATGCAGAGGGCAAGCTTGCTGCAAACCGCAACTCCCTAGTTAGTCCTCTTTACGCTCGCAGTATTGAAAAATTGGAGAGACAGATTGTTTGGGTGAGGCAAACAATAATGGTTTGCGATGAAGAACTCGCAAGGCGGCGCACAATCGATGCTTAACAAATACCTTGGCCGATTGGAACGGCTCATCAGCGAATATCGCGAAGCCAAGCTAGCGCAATTTGAAGGGCATGGCGGCAAGAAAGCGGAGTTTGATGATTTGGTCTGGTATCATATTGATCCCAATACTGGCCGCCGAACCCGATTCTTGTGCGGTGTACATGGCCGCAAGGGCAAAGGAAACGCCGGCAACCACCCCATAGACGCCCTTCCTTACCCCTATGACCACCTGATAAAAATATGGATCATAGAAACAACTAATACACCACTTTCCGCCAAAGAAAAACAAGCTCGGACGTCGGTAGCTAGGAAGATGTTGTCACTCATAGATGGTGATCTCTATGAGCAATCAGAGTCCACAATCACCGGCCTTAATTTGGGGGCGCGTTCAGCTGACCGCTTGCGGCCGTTTCTCGCGTTCTGCGCTGAAAAGGGGGTGATGCGAAAGGTCAACCTGAAGGGCAGCGACAACAGAGACAGGACGGGACATGCCGCGTTTGACAATACGCTGGAGAAACTTCCAGATACCCAAACAGTACTTGCGCTAGCCGACATCTTCTCTAGTGTGTTTGAGTATGTGGATGAACATGGCTCGCTGAGCCCTGGTAAAGAGATAAAAATCCATGATGCCTTAGTGGTGACTTCTGCACTACTGTCGCTGGCATCGCCCAATCGAATTTCTGCGGAAATACCAGTTCTGCCTAAACAAAAACTGCATTGTTACTCTGAAAGTAATGGAGAGCCAGTTTATTATCTCGACTGGATTGGAAGTAAAGGCTACGGGAACCACAAAAATCACGTACTTGCGGTGCTCGCTGAGCCGATAAAGAAAGCCCTAAACTTCTTCTACAAGGCATGCGAGCCTGCAAGAATTCTCTGTCGATTCTACGAGAGTCCGGGCAAAAGCTTGAAAGCGTTGCTCAGTGGGTTCGAAATGGAACCAGAGCTAGAGAGAAATTTAAATTTAACCAAACGGCCTAATCTTTTCACATTGGGGTATGCTTTAGGGTT
Source organism: Pseudomonas sp. ABa2 (assembly GCF_056676075.1). Classification (NCBI taxonomy): domain Bacteria; kingdom Pseudomonadati; phylum Pseudomonadota; class Gammaproteobacteria; order Pseudomonadales; family Pseudomonadaceae; genus Pseudomonas; species Pseudomonas sp. ABa2. The sequence continues at coordinate 1,583,630 of NZ_CM155239.1, forward strand.
TTATGGGGTTAATGATTGCGTTCCGGTCCTTAAGGAAGGAGCTGATCTGACTTCCATCCATCAAAGTCAAAGAGGTCGTTTTTTCGAAAAAAAACCGATTTACTCGTTGCAGCCTCAAGATCAGTTGTCCGTGTCGCAAACGAGAAGTGCAGCTTTAGCAGGATTACCCCACTTGTTCGGGTACGCCAATATGCCAAAAGTTTTTTCCGATAAGTCTGTCGTTTCGGTTGAAGAAGTGCAGGAGTGGTGGATTGCTTTCTATAGGACATCAATTTTGCCGGAATTTCCGCTCTCATTTTCAACCGGAGAATCAAGTATCAAACTTAAGGATGCCATGTTCTGCTTCTTGGGGAGTTGGCTTTATGGTGCGCCCGAGAGTGTCGGAAGTGGTGGGAAGGTTTTTCAAAAGACAAACTATGCGGTGGTGCCATTAGCGTCGCTAGGCGCCTCGGTTCTTACTCGACTGGTCGGCCAGGGGCGCTACACGACATCGATTTTTCAGGATTACGGATTTTCGTCAGAATTAATTCTTCGACCGCATAGTCTGCGGCACTTATCTAACACCCTTGCTGATTTAAGTAGCATTCCAGTTGAAATTATCACTGCTTGGTCTGGCAGAAAGAATCCCGAGCAAACCCATACTTATATTCATACGACTCACGACGAGAAAGCCAGTCGTGTGAGTGCGATATTGAATCCGCCAGATATCGACAGGCGGGATATTCGAGTCGTTTCCCAAGATCAACTTACACAAACCACCAACCTGCCGGCATCTGTCACCTCCACCGGTCTTTGTACTCAAAATCTTAATGTAACGCCTTGCAATTATTTGAACGATTTCGTCTCGCAGTGCTTCATGTGTCCGGATACTTGTCACATAGCAGGCGATGTGAAGACAATCGAGTTTTTTGAGAAAGATTTATCGTTTCAAACTTTGAGATTAGAATCGGTAGCGTGTGATCCACGCTTACCAAGCTCCCAGGCAATGAGGCAGTGGTATCTAATTCACTCGCGAAATACCCATATTCTATCCATGCTGAATGATTTGATGAAAAGTAAGGCTGTCGGAACGATGATTTGTTACTCAGATAAAAATTCTGAGTTCAGTTTGACCGATCTAAATACCAAGATCATTACAAAGGTCGCGTGTGCCCTACCGGATTTTGAGGCTCGCCTGAAGGGTATTATTGAAGATAAGACTGCCAGAACAGCATCTGATGCTAATCCCGAGTTGCGCTCTCTTTTATCCTCTTTCGGTCTGTCTGAAGGCGAGGTGTGATGTGGTAGTCCCAAAAATATCAGCTCAGCAGCAGCGTAAGATAGAGATAATGTTGGCTAAGTGGGTAGGTAAGCTGACGTGGGATGCTCTGGTGACTAAGGTTGAACTTGAGCTTGGCATAAAAACGACTAGGCAAACCCTCTGCACTTATGTGGGTATCAACACATCTTATAAGAACAAAAAAGCTCAACTTCGGGGGGCAACGCCTTCCCTGCTCACAAAGATAACTGCTTCTGAAGTAAAGCTTGTGGAGCAAATAGAGCACTTGAAGGCTGAGGTTGCGGTTCTCAAAAGAAATAATGCAGAGCAACTGCGTATGATTGAGAGGATGCTTTTGAACGCCAATGCCATCCCCAACCTGGATCTTTATGCCTTGGTCAAGAAAAGACCTGAAGAGATACAAAATGGCTAATCATTCGCACACCTCCTCGACTATGCCGTATTGGGCACACGCTCGGTGTGCAACCCAAGGGGGTATCCGGGCGAGGAGACTGGCTTTCGCCCGGATTTGATCATCACGCTTTAGCTGCGCCTTAACTGACCAGGCGAGCCGTTTTCGGGTCATACGCTACACCGGTAATCGATCCATCCCGAATACGCTCAACTGCTTCATCAATCACATGCAGTGGTACTAGGAACCATTCCCTCGGCTTGACCGGATTGCCGAAGCGGTCTTCGATGGTCAAGTTCAACTGCGCTGCGCCGAACAGGCGGTGGAAGATGTTCTCCAGCCTGGTGCGATTCAGGTTGTGCAGCTTGTAAGTAGCGACCACTTCCACATCTGCCAATAGGTAGGTGGCATCTTTGTTCGCCCCAGCTATACGGGTTTCCACCTTGCCACCGGTCACGCCAATCTTGTGGATCAGCTCGCGGTGTTTGGCTACGAATGGGTGGCTGGACTGGCTGCGCAGCACATAGATAGTGCCAGTCTCGATGTCGTCCGGCTCGGTTATGTCGCTGAACAGTGGGCCGGAATCTACCTTGATGAGCCGAGATCCGGCACGCCCGTCACTGTCTTTGTAGAGCGCCCGCTGCAAGGATCGTAATAGCAGATCGCTTTCCGTCTCATTGGAGTAGATGACGCGCAAGCGCCCATTCATCTCCGCATTTGGCGTCTTGTAAGTGTCGCCCACCTCGGCGACATAGGCAATGAGTCCGCTCAAAATGAAGAAGTCCCCGGCCTCGATGCTCGCGTTCTTGCCAAAGGGCTTGGTTATCCACAATTTCTGCTTGAGGCCCGCTTCCACCTCATCAAACAGCGGCTTGAACTTCTCGAAGTCTTTACATGGGTTTCGAGCGGCAATTTCTTCTGCCGCCCTGATTGCCGCGCTGGAGCGCACATGTCGCAACACTGTGATGTCGTCCTGGTCGACGGACTCACTGCCGATGCCCAGCTCGGCGAGCAAGGCGTCCTCATCCAGGTCATCCACATTTACTGCGGCGTCCGCACTGCCTGACAGTAGGCCGTGACTATCCAGGCCGGCCAGTAGGGTTTGTGCCTCCGGCAGCTTGCGCAGCTGATCCAGGCGTACGGCATACAAGCGCTCGAAGATGTCGCGGTCTTCGCCATGCAGTGGGGCGCGGCCGTGGGTCTGATAGAAGCGCTGAATGTCCTCGAAACCAGCGATGATGCGTTCTTCGCGAGGAGTTCGAGTGGCTGTCTTGAGCGTGGGGACTTCTACCCCCAACGCATCCAGAAGGTCGTCATCGTTCATATCAGCCATTGGCGGATTCCCCCTGTGCCGCTTTGGCCTGGGCGCGGTAGCGTGCCAACGCAGCTACACCTTCGGCCATGCGCTTTTCCCAGGCATCAGCAGAATTGATGTCAGGCAGGCGGCCACGCTCATTCTTGAACTGCAGAGCACGTTTTGCCAGTTCTCGTGCTTCGTCTTCGGGAATGCTCACCTTCTTGGCCGCAATGCTGGCCTGCACCTGGCGCAGGGACTTTTCATCCATCGCCTTCGCCAGTACCGCATAGGCGGCATCGAAGGGGTTGATGCGGTCGATCAGGTCAATGTCCAGCTCGCGCACGTTTACGAACTTGCGCACGCCATCCAGCAGTGCGTTGCTGCCTTGCACGTTATCGCTACCGTTTGCATCTGCCTGCGCCAAAGCCAGTTTGGCCTGTTGGGTAATGTTCATGGCCGCGATGGCGTGTTGGCGGATGGCTTCCTGGTCGACGTCGCTCAAGTCGGGATAACGCTCGCGCACGATCTTGCCCATGCGCAGCTGGGTCAGCTCCTCAGGCAAGGTATTTTCCTTATCGAATAGACCGCGCTCCAGCACGGTTTTGTCCTGCAGGAAGCTGGTTACTACTTCGTTCAAATCTTCCTTGCAGATGCGCGTGGCTTCTGTGCTTTGCGGTGTGGTCAGGCCATTGATCTCGACATGGAACTGGCCCGTGGTCTCATTCACACCCAGATTGGTGCCACCCGTTTGATACCCCTCCGGCCCGTAAGTGAAGCCTTCTTTCGGCCCGGTATCTTTCGGGGTGAACTCATAGCGCGGGGCGAGCACCTGTTCCATCAGCAGGCTGGCGGAAATGGCCTTGAGCATATCGTTTACCGCCTCGGCTACAGCTGCTTGATCAGCCATTGGCTCGGCGATCAGGTTGGTGAAGCGCGAGCGTTCCTTGCCCTCAGCATCGCGCGTGGCGCGGCCAATGATCTGCACGATTTCGGTCAGGCTCGAGCGGTAGCCGATGGTCAGGGCATGCTCACACCAGATCCAGTCAAAGCCTTCCTTCGCCATGCCCAAGGCGATGATTACATCCACGTTGTCGCGGTTGTTCTTCTGAGCCGGGTCTTTCAGTGCGCCTAGCACTTTGGAGCGTTTTCCTGGGTCGCTGTCATCCACAAGGTCGGCCACTTTCAGCGTGCGGCCGTCCTTGGCTTTGATCAGGTGGAAGCCGGTCACCGAGTCGACACCCTGCCAATCGCCCAGCGAGCTCATGATCTCATTGACCTCACGCTCCTTGTCTTTAAGGCTTTCGCGAGCAGCTGGATGTGGGATGTGGACGATGGTTTTCAGCGCCGGGTCCAGCACCTTAGCGACCGCATCCACGTATCTCCCGGTGTAGAAGAAGTAGCCAATATCCAGTGACTTGAGCCAGCGATAGCCGTTGAGCTGCTCGTAGTAGGTGTATGTCACCGTCTCGAACTTATTCTCGTCCGACGGGGCCAGCACGGCCTCGCTGTCGCCACGGAAGTACGAGCCGGTCATGGCCACCAGATGCACCTTGTCGCGGCTGATGAACGCGCTCAGTTGGCTACCCAGTTTGTTGTCCGGGTTGGCGGAAACGTGGTGGAACTCGTCGATGGCAATTAGGCGGTTGTCGAAGGTGTCAATGCCCAACTCTTCCACGGCAAAACGAAAGGTGGCATGGGTGCAGACCAGCACCTTGTCGCTGCTGGTCAGGAAGGCACGCACGGCATCCACCTTGGACTTGGCCACACGCGGTTCATCAATACCTGGTGCATTACACAGGTTCCACTGTGGGGCTACTTGCCAGTCCCAGTAAAAGCCGTGTTGGCTCAGCGGCTCATCTGCAAAGCTGCCGCCAATGGAGCGCTCCGGCACTACGACGATGGCCTGTTGCAGTCCCTGGTTATGGAGCTTGTCTAAGGCGATGAACATCAGGGCGCGGGACTTGCCAGATGCGGGCGGCGACTTGATCAGCAAGTACTGTTCACCGCGCTTGGCATAAGCGCGCTCCTGCATGGTACGCATGCCTAGCTGATTGGCCTTGCTGGATGCCCCTGTGTGCGCGGTAGCAATGGATACCGACGGCACTGTGTAGCTGTTGGTCGGGTTGGTAGTGTTAGTCACTGTGATTCTTGCTCCATGAGAGTGCCATCGCCTGAGCATTGTGGATGCGGCCTTCAAGATCAGCTAACCAATCGCCGCAGCTTTCAGGGGAGGTGGTCAGGCTAGCAGGGATATCGCTCATACCTTTTTCCCTCGTGGCTTTTTCGATGCGGCCCCCAATGTACCCGCTGTCATCTTGGTGTAGAGATCAAACAGCTTTTCCAGTCGCTCGGTATCGTTTTTGAAGCGACGACCGATGTAGATACGCTCCAGCACTTCATCGTTGCGCTCGTGGGCGTGGCGCAGGTTGTCCGGCATGGCTTCTGGATCGTACAAGTCGGCAATGGTCGCGGGAAAATGGGCTTCGCGAGCCAGCAGGATGTCCTCGGCGCAGCGGGTCAGATCGGCCTTGTTCTGTTCGGTGAGCAGTGGTATGGGGAAGGTATTCCAGCCGAGCAAGTTTGAGTAACGAATGTCCGTCTTCAGCTTTCCACATACTGTAGAAATCCACACATGATGAATTTTACTGCTGATAATTGCGAATTCATAACTGTGCCCGCCGACGATTTGCATGTGCGGAGCAATAACGAGAGCATCACTACCTAACAGCCCCGATGTAACATATTCCCTTCGCTCAGATAAAACCTGAGGTATAAATATCTTACATGCCGCCGCATGCCTTCTTTCGGCAAAATACATTGGAACTGCGCTTAGCTTTCGAGTTGCTTCTCGATTGCTTGCTGCGCGATATTTGCGCACGCGATCAAATACGCCCGAAAACTCTTCTTCCTGAGCACTTGATAATGTGGTTGTCTCATCGATATATATATTCCTTCGCACAATCCCCCTGATGAATTCAGCTCCTCCTACGGCGACTTTGAAAATACTCTTATTTTCCGGATTGGCACTGATGCTGGCTCTGTATCTGTCATCGGAGAATGTGAATTCACCGTTGTCGTTAGACATGCTCCCATAACTCATTGCAGATACCTGCGACAATGGAGTCTGTCGCTTTGAGACAACAATGTCGGGCATTGGAACAAGATATGGGCCGATGTTCTCAACTCTGCGCCTAGACTCATCACCATATATGTATCGCTCAGGTCGAGCCCCGTCACGAGCACAGCCAACGATACTGCATGTTACACCTGCATTATTAGATGCATTGTTCGACCACATGAAGCTTGGATGACACCAGTAAATTTTCAGACTATAGCGAGAGATTGTATGGAGGACTATTTCAGCCTGCTCTCCTTGGAATAAGCTGGAGGTTGTCACAAACGAGAAGGCGAATCTCTCAACTTTAGAAGCATACTGCGCCGCCTTTAAGAGCCAGCAGCCAACGTAGTCTAGGTTTCCGGAATTTATGCCTTCGCTTTTAAATAGTGCCGCTATGTCGTCTTTTTGGTCTTTTGTTTGGTACTTTGTCCCAACATATGGCGGGTTCCCGCAAATATATGTTTCTCCACCTTCGTTCGCGAATTCGATCTCCGCCTGATTAAGTGGAGTACTGAACAAGTCATCTGCGAGTAATTTCACAGCTGTGCCTGTAGGAGGACAGATGTTCAGCCAGTCCAGCCATAGCGCATTACCGCAGATGATCCAATTTTGCGCATCCAGCGGTAGAAATTCCGCCAACGCATCCTGCTGGCCTCGATAGAGCACGTCGCACTGAAACTCGGCAATGATCAGCGCCAGGCGGGCAATCTCTGCCGGAAAGTCGCGGAGTTCGATACCGCGGAAGTTAGTCAGCGGTATTTCGGATTTGTTGTGGGCTTCGCCCCGGCGACGATTGATTTCCGCCTCGATCTCACGCATCTGCTTGTAGGCAATGACTAGAAAGTTGCCGGAGCCGCAGGCTGGGTCAAATACGCGGATGCGTGCCATACGCTTGCGCAGATTGAGCAGCTTGGCTTTGTTGTCACCGCATGCATCCAGTTGCTCCCGAAGGTCATCCAGAAACAGCGGATTCAGCACCTTGAGGATATTGGGCACGCTGGTGTAGTGCATGCCCAGTGCGCCGCGCTCTTCATCATCGGCTACGGCCTGGATCATGCTGCCGAAGATGTCTGGGTTGATTTTTTTCCAGTTGAGCTTGCCAGCGTGCAGCAGGTAAGTGCGCGCCATGCGCGTGAAGCGTGGCACTTCGGTACTACCGGAGAACAAACCGCCATTCACATAAGGGAAGGTGTTGGCCCAGCTGGGCAGGCGTGGCTGAGCAGTGGCGCGCTCGGCCAGCTTGATGTTCATGGCGCGGAAGATTTCCGACAGCAACTGGTGGGTGTTTGAACCGTCGCGCTCGCTAAACTGCTCAACTGTCTTGGTAAACAGACCATCGCCACGGAAGATATCGGTATCTTCGGCAAAGAAGCAGAAAATCAGCCGCGCCATAAAGTGATTCATGTCATGGCGGCGTTCGGCCTTGGCCCAGTCCGGGTTCTCGTTTAGCAGCTCGACGTACAGCTTGTTCAGGCGGCTGGTGGCGCGCACGTCGATGGGGTTGTCCTTGATCTCCTTGATGGTGGAGATGCCGGCGAGCGGCAGCAGGAACCCGAAATGGTTGGGAAAGTCCGGGTAGTCGCAGGCGATGGTTTCACCTGTGATCAGCTCTTCGGCCTCCAGCGTTTGTCCGTCGGTGGCTAGTATGAACTTGGCTTTGGCTTTTGTAGTGGCCGGGCTGGCACGCAGCGCCTTGAGCGTTTCGCCCACGCCGCCAAGCTCGCAAGTGGCGATATGGATGTTACTGCGCAGTAGTACGCCGCCGGGTACGTCCGAGGCGTTGTTGTTGCCGGCGCGCAGGCGCTTGAGCGCGGTTTCCTTGTTGCCGAACGCGGCCAGGAAGGTGAACGGGAACTCCGCCGCGTCAAAGGGCTCAAGGGCCAGGTTCGATATGGCGGACTCAATTTCTACTGCATTCATGGTTTACCACTGTCCAGATCGCTGATGCGCGAAGGCGGCGATTTTAGCCGCTAGGATTTTGGGTAATGGCTACATCCCCCGGCCGGCACATGCTGCTCTGTCGGCTTGGCGTTAGCATCAGCAACTCCGCTCTGCTCAGCAGTATTGACGTATGCCTAATGCCATTGACAGCGACAGCCGGGTGTCCTGAACCAGTAACGGGGAAATCAACCACTACACGATGCCGGGGATGATAAAGGAAGGCGCTTCTGTAATGCGAAAAAGCCGCAGACCTCCAAGTATTGTCTGCAGTAGCAGGGGGCATCCGAGAGCGAAATTAGGCCGGGATCTGGTCAGGCCTTCTTGGACACCGCTCTCGATCAGATGCGGAGCTACAGCTCTGACAACTGAGGCATAAGGCAGGATGGATCGCAGGCGAGCTCGCTTGCGATCCGATACAGCTTCTCGACGGTGATGTTTACTTCACCACGCTCGATACGCCCCATATAGCTACGGTCGATACTGCAGGCCAGCGCTAACGCATCCTGAGAAATCCCACAGGCCTTTCTCTGCGTCCGGATGCGTTCCCCTAACGCTTTCGCCAACTTCTCCATGACCGTCTCAATTCCACTTGAGGCGGCACTATCGTGTGTTTGCGGACGCAGGGGCCACGGATTATAATCCGCATTTCTGCTGCGTTAACTCTTCTGGTGCCTCAATGAAATCGGCCTCGTTTATCTTCGACAGGCGTCTGTATGAGCTGCTTCAGGAGGAAGGGTGTGCAAGGTTCACGACGCGTGAACTGCGTGACGCCTATGCTGCTCGCCTGAAGGGCACACAGTTCCGTATCGCCGATGTGCGCCACTACGTGTATGAACAGATCCGCAGAATGCTGCGCATGGGCTGGGTTGTGCTCGATGAAGAGCGCCGTTCGCGGGGACAGGTCTACCACCTGCTGCCGATTCCGGCACATCTGCAACTGGAGCTGATCGACAACGGGTTCGAGAACAGCCATAAGACCGCTTGTGAGTCAGAGCAGGAGCCGTCAGCGTTCAATAATGCGGCGGCACCGCAACCATCAGCCGATGTGGATCAGCACCTGGAAGCGCTCCTCAAGGAAATCAGGCTGGACTTCCTGGCATCGATGGGCGAGGCGGAGCGATACAAGCTGCTCCTCGATGATATGCCGCATCTCCGGGATAAGGTCGAAGGCGAGTACCTGGAAGCTAGAGACCGAAGCTCGCGCCTGCTGGGCCATCTTCGCGCCATCGAGAAGACACTCAAGACGCTTGCCTCCGCACGATGACCACACTGCTTCGAGACTGGCAACGCCGCTGCATCGACACGGCACTAGAGCACTTCACTACCACGCCGCACTTCTTCTGCCAGGCAACGCCGGGCGCCGGCAAGACGCGCATGGCGGCAGAGCTGGCCAACAGACTGCTTGAGCAGGACAGAATCGATCTGGTGCTCTGCTTCGCTCCGTCCTGTCAGGTTGTCGAGGGCTTTCGCTCGTCCTTTGCTGCGGTGCTCGGCAGACGCTTGGATGGCCAACTCGGCGCAGTTGGTGCAGCGTTCACCTATCAAGCCATGGAATACCGAGATGAGGCGTTCTGGCGACTCCTCGATGACTACCGTGTATTCGCGGTTTTTGACGAGATCCACCACTGCGCCGGCCATGATGTACTCCTGAGCAACGCCTGGGGCCAACAGATTCTTCAGCGGGTACAGGACAGGGCCACCTTCACCCTGGCCCTATCCGGCACCCCATGGCGTTCGGACGACCGGGCCATTGCTCTGGCCCGCTACTCGACGCCCGAGGGGTACCTGATCTGCGACTACCGCTACGGATTGAAAGAGGCCATTGCTGATGGTGTGTGCCGCTCCCCTCGCATTGTCCTCCTCGACAACCAGAAGGTGAAACTTACCGAGGAGCTGGACACTGAGAGCACTGTCAGGATGTTTCCCAGCATTGCCAAACTATTGGGGGAGTCCCCTGTCACCTACGAAGAGCTGTTGCGTCATGACGAGGTGATTGATCAGTTACTCGGTCTCGGGTGCAGCAAGCTGGATGAGCTTCGCCTGATCAAGCCTGATGCGGCAGGCTTGGTGGTTGCCACCGACATCGAGCACGCCCAGCAAATTGCTTTGGCCCTGGAAACCCTGGGTGAAGGTTGCCGCATCGTCACCAACAAAACCCCGGCTGCGCAGCAGGTTATCAATGCGTTCAGACACAGCGCCTGCCGTTGGATTATCGCAGTTGGAATGATCAGCGAAGGCACGGACATTCCTCGACTCCAGGTGTGCTGCTACCTCAGTCGCATCCGCACTGAGCTGCATTACCGACAAGTGCTGGGGCGAGTGCTTCGGCGCACAGGCGAGCCCGATAATCAGGCGTGGCTATTCATGTTAGCGGAGCCGACACTGCAGTGCTTGGCAGAGAGAATTGCAGATGATCTACCGGATGACCTGGCAGTGCTGAACGAGGTAGAGATGCCAGCCTCCACTTCAGGTTCAATATCTGGCTGGATTGGGGCTGCTGGCAATATCGATGTCCTGGATGACAGTAATGGAAGTGGCATTGCGCAGGTAATTGGGGCAGGTGCTACATGCACCTTATCCCTGGGGGGCTCTGCCGCTGAGCCAAACCATCTGGTCAGCTTTTCCAAGCACTACCGGCAACAGTTGCTGGCTTGCTTTTGATGCTTGTATGGAGGCCAGAATTCAAGCGTCGGCAGACGTGGTTGACTGAATCAGGAGATAGCCGCATTGACCCTTCCTCACGAAAGAACCCGCAGCGTCATCAAGACCGAAGCGTTCCTGCGAGAGCTCGCCCGTAACACTGAGCTGCCTCAGGATATCCGCAGCTATGCGAAAAGCCTGCTCAGGCACTACCCGTCGGCCGACCAGATCCTCTCGTTGGGGCGCCTTGAAGAGTGCCTGGTGAGCGATGCATCAGATGATGAATATCGACGGCGGGTGATCGCTTTTCATCAGCCGCTGTTCAGCTCGTCATTGGACTTCACTCGATAGAAATGAGAGCCGCAATGTCCAGCACTGATTTTGCTCTGTCGGTATCCACCCGCATTGCGCAACGGGTCAAGCGCTTACCCAAAGGGCAACCCTTCTGCATCAGCCGCTTTGCGGAGCTTGGAGCGCGTGGCGCCATATCCAAGGCAGTAGCTCGGCTGGTCAGCCAAGGCGAACTTGAACGGGTGCATCGAGGAATTTACATGCGCCCGAAATCCAGTCGATACGTTGCACGGGTCCGCCCCAATGTATGGGAAGTAGTGAGCTTGATCGCTAGGCAGAACCGCCATGTTCTTCAGATTCATGGCGCTCATGCGGTCAGGTTGTTTGGACTGAGCACCCAGGTGCCGCTCATTCCGATCTATTACACCAGCGGACCCAGCCGCTCGTTTTTTATAGGTAAGGGTGAGGTCCGGTTGGTACATGCGGCACCAATGGTCATGCAGCGTGCCGGGACCGAGGTAGGGACGGCTATCAGCGCACTATTTTATCTCGGTAAAGACGGCTCGACCCCGGAATGCATTGCCGCGATCAAGAAGGTGCTCAGGCCTGAAGACCTAACCACATTAATGGCCTGCAAAATGCCGAAATGGATGCGCATGGCGTTGGAGCAGTCAGCGCGCATACACACCGTCAACACGCTTGCTCCTTAACGCTCTGTCAGGCAGATTTCCGTTGCTGGCCGAGTCCGACCAAGCGACATCGGCGGCATCCCTTCACCCCTTGACCAAACGAAGATGGGCACCTGATTTCCCACCAGAGTCGGATGGGTTAGCGCTCTGCCCCTTCAACACGTTCAACATCAATCCGAACGTCAATTCATTGATCTCCTCAGGACTGATTGCCAGTTCTCCCGCGACGCCAGCTTTCCCAACCCCATCTGCACGTAACGCGGCGAAAATCTTCTCCAGGATCACTGACCGCTCATGAGCAATAGATTCCGGCTCTTCGGTGCGATAGCCCTCTTGAGCAATCTGAATACACAGCGTTCGGTAAGCCCACTCCGTGGAAAGCCCCAGGCTATGAAGCCGGTAATTTAAGGCTGCCACAGAAACGGACCAGAGCTTCTTGTATTTGATGAGGCTTTTGATAGTGATCGAACGTGGAGCCATCGCTAGAACGCTTGCACGTGGCATTAGAAAAGCCGACGCAAAGGCATTCGCCTCACGCTCTAAATCAGGTCCTTGTGGGTGGGCATGCTGGTGCATAACCAAATGTCCTAATTCATGAGCTGCGTCAAAGCGGCAACGCTCGGCCGACTTAAAGGTATTCAAGAACATAAAGGGGCGGCCGCCACTCCACATCGAGAACGCGTCGACCTCCTTTGCATCAATTGCAAGTGAGTAGACACGAACGCCTTTCGACTCAAGAAGCGCAATCATGTTCTTAACCGGCTGCTCACCTAAACCCCAGTGTGCCCTCAGCATCTCCGCAGCGGCCTCTGGCGCTTGGGCACTGCGTGATAGTGCCAGCTTATCGAGCGCCTCAAAATTCGTCAGTGCAGCGCGTTCGGACCCCAGGTCCGGAAGATCTGGCTCTGGCAAATCGAAACGTTGCTCGATCCAGTCATTCAGCAGGAGCGCAATTGCGCCTGCACCGAGAGCTGAATCCCTAAGGCCAGCAGTCATCTTTGAGAGCGACCGGAAACTGGCAACATCCGGCGTTGGCACCTCAGGATCATCACCAAAGAAAAACGCTTCGGGGAACCGAAGCGTTTTAGCGATTTTTGCCAGGGTTCCAGGCTCAGGCTCCTGCGTGCCGCTCTCGTAGCCGGAGACCGATCGCTCCGTTACTCCTATATGAGTGGCAAGCTCACGCTTTTTCATACCTCGCCGGCGACGGGCGAGCGCAAATCGTTGTGGATTAAACATGATCTATCACGAGCTTTTACGGCGAATTTCGATGTCGATATCCGGACCGCCTGGGGAGGTAACCTCAAAGAAATCATCATCAAGAGCAAGGGTGCCAAGCATGATGCGTTCAGACCAGAAATTGATCTTGCCGCCTTTACCCATTCCCGATGGACGTGAGAGCTCGATGCGGATTTCCTTCTTCACCGTGTCGGTGTGGTGGAGCAGGATCCAGGTCTCATGAGGGCCTGATTCAGGCAGCTCCTCCGGATCGGGCAGCAAGTCAGCAAACATGTCGAACTGGCAATTCCGCTCAACAGCATCAACTGTATTTTTACCCTTCCTGGATCGGCTGCTCGGCATCCCCAGCAGATTTCCAACATAGCTATCCCCCGATGCGACCGCAATCGCGAGATTGAGCGCCGAGTGAACGGTAAGCGGGTAGTTCGACTGTTCATGCGCGACCCACCCTAGTGGGCGCAGCTGATCGCGCACCGCTCCTACCAACCAGCCCCACATTTCAAGGCCGGGAAAAATGCTGGGATGGTTAGGAGTCAGGCGAACCCGCTGTAGGTGAGCTTGATTGATAGCCTCACGCAGTGGCTCGCGCTCCAGACTCAACTGTTCAAGACGGGCGGCGATTTCATCCTGATCACTGAATACCTGGCAAGCCTGCATCTGAGGACTCCTAACACAACGGTGACTTCCGGTTATTCTTCCTCAAATGAGGTTAAAAAACAAGAAGCACACGTCGCGGAGGGAGACCGAGAGGAAGTTGCAGCATGCGTGTTGCCGCCTGTGCATTTTCCACCCACATGCCGGAATTTCATTGACCCAGTTTCGAGCACCAAGCGAGTTGTAGAATTTTGCTTTCAGACTGCTGGGTTAGGGCAGAATAGCGTCGGCACCTGGGTTAAAAATGCACTGGCGATAACATTTGATGTTTGCGGCAGTACCGCCTCCCGTTCCGGATTGGCACAGTAATAGACTTGATTCAAATTCGGAGGAAGCATGGGTATTTCGTATTACCTCGCATGTTTGGAGACCCGGCAATATGTCTGGGTTGGCAGGCTTGACCCACAGGGGGAGGTGCCGGCGGTGGACGTCGAAGGCTCCATCGCCATGTTCGCGCTGGAGAATCGGAACAAACCGTTGATCGTCGTTAGTGAAAGCCATCCGATCCTCGAAGAGGGAATGGAGTGGTCGCCGCCGGCAACGCAAGAAACGTGCAGCGGACAACCATGATCAACCAACGCCAACCGCATCTGTTGAAGACCTGCCATATCCACCGCCGGCATGGCACACCAGGCCATGCTTGAGCTAACGCAGCGGGGCTGGAAAACTGGCAAAAGGCGCTCCGTTGCGCAGTGCCCTCGGTTACTCTTTTTAATACGAAGATGAGGCCTGCCCGGTGACAGAGAGCCATAAAGACACCATTTGCGATGTATGCGCTACCAGTACGAGGGTGCCGGGGTACGGCGAGCAGTTCGGGACGCTTCAGGCGCTCTGGGGCTATGGCGCAGGGCATGATGGCGAACGCTATCGAGTCAATCTATGCGAAAGTTGCTTTTTCGCGGCGCTAGCGTTTTTGAAGCAGGAGCGCCGCACGCAGAATCTGTTCAGCGATGAGCAGCCCTGCGAGGAACGCCCATTCGGACTAGTCGACCGTGATGACTACTTTGGTGATTCGTAGCCATATTGCAGAGATGAGGTTATTAGCTCGCCAGCATCGAACTCAGGCCATGTCAGCACGACTTCTCGCTACAATGGCGTCACCCGCAATCGTCTAGGGATCTCGCTTGACTGACACAATACTCACTGAAGTCGAGATGCGGCGCGCACTCGGTCTTGATCCCGCTCCATCAGAATCGAAGCAGCCAATTCCCAAACAGCACTCCACCTTCACACTCGTTGAATTGAGCGTGCGCAAGAACGGTGGTTCGCCATTCCGCTTCGAGCACCGCTCCCGTTCCATCAGTACTCTCGCTGCCCAACTCGAGGCCGAGAAAGCAGCACGGGAGAAAGGGTATGAGGTCTGGGTCGTGTTGGATATCAGGCAGGTTTCATCATAGAGCCGCAACAGCCGTCATTCAGTCCACGCCTCGCTGATTGCTCTGGGGCAATGAACGCTTGAGTCAACTAGATCGAGTCAGTTCGCACTCGGGCAGCTCTTGGCCGGTTAGCGACGGCCTGACTTTGGCCGTCGCTACACATGGTCACACTTCGGTCTGTTCCGCCATTTCCAAGGCGTCATCGACCTCAATTCCCAGATATCGAACGGTGCTCTCCAGCTTCGTATGGCCGAGCAGCAGTTGAACGGCCCGCAGGTTCTTCGTCCTGCGATAGATCAGTGATGCCTTCGTGCGTCTCATTGTGTGAGTGCCATACATGGCTGGGTCAAGGCCAATGGCTTTCACCCAGCCTTTGACGATACGGGCGTACTGACGAGTGGATAGATGGTCTGAGTTATGCAGTCGACTCGGGAACAGGTAGTCCTCGCCGCGGAGCTGTACTTGATGTATCCAAGCCGCGAGCGCCGCCCGAGTTTGCTCAGTGATCTCGAACTGCACTGGCCGCTGTGTTTTCTGCTGCATCACTATTGCTCGTGATGACACCTGCTCACCATGGGCAACGTCCCGCACACGGAGCTTGGTTAAGTCGCAGGCTCGAAGCTTGCTGTCGATGGCCAGGTCGAAGAGAGCCAGATCCCGAGTTCTTTCTGCAATTTGAAGCCTTACTCGGATGGCCCAGATATCTCTCAGTCGGAGTGGGGTTTTCTGTCCGACCAGTTTTCCTTTGTTCCAGGGCTGGCGGCTGCAGGTAGCGATGATGTTCATAGCAAGTCCTCCACGTGTGGGAGGACAAGAATGGCTAGCCTGAACGGTGGTCGCTAACCGGCCAATAAGTGCCGCACAAATCCCGGCGGGTGCAGATTTCCGGGCGGTTTGCGCCAGATCAGTTGGAGACGCTTTTCAAGCCCCGGGATGGGAAGAGCTACCAGCGCGCCACTGCGAACTTCGTCTTGTACTGCGGAAGCCATCACCAACGACACGCCGAGTCCCGCCCTGACTGCTTGTTTGATTGCCTCGGTGCTGCCTAGCTGCATACCGCTGCGAGGCACGCCCAGCTCGCCAAAGTATTCGGTCAGAAGCCGTCCGGTACCGCTACCCGGTTCACCTCCCAGCATCGGCAGGTCCACCAGACGATCGCGTTCTATGCACCCTGCTTCAGCCAGCGGATGGTCGGGGCTGACGATAAGTACCAGCGGCTCGACCCGCCAGAGGCGGTGTTCGAAGTCGGGGTGAGGTAGCCACCATTCCATGATCGCGGCGTCGAGCTGGCCCGCCAGTAGCTGGTCGGCCACATCCGGGTTGGCGGCGATGCGCAGATCCACCTCGCCCCTCTCATTTGCGGTCGTCAGATAGCTGCGCACGAATGGCTGGAGAAGGTAGGTGCCGATGTTGGAGCTGGCCCCGACGCGCTCACTATTTCCATGCAGGGCTTCTAGCGCCCGGGCGTGCATGTCGAGCAAGGCGGTCGCATGCGGCATGAAGGCCAGCGCACGTGTGGTAGGCTGGCAGCCGCTACGACTGCGCTGCACCAGCGTTACGCCGACCTGCTCTTCAAGCTTCTGCAAGTGCTGCGACACCGTCGGCTGGGCCAGCCCCAACGCCCTCGCCGCGCTCTGAAAACTGCCTGTTTGAACGATCGCTACCAGGCTCTTCAGCCAGACCGGATTCAACATGCGGCAGGCTCGGCCTGGGGCAGACGGTTCGCAGCGTTGATTGGGCGCGCACCTGCCAACGCCTGGATGATGCTCTGCGCTGCACAACGTTCAATCTCCAGGCGCACCGCGCGCACTGCCGACCCTATGTGCGGAGTGAAGAGCGTATTCGGATGCGCGAGCAGCGCAGGATCGATCAGCCGCGGCCGGTCCGCGCGAGCCCAGTCTTCCATTTCGAATACATCCGCCGCATACCCGCCGAGCTGGCCTCGCTCAAGCGCCGCGAGCACGGCGGCTTCATCCACTACCGAACCACGACAGGGGTTTACAAGCAGAGCGCCCGGCCGTACGAGGGCAAGCAGCTCGGCGTTGACCAGATGCTCAGTATCGGCATTCAAGGGAAGCGCCAGCAGGATGAAGTCCGAGCTGGCGAAGAGTTCGCTGCACGCCACCTGGCGCAGGCCGAGCCGTTGCTCGGTTTGTGTATCCAGAGCCTTCGCCTCGTGGTACTGCAGGGTCGCGCCCCATCCCTGCAAGCGCTCAGCCATGGCCTGTCCGATGGCGCCCATGCCAAGGATGCCGACCGTCGCGTTATCCAGCCCCGTGCCGTAGAACTGTGGTTGCCAGCCCTGGAACTCGCCAGAGCGGACGAACGCATCTGCTGCGCGCAGATGCCGCCCCAGCCCCACCGCCAGTCCGATCGCCAGCTCGGCAGTCGGGACCGTCAACAGATCAGGCACGAAGGTCAACCAGACCCCGCGGGCAGTACAGGCGTCCACATCGAAATTGTCGAAGCCCTTGAGCGCGCAGCCGACCACACGCAGCTCGGGGCAGGCTTGGAGAAATTCTGCATCGACCCGATCGGGCATGAACGCCATCATCGCCTGAGCATCGCGGCAGCGGCGCAGAATTTCCTCGCGCGTCAGCGTGCTGTCGCTCTGGTTGGTCATCAGCTCGCAATGTGGCGCCAGCAGTTGCAGGATCTCATCGTGTACTCGGTGAGTTATAACGAGTTTCGGCAGCATGGTTTGTCCTATTTGAAACGTTTGCGCAGCACGCCACTGAAGGCGTCTACTAGCGTGACCATGGCCAGGATGACCAGCAGGATTGCTGCAACCTCCTGGTACTGCATGATGCGCAGCGAGCCCATGAGTTCGAAGCCGATACCGCCGGCGCCAACCATGCCCATCACGGTGGAGGCGCGAAAGTTGTATTCCCAGCGGTAGATCGCCACGTCGGCGAACTGCGGAGTCACCTGTGGCAAAACCGCGTGCAGCAGCACTTGCATCGGCGTAGCCCCCGCCGCCCGAGCGGCTTCCACCGGCGCTTCGTCGACGTGCTCGATGGCCTCGGCGAAGAACTTGCCGACCATGCCGATCGAATGCAGACCCAGGGCAAGCACGCCCGGCAAGGCGCCGAACCCTACGGCTGCAACGAAGATGATGCCCATGATCAGCTCCGGCACCGACCGCAGGGCATTGAGCAGCACCCGGGCAACACCGAACACAAGGGGGTGCGGCGCCGTATTGCGCGCTGCAACGAAGGCCACCACCAGCGAGAACACCACTGCGATGGCCGTGCCGGCGATGCTCATCGCCAGCGTGTCGATCAACGGGCGAATCCAGCTTCGATAGCCCGAAAAGTCTGGCGGCATGGCCTCGCCTGCCAGGGTCGCGATGGAGGGCAGCCCGTTCAGCAGCGTGGTGGCATCGAGCAGCCCCACGTACCAGCAGGCCAACAGCACCACTCCGAGTACAATTGCCACCTGCCCCAGCTGGCGCCACCAACCGAGGCCGAAGCCTCGAAGGATGTGCTCGCGTTGCTCTGCAGGCAGCGCCTGCACGTCATGATGAGTAGACATATCGGTGCTCACATCGTGGCGAAGTCGAGGCCGAGCAGCGATCCCATGTTGCGAATCACATCGTAGTCGGCGTCGGTGATTGGCGCGAAGGCCTCGGCTTTGAAGTTGCGCAGCACTTCGGGATCGTCGATACCGACGAATACATCCCGCACCTTGGTTTTCAGCTCGGGGCTCAGGTTCGAGCGCATCGCCCAGGGGTATTGGGGATATTCGCCGCTGTAACCAAGTACTTTCACCTTGCTCGGATCGATTAGGCCACGTTCGGCTACTTGATTGAAAATTACCTCCGACAGCCCACCCGCATCGGCGTTTCCGTTCGCCACGTTGACGGCAACGGCGTCATGCGTGCCCACAAAATGTTGTTCGTAGTCCTGCCCACCCGTCAGCTCGGCCGTCTCAAGAAGCACGGTTTTGGGAATCAGATGGCTGGACGTCGATGCCCGGTCACCATAGGCCATCTTCTTGCCCTTAAGGTCGGCATACTCATTCACGCCTGACGCCACATTGGCGATAATCACTGAGCGATAGGTCGGCTTGCCGTCGATGACCATGGCAGCGAAGGGCTCGATGTCGCTTTTGCTTTTGGCCATGACGTAGGACAGCGGACCGAAATACGCCAGGTCGATACGGCCAAAGCGCATCGCCTCAATCATCGAGGAATAGTCGGTGGTTACGATCAGCTGCACCTTCTTGTCCAGATGCTCTTCCAGATAATCCTTCAGCGGCTGGTTTCGCTTGATCAACTCCGAGGCGTTTTCGTCCGGCAGCAGCGCAACCTTTAGCACATCCGGATCGGCATCGGCCGCTACGGCGGACAGACTTGAAACAGCGGACAGCAAACAGGTCAATAAGAGAGCGGATAAGCGTTTCATCGGGACATCTCCAGTGAAGGTGCGAGCATGACAGGGGTTTCAGCCGGAGCAGTTGCTGGCTGAGTCGTAGAGCGGCCTGCATAGATGCGCTCAAGCTGCGCATCGGTGAGTTCCGAGGGCGCGGCATCGAAAACGATCTGAGAATCGGCCAGCCCGACGACGCGATCGGCGAAGCGGCGGGCATATTCGAGTTGATGCAGCGAAACGATGGCGGTGATGCCGTCTTCCTTGCAGATGTCGCGCAGCAGTCCGAGAACACGGACCGAAGTGGCCGGGTCGAGACTGGCTACCGGCTCATCGGCAAGAATGATCGCGGGCTGTTGCGCTAGCGCACGCGCGATGCCTACCCGCTGCTGCTGGCCACCGGACAGTTTGTCCACCCGGCTTAGCGCCTTGTCTGCCAGACCGACCCGAGCGAGGCAACTGAGCGCAATCTCCTGATCGGCACGCGGCAGAGGAAACAGCGAGCGGAGCGTGTTGTGAAAGGCCAGCCGACCGGTAAGCACATTAGCCAGTGCGCTTTGACGTTCGATTAGCTGGTGGTGCTGAAAGATCATGGCGGTACGCCGACGATGCTGACGCAAGGCTGAGCCGCTGCCGAGCTCACCGAGCTCGCTGGTGACACTGCCGCGAGTGGGCGTGACGAGTCGATTGAGGCTACGGAGCAAGGTCGACTTGCCTGCGCCCGAGAGACCAAGCAGCACGGTGAACTCACCACGCCGAAATGCAATCGAGGTATCGCGTAGGGCTGTCACGCCGCCTGGGTAGACGACGCTCAACCGGTCGACCCGCAGCACGGCGTCCTGTATCGGATGGGGCGTCATTTGATCACCTTTCGCAATATTGCTGGCCGCACAATTGCGGTTCGCGATGCAAAGGGTAGAAATTCCTTGTTAACGCACTGCTTCTAAATGATGACATTTCGATGAATGCTTCGAATCTGCCGTAGCGGGGCGGCAAGCGAAGCCGTGGAAGAACGGGCGCAACGTAGCGTCTTTCTTCACGCGGGATACAGGAGGCTTTGATTGATACTGCTGCGGATTCGCTACAGTAACGTTGGGCCAGAACGTAATGCCATCCAAGCAAGAGAGCGCACACTAGCGGCCATAAGCGGACATTCTGAATCGGAGGCGGCGAAAATCGCATACCACTCCGCCCAGCAGGGCTAACTTCCCAGTTCCCAATTCAGCAACCTCTAGGTAATGTAGCAATCGAACAAATTTCGTGAGATCGTTACATTGATTAATTGGCTATGTCTCGTGATGGCACTGCCTACGGCAAATGCCGCCGAGCGAATGCGCGCTTGGCGCACGTTGAAAAGCGCTGGGGCTGCGGTGCTACGCGATGGGGTTTATCTCCTGCCAGATGGCTCGGCTAGTCGTGAGGTACTGGAGTCCGTCGAGCGTGACGTGCTGGATAGCGGTGGCTCGGCGTCGCTCCTGCCGGTCACTGATCCCCAGGGTGAGCGCTTCATACCTCTCTTTGATCGTGGCGACGACTACGCCAGGTTGCGCTCGGAGGTTGAGCCCCAACTGGCCCAGCTGACTCCTGAGAATGCACTGGCGACTGCTCGCCAGGCCCGCAAGTTGCGCAAGTCGTTCGCTCAGATCCAGTCGATCGACTTCTTTCCGGGCGAACCTTTGCAACAGACAGACGCGCTGCTGCGTGATCTCGAAGTGGCCATCAACCGGGCGCTTTCCAAGGATGAGCCCACCAGCCATGAGCAAGCCATCGAGCAGCTCGATCCGCGGGACTACGAAGGGCGAACCTGGGCGACTCGCCAGCGCCCCTGGGTAGACCGCCTGGCCAGCGCCTGGCTGATCCGCCGCTTCATCGATCCAGGTGCCAGCATCCTCTGGCTTCCCTCTCCTGATGCATGTCCTGCGGAAGCACTTGGGTTCGATTTTGATGGTGCCCGGTTCAGCCATGTCGGCAACAAGGTCACCTTCGAGACCCTTATGGCTAGCTTCGGGCTGGAGGCTCCAGGGCTGCAGCGCTTAGGGGCACTGGTTCATTACCTGGATGTGGGGGGCGCGCAACCCACAGAAGCGACAGGTGTAGAGCGCGTACTGGCTGGACTGCGAGCCAGCATCGAGAACGACGATCAGTTATTGGCTGCGGCCTGCGCCATCTTCGATGGGTTGCTGGCTGCATTCAGCAAGGAAGGACAGAGTGATGAGTGAGACAGCTATGCAAGCGACTGAGCAAGACCAGGGCAGGGTAGAGAAAGTTGGCCTATTCGAGGCATTTCTGTTCTGGCTGAAACTCGGTTTCATCAGCTTCGGTGGCCCGGCTGGGCAGATCTCGATCATGCACCAGGAACTGGTGGAGAGGCGGCGCTGGATCTCGGAGCGCCGCTTTCTGCATGCATTGAACTACTGCATGCTCCTGCCAGGCCCGGAGGCTCAGCAGTTGGCTACCTATATTGGCTGGCTCATGCATCGCACCTGGGGTGGGGTGATCGCCGGCGCACTGTTCGTGCTGCCCTCACTGTTCATCCTGATTGCCCTGTCCTGGGTCTACATCGCTTTCGGCGAAGTGCCTGTGGTGGCGGGATTGTTCTACGGCATCAAGCCCGCCGTCACCGCCATCGTTGTGCAGGCTGCCCACCGTATCGGTTCACGCGCGCTGAAGAACAACTGGCTTTGGGCTATCGCTGCAGCCTCCTTTGTGGCGATCTTTGCGCTCAATATCCCTTTCCCCTTGATCGTTCTGGGGGCCGCTCTTATCGGCTATCTGGGCGGGCGGTATGCACCTGACAAGTTCAGCGTCGGTGGTGGGCATGGGGCATCCAAACAGTCCTATGGGCCGGCGTTGATCGACGACGACACGCCACCGCCGGCGCATGCGCGCTTCCGCTGGTCGCACCTAGCTCTGCTGGTTGGAGTAGGCGCCGTGCTGTGGGCCTTGCCTATGGGGCTGCTGACCGTCCTGTATGGTTGGGAGGGCACCCTGACCCAGATGGGGTGGTTCTTTACCAAGGCCGCTCTACTCACCTTCGGCGGCGCTTATGCAGTACTGCCGTATGTCTATCAGGGCGCGGTAGGCCATTACGGCTGGCTGACACCCCCCCAGATGATCGATGGCCTGGCATTGGGCGAGACCACCCCGGGGCCGCTGATCATGGTGGTGGCGTTCGTGGGGTTCGTTGGCGCCTATGTGCACCAGGTCTTCGGGCCAGAGCAGGCATTCCTTGCCGGTGCCGTGGCGGCCAGCCTCGTAACCTGGTTTACCTTCCTGCCCTCGTTCCTGTTCATCCTCGCCGGCGGGCCGCTGGTGGAGTCCACGCACAACGAGCTGAAGTTCACCGCTCCGTTGACCGGCATTACTGCCGCGGTGGTAGGCGTCATCCTCAACCTCGCGCTGTTCTTCGGTTATCACGTGCTGTGGCCTGAGGGCTTTGCAGGCAGCTTCGACTGGCCCTCGGCGTTGATCGCTGTCGGTGCCGCGGTGGCGCTGTTCCGCTTCAAGCGTGGAGTCATCCAAGTGTTGGTGGGATGTGCTCTTGTGGGATTGGCTATCCACCTGCTGCGTTAGGGAGGGGTTATGGAGCGCATATCGATTCGCGAGCTCGCTGAGTGGCAGGCTGCAGGTCGCAGCTTTGAGCTGCTCGATGTGCGCCGAGCCATCGTGCGCAACGCCGACGGGGCACAGATCGCCAACGCGAAATGGCAGGACCCCGAACTGCTTTTTTCCTGGAAGGATCAGGTGCCACGGGATCGCCCCGTGATTCTTTACTGCGCGCATGGGCATGAAATCAGCCAAGGGTGTGCCGCTACTCTCTGGGCGATGGGACTGGATGCGCGGTATCTCGTCGACGGCTTTGCAGGGTGGCGTGAAGCCAAGCAGCCGGTGTGCGATTTGGTCTAGCCATCTGGTTCTGGCCGCCTCGCGAGAGGCGACCAGCGCTGCCTTAATCAATGGCAGTGGTACGCCCCTGTGGAGTGGTTGGTATGGCAGCCCTTCGAGTCGGTACCGCCGCTATGGGCAATGGCAGCGGCGGAGGACAGGGCAATCACGGTGGCGATCAGGGCGGCAGAAAGCTTCTTCATGTTCAAACTCCGTTTCGATTGGCTCTTATATGTGATCTAGGTCACGCTCCGGATTATGGCAAAAGGCCTGCATTGAGCAAGGGAATTTTGATCGTTCGGTCAGAGAGCCACACGAAGCAACGCCAGCACCGCTAGATGGCCGGGGTAGAAGTAGTAACCCCAGCGCCCCACTGGCCATATGTGTTGGGTGATTTTCTGCCGCAATAGCCACAGGCCAACCAGCGGAGCCGCAAAGGTCGTGGCCATGGCCCACCAGGTGCCAAAGGGACCAGCTCCGATCCAGCCGTCACGGCTATTGGCCAACACGCTGAAGACTGCAGGTATGAGCCAGGTAATCCAGGGGCGCTGCACTGCCAGCACCATGGTCGCCGGCAGCAGGACGCCAAACGCGCCGTACATCAGCCGATCATGCAGCACTATCGAAACGGTCAGCGTGAATAGCCCCAGCACCAAGCCTGTACGATCGCTGTGATGGACGCTCCAAGCAACTATGAGCCCCAACATCAGTGTCGGCATCACATTCAGCGTATTGCTCATCTCGGACAGCGCCCGATACGGCATCTCGGATATGAGGCTGAAGGCCAGAATCCAACTCAAGTAGCGAAAGTTATTTTCGCTGTACAGATCTCCTGGGTGGGAACGCGACACATTGGCGGCGATGCCAAGGCAGAACAGCGGAAAGGCGAAGCGTCCAACCACGAAAAGCCATGCTGTTGCTTCGGGCCAGAGATAGCGCAGGTGGTCTATGACCATTGTCAGCATGGCGAGCCATTTGACGAGATCCAGGCTGGTCGAGCGCATTACCCCATGATCCCGAGGGTCACCACGGTGAGCACCAGGTATCGAGCCGCCTTGGCCAGCAGCACGATCAAAAAGAAGCTCCAGAAGGGTTCGCGCATGACACCGGCAATCAGGGTCAGCGGGTCGCCAATGATCGGTACCCAGCTCAGCAGCAGTGACCAACGGCCGTAGCGGTGGTAGGCCCGCTGCGCGCGGGCCAGCTTGTCGTCACTGACCGGGAACCAGCGTCTGTGCCGATAGCGCTCAATGTAGAGACCGAGCAGCCAGTTGAGCGCGGAACCCAGAACGTTTCCTGCCGTAGCCACCACCAACAGCATGACCACCGAGTAGTTGCCACTTATCAGCAGGCCGGTGAGCACTGCCTCGGACTGTGCAGGGATCAAAGTCGCGGCACTGAAGGCCGCGAGGAGTAGGCCCAGGTAGCCTGATAGCTCCCACATTTAGGCGGTCAGACCGATCCAGCCATGAACACCGACGTAGATACCGACCCCAATAATGAGCATGCTCGAGAGGTAGGGCGCGCGACGCGCGACCGCTCCCAGCCATGGCCACCGGTTGGAGGCCTGGCGAGCGCCCACCGCAGCAGCTACGCCGACGGATACCAGCGTCAACGCCAGGCCGACACTAAAGCACAGCACCAGAACAGCCCCGAGTGCGACTTCCTTCACCTGCAGGCATAGCAACAGCACCGTAATCGCGGCAGGACAGGGGATCAGTCCTCCGGTAAGGCCGAACAGGATGATCTGGCCTGTAGTGACG
The DNA here is from genome assembly GCF_056676075.1 of Pseudomonas sp. ABa2. Lineage (NCBI taxonomy): Bacteria > Pseudomonadati > Pseudomonadota > Gammaproteobacteria > Pseudomonadales > Pseudomonadaceae > Pseudomonas > Pseudomonas sp. ABa2. The sequence continues at coordinate 1,608,563 of NZ_CM155239.1, forward strand.
TTGCGGTTATTGAAGCGGTTGCGGATGTCGTTGGCGTGGGCTCGCTCATGGGCATCCTGGTATCCCTCCAGCGACAGCTCCAGGCCCTGCAGATCGGAATGGTCGTGGCCGTGGTCGTGCTCATGGAAATCGAGGTCATAGTCGTGCGAATGGCCCGCGTGGCCAAGGCTCAGACGCGCGGTGAACTGATGAGGCTCTGGAATTTCCGCGACCGATTCCAGGTATTCGCCGCGATGCACAAAGCGGAACAGCTGAGCTGTCCCATCAGGACGCGTCGTCGACAGATTCACGTCTTCTGCTGGCCAAGAGTGACCAGTCAGAGTGCGCAGACGCCAGCGCGGGGGAACCCCTTCCTCGAAGATCGAGAGTTCGATTCGCCCGTGTCCGGTATCGATTCGGCGAAGCTCGTCATGGTGGTGATCATGCGCATGATCACCTTCTTCGAAACGCCACATCTGTTCGCCACGCCAGGTTCGCCACAGCATCCAGAGCGCGATGGTGATGATGATCGCGGCGGACGCGAGCTGGAAATAGGGTTCAGTCGTTTCAGCATTCAGGTTCTGGCCCAGATACATGCCGCCCATGGCCACCAGCCAGACCACCGCGGTGTGCGAAATGGTTGCCGCCAGCCCCAGCAATACCGCCTGCTTCACGGTGCCGCGGATGGCTACGATGAAGGCCGCCATCATGGTCTTCGAGTGGCCTGGCTCCAGGCCATGCAATGCCCCTAGGAGGATGGCGCTGGGGAAGTACAGCCAGGCGTGAGACGCACCCTGCTGCAGCAATTCGGCAAAGCTCGACATGGTGATACCTACAGGTACTTCGTGATCTGCTTGAAGTCTTCAAGGGAGGTGCGCTCGCCAGTAGCGAGGGCGTCCATCGTGTGCTCCAGGCAGTGATCGATGTGATCTTGAATCAGAGTGCGCTTGGCCTGGCATACGGCCTTCTCCACGGCATGCAGCTGCTGCGCGATATCCACGCACTCACGGCCATCCTCGATCATGGTGATGATGCTGCGCAGATGGCCCTCGGCGCGTTTCAGGCGCTTCATGACATCGCTGTGGCTTTGGTGTCGGTGGCCATGGCTGTGTTCGTGATCGCTCATGCCTTGAGTCCTATGCCTCGATGATTTACGCTCGCATCCTATCCCCCCTGGGGGGATACGGTCAAACGACCCTGTTGGTCCTTTGCAAGCTGCAAGACATAGGAAAATGGCTCGCCGTAGTGCCTCGAAGAAACCCGTTATCGCATTGATACTGGCCTTGCTATTGGCCTGGGTAGGGCATTCGCTGGCCGCCATCAAAGCACCGCTGATACCGGGGGATTACTCTGGCGCTGTGTCCCATGGTCATTCCCATGACGTGGACGCGCCGGCATTCCCGAGCCACAAACATGCAGCTGACCATAGCCATGAGATCCCCTATCTCGGGTCGGCGTTGACACTACTGTCACGCCCCGAGCGGGAAACCCCTCCCAGCTCGTTGCGGGCAATTGTCCCTGAAGTGCCGATCTACCTGATCGAACGGCCACCACGCTCTAGGTTCGTGCTCTGAAACCGGCCGCCTCGCGGCCCCAGACCACTACAGCCTAGGAAATCGTTATGAATTCGCTTCCCCTAAGCAGGGCAACGGCGCTGATCGCACGCCTGCGTCGATCACTCTTTCTGCCCTTGCTTACCCTCGCTCTACTGATGGCAGTCATGCCTGAGGCGCTGGCCCACGGAGTTCCCGAAGGAGACAAGGGCTTCATCCAGGAAAGTACCGGCGTGATGTTGGTGCCCTTCATCTACATGGGTGCCAAACACATGATCACCGGCTACGACCATCTGCTGTTCCTGTTCGGCGTGATCTTCTTTCTCTACCGTCTGAAGGACGTAGGGCTGTACGTCACGCTGTTCGCAGTTGGCCATTCGATCACTCTGCTCTTTGGAGTGCTTAGCAACATCAGCATCAGCTCGTATGTGATCGACGCGATCATCGGCTTTTCGGTCGTGTACAAGGCCCTGGATAACCTCGGCGCCTTCCAGCGCTGGTTTGGGTACCAGCCCGATACCCGCGCAGCAACGCTGATCTTCGGCCTGCTTCATGGTTTCGGTCTGGCCACCAAGATCCAGGAGTTCGAGATTTCTCCTGATGGCCTGATCGCCAACCTGATTGCCTTCAACGTAGGTGTCGAGATCGGCCAGCTACTGGCCCTTGGCGGCATTCTCATTCTGATGGGCTACTGGCGACGTACTGCCAGCTTCTGGCGCCATGCCTACACCGCCAACGTTGCCATGATGAGCGCCGGCTTCTTGCTCATGGGCTACCAGATCACCGGCCTGATCGTCTCTCAGTAAGGAATTCTTTTTATGTTCAATACCAAGCTTCCGACCCTCAACGAACTCCCCTCGACAGCACAGCTACTGCGCTCCACGATCATCGCGGCAATCATTGCCTGCGTGCTTCTGGTTACCGTGGTGATGCCTTCGGAGTATGCGATCGATCCCACTGGCGTGGGCCGAGCACTGGGTCTCACACAGATGGGTGAGGTGAAGATCCAGCTGGCTGAAGAGGCCCGCGCCGATGAGGCCGCAGCTCAGACGCCAACTCCGCTGCCAGCTGAAAATATCGCCGCAGCACCTGCAGCCCCTGCCACTACCCCGGCCACTCCTGCCGAGGTCATTCCCGCTCCGGAGCAACCGGCTGCGCCTGAGCAGGCTGCCCTGCAGCATGAAATGAGCATCACCTTGAGCCCGAACCAGGGCGCCGAAGTGAAGCTGGAAATGAAGCAAGGTGCCAAGGTGAACTACAGCTGGACTGCCAATGGCGGCGTCGTTAACTACGATACCCACGGCGATCCTTACAACGCGCCGCGCGACTTCTATCACGGCTACGGGAAGGGACGCTCAACGCCAGAAGATACAGGTGTTCTGGAGGCCGCATTCGATGGCAAGCACGGTTGGTTCTGGCGTAATCGCACTAGCAAACCGGTGACCGTCACCCTGCGAACTCAGGGCGACTACATCAGCATCAAACGCGTGATCTGACGCTTCGTCAGGCAGCCCTACCCGGGGCTGCCACTCACTGTCCGCTGCTGGCCGATTGCAGCCGGTGACAGCGGGCAACTATCGGCCAGAAGCAGTCATCCATGGGTGACAGCAATCGGCTCTGGATTCAACAGGTGAACACAACCAGATTCATAATCGCCGGTGGTGTTTCATTTCGCCTACGATTGATTGGCGTGAAATGTCCTGATTTCGTCTGCCTCAGGCATTTCTGGCAATGTGCAGCATGGCTAACCTCGTAACCTCCTAAACCGCTGAGGAATGCCACAATGTCCGCTCAGAAAACTGCACTCATTGTCATCGACGTACAAGAGTCGTTTCGCGCTGCTTCACGCATTAATCGGTGCCCGGGCATTGCGCCTGACTCATACCCTGGAACCATCGAGTTTTGCCTGTCGGCTACTGCGCCGCAGCTCTTGTGGCGTGCGTCCGACCACACGCATGAAACTGCGAAGCATGTGATCGGCATCGCCGAATCCGCAGCGCCTGGCTATCCCCTCGAACGTCTGGTTGCTGTCCTCAACCAACGGCCGTGCCGACTCAATACGTAGACGTTCGACCGCTTTGGAGGGCGTCACGCCGATAGCCGCCGCAAACACGCGGCCAAACTGGCGCACGCTCATATTGGCAACGTCGGCCAGACGTTCAACGGGCAAATCTTCATGCAGGTGATCGCGCGCATACGTGAGCACCGCACGGATTCGGTCCGAGCCCGGGTCAAAATCCAGCAACGAAGAAAACTGGTACTGCCCCCCTGGCCGCTGATAATAAACCACCAGCATGCGCGCGACGGACCGCGACACTTCCTTGCCCAGGTCTTGCTCAATCATGGCCAGGGTCATATCGATACCCGCCGACATGCCCGCGGACGTCCAGACATTGCCGTCTTCGGTCCAGATTCTGTCTCCATTGACCTGCAGCAACGGGTATCGCGCTTGCAACTGCGGCGCATAGTTCCAGTGGGTGGTGGCCACGCGGCCATCGAGCAAACCGCTCTCGGCAAGCAAAAAGGCGCCCGTACACACACTCGCCGTGCGACGTGAGTTCGCGGATATCTGCCGTATGATCGCGGCCAATGAGGGCATCCTGTCATCGATCGGCGCGGTTGGCGCGCCGACAATGATGAGCGTATCGAAGCGCTCGACAGCCTGTATCGCTTCAGTTGCAATCTGCAGCCCACTCGACGCTTCGATCAATCCGCCCTCCAGTGAGGCAATGGTGAATCGATAGCTTGAGGGACGTCCACGATTGGCGTTACTGAAGGCTTCGAGCGGGCCGCTCAGATCAAGCAGGACAAAGCCTGAGTAAACCAGAAAACAGATATGACGCTGCATGAACGAAACGCCCGAAGTCCGAGTGATGGCGTCATGGTACGCGGTTGCCACCTCTAAGGTCATCACAGTTGTCATGCCGCTGGCGCACGCCAGGTGCCGCGCTTCTTGTCCGAAAGCCAAGGAAAAATGTCCATTGCGCCGGGACCTCGCAACGTACCTTGAATGCACTAAACATGCATGAGGACTTGCAAATGACCTTCAACATTCGTCCCGGTAAATTTCTCGCCTGCGCCCCGTTGCTGGCCGCGTTACTGATGGCCCCCGGCATGGGCAACGCCGCCGAAGACCCGTATGCTGACCCGGTCAAGCCGGCGCTCCCGGCTTCCACTTTCGAGTGGGATTCCAGTCGCACCGCTTTGGTGGTGATCGACCCGCAGATCGACTTCATGAGTAAAGACGGTGCCGGCTGGGCGGTCTTCGGTGAGAGCGTCACCGAGCAAAAACTGGTGCCGCACCTGAACCAACTGTTCAAAGCGTTCAAGCAGGCCGGAGCAACCGTAGCCATCTCACCCCACTACTACTATCCCCACGATCACAAATGGGAGTTTGAGGCGCCAGCAGAGTCCGTGCAGCACAAGCTCGGGCTGTTCGATCGCAAAGGTGCCTTGACGCTCGATGGGTTCCGTAACTCGGGGGCCGATTTCATGCAGGAGTTCAAGCCCTTCATCGAAGACGGCAAGACCATCATCGCCTCACCACACAAGTTGTACGGACCGCAAAGCAACGACCTGATGCTGCAATTGCGCAAACAGCGCATCGACAAAATCGTCCTGGCCGGCATGGCCTCCAACCTGTGCGTTGAGTCGCACCTTCGTGAGTTCCTCGAACGGGGTTTTGAAGTCATCGTCGTGCGTGATGCGGTGGCCGGACCGAAGCTGCCTGATGGCGACGGATACGGTAGCGCGTTGGTCAACTTCCGCTATATCGCCAACGGTGTGATGACTACCGACGAAGTGGTGAAAAAACTCGAAGGGCGGTAATCCTGATAAAGAATGTTCACACCCACGTTCACATCCATATACGGGAGCTCCAGCAGCTCCCGTCTCGATCGGCCAATAGCGATCACTTCGAATCGCTCAGAACAGCCTCCAGCCGGTCGAGAAAGACCCTCACACGATTGGGCACCTGTTGGCGGGTTGGAAGCACAGCCGAGATGAAGAGTTGTTCAGGGGTTGCGTCTTCCAGTTCCACCAGATAGTGCAGTTGCTGAAACACCTTTAACTGGACTGCCAGCCCAATCGAGAGCGCTGGACTCTTAGCGGTGTTGTTGACCCATTCGATCTCTGAATCAGACAGGGAATAGCTTCGATGAAGCTCCTTGGCTGGTAGCTGACTGGGCAAGACCGGATAGGCTGTTCTTTCCACCGATGCCATTGAGCACACCCCACAAGCAAGGCAAAAGCATCAGCATAGACGTCTAGCCAGACGGTGGTTGGTCAGTAAGTCATAAGATCCAGAATGACCTTTTAAATCATTGGCTTACAGAGCGAATGTCCTAATTTTTGCCTTATCTCGGCATAACCCCAGAAACAACCACAACACAGACGACGACAAGCAAAAGCACGGTAGGCAGTGCCTCGATAGAACGCGCCTGTGCTTCAGGCCCGAATGCGCCCGAAATGGCGCAGCCAGCGCACGAAATCATAGATTCGACTCCAGATGCCCGCTGGCAGCGAGAGAGGCGGCAGCAGCGGCTGCGCCTTGCTTGCGATGAATGGCAGCAACGGCGCTGATGGCGCTGCCAATCTCGGAAGCGTCGTAGCGGTCGGGATGGGCGACCGTCATAGGGACGTTGTGCATAGCGTCGGCAAGCGCGCCTATGGCGTTCAAGCGGTCGGCTGGGGAGCCTTGGGCACGGGCGAGAGAGCGAATCTGCGCCAGGGTCTGACCAAGAACGTGCAGCGCACGAACCTGGTTTGCGTCGAGAGCTGGGTTATTCATTGGTGCCTCCTGGTCATGCTGAAAAAATGGTGCTCGGATGCCCCGAGCTGCCCACCACTAAGCAGGTGGCGCAACCGTTAGGCCAAAGGCGAACGGCTTCCTTTCCGTCAGCGCATTTGCTCTTTGGCAAACACGGGGTCATAGAACACTTCGCAGAGCTTCCGGTCGGAGAAGTACAGCACCACGTCAATCGTGCTGAAGAGCGTCCGGTTGATCATATCCAGATCGAGCACGCGCCCGACCTCAGACTGTTTGATCAAGGTGCCGACACGCTGGAAGGTCTGGATAGCGTTGTTCGCGTGCGTAGTGGTGATCGAACCAGGGTGCGCCGTGTTGAGGCTGCCCAGGTACTCCCATGCTTCATCGCCGCGCAGCTCAGCCAGAAAGATTCGATCCGGCGACTGACGCATGCAGGAACGCAGCGCTTCGACCGCAGAGACGCGGCCCTTGCCGTACCCATAAATCATGTGAACGCGGTTCGGGTGATTCTCCAGGAACAGTTCGTGAACGTCCTCGATGGTGACTAGGCGCTCACTGTTGGGCACGCGCTCAATCAGCGACCTGGCGAACGTGGTTTTGCCCGATCCAGTCTTGCCCGCAATGATGATGTTTCGGTGCGACTGGACGCACAGGTCGAGGAAGTCACGCATGCGACCTTCGCGCTTCAAGGCCAACAGCTCGGCCTCGGCAGGCGTCAGGCGAGTGAAGTCGCGCTTCAGCACCAGGGCTGCCGCCTCGGCAGCCGTTGGCTTGTTGAAACTCACGTCATCGAAGGACTCGAAAGCACCCTCGGCGTCCAGCTCATCGAGCGTCTTGACCACCAGCGAATGCTTTCGGATGGAAAGCGACAGCGTGTCGTCGATGCAGGCAGGCGGCAGGACAATCTGGCCGCGTTGCCCGCCTGGCAGCACCACAGACGTGATGCTGGCCAGGGAAATGCCGTTGAACACGGCGATAGCGTTCGCCAGGCTCTTGAGGTAGGGCATGGTCAGCTCGGGAACCTTGACAGGTTCCCAGCCTTGAAAGGTTTTTGCCCACAGCTCGCCGGGGCGATTGATAGTGACCTCGACCACATCACCACGCTCCAGGTGCGGCACGATAGGCCGCATGAGCTGATTAACCGTGGCGTCGCGCCCAAGGGCTAAGCTAGTTGCTGCGTTCAAGGTTATATACTCCGCTGAAATCAAGGTCGCGTGCGACGAAGATTTGCAACCGCTCGCCCTGGTTCTTGTACAGGGTCGGCGGGATGTTAATAGTGTTTTCGAGCGCGGTAGCGGCCATATCCTGGCTACTATCCGAAGTGTTATCGAAGGTGATCCGGTCTGAATCGCCCTGCGACGCCTTGTTAGACAGGAAGTCGCCCACATCGCCAATCATGCTCAACATGATTGCCCCGCCGAAACGCTTCCAGAAATGGGTATCCACCCAGCCACCTAGACCGCCTTCGCCAAGTGGGCCAGCGCCTGGCGAATCGAGGTTGATAACGACGCCGGTAGGCGTTTCAACCCGCGTCCACAGGACGAAGATTCGCGCCTGGCCCTGAGTCATGCCGCCCTGGTACTGGCCGACGACCTTGGAGCCACGATCCAGCAGCACAACGCGGCCATTGGTCGAGTAAATGTCCCGAGTTGTGTAGCAGGTAGTCATGCCGGGCACAGTGGAAACGATCTTGGTTTCGAGCTGGCAGTCCAGCATAGAGCCCTGGGTTAGGGGCGAATAGAGAAAACGGAAAAAATCGTACGCTAAGGTTTTCCGGGCAACCGTAGCGGCCTGAACTTCCCGTCTTCAAGCCGGCGGCTCTGCCGCCAGACGTAATCGCCGGTTAGGTTGATGTGTTCCCAACCCAGCGGCGACAGGTATTGCAGCAGCTCGCCGTCCACCGGCTTACCAGCCTCGACCAGCCCCTGGGTGGCGCGTTCCAGATACACTGTGTTCCACAGCACGATAGCCGCCGTCACCAGGTTGAGGCCGCTGGCCCGATAGCGCTGCTGCTCGAAGCTCCGATCCCTGATCTCACCGAGGCGGTTGAAGAACACCGCCCTGGCCAGGGAGTTGCGCGCTTCCCCCTTGTTCAATCCGGCATGCACGCGGCGGCGCAGCTCGACGCTCTGCAACCAGTCGAGGATGAACAGCGTGCGCTCGATCCGGCCCAGCTCGCGCAGGGCCACGGCCAGGCCGTTCTGGCGCGGATAGCTGCCGAGCTTGCGCAGCATCAGCGAGGCGGTGACCGTGCCCTGCTTGATCGAGCTGGCCAGGCGCAGGATGTCGTCCCAATGGGCGCGGACGTGCTTGATGTTCAGGGTGCCGCCGATCAGCGGGCGCAGCGTCGGGTAGGCCTGCACGACCTGCGGCACGTACAGTTTGGTTTCGCCGAGGTCGCGGATGCGTGGCGCGAAGCGGAAGCCCAGCAGGTGCATCAGGGCAAAGACGTGATCGGTGAAGCCGGCCGTGTCGGTGTAGTGCTCCTCGATCCGTAGATCGGACTCGTGGTACAGCAAGCCGTCGAGCACATAGGTGGAATCGCGCACGCCGACATTCACCACGCGGGTGCTGAACGGCGCGTACTGGTCGGAGATGTGGGTGTAGAACAGCCGTCCCGGCTCGCTGCCGTACTTCGGGTTGACGTGCCCGGTGCTTTCGCCCCGGCCGCCTGCGCGGAAGCGCTGGCCATCGGAGGATGAGGTGGTGCCGTCGCCCCAGTGGGCGGCGAAGGCATGGTGGTACTGGTGGTTGACCAGCTCGGCCAGGGCCGCCGAGTAGGTTTCGTCGCGGATGTGCCAGGCTTGCAGCCAGGACAGCTTGGCGTAGGTCAGGCCGGGGCTCGACTCGGCCATCTTGGTCAGCCCGAGGTTGATCGCATCACCGAGGATTGCGGACAGCAGCAACGTCCGGTCTTTGGTCTCGGCACCGTCCTTCAGGTGGGTGAAGTGGCGGCTGAAGCCCGTCCAGTCGTCCACGTCCATCAGCAGTTCGGTGATCTTGATGCGCGGCAGCAACTGGCTGGTCTGGTCGATCAGCGCCTGCGCCCGATCCGGCACCGCAGAATCCAGTGGGGTGATCTTCAGCCCGGACTCGGTGAGGATGGCATCGGGCAACTCGTTGTCCTTGGCCAGGCGGGTGACGATGGCCAACTGCTCGTCCAGCAGCTGTAAACGCTCTTCCAGGTACTGGTCGCTGTTCGGGTTGATCGCCAGGGGCAGGGCCTGCTCGTGCTTGAGCGCGGCGAACTTCTCTGCCGGCAGCAGATAGTCGTCGAAGTCGCGGAACTGCCGCGAGCCTTTGACCCAGATGTCGCCGGAGCGCAGGGCATTTTTCAGTTCGGACAGGGCGCAGATTTCGTAGAAGCGCCGGTCGAGGCCTTCCGGGGTGATCACCAGCGGCTTCCAGCGCGGCTTGATGAAGTCTGTGAGCGCATCGGCCGGCACCTTGCGCAAGTTGTCGGCGTTCATCTCGCGCAGGGTCTGCACGGCTGCCAGCACGCCTTGCGCGGCCGGTGCGGCGCGCAGTTCCAGTACCTCCAGCAGGGCCGGCGTGTAGCGGCGCAGGGTGGCGAAGTTCTCGCCGACCAGGTGCAGATGATCGAAGCCCTCCGGCCGGGCCAGCAGCTCGGCCTCGCTGACGCTCTCGGTGAACTCATCCCAGGGAATCACCGCCTCGATGGCCGCGTAGGGATCGCTGCCGCTTTCCTTGGCTTCCAGCAGAGCCTGGCCGATTTTTGAGTACAGGCGCACCTTGTCGTTGATCGCCTTGCCCTGCTTCTGGAACTGCTGCTGATGCTTGTGCTTCGCGCTGCTGAACAGCTTGACCAGGATACGGTCATGCAAATCGACCAGTTCATCAATCACGGTCGCGGTGCTCTCCAGCACCACGGCGGCCAGGGTCGCGTAACGTCGCTGCGGCTCGAACTTGCCGAGGTCTTTGGGCGTCATCTGCCCACCCTCGCGGGCCAGCTTGAGCAGGCGGTTCTGGTGGATGTGCCGGCCCAGGCCTTCGGGCAAGTCCACCAGCTGAAATGTCTTCAGCCGCTCGATGTGTTCAAGCATGTGCCGGGAGTTGGGTTTCAGCGGTGCCTGTCGCAGCCAGGTCAACCAGGTGATGCTGCTGCCGGCCTTGAGCTTCAACAGCTCGTCCAGCTTGGCCCGATGCGAGTCCGTGAGTGGTTCGACCAGGGCGCGGTAGACCCGCCGATTGGCCCGCGCAATGGCCTCCGAGCAGGCCCGGTCGATCACGCTCAGCGCCGGCAGGATGCGCCGCTTCTGCCGCAGGCTCTCCAGCGCCTGACCGGCCAGCAGCAAGCTCTTGTCGGTTTGCTGGGCCAGCTCGGTCAATTCGCGCACCAGGACGCGGAAGTCCGACAGGCCGAATGGAGCCAGTTGCAGGTAGGTGCGCAGTTCCTGGGCGTGCTCGCGGCGAGTCACGTCCCGCTCGCCGTACTTCGCCCAGCTCGCCGGCTCGGCCTGAACCTGCTTGGCCACCCACAGGATGACCGGCTCGGGCAGCTCGCTGTCGGTGCCCAGCGCATAGCCGGGGTAGCGCAGCAGGCAGAGCTGCACCGCGAAGCCCAGGCGGTTGGCGTCGCCGCGCCGCTGACGGATCAGCGACAGGTCGGAATCGTTGAAGGTGTAGTAGCGGATCAGGTCATCCTGGCTTTCCGGCAACGCAAGCAGGGTGTCCCGCTCCGTGGCCGAGAGGATCAAGCGACGCGGCATGTATCAGTCGTCCGTGCGGAGGTACTGGTAGAGGGTTTCCCGGCTGATGTTGAACTCGCGGGCAAGCTGCGCCTTGGGCTCGCCGGCAGCCGCCCGCTGCCGCAGGGTAGCAGCCTGCTCGTCGGACAGGGCCTTCTTGCGGCCCCGGTACGCGCCGCGCTGCTTGGCCAGGGCGATGCCTTCGCGCTGCCGCTCACGGATCAGGGCGCGCTCGAACTCGGCGAAGGCCCCCATGACCGACAACATGAGGTTGGCCATCGGCGAGTCCTCGCCGGTGAACACCAGGCCCTCCTTCAGGAACTCGATGCGCACGCCGCGCTGAGTCAGCTTCTGTACCAAGCGACGCAGGTCATCGAGGTTGCGGGCCAGCCGATCCATGCTGTGCACCACCACTGTATCGCCTTCGCGGACGAAGCTCAGCAGCGCTTCGAGCTGGGGGCGCTGGGTGTCCTTGCCCGATGCCTTGTCGGTGAACACCTTGCTCACCTTGGCAAACGCTTTGCGCACGAAGGGCTTGGGGGTGTAAGCGGTGCATTGATACCTGTTGGGCTTCGCGTGGCTCAACCCAATCTACCGGTAATTCATGGATGCATGATGCCGAGTCAATAAGTCCGTATTGTAGGTTGGGTTGAGCCGCCTTGCGGCGAAGCCCGACAAAGCGGTGCATTGATACCTGTTGGGCTTCGCGTGGCTCAACCCAACCTACCGCGGTAATTCGTGGATGCAGGATGGGCAGTAAGCCGGTACAGGGAAGTTGGCCTTGGCGGGCTGTCGCTACGCGCCGAGGCCACCCTCCACGCGCGCTGCCCGCAACATTCAACTGGCCCCGGCCAGTGCGCGAACATAGCATGCAGGCGTTCCGCTGAACCCTTGAAGTGCCGGGGGTTACTCAGATACCCGCTGTGGCCAGCGCCTGGCGCAATATCCTCCTGCATGACGCAGGTTTGTGATTGCCCGGCTGGCTGCAAGGCTATTGCAGGACGAGGTTGTAGTTCTCCCGCTTCATCTGCCGGGCCAGCTGCAAGGCCATGACCGGCTCACCGCCGGTACGCTTGAGCAGTTCGGCTACACGCTGCTGCGCCGCACCGGACAGACCGTTGGCCGCTGCCTGGGCTTTGGCGAATAGCCACAGACCGTGTGGCGCACTGGCGCGCTGGATTTTGCAGCCACGCCACTGATACTCGACCATGCCGACGGTGGGATGAATCTTGCGCTCCTGGGCTATATGCGTCGGAGTGCCTGCAGGCAGTCCCTGGCTCCAGGCATTGAATGCCCCGGCATCCGCCGCCAGCAGAGTGCCCCAGTCCTTGAACAGCAGCGCCAGAACCGGCTCCAGGGTGGCCGGAAGCGCATCGTCGGGCAGCCAGGCTTCAGCACGGTCGGGAAACTCGACATCGCCGATACCGGCAAGGTTCATGCGTTCGGTCCAGCGGAAGACATTCGGTGCACGATTTTTCATCAGCGCGGACGGGTAGGGGTCGCGGCCGAGGTGAGCAAACAGCGGGGCCATAAAGCCGAAGTCGGCAATGCTCGGGTGACCACCGAGCAGGTACGGATGGCTGAGAAAGTGAATGTCCAGCGCATCCAGCAGCGCCTCATAGGCGGCCTCATGTGCCGGGATGCTTTGCGGAGTCACACCGAGGAAAGGCAGAAAGGAATTGAAGTAGCTCATCATCTGCGCGCCTGCAGCCAGACGCTCATCACGGTTGTTGCCGGCGTGCACGCTGCGGCCGAATTCGGCGCGCAGGAATTGTTCCTGCTCGGCGCGGTAGGACCAGCGATAGTGCATGGCGGCGGCCAGCAGGCCCTCGGAACCAAAGCCGTCCAGCAGCAGTGCGGTTACCCGCTGAACCGGCGAGGTCGGCAGCATCGGGCGTGCGGGAAAGGCTTGCTCCAGATGGTCGATCATGTCGCTGGTATCCTGCACGATGGTGCCATCGGCCAGCTCCAGAATGGGTACTACCACGGCACCAACCACCGGTACGACTCGCTGCTGAAACGCCGGCTCAGCCGGCATGCGCTCGCGGAAGCTGATGCCTTTCTTGATCAGATACGAGCGAATCTTGCCGGTATACAGGGAGTGCGGCGTGCCCCACAGGGTGATGCATTGCTGGGAATCGGTCATGGCAGGTGTTCTCGGGTCGAGGTGGGAAGCTCAAGGCTCCGCTGAAACAGCAGGGTTTTGCGGAGCCACGAAGCGCGCAGGTTATGACTGACGCCGCTATTGTGGCGGTATGCAATGCCGGTTAGTGAATCACCCCCGTATCGTGCTGGCAAGTCGCTACAGGGTAGAGCTGTCACCGATTGATGACGCTGTGAGCTCCCTCAGACACAGACAGCCGCCAGCATCCAGCCGGGCTGCGACATCGCTTGCTGGGCAGTCTGCTGGCGCTGTGGTGAAATAGGACTTTACGGATAGGAAATTCAACCGCATGAGGCCAAGTATGGCACGAGTTTTGGGCCTCGAAACACGTTCGGCCAAGGAAGGTTGAGCGCTCGCTTGCCGCTCAATGGCAAGAGCTTGGGAGGCAGTATGCATTTGGGCCTGGCGCGCGCGCAGCTGCTTCCCCGCAGCGATGGATACCGCCGCTTCACTGGGTCACCAATTGACGCGCTGGTCTACCTCGTCGGGTTGAGCTGCCAGATCCCAATCCGGCTCGCCTTGCGCACCATCATCCACCGGCGCGTCGCAGCCCTCCCACAGCGGTGGCCCGCGTGCCGGGGTGATGTGCGGGGGGGCAGACTCCACCCCGATGTGGTTCAGGATGTGGCGGATTTCGGCGCTGTGGGTGATGAAGGCAATGATGCGCATCTGCCCACCGCACATGGGGCACAGCGTGAGCGACCAGCCATGCCCCCTTGAAGGAGCTGGATAGCTCCGAGACGATGGTGTCCAGCAATGTGAATTGGTGGACAGCAATGGAACACAAGGACAAGACTCGGCGAGTGCACGACGCCGAGTTCAAGGCGAAGGTGCTGGGCGAATGCCGACAGCCTGGAGCGTCGATCGCGGCAGTGGCGCTCAGGCATGGGCTGAACGCGAACGTGGTGCGTCAGTGGCTGGCGGGTCGGGGAGTCAAGCGGGCAGGCCTGCTGGGATCTGGGTGTGAGGTGCCGGCGGCGGCGTCAGCACCCATGGCCTCGGGCAACCCGGCGCCGGTGGTCGATGCCCAGTTCGTAGCGCTGGCCTTGCCAGCACCGGACAGGCCGCGGCCGAGCGCCGAAGGCCCTGGCATGGCGAACCCGAGCACGCCAGACATTCACATCGAGTGGCGCAGCGGCGCGGCCCGGCTGACGGTGAGCTGGCCGGCAGCGCAGGCCCAGGCGTGTGCGGCGTGGTTGTGCGAACTGGCCGCTGGGGTGACGAAGTGATCCGCATCGACGCGCTGTGGGCGTGCACGGCGCCAGTGGACATGCGAGCCGGGGCGGACCGGCTGCTGGCGTGTGTGGTGCAGACGCTGGGGGCGGCGCAGGCCCACCACGGCTACCTGTTCGCGAATGCGCGTGCCACACGCGTGAAGCTGATCGTCCATGACGGCTGGGGGGTGTGGTGCGCAGCCCGGCGACTCAACGCGGGGCACTTCGTGTGGCCGCGGGGGTTGGAGTCGAGCACCCCGCTGGCCCTGACGCAGGAGCAATTCGATGCGCTGATCGTGGGGCTGCCGTGGCAGCGACTGCACGAGCGGCGGGTGATCACCCGGGTGTGAGCGGATGCCGGAGGCGCAATTGCTGAAGTTGCCGATGGCGGGGCTGGCCTCGTGCGGGCAGCATGGGCGCATGCATGACATGGACGCGCTCCAGAGCCAGGACCTGAGGGGCCTGACGCCACAGGCCCTGGAGGCCCTGGCGCAGCGCATGCTGGTGCATGTCCAGCAGCAGGCGCGCGAGATTGCCCGGCGCGATGGCGAGATCGTGTGGCGGGACGCGAAGATCGAGAAGATCACGTTCGAGCTGGCGCGGCTCAAGCGCTGGAAGTTCGGCGCGCGCACCGAGGCGATGGATGCGCAGCAGCGACAGCTCTTCCTGGAGACGCTGGTCGAGGACGAGGCGGACCTGCAGGCGCAGCTCGCCGAGTTGCAGGCCCGGCAGTCGCCGCCGCCAGTCACTCCCGAGAAGGCGCCCCAGCCGCCGCGCCGGCAGGCGCTGCCCGAGCACCTGCGCCGGGTGGAGCATCACCACGAGCCGGCCGACACCCACTGCCCGGCGGTGGACTGCGGCGAGCCGATGACCCGGGTGGGCGAGGACGTCAGCGAGCGACTGGACATCGTGCCGGCGGAGTTCTTCGTGCACCGGCACATCCGGGGCAAGTGGGTCTGCCGGTGCTGCCAGCGCCAGGGCGTCGATCGCCTGGTGCAGGAGCCCGCCGAGCCGCAGATCATTGAGCGGGGCATCCCGGCGAGCGGACTGGTGGCGTACACGCTCATCAGCCGGTTCGCCGACCATGTGCCGTACTACCGGCAGGAGGCGATCAATGCCCGCTCGGGCGTGCACACCCCGCGCTCGACGCTGGCCGCGTGGGCCGGTCAGGCGGGCGCGGCGCTGCACCCGCTGTACGAGGCGCTCAAGCGCTTCGTGCTGGGCAGCGCGGTCGTGCAGGCCGACGAGACGACGGTGGACATGCTGGACCCGGGTGCAGGCAAGACCAGGAAAGCGTACGTCTGGGCCTATGCACGCGGGGAATTCGATCCCCGGCCCGGCGTGGTCTACGACTTCTGTCCGGGGCGGGGCAGCAAGTACCCGCTGGCCTTCCTGGGCGGGCTGCCCAGTCCACCCGGCAGCCAGGCCGACCGGCCCGCCGAGAGCCGGGATCCGCCCTGGAGCGGCACGCTCGTGTGCGACCGCTACGGCGGCTATGACTCGGTGCTCGACCCCAAGGTCTTCCCGCAGCGTGTCTCGGCGGCCTGTGCGGCGCACGCCCGACGCAAGTTCGACGAACTCGCCAAGTCGGGGTTTGGGGAGCAATGGAACCAAAAACCAACGTAAGCCTTACCACCTCCGCTCAGAGCCTTCTTCCTAGGCAATTCCCTCGATTGATCTTCCGTACTTTTCGAAAGTATTGCTTACGGCAATGTGCATCCGAGTTAATGTGGCCCAACACCACAATCTAGGAGCTGAACAATGAGCCAATCTGACCCGCAACACCCATCCCGCCGCATGCTGCTCAAGCGCGGAGCTGCCCTTTCCACATTGGCGATTACTGGAGTGGCCGGGTTAACTGTGCCTTCAGTGTCTTTTGCCGCAGCGCTTAGCAAAGAAGAGCGAGATAAAATGACGCCGGATGAGGTCATTGAAAGCCTGAAATCTGGCAATCTGCGTTTCCGTGAAGGCAAAATGCAGCAGCATGACTATTTGGCGCAAAAGCGCGCCAGTCAAAAGGGGCAGTATCCGTCAGCGGTAATTTTAAGCTGTATTGATTCGCGCGCTCCGGCGGAAATCCTGCTGGATGCCGGTATTGGTGAAACGTTTAACTGCCGTGTGGCTGGCAATGTGGAAAACGAAGACATTCTCGGCAGCATGGAATTTGCCTGTGCTCTGGCAGGGGCCAAGGTAATAGTGGTGATGGGGCATACCTCCTGTGGTGCGGTGAAGGGTGCCATTGCCAACGCCGAACTGGGAAACCTGACTGGATTGCTGAGCAAAATTAAACCGGCAATTACTGAAACGGCATACGCAGGTGAGCGTACGGCTGACAACTATGACTTTGTCGATTCCGTTGCCCGCACCAACATCAAGATGACGCTGGCCGATATCCGTCAACACAGCCCCACCCTGAATAAGCTCGAGCAGGATGGGAAAATAAAAATTGTAGGCGCTATCTATAAGCTTGTGGGTGGAGAGGTTGAGTTCTTTACCTGAGAATAAATAACCGTCAGCCTGGGCATGGCCGCTTTCGATCACAAACAGCTACAGGTCTTCCTCTGGATTACGCAGTGGCCGTAGCTCACCTCGGGCGACTTCTTCCGGTACCGCGAAGGAGTACCGTCCCAACATATTGATATGCTCGAAGATCAGCGGCGACAGCCGAACCAGATCCTCTTCCTGCACCGGGTAGCCGTGCTGCTTTAGCCGTTCCACAGCTGCCGTCATGTAGAGGGTGTTCCACAGCACGATGATGTTCACCACCAGGCCCAAAGCACCGAGTTGATCCTCTTGACCTTCGCGATAGCGCTGGCGAAGCTCGCCGCGTTTGCCATGGAACACGGCACGGGCCAGGCTGTGCCGACCTTCGCCTCGGTTCAGTTGGGTCAGGGTGGCGCGGCGCTTGGACTCATCATCGATGTAGGTCAGTGTGTGCAGGGTTTTCTCGATCCGCCCAAACTCTGCCAGCGCTTGGGCCAGGCGGGTCGGACGATCTCCCGTTTGCAGCGTGCGCATGATGCCGGTCGCCGGCACTCGACCGAGCTTGAGTGAACCAGCTAGGCGTAGTAGGTCATCCCAGTGTTCCGCGATCAGGTCGAGCTTGACCGACTGCCGGGCGAGTCCGTTGAGCTTGCCGTAATCCGCTTCTGGGCGTGTGCGCCAGAAGCGGGTGCCGCCGACATCGGCCAAGCGCGGGCAGAAGTGATAACCGAGCAAACGGAACAACCCGAACACCACATCGCTGTAGGCACCGGTATCGGTCATGATTTGTGTGGGCTGCAATTCGGTCTGTTGTTCCAGCACAACCGCAAGCAGTACCAGGCTGTCGCGCAAGGTGCCGGGTACTGTGATGGCGTTCAGGCCGGAGAACTGGTCGGAAATCAGGTTGTACCAGGTGACGCCCGGCCGGTACCGAAGTATTTCGGGTTGGGCCCAGCATGCACGGTGCGCACTGGTACGACGAAACGCATGCCATCGGCGGAGGCCACTTCGCCGCCGCCCCAGATCTGAGCCAGCTCCAGTTGGCTTTGCGCCGACACCAGAATGGCGTTGGCTGCTGACAGGGTGTCGTCACGGAGATAGTTCTGGCTGACCCACGACAGCCGATCACGGCGCAGCGCTTGGTTATCGTTGCGGATCAATGGCTCCAGGCCGGTGTTACAGGCGCCTCCCAGCAGCACGGCGCACAGACTTGTCACCAGGTTGTCGGCCCGCGTATTGCGTTCGGATACATGGGTGAAGGCCTCAGCGAAGCCGGTACGGGCCGCGATTTCCAATAGGATTTCCGGCAGATCGACACGCGGCATCAAGTCGGCCACTGCTGCACGCAGTTGCAATAGCGAGTTTGGCTCCTCCAACTTGTCCAGCGCCCCGAGGGACAGCTCGGTTTTACCCTCTGCGCTCTCACTTAGCTGGATGGCCGGGTTGTCGGGAAGTCGGGCGGCAACCGCCTGCCACGTTGAATCCAGCTCAGCAGACAAAGCGTCCAAAGTGGTTTTGGCGTCGATGGTCAAGCCCAGTGAGCGGCAGATGATCGGTCGCGCCGACAGCCATTCTGCGCCATCGAGCAGACCGATACGCGGGTCGGCATAGCGCCAACTGGGTGCAACAAAGACATCGCGGCGGCGTAGGGCCGTGCGTAGTGCATCGAGCGTGCAGAAGACATAGGCGCCCATGTCGAGGGAGCCATCTTCGCGGGTGATGTGGTTCTGCCAGGCCTTGGCAACAATCTCCTGCGGCGCGTCATCCTCGGGCTTCCTGCGAGGTAGATTCAGTTGCAACCAGTCCAGACTAGCCGCCACCCCCTTGCCGGCGGGACTGAAGCCGAAGCGAATATGTTTCAGAAGATCGGGAAGGAAGCGGCGCACACTGCGGTAGCGCTCCTCCAGGGCGAGGTAAAATACATCGTTGGCCGGACGGATCAACGCAGTGACCTCTTCCAGGGCTTTCTCCAGCCTGACACGTGGCAGGTCGTTGAACAGCTGGGAACGGACGTTGTCATCGCTGATCGAGCTATCCAGCACGACCTTGCACGCAGCAGCGAGTGTTGCCGCCGAGCGATCCAGGTCTTTTAGGCTACGCAACCGGGCTTTCTTGTCAGCCTTCTCCGCATTGTTGAAAATATCACGTAGTAGCGCCTCCAGAACTTCCAGCGCATCGTCGTGCGCACTGGCTTCAAGGGAAACCGCGAACGCCACCAGCGTCGCCAACCGGCGCGACGCCGGCAGTCGATTGATGGCCGTGACCTTGGCCGTGTTGGAAAAGCGGGCCAGGGCTGCAATACGGCTGGGCGGGATATGTGCAGCCGGCGGCAAGGCGATACCCAACCCACGCACATCATCCAGCCGACGCAGCGCCCGAATCAGAGCAGGGCCACTGACCATCACCGGGCCGGAGCGTAGTTGATCCAGCCGGGAACTGCGGTTGCCTTCAGCCACCAGAAGCAAGTCTTGTAGGTGTTGTCTCTGTTCCTCGGTCACGCTGCGGCCTAAGGTGTACCAGAGGCGTTCTTCAACGCGGCTACGCAGTTGGGCAATGAAACGCTCTAACTGGGAAACCCCAGGCAATAGGACTTTCTGTGTGAACAGCCATGAGGCGGCTCGTTCAAACAGCACACCAGGCCGATCTGTGCCTGTCCAGCAGAGGGCATACAGCCAGCGGCTCAAACGAAAGCCGATGCCAGGGTCTGTAAAGTGGCGATAGCCATAGCGCTCTTGAATATCGGCCGTATGTATCCAGCGACGATGATCGCTGTAACGCGCAAGACAGTCAGGGTCGGCGATTGCCAATTGCCGACAAAGTACATGCAGGACTTCCACCGGCACAGCAACGGGCTTGTCCGGCAAAACACCCACGAAGCGAACGGTAGTCAGCAGAACGGCATAGCCCAGGCGGTTATGGTTGCCGCGTAGTACCTGGACGGCTTCACGGTCTTCATCGCTCAGGTGGAAGTAGCGCTCCAGTTCATCACGGCTGGGTGCCTCGATGTAGCGACCAAAGCCGTCGCGCTGCTCCTGGGTCAGAAAGCCGACCGGCATGGATCACAGTACCTCGGCGCAGAACACCGCGGGGGTGACAATCCGCGTGCGTTCGATATGCCCGCGCTGCAAGAGGCCGGCGCGGCGATCACCGGTCACCAGATAGTCCGCATTGCCCGCCAAGGCCATGGCCAGCAGAAATGAATCATCCGGATCATCGGCTTCAACCTCGATGACCAAGCGCTCCAATACTACTGCGCGTTGCAGGTTGTTGATCATGGCTCCGACTTTGGCAGGCTGCAGGATGGCCTGAAGCTTGGGGTATCGACTAGCGCGCCGAATCTCATCGAGCTGTGCCCGTGAGGTTACTACCTCGAAGCGAGCCGAACGCCAGGCCCGATAGATCACATCAGGGGCCCCATGCGGTGAGATCAGCGCGCTGAATAGAATGTTGGTATCCAATACAACCCGCATCAGCGTTTACGTGCCCAGTCGAGCGCTTCATCAACCGCGTCGGTCAGCTCTGCCTCACTTAGATGGACGTTGAAAGCCTTGGCCTGTTCAGCGCTCAGTTCCAGGATGTGTGCCCGCACCGCCTCTTCGATGAAGCGCGACAGGTCGCCCTTACGGCCACCGCCTTGGCTGGCCAGAAACATGCGAAGCGATTGGTCGGTGTCGGTAGAGACGGCGACGTTCCAGCGAGTGGTGTTCATGACTTCTCCAATAACAGGTGTTTGTGTGTTTATACACCCGTTCCTTGCCGCTTCGCAATGGTTCGATAAAACCCTCGTTTTATAGAACTTTAACGGAAGACCAGCCCTGCTCTGAGTTAAGCCTCATTATGGTTTTAAATACTGGTATCGTTAATCAAGGTTCTATTTTCAATTTATCTGTTGAGTAAACGGTACTTCTGATGAAAATTGGCTATGCGCGGGTGAGTACTCGGGATCAGAACGGGGATGTAAGCCGGAACCCCAGAAATTTCCGTCACCCTAGTTGGGTGGGCTCAACACTCGTGTCACCAGCTACCTTCTGGAGAATCGAGCTCGGCCATCCCTCCCTGGACGGGCATCGCTCGACGATGTTCAACGGCTCCCTCACGGGGCCGTCGTTTTGTGGGGGCTATTCCATCCACAAGTCGTCGAGGTTCTTGAAGTTCCAGAGCGTCGGGTCTTCGGGGCCAGTGATACTGTCCTTGCAACTCGTGGCCGCCAGGTCGATGGTCTGCATCGGGATCGGCTCTCTCGAGCGTAGCGAGAAGAACACGCGAACCTTGGGAGTCAGCAGTGATTCCATTCCCGGCTCAACGACAACGGCCAGACGCTGAGAGGACAGGCGAACCAAGGAGCCGACGGGGTAGATGCCCACGGCCTTGACGAAGGCGTGGAAGATGCGTTTGTCGAAATGGCCCTCCCACTTGGCCATCTGCCGCATCGCCGCGGACGGGTCCCACGGCTTTTTGTAGGCTCGCTCCGACGTCACGGCATCATAGACGTCGCAGATTGCGCCCATGCGGGCCAGGAGTGAAATGGCGTCACCGGCCAAGCGATCCGGGTAGCCGGTTCCGTCGATCTTCTCGTGATGGTGCAGGGCAATGTCCACCACCCCGGGCTCGGCCCCGCCTGCGCGCAGCATCTTTGCGCCCTCCACAGGGTGGCGCTTCATGATGGCGAACTCGGCATCGGTGAGCTTGCCTGGTTTGTTAAGCACTTCCAGCGGCATCGCGGCCTTGCCTAGGTCGTGCATCAGTCCGCCGATGCCAGCCAGGCGCGTTTGCTCCTCGTCTAGATCGAGATGCCGGGCCAGCGATAGCATCAGGGCGCAGACGGCAACCGAGTGCAGGTAGGTGTAATCGTCGTGCGTTTTGATGCGTGCGACGCTGATGAGGGCATGAGGTTGGCGCAGCACCGAGGCAGCGATTTCTCCGACCAGCGGCAACGTCGTGCTTGGGTCGACGGCCTTGCCAAGCCGGGCTTCCTGGAACATGTCCATGACTTGGGACTTGGCCGCAAGACAGAGTTTCCGTGCATAACACATTTCGCTCTCCATTGAGGTTGCGCCGTCACTTTTCTTGCTTAGTGGACTAGACGGCAGAGATTGCTCCTCCGACAATTCTCTGGGCTCTGGGCTCTGGGCTCTGGGCTCTGGGCTCTGGGCTCTGGGCTCTGGGCTCTGGGCTCTGGGCTCTGGGCTCTGGGCTCTGGGCTCTCTGGGCTCTCTGGGCTCTCTGGGCTCTCTGGGTCGACTTGGCTTTTGGCCAAGTCGACCCAGACCTCCCCGACGCCACATTCTCGAATGGCAGAGAGATCCTGAGGCTCGGTCAGCAGGAAGCTGCCGCGCCAGAATGAGTGTCGAACCCAAGAGCAGGCGAGCTTGTGGATGTACATGCCGAGACGAAGCTCGGATACGGGAATGCGTTTTACCAACTTATTTTCCTTTCTGAGTTGGGTGGTTAGGCGTGCGCCGAGGCTGGCACCCAGCGGTAGAGCGGAGGTAAGGTCACGCCAAGATTCTTGGATCAGCCGGAACCGCCGAAATTTCCGTCAGCCGATCAACATGGCTTTGTCTCGCGCTCGGTCGATGCGTTCCTGCATCGCCTGCATGACTTCTTCGTGGGTGTACGACTTGGCGTTGGGGTCGTCGGCCTCTCGGAGAGCTTCCTCGACCTCGCGGGTCATCCGCGCATATTCTTCCGGCCACAGCGCTTGCTCCATGCGCAGCGACGCCTGCCCAAGCAGGTGCAGCAGGCCGAACAGCCGCATGTCATTGGTGGCGACGACGTGCTCTCGAATCCGCTCCTGGATCACCTCGCAGGCCCGATGCGCCTCTGGCGTCGCCGTGCCCTCGTAGCCGGCTGGGAGTTCTGCTTCTTCAGCGATTCGCGCCCAAGCGATAGCCAGCGCCTCGATGGTGGACAGGTTCATTTGCTCATCCACTTGCGCAGCAGACGCTTTTTCAGGGAGGCGCGCTCTTGCGGATTGCGTCCCTTGTGGTTGGCAATGCGATCCGCCGTGGCGGCCTGGCGCTTGATGGGCCAGTAGGAGCGGCCATCCTTACCCATCGACCAGACGTTGCTGACCTGGTTTTCCAGTAGAGGCAGATGGGCGCATAGAGCTTCCGGCGACGCGCTGGCCAGCGCGGTGCGCTCGTGGGTTCGCCAGCGCTGATGCCAGAGTTTCTTGTCCTCGCGCTCGCTACGGCAGGTCGTGTGCCCAACGATGGGCGTTTTGCGGCGGCTGCGGCTCATGATGTGGTTGTCTCCAAGAACATTCAGGACAGGCTTTCTGGGTAGAGCGCCGTCACCGGGACAGGGTTTCTTGCACTTGTTCCAGCGAGGTCATCAGATGATCAACCTGATCCTGAAGATCCACGGCGAGATCAAATAGCTCAGCCACTCGGCTGCGTGATCCCTCGTTGAACGCGGCCATTGCCAGTTGATGCAGCTTCAACAGGTCGGTGCGCAGTTGCGGAGGTGCGCCGTCTGCGCTGTCATTCAAATCGCCGCGCAGCACGTCCACGGCATCGACTGCACGCAGCAGTGCCGTGGTATCGAAATTCTCGGGAGTCAGTTCGTCCCATTCGTCGTCGGTGATGCGGGCTGCCATCAGGAGAGCTCCGATTAAGCGGTTGCGAGCGTTAGATGCCCGATCGGCTCGGCTGCTGGCCGTACCTTGATTTCGATGTCGTAGCCGAGGCGATTCAGACAATCCATCAGCTTGCGTTCGGATAGATTGGTGAAGTCGCCGCGCATCATGCCCGACACCTTCGGTTGCGGGATGCCCATGCGTTTGGCCGCCGCTTGTTGAGTCAGCCCAAGGGCGCGCATGGCCCTCCTGATCTCGACCACCAGGCCGGTCTTGATCTTGAGCTTTTCAGCGTCAGGCAGTCCAAGGTCGGCAAAGACGTTGCCCGAGCTGCGCTGAACCTCGACGCCTTCAATGATTCGTTTTTGCATTTCGTAGCTCCTGTGCCAATACCTCGGCCACCTTCAGCCGAGCGCGGATGATGTCCATGTCGGCCTTTGGCGTGGCGATTCCGCTCTTGCTCTTCTTCTGGAAGCAGTGCAGGACGAACACCGCTTCCGCAAACTTGACCGTGTATACCGCTCGATAGGTGCCGCCGGCATCGTCTTCGACGACCTCCAGCACGCCGGCACCACCGAACCCCTTGAGCACCTTTGCTGCGTCATCCTGATCGCCTATCTGCGCCAACGAGAGCGCGTAACCGAAACGGCGACGCACGTCGGACGGCAACGCCATCAAATCCTTGTGGCTGCTCGCGATCCATTCGAGCGGTTTTTCTTTGTTTGTCATGACGGAATTTTATACCTGTTCAGGTAATGATGTAAACGCGGCAACCTCAAGGAGGTGTCGTAAAACATTTGTTTTGCGACAGGCTGTCAGCCGCCGCTGTGCTACCTGTGCAACACCCCCTCAAAAATGTACGGAAAACTCTATCGCTATTCACTATTATGCGGAAACCTGTTTTTGATGGTTATCCGCCTATGTTGGTTGGCTACATGCGCGTGTCGTCGGACTCCGACCGCCAGAGCACGGACTTGCAGCGCGACGCGCTGCTCGCCGCCGGCGTCGATCCGCGTCACCTGTTTGAGGATCGTGCCTCTGGCGCGAAGGATGACCGTGCCGGCTTGGCGCGGGCGCTTGAGTTCGTTCGAGCCGGCGATGTGCTGGTGGTGTGGAAACTCGACCGGCTCGGTCGCTCGCTGTCGCACCTGCTCGCCATTGTGACTTCGCTCAAGGACAAGCGGGTGGCGTTCCGCTCGCTGACAGAGAACCTGGACACTACGACGCCCTCGGGCGAATTCCTGTTCCAGGTGTTCGGTGCGCTCGCGCAGTACGAGCGCGCCTTGATTCAGGAGCGCGTCGTCGCGGGCTTGGCCGCCGCACGCAAACGCGGCCGGATCGGCGGCCGGCCGCAGGCGATCACTGGTGAGAAGCTGGACGCCATCGTCGCCGCGCTCGATGGCGGCATGTCTAAGGCGGCGGTGTGCCGCAACTTCAATGTCAAGCGCACTACGTTGATCGAAACATTGACGCGAGCAGGTTGGCGTGGTGCGGGAAGGACGGTCGATGAGCAACAAGAATAAGCTACTCACCGTCTTTTCTGACGCAGAGCAGGAAGCCTTGTACGGCCTACCGGACTTCGACGATGCTCAGCGGCTGGAATACCTGGCGTTGGCCGAATCTGAACTGGCGTTCGCCAGCAGCCGGCCTAGCCTGCAGGCCCAAGTCTATTGCGTCTTGCAGATCGGCTACTTCAAGGCCAAGCATGCTTTCTTCCGCTTCGATTGGCATGAGGTCGAGGACGATTGCGCCTTCGTGCTGAGTCGCTATTTCCACGGCGAAGCGTTCGAACGCAAGGCGATCACCAAGCATGAGCACTACAGCCAGAGGGGTCAGATCGCCGAACTGTTCGGCTACCGGTCGTGGGCGGCTAGCTTCCTGCCGCAACTGGCACAGCAGGCTGAACAGATCGTGCGGCGCGACGTAATGCCAGGATTCGTGGCCGCCGAACTGATCGTTTGGCTCAGCGAGCACAAAATCATCCGGCCCGGCCACACCACCTTACAAGAGCTGGTCAGTGAAGCCCTGTCCACCGAACGCAGGCGCTTGGGCGGCTTGCTGGCAGAAGTGTTGGACGAATCGGCCAAAGCTGCGCTGGGCCAGCTCCTGGTGCGTGACGACACCCTGTCTCAACTGGCAGCGCTCAAGCAGGACGCTAAAGATTTCGGCTGGCGTCAGATGGCAGGGGAGCGCGAGAAGCGCGCCACGCTGAAGTCCTTGCACGGGATCGCCAAGGCGCTGCTGCCCAAGCTCGGCATCTCGCAGCAGAACCTGCTGTACTACGCGAGCCTGGCGAACTTCTATACCGTCCATGACCTGCGCCACCTGAAGGCGGAGCAGACCCGGCTCTACCTGCTGTGCTATGCCTGGGTACGTTACCGGCAGCTCACCGACAACCTGGTCGACGCGATGGCCTTCCACATGAAAAAACTTGAGGACGAGAGCCGCACGGGTGCGAAACAGTCCTTTGTCGCCGAACAGCTGCGACGCCATCAGGAAACGCCGCAGGTTGGCCGCCTGCTGTCGCTGTACGTGGACGACAGCGTGGCCGATCCGACGCCGTTCGGCGAGGTGCGCCAACGCGCCTACAAAATCATGTCCAGGGAATTGCTGCAAAACACGGCGCAGCGCATGAGCGTCAAGCCACTGAACAAACTGGCGCTGCACTGGCAGGCGGTGGACGGCCTGGCCGAACGCATTCGACGCCATCTACGGCCGCTGTACGTCGCGCTCGACTTCGCCGGCACGGCCCCCGATAACCCATGGCTCGCGGCGCTGACTTGGGCCAAGAGCGTGTTCGCCAAGCAGCAGCGCCTATCACAACGGCCACTCGACGAATGTCCGGCGGCAACGCTGCCGAAACGCTTGCGTCCGTACCTGCTGATGTTCGATGCCGAAGGCACGCCGACAGGCCTGCATGCCGATCGTTACGAATTCTGGCTTTACCGTCAGGTCAGGAAACGCTTCCAGGCGGGCGAGCTCTACATTGACGATAGCTTGCAGCACCGGCATTTGTCCGACGAGTTGGTTTCGATGGACGAGAAAGCCGCCGTGCTCGCGCAGATGGACATCCCCTTCCTGCGGCAGCCGGTCAGTGCCCAGCTCGATGCACTGGCGACCGAGTTGCGTGCGCAATGGGTGGCGTTCAATCGCGAGCTGAAACAGGGCAAGCTGACGCACCTGGAATACGACAAGGACACGCAGAGACTGACCTGGCGCAAGCCCAAGGGGGAGAACCAGAAGGCGCGCGAGCAAGCTCTCTACGAGCAACTGCCATACTGCGATGTCGCCGACGTGTTTCGCTTCGTCAACGGCCAGTGCCAGTTCCTGTCGGCGCTGACACCATTGCAGCCACGCTATGCGAAGAAGGTAGCCGACGCCGACAGTCTGATGGCGGTGATCATTGCCCAAGCCATGAACCACGGCAACCAGGTTATGGCACGTACCAGCGACATCCCGTACCACGTCCTGGAGAGTACCTACCAGCAGTACCTGCGCCAGGCGACGCTACATGTGGCCAACGATTGCATCAGCAACGCCATCGCCGCACTGCCGATCTTCCCGCATTACTCGTTCGACCTCGATTCGTTGTACGGTGCCGTTGATGGGCAGAAATTCGGCGTCGAGCGACCAACTGTGAAGGCGCGCTACTCGCGCAAATATTTCGGCCGCGGCAAGGGCGTCGTCGCCTACACGCTGCTGTGCAATCACGTGCCGTTGAACGGCTACCTGATAGGCGCACACGAGTACGAGGCTCACCACGTGTTCGACATCTGGTACCGCAACACGTCGGACATCGTGCCGAGCGCGATCACCGGCGACATGCACAGCATCAACAAGGCCAACTTCGCCATCCTGCACTGGTTCGGACTTCGTTTCGAGCCGCGCTTCACCGACCTCGACGACCAGTTGCAGGAGCTGTATTGCGCCGATGATCTGGCATTGTACGAGAAATGCCTGATCCGGCCGGCTGGCCAGATCGACCGGCAACTCATCGTCGGTGAGAAGGCGAACATCGACCGAATCGTCGCCACACTGGGCCTGAAGGAAATGACGCAGGGCACGCTGATCCGCAAGCTGTGCACCTATACGGCGCCGAACCCGACGCGGCGCGCAATCTTCGAGTTCGACAAGCTCATCCGCAGTATCTACACACTGCGCTACCTGCGCGACCCGCAACTGGAGCGTAATGTTCACCGCTCGCAGAACCGCATTGAGTCCTATCACCAGCTACGCTCGACCATCGCCCAAGTCGGTGGGAAGAAGGAATTGACCGGCCGCACCGACATCGAAATCGAGATCAGCAACCAGTGCGCCAGGCTGATCGGCAACGCGATCATCTTCTACAACTCGGCGATCCTGTCCCTGCTGCTGACGAAGTACGAGGCAGCTGGCAATGCCAAGGCGCTGGCGTTGATCACGCAGATGTCGCCAGCGGCCTGGCGGCACATCCTGCTGAACGGGCATTACACCTTCCAGACTGACGGCAAGTTCATCGACCTGGATGCGCTCGTGGCGGGACTGGAGCTGGGCTGACGGAAATTTCTGGGATTCCGGCGTACAACCCCGTAAAATAGAAGAGTGAGCACTTGATTTGCTGGTGCTTTCAAACAACGGTGTTGTTTTTTTAACAGCCGAACTGGAAAGGGAGGCTGAGCTGCTCAGTGATCACTTTATCCGTTGGCTGATTTACGCCGGCATGTTCGCTACAGGCACTGAACGACAACGCAGATGGTATGGTCTGTGCGTTCTGACTCGTCAAGGATCGGCCAATGGATCGTTTGTCTAATTTGCTCTCGCGGTTCGGCGTGCGGGCCAATCTGTTCTATGACGGCGACCTATGCGGCTCTGCATCTTACGATGGCGCCGAGCGGCGAGGTTATATCCATCTGCTTCAGGCCGGCAGCGTGACGTTGCTTGGTCCCGATCGCAAGGATTTGCAGCTCACTCGCCCTAGCTTGATTTTTATGCCACGCCCCGCCAAGCATCAATTGTTTGCGGGTGAGTCCGATGGCGCAAAGTTGTTGTGTGCTTCCATGGAGTTTGAGGGCGGAATTGATAATCCTTTGTCGGCTTCATTACCGGACTGTTTGGTGCTCGCACTCGATGATCTGCCCATGCTGGCAGACACGTTGGAGTGGATGTTTGCCGAGGCGGCAAATGTGCATTGTGGAAGGGAAGCCGCGCTTGAGCGCTTATTTGAGCTCCTAATCATTCTGTTGCTCCGTTACCTGCTCGATCATCACCAGTTGCGCACCGGAATGATGGCTGGACTGGCCGACATGCGGCTTGCCCGATCGCTTTTACAGATGCACAACTCCCCGGAACATGCCTGGTCAATAGCAGAGCTGGCCAGTGAGTCAAATATGTCACGCGCTGCGTATGCCGTGCATTTCAAGAGTGTCATCGGACAGACGCCTGCTGATTATTTGTTGAGTTGGCGAGTTAGCCTGGCTCAGAAGCTGATGCGAGAAGGGCGCTCGATTACGCTGATTGCAGCTCAAGTCGGCTACGAAAGTCCTTCGGCGCTGTCTCGCGCATTTAGACGCAAGACGGGGTTGAGCCCTCGTGACTGGTTGAAAGATCTGGCGGGGGAAAATGATGGCAAAAAGGCCTAAGGCATTACTGCCTTAAGCCATTGAAAAAATTATGCATTAATTTTACGTTTTTCCAGTTCAACCAGCGAATGGCCTGCCACAAATATCGAAACAGCAAGCAACCCTAAGTCTTTAAGCAGAAACTGACCTGGCGCAACGGAAATCGCCGGAAACCCTAAACTAGGCTCAATGACGCCCGGAGTGGAAAACATAAAGCTAAGGGTTGTGAAGAACAGGCCTGCAGACAGAGCGCCTCCTACCACGGATAGTTTGGGCGACAGCATGCGGCCTGCGATCAGAGTGCCGATCGAAATCTCTAGTATGCCGAGCAGGCTGGAGAACATGTCGACCGAAAAAATGCTATACACCCATCCCAAAAGCGGGCTGTTGCTCACCAGTGGAACCAGGCCCTCGGCCTCGTAGTGGGTAAATTTCATGCCGCCGAACCAGAAGTAAATAATAGCGAGAGCCAAGTACGCGCCATAGATACCTAGCCCCATAGTTTTGGTTCCAAGCGTTAAGTGGGCCTGTACGCTGGACTTCGAGTTTTCAATGCCTATGGTTTTCATGTCTGAGCTTCCAGTAGTGAGTGAGAGTGTGTTGGCTGCCGAACGCCGTATGCGTTGGCGATGAGATGATTATGGCTGGCATCTCTAATCAAGAGGCATCAGAAAGTATTGATTTCAGTGCAGATCGTCTTGGGCGGTGCAATTCGCGATGAAGGGATCGCCGTGGAGAGCGATGAGTGCACTATTTCGATAAAGGAGTCGTTTTACATAGGTCGATGAAGGAGTCGCCTCAGAAAACGGAAAATAAAGCACGCTAAGGCGTAGTTCCCTCGGGCTACACCGCGTCCGCACTGCGCGGTTCTTTCTTCCCTTGCAGTGACGCAATCAGCGGGCAGGAAACGTTCCCCTTCCGCGCATGGCAGGCGCACACCAAATCAGACAGCACGGCCTCCATGCGCGCCAGGTCAGCCATCCTCTCGCGCACGTCCTTGAGCTTGTGCTCGGCCAGGCTGCTGGCTTCCTCGCAATGGGTGCCATCCTCCAGCCGCAGCAGCTCGGCGATCTCATCCAGGCTGAAGCCCAACCGCTGGGCTGATTTCACGAAGCGCACCCGCGTTACATCCGTCTCGCCATAGCGGCGAATGCTGCCGTAAGGCTTGTCCGGTTCCGGGAGCAAGCCCTTGCGCTGATAGAACCGGATGGTCTCCACATTGACCCCGGCCGTCCTGGCGAAAACGCCAATGGTCAGGTTCTCCAAATTGTTTTCCATATCGCTTGACTCCGTACATAACTACGGAAGTAAGCTTAAGCTATCCAATTCAGATTCGAAAGGACAAACGTATGTCTGAACCTCAAAACGGGCGCGGCGCGCTCTTCACTGGCGGGCTGGCCGCCATCCTCGCCTCGGCTTGCTGCCTCGGGCCGCTGGTTCTGATCGCCTTGGGGTTCAGCGGCGCTTGGATCGGCAACTTGACGGTGTTGGAACCCTATCGCCCCATCTTTATCGGCGTGGCGCTGGTGGCGTTGTTCTTCGCCTGGCGGCGCATCTACCGGCCGTCAGCCGCCTGCAAACCGGGTGAGGTTTGCGCGATTCCCCAAGTGCGAGCTACTTACAAGCTCATTTTCTGGGGCGTGGCCGTGCTGGTTTTGGTCGCGCTCGGATTTCCCTACGTCGTGCCATTTTTCTATTGATCACAGGAGTTCACCATGAAAAAGCTGCTTTCCGCCCTTGCCCTCGCTGCCGTTGTTGCCCCCGTGTGGGCCGCCACCCAGACCGTTACGCTGTCCGTACCGGGCATGACCTGCTCGGCCTGTCCGATCACTGTCAAGAAGGCGATTTCCAAGGTCGATGGCGTCAGTAAAGTTGACGTGACCTTCGAGACGCGCGAAGCGGTGGTCACCTTCGATGATGCCAAGACCAGCGTGCAGAAACTGACCAAGGCTACCGAGGATGCGGGCTACCCATCATCAGTCAAGAACTGATCATGAAAGACCCGAAGACACTGCTGCGGGTCAGCATCATTGGCACAACCCTCGTGGCGCTGTGTTGCTTCACCCCTGTTCTGGTCATTTTGCTCGGTGTGGTCGGCTTGTCCGCGCTGACCGGCTATCTGGACTATGTGCTGCTGCCTGCGCTGGCGATTTTCATCGGCTTGACCATCTACGCCATCCAACGAAAACGCCAAGCCGATGCCTGCTGCACCCCGAAATTCAATGGAGTAAAAAAATGACCGAAATCACCGTGAATGGCATGACCTGCACATCCTGCGCCACCCATGTCAAAGATGCTTTGGAAAAGATTCCCGGCGTGAATGCCGCTGTGGTGTCCTATCCAGAAAGCCGCGCGCAAGTCATGGCAGACACCGCCGTGAGCCACAACCAACTGCTGGCCGCCATCGCCGCATTGGGTTATCAAGGCTCGATCCGGGTTGGTGATTTCAAAGATGAACCAAAAATCCGTGATGCACTTGAGGGCGCCGGTTTGCATATCGCCATCATTGGCAGCGGCGGGGCCGCGATGGCGGCGGCGCTGAAGGCCGTCGAGCAAGGCGCGACGGTCACGCTGATCGAACGCGGCACCATCGGCGGCACCTGCGTCAATATCGGCTGTGTGCCGTCCAAGATCATGATCCGCGCTGCCCATATTGCCCATCTGCGCCGGGAAAGTCCGTTCGACGGCGGTATTGCGGCAACTGTGCCTGCGATTGACCGCAGCAAACTGCTGGCCCAGCAGCAGGCCCGTGTCGATGAACTGCGGCACGCCAAATACGAAGGCATCCTGGACGGCAATCCAGCCATCACCGTTTTGCACGGTGAAGCGCGTTTCAAGGACGACCAGAGCCTGGTCGTCCGTTTGAACGAGGGTGGCGAGCGCGAGGTAACGTTCGACCGCTGCCTGGTCGCCACCGGTGCCAGTCCGGCCGTGCCGCCGATTCCGGGCCTGAAAGAGTCACCCTACTGGACTTCCACCGAAGCGCTTGTCAGCGACACCATTCCCGCACGCCTGGCCGTGATCGGTTCGTCGGTGGTGGCGTTGGAACTGGCGCAAGCCTTTGCCCGGCTCGGCAGCCAGGTCACGATCCTGGCACGCAGCACCTTGTTCTTCCGGGAAGACCCGGCCATCGGCGAGGCCGTGACAGCCGCTTTCCGCGCCGAGGGCATCGAGGTGCTGGAGCACACGCAAGCCAGCCAGGTCGCCCATGTGAACGGCGAATTCGTGCTGACCACCGGACACGGTGAATTGCGCGCTGACAAGTTGCTGGTTGCCACCGGTCGGGCACCGAATACGCGCAGCCTCGCGCTGGACGCGGCGGGGGTCACTGTCAATGCGCAAGGGGCCATCGTTATCGACCAAGGCATGCGCACGAGCAACCCGAACATCTACGCGGCCGGCGACTGCACCGACCAGCCGCAGTTCGTCTACGTGGCAGCGGCCGCCGGCACCCGTGCCGCGATCAACATGACCGGCGGCGACGCAGCCCTCAATCTGACCGCGATGCCGGCAGTGGTGTTCACCGACCCGCAAGTCGCCACCGTGGGCTACAGCGAGGCGGAAGCGCACCACGATGGCATCGAGACCGACAGTCGCACGCTGACACTCGACAACGTTCCGCGAGCGCTTGCCAACTTCGACACACGCGGCTTCATCAAGCTGGTCATCGAGGAAGGTAGCGGACGGCTCATCGGCGTGCAGGCGGTGGCCCCGGAAGCGGGCGAACTGATCCAGACGGCGGTGCTCGCCATCCGCAACCGCATGACGGTGCAGGAACTGGCCGACCAGTTGTTCCCCTACCTGACAATGGTCGAGGGGTTGAAGCTTGCGGCGCAGACCTTCAACAAGGACGTGAAGCAGCTTTCCTGCTGCGCTGGATAAAAAAAGGAGGTTTTCAATGAGCGCCTACACCGTGTCCCGGCTGGCCCTTGATGCCGGGGTGAGCGTGCATATCGTGCGCGACTACCTGCTGCGCGGATTGCTGCGTCCGGTGGCGTGCACCCCGGGCGGCTATGGCCTGTTCGATGATGCCGCCTTGCAACGGCTGTGCTTCGTGCGGGCGGCCTTCGAGGCGGGCATCGGCCTGGACGCGCTGGCGCGGCTGTGCCGGGCGCTGGATGCTGCGGACGGCGATGAAGCGGCCGCGCAGCTTGCCGTTCTGCGCCAGTTCGTCGAGCGTCGGCGCGAAGCGTTGGCCGATCTGGAGGTGCAGTTGGCCACCATGCCGACCGAGCCGGCACAGCACGCGGAGAGTCTGCCATGAACAGCCCCGAGCGCTTGCCGTCCGAGACGCACAAACCGATCACCGGCTACCTGTGGGGCGCGCTGGCCGTGCTCACCTGTCCCTGCCATTTGCCGATTCTCGCCATTGTGCTGGCCGGCACGACGGCCGGCGCGTTCATCGGAGAGTACTGGGGTATCGCAGCCCTCACGCTGACCGGTTTGTTCGTCCTGTCTGTGACACGACTGCTGCGGGCCTTCAAAGATCGATCATGAGCGCTTCCCATTGAGACAAACCACGCTGTCGCTACGTTGCCTCATGCCGGCATCAAATTCGGCTGAGTAGCTTCTCGCCATCTGGACGTAGCTCACCCTTGGGTGAAACATGCCGATACAGGGTCTGCCGCGTGACGCCAAGTTCCTGGCACAGGTCGCCGACCTTGGTCTCTGGCTGACCCATTGCCGCCATCGCCAGCCGCAGCTTGGCGGCGGTCATCTTGAACGGCCGGCCGCCTTTCCGC
Source organism: Pseudomonas sp. ABa2 (assembly GCF_056676075.1). NCBI lineage: Bacteria > Pseudomonadati > Pseudomonadota > Gammaproteobacteria > Pseudomonadales > Pseudomonadaceae > Pseudomonas > Pseudomonas sp. ABa2. Next base: position 1,642,353 of record NZ_CM155239.1, read on the forward strand.
CCGCGCGCGCGGGCCGAGGCTAGGCCGGCAATCGTGCGCTCCGCGATCAACTCGCGCTCGAACTCGGCCAGGGCGGCGAAGATGCCAAAGACCAGCTTGCCGGCGGCGGTCGTGGTGTCGATGGCCGCGCCGTGCCCGGTTAATACCTTCAAGCCGATGCCGCGCCCAGTCAGGTCGTGCACGGTGTTGATGAGATGTCGCAGGTCGCGTCCGAGCCGATCCAGTTTCCACACGACCAGTGTGTCGCCAGTTCGCAACGCCTTCAGGCAGCTCGTCAAGCCGGGCCGATCCTCGCGCATGCCGGATGCCTGGTCCTCGTAAAGATGTACTGGATCGACCCCGGCGGCAATCAGCGCGTCGCGCTGCAAATCGGTAGCCTGGGAGCCGTCCGCCTTCGATACCCGCATGTAGCCTATCAGCATGTCGTACCTGTCACATATACGTTCGTTTTGTCGAACCATTGCATCGCCCTTTGTGATTGGCGTATAAACACACAAACACCTATTAGCGGAGAACGCTATGAATACCATTCGCTGGAATGTCGCCGTCTCGGCCGACACCGACCAGTCGCTTCGGATGTTTCTGGCCAGCCAGGGCGGCGGCCGTAAGGGCGACCTGTCGCGCTTCATCGAAGAAGCGGTACGGGCACACATCCTGGAGCTGAGCGCTGAGCAGGCCAAGGCCGCTAACGCCCATCTGAGTGAGGCAGAATTGACCAACGCGGTTGACGAAGCGCTCGACTGGGCACGTAAGCGCTGATGCGGGTCGTGTTGGATACCAACATCCTGTTCAGCGCCCTGATCTCGCCACATGGCGCGCCCGATGCGATCTACCGTGCCTGGCGGGCGGCGCGTTTCGAGGTGGTGACCTCGCGGATGCAACTCGATGAAATTCGTCGAGCCAGCCGCTATCCCAAGCTTCAGGCCATCCTACAGCCCGCCAAGGTGGGCGCCATGATCAATAACCTGCAACGGGCTGTGGTACTGGAGCGCCTGACCATCGAGGTCGAAGCCGATGATCCGGATGACTCGTTTTTGCTGGCCATGGCCTTGGCGGGCGATGCGGACTACCTGATAACCGGTGATCGCCGCGCCGGCCTGCTGCAACGCGGGCACATCGAACGCACGCGGATCGTCACGCCCGCCGTGTTCTGCGTCGAGGTGCTGTGATCAATGCCGGTCGGTTTTCTGACTCAAGAGCAACGCGACGGTTTTGGCCGCTATGTTGATTCGCCCAGCCGTGAAGAGCTGGAACGTTACTTCCACCTGAGCGATGAAGACCGTGAAGCCATCCAGGTGCTGCGGGGTAACCATAACCGTCTGGGTTATGCCGTTCTGCTGACCACCGTCCGCTTCGTTGGCGTTCTGCCGGACAAGCCCGCCGCCGTGCCGGTGGAAGTCCTGCAGGTGCTTTGCCGACAACTGGCGATTCCAGACCCCGACTGCCTCCAGCGCTATAGCGATCATCGCCGCTGGATACATGCCACCGATATTCAGAACCGCTTTGGCTATCGTCATTTCACCGATCCGGGCATCGGCTTTCGCTTGAGCCGCTGGCTGTATGCCCTCTGCTGGACGGGCACCGACCGGCCGGGAGTGCTGTTTGAGCGAGCCACCTCGTGGCTGTTCACACAGAAAGTCCTCCTGCCTGGTGTGTCTCAACTAGAGCGCTTTATCGCCCAGTTGCGCAGTCGGGTCGAAGAACGCCTCTGGTTTACGCTGGGCCGCAGCGTGACTGAGGAACAGCGATTGCAACTGCAAGACTTGCTGACGGTGGCCGAAGGCAACCGCAGCTCCCGGCTGGATCAATTGCGCTCCGGCCCGGTCATGGTCAGTGGCCCCGCGTTGATTCGGGCACTGCGCCGGCTCGATGACGTGCGCGGCATCGGCATCACCTTGCCGGCGGCGGCGCACATCCCTCCCAGCCGTATCGCCGCCCTGGCCCGCTTCGCCAACACGGCCAAGGTCACCGCGATTAATCGGCTGCCGGCGTCGCGGCGGATGGCGACACTGGTGGCCTTCGCACTCTGCCTGGAGGCGACTGCGCACGACGACGCACTGGAAGTCCTGGAGGCCTTGCTGCGCGACCTGTTCAGCAACGCGGAGAAGGCCGACAAGAAAGCCCGCATGCGCAGCCTGAAAGACCTGGATCGGTCGGCCGCGACGCTCGCCGCCGCGTGCAAGGTCGTGCTGGACAGCTCGATCAGCGATGACAACGTGCGCGCCCGGCTGTTCAACGACCTGCCGAGGACCACCCTGGAAAAGGCCCTGGAAGAGGTCAACGCGCTGATCCGCCCGGTAGATGACGTCTATTTTCTTGCATTGGAAGCGCGCTACCGCAGCGTGCGCCGCTTCCTGCCCGACCTGCTCAAGCACATCCGCTTCGGCTTCAGCCCGGCCGGCAAGGGCGTGGCGGCTAGTCTGGAGTGGCTGCAACTGAACCTGCCGCGCCGGAAGCCAGAGGATGACGCGCCGCAGGAGATCGTGGCCAAGGCTTGGCAGAAGCACATCACCCGCGAAGATGGCTCCCTCGACATGGGTGCCTATGTGTTCTGCACGCTCGATGCGCTGCGCACGGCCCTGCGCCGCCGCGATGTCTTCGTCTCGCCCAGTTGGCGCTATGCCGACCCGCGCCTTGGCCTGCTCGACGGTGCCGAATGGCTGGCGGCGCGACCGATCATCTGCCGGTCACTGGGCCTGACCATCGACGCCAAAACCACCCTGGACGCCTTGTCCGTCGAGCTGGATGCAACCTGGCTGGCAGTAGCCGCGCGCCTGCCCGACAACCCGGCGATTCAACTGAGCGAGAACACCGAGGGCAAGACCGAACTGTCGCTCGGGGCGCTGGACAAGCTGGACGAGCCCTGCTCGTTGCTGCAACTGCGGGCGGCCGTGTCTGACCTGATGCCGCGTGTCGATCTGCCGGAAATCCTCTTGGAAATCGCCGCCCGCACTGGCTTTTCCGAGGCCTTCACCCATGTCTCCGAACGCAATGCACGCGCCGACAACCTGGTCACCAGCCTCTGCGCGGTGCTGTTGGGCGGGGCCTGCAACACCGGCCTGGAGCCCTTGATCCGCACCGACAACCCGGCGCTGCGCCGTGACCGGCTGTCCTGGGTCAGCCAGAATTATATCCGCGACGACACCCTGTCAGCGGCTAACGCCATCCTGGTCGGAGCGCAAAGCCAACTGGAACTGGCCCAAGTCTGGGGTGGCGGCGAGGTCGCCTCCGCCGATGGCATGCGCTTCGTCGTACCGGTGCGCACCGTGCATGCCGGCCCCAATCCGAAGTATTTCGGCACCGGCCGGGGTGTCACCTGGTACAACCTGATTTCCGACCAATTCTCCGGCCTCAACGCCATCACCGTGCCCGGCACGCTGCGCGACAGCCTGGTGTTGCTGGCGGTCGTGCTGGAACAGCAGACCGAGTTGCAGCCGACGCAAATCATGACCGACACCGGGGCCTACAGCGATGTGGTGTTCGGGCTCTTCCGCCTACTTGGCTACCACTTCAGTCCGCGGCTGGCCGATGTCGGCGGTACCCGCTTCTGGCGCACGCGCCCGGACGCGGACTACGGCAAGCTCAACGGGCTGGCCCGCCAGTCGGTCAAACTCGACCTGATCGCCGAGCACTGGGACGACCTGCTGCGCCTGGCCGGCTCGCTCAAACTCGGCCGGGTGCCGGCGACTGGCATCATGCGCACGCTGCAAACGGGAGATAGACCCACCCGGCTGGCCCAGGCGCTGGCCGAATTCGGGCGGATCGAAAAGACTCTGCACACGTTGACCTATATCGACGACGAGTCCAAGCGCCGCGCCACCCTGACCCAGTTGAACCGAGGCGAAGGCCGGCACAGCCTGGCCCGCGCCGTGTTCCACGGCAAACGCGGCGAGCTCCGCCAGCGCTACCGCGAAGGCCAGGAAGACCAGCTCGGTGCTCTGGGCCTGGTGGTGAACATCATCGTGCTGTGGAACACCCTCTACATGACGGCGGCCGTGGAACGGCTCAAGCAGCACGGCTATCCAGTGCTGGAAGAGGATTTGGCCCGGCTATCGCCGCTGATCTACGAGCACATCAACATGCTCGGGCGGTATTCCTTTGCGGTACCGGAAGAAGTTGCGCGCGGCGAGCTGCGGCCACTGCGTAATCCAGACGACGACCTGTGATCCCCCTAAACGCTATGAGCAACACCCAAGCTGCTGCTGGATCGGCGGGCACTTCACCGAGCCGAACGAACAGAAAACGCAGCAATCCCCTGGGTTGGGGCGCAGCAGCGCCTTGCAGTTGCTGCACTCGTAATAGAACTGGCAGGCGTCCGTGGGCATGGTTTCCGGCTTGGCGAAGCCGCAGCGCGGGCAAGTCAGCACGGACTCAAGGACAATGGCGCTCATCGTGACCTCACTTCTGCACTGTGGAGGGGTATCCCGCGTTCGCGGTCGCCTCAGTCAGTGCCTCGGGCTGGGCCTTATCGGGATCGTAGGTGACGGTCGCCGTCTTCTGGTCGAAATTGACCTGGACGTCACTCACGCCGGACACCTTCTCCAGCGACTTCTTGACCGTGATCGGACAGAGTCCGCACGTCATGTTCTGCACGTCGAGCGTGACGGTTTTCGGGGGAGCCGCCAGCGCCACGAAGGGCAAGGCGAAAAGCACGGCGATCAGCAGTTTGCGCATGGTTAATCTCCTTCAGTAGAACAGCGGGGCGAGCCACGGCACGGCCAATAGGCCGAGCAGCAGCACGCTGACGATCCAGAACACGAGTCGCTGTCGCACGAGCGTGCGCGGATCGGCGCAGGGTGTACCTGGCGTACAAACCTGTGGCACCAGGTAGAGCTTGCGGAATGCCAATCCCAGGAACAGTAGAGTCAACCCGATGAAGAGGGGGCGTAGTGGCTCCATCATGGTCAGAGCGCCCACCCACGTACCGCCGACACCGAGTGCCAACAGCACCAGTGGCCCGACACAGCACACCGACGCACCGATGGCGGTCAGCGAACTCGCGACCAGCGAGCCTTTCCCGGTGAGTTGCATCCCCATTCCCATCTCCTGAGCCTGATTGCCTAGGTGCTATTCTAAACTCCGTACCAAAGTACGGAATCAAGGAGAAAGTGATGGCCACAGAGCTGACCATTGGCAAGCTGGCAGACGCCGCCGGGGTGAACGTCGAGACGATCCGCTACTACCAGCGACGCGGGCTGCTGGATGAACCAGCCAAACCCTTGGGTGGCCATCGGCGCTATCCGGTGGACATGGTGAAGCGACTGCGTTTCATCAAGCGGGCTCAGGCGCTGGGTTTCACGCTCTCGGAAGTCGGTGGACTGCTGACGCTGGATGAGTCGTGCGCCTGTGCCGAAACGCGAGCACGGGCTGCACGCAAGCTCGCGTTGATCGAGCAGAAGATGGCCGACTTGGTCGTCATGCAGCAACTGTTAGGCGAACTGGTGCAGCAATGTTATGCGGGAGACGGCGGAACGATCTGCCCGATCATCGAGGCACTGATCAGAGAGTAATGCCTGGCGGGTGAGCTGGAGATCGGAAAGCCCCTTTACGGTGGGATTCAGAGCTTACGTTGGTTTTTGGTTCCATTGCTCCCCAAACCCCGGAATCAAGGCATTGCGATTCTCGAAAATAGTTCTTGAAATTCTATTCTTGATTGCATATCATCTCAACGAGTTTCGATAAGAAAGGATGCCCATGCGACCGTCTGTTGTGCTTGACATGAAGCGAAGCGCAGTGCGTGAAGCGGTAGGCCGCTTTCGCGCCGCGAACCCGCGCGTCTTCGGCTCGGTGCTGCATGGCACCGACCGGGATGGCAGCGACCTCGACCTGTTGGTCGATGCGCTGCCCGGTGCCACGTTGTTGGACTTGGGCGATTTGGAAGAAGAACTGAAATCGCTGCTCGGCGTTGACGTCGATCTGCTGACTCCCGGCGACCTGCCGCCGAAGTTCCGGGCCAAGGTGCTCGCGGAGGCGCAACCGATATGAGCGAGAACCGCCTGCCCGATTACCTCGACCACATTCAGCAGGCCGCAACCGATGCGCGCAGCTTCGTGGAAGGGATGGCCAAGGACGACTTCTTGGCCGACAAGCGCACCCAGCAGGCCGTCATCATGAGCCTGATCGTCATCGGCGAGGCGGCCACAAAGGTGATGGATGGCTACGTCGAGTTCACCCAGGCGCATGCCGACGTGCCGTGGCGCAGCATGCGCAATATGCGTAATCGCATGGCTCACGGCTATTTCGACATCAACCTCGATGTGGTGTGGGAGACGGTACAGGAATGGCTGCCGGCGTTGCTCCAGCAATTGCCCGCCGTGCGTCAGGATGCCGACGATGAAGACCGTAACGACAAAGGCATGGAGCCATGACCAATCAAGCCGCCGATGTTCGGCCCCTCTGGCGTGTTCGATCCCGCGACCTATGAGCCGCGCTCGGGCAAGACCTTCTGGATGGCCGCAACGGACGAGAGTTCGCTGGTGGGCAAGGAGGCAGCAGCCGACACGCTCATCGGCAACTGCACGACCGCACGACCAGCCTCCCGTTCAAATTCGAGTTAGAACTCATATCCAGCCTGTCTGGGGGCACTGTGAAAGAGGGATCTCCGATGACTGTTGAATCGAGAATATTTTCTGTAGCCGAGTATGTTCAGCCGTCCGAAGGCGAGCCTATTCGTTCCGTTGTGCTTGAAACCCGAGACTCAATTATCGTGGTTTGGCATGTCCATCCCGGGCAGGAAATTGCGGCTCACATTCATCCTCACGGCCAAGACACGTGGACTGTTTTGTCGGGAATGGCTGATTACTTTCAGGGCAATGGGATTGTTCGTGCCCTCAGGGAAGGTGAGATAGCCGTGGCAAGACCGGGCCAAGTGCACGGGGCGCGAAATACAGGTACCGAGCCATTTGTGTTCGTCTCGGTTGTGGCATCAGCCAATGCCGGTTTCGTATTGGCTGAGCGATAGAGCCCAATCTCTGGAGTTGGTCCAATGAGCGGTCGGGGAGATAGGTAACAGACATGCAGCGGACACGGCTGCTAAACCAGGTCGCAAACCTCCTTGCGTCGCAGCGTGCCGCAAGCGACGCGATCAATCGAATGGGGTCGGCATGAGACTGAACACCATCCAGTTCCCGACCGCGTAGCCGCCTGTCCTGCCGATCAGGTCTTGACCATCGACGCCTGGGATCAGTCCTGAATGTTCTTGGAGACCACTACGTTATGAGCCGCAGCCGCCGCAAAACACCCATCGTCGGGCACACGACCTGCGGCAGCGAGCGCGAGGACAAGAAGCTCTGGCATCAGCGCTGGCGCACCCGTGAGCGCACGGCGCTGACCAGCGCGTCGCCCGAAGCCCTGAGCGCCCATCTGCCCCTGCTGGAAAACCAGGCCAGCAGCGTCTGGTCGATGGGCAAGGATGGCCGCTCCTACTGGCCCGTCAAGCGCCAGGCCGCCACGGCGGATCGCATCGCCAATCACAAGGGACGCAACCCGCAAGAACGCGCCTCCCTGAAAAAGCGCCTGCTGCGCAAGTGGATGAGCAAATGAAGCTCTCCTTCCATCAGCACATTGCGCTGTTCTGGATGATCGGTGCTCCGGGCGTCTTCGCGCCCGTGATCGAGAACGCCAAGCGGCCCGATGCCGGCGCCGTCATGGCGTGGGGTGTCGCGATCGTGGCGGTGATGATCCTCTTCACCCCTTTGCTGCTGCGCTGTCCACCATTCCGGCGCTGGTATGGCCGGACGGATGCGCTGTCGGAGCGGCAGCGCCAGGCGCTTGCCGAGCGCGGCCTGCGCCGCTACTACCAGACCGCTTTCGATGACGGCTACGTGCCCCGCGTGATGCCCTACGTGTGGCGCATCATCTGGACGGTCGGCGGGTTGATGGCTGTGACCGCCGTACTGCCTACCAACACCGGACGGCCAGCCTTCGATGCCTTGGTGGTCTTCTCGACCTGGTATCCGATAGGCGTGATGCTGCTGGTTTTCGCGTCGAGGCCCCTTGGCCGGTTGATTCGCCAAAGAGCACAGGAGCGGCGGAAATGAGCACGTCAACCATCGAGGCGCTGGCCAGCGCCTGGGCAAGGATTGCCGAGGAAGCGGAATTCCCCGCTGACTACGAGGGGACTGCCACACCACAAGCGCATCGGGCTAGCGAAGCTATTCAGGAGCAGATTCGGGAGCGCATCGTCGCCACCAACGACATGCGGCTGTTCAGCCTGCTGCACCTGCTGGGTCAGGCGTCGCTGCGCATGGAGCAAGCGCTGTGGCCGGAGGATTACGAGCGGATGACGCGCGAGGTTGAGGAAGCCCTGCGGCAAGCCACCGACGCCAACGCCAGATCGTACACCCACGAAGAAGTGATGCAGGCGATGCAGGAACGCATCGACCGGGCGCGAGACAAGCCATGTTGATTGGCTATGCGCGCGTCTCGACGCAGGATCAGAACCTGGAGCTGCAACGCGAAGCCTTGAGCAAGGCCGGATGTAAAAAGGTCTTCGAGGACAAGGTGAGTGGCACGCGGGCAGACCGGCCTGGCTTGGCCAAGACGCTCGAAATGCTGCGCGAAGGCGATACTTTGGTCGTCTGGAAGCTCGACCGGCTGGGCCGGTCGGTCAAGCAACTGGTCGATCTGGTCGGCGATCTGCACAAGCACGGTGTCCAGTTCAGGAGCCTCACCGACTCCATCGACACCGGCACACCATCCGGGCGGTTCTTCTTCCACGTCATGGCGAGCCTTGCCGAAATGGAGCGCGAGCTGACCGTCGAGCGCACCCGCGCCGGGCTGGAAGTCGCCAAGCAGCTCGGCCGCAAAGGCGGCCGCAAGCCGAAGATGACCGACAGCAAGATCGAGTCGGCCAAGAAGCTGCTGGCCAGCGGGGTGCCGCCCAAGGACGTGGCCAAGAACCTCGGCGTGTCCATTCCGACGCTGTACCGCTGGGTGCCAGCCTCCACGCACGCTTAGCGTGCTTTATTTTCCGTTTTCTGAGACGACCCCTTGTTGGAACCAGGGGTTGCGCACCAGCCAGCGATTGTTGCGCGGGCTAGGGTGAGGCAGGGGGAACGCTTGCGGCCAGTGCTCGCGCCAGGCTTCGACCACCCGGGTGAGCGGCGTCTTGCCAGTACCGAGGTGGTAGTCCATGGCGTAGCTGCCCAGCACGATGACCAGCGACAGGCGCTCGAAACGCTGCATGAAGGCTTCGCGCCAGGCGGGGGGCGCACTCCGGGCGTAGCGGCAGGTCACCGCTTTTGCCGGTGCCCGGATAACAGAAGCCCATGGGCAGAATGGCGATGCGGGTAGGGTCGTAGAAGGTGTCGCGGTCCACGCCCAGCCAGGCGCGCAGACGCGCGCCGCTGGCGTCGTCGAAGGGCACGCCTGAGGCATGGACCCGGGCCCCCGGTGCTTGGCCGGCGATGAGGATGGGCGCACTCGGGTGAAACTGGAAGACCGGCTGCACGCCGTGTGGCAGATGCGGTGCGCAGCGCGTGCAGGCGCGGACGACGGTCAGAAAGGCGTCGAGTGTCGGCATGGCGCGCTTCCGGAAAGGGTGGCTCGCGCAGGACGGAGGTGCCATCCTGCGCGAAGCGTAACCCGGCAGCAAGTCAGTGCTGGGTCAGTGTCGGATAGCCCTGGATGAATACGCGGTCGGTCTTGGCCGCCGGCACATGGCAGCCCATGCAGTCGGCTTCGTAGCTGACGGCGACATTCTTGGCGGGGGCGTCGGCCTTGAACAGCGCCCAGCCCCAGCCGTCGCCCCACAAGGGGTTGCTGGCGAAACGGCCTTTGGCGTCCTTGACCATCACGAACCACACGGCCGCATCGGAACCCCAGACCACAGGGTTGCCAGTGGTCATGGCGCTGGTTTCGAGCTTGCGGATCTCTTTCACCAGCGTGGCGCCGTCCAAGAACTTGCCGGTCTTGCGGTAGTGCTCGGCCGAGGCCTTTTCGGTGTACACATCGTGCAAGCCGCGAGAGGCGGATTTTTCGTCCAACACCGCATATGAGCCCAGGTGGACGAAGTTTGTGCGGAAGTCTGTGGGGCGGCTGATGCCGCCCTGGCTGTCCACATAGGGCGAAAAGTCGCCGGCCGTGACGGCCAGTGGCAGGACGAGGGCGCTGGCGAGCAGAGCGCCGGTGAGTGCGATTTTCATCGTGTTCTCCTTATATGCCTATGGAGATCAGACGGCGACCACGGGGAAATCCACCGTGGTGTCGGCGATGTGGTTGGTGTAGTTGGTGAGCGTGTTCAGCGCGACGTTGGCGATCACTTCCAGTATCAGGCCGTCGTCGAGCCCCGCGCGGCGGTAGTTGGCCATGGCGTCGGCCGACACCACGCCGCGTTGCTCGACCAGCGCGCGGGCAAAGCCGGCGATTGCATCGTCAAGTGCGTTGGCCGCCTGGCCGGTGCGGGCCGCGGCGATGGCCTCTGCCGACAGTCCGGCACCTTTGCCGATCAGGGTGTGTGCGCTCAGGCAATACTGGCAGCGATTGGCTTGACCGGCAGCGAGCGCAACGATCTCGCGCTGGGAGGCATTCAGGCGGCCGGTGCCCAGCGTTTCGGACAAGCCGAGGTAGCCATTGAGCGCCGCCGGCGCGTGGGCCAGCGTGGCGAACAGGTTCGGCACCATGCCAAGCTTGGCTTTGACGGCCTTGAGTGTGGCAGCGGTAGCGGCGTCAGCGGTGTCGATGGTCAGGGGGGCGATTTGGGTCATGTCTATCTCCGTAGTGGGTGAGGTGCAAGAGCACGTGGGCATGATCGCCCTTTGTTTGGTACGATATGGCACGTAAAGTATCAAATACGTAACCTATCGTCTTATATGGAGAGTGGAATGGCGGATCGACTGGCCGGCTTGCTCCGGCACTACTCGCTTTCGGCGCGCGTTTTTCACAGCGGCGCCTTCTGTGGGCAGCATCATTACGCGGCGCCGCATGGCTATATCCATCTGGTGCGGCGCGGCCCGATTACGGCGCGTTCGCCCGTGCATGAAGATCTGCTGGTTACCGAGCCGAGCCTGCTGTTTTATCCGCGCGTGGCGTCGCATCGTTTTGTCGCCGCCCCCGGCGATACCGCTGAGCTGTTGTGTGCGGAGGTCGACCTGGGCGCTTCGACGGGCAATCCGTTGGCCATGGCCTTGCCGTCGATGCTGCTGATTCCGTTGGCGGACTTGCCCGGCCTCGGGCCGACGCTAGAGTTGCTGTTTGCCGAAGCCGAGCGCGACCAGTGCGGTCGGCAGGCCGCCATCGACCGCTTGTGCGAGTTGCTACTGATCCAGTTGCTGCGTTATCTGATGGATGGGCGGCTTGGCGCCACCGGACTGCTGGCGGGCCTGGCCGACCCGAAACTCGCGCGCGCCATAACCGCCATGCACGATGCGCCGCAGACCGCGTGGTCGCTCGAGGCGCTGGCGGCGAAGGCGGGCATGTCACGCGCGCGCTTCGCCGCCGCGTTCAAGGACGCGGTGGGCGTCACGCCGGGCGACTATCTGGCCGACTGGCGGATGAACGTCAGTTGCACCCTGCTCAAGCAGGGGCGGCCGGTGGCGGTGGTGGCCGACCGCGTCGGCTACGGCAGCCCGAACGCTCTGGCGCGCGCCTTCCGCGTGCGCATGGGCTGCGCCCCGCGCGACTGGCTGGCGCAGCAGCGCGGTGACGCGGCGCTCAGCGGTTCGTGAGTTTGAGTTCGATTCGCCGGTTCTTGGCGTAGGCGGCGCCGGTGTTGCGCTCGTCGAGCGGGTGAAATTCGCATCACGCCGGAACAACTGGCGGAACTCCAGGTGGCGATCCGTCAACGGCTGGTCAGTCTGTTCGTGCGGCGCGGCCGGCTGGACAAGGCTGAGTCAGTGGCGCAGGTAGCTGGATGACGCTGTCCCGCCCTGAGCCGACGCTCACAGGCGGGGATTTCCAGTGTCGTCATTGTCGGCTATTGGCCGGTTTCGGCCCGTGGCCACCGGCAGCTATGGATTGAATCCGGCCAGTCGTGACTGGCAACAGCCGAACCATCGTGGACCACTGAGAGCTAGATGAGTGGAAGCTTCGAATCGTCACCGCCAATCAGCTACTGCCGTTTTGTTGTAATCAAAGGGGAGACTTCTTCTTTCTATGCAGAGACTTTTCGGACTGCGTGGTGGTGGCCGTCCACCACGCTCCCGGCGACCATCCAGCCGGCAAGCAGGGCGATGTGTTCGCGGTCGAGATCAGGGTAGCGCATGTCCTGCCTTGGCCTGAACGACGACCCGGTGTTCCAGTACAAAGAGCCTCTTTCGTTCCAGGTCGCGACCGATGATCAGGCTGAGACGGACCACTTGTGAGCGCGATCATTAACAATGTGGCCAGGTGAGCGCGTATGGCTGGCACAGGGACGAGTGGGTGTTTCGTGGTAGATCTCCCTACATATCCTGACGGCTGCAATACCCAGCCCTGATCGAGCGGCAGCAACGCGTTCGTTCGAGGCCATTGATGGCAGGACGAAGATCGACTTTGCCGCGATCGAGGCTGCGCTGAAGGCTTAATCTCCAGCGTCTGAATCCAGCCCCAATGACTGAGCCTGCCTCACACCACATGTGATTCTGAGGCTGCTGCGGCCTCTCCGCGTGACTCGCAGAGTTCCGTGCTGTGATCCTCCTCTGTTGCGACTCGGTCAAGCTAAATGCAATCGTTGGTCAGGAGCTTCTATAAAACGCAGGCATAATCTTGTTATGATATAGCTGGCTTCAAACTCGGCAGATGATACTGACTTATAGATTTACTTAAGAGTGTATGTCGTATATTAAATACGTGGCCTCAATGTTGTGCTTTGCTTCGAATTGTTTATGCGTCCGATTTTGGTAGTGTCTAACTATCTCAATTCTTCGCAAGTGGTGCGGGATGTTGCAAGGTGGGCGAGGTTTTTATAGTAAACTGGGCTTGTAAATATTTAATTGGAAGCTAGTGTATATGATGATGGGCGAACAGGTATCTCAGATTAATAAAGCTGCGGAACTTCGTCGTAAAAAGCTGCGCGGCAATGTGGGCAAGGCTGTTGTAGATTATGCAATGATCGAAGATGGCGACAAAGTTATGGCCTGCGTAAGTGGTGGCAAAGATTCATTCGTTATGCTTGACGCTTTGCTGCACTTGCAGAGAGTTGCGCAAATAAAATTCAGTGTTGTGGCGGTTAATCTTGATCAGAAGCAACCTGGCTTTCCGGAGCATATATTGCCTGAGTTTTTCGAGGCTAAAGGGATTGATTATTATATAATCGACAAGGATACTTATTCCGTTGTCAAGAGTAAGATCCCAGAAGGTAAGACTACTTGTTCTCTTTGCTCTAGACTCAGAAGGGGCACGCTTTATAGTTTTGCTGAGGAAATTGGGGCTACTAAATTGGCACTCGGTCATCATATGGATGACATGGTTGAAACTTTGTTTCTGAACATGTTTTTCCAAGCGCAATTGAAAGGGATGCCTCCTAAGCTTCTTAGCGATGACAAGAGGAATATAGTCATCCGGCCACTCGCCTACTGTCGCGAGAAAGATATAGCAAAGGTCGCTGCCGATAGCGCATATCCAATCATTCCGTGTAATCTCTGCGGATCGCAAGAGAATTTGCAGAGGAAAAAAATCAAGTCGATGATTGCGGAGTGGGATTCGGTAAATCCTGGCTGCGTAGAAAACATCTTTCACAGCTTACAAAACGTAAGTCCTTCCCAGTTAGCTGATCGCAGTCTCTTCGATTTTATAGATCTATCCATTGATAGATCGGATGTCCGGCCGCCCTACGAATTCGAAGCAGCCGAGGTTTCATCATCCAGTGTTGAAGGCCGGATTGATGTCGTTCGGATTTTGTAAAGGTTGAAGGTGGTTTTTCGGGAGGTATGAGGGTTTTTAGAGCTCAGGAAGACGCCAAATTTACATTTTTGCCTTTTTCTGTAAAGCCTGAATGCTATTTAATTTATTTAAAATCAATAGGTTACGTTTATGGTGGTGCTGTAAAATTTTGTTTCTTAGCCTATAAGGAAAAGACAGCTACACCATGCTCGACGTGCTGCTGTACCTGCAGAAGGTGGCGCCGATCAAGTTCGAGATCGTCGCGGTGAACATGGACCAGAAGCAGCCCGGCTTTCCCGAGCACGTGCTGCCGGCTTACCTCGAATCCATCGGCGTGCCGTACCACATCATCGAGAAGGACACCTACTCGGTGGTCAAGGAGAAGATTCCCGAGGGCAAGACCACCTGCTCGCTGTGCTCGCGCCTGCGTCGCGGCACCCTGTACACCTACGCCGACGAGATCGGCGCGACCAAGATGGCACTGGGGCACCACCGCGACGACATCCTGGAAACCTTCTTCCTCAACATGTTCTACGGCGGCACGCTCAAGGCCATGCCGCCCAAGCTGCTGTCCGACGACGGCCGCAACGTGGTGATCCGCCCGCTGGCCTACTGCGCCGAGGCCGATATCGAGGCCTACAGCCAGCTTAAGCAGTTCCCCATCATCCCCTGCAACCTGTGCGGTTCGCAGGAGAACCTGCAGCGTCAGGTGGTCAAGGAGATGCTGCAGGAGTGGGAGCGCAAGAGCCCGGGTCGGGTCGAGATCATGTTCCGCGCGCTGCAGAACGTGCACCCCTCGCAACTGGCCGACCGCAACCTGTTCGACTTCAAGAGCCTAAAGATCGACGACAGCGCCACGCCGCGTTTTCTCGATGTGATGAGCCTGTAAGGCACGGCCGTAGGGTGGATCACGCTTTACCGATCCACCTTGCAAGGGGATTGGTGGATGTAAAAAGCGACATCCACCCTACGCCCCTCCCACAAGCGACGCGAACTGTGGGAGGGGCTTTAGCCGCGACCATTGTTTCTCCACGCCTCGCTTGCCAGGCCGCGAAGGCCTGGAGTAAGGTTCGGCCATCGCTTCGGAGAACATCATGTCGTCCAGCCACAACCTCCTGTCCTCGCTCCACGCCGGTGCCGCTCGCGCCGCGCTGGCCCGTGCGCAGGCGGTGGTCGCTGCCGCGTATTACTTTGGGTATTGGTTTAGCCACAGGCGCGCCTGATACCCCACAGGCGGCCTGAGACAACAGGGTCGCCACCAGAGACGTTTTCCAGAAAACCCCCGGTCGGCAACCCGACCGGGGGTTTTGTTTTTTCGGCCGAAAACGGCCAAGCGCTTAGAGGATGCACAGATGAACCGTTATTACCGCAACTACCGCTACGACTGGCGATTTAGCAGCGTCACCGCCGCCCTGACACCCCTGCAACGAACACTCAGTTAGCGCCGCCGCGGCATCGACCGCGCCGGCCAAGGAACCGCCAGATCATGAATGCATCCGTCTCCGCTCAACTCGTTTCCAGCGTCACCCCCATCGCCCGCCGCAGCGCCCAGCCGCTGCCCAGCCCCGCCGTCTTGCGCCAGCGCCTGCCGTTGGCCAATGCCCTCGCCGAACGTATCGCCGCCGACCGTGACGCTATTCGCGCCGTGCTCGATGGCCGCGATTCGCGCCTGCTGGTGGTGGTCGGCCCCTGTTCCTTGCATGACCGCGCTTCTGCGCTCGAATACGCCGAGCGCCTGGCCGAGCTGGCGCCGCAGGTGGACGACCAGCTGCTGCTGGTGATGCGCGCCTACGTGGAAAAGCCGCGCACCACCGTGGGCTGGAAGGGGCTGCTGTACGACCCGCAGCTGGACGGCAGCGGCGACATGGCCGAAGGCCTGCGCCTGTCGCGCCAGTTGATGCTGGATATCCTCGCCCGCGGCCTGCCGCTGGCCAGCGAGCTGCTGCAGCCACTGGCGGCCGGCTACTTCGACGACCTGCTCGGCTGGGCGGCCATCGGCGCGCGCACCAGCGAATCGCAGGTGCATCGCGAGATGGTCAGCGGCCTGGATCTGCCGGTGGGCTTCAAGAACGGCACCGACGGCAGCCTCGCCATCGCCTGCGACGCCATGCGCTCGGCGGCGCACCCGCACCAGCACTTCGGCATCGACGAGCTCGGTCACCCGGCGCTGCTGCACACCGTCGGCAACCCGGATACCCACCTGGTGTTGCGCGGCGGCCACGGCGCGCCCAATTACGACGCCGCCAGCGTGGCGGCCGCACGCGAGGCGCTGCAGCGCCAGGGCATCGCCCCGCGGATCATGGTCGACTGCAGCCACGCCAACAGCGGCAAGGACCCGCTGCGCCAGCCGGCCGTGCTGGCCAGCGTGATCGACCAGCGCCTGGCCGGCGACGCCAGCCTGCGCGGGGTGATGCTGGAGAGCCACCTGGAAGACGGCTGTCAGGCGCTGAGCGGCGAGCTGCGCTACGGCGTGTCGATCACCGACGGCTGCCTGGGCTGGAGCAGCACCGAAAGCGCCTTGCGCCAGGCGGCCGAGCGGCTGCGGGGCGCGGCGCTCTCGGCGTAGGCAGCTGCTGGCGGGCGATGCGGCGGGAGCGCTGGATCGCCCGCCAGCGCGCTGCTACGGCAGACATGGCACTTGCCGCACCGGGGGCTGTGCGGGCACCCTTTGCAGCTTGTTCCACTGACGGCGCGACCCCTCCATGCGTGACTACAAATGGCTGCACGAATACTGCCTCAACCGCTTCGGCTCGGCCCGGGCGCTGGAAGCGCTGCTGCCGCAGCCGCGCAGCGACGCCGAGCTGCGCGCGCTGAGCGATGACCGCTACCTGTCGCTGATCAGCCTGCGCATCTTCCGCGCCGGCCTCAAGCACAGCCTGGTGGACGCCAAGTGGCCGGCGTTCGAGGAAGTGTTCTTCGGCTTCGATCCGGAGAAGGTGGTGCTGATGGGCGGTGAACGCCTGGAGAACCTGATGCAGGACGCGCGGCTGATCCGTCACCTGGGCAAGCTGAAAAGCGTGCCGCGCAATGCCCAGTTCATCCTCGACGTGCGCCGCGAGAAAGGCAGTTTCGGCGCCCTGATCGCCGACTGGCCGGTGACCGATATCGTCGGTCTGTGGAAGTACCTGGCCAAGCACGGCAGTCAGCTCGGCGGCATGTCGGCGCCGCGCTTTCTGCGCATGGTCGGCAAGGATACCTTCATCCCCAGCGACGACATGGTCGCGGCGCTCAAGGCCCAGGGCATAGTCGACAAGGCACCGACCAGCCAGAAGGAGCTGGCCGCGGTGCAGGCCGCCTTCAACCAGTGGCACGCCGAGAGCGGCCGGCCGCTGTGCCAGCTGTCGGTGATGCTGGCGCATACGGTTAATCATTGAGGCACCTGCGGGAGGGGGTTTAGCGGCGACTACCTGTCGCGGCTAAAACCCCTCCCACGGAATGTGCGCTCAGAGCACACCGCCGTCCTTGCGCCTGGCCTCGCGAAACTCCCCCGGCGTCTGCCCGGTCCAGCCCTTGAAGCTGCGGTGGAACGAGCGTGATTCGGTGAAGCCCAGGTAGCAGGCGATATCCTGGATCGCCAGGTCGCTGCGCAGCAGGTAGTGCTCGGCCAGCTCCTGGCGCAGCTCGTCGAGGATCTGCTGGTAGCTGGTGCCCGCCTGCTGCAGGTGACGCTGCAGGGTACGCACGGTCATGTCGAACTTCTCCGCCACCCGTTCCTTGCGCGGCAGGCCGTCCTTGAGCAGCAGGCGCAGGGCGTTCTTCACCCGCCGCGGCAGCGGCTCGTCCTCGTCCAGCCCGGCCATCAGCGCCAGGGCGTGTTCCTCCAGGGTGCGCAGCAGGTTGGCATCGGCCTGGCGCAGCGGCACGGCCAGGTAGTCCAACGGCACCAGCAGGGCGTTGCAGGGTTGTTCGAACAATACCGGGCAGCCGAACAGACCCTCATACTCCGCCAGCTCGGTGGCGGCCGGCTGCGCGTGCTCGAACCACACCTCGCGCGGCGAATGCTCGGAGTCGGCGATCCAGCGCGCGTACAGCAGCCAGGAGGCGAGCACGTTCTCCACCATATGCCGGCGCACCTGCGGCGCCTGGTGGCGGCAGCTCCAGATCAGCCGCACGTGATCCTCGGCGGCTTCGAGACGGCTGGTGCCCATGTCGCCGACCAGTTTCTCGTACGGCACGATGCGGCCCATGGCCTCACCCAGGGTGGCGCAATTCATGGCGATATAGCCGAGCACGCTCCACGAACCGGGCTGCACGAAACGCGCGGAGTGCAGGCCGAACAGCGGGTCGCCGGACACCTCCAGCAGGTGCGCCAGCAGGCGCTCGTGCACTTCGCTGGGGATGCGTTTGCCGTTGTCGGCCAGCTCCTGCGCCTCGATGCCGGCGGCCGCCAGGGCACGGTCGATATCCAGGCCGAGCTGTTCGGCCTGGCGCAGGTACTTGAGCAGGGCGGGAACCGAGGTGTAGCCGAGGTTTTCCATGGTTTCTTCTTGTTCTGGGGGAAGCGGGCGCGGCGCCTGGCTTGATTGGCGACAGGCCCTGGCCCGATCCGACAGTGACGGCCGGCGGCGGCTGGCTAGTATAGGCAGCCATAAGTGCCGATCGGAATGGGGGATGCGATGCGACGTTGGAACGGTTGGGGTGACGAAGCCACCGAGGTGGAATTGCCGGCCCATGGCGAGGCCTTTCTCGCCGAGCTGATCGGCCCCGGCCAGCGTCTGGCCGACGCCAGCCTGCAGGAGGTGTTGGCCCGCGTGCCGGCCTCGCGCCTGGCCCCGCACCCGCTGATCAGCCAGGATGCCGAGGTGCGCGTGCGCCATGCCCGCGGGCAGAGCCTGCCGGACTGGCTGGCGATGCGCTCCGGCGAGTTCGGCCTGTTCCCCGATGGCGTCGCCTGCCCGGAGAGTGCCGCGCAGATCCGCGAGCTGCTGGCCTGGGCGCAGCAGCATGACGTCACCCTGATTCCCTACGGCGGCGGCACCTCGGTGGCCGGGCACATCAACCCGCAGGCCGGTGGGCGGCCGGTGCTGACCCTGTCGCTGGAGCGCATGACGCGCCTGCTGGAGATCGACGAGGACAGCCTGGTCGCCACCTTCGGCCCCGGCGCCAACGGCCCGCAGGTGGAGAGCCAGCTGCGCGCGCGCGGCTACACCCTGGGCCACTTCCCGCAGTCCTGGGAGCTGTCGACCCTAGGCGGCTGGGTGGCCAGCCGCTCCAGCGGTCAGCAGTCGCTGCGCTACGGGCGTATCGAGCAGCTGTTCGCCGGCGGCAAGCTGGAGACCTTCGCCGGCACATTGGAGATTCCCACCTTCCCGGCCTCGGCGGCAGGGCCCGACCTGCGCGAGCTGGTGCTGGGCTCGGAAGGGCGCTTCGGGGTGATCTCCGAGGTGCGCGTGCGCATCAGCCGCCTGGCCGAACAGGAGCGCTTCTACGCCGTGTTCCTGCCCGACTGGCAGCAGGCGCTGAGCGCCATCCGCAGCCTGGCCCAGGCGCGCGTGCCGCTGTCCATGCTGCGCCTGTCCAACGCCATCGAAACCCGCACCCAGCTGGCCCTGGCCGGCCACCCGCGGCAGATCGCCTGGCTGGAGAAGTACCTGGCGCTGCGCGGCGCGCGCGACGGCAAATGCATGCTGACCTTCGGTCTCACCGGCAACCGCCTGCAGAACGCCGCCTCGCTGAAGCAGGCGCGACGCCTGCTGAAAGGTTTCGGCGGGGTGTTCACCGGCACCCTGCTGGGCAAGAAATGGGAGCACAACCGCTTCCGCTTCCCCTATCTGCGCCACGGCCTGTGGGAGCGCGGCTACCTGGTGGACACCCTGGAAACCGCCACCGACTGGTCGAACGTCGACAAGCTGCTGAACCAGGTGGAAGCCAGCCTGCGCGACGAACTGGCCGGCGAGGGCGAGCGGGTGCACGTGTTCACCCACCTGTCGCACGTCTACGGCGAAGGATCGAGCATCTACACCAGCTACGTGTTCCGCCCCGGCGCCGATTACGCCGAGGCCATGGCGCGCTGGCAGCGCCTGAAGGCGGCGGCCAGCCGCACCATCGCCGCGAACCGCGGCACCATCAGCCATCAGCATGGCGTCGGCCGCGACCACGCGCCCTACCTGGCGGCGGAGAAGGGCGAGCTGGGCATGGCCACGCTGCGCAGCCTGGCCGCGCATTTCGACCCGGAGCAGCGCCTGGCTCCCGGCGTGCTGCTGCAGGATTGAACATGCAGCAGTGGAACGCCGCCTGGCGCGAGCGCGCGCTGCCCGAACTGGCCGCGCGCGACTGGGATCTGCTGGTGATCGGCGGCGGCATCTGCGGCGCCGGCATCCTCCGTGAGGCGGCGCGGCGCGGCTGGCGCTGCCTGCTGCTGGAGCAGCGCGACTTCGCCTGGGGCACTTCCAGTCGCTCGTCGAAGATGGTCCATGGCGGCCTGCGCTACGTCGCCAAGGGCCAGATCGGGCTGACCCGCGACTCGGTGCGCGAGCGCCAGCGCCTGCTCGGCGAGGCTCCGGGGCTGGTGGAGCCGCTGAGTTTCGTCATGCCGCATTACCGCGGCGGCTTCCCTGGGCCCAAGGTATTTGGCGGTCTGCTGAGCCTGTACGACGCCCTGGCCGGCAAGCGCAACCATCTGTTCTACCCGCTGCAACAGCTGCGCTACCTGGCGCCGGGCATCCGCGAGGACGGCCTGCTCGGCGGCACGCGCTTCTTCGACGCGGTGACCGATGACGCGCGCCTGGTGCAGCGCGTGCTGGGCGAGGCACGTGCCGAAGGCGCTGAGGCGCTCAATGGCATGCGCGTGGTCGAGTTGCTGCGTGAGTCAGGGCAGGTAGTCGGTGTACTCGCCGAGGATATCGAGACGGGCAACCGCTACCGCCTGCGCAGCCGCGCCGTGGCCCAGGCCACCGGCGCCTGGGCCGATCGCCTGCGCCAGCCCGGCAATGGTCGCATCCGTCCGCTGCGCGGCAGCCACCTGCTGCTGCCGGGCTGGCGTCTGCCGGTGGCGCATGCCTACAGCTTTATGCACGCCGCCGATGGTCGGCCGGTATTCGTCTTCCCCTGGGAAGGCGCGACGGTGATCGGCACCACCGACCTGGATCATGCCGGCGATCTGGACACCGAGGCGGCCATCAGCATGGAGGAGGTCGACTACCTGCTGGCCGCCTGCGCCCAGCAGTTCCCGACCGCCGAGGTGACGCGCGGTGATGTGCTGTCGACCTGGGCCGGTGTACGCCCGGTGGTGGGTGACGGCAGTGTGGGGCTCAAGCCCTCGGACGAGAAGCGCGAGCATGCGCTGTGGATCGAGCCGGGCAGCGTGACCCTGGCCGGCGGCAAGCTGACCACCTTTCGTCTGCTGGCGTTGGAGGTGCTGCGTGCCTGTGCGGCCTTCGTCGGCAAGCCGGTGGAGGATCGCGGCACGGCGGTGTTTCGTCCGCTGGCGATCCCGCCCATGCCCGGCCTGAGCCCGGCGCAGCAGCGCCGCCTGGCCGGTCGCCATGGTCGCCAGCTGGGCGAGGTGCTGCGTCTGATCGACGAGATCGGCGGCGACCGCGTCGGCGCCACCGACACCCTCTGGGCCGAACTGGCCTGGGCCGCCGAGGGCGAGCTGGTGCTGCACCTGGACGACCTGCTGCTACGCCGCACCCGCCTGGGTCTGGTGCTGGCGGGCGGTGGGCGCGCCGAACTGCCGCGTATCCGCACGCTGTGCCAGCCGCGCCTGGGCTGGAGCGATGCGCGCTGGCAACAGGAAGAGACGGACTACCTGGCGCTGTGGCGGCGCTGCTATAGCCTGCCGCAGGGGGATGACTAGTGTGCGCCTGCTCCGATTGGCCCCCTCTCCCGCTTGCGGGAGAGGGTTGGGGAGAGGGTAAGCGTTCATCCGAAGGCTGCCAGGCGTAAGACAAAACACCCTCTCCCCCGGCCCCTCTCCCATGAATGGGAGAGGGGAGAGTGAGTTCACCGAATAACAAGAAGGACTACACCTTGAGCGAACCAAGCTACCTGCTGAGCATCGACAACGGCACCCAGAGCGTGCGCGCGCTGCTGTTCGATACCCGGGGCAACCTGCTGGCCAAGGGCAAGGTGGAGCTCGATCCCTATTTCTCCAGCCAGCCGGGCTGGGCCGAGCAGGACCCGGAATACTACTGGGCCAGCCTCGGCGAGGCCTGCCGGCTGCTGTGGCAGCAGGTGGATATCGACCGCGGTCTGATCCGCGGCGTCGCCGTCACCACCCAGCGCGGCAGCATCATCCATGTCGATGAGCAGGGCGCACCGCTGCGCCCGGCGATACTCTGGCTCGACCAGCGCCGCGCCGAGGTGCAGGGGCGGATCAAGGGGCCCTGGGGCTGGCTGTTCAAGCTGGCGCGCGCCGAGGAGGCGGTGGATCACTTCCGCGGCCAGGCCGAGGTCAACTGGGTCGCCCAGCATCAGCCGGACATCGCGGAACGTGCGCACAAGGTACTGCTGCTGTCCGGGTTTCTCACCCAGCGCCTGTGTGGTCGCTTCGTCGATTCCACCAGCAGTTGCGTGGCCTACCTGCCGTTCGACTACAAGCGCCTGCGCTGGGCCGCGCCGGGCGACTGGAAATGGCAGGCGCTGGCCGTGCGCCGCGAGCAACTGCCGGAGCTGGTCAAGCCGGGCGAGCGCCTGGGCAGTATCAGCGCCTCTGCCAGCCTGCATACCGGCATTCCCGAGGGCCTGCCGCTGATCGCCGCCGGCGCCGACAAGGCTTGTGAAGTCCTCGGCTCGGGCGCGCTGGAGGCGACTACCGCCTGCCTGTCCTACGGCACCACGGCGACCATCAACACCACGCGCCGTCGCTATCTGGAAACCATCGCGCTGATCCCGCCGTACCCGGCGGCGCTGCCGGATCACTTCAACACCGAGGTGATGATCTACCGCGGCTTCTGGATGGTCAGCTGGTTCAAGCGCGAGTTCGGCCTGCGCGAGATGCAGCGTGCCGAGGCCCTCGGCGTGCCGCCCGAGGCGCTGTTCGACGAGCTGGTCAACGCCGTGCCGCCCGGCTCCATGGGCCTGATGCTGCAGCCCTACTGGACGCCGGGCATCCGCGAGCCGGGCCTGGAAGCCAAGGGCTCGATCATCGGTTTCGGCGACGTGCACACCCGCGCGCACCTGTACCGGGCGATTCTGGAAGGATTGGCCTACGCCCTGCGCCAGGGCAAGGAGCGCATCGAGAAACGCGTCGGCACCCGCATCGAGCGCCTGCGCGTCTCCGGCGGCGGTTCGCAGAGCGATGCGGCGATGCAGCTGACCGCCGATATCTTCGGCCTGCCGGCCGAGCGCCCGCACCTGTACGAGACCAGCGGCCTGGGGGCGGCGATCAATTGCGCGGTGGGCCTGGGCCTGCACCCGGATTACCCGAGCGCCATCGCCGCCATGACCCGCGTCGGCCAGGTATTCCAGCCCAACCCGGCCGCGCAGAATACCTACGACCAGCTCTACGGGCAGGTCTACCAGCGCATGTACCGCCAGCTCAAACCGCTGTACCAGCGCATTCGCAAGATCACCGGTTACCCGGCGTAAAGCGCTATTCGTAGCCCGGATTGCATCCGGGCTACTTCTCTGAAAAAGATCGCCCTCCTAAGCGGAGGGCGATTGGTTTGGCATCAGGCGACATCCACCAGCACGATCTCGCTGTCTTCCTGGGCCTCGACGCGGATCAGCGTCTCGTCGGCGATGGCCACGCCGTCACGTGCCTGCGCCGCCACGCCGTTGACCCTGAAGGCACCGCTGGCGCCTACCAGATAGGCCTTGCGACCCGGCTGCAGGCTGTACTTGGCGCTTTCTCCGGCCTTGATCGTGGCCGCCACCAGGCGCGCATCGGTACGGATGCGCAGGGCATCGACGTCTTCCTCGTAGCCGCTGGCCAGGGTGACGAAGGCTCCGGAGCGGTCGCCTTTGGGGAACGGCTTGGCCCCCCAGGACGGCGGCAGCCCGGCCTGGTTCGGCTGGATCCAGATCTGGAAGATCTTGGTGGTCTCGTCCTCCAGGTTGTACTCGCTGTGGGCGATGCCGGTGCCGGCGCTCATCACCTGCACGTCGCCGGCCTCGGTACGGCCCTGGTTGCCCAGGTTGTCCTGATGGGTGATCGCACCCTGGCGCACGTAGGTGATGATCTCCATGTCGCGGTGCGGGTGCGGCGGGAAGCCCGACTGCGGGGCGATCTCGTCGTCGTTCCACACCCGCAGGCGGCCCCAGTTCATCCGTGCGGGGTCGTGGTACTCGGCGAAGGAGAAGTGGTGACGGGCATTCAGCCAGCCGTGCTGGGCGGCGCCGAGCTGTGCAAAGGGGCGTACTTCGATCATGGCAAATCCTCCGGTAGTGCCCGGGCCTAGTCCCGTGCAACGTCGATGGCGGCATGATCTATTTGAATTGATCGATTTAAAAGCGCAAATACTGCGGTGTAAATATCTATTTATTAGATGTGTTTGTCGGGCAAGCAGCCAGTAGGCTGTTGCCGATCCCTTTCAAGGAGGACTGCGATGCGCGAGCGCAAGGCCTGGTTGATCCTGCATGGCAAGCAGGCGTTGAACGAGGAGGTGAGGGCGGCGGTCGCTGATCTGCGCGAGCAGGGCTGGGACCTGGCGGTGCGCCTGACCTGGGAGGGCGGCGATGGCGAGCGCCTGGTCGCCGAGGGGCTGGCGGCCGGATACCCGACCCTGATCGCCGGCGGCGGCGACGGCACCCTGCGCGATGTCGCCGAGGCTCTGCACCGGGCCGGTGGCGGTGCCAGCCTGGCGCTGCTGCCGCTGGGCACCGCCAACGACTTCGCCCGCGCCGCCGGCGTGCCGCTGGCGCCGGCCGAGGCGCTGGCGCTGCTGGAGCAGGAGCCGCGTCCGGTGGACCTGGGCCTGGCCGGCGAGCGCGCCTTCCTCAATATGGCCACCGGCGGTTTCGGCTCCAACGTCACCGCCAATACCTCGGAGGAACTGAAGAAGGTGCTCGGCGGCGCCGCCTATTTCCTCACCGGGCTCAGCCGCTTTTCCGAGGTGCGTTCGGCCTTCGGTCGTTTCCAGGCGCCGGGTTTCGCCTGGGAGGGCGACTTTCTCGCCCTGGGCATCGGCAACGGCCGGCAGGCCGGCGGCGGCCACCTGCTGTGCCCCGATGCCCTGGCCGACGACGGCCTGCTCGACGTGTGCATAGTGCCGGCGGCGCAGGATGTGGTCGGCACCCTCGCTACGCTGCTGTCCGGCGGCATCAACGGCCTGCAGAGCGTGGCCATCGGCGCCCGCGTGCCCTGGCTGGAGGTGGAGGCGGCCGAAGGGCTCGACCTCAATCTCGACGGCGAGCCGCTGGAGAGCCGCGGCCTGCGCTTTCGCGCGGAAGCCGCGGCGCTGCGCCTGCACCTGCCGGCCGATTCGCCCTTGCTTGGCGGCTGAGGGCGGCTCAGGCATGATGGCGCTACGCCAGCAGCGCTTCAGCGGCAGCGCGCGCGGCCGATAACCTGACGCTAGACTCGCCTTAACCCCTCAGGAGCGCGCAATGGCCGGCATCCTCGATTCAGTAGATCAACGCACCCAGCTGGTCGGTGAGAACCGCCTGGAAATCCTCATGTTCCGCCTGGCCGGGCGCCAGCTGTTCGCGATCAACGTGTTCAAGGTGCAGGAGGTGCTGCAGCTGCCCAAGCTGACCCTGATGCCGCAGCGCCACCCCTTCGTCTGCGGCGTGGTCAACCTGCGCGGCCAGACCCTGCCGGTGATCGACCTGTCCCAGGCCATCGGCATGCGTCCGCTGGTGCCGGACGAGCGCAGCACCATCATCGTCACCGAGTACAACCGCTCGGTGCAGGCCTTTCTGGTCGGCAGCGTCGACCGCATCCTCAACCTCAACTGGGAGTCGATCCAGCCGCCGCCCGGGGGCGCCGGGCGCCAGCACTACCTGACCGCCATCACCAAGGTCGAGGAGCAGATCGTCGAGGTCATCGACGTGGAGAAGGTGCTGGCCGAGATCGTGCCGATGAGCACCAAGGTTTCCGCCGAGAAACTCGCCGACCCGCTGCTGGAAAAGGCCCGCGGCCGCGAGGTGCTGCTGGTGGACGACTCCAGCGTGGCTCTGAGCCAGCTGCGCGATACCCTGTCGCAGCTGGGCATCCGCATGCATATGGCCAGCGATGGCCTGAAGGCGCTGAACCTGCTGAAGAAGTGGGCCGACAGCGGCGAGGTGATGACCGACAAGCTGCTGATGATCTTCACCGACGCGGAAATGCCGGAAATGGACGGTTACCGCCTGACCAGCGAGATCCGCAACGACCCGCGCCTGCGCGACCTCCATGTGGTGCTGCACACCTCGCTGTCGGGCAGCTTCAACGATGCCATGGTGAAGAAGGTCGGCTGCGACAACTTCCTCTCCAAGTTCCAGCCGGACAAGCTGGTGGACGTGATCCGCCAGCGCCTGGCGCTGGACGAACCGAGCTGAAACCTAGGGCTGTTGCGCCAGGCGCTGGCGCAGATGCTCCACCCGCTCGCGGTTGACCCCCAGATCCGAATGCCCCAGGC
The DNA here is from genome assembly GCF_056676075.1 of Pseudomonas sp. ABa2. Taxonomy (NCBI): domain Bacteria; kingdom Pseudomonadati; phylum Pseudomonadota; class Gammaproteobacteria; order Pseudomonadales; family Pseudomonadaceae; genus Pseudomonas; species Pseudomonas sp. ABa2. The sequence continues at coordinate 1,668,656 of NZ_CM155239.1, forward strand.
GCGAGGCGGAGCGCACCTGCACCGCCTGCGGCTCGATAAGAAACTCCACGTCGTCGACGAAGCGCAGCACCCGGCTGGTGAATTCCGCGCGCAGATAGTCATCCTCCTGCACCACCAGGCGTACCCGCGGCTCGTCCGCCAACAGCTGCAGCAGGCGTCTTCGGGTTTCCTCCGGGCTGCCGCGCAGCGCCAGCGGCGCTATGGCATGTTGCTCGTCGCTGGCCTGGCTGTTGACGCAGTTGGGCGAGGCCGGGCAGGGCGCCAGGCGACCGTCGCGCACCCCCAGCTCGCTCGGCGGGCTGCCGCTGCAGCCCCCCAGCATCACCGCCAGGAGGATCGCGGCGGCGGACTTGTGAGCGCCGCCGGCAACTCGTATAAGGGCGTTTTGCGAAACAGGAAGCTGGCGCATGTTGAGTCTCTCGCAGTTGTACCGCTATCCGCTCAAATCCGGTCGTGGCGAAGTGCTGCAGCGCAGCGCCGTGGACGGCCTGGGCCTGCATGGCGACCGTCGCTGGATGGTAGTCGAAGCCGAGAGCGGGCGCTTTATCACCCAGCGCCTGCTGCCGCAGATGAGCCAGCTCGGCGCCCTGTACGACGCCCGCGGCGGCCTGACCCTGAGCGCGCCGGGTTGCGCCGATCTGGCCGTGGCGCTGCCCGACCCCGAGCAGGATCTGCGCGGCGTGACGGTCTGGCGCGACAGCCTGCGCGTGCCGGATGCCGGCGATGCGGCCGCCGATTGGCTTAGCGCGCTGCTGGGCCGTGCCTGTCGTCTGGTGCAGGTGCCGGAGACGCGCACGCGCCAGGTCGACACCGCCTATGCCCAGCCGGGTGATCGGGTGGCCTTCGCCGACGGTTTTCCGCTGCTGCTGATCGGCCAGGCGTCGCTGGACGACCTGGCGGCGCGGGTCGGCCGGCCGCTGTCGATGCTGCGTTTTCGCCCCAACCTGGTGGTCACCGGCAGCGAAGCCTATGCCGAGGACGAGTGGAAGCGCATCCGCATCGGCGCGGTGGAGTTCGAGGTGGCCAAGGGCTGCTCGCGCTGCATCCTCACCACCGTGGACCCGCAGACCGGCGAGCGCAGCGCCGACCGCGAACCGCTGAGCACGCTGAAGACCTACCGCGAGCGCGATGGCCAGGTGTACTTCGGGCAGAACCTGCTGCCGCGCGACGTCGGCGAATTGCAGGTCGGTATGCCGGTCGAGGTGCTGGAGTAACGCCGGCAGGGGCGCGCGATGCGCAGCAGACCCTCGGTCAGCTGCGCGCGGCGCGGCCTGCCGAGGGGATCGCCTCTCACTGATCGTCGAAATAGCGCTCGTGCCAGGCCACCAGCGGGTGCGGCGCGTCGAGCTTCTGACCGTAGATCACCGAGTAGGACAGCACGTTCTGCACGTACTGGCGGGTTTCGTCGAACGGGATGTTCTCCACCCAGACGTCGTAGCTCAGATGGTCGGCGCCACGCAGCCACTGGCGCACGCGGCCGGGCCCGGCGTTGTAGGCGGCCGAGGCGAGGACGCGGTTGCCGTTGAACTGGCCGTACACCTGGCTCAGGTAGGCCGCGCCGAGCTGGATATTGGTGTCCGGGTTGAGTGCCTGCTGCGGCGAGGCCAGGGGGATGCCGAACTTGCGCGCGGTTTCCTTGGCGGTGGCCGGCATCAGTTGCATCAGGCCCATGGCGCCGACGTGGGAGCGGGCGTCGGCCATGAACGCGCTTTCCTGGCGGGTGATGGCGAATACCCAGCTCGAATGCAGCTCGCGGCGCTTGGCCTCGCGCACCAGCTGGTCGCGGTGGGCCATGGGGAAGCGCACCTCCAGGTCGTCCCAGTACTGCGCCTGGCTGATGGTGCGGATGGCCGGGAAATACCACTGCATCTCGTAGGCCAGGCGGGCCTGGGCCACCAGTTCGTCGCGGCTGAACAGGCGGCTGACGTGGTACCACTCGCGGCGGCCGTCGACGATCTGGCCGCGATCGTGAAATTCCATGGCGCGGCGGATGCCGGCGGTGTTGCGCACCTTCTGCACCGTCTTCGGATCGAGCGCCAGCGGCTTGTTGTTCAGCTGGTAGGGCGCCTTGACCTGATCGGCGGCCATGAAGCCGTAGAAGTCGCGCTCCTTGGCCAGGGCCTGGTAGAGCACGGCCGGCTGCTGGCTGTTCGGTTGTGCCAGCTGCAGGCTGCGCGCGTTCCAGTAGCGCCAGCGGTTGCTGCTGGCCAGGTCGGCCGGCATGCGCTGGGTCAGCTGATGAGCCTCGTCCCAGCGGCCGTGACGCAGCAGCAGACGGGCGCGCCACTCGCTGACGGTGTTGTCGCGCAGCTCCGGGTCGTACTTGGCCATCACCTGCAGGCCGCGCATGTCGAAGCGCTTGGCCAGGGTCAGGCCGATCTGCCGGGCGATGGCCACCTGTTCGTCCTGGGAGAACTTCATGCGCTGGGCGTAGCTGTCGAGCAGGCTCAGGGCGTCCTCGGGGCTCTGCCGGGCCAGACGGCGCAGGCCGAGGCCGACCACGTCGGCCATGGCGGCGTCGGCCGGGGCGAAACGCGCGGTCTGCTTGAGCAGCTGCGGCTTCTGCGCCACCTCGACCAGCAGCTTGGCGCGCGCGCCGAGGGTCGGCATGCTCTTGCTCAGGTGGTTGGCCAGGCCGTAGTTGCCGGCTTCCACCGCCAGTTTGGTGCGTTGCCAGCGGCGTTGTTCGGTGAGCTGGCCGGCTGCCGCCCAGCGCGCGAACAGTGGATCGCAGGCATTGGGCTGCGACTTGCCCACCAGCCACAGCTTCTCCGCGGTGGCATTGCCTTCGGCGATCAGGCCGTGGCTCAGCTGGTACTGGCCATAGAGGCAGTCCAGCTCGGTGAAATTGAGCGCCGGGTCGTAGTGGGCGAGGAAGGGCTGCCAGTCGCCGCGTTCGGCCAGCCAGCGCAGCCAGCGCAGTTTCATCCAGCTGGCCTGGGGCAGGTCGCCATGCTCGGCGAGGAACTTTTCGATCTCGGCGTTGCTCGCCGACTTGAGCCGGTGAGTCAGCTCGTCATAGGCCAGGTGGGGCGTCAGCGGGTAGTCGCGCAGCGCGGCCTGGTAGCGGCGGTAGGGACCGCTGTCGCCCTTGGCCAGGGCGCGCTTGGCCTCGTCGTAGTACTGGCGCTGTTGCGTCAGGTTGGCGGCTTCGGCGCTGGCCAGGCCGGCAGTGGTGAGGATCAGGCAGGAAACTACAGAAAGAAGACGACCGCGCATGGCATTTCCAGGGCAAGCAGGTGAGGGGGCAACGGGTTCCGTTCGTTGCATGGCTCTAGCTTAGCCGTTCGCCGGGGCGCGGTGAATGCCGGCGCGCTCGGCGGACATATGTGGCAACAGAGCGCCGGCCAACTCGGGTAGAATGCGCCGCCTGTTTCTGGAGAAGCCCATGACCCTGCTCAAGTTCGCCGATGTATCCCTCGCCTATGGCGCCATGCCCCTGCTCGACGGGGTGTCCTGGCAGATCGCACGGGGCGAGCGGGTGTGCATCATCGGTCGCAACGGTACCGGCAAGTCGAGCATGCTCAAGCTGGTCAAGGGCGAGCAGATGGCCGACGACGGCGAAATCTGGCGGGCGCCGGGGCTGAAGATCGGCGAGTTGCCGCAGGAGCTGCCGCGCGCCGACGAGCGCACCGTGTTCGACGTGGTGGCCGAGGGGCTGGCCGGGGTCGGCGAGCTGCTGGCGCGCTATCACCATCTGGCGCAGAACATCCACGGCGACGACGACCTCGAGCAACTGATGCACGTGCAGCAGGAGCTGGAAGCCAAAGACGGCTGGCGCCTGCAGCAACTGGTCGACAGCACCCTGAGCCGCCTGCAACTGCCGGCCGACAAGACCCTGGCCGAACTCTCCGGTGGCTGGCGCCGGCGTGTGCTGCTGGCCCAGGCGCTGGTTTCCGAGCCGGATCTGCTGCTGCTCGACGAACCGACCAACCACCTGGACATCGGCGCCATCGCCTGGCTGGAAGAGGCACTGAAGGATTTCGGCGGCGCGGTGCTGTTCATCACTCACGACCGTTCCTTCCTGCAGAACCTGGCCACGCGCATCCTCGAACTGGACCGCGGCGGCCTGATCGACTGGAACGGCGACTACGCCAGCTTCCTGGTGCACAAGGAGCAGCAACTGGCGGCCGAAGAAACCGCCAACGCCCTGTTCGACAAGCGCCTGGCCCAGGAAGAGGTGTGGATTCGCCAGGGCATCAAGGCCCGCCGCACCCGCAACGAGGGCCGCGTGCGCGCACTCAAGGCGATGCGTGCCGAGCGCGCCGAGCGCCGCGAGCGTCAGGGCAAGGCGAACATCGCCCTGGAAACCGCGGACAAGTCCGGCAAGCAGGTGATGCTGGCGGAAAACGTCAGTTTCGCCCATGCCGGGGGCCCATTCCTGGTCAAGGATTTCTCCATGGTGCTGCAGCGCGGCGACCGCATCGGCCTGCTCGGCGCCAACGGCACCGGCAAGACCACGCTGCTCAAGCTGCTGCTCGGCGACCTGCAGCCCAGCAGCGGCAGCATCGAAGTCGGCACCAAACTGGAAGTGGCGTATTTCGACCAATTGCGTCACCAGCTCGAGCCGGAAAAAACCGTGATCGACAACGTCGCCGAAGGCCGCGATTTCATCAGTATCGACGGCCAGAGCCGTCACGTGCTGAGCTACCTGGGCGACTTCCTGTTCAGCCCGCAGCGCGCACGCACGCCGGTCAAGGCGCTGTCCGGCGGCGAACGGGCACGACTGTTGCTGGCCAAGCTGTTCAGCAAGCCGGCCAACCTACTGGTGCTGGACGAACCGACCAACGACCTGGACGTGGAAACCCTGGAACTGCTCGAAGAAGTGCTGCTTAACTTCCCCGGCACCGTGCTGATGGTCAGCCACGACCGTGCTTTTCTCGACAACGTGGTCACCAGCACCCTGGTGTTCGAGGGCGAAGGCAAGGTGCGCGAATACGTCGGCGGCTACCAGGACTGGCTGCGCCAGGGCGGTTCGCCGCGTCTGCTCGGTGTGGGTGAAAGCAAGTCCGGCAAAGCCGAACTGGCCACTGCCATAGTCGAAGCGCCGGCCCCGGCGGCAGTCGCCCCGGTGCAGGAGAGCGCCGAGCCGGCGAAGAAGAAACTCAGCTACAAGCTGCAGCGCGAGCTGGAAGCGATTCCCGGGCAGATCGATGCCCTGGAGCAGGAAATGGCCGGGTTGCAGGAGCGGATCGCCGATCCGGGCTTCTACCAGCAGCCGGTGCAGGCCACCACGGAAGTATTGGCGCGCCTCGACGACTTGCAGAAGGACTTGGACAAGTTGCTCGAGCGCTGGGCAGAGCTGGAAGGCTGAACGAAGGAACGCACAGACATGGCCATCGAGTACCGCATCACCCTCGACGACAATCATCAGTTCAGCTACCGGATCGAGCTGAACCGCGAATACGACCCCGCCCAGGCGCAGCAGGCCCCGGCCTGGACCCGGTTGGGACACCAACAGTGCAGCAACTGCCCGCTCAGTCGCGAGCAGTTCAGCCATTGCCCGGCGGCGGTCGACCTGCACCGGGTGATCGAGGATTTCCGCGGCCTGCCGGCGTTCAAGAAGGCCAGCGTGTGGGTGCGTACGCCAGAGCGCGAGTACACCAAGCAGGTCGGCCTGGAAGAGGGCCTGCGCGCGCTGCTCGGGGTGATCATGGCCACCAGCGCCTGCCCGGTGCTGGCGCGCCTCAAGCCCATGGCGCAGAACCACCTGCCGTTCGCCAGCAACCAGGAGTTCATCCTGCGCGCGGTGTCGCTGTACCTGGCGCGGCAGTACTTCAACATGCGCGAGGGGCGCCTGGCGGACTGGGAGCTCAAGGGCCTGGTGCGCCTGTTCCAGCAGCTCAAGCTGGTCAATCAGGCATTCTGGCAGCGCATCCACGACACCTGCGACGGCGATTCCAACCTCAAGGCCTTCCTCACCTTCTTCTCCATGTCGTCGAGCATGACGGTGTCGCTGGAGACTCAGTTGCAGAAGATCCGCCCGCTGGTCATGAGTGCCGGCGAGTCGTTCGAGTGACGCTATCCCGGTATGAGGAGCGCTGAGCGCTCCTCATGCTCACGTCTCAGGCGCTTTTCTCGGCTTTCTTCAAGCGCACTGCGAGCACGTCGCAGGGTGCGCCGTGCAGCACGTCGTTGGCGGTGGAGCCGAGCAGCAGCGCCAGACCGTGGCGGCCGTGGCTGCCGACCACGATCAGGTCGCAGCCCTGTTCCTCGGCCAGACGATGAATTTCCTGGCGCGGCTGGCCGTAGGCCAGATGGCGCTGATCCGCGGTCAGTTCCGGGTACTTGCCGGTAAAGCTGTTCAGGCGTTCGCGCGCCTGCTCGAATTGCTGCTGCTGCAGCATCGACAGGTCCATCGGCACGTCGCCACCGAAGGCCATGGCCATCGGCTCGACGATATGCACCAGGGACATCTTGGCGCCGCTGGCCTTGGCCAGCTTCTGTGCGCGAACCACCACGGGGTCGCATTCCTCGGTCAGGTCGACGGCGACCAGAATATGCTGGTAGGGCATGGTGAACTCCTCCTTAAGGGTACGAATGGCTCTGCAGCAAGTATGGCCCCATTGCGCCCGATAAGCGGCCGCTTATTGTTACGATCTTGCCTGGCGGGCAGGGTGCCGGCTGAGGGCGGACAAAGAAAAGCCCGGTGCGAGCACCGGGCCTGAATCGGGCCAGGCAGGCCGGAAAAACTGTGGCATCAGTGCTGGTTGGCTGCGTACTGGGCGGCTACGCCTTCGAGGCCTTCGATGATGCTGTCGGAATACTTGCTGACCAGAAAGGGCACGCTGTTCTCGTTGTAGTTCAGCAGGGATTTCTCGATATAGCGCCATTTGGTGCCGATACTGCCGAGAGCTGCGCTGATCTCCGGGGTGTTTTGCTGGGCGCGATTGAGCCCGTCAAGCTTGCTGGCGAACTCGCCGACCAACTCGTCGATGGCGCGCTCCTCGCCGCCGCCGAAGAAACTACCGCCGATCGAGGCGCTGCGCGAGGCGTAGTCCAGGGCGATGCCCTGCATCAGCAGGCTTTGCTCGCGGCTCTGCTGGGTCAAGGGCGGTACGCTGTAGCCGCTTTCCTGCTGGATTTTCTGGTACAGCTCCTGGGCAATGGCCATCAGCCGCTGGTTGCTGTCGGCCAGGTCGGCGACTGGCTGCAGGTCGGTGTAGCCCTGGCTGCGCATGGCCTCCATCAGCGCCTGCAGGCCGTCGCGGTAGCCCTGCCATTCGCCCTGCCACTGGCTGCGCAAGGCCTTGGCGCCCTCGCCGGGCATCTCGCCGAGGGCATCCAGGTGGCCCTGGGCCTCTTGCAGCGATTCGCCGATCATCCGTGCGTAGCGCTGGTCGCCCTCCATGCCGTTGTACATATAGAAGTCGCCGAGGCTCTTCTGCGTGGCCAGGCGCAGCTGGTGCAGGCGCAGCAGATCGTCGGCCGGTGCGGCCAGCAGGGATGGCGAGACGAAGGCGAAGAGGAAGACGAGCAGGGCGCTCAGGGAAAATGCCAGCGAACGGCGGCTCGACATTGGGGACTCCGTGCGGCCCATCGTGGGGCTCGATTTGTTGTGGTATTGCAGCCGGATGGCGCTGTGCCAGCCGAAAGTGAGACGACTGTACCTGCAGCGCAGGGATTTGGCTAGGCGCAGGCGGCCGGCCGCCGGGACGCCTTAAAGCGCCGCAATGGTGCGTTATCGATGGCGTTTATCGGGCCCTGGCCCAGGCCACGGCAGGCCTGGGTTTGCGTCAGGGATGCGCACGCCGCGCAAGAAGGCCAATTGACAAGCGCCGGCTTTTCCCCGAAGGTGTGCACACCCAAATCAAACGGGCGTATGAATTGAGCGTTTGCCTGGAAAGGCGCGCCTTATACAGCCCGATTATCGCGTCGGCGGGTGTGTCGTACCGATTGGGGCTATGCTCGTGCGGCGTTGCCGCGGGCTGGCCTGCCGGTTGGCTCCGATGTGTACTGTTCAGCTTCCATACCGTGGAGATCAGTTGATGATTTACGAAGGTAAAGCCATCACGGTTAAGGCTCTTGAGAGCGGCATCGTCGAATTGAATTTCGACCTCAAGGGTGAGTCCGTCAACAAATTCAACCGTCTTACCCTCAACGAGCTGCGCGCCTCCGTCGACGCGATCAAGGCCGACGGTTCGATCAAGGGCGTGATTGTCACCAGTGGCAAGGACGTGTTCATCGTCGGTGCCGATATCACCGAGTTCGTCGACAACTTCAAACTGCCCGACGCAGAGCTGGTGGCTGGCAACCTGGAAGCCAACAAGATCTTCAGCGATTTCGAAGACCTCGCCGTGCCGACCGTGGTCGCCATCAACGGCATCGCCCTGGGCGGCGGTTTCGAGATGTGCCTGGCCGGTGACTACCGCGTGATGAGCGAGACCGCCAAGATCGGTCTGCCGGAAGTCAAGCTGGGCATCTACCCGGGCTTCGGCGGCACCGTGCGCCTGCCGCGCGTGATCGGTACCGACAATGCCGTCGAGTGGATCGCCTCCGGTAAGGAAAACCGCGCCGCCGACGCCCTCAAGGTAGGCGCCGTCGACGCCGTGGTCGCTCCCACCAAACTCAAGGAAGCCGCGCTGGACCTGGTCAAGCGCGCCATCTCCGGCGAGCTGGACTACAAGGCCAAGCGTCAGCCCAAGCTGGAAAAGCTCAAGCTCAACGCCATCGAGCAGATGATGTGCTTCGAGACCGCCAAGGGCTTCGTCGCCGGCCAGGCCGGTCCGAACTACCCGGCTCCGGTCGAGGCGATCAAGACCATCCAGAAGGCCGCCAACTTCGGCCGCGACAAGGCGCTGGAAGTCGAGGCCGCCGGCTTCGTCAAGCTGGCCAAGACCTCGGTCGCCGAGAGCCTGATCGGCCTGTTCCTCAACGATCAGGAGCTGAAGAAGAAGGCCAAGCACCACGACGAAATCGCCCGCGACGTGAAACTGGCTGCCGTACTCGGCGCCGGCATCATGGGCGGCGGCATCGCCTACCAGTCGGCCTCCAAGGGCACCCCGATCCTGATGAAGGATATCCGAGAAGAGGGTATCCAGATGGGCCTGACCGAGGCTTCCAAGCTGCTCGGCAAGCGCGTCGAGAAGGGCCGCATGACCCCGGCGAAGATGGCCGAAGCGCTCAACGCCATCCGTCCGACCATGTCCTACGGTGATTTCGGCAATGTCGACATCGTCGTCGAAGCCGTGGTCGAGAATCCCAAGGTCAAGCAGATCGTGCTGGCCGAGGTGGAAGGCGTGGTGCGTGAAGACGCCATCCTGGCCTCCAACACCTCGACCATTTCCATCTCCTTGCTGGCCCAGGCGCTCAAGCGTCCGGAAAACTTCGTCGGCATGCACTTCTTCAACCCGGTGCACATGATGCCGCTGGTGGAAGTCATCCGTGGCGAGAAGTCCAGCGAAGTGGCTGTCGCCACCACCGTGGCCTACGCCAAGAAGATGGGCAAGAACCCGATCGTGGTCAACGACTGCCCGGGCTTTTTGGTCAACCGCGTGCTGTTCCCGTACTTCGGCGGCTTCTCCAAGCTGCTGGGCTTCGGTGTCGACTTCGTGCGCATCGACAAGGTCATGGAGAAGTTCGGCTGGCCCATGGGCCCGGCCTACCTCTCCGACGTGGTCGGCATCGATACCGGCCACCACGGTCGTGACGTGATGGCTGAAGGCTTCCCGGACCGCATGGCGGTGGAAGGCAAGACCGCCGTCGACGTGATGTACGACGCCAACCGCCTGGGCCAGAAGAACGGCAAGGGCTTCTACGCCTACGAGACCGACAAGCGCGGCAAGCCGAAGAAGGTCTCCGACCCGGCTGCTTACGAGCTGCTCAAGTCCATCGTGGTCGAAGAGCGTGAAGTCACCGACGAGGACATCATCAACTTCATGATGATCCCGCTGTGCCTGGAAACCGTTCGTTGCCTGGAAGACGGCATCGTCGACACCGCAGCTGAGGCCGATATGGGCCTTATCTACGGCATCGGCTTCCCTCCCTTCCGCGGCGGTGCGCTGCGCTACATCGATTCCATCGGTGTCGCCGAGTTCGTCGCCCTGGCCGACAAGTACGCCGACCTGGGCGCGCTGTACCACCCGACCGCCAAGCTTCGCGAAATGGCCGCCAAAGGCCAGAAGTTCTTCGGTTAAGCGCGCAACGACTAGAGCGAGAGTGAATTTATGAGCCTGAATCCTAGAGATGCAGTGATCGTCGACTTCGGTCGTACCCCAATGGGTCGTTCCAAGGGCGGCATGCACCGCAACACCCGTGCCGAGACCATGTCGGCGCACCTGATCAGCGGCGTGCTGGCACGCAACACCAAGCTGGACCCGGCAGAAGTCGAGGACGTGATCTGGGGCTGCGTCAACCAGACCCTGGAGCAGGGCTGGAACATCGCGCGCATGGCGTCGCTGATGACCCAGATCCCGCACACCAGCGCCGGCCAGACCGTCAGCCGTCTGTGCGGTTCGTCCATGAGCGCCCTGCACACCGCCGTGCAGGCGATCCAGACCGGCAACGGCGACGTGTTCGTCGTCGGTGGCGTGGAGCACATGGGCCACGTCGGCATGATGCATGGCGTCGACCCGAACCCGCACCTGTCGCTGTACGCCGCCAAGGCCTCGGGCATGATGGGCCTGACCGCCGAAATGCTGGGCAAGATGCACGGCATCAGCCGCGAGCAGCAGGATGCCTTCGGTGAGCGTTCGCACCGTCTGGCGCACAAGGCCACCGTCGAAGGCAAGTTCAAGGATGAAATCATCCCGATGCAGGGCTACGACGAGAACGGCTTCCTCAAGGTGTACGACTTCGACGAAACCATTCGTCCGGAAACCACCCTGGAGAGCCTGGCCGCGCTGAAGCCGGCGTTCAACCCGAAAGGCGGCACCGTGACTGCAGGTACTTCCTCGCAGATCACCGACGGCGCTTCCTGCATGATCGTCATGAGCGCCCAGCGTGCTCAGGACCTCGGTATCCAGCCGATGGCCGTGGTGCGCGCCATGGCTGTGGCCGGCGTCGATCCGGCGATCATGGGTTACGGCCCGGTGCCGTCCACCCAGAAGGCGCTCAAGCGCGCTGGCCTGACCATGGCGGACATCGACTTCGTCGAACTCAACGAAGCCTTCGCCGCCCAGGCCCTGCCGGTGCTGAAGGACCTCAAGCTGCTCGACAAGATGGAAGAGAAGGTCAACCTGCACGGCGGCGCCATCGCCCTGGGTCACCCCTTCGGTTGTTCCGGTGCCCGTATCTCCGGTACCCTGCTCAACGTCATGAAGCAGAACGGCGGCACCCTTGGTGTCTCCACCATGTGTGTGGGCCTTGGCCAAGGCATCACCACCGTCTTCGAGCGCGTTTAAGCGCTAGCGGACAGAAACCGGGGCCCAGTGCCCCGGTTTTGCTTTTTACGGCTTTTTATTTCGGGAACCTCTCATGCAGTTGCAGCCAGGACTCTATCGCCACTACAAGGGCCCGCAGTACCGCGTATTCGGTGTGGCGCGCCATTCCGAGAACGAGGAAGAAGTGGTGGTCTACCAGGCCTTGTACGGCGAATTCGGCCTGTGGGTTCGGCCGCTGAGCATGTTCTGCGAAGAGGTCGAGGTGGACGGCAAGCGTGTTCCACGCTTTGCTTTGATTCAGGCCGAAGTCAGCCCGATCGGCACTTCGCAAGTCTGAGTGCGCAGCCCCTGCGCTTGACCTTCGCTCGGTCGCCACTATATATAGCGGGGCCTCAAGGCTCCCTGCCTTCTATATTTCGCAATTCAGGAATTTTCTGATCCATGGGCAAATCGCTGGTCATCGTGGAATCCCCGGCCAAGGCCAAGACCATCAACAAGTACCTGGGCAGCCAGTACGTGGTGAAGTCGAGCATCGGCCATATCCGTGACCTGCCTACCAGCGGTTCGGCAAGCGCCACCAAGGAGCCGGCCAAGCGCGGCAAGGCCGCCGGCGAAGCGCCTGCGCTGTCGCCCAAGGAAAAGGCCAAGCGCCAGCTGTTCGCGCGCATGGGCGTCGACCCCGAGCACGGTTGGAAGGCCAAGTACGAGATCCTGCCCGGCAAGGAAAAGGTGATCGAAGAACTGCGTCGCCTGGCCAAGGATGCCGACACCATCTATCTCGCAACCGACTTGGACCGCGAAGGGGAGGCCATCGCCTGGCACCTGCGCGAATCCATCGGTGGTGATGACAGCCGCTACAAGCGCGTGGTGTTCAACGAGATCACCAAGAAGGCGATTCAGGAAGCCTTCTCCAAGCCCGGCGAGCTGGACATCAACCGCGTCAACGCCCAGCAGGCGCGCCGTTTCCTCGACCGCGTGGTGGGCTACATGGTCTCGCCGCTGCTGTGGGCCAAGATTGCCCGCGGCCTGTCTGCCGGCCGCGTGCAATCGGTGGCGGTGAAGCTGGTGGTCGAGCGCGAGAAGGAAATCCGCGCCTTCGTCCCGGAAGAATACTGGGAAGTGCACGCCGACCTCGGCACGGCGAAGAACGCCAAGGTGCGTTTCGAGGTGGTGCGCGAGAACGGCACTGCCTTCAAACCGGTCAATGAAGCGCAGGCCATGGCCGCGCTGGAGAAGCTCAAGGCTTCCAGCTACAGCGTGGTCAAGCGCGAAGACCGCCCGACCAGCAGCAAGCCGTCGGCGCCCTTCATCACCTCCACCCTGCAGCAGGCGGCGAGCAACCGTCTCGGCTTCGGGGTGAAGAAGACCATGATGATGGCCCAGCGTCTTTACGAGGCCGGCTACATCACCTATATGCGTACCGATTCGACCAATCTGTCGAACGATGCCGTTGAAATGGTCAGGGGCTTTATCGGCAGCGAGTACGGCGACAAGTACCTGCCGGGCAAGCCCAACCTCTATTCGAGCAAGGAAGGCGCTCAGGAGGCGCACGAAGCGATTCGTCCGTCCGACGTCAACCTGCGCCCGACCCAGCTGTCCGGCATGGAACGCGACGCCGAGCGCCTGTACGACCTGATCTGGCGCCAGTTCGTGGCCTGCCAGATGCCACCGGCTGAGTACCTGTCCACCAGCGTCACCGTGGCTGCCGGCGACTTCGAGCTGCGTGCCAAGGGCCGCATCCTCAAGTTCGATGGTTACACCCGCGTGCTGCCCCAGCAGAGCAAGCCGGGCGAGGACGACGTGCTGCCGGAAATGAAGGAAGGCGAGGGGCTCAAGCTGATCCAGCTCGACCCCAGCCAGCACTTCACCAAACCGCCGGCGCGCTACTCCGAAGCCAGCCTGGTCAAGGAGCTGGAGAAGCGCGGCATCGGCCGCCCGTCCACCTACGCGGCGATCATCTCCACCATCCAGGAGCGTGGCTACGTCACGGTGCATAACCGCCGCTTCTATGCCGAGAAGATGGGCGACATCGTCACCGAGCGTCTCGACGAGAGCTTTGCCAACCTGATGGACTACGGCTTCACCGCCGCGATGGAAGAGCATCTCGACGACGTGGCCCAGGGCGAGCGCGAGTGGAAGCACCTGCTCGACGAGTTCTATGGCGACTTCAAGAAGAAGCTCGAGGTGGCCGAGGCGGGCGAGGGCGGCATGCGCGCCAACCAGCCGACCACCACCGACATCCCCTGCCGCGAATGCGGCCGGCCGATGATGATTCGCACCGCCTCCACCGGCGTGTTCCTCGGCTGCTCCGGCTACAGCCTGCCGCCGAAGGAGCGCTGCAAGGCCACCATCAACCTGGTGCCGGGCGACGAGATCGCCGCGGACGACGAGGGCGAATCCGAATCCCTGGTGCTGCTCGGCAAGCACCGCTGCCCGATTTGCAGCACGGCGATGGACGCCTATCTGCTGGACGAGACGCGCAAGCTGCATATCTGCGGCAACAACCCCGATTGCGCCGGCTACGAGATCGAGCAGGGCCAGTACCGCATCAAGGGCTACGAAGGGCCGAGCCTGGAGTGCGACAAGTGCGGCAGCCAGATGCAGCTCAAGACCGGCCGTTTCGGCAAGTTCTTCGGCTGCACCAACGCCAGCTGCAAGAACACCCGCAAGCTGTTGAAGAACGGTGAGGCGGCGCCGCCGAAGATGGACCCGGTGAAGATGCCCGAGCTCAAGTGCGAGAAGGTGGACGACACCTACGTGCTGCGCGACGGTGCCTCCGGCCTGTTCCTCGCCGCCAGCGGTTTCCCCAAGAATCGCGAGACCCGCGCGCCGCTGGTGCTGGAGCTGATTCCGCACAAGAGCGAGATCGATCCCAAGTACCACTTCCTGCTGGCCGCTCCGGCCAAGGATCCGGACGGCCGTCCGGCGGTGATCCGCTACAGCCGCAAGACCAAGGAGCAGTACGTGCAGTCCGAGGTGGACGGCAAGCCCACCGGCTGGCGCGCCTTCTTCGACGGCGGCAAGTGGAAGGTCGAAGACAAGCGCTGAGCCTGTCCTGACGAGGTGCGCGCCGGTCGAGGCCGGCGCGCGTATCATGGCTCGATCCGCAGTGGAGATCGCCCCAATGGCCAAAGAGCTCTATACCCGCACCAACCAGAAGATCTTCTTCGCCGGCCTGGCCCTGGACGCCTGGCGCAAGGCGCAGGCGGAGGGTGCGTTCAACACCCAGGCGCTGGTGCAGGCCGAGCGCGAGGCGGCCCTGTTCCACCTCTATGGCGGGCTGCTCGGGCTGTGCCACGAGATTGCGGGCTATTACCGCATGGCCGATGCCGCCCAGCCGCGCGTCGAGCTCCTGCTCACCCGCGCGGTGCTCGACAGCGCGCCGAGCCCGGAACTGGCCGAGCTGGTGGAGCTGGCGCAGCAGCCGGAAACCTGGCTGGCACAGCTGCTGGCGGCCTATGCCGAGCTGTTCCGGCCGCCGCAGGGCGAGAAGAAGGCCAAGGTCGATCCTGGCTTGCCGCTGATCACCGCGCTCAGCGTCGAGGACGAGGCGGCCGAACTGGCGCCGGAAACCCTCGAGGCCTGGCGTCAGCAGCTCAAGGAACTGGTGCTGCGCTTTCGCGAATCGCTCAGCGAGTGCTGAGCCGCGCCGGCTCCGCCTGGAGCTCATCCGTCGTCATCTGGATCGGCGGGCTGGGGTCATGCCCGGTCGGCTGGTACAATGCCGGCCTTTCGTGGAGAACCTGAACCATGCCTACATCCTTTCTGGAAATCGTCGAACTGCCCGATGGGCGTATCGCCCTGCGTCGTGCGGAAGACGAGGAGGCCCTGGTGACCTTGGATTTCTCCGCCGATGCCAAGGCCTTCCTGCAGGGCCAGCACGTCGAGGTGGCCAAGGCCATGCTCAATGTCGGGGTGCAGATGGCCGGACGCCTGGCCGAGGGCGACTACAGCGCCGAGGACGAAGGGCCGCGGGTACTGCACTGAATTTTCCGCGGCGCGGCAAGCAAAACGGGGCTCCAAGGGAGCCCCGTTTTCGTTGGTCGGATACCTTGCTGGCTGTAGCCGTAGCCCGGACGTGATCCGCAGCTCAATGGCGGCATCCGGGCTGGGGGGAGGCTGCTGGGAAGTTGCCCTGCGATCTAGCCCAGGCTGATATTCAGGCTCTGCGCAGCGCCGATCTCGGCGGCTTGAGCCAGACGGCGGCGCGTGCCGCGTTCGAGCGGGTGCAGCCAGCTCACCACGGTATGGCTGCGGCCCAGCTTGAGCGCCTCCTCGGCCAGCTCCACGGCACTCTGGCCGCGGCGTGGTTGCAACAGCAGGATGCGTTCGCGGTTCAAACCGGCTTCGCGCAGCCAGGACTGGGTCAGGCTGGCCGGCGGCGCCACCAGGGTCAGCCAGCGAGCATCGAGGTTCTCGCTCAGTTCGCGCAGGATCGGCGCCAGCAGGTGCAGGCAGTGTCCGGCCGCGCCACGCAGCGACAGTTCGCTGAAGGCTTCGGACTCGTCGAGCAGCGGGGCGGCGAGTCCTGGCTCCAGCAGGACTTCTGTCGGTTGGCCGAGAAAGGCATCGAACAGCGCCATTTGCGGGCGATCGAGTGGGTGCGGGAACTGCATAGAGCCTCCTCTAGCGACGGATCACGCCGACGCTCAAACCTTCGATGACCAGATCCTGGTGTTCCAGATCCACTTCGATCGGCGCGAACTCGGGGTTCTCGGCGATAAGCCAGACCTTGTTGCCTTCGCGCTTGAAGCGCTTGACCGTGACTTCGTCGTCCAGCCGCGCCACCACGATCTGGCCGTTGCGCGCCTCGCGGGTGGTGTGTACCGCCAGCAGGTCGCCGTCGAAGATGCCGATGTCCTTCATGCTCATGCCGCGCACGCGCAGCAGGTAGTCAGCCTTGGGTTGGAAGAAGGCCGGGTTGATCTGGCAGGATTCCTCGACATGCTGCTGGGCGAGAATCGGCGCGCCGGCGGCGACCCGGCCGATGACCGGCAGGCCTTCGTCCTCGTTGCTCGGCTCGAAGCCGGGGATGCGGATGCCGCGCGAGGCGCCCGGAGTCATTTCGATGGCGCCCTTGCGGGCCAGGGCCTTGAGGTGTTCCTCGGCGGCGTTGGGCGATTTGAAACCGAGTTCCTGGGCGATTTCCGCGCGGGTGGGCGGGTAGCCGTTGTCTTCCAGGCAGCGTTTGATGAAGGCGAGAATCTCGGCTTGGCGTGGCGTCAGTTTCAGCATGGCGGCGCTCTGTCTTTTTATACAGTGACTGGGATTATATACAGTAAGGCCGGCTTGGCAACGCACAATTTCGCCTACCCGCCGGCCGCCCTGTAACCTGCGACGGGCAATCTGCGTCTGTGCTTGTTGTAAGCTGTGACCGGCTGGCCAAAAGACGGCTCGTGCGGCTTGACAATGCAGTGGGCTGAAACGTATGTTTCAAACAAGTGTTTGTCAGGTGATAGCTCATGGCTCAGTCGGAAACCGTTGAACGCATTCTCGATGCTGCGGAACAGCTGTTCGCGGAAAAAGGCTTCGCCGAAACCTCGTTGCGTCTGATCACCAGCAAGGCCGGGGTCAACCTGGCGGCGGTCAACTATCACTTCGGCTCGAAGAAGGCGCTGATCCAGGCGGTCTTCTCGCGCTTCCTCGGGCCTTTCTGCGCCAGCCTGGAGAAGGAGCTGGATCGGCGTCAGGCCAAGGCCGATACCCCGGCCAGCCTCGAAGAACTGCTCGAACTGCTGGTCGAGCAGGCGCTGGCGGTCAAGCCGCGCAGCGGCAACGACCTGTCGATCTTCATGCGTCTGCTCGGCCTGGCCTTCAGCCAGAGCCAGGGCCACCTGCGCAAGTACCTGGAAGAGGTGTACGGTAAGGTGTTCCGCCGTTACATGCTGCTGGTGCATGAGGCGGCGCCGCGCATCCCGCCGCTGGAGCTGTTCTGGCGCGTGCATTTCATGCTCGGCGCGGCGGCCTTCAGCATGTCCGGAATCAAGGCGCTGCGCGCCATGGCCGAGACCGATTTCGGCGTCAACACCTCGATCGAGCAGGTGATGCGCATGATGGTACCGTTCCTCGCCGCCGGCATGCGCTCCGAGACCGGGGTCAACGACCCGGCGCTGGCCGCTGCGCAGCTCAAGCCACGCAGCAAGAGCGCGAGCACGCCGGCAAAGGTTTGACGTCTGCGGGTGGGCGCGGCGTTGGCCTTCGGCTAAGCTAGCCGCCCATGTTCGATCTCGACCTGCTGCATATCTCCATCGCCGATCAGGCCTTGTACGGTTTCCGTGCGGGGCAGCTGGTGCTGCGCCTGCCGGTTTCCACCGCGCTGAACGGGGCGGGGGAGCGCAACGGCTCCGGCTGCACGCCGCGCGGCCTGCACCAGGTGCGGGCGAAGATCGGCGCCGGCCTGCCGTTGGGCGCGGTGTTGCGCGGCCGGCGCTGGACCGGCGAGATCTGGTCGCCGGCGCTGCACGAGCAGTTTCCCGGGCGCGACTGGATTCTCACCCGCATTCTCTGGCTCAGCGGCCTGGAGCCGGGACGCAATCGTTCTGGCCAGGTGGACAGTTTTCGCCGCTATATTTACCTGCATGGCACGCCCGATAGCGAACCCATGGGTGTGCCGCTCTCGCATGGCTGCGTGCGCCTGCGCAACGCCGACATGCTGGCCCTGTTCGATCGGGTGGCACCGCACTGCCCGGTCAGGATCGACGAGGCGCCCTGCCCGCAGTGGGCCGGGGCGGATCTTCGCTAAGGATTTTATGTGACGACACGCATGCAAGGCTCTTTGATGCTGGATATCGCCGGCACCTGGCTGACCGCCGAGGATCGCCAGCTGCTGCGCCAGCCCGAGGTGGGCGGGCTGATCATCTTCGCCCGCAATATCGAATCGCCGCGCCAGGTGCGCGAGCTGTGCCAGAGCATCCGCGCCCTGCGTCCGGATCTGCTGCTGGCGGTGGATCAGGAAGGCGGTCGGGTGCAGCGTCTGCGCCAGGGCTTTTTGCGTCTGCCGGCGATGCGCGCCATCGCCGACAACGACAATGGCGAGACCCTGGCCGAGCACTGCGGCTGGTTGATGGCCACCGAGGTGCTGGCGGTGGGGTTGGACCTGAGTTTCGCCCCGGTGCTGGACCTCGATCACCAACGGAGTGCGGTGGTCGGCAGTCGCGCCTTCGAGGGCGATCCGCAGCGCGCCGCGCGCCTGGCCGGCGCCTTTATCCGCGGCATGCGCGAGGCCGGCATGGCCACCACCGGCAAGCATTTTCCCGGCCACGGCTGGGCCGAGGCCGATTCCCATGTGGCGATTCCGCTGGACGAGCGCAGCCTCGATGAAATTCGTGCCTGCGACCTGCAGCCGTTCAAGCTGTTGGCTGGCGAGCTGGATGCGGTGATGCCGGCGCACGTCATCTACCCGCAGGTCGACGCGCAGCCGGCCGGCTTCTCGCGGCGCTGGCTGCAGGACATCCTGCGCGGCGAGCTGGGCTTCGACGGGGTGATCTTCAGCGACGACCTGTCCATGGCTGGTGCCCATGTGGTCGGCGATGCCGGCCAGCGCATCGAGGCGGCGCTCGGCGCCGGTTGCGACATGGGCCTGGTGTGCAACGACCGCGCCGCCGCCGAGCTGGCACTGACCGCCCTGCAACGCCGGCAGGTGACGCCGCCGGCGCGCCTGGCGCGTATGCGCGGCCGTGCACACGCCAGTACCGAATACCGCCAGGCGCCACGCTGGCTGACTGCCGTGGCGGCGCTACGAGCCGCCCAGTTGCTTGACTGAGGAGCGCCCATGACCGTCTACGCGATTATCGGCGGCACCGGCCTGACCCAGCTCGAAGGCCTGACCATCCGCGAAGCATTGCCGCTGGATACGCCCTACGGCGCGCCGTCGGCCGATGTGCTGCGCGGCGACTACGCCGGGCGCGAGGTGCTGTTTCTCGCCCGCCATGGCCAGCCGCACCGTATTCCGCCGCATCAGGTCAACTACCGCGCCAACCTCTGGGCGCTGAAGCAGGCCGGGGCCAAGGCGATCCTCGCGGTCAACGCGGTCGGCGGCATCCATGCGGCCATGGCCACCGGGCATTTCTGCGTGCCACACCAGCTCATCGATTACACCGCGGGGCGCGCCCATACCTTCTACGAGGGCGAGTTGGAGCACGTCACCCACGTCGATTTCAGCCAGCCTTACGATGCTCAGCTGCGTGAGCGGCTGGTGGCGGCGCTGCGCGCCGAGCACGCCGCGTTCAGCGATCACGGCGTCTACGGCTGCACCCAGGGCCCGCGCCTGGAGACGGCCGCGGAAATCGCCCGCATGGAGCGCGACGGCTGCGACCTGGTGGGCATGACCGGCATGCCCGAGGCGGTGCTGGCGCGCGAACTGGCGCTGCCTTACGCCTGCCTGGCGTTGGTGGTCAACCCGGCGGCGGGCAAGTCCAGCGCGCTGATCACCATGGCCGAGATCGAGCGGGTGCTGGAGCAGGGCATGGGCACGGTCAAGTCGGTGCTGGCGCGGGTGCTGGCGGGCTGAGCCTGGTTCCCCGGATAACGAAAAGGGCAGCTTAGCGGCCCTTTTGCATCGTTCGGCACATCCCCGCGCTTCACCCCTCTGGGGCGTGCGCGCCAAACCGCTCCCGGCGCTCTCCTGTCTGGCCTCCGCTCAGAGCGGGCTGATGCGGATCAGCGCGCCCAGGCTGCCGTGATCCAGGTAGGTCAGGCTGTCGTCCTTCAGGCGCTGGGCGATCTTCAGGTGCTCGCTGGCATCGAGCAGGCCGTCGGCGCTGAACTGGTTGATCCACAGTTCCAGTTCCAGGTCGGCGAAGCGTTCCTGGGTGAAGCTCAGCGTGCCCTCGACCGGATGGTGGCCGAACTGCGCTTCGCCGCTGCTCACCGCGACGCGGCTCGGGTTGCTGCCGATGCTCTGGCTCCAGGCCTTGTGCAGCAGCAACTGGTAGCCGTTGCCGGGGTTGAGCTTGGCCGCCTCGTTGTCCAGCGCTGTGGGGCGTTCGTTGCCGGCGATCGGCAGGGCGCTGCCGGCCCAGTCGTCGGGGGCGATCTTGGGCGCGACGACGGGGTCGCCGGCCTGGCGGAACACCAGCAGTTCGACCTGGTAGAGGCGTTCGGCGAAGGCGCTCGGGGCCAGCAGGCAGAGCAGCAGAGGGATCAGGTGCAAGAGACGCATGGGCGGTTTGTCCTTCAGGTGGATGAGGCTTGTGGGGCCAGGCGTTCGAGCAGGGCCTCCAGGGTGTTGAAGCGCTCTTCGGCGCGCTCCATCGGCACCTGGATCTTGAACACCGTGGCGCCTTCGAATTTGTAGCGCTTGGGCTGCGCCTGGATCAGCTTGATCAGGGTCAGCGGGTCGACGCAGGTCTCGGCGGCGAACTCGATGCGCCCGCCCTGCGGCCCGGCGTCGATCTTGACGATGCCCAGCTTGTCGGCTTGCAGCTTGAGCAGGGTCAGGCGCATCAGGTGCTTGGTCGGCTCCGGTAGCAGGCCGAAGCGGTCGATCATCTCCACCTGCAGCTCCTTCAGGCCGTCTTCGTCGGTGGCGTTGGCGATGCGCTTGTAGAGGATCAGGCGGCTGTGCACGTCGGGCAGGTAGTCCTCGGGGATCAGCGCCGGTACGCGCAGGTTGATCTCCGGGCCGCCGCCCAGCGGCTGGTCGAGGTTGGGCTGCTCGCCTTTCTGGATGGCCTTGACCGCCCGTTCGAGCATTTCCATGTAGAGGGTGAAGCCGACCGCCTGGATCTGCCCGCTCTGGCCGTCGCCGAGCAGCTCGCCGGCGCCGCGGATCTCCAGGTCGTGGGTGGCCAGGACGAAGCCGGCACCGAGGTCCTGGGCATTGCTAATGGCCTCCAGGCGCTTCTGCGCGTCGTCGGTCATCTGCTTGCGTGGCGGCGTGAGCAGGTAGGCATAGGCCTGGTGGTGGCTGCGGCCGACGCGGCCGCGCAACTGGTGCAGCTGGGCCAGGCCGAACTTGTCGGCGCGGTCGATGATGATGGTGTTGGCGCTGGGCACGTCGATGCCGGTCTCGATGATGGTCGAGGCCACCAGCACGTTGAAGCGCTTGTGGTAGAAGTCGCTCATCACCTGTTCCAGCTCGCGCTCGCGCATCTGCCCGTGGCCGATGCCGATGCGCGCTTCCGGCACCAGCTTGGCGAGGTCGGCGGCGCACTTGTCGATGGTCTTCACGTCGTTGTGCAGGTAGTACACCTGGCCGCCGCGCAGCAGTTCGCGCAGCAGCGCTTCCTTGATGGTCGGCTGGTTGCTTTCCATGACGAAGGTGCGCACCGACAGGCGGCGCGCCGGCGGGGTGGCGATGATCGACAGGTCGCGCATGCCGGCTACGGCCATGTTCAGGGTGCGCGGAATCGGCGTGGCGGTGAGGGTGAGGATATCCACCTCACTGCGCAGGGCTTTGAGCTGTTCCTTCTGGCGTACGCCGAAGCGGTGTTCCTCGTCGATGATCACCAGGCCCAGGTTGTGGAACTTGACGTCGTCCTGCAGCAGCTTGTGGGTACCGATAACGATATCCACCTTGCCTTCGGCCAGCTGTTGCACCGCGCCTTCGACTTCCTTGGCGCTCTTGAAGCGGCTCATCACCTCGACCTTCACCGGCCAGTCGGCGAAACGGTCGCGGAAGCTGTTGTAGTGCTGCTGGGCGAGCAACGTGGTGGGCACCAGCACGGCCACCTGCTTGCCGCTGTGCACGGCGATAAAGGCCGCGCGCATGGCCACCTCGGTCTTGCCGAAGCCGACGTCGCCGCAGACCAGACGATCCATCGGCTTGCCGGCGAGCATGTCGCCGCGCACCGCGTCGATGGCGGCCTGCTGGTCCGGGGTTTCCTCGAAGGGGAAGCCGGCGCTGAAGCTGGCGTAGTCCAGCGCCGGGTCCTGGAAGGCGAAACCTTCGCGGGCGGCGCGGCGGGCGTAGATATCCAGCAGTTCGGCGGCGACGTCGCGTACCTGCTCGGCGGCCTTGCGCTTGGCCTTCTGCCAGGTCTCCGAACCGAGGCGGTGCAGCGGCGCCAGGGCGTCGTCGCTGCCGGTGTAGCGGGCGATCAGGTGCAGGCTGGCCACCGGCACGTAGAGCTTGGCTTCCTCGGCGTACATCAGGGCTAGGAACTCGGCGGCCTGGCCGTCGAACTCCATGGTCACCAGGCCCAGGTAGCGGCCGACGCCGTGGTCGATATGCACCACCGGCGCGCCTTCGCGCAGCTCGGTGAGGTTCTTGATCACGTTGTCGCCGCCGTCGCGACCCTTCTCGCGGCGGCGGCGCTGCATCACGCGCTGGCCGAACAGCGGGCTTTCGGCGATCAGCGCCAGGTCGTCGAGCAGCAGGCCTTCGTCCAGCGGGGCGATGCAGATCCCCAAACGCTCGCCGCTTGCGACGAAGGCCGGCCAGCCATCGACTTCCTTCGGCTTGAGCTTGAGCCGGGCGAGCAGTTCCAGCAGCACCTCGCGGCGCCCGGCCGACTCGGCGCAGAACAGCACGCGGCCCGGGTATTCCTCGATGAAGCGGCGCAGCGCCGCCAGCGGCTCGCCGGCCTTGGCCTGAATCGCCAGATCCGGCAGCGCTTTGGCGTCGAAGCGCGTCTGGCCGACGCCGGGTTCGATATCCTCGGGGTTGACGACAATGCGCGGCCAGCTCTTCAGGCGGGCGAAGCAGTCCTCCACCGGCAGGAAGATGTCGGCCGGCGGCAGCAGCGGGCGTTCCGGGTCGACGCGGCGATCCTCATAGCGGCTGCGCGCGTCGGTCCAGAAATGCTCGGCGGCTTTTTCGATGCCGGGCAGGGAGAACACCTGGGTGTCGCCCGGCAGGTAGTCGAACAGGGTGTCGGTTTCTTCGAAGAACAGCGGCAGGTAGTACTCGATGCCGGCCGGGGTGATGCCGGACGACAGGTCTTGATAGATCGGACAGCGGCGGAAATCCACGTCGAAGCGCTCGCGAAAGCGTCCGCGGAAATCGCTGACGGCCTTCTTCTCCAGCGGAAACTCGCGCGCCGGCAGCAGGCGGATCGACTCGACCTTGTCCACCGAGCGCTGGGTCTCCGGGTCGAAGGTGCGCAGGGTCTCGATCTCGTCGTCGAACAGGTCGATGCGGTAGGGCGTGTCGCTGCCCATGGGGAAGAGGTCGATCAGCGCGCCGCGCACGGCGAACTCGCCGTGCTCGTAGACGGTGTCGACGCAGCGGTAGCCGGCCGCCTCCAGGCGCGTGCGCATCTGCGGGGCGTCGAGCTTCTGGCCGACGTCCAGCACTAGGCTGCTGCCGAGCAGAAAGCGCTTCGGCGCCAGGCGGTGTAGGGCGGTGGTGATCGGCACTACCAGGATGCCGCGGGTCAGCTGCGGCAGGCGGTAGAGTGCGGCGATGCGCTGCGAGATGATGTCCTGGTGCGGCGAGAAGACGTCGTAGGGCAGGGTTTCCCAGTCGGGGAAATGCAGCACCGGAAGATCGGGGGCGAAGAACGCCAGTTCTTCCTGCAGGCGCTCGGCGCTCTGGCTGCCCTCGGTGAGCACCAGGGTGAGGCGCCCGGCGGCGCTGGCGGCCTCGGCGATGGCCAGCGGCAGGGCGGCGCCGGGCAGGTTGCCCCATTGCTGTTTGCCGGCGCTGGCGGGCAGGGACGGAAGACGCAGTACGGACGCGGTCGTTGCGGACACGGGCGGCTCACGGTCGTGACAAAAGGCCGGGAATTGTAGCGGGGCTTGGTGGTCAATGTCAGTCGCGACAGGCGCGCATTGCTCATGCCCGCGCGCGCCGTCATAATGTAGCCCCTTTTTTCAGCCCCTACATGTGGAAGGTACTGCCCGTGACTCAGAAGCCCGACCAGTGTCTCGGTGAATGGATCGATCGTGAAGCCCTCGCGGAAGCGATGATTCCGCTGATTGGTCAGCTCTACCGCAACAACAATGTGGTGACCTCGATCTATGGCCGCGGTCTGATCAACCGCTCGGTGATCGACATCCTCAAGGCTCACCGTTTCGCCCGCCACCGTCTGGAAGGCGAAGCCGAACTGTCGGTTCATGACACCTTCCCCATGCTCAAGGCCATGAGCGAGCTCAAGCTGGGCGCCGCCTCGGTGGACCTGGGCAAGCTGGTCGCCAAGTACAAGGCCGAGGGCGCCGGGCGCGGCGTCGAGCAGTTCGTCAAGGACGAGCTGGCCGAGGTGGTCGGCAAGCAGAACGGCGCCGGTCGCGAAGGCACCGACGTGGTGCTGTACGGCTTCGGCCGCATCGGCCGCCTGCTGGCACGCATCCTGATCGAGAAGACCGGTGGCGGCGACGGCCTGCGCCTGCGCGCCATCGTCGTGCGCAAGGGCGCCGACAACGACCTGGTCAAGCGCGCCAGCCTGCTGCGTCGCGACTCGGTACACGGCAAGTTCGATGGCACCATCACCATCGACGAGGAGCACAACACCCTCACCGCCAACGGCAACCTGATCCAGGTGATCTACGCCAAGTCGCCGGCCGAGGTGGATTACACCCAGTACGGCATCAAGAACGCCCTGCTGGTGGACAACACCGGCGTATGGCGCGACGCCGACGGCCTCGGCCAGCACCTCAAGTGCCCGGGCGTCGACCGCGTGGTGCTGACCGCGCCGGGCAAGGGCGCGCTGAAGAACATCGTGCACGGCATCAACCACGGTGAGATCACCCCGGACGACAAGATCATCTCCGCGGCCTCCTGCACCACCAACGCCATCGTGCCGGTACTCAAGGCGGTCAACGACAAGTTCGGCATCGTCAACGGCCACGTCGAAACCGTGCACTCGTACACCAACGACCAGAACCTGATCGACAACTTCCACAAGGGCAGCCGCCGTGGCCGCAGCGCCGCGCTGAACATGGTGATCACCGAGACCGGTGCCGCCACCGCCGCCGCCAAGGCGCTGCCGGTGCTCAAGGGCAAGCTGACCGGCAACGCCATTCGCGTGCCGACGCCGAACGTGTCGATGGCCATCCTCAACCTGAACCTGGAGAAGGCCACCACGCGCGAGGAAATCAACGAGTACCTGCGCCAGATGGCCATGCACTCGGATCTGCAGAAGCAGATCGACTTCGTCAGCTCGCAGGAAGTGGTGTCCACCGACTTCGTCGGCTCGCGCCATGCCGGTGTGGTCGATGCCGAAGCCACCATCTGCAACGACAACCGCGTCGTGCTCTATGTCTGGTACGACAACGAGTTCGGCTACAGCTGCCAGGTGGTGCGCGTGATGGAAGACATGGCTGGGGTCAACCCGCCGGCCTTCCCGCGCTAAGCGCCAGGGGCAATAAAGAACGGGAGCTTCGGCTCCCGTTTTTTATTGGCCGGCCAGCAGCTGGTCGCGCAGTTTGTCGGACAGGCCGTCGGGCGCCAGCCAGATACCCAGGTAGGCGTCGGCCAGCTCGGGGTTGGCGCTGCGAAAGGCGGTTTCGCCATTGCGCAGCAGGCGCAGGCCCTGCTCGCGGTCGTAGTCGAGGGCGTAGCGGTCGCCGGGGCGAATGTCCTTGAAGGTCGCGTGCAGGGCGTCCAGTTCATCGCGCAGGGCGGCCAGGCGTTGGGCGTCGAGCTGGCGTTCGAGGGTGAGCCAGGCGGCCTTGATCACATCGCTGCGCGCGATGTTGCGGAAGTAGTAGAGCTCCAAGCGTTTGGCGTGCGGGCCGTTCAGCGCCTCGCGCGGGCTGATGCCGTTGGGGGTGTAGAGCGCGGCGGCGTAGACGTCGGCCCACAGGTAGGTGAGTACCGCCTGGTTCTTGCGTTCGAGCTGCGCCACCTGCGGGGCGAAGGCCGCTTCGCTCAGGCGCAGATCGCTGTTGGCCAGCAGCAGCGGGCTGGCGAGGGTCAGGAGGAGGACGAGTAGAGCGCGCGGCATGGCGGCTATCCCCAGGCTGAAAAGGCTCTATTTAATTGCGCCGAAGGCTGATCCGGGTCAAGTCGCGATCTGTTGCGCGCTGTTACCGAAAAGTCAAAAAAAGCAAGCGCTTGGGTGGCCAGCCTCGGGGGGCGTCTTTATAATCAAGCGGATTTTTTACCCAGGTTCGGCATCATCATCCACGCCAATAATGCATCGGCGTGGTTGAGTCTATTAGACCTTCGGCTGCTGCCCCTGTCCTATAAAAAGCTTTCTAAATCAGTGGTTAGGCAAACCTATGATCAAACTAAAGCATGGGCTCGATTTGCCCATAACGGGTGCGCCGGCACAGCGTATCGAGGCCGCCAGGCCCGTGCGCAGTGTCGCCGTCATCGGCTTCGACTATCACGGGATGAAGCCGACGATGGAAGTGCAGGTCGGTGATCGGGTCAAGCTCGGTCAACTGCTCTTCACCGATAAGAAGACCCCCGGCGTGCGTTACACCGCACCGGCTGCCGGCGTGGTCAGCGCCATTCATCGCGGCGAGAAGCGCGTGCTGCAGTCGCTGGTGATCGATATCGACGGCGACGAGCAGGAAACCTTCGCCCAGTACCCGGCCGCTCAGCTCGATGCGCTGAGCGACGCCCAGGTGCGCGAGAACCTGCTGCAGTCCGGCCTGTGGACCGCGCTGCGCACGCGTCCGTTCAGCAAGGTGCCGGCCATCGATGCCGTGCCCAGTTCGATCTTCGTCACCGCCGTCGACACCCATCCGCTGGCCGCCGATCCGGCCGTGGTGATCGCCGAGCATGCCGCCGATTTCGAAAATGGCCTGAAAGTGCTGGGCAACCTGGCCAAGGTCTTCCTGTGCAAGGCCGATGGCGCCAACCTGCCCGGCGAGACGCTGGCCAAGGTGCAGAGCGAGGCCTTCGCCGGCCCGCATCCGGCCGGCCTGCCGGGTACCCACATTCATTTCCTCGACCCGGTCGGCGCCAGCAAGAGCGTGTGGCAGATCGGCTACCAGGACGTGATCGCCGTGGGCAAGCTGTTCACCACCGGTCAGCTGTTCGTCGAGCGCGTGGTCGCGCTGGGCGGTCCGGTCGCCGAGCAGCCGCGTCTGCTGCGCACCCGTCTGGGCGCCAACCTGGAAGAGCTCACCGCCGGCGAACTCAAGCCCGGCTTCAATCGGGTGATTTCCGGCTCGGTGTTCGGCGGGCGTACCGCTCAGGGCGCCTTCGCCTTCCTCGGTCGCTACCACAACCAGGTGTCGTGCCTGGGCGAGGGCAACGACCGCGAGATGATGCATTACCTGCGTGCCGGCGTTAACAAACACTCGGTATTGAACATCTTCGTCTCCAAGCTGGCCGGCGCCAAGCTGTTCAACTTCACCACCACCACCAACGGCAGCCCGCGCGCCATGGTGCCGGTGGGCAACTACGAAGCCGTGATGCCGCTGGATATCCTGCCGACTCAACTGCTGCGCTATCTGATCGTTGGCGACACCGAGATGGCTCAGAAACTGGGTTGCCTGGAACTCGACGAAGAAGACCTGGCACTGTGCACCTATGTGTGCGCCGGCAAGTATGAATATGGCCCGATCCTGCGGGACAACCTCACCCGCATCGAGAAGGAGGGTTAATCCGTGGGCATTCGTGCATTCCTCGACAAGATCGAGCACAACTTCGAAAAGGGCGGCAAGTACGAGAAGTGGTATGCCCTCTACGAGGCCATCGACACCTTCTTCTATCGTCCTGGCAGCGTGACCAAGACCACCGCTCACGTGCGCGACGGCATCGACCTCAAGCGCATGATGATCACCGTGTGGCTGTGCACCTTCCCGGCGATGTTCTTTGGCATGTGGAACACCGGCTACCAGGCCAACCTGATCTTCGCTCAGAGCCCCGAGCTGCTGGCGAGCCAGGAAGGCTGGCGCTTCGCCCTGATCGGCTCGCTGGCCGGTTTCGATCCCAACAGCCTGTGGGACAACTTCATCCAGGGCGCCGCCTACTTCCTGCCGGTCTACGCGGTGACCTTCATCGTCGGCGGCTTCTGGGAAGTGCTGTTCGCTTCGATCCGCAAGCATGAAGTCAACGAAGGCTTCTTCGTCACTTCCGTGCTGTTCGCCCTGATCCTGCCGCCGAGCATTCCGCTGTGGCAGGTCGCCCTGGGCATCAGCTTCGGTGTGGTGATCGGCAAGGAAGTGTTCGGTGGTACCGGCAAGAACTTCCTCAACCCGGCACTGACCGGCCGTGCCTTCCTGTTCTTCGCCTATCCGGCGCAGATGTCCGGTGATGCGGTCTGGACGGCGGTCGATGGTTTTGCCGGCGCCACTTCGCTGAGCCTGGCAGCCTCCGGCGGCATCGAGAACGTGATCAACAACGGCATCACCTGGATGGACGCCTTCGTCGGCACCATTCACGGCTCGCTCGGCGAGACCAGCACCCTGGCCATCGCCATCGGCGGTCTGGTCCTGCTGATCACCAAGATCGCCGCTTGGCGCATCGTCGCCGGCGTGATGCTGGGCATGATCGGCCTGAGCCTGCTGTTCAACGTCATCGGTTCCACCACCAACCCGATGTTTGCCATGCCCTGGTACTGGCATCTGGTAGTGGGCGGCTTTGCCTTCGGCATGTTCTTCATGGCCACCGACCCGGTGTCGGCCTCCATGACCAACACTGGCAAGTGGATCTTTGGTGCTCTGATCGGCGTGATGGTGGTGCTGATCCGTGTGGTCAACCCGGCCTTCCCCGAGGGCATGATGCTGGCGATTCTGTTCGCCAACCTGTTTGCACCGCTGATCGACCACTTCGTCGTTCAAGCCAATATCAAGCGGAGGCTGGCACGCAATGTCTAGTCAAAAAGAATCCACCGTCCGCACCCTGACGGTGGCCCTGCTGGTGTGCCTGGTGTGCTCGGTGTTCGTCGCCGGCGCCGCCATCGCCCTGAAGCCGACCCAGGTGGAAAACCGCCTGCTCGACAAGCAGCGCAGCATCCTGGCCATCGCCGGTCTGGGCGAGGCGGGCATGTCAGCGGCCAAGGTCAAGGAGCTGTTCAACAGCACCATCACCGCCAAGCTGGTGGACCTGGAGAGCGGCAAGTTCTCCGATGCGCACAACCCGATCACCTTCGATCCGCTCAAGGCGTCCAAGGACCCGAGCCTGTCCAGCGTGCTGAAAGGCAGCGACGACATCGCCGGGATCAAGCGCCAGGAGCGTTTCAGCACCGTGTACATGGTGGAGAAGGACGGCCAGGTGGAAACCCTGATCCTGCCGGTGCGCGGCTACGGCCTGTGGTCGACCCTGCACGGCTTTATCGCGGTGAAAGGGGATCTGAACACCGTGGTGGGCATGGGCTTCTACCAGCACGGCGAGACCCCCGGTCTCGGCGGCGAGGTGGACAACCCGAAGTGGAAGGGCCAGTGGCCGGGCAAGACCCTGTTCGACGACAACGGCGAGTTGGCCGTGGAAGTCGTCAAGGGCAGCGTCGATCCGCAGGGTCCGAAGGCCGCGCACCAGGTCGACGGCCTGGCCGGCGCCACCCTCACCGGCAAAGGTGTCGACAACCTGCTGAAGTTCTGGCTCGGCCAGAACGGCTTCGGTCCGTTTATCGCTAACCTGCGTGCAGGGGAGGCCTGATCATGTCGCAGCCGACTATTAAAGAAGTCCTGCTCAATCCGATCTTCAACAACAACCCCATCGGCCTGCAGATCCTCGGGATCTGCTCGGCCCTGGCGGTGACCTCGAACCTGCAGACCGCGCTGGTGATGTCCGCCGCGCTGACCCTGGTGACCGGTTTCTCCAACCTGTTCATCTCGCTGATCCGCAGCCAGATCCCCAGCTCGATCCGCATGATCGTGCAGATGGTGATCATCGCCTCCCTGGTGATCGTGGTGGATCAGGTGCTCAAGGCCTACGCCTTCAGCCTGTCCAAGCAGCTCTCGGTGTTCGTCGGTCTGATCATCACCAACTGCATCGTGATGGGCCGCGCCGAGGCCTTCGCCATGCAGAACCCGCCGGTGCTGTCGTTCTTCGACGGGATCGGCAACGGTCTCGGCTACAGCGCCATGCTGATCGCCCTGGGCGTGATCCGCGAGCTGTTCGGCGCGGGCAAGCTGATGGGCTACGAGATCTTCTCGGTGGTCAACGACGGTGGCTGGTACCAGCCCAACGGCATGCTGCTGCTGCCACCTTCGGCCTTCTTCCTGATCGGTCTGTTCATCTGGGGCATCCGCGCCTGGAAGAAAGACCAGGTTGAGAAGAACGCCTACAAGATGGCGCCTCAGGTATCCAACAAGGAGGCCTACTAATGGAGCATTACATCAGCCTGTTCGTCCGTGCGGTGTTCGTCGAGAACATGGCGCTGGCGTTCTTCCTCGGCATGTGCACCTTCATCGCCATCTCCAAGAAGGTGGAAACCGCCATCGGTCTCGGTATCGCCGTGGTGGTGGTGCTGGGTATCACCATGCCGGTGAACAACCTGATCTACACCAACATCCTCAAGGATGGTGCCCTGGCCTGGGCCGGCCTGCCTGAGGTGGACCTGTCCTTCCTCGGCCTGCTGACCTTCATCGGCGTGATCGCGGCCATCGTGCAGATCCTGGAAATGACCCTGGATAAGTACGTGCCCTCGCTGTACAACGCCCTCGGTGTGTTCCTGCCGCTGATCACCGTGAACTGCGCCATCATGGGTGGCTCGCTGTTCATGGTCGAGCGCGACTACAACCTGGCCGAGAGCACCGTCTACGGCGTCGGTGCCGGCGTCTCCTGGGCACTGGCCATCGCTGCGCTGGCGGGCATTCGCGAGAAGCTCAAGTACAGCGACGTGCCGGCTGGCCTGCAGGGTCTGGGCATCACCTTCATCACCATCGGTCTGATGTCGCTGGGCTTCATGTCCTTCTCCGGCGTGCAGCTGTAAGGAAAGGATGAGCAGATGATCAATTACGAAATCTTCCTCGCCATCGGCATGTTCACCGCCATCGTTCTGGCGCTGGTGCTGATCATTCTCGCCGCGCGCGCCAAGCTGGTGTCCAGCGGCGACGTGAGCATCGAGATCAACGGCGAAAAAACCATCGTGGTGCCGGCCGGCGGCAAGCTGCTGCAGACCCTGGCCGACAACAACGTGTTCCTGTCTTCCGCCTGCGGCGGCGGCGGCACCTGCGCCCAGTGCAAGTGCATCGTCGAATCCGGCGGCGGCGAGATGCTGTCCACCGAAGAGTCGCACTTCACCAAGCGCGAGGCCCGCGAGGGCTGGCGCCTGTCCTGCCAGACCCCGGTCAAGCAGGACATGAAGATCGAGGTGCCGGAAGAAGTCTTCGGCGTGAAGAAGTGGGAGTGCACCGTCGAGTCCAACCCCAACGTGGCCACCTTCATCAAGGAGCTGACGCTCAAGCTGCCGGAAGGCGAG
This sequence comes from Pseudomonas sp. ABa2, assembly GCF_056676075.1. NCBI lineage: Bacteria > Pseudomonadati > Pseudomonadota > Gammaproteobacteria > Pseudomonadales > Pseudomonadaceae > Pseudomonas > Pseudomonas sp. ABa2. The sequence goes on from NZ_CM155239.1 coordinate 1,700,184, forward strand.
AACGTCGACTTCCGCGCCGGTGGTTACGTGCAGCTGGAATGCCCGCCGCACACCGTGTACTACAAGGACTTCGACATCCAGGAGGAGTACCGCGGCGACTGGGACAAGTTCAACCAGTGGAAGTACGTGTCCAAGGTCGACGAGACCGTGATCCGTGCCTACTCCATGGCCAACTACCCGGAAGAGCGCGGCCTGGTGAAGTTCAACATCCGTATCGCCTCGCCGCCCCCCGGCAAGGACGATCTGCCGCCGGGCAAGATGAGTTCCTACGTGTTCAGCCTCAAGCCGGACGACAAGATCACCGTGTACGGCCCCTTCGGCGAGTTCTTCGCCAAGGACACCGATGCCGAGATGGTGTTCATCGGTGGTGGTGCCGGCATGGCGCCGATGCGTTCGCACATCTTCGACCAGCTCAAGCGCCTCAAATCCAAGCGCAAGATCAGCTTCTGGTACGGCGCGCGCTCCATGCGCGAGGCCTTCTACGTCGAAGAGTATGACCAGCTGCAGGCCGAGAACGACAACTTCAAGTGGCACCTGGCGCTGTCCGACCCGCTGCCTGAAGACAACTGGACCGGCCTGAAAGGCTTTATCCACAACGTGCTGTACGAGAACTACCTGAAGGACCACCCGGCTCCGGAGGATTGCGAGTTCTACATGTGCGGCCCACCCATGATGAACGCCGCGGTGATCAAGATGCTGACCGACCTGGGCGTCGAGCCGGAGAACATTCTCCTCGACGACTTCGGCGGCTAAGCATGAACTTTGCGGTACTCCAGCCCGTTATCGCTGTCGCCCTGGCGGCAGCCCTAACGGGCTGCTTGCATTCTAAACGGATCGAAGAGTTCGGCGGCCCGACCATGGGCAGCACCTATTCGGTCAAGTACGTGCGCAGCGACGGCGTGGCGGCGCAGGCCGAACTCAAGGCGGCGACCGAGGTGATCCTCGCCGAAATCGACCAGCAGATGTCCACCTACCGCGCCGACTCGCTGATCGAGCAGTTCAACCGCGCGCCGGCCGGCACCTGCCAGGCCATGCCGCCGGGGGTGCTGGAGCTGGTGCGCGCCGGCAATCGCCTGCATGCAGAGAGCCAGGGCTCGTTCGACCTGACGCTGGAGCCGCTGCTCGACCTCTGGGGCTTCGGTCCCAAGGGGCAGGGCGAGGCGGTGCCGAGTGCCGCGCAGCTGGCCGCGGTGCGCCAGCGGGTCGGTCAGCAGCACCTGCGCATCGACGGCGAGCGGCTGTGCAAGGCGGTCGACGTACAGGTCGACTTCAACAGCATCGCCGCCGGCTATGCGGTCGACCGCATCGTCGCCCGCCTGGCCGAACTGGGCGTCACCAGCTACCTGGTGGAAGCCACCGGCGAGCTCAAGGCGGCCGGCCTCAAGCCCGACGGCAGCCATTGGCGCATCGGCCTGGAGGCGCCGCGCGACGACCAGCGGGTGGCCCAGCGCACCCTCCAGCTCGACGGTTACGGCATCTCCACCTCGGGCGATTACCGCAACTACTTCGAGGAAAACGGCCAGCGCTACTCGCACACCCTCGATCCGCTGACCGGCATGCCGGTCAATCACCGGCTGGCGGCGGTCACCGTGGCCGATCCATCGACCTTGCGCGCCGATGGCTTGTCTACCCTATTGATGGTGCTCGGTCCCGAGGCTGGTCTGGCCTTCGCCGAGCGCAACGGTATCGCGGCGTTTTTCGTGACGCGTGAGGGCGAGGGCTTCGTCACACGCGGCAGCACCGCATTCGAGCAGCTATTCGCTGCAGGAGAGGAACAATGACTTTCTTGGTAGTTTTCCTGGCCATGCTGCTGGTCGTCGGCATGATGGCCGTGGGCGTGATCATGGGCCGTAAGCCGATCGCCGGTTCCTGCGGCGGCATCGCCAACCTGGGCATCGAGAAGGAATGCTCGATCTGCGGCGGTAGCCGCGAGAAGTGCGAAGAGGTCAACCGCGACCCGGCCGAGGCGCCGCGCACCGATCTGGCCTACGACGCGAGCAAGCGCTGATCCCCGTTTGATTGATTGCCGGCGCCGCCCGTGCGGTGCCGGCCCTGCCGCGGCTGCGCCACGCGCGCCCCGGTCTGATGCGAAGGAGTAAACATGGCGGTCTACAACTACGATGTGGTGGTGCTGGGCTCCGGGCCAGCGGGCGAGGGCGCGGCGATGAACGCGGCCAAGGCCGGGCGCAAGGTGGCAGTGGTGGACAACCGTCCGTTGGTCGGCGGCAACTGCACCCACCTCGGCACTATCCCGTCCAAGGCGCTGCGCCACTCGGTGCGGCAGATCATGCAGTTCAACACCAACCCGATGTTCCGCCAGATCGGCGAGCCGCGCTGGTTCTCCTTCCCTGACGTGCTCAAGAGCGCGGAGAAGGTGATCGCCAAGCAGGTCACCTCGCGCACCGGCTACTACGCGCGCAACCGCATCGACACCTACTTCGGCACCGCCAGCTTCGCCGACGAGCAGACCGTGGAAGTGGTCTGCCTCAACGGTGTGGTGGAAAAGCTGGTGGCCAAGCAGGTGGTCGTCGCCACCGGTTCGCGCCCCTACCGCCCGGCCGACGTCGACTTCCGTCACCCGCGCATCTACGACAGCGACACCATCCTCAGCCTCGGTCACACCCCGCGCCGGCTGATCATCTACGGCGCCGGGGTGATCGGCTGTGAATACGCCTCGATCTTCAGCGGCCTTGGCGTGCTGGTGGACCTGATCGACAACCGCGATCAGCTGCTCAGCTTCCTCGACGACGAGATCTCCGACGCACTCTCCTACCACCTGCGCAACAACAACGTGCTGATCCGCCACAACGAGGAGTACGAGCGCATCGAGGGCTTGGAGAACGGGGTGATCCTGCACCTCAAGTCCGGCAAGAAGATCAAGGCCGACGCGCTGCTCTGGTGCAACGGTCGTACCGGCAACACCGACCAGCTGGGCCTGGAGAACATCGGCATCAAGGTCAACAGCCGCGGGCAGATCCAGGTCGACGAGCACTACCGCACCGAGGTCAGCAACATCTACGCCGCCGGCGACGTGATCGGCTGGCCGAGCCTGGCCAGCGCCGCCTCCGACCAGGGCCGTTCGGCGGCCGGCAGCATCGTCGACAACGGCAGCTGGCGTTTCGTCGACGACGTGCCGACCGGGATCTACACCATTCCGGAGATCAGCTCGATCGGCAAGAACGAGCGCGAACTGACCCAGGCCAAGGTGCCCTACGAAGTGGGCAAGGCCTTCTTCAAGGGCATGGCGCGGGCGCAGATCGCGGTGGAGCCGGTGGGCATGCTGAAGATCCTGTTCCACCGCGAGACGCTGGAAGTGCTGGGCGTGCACTGCTTCGGCTACCAGGCCTCGGAGATCGTGCATATCGGCCAGGCGATCATGAACCAGAAGGGCGAGGCGAACAGTATCAAGTACTTCGTCAACACCACCTTCAACTACCCGACCATGGCCGAGGCCTATCGGGTGGCGGCGTTCGACGGCCTCAACCGGCTTTTTTGAGCGGCTCCGGCCGGTGGCCTGAGCCGGTCGGGGAGACGGGCTGGGAGGATGCTTCCGAGTGGCGCTGGCCGAATCGGGAGAGCTTCTAGCGCACCAGGCGGCAAGACGAAAAAACCGGCCATTGGCCGGTTTTTTCGTTCTCGGGCGTTGCTTGTACGGGGCCTGGCGCGAGGGCATCCCCGGATTGCATCCGGGCTACGCGGGGTAAAGCCGCCGATCCTCAGCCGCGCAGGGTCTGCACCGCCAGGCCGGGGAAGTCGGTGATGATGCTGTCGGCGCCGAAATCGGCGAGGCGGCGCATCAGCGCGGCGTCGTTGACCGTCCACACCGACACGTGCAGCCCCTGTTTCTGGGCCTTGAGCAGGCGCTCCGGGGTGCACAGCGTCCAGTTCAGCGCGAGCAGGTGACAGTCGTAATGGGCGGCCACCTTGAGCGGGTCGAGCCAGGCGTATTCGGCCACCAGGCCCAGCTGCAGCTGCGGGGTCAGCTCGCGGGCAGCCTTGAGCACCTCGCGCGAGCTGGAGGTGATGGTCACCTGCTCGCGCAGGCCGAAGCGCTCGGCCAGTTCGGCGATGGCCAGCACGGTGCGCGCGGCGCGCACCTTGGAGGCGCTCTTCACTTCCAGCTGCCAGTGGGCGAAGCGGCACTGCTCGAACAGTTGCTCCAGGCGTGGAATCGGGCAGGGACGCACCCAGCCGGGGCCGCCCTTGCGCGCGTCGTATGTCGCCAGTTCGGCGGCGTCGTGCTCGACCACCTTGCCGCGCAGGCCGGTGGTGCGCTTGAGGGTCGGGTCGTGAATCACCATCAGCTCGCCGTCGCGCGACAGGTGCAGGTCCAGCTCGCAGCGCTCGACGCCGTGCTCCAGGCAACGCTGGAAGCTGGCCAGGGTATTTTCCGGGGCTTCGCCCTTGGCGCCGCGATGGCCGTAGATAAGGGTCACTGTTGCTCCTTGGCGGGGTCCAGATGGCGCGGCCGGTGGTGGCGCACGCTGTTGATCACGTGGTCGTATTCGAAGTAGACGCTGAACTCGCGGTAGTCCCAGCGGGTGATCGGCGGCTGACCGACCGGCCGGTGTTCCTCGTCGGCCAGGCCGAAGCGCTCCAGCACCGAGCCTTTGGACTCGCCTTTTTGCGGCAGGTTGCGCGCATCGAGATCGGCGCCCTGGCTGCCCAATGGAATGGTCAGGGTGTCGGCGAGCAGGATGGTAGGGGTGAGCAGGGCGAGCAGTAGCACGAAGCGATACATGAGGGTTCCTTGGCGGCGGTCATTCGCGGGCCTGGCGACGTTCCAGGGCCTGCTTCTGCAGGATATGCCGGGCCAGCAACTGGCGCTGTGCGTCGGTCAACGCTTCGAACTCGGTGCCGATCTCGTACTGGCCGTCGGCGCGCGGGCGGCAATGCACCACCTGGGCGCGCAGCAGCAGGCCGAGGGCCTGCGGCATCAGCACCATCTTGATCGCCAGGTGGCTGCCGGGCGCCACGGCCTGGCCATGGTTGAAGCTGATGCCGCCTTCGGACAGCGACACCTGGCGCGGCACGCCGATATCGCGCAGCAGGCTCTGCGCCACGGCCTGGCCGAGCAGGTCGATGCGCTTGTTGATCACCTTGAGGTAGTTGGCCAGGGTGCGGTCGCGCTCGCTGATATGGCGCAGCAGGTGCTGCGACTCGAAGTCCATCAGGTGCAGGTCGCTGAGCAGGTTGAACAGCGGCGAGGCATCGTGAAGCGCGTCGCTGGCCTGGGCTTCGGCGCCCGACAGCAGGCTGAATTCCAGTGCTATCGTGTCGTCGATACGATAGTATTCGCGGCGATCATCTTCATCGTGTGTCGACATGGCGAACCCATGGCAGCAGTGGTGGTCTGAGTGTAAAGCTGCTCGCCGGGCCCTGCCACAAGGACGTTCCTCTTTCTCCGAATCCTCCCCGACATGTTCAGACCTCTGTTCGTATTCATCGGTACGCGCTACACGCGGGCCAAGCGCCGCAACCATTTCGTTTCCTTCATCTCCCTGACCTCCATGCTCGGCCTCACCCTCGGGGTGATGGTGATGATTCTGGTGCTGTCGGTGATGAACGGTTTCGACCACGAGATGCGTACCCGGGTGCTGGGCATGATTCCCCATGCCACGGTCGAGTCGGCCACCCCGGTGAGCGACTGGCCGGCCTTGGCGCGCCAGGTCGAGCGCCACCCGCGGGTCGAGGCGCTGGCGCCCTTCACCCAGATGCAGGGCCTGCTGACCCACCAGGGCAAGGTGCAGAAGGTGCTGATCAATGCCGTCGATCCCGAGCAGGAGCGCAAGGTGTCGATCATCGACGACTTCTTCCAGCAAGGCAGCCTCGACAGCCTGCAGCCGGGCGAATTCGCCATGGTCATCGGTGACAAGGCGGCGGCCAAGCTGGGGCTGCAACTGGGCGACAAGGTCACCTTCGTCGCCCCCGAGGTCACCGTCACCCCGGCCGGCATGTTCCCGCGCCTGAAGCGCTTCACCGTCACCGGCATCTTCCATGTCGGCGCCGGCGAGATCGACGGCGCCCTGGCCCTGGCCAACATCAGCGACCTGGCGCGCCTGCAGCGCTGGCGCCCGGATCAGGTGCAGGGCCTGCGCCTGAAGTTCGACGACCTGTTCCAGGCGCCGCGCAGCGCCTGGGAAATCGCCCAGACCCTGGATGGCGACTTCTATGCCCGCGACTGGACGCGCAGCCACGGCAATCTGTACCAGGCCATCCGCATGGAGAAGACCATGATCGGCCTGCTGCTGCTGCTGATCGTCGCGGTGGCCGCGTTCAATATCATTTCCACCCTGGTGATGGTGGTCACCGACAAGAAGGCCGACATCGCCATCCTGCGCACCCTGGGCGCCACGCCGCGGCAGATCATGGCCATCTTCATGGTCCAGGGCACGGTGATCGGCGTGGTCGGCACCCTGATCGGCGCCGCGCTGGGCATCCTCGCCGCGCTCAATATCAGCAGCCTGATCGCCGGCCTGGAAAGGCTGCTGGGGATCAAGTTCCTCAACGCCGACGTGTACTTCATCGACTACCTGCCTTCGCAGCTGCAGACGGCCGACGTGGTCATGGTCTGCACCGCGGCGCTGTTCCTGAGTTTCTTCGCCACCCTGTACCCGGCCTGGCGCGCCGCGCGTACCCAGCCCGCCGAGGCCCTGCGTTATGAATGACCTGACCAACGAAAATGCCATGCAACAGCAGACCGCCGTGCTCAGCTGCCGCAACCTGGGCAAGCGTTACGACGAGGGCCCCGAGTCGGTGGTGGTGCTCGACGGCCTGGAGCTGGAACTGCTGGCCGGCGAGCGGGTGGCCATCGTCGGCAGCTCCGGCTCGGGCAAGAGCACCCTGCTGAACATGCTCGGCGGCCTGGATACGCCCAGCGCGGGCAGCGTCTGGCTGGCCGGCGAGCAGCTGTCGGCGCTGAGCGAAACGGCCCGCGGCCTGCTGCGCAACCGCGCGCTGGGCTTCGTCTACCAGTTCCATCACCTGCTGGCCGAATTCACCGCGCTGGAAAACGCCTGCATGCCGCTGCTGATCGGCAAGACGCCGATCGCCGAGGCGCGCCAGCGCGCCACCGCACTGCTGGAGCGGGTCGGTCTGGGCCATCGCCTCAATCACAAGCCGGCCGAACTCTCCGGCGGCGAGCGCCAGCGCGTGGCCATCGCCCGCGCCCTGGTCAACCGCCCGGGGTTGGTGCTGCTCGACGAGCCCACCGGCAACCTCGACCACCATACCGCCGAAGGCATCCAGCAGCTGATGCGCGAGCTCAGCCGCGATTCCAACACCGCGTTTCTGGTGGTGACCCACGACATGCAGCTGGCGCGGCAGATGGATCGCGTGCTGAGCCTGCAGGACGGCAAGCTGGTGGCCCTCTGATGTTCCGCCCGCTGAGTCTCTTCATCGGCGCCCGCTACACCCGGGCCAAGCGCCGCAATCACTTCATTTCCTTTATCTCGCTGACCTCGATGATCGGCCTGGGCCTGGGCGTACTGGCGATGATCGTGGTGCTGTCGGTGATGAACGGCTTCCAGAAGGAAATGAGCTCGCGCATCCTCGGTATGGTGCCGCACGCCACGCTCTACGGCGCCGAGCCGGTCGCCGACTGGCGCGCCCTGGCCGGCAAGGCCCTGGCCAATCCCCAGGTGCTGGCGGCGGCGCCGTTCGCCGAGATGGAGGGCATGCTCTCGCATCGCGGGGTGATGCAGCCGATCCAGATCCACGGCATCGACCCGGCCGAAGAGGCCCAGGTGTCGATCCTGCCCGGGCATATCCGCCAGGGCAGCCTGGACAACCTGCAGCCGGGCGAATACGGCGTGGTCATCGGCGACATCACCGCACGGCGTTTCGGCCTGCAGGTGGGCGACAAGCTGACCCTGATCATTCCCGAGCTGAGCAGTGCCCCCGGCGGCGTCACCCCGCGCATGCAGCGGTTGAACGTGGCGGCGGTGTTCAAGGTCGGCGCCGAACTGGACAGCTCGCTGGCGCTGATCCACGTCGCCGACGCCGCCGCGCTGCAGCGCCTGCCGGAGGGCAGCGTGCCGGGCGTGCGCCTGGCGCTCCAGGACCTGTACCAGGCGCCGCAGGTATCCACGGCGCTGGCCGCGCAACTGGGCGAGGGCTACCGCGCCGACGACTGGACCCATACCCAGGGCAGCCTGTTCAGCGCGATGAAGATGGAGAAGACTATGATCGGCCTGCTGCTGCTGCTGATCGTCGCGGTGGCGGCGTTCAACATCATCGCCACGCTGATCATGGTGGTGGCCGACAAGGGCGGCGACATCGCCATCCTGCGCACCCTGGGCGCCACGCCGCGGCAGATCATGGCGGTGTTCATGGTCCAGGGCACGGTGATCGGCGTGGTCGGCACCCTGGTCGGCACCCTGCTCGGCGTGCTCGCCGCGCTCAACGTCAGCGCCCTGGTGGCCTGGCTGGAATCCTTCGCCGGCCAGCAGGTGCTGAGCTCGGACGTCTACTTCATCAGCAGCCTGCCGTCGGACCTGCAGTGGCTCGACGTGGCGCTGATCTGCTCGGCGGCGCTGATCCTCAGCTTTCTCGCCACCCTCTATCCCTCCTGGCGGGCGGCGCAGGTGCAGCCAGCCGAGGCGCTACGCTACGAGTGAAAGCAAAAAAGCCGTCGAATCCGACGGCTTTTTTTCTAGCTCAACGCTGCTCGCGCTGGCGTCGATTTTCCTGGCGCTTGCGCCAGTTGTGCTGCACCCACCAGCGCCAGTAGAGCATGGTCAGTACATAGCCCAGAACGGCGAGCACCAGGCCGGAGACGAACGAGCCGATCAGCAGCGGCTTCCACAGGATGGCCAGTTCGGCGGTGATCCACTCCAGGCTCAGGTGGCTGGGCATCTTCATCGCCGGGGTCTGGGTGATCCAGGCGCCGAGCTTGTAGGTGCAGTAGAACACCGGCGGCATGGTGATCGGGTTGGTCAGCCACACCAGGCCGATGGAGATCGGCAGGTTGGCCCGCAGCGGAATGGCGACGGCGGCAGCGGCGAGCATCTGCATGGGCATGGGGATCATCGCCCAGAACAGGCCGATGGCCATGGCGCGGGCCACCGAATGGCGGTTGAGGTGCCAGAGGTTGGGGTCGTGGATCAGGCTGCCGAGAAAGCGCAGGGATTTGTTGCCCTTGATGCTGTCGGGATGGGGCATGTAGCGCTTAAATAAACGACGCGGCATGAAGAGTCTCTGGGCAGGCTGAAGCGCCGGTATTATGCACAGATTCATGACCGTTCGCTTTCTTAAGATTGTGACAACGGGTGAGCGCTGCAAGGGTTTGCCAGGCGCTTTCGGACGAGGGAATGAGGATGCGCACAGGGATGTTGGCGCTGGCCGCGGGCTTGCTGTCGCTGCGATTTCTGCCGCAGTTGCCGCCGGGGTGGCTGCTGGCGTTGCTGGCCGGCGCCGGGCTGCTGTTGTTGCTCTCGCGGCTCTATTTCATCGGCTGCTTTCTGCTCGGCCTAGCCTGGGCCTGCTGCTCGGCGCAGTGGGCCCTGGACGATCGCCTGGCGCCGGCGCTGGACGGCCGCACCCTGTGGCTGGAGGGGCGGGTGGTCGGCCTGCCGGAGGTCGGCGAGGGCGTGGTGCGTTTCCAGCTGGAGGGCGCCCATTCGCGCCGCGCCGAGTTGCCGCGGCGGCTGCGCCTGGCCTGGTATGGCGGGCCGGATATTCGCGGCGGCGAGCGCTGGCGCCTGGCGGTCAACCTCAAGCGCCCGCATGGTCTGGTCAATCCGCACAGCTTCGATTACGAGGCCTGGCTGCTGGCGCAGCGCATAGGCGCCACCGGCACGATCAAGGCCGGCCAGCGGCTGGCGCCGGCCAGTGGCCTGGGCAGCTGGCGCGATGGCTTGCGCCAGCGTTTGCTGGCGGCTCCGGCCTTCGGCCGCGAGGGCGGTATCGCCGCCCTGGTGCTGGGCGACGGCTCGGGGCTGACGACCGCCGACTGGCGCCTGCTGCAGCACACCGGCACGGTGCATCTGATGGTCATCTCCGGTCAGCACATCGCCCTGCTGGCGGGTTTTCTCTATGGCCTGGTGGCCTTCCTGGCACGTGTGGGCGCCTGGCCACAGCGCTGGCCCTGGCTGCCGGCCGCCTGCGTCCTGGCCTTGGTCGGCGCCCTGGGTTACGGCCTGCTCGCCGGTTTCGAGGTGCCGGTGCGGCGGGCCTGCGTGATGGTGGCGCTGGTGCTGCTGTGGCGCCTGCGCTTTCGTCATCTCGGCGCCTGGTGGCCGCTGCTGCTGGCCTTGCTCGCGGTGTTGCTGCTGGAACCGCTGGCCTCGCTGCAGCCGGGCTTCTGGTTGTCCTTCGCCGCGGTGGCAATCCTGATTCTGGTGTTCGGCGGCCGCCTGGGCGTGTGGGGCTGGTGGCGCGGGCTGACCCGCGCGCAGTGGACCATGGCCATCGGCCTGCTGCCGCTGATGCTGATCCTCGGCTTGCCGGTCAGCAGCAGCGGGCCGTTGGCCAACCTGATCGCCGTGCCCTGGGTCGGTCTGCTGGTGGTGCCGCTGGCCTTGCTCGGCACCCTGTTGCTGCCCGTGCCGGGCTTGGGCGAGGGTCTGCTGTGGCTGGCCGGCGGCGCCTTGCAGCTGTTATTCCTGTTGCTCGGTCATATCGCTGGCTGGCTGCCGGCCTGGTTGCCGAGCAATCTGCCGCTGTGGGCCTGGCTGCTGGCCCTGGGCGGGGCGCTGCTGTTGTTGCTGCCGGCCGGGGTGCCGCTACGCCTGCCCGGCCTGGCCCTGCTCTTGCCGGCGCTGTTTCTGCCGCCGCCGGCGTTGCCGGAGGGGCGCGCCGAGGTCTGGCTGCTGGACGTGGGGCAGGGGTTATCGGTGCTGGTGCGCACCCGCGCGCACAGTCTGCTGTACGACGCCGGGCCGCGTTTCGGCGATTTCGACAGCGGCGAGCGTATCGTCCTACCGTCGTTGCGCGCGCTGAACCTGCAGCGCCTCGATCTGCTGTTGCTCAGCCATGCCGACAACGACCACGCCGGCGGCGCCGCCGCGATCGTCGCCGGCCTGCCGGTGGCGCGGCTGCTCAGTGGCGAGCCCGAACGCCTGGGGGCGCGGCTTGCGGCCGAGCCCTGCGAGTCGGGCCGGCAGTGGCAGTGGGATGGCGTCAGCTTTCGCCTGTGGCGCTGGGTGCAGGCGGCGCCTGGCAACCAGAGCTCCTGCGTGCTGCTGGTGGAGGCGGGCGGCGAGCGTCTGCTGCTGACCGGCGATATCGATGCGCGCGCCGAGCAGGCGCTGCTGCAGGATGACTTTCCCCTGGCGGCGCACTGGCTGCTGGCGCCGCACCATGGCAGCCGCAGCTCCTCCAGCCGGGCCTTCGTCGACGCGGTGGCGCCGCGCCATGTGCTGATCGCCCGCGGCCGTCACAACAACTTCGGCCATCCCCATCCGCAGGTGCTGGCGCGTTACCGCGAGGCCGGCGCCCGGCTGCACGACAGCGCCACCAGCGGCGCCCTGCGCCTGCTGCTGGGCGAGCAGGGCGAGGCGCAGGCATTGCGACGCCAGGCACGTTTCTGGCGGGAAAAATGAGAACGGCGGCGGTCGGCGAGGGCGGCACCCTATGCTAGAGTGGCGCCACTTTTTCGAGGGGGATTCTCTACCGTGTGGGAACTGGTCAAAGCTGGCGGCTGGATGATGCTGCCGATCATTCTCTGCTCCATCGCCGCGGCCGGCATCGTCGCCGAGCGCCTGTGGACCCTGCGGCCCGCCCGCGTCACCCCGGCCAACCTGCTGGCCCAGGTCTGGCGCTGGATCAAGGACAAGAAGCTCAATAACCAGAAACTCAAGGAACTGCGCGAGCATTCGCCGCTGGGGCAGATCCTCGCCGCCGGCCTGGCCAACTCCAAGCATGGTCGCGAGATCATGAAGGAATGCATCGAAGAGGCCGCCGCCCGCGTCATCCATGAGCTGGAGCGCTACCTCAACGCCCTCGGCACCATCGCCGGCATCGCGCCGCTGCTCGGCCTGCTTGGCACCGTGCTGGGCATGATCGAAATCTTCAGCTCCTTCATGGGCTCGGGCATGGCCAATGCACCGATGCTCGCCGGCGGTATCTCCAAGGCGCTGATCACCACCGCCGCTGGCCTGATGGTGGCGATTCCGGCGCTGTTCTTCCATCGCTACCTGCAGCGTCGCGTCGACGAGCTGGTGGTGGGCATGGAGCAGGAGGCGATCAAGCTGGTGGAAATGGTGCAGGGCGACCGCGACGTCGACCTGGGCGAGGGCAAGGCGTGAAATTCCGGCGCAAACCGCGGGAGAGCGTCGAGATCAACCTGGCCTCGCTGATCGACGTGGTATTCATCCTGCTGCTGTTCTTCGTGGTCACCACCACCTTCACCCGCGAAACCCAGCTCAAGGTCGACCTGCCCGAGGCCGTCAGCGGCACGCCGCCGGAGCAGACCGAGCTGAAACAGCTGGAGATCCTGATCGGTACCGACGGCGCCTTCTCGGTGAACGGCAAGGCGCTGCTGGAAAGCAACCTGACCAACCTCATGGCGGCGCTGCAGAAGGAGTCCGACGGCGACAACAGCCTGCCGCTGATCATCAGCGCCGACGGCAAGACCCCGCACCAGGCGGTGATCACCGCTATGGACGCGGCCGGCAAGCTGGGCTTCGCGCACCTGCGCATCACCACGGTGGAAGCACAGGAAAGCCCTTAAGTGAGCGCTGCCGACCGTCTGCTCGACGCCTGGTACCGCGGCCATCCGGCGCTGGCGCTGCTGCGCCCGCTGGAGTGGCTGTACCGCCGCGTGGTGCAGGGCAAGCGCGCGCGCTTTCTCGCCGGCACGGGCGAGATCTACCGCGCGCCGGTGCCGGTGCTGGTGGTGGGCAACATCACCGTCGGCGGCACCGGCAAGACTCCGTTGATCCTCTTTCTGATCCAGCACTGCCGTGCCCGCGGCCTCAAGGTCGGCGTGGTCAGTCGCGGCTATGGCGCCACGCCGCCGAGCCTGCCCTGGCGGGTGCGCGCCGAGCAGCCGGCGGCGCAGGCCGGCGACGAGCCGCTGTTGATCGTCCAGCGCACCGCTGTGCCGCTGATGATCGACCCGGATCGCGGCCGTGCGGTGCGTGCGCTGCTGGCCGAGGAGCCGCTGGATCTGATCCTCTGCGACGACGGCCTGCAGCACTACCGTCTGGCGCGCGACCTGGAGCTGGTGCTGATCGACGCCGCCCGCGGCCTGGGCAACCGCCGCTGCCTGCCGGCCGGACCGTTGCGCGAGCCGGCCGAGCGCCTCGATGAGGTGGACGCCGTGCTGTTCAACGGCGCCGAGGCCGATCGCGCCGACGGCTACGCCTTCCGCCTGCAGCCCACCGCCCTGGTCAACCTGGCCAGCGGCGAGCGCGTGCCCCTGGATCATTTCTCCGCCGGCCAGGCCGTGCATGCGGTAGCCGGCATCGGCAACCCGCAGCGTTTCTTCGCCACCCTCGAAGCGCTAAACTGGCGACCGGTTCCGCACCCTTTCGCCGACCATGCCCAGTACGACGCCGCGCAGCTCCGTTTCGAGCCGCCGCTGCCCATGCTGATGACCGAGAAGGATGCGGTGAAATGCCGGGCCTTCGCCGCCGCCGACTGGTGGTACCTGGCCGTCGATGCCGTGCCCACGCCGGCCTTCGTCGCCTGGTTGGACAAGGAGTTGGCCCGCCTCATACCGGGGTCTTCATGACCCCATCAAGGACTCCGCCATGGACCCTAAACTGCTCGATATCCTCGCCTGCCCGATCTGCAAGGGCCCGCTGCAGCTCTCCGAAGACAAGACCGAACTGATCAGCAAGGGCGCCGGCGTGGCCTACCCGATTCGCGACGGCATCCCGGTGATGCTGGAAAGCGAGGCGCGCACCCTCAGCACCGACGAGCGCCTGGACAAGTAAATGAGCGCAGCCTTTACCGTCGTCATTCCCGCCCGTTACGCCTCCACCCGCCTGCCCGGCAAGCCGCTGCAGGACATCGCCGGCAAGCCCATGGTGCAGCACGTCTGGGAGCAGGCGAAGAAGAGTTCCGCCGCCCGTGTGGTGGTGGCCACCGACGATGCGCGCATCGTCGAGGCCTGCCAGGCCTTCGGCGCCGAGGTGCTGCTGACCCGCGAGGATCACAACTCCGGCACCGACCGCCTGGCCGAGGTCGCCAGCCAGCTCGGCCTGGCCGACGATGCCATAGTGGTCAACGTGCAGGGCGACGAGCCGCTGATCCCGCCGGCGATCATCGACCAGGTGGCGGCCAACCTGGCGGCCAATCCGCAGGCCGCTATCGCCACCCTGGCCGAGCCCATCGAGGACGTCCAGGCGTTGTTCAACCCCAATGTGGTCAAGGTGGTCGCCGACAAGAATGGTCTGGCCCTGACCTTCAGCCGCGCGCCGCTGGCCTGGGCGCGCGACGCCTTCGCCCAGAGTCGCGACGTACTGCCACAAGGCGTGCCCTATCGTCGTCATATCGGCATCTACGCCTACCGCGCCGGCTTCCTCCACGACTTCGTCGCCTGGGGCCCGTGCTGGCTGGAAGACACCGAGTGCCTGGAACAACTGCGCGCGCTGTACCACGGCGTGCGCATCCATGTCGCCGATGCCCTCGAGGCGCCGGCCGCCGGCGTGGATACCGCCGAAGACCTGGAGCGGGTGCGCCGCCTGCTGGGGGCCTGATGAAAGTCCTGTTCGTCTGCCTGGGCAATATCTGCCGTTCGCCCACGGCCGAAGGCGTCTTGCGCCACAAGCTGCGTGCCGCCGGCCTGGAGGATCGGGTGCAGGTGGATTCCGCCGGGACCGGCGACTGGCATGTCGGCAAGGCGCCCGACAGCCGCACCCGCATCGCCGCGCAGCGTCGCGGCTATGACCTGTCGGCGCTGCGCGCGCGGCAGGTCGAGGCGGCCGATTTTCAGCGCTTCGACCTGATCCTGGCCATGGACCAGAGCAATCTGCGCAATCTGCAGGCGCTGCGTCCGGCAGGTGCCCAGGCGGATCTGGATCTCTATCTGCGTCGCTATGAGCTGGGCCTGGACGACGTGCCTGATCCCTATTACGGCGGCGAAGACGGCTTCGAGCAGGTGCTGGACCTGATCGAGCAGGCCAGCGAGGCATTGCTGACCGAGATCAGGGGGCGCCTGTGAGCCTGCATCTGCAGAGCGAGGTTTCGCTCAGGGCCTTCAACAGCTTCGGTGTCGAGGTAAGCGCCCGACTGTTTGCCCAAGCCCATAACGACGACGAAGTGCGCGAAGCGCTGCGTCTGGCTGAGTCACATGACCTGCCGCTGCTGGTGATCGGTGGTGGCAGCAACCTGCTGCTGACCCGCGATGTCGAGGCGCTGGTGCTGCGCATGGCCAGTCGCGGCATTCGCATCCTCGAAGACGACGGCGAACGGGTGCTGGTGGAGGCCGAAGCCGGCGAACCCTGGCATCCCTTCGTACTGTGGAGCCTGGAACAGGGGCTTAACGGTCTGGAGAATCTCAGCCTGATCCCCGGCACCGTCGGCGCCGCGCCGATGCAGAACATCGGCGCCTATGGCGTCGAGCTCAAGGACCTGTTCGTCGGCCTCACCGCGCTGGATCGGCAGAGCGGCGAGCTGCGCGACTTAAGCCTGGACGAATGCGCCTTCGCCTACCGCGACAGCCTGTTCAAGCGCGAGGCGGGGCGCTGGCTGATCCTGCGCGTGCGCTTGCAACTGAGCCGTGTGGCGGCGCTGCGCCTGGACTATGGCCCGGTGCGCCAGCGCCTGGCCGCGATGGGCATCGAGGCGCCGACCGCCAGCGATGTGAGTCGGGCGATCTGCGCCATCCGCAGCGAGAAGCTGCCGGATCCGGCCGAGCTGGGCAATGCCGGCAGCTTCTTCAAGAACCCGCTGGTGTCGAACGCGGTCGCCGAGCGCATTCGCGCCGAGCATGCCGATCTGGTCGGCTATCCTGCGGGCGAGGGGCTGCTGAAGCTGGCCGCCGGCTGGCTGATCGAGCGGGCAGGGTGGAAGGGCTTTCGCGACGGCGATGCCGGGGTGCACCGTCTGCAGGCGCTGGTCCTGGTCAACTATGGCCAGGCCAGCGGCGAGCAACTGCTGGCCTTGGCGCGGCGTATCCAGACGGATATTCAGGCGCGCTTCGGCGTCGAGCTGGAAATCGAACCCAACGTACTCTGAGCGCTAGGTTCGAGCCCATTCGCGGATACCACTGCATGGACGCAGGAGGTAGGGCGAAGCAGGATGCCAGAGCCGAAAGCCGTTCCCACAGGAACTGCTCCGCTCTCTCAGGAGCGGCTTCAGCCGCGAACGTGCAAAGTCCAAGGCGCTTTTCGCTCAGACATAAAAAAGGGGATGCCTAGGCATCCCCTTTTTCATTGCGAGCCGAGCATCAAACCTGCGGCTTGACCTCTTCCTTCTCGCTTTCCACTTCGCTCTCGGCGTTCGGCTGTTCGTCGGTCGCTTCGCTCGGCTGTTGAACGGCTTCGCTCGGCTCGACCACTACCTGCTCGCTGGCAACCGGGGCGCTTTCGACGCTTTGCTCGGTCGCAACGGCCGGCTGAGCTTCGACCGGAGCGGCCTCGGCTTCGGCGGCAACGCTTTGCTCGGCCGGAGCAGCGGCGGCCTCGGCGGCTTCGCGGGCCAGGCGCTCGGCTTCGCGCTGACGACGGCGCACTTCGCGCGGATCGTTCGGCGCGCGACCGCCGCTGCTGAGCGGAGCCGCGGCAACCGGCTCTTGCGCCGCTGCAACCGGAGCTTCTGGTACGGCTGCCGGGGCTTCTTCCTGCACGGCAGCTGGCGCGGCCGCTGGTTCGGCTACCGGCGCTTCGACGACCTGGACTTCGGCAGCCGGAGCAGCCTCGACCACGACTTCGGCGACCTGCTCGGCTACCACCGCAGGCTCACTCGGTTCGGCGGCGACAGCGACCTCTACCGGCGCGGTGGGTTCTTCGCTGGCTACTTGCGCGGCGGGCGCTGCAACCGGCTCGACGGCCTGCACTTCGACCGCGGGCTGTTCGTCGCCGCTGGCGGCCACTACCGCGGCTGCCGTGGCGGCGGCTGCGGCGACCTGGGCGCTCTGCGCGTCGCCTTCCGCGGTTTCTTCGGCGCCTTCGATCAGGTTGCCGTCGGCATCGCGCTGACGTTCGCGACGATTGCTGCGACGACGCTGGCCGCGCGAACGGCGACGCGGACGCTCGCCCTCGTTGCTGTCCTGCTCGTCGTCCTGCAGTTGTTCCTCGTTCGGCAGGGCTTCGTCTTGCAGGGCTTCATCCTGCAGGGCCTCGGCCTGTTCGGCGCGCGGCTGACGCTCCTCGCGCGGCGGACGTTGACGCTCCTGACGCTCGGCGCGCGGCGGGCGTTCGGCACGCGGCTCTTCGCTGCGGGCTTCTACGGCATTGCCGTCGAGCGGCTCGCGCAGTTCGCGCACGCGTTCCTCGCGAGGGGCACGCTCTTCGCGCGGCTTGCGCTCGCGGCGGTTTTCCTGGCCTTCGCGCGGGGCGCGTTCTTCACGTGGAGCACGCTCCTCGCGCGGTTGACGCTCTTCGCGCGGCTCACGGGCCTGACGCTCTTCACGCGGGGCGCGCTCTTCGCGCGGCTTGCGCTCTTCTTCGCGACGACCGCCGCGATTGCGGCTCTGCTGACGACCGTTGCGGCGCTCTTCGCGCGGCGGACGCTCGCTGCTCTTCTTCTCCACCACGGCCGGCTTGGCTTCTTCTTCCTTGCCGGCGAACAGGCTGACCAGTGACTTGACCAGGCCCTTGAACAGGCTCGGCTCCGGCGCGGGGGCCGGCGCCAGCGGTGCGGCGGCCGGCTCGGCGGCAGCCGGTGCGCTGCTGCGCGGTGCGGCCTTGATCGCGGCTTCCTGGCGTACCAGGGTGCGGGTGGCGGCAGCCGGTTGGGCTTCTTCGCTCTCGGCGGTGGCGGTGATTTCGTAGCTGGACTGGCCGCTCAGCGCTTCCGGGCTGTCGTCGCGCAGGCGCTGCACTTCGAAGTGCGGGGTTTCCAGGTGATCGTTGGGCAGGATCACGATGCGCGCGCGGGTGCGCAGTTCGATCTTGGTGATCGAGTTGCGCTTCTCGTTGAGCAGGAAGGCCGCGACCGGGATCGGCACCTGGGCGCGGACTTCGGCGGTGCGATCCTTCAGCGCTTCTTCTTCGATCAGGCGCAGGATGGCCAGCGACAGCGATTCGACGTCGCGGATGATGCCTTGACCGTTGCAGCGTGGGCAGACGATGCCGCTGGTCTCGCCCAGGGACGGACGCAGGCGCTGACGGGACATTTCCAGCAGGCCGAAGCGCGAGATGCGGCCGACCTGCACACGGGCACGGTCGGCTTCCAGGGCTTCGCGCACCTTCTCCTCGACGGCGCGCTGGTTCTTCGCCGGGGTCATGTCGATGAAGTCGATGACGATCAGGCCGCCGATGTCGCGCAGGCGCAGCTGGCGGGCGATTTCCTCGGCCGCTTCCAGGTTGGTCTGCAGCGCGGTCTCCTCGATGTCGCTGCCCTTGGTGGCGCGCGCCGAGTTGATGTCGATGGAGACCAGGGCTTCGGTCGGGTCGATGACGATGGAGCCACCGGACGGCAGCTTCACTTCACGCTGGAAGGCGGTCTCGATCTGGCTTTCGATCTGGAAGCGGTTGAACAGCGGCACGCTGTCTTCGTACAGCTTGATCTTGCTGGCGTACTGCGGCATCACCTGCTGGATGAAGGAGAGCGCTTCTTCCTGGGCTTCGACGCTGTCGACCAGCACTTCGCCGATGTCCTGGCGCAGGTAGTCGCGGATGGCGCGGATGATGACGTTGGATTCCTGGTAGATCAGGAACGGGGCGGGGCGGCTGGTGGAGGCTTCCTTGATGGCGCTCCACAGCTGCAGCAGGTAGTCGAGGTCCCACTGCATTTCTTCGCTGGAGCGGCCCAGGCCGGCGGTGCGCACGATCAGGCCCATGTCGGCCGGGGCGTTGAGGCCGTTCAGCGCTTCGCGCAGTTCGTTGCGCTCTTCGCCTTCGATGCGGCGGCTGATGCCACCGGCACGCGGGTTGTTCGGCATCAGCACCAAGTAACGACCGGCCAGGCTGATGAAGGTGGTCAGGGCCGCGCCCTTGTTGCCGCGTTCTTCCTTCTCGACCTGGACTATGACTTCCTGGCCTTCCTTGAGCACGTCCTTGATATTGACGCGGCCGCCTTCAGGGGCCTTGGAGAAGTATTCGCGGGAGATTTCTTTGAGGGGGAGGAAGCCGTGGCGTTCGGAGCCGAAATCGACGAAGGCGGCTTCAAGGCTGGGTTCGACGCGGGTGATGCGGCCTTTATAGATGTTGGCCTTCTTCTGTTCGCGGGCGCCGGACTCGATGTCCAGGTCGTAGAGTTTTTGGCCGTCTACCAGGGCAACACGCAACTCTTCGGGCTGAGTCGCGTTAATAAGCATTCTTTTCATGTGGTACCAATGGGTTCCGGGGCTGCCGGAAGCCACGTCAGGCACACACGACTCTCAGGGTCGGTGTCAGGCGCGTCAGAAACGGTCGTAAATCGTTCCACTGTCTAGCGACGGCCAGCCACTATCGGGCTGCGGTCGCGACGGACGTCTCCTGCTTGCTGTGGTGACAGAAGCACTCAGTCAGGAGGAGGAATCAACTGGCGGTAGCGGACGAGATGAGGCGTCTTTGATCAAGCGATGTGCTACGCAGTCCGACAGTTGTACATCTCCACCCTACACGTATCGCTGAAAATCGGGTGCCGCGCGCGGATTCCGCAGCGGTTGTCAGTTACCGCGACCGCCCGACCGGGCGAATCGCGCATCATACTCAAGGCTTTATTTCCGAACTCTTCGCGGCCTTTTGCGGCCTTTCTAAGCCGAAGAATCCGTCGGACGGCCTCACGTCCTCAATGGGTTGCGCGGGCAGGGGATGGCAAGTTTGGCGATCATCCGCAAGCCAGGCCGCTTTTGGCGGCGTTCGCGACTATAGCAGCAATGATTAAGTGCTTCAATTCCATAAAAAATTGTTATGATTGCGCGATGACTACTCCTGCCTCTCCAACCTCCGGCGTTCAGCTGATCGAGGTTGCACCGGAACTCGCCGGCCAACGCATCGACAATTTCCTCCGGACACAGCTCAAGGGCGTGCCCAAGACCCTGATTTACCGCATCTTGCGCAAAGGCGAGGTGCGGGTGAACAAGGGCCGGATCAAGCCCGAGTACAAGCTGCAGGCCGGCGACATCGTGCGCGTGCCGCCGCTGCGCCTGGCCGAGCGTGACGAGCCCGAGCCGCTGGCGCAGGGCCTGCTCGAGCGCCTGGAAGCGGCCATCGTCTACGAGGACAAGGCGCTGATCGTGCTGAACAAGCCGGCCGGCATCGCCGTGCATGGCGGCAGTGGCCTCAACTACGGCGTGATCGAAGCGTTCCGCCAGTTGCGTCCTGAGGCCAAGGATCTGGAACTGGTGCATCGCCTGGATCGCGACACCTCCGGCCTTTTGATGATCGCCAAGAAGCGCAGCATGCTGCGTCATCTGCACGAGGCGCTGCGTGGCGATGGTGTCGACAAGCGTTATATGGCGCTGGTGCGCGGCCACTGGGCGACCGCCAAGAAACAGGTCAATGCGCCGTTGCAGAAGAGCAACCTGCGTTCTGGCGAGCGCATGGTCGAGGTCGATGGCGAGGGCAAGGAGGCGCTGACGCTGTTCCGCGTGCTGCGCCGCTTCGGCGAGTTCGCCACCCTGGTCGAGGCCAAGCCGGTGACCGGCCGTACCCATCAGATCCGCGTGCATGCCAAGCATGCCGGGCACTCGATCGCCGGTGATTCCAAGTACGGTGATGACGAGTTCACCCGCGAGATCCGCGAGCTGGGCGGCAAGCGCCTGTTCCTGCATGCCTATGAGCTGGTCGTGCCGCTGCCCGATGGCGGCGAGCTGCGCCTGGAGGCGCCGGTGGACGAGATGTGGGCGCGTACCCTGGAGCGTCTGAGTGCCTGACTATCGGCTGCTGATCTTCGATTGGGACGGCACCCTGGTGGATTCCATCGGGCGCATCGTCGAGGCCATGCATCGCGCCGCCGATGTCGGCGGTGTGCCGCGCCGCAGCGACGTCGAGGTGCGCGGCATCATCGGCCTGGAGCTGGGGCGGGCGATCGAGACGCTCTATCCGGAACTCCGCGATCCGGCGTGCATCGAAGCCTTTCGCCGCTGCTATAGCGAGCAGTACCTGGCGCTGGAAACCGAGCCTTCGCCGCTGTTCGATGGCGTGAGCGAGTCGCTCGAAGCCTTTCGTGAGCAGGGGTATCGATTGGCGGTGGCCACCGGCAAGGGGCGCCATGGCCTGCAGCGGGTGCTGGCGGACAAGGGCTGGCTGGATTACTTCGACGTCACCCGTTGCGCCGACGAGACCGCGAGCAAGCCCGACCCGCGCATGCTGCATGAGATTCTGCGACATTGTCGGATGGAGCCGGCGCAGGCGCTGATGGTGGGCGACTCCACCTTCGATCTGCTGATGGCGCGCAATGCCGGGATGGATGCGGTGGCGGTCGGTTTCGGGGCTCAACCATTGTCGGTGCTGCGCGAATGTGCGCCGCGGCTGGCGATCAACCAATTCAATGAGCTGCGCACCTGGCTGGATGGTCAGGCGGCGAAGCGCTCGATAGAGGTGAATGAATATGTCGGATGAGTGGAAGTCATCGGCGTCGCCCGAGGCCGAGGATGCCAAGAGCTGGAAATTGCTGGAGAAGGCGCTGCTGTCCAGCGTGCAGGAGCAGCGTCGCTCGCGGCGCTGGGGCATCTTCTTCAAGTTGCTGACCTTCGTTTACCTGTTCGTGGCACTGGCCTTGTTCGTGCCGATGCTGGATCTGAAGAAGGCCTCGACGGCCGGGGCGCATACCGCGCTGATCGAGATCCGTGGGATGATCGCCGATCAGGAAGCGGCCAGTGCCGACAAGGTGGTCGGCAGTCTGCGTGCCGCCTTCGAGGACGCCAACACCAAGGGCGTGATCCTGCGCATCAATAGCCCGGGCGGCAGTCCGGTGCAGTCCGGCTACATCTATGACGAGATCCGCCGCCTGCGCGGCGAATACCCGCAGACCAAAGTCTATGCGGTGATCAGCGACCTGGGGGCGTCCGGCGCCTACTACATCGCCAGTGCGGCGGATGAAATCTACGCCGACAAGGCCAGTCTGGTCGGCTCCATCGGCGTCACGGCGGCGGGGTTCGGTTTTGTCGGGGTGATGGAGAAGCTGGGCGTGGATCGTCGGGTCTACACCTCGGGCGAGCACAAGGCCTTCCTCGATCCCTTCCAGCCGCCGAAGGAAGAGGAAACCCAGTTCTGGAAGAGCGTGCTGGAAACCACTCATCGCCAGTTCATCGACAGCGTCAAACAGGGGCGTGGCGAGCGGCTCAAGGCCGAGGAGAATCCCGAGTTGTTCTCCGGGCTGGTGTGGTCGGGCGAGCAGGCATTGCAGTTGGGGCTGATCGATGCCCTGGGCAGTGCCAGTTATGTGGCGCGCGAGGTGGTGGGGGCGAAGGAGATTGTCGATTTCACCGTGCGCGACACGCCGTTCGACCGCTTCGCCAAACGCCTGGGCACCAGCGTGGCTGATCGTATCGCGCTGTGGATGGGCTTTCAGGGGCCGACGCTGCGCTGATTTCTCTGCCGTGTGCGAAAAGGCCTGCTTGTCAGGCCTTTTTCGTGGCTGTCAGGGAATCTCGATGCCCTCGTTGAGCAGCATATCGACCAGGCGAATCAGTGGCAGGCCGATCAGGCTGGTGGCGTCTTCGCCTTCGGTACTGCGAAACAGGCTGATGCCCAGGCCTTCGGACTTGAAGCTGCCGGCGCAGTCGAAGGGTTGCTCGCGCTGCAGGTAGCGCAGGATCTGCGCCTCGTCGAGCTGGCGAAAGTGCACGGTGAAGGGCACGCAGTCCACCTGGCAGCGGCCGCTGGCGCTGTCGAGCAGGGCCAGGCCGGTGAGAAAGGTGACGCTGCTGCCGCTGGCGGCGCGCAGTTGCGCCTGGGCGCGCTCCAGGTCGTGCGGTTTGCCGAGAATCTGGCCATCGTCCAGCGCGGCGACCTGATCCGAGCCGATGATCAGGTGATTCGGGTGGCTGGCGGCCAGGACGCGGGCCTTCTCCTCGGCCAGGCGTTTGACCAGCTCTGTGGCGGTCTCGTCGGGGCGGTGCGTCTCGTCGATACTTGGCGACTGCCAGCTGAAGGGCAGTTGCAGGCGGGCGAGCAGTTCGCGGCGATAGGGCGAGCTGGAGGCGAGTAGCAGCGGCATATGAGGCTCCTATATATAAGGAGGCCATTCTAAAGAGCCGCCAGGTGCCGCGACAGGCCGAATTTCCTTTGACAGGGGCAGGGTGCATCCCTAGAATGCTGCGCCTATGTTGAATGGGCCGATTCCACCTCACGTTGATCCGCGCAAGCTCGCCGACCGCGAAGTTACCCTAGAAGGGCAACTCGAACTGGCCAGCCTGCCGCGTCTCTGCGACCCGCTTGCCGGTACGGCCGGCGTGGTGCAGGCGAAGTTTCACTTCGCGCGTGACGAGCAGAAAACTGTGGTCATCCGCAGCGAGCTCGAGGTTGAGGTCAAAATGGTCTGCCAGCGTTGTCTGGAGCTGGTCGCGCTACCCATCCGCAGCGAATGTGAATACGCCGTGGTTCGGGTTGGAGCGAACACTCAGTCCTTGCCGAAGGGCTACGACGTGCTGGAAGTGGGCGAAGAGCCGCTTGAAATGCTGGGCCTGGTCGAGGATGAATTGCTCCTCGCCCTGCCCATCGTTCCTGCTCACGCCCCAGGTGATTGCCAGCAGCCGGACGGTCTCGACGAGATCGAACCGGGCGAGGACGAGGTATCGCGGTCCAACCCGTTCAGTGTATTGGCGCAGTTAAAGCGTGACCCAAACGTTTAGGAGTTAATCAGTTATGGCTGTTCAGCAGAACAAAAAATCCCGTTCCGCCCGCGACATGCGTCGTTCGCACGACGCCCTCGAGGCCAGCACCCTGTCCGTAGAGAAGAGCACCGGTGAAGTTCACCTGCGCCACCACGTTTCTCCGGAAGGCGTGTACCGCGGTCGCAAGGTGATCGACAAGGGCGCCGACGAGTAATCCTTGTCCGCCTCGATCATCGCGATTGATGCAATGGGTGGGGACTTCGGTCCCCACTGCATTGTTCCGGCCTGCATTGCCGCGCTGGCCGAATTCCCCTCGCTGCACCTGACCCTCGTCGGTCAAGCCCCCCTTATCGAAGAGCAGCTCGCCCGCCAGCCCGGCGTCGATCGCGCACGCCTGCAGGTTCATCCCGCCGGCGAAGTGATCGCCATGGACGAGCGTCCGGCGCAGGCCTTGCGTGGCAAGCCCGATGCCTCGATGCGCGTGGCGCTGGAGCTGGTGCGTCAGCGCCAGGCCCATGCCTGCGTCAGTGCCGGCAATACCGGGGCGCTGATGGCGCTGTCGCGCTATGTGCTCAAGACGCTGCCGGGCATCGACCGGCCGGCCATGGTCAGCCCGGTGCCCACCGAGCGCGGCCACTGCTACCTGCTGGATCTGGGTGCCAACGTCGACTGCAGTGCCGAGCATCTCTACCAGTTCGCCATCATGGGCGCGGTGGCGGCCGAGACCCTGGGCGTCATCCGGCCGCGAGTGGCGCTGCTCAACGTCGGCACCGAGGACATCAAGGGCAACCAGCAGGTCAAGCTGGCGGCCAGCCTCCTGCAGCAGGCGCGCGGGCTGAACTTCGTCGGCTATATCGAGGGCGACGGCCTGTACCGCGGCGAGGCCGATGTGGTGGTGTGCGACGGTTTCGTCGGCAATATCCTGCTCAAGTCCAGTGAAGGCCTGGCGCAACTGATCGCCGGGCGGGTCGAGGCGTTGTTCCGCCAGGGCCTGTTCGCCCAGGCCGTGGGGGCGTTGGCCATGCCGTTGCTGCGCCGCCTGAAGGCCGACCTGGCGCCGGCGCAGCACAATGGCGCGAGCTTTCTCGGTCTGCAGGGCATCGTGGTCAAGAGCCATGGCGCAGCGGGGCAGGAGGGTTTCCAGAGCGCGATTCGCTGCGCGCTGCGCGAGGTGCAGGAGAATCTGCCGCAGCGCCTGCACGGTCGCCTCGAGGATCTGTTGCTGTAGGATGTGACCACGGCCGACGGCCTGTCATCCAACTGTCAGTTCGCTGCGCCAGGCTTGCCCTGGCGCTGGTTTTCCGACTCAAGGGACTTATCCATGTCTGCATCCCTCGCATTCGTCTTCCCCGGTCAGGGCTCGCAAGCCCTGGCCATGCTGGCCGAGCACGGTGCCCAGCAGCAGCTGGTGATCGACACCTTCGGCGAAGCCTCCGAAGTGCTCGGCTACGATCTCTGGGCGCTGACCCAGCAGGGCCCGGAAGAGCAACTGAACCAGACCGACAAGACCCAGCCGGCCATTCTCACCGCCTCCATCGCCCTGTGGCGTCTGTGGCAGTCCGAGGGCGGCGCGAAGCCGGCGTTCGTCGCCGGCCACAGCCTGGGCGAGTATTCCGCGCTGGTCGCCGCCGGCAGCCTGGGCTTCGCCGATGCGGTGAAGCTGGTGGAGCGCCGCGGCCAACTGATGCAGCAGGCCGTGCCGGCCGGGCAGGGCGGCATGGCCGCGATCCTCGGCCTGGACGATGCCGACGTGCTGGCTGCCTGCGCCGAAGCGGCGCAGGGCGATGTGGTCAGCGCGGTGAACTTCAACGCCCCGGGCCAGGTGGTGATCGCCGGCAGCGCGGCTGCCGTCGAGCGTGCCATCGAGGCGTGCAAGGCGCGTGGTGCCAAGCGCGCCATGGCGCTACCGGTCAGCGTGCCGTCGCACTGTGCGCTGATGAAACCGGCTGCCGAGCGTTTCGCCGAGTCGGTCGAGGCCATCGCCTGGCAGGCACCGCAGATTCCGCTGGTGCAGAACGTCAGCGCCGCCGTGGTGTCCGACCTGGCCACCCTCAAGGCCGACCTGCTGGCGCAGCTGTACAGCCCGGTGCGCTGGGTCGAGTCGATGGTGCGTCTGTCCGAGCAGGGTGTCACCGACCTGGTCGAGTGCGGTCCCGGCAAGGTGCTGGGCGGCCTCAACAAGCGCTGCGTCAAGGGCATCAACACCCACAACCTGGATACCCCGGATGCCTTTGCCGCCGCCCGCGCGGCTCTGGCCTGAGCAAGGAGAACGAACATGAGTCTGCAAGGTAAGGTCGCGCTGGTCACCGGCGCCAGCCGCGGTATCGGCCAGGCGATTGCCCTGGAGCTGGGCCGTCAGGGCGCCATCGTCATCGGCACCGCCACCAGCGCCTCGGGCGCCGAGCGCATCGCCGAAACCCTCAAGGCCAACGGCGTCGAAGGCGCCGGCCTGGTGCTCGACGTGAGCAACGATGAGTCGGTCGCCAGCACCCTGGAACACATCCAGCAACATCTTGGTCAGCCGTTGATCCTGGTCAACAACGCCGGCATCACCCGTGACAACCTGATACTGCGGATGAAGGACGACGAGTGGTACGACGTGATCAACACCAACCTCAACAGCCTGTATCGCCTGTCCAAGGCGGTACTGCGCGGGATGACCAAGGCGCGTTTCGGCCGCATCATCAACATTGGCTCCGTCGTCGGCGCCATGGGCAATGCCGGGCAGGTCAACTACGCCGCGGCCAAGGCCGGCCTGGAAGGTTTCAGTCGTGCCCTGGCGCGTGAAGTGGGTTCGCGGGCGATCACCGTCAACTCGGTGGCTCCCGGTTTCATCGACACCGACATGACCCGCGAACTGCCGGAAGCCCAGCGCGACGCGCTGCTGACCCAGATTCCGCTGGGCCGTCTGGGCCAGGCCGAGGAGATCGCCAAGGTGGTGGCCTTCCTCGCCTCCGATGGCGCAGCCTACGTCACTGGGGCTACTATCCCCGTGAACGGCGGAATGTATATGAGCTGAATGTGACGAGCGCCTTCAGAAAACTGTCATAGTGGCTGTCTAAAATCCGTTATAAAGCTGCAACAGGTTTATAGACAGATCGTTGAAGTGTTCCTGGGGGCTCCCCGGCATTCAGCTTGAAATGCTAAAAACCCTTTCTATACACTTGGCCGCTACCAGCTAGCTGCCTGGATTTGTCCAATAGGAGTGAAAACAAGGTATGAGCACCATCGAAGAACGCGTCAAGAAAATCGTTGCCGAGCAACTGGGCGTGAAGGAAGAGGAAGTCACCAACAGCGCTTCCTTCGTCGAAGACCTGGGTGCCGACTCCCTTGACACCGTCGAGCTGGTGATGGCTCTCGAAGAGGAATTCGAGACCGAGATCCCGGACGAGCAAGCTGAGAAGATCACCACCGTTCAGGAAGCTATCGACTACGTGACCGCGCACGCGCAATAAGTCACCGTCGCTTCCCGACACGGAAAAGCCGCACTGCCCTCATCAGGCGTGCGGTTTTTCTTTACGTGCAAGGCGCATTCCGGCGCTATCAGGCAGAACAAGAGGAGATTGCTGTGTCGCGTAGACGCGTCGTGGTTACCGGTATGGGCATGTTGTCGCCGCTGGGTAACGATGTGCCGAGCAGCTGGCAGGGCATTTTGGCCGGGCGCAGTGGCATCGGCCTGATCGAGCACATGGACCTGTCCGCCTACTCCACCCGTTTCGGTGGGTCGGTCAAGGGTTTCAACGTCGAGGAGTACCTCTCCGCCAAGGAGGCGCGCAAGCTCGACCTGTTCATTCAGTACGGCCTCGCCGCCAGCTTCCAGGCGATGCGCGATGCCGGCCTGGAAGTCACCGACGCCAACCGTGAGCGCATCGGCGTGGTCATGGGCTCCGGTATCGGCGGCCTGACCAATATCGAGAACAACTGCAAATCGCTGCACGAGCAGGGGCCGCGGCGCATTTCGCCGTTCTTCGTGCCTGGCTCGATCATCAACATGATTTCCGGCTTCCTGTCGATCCACCTGGGGCTGCAGGGACCGAACTACGCCATCGCCACGGCATGCACCACCGGCACCCACTGCATCGGCATGGCCGCGCGCAACATCGCCTATGGCGAGGCCGACGTGATGGTCGCCGGCGGCGCCGAGATGGCCGCCTGCGGCCTGGGCATGGGCGGTTTCGGCGCGGCCCGGGCGCTGTCCACCCGCAACGACGAGCCGACCAAGGCCAGCCGGCCATGGGACAAGGGCCGCGACGGTTTCGTACTGTCCGACGGCGCCGGCGCCCTGGTGCTGGAAGAGCTGGAACACGCCAAGGCGCGTGGCGCCACCATCTATGCCGAGCTGATCGGCTTCGGCATGAGCGGCGACGCCTTCCACATGACCTCGCCGCCCGAGGATGGCGCCGGTGCCGCGCGTTGCATGGCAGCCGCCCTGCGCGATGCCGGCATCAACGCCGACCAGGTGCAGTACATCAACGCCCACGGCACTTCCACCCCGGCCGGCGACATCGCCGAGGCTGCGGCGGTGAAGAGCGTGTTCGGCGAGCACGCCTATAAGCTGTCGGTCAGCTCGACCAAGTCGATGACCGGCCACCTGCTCGGCGCGGCCGGTGCGGTGGAGGCGATCTTCAGCGTGCTGGCGATCCGCGACCAGGTGGCGCCGCCGACCATCAACCTGGACGAGCCGGATGAAGGCTGCGACCTGGACTTCGTCGCGCACCAGGCCAAGGCCATGCCGATCGAGGTGGCGCTGTCCAACTCCTTCGGTTTCGGCGGCACCAACGGTTCGCTGCTGTTCCGTCGGTACCACGGCTGATGCCGGGCTGGGTCAACGGCGCGCCCGGCGAACAGTTGTCGGTGCGCGACCGTGGCCTGGCTTACGGCGATGGTCTGTTCGAGACCATCGCCGTGCGTGGCGGGCGCATCCCGCTGCTGGCGCGGCACCTGGCGCGCCTGGCCGAGGGCTGTCGGCGCCTGGCCATTCCCCTCGACCTCGCGCTGATGGACAGCGAGCTGCAGGCCTTCGCCGGGCAGCTCGGCGAGGGCGTAGCCAAGCTGATCGTCACCCGCGGCGAGGGTCAGCGTGGCTATGCGCCACCGCAGCCCGGTCAGCCGCTGCGTATCCTGCAGGCGGCGCCGCTGCCGCAGTATCCCGCCGCGCATGCCGAGCAGGGCGTGCGCCTGTTTCCCTGCGTCACCCGTCTGGCCGAGCAGCCGCTGCTGGCCGGGCTCAAGCACCTCAATCGCCTGGAACAGGTGTTGGCTCGCGCCGAATGGCAGGATGTCGAGCACGCCGAGGGCTTGATGTGCGATGCCAGCGGGCGGGTGATCGAAGGGGTCTACAGCAACCTTTTCCTGGTGCGCGGCGGTGCTCTGCTGACCGCCGACCTGTCGCGCTGCGGCGTCGCCGGGGTGATGCGCGCCGAATTGCTGGACCAGGCGAGGGCGCTCGGGGTGCCGGTGGAAGTACGCGACATCGGCCATGACGAACTGCTGGCGGCGGACGAAGTCTTTCTCTGCAACAGCCTCTACGGCGTCTGGCCGGTACGGGCCCTGCAGGCGCAGCACTGGCCGGTCGGGCCGCTCACCCGTAAACTGCAGACCATCGTCCGCGACTTACTGGATATCTGATTAGTGCTACGCAAGATCTTGGTGCTGCTCGAGTGCGGCGTGCTGCTGGCTGCGCTGCTGGTGGTCGGGGCCGCCTGGCAACAGCAGAAGGCGCTGGAGCAGCCCCTGCAACTGAGCGAGGAAATGCTGCTGGAGGTGCCGTCCGGCGCCACTCCCAGTGGCCTGCTCAATCGTCTGCAAAGCGAGGGCGTGATCGACGACGCCTTCTGGCTGCGCCTGTACTGGCGTTTCAACCTGCGCGCTCCGGCCCTGCACAGCGGCGAATATCGCCTGCTGCCCGGGCAGAGCGCCAAGGACATGCTCGGCCTGTGGCAGCGCGGCGAGGTGATGCAGTACAGCCTGACCCTGGTCGAGGGCTGGAATTTCCGCCAGGTGCGCACCGCCCTGGCGCGCCAGGAGCGTCTCGAGCAACGCCTGGCCGAGCTTAGCGACGCCGAGCTGATGGCGCGCCTGGGGCTGGCCGGGCAGAACCCGGAAGGGCGCTTCTTTCCCGATACCTACCGCTACGTGCGCGGCATGAGCGACGAGGACCTGCTCAAGCAGGCCAATGCCCGCCTCGAGGCGGTGCTGGCCGAGGAGTGGGACAAGCGCGCCGAGGGCCTGCCCTATCGCGAGCCCTACGACGCGCTGATCATGGCCTCGCTGATCGAGAAGGAAACCGGCGTGCCGGAAGAGCGCGGCGAGATTGCCGGCGTCTTCGTCCGCCGCCTGCGTATCGGCATGCGCCTGCAGACCGACCCGACCGTCATCTACGGCATGGGCGAGCGCTACAACGGCCGCATCACCCGTGCCGACCTGCGCACGCCGACGCCCTACAACACCTACACCATCGACGGCATGCCGCCGACGCCGATTGCCATGGTCGGCCGCGAAGCCATCCATGCCGCGCTCAATCCGCTCGATGGCAAGTCGCTGTACTTCGTGGCTAAGGGCGACGGCAGCCACGTGTTCTCCAATACCCTGGCCGAGCACAACCGCGCGGTGCGCGAGTACCAGCTCAAGCGCCGTGCCGACTATCGCTCCAGCCCCGCACCGCGTGCGGCCGACACTCAATAAGGGCAACCCGTGACCGGTCTGTTTATCACCCTGGAAGGCCCGGAAGGCGCCGGCAAGAGCACCAACCGCGACTACCTCGCCGAGCGCCTGCGCGAGCGCGGCGTCGACGTGCTGCTGACCCGCGAGCCGGGCGGCACGCCGCTGGCCGAGCGCATCCGCGAACTGCTGCTGGCACCCAGCGACGAGCCCATGGCCAGCGATACCGAGCTGCTGCTGGTGTTCGCCGCGCGCGCCCAGCACCTGCAGCAGGTCATCCGCCCGGCGCTGGCGTGCGGCGCCGTGGTGCTGTGCGACCGTTTCACTGATGCCACCTACGCCTACCAGGGCGGCGGCCGCGGCTTGTCCGGCGAGCGCATCGCCCTGCTGGAGAACTTCGTCCAGGGCGAGCTGCGCCCCGATCGAACCCTGATCTTCGACCTGCCGGTGGAGGTGGGCCTGGCCCGCGCCGCCGCCCGTGGCCGGCTGGATCGTTTCGAGCAGGAAGGCCGCGGCTTCTTCGAGGCGGTGCGCCAGGCCTATCTGCAGCGCGCGGCGCAGGCCCCACAGCGCTACCGCGTGCTGGATGCCGGACAGACCCTGGCCCAGGTGCAGGCCGATCTCGACGCCCTGCTGCCGAGCCTGCTGGAGACCTGCCGTGGCTGACGCCTATCCCTGGCAGCAAAGCCTCTGGCAGCACCTCGCCGGCCGCAGCCAGCATGCCCACGCCTACCTGCTGCACGGCCCCGCCGGGATCGGCAAGCGCGCCCTGGCCGAACGCCTGATGGCGCGACTGCTGTGCCAGAGCCCGAACGGCCTGGACGCCTGCGGCCAGTGCAAGTCCTGCCACCTGCTGGCGGCCGGCACCCACCCGGACAACTACGTGCTGGAGCCGGAAGAGGCGGACAAGCCGATCAAGGTCGATCAGGTGCGCGAGCTGGTCGACTTCGTGGTGCAGACCGCCCAGCTCGGCGGGCGCAAGGTGGTGCTGCTGGAGCCGGCCGAAGCGATGAACCTTAACGCCGCCAATGCCCTGCTGAAAAGCCTGGAGGAGCCCTCCGGCGCCACCGTGCTGCTGCTGATCAGCCACCAGCCCAGCCGTCTGTTGCCGACCATCAAGAGCCGCTGCGTGCAGCAGGCTTGCCCGCTGCCCAGCGAGGCGCTGAGCCTGGCCTGGCTGGCCCAGGCGCTGCCCGAGTCGAGCGAGGAGGAGCGCGCCGAGCTGCTGACCCTGGCCGCCGGTTCGCCGCTGGCGGCGCTGCGTCTGCAGGGGCAGGGCGTGCGCGAACAGCGCGCGCAGGCGGTGGAAGGGGTGAAGAAGCTGCTCAAGCAGCAGATCGCCCCCAGCCAGCTGGCGGAAAGCTGGAATGCGCTGCCGCTGAACCTGCTGTTCGACTGGTTCTGCGACTGGGCGCAGCTGATGCTGCGCTACCAGCTGACCCGCGACGAGGCCGGCCTGGGCCAGGCCGACATGCGCAAGGTGGTGCAATACCTGGCCGAGAAAACCCCCCAGGCCAAGGTGCTGGCGATCCAGGAGTGGCTGCTGGCGCAGCGGCAGAAGGTGATCGGCAAGGCCAACCTCAACCGTGTCTTGCTTCTCGAAGCCCTACTGGTGCAGTGGGCAAGCTTGCCCGGACCGGGCTAGAATCGGGCATTACGCAATAGACGCCAGGAATACCTGATGAGCTTGCCACCCAATCTGGGCCCCCGTAACGGCATTTTGTCCCTGACCATCAAGGACAAGTCCGTGCTCTACGCGGCCTACATGCCCTTCATCAAGAACGGCGGACTCTTCATCCCCACCAACAAGAGCTACAAGCTCGGCGACGAAGTGTTCATGCTGCTCAACCTGATGGACGAGCCGGAGAAGATCCCGGTGGCCGGCAAGGTGGTGTGGATCACCCCCAAGGGCGCCCAGGGCAACCGCGCCGCCGGCGTCGGCGTGCAGTTCAACGATGGCGACAACACCGCCCGCAACAAGATCGAGACCTATCTGGCCGGCGCGCTGAAGTCCGATCGTCCGACCCATACCATGTAACGGCAGCCGCAGTATGGGCTGAGCGCAGCGCACCCGTCGATGTCTGGATGCGGGGTATCGGCGCTACGCTGCTCAACCCATCCCACGCCCCAAAGCCTCTCCCACGCGCCCAGCCTTCCGCCGCTTTCGATTACAATTCGGGCCTTTCCCTTGCCCGAGTTCCCCGCTGTGCTGATCGACTCCCATTGCCACCTCGACCGTCTCGACCTGGCCGCCCACGGCGGTTCGCTGGATGCTGCCCTGGATGCGGCCCGTGCGGCGGGCGTCGGGCAT
This sequence comes from Pseudomonas sp. ABa2, assembly GCF_056676075.1. Classification (NCBI taxonomy): domain Bacteria; kingdom Pseudomonadati; phylum Pseudomonadota; class Gammaproteobacteria; order Pseudomonadales; family Pseudomonadaceae; genus Pseudomonas; species Pseudomonas sp. ABa2. Next base: position 1,732,973 of record NZ_CM155239.1, read on the forward strand.
TTCCTGTGCATCGGTGTCAGCGCCGACAATGCCGCCACGGTCAAGGGGCTGGCCGAGCGCTATGCCGATGTCGATTGCTCGGTGGGCGTGCATCCGCTGGATCTGGAGCCGGGCGCCGCGCCGGCACTGGACTGGCTGCTGGCCGAGCTGGCCCATCCCAAGGTGGTGGCCATCGGCGAAACCGGCCTGGACTACCACTACGAACCCGAATCCGCCGCGCTGCAGCAGGCCTCCTTCCGCCTGCACCTGGAGGCGGCGCGCATCACCGGTAAGCCGGTGATAGTGCATACCCGCGAAGCCCGCGCCGACACCCTGGCGCTGCTGCGCGAGGCGGCACTGCCGCAGGCCGGCGTGTTGCACTGCTTCACCGAGGACTGGGAGATGGCCAAGGCGGCGCTGGATATCGGCTTCTATATATCGCTGTCCGGCATCGTTACCTTCCGCAATGCCGAGGCGCTGCGCGAGGTGGCGCGTCAGGTGCCGGCCGACCGCCTGCTGGTGGAGACCGACTCGCCCTACCTGGCGCCGGTGCCGCATCGCGGCAAGCCCAACCTGCCGCAATACGTGCGTGAGGTGGCCGAATACCTGGCCGTGCTGCGCGGCGTGAGCTTCGAGGTCCTGGCCGAGCAGACCTCGGCCAACTTCAAGCGCCTGTTCCCGCTGGCCGGCGTGTAGCCCGGAGGCAATCCGCGGCTGCAGGATTCCCGGATTGCACCCGGGCTAGGCTTGTGCAGAGCCGCCGGGCGGCGTAGCGCGTCAGCCGCGAAGGCCGATAACGGCTTCGCGGCTGAAGCCGCTGCCATGCTTATGGATCAGGGTGAATTTTCATCGGCCAAAAAAAACCCGGGTTCTGGGGGATGAATCCGGGTCAAGACCATTAGGAGTAAATCAAGGTACGCGGTCCACGGTACCTTGGCTGGCGGGGCACTTGGGGGGAGATGCCGCGCACCAGTAATCTTCAGTATTGGCCAGGATTGCCGCGCGTCCAGGCGAAATCGTGCGTTTTTTAAACAGATTTGGAATACCGCGGCGGCTGCTGAGTTCTCAGCCTCTTGCCAGCTGGCCTAGCAGCCCCAGGGTTTCCTCGATCACCTGAGCGCTGGTGTAGAAATGCGGCGAAAAGCGCACGCCCGGTCCACGTTGTGCGCAGATCACCCCGGCGTCGCGCAGGCGCTGGTGCAGCGCCTGGTTGTCGTGTCCGGCCAGGCTGAAGGTGAGGATGCCGGCGCGCCGCTCGACCTCGACCGGGCTGTGCAGCGTCGCGCCGGGCAGGGCTTGGATGCCGTCGAGCAGCCACTGTACGCGTTCGGTGAGCAGTGCGCCGACCCGCTGCATGCCGACCTCTTCCAGCAGCGACAGGCTGGCCTCCAGGGCGAAGGCGCCGAGCATGTTCGGGCTGCCGCATTCGAAGCGCCGCGCGCTGCGCGCCGGCTGCCAGTCCTGGCGGTTGTAGTCGCCGGCGTGTTCCAGCATGTGCCAGCCGTATTCGTGCAGCTTGAGTTGATCGCGCAGCTCGCTGCGGCAATAGAACAGCCCCAGGCCCTCCGGCCCCAGCAGCCACTTGTGGCCGTCGGCCATGGCGAAGTCGCAGGCGCAGGCCTGCACGTCGAAGGGCAGGGCGCCGAGCTGCTGGATGGCGTCCACGCAAAACAGCACGCCGCGCGCGCGACAGCCCTGGCCGAGGCGCGGCAGGTCCAGGCGCAGGCCGCTGGCATACTGCACCGCGCTGATCGACAGCAGTCGGGTTCGCGGCCCGATGGCCTGGAGCAGGGCGGCCTCGGCATCGACGCCGCGCAGGCTGACCTCGATCACCTCCACTCCCAGCGGCGCCAGGGCCAGCCAGACCACGCGGTTGGAGGGGAATTCCTCGTCGCTGATGATCACCTGGTCGCCCGGGCGCCAGTCGAGGCCGAAGGCGACGAAGGACAGGGCCTCGGAGGTGTTCTTGACCAGTGCGATATCGCCGGTGCTCGGTGCATTCAGCAGACGCACTGATCGTTCGCGTAGGCTACGCTCTAGTTTCAGCCAGTCCGGATAATCACGCGCGCCGCTGCTCACGTTCGCTTCGGCGAAGCACCGAACCGCTTCGGCACTGCGTTTCGGCCAGGGCGCCACCGCCGCGTGGTTCAGATAACGCAGTCCACTTTCTTGGGGAAACTCATCGTGAAACACGTACATGGTCGGATGATCCGTGCAATTTGGCCACATTTAGGCATAATACGCGGCTTCGATTTTTGACCCCACAGTCCCTTTATGCAGAAAGAACCCCGTAAGGTCCGCGAATTCCGTCGCCGCGAGCAGGAGATTCTCGACACAGCGCTGAAACTCTTCCTCGAACAGGGCGAAGACAGCGTCACCGTCGAGATGATCGCCGATGCGGTCGGTATCGGCAAAGGCACCATCTACAAGCACTTCAAGTCCAAGGCGGAGATCTATCTGCGCCTGATGCTCGACTACGAGCGCGATCTCAACGCCCTGCTGCATTCGGCCGACGTGGATCGCGACAAGGAAGCGCTGTCGCGTGCCTACTTCGAGTTCCGCATGCGCGACCCGCAGCGCTATCGCCTGTTCGACCGCCTGGAAGAGAAGGTGGTCAAGGGCAACCAGGTGCCGGAGATGGTCGAGCAGCTGCACAAGATCCGCGCCTCCAACTTCGAACGCCTGACCCAGCTGATCAAGGGCCGCATCGCCGAAGGCAAGCTGGAAGACGTGCCGCCGTACTTCCACTACTGCGCCGCCTGGGCGCTGGTGCATGGCGCCGTGGCGCTGTACCACTCGCCGTTCTGGAGCAACGTGCTGGAGGATCAGGAAGGCTTCTTCCAGTTCCTCATGGATATCGGCGTGCGCATGGGCAATAAGCGCAAGCGCGACTAACCCTTCCCCGCCGCGACCCCAGTCGCGGCCGATGCCCGGGGCGACCACTGTCCATAGTGAACGCGACTCGGCTCATTCAGCCGCTGGATGACCCATGTGCCGCGGCCGGTTACGGCGATATACTCCGGCCTATTCCCCCTCGGAGTCCGCCATGATCGTCGACCGTCAGGGCAGGCGCTTTCGCAACCTGCGCATCAGCTTGACCGCCGCCTGCAACTACGCCTGCACCTACTGCGTGCCGGACGGCAAGCGCCTGGTGGCGGCGCAGGACGAACTCTCCGCCGACGCCATGGCCCGCGGCGTCGCCTACCTGATCGAAGCCGCCGGCATCGAACGCCTGCGCATCACTGGCGGCGAGCCGCTGGTCAGCCCGCGCCTGGAACCCTTCCTGCGCCAGGTCAGCCAGCTCGGCCTCGACGACATCAGCCTGACCAGCAACGGCCAGCTGCTCGAACGCAAGCTGGCGCTGCTGCTGGAATGCGGCATTCGCCGCCTGAACATTTCCCTGGATACCCTCGACGCCGAGGCCTTCGCCCGCATCGCCCGTGGCGGCGACCTGGCCACCGTGCTGGCCGGCCTGGAGGCGGCGCGCGCCGCCGGGATGAAGATCAAGCTCAACATGGTGCCGCTGCGCGGGCAGAACCTCGACCAGGTACTGCCGCTGCTGGATTACTGCCTGGAGCGCGGCTTCGAGCTGCGTTTCATCGAGCTGATGCGCATGGGCCACCTGGCCCGCGACCCCAATGCCTTCAACCAGCAGTTCGTCGGCCTGCCCGAGCTGCTGGAACTGATCGGCAGCCGTCACGATTACGTCCAGGCCGACGCCCCGGTCGATGCCACCGCGCTGCGCTACGCCATCCCCGGTGCCGGCCATTTTGGCGTGATCGCCAACGAGAGCGTGCCGTTCTGCCGCACCTGCTCGCGCCTGCGCCTGTCGTCGACCGGCTGGCTGCACGGCTGCCTGTCGTCGAGCAACCGCCACTACGTCGGCGACCTGCTGGACAAGCCGCGCCACCAGGCCCTGCCGGCGCTGCAGCGGCTGCTGGTCAAGGCCCTCGGTGACAAGCAGGAGTTGGCCTTCTCCGGCGGCGTGACGGTGATGAAGATCATCGGCGGCTGACCCTCGCGGCTTGGCAGGCCGGCCTGGGCGGCGCTGCGCTTTGCCCGGGTCTGGCATCGCTGGTGGGCTGAAGCCCACCCTACCAGTAGGGCCCGCATTTCAATTGAGCATTCGACTGACACCCGTCGCATTGTAGGGTGGGCCGGGCGGCGATCCGCTTCAGCCCACCTTGACCAGGGCGCCGCAGGGGGGCTTCCTCAGCGTGTCGACCTTCTGCCTCCGATTCAGGAGGGGGAGTGGCTCGGCAGTCACGACTGCACTGGTTACACTGGCGCAGCCTCAGCCAACCAAGCACGGTCGAATATGTCCGCCAGTTTCCCCATCGCCTATATCGAGCCGGTGTTCCGCCCGCCCAGCGAGGCCCACTCGCTGATTCTGCCGGTGACCAACGGTTGCTCCTGGAACCAGTGCAGCTTCTGCGAGATGTACACGGCGCCGCAGAAGAAATTCCGTGCCCGCGACGAGGCCGAGGTGCTCGAGGAGATTCGCCGCGCCGGCGCGCAGCTGATCGTCAACCGGGTGTTCCTCGCCGACGGCGATGCCCTGGTGCTGCCGACGCGGCGCCTGCTCAATATTCTCGAAGCGATCCGCAGCCATATGCCCGAAGTGCGCCGGGTATCCAGCTACTGCCTGCCGCGCAACCTGCGCAAGAAGTCGGTGGCCGAGCTCAAGGAGCTGGCCGACGCCGGGCTGAAGATGGCCTACGTCGGTTGCGAGTCCGGCGACGACGAAGTGCTGGCGCGGGTCAACAAGGGCGAGACCTTTGATTCCAGCCTCAGCGCCCTGGACAAGCTCGGCCAGGCCGGCATCACCCGTTCGGTGATGATCTTGAACGGCCTCGGCGGCCAGACCCTCAGCGCCCAGCATGCGGACAACTCGGCGCGGCTGATGAATGCCGCGCAGCCGGAATACCTCTCCACCCTGGTGGTCAGCTTCCCCCTGGGCGAGGCGCGGTTTCGTGAGCAGTTCACCGATTACCAGCCGCTGACCCAGCTGCAGCTGTTCGGCGAAGTCGAGCGCCTGCTGCAGGGCCTGGAGCTGCAGCAGACGGTATTTCGCAGCGACCACGCCTCCAACTACCTGGTGCTCAAGGGCAATCTCGGCCGCGACAAGGCGCGCCTGCTGGCGCAGGTGCGCGAGGCCATCGAGCGGCCGCAGCAGGCCGGCCTGCGTCAGGAGTGGCAGCGCGGGCTGTAGGGGGGTAGCGGCGCCAACCTCCGAACCCTCGGACACTCCCAGAGTGGCGCGCCGCGTAACCCAGCAGGCGGTCTCTCCGCGTTGCGCCAATGGTGGGTTACGGCGCACCAAAACTTGCGGGGTCATTAGGGTTTCGACATGCGCCTAACCCAGCCTACAGGGGATCGCGGCACATGGATAAGGCTGTGATCAACCGGCAATGCGACGTTGTCGCGACACTGGGGGGGCAGCCCTTGGTGGCGAGCCTGGCGCAGAATCTGCATCCCTGCCTTATCCGCCGGTTTTCCGTCGCCGGCACGAGGAGGATCGATTGATGCGTAACCTGCTTCTACTGCTGGCGCTGCTGGGCCTGGCCGGCTGCATGAAGGTCAGCGACCTGGCCAGCGGCGCCGGCTATCACCTGCGCGACGCCGGTTTTCTCGACCACGGCCGCACCGAGCGCATGGCCTCGCGGCGCCTGCAGCAGGATTCCTTCATCTATATCGCCCAGGGCCATTTCGTGCCGCCGGGTCACGGTTACCCGCGGCCCAACGTGGTGGCCGAGGAGGCCTTCAACGGCTTCGTCGAATACTTCCCGCTGGTCCGCCGCGCGCGCGAGCCGCGCGGGCTGGAGGAGGCCATGGCCGAGGCGCGTGCCGCCGGCGCCCACTACCTGCTGTACAGCCGCTTCGCCTATAACGACGACCGCATCGGCACCGTCGAGGAGTGGGAGGATCAGGAAGCGCTGGACCGTCTCGGCACCGACCGCGCGACCATCCAGCTGATGCTGATCGAAACCAACACCCGCTACCTGGTGGACACCGCACGCATCCGCAGCCGCGGTGGCTTTCTGACCTTCTACGACGCCCAGCCGCAGGACCTGATCGGCCCGCCGCTGCACGACTACGCGCGCAGCCTGCTCGGCATGGCGCGCTGACAGAGCGTCGCTGGCGCTCTGTGGGAGGGGCTTTAGCCGCGACGGGTATCCGCCGCTTGTTGTCGCGGCTACGACTGCATGGATGCAGGAGGTAGTGCGAAGCAGGACGCCAGAGCCGAAAGCCCCTCCCACGGTGTATCCTCTTCGGTTCGCAGCAATGTGGACGAGCAAAACCATGAGCGATCCAGGCAAGGCCGGCGACCTGCTGGCGCAGATTCCCAAGGGCGAGGGCAAGGGCCTGCCACCGGTGCACCTGTGGAACCCCGACTTCTGCGGCGATATCGACATGCGCATCGCCCGCGACGGCACCTGGTATTACCTGGGCACGCCGATCGGCCGCAAACCCATGGTGCGGCTGTTCTCCACCATCATCCGCCGCGACGGCGACGACTACTTCCTGATCACCCCGGTGGAGAAGGTCGGCATTCGCGTCGACGACGCTCCCTTCGTCGCCGTGACCCTGCAGGTCATCGGTGAGGGCGAGACCCAGCTGCTGCGCTTCACCACCAACGTCGAGGACGAGGTAACGGCCGGCGCCGAACACCCGATCCGCGTCGAGATCGACCCGGCAACGCTCGAGCCTGCGCCCTACCTGCTGGTGCGGCGCAACCTCGAGGCGCTGATCCATCGCAACGTGTTCTACCAACTGGTGGAGCTGGCGGTGGAGCGCGAGATCGACGGCCAGCCCTGGCTCGGCGTGTGGAGCGGCGGGCAGTTCTATCCCATCGGGCCGCAGCCGGCCTGAGCACCTCGAGGGATCACCATGGACGAAGCCCTGCTGGAAACCGCACGCCTGCTGCTGCGCCCGCTGCGTGGCGAGGATGCCGCGCAGGTGGCGCGTCTGGCCGGTGATTTTCGCATCGCCGACGTGACCCGCAGCATTCCCCATCCCTATCCGCCGGAGCTGGCGCAGCGCTGGATCGCGCAGTGCGCGCAGGACTGGGCCGCCGGTCGCGCGGCCTGTTTCGCCATGGTCGAGCGTGCCAGCGGCGAGCTGATCGGCAGCATCGCCCTCAAGGACATCGCCCGCGGCGAGGCCGAGGTCGGCTACTGGGTCGGCGTGCCCTACTGGAGCCGCGGCTACGCCAGCGAGGCCTGCCAGGCGCTGGTCGAATTCGCCTTCGCCCGCCTGCACCTGCGCCGCCTGCACGCCAGCCACCTGGCGCGTAACCCGCAGTCCGGGCGGGTGCTGTTCAAGGCCGGCTTCCGTCACCTGGGGCTCGGCCACAGCCAGTGCGGCTGCCAGGGCGCACTGGAGCCGGTGGAGCTGTACGAGCGAGTCGGTGACGCGTGATTCGCGCGCTGTTCATCTGCAGCCGCAACCGCCTGCGCAGCCCGACCGCCGAACAGCTGTTCGGCGCCTGGCCCGGCGTGCAAACCGACTCCGCCGGGCTGGCGGCGGATGCCGAGGTACGCCTGTCGGCCGAGCAGCTCGACTGGGCGACGCTGATCTTCGTGATGGAAAAGGCCCAGCGCAGCAAGCTGCAGCGCCAGTACTGACGCGCCCTGGCCGGCAAGCGGGTGATCTGCCTGGACATTGCCGACGACTACGCCTTCATGCAGGCGGAGCTGCAGGCCTTGCTGCACAGTCGGGTTGGACGCTACCTGCGCTGAGAACAGACGGGCGATGCCCAGTGTCAACGGCGCGGCGAATCCTTTAGGCTCAGCGAACCCCTGCCGGTGGCTTCATATGGCCATCAGGATTAGACGGCGATCTGGATATGGCCTATCAATAGCAGGCGGCGTCCACAGTTCTAGCGAAGCAGAGCCCCTATGCAGTCCCTGTATTCGAACGATGCGCCGGCGAGCGCCAATGACGAGCGATTCGATGGCCTGCTGCGCCTGGCCCGGCGGCATTTCGACGTCATGGCCGCGCTGCTGCTGACCGGTGGCGAAGGGCGACGGCAGGTGCGTGCCTGCGCCGGCCTCAGCGCCGTTCAGCTCGCCCGGGTCGGTCTGCTGGGTAACTGGGCGTGTGCCGACGGGCTGTACCTGGTGGCCGACGCGCAGCGCGACGCCAGCCTGCGCGATCACGACCTGGTGGTGGCCGCTCCCCATCTGCGCTTCCTCGCCGCCTGTCCGATGCGGGCGCCGGGCGGCGACGTGCTCGGCATGCTCTACCTGTTCGACGACCGCCCCCGCGAGCTGGACGCCGCGCAGCAGCAGGCGCTGCTCGAGTTCGCCGGTCTGGCGCTGGAGCTGCTCGGGCGCGACGAGGCGGACGCCCAGCAGCGCCAGGAGATCGCCGCCCTGCGCGACAGCGAGCGGCGCATGGCCCTGGCCATCGCCGGCAGCGGCACCGGCATCTGGGATCGCAACGTCGCCACCGGCGAAATCCACTATTCCAGCGGCTGGAAGGCGCTGCTCGGCTACGCCGACCATGAAGTCGGCAATCGCATCGAGGAGAGCTACACGCGGGTGCACCCGGCGGACCTGGACTACGTCAAGGCGACCATTGCCGCGCACCTGGAGCAGCGCACCGCCGCCTACGAGGTGGAGCACCGCCTGCGCTGCCGCGATGGCCGCTACAAGTGGGTGTGCAGCCGCGGCAAGGTGGTCGAACGCGATGGTGCCGGCAAGCCGCTACGGATGATCGGCACCACCACCGACATCACCGCCATGCGCACGCTGGCCGAGCGGCTGCAGCAGAGCGCCGCGCTGATGACCGACCTGACCAACGAGATTCCCGGCATGGTCTTCCAGTACCGGCGCCAGCCGGACGGCGCGTCGGCCTTTTCCTACGTCAGCGCCGGCGCCGAGGTCATCTGCGGGCTCAGCGCGGAGCAGCTGCTGCGCGACGCGCAGGCGTTGCCGGCGCTGCTGCATCCGGACGATCGGGCGGCCTACCTGGCATCCTTCGAGGCCTCCGCCAGGCAGCTGACGCCCTGGCGCCTGGAATTTCGCCTGCAGCTGCCGGGGCAGGCGCTCGCCTGGCGTCAGGGCGAGGCCTGCCCGCGCCGCCTGGAGGACGGCAGCGTGCTGTGGCACGGCTTCATCACCGACGTCACCGAACGCAAGCAGATCGAGGCCGAGCTGCAAGCCTTCGCCACCACGGACTTCCTGACCCAGCTGGCCAACCGCCGGCACTTCATGCAGCTGCTCGAAGCCGAGCTGGCCCGGCTGCAGCGCAGCCCGGGGCAGTGCGCGACCATCCTGATGTTCGACCTGGATCACTTCAAGGCCATCAACGACCGCTGGGGCCATAGCGTCGGCGACCAGGCCCTGCGGCATTTCGCGGCCATCCTCTGCGCCCAGCTGCGCAAGACCGATGCCGCCGGGCGCATGGGCGGCGAAGAGTTCGCCGCGGTGCTCAGCGACGCCGATCTGCACCAGGCCAGGCACTTCGCCCAGCGCATCCAGGGCGAACTGGCCAAGACGCCGATCCTGCATGGTGGCGAACAGATCTTCCTCGCCGTCAGCGTCGGCATCTCAGCGCTGCGCGCTGCCGATGCCAGCGCCGAGGCTGCCCTGTCGCGCAGCGATATCGCCCTGTACTGCGCCAAGCGCGGCGGACGCAACCGCATCGAGTGCCACTGAGCCGCGGCGCGCTGCGGCTCAGGCCACCGGGATCGCCGGGTCGGCGGCGGCCAGGGCGAGGGCGCGGTCGGCAGCGGGCGGGTAGATCCACTGGCTGTTGATCTGCTGCTTGAGCGCCTTGGCCTCGCTGCCCACCAGCTTCACCTGACGCTCCCAGCCTTCGCTGAACACCGCGCCCCAGGCGCCGAGGTCGAGGCAGGTGACGTACTTGGGCTGGCTGTAGCGCGTCGAGGCCACGCCGATCAGCTCGGCGGCCGCGTTGTTGCCGGCGTGGCGGCCCAGGGCGATGGCGTGCTGGCAGGACATCACCGTGAAGTTGCCGAGCTCGTCGGTGGACGCCCGCGCGGTATCGCCGGCGGCGAAGATCGCCGCCTGACCCTCGACCTTGAGCCAGGCATCCACCTGCAGCCGGCCCTGGGCGTCGCGCGGCGCGGGAATCTGCGCGGTCAGCTCGCTGGCGCGAAAGCCTACGGTCCAGATCACCGTATTCGCGGCGATGCGCTGGCCGTCGTCCAGGCTCACGCCGTCGGCATCGACCGAGGCCACCGAGCGGCCCAGGCACCACTCGATGCCCAGCTCGCGCGACGCCGCCTCGATCGCCGGACGAATGCCGTCGCCCAGCGCCGCGCCGATCCGCTCGCCGCGGTCGACCACCACCACGCGGATCGCCGCGTCCTCGCCCAGCACGGCGCGCAGCCGCGCGGGCATTTCCGTGGCCGTCTCGATGCCGGTAAAACCGCCGCCGGCCACCACCACGGTATTGCGCGCCGCCGTCTGCGGGCGCTGCGCCAGGCCCAGCAGGTGCTGCTCCAGGCGCGCCGCCTGCTCGATCTCGTCCACGTCGAACAGGTGCGCGTCCATCCCCGCTTGCGTCGGGCGCAGCAGGCGGCTGCCGGAGGCCAGCACCAGGCGCTGGTAGCCCAGCTCGGCGACGCGGCCGGCGGCGTTGCGGTAGCTGACCTGCTGGCGCTGCGGATCGATGCCCTCGGCGCTGCCCTGGACGAACTCGACGCCCACCGCTGCCAGCAGCGCTGTCAGCGGCGCCTGCATGGTATGCACCTCGGGCTCGTAGAAGCGCGGGCGGATGCGCAGCTGCGGCTGCGGCGCGAGCAGGGTCACGGCGATATCCGTGCGCCCGTGCCGGTCGAGCAGGCGCATGGCGCTCAGTGCGCTCCATACCCCGGCGAAACCGCCACCGACAATCAGAATGCGTTGTTTCATCTGGTACTCCTGGCTTGGGCTCTTGGTGTTTGACGGGCCCATGCTAGGAGAGGAGCATTTCGGCAGAAATGACAGATACCCCGGAAATCATGCCAAACCGTCCGCGCACCATCCTTTTTCTCGCCTACCCGCAAGTCGGGCTGCTCGACCTCACCGGCGCGCAGACCGTGTTCTGGGCCGCCACCAAGGCCATGCACGCGCGCGGCCTGCCCGGCTACCAGCGCCTGACCGCCAGCCTGCCGGGCGGCCTGGTCGGCAGCGCCGAGGGCCTGGTGGTGCAGACCCAGGCGCTGGCCGAGGTGCCGCTGGCGCAGGTCGACACCCTGATCGTGCCGGGCGCACCGGAAATCGAACGGGCGGTGGCCGAGTCCGCCGAGCTGATCGCCTGGATCGGCGCCAACGCACGGCGGGTAAGGCGCACCGCCTCGGTATGCAGCGGCACCTTCCTGCTGGCCGAAGCTGGGTTGCTGGAAGGCAAGCGCGCGGCGACCCACTGGGCCATGTGCGACATGCTCAAGGCGCGCTTTCCGGGCATCGAGGTGGACAGCGACGCGATCTTCGTCGAGCAGGGCGCGCTGTGGACCTCGGCCGGCGTCAGCGCCGGCATCGACCTCGCCCTGGCGCTGGTGGAGGCCGACTGCGGCCGCGAGGTGGCCATGCAGGTGGCGCGGGAGCTGGTGGTGTTCCTCAAGCGCCCCGGTGGCCAGGCCCAGTTCAGCGAGCTGCTGCAGGCCCAGGCCCGCGATACCGCGACCTTCGACGAACTGCACCGCTGGCTCGGCGACAACCTGGACAGTCCGGCACTCGACATCGAAGCCATGGCCGAACGCTGCCACATGAGCCCGCGGCATTTCTCCCGGCTGTACAAGCAGAAGACCGGGCGCACCCCGGCCAAGGCGGTGGAGATCTTCCGCCTGGAAGCGGCGCGGCGCCTGCTGGAAGACTCCAGCCGCAATATCGACCAGATCGCCCGGCAGTGCGGCTTCCGCGACGAGGAGCGGATGCGCGCCACCTTCCAGCGCCACCTGGCCATTTCCCCGCGGGACTATCGGCGGCGCTTCTCGCGCTAGGCGCCTGCGGCCTGTTGGGCTAGCGGCGACCCAGCACCGGTGCGTGCTGCGCCATCAGCTCGACGACCCAGTCGATAAATACCCGCAGCTTGGCGCTGACATGGCGGTTGGGCGGGAAGGCCAGGTACAGCGGCATCGGCTCGAGCCGCCAGTGCTCCAGCAGCGGCACCAGCTCGCCGCGCTGGCGGTGCGCCTTGGCCATGTAGTCCGGCAGCCAGAGGATGCCCAGGCCGGCCAGGCCGGCGGCGAGGTAGGCGTTGCCGTCGTCCACCGCCAGCACGTAGCGGCCCTGCACCCTGAGGCGCTCGTCGCCGCACTGCATGGCGTAGGGCAGCGGCTTGCCGGCGCGCGCCCAGAGGAAACCGACGATGCGGTGATGGCTGTCCTCCAGCTCGCGCGGGTGGCTGGGCGTGCCGGCGCGCTGCAGGTAGCTCGGCGCGGCGTACACGCCCAGCTGCAGGTCGCCCACGTGCCGCGCGATCAGCGACTGATCGGCGATCTCGCCGCCGCGCACCACGCAGTCCACCTTGTCGCCGATCAGGTCCACCACGCGGTCGCTCACCCCCATGTCCAGCTGGATGTCGGGGTACTTCGCGTGAAAGGCCGGCAGCGCCGGTACCAGAATCATCCGCGCCAGCGGGCTGGGCACGTCCACCCGCAAGCGCCCCCTGGGCAGGGCGGCGGCGCTGGAGAGGCTGGTTTCGGCGTCGTCCATATCGGCCAGCAGGCGCACCGCGCGCTCGTAGTAGGCGGCGCCGTCGGCGGTGACCGCGACCCGGCGCGTGGTGCGGTTGAGCAGGCGCACGCGCAGCCGTGCCTCCAGCTGCTGCACCAGCTGCGTCACGCTGGTCTTGCTCATGTGCAGCGTCGTCGCCGCCTTGGTGAAGCTGCCGGCCTCCACCACGCGCACGAACGCCTGCATCGCATCGAAACGGTCCATTGCTCTTCTCACTCATGGGGGATTGTTTGGATTCTACAAACAGTCATGACCAGAGTTGCCGGTTTATCCAGCCTGGCGCGCTTCTTACAGTGGCTCCATCTTAAGCAACGGGCCGCAGCGGCCCATGGAGACCCGCAATGACCAGCAAACGCGATGTGGTATTCCCGCCCGACCGCCATGCCCTGTACGAGCTCCACCGCTATTCGCCGGCGATCCGTTCCAACGGCTTCCTGTTCGTCTCCGGCCAGGTCGGCAGCCGCCAGGACGGCTCGCCCGAGCCCGACCTCGAAGCCCAGGTGCGCCTCACCTTCGCCAACCTCAATGCGATCCTGGGCGAGGCGGGATGCAGCTTCGCCGACGTGGTCGACACCACTATCTTCATGCTCGAGCCCGACGCGAAGTTCGAGACCATCTGGGAGGTGGCGGCCGAGTTCTGGGGCCAGGCGCCTTACCCGACAGTGACCGCCATCGGGGTGACCTGGCTGGCCGGCTTCCAGTTCGAGATCAAGGTGATCGCCAAGCTGCCGGAGGATGCGGCGGGTTGAGCGGACCGGGATAGTTTGTGCACAGCGCTGATGGGCCTCGCGACGTTTAGCCATCCTGCTTGGAGCGGCTATTCGCGGGCCTTGCTTGTCATATCGCAGTGTTGAGTTGCGGCAGGCTTGCAACCAGCAGTTACCAGCGGCGGCCGGCCGAGCGGAGCCAGACATTCAATGACATGAGTTTCGCGGTATGCCCGCGATGTTGGGCATCTGATTGCTTTGCGTCTGAGCGACGAACAGCCATGCAACGTGGCGGTATGGAGCATATGGAGGGCGCTTTTATCGCTCGGCTGGATTGCACGCTCAGTAGAGTTGGGCTGCTTCAGAGCAATGTGAACCTGTTGCGCTATTGGGTGGCGCGAGGTTGGACAGGAGCCTCGGAACTTACGCACCGACCTGGGCACCGGGGCCTCGCCACGTGTCTGGGCGAAAGTTGCTCCGCGGCTTTCTTACCTCATGTTCTGACTTGCTGAAATCAATTCCAGCAGCCCATAGGGTGCTCGCCATGCGTTCAAATGCTGCGGTCGTAGTGTTGCTAACCAGCCTGGTGGCGGCGACCTATGGCTTCGGGATATACCTGTTTGCCCAGCTCGTACCCGATATGCAGGCATCTTTGGGTTTCGGCTTTTCCTACGTCGGCACTATCACCGCCTCAGCGCAGCTGGGTTTTCTACTCTGCGCAATGCTGGCGGTCTGGCTGACGCCCAAGGTGGGCGGCGGCAGGATGATTGTGGCGTCGGGCGCTGTGTGTGCAGTCGCGTTGCTACTGATTCCGTTGTCGAACAACACCTTTTTTATAGGTGTACTGCTGACCTTGTTGGCGGGCACTGCAGCGACGGTCTTTGTGCCTATGGTCGATGTTATCGCCAGGGTGGTCGCCTACCGTTACCGCGGTTTGGCCATGGGACTGGTATCCAGCGGTACCAGCTATGGGGTAGCTATCAACAGCCTGTTGGTGCCCATCTACGCCCCGCAAGAGGAGTGGCGCAGCGTTTGGTGGGTAGTTGGGTTGCTGACGATGGCGATGGCTGCGCTGGTGCTGGTGGTGTTCAAGAGGGGAGGCTTGCTCGGCCAAACCGTGTCGCCAACCTCAGCAGCCACAACAAGCGAGGTCGCCTTACCCAGCTTGCGCTCAGAGTTGATAAAACCTTGGGTATTGCTGATCTGGTCGATGAATTTCTTGATAGGTTTCGCCACCTTTCCGTTTCAGACCTACCTCTCGTCTTACCTGCGTACCGAGCTTGGCTTTGACGTGCAATACACTGCTCAGGTCTGGGCCGTGATCGGTTTCGTCGGCATGTTCGCTGGTCTCGCAATTGGCTGGCTCTCGGACCGAACCGGGCTACGCGCGGCGATGTTTCTGGTGTATGGCTGCGTGGTGATGGCTGCGCTGATCTTCGTGATACAGCCCTCGGGCCATTGGCCCCTGGTCGCCGCAGTGCTGTTCTCCACTGCCTTCTACCCCATTTTCGGCCTTATTCCCGCTTACGTTTCCAAGGTGGCATCGTCCAGCGCCATGGCCGTCTCCATCTTTGGTATCGCTAATGTGATGCAAGGTTCTGGCGGCATGCTCGGCAACTATGGTGCGGGGCTATTGGCCAATCACAGCGGCAGCTTTGCCGGGGTATATGCCGTCATAAGCGGAGTGGGTGTGTTGCTGATAGTGCTGACGCTAAAACTGCCCAGAGAATTACCAGTAGCCGCTTCTGCGGGTTTGGCCGCTAGTTAATCGCGCGGATTGGCTGCTGCGCATGGGCCGGTGGCCACAAAAAGGGAAGGGCGTAGCTGAACGAGCGCGCCCTTATTGGCGGCGCTGGCTTACCTCGGTTGCAGCATTCGGGTGCAGGTCGTGGTCCCGAGGTTGCTGAATGCCCACTCAGGCCAACGGCCCTCTACGACTGGTCGCTTGGATCGCTTTCATCCACTCGACTCTTCTCCCTCGAAACGCCCCTCGCTCTCCCGATCCCGCTCGTAGCGCCTGTCGAACGGAAATGCCGGCAGCCAGGCCTCGCGCCTGATGGTCCAGAGTTCGTAGGTGGGTGTCAGTTGGTTGGGGGCGTCCAGCGAGCCGAGGTTCACTTCGATTTCATCGGCCGTGCGCGAGAACACCGGCGAGCCGCAGCGCGGGCAGAAGTGGCGGCCGGCGTAGTGGGCGGTTTCACCCTCTATCTGCACCGCGCGCTCGGGGAAGATCGCCGAGGTGTGAAAGAGGGCGCCGTGGTGTTTGCGGCAGTCCAGGCAGTGGCACACGCCGACCCGGTAGGGCCGGCCCGTGGCGACGATGCGCAGGTTGCCGCACAGGCAACCGCCGGTGAATCGCTCCATTTCGGGGTCCTCTGGTTGCAGCAGGCAGTGCCCAAGACCATAGCAGGCGAGTGGTGCCATTGGGGGGGCGTCGCGCACGGCTCGCGCTATTGCCTGCTGGAGCCCTAGCCGGCGGAGCCGGGTAGCCTGCAGGCCGAACTGCTGCAGTGGTTGCGGGCGGCAGAGGCCTGGTCTCGGCCTCCTGCGGGCGCTCGGCGGCATGTATCATCAGGCAGATGTTCGCGGCCGAAGCCGCTCCTACTGGGGGCGTTGCGGCCGCTGGACCAGGGCTTTCCGTATCCGGGGCTGGCCGCAGCCGGCCGGCCCCGCCATCAGTGAGTGACGACACCATGATCGAGGTAACCGAAGTTTCCATTGCCGAGCTGCGCGCCGCGCTGGAGGCCGGCCGCACCACGGCGGTCGAGCTGGTCCAGGCCTACCTGGCGCGGATCGGGGCCTACGACGGCCCGAACACGCCGACCAAGCTCAACGCGGTGGTGGTGCGCAACCCCGATGCCTTGAAGGAAGCCGAGGCCTCCGATGCGCGCCGCGCCCGTGGCGAGAGACTCGGCCCGCTGGACGGCATTCCCTACACCGCCAAGGACAGCTACCTGGTCAAGGGCCTGACCGCCGCCTCCGGCAGCCCGGCGTTCAAGGACCTGGTGGCCCAGCGCGACGCCTTCACCATCGAGCGCCTGCGCGCCGCCGGCGCCATCTGCCTGGGCAAGACCAATATGCCGCCGATGGCCAACGGCGGCATGCAGCGCGGCGTCTACGGCCGCGCCGAGAGCCCGTACAACGCCGCCTACCTCACCGCGCCGTTCGCCTCGGGCTCGTCCAACGGCGCCGGCACCGCCACCGCCGCCAGCTTCGCCGCCTTTGGCCTGGCCGAGGAAACCTGGTCGAGCGGCCGCGGCCCGGCGTCGAACAACGGCCTGTGCGCCTACACGCCGTCGCGCGGGGTGATCTCGGTGCGCGGCAACTGGCCGCTGACGCCGACCATGGACGTGGTGGTGCCCTATGCGCGGACCATGGCCGACCTGCTTGAGGTGCTCGACGTGGTGGTGGCCGACGATCCAGACACCCGCGGTGACCTCTGGCGCCTGCAGCCCTGGGTGCCGATTCCCAAGCCCTCCGAGGTACGCCCGGCGTCCTACCTGGCGCTCACCGCCCAGCCCGGTGCGCTCAAGGGCAAGCGCCTGGGCGTGCCGCGCATGTTCATCAATAAGGACGAGGAAGCCGGCTCCAGCGACAACCCCGGCATCGGCGGGCCGACCGGCCAGCGCATCCATACCCGGCCCTCGGTAATCGCCCTGTGGCAGGCGGCGCGCCAGGCGCTGGAGGCGGCCGGCGCCGAGGTGGTGGAAGTGGACTTCCCGCTGGTCTCCAACTGCGAGGGCGACCGCCCCGGTGCGCCGACCGTATTCAATCGCGGCATCGTCACCCCGGAATTCCTCCACGACGAGCTCTGGGAGCTGTCGGGTTGGGCCTTCGACGATTTCCTGCGCGCCAACGGCGACCCCAAGCTCAACCGCCTGGCGGACGTCGACGGCCCGCAGATATTCCCGCATGACCCGGGCACGCTGCCCAACCGCGAGGGCGACCTGGCCGCCGGCATGGACGAGTACGTCAATATGGCCAAGCGCGGCATCCGCTCCTGGGACCAGATTCCCACCGTGCCGGATGGCCTGCGCGGCCTGGAGCAGACTCGCAAGCTCGATCTGGAGGACTGGATGGACGGCCTCAAGCTCGACGCGGTGCTGTTTCCCACCGTGGCCGACGTCGGCCCGGCCGATGCCGACGTGAATTCCGTCTCCGCCGATATCGCCTGGAGCAATGGCGTGTGGGTGGCCAACGGCAACCTCGCCATCCGCCACCTGGGCGTGCCGACGGTCACCGTGCCGATGGGGGTGATGGCCGATATCGGCATGCCGGTGGGGCTGACCTTCGCCGGCCGCGCCTACGACGACTCGGAGTTGCTGCGCCTGGCCGCGGCCTATGAGGCCACCGGCAGCAAACGCCTGATCCCGCCGCGCACGCCGCCGCTGGGGTGAGTGGGGAGGCTGGGAGGGCTTTGCCGTAAAGCGCCCCCCAGGGTTTTATCCCGCAACCAACTCGCTTACTGGCGCAGATCCACCGCCGGCGCGCCCTGGCCGTCGAACAGCTGCGCCGGGTTGCGCGGCAGGATGCTCGGGCGGCCTTCGTCGGCGCTGCCGAGGATGCGGATGTCGCTGTATTTCTTGCCCGACAGCGCGGCCAGGCCGGCGCCGTCGCGCACCACGGTGGGCCGCAGAAAGACCATCAGGTTGCGTTTGATGTGGGATTCGCGGGTAGAGCGGAACAGCCCGCCGAGCAGGGGGATGTCGCCGAGCAGCGGCACCTTGGACACCGATTCGGTGACGTCGTCCTGGATCAGCCCGCCGAGCACTATGACCTGGCCGTCGTCGGCGAGGATGGTGCTCTTGATCGAGCGCTTGTTGGTCACCAGGTCCACGGCCTGGGCGTTGAGCCCGGTGCTGGGGGCGATGGAGGAGATTTCCTGCTCGATCTCCAGGCGCAGGGTGGCGCCTTCGTTGATGTGCGGGGTGACCTTGAGGGTGACGCCGATGTCCTTGCGCTCGATGGTGGTGAAGGGGTTGTTGGCCCCGGCCGCATCGGTGGTGTAGGAGCCGGTCTGGAACGGCACGTTCTGCCCGACCAGGATTTCCGCCTTCTGGTTGTCCAGGGTCAGCAGGCTGGGGGTGGACAGCAGGTTGCTCTTGCTGTTGGCCGACAGCGCGGTGACCAGCGCGCCGAAGTTGTCGCTGCCGATGCCGATGATGGCGCCGTCGGGCAGGGTGGTGTTTTCCGGCACCTCGCCGCTCTGCAGGATCTGCAGCACGGTGCCCACCGACAGCCCGGTGCCGGAGAAGTTGACCCCGCCCAGGCCGCCGGTGCCGCCGCTGCCACTGCGCGCATCCACCGCCCACTGCACGCCGAGGGCGTCGGTGATGTCGCCGGAGACTTCGACGATGGCCGCCTCGACCATCACCTGGGCGCGCGGGATGTCGAGCTGGCGCACGATGTCTTCGAGGGTGGCGACCAGATCGGGCTCGGCCAGCAGCACCAGGGCATTGAGGCTCTCGTCGGCGCGGATGAGGATGTTCGACGGCTTGCCGGCGGTCTCGCCATCCTGCTGGTTCTTCAGCCCTTCGGAGATTTCCCCGAGGGTCTCGGCCAGCGATTTGGCGTCGTTGTGGCGCAGGCGGATCACCCGGGTGTTGGCCGAGCGGCTGGTGGGGGTGTCCAGTGACTGGGCCAGGTTGGCCAGCTTGGCGCGGGCGTCCGGCGGGCCGAGCAGGATCAGGCGGTTGGTGCGCGCGTCGGCCACCACCTGGGTGGCGCTGGCGCCCTTGGCCTGGCCGCGGGCGATGGCGGTGTTGAGCACTTCGGCGGCGTCCATCACCCAGGCGTGCTGCAGGTTGATCACGCTGTAGTCGCGGGCTCCGGTCTGGTCGAGCTGGCGCATCAGATCCTGGATGCGCGCGATGTTGGCGCTGCGGTCGCTGATGATCAGCGCGTTGGAGGAGGTGACGGCGGCCAGGTGGCCGTACTGCGGCACCAGCGGGCGGATCAGCGGGATCAGCTCGGCCACCGGTGCGTGCTGCACCTGGATCAGGCGGGTTTCCAGGCGATCGGGTGCCGGGCGGCCTTCGCCGGCTTCGGCCTTGGCCTCGGCGTTGGGCACGATGCGCGCCTGGTCGCCCTGGGTCAGCACGCTGAAGCCGTGGGTGGCCATCACCGAGAGGAACAGCTGGTAGACCTCGGTCAGATTGAGCGGGGTGTTGGACACCACGTTGACCTGACCCTTGACCCGTGGGTCGACGACGAAGGTCTGCCCGGTGATGGCGGCGACCTGATCGATGAATTCGCGGATGTCGGCGCCCTTGAGGTTGATGGTCCAGCTTTCGTCCTGCTGGTTGGCGCTGGCCGGCACCTGTTCGATCTGCGCCAGCAGGGGTAGGGGGGCGGCGGCCAGGCCGGCGGCGAGTAGGGCGAGGGTCAGTCGGCTGCGGATGGCATGCATCGGTTCATTCGCTTTCCATGGGCTGATCGGAGGGCGTTTCTTCGGGCAGGGTGCCGGCGGCTTCCATCTGCTCGCGCAGCGCCTGCATGCGCTGGCGCAGTTGTTCGAGGTTGTCCTGCTCCAGCTGGTCGAGTTGATCGAGGGCGGCGTCGGCCGTTTCGGCCGGCGGCGTGTAGACATACTGGCCGCTCTGCTGGCGGGGGAAGGCGAGGCTCTCGCGGCGGCCGTTGCGCAGCAGTTCGACGCGGTCGGCATAGACCGCATCCAGGCGCACGCCGTTGTCCACCTCCATGCCCACGGCGTAGCGCTGGGCGCTATGGCCCTGGCGCTGGATCAGCGCGCTGGAGCGTTGCGGGTCGCTGTGGACGAAGCTGCCGAGCAGGGTCAGCTGCAGGTTGGTGGCCGGCGGCGGGCCGCTGTCGGCCTGTTTGGCGCTGCCGAACAGCTGGGCGAGGGGCGCCTGGCTGGGTTGTTCCAGGGGGCTGGCGGCCTGGCTCGCCGGCTGCAGCGCGGGGCCGCGCACCAGGCGCAGCAGCTCGGCGCTTTGCCAGGCCAGGCTGACGCTGAGGGCGATCAGCACGAGCATGCCGAGCACGCTCGGGGCGTTGTCCTTGAGGCGCTGGGGGAGGGCCAAATGCATTACTCCGGAAACGACGTTCTAATTCTTTTTATGTGCTATGCGTCGCGGGCCGATCATAACAGCCTGCGCGGCGTTGACATCCCCTATATGGGGTGGGTGTGCTGTATTGGGCGATGTGTTAAAGATAGCCCAATAACCATTACAAAAAAGACCGCCGTAGAGGGGCAAACAGTCAGATTGGGCTGTAATACTCAAGGTAAGGTTCTGTTTTTAAGGTTCATCGCATGAACGCTTCGCTGCTCGAGACTCCCCTGCGCCGTCTGCCCTTCAGTTTCGCCAAACGTCACGGCGTGGTGTTCGTGCTGCACGAGGGGCGCGCTTGCCTGGCCTATCGGGCCGACTGCGAACCGGTGGCGCTGGCCGAGGCGCAGCGTTTCGCCGGACGCAGCCTGCCGCTGCGCCCGCTCGCCGCCGGCGAGTTCGCCCTGGCCCTGGGCGCGGCCTACCAGCACGACTCGGCGTCCATGCAGCTGGCCGAGGACATCGGCGGCAGCCTCGACCTGGTTTCGCTGGCCGAGCAGGTGCCGGAGACCGAAGACCTGCTGGAGCAGGAAGACGACGCGCCGATCATCCGCCTGATCAACGCCATCCTCGGCGAGGCGATCAAGGAAAACGCCTCCGACATCCACCTGGAAACCTTCGAGAAGCGCCTGGTGGTGCGCTTTCGCGTCGACGGCATCCTGCGCGAAGTGCTCGAACCCAAGCGCGAGCTGGCGGCGCTGCTGGTGTCGCGGGTCAAGGTCATGGCGCGCCTGGACATCGCCGAGAAGCGCGTGCCGCAGGATGGGCGCATCTCGCTCAAGGTCGGTGGGCGCGAGGTGGACATCCGCGTCTCCACGCTGCCCTCGGCCAACGGCGAGCGGGTGGTACTGCGTCTGCTCGACAAGCAGGCCGGGCGTCTGTCGCTGCAGCACCTGGGGATGCGCGCCGAGGACCGCGCGCTGATGGAGGAGACGGTGCGCAAGCCGCACGGCATCCTGCTGGTCACCGGCCCCACCGGCTCGGGCAAGACCACCACGCTGTACGCCAGCCTGGTCAGCCTCAACGACCACACGCGCAACATCCTCACCGTCGAGGACCCCATCGAATACCACCTCGAAGGCATCGGCCAGACCCAGGTCAACACCAAGGTGGACATGACCTTCGCCCGCGGCCTGCGCGCCATCCTGCGCCAGGACCCGGACGTGGTGATGGTCGGCGAGATCCGCGACAAGGAAACCGCCGAGATCGCCGTGCAGGCCTCGCTGACCGGCCACCTGGTGCTTTCCACCCTACACACCAACAGCGCCATCGGCGCCATCACCCGCTTGGTGGACATGGGCGTGGAGCCCTTTCTGCTGTCGTCCTCCTTGCTCGGCGTGCTGGCCCAGCGCCTGGTGCGGGTGCTGTGCCCGGCGTGCAAGGAACCTTACGCGGCCGATGCGGCCGAATGCGCGCTGCTCGGCGTGCCGGCCGCATCGGCGCCGACCCTGTACCACGCGCGCGGCTGCGCCGAGTGCCACCAGCAGGGCTACCGCGGGCGTACCGGCATCTACGAGCTGGTGGTGTTCGACGAAACCATGCGCACGCTGATCCACAGCCGCGCCTCCGAGCAGGACATGACCCGCCACGCCCGCCGCCTGGGCCCGAGCATCCGCGACGACGGGCGGCGCAAGGTGCTGGAAGGGGTGACCACGGTCGAGGAAGTGCTGCGCGTGACCCGGGAGGAGTAAGTGGCCGCCTTCGAATACATCGCCCTGGACGGGCGCGGCCGCCAGCAGAAAGGCGTGCTTGAGGCCGACAGCGCGCGCCAGGTGCGCCAGCTGTTGCGCGAACGCCAGCTGGCGCCGCTGGAGGTCAAGGCCACGCGCAACCGCGAGCAGGCCAGCGGCGGCGCGCGCCTGGGCTTCGCCCGCGGCCTGTCGGCGCGCGACTTGGCGCTGGTCACCCGGCAGCTGGCGACCCTGGTGCAGGCGGCGCTGCCGATCGAGGAGGCGCTGCGTGCGGCCGCCGCGCAAGCCACCAGTGCACGCATCCAGGCCATGCTGCTGGCGGTGCGCGCGCGGGTGCTGGAAGGCCACAGCCTGGCCGCCAGCCTGAAGGAATTTCCCGCCGCCTTTCCCGAGCTGTACCGCGCCACCGTGGCCGCCGGCGAGCACGCCGGGCACCTGGGCCCGGTGCTGGAACAGCTGGCCGATTACACCGAGCAGCGCCAGCAGTCGCGGCAGAAGATTCAGCTGGCGCTGCTCTACCCGCTGATCCTGATGTGTGCGTCCTTGCTCATCGTCGGTTTCCTGCTCGGCTACGTGGTGCCGGACGTGGTCAAGGTCTTCGTCGATTCCGGGCAGACCCTGCCGGCGCTGACCCGCGGGCTGATCGCCCTGAGCGACTGGGTCAAGGCCTGGGGCGCGGCGACGCTGGTGCTGCTGGCGCTGGCGATCGTCGCCCTGCGCTGGGCGCTGCGCGACGAGGCGTTCAAGCTGCGCTGGCACGCGTTTCTGCTGCGCGTGCCGCTGCTGGGCCGGCTGGGACGCGCCACCGACTGCGCGCGTTTCGCCTCCACCCTGGCGATTCTCACCCAGAGTGGCGTGCCGCTGGTGGAGGCGCTGGCGATTGCCGGCGAGGTGATCGGCAACCGGGTGATCCGTGGCGAGGTGCTGGTGGCGGCGCAGAAGGTGCGCGAGGGCGGCAGCCTGACCCGTTCGCTGGAGGCCACCGGGCAGTTCCCGCCGATGATGCTGCACATGATCGCCAGCGGCGAACGCTCCGGCGAGCTGGATCAGATGCTGGCGCGCACGGCGAAGAATCAGGAGAACGACCTCGGCGCGCAGATCGCCCTGCTGGTGGGCTTGTTCGAGCCGTTCATGCTGGTATTCATGGGGGCGGTGGTGCTGGTCATAGTCCTGGCCATCCTGCTGCCGATTCTTTCGTTGAACCAAATGGTGGGTTAGCAGGTGAGTAGAAAACAGTCGGGTTTCACCCTGATCGAGATCATGGTGGTGGTGGTCATTCTCGGCATCCTCGCGGCGCTGGTGGTGCCGCAGGTGATGAGCAGGCCCGATCAGGCCAAGGTCACCGCGGCGCAGAACGACATCCGCGCCATCGGCGCGGCGCTGGACATGTACAAGCTGGACAACCACAACTACCCCAGTACCCAGCAGGGCATCGAGGCGCTGGTGAGCAAGCCCGGCGGCAACCCGCCGGCGAAGAACTGGAACAAGGAGGGCTACCTCAAGCGCCTGCCGGTCGACCCCTGGGGCAATCCCTACCAGTACCTGGCGCCGGGCACCAAGGGCGCCTTCGACCTCTATTCGTTCGGCGCCGACGGCAAGCAGGGCGGCAGCGACCTGGACGCGGACATCGGCAACTGGGATCTCTGATCGCCATGCAGCGCGTACCGGCGGGCTCGGCCAGGCGGGCGAGGGGCTTCACCCTGATCGAGCTGCTGGTGGTGCTGGTCATCCTCGGCAGCCTGATCGGCCTAGCGGTGCTCGGCACCGGGCTGGCCGGGCCGAGCCGCGAGCTGCGCGGCGAGGCCGAGCGCCTGGCCGGTCTCATCGGCGTGCTGGCCGACGAGGCGGTGCTGGATAACCGCGAGTACGGCCTGAGTTTTACCCGCGAGGGCTACCGGGTGCTGCGCTACGATTCGCGGCGCGGCGAGTGGCAGGCGCTGGATCGCCAGGCGCATCGCCTGCCGGACTGGGCCGAGCTGACTCTTGAGGTGGAGGGCGAGGGGGAGGGCGAGGCCTTGCGCCTGCCCGGCGCGGCCAGCGCCCTGGCGCCGCAACTGCTGATTCTCTCCAGCGGCGAGCTCACACCGTTTCGCCTGCGCCTGGCCGAGCGCCGCCGCGACGGCCTGCAGCTGCAGCTGTCCAGCGACGGCTTCGGCCTGCCGCGTATCGAGGAGCTGGCGGCAGGGCGCGCCGGATGAAGCGCGCGTGCGGTTTCACCCTGCTCGAAGTGCTGGTGGCGCTGGCCATCTTCGCCCTGGTCGCCGCCAGCGTGCTGACGGCCAGCGCGCGCAGCGTGCGCACCGCCGCGCAGCTGGAGGCCAAGACCCTGGCCATGTGGGTGGCCGACAACCGCCTTACCGAGCTGCAGCTGGCCGAGGTGCCGCCGGCCGACGGTCGCGACCAGGGCCAGGTGGAGTTCGCCGGGCGCCGCTGGCTGTGGCAGAGCGAGATCCAGGTCACCAGCGAGCCGAGCATGCGCCGGGTGACCCTGTGGGTCGCCGCCGAGCAGCGCGGCGCCGTGGGCGATCTGCGCGAGCGCGCACTGGTCAGCCTCAGCGGCTTTCTGGGGGCACCGTGATGAAGCGCATGCCCCTTAGGAGCGAGCTCTGCTCGCGAAATGGCCTCAATCTGGATTCGCGAGCAGAGCTCGCTCCTACAGCCCGACCGCAGCGCGGCTTTACCCTGCTCGAATTGCTGATCGCCATCGCCATCTTCGCCATTCTCGGGTTGGCCACCTACCGCATGCTCGACAGCGTGCTCAGCGCCGACGCCGCCACCCGCAACCACGAGCAGCAGCTGCGCGAGCTGGTGCGGGCGATGGCCGCCTTCGAGCGCGACGTGCTGCAGGTGGCGGTGCGGCCGATCCGCGATGGCTTCGGCGACCCGCAGCCGGCGCTGCGCAGCGAGCCGAGCGATGCCTCTGCGCTGGAGTTGACCCGCGCCGGCTGGCGCAATCCGCTCGGTCAGCCGCGCGCCGAGCTGCAGCGGGTGCGCTGGCAGCTCAGCGGCGAGCAGTGGCAGCGCCGTTACTGGCGCGTGCTGGACCAGGCCCAGGACAGCCAGCCGCAGGTGCAGCAGGCGCTCGACGGGGTGCAGGCGCTGAGCCTGCGCTACCTCGACGACGAGGGCCAGTGGCACGCCGATTGGCCGCCGCCCAATGCCGCTGGCGACAGCCTGCTCACCGGCCTGCCGCGCGCCCTCGAACTGCGCCTGGAGCATCGTCGCCATGGCGAGCTGCGCCGCCTACTGCGCCTGCCGGACGCGCCGCCGCAGAGCGTCGTGCCTGCCCCCGGCGAGGGTGAGGGCGACCCCGCTGAGCCCGAGGAGCCGCAGCCATGAAACCTCAACGCGGCGTGGCACTGATCACCGTGCTGCTGGTGGTGGCGCTGGTCACCGTGGTCTGCGCCGGGCTGATCGCCCGCCAGCAGCTGTCGATCCGCAGCAGCGCCAACCAGTTGCACGTGCGCCAGGCCTGGCACTACGCCCTGGGCGGCGAGACGCTGGCCAAGGCCATCCTTCAGCGCGACTTGCGCCAGGGCGATCCGCGCCAGCCGGTCGATCACCTGGGCGAACCCTGGGCGCAGCCGCTGACACCCTTCGCGCTGGACGAGGGCGGCGAGCTGCGCGTGCGCATCGTCGACCCCAGCGGCCGCTTCAACCTCAACAGCCTGGTGCGCCAGGGCCAGCCCGACGAGCTGGCGCTGCTGCGCCTGCGCCGCCTGCTGCTGCGCCTGGAGATCGCCAAGCCCTACGCCGAACGCTTGCTCGACTGGCTCGATGGCGACGGCGAGCCTAGCGGCGCTCAGGGCGCGGAGGACGGCCAGTACCTGCTGGCCACGCCGCCTTATCGCGCGGCCAACCGCCAGCTCGCCGACGTCTCCGAGCTGCGCCTGCTGCTGGAAATGGACGAGGCCGACTACCGCCGCCTGCTGCCCTTCGTCAGCGCTCTGCCGAGCGAGGCGCTGCTCAACGTCAACAGCGCCAGCGCCGTGGTGCTGTCCAGCCTGGCCGACGGCCTCAGCCCGGATGCCGCGCTGGCGCTGGTGGCGGCGCGCGGCCGTGAAGCTTTTGCCAGCCCGGCGGCCTTCGCCGCCCAGCCGGCCCTGGCCGGCCTCGGCGAGCAGGCGCTGCAGGGCCTGGCGGTGGGCAGCCAGTTCTTCGAGGTGTTCAGCGAGGTGAGCCTCGGCGAGCGCCGCGTGGTGTTGCGCAGCCTGTTGCAGCGCGGCAATGATGGCCAGGTCAGTGTCCTGGCGCGTGATCTGGGGCAGGGCGGTACGCCGCCGTTGCCCGTCGAGGAAGCACAACGATGAATCAGCTATGGATCTTCCTGCCGCCGGAGGCCTGTCAGGGCCTGTCGGCGGAGCTGCCGGTGCAGTGGGTGACCTTCACCGAATGTCGCACGCTGAGCCTGGGCGAGGGGCTGCGCGAGCTGCCGGCGGCCTGGGAACTGGTGCTGCCGGTGGAGGCGGTGACCGCCTGCGCCGTGCAGTTGCCGACGCAGAAGGCGCGCTGGCTGCGCCAGGCGCTGCCGTTCGCGGTGGAGGAACTGCTTGCCGAGGATGTCGAGCAGATGCACCTGGCCCTGGGCGAGCAACTGGCCGACGGTCGCCACCGGGTCTATGCGCTGCGCGCCGACTGGCTGCGCCAGTGCCTGGCGCTGTGTGCGGCGCAGCCGCCGCAGGCGATCCGCGTCGATGCCGACCTGCTGCCGCGCCAGGGCAGTCAGCTGCTCTGGCTGGAGTCGCGCTGGCTGCTCGGCGGCGAGGCGCCGCTGCGTCTGGCGCTGCAGGCCGAGAGCTGGCCTGCGCTGGCGCCGCGTTGCCCGGCGCCGCATATCGCCAGCGCGCCGGCCGAGCAGGCGCTGCCCGAGCCGGTCGACGAGGTGCACCTGCTGCAGCAGCCGCAACAGTGGCTGGTGCGCCAGGGCGCGGGCGCCGACCTGGCCCAGGGCGAGTTCGCCTTGCACCAGGCGGGCGACGGCTGGCGGCGCTGGCGCCCGCTGGCCGGGGTGCTGGCGCTCTGCCTGCTGCTGCAGTGGGGCTTCAACCTGGTCCAGGGTTGGTACCTGCAGCGCCAGGCCGATCAGTACGCGCTGGCCAGCGAGGCGCTGTACCGCGAGCTGTTTCCCGAGGATCGCAAGCTGGTCAACCTGCGTGCGCAGCTGGATCAGCACCTGGCCGATGCCGCCGGCAGCGGCGACAGCCCGCTGCTCGGCCTGCTCGGCGAGGTGGCGCGGGCACTGCCGGCAGGCGGCGCGGCGCGGGTACAGGTCAATCAGCTTGATTACAGCGCCAGTCGCGCCGATCTCGCCCTGCAGCTGCAGGCGCCGGATTTCGCCGAGCTGGAAAGCCTGCGCGAACGCCTGGAACAGGCCGGACTCGAGGTGCAGATGGGCTCGGCCAGCCGCGAGGCGGACGGCGTCAGCGCGCGCCTGGTGATAGGAGGATGAGCATGGCCAGTTGGCGTCAGTTCAATCAGGGGCTGCAGCTGCAGTGGCAGCGTTCCAGTCTGGCGCAGCGCTGGCAGGCGCTGGGGCCGCGCGACCGTCTGGCGTTGCTGGCGCTGGGTGCCTTCCTGGCGCTGGTGCTGGGCTATCTGCTGCTGTGGCAGCCGGTGGCGCGCGACGCCCAGGCGGCGCGCAGCGCCTTCGAGGAGCAGCGCAGCCTGCATGCCTACCTGCAGAGCCGTGCGCCGGAGCTGCGCGGACGCCAGCTGCAGCCGCGCGTCAGCCTCGACCCGGCGCGCCTGCAGGGGCTGGTCACCGCCTCGGCGGCGGAGCAGGGCCTGGCCATCGAACGCCTGGATGCCGAGGGCCAGGGCGCGGTGCAGGTCAGCCTGCAGCCGGCGCCGTTCGAGCAGTTGCTGCGCTGGCTGCAGGCGCTGGAAGGGCAGGGTGTGCGCATCGAGGAGGCCGGCATGGAGCGTCGCGACGAGGGACGGGTGGCGGCGCGGTTGGGTTTGCGGGTTGGCCCCTGAGAGGGCGCCAGGTGGGTGGTGCGTATGGCGCACCCTACGCGTTGCGGTAACAGGGCGCGTCGGGATGGGGTGTTAGGGAACGTTCGGGCCCCGTTGCGGTGCCGCACGGGGCGCCGCTGCGCCATGGCCTGGGCGCTGCAGGCCCGGTGAATCGGGGATTTCATGGGATAAGGCGCGATTATTGCTTCAGTATTCCGTTTGCGATTCTTTTTGCGCTGCACGTTTAGGTGCGCCTGTCAATACGCCTGCCCGGCGCCTCCAGGGCTTCTGTAATTAGTTGTCGCATTGAGGAAATATCGCCTCAGCCCCTGTCGCTAGAATGCCGCTCACCCAACCAAGGCCCTTTGCCCGCTCGCTTGCGCGGCAAAGACCAGCAGTCTTTCTACAATTCATTCAAAGGCCAGGGCCAACCCCACTGCCATCGATGCCATTCCCATTCGAAGGAGCAAAAAAATGAAGAAGATCGCACTTCTCGGCGCGCTGGCGCTGTCCCTGTTGTCGCCGCTGGCCATGGCCGATGATGCCAAACCGCTGCGCATCGGCATCGAGGCGGCGTACCCGCCCTTCGCCTTCAAGACCCCGGACGGCCAGATCGCAGGCTTCGACTACGATATCGGCCAGGCCCTGTGCGAAGAGATGCAGGTCAAGTGCCAGTGGATCGAGCAGGAGTTCGACGGCCTGATCCCGGCGCTCAAGGTGCGCAAGTTCGACGCCGTGCTGTCGTCCATGTCGATCACCGAAGACCGCAAGAAATCCGTCGACTTCACCGGCAAGTACTACGCCACCCCGGCCAAGCTGGCGATGAAGGCCGGCACCGAGCTGAAGGACCCGCTGGTCGACCTCAAGGGCAAGAAGGTCGGCGTGCAGCGTTCCTCGGTCTACGACCGCTACGCCACCGACGTCTTCGCCCCGGCCGGCGTCGAGGTGGTGCGCTACAGCTCGCAGAACGAGATTTTCCTGGATATGCAGTCCGGCCGCCTGGACGCCACCCTGGCCGACTCGGTGAACATCGACGACGGCTTCCTCAAGACCGATGCCGGCAAGGGCTTCGCCTTCGTCGGCCCGGATTTCACCGACGTCAAGTACTTCGGCGAAGGCCAGGGCATTGCCGTGCGCAAGGGCGACAAGGCCCTGGCCGACAAGATCAGCGCTGCCATCCTGGCCATCCGCGCCAACGGCAAGTACAAGGAAGTGCAGGACAAGTACTTCGCCTTCGACGTCTACGGCGAGTAAGCGCAACGCACGGCAAATGGCACAGGCTTCACTCGCGGTTTGTGCCGCTTCTTTCTGGCCGCCGGCCCTGGCGGCCGCCCTCTGGGCCGTCGCGGAGCCTGGCTCCCGGCAGTTTCTGTTGTGCTACCTGGCGCCGTTCGCGGCGCCCGCATGAGGTACTAGCGCATGCTTCAAGGCTACGGCTCGACCATTCTCGACGGTGCCTGGCTCACCCTGCTTCTGGCCCTGACATCGATGGCGGTGGCGATTTTCCTCGGCCTGCTCGGTGCGGCCTTTCGCCTGTCGCCGATTCGCTGGCTGGCCATGCTCGGCGAGACCTACGCCACGGTGATTCGCGGCATTCCCGACCTGGTGCTGATCCTGCTGATCTTCTACGGCGGCCAGGATCTGGTGAACCGCGTCGCGCCGCTGCTCGGCTACGACGACTACATCGACATCAATCCCTTCGTCGCCGGCGTGTTCACCATGGGCTTCATCTTCGGTGCCTACCTGTCGGAGACCTTCCGCGGCGCCTTTATGGCCATCCCTAAAGGCCAGGCCGAGGCCGGCGCGGCCTACGGCATGAGCGGGGTGCAGGTGTTCTTCCGCATCCTGGTGCCGCAGATGATCCGCTTCGCCATTCCCGGCTTCACCAACAACTGGCTGGTGCTGACCAAGGCCACCGCACTGATCTCGGTGGTCGGCCTGCAGGACATGATGTTCAAGGCCAAGAGTGCTGCCGACGCGACCCGCGAGCCGTTCACCTTCTACCTGGCGGTGGCGGCGCTGTACCTGGTGCTGACCAGTGTTTCCCTGCTGGCCCTGCGTTTCCTCGAGAAACGCTATTCGGTCGGCACCAAGGCCGCCGAGCTGTAGGAGCCGTGCCATGATCTTCGACTACAACATGATCTGGGAGAACCTGCCGCTGTACTTCAACGGCGTGCTGGTGACCCTGAAAATCCTCCTCATCTCCCTGGCCCTGGGCCTCAGCCTGGCGCTGCCGCTGGCGCTGATGCGGGTGTCCAAGTCGCCGCTGGTGAATTTTCCGGCCTGGCTCTACACCTACGTGATCCGCGGCACGCCGATGCTGGTGCAGCTGTTTCTGATCTACTACGGTCTGGCCCAGTTCGAGTTCATCCGTGACAGCTTCATGTGGCCGTATTTCTCCAGTGCCACCTTCTGCGCCTGCCTGGCCTTCGCCATCAACACCAGCGCCTACACCGCGGAAATCCTCGCCGGCAGCCTCAAGGCCACGCCGCATGGCGAGATCGAGGCGGCCAAGGCCATGGGCATGTCGCGCGCCAAGCTGTACCGGCGCATCCTGCTGCCCTCGGCCCTGCGCCGAGCGCTGCCGCAATACAGCAACGAAGTGATCATGATGCTGCACACCACCTCGCTGGCGTCCATCGTCACCCTGATCGACATCACCGGCGCGGCGCGCACGGTCAGCTCGCAGTACTACATGCCGTTCGAGGCCTTTATCACTGCCGGCCTGTTCTACCTGGTGCTGACCTTCATCCTGGTGCGCCTGTTCAAGCGCGCCGAGTTGCGCTGGCTGGCCTACCTGGCGCCGCGCAAGGCCTGAACGGCGGTCGTCAATTTCCCTGGGTCGCCGGTTCGGCGGCTGATTCAAGAGAGTGGAAACCATGTACAAACTCGAAGTTCAGGACCTGCACAAGCGCTACGGCAGCCATGAGGTGCTCAAGGGCGTCTCCCTGGCGGCCAAGGCTGGCGACGTGATCAGCATCATCGGCTCGAGCGGCTCGGGCAAGAGTACCTTCCTGCGCTGCATCAACCTGCTGGAGCAGCCGCACGGCGGCAAGATCCTGCTCAACGGCGAGGAACTCAAGCTGGTGCCGAACAAGGAGGGGGCGCTCAAGGCCGCCGACGCCAAGCAGTTGCAGCGCATGCGCTCGCGCCTGTCGATGGTGTTCCAGCACTTCAATCTGTGGTCGCACATGAGCGCCCTGGACAACGTCATGGAGGCGCCGGTGCACGTGCTCGGCGTGGACAAGGCCGAGGCCCGCGACAAGGCCGAGCACTACCTGGCCAAGGTCGGCGTGGCCCATCGCAAGGACGCCTATCCCGCGCACATGAGCGGCGGCGAGCAGCAGCGCGTGGCCATCGCCCGCGCCCTGGCCATGGAGCCGGAGGTGATGCTGTTCGACGAGCCGACCTCGGCGCTCGACCCGGAGCTGGTCGGCGAAGTGCTCAAGGTGATGCAGGACCTGGCTCAGGAGGGGCGCACCATGGTGGTGGTGACCCACGAGATGGGCTTCGCCCGCGAGGTGTCCAACCAGCTGGTGTTCCTGCACAAGGGCGTGGTCGAGGAGCGTGGCAACCCACGCGAAGTGCTGGTCAATCCGCAGTCCGAGCGGCTGCAGCAGTTCCTTTCCGGCAGTCTCAAGTAACCAGCGGCTACACTTCGCCCAGGGCCTGCTCTCACCGCAGCAGGCCGACGCGCAGCAGACTTTGAACAGGCTCTCATGACCCCCCATCGAATCGGCTTCCTCTACTGGCCCGGCACCAAGGCCCTGACCCTGTCGCTGGCCGAGGAGGCGTTGCGCGTGGCGCAGCGTGTGCATCCGGAAGTGGTGTACGAGTTGGTGTTCCTCCAGGCCGAGCCGCTGGCCGCCGGTGACTGGCGCCTGCCCGGCGAGCCCTGGGCCGGTCATCTGGACGGTTGCGACAAGCTATTCCTGCTCGCCGACGTGCCGCCGGCGACGGTTTCCGCCGGCCTGGCTGCCGCGCTCAAGCAGCAGGTGCGCAGCGGTTGCGTGATCGGCGGGCTGTCCGCCGGGGTCTATCCGCTGGCCCAGCTCGGCCTGCTCGACGGCTACCGCGCGGCGGTGCACTGGCGCTGGCAGGACGACTTCGCCGAGCGTTTCCCCAAGGTCATCGCCACCAGTCACCTGTTCGACTGGGACCGCGACCGCCTCAGTGCCTGCGGCGGTTTGGCGGTGCTCGATCTGCTGCTGGCGGTGCTGGCGCGCGACCATGGCGCCGAGCTGGCCGGTGCGGTCAGCGAGGAGCTGGTGGTCGAGCGCATCCGCGAGGGCGGCGAGCGCCAGCGCATCCCGCTGCAGAACCGCCTCGGCTCCAGCCACCCCAAGCTGACCCAGGCGGTGCTGCTGATGGAGGCCAATATCGAGGAGCCGCTGACCACCGACGAGATCGCCCAGCACGTGTGCGTCTCGCGGCGCCAGCTGGAGCGGATCTTCAAGCAGTACCTCAACCGCGTGCCCAGCCAGTACTACCTGGAGCTGCGCCTGAACAAGGCGCGCCAGCTACTGATGCAGACCAGCAAGTCGATCATCCAGATCGGCCTGTCCTGCGGCTTTTCCTCCGGGCCGCATTTCTCCAGCGCCTACCGCAACTTCTTCGGCGCCACCCCGCGCGACGACCGCAACCAGCGGCGCAGCAACAGCCCCTTCGAACTCACCTCCACTCCGGTCGAGCGCGGCTGAAGGCCTCCCGCGGCTTATAGCTGCCTAGGGTGGATGACGCTTGTTTCATCCGCCGCAGCCGACCGCCAGGGTGGATCGGTAAAGCCTGATCCCCCTACGCTCTGCACCACTGACTCATTCGATCCCGGCAGTTCGGCGCGCAGCCCGGATGCAATCCGGGGCGATTCTGCGCCAGGCGCCATTGCCCCGGTTGGTCACCCCTGCCCGTTTACGGGAGAGGGGCGGGGGAGGGAAGCGTCGGCTCGTGGGGGTATTGGCGCCGGTTTCCCGGGGCGCATCCGGACGACGCAGCCTGTTCGCCCTGTGCAGCTGGCTCGGTCGATACCGACCGGTCAGCCTGCGGAGATTTTTTCCGTCGCCGTGCGCCCTGGCGGCGAACTGCGTTTAAACTGCGCCTTTCCGACGCTTTCTGTCGCTTTGACGAAAGCCCCCGGAAAACCTGGGTTGGCGCTATAAGAAGTTGTCGCATGGCGGCAATGCCGGCCCCGAATCAGTCCCTACAATCCTTGCATTCCCCGCCGCAATGGGCCGCCCGCGTGGCTTGCTGCAGGCCGGTTTTCCTTATCAGGAGAGTTTCGATGTCCGTTCAGCACGATGCGGTGCAACGCACCGATTTCGACCAGTTCATGGTTCCCAACTATGCTCCCGCAGCCTTCGTACCCGTGCGCGGCCAGGGCTCGCGAGTCTGGGATCAGAGCGGTCGAGAGCTGATCGACTTCGCCGGCGGCATCGCCGTCAACGTGCTCGGCCACTGCCACCCGGCCCTGGTCGGCGCGCTGACCGAGCAGGCCAACACCCTCTGGCATGTGTCCAACGTGTTCACCAACGAGCCGGCGCTGCGCCTGGCCAAGAAGCTGGTCGAGGCCACCTTCGCCGAGCGCGTGTTCTTCTGCAACTCCGGCGCCGAGGCCAACGAGGCCGCGTTCAAGCTGGCCCGGCGCGTGGCCCACGACCGTTTCGGCGCGGACAAGCACGAGATCATCGCCGCCACCAACAGCTTCCACGGTCGTACCCTGTTCACCGTCAGCGTCGGCGGCCAGCCCAAGTACTCCGACGGCTTCGGGCCGAAGATCCAGGGCATCACCCATGTCCCGTACAACGATCTGGAGGCGCTGAAGGCGGCCATTTCCGACAAGACCTGCGCGGTGGTGCTGGAGCCGATTCAGGGCGAGGGCGGCGTGCTGCCGGCCGACCAGGCCTACCTGGAGGGCGCCCGCGCCCTGTGCGACGCGCACAACGCGCTGCTGGTGTTCGACGAAGTGCAGAGCGGCATGGGCCGCAGCGGCGAGCTGTTCGCCTACATGCACTACGGCGTCACCCCGGACATCCTCTCCAGCGCCAAGAGCCTGGGCGGCGGCTTCCCCATCGGCGCCATGCTCACCACCAGCGAGCTGGCCAAGCACCTGACGGTCGGCACCCACGGCACCACCTACGGCGGCAACCCGCTGGCCTGTGCGGTGGCCGAGGCGGTGGTCGACGTGATCAATACCCCTGAGGTGCTGGCTGGGGTCAAGGCCAAGCACCAGCGCTTCGCCGCCAAGCTCAGCGAGCTCGGTGAGCGCTTCGGCATGTTCACCCAGGTGCGTGGCCTGGGCCTGCTGCTCGGCTGCGTGCTCAGCGACGCCTGGAAGGGCAAGGCCAAGACGATTCTCGATGCCGCCGCCGGCGAAGGTTTGATGGTGCTGCAGGCAGGCCCCGACGTGGTGCGCTTCGCCCCCAGCCTGGTGGTGGAAGACGCCGACATCGACGAGGGCCTGGCCCGCTTCGAGCGCGCCCTGAACAAGCTGGCCAACGCCTGAGCGAGTGCCCGGCGCAGGTAGGCGCCGGGCTTCCCTCACGGATGACGATCCTGTGTGTGCCGGGGTTGATGACCTCGGCGTTCTCCGGCTGCCCGTGCGTGGCATCCGGGGCTTTTCTTGAAAAGGAGTGACCCCATGCTGGTAATGCGCCCTGCGCAAATGGCGGACCTGGCGGATGTGCAGCGGCTCGCCGCGGATAGCCCGGTGGGTGTCACTTCGCTGCCGGACGATGCCGAGCGGCTGCGCGACAAGATCGCCGCCTCGGAGGCGTCGTTCGCCGCCGAAGTCAGCTTCAACGGCGAGGAAAGCTACTTCTTCGTCCTCGAGGACAGCGCCAGCGGACGCCTGGTCGGCTGCTCCGCGATCGTCGCCTCGGCCGGCTACTCCGAACCCTTCTACAGCTTTCGCAACGAGACCTTCGTGCACAACTCGCGCGAGCTGAAGATCCACAACAAGATTCACGTGCTGTCGCTGTGTCACGATCTGACCGGCAACAGCCTGCTCACCAGCTTCTACGTCGAGCGGCCGCTGGTCAGCAGCGTGTTCGCCGAGCTCAACTCGCGCGGCCGCCTGCTGTTCATGGCCGGCCACCCCGAGCGCTTCGCCGATGCGGTGGTGGTGGAGATCGTCGGCCACAGCGACGAGCACGGCGACTCGCCGTTCTGGGATGCGGTGGGGCGCAACTTCTTCGACATGAACTATACCGAGGCCGAGCGCCTGTGCGGGCTGAAGAGCCGCACCTTCCTCGCCGAGCTGATGCCGCATTACCCCATCTACGTGCCGCTGCTGCCGGACGAGGCGCAGGAGGCCATGGGCCAGGTGCACCCGCGGGCGCAGATCACCTTCGACATCCTGATGCGCGAAGGCTTCGAGACCGACCACTACATCGACATCTTCGACGGCGGGCCGACCCTGCATGCGCGCACCTCGGGCATCCGCAGCATCGCCCAGAGCCGCCTGGTGCCGGTGAAGCTCGGCGAGGCCGAGAAGGGCGGGCGCCAGTACCTGGTGAGCAACGGCCAGTTGCAGGATTTCCGCGCCATAGTCGCCGACCTCGACTGGGTGCCGGGCAAGCCCGTATGCCTCAGCCTGGAGGCCGCCGAGGCCCTGGGCGTCGGCGAAGGCGCCAGCGTCCGGCTGGTGGCGGTTTAAACCGAAGCGGCAAGCTGCAAGCCACGAGCGGCAAGCCAGCCTGTCTTCTAACTTGTAGCTTGCCGCTTGAAGCTCTTAGCTGATCCGGAGGATCCATGATCGTTCGTCCCGTGCGCAGCGCCGATTTGCCGGCGCTGATCGACCTGGCACGCAGTACCGGCGCCGGCCTGACCACCCTGCCGGCCAACGAGGAGCGCCTGGCGCACCGGGTCGGCTGGGCCGAGAAGACCTTCCGCGGCCAGGCCGAGCGCGCCGACGCCGACTACCTGTTCGTGCTCGAGGACGACGCAGGTCGCGTCGTCGGCATCTCCGCCGTGGCCGGCGCCGTCGGCCTGCGCGAGCCCTGGTACAACTACCGGGTCGGCCTGACCGTCAGCGCCTCGCAGGAGCTGCACATCCACCGTCAGGTGCCGACGCTGTTTCTGGCCAACGACCTGACCGGCAACTCCGAGCTGTGCTCGCTGTTCCTGCATGCCGAGCACCGCACCGGCCTCAACGGCCGCCTGCTGTCGAAGGCGCGCTTCTTGTTCATCGCTGAGTTCCGCGAACTGTTCGGCGACAAGGTGATCGCCGAGATGCGCGGCATGTCCGACGCCGAGGGTCGTTCGCCGTTCTGGGAGAGCCTGGGGCGGCACTTCTTCAAGATGGAGTTCAGCCAGGCGGACTACCTCACCGGGGTCGGCAACAAGGCCTTCATCGCCGAGCTGATGCCCAAGTTCCCGCTCTATACCTGCTTCCTCTCCGAGGATGCGCGCGCGGTGATCGGGCGCGTCCACCCCGACACCGAGCCGGCGCTGGCCATGCTCAAGGCCGAGGGTTTCAGCTACCAGGGCTATGTCGACATCTTCGACGCCGGCCCGGCCATCGAGGCGGAAACCGCGAAGATCCGCGCCGTGCGTGACAGCCAGAACCTGGTGCTGGCGATCGGCACCCCGGGCGACGACGCCGCGCCGTTTCTGATGCACAACCGCAAGCGCGAGGACTGCCGCATCACCGCCGCCCCGGCGCGACTGGCCGCCGGCACCCTGGTGGTCGACCCGCAGACCGCCAAGCGCCTGCAGCTGTCGGCGGGCGACCAGGTACGTGCGGTGCCGCTGTCGGCGCGCGGCTAGCAGGCCGTTGAAAAACGTAGGCGAGGCAGCCAGTGCAATACCGATGGCGGCCCTGCAAAAACAGGCGAGGAACGGTCGGAGTCGCGGGCGACTTTACGAGCTGTAAATGAGCATTCCGAGCCTGTTTTTAACGCAGCAATGGCAACGCAGGTAGTTTTTCAACAGCCTGCGAGACGATTTCTTTCTGCGCAGGCCCCGCGCCTGCCGATGAACGCTGGGAGTGATAGAACAAGATGAGCACTCATTACATCGCAGGCCACTGGTACGCGGGCGAGGGCGAGCCGCTGCAGTCGCTCGACCCGGTCAGCCAGGCGGTGATCTGGCAGGGCCGCGGCGCCAGCGCGGCGCAGGTCGACCAGGCCGTGCAGGCCGCGCGCGCCGCCTTCTCGCTGTGGGCCGCGCATTCGCTGGATGGCCGTATCGCCGTGCTGGAGCGCTTCGCCGCTTGCCTGAAGACCCATGCCGACGAGCTGGCGCGCGCCATCGGCGAGGAAACCGGCAAGCCGCTGTGGGAGGCCGCCACCGAGGTGACCAGCATGGTCAACAAGGTCGCCATCTCCATTCAGAGCTACCGTGAGCGCACCGGCGAGAAGAGCGGGCCACTGGCCGACGCCACCGCCGTGCTGCGGCACAAGCCGCATGGCGTGGTGGCGGTGTTCGGCCCCTACAACTTCCCCGGCCACCTGCCCAACGGCCATATAGTCCCCGCGCTGCTGGCCGGCAACTGCGTGCTGTTCAAACCCAGCGAGCTGACCCCCAAGGTCGCCGAGCTGACCGTCAAGTGCTGGGCCGAAGCCGGCCTGCCGGCCGGCGTGCTCAACCTGCTGCAGGGCGGCCGCGAGACCGGTGTGGCGCTGGCCGGCCATCCCGGCATCGACGGCCTGTTCTTCACCGGCTCCAGCCGCACCGGCAACCTGCTGCACGCCCAGTTCGCCGGCCGCCCGGACAAGATCCTGGCGCTGGAGATGGGCGGCAACAACCCGCTGATCGTCGACCAGGTGGCCGATATCGATGCGGCGGTCTACACCATCGTCCAGTCGGCCTTTATCAGCGCCGGGCAGCGCTGCACCTGCGCGCGCCGCCTGCTGGTGCCGCAAGGGCAGTGGGGCGATGCGTTGCTGGCGCGCCTGGCGCAGGTCGCGGCCGGGCTCAAGGTCGGTCGTTTCGACGCACAGCCGGCGCCCTTCATGGGCTCGGTGATCTCCCTGCAGGCCGCCGCGCAGTTGCTGCAGGCTCAGGCCGATCTGCTGGCCAAGGGCGCCACCGCGCTGCTGGCCATGACCCAGCCGCAGGCCGGCGCCGCGCTGCTGACCCCGGGCATCCTCGACGTCACCGCGGTGGCCGAGCGCCCGGACGAGGAGTTCTTCGGCCCGCTGCTGCAGGTGATTCGTTACGCCGACTTCGACGCCGCCATCGCCGAGGCCAACGCCACCGTCTACGGTCT
This sequence comes from Pseudomonas sp. ABa2, assembly GCF_056676075.1. Lineage (NCBI taxonomy): Bacteria > Pseudomonadati > Pseudomonadota > Gammaproteobacteria > Pseudomonadales > Pseudomonadaceae > Pseudomonas > Pseudomonas sp. ABa2. The sequence continues at coordinate 1,771,274 of NZ_CM155239.1, forward strand.
GGCCGCCGGCTTGCTGTCGGACTCCAAGGCGCGCTACGAACAGTTCTGGCTGCACAGCCGCGCCGGCATCGTCAACTGGAACAAGCAACTGACCGGCGCCGCCAGCACTGCGCCCTTCGGCGGTGTCGGTGCCTCTGGCAACCACCGCGCCAGCGCCTACTACGCCGCAGACTACTGCGCCTACCCGGTGGCCTCGCTGGAAAGCGACACCCTGGCCCTGCCCACCACCCTGACTCCGGGAGTGACTCTGTAATGACTGCCTATGAGATGAACTTCGACGGCCTGGTGGGGCCGACCCATAACTACGGCGGGCTGTCCTACGGCAACGTCGCGTCGCAGAACAACAGCCAGGCGGTCTCCAGCCCGAAGGACGCCGCCAAGCAGGGCCTGGCGAAGATGAAGGCGCTGATGGAGATGGGCTTCAAGCAGGGCGTGCTGGCCCCGCAGGAGCGTCCGGACGTCGCCGTGCTGCGCAGCCTGGGCTTTACCGGCAGCGATGCGCAGGTGATCGCCAAGGCCGCCAAGGGCGCCATGCCGCTGCTGGTTGCAAGCTGCTCGGCCTCCAGCATGTGGACGGCCAACGCCTGCACCGTCAGCCCCAGCGCCGACACCGCCGACGGTCGCGTGCACTTCACCGCCGCCAACCTCAACTGCAAGTTCCACCGCAGCATCGAGCACCCCACCACCAGCCGCGTGCTGCAGGCGATGTTCGCCAGCGAGAAACACTTCGCCCATCACCCGGCGCTGCCGGCGGTCAGCCAGTTCGGCGACGAGGGCGCGGCCAACCACACGCGCTTCTGCAAGGGCTACGGCGAGCCGGGCGTGGAGTTCTTCGTCTACGGCCGCAGCGCCTTCGATAGCCGCTATCCGGCCCCGCAGCGCTACCCGGCGCGGCAGACCCTGGAAGCCTCGCAGGCGGTGGCCCGCCTGCATGGCCTGGGCAAGGCCGGGGTGGTGTTCGCCCAGCAGAATCCGGAGGTGATCGACCAGGGCGTGTTCCACAACGACGTGATTGCGGTGGGCAACGGCGAGGTGCTGTTCTATCACCAGCACGCCTTCCTCGAGACCGACAAGGTACTTGCCGCGTTGAGCGACAAGCTCGCCCGCCGCGGCGGCAATTTCCAGGCGGTGTGCGTGCCGGCCGGCACCGTGAGCGTGGAGGATGCGGTCAAGTCCTACCTGTTCAACAGCCAGCTGCTGACCCGCGAAGACGGCTCGATGCTGCTGGTGGTGCCGGAGGAGTGCCGCAACAACGCCAGCGTCTGGCGCTACCTGGAGCAGCTGACCGCCAGCAACGGGCCGATCCGCGAGGTCAAGGTGTTCGACCTCAAGCAGAGCATGCAGAACGGCGGCGGCCCGGCCTGCCTGCGCCTGCGCGTGGCGCTCAAGGAGCAGGAGCTGGCCGCGGTCAATCCGGGCGTGGTGATGAGTCCCGAGCTGCACGACATCCTGGTGGCCTGGGTCGACAAGCACTACCGCGACCGCCTCAGCGAAGCCGACCTGGCCGATCCGCAATTGCTGATCGAATGCCGCACGGCATTGGATGAACTGACGCAGATCCTTAAACTGGGCTCGGTCTATCCTTTCCAGATGACCTGAACCTCGCCCCAACCTCGGAGATTTTATGAGCGACGCCCTGCAACTGATTCTCGAAGATAACGACGGCACCCAACTGGAAACCTCCTGCAGCCGCTTTGCCGTGGTCTGGCAGGGCAAGGAGCTGTGGGTCCAGGCCGTTGGCGACCAGTTGCTGATCGGCGTCGACGTGGAGGAGGGCGACAGCGAGTACGCCAACCTGCTGCTGCGCCCCCAGGCCACCAACCTGGTCAGCCTGCAGCTGGAGATGGAGCCGGCGATCGCCGACGAGGATGATCATGTTCACGGCCCGGACTGCAATCACTAAGCCCTGAGGAGTGTCTGATGCTTGCCCTCGGCAAACTGCTTGAACTGACCCTGGCCGGCCATGAGCCGTCGGCGAAGATCCAGTTGACCCCCGAGGGCACGCGTTTGCGCTGGCTGGCCGAAGGCGCGCTGGAGGTGACCCCGCCGGCGGCGCGCGACAGCGGCCTGGATCTGTTGCTGTCGGCCGGCATCCACGGTAACGAAACCGCCCCGATCGAGCTGCTTGACCGCCTGCTGCGCGGCATCGCGCGCAACGAGCTGCACCCGGCGGCGCGCATGCTCTTCCTGTTCGGCAACCCCGAGGCCATGCGCCGCGGCGAGCGTTACGTGGAGCAGGACATCAACCGCCTGTTTAATGGACGCCACGAGCAGTCCAGCGGCTTCGAGGCGATCCGCGCCTGCGACCTGGAACACCTGGCGGCGACCTTCTTCAGCAAGGACGGCCGCACCCGCCTGCATTACGACCTGCACACCGCCATTCGCGGCTCGAAGATCGAGCAGTTCGCCCTCTACCCCTGGCACCAGGGTCGCGCTCACTCGCGCCGCGAACTCGAGCGCCTGCGCGCCGCCGGCATCGAGGCGGTGCTGCTGCAGAACAAGGGCTCGATCACCTTCAGTTCCTACACCTACGCCCAGCTCGGCGCCGAGGCCTTCACCCTGGAGCTGGGCAAGGCGCGTGCCTTCGGCCAGAACCAGCTGGTCAACCTCGACCTGCTGGAGAATGCCCTCGTCGAACTGATCGAAGGGCGCGAACCGGCGTCGCAGGATCAGGGCCTGGACGGCCTGCAACTGTTCGCCGTGGCGCGCGAGATCATCAAGCACAGCGACAGCTTTCAGCTGCACCTGCCGGCCGATATCGAGAACTTTAGCGAACTGGAGCCTGGCTACCTGCTCGCCGAAGACATCGCCGACACCCGCTGGGTGGTGGAAGAGCAGGGCGCACGCATCATCTTCCCCAATCCCAAGGTGAAGAACGGCCTGCGCGCCGGCATCCTGATCGTGCCGGACGACGGTTCCAACCTGGCGTAGCCCGGGTGACAGCTGTAGGAGCGGCTTCAGCCGCGAACCCTGGCTGATCGCTTCGCGGCTGAAGCCGCTCCCGCATGGGGGGCGCTTTCCGGCCGATTTTGCAGCCAACTGTATCTTGTGACCGCGCGAGGCGGCCTCGTAGCATGGCCTTTTCCATGCCACTCAAGGATGTCCGCCATGCCCCTGATCGACCTGCGCAGCGATACCGTCACCCAGCCCACCGCCGGTATGCGCGCGGCCATGCTCGCCGCCGAGCTGGGCGACGATGTCTACGGCGAGGATCCCACGGTCAATCACCTGGAGGCCTGGCTGGCTGCGGAGCTGGGCTTCGCAGCGGCGCTGTTCGTGCCCACCGGCACCATGAGCAACCTGCTCGGCCTGATGGCCCATTGCGAGCGCGGCGACGAGTACATAGTCGGCCAGCAGGCGCACACCTACAAATACGAGGGCGGCGGCGCCGCGGTGCTCGGCTCGATCCAGCCGCAACCGCTCGACGGCGAGGCCGACGGCTCGCTCGACCTGGCCAGGGTCGAGGCGGCGATCAAGCAGGACGACTTCCACTTCGCCCGCACCCGCCTGCTGGCCCTGGAAAACACCATGCAGGGCAAGGTGCTGCCGCTGGCCTATCTGGCCGCCGCCCGCGAGCTGACCCGTCGCCGCGGCCTGGCCCTGCACCTGGACGGTGCGCGGCTGTACAACGCCGCGGTCAAGCTCGGCATGCCGGCGCGGGAGATCACCCAGCATTTCGATTCGGTCTCGGTGTGCCTGTCCAAGGGCCTCGGCGCGCCGGTCGGTTCGGTGCTGTGCGGCAGCGCGGCGTTGATCGGCAAGGCGCGGCGCCTGCGCAAGATGGTCGGTGGCGGCATGCGCCAGGCCGGCGTACTGGCGGCGGCGGGGCTGTATGCGCTGCAGCACCAGGTCGAGCGTCTGGCCGCGGATCACGCCAACGCCGCGCGCCTGGGTGAAGCTTTGCTCGAGCTGGGCTACAGCGTCGAGCCGGTGCAGACCAACATGGTCTATGTGCAGCTCGGCGAGCGTGCCAGCACGGTAAAGGCCTTTATGGCCGAGCGCGGCATCGCCGTGAGCGCTGCGCCGCGCCTGCGCCTGGTCACCCATCTGGACGTCAACGCTGAGCAAATCGAGCAGGTGATCGAGGCTTTCGCCGCTTTTCGCTCGTTCTGAGTCGCAAGCGCAGCGCCGCAGCGGCGCCAGCGATCAACAAGGCACTAGCCGCGCGCGGTGGGCCCGATATAATGCGGCCCTTTGCCGGCTTTTGCCGTGGCCGCCTGTTTCCGTGGAAGACCCCTATGAAAAGCGCAGAAATCCGTGAAGCCTTCCTGAGCTTCTTCGAAGAAAAAGGGCACACCCGTGTCGCTTCCAGCTCGCTGATCCCGGCGAACGACCCGACCCTGCTGTTCACCAACGCGGGGATGAACCAGTTCAAGGACTGCTTCCTCGGCCTGGAAAAGCGCGCCTACACCCGCGCCACCACCAGCCAGAAGTGCGTACGCGCCGGCGGCAAGCACAACGACCTGGAAAACGTCGGCTACACCGCGCGCCACCACACCTTCTTCGAAATGCTGGGCAATTTCAGCTTCGGCGACTACTTCAAGCGTGATGCCATCCATTACGCCTGGGAATTCCTCACCTCCGACAAGTGGCTGAAGCTGCCCAAGGAGAAACTCTGGGTCACCGTCTACGCCACCGACGACGAGGCCTACGACATCTGGACCCAGGAAGTCGGCATCCCTGCCGAGCGAATGATCCGCATCGGCGACAACAAGGGTGCGCCCTATGCGTCCGACAACTTCTGGGCCATGGGTGACACCGGCCCGTGCGGCCCCTGTACCGAGATCTTCTTCGACCACGGCGAGCACATCTGGGGCGGCCCGCCCGGCAGCCCGGAAGAGGACGGCGACCGCTACATCGAGATCTGGAACAACGTGTTCATGCAGTTCAACCGCACTGCCGACGGCGTGCTGCACCCGCTGCCGGCGCCGAGCGTGGACACCGGCATGGGCCTGGAGCGCATCAGCGCCGTGCTGCAGCACGTTAACTCGAACTACGAGATCGACCTGTTCCAGAACCTGCTGGCCGCCGCAGCCAAGGCCATCGGCTGCAGCAACGACGGCCAGGCCTCGCTCAAGGTGGTGGCCGACCATATCCGCTCCTGCGGCTTCCTCATCGCCGACGGCGTCACCCCGTCCAACGAGGGCCGCGGCTACGTGCTGCGCCGCATCATTCGCCGCGCCTGCCGCCACGGCAACAAGCTCGGCGCCAAGGGCAGCTTCTTCTACCAGATCGTCGCCGCCCTGGTGGCCGAGATGGGCGAGGCTTTCCCCGAGCTCAAGCAACAGCAGGCACATATCGAGCGCGTGCTGAAGACCGAGGAAGAGCAGTTCGCCAAGACCCTGGAGCAGGGCCTGAAGATCCTCGAGCAGGATCTGGTCGGCCTCAAGGGCAAGGTCATCCCCGGCGAAACCGTGTTCAAGCTATACGACACCTATGGCTTCCCCTACGACCTGACCGGCGACATCGCCCGCGAGCGCGGCCTGAGCCTCGACGAGAGCGGCTTCGAGCGCGAGATGGCCGCCCAGCGCGAGCGCGCCCGTTCCGCCAGCGCCTTCGGCATGGACTACAACGCCCTGGTCAAGGTCGACGCCGACACCCGTTTCCTCGGCTACGAAGGCACCCGCGGCAGCGGCACCATTATTGCCCTGTTCGCCGACGGCCAGGCCGTCGACAGCTTGCAGGAAGGCGAGGAGGGCGTGGTGGTGCTGAATCAGACCCCGTTCTACGCCGAATCCGGCGGCCAGGTCGGCGACTGCGGCTACCTGGAGGGTGCCGGCGTCAGCTTCGAGGTGCGCGACACCACCAAGGCCGGCGGCGCCTTCCTGCACCATGGCGTGGTCGCCAAGGGCAGCCTCAGCGTCGGCGCCTCGCTCAAGGCCGAGGTCGACGCCAGCGTGCGTCAGGCCACCGCGCTGAACCACTCGGCCACCCACCTGCTGCACGCCGCGCTGCGCCAGGTGCTCGGCGAGCACGTGCAGCAGAAGGGCTCGCTGGTCGACAGCCAGCGCCTGCGTTTCGACTTCAGCCACTTCGAGGCGATCAAGCCCGAGCAGCTCAAGGCGCTGGAAGACATAGTCAACGCCGAGATCCGCAAGAACTCCGAGGTGGAAACCGAGGAAACCGATATCGACACCGCCAAGGCCAAGGGCGCCATGGCCCTGTTCGGTGAGAAGTACGGCGATCAGGTGCGCGTGCTGAGCATGGGCGGCGACTTCTCCGTCGAGCTGTGCGGCGGCACCCACGTCTCGCGTACCGGCGATATCGGCCTGTTCAAGATCACCAGCGAAGGCGGCGTGGCCGCTGGCGTGCGCCGCATCGAGGCGGTTACCGGCGCCGCGGCGCTGGGTTACCTGAACGCGGCCGAGGAGCAGCTCAAGGAAGCCGCGGTGCTGGTCAAGGGCAGCCGCGACAACCTGCTGGACAAGCTGGCCGGCGTGCTCGAGCGCAACCGCCAGCTGGAGAAGGAACTGGAGCAGCTCAAGGCCAAGGCCGCCAGCGCCGCCGGCAACGACCTGGCCGGCGCAGCCGTCGAGGTCAAGGGCGCCAAGGTCCTGGCCGCGCGGCTCGACGGGCTGGACGGCAAGGCGCTGCTGGCGCTGGTCGACCAGCTGAAGAACAAGCTCGGCAGCGCGGTGATCCTGCTTGGCGGCGTGTTCGAGGAGAAGGTGGTACTGGTCGCCGGCGTGACCCAGGACCTGACCGCCAAGCTCAAGGCCGGCGACCTGATGCGTCAGGCCGCAGCAGCGGTGGGCGGCAAGGGTGGCGGTCGCCCGGACATGGCCCAGGGCGGCGGCGTCGACGCCGGCAAGCTGGACGAGGCATTGGCACTGGCTGCTACTTTCGTCGAGCAGGGCCTGTAACAGGTGTGAAAGCGGGGCCCGCAGTGCGTCCGGCGGGCCTTGGCAGTGTGACCCGATGCGGGTTTAATGGGCGCCCTTCGAGGAATCAGGCGGCTTTTTGAAATGGCTTTGATCGTACAGAAGTTTGGAGGCACCTCAGTCGGCACCGTCGAGCGTATCCAGCAGGTGGCCGAGAAGGTGAAGAAGTTCCGCGAGAAGGGCGACGACATCGTCGTCGTGGTCTCCGCCATGAGCGGCGAGACCAACCGCCTGATCGACCTGGCCAAACAGGTCAGCGACGGTGACCCGGTGCCGCGCGAACTGGACGTGATGGTGTCCACTGGCGAGCAGGTGACCATCGCCCTGCTGGCCATGGCGCTGATCAAGCGCGGCGTGCCGGCGGTGTCCTACACCGGCAACCAGGTGCGCATCCTCACCGACAGCGCGCACAACAAGGCGCGCATTCTGCAGATCGACGACCAGAAGATTCGCGCCGACCTCAAGGCCGGCCGCGTCGTCGTCGTCGCCGGCTTCCAGGGCGTCGACGAGCACGGCAGCATCACTACCCTCGGTCGCGGCGGCTCCGACACCACCGGCGTGGCCCTGGCCGCGGCGCTGAAGGCCGACGAGTGCCAGATCTACACCGACGTCGATGGCGTCTACACCACCGACCCGCGCGTGGTGCCGCAGGCCCAGCGCCTGGAGAAGATCACCTTCGAGGAAATGCTGGAAATGGCCAGCCTCGGTTCCAAGGTGCTGCAGATCCGTTCGGTGGAGTTCGCCGGCAAGTACAACGTCCCGCTGCGCGTCCTGCACAGCTTCCAGGAGGGCCCGGGCACCCTCATTACCCTTGATGAAGAGGAATCCATGGAACAGCCGATCATTTCCGGCATCGCCTTCAACCGCGACGAAGCCAAGCTGACCATCCGTGGGGTGCCGGATATCCCTGGCATCGCCTTCAAGATTCTCGGCCCGGTCAGCGCCGCCAATATCGAAGTGGACATGATCGTGCAGAACGTCTCGCACGATAACACCACCGATTTCACCTTCACCGTGCACCGCAACGACTACAACAACGCCCTGACCGTGCTGCAGAAAACCGCCGACGAGCTGGGTGCCCGCGAAGTGGTCGGCGACACCAACATCGCCAAGGTCTCCATCGTCGGCGTCGGCATGCGTTCCCACGCCGGCGTCGCCAGCCGCATGTTCGAGGCGCTGGCCAAGGAAAGCATCAATATCCAGATGATCTCCACCTCGGAAATCAAGGTCTCCGTGGTGATCGAGGAGAAATATCTGGAACTGGCCGTGCGCGCACTGCACACTGCCTTCGAGCTCGACGCCCCGGCACGACAGGGCGAGTAACGCATGATCCGAAAGGCGCGGCTGGTTCCGCGCCTTTCGTCTTTTTGACTGGTGCGTCGGAACTTTCTTTCTGCGCGCTCTGGTCAATACTTGGGTGAAGGTTCCCGGGCTTGAGTTCGTTGGGGGCTGCCACCATTTTCTTTTTTGCAGACTGTTGTCCTGAAAATGAAATCCGTGAGGAGAAAGGAATGCTGATTCTGACTCGCCGGGTCGGAGAGACCCTGATGGTCGGTGACGATGTGACTGTCACCGTGTTGGGTGTGAAAGGTAATCAGGTGCGCATTGGCGTCAACGCGCCCAAAGAGGTTGCCGTGCACCGTGAAGAAATCTACCAGCGCATCCAGAAAGAGAAGGGTGACGAACCAAGCCACTAATTTTTCTACAAATTTTTGTTTGCAAACGGGGAAAACATGTTTATCATGCGCCCCGTGTTGCGGAGAGGTGGCCGAGTGGCCGAAGGCGCTCCCCTGCTAAGGGAGTACACCTCAAAAGGGTGTCGGGGGTTCGAATCCCCCCTTCTCCGCCATATTTAGTCAATCAGGCAGGCAGCACGCCTGGTCGGCAACAGCGACACGGACTCATAGCTCAGCTGGATAGAGTACTCGGCTACGAACCGAGCGGTCGGAGGTTCGAATCCTCCTGAGTCCGCCATCTTGGATGGCTTGCAGCAGTGCAAGCCATTTTGCTTCAACCAGCAGCGATCTGGTCTAAAAGCGCTAAACGGACTCATAGCTCAGCTGGATAGAGTACTCGGCTACGAACCGAGCGGTCGGAGGTTCGAATCCTCCTGAGTCCGCCATCTTGGATGGCTTGCAGCAGTGCAAGCCATTTTGCTTCAACCAGCAGCGATCTGGTCTAAAAGCGCTAAACGGACTCATAGCTCAGCTGGATAGAGTACTCGGCTACGAACCGAGCGGTCGGAGGTTCGAATCCTCCTGAGTCCGCCATACCCGAAGGGCCTGCAGCGATGCAGGCCCTTTTTTATTTCCCCTTCACGCAGCCCGCTTCGTCGAAGCTCACCTGGCGCGTGTTGCCGCTGTTGTCGCGGTAGTGGTAGCGCTGCAGGCCGTTCTGCCGGCTGATCTTCTGTGGCTTGCCCAGGCTGCTTTCCACGTCGCTGCGAGTCATGCCGCTGCGAATCTCCTGCTTGACGATCGCGGCCCGCCGCGCGCTGCCGGTAATCCGGTTGCCGCAGCCGTCGTCCTGTTGACCGACCACCACCAGTTCACTGGCCCCCTTTGTTCGCGTGCTGCGTTCGGGTTTGGCCAGTGGTACGGCCTTGCCGCTGCTCGGCGTCTGGTTGCGGGCGTTCTGGGTTCGCTGCTGCTGCTCTGTCGGGCAGCCGTGGCGGGTGAAGGTGATATGGCCGTTGGCGTCTTCACAGCGAAACACGGTGGCGGCCAGGCTGGCCTGGATGGGGTAGAGCAGGGCGGCGCAGAATGCGGCGCGCAACAATCCTTGCATGGGGCGTCCTCCTTGACGGGTGCCTGGGTCAGCTTAGCCCGTTGTTCCGAGCGTGCCAGGGTGTCCTGCCGAACGTCGCCGGCGTCGCAGCAACAGGATTTCAGCGCGGATTGAAGTTTGTGATGCAAGCAATTGTTCTTGCCTGGCTTTTCTCGCGTGCAAAGCCGTATTGCGGTGTTATCATTTGCCGCGTCAGCCCCGCCGGGGCTTGTGGAATACCACCATGGACTTACCCAGTAGTTACCAGACCCGATTTGACGATCGCGTAAAACCTGATTGATCCCCTTTGGCGTGCCCGCCAACTGGGGGTGGAGCGCGCTATGACTGAAGTAGAAGCCAAGAAGCCGCAAGAGAGCCTGCAGGATCGCCTGGCCCAGGTGGTCGAACTGCTGCATAGGCACAAGCTGGTGGAAGACCTGACCCATCGTCAGGAAGGCCAGCATCACGACCTGGTCGAGAACCTGGTGCACCGGCAGAACCTCGCCGAGCTGCAGCGCAAGCTCGACGACCTGCACCCCGCGGATATCGCCCACATCCTCGAAGCCCTGCCGCTCGACGACCGTCTGACCGTCTGGCAACTGGTCAAGGCCGAGCGCGACGGCGACATCCTGCTTGAGGTGTCCGACGCGGTGCGTGAGACCCTGATCGCCGACATGGACGATCACGAGATCCTCGCCGCGGCCAAGGACATGGACGCCGACGAACTGGCCGACCTGGCGCCGGAGTTGCCGCGCGACGTAGTCCACGAACTGATGGAGTCGCTCGATGCGCAGCAGCGCGAGCGCGTGCGTTCGGCACTGTCCTACGAGGAGGACCAGGTCGGCGCGCTGATGGACTTCGAGATGGTCACCATCCGCGAAGACGTCAGCCTGGAGGTGGTGCTGCGTTACCTGCGTCGCCTCAAGGAGCTGCCGGGCCACACCGACAAGCTGTTCGTGGTCGATTACGACGGCGTGCTCAAGGGTGTGCTGCCGATCAAGCGCCTGCTGGTTAACGACCCGGACAAGCAGGTCGGCGAGGTGATGGCCGACGACCCGGTGACTTTCCACCCGGACGAGGACGCCTACGACGCCGCTCAGGCCTTCGAGCGCTACGACCTGATTTCCGCCCCGGTGGTGGACAAGAACGGCAAGCTGATCGGTCGTCTGACCATCGACGAGATGGTCGACCTGATCCGTGAGGAGAGCGAAAGCGAAGTCCTCAACATGGCCGGTCTGCGCGAGGAGGAGGACATCTTCGCCTCGGTGTGGAAGTCGGTGCGCAACCGCTGGGCCTGGCTGGCGATCAACCTGGTCACCGCCTTTCTCGCCTCGCGGGTGATCGGCCTGTTCGAGGGCTCGATCGAGAAACTGGTGGCTCTGGCCGCGCTGATGCCCATAGTCGCTGGCATCGGCGGCAACTCCGGCAACCAGACCATCACCATGATCGTCCGCGCCATGGCGCTGGACCAGGTCGGCACCGGCAATACCTCGCGCCTGCTGCGCAAGGAGCTGGGCGTTTCCCTGATCAACGGCCTGCTCTGGGGCGGGGTGATCGGCGTGGTGGCCTATCTGCTCTACGACAGCTGGTCGCTGGGTGTGGTGATGACCGCGGCGATGACCCTCAACCTGCTGCTGGCGGCGCTGATGGGCGTGCTGATTCCCATGACCCTGGCACGCCTGGGGCGCGACCCGGCCATGGGTGCCAGCGTGATGATCACGGCGATGACCGACAGCGGCGGGTTCTTCATTTTCCTGGGGCTGGCGTCGATCTTCCTCCTGTAGGTTGCTCCATCAGCTGCACTAGCCGCCAGGTATCGAGGAAGGCCGTGACGTGAGTGATGCGGCCGTCCTCGAGCTGCATATGCCAGGCGTAGCTGTTCTCATAGCGGCTGCCATCATGGGCGGTCGCCTGGCCATCCCAGATCGCGACCACATAGGGCCCCTGCGCTACCAGCTGGCGAACCGTGGGGGTAATCGGCGTCGCCAGTTTGGCGGTGATGGGTTTGACCGCCTCTTCGAGAAACGCCTGACGTGTGGGGTAGGTACCTGATACCGGGCTGTTTCCGGCGACTATCCACACGGCGTCTTCGGCGAGCAGGTCGAAGACGCTGCCCTGGCCGTTGCGCCAGTCGTCGAAGGCCTGCTGGATCAGGGCGCGATTGTCCTGCGTGGCGCCGGCGGCCCAGCTCGGCAGGCTCAGCAGTACGCCGAGCAGCAGGGCGCCGAGGTGTCCTAACGGGTTCATGGATCGATTCTCCTATTGGCGGCTAGCGCCTGCGGCGTGCAGGGCGCAGGCCTCATGCTAGGCGGGGCGAGGCGGGCTGCTAAGTCCGGTTACTCTTTCGATCTTGCCTGTTTCTATTGCAAGGGCCATAGAATGTCGGCCCGCGGAAACTGCCGAGTCTCCAGAGCCATGATCGCGATATCCGACAGGCGCCAACGCATGGTGGAACTGATGCTGCGCCTGGCCCCCGAAGAGGGCTACACCGAGTCGTTACTCGACGGCGTGACCTTCATGCGCGCCAATCGCCCGCTGCCCAGCACGCCGGCGCTGTACGAACCGAGCATCGTCATCGTCATCCAGGGGCGCAAGCGCGGGTTGCACGACGGTAGGCTGTATGTCTACGACGCCCAGCACTACCTGGTGCTGGCGCTGCCTCTGCCGTTTTCCATCGAGACCGAGGCCAGCGCGGCCGAGCCGTTGCTGGGGCTGGCGTTGCGCATCGACCCGTTACTGGTCGCGGAGCTGGCCATCGGCCTGGACGAGGCGTCGCCCCCGGCGCCCGCCACCCTCTGTTCGAGCCCGCTGGATGCCAGGTTGAGCGAGGCGACGTTGCGCCTGCTGGAGGCGTTGGCCGAGCCGGACGAGGCGCGTTTGCTGGGGCCGTCGATTCTGCGCGAGATCGTCTTCCGCGTGTTGCAGGGCGAGCAGGGCGGCGGCCTGCGCGCGACCCTGGCGCAGGGCAGCCATTTCGGCCGCATCGCCAGGGTGCTGCGGCGCATCCACAGCGATTATCCCCAGGCGCTCGACGTCGCGACCCTGGCCGCGATGGCCAATATGAGCGTGCCGGCCTTCCATGTGCACTTCAAGGCCGTGACCAGTCGCTCACCGTTGCAGTATCTCAAGGCCATCCGCCTGCACCAGGCGCGCCTGTTGATGATTCGCAGCGGCATGAGCGCGGCCGACGCGGCGCAGCGGGTCGGTTACGAAAGTCCTTCGCAGTTCAGTCGCGAGTTCAAGCGCCTGTTCGGGCGTACCCCGGGCGCTGAATGTCGCCATTTCAAGGCGCTGCTGACGCTGGCGCCCGCCGTCGTCTCCCGGTCGGGCGTGGTTTCCTAGCGGGCCTCGCGCGAGCGCCCTCGTCTTTGGTAGTGGCAGTGCGTTGCCTACTACATAAAATGCCCGCCTGGTCCGTTTGAGGTTTGCTTGAAACGCTCGTTTCAGGCTAAGGTTCGCCAGCCTTGCCCGGGGCCGATCCCGGGCGCTCCTAATCAATAATGAATGCAGCCCGCGAGCTGCTGGCAAAAGGAGCCAAGATGACCCCCAGTGAACTCCTGCTCGAGGGTGTCGAGCTCATGCTGTTCGGCATGGGTTTCGTGTTTGTCTTTCTGGTACTGCTGGTGCTGGCGATCCGCGTGATGTCGCGTCTGATCGAAGTCTTCGCCCCGCACACACCTGCCCCCGTCGCCTCTTCCGCAGCACCTAGCGGCAAACCGGCCAGCCAGGAGCCGGATGCCGAATTGCTGGCCGCCATTCAATCCGCCATTCATCAGCACCGCGCCCGCCGCGGTTGATCAGGTTCTAGAGGGAGCACCTGTATGACTGCCGTTAAACAAGCACTCGGGATCACCGATGTGGTGCTGCGCGACGCCCACCAATCCATCCTGGCCACCCGCGTGCGCCTGGAGGACATGCTGCCGATCGCGCCCAAGCTCGATCAGGTCGGCTTCTGGTCGGTGGAGTCCTGGGGCGGTGCGACCTTCGATGCCTGCATCCGCTACCTGGGCGAAGATCCCTGGGAGCGCATCCGCGCGCTGAAGCAGGCGATGCCCAATACCCGCCAGCAGATGCTCCTGCGCGGCCAGAACCTGCTGGGCTACCGCCACTACGCCGACGACGTGGTGGAAAAATTCGTCGAACGCGCCGCCGTCAACGGCGTCGACGTGTTTCGCGTGTTCGACGCGATGAACGATCCGCGCAACCTGCAGACCGCCCTGCAGGCGGTCAAGCGCCAGGGCAAGCATGCCCAGGGCACCATCTCCTACACCACCAGCCCAGTGCACACCCTGCAGATGTGGGTCGATCTGGCCAAGCAGATCGAGGACATGGGCGCCGACTCCATCGCCATCAAGGACATGGCTGGCATCCTCACGCCCTACACCGCCTTCGAGCTGGTGTCGCGACTCAAGGCCAGCCTGGCCATCCCGATCCATATGCAGTGCCACGCCACCGCGGGGCTGTCTTCGGTGGCCATCCTCAAGGCGGTGGAGGCCGGTATCGATAACGTCGACACCGCGATTTCCTCGCTGTCGATGACCTACGGCCATTCGCCGACCGAATCGGTGGTGGCCATGTTCCAGGGCACCGAGCGCGACACCGGGCTGAATCTGGAGCTGCTGGAGGAAATCGCTGCGTACTTCCGCGAAGTACGGAAGAAGTACGCGAAGTTCGAGGGCAACCTCAAGGGCGTCGACTCGCGCATCCTGGTCGCCCAGGTGCCGGGTGGCATGCTCACCAACATGGAAAGCCAGCTCAAGGAGCAGGGCGCCCAGGATAAATTCGACCAGGTGCTGGCCGAGATCCCCCGCGTGCGCGAAGACCTTGGTTTCATCCCGCTGGTGACGCCCACTTCGCAGATCGTCGGCACCCAGGCGGTGATCAACGTGCTCACCGGCGAGCGCTACAAGTCCATTACCAAGGAAACCGCCGGCGTGCTCAAGGGCGAGTACGGCGCCGCGCCCGCGCCGTTCAACGCCGAGCTGCAGGCGCGCGTGCTCGATGGCGCCGAGGCGATCACTTGCCGCCCGGCCGACCTGCTGGACGCCGAAATGGACAAGCTGACCGCCGAACTCAAGGGCATCGCCCAGGAGAAGGGCATCAAGCTGGCCGCCGACGAGATCGACGACGTGCTGACCTACGCGCTGTTCCCGCAGATCGGCCTGAAGTTCCTGGAGAACCGCGGCAACCCGGCGGCCTTCGAGCCGGCGCCGACCGGCAAGGAAACCCCTGCCCGCGAGGCCGGCAAGCCCGAGGTCTACACCGTCGAAGTCAATGGTAAGTCGTTCGTCGTGCAGGTGGGCGAGGGCGGCGATATCGAGGGCATCAAGCCGCTCGCTGGCAGTGCCGCGCCTGCACCTGCCGCGCCCGTTGCCGTGGGGGGTGGCGAGCCGCAGGCGGCACCGCTGGCCGGCAATATCTTCAAGGTGCTGGTGCAACCCGGCCAGACCGTGGAGGAGGGCCAGTTGGTGATCATCCTCGAGGCGATGAAGATGGAAACCGAGATTCGCGCCTTCAAGGCCGGCAGCATCGGAGCGGTCAACGTCAAGGTCGGCGATGCGGTGGCGGTGGGCGACAGCCTGCTGACCATCGGCTGAGGGGCGCACCATGGAAAAGCTGCTCAAGCTCTGGCAGAGCACCGGCCTGTACCACCTGGAGCCCGGTCAGGCGTTCATGATCGCGGTGTGCATGCTGCTGATCTATCTGGCGATCAAGAAGGGCTTCGAGCCCCTGTTGCTGGTGCCCATCGGTTTCGGCGGCTTGCTGTCGAATATCCCGGTGGCCAATATGGCCGAGGGCGCCGGTTTCCTCCATCTGATCTATGAGGTGGGTCTGCCTACCAGCATCTTCCCGCTGCTGATCTTCCTCGGCGTCGGCGCCATGACCGACTTCGGACCGATGCTGGCCAACCCCAAGACCCTGCTGCTCGGCGCCGCCGCGCAGTTCGGCATCTTCGGCACCCTGCTCGGCGCCCTGGCGATCACCGCCATCGGCATTCCGGGGATGGAGTTCAGCCTCAAGGAGGCGGCATCCATCGCCATCATCGGCGGGGCGGACGGGCCGACCTCGATCTTCGTCACCTCCAAGCTGGCGCCGCACTTGCTCGGCCCCATCGCCGTGGCGGCCTATGCCTATATGGCCCTGGTGCCGCTGCTGCAGCCGCCGATCATGCGCGCGCTGACCACCAAGGAGGAGCGCGCCATCGTCATGCAGCAGCTGCGTCCGGTGGGGCAGACCGAGAAGATCATCTTCCCCATCGTGCTGTGCCTGCTGATCGGCATGCTGCTGCCGGACGCCGCGCCGCTGATCGGCATGTTCGCCCTCGGCAACCTGCTGCGCGAATGTGGCGTGGTCGAGCGCCTGGCCGATACCTCGCGCAACGCGCTGATCAACATCGTCACCATCTTCCTCGGTCTGACCGTGGGCTCCAAGCTGTCGGCCGAGGCCTTCCTGCAGCTCAAGACCCTGGGCATCCTGCTGCTGGGCATGGTCGCCTTCTGCGCCGGCACCGCCGCCGGCGTGCTGATGGCCAAGCTGATGAATGTGTTCAGCACCCACAAGGTCAACCCGCTGATCGGCTCGGCCGGCGTCTCGGCGGTGCCTATGGCTGCCAGGGTGTCGAACAAGGTGGGGCTGGAAGCCAATCCGCAGAACTTCCTGCTGATGCACGCCATGGGCCCGAACGTGGCCGGGGTGATCGGCTCGGCAGTGGCGGCGGGGGTATTGCTCAGCTTCGTCGGCTGAAGAAGGCGCGGAGTTCGCTCCGCGCCTTTAATACCCCCACAAAAAAACCGGCTCAAGGCCGGTTTTTTTGTGGGGGGCTTGCCTCAGGCTTCTTCGGCGGCCATTTCCACGTCGTGGGCGATCAGGGCGACCAGGGCGTTCTGCTGGCGGCGCGACAGCTGACGGAAACGCTGCAGCAGTTCGCGCTCGTGCAGGCTCAGCTCGGGGCTGTCGAGACGCAGGTTGAGCTCGTCGCCCAGGGCGCCTTCCTGCAGCATGCTCTGCTCCAGGCGGGCGATGATTTCCGAGTTCATGCTGCGGTGATGGTTGCGTGCTACGTCAGCGATACGCTCACGCATGCCATCGGGCAAGCGAACGACGAATTTGTCAGCCGTACGGCTGGAATAGGTAGCCTGTTTCATAGGGCGCATACATTAAACCGGTTAGTTCAGGAGAGCGAGACTGGTAGTCAGTTTCAAGATTGTCACCGGTTTGACCATCTTTAGCACTAGCCGTTCAACCAGTATCGCGTTATGCGTCGTTATGACCTAAGGGTCATCTGAACAGTTCCTTGACGCCAATTACGTGTCGAATTCTGGGCCAGGTAAAGGCGATATGCCAGCACCGACTGTCAGAAATGCGCAGTATTCGGCAGAAGTCGTGCTCGGGCTGTGCTCGGGCATAAAAAATTCAAGCCCTGGTCACTCAATCGTCATCCCCGGTTCACGGCTCTGACACAGCTTGCGCCTACCTTGGTCTACACCAGATGGCGGCCAGGCGCTGCCTTCTTATCGTCAATGATAGTAGAGGGCCAGCCCATGAGCGCAGTGATTCGAGTCGATAGCCTGAACAAGACCTTCGGTCAGAAACAGGCGCTGTTCGACCTGGCGCTGTCGGTGCAGCCGGGCGAGATGGTGGCGCTGATCGGCGCCTCCGGCTCGGGCAAGTCGACGTTGCTGCGGCATCTGGCCGGCCTGGCCTGCTGCGACCGCACCGGCGGTGGCAGCATCGAGGTGCTTGGCCGTCAGGTGCAGGCCGCAGGCCGTCTGAACGGCGAGGTGCGCCGCCTGCGCGCCGATATCGGTTACATCTTCCAGCAGTTCAACCTGGTCGGTCGCCTCAGCGTATTGCAGAACGTGCTGCTCGGCGGTCTGGGGCGCATGCCGCGCTGGCGCGGCAGCCTCAGTCTGTTCAGCGCCGAGGAGAAGCAGCGCGCCATGGACGCCCTTGAGCGCGTCGGGCTGGCCGATCTTGCCGCGCAGCGAGCCTCTACGCTATCAGGCGGCCAGCAGCAGCGCGTGGCCATCGCCCGTGCCCTGTGCCAGCAGGCCGAGGTGATCCTGGCCGACGAGCCGATCGCCTCGCTCGACCCCGAGTCGGCACGCAAGGTGATGGAGATTCTCGCCGACATCAATCGCCGCGACGGCAAGACCGTGGTGGTGACCCTGCATCAGGTCGACTACGCGGTGCGCTATTGCCGGCGTGCGGTGGCGCTGAAAGGCGGGCGCATCCATTTCGACGGCCCCACCGACAGCTTCAACCCCGATTTTCTCAACGACCTCTACGGCGGCGACCTCGACGTCAGCCTGCTGCTGCCGCAAGGGCAGCGCCCGCGCGCCGTCGAGCGCCCGCTGGTGCTGGCCAAGGCCTGACCTCGCTGCCCCCATTCGATCCAACAACGCCAACTTGCAACAGGAGTGTGCTCCATGTTCAAACGCATCGGCCAGGTGCTGGCTGCCTCTGCGCTCGTCACCGGTTCCCTGCTGGGCACGGCCCAGGCCGCCGAGGAGCTCAATTTCGGCATCATCTCCACCGAGTCCTCGCAGAACCTCAAGGCCATGTGGGATCCCTTTCTCGCCGACATGAGCAAGCAGACCGGCTTCAAGGTCAACGCCTTCTTCGCCCCGGACTACGCCGGGATCATCCAGGGCATGCGCTTCGACAAGGTCGACGTGGCCTGGTACGGCAACAAGGCGGCGATGGAAGCGGTGGATCGCGCCGGCGGCGAGGTGTTCGCCCAGACCGTCGCGGCCAACGGCGCGCAGGGTTACTACAGCCTGATGGTGGCGCACAAGGACAGCCCGCTCGAGTCGATCGATGACATGCTGAAGAACGCCGCCAGCCTGACCTTCGCCAACGGCGACCCCAACTCCACCTCCGGCTACCTGGTGCCCGGCTACTACGTGTTCGCCCAGAACAAGGCCGACCCGAGCAAGATCTTCAAGCGCGCGCTCAACGGCAGCCATGAGGTCAACGCGCTGTCGGTGGCCAACAAGCAGGTCGACGTCGGCACCTTCAACAGCGAGGGCATGGAGCGCCTGGAAGTGACCGCGCCGGACAAGGCCGCGCAGCTCAAGGTGATCTGGACCTCGCCGCTGATCCCCTCCGACCCGATGGTCTGGCGCAAGAACCTGGCCGACGCGAGCAAGGCCAAGCTGCGCGAGTTCTTCATGACCTACGGCGCCAAGCCGGACGAGAAGAAGGTCCTCGAGGGCCTGCAGTGGGGCCAGTTCAAGGTCTCCGACGACGACCAGCTGCTGCCGATCCGTCAGCTCGAGCTGTTCAAGAAGCGCAGCGAAGTGGCCGCCAACGCCACGCTCAAGGACGCCGACAAGCAGGCGCAGCTCAAGGACATCGACGCCGAGCTGGCCAAGCTGGAACAGCGCATGGCCGAGCGCGACAAGCAAAACGGCGCCAGCGCCGGTTGAATCCGACAGCCCCTCGGCACCTGCCGAGGGGCTGATCGCAAGTCGTTTTTTCGAGATACCGCCTTCATGACCACTCTGACTACCGCCACACCGCCAGCCGCCGACGCCAAGCGCTCCTGGTTGCAGTTGATCGGCTGGGGCCTGTTCTTCGCCGTGCTGGCCTGGTCCTGGCAGGGCGCCGAGATGAACCCCCTGGCGCTGGTGCGCGACTCGGGCAACATGGCCACCTTCGCCGCCGACTTCTTCCCGCCGGACTTCAGCAACTGGTGGCACTACGTCAAGGAGATGGTCGTCACCGTGCAGATCGCCCTGTGGGGCACGGTGCTGGCCATCGTCTGCGCCATTCCGCTGGGCATTCTCTGCTCCGAGAACATCGTGCCCTGGTGGATCTATCAGCCGGTGCGGCGGGTGATGGACGCCTGCCGTTCGATCAACGAAATGGTTTTCGCCATGCTCTTCGTCGTCGCGGTCGGCCTCGGCCCGTTCGCCGGTGTGCTGGCGCTGTTCATCAGCACCACCGGGGTGCTGGCCAAGCTGTTCGCCGAGGCGGTCGAAGCCATCGACCCGGGCCCGGTGGAAGGGGTGCGCGCCACCGGCGCCAGTGCCCTGCAGGAGGTGATCTTCGGCGTCATCCCGCAGGTGCTGCCGCTGTGGATTTCCTACTCGCTGTACCGCTTCGAGTCCAACGTGCGCTCGGCCACGGTGGTCGGCATGGTCGGCGCCGGCGGCATCGGGGTGATCCTCTGGGAGGCCATTCGCGGCTTCCAGTTCGCCCAGACCTGCGCCCTGCTGATCGTGATCATTCTGGTGGTGAGCGCCATCGACATCCTCTCCCAGCGCCTGCGCAAACTCTTCATCTAAAGGAGATGGGCGCCTGCGAGCGCCTTTTTTAAGCCATGCACTTGTCTAGACGAATCGAACCGCTGTACCGCGAGCTAGCCGCCGTGCTGCGCGAGGAGCTGCAGCGCATGAGCCCGGGCGACTACCTGCCGGGCGAGCTGCAACTGGCCGCGCGCTTTGCCGTCAACCGCCACACCCTGCGCCGCGCGGTGGACGAGCTGGTGCTCGAAGGCCGCCTGCTGCGCCGCCAGGGCAAGGGCACCCAGGTGCTGGCCAAACCGCTGATCTACCCGGTGGAGGCGGGCAGTGCCTACAGCCAGTCGCTGTCGGCGCTCGGCCACCGCGTCGAGGCCCGGCTGATCGAGCGTATCCGCCGCCCCGGCTCTGGCGAGGAGTGTCGCCACCTGCAGCTGGCCGACGGCAGCGAACTGCTCGAGCTGGCCACCCTGCGCCTGCTCGACGGGCAGCCGATGAGCCTGATCCGCCACCGCTTCTGCGCCAGCCTGGCGCCGCTGCTGGCCGACTACCAGGGCGGCTCGCTGCGCCAGTACCTGGGCCAGCGCGACCTGCCGCTGGCGCGCACCTTCAGCCTGATCGGCGCACGCCTGCCCAGCCGCGAGGAGGCTGCGCACCTGCTGATGCCACGCCATGCGCCGCTGCTCAGCGTACTCACCCTGTCCCGCGATCCGGCTGGCCGGGCGGTGGAGCTGGCGCAGTCCAGCAGCCGCGCCGACCGCTTCCAGTACCAGGTAGCGACCTGATGGAGACCCGCATGAACGAACATGATTCGAACATCGCCGTACGCCAGCGCTGGATGGGCGTGCTGGCCCGCGCCGGCGACGCCCTCGATGCCCACGAGGCGGCGCTCAAGGACAGCGCCTACCAGCTGATCCGCGCCCCCGAGGTGGGCATGACCCTGGTGCGCGGGCGCATGGGCGGCACCGGCAACGCCTTCAACCTCGGCGAGATGACCGTCACCCGCTGCGTGGTGCGCCTGGCCGACGGCCGCACCGGCTACAGCTACCTGGCCGGCCGCGACAAGCGCCGCGCCGAGCTGGCGGCGCTGGCCGACGCCCACCTGCAGGGCAGCGACCAGGCGCGCTGGCTCAGCGACCTGATCGAACCCCTGGCCCGCCAGCAGCGCGAACAGCGCCTGGCGCGGGCCGCACAGACTGCCACCACCCAGGTGGAGTTTTTCACCCTGGTCAGAGGAGAGGATTGATGAACGCGCCGCACAGCTCGCACTGGCTGCAACCGGCTTTCGACGACCCGGTGCTGGACGCCCAGCTCAGCTTCCGCGCCGCCCTCGGCGCCCTGGCCGAACCGGGTCTGCCGCGCGCCATGGATCGCGCCCACGCCCTGGGTGACCTGGCCCCGGCCACCTATGGCCTGTGCCTGGCCTTTCTCGACAGCGACACGCCGCTGTGGCTGGCGCCGCGCTTCGATACGCCGCTGATCCGCGCCAACCTGGCGTTCCACTGTGGCTGCCCGATAGTCGCCGAGCGCGAGGTGGCGCTGTTCGCCCTGCTCGATGAGCGCGAGCTGGGCGACCTGGCGGACTTCGACAACGGCAGCGAGCGCTACCCGGATCAGTCCTGCACCCTGCTGATCCAGCTGGGCGAGCTGCACGCCGGCCCGGCCCTGCGCTGGCGCGGCCCCGGCATCAAGGACGTGCGCAGCGTCAACCTGCCGCTGCCGGCCTCGTTCTGGCAGCAGCGCCAGGCGCGCAGCGCCTTTCCCCGTGGCCTGGACTGCTTCTTCGCCGCGGGCGGCGAGGTGATCGGCCTGCCGCGCAGCACCCGCGTGCTGATCGAAACCGAGGAGGCTGCCTGATGTATGTCGCCGTCAAGGGTGGCGAACGCGCCATCGACAATGCCCATCAACTGCTGGCCAACCGTCGCCGCGGTGATACCGCCGTCGCCGAACTGGGCGTGCAGCAGGTGCGTCAGCAACTGCCGCTGGCCGTGGCCCGGGTGATGAGCGAGGGCTCGCTGTACGACGAGGAACTGGCCGCGCTGGCCATCAAGCAGGCGGCCGGCGACCTGATGGAAGCTATCTTCCTGCTGCGCGCCTACCGCACCACGCTGCCGCGTTTCGGTGCCAGCGAGCCGCTGGACAGCACGCGGATGCAGCTGGAACGACGCATCTCCGCCACCTTCAAGGACCTGCCCGGCGGCCAGTTGCTCGGCCCGACCTTCGACTACACCCACCGCCTGCTGGACTTCGCCCTGCTGGCCGAGGGCGAGTATCCGGCGCCGGAAGCAGCCGTTACCGATGAGTCCAAGCCCTGTCCGCGGGTGCTGGATTTTCTCGCCGAGGAGGGCCTGATGGCCCGCGAGGTGGATGACGGCGCGCCGGTACCCGACATCACCCGCGAGCCGCTGGCCTTTCCCGCCAGCCGCGCCGAGCGCCTGCAGGCATTGGCCCGTGGCGACGAGGGCTTCCTCCTGGCGCTGGGGTATTCCACCCAGCGTGGCTACGGGCGCAACCACCCCTTCGCCGGGGAGATCCGCATCGGCGCCGTCGAGGTATGGATGACGCCCGCCGAACTGGGTTTCGCCGTGCCGCTGGGCGACATCGAAATCACCGAGTGCGAGATGGTCAACCAGTTCGTCGGTGAAAGCGCCGAGCAGGCGCAGTTCACCCGCGGCTACGGCCTGGCCTTCGGTTACGCCGAGCGCAAGGCTATGGGCATGGCCCTGGTCGACCGCGCCCTGCGTGCCGGCGAGTACGACGAAGAGGTGCAGGGCCCGGTGCAGGAGGAGGAGTTCGTGCTGATGCACTGCGACAACGTCGAGGCCGCCGGCTTCGTCTCGCACCTCAAATTGCCGCACTACGTCGACTTCCAGGCCGAACTGGAACTGATCCGCAAGCTGCGCCGCCAGGCGCCGGCAGAGGAGAACCGCTGATGAACCTTTCCACTGCAAGCGGCGCCCGCGAGGCGTCGGCCTACAACTTCGCCTACCTCGACGAGCAGACCAAACGCATGATTCGCCGTGGCCTGCTCAAGGCCGTGGCGATCCCCGGCTACCAGGTGCCTTTCGGTGGCCGCGAGATGCCGCTGCCCTACGGCTGGGGCACCGGCGGCATGCAGCTGACTGCGGCCATTCTCGGCGCGGACGACGTGCTCAAGGTGATTGACCAGGGCGCTGACGACACCACCAATGCGGTGTCGATCCGCCGCTTCTTCGCCCGCACCGCTGGCGTCGCCACCACCGAGCGCACGCTGGAGGCCAGCGTGATCCAGACCCGCCACCGCATCCCGGAAACCCCGCTGTCGGCCGGGCAGATCATGGTCTATCAGGTGCCGATTCCCGAGCCGCTGCGTTTTATCGAACCGAGCGAGCAGGAGACGCGGACCATGCATGCGCTGGAGGACTACGGCGTGATGCACGTGAAGCTGTACGAGGACATCGCCACCTTCGGCCATATCGCCACTGCCTACGCCTACCCGGTGACGGTGGACGAGCGCTACGTGATGGACCCCTCGCCGATTCCCAAATTCGACAACCCCAAGCTGGACATGAGCCCGGCGCTGATGCTGTTCGGCGCCGGTCGCGAGAAGCGCCTGTATGCGGTGCCGCCCTTTACTCGGGTGGTCAGCCTGGACTTCGAAGATCACCCCTTCGCCGTGCAGCGCTGGGACTATTGCTGCGCCTTCTGTGGCAGCAGCGAGTCCTTCCTCGACGAGCTGATCGTCGACGACGCCGGCAGCAAGCGCTACGTCTGCTCCGACACCGACTACTGCCGCCAGCGCACCGAGGAGAACCTGCAATGAGCGCCGCCGAACCTCTGCAACCTGCCGTGGCAGCGGCCGAGCCGCTGTTCTCGGCGCGCGACCTGACCCGCCTGTACGGCCCGGACAAGGGCTGCCAGGGGGTGAGCTTCGACCTCTATCCCGGCGAGGTGCTGGGCATAGTCGGCGAGTCCGGCTCGGGCAAGTCCACCTTGCTCAGCTTGCTCTCCGGGCGCTGCCCGCCGGATCGCGGCAGCGTGAGTTATCGCGGCCGCGATGGCCAGTGGCTCGACCTGTACAGCGCCAGCGAGGCCGAGCGGCGCACGCTGCTGCGCACCGAGTGGGGCTTCGTCGAGCAGAACCCGCGTGACGGCCTGCGCATGGCTGTGTCGGCCGGCGCCAACATTGGTGAGCGGCTGATGGCCCAGGGCGTGCGCCACTACGGCGAACTGCGCGCCGCCGGGCTCGACTGGCTGAGCCAGGTGGAGATCGACCCGGCGCGTATCGACGACCTGCCGCGCACCTTCTCCGGCGGCATGCAGCAGCGCCTGCAGATCGCCCGCAACCTGGTCTCCGCGCCGCGCCTGGTGTTTATGGACGAGCCGACCGGGGGCCTCGATGTTTCCGTTCAGGCGCGTCTGCTCGACCTGTTGCGCGGCCTGGTGCGTGAGCTGGACCTGGCGGTGGTGATCGTCACCCATGACCTGGCGGTGGCACGGCTGCTGGCCGACCGCCTGATGGTGATGCGCCGCTCGCGTGTGGTGGAGGCGGGGCTGACCGATCAGATTCTCGACGATCCGCAGCATCCCTATTCGCAGCTCTTGGTGTCGTCGGTGTTGCAGCCATAAGCGTACCGCGAGCTGGTGCTGCGTAGGGTGGATGACGCTTTTCTCATCCACCAGCGAGTCGTCATCGGTGGATGGATAAAGCGCCATCCACCCTACAACCGACCACCCGTAGCTCCGAGGAAACCAGGGCTACGACGGTAATAGAGGTAGGTATGAACAACCTGATCGAGGTCAGCGGCCTCAGCAAGACCTTCACCCTGCACCAGCAGAACGGCGTCGTCCTGCAGGTGCTGCGTGACCTGAATTTCGCCGTGCGCGGCGGTGAGTGCCTGGTACTGCATGGCCAGTCCGGCGCCGGCAAGTCGACCCTGCTGCGCACCCTGTACGGTAACTACCTGGCCGCTGGCGGCAGCATCCGCATCCGCCATCAGGGCGAGCCGGTGGAGCTGGTCGGCGCCGAGTCGCGCCAGGTGCTGGCGGTGCGTCGGCAGAGCCTGGGTTACGTCAGCCAGTTCCTGCGGGTGATTCCGCGCGTGTCGACGCTGGACGTGGTGATGGAGCCGGCGCTGGCCCGCGGCTGGACGCGCAGCGACGCCGAGGCGCGGGCCAAGGCCCTGCTGAGTCGGCTGAATATCCCCGAGGCGCTGTGGCAACTGGCACCGGGCACCTTCTCCGGGGGCGAGCAGCAGCGCGTCAATATCGCCCGCGGCTTCATGGTCGAGTGGCCGGTGCTGCTGCTCGACGAACCCACCGCCTCGCTGGACGAGGCCAACCGCCAGGTGGTGCTGGAGTTGATTCTGGAAGCCAAGGCGGCCGGCAGCGCGCTGATCGGCATCTTCCACGACCGCATCGCCCGCGAGGCGGTGGCCGACCGTTACCTCGACATGAGCGCCGCGGCGGCGCAACCGGAGTACGTCTATGTCGTCTGAACAGATTCTCAGCAACGCCCGCATCGTCACCGCCGAGCGCGAGTTCCTCGGCACCCTGCTGCTGCGAGACGGGCTGATCGCCGCGGTGGACGAGGGCGCCAGCCGCCTGCCGCAAGCCCAGGACCTGGGCGGCGACTACCTGCTGCCGGGGCTGGTGGAGCTGCACACCGACAACCTGGAAAAGCATATGAGCCCCAGGCCGGGAGTCGATTGGCCCTCGACCTCGGCGGTGCTGACCCACGATGCGCAGATCGTCGCCGCCGGCATCACCACGGTGTTCGATGCGCTGGCCATCGGCGACATCAACCCGCGTGGCCGGCGCATGCAGCAGCTGCCGGCGATGATCGAGGCCATCGCCGCCAGCGAGGCGGCCGGGCAGACCCGCGCCGAGCACCGCCTGCACCTGCGTTGCGAGCTGTGCCACCCCGATGCCCTGACCATCTACCGCGACCTGGTGGAGCACCCGTTGGTGGCGCTGGTGTCGGTGATGGATCACTCGCCCGGCCAGCGCCAGTTCGCCAAGGTGGAGAAGTACCGCGAGTACTACATGGGCAAGTACCACCTGAGCCCGGCGGAGATGGAGGATTTTCTCCAGGAACAGATCGCCAACTCGCGCCAGTACAGCGACCGCCAGCGCCGCGCCATAGTCGAAGACTGCCACGCCCGCGGCATCTCGCTGGCCAGCCATGACGACGCGACCCTGGCCCACGTGCAGGAGTCCGCCGGTTTCGGCATGGCCATCGCCGAGTTCCCCACCACCCTGGAAGCGGCAAGGGCCAGCCACGAGCTGGGGCTGAAGGTGCTGATGGGCGCGCCGAATCTGGTGCGTGGTGGCTCGCACTCCGGCAATATCGCCGCCGCGGAGCTGGCGCGCCACGGCGTGCTGGATATCCTCTCCAGCGACTACTACCCGGCCAGCCTGCTGCACGCGGCCTGGCTGCTCGCCGGGCAGGACAACGACTATGATTTGCCGGCGGCCATCGCCACCGTGAGCCGTGCGCCAGCCAGGGCGGCCGGCCTGGATGATCGCGGCGAGATTCGCGTCGGCCTGCGCGCCGACCTGGTGCAGGCCAGGGCGCATGGCCAGCAACCGGTGATCCAGCAGGTGTGGCGCCAAGCACGAAGGGTGTTCTGATGCAGGGCAGGTTGATCTATCTGATGGGGCCTTCGGGCTCGGGCAAGGACAGCCTGTTGCAAGCCGCACGTGCGCCGCTGGAGGCGCACGGCTGCCGTTTCGCCCGGCGGGTGATCACCCGCAGCGCCGAATCGGTAGGGGAAGATGCGCTGGGCGTGAGCCCGGCAGAGTTCGAGCGCCTGGAAGGCGAGGGCGCCTTCGCCCTGAGCTGGCGCGCCAACGGCCTGGCCTACGGCATCCCGCGCGAGATCGATGACTGGCTGAGCGCCGGCCAGGACGTGCTGATCAACGGTTCGCGCGGTCATCTCGAGGCGGCTCGTCAGCGCTATCCGGATCTGTTGGCGATTGTTCTGCAGGTCGACGAAGCGGTGCTGCGCCAGCGCCTGCTGGCTCGCGGCCGTGAAACGCCGGAGCAGATCGAACAGCGCCTGGCGCGCAGTCGCCAGTTGCAGCAGGAGGATAAGGCTGACACCGTCATCCTCGACAACTCCGGCCCCCTGCCGCACACCGTCAGTCGCCTGCTGCACCTGCTCGACGAGGCTCGCCGATGCGCCTGACCCTGCTCGGCACGGGAGACGCCCGTCAGGTGCCGGTCTACAACTGCAGCTGCCCGGCCTGCGACGCCGCCCGCGTCTATCCGGCGCGCCGCCGTGGCCCCTGTTGCGCACTGATCGAATGCGGCACGCAGCGCTGGCTGATCGACAGCGGCCTGACCGATCTCGCCGAGCGCTTCGCGCCGCACAGCCTCAGCGGCATCCTGCAGACCCATTACCACGCCGACCACGCCCAGGGCCTGTTGCACCTGCGCTGGGGCCAGGGGCTGATCATCCCGGTGCACGGGCCTGATGACCCCGAGGGCCTGGCCGACCTGTACAAGCACCCCGGCATTCTCGACTTCAGCCAGCCGTTCGCCGCCTTCGAGCGCCGCGCATTGGGTGAGTTACGGGTCACCGCCTTGCCGCTGACGCATTCCAAGCCGACCTTCGGCTACCTGTTCGAAGGGCAAGGGCTCGAAGGGCAGGGCCGGCGCATCGCCTACCTTACCGACACGGTCGGCGTACCCGAGGCCAGCTGCGCCGAGCTGGATCGCGCGCCGCTGGATCTCTTGGTGCTCGATTGCTCCACCGCGCCGCAGCCGCTGGCGCCGCGCAACCACAACGACCTGACCCGCGCCCTGCAAGTGGTCGAGCGCCTGCGCCCGCAGGAGACCGTGCTGACCCATATCGGCCATAGCTTCGACGCCTGGTTGCTGGATCATCCCGACGCGCTGCCGCCCGGGGTGACGCTGGCCAGCGACGGGCGCGTGCTGTGAACAACGCCCGTCGCCTGACGTTGCTGCTGTGCACGGCCGAGACCCTGGGCATGGCCGGCTTCGCCCTGTTCGCCGCGCTGCTGCCGGAGTTCCAGCAGCTGTGGGGGCTCTCCAACACCGAGGCGGGCTGGATCGGCGGCGGCTTCTTTCTCGGCTACATGCTCGCCGTGCCGGTTCTCACCGGCCTGACTGACCGTCACGACGCGCGACTGATCTACCTGGCGGCCATGCTGCTGACAGCGCTGGCCAGTGCCGGTTTCGTCTTCGCCGAAGGCTTCTGGTCGGCCCTGGCCTGGCGGGTGCTGGCCGGTATCGGCCTGGCCGGCACCTATATGCCGGGACTCAAGGCGCTCTCCGAGCGTATCGACGGCGCCGCGCAGTCGCGCGCCATCGCCTTCTACACCGCCAGCTTCGGCCTGGGCACGGCGCTGTCCTTCATTCTCGCCGGCGAGCTGGCCAAACTCGGCGGCTGGCAATTGCCGGCGCTGCTCAGCGGCGCCTGCGCCTTGCTGGCCTGGGCCATGGTGCAGTGGGGGCTGGCGCCCAAACCGGTGGTGGCCCATGAGCCACGCCGGCTGCTGGACCTGGCGCCGCTGAAAAGCCGCGCGGTGCTGGCCTACTGCCTGGCCTATGCGGTGCATAACCTGGAGCTGTTCGCCCTGCGTGCCTGGCTGGTGGCCTTCGTGGTGTTCGCCGGGCACTTGCAGGGCGTCGAGCCCTGGCTGTCCGCCACCTGGGTGGCGATGCTGGCGACGTTGATCGGCATGCCGTCGAGCATTCTCGGCAATGAGCTGGCGCTGCGTTTCGGTCGGCAGCGCTGGCTGATCGGCGTGATGTTCGCCTCCGCGCTGCTGGCAGTCGTGGTCGGCCTGGGGGCGGCACTGCCGTTCTGGGTGATGCTGGTGTTGGTGCTGCTTTACGCGGTGACAGTGACTGCCGACTCGGCTTCGCTGACCGCTGGACTGGTCAGTGTCGCCCCGGCCAGCCATCGTGGCGCGGCCATGGCGCTGTACTCCTGCACTGGTTTTACCGGTGCCTTTCTCGGCCCGCTGCTGTTCGGCATGTGCCTCGACGCTCTGGGCGACGACCGGTTGCTCGGCTGGTGGGCGGCCTTCGCCCTGATGGGGCTGCTGCTGTTGCTCGGGCCGCTGGCCTTGCGCTGGGCGGGGGCGGCCCCTGGGGATTCCGGGGCAGAGGCGACCTTGGTGCGCACGGCGCAGCCTGGGGGCCAACGGCTGCCTTAGGCCTCGGCTTGCGCTCGCCGGACTGATACAGGGTGCGCACGGCCGGCGGCGGCCCTAATCCAGCGGCAGCTCGGTGGTGCGTTTGACCTCGCTCATGGCGATATGCGAGTGCGCCTCCTGCACGTGCGGGCGCTGCAGCAGGTGGTCGCGCAGAAAGCGTTCGTAGTCGGCGATGTCGCGGGCCACCACCTTGAGCAGGTAGTCCGAGCCGCCGGCCATGGTGTAGCACTCCAGCACCTGCGGGTAGCCCACCACCGCCTGCTCGAACTCCTCCAGATTGCCGCGGCCGTGGGCCGACAGCTTGATGTCGACGAACACCGTCATGCCCAGGCCCAGCTGCTTGGGGTTGAGCAGGGCGACCTTACGTTCGATCAGGCCTTCCTCCTGCATGCGGTGGATGCGCCGCCAGCAGGGCGACTGCGACAGCTCGACCTTCTCCGCCACCTCGGCGGCGGACAGGTCGGCGTCGTGCTGCAGCAGGCGGAGAATCTTGCGGTCGATGGGGCTCAGCTTGTCCTGCATGACTGTTTCCAATTTCTTGTGATTGTTGGAAGGATCATGCGCAGTATCGGCAATTCGGCCCGTAAATAGAAAGAAAAAAGCGGAACTCCTCGGTCATGATCTTTGCCAGTCGTCCCGTACAGCGATCCTGGCGGGGCAGAACAGGATGGCACCCACCGTTGCCATCCAAGGTCGCCATAAAAATAAAAGGAGCGCCCATGTCACTGGCCGAGATCCGCCTGGATGACAAGTACCGTCTCGCCACCGGTCACCTCTACCTGACCGGCACCCAGGCGCTGACCCGCCTGCCCATGCTGCAGAAGCAGCGTGACGCCGCCCATGGTCTGAACACCGCCTGCTTCATTTCCGGTTACCGCGGCTCGCCCCTGGGCAACCTGGACAAGAGCCTGTGGGACGCCAAGCAGTACCTCAAGGACAACCACATCCACTTCCAGCCCGGGGTCAACGAAGAGTTGGCCGCTACCGCCTGCTGGGGCAGCCAGCAGACCAGCCTGTTCCCGGGCGCGCGCTACGACGGCGTGTTCGCCATGTGGTACGGCAAGGGCCCGGGTGTGGATCGCTGCGGCGACGTGTTCAAGCACGGCAACTCGGCCGGCGTATCGCCCCATGGCGGCGTGCTGCTGCTGGCCGGCGACGACCATGGCTGCAAGTCCTCGAGCATCGCCCACCAGAGCGAGCACGCCTTTATCGCCGCTTCGATTCCAGTGCTGAATCCGGCCAACGTCCAGGAAATCCTCGACTACGGCATCATCGGCTGGGAGCTGTCGCGCTACAGCGGCTGCTGGGTGGCGCTGAAAACCATCGCCGAGAACGTCGATTCCTCGGCCGTGGTGGAAGTCGATCCGCTGCGGGTCGAGGTGAAGACTCCCACCGACTTCAAACTGCCGGAAGACGGCGTGCATATCCGCTGGCCGGACCCGCCCCTGGTCCAGGAAAAGCGCCTCAACACCTACAAGATCTACGCCGCGCGCGCCTTCGCCCTGGCCAACAACCTCAACCAGATCAAGCTGGATTCGCCCAACCCGCGCCTGGGCATTATCACCACCGGCAAGTCCTACCTGGATGTACGTCAGGCGCTCAACGACCTCGGCCTGGACGAGGCGCTCTGCGCCCAGGTCGGCCTGCGCGTGCTCAAGGTCGGCATGAGCTGGCCGCTGGAACCGGTGTCGGTGCACGAGTTCGCCGAGGGCCTGGACGAGATCCTGGTGGTGGAGGAAAAGCGCAGCATCATCGAGGACCAGCTGACCGGCCAGCTCTACAACTGGCCGGTGGGCAAGCGCCCGCGGGTGGTCGGCGAGTTCGACGAGGACGGCAATTCTCTGCTGCCGAACCTCTCCGAGCTGACCCCGGCGATGATCGCCCGGGTGATTGCCAAGCGCCTGGCGCCGATCTATTCCAGCCCGGTGATCGAGGAGCGCCTGGCCTTCCTCGCCGCCAAGGAGGCGGCGCTGGCCGCGCCCAAGCACAACACCGCGCGCACCCCGCACTTCTGCTCCGGCTGCCCGCACAACAGCTCGACCAAGCTGCCGGAGGGCAGCCGCGCCCTGGGCGGCATCGGTTGCCACTACATGACCCAGTGGATGGACCGCAACACCGACACCTTCACCCAGATGGGGGGCGAGGGTGCCACCTGGATCGGCCAGGCGCCGTTCACCGACACCCCGCACGTGTTCCAGAACCTCGGCGACGGCACCTACTTCCATTCCGGCCAGCTGGCGCTGCGCGCCTCGGTCGCCGCCGGGGTCAATATCACCTACAAGATCCTCTACAACGACGCGGTGGCCATGACCGGCGGCCAGCCCATCGACGGCGAGCTGCGTATCGACCAGCTCAGCCAGCAGGTCTATGCCGAGGGGGTCAAGCGCATCGCCCTGGTCAGCGACGAGCCGGACAAGTACCCGACCCGCGCCACCTTCGCCCCCATCGTCAGCTTCCACCATCGCCGCGAGCTGGACGCCGTGCAGCGCGAGCTGCGCGAGTTCAAGGGCGTGTCGGTGATCCTCTACGATCAGACCTGCGCCACCGAGAAGCGCCGCCGGCGCAAGCGCGGCAAGCTGGTGGATCCGCAGAAACGCGCCTTTATCAACCCGGCGGTGTGCGAGGGCTGCGGCGACTGCAGCGTCAAGTCCAACTGCCTGTCGGTGCTGCCGCTGGAGACCGAGCTGGGGCGCAAGCGCGAGATCGACCAGAACGCCTGCAACAAGGATTTCAGCTGCCTGGAAGGCTTCTGCCCGAGCTTCGTCACCGTGCATGGCGGCAGCCTGCGCAAGCCCGAGGCCGTCGGCCTGGGCGCGCTCTTCATCGCCCTGCCGGAGCCGCGCCAGCCTGCGCTGGAGCGTCCGTGGAACATCCTTCTGCCCGGCGTCGGCGGCAGCGGCGTGACCACGGTCGGCGCGCTGCTGGGCATGGCCGCGCATCTCGAAGGCAAGGGCTGCACGGTGCTGGATCAGGCCGGCCTGGCGCAGAAGTTCGGCCCGGTGGTCACCCATATCCGCATCGCCGCCAAGCAGGAGGATATCTACGCGGTGCGCATCGCCGCCGGTGAGACCGATTTGCTGCTCGGTTGCGACCTGGTGGTGGCCGCCAGCGAAGAGGCCTTGGCCAAGCTCAACGACAAGATCGCCCATGCGCTGGTCAACAGCCACGAGGCGGCCACCGCCGAGTTCACCCGCAACCCCGATGCCCAGGTGCCCGGCGCCGCCATGCGCGAGGCCATCGTCGAGGCCGTCGGCGCGGCCAAGACCCAGTTCGTCGACGCCACCCGCCTGGCCACCCGCCTGCTCGGCGACAGCATCGCCACCAACCTGTTTATGCTCGGCTACGCCTATCAGAAGGGTCTGGTGCCGGTATCGGCCGAAGCCATCAACAAGGCCATCGAACTCAACGGCGTGGCGGTGCAGCTCAATCAGCAGGCCTTCCTCTGGGGCCGGCGCGCGGCCCACGACCTGGCCGCGGTGGAGAAGCTGGCCGCGCCCAAGGTGGTCGAGGCGCCGCGTTGCCAGAGCCTGGAGGATATCGTCGAGGATCGTGCGCAGCGTCTGAGTGCTTACCAGAACGCCGCCTACGCCGCGCGCTACCGCGAGCTGGTCGAGCGCGTGCGCCAGGCCGACACTGACGCCGAGCAGCGCCTGAGCAAGGCCGTAGCACGCTATTACTTCAAGCTCCTGGCCTACAAGGACGAGTACGAGGTGGCGCGCCTGTACAGCGACGCCGCCTTCCGCAAGCAGCTCGAGGCCCAGTTCGAGGGCGACTACCAGCTGCAGTTCCACCTGGCGCCGAGCTGGCTGAGCAAGCCCGATCCGGTCACCGGTCAGCCGCGCAAGCGCGCCTTCGGTCCCTGGATGCTCAAGGCCTTCGGCGTGCTGGCGCGCTTCAAGTTCCTGCGCGGCACGGTGCTCGATCCGTTTGGCCACAGTGCCGAGCGCAAACTCGAACGCGAGCTGATCGAGGAGTACGAGGCGACCGTCGCCTATCTGCTCGCCGAGCTCAATGCCGGCAACTACCGCACGGCGGTGGCGCTGGCCGAGATTCCCGAGCAGATCCGCGGCTACGGCCACGTCAAGGAAGCGGCGCTGGCCAAGGCGCGCGAGCAGGCCGTGCAGCTCAAGGCGCGCATGGCCGTCAGCGAAATCGCCGCGGTGCAGCTGTTCGAGCCGGCCGCCTGATATTCCCCCGTCACCCCTTGCCACCCCCTCCCGCCTGGGAGCGGGGCGGCCTTTTACAATCCGATACCCGAGGTAACCCGATGTCCGTCTTCACCCACGTCGACTTCGATCAGCACGAACAGGTGGTCTACGGCCACGACAAGGCCAGCGGCCTGAAAGCCATCATCGCCATCCACGACAGCACCCTCGGCCCGGCCCTGGGCGGCTGCCGCATGTGGAACTACGCCTCGGACGAGGAGGCGCTGCGCGACGTGCTGCGGCTGTCGCGCGGCATGACCTACAAGTCGGCCCTGGCGCGCCTGCCGCTGGGTGGCGGCAAGGCGGTGATCATCGGCGATCCGCACACCGGCAAGAGCGCGGCGCTGTTCCAGGCCATGGGCGATTTCGTCGACAGCCTCGGCGGGCGCTATATCACCGCGGCGGATTCCGGCACCGGCGTGGCCGAGATGCAGATCATGGCCGAGCGCACCCGCCACGTGGCCGGCGCCGGCCAGCGCGAAGCCTTCGGTGGCGGCAGCCGCGATGGCGATCCGTCGCCGTCCACCGCCTACGGCGTGTTTATCGGCATCCAGGCGGCGGTGGCCCATCGCCTCGGCCGTCAGGACCTTTCCGGCATCCGCGTGGCCATCCAGGGCGTCGGCCAGGTCGGCTTCGGCCTGGCCAAGCTGCTCAAGGACGCCGGCGCCCAGCTGTGGGTGACCGATATCCAGGCCGCCAACGTGCAGCGCGCGGTCGCCCAGCTCGGCGCCACCGCCGTCGGCCAGCACGATATCTACGGCCTCGACGTCGACGTCTTCGCCCCCTGCGCCCTCGGCGCCATCGTCAACCCGCAGACCCTGGAGGCGCTGCGCGCGCCGATCATCGCCGGCGCCGCCAACAACCAGTTGGCCGACGCCAGCCTGGCCGAGACCCTGCGTCGCCGCGAATGCCTGTACGCGCCGGATTACGCGATCAACGCCGGCGGCATCATCGACGTCTGCTACGAGCGCACCGGCGGCAGCGCGGCCCAGCTCAGGGCGCATATCGAAGGCATCGGCCCGACCCTGACGGAGATCTTCCAGCGCGCCGAGCGCGAGGGCGCCACCACCACCGCCATCGCCGACCGCATGGCCCGCGAGCGCCTGCAGGGCGGCCTCTGAGCCGCGCGCACCGAACCCGGGGTGGCTCGACCATCCCAGCCTCCTGACTTTCACAACAACAAGAGGGCAAGTCCCAATGAGTCAAGACAGCATCGCCGCCGGCACCTTCGCCGGTGCCTCCAGCAGCGCCGGCCGAGGCCTGTGGTCGTCGCGCTGGGTGTTCTTCCTCGCCGCCACCGGCTCGGCCGTGGGGCTGGGCAATATCTGGAAGTTCCCCTATATCACCGGGCAGAACGGCGGCGGTGCCTTCGTCCTGGTCTACCTGGCGTGCATCCTGGCCATCGGCATCCCGCTGCTGATGGCCGAGGTGATGATCGGCCGCCGCGGCCGCGCCAACCCCGAAGGCGCCTTCGCCGCCCTGGCCAAGGAGGCGCGGGCCAGCCGGCACTGGCGCTGGCTGGGTACCCTGGCGGTGCTGACCGGCTTTCTCATTCTCAGCTTCTACACGGTGATCGCCGGCTGGGCCGTGGCCTACACCCCGGCGGCCATGAGCGGCAGCTTCGCCGGGTTGAACGGCGAGAGCAGCGGCGCGCTGTTCGGCGCCATGCTGGCCGACCCCTGGCAGCTGGCCGGCTACGGCACCCTGGTGCTGGCGCTGACCCTCGGCATCGTCGCCTTCGGCGTGCGCGGCGGCCTGGAGCGCTCGCTGCGTTTCCTCATGCCGGGGCTGTTCGTCCTGCTGCTGGTGCTGGTGGGCTATGCCGCCACCACCGGGCATTTCATGCAGGCGGTGCACTTTCTCTTCGACGCCGACTTCAGCAAGCTCAGCGCCCAGGGCGTGCTGGTGGCGCTGGGGCATGCCTTCTTCACCCTCAGCCTGGCCAGCGGCGCGATGATGGCCTACGGCTCCTACCTGCCGGCAGGCACCTCGATCGCCAAGACCGCGCTGATGGTGGCCCTGGCCGATACCGGGGTGGCGCTGCTGGCCGGCCTGGCGATCTTCCCGCTGGTGTTCGCCAACGGCCTGGAGCCGGGCGCGGGGCCGGGGCTGATCTTCGTCACCCTGCCGATCGCCTTCGGCCAGATGCCCCTGGGCCAGCTGGCCGGCGGGCTGTTCTTCATCATGCTGGCGATCGCCGCGCTGACCTCGGCGATCTCTCTGAGCGAGCCGACCATCGCCTGGCTGACCGAGAAGTTCGGCATCAGCCGCTTCAGGGCGGTAGCGCTCAGCGGTATCGCCCTGTGGCTGCTGAGTCTGGGCACTGTGCTGTCGTTCAACGCCTGGAGCGAGGTGACCCTGCTGGGCAAGACCTTCTTCGACAGCCTGGATTACCTGACCACCAACCTGCTGATGCCGCTGGGCGGCCTGGCCACCGTGCTGTTCGCCGGCTGGGCGCTGAGCCGCAAGACCGTGCAGGAGGCCATCGGCATCGAGCAGCCCGGGCTGTTCGCGCTGTGGTGGCAGGTGCTGCGGGTGGTCACCCCGCTGGGCATCCTGGTAGTGTTCCTGCATAGCCTCGGGTTGTTCTGACAACCGCTGGATGGCGGATGGATAAGGCGTCATCCACCCTAGGTCGGGTAGGGTGGATAACGCGCAGCTTATCCACCAAAGGCCTTAATCCAGCGCCAATGCCAAGCTGACGCCATGGGGCCGGAAGCCCAAGCCCTCATAGAAACGGTGCGCCGCCTCGCGGCTCTGGCTGCTCGACAGCGCCAGCTTGTAGCAGCCCCAGGCGCGGGCGTGCTCCGCTGCGCGCTGCATCAGCGCCTGGCCGATGCCCAGGCCGCGCGCCTCGCCGTCGACCACCACGTCCTCGAGGATCGCCGAGCGGGCGAAGTTGTGCGCCAGGTGTTCGATCAGGATCAGGGTGCAGGTGCCGAGCAGTTTGCCGTCGCGTTCGGCCACCAGCACCAGGCGATCCTTCGCCGGCTCGGCGAGGCGCAGGGCGAGCAGGGCGGCGTCGGGCGGCGGTTCGTCTTCGCCCAGTTGCTGCAGCAGGGCGGCCAGCGGCTTGGCGTCGGCGCTGCAGGCGGCGCGGATGACGTAAGCGGCGAAGGGCGAGTCGGGCAGGGTATCGGTGAGGCTCGGCATGGCGTGGCTCCCGGGCGGTGGATCGAAGGAGTATGGCGCGCTGTGCGTGGCGGTGGCATGACAAATCCGTGCGACGCCGCTAAGATGCCGCCCGGCCTTCGCGATCCCTTGCGCACGGCCTTGTCCCCTTAGTTCAACGGATAGAATAAGCCCCTCCTAAGGGCTAGATGCTGGTTCGATTCCAGCAGGGGACGCCACCTTCATCCTCTCCGATCCGCCGCGGTTCTCCGCACTTTCCTCTGATTCAAAACGACCGGCCTCCGCTATCGGCCGCGTTTCAGGTGCCTGACATGGCGCTTGTGAATGCCTCGCTTGACCCCCTTTGAAAGCCCGCGGGACCTCTAAACCGCGGCTTCTGTTCCCCTGATCCCCGTCCCGACTCACCTTTGAAAGGCCGTGCTAAGACGTACGTCTCTATATCAGCATTTATTCTTACATGCTGTTGCAAATCATTATCATCAAGGTCTAGTATCCGCCCACTTTCATCCGGACTGATGAGGCGCGACATGACCACGGAATTGCCCTACGACTTCATTGCCATAGGCCTGGGGCCTTTCAATCTCGGGCTGGCATGCCTGGCGGAGCCTCTGGGGACCCGCAGCCTGTTTCTCGACCGAAAGGCCGAATTCAGCTGGCACCCCGGCATGCTGCTGGACGGCACCACGCTACAGAATCCCTTCCTTGCCGATCTGGTCTCGATGGCCGATCCCACCAGCCGTTTCAGCTACCTCAACTACTGCAAGCAGCAGGGCCGCTTGTACAACTACTACATCCGCGAGAACTGGTACCTGTCGCGCCAGGAGTTCGACCGCTATTGCAAGTGGGCGGCGGCGCAGCTGGACAACCTGCGTTTCCAGCATGAGGTGCAGGAGATCTGGTACGACGCCGCGCTGCCCGGTTATGTCCTGGCAGGGGTGCGTGGCGATACCGGCGAAGGCTTTCAGTACAGCTGCCGCAAGCTGGTGATCGGCATCGGCGGCGTGCCGCACGTTCCCGCCTGCTGCAGCCCGGGCGACGTCCGCCAGGCGCTGCATACCTCGGCTTACCTGGGGAACAAGCAGGCGCTGCAGCGGTGCCGCAGCATCACCGTGATCGGCAGCGGGCAGAGTGGCGCCGAGGTCTTTCAGGACCTGCTGGAGCAGGCGCCGCGGCATGGCTACCAGCTGAACTGGGTGACCCGTGCGCCGCGCTTCTTCCAGATGGAGAACGCCAAGCTCACCCTCGAGTTGATCACGCCGGACTACGGCCGCTACTTCTACGGCCTTGGCGACGGGGTCAAGCAGCAGATCCTCGATGACCAGCGCAGTATCTACAACGGCATCAATCAATCGCTGATCGAGCGCATCTACCAGACCCTGGACGAGCGGCAGCAGCAGGGCCTTGCCGGTGTCAGGCTGCTGCCCAACCTGGCGTTGCAGCAATGCCGGCGAGACGCTGCCAGCGGGCAGTGGCAACTGGAGTTTCAGCACGCCCAGACGGGCGCGCGCTATGGCCACGCGACCGACGGGCTGGTGTTCGCCACCGGCTATCGCTACCAGCTGCCGAGCTTCATCGAAGGCATTCGCGAGCGGATTCGCTGGGATGCCCAGGGGCGTTACGCACCCTCGCCGAACTGGGCGGTGGATCATCGGGACCGCGAGATCTTCGTGCAGAACGTCGGCTTGCACAGCCACGGCCTGACCAACCCCGATCTCGGCCTGGCCTGCTGGCGCAACGGGCGCCTGCTCAATGAGCTGACCGGGCGCGATGCCTACCCTTGCGAGGCGCGCACCGCCTACCAGGACTTCCAGCCGCCGGCTGACAGCGGCTTCGTCGCGCTCGGGCAGGGGGGCGTTTCTGCATGAACCTGCGCACCACCATTCTGATCATGTCGGGCTTCGGCGTGATCAGCGATTCGATTCTGATCGCCTTCTACCCGCAGTTCTTCGAAACCCGTTACGGCGTGACCAGCCCGGTGCACGTGGGGGCCTATATCGCCGCCATCTCGATTGCGGTGATGTGCATGCTGCCGGTCTGGGCGCGGGTCGCCAGGCGCATCGAGACCATGCACCTGCTGCTCTACACCCAGGGCGCAGCGGCGCTGTTCTGCCTGGCCTCGATCTGGGCGCCGAGCGTCGAGAGCTACTGGTTGCTGAGCCTGATGATGTTCATGAGCAAGGCCAGCTACCTGCTGATGTTCCCCTACCTGATGCGCCTGGAGGAGCCGCAGAACCACAGCCTGGTGATCGGCCTGCTGTCGGTGGTCATCCATATCGGCGCGATCTTCGGCGCTGCCGTCGGTGGCATGGCGCTGGAGCATCAAGGGCCGAGCTTCTGCATTGCCCTGATGGCGGCCGGGGACCTGGCGCAGATGGCACTGTGTCTCTATCTGATCCGCACGGGACGGGTGGTCAAGGTACTCAGCCGCGAGGAGCAGAGCGGCCAGGCGCCGGTACCGCGGCGCAGCCCGCAGGCGCTGTCGGCGCTGCTCAAGCTGTGCCTGTTGATGTTTCTCTTCGACTTCAGCGCCTACCTGGTGCGGCCGTTCTTCACCCTGTACTGGGAGGCGCGCACGGGGCTGCACGAGCCGCTGCTGACGGGGCTGGTGTTCGCCATCCCCGGCATCGTCGCCTTGCTCGCATTGCTGTTCAAGCACCTGGTCGCGCAGCCGCCGCGCTGGGCCGATCACACCCTGTTCAACCTGTTGCTCGGTGCGCTGGGCCTGGCGCTGCAGGCCAGCGACTCGCTGGAGCTGATCATCGTCGGCCGCTGCCTGTATGGATGGGCGCTGTATCAGGTGATCGTCAAGCTCGAGGTCACCCTGTTCAAGGTCAGCACGCCGGATGCCTATGCCCGCGACTTCGGCGTGACCAACTTCTTCCAGAATCTCGGCGTGCTGCTGTCTTCGTTCGGCGCCGGGTTCCTGGTCAACCTGGTCGGTATACCGCTGACCTTCGTCATCGCTGCGGCAGGCCTGCTGCTGACGGCGATCATCGACCGCGGCTGGTTCGGCGTCGACCGCCGGCATGCCGCTCCGGGAGAACTCTGCCATGCCAACTGAAGCCATTGCGCTGAGCTGTCCGCGGGCGTTGCTCGATCCGCATTTCACCCTGCGGCCGCTGCGCCTCGACGAGGATGTCGCGGTGATCCACCCCTGGTACCAGATGGATTACGCCCACTACTGGAACATGCAGGACATGACCCTGGAGGCGACCCGCGACTTCTACGCCGACGCCATGGGCAGTGGCCATATGCGTGCCTTCATGGGTTTCTACCGTGGCGCGCCGGCCTTCGTCATGGAGTGCTACGACCCCCGGCACGACCCGCTGGGCAAGCTCTATGCGGTGCGGCCCGGCGATCTCGGCATGCACTTTTTCGTCGGCCCGAGCACCCAGCCGATTCGCCACTTCACCCGTGACGTGCTGCGCGCGGTGATGGCCTTTCTCTTCGACGAACTTGCTGCCCGCCGGGTGGTGGTGGAGCCGGACATTCGCAATCACAAGGTACACCGCCTCAACCGCCTGGTCGGTTTCGTCGAGCAAGGGCCCGTCGAGCTGCCTGCCAAGACCGCACTGCTGGCGTTCTGCACGCCCGCCGATTTCTTCCAATCACTTGAAGGATCAAGCCCGCTATGACTTCTCCTCGTCTGGATCATCCTGTCGCTGCCGTCGCCCACCTCACCCCGGAGCTGTGGCGCAAGGTCAATCGCTTGCTGGTGCGCAAGGCCATCGCCGAATACGCCCATGAGCAGCTGTTCAACCCGAAGTTGTTGGGTGCGTCCGAACGCGAAGGCTGGCAGCGCTACGAACTGACGGCCGACACCGAGGGCTGCGTGTATCGCTTCGAAGCGCGCACCATGGCCTTGCGTCATTGGCATATCGAGCCGGCCAGCATCGAACGCCTGCTCGATGGCCAGCCGCAGGCGCTCGATGCGCTGACCTTCGTCATCGACTTCAAGCGCACGCTGGGCATTCCGGCGGACAAGCTGCCGGTCTATCTGGATGAAATCAGCAGCACGCTCTACGGCGCCGCCTTCAAGCATGGCGAACGCGCGCTGAGCAGCGCCGAGCTGGCCGACGCCGACTACCAGACCATCGAGGCGGCGATGATCGAGGGCCACCCAGGCTTCGTCGCCAACAACGGCCGCCTGGGCTTCAACGCTTTCGACTACCACGCCTACGCACCGGAAACCGGCTCGCGCTTCGCTATCATCTGGCTTGCTGTGCACCGCGACAACGCGCACTTCGCCGCCGTGCCCGGGCTGGACCACGAGCAACTGCTGCGTGAGGAACTGGGCGAGGCGCAACTGCAGGCCTACCGCCAGCAATTGCAGGAGCAGGGGCTGAATGCCGATGACTACCTGCTGATGCCGACCCATCCCTGGCAGTGGTTCAGCAAGCTGAGCCTGATGTTCGCCGCCGACATCGCCCAGCGCAAAATCGTGCCGCTGGGGCGCAGCAGCGACGAGTATGTGGCCCAGCAGTCGCTGCGTACCTACTACAACCTGTCGCAGCCGCAACGCTGCTATGTGAAGACCTCGCTGTCGATCCTCAACATGGGCTTCATGCGCGGCCTGTCGCCGTACTACATGGCCGGCACGCCGGCGATCAACGCCTACCTCGACCAGTTGATCAGCAGCGACCCGGTGCTGCGTGAATACGGTTTCAGCATCCTGCGCGAAGTCGCCTCGGTGGGCTATCGCAACCGCTACTACGAGGCGGCGCTGGAGACCGACAGCCCGTACAAGAAGATGCTGTCAGCGCTGTGGCGGGAGA
Source organism: Pseudomonas sp. ABa2 (assembly GCF_056676075.1). Classification (NCBI taxonomy): domain Bacteria; kingdom Pseudomonadati; phylum Pseudomonadota; class Gammaproteobacteria; order Pseudomonadales; family Pseudomonadaceae; genus Pseudomonas; species Pseudomonas sp. ABa2. The sequence goes on from NZ_CM155239.1 coordinate 1,812,448, forward strand.
GCCCCGGTAGCCGCCTGAAAAGCGGCGAACGGCTGATGACCATGGCCGCGCTGTTGCATGTCGACCCGCAGGGCCTGGCGCTGCTGCCCGAGCTGATCCGCCGCTCCGGGCTGGCGCCGCGGGCCTGGATGCGCCGTTACCTGGACGCCTTCCTGCGACCGCTGATGCACTGCTTCTACGCGCACCATCTGGTGTTCATGCCGCACGGCGAGAACCTGATTCTGGTGCTCGACGGCCACGTGCCCGTGCGCGCGATCATGAAGGACATCGCCGAGGAGTCGGCGATTCTCGACAAGGACGCGCAGATGCCGCCGGGGCTGGAGCGGTTGGCCGTGGACGTGCCGGAGGACTACAAGATTCTCGGCATCTTCATCGACGTGTTCGACGGCGTGTTCCGTCATATGAGCCAGATCCTCGAAGAGAACCAGTGCATGAGCGAGGCCGAGTTCTGGCGTGGTGTCGCCGAGTCGGTGATCGACTATCAGCGCGCGCACCCGGAGCTGGCCGAGCGCTTCGCGCGCTACGACTTCTTCGCGCCGAGCTTCCTGCATTCGTGCCTGAACCGCCTGCAGCTGAAGAACAACCTGCAGATGGTCGACCTGGCCAACCCGGCGGGCAGCCTGATCATGGCCGAGCCGCTGGCCAACCCGGTCGCCCCGTTCGCGCCGCGCAGCGAGCGCCAACCGGTGCCACGGCGTAGCGCCGAGCTGCAGCGCTAGCTGCCCGCCCCGTCAGGCGGCGCCTGGCGGGGCATCGACTTCCATGGCCCGGATTGGGTCATAGCCCAGAGCCTGAGGCGTTGCTGCGCCGACGCGGGCGGGATCGGTGCAGGCCGATTTCCGCTTGCCGGTGCCCGTCCGCCTCGCACTCGCTGCAAGGAGCCAAGCATGTACAACCCCAGTCGCACCGCTCAGTTTGCCGCCACGCCCTACGATTTTCGCCCCACCGAGCCGCAGTTGCCGATTCGCAGTTACTGCGACCCGGCGATCTACGAATGCGAGCAGGAGCTGATCTTCCGCCACTGCGCCAACTACATCGGCCACGAGAAGATGGTGCCCGAGCTGGGCGACTGGTACGCGCTACCGCACGAGGAGCACAGCCGCATCCTGGTGCGCAACGAGCATGGCGTGGAGCTGCTGTCCAACGTCTGCCGTCACCGTCAGGCGCTGATGCTCGGCGATTTCAGCCCGGGCAGCGATGCCAGTGCGGTGCGCCGCGGCAATCTGCGCGCCACCGGCAACCGCATCCTGTGCCCGCTGCACGCCTGGACCTACGACAGCAGCGGGCTGATCGTCGGTGCGCCGAAGTTTGCGCAGAAGCCCTGCCGCAACCTGCCGCGTTACCCCCTGCACAACGTCGCCGGCTTTCTCTTCGAGGGACCGCGCGATCCAGTCGCCGACATCGGCGCGCTGTTCCGCCGCCCGGACATGGATTTCTCCGACTACCAGCTCGACCACGTCGAGATGCACCCGTGCAAGTGCAACTGGAAAACCTTCATCGAGATCTACAACGACGACTACCACATCGCCTCCTTCCATCCCGGCCTGCGCCGCTACGTGCGCAGCGAGGGGCTGCAGTGGGACTACGGCGACTGGTACAGCCTGCAGCGCATCAACGTGAACCCCAACCTGGCGCGTGCCGGCACCGATACCTACCGCGCCTGGCATGAAGGCCTGATGGCCGTGCATGGCGATGCCGCGCCGGATTTCGGCGCCATCTGGGCCAGCTACTACCCGACCCACATGATCGAGGTGTTCCCCCACGCCCTGGTGCTTTCCACCGTGTATCCCAAGGGCGTGCACGAGTGCCTCAACGTCGTCGAGTTCTATTACCCGCAGGCGCTGTGCGAAGGCAATCGCGAGCTGGTCGAGGCACACCGCGCCGCCTACATGGAAACCGCCATTGAGGACGACGAGATCGCTGAGCGAACCGATGCCGGCCGGCGTGCGCTGTACCAGCGCGGCATCGATGACAGCGGCCCGTACCAGATACCGCTGGAGGAGGGCATGCAGCATTTCCACGGCTGGTATCGCCAGGTGATGGGCCAGGGCCTGGCAGCCGAGCGCCGCTAAGGCGCGGGTATCGGCCCGACATGGAGGTTGCCGCGATGAACTGCAGTCTCCTTGCGCTGTGCCAACGCCTTATCCCACTCAACCAAGAAAAAGTGTCTGCCCCCATAAACGCGATGTATCACTCACGACACCCGGCGCACCTGCGCGCCAGCTGCAGCCCCCGCATACTGGCCATGGCCCTGTGTCTGGCGCCACAGGCCTGGCCAGTGGTGGCCTGACTCGTCTGTTCTCGATTCGCGATGGCAATGGCAGCCGCACGCGCACCTTCATTCCGCAGAACAGCCTGTATCTCGCCACCACCTATCGGGTGCCGCAGGTGCAGGGCCTGAAGCTGGGCGGCAGCGTCAACTGGCAGAGTGAGATCTTCCGCGAGCAGGGCACGTCCACTAGCGGCGCGACCATCGTCAGCGGTCGGGGCTTCTACGCCGTGGTCAATGCGCTGGCCAGCTACGACCTCGACCCGCACTTCAACGTCTCGCTCACGTCAACAACCTGTTCGACCGCAAGTACCTGACCAGCCTGTACTGGGCGCAGTCCTACTATGCGCCGTCGCGCAATGCGACCCTGAGTCTGAGCTGGACGTACTGAGCAAGGCTGTGCAGCGCCGCTGGCGCCTGGCCGGCGGCTGCTTCAGTCCACCTTTGCCAGTTCCTCGCGCAGACGGCGCTGGCGTTCCGCCGGCTTGAGCTTCGGACAGGTGCTGCAGAATTCGCCGTCCTCGCGGCGAAAATGCTGGCAGCAGGCGTTGCGGCCCAGCGCCAGGCACTCGCGGCCGTCGTCCAGGCGCACCTCGAGCAGTGCGCTGCTGCGCGGCATGGCTAGCGCTCGCAGCCAGCAGGCCTCCAGTTCGCGCAACGCCGAGTTGGGCAGGCCCAGCCGGCGCTGCACCAGTAGCAGCGCGGCTCGCGTGCAATCGACGGCGAACAGCCTGGCGAGCTTGGGATGGATGCTGGCGACGCGGTCGAACTCGTCCAGTTGCCGTTCGACGAAATCGCCAATCTGCCCGGCGGCGAGGGCGATCAACTCTTGCTGCTCGCCGCGCTGCGGGCTATGCGACGGCAGGCTGAAGCCACCGACGAAGCCGTCGCAGACCGATTGCCCCAATTGTCCCAGGCAGGGTGCGCGGTGCTGCAGGTGCACGGCCAGCAGGCTGAGGTAGATCGGTTGCCAGATCAGCAGGGTCCAACTGCGGGTGGTCCAGTAGTGGCGGCCGGCGCCGGGGTGGGCGCGTTGCCAGTGCGCGTGCAACGCGGCGATCCGTTGCGGGTTGCCTGGGCTGGCGCACTGCAGCTGATCGGGGCTTGGCGTGCCGATACGGCCGTGCAGGGCAGGGACAGTGGCGCGCAGGGTGGTAAGCAGCACGGCGAGGTCGCCAGAGGCATCGGACATGAAGGTGAAACCCTGCAGCTTCGCGAATGGTTCGGGGCGGTGGCAGGGAATCTAGCAGGACATTGCTAATGATACAAATTAGCAATTAGGAATATGTTTCATTGGAAAGCAAAAGGCCCACGCTGGGTGGGCCTCTTGCCGTGATACGGGTCGGCGATCAGCCGTCGCTGCGCTCCTGCGCCATGCACGCGGCGGCGGTGAACAGCACGTCGGTGGAGGAGTTCAGTGCGGTTTCCGCCGAGTCCTGGACGATGCCGATGATGAAGCCGATAGCCACCACCTGCATCGCCACCTCGTTGGGGATGCCGAACAGGCTGCAGGCCAGCGGGATCAGCAGCAGCGAGCCGCCGGCCACGCCCGACGCGCCGCAGGCGCTGATCGAGGCCAGCACGCTGAGCAGCAGGGCGGTCGGCAGGTCGACGGCGATGCCCAGGGTATGCACCGCGGCCATGGTCAGGATGGTGATGGTAATCGCCGCGCCGGCCATGTTGATGGTGGCGCCCAGCGGGATCGACACCGAGTAGGTTTCCTCGTGCAGGCCCAGGCGCTGGCTCAGCTGCAGGTTGACCGGGATGTTGGCCGCCGAGCTGCGGGTGAAGAAGGCGGTCAGGCCGCTCTCGCGCAGGCAGGTGAACACCAGCGGGTAGGGGTTGCGGCGGATCTTCCAGTACACCAGCGCCGGGTTGACCAGCAGCGCCACCAGCAGCATGCAGCCGACCAGCACCACCAGCAGGTGCAGGTAGCCGAGCAGGGCATCGAAGCCGGATTCGGCCAGGGTCGCGGCGACCAGGCCGAAGATGCCCAGCGGCGCCAGGCGGATCACCAGCTTGACGATGGCGGTGACACCATCGGACAGATCGCCCAGCAGCTGCTTGCTGCCGGCGCTGGCATGGCGGAAGGCGAAGCCCAGACCGATGGCCCAGGCCAGGATGCCGATGAAGTTGCCTTTGAGCACCGCATTCACCGGATTGTCGACGATATTCAGCAGCAGGGTCTTGAGCACCTCGCCGATGCCGCCGGGGGGCGTCAGTTCGGCGGCCTGGCTGCTCAGCACCAGCGCCGAGGGGAAGGCGAAGCTGGCCACCACCGCCACCAGCGCGGCGCTGAAGGTGCCGATCAGGTACATCAGCAGGATCGGGCGGATATGGGTCTGCTGGCCGTGCTGGTGGTTGGCAATGGACGACATCACCAGAATGAACACCAGTACCGGCGCCACCGCTTTCAGCGCCGAGACGAATACGTTGCCGACGAAGCCGACGGACAGCGCCGCCTGCGGGGCGATCAGGGCGAGGACGATACCGGCCAGCAGGCCGATGAAAATCTGCATCACCAGGCTGGTGCGGTTGAGCAGCTGCAGGGCAGGGTGAATGGCTTCGGACATCGCGGGAGTCTCTGGTTGCTGGGCCGCGCCACAAGTGGCGCTGGGCCCCGGGCGACAGGGCTTCCGGCCGGGCGCGAGAGGCTCGGCGGAAAAAATAGCGCGCGACTCTAGCACAGTCGCGGCGGGCGTCGACCGCGCCGGGGCGATCAGGGCGACAGGGTGCAAGCCGGTGTCGCATCTCGGCAAGCGGCGAGTGCTTGAAATATCGAACATCCGCTGCGTATTTTGTCCATCTCGCCGTCGGCCGACGGTATTCGAGCACACAAGGACAACCACAGATGAGCACTGCCAGCCGCCCTGCACTGGAAACCCTCCTGCGCGGCATCGACGAAATCGAGTGCGTGACCCCGGACCTCAACGGCGTGCCGCGTGGCAAGGTGATGACCGCCGCCGGCTTCCTCGAAGGGCGGCGGCTGCAACTGGCCCGCGGCGTGCTGCTGCAGTGCATCATGGGCGGCTACCCGCCGGCGCGTTTCTACGGCGGCGACGACGGCGACCTGGCGCTCAACGCCGTGCCGACGCAGATCCACCGCCTGCCCTGGAGCGAGCCGCCGCGCGCGCTGGCCATCTGCGACGCCGACGAGCTGGACGGGCGCAGCAGTGGCCTGTCCACCCGCGGCCTGCTCAAGCGCGTGCTGGCGCGCTACGCCGAGCATGGCTGGCAGCCGGTGGTGGCCACCGAGCTGGAGTTCTTCGTGTTCGCGGCGAATGCCGATCCGCTGCAGCCGTTCCAGCCGCCGGTCGGTCTGGACGGTCGCCGCGAGGATGGCGGTGCGGCGTTCAGCGTCAGCTCCGGCAACGGCCTGCGCCCCTTCTTCGCCGAGGTCTACCGCTGCATGGCGGCGCTCGGCCTGCCGCGCGACACCTTCATGCACGAGATGGGCGTCAGCCAGTTCGAGATCAACCTGCTGCACGGCGATGCGTTGCAACTGGCCGACCAGACCCTGCTGTTCAAGCACCTGCTCAAGGAGGTCGGGCTCAAGCACGGTCTCAGCGTGGTGTGCATGGCCAAGCCGCTGGCGCATACCCCGGGCAGTTCCATGCATATCCACCAGAGCGTGGTGGAGCGGGGCAGCGGGCGCAATATCTTCAGCGCCGACGACGGCGAGGCGACGGCGGCCTTTTATCACTTCATCGGCGGTCAGCAGGCGGCGCTGGCCGATTTCACCCTGCTGTTCGCCCCCCATGTGAATTCCTACCAGCGCCTGTGCCATCCCTATGCCTCGCCGAACAATGCCTGCTGGTCGGCGGACAACCGCGCCGCCGGCCTGCGCATCCCGGCCAGTGCGCCGGTGGCGCGGCGGGTAGAGAACCGCCTGCCGGGCGCCGACGCCAACCCCTATCTGGCCCTGGCCGCCAGCCTGGCCGCCGGCTTGCACGGTCTGGAACGCGAGCTGCAGCCGAGCGCGCCGATCCAGGGCGAGTTCGAGGTGCCCGACGAATTGGCGCTACCCTGTACCATGCATGCCGCCATCGAGCGTCTGAAACGCAGCGAGTTGGCGGTCGAACTGTTCGGTGCGGAATTCATCGAAGGTTACATCGCCAGCAAGACCCTGGAGCTGAACAGCTTCTACGATGAAATCACCCCCTGGGAGCGACGCGTGCTGGCCGCGCAGGCCTGACCGGCCGCCGCTCCCTATGTATTCGCGCAGTACCGCGCGCCCTGCCGGGCGCGCCCCGCACAAGGAGCCGTAGCCGTTCATGCGCCCGATCTGGAAGTCCTTCCGTTCGCTGTACTTCGCCACCTTGCTGATGCTGCTCGGCTCCGGCCTGCTCAGCACCTACCTGGCCCTGCGCCTGGCCGACACGGTGGACGGCCTGTGGGTCGGCGCGCTGATGGCGGCCAACTATTTCGGCCTGGTGCTCGGCGGCAAGCAGGGCCATCGGCTGATCGCCCGGGTCGGGCATATCCGCGCCTACGTCGCCTGCGCCGGGGTGGTCACCGCCGCGGTGCTCGGCCATGGCCTGGTGGAGTGGCTGCCGTTCTGGCTGCTGCTGCGCATGCTGGTGGGCCTGGGCATGATGTGCCAGTACATGGTGATCGAGAGCTGGCTCAACGAGCAGGCCGAGGCCAGCCAGCGCGGCCTGGTGTTCAGCGGCTATATGGCGGCCTGCTATCTGGGGCTGATCCTCGGCCAGCTGGTGCTGGTGGTGCACCCGACCCTGGGCCCGGAACTGCTGATGCTGGTGGCCCTGTGCTTCGCCCTGTGCTTGGTGCCGGTGGCGCTGACCCGGCGCCTGCACCCGGCACCGCTGCACCCGGCGCCGCTGGAGCTGCGCTTCTTCCTCAGCCGGGTGCCGCTGTCGCTGACCACCGTGGCCGTGGCCGGGCTGCTGATCGGGGCCTTCTATGGCCTGGCGCCGCTCTATGCCACGCGCATGGGCCTGAGCACCGAGCAGGTCGGTCTGTTCATGGGCAGCTGCATCCTCGCCGGCCTGCTGGTGCAGTGGCCGCTGGGCTGGCTGTCGGACCGACGCGACCGGGTACTGCTGATCCGCGGTTGCGCCGCACTGCTGCTGCTCGCCGCGTTGCCGCTGGCGCTGCTGCAGCAGGTGACGCTGCTGCCGCTGATCGGTATCGGCTTCGTGGTCAGCCTGATGCTGTTCAGTCTTTACCCGCTGGGGGTGGCGCTGGCCAACGACCACGTCGAGCCGGAGCGGCGGGTGTCGCTGACCGCCATGCTGCTGGTGACCTTCGGCGTCGGCGCCTGTATCGGCCCGCTGTTGGCGGGGGTGCTGATGCGCCTCTATGGCGCCCACATGCTCTACGTGTTCGTCTGCTGCTGCACGCTGATCCTGGTCTGGCGCATCCGTCCCGAGGTGGTCACTCACCTGCATCAGGTCGAGGACGCGCCGCTGCATCACCTGGGCAGCCCGGCCAATGTGGCCGGCTCGCCACTGATGGCAGCGCTCGATCCGCGGGTCGACGAGCAGACCGTGCAGGAGCAGATGCAGGACCCCGTCGCGGCGCCAGAGGAGCCGGCGGAGGCGCCACGGGCGACGCCATGAGCCGCCTCAGCGTCGTCATCCCGGCGCTGGACGAGGCCGCGGCGCTGCCGGCGTTGCTCGAGGATCTGCGCACGCTGCGCAGTGCCGGCGCCGAACTGATCCTGGTCGACGGCGGCAGCCACGACGGCACGCCGGAATTGGCGGCCGAGCGGGTCGACCGCCTGCTGCACAGCCCGCCCGGTCGGGCGCGGCAGATGAACGCCGGCGCGGCGCAGGCCGGCGGCGACTACCTGTGGTTCCTGCATGCCGACACCCGGCTGAGCCCGGCTTGCCTGGCCGCGTTGCAGCAGGCGCTGGTCGATGAGCCGGGCTGGGGGCGTTTCGATCTACGCCTGTCGGGCGCTGGCCCATCGCTATGGTTGATCGGCCAGATGATCAACCTGCGTTCGCGCCTGACCGGCATCGCCAGCGGCGATCAGGGCATCTTCGTGCGCCGCGAGCTGTTCGAATCGCTCGGCGGCTATGCCGACATCCCGCTGATGGAAGACCTCGAGCTGTGCCGGCGGCTCAGGCGCGTGGCCCGGCCACGTTGTCTGCGCCCGCCGCTCTCGACGTCGAGCCGGCGTTGGGAGCAACATGGAACCTGGCGCACGGTCTGGTTGATGTGGCGTCTGCGCCTGGCCTACTACCGCGGGGTCAGCCCGGAGCTGCTGGCTGGCCGTTACCGAGGAGGAGCACGACGATGACCACGCTGTCACTCCACCTGCTGGCGCGCGCACCCGTCCCCGGACGGGTGAAGACGCGCCTGATTCCGACATTGGGCGAGGAGGGCGCCAGCCGCCTGCAGCGGGCGCTGCTGGAACAGACCCTGGCCCTGCCGCCGCTGGCCTTCGAGCAGCGTTTCCTGTGGCTGGATGGCGATGCCGACCGCCCCTTGCAGCAGTTGGCCGAGCGCCAGGACTGGGTTTTGGTGGAGCAGCCGGCCGGCGACCTCGGCGAGCGCATGCGGCGTATCGCGGCGCTCGGCCTGGCCGAGCACGACGGCGTGGTGCTGATCGGCAACGATTGCCCGGCGCTCGACGGCGCCTACCTGCAGCAAGCCTGTGCGGCACTGGACGAGCATCGTGCGGTGCTTGGCCCGGCGGAGGACGGCGGCTACGTGCTGCTGGGCCTGCGCAGCCTCGATCACAGCCTGTTCGAGAACATGCCCTGGGGCGGCGATCAGGTGCTGGCGCGCACCCGCGAGTGCCTGCAGCGCCTAGCCTGGCCGCATCTGTTGTTGCCGACGCTATGGGATGTGGACCGGCCGCAGGATCTGGCGCGCCTGGCGGAACTGGATCAGCGCTGGCGCAACCTGGTGCACTGACCTTAGAACAGGCCGTCGCTCTCGCTGCGCCGCGCTTCGCGCTGCAGCTGGTAGACGAAGCGCTCGACCTGGCGCTGCTCCAGACCGCTCATGCGGTAGAAGCGGGTGCCGACGAAGGTCATGTCGATCTTCTCCTCGTACTGCACGTGGCGCAGCTCCACCGCACAGGTCATGGCGCCGAACGGCAGTTGGGCGGTGAGGCGCTCGTGCACCTGGCCGTTGTGCAATTGCTGGCTGAGGTCGCCGGCAAAGCGCAGCTTGCAGCCGGTGGCGGAGATGTCCAGCAACTGGCCGGGCAGCGGTTCGCGCAGCTTGTCGCCGGCCAGCACCACCTTGATCAGGTCGCTCTGCTTGAGCGGCGCGCGGTAGGCGCTGCGGCGCTGGTGATAGGTCACCTCCTGCGGCAGCGGCGCCCAGTAGCAGGGCGCCCCCTCGAACTCGCCCAGTTGCACGTCGTGCTCGCAGCTCCAGGCCACGCGCACGCCCTCACGGTAGGCCTCGACGCTGAAGGCTTCGCCCTGCTTGAGGAAGCGCTCGCCATCGTTGGGAATGATTTCGTCCAGCGCCACGCGGTTGCGCTCGCGGTCGATTTCCACCAGGTAGCTCTGGAATCGCTGGCTGCGATCCTTGAACTGGATCACCAGCGGGTCGTGGTTCTGTTGCAGTTGGCGCAGGGTGGCAATGATTTCCACGGGTGCCTTGAGCACCTTGGGCGGCTGAGGACCATTTTCCTCGTTGAACGCGCTGGACACAGTTCGGAACTCTCCGAGTCATCGACTACAACGGCACTAGAATACTGGCAGAGTGCCTGCGTGTCCCTGTGCTTTTTCTTGTGGTGGCTCAGGCCTGGCTGAGTGGCCTTTGCTGGGCGATTCTAGCCGCACTGCCACTGCTGTCATAGAGCCCCGGCGTCTCACCGCCGCGGAGGATGCCGAGGATGCTGCCGACCGAGGCCTGGTTGGCGCGGATCAGTCGGCCGTTGCGCAGGTTGGCCTCCTGGCAGCGCTGCAGCAGGGCGGACAGCGCCTCGCTGCGTGCCAGCAACTGTTCGCCCAGCGCGGAGCCTGCCGCCAGTGCGCCGAGGCCGTCGCGGTCGGCGCTCAGGCCGGCGGCCAGGAGCAGGCGACTGCGCTCGCCGCCGTGCTGCTGGAGCAGGGCGAGCAGGGGTTGTTTGTCGCTGAGTAGGCTGTCCAGGCGCGGCAGGTCGCGCTCGGTCAGGGCCTGGAATTCGGCATCGATCAGCTCAAGCAGTTGCTCGGCGGTGCCGATATCGGTGGTGAACAGGTCAAGCAGGGCAGTGTCGTGCATGGCGGGCTCTTGGGGGTCGGGCGTCCAACACCCCCAGCGCAGCCCTGGGACTAGCGCTGGGATTCGAAGTTGAGCAGTTTTTCGGCGACGCGCTGACTGTCGACCTGGTAGCTGCCGTCGGCAATCGCCTGTTTCAGCTGGGCCACGCGCTCCTTGTTGACGATTGGCTGGTCGCGCAGCTTCTCGCCGATCTTCTGCAGCTGCTGCGCCTCGCGGCTCAGCTGTACCGGCTCGCCGGTCTTGGCGGTGTTCTGCTCATCGCCGCCGGCGACCGGCGCCTGAGTCGGCGTTGCCGGCTCGTTGCGATTGCCAGCCTGAGTCGCGCCGGTACGCCCCGCGTTGGCGGGCGTATTGGCATTGTTCAGCCGGTTGAAGTCGATGACCATGATGCAGAACCTCGGACGATATGGTGGACGCTTGCCAAGCTTTCGGCCGCTGCCGGTAAAACTTTAGGGCTATTTTCGCTGCGTCGTTAAACAGTGTAGGAAATCGCCTTGCCGTTGCGCTACAAGAAACATGCCTACATGGCCACTTGCACTTGTCCGGGGCCGATCACGCGGGCGCGCACCACCCGTTGCGAACGCAGGTTGCGCACGTTGATCTGCTGGCCGGGAGCACCGTCGCTGAGCGCTTCGCCGGGCATTCGCACGTTGATCGTGCCGCTGCTGGCGCTGATCACCACCTGGTCGCCGCGACGGATCGCCTCAGCCACCTGCAGGTGGTTCGGCGCCAGAACCTGGTTATTGCCCAGCTGGCGCGTCAATTTCTTGCCGATCGCCTGGGCCGGATCGGTCAGGTAGCCCTGACGGAGCTGGCCGACGTCGCGCTCGACCATGCTCAGGTCGGCGGCGCCGACCACACTCATGCGTTTGAGCGGGCGGGTCAGCACCGCCACCTGGCGAAACAGGCGCACCTCGGCCGGCACGAACACGGTCCAGGGCGCGCTGCCTTCGCAGCGTACCCGCGTGGTGACACGCCCAATGGGTTGTGCCGGGCTCTCGAGCTGCGTAGTCAAAGGCTGGTCGCACAGAGGCAGGCGCAGTCGCGGGTCGAGTCGACTGACCTGAATCTCATGGCGGCCCTGGATTTCGCTACGCTGTAAATGGTCGACTACGGCCTGCTCAAGAAAGGCCTCGGTGGCGCCGATAAGCTGGTCGGTACTGGTGAAGGCCGCCGCAGCGCTGCCGCTGTAGCCGATCGCCGGCAAAGCGAGTAAAACGGGCAGGGCGCCCAGGCACTTTGCCAGCAGCTGACGGAATGATGACGTTCTTGGCTTCATGACCAATGCAAAGCAAGCCCCGTGCCGCCTGCTAGGCTGCAAGGGGTTGGCGTTACTAGACGATAAGGAGTCCGGGCATGGCCGGGTTGATGGATTCGGTTAACCAGCGCACCCAACTGGTAGGGCAGAACCGCTTGGAGTTGCTGCTGTTCCGCCTGGAAGGCCCGCAGCTGTATGGCATCAACGTGTTCAAGGTGAAGGAGGTGCTGCAGTGCCCCAACCTCACCATCATGCCCAAGTCCAGCCCGGTGGTGCGCGGGGTGGCCAATATCCGCGGCGGCACCATCCCGATTCTCGACCTGTCCATCGCCACCGGGCGGGCGGCCCTTGAAGACCTCAAGACCAGCTTCGTGATCATCACCGAGTACAACACCAAGGTGCAGGGCTTCCTGGTGCGCTCGGTGGAGCGCATCGTCAACATGAACTGGGAGGAGATCCATCCGCCACCCAAGGGCGCCGGGCGCGATCACTACCTGACCGCGGTGACCCGCCTCGACCAGCAGCTGGTGGAGATCATCGACGTGGAGAAGATTCTCGCCGAGGTGGCGCCCACCTCCGAGGTGATCTCCGCCGGGGTGATCGACGAGCAGGTGCAGAGCAGTGCGGTAACCAAGCACGTGCTGATCGTCGACGACTCCTCGGTGGCGCGCAAACAGGTGTCGCGCTGCCTGCAGACCGTGGGCGTGGAGGTCACCGCGCTGAACGACGGCCGCGAGGCGCTCAATTACCTCAAGCAGATGGCTGACGAGGGCCAGCGCCCCGACGAGGAGTTGCTGATGCTGATTTCCGACATCGAGATGCCGGAGATGGACGGCTATACCCTGACCACCGAGATTCGCAGCGATCCGCGCATGCAGAAGCTGCATATCCTCCTGCATACTTCGCTGTCCGGGGTATTCAACCAGGCGATGGTGAAGAAGGTCGGCGCGGACGATTTCCTCGCCAAGTTCAAGCCGGACGACCTGGCCTCTAGGGTGGTCGAGCGGATTCGCGTGGCGGATGGGGGCTGAGGGGTGACCTTCGGCGAATGTTATGGTCGGTGAGGCGGCACTAGTGTCTTCAGGTAATTTGGATTTCGAGCAGTTCCGGACTTTCCTGGAAAAGGCCTGCGGCATTCTGCTGGGCAGCAACAAGCAGTACCTGGTCTCCAGCCGTCTGAACAAGCTGATGGAACAGAACGGCATCAAGACCCTGGGCGAGCTGGTGCAGCGCATGCAGAACCAGCCGCGCAGCGGCCTGCGCGAGCAGGTGGTCGATGCCATGACCACCAACGAAACCCTGTGGTTTCGCGACACCTACCCCTTCGAGGTGCTGAAGAACCGGGTGCTGCCGGAGTTGATCAAGGCCTATCCGGCGCAGCGCCTGCGCATCTGGTCGGCGGCCTGTTCGTCCGGGCAGGAGCCCTATTCGCTGTCGATGTCGATCGACGAGTTCGAACGGACCAATATCGGCCAGCTCAAGGGCGGGGTGCAGATCGTCGCCACCGACCTGTCGCCGTCGATGCTGGCCAACTGCAAGTCCGGCGAGTACGACAGCCTGGCCATGGGCCGCGGCCTGGCCCAGGAGCGCCTGCAGCGTTATTTCGACCCCAAGGGGCCGGGTCGCTGGCAGGTCAAGGCGCCGATCAAGAACCGCGTCGAGTTTCGCCCGCTCAACCTGCTGGACAGCTACGCGGCGCTGGGCAAGTTCGACATCGTTTTCTGCCGCAACGTGCTGATCTACTTTTCCGCCGAGGTGAAGAAGGACATCCTCACGCGCATCCATGCCACGCTCAAGCCGGGCGGCTACCTGTTCCTCGGCGCGTCCGAGGCGCTCAACGGCCTGCCCGAGAAGTACCAGATGGTGCAGTGCAGTCCGGGCATCATCTATAAGGCCAAGTAGTGGCGCGGTCGCCCTCAGTGGAGCAGAACGGGAGGCCTTGGCCTCCCGTTTGCGTTTCCTGGCCTGGGGATCTCGCCTGTACGTTGTCCGGACCCCGTTGCGCCGAGGCGGCACCCCGTGGGAGGCGCGTCAGCGGCGACTTCCACTCTCCTGAGCCTTCCGTGGCCCGAAGGCAGCCCGGGGGGGCTTCCCTGGCCGGCAATCGCATCCGGGCTACTCGGTTTTCGCGGGCGCCATTCGATCTGTCCATTGGTGATCGAGGCCGCTCCCCGGCATCACCGCCGGGCGGCAAACAGTCGAACGGCCTTTGCCGCTCGCTTGCCTATGGGCGGTAAGGGCTTGCCGCTTTGCCGCTTGCGTTGTCCCGTTATTTGTTTAAATGGCTGATTTATAAGTGATTTATTAGTTGGCACAAGCTTTGCTGAATGTCTGGCAGGAAAGACCAGACTGCCCCAGCGGCAAAGGTTGCAGAGCATGAGCATCAATTTCGGCAAGGCCCTCGGTATCCACGAACAGGCACTCGGCTTCCGCGCCCAGCGTGCCGAGGTGTTGGCCAACAACATCGCCAACGCCGATACCCCCAACTACAAGGCGCGCGATCTCGACTTCGCCAGCGTGCTGGCCGCGCAGAGCGCCAAGCAGCAGCGCGGCAACGTCGCCCTGGCGCGCACCGACGGCCGCCATATCGGCGCCGAGGGCATCGCCACCGGCCAGGCCGAGCTGGCCTATCGCACGCCGCTGCATGCCTCGCTGGACCAGAACACCGTCGACCTGCAGATGGAGCAGTCGAACTACGCCGAGAACTCGGTGCACTTTCAGGCCAGCTTCACCTTCCTCAACAGCAAGTTCAAAGGGCTGACCAGCGCCCTGCGCGGCGAATAAGGAGCGCGACCATGTCCCTTGCCAGTGTCTTCAATATCGCCGGAACCGGCATGAGCGCGCAGAGCACGCGCCTCAATACCATCTCCAGCAACATCGCCAACGCCGAAACGGTGTCCTCGAGCATCGACCAGACCTACCGCGCCCGCCATCCGGTGTTCGCCACCGTGTTCCAGCAGGCCCAGGGCGGCGACCGCGGTTCGCTGTTCGCCGAGCAGGACGAGGCCGGCCGTGGCGTGCAGGTGCTCGGCGTGGTCGAGGATCAGAGCAGCCTGATGCCGCGCTACGAGCCGGATCATCCGGCGGCGGACGCCGGCGGCTACGTGTACTACCCCAACGTCAACGTGGTCGAGGAGATGGCCGACATGATTTCCGCCAGTCGCGCCTTCCAGACCAACGTGGAAATGATGAATACCGCCAAACAGATGCTGCAGCGCGTGCTGACCCTGGGTCAGTAAGTCAGCGAAAGGGAGTCAGGCATGAGCACAGTCAGCGGCACCAGTTCGGTACTGGATCAGTACCAGATCAAGCAGGACACCACGCAGAACAAGGAACTCGGCAAGAACGAGTTCCTCAACCTGCTGGTGGCCCAGTTGAACAACCAGAACCCGCTGGAGCCGCAAGGCAACGGCGAGTTCATCGCCCAGCTGGCGCAGTTCAGCCAGGTCGAGGGCATCGAGAAGCTCAATACCAGCATGGAGTCGCTGCTCTCCGGCTATCAATCGTCGCAGGCGCTGCAGGCCTCGTCGCTGGTCGGGCGCAAGGTCATAGTGCCGAGCGAGAAGGCGGTGGTCGACACCAGCGAGAGCTTCAAGGCCAGCACGGTGCTGCCGGTCAGCAGCAGCAACGTCTACGTCAACGTCTACGACAGCGCCGGCTCGGTGGTCACGCGCATCAACCTGGGCGAGCAGGCTGCCGGCAACGTCAGCTTCATCTGGGACGGCAAGGATTCCAGCGGCAAGCTGATGCCGCCCGGCACCTACAAGTTCGAGGCGCAGGCCACCTACGGCGACGAGACCAAGGGCCTGTACACCCTGCTGCCGGCCAACGTCGACAGCGTCACCCTGGGCGGCAGCGAGCTGATGCTCAACCTCGCCGGCCTCGGCAGCGTTCCGATTTCCCAAGTGCAAGTCATCGGCCAATAACTATTGCCGCCGGCAGTTCCGGCAAAGGAGTCCTCCATGTCGTTCAATATTGGTCTCAGCGGCCTGCGCGCCGCGACCAAGGATCTCAATGTCACCGGCAATAACATCGCCAACGCCGGCACCGCCGGCTTCAAGCAGTCGCGCGCCGAATTCGCCGATGTCTATGCCGCCTCGGTGCTGGGGTCCGGCTCCAACCCGCAGGGCAGCGGGGTGCTGCTCGGCGACATCTCGCAGCAGTTCAACCAGGGCAACATCAATTACACGCAGAACGCCCTGGATCTGGCGATCAACGGCAACGGCTTCTTCGTCACCAGCAACAACGGCGAGATCAGCTACACCCGCGCCGGTTACTTCGGCACCGACCGCGACGGTTTCATGGTGAACAACTTCGGCTATCGCCTGCAGGGCTACTCGGTCGATGCCAACGGCAACCTGCAAAACGGCGTGGTCAACGACATTCGTATCCAGACCACCAACCAGGAGCCGCGCGCCACCGCCAACCTGGATCAGACCTTCAACCTCAACTCGAACAATACCGTGCCGACCACCGTGCCGTTCGACCCGACCGATCCGACCAGCTACAACTCGTCCACCTCGACCAACATCTACGATACTCAGGGCAACGCCCACGTCTTCACCCAGTACTTCGTCAAGACCGGGGCCAACAGCTGGACCATGAACGTGCTGATCGACGGGCGCAATCCGGACGATCCGACCCTGACCACGCCGTCCAGCGTCGATCTGCAGTTCACCACCGCCGGCCAGCTCGACGTGGCCGCGCTGATCGCCTCGACGCCGACCGGCTTCACCGTGGCCGCCGACGGCACCATCGACCTGAGCAGCTGGGTGCCGGCCGCGCCGGACAACTCGGTGCCGCCGGTGTGGGGGCCGAACGGGGCGACGGCCAACGCGACGGGAGTCAATATCGATCTGCGCCAGTCGACCCAGTTCGCCAGTTCCTTCGCGGTCAACAGCGTCAGCCAGGACGGCTATACCACCGGCCAGCTGGCCGGCCTGGAAATCGACGACACCGGGGTGATCTTCGCCCGTTACACCAACGGCCAGTCCAAGGTGCAGGGACAGGTGGTACTGGCCAACTTCGCCAACGTGCAGGGCCTGACGCCGGTGGGCAAGACCGCCTGGGTGCAGTCCTTCGAGTCCGGCGAGCCGGTGGTCGGTACGCCGCGCGCCGGCACTCTGGGCGCGCTGCAGTCCGGCGCCCTGGAGGACTCCAACGTCGAGCTGTCCGATCAGCTGGTCAACCTGATCGTCGCCCAGCGCAACTACCAGGCCAACGCCAAGACCATCGAGACCGAAAGCGCCATCACCCAGACCATCATCAACCTGCGTTGATGAAACCTGCTCCGGCAAAGCGGCAAGCCTGGCTTGCCGCTTTGCCGTTCCGGCGCCGGCAAACTCTCGCCGCCGGCGTTCTCCGGATTGCCGTTCTGTTTTGATAAAGCCTTTTAAATCAGATGCTTGAGTGATCTTTTCGAATCTGGCACGGCGCTTGCTGAATAGCTTGCAAAGAGCCACGGGCAACAGGCCCTCTCGGAGAATCACCATGGACAAGCTGCTGTACGTCTCCATGACCGGCGCGCACAACAACACCCTGGCGCAGCGCGCGCACGCCAACAACCTGGCCAACGTCTCCACTTCGGGTTTCCGTCGCGACTTCGAGCAGGCGCGCTCCATGCCGCTGTTCGGCGACAGCTACCCGGCGCGCGTCTACGCCATGAGCGAGCGCCCGGCCACCGACTTTCGTCCCGGCTCGCTGCAGGAAACCGGCCGCGATCTGGACGTGGCGGTCGGCGGCAAGGGCTGGATCGCCGTGCAGGCGCCCGACGGCAGCGAGGCCTACGTGCGCACCGCCAGCCTGAACATCGACGCCCTCGGCATGCTGCGCACCGGCAACGGTTTGCCGGTCATCGGCAATGCCGGGCCGATTGCCGTGCCGCCAGAGCAGAAGGTGGAGATCGGCCAGGACGGCACCATCAGCATTCGCGCCCTAGGCGAGGACCCCAACGTGCTGGCCGAGGTCGACCGCATCAAGCTGGTCAACCCCGATCCCAGGTCGCTGGAGAAGGGCAGCGACGGCCTGATCCGGGTCAAGGGCCAGGCCGCGGCGCCGGCCGATGCCCTGGTGCAGGTGACCTCCGGCTTTCTCGAGTCGAGCAACGTCAACGCCGTCGAGGAGATGACCGCGATCCTCTCGCTGTCACGCCAGTTCGAGCTGCAAGTGAAGATGATGCGCACCGCCGAGGACAACGCCTCGTCCATGGCGCGGGTTTTGCAAATTAGCTAATTATCAGCACGCGGCGCCATGAATCTGGCGTCCGAGGAGAGTCGATATGCTTCCGGCACTGTGGGTCAGCAAGACCGGTTTGTCCGCCCAGGACATGAACCTGACCACCATTTCCAACAACCTGGCCAACGTCTCTACCACCGGCTTCAAGCGCGATCGCGCCGAGTTCGAGGACCTGCTGTACCAGATCCGCCGCCAGCCGGGCGGCCAGTCCAGCCAGGACAGCGAACTGCCCTCCGGCCTGCAGCTGGGCACCGGGGTGCGCGTGGTCGGCACGCAGAAGATCTTCACCGCCGGCAGTCTGCAGACCACCGAGCAGCCGCTGGACCTGGCGATCAACGGCCGCGGCTTCTTCCAGGTCCTGCAGCCCGACGGCACCGTCTCCTACACCCGCGACGGCAGCTTCCACCTCGACTCCGACGGCCAGATCGTCACCTCCAGCGGCTTCGCCCTGGAGCCGGCCATCGTCCTGCCGGGCGAGGTGCGCACCTTCACCGTCGGCGAGGACGGCACCGTGTCGGTGACCACCGCCGGCAACGCCCAGCCGCAGATCATCGGCAACATCCAGCTGGCCGACTTCGTCAACCCGGCCGGCCTCGAAGCCATCGGCAACAACCTGTTCCTGGAGACCGGCTCCAGCGGCGCGCCGCAGGTCGGCAACCCGGGCCTCAACGGCCTGGGCACCACTCTGCAGAACACCCTGGAGAACTCCAACGTCAGCGTGGTGGAGGAGCTGGTGAACATGATCACCACCCAGCGCGCCTACGAAATGAACTCCAAGGTGATTTCCACCGCCGATCAGATGCTGTCCTTCGTGACGCAGAACCTCTGATCCCTTCTTGATTTAGTTGTGAACGCCGCGAGGTAGTGGTCATGAACCGGCAAATACTCTGTTTCCCCCTGTTGGCTGGCCTGCTGCTCGGCAGCGGTTGCGTGGCGCCGACAGCCAAGCCGGACGATCCCTATTACGCCCCGGTGTTGCCGCGCACGCCGCTGCCGGCGGCGCAGAACAACGGCTCGATCTACCAGGCCGGCTTCGAGAACGGCCTGTACGACGACCGCAAGGCGTTCCGCGTCGGCGACATCATCACCATCACCCTCAACGAGCGCACCCAGGCCAGCAAGAACGCCAACAGCGACATAGAGAAGGACAGCAGCGCCAACATGAGCATGGGTGCCCTGTTCGGCGGTGGCGTGTCGGCGACCAACCCGCTCACCGGTGGCCGCATGACCCTGGACACCGAGTTCTCCGGTTCGCGCGACGCCAGTGGGGCCAGTCAGGCGGGGCAGAGCAATAGCCTGTCCGGCTCGATCACCGTCACCGTCGCCGAGGTACTGCCCAATGGCATCCTCGCCGTGCGTGGCGAGAAGTGGATGACCCTCAATACCGGCGACGAGCTGGTGCGCATCTCGGGGCTGGTCCGCGCCGACGACATCGCCACCGACAACACCGTGGCCTCGACCCGGGTGGCCGATGCGCGTATCACCTATTCCGGCACCGGCGCCTTCGCCGACGCCAGCCAGCCGGGCTGGTTGAGCCGCTTCTTCCTCAGCCCGATGTGGCCGTTCTGAGCGAGGCTGTATCCATGAAATCCTGGCTGACTCCCCTAGGCGCGAGCTCCGCTCGTCAGGCGTTCAACGTCGTTCCGGTACGCGAGTCGGGCTCGCCGCTGCGCGCTCTGCTTCCCGCGACCCAGGCGCGGCCGCTGCAGGCAAGCTCCTGCCGCCGGCAATTCGCCGCCGCCCATCGCGGCTATCGCCGCCGCGGCGCCAACGACTGGCTGCTGCTGGCGACCATGCTGGCGTGCCTGCTGCTGAGCCTGCCGACCCAGGCCGAACGGCTCAAGGACCTGGCCTCGATCCAGGGCGTGCGCAGCAACCAGTTGATCGGCTACGGCCTGGTGGTGGGCCTCAACGGCAGCGGCGACCAGACCACCCAGACCCCCTTCACCGTGCAGACCTTCAACAACATGCTGGCGCAGTTCGGCATCAAGGTGCCGCCGGGCGGCAACGTGCAGCTGAAGAACGTCGCCGCGGTGTCGGTGCATGCCGACCTGCCAGCGTTCGCCAAGCCGGGGCAGACCATCGACATCACCATTTCCTCCATCGGCAACGCCAAGAGCCTGCGCGGCGGCAGCCTGCTGATGACCCCGCTCAAGGGCATCGACGGCAACGTCTACGCCATCGCCCAGGGCAACCTGGTGGTCGGCGGCTTCGACGCCGAGGGCGGCGACGGCTCGCGGATTACCGTCAACGTGCCTTCGGCCGGGCGCATTCCCGGCGGCGCCACGGTGGAGCGGCCGGTGCCCAGCGGTTTCGATCAGGGCAACAGCCTGACCCTCAACCTCAACCGCCCGGATTTCACCACGGCGAAGAACATCGTCGACCAGATCAACGACCTGCTCGGCCCGGGCGTGGCCCAGGCCATCGACGGCGGCTCGATCCGCGTCAGCGCGCCGCTCGACCCCAACCAGCGCGTCGACTACCTGTCGATCCTGGAGAACCTCGAAGTGCAGGCCGGCCAGGCGGTGGCCAAGGTCATTATCAACTCGCGCACCGGCACCATCGTCATCGGCCAGAACGTGCGCGTGCAGCCGGCGGCGGTGACCCACGGCAGCCTGACCGTGACCATCACCGAGGATCCCATCGTCAGCCAGCCCGAGGCCTTCTCCGGCGGCCAGACCGCCGTGGTGCCGCGTTCGCGGGTGGATGCCGAGCAGGAGGCCAAGCCGATGTTCAAGTTCGGCCCCGGCACCAGCCTCGACGAGATCGTGCGTGCGGTGAACCAGGTGGGCGCGGCGCCCTCCGACCTGATGGCCATCCTCGAGGCGCTCAAGCAAGCCGGCGCTCTCCAGGCCGACCTGATCGTGATCTGAGGACAGCGCCATGGATTCCAGAATCTCTGCAGGCCTGCTCGGCAACGGCAAGAGCCCCATCGACAGCGGCGCCTTCACCGACCTGAACCGCCTCAACCAGTTCAAGGTGGGCGGCGACAGCGAACAGAACATCCGCAAGGTCGCCGAGGAATTCGAGTCGCTGTTCATGAACGAGATGCTCAAGGCCATGCGTTCGGCCGGCGAGGCGTTCGGCGAGGGCAATTTCCTCAACAGCAACGAGAGCAAGACCTACCAGGACATGCACGACCAGCAGCTGTCGGTGACCCTGGCCAAGGAAGGGCGCGGCATCGGCCTGGCCGATGTGCTGGTGCGGCAGATGTCCAAGCTCAAGCAGCCCTCCAGCCGGCCCAATCCCTTCGCCCAGATCGAGCAACCGCTGAGCAAGGCGAGCGCAGCCGAGAGCGAAAAAGTGGCCAGTAGCGAAGGCTTCCGCGACGAGGTGGCGCTGCTCAACCGCCGCCGTCTGGCGGTGCCGGGCAAACTGGCCGATCGCCTGCTGGCCGGTATCGTGCCGTCTGCCGGGGAAGGCGAGGGCAAGGCCCTGGCCGGCGGCGACTGGATTCCCGCACAAAGCTTCGCCGCGCCCAAGGCCGATGGCCTGAGCCTGAACAACAGCGATGCCATCAGCGGCCGGCGTATCGCCCAGCCGCCGCTGGCGCCGGGCAAGGCCGCGTTCGCCTCGCCGCAGGAGTTCGTCGCCACCATGCTGCCGATGGCCGAGGCGGCGGCCGAGAAGATCGGCGTCGACCCGCGCTACCTGGTGGCCCAGGCCGCGCTGGAGACCGGCTGGGGCAAGTCGATCATCCGCACCCGCGACGGCGAGAGCAGCCACAACCTGTTCGGCATCAAGAGCCACAACAGCTGGGACGGCGAGTCGGCGCGGGTGCTGACCACCGAGTACAAGGGCGGCAAGGCGGTCAGGGAAGCGGCCAGCTTCCGCGCCTACGACTCCTACGCGCAGAGCTTCGACGACTACGTCAGCTTCCTGCAGAGCAACGGGCGCTACGAAAAAGCGCTGAACGCCACCGAGAATCCGGAGCGTTTCGTCAAGGAACTGCAAGAGGCCGGCTACGCCACCGACCCCAACTATGCGCGCAAGATCGCCCAGATCGCCCGCAAGATGCAGACCTACCAGGCCGTGGCGGCTGCCGATAGCGCCACCACAAGGACTTGAGGCTGAACCATGGCTGACCTACTCAGTATTGGCCTGTCCGGGCTTGCCGCCAGCAAGACCCAGCTCAGCGTCACCGGTCATAACATCACCAATATCAATACACCGGGCTATACCCGCCAGGATGCGGTGCAGGCCACGCGCATTCCGCAGTTCAGCGGCGCCGGCTATATCGGCTCGGGTACCAGCCTGGTGGACATCCGCCGCAGCTACAGCGAGTTTCTTACCAGCCAGTTGCGTTCCAGCACGGCGCTGGCCAGCGACGTGGCGGCCTACAAGAGCCAAATCGATCAGCTCGACTCCTTGCTGGCCGGCTCCACCACCGGCATCACCCCCTCGCTGCAATCCTTCTTCGCCGCGTTGCAGACCGCGGCAGAGGATCCGGCCAATATCCCGGCGCGGCAACTGGTGCTGTCCGAGGCCGAGGGCCTCTCGCGGCGCTTCAATACCGTTTACGAACGGCTCAATGAGCAGAACAACTTTCTCAACAAGCAGATGGTGGCGGTCAGCGACCAGGTCAACCGTCTGGCCACCAGCGTCGCCAGCCTGAACAACGCCATCGCCGTCGCGGCGGCCAACGGCCAGCAGCCCAACGACCTGCTCGATGCCCGCGACGAGGCGGTGCGCCAGCTGTCCACCTACGTCGGCGTCACCGTGGTGCCGCAGGACGATAGCAGCTACAACCTGTTTATCGGCAGTGGCCAGCCGCTGGTGGTGGGCGCTACCGCCAGCCGCCTGGAGGTCGGGCCGGGGCAGGGTGATCCCACGCGCTTCGAGGTTCAGTTCGTCAGCGGCAACTCGCGCCAGACCATTACCACCCAGCTCAGCGGCGGCGAGCTGGGCGGCTTGATCCGCTATCGCCAGGAGGTACTGGACTCCACCTTCAACAGTCTCGGCCGTCTGGCCCTGGCCGTCAGCGATCAGGTCAACAGTCAGCTTGGCCAGGGCCTCGACCTCAAGGGGCAGGTGGGGAGCGCGCTATTCGGTGACTTCAACGATCCGGCGTTGGCGGCACTGCGTGTACGCGTTTTCAGTAGCAATAGCAGCAATGCCCAGCCCTTGCTCAATATAGGCGACACCAGCCTGCTCACCGCCAGCGACTACCGCCTGGAGTTCGACGGCACCAACTACACGGCGCGCCGCCTTAGCGACAACGCGATGATGAGCGTGACCGAGAATCCGCCCGGCACGCTCAGTTTCAGCGACAGCAATGGTCGTGACCAGGGCTTCACCATCGACGTCGGTACGCCAGCGCCGGCGGCAGGTGACATCTTCCTGCTGCAGCCGACCCGTCGCGGCGCCGGCGACATTGCTGTCGTGCTCGATCAGCCCGACCAGTTGGCCTTTGCCGCGCCGGTGCGGGCCGAGTCCAACCTGCAAAACCGCGGCACCGGCGCCATTAGCCAGCCCGACCTGCAGTCCGTGCTGAATCTGGGCAGCCTGACCGGCGCTCTGCCGGTAACCCTGACCTACGACGAGGCCGCCGGTGATTTCACCGTGCCGGCTGGCACCACCCTGACCCGTATCAACGCCGATGGTACGCCGGCCGCACCGGCCACCTTTCAGCCCGGGCAGACCAATAGCTACGAACTGCAGCTGGCCGATGGCAGCACCCTGCGCCTGACCCTCAGCGGCCGGCCGCAGCAGGGCGACACCTTCGCCGTTGCCTTCAATGCCAATGGCGTATCCGACAACCGCAACGCGCTGAAACTGGCCGATCTGCAATCGAAGGCGACCATCGGCGTCGATCCCGCCGCGCCAGGAAGTACCGGTGTGAGTTTCGCCGATGGCTACGGCGATCTGGTCGAACGGGTTGGCACCCTGACCGCTCAGGCGCGGCTGGATGGCGAGGCGACCACGGCGATTCTCAAGCAGGCCACCGACAACCGCGATTCGCTGTCGGGGGTCAACCTGGACGAAGAAGCGGCCAACCTGATCAAGTTCGAGCAGTACTACAACGCCTCGGCGCAAATCATTCAAGTTGCCCGCTCTTTGTTCGATACCCTGATCAGTTCATTTAGATAATCCGTAGGTGCGCAAGGCGCACCCTACGAATCCGTCAATGCTCGACGGTCGCATCAAGAGGCTCAAGCATGCGCATCTCTACCATCCAGGCATTCAACAACGGGGTTTCCGGCCTGCAGCGCAACTACGCCAATGCCATCCGTACCCAGGAGCAGATCAGTACCGGCAACCGCATTCTCACCCCGGCGGACGACCCGGTGGCTTCGGTGCGCCTGCTGCAGCTGGAGCAGCAGCAGTCGGTGCTGAGCCAATACCAGTCCAACCTGACGGCGGCGAAGAACAGCCTGACTCAGGAGGAGGTCACTCTCAATTCGGTCAACACCATCTTGCAGCGGGTGCGCGAGCTGACCGTGCAGGCGGGCAATGGTGGGCTCGATCAGGCCGGGCGACAGGCCATCGCCGCCGAGCTGGGCCAGCGCGAAGACGAACTGCTGGCGCTGATGAACACCCGCAATGCCCGTGGCGAATACCTGTTCGCCGGCTTCCAGGGCAAGACCCAGCCCTATCTGCGCACGGCCGATGGTAGCTATCTGTACCAGGGCGACGATGGCCAGCGCAAACTGCAGATCGCAAGCTCCTTGGAGCTGCCGATCAGCGACAGCGGTCGGGCGATCTTCGACAGTGGTCGCAATGCCGCGCGCCTGAGTATCGGCGGCAATCCGGCGGCGCCGGCCGCGCCCATCGTCAGCGGTGCGCTGGTGGACGACGAAGTGGCGTTTGCCAACTTTCCCGCCGGCGGCATTCGCCTGGACTTCAACGATCCCGCCGATCCGCTGGCCTATACCCTGACCCCGGTGGACGGTAACGGGGTGGATGGCGTGCCGGTCAGCCGACGCCTGGTGGAAGGGCAGGACAGCCTGGTGCAGTACGGCGGCGTGGCCTTCCATGTCAACGGCGTACCGCCTGCCGGTTCAAGCTTCACCGTGCAGCCGCCGGATACCAACCCGGCTACCGCGCCTGCCAACAAGGTTGGCATCCTCAACACCATTGCGACTCTGCGCCAGGCGTTGGAAGACGCGCCCACTACTGCTGAGGGCAATCGCCAGGTACGCGATGCCGTGGCCTTGGGACTCACCAATCTGGACAACAACATGGTGGCCCTGGACCAGGTGCGCGGGCAGATCGGCGCGCGGCTCAACGTAGTGGAAAGCTCGCTGACCGACAACGAGGACGTCACTTTGGTCAACAAGGCGGTGCAGGCCGAGCTGCGCGAACTGGACTACGCCGAGGCCCTGTCGCGCCTGGCCTTCCAGTCGGTGATCCTCGAGGCAGCGCAGCAGAGCTACGTGAAGATCGCCGGACTCAACCTGTTCAACCAGCTGCGCTGATGGGGTTCTGTGCTGGGCGTAGGAGCGGCTTAAGCCGCAAAGCGTTGCACGGCTAGGAAAAAAGCCATTCGCCGTCACTCCCGCGAAGGCGGGAGCCCAGGAGCTACGCCGGCTCTGGATTATTTCCCTTCGGGCCAGCGCAAGCGCCGTTCAGCGATAGAGCTGCTGTCCCGCCTGCGCTCGACTGTTTCAGGGTTTTCCCGGGCCGCTACAGTCGCCAAATCGCCATCCAACCCGACAACCCTTTGGCGAACCCTATGCTTCGATCCGGAAATCACCATAACCAGCTGTTTTAAAAAATAAAAAAAAATCCACAAAAAACTCGAAAAAAGCCTAAAGCCATCACCGATAACGCCGATACAAATCACGAATGCGAAGTAACTGGGTGCCTGAGCAAGGCGACCGCCCAAGCGCTCGCAGCACCCGGCTCATCTGAGTACCAGCCCATTGGAGGCAACACCATGGCCCTTACCGTCAATACCAACATTGCGTCCCTGAACACTCAGCGCAACCTGAACACCTCGTCCAAGGCGCTGGATACTTCCCTGCAGCGCCTGTCCACCGGCTCGCGCATCAACTCCGCCAAGGACGATGCCGCCGGCCTGCAGATCGCCAACCGTCTGACCAGCCAGGTCAATGGCCTGGGTGTTGCGGTACGTAACGCCAACGACGGTATCTCCCTGGCGCAGACCGCCGAAGGTGCCCTGCAGCAGTCGACCAATATCCTGCAGCGTATGCGTGATCTGTCCCTGCAGTCGGCCAACGGTTCCAACAGCGACTCCGAACGTAGCGCCCTGAACGCCGAGGTGGCTCAGCTGACCAAGGAACTGGACCGTATCAGCAATACCACCACCTTTGGTGGTCGCAAGCTGCTCGATGGCTCCTTTGGCACTACCAGCTTCCAGGTTGGCGCCGCTGCCAACGAGATGATCAGCGTCGGCATTAGCGAGATGAGCTCGAGTTCGCTGGAGGGTAACTATTTTGAGCAGACTCTTACCGCGACTGCTGTAGGCGCGCCACAAACTGACGGTGTGGTGGACATTGCCATCACTACCGAAAGTGGTACCTTCAACGTCAGCGCGTCGATCAATGCCAGCGACGATGTGACGGCTGTCAACCAGAAAATCGCCGCCGCGATCAACGACGCCAACGCCGGGCTGGGTGCCTTCGTTCAAGCCGACAACAGCATCAACATCGTGTCGACTCAGGCTGCCGATGGCGGTAACACCCTGACCACCCTCGTTCTCACCGACAATGCAACCGATCCTACCGGTGTGACTGAGGGTACCGTAACCGCTACGGCCGACGCTGCTTTCACTACCGATGGCGTGGACGATATTGACATCACCACTGCCGAAGGTGCCCAGAAGGCGGTGTTGGTAATCGACAACGCGCTCAAGTCGATCGACTCCCAGCGCGCCGACCTCGGTGCGGTACAGAACCGCTTCGAGAATACCATCGCCAACCTGCAGAACATCGGCGAGAACGCTTCTGCCGCTCGTGGCCGTATCCAAGACACCGACTTCGCCGCCGAAACTGCCAACCTGAGCAAGAATCAGGTGCTGCAGCAGGCCGGTACCGCGATCCTGGCCCAGGCCAACCAGCTGCCGCAGGCCGTGCTCAGCCTGCTGCGCTAAGCTAAAAAGCCAGCTAGTTTGAGTTTCGGGGAGTAGTGCCAGGCGCTACTCCCCGTTTTGCCATGTGAGGTGAGCTCATGGATATCGATTCGATCAAAGGGGTTCCGGTGTCCGGCGGTGCTGCACGCGCCCGCGGCGAGCTGCTGCGTCAGCCGCAGATCTCGAGTGACGCGGGCGGGAACCGGCAGTTACCGGTACAGTCGCCGGCTCAGGCGCGTGCGCCTATGGAGGCGGCGGTCTCCAGCATTCAGGAGTTCGCCCAGAGCATTCAGCGCAACCTGAATTTCTCCCTGGACGATTCCACCGGCAGGGTGGTGGTCAAGGTGACCGACAGCGTTTCTGGCGAGGTCATTCGGCAGATTCCTTCGGAAGATGCCTTGCGCCTGGCCGAGAGCCTGGACGAGGTTCGCAGCCTGCTGTTCAAGGCCGAGGCGTAACTGGCCCGGTTCTTGATTGGCATGGGTTATTCGGCGGTAAGCGTCAACAGAGTGACGAGGTGTTCAACATGGTGGGTATAACAGGCGTTGGTTCCGGTATTGATATCGACAGCATCGTCAAGGCGATGGTCAATGCGGAGAAGGCCCCCAAGGAAGCGCAGCTGGCGCGTCTGGAGAAGAGCACCACCACCAAGTTCTCCGCCCTGGGCCAGCTCAAGAGCGCGCTCAGCGAGTTCCAGACGGCGCTCAAGGCCTTGAGCGACTTCTCGTTGTTCGAGAAGCGCACGGCTTCCTCGTCCGACACCAGTGCCTTGACCTTATCCGCCACCAAGAATGCACTGCCAGGAACCTACCAGATAGAGGTGGGGCGCTTGGCTACCGCCAGCAAGGTGGCCAGCGCCACGGTGGGCAGTGGCTTCAGCAGCGGTGCAGGCGAGGAAGTCTTCACAGTCAAGCTTGGTGTCGACGATGCTGGCACCGAGGTCAGAATCGCCGCCGGTTCCGATCTGGCCAGCACCCGTGACCAGCTCAATGCGGCGCTGAAGGACAAGGGCATCAGCGTCAACATCGTCGGTAACCCGGGGACCGGCGAGTCGCGCCTGGTGTACAGCTCCACCAAGACCGGCGCCGGCGAGGATGTGATCGTCACCGGCAGCGGCAGCCTCGCGGCGCTCGACGTGGACGGCACTCAGGCCCTGAACTCGACTGATCCTGCCAGTGCCGGTTACATCACCCAGGCGGCGGATGCGCAGTTCAGCATCGACGGCCTGGCGCTGACCAGTGCGAGCAATAGCGTGACCGGCGCCATACCGGAGGTGACCCTTGAACTGCTGACCAAGACGGAAGCCAATAAGCCGCTGACGGTCAGCGTCGGCCAGAACTCCACCGGCGTCACCGATGCGGTGAACAAGTTCGTCGAGGCCTACAACAAGCTGATCAAGACCAGCAATCAGCTGACCAGCGTGGTTTCCGTCGGGGACGGCAAGCCGCCTGTGGCCGGCGGCCTGGTCGGTGACGCCACTGTGCGCAACGTGCTGAGCGCCGTGCGCAACCAGCTGGTCAACCCAGTAAATGGTCAAGGTGATCTGCGCGTGCTGGCCGACCTGGGGATCGTCACCGAGAAAGACGGTACCCTCAAAGTCGACGCCGATAAGCTCAAAGTCGCTGTCGAGGGCAACTTCGAGGCGGTGGGCGCCTTCTTTGCTGGCGAAAGCGGCCTGATGCAGCGCCTGGACAAGAGCATCGACGGCTTTATCAAGACTGGCGGCGTGCTCGAGCAGCGCATGAACGGCCTGCAGAGCACCATCAAGGATATCGACAAGCAGAAGGAAAACCTCAACCTGCGCATCGACAAGGTTCAGGCTCGTCTGTATGCGCAGTTCAACGCGATGGATATGTTGGTCGGTCAGCTGAACCAGACCAGCGATCGCCTGACGCAATCGCTGGCAAGCCTGCCCGGTTTCGTGAAAAAGGACAGCTGATAAGTCATGAGCAATCCAATCGACACCTACAAAACGGTCAACACTGCGCAGGACGTCAGCCCCTACCGTATCGTCCAGCTATTGCTGCAGGGCGCCCTGGAGCGCCTGTCCCTGGCCCGCCATGCTCAGCTTGAGGGTAATCCGGAAGTTCGCGGCCTGGCCGTCGGCAGTACGCTGTCCATCATTGGTGCTTTGCAGGCCGGGCTGGACAAGGAACTGGGCGGCGAAATTGCCGAGAACCTGGACGCCTTGTACGACTATATGACCCGGCGCCTGGCCGGCGTGGCGTTGGACGATACGCCGCGCAGTCTGGACGAGGTGCAGGCCTTGTTGAGCCAGATCAAGGAGGCCTGGGACGCCATCGGCCCCGAGGTGGAGCCCGCATCGGCGAGTTAATTTCGCCTAAAGCTTTGCTGGCCAGAGCCGATACCCAAGATATCAGCCAAACAGCAGAGCGAGAGCGACGATGAATGCAATGGCGGCCCTCCAGCAGTACCAGACCGTCAATACTCAAGCCCAGGCCTTCGAGGCTAGTCCCCATCGCCTGATTCAGATGCTGATGGAAGGCGGCCTGACCCGCATCGCCCAGGCACGCGGCGCCATGGAGCGCGGGCAGACGGAGCTGAAGGGCGAGTTGATCAGCAAGAGCATCGCCATCGTCGGTGGTCTGCGCGAGGCACTGGATCACCGTCAGGGTGGCGAGCTGGCGGCGAATCTGGATAGTCTCTACGAATACATGACCGGGCGACTGCTGCAGGCCAATCGCAACAACGAGCCGGCGTTGCTCGAAGAAGTGGCCGCGCTGCTGCGCGAGGTCAAATCCGGTTGGGATGCCATCGCCCAGTAAGGGCGTGGCTTCGGAGGAGAAGGTTATGAATGCTACTGTGCAGCGTTTGCAGGAAACCGGCACGGCACTGCGCGACGCCCTGGCCAAGCAGGACTGGGCGGCCATTGGCGAACTGGACCTGCAATGCCGCATGGCGGTCGATGCGGCCATGGTCGAGAGTCGTGATGAAGATCAGCTGCGCGGCAGCATGGAAAACCTGCTGGCGCTCTACCGTGAGCTGGTGACCGTTTGTCAGGCCGAGCAGCAGCGCCTGGCCGGCGAGTTGGTACAGCTCAATCAGTCTCGCCAAGGCGCCAAGGTTTACCAGCTTTTCGGCTGATTTGGCCGCAATTTCCCGAGCTTAGCCGCCAGGTTTGGCTCGGTTTCCCTCTTTATGTTTTCCCCTTTCTGCCTCTTTTTATCGGTTGCCACTACCCGGTTGTGCGAACAACTGCTTAGCTATGGTCATAGGCGGGCAAAAAAATTACGCCATAAAATTGACTGTATCCAAAATATTGACTTTACTAGTGGCCAATTGCCGGTGTGCGCCGAGGAACTGGCGTGCAATTTCCTTCACTCCTCGAGTCAGACAAACACAAGATGTGGCGTGAAACCAAAATCCTGTTGATTGACGACAATGCCGCGCGCCGCCACGAGTTGGCGATCATTCTGAATTTCCTCGGGGAAGAGCACCTCGCCTGTAGCAGCCAGAACTGGCGGGACGCGGTCGCCGCGCTGAGTTCCAGTCGCGACATACTCAGCGTGTTGCTGGGCGAGGTCGAGTCCAAGGGCGGTGCGCTCGAGCTGACCAAGCAGATAGTCGGGTGGGACGAGTTCCTGCCGCTGCTGACGATCGGTGAGACCGCGGCTGGCGACTGGCCGGAGGACCTTCGTCGGCGCGTGCTGGCCAGCCTGGAAACCCCGCTGAGCTACAACAAGCTGCTCGATTCGCTGCACCGCGCCCAGGTCTATCGCGAAATGTACGACCAGGCCCGCGACCGCGGTCGGCAGCGCGAGCCCAACCTGTTTCGCAGCCTGGTCGGCACCAGTCGCGCGATTCAGCAGGTGCGGCAGATGATGCAACAGGTGGCCGACACCGAGGCCAGCGTGCTGATCCTCGGCGAGTCCGGCACCGGCAAGGAGGTGGTGGCGCGCAACCTGCACTATCACTCCAAGCGCCGCGAAGCGCCGTTCGTGCCGGTCAACTGCGGTGCGATTCCCGCCGAGTTGCTGGAGAGCGAGCTGTTCGGTCACGAGAAGGGTGCCTTCACCGGCGCCATCACCAGCCGGGCAGGGCGCTTCGAGCTGGCCAATGGCGGCACCCTGTTCCTCGACGAGATCGGCGACATGCCGCTGCCGATGCAGGTCAAGCTGCTGCGCGTACTGCAGGAACGCACCTTCGAGCGGGTCGGCAGCAACAAGACGCAGACCGCCGACGTGCGCATCATCGCCGCCACCCACAAGAACCTGGAGAAGATGATCGAGGACGGCAGCTTCCGCGAGGATCTGTACTACCGTCTCAACGTCTTCCCCATCGAAATGGCGCCGCTGCGCGAGCGTATCGAGGACATCCCGCTGCTGATGAACGAGCTGATCTCGCGCATGGAGCACGAGAAGCGCGGCTCGATCCGTTTCAACTCGGCGGCCATCATGTCGCTGTGTCGCCACGACTGGGCGGGCAACGTACGCGAGCTGGCCAACCTGGTCGAGCGCATGGCGATCATGCATCCCTATGGGGTGATCGGCGTCGGCGAGCTGCCGAAGAAGTTCCGTCACGTCGACGACGAGGACGAGCAGCTGGCCGCCAGCCTGCGCGACGAGTTGGAGGAGCGTGCGGCGATCATGGCCGGTCTGCCGGGTCTGGACACCCCGGCCATGCTGCCGCCCGAGGGCCTGGACCTGAAGGACTACCTGGGCAATCTGGAGCAGGGCCTGATCCAGCAGGCGCTGGACGACGCCGGCGGCGTGGTGGCGCGTGCTGCCGAGCGTCTGCGTATCCGCCGCACCACCCTGGTGGAGAAGATGCGCAAGTACGGCATGAGCCGTCGTGAAGAGGAGGGTCAGGACGAGGATTGACTCGCCACTGATCCGTCCGCCACTGGCGGATACTCGATCGATAAAGCCGGAGCTTTGACGCAGCCTCCGGCTTTATTTTTCAAGTGATTGAAAAATAAAGCTAAAAAAGTAGGCACGGGGATTGCTAAACCTCTCTCACCTGACCGTCTTCTGACGGTGCGTTGTGCGAGAGAAGAAGATGAAAGCAAGCGTTCGCCCCTCCGAGCCAGTCGAGTCGAGCCCTTCGGCGCCGCTCGAGCAAGCCAGTCGTGCCGGTCTGGAGCAGGCTTTCGCCCTGTTCAACCAGATGTCCAATCAGCTCAGCGAGTCCTACAGCCTGCTTGAGGCTCGCGTCAGTGAACTGAAGGGGCAGTTGGCGCTGGTCAGCGCCCAGCGCATGCAGGAGCTGGCGGAGAAGGAGCGTCTGGCCCATCGCCTGCAGAGCCTGCTGGACCTGCTGCCGGGCGGCGTCATAGTGATCGACGGCCAGGGTGTGGTGCGCGAGGCCAACCCGGTAGCGCGCGCGTTGCTTGGCCAGCCCCTGGTCGGCATGCTCTGGCGCCAGGTGATCGCGCGCAACTTCGCCCCGCGCGAGGACGACGGCCATGAGATCTCCATGAAGGACGGCCGTCGCCTGTCCATCGCCACCCGCTCGCTGCATGGCGAGCCGGGGCAGCTGGTGCTGCTTACCGACCTGACGGAAACCCGTCGCCTGCAGGATCAGCTGTCGCGCCACGAACGCCTCTCCGCCCTGGGGCGCATGGTCGCATCCCTGGCCCATCAGATTCGCACGCCGCTGTCCGCCGCCTTGCTCTACGCCAGCCACCTCAACGAGCAGGTGCTGCCGGCCGAGCAGCAGCAGCGCTTCGCCGGGCGTCTCAAGGAGCGCCTGCACGAGCTGGAGAACCAGGTGCGCGACATGCTGATCTTCGCCCGCGGCGAGCTGCCGTTGCCGGATCGCCTCGGCCCGCAGGCGCTGTTCGCCGCCCTGCGTGCCGCCGCCGAACCCCATGTGACCGGCATGACGGTGCGTTGGCAGTGCGACGTTCGCGCCGGCGAGCTGCTGTGCAACCGCGACACCCTGGTCGGCACCCTGCTCAACCTGATCGACAACGCCATCCAGGCGGGCGGGCGCGAGGCGCGGCTGAAGGTCCACCTGTATCGCCGCGACAATCAGCTGCGCCTGTGCATCAGCGACAACGGCCCGGGGATGGATGCCGCCACCCTGGCGCGCCTGGGCGAACCCTTCTTTACCACTAAGACCACCGGCACCGGCCTCGGCCTGGCGGTAGTCAAGGCCGTGGCGCGCGCCCACCAGGGTCAGCTGCTGCTGCATTCGCGGGTCGCTCGCGGCACCTGCGCCATCCTTTCCCTGCCGCTGCTTGATGTGGCGCCCAGAATGAATCAGGAGTGATCCCCATGGCTGCCAAAGTTCTGTTGGTCGAAGACGACCGCGCCCTGCGCGAAGCCCTGGCCGATACCCTGTGTCTCGGGGGGCATGACTACCGCGCGGTGGATTGCGCCGAAGCGGCGCTGGTCGCCCTGGGCGAGGAGCCGTTCGGCCTGGTGGTCAGCGACGTCAATATGCCGGGCATGGACGGTCATCAGTTGCTGGCGCAGATCCGCGGCCGCTACCCGCAGTTGCCGGTGCTGCTGATGACCGCCTTCGGCGCGGTGGAGCGGGCGGTGGATGCGATCCGCCAGGGCGCCGCCGATTACCTGGTCAAGCCGTTCGAGCCGCGTACCCTGCTGGAGCTGGTGGCGCGACATGCCCTGGGCCGGTTGAGCGCGGGCGACCGCGACGGCCCGGTGGCGCTGGAGCCAGCCAGTCTGCAGCTGCTGGAGCTGGCTGCGCGGGTGGCGCAGAGCGATTCGACGGTGATGATCACCGGCGAGTCCGGCACCGGCAAGGAGGTGCTGGCGCGCTATATCCACCAGCAGTCGCCGCGTGCCGGTGGCCCGTTCATCGCCATCAACTGCGCGGCGATTCCCGACAACATGCTCGAGGCCACGCTCTTTGGTCACGAGAAGGGCGCCTTCACCGGCGCGGTGACGGCGCAGCCGGGCAAGTTCGAGCTGGCCGACGGCGGCACCATCCTGCTCGACGAGATTTCCGAGATGCCCCTGGGCCTGCAGGCCAAGCTGCTGCGCGTGTTGCAGGAACGTGAAGTGGAGCGGGTCGGCGCGCGTAAACCGATCAGCCTGGATATTCGCGTGCTGGCCACCAGCAACCGCGACCTGGCCGGCGAGGTCGCGGCCGGCCGCTTCCGCGAGGACCTCTACTATCGCCTGTCGGTCTTCCCCCTGGCCTGGCGACCGCTGCGTGAGCGGCCCGCCGATATCCTGCCGCTGGCCGAGCGATTGCTGGCCAAGCACGTCAAAAAAATGAATCAGTCCCCCGTGCGCCTGTCCGAGGCCGCCGCGCAGAGCCTGCTGCATCACCAGTGGCCGGGCAACGTGCGCGAGCTGGACAACGCCATCCAGCGCGCCTTGATCCTCCAGCAGGGCGGCGTGATCCAGCCGCAGGACCTGTGCCTGCATGCGCCCATCGGCCAGGCGGTGCAGGCCCCGGCGCCGCGTCTGGCGGTGGTGCCCAGTGCACCGGCGGCCTCGCCGCAGGCGGTCGAGGCGCCGGGGGCGGTGGATGCCGGCGCGCTGGGCGAAGACCTGCGCCGCCGCGAGTTCCAGGTGATCATCGATACCCTGCGTGCCGAGCGCGGCCGCCGCAAGGAGGCCGCCGAACGCCTGGGCATCAGCCCGCGCACCCTGCGTTACAAGCTGGCGCAGATGCGTGATGCCGGCATGGACGTCGAGGCTTATCTCTACGCCAGCTAGTTTCGCTGTGCTGAGCAGGGGGGGCTGATAGGGTGGCCTGGGTCCCCGCGAAGGCGGGGATCCAGCAGCAGCGTTCAAGTTGTCGAGACTTTTGTGGACGACTATTTTTAACGCCCGTGACTGTTGAAACATGAATTCAAAACAGGCCTCTGAGAAGCCCTTTATCCATTCAGGCATTTTCACAATCTGCAAAGGACTGCAGCATGAAACAGCCAGCCGTTTACATCATGGCCAGCCAGCGTAATGGCACGCTCTATACCGGCGTCACCGCCAATCTGCTTCAGCGAGTCTGGCAGCATCGAGAAGACGTTGTCGAAGGTTTTACCCGCCGCTACGGCGTGAAGATGCTGGTGTGGTGCGAGCAGCATGAGAGTATGAGTAGTGCGATAGCCAGGGAGAAGGCGATCAAGAAATGGAATCGAGCCTGGAAGCTGCGTCTAATCGAAGAGCGAAACCCGCAGTGGCGGGATCTTTGGTCGGAGATTGTTGGTGACTTCTCCATTGCCGCTGGATCCCCGTCTTCGCGGGGATGACGGGTCTGCTTCTTTCGTCTACCCCCTCGTTTCGTTGCTGCCCGAGCCTCTGAGGCTGTAGCAGCCTTTTCTGGCACCCTTGTTGCAAATACCCCTGCAACGCACCGCAAGTGTCAAAAAGCGGGCAGTGGAGGAAGTCATGAGCCAGGGTGTTGAATTCAATCGCTTGATGCTGGAAATGCGCGCCATGCAGTCCGAGGCGATGGCGCGGCAGAAGCCGGCCGTCAGCGAGCCGGTGCAGGGCGCGCCGAGTTTCTCGGAGATGCTCGGCCAGGCGGTGACCAAGGTCAACGAGACCCAGCAGGCCTCCAACAAGCTGGCTACCGCCTTCGAGATGGGGCAGAGCGGGGTGGACCTCACCGACGTGATGATCGCCTCACAGAAGGCCAGCGTGTCCTTCCAGGCCATGACCCAGGTGCGCAACAAGCTGGTCCAGGCTTATCAAGACATCATGCAGATGCCGGTTTGAGGGTTGATTGATGGCTGAAGCAGCAGTAGCAAACGTACCGGCCAAGGCGGACGCGGCGCAGGCCAAGGGCCCGTTGCTGGGTCTGAGCTTCCTGGAAAGCCTCGCGGACATGTCGGTGCTGCGCCAGCTCGGCCTGCTGGTCGGCCTGGCTGCCAGCGTGGCCATCGGCTTCGCCGTGGTGCTCTGGTCGCAGCAGCCGGATTACCGTCCGCTCTACGGCAGCCTCAACGGCATGGACGCGACCCAGGTGGTGGAAACCCTCGGCGCCTCGGGCATCGATTACACCGTGGAGCCCACCTCCGGCGCGCTGCTGGTCAAGGCCGACGACCTGGCACGGGCGCGCATGCGCCTGGCCGCCGCCGGCGTGGCACCGACCGACAACAGCGTCGGCTTCGAGATTCTCGACCGCGAGCAGGGCCTGGGCACCAGCCAGTTCATGGAAGCCACCCGCTACCGCCGCGGCCTGGAAGGCGAGCTGGCGCGCACGGTCTCCAGCCTCAACAACGTCAAGGCAGCGCGCGTGCACCTGGCCATGCCCAAGGCCTCGGTGTTCGTCCGCGACGAGCGCAAGCCGTCGGCCTCGGTGCTGGTGGAACTGTATCCGGGCCGCGCCCTGGAGCCGAGCCAGGTGATGGCCATCGTCAACCTGGTCGCCACCAGCGTGCCGGAACTGGACAAGGGCCAGGTCACCGTCGTCGACCAGAAGGGCAACCTGCTCTCCGATCAGCAGGAGCTGTCCGAGCTGAGCATGGCCGGCAAGCAGTTCGACTACAGCCGGCGCATGGAAAGCCTGCTGACCCAGCGCGTGCACAACATCCTGCAGCCGGTGCTGGGCACCGGCCGCTACAAGGCCGAGGTGGCCGCCGACGTCGATTTCAGCGCGGTGGAGTCCACCTCCGAGATGTTCAACCCGGACCAGCCGGCGCTGCGCAGCGAGCAGCAGGTCAACGAACAGCGCCACAGCAGCCTGCCGCCGCAGGGCGTGCCCGGCGCGCTGTCCAATCAGCCGCCCGGCCCGGCCGCGGCTCCCGAGCAGGCGACCGCCGCCGCGACGCCCGCCGGTCCGGTGGCGGCCGGCCAGCCGCTGGTGGATGCCAACGGCCAGCAGATCATGGACCCGGCCACCGGTCAGCCGATGCTGGCGCCGTACCCGGCGGACAAGCGCGAGCAGTCCACCCGCAACTTCGAACTGGATCGCTCGATCAGCTACACCAAGCAGCAGCAGGGCCGCCTGCGCCGCCTGTCGGTGGCGGTGGTGGTGGACGATCAGGTGCGCGTCGACCCGGCCACCGGCGAAACCAGCCGGGTACCCTGGAGCGCCGACGATCTGGCGCGCTTCACCCGCCTGGTGCAGGACTCGGTGGGCTTCGACGCCAGCCGCGGCGACAGCGTCAGCGTGATCAACACCGCCTTCACCACCTCGCTGGGCGAGGAAATTCCGGACATTCCGTTCTACACCCAGCCCTGGTTCTGGGACATCGTCAAGCAGGTGCTCGGCGTGTTGTTCATCCTGCTGCTGGTGTTCGGGGTGCTGCGTCCGGTGCTCAACAACATCACCGGTGGCGGCAAGGGCAAGGCGCTGGCCGGCGGCGACGTCGAACTGGGCGAGATGGCCGGCCTCGATGGCGAGCTGGCAGATGATCGGGTCAGCCTCGGCGGGCCGCAGAGCATACTGCTGCCCAGTCCCAGCGAGGGGTATGATGCGCAACTGAACGCGATCAAGAGCCTGGTGGCGGAAGACCCTGGCCGCGTCGCCCAGGTCGTGAAAGAGTGGATCAACGCCGATGAGTGACAACCGTACTCCCGCCAAGCTGAGCAAGGTCGACAAGGCCGCCATCCTGCTGCTGTCGCTCGGCGAGACCGACGCCGCCCAGGTGCTGCGTCACCTCGGGCCGAAGGAAGTGCAGCGGGTCGGCGTGGCCATGGCCGGCATGCGCAATATCCATCGCGAGCAGGTCGAGCAGGTGATGGGCGAGTTCGTCGAGATCGTCGGCGACCAGACCAGCCTGGGCGTCGGCGCCGACGGCTACATCCGCAAGATGCTCACCGCGGCCCTCGGCGAGGACAAGGCCGGCAACCTGATCGACCGCATCCTGCTCGGCGGCAGCACCAGCGGCCTGGACAGCCTCAAATGGATGGAACCGCGCGCGGTGGCCGACGTGATCCGCTACGAACACCCGCAGATCCAGGCCATAGTCGTCGCCTACCTCGACCCGGATCAGGCCGGCGAGGTGCTCAGCCACTTCGACCACAAGGTGCGCCTGGACATCATTCTGCGCGTGTCTTCGCTCAATACCGTGCAGCCCTCGGCGCTCAAGGAGCTCAACCAGATCCTCGAGAAGCAGTTCTCCGGCAGCGCCAACACCACCCGCGCCACCATGGGCGGGGTCAAGCGCGCGGCGGACATCATGAACTTCCTCGACAGCTCGGTGGAGGGTCAGCTGATGGACTCGATCCGCGAGGTGGACGAGGACCTGTCGACGCAGATCGAGGACCTGATGTTCGTCTTCGACAACCTCGCCGACGTCGACGACCGCGGCATCCAGGCGCTGCTGCGCGAGGTGTCCTCCGAGGTGCTGGTGCTGGCGCTCAAGGGCGCCGACGAGGCGATCAAGGACAAGGTGTTCAAGAACATGTCCAAGCGCGCCGCCGAACTGCTGCGCGATGACCTGGAAGCCAAGGGCCCGGTGCGCGTCAGCGACGTCGAGGCGGCGCAGAAGGAAATTCTCACCATCGCCCGGCGCATGGCCGAGGCCGGCGAGATCGTGCTCGGCGGCAAGGGCGGCGAGGAGATGGTCTAAGTCATGGCGGCGGGCAAGGAGTCGGAAAGCGAGCTGATTCGCGCCAAGGACCTGGGCGCCTTCGACCGCTGGGCGCTGCCCAGCTTCGACGCGCCTGGCGAGGTGCCAGGCGAAGTCGATCCGGCGGTGGACGCGCCGACGGCAGAGGCCGAGGTCGGGGCGCAGGACGTCGGACAGAGCGAGGAGGTGGCGCTAGAGGACGTCAAGCCGCTGACCCTCGACGAGCTCGAGGCCATCCGCCAGGACGCTTACAACGAAGGCTTCGCCACCGGCGAGAAGGACGGCTTCCACGCCGGCCAGCTCAAGGCCAAGCAGGAGGCCGACGCCGCCCTGGCGCTCAAGCTGGGCAGCCTGGAGCAGGTGATGGCGCAGTTGTTCGAGCCCATCGCCGAGCAGGACCAGCAGCTGGAAGTGGCCCTGGTGCGCCTGGTCAGCCATATGGTGCGCGAGGTGATCCAGCGCGAGCTGGCCAGCGACTCCAGCCAGATCCGTCAGGTGCTGCGCGAGGCGCTCAAATTGCTGCCGATGGGCGCCGACAACGTACGCATCCAGGTCAACCCGCAGGATTTCGAGACCATCAAGGCGCTGCGCGAGCGTCACGAGGAAAGCTGGCGCATCCTCGAGGACGACAGCCTGCTGCCCGGCGGTTGCCGCATCGAGTCGGAGCACAGCCAGATCGACGCCAGCGTCGAGACCCGCCTGGCGCAGGCGCTCAAGCAGCTGTTCGAGCAGCAGCGCGCGCAGATCACCCAACCGCCGGAAGCGGATATCAGCCTGGATCTGGATGGCGGCGATGCGCCTTGATCGGGTGAGTTTCGCCAGGCGTCTGGGCGGCTACGCCGAGGCCATCCGCCTGCCCAGTCAACCCATACTCGAGGGCCGCCTGCTGCGCATGGTCGGCCTGACCCTGGAGGCCGAGGGCCTGCGCGCCGCCATTGGCAGCCGCTGCCTGGTGGTCAACGGCGACAGCTATCACCCGGTGCAGGTCGAGGCCGAGGTGATG
This sequence comes from Pseudomonas sp. ABa2, assembly GCF_056676075.1. Classification (NCBI taxonomy): domain Bacteria; kingdom Pseudomonadati; phylum Pseudomonadota; class Gammaproteobacteria; order Pseudomonadales; family Pseudomonadaceae; genus Pseudomonas; species Pseudomonas sp. ABa2. The sequence continues at coordinate 1,851,900 of NZ_CM155239.1, forward strand.
GGCTTTTCCGGCAGCAAGATCTACCTGATGCCGGTCGGCAGCCTGGCCGGCATCGCCCCCGGCGCGCGGGTGGTGCCGCTGCCCGACGCCGGGCGTCTGCCCATGGGCCGCTCCATGCTTGGCCGGGTGCTCGACGGCGCCGGTCGCGCCCTGGACGGCAAGGGCGGGATGAAGGCCGAGGACTGGGTGCCGCTGGACGGGCCGACCATCAACCCGCTCAAGCGCCACCCGATCAGCGAACCGCTGGACGTCGGCATCCGCTCGATCAACGGCCTGCTCACTGTCGGCCGTGGCCAGCGCCTGGGCCTATTCGCCGGCACCGGCGTCGGCAAGTCGGTGCTGCTGGGCATGATGACCCGCTTCACCGAGGCGGAGATCATCGTGGTCGGGCTGATCGGCGAGCGCGGTCGCGAGGTCAAGGAGTTCATCGACGAGATCCTCGGCGAGGAGGGCCTCAAGCGCTCGGTGGTGGTCGCCTCGCCGGCCGACGACGCGCCGCTGATGCGCCTGCGCGCGGCCATGTACTGCACGCGCATCGCCGAATACTTCCGCGACAAGGGCAAGAACGTCCTGCTGCTGATGGATTCGCTGACCCGTTTCGCCCAGGCCCAGCGCGAGATCGCCCTGGCCATCGGCGAGCCGCCGGCGACCAAGGGCTACCCGCCGTCGGTGTTCGCCAAGCTGCCCAAGCTGGTGGAGCGTGCCGGCAACGCCGAGGCCGGCGGCGGTTCGATCACCGCCTTCTACACCGTGCTCTCCGAGGGCGACGACCAGCAGGACCCGATCGCCGACGCCGCCCGCGGCGTGCTCGACGGCCACCTGGTGCTGTCGCGACGGCTGGCCGAGGAGGGCCATTATCCGGCCATCGACATCGAAGCCTCGATCAGCCGGGTGATGCCGCAGGTGGTGTCGCCCGAGCATCTCAAGCAGGCGCAGCGCTTCAAGCAGCTGTGGTCGCGCTACCAGCAGAGCCGCGACCTGATCAGCGTCGGCGCCTACGTGCCGGGCGGCGACGCCGACACCGACCTGGCCATCGCCCGCCAGCCGCAGATGGCCCAGTACCTGCGCCAGGGCCTGCACGACAGCGAACCGCTGGAGGGCAGCAGCCGGCAGCTGGCGGCCATCTTCAACCCGGCGGCGAACAAGGTCTAAGCCATGGCGGCGAGTCGTGCGGCGCGCCTGGCGCCGGTGGTGGACATGGCCGAGAAGGCCGAGCGCGAGGCGGCGCGCCAGCTCGGCCATTGCCAGGGGCTGGTGAGCCAGGCCGAGGCCAAGCTGGGCGAGCTGGAGCGCTTTCGCGGCGACTACCAGCAGCAGTGGATCAGCGAGGGCAGCAAGGGCGTCTCCGGGCAATGGCTGATGAACTACCAGCGCTTTCTTTCGCAACTGGAAACGGCCATCGGCCAGCAGCACCAGAGCCTCGACTGGCACCGCGCCAACCTGGAGAAGGTGCGCGCCGTCTGGCAGCAGCGCTACGCGCGCCTGGAGGGGCTGCGCAAGCTGGTGCAGCGCTATATCGACGAGGCGCGGCTGGCCGAGGACAAGCGCGAGCAGAAGCTGCTCGACGAGCTGGCGCAGCGCCTGATCGACCGCGGCGAGCCCTGAAGACGGGTTGTCGTGGGGCAGGGCAGGTGCTACACCTTGGGTGCGTATGCCGCCAATCAGGCAAGGTCTCGACAAAGGAGCAGGACATGGCCATCACCTCGCAGCCGTCGGCCGACGGGCAAGAGCTGACCATCGCGATTCGAGGACGTTTCGACTTCGCCTCCCACCAGGAATTTCGCGACGCCTACGAGCGCGTCAACATCACCCCCAGGCGCTACCTGGTCGACTTGCAGGGCACCAGCTACCTGGACAGCTCGGCGCTGGGCATGCTCCTGCTGCTGCGCGATCACGCCGGCGGCGACACAGCGCAGATCCGCTTGCTCAACTGCAGCAGCGATGTGCGCAAGATCCTGGCGATCTCCAACTTCGAGCAGCTGTTTCAGATCAACTGACCATGGCCGAGCGCCTGTCGATCCTGATCGCCGAGGACAACGCGGCCGATCGCATGCTGCTGTCGACCATCGTCAGTCGCCAGGGCCACCGGGTGCTCACCGCCAGCAACGGCCTGGAGGCGGTCGCGCTGTTCGAGCAGGAGCGCCCGCAGCTGGTGCTGATGGATGCGCTGATGCCGGTGATGGACGGTTTCGAGGCGGCGCGGCGGATCAAGCAGCAGGCCGGCGAGGCGCTGGTGCCGATCATCTTCCTCACCTCGCTGACCGAAGGCGAAGCGCTGGTGCGCTGCCTGGAGGCCGGCGGCGACGACTTTCTCGCCAAGCCCTACAACCGGGTGATACTCGCGGCCAAGATCGGCGCCATGGATCGCCTGCGCCGCCTGCAGGACACCGTGCTGCAGCAGCGCGACCTGATCGCCCGGCACAACGAGCACCTGCTGCGCGAGCAGCGGGTGGCCAAGGCGGTGTTCGACAAGGTGGCGCACTCCGGCTGTCTGGATGCGCCGAACATCCGCTACCTGCAGTCGCCCTACGCGCTGTTCAACGGCGACCTGCTGCTGGCGGCCTACAAGCCCTCCGGCGGCATGCACGTGATGCTCGGCGACTTCACCGGCCACGGCCTGCCGGCGGCCATCGGCGCTATGCCGCTGGCCGAGGTGTTCTACGGCATGACCGCCAAGGGCCATGCCCTGGCCGAGATCCTCCGCGAGATCAACGCCAAGCTCAAACGCATCCTGCCGGTGGGCGTGTTCTGCTGCGCCACCCTGCTCAACATCAGCAGCCAGCGCGGCCTGCTCGAGGTGTGGAACGGCGGCCTGCCGGACGGCCATCTGCTGCACGGCGATGGCCGCTCGCGTCAGCCCCTGGTGTCGCGTCATCTGCCGCTGGGCATTCTCGAGCCGGCGGCCTTCAGCGACCGCTGCGAGGTCTATCCGCTGGCCCCGGGCGACCGCATCTTCCTGCTCACCGACGGCGTGCTGGAGGCCTGCGACCAGCAGGGTCAGCTGTTCGGCGAGGCGCGTCTGCTGGCGCTGCTCGACGCCAACCGCCAGCCGCAGGCACTGTTCGAGGAGATCCAGCAGGCGCTGCTGGAATTTCGCGGCGAGGTCCAGGACGACGTCAGCATGCTCCAGGTCGGCCTCGCCGAGGACGCCGCACGGCCACGCCCGCTGGCCTTCGCCGACAGCGGGCAGAGCAGCCCGCTGGACTGGTCGGCCAGCTTCGAGTTTCGCGCGCAGAGCCTGCGCCACTTCAATCCCTTGCCCTTCCTGCTGCAGCTGCTGCTCGACGTGCAGGCGCTGCGGCCGCGCGGCGGCGAGCTGTACACCGTGCTCGCCGAGCTCTATTCCAACGCCCTGGAACACGGTGTGATGGGCCTGGACTCGGCGCTCAAGCAGGATGCCCGCGGCTTCGCCGAGTACTACCGGCAGCGGCGCCTGCGCCTGGCGGCGCTGAGCGACGGCTACGTGCGCTTTCACCTGCAGTTGCTGCCGCAGGCCGGCGGCGGGCGGCTGATCGTGCGGGTCGAGGACAGCGGACCGGGCTTCGATCCGGCCGCCGTGGCCGCGCTGCAGGACGAGGCCCTGTGCGGGCGCGGTCTGGCGCTGGTGCGCGAGTTGAGCGATGGCTTTGTCTGCAGCGCCGACGGCCAGGGCGTCAGCGTGGAGTTTTGCTGGTCCGCTGGGGCATAATCCCAGCCTTGTTGTTCAGGGAGTGACCCGGTGTCCGATATCCACCTCGACGATGCCGTCCTGGCTGCCCTGCAGGACGTCATGGAAGACGAGTACCCGATTCTGCTCGATACCTTTGTCGCCGACTCCGAGGAGCGCCTGCGCCTGCTGCGCCAGGCCGAGCGCGAGGCCGATGCCCAGGGGCTGCGCCTGGCTGCGCACAGCTTCAAGGGCAGCTGCAGCAACATGGGGGCGGTGCTGCTGGCCGGGCTGTGCAAGCAGCTCGAGGACGCCGGCCGCCGCGAGGCGCTGGAGCTGGCGCCGGCGCTGATCGAGCAGATCGAGCGCGAGTTCGCCATAGTGCGCATCCTGTTCAAGTCCGAGCGCCAGCGTTATCGCGTCTGAGTCGCGCGCGACCGCCCTGCATCTGCAGATTTTTCCCCGACTTGGCCCAGCCTTTGCTCTGACACCGTCACGACCCATCAGACGGAGAGCGTCCATGTCCGCGATGCCCGATCTACGCCTGCAGGCCACGCCTGAGGTAAAGAGCAAAGCGAAGCCGCCGGCGAAAGCGCCGGAGCCCAGCAAGAACGAGGCTTCCAGCTTCGCCGAGGTGTACGCCAAGGAGCGCCAGGCCAAGCCCGGCGAGCGTGCCGGCGGCGCGGCCACGCCTGGCGAGGAGCGCCCGGCCGGCGCCAGCGGCGAGCCGGCGGCCAGCGCCGAGGCTGCCGCCGAGCAGCCGGCCGTTGCCGCGGACGGCAATTCCTTGCCGGCCGAGGGCGAGACGCCCGCGGAACTCGATCCGCTGCTGGCCATGGCCCTGGGCGGCATCCAGGCGCAGGCCGCGCAGGCTGCGCCGACGGGCGAGGCGCTGCCGGCATCCGCCCTGGCGGTTGCCGGCATGGCCGACGCCAAGGCCGATGGCGAGGGCGGCGAGCCGGCGCTGGAGACGGAGGCGCTCGATCCGCTGGCCCTGCTGCAGCAGGCGCCGGAGGAGGAGGGCCAGGTCGAGCTGGGCCAGGAGGCGGCGGGCAAGGGCACGCGACTCGCCACCGGCAGCGATTTCGCCGCGGCCATGGCGGCGATGGGCAAGGGCGAGGAGAAGGCCAAGCCCGGCGAGGAACCGGGGTTGGAGCTGCCGCTGGACGATCTCGCCAAGGATGCCCTGGATAGCCTCAAGGACAGCGTGCAGCCCAACCGCCCGGATCAGTTCGTCAGCAAGCTCAACGCCCTGACCCAGGCGCTCAACCAGCAGACCGGGGCGGCGCCGCGTCTGCCGCTGGTGCCCGGGCAGCCGGTGGCGATGCAGCAGGGCGGCTGGAGCGAGGCGGTGGTGGATCGGGTCATGTGGCTGTCCAGCCAGAACCTCAAGTCGGCCGAGATCCAGCTCGATCCGGCCGAACTGGGCCGTCTGGAGGTGCGGGTGAACCTGTCCCAGGACCAGGCGCAGGTGACTTTCGCCAGCCCTAACGCCGGGGTGCGCGAAGCCCTGGAAGGGCAGATGCAGCGCCTGCGTGAACTGTTCGCCCAGCAGGGCATGAACCTGGCCGATGCCAACGTCTCGGATCAGTCGCTCAGCCGCGGCTGGCAGGGCCAGGGCGAAGGCGGGCGTGGCGGCGCCAGCGGCGGCGATGGCCGGCTGGCCTCGGACGAGTCGTTGCCGAGCGCTGCGCAGGAGCTGCGCAGCGAGCGTTCGAGCGCAGGCCTGGGCCTGGTGGACTACTACGCCTGAGCCCGGTCGCCGGGCCTGTTTCGCCAGCCTCGCATTCGCCCGGGCGGCCTGCCGGCCTCCCGGGCGAATGCATTTTGGATGACAGCCGGCGCGCGCCGCTGTTAAATCCGCAGCCCAGAGTTAGACAAGCGAGCCGCTAGGCTGGCATAACACTTGCTCTCAACCCCCTGAAAGCGGAAAGAACTCCGACAGTGACGGATTATTGGCATGGCTAAGAAAGACACGGTGACCGGCGACGACCAGGGGGCCGGCAAGGGCAAGCTGAAGCTCATCGTATTGATAGTGCTGGCCCTGTTGCTGGCCGTTGGCCTGTCCATCGGTGGCACCTGGTTCGTCCTCAGCAAGGGCGACAAGGCCGCGGATGCCGAACCCGCGGCGGCGTCCGCCAGCGCGGCGCCGGTGCGCCAGGCGGCGCTGTACCAGGAGCTGATGCCGGCCTTCGTGGTCAATTTCAACTACCAGGGACGTACCCGCTACCTGCAGGTCAGCATGGCCCTGATGAGCCGCGACGCCGCCGGCCTGGACAAGCTCAAGGTGCACATGCCGGTGCTGCGCAACCGCCTGGTGATGCTGCTCGCCGGCCAGGATTTCGCCGCCCTGCAGAGCGCACTGGGCAAGGAGATGCTATTGCAGCAGGCGCTGGCCAGCGTGCAGGAACTGGCCCAGCAGGAAACCGGCGGCACCGTGGTCGAGCAGGTGCTGTTCACCAACTTCGTATTGCAGTAGCCGGGAGCGAACATGGCCGTGCAAGACTTGCTGTCCCAGGACGAGATCGACGCGCTGCTGCACGGCGTCGACGACGGCCTGGTCGATACCGAGGACGCCGCCGAACCGGGCAGCGTCAAGCAGTACGACCTGACCAGCCAGGATCGCATCGTCCGCGGACGCATGCCGACCCTGGAGATGATCAACGAACGCTTCGCCCGCTACACCCGCATCAGCATGTTCAACCTGCTGCGCCGCTCGGCGGACGTGGCGGTCGGTGGCGTGCAGGTGATGAAGTTCGGCGAGTACGTGCATTCGCTGTACGTGCCCACCAGCCTCAACCTGGTGAAGATGAAGCCACTGCGCGGCACCGGCCTGTTCATCCTCGACGCCAAGCTGGTGTTCAAACTGGTGGACAACTTCTTCGGCGGCGACGGCCGTCACGCCAAGATCGAGGGCCGCGAGTTCACCCCCACCGAGCTGCGTGTGGTGCGCATGGTGCTCGACCAGGCCTTCGTCGACCTGCGCGAGGCCTGGCACGCGGTGATGGACATCAACTTCGAGTACGTCAACTCGGAGGTCAACCCGGCGCTGGCCAATATCGTCAGCCCGAGTGAAGTCATCGTGGTGTCCACCTTCCATATCGAGCTGGACGGCGGCGGCGGCGACCTGCACATCACCATGCCCTATTCGATGATCGAGCCGATCCGCGAGATGCTCGACGCCGGCTTCCAGTCCGACGTCGACGACCAGGACGAGCGCTGGATCAAGGCCCTGCGCGAGGACATCCTCGACGTCAGCGTGCCGCTGGCCGCCACCGTGGCGCGGCGCCAGCTCAAGCTGCGCGACATCCTGCACATGCAGCCGGGCGACGTGATCCCGGTGGAGCTGCCGGACAACGTGATCATGCGCGCCAACGGCGTGCCGACTTTCAAGGTCAAGCTCGGCGCACACAAGGGCAATCTGGCCCTGCAGGTGCTCGAGCCGATCGAGCGTCAGCGCTGACGGCGCTGGCAACCCCATTGAGCCAGGCGAGGAAAGACGATGGCAACTGAAGAGAACACCAGCCCCGAGGAGCAGGCGCTGGCCGACGAGTGGGCCGCGGCGCTGGCCGAGGCCGGCGATGCCGGTCAGGACGACATCGACGCCATGCTGGCGGCGCAGGGCGCCGCTCAGCCTGCGGCGCCGCGCGCGCCAATGGAGGAATTCGGCAGCGCGCCGCCCTCCAGCAATCTGCCGGTCGGTCTGGAAGGGCCCAACCTGGACGTGATCCTGGATATTCCGGTGTCGATCTCCATGGAAGTGGGCAATACCGACATCACCATCCGCAACCTGCTGCAGCTCAATCAGGGCTCGGTGATCGAGCTCGACCGCCTGGCCGGCGAGCCGCTCGACGTGCTGGTCAACGGCACCCTGATCGCCCACGGCGAGGTGGTGGTGGTCAACGAGAAGTTCGGCATCCGCCTGACCGACGTGATCAGCCCCAGCGAACGCATCAAGAAGCTGCGCTGACCATGAATCGATTCCTCGTCCTGCCGTTGGCCCTGCCCATGGTTGCCCTGGCCGCCGAGCCCGCCGGCCAGGCGACGACGCCGCTGGCCGGCAGCGATATGGCCGGCCAGCTCGGCCAGTTGCTGCTCGGCCTGCTGCTGGTGATCGGCCTGATCTTCCTGCTCGCCTGGCTGCTGCGCCGGGTGCAGCAACTGGCGCCGCGCGGCGGCCAGGTGATCAAGCTGCTGGCCAGTCAGTCGCTCGGTCCGCGCGACCGCCTGGTGCTGGTGCAGGTGGGCAACGAGCAGATCCTGCTCGGCCTGTCCGCCGGGCGCATCACCCCGTTGCACGTGCTCAAGGAGCCGGTGCACCTGGCCGACGCCGAGCCGGCCACGCCGGAGTTCGCCCAGCGCCTGATGGAGCTGCTGGGCAAGGATCAGAAGGACAAATCCTGATGTTGCGTTTGTTGCTGGTGCTGCTGCTGAGCCTGGGCGCCTCGTTGGCCTACGCCGAAGATCCGCCGCTCGGCAGTTCGCTGATCCAGCAGGGCGGCAACCCGCTGTCGATCCCGGCCATCACCCTGTCCACCGACGCCGAGGGCCAGCAGGAGTATTCGGTCAGCCTGCAGATCCTGCTGATCATGACCGCGCTGAGCTTCATCCCGGCGTTCGTCATGCTGATGACCAGCTTCACCCGCATCATCATCGTGTTCTCCATCCTGCGCCAGGCGCTGGGTCTGCAGCAGACGCCGTCGAACCAGATCCTGGTCGGTCTGGCGCTGTTTCTCACCCTGTTCATCATGGCGCCGGTATTCGACCGGATTAACCGCGACGCGCTGCAGCCCTACCTCAACGAGGAGATCGTCGCCCAGGAGGCGCTGACCCGGGCCGAGGGGCCGATCCGCGACTTCATGCTGGCGCAGACCCGCGAGAGCGACCTGGAGCTGTTCGTGCGCCTGTCCAAGCGCACCGACCTCAATGGCGTCGAGGAAGTGCCGCTGACCATCCTGGTGCCGGCCTTCGTCACCTCCGAGCTGAAGACCGCATTCCAGATCGGCTTCATGATCTTCATCCCGTTTTTGATCATCGACATGGTGGTGGCCAGTATCCTCATGGCCATGGGCATGATGATGCTGTCGCCTTTGATCATCTCGCTGCCGTTCAAGATCATGCTGTTCGTCCTGGTCGACGGCTGGGCGCTGATCATGGGCACCCTGGCGGCCAGTTTCGGCACTCTGTAGCGAGGCTCTGATGACTCCCGAGATCGCGGTAGACCTGTTTCGCGAAGCGCTCTGGCTGATCGTGCTGATCGTCGGCCTGGCGGTGGTGCCGAGCCTGGTGGTCGGCCTGATCGTGGCGATGTTCCAGGCCGCCACGCAGATCAACGAACAGACCCTGAGCTTCCTGCCGCGTCTGATCGTGATGCTGCTGACCCTGATCTGGGCCGGGCCCTGGCTGGTACGCCAACTGATGGAGTACACCCAGACCCTGATTCAGAACATTCCCTACCTGATCGGTTGAGAGCTCATGAGTAAATCTACTGCGCTCGGCATCTCGCGCTTCGCGCTGTGCTCGCAATGCTCATGTATTTCAATACACTGCGCTTGCTGCGCGCAGGCGAAACGCGACCTGCCATCGCTCGCGACGTTTTCTTCACGAGCTCTGAGGCGCGAATGCTGGAGCTGAGCAACGAACAGATCGGCGGCTGGGTCGGCCAGTTCCTCCTGCCGCTGTTTCGCATCGCCGCCATGTTCATGGTCATGCCGATCATCGGCACCCAGCTGGTGCCGATGCGCGTGCGCCTGTACCTGGCCCTGGCGGTCAGCGTGCTGCTGGTGCCGACCCTGCCGCCGCTGCCGCAGGTCGATGCGCTGAGCCTGCGCAGCCTGCTGCTGATCGCTGAGCAGGTGCTGATCGGCGCCATGTTTGGCTTCGTCCTGCAGCTGTTCTTCCACCTGTTCGCCGTAGCCGGGCAGATCATCGCCATGCAGATGGGCCTGGGCTTCGCCTCCATGGTCGACCCGACCAACGGCGTCTCGGTGCCGGTGCTCGGCCAGTTCATGCTGATGCTGGTGACCCTGCTGTTTCTGGCGATCAACGGCCACCTGGTGGTGCTGGAGATCCTGGCGGAAAGTTTCGTCACCCTGCCGTCGGGGCAGGGCTTGATGGTCAATCACTACTGGGAGCTGGCCGGCAAGCTCGGCTGGGTGATCGGCGCCGGCCTGCTGCTGACCCTGCCGGTGGTCACCGCGCTGCTGATCATCAACCTGGCCTTCGGCGTGATGACCCGCGCCGCGCCGCAGCTGAACATCTTTTCCATCGGCTTTCCGCTGACCCTGGCCCTGGGCCTGGTGATCTTCTGGGTCGGCCTGTCCGATTTCGGCAGCCTGTTCCAGGCGCTGGCCAGCGAGGCCCTGCAGCAGCTGGGCGAATTCGCCCAGGTGCGTTGAGGAGAGGCCATGGCCGAGAGCGAAAGCGGCGCCGACAAAAGCGAGGAACCCACCAGTAAGCGGCTCGAAGAGTCGCGCAAGAAGGGCCAGATCGCCCGCTCCAAGGAACTCAACACCCTGGCGGTGACCCTCACCGGCACCGTGGCGCTGATCGTCTTCGGCGCCTACATGGGCAACGTGATGCTCGACCTGATGCGCGGCAACTTCAGCCTGCCGCGCGAGGTGCTGATGAGCGAAGGCAGCATGGCGCAGTACCTGCTGGCCTCCGGCAAGCATGCGCTGCTGGCCTTGCAGCCGTTCTTCATCGCCCTGCTGATCGCCTCGGTGATCGGCCCCATCGCCCTCGGCGGCTGGCTGTTCTCCGCCGAAGCGTTGCAGCCCAAGGCCAGCCGGATGAACCCGCTGGCCGGGCTCAAGCGGATGTTCTCGGTGCAGGCGCTGGTGGAGCTGGTCAAGGCGCTGGCCAAGTTCCTGGTGATCCTGGCGGTGGCGCTGGTGGTGCTGGCGGTGGATCAGGACGACCTGCTGGCCATCGCCAACGAGCCGCTCGAACCGGCCATCCTGCACAGCCTCAAGGTCGTCGGCTGGAGCGCGCTGTGGCTGTCCTGCGGGCTGATCCTGATCGCCGCGGTGGATGTGCCGTTCCAGCTGTGGAGTCACAAGCAGAAGCTGAAGATGACCAAGCAGGAGGTGCGCGACGAGTACAAGGACACCGAGGGCAAGCCCGAGGTCAAGGGTCGCATCCGCCAGCTGCAGCGCGAGATGGCCGAGCGGCGCATGATGCAGGCGGTGCCGCAGGCCGACGTGGTGATCACCAACCCGACCCACTTCGCCGTGGCGCTGAAATACGACCCGGACAAGGGCGGCGCGCCGGTGCTGCTGGCCAAGGGCGGCGACTTCCTGGCGCTGAAGATCCGCGAGATCGCCCAGGAGCACCGGGTCATGCTGCTGGAGTCGCCGGCGCTGGCGCGGGCGGTGTACTACTCCACCGAGCTGGAGCAGGAAATTCCTGCCGGCCTGTACCTGGCGGTGGCTCAGGTGCTGGCCTACGTCTACCAGCTGCGCCAGTACCAGGCCGGCAAGGGCAAGCGCCCGGGGCCGCTGCCCGACCTGCCGATCCCGCCGGACCTGCGCCGCGACTCCTAGGGTGCGCCGTGCGCGCCAAGGATCGGTAGGTTGGGCTGAGCGCAGCGAAGCCCAACAGGAGCGGAGTTGGCGGTCGGGAAGTGTTACGTGCTTGTAGCTTGCCGCTACCTTTCTGGAACGCTTCTTGCCATTACCCCAGCAGGGCGCAGTTTCGCGTCAAAAGATTGAATCGGCTGGGGTAGGGACGTGGCAGTAGATCGCGCACAAATCATTGGAGAGGTACGCAGCAACCTGGCGGGTCTGCGCCACGGCAACCTGGGTATCCCGCTGCTGCTGCTGGTCATGCTCGGCATGGTCATGCTGCCGATCCCGCCCTTTCTGCTCGACGTGCTGTTCACCTTCAGCATCGCCCTGTCCATCGTCGTCTTGCTGGTCAGCATCTACGCCCTGCGACCGCTGGATTTCGCCGTCTTCCCCACCATCCTGCTGGCGGCCACCCTGCTGCGTCTGGCGCTGAACGTCGCCTCGACCCGCGTGGTGCTGCTCAACGGCCACGAGGGCCACGGCGCGGCGGGGCAGGTGATCCAGGCCTTCGGCGAGGTGGTGATCGGCGGCAACTACGTGGTCGGTATCGTGGTGTTCGCCATCCTCATGATCATCAACTTCGTGGTGGTCACCAAGGGCGCCGGGCGCATCTCCGAGGTCAGCGCGCGTTTCACCCTGGACGCCATGCCCGGCAAGCAGATGGCCATCGACGCCGACCTCAATGCCGGCCTGATCGATCAGGCCGAGGCCAAGAAGCGCCGCAGCGAGGTGGCCCAGGAGGCCGATTTCTACGGCTCGATGGACGGTGCCAGCAAGTTCGTCCGCGGCGACGCCATCGCCGGCCTGCTGATTCTGTTCATCAACCTGATCGGCGGTATCGCCATCGGCGTGCTGCAGCACGGCCTGCCGTTCGCCGAGGCGGGCAAGGTCTACACCCTGCTGACCATCGGCGACGGCCTGGTGGCGCAGATTCCCTCCCTGCTGCTGTCCACCGCCGCCGCGGTGATGGTGACCCGGGTGTCCACCTCCGAGGACATGGGCGCCCAGGTCAATCGGCAGATGTTCGCTTCGCCGCGCGCGCTGGCGGTGGCGGCGGCGATCATGATCACCATGGGCCTGGTGCCCGGCATGCCGCATTTCTCCTTTATCAGCCTGGGCCTGGTGGCCGCCGGCGCCGCCTACTGGATCGCCAACAAGCAGCGCAAGACCAAGGAAGAGGAGGTCAGGGAAGTGCAGCGCCAGCAGGAGCTGCTGCCGGCGCAGAAGGCGCAGGAGGTCAAGGAGCTGGGCTGGGACGACGTCACTCCGGTGGACATGGTCGGCCTGGAGGTCGGCTACCGGCTGATTCCGCTGGTCGATCGCAACCAGGGGGGGCAGCTGCTGGCGCGGATCAAGGGGGTGCGCAAGAAGCTCTCGCAGGAGATGGGCTTTCTCATGCCCTCGGTGCATATCCGCGACAACCTCGACCTGGCGCCCAACGCCTACCGCTTGACCCTGATGGGCGTCAGCGTGGCCGAGGCCGAGGTCTACCCGGACCGCGAGCTGGCGATCAACCCCGGCCAGGTGTTCGGCCCGCTCAACGGCATCGCCGCCAAGGATCCGGCGTTCGGCCTGGAGGCGGTGTGGATCGACCCCAGCCAGCGCGACCAGGCGCAGTCGCTGGGCTATACCGTGGTCGACGCCAGCACCGTGGTCGCCACCCACCTCAACCAGATACTGCACAAGCACGCCCATGAGCTGCTGGGGCACGAGGAAGTGCAGCAACTCATGCAGCTGCTGGCCAAGAGCTCGCCGAAGCTGGCCGAGGAACTGGTGCCGGGGCTGGTGTCGCTGTCGACCCTGCTCAAGGTGCTGCAGGCGCTGCTGCAGGAGCAGGTGCCGGTGCGCGACATCCGCACCATCGCCGAGGCGATCGCCAACGTCGCGCCGAAGAGTCAAGATCCCGCCGCGATGGTCGCCGCCGTTCGTGTGTCGCTGGCCCGCGCCATCGTGCAAAGCATCGTGGGACTAGAGCCGGAGCTGCCTGTGATCACTCTCGAGCCCAGGTTGGAACAGATATTGCTCAATAGCCTGCAGAAGGCCGGTCAGGGCAGCGAGGATGGCATCCTCCTCGAACCGGGCATGGCCGAGAAGCTGCAGCGTTCCCTGGTGGAAGCAGCGCAGCGCCAGGAAATGCTCGGCAAGCCGGTGATCCTGCTGGTGGCCGGGCCGATTCGGGCGATGTTGTCGCGCTTCGCGCGGTTGGCGGTCTCCAGCATGCACGTGCTGGCCTACCAGGAAATTCCGGACAACAAGCAGGTCACCATAGTCGCCACTGTGGGCCAGAACTGAGGTAAAGGGTCATGCAGGTCAAACGCTTCTTCGCCGCCGATATGCGGGCCGCCATGAAACTGGTGCGAGACGAGCTGGGCGCCGATGCCGCGATCATCGGCAATCGCCGGGTGGCCGGCGGCGTCGAGCTGACCGCTGCGCTGGATTACCAGGTGACGCCGGCGCCGGTACGGCCGAACCCGGCCCTGGAAGCCGAGCTGCGCAAGACCCAGGCGCGCATCGCCAGCGCCCAGGCCGAACTGGCTACCCGTGCCGAGCAGGACGCCGGCAAGGATCGCCAGCTGTTCGCCAACGAGTCGCTGGTGGCGCCGGAATTGCCGGCCACCCCGGTCAAGCCGCAGCGCCCGGCCGAGCCTGCACCGGTGCAGCCTGCGGTCGATCCGCGCGCGCTGGACGCCATGCGCTTCGAACTGCACGGCCTGCGCGAACTGATCGAAATGCAGCTCGGCTCCATCGCCTGGGGCCAGCTGCAGACCCGCCGCCCGCAACAGGCCAACCTCTGGCGCCGGCTGCAGCGCATGGGCCTGTCTGCCGAGCTGTCGCAGGCGCTGCTGAACAAGGTCGCCGACGTCGCCGAGCCGCGCCAGGCCTGGCGCATGCTGCTGGCCTACCTGGCCCACGCGATCAAGACGCCGAAAATCGAGCCGCTGGAAGAGGGTGGGGTGATCGCCCTGGTCGGCCCCGCCGGCATGGGCAAGACCACCACCCTGGCCAAGCTGGCGGCCCGTTACGTGCTTAAGCACGGCGCGCAGCAGGTCGCCCTGGTCAGCATGGACAGCTATCGCATCGGCGCGCAGGAGCAGCTCAAGACCCTGGGCCGCATCCTCGGCGTGTCGGTGACCCAGGTCGACCCCGGCCAGTCGCTGCTGCAGGCCCTGGCGCCACTGGCGAAGAAACGCGTGGTACTGATCGACACCGCAGGTCTGCCGGGCAACGACCCGGCGCTGCGCCTGCAGCTGGAGAGCCTGGCGGCGCGCGGCCTGCAGGCGAAGAATTACCTGGTCCTGGCGGCCACCAGCCAGAGCCAAGTGCTCAAGGCCGCCTACCATAGTTACAAGCGCTGCGGCCTGGCAGGCTGCATACTGACCAAGCTGGACGAAGCCGCCAGCCTGGGCGAGGCTTTAGGCCTGGCTATAAGCCAGCATCTGCCGGTAGCCTATGTCGCCGACGGCCCGCGGATTCCGGACGATCTGCAGGTGCCGCGCAGCCACCAGCTGGTCAGCCGCGCGGTGGGCCTGCAGGCCGCCGAGGAGCCGAGCGAGGACGCCATGGCGCAGCTGTTCGCCGGGCTCTACCAGAGCCCGGCGCGACGCGCCGGCTGAGGCAGCGAGAAGAGAATGTTGCACCCTCGGGCGACACCGTCGCCGGAGTGAACGGCCGGATGGCCAAGTCGAAGTTAGACAAGGTGTGTAGAAAACATGGGTATGCATCCCGTACAGGTGATCGCGGTGACCGGCGGCAAGGGTGGCGTCGGCAAGACCAATGTGTCGGTGAATCTGTCCATGGCCCTGGCCGATCTCGGTCGGCGGGTGATGCTGATGGACGCCGACCTCGGCCTGGCCAACGTCGACGTTCTGCTGGGGCTGGCGCCCAAGCGCACCCTGGCCGATGTGATCAGCGGCGAGTGCGACCTGCGCGACGTGCTGCTGCAGGGGCCGGGCGGCATCCGCATCGTGCCGGCGGCGTCCGGCACGCAGAGTATGGTCAACCTCTCGCCGATGCAGCACGCGGGGCTGATCCAGGCGTTCAGCGAGATCAGCGAGAATCTCGACGTGCTGGTGATCGACACCGCCGCTGGCATCGGCGATGCGGTGGTCAGCTTCGTCCGCGCCGCCCAGGAGATCCTGGTGGTGGTGTGCGACGAGCCGACCTCGATCACCGATGCCTACGCGCTGATCAAGCTGCTCAACCGCGACCACGGCATCAGCCGCTTCCGCGTGCTGGCCAACATGGCCCACAGCCCGCAGGAAGGGCGCAACCTCTTTGCTAAGCTGACCAAGGTGACCGATCGCTTCCTCGACGTCGCCCTGCAGTACGTCGGCGCCGTGCCCTACGACGAGTGCGTGCGCAAGGCCGTGCAGAAGCAGCGCGCCGTCTACGAAGCCTTCCCACGATCCAAGTGCGCCCTGGCGTTCAAGGCGATAGCCCAGAAGGTCGATACCTGGCCGCTGCCGGCCAACCCCCGCGGCCATCTGGAGTTTTTCGTCGAACGTCTGGTGCAGCAACCGACGGCAGACAGCGCCGTATGACAGCAGCTTCTGGACTTCGTATGTACAACAAGGCGCAGGCGCAGGATTCGCAGCACCAGTTGATCGAGCGCTATGCGCCTCTGGTCAAACGTATCGCCTATCACCTGCTGGCCCGTCTGCCGGCCAGCGTGCAGGTCGACGACCTGATCCAGGCCGGCATGATCGGCCTGCTCGAGGCCTCGCGTAAATACGACTCCAGCAAGGGTGCCAGCTTCGAAACCTTCGCCGGCATCCGCATCCGCGGCTCCATGCTCGACGAAGTGCGCAAGGGCGACTGGGCGCCCCGTTCGGTGCACCGCAACAGCCGCATGGTCAGCGACGCGATCCGCGTCGTGGAAGCGAGAACCGGGCGCGACGCTAAAGATCAGGAGGTTGCGGCCGAACTCCAATTGAGTCTGGAAGATTACTACGGCATCCTTGGCGACACTTTGGGCAGCCGCCTGTTCAGTTTCGACGACCTGTTGCAGGACGGCGAGCACGGCGGGCTGCACGAAGACGCCGGGCACACCCACCTCGAACCTTCGCGGGACCTCGAAGACGAACGCTTCCAGGCGGCCCTGGCCGAGGCCATCGCCGGGCTGCCGGAGCGCGAACGCCTGGTGCTGGCGCTGTATTACGATGAAGAACTGAACTTGAAGGAAATCGGCGAAGTGCTGGGGGTCAGCGAGTCGCGCGTCAGCCAGTTGCACAGCCAATGCGCCGCGCGTCTGCGCGCGCGCCTGGGCGAGTGGCGCGCCAGCTGAGGGCTGGCCGGTTTCACGATTAAAGGGCGTATTGCCGAGCGCAATACGTTTGGGACTGTACGGAGGTCGACTTGGACAAGAACATGAAAATCCTCATCGTTGACGATTTCTCGACGATGCGACGGATCATCAAGAACCTCTTGCGTGATTTGGGTTTCACCAACACCGCAGAGGCCGACGATGGCACCTCGGCGCTGCCCATGCTGCAGAGCGGCAGTTTCGACTTCCTGGTGACCGACTGGAACATGCCCGGCATGACCGGCATCGACCTGCTGCGTGCGGTGCGCGCCGACGAGCGCCTCAAGCACCTGCCGGTGCTGATGGTCACCGCCGAGGCCAAGCGCGATCAGATCATCGAGGCGGCCCAGGCCGGCGTGAACGGCTATGTGGTCAAACCCTTCACCGCCCAGGTGCTGAAGGAAAAGATCGAGAAGATCTTCGAGCGGGTCAACGGCTGATGTCGGCCGCGAGGGTGCTATGGAACACGATGACTCCATCTTGGGCGACCTCGAGTCGACCCTGAAAAGCAACGCCCGCGAGTTGGTCGACAGCCTGGAAAAAGGCAACTTCGGCGCCGCGGTACAACTGATCAACGAGCTCAACAAGGTCCGCGACCGCGGCCTGTACCACGAGGTCGGCAAGCTGACCCGCGAGCTGCACAACGCCATCGTCAACTTCCAGCTCGATCCGCGCATGCCGCATGCCCAGGAGCTGTCGCAGATTGCCGATGCCACCGAACGCCTGAATTACGTGGTCACCATGACCGAGAAGGCGGCCAATCGCACCATGGACCTGGTCGAGCAGAGCGCACCGCTGGTCAACGACCTCAGCGACGAAGCGCAGAGCCTGAGCGCCGAATGGGGCCGCTTCATGCGCCGGGAGATGGGCGCCGAGGGCTTTCGTGAGCTGGCCAAGCGTATCGAGCTGTTCCTCGCCCGCAGCGAGCGCGACAGCAGCAAGCTGTCCGGCCACCTCAACGACATTCTGCTGGCGCAGGACTACCAGGACCTCACCGGGCAGGTGATCAAGCGCGTCACCCAGTTGGTCACCGAGGTGGAAAGCAACCTGCTCAAACTGGTGCTGATGGCCAGTCAGGTCGACCGTTTCGCCGGCATTCAGCACGACCATGAGCAGCTGCGCGCCGAACAGGAAAAATTAAAAGAGCCATCTCGGGGTGAAGGTCCGCAGATTCATGCCGATAAGCGTGATGACGTCGCCTCCAGTCAGGACGATGTCGACGACCTGCTGTCCAGTCTAGGATTCTAAGGAGTTCCCCCCTATGAGCTTCGGCGCCGATGAAGAAATCCTCCAGGACTTCCTGGTAGAGGCCGGCGAGATCCTCGAACAGTTGTCCGAACAGTTGGTCGAGCTGGAAAGCCGCCCGGACGACATGAACCTGCTCAACGCCATTTTCCGCGGTTTCCATACCGTCAAGGGCGGGGCTGGATTCCTCCAGCTCAACGAGCTGGTGGAGTGCTGTCATATCGCCGAGAACGTCTTCGACATCCTGCGCAAGGGTGAGCGACGCGTCGACGCCGAGCTGATGGACGTGGTGCTCGAAGCCCTGGATGCGGTCAACGGCATGTTCGGCCAGGTGCGCGAGCGCAGCGAGCCGACCCCGGCGTCGGCCGAGCTGCTGGCGGCGCTGTCGCGGCTGGCCGAGCCGGCTGGTGCCGAGCCCGCCGCCGTGGCGCCGGCTGCCGCGCCGAAGTCCGAAGCCGCCGCCTCCGGCGACATCACCGACAGCGAGTTCGAGCAGCTGCTCGATGCCCTCGGCGAAGCGCCGGCCGGCGACAGCGTGGCGGCCAGCGACGAGATCACCGACGACGAATTCGAATCTCTGCTCGACCAGCTGCACGGCAAGGGCCAGTTCTCCGCGGCGGCTGAGAGCTCCGTCGGCGCGGCCGTGGCGGTCGCGGCCGTCGCGGCGCCGGCCGGCGACGAAATCACCGACGACGAATTCGAGGCGTTGCTCGACCAGTTGCACGGCAAGGGCCAGTTCGCCGGTGCGGTCGAAGCGCCAGCGCCGGCCGTCCCGGTGGCGGCGGCGAGCAGCGACGAGATCACCGACGACGAATTCGAATCCCTGCTCGACCAGTTGCACGGCAAAGGCAAGTTCGTCCCGCCCAGCGAGACCGCTGCCGCTCCGGTCGTCAAGCCGGCTGCCCCGGTTGCCCCAGCCAAGCCGGCTGCGGCGAAGCCGGCGGCCAAGGCCGAACCGGCCGCACCCCGTCCGCCTGCAGCTCCGGCGCCCGCGGCAGACAAGGCGCCGGCGGCCAGCGAGGCGGAAACCACGGTGCGGGTCGATACCGCGCGCCTGGACGAGATCATGAACATGGTCGGCGAGCTGGTGCTGGTGCGTAACCGCCTGGTGCGCCTGGGCCTCAACAGCGGCGACGAGGCCATGTCCAAGGCGGTGTCCAACCTCGACGTGGTCACCGCCGACCTGCAGACCGCGGTGATGAAGACCCGCATGCAGCCGATCAAGAAGGTCTTCGGTCGCTTCCCGCGCCTGGTGCGCGACCTGGCGCGCAACCTGAAGAAGGAAATCAACCTCGAGCTGGTGGGCGAGGAAACCGACCTCGACAAGAACCTGGTCGAGGCCCTGGCCGACCCGCTGGTGCACCTGGTGCGCAACGCCGTCGATCACGGCGTGGAGACCCCGGAGGAACGCGAGAAGGCCGGCAAGCCGCGAGGCGGGCGGGTGGTGCTGTCCGCCGAGCAGGAGGGCGACCACATCCTCTTGTCGATCACCGACGACGGCAAGGGCATGGACGCCGACGTGCTGCGCGCCAAGGCGGTGGAGAAGGGGCTGCTGGACAAGGATGCAGCCGACCGCCTGAACGAGTTCGAGTGCTACAACCTGATCTTCGCCCCGGGTTTCTCGACCAAGACCGAGATTTCCGACGTGTCCGGCCGCGGCGTCGGCATGGACGTGGTCAAGACCAAGATTTCCCAGCTCAACGGCACGGTCAACGTGTTCTCGCAGAAGGGGGCGGGCTCGAAGATCATCATCAAGGTGCCGCTGACCCTGGCGATCATGCCGACCTTGATGGTGATGCTGGAGAACCAGGCCTTCGCCTTCCCGCTGGTCAACGTCAACGAGATCTTCCACCTCGACCTGTCGCGCACCAACGTGGTCGACGGCCAGGAGGTGGTGATCGTCCGCGACAAGGCGCTGCCGCTGTTTTACCTCAAGCGCTGGCTGGTGCCGCAGGCCTTCCACGAGGGCCAGCGCGAAGGCCATGTGGTGATCCTCACCGTGGGCAGTCAGCGCATCGGCTTCGTCGTCGACCAGCTGGTGGGTCAGGAAGAGGTGGTGATCAAGCCGCTGGGCAAGATGCTCCAGGGCACCCCGGGCATGTCCGGCGCCACGATCACCGGCGACGGGCGCATCGCCCTGATTCTCGACGTACCGAGCATGCTCAAGCGCTACGCTCGACGTTTCTGATGGTTGCGGCGTCGGTAGGTCCGGCGCCGTTTAGGAGTGTGTATGGCAGTCAAGGTTTTGGTGGTGGACGACTCCGGCTTCTTCCGCCGGCGCGTTTCGGAAATTCTGTCTGCCGACCCCAATATCCAGGTGGTGGGCACGGCCACCAATGGCCGCGAGGCCATCGACCAGGCGCTGGCGCTCAAGCCCGACGTGATCACCATGGACTACGAGATGCCGATGATGGACGGCATCACCGCGGTGCGGAACATCATGCAGCGCTGTCCGACGCCGGTGCTGATGTTTTCCTCGCTGACCCACGAAGGCGCTCGCGTCACCCTCGACGCCCTGGACGCCGGCGCGGTGGATTTTTTGCCGAAGAATTTCGAGGACATCTCGCGCAACCCGGAGAAGGTCAAGCAGCTGCTGTGCGAGAAGGTGCACAGCATTGCGCGCAGCAACCGCCGTTTTAGTTCGGCCGCGGTCGCTCCGGCGCCGGCTACGGCCAGCCCTGTGCCCGCGCCGGGCAGCCGGCCGGCGGCAACCACGGCCCGCCCGGCCGGCCTGCAACCGCGCCCGGCGAGCCCGGCTGCGGCGCCCGGCGGCGCAGTCGGCGCCAGTTCCGCGGCGCCCAAGCGCAAGGCCTACAAGCTGGTGGCCATCGGTACCTCCACCGGCGGCCCGGTGGCCCTGCAGCGGGTGCTGACCCAGCTGCCGGCCAATTTCCCGGCGCCGCTGGTGCTCGTCCAGCACATGCCGGCAGCCTTCACCAAGGCCTTCGCCGAGCGTCTGGACAAGCTCTGCCGCATCCAGGTCAAGGAGGCCGAGGACGGCGATGTGCTGCGCCCCGGCCTGGCCCTGCTGGCCCCCGGCGGCAAGCAGATGATGGTCGACGCCCGCGGCGCGGTGAAGATCCTGCCCGGCGACGAGCGCCTGAACTACAAGCCCTGTGTCGATATCACCTTCGGCTCGGCGGCCAAGTCCTATGGCGACAAGGTGCTGGCCGTGGTGCTCACCGGCATGGGCGCCGACGGCCGCGAAGGCGCGCGCCTGCTCAAGCAGGGCGGCAGCCAGGTGTGGGCGCAGGACGAGGCCAGCTGCGTGATCTACGGCATGCCCATGGCGGTGGTCAAGGCCAACCTGGCCGACGCGGTCTACGGCCTCGACGAGATCGGCCGGCACCTGACCGAGGCCTGCCTGTAATGAACCCTCACACGGGCGCGTGCGCATGGATGTACTGAGCCTGATCGGCGTCATTCTGGCGTTCGTCGCGATTCTCGGCGGCAACTACCTGGAGGGCGGCCACGCCGGCGCGCTGCTCAACGGCCCGGCGGCGCTGATCGTGATCGGCGGCACCCTCGGCGCGGCCTTCCTGCAGGCGCCGGTCAGCGTGTTCAAGCGCGCCATGGCCATCCAGCGCTGGATCTTCTTCCCGCCGCGCATCGACCTGATCGGCGGCATCAACCGCGTGGTCGGCTGGAGCATGGTGGCGCGCAAGGAAGGCCTGCTCGGTCTCGAGGCGGTGGCCGACGCCGAACCCGACCCCTATGCGCGCAAGGGCCTGCAGCTGCTGGTCGACGGCGCCGAACCGGAATCCATCCGCAGCATCCTCGAGGTCGATCTGTACACCCAGGAGGCGCGCGATATCCAGGCGGCCAAGGTGTTCGAGAGCATGGGCGGCTACGCGCCGACCATCGGCATCATCGGCGCGGTGATGGGGCTGATCCACGTGATGGGCAACCTGGCCGACCCGAGCATGCTCGGCAGCGGCATCGCCGTGGCCTTCGTCGCCACCATCTACGGCGTCGGCTTCGCCAACCTGCTGCTGCTGCCGGCCGGTAACAAGCTCAAGGCCATCGCCATGCGCCAGTCGCGTTACCGCGAGATGCTGCTGGAGGGCATCCTGTCCATCGCCGAGGGTGAGAACCCGCGGTCCATCGAGTTGAAGCTGCAAGGCTTCATGGACTGATGGGAGGCTGTCATGGCGCGTCGGCGGCAGCATGAAGAACACGAGAATCACGAGCGCTGGCTGGTGTCCTACGCGGACTTCATCACCCTGCTGTTCGCCTTCTTCGTGGTGATGTACTCGATCTCCTCGCTCAACGAGGGCAAGTACAAGATTCTCTCCGAGACCCTGACCGGCGTGTTCAACCAGCCGGATCGCTCGATCAAGCCGATCCCGGTGGGCGAGGAGCGGCCGCGCACCGGCGAGCCCGAGCGCGCCTCGCTGGACGAGGCCAACAGCGAGACCCCGGACGACTCCCTGCAGGACATCGCCGCCAGCGTGCGCCAGGCTTTCGGCGAGCTGATCCAGAACGAGCAGCTGACCGTGCGCGGCAACGAGATGTGGATCGAGATCGAGCTGAGTTCCAGCCTGCTGTTCCCCAGCGGCGACGCGCTGCCGAACAACCAGGCGTTCGACATCATCGAGAAGGTCGCCAAGATTCTGGCGCCTTATCAGAATCCAGTGAAGGTGGAAGGTTTCACCGACAACCTGCCGATCCAGACCAGCCAGTTTCCGACCAACTGGGAGCTGTCCTCGGCGCGGGCGGCGAGCATCGTGCGTATGCTGGCCATGGACGGCGTCGATCCGGCGCGGTTGGCGGCGGTCGGCTACGGCGAGTTCCAGCCGGTGGCGGACAACGCCACGGCCGAAGGGCGGGGGCGCAACCGCCGCGTGGTGCTGGTGATTTCGCGCAACCTCGACACCCGGCGCAGCGCCGGCAGCACGGCGGCGCAGCAGTCCGGCGCTGGCACGCAACCTGCACCGGCGCCTGTGTCGGAGGTTCCGCAATCGTGAGCCGTCAAATCCCAGTCGCCTGCTGCGTGCCGGCGACAACCGTTCTCGGCCTGAGTGCTTCACGCCGGGAGGATGAAAGAAGATGAAAGTCTGGGCAGTAGCCAATCAGAAGGGTGGTGTCGGCAAGACCACCACCTCCATCGCCCTGGCCGGCCTGCTGGCCGATGCTGGCAAGCGGGTGGTGGTGGTCGACCTCGACCCGCACGGGTCGATGACCAGTTATTTCGGCCATGATCCCGATGCGCTGGAGCACAGCTGCTTCGACCTGTTCCTGCACCAGGGCGGCGTGCCCCAGGGCCTGCCCAGGCAGCTGCTGCACGGCACCAGCCACGAACGCATCTCCCTGCTGCCGTCGAGCACCGCGCTGGCCACCCTGGAGCGCCAGTCGCCGGGGCAGAGCGGCCTGGGCCTGGTGATCGCCAAGAGCCTGGCGCAGCTGTGGGAGGATTTCGACCACGCCATCATCGACAGCCCGCCGCTGCTCGGCGTGCTGATGGTCAATGCCCTGGCCGCCAGCCAGCAGCTGGTGATCCCGGTGCAGACCGAGTTTCTCGCGGTCAAGGGCCTCGAACGCATGGTCAGCACCCTGGCCATGATCAACCGCTCGCGCAAGCAGGCGCTGCCCTACACCATAGTGCCGACCCTGTTCGACCGCCGTACCCAGGCCTCGATGAGCACCCTGCGGGTGCTGCGCAACAGCTATCCCGAGCACCTCTGGCAGGCCTACATCCCGGTCGATACCCGTCTGCGCGATGCCAGCCGGGCCGGGCGCACGCCCTCGCAGTTCGATGCCGGCAGTCGCGGGGTGATCGCCTATCGGGCGTTGCTCAAGCACCTGCTGAGCCATCAACCGGCAGCGCAGGTGGCCTGACATGCCCGTCTGTGTTGAACTGGCGCACTCAAGTCGGGCCGGGCTGCGGCCGATAGGCTGTACAGGTCTCCATCACGGGTTTCAGTCATGAGTCGTACCCTCGCCACCGCCACGCGTTCCCAGCTGGCCCTGCAGTCCTACCTCGACGGTCTGTTGCAGGAGGCCGCGGCCGAGCTGGAGATGTCCGTCAGCCTCGAGGAATTCGAGAGCGCAGTGCTCGAGGAACAGGTGCGCGATGCGCGCCTGACGGCGCCTGCGCCGGTCGCTCCCGCACCTGTCGTCGCGCCGCGCGCGCCGGTGGCCCTGGTGGTCGCGCCGGAGGTGGAGGTGCAGGCCCCGCCGCTTGCCGCGCCGCTCGAAACGCCGCCGGCGCAGCCGGCCGCGCTGCAGCTGGAGGGGCGGCCGAGCTGGGCCGAGGAGCCGTTCGAGTGCCTGCTGTTCGACGTCGCCGGCCTGACCCTGGCCGTGCCGCTGATCTGCCTGGGTTCGATCTATCCGCTGGAGGGGCAGGAGCTGACGCCGCTGTTCGGCCAGCCGGACTGGTTCCTCGGCATCCTGCCGAGCCAGGCGGGCAACCTCAAGGTGCTGGACACCGCACGCTGGGTGATGCCCGATCGCTACCGCGAGGATTTCCGCGAGGGCCTGCAGTACGTGATCTCGGTGCAGGGCTATGAATGGGGGCTGGCGGTGCATCAGGTCAGCCGGTCGATCCGTCTCGACCCGGCCGAGGTCAAGTGGCGCAGCCAGCGCACCCAGCGTCCCTGGCTGGCCGGTACGGTGATCGAGCACATGTGCGCGTTGCTCGACGTGGCGGCACTCGCCGAATTGATCGCCAGCGGCGGCGCCAAGCGCCTCGCCGCCGGCAAGCTGCACTGAGAATTAGCGGGCCCGCGCGTGCGCCGGGCTCTAAAGTTGATGACAAGCGGGTCGACCCGCGCATGCCGCAGCGAGCGGTTTTTGACGAGGCTAGGGACATGAAGAAAAGTTCTGCACAGGGTGCCGAAGATCCGATTCTGCAGTGGGTGACCTTTCGCCTGGACAACGAGACCTATGGCATCAACGTGATGCAGGTGCAGGAAGTGCTGCGCTACACCGAGATCGCCCCGGTGCCGGGGGCGCCGAGCTACGTGCTGGGCATCATCAACCTGCGCGGCAACGTGGTCACCGTGATCGACACCCGCCAGCGCTTCGGCCTGGGCTCGGCGCCGGTCACCGACAACACCCGCATCGTCATCATCGAGGCGGACAAGCAGGTGGTGGGCATCCTGGTCGACAGCGTGGCCGAGGTGGTCTACCTGCGCCAGTCGGAGATCGAGACCGCGCCGAACGTGGGCAACGACGAGTCGGCCAAGTTCATCCAGGGCGTGTGCAACAAGAACGGCGAACTGCTGATCCTGGTCGAGCTGGACAAGATGATGACCGAGGAAGAGTGGTCGGAGCTGGAGAGTATCTAGTGCTCGAAGCCGCCCTGATCGCCCTGGCGCTGCTCTGCGTGGCGCTGGGCATCGTCTGCCATGGCCTGTACCGCAACCAGCAGCGCATGCTGGCGGAGCAGGCCAAGTGCGATGCCGTGCGCGACGCGCGGATCAAGGAGCTGGGCAAGCGCCTGGATGCCTACCTGACCGGCAGCATCCGCATGGGCGAGGAGTTGCACGAGCTGCGCCGGGTGGTGGCGCCGCTGCCGGACAAGCTCAGTCAGATCGAGCAGCGCGACCCCAGCAGCCTGTCCTTCACTCAGGCCGCGCGCCTGGTCGGCATGGGCGCCAGCGTCGAGGATCTGACCCAGTCCTGCGGCCTGAGCCAGGCCGAGGCCGAACTGATCAGCCGCCTGCACCAGTCCAAGGCGCAATAACCGACGCATAGTCGTCGGCGTTCTTAAAAGCTCGTCCGATCTTCGCCAATCAATCCTAGTACGCCCCCTGGCCACGCCTAAGCTGATGCTGTAGGCATCGCCGCGGGGTGTTCGTCATGCATCGCCTGATTCTGCTGTTGGTCGGCTGGCTGCTGTGCCTGCCGCTCGCCGCCCAGGACGCGCCGCTGGAGGTGCGCGGCGCGATCACGGTCAACGTGCTGCAGGCCAAGCACCTCTACGACCACGGCGCGCTGTTCATCGACGTGCGTCCGTCGCGCGAATGGGGCTGGGGCCATGTCCACGGTGCCCTGCACATGGACCTGGCCGGACGCTTCGCCGGGCTGCAGCAGAGGCACTGGCCGCGCGCGCTGCCACTGGTGATCTACTGCGACAGCGAGGTTTGCCCGCAAAGCGCGCAGGCGGTGCAGCAGGCGGTGGCCTGGGGCTTCAGTCGGGTGTTCTATTTCCGCGGCGGCTACTTCGCCTGGCAGCTGTTCGACTTCCCCAGCGGCAAGGGCGCGGCCGGCGAGGCGCTGGCGGTCAGTCTGCCGGTCCCTTGAGCCGCGGCAGTGGCGGGCTGACGTCGCGCTCGGCGTCGGCCGCGAAGCCGGGCGGGGTCTTGCCCTGCAGGTACCAGGCGAAGGCGATGATCTCGGCGATGCAGCGGTACAGCGCCTCGGGGATGGCGTCGCCCAGCTCCAGGCGGGCCAGCAGGCGCACCAGTTCGGCATTCTCGTAGATCGGCACCTCGTATTCGCGGGCGATGGCGAGGATGGCCTCGGCCAGCTCGTCGTCGCCCTTGGCGCTGAGCACGGGGGCGTTGTGCCCGTCGTAGTTGAGGGCGATGGCCTGGCGCGGCTCGGCCTTGCTCTTGCGGCTCATGCGGTTTCGTCCACCCAGCGTTGTTCCAGCGTGGTTTTCGGCCCCTGCGGCGGCAGGCCCTGGCTGCAGGCCAGTTCGCCGACCTCGAGGCCGGCGGCCTGCAGGCGTTCGCGCAGGTTGCCGAGTTCGGCGCCGATCAGATTGGCGGTATCGGCGCGCTCGGCCCACAGCTGGCTGGACAGGCTGCCGCGCAGCAGCTGGGCGCGCACCTGCAGCGGGCCGAGGTGGTCGAGGTCGAAGGCCAGCTCGACGCGCCAGAGGGTTTCCTTATGCTCCGGCTTGTCCGCCTTGCCGCTGTCCTCGCGCTGCAGCTTGATCTGCAGCGGGATCAGCTCCTGCTGGTGGCGCATGGGCAGCTCCAGCTGCCAGGTGGTCAGCAGGTTGCCGTTGGCATCTACCTGGGTCTGCGCCAGGCTCGACAGCTGGTGGGTCTGCAGGCGCGAGACGGCCGCGGCGGCGAGTTTGAGCAGGGTTTCCAGGTCGGCCTCACCATCCAGGTTCTGCAGCAGCCGCGACGGCAGGGGAAAGCCCAGGGCCTGTTGGCGCGCGGCGCCGGCGGGGCTGAGACCGCCGAGCATCTGCCGGGCCAGCGCCGGCAGCGCCTGGCCCATGGCGCCCTGCAGGCCGGCAAGGGTGGCGGCGCCGCCGGGCAGTTGTGGCAACAACTGGGCGATCAGGCGCAGCAGGTTGGCTTTCAGGTCCTGGGGCAGGGCGGCGGTCTGGCCCTGCAGCAGCTTGGCTTCCAGCAGCACGCCGCTGCCTTCCAGGGCCTGGGCCAGGCCCTTGGCCGTGCTCAGTTGGGTGCTGTCGGGCAGAGCACCGAGCAGGCGCTCGATGCCGCTGCGCAGCTCGCCGCTCAGTTCGGCCTTGCCAGCCAGGCCCTGCAGCCCCTTGAGCAGGCCCTCCAGCGAGGCCTGGCGATTGTGCTGGGCGGCCAGTTGCTGGCCCAGCACCAGTTGATCGAGGCGGCCGCTGAGCGGCAGGAAATTCAGGCTCTGGCTGCCCTGTACCTGGGCGCTGAGCAGGCTGCCCAGAGGCAGCGCCAGCGGGCTGTCGAGGGCCAGCTGGCGGCCGGCCAGCGGGGTGTTGAGCAGGTTGACCAGCAGCCGGTAGACCGCCTGCGCACCCTGCGGCGGCAACGGTTCGCGGCTGGTCACCTTGCCCTGCACCAGGGTGCCGGGCGGCAGTTGTTGCAGGTCGAGGCTGGTCAGCGGCTTGTCACCGCCGGCCTGCAGCGCCAGGGCCAGGCGGGTGTCGGACAGCGCGGTGACCAGCAGCGCGCTGCCCTGGGCCAGCGGGCGCGGGCTCTCGGCCTGCAGGGTGGCCTGGCGCCCGCCCGCCAGGGTCAGCTTGAGCAGCAGTTGGAAACTCTGCGCCTGTTCCTTGAGGGCGATCACCTCGGCCTTGGCGCTTTCGCCGGCCGCCAGCAGGCCGTCCAGCGGCTGCAGCAGGCGCACGGCCAGGTCGGCGGCGCTGACGGCGGGGCGCACCGCCGGCGGCGTGGCGGGAAGCGGACGGGGACTGCTGATTTCGCTCATGAGCGCTCGGTAGGCCGAAAGTCTATTAACACCCTGTCGAAAATGCTGACTGCGGGGACAGTGATGCGACATGTATAATGCCGCCCCGTTCCGCACCGCACTTCCGGCTCGCGTCAGTATAGCGGCCGGGGCACCGCCGACTTTAACCCTGCCAGGTAGCGATGACACCTCCCGCCCCCCTTCTCGAAGCCGTGGCGCTCAGCTGTGAGCGGGATTGGCGCATGCTCTTCGAACACCTGCATTTTCATCTGCAGGCCGGCGACATGCTGCAGATCAGCGGCCCCAACGGCAGCGGCAAGACCAGCCTGCTGCGCCTGCTGGCCGGGCTGATGCAGCCCACCGCCGGCAGCATCCGCCTGCAGGGTAGGCCGCTGGCCGAACAGCGCGGCGAACTGGCGCGCAATCTCTTGTGGATCGGCCACGCCGCCGGCATCAAGGGCCTGCTGAGCGCCGAGGAAAACCTGGCCTGGCTCTGCGCGCTGCACACCCCGGTCGGCCGCGAGGCGATCTGGCAGGCGCTGGCCGCCGTCGGCCTGCGCGGCTTCGAGGACGTGCCCAGCCACACCCTGTCCGCCGGTCAGCAGCGCCGCGTCGCCCTGGCGCGCCTGTACCTGGCCGATGCGCCGCCGCTGTGGGTGCTCGACGAGCCTTTCACCGCGCTGGACAAACAAGGGGTGGCGCAGCTGGAGCAGCACCTGGCGGCGCACTGCGAGCGCGGCGGGGTGGTGGTGCTGACCACCCACCACAGCCTGCAGCACAAGCCGGCCACCTACCGCGAACTGGACCTGGGGCAGCACGCCGCATGAGCAACGTCTTCAGCCTGCTGCTCGCCCGTGAAATGCGCCTGCTGGCGCGGCGTCCGGCCGAGCTGGCCAACCCGCTAGTGTTCTTCGCCATAGTGGTCGCGCTGTTTCCGCTGGCGGTGGGGCCGGAGACGCAATTGTTGCAAACCCTTTCGCCGGGGCTGCTGTGGGTGGCGGCGCTATTGGCCGTGCTGCTCTCGCTGGACGGGCTTTTCCGCAGCGATTTCGAGGACGGCTCGCTGGAACAGTGGGTCCTTTCGTCGCACCCCCTGCCTCTTCTGGTGTTGGCCAAGGTGCTGGCACACTGGCTGTTCAGCGGTCTGGCGCTGGTGCTGCTGGCGCCCCTGCTGGCGCTGATGCTCGGCCTGCCCGGGCGCTGCCTGCCGGTGCTGCTGCTGTCGCTGCTGCTCGGCACCCCGGTGCTGAGCCTGCTCGGCGCGGTGGGCGCGGCGCTCACCGTCGGTCTCAAGCGCGGCGGCCTGCTGCTGGCGCTGCTGATTCTGCCGCTGTACATCCCGGTGCTGATTCTCGGCAGCGGGGCGCTGCAGGCGGCCCTGCAAGGATTGCCGGCGACCGGCCACCTGTTGTGGCTGGCCAGCCTCACCGCCCTGGCGGTGACCCTGACACCTTTTGCAATTGCCGCCGGCCTGACCATCAGCGTCGGCGAATAATAACGAACCGTGAACCGTGGCCCGCGCTTCCCCGGATTGCATCCGGGCCACGTTTGAGTGATGAGTCGAGCGATGAACTGGACGTGGTTTCACAAGTGGGGTTCGCCCAAGTGGTTCTATGAGATCAGCGGCCGCTGGCTGCCCTGGCTGAGCATCGCCGCCGGGCTGCTGATCGCCGCCGGGCTGGTCTGGGGCCTGGCCTTCGCGCCGCCGGACTACCAGCAGGGCAACAGCTTCCGGATCATCTACATCCACGTGCCGGCGGCCTTCCTCGCCCAGTCGATCTACGTGATGCTGGCGGTCGCCGGCCTGGTCGGCCTGGTGTGGAAGATGAAGCTGGCCGACGTCGCCCTGCAGCAGGCCGCGCCCATCGGCGCCTGGATGACCGCCATCGCCCTGCTCACCGGCGCCATCTGGGGCAAGCCGACCTGGGGCACCTATTGGGTGTGGGACGCGCGCCTGACCTCGATGCTGATCCTGCTGTTCCTCTACTTCGGCGTGATCGCCCTGGGCAACGCCATCAGCAACCGCGACAGCGCGGCCAAGGCCTGCGCGGTGCTGGCCATAGTCGGGGTGGTCAATATCCCGATCATCAAGTACTCGGTGGAGTGGTGGAACTCGCTGCACCAGACCGCCACCTTCAAGATCACCGAGAAGCCGGCCATGCCGGTGGAAATGTGGCTACCGCTGCTGCTCGCCGTGCTCGGCTTCTACTGCTTCTTCGGCGCCGTGCTGCTCTACCGCATGCGCACCGAGGTGCTCAAGCGCGAGGCGCGCAGCAGTTGGGTGAAAGCCGAGGTCGAATCCCTGGTGGAGGGCAAGGCATGAGTTTTTCCTCCTTCGCCGAGTTTCTCGCCATGGGCAGCCATGGCGCCTACGTGTGGAGCGCCTACGGCATCAGCCTGGCGGTGCTGGCGCTGAATGTGGCGTGGCCGATCCTGGCGCGCCGCCGTTACCTGCAAGACGAGGCGCGCCGTTTGCGCCGGGAGAAGTCGAAGTGAATCCGGTCCGCAAGAAACGTCTGTACATCGTTCTGGCCATCCTCTGCGGCGTCAGCATCGCCGTGGCCCTGGCGCTGACCGCGCTGCAGGAGAACATCAACCTGTTCTACACCCCGACCCAGATCGCCGACGGCGAGGCGCCGCTCGATACCCGCATCCGCGCCGGCGGGCTGGTGGAGGAGGGCTCGGTGAAGCGCTCGCCGGACAGCCTGGAGGTGGACTTCGTGGTCACCGACGGCGCCAAGGGCATCACCATCCGCTACCAGGGCATCCTCCCCGACCTGTTCCGCGAGGGCCAGGGCATCGTCGCCCTGGGCAAGGTCAACGAGCAGGGCGTGCTGGTGGCCGACGAGGTGCTGGCCAAGCACGACGAGAACTACATGCCGCCGGAAGTGATGCAGGCGCTGGAGAAGAGCGGCATGAAGCAGCAACACGACGCCGCCACTGCCGGCAAACAGGCCTACCAGCAGGAGAGTGCGCAATGATCCCCGAGCTCGGCCATCTGGCGATGATCCTGGCGCTGTGCCTGTGCTTGGTGCAGGCCACGCTGCCGCTGATCGGCGCCTGGCGCGGCGACCACCAGTGGATGAGCCTGGCGCAGCCGGCCGCCTGGGGCCAGTTCGCCTTCCTGCTGTTTTCCTTCCTCTGCCTGACCTACGCCTTCATGGTCGACGACTTCTCCGTCGCCTACGTGGCCAACAACTCCAACAGCGCGCTGCCCTGGTACTACAAGTTCAGCGCCGTGTGGGGCGCCCACGAGGGCTCGCTGCTGCTGTGGGCGCTGATCCTGGCCGGCTGGACCTTCGCCGTGGCGATCTTCTCCCGCCACTTGCCGGAAGAGATGCTGGCCCGCGTGCTGGCGGTGATGGGCATGATCAGCATCGGCTTCCTGCTGTTTCTGATCGTCACCTCCAACCCCTTCGAGCGTCTGCTGCCGAATGCGCCGATGGACGGCCGCGACCTCAACCCGCTGCTGCAGGACTTCGGCCTGATCGTCCACCCGCCGATGCTGTACATGGGTTACGTCGGCTTCTCGGTGGCCTTCGCCTTCGCCATCGCCGCGCTGCTCGGCGGCAAGCTGGACGCCGCCTGGGCGCGCTGGTCGCGTCCGTGGACCATAGTCGCCTGGGCCTTCCTCGGCAT
The DNA here is from genome assembly GCF_056676075.1 of Pseudomonas sp. ABa2. Lineage (NCBI taxonomy): Bacteria > Pseudomonadati > Pseudomonadota > Gammaproteobacteria > Pseudomonadales > Pseudomonadaceae > Pseudomonas > Pseudomonas sp. ABa2. Next base: position 1,883,389 of record NZ_CM155239.1, read on the forward strand.
CGGTATCGCCCTGGGCTCCTGGTGGGCCTACTACGAGCTGGGCTGGGGCGGCTGGTGGTTCTGGGACCCGGTGGAGAACGCCTCCTTTATGCCCTGGCTGGTGGGGACGGCTTTGATTCACTCGCTGGCGGTGACCGAGAAGCGCGGCGTGTTCAAGAGCTGGACCGTGCTGCTGGCCATCGCCGCCTTCTCCCTCAGCCTGCTCGGTACCTTCCTGGTGCGTTCCGGGGTGCTGACCTCGGTGCATGCCTTCGCCACCGACCCCGAGCGCGGCGTGTTCATCCTCGCCTTCCTGCTGCTGGTGGTGGGCGGCTCGCTGGCGCTGTTCGCCCTGCGCGCGCCGGTGGTGCGCAGCCAGGTCGGCTTCGGCCTGTGGTCGCGCGAGACCCTGCTGCTGGTCAACAACATCGTGCTGGTGGTGGCCGCGGCGATGATCCTGCTCGGCACCCTCTACCCGCTGGTGCTCGACGCACTGACCGGGGCCAAGCTGTCGGTCGGCCCGCCTTACTTCAACGCGCTGTTCGTGCCGCTGATGGCGCTGCTGATGGCAGTGATCAGCGTCGGCGTGCTGGTGCGCTGGAAGGACACCCCGCTGCACTGGCTCGGGCGCATGCTGGCGCCGGTGTTGGTGGCCAGCGTGGTGCTGGCGCTGGTCGCCACCTTCGTCCACGGCGACTTCCACTGGGCGGTGCTCGCCGTCTGCCTGCTGGCGGCCTGGGTGGTGCTGGCCGGTGCCCGCGACATCCTCGACAAGACCCGCCACAAGGGCCTGCTCAAGGGCCTGCCGAGCCTCGGTCGCAGCTACTGGGGCATGCAGATGGCACATTTCGGTTTCGCCCTGTGCGCCATCGGCGTGGTGCTGACCAGCCTGGGCAGCTACGAGCGCGACCTGCGCATGGCGCCGGGCGATTCGGTGGAACTGGGCGGTTATCGCTTCCAGTTCGACGGCGCGGTGCACCATGAGGGGCCCAACTTCATCTCCGACAAGGGCACGGTGCGGGTGTTCGACGGCGAGCGGCAGATCAAGGTGCTGCACCCGGAGAAGCGTCTGTACACCGTGCAGCAGGCAACCATGACCGAGGCGGGCATCGACGCCGGCTTCACCCGCGACCTCTTCGTCGCCCTCGGCGAGCCGCTGGAGCAGGGCGCCTGGGCGGTGCGCGTGCACATCAAGCCCTTCGTCCGCTGGATCTGGCTGGGCGCGCTGCTGATGGGCCTCGGCGGTTTCCTCGCCGCCAGCGATTCGCGTTACCGGATCAAGGTGCGCACCCGCGTGCGCGAAGCCCTCGGCATGGCGGAGGCCAAGGCATGAAACGACTGTTGCTGCTGCTGCCGCTGCTGGCCTTTCTCGGCATCACCGTGTTTCTCTACCGCGGGCTGTTCCTCGACCCCTCGGAGCTGCCCTCGGCGCTGATCGGCAAGCCCTTCCCGGCCTTCAGCCTGCCGTCGCTGGACGATCCGGCGCGCACCCTGACTCAGGAGGACCTCAAGGGCAAACCGGCGCTGGTCAACGTCTGGGCCACCTGGTGCCCGGCCTGCCGTCACGAGCACCCGGTGCTGAACAAGCTGGCCGAGGCCGGCGTGGTGATCCACGGGGTCAACTACAAGGATGAACGCGAGCCGGCGCAGAAATGGCTGCGCGACCTGCACAACCCCTACCAGCTCAACATCGAGGACGCCAAGGGCAGCCTGGGCCTGGACCTGGGCGTGTACGGCGCGCCGGAAACCTTCTTCGTCGATGCCCAGGGCATCATCCGCCACAAGTTCGTCGGCACCATCGACGAGCGCGTCTGGCGCGAGAAGCTGGCGCCGATCTACCAGCAACTGGCCGACGAGGTGCAGCCATGAAGCGCCTGCTGCTCAGTTGCGGTCTCAGCCTCGGCCTGCTGGCCGGCGCCCAGGCCGCCATCGACACCTTCGAGTTCGCCAGCGAGGCGGAGCGCCAGCGCTACCGCAACCTGATCGAAGAACTGCGCTGCCCCAAGTGCCAGAACCAGAACATCGCCGACTCCGACGCGCCGATCGCCATGGACCTGCGCAGCGAGATCTTCCGCATGCTGGAGGAGGGCAAGAGCAACGAGCAGATCATCGACTTCCTGGTCTCGCGCTACGGCGACTTCGTGCTCTACAACCCGCCCGTCACCGGGCGCACCCTGCTGCTCTGGTACGGCCCGGCCGGCCTGCTGCTGATCGGCTTCGGCGTGCTCGGGACCATCGTCCTGCGCCGCCGCAAGCAGCAGAAGACGCGCCCGGCCGCCGGCCTCTCCGCCGATGAGCAGCAGCGCCTCGCCGCGCTGCTCGAGCAAAACTCTCAGGACAAGAAAGACCAATGATCGATTTCTGGTTGCCCGCCGGGTTGCTGCTGCTGACCGCCCTGGCGTTTCTGCTGATCCCGGTGCTGCGCATTCGCAAGCTGCAGGCCGAGGAAGACCGCACCGCCCTCAACGTCACCCTCTACCAGGAGCGCCTGCAGGAGCTGGAAACCCAGCGCCAGGCCGGCGTGCTCGACGACGCCCAGCTCGAGGCCGGCCGCGCCGAGGCCGCGCGCGAACTGCTGGCCGATACCGAAGGCGTGCAGCGCCGCAGCGGCGTGCTCGGCGGCAAGATCCCGCTGCTCGCCGCCATCCTGGTGCCGCTGCTGGGCGTCGGCCTGTACCTGCACTGGGGCGCCCTGGCTCAGGTCGAGCAGACCCGCCAGCTGGCCGCGCAGCAGCCGCAGAGCATCGAAGAGATGACCGTGCGCCTGGAACAGTCGCTCAAGGACAACCCGGAGTCGGCCGAGGCCTGGTACTTCCTCGGCCGCACCTATATGGCCCAGGAGCGCGCCGCTGATGCGGCCAAGGCCTTCGAACAGGCGGTGAAGCGGGCCGGCCGTGCGCCGGAGTTGCTCGGCCAGTGGGCGCAGGCGCTGTACTTCGCCGGCGGCAAGCAATGGAACGACGAGCTGCAGGCGCTGACCGACGAGGCGCTGAAGGCCGACCCGCAAGAGGTGACCAGCCTCGGCCTGCTCGGCATCGCCGCCTACGAGAGCCAGCGTTACGCCGATGCGGTGCGCTACTGGGAGCGCCTGGTGGCGGTGCTGCCGGAACAGGACCCGTCGCGCGCGGCGATTGCCGGCGGCATCGAGCGTGCCCGTCAGCAGATTGGCGCAGGCGAGCAGCCGCCGGCCGCCGCCGCGCCGGGCGCCAAGGTGCATGCCCTGGAAGTCAGCGTGGCGCTGTCGCCCGAGGTGCAGGCGCAGGTACAGCCGGACGACAGCGTGTTCGTTTTCGCCCGCGCCTTGAGCGGCCCGCCCATACCGCTGGCGGTCAAGCGCCTGAAGGTTTCCGACCTGCCGGCGCAGGTCAGCCTGTCGGATGTCGATGCGATGATGCCCGAGCTCAAGCTGTCGGCCTTCGAACAGGTGCAGCTGGTGGCGCGGGTGTCGCGCGAGGGCAATGCCACCCGCGGCGAGTGGATCGGCCAGCGCGGGCCGGTGTCGAACACCGCTCGCGACACCCAGGCGCTGCTGATCGACAGCCGCGACGGCCAGGCGCAATGAAGCGCCTGGCGCTGCTTGGCGCGCTCAGCCTGAGTCTGGTCGGTTGCGCCGTGCAGCCCAGTGCGCCGCTCGGCTCGCTGCCGCCGGTGCAGCAGCCGTCGCACCCGCGCTACGCGCCGCCGCCGGGCGTGGCCAGCCACTGGAACCCGGCGCTGGGCGTCTACGTGGTCGAGGGCGCGCGCGACCTCTACTACCGCGAGCGCATCTTCTATCGCTGGGCCAGCGGCTGGAGCTGGTCGCCGCAGCCCGGCGGGCCCTGGCGCGCCACCGACAGCAGCGGCATCCCGCCGGGGCTCTACCGGCATTACCAGAGCCGCTGAAGTCTGTCCGCTCGACACACGGCGCCCCAGGGCGCCGTTCTGCGTACTGGGGATCGGCCCGGTCGAGACTGTTCAGGGTTGGCGCCGCGGCGCACTGTCCTTCACCGCCTGACGCCAGCGTTGCGCGCTGGCCTTGACCAGCCAGCAGGCGAGGATAAAGGGCATGGTCAGCGCCGGTATTTCGAGAGCGGCGAAACCCGGTTGCAGCAGCAGGGCCAGCAGCAGGCCGCACAGCGGCGCGATGGGGTTGCGCTGCACCTGGGCCAAGGCGATGGCGGCGAGGCTGGCGTTGTAGCCGTAGAGTCCGGCCAGGGCGCCGTCGCTGGGCCAGCCCTGCAGCAGGGCGAGGGCGAAGCCGGCGCTCGAGCCCAGCACGGCCCACAGCGCGGCGCGGCGGTCTGCCAGCAGCAGGCCGAGCAGCAGGGCGAGGCCGGCCAGCGGCGCGTCGAGGAAGATCACCTGGCCCAGGCCGCGCAGCACCGCCAGCAGCAGCTCCACGCCGGCCAGCTCGGGCGTGCCGGGCGCCGGCGCTGGCGCTGCCGGCGGCAGGCCCAGCGGGGCGGCCAGGGCCAGCAGCGCCCAGCCCAGCACGACGAACGGGAAGGTGAAAGCCGGCAGCCAGCCATGCTGGCGCATGCGCCGCATCCAGGGGGCCAGCAGCAGGCTGGAGAGCCCGGCGCTGGCGACGATCAGCAGCGGCAGCAGCGGTGTCCAGGCCAGTTTCAGGCTGAGCAGCAGGCCGAGCAGGATGCCGTTGTAGCCGTACAGGCCGATGGCGATGTCCGCCTGCGGGTAGCCGCGGCGCTGCGCCACCAGCATCGAGGCCAGGCCGCCGAGCAGCGCGCCGCCGAGCAGGTCGGGTGCGCCGAGCACAATCGCCAGCAGCACCAGCAGGCCGCAACCGGGGTGCTGCTGCAGGAAGATCTGGGCGAAGCCGCAAAGCAGGGCGCGCAGGCCTTGCAGGGCGTGCTGGGAAGAGAGAGGCGACATGCTGGACTCGAAACAAAAAGAGGCGCCCGATGGGCGCCTGCAAACTGGTTATGCCCGCGCGGGGCTCGGGGAGCGCGTTCTTCCTGGATTCATTCGCGGCTGAAGCCGCTCCCACAAGGCCGCGTGTAGTGCGGATGAAGCCGGGGAAACAGGGGATTTCCCCGGATTTCATCTGGGCTACGGTGCTGTATTGCGTTGAGCGCCGCCGGCTCAGTGCAGGGTTTCGATCCTCAGGCTGTTGGTGCTGCCGGGCTGGCCGAAGGGTTCGCCGGCGGTGATCACCACGGTGTCGCCGCGCTGGGCCATGTCCTGGGCCTGGGCGATCTCCAGTGCGGTGCTGGTGACTTCCTCGACCTTGTGCAGGCGCTCGTTGACCACCGAGTAGATGCCCCAGGCCACGGTCAGGCGGCGTGCGGTGGTCAGGCTCGGCGTGAGGCTGAGGATCGGCGCCTTGGGCCGCTCGCGCGAGGCGCGCAGGCTGGAGCTGCCGGATTCGGTGTAGTTGACCAATGCCGCCACCGGCAGGATCGCGCTGATGCGGCGAATGGCGCAGCTGATGGCGTCGCTGGCGGTGGCCTCGGCCTGCGGGCGGCCGACGTCGAGCTGGCTTTGGTAGTCCGGGCCGTTCTCCACCTGGCGGATGATCTTGCTCATCATCTGCACGGTTTCCAGCGGGTAGTCGCCGGAGGCGGTCTCGGCCGACAGCATCACCGCATCGGCGCCTTCGGCCACGGCGTTGGCCACGTCGGTGACTTCGGCGCGGGTCGGCGCCGGCGAGAAACGCATGGATTCGAGCATTTGCGTGGCGACGACCACCGGGCGGCCCAGTTGGCGGCAGGTGCGCACGATGTCCTTCTGGATGCGCGGCACGTTCTCGGCCGGCACTTCCACGCCCAGGTCGCCGCGCGCCACCATGATGGCGTCGCACAGCTTGGCGATTTCTTCGAGATGCTGCACCGCCGAGGGCTTCTCGATCTTGGCCATGAGGAAGGCCTTGCCCTGGATCAGTTCACGGGCCTCGACTATGTCATCGGGGCGCTGCACGAACGACAGCGCTACCCAGTCCACGCCCAGCTCCAGGCCGAACGCCAGGTCGCGGCGGTCCTTCTCGGTCAGCGGCGACAGCTGCAGCACGGCCTCGGGCACGTTGACGCCCTTGCGGTCGGACAGCTCGCCACCGGCGATGACGCAGGTGTCTACGGCATCGGCCTGCTTGGCGGTCACCTTCAGGCGCAGGCGGCCGTCGTCCAGCAGCAGGCTCATGCCCGGCTGCAGGGCTTCGATGATTTCCGGGTGGGGCAGGTTGACCCGGCTGGCGTCGCCGGGCGTGGCGTCCAGGTCCAGGCGCAGGCTCTGGCCGTTGACCAGTTGCACCTTGCCGTCGGCAAAGCGGCCGACGCGCAGCTTCGGCCCCTGCAGGTCCATGAGGATGCCGATGGGCTGGCCCAGCTCGCGCTCCACCTGGCGTACCCACTGGTAACGCTGGGCGTGGTCGGCGTGCTCGCCGTGGCTGAAGTTGAGGCGGAACAGGTTGACCCCGGCTTCCACCAGCTGGCGGATATGCGCGGCGTCGCGGATCGCCGGCCCGAGGGTGGCGAGGATCTTCACTTTCTTGTCGGCGTTCATTGGGCAGGGCTCTCAAGGATCAGAATGGCGCGGAAATCGTTGACGTTGGTACGGGTCGGCCCGGTGACTATCAGCTCGTCGAGGGCGGCGAAGTAGCCATAGCCGTTGTTGTTGTCCAGTTCGTCGCGGGCAGACAGGCCCTTGATGCCGGCGCGGGCATGGCTGTAGGGGGTCATGATGGCGCCGGCGTTGTCTTCGGAGCCGTCGATGCCGTCGGTGTCGCCGGCCAGCGCGTAGACGCCGGGCAGGCCCTTGAGGCTATCGGTGAGGCTGAGGAGGAATTCGGCGTTGCGCCCGCCGCGACCGTTGCCGCGCACGGTGACGGTGGTTTCGCCGCCGGAGAGGATCACGCACGGCGGTTTGATCGGCTGGCCGTGCAGCTGCACCTGGCGGGCGATGCCGGCATGCACCTTGGCCACGTCGCGCGACTCGCCTTCCAGGTCGCCGAGAATCAGCACCGGCAGACCGGCCGCTTCGGCCTTGGCGGCGGCGGCGTCGAGCGATTGCTGCGGCGTGGCGATCAGCTGGAAGTGGCTGCGGGCGAGCACCGGATCGCCCGGCTTGACCGTTTCCGAGCGCGGGTCCTGCAGCCAGGCGCGCACGTTGGTCGGGATGTCGATGGCGTAGCGGGCGAGAATCGCCAGGGCTTCGGCCGAGGTGGTCGGGTCGCCCACGGTGGGGCCGGAGGCGATCACTGTGGCCTCGTCGCCGGGCACGTCGGAGATGGCGTAGGTGTAGACGGTGGCCGGCCAGCAGGCCTTGGCCAGACGGCCGCCCTTGATCGCCGAGAGGTGCTTGCGCACGCAGTTCATCTCGCCGATGGTGGCGCCGGATTTGAGCAACGCCTTGTTGATCGCCTGCTTGTCCTTAAGGCTGATGCCCTCGGCCGGCAGCGCCAGCAACGAGGAGCCGCCGCCGGAGAGGAGGAAGATCACCCGGTCGTCTTCGGCCAGGTTCGACACCAGCTCCAGCACGCGGCGGGCGACGCGCTCGCCGGCATCGTCCGGCACCGGGTGGGCGGCTTCCACCACTTCGATCTTCCTGCAATCGGCGCCGTGCTCGTAGCGGGTCACCACCAGGCCGCTGACCTCGCCCTGCCACTCCTGCTCGATCACCTCGGCCATGGCCGCGGCGGCCTTGCCGGCGCCGATGACGATGACGCGGCCGCTGCGGTCGGCGGGCAGGTGGTCGGCCAGCACCTGGCGCGGATGCGCGGCGGCGATGGCGGTGGCGAACAGGTCGCGCAGCAGGCGTTGCGGGTCGAAGGTCATGGTAGTGTTCTCTTGTTCTTAGAGCCTGTTCAAAGTCTGCTGCGCGTCGGCCCTGCTGCGTTAAAAGCAGGCTCGGACTGCTCATTTACAGCTCGTAAACTCCGCATCCTCGCCTGCTTTTGCCTTGCATGGCTCTAGCTCGCGAGACTTTGAATAGGCTCTTGGGTGGTGCTGGATCGATTCCAGTCCGCAGGCGCCGCGTGGCAGCGCCTGGGGAGTGGAATCGACCGACCTGGCAATCGGGCCGTGACACCTCCTGCCAGGAAGGTCGAAAGGGTGCCGGGGCTCGCCCGGCCAATCGGTGCGCACGGCGCACCCTACCGTGCGCCGTGTGCGGCGATTTACTCGCCGCGGATATTGAAGTTGGCCATATGCTCCAGACCCTTGATCAGGGCGGAGTGGTCCCAGCCGCTGCCGCCGAGGGCCGCGCAGGTGCTGAACACCTGCTGGGCGTTGGCGGTGTTGGGCAGGTTCAGGCCCAGCTCGCGGGCGCCGGACAGCGCCAGGTTGAGGTCCTTCTGGTGCAGGCTGATGCGGAAGCCCGGATCGAAGGTGCCCTTGATCATGCGCTCGCCGTGCACTTCGAGGATCTTCGAGCCGGCGAAGCCGCCCATCAGCGCTTCACGCACCTTGGCCGGGTCGGCGCCGTTCTTGGCGGCGAACAGCAGGGCTTCGGCGACTGCCTGGATGTTCAGCGCGACGATGATCTGGTTGGCCACCTTGGCGGTCTGGCCGTCGCCATTGCCGCCGACGCGGGTGATGTTCTTGCCCATGGCCTGGAACAGCGGCAGGGCGCGTTCGAAGGCGTTCGGGCAGCCACCGACCATGATCGACAGGGTGGCGGCCTTGGCGCCGACTTCGCCGCCGGACACCGGGGCGTCCAGGTAGGCGGCGCCGGTGGCCTTGATCTTCTCGGCGAAGGCCTTGGTGGCGGTGGGGGAGATCGAGCTCATGTCGATCACCACCTTGCCGGCGCCGACGCCCTGGGCGATGCCGTTGTCGCGGAACAGCACGTCTTCGACCTGCGGGGTGTCCGGGACCATGACGATGATGAATTCGGCTTCCTGGGCCACTTCCTTCGGGTTGGCCAGGGCGATGCCGTTGTCGCCAACCAGGTCGGCCGGCGCCTTGTCGAAGTGCTCGGAGAAGAACAGGGTGTGGCCGGCCTTCTGCAGGTTCTGCGCCATGGGCTTGCCCATGATGCCGGTGCCGATAAATCCGATTTTTGCCATGAGATGAGTCTCCTCAGATTGCGTTGTGCGCTTTCATCCAGCCGAGGCCGGCAGCGGTGGTGGTTGCCGGCTTGTATTCACAGCCGATCCAGCCCTGGTAGCCGATGCGATCCAGGTGCTCGAAGAGGAAGCGGTAGTTGATCTCGCCGGTGCCCGGCTCATTGCGGCCCGGGTTGTCGGCCAGCTGCACGTGGTTGATGGCGGCCAGGTTGCTCTCAACCGTGCGGGCCAGGTCACCTTCCATGATCTGCATGTGGTAGATGTCGTACTGCAGGTACAGGTTGGTGCTGCCGACCTTGTCGCGGATGTCCAGGGCCTGCTTGGTGTTGTTCAGGTAGAAGCCGGGGATGTCGCGGGTGTTGATGGCTTCCATGACCAGGCGGATACCGGCGCCGGCCAGCTTGTCGGCCGCGTAGCGCAGGTTGTCGACGAAGGTCTTTTCCACGGTCGCGCAGTCCAGGCCCTGCGGGCGGATGCCGGCCAGGCAGTTGATCTGCTTGTTGCCCAGCACCTTGGCGTAGGCGATGGCCTGGTCGACGCCGGCGCGGAATTCCTCGACGCGATCCGGGTGGCAGGCGATGCCGCGCTCGCCCTTGCCCCAGTCGCCGGCCGGCAGGTTGAACAGCACCTGCTCGAGCTGGTTGGCGTCCAGGCGGGCCTTGATCTCTTCCACCGGGAAGTCATAGGGGAAGAGGTATTCCACGCCGCTGAAACCGGCTTCGGCGGCGGCGGCAAAACGGTCCAGGAAGTCCACTTCGGTGAACAGCATGGACAGGTTGGCAGCAAAACGGGGCATGGTGTGCTCCTTGTCGTAGCCCGGATGCAATCCGGGGCGGTGTTGCGGTCTTCCCGGATTGCATCCGGGCTACGCCGTGGTGGCCGGGTGCGCGTGGCACACCCGGCGTACGGATCAATCCAGCAGCGAGATGGCGGTCGGCGCGTCGACGCCGCGCTCGGCCAGTTCCTCGAACTCGTTGATGGCGTTGATCTCGGTGCCCATGGAGATGTTGGTGACGCGCTCCAGGATGATCTCCACCACCACCGGCACGCGGTGCTCGGCCATCAGGCGCTTGGCTTCGGCGAAGGCGTTCTGCAGCTCGTTCGGATCGAACACGCGGATCGCCTTGCAGCCCAGGCCCTCGACCACGGCGACGTGATCGACGCCGTAACCGTTGAGCTCCGGCGCGTTGATGTTCTCGAACGCCAGCTGCACGCAGTAGTCGATGTCGAAGCCGCGCTGCGCCTGACGGATCAGGCCCAGGTAGGAGTTGTTCACCAGCACGTGGATGTACGGCAGGTTGAACTGCGCGCCGACGGCCAGCTCCTCGATCATGAACTGGAAGTCGTAGTCGCCGGACAGCGCCACCACGTTGCGGTTCGGGTCGGCCTTGACCACGCCGAGGGCCGCCGGAATGGTCCAGCCCAGCGGGCCGGCCTGACCGCAGTTGATCCAGTGGCGCGGCTTGTAGACGTGGAGGAACTGCGCGCCGGCGATCTGCGACAGACCGATGGTGCTGACGTAGCAGGTGTCCTTGCCGAAGGCTTCGTTCATCTCTTCGTAGACGCGCTGCGGCTTGGCCGGCACGTTGTCGAAGTGGGTCTTGCGCTGCAGGGTGCGCTTGCGCTCGCGGCAGGCTTCGACCCAGGCGCTGCGGTCCTTCAGCTTGCCGGCGGCCTGCCACTCGCGGGCCACTTCGAGGAAGGCGTCCAGCGCGGCGCCGGCGTCGGAGACGATGCCCAGATCCGGGTTGAACACGCGGCCGATCTGGGTCGGTTCGATGTCGACGTGGATGAACTTGCGGCCCTCGGTGTAGACCTCCACCGAACCGGTGTGACGGTTGGCCCAGCGGTTGCCGATGCCGAACACCAGGTCGGAGGCGAGCAGGGTGGCGTTGCCGTAGCGGTGCGAAGTCTGCAGGCCGACCATGCCGACCATCAGCTTATGGTCGTCGGGGATCGCGCCCCAGCCCATCAGGGTCGGCACCACCGGTACGCCGGTCAGCTCGGCGAATTCCACCAGCTTGTCCGCCGCGTCGGCGTTGAAGATGCCGCCACCGGCGACCAGCAGCGGGCGCTCGGCCTCGTTGAGCAGGGCGATGGCTTTCTCGGCCTGGATGCGGCTGGTGGTCGGCTTGGCCACCGGAAGCGGCTCGTAGGCGTCGATGTCGAATTCGATCTCGGCCATCTGCACGTCGAACGGCAGGTCGATCAGCACCGGGCCGGGACGGCCGCTGCGCATTTCCTGGAAGGCGCGCTGGAAGGCGCGCGGCACCTGGCCGGGTTCCATCACGGTGGTCGCCCACTTGGTTACCGGGCCGACGATGCTGGTGATGTCGACCGCCTGGAAATCTTCCTTGTGCATGCGCGCACGCGGCGCCTGGCCGGTGATGCACAGAATCGGGATGGAGTCGGCCGACGCCGAGTACAGGCCGGTGACCATGTCGGTGCCGGCCGGGCCGGAGGTGCCGATGCACACGCCGATGTTGCCGGCATTGGTGCGGGTGTAACCCTCGGCCATGTGCGAAGCGCCTTCGACGTGACGGGCCAGGACGTGATCGATGCCACCGAGTTTCTTCAGTGCGGCATACAGGGGGTTGATGGCAGCGCCGGGGACGCCGAACGCGGTATCGACGCCTTCGCGGCGCATCACCAGTACGGCTGCCTCGATTGCTCTCATTCTGGCCATAATCTTGTGCCTCTTTTGTTATCAGATTGTATACAAAACACCTGGCTCGGATTCTATGCAGGCCATGACTTCGCGGTCAACAATTTTTCCGGTGCAGCCTGTCGCCTGGGCCAAATTCTTTTGAAACGCCCGTTTGACGGGGTTGGCAGTGCAGGCGAAGAGGTGTGTCGCGCTAACTGTATACAATAAAAAATAATATTGTATGTAGTGGTTGAATTTTTTGTTTCTGGTGGGATAGTGAGGGCGAGCTTTGGATTGCTCGGGGCATACCGCCTTACGCCAAGCGGTAGTGCTTCGAGTGTTCGTTCCCTTTGTCACTTAGGAGTCATCACCATGAGCCACTTGAACCTGCAAACCGCCAACGCCATCGGTAACCGCGCGCTGGCCGTGGGCCGCGAGATAAAGGCGGCGCCGCTGACCGTCGCCGTACTGGATGCCGGCGGGCATCTGATCTGCCTGCAGCGCGAGGACGGCGCCAGCCTGCTGCGCCCGCAGATCGCCATCGGCAAGGCCTGGGGCGCGCTGGCCCTGGGCAAGGGCTCGCGCCTGATCGCCGCCGACGCGCAGCAGCGCCCGGCCTTTATCGGGGCGGTGAACAACCTGGCCCAGGGCAGCCTGGTGCCGGCGCCGGGCGGCGTGCTGATCCGCGACGAGCGCGGCGAAGTGATCGGCGCCGTCGGCATCACCGGCGACACCTCGGATATCGACGAGCAGTGTGCGGTCAGCGCACTGGAGTCGCTGGGGCTGAAGGCGGATGCCGGGGCGTAGGGGGGGCGTGCGCACCGGCTTTAGCGCCGGTGCGCGTTATGCCCGGATTGAGCGGGCTACGACTGTGGGAGGGGCTTTGGCCGCGACTGCGGCTTGGAGGCGTCGCCGCTAAAGCGCCGCCCACTGTTTCCAGGTCGTTGCGTAGGGTGGATGTCGCTTTTTACATCCCCCAGAGCGGTGGATCGGTAAGGCGCGATCCGTCCTGCAGGCTGCCGAACATCTCTTTAACTCGGTACGCACGGCGCACCCTGCTGCGGTCAGCCGCTTAGACGCTGCTCACCAGCTCGGAAGCCGTGGACGGCGCCGGAGCCACTTCGCACCCCTTGAGCACCAGGCGGATGATGGTCTGCGCCGCGGCTTCGTAGTCGGCGTCGTCCAGGCTGGCCTTGCCGGTGACGGTGGAGATCTGCCAGTCGAAGTCGGCATAGGTCTGGGTCGCGGCCCAGATGCTGAACAGCAGGTGGTGCGGGTCGACCTGCGCCATCAGGCCCTGGTCGACCCAACGCTGGATGCAGGCGATGTTGTGCTTGGCCTGGGCATTGAGCTGCTCGGTCTGCTCCGGCGACAGGTGCGGCGCGCCGTGCATGATCTCGCTGGCGAATACCTTGGAGGCGTAAGGCAGCTCGCGGGAGATGCGGATCTTCGAGCGGATGTAGGCGGTCAGCACCTCGCTCGGGTGGCCCGCCTGGTTGAACGGCGCGGAGGCGGCCAGCAGCGGCTCGATGATGCTCTCCAACACCTCGCGGTAGAGGTTTTCCTTGGACTTGAAGTAGTAGTAGACGTTGGGCTTGGGCAGGCCTGCCTTGGCCGCAATGTCGCTGGTCTTGGTGGCGGCGAAGCCCTTGTCGGCGAACTCTTCGCTGGCCGCGCGCAGGATCAGCTCTTTGTTTCGTTCGCGAATGCTGGTCATAAGGCCCTGTGATCTGCTCAGCCGCCGGGCGGCGGTCGGGCATGGTAGCACCGGCCTTGCGCGGGGCTCAAGCCAGCCGCCACGGGCCGCACAGCGGCTATCTGACCCATGGGTCAAATTCCTGTATACAAAAAATCGCTTTTCTGTTTCTATCCCTGTCAGCGATATCCATAACAAAAAGTCTCGGCGCGCGACGCTGCAGGAGACCGGCTGTGCATACGACCCAACTCGTCGACCCCTTCGGCCGGCGCATCACCTACCTGCGGCTGTCGGTCACCGACCGCTGCGACTTTCGCTGCACCTACTGCATGAGCGAGGACATGGTCTTCGCCCCGCGCCAGCAGATTCTCAGCCTGGAAGAACTCTACGCCGTGGCCGACGCCTTTATCGGTCTCGGGGTGCGGCGCGTGCGCATCACCGGCGGCGAACCGCTGGTGCGCAAGAACCTGCTGAGCCTGCTGCAGCGCCTGGGCGCGCGCGCGGAGCTGGACGACCTGGCGATCACCACCAACGGCACGCAGCTGGCCGAGCTGGCGCCGCAGCTGCGCGCGGCTGGTGTGCGCCGCCTGAACGTCAGCCTGGATTCGCTCAAGCGCGAGCGTTTCGCCGCCCTCACCCGGCGCGACAAGCTCGACCAGGTGCTGGCCGGCATCGACGCGGCGCGCGCCGCCGGTTTCGAGCGGATCAAGCTCAACAGCGTGGTGCAGCGCGGGCGCAACGACGACGAGGTACTCGATCTGGTCGAGTTCGCCATCGCCCGCGGCCTGGACATCAGCTTTATCGAGGAAATGCCGCTGGGCAGCGTGGTCAGTCACAGGCGCGAGCAGACCTTCTGCTCCAGCGACGAGGTGCGCGCGCGCATCGAGCAGCGCCATGCGCTGGTGCGCAGCAGCCAGGTCACCGGCGGGCCGTCGCGCTACTGGCAGGTGGTCGGCAGCGAGACGCGGGTCGGTTTTATCTCCCCGCACAGCCACAACTTCTGCGGCGACTGCAACCGCGTGCGGGTCACCGCCGAGGGCAAGCTGGTGCTCTGCCTCGGCCACGACAACGCGCTGGACCTCAAGCGTCTGCTGCGCGCCCACCCCGGCGACGGCGCGCGCCTGCGCCAGGCACTGATCGAGGCGCTGCGCCTGAAACCCGAGCGGCACCACTTCGCCAGCGACGAGCAGGTGCAGGTGGTGCGCTTTATGAGCATGACCGGCGGCTGAGCCGCCTGACCGGATTCCCAGAACAACAATAAGGAGGCTTGCAATGAAGCCCGTACCACTGTGTCTGCTGTCTGCCGTTCTGCTGACGCCCACTGCCCTGGCGCAAAGCTATGTGATCGGCGTCGAGGATCTGCCGTTCGCCCCGCACTACAGCCTCGACGCCCAGGGCGACTACCGCGGTTTCGCCCGCGAGGTGCTGGATGCCTTCGCCGCCGACAGCGGTATCAGCCTGAGTTACAAGGCGCTGCCGGTGGAGCAGCTGTTGCCGGCGATGCAGCGCGGCGAGATCGATTTCAAGTACCCGGACAGCCCGCACTGGGCGCAGGCGCAGAAGGCCGGCATGACCCTGCACTACAGTCAGGCGGTGGTCGATTACGTCGACGGCGTGCTGGTGGCGCCGCAGCGCCAAGGCCAGGCGCTGGAGGGCATCGCTCGCCTGGCCATGGTGCAGGGCTGGACGCCGCGCGGTTACGAGCAGCGCATCGACAGCGGGCAGATCCGCCTGAGCTACAGCGACGACCTGCGCCAGATGATTCGCCAGGCGCTGAAGCAGGACACCGACGGCGCCTACTTCAACGTGGTGGTGGCGACCCATTACCTCGATAACATCCGCGCCCGCCCCGGCGCCCTGGTGTTCGACCCCAAGCTGCCGCACACCCGCGGCAGCTTCCATCTGTCGAGCGCTCGCCAGCCCGAGCTGATCGCGCGCTTCGACCGTTTTCTCGGCGAGCGCGCGGCGCAGGTCGCGGCGCTGAAGGACAAGCACCGGGTCGAGGCCAATCTGGACAGCGAGTACATCGGCCTGGAGCAGTGGAAGGTGGACTTTCTCGAACGCCAGAAAGCCAAAGCCGGCGCACGGGCGCCGGCTTCGTCCACCCCGTGAGGCTTCAGACGACAGCGCTGGCGCGCTTCACCGCCTGGGCCTGGCCACGCATCAGCCCGTAGTGCAGGGCCGCGCCGAGCAGTGCGCCGAAGATCCAGGCGTAGCCGGACAGCTGGCTCAGGCCCGGGGTCCATACCGAGGCGACGGAGAACACCGAGGCCACCGCGAAGGCGATCAGCGCCTTGCGGTTCCAGCCGCCGTCGAAGTAGTAGGCCGAACCGACCTCGGCGCTGAACAGCTGCTGCAGGTCGAGCTTGCCGCGGCGCACCAGGTAGTAGTCGGCGACGATGATGCCGTACAGCGGCGCCAGCACGGCGCCCAGGGTGTCGACGAAGGCGGCGATGCCGACGTTGCTGATGAAGGCCACCCACAGCGCGCCGATGAAGAAGGCGATGGCCGCGGTGATGAAGCCGCCGGTGCGTGCGCTGATATGCGCCGGCGCCAGGTTGGCCAGGTCGTAGGCCGGCGGGATGAAGTTGGCCACCAGGTTGATGCCCACGGTCGCGGCGAAGAAGGTCAGCGCGGCGATGATGGTCAGGCTCAGGTTGTCCACCCGCGCGACGATGTCGGTGGGGTTGGTCAGCGTCTCGCCGAACACCACCACGGTGCCAGCGGTGATCACCAGGGCGATCAGCGAGAAGAACGCCAGGCTCACCGGCAGGCCGAGGAAGTTGCCGACGGTCATCTGCTTTTCGCTTTTGACGAAGCGGGCGAAGTCGCCGTAGTTGATCACCACCGCGGCGAAGTAGGCGACCATGGTGCCGACCACGGCGAAGAAGGCGGCTACCGGGCCGGCGGCATACTCGCCGCTGCCGTCGAAGATGTTGCCCAGCTCGCCGAGCAGGCTGGGGCCGGCCTGGTACCAGATCATCGCCATCAACGCGATCATCACCACGTAGACCAGCGGCCCGGCCCAGTTGAGGAACTTGGTGATCCAGTCGATGCCGCGGATGAACAGCGCCACCTGGAACACGCAGACGATCAGGTAGGACAGCCAGCCGATGGCGGTCATGCCGAGGAAGGTGGCCGGCGCCTCGGGCTGCAGCAGCGAGTTGAGCAGCAGCGCCACCGCGGTGGAGGCGAAGTAGGTCTGCACGCCGTACCAGAAGATCGCGACTATGCCGCGGACCAGGGCCGGGAAGTTGGCGCCGCGCACGCCCATGCTGGCACGGGCGAACACCGGGAAGGGAATGCCGTACTTCACGCTCGGCTTGCCGGTCAGCTGCACCAGGCCCATGACGATGAAACCGGCGAGGACGATGCCGGCCAGCACCGCCCAGCCGTTGAGCCCGTAGGAGATGAACAGGGTGGCGGCCAGGGTGTAGCCGAACAGGCTCTGGATGTCGTTGGACCAGACGTTGAAGATCTCGAACCAGCCCCATTTGCGTTTCTCCGGGGCGAGCGGGGCGAGGTCCTCGTTGTGCAGCGAGGTATCGATGTGCTTGATGCGGAATTCTTCGGCGTTGGACATGGACAGCTCCCAGTTTTGTTCTTGCGCCTTGGCGGCGTATGAGGAGATTTGTCTGCAGGTTCCGTTCCGTTTTTGTAGACGCCGTTCGGCCGATCTTGTGTATACAGCCGTTTCGGCAGAATTTCGGTAGGAACCTGATTGCCTTGTACACATAAAACGCGCCGCTGAATATGGCTTTCTGACAAATTGCACACAAAAAACATATTTATTGTGTGCAAAAACTTGACCTGCTGGTCAGTTGTATGCTTGCAAAGCATTGATGGAGAAGCCGGATAGGGCGGCTCGATCCTGCACCGATGCGGTGCTGGGCCTGGTTCATGAGCGCTCGGTTGGTGCGGGGGTGAAGCCGGTTTGGTAAAGGCGCTGCTCCGTGCGCCCCTTGCGCTCGGCGCAAAGAAAAAGGGGGACGGGCGCAAGGCCCATCCCCCTTTTTACCCGGCCGTCGTCCCTACCCGACGTCGGCCAAGTGCGGTGTGGCAGCGGTCAGAAGTGGTACTTGACCAGTGCCTGCACGGCGGTCTGGTCGAAGCCGTCGGTGGAACCGTCCACCGGCTTCACTCCGTACTTGTTGTGCCACATGTTCACTTCGGTGCCGACGTAGAGCTGGCGCTCCTTGCCGAACAGGGCCTTGCCGGCGTCCCACTTGACCTGGATCGAGGAGCCCACCGAGGTCTGGGTGCCGGCATCGCTGGACGGCGAGCGCCAGTCAACGAAGCCGTCGACCAAAAAGTCCTGCTGGCCGACGCTGAAGGGGTAGGCGGCGGAGACGGTCAGCTGGGTGGCGTAGCCGTTGCTGTCGCTGTCGGCGAAGAAGGTGTGGTTGTTGATCTTCACCCGGTACAGGTTGGTCTTGAAGAAGGCGAAACCGGGCACGTCCCAGTCCAGGCCGACGCCGTACAGGTAGTTCTCCGGGCCGGGGCCGCCTTCGCCTTTTTCGTAGGTGAAGGCGGCGTAGACGTCCTTGATCGGGCCGGCGGCCAGCTTCTGCCCGGTCAGCCAGCTGAGGCTGACGCGCGGGGAGAACTCCATGTAGTAGAAGGAATCCTTGTTGTGCTGGCGGAAGGTGCCGTTGTCGAAGCTGCCGCGCGACTGCACGTTGTCGGCGCGGATGTAGTCGAGGAAGTAGAACACGTCGCCCCAGGCCCAGCCGCTGGCGTGCTCGAAGGTGAAGGTGGTCTGGGTGCGCTGCTCCTCGCCATTGAAGTTCATGCGCTGGAAATTTTCGCCGTACAGGTAGGACAGGCTGTTGTCCTGCCAGTAGAGCAGGTCGCCGGCGAGCGCCTGCTGGCCGGAGAACAGTCCGGCGGAGAGGGCGAGGCAGTGGGGCAGATGCTTGAGTTTCATGGATTTTCCTTATTGTTGGAGTGCAAGCAGGTAGCTCCCGGCGGCGCGCCGCCGGGAGGGGAAGCGAGGTTGGCGGTCAGCTCGGTCGCGCGTCCGGGGTAAGGTCGCGGCTGAGGGTCTTGAGGCTGCCGTCGTCGACGGCCTCGTCGTCCTGGCGGTTCTGCAGCACGGTGTGCAGGTGCGCCTCGGGGTCGTAGTCGTCTTCCTCGACCTCGTGGGTCTCGTCGGGCAGGAAGATGTTCAGCACGATGGCGCTGAAGGCGCCGATGGTGATCGGCGAGCCGAAGATGTTCTTCAGCACGTCCGGCATGTGCGACAGCACGTCCGGCACGCCGGCCACGCCCAGGCCCAGGCCCAGGGAGATGGCCACGATCAACACGTTGCGGCGGTGCAGGCCGGCTTCGCTGAGGATCTTGATGCCGGCCACGGCGACGGTGCCGAACATGATCAGGGTGGCGCCACCGAGCACCGGCTTGGGCATCAGCTGCAGCACCGCGCCGACCACCGGGAACAGGCCGAGCAGCACCAGGATGCCGGCGATGTAGAAGCCCACGTGGCGGCTGGCCACGCCGGTGAGCTGGATCACCCCGTTGTTCTGGCTGAAGGTGGTCATCGGCAGGCTGTTGAACATGGCGGCGACCGCCGAGTTGCAGCCGTCGGCCAGCACCCCGGACTTGATCCGGCGCATGTACAGCGGGCCCTTGACCGGCTGCTTGGAGATGATCGAGTTGGCGGTCAGGTCGCCGGCGGTCTCCAGCGGGGTGATCAGGAAGATCACCGCGATCGGCACGAAGGCGATCCAGTCGAAGCCGAAGCCGTACTTGAACGGTTGCGGCACGCTGATCAGCGGCACCTCGGCCATGTTGGCGAAGTCCACCCGGCCGGTGAACCAGGCCACCGCGAAGCCCAGGGCCAGGCCGATGATCACCGCCGACAGGCGCAGCACCTGCGAGGAGGCGCGGTTGAGCAGGACGATGGTGCCCAGCACCAGGCCGCCGAGGGCCAGGTGATGCAGGGCGCCGAGGTCCGGCGCACCGTAGCCGCCGGCCAGGTCGGTCATGCCCACCTTGATCAGCGACAGGCCCATCAGGCAGATGATGGTGCCGGTGACAACCGGGGTGATTACCTTGCGCAGCTTGTTGATGAACTGGCTGAAGGCGATCTCGACGAAGGCGGCGCAGAAGCAGATGCCGAACAGCGTGGCGAGTATCTCCTCCTCGCTGGCGCCGCGGCCCTTGACGATGAAGCCGGCGCTGAGCACCACGCTGAGAAAGCCGAAGCTGGTGCCCTGCAGGCACAGCAGGCCGGAGCCGATCGGGCCGATGCGCTTGGCCTGGACGAAGGTGCCGAGGCCGGAGACGAACAGCGCCATGCTCACCAGGTAGGGCACGTGGGCGCCGAGGCCGAGGGCGCTGCCGACGATCAGGGTGGGGGTGATGATGCCGACGAAGCTGGCCAGCACATGCTGCAGCGCCGCGAAGATGGCAGGGGCGAAGGCTGGGGTGTCGTCCAGCTGGTAGATCAGGTCGCTGTTGCCGGAAGGCGCAGCTGGGGCTTGGGTGTTGCGGTCTGTGGTCATGTCATAGCCTGCCAGTTGTTTTTATATGGTCATGGGCTTACACGAGGCTTCACGGCACCTCTGCTCTGCTCGAAGGAAAACTGTCCAATCGGTCAGAATGTGCCGACTATACAACTTGTGGACATGGTTAAAAACAATTTATTTATGGATTGTGCACAAAAACTGAACCGCCGGTCAGCTTGCGCTGCCGGCGGTTCGGCGGTTCGGCGGAGTTTCGGGTTGGCGGTTGAGTCGCTTCCGCGCGAAGCAGGGGCGTAGGGTGGGCTTTAGCCCACCAACGGTGGTCAGCGTGGGCTAAAGCGGATCGCCGCCCGGCCCGCCCTACAAGGCCACCGAGCCTGCTCTGGTTAGCCACAGCTAACAGGGACATCGCCTAAAAAAATGCCGCGCCCAGTCACGGGCGCGGCATGTGTGGCAATCAGTTGGTCTGGGCGCCCTGGGCGATCCAGCTGCCGATCAAATCGCGCTCGTCCTGGGTCATCTGGGTGATGTTGCCCAGCGGCATGATCTGCGTGGCCACGGTCTGCGCATGGATCTTGGCCGCCTGCGCCTTCATCTGCTCGGGGGTGTCGAGCATGAAACCGGCCGGCGCGGTGCTGAACATCGGGCTGCTCGGGGTGGCCGAGTGGCAGACGGTGCAGCGCTCGTGGATCACGTTCTCGACCTTGGCGAAGTCGGCGCTGCCAGTGCTGGCGGTTGCGGCGGCTGCGGTGCTTTCGCTGGCGGCGGGCGCTGCGGGGGCGGCTTCGCTCACTTCCTCGACCTTGGCCAGGGTTTCGCTGGCGGCCTGTTCGACCACGGCCACCGGTGCGGCGGTCGGCGCCTGACGTACCGGGGCGGTGACGTAGGCCAGGCAGATCATGCCCAGCGCCGCGGCCGGCAGAGTCCAGACGTACTTGCTGCTGTCGTGGCGGGTGTTGAAGTAGTGACGCACCAGCACGGCCAGGATCGCGATACCGGCCAGGATCAGCCAGTTGTACTGGCTGCCGTAGGTGCTCGGGAAGTGGTTGCTGATCATGATGAACAGCACCGGCAGGGTGAAGTAGTTGTTGTGGCGCGAGCGCAGCAGGCCCTTGGCCGGCAGGGTCGGATCGGGCGTGGTGTTGTCTTCGATCGCCTTAACCAGCGCGCGCTGGGCCGGCATGATGGTGAAGAACACGTTGCCGACCATGATGGTGCCGATGATGGCGCCGACATGGATGTACGCAGCGCGGCCGCTGAAGATCTGGCTGAAGCCATAGGCGGCGGCGATGATCAGCACGAACAGCACGGCGCCGAGCAGGGCCGGGCGCTTGCCCAGCGGCGAATCACACAGGAAGTGATAGATCACGTAGCCGGCGATCATCGAGCCGAAGCCGATGACGATGCCCATGGCCGGTGCCAGCTCGACGCCCGGCTTGATCAGGTACAGGCTGGGGTTGAGGTAGTACACCACCAGCATCAGGGCGATGCCCGACAGCCAGGTGGCGTAGGCCTCCCATTTGAACCAGTGCAGGTTCTCCGGCATTTTCGGCGGAGCCAGCTTGTACTTTTCCAGGTGGTAGATGCCGCCGCCGTGAATCGCCCAGAGGTCGCCCGACAGGCCCTCGCGGGGATTGCTACGGTTGAGGTTGTTCTCCAACCAGACGAAATAGAAGGATGCGCCGATCCAGGCGATGCCGGTGATCATATGGATCCAGCGGATGCCCAGGTTTAGCCATTCGGTGAAATGTGCTTCCACGATCTGTACCTCTTTCCCGGGGGAGGCACGCCAGCCCCGGGCTTCTCTTATTGGTGGGGGTTGAGGAGAAGGAGCTCGTCCTCATTGAAGAAATGCTCATCGCAGTTGTTGCCGGAACCACTGCGATCAACCACCAGGAAGTCATCCCGCTTTTCGATCGTCAGCACCGGGTGGTGCCAGACGCCGCGATGGTAATTGACGCCCTGCCTGCCATTGCTGAGGAAGGCACGGACGGACCCTGATACAGGTACATCGCCAACTGGCGCGACCACGATCAGAAAGGGGTTGCCGAGCAGCGGAATGAAGGCCTGGCTGCCCAGCGGATGGCGTTCCAGCATGCGGATGGTCAAGGGCATCTGCAGCGCCTCGGCGCTGAAGATGCTGATGATGGCCCGATCCTCCGGCTGCGCGGTCTCCACCGTGGCCAGCTTGTGATAGCGGCGGGTGGAGCCGTTGTTGATCATGAAGAAGTCGCTGCCCTCGGTTTCGATCACGTCACCGAAGGGGGCGAAGGCTTCTTTGCTCAGGGGCTCGATGGTCAGGCTACGCATGGCTGTTCTACTTGTTCTGCTCGGTTGAATGGGACTGCGGCCTTACAGCTGCTGCAGGCGGAACATGGCGATCTTGTTGATCTCGGCCAGGGCGGTGGCGAATTCCTGCTCCGGCGTGTTGTGGATACGCTCTTCGAAGGCGGCCAGGATCTGGTGGCGGTTGCTGCCCTTGACGGCCTTGATGAAGGGGAAGCCGAACTTGGCCTTGTAGGCGTCGTTGAGTTCGGTGAAACGGGCGAACTCCTCGGCGGTGCATTCGTGGATGCCGGCGCCGGACTGTTCGGCGGTGCTGGAGGCGGTCAGTTCGCCGCGCACGGCAGCCTTGCCGGCCAGGTCCGGGTGCGCGTTGATCAGTGCCAACTGGGCCTCGTGGCTGGCGGACAGAAGGATGTCGGCCATGCGCTGCTGCAGGCCGTCGATCTCGTCGACGGATGCGTCAAGGCCGAGATCGTAGGCCTTCTCGGCGACCCAGGGCGAGTGCTCGTAGATGTCGGCGAAGGCGGCAACGAAGGCGTCGCGGCTCAGCTGGGACGGGGTCAGGGTCTGGAAACGGCTCATTTGCTGCTCTCTTGTTCGGCGGTCGCACGGAAGGGGTGGGTGGCGTGCCAGTGCTTGGCGATGTCGACGCGGCGGGCGCACCAGACCTTGTCGTGGCTCTTCACGTAGTCGAGGAAGCGTGCCAGCGAAGCCAGGCGCGCCGGGCGGCCGAGCAGGCGGCAGTGCATGCCGATCGACAGCATCTTCGGTGCGCCGGCCTCGCCCTCGGCGTAGAGCACGTCGAAGGCGTCCTTGAGGTATTCGAAGAAGTCGTCGCCCTTGTTGAAGCCCTGCACCTGGGTAAAGCGCATGTCGTTGGTGTCCAGGGTGTAGGGGATCACCAGGTGCGGCTTCTCCGCAGTGCTGGCCGGGTCCCAGTAGGGCAGGTCGTCGTCGTAGGTGTCGGAGTCGTAGAGGAAACCGCCTTCCTCGCGCACGATGCGCCGGGTGTTCGGGCCCAGGCGGCCGGTGTACCAGCCCAGCGGGCGCTCGCCGGTCAGCTCGGTGAGGATGCGGATGGCCTCGAGCATGTGCTCGCGCTCGGTGGCCTCGTCCATGTTCTGGTAATCGATCCAGCGGTAGCCGTGGCTGCAGATCTCGTGACCGGCGGCGACCATCTGGCGGATCGCCTCGGGATGACGCTGGGCGGCCATGGCCACGGCGAACACGGTCAGCGGAATGTCGTGTTTCTTGAACAGGTTGAGCAGGCGCCACACGCCGGCGCGGCTGCCGTACTCGTAGAGCGACTCCATGCACAGGTTGCGCTGGCCCTGCAGCGGCTGGGCGGCGACCATCTCGGAGAGAAAGGCCTCGGATTCCTTGTCGCCATGGAGGATGTTGCGCTCGCCACCTTCCTCGTAGTTGAGCACGAAGGACAGGGCGATGCGGGCATCGCCCGGCCAGTGCGGATGCGGAGGGGTGTCGCCGTAGCCGATCAAATCGCGTGGGTAATCAGCGCTCACTGCAGTCTTCCTATCTGGAACGTTGCGGTCACTGCGCGCCTCGGGATCGGAAGGCTGCGCGACCGGGATGGCTAATTGTATACAAAGTTAGTTGCCGTTTGTAAATCGACTTTTCGTCATTTTCTTCCCTGGTCGAGCAAGCAAGAAACTTGCCTGATTGGTCAGCTATGTGCTCCGCTGCTGGTGTGGCTGCTGAGTTGCATGCCGATGGGGCGCGAACGATCCGGTTGTCAGGTCGGGCTTTTTGCTGGATTTATTGTGTACAATTTTTGTGTAAAGTGTTTTATGTTCGCTCTGCGTGCTATCCTGCCAGAGCGTCGGAGCACTGCGACGAGCCGATTTCAACAGAGTAGAGGAGGTGTGGTGTCCGTGTAGCCGCAGGCCGCGACGGGCGCCCGAGAGCCATGGGACGATTGACTACGCATGTACTGGACGCCGCGCACGGTTGTCCGGGGAGTGACATCAAGGTCGAGCTGTACCGCGTCGAAGGCGCGCAGCTGGAGCTGATCAACAGCGTTACCACCAACCACGACGGCCGTTGCGATGCGCCGGTGCTGCAGGGCGAAGACTACCGCACGGGCGTCTACCAGCTGCACTTCCACGCCGGCGACTACTACCGCGCCCGTGGCGTGAAGCTGCCGGATACGGCGTTCCTCGATGTAGTGGTGCTGCGCTTCGGCATCGACGCCGGCCAGGAGCACTACCACGTGCCGCTTCTGATTTCCCCCTACAGCTACTCCACCTACCGCGGTAGCTGAGTGACTGGCGGGCCAACTGCCCGTCAGACGAATGCTTGTCACCCTCAGACTCGTTCGAGTCCTTAGGCCCGCTCACACTGCGGGCTTTTTTTGCCCGCGTTGCAGGGCTGAGTTGCTGGTCGCTTTTGTGGGCTAGCGGCGCTGGGAGTGTCATGGGGATCGCCGCGTCACCCGAGCGCCGGGTAACCCAGCATAGCGCTTGTCGCTAGGCCGCCTGGTCGGCCTCCAGTGGGGGAGCCGCACCCTACCGGGCTATCGCTGCCTGTGCCAGGCCCGGATGCAATCCGCGAAAGGCTGCGCGACATGCTTGCGGGGCGCGCCGAGGCTGCGCGTCCCGACGCCAATGGCCAAACGAAAAGCCCCGGCACATGGCCGGGGCTTCGATCAACACCAGGTTGCCGTCAGAGGAAGGCGAACTTGGCGATAAAGATTACGCACAGCACGTACAGGCTCAGCGAGACCTTGTCGCGCTGGCCGGTCAGCAGCTTCAGCGTGGCGTAGGTGAGGAAGCCCAGGGCGATGCCGTTGGCGATGGAGAAGGTCAGCGGCATCATCACCACGGTGACGATGGCCGGGATGGTGTCGGTGTGGTCCTTCCAGTCGATATGGGCCATGCCGCTCATCATCAGCATCGCCACGTAGATCAGCGCGCCGGCGGTGGCGTAGGCGGGGATCATGCCGGCCAGCGGGGCGAAGAACATCGCCGCGAGGAACAGCACGCCCACGGCCACGGCGGTCAAACCGGTGCGGCCGCCAGCGGCCACGCCCGAGGCGCTCTCCACGTAGCTGGTCACCGGCGGGCAGCCGACCACGGCGCCGACCACGCTGGAGGTGGAGTCGGCCTTGAGTGCGCGCGAAAGGTTCTGGATCTTGCCGTCTTCGTCCACCAGGTTGGCGCGGTGGGCCACGCCCATCAGGGTGCCGGCGGTGTCGAACATGTTCACGAAGAGGAAGGCGAGGATCACGCTGATCATGGCCACGTTGAAGGCCCCGGCGATGTCCATGGCCAGGAAGGTCGGCGCCAGGCTCGGCGGCATCGACACCAGGCCGCCGTACTCCACCAGACCCAGGGCCCAGCCCAGCGCGGTGACGCCGAGCATGCTGAAGAGGATGGCGCCGAACACGTTGCGGTGGCTGAGCACGGCGATCAGCAGAAAGCACACGGCGGCGAGCAGGGCGTTGGGGTTACCGAACGAGCCCATGGTCAGCAGGGTGGCCGGGCTGTCGACGACTATGCCGGCGGTCTTCAGGCCGATCAGGCCGAGGAACAGGCCGACCCCGGCGCCCATGGCGAAGCGCAGGCTCATGGGGATGCTGTTGAGCAGCCACTCGCGGATCTTCGACAGGCTCATGATCATGAACAGCACGCCGGAGATGAACACCGCGCCGAGGGCGATCTGCCAGCTGTAGCCCATCTCGCCGACCACGGTGTAGGTGAAGAAGGCGTTGAGGCCCATGCCCGGTGCCAGGCCCACCGGCCAGTTGGCGTACAGGCCCATGAGGAAGCAGCCCAGCGCCGCGCCGATGCAGGTGGCGACGAAGGCCGCGCCGTGGTCGACGCCGGCACCGGCCATGATGTTGGGGTTGACGAAGATGATGTAGGCCATGGTGACGAAGGTCGTCAGGCCGGCCAGCAACTCGGTTTTGATGGTGGTGCGGTGCTCGGTCAGCTTGAAGAAACGGTCGAGCAGACCGGTTCTTGCCAGTTGAGACGCGTGTTGTTCTTGTTTGACGCTTTCCACAGCGGGTACTCCTCATCTCTCTTGTTGTGTACCGCCCAGAGCCTTGCGCGAGGACAGCGGCTCTCTGAGGCAGGCGGTGCGTTCGCGGTGCTTCCTGGCTAAGTTGTTGACCGAGCGGTCAAGAAGTCACTCAGGCGCGATTATGCTGTTGTATACAAAAAATGCAATTAATGTTTTTAATGTTGCACAAATCGAACCATGGGCCAATTTCGCCGCGAGAACGGGTGTAATTGGCGACAATGGCCGTCGCCGATTTTTAGGAAATTCATTTAAAACAAATAGATAGGATTTTGTGTGACGCCGTGCTCGGCATCGCGATCGAGGTCGCCGGACAGGGGGCTATGCCTGGTTAGCCGGTAATGGCCTGAGAAATGCCGGCTATATAAGGAAAGAATTTGAGCCGGCCCGCCGTTCGTCGCTTGCCCCCGGCTGAGCCCGAAAAGGGGTGGTCATACAACTCTGGTGCATTGATTGGTTGAATTGTGTACAATTGTCCGAATTTTTTTCCGATGATTTTTCTCCCGGTGCTTGTCAGCTACCGGGTAGAACACAGTAGAGTCGCAGTGTCGCCGACTCTCATTGACGCGAGCCAGAATGAACGATCAATTGCAGCCCCTCAAGAAGCAGCCGCGCACCGGCAAAAGCAGCCGCAGCGGGACTCAGGACGATGTCGTATACGCCCATATCTTCGATGCCATTCTCGAACAGCGTCTGGCGCCCGGCACCAAGCTGAGCGAAGAGGCCCTGGGCGAGATCTTCGGCGTCAGCCGTACCATCATTCGTCGCGCGCTGTCGCGCCTGGCCCACGAGGGCGTGGTGCTGCTGCGACCGAACCGCGGTGCGGTGGTCGCCAGCCCCAGCGTCGAAGAAGCCCGGCAGATCTTCTACGCGCGCCGTCTGGTCGAGCGCGCCATCACCGAGCTGGCCGTCGAACACGCCACCGCCGAGCAACTGGCCGAGCTGCGGCAGATGGTCAAGGACGAGCAGGACAGTTTCTCCCGCGGCGATCGCGGCGCCGGCATCCGCCTGTCCGGCGAGTTCCACCTCAAGCTGGCCGAGGCCGCGCGTAATGCGCCGCTGGTGAGCTTCCAGCGCAGCCTGGTGTCGCAAACTTCGCTGATCATCGCCCAGTACGAAAGCGGCAGCCGCTCGCATTGTTCCTACGACGAGCACAACCAGCTGATCGACGCCATCGAGGCGCGCGATGCCGAGCGTGCGGTGCACCTGATGATGCACCACATGGACCATATCGACAGCAAGCTCAATCTGGACGAGGAAAGCGCCTCGGATGACCTGCACGCGGTGTTCTCGCACCTGCTGCAGACCAAGAAGAAGTCCGGACGTAGCGCCGCCAACCGCTGATTGACGGCGTTGTAGAAAAAAGCCCCGATGCTTGCGCCTCGGGGCTTTTTTGTTTCAGCAGGGTAGGGTGAGCTGTGCGCACCACGGCCCCTGGAAAATCGCTGGTGCGCGCGACCTGGGTGGACCCGTGCCCCCCTACGCTTAGCGCTGGTGCACCGACACGCCGGCGGCGAAGGTTTCCTTCACCGCGCGGTCGTCGCCGAGCATGGTCAGGGCGAACAACCGCTCTTCCAGGCTCCTGGCCTGCTGCATGCGGTAGCTCATCAGCGGCGTGGCGTTGTAGTCCAGCACCAGGAAGTCGGCGTCCTTGCCGGGCAGGAAGTTGCCCAGCCGATCGTCCAGGTACAGCGCATTGGCGCCGCCCAGGGTGGCCAGGTACAGCGACTTGAACGGGTCGAGCTTCTTGCCCTGCAGCTGCATGATCTTGTACGCCTCGTTCAGCGATTGCAGCTGGCTGAAGCTGGTACCGGCGCCGACGTCGGTACCCAGGCCGACGCGCACGCCGTGTGCTTCCAGCTTGTTCAGGTCGAACAGGCCGCTGCCCAGGAACAGGTTGGAGGTCGGGCAGAAGGCCACCGCCGAGCCGGTTTCGGCCAGGCGCTGGCACTCCTCGTCGCACAGGTGCACGCCATGGGCGAACACCGCGCGCGGGCCGATCAGCTTGTGGTGGTCATAGACGTCCAGGTAGCCCTTGCGCTCGGGAAAGAGTTCCTTGACCCATTCGATCTCCTTGCGGTTCTCGGACAGGTGGGTGTGCATGTAGAGGTCCGGGTACTCGCCCAGCAACTTGCCGGCCAGTTCCAGTTGCTCCGGCGTACTGGTCGGGGCGAAGCGTGGGGTGACCGCATAGTGCAGGCGGCCCTTGCCGTGCCAGCGCTCGATCAGGGCCTTGCTCTCGGCGTAGCCGGTTTCGGCGGTGTCGGTCAGGTAGTCCGGGGCGTTGCGATCCATCAGCACCTTGCCGGCGATCATGCGCAGGTTGAGCTTGTCGGCCTGCTCGAAGAAGGCGTCCACCGATTGCGGGTGCACGGTGCCGAACACCAGGGCGGTGGTAGTGCCGTTGCGCAGCAGTTCCTTGAGGAAGATCGCCGCCACGTCGCTGGCGTGAGCCTTGTCTTCGAATTGCCGCTCGGTAGGGAAGGTGTAGGTGTTGAGCCAGTCCAGCAACTGCTCGCCGTAGGAGGCGATCATGCCGGTCTGCGGGTAGTGGATATGGGTGTCGATAAAGCCGGGGGTGATCAGCGCGTCGCGGTAGTGCTGGACGTCGACGCCGGCCAATTTCGGCAACAGCTCGGCAGCAGCGCCGACCTGGGCGACCTTGCCATTTTCGATCAGCAGGATGCCGTCCTCGAAATACTCATAGGACTGCTCGACGCCGACCACGGCCGGGTCGGCGAGGCTGTGCAAAATGGCGGCGCGGTAGGCTTTGACGTTGGTGGTCATGGGGCTCAAATCTCAGATCAAGGTAGTACGGGTAGGTTGGGCTGAGCTCCGCGAAGCCCAACACGAGGGTGGTGAGCCTGGCGTTGCCGCAAACCGGGCCCGCCGGGTGGAGTGCTGCGCACTCCCTGTTGGGTCGGGCCGCGATCGGCTTCGCAGCGCTCAGCGCCAACCTACGGCTGGGTGCGGCGCGAGGCGGGCAACAGCTTGGCCACGCTGGACTCGCCCTTCTTCACGTCCTGGCCAAAGCTGGCGTTGTAGGTGGCGATCACCTCGCCGGCGATGGACACGGCAATTTCCACCGGCAGCTTGCCTTTCACCTCGGGCAGACCCATGGGGCAGCGCATGCGCGCCATCAGGGATTCCTCAAAGCCGCGTTCGCGCAGGCGATGCTCGAACTTGACGCGCTTGGTCTTCGAGCCGATCAGGCCGTAGTAGGCGAAGTCGCCGCGTTTGAGGATCGCTGCGGTCAGCTCCAGATCGAGCTGGTGATTGTGGGTCATGACGATGTAGTGGCTGCCGGGCGGCATGTTCTCCACCTCGTCGACCACCTCGTCATTGACGATCTTCTCCACGCCGGCGGGGATGTGCTCGGGAAATTCGTTCTCCCGCGAGTCGATCCAGCGCACCTTGCACGGCAGGCTGGCGAGCAGCGGCACCAGCGCGCGGCCGACATGGCCGGCGCCGAACACGGCGATCTGCGCCTGTGGTTGACCCATCGGTTCGAACAGCAGCACGGTGGCGCCGCCGCAGCACTGGCCCAGGCTGGCGCCAAGGGAGAAGCGCTCCAGACGGGTGTCCTGGCTGCGGCTGGCGAGCATCTCGCGGGCCATTTCCATGGCCTTGTATTCCAGATGGCCGCCGCCGATGGTTTCGAAGATGCGCTCGGCGGTGACCACCATCTTCGAGCCGGCGTTGCGCGGCGTCGAGCCGCGTTCCTCGATGATGGTCACCAGCACGCAGGCTTCACCTTTTTGCTGCAGCTCGGCGAGGGCACTGATCCAGCTCATTTGCTCAGCCTCCAGGAAGGCGTGGTCTGGCCCGGGCGCGGCAGGCGCCAGTTGCTCGGCGACGGGTCGAGAATCGGCACCGGTGCCGGGCGAGCAGGGCGGTTATTCGGTTCGGTGTGTTTTGTCATTGTTGTACACCTGCTTTGTTCTTCATTCACGCCTTTGGTGGACAACGCTTCGCGGTTGTCCACCCTACGAACCGCCGTAGGGTGGATGTCGCGCAGCACATCCACCAAGGTGTTTAGCGTTACGCCGGTTCGACCTCGGCAGCGCTGGCAGTCTTGGCCGAAGCCTTCAGCTTGCGCATCTGCTCCACGCCCCAGAGCACGCGCTCAGGGGTGGCCGGGGCGTCAATCTGCGGTTGCACCTTGTAGTCCGCCAGGCTGGCCACGGCGTCCTTGAGGGCGCACCAGGCGGCGATGCCGAGCATGAATGGCGGCTCGCCCACGGCCTTGGAGTGGAATACCGTGTCTTCCGGGTTCTTGCGGTTCTCCACCAGCTTCACGCGCAGGTCGATGGGCATGTCGGCGATGGCCGGGATCTTGTAGCTGGCCGGGCCGTTGGTCATCAGCTTGCCCTTGGCGTTCCACACCAGCTCTTCCGTGGTCAGCCAGCCCATGCCCTGGACGAAGGCGCCTTCGACCTGGCCGATGTCGATGGCCGGGTTCAGCGAGTCGCCGACGTCGTGCAGGATGTCGCCGCGCAGCATGCGGTATTCGCCGGTCAGGGTGTCGACCAGCACTTCCACGCAGGCCACGCCGTAGGCGTAGTAGTAGAAGGGGCGGCCGGCGGCCTTGTCGCGGTCGTAGTAGATTTTCGGCGTGCGGTAGAAACCGGTCGACGACAGCGAGACCTGGCCGAAGTAGGCCTTCTGGATCATCTCCTCGAAGGACAGGAAGTGGTCGCGCACGCGCACCTGCCCGTTGCGGAATTCCACGTCCTCCGGGGTGACCTTGTACTCGCGCACCAGGAAGTCCACCAGGCGTTGCTTGATGGTCTCGGCCGCGTTCTTCGCCGCCATACCATTGAGGTCGGCGCCGCTGGAGGCTGCGGTCGGCGAGGTATTGGGCACCTTGTCGGTGTTGGTGGCGGTGATCTGGATGCGCTCGATATCGACCTGGAACACTTCGGCGACGACCTGGGCCACCTTGGTGTTGAGGCCCTGGCCCATCTCGGTGCCGCCGTGGTTGAGGTGGATCGAGCCGTCGGTGTAGATGTGGATCAGCGCGCCGGCCTGGTTGAGGAAGGTGGCGGTGAAACTGATGCCGAATTTCACCGGGGTCATGGCCAGGCCTTTCTTCAGCACCGGGCTTTTTTGGTTGAACTCGATAATTTCGCGACGGCGCTTGGCGTACTCGCAGCTCTGCTCCAGCTCGGCGGTCATCTCGTGGATGACGTTGTGCTCGACGGTCTGGTGGTAGTGGGTGACGTTGCGCTCGGTTTTGCCGTAGTAGTTGAGCTTGCGTACTTCCAGCGGATCCTTGCCGAGGTGGCGCGCGACGGCGTCCATCACTTCCTCGATGGCGACCATGCCCTGCGGGCCGCCGAAACCGCGGTAGGCGGTGTTCGACGCGGTGTTGGTCTTGCAGCGATGACCGTTGATGGTGGCGTTGCCGAGGAAGTAGGCGTTGTCCGAGTGGAACATGGCGCGGTCGACGATGGAGCCGGACAGATCTGGCGAGTAGCCGCAGTTGCCGGCCAGGTCCATCTCGATGCCGTGCAGCAGGCCGTCGTCATCGAAGCCGACGTCGTACTCGACGTAGAAGGGGTGACGCTTGCCGGTCATGCTCATGTCTTCCATGCGCGGCAGGCGCATCTTGGTCGGCCGACCGGTGAGGTGCGCGATCACCGCGCACAGGCACGCCGGGCCGGCGGCCTGGGTTTCCTTGCCGCCGAAACCGCCGCCCATGCGGCGCATGTCGATGACGATCTTGTTCATCGGCACGCCGAGCACTTCGGCGACCAGTTTCTGCACCTCAGTGGGGTTCTGCGTCGAGGTGTAGACCAGCATGCCGCCGTCTTCAGTCGGCATCACCGAGGAAATCTGGGTTTCCAGGTAGAAGTGCTCCTGGCCGCCGATATGCAGGGTGCCCTGCAGGCGACGCGGGGCGCTGGCCAGTTGGCTGGCCGAGTCGCCAATGCGGTGGGTGTGGCTGGCGAGCACGAAATGCTTCTTGCGGTAGGCCTCGACGACGTCGAGCACCGGCTCCAGGTCTTCGTATTCGACGATCGCGGCCATGGCCGCCTTGCGCGCGGTTTCCAGGCTGTCGGCGGCTACCGCCAGCACCACCTGGCCAACGTACTCCACCTTGCCGTCGGCCAGCAGCGGGTCGCCGGCGACCACCGGGCCGATATCCAGCTGGCCTGGCACGTCATCCTTGGTGATGGCGATGGCCACGCCCGGAAACTCGTAGCAGGGGCGGGTGTCGATGCGCAGGATGTGCGCATGGGCGCGATCCGACTGGCGCGCATAGACGTGCAGCTGGTTGGGGAATTCCAGGCGGTCGTCGACATAGACCGCCTCGCCGGACACGTGCTTGTCCGCGCTCTCGTGCTTGACGCTCTTGCCGACGCCGCTGGTCATGCCGGCGCGGAACAGGGCGGCCAGCTCTTCCTGGGATTTGTGTTCGATATGACTGGACATCTTCGCCTCCAAAACTTCGCATGCCGCCGGGCGCGCCGGCGGCGTATCAATTCACTGCGCCATCAGGCGTAAGCGGTAACCCGGGTCTCGACCTCGGGCGACTGCTGCTCCAGGAAGAACTTGCGCAGCAGGTTCTGGGCAGTGAGCAGGCGGTATTCCTTGCTGGCGCGGAAATCCGACAGCGGGGTGAAGTCCTCACCCAGCGCGTCGCAGGCGCGTTCGATCACGCCCGGATACCAGGCCGAGCCGACCAGCGCGGCTTCGCAGGCGCTGGCGCGTTTGGGGATGGCGGCCATGCCGCCGAAGGCGATGCGCGCTTCGGTGACCACGCCGTCGACGATAGTCAGGTTGAAGGCGGCGCAGACGGCGGAGATGTCGTCGTCCAGGCGCTTGGACACCTTGTAGGCGCGGAACGCCTGGTTGGCCTGGGCGCGCGGCACGATGATCTTCTCGATGAATTCGGCTTCCTGGCGGGCGGTTACCTTGTAGTCGAGGAAGTAGTCCTGCAGCGGCAGGATGCGCCGGGTGTTGCCCTGGCGCAGGGCGATCTGCGCGCCGAGGGCGATCAGCAGCGGCGGGGCGTCGCCGATGGGCGAGGCGTTGCCGATATTGCCGCCCAGGGTGCCCTGGTTGCGAATCTGCAGCGAGGCGAAGCGGTGCAGCAGCTCGCCGAAGTCCGGGTACTCGCGCGACAGCGCTTCGTAGCAGTCGGACAGGGCCGCGGCCGCGCCGATCTCGATGGCGCTGTCGGTCACTTCGATACGCTTCATGTCTTCGATATGGCCGACGTAGATCATCACCGGCAGTTCACGGTGGAACTGAGTGACTTCCAGGGCCAGGTCGGTACCGCCGGCGAGCAGGCGGGCTTCCGGGTTGGCGGCATAGAGGTCGGCCAGGTCGGCCACGGTCAGCGGCACCAGGCAGCGCTTGTCGCCACTGTTGAGCTCGGCAGTTTCACGCGGGGCGATGGCCTGGAGCTGGGCCACGGTGTTGCTTTCGAAGGCGTCGAACTGGTCCGGCTGCTTCTGGCAGCAGGCCTGCTCGGCGGCGTCGATGATCGGGCGGTAGCCGGTGCAGCGGCACAGGTTGCCGGCCAGGGCTTCCAGGGTCTGGCCCTTGTCGTAGCCGGTGGAGTTCTTCTGCAGGGCGAACAGCGACATGATGAAACCGGGGGTGCAGAAGCCGCACTGCGAGCCGTGGCAGTCGACCATCGCCTGCTGCACGCTGTGCAGCTTGCCCTGGTGCTTGAGGTCTTCGACGGTGATCAGCTGCTTGCCGTGCAGGCTGGAGACGAAGGTCAGGCAGGAGTTGAGGGTGCGGTAGCGTACGCGGTCGCCCTCGAGCTCGCCGACCACCACGGTGCAGGCACCGCAGTCGCCGGAGGCGCAGCCTTCCTTGGTTCCGGTTTTGCCGACGTGCTCACGCAGGTAGTTGAGCACGGTGACGTTGGGGTCCAGGGCATGCTCGGTGCGCAGCTCCCGGTTGAGTAAAAACTGGATCAAGGACGACCTCCAGGCACTTTATTGTTATGACTCGGTTGGCTGGCCAGGTGATGCACGCACTGCAAGGCCCTGGCGCGGGCTGCCATGGGGCCAATCTAGAGTTTTCTGACTTTTGGGTCAACAAATATTTGACCTTGTGGTCAGCCGATTGTCATGCAATTCGGTTATGAGCCGGGCGCGGGTCGAGAGGCCTGTTTTCAGGCTAGCGGCTTTTGTGCCAGCGGTGTGCCTGGATCGCCAGGAGGGGCGCTCGTCGGTCTGCCAGAGCGCCCGCGTGCGGGGTCAGCGGCGCACGGTCAGCGCCTGGTTGACCTTGAGCCAGCCCTGCACGGCCTCTTCGCCGACTTCGGCGAACACCCGCTGCAGCAGGCGCGCCTGTTCGCGGCGCAGGGCCTGCTCCAGTTTGGCGCCTTCGGCGGTGAAACCGAGCAGGCGCTTGCGCTTGTCGTCCGCCGCGGCCTCGCTGCGCACCAGGTGCATTTCCATCAGCTGGCGCAGCGGCGTGTTCAACGCCTGCTTGCTCACGCCGAGATAGCCGAGCAGTTCCTTCATGCTCAGCCCCGGGTACTTGGCGATGAAGAACAGGATGCGGTGGTGCACCCGCGACAGGCCGCGCTTGGCCAGCATCTCGTCGGACTTGGCGGTGAAGGCCTGGTAGCCGAAGAAAAAGGCCTCCATGGCGGCCTGTTGGACGGCCGGGTTTTTCATGGCCTGCCATCCGTGGCGGCCACCCTGCGGGCCGTCGCTGGGCGACGTTAAAAATTTCTCGGGGAAATTTTTTAGGTCAGTCATATTGACGTATCTCTGGGTGGCGTCGTAGTTTCGGTCAAGCAGTTTGACTTAAATTTCCAGCCTTTTGCACCCCAGGTAATCCCATGGCCTTCTCCGAACGCATCGCCCGCCTGAAAAGCTCCCTGATTCGTGAAATTCTCGCCGCGGCGCAGCGTCCGGAGGTGATGTCCTTCGCCGGCGGGCTGCCGGCCGAACCCATGCTGCCGAAGGTGGACTGGGCCGAGATGCCGGCGAGCATGGGTCAGTACGGCATGAGCGAGGGCGAGCCGGCCCTGCGCGAGGCCATTGCCGCCGAGGCGCGCGCCCTGGGCGTACCCTGCGAGGCCAGCCAGGTGCTGATCGTCAGCGGCTCGCAGCAGACCCTGGACCTGGCCTCCAAGCTGTTCATCGATCCGGGCACCGAGGTGCTGCTCGAGGCGCCGACCTACCTGGCCGCGCTACAGGCCTTCCAGCTGTTCGGCGCCGCTTGCATCAGCGTGCCGCAGGAGGCCGACGGCCCCGAGCTGGCGGCGCTGCGCCAGCGTCTGGAAAAGCACAAGCCGGCCTTCGCCTACCTGATCCCGACCTTCCAGAATCCGTCCGGCACCCGCTACAGCGAGGCCAAGCGCGAAGCGGTGGCGGCGCTGCTCGACGAGTTCGGCGTGACCCTGATCGAGGACGAGCCGTACCGCGAGCTGGTGTTCGATGAAGGCCAGGCCACGCCCATCGTCAGCCGCCTGCAAAAGGCCAGCTGGATCTACACCGGCACCGTATCCAAGACCCTGCTGCCGGGCCTGCGCGTCGGCTACCTGATCGCCACCAAGGATCTGTACCCGCACCTGCTGCGCCTGAAGCAGTCGGCCGATCTGCACACCAACCGCATCGGCCAGTGGCAGGCGCTGCAGTGGCTGGGCAGCGAGCGGTACCGCGGCCACCTGGCCGAGCTGCGCGATTTCTACCGCATCCGCCGCGACGCCATGCAGGCCGCGCTGCTGGAGCACTTCGCCGATCTGGCCGAGTGGGAAATTCCGCAGGGCGGGCTGTTCTTCTGGCTGACCCTCAAGCAGCCGCTGGATACCCGCACATTGCTCGATGCGGCCCTGGCGCAGAACGTCGCCTTTATGCCGGGTGAGCCGTTCTTTATCGATCCGGACGCCAACGCCGGTCATCTGCGACTGAACTTCAGTCACGTGGCGCCGGAGCGCCTGGGCGAAGGCCTGCGCCGCCTCGCTGCAGTTATCCGCGAGGCGCAGGGGGCGTGATTGAGTCCCCCCTGTAGGAGCGGCTGGGCGGCATTCCGCTTCAGCCGCGAATTTCGCGGATAGATCCGCTCCTGCAGAAGCAGGGCGGTTGGCGGTGATTTGATTGGCGGCGAGCTTGCCGCGAGAATTGATGTAGGGAGGGCAATGCGATGTACAAGGTCTACGGCGATTACCGTTCGGGCAACTGCTACAAGGTCAAGCTGATGCTGCATCTGCTGGGCAAGGAGTACCAGTGGATTCCCGTCAACATCCTCAAGGGCGAGACGCAGAGCGAAGCCTTCCTGGCCAAGAATCCCAATGGCAAGATTCCGGTGCTGGAGCTGGACGACGGCACCTGCCTGTGGGAGTCCAACGCCATCCTCAACTACCTCGCCGAGGGCAGCGAGTTCCTGCCCAGCGAGCCGCGCCTGCGCACCCAGGTGCTGCAGTGGCAGTTCTTCGAGCAATACAGCCACGAGCCCTATGTTGCGGTGGCGCGTTTCATCCAGCTCTACCAGGGCATGCCCGAGGAGCGCCGCGAGGAGCACGCGCGCTGCCTGAAGCTCGGCTACAAGGCCCTGAAAGTGATGGAGAAGCAGCTCGAACGTACGCCCTATCTGGTCGGTGAGCATTACTCCATTGCCGATATCGCCCTGTATGCCTACACCCATGTGGCCGACGAAGGCGGCTTCAGCCTCGAAGCCTTCCCGGCCATCCGCGCCTGGCTCGAGCGGGTGGCCAGCCATCCGCGTCATGTGACCATGCTGGGCTGATCAACGCTCGGTGGTAGCCTGCGTCCTCGCGGCGCAGCGCTGTCGCCACAGCAGTGGGCTCATCCCGGTCTCGCGCCTAAAGGTGCGGGTGAAGTGCGACTGGTCGCAGAAACCGTGGGCATGGGCAATCTGCGTCAATGGCTGGTCGGTGGCCAGCATCATCGCCCTGGCCGCTTCGATACGCTTGCGCGCCACGTAGGCCAGCGGCGTGATGCCGAAGGTCTGCTTGAACACATGGGAGAAGTGGCTGCTGCTCAGGTTGAGCTGAGCGGCCAGGTGGCAGGTGCGGATCGGTGTATCCAGATGCCGGCTGATGTATTCGTCCAGACGCCGCGTTTGCCAGCGGTTCAGGCCCGCCGCATGGCGCAGGTCGCTATCGCTGCCGCCGTTCGCCTGTCTCAGCAGTTCCATGGCCTGGTCGAGGTAGACGTAGGCGCGCAGGGTGTCTTGCTGCAGGGCCGCTCCGGCATCGGCCAGCAATTCGGCGATCCTTGCCAGCGTCTGAGCATTGTCCAGCGCCTTTGCTAGACAGGGCGTGATGCCCTGAGTTTCTCCGAGCGAGCCCATATGAAGCCTCCTTGTCTGGTCGCACGCAGAGCATGCGCGGCGGAGCTGTCGGCGCCCAGCTCACAAGGTGGGGACGGGGAGCAACACTAAAGTGGCAGGCCGACCTCGAGGACCCCGCGCTGCACGGCGATGGCCACGGCGTGGGTGCGGTTGTTGGCGCCGAGCTTGTCCATGACCAGGCGCATATGCCCCTTGACCGTATCCTCGGTGATGCGCAGTTGCAGGGCGATATCGCGGTTGGAGTAGCCCAGTGCCGCCGCCTGCAGCACCTCCACCTCGCGCGCGCTGAGGCACTGCTGGCCGATATGCTCGGCCAGTTCGGCGGCGATCTCCGCTGGAATGTGGCGTTTACCCGCGGCCACCTGACGGATGGTCTCGACCAGCTCCTTGCGCAGGCTGCTTTTCAGCAGATAGGCCTGGGCGCCGGCCTGGATGGCGTGCAGGGCGCGCACGTCGCCGCGGTAGGTGGTGAGGATGGCGATGCGCGCATCCGGGCATTCGCTACGGATCGCCTGGATGCTCTCGATGCCGGTCATGCGCGGCATCTGCAGGTCCATCAGGGTGACGTCCGGGCGCAGGCGGCGGAAGCAGTCCAGTGCCTCCTGGCCGTCGCCGGCCTCGCCCACCAGCTCGATATCCGCCTGAGCGGCGAGAACGGCGGCGATGCCCTCGCGCAGCAGCGGGTGGTCATCGGCGACCAGCACGCGGATGGGGGTGGCGATGCTCATGGGTGCGGGCTCCTCGTGAGTCTTTTCCAGGGTAGCCAGCGGCGCGCGCAAGGCTCCTTCTGCCGGTAGGCCAGTACGCCGACCAGTGTCAGTCGGACCTGGCTGCCGCGCCCCTGGGCGCCGTGAATGCTGAGGGTAGCGCCAATCTTCGCGGCGCGCTCGTACATCCCACGCAGGCCCCAGTGATCGGCGGCCTCGCTGCTGTCCAGGTAATCGGCGCGAATGCCGCAGCCATCGTCGACCACCTGCAGCTCGAACTGGCGCGGGTCATAGTCCAGCTGCAGCTGCACGAGGCTGGCGCGGGCATGGCGAAAGGCGTTGCCGACGGCCTCGCGCGCCAGCAGGTACAGCTCATCGTGAACCACCGGATGCAGGGCAATGGGGGTGCCCTTGATGTCGATCCGATAGGTTACGCCCGGGTGATCGAGCAGATGCTCCAGCTCGCCCAGTGCCTGGGGCAGGTCGACGGGACCTTGAGGCACGCTGCGCAGATCGCGTACCCGCTCGCGACCCTCGTTGATCACCTGGTCGGCGCGATCCAGTGCCTTTTCCAGCAGGCCGCGGCTGGGCTGTCCGACGGGCAGGCTGTCGGCCGCGGCCTGCACGTGCAGCATCAACCCCTGCACCCCCTGCAACAGGGTGTCGTGCAGCTCGCGGGCGATGCGCTCGCGCTCCTCGTGACGCTCTTCCAGGCGGGTGCGCAGCCGCTCCGCCGCGCGCCGCATGTTGCTGCGGTAGAGCAGATGCAGGCTGCCGAGCAGGGCGACGCCGAGCGCCAGGAGAAACCACGGCTGGCGGTAGAACAGCGGTGCGATGCTGAAGTCGAGTTCGGCGTCCTGTTCGCTGGCGACCCCGTTCTGGTTGAGGGCGCGTACCCGGAAGCGGTAATCGCCCGCGGGCAGGCCGGTGTAGGTGACTTCCCGCTGGCGGCCGGCGGATTGCCAGGCGTGATCGAAGCCGTCGAGGCGATAGAGAAAATGCAGGCCCTGCGGCGCCGACAGGCTCGGCGCGCCGTAGCCGATGACCAGGCGCCGGCTGTCCGCCGGCAGCTCGGCGGTTGCACCGAGCGGCAGCGCCTCGCCGTCCACCACCAGCGACTCGATGCGCACGCGCGGCGCCGCGCTGTTCTGCGGGGCGCGCAGCGGGTTCAAGCCGACCACGCCGTTGCGGGTGACGAACCATAGCCGATTCTCGCCGGCGCGCACTGCGGTGGGCAGGGCCAGTACCTGGTGCGGGTCGTTGGCCAGGCCGCCCTGTGCATCGTAGGTGCGGTAGCGGATCTGATGCGCGGGGTTGGCCAGGGCCAGGGCGATCTCCGCGGCGGGCAGCTGGAAGATGCCGCCCTGGCCCTGCAGCCAGAGATCCTCACCGGCCTCGACCCGCACCGGGACGATGGCGTAAAGGTTGTCGAACAGACCGTTGTCCGGCAGCGGCAGGCGCTGAAAGCGCTGCCCGTCGAAGCGCGCCAGGCCACGCTGGCCGCCGACCCAGGCATGACCGGGCAGATGGGCCATGG
Organism: Pseudomonas sp. ABa2; assembly: GCF_056676075.1. Lineage (NCBI taxonomy): Bacteria > Pseudomonadati > Pseudomonadota > Gammaproteobacteria > Pseudomonadales > Pseudomonadaceae > Pseudomonas > Pseudomonas sp. ABa2. Next base: position 1,923,042 of record NZ_CM155239.1, read on the forward strand.
CGGTCACATGGCCGACATCCAGGCCTTCGGCCGCGCCCCAATGGCGTTCGCCGCCGTCGTCGTGGCTGACGATCAGGTTGTCGCGATAACCGAACCAGCGGCCGCCATCGGGCGCCAGGGCGGCGCTGACCGGCATCTGCTGCGCCGGCTTGGTGCTCGGCGGCGGCAGCCCGTGCCAGCGCCCGTCGCGCAGGACGAACAGGCCCTGGCGGTTCAGCGACAGCCACAGCGCGCCGTGGCGATCCACCAGCATGGCGCGCACCGCGGAGTCCAGGCTGCGTTGCACCGGCAGCTCGGCGACTTTTTGCAGGCTGTCGCCGCTGCTGCGCCAGATGCCCTGTGGGCCGGCCAGCCAGGCTCGGCCCTGGCTGTCGCGGGCGGTGGCGCTGATCGGCGTCTGCAGCGGCAGATGCTGCAGGCCGTCACGATCCAGGCGCATCACCCGCAGGTTGCTGCTGCCGGCCCAGAGCGCGCCGGTCTGATCCGCCACCAGGGCCAGATTCTGCGCATTGGCGGGCAGGCCCGCCGGTTGCAGCGGTCGGTCGCGCAGGCGATCCAGGCCATCGTGCGTGCCTATCCAGAGGCTGCCTTCGCTGTCCTGATGCAGCGGCGCAACGAGGTCGGAGCTGAGCCCGTCGCGAGCAGCGAAGCGTTCGATGGCGTTGAAACCGCCCAGCGCGTGGCGATCCGGCTGCGCCACATGCAGCAGGCCGTTGCCCGCGGTGCTCAGCCACAGCGCGCCACGTTGGTCGAACAGCAGGGCGTTGACCGGCTCGCCGACCCCGATGCGACTGGCCTGCCCGGTCGAGGTATCCAGCCGCAGTACCGATTCGCCATCGCGTTCGGCCAGCCACAGCGCGCCATCGGGCGCCTGGGCGATCTGCCGGGGACGCCTGACTGCGATGCCGCTGTCGCGCAGCATCCGGGCACCGGGCTCCAGCGCATAGAGGCGCTGCTCGTCGGCCACCCACAGCCGCCCGGAAGTATCGACCAGCAGGGCGTAGGCGTTCGTGCCGACGAAGCCGGCCTGGCTGGAAAGCTGCTGCCAGCTTTGCCCGTCGAAACGCAGCAGGCCGTCGTTGGCCGCAGCCCATAGCTGGCCGTCGGCGGTCTGCGCCAGGGCGTAGACCGTGCCGCGGCCCAGGTCGAAGGCGGCCACGACCTCGCCCTCGGCGTCGATCAGGCGCACGCCGCCGTTGCGCAGGCCCACCCACAGGCCCTGGTCGCTGGCCAGCAGGCTGGAGACTATGCCCAGTTCCTGCTGATCGGCGGCGCGGTAGCGGGTGAAACTCAGGCCGTCGAAGCGATACAGCGAATCATGGGTGCCGAGCCACAGATAGCCGTCGCGGGTCTGCGCCAGGGCGCCGATCTGGCTGGGGCTGTCGTCGTTGAGCGTCCAGCGCCGATGTTCGAAGCGTTGCTGCAGTTCGCCAGCGTCGGCGCGAACGGCGGTGCAGAGCAGCAGGCACAGCAAGGCCAGTGCCACGAACAGAGGATGAAGCTGCGAGGCGGTCGGCGATTCAGAAGCGTCCCAGCTGGTTTTGTGCCCATTCGATGCAGTAGTCGGCAATGGTTTCCCAACCCGGTTCGGCAATCAGCCAGTGGCTGTAGCCGCTGAAGTGTTTGAAAGTGGTGACCGCCGTCGAGCCCCGGTGGCGCCGATAGGCCGCCGCGACCGTGGCGGGGCGGACGCTACGGTCCGCGCCCGCAGCAATCAGCAACAGCGGTGGGCGGTCGGGATTGCCGAAGTCGATACGGCTACCGATGCCCAGCGCGTTGTCGAAGAATACCCGGCCCGGTGCCGGCACGATATGCCGCGCGTATGCGGCGGCCTGCCGCTCTGGCGTCAGTGTCTGCGCCATAGTGCGGGCGAAATGTTGCGGGCTCATGTGCAGCACGCCGCGCCAGCACGCCTGGCGCAGCAGCCAGGGCCCGCTGTCGCGCAGCCCTTCCAGCCCACCGTGGGCCGGTGGCGCGATGGCGATGCCGGCGCAGCCCAGGCCGCGGTCGAGCAGCAGCTGCACCAGCAGGCCGCCAAGGTCGTGACCGATCAGCAGCGGCGGCTGTGCGAGGTCGCCGATCTGCCCTGCGTAGTGAGCGAGAATGGCGGCGATGCCCAGGCTGGCCGTTGCCCGCGGCGGCTGGCTGCGCTGACCCGCCGGGTCGGCAGCCAGCAGCGGCCAGGCCGGCGCGCTGCAGCTGTAGCCGCAGGCCTCGAAGCGACGGCGAAACCGGCTCCAGATCAGCGGGGTGAGCCAGGTTCCGTGAATGAACAGGGCCTGCCGGCTCATGGCGGCGAGCGTCCTGCCGCCACTGCGCCGTCATCGCGGATCGCTGGCATGCTGCGCTTCCGAAGGCTCCGGCGCCTGTTTGCCGGGCGTCAGGAAGTGGTCGATGCGTATCGCGACCCCGGCGCTCTGGAACTGCCTGGCCGCCGCCTCGATGCGTTGCTCGGCGCGGGTGACCCGGCCGTGGTGGCGCAGGTGTTCGAGCCAGGACTCGTCGAAGAAGAACTCCTGCCAGTGGCGCGGGTTCTCGCTGCTCTGCACCAGGCCCCAGGAGAACGCGCCGTTGCGCCGACGCATGCGCGCCACCTCGCTCATCGCCTGGCGAAAGGCCATGGCATGTTCCGGGGCGATGTCGTAGTGCAGGGTGACCATCACCGGGCCGCGCTCGAGGTCGGCTTCGTCGGCCAGGATCGGCGCCGGCCAGTGCAGCGACGGGGCGAGATCCTCGGCCTCGGTAACCGGCAGCGGGAAACGCGGCGTGAGCAGTCCACCCAGCGCCAGGCAGCCGGCCGCGGCGACCAGGGCGAGGGGAATCGACGCCTGGCTGGCGACGAAGCCCCACAGCGCGCCACCGGCGGCCATGCTGCCGAAGAACACCAGGATATAGACCGACAGCGCCCGCGCCCGTACCCAGTCCGGCACCGAAGTCTGCGCCGCGACCTGCAGGCTGGACAGCACGGCGATCCAGGCCGCGCCGCTGAGCAGCATCACCGGCAGCAGCGCGGCGAAGTGGCGCAGGCTGGCCAGGGCCAGCAGCACCAGGGCATAGAGCAGGCTGGCCAGCAGCACCAGGCGGTCGCTGCTGATGCGCTCGCGCACGCGCGGCAGCAAGGTGGCGCCGAGCACGGCGCCGACGCCGACGCTGCCGAGCATCAGGCCGAAGTCGCTGGCGCTGCCCTGCAGCTCGCCGCGCACGATCAACGGCAGCAGCGACATGCCGGCGCTGGCGCCGACGAAGAACGCCGCCGCGCGTACCAGCACCGCCTGTAGCGGTTTCGAGGCGCGGCTGTAGCGCCAGCCGGCACGCATGGCACCCAGCAGGCGTTCGGCCGGGAAGCTGGCGACCTGGCGCTCGCGCTTCCAGGTCAGCAGCACCGCCATCACCGCGAAGAACGACAGGGCGTTGAGGGCGAAGGTCGCCCAGGGGCCGCTCAAGCTGACCAGCACCCCGGCGATGGCCGGGCCGAGCGCACGGGCGACATTGATGCCGAGGCTGGACAGGGCGATGGCCGAGGGCAGGTCGCGCTTGCTCACCAGTTCCGGCGTCAGCGCCGACCAGGCCGGCATCATCAACGCGGTGCCGACGCCCATGGCCAGGGTCATGCTCAGCAGCAGCCAGACCGTGGTCAGGCCGAGCAGGGTCAGTACGGCCAGCAGCGTCGCCACCGCCGCCATCCACAGCTGCACGCCGAGCAGATAACGGCGCTTGTCGACGATATCGGCCATGGCGCCGGCCGGCAGCGCCAGGAGGAACATCGGCGCCGAGCCGGCGACCTGTACCAGCGCCACGTGCATGGGGTTGGCCGACAGACTGGTCATCAGCCAGCCGGCACCCACCTCGTGCATCCATGTGCCGATGTTCGAGGCGATGCTGGCCAGCCACAGCCAGCGGAAGGTGCTGTGCTTGAGTGCGCCCCAGGGCGACGGTTTTTCGCTGGTCATGTCAGAAGGCAAAGCAGGAGCAGCCGAAGGCGCCCCAGAAGCCCTGGTGATCGCTCACCGGCACGCTGCTGCGGCGCGCGCGGTCATGCTGGTGCTGATGCACGGCGCAGGCGCCGACGCACTGGTGGATGCTGGCCGACAGCGGCGCCGCGACCGGCTTCCAGTGCCCGGGCACCTTGGCCACCGGCGACCAGTCCGGCAGTACCGGCAGCGTCGGCGGGGCGAGTTTGTCGAACTCGCCGGTGCCATGCACCACCTTGCCGCCGACGATGGTCAGCACCGACTCCAGCCACTTGATCTGCTCTTCCTCGATGCTGAAGAAGTCCGCCGTCAAGGCCACCAGGTCGGCCAGTTGGCCCACCTTGATCTGGCCCTTCTTGCCCTGTTCGCTGGAGAACCAGGCGCTGCCGTGGGTGAACAGCTGCAGCGCGGTGTCACGCGGCAGCCCCTGCGGGTTGAGCGTGGTGCCGCCGACCGTCTTGCCGCTGACCAGCCAGTACAGCGCCATCCAGGGGTTGTAGCTGGCCACGCGGGTGGCGTCGGTGCCGCCGCCGACCGGCACGCCTTCGGCCAGCATGCGCTGGATCGGCGGGGTGGCTTCGGCGGCCTTGGCGCCGTAGCGGTCGATGAAGTATTCGCCCTGGAAAGCCATGCGGTGCTGGATGGCGATGCCGCCGCCGAGCGCCCGTACCCGTTCGATATTGCGCGGGCTGATGGTCTCGGCATGGTCGAACAGCCAGGGCAGACCGTTGAACGGCATGTCGCGGTCGACCTTCTCGAACACGTCGAGCATGCGCGAGATGGATTCGTCGTAGGTGGCGTGCAGGCGGAACGGCCAGCGCTGCTCGACCAGGTGACGCACCACCGGCTCCAGATCGGCTTCCATGCTCGGCGCCAGGTCCGGGCGCGGTTCGACAAAGTCCTCGAAGTCGGCGGCGGAGAACACCAGCATCTCGCCGGCGCCGTTGTGGCGGAGGAAGTCATTGCCCTGGTGCAGCTTGACGCTGCTGGTCCAGTTCTTGAAGTCGGTCAGCTCTTCCTTGGGCTTCTGGGTGAACAGGTTGTAGGCGATGCGCACGGTGAGCTGATCCTTGTCGGCCAGCTCCTGGATCACCTGGTAGTCGTCGGGGTAGTTCTGGTAACCGCCGCCGGCGTCGATGGCGCTGGTCACGCCCAGGCGGTTGAGCTCGCGCATGAACTGGCGGGTGGAGTTGACCTGATACTCCAGCGGCAGCTTCGGCCCCTTGGCCAGGGTGGCGTAGAGGATCAGCGCATTGGGCCGGGCGATCAGCATGCCGGTGGGCTGGCCGCTGGCATCGCGCTGGATCTCGCCGCCGGGCGGGTTCGGCGTGTTCTTGTCGTAGCCCACGGCGCGCAGCGCGGCGCGGTTGAGCAGGGCGCGGTCGTAGAGGTGCAGGACGAACACCGGGGTGTCGGGCGCCGCCTTGTTCAGCTCATCCAGGGTCGGCAGACGTTTCTCGGCGAACTGGAACTCGGTCCAGCCGCCGACCACGCGCACCCACTGCGGCGTCGGCGTGCGGTCGGCCTGCTCCTTGAGCATGCGCAGGGCGTCGGCCAGCGACGGCACGCCTTCCCAGCGCAGCTCCAGGTTGTAGTTGAGGCCGCCGCGGATCAGGTGCAGGTGCGAGTCGTTGAGGCCGGGGATCACCGTGCGTTTCTGCAGGTCGATGACGCGCGTGGCATCGCCGCGCAGGGCCATGGCTTCGGCATCGCTGCCGACGGCGACGAAGCGCCCGTCCTTGATGGCCACGGCGCTGGCCTGGGGTTTTTCGCGGTCGACCGTGTGCAGGCGGCCGTTGTACAGAATGAGGTCGGCACTCATGTTGCCTCCTGGTGAACTGGCGGATGAGTCGCCGGACAAGGCGGCGAAGGGCAGGGTGGACCACAGCGCCCCGGCGGCGCCGAGCACGCTGCTGGTGGCGAGAAAATGGCGACGTTTCGGGTCGGAGGGATCCTGGCTCATGGTCGATCCTCGTCGGTGCTGGGGCTCAGCCAGGCGGCGAACAGCCGCGTGGCCATGGGCATGAACAGGTACACCACGAGCAGGACGATGCTCAGGGTGATCACGATGTTGCTCGGCAGGTAGCCGCCGAGCCAGGGAGCGAGCTGAAACAGGGGTTGCCAGAGCAGCGGCACCAGCAGGCTCAGCGGCAGGATCACCAGGAAGGTGACGCAGACCTGTTTCCAGCGGGGCGGCGGCGTCTGCGCGCTTTCCGGCATGAACCAGAACTCCTTGCCCTGGGCGATCTCCAGCTGGTCGCCGGCGCGCAGCAGCGGCTCGACCTCGGCGATCAACTGGCGCCTTTGCTCCGAGTCGATCCAGTTCTGCAACTGCTGCAGGCCGGCGAAGCGCAGCACGCAGGTGAATTGCGCCAGGCTGGCCTGACGGCTGCGCACCACGTCCACGCCGAGGTGGCCGGGGCATTGGCTGGCGGTGGCGATGATGCGCCGTAGCCAGGCCTCGTAACGCGGCACATGGTCGGGGCGCACCTGGTGGCGCACCACCAGGGTGACGGTTTCCTGTTGCGTCTCGCTCATGCTGGAGACTCTGCGCGTGGCCTGGGTCTTGCCGAGCCGGTGACGTGCGGCGGGGCGCGTCACCGGCTCGGCCGTCATCGGCTCAGATGGGGGCTGCCACCGGGGCCAGGGTCGGACCGTGCTGCACACGCTCAGGCGCCTTGTGCACCATGGTGTAGGCGTAGTCCACGCCCATGCCGTAGGCGCCGGAGTGTTCCTTGACCAGGGCCATGACGGCGTCGTAGGTGTCGCGGTTCTTCCAGTCGCGCTGCCACTCCAGCAGTACCTGTTGCCAGGTCACCGGCACCACGCCGGCCTGGATCATGCGCTGCATGGAGTAGTCGTGGGCGGCCTGCGAGGTGCCGCCGGAGGCGTCGGCGACCATGTAGATCTCGTAGCCGGCGTCATGCATGGCGGAGAGGGCGAAGGTGGTGTTGCACACCTCGGTCCACAAGCCGGAAACGATGACCTTGTTGCGGCCGTTCTTCTTCAGCGCGTCGCGAACCTTCTGGTCGTCCCAGGAGTTCATCGAGGTGCGCTCGAGCAGCGGCGCGTCGGGGAACACGGCGAGCAGTTCGGGGTAGGTGTGGCCGGAGAAGCTTTCGGTCTCGACCGTGGTGATGATGGTCGGCACGTTGAAGATCTTGGCCGCCTTGGCCAGGCCCACGGTGTTGTTCTTCAGGGTTTGCCGATCGATGCTCTGCACGCCGAAGGCCATTTGCGGCTGCTGGTCGATGAAGATCAGCTGGCTGTTGTGCGGGGTCAGGACTTCGGTTTTTGGATTGCTCATAGCGGTTACCTGTCGGTGAGGCGGTGGACGATGCACGCATCCCGTCGGTCGTTACCGTCGGGTAGACGAAAGGACTATTGCAGAGCGGTCGCCGCCTGGATTGGATGTAACTGCGGTTCTGGTATCGGGCTGTGGCGCTCAGGCCAGGTGTTCGCGCAACGCCGCGCCGGCCTGCTGCATGGCAGTGCGCACCGCAGGTACCTCGGCGATCACGTTGAGCAGGCCGTAGTCGTGGATCATGCCGTTGTAGCGCACGGCGCTGACCGCGACGCCGGCCGCGCCCAGGCGGCGGGCGTAGGCTTCGCCTTCGTCGCGCAGCACGTCCATCTCGGCGCTCTGCACCATGGCCGGTGGCAGGCCTTGCAGCTGTTCCAGGCTGGCGCGCAGCGGCGAGGCGTGGATCTCGTTACGCTGCTTGGGGTCGGTGGTGTAGTTGTCCCAGAACCACTCCATCATGCCGCGGGTGAGGAAATGCCCCTCGGCGAATTGGTTGTAGGAGGCGTTGTTGAAGCTGGCGTCGGTCACCGGCCACAGCAGCAGCTGGAAGCGCAGTTTCGGTGTGCCGGCCTCTTTCGCCTTGATGGCGACCACGGCGGCCATGTTGCCGCCGACGCTGTTGCCGGCCACGGCCAGGCGCGAGCCATCGACACCGATCTGGCTGCCATTGGCGGCCACCCATTGGGTCGCCGCGTATGCCTGGTTGATCGCAGTCGGGTATTTCGCTTCGGGCGAGGGGGTGTAGTCGACGTAGACCGCCGCGGCGCCGGAATGCACCACCAGGTCGCGGATCAGCCGTGCGTGGGTCGGATAGTCGCCCAGCACCCAACCGCCACCGTGGAAGAACATGAAGCCCGGCAGGTTGCCCTGGCTGCCCGCCGGGCGCACCACCACCAGCTTGAGCGTCTGGCCGGTGGCCTCGATGCTGTGTTCGCGGGTTTCCACGGCCGATAGATCGACCTCGACCGAGGCTTGCGCGCCTACCAGCACGGCGCGGGCTTCCGCAGGCGATAGCCGTTCCAGGGGCGTGCCACCACCGGCGGCCAGGGCTTCGAGAAAGGATTGGGTGTTGCGTTCGACGCCGGGACTGCCGGCGCCCAGGTTGGGGGAGGGCTGCATGGCGATTGACCTCATGATGGTTGAAGGAGCTGTAGCGCTACTGCGTCGGGCATCTTCTGCCCTTGCGGTCGAGCCGGCTTGTACCGGCCTGCCGTTTTGGCATCAGGCTGCTGCCGGGCTGCTAGAGTGAGAGCGGAGTCGCTGGCGTCCGGACGAGGTGGGCATGACAGGGGAAAGTCGCAAGCTGGGTCTGGGGTCGCTGACCGCGCTGGTGGTGGGCTCGATGGTCGGTGGCGGGATCTTCTCGCTGCCGCAGAATATCGCCGCGCGGGCCGATGTCGGCGCCGTGCTGATCGGCTGGGGCATCACCGCGGTGGGCATGTTGGCGCTGGCCTTCGTCTTTCAGAACCTGGCCAACCGCAAGCCGCAGCTCGATGGCGGGGTGTACGTCTACGCCAAGGCGGGCCTCGGCGATTACATGGGGTTTTCCTCGGCCTGGGGCTACTGGATCAGCGCCTGGCTGGGCAATGTCGGCTACTTCGTCCTGCTGTTCTCGACCCTGGGTTACTTCTTCCCGGTCTTCGGCCAGGGCAATACGCCGCTGGCCATCGCCTGTTCCTCGGTGCTGCTCTGGTGCGTGCACGCCCTGGTGCTGCGCGGCATCAAGGAGGCGGCGCTGATCAACCTGATCACCACGGTCGCCAAGCTGGTGCCGATCCTGCTGTTCATCGTCATCGTCGGCCTGGCCTTCGACCGCGACATCTTCACCCGTGACATCTGGGGCCGCAGCAATCCGCAGTTCGGCGGCGTGCTGGAGCAGGTGCGCAACATGATGCTGGTCACCGTGTTCGTGTTTATCGGCATCGAAGGGGCGAGCGTGTACTCGTCGCGCGCCGAGCGCCGCCGCGATGTGGGCAAGGCCACGGTGATCGGCTTTCTCGGCGTGCTGGCGCTGCTGATGCTGGTCAACCTGCTGTCGCTGGGGGTGATGAGCCAGCCCGAGCTGGCTGCGTTGCAGAACCCGTCCATGGCCGGGGTGCTGGAGCATGTGGTGGGGCGCTGGGGCGCGGTGCTGATCAGCATCGGCCTGGCGGTGTCGCTGCTCGGTGCGCTGCTGTCCTGGGCGCTGCTGTGCGCCGAAATCCTCTTCGTCTCCGCCAAGGACGGCACCATGCCGGCCTTCCTGCGCCGGGAAAACGCCAACCAGGTGCCGGTCAACGCGCTGTGGCTGACCAACGGCATGATCCAGCTGTTTCTGCTGATCACCCTGTTTTCCCAGGGCACCTACCTGTCGCTGATCTACCTGGCCTCGTCGATGATCCTGGTGCCCTACCTGTGGTCGGCGGTCTATGCGCTGCTGCTGGCGCTGCGCGGCGAGACCTACGAAGGCCAGGCCAGGCTACGCCGCAAGGATCTGGCCATCGGCCTGCTGGCGGTGGGCTACGCGATCTGGCTGCTGTATGCCGGCGGGGTCAAGTACCTGCTGCTGTCGGCGCTGCTCTATGCGCCGGGGGTGCTGCTGTTTCTCAAGGCCAAGCGCGAGCAGGGGCAGATGCTGTTCACCCGCTTCGAATGGCCGATCTTCGCCGCCGTATTGCTGACCGCCGCGCTGGCCGGCTACGGCCTGTATGCCGGGCATCTGAGCTTGTAGTGCTGGACAAAGCGGCCAGCGCGCGGATAATCCGCCCCATCGCCCTCTGACTCTGGCCTCGCGACCCCCATGCGCAAATCCCTGCGTACCGCCCTGATCTGGATGCTGATGCTGGCCCTGCCGGCACAGGCCATGGCGGCGCTCGGCATGCAGTTGTGCGAGCAGGTGCATCGCAGCGGCGCCCTGCAGATGAGCGGCAGCGAGCATGGCGAGCACCACGACATGACGGCCGATAGCGCGCATGACGCGCATCAGGATGACGCGCCTGCTGCCAGCAGCGAGGCTCCCGGCGATGGCAGCCTCTGTACCCTGTGCGCCTTCTGCGTCGGCGTCGCCGCGCCCAGCCAGCCTTTTTTGAACGACTCTGCCCTGCAAACCGTCGAACCGGCCGTAGCCTGGCCCGACCGCCTTATCGTCGGCGTGGCCGACACGCCCGAACGCCCCCCGCGTCTTTCTCTCGCCTGAGCCCCTTAGGTAGCGCCGTCCTGCGGCGCCTGTAGCTCACGCGGCCGTCTGGCCGCCGTACGCGAGAACACATCATGACTTTGCATTCCCTTGCCGGATGGCTGCTGGGCATCGCCGCCCTGGCGCTGCCTGGCATCCTGATGGCGGCCCAGCCCGACCCGCTGGACGCCAACGCCGCCGTGCCGGCGCAGGATTACCGTTCACCCTTGCAGTACTACCGCGCCCAGGCCGACGAGCCGTTGCAGGACTGGCGCGCGGCCAACGATCTGGTCGGCCGTATCGGCGGCTGGCGCACCTACAGCATGGAGGGCTGGGAGCAGCCGGCCGAGCAGGGTGCCGAGCCCGCCGAGGGAGGTGGCCATGACCACCATTAAATCCGCCGTGCTGCTCTGCGCCGCGCTGCTGTTGGCCGGTTGCGCCGGCTTCAGCCAGGACGGCGGTTTCGACCCGGTGCAGCAAAACGCCGAGCGCCAGCTGGACAAGCAGCTGCTGTGGGCGCGGGACGAGGCCGGGCGCGGGCAGATCGAGGCGCGCGTCGCCGAGCTGCTGGCCGAACCCCTGAGCCTGGACGCCGCGGTGCAGCTGGCGCTGCTCAACAATCGCGGCCTGCAGGCGTCCTTCGACGAGCTGGGCATCGGCGAGGCCGAGCGCGTGCAGGCCGGGCGCCTGCCCAATCCCGGCTTCTCCTACGGCCGTCTGGAGAAGGGCAGCGAGGTCGAATACGAGCGCGGCCTGCACCTGAACCTGGCGCGCCTGATCGCCCTGCCGCTGACCTCGCGCCTGGAAGGGCGGCGCTTCGAGCAGCTGCAGCGGCAGACCAGCCTGGCGGTGTTCGAATTGGCCAGCGAGACGCGCAAGGCCTGGTACCAGGCGGTCGCCGCCGAGGAGAGCCTGGTCTACGCGCGGCAGGTGCTGGACGCCGCCGAAGCCGGCGCCGAACTGGCCCGGCGCCTGGCGGCGGTGGGCAATTTCAGCAAGCTGCAGCAGGCCGAGCAGCAAAACTTCTATGCCGAGGCCGGCATCGGGGTGGTCCAGGCCGAGCAGGCGCGGGTGCGCAGCCGCGAACAACTGACCCGATTGCTCGGCCTGTGGGGCGAGCAGCTCGACTACCGCCTGCCCGAGCGCCTGCCGGCGCTGCCGGACCGTGCCGACGAACTGCCTGACGTGGAGCGCCTGGCCATGAACCAGCGCCAGGACATCCAGGCCGTGCGCCTGGATGCCGAGCGTCTGGCGCAGAACCTCGGTCTGACCCGCACCACACGCTTCATCAACGTGCTGGAGCTGGGTGTGGTCAACAATCGCTCCAACGAGGAGCCGACCCAGCGCGGCTACGAGATCAGCGTCGAACTGCCGCTGTTCGACTGGAGCGGCGCCAAGGTGGCGCGGGCCGAGGCGCAGTATCGCCAGGCGCTCAACCGCGCGGCCGAGACGGCGATCAACGCGCGCTCGCAGGTGCGCGAGGCCTATCACGCTTACCGCAATGCCTTCGAGCTGGCTCGCCACTACCGTGCCGAGGTGTTGCCGCTGCGTCAGCGCATCGCCGAGGAGAACCTGCTGCGTTACAACGGCATGTTCATTGGCACTTTCGACCTGCTCGCCGATGCGCGGCGCCAGGTGCAGGCGGTGGACGGCTACCTGCAGGCGCAGCGCGACTTCTGGCTGGCCCGTGCGGACCTCGACATGGCCCTGCTGGGCGCCCCCAATCCCTCGCTCGGCAGTGCCCCCATGGTTGCCGCCGAGCCGGCCGCCGGCGGCCACTGAACAAGGATTTCCCTTATGGTTTCACGACGCGATTTCTTCCTCGGGGCCGGCGCCATCGGCGCCGCGGTGGCCAGCTCGGCGGTCAGCCGGGTGGCCATGGCGGCCCTGCCCGAACCGGTGCTGCAGGCCAGCGCCGACACCCAGCCGCCGCTGCAACCGCAGAATGGGCGGCCCTATAACCCGGTGGTCACCCTCAACGGCTGGACCCTGCCGTGGCGTATGAACAACGGCGTCAAGGAGTTCCACCTGGTCGCCGAACCGGTGGTGCGCGAGCTGGCGCCCGGGTACAAGGCCCACCTGTGGGGCTACAACGGTCAGTCGCCGGGACCGACCATCGAGGTGGTGGAGGGCGACCGCGTGCGCATCTTCGTCACCAACAAGCTGCCCGAGCACACCAGTATCCATTGGCACGGCCAGCGCCTGCCCAACGGCATGGACGGCGTGTCGGGGCTGACCCAGCCGGCGATCCCGGTGGGCAAGACGTTCGTTTACGAGTTCGTCGCCCGCCGGCCCGGCACGTTCATGTACCACCCGCACGCCGATGAAATGGTGCAGATGGCCATGGGCATGATGGGCTTCTGGGTCACCCATCCCAAGGAGCACCATCCGCTGATCAACGAGGTGGACCGCGACTACTGCTTCCTGCTCAGTGCCTACGACATCGAGCCGGGTGCCTACACGCCGAAGATTATGCAGATGCTCGACTTCAATCTGTGGACTTTCAACAGTCGCGTGTTCCCCGGCATCGACCCGCTGGTGGCGCGCCAGGGCGAGCGGGTCAGGCTGCGCGTGGGCAACCTGACCATGACCAACCACCCGATCCACCTGCACGGCCACGAGTTCGAGGTCACCGGCACCGACGGCGGGCCGACCCCGGTCGGCTCGCGCTGGCCTGAGGTGACCACCGACGTGGCGGTGGGACAGATGCGCCAGGTCGAATTCATCGCCGACGAGGAGGGCGACTGGGCGCTGCATTGCCACAAGAGCCACCACACCATGAACGCCATGGGCCACGACGTACCGACCCTGGTCGGCGTCGATCACCGCGACATGACGCGCAAGATCGCCAAGCTGGTGCCCGACTACATGGTGATGGGCGAGCGCGGCATGGCCGACATGGCGGAAATGCAGATGCCCCTGCCGGACAACACCGTGCCGATGATGACCGGTGACGGGCCGTTCGGCTCGGTGGAGATGGGCGGCATGTTCACCATGCTCAAGGTGCGCAAGGAGCAGGCCGCCGGCGACTACCGCGACCCGGGCTGGTTCAAGCATCCGGCCGGCACCGTGGCCCATGAGTGGAAGGGCGCACTGGCCAGCCCGAGCCGCTCGCACGACGGCGGTGGCCAGTCGATGCCGCTCAAGCAGCCGCTCGAGACGCCGGTGGAAGTGCAGGTGCGCAAGCCGGGCGGGCATGCCGGGCATTGACGGGGATCGGGTTGGCATGTGCCGCCCGGCCATAACGCAATTTGAGGAAATGCATCGATGAAATCACTACAGCTACTGGTACTGACCCTGGGCGGATTACTGGGCAGCCCGGCGGCGCTGGCCCACAGCGAGGCGCACAAGGGCCATCAGGCCGCCGCGACGATCAAGGAGCAGAAACCCTGGGGCATTGCCGGCGATGCGGCGCAGGTCGACCGCACCATCGAGATCCGCATGACCGACCAGATGCGCTTCACCCCGGACCATCTACAGGTCAGGCAGGGCGAGACCATCCGTTTCGTCCACCGCAACGACGGGCAGATGCTCCATGAATTCGTCATCGGCACCCGCGCCGAACTGGACGAGCACGCCGCGCTGATGGCCAGGTTTCCCGGCATGGAGCACGACGAGCCCTATATGGCCCACATCGCGCCGGGGCAGAGCGGCGAAATGATCTGGACCTTCAACCGCGCCGGCGAATTCGATTTCGCCTGCCTGATCGCCGGCCACTACCAGGCCGGCATGGTTGGCACCATCCGTGTGCTGGCCGACTGACCTAAGAGAGGAAACACGCATGAAGAAGCAACTGATGATCGCGGCCCTGGCCGCCCTGTTCAGCCTGCCGCTGCAGGCCGCCGACCCCGCGCCGCTGAGCCAGGGCGAGGTGCGCAAGGTGGACGCCGCCGCGCAGAAAATCACCCTGCGCCACGGTCCCATCGCCAGCATCGGCATGCCGCCGATGACCATGGTCTTCGAGGTGCAGCCGGCCAGTCTGCTCGAGGGCGTCGAGGCCGGCGATCAGGTGCGCTTCCAGGCGCGCCAGGAAGGCAACCGCTATATCGTCACCGAGTTGCAGGTAGTCGAGTAGCCGGCGTTCTGCCGCAGCCTCGCTCAGCGCTGTGACTGCGGCGCCACGGCGGTCTGCAGCTGCGCCTGCGGCATGCCGATATGCTGGCCCTGGGAGTAGTCGATGCCCAGGGCCAGCACCTTCTCCTGCACCGCCGCCGAATGCACGAACTCGGCCACCGTCTGCATCTTCAGGCTGCGGGCGAACTGCACGATGCCCTGGGTCACGGCGTAGGCGTCGGGGTCGCTGTCGAGCTGGCGGATCAGGCTGCCGTCGATCTTGATCAGGTCGACGTTGAGCCGCAGCAGGTGCTCGAAGTTGCTGTAGCCGGTGCCGAAGTCGTCGATGGCGATGCGGCAGCCGAGTGCCTTGACCTCGTCGATGAAGGCGCGCACCTGGCTGTAGTTGTCGATGCCCTCGGACTCCAGGATTTCGAAGATCAGCCGCGGGCCGATGCCGCTCTGCTGCAGCTTGAGCTTGATCGCCCGGCTCAGCTCGGGGTCGATCAGGTCCTCGTAGGACAGGTTGAGGGAAAATTCGTAGGGCAGCTCGCGAAAGCGCTCGAAGCACTTGTCCAGCATCACCCGGGTGATCTGCCGGTGCAGGCGGATCTTCTTCGCCACGCCGAGAAAACGCCCCGGGTTGATCACCTGGCCGTCGTCGTCGCGCATGCGCACCAGGCACTCGAACTTGTCGATGCTGGCGCTGCGGTTGTCGTGGATCGGCTGGAAATAGGGCAGCAGTCGGTCGTCCTGCAGCGCCGCCTTGACCTTGTTGGCCCACAGCAGGTTCTGTTCGTACTCCTCGCGGATCTTCAGCGCCGGGTCGTAGAGCAGGTGGTTCTTCTGCTGCAGGCGCGCCAGCTTGAGGGCGATGGCGGCCGAGGCGAGCAGGCTGTCGCGGCCCTGGCGCGCCTCGTCGGCGCTGAGGCTGGCGGCGCCGAGGGTGGCGTTGAAACCGATCTCCTGGCCCTGCCAGTCCAGGCGCTGGCGCTGGATAAAGGCGCCCAGCTCGGCCATGCGCGCCTCCAATTGCTCGCCGCTGTGGCGCGGCAGCAGCACTGCGAACTCGTCGGCGGTGAGGCGGTACAGGCGCGCCTGGCCAGCGTCGAGGCGCAGGTGCTGGCTCAGGTGCGCGCCGAGGTGGCGGAGGATCTGGTCGCCGCAGGCGTGGCCATAGAAGCCGTTGATCTCCTTGAAGGCGTCCAGGTTGAGCAGGATCAGGCTCGGCCGCGGCGTGCGCCCGAGGTCGAGCAGCAGGCGGGCGCGGTTCGGCAGTTGGGTCAGCGGGTCGGTGTAGGACGCCTCCAGCTGGCGCATGGTGCTGGCGATCAGGCGCAGCAGCAGGGCGCCGAGCACCAGCAGCACCAGGCCGGTGACGGCGAGGATGCGGTAGTTGCTCTGGCGCATCGGCGCCAGCACCGCGTCGATCTCGTTCTGCGGCACGCCGAGGCCGAACAGCATGTTGGCGCGGGTCATGGCGAACAGCAGGGCATAGCGCTCGCCGTCGATTTGCAGCTCGCGACTGTACAGCGGTGCGCGTTCGCCGCCGTTCGCCCCGGGCGCGGCGGCGCGGGCCAGTTGCTCGGCGAGGATGGCGTCCATGATGCGCTGCGCGGCCGGGGTGTCTTCCTGCTCGCTGAGGCTGCTCAGCTTGCGGTTGTCGCGGTCGAGCAGGAAGGAAAAGGTGTTGGGGGTGAGCTTGATGTCGCTGATCAGGCGCACCACGTCCTCGCTCCGCCAGTCGCTGCTGGCCAGGCCGATGATGCGCCCGCGACGGTCGTGCAGCGGGGTGGCCAGGGTGATCACCGCGGCATCCGGCAGCGGGTTGTAGTAGGCGGCGCTCCACAGCAGCGGCTCGGCCAGGGCCTGGCTGCGATCCTGCTCGCTGGGCAGCAGGCTGCGGTACCAGTCCTGCTGGCGTGGATCGCCGACCTGGCGGCGCACCTCGATGCGCCGGTCGGCGCTCCAATGGGCATAGATTCCGGGGGCTTCGCCCAGCGCCGGAAAACGCCCCGGCTCGTACCACAGGCCGACGCCGAAGGCATCGGGAAAATCGCGCAGCTTCTGCTCCAGCTGCGCCGCCAGTTCGTCGGCCAGCGCATTGCGCTGCAGCAACTCGCCGATGCGCGCGAGGTTCTCGGTGTGCTGCTCCATGCGCCGGTGGTGGCCGTTGATGCGGCCGAGGTTGGCGTAGAAGCTGCCCTCGATCTGGCCGCGGCGCAGCTCGGCCATGGCGCGCTGGGAGAAGTCCAGGTTGAGCGAGGACATCACCCACATCGCCGCGATGAACAGCGCCACCAGCAGCAGAACCAGCAGCATCAGCAGTTGCTTCGAGGATTTCAGCGGCACGCCGGGTAGTCGGGGCAGGGCGAGCATCAGCGCTGCTGCTCCAGGGCCCGGCGCACCTGCAGCTGGGCTTGGGCGATCTGGCCGTCGTCGAGCTGCACGCGCAGCTGCTGCAGCCTAGCCGCAGCACGCGGCTCGCCGTTGTCCCGGGCCAGGCTCAGCCAGACAAAGGCGGACGCGGCATCGGGGGCCACGCCGCGGCCTTCGGCATACAGCTCGCCGAGCTGGTACTGCGCCGCGGCGCTACCCTGGCGCGCGGCGCGCAGCAGCCAGTCGTGCGCCTTGTCGTTGTTGACGGCGATGCCCTCGCCGTGCAGGTAGAGCAGGCCGAGGGCGAGCTGCGCGTCGCGATGCCCCTGGCGCGCGGCCTGTTCGAAGCGTTGACGGGCCTTGCTCGGGTTCGGCGCGGCGCCCTGGCCGCGCTGGTACATCTGCGCGCTCTGGTACTGGGCACGTGCCAGGCCCTGCTCTGCGGCCTGCTCGAACCAGTTCAGGGCGCTGGCCGGGTTCTGCTCGACGCCCTGGCCGCGCAGGTACAGCTGACCGAGCTGGTAGCGGCCGTCGGGCGAGCTTTCGGCGGCGCGGCGCGCCCAGTGCAGCGCCTCGGGGTAGCGCTTGAGGCTGCTGGCGATCACCGACAGGTTGTACTGCGCCTTGCCATCGCCGGCTTCGGCCGGCCCCAGGCAGGCGTCGCGGGCCTGGCTGTAGTTCTTGATGGTGAACAGCAGGTAGCAGTCGTTGGCCTGCTGGCGGTCGATGCCGCTCGCGACGGGCGCGGCTGCCGACGCGTCGCGGGGGCGCGGCTGGGCGCTACTGGCGGCGGGGCGCGGCGTCGTGCCTGGCCGGGCAGGCGGCAGCAGGGCGGCGAACTGTTCGATCTGTTCCTGGCAGGAGTCGCCGTAGCTGGCGCGCATCTGTTGCAGGGTGGCGGGTGTCTTGTCGCGTTCGGCGTAGCGGCTGGCGACTTGCTGGCAGCGGCGCTGGCGTTCTTCCACCACCTGGCGCAGGTGTTCGGCGCGGCTGGCGTCGCTGCCATGCTGGTTCAGGTAACGGGTCAGCGGGGCGATATAGGGTTGGTCGAACAGCTGCGCCAGTTCCTGGTCGTACTGCGCGTTGTTCTGCGAGGCGCCCCAGTTGCCCAGGTTCTGCGCCTGTTGGCTGATCAGCTCGCCGGTCTTGCTCAGCAGCTCGGCCGATTTGGCGAGCAGGTCGTCCTTCGGCGGTAGGCTCGAGCAGCCGCTCAACCAGGGTAGGCAGAAAAGACAGGCGATCAGCGTGCGCACGGTTCCCCCCAACTTCACGGCTGCCGAGGCGGCGGGCAGCGTCTGCGTGCCGGCCTGTTCACTCTAGTCGAAAACCGCACAGGGTGATTGTGCGTGCACGCGGGGAGGGCGGAAGGGGGCGGGAGTCGGCCGCGGCTGATGGCAGCCGCGGCCGGCGGGGACTCAGTTCAGCGCGTCGGTCAGCGCCTTGGCCGGTACCAGCTTGACCACCTTCTTCGCGGCGATCTCGATGGCCTTGCCGGTCTGCGGGTTGCGGCCGGTGCGTGCCGGGCGCTCGCTGACCTTCAGCTTGCCGACGCCGGGCAGGGTGATCTCGCCGTCGTTTTCCAGCGCGTCGCTGACAATTTCGCCCAGCTGATCGAGCAGGGCGCGTACCGAGGTCTTCGGCAGGTCGATGGCCTCGGCCAGGTCGCCGATCAGTTGGTCTTTGGTGATTGCCATGATGTAACTCCATTTTCGGGTGAGGGTTTCGGCCGCGGTGCCGGGTCTCTCTGGCCCGGGCGCTGTGGCCGAAAGCGGGGGAACGCTAGCACAAAAGCCGGCGCTCGGGCGCGGCGGTGAACTGGCATTAGTCGTCGGCTCCGGGCTGCTGGTTCCAGCGGGTGAGCAAAAAGCGCAGCTGGCCGCGGATGCCCGGCTCGCTGGCGCTGTCGAAGGGCAGGCGAATTTCCAGGCTGCCGTCGGCCTGCAGGGTGCCACCGAGTGCCTGGTTGGCGGCATGCACGCCCTGGTTCTGCCAGGCGTGGTGCACCTGCCAGTCGCCGCCGGCGGCGCCGGGCGGGGTGATTTCCAGCACCAGGCTGTTGCGGAACAGGTAGCTGCCCTCGTAGTGCTGGTTGACCCAGAGTTTGCGCTCCACCTCGTAGTCCGGCACCCGCACGTTGAACGTCAGGGTGTAGGCCAGGCCCTTGCGCCGCTGGTTGACCCGCGCGCGGTCGGCGAGAAACAGACTGCCGAGGTACAGCTTGCCGTGCTGCTTCGGCGCCTTGAGCCAGTGCTGGTGCGCCAGGCAGGCCACCGAGTCCTCCTCGGCGGTGCGCCGGCTGAGGTACCACAGCTTGCCGCGCGGCGCGGCGAGCACCTCGAACTGATACAGGGCGTTGACCGTCTGGCCCTGGGCGTCGGCCTTGCGCAGTTCCTTGGGCAGCGCGATGGCGTCGACCTCGGCCCAGATGTCCACGCGCACGTCGCCGAACAGGAAACGGCTGAGGTTCTGGTAGGCCTCCTCGCTGTTGACTATGCCGAAGTAGCCGGAATGCGCGCGGTAGGCGAACGCCTTGGCGCAGGGCGCGCCCGGCTTGCCTTGGGCGTCGAGGCCGCACAGGGTGGCGTTGTCGATGCGCACCAGGCCGTCGCTGCCGTGGCCGGCGAAGGTGCGCGACAGGCCCAGGCCGGCCTCGTAGTCCAGGCGGTTGGTGCCGACCATGCAGAAGAAGCGCTTGGACGCAAAGCGCGCCTCGGGCAGCCAGTCAACCCGCTCGGTGGCCTGGTAGGCGGCCTCCAGGCCGAGGAAGCCGGCCAGACGCTCGCGGTTGAAATTGCTGATGTCGCTCAGGCTCAGCCAGCTCGGCGGATTGATGCCGAGCAGGTCGATGCCGTTGTGCGGGGTGGCATAGGTGAACACCTTGTCCACCAGCTTCGCCGCGCCCTTGGGGTCGAGCTTGGGGTTCTGCAGCAGGCCACGGCAGACCAGGCCACCCATGGAGTGGGCGACCAGGTAGCAGCGAAAGTCCGCGGCGGCGATGGCGTTCTTCGGGTTGCCGCAGACCAGCTCGCGCACCTTGAGGATCAGCTCGCCGAGCTTGCCGGCGAACACCTCCAGGCTCGGCGTGCTGCCGATGCCGAGCAGGCGCGAGGCCTCGTCGTAGTAGCGGTAGACGATGATCGAGCGGCTGCCCATGCGGTTGTCCGGGTTGGCCGCCCATTCCGGGTCGAGGATGTCGTAGCCGTCCTCGTACACGTCCTGGTAGCCGAACTCAGAGGCCAGGCGGATCACCGGCGACTCGAAGACGAACTTGCGCGGCTGACGCGTCTTCTCCGCCACCGCGCGGTACACGGTGGAGCCGAGGTTGAAACCGCAGAAGGGGTCGGCGCTGGTCTGGTCGATCTCGCCGGGCGTCATGGCGTAGCCGCGCACGTAGATGATCGGGTGGAAGGGGCTGTGCGGGTTGGCCATGGGCGCTCCTGAACGGGTGCGCGCGTGCCTCGGGACTGCTCATCAGGGCCGGACTGCGGGATGCGACGAGTTGCGCGGGGTGCCAGCCAAGGCTAGCCGAAAGCCGCGGCTTGTCGCGGCATTTGGTCGGCCGGGCGGTGCGCCGGTGCGCCTCGTCTAAGCTACTGGTACCTGGCTAGTACCGGAGTGCCATCATGTTGCGCGCCTTCGCCGACCTCGGCTTTCGCTGGAAAATCGCCTTGCCCATCCTGCTGCTGGCCGCCTTGCTGGTCACCATGGGCGTGCTCGGCATGCGCGGTATCGCCCAGGTGGCCGAGTCCAGCACCACCCTGACCAACCGCCATCTGCCCGCCATCAGCCTGCTGCTCAACGCCGACCGCGACCTCTATCAGGCCTTCGTCGCCGAGCGCAGCCTGCTGGGCGAAGGCGCCAGCGCGCATGTCGCCGGGCTCAAGGCGGCCCATGCCGAGAACCTGCAGCAGGCCTACGACCGCGTGCACAGGTTCGCCGACATGCAGCCGGGCAGCGAAGCGCTGGCGCTGGTGGCCGAGTTCGACCGCGGTTTCGAGCGCTGGAAGGCCACCTCGCAGCGGGTGCTGGAACTGGCCGCCAGCGATCCGGACGGCGCCAGCCGGCTCAGCTTCGGCGACAGCGAGGCGCAGTTCGAGGCGGCGCGCACCGCCATCGACAAGCTCGGCGAGCTGGAAGATGGCGCCGCCAACGCGGTAGGCACCGCCGCCATCGCCCGCGGCGAGGCACTGGCCTGGCAGCAGGGGCTGATCATCGCCATCGGCCTGGGCGTGTGCCTGGTGCTGGTGCTGGGCTTTCCGCTGCTGGTGACCCGGCCGCTGCACAACCTGCTGTACCGCATCGAGCAGATCGCCGATGGCGACGGCGACCTGCGGGTGCGCCTCGACGTGCTGTCGAAGGACGAGCTGGGCAAGCTCAGCCATGCCTTCAACCGCTTTCTCGACAAGCTGCAGCCGCTGATCAAGGAAGTCGGCCGGGTCACCGGCGAGGTGGCCGACTCGGCGCAGAGCCTGGCCGGCATGGCCGCGGCCAACGATCGGCTGATCAGCAGCGAGCATGCCGCGGTGGATCAGGTCAGCACCGCCGCCACCGAGATGAGCGCGGCGGTGCACGAGGTGGCGCGCAACGCGCAGAACGCCGCCGATGCCGCACGCCATGCCGAGGTGCAGTCGCGCGAGGGCGCCGAGGTGGTCGGCGCCACCATCCATTCGATTCGCCAGCTGGCCCAGGAGGTGGAGAGCGCCTCCGACACCATCCAGACCCTGGAACAGGAAACCGCCAACATCGGCGCGGTGCTGGCGGTGATCAAGGGCATCGCCGAGCAGACCAACCTCCTGGCGCTCAACGCCGCCATCGAGGCGGCGCGGGCTGGCGAGCAGGGTCGCGGCTTCGCCGTGGTCGCCGACGAGGTGCGCGCCCTGGCGGCGCGCACCCAGGAATCGACCAAGGACATCCAGCAGATGATCGAGCGCCTGCAGGTCGGCGTGCAGAACGCGGTCAAGGCCACCCATTCGGGCAGCGCGCGGGCGCGGCAGAGCGTCGAACAGGCCGCCGGGGTCGACCAGGCGCTGAGCGTCACCGGCGATTCGGTGCAGCGCATCAACGACATGGCCGCGCAGATCGCCACCGCCTGCGAGGAGCAGAGCAGCGTCACCGAGGAGATCGCGCGCAATATCAGCGATATCCGCGACCTGTCCAACGAGGCGGCGCAGACCTCGGAGCAGAGCACCCGCGCCAGCCGACACCTGTCCGAGCTGTCCCATGGGCTGGCCCAGCTGGTGGGCCGTTTCCGTGTCTGAATAGGCAACCGACGAATCTAAGTGATTGAAGCGGTTGTAACTTTGCGTTTAGTCGCTACAATGGCGCGGCCCGTCGCCAGGCGGGCAGCGTTATGGTGGCCCTGCCGGTCCCCTCGCATTGATCAGCCGTGAACCCGGTCAGGCCCGGAAGGGAGCAGCCGCAGCGGTGACATCGAGTGCCGGGGTGTGGCTGGTAGGGTCCACCTCCAGTTTCTAAGTCTTTAATTCTAAAAGACTTTTCTCGCCAAAAATCGAAGAGTGGAACAGCGTTTAGGTACACCTGAGTGGTGCACCATGCTGGGCATTCTAGTCGACAGAATTTCTCCTCTCCAAGCTCACTTCAATGCTTAGCCGTGCCACAGCGTCGGTGACAGGTGCCATGCCGTCCATCTCTAGTCAATTTCGCCGTTCTGGGGAGATTGGCTTTCTTGTTTGTCGCGGTATAGTGGCCTTTTGATTTGGTTTGAGTTTCCAGTCCGGAAAAGTGATTGCGACGGCGAGGCTATGCACGGATAGCGATGAAGAAACTCCGACTCTGACCTTGATTTGAGCACCGGTGGGATCCATGAAAATGCTGGGCGAAGATTTAATCATAAAAATGTGGGAGTCGTTGGTCGATAAAGGTATTGGTGGAATACTGCGGCCATGGCATGAGCAGCGTCTTGATAAGCAACGACTTCAAACGAGACGAGCTGAAATGCTCCTAATTGCTCAAACAGAGCTAGATGTGAAGAAAATAGCTTCCGGGGAGGCTGTGTACTGTTCGGATGGTAGCGTTAAGCTGCTTGCGGATAATAGAGGCAGAGTTGGCGATGCCTTTGAAAAAATTGAGCCAGATGTGGGAGATATAAGTGTCGTTGATTTGGCTGTTTCAGCCGCAAAGTCTGAGTCAGTTAAAAGAGAGATAAACGTAGCAAAAGCGATTATGTACGCAGAGACAGAGCTTTCATCTGGTGCTGAGGATTCGGTTGATGAAGATATAGATGGAGACTGGATTTTTGCTTGGAGAGAGTATGCAGGGAGAGTTTCGTCGGAAGAGTTGCAGGCTTTATGGGGAAAGGTTCTTGCTGGCGAGGTGAAGAAGCCTGGAACCTACTCAATGAGAACTCTGGAGTTTTTAAAGTGCCTGTCCAGGGGGGAGGCAGAGGTCATCGAGAGAGTTGCTAGGTTCGTTATTACAAACGCAATTGCAAAGAATCTTGAGGATTTCTATAAGTCTAAGGGGGTTGTTTTTAAAGACTTCTTGCTGTTGCAGAATCTCGGGTTGATTGCTGGGGTAGAATCCTTGGGTCTGCAAATGCAGTATTCGTCCAGGGCTTCTGATCGATATGTCAACTATATGTTTGCGGGGGCTAAAATTATTATTATTGAAGACTCCGACGCTTCGAAGATGATTAGTATCCCAGCTTACTCAGTTACCCCATTAGGTATGGAAGTATTTAGGTTGTCGGGTGTAAGTGCTGATCTTGACTATGTAGAGGAGGTAGCAAGGCTAATTTCTCAGCAAGTTTCGACTGTAAAGATTGCAGATTTTGTGCCGACGGGCAAAGAGGAGGGGAACTATTTCAATGAGAGGTTTGTTAAACCATTATCGGGTGATCCTGCCGCCTGAGTTTCGATCCAATTTCATAGTTCTTCCTTAAATGGAGGTTTTAAGCCCGATTTTTTGTTTCCTTCCAAAAAACGCGATGGTCAAGTGGTCGAGTGTGCGGTGGGCGAGGGTATCAGAGACTGCATACGTGTGCGAGGAGACAACTCTCCCTGTGTAAATCCATTTCCCGCCGAAAAATGATCTTGCATAGGGTGGGGGGTCTATGGAGCTGGTTGGAAAATAATCTAGGGGCTTCCCCTGGAGCGCTGACTTAAAGCGAGAAGTGCTTAACCGTGCAAGACAGGGGGTAGTCTGGAGCTGGGCTTTTTCAAAATAAGTTATGCCGCTATGGTGTCTAGGCGGCTGCTGGTGCAACGCTTGAAAGATGCACTACCCTATGTAGCCAGAAACGAGAGAAGCCCCTTGACGGAGCTCCTAGGGGTCTGTAGAGGCTATTATGCTTTCATTGCTCGTTGCACACTAGACAAGCTCACTCCAAGCTGTTCAGCAGCTTTACGGAATGACACACCACTAACTACAAGGGTGCGGATTGCATCGTCGTCAACTGACTTGGCACGCCCCTTGTACACGCCATTCTCCTTCGCCTTGGTAATTCCTTCCCGCTGACGTTCACGAATCATCGAACGTTCAAACTCGGCAAAGCTCCCCATCATACTCAGCATGAGTTTCTGCATGGGGCTGTTCTCCCCAGTGAACTCAAGATTTTCTTTGTGGAAGCGGACGTGTACACCTTTGGTATTCAGGTCTTCCACCAGCTTGAGGAGGTCGGCTAGGGAGCGGGCTAGGCGGTCGATACTGTGCACATGGATGGTGTCACCTTCTCGCACGTACTCAAGCAGGGCTTGGAGCTGAGGACGATGTGTGTCCTTGCCAGATGCCTTGTCAGTGAATGTCTTGTCCAGGGTGATGCCGTCAAGCTGACGTTCTGTGTTCTGGTCAACCGAGCTAACGCGAACGTATCCAACCTGTGCCATCTCACACCCCTTCGTATTCATTAGCCTCTAGAGACTCGAACTCTACTGTATGCATTACACGAATGCAATCCTAATGAATACGGCTCTATCAAGGTGCGTGTATTCACTGAGCTGTGAGCTTGAGGGTGTACTCAATTGACTACGGCAGGGCTTAGGCAGCATCTCCAAATCGCTATTGACGTAGAGCTGATTTTCTTAGCCTGGGGATTCTCAATGTTACATACATCGTTCGTCTGGAGTGTGTTGAATATGGCGCTCGTGTGTGAATCAGAGGTATTTGTGTGTGCGTATTTTCAAGAAAATTCATTTATGGCTGTGAAGAACCGTTCTGCTTAGCATCTGTGTAAATGACCCAGGTATAATGCGGGCTACAGACGTGTTACATATTAGAAGCTGTATGAAAGCCATACATTTAACAATGGATTATGGCTAATTAATAATGATTATTTACACGCACCCTTGGAGGGAGAGGAATTCTCACAGCTCACGCTGTGTGTTGATTACACGGTAGGATCAAGAGCAGATACATGAACACAAACAATATTCTTCAATCTGTAAGTGTATATATACCAATGGTTGACCATTGGTGCGGATACCACTCCCAATGCTACGCATTTGAGCCATCACACTAAAGATCGAAGATCAAAAGCTAAGAGTAGGGAGCAAAGTATTTTTATACCCATCACGCACTACGAATTAGAACTATTCTGATAGGTCGAACGAAGTTCGGAGCTTGCCCACTCTACAAGCGTCAGCTTTGAGTTGATCCAGTTACTATGGATGGAGAAAGGGAATAAATTATTAATTTATTATTCCCCTAACAACACTGTTGAGTGTAAAGCTATCAGCTGTCGCTGATGTGTTGAAATAAATCAATGCGGGAGCATTCAGTAGTGCAATATTGCAAGCGCAAGCTTGAGACTGACACTTGCTTGAATTTATCTAGTTATCATAGTAAGGGGAGAAAGAAATGATGATAATCATCTCCCCTAAATTCTTTTGTGTAAAACCTTCCGATGCTACGCATCAGGTGTAACTCCCGTCAGAGGTTGACCTCTGGTACAGAGTATCTCATTACGTTAGTGGTAATCTTTTTGATTGGGTGTACTGTGTTTTTTTTGTATGCCATAATATTATATTCTGAGAGTAACACTGTAAGCGGAGCTTACCCCCGAAGAGCAGTTACGTTCAGAGCTTTCGCTCTACCCGTGCGAGAGTTCTCTTCCCCGTGCATTGCACGTCGAGCTTCACTCTCTTATAATGAGGAATTTTGCAACCCCCTTGAATTTAGGGGGCTACAGTCCGATTTTTCCCTAGATTTTTTGATAAACCTACGAAAGCTTATGCTGCATTCCGTGCGGTGCAATCATGCCCCCTTGCTTGGCTGTCCTGTCGCATTGTATGGCGATACCAAGTATCAACTGCAGCATCCCGAAGTGGGTCTGAGCCACGGAACACTAACCACGGATTGAGTAGGAGCTTGACCTCGCCCTTTCGCATCGCACCACTGCGCGAGGTGAATACCTTGAGTAACCCTGCGTCCACAAGCTTGGCCAGTTTAGTAAGTAGGTTCGATTCGGCCACCCCAAGACGCTCCGACAGGTCTGCCTGCGGCATAACAATCACATTGCGATACAGTACAAGCTCGTGGAGTTGGAGCAGCAGAGCCAGCATCGGCTTGCTGATTTGAGAGTTTCCACCCTTTCGGAAGCGCATACCCAGCGCCATGTCCTGTGCAGCGTACAGCGCATGCGTGGTGTGGGTAGGGAGCTTGCGACGGTCAACGTGCTGTTTCAGGTAGTCCGCCCATTCATCGACGCTCAAGACTTCGTCAGGCGCCCTGTGAAAGCTTGGATGAAATGGCGTGAGGGGAGTCGGGCTCTGAATGTACTCACCGATGATCTCGCCAGTTTTGATGTCAACGATGAAGCCACCAACTACATCGGCTCGCTTCTCAATGATTGCAGCGTGGATGGCCGCAAGGCTGGGCCCAGTAATGTGGGGGGTGTTGCTGGGTGTATTGCATGAGGGGATAACGCGGTTTTCCATATGGTTCTCCTTCTTCAAGTTCAGGTCATAGGCAAGTCCTCTCGGTGATGCCGTGGTTCGGTTGGTAAATCGCAGGCAATAAAAAGCCCCCTTGCAAGGCACCGGATGGAATTTCACGGTGGTCGCGTGGAGGCTTTTCGTGCTGATCTTCTGTTCGTCGGAACAGGCGCCCACTATATCTAAATGCCTACCGTTTGTCAATAATGTCTTGCATTTTCTGAATTGCGTGATCTGAAGGTAGGCCCCGCATAGCCTGTGACATGGCAGTGAGTTGTAAGCGACTGCCGTAGACACCGAAAGTCACAGTGTTGTCTTCATGCCCAGCCATCCGCTTAATCAGCGAGTCCTGTACGCCAGCCTCTCGTAGGTCGTCGATGAAGGTGTGCCGGAAGCTATGGAAGGTCTTTCTGGGGTCATCGATGCCCAGCTTCGTCTTGTAGCGGCTGAACCACTTCGATGGGGCATGACCAAGCTTGTCGCGGGTCGCTTCCAGATCGGGGAAGAGGCGGTAGTGACCGGCAGCTCTAACGGTTTCTACGTGCTCCAGCAATCCAAGACTCAGTAGCTGATGGTGTATTGGCAGAATTCGGCGGCTGCTCTGGTTCTTGAGCTTCTGGCCTTTACGGCTGTCGTCGATTCGGATGCACGGGATGCCTTGGGTGGTGGTGATGTCATCGACGTGCAACTGACACAGCTCTTCCAGTCGAGCGCCAGTGAAGCGGGCGAGGAGGGGGAGCCAGTACCGCCACGGGTGCTTGCGGGCCTCGTTGCTCAGTGATTCTAGGTTGAGCAAGGCCTTTAGGTCGCAAGGGTCAAATGACAGGCGGGCGTCCTTTGCTGAGCCAGTCATGACTTTCATCCCTGTTAGGGGATTTTGTTCGATGTAGCCGTTTTTCTTGCACCAGTGGAAGAAGGACGTCAGCTTGCGAAGGCGATTGTTGATCGTGACAGCAGTGATGGTCTTGTAGTTCGTGGGCGAGTCGATCACCTGCCGCAGAGTCTTTCCTTTGAACTCCGGACGCTGGGCAAAGTACTGCGGGCAGCGAGCCAAACGCTCCTTCAGGGTGCGGGCCTGCTCCACATCAAAAGCTGAGACGGGCATGTCGCCCATCAGATCAAAGAAGTCCCGCAGGGCTCGCTCCACGTCCAGTGTGTTGACTGTTCGCCAGGCACCGCTCCGCTTCCCCTCATCTATGTACAGCTTCGACAGGCTACCCAAAGTAGTGCCTTCAGAGCAGGTGCTTTCCGTGCTGCTTCTACGGGCTCTGGCGGGTGTTTGGATGGCTGCCGGTATAGGGGCGCTGTCTCGCCATTCCGCACACAGGAAGCGCAGTCTACGGGGCTCTGTGAGCGGCTGGGCGACTATGTGCTGATGGACTCGTTCTGCGAGTGTGCTGGCGAGAAAGAGGGCAGTTCTGCGGTCCCGAATGCCCAGGCTCAAGCGCAATGTGTGACACCTCGGGTAGAGATGTTTCGGAAGCCGGAGATTCAGGTAATAGACGGCTCCGCGACGGGTGATGAAGGCCATGTTGTACACCTGTGTGGTACAGCTAAGTTGTACAGTGCTAGCCACACCCCAGATTTTTGGCCGTGCTTCAGGCGTGCTCGTTCGCCCGAAATGAACCTGAGTGTACCCCTATCAAACCCCGATCAGCCCAGACGCAGTGCGGCTTCCAGCAAACTGCGAGCATGCTTGCATGCCACCCTGGCCAAGGCCCGGAAGGGAGCAGCCGCAGCGGTGACATCGAGTGCCGGGGTGTGGCTGGTGGGGTCCACCTCCAGTTTCTCCGGCGTCCGCCGATTCTCCGCAATTCCTTCTCTTTATCAGCATCTGCCAGTGGCGGCGTTTTCCTGCGCCCAAGAAAAAGTTTCCGGGAGAAATTTTTAACGTCGCGTAGCGACGGCCCGTAGGGTGGCCGCCATGGATGGCAGGCCATAAAAAGCCCGCGACGGGCGCGGGCTTTGCGGTCTGCGAGGCTCAGGCCAGGCGATAGCTGAGCACGCTGTCCTGTTCCTTGAGAGTCTTGCGCAGGTCGGCGGGGATATTGCCGGCGCGCACCGCCAGTTCCAGGCGGATTTCCTCCAGGCCCTGGGCGAAGGCGTCGCGGTCTTCGAGCTGGGGTTTGCCGAGCACGCGGCTGTAGACCGTGCTGTCGCTCTCGTCGAGCAGGGCGAGGACGATGCTGCCATCCGGGCGCGGCGGGCTGAAACTGGCGCGCAGCGGGCTGAACAGACGCTCGACGAGTTGCTGGTTGGTGAGTTCCATGACCTTACTCCATCCTGAGGGTGACACTTTGTGACCCGCGGAACCTGGGTAAGTTCAGGCGGTCAGCGACTGTTTGGTGCGCTCGATCACGCGCTGCAGCGATTCACCGCTGTACTGACCGGGGTACAGCCGCTGGCTGTACTGGGCGATGCCGGCCTGGTTGACCAGGGTGAAGCTGAAGCTGCCCTTGCGAGTGGCCTGGATGCGGCAGTCGAAGGGCGCGAAGGCGCGGGTTAGGGTGCCAATGGCATCCTGAATCTGATGTTGAGTATTCATTTTTCTGGGTACTTCCTAAAAACAGCTGCGCGTCAGTGCGCGGAATATTGCTCCATGAGGTCGGCCTGCTACGGCCATTGGCATGAACCTGCTCGGAGCTTGATTAGCACGATAAAGTTCCGATGTTACGGTTCTTCAACGGGTCGGTACGTCGGAGGCAGGCAAAGCACTGCGCCAGGTGGCGAGTCGGCCTGATCAGTCAGCAGGTGGGATCGGGGAGGGCGGCAGCAGCGGCGTGCTACGCGTTGAACCGGGAAACCAGCGAGAGGGCGCGAGGCCCGAATGACTTACAGCGTGGTACGAACGCGGCGTATGGTAACGGCTTGGTCAAGAATTAGCCAGCGACATTTTTCCTCCGTACCGCGCGCCAGAGGGCGGGCGCGGGCGGCGGATGCAATTTGCCGGTCGCTCCGCTAGGATTAGCCCACTTTGCTTTCCTCATACGACGGTTTTCCATGAGTTATCAGGTTCTTGCACGTAAATGGCGTCCGCGCTCGTTCCGCGAAATGGTCGGCCAGACCCATGTGCTCAAGGCCCTGATCAACGCCCTGGACAGCCAGCGCCTGCACCACGCCTACCTGTTCACCGGCACCCGCGGGGTGGGCAAGACCACCATCGCGCGGATCATCGCCAAGTGCCTGAACTGCGAGACCGGCATCAGCTCGACGCCCTGCGGCACCTGCTCGGTGTGCCGGGAGATCGACGAGGGGCGCTTCGTCGACCTGATCGAAGTGGACGCCGCCAGCCGGACCAAGGTCGAGGACACCCGCGAACTGCTCGACAACGTGCAGTATTCGCCGAGCCGCGGGCGCTTCAAGGTCTACCTGATCGACGAAGTGCACATGCTCTCCACCAGCTCGTTCAACGCCCTGTTGAAGACCCTGGAGGAGCCGCCGCCCCACGTCAAATTCCTCCTCGCCACCACCGACCCGCAGAAGCTGCCGGTCACCGTGCTGTCGCGCTGCCTGCAGTTCTCGCTGAAGAACATGCCGCCGGAGCGGGTGGTCGAGCATCTGACTCACGTACTGACTGCCGAGAACGTGCCGTTCGAGGACGACGCGCTGTGGCTGCTCGGCCGCGCCGCCGACGGCTCGATGCGCGACGCCATGAGCCTGACCGACCAGGCCATCGCCTTCGGCGAGGGCAAGGTGCTGGCCGCCGACGTGCGCGCCATGCTCGGTACCCTGGATCACGGCCAGGTCTACGGCGTGCTGCATGCGCTGATCGAGGGCGATGCGCGGGGCGTGATCGAGGCGGTGCGTCACCTGGCCGAACAGGGCCCCGACTGGAACGGCGTGCTGGCCGAGATGCTCAACGTGTTGCACCGCGTGGCCATCGCCCAGGCCCTGCCGGAGGCAGTGGACAACGGCCAGGGCGACCGCGAGCGGGTGTTGCAGCTGGCCCAGGCGCTGCCCGCCGAAGACGTGCAGTTCTATTACCAGATGGGCCTGATCGGCCGTCGCGACCTGCCGTTGGCGCCGGATCCACGCGGCGGCTTCGAGATGGTGCTGTTGCGCATGCTGGCCTTCCGTCCGGCCGATGCCGACGACGCACCGAGGGTGACGCTAAAGCCCTTGGGGATCAGCCAGGCCACTGCTGATTCCCAACCAAGCCCAGTGGCCGGCCCCGCTATGGCGGCGCCGGCTGCCGTCATTGCCGCCGCGCCTGCCGCAGCCGTTGTCAGCGCGCCGGCGCCCATCGCGCCGGTACCGGTGATCGCGGCCCCGCCGGTAGCAGCGCCGCTGCCTGTTGCCGAGCCCGAGCCGATTCAGCCGCCTAGCCCAGCAATCGGCGCCACGCTGCCCGCCGAGCCCGAGCCCGAGCCCGAGCCAGCTGCCGCGGCAAGCGACCTGCCCTGGGAAGCGCCGGCGCTTGCTGCACCGGCCAGCGAACCTATGCCCTCTGCGCCCCTGGTCGAGCCAGTGGCGGCCGTCGTGGCCGCCGAAGCGCTGGTCGAGGCAGCGCCAGCGGCAACTCCGCCTGCCCCGGCCGAGCCGCCCGCGGCAGGCGCAGCGGAGGGCGACGAGGACGAGCCGCCGCTCGGCGATTACGACTATGTGGAGATGGACGCCGAGACGCTGGATTACGATTTCGGCCAGACCGAGGTCGCGGCGCCGGCCGCCGCCGAACCCCTGCCCGCAGCCAAGCCGGCTACCGGCCTGGCTGCCGAGTGGCTGGCACTGTTCCCGCAGCTCGGCCTGGGCGGCATGACCGGCAGCATCGCCGCCAACTGCACGCTGATCGAGGCCAACGGTGACGATTGGCTGCTGCACCTGGATCCGGCGCACAGCGCGCTGTTCAACCCGACCCAGCAGCGCCGCCTCAATGACGCGCTGAACCAGCAGCAGGGGCGCAGCATCAAATTGCGCATCGAGCTGCGCAAGCCCGAGCAGGAAACCCCGGCGCAGGCCGCCGCGCGTCGCCGCGCCGAGCGTCAGCGCAGCGCCGAGGCGTCGATCCAGGCCGACCCGCTGGTGCAACAGATGATCCAGCAGTTCGCCGCCAAGGTGCGCGACGGCAGCATCGAGCCCATCGATACCCCCAGTTAACCCCCGAACACCGAGGATACCGAGATGATGAAAGGTGGCATGGCCGGCCTGATGAAGCAGGCCCAGCAGATGCAGGAAAAGATGCAGAAGATGCAGGAAGAACTGGCCAACGCCGAAGTCACCGGCCAGTCCGGCGCCGGCCTGGTCAGCGTGGTGATGACCGGTCGCCACGACGTCAAGCGCATCACCCTGGACGACAGCCTGATGCAGGAAGACAAGGAAGTGCTCGAAGACCTGATCGCCGCCGCGGTCAACGACGCGGTGCGCAAGGTCGAGCAGAACAGCCAGGAGAAGATGGCCGGCATGACCGCAGGCATGCAGCTGCCCCCCGGCTTCAAAATGCCTTTCTGAGCATGTGGCGCCCAGCCGGCACGCATTACTGCGTTGCGAAAGGCCCCGAGCATCCTCATTTACAGACGTAAACTCCGGTGCTCGGGGCCTTTCGCGCCTTGTACTGCATACCGTCTGATCGCCCCCGTGGCGGCGGTTGGATCAAATGCGCCAAGTGTGTAGCCCGGATGCAATCCGGGAATGCCCAGTGACATCTTTCCCGGATTGCATCCGGGCTACGAACCTGTAGGAACCCCATGAGCTTCAGCCCCCTGATCCGTCAACTGATCGACTCCCTGCGCATCCTCCCCGGGGTGGGACAGAAGACCGCCCAGCGCATGGCCCTGCAGCTGCTCGAACGCGACCGCAGCGGCGGCCTGCGCCTGGCTCAGGCGCTGAATGCGGCGATGGAAGGGGTCGGCCACTGCAAGCGCTGCCGCAGCCTGAGCGAGGACGAGCTGTGCCAGCTGTGCCTCGACGAGCGCCGCGACGACAGCCTGCTGTGCGTGGTGGAAGGGCCGATGGACGTGCATGCGGTGGAGCACACCGGCTATCGCGGCCGCTACTTCGTGCTCAAGGGCCATCTGTCGCCGCTCGACGGTTTGGGCCCGGAGGCCATCGGCATCCCCGAACTGCTCGAGCGAATCGCCGCCGGCAGCTTCAGCGAAGTGATCCTGGCCACCAACCCGACGGTGGAAGGCGAGGCCACGGCGCACTACATCGCCCAGTTGCTGGCCGGCAAGGGTCTGGTCGCCTCGCGCATCGCCCACGGCATGCCGCTGGGCGGCGAGCTGGAACTGGTCGATGGTGGCACCCTGGCTCACGCGCTGGCCGGACGCCGGCCGATCAGCCTCTGATCAGCCGTAGTCTCTGGCGTCTCTGCCATGCCCACGATCGCCACCGCCCTGCGCCGCGCCGCCCTGCTGCTGGTGCTCGGGGCACCGCTTGCCGCACAGGCCCAATGTCCGAGCGGGCAGGTGCAGGTCTGCCTGGGTGGCTCCTGCCTGTGCGTGCCCGATCCGGTTCGGCTGCGTGAGGACGGCCTGAACCTGGCGGCGACACGACTCGAGGCCTGGCTGCTGCAATCGCGTCAGGCGGCGCTGCGGGCCGGCACCGAGCCGCTACCGCTGATGATCCGCGCGCAGCTCGCACCTTTCTACGACGCCGCGTTGCTGGACGAGGTGCGCTTTCGCGTGGGCATCACCGAGGAGATGGACGCCGCCACCCTGATGTTGCAGAACCCGGACGTGCAGGCGGTGACCCTGGTCGATGTGGTGGTGTTTCGCAGCGACCAGGCCGCCGAGCACGACGTGGCGCTCTGGGCCCATGAGCTGTGGCATGTGCAGCAGTATCGCGATTGGGGCAGCGATGGCTTCGCCCAGCGTTACACCCGCGATTTCCAGTCCGTGGAGGGGCCGGCCTACGAGATGCAGGCGCGGGTCAGAAGGGCCTTGCGCGAGCAGAAATAAAACGCTCGCTTGAAAACCAAGCAAGCGCTAGGTTAGGGTGGCCGAAGCAATAACGGGAGAACCCCGCATGGCCGCCCCGCAGTCGTACTTCGATGATTCCCACCAACTGATCCGCGATTCGGTGCGGCGCTTCGTCGAACGCGAGATCCTGCCGCATATCGATGACTGGGAGGAGGCCGAGGAGTTTCCCCGTGAGCTGTACCTCAAGGCCGGCGCGGCGGGCATTCTCGGTATCGGCTACCCGGAGCAGTATGGCGGCAGCCACGAGGGCGATGTGTTCGCCAAGGTGGCGGCCAGCGAGGAGCTGATGCGCTGCGGCTCCGGCGGTCTGGTGGCCGGGCTCGGCTCGCTGGATATCGGCCTGCCGCCGGTGCTCAAGTGGGCCAGGCCGGCGTTGCGCGAGCGGGTGGTGCCGCAGGTGCTGGCCGGCGAGAAGATCATGGCGCTGGCGGTGACCGAGCCGTCCGGCGGCTCCGACGTGGCCAACCTCAAGACCCGCGCGGTGCGCGACGGCGATTGCTACCGGGTGAGCGGAAGCAAGACCTTCATCACCAGCGGCGTGCGCGCCGACTACTACACGGTGGCGGTGCGTACCGGCGGCGAGGGTTTCGGCGGCGTCAGCCTGCTGCTGATCGAGCAGGGCACGCCGGGTTTTTCCGTCGGGCGCAAGCTGAAGAAGATGGGCTGGTGGGCCTCGGACACCGCCGAGCTGTTCTTCGACGACTGCCGGGTGCCGGCGGAGAACCTGATCGGCGCGGAGAACGCCGGGTTCGCCTGCATCATGGCCAACTTTCAGAGCGAGCGTCTGAGTCTGGCGATCATGGCCAACATGACCGCGCAGCTGGCGCTGGAGGAATCGCTGCGCTGGGCGCGCGAGCGCCAGGCGTTCGGCAAGCCGCTGGGCAAGTTCCAGGTGCTCAAGCACCGCCTGGCCGAGATGGCCACCCAGCTGGAGGTGTCGCGCGAGTTCACCTACCGCCAGGCGGCGCAGATGGCCGCGGGCCGCAGCGTGATCAAGGAAATCTCCATGGCCAAGAACTTCGCCACCGATATTGCCGACCGCCTCACCTACGATGCGGTGCAGATCCTCGGGGGCATGGGCTACATGCGTGAGAGCCTGGTGGAGCGGCTGTACCGCGACAACCGCATCCTCTCCATCGGCGGTGGCACGCGCGAGATCATGAACGAGATCATCGCCAAGCAGATGGGGCTGTAGAACCTGCCGTGGGAGGGGCTTTAGCCGCGATCATCCTTTAAGAAAGGGCGGAAAAGCTCGCCGCTGAAGCGCCTCCCACGGGGGCATGGTCCTGCGCGGTTATCAGGACACCGCCTGGCTCTGCGCCGCCTGGCGCAGGCGGGCGATGTCGCGCTGCGGCGGCGAGCCGAACAGGCGGCTGTATTCGCGGCTGAACTGCGACGGGCTCTCGTAGCCGACGCGGTAGCTGGCCGCCGCCGCCTCCAGGTTGTCGCACAGCATCAGTCGGCGCGCCTCCTGCAGGCGCAGCTGCTTCTGGTACTGCAGCGGGCTGAAGGCGGTGACCGCCTTGAAGCGGTGATGCAGGGTCGATGGGCTGAGGTTGACCTCGCGCGCCAGCTCCTCGATGCGCAGCGGCTGATCGAAGTTCTTGCGCAACCATTCGATGGCGCGCGAGATGCGCTGGCTCTGGCTGTCGGCGATGACCACCTCGTGCAGGCGATGGCCCTGCGGGCTGAGCAGCATGCGGTAGAAGATCTCGCGCAGCGCCAGCGGCGCCAGCATGGCGATGTCGCGCGGGGTTTCCAGCAGGCGCAGCAGGCGGATCACCGCGTCCAGCAGGCGCGGGTCGAGGCGATCGAGAAACAGTGCGCGTTGCGAGGCGGCATCGGGGGGCGCGATAGGCGGCATCTCGGTGAGCAGGCTGCTGATCAGCGCCGGATCGATTTCCAACGCCAGGCTCAGGTAGGGCCGCTGCGGGCTGGCCTCGATCACCCGACCGGTCACCGGCAGCACCACCGAGGCCACCAGGTAGTTCAGCGGATCGTAGACATAGAGCTCGTCTCCCAGACGGATCTCCTTGCTGCCCTGCGCGATGATGCACAGGCAGGGGTCGTACACCGTCTGCATCGGCAGGCTGGGCGTGGTGGCCCGCGCCAGTTTCAGGCCGGGAATGGCGGTGACATGCACCCCGTCTTCGGGCACGAAGCGTTCGACCAGGCGCGCCAGTTCATGGCTGAGTTCGGCCAGCGGGGTCTCGAGCGCGCTGGTGCTGTGCGTGGGTGACTGCATGGCAAATCTCCTGAGGAAGCGTGAAGCCTAGCCAGGTTTTTCAGGCAAGTCATGAGGGGTGGCAGGATTAGGCAAATATTCGCCAGGAATGGGCAAATCGCCGATGAAACAAGGTGTTTCATCCATGGCGTTAACCCCTGTCGATTTATCTTCGGTCAAATTGTCTTGGCAGTTTTAGGCAAGAATTGGCCAGTAATCGACTAACGCTCGCACGCCGGCCGACCTAATCTCTGCAGGCATCGCCGATTGCCCTGCCATCAGCGCCGACAGAGGCAAGCCACTGCGCCAATTCAGCGGCAGTCGCGCTATCGCCCGCTGATCGGTGATTGGGCCCCATTCGCCACAAGGAGGACAGGCCATGTCCAGCAAATGGCTGCTCGCGCCCCTGACCCTGCTGCTACTCGCCACCGCCTGGCTCGATTCGCGGGCCGGCGACTGCGCGCCGTTCGGCGAGCCCGACGCCGCGCCCCACGTGCTGCAGCGCAACGCCGCGGGCCTGTACTGAATGCATTCCAGGAGGTTGTCATGTGCATCGTTCACCGTATGACCTTGCGCGCCCGCCAGCGCCGTTCGGCGCAACTGGGCCAATGCCTGGCCCGGCTCGATGGCGTCGGCATCGATGGATCGGGCTGCCTGGAGCTGCGGATTTTCCCGCTGGCCGGCGATGCCCTGGGCTGGCAGGTGGAGGGGCGCTGGCGTTCGG
The DNA here is from genome assembly GCF_056676075.1 of Pseudomonas sp. ABa2. Taxonomy (NCBI): domain Bacteria; kingdom Pseudomonadati; phylum Pseudomonadota; class Gammaproteobacteria; order Pseudomonadales; family Pseudomonadaceae; genus Pseudomonas; species Pseudomonas sp. ABa2. Next base: position 1,959,655 of record NZ_CM155239.1, read on the forward strand.
TCGCGGCGCGGGACGCCTTTCTCGCCGGCGAAATCTTGCGCGGCGTGCTGGCCGAGGCCATCGGCGAAGACCTGATCGCCAGCCTCGAATGCGCGCTGGAGCCACTGCAACAGGTGGCCTGAGGCGTCGGCCGTGTCCGCGGCGTGTTGGGCGAGGGCGGCAGAGGCACGGCTTGCCTTTGTGAATTTATCGGCGTAGATTTTCATGAAATTACAAATTGATAATTTCATGAGGCGCCCATGTTCCGCCACGCCAGCCAGCACGTCGACAGCTATTACGCCCACAGTTGCGCCGATCGCCTGAGCGAGCATGCGCCGCTGCAGGGCGAGCAGCGCTGCGAGGTGCTGGTGATCGGCGGCGGTTTCAGCGGCCTGCACACGGCGCTGCGCCTGGCCGAAGCAGGTAAGCGGGTGATCCTGCTGGAGGCCAGCCGGGTGGCCTGGGCCGCGTCCGGGCGTAACGGCGGCCAGGCGATTCTCGGCTGGTCCTGCGATATGCCGCCACTGGAACGAGCCCTCGGTCTCGAACGCGCCCGCCGTCTGTGGGACGGCATGGCCTGGGCCGCCGGCGAGCTGCGCGAGCTGCCGCAGCGCCACGGCTTCGACTGCGACTACCGCCGCGGCCACCTGTGGACCGCGGTGCTGCCGCGGCGGGTGGCGCTGCTGCACGAATGGCAGGAGGAGGCCGCGCGCAAGTGGGGCCATCGCACGCTGCAGTTCGTCTCCCGCGAGCAGATGCCGGAGTGGGTCGCCAGCGAGCGCTACCAGGCCGGGCTCTTCGATCCCGAGGCCGGTCACCTCAATCCGCTCAAACTGGCCCTGGGCCTGGCCGAAGCCTTCGTCCGCGCCGGTGGGCGGCTCCATGAGCAGAGCCGTGCGCTGAGCCAGCAGGCGCATGCCGGGGGCTACCTCGTGCGCACCGCGCAGGGCAGTGTGCAGGCCGAGCAACTGGTGCTGGCCTGCAACAGTTATATCGACAGCCTGGAGCCGCGCCTGGCCCGGCGCATCTTGCCGGTGGGCACCTACCAGATCGCCACCGCGCCGCTCGGCGCCGAACGCGCCGCGGCGCTGCTGCCGCGCAACGCCTGCGTCACCGACAACCAGTTCGTGCTCGATTATTTCCGCCGCACTCCCGACCACCGCCTGCTGTTCGGCGGCGGCTGCACCTACCTGGGCGGCCTGCCGCAGGACATGGCGGCGGCCACCCGGCCGTTCCTCGAACGGGTGTTCCCGCAGCTGGCCGGCGTGGCCATCGACTTCGCCTGGGGCGGGCATATCGACGTGACCCGCGCGCGCACCCCGGATATCGGCGGCGAGAACGGCCGCTACTGGCTGCAGGGCTACTCCGGCCACGGCGTGTTGCCGACCCTGGCGGCGGCGCGGGCGGTGAGCGACGCCATCCTCGGCCAGCCCGACGAGCTGGCGCTGTACCAGCAGCTGCGCAATCCGGCGTTTCCCTTCGGCGAGCGCCTGGCCGCGCCGCTGGAGGCCATCGGCAAGGCCTGGTATCGACTGCGTGACTATTTCTGATTACGAGGCGGCGATGGACAAGCACGAAGAAATGGCCGCCCTGGCCATCCTCATCCACGACCTGCGCAAGCACAAGAAGGTCACCCTGAACGAGCTGGCCGAACGTATCGGCCGTTCGGTGGGCTTCCTCTCCCAGGTCGAGCGCGGCCTGTCGCGGCCGACCGTGGCGGACCTGACCGCCATCAGCGAGGCGCTCGACGTGCCCACCACCTATTTCTACAACCTGCCCAGGCCCAAGGCGCTGGACTGGGTGACCCGCCCGGACGAGCGGCGCACCCTGTATTTCGCCGGCGGCATCACCGACATCATGGCCTCGCCGACCCTGCAGGGCGCCTTCACCCTGCTCGAAAGCCTGCTCGAACCCGGCGCCAGCAGCGGCGAGCGGCAGATGAGCGACCGCTCGGAGCAGGGCGGTTACGTGCTCGAAGGCCAGCTGACGCTGTGGCTGGGCGAGGACGAAAGTGGCGCCACCCTGCATGCCGGCGACGCCTTCCAGGTGCCGAGCTATGCGCGCCTGCGCTACGCCAACCTGGGCGACACCCCGACGCGGGTGCTGTGGATTTACACCTGATTCTGCGACGTGGACACAACAACAATGACTACCGATGCACTGCTCGATGAAGTTCGCCAGTTCCGCCAGGCCCACCCCGAGGTGCGCTTCGTCGACCTGATCTGCCTGGACATCCCCGGGCATTTCTACGGCAAGCGCTACCCCATCGAGATGCTGGAGAAGGTCGCCGCCGGCAGCGCCCTCAAGCTGCCGCAGAACTGCGTGCTGCTCGGCGCCCAGGGCGGGCTCTACGAGATTGGCGACTACTGCTTCCACGACGGCGACCCGGACGCGCCGCGGCGGTTGATCCCCGGCACGCTCAAGCCGGTGAACTGGGAGCGCCAGCCGCTGGGGCAGATGCTGATCAGCTCCGACGGCACCGAAGCGCCCATCGAGTTCGAACCGCGCGAGGTGCTGGCGCGGGTGGTGCAGCGTCTGGCCGCACGCGGCATTCGCCCGGTGGTGGCCTTCGAGCTGGAGTTCTACCTGTTCGACAAGGCGCTCAAGGATGGCCTGCCGCAGTTCCCCCGCGACGACCTGAGCGGCGATGCCGACGATCAGCCGAACATGCATATCGAGCGACTCTCGCGTTTCGCAGGCGTGCTCGGCGACATCACCGAGACCGCGCGCCTGCAGGGCATCGACGCCACGGTGATCACCGCCGAGCTGGGCCCGGGGCAGTTCGAGATCAACTTCGGCCACAACGCCGACCCGCTGCAGGCCGCCGACTGGTCGGCGCTGTTCTGCCGGCTGACCCGCGGCGTGGCGCTGAAATACGGCCATCGCGCCAGTTTCATGGCCAAGCCCTACCTGCAGCATCCGGGCAGCGGCATGCACGTGCACGTCAGCCTGTACGACGAGGCCGGCGACAACCTGCTGGCGCGCGACGCGCAGCGCCCGTTGCGCCATGCCGTGGCCGGCTGCTTGCAGCTGCTGCCGCAGCTGATGCCGATCTACGCGCCGAACCACAACAGCTACCGCCGCTTCGGCGCCATGGTCAATTCGGCCAGCCGCGCCAGCTGGGGCTTCGAGGATCGCGACGCCTGCGTGCGCATCCCCGAGTCGGATGCGCGCAACCTGCGCCTGGAGTTCCGTCTGCCCGGCGCCGATGCCAACCCCTATCTGGTGCTGGCGGCGCTCCTGACCAGCATCGAGCAGGGCCTGGACGCGCAGGCCGAGCCCATCGCCCCGCTCAACGACGACCGCGCCAGCGGCGTGGACTTTCCCAAGGACATGCTCGAAGCGGTGCGCCGCATGCAGGCCAGCGAGCGGGTCGCCGCCGGCCTCGGCAGCGAGTTCGTCATGGTCTATTGCGAGAACAAACGCCAGGATCACCTGGCCTTTATGCACGACATCAACCCGCGCGAATATCGCTGGTATCTGTAAGGAGGCGCCATGCACAACCCGAAAACCGCCCAGTGGCAGGCCATGAGCCGCGCCCATCACCTGGCGCCGTTCAGCGACTACAAACAGCTGGCCGAGAAGGGCCCGCGCATCATCACCGAGGCCAAGGGCGTGTACCTGTGGGACAGCGAGGGTCACAAGATCCTCGACGGCATGGCCGGGCTCTGGTGCGTGGCCGTCGGCTACGGTCGCGAGGAGCTGGTCGAGGCCGCGGCGACGCAGATGCGCCAGCTGCCGTTCTACAACACCTTCTTCCAGACCGCCCACCCGCCGGTGCTGGAGCTGGCCCAGGCCATCGCCGAACTGGCCCCCGAAGGCATGAACCACGTGTTCTTCACCGGTTCCGGCTCGGAAGGCAACGACACCATGCTGCGCCTGGTGCGCCACTACTGGGCGTGCCAGGGCAAGCCGGCCAAGAAGATCATCATCGCCCGCGAGAACGGCTACCACGGCTCCACCGTGGCCGGCGCCAGCCTCGGCGGGATGAAGGGCATGCACGAGCAGGGCGACCTGCCGATCCCCGGCATCGCCCATATCCCGCAGCCTTACTGGTTCGGCGAGGGTGGCGACAAGAGCCCGGACGAGTTCGGCCTGTGGGCCGCCGACCAGCTGGAGGCGAAGATTCTCGAGCTGGGCGTGGAGAATGTCGCGGCCTTTATCGCCGAGCCGATCCAGGGCGCCGGCGGCGTGATCATCCCGCCCGAGAGCTACTGGCCGCGGATCAAGGAAATCCTGGCCAAGTACGACATTTTGTTCGTCGCCGACGAGGTGATCTGCGGCTTCGGCCGTACCGGTCAGTGGTTCGGCAGCGACTACTACGGCCTCAAGCCCGATCTGATGACCATCGCCAAGGGCCTGACCTCGGGCTACGTGCCCATGGGCGGGCTGATCGTCAGCGACCAGGTGTTCGCGGCGATCGAGGCGCACGGCGACTTCAACCACGGCTTCACCTACTCCGGTCACCCGGTGGCGGCGGCGGTGGGCCTGGCCAACCTGCGCCTGCTCAAGGAAGAAGGCATAGTCGAGCGGGTCAGGACGGAAACGGCGCCTTATTTGCAGCAGCGCCTGCGCGAGCTGGCCGAGCATCCGCTGGTGGGCGAGGTGCGCGGCGTCGGCATGCTCGGCGCCATCGAGCTGGTGCGGGACAAGGCGACGCGCACGCGCTTCTCCGGCGAGGTGGGCGTGGGCATGGTCTGCCGCGGACACTGCTTTACTAATGGTCTGATCATGCGCGCCGTGGGCGACACCATGATCATCGCACCGCCGCTGGTGATCAGCCGTGCGGAGATCGACGAGCTGGTGGAAAAAGCACGCAAGTGCCTGGACCTGACCTGGGAACAGGTTCGTAGCTCTGTGTGAGCAGCCGCGAAGAACGATGAGCAAAACCAAACCCCGCCACCGGTAACGGTGGCGGGGTTAGTTTTTTCAGCCGCTGGCTCGAGGCTGCTCTTCGGCGCTCGGGCGACCCGATCCAGCGCGGTGCGCACCGCCGTAACCCCGGGTCAACGCTGGCCGGCCACGACCGGCAGCAGCCACTCGCTTCAATGCAAGAACCCTGTGCACTGGGCTCCGGCAACCGCCAAGGATCCATGGCTCAGGAATGCGGGTAACTGTCCACCACCCGCTGGTACTGGCTCGGCGAGGCGCCGATATGGTGCTTGAAGAAGCGCGTGAAATGCCCCTGCTCGGAGAACCCCAAGGATTCGGAAAGCAAGCCCAGGGTGCCACTGCGTTCGCTGTCGAGCCAGGAAAAGGCACGCCGCATCCTCGCCGCATTGAGCAGCAGGTTGGGGGTCATGCCGGTGTCCTTGCGAAACAGGGAATAGAAGTGCGCGCGCGACAGACCACAGCTTTTGGCCGCATTGTCGATTGGCGCCGGGTCATCCAGGTGATTGAGCAAATAGTCGGTACCTTTGCGCACCCGCGCGTCGCGGTAGTCATTGACGGTACGAACGCCCATCCGACAGAGGTGCCGCCACTGCGAGGAGTCTTCGATCAGCTGGATGAGGAAGTCGAACAGGTAAAACTCGATACGCTCCTGTGGAACCAGGCCAGGGCTGTGCATTTCAGCAATCAAGCGATCCGCCAGATTGCGGTTTTGCGTGCTCAGTTCCATGGAGGATTGCGCAAAAAAGTCTGGCCGACTGCTCAAGGCGAGCGACTGTTGCGCGGTGGCCAGCCAGGCCGGCTCGATGTACAGAGCCAGAATCAAGGTATTGCCGGCACCTGCCTGATAATCGAAATAATGCGGTTCCCAGGCGTTGACCAGGACCGCATTGCGGTCGGTCAGCGGCACCTGACGGCCGCGGACGTTGAAGAAGGTGTCGTCTCCCGCCACTTTCACCAGCACATGGCATTCCGAATGGGTATGCATGACCAAGGGTTTGTTCATGTTCAACAAGGCAACGCGGCCGAAATTGCCATGAAATACGCGTTGAGCGTCCGACATAAGCTGTTCTCCCTCATCCGCTGGATGAGCGTTGTCCGCAGCGCTTGGTTCTCTCTGCGCCGTCTTGGAAGATTTCCCTCGGGGCGGTTAGCCGAAGGTCGGCAGGCGTATCGATATCCAGGTGGATACCTGGACCCTCCACGGCGGGCGCCGCGTGCTCACGGAGGAGTTCAGGGGCACCGCTATCGCCATCGAGTCCCGGCAGCGCTGGCCAGAAATCTTGGCCAAACCACACCGGATGTCCTGAGTAGCCTCGATAGCGCGGCTGCGCAATATTTGATCGATTCGCCTTGGCGCACAAGTATCCATGAGTCGTAGAGCCGATCCGGGGCATATCGCCGCGCAATACCGCCAGCACCAGGGCCGCGACCTGCTCACAAGGCATGACGCGCCTTGCCATGGTATACGCGCAGGACATCGGCCATGACCGCCAGGGCTATTTCCGCCGGCGCCTTGCTGCCCAGATCCAGACCAATGGGCATGTGCAGGCGCGCGATCTGCTCGTCGGACAGGCCGCCAACGCGCTTGAGCCGTTCGGCGCGCTTGGCCGAGGTGGCCTGCGAGCCCATGGCGCCAATGTAGAACGCCGGGGTGCGCACCGCCTCCATCAGGGCCAGGTCGTCGATACGCGGATCGTGGGTCAACGCCACCACTGCGGTGGCGGCGTGGCAGCCGCCAGCAGCGATAAACAGCGAGGGCAGCACGCGCTGCATCTGCACGCCGTCGAGCACGATGTGCTCGACCTCCTCACGGGGGTCGCAGGCGATCACCTCGCAGCCGATGGCGCGGGCAAAAGCGGCGCAGGCTTCGGCCACCGGGGAGAGCCCGGCGAGAATCAGGCGCAGCACCGGGCCGACATGAATGCGCACCGTTTCATCGACGATGTGCACCCGTTCGCTACCCTGAACGGCGTCCGGATCCAGGCGCAGCGCACCACTGCCAAGGTCGACATGACGCACCAGGCGATGCTGACCGAGCAACGCCGCCTGCAGGGCTTGCAGGTGCTCGATCCACTCGCCGCTGGGCGCGCGGTGTTCCACCAGCACCACCAGCACCCCACCGCAGGGCAAGCGCAGGCGCCGACTCTCCTCGGCGCTGTCGCCGTAGCGGACAATCTGCGCCGGCTCGCGCAGCTCGCCACGCGCCAGGCTGGCGAGGAATTCCTCCTCGACACAGCCGCCGGAGAGTGAACCGACATGCTCGCCGGCACCGCTGGCCACCAGCATCGCCCCCGGCGCACGCGGCGCCGAGCCATAGGTCGAGAGAACCGTACAGAACCACAGCGCACGACCGGCAAGGGCCCAGTCGAGCGCCTGGCTGACAACCTGTAGATCGAGATGGCGCATGCTTCCAGTACCTCGTAGAGCCGCTATCACCCGTGCCTTAACAGGGGAGGCAGCAGACGCGAAGTTGCCCGTTTCGCCCCTGTCCAGACATGCACGGGGGCGGGAAATCCCCGGTGACGCCTGCGTTTTGTCGTTGCAGCGTTTTATCAGCCGTCCGCCGGATGGTCAGGTTACGGCACGCAATGGCGCACGCCTTGCCAACCCGATGGAATATTGGTCTTTACGTCTGCCGATTTGCCTTTTCGTCTAAATAAGGGCTGATGGGCGAATAAAAAAGGCCCGCGAGAGCGGGCCAAGCCATCACCCGGGATACCGGGAAGGGCTCAAAACAAAGTCAGGCTGTAGCTGAGGATCAGCCGGTTCTCGTCGATGTCGCTGCGGTAGTTGGAGCGCGCGGTGACGTTGCGCACGCGCACGCCGAGGCCCTTGAGCGCGCCGCTCTGCACCACGTAGCCGATGTCCAGGTCACGCTCCCAGTCCTTGCCCTCGTAGCGCGCACCGCCGCGGTTGGTGGCCTGGGCATCGACGTTGTCGCCGCGGATGTAGCGCACCCCGGCCACCAGGCCCGGCACGCCCATGGCGGCGAAGTCGTAGTCGTAGCGCAGCTGCCAGGAGCGCTCGTCGGCCGAGGCGAACTCGAAGGTCGGCACCTCGTTGCCCAGCGGCGCGATGTTGGCGAATACCCGAGGAAAGGCGCTGTCGCCGAACATCGCCTGATAGCCGAGATAGAAGGTATGGCCGCCGTGCTTGGCCGACAGCAGGGAGAACAGCGCCTGGTTGTCGATGTCGCCGAGCAAGCGGTCGCCGTCCTCACTGGCGTCGTAGAAACCGAGGTTGGCACCCAGGGTCCAGGCGCCCAGCGGCTCGCTGTGCTTGAGGCCGATGAAGCGCTGGTTGTAGATATCCTCCAACTCGCCGTACCAGGCGCTGGCGGTGGTGCGGCTGGCGTTGAAGGCGTAGTCAGCGCCGGCATAGTTGAAGGCGTCGCTGCGGGCGGCGCGCTGCGGCAGGTGGCCGAGGGTGGCCAGCATCTGGTCGTCGCCGGCCTCGTTGCGCAGGCTGGTGGAGTTGAGGTGGCCGGCCTGCAGGGTCAGCCCGGCCAGCTCGTTGGAGACGACGCTGACACCCTGGTAGCTCGGCGGCAGCAGGCGTATGTCGCTGAAGGCCAGCACCGGCAGGTTGGGCTGCAGCTCGCCGACCTTCAGCTCGGTCGCCGACAGCTTGACCTTCAAGGCGGCGCCCAGGCGGCTGTAATCATCGGCCGCCTTGCCGCTCTCGCGGGTCGGCAACAGGCCGGTGTTCACCCGATCCGGGCTGCTGTCGAGCTTGAGGCCGAGCAGGCCGATGGCATCCACGCCGAAACCGACGGTGCCCGGGGTGTAGCCGGACTTGAAGTTGAGGATAAAGCCCTGCGCCCACTCCTCGGCCTTGGACTGCTGGTTCGGCCCGACTATGTCGGAGAAGTCGCGACTGAAGTAGTAATTGCGTGCTTGCAGGGTTGCCGTGGCGTCCTTGAAAAAATCGCTGTCGGCCGCCAAAGCCTGGAACGGCAACCCCAGCAGCAAACCGGTGTAGACCAGGCAACGGGTGGCTTTGCATAGGCGAGTTAAGGTAAAGGTCATAGTTATACGCTCTCTTTCTTATTCGATTTTTAGGCAAAAGAGCTCCCACGGGCCTCGTGCAGGTCCATGTGTGGCAGTGGGAACTCTTGAGGGGTACAGCGTTTAAGACGTGCGCGCTGTGTCGTTACTGGGCGAGGGCCAGGCCACTCTAGGCGGTCCGCTCACGGCGCAACTCGCCGAGCACCCAGGACACCGCCACGCCGATCACCAGCGCCCAGAACGGCGCGCTGATACCGAACAGGCTGAACTTGCTCATGGCCACCACCAGGGCGACGAATGCACCGATCTGGCAGCCGGTTTCTTTGTGGAAGGCCTGCTGCAACGAGCTGAGCAACACGCCGATCATCGCCAGGCCGGCGACCACCAGGATCAACTCACGCGGCAAGGCGAGGATGAAGGGCACGGCGACACCGGCGAATACGCCGAACAGGGCGAACAGCACGCCATTGACCAGGGTCGCCCCGTAGCGTTGACGCGGATCGTCGCCGGCCTGCTCGGAACTGCAGATCGCCGTCATCGGCCCGGCGATATTGGCGTTGTGCCCGCCCAACAGCCCGGCCAGCATGCCGCCCACGCCGCTCACCACGGTCATCTCATTGACCGGCGGCTTGTAGCCCTCGACCATCAGCACGCCGGTGGCCTGGGCATTCTCGGCACCGATCACCAGCGCCGCCAGCGGCACCGATATGGCGAAGAAGGTCGCCAGGGTGAACATGGGCGTGGTGAACGTCGGCATGACGAAGGCGATATCCACATCCGCCGGTTTCAGCAGGCCCAGGGCCAAGGCCGCGGCGAAGCCCACCACCCCGGCAGCCAGCACCGGCGGCACCGCCTTGACGAAGCGCATGACCAGGAAGAAGGTCAGCGCCGCCAGACCGGCCATCAGCGGTACGCTGCCGACCGCCTCTACCGCGCCGACGCCGAAGCGGATCATCGCCCCGGCGATCATCGCCATGACGATGGGCATCGGCAGCCAGCGCATCAACTTGCCGATCAGCCCGCTCAAGCCGAGCAGCAGGACCAGCGCACCGCTCATGATGAAGGCGCCGACCGCCTGGCGAAAATCCAGACCGCCGAGTGCCGCGATCATGATCGCCGCGCCAGGAATCGAGTAAGCGCCGCAGATCGGCTGGCGGTAGCGCAGCGCCATGCCGATGCTGATCAGTCCGCCGAGCACGTAGATGGCGAATAGCCAGGCAACCGTCTGGCCATTGCTCAAATGGCCGGCTTCGGCGGCGCTGATGACGATCAGCGCCGGCCCGGAACAGCCGAACAGCGCGGCTACGACCCCGGCGCTGACCGACTTGAGGGTGAATGCCTCTCGCAGTGAATAACCTGCTGAGACGTCGGAGGGTGATGCAAAAACCGTGTTCGCTTTATTGCCAGGCATGACCCGTTCTCCGCGATTGTTGTTGTACTGCGGTATGGCCGTTGTCTGCCGGGGCCTGCCGCAGGCAAGCCCCGGCGGGAAGATCACTCGCCGCGGAATACCGCCGGGCGCTTGCTGTGGAACGCCTCGACGCCTTCCTTGAAGTCATGCGAGCTGCGCAGGCGGCTGTAGCAATGGCCTTCCATCTCGATGGCCACGCTCAGCGGCGCGTCTTCGTTGTCGTTGATCAAGCGCTTGGCCGTGCGCTGGGCCAGCGGCGAGAAGCGCCGCAGTTCTTCGACCAGCGCGTCTACCGTGCTGTCCAGCTCGGCGTCCGCGACGCACTCGGTGGCGATGCCCCAGTCATAGGCCTGTTCGCCGCTGATGCGCTTGGCGCGCATGACCATGTGCTTGGTGCGGGCCACGCCGATGATCTTCTGCAGGCGCGCCGAACCGCCGGAGCCGGGGATCTGCCCGAGATTCTGCTCGGGCAATGCATAGCGAGTGGTCTCCGAGGCGATGCGGAAATCGCAGGCCAGCGACAGCTCGAAACCGACGCCGAAGGTATAGCCACGGTTGGCGGCGATCACCGGCTTCTCGCAGCGCACCGGCGCGGCGACGTTCCAGGCCAGCTTGGAGACGTGCTCCGGCGAGGCCTCGAGGAAGCCCTTGATGTCGCCGCCGCTGGAGAAGTGCTCGCCCACCGCGCGCAGCACGATGACGCGCACCTGCGGATGTGCGTCAAGCGCTTCGAAGACCTGGCGCAACTGGTCGCGCTGGGCCATGGAAATGACGTTCAGCGGCGGGCGGTTGAGGATGATGTCGGCGCGCTCACGGGCCGCATCGACCTCGACCTGGAAGCCGTCGAACGGGGTTTCGAGAAATTGCTGGATGGCTTGCAGTTGCATGATGGATGTCCTCGGGATAGTGAGCAGTCAGCCTTTTTGGGCCTGTTCCTGGTGCTGGGCCAGCAAGACGCGGCGCAGCACCTTGCCAACGGGGGATTTGGGAATTTCGTCGATGAACTGGTAACGCCGCGGCCGCTTGAACTTGGCCAGGCCGGAACTGATGCAGTGGGCATCCAGTTCGCTTTCGCTGACCTCGGCACGCCGCTTGATGAAGGCGGCGATGATCTTGCCCCACTGCTCGTCCGGCAGACCGACCACCACCACTTCCTCGACGGCGGGGTGCAGTGAGAGCACGTTCTCGATCTCCACCGGGCTGACGTTCTCGCCGCCGGTGATGATCAGGTCGTCCACCCGCCCGGTGACAAACAGGTCGCCGTCCTCATCGAAATAGCCGGTGTCGCCGGTGAAGTACCAGCCGTCGCGCAGCGCCTTGGCCGTGGCTTCGGGGCGGTTCAGGTAGCCTTCGAACGCCTCGTCGCTGGCCAGGTCGGCGACGATCTGGCCTTCTTCCATGGGCTTGCTTTGCACCTGTGCCGATTCGGCGTCGATCGGCACCACCCGCACCCGCTGGTTCAGCGCGCTGCGCCCCGAGGAGCCAGGCTTGCGGCTGGCCTGCTGGTCGATGGTGAAGGTATAGATCTCCGAGCTGCCGTAGTGGTTGACGAACAACTGCGGCTGGAACGCCTGCTCGACACGGCGCATCAGCCCGTCGCTCATGGGCGCGCCGGCGAAGCCGATTTTCTCCACGCTGGCGACCCGTTCGCGGGTGAAGGCCGGGTGCTCGATGAGCATGTGATAGAGGGTCGGCACCAGGTACAGGTTGCTGACCTGTTCCCGCTCGATGGCCTCCAGGGTGGCCTCGACGTCGAACTTCGGCACGCAGACGAAATGCCCGTCGATCAGCGCCATGGCCAGCAGCGAGCGCACGCCCATGGTGTGGTACAGCGGCATCACGCCGAGGGTGCATTCACCGTGGCGATAGAGGTTCTGCGCCACATGGGCGACCGCCGCGGCGCGTTCCGCGCTATGCCGGCGCGGCACGCCCTTGGGCTTGCTGGTGGTGCCGGAGGTATAGAGCAGCAGGGAGAAATCCTCGGGCGTGGCGCGCAGGATGGTCGTCGTTGGCGCCTCTGCGCAGAGTTCGGCGAAGCTCAGGTCGGCGTCCGCGGCGCGCTCACCCGCGGCGATCCGCGGCAGACCGTTCGCCGCCGCGCAGGCAGCGACCGCAGCCACGGTGGCGTCGTCGTAGGCCAATGCGCGGACCTGCGCATCCTCGATGCAGTAGGCCAACTCCTCGGCAGTCGAGCGCCAGTTCAGCGGGGTCATGACGATGCCGGCGAACTGGCAGGCCCAGTGCAGGGTCGCCATCTGCCAGCGGTTCTGCATGGCCACCAGCAGGCGATCACCTCTGCCCAGTCCGAGTGACGCGAGGCCGTGGGCGGCACACTGGATATCGGCTAACCACTGTTCGTAGGTTTTTTTCACTGTGCCGTCGCTGACCGCAGTGGCCAGCGGGCGGCGTTCCACGGCAGCGAGGAAGCTGCGTCCGAGATCGAACATTATTGTTTTACCTCTTCGTTCGTTTGGCGTTGGGCAGCCACTTCCAGCACCGCCTGGACGATGCCGGTGTAACCAGTGCAGCGGCACAGGTGCCCGGAAAGCATGTCGCGCACTTCGGCCTCGCTCGGGTCGGGCTGCCGCTCGAGGAAATCCACGCAGGACATGAGGATGCCCGCAGTGCAGAAACCGCACTGCAGGGCGTGATGACGGCGGAACGCCTGTTGCAGGTCGCTCAGCGTGTCGTCGTCGGCCAGCGCTTCGACTGTCTCGATGCGCCGTTCGTGGGCCTGCACGGCGAGCATCAGGCAGGAGCGCACGGCGACGCCGTCCACCAGCACCGTGCAGGCGCCGCAGACGCCGTGCTCGCAGCCGACATGAACGCCGGTGGCACCGAGGTCGTGGCGCAGGAAATCGCACAGCTGGGTACGCGGCTCGGCCAGGCCTTCGCGCGAGCGGCCATTGAGCTCGAGACGGACGGGAAAACGTTGTTCGGCGGTTGCGCGCATATTCAGACTCCTTCGATGAGCCGGTGACCCAGCTCGCGAATCAGTTGCCGGCGGTAGGCCGCGCTGGCGTGCACATCGTCCTGGGCGTCGAGCGACCAGGCGGTTTCGTTGAGCGCGTCGGCCAGCGCCGGGCCGCGCGGCAGGCTGCGCATTACCGGGCGATCGGCGACCCCGCCGACGCCCAGACGCACCTCGTCGGTGCCGACACAGGCGGCCAGCGAGACGATGGCGAAGTCGCCGTGGCGCATGGCGATTTCCCGGAAGCGGTAGTCGATGCCCTCGCGTTTGAGCGGGAAGCGCACCTCGACGAGCAGTTCGTCGGCGCGTTTGTCGGTGGTGAGAATGCCCTGGAAGAACTCGGCGGCCTTGACCACGCGCCTGCCTTTCTTCGACTCCAGGACGATCTCGCCGCCCAAGGTCACCAGGCACAGCGGCAGCTCGGCGCTGGGGTCGGCGTGGGCCACCGAACCGCACACGGTGCCGCGGTTGCGGGTCTGGAAATGGCCGATCCAGGGCATCGCCAGGGCCAGCAGCGGCACCTCGTCGACCAGCGTCGGCCGCGCCAGCAGTTGCGCCTGGCGCACCGCCGCGCCAACCGCCAGGCAGTCCTTGCGCAGCTCGATGTAGTCCAGGTCGGCGACCTGGTTGATGTCGATCAGCAGCTTGGGCTGGGCCAGGCGCATGTTCAGCACCGCCATCAGCGACTGCCCGCCGGCAATGATGCGCGCATCCGCGCCATACTCGGCGAGCAGCTCGAGCACCTGGCGGCGGCTTTCGGCGCGGACGTAATCGAAGGCAGCCGGTTTCATTGCGCACCTCCCTTGCCGAGCAGCCGGGCCAACAGCGCACGCAGGCGGGGCCACCAGCCCGCGGCGATCGCCTGGCCACTGACCCGCTGCGACAGGCGGGTGAAAATCTGTCCGATGATCACTTTCGAGGCCCCTTGCATCATGCGGCTGCCGACTGCGGCGACCTTGCCGCTGACGGCGACCTGGTATTGGTATTCCAGGCGCGTGTGACCGTTCTCCAAGGCGACGAAACGCACCCTGGCGTGGCCCTCGGCCGAGCCCATGGAGCTGGTGCCGGATCCGGACAGGCGCAACGAATGCGGTGGGTCCAGCTCGCTCAGGGCGACCTTGGCCTCGAAGCGCGCGCGGATCATGCCGACGCCGACGGTGACGTCCGCGCGGTAGCGATTCTCGCCCTGCAGTTCGAGGGCATGGCAGCCGGGGATGATCGCCGCCAGGGTGGCCGGGTCGAGCAGGGTGTCGAACACCTGCTGTGGCGGCGCCGGGATCACCACCGCATCGTTGGCGCGCAGGGCCGAACCAGCGGCCGGCTCTGCGGCGAAACCGTCGTCCTGCTGCATGCCGGCCGGCCGCGGCGGCTCGTCGATGCCGATCAGCGTGCGCACCTTCGAGGGAGTCAGCGGCAGGCGGATGTCGGCGCGGCCGAGGGCATCGGCCACGGCGTTGGCGATGCATACCGGCGTGCTCATGTTGTTGCCCTCGCCGACGCCCTTGGCCCCCAGGGGGGTGAACGGCGAGGGTGTTTCCAGATGCAGGATCACCGGCTCGAGCACTTCCGGGGCAGTGGGCACCAGGTAGTCGGCGAAGGTTCCGGAGAGGAAGCTGCCGTCCTCGCCATAGGCGAACTCCTCCATCAGCGCCGCGCCAAGCCCCTGGGTAAAGCCGCCGCGGATCTGCCCGTCGACCAGCGCGGGATTGAGCAGGCGGCCGGCATCGTGGCAGGTCACGTAGCGGTCGATATGAATCGCGCCGGTGACGCGGTCGATCTCCAGGCCACAGATGTCGAAGACGAAGCCGTAGCACAGCGAGCTGTTGATGAGATCGTCGTCGTCCGGCGCCATGAGCTGCGGCGGGCTCCAGAATGCGGTCTCGCGCAGGCCGCCCGGTTCGCCTTGCGGGAGCAGGCCGGGCGTCCAGTGGGTGGCGCCGGCGATGCGGTGAAAGGGGGCGGAAGGACCGCCGTCGGCGACGAAGATCTTGCCGCCTCCGAAGCGGATGTCTGCCGCCTTGGCTTGCAGTTGCGCGGCGGCGATCGCGGCGAGGCGATCGCGCACCTTCAGCGCGGCCTGGTAGACCACCCCGGCCACCGCGCCGGCGAAGCGGCTGGAATAGTTGCCCGAGGCGATCGACCAGGCATCCTTCTGAGTGTCCAGTTCGACGTTGACCACTATCGATTCCAGCGCCACACCGAGCACATCGGCGACTATCTGCGCCACCGCGGTCTGGTGCCCCTGGCCCTGGGGCGTCGAGGAGACGTGCACGCTGACGTCACCGAGCGGGCCGACGTTGATGGTCGCCGTGCTCACCGCACCGTTCTTCGGCCCGGCCTTGCGCCGTTCCTCGGGCGTCATCGCGGCGGTGATGTAGCCCATGTTGGAGATCGACGGCTCGATCACCGCGGCATAGCCGATGCCGTACAGCCGACCTTCGCCGCGCGCCTGCTCGCGGCGGCGCAACAGTTCGTCGAGACCGCCGTCCCTGACCGCCAAATCGATGCCGGCCTGGTAATTGCCGGAATCCAGCAGGGCGCCGGCCGCGGCCCGGTAGGGGAAGGCGTCGGCCGGTACCAGGTTGCGGCGGATCACCTCCAGCGGATCGAGATCCAGCTGCACGGCGATATGCTGCAGCAGACGCTCCAGGGCGAAGTACACCTGCGGGCCGCCGAAGCCCCGGTTGAGGCCGGTGGGGGTCTTGTTGGTCAGCACCACGCGGTTGCGCACCAGCAGGTTGCGAATCGCATAGGCACCCGTGAGGTTGCCGTGCATGCGATAGAAGGTGGCCGGTTCCGGTGCGCGCAGGTAGGCGCCGCAGTCGTCGATCTGGTCATAACGCAGGGCGGTGATGCGACCGTCGGCCTGCACCGCCGCCTCGATCTCGGTGACCCGATTGGTCGCGGAGGACGCGCCCTGCAGATGCTCGAGGCGGTCTTCGACCCATTTCACCGGGGCTCCGACCTTGCGTGCCGCCAGCCCCATCATCACCACGTAGGGGAACACGCCCTGTTTGATCCCGAAGCTGCCGCCGGAGTCTTTCGGCGTGCGCAGACGCAGGCGGTTGCTCGGCACGTTGAGCGCGCGGGCCATCACCGTGTGCAGCGCATAGGGGCCCTGGAAGTTGGCCAGCACATCGTAGATGCCGGTGGCGCGTTCGTACTGGGCAAGCACCACGTAGCATTCGATGGGGGTGCAGGAGCTGCGCGGAAAGCGCACCTTCAGCGCTACCCGGTGCGGCGCCTGCGCGAAGGCCTGTTCCGGTTCGCCGTAGCGGAAATGCCGCTCGTTGACCACGTTGCTGCCGACTGCCTCATGCAGCACCGGCGCCTGTTCGGTGGTGGCAGCTTCCGGGTCGATGATCGGCGGCAGCGGCTCATAGTCGACACGTACGCCTTCCAGGGCGTCTTCGGCCAGGTAACGGCTCTCGGCGATCACGACCGCCACCGGCTCGCCGACGTAGCGCACCTTGTCCACGGCGATGCACCAGTGCTCCATCGGCTGACGCACGCCGACCGGGAATGGCAGGGCCCACCGCTTGACGTCCTCACCGATGAGTACGCCGTGCACGCCTTTCATCAGCAGCGCTTTGGAGAAGTCCACGGCGGTGATGCGCGCGTGGGGATGGGGTGAACGGACGATGGCCGCGTGCAGGGTACCGGGCGCGGTGGCCGCATCGTCGGCATAGCAGCCCAGGCCACGCAGCAATGCAGCATCCTCGACACGGGTCTGACGAGCGCCGATATGGCCGCTGTGCTGGGTAACGGGGTCAGGCTGATATAGGTTCATCACTACTTCTCGCGTTTATCGCTGTGCGCGATTGACTCGTAGTGAAGAGTAGGGATCCCGGGCGGCCGGCCGCCTTGCCCGGGCCGATGAATATCTGCCCGGCCGTCCGCTGGCTTGCCTTTCAGTCTGACGGAGTGAGGATGGCGGCGTTCTTCAGGACGCGCTTTGGGATGGGCAATGCCGCTTGGGCCGCCTCGGTGGGTCGTCGAGCGTTCACCTGGATCACCTTGGTGTCCACCGGGATGGCGGACGGATCCACAAGGGCGGTTCTGGTTGCAGCAGGCGCTGGACAGCTGCTCGTGGGCCGGTGCCGCTGCGAGCGGTCATCTTCGCGGTGACCACATCGCACCAGGGGCTGGGGGGTACGCCGATGGCAATCGGCATGGCGATATTCAGCGGTAAGCCGCAGCGATACGGGGTGGCTGCGGTGTTTCCTCTTGGGCCCGCTGACGGCCAGGCCGTCAGCGTTCGCCCCAGTGTGTCAGACGATGGTCAAGGTGACGTCGATGTTGCCGCGGGTGGCATTGGAGTAGGGGCAGACGATGTGCGCGCGGTCCACCAGGGTCTGCGCCGCTTCGCGGTCCAGGCCCGGCAGGCTGATGCGCAGCTCCACCTCGATGCCGAAGCCGGTGGGGATCGGGCCGATGCCCACGGTGCCTTCGATAAAGGAGTCGGCCGGGATGCTCAGCTTGTCGCGGGCGGCGACGAACTTCAGGGCGCCGAGGAAGCAGGCCGAATAGCCGGCGGCGAACAGTTGTTCCGGGTTGGTGCCGTTGCCGCCGGCGCCGCCGAGTTCCTTCGGCGTGGTCAGGGCGATGTCCAGTACGCCGTCGGAGGAGACGGCGCGGCCTTCACGGCCGCCGAAGGCTTCAGCGGTAGCACGGTAGAGAACGTTTTCGATGGTCATGGCGGTATTCCTCTTGAGATGCGATTGGGGTGCGTAGGTATTCGTCGATTAGCCTTCGTGGCTGATCAGCCATTCGGGGTACAGGCCCTTGCCGTTCTGGCTGGCTTGACCATTGTCGGCCAGAACCGGGGCGGAAAGAATCAGCGTGGCGGTCAGTGCGATCAGGGTTTTCATCGGTTTCTCCAGGGCTTCGGTGGGTAGCGGGTGGAGACGACTGTGAAGTCTCCGTGGAATGTTTCGCGCTAATGTTTTGTGCGCAAGTCATTTCCATGGAGCGAACTGTAGTCCGCATATATTTTGCGCGCAAGATAATTTTTTGAGTATTTCGCTATAACCCTGGAACTTCAGAGCATAAGCAGGCGTGACGGAGGATAGAGCCGATGGAAGTGCTCGGGCGGGGTGGCGTGCGGACCTCGGATGGACCTTGAGGTGGCGGCCGCTCAATCGCTACCGGGTGCGATGGGCGGCATGAGCGCCTGGTTTAGAGCGATTGCTGCAGGTGACTGCGCAGTTCCACCAGATCCGCTTTGAGCGAGGCGAGCTTCTCCAGGCTCAGGCCGGAGGCCTTGAGGATGCAGGCCGGCAGCGCCTTGGCCTGCTCGTGCAGGGCGCGGCCCCGGTCGGTGAGGTAGAGCTGCACCACGCGTTCGTCCTGGCTGCTGCGTACCCGCTGCAGCAGGCCCTCGCTTTCCAGGCGCTTGAGCAGGGGGGTGAGCGAGCCGGGGTCGGTGAGCATGCGTGCGCTGATCTCGCCGACGGTGATGCCGTCGTTCTCCCACAGCACCAGCATGGCCAGGTACTGCGGATAGGTCAGTCCCAGTGCCTGCAGCAGCGGCTTGTAGGTCTTGGTCATCAGCAGCGAGGTGGAATAGAGGGCGAAGCACAGCTGGTTGTCCAGCAGCAGCTCGGCGCAGGGCTGCACTTGGGTGGTCATGGCGGTGGCCTGTGAGGGGGAAGTGTGCTTAAAGCTAGCGCGCCAATGATCTTTGCGCCAGAGGAAGGTGCGGGCGTCACCCGCACCTCGACCAGGCTAGCCGCAGGATACGCGGGTGATGACGCGCTGGTCGTCGACGTTGAGATTGAGGCGCTGGCCGTTGTATTCCAGGGTCACCACGCTGCCGGGGGTGAGCACGCGAGCGGTGCTGGCGCCGGCCTGCTGGCGGGCCTGTTCGAGCAGTTCGGGGGTGGCCACCTGGCCCTGCAGGTGTTCCACCGCCGAGGAGGTGCAGCCCTGGCTGGGGTCGGCGGGCTTGGCCGGCGGTTTGTCGGCAGTGCTGCAGCCGGCGGCGAGCAGGGCGGTGGCGAGAATCAGGCTGAAACGGGTCTTGAGAGTCAACGCTGTGGGCTCCTTTTCCATAGGGATTATTGCGCGCCTTCGAGGCGCGCCAGACGTTCTTCGAGGGCGGCGATGCGCGCTTCCAGTTCGACCAGGCGTTCGTCGTTAGGTGCCGAGGTCTCGCTACGCGAACTGGGGCGGCTGGCCAGCAGGCTTTCCAGGTCGGCCGGCTCGCCCAGCAGGTGCATATAGCGATCCTCGCGCTGGCCGCTCTGGCGCGGCAGCAGCACCACCAGGCCGCGGCCGATCAGGCGCTCCAGCTGGTGCTGGACTTCGGCGACGTCGTCGAAGTCGTGCATGCGGTTGCTGCGCGTCAGCAGTTCGCTCAGGGTCTGCGGGCCGCGCAGCAGCAGCAGGCCGAGCAGCACGGTCTGCGGCTTGACCAGCTCCAGCTGCTTGTCGCAGCGCTGCTCCCAGCGATCGGCGCGGCTGCCCATGACCAGGCGCACCAGCTCGCGGCCCTCCAGGCTGCGCAGGTAACGGCCGACTTCGCCGGTTTCCAGGTTCATCAGCGGCTCGCGGCTGGTCTTCTGGTTGCAGGCCAGTTGCAGGGCATTGAGGGTCAGCGGATAGCTTTCCGGGGTGGTCAGCTGCTTTTCGATCAGGCAGCCAAGCAGGCGCACTTCGATGGCGTGCAACGGGCTGTCGCCGACCAGGGGGGAAGGGGTATGGGACATGGGGGGATCCTGCCGCGGGGAAATAGCCTCTAGCCTAGCGGTATCCGCCCTCAGCCGACAGGCTCCAGTGTGCCTTGCAGCAGATTCAGGCTGGCGTCCAGCACCTGCTGGCGGGCTTCGCCGCCGGCCAGCATGCGCGCCAGCAGCACGGCGCCGAGGCATTGGGCGAGGATGGCCCAGGCCAGTTGCGGGTCGTCCAAGATCTCGGCCCAGGCCTGCTGCAGTTGCACTATCCAGTCCTCGACGCGTTGGCGTACGGCCAGGTCGGCGCGGGCGATCTCGGCGCCGAGGGCGGGCAGGGCGCAGCCCTGCTGCGGCTGCTCGACGTGGGCCAGGCTGAGGTAGGCGGCCAGGCAGCGCTTGAGTTTGTCGCGCCCGCCATCGCCGGCGCCGAGGCGGGCCAGGCTGTTGCTCAGCTCGCGTTCGAGCAGCGCGGCGAACAGCGCGTCCTTGGAGTCGAAATGGCTGTAGAAGGCCGCGCCGCTGAGGCCGATGGCCTTCATCAGGGCGTCCACGCCGGTGGTGGCGAAGCCGCCCTGCTTGGCGATGGCGCCGCTGCTGGCGAGCAGTTTCTCGCGGGTTTCGGCCTTGTGTTCGGCGGAGTAGCGCATGGGAGCTCCGGAGGAATGTCGCTTGACCTGGCGCGAAGCCTAGCATAACGTCCGTTCACCTAACGATCGTTTAGTTGGCGAGGTAGGCCATGAGTGACGTACACAACAAGAAAGTCGCACTGGTTATCGGCGCCGGCGATGCCACCGGCGGCGCCATCGCCCGGCGTTTCGCCCGCGAAGGCTATATCGCCTGCGTCACCCGGCGCAGCCTGGACAAGTTGCAGCCGCTGCTCGAGCAGATTCGCGCCGAGGGCGGCGAGGCCCATGGTTTCGCCTCCGATGCGCGCCAGGAAGAGCAGGTGGCCGAACTGGTCGAGCACATCGAACGGGAGATCGGCCCGATCGAGGCGATGGTCTTCAACATCGGCGCCAACGTGCCCTGCAGCATCCTTGAGGAGACCGCGCGCAAGTACTTCAAGATCTGGGAAATGGCCTGCTTCGCCGGGTTCCTCACCAGCCAGGCGGTGGCCAAGCGCATGGTCGCCCGCGGCCGCGGCACCATCCTGTTCACCGGCGCCACCGCCGGTCTGCGCGGCGCCGCCGGGTTCGCCGCCTTCGCCGGCGCCAAGCACGGCATCCGCGCCCTGGCGCAGAGCATGGCGCGCGAGCTGGGGCCGCTGAACGTGCATGTCGCCCATGTGGTGGTGGACGGCGCGATCGACACCGCCTTTATCCGCGACAGCTTCCCCGAGCTCTATGCCAAGAAGGACCAGGACGGCATCCTCGATCCCGAGCATATCGCCGACAGCTACTGGTACCTGCACAGCCAGCCGCGCGACGCCTGGACCTTCGAGCTGGACCTGCGGCCCTGGATCGAGCGCTGGTAATTGCCCCATAACCACAAGCGAGTGACCGCCATGAGCAAGAGCGTGGAATTCTTCTTCGACCTGGGCAGCCCGGCCTCCTACCTGGCCCATACCCAACTGCCCGCCATCTGCCGCGACAGCGGCGCCGCGCTGGTCTACCGGCCGATGCTGCTGGGCGGCGTGTTCCAGGCCACCGGCAA
This sequence comes from Pseudomonas sp. ABa2, assembly GCF_056676075.1. Taxonomy (NCBI): domain Bacteria; kingdom Pseudomonadati; phylum Pseudomonadota; class Gammaproteobacteria; order Pseudomonadales; family Pseudomonadaceae; genus Pseudomonas; species Pseudomonas sp. ABa2. The sequence continues at coordinate 1,981,243 of NZ_CM155239.1, forward strand.
CGCCTCGCCGGCGCTGATCCCGGCCAAGGGCCGCTACATGCTGCGCGACCTGGCGCGCTTCGCCGAGCGCTACGGCGTGGCGATGCGCTTCAACCCGCATTTCCCGCTCAATACCCTGAGCCTGATGCGCCTGGTCGTCGCCATCCAGCTGTATCAGCCCGAGCGCTTGGCGGCGGGCCTGCAGGCGCTGTTTCAGGCGATCTGGGTGGATGGCCTGAATCTCGGCGATCCGGCGAAGGTGGCCGAAGTACTGACCGCGGCCGGCTTCGACGCCGAGGCGCTGCAGGCGCAGATCGCCGAACAAGAGGTGAAGGACGCGCTCAAGGCGACCACCGAGGAGGCGGTCAAGCGCGGCGTGTTCGGCGCGCCGACCTGCTTCGTCGGCGGCGAGATGTTCTTCGGCCAGGATCGCCTGGATTTCGTGCGCGAGGCGCTCGCGCGCTGAGGCTCTGGCACAATGGCCGGCGTTACCGCCGATCATTGTGCGAGACCCCGATGAACCCCGAAGCGCTGAAACTCCTGGTGACCCGCCGCATGCCCTACGGCAAGTACAAGGATCGGCTGATCGCCGACCTGCCCGGGCACTACCTCAACTGGTTCGCCCGCGCCGGTTTTCCCAAGGGCGAACTGGGCCAGCTGCTGGCGCTGATGCAGGAGATCGACCACAACGGCCTCAAGCCGCTGCTCGATCCGCTGCGGCGGGATGCATAGCCCGGATGCCACCGGGGAAAGCCTTGCGCTCTGCCGCGGATTTCATCCGGGCTACGGGCTGCGGTGCACCCAGAGTCAATGCCAGCTGCGGCCGTGGTCCAGCTTCTGGTCCACCAGCCATTTGCCGTGGGCGATGGAGGCGCGCTGCGCCTTATTCAGGTCGTCCATGAAGGCATAGTCCACCGGCAGGGTCTGGCGCTTGCTGGTGTGGCCGTCGGGGTCGGTGATCTGGCAGCCGCCGGCCCAGGGCGTGGGCAGGCCTGGGTGTTCCATCACCGTGGCGCGAATGATGTGGTCGCGGTGGGTGCAGGTCATGGTGCTCATGGGCTTATCCTCATGGCGAGGCGCCGCCCCGGGCGTCGACGCTGGCCCGAGGGTTCCAGCCGGGGGCCGGAATCGGCACCGCGTGGATGAGTGTTGCGTCGGTTTCCCCACCATAGCCCAGATGGCGCAGCGCCGGGCGTTACCCGACAAAACGCACGGGACCGGCATGGGCCGGCCCCGTGGTGGCGCTTTCTACTCGGTCGCCTCGCGCACCTTGGCTGCCCCCTTGGGCTTGGGCGCGAAGCGCGCGGCCAGGCGCATCGAGACGGTCACCAGGCGCTGGTACAGCGCCGGCATGCTGCGCTGCATCCAGTCCAGCACATGAGCGTCGGCGCCGATCAGGATGCGCCGCTTGTTGGCCAGCACGCCGCCCACTATGACCTTGGCCGCCTGTTCCGGCGTGGTGCGCAGCAACTGATCGTTGAACTGCTGGCGCGCCTGCTCGGCGGCTTGCCCTGTGACCTTGGCCAGGCTGTCGTTCATCCGCGCGGTCTTGGCGATATTGGTGCGAATGCCGCCAGGGTGCACGCAGCTGGCGGACACGCCGCAAGCGTCCATGTCCAGCTCCTGGCGCAGTGATTCGGTGAAGCCGCGTACGGCGAACTTGCTGGCGTTGTAGGCGCTCATGCCGGGCTGGGAGAACAGGCCGAAGACGCTGGAGACGTTGACCACGTGGCCCTGGCCGGCCGCCTTGAGGTGGGGCAGGAAGGCCTTGGTGCCGTTGACCACGCCCCAGAAGTTGATGTTCATGATCCACTCGTAGTCGGCGTAATCGTTGCCTTCCACGGTGCCGCCCTGCGCCACGCCGGCGTTGTTGAAGATGGCATTGACCCGGCCGAACTCGGCCACCACCTGCTCGGCCCAGGCCTGCATGGCGGCGCGGTCGGCAACGTCGACCCGCTGCTGGCTGACGGTGACGCCAAGCTTGCGCGCCTGTTCGGCGGTTTCCGTGAGGCCCTCGAGATTGACGTCGGACAGCGCCAGGTGGCAGCCCTGGCGGGCCAGGTGGTAGGCGAGGGCGCGGCCGATGCCGGAGCCGGCGCCGGTGATGGCGGCTACTTTGTTTTCGAAGGATTTCATGCGGTGGCCTCCTGCACGTCGAGGATGAGGGCGTTGCTCTGCGCCGGGTGTACGGCGTCCTTGCGGCTGAAGTGGTAGGCCGCCGAGTCGAAGTGGCGCGTCAGCATGCGAAAGCGCCAGGTGAAACCGGGCCAAACCGTGCAGTTGCGCCCGCTGACCGGGTGCAGGTACCAGCTCATGCAGCCGCCGGCGTTCCACACCGTGCCGCCGAGGGTGCCCTGGATCTTCCGGTTGAAGGCATCCTGCGCCTCGCGCTTGGGTTCCAGGCTCTGCAGGCGGCCGTCCTCGACCTGCTTGAGGGCGCCGAGCACGTAGGCGATCTGCGACTCGATCATATAGACCATGGAGTTGTGGCCCAGCCCGGTGTTCGGTCCCATGAGGAAGAACAGGTTGGGGAAGCCGGCGGTCATGGTGCCCTTGTAGGCTTCCGGGCCCATCGGCCAGGTGTCGAGCAGGTCGACGCCGCCGCGGCCGAACACCGTGCCGCGCGGCAGCGGGTCGCTGGGGGTGAAGCCGGTGCCGAAGATGATGGCGTCGACCTCGCGCTCCTGGCCATCGGCGGTGCGCACGCCGTGCGGCAGGATTTCGGCGATGCCGTCGGTGATCACCGCGACGTTCGGCTGCACCAGCGCCGGGTAGTAGTCGTTGGAGATCAGCACGCGCTTGCAGCCCATGGTGTAGTCCGGGGTGACCTTGGCGCGCAGCACCGGATCCTTGATCTGCCTGTTGATGTACAGCTTGGCGATGCCCTGGGCCAGGCGCAGCAGGCGCGGGGCGAAGGCGAAGGCGATCACCCGGCTTTCGAGGATGCCGTACAGGGCGCCGCGCCAGAGCTTCTGCGCCAGCGGGAAACGCCGGAAGCGGGCGCGCTCGCCGTCGCGGATGGCGCGGTCGGGCTTGGGCATGATCCAGGGCGCGGTGCGCTGATAGAGGTCGAGCTTGGCCACCTGCTTCTGGATCTGCGGCACGAACTGGATGGCCGAGGCGCCGGTGCCGATCACCGCCACGCGTTTGCCGGTGAGGTCGTAGTCGTGGTTCCACTGCTGCGAGTGAAAGACCTCGCCGGTGAAGTGCTCCAGGCCCTTGAGCTTGGGAATCGACGGCGTCGACAGCGCGCCCATGCCGGAGACCACGAACTGCGCGCTGTAACGGTTGCCGGCGCGGTCCTGCAGGTGCCACAGCTCGGCCTGCTCGTCCCAGCGGATCTGCACCACCTCGGTGCCGAGCAGGGTCTTGTCCTGCAGACGGTACTTCTTCCAGCAGCCTTCCAGGTATTGCTTGATCTCCGGCTGCTTGGCGAACATCCGCGTCCAGTTCGGATTGGGCTCGAAGGAGAAGGAATACAGGTGCGATTGCACGTCGCAGCCGCAGCCCGGGTAGTTGTTGACCCGCCAGGTGCCGCCGACGCCGGCTTCTTTCTCGAACAGGAGGAAATCCTGCTCGCCCTGTTGCTTGAGGCGTATCGCCATGCCGAGGCCGGAGAAGCCGCTGCCGAGGATGGCGATCTTGCACTGGCGGGCAGCGGTAGGGGGTGACACGGGCGCATTCATGGGCGAACTCCTGCTTGTCGTTCTTGTTGAGGTCTACAGCTGTATACCTGAGTAGACAGATGTATACTCGCGGCGCGCCAGCGGACCAACAAGCCAACTTTCGGTAGGGGTGAGGATGCACAGCGACGAAACGCAGCTACGCGACAGGGCCAGCGAAGCCCCCGGCAAGCGCCTGCTGATGGAGGCGGCGTTACGTCTCACCTCAACCAGCCGCAGCCTCAGCAGCCTGGGCCTGCGCGAGCTGGCGCGCGAGGCCGGGCTCAACCCCAATACCTTCTACCGGCATTTTCGCGACGTCGACGATCTCGGCCTGAGCGTGATCGGCGAGATCACCCAGCTGCTGCGCCAGCCATTGCGCGACCTGCGCCGCGAGGCCGCGCAGCGCGCGGTCAAGGACGAGGGGCCGGTGCTGCCCAAGCTGCTGGGCATCGACCTCGGCCGCGGTCGGCGCGTCTGTCACGAGACGGTGCAGCTGTTCTTCGACTTCGTCGCCGAGCACCCCGAGGCCTTCATCATCGGCGTGCGCGAACTGCACGGCGCCTCGCCCGTATTGCGCGAGGCGCTGCGCCAGGTGATGGACGATTTCGCCGACGACATGGCCGAGGACATCCTCGAGTTCAAGCTGCTGCCGGGTATCGTCAGCGCGGCAGCGGTGCGCCAGGTGTCCGGGCTGATCAGCCGCAGCCTGTTCGAGCAGTCGCTGGACTATATCGGCCAGCCGCAGCGGCGTGCGGTGATCCGCGCGCTGGCCGAGGAGCAGATCGTCATGCTGTTCACCGGCGCCAGCGTGCTGCAGAGCCTGGGGCAGCTGCGCCTGGGCTGAGGGTCGTCCGAGGCGCTTTGCTCGGAGCGGATTTTATCCGCGAATTTGGCGGCTCAAGCCGCTCCCACAGTGCGTGTTCCGGGGCGCACAGGCGAATGAAAAAGGGCGGCCAGGGCCGCCCGAAGGGACATCAGTTGGCGAAGCCGAGGCGCTGGCGCCAGCGGCTTTCCAGTTGCGCGGTGTCGTGATCCTTGGGGTGGAAGCCGGGGCGGTAGTAGTCCAGGTAGGGGCCGATCAGCTTGGTGAAGAAGCCGTTGCGCGGGCCGAACAGCGTCTTCAGGCCGAAACCCCAGCTGCGCCAATTGAACAGCTGGCCGTCCTTGCGCAGCAGGTGCACCTGGAACCAGCCGATCACGCCGAGGAAGATCACGGTGGTCAGCATCATCACCAGGGTGCGGGTGAAATAGCCGCCGTAGACCTTCTGGTACACGTCGTAGCAGACCGCCTTGTGCTCGTTCTCCTCGATGGCGTGCCACATCCACAGCTGGTACAGCTTGGGGTCGTTCATCTGGGTGGTGAGGTCTTCGCGCTTGAGCAGCTGCTCGGCCATGGTCGCGGTGAAGTGCTCCAGGGCGCAGGTGGCGGCCAGACGCTGCTTCTTGGTGCTGACCTTGGTGACCCACTCCAGCAGCACCTTGATGCGCAGCTCCAGGCGCTCCAGGTCGATATCGTGCTCATTGGCGTAGTCGTTGTAGGCCGCGTGCTCCTTGGAGTGCATGGCCTCCTGGCCGATGAAGGCGCTGATGTCCTTCTTCAACTGCGGTTCGCTGACCTGGTCGCGCACCGCCCGCACGCTGTCGACGAAGAACTTCTCGCCGTAGGGGAACAGCGACGACAGGTTGTTCATGAACTGGCTCATGAAGGGATCGTCGTAGAACCAGTACTTGGGCGTCTCGGAGAAGCTGAAGTCCATGCGGCGAACCGGGAAGCTGGATTTCGGCTGGGGAAGGGTGGCGCTGGCGCTCATCGTTCGAGTCCTCTTCTGGGGAGCCGGTGCTCCCGGTTGTTGTGCGGCTCTGGGCGACACGAGCAATCGTGTCATTGAACGATGTAACTATCGGGCGCAGGCGCGCCGGACGCCGCCAACTTAAGGCGGGTCGTGTCGGACAGGCGCGAGGGACTGAAGGGGCCAGGGCGGGGCAACCCGCCCTGGTCGAGGCGAGCGCGGGTTAGCGGCTCTGGCGGCGCAGCTCGGCGATTTCGCCGCGTAGCGCCCTGAGCTCGTCGAGAATGGCCTGCTCGCGGGCCTCCGCGGCCTGTTCCTCGGCGCTGGGCTCGTGGGTGCTCTGCATGGCGTTGACGATCACCGCGATGAACAGGTTGAGCATCATGAAAGTGGCGACGAGGATGTAGGGCACGAAGAACAGCCAGGCCAGCGGATAGGCCTCCATCACCGGACGCACGATGCCCATCGACCAGCTCTCCAGGGTCATCACCTGGAACAGGGTGTAGAGGCTGGCGCCGATGTTACCGAACCACTCGGGGAAGCTCTGGCCGAACAGCTGGGTGGCCATTACCGCGGCGACGTAGAAGATCAGTCCCATCAGCATGACGATGCTGCCCATGCCCGGCAGCGAGGCGAGCAGCGCCTGCACCACCTTGCGCATGCTCGGGTTGATCGAGATCAGGCGCAGCACACGCAACACGCGCAGGGCGCGCAGCACGGCGAAGGGGCCGCTGGCCGGTACCAGGGCGATGCCCACCACCAGGCAGTCGAACACCGCCCAGGGGTCGCGCAGCAGGCCGGGGCCGCGGGCGGCGAAGCGCAGCGCCAGCTCGATGACGAAGCAGGCGAGGATGATGGCGTCCAGGGTCAGCAGCGGCCGGCCCCAGTCGGCCATGATCGCCGGCGAGGTCTGCAGGCCGAGAATGGCGGCGTTGATCACGATCAGCAGGGTGACCAGGCGCTGCACGGCCAGGCCGTCCATCAGCTGGCCCAGGCGCTGGCGCCAGTCGGCGGGGGATTGCTTCAGTTCGAGTTCGTTCATGATTACTTCAGTGGATATCGGTGGCCCCGATGCCGTCCGGGATGGGGCGCACGCCTGTCCCGGATGGCATCCGGGCTACGCGGCAGCTGCTCAACGATCGTCGAGGGCGAAGGCGGTCAGGCAGAAGGTGGGGATGCCGATGTCCTGCAGCTTCTGCGAGCCGCCCAGTTCCGGCAGATCGATGATCGCCGCGGCTTCATGGATGCTGGCGCCCATGCGTCGCACCAGCTTGGCGGCGGCCAGCAGGGTGCCGCCGGTGGCGATCAGGTCATCGAAGATCAGCACCGAGTCGCCCTCGCAGAGGCTGTCGGCATGCACCTCGAGGAAGGCTTCGCCGTATTCGGTCTGGTAGCCCTCGCTGAGCACGTCGGCCGGCAGCTTGCCCTGCTTGCGGAACAGCACCAGCGGCTTGTTCAGTTCGTAGGCGATGATCGAGCCGATCAGGAAGCCGCGCGCGTCCATGGCGCCGATATGGCTGAACTCGGCCTCCACGTAACGCTGGATGAAACTGTCGGCGACCATGCGCAGGGCGCGCGGCGACTGGAACAGCGGGGTGATGTCGCGGAAGATCACCCCCGGCTTGGGAAAGTCCGGCACCGGGCGGATCAGGGTCTTGATGCTGAATTCGTCGAAAATCATCGCGGGTTCCTGAAAGGCGCTGCGCCCACGACTCGCGGGCGAGCTCAGACGTCGAGGTTGCCGCCGGCCAGGGCGCACAGCTCGATGGGGTCGAGAATGTGCACTTCCTTGCCTTCGGCTTCGAGCAGCTTGTTCTGTTGGAAGCGGGTAAATACGCGAGACACCGTCTCCACCGCAAGGCCCAAATAGTTACCAATTTCGTTGCGCGACATGGCCAGGCGGAACTGGTTGGCGGAGAAGCCGCGGGCACGGAAACGCGCGGAGAGGTTGACCAGGAAGGTGGCGATGCGTTCGTCGGCGGTCTTCTTCGACAGCAACAGCATCATCTGCTGATCGTCGCGGATCTCCCGGCTCATGACGCGCATCAGCTGGCGGCGCAGCTGCGGCAGCTGCAGGGCCAGGTCGTCGAGGCGCTCGAAGGGGATCTCGCACACCGAGGTGGTCTCCAGCGCCTGGGCCGAGACCGGGTAGCGCTCGCCGTCGACGCCGGATAGGCCGACCAGCTCGCTGGGCAGGTGGAAACCGGTGATCTGCTCCTCGCCGGCGTCGCTCAGGCTGAAGGTCTTCAGTGCGCCGGAGCGCACGGCGAACACCGAGCCGAAGGCGTCGCCCTGGCGGAACAGGAATTCGCCCTTCTTCAACGGGCGGCCGCGCTTGACGATCTCGTCCAGCGCGTCCATGTCTTCCAGGTTCAGCGAGATCGGCAGGCACAGGCTGGCCAGGCTGCAATCCTTGCAATGGGCTTGATGCTGCGCACGCAGCTTGATGCTCTCGGACATCGTTGGGCTTCCCGGGTAAACACGCAATGTTCGTAAGGGTACAGCAGGGGGCGGATGCCGGCCAGTCGTAGCAAGGTCTGACCATCCGCTCAAGTTCGTCGCCAGGCGGCCGACCCAGACAGTGGAACCTTAGTTCAACGCAGGGAGCAGCGCGATGCGCATCGAATCCGGCGCTCCGCTGGCCAATCTGGTCCGCGGCGTGCAGCGACAAAATAGCGCAGGCGAGCGCAGTCCCGAGGAGGTGCGCGAGGGCCTGCGCATCAGTCTCTCCGAGCTGGGCAGGAGCCTGTCGGCCAAGGCCGGCAAGAACCAGGACATCGACGACAGCGGGCTACCCGACAGCATTAAGCAGCTGCTGAAGATGATCCGCGAGCTGAAGGCGCAGATCGCCGAGAAGCAGGCGCAGATCGAGGCGATCATGAGCGATCAGAGCCTCGATGCGGAAACCAAGCGCCAGCAGCTTGAAGGGCTGCAGACCGAGCTGGCGTCGCTCAACAGCGCCTTGACGGCGGCCAATGCCAACCTGATCAAGCTGATGCGCGACAACGGCCTCAGCGACGAGCAGATGATGACCGCCGCCAGCCTGGCGATGGCCTAGCCCTGATCGCCGGCAAGCCGGCTGCTACCGGCGCGGCGGCCGTCAGATCACCCGCGAGAAGCGCTGGCGCACCTGGTCGTTGAGGTAGCGGTCGAACAGCATGCACAGCGAACGTACCAGCAGGCGGCCGGCGGGCAACACTTCGAGGCGTTCGGCGTCGAGTCTGATCAGGCCGTCGCGGGCCAGTTGCTGCAGCTCGGGCCAGAGCGCGGCGAAGTAGTCGCGAAAGACCAGGCCGTGGGCCTGCTCGATGGCGGCGAAATCCAGCTGGAAATGACAGATCAGCTGCTGGATCACCGCGCGGCGCACGCGGTCGTCGGCGTTGCAGTGCAGGCCGCGGCGGGTGGCCAGTTGGCCGTTGCCGAGGCTTTGCTGGTAGCTGGCGATGTCGCTGTCGTTCTGGCTGTAGAGGTCGCCGATCTGGCTGATGGCCGACACCCCCAGACCGATCAGGTCGCAATGACCGTGGGTGGTGTAGCCCTGGAAGTTGCGCTGCAGGGTGCCTTCCTCCTGGGCCACGGCCAGCTCGTCGTCGGGCAGGGCGAAGTGGTCCATGCCGATGTAGCGGTAGCCGGCGCGGGTCAGCTGCTCGATGCTGGCCTGCAGCATCTCCAGTTTCTGCGCCGGGCTGGGCAGGTCGTCGGCGCTGATGCGCCGCTGCGGCATGAAGCGCTCGGGTAGATGGGCGTAGTTGAACAGCGACAGGCGATCCGGCTGCAGGGCGATCACCTCGGCGACGGTACGGGCGAAGCGCTCGGGGGTCTGCTTGGGCAGGCCGTAGATCAGGTCGATGTTCAGCGAACGGAACTGCAGGGTGCGCGCCGCCTCGACTATGGCGCGGGTCTCCTCCAGGGTCTGCAGGCGGTTGACCGCGCGCTGCACCTCGGGGTCGAGGTCCTGCACGCCGAGGCTGACGCGGTTGAAGCCCAGCTCGCGCAGCAGACCCATGGTCGACCAGTCGGCCTCGCGCGGGTCGATCTCGATGCTGTAGTCGCCGGAGTCGTCGTCCAGCAGGTGGAAGTGCTGGCGCAGGTGCTGCATCAGCCGGCGCAGTTCGTCGTGGCTGAGGAAGGTAGGCGTACCGCCGCCGAAGTGCAGCTGCTCGATCACCTGGCCCCGGTCCAGGTAGCGGCTGATGATCTCGATCTCGCGTTCGAGCTTCTCCAGATAGGGCAGGGCGCGGCCGCGGTCCTTGGTGATCACCTTGTTGCAGGCGCAGTAGTAGCAGATGTGCGCGCAGAACGGGATGTGCAGGTACAGCGACAGCGGGCGCTTGCCCTTGCGGCTGTCGCGCAGGGCGTGCAGCAGGTCGAAGGGGCCGATGTCGTCGTGGAACTGCACGGCGGTCGGATAGGAGGTGTAGCGCGGGCCGGCCAGATCGTAGCGGCGGATCAGGTCGGCGTCCCACTGGATGGCGTCGAGCATGGAAAAAATCCTGGAAAGGCAGTGGGGCCAGTCTAGGGAGTGCGGCGGCGGCGGCTGTTGATCTGAGTCAGGTCGCCGTGCGTTTGCCTGGCGCGCGCGTTACATGTGCCGGCGCAGCTGTAGGTTGGCGCTGAGCGCAGCGAAGCCCAACGGGGGGCAGCGGGCGGCGGCGTTGGATATGGCGTCTCAGTGCCCCATCAGCCAGTGCTGGTGCGGGCCGGGCAGGGTCCAGAGGCCGAACAGGATGACCAGCAGGCCGCCGGCCATGCGAATGCCGCGCTGGCGCAGCAGGGCGGTGACGCGTTCGGCGGCGAGGCCAGTGGCCAGCAGCACCGGCCAGGTGCCCAGGCCGAAAGCCAGCATCAGCACGGCACTGTCGACCGCGTTGCCCTGGCTGGAGGCCCACAGCAGGGTGCTGTAGACCAGCCCGCAGGGCAGCCAGCCCCACAGCCCGCCCAGCACCAGGGCGCGCGGCAGGCTGGTGACCGGCATAAAGCGCCGGGTCAGCGGTTGAATGTGGCGCCACAGGCCGCGGCCGAGCGCCTCGATACGGGTCAGGCCGCTCCACCAGCCGGCCAGGTACAGGCCCATGGCGATCAGCAGCAGGGCCGCCAGGGTGCGCATCACCACTTCGCCGGCGCTGCCGGCAATGGCCCAGCCGGCCAGACCGAGGAGCAGGCCGGCGGCGGCATAACTGAGGATGCGACCGAGGTTGTAGGTCAGCAGCAGGCGCAGGCGGCGGCCGCGCTGCTCGGCCGGGATTGCCAGGGTCAGCGCGCCCATCAGGCCGCCGCACATGCCCAGGCAGTGACCGCCGCCGAGCAGGCCGAGAATCAGCGCCGACACCAGCAGCGGCGCCAGCTCAAGCATCGGGTTTGTCCTGCTTGCTCTGCTCTTCGGCCTGTTCGACCCCCGCCTTGTGCAGCGGGTCTTCGTCGTCGAACAGAATGCTGTGCGCCGGGCCGTCGAGGTCGTCGTACTGGCCGCTGTCCACCGCCCAGAAGAACAGCCAGATGGCGAAACCGACCAGGGCGATGGCCACGGGGATCAGGATATAGAGGGCGGACATGCGGTCTCCATGGTGGCATCTGAGTAGGGGCGGGCTCTGCTCGCGAACCGCTTCTTCGCGAGCAGCGCTCGCGCCTAGGTGTTCGGGGTGCGGCTCAGGCGCAGCGCATTGAGCACCACCAGCAGCGAGCTGAGCGACATGCCCACCGCGGCCCAGATCGGGGTGATCCAGCCGAGGGCGGCGAAGGGCAGCACCAGGCCATTGTACAGGGTGGCCCAGGTCAGGTTCTCGACGATGATGCGCCGCGTGCGCTTGGCCAGGGTCAGGCCCTGCACCAGGCTGCCCAGGTGGTTGGACAGCAGCACCGCGTCGGCGCTGGTCTTGGCCAGGTCGGAGGCCGAGCCCATGGCCACGCTGATGTCGGCGGCGGCCAGCACCGGCACGTCGTTGACCCCGTCGCCGAGCATCAGCACGCGGCGGCCGGCGCCGTGCAGCTGCTTGAGCACCGCCAGCTTGGCATCCGGGGTCAGGCCGCCGCGGGCATCCTCGATGCCCAGCTGGCGGGCGACTTCGCCAACCATCGGCGAGCTGTCGCCGGACAGCAGATGGATCTGCCAGCCACGGGCGCGAGCGGCGGCGATCAGCTCGGGCGCATCCTCGCGCAGGCGGTCGTCGAGCACGAACCAGGCCAGCGGCCCTCGTTCATCGCCCAGCAGCAGCCATTGGCCGTGCTCGCCGGCAATCGACGGCACGGCCTGGCCGCTCAGGGCGCAGACGAAGCTAGCCTCGCCGATGCGCAGCAGACGGCCGTCGACGCGGCCCTGCAGGCCCTGGCCGGGATGGCTGTCGACCGACTCGGCGGCGCGCGGCGCCTGGCCGAAGGCGCGGGCGATGGGGTGCTCGGAGCGGTTCTCCAGGGCCGCGGCCAGCGCCAGGCAGGTGTCCTGGTCCAGCTCGCGCAGCGGCTGGATGGCCCTGAGCGTCAGACGGCCCTCGGTCAGGGTGCCGGTCTTGTCCAGCACCAGGGTGTCGATCTGATTGAGCCCTTCGAGCACATGGCCGCGGGTCAGCAGCATGCCCAGTTTGTGCAGGCTGCCGGTGGCGGTGGTCAAGGCGGTGGGGGTGGCCAGTGCCAGCGCGCAGGGGCAGGTGGCCACCAGCAGCGAGAGCACCACCCAGAAGGCGCGCTCGGCATCGATCTGCCACCAGGCCAGGCCGACCAGCGCCGCGGCGATCAGGATAAACAGCAGGAACCACTGCGCCACCCGGTCGGCGATCTCCGCCAGGCGCGGCTTCTCGCTCTGCGCCCGCTCCAGCAGGCGGACGATTGCCGACAGACGGGTGGCGTCGCCCAGGGCTTGCACCTCGACGGTCAGCGGCCCTTCGACGTTGAGCGTGCCGGCGGTGACGCTGTCGCCGACGTTGCGCGGCTGTGGCAGGTATTCGCCGGTGAGCAGCGACTCGTCGACGCTGGACTGGCCGGCCAGCACGCGGCCGTCGGCGGGAATCAGCGCGCCGGGCTGGACCAGCACGCGTTCACCGGTCTGCAGTTCGCTGAGCAGCACGCGCTGGCTCTGGCCGCCTTGGTCCAGACGCAGGCAGGAGGCCGGCAGCAGCTTGACCAGTTGCGCGGTGGCCGCCGCCGTGCGTTCGCGGGCGCGCCGCTCCAGATAACGGCCGGCCAGCAGGAACAGGGCGAACATGCCCACCGCATCGAAGTACAGCTCGCCCTGGCCGGTGACGGTGGACCAGATGCCGGCGACGTAGGCGCCGCCGATGGCCAGCGACACCGAGACGTCCATGGTCAGGTGGCGGGTGCGCAGGTCGCGCAGGGCGCCGCGGAAGAACTGGCCGCAGCAATAGAAGACGATGGGGGTGGTGAGGAACAGGCTGGTCCAGCGCAGGATCTTGTCCAGCTCTGGCGACAGGTCGATGTTGAATTCCGGCCAGGTGGCCATGGTCGCCATCATCACCTGCATCCACAGCAGCCCGGCCACGCCCAGCTCGCGCATGCTGCGGCGGTTCTCCGCGGCCAGGCGCGCGGCGGCCTGGTCGGCCTGCCAGGGGTGGCCGGCATAGCCGATGCGGCGCAGCTCGGCGAGCAGCTGGCTGAGCGGCAGCTGGCTGTCGCTCCAGCGCACCTGCAGGCGGTGGTTGGACAGGTTCAGGTGCGCCTCGGCGACCCCGGGCACGCCGCGCAGGTGTTTCTCGATCAGCCAGCCGCAGGCGGCGCAGCTGATGCCTTCGATCAGCAGCTGGGTCTCGCTCAGCTCGCCATCCTGCTGAACGAAGGGCTGCTGCACCTCGCTGCGGTCGTACAGCGCCAGCTCGTCCGGCAGGGCCTGGGGCAGCGCCTGCGGGTTGGCGGCGTTCTCGCTGCGGTGCTTGTAGTAGTGCTCCAGGCCGCCGGCGACTATGGCCTCGGCCACCGCCTGGCAGCCGGGGCAGCACATTTCACGGCTTTGGCCGAGCACCTCGGCACGATAACGGCTGCCGGCGGGAACCGGCAGGCCGCAGTGGTAGCAGGGAGTAGGGGCGGGCATCGGCAGGGTCAGTAGGAAGGGTTGTCACCGATCATGATGGTCTGGCCATCGGCGATGTTCTCTTCCTCGAACAGGCGCCAGCTCTGGCTGCCTTCCTGGCCGAGCAGTTCGACGAAGCGGCGGCCACTGACCTGGTCGACCATCTGTCCACGGTACTGGCCATCGGCGCCGGGTTGCAGGATGACGCGGCGATCGCGCTCCGGCTGGGTCGGCGAGATCAGGTTGAGGACGATCTGCTGCGGCCGGCTGTTGCCTTGCAGGCTCAGGGTCGCGGTGCCGGTGCTGTCGTCGAGCACCAGCTCGCCGTGCAGCTGCAGGCGCTCGGCCAGCTTCTCGCGCTCCAGCGACTGGTTGATGCCCTTGCCGACGTCGTAGTAGTCGTCGGAGATCAGCCCCGGCGGATTCTTGGTGGCGATGGTGAGCAGGGTCAGACCCTGCACCACCGAATAGCCCAGCAAGAACAGGATGAACCAGGGCCAGAACTGCTTGTACCAGGGTTTGACGGGCGAAGGGGTTTGCTCGGACATGCTCTTTCCGTTGTCAGCGGACGCTCGGGCCGATAAAGCGGCTGTCGGCGTCGTTCTCGATACTGGGGTCGTCCAGCGCGCGCACGCGGAAGACGATTTCGTTGGCGCTGGAGGGCAGTTTCTCCGGGGCGATGGACAGCTCTACCGGGAAGGCATACACCTCGCCGGCCAGCGCCCGCACCTCGCGCTTGCCCTCGTAGACCAGGCCGTCGAGGCCTTCGGCCTCGACCAGGTAGGTCATGTCGCGCTGCGCCTTGTTCATGATCTTCAGGGTGTAGACGTTCTCGATGTGGCCGCGCTCGTTCTCGCGGAACAGCACGCGGTCCTTGATCACGTCCAGCTCCACCAGCGGGCGGGTGGCCACGGCCCAGGCGAACAGGCCGATCATCGCCAGCAGCGCGACGGCGTAGCCTATCAGGCGCGGGCGCAGCAGGTGGGTCTTGTGCCCGGAAAGATTGTGTTCGGTTGTGTAGCTGATCAGCCCCTTGGGGTAGTTCATCTTCTCCATGATGCTGTCGCAGGCGTCGATGCAGGCGGCGCAGCCGATGCACTCGATCTGCAGGCCGTCGCGGATGTCGATGCCGGTGGGGCAGACCTGCACGCACATCTTGCAGTCGATGCAGTCGCCCAGGCCCTGGGCCTTGTAGTCGGCGTCCTTCTTGCGCGGGCCGCGGCTCTCGCCGCGGCGCGGGTCGTAGGAAACGATCAGGGTGTCCTGGTCGAACATCACGCTCTGGAAGCGTGCGTAGGGGCACATGTAGATGCACACCTGCTCGCGCAGCCAGCCGGCGTTGCCGTAGGTGGCCAGGGTAAAGAAGCCGACCCAGAACACCGCCCAGCCGTTGGCCTGGAAGGTCAGCAGTTCGGGGATCAGTTCGCGGATCGGCGCGAAGTAGCCGACGAAGGTCAGCGCGGTGACCAGCGAGACGCCGAGCCAGATGCCGTGCTTGGCGGCCTTGCGCGCCAGCTTGGCGCCGCTCATGGGTTGTTTGTCCAGCTTCATGCGCTGGTTGCGGTCGCCCTCGGTGACCTTCTCCGCCCACATGAACACCCAGGTCCACACGCTCTGCGGGCAGGTGTAGCCGCACCAGACGCGGCCGGCGAACACGGTGATGAAGAACAAGCCGAAGGCGCAGATGATCAGCAGCCAGGACAGCAGCATGAAATCCTGCGGCCAGTAGCTGGCGCCGAAGATGTGGAATTTGCGTTCCGGCAGGTTCCACCAGACGGCCTGGCGACCATCCCAGTTCAGCCACACGGTACCGAAGAACAGCAGGAAGAGGAGGGCGCCACCAGCGAGTCGAAGGTTGCGAAACAGACCGGTGAATGCGCGGGTGTAGATCTTCTCGCGACTGGCGTAGAGGTCGACGCTGGCATTCTTGGCAGAAGGAGGGGTGACGTCCTGGACGGGGATCTGTTCGCTCATCAATGCATACCAAAGCGGTTGGTTGGCAGCCCGGGCCGATACGTGCCGGTCAGGGTCAATTCACGGTAGCTACATGGTACGCCCGAAAGACAACGCCCGGGTGCGACCAGCGGTCGCGTCCCGGGCGTTCATTGACCCTTGTCAACAGAGTCGTTCTGCGATTACTGCTCTTCGGCCTTGTGCGACAGGCTGTACACGTAAGCGGCCAGCAGGTGCACCTTGTCGTTGCCGAGGAATTCTTCCTGGGCCGGCATGTTGCCGTGACGACCGTAGCGGATGCTCTGCTGCAGTTGCGCGTAGCTGCTACCGTAGATGAAGGCTGCCGGGTTGGTCAGGTTGGGCGCGCCCATGGCCGGGGTGCCCTTGCCGTCGGCGCCGTGGCAGGCGAAGCAGGTACCGGCGAAGACCTTCTGGCCCGCTGCGATATCGGCTTCCACGCCTTCCGGCAGTTCACGACCAGCCAGTTCGGTCAACACGTAGGCGGCGACGTTGCGCACGCCGTCTTCGCCGATGGCCGGGCCCTGGGCCGGCATGGCGCCCTGGCGGCCAGCGAGGATGGTGGTCTTGATGGTTTCCGGCTCGCCGCCCCAGCGCCATTCGCTGTCAGTCAGGTTGGGGAAGCCGTAGCTGCCCTTGGCGTCGGAGCCGTGGCAGACCGAGCAGTTGGAGGCGAACAGGCGACCGCCCATTTTCAGGGCTTGTTCGTCCTTGGCCACTTCCTCGATCGGCATGGCGGCGTATTTGGCGAACAGCGGGCCGTATTGCTCGTCGGCACGCGCCATTTCCTTTTCCCACTGGTGCACGCCGGTCCAGCCAGTGTGACGCATGGAGCCGTCGGCGATCTGTACGCCAGCGGCGAAGGGGGTCTGCTTGTCGCTGTCGACGTAGTCGTAGCCCGGCAGCACGCCTTTCCAGTTGCCCAGGCCCGGATACAGGGCCAGGTAGCCCAGGGCGAAGACGATGGTGGCGACGAACAGCATGAACCACCACTTGGGCAGCGGGTTGTCATACTCCTCGATGCCGTCGAAGGCATGGCCTACGGTTTCCTCGGTGGTCTCCTGGCGCTGGCCCTTGCGGGTGCCGAAGATCAGCCAGGTCAGGGCGAAGATGGTGCCCAGAGACAGAATGGTTACGTACCAACTCCAGAACGTGGTCATTGGTTATTGCTCCTGGAAGAGTCTTGGTCGCGCTTGGACTCGGGCTCGTCGGCGAAGGGCAGGTTGGCAGCCTCGTCGAAGCTGGACTTGCGCTTGCTGCTGTAGGCCCAGAGCACCACGCCGATGAAGGCGATGAACACCACCGCCGTGCCGATGCCGCGAATCATCCCGATGTCCATAGCGTTTTACCGTTTGTTCTTGATGGAAGTGCCGAGAACCTGCAGGTACGCGACCAGCGCGTCCATTTCGGTCTTGCCTTTCACCGCATCCTTGGCGCCGGCGATGTCCTCGTCGCTGTAGGGGATGCCGAAGCCACGCATGACTTCCATCTTCTTCGCGGTGTCGCGGCCGTCGAGCTTGTTCTCCACCAGCCAGGGGTAGGCGGGCATCTTCGACTCGGGCACGACGTTGCGCGGGTTGTACAGGTGGGCGCGGTGCCACTCGTCTGAGTAGCGGCCGCCGACGCGGGCCAGGTCCGGGCCGGTACGCTTGGAGCCCCACAGGAAGGGGTGATCCCAAACGCTTTCGCCAGCGACGGAGTAGTGGCCGTAGCGCTCGGTCTCGGCGCGGAACGGACGGATCATCTGCGAGTGGCAGCCGACGCAGCCTTCCTTGATGTAGATATCGCGACCTTCCAGCTGCAGCGCGGTGTAGGGCTTGAGGCCCTCCACCGGCTCGTTGGTGACGTCCTGGAAGAACAGCGGGACGATCTGGGTCAGGCCGCCGATGCTGACGGCGATCACCATCAGCAGCGCCATCAGGCCGATATTCTTCTCGATGATTTCGTGTTTCATCAGTGAGCGCTCCCCGCGGTGAACTGCGCAGCCGCTTCGTATTCAGCCGGCTTGGCGGCACGCACGGTGCGGTAGGTGTTGTAGGCCATCAACAGCATGCCGGTGACGAAGAAGGCGCCGCCGATCATGCGCACGATGTAGCCGGGGTGGCTGGCTTCCAGCGCTTCGACGAAGGAGTAGGTGAGGGTGCCGTCCTCGTTCACCGCGCGCCACATCAGGCCCTGGGTGATGCCGTTGACCCACATCGAGGCGATGTACAGCACGGTGCCGATGGTGGCGAGCCAGAAGTGGGCGTTGATCAGGCCGACGCTGTGCATCTGCTCGCGGCCGAACACCTTGGGAATCAGGTGATAGAGCGAGCCGATGGAGATCATCGCGACCCAGCCGAGCGCGCCGGCGTGGACGTGGCCGATGGTCCAGTCGGTGTAGTGCGACAGGGCGTTGACGGTCTTGATCGCCATCATCGGGCCTTCGAAGGTCGACATGCCGTAGAACGCCAGGGACACGACCAGGAAGCGCAGGATCGGGTCGGTGCGCAGCTTATGCCAGGCGCCGGACAGGCTCATCATGCCGTTGATCATGCCGCCCCAGCTCGGTGCCAGCAGAATCACCGACATGGCCATGCCCAGGGACTGGGCCCAGTCCGGCAGCGCGGTGTAGTGCAGGTGGTGCGGACCGGCCCAGATGTACAGGGTGATCAGCGCCCAGAAGTGCACGATGGACAGGCGGTAGGAGTAGATCGGACGCTCGGCCTGCTTGGGTACGAAGTAGTACATCATGCCGAGGAAGCCGGTGGTCAGGAAGAAGCCCACGGCGTTGTGGCCGTACCACCACTGGATCATCGCGTCGGTGGCGCCGGCGTACATGGAGTACGACTTGAACAGGCTGACCGGCATTTCCATGCTGTTGACGATGTGCAGCATGGCGGTGACCAGGATGAAGGCGCCGAAGAACCAGTTGCCCACATAGATGTGCTTGGTCCGACGCTTGACGATGGTACCGAAGAACACCACCAGGTAGGTCACCCAGACCACGCCCAGGAGGATGTCGATCGGCCACTCCAGCTCGGCGTATTCCTTGGAGCTGGTGTAGCCCATGGGCAGGGTGATCACGGCGAGCACGATCACCGCTTGCCAACCCCAGAAGGTGAAGGCAGCCAGACCGTCGGAGATCAGGCGCGCCTGGCAGGTGCGCTGAACCACGTAGTACGAGGTGGCGAACAGTGCGCATCCGCCGAAGGCGAAGATCACCGCGTTGGTGTGCAGCGGGCGCAGACGGCCGAAGCTGGTCCACGGCAGGTTCAGGTTGAGTTCCGGCCACACGAGTTGTGCGGCGATGAACACACCTAGACCCATCCCAATGACCCCCCAGATCACCGTCATAATGGCGAACTGGCGGACCACCTTATAGTTATAAGCAGTCTGACTGATTGCTGTGCTCATGCTAGGGGTTCCACGGTTAATGGAGTTTTATGGGGCAAAAATCGGCGGCAAGTATGGAGAAAGCAGGTAGCCATTGCAACGCAACATACCGACGCGATTAGGGTTTCAGAGCCTTTCGCGTGCCTTGGCCGGGGCCTTGGTAGTGGCGTTGGCAGACTTTTGCGCAACCAGTTTGCGCGGCGCTAAGAAGGGATCGCCTTGGAGTTGTGGCAGATGGCGACTGAAAGGCAGCTTAGCCCAGTTCAAGGGAATTGCCGGGCTATTGGTCGGCGGGTGCGACACTGGGTCGCAGACATATAAAGGAAGGGCCGACGACCCGCTTGCGGTCGCCGGCAGGCTGAGGGTTACTCGGCGTCGCCCTGGCTCAGCTTGAGCACGTAGGCCGCCAGCAGGTGGGCCTTGTCGTTGCCGAGGAAGTCTTCCTGGGCGGGCATGTTGCCGCTGCGGCCGTAGCGGATGGTCTGCTGCAGCTGGGCGAAGCTGCTGCCGTAGATAAAGGCGCCGGGCTGACGCAGGTTGGGCGCGCCCATCAGCGCCATGCCGCTGCCGTCCTGGCCATGGCACGCCGAGCAGGTGCTGGCGAAGATCTGCTGGCCGGCGGTGAGGTCGGCCTGCGCATCGTCCGGCAGCTCGCGGCCGCCCAGTTCGCTGAGGACGTAGGCGGCGACGTTGCGCACGCCGTCCTCGCCGATGGCCGGACCTTGCGCCGGCATCATGCCGATGCGGCCCTTGAGGATGCTGGTCTTGATCGTCTCCGCCGCGCCGCCCCAGCGCCAGCTGCCGTCGGCCAGGTTGGGGAAGCCGTAGCTGCCCTTGGCGTCGGAGCCGTGGCAGACCGAGCAGTTGGAGGCGAACAGGCGGCCGCCCATCTTCAGCGCCTGCTCGTCCTTGGCTACTTCCTCGATGGGCATGGCGGCGAACTTGGCGAAGATCGGCCCGTACTCCTCGTCGGCGCGGTCCATCTCGCGCTGCCACTGGGCGACCTGGGTCCAGCCGCCTTCGTAGCCCGGCAGCCAGCCCCTGAAGTTGCCCAGGCCGGGGTAGAGCAGCAGGTAGGCGATGGAGAACAGCAGGGTGCCGAGGAACAGCATGAACCACCACTTGGGCAGCGGGTTGTCGTATTCCTCGATGCCGTCGAAGGCATGGCCCATGGTCTGCTCGGTGGGGTTCTTGTGCACCTCGCTCTTGCGGGTGGCGAAGATCAGCCAGAACAGGGCGACCAGGGTGCCGATGGTCAGCAGGGTGATGTACCAGCTCCAGAAGGGGGTCATGCGTCAGTCCTCGAAACGGCGGGCTTGGCTTCGTCGGCGAAGGGCAGGTTGGCCGCAGCGGCGAAAGCGTCGCGGCGTTTGCCGCTGTAGGCCCAGAGGGTCACGGCGGTGAAGGCGATCAGTACCAGGGCGGTGCCCAGACCGCGCAGGGTGCCGACATCGATCAGCTCGAACATGGCGCTCACCTCTTGTTCTTCACGGCGGTGCCGAGCACCTGGAGATAGGCGACCAGGGCGTCCATCTCGCTCTTGCCCTTCACTGCCTCGCCAGCGCCGGCGATATCCGCGTCGCTGTAGGGCACGCCGAGGGTGCGCAGGGCGCTCATCTTCCTGGCGGTGTCCTGGCCGTCGAGCTTGTTCTCCACCAGCCAGGGGTAGGACGGCATCTTCGACTCGGGCACGACGTTGCGCGGGTTGTACAGGTGAGCGCGGTGCCACTCGTCCGAGTAGCGGCCGCCGACCCGTGCCAGGTCCGGGCCGGTACGCTTGGAGCCCCACAGGAACGGGTGGTCCCAGACGCTTTCGCCAGCGACCGAGTAGTGGCCGTAGCGCTCGGTCTCGGCGCGGAACGGACGGATCATCTGCGAGTGGCAGCCGACGCAGCCTTCCTTGATGTAGATGTCGCGACCTTCCAGCTGCAGCGCGGTGTAGGGCTTGAGGCCCTCCACCGGCTCGTTGGTGACGTCCTGGAAGAACAGCGGGACGATCTGCGTCAGGCCGCCGATGCTCACCGCGAGTATCATCACCAGCGCCATCAGGCCGATGTTCTTCTCGAGAATCTCGTGTTTCATCAGTGCGCTCCTTCAACCGAGAACTGCGCGGCGGCTTGCACCTCGGCCGGTTTCGCCGCGCGCACGGTCAGCCAGGTGTTCCAGGCCATCAGCAGCATGCCGACGAAGAAGATGGCGCCGCCGATCACCCGCACCACGAAGCCGGGGTGGCTGGCTTCCAGCGCCTCGACGAAGGAGTAGGTGAGGGTGCCGTCCTCGTTCACCGCGCGCCACATCAGGCCCTGGGTGATGCCGTTGACCCACATCGAGGCGATGTACAGCACGGTGCCGATGGTGGCCAGCCAGAAATGGGCGTTGATCAGGCCGACGCTGTGCATCTGCTCGCGGCCGAACACCTTGGGAATCAGGTGATAGAGCGAGCCGATCGACACCATGGCGACCCAGCCGAGCGCGCCGGCGTGGACGTGGCCGATGGTCCAGTCGGTGTAGTGCGACAGGGCGTTGACGGTCTTGATCGCCATCATCGGGCCCTCGAAGGTGCTCATGCCGTAGAACGCCAGCGACACCACCAGAAAGCGCAGGATCGGGTCGGTGCGCAGCTTATGCCAGGCCCCGGAGAGGGTCATCATGCCGTTGATCATGCCGCCCCAGCTGGGCGCCAGGAGGATCAGCGACATCACCATGCCGAGGCTCTGTGCCCAGTCCGGCAGGGCGGTGTAGTGCAGGTGGTGCGGGCCGGCCCAGATGTACACCGCGATCAGCGCCCAGAAGTGGACGATGGACAGGCGGTAGGAGTAGACCGGGCGTTCGGCCTGCTTGGGCACGAAGTAGTACATCATCCCGAGGAAGCCGGCGGTGAGGAAGAAGCCCACGGCGTTGTGGCCGTACCACCACTGGATCATCGCGTCGGTGGCGCCGGCGTACAGCGAGTAGGACTTGGTCAGGGTCACCGGGATCTCCAGGTTGTTGACCACGTGCAGGATCGCCACGGTGAGGATGAAGCCGCCGAAGAACCAGTTGCCCACGTAGATGTGGCTGACCTTGCGCTTGACGATGGTGCCGAAGAAGACGATGGCGTAGGCGACCCAGACCACCGTGATGAGGAGGTCGATCGGCCATTCCAGTTCGGCGTATTCCTTGGAGCTGGTCCAGCCCAGCGGCAGGCTGATGGCGGCCAGGACGATCACCAGTTGCCAGCCCCAGAAGGTGAAGGCGGCCAGCTTGGGCGCGAACAGCGCGGCCTGGCTGGTGCGCTGTACCGCGTAGTAGCTGGTGGCGAACAGCGCGCAGCCGCCGAAGGCGAAGATCACCGCGTTGGTGTGCAGCGGCCGCAGGCGGCCGAAGCTGGTCCACGGCAGGTTGAAGTTGAGGTCGGGCCAGGCCAGCTGGGCGGCGATGAAAACGCCGAGTCCCATGCCGACGATGCCCCAAACCACCGTCATAATGGCGAACTGGCGAACCACCCTGTAGTTGTAGGCGGAACGGGTTGTTGTGTTCATGTCTGGGTTTCCATCCACGGTTATGGCAGAGCGGCCGATAACCCTGGCGTGCGCAGGCATGGGCAAGCCACGACCGCCACGGATATCGACGCGAGGCAAGCATGAGCAAAGGGCCATCCGGGTTTATTGACGCCGATCAATGCGCGCAGGGGCTGCCCTGGCTGTGGGACAGGCCGGCGGGCGAGGCGCGCGCGACGCTGATCCTCGCCCACGGCGCCGGGGCACCGATGGACAGCGAGTTCATGCAGCAGATGGCCAGAGGCCTTGTCGCGCGCGGCATTGCAGTAGTGCGCTTCGAGTTCGCCTACATGGCCGCACGGCGTGTGGACGGCAAGCAACGTCCGCCCAATCCACAGGCGCAACTGCTGCAGCAATGGCGCGATGTGCATGCCCGGGTGCGCCAACAGGTCGCAGGGCCGCTGGCCATCGGCGGCAAGTCGATGGGCGGACGCATGGCCAGTCTGCTGGCCGACGAACTGGGCGCCAACGCCCTGGTCTGTCTGGGCTATCCCTTCTACGCCGCCGGCAAGCCGGAAAAACCGCGGGTCGCGCACCTGGCCGAGCTGCGCACCAAGACGCTGATCGTGCAGGGCGAGCGCGACGCCCTGGGCAATCGTGAGGCGGTGGCCGGCTATGCCCTGGCGCCGGCGATCCGCCTGCACTGGCTGACGGCAGCCGACCACGACCTCAAGCCGCTGAAAAGCTCGGGCTGCAGTCATGAGCAGCACCTGGCCGACGCGGCGCAGGCGGTGGCGGACTTTCTTGCCGGGGCGTCGCAGCCGCGGCTTTAGTTGCGAAAGAGGCGGCCTGGTGGAGCGCCGCGCGTACCAGCCATAGCGGCTACCCGGGCAAAAAAAACCGCCCATACGGGCGGTGCAGAACATCGGTCGAAGACTTCGACCAGGAGAGAGGGCGTGCGCTGCTGGCCTTGCGTGGCCTGGCGCAAGTCGCCAGGGCCGAACCGCCGCAGTCAATCGGCTCCGGCTCGGCGGCGACAACTGCCGGCGAGTATGGGCAGTGCGCCGGCTGCGGGGAAATCGCTTCTGCCTATCTGCCTCATAGACAAGGCAGCTGCCACCTAACGGGGCGGCGTGCGACCCGTGGGTCACGGCGTTGCACCTCGTTGGTGCGCGGGGCTCGGGTTTTTTTGTCAAGTCATTGAAATAAAAGGAATTACTTCGCTGGCTCGGGCCTTGCAAAGCTCCCTGCAAGTCCGGGTGACAAGGAGTACGGCATGGCCCGCACCTTTTATGACGAGATGTACGACGCGAGCGGCGCAGTCCGCCCGCACTACCGTGAATTTGCCCGCTGGCTGGCAGAGACGCCGGACGAACTGCTGGCCCAGCGCCGCCGCGAAGCCGACCTGCTGTTCCACCGCGCCGGCATCACCTTCACCCTCTATGGCGACGATCAGGGCACCGAGCGCCTGATCCCCTTCGACATCGTCCCGCGCAGCATTCCGATGAGCGAATGGCGCATGGTCGAGCGCGGCTGCATCCAGCGCGTGCAGGCGCTCAACCTGTTCCTCGCCGACCTCTACCACGACCAGCGCATCATCAAGGCCGGCATCATCCCGGCCGAGCAGGTGCTGGCCAACGAGGGCTATCAGATGGCCATGCAGGGCCTCGACCTGCACCGCGACATCTACGCGCACATCGCCGGGGTCGACCTGGTGCGCGACGGCGACGGCAGCTACTACGTGCTGGAAGACAACCTGCGCACCCCCAGCGGCGTCAGCTACATGCTCGAAGACCGCAAGATGATGATGCGCCTGTTCCCCGAGCTGTTCGCCGCGCAGCGCGTGGCGCCGGTGGACCACTACCCGAACCTGCTGCTCGACACCCTGAAGAGCTCCAGTGCGCTGGACAACCCCACGGTGGTGGTGCTGACCCCGGGGCGCTTCAACAGCGCCTACTTCGAGCACGCCTTCCTCGCCCGCGAGATGGGCGTGGAGTTGGTGGAGGGCGCCGACCTGTTCGTCCGCGACGACAAGGTGTACATGCGCACCACCGCCGGTGCCCGCCAGGTCGACGTGATCTACCGCCGCCTCGACGACGCCTTCCTCGACCCGCTGGCCTTCAACCCCGACTCCATGCTCGGCGTGCCCGGCCTGCTGGCCGCCTACCGCTCGCGCAACGTGGTGCTGGCCAACGCCATCGGCACCGGGGTGGCGGACGACAAGTCGGTCTACCCCTTCGTCGGCGACATGATCCGCTTCTACCTGGACGAGGAGCCCATCCTGAACAACGTGCCGACCTGGCAGTGCCGCAAGCCGGAGGAACTGTCCCACGTGCTGGCCCACCTGCCCGAGCTGGTGGTCAAGGAAACCCAGGGCTCCGGCGGCTACGGCATGCTGGTCGGGCCGGCGGCGAGCAAGGCCGAGATCGAGGCCTTCCGCGCGCGGCTGATGGCCAAGCCCGAGGCCTATATCGCCCAGCCGACGCTGAGCCTGTCGACCTGCCCGACCTTCGTCGAGCGCGGCATCGCCCCGCGCCATATCGACCTGCGCCCCTTCGTCCTGTCCGGGCGCGAAACCCGTCTGGTGCCCGGTGGCCTGACCCGCGTGGCGCTGCGCGAAGGCTCGCTGGTGGTCAACTCGTCGCAGGGCGGCGGTACCAAGGACACCTGGGTGGTGGAGGACTGAACATGCTGTCGAGAACTGCCTCCGATCTGTACTGGATGTCGCGCTACCTGGAGCGCGCCGAGAACCTCGCGCGCATGCTCGACGTCAGCTACTCGCTGTCGCTGATGCCGCAGGACGGCCGCGGCGACGGCCTCGATGAACTGGCCATGCCGCTGCTGATCACCGGCACCCTGGACGCCTACCTGGAATGTCACGGCCCGCTGCACGCCGAGCGCATGCTGCACTTCTTCGCCCTCGACGCGAGCAACCCGGCGAGCATCTACTGCTGCCTGCAGGCCGCGCGGGCCAACGCCCACGCGGTGCGCGGGCGGATCACCGCGGACATGTGGGAGAACATCAACGCCACCTGGCTGGAGGTGCGCGGCATCGCCGAGCAGGGCCTGGGCCGCTACGGCATCAGCCGCTTCTGCGAGTGGGTCAAGGAGCGCTCGCACCTGTTCCGCGGCGCCACCTTCGGCACCATCATGCGCGGCGAGGCCTACCGCTTCATCCGCCTGGGCACCTTCATCGAACGCGCCGACAACACCCTGCGGCTGCTCGATGCGCGCTACGAGATGCTCGGCGAGGAGATCGACGAGCTGGAAGAACGCACCGCGCGCAGCTACTACCAGTGGAATGCGCTGCTGCGTGCGCTGTCGTCGTCCGAGGCCTTCGCCGAGATCTACCGCGGCTCGCCGCGCACGCGCAAGGTCGCCGAACTGCTGCTGCTGCGCCCCGAGGTGCCGCGGTCGCTGCGCGCCTGCATGGAGGAACTCAACCTGATGCTCGCCGGCCTGCCCGGCGACAACGGCCGCTTGGCGCAGCGCCTGGCCGCCGAACTGGATGCACGGCTGCGCTACACCGGCATCGACGAGGTGCTCGACGAAGGCCTGCACGCCTGGCTCACCGACTTCATCCTGTTGGTGCGCCAGCTGGGCAACACCATCCACACGTCCTACCTGGAGGTCGCATGAGACTCTCGATCAGCCACGACACCACCTACCGCTACGACGACCAGGTGCGCGCGAGCATCCAGTACCTGCGCCTGACCCCGCACGACAGCGAGCGCCAGCAGGTGCTCAGCTGGCAGCTCGACCTGCCGCGCCCGGTGCGTGCGCAGCTCGACCCCTACGGCAATATCCTCCATGTGCTGACCCTCGACGAGCCGCACGAGGCCATCGTCATCGGCGCCCGCGGCCAGGTCGATATCGACGAGGCGCGTGAGGCCGAACACGAACGCCAGTCGGCGCTGCCCTTCCTGCGTTTCACTCGCCTGACCGAGGCCGACGACGCCCTGCGCGAGTTCGCCAGCCAGCAGAGCAAGGCGCGCAGCGACCGCAACGCGCTGATCGAGCTGATGCACGCGCTCAACGCCCATATCGCCTACCAGCCGGGCATCACCGCGGTCGACACCAGTGCCGCCGAAGCCTTCGCCGGGCGCCGCGGCGTGTGCCAGGACCACACCCACGCCTTCCTCGCCTGTGCGCGCAGCCTGGGCGTGCCGGCGCGCTACGTGTCCGGCTACCTGTACACCGACAACGCCGCGCACCTGGCCAGCCACGCCTGGGCCGAAGCCTGGCTGGACGGCGCCTGGTACAGCTTCGACGTGACCAACTGCCTGGCCAAGCCGGAGCGCCACCTCAAGCTGGCGGTCGGCCTGGATTACCTCGACGCCTGCCCGGTACGCGGCATGCGCCGCGGTGGTGGCGGCGAACAGATGCACGCCCTGGTGCAGGTGGCGCCGCTGCTGCAGGTGCAGCAGCAGTAGCCGCGTTGCGCGCTGGCTCGCCCCTACGACCAAAGTGCCGGTCGGACCGGGCGAAAGCAGTATTGTCGGCGCCTCGCGCCGGGCCGACTCTGGGCGCGGACTGCCCCGAGTAGCTGCGATGCATGGCGTTTCACCTTCTTTCTCCGCCGGCCGCCACCGCCTGCGCCTGAGCAATGGCGCCACGCTGGACGTGGCGCAGCAGCCCTGGGCCGAGCGGGCCGGCATCTGCCTGCGGGTGGCGGCGGGCAGTCACGACGAGCCGGTCGCCTATCCCGGGCTGGCGCATTTTCTCGAGCACCTGCTGTTTCTCGGCAGCCGCGACTACGGCCCCGAACAGGGGCTAATGGCCTACGCCCAGGGCTGCGGCGGCCAGGTCAACGCGTCGACCCAGGCGCGCCATACCGATTTCCTCTGCGAGCTGCCGGCCGAGCGCCTGCAGCCGGCGCTGGCGCGCCTGTTCGACATGCTGTGCCGGCCGCTGCTGGACAGCGCCGCGCAGCTGCGCGAGCGCGAGGTGCTGCAGGCCGAATACCAGGCGCGCAGCACCGACGCCGACAGCCGCATCGAGCACGCCCTGGGCCAGGCGCTGGCGGCAGGGCACCGCTGCGGCGACTTCCTCGCCGGTGATCGCACCAGCCTGGCCGTCGAGCAGGCCGCCTTTCAGCAGGCGCTGCACGGCTATCACCGGCGCCATTACCAGGCCGGCAATATGCGCCTGACGCTGGTCGGGCCGCAGCCGCCGGAAGACTTGCTGGCCATCGGTGAGGCCCTGCTGGGGCAGTTGCCCGCTGCCGACTCGCCGACCATCGGCGAATCCCCGCCGCCCATGCTGCCGCTGCGGGCGCCGCGCCTGGGCTTGCAGCAGCGCGCCGCAGCGCTGCACCTGGGCTTTGCCGTGCAACTGAGCGATCCCGGCCTGGCGTCGGCGCTGGCGCTGCTGCTGGACGTGCTGCAGGACCCGGCGCCTGGCGGGCTGCTCGCCGGCCTGCGCCAGGCGCGGCTGTGCCGGCAGTTGCGGGCGCGAGTGCTGTACTGCCACGCCGGGCAGTGCCTGCTGCGCCTTGACTGCACCGCAGCGGCTCGGGGCGCCGCGCTGATCGCCGAACTGCTGGGCTGGCTGCGCCAGGTGCGGGGCGACCCCGCCTGGCCGGCGCGTCTGGCCGACTGGCGTCAGGCCCAGGCCTTGCGCCAGTTCGGCATGGGGCCGCTGGCATTGGCGCGCAGCCTGCAGGACGCCGAAGCGGAGCTGGACGACGCCCGCCTGCTGCAGACCCTGGGCGCCTTGCTCGCCCAGCTGGCCGGTGGCGCCGGGCTGATCGAGCTGGCGTGCGACAACCAGGCGCGACCGCCGTGGCCGGCCACCGGCCTGGCGCTGCCGCTGGCCGCATTGCCGGCGCGCGAGCTGCCTGCAGCGCAGCTGAGCGTGGGGCTGGCACCGGTCGAGTCGCTGCTGACGCTGCCCGAGGCGGCCTCATCCAGCCTGCCGCTCGCGCGCTTGCGTCACCATCCCGGCGCGGCCGCTGGCGGGCCGGCGGCGCTGCATTGGCGCGGCGAGGTGGCCGGGCAGCATGGGCCTGGCGAGCTGCAGGCCCTGCTGCAGGCACGCATCGCCGATCTGCAACGCGGCTGCGAACGCCTGGGCATCGCCCTGCAGCTTGAGGTGCAGGCGGGCGGCTGGAACCTGGCGCTGCAGGGCGCCGCGGCCCTGTTGCCGGCCTGCAGCGCGCGGCTGTTGCCGCTGTTGCTGGCGCCGCCGACCGAGGCGGCCGAACCGGCCACCGGTGGCCTGCTGCTGCGCCAGTTGCTGCAGCACTTGCCGCAGCTGGGCGTCGGCAACAGTGGTGGCGGTCTGCAGGGGCTGAGCGTGGGCCTGGGGCCGGGCGAGCGGGCACAGCTCGACGCGCTGTTCGCCGCGGTCGAACCCTTGCCCGCCGGGCAACCGCCAGCAGCGCGAAACCACGAGCTGCTGTGGCGCGAGGTGGAGCAGCCGGGCAGCGAGGCGGCGCTGGTGCTGCTGTGCCCATTGCCGGATGCCGATGCCGATGCCGGCCGCGAAGCGGCCTGGCGCCTGCTCGGGCAGCTGCTGCAGGGGGCCTTCTACCGCCGCCTGCGCGGCGAGCTGCAGCTGGGCTATGCGCTGTTTGCCGGCTATCGCCAGGTGCAGGGCGAGCGCGCGCTGCTGTTCGCCTTGCAGTCGCCGGTGTGCGAGGCGGCCGGCATCTTCGAGCATATCCACGCCTTTCTCGATCAGCAGCGCCAGCGCCTCGCCGCGCTGTCGGCGGCGGAGTTCGCCCGCTGCCGCGACGAGTTGGCGCAGGCCCTGCGCCCGCCCAAGAGCAACCTGGCCCGCGCCGAACAGTTGTGGCAGCTGCAGCTGGCCGGGCTGAGCGAGGCGCACCCGCAACGGGTGCGCCAGGCGCTGGCCGAGTTGACGCCGGACGAGCTGCAGGCGGCTTATGCGCAGTTGTTGCATAGCGGCCACTGGCGCGTACTGGCCAGTGGAGCAGGGCCGCACGTCTAAGCGTGCATTTCTTGGCTATGCCCCTGCTAGCCGTTGCTGGGGCTCCAAGGAAGGCTCGGGGGCCTGTGGGCCGGGCGGCGATCCGCTTTAGCCCACGCCAACCACCGGTGGTGGGCTAAAGCCCACCCTACGGGCCTTTGCACCCACTCCCAACACTTAACGCAGACATAGCCTTTTTCTTTCCCCTTCTTTTCGATGGTCTTCGCGGCGCACCTTAGGGTTTGCCGCCGGTAGTCGGTGCGCCCTGCGCTTCTACGCCCAAGGATTGTCCCGGTACTACGACCTTTCGCCCGCTACCGGTAGCGGGTCGGTCGCGGGCCGCCCGGGGCAAGTCGGGCAGGGCGCGCCAAAGCAGCGGGCAAACGCTGCCAAGGCAGCGTATGGCCGCTCCCGGCGCCTTTCGATAATCGCCTCCGACCTGACTGCCCTGGCGGTCGCCACTCAAGCGGAGAGCGTTATGCACAACAAGAAGATCGCCAACCCCCGGTTTCTGCCCCTTGCCTTGACTGCGGCCGTCGCCCTGGCCGGCGCCCAGCAGGCCGCCGCCGAGATCGTCCTGTACGACCAGGACGACACCACCTTCTCCACCGACGGCTATATCAACGCTTTCTACGTCAACAGCGACGTGGATCGCGAAGGCGAGCAGTTCGACCGCCGCCAGTCGCGGGTGAAAATGGGCTTTCTGCCCAACTGGATCGGCTTCAACTTCGGCAAGCAGATCGACGATCTCAAGCTCGGCGGGCGTTCCTCGTTCTGGGTGACCATCAACGACAGCGAGCAGAACGGCACCGACACCGCCATCGACGTGCGCCAGTTCTACGGCACCGTGGCCAACCCGGAGTGGGGCGAGGTGCTGGTGGGCAAGGACTTCGGCCTGTTCTCGCGCTCCAACATCTTCCTCGACGAACTGCTGGCCGGTTACGGCAACGTCTCCGATACCCTCGGCCTGGTCGACGGCACCGGGGTGTCCTTCGGCAACATCGGCACCGGCTATCCGTACCCGTTCCCCACCTCGCAGATCACCTACCGCAACAACCACCTGGCCGAGGGCCTGCGCCTGGCGGTCGGCATCATGGACCCGGTGGACACCAACGACGACAGCGCCGTGGGCAAGGCCTACCAGGAAGAGCCGCGTTTCGAATCGGAGGTCAGCTACCAGTTCGACCTGGGTGGTTCGACCATCTACACCTGGATCAACGGCGCCTACCAGACCTCGGAAAACACCGACGACAGCGTCGATACCGTGACCTCCAAGGGCCTCGGCTACGGCGTGCAGGCCAAGTTCGACGGCCTCTCGCTGACCGGCTCGGGCTTCCAGGCCAAGGGCATCAACCCCTTCTTCACCAACAACCTGGGCGAGCCGACCCTGCGCGACATCGACAGCGACGGCTACCTGCTGCAGGGCTCCTACACCTGGGGCAAGAACCGCGTGGCACTGTCCTACGGCAAGACCGAGGACGACGGCAACGGCCTGGGCGTGGCGGCCGACTACGAGACCCGCGGTCTGGCCTACTTTCGCACCATCAACGACAACCTCAAGCTGGTCGCCGAGTACAACCAGTACGAGATCGATGCCGCCGAGGGCAGCGGTCTGAACGAGGACACCGACACCTTCGCCGTGGGCGCCGTGCTCAGCTGGTAAACACCGTTGCACAGGGCCGGGCAGGGGGCGACCGCTGCCCGGTCTTTTTTTGCCTGCGCTTCGTAAGATGCGCCGTGCGCACCAGGTTCCCGGTTACCGCTGCTGCGCCCGGCCTGGCGGCCCCGCGACACCCTACCTAGGAAGGCCCGACCCAGTACTCAAGTAGCATGGGGCAGCCATCCTCCGCTTCGTAGAATTTCCCCCTATCCAGCAGGTGTATTGGGGCGTCTTATGGCCTTGGAACAGTCGGAAGGCGTGCTCAGCGCCGTTTCCAGCGCAAAGGATGTGGAGCAGGCCGCCCAGGAGCTGGCGCGCCAGCTGATCCATCCCTACCTCGGCTTCGTGCTGTTCTTCTGCTCGGCCGAGTACGACCTCGAAGCCCTCGGCCGGGCCCTGGAGCAGCACTTCGGCGGTGTCAGCCTGGTCGGCTGCACCAGCGCCGGCGAGATCACCCCGCAGGGCTACGGCCGCGGCTGCGTGGTGGCGCTGGGCTTCGACCTGCGCTGCTTCTCCATCGCCAGTGCGCTGATCGACGAGATGGAGCGCTTCAACCTGCTCGATGCGCAGCAGCTGGTCGACGGCCTGGTGCGCGACTGTCGCAGCAACGAGCTGGCCTCGATCAAGGGTCACAGCTTCGCCCTGACCCTGCTCGACGGGCTGTCCAGCCGCGAGGAACTGGTGCTCGGCGCGCTCAGTGCGGCGCTGGGCAGCATCCCGCACTTCGGCGGCTCGGCCGGCGACGACAACCACCTGACCCACACCCACGTCTACCACGGTGGGCGCTTTCACAGCGGCGCGGCGGTGGTGGTGCTGTTCAACACCTGGCTCGACTTCGAGGTGTTCAGCACCCACCACATCCAGCCCAGCGGCGAGAAACTGGTGGTGACCCGCGCCGACAGCGCCAGCCGCCGCGTCTACGAGCTCAACGCCGCGCCGGCTGCGCAGGAATACGCCGAGCTGATCGGCGTGCCGCTCGATGCCCTGGACCACCGGGTGTTCGCCGCCTATCCGCTGGCGGTGCGCATCAGCGATCACTACTACGTGCGCTCGATCCAGCAGGTGCACGACGACCTCAGCCTGAGCTTCTATTGCGCGGTGGAGAACGGCATCGTCCTCACCGCGATGCGCCCCGGGCCGCTGCTGCCGAATCTCGAGCAGCTGTTCGCCGGCCTTGAGCAGCGCCTCGGTCCATTGCTGCTGACCATCGGCTGCGACTGTTTCCTGCGCCGCCTGGAGATCGAGAACGCCGGCGGCAGCCTGCCGGTGTCGGCCTTTCTGCGTCGGCAGCGGGTGATCGGCTTCAACTCCTACGGAGAGCAGT
This sequence comes from Pseudomonas sp. ABa2, assembly GCF_056676075.1. Classification (NCBI taxonomy): domain Bacteria; kingdom Pseudomonadati; phylum Pseudomonadota; class Gammaproteobacteria; order Pseudomonadales; family Pseudomonadaceae; genus Pseudomonas; species Pseudomonas sp. ABa2. The sequence goes on from NZ_CM155239.1 coordinate 2,013,433, forward strand.
TCAATGGCATGCACATCAACCAGACCTTCACCGGAGTCGCCATTGGCCGCCCTGGTCGCGGCTGATGGCGCCGAGCTGCAGGTGCGCCTGGCCGCGCTGGAAGGCGAGAACGCCAAGCTCAGGCGGATCAACGCCGCGCTGATCGAGCGGGTGGAGTCGATCCACTCGCGCGGCGACGACGCCTACGCCGCCTTCCAGCACTCGGTGGTGCTGGCCGAGCAGGTGCGCGAACGCACCGACGCGCTGAACCAGGCGATGGCCGAACTGAAATCCAGCAACCAGCTGCTCAGCGACGCGCGGCTGCGCGCCGAGACCGCCCATCAGCACCTGATCGACGCCATCGAGAGCATCTCCGACGCCTTCGTGCTGTTCGACGATCGCCAGCGCATCGTGCTGTTCAACAGCCGTTTCAAGGCGCTGTGGGCACGCAGCCGGGCGCGCATCGGCACCGGCACGCGGCTGGAGGAGATCAGGCGCCTGAGTCGCAGCACCGGCCTGGTGGTGGAGGCGCAGCTGGGCAAGGAGGGCGAGCCGAGCCTGTTCCGTCTGCAGGACGGCCGTTGGGTGCAGGTCAGCGAGCGGCCGACCCGCGAGGGCGGGCTGGTGATCCTCTACACCGACATCACCGAGGTCAAGCAGAGCGAGGCGCTGCGCCGGGAACAGGCCCTGGCGCAGAAATCGCGCCTGCTGCAGCGCGCGGTGGACAACCTGTCGCAGGGCATGGCCATGGTCAACGCCGAGGGCGCGCTGGAGCTGTGGAACCACCGCTTCCTCGAGCTCTGCGGCCTGGCGCCGATCAGCGCGCATCGGCCCTTCGCCGAGGTGATGGCCGAGAGCGAGCTGGAGCCGCTGACCCCGGCCAGCCGCGATATCGCTGGCAAGCCGCTGCGCCAGGTCGAGGTGCGTCTGTTCGACGGGCGCATGCTCGAGGTGCGCACCCATCCGCTGCCCACCGGCGGCTTCGTCAACACCTTCACCGACATCACCGAGCGCCACCGCCAGGCCCAGGCGCTGAGCGACAGCGAGCGCTGGATCCGCCTGATCACCGACCACGTGCCCGCGCTGATCGCCTACCTGTCGGCCGATCTGGTCTACGAGTTCACCAACAAGGTCTACGAGGAATGGTACTGCTGGCCGCGCGGCGCCATGCTCGGCCAGAGCCTGCGCGAGGTGCACAGCGAGGAGCACTGCCGGCGCCTGGAGCCCTACGTCGAGCGGGCGCTGTCCGGCGAAAGCGTGACCTTCGAGTTCGCCGAGACCAACCACAGCGGCCAGGAGCGCTACATGCTGCGTTCCTACGTGCCCAACCGCCAGGCCAGCGGCGAGGTGGTGGGGATCTTCGTGCTGATCCGCGACATCACCGAGCGCCGGCGCACCGCCGAGGCCCTGCACCAGGCCTACCAGCACCTGGAGCAGCGCGTGCGCGAGCGCACCGCCGAGCTGACCACGGTCAACGAGCAGCTGCGCCGCGAGATCGACGAACGCACGCAGATGGCGGCGCGCCTGCGCGAGGCCAAGGGCGAGGCCGAACAGGCCAACCTGTCGAAGACGAAGTTCCTCGCCGCGGTCAGCCACGACCTGCTGCAGCCGCTCAACGCCGCGCGGCTGTTCACCAGCGCGCTGCTGGAGAAGGACGACCTGTCCGGCTGCGCGCCGCTGGTGCGCAACGTCAGCAACTCGCTGGAGGACGTCGAGAGCCTGCTCGGCACCCTGGTGGATATCTCCAAGCTCGACGCGGGGGTGATCAAGCCGGATATCGCGCCGTTCGCCGTCAGCGAGCTGCTGGAAAATCTGGCCGCCGAATACCATCAGATCGCCGGTAGCGAGGGCCTGCGCCTGGACTACCTGCCCAGCTCGGTGCTGGTGCGCAGCGACGTGCAGTTGCTGGCGCGGATCCTGCGCAATTTCTTGAGCAACGCCATCCGCTACACCGCCAGCGGGCGCATCCTGCTCGGCTGCCGGCGGCGCGGCAACAGCCTGTCGATCGAGGTGTGGGACAGCGGCATCGGCATCGCGCCGGACAAGCTCGGCGAGATCTTCCAGGAGTTCAAGCGCGGCGACACGGTACAGCGCAAGCAGGACCGCGGCCTCGGCCTGGGCCTGGCCATAGTCGACAAGATCGCGCGCATGCTCGGCCACCGCATCCGCGTGGCCTCGCAGCCGGGCAGGGGCTCGATGTTCGCCGTCGAGGTGCCGCTGACTCGCCTGGCGCCCAAGGCGCGGGCGCTGCACGACAGCCCGGACCAGCTGCTGGAGCGCCTCTCCGGCGCGCGGGTGTGGGTGCTGGATAACGACGCGGCGATCTGCGCCGGCATGCGCACTCTGCTCGAAGGCTGGGGCTGCCGAGTGGTCACGGCGCTGAGCGAAGAAGACCTGGCGCGCCAGGTGGACAACTACCACGCCGAGGCCGACCTGCTGATCGCCGACTACCACCTCGACGACGAGCGCAACGGCGTCGACGCGGTGGCGCAGATCAACGCCCGGCGCAGCGCCGCGCTACCGGCGCTGATGATCACCGCCAACTACAGCAACGAGCTCAAGCAGCAGATGCGCGAGCTGGGCCACAGCCTGCTGCACAAGCCGGTAAGGCCGATGAAGCTGAAGGCGGCGATGAGTCATCTGCTCGAACGCGGCGGCTTGGGCGCCTAGGAGCAGGCGCTTCGCCCGTGGCCCCGCCATAAAAACGCCGGATCGGAGCATCGACACATAGCGGGGCATAGCCAACAAAAAGCCCGGCATCAGGCCGGGCTCGGATAAAGCGGGACGGACTCAGATCAGATGCTGCTTGTCCAGCTCGATGGCCGCGTCCAAGGTCTCCAGCAGCGCCTTGCGCACTTTCAGCTTGGTGTTGCGGTGCGCGGTCATGTTGATCTTCTTCATCTGCTGCGCCACGGCGTTGGCAACGGCCATCAGCTCGCCGACCGGCACCACCTTGTCGAGGAAACCGGCGTCCACCGCGCCCTGCGGATCGAACATCTCGCCGTTGATCACCGAGCGGTGGAAGGCCGACTTGCGCAGGCGGTCGCGGGCCAGTTCGATGCCGACGTGGTGCATGGTCATGCCGATCTGCACCTCGTTCAGGCCGATATTGAACGGCCCTTCGACGCCGATGCGGTAGTCGGCCGAGAGAAGGATGAAGGCGCCCTTGGCCACCGCATGGCCCGGGCAGGCAACGATGATCGGGTAGGGGTGGGCGAGCATGCGCCGCGCCAGGGTCGAGCCGGCCGCCACCAGGTTGATCGCGTTCTGCGGGCCGGAGGTCATCACCTTGAGGTCGTAGCCGCCGGAGAGGATGCCCGGCTGGCCGGTGACGATGACGATGGCGCGATCCTGCTCGGCGCGATCCAGCGCGGCATTGAAGGCGGCGATCACGTCGGGGGAGATGGCGTTGACCTTGCCGTTGCTCAGGGTAAGGGTGGCGATGCCGTCTTCGAGTTGGTAGCTGATCAGGTCGCTCATGGCAGTTTCCTTATTAAGGCCGCGGGGCTGAATGTGGGCAGAAGGTACTCAGCCGCACCGCTGCGGTAAAGCGCCGCGGCTGACCGGCGGGTCAGCGATTTCGCCTATTGCCGCGATGGCCGATGGCAATTGGTCGAGGGATCGGGGCGGCAACTAGAGTGGGCGGCGAATCGAAGGAGTCGCCCATGAATCTGCTGTCGTCCATCCTCTGCGTCGCCGCGGCGCTCGTCCTGCTGCTGGTCTCGGTGCTGATCGGCGAGCGCCCGCAGCTGCACAACCCGCTCGGCGTGCTGGCCCTGTTCGCCGTCGGCCTGTTCATCTCCCTGGGTTTTCTGCTGTTCGGCCACATGCGCTTCGACGAGATGCTCGGCGAGCGCCGCGGCGAAGACCCGTCCTGCTCTTAAGCGCATGAATCTTCTGAAAAAAAATTTGCCATCGGGAAAACATTCGACTACATTAGCGCGCCTCGACGGGCTACACGCAAAAACGTCGAGATCCGGTGAAGTGTCCGAGTGGTTGAAGGAGCACGCCTGGAAAGTGTGTATACGGGAAACCGTATCAAGAGTTCGAATCTCTTCTTCACCGCCACTTTCAAAAAGCCCAGCCTTGCGCTGGGCTTTTTCGTTTTCGCCTGGCCGATCTGCACGGCGCCTGCGCTCGGCAGGCACCGCTCGCTAGCGGCTTCGGGCGTGCTGGCCTGCGCATTGTGAGCGCTCCCGAGGCCGGTCAAATCCAGGGCGCCGCAGACTCTCTATTTCCGGTACTCCGCCGTCTATCCGCGTGCCAGAGCCGTGCGTGTGACGCGGGGCAATTTGTATGGTTTGTAAATACGCTTAACTGGCAAATAACCATAAATATCATGAACTGCGATTCGGGCTGGCGGCAGCGGAGCGCTGTCGAGGTTCCCGGCGTTCGTGGCATCTGCTGAGCGGTCCTTTCGTTTTTGCGGAGAGATACGCCCAGGCAGCCGTGCTTCAAGCTCAGCTCGTTGACTCTGGCCATGCTGATGGCCGGCGTCGGTTATGAGTTGGCCGCGGATGCGCCCGTCGTGCTGGCTCTCTATCTGGCGGGCATCTGAGCGGCCGGATGCGATCCATTGGCAATAACCATGGTGACTATCGAAAGCACTGATTTCCGCGCAGGCGGCCAGGCGCCTAAGGTGGACTCAACACAGATTCAGTTGGAGGTCTTTATGTCCCGTATCGATGTGGTGTCCCTGGTCGGCAGCGCCGTACCCGCCGAACTCAGGTCCGACGGCCATATGGCGTGCTGGCTGCTGATGGTCGACGGCCAGCCCAAGGCCGGCCCCTTCGCATCGCGCGAGGCCGCGCTGGCCTGCCAGGCGGTGTGGCTGCTGAGCACCGCCGCGCGCGACGAGGGCGCCGCGCTGCTGGCCTGATCCCATGGTTTTCCTGCGCGTGCTCCCGCGCTCCCCTTGGCCCGCCTCTGGCGGGCTTTTTCTTGTTCGCGAGGTACACTGGCGGCCTTTTTCCGAGGGGCGCATGCGTGGCGAAGTGGGACATTTTCTGCAGCGTGGTGGATAACTACGGCGATATCGGGGTGACCTGGCGTCTGGCGCGTCAGCTGGCCGCCGAGCACGGCCATGCGGTGCGCCTGTGGGTGGACGAGCTGGCCGCCTTCGCGCGCCTGTGCCCCGAGGCGAGCACCACGGCCGCCCGCCAGCAGCTGGCCGGCGTCGAGCTGTGTCACTGGAGTGCGCCCTGGCCCGCGGTGGAGCCGGCCGAGGTGGTGATCGAGGCCTTCGCCTGCCACCTGCCGCCCGCCTATATAGAGGCGATGGCCGCCAGCGGGGCCCGGCGGCTGTGGCTGAACCTGGAATACCTCAGCGCCGAGGACTGGGTGGCCGGCTGCCATGGCTTGCCGTCGCCGCAGCCGGGCGGCTTGCAGAAATTCTTCTTCTTCCCCGGCTTCGTCGCTGGCACCGGCGGCCTGCTGTGCGAGGGCGATCTGCTGGCGCGGCGGCGCGCGTTCCAGGCTGATGCGGCGGCGCAGCAGGTCTTTCTCCAGCGTCTCGGCGTGACGCGCCAGGCCGGCGCGCGGCTGATCTCGCTGTTCGCCTACGAGAACCCGGGGCTGGCGGACTGGCTGCAGGCGCTGGCGGACGAGCGCCAGGCCAGTCAGCTGCTGGTGCCGCAGGGCAAGATCCTCGGCGACCTGCAGGCCTGGCTCGGCGAGGACGGGCTGGTCCCCGGCGACCGCCGGCAGCGCGGCAGCCTGCAGATCCAGGTGCTGCCGTTCATGGCGCAGGACGACTACGACCGCTTGCTCTGGTGCTGCGACCTCAATGCGGTGCGCGGCGAGGATTCCTTCGTCCGCGCGCAGTGGGCCGGGCGACCGCTGCTCTGGCACACCTATCAGCAGGAGGAGGGCGCCCACTGGGAGAAGCTGGAAGCTTTTCTGGCGCTGTACGGCGCCGAACTGTCGCCCGCGGCGGCCGCAGCCCTGGGCGAATTGTGCCGCGCCTGGAACGCCGGCAAGGGCATGGGCGAGGCCTGGGACAGGCTGTTGCCGGTCTGGCCGGAGCTGGCGGCGCACGCCGAGCGCTGGTGCGTTGAGCAGGCCGCTCGGCCGGACCTTGCCACGGCGCTGGAACAGTTTTACCGAAATTGGCTATCATACGCGGCCTAGATTTCTGTACCTCCCGCATATTTCGGATATTCGTATGAAAACCGCACAAGAAATGAAGCCCAACAGCGTGGCCCTGATCGACGGCCAGCCGTGGCTGATCCAGAAGGCCGAGTTCACCAAGTCCGGCCGTAACAGCGCCATCGTCAAGATGAAGCTGAAGAACCTGCTCAACGGCTCCAAGACCGAGACCGTGTACAAGGCCGACGACAAGATGGAGCCGGTGATCCTCGAGCGCAAGGAAGTGACCCTGTCCTACATCAGCGGTGAGGACTACGTGTTCATGGATCCGGAGTACAACTCCTACGAACTGCGCGCCGAAGACCTGGAAAGCGTCCTGCCGTTCATCGAAGAAGGCATGACCGACGTCTGCGAAGCCGTGTTCTTCGAAGGCAAGGTGATCTCCGTCGACCTGCCGACCACCATCGTGCGTCAGGTGGTCTATACCGAGAACGCCGCCCGTGGCGACACCTCCGGCAAGGTGATGAAACCGGCCAAGCTGCGCAACGGCACCGAGATCAAGGTCGCCGAGTTCGTCGGCATCGACGACTGGATCGAGATCGACACCCGTGACGGTTCCTACAAGGGCCGCACCCAGGCGCCGCAAGCCTAAGCCTGCGCGTCAGACAAAACCCGGCCTTGCGCCGGGTTTTTTGTGCCCGGGATTCGGGCTCTGCCGGCGGCAAGGCTCCGGCTTTGTCGCGGCCAAAGCTCCTCCCACGTATTCCCCGTGCTATTGCTGCGGCGTCGCCAGGCCGGCCTGCAGGGCCTGGTCCCAGGGCGGCGGGAAGCCGAAGCGCTGCTTGAGAAAGCTCAGCAGCAGGCGCGTGCGCGGGCTGGCTTCGCGTTCCAGGCGCAGGGCGTAGATGCTCACCGGCTCTGCCGGCGGCAGGCCGGTCTCGCAGAACAGCGGCAGCAGTTCGCCGCGCTGCAGGTGCTCGCTGCTCAGCCAGGTCGGCAGGTGGGCGATGCCCAGGCCGGCGAGGGCGCTGAACAGCAGGGTTTCGGCGTTGTTGGTGGTCAGGCGCAGGCGTTTGGGCTTGCACAGCTGCAGCTTGCCGTCCGCCTCGAAGCGCCAGGCGTAGGGCGGCGCCAGGCTGTCCCAGTCGAGGCCGTCGTGCTGCTCCAGCTCCAACGGGCTGCGCGGAATGCCGCGGCGGCGCAGGTAGTCCGGGCTGGCGCAGAGGATGCGGGTCATCGAGGCCAGCGGCGTGGCGACCAGGCGACTGTCCGGCAGCGGGCCGATGCGCACGACTATGTCCACTTCGCCGAGGTGTTCGCCGTGCAGGTCGGTGAAGCTGTCGATCAGGCGCAGCTGCACGTCCAGCCCGGGGTTGGCGCCGAGAAACTCGGCGATGGCCGGGGCCAGGTGGCGGCGGCCGAAGGGCGAGGGCGCGTCGATGCGGATCAGCCCCTCCGGCGCGCTGCTCAGCGACACCGCCTCGGCGCGCGCCAGGTGCAGTTCGGCGAGGATGCGCCGGGCGCGCTCGGCGAAGGCCAGGCCGGCCGGGGTGACGCGCACTGCGTGGGTGCTGCGGCTGAACAGACTGCTGCCGAGGCCGCGCTCCAGGGCGTCGATGCGCCGCGCCACCGCCGAGGGCGTCAGCGGGTGGCGGCGCGCGACGGCGGAGAAGCTGCCGGCCTCCAGCACGTCGAGAAAGAGTTGCAGCTGGTCGGTCAGGGCATCGGGGTTCATGGCGGTTCTGCTGTGCGTGATAAGCGCAGCCATTGTGCGCGGCTATGCGTTTCCGCGCCAGCCGCCCCTGATTAGCATGCGCCCATTGCCTGGAGGTGCCATGAATCTGCTCGATCTTTCGCTGAATCTGTTGCTGGGCCTGAGTCTGGGCACCCTGGGCGGGCTGTTCGGCATCGGCGGCGGGCTGATCGCCATTCCGGTGCTCGGCGTGCTGTTCGGCCTGGATCAGCAGCTGGCCCAGGGCACGGCCCTGGTGATGGTGGTGCCCAACGTGATGCTGGCGCTGTGGCGCTACCACCAGCGCAACCGCATCGATCCGCGCCACGCACTGCTGCTCGGCGGCTCCAGCCTGCTCTGCGCCTGGCTGGCCTCGCTCTACGCGGTGGGGCTGGAGGCGCGCACCATGCGCTGGGCCTTCGTCGGCTTCCTGCTGGCCCTGGCCGCCTACAACCTGCTGCGCATGTCGATGCGCCAGGCGCCGGCCAGCGCCGAGCTGCGTCATCCCTGGGGCTGGTTCGGCGCGCTGGGCGGAGTCTCCGGCGCCATGGGCGGGCTGTTCGGCGTCGGTGGTGCGGTGGTGGCCACGCCGGTGCTGACCAGCCTGTTCGGCACCAGCCAGGTGGTGGCCCAGGGGCTGTCGCTGTCGCTGGCCTTGCCCAGCACCGGGGTGACCCTGCTGACCTACGCGCTGCACCAGCACGTCAACTGGTGGATGGGCGTGCCCCTGGCGGTGGGCGGGCTGCTCAGCATCAGCTGGGGCGTGCGCATGGCCCACGCGTTGCCGGAGCGCCTGCTGCGCAGCCTGTTCTGCGGTTTTCTGCTGGTCTGTGCGGCGCTGCTGGCCCTGGAGTAGCGGCGGCGGGCGCTGCTGGATTGCCTCCGGCTACAGGCGAAAGCCCTCGACTATATGCTCGGCCAGGCACTCGGTGACCGGCGACTGGCTGGCCTCGTTGCGCAGCAGCACGATGCTCGCCGAGGGCATGGCCGGCAGCCCCTCGGCCTCGCCGATGATGCGCATGTCCGGGGTGATCAGGCTCTGCAGCTGCGCGGTGATCGCCAAGCCGGCGCTGACCACCGCCATGATCGCCGACAGGCTGGGGCTGGTGTAGGCGATGCGGTACTCGCGCTCCATGGCGTCCAGCGCATTGCACGCCCAGGAGCGGCAGAAGCATTGCGAGTTGAACATCGCCAGCGGCAGCGGCTCCTGTTCGTGCGGGCTGAAGCCCTGGGCCTCGGCCCAGACGATGCGCTCCTGGCGCAGCAACTGGCCGATTTCCTTGCCCGGTTCGCGGGTGACGATGGTCAGGTCCAGATCCTGGCGCTGCAGCAGCTGGAACGAGGGTTCGCAGTGCAGCTCGACCTGCACCATGGGGTAGGCCTGGGCGAAGCGCGAGAGGATGCCGGGCATGAAGCGCATCACGTAGTCGTCCGGCGTGCCGATGCGCACGGTGCCGACCATGTGCGGCTCGCGCAGGGTGGTCAGCAGCTCGCCGTGCAGCTTGAGGATGCGTCGGGCGTAACCGAGCAGCAGCTGGCCCTCGGCGGTCAGGCTGACCTGGCGGCCGTCGCGCTGGAACAGCGGGCGCTGCATCACGTCTTCCTCGAGGCGCTTCATCTGCATGCTTACCGCCGATTGGGTGCGGTTGACCGCCTCGGCGGCGCGGGTGAAGCCGCCCTGGTCGACGATGGCGACGAAGGTGCGCAGCAGTTCGCTGTCGATACTGGGGTACAGGGCCATCCATCAATCTCCCAGATGCAGTGCATAAGAAACATTCGTTGGATTGATCTTAAGCCCGGCGCGAGACTGGCGCCAACCCCACAGGGAGGGCAAAGAGATGAAAGGTCAAAAAGGTTATGCCGTCGCTCAGCCGCTGCACTTCGCCGCTCCGCGCCTGGGCGCCCGCTTGCTGTCGATGGCGCGTCAGTTGCGCCGCTGGTGGCAGCTGGCCGAGCAGCGCCGCCGTCTGGGCATGCTCGACGATGCCGCGCTCAAGGACATCGGCCTGAGCCGCGCCGATGCGCTGCAGGAGAGCGAGCGGCCGTTCTGGGACGATCCGCTCAAGCGCTGAGAGCCTGTTCAAAGGCTCGCGAGCTAGAGCAATGCAATACCGATGGCGGCCCCGCCAAAACAGGCGAGGGCCGGTCGGAGTCGCGCTCGACTTTACGAGCTGTAAATGAGCAGCCCGAGCCTGTTTTTAACGCAGCAGTGCCGACGCGCAGCAGACTTTGAACCGGTTCTGAGGCCGTGGCGCTGTGGGGCTCGCCGGCCCGGCAGCGCAGCCCGATACCCGCATCATGTAATGGATAGACAAGGAGTGCCCATGCCCGGTTACCACCTGGCCCAGCTGAATATCGCCAACCTGGCGGCGCCGCTGGATTCGCCGCCGCTGGCCGATTTCGTCGCCAATCTGCAGCGCATCAACGCCCTGGCCGAGGCCTCGCCGGGCTTCGTCTGGCGACTCGCGGACGAGGGGGGCGACGCCACCGCGTTGCGCCCGTTCGGTGAGGACGTGCTGGTCAATCTGTCGCTCTGGCGCGACGTCGAGAGCCTGAGCGACTACGTCTACAAATCGGCCCATCGCGAGATGCTCAAGCGCCGCCGCGAATGGTTCGAGCCGGTGCCGCAGGCGCATCTGGTGCTCTGGTGGGTGGCGGCCGGACAGCGGCCGAGCCTGGAGGAGGCGGCCGAACGTCTGCAGCGCCTGCGCCGCGAGGGGCCGACGCCTGCGGCCTTCAGCTTTCGCCAGCGCTTCCTGGCGCCCGACGCGCAGCCGTCGTTGCCACTGGAGCTGGCGCGCGACTAGTCTGGGCGCATCGCCACACCAGGGACGGCCCCATGCCCGATTCACTCTCCCTCGCCGAAGCCCGGCGCCTGGTACTGGCCGCCCAGGGCTTCGGTCGTGCCCCGCGCGGCGTCGTCGGCCGGCGTCAGTTGCTGAGCCAGGTCGAGCGCCTCGGCGTACTGCAGCTCGATTCGGTCAACGCGCTGGTGCGCTCGCACTACCTGCCGGCCTTTTCCCGTCTCGGCCACTACGCGCCCGAGCTGCTCGACCAGTTGGCCTGGGGCAAGCCGCGTCAGCGCGCGCTATTCGAGTACTGGGGCCACGAGGCCTCGCTGTTGCCGCTGGAGATCCATCCCCTGCTGCGCTGGCGCATGCGCCGCGCGGCGCAGGGACGCGGCATCTACCGGCAATTGGCGGAATTCGGCGCACAACGCGGTGAGGTAATCGCCCGGGTGCTGCAGGCGGTGCGCGAGCAGGGCGCGCTGGGCGCCGGCAGCCTGTCGAGCCGCCAGCAGCGCGCCGGCCCCTGGTGGGACTGGAGCGAGGAGAAGCACGCGCTGGAATGGCTGTTCGCCGCAGGCGAAGTGACGGTGGCCGGACGCCGCGGTTTCGAGCGCCTGTACGACCTGCCCGAGCGGGTGATTCCCGCCGCCATCCTCGCGCAGGCTGAGCCGGACGAGGCCGAGGCGCAGCGCCGCCTGCTGCTGCGCTCGGCCGCGGCGCTGGGACTGGCCACGGAACAGGATCTGCGCGACTACTACCGGCTCGACGCCGCCGACTGCAAGGCGCGCCTGGCCGAGCTGGTCGAGGCCGGTGCACTGCGGCCGCTGCGCGTCGAGGGCTGGAAGGCGCCGGGCTACTGCCTCGGCGAGCCGAGCATCCCGCGCAGGATCGAGGCCAGCGCGCTGCTGTCGCCGTTCGACTCGCTGATCTGGGCCCGCGAGCGCACCGAGCGGCTGTTCGGCTTTCGCTACCGCCTGGAAATCTACACCCCGGCGCACAAGCGCGTGCACGGCTACTACGTGCTGCCGTTCCTGCACCAGGAGCGCCTGCTGGCCCGCGTCGACCTGCGCAGCGAACGGGCGCAGGGTCGCCTGGCGGTGCATGCCGTGCATCTGGAGGCGGCGTGGCCGAGCGAGGACACGCTATGGGCGCTGGCCGGCGCGCTGCGAGCGCTGGCGCAGTGGCTGGGACTGGACGGGGTGGCGCTGCACTGCCGCTCGCAGCCGGCGCAGCGCTTGCGCGGGGCCTTGCTCGAAACGTAGCCCGGATTGCCGCCGGGCTAGGGCACTGACGTCTCCTAGCGGCGCACCTGCTTCAGCGTCTCGGCGATCATAAAGGCCAGTTCCAGCGACTGGTCGGCGTTCATCCGCGGGTCGCAGTGGGTGTGGTAACGGTCCGACAGGCTGTCCTCGGTGACCGGGCGGGCGCCGCCGATGCATTCGGTGACGTTCTGCCCGGTCATCTCAATATGGATGCCGCCGGCGTGGCTGCCTTCGGCCTGGTGCACGGCGAAGAACTGTTTGACCTCGGCGAGGATCTGCGCGAAGTCGCGGGTCTTGTAGCCGCTCGAGGCCTTGATGGTGTTGCCGTGCATCGGGTCGGAGCTCCACAGCACCTGGCGGCCTTCGCCCTGCACCTTGCGCAGCAGGCGCGGGAAGTGCTGCTCGACCTTGTCGGCGCCCATGCGCACGATCAGGTTGAGGCGGCCCGGGTCGTTGTCCGGGTTGAGCACGTCGATCAGGCGGATCAGCTCGTCCGGGTCCATGCTCGGGCCGACCTTGACCCCGATGGGGTTCTCGATGCCGCGCATGAACTCGACGTGGGCGCCGTCCAGCTGGCGGGTGCGGTCGCCGATCCACAGCATGTGCGCCGAACAGTCGTACCAGCGCCCGGTGAGGCTGTCCTGGCGCACGAAGGCCTGCTCGTAGTTCAGCAGCAGCGCCTCGTGGGCGGTGAAGAAGCTGGCTTCGCGCAGCTGCGGCGCGCTGTCCATGCCGACCGCGCGCATGAAGGCCAAGGTCTCGTCGATGCGGTTGGCCAACTGGTGGTACTTCTCGGAGAGGGCCGAGTTGGCGATGAAGTCCAGGTTCCACTGGTGCACCTGGTGCAGGTCGGCGAAGCCGCCCTGGGCGAAGGCGCGCAGCAGGTTGAGGCTGGCGGTGGCCTGGTGGTAGGCCTGCAGCAGGCGCTCCGGATCCGGCACGCGGCTGGCGGCGTCGAACTCGATGGCGTTGACGATATCGCCGCGGTAGGCCGGCAGGGTGACGCCATCGATGGTCTCGCTGCCGGACGAGCGCGGCTTGGCGAACTGGCCGGCCATGCGCCCGACTTTCACCACCGGACAGCCGGCGGCGAAGGTCATGACGATGGCCATCTGCAGCAGCACCTTGAAGGTGTCGCGAATCTTCGCCGCGGAAAACTCGGCGAAGCTTTCGGCGCAGTCGCCGCCCTGCAGGAGGAAGGCGCGGCCCTGGGTGACCTCGGCGAACTGCCGGCGCAGCTCGCGCGCCTCGCCGGCGAACACCAGCGGCGGGTAGCCGGCCAGGGTCTGCTCGACCCGGGCGAGGTGGGCGGCATCGGGGTATTCGGGTTGCTGCTGGATGGGTTTGGTCCTCCAGCTTGCGGGGCTCCAGGCGTGCGACATGCGGCGTCTCTATCGGCTAATCGGACAGACCTGCATGGTAACCGATAAGCCTGCTGGCCGTAGGGTGTGTGGGGCCGCCCAGGCCGTGCGCACCGAGGGCCAGGTGCGGTGCGCGCGCAGCCTAGGCGGTGGTCGGCTGCAGGTCCGCCGCCGGCTGGCGGCGCGGCAGCACCTCGCGGCCCGGCAGGAAGCGCCCGTAATCCTGCGTCTTGCCCAGCTCCTCGGGGTATTCCAGGCCGCGGCGGTAGGCGATGCGGCCGTTGATCAGGGTGGCCTCCACCGCCGCGTCGTTGCGCTTGACCACCCGCGTCAGGCCGAGCACTTCCATCGGCGCCTCGGCGATGGCGTCCAGCTCCTCGGTGAGCCCCTCGGGGTTGACGATCACCAGGTCGGCGCGGTCGCCGACGCGGATATAGCCGGCGTCCACGCCGATAAAGTCGGCCAGCTCGCCGCTACAGCGGCGCACCGCCTGGCCCAGTTCCATGAAGGGCTCGCCGGCCAGCTGCGCATCGCGCACGTACTTGAGAAAGCGCAGCGGGAAGTTGTACTGGGCGATGGAGCGCAGGTGCGCGCCGGAGTCGGCAAACCCAGGGTGAGTCCAGGGGCTGGCCAGCAGCTTGCGCATGATCGGCTCGCGATCGTTGCCGTAGCAGGTGCTCCACTTCAGCGCTTCGCGGTACTGGCAGGCCAGCTCGAAGTAGGCGTCCACCGCGTCCAGGCCGCTGCTCTCGCCGAGCTGCCTGAAGTTCTGGCCGACCAGGCTGGCATCCGGGCACTCGGTCACCCAGCAGTCGGAGAAGTCGCGGTGCCACAGGCCCTTGGTCAGCACCGCCTTGACCTGCTGCTTGAACAGGGCGCGGAACGCCGGTTCCTTGACCTTGGCGTAGAGCTCGTCCGGGTCCCTGATATTGCGCAGGATCTCGCCGGCGCCGAACTCCTCGAAGGCGTTCACGTTGAGCCCTTCCAGACGCAGGGTGAAGGGCGCCGGCAGGGTCTGCCAGCGGAAGTGGCCGCGCAGCACCTTGTTCGCCAGCCAGCCGGAGAGGCGGGTGAAGCGGTGCAGCAGCGGCTGCGACTTGAGGTCCAGCGCCGTGAGCATGGTGCACTTGAGCGGCTGTCTGAACCAGCCGTGGGCCTGCCAGAGGAAGGCGAACACATTGACCTTGGTCACCGCGTTCGGCGCGCCCTGCAGCACCGCGCCGCGGCGGCGGAGGATGGCGAACAGGCGGGAGAATTCCTTCCAGCTGGCGAAGGTCGAGGGCAGCGGGCTGGACCAGGCGCGCTCGCCGTCCATCTTGTCCAGGCGCGTGGTCATCACCGACAGGCCGATGCAGCCGGCGTCCAGCGCCTCCTCCAGCAACTGCTCCATGCGCTTCAGCTCGGCCTCGCTCGGCGCCACCTTGCTGGTGGCGCGCGTGAGGCCCATCACCGCCACGCGCAGCTCGGAGTGGCCGAGGAAGGAGCTGACGTTCGGGCCCAGTGCATGCTGGTCGTAGAAGGCGCGGTAGCCGGCGGCGTCGCGCCAGCTCTTCTTCTCCTGGAGGATCGGCAGCACGTATTCGCGCGGCACCGCCTCGACGCGGGTGAACAGATCCGAGCAGTCCTCGGCGTCGGCCAGCACCATGCTGATCGAGCAGGAGCCGATGGTCACGCTGGTCACGCCGTGGCGCACCGACTCCTTGAGCGCCGGCGCGGCGATCACTTCGGCGTCGTAGTGCGAGTGGATTTCCAGAAAGCCCGGGGTGACCCACTTGCCGGCGGCGTCGATCACCTCGGCGCCGCGCTCATCCAGCGGGCTGAGGCTGAGGGTGTCGATGCGGCCATGCTTGATGCCGATATGGCGCCGCGCGCCGGGTGCGCCGCTACCGTCGAAGTACAGGCCGTTGTTGATGACGATGTCGAAACTCATGTGAGGCTCCAGGGGGCCAGCAGCAGAACGCCGGTGACCAGCAGCAGGCAGTAGATGGCGAGGCGGAAATGGCGCTCGTCGAAGCGCCGGTGCAGGCGTTCGCCCAGCCACAGGCCGAGCAGCAGCAGCGGGGCGTAGGCGAGCACCTGGGGCAGGGCCGGCTGCAGGCGGCCGTCGAGCAGGAAGGCGGCGGTCAGCAGGCTGTTGAGGCTGAACCAGACCGTCACCAGGGTGGCGCGAAAGCGTGCCTTGTCCAGCGTCGTGCCGGCCAGGCCGTAGACCAGCAGCGGCCCGCCGGAGGCGAACAGGCCGTGGCTGAGGCCGGCGCCGAGGGTAATAGCGCGGGTCAGCCAGGCCGGGCGCAGCGGTAGCGCCGCGGCATGGCGCAGGCGCCACAGCTCGCGGCCGGCGAACCACAGGATCAGCAGGCCGAAGCCGCGCTTGAGCAGCGCCGCGTCTAGATACGGCAGCAGCCAGTAGCCGAGCAGGGTGCCGGCGAGCATGCCCGGCAGTATGGTGCCGAGCAGCAGCGGGCGGTCGATCTGCGCGCGGTGGCGCCACACCAGGTAGCCGGTCATGCCGATATTCAGCGGCACCAGCACCGGCAGCAGCTGGTCGATGGGCAGCAGCAATGCGCCCAGCGACAGGGCGATCACTATGCTGCCGAACCCGGTGACCGCCTCCAGGGTGTAGGCCAGCAGGATAAAGGCGCCGAGGGCGTAGGGGGCGAAGGCCATCAACCCAGCTCCCCGGCGAAGCGCCGGCTCATCTGCCGGTAGTAGAGGGCCGGGGCGACGCGCCAGAGCAGACTGGCCAGCCAGCTGGCGCGATCCGGAAACAGGCGCTCGCGGCGCTGCTCCAGGGCCTCGAGGATTTCCCCGGCCATCCAGTCGGCGCCGCGAATGCGGCCGATGGTCGAGCGCGCATGGCCGGCCGGCTGGCCGTCGCCGCCCAGGGCGTTGCGCTCGATGGGGGTGTCGAGAAAGCTCGGGTAGACCATCAGCAGGCCGATGCCGTCGCGGCCGATCTCCGCACGCAGCACCTCGAAGGCCTGGCCCAGGGCGCTTTTCGCCGCGCAGTAGCCGGCGCGGCCGAGCACCGGCATCCAGCCGGCCATGGAACCGATGGCGACGACCTGGCCGCGGCTCTGGCGCAGCAGCGGCAGGGCGGCGAGGGTCAGCTCCAGCGGCGCGTGGTAGTCCACCGCCATGACCTTGCGCAGCACCGCCGGGGCGGTGCACACGGTGGGCGAACGGTGGGTGATGCCGGCGTTGTTGAGCAGCACGTCGAGGCGGCCGAATTGCGCGCGGCAAGTCGCCAGCAGCTGCTGGTGCAGCGCCGGATCGGTGATATCGCCGGCGACGCCGAGCACGCGGGCTGGGCCCAGTTCCCCGACACGCGCGGCCAGGCCGCTCGCGTCGATATCGGTGAGCAGCAGGGCGTCGCCGCGGGCGTGGCAGGCGCGCGCCAGTTGCCAGCCGAGGCCGCTGGCGGCGCCGGTGATCAGGACGACTCGCATCATTTTTCTCCGAGAGCGATCAGCGGGGCGGTGAGTGGCGGCGGCGGGCGGCGCGACCAGAACCAGGCCAGGGCCAGGCCCGAGACCAGGTGCCAGCAGCCCCAGAAGGCGGCGATCAGCAGCATGCCGCCGGCCTGAGGGAAGAAGGTGAAGATGATCACCAGGCCCAGCGCCGAGTTCTGGATGCCCACCTCCAGGGTGATGGCGCGACGTTCGGCGGCCGCCAGACCGCTCAGCCGCGCGCTGAGGTAGCCGATGCTTAGGGCCAGGGCGTTGTGCGCCACCACCAGCCAGAAGAACAGGTGGAAGTGCGTGGCGAACTGCTCCAGGTTGCGGCTGAAGGCCAGGGCGACGAAACCGAGCATCACCAGCAGGGCGAGCAGGCGCAGCGGTTTTTCCACCTTGAGGGTCAGCTGCGGAAAGCGCCGGCCGACCCACATGCCGGCCACCAACGGCAGACCCAGCACCAGCAGCACCAGCAGGAGCAGGCCGAGCGGGTCGAGGGCGATCTGCGTCAGCAGCGGTCGGGTGTAGGGGTTGAGCCAGGCGTACAGGGCGAAGTTCAGCGGCGTCAGCAGGCTGGCGGCGAGGCTGGACACCGCGGTCATGCTTACCGACACGGCGACGCTGCCGCGCGCCATCCAGGTCATGATGTTGGAGAAGCTGCCGCCGGGGCAGGCGGCGATCAGCGCCATGCCCAGGGCCAGTTCCGGCTGGATGCGCAGCGCCCAGCAGGCCAGGCAGGTCAGCGCCGGCAGCAGCACGAACTGCGCCAGCAGGCCGATCAGCGGCGCCTTGGGCGCGCGGGCGATGCGGCGGAAGTCCTCGGCGCGCAGGTCGAGCGACACGCCGAACATCATCAGGGCGACGATCAGGTTGATCAGCACCAGGCTGCTGGGGTCGAAGGCGATAGTGACGGCTTCCACGTTCAGGCTCCCTGGGCGGCCGGCACGGCGCCGGCGGCCAGCTCGCGGCGCAGCGCCGCGCTGTGGGTGGCGATGCGCTGACGATAGCTGTCCTTGTGCACGTAGTAGGCCATGCGCTCCAGATCCAGGTACTGGTAGCCGCCGTCCAGGCGCTGCCCGGCGCGTTCGCGCTTGAGCCGGCGCAAGGCTTCGGCCGCCGGACTGCCGGCCTGCAGCTGGCGGATGTACAGGGCCACCAGCTCGGCCTGCTCGTCGCGGCCCTGCCAGCCGAGACCGGAGGCCTCGACCATGCCGAGCATGAACAGGTCGTCGCGCTCGGGGTGGAAAACGTTGAGGTACAGCTGCGGCGCGCCGGCGCCCTGCGGCCAGTTCAGCTCGCCGCGTTCGATAAAGGGATAGTCGAGCTTGTAGCCGGTGGCCATCAGGATCAGGTCGTACTCGGCCTGTTCGCCGTTGGCGAAGTGCACGCTGTGGCCGTCCACCGCGACGATATCGCCGCGGGCGCGGATATCGCCATGGCCGAGGTGGTGCAGCACCAGCGAGTTCATCACCGGGTGCGACTCGTACAGGCGGTAGTCCGGATCCGGCAGGCCGTATTGTGACGGCTTGCCGACCAGGGCGCGCACCAGCAGGCCGTCGACCAGCTGCTTGAGCCGGCGCGGCAGCTTGATCGCGCCGCCGAAGGTGTCGGTGGGCTTGCCGAGAATGAACTTGGGCAGGAAGTAGTAGCCGCGGCGCACCGACAGGTCCACCGAGGCGGCGCGGTGCACGGCATCCACCGCGATGTCGCAGGCCGAATTGCCGCAGCCGACCACCAGCACGCGCTTGCCGGCGAAGAGCTCGGCGCTCTTGTAGGCGCAAGAATGCAGCAGCTCGCCGCTGAACTCGCCCGGCAGCGCCGCCAGGTTCGGCGTATGCAGGGTGCCATTGGCGATCAGCACGCCGTCGAAGCGCCATTCGCGGCGCTCGCCATGGCGCTCGCTGATCAGCTGCCAGCCTTGGTCCAGGCGCTGCAGCTGCACCACCCGGGTGTCGAACTGGTAGTGCGGGTACAGGCCGAACTGCCGCGCGTAGTCGCGGAAATAGCGGCGCATCTCGCTGTGGTGCGGGTAGGGCGCCACCTCGGCGCGCATGGGGAATTCGCTGAACTCGGTGGTGCCCTTGGAGGAAATCAGGTGGGCCGAGTGGTACATGGTGCTGTGCGGGTTGTCGATGTCCCACAGGCCGCCGACATCGCTGTGCAGCTCGAAACCGACGAAGTCGATGCCGTGCTTCTTCAATTGCCGGGCCGTGCACAGGCCCATGGGACCGGCGCCGATGATGGCGTACATGGCGAACCTCGTTATTGTTATGAGTGAGCAGCGCAAGTGCTGGAATTATCGCGTGACCGGGGGCGGCCGCTTCAATGACAATCGGCGCCTTTGCCCCGTCGCTTCTGGTGCGGGATGTCACTGCTGGAGGGAGAGCCATGCCGGGATTGCCGCCGAGCGACGAGTTGCAGATGCAGGACGAGGTGCTGCTGGCCGAGGTGCGCGATGCCTTCGGGGTGATCCGCGTGGTGCAGATCGGCGCCTACCGTTTCCTCGAGTTCGGCGAGGCCATCGAGCAGAGCTGCGTGTTCGCCGGCGACCCGAGCTGGCTGGAATACGACTACACCCGCGCCATGCTGCTCGGCGCGTTGTGCCACGATGCGCCGGAGACCGCGCTGTTTCTCGGTCTGGGCGCCGGCAACCTGACCCAGGCCTGCCTCAAGTTCCTGGCCCTGGAGGACGTCGAGGCCATCGAGCTACGCCCCGACGTGCCGCGCCTGGCCATGGAGTTTCTCGGCCTGGACGACGACCCGCGGCTGACCATCCGCATCGGCGACGCCACCGAGCTGCTCGGCAGCGCCGAGACCGCCGACCTGATCTTCCTCGACCTCTACACCGACCAGGGGCCGGGCGCCGGCCACCTGGCCTGGCGCTTTCTCGAGCGTTGCCGGGAAAAGCTCAACCCCGGCGGCTGGCTGATCATCAACCAGTGGGCCGGCAACGACGGCAAGCCGCTCGGCGCCGCGCTGCTGCGCGGGCTCTACCACCGCCACTACTGGGAATGCCCGGTGAAGGAGGGCAACGTGGTGCTGCTGATCCCCGCCGACCTCGACCAGCAACTGGATCGCGGCCGCCTGCAGGCGCGCGCCGGCGAGCTGGCGCCGCGCCTGGGCTACTCGCTGCAGCCCCTGATCGAGGCGTTGCGCCCGGCCACCTGAGGCGCAGGGCTGGGTGGATGTCGCTGTCTGCAGCCACCAGAAGCAGTGGATCGATGACGCGCGATCCACCCTACGCAAGCCTGGCTTGCAGGCCGTCATGCATCGACTGGTTCCGCTCAGCGCCCCTGAAAATTCCCCGGGCGCCGTTCGAGCATGGCGCGCACGCCCTCGGCGGCGTCCTCGCTGGCCATCAGCTGTTTGACCGTGCTGTGCAGCGCTGCCGCCGCCGCGGCTTCGCCCTCGCGCACCGCCTGGCGCGCCGAGGCCAGGGTGGCGCGCACGCCCAGCGGCGCCTGCGCGGCGATGCGTTCGGCCAGGCGCAACGCTTTGGGCAGCAGTTCCTCGCTGGCCAGCACCTCCTGCACCAGCCCCAGGCGATAGGCCTCGTGAGCGTCGAACTCGTCGCCGGTGAGCAGCCAGCGCATGGCGTTGCCCCAGCCGGCCTGCTGGTGCAGGCGCAGGGTGGCGCCGCCGAAGGGGAAGATGCCGCGCTGCACCTCCATCTGGGCGAAACGGGTGTTGCTGGCGCACAGGTTGATGTCCGCGGCCAGCATCAGCTCGATGCCGATGGTGTAGCAGTAGCCCTGCACCGCGAGCAGCACTGGCTTGCTCACCCGCGGCCCGCCGAACACGCCCCAGGGGTCGCAACCGCCTGCGGGAATCTGCCAGCCGGCGGCGAACTGGGCGGCCACCTTGGCCAGGTCGAGGCCGGCGGTGAAGTGCTCGCCATGGGCGAACACCAGCGCCACGCGCGCCTCGTCGTCGCGCTCGAACTCGCCGTAGGCCCGGCACAGGTCGTCGAGCATGTCGAGGTCGAAGGCATTGCGCTTGGCCACCCGGTCGAGGCCGAGCAGCAGGATGTGGCCGCGTTTTTCGCGGCTGACGCGGCCGCGGTCGGAGGAGGTCATGAGGATGATCCTTGGCTCGTGGAGGAGGTCGCAGGGATATAGCCGGCCGCCGCGCGCTTGTCCATGGCGGCGACCGTTTGGCAGCGCACGGCCGGGAAAACTGCAAAAACCGCCACCCGCGTCAGGAATTTCCGGTATAGTGCGCGCCGGCCAATTCTCTGGCCACGTTCAGGTAGCGCAATTCGCCCGAAGCCCGACTTCGGCAGCCAGTCCCGCAGCGGACTATCCTTGACGATTCACTTTTCATCACGTCTTCGCAAATCCCCGCCGAACCAGGCTGCCAGGGTGACCCACAAGGTCTTACACGGCATGCGCAGCTTTGGAACATGGGTCTTTGCGGATGCACTAGAGGCAGACCCATGACCCAGGAAATCGGCGGCTTCGCCGCGCTCGGACTTCACCCCAATATTCTCGCCGCTCTGACCGCCGTCGGTTACGAAGAGCCCTCGCCGATCCAGGCGCAGGCGATTCCGGTGATCCTCGCCGGCCACGACATGATCGGCCAGGCGCAGACCGGCACCGGCAAGACCGCCGCGTTCGCCCTCCCGCTGCTGTCGAAGGTCGACCCGGCCAAGCGCGAGCCGCAGGTGCTGATCCTCGCCCCGACCCGCGAGCTGGCCCTGCAGGTGGCCACCGCCTTCGAAACCTACTCCAAGCAGATGCCCGGCCTGAACGTGGTCGCCGTCTACGGCGGCGCGCCCATGGGCCCGCAGCTCAAGGCCATCCGCCAGGGCGCGCAGGTCATCGTGGCCACCCCGGGCCGTCTGGTCGACCACCTGCGTCGCGACGAGAAAGTGCTGTCGACCATCCAGTACCTGGTGCTCGACGAGGCTGACGAGATGCTCAAGCTGGGCTTCATGGACGACCTCGAAGTGATCTTCGAAGCCATGCCGGAAAGCCGCCAGAGCGTGCTGTTCTCCGCGACCCTGCCGCACTCGATCCGCGCCATCGCCGAGAAGCACCTGCGTAACCCGCAGCACATCAAGATCGCCTCCAAGACCCAGACCGTGACTGCCATCGAGCAGGCGCACCTGATGGTCCACGCCGACCAGAAGCACGCCGCCGTACTGCGCCTGCTGGAAGTCGAGGAGTTCGATGCGCTGATCGGTTTCGTGCGCACCAAGCAGGCCACCCTGGACCTCGCCGCCGCGCTGGAAGCCAAGGGCTACAAGGCCGCCGCGCTGAACGGTGACATCGCCCAGAACCAGCGTGAGCGGGTGATCGACTCGCTCAAGGACGGCCGCCTGGATATCGTCATCGCCACCGACGTGGCCGCCCGCGGCCTCGACGTGCCGCGCATCACTCACGTGATGAACGTCGACATGCCCTATGACCCGGAATCCTACGTGCACCGTATCGGCCGCACCGGTCGTGCCGGCCGTACCGGTCGCGCGCTGCTGCTGGTGACCCCGCGCGAGCGCCGCATGTTGCAGGTGATCGAGCGCGTCACCGGGCAGAAGGTCGGCGAAGTCAAGCTGCCGAACGCCCAGCAGGTGCTGGATGCACGGATCAAGAAGCTCACCAGCAGCCTGGCGCCGCTGGTGGCCGATGCCGAAGCCAGTCATGGCGAGCTGCTCGACCGCCTGACCGCCGAGATCGGCTGCAGCCCGCGCGCGCTGGCCGCCGCCCTGTTGCGCAAGGCGACCAACGGCCAGGCCCTGGATCTGGCCAGCGTCGAGCGCGAGCAGCCGCTGGTGCCGGGCGCCGGTGGTGCGCCGCGCGAGCGTCGTGAGCGTGATGGCGAGCGCAGCGCTGAGCGCGGTGAATACCGCGAACGTCGTGCGCCGCTGCCGCTGACCGAAGGTCGCGTGCGCTGCCGTACCGCGCTGGGCACGCGCGACGGTATCGCCGCGAAGAACCTGCTCGGCGCCATCCTCAACGAGGGCGGCCTGGCTCGCGAAGCCATCGGCCGTATCCAGATCCGCGAGACCTTCAGCCTGGTCGAGCTGCCGGAAGACGGCCTCGATCGCCTGCTCGGCAAGCTCAAGGATACCCGCGTTGCCGGCAAGGCCCTGAAGCTGCGCCGCTACCGCGAGGATTGATCGCGCAGCGATAAACGAAAAGCCCCGCCAAGTGCGGGGCTTTTTCGTTTCTGGCCTGTAGCCCGGATGCAATCCGGGGCCGATGGGCTTGCCAGGCGCGTAGCCTGGGTTGAGCGCAGCGATACCCGGGCAAGGCCCTGCGCCTGTTCAGCCGAAGCGGTAGATATCCATGCCCAGCGCCCCGTAGGTGAAGCCGGCGTGCTCCAGCTTGAAAGCGCCGCCGGCGCCGCGGGCGAAGAACAGCGGCAGCAGGTGCTCGTCCGTGGGGTGGTTGCGCGCGGCGTGCGGCGCCAGCTGGCGGTAGCGGCGCAGGGCGTCTTCGTCGTCGGCTTCGAGTTGGGCCACCATCCAGTCGCGAAACTCCCTGGCCCAGGGGGTGACGACCTCGGGGCCGGCGCGCCAGTCGAGTTCACCGAGGTTGTGGGTGATGCTGCCGGAGCCGATCAGCAGCACGCCCTCGGCGCGCAAACCGGCCAGGGCGCGGCCGACGCGGGTCTGCAGCTCGGGGCCGAGCTGGCTGGGTAGCGACAGTTGCAGCACGGGGATGTCGGCGGCCGGGTACAGCAACGACAGCGGCACCCAGGCGCCGTGATCGAAGGGGCGCTGCGGGTCGAGCGCGGCGGGCAAGCCGGCATCGCTCAGGCGCTGGGCAATCTCTGCCGCCAGCGCAGGCGCGCCGGGGGCCAGGTACTGCACGGCATACAGGGCGGGCGGAAAGCCGCCGAAGTCGTGCCAGGTTTGCGGGCGCTCGGCACTGGTCAGTTGCAGGCGATCGCTTTCCCAGTGGGCCGAGACCACCAGCACGGCGCGCGGGCGCGGCAACTCGGCCGCCAGGCGGGCCAGGGCCGGGCCGCTGGCGCCCGGTTCGAGGGCGAGCATGGGGGAGCCGTGGGAGATGAAGAGCGAAGGCAGCATGGTGCTAACTCCTGGAGTAGGATGCTGCCATCTTGGTGGCTGGACCTATCCGATACCAGCATAAATTCTTGAGCCTTATCATCGATTTACCTGGAGGTTTTGCGTGCACGAAGGTTTTTGGCAGGAGCGCTGGGCGCGCGATCAGATCGGTTTTCACCTGGATCAGGTCAATCCCTACCTGCAACGGCACTGGCCGGCGCTGGCGGTGCCTGTGGGCGCGCGAGTGCTGGTGCCGCTGTGCGGCAAGAGCCTGGACTTGGCCTGGCTGGCCGGCCAGGGCTATCGCGTGCTGGGCGTGGAGCTGGCGGAAAAGGCCGTGCAGGACTTCTTCGCCGAGCAGGGCCTGCAGGCCGAGGTCGTCCGGCACGGGGCGTTCAAGCTCTACCGCGCCGGCGCGCTGGAGCTGTGGTGCGGCGATTTCTTCGCCCTGCGCGCCGAGGACGTCGCCGATTGCCAGGCGCTGTTCGATCGCGCCGCGCTGATCGCCCTGCCGCCGGCGATGCGCGAGCGCTATGCGGCGCACTTGACGGCGATTTTGCCGGACGGTTGCCGCGGCCTGCTGATCACCCTGGATTACGCCCAGAGCCAGATGGACGGGCCGCCCTTCGCCGTCGGCGACGACGAGGTGCAGCGGCACTTCGCCGCCGCCTGGCAGGTGCAGGAGCTGCAGCGCGAGGACGTGCTGGCGGGCAACTGGAAGTTCATCCGTCACGAGCTCAAGGCGCTGGACGAGGTGGTCTATCGGCTGGAGAAGCTTGTGTAGGCTGCGCCACGCGCGCCGCCAGGGATGCTGCACGCGGCCCTATGAAGCAAAAGGCGACCCGCAGGTCGCCTTTTCTTTGTTGCTTGCGATCAACCCAGGCGGCGCAGCGCCTCGATGCGATCTTCCAGCGGCGGGTGGCTCATCAGCAGGCCGGCCAGGCCGTTCTTCAGGCCGCCGTTGATGCCGAAGGCGGTCAGGCTGTCCGGCATGTTCACCGGCACGCCCTGTTCGGCGCGCAGGCGCTGCAGCGCGGCGATCATCGCGCCGGTACCGGCCAGGCGGGCGCCGGCTTCGTCGGCCTTGAACTCGCGTTTGCGCGAGAACCACATGACGATGATGCTGGCCAGGATGCCCAGTACCAGCTCGGCGAAGATGGTCGCGACGAAGTAGCCGATGCCATGGCCGTCCTCGTTCTTGAGGATGGCCTTGTCGACGAAGTTGCCGAAGATGCGCGCGAAGAACATCACGAAGGTGTTCACCACGCCCTGGATCAGCGCCAGGGTGACCATGTCGCCGTTGGCCACGTGGCCGATCTCGTGGGCCAGCACCGCGCGCACTTCATCCGGGGAGAAGCGCTCGAGCAGGCCCTGGCTGACGGCGACCAGCGCGTCGTTCTTGTTCCAGCCGGTGGCGAAGGCATTGGACTCGTAGGCGGGGAAGATACCGACTTCCGGCATCTTGATCCCGGCTTCGCGCGACAGCTCCTCGACGGTCTGCAGCAGCCACTGTTCGTGGCGGGTACGCGGCTGGGTGATGATCTGGGTGCCGGTGCTCATCTTCGCCATCCACTTGGAGATGAACAGCGACACCAGCGAGCCGGCGAAACCGAACACGGCGCAGAAGATCAGCAGGCTGCCATGGTTCTGGCCGGTGAAGCGATCGACCCCCAGCAGTTTGAGGGTGATGCTGGCGATGATCAGCACCGCCAGGTTGGTGGCCAGGAACAACATAATGCGCATCATGGTGTGAACGGACTCCTCACGGGGAAAGACGTACGAGTAATGCGGGCTATATAAGGGCGCGCCCCCCAGGGTTTCAACCAGCGACTATTTCAAACTATGTCGCCTGAACCCTGCAGGTTGCTCTCGAACAGCAGGCGGGTCAGGCGCGCGGTACGTTCGCCGTGTTGCTGGGCCAGCGCCTCGCGCAGTTGGAAGGCCAGGGTAGCATGCACCCGGCGCACGCTGGGCGGTAGCGCCTCGCCCTCGCCCGCGGCGTGGGGAATGGCCCGCGACAGGCGCAGGAAACCCTTCTCGGTCAGCACCGCCTGGTCCAGCGCGTCGTAGGCGATGGTCGACTCGAAGCGCAGATAGCCTTCCTCGGCCAGCCACAGCAGAGCGCCGAGACAGGCCTGGTGGCGCTTGCTCGGCAGGCCGAACTCGTCGGGCTCCTCGCGGCCGATCAGGTCCTCGACGTACAGCGCCAGCTTGCGCGGGAAGGCCTGATAGAGCAGCAGCAGGCCGCCGGCGGCGTCCTTGTAGAAGTCGTCGATCTGCAGATCCATGCCGGCCTACTGGCTGTAGCCCTTGAGGAAGTTGCCGATGCGGCCGATGGCCTGCTCCAGGTCGTCGACCCTTGGTAAGGTGACCACGCGGAAGTGATCCGGCCAGGGCCAGTTGAAGGCGGTGCCCTGGACGATCAAGAGTTTCTCCGACAGCAGCAGGTCGAGGACGAACTTCTCGTCGTTGTGGATCGGGCAGACCTTGGGATCGATCCGCGGGAAGGCGTACAGCGCGCCCATCGGCTTGACGCAGCTGACCCCGGGAATGTCGTTGAGCAGTTCCCAGGCGCGGTTGCGCTGCTCGAGCAGGCGACCGTTGGGCAGCACCAGGTCGTTGATGCTCTGGTAGCCGCCGAGCGCGGTCTGGATCGCATGCTGGCTCGGCACGTTGGCGCACAGGCGCATATTGGCCAGGATATCCAGGCCCTCGATATAGCTCTGTGCCTTGTGCTTGGGCCCGGAGATGGCCACCCAGCCGGAACGGAAACCGGCCACCCGGTAGCTCTTGGACAGGCCGTTGAAGGTCAGGCACAGCACGTCCGGCGCCAGCGAGGCGGTGCTGATGTGCACGGCCTCGTCGTAGAGGATCTTGTCGTAGATCTCGTCGGAGAACAGCACCAGGTTGTGCTGGCGCGCCAGCTCGACGATATCCAGCAGCACCTCGCGCGAATACACCGCGCCGGTGGGGTTGTTCGGGTTGATCAGCACCAGGGCCTTGGTGTTGGGGGTGATCTTGGCGCGCATGTCGGCGACATCTGGGAACCAGCCGGCCTGCTCGTCGCACAGGTAGTGCACCGGCTTGCCGCCGGACAGCGCCACCGCGGCGGTCCACAGCGGGTAGTCGGGGGCCGGGATCAGCACCTCGTCGCCGTTGTTGAGCAGCGCCTGCATGGCCATCACGATCAGCTCGGAGACGCCGTTGCCGAGGTAGATGTCCTCGATACCGACGCCTTCCACCTGCTTCTGCTGGTAGTACTGCATCACCGCCTTGCGCGCGCTGAACAGGCCCTTGGAGTCGCTGTAGCCCTGGGCGGTGGGCAGGTTGCGGATGACGTCCTGGAGGATTTCCTCCGGCGCCTCGAAACCGAACGGCGCCGGGTTGCCGATATTCAGCTTGAGGATGCGCTGGCCTTCCTCTTCCAGACGTTTGGCGTGCTTGAGCACCGGCCCGCGGATGTCGTAGCAGACGTTGGCGAGCTTGTTCGATTTGCTGACCTGCATGTAAGGGATCCCGAGCGATGGATAACCCGCCGAAGCACGCTGCAAAAGTCTCGCGCCGGAGAATCTTGGCAGCCTGTAACGCGGGTGACAGACTGGCGTCGAATCATACGTGGCGGCCTGAGCGCGGCAAAGGTGCCAATCCGGCTTTTTTAAGCGAGGATGCGCCCAGGTCCCGGCCAGTAGCAGCGGCTTCCGCCGCGAACTCAACGCGCCCTGCGTACAACCAAGGCCAGCGCTGTCACGCATCGCCTGGCTTTTATCGAGGAGGAACCCTGCCCGTGGACAAACTCGACAAACCCCTGGAGGCCTGGCGCGAGGAACTGTCGCAGGAGCAGTTTCATGTCTGTCGCCTGGGCGGCACGGAGCGGCCCTTTACCGGTGAGTATCACGACAGCAAGACGCCGGGGGTCTATCACTGCGCCTGCTGCGGCGAGGCGCTGTTCGATTCCGACGCCAAGTACGACTCCGGCAGCGGCTGGCCGAGCTACTTCCAGCCGGTCAGCGACGAGGCGATCGCCCGGCTCGACGACTTCAGCCATGGCATGCACCGCATCGAGGTGAAATGCGCCAAGTGCGACGCCCACCTCGGCCACGTGTTCCCCGACGGGCCGCGGCCGACCGGGCTGCGCTACTGCATCAATTCGCTGTCGCTGAAACTGCTGCCGCGCGCTTGAGGGGGCACCGGGCGCCTGATCAGCCAGGCGCCTGGCCGCCTCAGCCTTGCCGCCGGGACTGCTGCTGAGCCTTTTCCAGCTCGGCGCAGGCCTGCTGGATCATGCCTTCGGTGATCGGCACTTCGCGGCCCTGGCCATCGATGATAAAACCGCCCACCGGCATCTGCGGATGCTTGACCGGGGTGGCGGGGCGTTGGGCGGCAGTGTCGTGCAAGCTCATGGCCTGTCTCCTCATCAGTGATGCGCGCCAGTCTAGAGCGGCTAGATGAAGGCGCGGTGACAATTGCGACGGTGCCGCTCCGTCACAAAACACATAGCAAAGGTCGTATTGCAGGCGGCGTGCCAGCCTGTGTCGAACGAGGAATTCATGTCGCGTTTCCATATAGGTCTGATCATCAATCCGCTGGCCGGCCTCGGCGGCCCGGCGGCGCTCAAGGGCAGCGACGGCGTGGCCGAACAGGCGCTGGCCCTGGGTATCGAGCCGAAGGCGGCGCAGCGCACCCGCACCGCGTTGGAGCAGTTGCTGGGATTGCGCGAACGCATCGAGTTCGTCAGCTACCCGGGCGCCATGGGCGGCGATCTATTGGCGCAGCTGGGCTTCGCCCATCGCCTGCTGGGCGAGTTGGGCGCAGGCGCCACCACCGCCGAAGACACCCGCCGCGCCGTGCGGCAGCTGCAGGACGCGGGGGTGGCGTTGATCCTGTTCGCCGGTGGCGATGGCACGGCGCGGGACGTCTGCGCCGCGGTCAGGCAAGGGCAACCGGTGCTGGGCATTCCGGCCGGGGTGAAGATCCAGTCCGGCGTCTACGCCATCAGCCCGCGTGCCGCCGGCGAGCTGACCGCGCGCCTGGTCGAGGGTGGTCTGGTGCGCCTGACCAGCGGCGAGGTGCGCGATATCGACGAAAATGCCCTGCGCGAGGGCCGGGTCACCGCGCGCTGGTACGGCGAACTGTGCGTGCCGCAGGAAGGCGGCTATGTGCAGGCGGTCAAGCAGGGCGGGGTGGAGTCCGAGGAGCTGGTGCTGGCCGATCTCGCCGCCTGGCTGGAGGCGCAGTGGGAGTCGGGCGTGCGCTATGTGTTCGGCCCCGGCTCGACCCTGCACGGCCTGGCGCAGAACCTGGGGCTGGACACCACGCTGCTGGGCGTCGATGTGATCGAAGATGGGCGGGTGATCGCCCGTGACGTCAACGAGGCCGAGCTGCTGGCCCTGGTCGACGGGCATCCGGCCTATCTGCTGGTCACCGCCATCGGCGGCCAGGGCCATATCCTCGGCCGCGGCAACCAGCAGATCAGCCCACGCGTGCTGCGCGCCATCGGCCTGGAGCGCCTGCGCGTGGTGGCCACCAAGCGCAAGCTGGCCACGCTGGAAGGCCGCCCGCTGCTGGTGGACAGCGGCGAGGTGACCCTGGACGACGCCTTTCCCGATGCCGTGCGGGTCTGGGCCGGGTATAAGGAAGAACTGCTGTATCCCTTGGCTCGATAGGAGATCGCAATGCGCATGCTGGTTCTACTGCTGGCCTGGGCGCTGGCGCTGGCCGCGCAGGCCATCGAGGCTGACAGGTTGGTGCTGGATGCGCGCCAGCAGGTCGGCGTGACCCTGAGCTATGACCCGGCTTACCGCCAGTTGAGCTATCCGGGCGGCGACGTGCCCATGGCCACCGGGGTGTGCACCGACGTGGTGATCCGCGCGCTGCGCCAGCAGGGGCTGGATCTGCAGGAGGCGGTGCACCGCGACATGCGCGGCAATTTCGCCGTCTATCCGAACAACTGGGGGCTGAGCCGTCCCGACGCCAATATCGACCACCGCCGCGTGCCCAACCTGATGACCTGGTTCAAGCGCCAGGGTTGGTCGTTGCCGGTCAGTCAGGACGCTTCTACCTACCGGGCTGGCGATATCGTCACCTGGGATCTGGGTCGCGGCCTCACCCATATCGGCATCGTCAGCGATCGCCAGGCTCAGACCGGTGCGCCGCTGATCCTGCACAACATCGGCCGTGGCGCTCAGGAGGAAGACATCCTCTTCGCCTACCGCATCACCGGCCACTACCGCCCGCTCGCTCGACAGGCGAGTGCCGCACCATGACTGAATCTGTACTGCCGCCCGGTCTCGTCGCGGGTGAGCGCGTCGTGCTGTTCGACGGCGTCTGCAAGCTGTGCAACGGCTGGGCGAAATTCCTCATCTGCCACGACCGTGCGCGGCAGTTTCGCCTGGCCTCGGTGCAGTCCGCTCAGGGGCAGGCATTGCTGGCCTGGTACGGGTTGCCCAGCGAGCGTTTCGACAGCATGGCGCTGATCGAAAATGGTCGCCTGCTGCTGCGTTCCGACGCCGTGCTGGGCATCCTCGCCCAATTGCCCGGGCCCTGGCGGGGGCTGGCCGGGTTGCGGCTGATCCCGCGACCGCTGCGCGACTGGTGCTACGACCGCATTGCGCTGAACCGCTACCGCCTGTTCGGGCGGCATGACGTATGCCTGCTGCCCAGCGCCGACCACGCCGAACGTTTTCTGCATGACTGAGCGGCCGCTGGTGCGGACGGCCTGGCTGGCGCTGGTTTCTATCTATTGCTGAGGCGACCCGAAACCCCATGACATCGCTGCTTTCCTCCCGTCAGCGCGGCGCCTTGCGCCTGGCCTGGCGCTTTATCGCGCCCTATCGCGGGCGGGTGCTGGGCGCCTTGCTGGCGCTGCTGTTCACCGCCGCCATCACCCTGTCCATGGGCCAGGGCATCAAGCTGCTGGTGGATCAGGGCCTGGCCACCCAGTCGCCGGCGGCGTTGCGCCAGTCGCTGGGGCTGTTCTTCGTCCTGGTGCTGGCCCTGGCACTGGGCACCTACACGCGCTTCTACCTGGTGTCCTGGCTGGGCGAACGGGTGGTGGCCGATATTCGCCGGCGCGTGTTCGATCACCTGATCGAGCTGCACCCGGGCTTTTACGAGAGCAACCGCAGCTCGGAGATCCAGTCGCGCCTGACCGCCGACACCACCTTGCTGCAATCGGTGATCGGCTCGTCGCTGTCGATGGCGCTGCGCAACCTGATCATGCTGGTCGGCGGCAGCGTGCTGCTGGTGGTGACCAACCCCAAGCTCAGCGGCATCGTGCTGGCGGCGCTGCCGCTGGTGGTGGCGCCGATCCTGATCTTCGGCCGTCGCGTGCGCGCGCTGTCGCGCCTGTCGCAGGACCGCGTGGCCGACGTCGGCAGCTACGTCGGCGAGGTGCTGGGGCAGATCAAGACGGTACAGGCCTACAACCACCAGGACGAGGACAAACGCCGCTTCGGCCTGTCCGCCGAGGCGGCGTTCGCGGTGGCGCGCAAGCGTATCGCCCAGCGCGCCTGGCTGATCACCCTGGTCATCGTGCTGGTGCTCGGCGCCGTCGGGGTAATGCTCTGGGTCGGCGGCATGGACGTGATCGCCGGGCGCATTTCCGGCGGCGAGCTGGCGGCCTTCGTGTTCTACAGCCTGATCGTCGGCTCCTCGTTCGGCACCCTGAGCGAGGTGATCGGTGAGCTACAGCGCGCCGCCGGCGCGGCCGAACGCATCGCCGAACTGCTGCGCGCGCGCAACGAGATCGCTGCGCCGCAACAGGGGCTGCAGCATTTGGCGCAGCCGGTGCGCGGCGAGATCGAGCTGCAGCATCTGCGCTTCGCCTATCCGGGGCGTCCGGAGCACTACGCGGTCGATGGCATCAGCCTGCAGGTGCGCGCTGGCGAGACCCTGGCGCTGGTCGGGCCGTCCGGCGCCGGCAAGTCGACCCTGTTCGACCTGCTGCTGCGCTTCTTCGACCCGCAGGGCGGGCGCATCCTGATCGACGGCGTGCCGATCGAGCGGCTCGACCCGCGCGAGCTACGCGCCTGCTTCGCCCTGGTGTCGCAGAATCCAGCGCTGTTCTACGGCACGGTGGAGGACAACATCCGCTACGGCGGCCTCGATGCCAGCCAGGCCGAGGTGGAAGCGGCCGCGCGCGCGGCGCATGCCCACGAGTTCATTCAGCGCCTGCCGCAGGGCTACCAGACCCACCTGGGCGATGCCGGCCTGGGGCTTTCCGGCGGTCAGCGCCAGCGCCTGGCCATCGCCCGCGCCTTGCTCGCCGATGCGCCGATCCTGCTGCTCGACGAGGCCACCAGCGCGCTGGACGCCGAGAGCGAGCACCTGATCCAGCAGGCCCTGCCGCGCCTGATGGCCGGGCGCACCACCCTGGTGATCGCCCACCGCCTGGCCACGGTGAAGCAGGCCGAACGCATCGCGGTGATCGAGCAGGGGCGCCTGGCGGCCATCGGCAGCCACGCACAACTGCTGGCCGGCAGCCCGCTCTATGCGCGCCTGGCCGAGTTGCAGTTCGGTGAGGCCGGCTAGCTCTTGGGTTTGATCGTCGCGGCCGCGCCGGCCGAGGCGAGGATGATGGCGCCAATCGCCAGCCACTGGTTCCAGCTCAGTTGCTCGCTGAGGAACAGCAGCCCGGAAAGCGCGGCGATGGCCGGCTCCAGGCTCATCAGGATGCTGAAGGTGCGCGCCGGTAGGCGGGTCAGGGCGACCATCTCCAGGCTGTAGGGCAGCGCCGAGGACAGCACCGCCACACCCAGGGCGATGGGCAGCAGATCCACCGAGAACAGGCTGCCGCCGGCCTGCCACAGGCCGATGGGCAGCACCAGCAGGGCGGCGACCCAGGTGCCCAGGGCCACGGTCTGGCGGCCGTGGGCGGCGCCGGCCTTCTGCCCGAAGACGATGTACAGCGCCCAGCACAGCCCGGCGCCTAGGGCCAGGGCCATACCCAGCGGGTCGAGCTGGGTCTGCGCCAGATCGCTGGGCAGCAGCAGCCACAGGCCGAAGGCCGCCAGGGCGATCCAGGCGAAATCCAGCAAGCGCCGCGACGACAGCAGCGCCAGGCCCAGCGGCCCGGTGAACTCCAGGGCCACGGCGACGCCCAGCGGAATGCTCTGCAGCGACATGTAGAACAGCAGGTTCATCCCGCCCAGGGCCAGGCCGTAGGCCAGCAGCGGGCGGTAGGCGGCCAGGTTCGGGCGGGTGCGCCAGGGCTGCATCACCAGCGACAGGATGATCGCGCCGAGCACCAGGCGCAGCGCCGTGGTGCCCTCGGCGCCGACCAGCGGGAACAGGCTCTTGGCCAGCGAGGCACCGCTCTGGATCGAGATCATCGCCACCAGCAGCAGGCCGATGGGCGCGAGAAGGGCGGTGCGGGGCATGGGGCGGTCCTTGGCGGGTTAATAGGCTTTCAGGTGCATCTGAGCGTAGGTGCTCCGTGCGCACCGAGGGCTTCGAACTTCTGCGGGAGCAAGAAAAAACCGGCCGCGAGGGCCGGTTCTTCGAGGCGCTGCGGCAGCTTAGCGGTATTCGCAGAGGTAGGCGGTGTCCACTGCCACCTTCAGCTGGAACTTGCTGTTGGCCGGTACGGTGAAGTTGCTGCCGGCCTCGAAGGTGCTCCAGCTGTCGCTGCCCGGCAGCTTCACGGTCAGGGCGCCGGCGACCACGTGCATCACTTCCAGCTGGCTGGTGCCGAATTCGTACTCGCCCGGGGCCATCACGCCGATGGTGGCAGGACCTTCGGCCATGGCGAAACCGATGGATTTGACGGTGCCGTCGAAGTACTCGTTGACCTTGAACATCTGCGATTCCTCGGGAGGGTTTAAAAAGGGGCCGCCAGTATGCCCAAGCGCCTTTTCTTCGTCATCAGTCTTTGAGCGGCAGCACCAGCGGCAACAGGCGAGCGGTGTTGCGCGCGTCGGTCAGCGCGCGATGTTGCGTCCCCTGGAACTGCAGGCCGGCCAGTTGCAGGGCGCTGTGCAGGCCGATCGGCCGCGGCAGCTGACGGGCCTTGGCGAAGGCCTGCTTGAGGTTCAGGTGCGGCACCGCGGCGAGCAGGCTGGCGAGCTGGTGCCGGCGCCATTCCTGCTCCAGCTGGCGGCGGTCGTAGTCGCCCCAGCTGCTCCAGCCCACCAGCCGCGGTGCGTGTTGGCCGAGCCAGCGCTCGAACTGCGCCCAGACCTGAGGCAGGGGCGCCGCGGCGTCGACCTCGGCCTGGGCGATATGGGTCAGCTCGCGGCAGAAGGCGGTCAGGCAGGGGCGTCGTTGCGGTTTGACGAAGCGCTGGAAGTGATCGCGCTCGTGGCCGTCGGCGCCGACCAGGCTGGCGCCGATCTCGATGATCTCCATTTCCTCTACTGGCCAGCCGCCCTCGTCGGTGGTGGCTTCCAGGTCGATGACCAACCA
This sequence comes from Pseudomonas sp. ABa2, assembly GCF_056676075.1. Classification (NCBI taxonomy): domain Bacteria; kingdom Pseudomonadati; phylum Pseudomonadota; class Gammaproteobacteria; order Pseudomonadales; family Pseudomonadaceae; genus Pseudomonas; species Pseudomonas sp. ABa2. The sequence continues at coordinate 2,047,511 of NZ_CM155239.1, forward strand.
ATGTCCCATAGGCCCTCCCTTGCGTGCGCAGGCAGTATGGAAGGGCTTTCCGGCCAGGGCAAACCCCGTGTTAGGCTCTGCCGCCTATGTCTGGAGGAGGTAGCTATGGCGAAGGTTGCGTTTATCGGCTTGGGCGTGATGGGCTATCCGATGGCTGGGCATCTGGCCCGCAACGGTCATCGGGTGACGGTGTACAACCGTTCGCCGGGCAAGGCCGAACAATGGATGGCCGAATACGCCGGTAGCAGCGCGCCGACGCCGCGCGAGGCGGCCCAGGGCGCCGAGCTGGTGATGTGCTGCGTGGGCAACGACGATGACCTGCGCGGTGTGGTGCTGGGCGAGCAGGGCGCCTTCGCCGGCATGGCGCCGGGCGCCATCCTGGTCGATCACACCACGGCGTCGGCCGATGTCGCCCGCGAGCTGGCGGCGCTTGCCGCCGAGCGCGGCCTGGGCTTTCTCGATGCGCCGGTGTCCGGCGGCCAGGCCGGCGCGGTCAACGGCGTGCTGACGGTGATGGTCGGCGGCGAGGCCGAGGCCTATGCCAGCGCCGAGCCGGTGATCCAGAGCTACGCGCGGATGATCCGTCTGATGGGTGCTGCCGGCAGCGGCCAGCTGACCAAGATGGTCAACCAGATTTGCATCGCCGGCCTGGTGCAGGGGCTGGCCGAGGCGCTGCATTTTGCCCAGCGCGCCGGTCTCGACGCGCACGGCGCGATGGAGGTGATCAGCAAGGGCGCGGCGCAGTCCTGGCAGCTGGAAAATCGCCACAAGACCATGCTGGCCGGCGAGTTCGACTTCGGCTTCGCCGTGGACTGGATGCGCAAGGACCTGTCGATTCTGCTCGACGAGGCGCGGCGCAATGGCGCGCAGCTGCCGGTGACCGCACTGGTCGACCAGTTTTACGCCGAGGTGCAGGCCATGGGCGGCGGACGCTGGGATACGTCCAGCCTGCTGGCGCGCTTGCAGCGCGGCCGCTGATCGCGAAAGGCCTCGACTGGCGGCGCGCGCGAAATTAGCATCGCCGCCGTTCTATCCGCATGTCGAGGTTTGTCATGGACTGTCGTGCAGGCTGCGGTGCCTGTTGCATCGCGCCTTCCATCAGCTCGCCGATTCCCGGAATGCCCCAGGGCAAGCCGGCCGGCGTGCGTTGCATCCATCTGTCCGCCGAGCATCTCTGTGCCCTGTTCGGACGCCCGGAGCGGCCGGCGGTGTGCGTCGGCTTCAGCGCCGACGAACAGGTCTGCGGCGATAGCCGCGAGGCCGCCATCCGTCTGCTGGGGTGGCTGGAACAGGCCACGGCGGTGCCCTGAACGCTGGGAGTGTCGATGAAGGGAGGCGTGCGAGGCGCTCTGCTGGGCCTGCTGCTGTTGGTCGCGAGCGCGCCGGCCGCGGAGCTGCAATGGCGGTTGGCCCGGGAGGAGGGCGGTGTGCGCGTGTACCTGGCCGAGGTGCCGGGTTCGCGCTACCAGGCCTATCGCGGCGTGGTCACCCTGCGCACGGATATGCCGACCCTGCTCGCCCTGCAGGAGGACGTCGCCGCCTCCTGCGCCTGGATCTACGCCTGCAGCGAGCAGCGCCTGCTCGGCAGCGAAGGCGCGCTGAGCTGGATCTACAGCCGTTACGCCACGCCCTGGCCGGTGACGCCGCGCGATTCGGTGCTGCAGGTCGCCACCGAGGTCGGCGCCGACGGCAGCGTCACCCGTCGGCTCACGGCGGCGCCGACGCGCCTGCCGGAGCAGCGCGGCTATGTGCGGGTGCGCAAGCTGGAGGGCATCTGGCGCTTGCGGCCGCTGGGCGAGGGTCGGGTGGAGGTGGTCTACCAGGCGCATACCGAGCCGGGCGGCAGCGTGCCGTCCTGGCTGGCCAACAGCTTCGTCGTTGATGCACCGCTGCAGACGCTGAAAGCGCTCCAGGCGCTGGTCGAGGGTTCTGGGCGGAAGTAGGTGTTATCCGCGAAGTTCGCGGATAAATCCGCCATTTTTGAGAAATATCGCCGTATTTACTGCGAGCCAATAAAAAAGGCTGCCATCAGGCAGCCTTTTTTGCGTCGCGCTGGCGATCAGTCGCGGCCGCTCGGCAGGTCGCGCTGCTCGTAGCCGGTGTACAGCTGGCGCGGACGGCCGATCTTGTACGGGCTGGAGAGCATTTCCTTCCAGTGCGAGATCCAGCCGACGGTACGCGCCAGGGCGAAGATCACGGTGAACATGGAAGTCGGGATGCCGATGGCCTTGAGGATGATGCCCGAGTAGAAGTCGACGTTCGGGTAGAGGTTGCGTTCCTTGAAGTACGGATCGTTGCGCGCGATCTCGTCGAGCTTCATCGCCAGTTCCAGCTGCGGGTCGTTGATGCCCAGCTCGGCCAGCACTTCGTCGCAGGTCTGCTTCATCACCTTGGCGCGCGGGTCGAAGTTCTTGTACACGCGGTGACCGAAGCCCATCAGCTTGAACGGGTCGTTCTTGTCCTTGGCCTTGGCGATGAACTTGTCGATGTTCTCGACGCTGCCGATCTCGTCCAGCATGCTCAGCACCGCCTCGTTGGCGCCGCCGTGCGCCGGGCCCCACAGCGCGGCGATACCGGCGGCGATACAGGCGAAGGGGTTGGCGCCGGAAGAGCCGGCCAGGCGTACGGTGGAGGTGGAGGCGTTCTGCTCGTGGTCGGCGTGGAGGATGAAGATCTTGTCCATCGCCTTGGCCAGCACCGGGCTGATCGGTTTGATCTCGCACGGGGTGTTGAACATCATGTGCAGGAAGTTTTCCGCGTAGTTCAGGTCGTTACGCGGGTACATCATGGGCTGGCCCATGGAGTACTTGTAGGTCATGGCGGCGATGGTCGGCATCTTGGCCACCAGGCGCATGGCCGAGACTTCGCGGTGCTGTGGGTTATTAATGTCCAGCGAGTCGTGGTAGAAGGCGGAGAGGGCGCCGACCACGCCGCACATGATGGCCATCGGGTGGGCATCGCGGCGGAAACCGTTGAAGAAGCTCTTCAGCTGCTCGTGAACCATGGTGTGGTTCTTGATGGTGCCGACGAACTTGGCCTTCTCTTCCTTGCTCGGCAGTTCGCCGTTGAGCAGCAGGTAGCAGGTTTCCAGGTAGTCCGATTGCTCGGCGAGCTGTTCGATGGGGTAGCCGCGGTGCAGCAGGATGCCCTTGTCGCCGTCGATGTAGGTGATCTTCGACTCGCAAGAGGCGGTCGACATAAAGCCAGGATCAAAGGTGAACCGACCCGTGGCGGTCAGGCTCCGCACATCGATTACATCGGGACCCATGGTGCCGGTCAGAACGGGCAGTTCGACGGGGGCATTGCCCTCGATGATCAACTGCGCTTTTTTGTCAGCCATATGTGGCCTCCTAGTTATGCTTGAAATCATCAGACAGCCCCCCACGCAGGGCCCGCACCACTATAGTGGGATAAATCCGAAAGTCAATTTGCGAAAACCCAGGCGGCAGAAGGGTTTCGGCGGGTTTTTCCGCGAAAAAAGGCCGCTATTTACGCCATTTGTTTAGCGCCTGCAATGCGCTTTTTGGGGTAGGCCATTGCATTGTCATTAGTCTGCTAACTGTCTATACTCTGCGCCCGACCGCCAGGGGCTTTGCGGCCATAATCATGGCGGTCGTCACTCCTTGGGTGATGGGTACCTGACCAGTGCACTTCCCAACAACTTTGCCCTGATAGTTAGGGGCTCTCAGTGTGATAAAAGCCGTGAATAGCCAACGACCTGTAAACCTAGACCTTAGGACTATCAAGCTCCCAATCACCGCTTACACGTCCATTCTGCACCGCATCTCCGGTGTCATCCTCTTTGTCGGTATCGCCATCCTGCTGTTCGGCCTCGACAAGTCGCTGACCTCCGAAGAGGGCTTCGCCCAGGTGAAAGAATGTCTGGCCAGCCCGCTGGCCAAGTTCGTGATCTGGGGTCTGCTGTCCGCTCTGCTGTACCACCTGGTGGCCGGTGTACGCCACTTGATCATGGACATGGGCATCGGCGAGACGCTGGAAGGCGGCAAGCTGGGCTCGCAAATCGTCATCGCCGTCTCGGCGGTCGTGATCGTGCTGCTGGGGGTGTGGATATGGTAACTAATGTCACGAATTTCTCGCGTTCGGGCCTCTATGACTGGATGGCGCAACGCGTTTCTGCGGTCGTTCTCGCGGCTTACACGCTGTTTCTGCTGGGCTATGTGATCTGCAATCCGGGCATGGGCTACGCCGAATGGCACGGCCTGTTCTCGCATACCGCAATGCGCATCTTCAGCCTGCTGGCCCTGGTTGCACTGAGCGTGCACGCCTGGGTCGGCATGTGGACCATCTCCACCGACTACCTGACGCCGATGGCGCTGGGCAAGTGGGCGACCGGTGTGCGTTTCCTGTTCCAGGCCGTGTGCGGCATCGCCATGTTCGCGATGTTCGTCTGGGGCGTGCAGATTCTGTGGGGTTTCTGATTCATGGCTAGCATCCGTACTCTCTCCTATGACGCCATCATCGTGGGTGGCGGCGGCGCCGGCATGCGTGCTGCGCTGCAACTGGCCCAGGGCGGTCACAAGACTGCCGTGGTCACCAAGGTGTTCCCGACCCGTTCGCACACCGTGTCCGCCCAGGGCGGTATCACCTGCGCCATCGCCTCGGCCGATCCGAACGACGACTGGCGCTGGCACATGTACGACACCGTCAAGGGCTCCGACTACATCGGTGACCAGGACGCCATCGAATACATGTGCTCCGTCGGCCCGGAAGCCGTGTTCGAGCTCGAGCACATGGGCCTGCCGTTCTCCCGTACCGAGCAGGGTCGCATCTATCAGCGTCCGTTCGGTGGCCAGTCCAAGGGTCCGGACAATCCGACCCAGGCGGCCCGTACCTGCGCTGCGGCCGACCGTACCGGTCACGCCCTGCTGCACACCCTGTACCAGGCCAACCTGAAGGCCGGCACCTCGTTCCTCAACGAGTGGTACGCCGTCGACCTGGTGAAGAACCAGGACGGCGCCATCGTCGGCATCATCGCCATCTGCATCGAGACCGGCGAAACCGTCTACATCCGTTCCAAGGCCGTGGTTCTGGCCACTGGCGGTGCCGGCCGTATCTACGCCTCCACCACCAACGCCCTGATCAACACCGGCGACGGCGTGGGCATGGCCCTGCGTGCCGGCGTGCCGGTGCAGGACATCGAAATGTGGCAGTTCCACCCGACCGGCATCGCCGGCGCCGGTGTACTGGTCACCGAAGGCTGCCGTGGCGAGGGTGGTTACCTGATCAACGCCCATGGCGAGCGCTTCATGGAGCGCTACGCACCGAACGCCAAGGACTTGGCCGGTCGCGACGTGGTCGCCCGTTCCATGGTCAAGGAAGTGATCGCCGGCAACGGCTGTGGCCCGGACAAGGACCACGTGCTGCTGAAGCTCGATCACCTCGGCGAAGAAGTGCTGCACAGCCGCCTGCCGGGCATCTGCGAACTGTCCAAGACCTTCGCTCACGTCGATCCGGTGGTCGCGCCGGTTCCGGTGATTCCGACCTGCCACTACATGATGGGCGGCGTGGCCACCAACATCCATGGCCAGGCCATCACCCAGGACGCCAACGGCGACGACAAGATCATCGAAGGTCTGTTCGCCGTGGGCGAAGTGGCCTGCGTATCGGTGCACGGTGCCAACCGTCTGGGCGGCAACTCGCTGCTCGACCTGGTGGTATTCGGCCGTGCCGCCGGCCTGCACCTGGAAAAAGCGCTGAAAGAAGGCGTGGAAGTCCGCGGTGCCAGCGAGACCGACATCGAGCAGTCGCTGGCGCGCCTGTCCGGCGTCAACCAGCGCAGCACCGGCGAAGACGTCGCCCCGCTGCGCAAAGAGCTGCAACAGTGCATGCAGAACTACTTCGGTGTATTCCGTACCGGCGAATACATGCAGAAGGGCATCCAACAACTGGCCGACCTGCGTGAGCGCATCGCGAACGTCAAGATCGCGGACAAGAGCCAGGCGTTCAACACTGCGCGTATCGAAGCGCTGGAACTGCAAAACCTGCTCGAAGTCGCCGAAGCGACCGCGGTGGCGGCCGAGGCTCGCAAAGAGTCCCGTGGCGCCCACGCTCGTGAAGACTTCGAAGAGCGCGATGACCAAAACTGGCTGTGCCACTCCCTGTACTTCCCGGGTGAGAAGCGCGTGGCCAAGCGTGCGGTCAACTTCGCGCCGAAGACCGTTCCGGCATTTGAACCCAAGGTTCGGACTTATTAAGGGTGACTGATATGTTGCAAGTCAGTGTTTATCGCTACAACCCGGAGAAGGACGCCGCTCCGTTCATGCAGGACTTCCAGGTCGACACCGGCGGCAAGGACGTCATGGTTCTCGACGTGCTGGCGCTGATCAAGGAGCAGGACGAAGGCTTCTCCTACCGTCGCTCCTGCCGTGAAGGCGTATGCGGTTCCGACGGCATGAACATCAACGGCAAGAACGGCCTGGCCTGCATCACCCCGCTGTCCGCGGCGGGGCTGAAAGGCGGCAAGCTGGTGATTCGTCCGCTGCCGGGTCTGCCGGTCATTCGTGACCTGGTCGTCGACATGAGCATCTTCTACAAGCAGTACGAGAAGGTGCAGCCGTTCCTGCAGAACGATACCCCGGCTCCGGCCATCGAGCGTCTGCAGAGCCCGGAAGAGCGCGAGAAGCTGGATGGCCTGTACGAGTGCATCCTGTGCGCCTGCTGCTCGACCAGCTGCCCGTCGTTCTGGTGGAACCCGGACAAGTTCCTCGGTCCGGCCGCGCTGCTGCAGGCCTATCGCTTCCTGGCCGACAGCCGCGACACCAAGACCGCCGAGCGTCTGGCGTCCCTGGACGATCCGTTCAGCGTGTTCCGCTGCCGCGGCATCATGAACTGCGTGAACGTGTGCCCCAAGGGTCTGAACCCGACCAAGGCCATCGGTCACGTACGCCACATGCTGCTGCAGAGCGGTACCTGATTCGCAAGTTGCTGTACCCGTAACACCTGCGAGCCCGGCTTCGGCCGGTCTCGCAGTAAAGCTAGAACCGCAGCCCACAAAGCCGCGGTTCCTACTCGAAAAATATGACGACCAGCAGGGGCATCCGGGCTGGTACCCGGACTATCTGCGGGAACCGAAGTGGCTTTATCCGAGTCGCAGCACCAGGGCTCGGGTACGACCATGCGGTGTCCACGCCGGTGGTGTCCCCTTACCGAGGGTGACCAAGCATGCAAGAAAGCGTGATGCAGCGCATGTGGGACAGTGCCCACCTATCCGGTGGCAACGCTGCCTACGTGGAAGAGCTCTACGAGCTCTACCTGCACGATCCCAACGCTGTGCCAGAAGAGTGGCGCACTTACTTCCAGAAGTTGCCGACCGACGGCAGCGCCGCAACGGACGTGTCGCATTCGACCATTCGCGACCACTTCGTCCTGCTCGCCAAGAATTCGCGTCGTGCCCAGCCGGTTTCCGCGGGAACCGTGAGCAGCGAGCACGAGAAGAAGCAGGTGGAAGTGCTGCGTCTGATCCAGGCCTATCGCGTGCGTGGCCATCAGGCCGCCCAGCTCGACCCGCTGGGGCTGTGGGTGCGCACTGCGCCGTCCGACTTGTCGATCAACCACTACGGTCTGACCGACGCCGATCTGGACACCACCTTCCGCACCGGCGAACTGTACATCGGCAAAGAGGAGGCAACGCTACGCGAAATTCGCGATGCGCTGCAGCAGACATATTGTCGCACCATCGGCGCCGAGTTCATGCACATCGTCGACTCCGGTCAGCGCCACTGGTTCGCCCAGCGCCTGGAAAGCGTGCGCGGTCGTCCGCAGTTCTCCGCCGAGGTGCGGGCACACGTGCTCGAGCGCGTCACCGCTGCCGAAGGCCTGGAAAAATACCTGGGCACCAAATACCCGGGCACCAAGCGTTTCGGCCTGGAAGGCGGCGAAAGCCTGATCCCCATGCTGGACGAGATCATCCAGCGCTCGGGTTCCTACGGCACCAAGGAAATCGTCATCGGCATGGCCCACCGCGGCCGCCTCAACGTGCTGGTCAACACCTTCGGCAAGAACCCGCGCGACCTGTTCGACGAGTTCGAGGGCAAGAAGACCGAAGGCCTGTCGTCCGGCGACGTGAAGTACCACCAGGGCTTCTCCTCCAACGTCATGACCGCCGGCGGTGAAGTGCACCTGGCGCTGGCCTTCAACCCCTCGCACCTGGAGATCGTCTCCCCGGTGGTCGAGGGTTCGGTGCGTGCCCGCCAGGATCGTCGCAACGACGCCGCTGGCGACAAGGTGCTGCCGATCTCCATCCACGGCGACGCGGCCTTCGCCGGCCAGGGCGTGGTCATGGAAACCTTCCAGATGTCGCAGACCCGTGGCTACAAGACGGGCGGCACCATCCACATCGTGATCAACAACCAGGTTGGCTTCACCACCAGCCGTCCGGAAGACTCGCGCTCGACCGAATACGCCACCGATGTGGCGAAGATGATCCAGGCGCCGATCTTCCACGTGAACGGCGACGATCCGGAGGCCGTGCTATTCGTCACCCAGCTGGCCGTCGACTACCGCATGCAGTACAAGCGCGACGTGGTCATCGACCTGGTCTGCTACCGTCGTCGTGGCCACAACGAGGCCGACGAGCCGAACGGCACCCAGCCGCTGATGTACCAGCAGATCGCCAAGCAGCGCACCACCCGCGAGCTCTACGCCGACGCCCTGGTTGCCGCCGGCGTGCAGAGCAGCGACGAGGTGCAGGCCAAGATCGACGAGTACCGCACTGCGCTGGACAACGGCCAGCACGTGGTCAAGAGCCTGGTCAAGGAGCCGAACAAGGAGCTGTTCGTCGACTGGCGTCCGTACCTGGGCCACGCCTGGACCGCGCGTCACGACACCCGCTTCGATCTGAAGACCCTGCAGGATCTGTCCGCCAAGCTGCTGGAAATCCCCGAGGGTTTCCTGGTTCAGCGCCAGGTGGCGAAGATTCTCGAGGATCGCCAGAAGATGGGCGCAGGCGGTCTGCCGATCAACTGGGGCTACGCCGAAACCATGGCCTACGCCACCCTGTTGTTCGAAGGCCACCCGATCCGCATGACCGGCCAGGACATCGGCCGTGGCACCTTCTCGCACCGTCACGCGGTGCTGCACAACCAGAAGGACGCCAGCACCTATGTGGCGCTGAAGAATCTCTACGAAGGACAGCCCAAGTTCGAGCTGTACGACTCCTTCCTCTCCGAGGAAGCGGTACTGGCCTTCGAATACGGCTACTCGACCACCGTGCCGAACGCGCTGGTGATCTGGGAAGCCCAGTTCGGCGATTTCGCCAACGGTGCCCAGGTGGTGTTCGACCAGTTCATCTCCAGCGGCGAGCACAAGTGGGGTCGTCTCTGCGGCCTGACCATGCTGCTGCCGCACGGCTACGAAGGCCAGGGCCCCGAGCACAGCTCGGCGCGCCTGGAGCGCTACCTGCAGCTGTGCGCCGAGCACAACATGCAGGTCTGCGTACCGACCACCCCGGCGCAGGTCTACCACATGCTGCGTCGCCAGGTGATCCGCCCGCTGCGCAAGCCGCTGGTGGTGCTGACGCCGAAGTCGCTGCTGCGCCACAAGCTGGCCATCTCGACTCTGGAAGACCTGGCCGAAGGCTCGTTCCAGACCGTGATCGGCGAGATCGATGCACTCGATCCGAAGAAGGTCGAGCGTCTGATCCTGTGCAGCGGCAAGGTCTACTACGACCTGCTGGAGAAGCGCCGTGCCGAGGGGCGCGAGGACATCGCCATCGTCCGTATCGAACAGCTCTACCCGTTCCCGGAAGAGGATCTGGCCGAGGTGATGGCGCCGTACAAGAACCTCAAGCACATCGTCTGGTGCCAGGAAGAGCCGATGAACCAGGGCGCCTGGTACTGCAGCCAGCACCACATGCGTCGGGTTGCCAGTGCGCACAAGAAGGCCCTGTTCCTCGAGTACGCCGGTCGCGAGGCCTCGGCCGCACCGGCTTGCGGTTACGCCTCGATGCACGCCGAACAGCAGGAAAAACTGCTGCAGGACGCCTTTACTGTTTAACGCCTTCACCCAGGGGGCGGCGGGTGTCGCCTCCTGGTAAAAACCGAATTTAAGGAAACACACACAATGGCTATCGAGATCAAAGCCCCAACCTTCCCGGAATCGGTTGCCGACGGCACCGTGGCCACCTGGCACAAGAAGCCGGGCGATGCGGTCAAGCGCGACGAGCTGATCGTCGACATCGAGACCGACAAGGTGGTGATCGAAGTGCTGGCCGAGGCCGACGGCGTCCTGGCCGAAATCGTCAAGAACGAAGGCGACACCGTGCTCTCCAACGAGCTGCTGGGCAAGCTGAGCGAAGGCGGTGCTGCCGCCGCTGCTCCGGCTGCCGCTCCGGCCGCCGCCGCTGCTGCTCCGGCTCAGGCCGCCGCCCCGGCTGCTGCTGGCGACGACGCCATCCTCTCGCCGGCCGCGCGCAAGCTGGCCGAAGAGAACGGCATCGACCCGAACAGCATCGCCGGCACCGGCAAGGGTGGCCGCGTGACCAAGGAAGACGTGGTCGCCGCCGTCGAAGCCAAGAAGAACGCCCCGGCCGCGCAGGCGCCCAAGCCTGCCGCCGCTCCGGCCGCTGCCGCTCCGGTCTTCGCCGCTGGCGACCGCACCGAGAAGCGCGTGCCGATGACCCGCCTGCGCGCCAAGATCGCCGAGCGTCTGGTCGAGGCGCAGTCCTCCATGGCCATGCTGACCACCTTCAACGAAGTCGACATGACCGAAGTCATGGCGCTGCGCGCGAAGTACAAGGAGCTGTTCGAGAAGACCCACAACGGCGTGCGCCTGGGCTTCATGTCGTTCTTCGTCAAGGCCGCTGTCGAGGCACTCAAGCGCCTGCCGGCGGTCAATGCCTCGATCGACGGCAACGACATCGTCTACCACGGCTACCAGGATATCGGCGTCGCCGTATCCAGCGACCGCGGCCTGGTGGTGCCGGTGCTGCGCAACGCCGAGCTGATGAGCCTGGCCGAGATCGAGAGCGGCATCGCCACCTTCGGCAAGAAGGCCAAAGACGGCAAGCTGTCGATCGAGGAGATGACCGGCGGTACCTTCACCATCACCAATGGCGGTACCTTTGGCTCGATGATGTCGACCCCGATCGTCAACCCGCCGCAAGCGGCCATCCTGGGGATGCACAACATCATCCAGCGTCCGATGGCGATCAACGGTCAGGTGGTGATCCGCCCGATGATGTACCTGGCGCTGTCTTACGACCACCGCCTGATCGATGGTAAGGAAGCCGTGACCTTCCTGGTGACCATCAAGAACTTGCTGGAAGACCCGGCGCGTCTGCTGCTGGATATCTAAAAGCCAGTCTCTCCCACGGCGGCCCTGTTCACAGGGCCGTCCGGTTTATTCGAGAAGGAATACGTTATGACCCAGAAATTCGACGTGGTAGTCATCGGTGCCGGCCCTGGTGGCTACGTAGCGGCCATCAAAGCAGCGCAGCTCGGTCTGAAGACCGCCTGCATCGAGAAGTACCAGGACAAGGAGGGTAAGGTCGCCCTCGGCGGTACTTGCCTGAACGTCGGCTGCATCCCGTCCAAGGCGCTGCTGGACAGCTCCTGGAAATACCACGAAGCCAAAGACGGCTTCGCCGTGCACGGCATCGAAGCCAAGGGCGTGACCATCGACGTGCCGGCCATGGTGGCGCGCAAGAACAGCATCATCAAGAACCTCACCGGTGGCGTCGCCGGCCTGTTCAAGGCCAACGGCGTGACCCTGCTCGAAGGCCACGGCAAGCTGCTGGCGAACAAGCAGGTCGAAGTCACCGACAAGGACGGCAAGACCCAGGTCATCGAAGCCGGCAACGTGATCCTGGCTTCCGGCTCGCGTCCGGTGGACATCCCGCCGGCCCCGGTCGATCAGGACGTGATCGTCGATTCCACCGGCGCCCTGGAATTCCAGAGCGTACCGAAGAAGCTGGGCGTGATCGGCGCCGGCGTGATCGGCCTGGAGCTGGGTTCGGTGTGGTCGCGCCTGGGCGCGGAAGTCACCGTGATCGAGGCGCTGGACAAGTTCCTCCCGGCTGCCGACGAGCAGATCGCCAAGGAAGCCCTGAAGACCCTGACCAAGCAGGGCCTGCAGATTCGCCTGGGCGCCCGCGTGACCGGTTCGGAAGTGAAGAAGAAGCAGGTCACCGTGAGCTTCACCGACGCCGAAGGCGAGCAGAAGCTGACCTTCGACAAGCTGATCGTGGCCGTGGGCCGCCGCCCGGTGACCACCGATCTGCTGGCCGCCGACAGCGGCGTGACCCTGGACGAGCGTGGCTTCATCTATGTCGACGACCAGTGCGCCACCAGCGTGCCGGGCGTCTACGCCATCGGTGACGTGGTGCGTGGCGCGATGCTGGCGCACAAGGCCTCGGAAGAGGGCGTGATGGTTGCCGAGCGCATCGCCGGCCACAAGGCGCAGATGAACTACGACCTGATCCCGTCGGTGATCTACACCCACCCGGAAATCGCATGGGTCGGCAAGACCGAGCAGCAGCTGAAGGCCGAAGGCGTTGCCGTCAACGTCGGCACCTTCCCGTTCGCCGCCAGCGGTCGTGCCATGGCTGCCAACGATACCGGTGGTCTGGTCAAGGTCATCGCCGATGCCAAGACCGACCGCGTGCTGGGCGTTCACGTGATCGGCCCGAGCGCGGCCGAGCTGGTGCAGCAGGGCGCGATCGGCATGGAATTTGGCACCAGCGCCGAAGACCTGGGCATGATGGTGTTCTCGCACCCGACGCTGTCCGAGGCGCTGCACGAAGCAGCCCTGGCGGTGAATGGCGGCGCCATTCACATCGCCAACCGCAAGAAGCGCTAAGCGGCAGAGGTGGCCGGCCCGTCCGGCCACGCAAGTTGTTGTAAGCCGCCGTGGTAGGCGAGGCGTCGCGTAATCGCCTCATCGCCACGGCGGTGTTTGCAAGCAGAACCACGGCGGGTGGCCCGCGTCGAGTGCTCGGCACGCGCCGCGGAAAGCCCGGCGGACTGCTCCGGCAGTCACAGGTGGCGCGGTATCACAAGTACAGCGCCGAATGCGCAATACCTAAACGAAGACGGTAGACAAGCATGAATCTCCACGAGTATCAGGGTAAGCAGCTGTTCGCTGAATACGGCCTGCCCGTATCCAAGGGCTTCGCGGTAGACACCCCGGAAGAAGCCGCAGCAGCCTGCGAAAAAATCGGTGGCACCGAGTGGGTCGTCAAGGCTCAGGTCCACGCTGGCGGCCGCGGTAAAGCGGGCGGCGTCAAACTGGTGAAGAGCAAGGAAGACGCCAAGGCCTTCGCCGCCAACTGGCTGGGTAAGCGTCTGGTGACCTACCAGACCGACGCCAACGGTCAGCCGGTCAGCAAAATCCTGGTCGAATCCTGCACCGACATCGCCAAGGAACTGTACCTGGGCGCGGTAGTGGACCGCTCCAGCCGTCGCATCGTGTTCATGGCGTCCACCGAAGGTGGCGTGGACATCGAGAAAGTGGCCCACGAAACCCCTGAGAAGATCCTCAAGGCCACCATCGATCCGCTGGTCGGCGCGCAGCCGTACCAGGGCCGCGAGCTGGCGTTCCAGCTGGGCCTGGAAGGCGATCAGATCAAGCAGTTCACCCACATCTTCGTTGGCCTGGCCAAGCTGTTCCAGGACTACGACCTGGCCCTGCTGGAAGTCAACCCGCTGGTGATCAAGGCCGACGGCAACCTGCACTGCCTGGACGCCAAGATCAACATCGACTCCAACGCCATGTACCGTCAGCCCAAGCTGCGCGCCATGCACGACCCGTCCCAGGACGATCCGCGTGAAGCCCATGCGCAGAAGTGGGAACTGAACTACGTCGCGCTGGAAGGCAACATCGGCTGCATGGTCAACGGCGCTGGCCTGGCCATGGGCACCATGGACATCGTCAACCTGCACGGCGGCAAGCCGGCCAACTTCCTCGACGTAGGCGGTGGCGCGACCAAGGAACGCGTGACCGAAGCGTTCAAGATCATCCTCTCCGACAGCAATGTCAAAGCCGTTCTGGTCAACATCTTCGGCGGCATCGTGCGCTGCGACATGATTGCCGAAGGCATCATCGGCGCGGTCAAAGAAGTCGGCGTGAAGATTCCGGTGGTCGTCCGTCTGGAAGGCAACAACGCCGACCTGGGCGCCAAGGTCCTGGCCGACAGCGGTCTGAACATCATCGCGGCAACCAGCCTGACCGACGCTGCCCAGCAGGTCGTCAAGGCCGCGGAGGGTAAGTAATGAGCATCCTGATCAACAAAGACACCAAGGTCATCTGCCAGGGCTTCACCGGCTCGCAGGGCACCTTCCACTCCGAACAGGCCATCGCCTACGGCACCAAGATGGTCGGCGGCGTGACCCCGGGCAAGGGTGGCAGCACTCACCTGGGCCTGCCGGTGTTCAACACCGTCAAGGAAGCCGTGGAAGCCACCGGCGCCGAAGCGTCGGTGATCTACGTGCCGGCGCCGTTCTGCAAGGACTCGATCCTGGAAGCGGCCAACGGCGGCATCAAGCTGATCGTCTGCATCACCGAAGGCATCCCGACCATCGACATGCTGGAAGCCAAGGTCAAGTGCGACGAGCTGGGCGTACGCCTGATCGGCCCGAACTGCCCGGGCGTGATCACTCCCGGCGAGTGCAAGATCGGCATCATGCCGGGTCACATCCACCTGCCAGGCAAAGTCGGCATCGTGTCCCGTTCGGGCACCCTGACCTACGAAGCCGTGAAGCAGACCACCGACGCCGGCTTCGGCCAGTCCACCTGCGTGGGCATCGGCGGCGACCCCATCCCAGGCTCCAACTTCATCGATATCCTCAAGCTGTTCCAGGAAGATCCGAAGACCGAAGCGATCGTCATGATCGGTGAGATCGGCGGTTCGGCCGAGGAAGAAGCGGCGGCCTTCATCAAGGCCAACGTCACCAAGCCGGTGGTTTCCTACATCGCTGGTGTGACCGCTCCGCCCGGCAAGCGCATGGGCCACGCTGGCGCCATCATCTCCGGCGGCAAGGGCACTGCAGACGAGAAATTCGCTGCGCTGCAGGACGCCGGTGTGAAGACCGTGCGTTCCCTGGCCGACATCGGCAAGGCCCTGGCCGAGCTGACCGGTTGGGAAGTCAAGAAGGCCTAAGCCTTCGTTGACTCTGCGCAAAAAGGCCACCTTCGGGTGGCCTTTTTGTTTGCGCCCGTTCCTGCTGCCTGTCGATGCTGCGCAGATTCGGGTAGGGGCGGATACATCCGCGAAGCTCGCAGCGAAATCGCGAATACCGCGGAACGCCGCCCTTCGCTCCTGCAGGAAGGCAGGCGGGCAGGGCAGTTGTCGCCGGAGTCGTGCAACTGTCGGGCATGCGACAGCGAGTTACGCCAGTTCGACAGCTCGTCCGGCGACTGTGCTGCTATCGCGCAAATTTCGTTAGTATCGCAACTATCCGGTGTCCGCGGCGCCACAAGCGCCTGGCGATGCCTGCAGTGGTTCGAGCCAAACGCTCGGGCGACGTTTCCCCGATCCCTGAAGGAAACCCCCGCAACTCTTCGATTTCCTGCTTGTGGTATTCCCCTTTATGACTCGTTTGCAAGGCTCGGACCTCCTGGCCCTCGGCTTCATGACATTCGCGCTGTTTCTCGGCGCCGGCAACATCATCTTTCCGCCCAGCGCCGGTCTGGCGGCGGGCGAGAACCTGCTGCCAGCGGCGCTGGGCTTTCTGCTCACCGGCGTCGGCCTGCCGCTGCTCACCGTGGTCGCCCTGGCCCGCGTCGGCGGCGGCATGGAGCGCCTGACCGCGCCCATCGGCAAGCTCGCCGGCGCCGTTCTGGCGGTGGCGGTGTACCTGGCCATCGGCCCGCTGTTCGCCACTCCGCGCACCGCCGTGGTGTCCTTCGAGATGGGCGTGGCGCCCTTCACCGGCAACGAGGGCCTGCCGCTGCTGCTCTATACCCTGGCCTATTTCGCCGCCGTGCTGTTCCTCTCGCTCAACCCCGGGCAACTGGTCGACCGCATCGGCAAGTACATCACCCCGGTGCTGCTGGCGGCATTGCTGGTGCTGGGCGGCGCGGCGCTGTTCGCGCCGGCCGGCGAGATCGGCACGGTGGCCGACAGCTACCGCGAGGCGCCGCTGGTGCAGGGCTTCCTGCAGGGCTACCTGACCATGGACACCCTCGGCGCGCTGGTGTTCGGCATCGTCATCGCCAGCGCCATCCGCGACCGCGGCGTCAGCGACGCCGGCCTGATCACCCGTTACTCGGTGATCGCCGGGGTGATCGCCGCCATCGGCCTGTCGCTGGTCTATCTGGCGCTGTTCTACCTCGGTGCCACCAGCCAGGGCATTGCCGGCGATGCGCAGAACGGCGTGCAGGTGCTGACCTCTTACGTGCAGCACACCTTCGGCACCCCCGGCAGCCTGCTGCTGGCGGTGGTCATCACCCTGGCCTGCCTGACCACCGCGGTGGGCCTGTTGACCGCCTGCGGCGAGTTCTTCAGCAACCTGCTGCCGGTGTCCTACCGCAGCGTGGTGATCGTCTTCGGTCTGTTCAGCCTGGGCGTGGCCAACCAGGGGCTGACCCAGTTGATCAGCGTCTCGGTGCCGGTGCTGGTGGGCCTCTATCCGCTGGCCATCGTGCTGGTGGCGCTGAGCCTGGCCAATCGCCTGTGGGTCTCGCAGTCGCTGGTGTTCGTGCCGGTGATGGCGGTGACCCTGGTGTTCGGCCTGGCCGACGGCATCGCCGCTGCGGGCTGGAGCGAGCAGGTGCCGGCCTGGTTCGGCCAACTGCCGCTGGCCGATCAGAGCCTGGGCTGGCTGCTGCCGGTGCTGGTGACCCTGGTGCTGGCCGCGGCGCTCGACCGGCTGCTGGCCCTGCGCCAGCCGGCTGCGGCCTGAGTCGCCAGCGCCACCAGAGGCCGCCCACGAGGCGGCCTTTTTCTTGGGCAACCGCCGGGGTGCCCTGGCTATAATCGCCGCCAGTCCTACAAGGAGTTGGCATGCCCATCAGCGATTATTACTTGCCCCATCTACTGGCTGCGCTCTGGTTCGTCGTCTGCTGGGCCGGCTACACCCGCTATGCGTTGTGGAAGGGCCGCGCCACGCCCTGTCTGGCCAGTGTGTTGCACCTGTACCGGGAAGACTGGATGCGCCGCATGCTGTTGCGCGACAACCGCATCGCCGACGCCAACGTGATCGGCAACCTGGAGCGCAACGCCTCCTTCTTCGCCTCCAGCACCCTGATTATCCTCGCCGGCATCCTCACCGTGCTCGGCGCCTCCGACCGCGCGCTGTCGCTGCTGGCCGACCTGCCGTTCGTGCAACCGGCCAGCCGCGAGCTGTCGGAGGTCAAGCTGCTGTGCCTGGGGGTGGTGTTCGTCTACGCCTTCTTCACCTTCAGCTGGTGCATGCGCCAGTACAACTTCGCCGCGGTGCTGGTCGGTTCGGCGCCCATGGTCGGCGAACGGCACGTCACCGAGCAGGAGCGCAAGGCCTTCGCCGAGCGCACCGCGCGGGTCATCTCGATGGCCGCCAACCAGTTCAACCAGGGGCTGCGCGCCTACTACTTCGGCATGGCGACCCTGGCCTGGTTCATCAACCCCTGGTTCTTCATGCTGGTCAGCGCCGGCGTGGTGCTGGTGCTGTATCGCCGCGAATTCCACTCGGATGTGCTGGAAGTGATGGTCTACACCCCAACGCCGGCCGCCGAAGTGGCCAAGGAGAAGAGCGAATGAGTCTGCCGTTCTGGTGCGTCTTCATCAGCGCCCTGCTGATTTTCATCGCCAAGGCCCCGGTGGCCAAGGCGATGGCCGAGGAGGGTAGCGGGCGCTACGACAACCGTCATCCGCGTACCCAGCAGAACCGCCTGACGGGCTTCGGCGCGCGCGCCCTGGCTGCCCACCAGAACAGTTTCGAGGCCTTCCCGCTGTTCGCCGTCGGCGTGTTGATGGCCCACGTGACCCAGAACTACGGGGTGCTGGTGGATGTGCTGGCGGTGACCTTCGTGGTCAGTCGGGTGCTGTACCTGCTGTGCTATTGGTACGACCTGCACTGGCAGCGCAGCCTGATCTGGGTGGTCGGCTTGCTGTGCAGTCTGTTGTTGATGCTCAGCCCGGCGCTGTAAAAGAAAAAGGCCCGCATTGGCGGGCCTTTTTCGTTACTCGGGCCTTACTGGCCTTCGACGGCGTCCTTGGCTTCGTCGCCGGCCTCTTCGATGGCATCGGCGGCGTCTTCGGCGGCGTCCTGAATTTTTTCGCCAGTGGTCGGCTCGGTGCCCATCACTTCGTCGGCTTTCTGTTCGATGGCGTCACCGGTTTCCTTGGCGGCGTCGCCCAGGTTCTCCATGGCCTCGGAGGCTGACTCCTTGGCCGACTCCATCTTGTCTTCCGGGGTCTTCTCGCAGGCGGCGAGACCCAGGGTAGCGGCAAGCAGCAGGGCATAAGTCAGGGGTTTGTTCACGGTCGGCACTCCATGTGTGGAAGTTATAGGCGGCTGGGGTGATCCCATGCGCACCCCGTTGGAGCGAGCGGACGCGCTTAAGTTCCCGGTGCGTCTCGCCGGCCTTGGCCGGGCGGGGCCGCGAGGCGTTATCATGCGCAGCCTTTTCCCGTGAAGCAGTAGGGTCGTAGTGATGAGCGAGCAGTCGATTCAGGCGCGGGCGCAGCGGTTTCTCGCCGCCTTGCGTCATTGTCAGGTGCTGGGCATGCGCGTGGAGGCGGCCGACAGCCGGGGACTGACCCTGCGTCTGCCGCACAGCGCACATATAGTCGGCAACCCGGACAGCGGCGTGATCCACGGCGGCGCCATCACCACGCTGATGGACACCACCTGCGGCATCTCCACCGTCTGCGTGCTGCCGGAGTTCGAGATCTGCCCGACCCTGGACCTGCGCATCGACTACATGCACCCGGCCGAGCCCGGCAAGGACGTGTTCGGTTTCGCCGAGTGCTACCGGGTCACCCCCAACGTCATCTTTACCCGCGGCTACGCCTACCAGGACGATCCCGAGCAGCCCATCGCCCACGTGGTCGGTGCCTTCATGCGTATGGGCAAGGCCGTGCAGGGTGGCGGCGAGCTGAAGCAGAACATCCAGCAGGGCGGTGCGGCATGAGCGAACTGAACCTGGAGCAACTGGTGGCCCGCGCCCACCAGCAGAACGACTACGACCCGCTGATCAACCTGATCCCCTACGCCAAGCTGCTCGGCATCGAGTGCCTGCGCCTGGGCGAGGACATGGTGTTTCGCCTGCCGGCCAACCGCGACTGCATCGGCAACCCGGTGCTGCCGGCGCTGCACGGCGGGGTGATCGCCGGCTTCATGGAACATGCCGCCATGCTCCATCTGCTGATGTTCATGGGCATCCCACATTTGCCGAAAATCATCGACTTCTCGATAGATTACCTGCGCGCCGGTCATTATCGTGACACCTACGCGCAGTGCCAGGTCTGGCGCCAGGGCCGGCGGGTCGCCAACGTGGCGATCACCGCCTGGCAGACCACCCAGACCGAGCCGATCGCCACCGCCCGCGCCCATTTCAAGGTCGACGAGCCTTAACGCAGCGCGCCGCAATAACGACAAGGAACCTGTGGATGGATGCGTTGCTGATAATCGGTGGCCTGCTGTTGATGCTGGCCGGTCTGGTCTGGCTGGTGATGCGGGCATTCGCCACCAGCCTGCTGTGGGGCTGGGGTAGCCTGATCCCGCCGCTGACCCTGATCTACCTGCTGCGCCACTGGACTCGCGCGCGCAGCGCCGTGGCGCTGATCGGCCTGGGGGTGATTCCCCTGGTGGTCGGCCTGACCCTGCTGGCGGCCAAGGACGCCGAGCGCCTGGCGGCGATCATGCGCCTGGACTGGCTCAAGCCCGAGGTACAGGTGCCGGCCGAGCTGGCCATCGAGCTGCGCGGCGAGCTCAACGGCCAGCCGTTCCGCCCGCAACAGGGCGAGCTGATCGACGGCGTGCTCAGCCTGCGCGAGGGCCTGGATTTCTTCGCCCAGCGCGAGCTGAACATCCGCCTGCCCCAGCCGGTCAGCGGCGCGCTGCGCCTCGACGTACTGCCGCAGGACGGCGGCAACCTGCCGGAGGTGGAGCTGAGTTGGCTGCTGCCGGAGCAGGACCTGCCCGAGGCGCGGCGCCTGAGCCGCGGCTATACCCTGCACCTGGATCTGCAACCGCAGGCGCCGAACCGCCTGGTCGGCGATTTCCACCTGGTGCTGCCGCCGCGTTTCAAGACCAGCCTGAGCGGCCGCGTGGAGCTGTACAGCGACCGCCTGCGTTATGAGGACGGCGAAGTCGACCGCCGTTTCGACTCGCGCGACACCATCGCCTATGTGCTGCACGACTACCTGCAGCGGCGTTTCGCCAGCCGCGACGTGCGCGAGCTGAAACTGCCGCCCTTTACCTTCGACGGCGACGAGCTGGAGTTGCCGGTCGAAGCTGTGATCGACGGGCGTGCCGAGCGTCTGCCGATCCGCCTGAGCAAGCGCGACCAGCAGGGCTGGGCAGTGCTTGGCGATCGCTTTCCGCCGCTGCCGACGCTGGCTGCGGCGCCGCCGGCCGCGCAGCCCGAGGCGCAGCCGGTGGAGGAGCGCCTCAGCCGACCGCTCGACCGCCGCCAGCGCTTCAGCCTGGCGCGCCTGCAGCGCAACCCCGAGCAGTACCGCAACCTCAGCATGCGCCTGAGCAAGGCCAGCGGCGGCACGGTGGAGGGGCGCTTCGTCGGCATCGACGCCGACGGCAGCATCCGCCTCAACCAGCAGCTGGGCAGCGGCGCCGGCCAGGCCAGCTTCAGCTTCAAGCCGCAGGAAATCGGCCGCCTCGAATTGCTCGAGCCCTGATTCCGCCAAGCCCTTGAAATCCATCGCTCTGCCCCCACCTGTAGGACATCCGCCGCGTTAGTGGCTTAGTCCTGCATGTGGAGTTAGACGACCATGAGTGTGGAAACTCAAAAAGAAACCCTGGGCTTCCAGACCGAGGTGAAGCAGCTGCTGCACCTGATGATCCATTCGCTGTACTCGAACAAGGAAATCTTCCTGCGCGAGCTGATTTCCAACGCCTCCGATGCCGCCGACAAGCTGCGCTTCGAGGCGCTGGCCAAGCCCGAGCTGCTCGAAGGCGGCGATCCGCTGAAGATCCGCCTGTCCTTCGACAAGGACGCCAAGACCGTCACCCTCGAAGACAACGGCATCGGCATGAGCCGCGAGGAAGTCATCGCGCACCTGGGCACCATCGCCAAGTCCGGCACCGCCGACTTCCTCAAGAACCTCTCCGGCGACCAGAAGAAGGACTCGCACCTGATCGGTCAGTTCGGCGTGGGCTTCTATTCGGCCTTTATCGTCGCCGACAAGGTGGACGTGTTCAGCCGCCGTGCCGGCGCCCCGGCTAGCGAGGGCGTGCACTGGTCGAGCAAGGGCGAGGGCGAGTTCGAGGTCGCCACCATCGACAAGGCCGAGCGCGGTACCCGCATCGTCCTGCACCTGAAAAGCGGCGAGGAAGAGTTCGCCGACGGCTGGCGCCTGCGCAATATCGTCAAGAAGTACTCCGACCATATCGCCCTGCCCATCGAGCTGCCGAAAGAGCATTACGGCGAAGACAAGGACAAGCCGGCCGAGCCGGAGTGGGAAACCGTCAACCGCGCCAGCGCGCTGTGGACCCGCCCGCGCAGCGAGGTCAAGGACGAGGAATACCAGGAGTTCTACAAGCACGTCGCCCACGACTTCGAGAACCCGCTGAGCTGGAGCCACAACAAGGTCGAGGGCAAGCTGGAATACAGCTCGCTGCTCTACGTGCCGGGCCGCGCGCCGTTCGACCTGTACCACCGCGAAGCGCCCAAGGGCCTCAAGCTCTATGTGCAGCGCGTGTTCATCATGGACCAGGCCGACGAGTTCCTGCCGCTGTACCTGCGCTTTATCAAGGGCGTGGTGGATTCCAACGACCTGTCGTTGAACGTGTCGCGCGAGATCCTGCAGAAGGATCCGGTGATCGACTCGATGAAGTCGGCGCTGACCAAGCGCGTGCTGGACATGCTGGAGAAGCTGGCCAAGGACAAGCCGGAGGACTACAAGACCTTCTGGAAGGCCTTCGGCCAGGTGCTCAAGGAAGGCCCGGCGGAAGACTTTGCCAACAAGGAGAAGATCGCCGGTCTGTTGCGCTTCGCCTCCACCGCAGGCGAGGGCGACGAGCAGTCGGTAGCGCTGGCCGACTACATGGGCCGGGTCAAGGAAGGTCAGGACAAGATCTACTACCTGACCGGCGAATCCTACGCGCAGATCAAGAACAGCCCGCACCTGGAGGTGTTCCGCAAGAAGGGCATCGAGGTGCTGCTGCTCACCGACCGCATCGACGAGTGGCTGATGAGCTACCTGACCGAGTTCGACGGCAAGCAGTTCGTCGACGTGGCCCGTGGCGACCTGGACCTGGGCAAGCTGGACTCGGAAGAGGACAAGAAGGCCCAGGAAGAAGTGGCCAAGGCCAAGGAAGGGCTGATCGAGCGTCTGAAAGGCGCGCTGGGCGAGCAGGTCAAGGAAGTGCGCGTGTCGCATCGCCTGACCGACTCGCCGGCGATCCTCGCCATCGGCGAGCAGGACCTGGGTCTGCAGATGCGCCAGATCCTCGAGGCCAGCGGGCAGAAGGTGCCGGAATCCAAGCCGATCTTCGAGTTCAACCCCGGCCATCCGCTGATCGAGCGCCTGGATGCCGAGGCCGACGAGGACCGTTTCGTCGACCTGTCGCACATCCTCTTCGACCAGGCCGCGCTGGCCGCCGGCTACAGCCTGAAGGATCCGGCCGCCTACGTGCAGCGCTTGAACAAGCTGCTGGTGGAGCTGTCCGCCTGACTGGCCAAGCAGTAGAAAAGCCCGCTTCGGCGGGCTTTTTTTATGGTTCTGCGCATTTTTGCGCAAAGGGTAAGCGTGACAAACGAGCCAGTGCTGCAGATGGCGCAAGCTCGCGCTCCGCTCCCGCCAGGCGCTAGCTCCAGCTCCTGCGGATCAAGGCACGCTGGACCGAGTTGCACGCACTCTGACACGTCCTGTGTAAAACCCGTGCGCCAGCGGCTTGGTCATCGCCGGTTGCAGGACTATGTTTAGGGGCCAACCCTTGCGAAGGAAGGCCTCGCCATGCAGAAGAAGACACTGGTTCCCCTGTTGTGCGCCGCATTCGCCGGTCTTGCCGACGCGGCTGTCGTGACCAAGACGATTGCCTACGAGATCGAAGGCGAAGCCTTCGAAGGCGTGCTGGTATACGACGACTCGGTGACTACGCCGCGTCCGGGGCTGCTCGCCGTGCCCAACTGGATGGGGGTGAACGAGGACACCGTGGCCAAGGCCGCCCGTGCTGCAGGCGACAAGTACGTGGTGTTCGTCGCCGACATGTACGGCAAGTCGATTCGTCCGAGCAACGCCGAAGAAGCGGGTGCCGCGGCCACTGCCGTGCGCGCCGATCGCCCGCTGATGCGCAAGCGCGCCCAGGCGGCGGTCGAGGTGCTCAAGGCGCAGAGCGGTGAGGTGGCGCTGGATCTCGACAAGCTCGGCGCCATCGGCTTCTGCTTCGGTGGCGGCACGGTGCTGGAGCTCGCGCGTTCGGGCGCGCCGCTCAAGGGTTTCGTGTCCTTCCACGGCAACCTGGACACGCCCAACCCGAGTGATGCGAAGAACATCCAGGCGCCGGTGCTGGTGCTGCACGGTGCCGATGATCCGGCCGTGCCGCAGGCTCAGGTCGACGGCTTCATCGCCGAAATGAAGGCGGCCAAGACCGACTGGCAACTGGTCAGCTACGGGGGCGCGGTGCACTCGTTCACCAATCCCAAGGCCAACGTGCCGGGACGCAACGAATATCACCCGGTGGTGGCCGCGCGGGCATTCAAGGCGATGAACGATCTGTTCGACGAGGTGTTCGCCGAGCAGTGACCGCGGGTTTACCACGCGTTGAACGAAAGGCTGCGCCCAGTGGGCGCAGCCTTTTTTCATCTTACTTCGCGGGCAGTACGGCGATATCGATGATGCCGTCCGGCAGGTCGGCGATGTCGCCCAGAGTGCTCGGCTTGCCGCTGGCCAGATCGAGCTGATGCAGGGTCTTGCCGGTCAGCACGTAGGCGGTGTTGCCACCTTCGCCATCGCTGGCGATGTCCATGGCGGCCGCCTCGAGGCCATCGGCGACCTTGCCGACCAGTTGCTGCACGCCGTCGTTCGGCGGGTTCTGCAGCATCAGGCCGGCGCTGGCCAGGTCGATGTTGTACAGCGCGGTGCTCTGCGTGCCGGCATAGGCGTTGGTGTAGGCACCGGCGACCACCTTGGGCTGCTGGCCGGCGTAGGGGCCGTCGGTGGCATAGGCGAGCTTGCCGTCCACGACCACTTCACCGGTATCGACATTCACCCGCAGGCTGGTGCCGTCCGGGCCGAGCAGGCGCAGGCGGTCGGCCACCGGGTTGAAGTCGACCACGGCCTGGCCGCTGCCAGCCAGTGCGGTTTGCAGTTTGCTGCCTGCAGTCGCCTTACCGCTGGCGGCGTCGAGGGTGTAGAGCCGATCGGCGCCGCTCAAGGCATAGAGCTGGCCGCTGGCCGGGCGCACATCCAGGCCGCGCAGGTCGCTGGCGCCGCTGACCGCCATGCTGGCGCTGACCTTGAGGCTGGCGACATCGACCTTGTACAGCGTGCCATCGGCGCTCAGCGCGAGCAGTTCGGTGGCGCTGGCGGCACCTGCGCCCAGGGTCAGCAGGCCGGCGGTGCAGAGGGTAGTGATGCGTTTCATGTGGGTTCCTCGTGAAGGTTTCAGCATCGAGACGAAACCGGCTGGCCGGTTTCGCAGGTGCCTCGACGAAACACCTGTGAGCTATACCCGCGAGGAATGGAGCTGGATGTCGGCGGCGGAAAATTTTTCAAGCGACTTGCCGGCCGAGCGGCCGGCAAGCCCTATCAGTTGGCGCTGGCCAGCACGGCGCGACCGATATAGAGCACCGGGCCACTGGGGCGGTCGTAGGGCGAGCCACCGGCCGGTTCCAGCGTCAGCTCGAACAGCTGGCCCGCCTGCACGGCGCCGATCTGTTCGGCTGGCAGGCGCAGCGGCTTGCCGGCCTCGACCAGGCCCAGCGAGCGCGGGCCTTCGGCCGGATCGATCAGCGTCCAGAACTGCAGGGCGCGGCCCTCCGGCACCTGGTCGGCGACCAGCGGATCGAGCAGCAGCGTGCCATCGCTGCCGACCTGGATGACCCAGCCCGGCTTGGCCGCTTCGCCCGGTTGCTGCAGCACCACGGTGTAGCGTTCGCCGGCGATGTCCGGACTGCGCAGGATCGGCAGCAGCACGGCGACCAGCAGGGCAACGGCCAGTGTGGCGGCGGTCAGGCGCCAGGTCAGCAGGCTGTTCCACCAGTTGGCCAGGGCGCTCGGGCGTGGCTCATCATGCAGGCCCAGGCTGCGGCGGATACGCACCCAGAGTGCCGGGGAGGGGGCCTGGCTGGGCAGCCGGTCGCTCAGCTCGAGAAAGTGCCGCTCCCACTCCAGGACCATACGGGCGGCATTCTCATCCTCTTCGAGCAACTGGCGCACCTCGTCGGCCTCGGCGCCGTCGAGCAGGCCGAGCAGGTACTCGCCGATCAGGGCGCGACGTTCTTCGGGGTCGTGCGGAATCATGCTTGCAGACACTCCTGCAGCGCGCGCAGGCCGGCGCGGATACGGCCCTTGATGGTGCCCAGCGGGGTGCTCAGGCGACTGGCGATCTGCTCGTGGGTCAGGCCACGGTAGAAGGCCAGCAGAATCGGATGGCGGCGTGGCCTTTCCAGGCGTTGCAGGCAACTACGCAGCAGGCGCCGCTCGGATTGCTGCAGCGCCTGCGCCTCGGCCTGCGGGCTGTCGTCCAGCACGCGCTCGATGAAGTCATCGTCTACCTCGACCTGTCGCCCGCCGCTGCGCAAGGCGTTGAGCACGCGGTAGCGCAGGATGCTATGCACCCAGGCGCGACCGCTGCCCAGTTCGCGTCGATAGCGCGCGGCGTGTTGCCAGATGCGCACGAAGGCATCGTGCAGGCAATCCTCGGCCATATCGCGGCGGCCCAGCATGCTGATGGCCAGGCCGAGCAGTTGCCCGGCCTCCTGTCGGTAGAGCGCCTGGAAGGCGCGCTCGTCGCCGCGCGCGCAGGCTTCCAGGGTGCTGTCGTAGTCGAAGTCGCGATCCGCCATGGGTCATCCGTTGGCCAGGTTCAGTCCGCCCGCAGCTTATACCCGCCGGCGGCGTCAGCGGATCACGCGAGTGCAACAAAAAGCTGCTCAGCGCGGCAGTTCGATGCGCCGGGTCTCGCCAGGCACCTGCGGCCAGTCGCCCGCGGCCCAGCGCTGGCGGGCCTGGTCGATCAGCTCGGGGGTGCTGGCGACGAAGTTCCAGTTCATTCGCCGCGGCCCTAGCGGTTCGCCGCCGATCAGCGCCAGGTGGCATTCGCTGCAGGCGCTGAGGGTCGGGCTGGCGCCTTCCTCCAGCACGGCCAGGCTATGAAGGGGCAGGGCCGTGCCGTCCAGGTCGGCTTCGCCGTCGATCAGGTACAGCGCCCGCTCGCGGTGCTCGGCCGTTATCGCCAGGCTGGCGCCGGCGGCCAGCTTGAGTTCGGCGTAGAGGGTCGGCGAACGCACCGGCACCGGCGACTCGAGGCAGAAGCCGCTGCCGGCGATCAGGGTGATCTGCACGCCCAGGCTGTCGCTGCGCGGCAGTGTGCTGGCCGGGTGGTGGCTGTAGGCGGGCTCGCCGTTCTCCTCGGCTGTGGGCAGCGCCAGCCACACCTGCAGGCCGTGCAGGCGCTTGGCCTGCCCGAGTAGCTGCGGCGGGGTGCGCTCGACGTGGGCGACGCCGCGGCCGGCGGTCATCCAGCTGACGTCGCCGGGGCCGACCAGCTGATCCGAACCGAGGCTGTCCTTGTGCTGCAACTGGCCCTCGAACAGGTAGGTGAGGGTGGACAGGCCGATATGCGGGTGCTGGGCGATGTCCATGCCGCTGCCGGCCGGGTAGGGCTGCGCCAGTATATGGTCGAAGAACACGAAGGGGCCGACGCTGCGGCACTGCGCCGAGGGCAGCGGGCGCAGGATCGGCTGGCCGGCGATATCCTCGGCGCGCGGGCGGATCAGCAGCAGGTCGCTCATGGCCGTGCTCCGCTCAGGCGGGTGTCGACCTGGATTTCGGCGCTGGTCATCAGCTTGTGCACCGGGCACTTGTCGGCGATGCGCAGCAGTTGCTGGCGCTGGCTGTCATCCAGCGCACCGCGCAATTCCAGTTCCACCGCCAGGCGGTAACGTCCCTGGCGCTCCTCGCTGTCGTCGCGCTCCACTTTCACGTCCAGCCCCTCCAGCGGCAAGCCGCGCTGGCGGGCGTAGAGCATCAGGGTCAGGGCCTTGCAAGCGCCGAGGGCGGCGTCGAACAGGTCGTGCGGCTCCGGCCCGGCACCGTCGCCGCCCAGCTCCGCTGGTACGTCGCTGTCGAGTCGATGCGGGCCGATGTCGATGTGATGCAACAGGCCTTTGGCGGTGCTTACGCGAATCATGGCGGGTGTCCCGGCGAGTGATGGTGCTGCCAGCCTAGCGCAGGCCGGGGCGGTCAGACCAGCGCCGACAGCCGCACGTCGGCGCCCAGCACGCGCAGCAGACGGCCCTGGGCGTCGAGGATGGGCACCGAGACGGTGAAGCAGAAAGCGTCGGTGGCCGAGGAGCGGTAGACCTGGGTGATATGGCTGCGCAGGCCGTCGGCGACGGCGCGGAACCAGGGTCGCTGGCTCCAGTCGCGGCCGCGGCAGCTGGCGCTGTCGTGGTGCGGCACGTCGGCGGCGAAGACGTTCTCCGACAGCTGCACGCCGCGGCTGTCGACCAGATAGAACAGCTCGAAGCGGCTGTCGCGGGCCAGGGTTTCGCGCAGCAGGCGCTCGGCGGCGAGCGGCTCGCCAGCCAGCGCCGGTTCGCCGGCCAGGCGCTCGACGCCGGCGCGCACCGCGCTGTGGATCTCCAGGCGGAAATCGCCGAGCCCGGCCAGCAGGCGGTCGCCGTCCTCGCGCACCGCCTGGCTGTGGTGCAGCACCTGGCCGGCCTTGCCGAGCAGCTCGCCGGCGACCTGGGCGATGGCTTGCACGTCGCCGTTGATCGAGCGCAGCGCCTGGCCGATCTGCTCGGTGCCGGCGGCGATCTGGCCGACCTGGGCGTCCAGGCGGTCCATGGCCTGGCGCGTGCTGTCCAGGCCGGCGCCGACTTCGCGCATGCCGTCGCGGCCGTCGGCCACCGCCTGGTGCATATGGCCGCCGGCGTCGCCGAGCTGGCGCATGCCGTCGCGAAAGCGCTCGATGATGCCGCTGACCTGGTCGGTGGCCGCGGTGGTATGCCCGGCCAGGCGTCGCACCTCTTCGGCCACCACGGCGAAGCCGCGGCCGTGCTCGCCGGCGCGGGCAGCCTCGATGGCGGCGTTGAGCGCCAGCAGATTGGTCTGCTGGGAGATGCTGGCGATCACCCCGATGACCTTGCTCACTTCGTCCAGCTGGCCGGCCAGTTGCTCGATCACCTGACCCAGCTGCGCCTCGCTGGCGCCGATCGCCTCGACCTGGCGCAGCACCGTCTGGCCACTCTGCTGGCACTGGCGCAGGGTCGCCGAGACCTCGGCCGACAGCCGCGCCACCTCGCCTGCGCCCGGCACCAGTTCGGCGTCGAGGGTGGTGGTGACCTGTTCGCTGGCGCTGGCGATCAGCTCCGAGGACTGCGCCAGGGCCTGGCCGCTCTGCTCGTTGGCGGCGGCGATGCGCGCCAGCTGCGGGGCATGGGCGGCGATGCCGACGGCGGCGCCGAGGCTGGCGCGGATGCGCTGCTGCAGGCCGGCGCTGAAGCCGTTGAGGCGCGCCATCCACTGCCGATGCTCGGGCAGGCGGGTGGTCAGGTCGTGGTCCTGGAACAGGGCGTCGAGGGCGGCTTCGTCCTGAGCCTGGCGGTTCGGTTTGCGCAGCAACTGCAGCATGGTGAGTCCCCTTGATGGTCTGCAGGAGGCGCTGCAAGCCAAGTGCCAGCATTGGCGCGGCGCCGCGCCCTGGCGGCGAGCGCCAGGCGCCCGGGGCGACGCTGGCGCGCTGCCGGCCGCTGCTGCACCAGCGCGGTGCGGCGAACTCGCGGGGCCGGCCTGGGGTCTATGCTGCTCGAACCTGTCAGGAGGACGCGTCTTGCCCATTTTCCGTGTTATCGCGCTGGCGCTCGCCGGCCTGCTCGCCTGCAACGCCCAGGCGCGCGACTACCGCTACAGCGACGCCCATCTGCACTACGTGGATTTCTTCCAGGAAAGCGCCGGGATGGACGAGCTGCTGGAACAGATGTCCGCCAGCGGCATCGACCACGTGATGCTGTCCGGCATCCCGGTGGCGAAGAAATGGGACGAGGACGAGCCCAAGCGGCCGCGCTACTACGCCGGCGACGACGCCAATGCCTACTGGTACAGCGCCACCGACGTGTTCGTCGCCGCCGCCTACAAGCGCCTGCCGGCCGAGCAGCGCCAGCGCTTCCACCCCTTCCTGTCCGGCTTCAACCCCAACGACAAGAACGCCGACGCCCATATCCGCCGCATGCTCGAGCTGGACCCCGGGCTGTGGCAGGGCATCGGCGAGATCTTCACCCGCCACGACGACCTCACCGCGCTGATCCACGGCAGCGCCCCGCGGGCCAACAACGAGGCGCTGACGCGGGTCTTCCACCTGGCCGCCGAGTACGATCTGCCGGTGATGCTGCACTCCAACATCACCTCCAAGCGCGAGCGCAACCCGCTCTACCTGCAGGAGATCGAAGACCCGCTGCGCAACCACCCGCACGTGCGCTTCATCTGGGCGCATGCCGGCACCAGCATGGAAATTCACCGGCATCAGGACAAGCTGGATTTTCTCCTGCCTACCCTCGAGCGCATGCTCGGCGAGTACCCCAATCTGTATATCGACCTGTCCTGGACCATGCTGCGCCCCTACTTGCTGGACGAGAACGGCAAGGCGGATGCGGCCTGGGTGCACCTGGTCAGCAGTTATCCGCAGCGTTTCATGCTCGGCTCCGACGTGGTCGGCCGCTTCGGCAGCCTGGGCGAGTACATGAGGGGGTTCGTCCCCTTCCTCGATGCCTTGCCGCCGGACGTGGCGCAGCAGGTGGCGCGCGACAACTTCCTCGCCGTGCTGCCGCGCAAGGTGCAGGCCGAGCTGAACCGCTAGCGCGGCCGTCATCAGGCTGTCATCTGGGCGTCATAGGCTCGCGCCGATCTCAACAAGGAGCGCGACATGCACCCAATTCAAGTGGCCGCCGTGGCCGGTCTGTTCGCTTGCGCCGCCGCCGTTCAGGCCGAGGTGCGGGTGGAGGGGCCGGTGGAATACGGCATCTTCACCAGCCAGTATCAGAACTTCGAGGCCGGCGAGCGGGTGCTGACCCGCAGCAACCAGGACATCCAGCGCACCGAGCAGGTGCCCGCCAAGCTCGGCACCAAGTTCGGCCTGCGCTACCGCCTGGTGGGCAAGCGCGAGGGCGACGAGCCGCTGACCCTGCTGTATTTCACCCCCGGCGTGGTCACCCCGGACGGCCAGCGCCACGACAAGTTCGAGGTGCGGCAGCAACTGGTGGCCGGTGCGCCGCAGGACGTGATGGCCTTCGAGTTCAGCGAACATCACGAGGTGGTGCCCGGCGAATGGCACTTCATGGTGTTCCAGGGCGACCGCAAGCTGGCCGAACAGCGCTTTCAGGTACGTTGATCCGCCGCCCGGCCTATGCTGTGAAAGGAGCGGCGCAGGGCAGGGCGATGGCGGACGGGCAGCGGGTACTGGTGGTGGACGACGACGGCGAGGTGCGGCAGCTGCTGCAGGACTACCTCGGCGGTCACGGCTATGCGGTGCACGGCTGCGCCGACAGCGCGGCGCTGCGCCAGGCGCTGCAGGACGGCCTGCCGGACCTGGTCCTGCTCGACGTCGGCCTGCCCGGCGAGGACGGCCTGAGCCTAGCGCGCTTTCTGCGCGAACGCCACGACCTGCCGGTGATCATGATTTCCGGCGCCGGCAGCCCGGTCGACCGCATCATCGGCCTGGAAGTGGGCGCCGACGACTACCTGGCCAAGCCCTTCGACCCGCGCGAGCTGCTGGCGCGGGTCAAGAGCGTGCTGCGCCGCTACCGACACGCCGGCGAGGAGGCGCCAACCTCGGACGGCGGCGTGTGCCTCGGCCGCTTCCGCCTCGACCTGCAGCGCCGCCAGCTGCTCGACGAGCAGGGCGGCGAGATCGAGCTGACCGCCATGGAGTTCGACCTGCTGCAGGCCTTCGCCCAGCGCCCCAACCGGCCGCTGTCGCGCGACCAGTTGCTCAACCTGACGCAGAACCGCGACTGGAACCCCTTCGACCGCTCCATCGACATTCGCATTGCCCGCCTGCGGCGCAAGCTCGAGGACGACCCGGAGAAGCCGCAGATCATCCGCACCCTGCGCGGTGTCGGCTATATGCTGGTGACCCGCTGAACCGACGCTGCCGTGGCGGCTGTTAGCGGCTAAAGCCGCTGCGCAATGTTTCAATTGTTTCACTGTGCCTGCCGGCGGCCAGGGACGTCGCGCGCCTTCCTATACTGGCGCCATAGCCCCTGTGCGGAGGTCCGCCATGCACCCGCTCCCGGCCCTGGTGACCAGCGATCTCGACCACCCGCTGCGGCAGATCGTCGACAACAGCAGTGCGGTCATCTACATCAAGGACCTCGACGGCCGCTACCGCCTGGTCAATCCGGCCTTCGAGCGCTTCTTCCAGCTCAGCGCCGCGCAGGTGCTCGGGCGCAGCGACCACGAGCTGTTCCCGGTGCAGGTGGCCGACGCCCTGCGCAGCAACGACCTCAGCGTGGCCAGCCTCGGCCACTCCATCGAATTCGAGGAGCAGCTGCTGCTGCGCGAACGCAGCTGGGTCTACCTGTCGAGCA
The DNA here is from genome assembly GCF_056676075.1 of Pseudomonas sp. ABa2. Taxonomy (NCBI): domain Bacteria; kingdom Pseudomonadati; phylum Pseudomonadota; class Gammaproteobacteria; order Pseudomonadales; family Pseudomonadaceae; genus Pseudomonas; species Pseudomonas sp. ABa2. The sequence continues at coordinate 2,079,386 of NZ_CM155239.1, forward strand.
AGTTCCCGCTGTTCGACGAGCGCCACCGGGTCATCGCGGTGTGCGGCATCTCCACCGACATCAGCGAGCGCAAGCGGGTCGAGGAGGCCCTGCGCCACGTCGCCCTCGGCGTCTCGGCGGCCACCGGCGAGGCGGTGTTCGAGGCCATCGCCCGCTACCTGGCGCGCTCGCTGCAGGCCGATTTCGCCTTCGTCAGCCGCGTCTGCGATCCCGATGCCCGGCGCCTGAGCACCCTGGCGCTGTACTTCGACGGCCAGCTGCTGCCCAACCTGACCTACAGCATCGCCGGCACGCCCTGCGAGGAGGTCTTTGGTCAGGCCTTCCACCTGGTCGAGTGCAACCTGGCGCACTGCTACCCGGGCGACGACAGTCTGAGCCACCTGGGCCTCGACAGCTACGCCGGCTACCCGCTGTTCGCCAGCGACGGCCGGCCGCTGGGGCTGATCGCCGTCGGCCATCGCCACGCGCTGCCCGAGCGCAGCCGGGTCGAGTCGGTGCTGCGGATCTTCTCGGTGCGCGCCGCCGCCGAGCTGCAGCGGCTGGACGCCGAGGCCAGCTACCGGGCGATCTTCGAGGCCTCGGAGGACGCCATCTTCGTTCACGAACTGGACAGCGGCGCGCTGCTCGACATCAACCCGCGTGCCTGCGCCCTGTATGGCTACAGCCATGCGCAGATGCTCAGCCTGCCGCTCGACGCCTTCTGCGCCGGCTATCCACCCTACACCGGGGTCGAGGCCCTGGGCTGGCTGGCGCGGGCCCGCGATGAGGGCCCGCAGCGCTTCGAGTGGCACCGGCGCAACCGCGACGGCAGCCTGCACTGGGACGAGGTGTGCCTGAAGCGGGCCAATATCGGCGGTGTCGAGCGCATCCTCGCCTTCACCCGCGAGATCAGCCAGCGCAAGGAGGCCGAATGCGCGCTGCGCGCCAGCGAGCAGCAGTACCGCACCATAGTCGCCAGCGCCCTGGACTGCATCATCGGCATGGACGCCGAGGGCCGCGTAACCACCTTCAACCCGGCCGCCGAGCAGTGTTTCGGCTATCGCCGCGAGCAGGCGCTGGGCCGCGAGCTGGCCGAGCTGATCATCCCGCTGCCGCATCGCGCTGCCCACAACCAGGGCTTCCGCCGCTATCTGGCGACCGGCGAGGGCGCCTTCCTGGGGCGTCGGGTCGAGGTCCAGGCGATGCGCGCCGACGGTCAGGAGTTTCCCGCCGAGCTGGCCATCACGGTGGTGCAGGGCGCCCAGGGCAGCCAGTTCATAGGCTTTCTGCGCGACATCACCGAGCGCCGCCAGGCCGAGCAGCAGCGCGCCGATCTGGAGCAGCAGCTGCGCCAGGCCCAGCGCATGGAGGCCATCGGCCATTTGACCGGCGGCATCGCCCACGACTTCAACAACCTGCTGACCAGCATGCTCGGTTACACGGTGATGGCCGAGGAACTGGCCGAGCGTCAGGGCGACGAACGCCTGAGCCACTACCTGACGCGGGTGCAGCATTCGGCGGAGAAGGCCCGCGACCTGATCCAGCAGATGCTCACCTTCAGCCGCGGCGGGCGCGGCCAGGCGCAGGCGGTGGCGCTCGACCAGCTGATCGGCGAGTTCCGCCAGCTGTTGCAGTCGACCCTGCCGAGCAGCATCGAGATCGACCTGCAACTGGCCCAGGCGCTGCCGCTGGCGCGGGTCGATCCGCTGCAGCTGGAGCAGGTGCTGATGAACCTGTGCATCAATGCCCGCGACGCCATGGCCGGCAACGGCCGCCTGCGCATCGAACTGCAGCGCGGCCTGCAGCCGCACGGCATCTGCGCCTCCTGTCAGCAGGCGTTTGCCGGCGACTACCTGGTGCTGCGGGTCAGCGACTCCGGGCCGGGTATCGCCGAGGCGGTGCAGCTGCACATGTTCGAGCCGTTCTTCAGCACCAAGGCGCCGGGGCAGGGCAGCGGCATGGGCCTGTCGATGGCCCACGGCATCGTCCACGAGTACGGCGGGCATATCCGCGTGCACAGCCGCCCGGGCCAGGGCAGCAGCTTCGAGATCTGTCTGCCGCCGCAGGCCGAGGCCGGTGCGCCGGCGCGCGCGGTGACGGCGCAGGTGGCCGCCGCGCATGCCTGGCCGGCGCTGTGTGGGCGGGTGGCGGTGATCGACGACGAGCGCCTGGTCGGCGAGTTCGTCTGCGAGCGTCTGGCTGGCTGGGGGCTGCACACGCGCCTGTGGTGCGACGCCGAGCAGGCCAGCGCGGAGCTGCTGGCCGATCCCTACGCCTGGGACCTGGCGATCATCGACCAGTGCATGCCGCGCCTGACCGGTCTGCAACTGGCGCGGCGCCTGCTGGCCGCCCGCGCCGATCTGCCGATCGCCCTCTACACCGGCTTCAGCGAGCGTCTCGAGGAGGCCGAGGTGCTGGCCCAGGGCGTGCGCGCGCTGCTGCACAAGCCGCTGGACCAGGGCCGCCTGTACGCCTGGCTGAGCGCCCAGCTGGCGGCTGATACCCGCTGATACTCAAGGCATACAAAGGCGCAGCACGGCGCCATCGTGGCGATACAGGGGCGCGGCAAGCTGGCCTCAGGGCTCGGCAACAGCCTGCAGCCCCCAACCACCACGAGGCAACATCCCATGAAACTCCCATTCTTCACCCCCCGGCGCATGAGCCCGAGCCAGGCCGCCGGCGAGACGGAGCCGCGCCAGCGTGGCGCCGCGCGCCGCCGCAAGGCGTCCGCCGCCGGCGACCGCATGCTGTGCATCTACCTGGCGCAGAACCCCGAACTGACGCGCCGCTACATGGAACTGAACTGATTGCCTAGACGAACATCAGGTGCGCGCCCGCGCATCGAGGACTCCTCATGAAACGCCTTGCCATCTTTATCTACGGCCTTGCCTGCTACGCCCTGTTCCTGGCCACCTTTCTCTACGCCATGGCCTTCGTCGGCAACCTGCCGGCGGCGCCGCGCACCATCGACGGCGCACCGCTGTTGCCCCTGGCCGACGCCCTGGCGATCGACCTGTTGCTGCTGACCCTGTTCGCCGTGCAGCACAGTGTGATGGCGCGCCCGGCCTTCAAGGCCCTGTGGACGCGAATCATCCCGGTCGAAGCGGAGCGCAGTACCTACGTGCTGTTTTCCAGCCTGGCGCTGATCGCCCTGTTCTACTTCTGGCAGCCGCTGGGCGGGATGATCTGGGAGATCGACAACCGCAGCGGGCGCCTGCTGCTCAACGCCGGCTTCGGCTTCGGTTGGGCGCTGGTGCTGTACAGCACCTTCCTGATCAACCATTTCGACCTGTTCGGCCTGCGCCAGGTGTGGCTGCAACTGCTCGGCCGACCCTACACCGCGCTGCCGTTCCAGACCCCGGGGGTTTACAAGCTGGTGCGCCACCCGCTGTACCTGGGCTGGTTCTTCGCCTTCTGGTGCACGCCGCAGATGAGCGCCACCCACCTGCTGTTCGCCCTGGCCACCAGCGCCTACATCCTGCTGGCCATCGTCTTCGAGGAGCGCGACCTGCTGCGGGCGTATCCGCAGTACCGCAGCTATCGTCAACGGGTGCCGATGCTGCTGCCGCGCCTGCGCGGCAAGCGCAAGGTAGAGGAGCTGGAGGAGGCGGTCTGAAGCATCCGCTCGCCAACCGAAGGCGCCCCACGGGGCGCCTTCGGCATGTGTGCAGAAAATTTTCGTGCGCCCCATCAAGCGTCCAAGGCACGAGCCGATACAGGTGAAAGTAGTTAGCTGAATCTTTTCAGGCCTGCAGTCAGGAATGGCAGCGGGTTGCCGACAACAGGAGCACCATCAATGTCGCTGCGTAATCTTGCCATCGCCCCGCGGGCGGCCCTGGGTTTTGGACTGGTGGCACTGCTGGTGCTGCTGCTCGGCGCCTTCTCTCTGCTGCAGATGGCGGAGATGCGCAAGCAGTCCACCGAGGTCGACGAAAACTGGCTGCCCAGCGTGCTGGCGCTGGCCGAGGTGAGTCAGGACGCGCTGCGCCTGCGCGCCATCACCCTGCGCCTGATGCTCAACCGCGAACCGGAGCAGGTGCAGAACAACCTGCGCCTGGCCGAGGAGCTGCGCGCCATGCTCGCCAAGGCGCAAACGGCTTACGAGCAGCGCATCACCACCAGTGAGGAACGTCGTCTCTACGACGACTTCAAGCGGGCCGAGACGGCCTACCTGCAGGAACAGGGGCGGATAGTCGAGGCGGTGCGCCGCGGCGATTTCGATGCCGCGATCACGGTCGCCGGCGGTGTGCTCAACCAGCACGCCGATGCCATGGCCCGTGGCCTGCGCGAGCTCTCGGAACTCAACCGCAACGCCGCTTCGGCCGCGGCGCAGCGCGCCGGCGCGGTATTCGAGTCGGCGCGCGCCTGGGTCATCGGCATGCTGCTGCTGGCGGCCCTGGCCACCGTGGCGCTGGCGCTGCTGCTGACCCGCAGCATCGTCGCGCCGCTGACCGAAGCGGTGCGGGTAGCCGAGGTGGTGGCTTCGGGCGATCTGACCCAGTCGATCCAGGTGCTCGGCAACGACGAGCCGGCGCGCCTGCTGGCGGCGCTGAAAAGCATGCAGCAGAGCCTGCGCAGTACCATCCAGAGCATCGCCGACTCCTCCAACCAGCTGGCCTCGGCGTCCGAGGAACTGCATGCGGTGACCGAGGATTCGAGCCGCGGCCTGCACCAGCAGAACACCGAGATCGAACAGGCGGCCACTGCGGTCAACCAGATGACCGCCGCGGTGGAGGAGGTGGCGCGCAACGCGGTGAGCACTTCGGAGGCCTCGCGCGAGTCCAACCAGGTCGCCCAGCAGGGCCGCGAGCAGGTGCGCCAGACCGTCAGCTCGATCAGTCAGCTGGCCGAGGACGTGAACAGCACCTCCGGGCAGGTCGAGCAGCTGGCCGAGCGGGTGCGCGAGATCAGCAAGGTGCTCGATGTGATCCGCTCCATCGCCGAGCAGACCAACCTGCTGGCGCTCAACGCCGCCATCGAGGCCGCGCGGGCCGGCGACGCCGGGCGCGGTTTCGCCGTGGTCGCCGACGAGGTGCGGGCGCTGGCCCATCGCACCCAGCAATCGACCCAGGAAATCGAGCAGATGATCGGCGGCATCCAGAGCGGCACCGACCAGGCCGTGGGGGCGATGCACAGCAGCAACGGCCGCGCCCGTTCCACCCTGGAGGTGGCGCAGGCCGCCGGCACGGCGCTGGAGCAGATCGCCCAGGCGATCGCCTCGATCAACGAGCGCAACCTGGTGATCGCCAGCGCCTCGGAAGAGCAGGCGCAGGTGGCGCGCGAGGTGGACCGCAACCTGGTCAACATCCGCGACCTGTCGCTGCAGAGCTCGGCCGGTGCCAACCAGACCAGCGCCGCCAGCCAGGAACTGTCGCGCCTGGCGGTGGACCTGAACAACCTGGTGGCGCGCTTCAAGGTATGACGACGCGTGGAGGGCCGCATCTGGCGCGGCCTTGATTGGCAAATGAAAACGGCGCCCGAAGGCGCCGTTCTCGTTACTGCAGCGTAGCGATCACTTGCCGGCCCAGCGCTTGAGCACCAGGGTGGCGTTGGTGCCGCCGAAGCCGAAGCTGTTGCTCATCACGGTGTCGAGCTTGGCGTTCTCCACGGTCTTGAGCTGGATCGGCAGGTCGGCCAGTTCCGGATCGACTTCCTCGATGTTGGCCGAGGCGGCGATGAAGTTGCCTTCCATCATCAGCATGCAGTAGATCGCTTCCTGCACGCCGGCGGCGCCCAGGCTGTGGCCGGACAGGCTCTTGGTCGAGCTGATGGCCGGCGCCTTGTCGCCGAACACCTCGCGCACCGCGCGGCTTTCGGCGACGTCGCCGACCGGGGTGGAGGTGCCGTGGGTGTTGAGGTAGTCGATCGGCGTGTCGACGGTGGCCAGGGCCTGCTGCATGCAGCGCACCGCACCTTCGCCGCTCGGCGCGACCATGTCGTAGCCGTCGCTGGTGGCGCCGTAGCCGACGATTTCGGCGTAGATCTTCGCGCCGCGGGCCAGGGCGTGTTCCAGCTCCTCGACCACCACCATGCCGCCGCCGCCGGCGATGACGAAACCGTCACGCTTGGCGTCGTAGGCGCGCGAGGCCTTGTCCGGGGTTTCGTTGTACTGGGTGGAGAGGGCGCCCATGGCGTCGAACAGGAAGCTCTGGCTCCAGTGTTCTTCTTCGCCGCCGCCGGCGAACACCACGTCCTGCTTGCCCATCTGGATCTGTTCCATGGCGTGGCCGATGCAGTGAGCGCTGGTGGCGCAGGCCGAGGAGATCGAGTAGTTCACGCCCTTGATCTTGAACGGCGTGGCCAGGCAGGCGGAGACGGTGCTGCCCATGGTGCGCGGCACGCGGTACGGGCCGACGCGCTTGACGCCTTTCTCGCGCAGGATGTCGAGGGCTTCCATCTGGTTGAAGGTGGAGGCGCCGCCGGAACCGGCGATCAGACCGGTGCGCGGGTTGGAGACCTGTTCCTCGCTGAGGCCGGCGTCCTTGATCGCCTGCTCCATGGACAGGTAGGCGAAGGCGGCGGCGTCGCCCATGAAACGGTAGACCTTGCGGTCGATCAGCTCTTCCAGGTTCAGGTCGACCGAACCGGAGACCTGGCTGCGCAGGCCCATCTCGGCATAGGACGGGTTGAAACGGATGCCCGACTTGCCGGCACGCAGGCTGGCGGCTACGGCTTCTTTGTCAGTGCCCAGGCAGGAAACGATGCCCAGACCGGTGATCACTACACGACGCATGTGCAAGTCCTTCAGAAACTGTCGGTGGAGGTGAACAGGCCGACGCGCAGGCCTTCGGCGCTGTAGATCTCGCGTCCGTCGACGCTGACGCTACCGTCGGCGATGCCGAGGATCAGCGAGCGGCTGATGGTGCGCTTGATATGGATGTTGTAGGTGACCTTCTTCGCCGTCGGCAGCACCTGGCCGAAGAACTTCACTTCGCCCGAACCCAGGGCGCGGCCGCGGCCGGGGTTGCCCTGCCAGCCGAGGTAGAAGCCGACCAGCTGCCACATGGCGTCGAGACCGAGGCAACCGGGCATGACCGGGTCGCCCTCGAAGTGGCAGCCGAAGAACCACAGGTCCGGATTGATGTCGAGCTCAGCGACGATTTCGCCCTTGCCGTGCTTGCCGCCGGTTTCGCTGATGTGAACGATGCGGTCGATCATCAGCATGTTCGGGGCGGGCAGTTGCGCGTTCCCCGGACCGAACAGTTCGCCGCGGCTGCAGGCGAGCAGGTCTTCCCGGGTATAGGCGTTTTGTCTTGTCATGCGAGCTCCTCAATTGTCCCCACGCTTCTAAGGCTGGGCGAATCGTCCTGGCCGGCCACGCCTGGTAGGCGTCTGCCGGCAGCCTAGTCATAGACTGTTGCGTTGTGGTGAAAGTCACAGCGCGGTGAGTACAGTTGTACTCCGCTGCCGCGGCCTTGTCACAGCCGCCGGCATTTCTCCTTGTAACCCCGCCACCGCGCCGCTGCCACTCGCCTATGGTCGGGGTGGCAGCCAGCGCTGCAGGATGTGTTGCAGATCCGCGCGCTTGAAGGGCTTGGCCAGGTAGTCGTTCATCCCCGCGGCCAGGCAGGCCTCGCGGTCGCCCTGCAGGGCGTTGGCGGTCAGGGCGATGATCGGTATCTGCTGGCCTCCGGCCTGCTGGCGGATCTGCCGGGTGGCTTCGTAGCCGTCCATCAGCGGCAGCCGGCAATCCATCAGGATCGCTGCGTAATCGTGCTGGGCGAAGCTGTGCAGCGCCTGCTGGCCATCGCCGACCAGGCTGACCCGGTAACCCAGGCTGCGCAGCATGGCTTCGATCACCGTCTGGTTGACCGGGTTGTCCTCCACCAGCAGCACCGACTGGCCGTCGCCGCCCGGCTTGAGGCTCTCGCTGGCCTGTTCCTGTTCGCTGCGCTGGCGGAACGGCAGGGGAATCTCCAGGGTGAACACCGAACCGGCGCCGACCTCGCTCTCGGCGCGCAGGGTGCCGCCCATGCGCTCGGCCAGGGTGCGCGCGATGGGCAGGCCGAGGCCGGTGCCGCCGTAGCGGCGGGAGATCGAGGTATCGGCCTGCTGGAAGGCGTCGAACATGTGCTCGAGGCGCTCGGCGTCGATGCCGATGCCGCTGTCGTGCACCGCACAGGTGAACCACAGCACCTGCTCGTCCAGCGGTTGCCAGCGGGTTTCCACGCGGATGCCGCCATCTTCGGTGAACTTCAGCGCATTGCCGATCAGATTGACCAGGATCTGCCGGATGCGCGTGGGGTCGCCGCGCATCTCCAGCTGCTCCAGCCCCGGCTGGCTGTCCAGTTGCAGCTGCAGGCCGCGCTGCTGGGCACTGTGCTGGAACACCTGGATCGAGCCCTGCAACAGCTCCGGCAGGTTGAAGGGGATGGCCTCGAGCTCCAGCGCGCCGCGCTCGATGCGGGAGAAGTCGAGGATGTCGTTGATCACCTTGAGCAGGTGCTCGGTGGATTCGGTGGCCAGCGCCGCGTACTCGGCCTGCTCGTCGTTGAGACTGGTGGTCTCCAGCAGCTGCAGCATGCCCAGTACGCCGTTCATCGGCGTGCGCAGCTCGTGGCTCATCATCGCCAGGAAGTCGGACTTGGCGCGGTTGGCCTGCTCGGATTCCTCGCGCGCCTGGATCAGTTCGGCGATTGCCTGCTGCTGCTCGCGGCCGCTGCGATCCAGGGCGCTGGCGAGGTCGTTGATGTGCCGCGCCAGGTCGGTCAGCTCGTCGTTGCCGCGCTCGGCCAGCGCCGGGCGGTAGTCGCCGGCCTGGATGCGTTCCAGGGCCTGGCCCATGGCGCTCAGCGGCTGCGCCAGGCGGCGGGCCAGGCGGCGGGCGAGGAGGAAGGTCAGCAGCAGGGCCAGCAGCGACAGCACCCCGGCCTTGAACAGGATTTCCTGCTGGCGGGCGTTGAAGGTGTCGTTGGACATGCCCACCACCACCCGTCCCAGGTAGCCGTCGGCGAGCGTCTTGCCGTGCGGCACCGCAGTTTGCGCGCCGGATGGCGGGCGCTGCAGGCGGATCGGCGCCTGGAACACCTCCACCTGCGGCGTGCTGTGGCCCTGTTCCTTGGGCCGCTCGACGTAGACCAGGATGTTGTCGTCGCGGTCGCGCACCTCGGCGAAGCGCACGTCCAGCGTGCTCAGGGTGGCGCGCAGCAGGTTTTCCAGGGTGCCCAGGTTGCCGTTGAGCACGCCGTACTCGCTGGCCGGGGCCAGCTGGTTGGCGATCAGCTGGCCGGTGTGGCCCTGCTCCTGGCGCAGGTCCTGCAGGCGGGTGAAGGTGAGAAAGCCGGTCAGCAGCAGGGTCAGCAGCAGGGCCGGGCCGACGCTGATCAGCTGGGTGCGCGTGTGGATGTTCCAGCCGCGGCGCTGGCTCATGGTCGTACTGTCCCTGTCGGAGTGCGGCGCTGCCGGCGGCTGTAGCGGGCAGGGCGGGGCAAGGGGCTGCCTGTGGGCACGGGTCGTCCTTGGCAAATTACGTCGAGCCGGCATGTTAACCGACCCGGCGCGCTTTGCCAGCGCCAGGCGCGCGCACTCTGCGCCATTTCGCGTTTGCCCGCCGGGACCGATGCGGCCGGCGAACTTTTGCCCTGGCCGGTCACTCGCGGCTCCGTATAATGCCTGCAGACCGCCATCGCGCATGGCCCCATTCGGAAGTGTTATGACAGAGCTTCAACCCATTGCCGTACTCGGCGGCGGCAGTTTCGGCACCGCCCTGGCCAATCTGCTGGCGGAGAACGGCCAGCGCGTCCTGCAGTGGATGCGCGACCCCGAGCAGGCCGAGCAGATGCGCCGCAGCGGCGAGAATCCGCGCTACCTCAAGGGCGTCAAGCTGCACCCGGGCATCGAACCGACCAGCGACCTGACCGGCGCCCTGCAGCAGGCCGAGCTGGTGCTGGTCGCGCTGCCCTCCAGCGCCCTGCGCGAGGCGCTGCAACCGGTGGCCGGATTGCTCGCCGGCAAGCTGCTGATCAGCACCACCAAGGGCATCGAGGCCAAGACCTTCAAGCTGATGAGCCAGATTCTCGAGGAAATCGCCCCCGATGCGCGCATCGGCGTGCTGTCCGGGCCGAACCTGGCCAAGGAAGTGGCCGAGCACGCGCTGACCGCCACGGTGATCGCCAGCGAGGACGAAGCACTCTGCCTGCGCGTGCAGCAGGCCCTGCACGGTCGCACCTTTCGCGTCTACGCCAGCGCCGACCGCTTCGGCGTCGAGCTGGGCGGCGCGCTGAAGAACGTCTACGCCATCATGTCCGGCATGGCCGCGGCCCTCGGCATGGGCGAGAACACCAAGAGCATGCTGATCACCCGTGCCCTGGCCGAGATGACCCGCTTCGCCGTCAAGCTGGGGGCCAACCCCATGACCTTCCTCGGCCTGGCCGGGGTGGGCGACCTGATCGTCACCTGTTCGTCACCGAAAAGCCGCAACTATCAGGTCGGTTTCGCCCTCGGCGAAGGCCTCAGCCTGGACGAGGCGGTGCAGCGCCTGGGCGAAGTCGCCGAAGGGGTCAATACGCTCAAGGTGCTCAAGGCGCGCGCCGAGGAGCTGGAGGTGTACATGCCGCTGGTCGCCGGGCTGCACGCGATCCTGTTCGAGGGGCGCACGCTGGCGCAGGTGATCGAGTTGCTGATGCGCGGCGAACCCAAGACCGACGTCGATTTCATTCCCACCGCGGGTTTCTAAGGAGCAAGTGATGAACGATGAGAAGCAGGAGCTGGAACGCGAGTCGATCCTGTTGCGCATTCTGTGGATGGTGATCTTCGTCATCGTCTGGCAACTGGCCGAGCTGCTGCTCGGCGCCGTGGTGCTGCTGCAACTCGGCTACCGCCTGTTCTACGGTGCGCCGAACGCCAGCCTGCTGGGCTTCGGCGACAGCCTCAGCCAGTACCTGATGCAGATCGGCCGTTTCGGCACCTTCAACAGCGATGAGAAGCCCTGGCCGTTCGCCGACTGGCCGACCCCGCGCGCGCCGCAAGGCGAGACCGCCCATAGCATCCCGCCGGCGCCGCACCCGGTGCGCGACGAGGAGCCGAAGCTGTGAGGCTGTGGCTGTTGCGTCACGGTCAGGCCGAGCCGCAGGCCGCCAGCGATGCCGTGCGCGAGCTGACCGCCCACGGCCGCAAGGAGGTGCTGCAGGCCGCCGCGCAACTGGCCGGACGGCCGCTCACGGCGATTCTCGCCAGCCCCTACGTGCGCGCCCAGCAGACCGCGGAACTGGTGCGCGGCGCGCTGGGTTTCGCCGGCGCGGTGGGCACCGTGCCCTGGCTGACACCGGACAGCGACCCGCGCGAGGTGCTCAAGTACCTCGACGAGCGCGAAGGCGCGGAAATGCTGCTGGTCAGCCACCAGCCGCTGATCGGCGCCCTCGGCGGCCTGCTGGTGCATGGCAATCGCCAGGAGCCGCTGCCGATGCGCACCGCCAGCCTGGCCGAACTCGACGGCGATCTGCCGGCGGCCGGGCTGATGGAGCTGCTGGCGCTGATCCATCCGCATTGATCTCGCGACACGCGGTTGTAGCCGGCTAGCCGGGCGACCGGGGAAACATTTCTTAACTTGCGCCGTCCTTGTCTGCGTGGAATAGTCGACCAAGCAAGTGCTTGGTTGACCCCCATAAAAACAACAAGGAGGAAGCCCTGTGGCCGATGCGATCCGTCTGCCGCTCGAGCTGTTCTACGAGCGTGAAGCAAAGCACCCGAACAAACGCTACATGGTCCAGCCTCTCGGCGGCGGCCAGCTGCTGGAGCTGAGCTGGGCCGAGGTGGGCGAACAGGCGCGGCGCGCCGCCCACTGGTTGCGCAGCCGCGAACTGGCACCGGGCAGCCGCATCGCCATCGTGTCGAAGAACTGCGCGCACTGGATAGTCGCCGACCTGGCGATCTGGATGGCCGGGCACGTCTCGGTGCCGCTGTACCCCAACCTCACCGCCGAGTCGATGCGCCAGGTGCTGGAGCATTCCGAAGCGGCGCTGGCCCTGATCGGCAAGCTCGACGACTGGCCGGCCATGGCGCCGGGGCTGCCCGCCGGGCTGCCGACCGTCAGCCTGCCGCTGCACCCGCCGGGCGAGTTCGACTACAGCTGGGACGACCTGCAGCGCTGCGCACCGATCCAGGACGATCCCAAACCCGCGGCCAACCAGCTGGCCACCATCATCTATACCTCCGGCACCACCGGCACGCCCAAGGGGGTGATGCACCAGTTCGGCAATTTCGGCTTCGCCGCCAGCAATGCCATCGAGCTGTTCGGCGTCGGCGAGGGCGACCGCCTGCTGTCCTACCTGCCGCTGTGCCACGTGGCCGAGCGCATGTTCGTCGAGCTGGCATCGATCTACGCCGGGCAGACGATCTTCTTCGCCGAGAGCCTGGACACCTTCCTCGACGACCTCAAGCGCGCACGGCCGACGGTGATGTTCGGCGTGCCGCGCATCTGGACCAAGTTCCAGATGGGCGTGTACGCCAAGATGCCGGCGCAAAAGCTCGACCGCCTGCTGAAACTGCCGCTGATCGGCCGCCTGGTGGGCAGGAAAGTGCTCGCCGGGCTCGGTCTAGACGCCGTGCGCTACGCGCTGTCCGGCGCCGCACCGGTGCCCGAGGCGCTGCTGGGCTGGTATCGCCGCCTGGGCCTGGAAATCCAGGAGGTCTACGGCATGACCGAGAACTGCGGTTACTCCCACGTGTGCCGGCCGGGCAAGTTCAAGCAGGGCTGGATCGGCCAGAACAGCCCCGGCGTGGAGGTGCGCATCGCCGAGGACGGCGAGGTGCAGGTGCGCAGCGGCGCCACCATGCAGGGCTACTACAAGGACCCGGTCAAGACCGCCGAGACCCTCACCGAAGACGGTTTCCTGCGCACTGGCGACAAGGGCGAGCAGGACGCCGAGGGCAACCTGCGCCTGACCGGGCGGATCAAGGAGATCTTCAAGACCAGCAAGGGCAAGTACGTGGCGCCGGCGCCCATCGAGAACCGTCTCGGCGAGCATTCGCGCATCGAGCAGGTCTGCGTGGTCGGCGACGGCCTGCCACAACCCCTGGCGCTCTGCGTACTGTCCGAGGCGGGCCGCCAGGAGGCCGCCAACGACAGCCGCGGCGCGCTGGAAAGCAGCCTCAAGGCGCTGCTCGAGGAGGTCAACCGGCGTCTCGACCAGCATGAGCGGCTGCAGGGGTTGGTGCTGGTCAAGGAGGTCTGGGCGGTGGAGAACGGCTTCCTCACGCCGACCCTGAAGATCAAGCGCAATGTGGTCGAAGGTGCCTACGGCGCGCGCTTCGCCGAGTGGCAGCAGCGCAGCGAAGCAGTGCTCTGGCACGAGTGAATGCGAGCGGGCCGGCGGCGTCGGCCCGGTTTCCCGACAGCATAAGGAATGCCCCATGAGCCTGTGGCGACAAGCCCCCGATCTCGATGCGCTCAACGCCTTGCAGAAACACACCATCGGCGAGTTGCTGGGCATCCGCTTCGAGTCCTTCGACGACGATTCGCTCAGCGCCAGCATGGCGGTCGATGCGCGTACCCATCAACCCTACGGCCTGCTGCATGGCGGTGCCTCGGTGGTGCTGGCCGAGACCCTCGGCTCCACCGCCAGCTACCTGTGCATCGACAGCAGTCGCTTCTACTGCGTCGGCCTGGAGGTCAACGCCAACCATCTGCGCGGCCTGCGCACAGGGCGCGTGCATGCCGTGGCGCGGCCGGTGCATCTGGGGCGCACCACCCACGTCTGGGACATCCGCCTGAGTGGCGACGACGGCAAGCCCAGCTGCATCTCACGCCTGACCATGGCCATAGTGCCCTTGGGCGAGCAACCGCCCAAGGCATGAGCGGGCGCCGCCGATAGTTCTGGCCATAGCGCCGCCATCAATGGCGGTTACGGTCATTGCCGCGGCGACGGGGCTGCCGGAAAATCGCCCGGTGTTCATTTTGCGAGCGCCGCGCATGCCGCAGCCGATCTTCTTCGCCCACGCCAACGGTTTTCCCTCGGCCACCTACGCCAAGCTGTTCACCGCCCTGGCGCCGGACTACCGGGTGCGCCACCTGCAGCAGCACGGCCACGATCCGCGCTTTCCGGTGGACGACAACTGGGCCAACCTGGTTGCCGAGCTGATCCATCACCTGGAAGGCGGCGACGAGCCGGTCTGGGGCGTCGGCCATTCCCTCGGCGGCGTGCTGCATTATCACGCCGCGTTGCTCAGGCCGGAGCTGTACCGCGGCGTGGTGATGCTCGACTCGCCGCTGCTGACCCTGGCCGACCGCATGGTGATCCGCGCCGCCAAGCGCTTCGGCTTCATCGACCGCATCACCCCGGCCGGGCGCACCCTGGGCCGGCGCGAGGCCTTCGCCGACCCGGCCGAGGCGCGCGACTACTTCGCCGCCAAGAGCCTGTTCCGCCGCTTCGATCCCGAATGCCTGGACGCCTACGTGCGCCATGGCCTGCAGCCGGCGGGGGAGGGCCTGCGCCTGAAGTTCGATCCGGCCACCGAGATCAGCATCTACCGCAGCGTACCGCACACCGCACCGGGGCGCCCGCAGCAACTGGCGGTGCCGCTGGCCATGGTCCGCGGCCGCCACAGCAGGGTGGTGCTGCCGCATCACGCCCGCCTGCTGCGGCGCATGCCGCGCGGCGAATACTTGAGCCTGCCGGGCGGCCATATGTTCCCCCTGGAGCGCCCGCAGGCCACCGCCGAGCTGCTGCGCCAGCTGTTCGCCCGTTGGGCCGGCCCGCTTGAGGAGTCCGCATGAGCGCCTGTTTCGAAGAAGTCCGCCTGAGCCTGCCGCATATCGAGCTGGCCGCCCATCTCTACGGCCCCGAGGACGGCCTGCCGGTGCTGGCCCTGCACGGCTGGCTGGACAACGCCGCCAGCTTCGCCCGCCTGGCGCCGAAGCTGGACGGACTGCGCATCGTCGCCCTGGATTTCGCCGGCCACGGCCATTCCGAACACCGCCCGGCGGGCGCCGGCTACGCCCTGTGGGATTACGCCTACGACGTGCTGCAGGTGGCCGAGCAGTTCGGCTGGCAGCGCTTTTCCATCCTCGGTCACTCCATGGGCGCGATCACCGCGGTGCTGCTGGCCGCCGCCATGCCCGAGCGCATCGCCCGCCTAGCCCTGATCGACGGCCTGGTGCCCTATACCGGCGAGGCCGACACCGCACCGGCGAAACTCGGCGAGGCGCTGCGCGCCAAGCTCGCCCTGGATGGCAAGCGCAAGCCGGTGTACGCCGAGGTGGCGCGAGCCGTCGAGGCGCGCATGAAGGGCGTCGGCGCGGTCAGCCGCGAGGCCGCCGAACTGCTCGCCCAGCGCGGCCTGATGCCGGTGCCCGGCGGCTACACCTGGCGCACCGACGCCCGCCTGACCCTGGCTTCGCCCTTGCGCCTGAGCTGGGCCCATGCCCAGGCCTTCGTCCGCGCCCTGCAATGCCCGGTCAGCCTGGTGCTGGCCGAGCAGGGCATGATGCAGGCGCAGCCGGCGGTGCAGCAGCTGCTGCAGGGGCTGCCGTTCGAGGTGCGCCGCCTGCCGGGCGGCCACCACCTGCACCTGGACGACGAGGCCGGCGCGCAACGTGTCGCGGATTGTTTCAATCCATTTTTGCGCTTGCCTTGACTTGCCGACGGCTCATGGGGAAAGGTGTGGCGGTCTGCCATGGAGGATCGCATGATCGACCTGTATACCGCCGCCACCCCCAATGGGCACAAGGCATCCATCGCCCTGGAGGAACTCGGCCTGCCTTATCAGGTGCACGCCCTCAGTTTCGAGCGCAAGGAGCAGAAGGCCGCGGCCTTTCTGCGTATCAACCCCAACGGCCGCATTCCGGCCATCGTCGATCGCGACAATGACGACTTCGCCGTGTTCGAGTCCGGCGCCATCCTCATCTACCTCGCCGAAAAGACCGGCCAACTGCTGCCCAGCGATGCCAAGGGCCGCTCGCGGGTGCTGCAGTGGCTGATGTTCCAGATGGGCGGGGTCGGCCCGATGCAGGGCCAGGCCAATGTGTTCTTCCGCTATTTCCCGCAAAAGCTGCAGGGCGCCATCGACCGCTACCAGCACGAGACCCGCCGCCTCTACGAGGTGCTCGATACGCGCCTGGGCGAGGTCGAATACCTGGCCGGCGACTACAGCATCGCCGATATCGCCACCTTCCCCTGGGTGCGCGTGCACGACTGGGCCGGCGTCTCGCTCGACGGGCTGACGCATCTGCAGCGCTGGCTGGACGCCATCGCGGCGCGCCCGGCGGTGCAGCGCGGCCTGCAGGTGCCGCAGCGCGAGGTCGACGAGGCGCGCCTGGTAAAAGCCGCGCAAGCGATGCTGATCCAATGAGGGCGCGTATGAAAGGTTTCGCCCTAGTGGTCGCGCTGCTGGGCAGCGGCGGCGTGCTGGCTGCCGATCTGCCCGGCAGCCGCGACCTCGACAGCCTGCCGCGTTTTCCGGCGAGCACGATCGTCGCCTACAAGGAAAGCCCGAGCCTGGAACGCATCTACCCGCAGGGCTCGATCCGCCGCATCAGCGGGCGCCTGCGCTACGAGCGGGAGATCCTGGCGCAGGGCCGGCACGCCGCGGTGACCTACGAGCTGCCGCGCACCCACAGCGCCGACCAGGTATTTACCAGCGCGCGCGAGTCCCTGCTGGAGCAGGGCGCCGAGCTGCTCTACTGGTGCCAGGGGCGCGAATGCGGCGCCAGCAGCCTGTGGGCCAATTCGGTGTTCGGCAACGCCACCCTGTACGGTTCCGACGACCAGCAGGCCTATGCGCTGCTGCGCCTGGCCGAGCCCAACCACGACAGCCTGCTGGCGCTGTACAGCATCACCCGCGGCAACCGCCGCGCCTACCTGCACGCCGAGCAGCTGGATGCCGAGGCGCCGCTGGGCGAGCTGCTGCCGACCCCGGCGACCCTGCTGCGCCAGCTGCGTAGCGACGGCCTGCTGCAATTGCCGGATGCAGCCCGGGCGGATAGCGCCTGGGCCGAGGTGCTGGCGCGCAGCCTCAACCTCGACAGCACGCTGCGCGTCAGCCTCTCCGGCAGCCAGGCGCAGGCCTGGCGCGAGGCACTGATCGCCCAGCGCGTGCGCGAGGCGCGTCTGGAACTCGGCGAGGGTGCCGGCGAAGCCCTGGCGGTGCGTCTATTGCGCTAAGCTGCGCCGCACAACCAGGCACATCCAGAGCGCCCTCCAGGGGCGCTCTGTCGTTGCAACGAAGGGAGTTTCGGGTCATGGCCACTAACGATCGTCTGCTGGTGCAGATTCTGCTGCTCGGCCTGCTGGCCGCCAGCCTCTGGGTATTGGCGCCGTTCTGGTCGGCGCTGTTCTGGGCCGCGGTGCTGGCCTTCGCCAGCTGGCCGCTGATGCGTCTGCTGACCCAGGCGCTGCAGGGGCGGCTGTCGCTGGCCGCGGGCATTCTCACCTGCGGCTGGGTGATCCTGGTGGCGGTGCCGCTGATCTGGCTGGGTTTCAACCTGGCCGATCACATCAAGGACGCCAACGCGTTGATCAAGGACCTGCAGGTCGAGGGCCTGCCGCCGCCGCCGAGCTGGCTGGTCGGCCTGCCGCTGGTGGGCGAGCGCCTGGCCACTCTGTGGTTGACCATCGACCAGCAGGGCGCGGCCTTCTTCTCCACCCTGCGGCCCTACCTCGGCCAGGTCGGCAACTGGCTGCTGGCGCGCAGCGCCCAGCTCGGCGGCGGCATGCTGGAGCTGGGCCTGAGCCTGGTGCTGGTGTTCTTCTTCTACCGCGACGGCCCGCGCCTGGCGGTGTTCGTGCACAGCCTGCTGGAACGGCTGATCGGCGAGCGTGCCGACCACTACCTGGAGCTGGTGGCCGGCACCGTGCAGCGGGTGGTCAACGGCGTGATCGGCACCGCCGCGGCCCAGGGCCTGCTGGCGCTGATCGGCTTCTGGATCGCCGGGGTGCCGGGAGCGCTGGTGCTGGGTATTCTCACCTTCGTCCTCAGCCTGGTGCCGATGGGCCCGCCGCTGGTGTGGATACCCGCCACCGCCTGGCTGGTGTGGCAGGGCGAGTACGGCTTCGCCCTGTTCCTCGGCGCCTGGGGCATGTTCGTCATCAGCGGCGTGGACAATATCCTCAAGCCCTATCTGATCAGTCGCGGCGGCAACCTGCCGCTGGTGGTGGTGCTGCTCGGGGTGTTCGGCGGCATCCTCGCCTTCGGCTTTATGGGCCTGTTCCTTGGCCCGACCCTGCTGGCGGTGGCTTACAGCCTGCTCAGCGACTGGGTTGCGGAGAAGGCGCCGGACAACCAGGCAGCCCTCGACCAGCTGCCGCCGGACAAACAGGCATGAGACGTATCAACCGTTGAAACTAAGAACTTCTATCAAGAGACCAATGGCGGGCGTGCCGCGTTGTTGACGAGGGGAGGCTGACCTAGGCTGAAGCTGGGGTGTCAAGAAAGAGGCACTTATGCGCGGCTTGTCGATTTCCCTCATTGTTTTCGCCGGTTTATTGGCGGTTGTATGGTGGTGGCAGCGGCCCCAACCGATGCCCGTGCAACTGATCGCGGTGGAGCGTGGCCCGGTGGAAACCCTGGTCGCCAATACCCGCGCCGGTACCCTGAAATCCTGTCGCCGCTCGCGGCTGTCGTTCAACGTCGGCGGCCAGGTCAGCGAGCTACTGGTCGACGAGGGCCAGCACGTCGAGCTCGGCCAGGTGCTCATGCGCCTGCGCCAGGACGACCGCCAGGCGCGGGTCGAGGAGGCCGGCGCACGTCTCGAGGTACGCCGCAGCGAGCGCGAACAGCTGTGCCGCAAAGCCGAGCTGTACCAGCGCGATCACCGCCGCCTGCAGCACCTGGGTGAACGCAAGCTGACCTCGCTCGAGCGCCTCGACCAGGCCGAGACCAAGGCGCGCCTGGCGCAACTGGCCTGCACCGCGCAGCAGGTGCAGATTCGCGAGGCCGAGGCCAACCTGACGCTGCAGCGCTCGCTGCTCGACCAGACCGTGCTGCGCGCGCCCTTCGCCGGGGTGGTGGCGCAGATTAACGGCGAGCTGGGCGAATTCGTTACCCCGTCGCCGCCGGGCATTCCGACCCCGCCGGCGGTGGACCTGATCGACGACAGCTGCCTCTACGTCGATGCGCCTATCGACGAGGTGGACGCCGGCCGGGTGCGTATCGGCATGCCGGTGCGGATCAGCCTGGACGCCTTTCGCGGCCGCCATTTCCATGGCCAGGTCAGCCGCATCGCGCCCTTCGTGCGCGAGCTGGAGAAGCAGGCGCGCACCGTCGACGTCGAGGTGCGCTTCGCCCAGTTGCCGGTGGACGTGACCCTGCTGGCCGGCTACAGCGCCGACGTGGAAATCCTCCTGGAGCAGAGCGCCGGCAGCCTGCGCATCCCCACCGAGACCCTGCTGGAGGGGCGCCGGGTGCTGCGCTACGACCCGGCCACCGGCGTGTTGCGCGAGGTCGAGCTGAACACGGGGCTGGCCAACTGGCGCTGGACCGAGGTGCTCGACGGCCTGCACGAGGGCGAGCGGATTCTCGCCAGCCTCGACCGCGAGGGACTCAAGGACGGCATCGCGGTGGTCTCGCGCAGCGCGGAAGCGCAGTGATGATCCGCCTGCAGGGGGTGACGCGCGGCTTCGCCAGCGGCGAGCAGCGGGTCGTCGGCCTGGCGGCGCTGAATCTGCAGATCGCCGCCGGCGACTACCTGGCGGTGGTCGGCCCGTCCGGCTCGGGCAAGTCGACCCTGCTCAATATTCTCGGCCTGCTCGACGTGCCGGATGCCGGCGAATACTGGCTCAACAATGAGGCCACCGTGGCGCTCGACGAGCGTCGCCGCGCCGAGCTGCGCAGCCGGCATATCGGTTTCGTGTTCCAGGCCTACCACCTGATCCCGCGCCTGAACGTGCTGGAAAACATCGAGCTGCCGATGCTCCTGGCCGGCATCGACCCCGCCGAGCGGCGCCGTCGCAGCCGCGAGCTGGCCGAACGCCTCGGCCTCGGTCAGCGCCTGTGCCATCGCCCGGCCGAGCTGTCCGGCGGTCAGCGTCAGCGGGTGGCCATCGCCCGCGCCATGGTCATGCGCCCGGCACTGCTGCTGGCCGACGAGCCCACCGGCAACCTCGACAGCCAGGCCGGCAGCGAGGTGTTCGCCCTGCTCGAAGCGCTCAATGCCGAAGGCCAGACCCTGGTGGTGGTGACCCACGACCTGCAGCATGCGGCGCGCGCACGGCGCCAGCTGTGGCTGCACGACGGCCAGGCGCGGCCACCGCAACTGCGGGTGGCCTGATGCGCGCCGCCGACCTCTGCGCCCTGTGGCTTGGCGGGCTGCGCGGGCACCGTTCGCGCAGCGCCATGCTGCTGCTGGCGATCGCCATCGGCGTGTTCGCCGTGGTGCTGCTCAGCGGCCTGGGCGAGGGCGCCCGGCGCTTCGTCATCGGCGAGTTCGACCAGCTCGGCCGCCACCTGCTGATCGTGGTGCCGGGGCGCAACCAGACCACCGGCGGCATGCCGCCGGTCACCGGCCTGGCGCCACGCGAGCTGACCCTCGGCGATGCCCTGGCCATCGCCCGCCTGCCGCAGGTGCGCCGGGTGGCGCCACAGCAGTCGGGGCGCGCCGAGGTGCGCGCCGGCAGTCGCCACCGCGAGACGCTGATCGTCGGTACCGACCACCACTTCTTCGCCATGCGCGGCCTGCAGCTGGCCCAGGGCCAGGCGCTGCCGGCACTGGCCGCGGGCCAGGGCGAGGCGGTCGGTGTGCTCGGCGCACGGCTGCGCCGCGAGCTGTTCGGCGACGGGCCGGCGCTGGGCCAGTGGCTGCGCGCCGGCGACCGGCGGCTGCGGGTGATCGGCGTGCTGGCCGAGCGCGGCGAGTCGCTGGGCATGGATTTCTCCGACAGCCTGTTGATACCCCTGGCCAACGCCCAGGCGCTGTTCGACCGCGAGGGCCTGCTGCGCATCTTCGTCGAGTTGCGCGGCGCCAGTTACCTGGACAGCGCGCAGCGGGAGATTCGCACCAGCCTGAGCCGGCGTCACCAGGGCAAGGAGGATTTCACCCTGGTCGGCCAGGACGCCCTGCGCGGCACCTTCGAGCAGATTCTCGTGCGCCTGACCCAGGCGCTCGGCGGCATCGCCGCGATCAGCCTGCTGGTGGCCGGCATCCTGGTGATGAACGTGACCTGGATTTCGGTCAACCAGCGCACCGCCGAGATCGGCCTGCTCAAGGCCCTCGGCGCCAGCGCCGGACAGGTGCGCTTGGTGTTTCTCGGCGAGGCGCTGCTGCTGGCCCTGGTCGGTGCGCTGGCTGGCCTGCTGCTGGCCGAGCTGCTGCTGTGGGGCGCGCGTCTGGCCACCGCGCTGCCGTTGCATGCGCCGGGGTGGGCGCGGCTGGTCAGCCTCGGCCTGGCGCTGGCCTGCGCCGCACTGTTCGCCTGGCTGCCGGCCAACCGCGCCGCCAGCATGGCACCGGTGCAGGCGCTGCACGGCGCGGCGGGGGGCGGCTGATGCAACTGCGCGACGGCCTGCGCCTGAGCGGCTCGGCGCTGCTCAGCCGGCCCCTGCGCAGCCTGCTGACCCTGCTCGGGGTGGCCATCGGCATCGCCGCCATGGCCCTGCTCACCGCCATCGGCGACGGCCTGCGTGGCTACGTGCAGGACAACTTCGCCCAGTTCGGCACGCGCAACCTGACCATCCGTCCGGGCATGACCCGCACCGGCGGCCTCGGCGGCGTGCTCAGCAACGTGCGCCCGCTGACCATCGCCGACGCCGATGCGTTGCGCCGCCTGGCCCACGTCGAGGCGGCGGTGCCGATCATCCAGGGCAACGGCGACATCCAGTTCGCCGGCCTGACCCGTTACACCGGGGTGCTCGGCTGCGGCCACCAGATGGCCACGGCCTGGCGCCTGCCGCTGGCCCTCGGCCAGTTTCTTCCCGAGCCGCGCGACGGCCGCTCGCCGCCCTACGTGGTGCTCGGCCACACCCTGCGCCAGGAACTGTTCGGCGCGGCCAACCCGCTGGGGCAGACGGTGCGGGTCGGCGGCACGCGCTTTCGGGTGATCGGGGTGATGGCGCGCCAGGGGCAGTTGCTCGGCTTCGATATCGACGACATCGCCTACGTGCCGGTGGACTGGGCCGAAAGCCTGTTCAACCGCGACGGCCTGGCCAAGATCAACCTGGTGTTCAACGCCGGTATCGCCGCGCCGCAGATGAGCGAGCGGGTGCGCCGGCTGCTGATCGAGCGCCACGGTGAGGAGGATTTCAACCTGACCACCCAGGACGACATGTTGCGCAGCCTGGACCGCATCCTCGCCATGTTCAGCGTCGCGGTGGCGGCGCTGGGCGGTATCTCGCTGCTGGTGGGGGCGGTGGGCATCCTCACCATCATGACCACCGCGGTGGCCGAGCGCGCGGCGGAAATCGGCCTGTTGCGCGCGGTCGGCGCCACCTCGCGGCAGGTGCTGGCGCTGTTTCTCGGTGAGGCGTTGCTGCTGTCGCTGCTCGGCGGGCTGGCCGGGCTGCTGCTGATGGGCGCGCTGCTCGGCGCGCTGCAGCTGGCGCTACCGGGGCTGCCGCTTGCCGTGCAGCCGGGGGTTCTGCTGCTGGCGCTGCTGCTGGCGGCGTTGGTCGGGGTGCTCTCCGGCATCGCCCCGGCGCGGCGGGCGGCGCGCCTGCAGCCGGTCGAGGCGCTGCACAGCGAGTGATCAACGCTCGCGCTCGTAGCGCTCGAGGGTGTCGCGGGCGATCTGGCGGCCGAGCATGATCAGCTCCGGCGCCTTGTAGAACTCGAAGAAACGGCACACGCGCTTGGGCACGTTGATCAGGATGTCCGGCGGGTAGCCGGCGATCTTGTATTGCGCCAGCGAGGTCTGCATCACCTCGAAGCTCTGGTTGACCAGCTCCAGCAGCGAGGCCGGGCCGCTGAACTCGGCGACCCGCGAGCCGCTGGCGGATTTCGGCACGGCGCCGGCGGCGTTGCGGTTCGGCGCCGCGGCCGGGCCGATGGCGTCGGCCTGTTGCTGCTCGGCGGCCAGCAGCAGGACGTCGTCCTCGCTCTTGCGGCGGAAGCTCGGCAGGCGCGAGCCGAGCGTGGTCATCAACTGGTCGATGCGCCCCTTGAGCGCGGCCGGCCGCTCGATCACCGGCAGCTGGTAGTGGCTCTGGTTGGTGGCGTTGAGGTTGACCGCGATGATCAGGTCGCAGTGGCTGGACACCACCGGCACGATCGGCAACGGGTTGAGCAGGCCGCCGTCGACCAGCATGCGCTTGCCCTGGATCACCGGGGTGAACAGGCTGGGAATCGCCGCCGAGGCGCGCATCGCCTGGTGCAGGCAGCCTTCCTGGAACCAGATTTCCTGCTGGTTGGTGAGGTCGGTGGCGACCGCGGTGAAGGGGATCGCCAGCTCCTCGATATTGATCTCGCCGACTATGTCGTGGATACGCCCGAACACCCGCTCGCCGCGGATGGCGCCGAGGCGGAAGCTGACATCGATCAGGCGCAGCACGTCCAGGTAGTCCAGGCTCTCGGTCCACTCGCGGTACTCGCGCAGCTTGCCGGCGGCGAAGATGCCGCCGACCACCGCGCCCATCGAGCAGCCGGCGATGCAGCCGATCTCGTAGCCGCGCGCCTGCAGCTCCTCGATCACGCCGATATGGGCGTAGCCGCGCGCGCCCCCCGAGCCCAGTACCAGCGCCACTTTCTTGCTCATAGGAAAAATCCCCCGTCGATGTTTCGACCTTACTCGCGCAAAGGCGCTGCGCCAAGGCGGTCTTTGCTAGAATCCGCCGCCAGTCGTCGATGCAAGAGAGAGACATGAGCGAGCCGATTCGTTTGACCCAGTACAGCCACGGCGCCGGTTGCGGCTGCAAGATTTCCCCCAAGGTGCTGGAGGTGATCCTCGCCGGCAGCGGCGCGCAGAACCTCGACCCGCGCCTGTGGGTCGGCAACGCCTCGCGCGACGATGCCGCGGTCTATGCCATCGACGAAGAACGCGGGGTGGTTTCCACCACCGACTTCTTCATGCCCATCGTCGACGATCCCTACGACTTCGGCCGCATCGCCGCGACCAACGCCATCAGCGACATCTACGCCATGGGCGGCGACCCGCTGATGGCCATCGCCATTCTCGGCTGGCCGGTCAACCTGCTGGCCCCGGAGGTCGCCCGCGAGGTGATCCGCGGCGGCCGCGCGGTGTGCGACGAGGCCGGCATTCCGCTGGCCGGCGGCCACTCGATCGACGCCCCCGAGCCGATCTTCGGCCTGGCGGTGACCGGCCTGGTGGACAAGCGCCATATGAAGCGCAACGACACCGCTACCGTCGGCTGCCAGCTGTACCTGACCAAGCCGCTGGGCATCGGCATCCTCACCACCGCGGAGAAGAAAGCCAAGCTGCGCAGCGAGGACGTCGGCCTGGCGCGCGACTGGATGTGCACCCTGAACAAGCCCGGCAGCCGCTTCGGCAAGCTCGCCGGGGTCAAGGCGATGACCGACGTCACCGGTTTCGGTCTGCTTGGGCACCTAGTGGAAATGGCCGACGGCAGCCGGCTCACCGCGCGGGTGGCATTCGCCCAGGTGCCGCGCCTGGCCAGCGTCGAGCATTACCTCGAGCAGGGCTGCGTGCCCGGCGGCACGCTGCGCAACTTCGACAGCTACGGCGACAAGATCGCGCCGCTACCGGAGCTGGCCAAGCTGCTGCTGTGCGACCCGCAGACCAGCGGCGGCCTGCTGATCGCCGTAGCGCCGGAAGGCGAGGCCGAGTTCCTCGCCGTCGCCGCCGAGCTGGGCCTGCAGCTGGCGCCCATCGGCGAGATGGTCGAGCGACAGCGCCACGCGGTCGAGGTGCTGTGATGCGGGACAACAGCGCCGACTACCGCGATATCTTTCTGGGCGACCGGCCGATGATGGACGCCCGCGCGCCGGTGGAATTTCTCAAGGGCGCCTTCCCCGGGGTGGTCAACCTGCCGCTGATGGACGACCTCGAGCGGCAGAAGGTCGGCACCTGTTACAAGCAGCACGGCCAACAGGCGGCCATCGAGCTGGGCCACCAACTGGTCAGCGGTGCGCTGAAGGACGAGCGCATCGCCGCCTGGGCGGCCTTCGCCAAGGCCCATCCGGACGGCTACCTGTACTGCTTTCGCGGCGGCCTGCGCTCGCAGATCGTCCAGCAGTGGCTGAAAAGCGAGGCGGGTATCGACTACCCGCGGGTGATCGGCGGCTACAAGGCGATGCGCGGCTTTCTCCTGGAAACCAGCGAGCAGGCGGTGGCCGAGTGCGATTTCGTCCTGGTCGGCGGCATGACCGGCACCGGCAAGACCGAGGTGATCGGCCAGCTGGACAACGCCCCGGACCTGGAAGGCCACGCCAACCATCGCGGCTCCAGCTTCGGCAAGCGCGCCAGCGCCCAGCCGGCGCAGATCGATTTCGAGAACGCCCTGGCCATCGACCTGCTCAAGCGTCGCGCGCGCGGCCAGCGCCAGTTCGTGCTGGAGGATGAGGCGCGGCTGATCGGCCGCTGCTCGCTGCCGCTGCCGCTGTACCAGGCCATGCAGGACTACCCGCTGGTGTGGCTGGAGGACAGCCTGGAGCATCGCGTCGAGCGCATCCTCAAGGCCTATGTGGTCGAGCTGTGCGCCGAGTTCGTCGCCGTCCACGGCGAGGAGGGCGGATTCGCCGCCTTCGCCGCGCGCCTGCGCGAGAGCCTGGCCAACATCACCCGGCGCCTGGGCGGCGAGCGCTACCAGCGCCTGGCGGCGATCATGGACCAGGCCCTCGGCGAGCAGGCCGCCGCCGGCCAGGTCGACACCCACCGCGGCTGGATCGAGGCGCTGCTGGTGGAGTACTACGATCCGATGTACGTGTTCCAGCGCGAGAGCAAGGCCGGGCGCATCGAGTTCGTCGGCGAGCAGCAGGCGGTGGTGGAGTATCTGCGTCAACGCGCCGGACGCTGAAGCGGGCACTTTCCCCGGGCGCCGGCGTCCTACACTGGGTCAATCCGTAGTCATGTCCTTGTAAGGAGTGTGGTCGATGAAACATTGGATCTGTTTGCCGGTACTGGCCCTGGTGCTGAGCGGTTGCGCCGGCAAGACGGTGTACCGCGACACCTGCGCCAATCAGCTGGACGCGGCCTGG
This sequence comes from Pseudomonas sp. ABa2, assembly GCF_056676075.1. Taxonomy (NCBI): domain Bacteria; kingdom Pseudomonadati; phylum Pseudomonadota; class Gammaproteobacteria; order Pseudomonadales; family Pseudomonadaceae; genus Pseudomonas; species Pseudomonas sp. ABa2. Next base: position 2,105,403 of record NZ_CM155239.1, read on the forward strand.
AAGGAGCTGAGCATCGCCGAGGCCGAAGGCTTCGCCGGCACGGTCAGCTACTCCAAGGCGCTGTCGCTGCTCACCGCGGCCAAGACCCAGCAGCAGTTCGAGGCCTACGAGGGTTGCACCAGCAAAGCCGAGCGGGCGCGCTTCTACATTCGCGAATCGCGAGCGGGGCGCTGATGCAGCTCGACTTCGCCACGCTGAGCCCGCTGGAGGCCTACCGTTGGCTGGCCGCCAGCGTCACCCCGAGGCCCATCGCCTGGGTTTCCACCCGTTCCCCGCAGGGGGTGGCCAACCTGGCGCCGTTCAGCTTCTTCCAGGTGATCAGCGACAAGCCGCCGACCCTGCTGGTCAACGTCAACACCCGCGACGACGGCAGCCTCAAGGACAGCCTGCGCAACGCCCAGGCCAGCGGCGAACTGGCGATCCAGTTGGTCAGCTTCGCCCAGGCCGAGGCGATGAACGCCAGTGCAGCGATACTGCCGCACGAGGTCAGCGAGTTCGCCCATTGCGCTATCGCCAGCCTGCCGTGCGAGCGCATCGACGTGCCGCGGGTGGCTGGCGCGCCGGTGACCTTCGAGTGCCGGGTGGCGCAGATTCAGCCCTATCCGGCGGCGAACCCCAACTGCCACCTGATCTTCGCCGAGGTGCTGCTGGCGCATATCGACGACGCTGTGCTCAGCGAGCAGGGTCGCCTCGACCCGCTCAAGCTCGACCTGATCGGCCGTCTCGGCGGCAGCGCCTACTGCCGCACCACCGAGCTGTTCCAGATGCAGCGGCCATGAATCCGCTCTGGAAACGACCTTCAGTTAGCTGATCCTGCCATTTCAGGCCCTGCTGGCTTGTCGCCAGCAGGGCGGCGCTCCTATGTTCGGCCATTCGCGGCGAGCAGTAGGCGGGGGTGGTCATGGGGAGCGCGTGGAGCAATCGGCTGGCCAGTCTGAGCACGGCCAGCAAACTGATGTTGGGTTTCGCCCTGGTGCTGGGGCTCACCGCGCTGGTGGCCGGCACCGGACTGCTGGCGCTGCGCGAGGTGAACGCCGGGGCGGCGCTGCAGCAACGCATGAGTGCGCTCGGCGAGCAGGTGCTGCACATGCGCCACAGCGAGCAGGCCTTCGCCCTGGCCGGCGATCCGCAGCAGGCCGCGCGCCTGGCCGAGCAGGCCGAGGCGATAGTGCAGGCCAGCGCCGCCCTGCAGGGCGAACTCGATGAAGGCACCGCGGCGATCCTGGCGCCGCTGGCGCCGGCGCTGGCCGACTACCGCGCCGCGTTCGCCCGTTACGTGGAGCTCACCGACAACATGCAGCTGTCGCTGCAGGCCGCCGACTGGCTGGTGGTCAGCGCCGCCAACAGCCTCGACCTGCTGCAGGAGGGCCTGGCCGAGGACGGCGTCGACCTGCTCAAGCGCAGCCAGGGCGAGCAGGGCGGCGAGGCGGTGCTGCAGGCCGGGCAGGTCGGCAAGATTCACCAGTTGCTGTTACAGGCGCTGGATCAGGCCCGCCAGCGCTTGGAGGCGAGCCGCCGCAGCGAAGTGCTCGAGCGGGTCGAGATCGCCCAAGCCGGCGAGGCCCAGGCGCTGGCCGCCGAACTGCGCGATGCGCTGAGCGATCCCGGCTACGCTGCGGTGCTCGGCGAGGTGGTGGTCAATGTCGACTCCTTCAACGAGCGGCTCAAGGAATACGCCGAGCAGCTGCAGCAGCAAAAGCAGGTTTACCTGCAGCTGGTGGCGCAGATCGAACAACTGCTCGGTCAGGTCGAGCAGGCCCTAGGCGCCCAGCGCCAGGCCATGCAGGCCGCGCAGCAGGCGAGCAGCACCCTGATCCTGCTGGCGGCGGCCCTGGCCCTGCTGGTCGGCCTGGGGGCCGCGCTGGCCATCAGCCTGGCCATAGTGCGGCCGCTGAAACGGGTGATCGGCCTGGCCGAGCGCATCGCCGCCGGCGACCTGAGTGCGCGCATCGAAATCGACCGGCGCGACGAGATCGGCCAGCTGCTCGGCGCCATGCAGGCCATGGCCGGCAACCTGCGCGAGATGGTCGGCCGTCTGCAGGGCGGGGTGACCCAGCTGTCCAGCTCGGCGCAGTCGCTGTCGACGGTGACCGAGCAGACCCGCCAGGGGGTCAACGGGCAGAAGCTGGAGACCGATCAGGTGGCCACCGCCATGAGCCAGATGACCGCCACGGTGCATGAGGTGGCGCGCAACGCCGAGGCCGCCGCGGCTTCCACCGAGCAGGCCGATCGGCGCGTCGACAGTGGCAGCCAGGTGGTGCGCCAGACCCTGCAGCGCATCGACCAGCTGGCCGGCGCGATGGACGCCACCACCTCCAGCATCCAGCGCCTGAGCCAGGACACCCAGCGCATCGACGCGGTGCTGGAGGTGATCAAGAACGTCGCCGAGCAGACCAATCTGCTGGCGCTCAACGCCGCCATCGAGGCGGCGCGTGCCGGCGAGCAGGGCCGCGGCTTCGCTGTGGTCGCCGACGAGGTGCGCGCCCTGGCCAAGCGCACCCAGCAGTCCACCGCCGAGATCGAGGCGCTGATCGCCGCGCTGCGCGAGGGCAGCCGCCGCGCGGTGGCCGACATGGCGCAGAGCGCCAGCCTGGTGAGCCAGACGGTGGAGGGCGCCAACCAGACCGAGGGCGCGCTGACGGCCATCGCCGAGGCGGTGGCGCGGATCTTCGAGATGAACCAGCAGATCGCCGCGGCGGCCGAACAGCAGACGGCGGTGGCCGAGGAGATCAACCGCAGCGTCACCTCGATCCGCGATATCGCCGATCAGTCGGCCAGCGCCATGGAACAGACCGCCGCCTCGAGCATCCAGCTGGCCGAGCTGGGCCGCGAGCTGCAGGGCATGGCCGGGCATTTTCGTCTGTAAGGGCGGGCGCGCTCACAGTTTCGTCAGCAAAGATTGCATAGCACTTTGCCGTACCTGAGTGGCCCAGTAGCATCGGCGGTCTGCATAAGGAGCCAACGATGCGAAGCAAACTGGACGCCTGCCTGGACTCGGTCAATCAGGTGCTGCTGGGCAAGGAGGCGCAGGTGCGCCTGGCGCTGACCTGCCTGCTGGCGCGCGGTCACCTGCTGATCGAAGACCTGCCCGGCATGGGCAAGACCACCTTGAGCCATGCCCTGGCGCGGGTGCTGGGGCTGAGCTTCCAGCGTATCCAGTTCACCTCCGACCTGTTGCCCGGCGACATCCTCGGCACCTCGGTGTTCGACAAGGACAGTGGCCAGTTCGTCTTCCACCCCGGGCCGATCTTCGCCGAGCTGGTGCTGGCCGACGAGATCAACCGCGCCACGCCGAAGAGCCAGAGCGCGCTGCTCGAAGCCATGGAGGAGGGCCAGGTGACCATCGAGGGCGCCACCCGGCCACTGCCCGAACCCTTCTTCGTCATCGCCACGCAGAACCCGGTGAGCAGCGGCGGCACCTTTGCCCTGCCGGAATCGCAGCTGGACCGCTTCCTCATGCGCCTGTCGCTGGGTTATCCGGCCCAGGCGGCGGAGAAGGCGCTGCTGCTGGGCGACGCGCGGCGCGAGCTGTTGCCGCGGCTGCAGCCGATTCTCGACCATGCCGAGCTGGCCCGGCTGCAGGCCGAGGTGCCCAAGGTGCGCGCCAGCGATGCGCTGATCGATTACGTGCTGCGCCTGGTCGAGGCCACCCGCAGCCAGCCGCAGTTCGCCTGGGGCCTGTCGCCGCGCGCCAGCCTGGCGCTGCTGGCCGCGGCGCGGGCCTGGGCGCTGCTGGCCGAGCGCGACTACGTGATCCCCGAGGACGTGCAGGCGGTGCTGCCCTCGGTGGTCGGCCACCGCCTGCGCGAGCGCGCCGACCCCACCGGCCATGGCGGCGGCAGCCTGGTGCAGTGGCTGCTGCGCGAAGTGCCGGCGCTCTGATGCGCGCCGCGCTGAAACCGCTGTGGAGCCGCTGGCTGGCGCGGCGCATTCCGCCGGCGGCCAGCGTGCGCCTCAATCAGCGGCGCATCTTCATCCTGCCCAGCCGGGTCGGCGCCGCCTATGGCCTGGCCCTGCTGCTGATGCTGCTGGTCGGCATCAACTACCAGAACAGCCTGGCCTACGGTCTGACCTTCCTGCTGATGGCGGTGTTCGTGGTCGCCATCCTGCACACCTATCGCAACCTGGCCGGGCTGGTGCTCAAGGCCGGCGGTGGCGGGGCGGTGTTCGTCGGCGAGCAGGCGCGCTTTCGCGTGCGTCTGGAAAGCCGCGAGCGCGAGCACCAGGCCGTGGCCCTGGGTTGGCCGCCGGCCGAGCTGCTGGCGCGCGACGTGCCGCGCCAGGGCCAGGCCGAGCTGGAACTGAGCCTGCCGGCGCAGCGCCGCGGCTGGCTGCGCCCGGGCCGGCTGCGGGTGGAGAGCCGCTTTCCCCTCGGCCTGCTGGTGGCCTGGAGCTGGGTCGATCTGGATCAGGCGGTGCTGGTCTATCCGCGGCCGCTGGAGGGCGCGCTGCCGCTGGCCGCCGGCCTGGGCGCCGAGGACGAGGAGGGCATGCGCGCCCGCGGCCAGGGCGCCGACGATTTCCAGGGCCTGCGCGACTACCAGCCGGGCGACTCCAAGCGGCGCCTGGACTGGAAGGCTTATTCGCGCGGCCAGGGCCTGCTGGTCAAGGAGTTCGCCATGCTCGGCGGGCGCGACCTGTGGCTGGACTTCGAGCAGTTGGGCGGCGATGCGGAGCTGCGCCTGTCGCTGCTCTGCCACTGGGTGCTGCAACTGGCCGAGCGGCAGCAGGCGTTCGGCCTGCAGCTGCCGGGGCAGGTGATCGCCCCGGACTCCGGCGAAGGCCATCGCGACGCCTGCCTGCGCGCCCTGGCGCTGTTCGGTGAACCGGCATGAGCACACTGCCGGGCATTCCGCGCATCGCCCTGACCTGGCTGCTGGTGGCCCAGGTGCTGGTGATCCTGCCGCACCTGGTGCACCTGCCGCTGTGGATGATCGCCCTGTGGCTGGGCGCCGCCGCCTGGCGCGTGCAGATCTTCCGCATGCGCGCGCGCTACCCCAACGGCTGGGCCAAGGGCGGCCTGATGCTGCTGGTGCTGGCCGGCATCCTGCTGTCGCGCGGCACCCTGGTGGGGCTGGACGCGGCGGTGGTGCTGCTGATCGCCACCTTCGTCCTCAAGCTGGTGGAGATGCGCAGCCGGCGCGACGCCCTGGTGCTGATCTTCCTCGGCTTCTTCTGCGTGGTGACCGCTTACCTGTTCGACGACGGCATCCTCGCCGCGCTGTACAGCCTGCTGCCGGTCACCGCGCTGCTCGCCGCGCTGGTGGGGCTGCAGCACAGCGGTTTCGCCGAGCGGCCCTGGCCGACCCTGCGCCTGGCCGGCGGCCTGCTGCTGCAGGCGCTGCCGCTGATGGTCATGCTGTTTCTGTTCTTCCCGCGCATGGGCCCGCTGTGGTCGCTGCCGCTGCCCAGCGACAAGGGCGTCACCGGCCTGTCCGACAGCATGGCGCCGGCCGATATCGCCGAGCTCAGCCGCTCCTCGGCGCTGGCCTTTCGTGCCAGCTTCGACGGCCCGGTGCCGCCGCGCGATCAGCTGTACTGGCGCGCCCTGACCCTGGAGCGCTTCGATGGCCGGCGCTGGTCGCAATCCAGCTACGCCGAGTTGCCCGTGGCGCCGCAATGGCGCCAGACGGGCGAGCCGCTGGACTACAGCATCGTCATGCAGCCCAGCGGCAAGCCCTGGCTGTTCGCCCTCGACGTCGGCGAGCTGGCGCAGGACGAAGGCCGCATGATGAGCGACTTCCGCTGGCAGCGGCGGCGCCCGGTGGATCGCCCCTTGCTCTACCAGGTGCGCTCCTGGCCGCAGGCACTGCGCGAGGCGGACGCCGAACCGCCGGCGTTGCGCCGCGCGCTGCAACTGCCCGAGCAGGGCGATCCGCGCAGCCGCGCCTGGGCCGCCGAGCTGCAGCGTCAGCATCCGCAGGCCGATGCGCTGGTCGCCGCGCTGCTGCAGCATTTCAACCGCGAGCCCTACGTCTACACCCTGCGGCCGCAGCCGCTGGGCGCGGACAGCATCGACGACTTCCTGTTCCACACCCGCCGCGGCTTCTGCGCCCACTACGCCGGTGCCATGACCTTCGTCCTGCGCGCCGCCGGCATTCCCGCGCGGGTGGTGGCCGGCTACCAGGGCGGCGAGCTCAACCCCGGCGGCAACTACATCCAGGTGCGCCAGTTCGATGCCCACGCCTGGGTCGAGTACTGGCAGCCGGGCCGCGGCTGGCGCAGCGTCGATCCCACCTTCCAGGTGGCTCCGGAGCGCATCGAGCAGGGCCTGGAGGAAGCGCTGGCCGAGGAGGACGGTTTTCTCGACGACCAACCCTTCTCGCCGCTGCGCTACCGCGAACTGGCCTGGCTCAACCAGTTGCGCCTGAACTGGGAAAACCTCAACTACGGCTGGCAGCGCTGGGTGCTGGGCTACCAGGGCGAGCAGCAGTTGCGGCTGCTGCAGCGCTGGTTCGGCAGCCTCGACTGGCAGCGCCTGGCGCTGGCCCTGGTCGGCAGCGGCACGCTGCTGCTCGGCCTGCTGGCGCTGTGGTTGCTGAGGCCCTGGCAGCAGCGTCGCGACCCACAGCGCCAGGCCTTCCGCCGCTTCGAGCAGCTGCTGGCGCGGCACGGCGTGCGGCGCCAGGCGGGCGAGGGGCCGCGTGCCTTCGCCGAGCGCGCGGGTCGCGAACTCCCGGCCCAGGCCGCAGCGATCCAGGCCTTTTCCCGCTGTTTCGAGGCCCAGCGCTACGCCGGCCAGCCCCCCTCGCGGGCGGCCCTGCGCCAGGCGCTGGGTGAGTTGCGCAGGGCCTTGCCCTGGCGCCTGTTGCGCTAGGGCGCGGTCTCGCAATAATCACCTGGGGTGCGCCGTGCGCACCGCGAGCGACGGGATGCCCGGTGCGCATGGCCTGGGCGGCCCCGCGATACGCTACGCGCCGGTATCACTTAGGGTGGACGACGCTCTTTTCATCCACCCTAGGTCCGGCAGTGGTGAATGACCGATCCGAGTAAGGGGACGTGCGTATGAAGGGGTTCGTCGAGCGGATTCTGGCCCGGGTGCTGGCGTTGCAGGTGCGTCTGTACGCCTGCCAGGCGCGTCTGGCAGGTGCCACCGACGCGGAAGCCCTGCACGATCTGCGTATCGCCCTGCGCCAGCTGCGCAGCCTGCTGCGACCCTTGCGCGGTTTGCCGGCGGTGGACGCGCTGGAGCAGGGCGCCGCCGTGCTGGGGCGCCTCAGCGGGCCGTTGCGCGACCGCGAGGTGCTGACGGTCGAGCTGCGTCGCCTGGGGCTGAGCGAGTTGGCCCAGGCCGGCGAGGCGCGGCGGGTCGCCGGACATGCCGTCGTCGCCGCCAGTCGCGAGCTGGCCGACTTGCTGCTGCTGCTCGATGCCTGGCCGGGCAACTGGCGTCAGGCCGCAGCCGAGGGCCAGCTGCGCGGCGTGGGCAAGCGCATCCGCCGCCGTTTGCGCCGTCAGCAGCGCCAGCTGGCGCGTGCCCTGCGCGACCCGGCGCACGACCGCCACCGCCTGCGCCTGCTGATCAAGCGGGTGCGTTACGCCGCCGAGGCCTATCCGCTGCATAGCGGCCTGGACGCCGCGGCGCAGGGTCGGTTGAAGCGCGCGCAGAGCGAGCTGGGCGACTGGCACGATCACCTGCAATGGCTGGCGCAGAGCGATTCCAGCGAGGCCCTGCAGCCCTGCCGCGCGGCCTGGTTGCAGGCCCAGGCGGCAGCCGAACGGCGCGCGGACGAGGCGCTGCTGGCGCTGCATGGCGACTTCCTGCTGGAGAAATAAGGCGACATTTTCGCCGGAACTATGGCCGAATAACCATCCTTTCGGCCTATCGTTCGGCCTCCACCATCCCCTAAGATTGACGCCATCTATCGTTTGCGAGGTGGCTATGACCTTTTCCGAATTGCTGCAGGCCGTGCGCGGCAACCCCGAGGCGCTGGTGATTCCGCCGCTCTGGGGCCAGGGGCGCGCCAGTTTCGGCGGCCTGGTGGCGGCGCTGGCCTTCGAGGCCATGCGCGCCAAGGTGCCGGCGGGGCGCCCGGTGCGCTCGCTGGCCATCACCTTCGTCGGCCCGGTGGCGGCGGACGTGCCGGTGAGCTTCCAGGCCGAGGTGCTGCGCGAGGGCAAGGCGGTCAGCCAGCTGTGCCTGCGCGCGGTGCAGGACGGCCAGGTGGTGACCATGGTGCAGGGCAGTTTCGGCGCCGCGCGCGCCTCGGCCATCGACGTGGCGCCGCTGCCGGCACCGCAGATCGAGCCGGCCGAGCGTTGCCAGGAGCTGCCGTACCTGCGCGGCGTCACCCCCGAGTTCACTCGCTTCCTGGCCATGCGCTGGGGCATCGGCGGCATGCCCTTCACCAACAACCCCTCGCGGCAGATGGGCGGCTGGGTACGTCTGCACGGCGAGACCGAGCCGCAGGCACTGAGCGAGGCGCATCTGCTGGCGCTGGTCGATGCCTGGCCGCCGGCGGTGCTGCCGCATTTGAAGAGCCCGGCGCCGGGCAGTTCGCTGACCTGGACCATCGAGTTCGTCCAGCCGCTGCGGGAGCTGAGCACCGAGCATTGGTGCCTGTACCGCGCCGAGATCGAGCACGCCCGCGACGGCTACGGCCATATCGCCGCGGCGTTGTGGAGCCCGGCGGGCGAGCTGATCGCCATCAGCCGGCAGACGGTGACGGTATTCGGCTGAGTCAGTGCCGCTTGCGCCGGCGCCAGGCGCGCCACCAGGCGCCGCTGAAGAGAAAGCGCGGGAAGGTCACGCACTGTTCCAGCAGCAGGCGTTTGACCGCATCGCGCTTGCCGGCGAAGGGCTCCGGCGCCTGCTGCTCGAAGCGGTGACCCTGGCGCTGCAGGGCGAGGGCGGCCAGCAGGCCGATGGCGCCCAGTGCCAGGGGTACGAAGCCCAGGCGCCACAGGCCGATCAGCAACAGCGCGGCCGACAGCAGAAACAGCGGCACGGCCAGCAGGTGCAGCAGCAGGTTGGTCGGGTGCCGGTGCTGCTCGGCGTAGTGGCGCCATTGCCAGGCCAGCAGGTTGGGGCGGCGTTTGCTCATGCTGCATTCCTCTGGGTCATGCAACGAGTCTAGGCCGGCCGCCTGGGCCCCGGCGAATTGCCCCTGGCTATGGCGCAGATAGGTTACAGGCGCAGCTGGCGGATCGCCTGGCTCAGCTCGCCGGCCAGCTCGGCCAGTTGCTGGCTGGTGGCGGCGGAGTCGAGGGTCTGACCGACGGTCTGCTCGGTGACGTCGCGGATGCCCACCACCGAACGGCTCATCTCCTCGGCCACCTGACTCTGCTGGGCGGCGGCCACGGCGATCTGGGTATTGCTGTCGCGCATCAGCGCCACCGCGGCGGTGATCGCCGCCAGCGCCTCGCCGGCTTCCTGCGCCAGCTGCACGCAATGGTTGGCGCTGTCGGAACTCTCGCGCATGAACTCCACGGCGTCGCGGGTGCCGGCCTGCAGGTGACCGATCATCTGGGTGATTTCGTCGGTGGAGTCCTGCACCCGTTTGGCCAGGTTGCGCACCTCGTCGGCCACCACGGCGAAACCGCGGCCCATCTCGCCGGCACGCGCCGCTTCGATGGCGGCGTTGAGCGCCAGCAGGTTGGTCTGCTCGGCGATGCCGTGGATCACCCCGACCACCCGGTTGATGTGCTGGCTGTCCTCGGCCAGGCGCTCGATGGTACCGGCGCTCTGCTGCACGCCGCGCGACAGCCCGGCGATGGACTGCTCGACGCGACCGACCGCGGCCTGGCCTTCGCGGGCCAGCTGGTCGGCGTTGTGCGACTGGTCGCGGGTGCTGCCGGCGTGTTCGGCGATGTGCTGCACGGTGGCCGACATCTCATTGATCGCGGTGGCCGCCTGGTCGGTCTCGCTCTGCTGGTCGAGCATGCCCTGGCGCACCGCGCCCATGCGCTCGGCCATGCTGCGCGTGCCGCTGTCCAGTTCGGCGGCGACCTGGCCGACGGTGCCGACCACACGCTGGTAGCCGGCCTGCATGGCGTTGAAGGCGGCGGCCATCTGGCCGACCTCGTCGCGGCCCTCCAGCGGCACGCGCAGGGCCAGGTCGCCGCTGCGCTCTACCTGCAGCATCACGTCCTTGAGGGTGTTGAGGTGGCTGAGCAAAAAGCGGATCAGCAGCTGCGAGGCGGCCAGAAGCAGCAGCATAAGTCCGGCCACGGCGCCGGCGTAGGCCAGTGCGTGCTCGGCGAACAGCTGGCGCAGGCCGGGCGCGCGGGTCAGCAGGGCCATGCGGCGACCGTCGCTCAGGGTCGCCAGCTGCGCGCCGATCAGCAGGGATTCGCTCAGCCAGGGATCGTGCGCCAGCGCCTGCCAGCCGCTGGCGTCGGCCTGACCCAGGGCGCCGGGCAGGCGTTCGCCATCTTCCAGCGTGTGCAACTGCGCGAGGGCCGGTAGCGCCGCCTGCGCCGGCCAGTGCGCCAGCAGGCGCGCCTGCTCGGCCGCGGCCTGGCGGGCATCGACGGCGCGTGCGCGTTGTTCGGTATGCAGGGCGAACAGCACCAGCAGCAGGCTGGTGGCGAAGGCCACGGCGTTGACCGCCCAGAACTTGTACTTGAGGGAAATATCGCTGATCCAGGCGCCCATGCTTTGTAGTGTCCGTGTAAGACAGCCGCTATTGGCCAAATGCCAGCAGTGTCGTCGAGACCCGGGGCACAAGTGTTGACCGGGATCAAGACTCCGCTGCGGCGCGCTCCGCCAGTGGCGGCAGGGCGAAGAAGGCGCGGGCGCAGGCAGTGGTTTCGGCGGCCAGCTGCGCCTGGCTCTGGCCGCGGTGCAGCGCCACCTCGCGCAGCACTTCGCCAAGGAAGGCCGGCTCGTTGCGCCCGTTTTTCGGCTTGGGTCGCAGGCTGCGCGGCAGCAGGAAGGGTGCGTCGGTCTCCAGCATCAGACGGCCGCCGGGGATGTCCTTGAGCAGTGGATGTAGGTGGGTGCCGCGGCGCTCGTCGCAGACCCAACCGGTGATGCCGATATGCAGGTCGAGATCCAGATAGGCGTAGAGCGCCTGGCGCTCGCCGGTGAAGCAGTGCACCACCGCCGCCGGCAGCCGGTCGCGAAAATCGCGGAGTATCTCCAGCAGGCGCTGGCTGGCCTCGCGCTCATGCAGGAACACCGGCATATTCAGCTCGGCGGCCAGCGCCAGCTGCTGCTCCAGGGCCTTCTCCTGCAGCGGTCTGGGGGAGAAATCGCGGTCGAAGTCCAGTCCGCATTCGCCCACCGCGCGCACCTCGGCTTCGCCCAGCAGGGCCTTGAGCCTGTCGGCGCTGGCGCCGTTCCAGCTGCTGGCGTCGTGCGGATGTACCCCGGCGGTGCTGAACAGTCGCTCGCCGCTGCCGTCCAGCCGTCGGCACAGCGCCAGGCTGGCTTCGCTTTCGGCCAGACTGGTGCCGGTCAGCAGCATCTGGCAGACGCCGGCGGCGTAGGCGCGCTCGAGCAGGGCTTCGGCCTGCGCGGCGAGGCTGGGGTGGGTCAGATTGACGGCGATATCGATGAGTTGCATGGTGCCACCTGGTCTGGGCGAAGGGGGAGCATAGCAGAAGCATTCCGTTCGTCAGAAAGGCAATTAGAAACAATAAGTTGGCGACGCTTTTTAAGATTGATGCAAGGTTGCGGGCTGGCGCCGCCGGCGCCAGCTGTGCGACCCTCCGCGCCCCGCGCGAAGCTTGGGAACTTGTTTCGCGGGTTGTGCTCTGAGTCCGGCGGCCTGCCGCCCATCCCTGGAGAATCGATGTCGCGATTGCTGTTGATCCTGTGCCTGCTGGCCCTGCTGCCGCTACCGGCCAGCGCGCGCCTGATCGGCCCGCCGGAAGTCGGCAGTCAGGCCCGCAGCGCCCGCGACCTGCCGGCGATCCGCAGCAGCGGCGAGCTGCGCGTGCTGGTCAACCAGAGCCGCAACAGCTCGGGCTCGGTCAAGGGCCAGAGCATCGGCGTCGAGTACCACCGCCTGCGCGCCTTCGAGCAGTACCTCAACCGCAACGCCCGCGACGGCCGCAGCCTGCGCCTGAAGATTATCCCCAAGGCCAAGGACCAGCTGCTCGGCGCCCTGCAGCGCGGCGAGGGCGATCTGGTGGCGCCGGGCGAGTTGCTCAACGTGCGTGCCGGGCGCGACGTCAGCGCCAGCGCGGCGATCCGTCGCGAGGTGCCGCTGGTGTTGGTGGCGAAGCAGGGCAACCGGCATTACCGCAGCCTCGAACAACTGGCCGGGCGCAGCCTGTCGCTGCCGGCCGGCAGCGCGGTGGGCGAGGCGCTGCGCAAGGTCAACCAGCAACTGGCGGCGCGCAAGCTGCCGCCGATCGTGGTGGAGTGGGTCGACCCCAGTCTGGCGGTGGAGGACGTGCTGGAAATGGTCCAGGCCGGCATCTTCGAGCGTACCGCGGTGGAACTGCCGATCGCCGAGCGCTGGGCCAAGGTGATGCCCAAGCTCAGGGTGGACAGGCACCTGGTGCTGGCGCGTGACGGCGACATGAGCTGGTTCGTGCGCCCGGATGCGCCGATGCTGCGCGCCAGCATCGACCGCTTCTTCAGCGGCTACCAGAGCCCGGCCGACCAGGACGCCGCCTTCCAGCGCGTCTACCGGCGTCTGTACAAGGTCCATTCGCCGCTCGGCCGCACCGAGCGCCAGCGCCTGGAGCGGGTGCGCCCGGTGCTGCAGCAGCATGCCGAGCGTCAGGGCTTCGACTGGCTGCTGCTGGCGGCGCTGGCGTTCAAGGAGTCGACCCTCAACCCCTCGGCGCGCGGCGCCAGCGGTGCCACCGGGCTGATGCAGATCACCCCAGCGGCGGCGCGCGCCGTCGGCGTGAGCAATATCGCCAGCCTGGACGGCAATGTGCTGGCCAGCAGCAAGTACCTGGCGATGATCCGCCGCACCTTCTTCAACAGCCCGCAGCTCAACGAGCGTGAACGCATGGCCTTCATCCTGGCGGGCTACAACCTCGGCCCGCAGCGGGTGCAGAGCCTGCGCGCCGAGGCACGCAGGCGGGGCCTCAATCCCAATCAGTGGTTCTTCCAGGTCGAGCGTGTGGCCATGGAGCAGATGGGCATGGGCGTGGTGAGTTATGTGAATGCGGTGAATAAGTACTACCTTGCTTATGACCGTGAGCGCTATCTGCTCGAACCGCAAAGACAGCGGCTGACGGCCAACTAGCTATCTATCAATTCGATATTAATTAGTGGTTTTTTGCTGTTTTTAAATCGAATTAATTGGTTATTCTGTGCGCCATCAACTCTCACACACGAAGGAAGCGCTGTAATGAACAACCTGATCAAGAGCATCACCGCCACCCAGGCCGGCTTCGGCATCACCATCCTGCGCATTGTCGCCGGTATCACCTTCGCCGCTCATGGCGCGCAGAAGCTGTTCGGCTGGTTCGGCGGCTATGGTCTGGCCGGCGTGGCGCAGTGGATGGAAAGCATCGGCCTGACGCCGGGCTACCTGATGGCGCTGGGGGCCGGTAGCGCCGAGTTCTTCGGCGGTCTCGCCCTGATCGTCGGCCTGCTGGCGCGCCCGGCGGCCGCGGTGCTGGCGGTGACCATGCTGGTGGCCATCGTCACCGTGCACCTGCAGCACGGCTTCTTCATGAGCAACAACGGCTACGAGTTCGCCCTGGCGCTGATGGCGATGAGCCTGGCGGTGCTGGTCGAAGGCGCCGGCAAGCTGTCGCTGGATGGCCAGCTCGCTCGCTGATTTGCCCTCCCGCCCGAAACGAGAAGGCCCGCATCTGCGGGCCTTCTTGCGTTTACCACCTTTGACTCAGGCGGCGGGGGCCTGTTCGGCCTTCTTCTCCTGCGCGGTGACCTGCTGGGCCAGCTCGATCATCTGCTCGCGCATCCAGCGGTTGGCCGGGTCCTGATCGGTGCTTTCGTGCCAGTACAGATGGGTTTCCAGCGCCGGTACGTCGCCGACCGGCAGCGTCACGTGATGCAGGTGATGACGGCGGGCGAAGCGCTCCGGCACGGTGATCACCATATCGGTCTGCAGCATCACGCTGCTGGCCATCAGGTAGTGCTGCGAGCGCAGGGCGATCTTGCGCTGGATGCCCATCTTGCCCAGGGCCAGATCCACGTAGCCCAGACCGCTGCGGCGGCTGGAAATATGGATGTGGGTCAGCGACAGGTACTCGTCGAGGCTGATCTTGTCCTTGGCCAGCGGGTGGCCCGGGCGCATGGCGCAGACGTAGCGGTCATCGAGCAGCTTGACGTGGCGCACCTGCGGGTCGGTGTTGAGCGGCGCGTCGACGGCGAAGTCCAGGCGCCCGGCGGCCAGCTCCTTGGTGGTTTCGCGGCGCTTGGCCAGAAAGCTCTCGATGCACACGTTCGGCGCCAGGCGGCGCAGGCGCTGGAACAGCGGCGGCAGGAGAATCTGCTCGGAGAGGTCGGTCATGCTGATGCGGTAGGTCTTGTTGGCCTGCTGCGGGTTGAAGGTGCGGCTCTCCTGCACCGATACGCGCAGCAGCTGCAGGGCGTTGCGCACCGGACCGATGATGTTCTGCGCCATCGGCGTCGGCACCATGCCCTGGGCGGTGCGCACGAACAGCGGGTCGTTGAAGGTCTCGCGCAGGCGGGCCAGGGCGTTGGACACCGCCGGCTGGGTGATGCCGACGATCTGCCCGGCACGGGTCAGGTTGGCCTCGGTGTAGATGGCGTCGAAGACGATGAAGAGGTTCAGATCCACCTTGGTCAGGTTCATGCCGGATGCGCTCCAGGGCTGTCGATATCAATCGATCATATATCGGTTATGAATGTTCATACACGCTAAAAATAGGTTCGATAAATCTTAGGCGCTGTTCTAGCATCTTTTCCACAACCGCACAGCCAAGAAGGTAGCCCCCATGGATTTCGCCTACTCCCCCAAGGTTCAACAGCTGCGTGAGCGCGTCACGGCGTTCATGGAAGCGCACGTCTACCCGGCCGAAGCGGTGTTCGAACGGCAGGTGGCCGAGGGCGACCGCTGGCAGCCCACCGCGATCATGGAAGAGCTGAAAAACAAGGCCAAGGCCGAGGGCCTGTGGAACCTGTTCCTGCCCGAGTCGGACTACGGCGCCGGCCTGAGCAACACCGAGTACGCGCCGCTGGCCGAGATCATGGGTCGCTCGCTGATCGGCCCGGAGCCGTTCAACTGCGCCGCGCCGGACACCGGCAACATGGAGGTGCTGGTGCGCTACGGCAACGAGGCGCAGAAGCGGCAGTGGCTGGAGCCGCTGCTGTCCGGCGAGATCCGCTCGGCCTTCGCCATGACCGAGCCGGGTGTGGCCTCGTCCGACGCCACCAATATGCAGGCCAACGCCCGCCGCGAAGGCGACGAGTGGGTGATCAACGGCCGCAAGTGGTGGACCTCCGGCGCCTGCGATCCGCGCTGCAAGGTGATGATCTTCATGGGCCTGACCAACCCGGACGCGCCGCGCCACCAGCAGCATTCGATGATTCTGGTGCCGATGGACGCCCCCGGCGTCACCGTGCTGCGTCCGCTGCCGGTGTTCGGCTACGACGACGCGCCGCACGGCCACGCCGAGGTGCTGTTCGAGAACGTGCGGGTGCCCTACGAGAACGTGCTGCTCGGCGAGGGGCGCGGCTTCGAGATCGCCCAGGGTCGCCTCGGCCCGGGCCGCATCCACCACTGCATGCGTTCGATCGGCATGGCCGAGCGGGCCTTGGAGCTGATGTGCAAGCGCGCCGTGAGCCGCACCGCCTTCGGCAAGCCGCTGGCACGCCTGGGCGGCAATATCGACCACATCGCCGACTCGCGCATGGAGATCAACCAGGCGCGCCTGCTGACCCTCAACGCCGCCTACATGATGGACACCGTCGGCAACAAGATCGCCGCCAGCGAAATCGCCCAGATCAAGGTGGTGGCGCCCAACGTGGCGCTCAGGGTGATCGACCGGGCGATCCAGATGCATGGCGGCGCCGGGGTCTCCAACGACTTCCCGCTGGCCTACTGGTACGCCATGCAGCGCACCCTGCGTCTGGCCGACGGCCCGGACGAGGTGCACCGCGCCGCCATCGGCAAGTACGAGATCGGCAAGTACGTGCCGCGCGACGTGATGAAAGCCAGCCGCTGAACCAGGCGCTGAAAAGGACGAGGCCCGCATTTCTGCGGGCCTCGTCGTTTATGTCGGTTGCGACTCCTTGTCGTCGGAGTTCCGTGCCTGATCCAGCCAGCCGAGGCGCATGTGCAACTGCGCGGCAAAGGCGCGCGCGGCCAGCTCCTCGTGAAAGGTCAGCGCGCGGCGGCCGACGCGCACCTGCCACAGGCGCTGGCCGCCACGCTCCAGCTCATCTATGCGTACATCCGCCATGCTTCAACTCTGTTGTCGATCGAGACCGGCCCGGTTGCGGGTTCTCAGCAGGGAGAGGATCACGCCGCCGGCCAGCAGGCCAAAGGTTACGCCAAGCGAGAGCAGGGCGGGAACCTTGACCAGATCGTGGAGGAAGATCTTGCCGCCGATGTACATCAGCACCAGCGCCAGGGCGTACTTCAGGTAGATGAAGCGGTGCATCAGCGCGGCCAGGGCGAAATACAGCGAACGCAGGCCGAGGATGGCGAAGATGTTCGAGGTGTAGACGATGAAGGGGTCCTGGGAAATGGCCAGCACCGCCGGCACGCTGTCGACGGCGAACACCAGGTCGGCCAGCTCGATCAGCACCAGCGCCAGCAGCAGCGGCGTGGCATGCAGCAGTGGCTTGCCGCTGACCTGGTCCTTCAGACGCACCAGGAAGTGGCCCTCGTGCAGCTCGTCGGTGACCCGGATATGCCGGCGCAGGAAGCGCAGCAGCGGGTTCTGCGCCAGATCCGGGTGATGTTCCTGCTCGTGCTCGCTGCGCAGCATCTTGAAGCCGCTGAACAGCAGGAAGGCGCCGAACAGGTAGAGGATCCAGTCGAACTGCTGCACCAGCGCCGTGCCCAGGCCGATCATGATGGCGCGCAGCACTATCACCCCGAGGATGCCCCAGAACAGCACGCGGTGCTGGTAGCGGCGGGGGATGTTGAAGTAGCCGAGGATCATCGCCATGACGAAGACGTTGTCCATCGACAGCGACTGCTCGACGAGAAAACCGGTGTAGTACTCCAGCGCCTTGGTCGCGCCGAGCTGCCACCAGATCCAGCCGCCGAAGGCGACGCCGACGCTGAAGTAGCCCGAATACAGCAGCAGGCTCTCGCGCATCTCGATTTCGTGCTGGTCACGGTGCAGCACGCCGAGGTCGAGCACCAGCAGGGTGACGATCAGCACTAGAAAGGCCAGCCAGAACCAGCCGGGGGTACCGAACAGCGGGGTGGTGAAAAAGGCGAGTAGAGCGTCCATGAGCCCTCCCTAAATGTCTGCCTGAGTTGAATATCGACTCAGTGACTCCGACATCACGGTGAGAGCTCACCGCCAGAGGGGCCCGGCGTCACGCTCAGACAGGCTAGCGCTTAACCCGGCAAGCCTCAAGCCAGGCCGCGGTTTTGCTCCACCTGCCGCTTGCAACTCTAGTAGACCCAGACCTCGACCCGGCGATTGCGGATGCGCCCGTGGTCTTCGCTGTTGGCCGCCACCGGCAGCTCGTCGCCGAGACCGGTGATCTCGCGAAACAGCACCCCCTGCCTGGCCAGCTCGCGGCGCACGGCCATGGCCCGTAGCTTGGACAGCAGCTCGGCGCGGGCCGGGTCGCTCTTGGCGTCGCCGAAGCCCACCAGCACCACCTGGTTATGCAGCTTGTCGTGGCGCTTGAGGTAGTCCAGCACCCGTGCCAGGTCGCGCTGGGCCTTGGTGTCCAGGCTGGCGCTGCCTTCCTGGAAGCGGAAGTTCACCGACAGGCGCTGCGCCCGTTCGGCCAGCTGGCGATAGCCGGCCGGCATCTGTGCGCTGGGTTCGACGCGGATCGCTTGCACCGTCTGGGCGATGAAGCCGCTGGCGTCGACTATGGCCTGGCCGCGCGGGCTGTGGGCGAAGTCGATCAGCGCCTGGGCCCAGGGGTTGTCCGGTTGCGGCTGGTTGTAGAGGAACAGCCGGCGCGACAGCGGGTAGTCCTCGGTGGCGATCAGCGTGGTGCTTGGCGGCATCGGCTGCGAGTCGCCGGCGGCGATGGCCACCGCCTTGGCCTGGCGGATATAGGGCAGGCCGATAAAGCCGATGCCCTGCGGATCGCCGCTGACCGCATCGGACAACTGGGTGCTCGACTCGAAGCGCTGGGCGCCGGCGGCGAGGCTGCGTCCGCCCGGTGCCAGCACCAGCTCCTTGAAGGTGTCGTAGGTGCCTGAGTTGTCGTCGCGGGCGTACAAACGCACCGCCCCGGGGTTGCCGCCCAGCTCGCGCCAGTCGCCGATCTCGCCGGCGAACAGCTGCGCCACCTGTTCGACGCCGAGCGCCGCGATGGGGTTGCTCGGGTGCAGGATGATCGCCAGGCCGTCGATGGCGATCACCTGTTCGGCCTGCGCGCTGCGCAGATCGCCGAGGGCGGCCAGGGCGGTGGCTTCGCTGTCCTTGATCGGCCGCGACGAGGCGGCCATGTCCGCCGTGCCGTCCTTGAGCGCGGCGAAGCCGGTGCCGGAGCCATGGGCGGCGACCTCGACTATCACCGCGCGGCCGTCGGCGTGGCGCGCCAGCAGGCGCTGTTCGTTCTCCGCCGCGCCGGCCTCGCTGCGGATATCGCGCAGGCCCTGGGCCTCGAACAGGCCCTTGACCAGTTCCGGACCAAGCTTGGCGCCGATGGTGTTGGAGCCTTGCAGGCGCAGCACCGGCTGTCCGCCCTGCGAGGCGGGCAGGGCGGCGAACACCGACAGCGGCAGGGCGTAGCAGATGAAGCCGAGGACCAGCAGGGACAGGGTGCGACTCCAGAGGTCGCGGTCGACGGCGGACGGGGCGCGCGGCATGCGGCAGACACCTTCTAGTGGGTGATGGAGAGTGCCGCGCAGATTAAGTCAGTCAGGTTTCAGTGATATGACGGCGCTGGGGCGCGCCGTAGAGCCTCTCAGCCCAGTTCCAGCCAAATCGGCGCATGATCCGAGGGCTTGTCCATGCCGCGCAGTTCGTAATCGATGCCGGCGTCCTTGAGCCGGCCCTGCAGTGCCTGGCTGGCGAGGATCACGTCGATGCGCAGGCCGCGCTTGGGCTCGTCCTCGAAGCCGCGGCTGCGGTAGTCGAACCAGCTGAAGCGGTCATTCACCTCGGGGTGGAGCTGGCGGAAGCTGTCGACCAGGCCCCAGTTCTTCAGGGTCGCCAGCCACTCGCGCTCCTCCGGCAGGAAGCTGCACTTGCCGGTCTTCAGCCAGCGCAGGCGGTTGGGTTCGCCGATGCCGATGTCGCAGTCCTCGGGGCTGATGTTGATGTCGCCCATCACCACCAGCGCCTGCTGTGGATCGAAGCGCTCGACCAGCAACTGCTGCAGGTCGGCGTAGAAGCGCTGCTTGGCGGGGAACTTCACCGGATGCTCGCGGCTTTCGCCTTGCGGGAAGTAGCCGTTCATCACGGTCACCGGCTGGCCCTGGGCGTCGGTGAAGGTGGCGTAGATAAAGCGCCGCTGGGCGTCCTCGGCGTCGCCGGGAAAGCCCTTGTGCAGGTTCAGCGGTTCTTGGCGCGAGAGCAGGGCGACGCCGTAATGACCCTTCTGCCCGTGGTAGTGCACGTGGTAGCCGAGCTGGCGGATCTCGGCCTCGGGGAATTGCTCGTCGGCCACCTTGGTTTCCTGCAGGCCGATCACGTCCGGCTGGTGCTTGTCGATCAGGGCCTGCAGCTGATGGGGGCGGGCGCGCAGGCCATTGATATTGAAAGAGACGATTTTCATGGGCGGCGAGTCCTGGGCAAAAGGCGATGCTAGCCGATCCGCCGCGCTCGCGGCCAGCGCCTGGCAGGGCCCTGGCGGCGGTGCTAAGTTGGCTGTGACGCGTCCGACCACACAACGCATAACAACAGAGGTCCGCCATGCCCCATAACGCTCCTGCCGAAGTCCGCATGCTCGACGGCGGCTACGCCCGTGAAGTGCGTTCGCTGCTCTACCACGCCTACCGCCACGAGCCGACCTTCGCCTACCTGTTCGAGGCCGAGCGGCCGGGCTTCGACCAGCGGGTGCGGGCCACGGTGCGCGAACTGGTGCAGCAGCACTTCGCCGAGGAGCTGCCGGCCATCGGCCTGCTGCTCGACGACCGGCTGATCGGCACCGCGCTGATCGCCCCGCCGCAGCGGCGCCTGGATATCACCGAAAGCTGGGGCTGGCGTCTGCGCATGCTGCTGAGCACCGGTTTCCGCTGCACCAAGCGCTACCTCGAATACCACAACGCGGTGCTCGCCTGCCTGCCGCCGGGGCCCTATCACGTGCTGCCGCTGCTCGGCATCCATCCCGAGTTCCAGGGGCAGCACCGCGGCGAGCAACTGCTCGAAGCGCTGCACGACTGGTGCGCCGAGGATGCCGGCTCGCAGGGCGTGGTGCTGGACACCGGCAATGCGCGCTACCTGGATTTCTACAAGCGCCAGGGTTACGAGGAAATCGGCGAACTGGCCATCGGCCCGGTGGTGGAGCACGTGTTCTTCCACCCCAATCCGCAACCGGTGGCGCGGGCCCGCGCCTGAACCCTGGCTGTCACCGCCGTTCTCCACCGCTCTAGCTCGCCGTCCGCTCCGTGATAGCATCCCCGGCCATGAGCGTATATGGACATATCCGGCGCAGCCTGGCGCTGCTGCTGATCAGCACCGGCGCCCTCGCCGCCGGTGAGCTGGACGTGCGCATCAGCCCGGCCAATGCGGCCCTCAAGGCCAATATCGAAGGCTACGTGGGCAGCCTCGAGGGCCGCGACGGCCAGGCGCTGCGGCGCTTGCGCCGGGTCGCCGAGGCCGAGGCGGACAAGGCCGCGCAGGCGCTGGGCTACTACCAGGCGCGCATCCGCAGCCGCATTGAGGAGGGCGAGACGCCGCGCCTGGTATTGGAGGTGGAGCCCGGCGAACGGGTGCGCCTGCGCAACGTCGACATCCGCATCGAAGGCCCGGCCAGCGAGCTGGCCGCCTTTCGCCTGCCCAGCGCCAGCCGCCTGCAGCCCGGCGCGGTGTTGCACCACGGCCGCTACGAGGACGCCAAGCGGCTGATCCAGAACCAGGCCTCGCGCTACGGCTTCTTCGACGGCCGCTTCTCCCGCCAGCGCCTGGATATCGACCCCGTCGCCGGGGTCGCCGATATCGAGCTGGTGTACGTCAGCGGGCCGCGCTACCGCCTCGGCGACCTCGCCTTCAGCGGCGACTTTCCCTTCGACGAGGCGCTGCTGCGGCGCATGGTGCCGTTCCAGGCGGACACCCCCTACGATTCCGAGCTGATCGCCGAGCTGTACCAGGCGCTGCAGTCCAGCGGCTACTTCGAGTCGGTGCGCATCGACGCCATTCCCACCCAGGCCGAGCAGCTGCGCATTCCCGTGGCGGTCGCGCTGGTGACCCGCGAGCCGCGCACCCTGGGCCTGGGTGTGGGGTTCTCCACCGACGTCGGGCCGCGCCTGCGCGGCTCCTGGACGCGCCATTGGCGCAACCCGCAGGGTCATAGCTACGGGGTGGAGACCGAGCTGTCGGCGCCAAGGCAGAACCTCGGTCTGTGGTACGACATGCCCGGCGACCCGCCGTTGACCGACAAGCTGCGCCTGGCCGGCGGCTACCAGTACGAGGAACTGGCCAGCAAGGACAGCCTCAGCCGTCTGCTCACCCTCGGTCCGGAGTGGCACAGCCAGCGCGCCGGCGGCTGGCAGCGGGTGCTGTCGCTCAAGTGGCAGCGCGAGGAGTACCGTCTGGGCGACGACTCCGGCCTGAGCACCCTGCTGATGCCGGGCGTCAGCTATTCGCTGCTACGCAGCGACAACCGCCTCGATCCGCGGCGCGGCTATCGCCTGCAGTTCGATGTCTCCGGCGCGGTGGACGGGGTGCTCTCCGACGCCAACGTGGTGCACGGCAACGTCATGCTCAAGGGCCTGACCACGGTGCTGGACAACCATCGCCTGCTCGGCCGCGTGCAACTGGGCGGCACCGAGACCAACGGCTTCTCCGGCGTGCCGCCGTCGCTGCGCTTCTTCGCCGGCGGCGACCAGAGCGTGCGCGGCTACGACTACCAGAGCCTGTCGCCGGAGAACGACCGCGGCGACAAGATCGGTGGTCGCTACCTGTTCGCCGCCAGCGCCGAGTACCAGTACAGCCTGACGGACAAGTGGCGCCTGGCCACCTTCGTCGACCAGGGCAACGCGTTCAACTCGCTGGACTTTCCCACCCTCAAGACCGGCGTCGGCTTCGGCCTGCGCTGGGTCTCGCCGGTCGGCCCGCTGCGCCTGGACCTGGCCCATGCGCTGGACGACGAGGGCGGCGTGCGCCTGCACTTCTCCATGGGTCCGGAACTATGAGGCGCGCACTCAAGTGGCTGGCGGCGGGGCTGCTGAGTCTGGCGCTGCTGCTCGGTGCGGCCGTGCTGGGCCTGCTGGGGACCCAGGGCGGCAGCCGCTGGCTGCTGGCGCAGGTGCCGGGGCTGACGGTGGAGAACTTCAGCGGCCGGCTCGGTGCGGCCTGGCAGGCCGATGCGTTGCGCTGGCAGCAGGACCAGCTGCGCGCCGAGCTGCACCAGGTGGATTTCGCCTGGTCGCCGGCCTGCCTGCTGCGCCTGAGCCTGTGCCTGGATCGTCTGCACCTGCGGCAGGTCGTGCTGAACCTGCCCGCGAGCGGGGAGGCGAGTGGCGAGCCGCTGCGCCTACCGCAGCTGAGGCTGCCGCTGCGCCTGCAACTGGGCGATATCCAGTTGGGTGAGTTGCGTCTCGACGGCCAGGCCCAGTTCAGCGAGCTGAGCCTGATCGCCGCCTGGAACGAGCAGGGCGTGACGTTGCAGCGCCTGAGCCTGCGCCGCGACGAGCTCAGCCTGGAACTCAGCGGCGAGCTGACCCCGCAGGGCGACTGGCCGCTGGCCGTCAGCGGGCGCCTGCAGTTGCCGGAGGTGGACGGCAAACCCTGGCAGCTGGCGCTGCAGGTCGGCGGCGAGCTGCAGCGCAGCCTGACCCTGCAGGCCGACAGCACGGGCTATCTGGAGGCGCGCCTGGTCGGCCAGGTGCAGGCCCTGGCCGAGCACCTGCCGGCCGAGCTGCGCCTGAGCAGCGGCGACTTCGCGCCCAGCAGCGCCTTGCCACCGACCCTGCGCCTGCAGCAGCTGGAGCTGCGCGCCACGGGCGATCTGGCCAGCGGCTACCGCATCGACGGCGAGGCCAGCCTGCCGGCCGAGCAGGCGCCGATCGCCGTGCGCCTGCGCGGGCGCGTCGAGGCCCTGGGCGCGGATATCGAGCTGCTGCGCCTGCAGGGCGACGCCGAGCAGCACCTGCAGCTGCAGGGCCGCCTCGACTGGCGCGAGGCCTTCGCCGCCGACGCCAAGCTGGACTGGCAGGCCTTCCCCTGGCAGCGCCTGTATCCGCTGGAGCAGGCGCCGCCGGTGAGCCTGCAGCAGTTGCAGGCCGAATTCAGCTACAGCGGCGGCAACTATCTGGGCAACTTCGCCGGACAGCTGCAGGGGCCGGCCGGCGCCTTCAGCCTGAGCAGCCCGGTCAGCGGCGATCTGGAGCAGATCAGCCTGCCGCAACTGCAGCTGCGGGCCGGCCAGGGCAAGCTCGACGGCGTGCTCAAGCTGGGCTTCGCCGCGGGCATCGACTGGCAGGCCATGCTCCAGCTCAGCGAACTGGATCCCGGTTACTGGCTGGCCGAGATGCCCGGCCGGCTCGGCGGGCCGCTGAACAGCCGCGGCAGTTTCAGCGAGGGCCGCCTGCAGGCGCAGGCCGATATCGACCTGGCCGGGCGCCTGCGCGGCCAGCCCGCGCAGCTGCAGGTACAAGGCGCCGGCGCCGGCGAGCAATGGCAGGTGCAGCGCCTGCTGCTGCGTCTGGGCGACAACCGCCTGAGCGGACAGGGCGCACTGGATCAGCGCCTGCGCGGCCAGCTGCAACTGGCGTTACCGCGCCTCGGTCAGCTCTGGCGGGGCCTACAGGGTCAGGTGCAGGGCAGCCTGGAACTGGCCGGTACGCTGCAGGCGCCGCAGGGCCGGTTGCAGCTCGGCGGCGAGCGCCTGGCCTTCGGCGAGCCCAGCCTGCGCCGCCTGCAGCTGGACGCCAGCCTGGATGCCCGTCAGCAGGGCAGGCTGGCGCTGCAGGCGCGCGGCATTCGCCTCGGCGACACCTACCTCGGCCGCCTGCAGGCCGATGGCCAGGGCGATGCGCGGCGCCAGGCGCTGCAGCTGGATCTGCAGGGCCCGCTGCTGCAACTGGCCCTGGCGCTGGACGGTAACCTGAGCGAGCAGGGCGACTGGCGCGGGCGCATCGCCAGCGGGCGCATCCAGAGCGGCGGCCAGGACTGGCAGCTGCAACAGCCGGCGGCGCTGCAGCGCCTGGCCAGCGGCCAGCTGAGCCTGGGCGCGCATTGCTGGCGGGCCGGCGATGCCAGCCTGTGCGGCGGTCAGCAGCGCCTGGCGCCGCAGCCGAGCCTGGATCTGCGCCTGGAGAACTTCCCCCTGGCCAGCCTGCAACCCTGGCTGCCGGCGGATTTCGCCTGGCAGGGGCGGCTCGACGGCCGGCTCGAGCTGGAGCTGCCGGCCAGCGGCCCCAACGGGCGCATCCTGCTGGATGCCGGCGGCGGCAGCCTGCGCATTCGCCAGCCGGAGCAGGACGAGTGGCTGGATTTCCCCTACACCAGCCTGCGCCTGGACAGCACGCTGCGCCCGCAGCGGGTGGACAGCGAGCTGCGCCTGCTCAGCGAACGTCTCGGCGAACTGAGCCTGCAGGCGCAGCTCGATCCGCGTCCGGCGCACAAGCCGCTCAGCGGCCAGTTCCGCCTGACCGGTTTCGACCTGGCCGTGCTGCGGCCCTTCGTGCCCATGGCCGAGCGCCTGGAGGGGCGCCTGCAGGGCAGCGGCACGCTGTCCGGGCCGCTGCTGGCGCCGCAGGTCGATGGCCAGCTGCGCCTGGACGACGGCGAACTGGCCGGCAGCGAACTGCCGCTCAGCCTGCAGGCGCTGCAGCTGCAGGCGCTGATCGCCGGCGAGCGGCTGCAGCTGGCCGGCGACTGGCGCAGCGGCGAGCAGGGGCGCGGCAACCTGCGCGGCGAGCTGAGCTGGGCCGAGGGGCTGAGCGGCGATCTGTCCGTGCGGGGCCAGCGCCTGCCGCTGAAGGTCGAGCCCTATGCCGAGCTGGAAGTGGAGCCGGACCTGCAGTTGCAGCTGCGCGCCCAGCAACTGGCGGTGCGCGGCAAGGTCGGCATCCCGCGCGGGCAGATCAGCGTGCGCGAGCTGCCGGCCTCCACCGTCAAGCTGTCCGGCGATGCGCGGGTGGCCGGGCGCGAGACGCCGCTGGAGGAGGAGGCGCTGGGCATCGCCATGGATGTCGATGTCGAGGTTGGCCAGGACAAGCTGGCCTTCCGCGGCTTCGGCCTGAGCGCCGACCTGCGCGGGCGCGTGCATATCGGCGACGACCTCGACACCCGCGGCGAGCTGGACCTGGTGAACGGCCGCTATCGCGCCTACGGCCAGCGCCTGACCATCCGTCGGGCGCGCCTGCTGTTCACCGGGCCCATCGACCAGCCGTTCCTCGACGTCGAGGCGATTCGCCGGGTGGACCAGGTGGTCGCCGGCATCCGCCTGTCCGGCAGCGCCGAGCAACCCAGCACCACGGTGTTCGCCGAGCCGGCGATGAGCCAGGAGCAGGCGCTGTCCTACCTGGTGCTGGGCCGGCCGCTGGGGCAGGGCAGCGGCGACAACAACATGCTCGGCCAGGCCGCGCTGGCCCTGGGCCTGGCCGGCAGCAGTTCGCTGACCAGCAGCCTGGCCAGCAGCCTGGGCATCCAGGATTTCCAGCTCGACACCGAGGGCAGTGGCATCACCACCAGCGTGGTGGCCAGCGGCAACCTCACCGAGCGCCTCAGCCTGCGCTACGGCGTCGGCGTGTTCGAACCGGCCAATACCATCGCGCTGCGCTACCAGCTTGGCCGCAGGCTCTATCTTGAGGCCGCCAGCGGCTTGGCCAGTTCCCTGGACCTGTTCTATCGGCGCGATTTCTAGCCGGCGTGGAACTGCTCTGGCTTTTCCGGGGTCGAGCCGACTTATCCAGGTGTTTCGTGCGGCTTTTCCCCAACCGTTTGGAGAATGGTCGCGTTAATTTTTTTCTAAATAGTGAAAAGAACTTATTTCGTCTTCGTATACTTAGCCGCCCCCTCGATCCGGCAACCCTGGTGCAGCGCGGGGCGGTGACGAAAAAACGGCACTGTCTATCCGGCAGTCGATCACGCGACGGGTACCCAACCGCGCAACTACAAGAATAAGGACCCTTCAATGGAAGCCATAACCAACTTGGTGAACCAACTCAACGGCCTGGTCTGGGGCCCACCCATGCTGGTGCTGATCCTCGGTACCGGGCTGTTCCTCATGCTGCGCCTGAAGTTCATGCCGCTGGCCAAGATCGGCCCCGGCTTCAAACTGATGTGGCAGGGGCGCAAGAAAGACGACGAAGAAAGCGGCGAGATCAGCCCGTTCCAGGCGCTGATGACCTGCCTGGCCGCCACCGTCGGCACCGGCAACATCGCCGGCGTGGCCACCGCCATCTTCCTCGGCGGCCCCGGCGCGCTGTTCTGGATGTGGTGCACCGCGCTGGTGGGCATGGCCACCAAGTACTGCGAAGTGGTACTGGCCGTGCACTACCGCGAGAAGGACGACCGCGGCGAGCACGTCGGCGGCCCGATGTACGCGATCAAGAACGGCCTGGGCGCCAAGTGGGCCTGGCTCGGCGGCGCCTTCGCCATCTTCGGCGGCCTGGCCGGCTTCGGCATCGGCAACATGGTGCAGGTCAACTCCATGGCCCACGCCCTGGAAACCACCTTCAGCGTGCCGCTGTGGGTCACCGGCCTGGTGACCATGGTGTTCGTCGGCCTGGTCATCCTCGGTGGCATCAAGCGCATCGGCAAGGTCGCCGCCTCGCTGGTGCCGGCCATGTGCGTGGCCTACATCGTCGCCTCCATCGTCGTACTGGTGGTCAACGCCAGCCAGATTCCGGCGGCCTTCGAGATGATCTTCACCTACGCCTTCACCCCGATCGCCGCCACCGGTGGCTTCGCCGGTGCGGCGGTGATGGCGGCGATCCGCTTCGGCGTGGCCCGCGGCATCTTCTCCAACGAGGCGGGCCTCGGCACCGCCGGTATCGCCCAGGCGGCCGGCACCACCAGCAGCCCGGTGCGCTCGGGGATGATCGGCATGCTCGGGACCTTCATCGACACCATCATCATCTGCTCGATGACCGGTCTGGCGATCATCTGCTCCGGCGTGTGGACCAGCGGCGCCAGCGGCGCGGCACTGTCGGCGGCGGCCTTCGAGTCGGCCATGCCGGGCATCGGCGGGGCGATCCTGACCATTGCCCTGGTGGTATTCGCCTTTACCACCATCCTCGGCTGGAGCTACTTCGGCGAGAAATGCTGGGAATACCTGGTCGGCACCAAGGCGATCCTGCCGTTCCGCCTGGTCTGGGTCGTCGCGGTGCCGTTCGGCGCCATCGCCCAGCTGGACTTCGCCTGGCTGCTGGCCGATACCCTCAACGGCCTGATGGCCATCCCCAACCTGCTCTCGCTGCTGTTGCTGAGCCCGGTGGTGGTGGCGCTGACCCGCGAGTACTTCGCCAAGCAAGCGAATGTGTCGCCAGTGTCGGCAAAGTAGTCTGACCTCCGGGTCAGCTTGATCCGCAGCCTGACGAGGGCGCGTTCTAGGCTTGCCAAAAGCCCGGATCGCGCCCTTACTCTTCTACCCTCACTTCGCAGAAAAGGATTCTCCCCATGGCGCAAGTCACCCTCAAAGGCAACCCGGTTCCGGTCGACGGTCAACTGCCACAGGTCGGTCAGCAAGCACCGGCCTTCAGCCTGGTCGGCAAGGACCTCGGCGACGTCAGCCTGGCCAGCCTGGCCGGCAAGCGCAAGGTGCTGAACATCTTCCCCAGCATCGACACCCCGACCTGCGCCACCTCGGTGCGCAAGTTCAACGCCGAGGCCGCGCAACTGGCCAACACCGTGGTGCTGTGCATCTCCGCCGACCTGCCGTTCGCCCAGGCGCGCTTCTGCGGCGCCGAAGGCCTGGACAACGTGATCAACCTGTCGACCATGCGCGGCGCCGATTTCCTCAAGAACTACGGCGTGGCCATCGCCGGCGGCCCGCTGGCCGGCGTCGCCGCCCGTGCGGTGGTGGTGCTGGACGAGAACGACAAGGTGCTGCACAGCGAGCTGGTCGGCGAGATCGCCGACGAGCCGAACTACGCGGCGGCCCTGGCGGTGCTCAAGTAACCGCCCGTGCTGGAACGACGGCCTGCTCTGCAGGCCGTTTTTATTTGTGCCGGCCATCGCCCATGGCCCGGATGCAAACCGGGAAAGAGCGGCGCCCCGCCAGCCCGCTCGCGGATGGCATCCGGGCTACGCACCACGGGCCGTTTTGCAAACAGTTGGTAACGTAAGAGGAGCGTAAAAAGCGGGTAAATGGGCTTTGCTTGCCGGGTGTCAGTGCTTATCGTTCCGACTCCCTCAAGAAGTGACCCGTCCCCGCCATGTCCGTTACCGCCTCGACCACCTCGAAAACCTCCCGCCAGTGGCTGATCGGCCTGAGTCTGCTCGCCGTGCTGCTGCTGTTGCTCTGGTGGTTCTGGCCGAGCGAGGCGCAGGCGCCGATGGGCGCTGGCCGCTTCGGCGACATGGGGCCGGTGCCGGTGCGGGTGGCCGAGGTGCGCCGCGACGACTTCGCCGTCGAGCTCAAGGCCCTCGGCACGGTCACCGCCTACAACACGGTCAACGTGCGTTCGCGGGTGGACGGCGAGCTGGTCAAGGTGCTGTTCGAGGAGGGCCAGCAGGTCGAGGCCGGCGATCTGCTCGCGGTGATCGACCCGCGTCCTTATCAGGCGGCGCTGCAGCAGGCCCAGGGCGCGCTGCAGGAGCAGCAGGCGCAGCTGAAGAACGCCGAGCTGGACCTGGCCCGCTACCAGGGCCTGTACGCCGAAGACAGCATCGCCAAGCAGACCCTCGACACCCAGCAGGCGCTGGTGGGCCAGTACCGCGGCAGCCTGCAGAGTTACCAGGCGGATGTCGCCACGGCCAGGCTCAACCTCGACTTCACCCAGATCCGCGCGCCGATCTCCGGCCGTCTCGGGCTGCGCCAGCTGGACGTCGGCAACCTGGTCAGCGCCGGCGACACCACGCCGCTGGTGGTGATTACCCAGACCCTGCCGATCGCGGTGACCTTCACCATCCCCGAGGGCGACCTGCCGACGGTGCTGCAGCGCACCCGCGGCGGCGCGATCCTGGCGGTAGAGGCCTGGGACCGCGGCGAGCGGCTGAAACTGGCCGACGGCGTGCTGGAGAGCCTGGACAACCAGATCGATACCGCCACCGGCACGGTCAAGCTCAAGGCGCGCTTCGCCAATGCCGAGCAGATGCTGTTCCCCAACCAGTTCGTCAACGTGCGCCTGCGCGTGGAAACCCGCGAAGCGGCCACCATCATCCCCTCGGCGGCCGTGCAGTTCGGCGCCCAGGGCACCTTCGTCTACGTAGTCGACGAGGGTGGCAAGGTCAGCCTGCGGCCGGTGACCATCGCCGCCAGCGACGCCGAGCGCAGCCTGGTGGCCGGCGGCGTGCAGCCCGGCGAACGGCTGGTGCTGGAGGGCACCGACCGCCTGCGCGACGGCAGCCAGGTCGAGGTGATCGACCCGGCCGTGGTGCACAGCCCGGACGGTGCGGCGCGTCAACCGCTGAGCGAGGGCGGCAAGCCGGGCCGGGGCGAGCGTTCTGCCCAGCCGCGGAACGACGCATGAACATCTCCCGCCCCTTCATCCTGCGGCCGGTCGCCACCACGCTGCTGATGGTGGCGATCTTCCTCAGCGGCCTGATCGCCTACCGCCTGCTGCCGGTGTCGGCGCTGCCGGAGGTGGATTACCCGACCATCCGCGTGCTGACCCTCTATCCGGGCGCCAGCCCGGAGGTGATGACCAGCGCGGTGACCGCGCCGCTGGAGCGCCAGTTCGGCCAGATGGCCGGCCTCAAGCAGATGTCCTCGACCAGCTCCGGCGGCGCCTCGGTGATCACCCTGCGCTTCAACCTGGAGGTATCCCTGGCGGTGGCCGAGCAGGAGGTGCAGGCGGCGATCAACGCGGCGAGCAACCTGCTGCCCAGCGACCTGCCGGCGCCGCCGGTGTACAACAAGGTCAACCCGGCCGACACCCCGGTGCTGACCCTGGCGTTCAGCTCGGCGAGCCTGCCGCTGCCGCGGGTTTTCGATCTGGTCGATACCCGCCTGGCGCAGAAACTGGCGCAGACCAGCGGCGTCGGCCTGGTCACCCTGGCCGGCGGCCAGCGTCCGGCGGTGCGCATCCGGGTCAATCCCGAGGCGCTGGCGTCCTACGGCCTGAGCCTGGCCGACGTGCGCAACCTGATCACCGCCAGCAACGTCAACCAGCCCAAGGGCAACTTCGACGGCCCCACCCGCGTCTCCCAGCTCGACGCCAACGACCAGCTCAAATCCGTGGCGGAATACCGCGAGCTGATCCTGACCTACCAGAACGGCGCGGCGCTGCGTTTGAAGGACGTCGCCGAGATCAATGACGGCGCCGAGAACGAGCGCCTGGCCGCCTGGGCCAATCGCAACGCCGCGGTGCTGGTCAACGTGCAGCGCCAGCCCGGCGCCAACGTGATCGAGGTGGTCGACCGCATCCAGGCGCTGCTGCCGCACCTGACCGAGGGCCTGCCGGCCAGCGTCGAGGTCAAGGTGCTCACCGACCGCACCCAGACCATCCGCGCCGCGGTGACGGATGTGCAGCACGAACTGCTGCTGGCCATCGCCCTGGTGGTGATGGTGACCTTCCTGTTCCTGCGCAAACTGTCGGCCACCCTGATTCCGTCCATCGTCGTGCCGCTGTCGCTGATCGGCACCTTCGGCGTAATGTACCTGGCCGGTTTCACCATCAACAACCTGACGCTGATGGCGCTGACCATCGCCACCGGTTTCGTGGTCGACGACGCCATCGTCATGCTGGAGAACATCGCCCGCCACCTGGAGGAGGGCGAGACGCCGCTGAACGCCGCGCTCAAGGGCGCGCGGCAGATCGGCTTCACCCTGGTCTCGCTGACCCTATCGCTGATCGCGGTGCTGATCCCGCTGCTGTTTATGGCCGATGTGGTCGGGCGGCTGTTCCGCGAGTTCGCCATCACCCTGGCGGTGGCCATCCTGATTTCCCTGGTGGTGTCGCTGAGCCTGACGCCGATGATGTGCGCGCGCCTGCTCAAGGCCGAGAAGCCCGAGGACGAAGGGCGCTTCTACCGCGCCGCCGGCGCCGTCATCGACGCCATGATCGCGCGCTATGGCGTCTGGCTGACCTGGGTGCTCAGGCACCAGCCGCTGACCCTGCTGGTGGCGGTGGCCACCCTGGGCCTGACCGTGCTGCTCTACCTGGCGGTGCCCAAGGGCTTCTTCCCGGTGCAGGACACCGGGGTGATCCAGGGCATTTCCGAGGCGCCGCAGTCGATTTCCTTCGCCGCCATGAGCGAGCGCCAGCAGCGCCTGGCCGACGTCATCCTGCGCGACCCGGCGGTGGCCAGCCTGTCCTCGTCCATCGGCGTCGACGGCGACAACCCGACGCTCAACAGCGGCCGTCTGCTGATCAACCTCAAGCCGCATGCCGCGCGCGACGTCACCGCCAGCGCCGTGATCGAGCGCCTGCGCCCCGAGCTGGCGCGCATTCCCGGCATCGAGCTGTACATGCAGCCGGTGCAGGATTTGACCATCGAGGATCGCATCAGCCGCACCCAGTTCCAGTTCACCCTGGAGTCGCCGGACGGCGCGCTGCTGGAGCAGTGGACGCCGCGCCTGGTCGAGGCGTTGCGCCAGCAGCCGGTGCTCACCGACGTGGCCAGCGACCTGCAGAACCGCGGCCTGCAGGTGTACCTGCAGATCGACCGCGACGCCGCCGCGCGTCTGGGGATCAGCGTCGGCGACATCGACGACGCGCTGTACGACGCCTTTGGCCAACGCCAGATCAGCACCATCTACACCCAGGCCAGTCAGTACCGCGTGGTGCTGGAGAGCCGCGACGGCGGGCGCATCGGCCTGGCGGCGCTGGAGCAGATCCATGTCGCCACCGGCGACGGCCAGCAGGTGCCGCTGGCCTCGCTGGCGCGCATCGAGGAGCGTCCGGCCAGCCTGCTGGTCAACCATATCGGCCAGTTCCCGGCGGTGACCCTGTCGTTCAACCTGGCCACGGGGGTGTCGCTGGGCGAGGCGGTGGCGGTGATCGAGCGGGTGGAGCAGGAGATCGGCCTGCCCGGCGCCATCGACACCCAGTTCCAGGGCGCCGCCGAGGCCTTCCGCGCCTCGCTGAGCTCGACCCTGCTGCTGATCCTGGCGGCCATCGTCACCATGTACATCGTGCTCGGCGTGCTCTACGAGAGCTATATCCACCCGATCACCATTCTCTCCACGCTGCCCTCGGCCGGGGTCGGCGCCTTGCTGGCGCTGCTGTTGACCGGCAACGACCTGGGCCTGATCGCCATCATCGGCATCATCCTGTTGATCGGCATCGTCAAGAAGAACGCGATCATGATGATCGACTTCGCCCTGGAGGCCGAGCGCAACCAGGGCATGGCGCCGCAGGATGCGATCTACCAGGCGGCGCTGCTGCGCTTTAGGCCGATCCTGATGACCACCCTGGCCGCGCTGTTCGGCGCCATCCCGCTGATGCTGGCCCCGGGCTCCGGCGCCGAGCTGCGCCAGCCGCTGGGCCTGGTGATGGTCGGCGGCCTGCTGCTCAGCCAGGTGCTGACCCTGTTCACCACGCCGGTGATCTACCTGTACTTCGATCGTCTGTCGCGCCGCGTCAGCGGGCGTAGCGCGGCGGGGCTGGCGGTCTAGATGAACCTCTCCGCCCCCTTTATCCGTCGCCCGGTGGCGACCCTGCTGCTGAGCCTGGCGATCATGCTGCTCGGCGGCGTCAGCTTCGGCCTGCTGCCGGTGGCGCCGCTGCCGCAGATGGATTTCCCCACCATCACCGTGCAGGCCAGCCTGCCCGGCGCCAGCCCGCAGATCATGGCCTCGACCGTGGCCACGCCGCTGGAGCGCTCGCTCGGCACCATCGCCGGGGTCAGCCAGATGAACAGCCGCAGCAGCCAGGGCAACACGCGGATCATGATCCAGTTCGACCTGGACAAGGACATCAACACCGCCGCGCGCGAGGTGCAGGCTGCGATCAATGCCGCGCGCGAGCTGCTGCCCAGCGGCATGCGGACCATGCCCAGCTACCGCAAGATCAATCCGTCGCAGGCGCCGATCATGGTCATCTCGCTGACCAGCGCGACGCTGAACAAGGGCCAGCTGTACGACGTCGCCTCGACCATCCTGGCGCAGAAGCTGGCCCAGGTCGGCGGCGTCGGCGAGGTGCAGGTCGGCGGCAGCTCGCTGCCGGCGGTGCGGGTGGCGCTGGAGCCGCGCCTGCTCGATCAGTACGGCATCGCCCTCGACGAGGTGCGCCAGACCATCGCCGCGAGCAATGCCCTGCGGCCCAAGGGCGCGGTGGAGGACGAGCAGCGCCGCTGGCAGGTGCAGGCCAGCGACCAGCTGGCCAAGGCTGCCGACTACCTGCCGATGATCATCCGCTACCAGGACGGCGCCGCGGTGCGCCTGGGCGACGTGGCCACCGTCACCGACGGCGTCGAGGACCGCTACAACAGCGGCTTCTTCAACGACCGCGAGGCCGTGCTGCTGGTGATCAACCGGCAGAGCGGGGCGAACATCCTGCAGACCATCGCCGACATACGTGCCGAGCTGCCGGCGCTGCGCGAGGTGATCCCAGCCAGCGTCGACCTGGAAGTGGCCATGGACCGTTCGCCGGTGATCCGCGCCACCCTGCACGAAGCCGAGCGCACCCTGCTGATCGCCGTGGGCCTGGTGATCCTGGTGGTGCTGGCCTTCCTCGGGCGCTGGCGCGCGGCGCTGATTCCGGCGCTGGCGGTGCCGGTGTCGCTGATCGGCAGCTTCGCCGCCATGTACCTGCTGGGATTCTCGCTCAACAACCTGTCGCTGATGGCGCTGATCATCGCCACCGGCCTGGTGGTGGACGACGCCATCGTGGTGCTGGAGAACATCTCGCGGCACATTCATAACGGCGAGAAACCGATGGACGCGGCGTTCAAGGGCGCCCGCGAAGTCGGCTTCACCCTG
Source organism: Pseudomonas sp. ABa2 (assembly GCF_056676075.1). Lineage (NCBI taxonomy): Bacteria > Pseudomonadati > Pseudomonadota > Gammaproteobacteria > Pseudomonadales > Pseudomonadaceae > Pseudomonas > Pseudomonas sp. ABa2. The sequence goes on from NZ_CM155239.1 coordinate 2,139,595, forward strand.
CTGTCGATGAACCTGTCGCTGGTCGCGGTGTTCGTCTCCATCCTGTTCATGGGCGGCATAGTCGAGCGGCTGTTCCGCGAGTTCTCCATCACCCTGGCGGTGGCCGTGGTGATCTCCCTGGTGGTGTCGCTGACGTTGACGCCGATGCTCTGCGCACGCTGGCTCAAGGCCGAGGCCGAGCAGCCGCAGGGTCGCCTGCAGCAGTGGGGCGAGCGCCTGCAGAACCGCGTGCTGGCCTTCTACGGGCGCAGCCTGGACTGGGCGTTGCGTCACTCGCTGCTGATGCTGCTGAGCCTGTTGGCGACCATTGCGCTGAACGTCTACCTGTTCGTCAGCATTCCCAAGACCTTCATGCCGCAGCAGGACACCGGCCAGCTGATCGGCTTTATCCGCGGCGACGACGGCCTGTCGTTCCAGGTCATGCAGCCGAAGATGGAGATCTTCCGCAAGGCGGTGCTGGCCGACCCGGCGGTGCACAGCGTGGCCGGCTTCATCGGCGGCAGCGGCGGGATCAACAACGCCTTTATGATCGTGCGCTTGAAGCCCGTGGGTGAACGCGAGGCCTCTGCGCAGCAGGTGATCAACCGCCTGCGCGCCAGCGTGCCCAAGGTGCCGGGCGGGCGCATGTTCCTCATGCCGGACCAGGACCTGCAGATCGGCGGGCGCGAGGGGCGCAGTTCGGAGAACGAGTACATGCTGCTGTCGGGCGACCTCGACGCCCTGCGCCAGTGGCTGCCGAAGGTGCGCGAGGCGCTGCGCGCGCTGCCCGAGCTGACCGATATCGACGCCAAGGAAAACGAGGGCGCCCAGCAGATTCGCCTGGTGGTGGACCGCGAAGCGGCGCAGCGCCTGGGCGTGGAGATGAGCATGATCACCGCGGTGCTCAACAACGCCTTCAGCCAGCGCCAGGTGTCGACCATCTACGAGGCGCTCAACCAGTACAGCGTGGTGATGGAGATCAACCCGCTGTACGCCCAGCATCCCGAGGCGCTCGACCAGATCCAGCTGATCACCGCCGATGGTGCGCGTGTGCCGCTGTCCACCTTTGCCCGCTGGGAGCGCAGCCTGGAGGAGGACCGGGTCAACCACCAGGGCCAGTTCGCCGCCGAGAACATCGGCTTCTCCCTGGCCGAAGGGGTCAGCCTGGACCAGGCCAGCCGCGCCATCGAGGCGGCGGTGGCGCGGCTCGGCCTGCCCGGCGAGGTACAGGGCATGCTCGGCGGCACCGGTGCGGCCTTCCAGCAGACCCAGGACAACCAGCCGCTGATGATCCTGCTGGCGCTGGTGGTGGTGTACATCGTCCTCGGCGTGCTCTACGAGAGCTACATCCATCCGCTGACCATCCTCTCCACCTTGCCCTCGGCCGGCGTCGGTGCCTTGCTCGCGCTGCAGCTGGTGGGCATGGAGTTCAGCCTGATCTCGCTGCTGGGGCTGTTCCTGCTGATCGGCATCGTCAAGAAGAACGCCATCCTGATGGTTGACCTGGCCCTGCAACTGGAACGCGGCGAGCGCCTCAGCCCGCAGGAATCCATTCGCCGCGCCTGCCTGCTGCGCTTTCGGCCGATCCTGATGACCACCCTGGCCGCGATTCTCGGCGCGCTGCCGCTGGTGCTGGGCAGTGCCGAGGGGGCGGAGATGCGTCAGCCGCTGGGCATCACCATAGTCGGCGGCCTGGTGCTCAGCCAGCTGCTGACCCTCTACACCACGCCGGTGATCTACCTCTACTTCGACCGCCTGCGCCACCGCGTCAACCGCTGGCGCGGCGTGCGCACCGATGCTTCGTTGGAAAATCCGCTATGACCCAGGCTCCTGTCGGCAAAACCCTCCTGTCCCTGTTGCTGGCCGGCGTGCTGAGTGGCTGCATGCTCGGCCCCGACTACCAGCGCCCCGAGCTGGCGGCGCCCATGCAGTTCAAGCAGATCGAAGGCTGGAAGGCGGCCAGCCCCGGCGACGCCCTGGAACGCGGCGCCTGGTGGGAGCTGTACGGTGACGCCGAACTCAACGCGCTGGTCGAGCGCCTGCAGCTGTCCAACCAGAACCTGGCCGCCGCCGAGGCCCAGTACCGCCAGGCCCGCGCCCTGGTGCGCGGCGCGCGCGCCAGCTTCTACCCGAGCCTGTCCGCCAGCGCCGGGGTGACCCGCGCGGGGCAGGGCGGCGGCGACAGCACCATCAGCACCGGCGACGGGGTGAGCGTCAGCGGCTCCAACGCCGCGCGCATCTCCAAGACCTACGAACTGGGCCTCAATGCGGCCTGGGAGCTGGATATCTGGGGCAAGCTGCGCCGCGGCCTGGAGTCCAGCCGCGCCGAATATGACGCCAGCGCCGCCGACCTGGCCGCCGCGCGCCTGAGCCTGCAGAGCGAGCTGGTGCAGAACTACCTGCAGTTGCGCGTGCTGGATGAGCAGAAGCGCCTGCTCGATGCCACCGTGGCCGCCTACGCCCGTTCGCTGCGCCTGACCGAGAACCAGTACCGGGCCGGCATCGTGCCCAAGTCCGACGTGACCCAGGCCATCACCCAGCTCAAGAGCACCCAGGCCCAGGCCATCGATCTGCAGTGGCAGCGCGCCCAGCTGGAGCACGCCATCGCCGTGCTGGTCGGCGCCAGCCCGGCCGAACTGGCCATCGCCGCGCGCGACGGCGTGCCGGGGCTGCCGCAGATCCCCGTGGCGCTGCCCTCGCAGCTGCTCGAACGGCGCCCCGACGTGGCTGCCGCCGAGCGCCGGGTGATGGCCGCCAATGCGCAGATCGGCGTGGCCGAGGCCGCCTGGTTCCCCGATCTGACGATCTCCGCCAGTGGCGGCTACCGCGGCAGCAGCTTCGCCGACTGGATCGAGGTGCCCAACCGTTTCTGGTCGCTCGGCCCGCAACTGGCGTTGAGCCTGTTCGACGGCGGCGCCCGCCGCGCCGAGCTGGAGCGCACCGAGGCGGTCTACGACCAGACCGTGGCGCAGTACCGCCAGGCCGTGCTCGACAGCTTTCGCGAGGTCGAGGATCAGCTGGTGCAGCTGCGCGTGCTGGAGCAGGAGAGCGAGGTGCAGCAGCAGGCGCTGGACGCCGCGCGCGAGTCGCTGCGCCTGATCGAAAACCAGTACCGCGCCGGCACCCTGGACTTCAACAGCGTGGTCAACGTGCAGGCCACCGCGCTGAGCAACGAGCGTTCCAGCCTGACCCTGCTCGGCAGCCGGCTGACCGCCAGCGTGCAGCTGATCGCCGCCCTCGGCGGCGGCTGGCAGCTCGAGCGATTGCATGAAAGCGACGAGCGGGCGACGAACAGCAGCTCGACTCGTTAGTCAGGTGTTTTTTGCCCTCACCCGGAAACGGGCTTTCCGCTAAGATTCGCGCTCTTGTCGTCAATGCTTGCAACTGGCCATCAGGGATTCGGAGCGTGCGCCGCTCCGCGGTCGGCGCAACGCCTGTAGAGAGTTTCGATGCTGATCGGTAGTTACGATTTATCCCTGGTTGTGCTGTCGCTGTGCGTGGCCATCCTGGCGTCCTACACGGCGCTCGATCTGGCCGGACGCATCGCCAGCGCCAAGGGCATCGCCCAGTCGCTGTGGATCGCCGGCGGCGCGGTGGCCATGGGCATCGGCATCTGGTCCATGCACTTCGTCGGCATGCTCGCCTTCAGCCTGCCGATCCCCTTGGGTTACGACCTCGCCATCACCCTGCTGTCGCTGGCCATCGCCATGCTCGCCTCGGGCTTCGCCCTGTGGCTGGTCAGCCAGCCCGAGCTGCCAGCCTGGCACCTGGGGCTGGGCGCACTGGCCATGGGCGCGGGGATCGGCGCCATGCACTACATCGGCATGGCGGCGCTGCGCATGCAGCCGGGGATCGACTACGACCCGTTGCTCTTCGCCCTGTCGCTGCTGATCGCCGTGCTCGCCTCGGGCGCGGCCTTGTCGATCGCCTTCCGCCTGCGCCGCGACACGCCCTACGTGCGCCTGGCCCGCGGCGGCGCGGCGGTGATCATGGGCATCGCCATCGTCGGCATGCACTTCACCGGCATGGCCGCGGCGAACTTCCCCGCCGGCAGCTACTGCGCCGCCGCCGGCAGCGGCCTGGACAGCGGCTGGCTGGCCAGCCTGGTGGTGGTCGTGACCCTGGCGGTGCTGGCCATCGCGCTGCTCACCTCGATCCTCGACGCCCGCCTGGAGGCGCGTACCGCGCTACTCAGCAGCTCGCTGGCCAAGGCCAACGCCGAGCTGACCCAGCTGGCCCTGCACGATGGCCTGACCAAGCTGCCCAACCGTCTGCTGCTGGAAGACCGCATCGGCCAGGGCATCCTCAAGGTCGGGCGCAACGGCGGCCATTTCGCCCTGCTGTTCATGGACCTGGACGGCTTCAAGCCGGTCAACGACGCCTTCGGCCATCATGTCGGCGACCAGCTGCTGGTGGCCGTGGCCCAGCGTCTGCGCGCCCATCTGCGCGCCCAGGACAGCCTGGCGCGGATCGGCGGCGACGAGTTCGTCCTGCTCGCCGAGCTGCGTCAGGCGCAGGACGCGGCCAACCTCGCGGGGCAGGTGGTCAGTCTGCTGAGCCAGCCGTTCCTGGTCGAGGGGCACGAGTTGCGCGTCTCCACCAGCGTCGGCATCGCCCTCTACCCGGGCGACGGCAGCGACCAGCAGGAGCTGCTGATCAACGCCGACGCGGCGATGTACCACGCCAAGGGCCTGGGCAAGAACGGCTACAGCTTCTTCGAGCGCTCGATGAACACCAACGCGCGCCAGCAGCTGCAGCTGCTGCACGACCTGCGTGCGGCGCTGGAGCGCGGCGAGTTCCGTCTCTACTACCAGCCCAAGTTCGCCACCGGCAGCGAGCGCATGATCGGCGCCGAGGCGCTGCTGCGCTGGCAGCATCCGCAACAGGGGCTGCTGGCGCCGGATCGTTTCATCGGCCTGGCGGAGAAGACCGGGCTGATCATCGCCATCGGTGACTGGGTGCTGGACGAGGCCTGTCGGCAGATGCGCCTGTGGTACCAGCAGGGGCGCAGCGACTGGCGGGTGGCGGTGAACCTGTCGGCGCTGCAGTTCTGCCACGGTGAGCTGGTCGACAGCGTGCGCCAGGCCCTGGCGCGGCATGAGCTGCCGGCCAACTGCCTGACCCTGGAGATCACCGAGAGCACGGCGATGCACGATGTGAACGCCAGTCTGGCGATTCTCCAGCAGCTATCGGCCATGGGCGTGGACATCGCCATCGACGACTTCGGCACCGGCTATTCCAGCCTGCTCTACCTCAAGCGCCTGCCGGCCAACGAGCTGAAGATCGACCGCGGCTTCGTCCGCGATCTGCAGCATGACGGCGACGATGCCGCGATCGTCTCGGCCATCGTCGCCCTGGGCCAGGCGCTGAACCTGCGCATCGTCGCCGAGGGCGTGGAGACCCGCCAGCAGCAGGCCTTCCTCACCGAGCTGGGCTGCGATTCGCTGCAGGGCTACCTGCTCGGTCATCCGCTGCCGCCGGAGCAGTTGCCGGCGGCCTGAAGCGCCTTGGCGGGATTCCGCCAGGCTAGTCGCGGTGCTTGCGGTTGACCGTCTGCGCGGCCTTGATCACATCGCTGCCGATCGCCGTTTCGAACTGCTGCCACACCGGGCGCATGGCGTCGCGCCAGGCCTGGCGCTGCTCGGCGCTGAGTTCGAGCACCTGGCTGCGTCCGGAGTCGAGGATGCGCTGGCGATCGGCCTGATTGGCGGCTTCGGCCTGGCGGTTCACCGCGTAGGTGACTTCGTCGATGATGCCTTCCAGTTCCATGCGGATCTGGTGTGGAATGCCGTACCAGAAGCGCGAGTTGCTCACCAGCATGTAGTCCAGCACGCCGTGGTTGGTCTCGCTGATGAAGGGCTGCACCTCGTGCAGCTTCTGGCTATGGATGTTCGACCAGGGGTTCTCCGCGCCCTGCACCTGGCCGCTCTGCAGCGCCTTGAACACTTCGGCGAACGGCAGCTTCTGCGCGCCTGCACCGAGCTGGCGGAACTGCGCCTCGAGCACCGCCGAGGGCTGGATGCGGAAGCTCAGGCCATTGGCGTCGCCGGGCATCTGCAGCGCGCGGGTGGCGGACAGCTGCTTCATGCCGTTGTGCCAATAGGCCAGGCCGACGATGTTGTGATCCTCCATCGAGCGCAGCAGCTGGCGGCCCTTGGCGCGCTTCTGGAAGCGGTTGACCGCGTCGAGGTCGTCGAACAGGAAGGGCAGGTCGAACACCTGCAGCTGCTTGGTGTACTGCTCGAACTTGGCCAGCGAGGGCGCCAGCAGCTGCACCTCGTTGTTGCGCAGGGCCTCCAGCTCGTTGGCGTCGCCGTACAGGCTGGAGTTGGGGTAGACCTCGACCCTGACCTTGCCGGCCAGGCGCTCCTCCACCAGTTGCTTGAACAGCAACGCGCCCTGGCCCTTGGGGGTGCCGTCTGCGACCACGTGGGAGAACTTGATCAGGATGGCTTCGTCGGCCTGGGCGCTGAGCGCCGCAAGCGAGCTGAGCGCCAGGGCGCAGACGGCCAGGGCGCGGATCGTGTTGAGCATCTTGCTACCTTTTTCTTCTTATCTGTGGTGAGGCGCGGGGCGCCCGGTGTTGGTGGCGTTGGCCGCGGGCGGCGGAGCTCGGCAGCGCCGGTTCGCGGTCAAGGCTGGTGGCTTGCATGGCAAGGGCTGTGCCAGGGTGGCGATTTTCCGCCAGCGCCGTGACCACGGGAAAAGCCCCGTGACGCAGCGCACAGCGGGTGGCGGAAACCCGCCATTGGCCCGCTCGGGCCTAGCGGAATCTTGCCGGTGTCAGCCGAGCGCGACGCCCTGCAGCATGGCCAGCAGGGGTTGCGGATAGACGCCGATGGCGAACGCCAGCAGCGCCACCAGCAACAGCATCATGCCGCCGGCGCGCTGGCCCCAGTCGAAGGGCGCGTCGTGGCGATGCAGATTGGGCTCGCGCAGGTAAAGGGTGACCATCACCCGCAGGTAGTAGAACAGGCCGATGGCACTGCCCAGCACCAGGGCGCCGAGCAGCCACCACAGGCGCGCCTCGACGCCCACGGCGATCAGGTAGAACTTGCCGATGAAGCCGGCGGTGAGCGGAATCCCGGCCAGCGACAGCATCATCACGGTGAGCACCGCGGTCAGGTACGGGCGCCGCCAGAACAGGCCGCGGTACTCGTACAGGGCGTCGGCGTCGCGACCGCTGTAGGGGGTGGACATCAGGCTGATCACGCCGAAGGCGCCGAGGGTGGTCAGCACGTAGGTCACCAGGTACACCGCGGCGGCTTCCAGGGCCAGGCCGCGGCTGGCCACCAGGGCCACCAGCAGGTAGCCGAAGTGGGCGATGGAGGAATAGCCGAGCAGGCGCTTGAGGTTGTTCTGCAGCAGCGCCAGCAGGTTGCCCACCAGGATCGAGGCCACCGCCAGGGCCGCGAGCAGCTCGTGCAGGGCCGGCGCGGCGGCCACCGGCGCCAGCTGGAACAGGCGCAGCAGGGCGGCGAACACCGCCACCTTGCTGGCAGTGGCGAGGAAGGCGGCGACCGGCGCCGGCGCGCCTTCGTAGACGTCCGGCGTCCACAGGTGGAAGGGCACCAGCGACAGCTTGAAGGCCAGGCCCACCAGCATCAGGCCCAGCGCCGACTGCGCCAGCAGGCCGGGGGTGCCGAGGCTGGCGCCGATGGCGGCGAAGGCCAGGCTGCCGGATTCGGCGTAGAGCAGGGCCATGCCCATCAGCAGGAAGGCGCTGCCGGCAGCGGAGAGGATCATGTACTTGATCCCGGCCTCCAGCGAGCGGCGGTTGAAGAAGGCGTAGGCGACCAGGGCGTAGGTCGGCACCGAGAGCAGCTCCAGCCCGATAAACAGCCCGGCCAGGTGCTGCGCGCTGACCAGTACCAGGCCGCCGCAGGCGCTGAGCAGCATCAGCAGGTAGAGCTCCTCGCGGTTGCCCGGGTAGCCCTTGCCGCGGCCCTCGCCGAGGTAGGCGTGGGCCAGGGTCACGCAGGCCAGGGTGGCCACCAGGATCAGCGCCATGTAGAAGGCGGCGAAGCTGTCGATGCGCAGCAGCGGGGTGACCTCCAGCGGCATCACCCGCAGCGCCGGCAGCAGGGCCAGCAGCGCCAGGTTGAGGCCGATCACGCTGAGCAGAAAGCTCTGCCGATGGCTGCGGCGCCAGGCGATGCCGAGCATCACCGCGATGGCAGTGGCGGCGCAGACCAGCAGCGGCAGCAGGGCGATGAAGTGCTCGAGGCGTAGATCCATGGCCGGCTACCTCGCGACCGTCAGTTGGGCGAAGGCCGCGCTCAGCCACTGCTGCACGCCCTGCATGCTGGCCGCCGAGGTGTCCAGCACCGCCTGGGGGAACAGCCCGAGCCACAGCAGCAGCGCCACCAGGCCGAGCAGCATGGCCAGCTCGCGGCCGTCCAGCGCCTGCAGCGCCGCCTCGCTCTTAGCCGGCCCGTAGAAGGCGCGCTGCATCATGATCAGGGCATAGACCGAGGCCAGCACCAGGCCGCTGGCGGCGACGACAGTGAACCAGGGCCAGTCCTTGAACGCGCCGAGCAGGATCAGGAATTCGCCGACGAAGTTGCCGGTGCCGGGCATGCCCAGGCTGGCGGCGGCGAAGAACAGGGTGATCCCCGGCAGGTAGTGCATGCGGCTCCACAGCCCGCCCATCTGCCCCAGCTCGCGGGTGTGCAGGCGCTCGTAGAGCTGGCCGCAGAGGATGAACAGCGCCGCCGCCGACAGGCCGTGGGCGAGCATCTGCACCACCACGCCCTGCAGCGCCAGGGGGTGGCCGCTGTAGATGCCGATCAGGATAAAGCCCATGTGCGAGACGCTGGTGTAGGCGATCAGCCGCTTGATGTCGCTCTGGGCGAAGGCCAGCAGTGCGCCGTAGACGATGCCGAGCAGGCCGAGGCCCATGGCGATGGGGGCGAATTCGGCCGAGGCGTTGGGAAACAGCGGCACGGCGAAGCGCAGCAGGCCGTAGGCGGCGGTCTTCAGCAGGATGCCGGCCAGGTCCACGGAACCTGCGGTCGGCGCCTGGGCATGGGCGTCGGGCAGCCAGGAGTGCAGCGGCACCACCGGCAGCTTGACCGCGAAGGCGACGAAGAAACCCAGCATCAGCAGGTATTCCAGGCCGGGCGCGAGCTCGGCGCGCAGCAGCAGGGCGTAGTCGAAGGTGAGCACGCCGCTGGCATTGAAGTGGCTGAGCACCAGGCCGAGGATGGCCACCAGCATGATCAGGCCGCTGGCCTGGGTGTAGATGAAAAACTTGGTCGCCGCATTGATCCGCGAGCTGCTGCCGTCCGCCGCGCTGTGCCCCCACAGGGCGATGAGGAAGTACATCGGCACCAGCATCATTTCCCAGAAGAAGAAGAACAGGAACAGGTCGAGGGCGAGGAACACGCCGATCACCCCGCCGAGAATCCACATCAGGTTGAGGTGGAAGAAACCCACCCGCGCCTGGATCTCGCGCCAGGAGCAGAGTACCGAGAGCACCCCGAGCAGGCCGGTGAGCAGGATCATCAGCAGCGACAGGCCGTCCAGCGCCAGGTGGATGTTGATGCCCAGGCGGGGAATCCACGGCTGCTTGAATTCCAGCTCCCAGACCGGATCGCGGCCCGGCATCGGCGCCAGCTGGAAGTCGCCCTGGGCCCAGAGCAGCAGGCCCAGCGCCAGCACCAGGAGCATGGTCAGCAGCGCCAGCCAGCGCGGCAGGGTCTGGCTGCGCTGCTCGCCCAGCCAGCACAGCAGGCCGCCGATAAAGGGGATAAGGATCAGCCAGGGCAGGATCATGCCGCCTCCATGCTAGGGTCGGTTGCCGTTTCGTTCGTGGCCGCGCCGGAGCCGGTTTTTCCGTGGGGCTAGGCACGAGACGCGAAGTTTGGTCGTCCAAATGAGCCGTCGAGTAACAACGCACCGCGGAAAAACCGGCCCGGCCCGTAGGGTTGCGCGGCAAATGGCGCCAGCTGTTGTTGCAGGACTTGGCAAGGGAATGGCCATTACCGGCGTCCTGCGCCTAACCTGGCGCCATTTGGCGCAGCAACGCGGCTCACGAACGAAACGGCAACCGACCCTTAAGTCCATGCCAGGGCTCCCAGCAGTAGCACCGCGCCGCCCGCCAGCGAGGCGGCGTACCAGCGCAGCCGGCCGGTCTGGCTCAGGCTCAGCAGCAGGTGCGCCAGCCGCGCCAGGCGCGGCAGCAGGCCGAGGCCGCGGTCGCAGGGGTCGCGGGCCAGTAGCCGGCACAGCCACAGGTAGGGCAGCACGAACAGCCGCTGGTAGAGCCAGTCGAAGCCCCAGGCCGCGCCCCACCAGGCCACCAGCAGGCGTCCCGGGGCGCTGGCGGCCAGTGCCGCGACGTGCCGGCGCTGGCCGAGGAACAGGCCGGCGGCCAGCGCCACGCCGATGATCGCCACCGCCGAGGACAGCAGCTCCAGGCCCAGCCTACCGTCACCGTGGGCCGCCCCGGGGCCGGCCGGCAGCACATCGGCCAGCGGCGGGACGATCAGGCCGCCGACGAAGGTCGACAGCACCAGCAGCAGGCCCAGCGGCAGCCAGTGGGCGAGGCCCTGGCCGGGGTGGGCGTCGATCTGCGCCTGGCCGTGGAAGGCGATGAAGATCAGGCGGAAGGTGTACAGCGAGGTGAGCAGGGCGCCGACCAGGCCGGCCGCCAGCAGCAGGCGCTCGCCGCCGGCCAGGGCCTGCCAGAGGATCTCGTCCTTGGAATAGAAGCCGGCGGTCACCAGCGGCAGCGCGGCCAGGGCGCCGCCGCCGACCAGGAAGCAGGCGTAGACCAGCGGCAGACGCCGGCGCAGGCCGCCCATCCTGAAGATGTCCTGCTCGTGGTGGCAGGCGTTGATCACCGCGCCGGCGCTGAGGAACAGCAGGGCCTTGAAGAAGGCGTGGGTCATCAGGTGGAAGATCGCCGCCTGCCAGGCGCCGACGCCCAGGGCGAGGAACATGTAGCCGATCTGGCTCATGGTCGAGTAGGCCAGGATGCGCTTGATGTCGCGCTGCACCAGCGCCGCGCAGCCGGCCAGCAGCAGGGTGATGGCGCCCACCGCGCCGACCAGGCCGAGGCTCAGCGGCGCCAGGCTGAACAGGCCGTGGCAGCGGGCGATCAGGTAGACCCCGGCGGTGACCATGGTGGCGGCGTGGATCAGCGCCGACACCGGGGTCGGGCCGGCCATGGCGTCGGCCAGCCAGGTCTGCAGCGGCAGCTGCGCCGACTTGCCCACCGCGCCGCCGAGCAGCAGCAGGGTGGCCAGGGTCAGCAGCGCATCGCCGCTGGCGAAGCGTTGCGGCGCCAGCTCCAGCAGCTCGCGGATGTTCAGCGTGCCGAGGGCGTGGTAGAGCAGGAACAGGCCGAGGGCGAGGAACACGTCGCCGATGCGGGTGACGATGAAGGCCTTCAGCGCCGCCGCGCCGTTGGCCGGGTTACGGTAGTAGAAACCGATCAGCAGGTAGCTGCACAGGCCCACGCCTTCCCAGCCGAAGTACAGCGCCAGCAGGTTGTCGCCGAGCACCAGCAGCAACATGCTGGCGACGAACAGGTTCATGTAGGCGAAGAAGCGCGCGTAGCCTTCCTCGCCGCGCATGTACCAGCTGGCGAACAGGTGGATGAGAAAGCCGACGCCGCTGACCACGCCGAGCAGGGTCAGCGACAGACCGTCCAGGTGCAGGGCGATGGCCGGGGCGAAACCGTCCACGTCCAGCCACTGCCACAGCGGCTGGACGTGGACGCCGCCGGCCGGCGGCGCGCTGAGGAACTGCCAGCCGACCCACAGCGCGGTCAGCGCGGCGAGGCCGACCGAGCCGACGCCGATGGTCGCCGCCTGGTTCTCGCTCAGGCGCCCGCGGGAGAACGCCAGGGCGAGGAAGCCGAGCAGCGGCAGGAGCAGGGTCAGGGGCAACAGGTTCATCCGCGCATCTCGCTGGCCGAGTCGATGTCGAGGCTGTCGTGGCGGCGGTACAGCTGCAGCAGGATGGCCAGGCCGATGGCCGCCTCGGCGGCGGCCAGGGTGATCACCAGGATGAACATCACCTGGCCGTCGGCCTGCGCCCAGCGGCTGCCGGCGACGACGAAGGCGAGGGCGGCGGCGTTCATCATCACCTCCAGGCTCATCAGCATGAACAGGATGTTGCGCCGCACCAGCAGGCCCAGCAGGCCCAGGCAGAACAGCAGTACGGCCAGGGCCAGGCCGTGTTCCAGCGGTACCGTGTCGATCATGGCTGGTTGGCCTCCGCGCGGCCGAGGTGGAAGGCGGCGACCAGCGCCGCCAGCAGCAGCATCGAGGCCAGTTCCACCGCCAGCAGGTAGGGGCCGAACAGGCTGATGCCCACCGCCTTGGGCGGCACCGTGGTGTGCCCCAGCGGCTGGCCGCCGTCGAGCCGCCACAGGGCATGCAGCAGCAAGGCCAGCAGCAGCGCGGCGAGGATGCCGGGGCCGATCCAGATGCCCGGGGTCAGCCACTTGCGCTCCTGGGCGATCACCGCCGGGCCGAGGTTGAGCATCATCACCACGAAGACGAACAGCACCATGATCGCCCCGGCGTAGACGATGATCTCCAGCGCCCCGGCGAAGGGCGCGCCGAGGGCGAAGAAGCACATGGCCACGGCCAGCAGCGAAATGATCAGGTAGAGCAGGGCGTGGATCGGGTTGTGGTGGCCGATCACCCGCAACGTGGCGAGCAGGGCGATGGCGCCGGAGAGGTAGAAGGCGATGGCCATGGTCAGTGGCTTCCCTCAGGTCTATGTTTTTGGAGCACTTCAGGTGCAAAGGCAGCCGCCGCTTTTGCGTGTGCCGGTAGCTCTGGTTGCGCCCCCTCGGGCGCCTTACTTTTCTTTGCTCGTGCAAAGAAAAGTAAGCAAAAGAAACACGCCCCTGCATCCGGGGCTCGCTGCGCTCGACTCCCCTCTCTCCGGTATCGCTCCGGGGGCCGGCGTACATGGGCCATCCCTGGCCCATTACGCCTCTCGCCGCGTCCCTGCGGCTCGTCCCCCTGCGCAATACCTCCGTTCGGCCTCCTGACGGGGGACTTCGCGCGCCTGATGAATTGAATGTTGGCAGGATCCTGCGTGGTAACCCCTCCGGGGAGCCGCATGGAGCCTATCGACGCGAATGTTCTCGTCATGGCAACAACCCCTTCACATTGACCGGCTCGGCCTCGTTCAGCGCCGCGCCCTTGGGTTTGCCGGCGATGGCCAGGCCGGCCACCCGGTAGAAGTTGTAGTCCGGGTACTTGCCGGGGCCGGCGATCAGCAGGTCGTCCTTCTCGTACACCAGCTGCTGGCGGTCGAACTCGCACATCTCGAAGTCCGGGGTGAGCTGGATCGCGGTGGTCGGGCAGGCCTCCTCGCACAGGCCGCAGAAGATGCAGCGCGAGAAGTTGATGCGGAAGAACTCCGGGTACCAGCGGCCGTCGGCGCTCTCGGCCTTCTGCAGCGAGATGCAGGCCACCGGGCAGGCCACCGCACAGAGGTTGCAGGCCACGCAGCGTTCCTCGCCGTCGGGGTCGCGGGTCAGCACGATGCGCCCGCGGTAGCGCGGCGGCAGGTACACCGGCTCCTCCGGGTACTGCAGGGTGTCGCGCTTGCGAAAGGCGTGGGCGAAGATCATCGCCAGGCTGCGTAGCTGGGTGTAGGTGCCGTGCAGGATGTGGCCGATGGCGCGGAACATAGCAACCTCCCTAAGCCGCCGCGACCAGCACCAGGGCGCCGGTCACCAGCAGGTTGAGCAGGGTCAGCGGCAGGCATACCAGCCAGCTGAAGTTCATCACCTGGTCGTAGCGCGGCCGCGGTATGGACGCGCGCAGCAGGATGAACAGCATGATGAAGAACGCCGTCTTCAGCGCGAACCAGACGAAGGGCGGCAGCAGCGGGCCGTGCCAGCCGCCGAAGAACAGCGTTACCAGCAGCGCCGAGACCAGCACGATGCCGATGTACTCGCCGACGAAGAACATCCCCCATTTCATCCCGGCGTACTCGATGTGGTAGCCGTCGGCCAGTTCCTGTTCGGCCTCCGGTTGGTCGAACGGATGACGGTGGGTGACCGCCACGCCGGCGATGAAGAAGGTGCAGAAGCCGAGGAACTGCGGAACGATGAACCACAGGTGCTGGTGCTGGTAGTCGACTATCTCGCGCAGGTTGAAGGTGCCGGCCTGGGCCACCACACCCATCAGCGCCAGGCCCATGAACACCTCGTAGGACACCGTCTGCGCCGAGGCGCGCAGGCTGCCGAGCAGGGCGAACTTGTTGGCGCTGGACCAGCCGGCGAACAGCACGGCATAGACCGCAAGGCCGGCCATGGCGAAGAAGAACAGCAGGCCGATATTCAGGTCGGCGATGCCCCAGGTAGGGGTGATGGGCACCACGGCGAAGGCGATCAGCAGCGCGCTGAGGGCGACTATGGGCGCCAGGGTGAAGATCAGGCGGTCGGCGAACGGCGGCGTCCAGTCCTCCTTGAAGAACATCTTGATCATGTCCGCGCCGAGCTGGAAGGCGCCGAACGGACCGACCCGGTTGGGCCCGTAGCGATCCTGCCAGAGCCCCAGCAGGCGCCGCTCGACCCAGCTGAGCAGGGCGCCGCAGAGCACCACGGCGACCAGGATGACCAGTGCCTTGAGCACGGCGCTGAGGATCGCCAGCAGCTCGGGGCCGAACCAGCTCATGGCCGCACCTCTTCGATGCGCTCGGCCAGCAGGCCGTCGAACACTGCCGGCAGCCCGGCGATGCCATGGGGCAGGGCGAGCAGGCCGGGGGCCAGCCGATCGCTCAGCTGCAGCGGCAGCTCGAACGACTCGCCGGCGATCTGCAGGCGCACCCGTGCGCCCTCGCTCAGGCCCAGGCGCTGGCCGTCGGCGCGCGCCAGGGTGGCGCAGGGCGGCGCCATGCGCGCCTGGATCGGCGCGGCCAGGGCGCTGGTTTCCTCGCTGCCGAACAGCTGCTGACGCGCCACCAGCCGCCAGCAGCCGGGTTCGGCGACGAAGGCCGGCGGAATGTCGTGGCACCAGTCCAGGCGCGCACCGGAAGGTTCCAGCAGGCGCACGCCGGGGTCGCCGGCGCGCAGGTGGCCGCCCACTTCGTCCTGGAACTTGTTCCAGGCCTGCGGCGAGTTCCACCCCGGCGCCCAGGCGAAGGCCACCTGCTGGCGCGGCTCGGTGCTGCCGGCGTAGCCCTCCATGGAGAAGGCGAAGGCGCTGTCGATGTCCTGCGGCGCGCGCGGCTCGTGCACGCTCTGGTTGGCGCGCATGGCGGTGCGGCCGCTGTAGCGGTGCGGCTCGCGCGCCAGCTTCAGGCCCTTGATGCGAAACGCCGCCGACGGCGCCGCCTCGACTATGCCGGCCAGTGCCGGAATCGCCTCGGCGCAGGCGGCGGTGACCTGATCCAGCTGGGTCCAGTCCACCGCGCGGCCGTCGCGGGTGCAGTGCAGGGCGTGCAGCCAGCGCCAGCCCTCGCGGATCAGGCAGTCGGGGTCGTAGTAGCTCGGCTCGAACACCTGGAAGAAGCGCTGGGCGCGGCCCTCCTGGTTGACCAGGGTGCCGTCGCCCTCGGCGAAGCTGGCGGCCGGCAGCAGCAGGTCGGCGCAGGCGGCGGTGGCGCCGTGCTGGTGATCGAGCACCAGCAGGCTGCCGGCCGCCTGCAGCGCGGCCTCGACCACGGCATGGTTGGCGCGGCGGTACAGGTCGTTCTCCAGCACCACGGCGGCCTCGGCCTTGCCGTCGATCAGCGCGTGCAGGGCGGCGTCGGCCGAGTCGCCGCCGAGCAGGGCCAGGCCCAGGCTGTTGGCCTCGCCCAGCACCAGGCCGATGCGCGCGTGCTTGCCGTGTTCGTGCAGGGCCTTGGCGATGCTGGCGGCGGCCTGCAGCAGCGCCGGCTGGCCCAGCGAGGTGCCGGCGATCAGCAGCGGCCGTTCGGCGGCCAGCAGGTCGGCGGCGATGCGCTCGGCATGGCGGCGAGTGGCTTCGTCCAGTTCGGGCACCGCCGGCGCCTCGGCATCCAGGGCGTGGGCCACGGCGAAGCCGAGGCGGGCGATATCGGCCGGCGCGCCGTGCCAGGGCAGGGCCACGTCGTCGAGGCGGGTGGCGTCCGGCGTGGCGCTGTGCAGCGGATAGCGCTCCTGCTGGCCGATGGTCTTGACCGCGGCGTCGAGCCAGGGCTGCACCTGCAGCGACGCGGCCAGCTGCACGGCCTTGCCCTTGACCATCTGGCGCAGCGCCAGGGCCATGCGCGCGGCGCTCTGGGTCAGGTCTTCGCCGAGCACCAGGGCGGCGTCGCAGCCTTCCATCTCGCGCAGGCTGGCGCTGGGCAGCGGGCCGTGCTGCAGCAGCTGCACGGCCAGGTGCAGGCAGTGCAGCTCGCCGGCGGCGATGCCGCTGTAGAAGTGATCCGCACCGACCAGCTGGCGCAGAGCGAAGTTGCTCTCCAGGCTGGCGCGCGGCGAGCCGATGCCGATCACCCGTTTGCCGGCCAGCAGCGCCGCGGCGCGGTCCAGTCCGGCGTCCAGGTCGAGCTGCGTGCCGTCGGCCAGCTGCGGCCGCCGTGGGCGGTCGGCGCGGTTGACGTGGCCGTAGCCGAAGCGGCCGCGGTCGCAGAGGAAGTAGTGGTTGATCGCGCCGTGGTAGCGGTTCTCGATGCGGCGGATCTCGCCGTAACGCTCGCCGGGGCTGATGTTGCAGCCCAGCGAGCAGCCGTGGCAGATGCTCGGGGCGAACTGCATGTCCCATTTGCGGTTGTAGCGCGCCGAGTGGGTCTTGTCGGTGAATACCCCGGTCGGGCAGACCTCGGTGAGGTTGCCGGAGAACTCGCTCTCCAGGGTGCCGTCCTCGACGCGGCCGAAGTAGAGGTTGGCGTGGGCGCCGTACACGCCCAGGTCGCTGCCGCCGGCGTAATCCTTGTAGTAGCGCACGCAGCGGTAGCAGACGATGCAGCGGTTCATCTCGTGGCCGATGCAGGGGCCCAGGTCCTGGTTGAGGTGGGTGCGTTTGCTGAAGCGGTAGCGCCGCTGGCTGTGGCCGGTCATCACGGTCATGTCCTGCAGGTGGCAGTGGCCACCTTCCTCGCACACCGGGCAGTCGTGCGGGTGGTTGGTCATCAGCCACTCGACCACGCTCTCGCGGAACTGGCGCGCTTCTTCGTCTTCGATGGATATCCATGGCGCGCTGCCGGCCGGGGTCATGCAGGCCATCACCAGGCGGCCGCGCTGGTCGTTCTCGTCGTTGAACTGCTTGACCGCGCACTGGCGGCAGGCGCCGACGCTGCCGAGCGCCGGGTGCCAGCAGAAGTAGGGGATGTCCAGGCCGAGCGACAGGCAGGCCTGGAGCAGGTTGTCCGCCCCGTCGACCTCGTATGCCTTGCCGTCTATATGGATGGTGGCCATCTGCTGCTGCCTCGTCGTCTGCCTTGCCGTAGAAGCGGTTCGCGCCGCGAGTCGATTCGTCTAGCCCACGCCTTCCGCCTGCATCCGTGTGCGCTGCGCCATCCCCGCCTCGAACTCGTCGCGAAAATACTGGAGGGCGCTGGCAAGCGGCTCCACCGCCCCGGGGGCATGGGCGCAGAAGGTCTTGCCCGGACCGAGGAAGCGGCACAGCTGCTCCAGCGTCTCGATATCGCCCGGCTGGCCTTCGCCGCGTTCCAGCGCGCGCAACAGCTTGACGCTCCACGGCAGGCCGTCGCGGCAGGGGGTGCAGAAGCCGCAGGACTCGCGGGCGAAGAATTCCTCCATGTTGCGTAGCAGGCCGACCATGCTCACCGAGTCGTCCACCGCCAGCGCCAGGCCGGTGCCCAGGCGCGTGCCGTACCTGGCGATGCCGGCGCTATGCAGCGGCGCATCCAGGTGCTCGGGCAGGAGGAAACCGGTGCCGGCGCCGCCCGGCTGCCAGCACTTGAGGCGATGACCCGGGCGCATGCCGCCGGCGTGCTCCTCGAACAGCTCGCGCGCCTCGATGCCGAACGGCAGCTCCCACAGGCCGGGACGCTTGACCTTGCCGGAGAAGCCGAACAGCTTGCTGCCCATGTCCTCGCTGCCGGGGCGGGCCAGGGCGCGGTACCAGTCGACACCGTGCTCGATGATCGCCGGCACGTTGCACAGGGTCTCGACGTTGTTGACGCAGGTCGGCTTGCCCCACACGCCCACGGTGGCGGGGAACGGCGGCTTGGCCCGCGGGTTGGCGCGGCGGCCCTCCAGCGAGTTGATCAGCGCGGTTTCCTCGCCGCAGATGTAGCGCCCGGCGCCGGTATGCACGAAGAGTTCGAGGTCGAAGCCGCTGCCCTGGATATTGCGCCCGAGCAGGCCGGCGGCTTGCGCCTCGGCGATGGCGCGGCGCAGGTGCTGGGCGCACTCGACGTATTCGCCGCGCAGGAAGATGTAGCCGCGCCCGGCCTTGAGCGCGCGCGCGGCGATCAGCATGCCTTCGACCAGCAGGTGCGGCAGCTGCTCCATCAGCAGGCGGTCCTTCCAGGTGTTGGGCTCCATCTCGTCGGCGTTGCACAGCAGGTAGCGCACCTTCAGCGCCTCGTCGGCCGGCATCAGCCCCCATTTCACCCCGGTGGGAAAACCGGCGCCGCCGCGGCCCTTGAGTCCGGAATCCTTGACCTGCTGGACGATGTCCGCCGGGGCCAGCTCCAGCAGCGCGCGGCGGGCCGCCCCATAGCCGCCCTTGGCGCGGTATTCCTCCAGCCAAACCGGCTCGCCGTCGTCGCGCAGGCGCCAGGTCAGCGGATGGGTCTCGGCCGGGCGCACGACCTGGTTGGCCGGGGCGAAGGAGGGCAGGCGGCTCATTCAAAGGCCTCCAGCAGGGCATCGAGGCGCTCCACCGCGACCTCGCCGAAGGTCTGCTCGTCGATCATCAGCGCCGGCGCCTTGTCGCAGTTGCCCAGGCAGCACACCGGCAGCAGGGTGAAGCGGCCGTCGCCTGTGGTCTGGCCTGGCCTCAGGCCGTGGCGCCGGGCCAGATGGGCCAGCAGCGCTTCGTGGCCGGCGACGTAGCAGGTCATGCTGTCGCACACGCGGATCAGGTGGCGGCCGACCGGCTGGCGGAAGATCTGGCTGTAGAAGGTGGCGACGCCCTCGACGTCGCTGGCGGGAATGCCGAGCAGCTCGCCGATGGCGGCGATGGCGCCGTCCGGCACCCAGCCGCGCTGCTGCTGGACGATCTTCAGCGCCTCGATCGAGGCCGCGCGCGGGTCTTCGTAGTGCCCGCGTTCGTGCTCGATGGCCGCCTGCTCGGCGGCGCTCAAGGCGAAGCGGTCGGTCTGTATCAGGTTCGTGCCCATGTTCAACGGTCCACGTCGGCCATGACGAAATCGATACTGCCCAGGTAGGCGATCAGGTCCGCCACCAGGCTGCCCCTGATCACCGCCGGTATCTGCTGCAGATGGGCGAAGCTCGGGGTGCGGATGCGCGTGCGGTAGCTCATGGTGCTGCCGTCGCTGGTTAAGTAATAGCTGTTGATGCCCTTGGTTGCCTCGATCATCTGCAGGCTCTCGCCGGCGGGCATCACCGGGCCCCATGACACCTGGAGGAAGTGGGTGATCAGCGTCTCGATATGCTGCAGCGTGCGCTCCTTGGGCGGCGGCGTGGTCAGCGGGTGGTCGGCCTTGTAGGGGCCGGCGGGCATGTTGTGCAGGCACTGCTCGATGATGCGCAGGCTCTGGCGCATCTCCTCGACGCGGATGATGCAGCGGTCGTAGGCGTCGCCGTTGGCGGTCAGCGGCACCTCGAAGTCGAAGCGCTCGTAGCCGGAGTAGGGGCGCGCCTTGCGCAGGTCGAAGTCCAGTCCGGTGGCGCGCAGGCCCGAGCCGGTGACGCCCCAGTCCAGGGCCTGGCGAGTGTTGTAGGCGGCCACGCCGACGGTGCGTCCGCGCAGGATGCTGTTGTCCAGCGCGGCCTTCTGGTACTCGTCCAGGCGTTTGGGCAGCCAGTCGACGAACTCGCGCACCAGCTTGTCCCAGCCGCGCGGCAGGTCGTGGGCGACGCCGCCGATGCGGTACCAGGCCGGGTGCATGCGGAAACCGGTGATGGCCTCGATCACCTGGTAGGCGCGCTGGCGGTCGCTGAAGGTGAAGAACACCGGGGTCATGGCGCCGACGTCCTGGATGTAGGTGCCGAGAAACAGCAGGTGACTGTTGATGCGGAAGAACTCGGCGAGCATCACGCGGATCACCTCGACCCGCTCCGGCACGCGGATGCCGGCCAGCTTCTCCACCGCCAGCACGTAGGGCAGGTTGTTCATCACCCCGCCGAGGTAATCGATCCGATCCGTATAGGGGATGAAGCTGTGCCAGCTTTGCCGCTCGGCCATCTTCTCGGCGCCGCGGTGGTGGTAGCCGATCTCCGGCACGCAGTCGACGATCTCCTCGCCGTCCAGTTGCAGGATGATGCGGAAGGCGCCGTGGGCCGAGGGATGGTTGGGGCCGAGGTTGAGGAACATGAAGTCCTCGTGGGCGCCGTGACGCTGCATGCCCCAGTCCTCGGGGTTGAAGCGCAGCGCCTCCTGTTCCAGGTCCTGCTTGGCCGCATCCAGGCTGAAGGGGTCGAACTCGGTGGCGCGCGCCGGGTAGTCCTTGCGCAGCGGGTGGCCCTGCCAGGTCGGTGGCATCAACAGGCGGGTCAGGTGCGGGTGGCCGTCGAAGCGGATGCCGAACATGTCCCATACCTCGCGCTCGTACCAGTTGGCGTTGGGCCAGATGGCGGTGGCGCTGGGCAGGCTGAGGTCATCTTCGGCGAGGGCGACCTTGAGCAGTACATCGCTGTTTCGCTCGATCGACAGCAGGTGGTAGAACACGCTGAAGTCTGCCGCCGGCAGGCCTTCGCGCTTGGTGCGCAGGCGCTCGTCCATGGCGTGCAGGTCGTACAGCATCAGGTAGGGGCGCGGCAGCTGGCGCAGCGCGCGCAGCACCGCCGGCAGGCGTTCGCGGCCGAGCCAGAGCACCGGCATGCCGGTGCGGGTCGCCTGCACCACGAAGGCGTCGGCGCCGAACAGCGCCTGCAACTCGGCGACCACGTCGTCGTGGCCAGCGGGCGAGGGGGCGAGGCGGGCGCTGCTGGTGCTCATCAGATCTCGTCCGGGCTGCGCAACTGGGTGACCTGGATACGCTCGGCGCGATTTTTCTCGCGCTGCGAGGGCATCTCGGCGCGGTACACGCCCTGATCGCCGACCACCCAGGACAGCGGCCGGCGTTCCTCGCCGATGGACTGCTGCAGCAGCATCAGACCCTGCAGGAAGGCCTCCGGGCGCGGCGGGCAACCCGGCACGTAGACGTCCACCGGGAGGAACTTGTCGACGCCCTGGACCACCGAGTAGATGTCGTACATGCCGCCGGAATTGGCGCACGAGCCCATGGAGATCACCCACTTGGGTTCGAGCATCTGTTCGTACAGACGCTGGATGATCGGCGCCATCTTGATGAAGCAGGTGCCGGCCACCACCATGAAATCGGCCTGGCGCGGCGAGGCGCGGATCACCTCGGCACCGAAGCGGGCGATGTCGTGCGGCGCGGTGAAGGCGGTGGTCATCTCCACGTAGCAGCACGACAGGCCGAAGTTGTAAGGCCACAGCGAGTTCTTGCGGCCCCAGTTGACCGTCTGGTGCAGCACCTGCTCGAGGCGGCCCATGAAGACGTTGCGGTGCACTTGGCCGGCCAGCGGGTCGTCGACCAGCTCGCGCTCGCCCATGGGGTAGCGGCTGCCGGGGGCGTCGGGATCGATGCGGGTGAGCTTGTATTGCATCGCGATGACCTCAGGGTTTGCGTGCGCCGAGGCGCCGGCGGCGTGCCTCGGGGGCCCAGTCCAGGGCGCCGACGCGCCACAGGTAGAGCAGCCCGGCGAGTAGGATGAGGATGAACACGGCGGCCTCGATCAGCCCGGCCCAACCGCTTTCGCGCACGGCGATGGCCCAGGCGAAGAGGAACAGCGCCTCGACGTCGAAGATCACGAAGAGCATGGCCACCAGGTAGAACTTGGCGGAGAAGCGCAGCCGCGCGCTGCCGGTGGGCACGATGCCGGACTCGAAGGGTTCCTCCTTGCTGCGCCCCCAGGCCTTGCCGCCGAGCAGGCTGGATACGCCGAGCATGAAGGCGCACAGGCCGCCCACCGCGAGGAGGAACACCGCCAGCGCCCAGTGCTGGGCGAACGCTTCGCTCATGCCTTACCCCCGTAGCTGAATATCGCTGCCGTGCGCCGGGTTGTCGCGCTGCCTTCGCGCTGCGGGCTGTCGCCTGCGCCGAGGCTGTGCGTGCAGGGCCCGGCAGACCCGTGGCGGCGAACCAACTTGGCGCACCCAAGTGATTTAAATGCTAGGCGCAGTTATCCAGTTGCGCCGGTATAAATTTTAATTTGGTCCAGGGGCCAGAATTGGCGGGGCTTTCAGGACGCCGCTGACAATTGCTTGAAACGAATTCGATGAGAATAAGTTGCAACTGACGTGCGGGCCTTAGTTGCACTTCGTCGGCGATTCAAATAGCGATGAATAATTAAAATTTACGTAATTATCTCGAATCGATATGTCTGGTCTTTGTCGTCGACGACTTTCTTGGACTAGCGTGCATGAATCGCCGAGCCGGCGACGATCCACGGTGATCGAGCAGCACCCAATGACGACGGGGTCTGCGTAGTTGCCGCTGCCTCGGCATGCCGACCCTCAAGCAAAACGACAAGATGAGGGAATCGCCATGCCCGTTGCCCTGTCCCTGCAGCGACTGCTACCCACCGCCCTGTTGCTCGTCCTGGCCGCGCCGGTCCAGGCCGAGCCGGGCGATTACAACTTCTGGCAGACCCTGAGCAACCTGGTGTCGCCGCCCAAGGCCGACAATCCGGTGACGCCGGCGCAGCGCACCGGCCTGTATCCGCTGCTGGCCAATCCGGCCGACTTCAACAGCGGTTTCACGCCCGGCAACTACTACGGCTGGCAGACCATCCGGATGGCGCCGCAGACCGGCGCGGTCTGCGGCAACGGCTCGCCCTACAAGTTCTTCGTCAACCGCGTGCCGAATACCCGCAACACCATCATCTACCTCGAAGGCGGCGGCGCCTGCTGGGACTATGCCAGCTGCAGCGGGCAGAGCGGCATCCGCGGCGCGCGCAACCCCAACGGCATCGCCGACGACTACATGTCGCTGCTCAATCCCGGCGCCAGCCTGGTCAGCCCCTTCGTCGTACGCCTGCACCCCTGGACGCGGGTGAAGACGCAGAACTGGAACATGGTCTACGTGCCCTATTGCACCGGCGATATCTACTCCGGCGACAAGGTGGCGGTGTACCAGGACCCGCAGGGCCAGCAACCGCCGCTGGTGTGGCATCACAACGGCCTGCGCAACATGCGCGCGGTGGTCGGCTGGCTCAAGGACAACCTGCCGCGGCCGACGCAGATGCTCGCCACCGGCTGCAGCGCCGGCGGCGCCGGCAGCCTGACCAACTACGCCAACCTGCGCCAGGACATGGCGCCGAACCGCGGCTACCTGATCAACGATTCGGGTCCGGTGTACAGCGCCCTGGCCGGCGACAACCAGAGCTATCCGTCCTATCCGCTGCAGACCCTGATCCGTCAGGCCTGGGGCCTCGATCAGAGCGGCGGGCCGCTGAATTACCTGCAGGCGCTGCTGCCGGGCTTCAATCCCGGCGATCTGGGCAGCCTGTATCCGGCGCTGTCGAGCCAGCTGCCGGGCGACCGCATGGGTCACACCCATTTCGGGCAGGACCTGAACTATTCGTCCTACTCCTACGAGCGCTTCTACCCGGAGATCGTCAACGCGCCGAACCAGGCCGCCAGGGAGGCGCTGATCAAGCAGCGCTGGGCCACCGACACCGCGCGCCTGCGCGGCCAACTGGCCAACCTGGGCAACGTCGGCGGCTACTTCCCGCAATACCGCGGGGTCAATGAAAGCCACTGCACCAGCATCATCGAGTTCGCCAACGCCGATATCCAGGAGCAGAACCTGCAGCTGGATCACTTCGTCGGCAGCGTGCTGGACGGCCGCGGCCAGGTGCTGGACGCCTCGGAAAGCAGCGATATGGCCGACCGCAGCAAGCCGTTTAACCTGCTGTACTACCTGCTGGATCAGCTGCTCTGAATGGCGCCCCGGTAGTGGCCGCTTGAGGTGATATTCGAGCATTCGCGGATTTTGGCGGCAGGATCGGTGTTATTGCCGATCCTGCCTGCGATCTCTTTCAGATGTTCTCGGGCGTTATCTGCCGGCTGTTCCCAATGATTAAAAGCCGTACACCTTTTGTTTGTTTCCATGTTCCCAAGTGAACAGGTTGTACTTCTTGTTGCCCGTCCCGTAGTGCTTGCCGTGGCCATAAACGGTCATCGTCCAATTTCCACCCGTGTTGCCTGCCCGGAAGAAAATCGTTCGCTTGTAGCTTTTGCTGGTCCAGTGCCGCAAACCGGTTTCTCTGCCGAGACTTGCATCTGAGTCAAGCGCGCCTAGGAAGTCTGTGCCTTGCTTGGATATACGGCTGTAAACCTCGTTAATGGCGTGAGTGTCGTCCCCGGAAAGAACGTACCTGTCCAAGTCGCCAGCGAGAATGATGTTTGCGTTGAGTGGCATGTCGTTAGTCCTTTTGGCTGATGCGATTGTCCATTGCATGTCTACCGCCTGCTGAGAGGGCAGGCGACGAGCAGTGATGGGCGGGATTAAGGGCCACAGTGCATGACGCCTCCTTGGCGTGGACTACTGATAGCTGCGCTCGCGCGCTTCCTGCAGGCGCTGGCGCAGGTACTGATCGCGGCTGAGGTCGTCGGGGATGTCCTGCAGGGCCAGCACGTCCTCGACTATGCGTCGCTCCTCGGCCTTGTAGCGTTCGAAGTTCGGGTCGCGGCGCTGCGCCAGACGCGCCTCGCGCTCGGCGCTGAGGGCCTGGTAGCGGCGCACCAGCGCCTCGCCGCGGGCCTTCTGCTCGGCTTCGTCCGGGCTGTCCGCCTTGATCAGCGCCACCTGCAGCAGCAGCGCCTCGCTCAGGGCCAGCTCGCCCTGGCGCTCCAGCGCGTCGATGCGCTCGCCCAGTGCTCGGGCTTCGGCGGCGCGGGCGGCAGCGTCCAGTTGCCCGGCCTGCGCGATAAAGTCGCGGTAGCGGTTATGAAAGGCCAGACGCTGCTGTTGTGCCCGAACCTCTGGGGCCGCCAGCCATTGCAGCTGTTCGGCGCTGACCGACTGGGCGCTCGCGGCGCTGGAGGGGGCGGCTGCGGTCGGGGCAGGCGGCACGGCAGCCGGGTCGAGTCGAGCCGGCGCGGGCGGACGCTGCCAGTACCAGGTCAGCGCGGCGCTGGCGAGAACGAGACAGCAGCCGAGCAGCAGGGTGGCGCGGGGCATGGGCACTCCTTGCGCGAGTCGAATGGCGCTTACAGCGTAGAAGCTGTCGCCGCGCTTTGCCCGTGCGCGAGCAAGGAGGGCGCCCTCTCAGTTGCATGAGAGGGCGCCGGGGGCTTACAGCAGCGGTTTGCCGTCGTCGCGGGTGACGATCACGGTGGCCGAGCGCGGGCGCCGGCCGGGGCCGTCCGGCCAGGTGCTGCGGAAGTTGGTGGGGGTGGAGCCTTCACCCGGGTGCTGGATATTGACGAACAGGGTGCGGAAGTCCGGGGTGGCGGCGATGCCGGTGACTTCGCAGCCCACCGGGCCGACCAAAAAGCGCTTCATCTCGCCGGTACGCGGGTCGGCCACCAGCATCTGGTTGTTGCCGAACGGGCCGCTGGCCAGCTGGCTGCCGCTCATGTCGGTCTGGATCCACAGTCGGCCATCGTCGTCGAACCACAGGCCGTCCGGGCTGGCCAGGCGGTTGTCGGCGCTCAGCGGCTTGCCGTTGACATCCAGGCTGTCGCCTTCCGGGCCGGCCAGCAGGAACAGGCTCCAGGCGAACGCGCGGCCGGCGTAGTCGCGGCTCAGTTCGCGCCAGCGGATGATATGGCCGTAGGCGTTGGCCGGACGCGGGTTGGCGGCATCGGCGACGGTGCGCGAGCTGTTGTTGGTGAGGGTGAAGTAAACCTCGCCGTTGTGCGGGTTGACCGCGCCCCATTCCGGGCGATCCATCTTGGTGGCACCGACGATGTCGGCAGCCAGGCGGGTATTGATCAGCACCTCGCCCTGGTCGGCGAAGCTCACCCCGGCGGCCTGGCAGGCGGCCTGGAAGGCCTTGTCCTGGAGGTCCAGCGCCAGCCATTCGCCCTTGCCGTCGGCCTTGAAGCGCGCCACGTAGAGGGTGCCCTCGTCGAGCAGGCTGCCGTCGCTGCGACCCGGCAGGTACTTGCCGCGGCTGACGAACTTGTAGATGTACTCGTTCTGCGAGTCGTCGCCGGAATAGCAGACCACCGGCCGGCCCGGTTTGACCGGGGCGAACACTAGACCCTCGTGGGCGAAGCGGCCCAGCGCGGTGCGCTTGACCGGGGTGGATTCCGGGGCGAAGGGGTCGATCTCGACGATCCAGCCGAAGTGGTTCGGCTCGTTGCGGTAGTCGCCTGTGGCCTCGGCGGCCAGGCGGGTGGCGTTGAAGCGCTGGAATTCGTCGCCGGCCAGGTGGTCCCAGCCGTAGCGGCTGGCGCTGCCGACGCCGTAGCGGGTCAGTTCACGCGGGCGCTCGGCGTCGCCACTGGCGAAGTAGCCGGCCCAGTTCTCCTCGCAGGTCAGGTAGGTGCCCCAGGGCGTGAAGCCGTTGGCGCAGTTGTTCAGGGTGCCGCGGGTGGCGGTGCCGTCGGGGCTGTAGCGGGTCCGGAGCAGGGCGTGGCCGCGCGCCGGGCCGGCGATCTGCATCGGCGTGGCGCCGGTGATGCGGCGGTTGCGGGCGCTGGGCAGCACTTCCCATTGGCCGCGCACACGGCGCACTTCCACCACCGAGGCGCCATGGGCGTTGATTTCCTTGCGCACCTCGTCGGCGCTGCTGCGCTTGCCGTTCACCAGGCTCGGGCCGTTGGGATGCAGCAGCGGCGCGTCGATGTACTCGTGGTTGAGCACCAGCAGACCGTGGTCGCTGTTGCGACCGCCGCCGCGCTGGCCGTCGATGGGGAAGAAGTGCATGCCGTCGTGATGCATGCCGATCTGGTCGGCCTGGTCGGCGGCGCTGTTGCCGGCGTTGTCGAGAAAGGCCGGAAAGCTGCCGCGGATCGGCGTACCCCAGGGAATGAAGGGCGTGGCCTTGTAGCCGGGCGGCACGCTGATGGTGTCGGCGCGGGTCACCGCCACCGGGCTGAACGGCAGGCGCCTGCCACGCTTGTCCAGGCGCTCGAGCAGCTCCTTGAGCGGGTTGCCGGCGGCCTCGGCGCTGCCGGGCAGGGCCACGCCGAGAAAACCCATGACGCCGAGTGCGGCGCCGCCGGCGACCACCTGGCGCCGGCTCAGGCCGGCTTCGATCAACTCGTTGATATGGGGATTGGCGGAGGCGTTGCTGAGCGGCTCGTCGCCGTTGCCGAATAGCACGTCTTGCTCGTGTTCATTGCGCATGGGGGGCTCCTGAGGCGGATCGACGGAGCCATGACGCTAACCAAGCAAGACGACGGGAAAGTGACAGCGGCTGTGCGCTGCTGCACAAATCTGCCCAGAGGACGGGCCGTAGGGGGCGTCGTGCGCACCAGTCGTTGCCAGCGGCAGCGCTGCGCACGACCCCGGCGGCCCGCGACTCAGGCATAAAAAAAGCCCCGGCAAGGCCGGGGCGGATTAGGCAAACGAGACGCTGCGGGTGCGTGGCCCGCAGCGGGGAAACCGTTCTTAGTGGAACTGGTTCATGGTGTTGTCTTTACCGCTCGCCTTCAGAGCAGCTTCGCCAGCGAAGTACTCCTTGTGGTTGTCGCCGATGTCGGAGCCAGCCATGTTCTGGTGCTTGACGCAGGCGATGCCCTGGCGCAGTTCCTGACGCTGTACGCCCTTGACGTAGGCCAGCATGCCCTGGTCGGCGAAGTAGCCCTTGGCCAGGTTGTCGGTGGACAGCGCGGCGGTGTGGTAGGTCGGCAGGGTGATCAGGTGGTGGAAGATGCCGGCGTGGGCCGAACCGTCGCGCTGGAAGGTGCGAATCTTCTCGTCGGCGATCTGGGCCAGTTCGGTTTCGTCGTACTCGACGCTCATCAGCTTGGCGCGGTCGTAGGCGGAAACGTCCTTGCCTTCGGCAACCATGGCGTCGAACACCTGCTGACGGAAGTTCAGGGTCCAGTTGAAGGACGGGCTGTTGTTGTACACCAGCTTGGCGTTCGGGATGACTTCACGGATGCGGTCAACCATGGCCTTGATCTGGCCAACGTGCGGCTTCTCGGTTTCGATCCACAGCAGGTCGGCGCCGTTCTGCAGGCTGGTGATGCAGTCCAGGACGCAGCGGTCTTCGCCGGTGCCGGCACGGAACTGGAACAGGTTGGACGGCAGGCGCTTCGGACGCAGCAGCTTGCCACCGCGGTTGATCACCACGTCGCCGTTGCCCAGCTCGGCAGCGGACACTTCTTCGCAATCGAGGAAGCTGTTGTACAGGTCGCCCAGGTCGCCCGGCTCTTTGGTCACGGCGATCTGCTTGGTCAGGCCGGCGCCCAGGGAGTCGGTACGCGCAACGATCACGCCGTTGTCGATGCCCAGCTCGAGGAAGGCGTAGCGAACGGCAGCGATCTTGGCGAGGAAGTCGGCGTGCGGAACGGTCACTTTGCCGTCCTGGTGGCCGCACTGCTTCTCGTCGGAAACCTGGTTCTCGATTTGGATGCAGCAGGCACCGGCTTCGATCATGCGCTTGGCCAGCAGGTAGGTGGCTTCCGGGTTACCGAAGCCAGCGTCGATGTCGGCGATGATCGGCACGATGTGGGTTTCGTAGTTGTCGATCTGCTTCTGGATCTCGGCCGCCTTGGCGTGGTCGCCAGCGTCACGAGCGGCGTCCAGGGCGGTGAACAGCAGGTCCAGCTCGCGGCTGTCGGCCTGACGCAGGAAGGTGTACAGCTCTTCGATCAGGTCGGAGACGGCGGTCTTCTCGTGCATCGACTGGTCCGGCAGCGGGCCGAAGTCGGAGCGCAGGGCCGCGACCATCCAGCCGGACAGGTAGAGGTAGCGCTTGTTGGTGGTCTTCAGGTGCTTCTTGATCGAGATCAGCTTCTGCTGACCGATGAAGCCGTGCCAGCAGCCCAGCGACTGGGTGTAGACGGAGGAGTCGGCGTCGTACTCTTCCATGTCCTTGCGCATGATGTCAGCGGTGTACTGAGCGATTTCCAGACCGGTCTTGAAACGGTTCTGAGCGCGCATACGGGCGACGGACTCGGGGTTGATAGCGCTCCAGCTGCTGCCGAACTTCTCTTTCAGAGCGGCTACAGCCTTGATGTCGTTTTGATATGCGGACATGGTCAATCCTTCAAAAAATGTGTTGGTTGAGCACCGACTACCCACTCAATGCGTGCACGGATGCAGCGGCTGCGGGAGGCTTCCACTTTGACGGCGAGAAAACGGCTGGGGCGAGGATTGACCGCGAGGAGGGGGGATGTGGCGAACAGTTCGGGCGCTTGGCGTGGGCCGGTCGGCTCGTGGAAACCTTGGGCACCTGCCGGGCTGTCGATCTGTCTGACGCTAAACGCTTCCCCGTCCCTCAGGACAACTTCGTTCCAGTCGCAACCTCGTCGTACGGCCTTGTGGGCTGTTGGGACACGGACCGCTACGAAGTGCTTCGTTGGCGATCTGGAGATCCTTTTCAGGACCCCTGGCTAGCGGGAGCGAGGCCATCATGCCTCTCGGCAAAAGCTTCGTCAAACGTTTTGTAGTGGTTTTTTTTGACTACTACATATTCTCAAGACGACCGGCTGGTCATGGTGGAAACCCTCTGGTGCGGGCGTTTCCAGCGTTGCGCGGGATTGCGGGGGCTGTCCATTGGTCGAAAGCGGCGAGGGGCTGCGACTTTGGTCGGGGTCAGTCGAGGGCTTCGACCTTCAGGCGCAGGGTCATGTCTTCGCGGCCCTGGGTGGTGCGTCGCTGGAGGATGTCGCGGCTGCTGGAGGCGGTGTCCTCGTTGACCCCGCCGAGGGTGATCCATTCGCCGAGGCGGCCGCTGACCCGGGTGTCGGTGCTCTGCACGTCTATCACGCCGGGACGGTGGGCGTTGAGGCGGTCGCGCTGGCTGCTGATGCTGACGTGCACCAGCTCGCCGGAGAGGGTGGCGGTGACATAGAAGCCGCGGGTCACATCGCGGTACTGGGTGTCCTGGTAGACCTGGCCGTAGGGGCCGGTGCTGGTGGTGGTCAGCGGCACGCTCTGGCCGACCTGGATCAGCGCCGGATAGCCCTCGGTGGCTTGCACCTGCTGGGTGCCGCCGCCGCGGCTGTCGGTGCTGCGGCGGATGATGCGCACCTGGTCGCGGCCACCCACTTCGCCGCGGCCGACCTGCACCTCGGCGTCGCCGGCGCTGAGGCTGCCGTCGACCCGGTAGCCGCGGTCGCTCTGGTAGTTGCTGTCGCTGCTCTCCACGCTGATCAGCAGGCGTCGCGGGCGGGTGTCGAGCTGCTCCAGCAACTGGCGCACCTCGTCGATCTTGGCCGGTGAGGCGTTGACGATCAGCTGGTTGCCGTAGGGGCTGACCCGGCCCTCGTTGCCCAGCACCGACTGCACCACGCCGATCACCTCGTCGGCGGTGCGGTAATTGAGCGGGATCACCTCGGTGGCCGCCTGCAGCGGCAGGCACAGGCCGAGAAGCAGGGCGGCGAGCAGGGCACGCAGGGTCATAGCAGGAAACTCCGCAGATCGGGATCGCTGATGCTGGTATCCCAGGCCTGGTCGAACTGCGCCTGGCGCTGGCGCACCCGCGCCGGGTCGCGGTACAGGGCGTAGCCGGCCTGCTGGCCGAGTTCGGGGCGCAGCAGTAGGCCCTGGTCGTCGGCGATCAGGTAGGCCAGTTCTTCACTGGGATAATCCGGGTTGAGTTTGCGGATATGCAGGTTGGAGGACAAGCGCCGCGACAGGCCGAGCAGGCGATGCCCCTCCTTGACCGCGCGGGTCGGGTCGCGCACGAGGATGCGCAGGCGCGCGCGCGGACTGGCCAGAAGGAAGCGGGTGCAGGCCTGCTGCACGCTGCCGTGATGGTAGAGCCAGGGTTCCAGGTCGTCGCTGTACAGGCACAGGCTGCGCTGCGCCTGCTGGATCAGCGCCAGCACATGGGCACGCGCCTGCTGTGGCTGGCTGAAGCGCTCCAGGCGCTCGTGAGCGCCGAGGACGAAGGGCGCCGGCTCCCATTGCGGGGCGTCCGCTGTCGCCGGCTCGGGGTTGTGCACGGCAAAACGCCCCGGCGATTCGAACTCGATAGCCGCGAGCTCGGCCGGCTGCGGGGTATCGCTCGTCTCGAGCGGGGCGTCTTGGTCGTCCATTGCGGCCTCTACTGGCGGGTGCGCACCATGTCCACGTGCGGGATGCCGGCGTCGAGGTACTCGCCGCTGACTATCTCGAAGCCTAGCCTTTCATAGAACGGCGTGGCGTGCACCTGGGCGCTGAGCATTTGCCGATCCAGGCCGCGTTTTTCCGCTTCCGCGATCACCGCCTGCATCAGCGCTTCGCCGACCTTGAGGCCGCGCCAGTCCTTGAGTACCGAGACGCGGCCGATATGGCCGTCCGGCAGCAGGCGCGCGGTGCCCACGGCGTAGTCGCCTTCCTCGGCGAGAAAATGCACCGCTTCGGCGTCTTCGGCGTCCCATTCCAGCTCCGGCGGCACCGCCTGTTCGGCGACGAACACGCTTTCGCGGATACGCCGCAGCTCGGCGTTGTCCTTGTGCCAGTCCGCGACGCGAACTCGGATCTCACTCATCGGCGAACCCCAGACTACCTTGCTTGACCAGTTCCCAGAGCAGGGTACGCCCCTCGTCATCGGCCAGCCAGGCGCCAAGGTTATCGATATGTAACGCATCGGCGCTGCAGATCAGCTTGAGCAACTCGCGCAGGCGCGCCGACACCAGGCGGCTCTGGCCGCTGGCGAACAGCACCAGATCCTCGCCGACTTCCGACCAGGCCATGCGCGCGCTGGGGTTGCGGATGATCACGGCGCCGTCTTCCAGGCTGCCGAGAAATTCTTCTTCGTCGATCTCGATGCCGGCGACCAGCTCCGGATACTTGGGCTCGGTCATGAACTGGCCGAACCAGGTCATCAGCAGGCGTTCGTCGCTCATGTGCTCGTTGAGCAGGGCCTTCAGGCGCTCCAGGGCGTCGCGCTGGATCTGGTTGGGATCCTCGCTCGGCTGGATATCGGCGTCGCTGTAACGCTCCTCCTCGGGGAGGAACTGGCCGAGAAAATCGGTGAAATGGGTCAGGACTTCGGCGGCGCTCGGCGCGCGGAAACCCACGGAATAAGTCATGCAATCATCCTCAGCGGTGCCACAGTGGGCGAGGCGCGGCGGCAGGTAGAGCATGTCGCCGGGTGCCAGCACCCATTCATCGGTTGGTTCGAATTCGGCCAGGATCTTCAGATCGGCGTGGGGCAGCAGCGGGCTTTCGGAGTCGCACATCTGGCCGATCTGCCAGCGGCGATGACCGTAACCCTGCAGCAGGAAAACGTCGTAGTTGTCGAAATGCGGGCCGACGCCGCCGCCGGGCGCGGCGAAGCTGATCATCAGGTCGTCGATGCGCCACTTGGGCAGGAACTTGAAGTCCTCCAGCAGTTCGGCCACTTCCGGGACGAACTGGTCGACCGCCTGCACCAGTAGGGTCCAATCGCGCTCGGGCAGGTTCTGGAAGCTGTCCTCGGCGAAGGGGCCGCGTTGCAGTTCCCAGGGGCGTTCGCCGTGCTCGATGACCAGGCGCGACTCGACTTCTTCCTCCAGGGCCAGGCCGGCCAGCTCGTCCGGGCTGATCGGGCTTTCGAAGCCGGGCACGGCCTGGCGCACCAGCAGCGGTTTCTTCTGCCAGTAGTCGCGCAGGAATTCACGGGCTGTGAGGCCACCCAGCAGTTGCAGCGGAGTATCAGGATTCATCAGTAAGCCCTTGAAATAGAAAAAAACCTTAAAACAAAAACGCCCGGCTCAGCCGGGCGTCCTCGAGGCTGGTACGGATCAGATGCGCTGGGCCTGGGCCACCGCGTTGCCGATGTAGCGGGCCGGGGTGAGTTGCTTGAGCTCGGCCTTGGCCTCGGCCGGCATGTCCAGGCCGTCGATAAAGGCCAGCAGCGCCTCGGGGCTGATGCCCTTGCCGCGGGTCAGCTCCTTGAGCTTCTCGTAGGGGTTCTCGATGGCGTAGCGGCGCATGACGGTCTGGATCGGCTCGGCGAGCACTTCCCAGCAGGCGTCCAGATCTTCAGCAATACGCTGAGCATTGAGCTCCAACTTGCTGATTCCCTTGAGGCTGGCTTCGTAGGCGATCACGCTGTGGGCGAAGCCGACACCGAGGTTGCGCAGCACGGTGGAGTCGGTCAGGTCGCGCTGCCAGCGGGAGATCGGCAGCTTGCTGGCCAGGTGCTGGAAGATCGCGTTGGCGATGCCGAGGTTGCCTTCGGAATTTTCGAAGTCGATCGGGTTGACCTTGTGCGGCATGGTCGAGGAGCCGATCTCGCCGGCCACGGTCTTCTGCTTGAAGTAACCGAGGGAGATGTAGCCCCAGACGTCGCGGTCGAAGTCGATGAGGATGGTGTTGAAACGGGCGATGGCGTCGAACAGCTCGGCGATGTAGTCGTGCGGCTCGATCTGGGTGGTGTAGGGGTTGAAGGTCAGGCCCAGGTCGCCTTCGATGAACTGGCGGGCGTTGGCTTCCCAGTCGATGGCCGGGTAAGCGGACAGGTGGGCGTTGTAGTTGCCCACGGCGCCGTTGATCTTGCCCAGCAGCGGCACCGCAGCGACCTGGGCGATCTGCCGCTCCAGGCGGTAGACCACGTTGGCCAGTTCCTTGCCCAGGGTGGTCGGCGAGGCCGGCTGGCCGTGGGTGCGCGACAGCATCGGCACCTCGGCGAACTTCACCGCCAGTTCACGGATGGCGTCGGCCAGCTGCTGCATCAGCGGCAGCAGCACGGTGTCGCGGCCTTCGCGCAGCATCAGGGCGTGGGACAGGTTGTTGATGTCCTCGCTGGTGCAGGCGAAGTGAATGAACTCGCTGACCTTGTCCAGTTCCGGCAGCTTGGCGGCCTGCTCCTTGAGCAGGTATTCCACCGCCTTGACGTCGTGGTTGGTAGTGCGCTCGATTTCCTTGACGCGCTCGGCGTGCTCGACGGCGAAGTTCTCCGCCAGCTGGTTGAGCAGGGCGTTGGCTTCGGCGGAGAAGGGCGCGACTTCGGCGATGCCCTCGTGGGCGGCCAGGCGCTGCAGCCAGCGCACTTCGACCAGCACACGGCTACGGATCAGGCCGTATTCGCTGAAGATGGGGCGCAGGGCGCTGGTTTTGCCGGCGTAGCGGCCGTCGACGGGGGAAACCGCGGTGAGCGAGGAAAGCTGCATATGGGCGTTCTCGAGCTGTCGGGCTGAAAAGCCATCCGGCTTGCTGCGCATCGTGCCTGCTCCGATGAAGCGGGCTCTAGCTCAGGCGCCTGGACGGCCTCTGACGAAAAGGGCGCATATCATACATGAAAACGTCCGGCTGACCGCCTATGCGTTGCGCCGGGCGACCGACAGTAGGCTGGCGGCGAAGATCAGTGCGGCGCCGAGCAGCGACAGGCGATCGGGCATCTCGCCCCACAGCAGCCAGGCGATCAGCCCGGCGAAGACTATGGCCAGGTAGGCGATCGGGCCGATCAGCCCCGGCGGCGCCAGGCCGTAGGCGCGCGACATGATGATCTGGCTGGCGGTGGCCAGCAGGCCGATGCCCAGCAGCCAGCCGAGCTGGTTGGCTGCGAGCGGCTGCCAGCTCCAACTCAGCGGAATGGCGGAGAACAGGGCACTGAACAGCGAGAAGTAGAAGACGATGCGCGTCGCCGGCTCGCTGTCGCTCATCTCGCGGATGGAGACGAAGGCGAAGGCGGCCAGCAGGCTGGCGGCCAGGCCGATCAGCGCCGGGCCCTCGAACAGCGCGGCGCTGGGCTTGGCCACCAGCAGCACGCCGAACAGGCCAATCAGGCTGGTGAGCAGCATGCGCCGGGTCAGCGGCTCCTTGAGCCAGAAGTGGGCGATCAGCGGGGTGAACACCGGCGCCGAGTAGGTGAACAGCATGGCGTCGGCCAGCGGCAGGTGGGCGATGGCGTAGAAGAAGCAGTACATCGCCGCCAGGCCGTAGGTGGTGCGCCACAGGTGCGATTTCAGCCGTGTCGTGCGCAGCGGGCGTACCCCGCGCACCAGCAGCAGCGGCAGGAAGAACAGCACGCCGACCAGGTTGCGGAAGAACACCACCGACTCGTTGTTTACGCTGGCCGAGATTTCCCGGATGCCGACGCCGGTAAGGGCGAACAGCAGAGCGGACAGGGCCAGCAGCAGGGCGCCCTGCAGCGGCTTGACGCTGCGGCTCGGGGCGCCCATGGCGGTCAGCTGCGCATCAGTTGGTAGAGTTCCTTGAGCAGCTTGCCGCGGCTGAACACCAGCTGCCAGCGGTGACCGCCGAGCTGGCGCCACAGCCGCGCCGAGCGGATGCCGGCGAGCAGCAGGGCGCGGATCTTCGCCGCGTTGCTCGGCTGCTGCAGAAAACGCATGTCGCCGTGCACCTGGATGCGCTGGCGGAAGGTGCTGATGGTGTCCTGGTACAGCCCGCCGCAGGCGGCGATGACGTTGTCGTGGACCAGGCCGAAGTGCTCGACCTGCTGCTGGATCTGATCCAGGCGGCTGCCCATCACCTGCAGCATGTCGCCGCGCTTGTCCAGCTGGCGCTCCAGGCCGAGCAGGGCCAGGGCGTAGCGCAGCGGCTCGCGCTGCAGCGCCGCGGGGTTGCGCTCCAGCGAGCTGACCAGCGCGCGATAACCGTCGCGCAGGTTGAGGTCGTCGCCGCCGTAGACGTCGAGCGTACTCTTCGGATCGCGCACCAGCAGGCTGCCGAGCATGCAGCTCATCGACGCCTCGCTGACCTGGCCGGTGCGGGCGATCTTGTCGGCCAGCACCGCGGCCTCGAACACGGCGCCGAGGGCGACCAGTTGTTCCTGCGTCGGGTTCATCGGGCGTCCTCGTACCAGGGCTCGGCGGTCTCGATCACGCCGCCGCCGAGGCACACCTCGCCGTCGTAGAACACCACGGACTGGCCGGGCGTCACGGCGCGCTGCGGCTCGTCGAAGATCGCGCGGTAGCCGCTTGCGGTCTGCTCCAGGGTGCAGGCCTGGTCGCCCTGGCGGTAGCGCACCTTGGCGCTCAGGCGGCGCGGGCTGCTCAGGTCCACCGGGTTGACCCAGTAGATATCCGAGGCGAGCAGGGCGCGGGAGAACAGCCAGGGGTGTTCGTTGCCCTGGCCGACGACCAGCACGTTGCGCGTCAGGTCCTTGCGCAGCACGTACCAGGGATCGTCGCCGGCGTCCTTGAGCCCGCCGATACCGAGGCCCTGGCGCTGACCGATGGTGTGGTACATCAGGCCGTGATGGCGGCCGATGACCTGGCCCTCGGTGGTCTCGATATCACCTGGCTGCGCCGGCAGGTACTGCTTGAGGAAATCGCTGAAGCGGCGCTCGCCGATAAAGCAGATGCCGGTAGAATCCTTCTTCTTCGCCGTGGCCAACTCGTATTTCTCGGCGATGGCGCGCACCTGCGGCTTTTCCAGCTCGCCGACCGGGAACAGGGTCTTGGCGATCTGCTCGCCGCCGACGGCATGCAGGAAGTAGCTCTGGTCCTTGTTCGGATCCAGGCCCTTGAGCAGCTCGGTGCGGCCGTCGACGTCGCGGCGGCGCACGTAGTGGCCGGTGGCGATCAGGTCGGCGCCGAGCGACAGGGCGTAGTCGAGGAAGGCTTTGAACTTGATCTCGCGGTTGCACAGGATGTCCGGGTTCGGCGTGCGCCCAGCCTGGTATTCGGCCAGGAAGTGCTCGAACACGTTGTCCCAGTATTCCGCGGCGAAGTTGGCGGTGTGCAGCTTGATGCCGATGCGCTCGCACACGGCCTGGGCGTCGGCCAGGTCGTCCATGGCGGTGCAGTATTCGGTGCCGTCGTCTTCGTCCCAGTTCTTCATGAACAGGCCTTCGACCTGATAACCCTGTTCCAGCAGCAGCAGGGCGGAAACGGACGAGTCGACGCCGCCGGACATGCCGACGATCACGCGTTGGGTGCTAGGTGCTTGCATGGGAGTCTGCGAGTGAAGCCTGAAAAACTGGCGAGTCTACCAGAAAGCCTGCACCCGACGTGTAGGGCGTACTCGCGAAGCAGTACGCCGAACGCGGGCTATTGTTTCAATCGCGCACCAGCTCCAGCGGCCCGCGGATGCCGGCCAGGTAATCGTCCACGCAGCGCAGCACCAGTTCGCTGCGCCAGCGCTCGGGTTGCGCGGCCAGTTCGTCGCGGCTCAACCAGGCGATGCCGTGGATGTCGCTGTCCAGTGCGCGGGCCGGATCATGGCGCAGCGGGTGGGCGATAAAGCACACCCGTTGGTAGGTCACGCCATTGCTCGGCGCGGTATAGAGATAAATGCCGAGCAGGCCGCTCAGCGCCACCTCCCAGCCGGTTTCTTCGAGGGTTTCGCGCAGCGCGGCCTGGCGCAGCGATTCGTTGGCCTCCAGGTGCCCGGCGGGCTGGTTGAGCACCAGGCGGCCAGCCTTGAACTCCTCGACGAACAGGAAGCGGCCCTGGTCCTCGATGATCGTGGCCACGGTGATATGGGGCTGCCACTCCATTTCTGCTTCTCCAGTGATCTCTATGCAAAAAAAGAACCCCGGCACTATGGCCGGGGTTCTCCGTGTTGCCGAGCCCTTATCAGGCGTTCAGCGCGGCCAGAGCGGCGTTGAAGGTGGCGCTGGGGCGCATCACCTGGCTGGTCAGCTCGGGGTTGGAGCGGTAGTAGCCACCGATGTCCACAGGTTTGCCCTGCACAGCGGCCAGTTCGGCGACGATGGTCGCTTCCTGCTCGGTCAGGGTCTTGGCCAGCGGGGCGAAGCGTGCCTTCAGCTCGGCGTCTTCGTTCTGCGCGGCCAGGGCCTGGGCCCAGTACAGCGCCAGGTAGAAGTGGCTGCCACGGTTGTCCAGCTCGCCGACCTTGCGCGCCGGGGACTTGTTATTGTCCAGCAGTTTGCCGGTGGCTTCGTCCAGGGTCTTGCCGAGGATCTTGGCCTTGAGGTTGTCGGTCTTGATCCCGGTTTCTTCCAGGGAGACGGCCAGGGCCAGGAACTCGCCCAGCGAATCCCAGCGCAGGTAGTTCTCTTCGACCAGCTGCTGCACGTGCTTGGGCGCCGAACCGCCGGCGCCGGTTTCGTACATGCCGCCGCCGGCCATCAGCGGCACGATGGACAGCATCTTGGCCGAGGTGCCCAGCTCCATGATCGGGAACAGGTCGGTTAGGTAGTCGCGCAGCACGTTGCCGGTCACCGAGATGGTGTCCAGGCCGCGGATCATCCGCTCCATGGACACGCGGATGGCTTCGTTGTAGCCCATCATGCGGATGTCCAGGCCGCTCAGGTCGTGGTCCTTCAGGTACAGCTCGACCTTCTTCTGCAGCTCGCGGTCGTGGGCGCGCTCCGGGTCCAGCCAGAAGATCGCCGGGGTGTTGGATTGACGGGCGCGGGTGACGGCCAGCTTGACCCAGTCGCGAATCGGCGCGTCCTTGGTCTGGCAGGCGCGCCAGATGTCGCCGGCCTCGACCTGGTGCTGCATCAGCACGGTGCCGTCGGCAGCGACGACGCGCATGGTGCCGTCGGCGGTCATTTCGAAGGTCTTGTCGTGGGAGCCGTATTCCTCGGCCTTCTGCGCCATCAGGCCGACGTTCGGCACGCTGCCCATGGTGGTCGGGTCGAACGCACCGTTGGTTTTGCAGAAGTTGATCATTTCCTGATAGATGCGCGCGTAGGTGCTCTCAGGCATGACGGCCTTGGTGTCTTTCTGCTTGCCGTCCTTGCCCCACATCTGGCCGGAGTTGCGGATCATCGCCGGCATCGAGGCGTCGACGATCACGTCGCTCGGGATGTGCAGGTTGGTGATGCCCTTGACCGAGTCGACCATGGCCATTTCCGGGCGATGGGCGTAGACCTCGTGGATGTCGTGCAGGATCTCTTCCTGCTGCGAGGCGGGCAGGGCCTTGATCTTGTCGTAGACGCTGCTGATGCCGTTGTTCGGGTTGACGCCCAGCTCCTTGAACAGCTCGCCGTACTTGTCGAACACGTCCTTGTAGTAAACGCTGACGGCGTGGCCGAAGACGATCGGGTGGGAGACCTTCATCATGGTCGCCTTGACGTGCAGGGACCACATCACGCCGGTTTCCTTGCAGTCCTGCAGGGTCTTCTCGAAGAAGTCGCGCAGCTTGCGGCAGCTCATGAACATGCTGTCGAACACTTCGCCTTCCTGCAGGGCGAGCTGCTTCTTGACCTCGACCTTGCCGTCCTTGCCGACGAACTCGATGCGCACGTCACCGGCCTTGGCCATGGTGATCGACTGCTCGCTGGAGAAGAAGTCGCCGCCGCGCATGTAGTCGGCGTGGGACTGCGAGGCCATGCTCCACTTGCCCATGCTGTGCGGGTGCTTGCGCGCATAGGCCTTGACCGCGGCCGGGGCGCGGCGGTCGGAGTTGCCTTCGCGCAGCACCGGGTTCACCGCACTGCCGAGTACCTTGGCATAACGGGCACGGACTTCCTTCTCGGCGTCGCTCTGCGGGTCTTCCGGGTAGTCGGGCAGGGCGTAGCCCTGGGCCTGCAGCTCGGCGATGGCGCCCTTGAGTTGCGGCACCGAAGCGCTGATGTTGGGCAGCTTGATGATATTGGCTTCGGGCTGGGTGGCCAGTTCGGCCAGCTTGGCGAGGTCGTCCTCGATGCGCTTGTCGGCGCCCAGTTGGTCGGCAAAGCTTGCCAGGATCCGTCCAGCAAGAGAGATGTCGCGAGTTTCGACGGAGATGTCAGCCGATGCGGCGAAAGCTTCTACAATGGGCAGAAGCGAATAGGTGGCGAGGGCTGGAGCTTCGTCGGTGAAGGTGTAGATGATCTTCGAAGGGGTGGACATTTAGAGTTAACTCTCTTCTTTGCTGAGCGTGCACAGAAACTCGACGTGCGCGGGTAGGCGCCTGAACCCGGTCATTGATCGGGCTGGAGTCGAGGACTCGCCGCGGTGATGTTGGATGCACCAGTAGAGTGTCGAGCATTTCGAGCCAGCCAGCGGTGATAGCCACTGGCCGGTTTCAAGAGGTTGCCGTCCGGTTCGGGACGGGCGCCCCTTATGACTCGTTAGTCACCTAAGCAGTATATCACTGCGACGCCGCGTCGCAGAATGCCCAGTTGTATAAGACCAACGAACATGTGGTTCCACCCGATTCAACTGCGCTACTCTCGGGGGATTGCGCACAGTTCTAACCACAAGATGGAGTCCAGCATGGGATACCAAAAGATCCAGGTGCCAGCCAGCGGTGACAAAATCACCGTCAATGCCGACATGTCGCTCAATGTGCCGAACAACCCGATCATCCCCTTCATCGAGGGTGATGGTATCGGCGTGGATATTTCCCCGGTGATGATCAAGGTGGTCGACGCCGCCGTCGCGAAAGCCTATGGCGGTGCGCGCAAGATCTCCTGGATGGAGGTCTACGCCGGCGAGAAAGCTACCCAGGTCTACGATCAGGACACCTGGCTGCCCAAGGAAACCCTCGAAGCGGTGCGCGACTACGTGGTGTCGATCAAGGGCCCGCTGACCACGCCGGTGGGTGGCGGCATCCGCTCGCTCAACGTGGCTCTGCGTCAGGAACTCGATCTGTACGTCTGCCAGCGTCCAGTGCGCTGGTTCGAAGGCGTGCCCAGCCCGGTGAAGAAGCCCGGTGACGTGGACATGGTGATCTTCCGCGAGAACTCCGAGGACATCTATGCCGGCGTCGAATGGAAGGCCGGCAGCCCCGAGGCCGAGAAGGTCATCAAGTTCCTCACCGAGGAAATGGGCGTCAAGAAGATCCGCTTCACCGACATGTGTGGCATCGGCATCAAGCCGGTTTCCGAGGCGGGCACCAAGCGTCTGGTGCGCAAGGCGCTGCAGTACGCCGTCGACAACGACCGCAGCTCGGTAACCCTGGTGCACAAGGGCAATATCATGAAATTCACCGAGGGTGCGTTCAAGGAGTGGGGCTATGAGATCGCCCGCGACGAATTCGGCGCCGAGCTGCTCGATGGCGGCCCGTGGATGCAGTTCAAGAACCCGCGCACCGGCAAGAACATAGTGGTCAAGGACGTGATCGCCGACGCCATGCTGCAGCAGATCCTGCTGCGTCCGGCCGAGTACGACGTGATCGCCACGCTCAACCTCAATGGCGACTACCTGTCCGACGCCCTGGCAGCGGAGGTCGGCGGCATTGGTATCGCGCCGGGCGCCAACCTGTCCGACACGGTGGCCATGTTCGAGGCGACTCACGGCACCGCGCCGAAGTACGCTGGCCAGGACAAGGTCAATCCGGGCTCGGTGATCCTCTCCGCCGAGATGATGCTGCGGCATATGGGCTGGATCGAGGCGGCGGACCTGATAATCAAGGGTACCAACGGCGCCATCGCCGCCAAGACCGTGACCTACGATTTCGAGCGCCTGATGGAAGGGGCGACCCTGCTGTCCTGTTCGGAGTTCGGTGACGCGATGATCGCGCACATGTAACGGCGGGTTGTCTAAAGAAGGGCCGGTCAATTGACCGGCCTTTTTCGCGGCGATTTGCCAGGATACTCAGACTTCGACAGTGCTAGCGGTACTCTGCGCCTGGGGTACTGCCGCAGGGGCGTCCTGGGCGGCGGCACTGATATTGACGGCGTGTAGTCCTTTCGGGCCCTGCACGATCTCGAAGCGGACCGGCTGGCCGGCCTTGAGTGTTTTATAACCTTCCATCTGGATGGCCGAGTAGTGGGCGAACAGGTCCTCATCTCGGCCGTCGGCCAGGATGAATCCATAGCCTTTGGCGTTGTTGAACCACTTGACCTTACCGCTGAGCATGCTGATATCCCTCTGCAAAGGACTCCATCTCTGGAGTATCATCCACTTCGATTCCGCGCGAAAACCAACCAGGCTGGGCGAGGGCGCGGAACCCCTGATACCCACTAATGGGTATTTATTGTTTGTAACACCCTTTTGCCGATAGTCAAGGCTATGCGGCGGACGGCTGAGAAGTCAGTCAAACTCCCTCTAGCATCCCTGTTCGTCCGGCCCTGAACCTCTGATTTCAGCATGCATGCAAGTAGCCAGATTCGACTAACATTCAATCAGGATCACCCGGCAGAGCATGAGGACGATTCCTCCGGCGTTGCTGTTCAGGAATCCAAGCCAGCATTACAGGCACCACCGATGTACAAGGTGGTCTTATTCAATGACGACTACACCCCGATGGATTTTGTCGTCGAAGTGCTCGAAGTGTTTTTCGGCATGAACCGGGAGCTGGCGACCAAGATCATGCTGACCGTCCATACAGAGGGGCGGGCGGTATGCGGCGTGTTCACCCGTGATATCGCGGAGACCAAGGCCATGCAGGTCAATCAGTACGCTAGGGAAAGCCAGCATCCGCTACTCTGTGAGATCGAGAAGGACGGTTAATGCCGGCCACTTGGGTATGAGGTGAAGCTATGTTGAATCGAGAGCTCGAAGTCACCCTCAATCTGGCTTTCAAGGAGGCGCGCGCCAAGCGTCATGAGTTCATGACGGTCGAGCACCTGCTGCTGGCCTTGCTGGATAACGAGGCGGCGGCCAGCGTGTTGCGCGCCTGTGGAGCCAATCTCGACAAGCTGCGCCATGATTTGCAGGAGTTCATCGACTCCACCACGCCGTTGATTCCCCAGCACGACGAAGAGCGCGAAACCCAGCCAACTTTGGGCTTCCAGCGCGTGCTGCAGCGCGCGGTGTTCCATGTGCAGAGTTCGGGCAAGCGCGAAGTCACCGGCGCCAACGTGCTGGTGGCGATCTTCAGCGAACAGGAAAGCCAGGCCGTGTTCCTGCTCAAGCAGCAGAGCGTGGCGCGTATCGACGTGGTCAACTACATCGCCCACGGCATCTCCAAGGTGCCGGGGCACGGCGATCATCACGAGAACGACCAGGAGATGCAGGACGAAGAGGGTGGCGAGGCCTCGGCCTCCGGCAATCCGCTGGACGCCTACGCCAGTAACCTCAACGAACTGGCGCGTCAGGGGCGCATCGACCCGTTGGTCGGTCGCGAGCACGAGGTCGAGCGCGTGGCGCAGATCCTCGCCCGGCGGCGCAAGAACAACCCGCTGCTGGTCGGCGAGGCCGGCGTCGGCAAAACCGCCATCGCCGAGGGCCTGGCCAAGCGCATCGTCGACGAGCAGGTGCCCGATCTGCTGGCCGACAGTGTGGTCTATTCCCTGGACCTCGGCGCGCTGCTGGCCGGTACCAAGTACCGCGGCGATTTCGAGAAGCGCTTCAAGGCGCTGCTCAACGAGCTGCGCAAGCGCCCGCACGCCATCCTGTTCATCGACGAGATCCACACCATCATCGGCGCCGGTGCGGCGTCCGGCGGGGTGATGGATGCTTCCAACCTGCTCAAGCCAATGCTGTCCTCAGGTGAGATTCGCTGCATCGGCTCCACCACCTTTCAGGAATTTCGCGGCATCTTCGAGAAGGATCGCGCC
Organism: Pseudomonas sp. ABa2; assembly: GCF_056676075.1. Lineage (NCBI taxonomy): Bacteria > Pseudomonadati > Pseudomonadota > Gammaproteobacteria > Pseudomonadales > Pseudomonadaceae > Pseudomonas > Pseudomonas sp. ABa2. The sequence continues at coordinate 2,183,090 of NZ_CM155239.1, forward strand.
CTGGCTCGGCGCTTCCAGAAGGTCGACGTGGTCGAGCCGTCGGTCGACGACACCTACGGCATCCTCAAGGGGCTCAAGGCACGTTTCGAGCAGCATCACCATATCGAGTACAGCGACGAGGCCCTGCGTGCGGCGGCCGAGCTGGCCGCGCGCTACATCAACGACCGCCATATGCCGGACAAGGCCATCGACGTGATCGACGAGGCGGGCGCCTATCAGCGCCTGCAGCCGGAAGACAAGCGCGTGCCGCGCATCGAGGTGGCGCAGGTCGAGGACATAGTCGCCAAGATCGCGCGGATTCCGCCCAAGCACGTATCCAGCTCGGACAAGGAGCTACTGCGCAACCTGGAGCGCGACCTCAAACTCACCGTATTCGGCCAGGATGCCGCCATCGACTCGCTGGCCACGGCGATCAAGCTATCGCGCGCCGGGCTCAAGGCGCCGGACAAGCCGGTCGGCTCCTTCCTCTTCGCCGGCCCCACCGGCGTGGGCAAGACCGAGGCCGCCCGGCAGTTGGCCAAGGCCATGGGCATCGAGCTGGTGCGCTTCGACATGTCCGAGTACATGGAGCGGCATACCGTGTCGCGGCTGATCGGCGCGCCGCCCGGCTACGTCGGTTTCGACCAGGGCGGTCTGTTGACCGAGGCGATCACCAAGCAGCCGCATTGCGTGCTGCTGCTCGACGAGATCGAGAAGGCCCATCCGGAAGTCTTCAACCTGCTGCTGCAGGTGATGGATCACGGCACCCTGACCGACAACAACGGGCGCAAGGCGGATTTCCGCAATGTGATCCTGATCATGACCACCAACGCCGGGGCGGAAACTGCGGCGCGGGCGTCGATCGGCTTCACCCAGCAGGATCACTCCACCGATGCCATGGAAGTGATCAAGAAGAGCTTCACTCCGGAGTTCCGCAACCGCCTGGACACCATCATCCAGTTCGGCCGCCTGAGCCACGAGACGATCAAGAGCATCGTCGACAAGTTCCTCACCGAACTGCAGGCGCAGCTGGAGGACAAGCGCGTCACCCTGGAGGTCAGCGATGCGGCGCGCGGCTGGCTGGCCGAGCGCGGTTACGACGTCATGATGGGCGCCAGGCCGATGGCGCGCCTGATCCAGGACAAGATCAAGCGTCCGTTGGCGGAGGAAATCCTCTTCGGCGAGCTGGCCGAGCATGGCGGTGTGGTGCACATCGACATCAAGGATGGCGAGCCGAGCTTCGAGTACGAGACGGCGGCAGAAGTCGCCTGATCGGCTGGAAAGACGAACGAAAACGCCCGGCATATGCCGGGCGTTTTCGTTTGGTGCTTGGCTTAACGGGCGCGGTAGGTGATGCGGCCCTTGCTCAAGTCATAAGGTGTCAGCTCGACGCGCACCTTGTCACCAGTGAGAATGCGGATGTAATTCTTGCGCATCTTGCCGGAGATGTGCGCGGTAACGACGTGCCCGTTTTCCAACTCCACGCGGAACATGGTGTTGGGCAGGGTGTCGACGACAGTGCCTTCCATTTCGAAGCTGTCTTCTTTCGACATGCAGTAAAGCCCTCGGTATCCAGGAAATGGCCCGGTGCAACTGGCGCCAGGCAAAAGCGGCGTGCATTGTGCCCGAAAACAGGAGGCTGCGCCAAGGGGCTTGGCGGGGAGAGCTTGCTCGGTGGTGCGCGCGAGGCTCTAGGTCAGGAGGGTCCAGCGCTGATTGACGAACAGCTCGATGGGGCGGTACTGGGTCTTGTAGTTCATCTTGCGGCAGTTCTTGATCCAGTAGCCGAGATAGACGGCCTGCAGTCCCAGGCGCGCGGTTTCGCCGATCTGCCAGAGGATGGCGAAGCGGCCGAGGCTGCGGCGCTCTTCGCTGGGGTCGTAGAAGGTGTAGACCGCTGACAGCCCGTTGGGCAGCAGGTCGGTCACGGCTATGGCTACCAGGCGACCGCGCAGACGGAATTCGTAGAAACGCGAAAACGGCAGGTCGCGTACCAGGAAGGTGGAGAACTGGTCGCGACTCGGCGGATACATGTCGCCATCGGCGTGGCGCTGCTCGATGTAGCGCACGTAGAGCGCGTAGTACTCCTCGGTGAAGGCCGGGCGCACGGGACGCACGCTGATGTCTTGGTTGCGCTTGAGGATACGCCGCTGCTGGCGATTAGGGGTGAACACCGAGGCCGGGATGCGCGCCGGAACGCAGGCGGTGCACTGCTGGCAATGCGGGCGATAGAGGTGGTCGCCACTGCGGCGAAAGCCCATTTCCGAGAGTTCGGCGTAGACCAGCACGTCCATGGGCTGACTGGGGTCGAGAAACAGGGTGGTGGCCTGTTCTTCGGGCAGATAGCTGCACGGATGAGGCTGGGTGGCGTAGAACTTCAGGCGGGCCAGCTCGGTCATGGCGGTGTCTCGGTAAAGCCTTGCCTAAGAGTGTAAGCCAAGTTCGGCTGCAAGCTACAGGCCCTCAGGCTGCCAGTGGTGCGAGTGGATTCGGGGGTGTAGGGCGGATCGGAGCGCCGAGCGCTTGCAGCGCCGGCGGACAGTCCGTCGGGCCATACGGCGTTGCAGCTTCGCGCACGGATCGGTGCCCGCGACGCCCTAGGCGAGCCAGTTTGCCGTGTTGGGCAGGTCCAGATGGCGCTGCAGGTAGTCGGCGAAAGCCGCGCGGGGGATGGCGCGGGCGCCGAAGCTGTGCAGGTGCTGGGTGGGCATCTGGCAGTCGATCAGGACGAAGCCCCACTGGCGCAGCTTGTCGACCAGGGTGGCGAACCCCACCTTGGAGGCGTTGTCGGCGCGGCTGAACATGGATTCGCCGAAGAACAGCTGGCCGATGGCCAGGCCATAGAGGCCGCCGACCAGTTCCTCGCCCTGCCAGACCTCCACCGAGTGGGCGATGCCGCGGCGGTGCAGCTCCAGGTAGGCGTCCTGCATGCTCGGGGTGATCCAGGTGCCGTCGGCATAATCGCGCGGTGCGGCGCAGGCGCGGATCACCGCGGCGAAATCCCGGTCGAAGCTGACCCGATAACGCTGCTGGCGCAGCAGCTTGGCCAGGCTGCGGGAGAGATGCAGTTCGTCGGGAAACAGCACGGTGCGTGGATCGGGCGACCACCAGAGAATCGGCTGGCCGTCCTGGAACCAGGGGAAGCAGCCGTGGCGGTAGGCGCCGATCAGACGATCGGCGCTGAGGTCGCCGCCAGCTGCGAGCAAACCGTTGGGCTCGCGCATGGCCTTGGCCAGTGGCGGGAATACCAGGGAGTCGCGTTGCAGCCAGGTCAGCATGCGGGGTGTCCGGCGGAGCAGGGCAGGGGAGAGAGCGAGCGACGCGGCTCGCCCGGGTGGATTAATGGCTGTCGAGGAACTTCTCGACGTCCAGTGCAGCCATGCAGCCGGCACCGGCGGAGGTGATGGCCTGACGGTAGACGTGGTCGGCCACGTCGCCGGCGGCGAATACGCCGTCGATACTGGTGGTGGTGGCGTTGCCTTCGCTGCCGCCCTTGATCAGCAGGTAGCCGTCGCGCATCTCCAGCTGGCCGGTGAACAGCTCGGTGTTGGGCTTGTGGCCGATGGCGATGAACACGCCGGCCAGCGGCAGTTCCTTGGTGGCGCCGTTCTCGGTGCTCTTCAGGCGCACGCCGGTGACGCCGGTCTGGTCGCCCAGCACCTCGTCGAGGGTGTGGTTCCAGTGCAGCTTGATATTGCCGTTGGCGGCCTTGTCGAACAGTTTGTCCTGCAGGATCTTCTCCGAGCGCAGCTTGTCGCGGCGATGAACCAGGTGCACTTCCTTGGCGATGTTGGACAGGTACAGCGCCTCTTCCACGGCGGTGTTGCCGCCGCCGATCACCGCCACCACCTGGTTGCGGTAGAAGAAGCCGTCGCAGGTGGCGCAGGCCGATACGCCCTTGCCGGAGAAGGCTTCTTCCGAGGGCAGGCCGAGGTACTGGGCGCTGGCGCCGGTGGCGATGATCAGTGCGTCGCAGCTGTAGGTGCCGCTGTCGCCCTTGAGTACGAAGGGACGGCTCTGCAACTCGGCGGTATGGATGTGGTCGTAGATGATCTCGGTGTCGAAGCGTTCGGCATGCTTCTGCATGCGCTCCATCAGCGCCGGGCCGGTCAGGCCTTCGACGTCGCCCGGCCAGTTGTCCACCTCGGTGGTGGTGGTGAGTTGGCCGCCGGGTTGGATGCCGGTGATGACCACGGGCTTGAGATTGGCGCGAGCGGCGTAGACGGCTGCGCTATAACCGGCAGGGCCGGAGCCCAGGATAATCAGGCGTGAATGCTTGACTTCGCTCATAAAAAAACCCCATAAGCCTTTGTCACAAAAGAGAATGCGTGCTCCAATTGAGCCGCATGGAAGCTGCTGCCGGCTATGCTACACCGAAGCGGGGCGGGTGCGGGAGCTTGGCGATTGGCCGGTGGGCGACGGGCCTGGGGTAAATCCGTACAATGTCCGCGTTCTGCGGTTAACCATCAGATGGACGCGCCAGGGGCGCAGGAAATGGCTGTTTTGAAGAATTCCACCACGCAGATTCCGGACTGGCGGCAGAAACTTCAGTATCGACTGAAGGAGGGCGCATTGATTGCCCTGGCGGCGCTGTGCCTGTACCTGCTGATGACGCTGCTGACCTATAACGTCGCCGATCCGGCCTGGGACAACAGCGTGCAGGTCGAGCGCATTCTTAACGCCGGCGGTAGCATCGGCGCCTGGCTGTCCAGCGCGCTGTTCGGCGCCCTGGGCTATTTCGCCTACATCTTCCCGCTGCTGCTGGGCATCAAGACCTGGCAGGTGTTTCGCACGCGCAACCAGCCCTGGCACTGGAACGGCTGGCTGTTCTCCTGGCACAGCATCGGCCTGGTATTCCTGATTCTGTCCGGCGCGGCGCTCGGCGACATTCATTTCACGGCCGCGGCCGGCATGCAGGGCTCCGGCGGCGGCATGCTCGGCGCCAGCCTCGGCGACCTGGCCGTGCACGCGCTGAACGTGCAGGGCAGCACCTTGCTGTTCCTGGCGCTGTTCCTGTTCGGCCTGACCGTGTTCACCGACCTGTCCTGGTTCCGCGTGATGGACCTGACCGGCAAGATCACCCTGGACCTGATCGAGTTGATCAACGGCGCCATCACCGGCTGGTGGAACGCGCGCAACGAACGCAAGCAGATGAAAGTGCAGCTGCGCGAGCTGGACGAGCGGGTCAGCGAGGTGGCCGCGCCGGTGGTCAGCGATCGCCGCGAGCAGGCCAAGGTCAAGGAGCGCCTGCTCGAGCGCGAAGAATCCCTGAGCAAGCACATGAGCGAGCGCGAGAAACGCCCGGCGCCGGTGATCACCCCGCCCGCGCCGCCCAAGGCGGCCGAGCCGAGCAAGCGCGTGCTCAAGGAAAAACAGGCGCCGCTGTTCGTCGACACGGCCATCGAAGGCAGCCTGCCGCCGATTTCCATTCTCGACGTCGCCGAGAAGAAGCAGAAGCAGTTCTCGCCTGAGTCGCTGGAGGCCATGTCGCGCCTGCTGGAGATCAAGCTCAAGGAGTTCGGCGTCGAGGTGGTGGTCGAATCCGTGCATCCCGGTCCGGTGATCACCCGTTTCGAGATCCAGCCGGCGGCGGGGGTGAAGGTCAGCCGCATCTCCAACCTGGCCAAGGACCTGGCGCGTTCGATGGCCATGGTCAGCGTGCGTGTGGTCGAGGTGATCCCCGGCAAGACCACCGTGGGCATCGAGATTCCCAACGAAGACCGGCAGATCGTGCGCTTCTCCGAGGTGCTGTCGTCGCCCGAGTACGACGATGCCAAGTCGCCGGTGACCCTGGCCCTGGGCCACGACATCGGCGGTCGCCCGGTGATCACCGACCTGGCCAAGATGCCGCACCTGCTGGTGGCCGGTACCACCGGCTCGGGTAAATCGGTGGGGGTCAACGCGATGATCCTGTCGATCCTGTTCAAGTCCACGCCGGAAGAGGCGCGGATGATCATGATCGACCCGAAGATGCTGGAGTTGTCGATCTACGAGGGCATTCCGCACCTGCTCTGCCCGGTGGTCACCGACATGAAGGAGGCGGCCAACGCCCTGCGCTGGTCGGTGGCCGAAATGGAACGCCGCTACAAGCTGATGGCGGCCATGGGTGTGCGCAACCTGGCTGGCTTCAACCGCAAGATCAAGGACGCCATCGAGGCCGGCACGCCGCTGACCGACCCGCTGTACCGCCGCGAGAGCATGGAGGACGAGGCGCCACAGCTCAAGCCGCTGCCGACCATAGTCGTGGTGGTCGACGAATTCGCCGACATGATGATGATCGTCGGCAAGAAGGTCGAAGAACTGATCGCCCGTATCGCGCAGAAGGCGCGCGCCGCCGGCATCCACCTGATCCTCGCCACCCAGCGCCCCTCGGTGGACGTGATCACCGGCCTGATCAAAGCCAACATCCCCACCCGCATGGCCTTCCAGGTGTCGAGCAAGATCGACTCGCGCACCATCCTCGACCAGGGCGGCGCCGAACAATTGCTCGGCCATGGCGACATGCTCTATCTGCCGCCCGGCACCGGCCTGCCGATCCGCGTGCACGGCGCCTTCGTCTCCGACGACGAGGTGCACCGCGTCGTCGAGGCCTGGAAGCAGCGCGGCGCGCCGGACTATATCGAAGACATTCTCGCCGGCGTCGAAGAGGCCGGCAGCGGCTTCGAGGGCGGCAGCGGTGGTGGCGAAGGCGGCGAGGGCAGCGAGGAAGATCCGCTGTACGACGAAGCGGTCAACTTCGTCCTGGAAAGCCGCCGCGCCTCCATTTCCGCGGTGCAGCGCAAGCTGAAGATCGGCTACAACCGCGCCGCGCGGATGATCGAGGCGATGGAGATGGCCGGCGTGGTCAGCTCGATGAACACCAACGGCTCGCGCGAGGTGATCGCACCCGGGCCGTCGCGCGACTGAGAGGTTGTGAATAAATCTACTGCGCTCCGGCGAAACGCGACCTGCCTTCGCTCGCTACGATTTCTTCACAACCGCTGAGCGCGGCGACCGCGGACAAATCGGCGGATTCGCGGTCTACAAGATTCCACGGCGGCCCCAGCGGCGGCCGAGCAATGCGGGGCGTGGACGTCCCGCCATCCTTCAAGGGGTTTATATGCGTGTTATCCGCCTGCTGATGCTGGCCGCTCTGAGTTTCACCCTGCTGACCGCCCAGGCCGACGAAGAGGCGGCCACCCAGCGCCTGACCGAACTGCTCAACCAGGCGCAGACCATCAGTGCCCGTTTCTCCCAGCTCACCCTCGACGCCAGCGGCACCCAGCTGCAGGAAACCGCCGGGCAGCTGGTGCTCAAGCGTCCAGGGCTGTTCCGCTGGCACACCGACGAGCCGATGGAGCAGTTGCTGGTGTCCAACGGCCAGAAGGTCTGGCTGTACGACCCGGACCTGGAGCAGGTGACCATCCAGACTCTCGACCAGCGCCTGACCCATACCCCGGCGCTGCTGCTGTCCGGCGACGTGTCGCAGATCCGCGAGAACTTCGAGATCAGCTATAAGGAAGGCGGCAGTGTGGTCGACTTCATCCTCAAGCCCAAGGCCAAGGACAGCCTGTTCGACAGCCTGCGCCTGTCGTTCCGCAACCGCGTGCTCAACGACATGCAGCTGATCGACAGCATCGGCCAGCGCACCAATATCCTGTTCCTCAACGTGAAGATGAACGAGCCGGTCGAAGATCACCTGTTCAGCTTCGACATTCCGCAAGGGGCGGACGTCATTCAGGAGTAAGGCGTGGACCTGTTCGGTCGGCAACCCGTCGCACAACCCCTGGCCGCGCGCCTGCGCGCGACCAGTCTGGACGAGTACGTCGGCCAGGAACACGTGCTCGGCCCGGGCAAGCCGCTGCGCGAGGCGCTGGAGCAGGGCGCCCTGCACTCGATGATCTTCTGGGGCCCGCCGGGAGTGGGCAAGACCACCCTGGCACGGTTGCTGGCCAAGGTCACCGATGCGCACTTCGAGACCATTTCTGCGGTGCTCTCCGGGGTCAAGGAGATCCGCCAGGCGGTGGAGGTGGCCCAGCAGCACGCCGCCCAGTACGGCCGGCGCACCATCCTCTTCGTCGACGAAGTGCACCGCTTCAACAAGAGCCAGCAGGACGCCTTCCTGCCCTATGTGGAAGACGGCACGCTGATCTTTATCGGCGCCACCACGGAAAACCCCTCCTTCGAGCTGAACAACGCGCTGCTGTCGCGCGCCCGCGTCTACGTGCTCAAGAGCCTCGATGAGGCGGCGATGCGCAAGCTGGTGGGTCGTGCGCTGAGCGAGCCGAAGGGCCTGGCCGGGCGTAACCTGAGCCTGCCGGAGGAGAGCTTCCAGATTCTCCTGGCCGCCGCCGACGGCGACGGCCGGCGCCTGCTCAACTTCCTCGAGAACGCCGCCGACCTGGCCGAGGATGGCGGCGAGATCGGCGTGGAGCTGCTGCAGAACCTGCTGGGCGACAGCCGCAGGCGCTTCGACAAGGGCGGCGAGGCCTTCTACGACCAGATTTCCGCCCTGCACAAGTCGGTGCGCGGCTCCAGTCCCGACGGCGCGCTGTACTGGTACGCGCGCATGCTCGATGGCGGCTGCGACCCGCTGTATATCGCCCGGCGGGTGGTGCGCATGGCCAGCGAGGACATCGGCAATGCCGACCCGCGGGCCCTGACCCTGTGCCTCAACGCCTGGGACGTGCAGGAGCGTCTGGGCAGTCCCGAGGGCGAGTTGGCGGTGGCCCAGGCCATCGTCTATCTGGCCTGCGCGCCGAAGAGCAACGCGGTGTACACGGCATTCAAGGCGGCCATGCGCGACGCCGCCGAACAGGGCTCGCAGGAAGTGCCGCTGCACCTGCGCAATGCGCCGACCAAGCTGATGAAACAGCTCGGCTACGGCGACGAGTATCGCTATGCCCATGACGAGCCGGATGCCTATGCCGCCGGCGAGGATTATTTCCCCGAGGCGCTGCAACCGCGCCAGTACTACGACCCGGTACCGCGTGGCCTGGAGCTGAAGATTCGCGACAAGCTCAAGCACCTGCGCAATCTGGACGCCAGCAGTCCGAGGCGGCGGCGAAAATGATGGTTCGCGTGGCGCTTGCCGTGGCCCTGGGTGGCGCGGCCGGTTCGGTTATGCGCTTTCTGGTCGCGAGCTGGGTCGCCGGTCACTGGCCGCGGCATTTCTACCTGGCTACCTTCGCGGTGAACCTCCTCGGTTGTCTGCTGATCGGCCTGTTGTCCGGCCTGTTTCTCACCCGCAGCGATCTGCCGCTGGAGCTGCGCACCGGGCTGATTACCGGAGTGCTGGGCGGCTTCACCACCTTTTCCTCCTTCAGTCTGGAGATGTTGAAGCTGATGGAGGGCGGTCGCGCCGTCGAAGCCTTCGGCTACCTGGCGTTCAGCATCATCGGCGGTCTGCTGGCGGCCTGGGCCGGGTTGAGCCTGGCCCGATTGGCATCCTGACCCGCTAAGGCTTTACACTCCACAACCCGCGCCACACTGCTGGCCACCACCATTTCGCCGTTGTCTTGAGACCCGAACATGCTCGATTCCAAACTTGTCCGCACGCAACTCACCGAAATCGCCGAGCGCCTCGCCACGCGAGGCTTCGTCCTCGACGTCGCCCGCTTCGAGGCCCTGGAGAGTCAGCGCAAGGCGGTGCAGGTGCGCACCGAGCAACTGCAGGCCGAGCGTAACAGCCGTTCCAAGGCCATCGGCCAGGCCAAGGCGCGCGGCGAGGACATCGCGCCGCTGCTTGCCGAAGTAGACCAGCTGGGCAGTGACCTGGAAGCGGGCAAGCGTGAACTCGATGCCATCCAGAACGAGCTGGACAACCTGCTGCTGAACATTCCCAACCTGCCGCACGAGTCGGTGCCGGTCGGCGAAGACGAGGACGGCAACGTCGAAGTATCGCGCTGGGGCACCCCGCGCAGCTTCGATTTCGCAGTCAAGGATCATGTCGCCCTCGGCGAGCAGCACGGCTGGCTGGATTTCGAGACCGCCGCCAAGCTCTCCGGCGCCCGTTTCGCCCTGCTGCGCGGCCCCATCGCCCGTCTGCACCGCGCCCTGGCGCAGTTCATGATCAACCTGCATACCGACGAGCACGGCTACGAGGAGGCCTACACCCCGTACCTGGTGCAGGCCCCGGCCCTGCAGGGCACCGGCCAGCTGCCGAAGTTCGAGGAAGACCTGTTCAAGATCGCCCGCGAAGGCGAGGCGGACTTCTACCTGATCCCCACCGCCGAGGTGTCGCTGACCAATATCGTCGCCGGCGAGATCCTCGACGCCAAGCAGCTGCCGCTGAAGTTCGTCGCCCACACCCCCTGCTTCCGCAGCGAGGCGGGCGCCTCCGGTCGCGATACCCGCGGCATGATCCGCCAGCACCAGTTCGACAAGGTGGAGATGGTGCAGATCGTCGAGCCGAGCAAGTCCTTCGAGGCGCTGGAAGGCATGACCGCCAACGCCGAACGCGTGCTGCAACTGCTCGAGCTGCCATACCGCAAGCTGGCCCTGTGCACCGGCGACATGGGGTTCTCCGCGGTGAAGACCTACGACCTGGAAGTCTGGGTGCCGAGCCAGGACAAATACCGCGAGATTTCCTCCTGCTCCAACTGCGGCGACTTCCAGGCCCGCCGCATGCAGGCGCGCTACCGCAACCCGGAAACCGGCAAGCCGGAGCTGGTACACACCCTCAACGGCTCCGGGCTGGCGGTGGGGCGTACCCTGGTGGCCGTGCTGGAGAACTACCAGCAGGCCGACGGCAGCATCCGCGTGCCCGAGGTGCTCAAGCCCTATATGGGCGGCATCGAAGTGATCGGCTGAGCCGGTGCAGAATAGGGGTGGCGCGGCCACCCCGTTTTTTAGGCGGAATGCCGGACGATGATCGTCGCGCGTAGGGTGCGCATGGCGCCCCCTACTAAGCTCGCCTTACTACCTCTTACGAGGCTGATCTGATGCAATTCCTTCCGCTGTTCCACAAGTTGCAGGATCGCCCGGTGCTGGTGATCGGCGGTGGCGAAGTCGCCCTGCGCAAGGCGCGCCTGCTGAGCGACGCCGGCGCCCGTCTGCGCGTCGTTGCGCCGGAGATCCGCAGCGAGCTGCAGGAATTGGCAGGACCGGCCGGTATCTTCCTGCGTGGCTACCAGGCCAGCGACCTGCAGGGCGTGGCCCTGGTGATCGCCGCCACCGACGACGAGCCGCTCAACGCGCAGATTTCCGTGCAGGCCCAGGCACTGGGGATTCCGGTCAACGTGGTGGACGCGCCGGCACTGTGCAGCGTGATCTTCCCGGCCATCGTCGACCGCTCGCCGCTGATCGTCGCGGTCAGCAGCGGCGGCGACGCGCCGGTGCTGGCGCGGCTGATCCGCGCCAAGATCGAGACCTGGATTCCGGCCACCTATGGCCAGCTGGCCAACCTGGGCAAGCGCTTTCGCGAGCGGGTCAAGCAGCTGTTCCCCGATGTGCAGCAGCGCCGTGTGTTCTGGGAGGACGTCTTCCAGGGCCAGGTGGCCGAAAGCGTGTTCGCCGGCAAGCCGGAGGAGGGCGAGCGTCTGCTTGAAGCGCGTCTGGCTGGCGCCGCACCGCGGGCGCTGGGCGAGGTGTACCTGGTCGGCGCCGGTCCGGGCGATCCCGACCTGTTGACCTTCCGCGCCCTGCGCCTGATGCAGCAGGCCGATGTGGTGCTCTACGACCGCCTGGTGGCGCCGGCCATCATCGAGCTGTGCCGCCGCGACGCCGAGCGCATCTACGTCGGCAAGCGCCGCGCCGACCACGCCGTGCCGCAGGAGCAGATCAACCAGCTACTCATCGACCTGGCCCGCCAGGGCAAGCGGGTGCTGCGCCTGAAGGGCGGCGATCCCTTCATCTTCGGCCGCGGCGGCGAGGAGATCGAGCAGCTGGCCGCCGAGGGCATTCCCTTCCAGGTGGTGCCGGGTATCACCGCCGCCTCCGGCTGCGCGGCCTATGCCGGCATCCCGCTGACCCATCGCGACCATGCGCAGTCGGTGCGCTTCGTCACCGGCCACCTCAAGGACGGCAGCAGCGACCTGGCCTGGCAGGATCTGGTGGCGCCCAACCAGACCCTGGTGTTCTACATGGGGCTGGTGGGGCTGGCCGGCATCTGCGAGCAACTGATCGCCCATGGCCGTGCGCCCACCACCCCGGCGGCGCTGATCCAGCAGGGCACCACGCAGAACCAGCGGGTGTTCACCGGTACCCTGGCGAGCCTGCCGCAGTTGGTGGCCGAGCATGAGGTGCATGCGCCGACCCTGGTGATAGTCGGCGAGGTGGTGCAGTTGCGTGACAAGCTGGCCTGGTTCGAAGGGGCGCAGAGCGACGTCTGAGCGGAGTGCGTTTGTGCTCAGCACCCAGGGTGGATGAGGTCTTCTGCATCCACCGTTACTCCTGTCAGAGTGGATCGATAAAGCGCGATCCACCCTGCCGGATGGTGGCTTCTCCTGGGGGGCAGCCGCGAATCAGCCTATTCCTAGCGCTGGAACACGCCCTTGCCCGGCAAGCGTTGGCGATTATGGGGGTGATTGAAGTCCAGCTTCGGCCCCTTCGGAATCACCCCGGTCGGGTTGATGCTGGCGTGGCTGGCGTAGTAGTGCGACTTGATATGGGTGAAGTCCACCGTCTCGGCGATCCCTGGCCACTGGTAGAGTTCGCGCAGCCAGTTGGACAGGTTCGGATAGTCCTCGAGGCGCCGCAGGTTGCACTTGAAATGCCCGTGGTAGACGGCATCGAAGCGGATCAGCGTGGTGAACAGGCGGATATCGGCTTCGGTCAGGTACACACCGGCCAGGTAGCGTTGCTCGGCCAGTAGCGCCTCCAACTCGTCGAGGGCGGCGAACAGCTCGTCGAAAGCCTCCTCGTAGGCCTCCTGAGTGGTGGCGAAGCCGGCACGGTAGACACCGTTGTTCACCGCCGGGTAGATGCGCTCGTTGAGCTGGTCGATGCGCTCGCGCAGCGCTTCGGGATAGAAATCCAGGCGATTGCCGGTCAGCTCATCGAAGGCCGAGTTGAACATGCGGATAATCTCCGCCGATTCGTTGCTGACGATGCCGCCGGTGTGCCTGTCCCACAGCGCCGGCACCGTGACCCGGCCGCTGTAGTGCGGGTCGTCGGCGGTGTAGCGCTGGTGCAGGTAGCGCAGGTCATCGAGGCGGTCGCCGCTGGAGCCGAAGGCGCGGTCGAAGGTCCAGCCATGCTCGCGCATCAGCCAGCCGACCACCGAAACCTCGATCAGTGGCTCCAGCCCCTTGAGCTTGCGCAGGATCAGCGTGCGGTGGGCCCAGGGGCAGGCCAGCGACACGTAGAGGTGGTAGCGTCCGGCCTCGGCCTTGAAGCCGCCGTCGCCGCTCGGCCCGGCACTGCCGTCGGCGGTGATCCAGTGGCGGCGCTGGGCGTTCTCGCGCTGGAAGCGACCGCTGTCCCCGGTGTCGTACCACTGGTCGTGCCAGCGTCCATCGATCAACAAGCCCATCGCGCCTTCCTCCGTTTCGAATGAATCTGGAGTCTAGCGCCAGAGGCTCGATGGAAAGGTGGAAAAAGCCGGTTGAACCCTTCGATCAGTTCGATTGGAGGCGGCGGCTCCAGCGCCGCTCGGCTTCGGCGAACGCCTGCTCGCGCGGCAGCCCCAGGCCGCGCAGGGCCAGGGCCATGGTGGCGATCACCGCCAGACGGGCGTAAGCGTCTTCGCGCTCGCCGCGCCAGAAGGCGAGCAGCTGTTCGGGCTGCAGGCTTTCCGGTTTGACGTGGCGCTGCGCCGACAGCGCCGGCCATTCCTCGTCCCAGGCCTGGCCGTCCTGCGTGCCATAGAGGTGGCAGACGGCATCGGGATTGACCTCGATCTCGCCGCCTTCGCCCTTGATCACTATGGCGTGATCGCCGAGCAGCTGGCTGGCCTCGCGGTGCACCGCCTGGTAGCCGGGATGGAAGATGCTCTGCAGGCCGCAGCGTGCGCCGAACGGATTGAGCACACGTGCCAGGGAATGAATCGGCGAGCGCAGGCCGAGGGTGTTGCGCAGGTCGATCATGCGCTGCAGCGCTGGCATCCAGTCGCCCAGGTGGCTGTAGGCGAGGCGGTGCTGTTGCAGGGCGGCGTCCACCGCCGACCAGTCGCGGCACAGGGGAATCCCCAATGGCTGCAGCAACTGCTCGCAGTACAGGCGGCCGGCGGTATGCGCGCCACCGCCATGCAGGAAGATGCGCACGCCGCTGGCGGCCAGCGCCTTGGCCGCCAGCAGGTACCAGGGCAGATGCCGCTTCTTGCCGGCGTAGCTCGGCCAGTCCAGATCGACATCGATGGCAGGCGTTGCCAGGCGCGCACGCACCGCCTCGGTGAAGCCGGCCAGTTCCTCGGCGCTTTCCTCCTTGTGCCGCAGCAGCATGAGGAAGGCGCCCAACTGAGTGTCCTCGGCCTTGCCGTCGAGCAGCAGCCCCATGGCCTCGCGGGCTTCCTCGCGGGTCAGGCTGCGCGCGCCGCGCTTGCCCTTGCCGAGGATGCGCACGAACTGGGCGAAGGGGTGTTCGGCGGGGGTGATCAGGTTCATAGGCAATTGGTCGGTTTCGGCAGGCCGGCGAGCTTGGCCGCCAGTTTGGCTGGGGTGCCCTTGAACAGGCGGTTGAGGTGCAGGCTGTTGCCCTTGTCCGGACCCAGCTTGAGGGCCACGTACTTGATCAGCGGGCGGTTGGCCGGCGACAGCTGGAATTCGGCGTAGAAGGCGCGCAGCAACTGGAGAATCTCCCAGTGCTCGGCGCTCAGTGGCAGGTCTTCGGCCGCGGCCAGGGCCTCGGCGACCGGCTCTGACCAGTCCTGCAGGTCGACCAGGTAGCCGTCCTTGTCCAGGGCGATTTCACGGCCGTCGAGGTTCAGGACGTTCATAACCAGCTGTTGACCTTGGCGTAACGGCTGCACAGTTCGACAAAACCGGGGTAGTCCACCGCCTGCACCCGCTCGGGCGCCGTCAGGCCGCGGGCGGCGAGGTCTTCGTCCAGCGCATAGAGGGCGATGCCGCTCGGCAGCAGTTGCAGCGCCTGCAGGTTGGCGGTGTTTGGCTGCAGCGCGTAGAGCGCATCGCCGGTGAGCAGCAGGGCATCGTTCGCGCCGAGCAGGCGCAGGCAGCTGACCAGGCGGCTGTCGGCGAAGGGCGAGTGAGAGAGGATATGCAGGGTGGCCATCAGAGGGTGATCACCTGGTCGTAGCGGTCGAGTAGGCTGGTCAGTGCGCCGTCGTCCAGGCGCTGCACCGCGAGTTGCAATTGGGCATCGTCGAGGCCGCGTTCGCTCAGGCTGCGGGCGCTGGCATATAGCGCCTCCACGCCGAACAGCGGCAGGGCCTGCAGGTTGGCACCGAGATCCTTCTGTTGCACGGCCCCGGGCTGTTGGCCGGCGGCCAGCTGGAACACGCCATCGTCGAGAAACAGCAGGCCGATGGGCAGGTCGAAGGCGCCGCCGGCCAGGGCGATGTCCAGTGCCTCGCGGGCCCCGGGGCCGCTCCAGGGCGCCTGGCGACTGATGATCAGCAGCGACTTGCTCATTACTGGCCTCCGAAGCAGATCAGGCGGTCGGCCTGCTGCGCCGCCTCATGCAACTGGCCGAGGCCGGACAGCTCCCAGGGCGCCTGCAGGTTGGCCGCCGGCCGTGCGTAACGCTGCGCCTCATCGGCATCGAGCACGCCGCGGCGCAGGGCGGCGGCGATGCACACCACGGCGTCCAGCCCGTGCTCGCTGACGAACTCGCGCCATTCCCGCGGCAGGTCGAGCTCGTCCTGCGGGCTGACCACGTTGCTGGCCGCGCTGTGCACGCCGTCCTGGTAGAAGAACAGGCGCACGATCTCGTGGCCGCCGGCCAGCGCGGCCTGGGCGAAACGCAGGGCACGGCGGGAGGCGGGCAGATGGGGCGCAGCGAACAGGGCGATGGCGAATTTCATGGAGCGTCCCGCGAGGCAAACTGACGGCAATGATAAGGCCAGGGGCGTATGGCAGACAAAGAGTCCTTGACGGTGCCTTGGTGGGCGCGGGCTTTGCGCCAACAAGCGCGCAAAGAAAAGCCCGCCGAGGCGGGCTTGAAGGGGGACGAAAAGGATCAGTCGTCGCCGCCCATGATGCCGAAGATCTGCAGCAGGCTGACGAACAGGTTGTAGATCGACACGTACAGGCTGATGGTGGCCATGATGTAGTTGCGCTCGCCGCCATGGATGATGGCGCTGGTCTGATAGAGGATGCAGACCGAGGAGAACAGCACGAAGCCGGCGCTGATGGCCAGTTGCAGGCCGCTGATCTGGAAGAAGAAGCTGGCCAGCACGGCGGCGAGCAGGACGAAGAAGCCGGCGGTGATGAAGCCGCTGAGGAAGCTCATGTCCTTGCGGGTGGTCAGCACATAGGCGGACAGGCCGCAGAATACCAGCGCGGTCATGGAGAAGGCCGAGCTGATCACCTCGGCGCCGTTGGCCATGCCCAGGTAGCGGTTGAGGATCGGTCCGAGGGTGTAGCCCATGAAGCCGGTCAGCGCCAGGGTGGAAACCAGGCCCCAGACCGAGTCGCGCAGCTTGTAGGTGAGGAAGAACAGGCCGTAGAAGCCGATCAGCACCACGAAGAAGTTCGGGTAGGGCAGGTTGGCGCGCTGGCTGAGGAAGGCGACCAGGCCGCTGAAGGCCAGGGTGATGGCCAGCAAGCCGTAGGTATTGCGCAGGACGCGGCTGACTTCCAGCTGCTCGGCCTGCGAGTGATTGAGTACGTAGTCTTGCTCTTGCATGGCGACGCTCCTGTGGCACAAGGGTTCCGATATTCGAATGCCCCGGATCATAGCAGAGCCGTGTGCGGTGCCAAGGCGCAGAGTTTGACAGTGTGTTGCGTTCCGGTAAGATTGCCGCCCGCACTGCAGCGGAGGTGTGGCCGAGTGGTTTAAGGCAACGGTCTTGAAAACCGTCGATGGGCAACTATCCGTGAGTTCGAATCTCACCGCCTCCGCCAATCTCTTTTGCTATGACGCAATTTCTGACCTTTATCTGACGCTTGCTTTTTGACTGTCGTGCGCCAAGCTAGGTCAGGCTTTGGCTTTTTGCTAAGGTGATCGACAAGCTCAACTTCACCGCCGTGTGCGGTGGCCGACAAGGTGCAACGAGGTGGCCGATTGATTAGGGTGCTGGTGGTCGACGACCACGATCTGGTTCGCACAGGCATCACTCGCATGCTCGCCGATATCGACGGCCTGCAAGTCGTTGGCGAAGCCAGCACCGGGGAGGAATCCCTGCTCAAGGTGCGCGAGCTCAAGCCGGACGTAGTGCTGATGGATGTCAAGATGCCCGGCATCGGCGGCCTGGAAGCCACGCGCAAGCTGATGCGCAGCCACCCCGAGATCAAGGTCGTCGCCGTCACCGTGTGCGAGGAAGATCCGTTCCCCACGCGCCTGCTGCAGGCCGGTGCCGCCGGTTACCTGACCAAGGGCGCGGCGCTGGAGGAGATGGTCCAGGCCATTCGCCTAGTGTTCGCCGGCCAGCGCTATATAGACCCGCAGATCGCCCAGCAACTGGCACTGAAGTCCTTCCAGCCGCAGAGCAGCGGCTCACCGTTTGACCTGCTGTCCGAGCGCGAGATCCAGATCGCGCTGATGATCGCCAACTGCCACAAGGTACAGAACATCTCGGACAAGCTGTGTCTGTCGCCGAAGACGGTCAACACCTACCGCTACCGCATCTTCGAGAAGCTCTCCATCACCAGCGACGTCGAGTTGGCGCTGCTCGCGGTGCGCCACGGCATGGTCGACGCCGTCAGCTGAAGATGTCTGCGCCCTTCGATTCGAGTGCCTTCCTGGCGACCTGCAGCGGTCGCCCCGGCGTCTATCGCATGTTCGACGGCGAGGCCAGGCTGCTTTATGTCGGCAAGGCGAAGAACCTGAAGAAGCGCCTGGCCAGCTATTTCCGCAAGACCGGCCAGGCGCCCAAGACCGCCGCGCTGGTGGCGCGTATCGCGCAGATCGAAACCACCATCACCGCCAACGAGACCGAGGCGTTGCTGCTCGAGCAAACGCTGATCAAGGAATGGCGGCCGCCGTACAACATCCTGCTGCGCGACGACAAATCCTACCCCTACGTGTTCCTCTCCGACGGAGACTTCCCGCGCCTGGGCATCCACCGTGGCGCCAAGAAGGCCAAGGGACGCTACTTCGGCCCCTATCCCAGCGCGCTGGCGATCCGTGAGAGCCTCAGCCTGCTGCAGAAGACCTTCTTCGTCCGTCAGTGCGAGGACAGCTACTACAAGAACCGCACGCGACCTTGCCTGCAGTACCAGATTAAGCGCTGCAAGGCGCCTTGCGTCGGCCTGGTCACGCCCGAGGAATACGCCGAGGACGTGCGCCACTCGGTGATGTTTCTCGAAGGGCGCAGCAATGCCTTGAGCGACGAGCTCTCCGCCAGCATGGAAAAGGCCGCCATGGCCCTGGAGTTCGAGCGCGCCGCCGAGTTGCGCGACCAGATCGCCCTGCTGCGCCGAGTGCAGGACCAGCAGAGCATGGAGGGCGGCAGCGGCGATGTCGACGTGATCGCGGTGATGCTCAATCCCGGCGGCGCTTGCGTGCATCTGATCAGCGTGCGCGGTGGCCGTGTGCTGGGCAGCAAGAACTTCTTCCCCCAGGTGGCGATCGAGGAGGAGGGCGGCGAGGTGCTGATGGCCTTCCTCGCCCAGTACTACCTGGGCAATGTCGAGCGCGACCTGCCCAGCGAGCTGATAGTCAACGTGCCGCACGAGGACTTCGCCACCCTGATCGAGGCGGTGGAATCCTTGCGCGGACGCAGCCTGAGCATCAGCCATCGCGTGCGCGGCACCCGCGCGCGCTGGCAGCAGCTGGCGGTGACCAATGCCGAACAGGCGCTGACCGCACGCCTGGCCAATCGTCAGCATCTGGTCGAGCGTTTCGAGGCGCTGGCCGCGGTGCTGCAGATGGACGAGCCGCCGCAGCGCATGGAGTGCTTCGACATCAGCCATTCCAGCGGCGAGGCGACGGTGGCGTCCTGCGTGGTGTTCGGCCCGGAAGGCCCGCTCAAATCGGATTACCGCCGCTTCAATATCGAGGGCGTCACCGCCGGCGACGACTACGCGGCGATGCATCAGGCGCTGACCCGGCGCTTCAGCAAGGTCAAGGACGGCGAAGGCAAGGTGCCGGACGTGCTGCTGGTCGACGGCGGTAAGGGCCAGCTGGCCATGGCCCGCGAGGTGCTGCAGGAGTTGGCGGTGCCCGACCTGATCCTGCTCGGCGTAGCCAAGGGCAGCACGCGCAAGCCGGGGTTGGAGGTGCTCTATCTGAACGATGCCGAGCACGAATTCACTCTGCCGGGCAACTCGCCGGCGCTGCACCTGATCCAGCAGATTCGCGACGAGTCGCACCGTTTCGCCATCACCGGTCACCGCGCCCGGCGTGGCAAGGCACGGCGCACTTCGAGCCTGGAAGAGGTGGCCGGGGTCGGCCCGAAGCGCCGGCGCGAACTGCTCAACCACTTCGGCGGCCTGCAGGAACTGTCCCGTGCCAGCGCCGAGGAAATCGCCAAGGCACCGGGAATCAGCAAAAAGCTCGCCGAGTTGATTTATGCCACCTTGCACAGCGAGTAGAATGCCCGCTCACCTCGCAGCCCAGTTGTGCCGATGAATATCCCCAACTTGCTTACCGTGCTCCGGGTTCTGCTGATCCCGGTCTTCATCCTGCTGTTCTACCTGCCGTTTTCCTGGAGCTACTGGGCCGCCAGCGCCGTCTTCGCCATCGCCGCCGTGACCGATTGGCTGGACGGCTATCTGGCGCGGCGCTGGGAACAGGGTACGCCGTTCGGCGCGTTCCTCGACCCGGTGGCGGACAAACTGATGGTGGCGGTGGCGCTGGTGCTGCTCACCGCCGAGCATTCCAACCTGTGGCTGACCCTGGCGGCGGCGATCATCATCGGACGCGAGATCGTGGTCTCCGCGTTGCGCGAATGGATGGCCGAACTGGGTGCGCGCGCGCATGTGGCGGTGTCCAATCTGGGTAAATGGAAAACTGCGGCGCAGATGGTGGCGCTGGTGATCCTGCTGGCCAATCCGCCGCAATTCACCTTCTGGGTATTGCTCGGTTATGCCCTGCTGATCATCGCCGCAGTGCTGACCCTGTGGTCGATGTTGCACTACCTGCTGGCCGCCTGGCCGCACCTGCGCACCACCTCGGAAAAGAAATAAGTATTTTTGAATCAAAGGGTTGACGCGGCGATTCGATTCTATAGAATGGCGCCCGTCACCAAGACAAGCGGGAATAGCTCAGTTGGTAGAGCACGACCTTGCCAAGGTCGGGGTCGCGAGTTCGAGTCTCGTTTCCCGCTCCAGTTTTACACGAGTCGCCACGGCGGCTCGTTTGATTTAAGGCTGAGTTGCAGAGTGGTTATGCACCGGATTGCAAATCCGTGAACGCCGGTTCGATTCCGACCTCAGCCTCCAATTCAAAAAAGCCTCGTAGATCCATGATTTACGAGGCTTTTTTATTACCCCAAGGCAATCCCCATGCCTTGCGGCTGCTGTAGGCGCTGTATATAGTCCAGCCCTTCAGCGCAGCGCTACCGCCCGAATGGCGAAATCGGTAGACGCAGGGGACTTAAAATCCCTCGCCAGCAATGGCATGCCGGTTCGAGTCCGGCTTCGGGCACCACTTCAACTCAAGTGCTTACGGATTTTCTGGGTCGCGCCAGTTTGTCTGCAATTCTATTTTTTCCGCAATTATCTTGTTGGCGATACCTCTTTGCCTCGGCGCTCTCTGATCTAGTGTTTTGTCATGACCATCGTCGCGCGCACTGCTTGCAGCACGGCGGAGGAGATTCGCGCCTACCTGGCGTCCGGCGCGATCCGTTGATCCCGATAGGGCTGGCCATGGGCCGGCATGGGTGGAGTCGAACGATGGACGAGAACCTTTCCATGGAGCCGCTGGCGCATCTGGTTTCTCTGGCCGGGCTGAGTGTCGAGACGCTGAACAGCCGCTGTTTCTGCATCAGCCTCGATGACGAGGCGCTGCGCGTCGCTTTGCAGTGCAGCCTGGGCCGGCCCGAGCTATATCGCCTGGTGCGCGAGCGCTGCCCTTATCTGTTCGCCGCCCAGCCGGTGTTCGTCGCTCCTGCCCAGCTGCAGCGCATGGCCGAAGTGATCGCCGCGGTCGAATCGGTGGTGGCGCTGCCGACTTACCGCGAGCGGGTACTGGCGCGAGCGCCGGTCATCGCCCGGCACGATCCCGGTGCCCGGGGCGTGTTCTTCGGCTACGACTTCCATGTCACCGAGGCAGGCTTCGGCTTGATCGAGATCAACAGCAATGCCGGTGGCGCCATGCTCAACGCGCTGTTGGCGCGGGCACAGAAGGTTTGCTGCCCGGCCCTTGAGCGCCTGTTGCCGCCGGTGCGCCAGGCCGAGGCACTGGAGCAGGCGATAATTGCCATGTTCCACGAGGAATGGGCCAGAACCGGGCAGTCGCGCCCGCTGCTCAGCATTGCCATCGTCGATCAGGCGCCCGAGCAGCAGTACCTCTACCCGGAGTTCCTGCTGTTCCAGCAACTGTTCCAGCGTCACGGGCTGCAGGCGGTGATTGCCGATCCGGGCGAGCTGCAGCTGCGCGACGGGCGGCTGTGGCACGGCGAGTTGGCCATCGACCTGGTCTACAACCGGCTAACCGACTTCGCCCTGCAGGCGCCGGCCCTTGGCGTCTTGCGCCAGGCCTACTTGGACGGTGCTGTGCTGCTTACCCCGCATCCGCGCGCTCATGCCCTATACGCTGACAAGCACAACCTGACTCTGCTCGGCGACGCCCGTCAGCTGGAACAGCTCGGCGTGCCGCCGGCCACCCGCGACTTGCTGCAGGCGGCGATTCCGACCACCGAAGCGGTGGGGGCGGGCAACGCCGAGCGCCTGTGGCGCGCGCGCAAGCAACTGTTCTTCAAGCCCAGCGCCGGTTACGGCAGTCGCGCTGCTTACCGTGGCGACAAGCTGACGCAGCGGGTCTGGCAGGAGATTCTGGCCGGCGACTATGTGGCTCAGGCTCTGGTTCTGCCGGGGCAGCGCGCTTTGTCGGACGCAGCTCCGGCGCTCAAGTACGACTTGCGCGCCTACGTCTACAAGGGCCAGGTGCAGTGGGTAGCGGCACGCCTGTACCAGGGCCAGACCACCAACTTCCGTACCCCCGGCGGCGGCTTCGCGCCGGTATACCCGGGCGCCGCCGAAGCCTGCGCCTGATCGCGTCGGCCGGTGCCGCGATAGCCCCGTGAAAATCAGTGCGGCGGCCCGTACGAAGGCCCTCGCTAGCCGCAGTCTGGCCGCCAGGCATTGGGTCTGAAACACCCCGCCGGGAGCTGGAGCATGGTGCCACCAAGGAAGAAATCAACGCCCTTGAGCGCGTTCTTGGCGCCGGTCAGAGGCGTCACCCGGCACAGAGGGAAGACCGCTGCTCGCCGGGCACTGGCAGCTTGATCGAGTTCTTGGATCTTTGGCGATGCCTGGCAGCACCTGCGCACCCATCACCCAAGGCTCCGTCAGCCTCGGCAGCTCCAGGTTCTGGATTTGGCCAGACAGATTCCTGCTGGCCTAAAGGCCATAATCGGCGCGCTTGCGATTGGATAGGGCGGAGCTTTCAAAATTTGCAAACCCTTTGCTTGGCATGAAGCTCTCGCGCTGGATGACAGTGGCGTTGTGCGTGCAGGCTGCATGCAGCCTGATCAAGGTGGGGCTCATACAGCGTTGACCTTTCACGGCATTTCTAGAAGCAGACGAAGTTCCGTAGGGCTCGGACAACGCAGGTGCTGGCAAGCTTCAGGATTCATTAAGACTTGCTGACGATACTCCCCCCTCAATGCAAACCCGAGGGGAGTTCCATGGGGCATTTCGATTGGAATAGCTATTTTCCACTACGGCTTGGTAGCGACCCAGAACCTAGTGCCACCTTGTGGTTGGCGCAGGTCGGAGACCTTCAGCGTCTGGTCCTCGAGCGCTTCGTACACCAACGCTTTGACGAAGTGCATGGCGCCCGGATCAGCAGCTTTATGCCAGATCTGTTCGGTCTCTACGATTCCCGACAGCAGTTGAATGCCGCCTGCGGCGCACGCCTGGCCGTCGAGCAACCGCTGTTCCTCGAACAGTACCTGGATGCGCCGGTCGAGCAGACCATCGCCCGCCTGGCGGAGCGCCCGGTGGCCCGCGAGGACATAGTCGAAGTGGGCAACCTGGCGTCGATCAGCGCCGGCAGCGCGCGCATGATCATCGTCATCATGACCTGCCTGCTGGCCCGGCGCGGCCTGCAGTGGGTGGTGTTCACCGGCGCCGCGTCGCTGATCAACAGCTTCCATCGCCTCGGTCTGGAGCCGCTGCGCCTGTGCTCGGCCGATCCGGCCGTGCTCGGCGAGCAGCGTCACGACTGGGGCCAGTACTACGAGCAGCGCCCGCAGGTATTCGCCGGCAGCATCCAGCTCGGCTATCGCCAGCTGTACGAGCGCGGTATCCCGCAGCGCCTGGGACTGCACTCGGCCTGTGCGGAGGCGCCCCATGCAGCCTGATCCTCTGTTCGCCGCGCTGGCGCACCACGCCACGCAGTGCCCCTCAGCCCTGGCGCTGAGCGACAGCCAGCGCCAGGTCGATTACGCCCAGCTGTGGCTGGAGGTGGAAGCCCGCGCGGAGCAGTTGCGCGCCCTGCAGGTGCCGCTGCTGGCGCTGGCTCTGGACAATGGCTGCGAGGCGCTGATCTGGGACCTGGCGGCGCTGCGCGCCGGCGTGGCCTGCCTGAGCCTGCCGCCGTTCTTCAGCCCGGCGCAGCGCGCCCACTGCCTGGAGCAGAGCGGCGCCACCCTGGCGCTGGCCGAAGGGCCGTTCGCCGAGGAACTGGCGCAGCTGGGCTTCGTCGGCGCCGGCGAGTTCTGGCGGCGTGAAAGCGCGCCGGACGGCCTGCTGTTGCCTGCCGGTACGGCGAAGATCACCTACACCTCCGGCACCACCGGCGCGCCCAAGGGCGTGTGCCTGAGTGGCGAGGCCATGCTGCGGGTCGCCGCCGAGCTGGAGCTGGCCAGCCGCGAGTGCGCGCCGCAGCGCTACATGGCGGTGCTGCCGCTGGCCGTGCTGCTGGAAAACCTCGGCCTGTACGCCGCGCTGATCACCGGCGCTAGCCTGCATCTGCCGACCCAGCAGGAGCTGGGCATGAGCGTCGCCGGCTCCGTCGAGTGGCCGAAGCTGTTCGGGCAGATGCTCCAGCGTGGCTGCCAGAGCCTGATCCTGGTGCCGCAGCTTCTGTTCGGCCTGGTAGTGGCGGTGGAGCGCGGCTTCGTCCCGGCAGCCGGCTTGCGCTTTATCGCCGTCGGTGGCGCGCGGGTCTCGCCGGAGCTGCTGGAGCGGGCGCAGCGCGTCGGCCTGCCGGTGTTCGAGGGCTACGGCCTGTCGGAGTGCGCCAGCGTGGTCTGCCTCAATCGTCCCGGCGCCCAGCGCCCCGGCACTGTCGGGCGGCCGCTGCCGCATGTGCAGGTGCGCCTGACCGAAGATGGCGAAGTGCTGGTCGCCGGTTCAACCCTGCTCGGCTACCTGGGGGACACGCCCTTCGCGGGGCAGTGGTGGCCCACCGGCGATATCGGTGAGTTCGATGCCGACGGCTACCTGAGCCTGCGCGGCCGCAAGAAGCACCAGTTCGTCACCAGCTTCGGCCGCAACGTCAATCCCGAGTGGGTCGAGGCCGAGCTGACCCAGGGCGGTGTGCTGATGCAGGCCTTCGTCTATGGCGAGAGCCTGCCGAGCAACATCGCGCTGCTCTGGCCGTTGGATCCGAACTGCGCCGATGCGGCCATCGAGGCCGCCGTACAGAAGGCCAATGCCGGCCTACCGGATTACGCCCGAGTCGGGCGCTGGGTGCGCCTGGACACGCCTTTCAGCCCCGCCAACGGTTTGCTCACGGCCAATGGCCGACCTAAACGCGACGCCATCCTGGCGCGCTACCGCGAACACCTTTCCGAACCCGTCAACGCCTGAGGTATCCCCATGAATTTCTTCGATCAACTGCAGGACGCCACCCGCGAGGAACGCGAAGCCCTTTATGCCGTGCCGGTGATCCGCGAGGCGCTGGCTGGCCAGGTCGGCCTGGAAGGCTATGTCGCCTTCCTGACCCAGGCCTATTACCACGTGCGCCACACCGTGCCGCTGATGATGGCCTGCGGTGCACGCCTGCCGTCCTCGCTGGAGTGGCTGCGCAAGGCGGTGTGCGAATACATCGACGAGGAGTACGGCCACGAGCAGTGGATCCTCAACGACATCGCCGCCTGCGGTGGCGACGCCGAGGCGGTGCGCCTGGGGCAGCCGAGCCAGGCCATCGAGCTGATGGTCAGCTACCTGTACGACAGCATCGCCCGTGGCAATCCGGTCGGCCTGTTCGGCATGGTCAACGTGCTGGAGGGCACCAGCATCGCCCTGGCCACCCAGGCGGCCGGCATCATCCAGCAGCGCCTGGCCCTGCCGCCACAGGCGTTCAGCTACCTGACCTCGCACGGCGCCCTGGACATCGGCCACATGCAGCATTTCCGCGAGCTGATGAACCGCCTGGAACGCGACGAGGACAAGGCGGCCGTCATCCATGTCAGCAAGCTGGTCTATCGCCTCTACGCCGACATGTTCCGTGGCCTGCCGCGCACGGTGCAGAGCGAGGTGCAGCATGCGTTTGCTTGAGTGCCGTGCGGTGCTCACCGGGGCCAGCGGCGGTATCGGCCTGGCCCTGGCCGAGCGGCTCTGCGCCGGCGGCGCGCAACTGATCGCGGTGACCCGCCAGGAGGGGGCGCTGGGTGAGCTGCGCGGGCGTTACCCGAAGCAGGTGCGGGTGGTGGCAGCCGATCTGACTAGCGCCGGTGGTCGCCAGGCGGTGGTGGATGCCGCGCGGGCAGTCGGCGGGGTCAACCTGCTGATCAATGCCGCCGGGGTCAACCGCTTCGCCCTGCTGGAGCAGCTGGACGACCAGGCCGTGGCCGAGCTGCTGGGCATCAACCTGCTCGCCACCATCCAGCTGACCCGCGCCATGCTGCCGCTGCTGCGTCAGCAACGGCAGGCGCTGCTGGTCAACGTCGGCTCCATCTACGGCTCCATCGGCTACCCCGGCTATGCCACCTATTGCGCCAGCAAGTTCGCCCTGCGCGGTTTCTCCGAGGCGTTGCGCCGGGAGATGGCCGACACCGGCGTTGGCGTGCTCTACGTGGCGCCGCGTGCCACCCGCACCGCGATGAACAGTGCGCAGGCGGTGGCCCTGAACAGCGCCCTCAAGGTGGCCATGGACCCGCCCGAAAGCGTCGCCGACGCAGTACTGCGCGCCATCGAGCTGGATCGCAGCGAGCTCTACCTGGGGTGGCCGGAAAAGTTCTTCGTCCGCCTCAACGGCCTGCTGCCGGGCCTGGTGGACAAGGCGCTGCGCAAGCAGCTGCCGCTGATTCGTCAATTCACTCACAAGGAGATGCGCCCATGAAACGCCTGCTGATCCTGATGCTCGCGGCCGCTCTGAGCCTGCCCGCCTGGGCCCTCGACGCGGCCGGCCAGGCCCGTCTGCACGCGGTGCAGACGCGCTGGGCAGAGATCCAGTACCAGTTACCCGAGGCCCAGCGCGAGGCCGCGCTGGAGAAACTCGCGGTCGACAGCGCCGCCTTCACCCGCGAACAGCCGCAGGCGGCCGAGGCCTGGGTCTGGCATGGCATCGTCACCAGCAGCTGGGCTGGTGCCCAGGGCGGGCTGGGCGCGCTGGGCAAGGCCAAGGACGCCAAGCGCTACCTGGAGAAGGCCATCGCCCTCGACCCCAACGCCCTGCAGGGGTCGGCCTACACCAGCCTGGGCACCCTCTACGACCGCGTGCCGGGATGGCCCATCGGCTTCGGCGACGAGGACAAGGCCGACGAACTGCTGCGCCAGTCGCTCAAGGTCAACCCCGCCGGCATCGACAGTCTTTACTTCTGGGGGGATCACCTGCTGCGCCAGGGCCAGTATGCTGAGGCCAAGGCCGCGCTGGAGAAGGCTAGGCAGGCCGCACCGCGGCCGGGACGCGAGCTGGCCGACAGCGGCCGCCGGGGCGAGATCGAGCAGTTGCTGCGGGAAGTGAACGGCAAGCTCAGATGAGGAGGCGGGATGCGTTTATTGCTGGTCGAGGACGACAAGGCGCTGGGCGAGGGATTGCGCCTCGGGCTGCGTCAGGAAGGCTACACGGTGGACTGGCTGCAGGACGGCGCCAGTGCCCTGCACGCCTTGCTCAGCGAGGACTTCGACTTGCTGGTGCTGGACCTCGGCCTGCCGCGCATGGGCGGCCTGCAGGTGCTGCGCGAGCTGCGCCGCAGCGGCTCGGCGCTGCCGGTGCTGATCCTCACCGCGCGCGATGCCACCGAGGACCGCATCGCCGGGCTGGATGCCGGCGCCGACGACTACCTGGTCAAACCCTTCGATCTCGATGAGCTCAAGGCCCGTCTGCGTGCGCTGCTACGGCGCAGCGCCGGGCGCGCCGAGCTGCGCATCGAACACGCCGGGGTCAGTCTCGACCCGGCCAGCCAGCAGGTCAGCTACCTGGGCAAGCCGGTGCCGATGACGCCCAAGGAGTACCTGCTGCTGCACGAACTGCTGTCGCAGCCAGGTAAGGTGCTGACCCGCGAGCGCTTGGCCCAGCTGCTCTACGGCTGGGACGAGGAAGCCGAGAGCAACACCCTGGAGGTGCACATCCACCACCTGCGCAAGAAGCTGTTCAGCGGCCTGATCCGCACGGTGCGCGGCGTCGGCTACCTGGTCGAGGACGCGCCATGATTTCCATGCGCCGCCGCACCCTGGCGCTGGTACTCGGGCTGATGCTGCTGGGCACCCTGGCGACGACGCTGTTCAACTACTTCGACAGCACTCACGAGGTCGAGGAAATCTACGATGCCCAGCTGGCGCACAGCGCCCGGCTGCTGCAGGGGCTGATGCGCACGCCGGTGCGCCAGGAGGAGCGCGCCGGCCTGTACCGCGCCTTCAACGAGGCCCTGGCCCAGGCGGTGCCGGGCAAGCCGGGTCACCCTTACGAGAGCAAACTGGCCTTCCAGGTCTGGGACGCCGCCGGCAACCTGCTGGTGCACAGCGCCGGAGCGCCGTCCCTGTCCGGCCCGCCCCTGGCCGAGGGCTTCGCCATGCTCGTCCAGGGCGAGCACGAGTGGCGTGGTTTCCTGCTGCGTGACGCCGAGCACGGGCTGCTGATCTGGACCGGCGAGCGCGACGACGTGCGCCGCGAGCTGGTGACCAGCATAGTGCGCCATACCCTGTTTCCGACCCTGCTCGGCAGCCTGCTGCTCGCCGCGCTGCTGTGGTGGGCCATCGGCTGGGGGCTGGCGCCGCTGCGCAACATGGCCGCGGTGATTCGTGCCCGGCATGCCGACTCGCTGGAACCCCTGCAGCTCGAACCGCTGCCCAGCGAATTGGCGCCCATGCAGGCCGCGCTGAACCGCCTGCTGGGGCAGATCGAACAACTGCTGGAACGCGAACGGCGTTTCATCGCCGATGCCGCCCACGAGCTGCGTACGCCGCTGGCGGTGCTGCGCGTGCATGCGCAGAACGCCCTCCAGGCCAGCGCCGAGAGCGAACGCCGACAGTCGCTGGACTACCTGCTCGGCGGCATCGACCGCGCCACCCGAGTGGTCAACCAGCTGCTCACCCTGGCGCGCGTGGAGCCGCTGCTGGAACCAGGCGATCTGCCCCAGGTAGACGTGCTGGCTCTGGTGCGCGAGACCCTGGCCGAGCTGACTCCCTGGGTATTCAGGCAGGGGCTGGAACTGTCGCTGGAAGCCGAGCCGGGTGACTATCGCATGGCCGCCGATGCGGGAGGCCTGGGCATCGCCCTGCAGAACCTGGTGAGCAACGCAGTCAACCATTCGCCGCCTGGCGGCAAGCTGCGAGTGCTGTTGCAGGCCAGGGGTGACCGTCTGCTGCTGCAGGTGGAGGATCAGGGCCCGGGCATTGCCGCCGAAGATCTCGAGCGGGTATTCGAGCGTTTCTATGGCCGCAGTAATGGAGAGGGCGCAGGCCTGGGACTGGCCATAGTGCAGAGCATCGCCCGCCGGCATGCGGCCAGCGTGCACCTGAGCAACCTCGAGGGCGGCGGCCTGCGGGCTAGCCTGGAGCTACCACGCCGCGTCTGACTCGCTCGCGCATTTGTTCATGGTGCCGCTTTGACGGATGTGGCTCATGGCCTTTACTAGCGCCTTCATGAATACCATTCGTCCGCTCATTACTGTCAACGATCCACGGCGTTGAGGTCGGCTGACGTAAATCAAAATGGCCGGTGACTGTCATTGCCATCGTTTAAAGGCCGTCACGCCACTTTGGTTATGGGGGATCAGTCATGCGCCTTGGCAAATGCTGCAGTCGCGACGTCCATAGCACCGTGCCCACCAGATCCACTCTGACTATTGCCTATCCGCCGGGTGGCCGTCGCATGCGCGCAGAACGCGCGCGCAGCCAAGGTTTCTAGGTGCGTGATCATGCCCGCTCATCCACGCATAGACGCCGGGGCGCTGCCGGACAATGAACACATTGCCCATGTGTTTGAAGAAATAGCCGATCTGCTTGAACTCGAAGATGCCAATCCGTTCCGCATTCGTGCCTACCGTAATGCCGCCCGCAGCGTGCGTGGCGCAGAGGCTCAACTCACCGCACAGGTACGGGCTGGCAAGCCGCTGCCGAAGCTGCCGGGGATTGGCGCGGATCTGACAGAAAAAATACGAACGATCAGTCTTACCGGCCGTTGCCCGCTACTCGAGCTCCTCCATGGCGAAGTTCCCGCTGGCCAGATCGAATTGCTGCAGTTGCCTCATATCGGGCCGAGACGGGTTCACCAGTTACACCGGGAGCTGGGGGTCGACTCGCTTGCGGCCTTGCAGGAAGCCTTGCGCAGCGGTCGTCTGGCGCATCTGCACGGCTTCGGGCCGCGCCTGCTAGACCAGCTAGACAAAGCGTTGAGGATCAGGAGCGCCCGCGAGCGCCGACACCTGCAAATCGATGCCAAAGCTCAGGCAGAGGCCCTGTTGAACTTCATCCATGGTTTGGAAGGCGTGGAGCAGGTACGGGTGGCCGGTAGCCTGCGCCGACGTCGAGATACCGTTGGCGATCTGGATTTCGTCGTGTGCACCCAGGGCAATACCCAGCAGCTTATGAATGCGCTGCTGGCTTATCCCCTGGTCGCCGAGGTTATGGCATCCGGCGCGACGCGCAGCAGCCTGCGCTTGGGCAGTGGCATGCAGGTGGATGTCCGGATAGTTGGCCGGGAAAGTTTTGGCTCGGCATTGCTCTACTTGACCGGCAGCAAGGCGCACAGCATCGCACTGCGCCGTCGGGCTCGCACGCTGGGCTGCAAACTCAACGAGTACGGCGTTTTCCGTGGCGCCGAGCAGCTTGCCGGCGAGACCGAGGAGGGCACCTACCAGGCGCTCGGCCTGCCCTGGATCGCTCCTGAGTTGCGCGAGGACAACGGGGAGATCGCGGCCGCCGAGGACAATCTGCTGCCGGTGTTGATCGAGACGGCTGATCTGTGTGGCGACCTGCACTGCCACACGCGTGCCGGCTACGGTCGCAACAGCCTGCGTGAAATGGCTCTGGCTGCGCAGCGCTTGGGTTGGGAATACCTGGCAATCACCGATCATTCGCAACGCTTGAGCATCGGTCATGGTCTGGATGCCGGACGCTTGGCTCGGCAGCTCGATGAGATCGACCGATTAAACGATGAGCTGGATTCGTTGACCCTGCTCAAGGGGTGTGAGGTGGACATCCTCCCCGACGGCAAGTTGGACCTGCATGACAGCATCCTGGCGCGCTTGGACATAGTGGTAGGCGCCGTGAACAGCAACTTCCAGCTGTCTGCCAAACAGCAAACTCGACGTATCCTGCGGGCCATGGATTCAGCCTATTTCACCATCCTGGCGCACCCCAGCGGCCGTCTGCTGCTGGAGCGCGAGGCATGCGTCCTGGATATGCATGCGGTGATCAGGCATGCCCGGCAGCGCGGTTGCTTCCTCGAGCTCAACGCGCAACCGCAGCGCCTGGATCTGGACGAATACCATTGTCGACTCGCCAAGGATGAGGGGGTGTTGCTGAGCATCTCCTCGGATGCTCATCGCTTGGCGGATTTCGCCCTGCTTGATTTTGGCATTGGCCAGGCTCGGCGGGGGTGGTTGGAGCGCGCCGACGTGTTGAATACTCGAAGTCTGACGCAACTGCGTGAGCTGCTGCGGCGTAGCCGTTGATGCGACCCTCAGGCTTAGGCTGAGATAGGCACCGGCAGGAGTGGATCTCTCGACACCTGGTGCTCATGAGCCGATCCGCTTTCGTGCCCCAGGTTGAGGCGCAATCGAAGAATCTCGGCTTCGGCATCTTGCAAGGCGCTGATCGACGCCTTCTGCCAGCCCGCTAACAAGGGCTGGAGATCCCGCTCGGAAGCAGCCTTGAGACACCACTGGGACAGGTCATGCCAGGTTCCGAGTGCTGACAGCACGGCCTTCAACGAACGCACTGCCTGCTGCGAAACCGCGGCTTGCCGCGGATAGGCATCAATCATGTAGCGGGCGTGCTTAGCCAGAATTCGCAGTTTGTGGCGATCGTATTTCGGATCTCCAAGCGCTTGGGCCAATTGTTGAACCTGTCTGTCCAAGCGTTTGCTGATCAGCTTGCCCAAGTTCCTGGCCTTACCTGCCATTCGCTCGGCGCGAAACGACCTCGGCCACTCATCCAGCTCGGCAAAGAGTATCGCCAGTGCCCGACTTTGCAGCACCCGCTCAACCGATGTCCTCAGGGCAGCCCGCCTGGATGCTGCCAGCTCGCGATATCCCTTTTGTTCCAATTCGTTAATCAGTACTTCGAGGTCTCTTACAGGGACGGTCAGGTTTCCCACCGCAGCGGCTGCGCTGTCCAGGCGCCCAACCGAGTCGATCCTGCGCAAAGGCCTCAGCAGGCTTCGCAACCGTCGTAGCTGAATCCTCAGGTCATGCAGGGCTTCGCCGTCGGTGCTGGCCTGCAGGCGGCAGCGGGCGTGGTAAAGCGCGATCTCGGCTTTCAGGACGTGCTCGAGGATTTCATCGAACATGGACATGGCGTTAGTTCCTGCCACTGGTTCGAGGCGGCATGGAATCTTCGGGTGGGAGAGGATGCTGGCCGTGGCGGACAATCTCGATGCGCAAGTCCGCCTCGTAGGGTGGCACATGGCACTCGACGATATCGTCGGGCGCGACTTGCAGCCTGATCCCCACTACGTCTGCCTGGATCGGTTGGGTTCTGACGCAACGGTCCACCAGCACCGCGGTGTGTACCCGGCGTGCCCCCAATTGCGCTAGGTAGGCGCAGGAGCGCAACAGCGAGTGTCCTTCGTAGAGGACATCGTCAACCACCAGCAGGGGCGTAGCGGCGAGGTCCAGCGCCGCCAGTTCAGGGCTTTCGGTGAGCGCCGTGCCTGGGTGCAGAAGGCTGAGGTCGTCTGCATAGCGCTGAACCTTCAGGCTGTAGATTGGCGGCTGCGGCTTGCCGGATTGGCTGCTGTAATGCCGCTGCAGCATAGTCGCCAGGGGCACTCCCCGGCGCAGGATGCCGACCATGGCGAACGGCTGGCCGTGGAAGAACACCGCCAGCTGGCGCGCCATGCATGCCAGAACCTCATCGAGTTCCTGGGCGTCGTATAGGCAGTGCGTGTTGGCGTCGTTCATCGGCCGGCATCCCCGATCGCGTACTGGCTCTCCAGCGCTGCTGCGATTGCGGCGGAAGTGTCCAGCACCTCGACGCGACCGGCCTGTACAAATGACTCCATCCTGGGAGACGGAATGCTGTCGCTGACCACGATCCGCTCGAACAGCTGGCTCTTCAGGAAAGACTCGCTGCCGCTTGTGAGCAGCGCGTGAGTCGCCATCGCCCATACGCACTTGGCACCGCTGTTGTGGCAGGCTTCGGCGGCGCGCATCAGGGTCGACCCGGTACTGATCATATCGTCGATGAGGACGACGTTACGTCCTTCGACACTGCCCACCAGCAGGCTCCCGCTGAGGGCCTCGTCGCTGCGGTATTTTTCCACGCAGGCGCGGGCTACCGAATGTCCCAGTCGCCGCTCTAAAACCTGGCGGAAACGCTCGGCGCGCTTGATTCCGCCAAGGTCTGGAGAAACGACCACCGGTGCCTCGCCCCGGTGGTCGCGGATGAAGTGCTCAGCAAAGAGCAGCGTACTCTCAAGATGCTGGGTGGGAATGCGGAAAGCATTATCGAAGGCTGCCTTGTTGTGCATATCCAGGGTCGTCAGGCTGTCGATGCGGCTCGCCTCCATCAGCATGGCGAGATAGCGCGTGATGACCGGATCCTGTGCGTGAATACGTTGCTCTTTACGTGAGTAGCAAAGGTACGGGGACACCACCTGAAGATGTCGAGCCCCAGCATCCTTGATCGCGGAACAGAGAAACAGCAAGCGACACAGCTTGTCGTGCACGCTTAGCCCGCATTCGGGGTAGAGCCCTGCAAAGACCACGACACGCCTGCCGGCCACAGCCTCCTGCGGGTGGCACTTGTACTCGCCGTCCTCATACTCATGCTCTCCCACTGTGCCGAGAGGCAATCCGAGGTGCCGGGCTACGCGGGTGGCAAAGGAGTGACTTTCATGAAGAGCGAAAAGCAGAGGGGCTGCATTGAACATGATCGCACCTCCTCGAAGCCAGGGGCTCTGGGAGAGGCGCAGGTCCTGACGCATGCAGGGCCTGCGCAACGGCGCTCAGCGCGACTTGACCGGGATGACTTTCTCCGGTTTGACTGCCTCGGGGCGTTTGGGCAGGGAGATCGCCAGGACCCCCTTGCTGAAGTTCGCTTCGATGTGATCCACGTCGACGCCTTTGGGAAGGCTGAAAATACGCTCGAACGAGCCATAGTGCCTTTCCGAGAGATGGTAGTCCTTACGCGTTTCTTCCTTCTCGTCCTTTTTCTCGCCGCTGATGGACAGGTTGCCATTCGCGAGCCTGATCTGAATGTCCTTTTCTTCCATGCCCGGTAGTTCGACGGTGATTTCGAACGACTTGTCCTTTTCCGCGATGTCCACCGCCGGTATGCCATATCCGGACATGCTGCGTTTCCAGAACGGCTCGATGTCGAATGAGCTGCGGCCGAAGGGGAAATTCAGAGGGGGGCGGATGAAGTCCTCGAACAGGCGATCCACCTCAGTGCGCAGGGTATCCAGTGGCCGCCAGGGATCGCTCAGAGCAGGGCTTCTGGTGGTTTGTGGCGCTGCTTTTTCAGGGACTTCCTTTACGGGATGTGCCATTTTCATGTCCTCCTGCTTAGGGTGCTGTTTCGCTGGTCGACCTCCATTTCATCTCTTCCTGCCAGGAATCTTGGAGCGCCTGCCTGGACGATTCTTGATCTTCATCAAAGGATCGCGCGTCAGCCCCCGACTAAAGTTCCAGACGGTGAATTACCTGTGTGGCATCTTGAGGATCGCGGGCATGTTGGAAGCCCAGCTCATGGGCCAGGGCCTGCAAGTGGCTATTGGCTGCGGAATCTACCGAGTACATCTGCTTGAAGCCGTTCTGTCGGGCAGTATCGATGAGATGGCGCATCAACGCGGTGCCGAGCCCGCGATGCTGCCAGGCATCGGCGACGGTCACCGCGCATTCGCACTGTCCGTTTTCCCCGGTCGAGGCATATCGGCTGACCCCGACCTCGATCAGTTCCCCATCCTGGTGAACAAGGGCGACAAAGGCCATGCTGTGGCTGTAGTCGGCTTGCAGGAGAGAGTCGAGGAGGGCAGGACTGACTTCCTTCACCGCGCCAAGAAAACGGAAATGGCGCGTTTCGGGTGACAGATTGCGGATGAACTTGGCTTCACGCTCCCGATCCTCTGGTCTGATCGGGCGGATCAGGACGTGGCTGCCATCGTTCAGGTGCTCGATCCAGTGTTCGTCGACTCGCGCGTTTGTCTGCTGAGTGTCGTGGAGCGAAGGCATGTTGCGTACTCCGTTGGGAGGTGGTCCGCTAAATTTCTACTCCCATGGCAGCGCGGCGGATTGATCGGGATCAACTTGAGGGCAGCATCGAGTGCCTTGCATCGGCTGCAGTAAGTCGACGACGTTGCGCAGCGGTTCCGTGCCGACTCTGCGGTACTGAAGGTTATCGGGAGCGGAGCCTCGAGCGGCAGGGCACATGGGGGCGGCATTCGGCCGGCTTGCCGAGCTTATCCGAGACGAGAATGGAGCACTTCCCATGGAAGGTCTGACGCTGTACATCGGTCAGGAGAGCGAATCGACCCGAGTCAAAGTCTGGCGAGTAGGTTTTCTAGCGCACCGGCGATGATCGCGAACCGGCCAAACGGAGGTTTGGTTCCGGTTGCATCCCCATTGTTTTAGAACTGCTTTGCACCGCTGGTATCACCCTGTCTGCACAGCCGCTGAATATCCAGCAAATGCACTTCGTGGCCGCTGCCGGCAATTAGCTTCAACTCACGAAAGCGAGTAAACAGACGACTGACCGTTTCGGTAGTCATACCCAGGTAGTTACCGATGTCGCCACGACTCATGGGCAGCACGAATTGCAGGGGCGAGAGCCCGCGTTGGCTATAACGGGCCGAGAGATTGAGCAGAAAAGCCGACAGACGCCGTTCGGCACTTTCACGCGCATGACTGCGATATTCGTGTTCTTCATGGATTTCCCGGCTCAGGGTATGAAGTAGCTGTTTGCGCAGCCCCGGAATTTGGCCGGCCAGCTCCTCGAGTTGGTGTATGGGTATTACGCACACCATTGAGGTTTCCAGAGCAACAGAATAGCTGGGGTAGCGTTCCTCCCCCAGGGCATCGAGACCTATGAGTTCACTCGGCAAGTGAAAGCAGGTGATCTGGTCAGCGCCATCGGGGTTGAGCAGGTAGCTCTTGAGAGCTCCAGAGCGCACGGCATACACATGCTGCACCGTATCGCCTGCACGAATCAGGTATTCGTTCTTATGCAGCGGGCGGGAACGTTTGATGATGCCCTCGAGGCGACCTATATCGGTCTCGTCAAGGCAGAGAGGAAGGCACAAGCGGGCCAAAGAGCAGTCATGACAACTTAAGTGTGCTAGGCGCGATGGTTCTGGCCCACCAGACGAACGATCAATCATCGCGAATACCTTTCGTAAGCAGGAATAGTAAATTTATAAGAGGGGCGGTTGCAGGAGCTGAGTGCAACACGGTTATTGAATTGAAGCCGGAGCATCATGCCGCATTGCCATGGCATTTTGCATGACCTCTCCCATCACCTCGATGGGGCATTTGAAGTCGAAGCGCTTGCGCGGTCGCATGTTCAGTTGCAGCGCAATGGCGTCCAGCTCCTCCTGGCTATGTACCGACAGGTCTGTGCCCTTGGGCAAGTACTGGCGAATCAGGCCGTTGATGTTTTCGTTGCTGCCGCGCTGCCAGGGGCTGTGCGGGTCGCAGAAGTAGATCGCCACGCCGGTTCTTTGGGTGATCTCGGCGTGTCGCGCCATCTCCCGGCCCTGGTCGTAAGTCATGCTCTTGCGCATCTCCAGCGGCATGCTATTGAGCGCGGCGCTGAAGCCTTCCAGCGCCGAAGTCGCCGTCGCGTCGTTCATCTTCACCAACATCAGGTAGCCACTGGTGCGTTCCACCAGCGTACCGACGGACGAGGCGTTGGCCTTACCCTTGATGAGGTCGCCTTCCCAATGCCCCGGCATCAGCCTGTCTTCAATCTCCGGCGGGCGCACATGAATACTGACCATCTCGGGGATCTGGCCGCGCCGATCCACGCCACCAGAGCGCGGCCGGCGCGTCGTCTTGCCTTGGCGCAGACAGATGATCAGCTCCTTACGCAGCTCACCCACTGGCAGGGCATAGATCGCGTTGTAGATCGTCTCGCGACAGACGTAGGCATCTCGCAGGTTGGGTATGTTCATGCTGCGCAGCTTGCCGGCAATCTGCTCGGGAGACAAACGCTCACGCAGCATATGGGTCACCAGTTCGAAGCGCTCGCTACCCGGCAACAGTTTTCGCATCGGTCGACAAACCTGGCGGCGGGCCTGCATTTGCTGCTGGGCCAGGCGGGCCGAGTAGCCACCGCAAGCACCTCGGTTACGGCGCAGCTCACGGCTGATGGTCGAAGGGGATCGGTTGATCAAGCAGGCAATCCTGCGCAGGCTGAAGCCTTGGGTACGACCGATTTGAATGGTGGCGCGCTCTTCAACGCTGAGTTCGGTATAAGACATAGGGGCAGCACCGTACCGGAAAGGTCAGGTGTTGCACTCAGTTTTTGCCGCCGCCAGGATATTTCAGCGGGCGCGGCCTTTCGTCGGAACGATGACGCATCCGCCGAGTAGGAGATAAACGGCACTGCTAAGACGCTGTAAGCAATGCTTTTCTGCCGGACAGTCAGCCCCACCTCCGCAGCGAAAATTGACCTGTATCAATCTGTTTCTGCTCCTCGAACCGCAATCTGTAGTTGGTCTTGGTGGCATCAGATCGAGCGCTCGTCAGGTGGAGGTGGGGCATGAACCAAACTCGAAGAATCCTGCTGGTGGGTCATACGGAGCAGCACAGGTCCGCGGCTTTGC
Organism: Pseudomonas sp. ABa2; assembly: GCF_056676075.1. Classification (NCBI taxonomy): domain Bacteria; kingdom Pseudomonadati; phylum Pseudomonadota; class Gammaproteobacteria; order Pseudomonadales; family Pseudomonadaceae; genus Pseudomonas; species Pseudomonas sp. ABa2. Next base: position 2,220,593 of record NZ_CM155239.1, read on the forward strand.
AAAGGGCGGTCGCACTTGCGATGGCTGGCGATACGCCATTGCATATCGCCGTTCTAGTTGAGCCCTTCATGACTTACTCGTTATTGGCGAGCGAGATCAGGAATCAGGTGCGTCAAAGCATGCTCAACGAACAGCGGCGGAGTTGGGACAAGGAAGTCGAGCCCCTCAGAAGCAAGGGTCTCCAGGTTACTTGCTCGGTAACTTGGGCTGAGAACGTGCATGAGGAAATCATTTGCCAGGTTCGCGAGTTGCAGCCGGTCATGCTGGTGAAGGACATCCAGCGCGAGACAATGCTCAAACGGGCTTTCGTCACGCCTTTGGACTGGCATCTGCTACGTAGTTGCCCTGTGCCACTTCACCTCGTGAGCGATGCCCGTCATCCCAAACCCCGCGTGGTGGCGGCGGCAGTCGATCTGGCTGATCCGGATGCACAATACTCGGGCCTCAACGACCAGATCATTGCAGCCGGTACCAGCCTGGCCACGCAATGTGGTGCCGGGTTTCAGTTGCTCTACATCCACGAAAACATGCCGGCTTATGTCGCCGATGGCGAAGCGGTGGCCGATTGGGCAGAAATCACCGAGCAGTTGCGCGCTTCGCTGCATCAATCGTTCGTGGCCCTGGCCGATCGGCATGACGTCCCCCAGGAGCGGCGTCACTTCATTACCGGTCAGCCGGTTGCCGGCATCATCGAATTTGCTCAAGAGCAACAGGTGGATGTCGTGGTGATGGGACGCGTTCACCGGAGAGTGCTGAACAAGTGGATTGGCAGTACGACGGAGTCGGTGCTCTACCGGCTCCCCGGGAGCGTCCTGGCCATACGCCCCGAATCTGGCTGAATGGCTCACGCGCTGCACGAGGGTCGCAGGATGAACCATAGCCACGCACTGCAGATTCCGATTCCCGATCGGCGGGCGGCCGGTCAGGCACTGGTGCCCATGCTGGACGCGTACCGCGGCCGCGCCGACACCATTGTCCTGGCCCTGCCGCGCGGTGGCGTTCCGGTCGCCTACGAGATCGCCTGCGCGCTGGAGTTGCGTCTGGACCTGTTGACGGTACGCAAGCTGGGGCTGCCGTATCACGATGAGCTGGCGATGGGCGCCATCGCCAGTGGCGGCGTGCGCGTGCTCAACCGAGACGTGCTGGCCATGCACGATATCGACGAGGCCACCCTGGATGCGGTGGCGCAGCGGGAGTTGCTGGAGCTGCAGCGCCGGGAGCGGGTCTATCGCGGCGATCACCCCTTGCCGGAGCTGCGCGACCAGCAGGTGATTCTGGTGGACGACGGGCTGGCGACCGGCGCCACCATGCGCGCGGCGGTGCAAGCGGTGCGCAATCGGGGGGCGGCGCGCATCGTCATCGCCGTGCCGGTAGCACCAAGCGACACCATTGCCGAGCTGCGGGAGGAGGTGGATGAGGTCATCTGTCCCTTTGCCCCCGAGTTCTTCACGGCTATCGGGCGCTGGTATGTGGATTTTTCACAGGTCAGCGATCAAGCGGTGATGCGCCTGCTGCAACATGCCTGGCAGCGCAAGTTGCCGAGTGTCAACTAAGCGCGGGGAGGCCAGTGATGCACCAAGCTCGACTGAGCATTGAACTGCCGGATGTGCGATTGGTGGGCGACCTGTGGTTACCTACCGAAGCGAAGGGCTTGGTGGTGTTCGTGCATGGCAGTGGCAGCAGCCGCTTGAGCCCGCGCAATCAGCAGGTGGCGCGCTATCTGAGCGAGCAGGGGCTGGCGACCCTGTTGTTCGACCTACTCACCGAATCCGAGGAGCGTATCGACAGGGTCACCTGTCAGCTACGCTTCGACATTCCACTGTTAACGCACCGCCTTGTCGGCGTCCTTGACTGGATTGCCGCCGACCCTGAGCTGAGCTATCTGCCGGTGGGTTTGTTCGGTGCCAGCACCGGCGCCGCCGCGGCGATCCTGGCCGCCGTCGAGCGACCGGACCGGGTGCAGGCGATCGTCAGTCGCGGCGGACGCACCGATCTGGCAGGTAATCAACTCGAGCGGCTGCGAGCGCCCATCCTGCAGATCGTCGGTGCTCGTGACCTACCTACGCTCGGCGGCAATCGTCAAGTCAGCCGGGCATTGGCCTGCGAACAGCGACTGGACGTAATTCCCGACGCCACGCACCTGTTCGAGGAGCCGGGCACGCTGCAGGAGGTCGCGCGTCTGGCCGCTGGATGGTTCGAACAGCATCTGAGCGCAGCGCTCCAGCGCGGCGCCAGGCGCTGAGCTGGCTCTCAACCGCCAGGGCTCGACCTCAAATCAGCAGGCTCGCAATACCCAGGTAGATCAGGATCGACAGTAAATCCTGGACCACGGTCGCCAGCGGGCCGCTGCCGAACGCCGGGTCCATGGCCCCGGCGCTGAGTAGCCAGGGCAGAGCCATGGCGGCCAGGGTTGCGGTCCCGCAGGCTGCAAATACCGCGAGACCGACGCACAGGGCGATGTCCGCTTCATGCCACAGCAGCCATACCAGCGGCCCCGCGACCAACGCCAGGGCAAGGCCGATGGCCAGGCCCACCAGCAGTTCGCGGCCGAGCATCCTGCGCATGCCGATGCCCACCGAGAGGCCGCGCACCACCACGGTCTCGGTCTGGGTGCCGACGGCATCGGCCAGGTAGATGATCCCCGGCAGGAAGAACGCCAGCATGACCTTGTCCTGCAACTGGGCCTCGAAACGGCCGACGAAGTCGGCCGCCAGCAGCGCGCCCACCAGCCCGACCAGCAACCAGGGGATGCGATGACGAAAACGGCGGATCACCGGCTCCTCGCTCGAGGCGCGTGCGGCCTCGGTGCCCTTGATGAATCCGCCGAGGCGGGTGAGATCCTCCTCGTGCTCGCTCAGCAGCACCGCCAGCAGGCGATGGGGCGGAATCACCCCGATCAGCTCATCGTCGGCGTCGACCACGGCGAGCGCCGACTCCTGATGGCAAACGGCGCGCCAGGCGGCGATCTCCTGGTCCACTCCCGGCGCCACCCGGGGAGCCTCGCGGTCCATCAGGGCATCGAGGCGCAGATCGGCCGGCGCGCCCAGCAGGTCCTCGATCCTGAGCAGGCCGAGGAAGCGTCGGCCCGTGCAGATCACGATATGGCTGGCGCATGCGTAGCGCTGTTGCATCAGGGCTGCACGGACGTCATCAACCCGTTGCTCGGGGGTGAATACCGGTATGTCCCGCGTCGCGTGCTGCGCCGCGGTTTCGAAACTGATGCGCTCTGGTCCGTTGACAGTCGGCGACATGGGCATCTCCTTGGCTGCAGACGAGGCGGTGCGTCGTCACTAGCCTGGAATATAGGCGCAATCGGCCGCACCGCCCCATCGTGCGCGAACCGCCAAGGCTGCGCGGTTTTCTTGATACCCATCAAACCGACAGCGGGGATGGCCGCCTAGGCTGAAACGATAGCGCGGCATGGAAGGGCGTGAGCACTCTGCGGCATTCGCTAAGCCGCATCTGGGGAGCGCGGCGGCCAAGGATTCGAGGCGTACCGGCACGGCCAATGAAAGCTGAGGCGAGGACGCGCGGATGAAGATTCAGACGCTCGGGCCGCAGGAGGCCTTGGCCAGTCTGCAGAGTGGCCCGGAGGGGCTCGCGGAGGCGGAAGCCGAGCGGCGGCTTGCGACATTCCAGGCCAACAGAATCCTGCATCTGCGGGCCGCGCCCTGGTGGCGGCGGTTCGTCGCGGGCTTCATCCACTTCCTGGCGATTGTCCTGTGGCTGGCCGCGGGGCTGGCCTTCTTCGCCGAATGGCGCGATCCGGGCAAGGGCATGGCGACGCTGGGCGTGGCCATCATCTGCGTCATCCTGATCAATGCACTGTTCTCCTACTGGCAGGAGTACCGGGCGGGGCGCTCGATCCTCGCCCTGGAGCGCCTGATGCCGGACAGCGTGCGCGTGCTGCGCGACGGGCGCCTGCGCAAGCTGAATCGCGCGCTGCTGGTGCCCGGCGATGTGGTGCTGCTGTCGGCCGGGGACAACGTGCCGGCCGATTGCCGGGTTCTGGAAGCCTTCGATGTGCGCATCAACATGGCCGCGCTGACCGGCGAGTCCTACCCGGTGGCCCGGGATGCCGAGCCCAGCGATGCGCCCGATCTGCTGCACTGCCGCAATATCCTGCTGGCCGGCACCACGCTGCTCAGTGGCGAGGCGCGGACGCTGATCTACGCCACGGGCATGCGCACCGAGTTCGGCCGCATCGCCCACCTGATCCAGGCCGGTGGCGACGTCGAAAGCCCGCTGCAACGCCAGATCAACCGCCTGAGCCGGCTGATCGCCATGCTGGCGGTGCTGCTCGGGCTGGTGTTCTTCGGCCTCGGCCAGTGGATCGGGCTCGGCTTCTGGAACAGCTTCCTGTTCGCCATCGGGATCATAGTGGCGAACGTGCCCGAGGGCCTGTTGCCCACCGTGACGCTGTCCTTGGCGATGGGCGCCCAGCGCATGGCGGCCAAGCAGGCGCTGATCCGTCACCTGCCGAGCGTCGAGACGCTGGGCTCGGCCACGGTGATCTGTACGGACAAGACCGGCACGCTGACGCTGAACCGGATGGAGGCGCGCGTGGCCGTGTGCGCGGGCCGCGAGATCGACCTGAGCAGGCAGCCTGCGACCCTGCCGCACAGCCTGCGCGCGGTGGCCTCGCTGTGCCAGACGCTGCAGCGGGGGGAGGTCGACGGCCGGCAGGTGCTGGTCGGCGATCCGCTGGAGGAAGCGCTGCTGCGCATGGCGCAGAACGCGGGCGGGCAGGTGAATCTGCCCCTCGTCGACGAGCTGCCCTTCAGCGCCGAGCGGCGCATGCTGTCGACCCTGCACCGCGCCGAGCAGGGCCTGCTGCTCTTCAGCAAGGGCGCGCTGGAGGCCCTGCTGCCACTCTCGTCTCGGGTGCAGGACGCAGACGCCGAGCGCCCGCTCGACGATGCCGAACGCGAGCGCTGGCGCGAGGCGGAGCGGCGCCTCGCGGATCGTGGGCTGCGGGTACTGGCCTTCGCCTACCGGTCGGTGGACGAGGGCTACCTGCGCACCGAACTGGAGCGGGGGCTGGTACTAATCGCCCTGGTGGGGCTCGAAGACCCACCCAGGCCGGAGGTGCCGGTCGCCGTCCAGCGCTGCCAACAGGCGGGCATCCGCATCCTGATGGTGACCGGCGACCATCCCCGCACGGCGGTAGCGGTGGCACGGGAAATCGGCCTGACCAGGGGGCAGCCCAGGGTCATCAGCGGCGCGGCCCTGGCGGCCATGTCCCACAGCCAGCTGAGCCTGGCGCTGGAGGCGCGTGAACTGATCTTCGCCCGGGTGGACCCGGAGCAGAAGCTGCTGATCGTCAAGGAGCTGCAGGCCAAGGGGGAGGTGGTCGCGGTCACGGGCGACGGGGTGAACGATGCGCCGGCCCTGCGCCAGGGCGATATCGGCATCGCCATGGGCCTTTCCGGCAGCGATGCGGCGCGCGAAGCCGCGGACATGGTGCTGCTCGACGACAACTTCGCCAGCATAGTGGCGGCGGTGGAAGAGGGGCGGGCGGTGTTCCAGAACATCCGCCGCTTCATGACCTACATCCTCACCTCGAATATTCCCGAGATCGTGCCTTATCTGGCATTCGTCCTGCTGCGCATCCCGCTGCCACTGACCGTGGTGCAGATTCTGGCGGTCGATCTGGGTACCGACATGCTGCCGGCGCTGGGCCTGGGCGCCGAGCGCCCCCGGGCGGAGCTCATGCAACGTCCACCCCCTTCGGCCCACGAACACCTGCTGGACAGGCGCCTGCTGGCGCGCGCCTATCTGTTCCTCGGGCCGATGGAGGCCGTCGCCGCGCTGGCCGCGTTCTTCTTCGTGCTCGACAGCGGCGGTTGGCAGTACGGCGCTGCGTTGGCCAGCGACACCGAGCTCTACCGCACCGCCACCACGGCCTGCCTCGGCGCGATCGTGCTGATGCAGGTGATGAACCTGTTCCTCTGTCGCAGCGAGCGGGGTTCGCCGTTCGGCACGGGGCGTCCCAACAGGCTGATCTGGGCGGGCCTGGCCTTCGAGATCGTACTGACCCTGCTCATCGTCTATACGCCACTGGGCAACTGGCTGTTCGGCAGCGCACCACTGCCAGCGGCCGCCTGGCTGTTCATGCTGCCTTTCGCCCTGGCCATGGCGTTGCTGGAGGGGGTGCGCAAGGCCTGGGTGGCCAGAGCACCCGATTCGATAAAAAGTGAGCTGCATCAATAACCCCGATTGACCGCCGAGCAAAGTACGAAGAACGGCCGCGACTCGCAGCGGCATGCAGGCGGGTGGGGGGGCGCATGTCCAAGGCATCAGCGCTGCGTGGAGAGGACAGGAGGGGCGACGATGCAAGAAAAGTTTCATCAGCCACAGATGCCTGCCGATGCGCAGCGGCGAGCCCGAGACAGGGTCGAGTGGCTGTTGCAACAGCGGAGATGAAGACACGCAAGGACGCCCTCGACGATGCCATCGCGGCGACCAAGGCGGCGGTGGCCGAGGGCATAGTCCCGGGTGGCGGGCTGGCGTTGCTGCGCTGCGTACCGGCGCTGGTCGCCGCCGAAGCCGAACGCGAGGGCGATGAGAGGACTGGCCTGCAGATCCTGCGCCGCGCCCTGGAGGCGCCGGCGCGGATCATCGCCGAAAACTCGGCGGTGGATGCCGGCGTGGTGGTCGCGCGGATGCTTGCCGAACAGGGCTGCATAGGCTTCGATGCGGCGGCCAACCGCTACGTGGACATGTATGAGGCCGGCATCATCGACCCGACCAAGGTGGTACGCGTGGCCCTGGAGAACGCCGTCTCGGTGGCCAGCGTGCTGCTGCTGACCGAGGCGACCATGACCGAGATCGCGGAGAAGGACAGCCCGGCGCCGCCGCCGTTTCCCGTTTAGCCGCTCATTGGCGGGCCCGCAGCTGCGCCAACTCCTCCAGCCACGGGGCCGCGCCGGCATCGCTGGGCGCGCGCCAGTCGGCGCGCGGCGACAGTGAGCCGCCGGAGCCGACCTTGGGCCCGTTGGGCAGGGCCGAGCGCTTGAACTGGCTGGCGGCGAAGAAGCGCCGGCAGAACACCTCCAGCCAGCCGAGTATCTGCTCTGGCGAGTAGGCCACCCGTTCGGCGGCGGGCAGGCCGCTCGGCCACTCGCCGCGGCGCGCATCGCCCCAGGCCTGCTCGGCGAGGTAGGCGACCTTGCTCGGCCGGTAGCCCAAGCGGCTGAGGTAATAGAGGAAGAAGTCCTGCAGCGGGTAGGGGCCGACCGTGTCCTCGGCGCGTTGCAAACCGTGCCCGCCGGCATCCGGCACCAGTTCCGGCGAAGCCGGTGTGGCCAGGATGGCCTGCAGCACCCGGCGGACCACCTTCGGCTGGCGCGCCGACTGCCAGTGCAGCAGGTGGCGGATCAGGGTCTTCGGCAGCGACGCGTTCACCGCGTAATGCGCCATCTGGTCGCCGACGCCATAGGTGGTGTAGCCCAGGGCGAGTTCCGACAGGTCGCTGGTGCCGATCACCAGGCCCTGGTGCTGGTTGGCCAGGCGGAACAGGTGCGAACTGCGCTCGCCGGCCTGCACGTTCTCGAAGGCAATGTCGTAGAGCGCCTCGCCACGCGCGTAGGGATGGTCGATATCGCGCAGCATCTGCAGGCAGGAGGGGCGAATATCGATTTCCGCGGCGCTGAAGCCCAGCGCCTGCATCAGCGCCATGGCGTTGTGCCGGGTGTGTTCGCCAGTGGCCAGTCCCGGCAGGCTGTAGCCGAGAATCTGCTGGCGCGGCAGGCCGAGCAGGTCGAAGGCGCCGGCGGCGACCAGCGCCGCCTGGGCCGAATCGGCGCCGCCGGAAATGCCGATCACCGCACGCCGGATGCCGCTGGCCGCGAGGCGTTTGGCCAGGCCCTGCTGCTGGATCGCGTAGACCTCGGCGCAGCGCGTATCCAGGCTGCCAGCGTCGTCGGGCACGAAGGGAAAGCGTGCGACCCGGCGCTGCAGGGCCAAGGGCTGGTGTGGCGGATCGAACTCCACCTTGATCCGTCGCCAGCCGGCCAGGCGTTCGCGCTGCAGGCTGGCGCAATCGGTGAAGCTGGTGGTGCGGGCGCGATCCTGGCGCAGGCGGTCGAGGTCGATATCGGCCAGGATCAACTGCGGGGCAGGCGAGAAGCGCTGGTTCTCGGCCAGCAGCTCACCGTTCTCGTGGATCATCGCGTGGCCGTCCCAGGCCAGATCGGTGGTCGACTCGCCGAAGCCGGCAGCGCTGTAGACGTAGGCGGCGATACAACGACCGGACTGGGCGGCGCCGAGCAGACGGCGGTAGTCGGCCTTGCCGATGGTGGCGTTGCTCGCCGACAGGTTGGTCAGCAGAGTGGCGCCGGCCAGCGCCGCATAGCTGCTCGGCGGCAGCGGCACCCAGAGATCCTCGCAGACCTCCATATGCAGGGCCAGGCCTGGCACCTGCGGCACTTCGAGGAGGATGTCGCTGCCGAAGGGCACCTCCTGGCCGGCGATCCGCAGCATCGGCTGGAGGGCGTCCTTGGCCGAGGCGAAGTGGCGTTTCTCGTAGAACTCGCGGTAGTTCGGCCGGTAGGTCTTGGGCACCGCACAGAGGATGCGCCCGCGATGGATGGCCAGCGCGCAGTTGAACAGGGCGCCCTGCGCCCGCAGAGGCGCGCCGACCAGCAGGATCGGCAGCAGTTCGAGGCTGGCCCGACACAGTTCCTGCAGGCAGCGCTCGACCTCGTCGAGCAGGGCATCCTGGAAGAACAGGTCGTCGTTGCTGTAGGCCGACAGCCCCAACTCCGGGAATACCGCCAGCCCCGCCCGCTGCCGGTCGGCCTGGCTGGCCAACTCCAGAGTGGCGAGCAGGTTAGCCCGCGGGTCGGCCGGTGCGACCCCTGGAGTGCAGGCTGCGACGCGGAAGAAGCCTTGCGCGTAGGGCGTGCGAACGAGCGGCATCGATCTTCTCCCTTGCTCGGCAATCGGCGCTACCAGCACAGCATGCGCCTACCGTCGCCACGGCGATATTGATAGCGATCAACCGCAATGCTTCCGCTTGACGTGCATCAACACCGGGGCAGCGTCCGCGGCGCACTTTGTAGACATGCACCGGCCGCGCTCCATGGCGCGGTCACTCGGTCCAACCAGCCTGCGGAGGTGTCCCATGGGGCAGTATCAACGCCTGTTTCTGATCGCCGACCCGGCCATGCGCCACTCGCAGGCGCTGCAGCGGGCCGCGGCCCTGGCCGAGGCGAGCGGCGCCGCGCTGCATATCACCGCCTTCGTCGAACCTTTCGCCACCTTCGCGCTGCTGGAAAAGAGCGTTCGCGAACAGATCCGCGAGGATCATCTGCGCGAACATCGCGAATGGTTGGCGGACGAGGCCGGCTTGCTGCGCAGCAAGGGACTCAAGGTGACCACCGAGGCGGTCTGGACCAACCAAACGCTCAAGGAGATCCTCCTGCATGTGTCGGAAATGCAACCGGATCTGTTGATCAAGGATGTGCAGCATGAGCCGGCACTGAAACGTGCGTTCGTCACGCCGCTGGACTGGCACCTGCTACGCGAGTGCCCGGCGCCAGTTCACCTGATCGGAGCGCTAACCCATGCGTTGCCGCGTAAGGTGGTCGCGGCGGTCGACCCCTCGTCACCGGAGTCAGAGAACAGCGGCCTCAACCAGCGAATCATTCAGGAGGCAACCGGGCTTGCACTGCAATGCAATGCAGAACTGCATCTGGTGTATAGCTACGACCTATCCTCGGTCTTTCTTACCGAGACTGATGCCAGAAGTGGGGTCTGGCCGGCTTTGGTTGAGAAGATGCAGGCGTCGCAGAAAGCAACTCTTGAGGCGCTAGCTGAACGCTATGGGGTTCCTGCGGAACGCAGGCACTTCATCATAGGGCCACCGACCACTGCACTCGCCGATTTTGCCAGCCAAGTTCAGGCCGATGTCATGGTGATGGGGACGTCACAGCGCAAAGGGCTGAACAAGTTAGTCGGTAGTACGACTGAGCATCTGTTGTACCAGGTGCCATGTAGCATTTTAGCGATCAGGGTTTAGTTCAGACCGCGCCGCGTCACTCTCAGGTTATTTGGCCATCGTCGTCGCGCAGGTACGCAAGCCAATATACGCCGGCAACCAATAGCGTGCCGCCGACGATATTGCCGAAGGTAACTGCAATAAGGTTGCCGGCGATGCTGGACAGATCATAGATACCTGCCCCTTCTAACGTGAGGCCGTAGGGCAGGAAGAACCAGTTGGCGATGGAGTGCTCGAAGCCGACCGTAACGAACGCACTAATGGGCAATAGAATGGCGAGAATCTTGTCGCTGACGCTGTGTCCGCCCATCGCCAGCCAAACTGCCAGGCACACCAGGGTGTTGCTGAGTATTCCGCGGGCAAAGGCTTCCAGCCATGACAGCTCAACTTTATCTCGGGCTATCTGCAGAGCGGTATCACCCACGGCGCCTCCCCCCATACTGGCTGTATCGGCACAAGATACCAGCAGCACGGTGCCCAGGCATCCGACGACATTGCCCAGATAGACCATGCACCAGTTCCGCAGTATCTCTTGCACGCTGATCAAGCGGCTGGCCCAAGCCATCGCCAGCAGATTGTTGCCGGTGAACAACTCCGCTCCGCCGATTACGACCAAGACAAGGCCAAGGCAAAAGCCAAGTCCACCCAGTAGACGGGTAGCGCCGAAGCCCAAGTTACTTTCGGTGACTATCACGGTAAAAAGCAGAGCACCGAGTGATATAAATGCACCCGCAAGCACCGCTAACACGAACAACGTAAGCAGCTTCGCGCGTGCCTTGGCTACCCCCATTTCCTTGACGCGCTGGGCAATCTGTCGTGGCTGGTAGGCATCCTGGAACAGGCGTTTATCTGCCATGGCGATTCAACTGGATTTAACCGGAATGATTTTCTCTGGCTTGATCGCCTCCGGTTGCTTAGGCAGTGATACGGTCAATACGCCCCTGGCAAAGCTGGCATCGATCTGGTCGGCATCGATGCCCTTGGGAAGAGGGAAGGTTCGCTCGAAGGCGCCGTAACGGCGTTCGGACAAATAATAGTCCTGCTTCTGTTCTTCAAGGCTTTCCCGTTTCTCGCCTTTGATTACCAGGTTGCCGTTGGACAAGGTTATCTCGATATTCTTTTCATCCATGCCAGGCAGTTCGGCGGTAATCTCAAAGCTTGTTTCTTTTTCCGCGATATCCACCACCGGCATACCGTACAGGCTCAGCCCACGCTGCCAGACTTGCTCGACATCCGCATCGCGGCGGCGAAACGGAAGGTGCAGCGAGCGCTGGGAGAACGCTTCGAACAGGTGATCTATCTGGCGCCGCAGGTTATGAAGGTTGAACCAGGAGGTCAGCGGACTTGGCCTGCCACTGGCGGACTGTCGATGAGCAATGGGTACATTCTTAGCAGTATTGGCCATTGTTTAACCTTCCATTTTGTCAGTCTTGATATGGACAGGATTGATTCTGTGCTGGCGCAGGCAGGCGACTTTGATCTCGATCAAGAGCTGACGACATGCTTATCGGGGTTCGTTGATTAAGATCAAACAGCGCCCTCGCTGAGCCGCCTAGGCTGAATCGACTGGGTTGGGCTAGGAGTTGGCGATGCGCGTGATTCCGAGCGTTTGCACCTTCTGCGGGGTCGGCTGCGGCATCGGCCTGAGGGTGCAGGACGGCCGGGTGATCGGCGTCGAGCCGCAGCCGGGACATCCGGTCAGCCAGGGCCAGCTGTGCGCCAAGGGCTGGGCCACCAGCTTCGCCATCGACCCGGCCAAGCGCCTGACCGAGCCGCTGATCAAGGAGCATGGCCACTTCCGCTGCGCGAGCTGGGACGAGGCGCTGGCGCGGGTCGCCGAGGCATTTCGCACCGCGCTGGAGGAGGCCGGGCCGCAAGGCGTGGGGGTGATCAGCTGCGCCCGCGCCAGCAACGAGGACAACTACGCCGCGCAGAAATTTGCCCGCGCCGTGCTCGGTACTCACAACATCGACCACTGCGCGCGCATCTGCCACAGCCCGTCGGTGGCCGGCCTGGCGCTGACCCTGGGCTCCGGGGCAATGACCAACAGCATCGCCGATATCGACGAGGCCGAGCTGATCCTGGTGATCGGCGCCGACGTCACCGAGAACCACGCCATGATCGGCGCGCGCATCCTGCGCGCCCAGGCTCGCGGCGCCACCCTGATCGTCGTCGATCCGCGCAAGACCCGCCTGGCGCGGCTGGCCAATATCCACCTGCAATTGCGCCTGGGCAGCAATATCGCCCTGCTCAACGGCCTGCTGCAGATCATCCTGGCCAACGGCTGGGAGAACCGCGCCTTCCTGGAGGCGCGCTGCGCGGATATCCAGCCGCTGCGCCGGCATCTGGCTGAGCTGAGCCCGAAACTCACCAGCGCCCTGACCGGCATCGGCGTGGCCGAGCTGGAGCAGGTGGCCTACCTGTACAGCCACGCGCGTAGCGCCTATACCGCCTACGGCATGGGCATCACCCAGTTCCAGAGCGGCACCAACAATGTCATTGCGGTATCCAACCTGGCCCTGGCCTGCGGCCAGGTCGGCCGCCCCGGCACCGGCATCAACCCGCTGCGCGGGCAGAACAACGTGCAGGGCGCCTGCGACATGGGTTGCCTGCCCAATGTCTATCCCGGCTACCAGGATGCCGCCGATGCCGTGGTACGGGCCAAGTTCGCCAACGCCTGGGGCCGGCCTGCGCCGGAACATCCGGGCCTGACCTCCCTGGGCATGACCAAGGCGGCGCTGGACGGCGCGCTGCGCGCGCTGATGATCATGGGCGAGGAGCCGGTGCTCACCGACCCGGACCAGGGCCACGTGGCCCGCGCCCTGGCCGCGCTGGATTTCCTGGTGGTGGTGGAGCTGAGCCTGACCGAGACCGCCAAGCTCGCCGAGGTGGTGCTGCCGGCGGCGTCCTTCGCCGAGAAGCATGGCACCTTCACCAACTGCGAGCGCCGCGTGCAGCGCGTGCGCCAGGCCATCGCGCCGCCCGGCGAAGCCCGTTGCGACTGGCAGATCCTCGGCGAGCTGGCCGCGCGCCTGGGTTACCCGGGCATGGCCTGGGCCGATGCCGAGGCGGTGTTCGACGAGATGGCCGGGCTGACGCCTATCTATTCCGCCATGAGCTATCCGGCGCTGGATCGTCAGCACGGCCTGCAATTGCCCTGCGATGGCGAGCACCCGCAGGGCTCGCCGCTGCTGCATGGCCAGGGCTTTCCCATCGGCCGCGCGCGGCTGCTGCCGGTGACCCAGGTCGAACCCGACGAGTGCCCGGACGCCGACTACCCGTTCGCCTTCACCACCCACCGTCTGCATTTCCACTATGGCGGCGGCTCCATGACCCGCCAGTCGCCGCTGCTCGAGCGCGAGACGCCGGCCGCGCTGCTGTTCATGCACCCCGACGACGGCGCCAGGCTGGGCCTGCGCGACCAGCAGGCGGTGGCGGTGCGTTCGCGCCGCGGTCGCCTGGAAACCCGCGTGCACCTGACTGACGACGTGCCCCCGGGCACCCTGGCGATGCCCTATCACTTCCGCGAAGCGCCCTGCAACCGGCTGACCAACGCCGCCCAGGACCCGCAGAGCAAGATGCCGGAGCTGAAGGCCTGCGCGGTGGCGGTAGAGCCGCTGCCAGTGGCTGGCAGGGCGGCGGGAGCCGCGGGTCATGCAAGCCTTTAGCCTGGACCTTCCCGAGCGCCTGCGCGCTCATCTGGCGCGCGCGCGCCGGCTCTACGAGGTACGTGCCGACGGCCAGGGCGGCGCGCACTGGCAGCTGGTCGGTGCCGAGGATCTGGTGGCCTTCGACGCCACCGCCGAGCCACCACCGTTCTCCGCCAAGAGCTTCTTTTTCGCCGAGCGCGAGTTGCTGTTCCGTTTCGACGGCGGCCAGTTCTACTCGGCGCTGCCGGAGGTGTCTGCGCAGGTGTTGTTCGGTGTGCATGCCTGCGATCTGGTCGCGATCGCCTACCAGGACCAGTTCTTTGCCGCCGACCCCCATTACCAGGCGCGCCGCCAGGCCACCCTGCTGGTCGGGGTCGATTGCCTGCACAGTTGCCGGGGCGGCTTCTGCAGCCGGCTGGACAGTGGCCCCGCGGTGCATGCAGAGACCGCCGACCTGATTCTCCTGCCGCATCGCGACACATCGAGCGCCTGGCTAGTGCTGGTCGCCTCCGAAGCCGGGCGCAAGGCCATGAATGGTCTCAGGCTACCGGCGGCCAAGTGCGACTGGCGAGCCGAACGGGCTGCCAACAGCCAGCGCGTGGCAGCCGAGCAGGGCGAGCAGCGCGAGGTGCTAGAGGGGATAGCGACGCTCAACGGCGAGGGCGTCGCCGCCGCCACCTGGGAGGCACTGGGGTTGCGCTGCCTGGGCTGCTCGGGCTGCACCTCGGTTTGTCCGACCTGTTCCTGCTTCGCGCCGCTGGACCTGCCGAGCGGCGAGGACGGCGTGCAGCACGAACGGGTCTGGGACTCCTGTTTGTACGAAGGCTTCCAGCGCGAGGCGAGTGGCCACAACCCCAGCGCTCGCCCGGGGCAGCGGGTACAGCGCTTCTGGACGCACAAGTTCGGCGACGCCTTCAAGGAACGCTTCAAGCGCTATGGCTGCGTCGGCTGCGGCCGTTGCGACCGGGTCTGTCCCGGCGGCATCGGCGTGCATGGCGTGATGCGCGAGGTGGGCTTGCGATGAATGACTTAACGCCGCGCACACTGCACTTGCTCGACCACTATGCCGATGGCGAGGATGCGCGGCACTTCAGCTTCCGCATCAACTTCCCGTTGCCCGGCGATCTGGCGGTAATGCCTGGTCAGTTCTTTATGCTGACGTTGCCGGGCTTCGGCGAGGCCTCTTTCACCTATGTCAGCCTGCCGGACAGCAGTGGATGTTTTACCGCCCTGATTCGTCGCGTGGGTAGGTTGACCGATGCTCTGTTCGAGCAACCCGAGGGCGCCGTGCTGGGCTATCGCGGTCCGTTCGGCAAGGGCTGGCCGCTGTTCTTCGGCGCCAACCGGGTGCTGGCCGTGGCCGGCGGTTGTGGCCTGGCGCCGCTGGCGGGGGTGATTAACGAGGCCATCAGCCATTGCCTGCAGATGCAGTTGAGCCTGGTCTACGGGGCCAAGCATGCCGGAGCTCAGGTGCTCGGCCGCGAGCGCGCCGTGTGGCGCCAGCGCCTGCATTGCATCGAGACGCTCGACGAGGCCACGGCAGGGATGCGCCAGGGCTCACCGCTGGCGCATTTCGACGAGCTGTTCGGCGTAGCGCCGCCCGATGCGGTGCTCTGCTGCGGCCCGGAACCGCTGATGCTGGCGACCGCCGAGGCCTGCCTGCAGCGCGGCCTGAGCGCCGATAGGGTATGGCTCTCGCTGGAGCGGCGAATGCATTGTGCGGACGGCCTGTGCGGGCACTGTTACCTGGGTTCCAGCTATGTCTGCCGGGACGGGCCGACCTACCGCTATGACCGCTTCTTGCAGTTGCTCAGCCAGGGCTACATTCGGCCCAGGGTAGAGCAACACAACTTCTGCTGACCTTTCGCCGACGAGGGCTAGCCATGCGTCCAGCGATCATCCGCAAACCCGCCGAGCAGTCGGTCACGCCCAACTGGGACGACAGTGCCGCAGC
Organism: Pseudomonas sp. ABa2; assembly: GCF_056676075.1. Taxonomy (NCBI): domain Bacteria; kingdom Pseudomonadati; phylum Pseudomonadota; class Gammaproteobacteria; order Pseudomonadales; family Pseudomonadaceae; genus Pseudomonas; species Pseudomonas sp. ABa2. Next base: position 2,236,200 of record NZ_CM155239.1, read on the forward strand.
CCGCGCCGCCTTCTCCTGGCAGGCGCAGGCCGGCGAGCTCAGCGGCCTGCCGGGCGGCGGCCTGAACCTGGCCTTCGAGGCGGTCGACCGCCACGCCCAGGGGCGCCGGCGGCGGCATGTCGCCCTGCGCCTTCTCGACCGCAACGGCGGCCGCTGCGACATCAGCTACGCGCGCCTGAGCAGCCTGAGCAACCGCTTCGCCAACCTGCTCAAGAATCTTGGCGTGCAACCCGGGGAGCGCCTGTTCGTGCTCTGCGGGCGCGGCCTGGAGCTGTACCTCGGGGTGCTCGGCGGGCTCAAGCTGGGCTGCGTGGTTTCGCCACTGTTTTCCGCCTTCGGCCCGGAGCCGATCGAGACCCGCCTGCGCATCGGCGAGGGCAGCGTGCTGCTGACCAGCGAGGCGCTGTACCGGCGCAAGGTGGCGGGTATCCGCGAGCGCCTGCCGCAGCTCCGGCAGGTGCTGCTGTACGAGGGCAATGGCGGCGCGGTGGATACCCCGCCGGGCACCCTGAGCCTGGCGCAGCTGCTGGCCGAGGCAAGCGACGACTTTGCCATTACGCCGACCACTGCCGACACGCCCGCGCTGCTGCACTTCACCAGCGGCACCACCGGCACGCCGAAGGGCGCGTTGCACGTGCACGGCGCGGCGCTGACCCACCTGGTCACCGGCAAGTACGCCCTCGACCTGCACCCCGACGACATCTACTGGTGCAGCGCCGACCCCGGCTGGGTCACCGGCACCTCCTACGGCATCCTCGCGCCCTTGCTGCTCGGCGTGACCAGCGTGGTCGACAGCGGCGAGTTCGATGCCGAGCGCTGGTACAGCATCCTTGAGACGCAAGGGGTCAGCGTTTGGTACACCGCGCCCACGGCCATCCGCATGCTAATGAAGGCCGGCGCCGAGCTGGCCCGACGGCACCGTTTTCCACGCCTACGCTTTATCGCCAGCGTCGGCGAACCGCTCAATCCCGAGGCGGTGTGGTGGGGCCAGGACGTGCTCGGCCTGCCGATCCACGACAACTGGTGGCAGACCGAGACCGGCGGCATCATGCTCGCCAACACCCTGGCCATGCCGATCAAGCCCGGCTCCATGGGCAAGCCGCTGCCGGGTGTCGAGGCGGCCATCGTGTCTCGCGACGAGCAGGGCGGGTTGATCCTGCTGGGCGACGAGACAGTCGGCGAGCTGGCCCTCAAGCAGCCCTGGCCGGCGCTGTTTCGTGGCTACCTGGGCCAGGAGGAGCGTTACCGGCGCTGCTTCGTCGGTGACTGGTACCTCAGTGGCGACCTGGCCCGCCGCGACGCCGACGGTTACTACTGGTTCGTCGGCCGCAGCGACGACGTGATCAAGTCGGCCGGCCACCTGATCGGCCCGTTCGAGGTGGAAAGCGCGCTGCTGGAGCACCCGGCGGTGGCCGAGGCGGCGGTGATCGGCCTGCCCGACGCGCTGCTCGGCGAGACGGTCAAGGCCTTCGTCAGCCTGAAGAGCGGCATCGAGCCCAGTGCGGCGCTGCACGATGAACTGCTCGGCCATGGGCGCAAGCGCCTGGGCGCCGCGGTGGCGCCCAAGGCCCTGGCGTTTCTGCCGGACCTGCCGCGCACCCGCAGCGGCAAGCTGATGCGCCGGCTGCTCAAGGCCCGTGAGCTGGGCCTGCCGGAGGGTGACACCTCGACCCTGGAGAACCCGAGATGAGCGCGCCGCTGCCATTTTCCCGCGAGTTCGCCCTGCGCCTGCTGCACGACATGCTGCGCATCCGCCGCCTGGAGGAGCGCGCCGCCGAGCTGTACGGCGCGGCCAAGATCCGCGGATTCCTGCACCTGTATATCGGCGAGGAGGCGGTGGCGGTGGGCGCCCTGCACGCCCTGGCGGCGGACGACGCGGTGGTGGCCACCTACCGCGAGCACGGCCACGCGCTGCTCAAGGGTGTATCGATGAACGCGATCATGGCCGAGATGTACGGCAAGCAGGAGGGTTGCTCGCGCGGCCGTGGCGGCTCCATGCACCTGTTCGACGCCGCCACCCGCTTCTTCGGCGGCAACGCAATAGTCGCCGGTGGCCTGCCGCTGGCGGTCGGCCTGGCCCTGGCCGAACGCATGCAGGGTGGCTCGCGCATCGTCGCCTGCTTCTTCGGCGAGGGCGCGATGGTCGAGGGCGCCTTCCACGAGGCGCTCAACCTGGCGGCGCTGTGGCGTTTGCCGGTGCTGTTCTGCTGCGAGAACAACCTTTACGCCATGGGCACCGCGCTGGCGCGTTCCGAGTCGCAGACCGACCTGTGTGCCAAGGCGGCCTCCTACCGGGTGCCGGCCCAGGTGGTGGACGGCATGGACGTGGTTGCGGTGCAGCAGGCCACTGCGGCGGCGGTGCAGCAGGTGCGCGGTGGCGCGGGACCGTACTTTCTCGAATTGCAGACCTATCGCTTCCGCGCCCACTCGATGTTCGACCCCGAGCTGTACCGCGACAAGGCCGAGGTGGCCAAGTGGAAGGAGCGCGGGCCGATCCACAGCTACAGCGCCCGGTTGAAGGCGTTGGAGCTGCTGGACGAGCTGGGTTTCCTGAGCATTGCCGCCGAGGTGGATGTCGAGGTGGAGAAGGCGGTGGCCTTCGCCGAGGCCGGCAGCCTGGAACCGGTTGGCGACCTGCTGCGCGATGTGCATACCCCGGAGGACGTGGCATGAGTACGCGCACCACTTATCGAGAAGCGTTGCGCCAGGCCCTGCGCGAGGCGCTGCAGCGCGATCACCGGGTATTTCTGATGGGCGAGGATGTCGGCCGCTATGGCGGCACCTACGCGGTGTCGCGGGATTTGCTGGCGGAATTCGGGGCGGAGCGCATCCGCGACACACCGCTGTCGGAGCTGGGTTTCGTCGGCGCCGGCATCGGCGCGGCGCTCGGTGGCATGCGGCCGATCGTCGAGGTGATGACGGTGAACTTCAGCCTGCTCGCCCTCGACCCGCTGATGAATACTGCGGCGACGTTGCGGCATATGTCTGGCGGCCAGTTCTCCGTGCCCCTGGTGCTGCGCATGGCCACCGGCGCCGGGCGCCAGCTGGCGGCGCAGCATTCGCACAGCCTGGAAGGCTGGTATGCGCATATCCCCGGGCTGAAGATTCTCGCCCCGGCCACCCTGGAGGACGCCCGCGGCATGCTCTGGCCGGCGCTGCAGGACCCCGACCCGGTGCTGATCTTCGAGCACGCCCAGCTGTACAACCTGGAGGGCGAACTGGAGGAGGGCGGCGTGGTGGACATCCGCTCGGCGCGGGTGCGCCGCGCCGGTCGCGACCTGAGCCTGGTCGCTTATGGCGGCACCCTGGGCAAGGCCCTGGCGGCGGCCGAGGAACTGAGCGGTGCGGGCATCGACGCCGAGGTCATCGACCTGCGCGTGCTGCGCCCGCTGGACGACGCGACCCTGCTGGCGTCGGTGCGCAAGACCCGGCGCCTGCTGGTGGTGGACGAGGGCTGGCGCAGCGGCAGCCTGGCCGCCGAGGTTATCGCCCGCGTCAGCGAGCAGGGTTTCTATGAACTGGATGCACCACCGGCGCGGGTGTGCAGCGCCGAGGTGCCGATCCCCTATGCCAAACATCTGGAGGAAGCCGCGTTGCCCCAGGTGCCGGCCATCGTGGCGGCGGCGCGGGCACTGTGCGGTTAGCGCGGGAGAAGACCGATGATCGAGTTCAAACTGCCATCGCTCGGTTCCGACATGGACGAGGGCACCCTGCTGGAGTGGAAGGTGCAGCCCGGCGAGCGGGTGACGCGCGGCCAGGTGGTCGCCGTGGTGGATACCGCCAAGGCGGCGGTCGACGTGGAGTGCTGGCAGGAGGGGGAGGTCTTCGAGCTGCTGATCGAACCCGGCGCGAAGGTCCCGGTGGGCACGCCCATCGCCACGCTGCTGGAGCCCGGCGAGAGCCCCGAGACCGCGCGGCGCAAGGCGCCGAGCCCGGTGCAACCCACCCCTGCGGCACCCGCTGCGACGGCAGTCGCACCCGCGCTGGCTGAGGCGACCCGGCCGCGCATCTCGCCGGCGGCGCGCAAGCGGGCCGCCGAACTGGGGCTGGACGTCGCCACCCTCAAGGGCAGCGGCCCCCATGGCGTGGTCAGTCTGGAAGACGTCGAGGCAGCCGCTCGGGCAGCCGTGCCGGTGGACCGTCAGGCCAGCATGCGCCATGCGATCGCCATGGCCATGAGCCGTTCCAAGCGCGAAATTCCGCATTACTACCTGAGCGAGACTATCGCCCTAGGCCAGCTCATGGCCTGGTTGCAGGCCCACAATGCCGAGCTGCCGCCGGAGCAGCGTCTGCTCCCGGCGGCGCTGTTACTCAAGGCGGTGGGCCTGGCGCTGCGCGAGTATCCGCAGCTCAACGGCTTCTGGCGCGACGACACCTTCCAGGCGGCGCCGGGCATTCATCTGGGCGTGGCCATCGCGCTGCGCCAGGGTGGGCTGATCGCCCCGGCGCTGCACGACGTGGCCGACAAGCCGGTGGTGCAGTTGATGAGCGAGTTCAGCGATCTGGTACAACGCGCGCGCAGTGGCTCCCTGCGCAGCTCGGAGCTGAGCGACGCCAGCCTGACCGTCACCAATCTGGGTGAGCAGAGCGTGGACAGCGTATTCGGCGTGATCTATCCGCCGCAGGTCGCGCTGGTCGGCTTCGGCGGTATCGGCGAGCGTCCCTGGGTCGAGGCGGGGCAGCTCTGCGTGCGGCCGCAGGTGGTCGCCAGCCTGGCCGCCGATCATCGCGCCAGCGACGGTCACCTGGGCGCGCGCTTTCTCGGCGCCATCGGCCGGTTGCTGCAAGAGCCCGAGCGGCTCTGAGGAGGGTGCGATGGACGCCGCAGAGATCCGCCGCCTGGTGCTCGAAGAGCTGCAACGCATAGCCCCGGAGCTGGAGCCCGAACAGCTGCGCGGCGACCGCCCGCTGCGCGACGAGGTGGACCTGGACTCGATGGACTGGCTGCGCCTGCTCAGTGCGCTGCACCAGCGCCTGGGGGTGAACATTGCCGAAGCCGACTACCGGCGCCTGGACAGCCTGGACGCGCTGGTGGCCTATCTCGCTCGCCGCGCCTGAGATGCATCGCCTCAGCGCCTGTCGAGGCTGTGGTAGAGCTCGTCTTCCTGGGCGAAATGCAGGCTCAGCAGGGTGTCCAGGCGCAGCAGCAGGCGCTGGATTTCCGTCAGCGAGGTTCCCTTGGCATCGGCTGACAGGTCCGTGCTCATGCGGGCCAGCAGGTGCGCCAGGCGAAAGATTTCCCGATGGGTATGGCTCAGCGCGGCGAGCGGGTCGTCGCCCGGCAGGCGCCTGGCCAGTTGCGGATACAGGCTGTCCTCGTCGGCCTGCTCATGGGGGATCAGCTGGCGCTGCAGGGCCTCGACCAGGCCGGCCAGTTCCCCTCGCGCCTGCTCGGGCGACATGTCGTCGAGGCCTTCGGCCGCCGCACGTAGCCGTTCGAGCAAGGGTAGGAGGGCGGCATGCTCCTGGCGCAGGCTGTCGATCCATTCGCCGGTGAGCGCGGGGGCGGCCCGTTCGCGCCAGCCCGCGCCGAGCGCGCGCAGCGCATTGCCGATCACCGCCAGATCGATGACTTCCTGCACGATCGCTCCCGCCAGTGCCGGCAGATAACCGGCGACTGCCAGCAGCATGGCCAGCAGCGACAGGCCCATCCCGACCATGACCCCCTGCACCGCGATGCCCCGGGAGCGGCGGGCGATGCGCAGGGCTTCGGCGACGCGGTCCAGACGGTCGGCCAAGAGCACCACCCCGGCCGCCTCGGAGGAGGCGCTGGTACCGCCGGCGCCCAGGGCGATGCCGACATCGGCCGCCGCCAGGGCCGGGGCGTCGTTGATGCCATCGCCGACCATCAGGCGGGTGCCGTCGCTCTTGCCCTGGGCGATGGCCGCGACCTTGCCGGCGGGTGAGAGGCCGGCCCGGATCTCGTCGACGCCGACGGCCATGCCGATGGTCTGCGCCGCCTCCGAACGGTCGCCGGTGAGCATGACGATGTGGCGGATGCCGGCCTGGCGCAGCAGGCGCAAAGCCCGCGGTGACTCCAGGCGCAGGCGGTCGGAGAACAGCACGGCGCCGGCCATCACGCCGTCGATGGCGATAAAGCTGGCGCCGGCCACCTCGTAGGCCATGCGCCGCAGCATGCCCTCGGTCCAGGGCACGGCCGGGGTGGCTGCGGCGACATAGTCATGGCCACCGAGCATCACCGCGTGCCCGTCGACCACCCCGCACAGGCCGGCCCCGGGCTGCTCTTGCACCTCCAGGGCAGGCTCCAGGCTCAGCCCGTGGTTGCGCGCGGCCTCGACTATGGCCTGCGCCACCAGGTGCGGCGAGGACTGCGCCAGCGAGCCGGCCAGGTGCATCAGCTGCTCCTGCGAGTAGCTGCCCGCGCTTTCCACGGAAAGCACGCTGGCATGCCCGGTGGTCAGGGTGCCGGTCTTGTCGAGAAACAGCAGCCGGGCGCGGGCCAGCGCCTCCAGGGTGGCGCCATCCTTGACCAGGATGCCGCGGTGCGCGCAGCGCGAAATGCCGGACATGATCGCCACCGGCACCGCCAGGATCAGCGGGCAGGGCGTGGCCACCACCAGCACCGCCAGCACGCGCAGCGGGTCGCCGCTGATCAGCCAGGCCAGGCCAGCCAGCGCCAGGGTGACGGGGATCAGCAGCAGGGCGTAGCGATCGGCCAGGCGCACGAAGGGCGCGCGCGACAGGCGTGCGGCCTCGACCATCCGCACGATGGCCGCGTAGGTGCTCTGGGTCGCCGGGTGGCTGGCGCGCATCTCGAACGGCGCGCCGGCGTTCAGCGCGCCACTGCGCAAGGCTTCGCCGGGGGCGCGACGCACCGGCAGCGGCTCGCCGGTCAGCGCCGACTCGTCCAGGGTGGCAGTGCTGTCGAGTACCACGCCATCCACCGGCACCACTTCGCCCAGGCGCAGCAGCAGGCGGTCGCCGGCCTGGACCTGCTCCACCGGCACCTGTTCCAGTTCGCTGCCGCGATAGCGCCAGGCCACGCGCGGGGCACGGTCGATCAGGCGGCGCAGCTCGCGCTCGGCCCGCCGCGCGCTGTAGCTCTCCAGCGCGCGACCGCTGGCCAGCATCAGGGCGACCAGCGCGGCCACCAGGGCCTGGCCGAAGAACACGGCGGTGCCGATGGCCAGCAGGGCGATCAGGTCGACGCCGATCTCCTTGCGGCGCAGGCGGGCCAGAATCTCCACCAGCAGCAGGCCCGCGGCCAGCAGGGCGCTGCCGCTCCACAGCAGGGTGGCGAGGTCGCCCTGACCGAGGCCGCGCAGCAGCAAGCCGCCGGAAAAGGCCAGCAGGGCGATGCCAGGCAGAACCAGGCTGAGCCAGCTAGACGAGATGTTCAAGGCGGCTCCGGGGAGGATGACTGGTTCCGGTAGCTGCGCGTAAGTGCCCGGCCCGAGGATCGAGCAACCGGTGGCAGAGGCCGTGGTACCAGGCCCCCCGGCGCTGTTGCAGGCGCGCACTCGAGCCTGCGGTGCGATTTCTCCACGGTCTGCACTCCAGTTCCCGGCAGGTCGCGCGACTGCCTGGCGGTGTGAAGCACGCCTTCGGCCAGGCGGCTCGCCTCTGTCAACCTAGTGCAAGCCCTGCGACTCGGCCAATTGCGCCAGCCGCCGAGCAGGCCGCGCGCCCGTGAATGACAGCCAGCGGGTCAACTGGGCTTGGCACGGCGGGGCGTGCCCCCAGGTTTCAGTCACGCGACCAATGTACCGCCAGGTGGTGCTCGTCGTCCGCATACTGGTAGCTGCATTCGCCCTTGAAGGCGCCGGTCAGGGCATGGCCGAGGCGCTGGGCCAGGTGTATGCCGGTGGTGGTGACCTGCAGGCCGTCCCCTCGCTCGCTGACCTTGATCAGGCGTTCCAGCGCATGCTGGGCCTTCTCAGCGGCCTCGGTGTTGTGGATCAGGCCGAGCACCTCCTCACGGTGTGCCGCCAGGAAGCTGCCGGTCAGGCGCAGGGTGCCGGCCGGTTGGTCGTCGGCGATGCGCCGGCAGGCCGGGCAGGCATGGGCCTGGGCATCCTCCGGTACCGCCTGCTGCCAGCTCCAGCGGCCCTGGTGGCGCACGGCGCCGCATTGCGGGCAGTGCGCGCTGCCTCCCGGCATCTCGAGGTAGGGGTCGTCCTGGGCCGGCTTGAACAGCTTGTTCCTCTGGCTCTGCTGATGTTTGTCCATGACGCGCTCCTCATTGTCTGGGGCGAGGCAATCCCCGCTGTTCTGTCCTTTTGCGCCGCTTTCGCGGCGGCCATATTGATGTGCATCAAGCAGCGGCCGGCACCGTCGTGCGACCGAGCAGCCACTGGCTCAGTAGCCTCGAGGGCCAGCGGCAGGCGTGCGCTTTGGCTGTCGGCGAACTGGCGGCGGAAGGGTTTGCACAGCAAAACAGCCGTGCTCCGTCTTGCTCGGTCAATGACAGGACGGGCGGTTGAGCAGACGGATCAGCAGCAAGGCGAGCAGGGCACCGAGGATGGCAAGAGCTGCATCCTTCTGCGCATCCCACTCGTCGCCCTGGGTGCCGAGGAAGGCCGTGCCCAGATCCGGGGCCACCACCAGCGCGGCGAGCATTTCCATTTGCTCGTAGAGGCTGCTCAGAGCCATCACCGTGGCCAGGCAAAGCGGCATCAGCCACAGCCCGGAGACCCTGGCGGTTTTTTGCAGCAGCTCGTGCAGGGGGTAAGTCAGCAGGAGGCCAAAGGCGAAATGCACCAGGCGGTCGTAATGGTTGCGTTCGAGTTCAAGCTGTTCGCTGAGCCAGAAGCCGAAGGGTGTTTCCGAGTAGGTGTAATGCGAACCGTACAGATGCAGAACGAGGAACAGGCTGAGCAGGCCGTAGGATACCGATGAGAGCACGAGGCGCCGCCGAGTGATCAGCAACAGGGCGACCAGGGCGAACACCAGGAGATTCTCCAGCAACCAATCCTGACGGCTCACCGGGCTGATTGCAGACCAGAGCCAAACGCCAAGCACCAGCGTGCTGCATAAGCTGAGCAGGGCGGTTCGGGCAGATTTCATCGGTATGGCTCCGACGCCAGCGCGTTCCATGAATGGTAGCGAATGGCTGGCGAGCGCCAAGGTGTACATCCATTCGCCCTGTCTTGTTTAATTGCGGGCTGCGACTCATTCCCGTCTTTATAAGCCCGTATCTAGAAAGGGATGTCACACTGGTGAGCCTTTTAAAGCTGCAACGGTATACCGTTAGCCTGGTTCCTAACGGGAGGCAGCTAACCAGCTGTATAGGCGCTCCGTGTCTTCGAGTCGGGACAGCTCGCTGCCTTCGGCCATGATCGCCGCTGTGCCGGCCGCCACACCGTAGCGTGCCGCCACTGACCAGCTCGCCCCTGAGGCGCGTTTGAGTACCATCGCCGCCAGCAGGCTATCGCCTGCACCAACCGTGCTGCGGCGCGGCACGGTCGGAGCCGGAATGCGCTCGCAGACGTCGGCGGTCACCAGCAGCGCCCCTTGCGCACCAAGGGAAACCAGCACGGCTTCCGTGCGTCCCGCTGCCACCAGATCCCGGGCCACTTGATTCAGATGTTCCGGTCCGGCGATAGGCTCACCAAGCATGGCTGCGAGTTCGTCCAGATTCGGCTTGATCAGCAGCAGGCCACCGATATCCAGCATCTGACGCAGAGCGCTGCCGTTGCTGTCTACCACGCAGCGGCAACCCCGGCGTTGTGCATTGCCCAGCAGACGCGGCAGGAAGTCCGCGGCCAGACCTTCTGGCAGGCTGCCGCTGATGACCAGAAAATCCGCGGCGGGCAATGTCTCCAAAGCCGACAGCACGGCTGTCTGCTCCTGGGGTGAGAGTGGATTTCCCGGGAGGACGAAACGGTACTGTTGGCTGTCGGCCCGGTTGGTGACGTTGATGCACTCGCGTGTCCAGCCGGACACCGAGACCGCATGAAAAGGCACGCCCTCAGCCTTCAATAATTCAAGCAGGTGTTCGCCAGTGGAGCCGCCAACGGGGAACAGGGCCACTGTCTCTCCGCCGAGTCGTCGAATCGTCCGCGACACGTTGATCCCGCCACCCCCAGGCGCGTACACCGGTGCGCTACAGCGCAGCTTGTCGTGAGGGCGCAGGTGCTGCACGCATGTGGCCAGATCCAATGCGGGACTCAGGGTCAGGGTGAGGATGCAGCGGGCGATCACTATTGCTCCCTCCTGCTGCCAGATTGCAGCGCCTGGTTCCAGCTTAGGCGATGTCTGGATGGCGGATGGTCGCGAAGCACCAGGCCAGGTCCATGGGCTCATGGGTTGAACGTTTGGGTTTGCCTCGTTATGCCGGTGAGCGTCTGATTACCCATCCCGGCCGCTCAGGTGTCCGTCGCTTCCCGGCAAGGATTGCAGACGGGTGGCGGGCGAGGCGCTGATTTTGTTCCTGTATTTGGCTGCTCGGCATGCACCGGCGCAATCGCGAGCGATTGCGCGCGCCCGCGTTCAGCTCGATTCGCTGTCGATACCCAGCGAGGTGTAATTGGGCCATTGCCGCAGCAGGGTTTCGACGAACTGCTCGGCTGCCGGCGACAGCGACGAGCCGCGGCGGCGCACCAGGCCCAGGGTGCGGCTGATCACCGGGTCGACCAGCGGGCGCCTGACCAGGATCGGATGGTCCTCGGCCGGCATGGCCAGGCTGGGGAGGGCGGCGATGCCCAGGCCGGCCTCGACCATGCCCAGCGAGGTCGACAGGTGCTGCACCTCGTAGAACCAGCTCGGGCGCCAGTCGAGATGGGCCAGACCGTGGTCGAGCAGCACCCGGTTGCCGCTCAGGCGGCCGACGCCGATCAGGCGGTAGTCGCTGAGCTCACGCCAGGCCACTTCCGGCTGCTTGGCCAGGGGATGGTCGCGCCGGCAGGCGAGCACGAAGGGTTCGTTGACCAGTGGGGTGAAGTCGATTTCCGCGCTCTGTCCGCTCTGCATGTTGATGCCGAAATCCGCCTCGCCACGAATCACCGCCTCCAGCCCCTCATGGGCGCTGAGATCGAGGATGCGGATGCGGATCTTCGGGTACTGCTGATTGAAGGCGCGGATCACCGTGGGCAGGAAGTAGAAGGCCGCCGTCGGGATGCAGGCCAGGGTGACCTGGCCGGACTGGCGCTCGGCCAGCTCGCGGATGCCAAGGATCGAGCGTTCGAAGTCGTCCAGCAGGCGCTGCGCCTTGGGCAGAAAATCCCGGCCCACGGCGGTCAGGCTGACACGGCGCGTGGTGCGGTCCAGCAGCTGGATGCCGAGGCTTTCCTCGAGCTTCTGCATGCGCCGGGTCAGCGCCGGCTGGGACAGATGGATGGCGTTGGCGGCCTCGTGAAAATTGCCGAACTCGGCGATTTTCACGAAGGCGCGGATGTCTTGAAGTTCGTAATTCATGCGCTTTGGTTATTAGTCGGTCGTATTTTTGTCTGCAGATTACCAATGAACCCTAGTCTTTGCGCTGAGGACTGGCAAGCGAGGGAATATCCCCATGCATTAATGCGCATAATGCAATAAATATCGAAATATATGCATTTTACAGAAGAAAGTGTTGCTCCCCATAATCGACGCAAAGCAACAATCACTAGCTTTATTGCGTTGGAGGCATCATGCGGACGGTACCTTGCGTACTCATGCGAGGCGGTACTTCGAAAGGGCCGGTCTTTCTGGCCAACCACCTGCCCACTGACCCGCTGCAGCGCGACGAGCTGTTGCTCAGCCTGATGGGCTCGGGCCACGAGCTGGAAATCGACGGTATCGGCGGTGGCAGTCCGCAGACCAGCAAGGTGGCGATCGTCAGCCGTTCGCCGCACCCGGATGCCGATGTCGACTACCTGTTCGTGCAGGTCATGGTGACCCAGCGCCGGGTCGACACCGCGCCCAACTGCGGCAACATGCTCTGCGCCATCGGGCCTTTCGCCATCGAGCACGGGCTGGTGAACGCGGGCTCGCCGATGACCCGGGTGCGCATCCGCAACCTCAACACCAATACCTTCGTCGATTCCGACGTGATGACCCCGGGCGGCCGCGTGCGCTACGACGGCGATACCACCATCGATGGCGTGCCCGGCAGCGCTGCACCGATCAAGCTGACCTTCCTCAATGCCGCCGGTGCCAAGACCGGCCGCCTGCTGCCCACCGGCCGGGTGCGCGACCTGTTCGACGGTGTCGAAGTCACCTGCATCGACATGGCCATGCCCATGGTGCTGCTGCATGCCGAGGCGCTGGGCAAGACCGGTTACGAGTCGCCGGCCGAACTGGATGCCGACACGGCGTTCCTCCAGCGCCTGGAGCGCATCCGCCTGCAGGCCGGGCTGGCCATGGGGCTGGGGGACGTTGCGCAGATGGTCATTCCCAAGCCGGTGCTGCTGGCCCCGGCGCGCAATGGCGGCACGCTGAGCGTGCGTTATTTCATGCCGCACAACTGCCACCGTTCGGTCGCCGCCACCGGCGCCATCGGCCTGGCCACGGCCTGCGCCGTGCCCGGCAGCGTCGCCCAGGATGTCGCGCCCATTGCAGGCGAGGCGCTGGTGCGCCTGGAGCATCCGGGCGGGCAGATCGAGGTTTCCCTGCAGCCTGCCGCCGACGGCAACCCCGAGAACCTGCGCGCCTCGCTGGTGCGCACCGCGCGCCGTCTGTTCTCGGGCGAGGTTTACATCCCCAGCCTGCGGCGTACGGGCAGCTGACTTCGCCTCACCACACCCACACCCCTAGGGCCAACCACAATGACAAGAAGAAAATCCCTAAGCTGCTCCGCCTTCGGCATCACGGTTCTGGCACTGCCTGGCGCCAGCGTTCACGCCGCCGGTTTCATCGAGGACAGCACGGCCAGCCTGGAGCTGCGCAACTTCTACCTCAACCGTGACTTTCGCGAGGATGCCGGGCAGAACAAGCGCGAGGAATGGGCGCAGGGTTTCATCCTCAACCTCGAGTCCGGCTACACCCAGGGCACGGTCGGTTTCGGCCTCGACGCCCTCGGCATGCTTGGCGTCAAGCTCGACTCCTCGCCGGATCGCAGCGGCACCGATCTGCTGCCGCGCAACAGCCGCAACCGCGCCGAGGACGACTACAGCAAGCTCGGCGTGACCGGCAAGGCGCGTTTCGCCGAGAGCCAGCTGCACGTGGGCACCCTGCTGCCGAAGATGCCCTATCTGCAGTACAGCAACGCGCGCCTGCTGCCGCAGGTGTTCGAGGGCTGGCAGCTGCAGAGCAAGGACCTCGAGCGCGCCACCTTCACCCTCGGCGAGATCGACCGCGTGGTGCAGCGCAGCGTCTCGGGCTCCGAGAAGCTGGCGCTGAACAACAAGAACCGCCGCTTCGGCGCCAGCCCTGAAAGCGATGAGCTGCGCTTCGGCGGGGTGGATTACGCGATCAATCCGCAACTTTTGGCCAGCTATCACTATGCCGAGTTGAGCGACGTCTATCGCCAGCACTTCGTCGGGCTGCAGCACGGCCTGGCGCTGGGCGACGGCAAGCTGAAAAGCGACCTGCGCTACTTCAACAACAGCGAAGCCGGGCGGAAACTGGTGGGCGACATCGACAACCAGGTCATCAACGCCATGTTCACCTACAGCATCGCCGGCCATGCGCTGGGGCTGGCCTACCAGAAAATGCTCGGCGACGACGCCTTCACCTATGTCGACGGGGCCACGCCCTATCTGACCAACTTCCTGCAGATCAACGATTTCGCCGGCCCCGACCAGCGTTCCTGGCAGCTGCGCTACGACTTCGATTTCGCCCGTGTCGGGGTGCCCGGCCTGACCTTCATGACCCGCTACGTGCGCGGCGATCAGGTCGACCTGGCCGTCGGCGAAGGGCGGGAGTGGGAGCGCAACACCGATATCGCCTACGCCTTCGTCGAGGGCCCGCTGAAGAATCTCAAGGTGACCTGGAGGAACGCCACCTACCGTTCGAGCTTCGTCCGCGACCTGGACGAGAATCGTCTGATCCTGAGTTACATCGTGCCGCTCTGGTAAAGCGCCGGCTGTGCATACAAGTCTAATAAGAGGAACCTCACCATGATCACCTGCTCCATTCGCCGTACTCTGTCGTTTTCCCTCGCCCTGTTGCTCGCCAGTGGTTCGGTGCTCGCCGGCGAGCCTTCGCGTCCGGAGTGCATCGCTCCGAGCAAGCCGGGCGGCGGCTTCGACCTGACCTGCAAGCTGGCCCAGGCCGGATTCAAGGACGAGGGTCTGCTCAAGGCGCCGATGCGCGTGACCTACATGCCGGGCGGCATCGGCGCCGTGGCCTACAACTCCATCGCCGCCAACCGCCGTGCCGAGCCCGGCACCCTGGTGGCCTTCTCCGGCGCCTCGCTGCTCAACCTGGCCCTGGGCAAATACGGTCGTTTCGACGAGAACGCGGTGAAATGGCTGGCCACTGTCGGCAACGACTACGGCACCCTGGCGGTGCGCGAGGATTCGCCTTACCAGAACCTCGACGATGTGGTGCAGGCGCTGAAGAAAGACCCGAAAAGCATCGTGGTCGGCGGTGGTGGCAGTGTCGGCGGCCAGGGTTGGGTGAAGATCGCCTTGCTGGCCCGTGCAGCCGGCGTCGACCCGCGCGAGTTGCGTTATGCCGCCTTCGAGGGCGGGGCCGAGCATTACATGGCGCTGATGGGCGGGCACGTGGATCTGGTCACCGGTAGCGCCAGCGAGATTCGTGCGCAGCAGGGCAACAAGATCCGTACCCTGGCGATCTTCAGCGAGGAGCGTCTGGGCGGTGAGCTGGCCTCCATTCCCACTGCCCGCGAGCAGGGCTACGAGATCCAATGGCCGCTGATTCGCGGCTACTTCCTCGGCCCGGATGTGAAAGAGCAGGACGTGGCCTGGTGGAGCGAGCGCTTCGCCAAGCTCAACGCCTCCAGCGACTTCCAGGCCTACCTGGCCGACCGCGACGTGCTGCCTTACTACGTCACCGGTCCGGAGCTCGAAGCCCTGGTGAAAAGCCAGGTTGCGGAGTACCGCAAGCTGGGCCGCGAGTTCGGTCTGGTCGAGTAGTCGAGTCCTCCTGCGCCGTCACCGACGGCGCAGCATTCTGGAGCGCATCCACATGCATGATCGTATCTTCGCGGGGATCACCCTGCTGCTGTGCTGTGTCCTGGCATTCCTCGCCTGGGGTTACAGCGCATCCTTTTCCTATGAGCCGGTGGGGCCCAAGGCCTTCCCGCTGCTGCTGTTGCTGCTGATCGCCTTTGGCTGCGTGCAACTGCTGCTCAAGCCGAGCAGCGATACCCATGGCGAGGAACCGCCGCTGAACCGGGAGGTGATGTTCAAGGCGCTCGCCTTCCTCGGCCTGATGATCGGCTATGCAGTGCTGTTCGAAACGCTCGGCTTCATCCCCGCCAGCGTGCTGTTCGGTATCGGCATGGCGCGCCTCTACGGTGGTAGCTGGCTGCAAAGCCTGATCAGCGGGGGCGTTCTGGCCCTCGGCCTCTACCTGCTGTTCGACAGAGCCCTCGCGGTACCACTGCCGCTTGGCATCCTTGCAACCCTGGAGAGCTGAACCCATGGATACTTTCGGTTATCTCAGCCATGGCTTCGGCGTGGCGCTTAGCCCCTACAACCTGGTCACTGCGCTGTGCGGCACCCTGATCGGTACCATCGTCGGCCTGCTGCCGGGCCTCGGTCCGATCAACGGCGTGGCGCTGCTGATCCCGGTGGCCTTTGCCCTCGGCCTGCCGCCGGAAACCGCGCTGATTCTGCTCGCGGCCGTATACCTGGGCTGCGAATACGGCGGGCGCATCTCCTCGATCCTGCTCAACATTCCGGGTGAGGCGTCCGCGGTGATGACCACCCTCGACGGCTACCCGCTGGCGCGTCAGGGCCAGGCTGGCGTCGCACTGTCGCTGTCGGCCTGGAGCTCGTTCATCGGCGGCCTGATCGCCACGGTCGGTGTGGTGCTGTTCGCGCCGCTGCTGGCCAGTTGGGCGGTGGCCTTCGGTCCCGCCGAATACTTCGTGCTGATGGTGTTCGCCATCACCTGTCTGGCGGGAATGGCCGGCAACAAGCCGTTGAAGACCGCCATAGCCGCGCTGATCGGCCTGTTGCTGTCGTGCGTGGGCATCGATGCCAACAGCGGCGTCTATCGCTTTACCTTCGGCAGCCTGGGGCTGGCCGATGGCATCCAGTTCGTGGTGCTGGTGCTGGGTCTGTTCTCGGTCAGCGAGCTGCTGGTGCTGCTCGAGCGCACCCACCATGGCCAGAAAGCCATCAAGGCCAGCGGGCGCATGCTGTTCAGCCTGAAGGAGGGCGGCTTCGTCCTGGCCACCAACCTGCGCAGCGGCGTGGTCGGTTTCGTCCTCGGCGTGCTGCCTGGCGCCGGCGCGACGCTGGCCAGCGCGGTGTCCTACATGAGCGAGAAGCGCCTGGCGGTCAAGGACAACAAGTTCGGCAACGGCGACCTGCGTGGCCTGGCCGCACCGGAAACCGCCAACAGCGCCGCAGCCTGTGGCTCCATGGTGCCGATGCTGACCCTCGGCGTGCCGGGTTCGGGCACCACCGCGGTGATGCTCGGCGCCCTGACGCTGTACAACATCACCCCGGGCCCGCTGCTGTTCCAGAACCAGCCGGACATCGTCTGGGGCCTGATCGCCTCGCTGTTCGTCGCCAACCTCATGCTGATCGTCATGAACGTGCCGATGATCAAGGTCTTCACCAAGGTGCTGGCCGTGCCTTACTGGGCGCTGGTACCGGCGGTGGCGATCATCACCGCCATCGGGGTGTATGCGGTGCATGCCACGACCTTCGACCTGTACCTGATGATCGCCATCGGCATCTTCGGCTACGTCATGCGCAAGCTGGACTTCCCGCTGTCGGCGATCCTGCTCGGCTTCATCCTGGGCGGCATGATGGAGCAGAACCTGCGCCGGGCACTGTCCCTGTCCAGCGGCGACATCGGTATCCTGTTCGCCAGCCCGATCACCTGGGTGGTCTGGGGCCTGGTGGCGGTGATGATCCTGCTGCCGTTCTGGCGCGCCTGGCGCGCACGTCGCCGGCAAACCGCCGCCAGCCTGGCCTGATTGGCGGCGAAGGAGGATGCGCATGCGTGTGGTGATACCGGACGATTATCAGCGGGTCGTGCAGTCTCTGGATTGCTTCCGCCTGCTGGAGGGCTTCGACGTCCGCGTGTATCACGATCACGTCTGCGATCCGGACCTGCTGGCCGAGCGCTTCGCCGACGCTCAGGCGTTGGTGCTGACCCGGGAACGCACCCGTATCGATGCCGCGCTGCTGGCGCGGCTGCCGAACCTGAAGTTGATCAGCCAGACCGGGCGAGCCGGGCCGCATCTCGATCTGCAGGCCTGTCGCGAACGCGGCGTGACCGTGGCCGAGGGCAGCGGTTCGCCCATCGCCGCGGCCGAGCTGACCTGGGCGCTGATCCTCAATGCCCGGCGCCAGCTGCGTGAAGCCATGAACGGCCTCTACGCCGGGCACTGGCAGGTCAACCTGGGCCAACGTCTGTATGGCCAGACGCTGGGCATCTGGGGCTACGGCAAGATCGGCCGGCGCCTGGCGCGTTATGCAGCTGCCTTCGATATGCGCGTGCTGGTGTGGGGCAGCGAGGCCTCACGCCAGGCCGCTGTGGCCGATGGCCATGAGGCCGCGCCGACGCGCGAGGCCTTCTTCGAGCAGGCCGACGTGCTCAGCCTGCATCTGCGCCTGCTGCCGGCAACCCGGCATTGTGTGGGCGCCGCCGACCTGGCGCGGATGAAGCCCGACGCGCTGTTGGTCAACACCAGCCGCGCCGAGCTGATCGCACCCGGGGCACTGCTCGAGGCGCTGGATCGCGGCCGGCCGGGGCAGGCCGCGCTGGATGTGTTCGAGCAGGAGCCGATCCTGCAGGTTGACCATCCGCTGCTGAGGCACCCGCGCGTGCTCTGCACCCCGCATCTCGGTTACGTCGAGCGGCACAGCTACGAGGCCTACTTCGGCGAAGCCTTTGCCAATGTTCGGGCGTTCTTGCGGGAGCAGCCCGCAGGGCTTTGTTGAGCCCCAGTTAGCACTGGCCGTTTTCGCGATCTTCTCGCTAGTGCTGCAGCCTGCCCAACACTGCGGCAGGCTGCAGGCGCGCCTGCGCCGCGTCGGGGCAACCTTCGCTTACTGGAACAGGGCCGCGTTGGCGGCCAGGACTTCGTCGGCACACTGGGCGTCCAGGTGGCCGCCCGGGGCACCGGCCACGCCGATCGCGCCGATCACGTTATCGCCGGCTTTCACCGGGACGCCGCCGCCCAGCAGGAGGAAGCCTGGGATGTCGGTGAGGTTGCCGGCGCCCGGGTTCTTCTGCGCGTTTTCCATGATGGCCAGGGTCGGCGTCTTCGCCGATACGGCGGTGAAGGCCTTGGCGCGGCTGGCCTCGATGGTGTGCGGGCCGGCGTTGTCGGCGCGGGCGAAGGCCTTGAGCAGACCGGCGCGGTCCACCACCGCCGCACTGACGTTGTAGCCCTTGGCCTGGCAGGCGGCGACCGTGGCGGCCGCCAGTTGCTGGGCGTCGGCGCTGGAGAGGTTGCGTTCCTGCAGCACGGCGGCATTGGCGGCGCCGGCGCACGTCAGGGCGCAGAACAGGGCGGCGAGCGAAAAACGGGGCATGGCTAACTCCTTGTCGTGGATCGAGGTGAGGAGTCGTCAGTGTGACCAGCGCCAGTCAGCCGGGGTATTCGCTCGACTACGCCCGGGGCTCCGTAGTGCTACGGAGGCGGCGCGTCCAGCAGGCCGGCGTACTGGCGGATCAGCTGCGCCAGCGAGTCGGCCGCGAGCTTGTCGAAGACGTGGGCCCGGTGGGTCTCCACGGTGCGTGGCGACAGATCGAGTTCGCGGGCGATTTCCTTGTTGCTCATGCCCTGGACGATACGCACCAGCACCTCATGCTCGCGCCCGGAGAGGCGCGCCAGCCGTTCGACGGCCGCCTGGGTCAGTGCCAGGCGCTCGCGGCTGGCGATATGGCTGCGCACGGCGGCCTGCACGGCGTCGAGGAACACGTCGTCGTCCACCGGTTTCTGCAGGAACTCCATGGCTCCGCCCTTGAAGGCGCGGCGGCACAGGTCGACGTTGGCGTGACCGGTGAGCATCACCACCGGCAGGTCGGACAGCTCTGCCAGCCTGGCCAGCACGTCCAGCCCGCCGATGCCGGGCATGCGGATGTCGAGCACCACGCAGCCAATCGCGTGCGGCGACAGCGAGGCGAGGAAGGCCTGAGGGTCGCCATGGCCCTCGCTGCGCAAGCCGACGCTGCGCAGCAACAGCGCCAGGGCCTCGCGCACGGCGTCATCGTCGTCGACCAGATGGACCAGCGGGGAATGGTCGGGCAGGCTCATGCAGCGGCTCCGGCGATAGGCAGGCGCAGGGTGAAACAGGCGCCCGCCGGGTCGAGGTTGCGCGCCGTGATCCGGCCGTCCATGGCGCCGGCGAGGGTTTCGCACAGCGCCAGGCCCAGCCCCATGCCCTGGGCGCGGGTGGTGTAGAAGGGCTCGAACAGCCGCGGCAGGGCTTCGTCGGGGATGCCGGGGCCGTTATCGCTGACTTCGAACCGGTATTCCATGCCGTCGCGACCGCCGCTCAGGGCGATGACGCGGGAGGCGGGCCAGTCGGCCAGGGCATCGACGGCGTTCTGCACCAGGTTGTGCAGGATCTGTTCGAGTGCCACCCGGTCGCCCAGCGGGCGGGCGCCGGGGCTCGCGTTGTGCCAGCTGAGGCGGATGCCGCGGCGGCTCAGCTCCTCTTCGCGCAGGAACAGCAGCGAAGCCGCCAGGGCATCGGGGTCTACCGCCGCGCGCGGGGAGGGCGCGCAGGGCTGCACCAGCCCGCGCATGCGGCTGATGATGTCCGCCGCCCGGCGCGCCTGGCCGGCGCTGGCGAGCAGGGCCTGGCGCACCGCGGGGCGCTCCTCCTCGTCGTCGAGCAGGCGTTCGGCGGCGCGTACCTGGGCGAGGATGGCGGTCAGCGGCTGGTTCAGTTCATGGGCGATACCGGCGGCCATTTCCCCTAGGGTGTTCAGGCGCGTCATCGCCGCCAGGCGGACCTCTTCCTGCCGGCGTCGCGCCTCGGCGCGCGAGCGCTGCCAGGCCGCACTGGCCGCGGCCAGCAGGTAACTGGCCAGCGCCCAGGCCAGCCATTCGCTCCAGGGCCAGTCGCTGGGTGTGAGCCTGCGCCAGCTGTGCAGGGGAAAGGGCTGGCTGGCCGCGCCCAGGGGCTTGTGCAGGCTCATGGTGCCGCCCAGCGAGCCGCCAGCGGGCTGGCGCGCCAGCAGCGTCAGCGGCCCCATGCCCAGGTCCAGCGTCAGGCTGGCCAGCGTCGGGGGAAAGTCGCCGGCCGGGATAAAGCGCCGGGCATCCAGCAACAGGCTCCAGCTCGACGGGGCCACCAGCCAATAACGCTCCCGATCCACCGCCAGGGTGACGGGGCGCTGCAGCTGGCGGGCCTGTTCCTGCGCGCCAGGCATGCCCGCCGGAGCTGCGCCGCTGCCCTCCCAGGCGCCGCCGCGCAGGTAACCCAGGCCCAGCAGCTGCGGCATGGCCGGCTGCAGACTGGGCAGCAGTTGGGCGGGACTGGGCGGATGGCTCAGCGCGCTCAGTGTGGCCAGTACCGCTTCGTGCTGGACGACCTTCTGGCTGAGCATGCGCTGCGCGATGCTGGTGTCCTGGAAGAAGCGCTCGTAGCGCTCGGCCTGCTCCTGCCAGCCGATCCAGACCGCCACGGGAGCGAACAGGGCCAGCCAGAGAACCAGGGTGCGGATGTCGGTCAGGGGCTTCACGGCGGATATCATGCCAGCCGCCTCGGGGGGCTGCCATCCGTAAGGCTACGGAGACGCGCGGGGCGACTAGCGGTGCACGGCGTGCAGCCGTTCGGCCGGAGCGGCAGGCGGGCTGGCGGCAGGGCCGATCAGGTGTGGCTGCCCAGGACCAGGCTGTCGAGCGCCGGCATGTGCGGCTCGTCTGCGATGACCTGGCCGGGGCGGTGTGCCTGGCGGTACTCGCTGGGCGTGCAACCGCAGGACTGCTTGAAGGCGCGGGCGAAGTAGGAGGGGTCCTTGAAGCCGGCCTCGTAACCGATGCTGGTGATGGGCATCTGGCTGTTGTCGAGCAGCTCCTTGGCGAAGTCCATGCGCTTGTTCAGGATGTACTCCATAAAACCGACGCCGACGACGTCCTTGAACAGGCGGCTGAAGCGGAAGGGGGTCATGCCGCAACGCTGCGCCAGATCCTTCTGGTCGACGCTCTCACGGAAATGCTGATCGATATGCTGCAACACCTTGTGCAGCGGCTGCTGCTTCTGGTGCTCGCTGGTCAAGCGGATGCTTTCCGGCAGGGTCGGGTGACGCTCCACCAGCGGTTTCCTGGAGTGACCGCTGACACTGCGGCGTAGCTCGCACAGTTGCTGCAGGGAGTGCAGGTAGCGACTTTTCTCCGCCGCCGAGAGCGGCAGCACCATGTATTCCCAGACCCGCGAGCGCATGGCCCATACGGCCAACTCCTCCGAGTGTTGCACGGTGAACATGGTGATCGGGATCGAGGGCGCGGTACGTTTGACCTCCAGCAACAGGTTGAGACCGAGTGCATCCGGGCGGTCGAAATGCATGCAGATCATGTCCGGCTGTTCATGGGTGCGCTCGGGCAGAGCGGAGTTCTTGGCCAGACGACAATCGCAGGTTGAACGGAAATGGCCGATCAGTTCTTCCACCGATCGGTCGTGCGTCAGATCGAGCCATAGCAAGAATGGCTTTGTGGCCGAGTTAGACTTCATACCCTTAGCTCTGCGCCTCTGTTGTTGCGCCTCCCCGCCTTGAGTATTGTCACTGTGCCACTACTGTAAAGATCGAATAAAAATAAGAAATAGGTGGCTTAGGTTCTTACGCTCTAGATTTATCTGCGTGCCTAGTGCCACGCGGACTCCTCGTGTTTTCTGGATATATTGGCCAACTACCGCCGGTCGCTTGAGAATTAGTTGCAGAATCATCCGTAAGTTATTCCTTTAGCTGGACTTTTCCTGGCCGGCCGAGGAGGGCGGCGATGGCCTCCGGGCGAGCCTGCCAGTGCGGCAAAAAAGTCCTAGCGATTCGCAAAAAACTCCTAACTCCCTGCTTGCCCGCCTGACTAGGGTTCAAGCAGGCGGGGCAGGTAGTGCCGCCGATTTCCTGGAAGAACAACTTTCGAGTGAGGTGGGCGAAATGACTTTTCAAGCAATCAAGACTTCGGTGATGAAGTTCGTGCGGGATGAAGCAGGTTTGACCACGGTTGAGTATGCCGTAGCCGGAGGTTTGATCGTTGCAGCATTGGTAACTGCGTTCACCAACTTAGGTGCGGCAGTTGCCGCGGAGATTGCGGGAATTATTGCTGTTCTGGCGGCTTGATCTTCCTGCGACTTGATGGACGCCTGAACGGATATGGACATATCAGACGTTTGGGTAGTGCAACTGGGCTCAGTTGCACTGCTGTTGGTGCTACTGGGTACTGCGGTGCTGTGGGATCTGCGGTGGCACCGCATACCTAACCTATTGGTTCTGGTAGGGCTTGGTTCTGGCTTGGCAAGCCAAGCCTATTTCTGGGGACTAGCAGGGGTTGCCGATGGATTATTGGGCATGCTGGTCGGTTTTGCGGTTCTGCTACCGCTATACGCTTTAGGTGGCATGGCTGCCGGCGATGTCAAGCTGATGGCCATGGTCGGAGTGTTTATGACGCCGAGCAGTGCGTTGTGGGCGGCGCTGTTCAGCCTGATTGCCGGAGGCCTGTGCGGCTTGTTGATCGTGCTGCTAAACGGTCAATTGCTACAGACCCTGGGGCGTTACGGCCTGATGCTCAAGGCCCGCGCCTATCTGGCCCCGGCGGCTGATGAAGTGGCCGGCAAGCCCTTTCCTTATTCGGTGGCGATTTTGTTGGGCACCCTGGCCAGTCTGTACTGGCTGCATTTCGCCCAATGACCCGGGAGGCACGTCATGTATGCAGTCAGCGACAGCGATGCCTACCCCAGCGAACGCGAAGCCGTAGAGCGCCTGGCTCCGCAGCCGCGGAGCATCAGTGAAACCGGCCTGGCGGACAACTTTCTCGGCGACCTGGTGTGCAAGCACCTGCACGATGCCGGGGTGCTGGCCATGCCGCAGCTGGTCGAGCGTCTTGCGCTGACCGGCGCGGTGCTGGACGAGATTCTGGCCTTTCTGCGCAAGGATGGCCGGGTCGAGGTGCTGGGCCAGGCCGGCGCGCAGGCGGCCAGCCAGGGGCTGCGCTATGGCTTGACCGAGCGTGGCCGCAGCGCCGCCCGCGATGCCCTGACGCGCAGCGGCTATATCGGCGCGGCGCCCTATCCGGTGAGCGGCTACCGTTCGCTGCTCAAGGTGCAGACCATCCACCATGGCCGCATCACCTCGCGGGACATGCATGCGGCCTTCGCCAGCGTGGTGCTGTCCGAGGCCATGCTCGATCAACTGGGCGTGGCCTTGAATTCCGGGCGCGCCATAATGATTTACGGCCCGGCCGGCACCGGCAAGACCTACATCAGCAGCCGTCTGATCCGTCTGTTCGCCGAGGCCGTCTGGGTGCCTTACGCCATCGCCATCAACGACGCCGTGATCGAAATTTACGATCCCCAGGTGCATCAGCGTCTGGATGACGACGGGCAGGCAAACAGCCTGATGCTCAACGAAGGCATCGACCGCCGTCTGCTGTGTTGCCGGCGCCCGGTGGTGATCACCGGCGGCGAGCTGAGCATGGAGCAGCTGGATATCCGCTACGACCCATTCAGCCGCCAGTACCAGGCGCCGCTGCAGCTCAAGGCCAGCAATGGCCTGTTCATCATCGACGACATGGGACGCCAGCGCATGGCGCCGGCCGAGCTGCTCAATCGCTGGATCGTGCCGATGGAGGAGAAACGCGACTTCCTCAATCTCGGCGGTGGGCGGCATTGCGAGCTGCCGTTCGACCTGGTGCTGGTGTTCTCCACCAACCTCAACCCGCTGGAGCTGGCCGACGAGGCCTTCCTCCGGCGCATCGGCTACAAGCTGCATTTCGACTACCTCAAACCCCACGAGTACGAGCGCATCTGGCGCCAGGAATGCGAGCGCCTGGGTATCGCCTACGACCCGATCCTGCTGCGCTATGTGCTGCAAGGTCTGTACGAGACCGAGGGCATGCCGCTGGTGCCCTGCCACCCGCGCGACCTGCTGGGCATGGCGCTGGATCGCCAGCGTTACCTCGATGGCTCCGGGCCGCTGTCCCCGCGCGAGCTGGAGTGGGCCTGGCGCAACTACTTCGTCCAACTCGACTTTCTTGGATAAGGAGATACAGACATGAGCGCGCGTACTCTCACCCTGGTAGCCCTTTCCCTGATGCTCGGCCTGGGCGCCGCCTGGATGGCCAACAACTGGCTCAGCGCCCGGCTCAATGCCAGCCCGGACGACAACCTGCAGAACGTGGTGGTCAGCACCGTGGAGATTCCATTCGGGCAGATGGTCGAGGCCCAGCACGTGACCGTGGTGCGCATGCCCAGGGGCACCGCGCCGGACGATGCCTTCGATGCCGCGGACAAGGTGGTCGGCAAGATCGCCACCTTCACCATGTTGCGCGGCGACATCCTGCGTGGTGCGCGCCTGGCCGAGCACCTGGGCGGCAGCACCCTGGCCTCGCTGATCGAGGCGAACAAGCGGGCAGTGTCGGTGCGGGTCGACGATGTGGTGGGCGTTGGCGGCTTCCTGCTGCCGGGCAACCGCGTCGATGTACTGGCCACCAAGAAGAGTGGCAACAACAACGAAGCCGAATCGAAAACCATCCTCGAAGACCTGCGGGTGCTCGCCGTCGACCAGACCGCCAGCACCGACAAGACCCAACCGGTGGTGGTGCGCGCGGTGACCCTGGAGATGACCAGCGAAGAGGCCGAGGTACTGGTCAAGGCGCAAACCGAAGGCAAGTTGCAGCTGGCGCTGCGCAACCCGCTGAACGACCAGAAAAAGCCGGAGGTCGTCGACAAGCCGGTGGCCCCGGTTGCGGCGCCTGCACCGGCTCCGGTCGTCAAGGCGCTCAAGCCGGCGGTACGCCGCGGCAGTGATGGCGGCGGCGTCACCATTATCCGCGGCACCGCTGTCGAGGTGAGCAAGGTACAGCTGTAGAGAGGCCAGGTGCCGGCATCGGAACCGTTCGACGCCCCCTGCAATCAGGCAAAGCGGCATACCCAGAAAGGAGCAGGACATGGATAACATCCAGAGACTCGGGACCTTTGCGTTGTACGTGCTAGGCGCCTGGCTGCTGTCGGGTGCCGCGGTGCAGGCAGCCGAAGCGCCATCGGCGGTGGCCGCGATGCCGGCCGCCAATATCAGCAATATCCAGGTGCCGATATACAAGTCGCGGGTACTGACCACTCGTGCGCCGGTGAAACGGGTCTCGGTGGGCAATGCGGAGATCGCCGATATCCTGATCACCAGCCCGACCCAGCTCTATCTGCTCGGTCGCTCCCTGGGCAGCACCAACGTGCTGCTGTGGGATGGCGACAACCGCCTGATCGACAGCCTCGATCTGGAAGTGGTGCACGATCTGGGCGGCCTGAAAGGCAAGCTGCATCAGCTGATGCCCAACGAGCGCATCGAGGTGTTCAGCGCCCAGGGCGCCCTGGTGCTGCGCGGTCAGGTCAGCAGCGCCGCCGTGATGGATACCGCGATCAAGCTGGCCAAGAGCTACACCGCGCAAAGCGCCAGCGTGGTGCAGGGCGAGGGCGAGGCAGCCGCGGCGGCGCCGACGCAGTCGCTGGAGGTGATCAACCTGCTCACCGTCGGCGGAAGCCAGCAGGTGATGCTGGAGGTCAAGGTGGCGGAGATCCAGCGCAACCTGTTCAAGAACCTCAACGTGCGCTTCAACGCCCTGGACTTCGGCTCCTCCGGACGCTGGTCCGGCGGCGGTTTCAACAGTGGCACCGGCGCGGGCGGCATTCCCCTGGGCTTCGTCCCCGATCCGGTGAACGACGGCTTCATCATTCCCGACCCGACCAGCCTGATCGGCAGCGGCAAGGGCATCTTCGCCCAGTTCCTCTCCGACGAGTTCCTGTTCAACGTGGTACTGGAGGCGTCCAAGGACAACGGTTCGGCCAAGGTCCTGGCGGAACCGACTCTGACCACCCTCACCGGGCAGCAGGCGGAGTTCATTTCCGGCGGCGAGTTTCCCGTGCCGATCACCGAGGACGATGGCATCACCATCGAGTTCAAGGAGTTCGGCGTGGGGGTGAAATTCCTCCCGGTGGTGCTCGACTCGGGGCGTATCAACCTCAACCTGAATGTCTCGGTCAGCGAACTTTCCAACGTCAACTCGCTGGTGCTGGACACCGGCCTGGACAGCGTTCTGGGCGACGGGGTGACCCAGGTGATTCCGTCGCTGACCAAGCGCAGCGCGCAGTCCACTGTCGAGCTGGGCAACGGCCAGACCATCGCCATTGCCGGTTTGATCAGCGAGAACACCCGCGATTTCGTCAGCCGTTTTCCGGGACTGGGCGATATCCCGGTGCTTGGTCACCTGTTCCGCAGCCAGCAGTTCCTCAATGGCGAAACCGAACTGGTGATCCTGGTAACGCCGCACCTGGCCAAACCCATAGATGCCCGCAGCGTGCGTCTGCCCACCGAGAAGTTCGTCGAGCCGAGCGATCTGGATTTCTACCTGCTCGGCAAGACCAAGGGACGCCAAATGGGGCGGCAGGTACCCGTCAGCCTGGGCGTCAGCGAGGGAAGTTTCGGCCACGATCTTGAGTAGTTACAGCTGCAGGCGCCAGCTTGCTGGCGATGCAGCAAGGGATAGCCGGTGTGCCGGATCGTCAAGCTGGCGCTTACACGGGCTGCAAATGTGCAATGAGGTTCGCCCTGGCGGGCCTCGCAAGAGCAACGATTGGAGGCAGCGACCATGAAAACCACGATTGCCCTGTGCCTGCTGGCGTCAGCCTTGGCCGGCTGCATGAGCTACGACGAGGGCCGGGTGGGCCCGTTGGGCTCCACCATCTATGACATCCACTACCAGCAGATCGCCGACAAGGCGCAGGCGGCCGCTCCTGGTAGCGATGTCTCCGCCACGGGTACCGATGGACCCTTGACGGAAAAGGTCATGGACAGCTATCGCGGGGTGACCGGTGACGCGCAGCAGGTCGGTCAGCCCATCCAGATCAATATCGGCAACTGAGGGCACGAGCATGAACCCCCGTATGCACCGGTCGTTTCGTCCGCTGCCACGTCGTCAGCGGGGGGCGGTGATAGTGCTGGTCGTGGTAGCACTGGCGGCCATGTTGCTGATGGCCGCGCTGGCCCTGGACGGCGGCCATATGCTGGTGAACAAGACCCGCCTGCAGAGTGCCGTGGACGCCGCGGCGCTGAGCGGCGCCAAGACCCTGAGCCAGGTCATGGGCTCGGGCAATGCCTCGAGCCTGGCGCGCGATGCGGCGCTCGCTACCCTGGCGCTCAATGCCGACGCAGCCGGCAACGGCGAACTGGCCGACGCCATCAGCGCCGCCGGTGGCGTCGGCGCCTTTGCCGTGGTGCAGCTGGCCACCAGCGTCGAAGGGCCTTTCGCCTACCCGGGGCCAACCGATGCCCGTTTCGTGCGGGTGACGGTGGCCAATTATTCCTTGAGCCGGTTCTTCTGGGATTTCGCCGAAGCGTTCGCCGCGAGCAACCTCGGCGACAAGGCGGTGGCGGCAATCGCCACCGCCGGGCCGAGCCAGACCGCACCCTGCAACCTGGCGCCCCTGATGGTCTGTGGCGATGCCGATCAGTACGACCCGGGCAATGGCTTGTTCTGGGGCTATCGCTTCGGCGACCTGGAAGTGTTGAAGAGCGCCGCCGGCAACGCGCCGGCCATCGGCCCCGGCAACTTCCAGCTGATCCGTCTGGGCGACAACACCGGTGCCGACGATATCCGCGACGCCCTGTGCGAGGGCATCGACCAGTGTCTGACCACGGGCGAGCCGGTTGAGACCGAGCCGGGCAACAGCGTGGGCCCGGTGGCCCAGGGTCTGAATACCCGCTTCGGGGTGTACAACGGGCCGGTCAGTGCCGCGGCCTGCCCGCCGGATCTGGTGACCAGCTTCACCACCCCGCGCATGACCTACGCCGAGCCCAATGTGGTGCACCAGAACCAGCAGGTCCAATCCAGTGGCGGCGATCTGTACACCAGCAGCGGCGCACTGCTCGACTACAACGACTGGGTTGACAGCGTTGCCGGCTGCCCGAGCGGTTGCGAGGCCAACGGGGTGTTCGAGCGACGCCTGTTGAAGATAGTGGTGGGCGACTGCGACGGCGCCTCCGGCGGACAGACCTCGGTGCCGGTGCTGGGCTACGGCTGCTTCTTTCTGGTGCAGACGGTCAGCCAGCAAGGCAACCAGGCGCAGATCTTCGGCCAGTTCGTCACCGATTGTGCTGGAGACAGCGTGCCCGGGCCGGTACTGGACGACGTGGGGCCGAAGATCATTCAGCTTTACAAGACCTATCTCGACCCGACGACGCCGAGCCCGGATTCCTAGGCGCAGTGTCGACCGGTTAGCGGTCGTTGTAGCCCGGATGCAATCCGGGGGAGGCAGGAGCCCCGTGCAACTCCGTTCCCGGATTGCTTCCGGGCTACGCGGTGGACCCAGTTACTGGGAGGTGCTTATGCACGTTCATTCATTCAAGCCCGACCAGGCTCAGCGCGGCGTGGCCATGGTGGAGTTCGCCATCGCCCTGCCGTTGCTGCTGTTGCTGTTGCTGGCCATCGGCGAGTTCGGCCGCATGCTCTACCACTACAACAGCCTGCTGCAGGCCAGCCGCGACGCCGGTCGCTATGTCGCCGGGCAAGCCTGGAATGCGACCCTGGGGCAGATCGATCTGAACGGCGATCTGCAGAGCAAGACCAAGAGCGTCGCCGTCTATGGCGTGCCGGCCAACCCAGGCGGCTACCCGCCGGTGGTACCGCAGTTGACGACCGCCGACGTGACGGTCGAGCCGGTCGGCGGCGAGCACGTGCGGGTCAGTATCGCCTACCTGTTCCGTCCGGTGATCGGCGCCGCACTGCCGACCTTCTTCGGCGAACCGATTGTCCTGGGCATCACGCTGAATTCCAGCGTGGTCATGAGGGTGCTGTGATGAACGGAAAACGCATGCAGGGGGTGTACGTGGTGGAGTTCGCCATCATCGGCCTGCTGCTGTTCACCCTGTTGTTCGGCGTGCTGGAAATGGGCCGCCTGTACTTCACCGTCGGCACCTTGAACGAAGTGGTGCGGCGGGGTGCGCGGCTGGCGGCGGTCTGCCAGATCAGCGACCCGGTGGTGCTGCGGCGGGCGATCTTCAATGCGGCGAACGACGAGGGTGCCAGCGATCTGATCGGCAACCTGGATACGGCCGATCTGAATCTGGTTTATCTGGACGAGAACGGCGCCGTGGTAGCCAGCCCCAATGATCCGTCGAACTTGAGTTCGATCCGTTTCGTTCAGCTCAGCATCGAGAACTTTGCCTTTACGTTACTCATTCCTGGATTCGCTGGGGGCGTCAGCCTGCCGGTGTTCAGGGCGACCTTGCCCCGCGAAAGCCTCGGCTCCGATGGCGAGGGTGGAGACACATCATGTTGAAGTCCAGTGAAGCGCCGACGGCCGCGCGCGCGGCCGGCAAGCGTGGCTTGCAGCTGCTGATCAGCAGCCGCGACGCGTCTGCCCTCAATCATCTGCGCACGGTGAGCCAGCGTCTGCCAAACCTGCAGGTGAGCACGCGACTGGTTAGCAACGGGCATACCGACCCGCTATACGACCTGGAACGGATGCCCGACTTCCTGCTGTTGCGGGTCAGCCATCTGTGGCGCGAGGAGCTGGCGGCCTTGCTCCTGCGCCCGGCCCATGAGCGGCCGCCCTTGCTAGTCTGTGGCCCGCTGGAGGAGCGCGAAGGCATCCGCCTGGCGATGCAGGCCGGCGCCCGCGATTTTTTGCCCGAGCCGGTGGCCGCCGACGAACTTCTGGCCGCCCTGGGGCGGATGATCCAGGAAACCCAGGCCGGCCAAACCTCGGGCGGCAAGCTGATCGCGGTGATCAATGCCAAGGGTGGCTCGGGCGCCACCCTGTTGGCCTGCAACCTGGCCCACCAGTTGAGTGCGCGCGGCGGCAATACCCTGTTGCTGGACCTGGATCTGCAGTTCGGCAGCGTGGCCCACTGCCTGGACGTGCTGCCGACGCACAGCCATGTGGATGTGCTGCAACAGATCGAGGACATGGACGGTGTCGCCTTGCGCGGCTTCTGCAGCCATTTCAGCCCGACCCTGCATGTGCTGGGCGGCCGCTCCGGCGAGCTGTGCCTGCCGCAGGACGTGCGTCTGGAGCAGCTGGAGGCGCTGCTGCGGCTGGCACGCAGCACCTACGACTGGGTGGTGGTGGACCTGCCGCGGCAGATCGACCACCTCACCGGCATTACCCTGGAGCAGGCCGATCAGGTCTATATCCTGGTCCAGCAGAGCCTCAGCCACCTGAAGGACGCCACCCGTCTGGTGCGCATCATGCGTGAGGAACTGGGCGTGCAGAGTGAGCGCTTGCAGGTGGTGGTCAACCGCTACGACAAGGCCGCGCCGGTGAGCCTGCAGGACATCGCCGAAGCGCTGCGCTGCACGGCGTTGAAGAAACTGCCCAACGACTACCTGGTGGTCAGCGAGAGCCAGAACACCGGGGTACCGCTGGAGCTGCATGCGCCGCGCGCCCCGCTGACCCTCGGCATGCGCGAGTTGAGCCAGGCCCTGCTCGGCACCAAGGCTGCCGAGCAGGGCTTGCTGAAACGCACCTTTGGCCGACTGTTCAGGGGATAGACCATGCTCAGTGAATTTCGCAATCGCCTACGCCAGCAAGCCGTCAAGAGCCCGCCGACGGCCGTGCCCGAGGAGCTTGTGCTCGGCGAACAGAGCGCCGAGGCGCCCATGGCCTGGGAAAACAGTGCGCCGGATGCGCTCTACGAGACCAAGTCGCGACTCAACCCGATGGAAGCCGAGTGGCGGGAGAGGATCTACCAGCAGTTGCTCAAGGTCATGGACCTGTCGCTGCTCGACTCCCTCGAGCCGGATGAAGCCGGCCGGCAGATCCGCGAGCTCAGCCAGCGCCTGCTGGACGAGCATTCGGCGCCGGTGAGCGCCAGCAGCCGCCAACTGATCATCAAGCAGATCACCGACGAAGTGCTGGGGCTCGGCCCGCTGGAGCCTCTGCTGGCCGACCACAGCGTGTCGGACATCCTGGTCAATGGCCATGCCTCGGTGTACGTCGAGCGCCACGGCAAGCTGCAGCGCACCGACGTGCGCTTTCGTGACGACCAGCACCTGCTCAACATCATCGACCGCATCGTTTCCAGCCTGGGGCGGCGCATCGACGAGTCCTCGCCGCTGGTGGACGCCCGGCTCAAGGATGGCTCGCGGGTCAACGCGATCATCCCGCCGCTGGCCATCGACGGGCCGAGCATGTCGATCCGGCGTTTCGCCGTGGACCTGCTGAACACCGAGAGCCTGGTGCAGATGGGTACCCTGACCCCGGCCATCGCCCTGGTGCTCAAGGCCATCGTGCGCGGGCGGCTGAACGTGCTGGTGTCCGGCGGTACCGGTACCGGCAAGACCACCATGCTCAACGTGCTGTCCAGCTTCATTCCGCACAACGAGCGGATCGTCACCATCGAAGACTCGGCCGAGCTGCAACTGCAGCAGCCGCACGTGGTGCGCCTGGAAACCCGGCCGCCGAACATCGAGGGCCGCGGCGAGGTCAACCAGCGCGAGCTGGTGCGCAACAGCCTGCGCATGCGCCCAGACCGCATCGTCATCGGCGAGGTGCGCGGCGCCGAGGCGCTGGACATGCTGACGGCGATGAACACCGGTCACGACGGCTCGCTGACCACCATTCACGCCAATACCGCGCGCGACGCCCTGGGGCGCATCGAGAACATGGTGTCGATGACCGGCGCGACCTTTCCGATCAAGGCCTTGCGTCAGCAGATCGCCTCGGCCATCGACGTGGTGATCCAGCTGGAGCGCCAGGAGGATGGCAGGCGGCGGCTGGTCAGCGTGCAGGAGATCAACGGCATGGAGGGCGAGATCATCACCATGACCGAGATCTTCGCCTTCGTCCGCCGCGGCATCGGCGAGCAGGGCGAAGTGCTCGGCGACTACCGACCGACCGGCATGGTGCCGGCCTTCCGCGACGTGCTGGCCAAGCGTGGCATCGAGCTGCCGCTGAACCTGTTCCGTCCGGAATGGATGGAGGGACAGTCATGAACCAGATTCCCAGCGAATTCATCCTGGCCTTCCTCGGCATGGTCTTCGCCGCGGTGTTCCTCCTCAGCCAGGGACTGGTGGTGCCGGTGTTCGGCGAGGCGGGCAAGGTGCGCAAGCGCATCCGCGGGCGTCTGCACGTGCTGGAGCAGGCCAGCAACCTGCCGAACATGCAGACGATCCTGCGGCAGAAGTACCTGCGTCGCCTGTCGCCGCTGGAGGCGCGGCTGGAGCAGCTGCCGGCCATGGAAGCGCTGGCGCAGATGATCGAGCAGGCCGGGCATCATTACCGCGCCTATCGGGTGGTGCTGCTCGGTCTGCTGCTGGGGGTGGCCGCCGGCCTGCTGCTGTGGTGGTTCACCCGGTTCTGGTGGCTGGCCTTGCCGGTGGCCTTGGCGGTGTGCTGGTTGCCGGTGCTGAAGATCGCCAGCGACCGCGGCAGGCGCTTTGCACAGTTCGAGGAGGGCCTGCCGGATGCCCTGGATGCGATGTGCCGTGCCCTGCGCGCCGGCCATCCGTTCAACGAGACCCTGCAACTGGTGGCCGAGGAGCACCGCGGCCCGGTGGCCCATGAGTTCGGCCTGACCTTCGCCGATATCAACTATGGCAACGACGTGCGCCGGGCCATGCTCGGCCTGCTCGAACGCATGCCGAGCATGACGGTGATGATGCTGGTGACTTCGGTGCTGATCCACCGCGACACCGGCGGCAACCTGACAGAGGTACTGGAACGGTTGAGCAGCCTGATTCGCGGACGCTTTCGTTTCCAGCGCAAGGTCAAGACCTTGTCCGCTGAGGGACGCATGTCGGCCTGGGTGCTGGTGTCTGTCCCATTTGTTTTGACTGCTGTGATCATGTTGACCACCCCAGAGTACATGCCAGTGATGATTATGGACTCTCTTGGGCAGAAGCTGATTATGGTGGCATTCGCTTCAATGTTGCTGGGGGTTTTTTGGATACGAAAAATTATTCGGATCCAAGTTTAAGGGTTGCTCATCGACGGGAGGGAGTTTGTCATGGACTATCTGCTTAGTTTGATCAATCGTATCGTGGGCAACGAGGAATTAGCGCGCCTGGTATTTATCGGCTGCATTGGTTTGAGCGTAGGGATCGCTGTTATCACAGTAACCTTACTGGTGATGGGCTTGCGGGATCCGGTTCAGCGTCGCCTAGCTTTGATCAAGCATGGCCATGGATACCTGTCCGCTGGCCCGCGCCCCCTGGGCAACCTGCAACTGCTGTTGGAGCAGGTGGGGCAGCGTTTTTCCTCTACCGAGGGCAGTAAGCTTTCCGCCACTCGCAACCTTTTGATGCATGCCGGTTACCGTTCGCCTTCAGCCGTACAAATGTACTGGGCAATCCGTCTGTTGCTGCCGCTATCGTTGCTGGGAGCTGCAGTGTTGTTATTGCCCTTACTGCCTAAAGTCTCCCTGACCAGTGGCCTGTTGTTGGCAGCAGGAGCGCTCGTAGTAGGTTGGTTGGCGCCAGCGGTATATGTGGACAAGCGCAAGGAAGCGCGGATGACCCGGCTACTGGTGGCCTTTCCCGATGCCCTGGATCTGATGGTGGTCTGCGTGGAGTCGGGGTTGGCCTTGCCCCAGGCCATCGAACGGGTGGCTGAGGAAATGTCGGTCAGTCAGGCGGAACTGGCGGTGGAACTGGCCCTGGTCAACGCAGAAATCCGTGCCGGCATTCCTAGTACCGAGGCGCTCAAACACCTGGCCGAGCGCACCGGTCTGGAGGACATTCGCGGGCTGGTCAGCCTGCTGGCACAGAGCATCCGCTTTGGCACCAGCGTCGCCGATACCCTGCGTATCTATGCCGAAGAGTTTCGCGACCGGCGCACCCAGAAAGCCGAGGAGGCGGCCGCGAAAATCGGTACCAAGCTGGTATTCCCACTAATCTTTTGCCTGTGGCCGAGCTTTTTCCTGGTGGCCATCGGTCCCGCACTCATTGGAGTGCTCAAAGCCTTCGGGAAGGTGTGAAATGAACAGGATCAGTCTGCTACTGACTACGATGGTCGTGCTGTCCGGGTGTCAGAGCATGGGACCGGAGCCGTTGAGCAATACGCGCTCGATCTATACCGGCGACAATTCGCTGCTCTACCAGGTGAAGAAGCAAGCCAACTCGCCCGAGCAGGCCATGCAGATCGCCGCCATGGCCTATAGGGCGGGCGACCTGGATCAGGCCCTGTACCAGTACCTGCGCGCCCTCGAACTGGACCCGGAGCGCTACGCGGCGCTGGTTTGGGTCGGACGCATCCACCGCGAGCGGGGTAATAACCAGTTGGCGGAGATGGCCTTTGCCGAGGTGCTCGGCAAGGATGCGGAAAACCTCGCGGCGCTGACCGAAATGGGCCTGCTGCAACTGGCCCTGCGCCGTCAGGAGAAGGCCGCGCAGATACTGACCGCGGCAGTGGCCATCGACCAGAAACGCTTCGCCGGCGAGGCGTTGCAGGTCGACAGCCAGTCGCCGCTCAAACTCTACAACGGCATGGGCGTGCTGGCCGATCTGCGTAACGATTTCGCCGCGGCAGCCCTCTACTACGGCCTGAGCCTGCGCATCGACCCGGGTTCGGCGCTGGCCCACAACAGCCTGGCCTATTCCCAGTATCTGGCCGGTGACTGGTCGGGGGCCGAGCGTCAGTATCGCCGCGGCATCGACCTGGCGCCGAACTATAAGCCGCTATGGCGCAACTACGGCCTGCTGCTGGCCAGGAGCGAGCGCTACGAGGAGGCGTTGTCGGCTTTCGAGCAGGTCGGCAGTCGGGCCGAGGCCAGCAACGACGTGGGCTACGTTTGCCTGATCGAGGGCCGGCTGGATATCGCCGAGCAGTTCTTTCACAGCGCCATCGAGCAATCGCCGGCTCACTATGCCCTGGCCTGGGACAACCTGCGCCGGGTCGAGCAGCTCCGCAAGATCCGCCTGCAAAGTGGCCAGGCGCCCCTGGTCGAAGCGGTCGCCGGCGTTCCCGGCGAGCCGCAGGCGCTGCCCTGAACCCAGGAGGGATGCTCGCGCCGGCCGAGGAGGGCTAGGTGCCCGTACCGCTGGGCGGGCGACGCGGTAACGGCACGCGGCCTCGGCCGCCTTGCTCGACGCCGCGATTTGCCGGATAAGTTCGACACGTGCGCGGCGCCTCTTTGTCGCGCAGAGCTGTCGACAGGAACAACGATGATTCACGGCAAAACCCTCGATGCCTGGTACGCCAGTCACCCGCTGCTCAAGGAGCTGGTCGCGCTGCGCGAAACCGCCTGGTTCAACCCGGCCAGCGCGCCGGTCGCCGAGGCCCTGGCCGACGTGGGGCTGGGCGCGGAGGATGTCGCCCGGGCCAGCGCGCGGCTGCAGCGCTTCGCTCCCTACCTGGCCAAGGTATTTCCGCAAACCGCCGCCAGCGGCGGGATCATCGAGTCGGCAATCCGGCCGCTGCCCAGGCTGCACCAGCGGCTGCTGGACGAGGCCGGCCTGCCTGGCAGCGGCTCGCTGTGGCTCAAGCTGGACAGCGAACTGCCCATATCCGGTTCGATCAAGGCGCGTGGCGGCATCCATGAGGTGCTCAAGCACGCCGAGGATCTGGCCCTGCAGGCCGGCCTGATCCGCCTCGACGACAACTACGAGGCCCTGGCCAGCGATGCCGCGCGGCAGTTCTTCGGCCGCTACAAGGTGGCGGTGGGCTCCACCGGCAACCTCGGCCTGTCGATCGGCATCATCAGCGCCAAGCTCGGCTTTCAGGCCTGCGTGCACATGTCCTCGGATGCGCGGCAATGGAAGAAGGACAAGCTGCGCGCCAATGGCGTGACGGTGGTCGAGTACGCAGCGGACTACAGCGTCGCGGTGGAGCAGGGCCGTCGCCAGGCAGCGGCCGACCCGAGCTGTTATTTCGTCGACGACGAGAACTCGCCGCAGCTGTTTCTCGGCTATGCCGTCGCCGCGGAGCGCCTGGCAGGGCAGTTCGCCGAGGCCGGGGTGGTGGTCGATGGCGATCATCCGCTGTTCGTCTACCTGCCCTGCGGCGTCGGCGGCGGCCCCGGCGGCGTCGCCTTCGGCCTCAAGTTGGTGTTCGGCGATGCCGTGCACTGCATCTTCGCCGAGCCGACCCATTCGCCCTGCATGCTGCTGGGGGTGTACACCGGGCTGCACGACGCGGTCAGCGTCCAGGACTTCGGCATCGACAACCTCACCGCGGCCGACGGCCTGGCGGTGGGCCGGCCCTCCGGCTTCGTCGGCAGGGCGATGCAGCGGCTGATCGACGGCTACTACACGGTCACGGACGAGGAGCTGTACCGGCTCCTGGCTATCGCCCATCAGGAGGAGCGGGTGCGCCTGGAGCCCTCGGCCCTGGCGGGGGCGCCGGGGATGCTCAGGGTGCTGGGCGCCGACGCCTACCTCGACCGCATCGGCGTCGCCGCGACGCAGCTGGCGAACGCCACGCACCTGATCTGGGGAACCGGCGGCAGCATGGTGCCGGACGCGGAATTCGCCGCCTATGTCGAACGAAGCCGCGGCCTGCAACGGCGCCGCTGACGTTCGCCGCCCGGGGGCGAGCCATTGCAGGGCGTTATGGCAGGCATGCGCCTCTGATATTGGCGCGGGCGCCGAGGCCGCCCTAGAGTCGGGCGCGACCGACTCCAACAAGAACAGCACGGGACTTCCCATGACTACTTTCCGCCTCAGCGCCCTCGCCCTGGCGCTCGTTTTTTCCGCCGCGGCGCAGGCCGACGCGGCGACGGCCAAGCCGGCCAGCGACAGCACCCGCACGCTCAACCAGGCCTGGCTGCAACGCCTGCCGTTCGAGGATCAGACCAGCTTCGCGGATGCCCGGCGCGGGCTGATCGAGGCCTTCGCCGGCCGCGTCGAGAACGCCAAGGGCCAGGTGGTGTGGGACCGCATGGCCTACAACTTCCTCGACGGCAACGCTGCGCCGGCCAGCGTCAACCCCAGCCTGTGGCGCATGGCGCAGTTGAACAACATCGCCGGCCTGTTCGAGGTGCGCGAACGCATCTACCAGATTCGCGGCATGGACCTGTCCAACATGACCATCATCGAGGGCGACAGCGGGCTGATCCTGATCGACCCGCTGATCAGCGCCGAGACCGCCCGCGCCGGGCTCGAGCTGTATTACCGGCACCGCCCGCGCAAGCCGGTGCGGGCGGTGATCTACAGCCATTCGCACGTCGACCATTTCGGCGGCGTGCGCGGGGTGATCGACGAGGCCGACGTCAAGGCCGGCAAGGTGCGGGTGATCGCGCCGGAGGGCTTCTACGAGCACGCGGTCAGCGAGAACGTACTGGCCGGGCCGGCGATGATGCGCCGCGCGCAGTACATGTACGGCTCGCTGCTGCCGCGCGGCGAGCGCGGACAGGTGGATGCCGGCCTGGGCAAGAGCACCCCGGTCAATGCCACGGTGACCCTGATCGCGCCCAGCGAGCTGATCGCCCAGCCGCTGGAGACCCGCCGCATCGACGGCGTCGAGATCGAATTCCAGCTCACCCCCGGCACCGAGGCGCCGGCGGAGATGAACCTGTACTTCCCGCAGTTCAAGACCCTGTGCATGGCCGAGAACGCCACCCACACCCAGCACAACGTGCTGACCCTGCGCGGCGCGCTGGTGCGCGATCCGAAGATCTGGTCGCACTACCTGGGCGAGTCGCTGGCGCGCTATGGCGACGAGGCCGAGGTGCTGTTCGCACAGCATCACTGGCCGACCTGGGGTGGCGAAAGGATTCGCGAGTACCTGGCCGACCAGCGCGACATGTACGCCTTTCTCGATAGCCAGACGCTGCGCCTGATCAACCAGGGGCTGACCTCCACCGAGATCGCCGAGCAGCTGCAGAGCCTGCCGCCGCGCCTGGCCAGCAAGTGGTACAGCCGCGACTACTACGGCTCGCTGAGCCACAACGTGCGCGCCGTGTACCAGCGCTACATGGGCTTCTACGACGGCAACCCGGCCAACCTCGACCCGCTGCCGCCGGAAGCCGCGGGCCGGCGCTACGTGGCGGCCATGGGCGGCGCGGCGGCTGTTCTGGACACCGCCCGCCAGGCCTTCGCCGCCGGCGACTACCGCTGGAGCGCGCAACTGCTCAATCATCTGGTGTTCGACGAGCCGGACAACCGCGCCGCCCTGGAACTGCAGGCCGACACCCTGGAGCAGCTCGGCTACCAGAGCGAGAACGCCACCTGGCGCAACATCTACCTCAGCGGCGCCCAGGAACTGCGCCAGGGCGTCAACCCGAAGCGAGCGGGCAACGGCGCGCCGGACATGGTGCGCGCGCTGACCCCGAGCATGTTCTTCGACTACCTGGCGGTGCGCATCGATGCGCTCAAGGCAGCCGACGAGGACCTGCAGATCAACTGGCGCTTCACCGACCTGGAGCAGGAGCACGCCCTGACCCTGCGCCACGGCGTGCTCACCCACCGCAGCGGCGCGCGCCATGCCCAGGCGGATATCGAGCTGAGCATGAGCAAGGCGCTGCTCGATCGCATCGCCCTCAAGCAGACCAGCTTCGCCCAGGCGACGAAAGACGGCGCCATCGTCGTCAGCGGCGAGCGGCAGAAGCTGTTCAAGCTGCTGGGCGGGCTGGAACAGCCGAAGTCGAACTTCAACCTGGTCACCCCCTGAGCTGCACGCGGCGCCCCGCCAGGGGCGTCGCGCCTGCCTTTCAGCGGCCTGCCAGGGCCGCTTCTATCGCCAGCACGCACAGGCTCACCTGCACCAGGCCGATGCCCAGCACCGTGCCGATCCTGGCCCGGCCGCGTTCCGCGTCGAGCATCGCCAGGCTGTGGCGATAGCGCCTGCGCTGCCCGGCCCAGAGCACCAGGGCGGTGGCCAGCGCCAGCAGCATCAGCGCCGGCTGTGCGCCGCGCAATGCCAGGCAGGCGACCACCAGTAGCGACAGTTGGGTACGGCGCCAGGCCAGCTCGGTGCGTTCGGCCTGCAGCCCCGCATCAACCATGCCCGTGCCACCCGAACAGCACCAGCAGCAACAGCGCCGCCAGGCCGCCGCCGATCGCCAGCGCCGGCACCAGAGCGGGCAGGGGCAGGGCGCTGCGGTGGCGCAGGGCACGCTCCACCGCCAGCCAGCGCAGGCAGGCGCCGAGGCTCAGCAGCAGGCTCAGCGCCAGCAGGCTGAGGGTGATCGACAGCCGCAACCAGGGCGCGAAGGCCTGACCGGCGAAGGTTTCCACGGCGATGCCGCCGCCGAGCAGGGCCAGCGCGGTGCGGGCCCAGGCGAGGAAGGTGCGTTCGTTGGCCAGGGTGAAACGCGGGTCGGGCTCTTCGCCGCCGAGCAGCGCTTGCGCCAGGGGTTTGCGCAAAGGAGGAGGGATCATGGGGCACCGGAAAGATCGGAGGCAGATTGCAGAGCGAGGGGCAGAGCAAGGCGCCTGTGGGCGCGAATTTATCGGCTATGTCTGCGTTAAGTGTCGGCAAAGTCCCGTAGGGTGGGCTTTAGCCCACCAGTGGTAGTCCGCGTGGGCTAAAGCGGATCGCCGCCCGGCCCTGCCTACAAGGCTGCGCGTCGCGCCTGGCGCGGATGAATCTCGGGCGGCCGCCACAAAAAAAACCGCCGACCCACAACGGGCCGGCAGTCGGGTAAAGCATCAGCGCAGGCCCTTGCTGCGCAGGGCGCCCGGCGAGTAGTCGGAGGCGCTGGCGCGGTAGCTGAAGTCGAACGGCTGGCGCTGTTCGTTGACCAGGCCCGAGGCCAGATAGCGGCCGTTGTTGAGGTCGTAGGTCACTTCCATGGCGTTGACCGCGGCCTGCCCGGTCGGGTGGTAGAAGCTGTGCGC
This sequence comes from Pseudomonas sp. ABa2, assembly GCF_056676075.1. Classification (NCBI taxonomy): domain Bacteria; kingdom Pseudomonadati; phylum Pseudomonadota; class Gammaproteobacteria; order Pseudomonadales; family Pseudomonadaceae; genus Pseudomonas; species Pseudomonas sp. ABa2. The sequence goes on from NZ_CM155239.1 coordinate 2,276,167, forward strand.
CTCGCCGACGCGCCAGAGCTCGCCGCGGTTGTCGTAGTGGTCGGCGGCGAGGATCGCCCAGGTGTCCTCGTCGATGAAGTAATGGCGCTTGCTGTAGATATGGCGCATGCCCGGCTTGAGGGTGGCGACCACCTCCCAGACCCGATGCAGCTCGTAGCGGGTGGCCTCGGGGGCGACGTGGCCGGGCTGGATCAGCGCCTCGTAGCTGCGCTCGGGCGAGGCCAGGCGGTAGCTGTTGTAGGGCACGTAGAGGGTCTTCTTGCCGACCAGCTGCCAGTCGTAGCGGTCGGGCGCGCCGTTGAACATGTCGCGGCCATCGGCGGTGCGCAGGCCGGCGGTGGTCGGCCCGGCGCTGTCGTAGGCCACGCTCGGCGCGCGCCGCACGCGGCGCTGGCCGGCGCTGTAGACCCAGGACAGACGCGGCTCGGCGACCTGGTCGAGGGTCTCGTGCACCAGCACCACCTCGCCGACCATGCGCGCCGGCGCGGTGAGCTTGTGGCTGTAGTAGTAGAGGATGTTGCGCGCCTTGTCGGGCGCCTGGCCCTGCACCGCCTCGCCACGGGTGAAGTACTGCTGGGTGGTCATGACGGTGTAGGCGCCGTCCTTCTGCGGCGCGGCACTGTCGGTGATCAGGCTGAAGCTGGGGTTGCGGTTGCGCGTGAGGTGGTTCCACAGCACTTCCAGGCCGTTCTGCGGAATGGGAAAGGCCACCACGCTAGCGAAACCTTCCACGCCGTTGCCGCCATTGCTCAGCTTGGCGTTGACCGCGTTGCGCGCGGCCGCCTGGGCCACGGACTCGGAGATCGCCACGCTGCGGTGGCTGGGGTAGACCGGCAGCCGGTAGCTGTCCGGGAAACGCCGGAGCAGGGCGATCTGGCCGGGGCTGAGGTGCTCCTGGTGCTGGGTGTAGTTGCTCGCATCGATGGTCAGCAGCGGCTGCTCATCGGCGAACGGATCGGCCGGTATGCCGTTGGCCAGCAGCCTCAGGTTGGCCTTGGCCAGGCCGCCGTCCCAGGCGGGGATGCGCCCGTCGGCGCTGGCGGCGCGCTCGGCGCCGATGGGGGTCAGGGTGGTTTGCAGCTGCGCCGCTTGTTCGGCGGTCACGGCTGCCAGGGCCGAGCCGGCCAGCAGCAGGGTGCAGAGCAGGGCGCCGCCGCGCAGCAGGGTTTTGGTGTGGTTCATCAGGGACTCCGCTTAGAAATTGACGCCCAGGCTGATCGAGACGAAGTCGCGATCGCCGCGGGTGCCGTAGTCGCCGTCGATATAGTCGGTGTACGCCAGGCTGGCGTTGTAGGTGTTGTTCAGCGTGGCATCGAGGCCGAGGCTGATGGCCTTGGAGCCTTCGCTGAAGGCCGAGCCTTCGCCGGGGCCGTTGCCGTCGACGTCGTGCTGCCACGACAGGCTGGGGCGCAGGTCGATGCCGGCGATGGCGTTGGCATAGCTCCAGGTGGCGCGCAGCCGGTAGCCCCAGGAGAAGGAGGTGAGGAAACCCTGGTCGTTGCAGTGCTCGGGCGTCTTCGAGATGGACGCGCAGGCGCCGCTGGCGAGGATGCCGTTGCCGAAGGTGCCGTTGCGCCCGTAGCGCGGGCCGAACTTGCCTTCCAGGCCGCCGACCCAGGTGCCGCCGACCTCGCCGACCAGCACCAGCTGATCGGCGCCCATCACCTGGCTGAAGGAATGGGTGGCGGTGACCTGGGCCTGGGTCACCTCCTTGCGCAGGTAACCGTTGAACAGGCTGTCGGCCTGCGCCGGGCGGATGCCTTCGGCGACCAGCGGCGAACGCGCGGCGTCGTTGAGCAGCGACTGGATGACGTCGGTGCCGTTGAACTGGATCGGCATGTTCGGCCGGTAGCTGACCTCGCCCTGCAGCGCCGTGCCGGTACGCAGGTTGGTGGAGAAGGTCAGGCCGTACAGGCGGATGTCCTCGGGGTACTGCACCACGTACTGCGAGGTGCCCAGGCGCAGGGCGTTGTCCAGCGCGTTGCCGAATACCGGGCTGTTGTAGTACGGACTGCTGATGGTGCCCAGATAGGGCAGGCGGCTGTGGTAGTTGGCCAGGTAAGCGCCGAACTCGGTATCCAGCTCGGCGGCGAACCAGCGCAGCGACAGGCCCCACTGGCCGCCGTTGCGGGCGTCCTGGTCCTGGCCGCGGGGGATGCGGATGCCCTCGTCGGTGAGGTTGACGCCGAACGGCGTCAGCGCCGCCACCGCCGCCGGGATGCCGGTCAGCACGCTGCCGACGTCGAGGCCATCGCAGCCGTCGGCCATGAAGTCGTTGCTGGAGAAGAAGGTGCCGCAGTTGTCGAGCTGGGTCTGCTCCCAGTCCAGCTGGTAGAAGAAGTCGCCGGAGAGCGCGTCGCTGAGGTTCTGCGACAGGTAGAACATGTTCACCGGCACCAGGCCCTCCTTGACCTCGGCGCCCGGCCGGCGCAGCGCCGACAGGTTGTAGGGGTTGACCGTGTTGAGCCCGCCCTGGATGAAGGTGCTCTCACCCCAGTTCACCACCTGCTTGCCCAGGCGGGCCGAGCCGGGCTGATCGGCGACGGCGTAGTTGTAGTAGACGAAGGCGTCGAGCAGCTCGGCGCCGGCCGATTTCGCCGAGCGTTTGCGGTTGTTGTCGACCACGTCCTTGAACGGCTGCTCGCGGTCGCGCAGCACGTAGTCGTACCAGTAGCTGCCGCGCAGGAAGGCGCCGAAGTCGCCATGGCGCAGCTCCAGGTCGTGGGTGCCCTTGAAGATGCCGGAGAAGGCGTCGCCTGCGCCGAAATTGCGCCGACCGTCGTCGCCGCTGGCACTCTGCATCAGCTTCGGGTCGGGATTGGCGGTGGCGATGCTGGTGCCGATCGACAGCGAAGAATCCAGTTGGGCTTCGAGTTCGCCAAACTGGAAGTTAGCCGCGGCGGCCGAGCCGATCAGGCAGCTCAGCGGCAACAGCAGATAAGGGGGCTTGATAAAGCCCGATGCTTTGCATCTCATCACTCATTATCCTCTTTGTTGTCGAGTGAATAGTTAAGTTGTGGGTGCGCTGTCGATAAGTTGGTCCGGACAATATTCGGGGCGAACGTTTAATTCGTCTGGCGATATAGGGCAGGCCGCGAATTAATTGTCCCGGTGGAAAAACTTAATGTTTCGCGCGGTAACTCTGGGTAATGCCTACTCCCTGGATGGCGGTGTTTCGGCGATACTAGGGGCGCCTGAAAAAGCCGACAAATAGTGTCTTCGGATAGTTGCCATAACGCTTCGGCATAGCCAGAGAGAACCGCATGACCCTCAAGCAGCTCCGCTACCTGATCGCCATCGCCGAGGCCGGCAGCTTCTCCGCCGCCGCACGTCGCGCCTATATCGCCCAACCCGCCCTGAGCCGGCAGATCGGCCTGCTGGAGAGCGAGCTGGAGATGCAGCTGCTGGAGCGCCAGCACGACGGCGTGGCGTTGACCGACGCCGGGCGCCGGCTGTACGAGGTGGCCCGCTCGGTGGTGCAGAAACTCGATTCGGTGAAGGACGAGCTGGCGTCGACCCGCGGCGACCCCAGGGGCCACGTGTCCATCTCGATTCCGGCCACGGTCTCGGCGCTGCTGCTGCCGGAGATCATCCGCCGGGCCTCGGACAAGTTCCCCGGCATCAGCCTGACCATCTGCGACGGCCTGACCCGCGAAGGCGGCCAGTCCATCGAGCTGGGCAAGGTGGATTTCGGCGTGGTGCCCAACGCCGAGGAGCTGGAGCACGTGATCGCCGAGCCGATCTTCACCGAGGACCTGTACTGGGTTGGGCCGGGCTCGAGCGCCGAGAGCGGCACGCCGATCAGTCTGGCCGAGGCCGGCGCCACGCGCCTGGTGATGGCGCCGCGGGTCCTGCACCTGCGCCGGCGTATCGAGCAGGCGGCGATGGAGGCGGGGGTGACGCTCAACGTGGTCTACGAGCAGCAATCCGCGCCGGGGATCGCCAGCCTGGTGCGCCATGGGCTGGCGGCGACCATCTGCAACTGGCCGCCGCTGGAGGAATTGTTCGAGTCCACCGCGGCGCGGCTGATCGTCGAGCCGCGCATCACCCGCACCGTGTCAATCGCCTACTCGGTGCACAAGCCGCTGTCCTTCGCGGCGTCGTGCATGCGTGATCTGGTGCGCGGGCTGCTGCTCGATGCGGTGAGCGACGGCCGCTGGCGCGGCAGCCTGATCGAGCGCAGCCCGGAGGAGTCGGATCAGGCCCGCGAACAGGCGCCCGACACCGCTTCCTGAGCCAGCAGGCGCTGGCGCGAGCGCTGCGGGTTCATGCTCACCAGGCCGATCAGGCCCGCCACCACCAGCACGCCGCCGCACACCAGAAAGCCCTGGGCATAGCCCAGCGGATGTGCGGCGCCGGCGCCCTGTACCAGCATGCCGGTGATCACCGGCGCCGACAGGCCGGCCAGCGAGGCCACCGCGTTGCCGATGGCGAGGATGCCGCCGCGCTGGCTGCTGGGGGTGAACTCGCCGAGCATGGCCGGGCCCACCGAGTACATCACCAGGGCCAGGCCGCCGCTCAGGGTCAGGCAGGCGACGCGGGTGGCGACCGACAGCTCGGTGAGGATCAGCGAGGCCGACAGCAGGCCGCTGGCGATCAGGCACACCGAGACGAAGGCGCCGCGCGCCACCCGCGAGGAGTAGCCGCTGCGCAGCAGACGTTGCGACAGCCAGGCCATGAACAGGCTGAGCGGGGTGGTGACCACCACGAACATGACGAAGATGTGCCCGGTTTTCAGCGGGTCGATGCCCAGGCCGATCTCCAGGTAGCTGGGCACCCAGGTCAGGGTCAGCGCCAGCGACCAGTTGGCGGCGAAGTGGCAGAGGTAGTTGCCCAGCACGCTGCCGTCGCTGAGCAGGTGGCGGTAGGGCAGGCGCTCGCCATCCGGCGCCAGCTGGCCGGCCCGCAGGCTGTCGAGGCTGCCTTCGCGGCCGAAACGCAGCCACAGCACGCACCACACCGCGCCGATGGCGGCCAGCACCGCGAAGTTGACCCGCCAGCCGTAGTTCAGGCTGATCCAGGGAATCATCGCGCCGGCCACCAGCAGGCCCATGGCGCTGCCGGAATGCAGCAGGGCCACCGGCAGGCTGCGGCGGTCGTTGGGGAACCACTTGTACAGCGCGTGGGTGGCCACCGGCGAGGCGGGGCCCTCGCCGATGCCGAGCAGCACGCGGCAGGCGACGATCATCCACAGCGAGCTGGCGAACAGCATGGGCAGCTGGATCAGCGACCAGAACAGGCCCATGCCCAGCAGCAGGGTGCGGGTCGGCCGGCGGTTGGCGAGAAAGCCGCCGATCACCGCGGAGATGGCGAAGAACCAGTGCAGGGCGCCGCCGATCAGGCCGAACTCGGTCGGGGTCAGGCCCAGTTCCTGGGTCATGGGCACGGCCACCAGGCCGATCACCACCTTGTCGAGGAAGTTGACCAGCATCATGAAGGCCAGCAGGAAGGCGATGGTCCAGGCGGTGCGAGGGTGGAAGGCAGGGGCGTCGCGAGTCATGGGGGGGTAATCTCTGATCTTGTTGTTATGGAAAAAGGCCCGTCCCGCGTGGGGGACGGGCCTGTCCTGCCGCCCTAGCCGGGCATCAGGATGCCCTTGGCAATGGTATTGCGCTGGATCTCGCTGGTGCCGGTGAGTACCCGCATCATACGCGTGGCACGGAACAGCCACTCGACCGGATGGCCCTTGATCAGCCCGGCGCCGCCGTGGACCTGCACCGCCTTGTCGGCGATGCGGAAGGCGGTTTCCGAGGCGAACAGCTTGCACATCGGCGCCTGCAGCTTGATGTCGCCGCCGGCGTCGTTCAGCGCGGCGGTGGCGTACATCATGCTGCGCGCGGCGTACAGCTCGGTGGCCATGTCGGCGAGCTGGTGGTTGATGGCCTGGAACATGGCGATCGGCTGGCCGAACTGCTTGCGCGTGCGGGCATGTTCGAGCGACAGGTTCAGCGCCAGGCCGGCCATGCCGAGCATGGTCGGGCAATGCAGCAGGCGGTTGAGGGTGATGCGGCCCATGGCCAGCTTGAAGCCTTCGCCTTCCTCGCCGATGCGGTTGTCCACCGGCACCCGCACGTTGTCCAGGTGGATGTTGCCGTGGGCGCCGCCACCGGACATCACCGCGTAGTCGCTGTCCACCCGCACGCCGTCTGCCGCCAGGTCGACGAAGAAGGCCGAGATGCCCTGGGCACCGCGGCCGGGTTCGGTGACTGCGAGCAGCACGGCGAGATCGGCATAGGGCGCGCCGGAGATGTAGCGCTTGGCGCCGCTGAGCACATAGTGCTCGCCGTCGCGGCGCGCGGTGGTGCCGATGGCGCTGGCGTCGGAGCCGGCCTCGGCCTCGGTGAGGGCGAAGCACACGGCCTTGTCCGCCGCACACACCGGGCGCAGGAAGGCGTCGACCTGGTGGGCGCTGGCCACCTTGAACAGGTGGCCGATGCGCGGTGGCCCGGACAGCTCGCCGAGCACGTGCGCGGCCAGCGGCGAGCCGCTGAGCGCCGCCGCCTCCTTCACCGCGCACAGTTCGGCGACACTGAGCCCGGCGCCGCCGAGGCTTTCCGGCAACATGGCGTTGTAGAAACCCAGTTCGCAGGAACGCTTCCACAGGTCGCGCAGCAGCGGCCTGGGCACCGGTTCGCCCCAGAGGATGCCCTCGCGTTGCGCCAGCGGGGCGACCTCGTCGCGGATAAAGGCCTTGAGCCCGTCGATCAGTTGGCTGGCCTTGGCACTTGGTTCGATCATGTTGAACTCTCCCATCAGATGCGGCGGTCGGTGTTTTGCCAGTAGGCTTCGCGGATCAGGCGGCGCACCACCTTGCCGTTGGGGTTCTTCGGCAGCTCCTGGACGAAGTCCACCGCGCGCGGTTTCTTGAAGCTGGCCAGGCTGCGGCCGCAGTGCTCAATGACGGCCTCGGCGCTCAGGCTCGCGCCCGGCTTGAGCACCACCACGGCGCGCACCGCCTCGCCCCATTGCTCGTCGGGCACGCCGACCACCGCCGCCTCGAACACCTGGGGCAGGCTGTAGAGCACCTGCTCCACTTCGGTGGGGTAGATGTTGAAGCCGCCGGAAATGATCATTTCCTTCTTGCGGTCGACGATGAACAGGTAACCGCGCGCGTCCACCGTGGCCAGGTCGCCGGTAAGGTAGTAGCCGTCGCGCATCACTTCTGCGGTCAGCTCCGGCGCTTGCCAGTAGCCCTGCATGATGTCCGGGCCCTTGACCACGATCTCGCCGATTTCGCCGGGCTTCACGTCTTCGAAGTTGTCGTTGACCACCCGCAGGTCGGTCTCGAAATAACAGCGGCCGCAGGAGGCCAGGCGGCTGAAGTCGCCGTCCTCGATCAGGTGGTCCTGCTCGGTCAGCACGGTGACCAGCGAGCAGGTCTCGCCGGCGCCGTAGCCCTGGGCGAGGATCGGCCCGAACACCGCGATGGCGCGCTTGACCAGCGCCGGCGCCATGGGCGCGGCGCCGTACATCACCAGGCGCAGACTGGACAGGTCGAAGCGCTCGACCTCGGGGAAGTTGACCAGGCGATTGATCATCGCCGGCACCAGGAACAGCCGGGTCACCCGTTCGCGCTCGATGGTCTCCAGCAGCAGGCGGTCGTCGTAGCGCTCCAGCAGCAGGTTGCAGGCGCCGACCGCCAGCAGCGGCATGATCTGCATGCCGCTGGCGTGGGTGATCGGCCCGACATGGGCCATCACGTCGCCCGGTGCAGCGCGGCGGGTGGGGCTGGCGATGCTCTTGCGGATCAGCGCCTTGCGGTTGCCAAAGGTCAGCATGGCGGCCTTGAGCACCCCGGAGCTGCCGGAGGTGTAATGCAGCACGGCCAGGGCGTCGTCGGCCGGGTCACTGTGCACCGGCGCCTCGCTGCCGCGCGCCAGCAGCGTGGAATAGGCGATATCGCCGGCCTCGTCGTCGAGCGAGACGATCCAGCGCAGCCTTGGGAGCTCCCCGCGGCGGGCGTGCAAGGCGGCGGCGAAGCGCCCCTCGACTATGGCCGCCTGGCTGTGCGAGTCGTTGAGGATCTGCACGATCTCGTCCAGGGACAGGCGGGCGTTGACCGGCACCTTGACCATGGCGGTCTTGTACAAGGCGATTTCCGCCTCGACCAGCTCGACCCGGTTCAGCGCCAATATGGCCAGATGCGCACCGGCCTGCAGGCCGAGCTCGAACAAGCCCGAGGCCAACCTGTTGGTGCGAAGTTCCAGTTGCGCGAAGTTGATGCGCTGTTTGTTATCGACGAGTGCTTCATGGTCTGGCCAATAAAGTGCACTGCGGCTGATGATTTTTCCGAGGTTCAATTTGTTGTTCTCATCGGCTGGACAATGTTCGCCGATGCTAGCCAGGCAAGTTCGTCGATAACTAATACAAGAGTTCGATGCAGCCCATATCGTTATTGGATGGCGACAGATATAACGGCAACCGGCGCTAACTTACCGTGCGGGAAGAGTGTCCGGGGACGTGCTGAAAATGCCCTTTACCGTCACTCCCGCGAAGGCGAGAGCCCAGCTACCAGGCTGGTTGTGGATCAGGTCAGCGCAAACGCTGTGCGGCGATAGAGCTGCGCTCCCGCCTGCGCGGGAATGACGACTATTTCAGCGGAGGGGCCGGCCGATGCATTGGCCCTGCATCGGCGGCCAAGCGGCCGCTCGTAGGCTGCGCCGCGCGCACCAACGGCTGGTGCGCACGGTTTCGGCCGGGCTGGATGGGGTGTGAACGGCGTTACAGCACTTCGAACAGACCGGCCGCGCCCATGCCGCCGCCCACGCACATGGTCACCACGACGAACTTCACGCCGCGGCGCTTGCCCTCCAGCAGTGCGTGGCCGACCATGCGCGCGCCGCTCATGCCGTAGGGGTGGCCGATGGCGATGGCGCCGCCGTTGACGTTGAGCTTGCTCGGGTCGATGCCGAGCCGTTCGGCGCAGTACAGCACCTGGCAGGCGAAGGCTTCGTTGAGTTCCCACAGGCCGATGTCGTCGACCCTCAGGCCATGCTGTCTGAGCAGCTTGGGCACGGCGAACACCGGGCCGATGCCCATTTCCTCCGGCGCCAGGCCGGCCACGGCGATGCCGCGATAGAGGCCGAGCGGGGCGGCGTCGTGGCGGGCGGCCAGGCTGCCGCTCACCAGCACGCAGGCGCTGGCGCCATCGGACAGCTGGCTGGCGTTGCCGGCGGTGACGCAGCCGCCGTCGACCACCGGCTGGAGCCGACTCAGGTCCTCCAGCTGGGTCTGCGGGCGATTGCCTTCGTCCAGGCTCAGGGTCACTTCCTCGTAGCTGACTTCGCCGCTCGCCTTGTCCACCAGCTTCTTGCGCGCCGTCACCGGCACTATCTCCTCGGCGAACAGGCCGGCCGCCTGGGCCGCGGCGGTGCGCTGCTGCGATTCGAGGGCATAGGCATCCTGCGCCTCGCGGCTGATGCCGTAGCGCTTGGCCACTCGTTCGGCGGTGTGCAGCATGGGCATGTAGGCGTGCTCGGCCTGGCGGGTGACATTGGCGTCGGCATCCGCGGCGGCCCATTGCATATGCGGGTTCTGCACCAGGCTGATCTGCTCCTGGCCGGCGCCCAGGGCGATCTGCATGCCGTCGACCATGATCTGCTTGGCGGCGATGGACACGGCCATCAGGCCGGAGGCGCACTGGCGGTCGATGGTCTGCCCGCTGACCGTCAGCGGCAGCCCGGCGGCCAGCAGGGACAGGCGCGCCAGGTTGGTGGAGGCGCTGCCGCCCTGCATCGCCGTGCCCATCACCACATCGTCGATAGCCGCCGGGTCGATCCCCGCGCGCTGCACGGCCGCCTGGATGGCGATGGCGCTCATGCTGGGCGCTTTGAGGTCGTTGAATGCGCCGCGAAAGGCCTTGGCTATCGGCGTGCGCGCGGTGGAAAGGATTACGGCATCTTGCATGGTCAACTCCTGGCTGATCGCTGGCGTCGCGGAGGGAAATGGAGGCGAGACCGCCAAGCGGGGCGGCCCTGAAGGCCGGGCAGCGAAGCCGGCGCGCGACGCCGACTGGCGGATGTCGCTGAGCCCGGCTCGTCGCACCCTAGTGACCCGACGACTATTTGAGAAATGACATGTCGTGATGCCAGGTATTCGCTCGCTGAATTGATGCGCCGGCTTGATCCGCCCAGCTCAACGGCCGGCAGGCTTCTCGCAGCGCTCGCGGACGCGCTGTCAGGCGGCCCCGAAGCACTGCTGGATAATTTGCAAGATGGCCGCCTGATTACGACTTATCGCTTCTATTTAACTGATTTTTAGCGGCCATTTTCCCAGTCAGGGTGATCGGCGCTGCTGACGCCGCGACCAGCACAATTTGAATGCCGGCGGCAGGCCGGAGCTATAGACTCCTGCCAAACAACAACAACGCCTGCGTGAACGCCTGCATGAAAATTCAACCTCTACCGCCCCTGAATAGCCTGGTGGCATTCGAGTCCGCCGCCCGGCATCTGAGCTTTACCCTGGCCGCCAAAGAGCTGAACGTCACCCAGGGGGCGATCAGTCGACAGGTGCGCCTGCTCGAGGATTACCTCGGCAAGACCCTGTTCGAGCGCACCACCCGCGAGATCAACCTCAGCCCCACCGGCAGCCAGTACTACGAAACGGTGCGCGAGGCCTTGCTGCAGCTGGCCCACGCCACGGGCGAAATCCGTCACTGGCGCGGCGCCCAGCAGGTGACGGTGGTCACTAGCACGGCGATGGCGTCGCTCTGGCTGTTGCCCAGGGTCGCCGAGTTCCAGCGCGACAACGAGGAGGTCGATCTGCGCATCATCGCCTACGACCATGTCAGGGACTTTTCCCGGCTCGATTGCGACCTGGCGCTCTATTACTGCCGCACGCCGCCGAAGAACATGCAGGTGACGTCGCTGTTCGCCGAGGAGGTGTTCCCGGTGTGCAGCCCGGGCTATCTCGCCAAGCATCCGGAGCTCACCGGGCTGGCGCAGTTGGCCGCCGGCACCTGGCTGTGGCTGGAAGACCCGCAGCGCGACTGGATCAGCTGGCCGGAATGGTTTCAGCGACTGGGCCACAAGGCACGGGACCCCAGGCACAGGATCAACATCAACAGCTACTCGATGCTGATCCAGTCGGCGCTGAGCGGGCAGGGCATTGCGCTGGCCTGGTCGAACCTGGTCGACAATCACCTGCAGACCGGCGCACTGGTGCGGCCCATCGAGGACGTGCTGCGCACCGAGGCGCAATTCTGCCTGCTCGAGCCGCTTGGTCGCGGCAGCAGCCGGCAGAGCGTCAAGCGTTTTCGCAGCTGGCTGATGGAGCAGGTAGCCGGCCAGGCGAACGGCGAAGCAAGCCCCCCCTGAAGCGGCGCGGCCGCTTAGGTCGCGCGATAGCCTACGCCCGCTCGTCGGGCCATGCTTTGTCATAAACCGCTTATCTTCACGCATGGGGAGCTACCGTCCCGTGTTGCCTGCGGCCGCTCTGCATCGACGCATTAATGAGTAATAGTCATAAATGCGGCGGTAAAAAATCGTTTGTCGAACAATCCCCCGCTTTCCGAAACTGGCCGCCAACGGACAAGGCCAGCGCGCCTGCCGATCACCACCACCGTGCCTTGCAGGGGATAACAACAATGACTCAAGCCACTTCTCAGCAGATCCCAGTGCATCAGCTGGAAACCGTTCTCGCGCCGATCCACGAGGCCACCGGCCTGTCCAACGCGTTCTACACCGATCAGAAGCTGTTCGAGCTCGAGCGCGACCAGATCATGGGCAAGACCTGGGCCTGCGTCGGTTTTGCCAGCGACCTGAGCCAGAACGGCTCGGTCAAGCCGGTCGACTTCATGGGCCTGCCGCTGCTGCTGATGCGCAACCGCGACGGCCTGGTGCAGGTGTTCCACAACGTCTGCAGCCACCGCGGCATGAAGCTGGTGGAGGAAGAGGGCACTGTGCAGGGCGTGATCCGCTGCCCCTACCACTCCTGGACCTACGACCTCAACGGCGGCCTCAAGGGCACCCCGCACGTCGGCGGCATCGACAAGCACAAGGACGAGCGCTTCGCCTGCGAAAAGCACGGCCTCAAGGCCATCCGCAGCGCCATCTGGATGGACATGGTGTTCGTCAACCTGTCCGGCGACGCGCAGCCGCTGGAAGAGATGCTGGCGCCGCTGACCGCGCGCTGGAGCCAGTTCCTCGGCGACGACGGCATGGGCCTGATGCGCCGCCGCGCCAACATGGACGCCACCACCCTGGACATCGCCTGCAACTGGAAACTGGCAGTGGAGAACTACTGCGAGGCGTACCACCTGCCGTGGGTGCACCCGAGTCTGAACAGCTACTCGCGCCTGGAGGATCACTACAACATCCTGTTCGACGAGCAGTTCGCCGGCCAGGGCAGCTACGCCTACAACCTCTCCGACGTCGCCGGCACCCACCTGCCGCAGTTCCCCAGCTGGCCGCAGGATCGCCTGCGCAACGCCGAGTACGTGGCCTTCTTCCCCAACGTGCTGCTCGGTATCCAGGCCGACCACGCCTTCGCCATGCAGCTGGAACCGGTCGCACCGGGGCGCACCATCGAGCACCTGCGCCTGTTCTACGTCGGCGACGAGGCGCTGGGCGACGAATACGCCGCCTGCCGCAACGCCATCCTGGAGTCGTGGAAGGTGGTGTTCGCCGAGGACATCGCCTCGGTCGAAGGCATGCAGAACGGCCGTCACTCGCCCGGCTACGGCGGCGGCGCGTTCTCCCCGGAGATGGACATCCCGACTCACTACTTCCACCAGTGGGCCGCGCGCAAGCTGCTGGCCATCGCCCAGAACGCCTGAGGAGCTCGCCATGTTTCCGATTGCCGAACACTGGCTGAACTACATCGACGGTGAATGGGTGGACAGTGCCCAGCACCTGCAGGTGAGCAATCCCGGTACCGCCGAGCCGGTGGCGACCATCGCCCAGGCCTCGCGTGAGGACGCCGAGCACGCCCTGCTGGCGGCGCGGCGTTGCGTCGACAGCGGTGAGCTGACCCGCGCCCGCCCGGCGCAGCGGGTGACCTGGCTGCTGCGCGCCGCCGCCGAGATTCGCGCGGTGGCCGAGGAGGGGGCCTGGGTGCTGTGCCAGGAAAACGGCAAGAGCCTCAACGATGCCCGCGACGAGTTCATCGAAGCCGCTCGCTACTTCGAGTACTACGCCGGCATGGCCGACAAGATCGAGGGCACCTCGATCCCGCTGGGCAACGGCTACATGGACTTCACCCTCTACGACCCCATGGGCGTGTCGGCGCAGATCGTGCCGTGGAACTTCCCGGTGTCCATCTGCGCCCGCTCCCTGGCACCCGCTTTGGCTGCCGGCAACGCAGTGGTGATCAAGTCGCCGGAGCTGTCGCCGCTGGGCCTGTGCGTGCTGCTGCGTGCCATCGCCCGCGTCGGCCTGCCCAGGGGCGCGGTCAACCTGATCTGCGGCCGCGGCCGCGAGGTCGGGGCGCATCTGGTGAGCAGCGCCAAGGTCGACCAGATCGTCTTCACCGGCTCGGTGCCCACTGGCCAGACCATCCTGCGCGATGCCGCCGAGAATGCGATTCCCAGCGTCATGGAGCTGGGCGGCAAGTCGGCGGCCATCGCCTTCGCCGACGTCGACCGCCAGCAGCTGCTGGCCAGCGTCAAGGGCGGCATCTTCTTCAATGCCGGCCAGGTCTGCTCGGCCATGTCGCGCCTGCTGGTGCAGCGCGAGATCTACGAAGAGATCGTCGCCGCCGTGGTCGAGCTGGCCGAAGGGCTGTCCGTCGGCCTCGGCCAGGACAACCCGGACCTCACCCCGGTGGTCAGCGCCGCACAACTGGCCAGCATCGAAAGCCTGTGCCGGCGCGCCGTCGACGCGGGCGCAGTGGCGGCCACCGGTGGCGAGGCTTTCAGCGACAGGGCCGGGCACTTTATGCGCCCGACCGTGTTCCGCGATGTGCGCCCCGAGATGTGTATCGCCCGAGAAGAGGTGTTCGGCCCGGTCCTGGCGATCATCCCCTTCGACAGCGAGGAGCAGGCCATCGAGATCGCCAACGGCACCGACTTCGGTCTGGTCGCCGGCGTCTTCACCCAGGACATCAGCCGCGCCATGCGCTGCGTGCGGCGCCTGCGGGCCGGCCAGGTATTCGTCAACGAGTGGTATGCCGGCGGCATCGAAACGCCGTTCGGCGGTGTGGGGCTGTCCGGTTTCGGCCGCGAGAAGGGCCAGGAAGCGCTGTATAGCTACGTACGTACCAAGAACGTCGCCATTCGCGTGGCGGGGGAGTGAACGACATGTTCAAGACCTGGCTCTGTGTGGTCTGCGGCCTGATCTATGACGAGGCCCTGGGCTGGCCGGACGACGGCATTGTCGCCGGCACCCGTTGGGAAGATGTGCCGGCGGACTGGAAGTGCCCGGAGTGCAAGGTCGGCAAGGAAGATTTCGAGATGCTCGACATCAGCCCGGTAGTCGCCGCGGCAGCGAACCCCTCGACGCCCTTGCCGGTGCCCCCGGCGGCGCCCGCACAACCTGCGGCTGGCGTGCGTCAGCCCATCGTCATCATCGGCAGCGGTTATGCCGGCTATGGCCTGGCCCAGGCGTTGCGCCGCGCCGATGCCGAGGTGGAAATCCGCGTGCTAACCCAGGAGTCCGGGTACCTGTACTCCAAGCCAGCACTGTCCATCGGCCTGGCTCAGGGCAAGAGCGCCGAGGCGCTGGCCGGCGAGTCGGCCCTGGCCATCGAGAAGCGCCTGAAGATTCGCGTCTACCCGCATTGCAGGGTCGAGCGCATCGACACCACGGAGCGGCGCCTGCACACCACTATCGGCGAGATGGAGTACGGCCAGCTGGTGCTGGCCAGCGGCGCGGCGCCGATTCGCTTGCCCATCGAAGGGGCCAGCGACGCGCTGCTCAGCGTCAACAACCTGCACGACTATCGCATCTTCCGCGAGCGCCTGGTCGGCGTGCGCCGCGTCGCCATCCTCGGCGACGGCCTGATCGGCTGCGAGTTCGCCAATGACCTGGCGGCCAGCGGCTTCGAGGTCAGCGTTATCGGCCTCGGTAAATGGCCTATGGAGCGCCTGTTGCCGGCCGAGGCCGGCCGGCAGCTGCAGACCGCGCTGGCGGAGCTGGGCGTGCAGTGGCACCTGCAGAACACTCTGCAGCGCATCGACGCACTGGAGCAGGGCTACCGCCTGACCCTCGCCGATGGTGAAGGCCTGGACGCCGATCTGGTGCTCTCCGCCGTCGGCCTGCGGCCCAACCTGGGCCTGGCCGAAAGCGCCGGGCTCGCCGTGGGTCGCGGCATCCGGGTCGATGCCCGCCTGCAGTGCTCGCAAGCGGGGATCTACGCCCTGGGCGACTGCATCGAGATCGACGGCCAGCTGCTGCCCTACCTGGCGCCGATCAACCAGGGCATCGCCGCCCTGAGCAAGACCCTGCTCGGCCAGCCAACCACGGTCAGCTACCCGCTGATGCCAGTGACGGTGAAGACCCCGGCCGCACCGCTGTGTCTGTTGCCGCCGGCCGTCGGCGTGGCCGGCGAATGGCGTTGCACGGCGACCGCCGATGGCCTCAGCGCCGGCTACTACGACGCCGCCGGCACCCTGCGCGGCTTCATCCTGCTCGGCCGGCAAGCCCAAGCGCAGCGCAACAGCTGGCTGCAATCCTGTCAGAACGCACAACGGGCCGTGGCCTGAGGGCGCAAGCATGAACAAGAGCATCAATCTGCCCCACGACGACGCCAGCTGCGGTTGGTACGCCGCGCTGCCCGCCGCCGAGCCCGCCACGCGCCTGCAGGGCGAGCAGCGTGCCGACTACGCGGTGATCGGCGCCGGTTTCGCCGGCCTGGCCGCCGCCCGGCGCCTGGCCGAGCACCATCCCGAGGCGCGCATCCTGCTGGTCGATGCCCAGCGCGTCGGCTACGGCGCCTCGGGGCGCAACTCCGGCTTCGTCATCGACCTGCCGCACAAGTTCGCCCTGGAACACCCCGATCCAGCGCACAAGCAGCGCCTGCTCAGCCTCAACCGCGCCGCCATCGCCCAGTTGCAGGGGCTGATCCAGCGTCACGGGATCGACTGCCAGTGGTCCCACGCCGGCAAGTACCAGGGCGCGGTGGGGCCGCGCGGCATGGCCTATCTGCAGCATTTCGAGCGCCTGATGCAGGATCTCGGCGAGCCCTTCGCGTGGGTCGAGCGCGGCGAACTGGCCAAGGTTGTGGGCAGTCAGCACTACAGCGGGGCGATCTACACCCCGGGGTGCTATCTGATGCAGCCGGCGACGCTGGTCGGCGGCCTGGGTCGCTCGCTGCCCGGCAATGTCGAGCTGCTCGAGGAATCACCGATCCAGCGCCTGCAGCGCGATGGCCAGGGCGGCTGGATTCTCCACGGCAGCACCGGCAGCATCCGCACCCCGCGGCTGCTGCTGGGCACCAGCATCTTCACCCAGGAGTTCGGCTACCTGCGCAACCGCCTGCTGCCGGTGATGACCTTCGCCAGCTGGACCCGGCCGCTGAGTGACGCCGAACTGGCCGTTTATGGCGGCCAGCTCGACTGGGGGCTGACCCCGGCCGATCACGCCGGCACCACGGTGCGCATGACCCAGGACCGCCGCCTGATCATCCGCAACACCTACAAGCACGTGCCCAAGTACGGCAAGAGCAGCAGCGACGCCATGCGCGAGTCGGTGCGCAATGACCATCGCAAGGCTTTCCTAGCGCGCTTCCCGCAGCTGGCCGAGGTGCCGTTCAGCCACACCTGGGGCGGCGTCTACGCCATTTCACGCAACTTCACCAACTTCTTCGGCGAGCTGGAGCCAGGCGTGTTCGCCTCGGCCTGCGACAACGGCGTCGGCGCGGCCTGGGGCACCATCTCCGGCACCCTGCTGGCCGACCTAGCGGTGGGCGCCGATTCGGCGCAGCTGCGCGACATCCAGGCGGTCACCGGCATGCCGTCGCTGAACCCGCCGGAACCCTTCCTCGGCCTCGGCGTGCGCTCGCGCATTCGCCTGGCGGCCTGGAACAGTCGGAGCGAGCTATGAGCCAGGTCGTTTCCGGCAAAGGCCCGGTGCTGCTGGTTGATCACCATGACCTGGACTTCATCCCGCGCGGCGGCCCGCCCGGCGCCGCCTTCGTGGCGCGGGCGATCGGCAACGAGATCTCGCCGCACATCGGCATAGGTTTCGCCCGCTGGGAGGGTGCCGAGGTGGCCTGGACCCTGCTGTACGACGAGGTGATCTTCGTCATCCAGGGCTGCTTCGAACTCAAGGCCAACGGCCAGCTGTACCGGGTCGGGCCGGGCCAGCTGCTGTGGATTCCCGAGGGCACCGAGCTGGTCTACGGCGGGCATGCGCTGTTCGGTTACGTGGTCCATCCGGGCGACTGGAAGCAGCGCCACGGTCTGGCCTAGCCAGGGGAGCGTTGCAGATGGTCCCGCTTTGCTGCGCGCCCGGCTCAGGCGCAGTTGTTATCCGTGAAAAAGGGGTGAGCAATTGCTCGGACTGACCCAGGCGTTCGCTGCACTCTATCTGGCCAGTCTGCTGATGCAGCTCGGCTCGACCCTGCTGATGACCTATCTGGCGCTGCGCTTGACCGCCGGCGGCGTCGCTGATTTCTGGGGCGGCGCGCTGATGGCGGCCAATGCCCTGGGCATGGTGGTCGGCGGCAAGGTCGGCCAGGTGCTGATCGGTCGCGTCGGCCATATCCGCACCTACGTGGCCTGCTCCGGAATCATCTGCGCGGCGGTGCTGACCCACGCCTTCAGTGAAGCATTGCCCCTCTGGCTGTTGCTGCGCCTGCTGGTCGGCGTGGCGATGATGTGTCAGCTGATGGTGGTGGAGAGCTGGCTCAACGACTGCGCACAGAGCGATCAGCGCGGTAAGGTGCTGGGCATCTACATGGTCTCGGCCTACGTCGGCATGATGCTCGGCCAGCTGGCGCTGAGTATCGACGGCGACCTGGGCCTGCACGCGCTGCTCGGCGTGGTCATCGCCTTCGCCCTGAGCCAGGTGCCGATGGCGCTGACCCGTAGCACGCACCCGGCCATACCGAGTGCGGAACCGGTCGATCTGCGGCTGTTCCTGCAGCGGGTGCCGCAGTCGCTGATCACCGTGCTGGTATCGGGCATGATCAATGGCGGCTTCTATGGATTGTCGTCGATCTACGCCAGCCGGCAGGGCCTGGGCACGGTCGAAGTGGGGCAGTTCATGGCCCTGGCGATCGCTGCCGGCCTGCTCGCGCAACTGCCGCTCGGCTGGCTGTCGGACCGACTGCCGCGGGCCAGCCTGATTCGCGCGGTGGCGGCGTTGCTGATGCTTACCTGCCTGCCGCTGGCGTTCTATCAGGGGTTGTCGTTCGGTGTGCTGCTGTTGTTCAGCGCCTGTATCGGCTTTCTGCAGTTCTGCCTGTATCCACTGGGCGTCGCCTTGGCCAACGACAACATGGAGCCGCGCCTGCGGGTTTCGCTGGCGGGGCTGTTGCTGGCCACCTTCGGCGTCGGCGCCTGTATCGGCCCGCTGCTGGCCGGTGCGCTGATGGGGCATTTCGGCGCCTCCAGCCTCTATCTGTTCTTCGCCGTCAGCGCCGCCGTGCTGGCGCTGGCGGTGGGGCAGGGGCGCGTGACCGGCGAGCACCTGCAGGACGATGCGCCGTTGCATCATCAGGCCACCCCCAACGGCATCGCCTGTGCGACTCTGGCGGCGGTGATCGAGCCGCCCGGTGCAGCGCCGCTGACGCCCGCGTCCGATCTTACAGGCGACCCCGGCCGCTCCGGTCCATGAGCCATCGAGTCTCATAGCGAAGCGGCGCGGACGCGGCCATGCCGGCAACGGAGCCGCTGGCGTCGGACTCTCCAGGCGTTAAGGGCAGGCGCCGCGCACGCCCGGATTAATGATCAAAACTCATAAGTCGCGGAGTTTAAATGGTTTGTCGAGGACATACCCCTGACTGACCATTGAGCATCTGCAGGACGTCCAGAACCAGGAACCTCGGTGCCTGGGTTGGGTTCGGTAGAACAACTTATTACAAGAACAAAATCGAGGTGCGTGCATGAAGCCTATAGCTGCGCAAGGCCTGGTCAGTCGAGAGTTCAATATTCGAGTGCTGGGCCTGAACTTCCATCGGGTTATCTTTCCAGTCTCGTTCTCAATAGTCCTGCTGCTGGTTCTGCTGGCGCTGAGTAACCCGGTGCTCTTCGGCCAGACACTGGAGAGCGTCAAGGGCTGGATTCTCAAGAACTGCGACTGGTTCATCATCATCATGGGCAACCTGGCCGTGCTGTTTTGCGCGGGCCTGGCGCTCTCGCCCCTGGGCAAGGTGCGCCTGGGCGGGCGCGAGGCCAAGCCGGAGTTCAGCACGCTGTCCTGGTTTTCCATGATGTTCGCCGCCGGCATGGGTGTCGGCCTGCTGTACTGGGGCGTGGCCGAACCCGTGGCGCAGTACACCGCCTGGTGGAAGACGCCGCTGGATGTCACGGCCAACACGCCGGAGGCGCAGCACGCGGCGATGGGCGCCACCCTGTTTCACTGGGGGTTCCACCCTTGGGCCATCTATCTGACCAGCGCCCTGGTGGTCGGCTACTTCTCCTACAACAAGGGCCTGCCGCTGTCGCTGAGCTCCGGCCTGCAGCCCCTGATCGGCAAGGCGCACAAGGGGCTGCCGGGGCAGTTGGTCGATGTGTTCACCGTGGTGCTGACCGTCTTCGGCCTGGCCACTTCGCTGGGCCTCGGCGCCATGCAGGCCACCGCCGGCATTTCCCATGTGCTGGGCGTGCCCAACAACTTCACCTTCCAGCTGCTGTTTATCGCTACCGTGACCGGCATCGCCGCGATTTCCCTGTGGCGCGGGCTGGATGCCGGGGTCAAGCTTCTGAGCAATATCAACATGCTGCTGGCCCTGGGGCTGTTCCTGCTGGTGGTGGTCGGTATCGGCGTGCTGGAGTTCTTCTTCGGCGCCCTGACGGCCGCGCTGGATTACGGCCGCTTCTTCCTGCCGCTGAGCAACTGGGTCGAACGCCCGGATCAGGACTGGTTCCAGGGCTGGACGGTGTTCTACTGGGCCTGGTGGTGCACCTGGGGCCCGCTGGTTGGCATCTTCGTTGCGCGCGTGTCCAAAGGCCGCACCCTGCGGCAGATGGTGGGCATGGTGATGCTGGCACCGACCCTGGTCGCCGTGCTCTGGTTCGCCGCCTTCGGCGGCGGCGCCATCGCCCAGGTCGTCGACGGCAGCGGGGCGCTGGCGGCGGGCCTGACCGACGTCAACATGGCCATCTTCCAGTTCCTCGAAGTGCTGCCGCTGGGCGGTCTTGCCTCGCTGCTGGTCGTGGCCTTGCTGGTTATCTTCATGGTCACCTCGGTCGACTCCGGCGCCCTGGTGGTCGATAACCTCGCCGCCGGCGGAGATCCCGATACCCTGCCGCTGCAGCGGGTGCTCTGGCTGGTGATGATTGCCCTGGTCACCGTCACCCTGTTCGTGGTCGGCGGCGACACCGCGCTCAAGGGCATCCAGGCCGGCGCAGTGGCGATGGGCTTGCCGTTCATGGCCTTGATGCTGCTGATGATGGTCGGCCTGGTCAAAGGCCTGATCCAGGACTGCCGCAGCTGAACCACGGGCTACCCACGCCGCCCGACGCGCTGCCCGCTGGCAGTCGTTGGGCGGCGTTGTTGCAGTTGGCGAAAAGCAGGGCAGCCCTCTAACGCCGCCGACCGCCACTCGGCCATCCACCCTTCAAATCCCTGCGTGAAGTCGCCATTGCCGGCGGCTTGGTGACCTCCTCGCATTTTCAGCGGCGCTTGCGCGAGATGTTCGACATCGTCCCGGGGCAGTTTCGCAAACGTACGAATTCCCAAGAGAGCGGCGGCGGGGCAGCGGGCCGGCGTAAAAGCAACGAACGAGCCGCGAGCAAATAACCTGGCGCCGCTGTCTGAGAGGTATCCGGTGCCTCCGCCGTCGCGGAGGAGGTTGATTGGCGAGGTTGCATGATGCTCTGTCGGTTCATTTCGCGCGGTGTTCTGCCGTTCTGCTGGGCGGCGCTGTTGGCCAGCCAGGCCAGCGCCGAACACCGTCATGATGGTCATGACAAATGGGAAAACCGCTACCGGGACGGGCCGTGCCGCGTCAAAGAGGAGTTCGACCGGGGCGATTACCTGCTGGAAATCAAATGTCCGGACGGCCACGGGCGAAGCTGGCCGCGCGGCGAATGGAAGGAGGAGTTCCGCGACGGTGCCTGCCGGGTGAAGATCGACGCCAAGCGCGACGAGTACAAGAAAGAGGTGAAATGCAAGGAGTGGGATGACGACTGAGGGGTGGCCTTGCGCCGACTGTCATGGCCCGGTCACCTGACGGTCATACCGCTGCCACCGCCATCCGCTGCAATCGCTGCAACCCGTCGAGAGGATGCAGCGATGCAGATATGCGTAATTGGGGCTGGCTACGTTGGGCTGGTGACGGCGACCTGCTTTGCCGAGATGGGCAACCGGGTGATCTGCGTCGAGCGCGACCCCCTGCGGGTGGCACGGCTCGCCCGCGGCGAGGTGCCGATCTACGAGCCCGGCCTCGAGGCGATGCTCAAGACGCAACTGGCCAGCGGCCAACTCAGTTTCACCGCACAGCTCAAGGCCGGCATTCGCCGCGCCGAGGTGGTCTTCATCGCCGTGGGTACGCCCAGCGGCGAGGACGGTTCGGCCGATCTGTCCCATGTGTTGGCGGTGGCGGATGAGCTGGGCGAACAGCTCGAGCACGGCTGCCTGGTGGTGGACAAGTCCACCGTGCCGGTGGGCACCGCCGAGCGCGTCGCCCAGCGCATCAACGCCGCCCTGGCGCGGCGTGGCCTGCGTGCCCGGGTCATGCTGGCGAGCAACCCGGAGTTTCTCAAGGAGGGTTCGGCGGTCGAGGACTTCATGCGCCCCGACCGGGTCATAGTCGGCTGCGACGACGAGCGCGGCACGGAGCTGCTGCGCCGGCTCTACGCGCCGTTCCTGCGCAACCACGACCGCCTGCTGTGCATGGGCGTGCGCGCCGCGGAGTTCAGCAAGTACGCGGCCAATGCCTTTCTCGCCACCAAGATTTCCTTCATCAACGAGATGGCCGGCATCTGCGCGCGCCTGGGGGTGGACATCGAGGAGGTGCGCCGCGGCATCGGCAGCGACAAGCGCATCGGCACCCACTTCATCTACGCCGGTTGCGGCTACGGCGGCTCCTGCTTTCCCAAGGACGTGCGCGCGCTGATCCGCACCGCCGAGCTGGAGGGTTTCGAGCCGGGCATCCTGCGGGCGGTGGAGGCGCGCAATGCGCTGCAGAAGACCCTGCTGTTCCAGGCCCTGCGCGAGCACTTCAACGGCCATCTGCAGGGCAGGGTGGTGGCGCTGTGGGGGCTGGCGTTCAAACCCGGCACCGACGATCTGCGCGAGGCGCCCAGCCTGGTGCTGCTCGACGCCCTGCTGACGGCGGGCGCGCGGGTGCAGGCCTGCGATCCGGTGGCGACCCCGGCGCTGGCGCCACGCTACGCCGAGTACCTGGCCAAGGGCCAGTTGCTGCTCAGCGATTCGCCCTATGTGGTCAGCGAGGGCGCCGACGCCCTGGTGCTGGTGACCGAGTGGAAGCAGTTCCGCCAGCCGGACTTTCTGCGCATCCGCGCCGCGATGCGCATGCCGGTGCTGTTCGACGGGCGCAATATCTACGATGCGGCGCAGCTCGCCGAGCTGGGTTTCCTCTATCGCGGCATCGGCCGGCCGGCGCTGGGCAGTTGTAAGGCCAGCGCAGCTTGATAGACTGGCTGCGCATTCCACACGCCATCTGGGAGTCCCATGATCAAGAAATGCCTGTTCCCCGCCGCCGGTTACGGCACCCGCTTCTTGCCCGCGACCAAGGCCATGCCCAAGGAAATGTTGCCGGTGGTGAACAAGCCGCTGATCCAGTACGGCGTCGAAGAGGCGCTGTCCGCTGGTCTGACCGAGATCGCCATGGTCACCGGCCGCGGCAAGCGCGCGCTGGAGGACCATTTCGACGTCAGCTACGAGCTGGAGCACCAGATCCGCGACACCGACAAGGAAAAGTACCTGGTCGGCATCCGCCGCCTGATCGACGAGTGCAGCTTCGCCTACACCCGCCAGGTGGAGATGAAGGGCCTGGGGCACGCCATCCTCTGCGGCCAGCCGCTGATCGGCGACGAACCCTTCGCCGTGGTGCTGGCCGACGACCTGTGCCTGAACCTGGAGGGCGACAGCGTGCTGACCCAGATGGTCAAGCTGTACAAGCAGTTCCGTTGCTCCATCGTCGCCATCCAGGAAGTGCCGCGCGACGAGACCCACAAGTACGGGGTGATCGCCGGCGAGATGATCCGCGACGACATCTACCGGGTCAGCAACATGGTGGAGAAGCCCAAGCCCGAGGACGCGCCGTCGAACCTGGCGATCATCGGCCGCTATATCCTCACCCCGGACATCTTCGACCTGATCCGCGACACCCCGCCGGGCAAGGGCGGCGAGATCCAGATCACCGACGCGCTGATGCGCCAGGCCCAGCAGGGCTGCGTGATGGCCTACAAGTTCAAGGGCCAGCGCTTCGACTGCGGCAGCGCCGAAGGCTATATCGAGGCGACCAACTTCTGCTTCGAGAACCTGTACAAGACCGGCAAGGCCTACTGAGCCTTAGGCAACGGGAGGTGCGCGCGGCCCCGTGAGCACCACGCATCCCGAGTTAACCAGGACGCCACCTTCGGGTGGCGTCTTGCGTTTCAGGGGATCGGCATCCGCTCCGACCCCGGCCCCAGCGGCTGGCCGTAGCTGAATTCCACGTAGTTGCCGGCCGGGTCGCGCAGGCCGCAGTAGTAGCCGACCGGGTAGGGCTCGTCGCGCGGCGGCCAGATCAGGCAGCCGTCCTCCGCGGCCATGGCCGCGATGCGGTCGACCTCCTCGCGGCGGGCCAGGGCGAAGCCGAAATGGCTGTAGTCGTCGCTGGCCAGCTGGCGATCCTGGCCGCCGGGCATGATGACGAAGATGAACTGGTGCTCCTTGCCCGGCTCGGCCATCCAGACGATGCGCGTGCCCTTGCCGGGGCGCTGGTGGATCACCTGCATGGCGCAGTAGCGTTGGTAGAAGGCGATGCAGGCGTCCAGGTCGGGCACGTGCAGCGCCAGGTGCGTCAGGGTCGGGCGCATGGCGGCTTTCCTCCTTGGCTGTCAGCTTAGTCTTTGCCTTTCCGGTATGCTGGCGGCCTGTCTAAGGAGGCCTCAGATGACTTACGACTACGACCTGTTCGTGATCGGCGCCGGCTCCGGCGGCGTTCGTGCGGCACGTTTCGCTGCCGGCTACGGTGCCCGGGTGGCGGTGGCCGAGAGCCGCTACCTCGGTGGCACCTGCGTCAACGTTGGCTGCGTGCCGAAAAAACTGTTGGTCTACGGCGCGCATTTTGCCGAAGACTTCGAGCAGGCCGGCGGTTTCGGCTGGTCGCTGGGCGAGGCGCACTTCGACTGGGCGACCCTGATCGCCAACAAGAACCGCGAGATCCAGCGTCTCAACGGCATCTACCGCAACCTGCTGGTGAATAGCGGCGTGAGCCTGTTCGAGGGCCACGCGCGCATCCTCGACGCCCATAGCGTCGAGGTGAACGGCCAGCGCCACAGCGCCGAGCGCATCCTTATCGCCACCGGCGGCTGGCCGCAGCTCCCCGAGATTCCCGGGCGCGAGCATGCCATCAGCTCCAACGAGGCGTTCTTCCTGGAAACCCTGCCCAAGCGCGTGCTGGTGGTGGGTGGCGGCTATATCGCTGTGGAGTTCGCCTCGATCTTCCATGGCCTGGGTGCCCAGGTCACCCAGCTCTACCGCGGCGAGCTGTTCCTGCGCGGCTTCGACGGCGCGGTGCGTAGACACCTGAAGGAGGAGCTGGTCAAGAAAGGCATCGACCTGCAATTCAACGCCGATATCGAGCGCATCGAACGGCAAACCGACGGCAGCCTCAACGCCACCCTCAAGGATGGCCGCGTGCTGCAGGCCGACTGCGTGTTCTACGCCACCGGCCGCCGGCCGATGCTGGACAACCTGGGCCTGGAAAACGTCGAGGTGAAGCTGGATCAGCGCGGTTATGTCGAAGTGGACGAGCAGTTCCAGACCAGCACGCCGTCGATCCTCGCCATCGGCGACGTGATCGGCCGCGTGCAACTGACCCCGGTGGCGCTGGCCGAGGGCACGGCCGTGGCGCGCCGCCTGTTCCAGCCGGAGCAGTACCGCCCGCTGGACTACCGGATGATCCCCACCGCGGTGTTCAGCCTGCCGAATATTGGCACCGTCGGCCTGAGCGAGGAGCAGGCGGTCGAGGCGGGGCATCGCGTGCAGATCTTCGAGAGCCGTTTCCGGCCGATGAAGCTGACCCTCACCGAATGCCAGGAGCGCACCCTGATGAAGCTGGTGGTCGATGCCGACAACGACCGCGTGCTGGGCTGCCATATGGTCGGCCCGGAGGCCGGCGAGATCGTCCAGGGCCTGGCCATCGCGCTCAAGGCCGGCGCCACCAAGCAGATATTCGACGAGACCATCGGCGTGCACCCGAGCGCCGCCGAGGAGTTCGTCACCCTGCGCACCCCGGTCGGTGGCTGAGGGCGCCATGCAGCAACTGTTCTATTTCGCCGACCTGTTCGGCGTGGCGGTGTTCGCCATCACCGGCGCGCTGATGGCCGGGCGCAAGTCCATGGACCTGTTCGGCGTGCTGGTCATGGCCATCGTCACCGCCCTGGGCGGCGGCACGCTGCGCGATCTGATTCTGGACAATCACCCGGTCAGCTGGATACGCGACGACACCTATATCCTGGTGGCGTCGCTGGCGGCGCTGGGCACGGTGGTCTGGGTGCGCATGACCCGGCCGATCCACGAGAAGGGCCTGCTGATCGCCGACGCCTTCGGCCTGGCGGTGTTCACTGTGTACGGCACCGAACTGGCACTGCAGCACGGCACGCCGATCAGCACCGCGGTGATCATGGGGGTGATGACCGGCGTGGTCGGCGGGGTGATCCGCGACGTGCTGTGCAACGAGATCCCGCTGATCTTTCAGAAGGAAATCTACGCCACCGCCTGCATCGCCGGTGCGCTGACCTTTATCGGCCTGCGCGCGCTGGACACGCCGCACTGGCTGGATACCAGCGCCGCCATGCTGGTGGTGCTGGGCGCGCGCCTGGCAGCGATCCACTGGCACCTGGGGCTGCCGCGTTTTCATCTGCTGGACAGGCATTGAACATGATCGAACGACTGGATCACCTGGTGCTGACCGTGGCCGATATCGAGGCCACCGTCGCCTTTTACGAACGGGTGCTGGGCATGCGCCACGAGCGTTTCGGCGCCGGGCGCAGTGCGCTGCTCTTCGGTCAACAGAAATTCAACCTGCACCAGGCCGGCCGCGAGTTCGAGCCCAAGGCCGCCAGGCCGACGCCGGGGGCCATCGATCTGTGCCTGATCACCGAGTGGCCGCTGGTCAAGGTGCTCGCGCATCTGGCCGAGCAGGGCGTGGCTGTGGAGGAGGGGCCGGTGGCGCGCACCGGCGCCATCGGGCCCATCGAGTCGGTGTATTTTCGCGACCCGGACGGCAATCTGATCGAAGTCAGCCGTTATTCCGCTGTGTAAGGTGCGCCATGCGCACCAGGGCGTCCTGCGCTCTCAAGATCTGAGCAAGGCCCGCTGCCGCCAGGCGGGCGCGGCGACCGGAAACAATGCCTCGGTCGGGCGAAAACGCGCCAGGCCATAGGCCGCAACCCTGCGCTGGCGCTGCTGGCCATTGCTTAGGGCCAGGCGATAGCCCTGCTCGCTTATCGGTTGGCCGAGGAAATAGCCCTGGCCATTCCGGTACGCGCCTTTCTCCCCTTGCCACCAGGCCTCTATCAACGCCGGGTCGGGCCAGGGCAGGTTCTCGTCCTCGTCCATGGCCACGTTGGCATCGGCCGGATCGTCGTTGGGGCCGGCGTCGTGCTCGGGGGTGTCGCGCAGCTCCAGATCGAGCAACGCCAGGTCTGCTCCAGTGATGAGGCTGAAGGCCTCGCCGGCGACCCGGGCCTGCGTCACGTCCCGCATCTGCTGGATCAGCCAGGGCAGACTTAGCGGATCGCCCAGCAGGCCTACCGCCTGGATGACCATGCGGCGCTGCTGCGCTTGCGGCATCAACTGGCGAATCCAGGCGACGCTGGTTTCTCTGGGCTGCCAGGCCAGTAGCACCGGCAAGGCGCGCTGCTGTAGCGGGCCCGGTTGTTCGGCGAACTGGCGCAGGGGCAGCAGCGCCTCCTCGTCGCCCATCTGCACCGTGGCCCAGTTGGCCCAGAAGCGCGCGTTTTCGTCGGCCTGCAGGCGATGGGCACGGATCGCCGGCAGCAGATCGCGCCGGCGCAACTCGCCGGCGGTGCGCGCGGCCTGGGCGACGACTGCCGCGTCGGCATGCGCCAGCCCGGCGATCAGCGCCGGCCCCGGATCGCGGCGGTGCATGCCGCAGGCGGCCAGGCCGATCTGACGAAACAGTGCCTCGGGCGAGCCAAGCAGCTTGTCCACCCAGGGCTCGACTCGGGCCCAATCCAGCCAGCCCAGGGCCGCGGCCATAAAACGCGCGCTGTCGGGGGCGGCGCGCACATGCTCGGCCAGCCGGGCCATGGCGGCGGTATTGGCGGTCTCGAAGGCCAGCACCGTGGCCGCGAAGATTTCGCCCTGGGCGTTGGGATCGAGCTGCTGCAGCAGGGTTTCTAGAGCGACCGGGCCGGCGATACGCAGGCCGTCCAGATGGGCCTCGATACGGTTGTCGAGGGTGGTCAGGTGATTGAGGTCGTAGTGGGGCTCGTGGACGGCGATGCTGCGCAGCAAGCCGAGGAAGGCGGCTTCTTCGATGTGTTGGTCGACTATCACTTCAAGACTGGGCATCTAGTCGATCCGTTGCCACTGGTTTCCATCGAAGGCGAAGACATCTTTGCCGGCGATACTCCATAGCACGCCGTCGGCGGAACTCAGGTGGAAACAATTGGTAGGCTCGTCGTCGCCAAAGTCGACGGACTGCAGATGGCCGTTGTGCAATTTATAGATAGCGGTCGAACTGGAAACGTAGAGCGTCCCCATGAACCAGGCAAGACTCCAGAGATCATCTTCGGTGTCGCCGTGCTCGATAACCTCCCAAGTGGCATGTCGGCCACGGAGTAGGGTGCCGAGCTGTCCGCAGGCATATACGTAGCCGTCCTCCGCACAGCACAGTGCAGTAAGGACAAGATTCGTCGGGCTGACCTGCGGACGCCATAGCTTGCCGTCGAATGACCAGATTTCACCCTCCCAGCCTGCCGCATAGATTTCGCTCTTAGCGAAACCGGCGATGGCTTCGAAGCCGACGATGCGCTCGTCTTCTGCTGCAGGTCGAGCTCCGGCATCCATCGCACGCCAGTCGTTCTCGTCATGTCGGCGGTAGACCTGCCTGTCCATCCCGCAGGCGTAAGCGACACCCTCGACGGCACATACGCCGCGCATCTCGCCGCGTCCGGGAATGGCGGAATCATCATTGGGGAGCTGCTCTTCGTGGGTGTCGCCAGAGCCCATGCAGATGACCTGACCGCCCGCGCCGAGAAACAATGCCTGTTCCAGTGGCGAGTGAACCAACGTAGCGGCGACCACCGACCAATGCTGGATATCGTCATCGTCGTCGCCGACTCTCCAGGTGCCCGCATCCCACTCGGTGATATAGGTGTGATTGATCCGCTTGGCCTGCATTTCATCCGATACCGATGCCAGGTAAGCCAGGTCGTGATACCTGACGACGCCGGTAACGAATGAGAAGATTCCTGTCCATTGTCCAGCCATGAGCTTCCTCCTTTTTGTTTAACGGCCGCCTCTGCCACGAGGGCTGGCCAGTCTGGCGTTTCGTGCGCTGACCGCCTGATTGGCTGCACGGACATCGCTCTGCCCGGTTTCCACGGCCTTGATCTGTGTCGTGTCCTTGATCCCACACTGGTTGTGGTAGTTGTCCAACTGGGCCTCGATGCATTTCTTCGAGCATTTGGACTGTGGAAAGGCTTTCGACATTGCGGTCACCGCATTGCCTTTTGCCTTCTTGTAGCTCATGCGTTTGGCTTTGGTGGTGTAACCGTTCTCGAAAGTGAGATTGCCTCTGCGGGCTTTGGCCGAGCCGCTGCTCTGGTAGGTATGCATCAAACCGTGCGTCCCCACATTCTGGTTCACCCCCTCGGCACAGACGCAAG
Organism: Pseudomonas sp. ABa2; assembly: GCF_056676075.1. Lineage (NCBI taxonomy): Bacteria > Pseudomonadati > Pseudomonadota > Gammaproteobacteria > Pseudomonadales > Pseudomonadaceae > Pseudomonas > Pseudomonas sp. ABa2. The sequence continues at coordinate 2,305,304 of NZ_CM155239.1, forward strand.
GAGCTTTCCCCTCCTTGTAGTCCTTGATGCCCTTGAGCGGCGATGAACCAGTACCACCGCGCCCGGTGTCATGTAGCGAACTGGCTTCTATCAGGTGGTGCGGAGTCTGTTGCGGACAGCAGCCGCTGGGCTTGTACGGCTGCAGGGAGCAACGGCGGGCAGACAAACACTTGCTGGCGGCAGCCTTGTCGGCCACCTGATCGGCTTCAGGGCTGGTTTTCTTACCCGAGGGTTTTTTCTTCTTACCCAACGCCGTGCAAGCATCCTTGCTGCCATGGGGTTTGAAGTCCGCGCAGTCGGTTTTTTCCTTTTCTACCTCCTTCTTGCAGGCGCCCCCTCCGGCATCCATCGCCAGCTTGTCCATATAGGGCCAAACTGGTGTATTGCCTGGCATCGACGCATGGTTATGGGTGGTCATATCCAGGTTCCTGACCACATTCTCTCCCTCGAACTTCACATCCATCGACCAGGAGGTGAAGTACACCTTGCCCTTGTTCTTGCTGGTGATCACCCCTTTCTTCGGCGCGCAACCGGCCTCGTCGCCGTAGCTGGTCTTGAAGTAGCTCTTGTTCTTGAGCATCACTTCCTTGCCGGTGATTTTCACCGTGCGGGTGCCGTTGGTGGTGTCCTTGGCCATGCCGGTGTTGGGGTAGGGGATGGGCACCCCGGGTGGGGTGGCCGGGGTCTGCGGCGGGGTGAAGCAGACGTCCGGGAAGCAGGCCACGGCCTTGCCGTCGGCCGACTTGCACGACACTTCCATATTGTTGGCGTAGACCTCGTTGCCCATCAGGCGGCCCTCACCGGTTGGTAGCTGAGCAGGGCGGCGGCGCGTTGGCCGGCGTCGTTGCCCAGGTGGCAGAGGATGTTCGGTCCATCGCCGTAAGCCTTGCGGCTGGCGGCCAGGGCCACGGCGAGCATGGCCGGACCGATGGCGGCGCCGACTTCGCCGATGCAGTCGGCCGGGTGCCAAATATGGAAGAACTCCTTGCGCACGCGCAGGCTGCGGCTCAGGGCCAGCGAGGCTTCCTTGAAGTAGTACTGCTCGCCGGACAGGTCGGTGACGCGGTAGTCCATCTGCTCCAGACCGCAGCCCACCTCGGCCAGTGCGGCGCGGATGGCCTGGGTCAGGCCCTCGGCGCGCAGGGGGATGTCTTCGCTTTCCACCGTCGCCGGCTCCATGCCAAAGCCAAGGCCGAGGCAGGCCAGTTGCGGCTCCTCGCTGGCGACCGGAGCGCCGATCACCACGGCGGCGGCACCTTCCCCGGGGATAAAGCCGTTGGAGTTCTGGCTGGTGAGCAGACGTTCGCGCTCCTCGAAGGCGGCCAGGGTCGGCGCGCTGAGGAAGGAATCGACACCGGCGATCAGCACGTGGCGATGGCCGCCCTGGTAGATCAGCTTGCGCGCGTTGAGCAGGGCCACCGCGCCGCTGACCCGGCCGCGGGCGATGAGGTTGGAGCTGGGATGAAAGGCCAGGCCCAGTTCCCGTTCGATACCGTGCAGCAATTCGATATCCAGGCCCTCCAGCCGCCCTGGGCGTTCCAGTTCGGCGACGCCGAGCAGCAGCGGGGTTTGCGCCGGATCGACGCCGGGTGCATTCTGCAGGGCTTCGGCGATGGCGCGGGCGGCCATTTTGATCAGCTTGGCGCGGCCTCGCCAGGGTTGTTCCAGCGGCACGCTGGCGGCGATCAGCCATTCGCCGCCACGGTCGATAAAGCGGGTTTCCTGGAAGTTGTCGATGGCGCAGCGAATCGCCGCGCAACTGGCCGGGGCACTGAGACCGACCGCGCTGACCATGCCGGAGCCGAGAATGCACAGGGCGTTCATCAGTCGGCCTCCGTCGCCTGGTGTCTGGACTTGACCAGGCTGCCGAGGCCGGCGTGGTAGTCCTTGCCCAGCTCGCGGGCACGCCACCAGGCGCGCGACATGCTGCCCACCAGCACCTGGGCGATCTCGAACATGTTGCGTTTGAGCGGTCGACTGGTGCGCCAGGTCAGCTGCACCTGGCGCGCCTCGGTGTCGATCAGCAGGGTGTCGATCACGGCATGCACCGTCTCATGGCCGCCCTTGTTGAGAAAGAAGGTTACCGGCACGGACATCTGCGGAATGCGAAAGCCCGCGCGTTCCTGCGCCGTGAGGTTGAGCAGCAGTACCTCCTCGCCGCCCTTGAGGTAATCGGTCTGCTGATCGGCCGGCGCGGCCTGGAAGTAGCGGTTGTCGAAATCGGCCGGCAGGAAGGGAAAGCAGTCCGCCAACCAGGCCTCGTCGTAGGTGCCGGCAAAGGCGGCGCGCTGCGGCCAGTGACGGCCGATGGGCCCCAGCGCCATGGGGCGGAAGTCGCCATGCGGGCTGTCGACCGGCTTGCCCAGCTCCTCAGTGCAGGGCATCGGCATGCCGAGCATGTCGGCGCTGTCCGTGCCGCGCGGATACCAGCCGATGCCGGCCGGGTTATCCGGGTAGGCCTGTTGTTGCTCGGGGTTGCCCTTGAGCGGATGGGCGCCGCCAAAGGCCTGGGCGTAGGAAATCGTCTGTTCGAGAAAAGGCTGCGGCAGCCCGGGCGCGACGCCGAGCAGGCCTGGCTGCCAGTGCCTGGGGCCGAGTACCGAGAAGGCCTTGCCGACCCGGCCGACGCGGATGCCGGCGGTGATCTGGGTCGCCGGCTTGCCGCCCGGCGCATGGGCCTTGCCCTGCACCAGCACGTCGCAGAAGGGTTTGACCGGGGCGAAGTCCATCTCCTGCAGCGGTGCGCTGAGGCCCGGCTCGCCGTGAAAGGTATCGGCCATCAGCAGCGGCTGCTGGGGGTCGAGCAGGCGCGCCTCGCGGCCGTCCAGCGGCAGGTCGAAGGTACCCTTGGCGATCACCACCAGCGATTCGCGCCCGTCGGGCGCCAGGCCCTGGGTGAAGGCCGCCATCAGTCGGGTGGCATTGAGCAGTTGCATGGGCCAGCGCCTTCTAGTTGATCTGCACCGAGCCGCCCTTGATGCGGTTGACCCCGCTGGAGCGGCTGGAGAGGTAGGCGCCCTGGATGATCACCTTGCCGGCGCGGGTCAGGGTGATGCTGGCCTTGCCGCAGCGCAGCACGATTTCCTGCTCGGCGCGCAGCTCCAGGCGTTCGTCGTCCAGCTGCACCTGGGACGCCGCCAGCGCGCCGAGCAGGCGGCCGATCAGCAGCGGGCGACTCGGGTCGCCGTTCTCGAACATCAGCGCGACCTGGGCGCCGATATCCGCGGCAGCCAGCGGTGCCATGCTGCGAGCGCTTACGCCCTGGGCATCGGCGCAACCGGGAAAGCTCACCCGCGGCACGCCGTCCTCGGACAGGGCGAGCAGGGTGCCGATCATCACGCCGTCGAGGCGCGCCTGGCTGGGCAGGCAGTATTGAACCGTCATAGCTGGGCTCCTGGCCGTGGGTAGAACCGGCCTGCTAGTTCTGCAGAATCTTCTGCCCCTTGACCACCACGTTCTTGCTGGCCTTGACGTTGATCGCGCCGGAGCCGTCGATGGTGATGTCCTTGCCGCGGATGGTGATGGTGCCGTCCTTCTTCATGGTGATGCTGGCCGAGCCGGTGGTCAGGGTGATGGAGTCGCCGGCGGTCAGCGAGAAGTTCTTGCCGACGCTCAGGCTGTCGTCCTTGCCGATGCTGCTGTCGCGGCTCTGGCCGACACTGCGCGACTCGTTCTTGCCGATGCTGGTGCTCTGGTTGCTGCCGATGCTGATTTCTTCGTTGCTGCCGACGCTCTCGGTGCGGTTGCTGCCGATAGTGATGTTCTCGTTGCTGCCGACGTTTTCGGTGCGGTTGTTGCCGATGGTGATGCTCTCGTCGCTGCCGACGTTCTCGGTGCGGTTGCTGCCGATGGTGATGCTCTCGTTGCTGCCGACGTTCTCGGTGCGGTTGGCGCCGATGGTGATGTCTTCGTTGCTGCCGACGCTTTCGGTGCGGTTGACGCCGATGGTGATGGATTCGTTGTTGCCGACCTTCTCGATACGGTCGACGCCGATGGTGATGGTCTCGATGTTGTCCACCGTCTCGGTGCGGTCGTGTTTGACGTGCACGGTTTCGTCGTTGTCGATGGTTTTAGTGCGATCGTGGCCGACCCAGTGGGTCTCGTCGTTCTCCACCTCGATGTCCTGGTTCTTTTCCGCGTGGATGAACAGCTGTTCCTCGCCCTTCTTGTCCTCCATGCGGATTTCGTTGAAGTTGGCCGGCGTGCCTTCCTTGCTCGAACGGCTCTTGACCCCGCTCTGGGTGGCGTTGGCCGGCAGGTCGTAGGGCACCGTCTGCTCGGCGTTGTAGACGCGGCCGGTGATGATCGGCCGGTCCGGGTCGCCTTCGAGGAAGCTGACGATCACCTCCTGGCCGATGCGCGGCAGCTGGATCGCGCCCCAGTTCTTGCCGGCCCAGGCCTGCGACACGCGCATCCAGCAGGAGCTGTTCTCGTCGGACTGGTCGTGGCGATCCCAGTAGAAGTGCACCTTGACCCGGCCGTACTGGTCGGTCCAGATCTCCTCGCCGCTGGGCCCGACCACCATGGCGGTTTGCGGCCCACGGACGATGGGCAGCGGCGTCAACGGCAGCGGGCGGAAGGCCTGGCTGGCGTCCATGCAGTCCAGCTCGCTGGTGAACTGCTCGCTGCTGTCGCCGAAGCCGGTTTCGTAGGGCTCCTGGTGGATGCGGTAGCGCGCACCCACCACCAGGTATTCGCGGTTCTGGTCGGTGCGCTCGTAGCCGCTGAGCTTGAACAGGTGCCCCGAGCCCAGGCCGCGGGCGCGGCCACGCAGCTGCACGCGCTCGAAGCGGGTATGGATGGCCTCGATGCGGGTGCGCGCGTAATGCTCGCCGTCCTTGCTCTGCACGTACTCGCCGGGGTAGTCGAACAGCGGGTATTCGGCGTTGCTGTGGCTGCGCGACACGCTGGAGCGCACCTCCAGGCTCGCGCTGGGGCGCTGGAAATCGTAGTCGGTCAGCGCCAGGACGCCGGGCTGAACCTCGCGCGCCAGTTGCCAGTCGTAGAAATGATCGCGCTCGCGCATCTGCTGCTCGGGCGGGAAGAAGGGCACCGAGGCGTAGCCCTCCACCGTCGAATGGGCGCCGTAGGCATCGGCCAGCACCAGCACGTGGCGCGCCTTTTCGTGGCGGAAGTAGTAGTAGATGCCTTCCTGCTCCATCAGCCGGCTGACGAAGTCGAAGCTGGTTTCGCGGTACTGCACGCAGTATTCCCACTCGCGGTAGCTGCCGCTGAGGCTGTCCTCGAAGTCGGAGAAACCCAGGTCGCGGAACACCTGCTTGATGATGTCCGGCACCGTCTTGTTCTGGAAGATGCGGCAGTCCGAGGTGCGGCTGAGCAGCCACAGCCAGGGCCGCAGGGTCACCTGGTAGCCGGCGTACTGGCCGGTGCCGACGGTCTGCCGGCAGGCGCAGACGATGCCGTGGAAGTAGCGCTCGCCGCCGTCGTACAGCTCCAGCGCCAGGCCCATGGGTTTACCCAGCAGCTGGTCGAACTTGACCGAGGCGTCCTCAGAGGTCAGCTCCAGGTGGTACTGGAAGGGCCGTCCGAGTTCCTCGCTGCCTTCCAGGCTCTGCAGCAGCAGGACATTGGCGCCCAGCGGGCCGTTGACCTGCACCAGGCGCTGGGATTGGGTCAGTGCCATCTACGTTCTCCCTTGGCGATCACGGCCTGCTAGTCGAAGCGGTAGCTGAACTGGCCATTTTCGGCGCCGATATGCACACCGGCCAGCGGCTTGCCCTCCAGCAGGCGGCCGAGAAACTCGCGCGACAGGTCCGGCAGCAGGCTGTTGGTGAGGATGGCGTCGATCTGCCGGCCGCCGCTCTCGGCCTCGGTGCAGCGCGACACCACCAGGTCGAGCACGCTCTGCTCGTAGTCGAACGGCACCTTGTGTGTCGCCTCCACACGCTTCTTGATGCGGTCCAGCTGCAGCCGGCTGATGCTCTCGAGCATCTTGTCGCTCAGCGGGTAGTAGGGGATGGTCACCAGGCGGCCGAGCAGGGCCGGGGGGAACACCTTGAGCAACGGCTCGCGCAGCGACTTGGCAATGGCCTCGGGGTCCGGCATCAGCTCGGGGTCGCTGCACAGGCCGGCGATCATCTCGGTGCCGGCGTTGGTGGTGAGCAGGATCAGGCAGTTCTTGAAGTCGATCATGCGGCCTTCGCCGTCTTCCATCACGCCCTTGTCGAACACCTGGAAGAAGATTTCGTGCACGTCCGGGTGGGCCTTTTCCACCTCGTCCAGCAGCACCACGCTGTAGGGCTTGCGCCGCACGGCCTCGGTCAGCACGCCGCCTTCGCCGTAGCCGACGTAGCCGGGCGGGGCGCCCTTCAAGGTGGAGACGGTGTGCGCCTCTTGGAACTCGCTCATGTTGATGGTGATGACGTTCTGCTCACCGCCGTACATGGCCTCGGCCAGGGCCAGGGCGGTCTCGGTCTTGCCCACCCCGGAGGTGCCGGCGAGAAGGAAAACGCCGATCGGCTTGCTCGGGTTGTCCAGCCCGGCGCGCGAGGTCTGGATGCGCTTGGCGATCATGCTCAGGGCGTGGTCCTGGCCGATGATGCGTTTTTTCAGGTGCTCGTCGAGGCGCAGCACGGTGTCGATCTCGTTGCGCGCCATGCGCCCGACCGGGATGCCGGTCCAGTCGGCGACCACCGAGGCCACCGCCTGGTAATCGACGGTGGGCAGGATCAGTGGCGTTTCCCCCTGCAGCGCGCTGAGGCGGCTCTGCAGATCCGCCAGTTTGCCGTGCAGCGCCTGGCGTTCGTCGTCGCTCAGCTGCGGGCTCGGCGGCTGCGCCTGGGCCGCGCCGGTGGTGTCCACCGCTTCGGCGGCGGCGCGCAGGCTGGCGCGGGTCGCCAGCAGCTCGTCGACCAGGGCCTTTTCCTCGCTCCAGCGGCTTTCCAGGGCGGCCAGGCGCTCGCGCTCCTCGGCCAGGGCGCCTTGCACGTCGCTCTGACGGCTGCCGATGGCGATGCCGATGGCCTGTTCGCGGGCGATGATGGCCAGTTCGGTTTCCAACGCCTCGATCCGCCGGCGGCTGTCGTCCACCTCGGCAGGTACCGCGTGCAGGCTGATGGCGACGCGGGCGCAGGCGGTATCCAGCAGGCTCACCGACTTGTCCGGCAGTTGGCGCGCCGGGATATAGCGGTGCGACAGCTTGACCGCGGCCTCCAGCGCCTCATCGAGAATCTGCACCTTGTGGTGTTGTTCCATGGTCGAGGCCACGCCGCGCATCATCAGGATCGCCTTGTGCTCGGACGGCTCGTCCACCTGCACCACCTGGAAGCGCCGGGTCAGCGCCGGGTCTTTCTCGATGTGCTTCTTGTATTCGGCCCAGGTGGTGGCCGCCACGGTGCGCAGGGTACCGCGCGCCAGCGCCGGCTTGAGCAGGTTGGCGGCGTCGCCGGTGCCGGCCGCGCCGCCGGCACCGACCAGGGTGTGGGCCTCGTCGATGAACAGGATGATCGGCTTGGGCGAGCTCTGCACGTCCTCGATCACCTGGCGCAGGCGTTGCTCGAACTCGCCCTTCATGCTCGCCCCGGCCTGCAGCAGGCCGACGTCGAGGGCGCGCAGCTCGACGTCCTTGAGGCTCGGCGGCACGTCGCCGGCGACGATGCGCAGGGCGAAGCCCTCGACCACCGCGGTCTTGCCGACGCCGGCCTCGCCGGTGAGGATCGGGTTGTTCTGCCGGCGGCGCATGAGGATGTCCACCAGCTGGCGGATCTCCTCGTCGCGCCCGACTATGGGGTCGAGCTTGCCGCTGCGCGCCTGCTCGGTGAGGTCGACGGTGAAGCGCTTGAGCGCCTCCTGCTTGCCCATGGCGCTGGGAGCCATGGCGCCGCTGGCTTCGCCCGGCGCGCCGGCGGCGTTGAAGCCGTCGCTGGCGCCGAGGCCGTTCTCCGGCGAGTTGCCGACATACTCGTCGAAGCGCTCGATCAGGCTCTCCACCTTGATCTTGTCGAACTCGCGGGAAATCGCCGTCAGCGCATGGCGCAGGCTCGGCGTCTTGAGGATGCCGACGATCAGGTAGGCGGTGCGCACCTGGCTCTCGCCGAACATCAGGCTGCCATAGACCCAGCCGCGCTCGACCGCTTCCTCGACGTGGGAGGACAGGTCGGTGATCGAGGTGGAACCGCGCGGCAGGCGATCCAGCGCCTCGGTGACGTCCTTGGCCAGGCGCGCCGGGTCGAGGCTGAACTGGCGCACCAGTTGGTGCAGGTCGGAGTCCTGCAGCTGGAGGATCTGGTGCAGCCAGTGCACCAGTTCGACGTAGGGGTTGCCGCGCAGCTTGCAGAACACCGTGGCGGCTTCGATGGCCTTGTAGGCCAGGCTGTTCAACTTGCCGAACAGCGCGGCGCGGCTGATCTCACTCATGTTCGCAGCTCCTCGAATCGGGGATGGATTGGCTGGCGTAGTCGCGTACCAGCGAGAGGTCGTCGGGGTCGTGCAACGGGGTGCCGAGCCAGGTGTTGAAGCCGAGCTGGGTGCCGCCGTCGAGGTCGATGCGCGGCACCTCCTGGCAACGCAGCACCAGGTTGACCTCCCAGTCCAGCTCGTCGCCCTGGTGCTCGGCGACCCAGGCGGCCAGCTCGGCGAAGTTCTCCTGGCCCGGCAGCAGGCGCTGGTACTGCTCGAGGCTCAGCGGGCCGAGGCGGATGCGGAACTTGTGCTGGCGATCCCATACGTGGGTGCCCAGGCACAGGTCGCTACCGAGGGTGCAGGCGGCCGCGCCGACCTGGCTGTACTGCGGCAGCTGCAGCCACTGGCCGACGTATTCCTCGATGCGCACCGGCACCTCGAAATAGGCTTCGAGGATGCTGCGCAGGCCGTCCGGGTAGCGGGTCTGCGCGGCCAGGTGGCCGCTGAAGTGCAGGCTCGCCGAATCGGCCAGCGGCCCCTGGCCGAGCAGGCTGGGCATGCCGCGGCCGGACAGGGCGGCCAGGCGCATCGACCAGTAGTCGTCGTCTGGCCGGTCGTGGCTGACGGTGGGCCGCGCCTCGGCCCAGGCGCGGTAGAACAGGGTCAGCAGGCGATGGTGGAAGACGTCGAGAAAGCGCTTGAAGGTGGCGTCGCCATTGTTGCGCTGGCGCTCGCGGGCGTACTCGGTCAGGTGCAGCGGCAGCGGCCCGTTGGGGCCGGTGAGGCCGAAGAAGAACTGTTCGATACGCGGCACCGGGCCCTGGTGCACGCTGGCCAGGGTCGCCGGGGCGAAGCTGCAGTCGGGCTGCTGGCCCAGGCGCAGCGGATCGTCGGCTAGGCGCACGGAACGGCCGATGCGCGGCTGCGCCACGGCCGTGCATTCGATACGCCGCAGCGCCTGGAAGAAGTCGTAGCTCCAGGGCGCGGCGGCCATCTCGGCGGCGCCGCTCAGATGTTCGGGCGGCGACCCGGTTGTGCCTGCCATCGCATGACCTCTCCGCGCTCGGTGGTGCGCAATACCGTTTCGGTAAAACTGTTGATCGACACGTAACGGGCGAGAAAGCGCTCGAACACCGCGCCGAGCAGGTACACGCCGGTGCCGCGAAAGGCGTTCTCGTCGAATTCCAGGCTGATCTCCAGGCCGCGGCCGAACACGATCGGCCCGGGCATCGGCAGGCGCCGCGTGCAGGGGCTGCTGCGCACCTCGCGCAGGCCCTCGATCTGCAACTGCAGCGCCGAATCGGCCGGATCGCCGTACAGGCGCAGCAACTCGCGCAGGGCCGCGGCGCCCTGGCCGCGTTCGCTGAGCGACAGGTAGTTGAGCGACAGCTGGCTGATCAGCCGCCAGGCGCTGGCATCGTGGGCGCGGCTGGCGCGCGGCCGGCTCGGCCCGGCCAGGCAGCGCACCGCCTGCACCGGCGCGCTGTCTTCGAGGGTGAAGTCGCTCTTGCCGGTGCCGATCGGCATCAGCAGCGGCAGGTCGCGGTTGGTGCACAGCGCGCCGATGCCCAGTTGGCGCAGGTCGTGGCGGTAGGGCGCCTGGTTGACGTCGACCAGGGAGACGAAGGTCTCGCTGCCGACGTAGGTGGAGCGCGGCCCGCGCCGGCGCGCCTGGCTGGACAACCGGCGCGGCTCGCGGCGCACCACATAATAGGCCTGCTCGCGGCCGTAACGGGCCGGATCGCGAATGGCGTAGAAGGGCTGAAACGGCTGTTCGGGGCCGCTGCCGTGGCCGCTGACCTGGGTCAGCGAGTGGATCTCGAAGTCCAGCGGGCGGGTGCGGTCGGCGATCACCTGGTGTTCGTGCACGCGGTCGCTGAGGTGGATGCGGTCGGCGCGGCGCGGGAACAGGTTGACCGCCGGGGTGCAGAAAGGCACGAACTGGGCGGCCGACACCGCGCCTTCCAGGCTGCTGTCCAGGCGGGTGAACAGCACCACCAGTTCCAGCTCCTGGGCGTTGCAGCGCGCCACGCCGCGCGCAAGGCCGGCGAACTCGACGAACAGGAAGCGATTGGGCAGGGCGAAATACTCCTGCAGCAGGCGGTAGCCCTGGAAGGCGCGCGGCACTACCGGCAGCACCGCGTCCTCGTCGTCGAAGCCGCGTGCCTGGATGCAGCTCAGCGGCAAACGTTCGGCCCATTCGCCATCGACGCTCTTGATAAACAAGGCGCAGGCGTTGCCCAGCAGTTGCTCGTAGAGGCGGAACGGCTGCTCGTCGGCGCCGCCGAGAAACAACGGCAGGCTGTCCAGCGCCAGGGCCTTGAACGGCATGCCGGCGCCGCATTTGAGACGGATGCGCAGGCCGGCCTTGGCTCGCGGTTCGGCCGCGGCGAGGCGGCCGAGGGCGGTGGCCGGGTTGCCGAAATACTCGGCACGGCTGACCTCCAGCGGCCACAGGGTGACGTCGTGGCAGGTGCGGTACTCGCAGGCGGTCTGCTCCTCGTGGCCGAGCTGGCCACGCAGGGCGGCGCCGCGTTCGACGCGAAAACCACTGGCCAGCGAGCCCTCGTCGGGGTCGGCGCACAGTTGCACCACGGCCACCGAGGGCGTCGGCGCCAGGTAGTGCGGGTAGGCGATTTCCAGCAGGTTATGGGTGAAGGTGGGGTACTCGGCGTCGAGTTTCAGGTGCACGCGCGCGGTGAGGTAGGCGAAGCCCTCCAGCAGGCGCTCGACATAGGGGTCGGCGCAGTCGATGCCGGACAGGGTCAGGCGGCTGGCGATCTTGGGGAACTCGGCGGCGAACTCGGCGGCGCTCTCGCGGATGTGCTGCAGCTCCTGGTTGTAGTAGTCGAGCAGGCGCGGGTTCATGCGCGCCTCCTGCCGTCGACCGGGGCGACCTTGATATGCCCGGTCTCCAGGTCCAGATCGGTGGACAGCAGCAGGCGCAGCGGCACCGGTTCGGCCCACAGGTCGGCCTCGATCTCGAAGCTCAGCGCGTTGTGGTTCATCTCGTCGCTTGCCAGCTGCGCGCGCACCCGTAGCGAGCCCTGGAGCAGGCGTGGCTCGTAGGTTTCGATGATCTCGGCAAGCAGGGTCTCGACCAGTTGTACGTCGATGCTCGAGGCGGTGTGGCCGGACAGCGGCGGCAGGCCGAAATTGATCACCGAGGTGCCGGCCGGCATCTGTGCCGCGGTTTCCGGGCCGAACAACGCGGTGGTGTTGAGCAGCCAGGCCAAGTCGCGCAGCACCGAGGCCTTGAGCTGGTTGAGATTCATCACCCGGCGCTCGGCGCTTTCCTTGGGGTTGCTCGGCTCGTCGTCGGTGAGACGATCGAGCAGCGAAGGCTGCAGTCGCTCCTGCAGGGTCAGCTCGGCCATGCTCAGGCGTCCCCGGCGGCGAAGCGCAGGCTGCGCAGGTCGAACAGCGCGGTTTCGCCCCGGTCGGTGGCGAACAGGCGCTGGCCGATGGGCAAACCGTTGTCCTGCCAATCGACTTTGCGCGCCAGGCGCGCGGCGTCGTCGCCGAGTAGGGCGGTGTCCGGGTAGCGGCTGGGAATCAGCGCCACGGTGGTGCCGCCGTTGCGCAGGGTCAGCTCGGCCGGCATCCACACCAGGTCGCGCAGGTCGCTAGGCGCCTCGCAGCTGAGGCTGACGAGGTTCTCCATCGGCAGCCAGACGTAGCGGCCGTTGACGATCAGCTCCAGCACCGGACCGAGCCGCGGATCGGCGTCGGCGCACCAGGCGAAGGGTTCGTCGTTGAGTTCGCCGGCGATGGCCGGGGCAGCGTCGAAGGCCTGCTCGCGCAGCTGCGCTGCGGCTTCGCCATGACCTTCGGCATCCAGCTTGAGGGCCTGAATCAGCGGGGCCAGCCAGTCCGCCGGCTGGCCCAGCAGCACCGGCGTCAGCCGCCCGGCGAAGACTTCGCCGCGCAGCGCCTCGCATTCCAGGGCCGTGCGGTAGGTCTGCACCATGGCCAGGGCGCCGGCATCCAGCTCGCCGGCGACCTTGAGCTGGTTCTGTGCGCGGCCCCACTGGCCGAGCACGGCCAGCAGTTGAAAGAGGAAGACGCGCAGGGCGGGGTTGGACGGCTGGCTGCGCACTTGATCCTGCAGGGCGCCCAGGGCCTCGTTCAGCTGACCGGCACGCACAAGTTCATCGGCATTCATCGCTGCGTCCTTCCGTTCATGTGCCGCGCAGCAGTGGCGCTGCGGGCCGCGGGTGTCCTGGCCTTTGGTGGCGATACCAGACGTACGCGCCGAGCGCCTGCGCTGGTGCCATGGCCGACGAAACGAGCACCCGGCGCCGCAGCGGCGCCGGGCGGTCATGCCTCAGATCTTGACGTTTTCGCGGATGTTCCAGCCGTACTTGATCGGGCCGCCGTCCTTGCTGCCGTCCTGTTTCTGCGGTTGATAGTCGACCTGAACCTGGCCGAAGTTGAGGGTGACGTTCTCGGTCAGGCGATCCTCGCCGCCACTGCCGCCGGTGCTGATGGACGACACCAGCACTTCCTTGAGGGTGATGATCAGGTACTCCACCGGATCCTCGCCGCCGGCTTTGCGGATGGTCAGCTTGGCCTCGGGGTAATGCTTGCCGCTGGAGCAGGCCATCATCAGGTTGGGCGAGGACTTGTCGATCCACTTGGTCAACGAGATGTCCTGGATACTGACCTTGCCGGCGCCGCCGCCACCGCCCACATGCATGCTGCCGGACTGGGACATGCCCCAGCTCCAGGCCAGTACGTCGATTTCCTTGGCGTGGGTCTTGTCGGCGGATTCTCCGTCCACATCGCCGATCTTGATAAACATATCAACAGCCATCATGCCTCCTTGGTGGCTCGCGCCACGCTACGTGGTGCGGTATCCGCCGCCGTGGCGGATACCAATGTGAGGGTGGATCAGGCGCCTTTGGCCGAGGGCAGCTTGGAGACCAGGCGCAGGGACACCGTCAGACCTTCCAGCTGGTAGTGCGGGCGCAGGAAGAACTTCGAGTTGTAGTAGCCGGGGTTGCCCTCGACTTCCTCGACCACCACCTCGGCGGCGGCCAGCGGGTGCTGGGCCTTGGTGGTTTCGGTGGAGTGCGCCGGGTCGCCGTCGACGTAGTTGAGAATCCAGTTCTGCAGCCAGCGCTGCATGTCGTCCTTCTCTTTGAACGAGCCGATCTTGTCGCGCACGATGCATTTGAGGTAGTGGGCGAAACGGCAGGTGGCGAACAGGTAGGGCAGGCGCGCCGCCAGGTTGGCGTTGGCGGTCGCGTCGGGGTCGTCGTACTCGGCCGGCTTCTGCAGCGACTGGGCGCCGATGAAGGCCGCCAGGTCGGTGTTCTTCTTGTGCAGCAGGGGCATGAAACCGTTCTTCGCCAGCTCGGCCTCGCGGCGATCGGAAATGGCGATCTCGGTCGGGCACTTCATGTCCACGCCGCCGTCGTCGGTGGGGAAGGTGTGCGCCGGCAGGTTCGGTACCTCGCCGCCGGACTCCACGCCGCGAATGCGCGAGCACCAGCCGTAGAGCTTGAACGAGCGGTTGATGTTGACCGCCATGGCGTAGGCCGAGTTGGCCCAGGTGTACTTGCTGCTGTCGGCGCCAGCGGTGTCCTCCTCGAAGGCGAAGGCATCCACCGGGTCGGTCTTGGCGCCATAGGGCAGGCGGGCGAGGAAGCGCGGCATGGTCAGGCCGATGTAGCGCGCATCCTCGGACTCGCGCAGCGAGCGCCAGGCGGCGTACTCGGGGGTGGTGAAGATCTTGGTCAGGTCGCGCGGGTTGGACAGCTCCTGCCAGGAGCCCATGCCCATGACGGTGGGCGACGCCGCGGCAATGAACGGCGAATGCATGGCTGCGCAGACCTTGGACAGCTCGCCGAGAAGCTCGACGTCCGGCGGCGACTGGTCGAAGTAGTAGTCGCCGACCAGGCAGCCGTAGGGCTCGCCGCCGAACTGGCCGTACTCTTCCTCGTACATCTTCTTGAAGATCGGGCTCTGGTCCCAGGCGGTGCCCTTGAACTTCTTCAGGGTCTTGTGCAGCTCGCCCTTGGAGATGCTCATCACGCGGATCTTCAGCTGCTCGTCGGTCTCGGTGTTGTTGACCAGGTAGCTCAGGCCGCGCCAGGCGCTTTCCAGTTGCTGGAAGTCCTGGTGGTGCATGATCAGGTTGATCTGCTCGGTGAGCTTGGCGTCGATGGCGGCGATGATCGACTCGATGGACTTGATCGCATCGTTGGAGATCAGGTCGGTCTTTTCCAGCGCATGTTCGGCCAGGGTGCGCACCGCGGTTTCCACCGCCTCGCGGGCGCGCTCGGTCTTGGGTTTGAATTCCTGCAGCAGCAGCGACGCGAAGTCGCTGGTCTCTTCGGTAGCAGTCCCACCCTGGGCCTGCTGTTCGGTCATCGGTTCGGCCATGGTCTGCGTCCTCTAATCAGCTTTGCGGCTCGGAGTCGGTCGGTTTCGGCGCGCTGGCCAATGCCTGCAGCAGGGCCGGGTCCTTGATCGCCTTCATGATCATTTCCTCGGCGCCGGTCTTGCCGTCCATGTAGGTCAGCAGGTTGGCCAGCTGGGTGCGGGCTTCGAGCAACTGGTTGAGCGCATCGACCTTGCGCGCCACGGCAGCGGGGCTGAAGTCGTCCATGCTCTCGAAGGTGATGTCGAGGCTGAGGTTGCCCTCGCCGGTCAGGGTGTTGGGCACGTTGAAGGCCACCCGCGGTTTCATCGCCTTGAGCCGGGAGTCGAAGTTGTCCACGTCGATCTCGAGGAACTTGCGGTCAGCCACCGCCGGCAGCGGTTCGGCGGGTTTGCCGGCGAGATCGGCCATCACCCCCATGACGAAGGGCAACTGAACTTTCTTTTCCGCGCCGTAGAGCTCCACGTCGTACTCGATCTGCACCCGTGGAGCTCGGTTGCGAGCGATGAATTTCTGGCTGCTGGGGTTGGCCATCTTGTTCCTCCTGCGCTGCGTATGCGGCTATGGGCTGTGAATGAGGTGACCCGGCGCTATTCGCCGTCGGGCCCCCTGAGCTTTTCGAACTGGGAGAAGCCGTCGGGGATCAGGTTGCGCACTATGGTGGCGAAGTCGGCACTGACCAGCGTCTTGGCCCGGCTCAGCAGCACCGGCACCGGGCTGGAGGGCTCGTGCCGGGCGTAGTAGGCGAGGATGCGGTCGAGGGTCTTGAGCACGTCGTCGCGATTGCCGATCTCACCGCTGATGCGCGGTGCGGCGGGCGCGCCCGCTGTCGCCGCGCTGGCGCCCTCTGCGACGGGAGCCGTCTCGGCCACCTCTGCCGCGGTCGCGGCGGGCGCCTGTTCGGCGACTATCTGCACGGCATGCCGCAGCAGCTGCTTGATGGTGCCCAGATCGGCGCCGCGGTCCGAGCCGACGCGCTCGTTGACCTCCCGTTCTATCCCCTGCAGCGCCGCCTGGGCGGCGCCGACCGCGGCGCGGCAGGCCTCGACCTGCTCGGCATCGCTATCGCGAAAGGCCGCCGCGACCTGTTCCAGGCCCAGGCTTTCGCTGGCGAAGCGCTGCAAGCCGCTGGCATTGAGCGCGGCACGCAAGGTCACGGTACCGAAGGCGCGCGAGCGGATCAGCGGCATTTCCCACAACAGCCGCACCACCGGCTCGGCGCCGATGCCGGCCAGGGCGTTGATGCGGAAGGTGGGGTCGTTGTCGTCCTCGACGTCGAGCATCGGGTAGAGGCTGTCCCAGTACTGCTGCAGCAGCGCCTGGATCAGCTGCAGCGCCTGGGCCAGGCCGGGCAGGCCATCGAGGGCGATGCTGCTTTGCAGGTAATAGTTGGCGATGCGCAGATCCTTGCTGCGCGCGAACAGCTCGACGCACAGATCGCGCACCTGGCGCCATTCCGGCGGCTCGGCGGGCAATACCGAATCGCCCATCTGGCGCTCGGGTTGGCCCTGGGCGACGCGCTCGAGTTCGAGGAACGCCGAGTCGTATTCGAGATCGGCGCCACTCGGGGAGTCGGGGGATACCGCGGTCAACAGCTGCTGTACGTCCACCACAATGGGTGATCTCCATATCCAACCTGCTGCGGGCAGGCATACCGTCAGAGCGAACGTTGGACTTCAATCCACATCCTGTGGATTACGTTCTATTCGGAGCAGGGCATGGCCACTCCGATCGAGTTGTTAGAGCAAGTCTTGGCGTTGTTTTAGGCTTGTCAAGAAATTGGCCAGGCGCCTGGACGAACTGTCGAGCGGATTAAGATAGGCGAGCCGAAATTCTTTATTTAGTGTCTTTCGCTATATCGATAATTACAAAAAAGCAGATTCAAAGTGTTACTCCTGAACAACACTGGTCAACTTTGTGATGCCTATACTCAGGGCACCGGTTGGGGACTCATGCGGTCGATGAGCGAAGTTTTGTAAGGAGTTTGAATGCCGCTGCGTTTGACCATCACCAGTTATCACAAGCTGACGCCCGGGCAGCGTGCGGACATGGAGCTCGACCGCGGCGAGCTGCGCATCGGGCGCAACCCGGAGAACGACTGGGTATTGCCCGACCCGGAGCGCCTGGTATCGGGCCAGCACTGCGTGATCCAGTTCCGCGACGGCACCTATTACCTGACCGACACCAGCACCAACGGCGTGCAACTGGTCAACGCCGGGGTGCGCCTGCACCGCGGCAATAGCGAGCCGCTGCGGGACGGCGAGCTGGTGCGCCTGGGCGAGTACGACATCCTGGTACAGATTACCGGCGCCGACATATCGTCGCCGGGGCTGCCCGCCGCCAGCGATCCCTTCACCGGTTTCGATGCACTGATGAACCGTCAAGGCGCCGGCGCGCCGAGCATGCCCGCGCCGCCGCCCGCCGCCCCGGCGCAGATGCAGGCGGGCGGCTCGCCGCTGGACACCAAGCCCGACCTGTTCGACTTCCTCGCCACACCGGCGGTACCGCCGCCGAGCGCGCCCGATCATATTCCCGCCGAACGCCACGATTTCCGCCCGCCGCAGGCGCAGGTGCCCGCGCCGCCGGTTGAGGCCAGCCCGGCAGCGGCGCATGCGATTCCGGCGGACTGGGATCCCTTCGCCGAACTGGGCATCGCCGCGGCGACGCCGCAGGCCCCGCCCGCCGCACCGTCGGCGCCGCCAGCGGTGCCGCCAGCGGTGCCGGCTGCCCAGCCTGTGCCAGTGGCCGCGCCGCTGCCGGCCGCCCCAACGGCGCCCGTCGCCGCGGCCGTTCCGCCGGCTGTCGGCACGCCGCAGCCCGGCGCGGCGGCGCCTACCGACGACGCCCTGGAAGCCTTTCTGCGCGGCGCCGGGGTAGCGCAGCTGCGCATCGAACGGGGCGAGGCACTGGCGCAGATGGAGGCCATCGGCCGCAGCTACCGGCAGATGGTCGAAGGCCTGGTGGACGTGCTGCGCGCCCGCGCCAGTCTCAAGGGCGAGTTCCGCATGGCGCAGACCATGATTCAGCCGGTGGAAAACAACCCGCTGAAATTCGCGCCGAACGTCGAGGAGGCACTGCTGCTGTTGCTGCGCTCCGGCAACCAGGCCTTCATGCCGGCCGACCAGGCCATCGCGGAAAGTTTCGATGACCTGCGCGCGCACCAACTGGCGGTCATGGCGGGGGTACAGGCGGCCATCAAACATCTGTTGAAGCGCTTCGAGCCGGCCACTCTGGAGGCGCGTCTGAACAAACCTTCGGGTATTGGCGGATTATTGTCGGGGGGGCGCCAAGCCAAGTACTGGGAACTGTTCACTGAAACCTATGCCGCCATATCCCGGGAAGCGGAGGACGACTTCCAGGACCTGTTCGGCCGCGAGTTCAGTCGCGCCTATGAAGAGCACAGCGCCAAACTGCGTAGAACTTAGTGTTTGTTATGGAGCGGCGGGCTGTTAATTCTGAATTGAAATAATAAAACTTCTAGAGGACGCCAAAGATGCCAAGGATATTGTGGGGAGTGCTGGCCCTGTTGCTGACCGCCTGCGCATCGGAGCCGCCACCGCCTGCGCCCACCGTGGTGCGTCTGCAGATCCAGGCCTCGGCCGACCTCAATCCTGCGCCGGGCGGGCAGCCGGCACCGGTGCGGGTACGCCTGTACGAACTGAAGAGCGGGGCGGTGTTCAGCCGGGCCGACTACTTCTCCCTGGTCGAGTCGGCCAACGCCACCCTGAGCAGCGATCTAGTGGCCCAGGACGAGTTGCTGATCCAGCCCGGCGAACAACTGATCCTCGACCGCACCCTGGACGAACAGAGCCGTCTGCTCGGTTTGGTGGTCGCCTTCCGCGACCTGGACGACTCGGTGTGGCGGCAGCTGGTCAACATCCCGCCGCACCAGACCAGCGTGCTCAACGTCAGCCTCAGCGCGCGCGCGGTCAGCGCCGTGCCCGCGCCGCCGACCAAATAAACCACTCGGGAGATTCGCTCATGTCCTGGAATAACCGAGTGGTGTGGTCCGAGGGGATGTTCCTGCGCCCGCAACACCTGCAACAGCATGACCGTTATCTGGAAACCCTGGTCGACAGCCGCTGCCGGCCAATGTTCGCCGGCGGCTGGGGGTTCTCCGAACTGCAGCTGGACACGGCGCTGCTGACCCAGGGCAAGCTGGCCATTCTCGGCGCCCGCGGCGTACTGCCCGACGGCACGCCGTTCGACATCCCCGGCGACGACGTGGCGCCGACGCCGCTGATCGTCGACCCGCAGATGCGCGACCAGCTGATCTACCTCGGCCTGCCGCTCAAGCGCGCCGGCACCCGCGACACCGTGGAGGAGGGCGAAGCCCTCGGCGGCGCCCGCTACGTCAGCCAGGTGCGCGAGGTGCGCGACGACAACGCGCCGTTCGAGAGCCGCGCGCCGCTGGCCATCGGCGGCAAGGCGCTGCGCCTGCTCACCGAGCGCGACGGCCTCGGCGAGTACGCCTGCATCGGCGTGGTGCGGGTGGTGGAAAAACGCGCCGACAATGCCTTGCTGCTCGACGAGAGCTACATCCCGCCGTTGCTGGACGTCGCCGCCTCGCCGCCGCTGGCGGCCTTTCGCAGCGAACTGCAGGGCCTGCTGCACCAGCGTGGCGAGGCGCTGGCGGGCAGGGTGGTGGCCTCCGGCGCCGGCGGCGCCTCGGAGATCGCCGACTTTCTGCTGCTGCAGCTGGTCAACCGCGCCGAGCCGCTGATCAGCCACCTGGCCCGGCTCAGCCCGCTGCATCCGGAGGCCTTCTACCGCGAGGCGGTGGCGCTGGCCGGCGAGTTCGCCACCTTCTCCAGCAGCGGCCGGCGCCCGGCGGAGTACCCGGCCTACGAGCACGACGACCTGGCGGCCAGCTTCGCCCCGGTGATCCGCGAGCTGCGCCAGGCACTGTCGATGGTCATCGACAGCCGCGCCACGCCGATTCCCATAGTCGAGAAATCCTACGGCGTGCACGTGGCCATGCTGGCCGACAAGAACCTGCTGCAGGGCGCCAGCTTCGTCCTGGTAGTGCGCGCCGACGTGCCGGCGGAAAACCTGCGCAGCCTGTTCCCGCAGCAGGCCAAGGTCGGCTCGGTGGAGCACATCCGCGACCTGGTCAACCTGCAGCTGCCGGGCATCGCCCTGCTGCCGATGCCGGTGGCGCCACGGCAGATTCCCTATCACGCCGGCTCCAGCTACTTCGAGCTGGATCGCGGCAGCGACCATTGGAAGCAGTTGGCCAATTCGGGAGGCTTCGCCTTCCATATCGCCGGCCAGTTCCCCGGTTTGAACCTGGCCTTCTGGGCCATCCGAGGATAGTTCGCCATGCATCCGATCGACGATCCCTTCGGCGGCCCACCCGGCAACGGTGGTGGCGGCTCGGGCGGCGGCAGCGACCGCACCATGATCATGCCGCGCCCCGGTGGCCGGGCACCTGAGCCGCCCGGCGGGCAGCCTCGCCCGGCGCCCGCAGCCGGGCCAGCCCCGGCCATGCCTGGCGCGCCCTTGCCCAGCAGCCTGGCCCAGGGCCTCAACCCGCTGGAGCGCGCGGCGGCACCGCTGCTGGCGCTGCTGACGCGGCTGCGCAACACCATTTCCCACCCGATGCCGGCCAGCCTGCGCGCACAATTGTTGGCCTATCTGCGCCAGTTCGAAGAACAGGCCAAGGGCGCCGGCGTGCCGCAGGACGAAGTGATGCTCAGCCGCTACGTGCTCTGTACTGCGCTGGACGAAGCGGTGCTCAGCACGCCCTGGGGCAGCGGCAGCGACTGGGGCAAGCAGAGCCTGCTGATCACCCTGCACAACGAGGCCTGGGGCGGCGAGAAGGTGTTCCAGCTGCTCGAGCACTGCCTGCAGAACGCCCGGCAGAAGCTGAACCTTCTCGAGCTGCTGTATCTGTGCCTGTGCCTGGGTTTCGAGGGTCGCTACCGGGTGATGAACGACGGCCGCAGCCAGCTCGAAGCCCTGCGCGAGCGCACCGCGGCGACCATCCGCAGCGTGCGCGGCGAGTTCGAGCGCGAGCTGTCGCCGCGTTGGCGCGGGGTCAGCGCGGTGCGCGATCGGCTGTCGCAGTTCGTCCCGCCCTGGGTCGGCGCGGCCATCTGCCTGGCGCTGCTGCTGCTCTTGCTGTTCGGCCTGCGCCTGAAGCTGGCCAGTGACGCCGAGCCGGTGTTTCGCAACATCCATGCGTTGGGCGAGATCCCGGTGCAGACCATCGATCGCCCGCCGCTGCAGCCCAAGCTGATCGAGCGCCCGCGCCTGGCGCGTTTTCTCGAAGAGGACATCCGCGCCCAGCGCGTCGCCGTGGAGGACGCGGTGGATCGCTCGGTGGTGACCATCCGCGGCGACGAGCTGTTCGCCTCCGGCAGCGCCAGCATTTCCGACGCCCTGCAGCCGCTGTTGCTGCGCATCGCCGAGGCCATCCGCCAGGTCAAGGGCAACGTGCTGGTCACCGGCCACAGCGACGACCGGCCCATCGCCACCCTGCGTTATCCCTCCAACTGGAAGCTGTCGCAGGACCGCGCGCAGCAGGTCATGGATGTGCTGGCCGCGCGCAGCGGCCAGCCCGAGCGCTTCACCGCCGAAGGGCGCAGCGACACCGAGCCGGTGGCCTCCAACGAGACCGCCGCCGGCCGTGCGCGCAATCGCCGGGTGGAGATCACCGTATTCGCGGAGGGCAACCTGTGAAGGCCTTCTTCAATTTCTGCGTGCGCTGGCTGGTGCCGCTGCTCGGCCTGCTCGCCCTGAGCCTGGTGATCTGGTTCGTCGGCCCGCTGATCGCCATCGGCAGCTACGAGCCGCTGGCCTCGGCGACGGTGCGCTGGATCCTCATCGCGCTGCTGTTCCTGACCTGGATCGGCTTTCGCGTCCTGCGCCTGATCCAGGCCCGGCGCAACGCCGCCAAGGTCATGCAGGGGCTGGTGGCGGTGGCGCCGGATGCCGCCAGCGTGGCCACCGCCGAGGAGCTGGCCACCCTCAAGCAGCGCATGGACGAAGCCCTGCAGCTGCTGAAGAAGGCCAAGCTCGGCGGCCAGGAGCGGCGCAACCTCTATGAGCTGCCCTGGTACGTGATCATCGGCCCACCCGGCTCGGGCAAGACCACCGCGCTGGTCAATTCCGGACTCAACTTCCCACTGGCCGAGCATATGGGCGGCGGCGCCATCCGCGGCGTCGGCGGCACGCGCAACTGCGATTGGTGGTTCACCGACGAGGCGGTGCTGCTGGATACCGCCGGCCGCTACACCACCCAGGACAGCCACGCCGAGGTGGACAAGGCTGCCTGGCTGGGCTTTCTCGATCTGCTGAAGAACCAGCGCAAGCGCCGTCCCATCGACGGCGCCTTTATCGCCATCAGCCTGTCCGACCTGCTGCTCGGCAGCGAGAGCGAGCGCGCCGCCCATGCCCGCGCCATCAAGGCGCGCGTTCAGGAGCTGTATGCCCAGCTCGGCGTGCGTTTCCCGATCTACGTGATGCTAACCAAGTTCGACCTGGTGCCGGGCTTCATGGAGTTCTTCGACGGCCTCAGCAAGGAGGAGCGCGGCCAGGTCTGGGGCTGTACCTTCGCCCTGGACGACGGCAAGAGCGGGGAAGGGCCCTTGGCCGGCTTCAGGCAGGAGTTCGCCGCCCTGGAGGAGCGCCTGACCCAGCGCCTGGTCGAGCGCCTGCAGCAGGAGCGCGACCCCAACCGGCGCGACCTGATCTACGGCTTCCCGCAGCAGTTCGCCGCGCTGCGCGACAACCTCGCCAGCTTCCTCGACGGCGTGTTCAAACCCAATCCCTATGAAGAGCGGGTGCTGCTGCGCGGCGTCTATTTCACCAGCGGCACCCAGGAAGGCAGCCCCATCGACCGCCTGATCGGCGCCATGGCGCAGAGCATGAACCTGGATCGTCAGCAGCTGGCGCGGCAGACCGGCACCGGGCGCAGCTACTTCATCGAGCGGCTGTTCCGCGAGGTGGCCTTCGGCGAGCGTGGGCTGGTCGGCGCCAACCCCAAGGTGGAGCGTCGGCGCAAGTGGATCACCCGTGGCGCCCTGGCCGCCTCGGTACTGCTGTTCGTCGCGGTCGCCGGCGTCTGGCTGGCCAGCTACAACGCCAACCAGGCCTATATCGCCGAGGTCGACGCCCGCGTGGCGCCGCTCAAGGGCCAGCTGGAGGCCCTGAGCCCGGCGCAGCGCGAGGTACTGGCGGTGCTGCCGCTGCTCAACGCCATTCGCCACGTGGCGGACAATCCGCCGTCCTGGGCCGAGGGCTTCGGCCTGTACCAGGGCGACATGCTCGGCGCCGAGGCCAGCAGCGTCTACCGCAAGCTGCTGATCGCGGTGATGGCGCCGCGGCTGCTGACCCGCATCGAGGAACAGCTGCGCAGCGGCGGCAATTCCGACTTCCTCTACGAAGGGCTCAAGGCCTACCTGATGCTGGCCAGCGCCGAGCAGTACGACGCGGACTTCATCAAGGCCTGGATCAACCTGGACTGGGACCAGAGCCTGCCGCGCGACCTGGCCCCCGAACAGCGCCTGGCACTCGCTGAGCACCTCGATGCGCTGTTCGCGCGCAAGCCGCCACCGGCGCGCCTGGACGAGAACCTGATCGAGGACCTGCGCCGTCAGCTGCAGCAGATGTCGGTGGCGCAGCGGGTGTACAACCGGGTCAAGCGGCAACCGCTGCCCGACGGCCTGGCGGATTTTCGTATCAGCGAAGCGGCCGGGCGCGACGCGGCTCTGGTGTTCACCCGCAAGAGCGGCAAGCCGCTGAACGATCCGCTCAGCGGCTTCTACACCTACCGCGGCTATCGCCAGGTGTTCATGGTCGCCAGCCTCAGCCAGTCTGGCGCACTGGCCGAGGAACAGTGGGTGCTGGGCCGGCCGCTGAGCGACAACCAGGACGCCGCCAGCCTGGCCCTGGAGGTGCGCAACCTGTACTTCCAGGACTTCCTCGGCCAGTGGGAAAGCCTGCTCGGCGATGTCGATTTCGTCGCCATCACCAGCGTGGCCCAGGCCGCCGACGTGATGCGCGTGCTGTCCGGGCCCAATTCGCCGCTCAAGCAACTGCTCGAGGCGGTGGCGCGGGAGACCGACCTGCAGCAGGAAGACCGCCTGCTCGCCGACAAGCTCAAGGCCGCCGACGGCACGGTGGACAAGCTCAAGCAGCAGCTCGGCTCGCTGGTCGGGCAGACGCCGCAGAACCAGGCACAGGCCGCGCCGCAGGTGGACCCGATCACCGCCCGCTTCAACGAGCTGAACAGCCTGGTGCGCAAGCCAGAGGGCAGCAACAGCGCGCCCATCGACGACCTGCTGGCCCAGTTCAACGAGCTCTACGTGCAGCTCAGCGCCATGAGCGGCGCCAGCGGTGATGCCCTGCTGGGCGAGGCGAAGAACCAGGCGGTGGCCTCGGCGCAGCGGGTCAAGCTGGCCGGCGAACGCCAGCCGCCGCTGGTGCAGAACCTGGTCAACTCGGTGGTCAACGCCACCACCAACAGCATGATGGGCGGTATCCGCAGCCAGCTCAACGCGGCCTGGGTGGCCGAGGTGGTCAACGTCTACCGCCAGTCGCTGGCCGGCCGCTACCCGCTGGACAGCGGCAGCACGCGCGACGCCACCCTGGAGGATTTCGGCAACTTCTTCGGCGTCGGCGGGGTGATGGACAGCTACTTCCGCAAATACCTGCAGCCCTACGTCGACACCTCGGCAACCACCTGGCGCTGGCAGCCGGGGGCGGCCGAGCGCTTGGGCATAGGCGGCGGCGTGCTGCAGACCTTCCAGCGCGCGGCGGCGATCCGCGATGCCTTCTTCCGCTCCGGCGGCGTGCAGCCCACCGTGCGTTTCGAGCTCAAGCCGGTGGCCATGGACGCGGCGATCAGCCAGTTCATCCTCGATCTGGACGGCCAGCAGATGACCTACGACCACGGCCCCAGCCGGCCGGTGGCCATGCAGTGGCCGAGCCCCAACAGCCTGGGCGTGGTGCGCCTGTCGATCACCCCGCCGACCAGCGCCGGCCGCTCCGGTCTGACCCTGGACGGGCCCTGGGCCTGGTTCCGCCTGCTGGAACAGTCCGACCTGACCCCGGGCGCCTCGCCGGACCGTTTCACCCTGCGCCTGCGCGTGGACAACGCCAGCGTGGCCTGCGAACTGCGCGCCAGCAGCGCCTTCAACCCGTTCAAGAGCCGCGTGCTGACCGGCTTCAGCCTGCCGGAGCGGCTATGACGGCGGGCTTTTACGGCAAGCTGGCCAGTCGCGGCGACTTTCTTCACCGCGGCCTGCCGAGCAGCTTTATCGAGCCCTGGGACGCCTGGCTGGCCAGCGGTATCGCCACCAGCCAGCAGGAGCTGGGCCCGGCCTGGCTGGATGCCTACCTGGTCAGCCCGCTGTGGCGCTTCGCCCTGGCCCCGGGCCTGATCGGCAACGAGGCAGTCACCGGGGTGATGATGCCCAGCGTCGACCGGGTCGGCCGCTACTTCCCGCTGACCGTCGCCTGCCTGCTGGACGCCGACGCCGACCTGGGTTCGCTGCTCGGCGGCCCGGACGCCTGGTATGAGCAGGTCGAGAACCTGCTGCTGGCGACGCTGGAGGAGGGCAGCGAGTTTGAGGCCTTCGAGGCTGCGGTGGCCGCCCTCGACACGCCGTCCTACGGCCGGCGCATGCCGCGCACGCCGGGGTTTCGGCAGATGCATTTCTGCGTGGCCAGCCCGGGCGAGCGCCTGGCCGTGCTGGCCCAGCTCACCTGCGAAGGCGCCAGTCTGTGGTGGGGGCGCGGCTCGGAGCATGTCGCCGCCGGCCTGCTGTGCTGCGCCGGGATGCCGGCAGCGCAGGCGTTCAGCGGCCTGCTGCTGGGGGCGGACGTCTCGCCTGCGCCCGGCCTGGCCGCGCAGTTGCAGAGCGAGGGCCGATGATGAGCGCAGCCGCAGTGGAGCAGTACCAGTCCGCCAGCCACAGCCATGTCGGCATGGTCCGCCAGGTCAACGAGGACGCCTGCCTGGACGCCCAGGAGGTCGGCCTGTGGGCGGTGGCCGACGGCATGGGCGGCCACGCCGCCGGCGATTTCGTCAGCAGCCTGATCGTCGACAGCCTGCGCCGGGTGGCGCCGGCGCAGCGGCTCGATGACTACGTGCAGGCGCTGCGCGACAGCCTCGACGAGGTCAACCAGGCGGTGCGCGAGGAGGCCCGGCGCCGCGGCGTGAGCATGATGGGCAGCACCCTGGTGCTGCTGGTCGCCCGCGGCAGCCAGGCCGCCTGCCTGTGGGCCGGCGACAGCCGCCTGTACCGCCTGCGCGACGGCGCGCTGCAGGCCATCAGCCACGACCACAGCTACGTGCAGGAACTGATCGACAGCAGCCTGCTCAGCGAGGCCGAGGCGCGCGAACACCCCATGGGCAATATCGTCACCCGCGCCGTCGGCGCCCAGGAGCGCCTGGAACTGGCTGAGGTGCAGCTCGAGGTGCTGCCCGGCGACTGCTTCCTGCTGTGCAGCGACGGCCTGACCCGCACCGTGGAGGAACACGAACTGCAGGAGGTGCTCGGCCACGTCGCCCCCTACGAGATGGTGCGCAGCCTGGTGCACCTGGGCCTGACCCGCGGCGCGCCGGACAACATCACCGCCATTGTCGTCAAAGCCTATTGAAGGACGCAGTAATCCATGGATATCGACATCCCCGGGTACGAGATCGAGCGCGAGCTGGGCGACGGCGCCATGGCCGTGGTCTACCTGGCGACCCAGCGCTCGCTGGAGCGCAAGGTGGCGCTCAAGGTGATGGCCGCCGCGCTGGCTGCCGACCCCAGCTTCTGCGAGCGCTTCCTGCGCGAGGGCAAGACCCTGGCGCGGCTGTCCCACCCCAATACCGTGACCATCCACGACATCGGCAACGTCGGCAGCCATTACTACATGGCCATGGAGTACCTGCCCAACGGCACGCTGAAGGAGCGCATCGCCGCCGGGCTGAGCGCCGAGCAGGGCATCCAGTACCTGCGCCAGATCGCCTCGGCGCTCGGCTACGCCCATGCCCAGGGCCTGGTGCACCGCGACGTCAAGCCGGCCAACATCCTGTTTCGCGCCGACGGTACCGCGGTGCTGTCTGACTTCGGCATCGCCAAATCGCTGGAAGACCGCACCCAGTTCACCCAGGCCGGCTTCGCCGTCGGCACGCCCAGCTACATGAGCCCGGAGCAGGCGCGCGGTCAGCAGGTCGACGGCCGCGCCGACCTCTATGCGCTGGGCGTGGTGCTCTACGAGATTCTCACCGGCCAGCTGCCCTATGTCGGCGCCGACTCGCTGTCCACCGCGCTGGCCCACCTGACCCAGCCGCTGCCCGAGCTGCCGATTGCCCAGGGCCGCTACCAGCCGATTCTGTCGCGCCTGCTGGCCAAGGACCCGGCCGATCGCTTCCCCGATGCCGCCGCGCTGATCCAGGCGCTGGACGCACTATCCGCCAGCCCGGCCCCCGCAAATGGCGGCGACAGCGAAGCTACCCAGTTCCGCCCGCTGGGCCTGCCGGAAACCCCGGCGCAGCGCTCCGGCGCGGCCGATCTCGGCGGCCTGCAGGCGGTCTCCGTCAACATGCCGCCGGCGCAGGCCGAGCCGCCGCCACGGCCGGCCGACGAGCATCCCACCCGCGTGCCGCCGACGAAACCGAGCCCGCCGCCCGAACCCTCGCGCAGCCCCATGCTGGCCATAGTCGCGCTGGCCCTGGTCGGCCTGCTGGTGCTGGCCGGCGGCGGTTACTGGTTGTTCAGTGGTTCGCCCAAGCCGCCACAGGAGCAGGCGCAGAGCGATCCGCCGCCTGAGAAGACGAAGCCGCCGGTGGCGAACGATGGCACGCCGGGCGCGCTGGCCAGCGACGGCGGCGAGCGTCCCTTGCTGATGCCGGGCAAGAAGAGCCTGTTCCAGCGCGTGCTGAGCAAACCCGAGGCGCGTCTGGCCAGCCAGCCGGGCGAGGCGGGGCAGGGCAGCGAGCTGCCGGCCTTCTCGGTGCTCTACGTCTACCGTCGCCAGGAGCACGGCGGACAGACCTGGCTGGAGGTCGGCGCCTCCAGCGACGGCACGCGCGAGGGCTGGCTGGCGGCCGCCGACGTCAGCGACTGGAAGCAGAGCCTGGTGCTGAAGTTCACCGAGCGTTCCGGGCGCTCGCCGGTGATGTTTCTCGACAGCCGCAGCGCGGTGGAACAGTACCTGGCCGATCCGGCGCAGGCGCGCACGGCGCTGCACCAGGCGCAGTTCGAAGAGCGCGTGGCGCCGCAGATCGTCGCCCTGGAGCCGGCGGCCAGCGCCATCCCGCAGGAGCAGTTCTACCTGCTGCCGATCTTCGAGTCGCACGAGACCTTCGACGGCAACGGCGCGCCGGTGCAGTTGCTGAACGTGGCGTCGATCGATCCGGGCGACGCCGAACGGGTGGTCGGCGATGGCAGTCCGCGCATCCAGCACGACAAGTTCCGCACCGGCATCGTCCTGGTGGTCGACACCTCGGTGTCGATGCAGCCCTATATCGACCGGGTGGCGCAGGTGGTCGACGAACTGCACCGGCAGATCGCCAGCCGCGGCGACCTGGACAGCGTCAGCTTCGGCCTGGTGGGTTTTCGCAGCAACGTCGACAAGACCCCTGGGCTGGAATACGTCAGCCGCACCCTGGTGAGCCTGGAGGAGGGCAGCGATCCGCAACGCTTCGCCGAACTGGCGCGCCAGGTACGCGCCACCAACGTCTCCAGCCATGCCTTCAACGAGGACGCCTTCGCCGGGGTGATGGAGGCGGTCGAGGGCATGGACTGGACGCCCTACAGCGGCCGGCTGATCCTGCTGGTCACCGATGCCGGCGCGCTGCGCAAGAACGACCCGCTGAGCCGCACCCAGATGAACGAGGCCGAGGTGCGCGAGGCGGCGTTGCGCAAGCAGATCAAGGTCTACGCCCTGCACCTGCGCACCCCGGTCGGCCGCGACAACCACGGCTTCGCCGAGCAGCAATACCGCAGCCTGACCGCCGACGCCAACCCGCAGATCGGCGACCTGTACATCCCGGTGGCCGATGGCGCGGTGGAGAAGTTCGGGCAGACCGTGAAGGAAATCGGACTGATCTTCGCCGAACTGGTGAACAAGGTGGCGAACAACCAGGTGCAGGCGCCGAATCAGCATCAATCGATCCGCAGCATTGCGGCGAAGACCTCGGCCATCGGCTACGCCATGCAGATGGATTTTCTCGGCCGCCGCGCCGCCGCCCAGGCACCGCAGCTGGTCACCGCCTGGACCGCCGACCACGACCTGACCAACCCCTCGCTGCCGGCCTTTCAGGTCTGCGTGCTGCTGACCAAGCTGCAGCTCAACGACCTGCAGCAGTCGCTCAAGCTGATCGTCGACGCGGCGCGGCGCACCCAGTCCTCGCCCAAGGATTTCTTCCAGGAGATCGCCAGCGCCAGCGCCTACATGAGTCGCGACCCCAGCGGCCTGAGCCAGGGCCGCAACCTGGCCGAGTCCGGCATCCTCGGCGAGTACCTGGAAGGGCTGCCGTACCGCAGCAAGTCGCTGAACATGACCCAGGAGCTGTGGCTGTCGCTCAGCGTCGCCGAACAGCAGGACTACATCGACGAGCTGGAGTCGAAGATCCGCCTGTACGAGACCTTCCACAACGACATCGCCCACTGGGTACGCTTCGGCGATGCGCAACCGGGCGACGCGCTGTACCGCGTGCCGCTGGCGACGCTGCCCTGATGCTGCGCCTGCGCGACATCGGCAAGAGCCGCCCGGGCTACCGCCTGCAGGTGCCGCGCCTGGACCTGCGCCCCGGCCAGCGCCTGGCCCTGGTCGGGCCCAGCGGCAGCGGCAAGAGCACCTTGCTCGACCTGCTGGCCCTGGTGCTCAGCCCGGATCCGGGCGGCACCCTGGAATTCACCCGCGACGGGCGCAGCACCGACATCGCCGGGCTCTGGCGCCACGACCGCCAGGATCAGCTGGCCGAGCTGCGCAGCCGGCTGATGGGCTACGTGCTGCAGACCGGCGGGCTGCTCGGCTTTCTCGACGTGCGCAGCAATATCGGCCTGTCGCGGGCCTTGCTCGGCCTGCCCGACGATGCCACGGTGCAGCGCCTGGCCGAGCGCCTGGAAATCGCCGACCAGCTCGACAAACTGCCGGCCGCGCTGTCGGTGGGCCAGCGCCAGCGCGTCAGCATCGCCCGCGCCCTGGCCCATGGCCCGGCCCTGGTGCTGGCCGACGAACCCACCGCCTCGCTCGACCCGCTCAACGCCGAGCGGGTCATGCAGCTGCTGGTGGAGCGGGCGCAGGAGCAGGGCGCCTGCATCCTCATCGCCACCCACGACGAGACCCTGGCGCGCCGCGTCGGCCTCGACCTGCAGCGCCTGGCGGTCGAGCGCGACGGCCAGGGCGGGGTGCTCGCCACCCTGCGGGAGGCCGGCTGATGCGCCTGGGGCTGATGGGCCGACTGGCCTGGCATGACTACCGCCGCGAAGGGCGGCTGTCGGCCTGCGCGGTGCTGGCCCTGGTCGCCGTATTGGCGCCCTTGCTGGTGCTGTTCGGTCTCAAGTTCGGTCTGATCAGCACCCTGACCGAGCGCCTGGAGCGCGATCCCGGCATTCGCGAGGTGATCCCGCTGGGCGGCGGCCGCTTCGGCAATGAGGCCATCGCCGAACTGCGCGCGCGGGCCGACGTGGCCTTCGTCGTGCCGCGTACCCGGCAGATCGCCGCCACCGCCGAGCTGTCCGCCGGCGCCGGCAGCCTCACCGTGGAGATGATTCCCACCGCACCGGGCGACCCACTGTTGCCGCAGCAGGGTCAGCCCCTGGCGCTGGACGCCGTGGTGCTCAGCCAGCGCGCGGCGGAGAAACTCGGCGTCGCCGCCGGCGACGAACTGCAGGCCGCCTTCGGCCGCCAGGTCGGCGGGCGCAGCGAATTCCAGCGCACCCGCCTGCGCGTGCAGGCGGTGCTGCCGCTCAGCGCCTTCGCCCGCGACGCGCTGTTCGCCGACCTGCGCCTGCTGGAGGCGGCCGAGGACTATCGCGACGGCCTCGCTGTGCCGGCGTTCGGCTGGCCGGGTCTGCAGGAGGCCCGCGACGCGCGGGTCTACCCGGGCTTTCGCCTGTACGCCGCCGATTTGGACAGCGTCGAGGCGCTGCGGCGCCACTTCGCCAGCCGCAACCTGGAGGTGGCGACCCAGGCCGACACCATCGCCCAGGTGCGCTCGCTCAGCCGCAACCTGACCCTGGTGTTCTGGATCATCGCCTGCCTGGCCCTGGGCGGCGCCTTCGCCGCGATGACCGCCAGCGCCCTGGCCGCGGTGGAGCGCAAGCGCCGCGCGCTGTCGGTGCTGCGCCTGCTGGGTTTCTCGTCTTCCGCGCTGGTCGCCTTCGTGGTGCTGCAGGCGCTCTATACCGGATTGTTCAGCACCCTGCTGGCCTGGGCGCTGTATGCCGGCGCGGAACTCGGCCTGAACCAGCTGTTCCAGCACAGCCCGGGCGAATACGCCTGCCGCCTGCTGGCCGGGCATTACCTGCTGGCCCTGTTGGTCACCCTGTTGTGCAGCAGCCTGGCGGCCGCTTCCGGCGGCTGGCGGGCGGCGCGAATCGAAGCTTCGGAAGGATTGCGCGATGTCTAGATGTCAGTGGCCTCTGCTGTTGCCCGCGTTGTTGGTGCTCGGCTGCTCCGAGGGTGAACAGGCCAAGCCCGTTGCCGCCAAGGTCGAAGTCGCAGAGGAGGCCGCGCCGACCGCGCCGAGCGTGGCGGAAGCGCCAGTCGAGGCGCCGCCGCCCAGTGCCGCCGCGGTACCCGCGCCGGCGCCAGGCAGCCCGGCCGACTACAACCCCAAGCCGCTGGAAGACGACGTCAGCCTGCCGCTGCCCTGCGGCGGCGAGATGGTCTTCCGCCACGTCTATATCCTCGCCCGCGGCACCCTGGACGACCGCGAGATCAGCCTCGGCTACCCCTTCAGCGAGGACGAGCCGGGCTATCAGCAGTCCTTCATCTCCGGCTACCGGCGCGATTTCATCAACGGCCAGTTCGTCGTCGAGGACCTGCCCGAGGACTGGCGATCGCGCATCGCCCCGACCCTGCCGATCCGGCAGGACGACGAGCTGCTCAAACCCATGCTGTACTTCGTCGGCAAGTACGAGGTCACCGAGCGCCAGTACCAGCAGGTGATGGATCAGGCACCGGCCCTGGTCGAAGGTGGCGAGGAGGTCTGCACGCCGGTCGCCGGCGGGGTGATGGTGCGCCGGCCCAAGGTCAATCTGTCGCGCTTCGAGGCCGAGCGCTTCGCCGCGGTGTACAGCGCCTGGCTGCTCAGGCACTACCGCGAACGCCTGCCGATCAGCGGCCGCGGCGAGAGCCTGGAAGACGGCGGCGTCGGCTTCGTGCGCCTGCCCACCGAGGTGGAATGGGAGTTCGCCGCCCGCGGCGGCCATGCTGTCAGCCGTCAGGAGCTGGAGGCGCGGTTGTTTCCACGGCGCGAGGAGGGCGTCGACGGCGATGGCCCCTTGGCCGACTGGGCGGTGTTCACCCAGGTCGCCGGCGGCACGGGGCAGGGCGCGCGGCTGCTGCCGGTGGGCAGCAAGAAGCCCAACCCACTGGGGCTACACGACGTGATCGGCAATGCTGCCGAGATGGTCCACGATCCCTTCCAGATGGTTCACGCCGGGCGCCGCCAGGGCACCTATGGCGGCTTCGTGGTCAAGGGCGGCAACTACCTGGAAGGCGAGCTGACCCTGTTCACCGGCATGCGCCGCGAATACCCCTCGTTCGCCGCCGACGGCAGCGAACAGCGCAACGAAACCACCGGCTTTCGCGTCGCCCTGGGCGCGCTGTCGGCGCCGCGCTCGCGCTATCAGGAGCTGTTCGAGCAATGGCAGAGGGAAGGGCGCCTGGCCGGCCTGACCGACGAGATCGAGGATGCCGACGACCCGACCCTACTACTCGACAGCATCATCGCCGGCAGCGAAGACCCGGAGCTGCAGGCGCGCCTGGCGCTGATCAACGAGGAGCTCAAGCGCAACGTCTCGCTGATCGCCCAGCAGCGCCAGGAGGCCGCGGCCAACCTGATCCAGTCCGCGGCGCTGGTGGCCGAGACGGTCAACAACTACAACATCCGCCTGACCAACCTGCAGAACAGCCTGAACCAGGCGCGCCAGGCCCAGGATCAGACCGCGGCGAAACTCTACGAGTCGGCCATCGCCAATGGCCGCAGCGCGCTGGACGGCGCGGTGAGCATCTATATCGACAACCTGGCCACCGGCACCCGCTACAGCGATGCGGTGATCCAGGCGCAGTTCCAGCGTACCCGTCAGGAGCTCGAGCGCCAGCCGGTGCTGGGCAAGAGTCTGGTGAAACGGGCTACGCTGTTTGTGAAGCATGTGGGCGAGTACCGCCTGCAACGCAAGGCTGATCCGGCGGCGATTCTCAAGGAGCTGCTGGCACCCTGACGTAGGAGAGCAGGCTGCGGGTGAGGGGCGCTGTACGCTCGAGCCGGCCCGGGATGGAATCAGACAACTCAAGCATGAGGCCAAGACCATGGAATATCCGCAGCAGATTCGCTTTCTACGCTCTTCCCTGATGTTCGCCGGCGCCTTTTCCGTCCTGTTGCTGGGCGGCTGCGCCAGCGTCGGTGGCGGGGTCAGCGCCAAGGTGGCCAAGACCACCCAGGCCAACTACTACCCGGCCTGTTACGAGCCGGTCAATCACCTGCGTGCCTCCGACGCGGCGATGCAGAAATCGGTGACCACCGGCGCGGTCACCGGCGGTCTGCTCGGCGGCCTGGCCGGCGCCCTGAGCGGCGGCGACCACGCCGGGCGCAACGCCCTGATCGGCGCCGCGGCCGGCGCCCTGGTCGGTGGCGCGGCGGGCTACTACACCGAGCGGCAGAAGCAGATCAGCGACGACCGCCAGCGCATCGCCTCCTACGGCAGCGATTTCGAGCGCAGCACCATGGACCTGGATCGCAGCATCGTCCACGCCAAGGCGGCGCAGGACTGCTACCAGCGCGAATTCGACAACCTGCGCGCCGCCCATCGCAACAAGACCATGAGCGACAGCGAAGGGCGCAGTCGCTTCGCCGAGATCCTCAGCGGCCTGAAGGAAACCAACGCCTTGCTGGCCGCCGCCGACGGCCGCACCGGCGAAGACATCGATACCTACACCCAGGCCTACGAGAAGGACCTGCAACAGGTGGGCGTCGAGCGCCAGCAGGTCGCCGTCGCCGCCAAAGTGGAAAGCGCGCCCGCGGCCAAACCGGCACCGGCGGCTAAGCCCGTGCCGCAAGAGGCGGTGGTCACCGAGCAGAAGATCCAGAAAGCCAGCGCCAAGCGCAGCGAGGCGCAACAGGTCAGCAGCCGCGGCACCGGCATGATCAGCAGCGCCTGCAATAACCCCGATCTGGGCGACTGGGCACCCGATCCCTGCACCAGCGTGTAGTACTCACAGCCAGCTGGCGTACTGCTGGGCACCTGAGAACGCTGCAATTGCTTGAGCAGTTGCGGCGTTCTTGTGGGAGAGCCGGCACCAGCAGGAGCGAATTCTGCTCGCCTATCTCTGACGCCTGGATAGGGCGTGAGGTGAGCTGACTCGAAACTGCCCGCGTTAACGGGTTAGATGTCGATAAAGTAGCCGCATCTCCATGCCTGGCGGCAGTCCTGCCACCAGGTTCGGGCTCTCTGACAGCTTCAGTGTTTCAGCTTCTCCAGCCAATCGTTGAGCATGACGGTGCCGGCTTGCTCCAGCGTGCGGGCGTAACGCTTGGCATCGTGGCGCAGGGTGACGGGGTCCAGGCCCGAGGTGGCCAATTCGCTTGCATGTCCCAGTAGCCAATGCTCGAAGCGGTCGCCGCGCACCTCTGGGTGGAACTGTAGGCCGAGCAAATTGGGGCCACGGGCAAAAGCCTGATGGCGGCACAGCGGTGTCGAGGCGAGGAGCGTACAGCCCTGCGGCAGATCGAAGGTGTCACCGTGCCAGTGCAGCACGGCAACGTCACGCAGCGCGGCCAGAGGCTGAGACTTGGCTGAAGGCGCTAGTTCGAGCGTCGACCAGCCGATTTCCTTGGCCGGCCCGGGATAGACGCGCGCACCAAGTGCAGCGGCCATCAATTGCGCGCCGAGGCAGATACCCAGCGTCGGCCGGTCGGCTGCCAGGCGCGCGCGTAGCAATTGCAGCTCGTCGGCGACAAGTGGGTAGCTGTCGTGGTCGTAGACGCCGATGGGGCCGCCGAGTATCACCAGAAGGTCTGCGGCGAGTGGATCGAGTTGGCCGAGGTCGCGTTCCGCGGCATCGATGTATTCGATCTGGTAGCCGGCAGTGCGTAGAGGCGTCTCGAAGCTGCCAAGGTCTTCGAATCCGACATGACGGATGGCGTGCAGGGTGCGTCGGGTCATGCTGAATGTTCCGTAATGGAGGCGGGGCGAGCGCCCCTGGCCTGGAGAATATGTTCAAAGTCCTTCAGCGCGGCGGCGGCCGTGGCGAGCGGTTCGACGCCGCAGCCGATGGCAATGGTCTCGCCCATGGCGTCGCTGCTGATACGGATCGCCTTGTTCTTCCCGTTCACTTGGGCGAATGGGTCGGACAGCGGGTAGGTCTTGATCCCGACGCTGGCGCGGATCGTGCCGCCTACCTGGCTAAGGCTGCCGACCAGCCGCGGAACCAGGCCCTGCGACTGCCAGGCATCGATACGCTGCGCCGTAACCGAGTGGATGCCTTCGACCTCGACGTCAGACATCGTTAGGTTGGCGCCGAGGCCGAAGTTGGCCAGCAGCAGGAGTTTGCAGGCGGTATCCCAGCCTTCGGTGTCGTTGCGCGTGTCCGCTTCGGCGAAACCGCCGGCCTGCGCCTCGCGCAACGCCGCATCGAAACCGAGCCCCTGGGTGCGCATGGCATCGAGCAGGTAGTTGGTGGTGGCATTGAGAATGCCCTCTACGGCCAGCACCTTGCAGCCGGCCAGGCTGTGTTCGAGCAGGTCGAGCGTGGGCAGGGCGGCCGCGGCTGCACCGCTGAGTTTCAGCTGCGTTCCGGAGGCGCGCGCCAGTTCGCGCAGCTGCGGCCCGCTGTGAACCAGCGCGCCTTTGGAAATGACGATGCAATCCTGCCCGGCCGACAACGCCGACCGAAGGTAGGCAAGGCCCGGTCCGCCGCTGCGAAAATCGCTGGGGCCGGCTTCGATGAGCACCGATGCGCCGCTCGCGGTCACGAAATCCGGCCCTGTCAGGCCGGGCTGCAGTGCGTCCAACTGATCCGCTTGCAGACCGTTGGCATCGGCCAGGCCGGTGCGTGAGCCACACACCGCAACCAAGCGCACGTCCACGCCGTAGAACTGGCGATAGCGTTCGCGGCGTTGCAACAGCAGGTTGGCCGTGGCGCGGCCGACACCGCCGAAACCGGCGATTGCCACCTTGAGCGTTTGCATGGCTTCGATCCTTTCGTGGTCAGCGGGCGAACAGGTTGTTGATGTCGGCGAAGGCCTTCATTTCGACGGCATTGCCGCTTGGATCCTTGAAGAACATGGTCGCCTGTTCGCCCGGCTCGCCCTTGAAGCGGATATAGGGTTCGATGATGAAGTCGACGCCAGCTACGGTAAGGCGTTCGGCGGCGGCCTGCCATTGCGCCATCGACAGCACCACACCGAAATGACGTACCGGCACGCCGTGGCCGTCTACCGCGTTCGCCGGACC
Source organism: Pseudomonas sp. ABa2 (assembly GCF_056676075.1). Classification (NCBI taxonomy): domain Bacteria; kingdom Pseudomonadati; phylum Pseudomonadota; class Gammaproteobacteria; order Pseudomonadales; family Pseudomonadaceae; genus Pseudomonas; species Pseudomonas sp. ABa2. The sequence goes on from NZ_CM155239.1 coordinate 2,341,682, forward strand.
GGCGCCGGCCTCACCGGGCGCCAGGTGCGCGACGATCTGGTGGCCATAGAAATTGAAGTCGATCCACTCCGGCGAGCTGCGACCCTCGCTGCAACCGAGCAGGTTGCCGTAGAAGTCGCGGGCGGCGGCCAGATCGTCAACCGGAAAGGCCAGGTGGAAGGGGCATAGCGCAGTCATTGGAGTTCCCTCGTTGTGGGTGAGTGGAATCATCCTAGTCGGCGACAATGTTCATAAAAAACTATATGTTCTGATCATGAGCAAAACGAAATCTTATCAATCGCCATGATCACCGAATTACGCACCCTGATCGCCGTCGCCCGTTATGGCACCTTCAGTGCGGCGGGCGACCGGGTCGGCCTGACGCAGGCTGCGGTCAGCGGCCATATGCGGCGCCTGGAAGAAACCCTGGGTTTTACCCTGTTCGATCGCACTGGTCGCTCGGCCACGCTGAACGCCGCCGGGCTGCGCACGCTTGCCCGCGCCGAGGCGCTGGTCGCCGGTTTCGATGCATTGGGCGAGCCGAACCAGGACGAGGAGTGGGCCCGGCCGTTGGAGATCGGCGCGATTGCCTCGGTGCAGGCGACCCTCCTGACGCGCGCGTTGGTGCCGTTTCGCCAGCGCTTTGCCAACTGTCGAGTGAATCTGTCGCCAGGCGTTTCCCTGCAACTGATGGATCGAGTAGAAGCAGGGGAGCTCGATCTGGCCATCCTCATCCGCCCGGCATTCGAACCGCCACGGGAACTGGAATGGACGCCGCTGGCATGCGAGAACTATGTCCTGCTGGCAGCAGGCAATGTGCCTGGCGAAGACTGGCGCTCAGTGATTCGCGAGCAGCCCTTTATTCGTTACAACCGATCCTCATTTGGCGGACGACAGGTGGAGCGGTACCTGCGCGATCACTCGATAGCACTGCAGGAATGGATAGAGGTCGATGATATCCAGGCCATGCTGTCGATGGTCGAGAATGGCCTCGGTGTGGCGGTGGTGCCGCTTACGGAAACCATCCTGCCGCTACCGGGGAGCGTTCGCGCCATAGAGCTTGGCCCAGCGCCGATCCACCGCGAAATCGGCGCCCTGTATCCCAGGATCAGCCGCTCGGCGGCCATGGCGGGCTTTATCGAATGCCTGCAGAGCGTAGGCGTGGCTCGATAAAGAAGCCGTCGCGCTCGAGGTGAACGCAACATCGACACGTCCTTCGCCAGAGGTCTTGAGAGGGGGCTAACGAATCGGGGGCTGGTACATTCATGCACATATCTGAAATGGCACGTGATTTAACATAATATACATTATGCGAAGCCTAGGGTTAAAACCTCTGAGCAGATCTGCTCACGATTTTAAGCAGATTCTCAGTGCTCTCTCTCTCGCCATCACCAGCCTCAGGATGTCAGCCCACACAGGTAGTCCCAGGGATAGATGCCGCGGTCGTGGCCATCGCTGAAGATCAGTTGTACGCCATAGCCCTGGGCGTTGATGGCTTGCACGCAGATGTCGCTCGGCGCCAGGTCGGGCTTAATCAGTTCGAGGATTTCGGCGTGCGGCACCGGGATAGTTCCTTGTCCTCGGTCTGTGGCACCGGCTGGATCGGCAGTCCGGCGCGATTGGCATGCGCCCGGCGGATGTGACGGGCTGAGCGCGACAGTACGAAGAAATTTTTATTCCATAAAATAATTTTTAATTATTTTCTTATACCCAAAACAACCACTCACTTTTGCTTGTGAGCATCGCCATCACCCACCTAGAGTAGACAGCCTTCAATCTGCTGGAGGCTCCCATGCTCACTGCCGCCCTCGCCCGTTTTCCCCGTCTGGAACTCGTTCCCCAGGCCACCCCCCTGCAACGCCTGCCACGCCTGTCGCAACACCTGGGTCGAGATATCTGGATCAAGCGCGATGACCTTACCCCGCTGGCGCTCGGCGGCAACAAGGCGCGCAAGCTGGAGTATCTCGCCGCCGATGCGCAGGCCAAGGGTGCCGATGTGCTCGTCACTGCCGGTGCAATCCAGTCCAACCATGTACGGCAAACCGCCGCCGTCTCTGCGCAATTAGGCCTGGGCTGCCTAGCTCTGCTGGAAAACCCCATCGACAGCCAGAGCGATGACTACCTGGGCAACGGCAATCGCCTGCTACTGGATCTGTTCGGCGCCGAGGTGGAGAACGTCGCCAGCCTGGACAACGCCGACCAGCTGCTGGAGGGCGCCTGCCAGCGCCTCAGCGCAGCCGGGCGCCTTCCATACCTGGTGCCCATCGGCGGCTCCAATGCCCTGGGCGCGCTCGGTTACGTGCGCGGCGGGTTGGAACTGGCCGAGCAGATCGCCGCCAGTGGCCAGGATTTTGCTGCTGTGGTGCTGGCGTCCGGCAGTGCCGGCACCCATGCCGGGCTGGCCCTGGCGCTGGAAAGTGCGCGCCCGAGCACACGCGTGATCGGCGTCACTGTCTCGCGCAGCGAAGCAGCCCAACGCCCCAAGGTGGAAAACCTGCTGCAACGTACGGCTGAGCTGCTGGCCGTAGATGTGCCAGAAGGGCTGAAACTGGAGCTGTGGGACAACTACTTCGCCCCGCGCTACGGCGAAGCGAATGCCGGCGGCCTGGCGGCGATCCGCTTGCTGGCGGGCCTGGAAGCGATATTGCTCGACCCTGTCTACACTGGCAAAGCCTTCGCTGGTTTGCTCGACGGGCTCAAGCGAGGCGCTTTCCCTGGCGTTGGGCCGTTGCTGTTCCTGCACACAGGCGGCTCGCCAGCTCTCTTCGCATACAAACAAAAATGAATACATAAATAATTTTTAATTATTTATGTGCATAAGGATTTCCCCCTAGAGTGGCGCCACCTTTCCATATGCATGAGGTCACCATGAAACTTTCCACCCTGCGTCGCCATTTCCTCTTCGGCAGCCTGGCCCTCGTGTTGGGCGCCAGCATCAGCGCCCCGAGTTTCGCCGCCGACCTGCTCGATGACATCAAGGCCCGTGGCGCCATCAAGGTCGGCTTGGAGGGCACCTACCCGCCCTTCAACTACCAGGACGAGAACGGCAAGCTGACCGGCTTCGAAGTGGAGCTGGCCGAAGCGCTGGCCAAGGAGCTGGGCGTCAAGGCCGAGTTCCAGCCGACCAAATGGGACGGCATCCTCGCCGCACTGGAATCCAAGCGCCTGGACGTGGTGATCAACCAGGTGACCATCTCCGACGAGCGCAAGAAGAAGTACGATTTCTCCACGCCCTACACCGTCTCAGGTATCCAGGCGCTGACCCGCAAAGCCGATGGCGACAGCATCAAGAACGCCCAGGATCTGGCCGGCAAGAAAGTCGGCGTAGGCCTCGGCACCAACTATGAACAGTGGCTCAAGGACAACGTGCCGCAGGCCGACATCCGCACCTACGATGACGATCCGACCAAGTTCCAGGATCTCAACGTCGGGCGCATCGACGTAATCCTGGTCGATCGCCTTGCCGCCTTCGAGATGGTGGAGAAAACCGGTGGCCGTCTGGCCGTGGCCGGCGACGCCTTCTCCCGCCAGGAGGCCGGTATCGCCCTGCGCAAGGGCAACCCCGCCCTGCTCGCTGCCATCGACCAGGCGCTGGCCAAGCTGAGTGCCGACGGCACCCTCAAGCAACTTTCCGAGAAATGGTTCAAGGCTGACGTCACCCGATGATCGAGTCCGCCCTGCAGCTGGCTCTGGAGTCCGCGCCCTTTCTGCTCAAGGGCGCCTACTACACCGTGGTACTCAGCCTGGGCGGCATGTTCTTCGGCCTGCTGCTGGGCTTCGTCCTGGCCCTGCTGCGCCTGTATGCCGTAGCCCCCTTGCGCTGGTTCTCGCGGCTGTACGTGTCCTTCTTCCGCGGCACGCCCCTGCTGGTGCAACTGTTTTTGATCTACTACGGCCTGCCGCAGTTGGGCATCCAGCTCGATCCCCTGCCGGCTGCGCTGATCGGCTTCTCGCTGAACATGGCTGCCTACACCTCGGAAATTCTCCGCGCCGCCATCGCCTCCATTGATCGGGGGCAGTGGGAAGCGGCCGCCAGCATCGGCATGAGCAAGGCGCAAACGTTGTACCGGGCGATTCTGCCGCAGGCGGCGCGCACGGCTTTGCCGCCTTTAGGCAATAGCTTCATTTCGCTGGTCAAGGACACCGCCCTGGCCGCCACCATCCAGGTGCCGGAGCTGTTCCGCCAGGCGCAGCTGATCACCGCACGCACCTTCGAGATTTTCACCATGTACTTGGCAGCCGCGCTCATCTATTGGGTGCTGGCGAGCATCCTCGCGCACTTCCAGGCGCGTCTAGAGGCCAGGGTCAACCGGCACGAGCAGGACAGCTGATGATTTCCGTGCGCAATCTGCGAAAAGCCTTCGGTAGCAACGAAGTACTCAAGGGCATCGACTTGGATGTGGCAGCTGGCGAGGTGGTCGCCATCATCGGCCCCAGCGGCTCGGGCAAGACCACCCTGCTGCGCTGCCTCAACCTCTTGGAGCAGCCCAGCGGCGGCCAGATCACCATTGGCGACATCCATATCGATGCGGATAAGCCGCTAAAGAGCCAACAGAAGCTGATCCGCCAGTTGCGCCAGCAGGCCGGCTTCGTGTTCCAGAACTTCAACCTGTTCCCCCACCGCACCGCGCTGGAAAACGTCATCGAAGGCCCGGTGCAGGTGAAGAAGGAGTCGCGCGAAGAGGCACTGTCCCATGCTCGGGCTCTGCTCGCCAAGGTGGGTCTGAGCGGCAAGGAAGACGCCTACCCCAAGCGCCTCTCTGGCGGCCAGCAACAGCGCGTGGCCATCGCTCGCGCCCTGGCCATGCGCCCGCAGGTGATTCTATTCGACGAGCCCACCTCCGCCCTCGACCCGGAACTGGTGGGCGAAGTACTGACCACCATCCGCGACCTCGCCGAGGAAAAACGCACCATGGTCATCGTCACCCACGAAATGGCCTTCGCCCGTGACGTGGCGGACCGGGCGATCTTCATCGACCAGGGTCGGATCGTCGAACAGGGCCCGGCCAAGACCCTGTTCACCGCGCCCCAGCACGAACGTACGCGCCAGTTCCTCAGCAAGTTCCTGCTAGATCGTTCGCTGTAGTCACCACCGGCACCTCACCCATCGTGGCTTTGCGGTCTGTCGGTACGCACGGCGCCCTCTCCTGCTCGACCGCGCACACCTGTGAGAAGGCGCTTGAGCGGCGAGCTTTCTCAGGCACATTGAGCGAGAACCCGACATGACCCTGCACATCACCCCGCTCAGCCCGGCACTCGGCGCCCAGGTCAGCGGCATCGACCTGCGTCAGCCCCTCACCACCAGCCTGCGCCAGCAAGTCGAAGACGCCCTGCTCCAGCACCAGGTGCTGTTCTTTCGCGAGCAGCCCATCGAGCCGCAACAGCAGGCCGCCCTCGCCGCCCAGTTCGGCGACCTGCACATCCACTCGCTCTACCCCAACGTGCCCGAGCAGCCCGAAATCCTCGTGCTCGACACCGCCGTGACCGACGTGCGTGACAACGCCATCTGGCACACCGACGTCAGCTTTCTGCAAACCCCGGCCCTCGGCGCGATACTCGCTGCCAAGCACCTGCCGGCCTATGGCGGCGACACCCTGTGGGCCAGCAGCAGCGCGGCCTATGACGCCCTGTCAGAGCCGCTAAAGCGGTTGCTCGACGGCCTCACCGCCACCCACGACTTCACCCGCTCCTTCCCCCTGGAGCGCTTCGGCAACACCCCCGAGGCCCTGGCGCATTACCACGAGGTGCAGCGCACCCACCCGCCCGTGGTGCACCCGGTGGTGCGCACCCACCCGGTTACCGGACGCAAGGGCCTGTTCGTCAACGACGGCTTCACCAACCGCATCAACGAACTGGAAGCCGCCGAAAGCGCTGCCCTGCTGCGCTTTCTCTTCGCCCACGCCACGCGCCCGGAATTCACCATCCGCTGGCGCTGGCAGGAAAACGACGTGGCCTTCTGGGACAACCGCATCACCCAGCACTACGCCGTCGACGACTACCGCCCCCAACGCAGGGTGATGCATCGCGCGACCATCCTGGGCGACAAACCCTATTGAGAGGTCCCCCATGGCCGAACATGACGAAGACTTCCTGCGCCGCGCGGCGCAGGCTACGCCGTCGACGACTGCAGATCAGCCCGCGGCAAGCGCGAGCACGGATTGCCGAAGGCGTAACCCTGCTGGACGTTCGTAGCGACTCCGAGTTTCGCGAAGAGCATATCGAAGGCGCGTTCAACCTGAGCGCGGATCAATTCCAATGAGCGAAAAAACAGAAACCGGGGCAAGCCCGGTTTCTGAGACTGTTGCAGGAGGGAGGCTTAGCCGCCCAGGCAGCCGTTGCCCATTACTTGATAGCGAATCCTGTGCTGCTGACCATTGGAATCCTCGTAGGTCATTTCCACAGGCACCGCATGACACACATTCGGGATTTCGCTATGCGACACCACCCGAGCGATATCCAGGTGCATGCCGTAGTGGTAATCGATGACTGCGTCGGACGACTGCGCGGTCGGCTGATCGGTGGCCATGGCCTGAGTGGTCATCAGCACGCCGAGTACAGAGAACAGGATGGCTTTCATGAGTCTTTCCTCTACAAGGTTGGACGATTGCTTCAGGCCTGGAAGTCGGTGGACAGGGCCAGGCCTCTCCACTCGGCCAGCTCGCTGGCGACGAAGTGGTTCTTTTCCTCAATGCGCGCCACGGTGTCGCTGCCCAAGGGCAGGCGCTGCGGTGGTTTCGGCGCATTGACCAGAGCCAGAATGGCCTCGGCGAACTTCACCGGATTGCCCGGCTGCGCATGATTGGCATCTTTGGCGAAGCGGCGCATGGCGCCCACGGTTTCGTCGTAATCCGGCAGTTCCAGCGCGGTCTTCACCAGCGACTGCTCGTCGAGGAAGTCGGTACGGAAAAAGCCGGGTTCGACCACAGTGGCGTGGATGCCCAGCGGCGCGACTTCCTGATGCAGTGCCTCGGTGATGCCTTCCACCGCGAACTTGGTGGAGCCGTAGACCCCCCACCCCATGTAGGCCTGGTACCCGCCGATGGAGGAAATGTTGATGATGTGGCCGGAGCGCTGGCGACGCATGTGCGGCAGCACTGCGCGGATCACGTTGAGCACACCGAACACGTTGGTGGCGAACAGGCGCTCGGTTTCGTTGGCGCTGGTTTCCTCTACCGCACCAAGTACGCCGAAGCCGGCGTTGTTGACCAGCACATCGATACGACCGAAGTGCTTGACGCCTTCGGCGACGGCCTGATGGGCCTCGGCCTCGCTGGTCACGTCCAGACGCACGGCCAGCAGGTTGGGATGGCTGCCAAGGCGGGCCACGACATCTTCAGGCTTGCGAGCGGTGGCAATCACGGCATCACCGGCACGCAGAGCATGTTCTGCGATCAGCGTGCCAAAACCACGGGAAGCTCCAGTAATGAACCAAGTACGCATATCAACTCCTCCTGTCAGTGACCCTGCACCATTGCCGGGCCTTCTCGATGAGTTGACGCCACTCTAAAATCCAACTACTGATGTGATAATCCCAAGAAATTCACATAACTTTGTGAGCAGGATTCACATATGAAGCCGGTATCCGCCGCAGATCTGTCGATCTTCCTGAGCATCGCCCAGCACCTCAGCTTCAGCCGCGCGGCGGTAGAGCTCGGGCTCTCTGCGTCGGCACTGAGCCATGCGTTGCGGGCCCTGGAAACTCGTCTGGGGGTCCGCCTGTTCAATCGCACCACCCGCAGCGTGGCACTGACCGAAGCTGGCGAGCGCCTCTACAACCGGGTCAAACCAGCTTTTCGCGATATCGACGACGCCCTCGAAGACCTCAACAGCTTTCGCGACAAACCGTCGGGTAACCTCCGCATCACCGCCGGCCGACCTGCCGCACAACTGGTTCTGCTGCCACTGGCCAGCCGCTTTCTCGAGGCCTACCCGGACGTGCGCCTGGACATCGTGACCGACGATGCCCTGGTGGACGTCGTGTCTGCCGGCTTCGACGCGGGCGTGCGCTTTGGCGAACGCCTGGAGGCGGACATGGTGTCCTTGTCCATCGGGCCCTACATGCGCTCGGTGGTGGTGGCGTCGCCGGAGTTCTTCCAGCGTCATCAGGCGCCACAACAGCCGCAGGATCTGCACGGCCTGCCCTGCATCCGCCATCGCTTTCCGAGCGGCGCCTTCTATCGCTGGGAGTTCGCCCGAGGCGGTATCGAACTGGAAATCGATGTAGAAGGCCCTCTCATACTGGGCGACGTCGCCCTGATGGTCGGGCCTGCATTGCAGGGCGTTGGCCTGGCCTACGTGTTCGAGGACATGGTCAGCGAGCACTTGGCCAATGGCAGCTTGGTTCAGGTACTGGAAGACTGGTGCCCCTATTACCCAGGGTTGCACCTGTACTATCCAAGCCGCCGCCACGTCCCCGCGGCGCTCAAGGCCTTCATTGAGTTCGCCCGAAACGCCCGCCCTGAGCGTTGAGCATTGCCGCCTGGCAAATACCTTTATCCGTTACATCTACTAGTATGGTAGGTGTAATTCAACCGGGGCCCCGCTGCATGCCCCTTGAAGCCCATCTGCATAATCGGCGCGCTGGCAATGTCGTACATTCGGCCCCCACCGATGCCGGAGCGGTCTATGCGTCAAGACCATTTAGACGGACTGCTGACTTTCATTGCCGTTGCCGAGGAGAAGGGCTTCTCCGCCGCCGCGGTGAGACTGGGGGTGTCGCCTTCGGCGGTTAGCCAGAGCATCCGTAACCTCGAGCAACGTCTAGGCCTGGTGCTGTTCAACCGCACCACCCGCAGTGTCAGCCTCACCGAGATCGGGGAACGCTACCTGGAGCGGGTGCAGCCAGCCCTTGAGCTACTGACCTCGGCGTCCCGCGAACTGGGGCGCGAAGCCGATCATCCTTCAGGCCTGTTGAGAATCAACGTCCCGCGAGCAGCGCATCTGATCGTTCTGCAGCCAGTGCTAAGTCGCTTCATGGCTGCCTATCCGGAGATCAACCTGGAGATACGCGTGGAAAACCTGCTGGTTGATATCGTCAGTCAGGGTTTCGATGCCGGTATCCGCTTTGGCGAGGCAGTCGAGAAGGATATGGTGGCAATCGCGGTCGGGCCGCCGCTGCAGGCTCAGATCATCGCGTCGCCGAGCTATCTGGCACAGCACGGGGTGCCGACTCATCCACAGCAATTGCTGGCGCACAACTGCATCGGCTATCGCCATACCACCAGCGGGCAAATCGAGCGCTGGAGCTTTTCCCGTGGCGATGAAAAGTATGACCTACCGCCCAAGGGCCGGTTGATCCTCAATGACTCGGAGATTCTGGTACGAGCGGCATTGGACGGACTCGGCATCGCCTACATGATCAATGGCTATATCGAACCCTTCATTGAGCAGGGGCAACTGGTGCGCCTGCTGGAGGATTGGAGCCCGACCTGCCCTGCCCTGCACCTTTACTATCCGGACCGACGCCGAGTCCCCGCCAAACTGCGCGCCTTGATCGATTTTCTGCGCAACGAGCGCGAAAGCCTGGCACAGGTCGCCGAAGTCCCGCTGGTTCTCTGAGGTGGCGCCGCTCAGATGGCGGTGCTCTCGCTGACCTTGCCCGCCGCCATCCGCACCACCCGGTCCGCCGCCAGTATCACCGCAGGACGATGGGCGATGACGATACGGGTCTGCTGCGGGCGCAAGGTGGCGAGATTCGCCAGCACCTGGGCCTCGGTCTGCGGATCGAGCGCCGAGGTCGCCTCGTCCAGCACCAGCAGCGGCGCATCCACCAGCAACGCGCGCGTCAGGGCCAGGCGCTGGCGCTGACCACCGGACAGGCGCGCACCATAGGCACCGACCTGGGTGTCGTAGCCATGCGGCAACTGCATGATGAAATCGTGCGCACAGGCTGCCTTGGCGGCGGCGATCATCTCTTCCTGGCTGGCGCCCGGCCGCGAGTACAGGATGTTTTCGCGGATCGAGCGATTCAGCAGCATTGGCTCCTGAGTCACCACTGCAACATGCTGGCGCAGCGCAACCAGGGGCAATGCTGCGATATCCCGTCCGTCCAGCAGAATGCGCCCCCTATCCGGGCTGTAGAAGCGCTGCAACAGCCGGGATAGGGTGGACTTGCCGGAGCCACTGGGACCGGCGATGGCGAGCGTTTCCCCAGGCCTGACGCGCAGGTCCAGACCATCGAGAACAGGCACGGTGGTGGACGGGTAGGCGAAGCTCACCCCTTCGAATACCACCTCGCCACGCCAGGGCCTGTCCTCGACCACCTGCTCAGCTGTTTCCTCGCGCGGCAACGCCGTCAGCATCAGCGCATCGGCCGCATCCTCCAGGCCCTTCTGCGCCACCCGCAGGTTTTCGCCGAAACCACGCAGATAACCCGCCATGAGGAGGAAGGAGGTCACGGCGAAGGCTACGTCGCCGGCGCCGGTGTTCCCAAGCATCCAGGTGTACAGCGCCACGCCGCTCAAACCGGTGAGCAGCAGCAGTAGCAACAGGTTCTGGACCAGTCCGAGGTCGACGAAGCGGCGCCAGGCCATGGCTGAGGAAGCCCCCCAGACATGGGCGACTTGTGCCATATGACCCTGCTCACGCCCTTCGGCGGTAAAACCCTTGATCGTCACCGATGCCGCCAGCACGTCGGCCACGATGCCGCTGAGCTGACTGTCGCTGGCATTGGCCTGCAGGCTGGCCGGGCGAATCCAGTGCATACCCACCAGCAGGTTGCTGGCGATGAAGGCAAGCGCCACCAGCAACGCGAGCACCCCAGCCAACGGCTCGCGCCAGCCGATCATCAGGATCAACCCGAGTAGCACAACCAGTGCCGGGCCAAGGTGGATGGTGGCGGCGTCGGTGACTGCGTCATACCCCTCCATCGCTCGGCGCAGGCGCCGCACGGTTTCGCCGGTAGCCTGGTTCGCGTGCCAGTCGGCAGGCGCGGCGAGCACGTGTTCAAAGCCCTGCAACAGAACCGCCTGCATGTTGCGCGCGGCCAGCGGAATCCACAGGCGATGGGCCAGGTTGCGACTGATGGCGAAACCGGCGAACGCCGCCAGCAGCAACGCCCAGCTCTGCCACACGACCGCCTGATCGGCGCTCTCGGCGACGCTTTCGATCAGTCGTGCCGACGCCCAGGGCAGCAGCAGGTCGAATCCGGTCGCCGCCAGCGTCAGGGTCAACCCGAGGAAGAAGTATCCACGACGACGCAGCCACAAGCCGGCCACGAAACCGAGCACCTGGCGGTAGGCTATGGGGCTGGCGTAGGCATCCATCACGGGTTACCTCCTGAGGCGAGTTTTGGCGGTTGGGGTTACTCGTTGCTTCCCGCGGCTAGCGCCTCGGGGTCGGCGCATGGTCGATGGCAGCCGAGGATTGGACAAGACGTGCAAGGCTGCAGAGGTTTTGAAGCGCTACTTACGAATTGGCTCATTGATCAGCTGGGCTACAAGGTGTGCTCCCTGACGCTGCTCGCTGGCCCTGGCGAGATTTCGCCAGGGCCGCCCCGAGAGGCGGCCTGGGCGCTCCGAAGCTTCAACGCAGTGGCTGACCTTTCATCTCCGGCATGCGGACGTATACCAGCAAGCTGACCAGGCTCACGGCCACCAGGTAGATCCAGAACAGGTGGCCGTACCCCCAGCCTGCCATGGCGGTCATGATGTACGGCGAGGTGCCGCCGAACAGGGTCACCGAAAGCGCATAAGGCAGCGCGATGCCGGTAACACGCACCTCGGCCGGAAACTGCTCGGCCATGGTCACCGCCGAGGCTGCACCGAAACCGGTGAGGATAATCATCGACACGGTCTGCAGCAGCGCCACCTCCACCAGGCTGATGCCCTCATGCAGCAGCGCGAAGCTCGGCCAGGCCCACAGCGCGGCGCAGGCGGCGAAGGCGATCAGCACCGGGCGCCGGCCGACACGGTCGGCCAGCATGCCGGCCAAGGGCATCAACAGTAACGACACGCCCACCGCGATGGCCCCGGCCAGCAGCGTCTCGCGAATCGACATGCCAGTCAGCAGATGCACCTGCGACGGATAACTGACCATCCACACATAGTTGAGCAGGTTGCCGGCCATGGCTACGCCGATTACCCGCGCCACATCCTTGCGATGCTTGGTGAAAATTTCACGAATCGGCCGCTTATCCTCGGCCTTCTGCACCACGCGCGAGTTGAACACCTCGGTTTCACGCACCGACAAGCGAATCCACAGGGTCAGCATGCCCATCGCCGCGGCGATGATGAAGGCCACCCGCCAGCCCCAGTCCTCCAGGGCGGTGTCGCTACCCACCGAGGCGAGCACGAAACCGAGCAGAAAGGACACCAGGGTGCCGGCGTTGATCGCGAACCATTGCCAGGAGCCGGCGAAGGCACGGCGATTGGACGGTGCCGATTCGATCAGAAAGGCCGAGGCCGAGCCGAACTCACCACCGGCCGAAAAGCCCTGAGTCAGGCGAGCCAGCACCAGGATGATCGGTGCGGCAATGCCGATGCTCTCGTAGTTGGGACAGATGCCAATTACCAGCGAGGCCACCGACATCAGCAGGATCGATAGCGTCAGGCCCTTCTTGCGCCCGTAGCGGTCGGCAAACACGCCGAGCACCGCACCGCCGATTGGGCGCATGAGAAAACCTACGGCGAATACGGCAAGCACCGACAACAGCGCCGTGAGGCTATTGCCCGCGGGGAAAAACTGCTTGGCGAGAATCGAGGAGAAGGTCGCGTAGATCACCCAGTCGGTGTACTCGACGATAGTGCCGAGCGTCGCCGCGACTATCGCCTTGCGCTCGGTCTTGTTGAGCTTGCGCCCCTGGGTGTCGGCGCTTGCAGGCGAACTGGCGTCAGGCATGAGGTTGTATACCGCACTATTGTCATTGTTCATGGCATGGCTCCTGTGAGCATGTCTTTTTGTTGTCGTTGCCACGAACGATGGCACCGGGGCTGGGGCCGGTGAAGCGAGATTTCCGCGTCTTTCGGTTGACTGCAAGTCAACCCAATCGCCCCCGCAGCGCGAATGACGCGGGAGGCGGGCCCGGGCATCGCCGCGCCTTTCCGAGTGATATTTTCTCAACTGACGACAGCCGAAATCTCCGTTGAACGGGCCTGCTGCAGCCACCAACCTGCCGAGCATGCGCAGTGCATCGATCAACAAGAGGCCCACCCGATCAAGGGGCCCGGAAATGAACGAGGAGACTCGAAGATGTTGAAAGTGGACAGTTACATCGGTGGCCGCTCGGTGCAGCCGGGCAGCGGACTCTACGTCGACAAGCTCGACCCGCGCACCGCCGAGAAGATGGGCGAAGTGGCCAACAGTGGCCCGCAGGACATGGACTTCGCCATCGACAACGCCCATCAGGCACTGCCTGCCTGGCGCGACATGCGCCCCTCCGAGCGCGGCCGCGTGCTGCTGGAACTGGCCCGCATCGTCCGCCGCAGTGAAGGCCGCCTCGGTGCTCTGGAAAGTGCCGAAACCGGCAAACCCGGCGGCGAGATGGCTGCCCTGATGGATCTCACCGCGCAGTATTTCGAGTTCTATGCCGGCCTGGTCAACGTGATGGATGGCGAGGTCATCAACCAGGGGCCGAATTATCATGTCTACACCCGCCGCGACCCCTTCGGCGTGATTGGCGTCATCCTGCCCTGGAACGCCCCGCTGCATCAGGCGGCACGGGCCATCGCACCGGCCCTGGCGACCGGCAACACGGTGGTGGCCAAACCTTCCGAGCACACCTCTGCCTCGCTGGTGGAACTGGCCCGTATCGCCGTCGAGGAAGCCGGCCTGCCTGCCGGCGTGTTCAATGTGATCGTCGGCAAGGGCAGCGTGCTCGGTCCGCAGATGGCCCGTCACCCGCTGATGCGCAAGATCTCCTTCACCGGAGGCATCAGCGCCGGCCAGGAACTGGGCCGTATCGCCGCCGAGCGCATCCTGCCGCTGACCCTGGAACTGGGCGGTAAATCGGCCAACATAGTGTTCGACGACGCAGATCTGGACGCTGCCGCCAAGGGGGCCACCCGCGCCTTTACCTGGAACAGTGGGCAATGGTGCTGCGCCGGTACGCGCCTGCTGGTGCAGGAGAATATCCACGAACGTTTTCTCGACAAGCTCGTCGCCGAGGTCGCCGCGCTGCGGGTCGGCCCGCAGTTCGATGCCACCTCCGGCCCCATCACCACCCGCGCCCAGTTCGAAAAGGTGCAGAGCTACTTCGAGGTCGCCGAGCGTGAAGGCCTGAAACCCGTCATCGGCGGCAAGGTGGCCAGTGGCGAGCATCTTGGCGGCGGCTGGTACATCGAACCCACCGTCTACGCCGGGGTGCACAACCACATGACCCTGGCCAAGGAGGAGATCTTCGGCCCCATTCTCTGCGTGATCCCGTTCAAGGACGAAGCCGATGCCCTGCGCATCGCCAACGACAGCGAGTTCGGCCTGGGCGCGGGCATCTGGAGCCGCGACATCGGCCGCGTACACCGCGTCGCTGCCGGCCTGGAGGCCGGGCGCATCGTGGTCAACGAGTACAGCGGCGGCTTCGTGCAGACGCCCTGCGGCGGCTTCAAGCAGAGCGGCTACGGCCGCGAACAGGGCATCGACGCCCTCTCCCACTACACCCAGCTGAAGTCGGTGATCATCCGCCTCTAGGCGGAGCTAGGCCCCTAACGCCCCGCGACGAACTCCTCCGCGCGGGGCGTTTGCGTTCCCGAAGGAGCAGGCGTCGATCTTGAGCGGCATTTGGTCTATACCCAGTAGTCACTTGCCAAACCTGCCTGGAGCTACCAACCGAAGGACACCTACCGTTGCGCCCCTGGGAGGGCAACCAATGATCAACGTCGCCACAGCCAGCATGCTCAGCCAGTACAAGCGCTGGGCCGACCAGCTCTTTTTCGACAGCCTGGGCGAACTGCCCGCGGAGGAGCTTTCCCGGGAGCGCGCCGGCCCTATCAAGAGCATGATCGGCGTGCTCAACCATATGTACGTGGTCGACCGCATCTGGCAGGCCCACCTGCAGCATCGCGATCACGGCTTCACTTCACGCCAGGCCATGCCCTACCCAGCCCTTGCCGAGCTGTGCCAGGCGCAGCGAGAGGTCGACGACTGGTACGTCGACTGGAGCGCGCAGTTGAGCGAAAGCTCGTTGGACGAGGTCATCGATTTCGCCTTTGTCTCAGGCAATCGAGGCAGCATGACGGCCGGCGCCATGCTGCTGCATGTGGTGAATCACGCCACCTACCACCGCGGCTGGCTGGTGCAGATGTACTTCGAGATTCCCGCCATGCCACCGCTGACCGATCTGTGCGTGTACCTGACGGAGGGCCAGGCACGCCCGGCCGGCAACTGCTAGAGGTCGGGCGCGGCCATGTGCTCGACGATCTTGCTTCGCAACCAGCGCTCGGCGGGGTCGTTGTCGGTCACCCCGCTCCAGACCATGGCGAGATCGGAGGTGACGATCGGGAACGGCGGATCGTCGGCGCGCAGGCTGGTGCCTTCGATCAAGGCCGCCGCCGCATAATCCGGCACCGAGGCGAGCAACTCGGTGCCAGCGAGGATCGAGCGCAATCCGCTGAACTGCGGCACCGCCAGCACCACCCGACGCGTGCGGCCCAGCTTGGCCAGGTCGTTATCCAGATTGCCGCTCAGATCGCCGGAAAACGACACCAGCGCATGCGGGCGCGAGCAGTATTCGTCCAGGGTCAGCGGCCCGGGGCGATCATCGCCGCGCAGAACCTTGACCTTGAGTTCGCGCAGCTTGCGACGCTTGGCGTTGGCCGATAGGTCAGTGGTGTAGCTGACGCCGACGGAAATTTCACCCGAGGCCAGCATCGGCGACATCAGCAGGAAATTGACTCGCCGCACCACTATCACCACTTCCGGCGCTTCCTCGCGGATCTGGTTGAGCAATGCCGGAAACAAACCGAACTCGGCGTCGTCCGACAGGCCGATGCGAAAGGTGTCGCGGTTGTTCGCCGGGTTGAACTCTCGGGCACGACTGACGGCGCAGGAAATGGTGTCCATCGCCGGCTGCAGCTCCCTGAGGATCGCCAAGGCTCGTGCCGTGGGTTCGAAGGTACGGCCATTGCGCACCAGCAACGGGTCGTCGAACAGGTCGCGCAGCCGCGCCAGGGCCGCACTGACGGCCGGCTGGCCGAGAAACAGTTTCTCCGCTGCACGGGTCAGGTTCTTCTCGAACATCAGGGTTTCGAAGATCACCAGCAGGTTCAGGTCGACGCGGCGCAGATCGTTGCGGTTCATCCAGGGGGCCTCTTGGAGTGCAGCCTAATTAAGCAGTAAAGCAGCAAGCTCCGTGCCTGTCCGACCAGTGGGCAGGCATCCCGGCGTCCTGGAACACAGGCACAGGGGATGGCGTGAAATGCGGCGAAGATCGCGCCAGGCGATCAGGTGGATATGACTCATGGGGCGGCACTCTCTTGTGGTTGTGATGGCGTCCGGGAGCGGATGCCAGGAACGCCGTGCCATAAGCGGCAAACGATAAAACAGCCCCTCTTGCTTGAGTTTTTGTCAATCAGATATAGAGTAAGATTCGCGCCGTCCGCCGACCGACAAGAAGATTTCAATGAAGGACAGACTGCCCCCTCTCAATGCCATCAGGGCCTTCGAAGCCGTCGCCCGCCACCTGAGCATCACCCTCGCCGCCGACGAGTTGAACGTCACCCCGGGCGCCGTATCGCGACAGATCCGCAGCCTGGAAGAGTTCATGGAGCAGCCACTGTTCGTCCGTGGCCACCGGCAGATCAGCCTCACCCCCGCCGGCGAGCAGTATTTCAACGCCGTGGCGCGCATCATCGAGGAGCTGCGCAGCGCTACGCGCAAACTCAAGCGCCCGCCCAAGCGCCGGCAGATCAAGGTACGCGTCTACACCACCTTTGCCATGCAGTGGCTGATCCCACGCCTGGCCAGCTTCCACCAGGAGCACCCGAAGATCGAGGTGCTGTTGACGGCATCGCTCGATCCGGTCGATTTCCACAAGGACGATCTCGACGCCGCCATCCGCCTGGGCGCCGGCGACTGGCCCAACTGCAACTGCTACGTGCTCAGCGACAACGTGCTGGCGCCGGTGTGCAGCCCTACCCTGCTCGATACCGGCCCCGGCCTGCACGGCCCGGCGGACGTGGCCGAATACAGCATGCTGCATTCGCTGGCCCGCCCGGACGACTGGGCGCACTGGCTGGAAGCGACCGGCGTGATCGGCCAGGTCGATGCGCGTGCCGGCATGAGCTACCAGAGCTCGTCGATGGCCTATGCCGCCGCCGTCGGCGGCCAAGGTATCGCCATGGCGCAACTGTTTCTGGTGGAGAGGGAGTTGCGCGAGGGCACCCTGGTGCGGCCCTTCGAGCATAGCGTCGATATGGGCGCATACACCTACTACCTGCTGACGCCCAAGCACCGACCGGAAAGCGAAGATATGGCTACTTTCCGCCTGTGGCTGCTGGAACAGGCGCGCCAGACGCGCAACGCGGCCTGAGGCCTGACCAGCAAGAGGCCGCCTCGGGAAACCGGGGCGGCCTCGTACCCTGCTCCCTGCTCATGAACTCGCAGCGGTCTGCCTGTCGCGCACGGCGCCGCTATTGGTCAACGCCTCTATCTCGTCCTCGCTAAAGGCATAGCTGCGCAGCACGCCGCGTGAATGCTCACCGAGATCGGGCGCCGGCCGGTACGGCGTAGCTGCCGCTTCGGCGCTGTTCACCGGGAACCCGAGAGTGCGCAGGCTACCGTGCCGTGGATGCATGACACAGGTCAGCAGACCGTTCTCGGCGAGCTGGGGATGCTCCAGCAAGTCGTCGTAACTGGCCACCTTGGCGCAGAGGATGTCGGCGTCACGCAGCACCTGCAGCCAATGCGCGGTTGGCTGGGTGACGAACGCCGCATTGAGCGCCATCTGCATCTCGCGGCGATGCTTGACCCGCTGCGCCGAACTGGAGAAACGAGGGTCACCCACCCATTCGGCATGACCGAGAACTCCGCACAATCGCTGCCAGCGGTTGCCGTTGTAGGCGGCCACCATGATCCAGCCATCGGCGGTCTGGAACGCCTCGTTGGGCGCTGCATAGGGCGCGGCACTGCCGATCGGTGTCGGTCGCTGCCCGTCGCGCAGGTAGCTGGTGATCGAGGACTGCTGCAGGGCCAACGCCGAATTCATCAGGCTGACATCCAGGTGCCCCCCCTGCCCGTCGCGCTGACGTGCATGCAGCTTGGCCAGGATGGACATGCAGGCCATATAACCGGTCACCACGTCCACCACGGGTGCCTGTACCTTGCACGGTGGCGAGCCGGGCAGACCGATCAGGCTCATCAACCCGGAGTCGGCCTGGAGGATGCCGTCGACCCCGGCGCGGTCGGCATAGGGCCCCTGCTGGCCATAGGCGGAGATGGAGCAGTAGACCAGCGCCGGGTTGATCTCGGCCAAGGCCTGGTAGCCCAGGCCAAGACGCCCCATCACCCCGGGGCGCATGCTTTCGATCAGCACGTCGGCCTCGGCCACCATACGCCGCACTATGGCCTGGCTGTCCGGGTGCTTGAGGTCCAGGCAAACGCCCAGCTTGCCGCGGTTGAAACCGTGGTACAGCGCACTGTCGTCGCCGACCCAGGCTGGGCCGAGGGTGCGTCCCAGCTCGCCTTCCGGCGGCTCGATCTTGATCACCCGGGCGCCCATGTCGGCCAGCAGCATGGTGCAGGTGGGGCCGGCGGCGATCTGGGTGAAGTCCAGCACCGTCAGGCCCTGCAGGGCGTCACGCAACATGGCGGCGCCCTCCCCGTTTGAAGCTGCCCTGGGCGGTGGCCAGCAACTCGCCGTCCGCCGAACTCAGCGTGGCCTCGGCGAAGTACAGGCTGCGGCCCTGACGATTGACCCGCCCCCTAGCGATCACCGTGCCGCTGCGTGCGGCGTTGAGGTAGGCGATGTTCAGCATCACGGTCACGCCGTGCAGCTCCTCCTCGCCCTCCCCCGTGTGCAGTCCGGCGTAGCCGCAGGCCGCATCCAGCAGGGTGGCGATCAGCCCGCCGTGCAGCATGCCCTGGCGATTGAGGTGGCGCGCCTCGATGGGCATGTGGAACTCGGCTTCGCCGGGCGCCCAGTGAATCAGCTCGACGCCCTGGCTCTGCAGAAAGGGATTGTGCAATTGCATGGCGGCCTCCCGGGGCTAGCGCCCTCGATAGTTCGGCGTACGTTTTTCGGCGAAGGCGGCACGCCCTTCCAGGCGATCCTCGCTGTCGCGCAAGGCGCCCCAGTACAGCTCGGTCAGACGCTGGGCGTCGCGAGCCGACAGGTGTGCGGTTTCCACCGAGAGCGACTGCAGCGCCTGCACGGCCAGCGGTGCGGCGGCGGCGATGCGCTCGGCCAGGGCAAAGGCGCGCTCTTGCAGGCCCAGCTGGCTGTCCGTGATCTCGGAAACCAGGCCGATGAGCGCTGCCTGCCGCGCGTCGATACGCTGGCCGGTGAGCGCCATCTGCATGGCATGCGCCGCGGGCACCGCCTTGAGTAGCCGGTGCAGGCCGGACACCGCGGGAATCGAGCCGACCACCGCCTCCGGCAGGCCGAAGCTGGCATTGTCCGAGGCGATGCGCAGGCTGCACTGCAGCGCCAGTTCCAGCCCGCCGCCCAGGCAATGGCCGTTCACCGCCGCGATCAGCGGCTTGCGCAGATCGAGGTCGGTGAGATCCATCAGGCGGATGTACAGGCCGGCGTCGGCCGCCGGCTGGTTGGCGAGAAACAACGCCTCGGCGTAGGAGGCCGGCGACTGGCGCGTACTCTTGAGGTCCGCGCCGACGCAGAACGCCTTGTCGCCGGCCCCGGTGATGATCACCGTGCGAATCTCGCGGCGATCGCGCACCTCGGCCAGGTGCGCGCGCAACTCGTGCAGCGCTTCGAGGTTCAGTGCGTTGAGCACCTCGGGGCGATGGAGCACGATGCGGGCAACCGCGCCGTGGATTTCCAGTTGGACGGACATGGCGACCTCCTCACACGCTGGCCGACGACAGGCTGCGCCCGCCGCAGACGTAGAGGGTTTGTCCGGTGACGTAGGAACTGGCCGGCGCGAGGAAGAACTCCACCGCGTTGGCGATATCGTCCGGGTTGCCGATGCGCTTGACCGGTACCGTGTCCTTCAACCGCGCCTGTACTTCAGGCTCGAAGTTCTGGAACAACGGCGTGTCCACGATGCCCGGTGCGACGGCGTTGACCGTGATGCCCTTGGCGGCGAACTCGATGGCCAAACTGCGGGTCAGGCTGACCACCCCGCCCTTGGCGGCGGAATAGTTGGCCTGGCCGAAGCCCCCCAGCCAGGCGCGCGAGGACAGGTTGACGATGCGCCCGAAGCCGCGCTCCAGCATCAGCGGCAGCGCCGCCTTGCAGCAGAGAAACTGTGCGCGCAGGTTGCTGTCGACCACCAGGTCCCAGTCTTCCTCGGTCATCTTCAGAAAGCGCTTGTCGCGCACCACACCGGCGTTGTTGACCAGGAAATCCAGCGCACCGTGGCGTTCGCCGATCTGCGCGAAGGCCTTCGCCACCGCCTCGCCGTCGGTGAGGTCGAGGGCCAGGCCATGCACCTCCATGCTCAGGTCACGCAGGCGGGCGACGGCAGACGCCAGCGCCGTCTCGTCGCGGTCCAGCAGGTAGACGGTTACGCCTTGCGCGGCCAGGCGGCTGGCGATGCCCAGGCCGATGCCGCGGGCGGCACCGGTGACAGCGGCGACCTGGCCACTGTGGAAGGTCTTCTCGCTCATCTCACACCCCCAGCACGTGCACGGACGAGGCCGCGTGATCGACACCGGCGATACCGCCACCGGTGCACTGGGCCACGCCGATGCGCGGCGCATGGGCCTGGCGTGCGCCGGCACGACCCTGCAGCTGCCACATCAGCTCGACCATCTGCGCCACGCCGGTGGCGCCCAGCGGGTGTCCCTTGGCCAGCAGGCCGCCGCTGGGATTGACCGGCACCCGTCCACCGACGCGGGTGGCGCCGGAGTGCAGCAGGGCCACCGCCTCGCCCGGTGCGGCCAGGCCGAGGGCCTCGTAATAAAGCAGTTCGGCGATGGTGAAGGCGTCGTGCAGTTCGACCACGCCGACGTCATCGGGCTCGACCCCGGCCTGCTCGTAGGCCAGACGCGCTGCACGGGCAGTGATCTCGGCGTCGAGAATGTCGTCGCGCGGACCTTCGGCCAGGCCGGAGACCACGATGGAGCCGAGTACGCGCACGTCCTTCGCATGCGGCCCGGGGCGCTTGCTCAGCACCAGGGCGGCGGCGCCATCGACCTGCGAGGGACAGCACTGCAGCAGGGTCAGCGGGTCGGCGATCATGCGCGAGGCCAGCACTTCTTCCAGGGTCACCTCGGTGCGCTGCTGGGCGTACGCGTTGAGCGAACCATGGAAGCGGTTCTTCACCGCCACGGCAGCCAGATCGGCCGGTTTGGCGCCGCGTTCATGCAGGAAACGCGTGCCACGCATGGCGTAGACGGCGGGCAGCACCATGCCGGCTTCGGCGTAGAGATCGGTCTTCTCGTCGTTGCGCTGCAACGGGATGGTGCCGCCACCCAGGGCGGTGAGCTGCTCGATGCCGAACACCAGCACGGTGTCGTACTGCTCGGCCAGCAGCGCATGCCTGGCCAGGTGCACGGCGGTGGCGCCGCTGGCACAGGCGTTCTCGACGTTGTAGACCGGGATGCCGGCCAGACCGAGGTCGCGCAGTATCACCTGGCCGAGGATCATCCCGCCGAGCACATTGGCGCAGTAGATCGCCTGGATATCCTTGAGCGCGATGCCGGCATCGGCCACGGCGGCGAGAATCGCCTGCTGGGCCAGTTCCGGGGCCTTCACGCCCACATGCTTGCCGAAGCGGGTCATGGCCCCGCCCATCACGTGCATCTGAGTCATTGCGCAGCCTCCACCAGTTCGAATGCGTAGCCGTAGGTGTCATCGGGCACGATGCGACAGGTGTCGCCGATCGCCGGGCGCCGCGCGCCATTGATGCGACCGAACAGGCGCGCCGGTCCGGCCAGGTCCAGGTAGCCCAGGGCGAAGGGCTGCAGGCCGCTTTTCGCGCTCGGCTGAATGACGGTGAAGCTGTACAGGGTGCCTTCGCCCTCCAACAGCAGGCCTTGGTATTGATCGGCCAGCGGCGAATGGGCGGGAACCGGCGGGAAGACGATCTCGCCAGTGGATCGGTGGCAGGAAGCAAGCAGCCTCGCGGGAGCATCGCTGCTCCACAGGGACGTTCTCATTGTTCGACCTCCAGTTGCAGGAGCCGCGACCACGGCGCCATGAGGCTATGTTCGGCAGCCTGCTGGGGGTGCGACAAACGATATAAAAACCCCACTTGATTGAGAAAAACTGAAGCGAAACGGCCCTGGCGACCTGCCACTGTTAAGCCATGCTTCAAGAGCCATGCAGGCTCGCCAGGCAATACCGCGCGAGCCCTGGTGAATAATCGGCACCACAGGCAAGCGAGCGGGAAAGGCTGTCATGAGAGAGACGGTGCAATTGTTGCGAGCGCTGGACGAACTGGACGCCACACAGCAGCAAGCAGTGCTGGCGACCGTGGTCAAGGTAGAGGGATCGGCCTATCGACGCCCTGGCGCGCGAATGCTCATTCCGCAAATCGGCGGCGCCGTCGGCACGGTGAGCGGCGGCTGCCTGGAAGGCGATCTGATCAAGAAAGCCTGGTGGCTGACCGAGCTCGGCGAACCGGTGCTCCGTACCTACAGCACCGGCGTGGGGGTCGACGCGGCCGATGAGGAAGAGGAACTCGCTTTCGGCCTGGGCTGTAACGGCACCGTGCATATCCTGCTGGAGCGGGTGCGGGGAGGACAAACACCACTGCCGCTGTCCCTGCTGCGCCAGGTGCAAGCGTCGGACGCACCCGCCGTGCTGGCCACGGTGATCGCCAGTAGCGACGACAGCGTACGCCTGGCCGAGCGCGCCGCGCTCGACCCCACCGGCAAGTTGCACCTAACCCTGCAGCAGGCTGCTTTGACCCGGGCGCTGGAAGCCGACTTGCAGTCCGTCCGGCAGCGGCAAAGCCCGGCATTGCAGCGTTATCGTCTGGCAGGTGGCGAAGTCGAAATACTCTTCGAGTACCTGACGCCCCCGCGCCGGCTAGTGGTTTTCGGCGCTGGCCACGACGCCCAGCCGCTGGTGAGCCTGGCTCGGCAACAGGGCTGGCAGGTCGCGGTGATCGACGCCCGCCGCCACTTTGCGCGCCGCGAACGCTTCCCCGAGGCCAACCAGGTGCTGCACTTGGGCATCGACCAGGATCACGACCTCGCCGCCCTGCTTGAGTCCGCCGCGGTGGTGGTCATGTCGCATAGCTACAGTCAGGATCGCCACTGGCTGGAACGGGCGCTGCGCCTGCGGCCGAGCTATATCGGCCAGCTGGGGCCGCGCAGTCGTACCGAGCGCCTGCTCGACGAAATCGGGCCGATCAGCCGCCACCTGCCCGCCTATGCGCGCTTGCACTACCCCATGGGCCTGGATATCGGCGGCGACGCGCCGGAGAGCGTGGCGCTGTCGGTGCTGGCGGAAATCACCGCGCACTTCAACGGGCGTGCCGGCGGCATGCTCATGGCACGCGAGGCGCCGATCCACGATAGCGTGCCGGCGCTGCACGGTTGAGCCCCGCACCAGGGCGGCGCCGCGAGCCTGCGTGCCCGCGGCCGTCCGCGGTCAGGCCGTGCGCAGTGCCTGCGGGTCGATCGGCAGACTGCGCAAGCGCTTGCCAGTGGCGGCGAAGATGGCATTGACCACCGCCGGGGCGATGGTCACCGTCGATACCTCACCCAGACCGCCCGGCGACTCTCTGCTCTCCACCACGTGGGTGATGATCTCGGGGACCTCGTTGATCCGCAGCATGCGATAGGTGTCGAAGTTCCCCTGCTCCACCCGGCCATCCTTGAAGGTGATATTGCCAAATAGCGCGGCAGTGAGGCCGAAGATGGTGCCGCCCTGGATCTGCGCCACCACGCTGTCAGGGTTGATTGGAATGCCGCAGTCGACCACGGAGGTGACCTTGAGTACCCGCACATCGCCATTGGGACTTACGCTGACCTCGGCGACCTGGGCTGCATAAGTGCTGAAGCAGTAAGTCAGTGCCAGACCGCGGCCATGCCCCTGGGGCAATGGGCTGTCCCAGTTGGACTCATCGCGCAACTGCTGCAACACCTTGATCGCTCGTGGGTGCTCCTTCAGCAGGGGATAACGGTACTCGAAGGGATCGGCCTGGGCGATGTGAGCCAGCTCGTCGAGGAAGCCCTCGACCATAAAAGCGTTCTGCGTATGGCCTACACCGCGCCAGAAAGCCGGGGTGATACCCGTCGGTGGCTCATGGCGAACATACTGCACATTGATGTTGGGGAAGGCATACGGCCCGCTGGCATCGCGGATGGCGTCGCGATCGAGGCCATTGACGAAAGCCGCCGGCGCCCAGCGCGCCAGGATCGAACCGCCAGTGACCTTATGGGTCCAGGCCACAGGGCTATTCTTCTCGTCCAGTCCGGCACTCAAGTGGCTGTAGTGATAGGGACGCAAGGTGCTGTGACGCGTGTCTTCCTCGCGCGACCAGATCACCTTCACGGGGTAGTCCACCTGCTTGGCGATCTTCACCGCATGGATCACGAAGTCGACCTCCAAGCGTCGCCCGAAACCGCCGCCGATCAGATGATTGTGTACCGTCACGGCCTCCTCGGGCAGACCGGTCAGCTCTGCGGCTGCCGTCTTGGCGCGGGTCGGAACCTGAATACCCAACCACAGATCGCAGGCGTCCTTGCGCACATGTACCGTGCAGTTCACCGGCTCGAGGCAAGCATGTGCGAGAAACGGCACCTGATAGACCGCGTCGACTTTCTTCGCGGCCTTCTGCAAGGCCTCCTCGACATTACCCTCGTTGCGAGCCTCGACGCCTTTTTGCTCCGAAGCCTTGCGGATATCCTCCAGCATCTGCGCGCTCGACACCTGGCCGTTAGCACCGGGGTTCCACTTGATCTGCAAGGCCGCCAAGCCCTTCCGCGCAGCCCCCATGTGATCGGCAACAACAGCGACCGCATTATCCGTACGGATCACCTCACGCACGCCACGCACCGCCATTGCCGGGGCCGCGTCGACCTCGTCGAGTGTGCCGCCGACTATCGGGCAGATGGTGATTGCGGCCACCTTCATGCCCTCCGGATGTAGGTCAATGCCAAACACTGCAGTGCCGTTGACCTTGCTCGGCGAGTCGGTGCGCCTGGCCGGTGTACCGATCAATTTGAAGTCCTTGGGATCCTTAAGCGGTATGGACTCCGGCAAGGCCAACTTGGCAGCGGCATCCACCAACTCGCCGTAACCGAGCTTGCGTCCGCTGGCCGGGTGTAGCACCTCCCCCTTCTCCGCTTTGCAACTGTCGGTCGCCACGCCCCACTGCTGGGCAGCGGCAGCGACCAGTAGCACGCGCGCTGCCGCTCCGGCCTCGCGCAGTGGCAGCCAGTTGGCCGGTACCGAGGTAGAGCCGCCGGTGACCTGAAAACCGAGCATCGGATTGGCGTAGCGGGTGTCGTCGGCCGGGGCGTGCTCGATGGTCACCTGATCGAGTCCCACCTCCAACTCCTCGGCAATCAGCGCCGGCATCGAGGTGTAGGTCCCCTGGCCCATCTCCACCGGCTGGATGGTGAGATAGATACGCCCATCGCGATCGATGCGCACATAGGCATTGGGTTCAAAACTGGCCCCTTCGGCCGCCTGCGCACCACGCATCAAAACCGGTAGGGAGAAGCTGATCAGCAGCCCTCCACCGAGCGCTGCGCTGGCCTTGAGAAAATGACGTCGGCTCAGGCCGATACGCTCGTCCGGAGCAGCCGCCATCGACAAATCCTGCAAGCTGTTCATGCTCAACCCTCCACCTGTGCGACCGGCTGCTCGGCAGCTAACTTGATGGCTTCGCGTATCCGCACGTAGGTGCTACAGCGGCAAATGTTACCGGCCATGGCTGCGTCGATATCGCTGTCGCTTGGACTGGCGTTACGCGCCAGCAACGCACTGGCGGACATGATCTGCCCGGACTGACAGTAGCCGCACTGCACCACTTCATGAGCCAACCAGGCTTCCTGTATGCGTTTGCCAGCCGGTGTTTCCCCGACCGCTTCGATGGTGGTGATTTCGGCACCGACCATGGCACTGACCGGCATGATGCAGGAGCGCACCGCATTGCCATTCATATGCACCGTACAAGCACCGCACAGCGCCATGCCGCAGCCAAACTTGGTGCCGGTCATTCCGAGTACATCGCGTAGCACCCAGAGCAAGGGGGTGTCGTCATCGACATCCACCTGATGCTCTCTGCCATTGATCTTCAGTGTGTGAGCCATGAAAGTGTCCTCGCCAATCCGGTAAGCGCCCGCCTTGTCCCGGCAGCACAACCAGCGTTGGCGGGACGATTCCAGGTGTGCGGAGCATGTGTCGGTTACTGGTGACCTGTGGTCAGAATCCACTCGGCGATGCTGCTCGCATCGGCGTCGCTGAGCTGGGTTTGAGGAGGCATAGGCACGGTCCCCCAGGACCCTGAACCACCACTCTTGATACTGGCGGCAAGCTGCTCGGCACTCTTGCTGCCGTCCCCGTAGCGCTGGGCCACCTCCTGCCAGGAGGGGCCGACGACGCGAGCGGCGGGTTGGTGGCAGGCGGTACAGGCGTTGCTCTGCAACAATTGAGTGACATCGGCATGGGCCAAGGGTAATGACAACAGGCCACATGCGACCGCAAGAGTGGGGATCTTGTGCATGCTCATCTCCTTTCGTTACCCCCGAAAAGACTAGATAGCCATCACCCCCTGGAAAACCGCACATTCGTGCAAGAGCCTTGAAGGCAAACTTAATACTCAGGCTTTGGCATCGATCCCGGACAGCTCCGACAACCTTCCTTGGCATCCAGGATTCTGGCCTCTCAGGTGGTCGATCAGCAGGCGCAGACGACTGGAGATGCTTCGCCGATCCGGGAAGTAGAGCATGTAGGGGGCGATCGTCCTTCCCCAACCGTCCAGCACTGCGCGCAAACCTCCCTGCGCCTGAAGCGCATCGGTGTATCCGTGAGGCAGATAGGCAATTCCCAAACCGTCAACGGCGGACTGCAACAGCGCCACCGGATCACTGTGGACCAAACGACTCTTGATACCGACCTGCACACGTTCTTGGCCATTTTCGAACACCCAGCGTTCCACGGCCCCGGTAGCCGGATGGCGATAACCGATGCAATCGTGGCTGCTCAATTCATTCGGGTGCCCTGGCAGCCCACGGTCTGCCAGATAATGCGGCGCAGCCAAGGCAAGCATGCGCTGTTCCGATCCCAGGGCAACGGCTACCAGGTCGCGCTCGACCTGCCAGTCCTGGCCAAGGCCGGCGTCGAATCCCTCGGCCACCAGATCCACTCGCGACTCACGCAGCGCAATATCGATGTCGATGGCGGGATAGCGCTGCAGAAAGCAACGCAGATGAGGGCGCAGCACCGTCAGATAGGCTGGCGTGGATGCCACCAGACGCAACTGCCCGGCGGGTGCACAAGCCTGATCGGCGATCTCGTCGGCAGCATGAGCCAGCTCGACCACCAGCGGTTTCACCCGCTTCAGAAAGCGCTCACCCGGCTCGGTCAACTTGACGCTACGGGTCGTCCGCTTGAGCAGCACCACCCCCAGCCTCCCCTCGAGGCTGCGCACCACCTGGCTTACCGCCGAGGTGGATACGCCCAGTCGTTGGGCTGCGTGCGTGAAGCTGCGGTGTTCGGCCACCTGCACAAAGGTGACCAGACCATCGAGATGATCCTGGCGCATGTACAGCCTCTGAGCTGGGGGTTCTAGCGGACGCCGAGAGTAGATCCGGTTTTCGACGACCACCCTCTACGACACTTGGCTCCTGCCAGGCCGTAAAACAACGGAAGATGCCAGAGCGTCCCGCACAGCCCGACCTACCGACAATCGATATAAATGCATTACTGGGTTGATTTTCTATCAAACGAAATGCAGCAAGTCGCGCCAGGTCCAGTGCGAGAAGTCGTCGCGCGAAGGGCGGGCAAGGCAATAATCGGTGGGGAAGCGGAGTGTACCTGCCCCTCCGCCGTTAAGACGTAGCGCCCATTCTCTCAAGGCTACGCCAGCGCAGAAGGCGTAGCGTTTGATCTCCCCAAAGTGCCGCCGCATGAGCTAAAAAAGCCGCACTGGAAACCCAGGCGGCTGCTAAGTCTTAACCAAAGGAGATGAAGCGCAGTCAGCGAGCCGCGCCGAACGCGCAGCTCATGGAATCTTCATCGCGTGCAGGCTAGCGCCGTTCGTCCCACTCGGCTTATCAAAGCAATCGATAGTGATCATCGATCAGCGTCAATGGCCCGCTCGCCAGCCCGGTGATAACTCTTAGCGGCCCCTCTGGGCCGGGCCTGACCTCGCTGTCAGGCCTGCTCGCATAAAACACCGACACCGGGAGCACCCATGTACAACAAGCACTGTCTCGCGCTGGCTTGCAGCCTCGCGCTCGGCGCGCCGTTGGCTCATGCCAGCAGCCAGGCACAATCGAACGGCTTCGTCGAAGATGCCAGCCTCGATCTACTGCTGCGCAACGCCTACTTCAACCGCGACTACAAGGACCGTACCAACGACGCCAAGTCCTGGGGCCAGGGTTTCATCGCCACCTTCGAGTCGGGATTCACCCAGGGCACCGTCGGGGTCGGCGTCGATGCCTTCGGCCTGCTGGGGGTGAAACTCGACAGCGGCCGCGGGCGCAACTACCGCGCCTTCTTCGACACCGACAGCGAGGGCCGCCCGGTCGACGAGCTGTCTCAGGCCGGCGCCGCGGTCAAGCTGCGCCTGTCCGATACCGTGATCAAGTACGGCAACCAGTTCCCGTCCCTGCCCGTGCTGGCCCATGACGACAGCCGCCTGCTGCCGCAGTCCTTCACCGGCACCCTGGTCACCAGCAACGAGATCGAGGGCCTGGAACTCAATGCCGGCCGCTTCACCGCCGACAGCCCGATGGGCGATCCGGCGCGCGATCCCAATCGCCTCAAGAGCATCGACGTGCTCGGCGGCAGCTACGCGGTCAGCGACGATCTGAGCCTGGCGCTGTACCACTCCGACATCGAGGACCTGTACAAGCGCTATTACGCCAACCTCAACTACAACCTGGCGCTGACCGCCGAGCAGGCGCTGAATTTCGACTTCAACCTCTACCGCACCAAGTACGATGACGGCTCTACCGCCGCGCTGGATTTCGGCGGCGACGGCCAGGGCGATCGCAACAGCATCTGGAGCCTGGCGGCCAAGTACAGCGTCGGCGCCCACGCCTTCATCCTCGCCCATCAGCGCAACAGCGGCGATGCCGGTTTCGCCTACGACTACGGCGACGGTGGCGCGAGCATCTACCTGGCCAACTCCTACTACTCGGACTTCAACCGCAAGGACGAGCGCTCCTGGCAGGCCAGCTACGAGCTGGACTTCAGCGACTATGGCGTTCCGGGGCTGCGCTACAAGCTCGCCTACGTGCGCGGCGACAATATCGACACCGGCGCCGACAACGAGGGCACCGAGCGCGAGCTGTTCAACCAGGTCAGCTACACCTTGCAGAGCGGTGCGGCCAAGGACCTGTCGCTGCGCCTGCGCAATTCCATCTACCGCTCCAGCACCGATGTCGGCCCGGATCTCAACGAGATTCGCGCCTTCGTCGAGTACCCGCTGAACATTCTCTGAGCAGCGCCCTGCCCCGGCCTTGGTGGGCCGGGGTGGGGAATGCGAAGAGCGGAAGACGCGGCCTAGCGCTGGCCGCTGATCTGGCGAAAGGCGTTGAGCAGGGCCTGGCTCAGGTCGACCGAGGAAAACTTGGTGAGCACCGCGTTGGCGCCCACCGACCTGGCTTTCTCGGTGTTCATGGTGCTGTCCAGCGAGGTGTGCAGCAGCACGTAGGTGTCGGCGATGTCGGCACTGCGGCGGATTTCCCGCACCAGGTTGTAGCCGTCCATCTCCGGCATCTCGATGTCCGACACCAGCAGCTCGAACGGCATGCCGGCCTGGCGATACTCCTGCAGCTTTTGCAGCGCGGCCTGGGCGCTGCGCACCGCGGTGCAGTCCAGGCCCAGCTGACGCAGGACATTGACCGTCTGCTGCAGGGCCACCTGGGAATCGTCGACTATCAGTACGCGGCGGCCCTGCAACAGCTGGCCGTCGTCGCCTTCGAGCAATTGCCCCACCGGCGCATCGTCCAGCGCCGGGGCGATGTCGTGCAACACCTTCTCGATATCGAGAATCTGCACGATGGCCCCATCGATCTGGGTCACCCCGGTGATGAAGGCGCGACTGCCGGAGGCGGCAGGTGGCGGCCGCACGTCGCGGGTCGAGCATTGCACGATGCGCTCGACGCTCTTGACGTGCAGGCCCTGGCGCGAGCGACTCAACTCGGTGACGATCAGACAGCCCTCGTCCTCGCTGGAACCGCCGCGTTCGCCGATGGCGCGGGCCAGGTCGATCACCGTCAACGCCGAGCCGCGCAAGGTGGCGATGCCGCGCACGTTGGGGTGGCGGTTGGGCAGCTTGGTCAGCGGCGGACAGGGGATGATCTCGTTGACCTTGAGCAGGTTGATGCCCAGCAGCCTGCCGCTGTGCAGGCGGAACAACAGCAGCGACAGGGCATCGCCGGTGACGAGGGTCATGAAGGGATCCTTGGACTGAAAACCTGCAGGTTATAGCGGCCGAACGGCCGCGGACTTTAATCCGCGGCCAGTTCCAAGGCCACCCGCCCACGATTCGGACAGGTTTCCATATAGCGGTGTGCGGCGACGAAATCCTCGAAGGCGAACACCTTGTCGATCACCGGCGTGAGCAAACGGTCGGCGGTCATCTGGTTGATGTGCTGCAGCGCGCGCTGCACCGCCTCGGCGTTGGGCTCGATGCCCAGCTCCGGGTGACCGGTGAAATCCAGCACGCAGTGCCGGTAGAACTGCAGGTGCTTCTTGAACGCGGCGCAGGCCGGAAACGCGGTGTCGTTGCCACCGTTGACCCCGTAGAGGATCAGCTTGCCGCGCGGCGCGGCGATGTCGCCGAGCAGCTTCATCTGCGGTCCGGCGCACTGGTCGAGGATGACCTCGACGCCCTTGCCTTCGGTGTAGCGCTCGATTTCCAGCACCAGGTCCTGTTCCTCGGTGACCACCACTTTGTCGGCGCCCAGGCCGCGCAGGAACTCGCGGTCGTCAGCCGAGCCGGTGGCGGCGATGACCTTGGCGCCGAGCGCCTTGGCCAGCTGTACGGTCTGCGGCGCCATGCAGTGACTGGCCTCGGTGATCAGCACGTGCTGGCCGGGTTTGAGCTGGGCCAGGTCGACCAGGGCGAAATAGCCGAACAGCAGTGCGGTGTAATGCACGCTGGCAGCCACCGGGCTAAGCACCTCGGGATAACGGGTCAGTGCGTAGCGCGGCATCAGCACCAGATCGCCCCAGGTCGGGTAGCGATTCGGCGTGCTGGCGGGGAACCCGGCCACGGCCGTGCCGAGCGGAAAGTCGTCGACGCCCTCGCCCACTGCAGCCACCGTACCGGCCAGTTCGAAGCCCATGCCGGCCGGCAACTGCGCCTGCTCGGCAGCCAGATTCTGCCGCCACAGCACGTCCTTCCAGCCCAGGCCCACGGCCTGCACGCGCACCAGCACCTCGCCGGGGCCCGGCACAGGAGTGGGTACTTCCTCGTACTGGAGTACCTCGGCATCGCCGAATTTATGGAAACGGATCATGCGGGACATCGCTATACCTCGAGCTCCGATCACGGATTAACACTTCAATGCCTGTGGACTCTATCCGCAGATCGCCGCTGGCACCACCCGCCGGCATCGATAGTGCAAATGCCTGGCAGTGATTCAGCAGCGTGCCGGGCACCTTTCAATCTCGCCCGTACTGCCCGTACTATTGCGCGGCAAGGCTCTCATTTGCCACGCCGTGCTGACAAGGCCCGGTCTCTCGGATGGTAACCGGATGAACCGCAACGACCTGCGCCGCCTCGACCTCAACCTGCTGATCGTCTTCGAGACGCTGATGCACGAGCGCAGCGTGACCCGCGCCGCGGAAAAGCTGTTCCTCGGCCAGCCGGCGATCAGCGCCGCCCTCGCCCGCCTGCGCAGTCTGTTCGACGACCCCCTGTTCGTGCGTACCGGGCGCAGCATGGAGCCGACCCCGCGCGCCCAGGAAATCTTCGCCCTGCTCGCCCCGGCACTGGACTCGATCTCCACCGCGGTCAGCCGCGCCGCCGACTTCGACCCGGCCACCAGCAAGGCGGTGTTTCGCGTCGGCCTGTCCGACGACGTCGAATTCGCCCTGCTGCCGGCCCTGCTCCGCCGCCTGCGCGCCGAGGCACCGGGCGTGGTGCTGGTGGTGCGGCGCACCAACTACCTGCTGATGCCGGGCCTGCTGGCCTCCGGCGAAATCTCCGTAGGCGTCGCCTACACCGAGGAGCTGCCGGCCAACGCCAAGCGCAAGGTGCTGCGCCGCAGCAAGGCGCGCCTGCTGCGCGCCGACGCTGTGCCCGGTGCGCTGAGCCTGGACGACTACTGCGCCAGGCCGCATGCGCTGGTGTCGTTCGCCGGCGACCTCACCGGCTTCATCGACGAAGAACTGGAGAGGATCGGCCGCAAGCGCCATGTGGTGCTGGCCGTGCCGCAGTTCAACGGCCTGGGCACCCTGCTCGCCGGCACCGACATAGTCGCCAGCGTGCCGGACTACACCGCCGCCGTGCTCACCGCCGCCGGCGGCCTGCGCGCCGAGGAACTGCCGCTTGAGACCCAGTCCTTCGAGCTGCACATGGCCTGGCGCGGTGCCCAGGACAACGACCCGGCCGAACGCTGGCTGCGCTCGCGCATCCAGATGTTCTGCGGCGATCCGGACAGCCTGTAGCCGCCAGGCGAAAAGGCACCGATAACGGGCACCGCAACGCCTTCGCGCACCATCATCGAGCCTCGACGATAGAGCGCTGCCAATCATCATTACCGCTGATATTCAACTTCGCGGCATTCGATTCGTCGTCTGCCAGCCCTCGCAGCAGACTCCGCCCATTCACAAATCCGACTGGCGGAGTCACTCATGGAACAGCCCCATAAGAACATCTGGATTTTTCCCCTGGCGCTCGCCGCCACCCTGGTGCTCAGCGCCTGCGGTCAGGCGCCGGACGCCATGCAGCAGATGCCGGCGCCCAAGGTCAGTGTGGCCGAGGTGATCGAGCAGCCGATCAACGAGTGGGACGAGTTCACCGGCCGCCTCGAGGCGCCGCAGTCGGTCGAGGTGCGCCCGCGGGTGTCCGGCTATATCGACAAGGTGGCCTTCGCCGAGGGCAGCCTGGTGAAGAAAGGCGACCTGCTGTTCCAGATCGACCCGCGTCCCTTCCAGGCCGAGGTCAAGCGCCTCGAAGCCCAGCTGCAGCAAGCCCGCGCCAACCTGACCCGAGCCAACAGCGAAGCCCGTCGCGGCGAACGTCTGCGCCAGAGCAACGCCATCTCCGCCGAACTGGCCGACGCCCGCGCCAGCGCCGCCGCCGAGGCCCAGGCCGCCGTGGCGGCGATCCAGGCGGAGCTGGACAACGCCCGCCTCAACCTCGATTTTACCCGCATCACCGCGCCCATCGACGGCCGCGTCAGCCGCGCCGAGATCACCGAAGGCAACCTGGTCGGTGCCGGCGAGAGCCTGCTGACTTCGGTGGTCTCCACCGACAAGGTCTACGCCTACTTCGACGCCGACGAGCGAGTGTTCCTCAAGTACCTCGAGCTGGCCCGCCAGGCCGGCGGCGACGCCCGCGGCGCCAGCCCGGTGTACCTCGGTCTGTCCAGCGAAGACGGTCATCCGCATCTGGGCCAGCTGGACTTTCTCGATAATCAGGTCAACCCGCGCACTGGCACCATCCGCGGTCGTGCGGTGTTCGACAACGCCGATGGCCGCTTCACCCCGGGCCTCTACGCCCGGCTGAAACTGGTCGGCAGTGCGGCCTACCCCGCCGCGCTGATCAAGGACGAGGCGGTCGGCACCGATCTGGGCAAGAAGTTCGTCCTGGTGCTCGGCGAGGACAACGCCGTGGCCTACCGCGCCATCGAGCTGGGGCCGAAGCTGGAGGGCCTGCGCATCGTCCGCAGCGGTCTGGCCAAGGGCGAGAAGATAGTGGTCAACGGCCTGCAGCGGGCCATGCCTGGCGCCACCGTCGATCCGCAGGCGGTGCCCATGGCCGATCCCGCGACCCTGGCCCAGCTGGCGCAGATGCGCCAGGCCGTGGATGGTACTCAGGCCCCGCGCCTGGCCAGCAAGAGCAACGCCGCCGGTACGCCGCGCAGCTGATAACGCCTTGGTGCGCGCAGCGCTCCCTGCATAGGGGGCGCATGGCGCACCCGTGCCCGAGGACAGTCCCATGAATTTCTCGCAATTCTTCGTGCTGCGGCCGATCTTCGCCGCGGTGCTGTCGCTGATCATCCTGATCGGCGGCGCCATCTCGCTGTTTCAGTTGCCGATCAGCGAATACCCGGAAGTGGTGCCGCCCACCGTGGTGGTGCGCGCCAACTTCCCCGGCGCCAACCCCAAGGTGATCGGCGAGACCGTCGCCTCGCCGCTGGAGCAGGCGATCACCGGCGTGGAAGGCATGCTCTACATGTCGTCGCAGTCCACCGCCGACGGCAAGCTGACCCTGACCATCACCTTCGCCCTCGGCACCGACCTGGACAATGCCCAGGTGCAGGTGCAGAACCGCGTGACCCGCACCATGCCGACCCTGCCCACCGAGGTGCAGCGCCTCGGCGTGACCGTCGACAAGGCCTCGCCCGACCTGACCATGGTGGTGCACCTGACCTCGCCGGACGACCGCTACGACATGCTCTACCTGTCCAACTACGCCGCGCTCAACGTCAAGGACGAGCTGGCGCGGCTGGACGGTGTCGGCGACGTGCAGCTGTTCGGCCTGGGCAACTATTCGCTGCGCGTGTGGCTCGACCCGAACAAGGTGGCCTCGCGGGGCCTCACCGCCACCGACGTGGTGAGCGCCATTCGCGAGCAGAACCGCCAGGTGGCGGCCGGCTCGCTCGGCGCGCCGCCTTCGGATGCCGGCAACAGCTTCCAGCTGTCGATCAACACCCAGGGCCGCCTGGTCGACGAGGAGGAGTTCGAGAACATCATCATCCGCGCCGGCGAAGACGGCGAAATCACCCGCCTCAAGGACATCGCCCGCATCGAGCTGGGTTCCAGCCAGTACGCCCTGCGCTCGCTGCTCAACAACAAGCCGGCGGTAGCCATCCCGGTGTTCCAGCGCCCCGGTTCCAACGCCATCGAGATCTCCGATGCGGTGCGGGCACGCATGGCCGAGCTCAAGCAGAGTTTCCCCCAGGGCGTGGACTGCGAGATCGTCTACGACCCGACCATCTTCGTGCGCGGCTCCATCGAGGCGGTGGTGCACACCCTGCTTGAGGCCATCGTGCTGGTGGTGCTGGTGGTGGTCCTGTTCCTGCAGACCTGGCGCGCCTCGATCATCCCGCTGGCCGCCGTGCCGGTGTCCTTGATCGGAACCTTCGCCGTGATGCACATGTTCGGCTTCTCGCTCAACGCCCTGTCGCTGTTCGGCCTGGTGCTGGCCATCGGCATCGTGGTGGACGACGCCATCGTCGTGGTGGAGAACGTCGAGCGTAATATCGGCCTGGGCAAGACGCCGGTAGAGGCGACCAAACAAGCCATGAAGGAAGTTACCGGGCCCATCGTCGCCACCGCCCTGGTGCTGTGCGCGGTGTTCGTGCCGACCGCCTTCATCTCCGGGCTGTCCGGGCAGTTCTACCAGCAGTTCGCGCTGACCATCGCCATCTCCACGGTGATCTCGGCGTTCAACTCGCTGACCCTGTCGCCGGCGCTGGCCGCCGCCCTGCTGAGGAGCCATGATGCGCCCAAGGACGGCTTCTCGCGCCTGCTCGACAAGCTGTTCGGCGCCTGGCTGTTCACCCCCTTCAACCGCTTCTTCGACCGCGCCAGCCACGGCTACGTCGGCACCGTGCAGCGCGTACTGCGCACCAGCGGCGTGGCCATGTTCCTCTACGCCGGCCTGCTGGGGCTGGGCTACCTGGGCTTTTCGACGACGCCCACGGGCTTCGTGCCGCAGCAGGACAAGCAGTACCTGGTGGCCTTCGCCCAGTTGCCGGACGCCGCCACCCTGGACCGCACCGAGGCGGTGATCAAGCGTATGTCGGAGATCGCCGGCAAGCACCCGGGCGTGGAGAACACAGTGGCCTTCCCCGGTCTGTCGATCAACGGCTTCACCAACAGCCCCAACAGCGGCATCGTCTTCACCCCGCTCAAGCCGTTCGACGAGCGCAGTGATCCGTCGATGTCGGCCAACGCCATCGCCGCCGAGCTGAATGCCCAGTTCGCCGAGATCCAGGACGCCTACATCGCCATCTTCCCGCCGCCGCCCGTGCAGGGTCTCGGCACCATCGGTGGCTTCCGCCTGCAGATCCAGGACCGCGGTAGCCTGGGCTACGAGGAGCTGTACGCGCAGACCCAGAACATCCTGGGCAAGGCGCGCCAGTTGCCCGAGCTCAACCCCATGTCGGTGTTCACCAGCTACCAGGTCAACGTGCCGCAGATCGATGCCAACATCGACCGCGAGAAGGCCAAGACCCACGGCGTGGCCATCAGCGACATCTTCGACACCATGCAGGTGTACCTGGGCTCGCTGTACGCCAACGACTTCAACCGCTTCGGCCGCACCTACCAGGTCAACGTCCAGGCCGACCAGCAGTTCCGCCTGGAACCGGAGCAGATCGGCCAGCTCAAGGTGCGCAACAACCGCGGGGAAATGGTGCCGCTGTCCACCTTCGTCAAGGTGGAGAACAGCGCCGGCCCCGACCGGGTGATGCACTACAACGGCTTCCTCACCGCCGAGATCAACGGCGCGGCGGCGCCCGGCTACAGCTCCGGCCAGGCCGAGGCGGCGATCGCCAAGCTGCTGAAAGAAGAACTGCCCAACGGCATGACCTTCGAGTGGACCGAGCTGACCTATCAGCAGATCCTCGCCGGAAACAGCGCGATCTTCATCTTCCCGCTCTGCGTGCTGCTGGCCTTCCTGGTGCTGGCCGCCCAGTACGAAAGCTGGAGCCTGCCGCTGGCGGTGATCCTGATCGTGCCGACGGTGCTGTTCTCCGCCATCACCGGGGTGATCCTGGCCGGCGGCGACAACAACATCTTCACCCAGATCGGCCTGATCGTGCTGGTGGGCCTGGCGTGCAAGAACGCCATCCTCATCGTCGAGTTCGCCAAAGAGAAACAGGAGGAAGGCCTGGATCGCATCAGTGCGGTGCTGGAAGCCTGCCGCCTGCGTCTGCGGCCGATCCTGATGACCTCGATCGCCTTCATCATGGGCGTGGTACCGCTGGTGCTGTCCTCTGGCGCCGGCGCCGAGATGCGCCATGCCATGGGCGTGGCGGTATTTAGCGGGATGATCGGCGTGACCTTCTTCGGTCTGCTGCTGACCCCGGTGTTCTACGTGCTGATCCGCGCCTTCGTCGAGAAACGCCAGGCGCGCAAAGCCCAAGCCGCTGCCCACGAGGTGCACGCATGAAGCGCGTTGCCAATGCCCTGAAGATCAGCCTGCTGGCCCTGGCGGTCAGCGCCTGCGCGGTCGGCCCGGATTACCGCGCGCCGCAGACCGAACCGGCGCGCCTCGACGCGCTGGAGGCCGGCGACTACGACCGCACCCGTTTCGAGGCCGCCTGGTGGCAGCAGTTCGACGACCCGACGCTGAACCGCCTGGTGCAGCGCTCGCTGGCGGACAACCGCGAGCTGCGCGTGGCCTTCAGCCGCCTGCGCGCGGCGCGGGCGATCCGCGACGATGTCGCCAACGACCGCTTGCCCACCGTCACCAGCCGCGCCAGCGGCGAGTTCGGCAAGGCCCAGCAGCCGCCCACCAGCGAGCAGCGCATCCGTCAGGAACGCTACGACCTGGGCCTGGACATGGCCTGGGAACTCGACCTGTTCGGCCGCATCCAGCGCCAGCTGGAGGCCAGCGAAGCGCAGATCGAGGTGGCCGAGGCCGACTACTACCAGCTGCAGGTCAGCCTGATCGCCGAGCTGGTGGATGCCTACGGCACCCTGCGCGGCGCCCAGCTGCGCGAGCACATCGCCCGCGAGAATCTGAAGAACCAGCAGGACTCGCGGGCCATCACCGAGCAGCTGCGCGACGCCGGCGTCGGCAGCGAGCTGGACGTGCTGCGCGCCGACGCCCGCCTGGCCGCCACCGAGGCCAGCCTGCCGCAGCTGCAGGCCGAACAGGTGCGCGCACAGAACCGCATCGCCACCCTGCTCGGCCAGCGTCCGGAGCAGCTGGAGGTGGACCTGTCGGCCCGGCCGCTGCCGGCCATCGCCAAGGCCCTGCCGATCGGCGATCCGGGCGAGCTGCTGCGCCGCCGTCCCGACGTGCAGGCCGCCGAACGCCAACTGGCCGCGGCCACGGCGCAGATCGGCGTGGCCACCGCGGATCTGTTCCCGCGGGTCAGCCTGTCCGGTTTCCTCGGTTTTACCGCCGGGCGCGGCTCGCAGCTGGGCTCCTCGGCCGCACGCGCCTGGGGCGTGGCGCCGAGCATCAGCTGGGCGGCGTTCGACCTGGGCAGCGTGCGCGCCCGTCTGCGCGGCGCCGAGGCCGAAGCCGACGGCGCCCTGGCGCAGTACGAGCAGCAGGTGCTGCTGGCCCTGGAGGAATCGGAAAACGCCTTCAGCGACTACGCCAAGCGTCAGCAGCGCCTGCTCTCGCTGCTGCGCCAGGCCGAGGCCAGCCGCGCCGCCGCCGAGCAGGCGGCGATCCGCTACCGCGAAGGCACGGTGGATTTCCTCGTGCTGCTCGACGCCGAACGCGAGCGCCTGGCCGCCGAAGACGCCCAGGCGCTGGCCGAGGTCGAGCTGTACAGCGGCATAGTCGCCATCTACAAGGCGCTCGGCGGCGGCTGGCAACCACAGGCCTGACGCTTTCCTCTCTCCCGACCGGCAACCGCCAGTCGCTCCGGCCCCAGGGTGTTGGCTCCTTACCCTGGGGCTTTTTTTGCCGATGAAGGCATTGCCGTGAGGCGCGCCGCCACTGCAGATACAGGATGCCTCAGGGGTGACCGAGATAATCCATCTTGCCCAGCGGCACGCCGTTATGGCGCAGGATGGCGTAGGCGATGCTGAGGTGGAAATAGAAGTTGGGCAGGACGAAATTGAGCAGATAGTCCTGACCGCTGAAGCGCAGTTCCAGGCCGGGAAAACTCAGGCTGACGGCGCGGCTTTCGCTGCCATCGAGCTGCTGCGGGCTGACGCTGCGCAGAAAGTCGCAGGTCTTGCCGATGCGCGCCTGCAGCTCGGCGAAGCTGCTCTCGGTGTCGGCGAAACTGGGCACCTCGACCCCCGCCAGGCGCGCCGCACAGCCCTTGACCGCGTCGCTGGCGATCTGCACCTGGCGGGTCAGCGGGTACATGTCCGGCGCCAGGCGGGCGCTCAGCAGCACCTCGGCGGCGATCTTGTGGTCGTGGGCATGCTGCTCGGCCTTGTCGAGAATCGCCGCAAGATTGCCGAGCATGCGCAGGAAAACCGGAATCGAAGCGTGGTACATGGACAGCGACATGGTGCACTCCCAGGTGGGTGGATAGACTTGCCAGCTTAGTCCTCCGCCAACCGCCCTGGAGCCGGAAATGACCTCCGATCAGATCGCCGCCTTCTGTCTGGCCCTGCCCGGCGTCCGCGAAGACCTCAAGTGGGGCCGCAACCGGGTATTTTCGGTGGCCGGCAACAAGATGTTCGCCATCCTCGATTTTCTCGGCGAAGACCTGGCGTTCAAGGTGGACGGCGACCTGTTCCTCGGCTTCGTCGACCGCCCCGGCATCCGCCCGGCCCCGTACCTGGCGCGGGCACACTGGATCAGCATGAGCGGGCGGCAGCCGCCGCTGGGCGAAGCCGAACTGCGGCGGTTGCTCACCCGCTCGCACCAGTTGGTGGTGCGCAAGCTGGCCAAGCGCCTGCAGCCGGGGCTGCTACTGGACGAACAGCGGTAAATGGCGGGCGATATAGGCGCCATCGAGCAGCAGC
The DNA here is from genome assembly GCF_056676075.1 of Pseudomonas sp. ABa2. Lineage (NCBI taxonomy): Bacteria > Pseudomonadati > Pseudomonadota > Gammaproteobacteria > Pseudomonadales > Pseudomonadaceae > Pseudomonas > Pseudomonas sp. ABa2. The sequence continues at coordinate 2,381,697 of NZ_CM155239.1, forward strand.
CAATCGAGCCAGAACACCTGATGAGCGGCGACGATCAGCCAGAACACCGTCTGGTAGGAAGCCTTGCGCGTCTTGTGGCGCAGGAACTGTTGCGCCAGCAGCGCACCGGGCCAGCCGCCGGCCAGCTCCACCAGGTGCAGGGTGTTTTCCGGGATGCGTCGGCCGCCGCCCTGGGCGCTGCGTTTATCCAGCCAGTACAGCAGCAAGCCGAGCAGACTGGCCGCCAGGTACAGCGGCAGCACCCACGGCAGCCCGGCGCCGAGCGACTGCAGGGCCCCCAGTAGCGGTAACGCGCAGAGCGCGGCGAACAGCGCGAGCTTCAGCCCCGGATTGCGAACGCCTAGAGCCGCGCCGCGCGCCGCCCGCGCCCCTGCAGGCTGGCGCGGCGCCCTGGGTTGGCGGCGGATCGCCGGCCGGTCCAGACTCGGTGAGCCGGCCAGGCGCATATGCTCGGCCCGCGGCCGGCCGCGGGCATCGCACCCCTCGACATAGAGCAGGCTGTCGCCGACTTGCGGGCGCCGCTCACCGCGCATCGCCGAAATATGCGCGAACACCTCGGCGCCGCCGCCCTGCGGCTGGATAAAGCCGAAGCCCTTGTCGTCGTTCCAGCTGGTGAGGCGCCCCGCGCGCTCCTTGGCCATCATCCCTGCGCGGTGCTCCAGTCGATCAGCTGCAGTTGCCAGGTGGCGAGGATCAGCAGACCGAAGCCGATGCGGTACCAGGCGAACAGGGCATAGCTGTGGTTGGCGATGAACTTGAGCAATGCCCGCACGGTGAACATCGCCACGATAAAGGTGGTGACGAAGCCGATGGCAAAGGTGGGCAGGTCGCTCAGTTGCAGGATGTCGCGGTACTTGAACAGGGAGTAGACGGTTGCGGCGACCATGGTCGGCATGGCCAGGAAGAAGGAAAACTCGGTGGCCGCCTTGCGTGACAGGCCGAACACCAGTCCACCGATGATGGTGGCGCCGGAGCGGGAGGTGCCGGGAATCAGCGCCAGGCATTGGGCGAAGCCGACCTTGAGGGCCAGGCTCCAGGTCATGTCGTCGACCGTTTCGGCCTTGATCTCATGCTCGCGCTTCTCTGCCCAGATCATCACGATGCCGCCTACTATCAAGGCAGTGGCCACGGTGATGGGGTTGAACAGCCAGTGCTCGATGAGATCGGCGAAGGCCAGACCGAGGATCACCGCCGGAATGAAGGCCAGCAGCAGGTTGAAGGTGAAGCGTTGCGCCTGCGGCTCGCTCGGCAGCCCGCGCACCACGTCGAAGATCCTCTGGCGAAACTCCCACATCACCGCCAGGATGGCGCCCAACTGGATGATGATCTTGAACGCGGTGGCGGTCTCGCCGTTGAAGTCCAGCAGGTCGCCGACCACGATCAGGTGTCCGGTACTGGAAATCGGCAGGAACTCGGTCAGCCCCTCCACTATGCCCAGAATCAAGGCCTGCATGGCCGCCCAGAAGTCCATCGAATTCCCCCAGAAATCGCGGCGAACGCCGCACAAGTAAATAGGCCGGCACAGTCGAACGCTGTGCCGTGCGCTGGGACACGGAGGCGCCCCAGAGGTTCCCCGCCCCCTCTAGCTCGGTGCAAACTCAGGTTTTACGCCGAGCGGCCGAAATGCTATCAGACAACTAGAGTAAAGAATGCCTCGTCGTGACCAGCAGTTCGCGCCGCCCGGCCAGGCCGCTTCGAGCCCGACAACAACAAGAATCAGGAACTCGTCCATGAACAGCTTACGTAGTCTTCCCATCAGCCGGCGCCTGTGGCTGATCCTGGCGCTGGCCATCCTGACCCTGATCCTGCTCGGCGCCTATATGCTGCGCCAGATCAATCTCGACCTGTATGCCGGCAAGGCGGAAAAGACCGAGCACGTGGTGCAGAGCGCCGCCGGCATCCTCAAGCACTACCACGGCCTGGAGAGCGCCGGCAGCCTGAGCCGCGAGGACGCGCAGAAACAGGCCATGGAGCTGATCCGCGGGCTGCGCTACGCCGGCCAGGAGTACTTCTGGATCAACGACCAGACTCCGGTGATGATCATGCACCCGACCAACCCCAAGCTGGAGGGGCAGAACCTCTCCGGTTTCAAGGATCCGGACGGCAAGGCGCTGTTCAACGAGATGGTGGCCGTCACCCGCAGCCAGGGCGCCGGCCAGGTCGACTACCGCTGGCCCAAGCCGGGCGCCAGCGAGCCGGTGCCGAAGATTTCCTATGTCGAACTGTTCCAGCCCTGGGGCTGGATCATCGGCTCCGGCGTCTATGTCGACGACGTCCAGGCGGTGTTCAAGGAACAGGCCCTGCGCGCCCTGGGCATCGGTCTGCTGATCACCCTGCTGCTCGCCACCCTGGTGTTGCTGATCGCCCGCAGCATCGCCCAGCCGCTGCAGGCGGCGGTGGACGCCATGGCCAATATCGCCAGCGGCGAAGGCGACCTGACGCGCAACCTCGATACCCACGGGCGCGACGAGCTGACCGCCCTGGCCAGCCATTTCAACGCCTTCACCGACAAGTTGCGCGGCGTCATCCGCCAGCTGCTCGACTCGGCCGGCTCGCTGGATCAGGCCGCGCGCTCGCTCGGCGACATTTCCAGCGAGGCGCAGCAGCACAGCCGACAGCAGGCGCAGCAGATGGAGCTGGTGGCCACCGCGGTCAACCAGGTGACCTACGGCGTGCAGGACGTGGCGAAGAACGCCGAGCACGCTTCCAGCGAGGTGCACGCCGCCGAGGAACAGGCCACTCAGGGCCAACAGAACATCGAGGCCAGCCTGCGCCAGATCGGCCAGCTGTCGGCCACCATCGACAAGGCGGTGGCGGTGATCCAGTCGCTGGCCAGCGAAAGCACGCAGATCGGCAGCGTGCTCGAGGTGATCCGCTCGATCGCCGAGCAGACCAACCTGCTCGCGCTCAACGCCGCCATCGAGGCGGCGCGGGCCGGTGAACAGGGCCGCGGTTTCGCCGTGGTGGCCGACGAGGTGCGCCTGCTGGCGCAGCGCACGCAGCAGTCGACGGCGGAAATCCAGGGCATGATCGAACGCCTGCAGGGCAACTCCGAGGCGGCGGTCAAGGTCATCCACGAAAGCAGCCGCGCCTCGCAACTGACCGTGGAGCAGGCCAGCCAGGCTGGTCAAAGCCTGGTGCAGATCGCACAATCGCTGCGCAACCTGACCGGGCTCAACGCCTCGATCGCCAGCGCCACCCTGGAGCAGTCGCATGTGGTGGAAGACATCAACCAGAACGTCACCCAGACCGCCGGCCTGGCGCACAACACCGCCGAGGCCGCCGAGCAGTCCAACGCCGCCAGCCAGCACCTCAAGCAGCTGGCCGACCAGTTGGGCCGCCTGCTGGGACAGTTCCGCGTGTGAGGCCCGCATGAGCAGCATGGAGCATCAGGAGGTCGACTTCAGTCGGCCGCAGAACCAGGACCTGATCTGGGACCTCGACAGCATGGCCCGCCGAGAGTTGGCCGAGCGCTTCATCAAGCTGTTCGAGAACCGCCTGTGCGTCTATTCCGAGTCGGTGGGCCAGCTGTACACCAATTACAGCCTGCATTTCCCCAGCGACCTCGGGCGCAAGATGGTTGTGCTGCCCAACCCCTACGCCTTCCACGACACCCTGCACGGCATCGACAGCCAGGCCATACGCAAGACCGGTCTGTGCGTGCTGCCGGGCAAGGTGCTGGGCAAGCCCGGCCTGCTGCTCGGCACCCAGCTCCGGGATGGCGGCCCGGCGCCCAAGACCATGGCCTTCAAGCCGGCGCTGGCGCAGATCATCAGCAACCAGAAGAAGGTCGGCGATGTGTTCCTGCCGGTGCTGATGAAGGGCGATCTGCGCGAGTTCGACCAGCAGATGCCCTATATCCACCTGCATCGTCTGCAACTGGCGCGCCTGCCGCGGCTGTCCAGCTTCGAACGCGAGGACATCCAGCAGACCATCACCCGCAAGCTGCTGATGCTCTATCGCCTGGCCGACACCCTGGCGTGCTGAACGCCGGGCGGATCGCTACAATCGCCCCCCCTTTCCCTCCCGAGTAGCTTGGATGTCCTGGCTCGAACTCATCGCCGCCGGTCTCGGCATCGTCGCGGTCTGGCTGACGGTACGACAAAACCCCTGGTGCTGGCCTATCGGCCTGATCATGGTGCTGCTCTATGCCTGGCTGTTCTTCGACTGGCGGCTGTATTCCAATCTGCTGCTGCAGCTGCTGTTCGCCGGCCTGCAGCTGTACGGCTGGTGGCAATGGACCCGCGGGGGCGAGCATCACGACGGACGCCAAGTCAGCAGCCTCAGTGTTTCCGGCCTGGCCGTCGGACTGAGCGCCGGCGCCGGCGGAGCCCTGCTGCTCGGCTACCTGATGGCCACCCACACCGACGCCAGTTCGCCCTGGCTGGACGCCACGCTCACCGCCTTCAGCCTGATCGCCCAGTTGTGGATGGCGCAGAAGCGTCTGCAGTGCTGGGCGCTGTGGATAGTCGTGGACCTGTGCTATGTCGCCTTCTTCCTGCACAGCGCGCTGTACCTGACCGCCGGCCTGTACGCCGCCTTCACCGCGCTGGCTGTCAGCGGCTGGCTGAGCTGGCGTCACGCCCCGGCGCTGCGAGCCAGCGCATGAAGGTACTGGTGTTGACCGGCCCTGAATCCAGCGGCAAGAGCTGGTTGGCGACCGAGATCCAGGCACGCTTCGGCGGCCTGGTGGTGGGCGAGTACGTGCGCCATTTCATCGAGCGGGAGCGGCGCGACACCTGTTACGCCGATATCCCGGCCATCGCCCGCGGCCAACTGGCCTGGGAGGATGCCGCGCGGGCCGAACGCCCGGCGCTGCTGATCCTCGACACCCACCTGCTGAGCAACCTGCTGTGGAGCCGCTGCCTGTTCGGCGACTGCCCGCCGTGGCTGGAACACGAACTGCGCGCGCGCCGCTACGACCTGCACCTGCTGCTCGACCCGCAGGGCGTGCCCTGGGTCGACGACGGCCAACGCTGCCAGCCGCAGCTGGACGAGCGCCTGGCCTTCCAGCGCGCCTGCCGGCAGTGGCTGGTGGACAACCGCCAGCCATTCTGCGAGCTGTCCGGCGATTGGCCGCAACGCCGCCAGGCCGCGTTGGAACGGGTCGAGGCGCTGCTGGACTCAGCGGATCAGCACGCTGGCCCAGGCCAGTAGCAGGCTGGCGCAGACCACCAGGGTCAACGGCGTGCGCAGCGCCGGATACCACTGCGGCGCCAGCCCCACCTTGACCGCGTGCAGGTCGGCCAGATAGAGGCCGATAAAGGCCAAGAGGAAGATCGGCAGCGCCAGGGCCATGGGCAGACCGCTGGCCAGCGCGGCCCAGCCGAGCAAAGGCGGAATCACCGACAGGCCCAGTTGCAGCTGGGCATTCTCGTTGGTCTCCTCCGCGCGCATGGCCAGGCCCCAGTGGATCGCGCCCATAAAGGCGAGGATCACCGCGGCAAAATCCAGCAGCGCCGCCAGCACGAAGGGCCGCCAGCCCAGCGGGATCACCCAGATCCCCAAGGCCCCGCTGACGAAGGGCACCAGCCCGGCATAGCCCAGCAGCATGGCCAGTTGCGGCGGTTTCTCGGCGTCGAACGGGTGCATGGCGATCTCCTTGGCAAGATGGTGCGCCGTGCACCTTAGCAGTGTTTCGCCAGCGATACAGCCGCGGCGGGTCAGCGCAGGCGGTGCTTGTGCAGCAACCGATAGAAAGTCGGGCGGGAAATACCCAGGCTGCGCGCCGCCTGGCTCATATTGTTGGCGTAGCGTGCCAGCACGTCGTTGAGCGCCTGGCGCTCGGCGCGCAGGATGTAGTCGGCCAGGGTGGCGACCGCCGCGCTCTGCTCCTGCCCCGGCTCCAGGCCGAGATCGCGGGCGAGAATCTGCCGCCCCTGCGCCAGCACCAGGGCGCGCACCACCCGATTGCACAGCTCGCGCACGTTGCCCGGCCACAGGTGCTCGGCCATGGCGTCGATCGCCTCGTCGCTGAACCGCCGATGGCGCCGACCGATGACCGCGCCATAGACCTTGGCGAAATACTCGGCCAGCAGCAGCAGGTCGCCGCGGTGCTCGCGCAGCGGCGTGGTCTGCAGCTGCTGGCTGGCCAGCAGGCGGTACAGGTCGTCGCGCAAGCGGCCCTGGCGCACCGCCTCCTCCAGCTCGCCGCGGCTGATGGTCAGCAGGTGCAGGCCCGGATGCGCCTGCAGATGCTGCAGCAAGCGGCGCTGCCCGGTGCCGTCGAGCGCATCGACGCCCTCCAGCACCAGGGTGCCGCCCGCCGCTGCAGCCAGGGCGCCTCCTTCGCCGAACAAACGGGCCTCGAGCTGTGCGGCGGGCGGCGCGGCACAGTCGAAACGCAGATAGAGCTTGCCGGCGCGCGCCGAGCGCTCGTGCAGCAGGCGCGCCAGCAGGGCCTTGCCGCTGCCGCGTTCGCCAGTGAGCAACAGCGGCGCCTCCAGCCCGGCGCAGCGCTCGATTTGTTTGCGCAGTGCGCGGGTCTGGCTGCTGTTGCCGAGAAACTGACGGGGGTGGCGCTCGCCCTGCAGGCTGCGCAGGCGCGTGGTGGCCTGCGCCTGCGCCAGCGACTCGAGCAGCACCTCGGCCTCGCACGGCAGCGCATGGGCGGCGAAGAACCATTCGCCGATCAGCTCGGCGACCTCGCTCCGCGCCAGGCTCGGCCCATCGAGCAAGGCGACGCAACTGGCGGCGCTGCGCCGCAACAGCGCAAGCAGTCCCTGCGGCTGTAGCAGCAGCGCCTCGCCCAGGCGGATCAGCACGACATCGCCGTGCAGGCTGTCGCACTCGTCCAGGCGACAGCCGCGCAGTGCCCAGCCGGCGGCCTGCACACGTGGCAGCAGGCGTTCGCACTCGTCACAGGGGTCGATCACCAGTAACTGGCGGGATGCGACGGATACAGCCTCCAACATATCCCATCCTTGGCGCCATTATTTTGTAATCCCAATAAAAACAATGATTTGGCGCACATAGATGTAACGCTAGCAAGAACTTTGACGCCGCTTGGAACATTTCTCTATATCACTTGTTCTGGCTGGTTATGGCGAACTTCTCTTAGCCGTCAAGATGGCAACTTGCCAAGCGCCTGCGGTATTGGCATAACAAGCCCATTAATAAGAACGCCACAAGGAAGTCTCTGATGCGTCTGCTCCGTCGTACCCTGAAACTCATCCTGTTGCTGGCGCTGATCGGCCTGGCGGTGGTGCTTTACTACATCGCCAACCCCAACCTGCCGACCTTCGAACAACCCAGCCAGCTGCATTACCTCGAGCAATGGAGCGACGAGGAACGTCAGACCTACTACTACACACCCCAGGGCACCACGGTAAAAGGCCTGCGCTACGCCTGGTTCAACGCCCTGGAAATGCCCTTCGGCAGCGCCAAGTTCGCCCGCCCCGAATACCTCGCCCGCTTCGGTTTTCTCACCGACCCGAACCAGCGCGCCACGCCCCTCAACCCCGGCAACCTGCCGGTGGGTTTCGCCCGCCACCAGGACGACGAAAGCGGCGAGCACTTCCTCGACATCAGCTGCGCCGCCTGCCACACCGGCGAGCTGCGTTACCAGGGCCAGGCGGTGCGCATCGACGGCGGCGCCGCCCTGCACTCGCTGGCCTCCACCGTGCCGACCCTGCGCGGCGGCGGCTTCGGCCAGGCCCTGGGCATGAGCATGGCCTTCACCTACTACAACCCGCTGAAGTTCCGCCGCTTCGCCCGCGAAGTGCTCGGCGAGCAGTACCCGCAGGGGCGTGACGAACTGCGCAAGGACTTCAAGCAGGTGCTCGATCGCCTGCTGGCCACGGCGAAGAACGACTGGCACCGCGGCCTGTATCCCACCGAGGAAGGCTTCGGCCGCACCGATGCCTTCGGTCGCATTGCCAATACCGTGTTCGGTGACGCTCTCGACGAGGCCAACTACCGCATCGCCAATGCCCCGGTGAGCTACCCGCAGCTGTGGGACATCTGGAAGTTCGACTGGGTGCAGTGGAACGGCTCGGCGATGCAGCCTATGGCGCGCAACGTCGGCGAGGCGCTGGGCGTCGGCGCCAGCCTGCACCTGCTCGACGAGCAAGGACGCGGCGTCGCCGAGGCCGAGCGCTATGCCTCCAGCGTGCGCCTGCACGACCTGCATACCCTGGAAGAAACCCTGAAGAAACTGCAGCCGCCGAAGTGGCCGCAGGCCGTCTTCGGCCAGCTCGACCTGCCGCTGGCCAGTCGCGGCAAGGCGCTGTACACGGAAAACTGCGCCTACTGCCACGCCCCCGATCCGAAGCCGCGCGACCAGCGCCTGGCGCCGGCGCGCGACCCGGAATGGAAGATGCGCATCGTGCCGACTGCCATCGTCGGCACCGACCCGACCACCGCCGACAACATCGCCGACCACCGCTTCGACATCAGCCGCCTGGGCTGGACCAAGGCGGAGCTGTCGCGGCTGGACGTCCAGCTGTTCGGCGCCAGCCTCGACGAGGTCGACTTCAAACGCATCTCCAGCGCCAAGGGCCTGGCCTATATCACCGCCTACGTGGAAAACCGCGCCTATCAGGACGCCGGTATCTCCCCGCGCCAGCGCTGGCGCATGGACGGCTATGGGCTGTCCATCGGCGTGCAGGAGAAGCGCGGCTACAAGGCCCGTCCGCTGGACGGCATCTGGGCCACCCCGCCCTTCCTGCACAACGGCTCGGTGGCCAACCTGTTCGAGCTGCTGTCGCCGGTGTACGAACGGCAGACGCAGTTCTGGGTCGGCAACTTCGAGTTCGACCCGGTGCGCGTCGGCTACCGCAGCGAACCTTTCCCCGGCGGTTTCCTGTTCGACACCCGCATCACCGGCAACGGCAACGGCGGCCACGAGTTCCGCGACGGCTGCCGCCAGCAGGGCGTGATCGGTCGCGCCCTGGCGCCGGAGGAACGCCTGGCGCTGATCGAGTACCTCAAGGTGCTCGGCAACGCCGAACTGGAAAGCCAGCTCAGCAACGTGCCGGCCAAGGCCTGGACACCGGGGCCCGAGTGCGCGGGCCTGAACTGAACCCGACTGAAGGAAGACATCCGATGCTCGAAACGCTCTGGCTGTGGTTCTGCCGTCTGTTCGGCCGGCTGCTGGCCCTGCTGCTCATCCTCGCCGGCCTCGCCTGGGCGCTGGGTGAACTCTATTACGCCTGGAAATTCTCCGGCCCGGTCTCCAGCGAAGAACAGATTCCGCCGGGCGAAGCGGCGCTGACCCGACTGATCATCGAAGACGCCGTGCGCATCGTCGAACAGCACCGCGACAACACCCGTGTGCTGCGCGATGCCCACGCCAAGGCACATGGCTGCGTCAAGGCCGAAGTGCAGGTGTTGGAAGATCTGGACGAGAGCTTACGTCATGGCGTATTCAGCGAGCCGGGGCACACTTGGCAAGCCTGGATGCGCCTGTCCAACGGCAACGCCTACCCGCAGTTCGACCGCGCCCGCGATGCCCGCGGCATGGCCATCAAGCTGCTCGAGGTACCAGGCGAGAAGCTGATGAAAAGCCCCGCGCATGCCGGCGAACAGGACTTCGTGATGTTCAACCATCCGGTGTTCTTCGTGCGCGACGTGGCCGAATACCGCAGCAACTTCGCCGCCCAGGCCGACGGCAAGAAGGTGCTGGCCTTCCTGCCCAGCTGGGATCCGCGCAGCTGGGAAATCCGCCACCTGATCATCGCCCTGAAAACCCTGGCGCCGGCGCCGGAAAGCCCGGTGGCGACCACCTACAACTCCATCGCGCCGTTCAAGCTCGGCCCGCACAACATCAAGTACCGGGTGGTGCCGGCGCCACAGCACTGTCCACCCTACCAACTGCCGGAGCAGAACAGCGCCCTGCCCAACTTCCTGCGCAACGCGCTGTACCAGCAACTGTCGCTGGATCGCGCGCCGGCCTGCTTCGAACTGCAGGTGCAAAGGCAGAATCCGCAGTACTACATGCCCATCGAAGACACCAGCGTCGAGTGGGACGAAAAGATCGCGCCATTCGAAAGCGTGGCACGTATCAGCGTGCCGGCTCAGGACTTCGATAGTCGCGAACAGAATCTGTTCTGCGACAATTTGTCCTTCAATCCCTGGCATGCCCTGCCGGAACATCGGCCGATTGGCGGTATCAACCGTTTGCGCCAGGCGGTATATGAGGCGGTGAGCGCTTATCGCCATCAACGCAATGCTGCGCCCTGAGCCACAGGGCGCGCGGTTCCGGGCCTGCAGCCGGTAGAGCGAAACAGGAAAAAGGAACTTTCGCGGCAGAAAGTTGTAAAGGGCAGGACGTTAAAACTTCTTTACCGGACACTTTTGCGAACTGCGTTAAAACTTTTTTCGGTACCGTGTGACTTATAGGTCGACTGCGTTCATCAACAGCTTTGACAGGCCAACTCAATAAACCGCTGGCCGCCATTATTGCTGGGATCAACTCGGAGATACCGACCCCATGAACACCCCGCTGCGTTTTAACGAAGCCCTGCTGATTGCCGATCGCGCCTTCCGCCCGTTCCAGTGCGTGGCCTGGGCCCAGCAGGACGGCACCGGCGTCGTCAGCATCAGCGTCATCGACCGCACCAGCACCCGCCTGCTCGGCCGCACCCAGCTGTCCAGCGCCACCTACAGCGACCCGCAACAACTGGCCGATGCCCTGCAGCGCTCCCGCGAGGAACTGCGTCGCCAAGGCTTCGACCTGGCGCCCTGGAGCATGCCGGAGTAAGCCCGTTCGGGGCGCCGCCCGGCGCCCCCTGAGTTTTGCTACCCCTTGGCAATATCTGTGGGCTTATTGTCCTTGTTGCCATGATCCTGCCGGCGCAGACTGCCTCCAATTCCCAAGGAGGCCCTTATGGATGCGCTCAGAACCATCGCCTGCCTGATCTACCCCGACGTCATGAGCCTGGACGTCAGCGGGCCGTTGCAGGTATTCGCCTCGGCCAACGTCGAACGCCAGCGCCAGGGCCTGCCGCCCTGCTACCGCATTCGCCTGCTGGCCGACGAGGCCGGCCCGGTGAGCACCTCCGCCGGTTTCCAGCTGGTGGCCGACGGCAGTTGGCGCCAGCTCGACGGCGCAACCCTGGATACCCTGCTGGTTCCCGGCGGTCTGGGCGAAAGCCGGCAATGCGCCAATGCGCCGCTGCTGGCCTGGCTGCGCGAGAACGAGCCGCGCGTGCGCCGGCTCGGTTCGGTTTGCTCCGGCGCACTGATCCTCGCCGCCGCCGGTCTGCTCGACGGGCGCCGCGCCACCACCCACTGGGCCGACGTGGAGACCCTGCGTCAGGGCTATCCAGAGGTGGAGGTGCTGGGCGACTGCCTGCACACCTATGACCCGCACGACCTGGGCGGTGCCGCGCACCTCTTCACCTCCGCCGGGGTCACCGCCGGTATCGACCTGGCCCTGGCGCTGGTGGAGGCCGATCTGGGGCGGGCCATGGCCCTGGCGGTCGCTCGCCGCCTCGTGATGTTCCTGCGCCGGCCCGGGGGACAAGCACAGTTCAGCGCCCTGCTCAGCCCGGAGCCAAGCCGCGTGCCGCGCCTGGCGACCCTGCTCGAATGGATCCCCGCCCACCTCGGCGACGACCTGTCGCTCGAGGCGCTCGCCGCCCAGGCACGCATGACCCCGCGCACCCTGTCGCGGGTGTTCAGCCAGGAACTGGGCATGGGGCCGGGCCGCTACGTCGAGCGCGTCCGCCTGGAGGCCGCACGCAACCTGCTGCAGGACGCCCAGGCCTCGATCGCCACGGTGGCGCGGCTGACCGGCTTCGGTCATGCCGAGAACCTGCGGCGCAGCTTTCACAAACACCTGGCCGTCAGTCCGCAGGACTACCTGCAGCGCTTCGGCCAGCGCCAGGAGAACGCCCATGCTTGAACTGCGCCCCAACTGCGAATGCTGTGACCGCGACCTGCCGGCCGACAGCCTGGACGCACTGATCTGCTCCTTCGAGTGCACCTTCTGCAGTGCCTGCAATGAGCGGGTTCTGCACGGCAGCTGCCCGAACTGTGGCGGCGAACTGGTCAGGCGACCGATCCGTCCAGCCGAAAAGCTGGAGCGTTTCCCGGCCTCCTGTCAGCGCGTGCTCAAGTCCGCCGACTGCGACTAGAAGCAAGATACCTCGAGACCCTAGCTGTTATCTGGAGCCAGCTGATGCTGCTGATACGTAACCCTTCGATCCGCATACTGTTTGCCGGCCAGGCACTGTATTGGTCCTGCTCGATGATCGGGATCACCCTGACCGCGCTGGTGGGGCTGCAACTGGCCCCCTTGAATGCCCTGGCGACCCTGCCACTGGGCTTGTGGATGCTGGGCAACTTGTTCGCCGTACAACCCTTGTCGCTGTTTATGCAGCGCCATGGTCGTCGCCCTGGCTTGCTGCTCGGCGCCGGTGCCGGCGTGGTGGGCGGTTTGCTCAGTGCACTGGGCGTCTGGCTGGCCGATTTCGCCCTGTTCTGCCTGGGTGCACTGCCCATTGGCGTCTATCAGGCGTCGGCGATGTACTACCGCTTTGCCGCGTTGGAGGCCGCCGAAGAGGCGCACAAGGGCCGCGCCAGTGCCTATGTGATTGGCGGCGGCGTACTGGCGGCCGTGCTGGTACCGAGTATGACGCTGTGGGCGCGCTCCGCCCTGAGCACGCCTTTTGTCGGTGCCTACCTGCTGATCGCGATCCTGGCAGCGCTCGCTGCGTTGCTGATGATGAAGCTACCGGAGGGCACTGCACCGCGCCGGGCCAAAGCTGGCCTCGGTGAGCTGAGACTGCTGCTGCGCCGCCCGGTGGTACGCGCGGCGATCGCCACCACGGCGATTGGCAATGGGCTGATGGTCTTGGTGATGAATGCCACGCCCCTGGCCATGAACCTTTGCGGATTTGGCCTGGCCAGCAGCGCCCAGGTGATTCAATGGCACATGCTCGGCATGTTCCTCCCGGCCTTTCTGGCGGGTCCCTTGGTGGATCGCCTCGGCAGCCGGCGGGTAGCCGTGCTGGGCGGGGTGATAATGCTGGCAAGTGCCGCCATAGCCTTGGCCGGCCTGCAGCAGTTGCACTTTCTGCTCAGCTCGCTGCTGCTCGGGCTGGGCTGGAACCTGATGCTGGTCGCCGGCACCACCCTGCTGGCCGAAGGCCACAGCGACACGGAACGTGGCCAGGCCCAGGGCTTGATGGAATTGCTCAACGGCCTGATGGCGGCCTGTGCCGCGTTCACCGCCGGCGCGCTGATCAGCGGCCTTGGCTGGGACGCGATCAACCTGATTATCCTGCCCCTGGTAGGCCTGGCCATGCTGATGTTGCTGCCGGCCAGGCGTGGCCTGCTGGAGGCCGCCGGCTAAGCCGATGCACCCAGCCAGGCAGCAAAAAGGCGACCCATGGGGTCGCCTTTTCATTTGACTCGCAACTGGGTGCCTCAGTAGTAGGCGTTTTCCCGGTTGCTGTGGTCGGTCACGTCGCGCACGCCCTTGAGTTCGGGAATGCGCTCGAGCAGGGTTTTCTCGATGCCTTCCTTGAGGGTGTAGTCGGCCTGACCGCAGCCCTGGCAGCCGCCGCCGAACTGCAGCACGGCGATGCCTTCGTCGACCACGTCGACCAGGGTCACCTGGCCGCCATGGCTGGCCAGGCCGGGGTTGATCTCGGTCTGCAGGTAATAGTTGATGCGCTCGTTGAGCGGACTGTCTTCGTTGACCATCGGCACCTTGGCGTTCGGTGCCTTGATGGTCAGCTGGCCGCCCATGCGGTCGGTGGCGTAGTCGACCACGGCGTCTTCGAGGAAGGGCTCGCTGACCGCGTCGATCCAGGCGGTGAAGCTGGCCAGGCCGACGGCGGTGTCTTCAGGTTTCTGCTCACCCGGCTTGCAGTAGGCGATGCAGGTTTCCGCATAGGACGTGCCCGGCTGGGTGATGAACACGCGGATACCGATGCCCGGCGTGTCCTGCTTGCTCAGCAACTCGGCCAGGTAGTCTTCGGCGGCTTGGGTAATGGTGATGGCGCTCATGGCAACTCCTCGCAAACATGGGCGCAGTGTACGCCAGTGCGTTGCGCGGTTAAAGCCCAAGCAAATTAGTAGGAATTAATTGCAGCTATGGCGACCGCCGGGATAGGTTGGTCGCCACAGGTGGGTGCCGAGCTGACGAAGCCCAAGCTACAGGTTCTGGTAGCGGTTCATGTCCAGCACGCCGGCCTCCAGCGGCTGGGTCTCGCGGATATGCTCGGCCAGGTCGTGGAAATAGCGCCAGAACTCGGGGTGGCTGCGGCGAATGCCCCAGCGTTCGACGATGCGCTCGAAGGCCTTGGCATCGGCGGCGCGTTCCATTTGCGCGACGAACGTGTCCATCTCCTCGGCCTTGAGGCTGAACAGGAAGTTCGGGTAGCTGCTCAGCACCTCCGGGTAGATGGTCAGACTGTCCAGGCGCGGCTGGTAGCGCAGCTCTTCGCCGAGCATGAAGGCCACGTTGCTGTGCGCACGGTTGCGCAGCAGGCTGTAGACCTCGCGCGAGCCGTCGCTCAGCTCGACCCGCAACAGGGTCGCCTCCGGCAGCTGCTCGATCACCCGCAGGCCGCCGGCCGGGCGACTGGCCAGGCGCGCCAGCGCCTGCTCGGCGTGCTGCAGCTCCGCCGCCAGCCCCTCGCGGTAGCAGCGTGCGCCGGTGCAGCGGTTGATCGGGTCGGGCCGGGCATTGAGCTTGGTCAGGCGCTGCAGCAGTTGCTCGGCGAACTGACGCTTGGGGTCGCCGCCGTCCAGCGCCAGCGCGCTGGGCGTGCGGTAGTCGACCGCGGTGTAATCCAGCCACATCTTCAGCTTGCCGCTGTTCTGGTACCAGTCGTCCAGGTAGCCCTTGCGCGCCTGGGCCGGCAACAGGCGGAGGAAGTTGACCTCGGCGCCGTTGCGGATCAGATCGAAGTACAGGCGCGTCTGCGCCTGGTGCGAGACGTTGCCGAACACGTCGAAATTGACCACCAACTGGTAGTAGGTGCGCTCCAGCAGCGGGTAGTCCATCCACCAGAGGGTCTGCGGGATCTCGCCGAGCAGCCCCTTGCGCACCGAGGCGCTGTCGTGCTGACGGAAGATCGACAGCAGCGCGTTGTCGTTGCCTCGCCAGATATGCGCCCAGTCGGCCGGCGGCGCGTCGGCGTAGGCGTCCTTGCGCAGGTTCTCATAGTGGTTGCGCTTGTCCCGGTAATTGCGCCACAGCCCGGGCAGGTCGCCGATCTCGTCGAACTGCCCGGGCATCGCCAGCAGCGGCGTGGCCTGGGCGCGATAGTCGGCATCGGTGATATAGAGGTCGTGCTGCGGGTCCTGGAACAGTGTCCAGAAATTGTCGCGGATCACGTCGGTGGCGATCTGTCCGCGGCACACCGGGCCGCGAATAAAGGTACGCACGAAGTACTCGGCGTTATCCAGCATGAACTGGTAGCGCGCCCGCGGCGGGATCGCGGCGAAGGTCTCGAAGGGGTTGGCGCGGCGCTGCGCGCCGTAGCCGGGCACCGCGTCCAGCGGCCAGTCCTCGGCGAAGAACAGTTCCTTGACCCGCGCCAGCTTGGCGCTGCTCAGCGGATAGGTGATGTGGGTCTTGTGCACGATAACGCCCTGGATCGGCCACAGGCGATAGTGGAACGCGGTGCCCGGGTCGTCGTTGGGGCGGCGCGTGGCAATCGGATCGATGGCCTGGCCGCTGGGCGTGCGCGAGCGCACCAGCTGGAAGAAATGCCCCGGCTCGCCGCCGTCGACATGCAGATGGGCGAGAAACAGGTGCTCGTAGAGCCAGCGCGATACCAGGTTCTGCCGCGCGCCGGGGGCGTTGAGGAAGGCCTCCCACTCGGCGATCTGCCGACGCTCGGTGGCGTTGGGGTACAGGGCCTGCTCGGTCACCGGCGCGCCCTGCTCCAGCCATTGCTGCAGGGTGGCGTACTCGGCGTCGCTCAGGCCGGCGACGGCGAAGGGCATGCCGCCGTGAGCATTTTTCTTGGCATAGGCGGCGAACTCGCCGGGCAGCGGGCAGCTGTTGCTGCGGTTGATGGAGATGTCCAGGGCCTCCGGCAGCTTGGCACCCGCTTCCAGCGGTTGGCTGCGCCCCAGTTCCAGCATGCGTTTGAGCAATGCGGCCTGGCCGTTCCCGTCGCCGAGCACCGAGTGGAAATCGCGTTGGCGCCAGGCGGCCTCGCCCTGGGCATCCAGGTACAGGCGCGAAGTGGCTTGCGCCTTGGTCCGCGTGCCGTCGTACACCGGCTGCTTGCTGGCGCCGCGCATCAGCCCTTCGCCGCTGCCCAGGTTGAGTTGGCAGGGCGCGTCGTAACAGGCGTGGCAGGCCACGCACTTGTGGGTGAGGATGGGCTGGACGTCGTTCGCGTAGGAAATCGGCTCGGCCCGCGCCAGACCGGCTGCGAAGGAAAGAACAAACAGGGCAGCGGGCTTGAGCATGGCAACTTCCTTGATGACGATAACGGCGATTCTAGCCAGATGTCGCCGCCTGCAACATGAGCGCAATTCATGCAAAAGGCGCAGGCACTCCAGAACCCTGCAGCTTTGCTATCATCGCGCACCTTTGTTCCCGCTTTGCTCAGGTAGTTCCCATGTCCGATCGCAGCGCCCGCCTCCACGCCCTCCAGCAAGCCCTGAAGGAGCGCATCCTGATCCTCGACGGCGGCATGGGCACCATGATCCAGAGCTACAAGCTGGACGAGGCCGACTATCGCGGCGAGCGCTTCGCCGACTGGCCGAGAGACGTCAAGGGCAACAACGACCTGCTGCTGCTGTCGCGCCCGGACGTGATCCAGGCCATCGAGAAGGCCTACCTGGATGCCGGCGCCGACATCCTGGAAACCAACACCTTCAACGCCACCCAGGTGTCCCAGGCCGACTACGGCATGGAGGCGCTGGTCTACGAGCTGAACGTCGAAGGCGCGCGGCTGGCCCGTGAAGTGGCCGATGCCAAGACCCTGGAAACCCCGGACAAGCCGCGCTTCGTCGCCGGCGTGCTCGGCCCGACCAGCCGCACCTGCTCGATCTCCCCCGACGTCAACGACCCCGGCTACCGCAACGTCAGCTTCGACGAGCTGGTGGAGAATTACACCGAGGCCACCCGCGGCCTGATCGAGGGCGGCGCCGACCTGATCCTGATCGAGACCATCTTCGACACCCTCAACGCCAAGGCGGCCATCTTCGCCGTGCAGGGCGTGTTCGAGGAACTCGGCATCGAACTGCCGATCATGATTTCCGGCACCATCACCGATGCCTCCGGCCGCACCCTGTCCGGCCAGACCACCGAGGCCTTCTGGAACTCGGTGGCGCACGCCAAGCCGATTTCCGTGGGCCTGAACTGCGCCCTCGGCGCCGCCGACCTGCGCCCCTACCTGGAAGAGCTGTCGAACAAGGCCGGCACCCATGTCTCGGCTCACCCCAACGCCGGCCTGCCCAACGCCTTCGGCGAGTACGACGAGACCCCGGCGGAAATGGCCGCGGTGGTCGAGGAGTTCGCCGCCAGCGGCTTCCTCAACATCATCGGCGGCTGCTGCGGCACCACTCCGGCGCATATCCAGGCCATCGCCGAGGCCGTGGCCAAGTACCCGCCGCGGGCGATCCCGGAGATTCCGCGCGCCTGCCGCCTGTCGGGCCTGGAGCCCTTCACCATCGACCGCAATTCGCTGTTCGTGAACGTCGGTGAGCGCACCAATATCACCGGCTCGGCCAAGTTCGCCCGACTGATCCGCGAGGAAAACTACACCGAAGCGCTGGAAGTGGCGCTGCAGCAGGTGGAAGCCGGCGCCCAGGTGATCGACATCAACATGGACGAGGGCATGCTCGACTCCAAGGCGGCGATGGTGAAGTTCCTCAACCTGATCGCCGGCGAGCCGGACATCTCGCGCGTGCCGATCATGATCGACTCCTCCAAGTGGGAGGTGATCGAGGCCGGCCTGAAATGCATCCAGGGCAAGGGCATCGTCAACTCCATCTCGATGAAGGAAGGCGTCGAGCAGTTCAAGCACCACGCCAAGCTGTGCAAGCGCTACGGCGCCGCCGTGGTGGTGATGGCCTTCGACGAGGTCGGCCAGGCCGACACCGCCGCGCGCAAGAAGGAAATCTGCAAGCGGTCCTACGACATCCTGGTCAACGAAGTGGGCTTCCCGCCGGAAGACATCATCTTCGACCCGAACATCTTCGCCGTGGCCACCGGTATCGAGGAGCACAACAACTACGCGGTCGACTTTATCGAGGCCTGCGCCTACATCCGCGACGAGCTGCCCTATGCCCTGAGTTCCGGCGGCGTGTCCAACGTGTCGTTCTCCTTCCGTGGCAACAACCCGGTGCGCGAGGCGATCCACTCGGTGTTCCTCTACTACGCGATCCAGAACGGCCTGACCATGGGCATCGTCAACGCCGGCCAGCTGGAAATCTACGACGAGATCCCCAAGGAGCTGCGCGACGCGGTCGAGGACGTAGTGCTCAACCGCCACGACGGCGCCACCGAGGCGCTGCTGGCCATCGCCGACAAGTACAAGGGCGACGGCGCCGCCAAGGAAGTGGAAAACGAGGAATGGCGCTCGCTGCCGGTGAACAAGCGCCTGGAACACGCGCTGGTCAAGGGCATCACCGCCTTTATCGTCGAGGACACCGAAGAGTGCCGCCAGCAGTGCGCGCGCCCCATCGAGGTGATCGAAGGCCCGCTGATGAGCGGCATGAACCTGGTCGGCGACCTGTTCGGCTCGGGCAAGATGTTCCTGCCCCAGGTGGTCAAGTCCGCGCGGGTGATGAAGCAGGCGGTGGCGCACCTGATCCCCTTTATCGAAGCCGAGAAAGGCGACAAACCCGAGGCCAAGGGCAAGATCCTCATGGCCACGGTCAAGGGCGACGTGCACGACATCGGCAAGAATATCGTCGGCGTCGTTCTGGGCTGTAACGGCTACGACATCGTCGACCTGGGCGTGATGGTGCCGGCGGAGAAGATCCTGCAGACGGCGATTGCCGAGAAATGCGACATCATCGGCCTGTCCGGCCTGATCACCCCCTCGCTGGACGAGATGGTCCACGTGGCCAAGGAAATGCAGCGCCAGGGCTTCACGCTGCCGCTGATGATCGGCGGCGCCACCACCTCCAAGGCGCACACCGCGGTGAAGATCGACCCGCAGTACAGCAACGACGCGGTGGTCTACGTCACCGACGCCTCGCGCGCCGTCGGCGTGGCCACCCAGCTGCTGTCCAAGGAGCTCAAGGCCGACTTCGTGCAGAAAACCCGCGAGGAATACGTGGTGGTGCGCGAGCGCACCTCGGCGCGCGCCTCGCGCACCGAACGCCTGAGCTATGCCGACGCCATCGCCAACAAGCCGCAGTTCGACTGGGCCGGCTACAACGCGCCCAAGCCGAGCTTCATAGGCGCGCAGGTGCTGGAGGATATCGACCTGGCCACCCTGGCCGAGTACATCGACTGGACGCCCTTCTTCATCTCCTGGGACCTGGCCGGCAAGTACCCGCGCATCCTCACCGACGAAGTGGTCGGCGAAGCCGCCAGCGCGCTGTTCGCCGACGCCCAGGCGATGCTGAAGAAGCTGATCGACGAGAAGCTGATCAAGGCCCGCGCGGTGTTCGGCTTCTGGCCGGCCAATCAGGTGGCGCACGACGATATCGAACTGCGCGACGCCCAGGGCAAGCCCATCGCCCTGCTCCACCACCTGCGCCAGCAGAGCATCAAGGCGGACGGCAAGCCGAACCTGTCACTGGCCGACTTCGTCGCGCCGAAGGAGAGCGGCAAGACCGACTATGTCGGCGGCTTTATCACCACCGCCGGCATCGGCGCCGAGGAAGTGGCCAAGGCCTACGAGGCCAAAGGCGACGACTACAACTCGATCATGGTCAAGGCCCTGGCCGACCGCCTGGCCGAGGCCTGCGCCGAGTGGCTGCACGAACGTGTGCGCAAGGAGTACTGGGGCTATGCCGCCGACGAGCAGCTGGCCAACGAAGACCTGATCAAGGAGCAGTACAAGGGCATCCGCCCCGCTCCCGGCTACCCGGCCTGCCCGGACCATAGCGAAAAGGCCACTTTGTTTAGGCTGCTCGACCCCGAGGCCGGCTACAACCAGGCCGGGCGCAGCGGCGTGTTCCTCACCGAGCACTACGCCATGTTCCCGGCGGCCGCGGTGTCCGGCTGGTACTTCGCCCACCCCGAGGCGCAGTACTTCGCCGTCGGCAAGGTGGACCAGGACCAGGTCGAGAGCTACAGCAAGCGCAAGGGCCAGGACATCGCCGTCAGCGAGCGCTGGCTGATGCCGAATCTGGGCTACGACGGCTGACGCGGGCTCGCGTTGCGTAGGGTGGGCAACGCTCTGTTTGCCCACCGCTGCCTGGCCAATCGAAAACGCCTTGCGCGCTTTCCGGACTATGCCCGAGCGCCGTCAGACCCTGCTGCGCACGATCTTGATCGAGTACTCCATCTGCGGCTTGCGCGTCACGCTGACGGCACGGCGGCTCACGGTATCCAGGGTGATGTTCCAGAAACCGCTGCTCGGCACGCGGATCTTCGCCGGGAACTTGATAAAGGCGCCGCCGTGGTAGCTGTGCCGGCCACGGTTCTTGAAGGCGCGGAAGTTGGCGTCGTTCATCAGGCGGATATTGCAGGGCTGCGAACACTCGATGACCACCAGGTCGCCCTCGTTCAGCTGTTCGCGTTGATGGATGAATTTCATGCGTGCTTCCGGTTGGATCGGGGGCGCGACGATAGCACGAGCGCGCGCCGCGGGCAGCGCCGAGACGACGGGGCGCGCCTGCTCAAGCGCTGCTAGGCTGATTTCAGCCGCCGCGCCGGAGCGCGCGGCAAGCACCTTCGGCAAACGCAGCACGTCGCCTCTCGCAGGAGCCCGCCCATGAAGATATCCAGCTTCCTTGCCCCCGTTCTCGTCGCCGGCCTGCTACACGGCGGTTATAGCCAGGCCGAGGAGCAGCTCGGCGGCGAGCATGACCGCAGCGAATCCTTCGAACCGGGCAAGCCCGGCGGCGCGGTGCTCGAAACCGAGGAGGTACACGCCAAGGTCAGTGCCATCGATACCGCCACGCGCAGCTTTACCCTCACCGACGAGCAGGGGCACAGCCGCACCCTGCAGGCACCGCCGGAGATGCGCAACTTCGAGCAGCTCAGGGTCGGCGACCAGGTGCGCGCGATGATCGGCCTGGAACGCATCGTCCAGCTGCGCGAGCCGGGCGATACCAGCGAAGACGGCGCCGCCGGCATCCTGGCCACCACACCGGAAGGCAGCAAGCCGGGCCTGCTGATGGCCGAGACGCTGGAACTCACCGCGGTGATCAAGGCCATGGACAGCACCCAGCGTACCGCCACGTTGCAGTTCGCCGACGGCAGCCAGCGTACCGTCAAGGTGCGCCCCGACGTCGAGATGAAACCCGAGTACCTGGGCCGCGAGCTGGTGCTGCGCATGACCTCGGCGGTGGCCGTTAGCGTCGAGGCGCAGTGATAGCCGACGGCTGAACGGGCAGGCGAGGCCGTAGCGCTGGCGCCCCGCGGCAACGGCCGTTAGCGCGGCGCAGTCACGGCCCGGGCTGGACACCCCGGGGAGCGGGCCCTAGCATGCGCGGCCACGCCGTCGTACAGCGCCGCCATGAAAATCCTGCTAGATCGCATCCCCACCCTGCTCGCCTGGGTCCGTCGCTACCCCGGCCTGGTTGCCGCCTTCGGCTTCTGCTCGGGGTTGGCCAGCTTCCTGCTGGTCGAGCGCCAGGCCAATCTGGCCAAGGTGCTCGGCGTGGTGCTGCTGGCCAGCTGGTTGTGGCTGATGCTGGAAAACCTGCTGCGCGAGCACATCGCCCGGCGTTTCGGCTTCGAGCTGCCGATCCCGCTGCTGCGCTATGCGACGCAGATGATCCATCAGGAAAGCCTGTTCTTCGTCCTGCCGTTCTTCTTCATCACCACCACCTGGAATAGCGGCCAGTTGCTGTTCAGCGGCCTGCTCGCCGTCGCCGCGCTGATATCCATTACCGATCCGCTCTACTACCGCTGGCTGGCGGCCCGGCGCTGGCTGTTGCTGATGTTTCACAGCCTGGCGCTGTTCGCGGTGATGCTGACCGCGCTGCCGATCATCTTCCACCTCAGCACCCCGCAGAGCTACCGCGTCGCCCTGGTCCTGACCACGCTACTGACGCTGCCGAGCCTGCCCGGGCTGATCGGCTTCGTCGGCTGGCGCCGCGCCGTGGCCCTGGCCGCGCTGCCGCTGATCCTCGGCGCAGGCGGCTGGCTGGCACGCACCTGGGTGCCGCCGGCCACGCTCTGGCTGAACGAGGTGGCGGTGACCACCGAGTTCGACGGGGCGCAGCGCTCGCCGGGGCGCTCGATCGAACGCATCAGCCCGGCCCAACTGAGCGCCGGCGGGCTCTACGCCTACACCGCGATCAACGCGCCGCGCGGGCTGAACGAACGCATCTACCATGTCTGGCGCCACGACGGCCGCGAGGTCGACCGCATCGCCCTGGATATCCAGGGCGGGCGCAAGGAGGGCTACCGCGCCTGGAGCCACAAGCAGAACTTCCCCACCGAGGCCCAGGGCCGCTGGCAGGTGCAGGTGCTTACCGAGGCCGGGCAGCTGATCGGCGTGCTGCGCTTCGACGTGGCCGACGCCCCCGGCACCTGATAGCATCCGCGCCCCATGCAGCTCGCCGATCTCACCCAACGCCTCGCCGCCCTTGGCGCCAAACCCCAGCACATCGGGCGGATCACCCGCGCCTGGCTGCAGGGCAAGGCGCTGGACACCGGCACCAAGCACCAGAAGACCGAGAACTTCCTGCCGCTGTCCGTACGCCAGGGCCTGCCGGCGCTTGCCGCCGACCTCGATAAGCTCGCCCGGCTGCGCTCCGAGCATCCCGGCGCCGACGGCTCGGCGCGCCTGCTGGTGGAGCTGGCCGACCAGCAGATGGTGGAAAGCGTGCTGCTGCCGCGCGATGGCCTGTGCATTTCCAGCCAGGTCGGCTGCGCGGTGGGCTGCGTGTTCTGCATGACCGGCAAGAGCGGCCTGCTGCGCCAGCTCAGCAGCGCCGAGATGGTCGCCCAGGTGGCCCTCGGCCGGCGCTTTCGTCCGGTGAAGAAGGTGGTGTTCATGGGCATGGGCGAGCCGGCGCACAACCTCGACAACGTGCTCGAGGCCATCGACCTGCTCGGCACCGAGGGTGGCATCGGCCACAAGAACCTGGTGTTTTCCACGGTGGGCGATCCGCGGGTATTCGAGCGTCTGCCGCAGCAACGCGTGCGCCCTGCCCTGGCGCTGTCTCTGCACACCACCGACGCCGAGTTGCGCCAGCGCCTGCTGCCCAAGGCGCCGCGCATCGATCCCGAGCAGTTGGTGGAACTGGGCGAGGCCTACGCCCGCTGCATCGACTACCCGATCCAGTACCAGTGGACACTGCTCAAGGGCATCAACGACAGCCAGGAGGAAATGGACAACATCCTGCGCCTGTTCAAGGGCAAGTTCGCCGTGCTTAACCTGATTCCCTACAACAGCCTGGAAGCCGACGACTACCAGCGCCCGGACGGAGAGCGCATCGTGCAGATGGTGCGTTACCTGCACAGCCGCGGCGTGCTGACCAAGGTGCGCAACTCGGCCGGCCAGGATATCGACGGCGGCTGCGGCCAGCTGCGCGCCCGCGCCAGCGAGCTGATCCCGCTGCGCCGGGTTCGCTGACCCCGCCCGCAGGGTGTAGCCGGGCCGCCTAGGCCGTGCGCACCAGCAATCGAAGCCCTCCTCAACTCATCAGACGTTCCATGCGCTCGGCCACGGCCTGCGCCAGACGCCGGCGCCAGGCCGGGCTGTGCGGATTGGCCAGCACCCGATCCTCGTGGACGAAGCTGCGGATGATGGCGTTATAGCCGAGCCAGCGGCACGGCTCGGGCTCCCAGCGGCGCAGGCGGGAAACCGGGCTGTCGGGTAGCACCCAGGGCTGGCGCAGCAGTTCGCTGTCGCGACCGAGGATGAGGTCGGCCAGGGTGCGCCCGCCCAGGTTGCTGGCGCCGACGCCCTCGCCGCCGTAGCCGCCGGCCAGGGCGATGCGCTGCTTCAGGTCGCGCAGCATATGCGGCTGGAAGCGCCGCGCCATGCCCAGGTTGCCGCCCCAGGCGTGGCTCAGCCGCACGCCGCGCAACTGCGGGAACAGCTCGCCCATCAAATAGCGGCGTAGGCCCAGTTCGTCGTCGCTGAGGTTGAAGTCGCGGCGCAGGCGGCCGCCGAAGCGATACCCGCCGCGCGCGCCGAACACCAGGCGGTCGTCGCGACTGCGCTGGCCATAGGTGACCTGGCGACTGAACTCGCTGAAGGCCTGGCCACGCTGCAAGCCAATGTCGGCCCAGACCTTCGCCGGCAGCGGCTCGGTGGCAATGATCAGGCTCTGCACCGGCAACTGATGCCGGCCCAGCGGCGGCAAGCCGGCGGCGTAGCCCTCGATGGCCGGCACCACCCAGTCAGCACGCACGCTGCCTTGCGCGGTGCGCACCAGACCGGGCTGCCAGTCGATCACCGCACTGCGTTCGTAGAGCTGGGCGCCGAGCGCCTCGACGCAGCGTGCCAGGCCGCGCACCAGCTTGGCCGGATCGATGGTGGCGCAGTGCGGGCTGTACAGCGCGCCGTAGGCGTTGGCCAGGCGCAGCTGCTCGGCCAGCTCGCTCGGCGCCAGCCAGCGGTAGTCGTCCTCGCCCAGGCCGAGCGCGCGCAGGCCGTCGAGGTACTCGCGCAGGCGTACTTCCTGCTCGGGATAGCGCGCCGCGCAGTAGAGCACCCCGCCCTGGCGCAGGTCGCAGTCGATACCCTCGCGGGCCACCACCTGCGCCACCTCGTCGGGAATGCCATGCAGCAGATCGAAGGAAGCTTTGCGCTCGGCGGCAGGCAGGCCCGCCAGCAGGCGATCCTCGCCGAGCAGGTTACCCATCAACCAGCCGCCGTTGCGCCCGGAGGCGCCGAAGCCGGCGGTCTCGGCCTCCACTATCGCCACGCGCAGCTGCGGCGCCTGGCGCTTGAGGTAATAGGCGGTCCACAGCCCGGTATAGCCGGCGCCGATGATCGCCACGTCCGCCTGCAGATCGGCCTGCAGGCGGGGTCGCGCCTGCAGCGGATCGTCGATTCGATCCATCCACAGACTGATGTTGCGCCAGGGATTCATGCACGCCTCCGTCATCGATCGATGCGCCAAGGCTAGCGGCACGGCTCAGTAGCTGTCTTGCGTGCGGACCCGCGCGGAAATCTGCTAGAGAACCCGCCTAGAATCTGCTGCGCGTCGGCCCTGCTGCGTTAAAAACGGGCTCTAGCTCGCTAGATCCTGGACGGCCTCTAAGATAGGCCTTCGGCGACAGCCCGGTATGCCGCTTGAAGCAGCTGTAGAAGGCCGACAGCGAGTTGAAACCGGCGGCGAAGGCCAGCTCGTCGATGCGCTTGAGGTCGCTGCCCGCCTCCAGACCGGCGAGCAGGTGCTGCAGGCGGGCGCGACTGACGTAGCGGTAGAAGCTCTCGCCGAGCACCTGGTTGAGCAGATGGGAGATCTGGTTGCGGCTGTAGCCGGTGGCCGCCGCCACCTGCTGCAGGTTCAGCTCGGGATAGAGAAAGGCTTTGCTGCGCTGGAAATACTCCTGCAGGTCCTGCGCCAGTTGGCCGAGCTGGCGGGGCGACAACCCCAGCCGGCTGATCGCCGGGCGCGCACCGACCGGCTGGTTGGCAGGGTTCGCCTCGCGCACCAGGGTGGCGTACTCGTTGATGCGCCAGATCAGCCCGTCGCGCACGGTGATCGCCTCGCCGGTGCGGAACGACACCAATCCCGCACCGCCCTGCAGGCTGGTGCGGTACTGGATGAAGGCGGTGTGGCCATCGATGCGGATGCGGTCGAGATGCTCCAGCACCTCGCCGGGGTGGCGCGGCAGGTTGCTTTCGACATAGCCGCGCAGCTCGGCCAGGCGCATGCAGCGCTGCTGGTAGAAGTCGTTGTACTCCACGTCCGGGTGGTACAGCGCCAGCACCGCCTCCAGGTCGCGCTGCTTCCAGCTCAGGTGATAGCGCAGGACAGTCTCGCGGGTGCGCGCGGTCTGCGCGGCGTCGTCAGGGAAATTGTCGTCGAACATGGCGGGCATCGTTTCAGGGGCACCGTGCAGCTTGCCCGATTCGCCGCAAACGGGTCAAAGCGCCGCCACCCCGAGCCAGTCTTCCAGGTGCACCGGCTTCTGCACGCCGAAGCCCTGCACGTAGTCGACCCCCATCTCCAGCAGGCGCGCGCGGATGGCCGGGGTCTCGACGTACTCGGCGATGGTCTGGCGCCCCAGGGCGTGGGCGATCTCGTTGATCGAGCGGACCATGGCCAGATCGCTGGGCGAGCGTTCGATCTCCTTGACGAAGCTGCCGTCGATCTTCACGTAGTCCACCGGCAGACGCTTGAGGTAGTCGTAGCTGGAGAAGCCGACGCCGAAGTCGTCGATCGAGAAGCTGCAGCCGGCACGCTGCAGATGGCGCACCAGGTCGGCGGTCTTGGCCAGGTTGGATACCGCGGCGGTCTCGGTCAGTTCGAAGCAGATGCGCCGGGGGTCGACCCGGTAACGCTCGAACAGGCTCTCGATGAAACCGAGCAGCTTGTCGTCGTTCAGGCTGCTGCCGGACAGGTTGATCGACAGCGCGCTGCAGCGCCGCCACAGGTTGGGGTGGCGGTCGAGCACGGCAAAGATGTGCCGCAGCACCCAGCGATCCACCTTGCTCATGCGGTGGTAGCGTTCGGCGGCGGCGATGAAGTCCTGCAGCAGCAGCTCGTTCTGCATCACCAGCAGCAGCTCGTAGTGCGGCAACTCGCTGGCGTCTTCGGCAGTCGGCGCGATCTGCTGTACGCGCAGCGACAGGTCCTCGCGCTCGACTATATCGTCGACCCGCGCGGCAATCGCCAGCAGGCCGATGCGCCCATCGTCGCTGGCCATGCTGAAACAGTGCACGCGGTTGCGCCCGGCTTCCTTGGCCGCGTTGCAGGCCGCCTGCAGGTCGCAGAACAGGTTGGTGACATCGTGCCGCTCGGCCGCCTCGACCACCCCGACACTGAGGGTGATGCCGTGCTTGCGCGCCTCCCAGGTGAAGCCCTCGCTCTCCACCTCGCGGCGCAGCTGCTCGGCCAGATCGGCCGCCTGGGCCTCGGTACAACCCGGCAGCACCGCGGCGAAATCCACCCCGCCGACCCGCGCCAGGCAGCTGGCCTGCGGCAGCCAGCGTTGCAGCTGCTCGCAGAGCCGTTTCAGGCAGGCGTCGCCGGCCTGCGGGCCGGCGTGGGTGTTGATCAGGGCGAACTGGTCGACGTGCAGCATGAGGAAGGCGTGGCGGCCGCGGCTGGCCAGGCTTTGCGCCAGGGACGACTCGAAGGCACGACGGTTGTGCAGGCCGGTCAGCTCGTCGTGGCTGCGCGCATGGGCGATCTCGCGGTACAGGCGCCCGACTATGTCCTGCAGGGTGCGCTGCACCAGGCTGTCGGAGTCCTGCGCGCCATCGTCGACCAGCAGCCGCCCGCCCGCCAGTTCGGCGACCAGCTCGCGCTCGCTGTACCTGCCGCTTTCGCGGCCCTGACGGTCGACCAGCACATAGTGATCCAGCGCCGGGTTCTTCCACACCAGGCGATGCAGCTGGCCGCTGGCGTCTTGCAGGCGCGCGCCCTCCTTGAGCTGCTCCAGGCGTTCGCCCCAACGCTGCAGCTCTTCGGCCAACGGCGGCCGGGCCAGCGCCAGGCTCGGCGGCGCGACCATGGCCACCGGTTCCTCGCCGAGCAATTGCCGACGCAGCCCGGCCAGCACCGGGGCGTACTGAAAACTGCCGGCGCCGAAGGCCTCCATGCGCCGCTTGAGAATCTGCAACTGGTGCTCGACCTCCTTGGCGTAGGCCTCGCCATCGCCCCCCAGCGGGCCCTGCGCACGCTCGTTGAGGCGCTTGCAGAGCATGCCGGTGAGCGACATGTCCAGACGCCAGGTCAGGTCCTGCCGGCCCATACGGATCAGCTCGTGCACCAGCAGGTCGCGCCAACCGACGTCCAGCCATTCCAGCAGCAGCCTGGGCACGCGCTCGCCATGCAGGTCGCGCAGTGCGCCGGCGACTTCCTGCTGCGCCTGCTTGAGGGTGTCCTGGCCGCGGTGCAGCTGTTTGACCCGTTCGGCGTTCTGCTGGTAGCTGCGCTGCTGCTGGGCGAGCAGCTCGTCCAGCTCGGCGTCATGGGCGGCGAAACTCTGGCTGTCGCCGTCGTAGCCGTCGACGATTCGCTCGATCAGGCCCTGCAAGCGGGCCTCCAGCGCCGGATTGGCCGGTTCGCAGTGATCGCCCAGGCGTAGCAGGCGATCCAGGGTGGCGCGCACCGGATGGCTGCTGTCGGCGATGGCCGCCGGTTCCTTCAACGTGGCCTGCAGCACCGGCAGCAGCAGGCGCTCGATGGCCGGTTTCAGCGCTGGCGCCAGGCCGGCGTCCTGCCCCAGGTGCTGGAACACCTCGCCCACCAGCTGGGTGTCTTCCTGTTGGCGCAGGCTGAGCGAGCAGTCCTGTTGCTGGAACTGTTCGAGCAGCGCCTGCGCCGTCCAGCCGCCGGACGGCGTCGGTTCGGCGCGCAGCCGTCCCAGCAGTTCGGCCGGCTGGCCGCTCGACGCCTGGTCCGCCACGGCTTGGCGCGGCGCCGCGCTGCTGCGCCGCAGTTGGTGGATGGCCTGATAAGCGGCGGACCTCGCCTCGGCGCGCGGCGGCGATGCGAGCTGGGGGCGCGGCGGTGCCAGCTCGACGCCGAGCGGCTCGATACGCTGGGCGGCAAACTGTTCGGCCAGGGCCTGCATATAGGGTTGCAACAGCGCCGGCAGCAGTCGCCCGGCCTCGCTGAGGTACAGACCGCGCACGCTGGCAGGCTGATTGCGCAGGCGCAGCTCGCCCTGCCACTGACGCAAGAGAAACTCGAACGACAAGGGGTTGTCCGCATCGGCCAGGGGCTCACCGACCAACTGGTTGAAACAGCCGCACACGCGCCACTCCAGCACGCCCAGGTGTTCGCGCAGGGTGCGCACCAGGCGCCGGGCGAGCAGCATGTCGTCGACTTCCTCGTCGTCCACCAGGCTCCACTCACTGCGGCTGTCGAGTGCCACCGGCTGCAGCGGGCGCTCCAGCAGACCGCCGCAGATGCGCTGCAGGCAGCTGTCGATGGCGCGGCCCTGCTGGTTGCGGCACAGGCGCATGAAATGCTCGCAGGCCTGCGCCTCCTCGTTGGAGAAGGCGCGCAAGCGTTGCTCCGCCAGCGCCTGTTCCAGTGCCAGACACAGTTGCCGCAGCGCATCCGGCAGATGGCGGCGAACCAGCGAACCGAGTGCCTCGCCGAGCGCGCGGGGTAACGGTCTGGGCATCAAGGACAACGCTCCTGCCTATAGTGGCTTCCTGTGCTTGACTATAGCCGTTTGCCATCCGTTGGCGAGTCCGCCCGAGGTCTTCCCCGGCGGCGGCTGCGGCGCTCTGTTTCGGCCTCGCCAGGTACAGCGACTATGCTTGAGGAAGATCGGGAGAACGCCCATGAAAGAACCGGACAAACCACCGCCGCCACCGCCACTGACGTTCTGGGAAATGCTGCAGAGCGTGCTGGCCGCCGCCTTCGGGGTGCAGAGCGGGAAGAATCGCAGCCGCGACTTCAGCCGCGGCAAACCCAGCCACTTCATCCTCCTCGGGCTGCTGTTCACCGGGCTGTTCGTGCTGGTGCTGCTGGCCCTGGTGAAACTGGTGCTGCACCTGGCGGTCGGCTGATCAGCGCAGCAGGCTGTCGATGGAGCACGCGTAACGGCTCATCTGCGGCTGACGAGTGGCACTGAACTGGCGGAAGTCCAGGTCGAGGTCGCCCTGTTCGAGGCGCCGCATCAGACGTCCGGCAGCTTCGTCATCGACCAGGCGCAGCAGGTTGGCCACCTGATCCTTGCCGCCGCGCGCGGCGAAATCCAGCCCCTTGGCGTGGTCGTGGAGCATCACCAGGGCACAGGCGCCGAGCAGGAAATGTCCGCTGGCCAACACCTCGATGCGCCCGTCGACGCGCGCCTGCAGCACCCGCGCGGAATTGTTCAGCGCCGCGTAGCGCAGCTGCCGCCCCTGCTCGGCGGCCGCCTGCATCACGCCGAAGGCCATCTCGTCGTTGGCCGACCACACCAGGCTCAGCTGCGGGTAGCGTGGCAACAGGGCCAGCGACTGCTCGTAGGCGCGCTGCTGGCGCCACTCGCCGTACAGCACCTGCTGCAGGCGAACATGCGGCGCCTCGGCCAGGGCTTGCTGCAGGCCGACGATGCGCAGGGTCGCCGAGGGCGTCTGCTTGATGCCGGTGAACGCCAGCATCTGCGCCGGCTCACCGCCGGCCAGGGCGATCAGCGCCCGCCCCATCAGGTAGCCGGCTTCCTCGTCGTTGGGCACCAGACTGCCCAGCCAGTGGCGATAGCGCTCGCGGCTGCCGCCGACCAGCGCCTGCTGCTCCGGCGTCAGGGTGCTGTGCAGGGCGAACAGACGCACCTGGGTGCCGTCGAACAGGCGCAGGATCTCCGGGCCGGTGAACTGCTCGTTGACGAAGATCAGGTAGTCGGGCAACTCGCCCCGCTCCAGGACCTCATGAGCGTTGCGCAGAATGCGTGCGGTATCGCGCTCGCCGTAGATCACCCGCAGGTCGATGCCCAGATCGCCAGCGGCGTCCTGCATATAGTGCGAATAATCGGCCCAGAACGGCTCGGCGGCATGGCCGGGGTTGAGAAACACCACGGAAAGCGGTCGCCCCTGCGCCTCGGCAACGCACCAGGCCAACATGGCCAACAGCCCCAGCACCCACCTGATCACGACGCCCCTCCCAATAACCGGGCGCAGTATAAGGGCATAAGCGCAAAAAGGCCGATCGCGGTGGCGGGTCGGCCTGTATGCCGGCGCGGGTGCTACTGACCGCTGACCCAGAACACCGCCGTGGCCACGGCAATCAGGATCAGGCTGAAGATGGCCCAGGCGTCGACGCGGCTGTCGGTTTTTTCCATTTCGCTATGGTCGTGCATGACTCCCCCTTGTTCTTGTGCTTATGGGTGACACGCCCTGCAGTTAAGACCAGCCCGAGCCAGGGCTCAAGCCCTCAGGTTATGTTCCGTCGCGCTCTTATTGCTCATAGTTCTGTTTATATACTCAAACATCACTTTTACGCATAAAGCTGAGCTGGTATCGTGCCCCGGCTCCGTGGGGAGTGCGCGGCCGTGCGCGCTGATTGGCAGTAGTAGCCTGACAACAGGACCCTTCATGTACGTATATGACCAGTACGATCAGAAGATCGTCGAGGATCGCGTCAAGCAGTTCCGCGATCAAACCCGCCGCTACCTCTCCGGAGAGCTGAGCGGCGAGGAATTCCGCCCGCTGCGCCTGCAGAACGGTCTGTATATCCAGCGTTTCGCGCCCATGCTGCGCATCGCCGTGCCCTACGGCCTGATGTCCTCGGCACAGGTGCGCATGATGGCCAAGATCGCTCGCGACTACGACAAGGGTTACGCGCACATCAGCACCCGGCAGAACGTGCAGTTCAACTGGCCGGACCTGGAAGACGTGCCGGAGATTCTCGCCGAGCTGGCCACCGTGCAGATGCACGCGATCCAGACCAGCGGCAACTGCATCCGCAACACCACCACCGATCAGTTCGCCGGCGTGGCCAAGGACGAGATCGTCGATCCGCGCCCCTGGTGCGAGATCATCCGCCAGTGGTCGACGTTCCACCCCGAGTTCAGCCACCTGCCGCGCAAGTTCAAGATTGCGGTCAACGGCGCCGTCAGCGACCGCGCCGCCATCGAGGTGCATGACATCGGCCTGGAAGCGGTGAAGAACGCAGCCGGCGAGCTGGGCTTCCGCGTTTCCGTCGGCGGCGGCCTGGGCCGTACCCCGATCGTCGGCAGCTTCATCAACGAATTCCTGCCCTGGCAGCACCTGATCAGCTATCTCGACGCCATCCTGCGCGTGTACAACCGCTACGGCCGTCGCGACAACAAGTACAAGGCGCGCATCAAGATCCTGGTCAAGGCGCTGACCCCCGAGGTATTCGCCGAGCGGGTGAACGCCGAATGGGCGCACCTCAAGGATGGCCCGAGCACCCTGACCGAAGCCGAAGTGGCGCGCGTTGCCGGCCACTTCGTCGACCCGGCCTATCAGGCTCTGAACGACGAAGACGCCCTGCTCGCCCAGCAGGACGCCGAGCACCCGGGCTTCGCCCGCTGGCGCCAGCGCAACACCTTCGCCCACAAGAAACCCGGCTACGTCGCCGTGACCCTGTCGCTCAAGCCCACCGGCACCGCGCCAGGCGACGTCACCGACAAGCAGCTCGATGCCATCGCCGACCTGGCCGATCGCTACGCCTTCGGTGAAGTGCGCAACAGCCACAACCAGAACATCATCCTCGCCGACGTCGAGCAGCGTCAGCTGCTGACCCTGTGGGGCGAGCTGCGCGAGCAAGGCTTCGCCACGCCCAACGTGGGCCTGCTGACCGACATCATCTGCTGCCCGGGTGGCGATTTCTGCTCGCTGGCCAACGCCAAGTCGATCCCGGTGGCCGAAGCCATTCAGCGTCGTTTCGACGATCTCGACTACCTGTTCGACATCGGCGATATCGACCTGAACATCTCCGGCTGCATGAACGCCTGCGGTCACCACCACGTCGGCCATATCGGCATCCTCGGTGTGGACAAGAAAGGCCAGGAGTTCTACCAGGTCTCGCTGGGTGGCAGCGCCGGCCGCGAAGCCAGCCTGGCGCAGATTCTCGGCCCGTCCTTCGCTCAGGACGACATGCCGGACGTGATCGACAAGATCATCAAGGTCTACGTCGAGCAACGCACCGAAGAAGAAAGCTTCCTCGATACCTACCGCCGCATCGGTATCGACCCGTTCAAGGAGCGCGTCTATGCAGCGAATCATTAAGAACGGCCAGGTAATCGACGAAACCTGGCACCTGCTGGCCAAGGACGTGACGCTCGACGCCATCCCCAACTGCGACGACATCATCGTCCCACTGGCGCTGTGGCGCGAGCACGCCCATGCGCTGAAGGCCCGCGATGGCGGCCTGGGCGTGTGGCTGGAAGCCGGCGACGAAGTCGAGGAAATCGCCGACGATCTCGCGCATTTCCAGGTGATCGCCCTGGACTTCCCGGCCTTCACCGACGGTCGCCATTCCTCCAGCGCCTACCTGCTGCGCACTCGCTACGGCTACACAGGCGAAGTGCGCGCGATCGGCGACGTGCTGCGCGACCAGCTGTTCGCCCTGCGCCGCGTCGGCTTCGATGCCTTCGCCCTGCGCGCGGACAAGGACCCGTACGACGCGCTCAAGGCCTTCGAGGACTATAGCGAGGTCTACCAGGCCTCGGCCGACCAGCCGCAACCGCTGTTCCGCCGCCGCGCCTGATCGTCGCCGCTTGTACGCAAAAGCCCCGCTACTGGCGGGGCTTTTGCGTTGATGTGGCGCAGCTGCACTCCGCGAATGCGCGACGGCGCACCCCGAATTACGGCCGGGCTACCGGCAAGATCCTGCTTCCCTGCACCTAGGAACTCGCCCGCACCGACTCCCAGGCGATCTGCGCCAGGAGTTCGCGACACGCCCCCAGCTCGCTCTGGCTGCGGCCGGCCAACCAGTTGCGGGCCAGATCCTGGCTCGGGCCGATCACCACCGCAGCGAAGCAGTCGTCGGCCATGGCCCTGAACAGCCCCTGCTGGCGGTACTCAGCCAGTGCCGCGAGAATCCGCGCGAAGTGCAGGCGATTGGCCTCGCGCAGCGCCTCGCCCATTTCCCCTGCCTCGACCCGACCGCGACTGTGCAGGATGAAGCGCGCCCAGTCCGGATTGGCCACCACCCAATCGATATAGCTGGTCACCAGCAGCTTGACGCAGGCCTCGGCGCTGCCTGCCTTGGCGAAGCCGTGCTCGAGCCGTTCGGCGTACTGCGCGGTGCCGGCCAGGTACAAGGCACCGATGATGCGCTCCTTGTTGCCGAAGTGGTGATACAGGCTGCCGATGCTGGCGCCGGAACGGTCGCGGATCATCTCGATGGTGGTGGCATCGACGCCCTGCTCGGTGAAACAGGCCAGCGCGGCCTGGAGAATCTCGTCTTTACGCGATGGACGGGCCATGCCACTCCCTGATGACTAGAATATTTTTCTAGAATTATTTTCTAACGTTCGTATACTGCCCTGGCGCGCGCTCATCTTCAATCGCAAACCCGCAGGAGACAGTCATGAGTCAGATGTTGCAGATGTTCCAGCAAGCCGGCCCGGCGCAGTTCAGCGCACTGATCGGCCAGGTCGCCCCCTACTTCGCCAGCATCGCCCCGCAGATGGTCGAGCTGCGCCCCGGCTATGCCGAGCTGACCTTCCCCAAGCGTCGCGAAGTGCTCAACCATATCGGCACGGTGCACGCCATCGCCCTGTGCAACGCCGCCGAGCTGGCCGCCGGCAGCATGACCGACGCCTCGATCCCGGCCGGCTGTCGCTGGATTCCCAAGGGCATGACGGTGGAGTACCTGGCCAAGGCCGACGGCGATATCCGCGCCGTGGCCGACGGCAGTGCGCTGGACTGGAGCCAGCTCGGCGACATCAAGGTGCCGGTGCTGGCCTATGTCGGCGACAAGCCGGTGTTTCGCGCGGAAATCACCATGTACGTCAGCCGGGCGTGAAACGCAGAGGCCCGTCGAAGGCGGGCCTCTCGCTCAATCCAGCCGCACCAGCACGCGGCCGACCATGCCGCCGGCGAGTATCCGCTCGATGGCCGCCGGCAACTCTTGCAGGGCGACTTCCTGGCACAACGCCGAGAGATCGAGCTTCCACTGCAGCGACAGCTTGTCCCACATCGACGCCTTGACCACCAGCGGCAGCTCAACGGAATCCACGCCAAGCAGGTTGACCCCGCGCAGGATGAACGGCAGCACGCTGGCCTGGAAGCCGACGCCGGCGGTCAGCCCGCAGCACGCCACGCTGCCGCTATGGCGTAGGGACTTGACCACATTGAACAGGATGTCGCCGCCCACGGTGTCCACCGCCGCCGCCCAGCGCTCCTTGAGCAATGGCCGTTCGACGCCCTGCAGCAGCTCTTCGCGGCTGACGATCTCGTCGGCGCCGAGACCACGCAGGAATTCGCCCTGCTCGGCCTTGCCGGTGGCGGCCGCGACCCGGTAGCCCAGCGCCTTCAACAGCACCACGGCGATACTGCCGACCCCGCCGGTGGCGCCGGTAACCAGCGCAGTGCCAGCCTCGGGGGTGACGCCGGCCTGCTCCAGCTTGTCCACGCACAGGGCGGCGGTGAGGCCGGCGGTGCCGAGGATCATCGCCTCG
This sequence comes from Pseudomonas sp. ABa2, assembly GCF_056676075.1. Lineage (NCBI taxonomy): Bacteria > Pseudomonadati > Pseudomonadota > Gammaproteobacteria > Pseudomonadales > Pseudomonadaceae > Pseudomonas > Pseudomonas sp. ABa2. Next base: position 2,416,972 of record NZ_CM155239.1, read on the forward strand.
CGCAGGGACAGGCCCTGCGGACGCTTGATCGCCCAGGCCGCCGGTACGCGAATGTACTGGCCGAAACCGCCGGCGGTGTTCATGCCCAGGTCGTAACCGGTGACTATCACCTCGTCGCCGGGGGCGAACTCGGCGACGGCGGACGCCTCCACCACGCCGGCAGCGTCGATGCCCGGCGTGTGCGGATAGGCTTTGGTGACGCCACGGTTGCCGCTGGCCGACAGCGCGTCCTTGTAATTGAGCGAGGAATAGCGCACGCGGATCAGCAGCTCGCCAGCGGGCAGCTCCTCGATCCGCCGCGCCACCACCTGGCGTTGAAAACCGCCATCGGCGCCTTCGCTGACCAGCAAGGCCTTGAATTCAGTCATCACCTTCTCCTCTTGTCGTTGTTCGGTGGCGTGCTCTTACCAGAAGCGCTGCTGATTGAGTCTGCTCAGCCAGGTCAGCGCGAAGCGGTCCAGGGCCATGCTGGCAGCCAGCCCCACACGCTCCTGAAGGCTCTTCTTGTGGGCGAAATGCAGGTGGAACAGCTCGGCCTCGGCGGCGCGCCCGGCCAGGTACTGGTCGCTGGTCTTCAGTTCGTCCACCAGCAGGCGCTCCTGGGCGGACAGGCCCAGCCAGACCTCGCCGGTGGCGATGGCGTCGATATCCAGTTGCGGGCGGTAACGGGCGACGAAGCCCTTGAACAGCTCATGGGTGGTTTCCAGGTCTTCCTGGAACTTCTCCCGGCCTTTTTCGGTGTTCTCGCCGAACACGGTCAGGGTGCGCTTGTACTCGCCGGCGGTGAGCACCTCGAAATCGATGTCGTGCTTCTTCAGCAGGCGATGCACGTTGGGCAGCTGTGCCACTACGCCGATGGAACCGAGGATGGCGAACGGCGCGGCGAGAATCTTCTGGCCGATGCAGGCCATCATGTAGCCGCCGCTGGCAGCCACCTTGTCGACGCAGACGGTGAGCGGGATGCCGGCCTCGCGAATGCGCACCAGCTGCGAGGAAGCCAGGCCATAGCTGTGCACCATACCGCCGCCGCTTTCCAGGCGCAGCACCACCTCGTCCGAGGCCTTGGCCAGCGACAGCAGCGCGGTCACCTCATGGCGCAGATGATCGGTGGCCGAGGCCTTGATATCGCCGTCGAAGTCCAGCACAAACACCCGCGGCTTGCTCGGCGGGTGCTTCTTCTCCCGTTTGGCCGCCTTGGCCTCGGCCTTGCGCGCGGCCTTGAGCTGGTCCTTGTGCAGCACGCTGTGCTCCAGGCGCTCGCGCAGGTCTTTGTAGAAGTCGTTGAGCTTGTGCACCTGCAACTGGCCGCTGCTGCGCCGGCCCTTGCCGCGCGTAGCGGCGACCGCCGCCAGCACCAGGACGATGGCGACCACCAGGGTCAGGGTTTTCGCCAGAAAACCGACGTACTCGCTAAGAAACTCCACAGATCCCCCTTGGACAATGCGGCGGCGCCGAGGCGCGCAAAGGCTCAAGCATACCGGCGCCATCGGCCGGCGGCCAAGCGCGACGAAGGTCGACGGGCACCGCACAGCGGATTCAAACAAGCGTATGTTTTTTCGTTGACAGCCCCTGAGCTTCCTCATACCCTCGCGGAACTTTCAACGCGCCGGGACCGAAACGGACGTGGGCAGCATTTACCTGATTCGACATGGCCAGGCCTCATTCGGCGCGGACGACTACGATGTCCTGTCTGCCACCGGCGTGCGCCAGGCCGAAGTATTGGGCGAGCACCTGAATCAGCTCGGCATCGTCTTCGATCGCTGCGTCAGCGGCAGCCTGCGCCGCCAGCAGCATACCGCCAATGCCGCGTTGCAGCGCATGAGCGACGCCCCGCCGCTGGACATCGACGCGGCCTTCAACGAGTTCGACGCCGATGCGGTGATCCGCGCCCTGCTCCCGGGCATCCTGCCCGAAGAACCCGAGGCCCTGCATATCCTGCGTAACGGCGCGCAGAACCGTGCCGAGTTCCAGCGCCTGTTCTCCAAGTTGATCGCCCGCTGGGTTTGCGGCGAGTACGAGCAGCCCGGTCTGCAGAGCTGGCAGGCCTACGTCGAGCAGGTTGAAGGCGGCCTGGCCCGCATCCTCGAGCAGGCCCGGAGCAAACAGAACATCGCCGTGTTCACCTCCGGCGGCACCATCACCGCCCTGCTCCGGCTGATCACCGGCGTACCGGCGGACAAGGCCTTCGAACTGAATTGGCAAATCGTCAACACCTCGCTCAGCCAGCTGAAGTTCCGCGGCCGCGAGGTGAGTCTGGCTTCCTTCAACAGCCATGTGCATCTGCAGCTGCTGAAGGCGCCGGAGCTCATCACCTACCGATGAGTTTTGGCCCACTGCGGCCGCGAGGCTGCGCGAAAAACCTGAAAAAAGGATAAGACCATGAGCGTTGCTGACATCGTCCAAACCATGCAATCCAAGTTCAACGCCAGCGCCGCCGCCGGCCTGGATCTGGTGTTCCAGTTCAATATCGAAGACGGCGAGAACTACGCGCTGATCGTCAAGGACGGCACCTGCGCCGTCGAGCAAGGCGACAACCCGAACGCCAACGTGACCCTGATCATGGACAGCGAAACCCTCAAGGGCATCACCAGCGGCGAAACCGACGGCATGCAGGCCTTCATGGCCGGCAAGCTGCGCGCCGAAGGCGACATGATGCTGGCGATGAAGCTGGGCGAACTGTTCCCGGTCTAAGCGTCTAGGCTGACCGTGACACAGACGAAACCGGAGTCCTTGGGCTCCGGTTTTTTTTATGCGCAGCCGCCGCCTGCGGGCGAATCAGGCAGCTTGATTGTGGTGCAACACGCCCGCCTATAACGGCGCGTATTGCTTGTGACGGTTCGGGTGCAGCATTAGATTAGCCAATTATCTAGGGCACCCATCATAAGTAGAAGGGATAAGCATGGCGCTCACCGACCAATCCACCCGCATCCGCGCAGGCGAAGAGCTCGACGCCGCCGTCATCGACGCCTATCTCAAGGCCCATATTCCCGGCCTGAGCGGCGCAGCGAAGATCAGCCAGTTCCCCGGCGGCGCCTCGAACCTGACCTACCTGATCGAGTATCCGCAGCAGGAGTTCGTCCTGCGCCGCCCGCCATTCGGCCACAAGGCCAAGTCGGCGCACGACATGGGCCGCGAGTACCGCATCCTCAACCAGCTCAATGCCGGTTTCCCGTACTGCCCCAAGGCCTACGTGCACTGCACCGACGAGTCGGTGATCGGCGCCGAGTTCTACGTGATGGAACGGGTCAAGGGCATCATCCTGCGCTCGGAGATGCCGACCGAGCTGAACTTCTCGCCCGAGCAGACCCGCGCGCTGTGCAAGAGCTTTATCGACAAGCTGGTCGAGCTGCACAACGTCAACTACAACGCCTGCGGTCTCGGCGACCTGGGCAAGCCGGAAGGCTATGTGGAGCGCCAGATCGGCGGCTGGATCAGCCGTTACGAGAAGGCCCTGACCCCCGATGCGCCCACCTGGGAGCCGGTCAAGGCCTGGCTGCGCGACAAGATGCCGGCCGACCACCACAAGCCGGGCATCGTGCACAACGACTACCGCTTCGACAACGTCATCCTCGACCCGAACAACCCGATGCAGATCATCGGCGTGCTCGACTGGGAAATGACCACCATCGGCGACCCGCTGATGGACCTGGGCAACACCCTGGCCTACTGGATCGAGGCGAACGACCCGCCCCCCGTGCAGCTGATGCGCCGCCAGCCGAGCAACGCGCCGGGCATGCTGACCCGCCGCGAGTTCGTCGACTACTACGCCGAGCGCGCCGGCATCCGCATCGACAACTTCGATTTCTACTACGTGTACGGCCTATTCCGCCTGGCCGGCATCGTCCAGCAGATCTACTACCGCTTTTACCATGGCCAGACCCAGGACAAGCGTTTCGCCCAGTTCATTCAGATGAACAAGCTGCTGGAACAGATGAGCCTGCAGGTCATCGGCAAATCCACTCTCTAACCCCGGGGTAATCACAATGTCCAAGACCCAACTGTTCGACCTCGACGGCAAGATCGCCTTCGTTTCCGGCGCCAGCCGCGGCATTGGCGAGGCCATCGCCAAGCTGCTGGCCCAGCAAGGCGCGCACGTGATCGTCTCCAGCCGCAAGCTCGAAGGCTGCCAAGCCGTGGCCGACGCCATCGTGGCCGAGGGCGGCAAGGCCACTGCCATCGCCTGCCACATCGGCGAGATGGAGCAGATCGCCAGCGTCTTCGCACAGATCAAGGAACAGTTCGGCCGTCTCGACATCCTGGTCAACAACGCCGCCACCAACCCGCAGTTCTGCAACGTGCTGGATACCGACCTCGGCGCCTTCCAGAAGACCGTCGATGTGAATATCCGCGGCTACTACTTCATGTCCATCGAAGGCGGCAAGCTGATGAAGGCGGGTGGCGGCGGCTCGATCATCAACGTCGCCTCGATCAACGGCGTCTCGCCCGGCGAGTTCCAGGGCATCTACTCGGTGACCAAGGCCGCGGTGATCAGCATGACCAAGGTGTTCGCCAAGGAGTGCGCGCAGTTCGGCATCCGCTGCAACGCCCTGCTGCCTGGCCTGACCGACACCAAGTTCGCCTCGGCACTGACCAAGAACGACGCCATTCTCAACATGGCGCTGCAGCGTATTCCGCTCAAGCGCGTGGCCGATCCCAGCGAGATGGCCGGCGCGGTGCTGTACCTGGCCAGCGCAGCGTCCAGCTACACCACCGGCGTGGCGCTCAACGTCGACGGCGGCTTCCTCTCCTGAGGTCAAGTTGTAGCGCCGCGCGAAAAAACGCAGGCTTGTGCGCGATAATCACGGCAAGCCTAGCGTTTCACATGCGGCAAAGGAATTGCCGATTACGTCCCCGCGTACCCAACCACCACCGATATGCTCGCCCAGGAACTTGATGCGTTCGCTGGGCTAGGCGTCCATTCCCCTTCGACCGGGGTCAAATCACCGGCAGTCAGAGTCGCCACGCCATGCCGATTGGCCTGAGTGGCCGAGGAGGCGTTCGTACGCAGTGTCCAGGGAGCAGACACTGTGAAGCTGGACGGCACGGATGTGTTCGCCAATTGACAGGCTGTGTTGAGCACCACCTGGCCAACCGCAGTTGCTGCCACCGCCGCGATCGGAGTGGGATCGTTGGAGACGCCTGCAGAGCTGACCTCGCCGTTAAACGCAACAACATCTAGCGTCACCGTTCCCCTCAACACCACGTAATGGACACTGAACCTTGAGGACACGCTCATGGCCCAGGTTCTGCTGGCGCCAGGGTCACCCGCCTCGGCGATCTTCTTGTAGACGGACAGACGATCATTCGCGCCTGTAACAGAGGTGACCAGCACCCAGCCGGCGGGAACAGTCGTAAGCGGGCCGAAGTGCATCACGAAGGCCAGCATTAAGTCACCGATCGCCGTGCTGCTTTGGATAAGGCGCGAGATCGACGAAGCAGTACCACTCGGAGGTTGGATGCTGGTGTTAACAACGCTGAGTTCCTGCATACCCTCGACCGGCCCAGCCTCGAACTCGTGCACATGCATCTGGGTACTGGCCAAGGAGCCTCGCACCGACCAAAGCTCTAACTTCATCAGCCCGGCATAGGTTCCGTAGTCAGGGACAAAGTTGCATGACGTGCCAGTGATACCTGTCTGACTCAGCAAGACCGCGTTCGTATCTGCCCGAAGGAGCCTGCAGGTGTATGTAACACTCGCTTCAGACCCAATGCTGCCCAGCGTGGTATCAATCAACTGGTCGGCCTGAGAAATCCGGTCACGATGGGCCCAGGTGGCAGTGATGTTGCCCTCTACCTCGGCCGGATAGGCTGTTCCATTGATCTTGAGTAGGCCTGGAGGATAGGGCCTGCCCTGACGCCCCTGTAGGACCAGGCTGTCCGTGCTGGCAGACCCTTGCGCCAACTGGCCCTGGCTCGTGTTGGTCAGAAGCCGCGCCTGGATGGTCAGCCCGCTGGCGTACTCGGTTCCATCCTGGCCTTCATTGCCGTCGTAGAACCAGACTCGCGTACCCACCACATGCCGCGCAGGCACGGTATCAGCACAGCCCCGGCCGAAGGTCACAGCGCCCGTCTCCGCATCAATCGCGTCAACCCGACAGATTTCGTCGCCGACGAGTGCCGCAGTACCCAGCTGGACGTCCTGTCCGCCTATGAGGTTGCCGAGTAAAGCACCGGTAGCGCCAGGCTCCAGGACGGCAGCCAGGGTTCCCGTCGGGCACCAGGATGCGGTGTCGCGCTCGGTGAAAGCCCCGGAGGAACCAACCCTAGTCAACAAGGTATAGCTGAGCGACAGGCCCGAGGGCCGAACGGCTGCGCTGAACACATAGGCGGCACTGGTGTTGGCATTGAGCAGCTCCAGGTTCGCCGGATCGACGATCCCGGCCAGTTCCCGATACGGTGCCTCGACCAGACGGCGTATAGCCACCGGCTGCGGTGTACGGTCTGGTGGGACGTAACCACTGGGCGGGACCGCGACGAACGAGTTGGCCGGGAGGCCGAACACGTCCTCAAGGCCGGTGACGGTAATGGCGCCGCTGCTCAGCGTACCGTCCTCGATCCGCCCCGCGCGTAGGATGATCTGCTCGATGCCGCGCTTGAGCGAGCGAACCCGGAAGGCATCGCCAGGTCCGAGCACCCAGCCACGCCGGTCGAGACGCACCTTGAACTTGCGCAGGTTGCTCGCCTTAACCCGCATATCACGACTCGCCACACGCCCGGCCAGCTCGGCGGTCGGCAGGCCGGGATAGCTGACGACCTCAGCTGCAGGCCCGCCCTGGGCCTGGGCCACGGCCGGGTTAACCGCTCGAGCACGCCGCTTCTCGCCGGTGATGGCGTCATCGAACTCGACGAATAACTGGCTCGGTGCGACCAGCTGGCTGCTGGCTTCGTCTTCCTCGATAGCAAGCAGACCGCTGTCTTCATCGAACAGCGGCAGATCCTCAGGGTCGTAGTCGTCGCGGAACAGCTTGAGGGTGATCAGTCCGGTGCGCCGATCAGGGCCGGCGTAGGCACCGATGTGGTCGCAGACCAGGTCGCGCAGCTCGGCCAGCGAGCCGGAGCGTTCCCATTCCAGGCACAGGCCGAAGCCCTCGTTGTACAGCTGCAGCGCCGCCGCCCTGAAGGCGGCGTCATCGAGCATCGTCCGATCCAGACCGCGCGCCCAGTCCGCATTGGTATAGGTCTCGTAGAGGATGTGCGCCGGGTTCATCGCCCGCACCTGGCCACCGGCCAAGGTGATCTGGCAGGTGGACGGGTACCAGACATCGCCATCCCACCCCTTGAGCGCTCGCCACCGCAGGATCTCCCAGGGCTTGGGATACGGGTTAATGGAAGTGATCAGCCCCGAAAAGAATCCGCCGCAGAAGCCTCTGAACGCCGGCACCAGCCCACCGAGGGCGGCTGCCAGCGAGCTGTTCACTGCCTGATCCTCCTCGCCAAACATCACATCCAGGTCGCCGTCGATGCCGCCTTCGCCCTTGTCGCCACCGAACAGATTTGGCGCGCTGATGTGAATGCGCGAGTTGCTGGTGACCAAGCCTGTCCAGGCGGTCTTGCCGGCAGCTCGGATAGCTAGCAGACCGTCCATGGCTTTGCCGAGGCCGAAGTGGATATCGAAGGAGTACCGGAATCCGACAATCACCGACTTCTTACTACTGCTGCCCATGTCGAGCCTCCTCTACGCCCCGCGCGTGCGCCACCAGGTGAATGGCCAGGGCGTTGCCCGTGGCCGTCAGGCGATCGGCATCGATCCCGTTCTGCACGAAGTCCAGCCAGTCCCAGCCCTGCACCGCGAAGAACTCGCGCGACTTCTGCCCACAGTAGCCGACGCGACCTGTCCAGGTCGGCACCGTATAAAGGTGCTCGATGGTGACGATCAAACGCCCGCTCACTTCTTGCCTCCACTGCTCTTGATGGCCTCGCTGCGCTGGTTTCGCACCGAGAGCACCATCCAGCTCTTCGTCCAGCGCTGGCCGAACAGCACTGTCTTCTCGGAGCCTTCCTCGCAGCGCGGGAAGTCGAACGAAGAGAACGCCGCCGGCTTCGGCTTTGCCGGTTTCGGCTGGTTCGCGGCGCTGAGCAGATACGACGCGACGAGGATCGCAACTTGTAACCACATGGTCAGAACACCTGGTCGCCGTCAAAAGGTGAGACGCCGTCCATAGCGTTGGTGCCCCGGAAGTTGGGCAGGTTGTCGTAGACGTCATTGCAGGTGCCGGGGAGGAAGTCGCACCCCGGATACACCCGCACCGCCATGCCAGGCGCCAGGCCGAAGGTGCCGCCCATCAGGGTGAGTACTTCGCCGGCGTGAGTCTCGATGGTGCGCGTATCGAACTCGCCATTGCCGATCGGCCATTCGACGTAACCGCCGGCGAAACGTCCGTCCGGGTAGGCATCGATCCCCGCACAGGTAATAGTCCTGCCGGCCATTGCATCGATGACGGATTCCACACGGTGCAGGTTGCGATCGACCCCGCACCACTTCGAGTAGAGCGTGGTCGTGCAGGTGCGGCTGTAAGTGTCCACCAGGCCCGGCCGCTCCATGCTGGCGTCGATGTCCTGGCAGGTAATGCGGCAGCTATCCAGCGTCGGCCAGCGCACGCTGGCGATGGTGCCGGTGTAACGCGCCACCACCTGGCCGTCGCCCATGTGCATGTCGCTCACGATCAGAGCGATCTCGGCACTCGGCCGGCTATTACGAAACAGCTGAGCGACCTCCAGGTCGGCCGGGGCGGTGATGACGAAGTCATCCTGCCGCGCCACGCCGCTCTGGCGGATGCCGCCGTCGCTGATGCCTCCTGGCAGCGCCAGGTATACCTGGGGCCCGACAGTGAGATTGCGATCGCTGCTGTTGTAGAGCCAGCGCCACACCCCCCGGCGGAACTCATAGAGGCGCACAGGCGCGCCGGCGGCGAGAGACTGCTCACGGCTGTCAAAACTCATCATCGCGCTCCTCGCGGAAGGTCGTTGCCCAGCTGGCAACGCCCAGGCTGTCTGTCATGTGCTCCAGCTCCTGGGTGTCACTCTCGAAGCGGCACAGTACCATCCAACTAATGCGCGCCACCTGGTCCGGTTCGACCACCTGCCCCAAGGCGGCATCGAGCACTAGCTGCTCAACATCGGCATCAACCTCCGCGGCAGCGAGTACCCGCCGGAAGAACACCGCGCCGCCGTACAGCTCGATACGGATGTCACGGCGGCCAGGGCGCCCTCCGCTGAACCGCGCGTAGCCGATGTTGGCGACGTCGATGGTGGCCGCGACACTGGAGACCGTCGCAACCAGCGTCAGGTCTGCCATGTGGGTTGGCACCCACACTACTTTCTGCCTACCGCACATGGCGTAGATGAAGCTGCGCAAAGCAGCCCGCTCAGCGCGACCCTGGTCGAGCCAGCGCTGGCCGAGTAGCGCGAACGCCCTCCGTGCGGTGTCGGTGAAGCGCGGCAGGCCCAGGCCACTGTCCAGCGTCGACATCAGCCGCTCGGCTGCCAACGTCAGATCCTGGCTATCGTCAGGGCGGCGATCCCACACAGGTCGACCGCGATATGTCGACGCCGGCATCAGCGCCGGCCACTCGCACGCCTCCATGATCAGGAAGCGAACCTGCGCCTCGATCAGTTGATCGGTCAGCTTGGTCAGCGGAGGCGGCTCGATGAGCTGGGCGGTGCGGGCTGGGTACAACCGGGTACCGGGCGGCCAAGTCTTCTGAGTGGCGCGGGCCAAGTCCAGACCGAGAGGCGATACCCCTTCGACCTCCACGGTCTCGTAAGTAAAGGCATCCTCGGCCCGCAGCAACGCCAGGCCACCCGCTCGGAAGTCCAGGTGTTCGGTCTGGCACGGAATGAACACGCCGTCTGCAGGAACACCAACGGCTAGCAACTGCACATCAGGCCAGATAGGCAGCGCCCAAAGGCGATCGCCCCAACCGGCCAGCGCCAGGTCGAGCAACTGACGCTCGCGACCCTCAGCGAACATCGACGCCTGGAACTCGCGCCGCGGCGCCAGGCGCAGCTGCCGACGCTGCGAGACTCCCGATTCGCTCTGCAGGATGTCGGTAGCGAATATCAGGCGCTCGCGCACGCCGTCGCCCCAGTCCGGCACGAACGTCCAGGCGATTATGCGGTTGGCAGTAATGCGCAAGCGGGCCGTGGCGCCATTATCGAACTGCCACTCCAGGGCAGTGTCGAGCACAGGCACGCCGTCCGGCGTGACGGAAACCAGCCACTCGCGCTCCTGCAGGGGCTCGAAAACAAAGGGCGGCTCAGGCTGGCCAGCCAGCTCGATGCCCTCATCTAACCCGCTGATCGCGACCAAGGTGCGATCGACCAGATAGGCGTTCCAGACATTCACTGGCGTTATCTGGGTGGAAACCACGTTGCCCAGGTCGAGCTGGGACCGGGAAATATGGATGCGGTGATAGAAGTCGTGCTGGTAGCTGTAGGCGATGAAACCCTCCAGCACTCGCGGCGCAGCCGACACGGGCAAGTGGCTGGTGACATCCTGAATCGGCGCCGCGCCGGCCAGTGAGGGCCCGAATGGCCAGGGCTGATCCTCGAACAGGTCAATGTCGTCGGTCACGTAGGGGTTGTTGACCCCGCCGGCGGGCGAACCGATGCTGAAGCCTGGCAGGATGGCCACCGGTTACTCCCCGTCGTACCGAATGGCCCAGCCGAAAGTGCCGGTGTGCTCCAGGTTGCTACCACCGTCGCGCACAGCGACGTTCTTGCGCCAGAACGGGTAGACCTTCCACTGATCCGTGCCCAGGGTGATTACCTGGCCGGGTTCGTAGTTGTCGATACGCAGGTAGCGGGCGTGGCGAACGTCAAGGATCAGCTGACGCTTATTCGAGCTGGTGACCTCGTACACCTGTATCGGCAGCAGGATTGCCTCGTTGTTCCAGACAGATGGCTGTCTTGCCATGTGGGGCTGCTGGGCCAGGATCGCGTCGATGTTGCCAGGGGCAATGGAACCGGTGGCTGTCGGCACGCCAGCCCACCCGTCCGCGCCCAGGGCATTAAGGCCGGTGTGCACGGCGTCTTGGTAGTACGGGCCATACAGGGCAACAGCACCCGACGTATTGCGGGTGTAGGTGCGCCAGAACGGCCCGGTGTTGCGGTAGAAGCTGTTGACGCTGGGGCCCGACCCTCCCGAGTTGGGGCGGATCTCGTAGCTGTAGCTAATAGACTCGCCGAACCCCGAGTTGTACCGGCGCATCGCATTGGCGGTCAGCCACAGCCCTGTGCCGGCCAGGCCGGGTACGTCGGAGACCCCGAACGCCAACCACATGAAGTACTCCACTGACCAGTTGGCGATGAAATACACCTCGTCCGGGTCGGCGTGGATATGGATGTGGTAGGACATGGGCCAAACGTAGGCCGCGGCATTGTTGTGGCCTCGCCCCATACGCGGCGTGACGGCCGACGGCTGCAGCAGGGTAGACCCGTCGAGCCCGGTACCACCGGTCACCATCAGGCTGCGCGGCGTGTTGGCGTCGAGTGTGATGTCCTCGATCTTGATGAAGGCCGTGCCCTTGCTCAGCACATCGCCGGTCAACGTCCAACCTTCTGCAACGCAGGCGTTGCGCAGCGCGGTGAGCAGCTCAGCGAAATCGTTCGCGCTACCGGTGTAGTGCGCCATGTCAGCTCATCCTCAATGCGTAGTGGTCGGTGTGGCCGGTTCGGTACACGTCCTCGAGCACGACATAGGTGACGCCCTCGATCTCCAGCGTGTTCTCGACCACGTTGTTAAAGCCGCTGATGTAAAACACCCCCTCCAGTTCCCCGTAGATGCCATTGGCATCGCTGAGAATGATCGGCAGCAGCGGGTACTCCCCGCCGGTGTCACGGACGTTGGTGGTGGTGCCGGTGCCGACGCCGGCCAGCACGCTGTTGTTCCAGGGGTGGCATTCCACCTGCAGCCAGTTTCCGGCGTTGTCACGCAACGCCAGGTTGCTGCGGTTGCCTTTGTAGGGCATGGAGTGCGCGGTGTCGGAGAACCGGGTCGCCGGCGCGCTGTTGGCCGCCAGCATGCCCCCAACGACCATCGGATACGGGAACTGAGACGGCCTGGCATACGGCAGCATCTTGCCGACGTAGGCCGACTCATAGACCGGGATGCCGACCTTCAGGCCGAACGCGACACGCTGCGGGCTGACGGTTAGCCAGTAGTCGATGCGCTGGTTATGCGCCGGCACCGCCGACCAACGCGCGCCGGGTTGGCTGCCGATCGGATTACCGGGGACATACCCGGTGAAGCCGTAGCAGATCATGTTGTAGTAGTCCGCCGTGACGTCCTGGTAAGTGCCGAAGCCGACGAAGATCTCTTCGGTACCGCTATACCCTGGCCCCTTCAAGATGACCTGATGGTTGGTGCCGGCAGTGTTGTGGAAGACCGTCACCCAGCCATTCGCCTCGGCAAACGTCTTGATAGTGTCGAGCATCTTCTGGTGGGCAAGGGTGCCGCCGGTGTCATCGACGAACCCGATCTGATACGGCATCAGCTGATCCCCAGTAGTTGGCGCACTTCGGCGCCGTGTTGTTGCAGGTAAACCATGAAGTGCTCCTGGCCGGCCTTGCCCCAGGCCATGCCGGCCACGTCCTCGGGGCGCTGCACCGCGTAGAGGTTCACCGCGTTCTTGAGGGTGGTGCTCATGTTCTTCGCCGGCTCGGCCAGGCGGGTGTTGCCCAGGCTCGGGGCTGCCAGCGCGGGCGCCGGTACGCCGGCCAGGCCGCCGGTGTTGTGGTGGTAGGCGGACTGGAAGGCCCAGTCGTGCAGCGCCTGCATGCCGCGGGCGTTGAAGTCCAGGAGGAAGTCGGTCGCACCAGGTTGCATGGCCGAGGCGGCGCGAATCACCACCTCCTCGGTCGAGAGCGCCGCCAGGATGGAATCGCTGGTGGGTGTACCTGGGCCCTTGACCTTGCCGCCCTCGGCGAAGCCGAAGGCGCCGGTGTAGGCGGCAGCACCTCCGGCACCTCCGGCGCCGCCGCCAGCAAGCGAGGCGAGAAGGCCGAGGCTGTTGCTAGCTCCGCCAGCTGCTCCAGCGCTGGCGATAGCAGCCCCCATTGCCGCGGCGGCAGAGGCACCGGCGGCCGTAATAGAGGCGGCCATGGCAGACGCCGCGGTCGCACCACCTGTGGTAATGCCGGCGCCCATCGTTGTGGCTCCGGCGGCCGTTGCGGTGGTGATAGCGGTGGCCGTAGCCGTGGCACCTGCGGCATCAGCCGCAGCATCGGCGCCTGAACCGAAAAGCCCCATGACACCATTGGTCAGCGACTCCGCCACGTTCTCGGCGGCCATTTGAGTCAGCGCATCGAGCACGCTCTGGCCGAGCGCGGTGACGGCCTCGCGCAGGGTCATGGTGCCGTTGGCCAGGCCGGTCAGCGCCTCGGTGAGCCCGGAGGTCAGCCCGTCGCGCAGGGTCTCCTGCAGGAGCGTGGTGGTGGCCATTAGGCGCTGGGCCTGAGCGTCCAGGGCGTACAGGGCCTGCGCAGCCGATTCGCCGATCGCACCAGGTTGCTGGGCCAGCTCGGCCAGCACCGGGCGGATCTGTTCGAGCTGGGCGTAGGTCTGGCGGTGGATCTCCAGGATGCGCTCGCGCGCCTGCAGCTCGGTGATCAGCCCGGCATCCTGCTGCACGTTTACCGACTGCTCCTGGCGCTGCTGCTCGGCCAGGATGCGCTCCATCTCGCGCTGCACGTCGTCGACGCGCACCTTGGCCTCGGCCACCGGGATCAGCCTGTCGAGCCAGGCAAGGCCGGCCTCGTTGCCCACCTTCTCGAACTCGGTACGCATGCCTTCGAACTTGGTGCGGATCTCCAGCAGCGCCGCGTCAGTCTCGCGGCCGGCGGCGCGCAGGAACTCGGCCTCCAGCCCGGCGTTGGTGCGAGCATTGGCGTCGGCCTGGCGCTGGGCCTCGGCGGCATCGATCAGCACCAGGGCGGCCTGGGCGCGATCAAGCATGGCGCCGGCCAGGCCCTTCTCGGCCAGCTCGTACTGGCGGACCTCGGCGGCGGTCATGCCGAGCTTGATGGCCTGATCCTCCAGGCCCTGCACGTAACTTAGCTGCTGCCGCACGGATTGCTCGGTTGCGCGCAGCGCGGCCTGGGCGGCGCGCTCCTGCTCGCGTTGCGCGGCGGTCGCCTTGCGCTGCTCCTCGGTGGCCAGGCGCTTGGCGTCGGCTTCGGCCTGGTTGGCCTCGCGCTGCTTATCGGTGGCCTCGGCCGCAGCCAGCATGCGCTGGCCCAGCTCGCTGGTGGCCTCGATGCTCTGCTCCTGCATCACCCGCTGCGCGCGCTCGACGTTGGTCAGGTTCTGCAGGCTCTGCAGCTGCGCCTCGGCACCCTTGACGAAGGCTTCGGCGGCCTTGGTGCGTTCCTGGGCGGCGGCGATGGCCTCGCGGTTGGCTGCCGCGGCTTCACCCTCCTGTTTGGCCTGCTCGTCGCGTAGGCGGATCTGCTCGCGCAGACCTTCCTCCTCGGCGGCCAACCGGGCTTCGAGGGCCGGATCAATGCCGCCGCCGACACGATCACCCCGCACCCCATAAAGGGCCGTCTGGCGCTGCTGAGCGATGGCGGCGAGCTTGTCCTCCAGAGTATCGGCCCGGCCGATATCGAGCATGGCGTCCCAGGCTTCAGCGGCCACATTCTTGACGGCCTGCCAGGCCGACTCGACCAGCCCCAGGTTGCCAGCGATATCGGCAGCGCGGCCCTGCATCGCCTCGGCCAGCGCCTCCATGGCCACCTGGGCAGCGCCGGCCTGATCGCCCTGAGCCTCCAGGGCGGCGATCTGCTCGTATACGGCCAGGGTGAGGTAGTTGTACTGCTCGTTGAGCTTGGCCGAGGCTTCGGCCGGCTCCTCGGCCAGGCGCTTGAACTCGTCGACTGTGGCGCTGACGGCGCGGCCGATGCTGTTCTCCATCACCACGGCGGTGGTGGCGATCAGCTGGATCTGATCGGCGGTGAACTTGCCGGCGGCGGTCACTTCGGCGAGTGCAGCGGCGGCCTGGCGCTGGGTGCCGGAAACGCCGTCGATCTGGCGGGCCATGGCTGCCAGCTGATCCGAGGTAACACCCGCCGAATTTCCCGTCAGGGCAATGGCTTTTTCATATTCGTAGGTTTCGGCGGCGCCCTGGACGGCGGCGATCACCGTGGCGCCGATGGCGGCTGTGATGCTGGCAATGGCCAGGGTCAGCGGGTTGATGGTGCTGACCAGCGCGCGCCCGGCGTTGGCCCAGCCACCGAACGAATCCTTGATCTGTCCGCCTTGCTGCACCGCCACCAGCCACACCGGCATGCCGCTGGCCAGGCTGGTGGTGATGTCGGTGATCTGCATCGGCAGTTGGCGCATCGCCTGCTGGTACTGCCCGGCGGTGATGCTGGCGACGCGCATGGCCTCAGTGGTGCCGGTGAGCCGTTGGCGCTGCTCCTGGAGCTTGGCGTTGTAGGTGTCGAAGGTATCCAGGTCGATCTGGCCGGAGCTGCGCGCGCGGCGCAGCTGCTGCTCCATGTTGTCCAGCTCGTCCAGCTTGCGGATCACCGGGTCGATCTTGCCCAGCAGCTGCTGCAGCTCCTGAGCCTCTTTCTCGGTGGCCGCGGCGGCCTGCGCGGCCGCTTCTGCTGCGCGCGCGTCGGCCTGGGCCTTCTCCAGGGCCGCGCGCTCGGCGTTGTGGTAGGCGTTCATCGCCTCGGTCTGCGCCGCGGCGGTCTGTTGCCAGGTGGTGTTGGCCTCCTGGGCAACGGTGTTGCCACGCTCGACGCTACTGGCCAGGGCATCGGCGGCGGCCTGCTGCTGCAGGCTGGCCTCGACCATGACGCGGATGCGGGCGGCCTGCTGCTCGGCGGACTCGCCGATCTGCCCGAGTTGGGTGCTGCTGGTGGCGGCCGCGGCGCCGACGTCCTCAACGGACTGGGCGAGCCCCTGCAGCTCGCGCTGACCCTGTTCCAGGTCAGTGCGCAGGCGCAGGGCAAACTCGATATCACCGCGGTTGTTCATCGGTCAGCATCCAGATGGGAGGGATGCCGACATGCTCGCGCGCGCGAGGCGGGATGTAATTTTGACGAGGCAAAAAGAAGCCGCCCGTAGGCGGCGAAGGAGCAATCCCTGGCGCGGTTACTCCTGGTCGACGCACCCCTGGTGCTGCAGCTGCTCGATCGCCTCGCGGCACTCGGTCGACGTCGTGCGCTGCAGCTCGGCCTGGGCGGTGTCGCCGGCCTGCTCGCTGTACGGCAGGTTGTGCTCGGCGATCTCGGCGGTGCGTTGCAGTTCGGCAATGGCCTGGTTCATGGTGCCTCCTACTGGGTCAGCTTCTTCAGGTGTTTCTCGGCAGCCTCGCCGCCGGCAAACGCCTGGTTCAGGTCTATCAGCGCCTCGGCGCGTTCCCTGCGCCGCAGCCGCTGTTCGGTTTCGTAGTACAGCAGTATCTGGCGCTGCGTCAGCTTGCCGATTCGCTCGGCGTCGCCGTAGCCGGCCCTGATGAGGGTGCCGAAGATGTCACTCCACCGCGCCGCCTTGCCAGCTCGCGCTCGGCCAGAATCCGGTCGAGGACGCAGCGATAGAAGAAAGGGCCGTTGGCGGTCCACCACTTCATCAGCAGCGCCCGGCCTTCCAGCTGGCTCTTGAGGTTGCGCAGCTCCGCCACCTCGACGTCGGCCGACTGGGCCATCGCCTGCATCACCACGCCGGTGTGGCGACCGATCAGGGCGACGATGTGTTCCAGCGGCGGCTGTGTGTCGCCCTTAGCCAGCTCGTACAGCCCGTCGAGGAACGGCTGCAGCAGCGGCTGCAGCTCCAGGCCCTCGACGAAGCCGTACTCGCGCACCGTCACCTCGCGACCGTTGAGGGTGGCCGAGAGGTTGGGGTGCATCACCTGCACGTCGTTGGCGCCTTCGGCCGCGGGGGCCTCGGGCGCGGTGATCAGACCTTTCCTTACCTTGCGCTGAGCCATGGTCAGGCAGCCATTTCAACGAAGCGGCCAAACTGACCCAGGTCGCCCGATGCAGGCTTGCTGGAATCCAGCAGCGTGGTGAAGGTGACCGGCGAACCGGCCAACTGGTTGCCGCTGGTGATGAGCGAGAGCTGCTGCAGCAGGCCGGCGCTGGTCTTGTACAGCTCGACCAGGATCGGTGCCCCGTTCTCGGCCAGGTTGATGCCCTTGTACTTCAGCGCGTAGTTCTTGTCGGTACCGGCCAGGAAGGCGGCCTGCTTGGTGGCCCCGTGGCTGTAAGCGGCTACCAGCGGCTGAGTCGGCGCTGGCGAGGTCGGCAGGGTCAGGATCTCGACGTCGCCGAACACGTCATAGTCGAAGTGGGTACCGCGCACCAGGGTGGCCGGGGTCGGCGTCAGGCTGTCGGTGATGACCAGGTCGGTCACGTTCATGTGATCGAGCGCGATCAGGTCACCATCTTCCACCGGGTTCGGCAGCACTTCACCAGTCACAGTGCCAGCGATCTGCGCGCTCATGCGGGAGCGAGTGAAGCGGCCCACGTTGTCGGCGTCGAGCTGGTGCATGGTGGCGGACCAGGTCATGCCGGTCTCTTTGCCGAAGTCGCGCACCATGGCATTGATGCCACTGAACGATTCGCGGTGCTGAACTCGGGTTTCGTTGCCCTGGCCCGATAGCTCGGACACGTCACCGACCCAGATCCAGGGGCCCAGCAGACCACCAGCGAGGATCTCGGCAATCCAAAGCTTGCCTTGGCCGAAGTAGTAGGACTCAGACATTGTGCACCTCGTTATTCGGCGGCCGGGGCGGCGCCTTCAGTGGTTTCAGGGGCCTCGACCACGCCAGCGCGAATCAGGAAGGCGCGCTCCGGGCCGGTGACTTCGATGGTCTTGCCTTTGGGTTGATCCTCGCCGGCATGCTTATGCGGCTTGGCCAGCTTCACCTTGAACAGCTCGGGCTTGGCGGCGGGTTTGGCGGTTTCGGGTTGCTTGCTCACGGGGTGCCCCCTAGTACGTGGGTGGTGTGGTAAACGTCGATCCAGAGCACGCGGTCCTGGTCGCTATCGAGCACCTGGCCCTTGAGCCAGATGCAGGGGGACCAGTTGCCTGGCGTCCAGCCGATCAGCGCCTGGCGGCCCTTACCGGCAAAAATCGTGGCCTCGTCCATGGCCGCTTCCGCGTGCGGGTCGCGGTAGTTCCTGGTGCACATCACCACGCCGAACACCGCAGAGGCGGCCGCCTTGCGGCGCGGCTGGCCAGCATCGGCAGCCGGGTTGCTCTCGGCGGCCAGCACCACGTAGCAGGTGCCGGTGCGAAAGTCCTGCAGGCCCTTGAGCGTGTGATAGGCCGCGGCGCCATTGACCTCCTCGAACTCGGGCACCTGCTCGCGCAGGCGCTGCTCGATCAGCGAGGTGTCCAGAGGCGCGAAGCTCATCAGAACGCCCTCCGGCTGGGGCGATCGAACACGCTCGGCGCGGACTCGAAGCGCACGTCGAGCTGGTTCGGGTTGCTCGCAATCGGATCCTCGGCGCCCAGGCTGAACTCGCCCCTGGCGATCAGGCCCAGGAACTTCAGCGCATCCTTGTAGTTGCGCACGATCGGGTCGCTGTCCTCTTTGCCGCCGCGATCCTTGTGCAGCAGGTAGCGGGCGATATCGCGTACCCAGCCAGTGACCAGCTTCGGCACCGGGCTGAGCGGCAGCGGGTAGCTGCGCTTGGCCAGGTAGCCGTCGATCAGACTTTCAGCCTCGGTGACGGCATCCTGGACGCGCTGCAGGGCATCATCCGCCACGGCGACCTGGTCGGCCGGCCACGTGCTGCGGTCGGCACCGCGCAGGGTGGCCTCCATCAGCTCGGTGGCCACCTGGCGCGCATGCTCCGGGGTGGCCACCTGGGCCAGCTCGCGGGCGCCGGGGCGTTCGGCCAGGTCGTCGAGGGTGATGTACTGCATGGATTACTCCAGCCGCTCGCCGACGCGACCGGAGAAGACACCGCGCTCAACCTTGAGGTTGGGCTCGTTCTCCAGCTGTTCGATCTGCTCGGCCGTCAGCGCGTCCAGGGCGATGCCGAAGCCTTCCCGGGTAAAGCGATAGCCGCAGCGGCGGAAGCCGTGCTCGGGGATGGCGGTGATCCACAGGCCTTCGATGTCGCCGTCGTCGTCCATCGAGGAGTCATCGACGGTATTAGTGGCATCGCCACCTGCCGACAGCACAGCCGGCACCTCCGATTCATCGATGGTCTTAGACGAGACGCCGCCCCGCAGCTCACTCAATGCAACCGCCAGCGGATCCGCACCAGGTTCGACACCGGGCGGGTACGGCAGCGGCCCACCAGTGGACGGCGCTGGCGTAACCACCGCACCGATACCCACCTTGGCCTCGATCTGGATAACCAGTTGCTCAGGCGGCAACTCGGCATAGCCCTCAATCTCGACGAACTGGCCAACCTGGCGCAGCAGCGGCTCATCGAGCGCCGACAGCGGGATCAGGTCGCCCAGGCTTTCACCTGCGGCCTTGAGTTTGGCGAGGTACTCGCCGATCTCAGCGCCGTCCAGGATCACAACAGGGTGGGCTTCCTGCCCGGTAATAACGCCGGGTCCATTCCCGGCCATGTCACCGGCCGTGGCCGGAACGCTCTCGGTGGGTTGTCCGGTGCCGGCCGACCCGGTCACTTGAGCCGGCGCAGCGTTATCAGTAGGTGCCGCCGGCTGGTTGGCCAGCTGTTCGGCGGCCGCAGGGGCAGCCGTGGTGGCTGCCGGTTCTGCGCTCGTGACGGGCGCCTTCGCAGGCGCCTTGGTGGTCGATTTACGGGGCATACATCACCTCCATCAGGCCAGCCACGGGGTGGTGAGCACGTCGACCACGTCGCGGTTGATGTTGGTGGCGCCGGCGGCGTTGCGTTCGGCCTTGACCACTTCCAGGGCGGTGGCGCGCAGGCTCGGCGGCACTACCAGCAGCTTCGGCCGGATACCCAGCGGGCGTGCGTTGTCGCCCTTGAGTTCCTGCATGGCGGCATAGGCGGCGTTGAAGCTGGTGGCGTCCAGGGTTTCCTTGGAGGCGTAGGCCAGCTGCCACAGGCCAAAGCCGACGTTCAGGCGGGCATCCACACCCCACACGAACTCCTTGCGGTCGAACACGTTGTCGTCGGTCTCGCCGGTCTTGGCTACGAACTGGTAGTTCTTGCGCTTCTGCAGGATCAGCGGGCGCATCACGCGCGTCACGTCCAGCAGGAACCACGGCGTACCGCTGCCACCCTGGAAGTTGCTCACCGAGGTTTCCTGGCCGTTGGCGCCGATCACCGGGTGGTCGGTGTCGAAGAAGAACTGGCCGTCGTAGCACTTGCCGGTGAAACCGTTTTTCAGCAGGGCATACACCAGCTCGGCCGGATGCTCCTTGGCATCCTGGCCCAACTGAGCCATCAGCGGGTTGTAGGTGCCGTACTGATCGTCCTCGATCGCCTCGCGGGGCACGCCCACGGTGTTCTCGAAGGTCTTGTTCTTGATCGCGTAGTCATGCAGCGCGAGGTTCTGGATAACCCGATCGCCGATCCATTCGCGGAAACGGGTGGTGGCGCCCAGCCAGCCGTACTGCTCGATGGCGGTGCCGGAGTTCACCTCCATCACCAGCTGGTTGTAGTCGATCGGCGCACCGTTGAAGGCGTTCTGGAACGACGCCTTGAAGCCGGTGTGCAGGATGGCGAGGTTCTGGCGGTTGATGATCATCTGAGTCTTGCTCCTTTAGATCTCGACCCAGACGCCATCGCTATCCACATCGCGGATAGTCCCGGCAACCGAGCGGGTGGAAGTGCCATCGGTCTTGGCGACCGTCTGGTCGTCGACGATGTACGCGGTGGCGCCGATATCGGCACGGGTGATCTCGTCGCCGGAAGCGCTGTTGGCAAACGGGAACACACCGCGGCGGGTTTCGATGCGCAGATCACCGGCGGCGCCGGCCGAGTTGTCGACCTGCTCCTGGGCGACGCCGCGCGCCTTCAGCGTGGTGGCGGTGGAGCCGGGCACGGCGTTACCGGCCGCGTTCAGGCACACCAGCGAGCCCGCGAAAATGCGGGTAGCAGCGGCTACCGGGTCGGAGAACTGCACGCCATCACGGCGCTTGGTGTTGCGGTCTTTGGTCAGCGCAGTCATGGCTTATTGCTCCTCGACCTTGGCGGCCTTGAACTGTTCGGGGGTCAGGCCCATGGCCGAGCACACAGCCAGCTCGTCCTGGGTCAGGCCGGTTTTCTCGTCCGCTACCGGCGGCTTGCCTTGGGTCTGGCTGCCGGCCAGCGCGGCGATCGGCGCAGCCTTGTCCAGGTAGGCGGTCAGCGCTGCGCGGTTGCTCTTGCCGAGTTCGCGCGCCCAGCCCTCCATGGTCTTGTGCAGGCGGCCGTCTTCCAGAGCGGCGGAGATCTGGCCGTCGAGATCCTTCTCGTCGCGCTCGCCCAGGCGGGCGGTGAGCGCGGCCATCTCGGCCTTGAGGCCGTCGACGACCGACAGCGGTACGAACTGCGCCGGGTCGACGCTGGTGGCGGCCTTGGCCTTCAGGCCGGTGCAGGCGGCCACCAGGGCCTCGCCGAAAACGGCACCTTCATCCAGGCCCAGCAGCTTGCGCAGGTTGGTGGTATGGGCGGAGAGCGCGGCGACTGCCTGCTCTTCGGTGGTGTTCTCGGCCAGGCCGAGGGCGGCGATCAACGCCTGCAGCAGTGGGTCCACGGGGTTTTCCTCTGAAGGGTCATCGAAACAGCCGAACGACGCCGCGGCACGCAGGCTGAGTTCCTGCATGCCGTCGATTGCCGGGGCATTGGTGAGCGCGCCCATCTGCACGTCCAGGACGTCGCCGGTGGTCGGGTGGTAAAGGAACACGGGGGAGAAATACTGGTACTCGCCCTCGGCGATGTACTGCGCGGCGCGGGCGGTCAGTTGCACCTGGGCGAACAGGCCTTCGCCCTCGCGCCATTCGAGATCCTGGTACCAGCCGGCAGCGGGGGCTGGCTGGCCGTTCTCTTCCTTGCGCAGGGTCTGGTGCTCGTAGTCGACCACCCGTTTGTTCTTGGTCGCACGGAAGCGCTCGATGACCTTGGTGGCCACCGCCTGGTTGATGTGCCAGGCCGGCACCTTGATTTCACGGCCATCCGCCGGCTTGAAGTGACCCGCCGGGGTCACCTGCAGCCAGATGGTGTTGTCGTCAGCAACCGTGCCCAGCGAGTAACTGCAGGCGGCGAGTGCTACGGCGAGAGGGAGGCGTTTTCTGTTCATGCCGGCAGCTTGGCGCCGCCGGGAGGGGAAGTAATTTTGACGGGGCAAAAATCTTGCGGCAGGTGTTTTTCGCCGGGGCGCGCGAAGGTGAACCACCGCCACCCCGCCCACTGTGTTTATAAACGCCCAAACAGCCCCGGAAACGGCAAGTGCTGCCCTGACGCATACAACGGCAGCCCCCAGAGGGCGTTATAGGCCTTCCTGGCGCGTTCTGGCGTTATGCCCCACTCGGCACCATGTATCGGGTTGCGATGCCGGCGATGGCGTAGTTTTCGTCGTCGCTGATACCCAGCCAAGGCCGTGCCGGGATCTGGATGGTGTACGCGCCGATGGTCACCCACTGGGCGAAGTTGCTCTTGCGCTTGCTGACGAACAGGTTGCCCACCTCGCCGCTCTTGCCGTCCTGGCGGAAGTAGGCCTGCTGGCTGCGCGCGGCGACGTCGATGCCGCCGCCGAAGTGGTGGATGGCGCCATAGATGCGGTTGGTACCGAACAGCAGCTCGTTGTCACCCACCTGGTAACGCAGGGTGTTCTTCAGGAAGCCATCGAGCACCAGGATCTTGTCCGGGTTCTTGCGCTTGCGCTTGAGGTACCGAGGCGACAGCGCCTGCCACGGCGTGCCGTCCGGCGAGGCCTGGCTGGCGAAGCGCTGGTCGTGAGCGATCAGCAGGTACTCGCCGATATCGCGCAGCATCGGCTTGGGGTCGGCCAGCGCGGCCGCGGCCTCGTTGACCACGGCCAGCGCCGCGACGGCGTCGAACTCCAGAGTAGCCCCGGCCATACCTCACTCCTCGCGCCGGTACAGGCGCACGCCCTGGCGCACCAGCTCGGCCAGGCCGTTGCGATCCGGCTCGATGTCCCAGCTCCAGGCGTTGCCGGCCAGCTCGACTACCACCAGCTGGGTCAGCTGCTGGCCCAGGTTGAAGCGGCCCAGGTAGCGGCGCAGCACCTGGGATTTGCGCAGCGGCTCGGAGTACTCCAGGCGCGTCCAGATCTCGTCGGGCTGTAACAGCGTTTCCGCCAGCAGCGGCAGCAGCTCGCCCTGGCCCTGCACGGCGGGTGCGCCCGAGGGCTGCTCGAACATCGAAGGGCCAACGGCGATGCGCTCGCCCAGGACGTCGGTCACCAGCTCGGCGGCATCGAGCTGGGCGCCGAAGGCATCGAGCGCGCGGCGGGCGTACTCGGCATCGGTCATGCCTGCAGGCGGCAGGCTGGCCGGGTCGACTACGCGCGGCGCAGGCAGCGCATCGGGCGCCGGACGGTTGGGCAGGCCTGGCGTGGCCGCGGGGATCAGTTCCTCACCGGCGCGCGGTACCGGCACCCGGCTCTCCAGCCGCGACTGGCCGGGAATGTGCTCGAAACCCGGATCGATGCCCACCGGCACCTCGACGGTGCGCGGGCCCTGCGGGCTGCGCTGGCCGATGGTGCGCTGCTCGAACACGATGGGCGGCGCGGTGTCCGGCCCGGTCTTGCCCATGCGCACCAGGTCGTCATAGCTCAGTGCCCGCACGCTGCACTGGCAGCCCCAGGCGTTGACCGGGAAGTGGTACTGCCACCACGGGTCATCCCAGCGCAGCACCATGCCGTTCCAGGCCTCGTGCTCCTCGCGCGGGAACTCCACCGCATCGCTGTGCAGGTACTGCCAGAACGGGCGCTCCTCACGCACGGCCATCAGCTGCTCATAGCGGCCGGCCATGTAGCTGCTGCGCATGTTGGTCTCGTAGATCACCCGCGAGCGCCAGTTGCGCCCGCCGTTGTAGCTCCAGCCGTACTTGGCGACGATGCGGTCGAAGTCGCGGCGGAACTGCTCCAGGGTGGTGCCGCCCTCGATGGCGCGCTGCACCGCCTGGTGGAAGTCGGCCACCAGGTCATCACGGTTGGCGCCGGCCACGGTGAAGGCGTAGTCGTGCTCGCGGCCGTATACGTCCGTCCAGCCGTTGCTGGGCAGGTTCAGCTTGCGGCGCAGGAACTCGTTCTGCTCGCGGAACGGCAGCGAGGTGGCGCTAACGGCCATTGGCGGCCTCCTGGACGATGTCCAGGCGCCCCTGCAGGGCAGCGGCGGCCAGCGCCTGGGCCATGGCCTCGGCGTACTGCTCCAGGGTCATGTCCGGCAGCAGCTCAGCCAGGCCATCGCGGATCTGCTCCAGGCTCTCGGCCCGCTCCACCAGCTGGCGGATGCGTGCGATCCACTGGCCGGTCAGGGGCTGCAGGTCATCGTCCAGGCGATCGGCGGCGGTGGTGGCCGGCTTCTGTGCGGTAGCCGCTGCACGCACTGCAGGCGGCTCGGGTGGCGTCGGCGCCGATGGTTCGGCCTGCAGCTGCAGCACGTCCTCGTTGTCGGCCGGCTCGGGGATGGCCACCTTCTCCTGGGCCCACTGGCGCGGAATCCTGAAGCCGAGCTTGACCAACTGCGGCAGGGAATCGGCGTAGGCCTTCAGATCCTCGGGCTCCTGGGTGGGGAATACCAGGCGCGGGCAGCGCTTCCAGTTGTCCACCAGCCCGTTGAGCACGGCGATCGGGTACACCAGGTCACGGCTGATGGTGGCGGCCAGCTGCTTGGCGTCGGAGTCGCGCAGGTCGAGGCGCACCTCGTTGTGCACGTTGCCCAGGGCGTTGGTGTTGGTGCCCTCGCCGGTACCGCTGGTGAGCGTGCCGCCCAGGATCACCTTGCTCTGGGTGCGCTCGCACCAGTCGATCATCAGCTTGAACGCGGCCGGGTCGCCCTGGGCGGCGTTGAGGAAATCCATCTCCATGCCGATCGGGATGATGCCCGCGGCGCTGTGGCCGAGCTGGGCCAGGGCGCGCAGCAGGGTGAGCTTCTCATTCTGGGTGGCGCCGCCTGGGTACTTGCCCACGCGCATGGGGATGCCGTAGATCTCCAGGAACTCGGCCAGGTCGCCGACGCTGTAGTTCTTGAACAGGTACGGCCACACCAGTACGCGCATCAGGGCGCTGCGCTCCAGGTAGCCGCTCTTGGCCTTGTGGATGTGGGTGATCCAGGTGAACGGCTGCAGGGCTTCGCCGCCGGCAGCGCCGCGCAGGCGGATTTCCTGGCGCCGTTCGCCACGGGTCAGCTGGAACCAGGTCTGCGGCCGGTGATCGATCGCACGCGGCAGCCAGTCGCCGTCCACCCGGTGCCAGCCGTCGAACTCCAGACAGGCAAAGCCCTTGCCGATGGCATCGGTCACGTCGAACAGCATCGCCTCGAAGTCATCCAGCCCGGCCAGCAGGCTCTCCAGCGCAGCGGCGGCGTCCTTCTCCTTGGCGGTGGGGTTGGCTGGCGGCACGATCTGCCACTCCAGCTGGGACACGGCGCGGCGCCGCTTGTCCATCTCGGCGAATACGTGGCCATCCTTCTCCTCGATGTCCTCGAACAGCTCGTACTGCGCCACGATGTCGCCTTGCTCGGCGGCATCGAGCAGCGCGGCCAGGCGGCTTGGGGTCAGGCCGCGGGACGGGTGGTTGCCCACCTCGTGGTGCAGGCTGGTCAGGTGGGCGGTCTGCGGCTCGCGGATCTCGGCCAGGCTGATCGGCTGGCCATCGGGGCCCAGGATGCGGGTAGTGGTCACCATGCTGAAGGTTCCGGGAGAGTGAGGTCGGAGTCGTTGTCGTCGACGTTGTCGAAGCCGCGGCTGTGGCGCGGCAGTGCGGTGAACTCGATGGCGCCGCCTTCCATGAAACTGGCCCGCACCGCCATGGCCAGCGATACGGCGCTGTCGCCGTGGCGCTTGGCCTTGCTGTCCTGCGCCTGCAGATCCTTGGTGCGGCCCTTCTCGATAACCGGCACACCCTTGTCCACCTTGATCGACAACAGGTCGTCGAGGCGGGTCTGGTGGCGGGCGATCTGCAGGTTGAAGGCCTCCAGCTCGCCCTTGAGCTTGGGCATCCACAGCGCGTACCAGGCCAAGCTGAGTTGCACCTGGTCGACAATGCCGGCGCCATAGCGCAGCGCCGCCTGCTCAGCCAAGTAGCCGCCGTTGCCGGTGGCGTCGAACGCCAGGCCACTGAGGCGCGGCAGGCGATCGCAGATGTAGAACATCACCTGGCGCTGTGCCTCGTAGGTGAGGTTGCGCAGCTCCACCTCGAAGGGCACGCGCTTGCGCAGCAGCGGGTCGATCTGCAACGGCGTGAATACGGTGAGGTCGCCGCGGCGGGCAAAGTCCTCGCCGAAGGTGTGGCGGTTGCGTGGGTTGAGGCGAGCCAGCTCGGGCGCCAGGTTCTCCTCGCACCATGCCTGGATCTCCGCCTCACGCATCTGCGGCGTCCACTGCTCGAAACCCTCGGGCGCCTCATAGCGGTAGATGCGGATGGAGTGGTCGTTGACCATCGCCTGCTCGATGAGCACCCGACTGAGGTAGGTACCACCCGATTTCTTCGGTACGCAGCCGTACTCCTCGTCGGCCGACTCGACGTTGGGGGCGTTGCGGTACAGCTTGTCGCGCCATTCCTTCTCGGCTTCGGGCGACCATTTCTGGTTGGTGACGTAGCAGATCCGCTTGTACAGCCCCTGGGCCAGGGCATCGTCCAGGGTGATGCGGTGGATGCTGTAGTCCTTGCGGCCCTCGCGTGCGTCCTGGATGTAGCTGTTGAAGGCGTTGTCGACGCCGTTGTGGGTGCTGATCAGGCGCACCTTGTTGCCCCACATGGTCAACGCCAGTGCGGCCTTGAGCAGCTCCTCCAGGGATTCATGGAACGCCGCCTCGTCGATCACCACGTCGCCCTGCAGGCCGCGCAGGTTGCTCGGGCGCGAGCTGAGCGCCTGGATTTTGAAGCCGCTTTTCGGAAAGCGGATCATGTACGCCAGGATCTCCTCGCGCCGCCCATCGTCCCAGAAGGTCTGCTCGTAGACGTCGGCCTGGGCCATTTCGTTGAAGGCGCGGGCGAACAGCGCGCAGGCGGCGATGTACTCCAGCGCCATCTCCTGTTTGCTGCCCACGTAGAAGGTGTTGCACCCGCCCCGGCGCCGCGGTTTGGCGGCGTTGATCACGTTGCGGCCGGCCTCGGCCCAGGTCAGGCCGGTACGGCGCGACTTCTCGGCGATCATGATCTGGCTGGTGTCGTCGAACCAGCGCTGCTGGTAGGGCAGGAAGACGCCCTCGGCCTCCGGTACCGCATCGGCCATATCCTGGGGCACGACAACACCATGCAGCTCCAGCTCGGCGGCGAGATCGATCTTGCGCGGCTTGGTCAGCGCCTTGAGCGCCTTGGCTTCTGGCTCACTCACTGGACTCTTCCTTCGGCTCGATGGCGGTGCAGCGGTAAACGGTCTTGCCAACGTAGAAGGCGCCTAGGCGCTCGCACTCTGCAGCCACGGTGATATGGGCATGACGCCAGCCCAGCAGCCAGCCGATCCAGAGCAGGCCAATAATCGCCAAAAGCTTCATCAGGCTTTCCCCATCAGTACGCGGCGGATGCGATCTTCGAACTCCTCGCTCATCCCGTCGCTGCCGCGCATCTCCTCCAGGCGCTGTTCCTGCTCGGCCAGCAGCGCCTCGCGGGCCTCACGCTCGATCGCCTTGCGTTCCTCGCGGCTGGCCTTGCTGGCCTGCAGCACGTCCTTCGCCGCGCGGGCAAGCTTGCGCACGTCGTCGATGGTTGTCTCGTCGTCCACCTGGGCGCCCAGGGCGGCGTGCGTGGTCAGCGTCTGGATCGACTGCACCATCAACGCGCCGGCCTTGTCGTTGGGGTTCTCGCCCAGCTCCTCGACCAGCAGGCTGGCCATGGCCTGCTGCTCGCGCAGCCGCTTGGCCATCTCGTCGAAGCTGACCTTGTAGCGGCCGATCGCCGAGCGGCTGGGCTTGTCCGCGCTGGGGAAGTGCTCGTGCAGATCCTCGATCAGCTCGTCCAGGGTGAGGCGCCGCTCGCGCAGGCGCTTCTCGATGTGCGTGCGGACTGCCGGATCTAGCCGGTCGATGCTCGACTTGCGACCCATGGTCAGGGCCTCGGCTTGCTGACGCCCGGAACCGAGGCGCGGCCGGCAGCCACGTCGCCACCGCGCTCGGTCAGGGTCACGACCAGGACCGAGCCGATGTCCTCGATCGACACCAGGCCCTGCTCGCCGAGCCATACGAGGTCGCCCTTCACCTGGTCGCGGCTCGGGTGGTGGCCGAACTGGCCCAGCAGGCTGGCGATCACCGAGGAGTTGGAGCGGTACTGCGGCAGCTCGGAGAGGATGCGCAGCATCACCAGGCGTTGATCCTGGCGCAGAAAGTCAGCGTATTGAGTGCTCATCGCGGCCTCACTTGTTGTTCAACAGGTATTCGTTCATGCGCTCAACCGCGCGGGCCAAAGGGTCGAGCGCCTTGGTTACCCCCGCGATCTCGACCTTGATCGCCTTCATGTCGCCGGCCAGGTCGGCCAGTTCGCCCGCCAGTTCGGTCAGTTGCTCGCTATCGGGCAGGTGGTTCATGCGCTGTTCCAGCACCAGGATGCGGTTGTCCTGCCCGTTGAGCCGGCCGGCCAGCTGCTCGGCATCGGCCTTGGAGCTGGCCTTGCGGGCGCTGCTGATGGAGAACAGCCCCACCGCAACGGTGAAAACGAACTGGCCGGCGCGCAGCATGTAGTCGAGATCCATCAGGCCCCCTGCATTACGAGATAGATGGCGCCGACCAGCAGCAGAGCTGCCGTTGCGACCCTCCACTTCCTGCGCCGGTAGGGCTTCTCCGTCAGGAGCACCCAAAGCAGGGATGCCAGAGCAACGAACGCCAGTTCGCACCATTCCTTCAGCCGTTTCATCAGCGTTTGTCCTTGTCGTGGAGGTCGATCAGCGCGTTCAACTGCGCAAGGTTGGCGAGCGCCCAAGCGCCGTAGTCACGCGCATGGGCCAGGATGTCAGCCGCGGCAACGCCGCTTTCCAGTAGTTCGGCGTCAGAGCCGGGGGTGGGCCAGGCCGGCGCTTGAGAGCCGGCGTAGGCTCGGCAGCTGGCTGGAGCTGGGGCAGTGGCTCCAAGCGCTGCGTTGAAGTCGCGCAGCCAGCCACAAGTGACAACGAAGCGAGGAGCAGCCACAGGGGCAGCACCGCGCGCCGGGGTGTATTGAGTCGAGACACGGTTGATGCGCTCCTGTGTGAGTTGCTGCTTGAGCCGGCCGATCTCGTCCTGGGCGTCCAGGAACACCAGCTCGGCCTGGTTGGCGCGCTCCACCTGCTGGCGGTAGAGCACCAGGTTCTGCTCGGCGGCATCGGCGCGCAGCTTGTCGTGCTGGCCGCGCAGCTCGGCCAGGGCCTTGTCGCCCTCGGCCTGGGCGGCGCTGTAGCCGCGCTGGTAGGCGCCGTTCTGAATGAGCCATACGAAGCCGGCGAACAGCAGGGAAGCCGCGGCGGCCAGGACGAGTGATCGATTCATCGCCGCCCCTTACGCCTGAACTTGCGCGGCAGCCGCGGCGCGTGGCGCTCGCGGGGCGGTGGCGAGGCGAACAGCTCGGCGGCAGCCAGCCAGTTCCGGGAGCAGGCGGCAGGCGAACTCGTAGTCAACGTGGCGAGCAGAAACAGCGTCGGGATCTTCATGGCGGCTATACCTGTCGGCGCACACGCCAGGCCCCCAGCCGGCAGCCGCATACAGGGGCTCCCAGCGCAGCAGGATGGCGCGCGGGTAGTGGCGGTTCTCGCGGAAGTTGGCGGTCGAGCGGCCAGCGTTGTGCCGCTCGACGGAATCGAACCAGGCCAGCGGATCGGCACCCATAGCCGATGCCAGCCTGCGGTCACGGTTCACCCAACCATTGCCGCCGTTGTAGCCGGACAGCACGAACGCCCAGCGATCGCACTCGCTGATGGCCTGGTTTCTCTCGTACAGCCACAGGTCGAACGCCACCATGGCGCGCAGCGCCCAGCCCGGGTTGTACGGCTGCGCCGGGCCCAGGCTGCGCGGGTACAGCTCGGCCATCCAATCGGCCGTCGCAGGCATGAACTGCGCCAGACCCTGGGCGCCGACTGGGCTGCGCGCATTCACGCGCCAGGCGCTCTCCTGGTGCACCTGTGCGGCCATCGTGGCGATCGGCGCATCCAGGCCCCAGCCGGCATGCGCGGCGCGCACCAGGGTGCGGCGGTGCTGCTCGGCGCCGGACGGAATGCTCGCGGCCTCTGCTGTCGGTACCAAGAAGAACCCGATGAAGCACACCAGCAGGAGCAACGGGTACAGGAACAGGCGTGGCTCGATCTGCCAGATGATGCTGGCCATCGCCAGCCAACGTTTAAGGCCCCACATGGCTAGAGCCCCAGCGTCATGCCGAGCACACAGGCCAGCACGATCAGCGCGCGGCGAATCCAGGCGCCAACAATCTGGACGAAGCTGAGGCACTGGTGCGGGCGAGCCTGGGCGTAGGGGAACAGCGAGCGGTCGATCCAGTAGGCCAGCGTGGCGGCCAACGTCACCAGGGCGGCCTTGTACAGCACCACCTGGAGCTGCTCGGGGCGGATGACATACAGGGCCAGCAGCAGGCCGAGGCTGATGATGCTCCACAGCCACATGCGCGGCAGGCGCTGGCTGGGCGTGCAGGATTTGGACATGGTGTGCTCCGCGCTAAGGTGGCCATCCTTGGCCATGGCTGTTCGAATCCCGATCCGTTCCAACGGGATGCGTGAACAGCTTCACCTCGCGCGCGCGCGGAGTAATTTTGACGGGGCAAAAATCGAAAGGGCGCCATTGCGGCGCCCCTAGCATTACCGGTATCTGAGCTATGAGTTGAGCTTGCTCAACAGGCCACGAAGCCCCTCCAGATCATCCTGCGAGACCTCGCCCTCCTCGTTGCAGGCTCGGTACTCAACCTTCTTAGCCTTTGCCAGGCGTTCTATAACCGCCACGGGCTGTACAAAATCGAAGTACTCGAAGTTGATCCCGTTCGAGTAGACGGATCTGTACTTGGTGACGAAATTCGATTCCCGCTCACCATCCACCAGCCAGAAGGTTTCATTGCAGCGGCTGAATCGTTGCCTCCCATAGGTGTACAGGTACACCGTCATCGCATTTCTATTCTGCTGCTCGGCAACCTTCACGTGTGCGGATATCGCGAACTTACCTTCGGCCTCTGGGAGAGACCTCCAGCTTACTATCCTGTCGCCCGTGAACCTGTCCATTTCATCGATCAAATTCCCTGCAAAGACGGCCGAAGAGCAGGCGGTCAACACCAACAAAACCAAGGTTTTCATCGCGTAACCTCCCTGATCACTGCCCCATGATGATCGCGTAGCGCCGCTTGTACTCCTCGTAGCTCAGCCCCGGCGTGTTCTGCAGCTCCAGCAGCTGCTGCTCCTTGGTCGCGCCTGTCACGGTACTGACCGGAGCAGCCGCTTGACTGGCAGGGGCTAGAGGTATGCTGTGTTGCTGCTCGCGGCTGGCATAGTTGCAGCGCTGCCGCGATTTGGCGTCGCTGAGCTGGGCCAGGCGCTTGTTGGCGCTGTCCACGGCGGCGTCGCGCTCCATCAGGTTGCCGATGCCGAAGTCGCCCAGGAACGACAGCACCGAACGGCCGTCGAACTCGGCCTCTTGCCGCACGTGCGAGAGAAAACCATGCACTTTTGCCTCCTCCAGGTCGATCTCGCGGCACGTCATGGTCTGCCGCTCGAACGAGGTCAGCTCGGGCTGCCGCCCGTAGTTCTTGGTGGAACAGCCCGTAATGGCCGCAACCGCCGCCAGCCCTAGCACCATCGCCTTCTTGTTCATTCCCTTACTCCCTCGCGCTCAGAAAATACGGCCGATCACGACACCGGCCAGCAGTACCGCACTCACATGCCACGGGTGAGCCACCGCCAGCTGCTTGAAACCGCCGAAGTTCAGTGGCGCGGCCACCTGCCGCGGCGCCTGGTATTCGTCCACGAAGCGCAGCGCCTGGGTGAGCTGGGCGATGCTGAGGCCCGTGAGCGCCTGTTCGCCGAACTCGCGTAGGCAGAAGCGGGCCAGCTTCTTGGCCAGGCCGCGCTCGGCGGCGGCCTGCTCCAGCTCGGTGATCAGCGCTTGCGCACGGGCCTTCTCCTGGTGTCGCTCGCGCACCGCCTGCAGGGCGGCCAGGGCGTCCTGGAACTGGTCCTTTCTCACCTCGCCGACCGTCTTGACGCCCGTGCTCTCATGCACACTGCGCCAGAGCATGCGCGGGTCCATGCCCAGCTCTTCGCTGAGCTTGTCCACTTCCTCCTTGAGCCGCGCCCGCTGCGCCTGGGCCAGCGGCTCGCGCTCCTGACTCGCCAGATTGATCTCAAAGTAGTCCCGGCCTGCCGCCCGGTTCGAATCGCCATCAATCCCAATTTCGCTCACGTACTACTCCTTCTCGTGATAGTCCCTGCCCGCGACCCGGTGGCCGCGTCCTGAAACCTTCATACCTGCGTTGTCGCTGGCCGCCTTCGGCTTGGCCTTGGGCTTGGCGCCGCCGGTCAGCAGCTCGGCCAGCAGCGCCTTGCGCGCCGGCGCCGCCATGCCCCGATACGCCTCCAGAAGCAGCTGTTCGTCCGCGGGCAAATGCGTCGTTGACGACGCATTTGAACTGCGACCAGTGACCACGTAGCTGACATCCAGCCCATGTTCCGCCCAAACGGCCAGGGCATCCGCCGGCGGCGAACGATCTGCCGTCTCGTAACCGAAAAGAGTTTTCCGGGTCACGCCAGCCAAAGCAGCGAAGTCCGTCTGGTTTTCCCCCAGGCGTTCCCGCTCCGCTCTGAGACGCTCTCCGATGGGTATTTTTCTATCCATATACGCCTTGACGATGGGTAGAAATCTACCCATACTCAATTCACACCAACGCACTGCACATGCGCTGACTGATTAGCAATCTTTAAGCAGACAGGAACACCGCCATGAACGTCCCGTATCCGCTACCCACCCGCAAGCCGTACTCGGGCGAACGGGTCAAAGAACTCTTTCACGCCGAAGGCGTGGCCATCTCCACCTGGGCCGAGGCCAACGGCTACAGCCGCCACCAGGTGTATTGCGTGATCAACGGCCAGTTCAAGGGCCGCCGCGGTACCTCCCACGAAATCGCACTCAAGCTCGGAATGAAGCTCTCCGCTGAGCAGCTCTCCGCCGCCTGACCACCCACCACACGCCGCGAGGGACCGTCATGTCCAGCACGCCGCAGTGCCCGATTGAAGAGATCGAGCTAACCCCGCTCCACATCGACGTATGGCGCACCGCGCTCAACGCGCTGATCGCCGTTGCGCCCGGCAGCACCTACGACGTTGCCTGGCACCTCGCCGATGCTCGCGAGAAGACCCTGGTCTGCCGCGACTTCTCGGCGGCCACCCAAGGCGAAGCCATGCTGATCGACCGCCTGATGCTGCTTGCCGCGGGCAAGCGGGCTGGCCAGGCGCAGCGGTCACACAATGCCTTCGGCTTCACTCATCAAGCCCCGTTGATTGGTATCGATCTTTCCGCTGCCGGTTCTCACGGGCCGCGGCCAGTTGCTCAACCAGGTGCTGCATCATCCGCTGCGCATGAGGCTCCAGAGGCGCCCCTTGCCAGTTCGCGTTCAGCATCGAGTGTGCAAGCACCTCGGGATCAATCTCTCCCCGCATTTCCAACGCCGCAGCCAGGTACAGCCAAGCCTGAGCAAGGGCATGAATCTGCCCCTCGATCTGCAGCAGGCGAACCTCTTCAACGTCCATTGGGTGATTCCTCATGCCAGTGAATGTACATGATTCCATTGTGCCCATGGCAAGGCTTTTGCCCACCCGCAAAAAACCTATTTGTTTGGCGGGCCGCTCTGGCCCGCGCCTGGAGGCCTTCCAATGAGCCGCCGCAATTGGAAACGGGTGCAGCCGCGCACCATGTGCCAGGCGGTTGAGTGGTCGCTGGAGTTCGCCGCCGAGCACCGCCTGAACGCCGAGCGCATCGGCGAGCGCATGGGCCTGCCCAGCCATTGGGTGATCTACAAGTGGGCCAGCGAGGGGCGCATGCCGGCAGTGCTGATCCCGGCCTTCGAGCATGCCTGCGGCATCAACCTGGTCAGCCGCTGGCTGGCCTCCACCGGCGGCAAGCTGCTGGTGGACATCCCCACCGGCCGCACCTGCGATGCCCAGGAGATGCACGAGCTGCAAGGCGTGCTCAACACCACCATCGGCGCGCTGATCGCCTTCTACCAGGACCACGCCGATGTGGACGCCACCCTGGCGTCCATCCAGAACGGGCTCACCACCCTGGCCTGGCATCGCGCCAACGTGCAGCAGCACGCCCACCCACAACTCGAACTCGGAGAGCAGCCATGAGCCCGGAAACCCTGGCCCAGATCATGGACGTGCATGAAGCCCTGGAGCCCTTCACTGGCTTCACCGAGTGGTGGAACGCGCCGACGCAGATGAAGTTCGCCAAGCGCGTGATGGCCCTGGGCAAGCCCCTGCGCGAACTCACCGTTGGCGAGCTGCAGGACATAGCCGCAGCCGTCGACGAAGAGATGAAGGACTACTTCTACCCCAGGAGCCAAGCATGAGCACCCCACGCACCTCGGACAGCGGCGCCCGCGTGCTGCGCGTCCTCAAGGCCCTCAAGGGCTACAGCCTCACCGGCATCAGCAATGGCGACCTGGCCAAGGGCCTGGGCGAAAGCCCGGCCAATATCAATCGCGCCCTCAACACCCTGATCGCCGAAGGCCTGGCGGTGAAGCTGGACAACGGCCGCTTCGCCCCCAGCGTGGCGCTGCTGCAGATCGCCCAGGCCCATGCCAACGAGATGGGCATGGCCCAGGCCCGCATCAACGAGATCAACCAACGTGTGCTGGCTGGAGCCAGCCGCTGACAACAAGGAGCAACCAATGGACTACCGCAACCTGGCCAAGCACCTGCTGCGCGGCGGCGATCGCCACAGCAGCGTCTATGTCGACGGCCTCTGCGCCGCGCTCAAGCTGCGCATCGAGGGCGAACCCACGGTGATGACCTACCCGCAGGGCAGCCTGGAGTTCGACGCCTGGTACTACGGCTGCCGCCGCGGCGCCGACGAGTTCCGCAATACGCTGATCGAGGCCAACGGCAACCGCGAGCAGGCCATCGAACGCCTGCGCCAGCTGGCTGGCGACACTGAGCGGAGGGCTGCCTGATGGCTCGTAGCGCAACCCCGAATGTCGAACTGGTCGCCGACGTGGCGCTGGACGGCGAAACCCTGATCGGTCAGCAGAACCAGCTGATCGCCCTCACTGCCGAGCAGGACACCCAGGTGCGTGCCGTGGCCGCGCAGCTGGGCTACCAACTGCCGGCGGACTGCACCGACCCGGACCTGATCCAGCGCGATATCGCCGCAAACATGCGCCGCAGCGTGGAAGCCTGCCTGGAGGTCGGCCGTGGGCTGCAGGTGCTCAAGGCCGCATGCGGGCACGGCAACTTCATCGCCCGGCTGGATGTGATGGGCATTGAGCCCCGCGTAGCACAGAAGTTCATGGCCTCTGCTAGCCGCTTCGCCAGCATGAGCAGCAGCTCCGCACTGACCAAAGCCATCGGCAACCAGACCAAGCTGTTCGAGATGCTCGTCCTGGACGACGAGGAGATCCAGGAACTGGAGCTGACCGGCCATACCGGCGAGCTGCGCCTGGACGACGTGGCCACCATGAGCGTCAAGGAACTGCGCAAGGCGCTGCGAGAAGCGCGCGAGGACAAGCAGGCCCTGGCCAAGGTCAATGCCGACAAGAACGCCAAGATTGACGAGCTGGCCGCGGCGCTGGCCAAGCAGCCGCGCGTACAGACCCTGCCCCCGGACGAAGAGGCCAAGCAGCTGCGCCAGGAGGTCAGCCTACTGGCCTTCGAGGCCGAGGCGGTGTTGCTGGGCAAGCTGCGCGAGGGCTTCAACACCCTGGTGGAGCATGCCAACAGCACGGGCGTGGATCACCGCCTGTTCAAGGCCGGCCTGTTGGCGCAGCTGGAGGCGGTGCTGGCTGGCATCCGCGACGAGTTCGAGGTGCCGGCCGAGCTGCTGGCCGGCGCAGAGGACTTCGGCTGGATCGACCAACCCGGCAATGCCGCCCCGGGAAACGAGGCCTGATCCATGAGCGCCGTGATCATCCAACGCCTGGTTGACCTGGAGCGCGCCCTGCAAAGCGCAGGGCGCGGCCAGCGCACAGCCCTGTGCAGGGCGGCGGCGCAGGATCTGAACCTCTCCCTGGCAACGCTCTACCGAAAACTGGAGGAGGTGACCGTGACCATCACCACCCGCAAACAGCGTGTCGATGCGGGCCAGAGCGAACTGGCCCGCGAGGAGGCGCTGACCATCAGCACCGCGCTGATCGAGACGGCCCGCCGCAACGAGAAGCGCCTGTATTCCCTGGGCGATGCCGTGGAGGCGCTGCGCGCCAGCGGCATGATCCGCGCCGAGACGGTGGACAAAGCCACCGGCGAGCTGCGGCCGATGTCGCTCAGCGCCATCAACCGCGCGCTGTACGCCTACAAGCTGCACCCCAAGCAACTGCTGGCCCAGGCCCCGGTAACCCAGCTGGTCAGCGAGCACCCCAACCACGTGTGGCAGATCGACGCCTCGCTGTGCGTGCTCTATTACCTGCGTCCCGGCGCCGATGCGCGTGGCAACGGCCTGCGCGTGATGGAGGCGGATCAGTTCTACAAGAACAAGCCGAAGAACCTGGCGCGCATCGCCGCCAACCGGGTGTGGTCCTACGAGATCACCGACCACACCAGTGGCTGGGTGTATGTGGAATATGTGATGGGCGCCGAGAGCA
Organism: Pseudomonas sp. ABa2; assembly: GCF_056676075.1. Lineage (NCBI taxonomy): Bacteria > Pseudomonadati > Pseudomonadota > Gammaproteobacteria > Pseudomonadales > Pseudomonadaceae > Pseudomonas > Pseudomonas sp. ABa2. The sequence continues at coordinate 2,453,792 of NZ_CM155239.1, forward strand.
GCGAGAACCTCTGCTCGGTGCTGATCAACGCCATGCAGGAGCGCGGCGGCGCCGACGTGCTGCACGGCGTGCCGCGCATCCTGATGATGGACCCGGGCTCGGCCAACACCTCGGCGATGACGCGCAACCTGTGCCGCAGCCTGGGCATCCAGATGATCGTTCACGCACCTGGTGCGGCGCGCGTCACTGGCCAGGTTGAGAACGCGCGGAACCTGATCGAGCGCAAGTTCGAGGCGGGCCTGAAGTTCCAGCCGGTCGCCGACCTGGACGAGCTGAACGCCAAGGCCTGCACCTGGCGCGGCTATTTCAACGCCACGGCCAAGCACAGCCGCTACGGCCAGCCCCGCACCGCCATGTGGATGACCATCCGCCAGGAGCAGCTGATCAAGGCGCCGAGCGTCGAGGTGTGCCGCCAGTTGGCGGTGGCCGAGCCGGTGAGCCGCAAGGTGCGCCCGGATCTGACCGTCAGCTTCGAAGGCCGCAGCTACAACGTGGCCAGCGTGCCGGGGGTGATGGTCAACGAGCGCCTGCTCATCACCATCAACCCGTGGCGCGAGGACGCCGCCCAGGTGGTGGCCACCGACGCCAACGGCCACGAGGTGTACTACGTGGTGCCGGCAGTGGTGACCAACCAGTACGGCTTCCGCGAGGACGGCGCGACGATCGGCGAAGCCTTCAAGCGCCACGCCGAAACCCCGGCCCAGGTCGCCCGCAAGGAGGCCGCCAAGCTGGCCATGGGCGCGGATACCGAGGAAGAGGTGGCAGCGGCGCGCAAGGCCAAGGCCATCCCCTTCGGCGGCCAGCTGCAGCCGTACAAGCATATCGACGACGCCAACCTGCCCACCTTCATGCCGCGCCGCGGCACCGACCACGGCCTGGTACTGCCGACCATCGAACTCACCCCGCTGACCCATGTGGCGGCTGCCAAGGCGCTGCGCGGCAAGGTCAAGAACTGGTCGGCGGACTCGCTGGCCTGGCTGAAAACCCACTACCCGGACGGCGTGCCAGAGGCCGAACTCGACACCATCGCCGCCACCCTCAACACGCCCGCGCGCCCCGGCCTGCGCGTGGTTGGAGGTGAATCATGCTGAACCTGAAGCACGCCCTGGAGGATATCGGCCAGCGGCAAATCACGCTGGCCAAGCACCTGAAGGTCAGCTCAGCAACCGTATCGCTGCTGATCAACCACCGGCAGTGGCCGCGAACCATTCCTGAAGCTGATCTGCGCGCTGGCGTCGAGCAGTTCCTGAAGGAACACGGCGCGGATGAAGTGGCGGTGAACACCGCCTTTGAAGAAGCGGAGCCAGAGCGCTGCAACGCTCCGGCTCCTGCACACCCAACCAAAAAAGCCAAAGACGACCAGGAGTGCGAACCCATGCTACTGCGCAAACAGGTGCTGCTGCCAGAAACCAAGCGGGCCTTCTCGATTTTCCGCGACCCCTTCGATGACCTGCAGTCGGCCGACGACATGTACGTCAGCCCGGATATCCGCTACATCCGCGAGTCGATGTACCAGGTGGCGCGCCACGATGGCTTCCTGGCGGTGGTCGGGGAGTCCGGCGCCGGCAAGTCCACTCTGCGCCGCGATCTGATCAACCGCCTGGCCGCCGAAGGCGCGCCGGTGCTGGTCATCGAGCCCTATGTGATCGCCATGGAAGACAAAGGGGAAAAGGGCAAGGCGCTGCGCACCGCGCATATCGCCGAGGCCATCGTCGACACCGTTGTGCCGCTGGAGCGCCTGAAATCCAGCCCGGAGGCGCGCTTCCGGCAGATGCACCGGGCCCTGAAGAACAGCTATGAGAGCGGCTTTCGCCACGTGCTGATCATCGAGGAAGCGCACAGCATGCCGACCTCGACGCTCAAGCACCTGAAGCGCCTGCGCGAGCTGGAGTCGGGCTTCACCAAGCTGCTGAGCATCATCCTGATCGGCCAGCCAGAGCTGATGGTCAAGCTCTCCGAACGCAACCCGGAGGTGCGCGAGGTGGTTCAGCGCATCGAGGTCGCGGAGCTGATGCCGGTGAGCGCCGGGCGCCTGGATGAGTTCCTGCAGTTCCGCCTGGGCCGGGCGGGCAAGAAGCTGGAGGAGATCATCGACGCCAGCGGCGTGCAGGCGATCGCCGAACGCCTGACCGCCGCCGGCCGCGACAGCCAGCGCAGCCTCCTGTACCCGCTGGCGATCGGCAACCTGGTGGTGGCGGCGATGAACCTGGCCGTACGCGTCGGTGAGCCTGTGGTTACCGCCAACGTGATCAGGGAGGTGTGAGATGGCCATCACTATCGAACAGATCATGGAGCAGGCCCAGGTGTACGCCTCGGCCTGGAGCCTGGTAGGCGGGGTCTTCGACCAGGGTAATCAGCTGCAGCTGGCTGAAGAGGAGAAAGAGCGACTGGAGGAGATGCTCGGACTGTTCTGGGAGCAGACCGACACCAACGCCGCCCCCGGCAACCTGAAGGAGATCGCCGAGGGCCTGGTGCAGTGGCATCAGAAGCGCCTGGCGACGTTCGACACTTTGCTTAACACGCCGAAGGATACCGAGGTTCGCCTGGACACCGGCGACGAGGAACCGTTGGTGCTCAACGGAGAAGTACTTCGTGGCTTCCGCATCGGCCTGATGATCGCCCGCGAGTGGGTTGCGAAGTTCCCGCTGTCCATCCAACGCACCGCACCGGCCAGCGACGAGGAGGAGTGACCATGAACGCACGCCTTCAACTCGTGCCGCCACCGGCCCCCAAGACCCTCAGCATCCTGGACGCCCACTTCGCCACGAGGATCGAGGCCTTCAACTCGGTCTCCCGCCGGCTGCGCGAGGCCGGCATCGGCATCGAGGCCGCGTCCTTCCTGGATAACCGCCTGTTCATCCGCGCCGAGGATGTACCCACCCTGCGCGAACGCTTCGGCCACCTGCTGCGCGGCATCCGCTCGCGCGGCTACCCCGGCCGACGCTACAGCCGCCACGTCGCCACCCTCAACCAGGTGGATATCTGCTGGCTGGTACCGCTGAAGGAGCAGGACCAATGAGCGCCTTTCCGATTACCGCGAAGAACCTGGCCGTGCGCTTGGGCACCGTGGCTCGCGATCTCGATCTTGAGCCGGACGCCATTGAACTGTTCGCCAGCATTGCCGGCGTCCGAATTCCGCTGCATAGCACCACCTTCCAAGTCGACGAGGACGGCACGCTGCTGTTCCTCAACGGCTTCGAGGGCTTCCTCGACGCCATGCGCGCCGAGATGAAGGAGATGGAGCAGAGCCTGATCAATGAGAGCCAGCGCTACAACGCCCTCTGGCTGCAATTCGACAACCTCATGGCCGCCAGCAACCAGCTCTGCAGCGAGATGGCGGTCATGTGCGAAGCGCAGCTGGCCGGCGATCACGATCTGGTGATGCGCAAAGTCGCGCAGTTCACCGAGGGCTACGTCAAGAACTGCAAGCCGGCCGGCGCCGACGGGAGGGTGCATTGATGAACAGCATGACCAAATCCGCCGTACAGCTCACCGTCGAGCGCCGCCTGCGCGAAGCCTTGGAGCTGCTCAAGCGCAGCGCCGGCTACGCCTCGTCCTACCCGAGCATCGGCGGCCACAAGCTCAACGACGAGATCTGCCAGTTCCGCTGCCAGGTACTGGCCGAACTCGACCACGTCACCCAACAAGCCGAGGAAGAGACCCATGGCTGATACCAACATCCCCGCCGGCTTCGTCAAGAACGCCGCCGGCCACCTGGTGCCGGAGCACCAGGTGCGCGAGCACGACAAGCTGCGCGACCAGGTCGCCGGCGATCTGGCCAAGCAGGCCGTGGCCATCAGCGAGGCCCTGGCCACGTTCAAGGCCAAGGCCCTGGGCGATATCGCCGACCTTATCGCCATCTCGGCCGAGAAGTACCAGGTCAAGCTCGGCGGCAAGAAGGGCAACGTCTCGATCGTCACCTACGACGGCCGCTTCAAGATCGAGCGCGCCATGGCCGAGCGCATCACCTTCACTGAGGAGATCCTCGCAGCCAAGGAGCTGATCGACCAGTGCATCCGCAAATGGAGCGAAGGCGCGGACCAGCACCTGCGCATCCTGGTCGACCGCGCGTTCCGCGCCAACCGCCAGGGCCAGATCAAGACCGGCGACGTGCTCAGCCTGCTGCGCGTGGAGATCGACGACCCGGACTGGCAGCGCGCCATGGAGGCCCTGAAGGACTCCATCCAGGTCAACGGCACCGCGGTGTACATCCGCGTCTACCAGCGCGTCGGCAACACCGACCGCTACGACCCGATCAACCTGAATATCGCGGCGGTGTGAGATGAGCCTACTCCATGGGAAAGACACCGAAACCACCACGCTCCTGCACGTCATCCAGGCGGCAGAAGCCACCGAGTCCAACCATTTCGACCTGATTCACCTGGATCTCGACAGCGGTCGTGAGCTGATCCTGGTTGCCGTTCTGGCTGATGACCTGGACGCCACCGGCCGCATCCTCGAAGGCCTCCAGGCTCTACAGGGGGCCTGACGTGGCACTCGGCGCCCTGGCCATGGAGGCCGTCGAACGGGCGAGAAGGAAGATCCGCCGGCGGGAGGCCTGCCGCAACAAGCAGTTCTGGTCGGCCGAGGAGGAACAGCTGCTGCGCGAGCGTTATGCCGACGAGCTGACCGAGGTACTGGCCGAGGAACTCGGGCGATCGGTGGCCAAGGTGCTCTCGAAGGCCAACGCCATGGGGCTGCACAAGTCCGAGGCGTTTATCGAGCAGCATTGCCGAAACCTCGATCCGGAGACTGGCGCGGCGTTCAGGTTCCAGAGGGGGCACACCACCTGGAACAAAGGCATGAAGGGCTGGAAGGCCGGAGGCCGGTCTGCGGAAACGCGCTTCACAAAGGGCCAAGTGAACGGCAGGGCGGCCCAACTGCTGCAGCCAATCGGCGCCGAGCGCATCACCAAGGATGGTATCCGCCAGCGCAAGGTGCGCGATGACGGCCCGCCTCAGCGGCGCTGGAAGTCGGTGCATTCGATCATGTGGGAGGAGCGCAACGGACCTATCCCCAAGGGGCACATCGTCGTTTTCCGGGATGGAAACACCGCCCATATCGAGCACGAGAATTTCGAGCTGATCACCCGCGCCGAGCTTATGCGGCGCAACACCATTCACAACTATCCGCCGGAGCTGAAGGCCACGATGCAGCAGCTCCGCAAGCTCAATAAGGCAATCCAGGAGAAAGAAGATGAAAAATCAGCTTGAGCTCCAGGCCCGCCTCGGCGCGGCTATGAAGGATGTCATGGAAGGCAAGATCACCGTCGATCAGGCCAAGGCCATCGCGCAGCTGGGCGGCGTCATGGTGCAGGTCGGCAAGCTCGAAGTGGAACTGGTCAAAGCTACCCAGGGCGCGGCGCAGCCGACTTGGATGAACGTCGATTCCGATGCTGCTCGCTTGGCGCAGGAAAAGGCGGAGCGTATGCGTCGCCTGGAGAGGTCGTGATGCCGATCGCCAAAGCCATCCTCAGCAAGATCCACATCGCCCAGCAGCAGCTCGGCATGGATGACGACAGCTACCGCGCACTGCTGGCCCGCGTGGCCGGCGTGCGCTCGGCCAAGGAGCTGAACAGCAAGCAGGCCGGCAGCGTCCTGCGCGAGTTCGAGCGCCTGGGGTTCAAGCCGAAGCCCAGCAGCAAGGCCAAGGGCAAGCCGCACAACTTCAACCAGCTGTCCGGCGAGATCAAGGTCATCGAGGCCCAGCTCACCGATATGCGCCTGCCCTGGAGCTACGCCGATGCCATCGCCCGGCAGCAGTTCGGCGTCGCCAAGGTGGCATGGCTGAAAAAACCCGAGCAGCTCAAGGCGGTATTGGCCGCGCTGCACGTCGAGCAGGAGAAACGCGGGCTACTCCACCAGGTGGAAGAGCTGTGCAAGGAGCTGGGGGTGAGTGATCCAGAACGCATCAGCGGTTTGGAAGCGCTGCCCAAGGGCTGGAAGCGCCAGCGTCCAATCCTCAAGACCCTGATCGACACGCTCAACAGCCTGGCCATCGCGCGGAGGGGCGACTGATGCAGCTGCAATGCCCTTGCTGCGGTGAGCAGTTCCCGATCGAGGCCGGCTTTGCGGATGCGGACGGCAAGAAGCTGGCCGCGCTATTCGCCGGCCTCGATCCGAAGCTGGGCCGCGCGGTGCTCAACTACCTGCGCCTGTTCAGCCCGGCCAAGCGCGGCCTGCGCATGACTCGCGCCGTCAAGCTGGTGGAGGAGCTGCTCGACCTGGTCAACGCCGGCACCGTGCAGAAGGACGCCCGCACCAACGACAGCAAGCCGGCGCCGCCACGGCTGTGGGCGGCCGGCATCGAGCAGATGGTCACCGGTCGCGATCGCCTGCAGCTGCCGCTGGAGAACCACAACTACCTGCGCGCGGTGGTCTACGGCATCGCCAGCGACCCCGCCCAGGCCCAAGCCGCCGCGCCGGCCAAGCCGCCGCGTGCGGTTGCGACGTCGCAGCAGATCCTGCAGGACGCAATCGGCCGCATCGAAGCCGATCGCCGCCTGGGCCTTATAGATGAAGAGGAAGCCGAACGCCGCAAGCAGGCGGCAAGGGGGAAAGCATGAGCACCAAGCCGACAGCCATGGCGCAGAAGCGCCACGAACTACTCAGCGATATCGCCGACCACGTGTCGGCGGTGATCCAGGACCACGGAGTGGCGGCGGTGATCGCCGAGCAGGCCGGAGCCGCGGTGGTCGAGCATCTCTCGAACACCTGGGCCGGTTCCTGTGTGACCTTTCCGAAGGATTTCCGCTGGAGGATCACCCAGCGCGATCTGGAGATCCTCGGCAAGTTCAACGGTCGCAACCACCACGCGCTGGCGGTTGAGTACGACATGACCGAGAACGCGATATACAAGCTGCTGAAGAGAACCCAGGACAGGAAGTTCGACCGCGACCAGCACAAACTCGACCTCGGCGACGGCCTGTAATCCCCGGCCGCCGCCGTTTCACCTACGGCAACACCGTTACAAACCCCGTCCCGCTATTTTCCCCTTCGTTCCTTTATATCCCGCCTTTATCGCGCTTTTCCGGTGTTATCTTTCTCAAGCCTGCACATCAAGTGGCATAAACGACGAAGGCACCCTAGGGTGCCTTTTTGCTTTGTAGGATATTTCGCTCTCCTCTCCTGCCCTTCGGACACCCTCCGGGTCGCCAAATGGCCGCAAAGCGGCCGCTACCAATCCTTCAGCGCGGCTTCGGCTGCCGGATTCATCGGCTCGGCCAGCAGCCCGGTCGGCGTCAGGCTGACGCTGTACACCGCATCGGCGGCGATCGGCAGGTAGGTCACGCGCAATGCCTGCGGGTCGAACAGCAGCAGGTCGCGCTGGCTCAGGCGCAGCCAGCGCCACAGGTCGACGCCGTAGGGACTCTCGGCCAGCTGCACGCGACCGTGCTGGGCCAGGGCCTGCTGTTCGATGGCAAGAAAGCGTCCGGACAAACGCTCGAAACGGTAGCCGGGCTCCAGGCCGATCAGCTCGGCCAGGCCCTTCCAACGGATCAGCCGGCCATCGAGCTGCCACAGATCACCCTCCAGGATCAGCGTGCGCTCGCGGCCACCTTCCAGCAGGCTGACGCGGTAACGCTGCGGGCCGTCGGCCTTGAAACTGAGCGTCGCCAGCGGCTTAACCTGCGGCAACGGCGCGTAGCTGTAGAGGTCGTAGGCGACCAGGCCGACCAGGCCGGCCAGGGCGAGGAACGCCAGGCCGCAGGTGCCGCGCAGCCAGCCGAGAAACCAGCCGCTATTGAGCAGAATGCGCAGCGCCACCAGCAGTGCCAGCACCGCCAGCAGCGCCACCGCCCAGGCCAACCCGTCGTATTGCATCTATTGCGTTCCTTCCGCCGGAAAATCCCGGCATTATGCGCAGCTCGCCGGACGCCGAACAGTCGGCAGGCTGCGCACTCGCCCACAAGTCGACACTTTATATGCCCTTCGCTCTCGAACTCGCCATCGATCCCAGCACCCTGGCCATCCTGGCGCTGGTCGCCTTCATCGCCGGTTTCATCGACGCCATCGCCGGCGGCGGCGGCCTGCTGACCATTCCCGCGCTGCTCACCGCCGGGCTGCCGCCGCACCTGGTGCTGGGCACCAACAAGCTGTGCGCCACCTTCGGCTCAGGCACCGCGGCGCTGACCTTCTACCGGCGCAAGCTGTTCGATCCCGGACAATGGCGCGGGGCACTGCTGGCCACGCTGATCGGCGCCCTGCTCGGCGCGCTGATCGCCCACTGGCTGCCGGCCGAATGGCTCAACCAGATGCTGCCGGCGGTGGTGTTCGCCTGCGGCCTGTACCTGCTGTTCGGTCGCACGCCCGAGGCGCCGAGCGAGCAGAACCTGCCCATTGCCCGCGGCCGCCAGTGGCCGCAAGGCCTTGGCCTGGGCTTCTACGACGGCGTCGCCGGCCCCGGCACTGGGGCCTTCTGGACCGTCAGCAGCCTGCTGCTCTACCCGCTCGACCTGGTTCGCGCCAGCGGCGTGGCACGTACCATGAACTTCGTCAGCAACGCCGCGGCGCTGGCGGTGTTCATCGCCTTCGGGCAGGTGGCCTGGGTGCTGGGGCTGAGCATGGGCGCGGCGCTGATGGTCGGCGCCTTCCTCGGTGCGCGCACGGCGATCAAGGGCGGCTCGAAGTTCATCCGCCCGGTGTTCATCCTGGTGGTGCTGGCGCTGACCGCGCGCCTGGCCTGGCAGCACTGGTTTGGCTAGCTCCGACGGGCCATCCGGGATCTTGTAGGAGCGGCTTGAGCCGCGAAAAGGTAACCGAGGTTCGCGGCCGAAGCCGCTCCTACAAGGGGTCTTACGCTGGCAGCACAGGCTCGGGCAAACCCAATCGGCGTGCCACGTAGAGATCGATCAGGTGGCGGGCGATGGAGCGCGACGCCGGCAGCGGCGGCAAGTCGTCGACGCGGAACCAGCGGGCATCCTCGATCTCGTCCGCCTGCATGACGATCTCGCCGCCGGCGTACTCGGCGTGAAAGCCGAGCATCAGCGAATGCGGGAAGGGCCAACCCTGACTGCCGATGTACTGCAGGTTGCGCACCTCGACGCCGACTTCCTCGCGCACCTCGCGCGCCACGCAATGTTCCACCGACTCGCCCGGCTCGACGAAGCCGGCCAGGGTGCTGTAGACCCCGGCAACGAAACGCGGCGAACGGGCCAGAAGGATTTCGTCGCCGCGGCTGACCAGCACGATCATGCTCGGCGAGATGCGCGGATAGTGCTGCGACTCGCAGGCGTCGCAGCGCATCGCCCGCTCGCCGGGTAGCTGGCGGGTCGGCGCGCCGCAACTGCCGCAGAAACGATGCTCGGCATACCAGGTGCCGATCTGCGCGGCGTAGGCGAGCATGCGGAAGGTCTCGGCCTCGCCCTGCAGCATGAACTGGCGCAGGCTCTGCCAGCTGGCGCCGTCCAGCTGGGTGGAGGGCGTAACCTGCAGCAGGTAGACGGCATCCTCGCCGAAATGACCGATGCCCTGCTCGGCGAGAATGTCCAGCTCCTGGCGCTTGATCCAGTCGCGGGGAAACAGCACGCCGTTGGCGTCAGCGAGAAACTGCTGCCGGCAGTACAGCAGCGCCCAACCGCCGGGCTGGGCGGGGTCGAGAAAGGCGTTGCGCCAGACCATCAGGCCGCCACCGGCATTCCCAGGGCCTTGACGCTCTCCTCGGCCAGGTCGAGTACGCTGGGCTGGGTTTCCGGACGCAGCACGGCGCCGGCTTCCAGGTAGTACTCCAGGCTGCTCAGGGCGTCGGCCAGGGTTTCCAGCATCTGCTCGGAGGGCATCTGCCCGGACTCGAGCATGCGCGTCTGGATATAGTCGGCGCAGGCGCCGACCAGGGTCGCCGCACGGCGCTGCTCGAGGAACCACAGGCCACCACGCACCGCCTGCAGGCTGAACGGCACGTTGGCCAGGTGCATCCTGTCGCCGCCGGCTTCCAGGTAGGCGGTGATCGCCCGCTTGGCCAGGGCCAGGCCGGCCTGAGCCTCATCGACCACGACGATGCGCGCCTCGTTGAGCTGGTGGCTGGCGAAGGAATCAGCCTCGCTGCCCGGCTCGGCCGGGGTCGGTCGCGTGTCGCGGCTTTCGCCGCGTTCCAGACTGGCGACCATGCCTTCGACGTAGAGCACCGCATCGGCCAGCTTGTGCAACTGCGCAGGCGCCGGCGGCGTGGCATCGCTCCAGGCGGCGACCAGTGGCAACTGGGCGCCGAGGGCGTTGCCGGCGGAGGTCAGGCCGACCATGCCCAGGGTCTTGGCCAGCTTGCCGAGCAGGGCGTGCAGCGTGCCCAGGGTCTCGCTCTGCAGGGTGCCGCGCTCCATCAGGTCGAGCATGTCCTTGACGCTGGCCAGCTCCTCGCGAATGGCGGTGGACAGCGAACGCATCACCGCCTTGCCGGGGCCGGCCAGGCGCTGGTACTCGGCTTCCAACAGGTGGTCGGTGAACGGCAGCGGGGTCAGGCCGAACACCTGGCGCATGGCGCTGGCATGCGGGCCGTGACTGTCAGCCAGGGCCACCAGGTACAGCAATTCCTTGAGCAGGCTGCGCGGCGCCTCGTATTGCGGGTTGCCCAGCATCAGCTTGAGTTCGCGATCCAGGCGCGAGAACAGCTGCTTGCGCGACTTGCGCGGCAGCAGCTGGCCGTCGCTCTGCGCCTCAATGGCGGCGGCGCCGATCCAGCACATGCGCCCGCGCGGCTCGTTGGCGAACAGGCTGTCCAGACGGCCCATGGCGCGCACCATCAGCTTGAGGCTGGCCTGTGGGTTCTGCTCGCGGATAAAACCGAGCAAGCCCACCTGGTACATATGGCGCAGGCGCTTGCCTTCGGCCAGCTTGGCCGCGCCGTCGAGTGCCAGGCTGGCGCTGTGCGGTCGGGCCTGGTCGAGGCGCACACTGAAGAAGAAGCTTTCCGGCAGCGGCTGCTGGGCGCCGGCCTGGCGCAGGTCGTTGATCGCCGGCAGCAGCAGCTCGGGCATTTCCTGGCGATGGGCGTCGACGTTTTCCAGGTAGCGGCGCAGCACGTGCAGCGCGTTGCTCAGCGCCGCCAGCTGCACGTCGCGCTCCTCGCCGGCGCCGGCGGGGATGTCGGTGGCCTGGTCCAGCACTTCCTGGGCCAGCAGCTCGGCGCCGGCCAGCTCGATCAAATTGAGCGTGCCGCGCACCTGCTGCAGGCTCTCCACCGCCTGCTGCAACAGGCTGCCGTTGTGCCGTTCGGCGATGAAGTGCTCGAGGCTCTGCTCGGCCTCTTCCATGGTGACGAACAGTTCGTCGCGCACCAGGCTCAGGGATGTGGCTCCACTCACCATGCTCTAGGCACCTCGCGGCTCGCTGCGGACAACAGTGGATACGGCATCAGTCGGCGAACTCCGGTTTCTGCTTGCTCATGTGCGCGGTCATGGCCAGGCGCAGGTCTTCGGACTGCAGCATGGCCGCGTTCCAGGTCGCGATGTACTCGAGGCCATCGTCGACCCGGTGGTCGCGCATGTAGCGAATCATTTCCTTGGTGCCGCGCACCGCCACCGGCGACTTAGCCGCGATCTCGCCGGCGATCTGCAGCACCCCGGCGAGCAGCGCCTCCTGGGTCTCGTAGGTGCGGTTGACCAGACCAATGCGCTGGGCCTCGACGCCGTCGATGCTGCGCCCGGTGAACGCCAGCTCGCGCATCATGCCGTCGCCGATGATCCGCGGCAGGCGCTGCAGGGTGCCGACGTCAGCGGCCATGCCCATGTCGATTTCCTTGATCGAGAACTGCGCGTCCAGCGTCGAATAACGCATGTCGCAAGCACTGATCAGGTCGATGGCGCCGCCCAGGCAGTAGCCCTGGATGGCTGCCAGCACCGGCTTGCGGCACTGGTCGACGGCGTTGAAGGACGCCTGCAGCTCGAGGATCTTGCGCCGCAGGGCATCGGCATTGCGACCGACGTCCTTGCCCAGCTGGGCGCCGACCGAGGCCAGCAGCATCAGGTCTATGCCGGAGGAGAAATGCTTGCCGGCGCCGGACAGCACCACCACGCGCACCGCATCGGTGGCGTCGACCCAGCGGAAGATCTCGACGATCTCGCGCCAGAAGTCGGCGTTCATGGCATTGACCTTGTCCGGACGGTTGATCTGCACATGGGCGATCTTGTCCGCCAGTTCGACGCGAAAGGCTTGGTAGTCGGACACGGCAGTCATCCTCAGCCGCTGCTCGGCAGCGCACGCAATTATTTTGTGATTAAAACCGAGCAACTATAACAAGCACGACATAAAAGTCGATGCTTGCCGCTGTGACGCAGGGCACGCCCCGGAGGTTAAGAACTGCTTTGACTATCGTGAATAAGGGATTGATCTGCCGAGGGTCTCGTCCTCTCGGCAGAGCGCCAAGCTCACTCCACCAGGCAGTCGACGCAGTACTGGCCGGCCTCGGTCTGCAGGCCGTGCACGTCGATATCGAAGCCCGGGAAGGCCTGGTCGAAGGTGCGGGCGAAGGCCAGGTAGTCGAGGATCGAACGGCTCGCCGCGGTGAAGCGTTCGCCCGGCATGATCAGCGGAATACCCGGCGGATAGGGCACCAGCATCACCGCGGCGATGCGCCCCTCCAGCCGCTCGATCGGCACCGCCTCCACCGCGCCGCGCACCAGGCGGTCGTAGGCGTCGGCCGGTTTGATCGCCACTTCCGGCAACGCCGTGTACATGCTTTTCAGCGCCTTGGCCGTGGCGTTATCGCGGTAGCAGCCGTGCAACGCGTCGCACAGGTCGCGCAGGCCCATGCCCTGGTAGCGCCCCGCGCCGGCCTGGGCGATGGACGGCAGCACCTGGGTCAGCGGCAGGTTGGCGTCGTAGCTGCGCTTGAACTCCAGCAGCTCGGTCAGCAGGGTGCTCCACTTGCCCTTGGTGATGCCCATGGAGAACAGCACCAGGAAGGAATACAGACCAGTCTTCTCCACCACCAGGCCACGCTCCCAGAGGAACTTGCTGACCACCGCCGCGGGGATGCCCTGCTCCTCCAGCTTGCCGGCGGCATTGAGTCCGGGCATCACCAGGGTCACCTTGATCGGATCGAGCAGCACGTAGTCCTGGGCCACTTCACCGAAGCCATGCCAGTCGGCATCCGGCTGCAACACCCAGTCGGCGGTGGCCAGGCTATCGGCACCGTCGGCCGCCGCCGGCTGCCAGATGCTGAACCACCAGTCATCGGCGTCGAGATTGCGCCGCACGTTGGCCAGGGCGCGGCGGAAGCTCAGCGCCTCGTCGAAGGTTTCCTGAATCAGCGAGCGGCCAGCCGGGCCCTCCATCATCGCCGAGGCCACGTCCAGCGAGGCGATGATGCCGTACTGCGGCGAGGTGGAGATGTGCATCATGAAGGCTTCGTTGAAGCGGTCGCGATCCAGCTGGCGCAGCCCGCCGTCCTGCACGTGAATCATCGAGGCCTGGCTGAAGGCCGCCAGCAGCTTGTGCGTGGAATGGGTGCTGAACACCAGTGGCGAATGTTCGTCGCACTGGGTGCCCATGCCGTAGCGGCCGGCGTAGAACTCGTGGAAGGCGGCGTAGGCGTACCAGGCCTCGTCGAAGTGCAGCACCTCGACCGAATCGCCCAGGGCCTGCTTGACCATCTCGGCGTTGTAGCACAGACCGTCGTAGGTGGAGTTGGTCACCACCGCCAGCTTGACCTTGGGCGCGCGCCCCTTGGCCAGCGGGCTGGCGTCGATCTTGGCCTGGATCGACTCCCTGCTGAACTCACTCAGGGGAATCGGCCCGATGATGCCCAGCTCGTTGCGCTCCGGGCACAGGTACAGCGGAATGGCGCCGGTCATGATGATCGAATGCAGGATCGACTTGTGGCAGTTGCGATCCACCAGTACCAGGTCGTCGCGGCCGACCATCGAGTGCCAGACGATCTTGTTCGCCGTCGAGGTGCCGTTGATCACGAAGAAGGTGTGGTCGGCGCCGAAGTTGCGCGCGGCGCGGGCCTCGGCCTCGGCCAAGGGGCCTGTGTGATCGAGCAGCGAGCCCAGCTCCGGCACCGACACGGATAAGTCCGAGCGCAGCGTGTTCTCGCCGAAGAACTGGTGGAAGGCCTGCCCCACCGGGCTCTTGCGGTAGGCCACGCCGCCGCCGTGGCCGGGCGTGTGCCAGGAATAGTTCGATTGCGCGGTGTGCTGCACCAGCGCCTTGAAGAACGGCGGCAGCAGGCCGTCGAGGTAATTGTGCGCGGCGCGCGCCACCTGGCGGGCGAGGAAGGACACGGTGTCCTCGTACAGGTAGAGGATGCCGCGCAGATGGTTGAGATCGGCCATGGCCTCGGCCGGCGCGTTCTCGATGGTCACCTGCTCGCCCAGGGCGAAGATCGGCAGCTGCGGCGCGCGCACCCGGGCGATGCGGATCAGCTCGACCATGTCCTGCAGCAGGCGCTGGTTCTCCCCCGCGCCCTCGGCGGCCACCAGGATGCAGGCCAGGCCGTGGTGGGTGGAGGCGACGATGCGCCCCTCGGCGGCGCTGGCGGTGGGCAGGATGCTGAAACCGTCCTGCGTCAGCTCCTGGGCGATAGCACGCACGCGATCACCGGCGACGGTATCGGCCTTGATATCGCGGTGGACGATGAGGACGGGGAATTTGAGGTCTTTGTACATTGTGACGTCCTGAAGGCTGGCAGGTCCGACCTGCCCATCGTCTCAGGGTAGAGATTCGCCCGAACGGGCGGAACCCCCCATGCGTCACGCTATACGAAAAGGTCGCAATTGCGCTGTTGGCTTATTCCGGCGCCTGTTCCAACTGCGCCCACAAGGCCGGCCCACCGGCGGATTTCTCGATGGCCGCCAGCCGCGTCAGGTGCGCGGCCAGCTCGTCCTGGCTGGCGCGAATCACCCGGGTACGCGGCCGCGCGGCGTCCAGACGGCGGATCGGAGTGGCCTGCTGACGACCGCTGCCATCGCCGTCGCCGCCTTCGCCGGCCAGCGACAGGTTGGTCTGCCCGCCGGTCATCGCCAGGTAGACGTCGGCAAGGATCTCCGAGTCGAGCAAGGCGCCGTGCAGTTCGCGGTTGGAGTTGTCCACGCCGTAGCGCTTGCACAGCGCATCCAGGCTGTTGCGCTGCCCCGGATGCCGCTCGCGCGCCATCATCAGGGTGTCGAGCACGGTGCAGTAGTCGCTGACGTCGGCGCGCTCGCTCTGCCCCAGCAGGGCGAACTCGTTGTTGATGAAGCCGACGTCGAACGCCGCGTTGTGGATGATCAGCTGGGCGCCCTTGATGAATTCGTAGAACTCATCGGCCACGTCCTTGAACCGCGGTTTGTCGGCGACGTATTCGTTGGTGATGCCGTGAACCGCGATGGCGCCTTCGTCGATCTCGCGATCCGGGTTGAGGTAGACGTGAAAATGCCGCCCGGTCAGGCGCCGGCCCATCAGCTCGACGCAGCCGATCTCGATGATGCGGTGCCCCTCGGCGACCGGCATACCCGTGGTTTCGGTGTCCAGCACCACGTAGCGGATGACACTGTTATCGCTTGTCACGTCTCGTCTCTCTCATCAATCGCTTGCCGCACGCGGCCAACGCGGCATCTTAACCCAGCGGCTCAGCGCGCCGCGCGCACCTCGTCGACGCCGCGGTTGGCCAGCTGGTCGGCACGCTCGTTGCCAGGATGGCCGGTGTGGCCGCGCACCCATTGCCAACTGACCTGGTGACGGTTGACCTCCTCGTCCAGCTTCTGCCAGAGGTCGGCATTCTTCACCGGCTCCCTGGCAGCGGTTTTCCAGCCGCGCTTCTTCCAGTTCGGCAGCCATTCCTGGATGCCCTTCATCACGTACTGCGAGTCGGTCACCAGCTTGACCGAGCAGGGCCGGGTCAGGGCGACCAGCCCGGCAATCGCCGCCATCAGCTCCATGCGATTGTTGGTGGTACTGGGATCGCCGCCCCAGAGTTCCTTTTCCGCCCCCCGGTAGACCAGTAGAGCGCCCCAGCCGCCGGGGCCGGGATTGCCCTTGCAGGCACCATCGGTATAGATCACGACTTGATCGGTTTCAGACATTGTTTCCAGGCCTACGAAAATCGCCGCGCGCAGGCGCTTCTCGTAGAGCGCCTAACGTTCGGCATTGCGCCGGCTGACCTTGGCCACCGGCATCGGCAGCAGCTTGCCCATGGGCTCGCGGCGTGCCGGACGCAGCGGGCGCAAGCCGACCACCAGCTTGCGCGCCACCAATAGATAGAAGCCGGCGCCCGGCAACTGCCAGGCCTCGCCCCATTGCTCCAGTCGGCTCAGGCGCGCTTGCCAGGCCGCTGCAGCGAGCGGCGGACGATAGCACCCGAAGCGGCGTTTCTCCAGCGCGAAGCCGAGCAGGGTCAACCAGTCGCCGACCCGATTGGGCGAGATGCAGCGTGCGCGCTTGAGTCCGTCGCCGGCGAACAGGCTGCAGGCGCCCCAGCTGCTCCAGGGGTTGATGCCGAGAATCAGCAGATGGCCGCCCGGCCGCACGCTGCGCGCCGCCTCGCGCAGCAGGCCGTGCGGTGACAGGCTGAAATCCAGGCCGTGCTGCAGCACCACCACGTCGGCGGCGTGCTCGCTGAGCGGCCAGGCCTGCTCCTCGCAGACGATCTGCACCCCCGGCAGCGGCGCCCCGAGGCGCACGTTGCACTGGATCTGCCCGGCATCCGGCGGCGGCTCGGCACCGGGGCCATAGCTGACCAGGTAACCGCCGAAGAATTTCGCCAGCTCCTCCTCCAGCAGGCGCCGCTCCTCGCCCAG
This sequence comes from Pseudomonas sp. ABa2, assembly GCF_056676075.1. Classification (NCBI taxonomy): domain Bacteria; kingdom Pseudomonadati; phylum Pseudomonadota; class Gammaproteobacteria; order Pseudomonadales; family Pseudomonadaceae; genus Pseudomonas; species Pseudomonas sp. ABa2. Next base: position 2,470,503 of record NZ_CM155239.1, read on the forward strand.
CAGCAACTGGCCGAGCGGCCCGGCCAGCCAGTCACGGGCCTCGCCGATCAGCTTGAGCCAGTCGGGGTCGGCCTGGGCGAATGCCTGATCGCTCATCGGATTCCTCTCATGACAGTCGTCGTGCATGGGGACTAAGATGCACCTTTATTAGCAGCTTAGCGACCCGCAATGATCCGCATCGACGCCCTGCCCGCCTTCACCGACAACTACCTCTGGTTGCTGCAGGATGCCGCCAGCCAGCGCTGCGCCGTGGTCGACCCGGGCGATGCGGCGCCGGTGCTGGCCTGGCTGGCGGCCCATCCGGGCTGGCAACTCAGCGACATCCTGGTCACCCATCATCATTTCGACCATGTCGGCGGCATCGAAGGGCTCAAGGCCGCCACCGGCGCCCGCGTGCTCGGTCCGGCAGACGAAAACATCCCGGGACGGGACCTGGGCCTGAGCGACAACGACAGCATCGAGGTGCTCGGCCTGAAGTTTCGGGTCATCGCCGTGCCCGGTCATACCCTCGGTCATATCGCCTATTACCAGGCCGAGCAGCACCTGCTGTTCTGCGGCGACACCCTGTTCGCCGGCGGCTGCGGGCGCCTGTTCGAGGGCACGCCACAGCAGATGCACGAATCGCTCGGGCGGCTGGCGGCGCTGCCCGGCGCCACCCAGGTGTATTGCACCCATGAGTACACCCTGAGCAACCTGCGCTTCGCCCAGGCGGTGGAGCCGGACAATCCGCAGATAGCCGCCCGTCTGGCCGAGGTCAGCCGCTGGCGCGAGGCCGGGCGCATCAGCCTGCCCTCGAACATCGCCCTGGAACTGGCCAGCAACCCCTTTCTGCGCACTGCCGAGGCTGCGGTGATCGGCGCCGCCGAACGGCGCGACGGCCGGCCCCATGCAGAACCAAGCGCTGTGTTTGCCAGCCTGCGCGCCTGGAAAGACCAGTTCTAAACGCACCACAGGCACGCAAAAAAACGCCTGGAGCGTTTTTTGACGTCGCTCTGCGACGGCCCGGCAGGCTGACCGACAGGGATGCCGGTCACAAAAGACTGGTGAAAACTTGACCAGTCCAGGCTCGATTCCTAGAATCGCCCGACCTTTTCGCCGGGAATACCACCTCGACCAATGCCCTTATCACCACGCAAGCCCTTGAATTTAAAGGCATTGGCACAAAGCACTCAGGTGCTCGTGGTGATGTGCTGCATGACCCTGGCCGGCTGTCAGAGCCTGGCCCCGTCCGCTCCGGCCGACGCCGACACCTCGCGCGCCGTCGGCCTGGAGCGTGAACCGGAGTGGCTCAGCAGCCAGATCAAGCCTCGCGAATACGCCGACATCTGGGAGCGCATGCGCGACGGCTTCAAGCTGCAGGACGAGATCGGCATCAACCCGCGCATCGAACGCCTGCGCCTGTGGTACGCCAGCAACCCCAAGCACGTCGATACCGTCAGCGAACGCAGCGCCCCCTATATCCACTACATCGTCGAACGCCTGGCCGAGCGCGACATGCCCATGGAGCTGGCACTGCTGCCGGTGATCGAGAGCGCCTACGACCCGCAGGCCTACTCCTCCGCCCACGCCGTCGGCCTGTGGCAGTTCATCCCCTCCACCGGCCGTCACTACAACCTGCGCCAGACCAGTTGGTACGACGGCCGCCGCGACGTCACCGCCTCGACCCAGGCTGCGCTCAACTACCTGAGCCGCCTGCACGAGATGTTCAACGGCGACTGGCTGCTCGCCCTGGCCGCCTACAACGCCGGCGAAGGCCGCATCAGCCGGGCCATCGAGCGCAACGAGAAACTCGGCCTGCCCAGCGACTACTGGAACCTGGCGCTGCCCAAGGAAACCGAAGACTACGTGCCCAAGCTGCTGGCCCTGTCGCAGGTGATCCTCACCCCGGAGGCCTACGGCGTGAGCCTGTCGCCGGTGGCCAACGAGCCCTATTTCGAACAGGTGGCGATCAAGCAGCACATGGACCTGTCGCGTGTCGCCCGCCTGGCCGACCTCGACGAGGAGGAGCTGCTGCAGCTCAACCCCGCCTACAAGCGCGGCGTCACCCTCGACGGCCCGCAGCACCTGCTGGTGCCGACGGACAAGGCGGAGATGCTCAGCGCCAACCTGGCCCTGATGAAACCGCAGGAGCTGGTCGCCTGGCAGAGCTACACCGTGCGCGCCGGCGACAGCCTGCATGGCATCGCCAACCGCCATCACCTGACGGTGAACACGCTCAAGGACGTCAACCGCCTCAGTGGCAACAACCTGCGTATCGGCCAGGTGCTGACCATTCCCGGCAAGCCCGGCGCGCAGCCGAGTGAACCGCTGTACCAGCGCAGCACGGCACAGGCGCCGGCGGCGCGCAGCTATCAGGTGAAAGACGGCGACAACCTGTGGCAGATCGCCCGCGCCCACCAGGTCTCGGTGCACGACCTGCAGCGCTGGAACAAGCTGCGGGGCAACCAGTTGAAGGTCGGCCAGCGCCTCAGCCTGGCGCCTGCCGACAAGCGCAGCCAGGTCGCCAGCAACACGCGCAGCAGCACCTCGCGCGACAAGGCCACCTACTACCGGGTGCAGAAAGGCGACTCGCTGTACGTCATCGCCAAGCGTTTCAAGATCGACCTCAAGCGCCTGCAGGCCTGGAACCCGCGCAGCAGCAGCCTGCGCCCGGGGCAGATGCTGACCCTCTACCTGCCCTGATCAGCGCCGGCTCAAGGCCTCCAGACAACGCCCGGTCAGCTGGGTGAAACGCTGGAAGGCGACGAACTGCTCGTGGCGCAGCGCGCGCCCGGACAGCCGGCTGTCGGCGTAGAGCACGCCGATCTCCCGCGTCCCCGCAATGATCGGCGCGATAAAGAACATCCCCGCTCCCAGGCTGCGGCGGATCGGCTGGGTGACCAGCTCGGCCAGGTTGTAGCTGGCCGGCACGCCCATCCAGATCGCCTCGCGATGACGCAGGGCATAGCTGAAGACATGCGGCTGTTCCACCTGCTCGGCCGGCAGGACGAAATCCTTCAACCACTGCTCGGTCTTGTCGCCGATCACCCGCTTGGCGCGGAAACAGCTCTGCTCGTCGGCCAGCACCGCCAGCATCACCCGCTCCAAGCCGGCGCCGCGATGCAGCCCCTTGAGCAGGGTGTCGAGGATCAGGCCGACGTCGCCGCGCTTGCTCACCATCAGGCCGAGATCCTGCAAGGCCTGCTGCAGCACCAGCAGATCCGGCTGCAACAGGCGCGCCTTGCGCTCCTCCTGCTGCAGGCGGATCTGTTCGGGGTCGGTATTGGGAATCAGTCGGCACAGCTTGCTGGCGCCGAAGGTGGAGGCCACCTTGACCGCCTCCTCGGCGCTGGCCAGCACCTGCTGCAGGGCTTCCTCCGGGCTGAGGTCGACGAAGGCGGCCATCTTCGCCAGCACCGCCTCCATTTCCGGCGAATCCCAGCCGTGCAGCGCCGCCTCGCTGATGCGCACGCCCAGCTGCACCGCATAGGCCGCCGGATCGTGCTGGTTGGCGCCGGCATGCGCCAGGCTGACGGTTTCGCCCAGGTTCCAGCTTTTCACCAGGCCCTGGGTCAACTGCCGGAAGCTGGTGCCGAGCACCTCGCGCACCGCCTCGTCCACCTCCACCCCGGGCTGGGCCAGGGCGGCGGCCAGCTCGTCGGCCTGTTCGCCGCCGCAGCCCCAGAACGCCAGTTCGCCCAGGTGATGGAGCAAGGCGGCGATGAACACTTCCTCGGCATGCTTGGAGAGCACGTACCCGGCGATGTTGCGCGCCTGCACCGCGGCGTGGAAGGAGCGCGCGAGCAGCTCCTGCAGCTGCTCGCGCGGAGCGCGGGTGAGCAGACCGTCGATCAGGCTGACCGACAGGCCGATCAGCCGCACGTTGTCGAAACCGATCAGCACGATGGCCCGCGAGATGGTCTTGATGGCCTCCTGCGAGGGGTTGTAATAGACGCTGTTGCCGACCCGCAGCACCTTGGAGGTCAGCGCCGCGTCGCGCAGCAGCACGTCGGCCAATTGCTGCACCGAGGCCGAATCCTGCTGCGCCAGGCGCTGCAAATCCTGCACCACGGCGGCCAGCGCGGGCAGTTCGGCTTGGTTCAAGCGATCGATCCATGACTGCAAACCATGGCTACGTTCTGGCAAATCGGTACCCTCGCTGAGCTTTCCCCAAGTGTATGCCAAAGTGCTGTCATTGCTTGCCTGGCACGGCGGTCTTTTTCCTGCCGATACAAGCTGTTACTGTACCGACCCAGAAGCCCAAAAGCCGCCATGGATCGGATCTCACCCCCGATGCGTTCCCCCCTCCCGCTGTTCCTCAGCCTGGCCTTGAGCTTTCCCGTCTCTGCGACCATCAGCGAGAGCCACGGCTACGCCCAGTTCGGGACGCTCAAATACCCCGCCAGCTTCAGCCATTTCGACTGGGTCAACCCCGAGGCGCCCAAGGGCGGCACCCTGCGGATCATGGCCTCGGGCACCTTCGACACGCTCAATCCCTACACTTTCAAGGGCAGCAGCCCGATCTCCACTGCGCATTTCCTGCAGTACGGGGTCAACGAGCTCAACGAGCCGCTGATGGTCGGCACCGGCGCCTACGACCCCTCCGGCGACGAGCCGGCCTCCAGCTACGGGCTGATCGCCGCCAGCGTGGAGTACAGCGAGGACCGCAGCTGGGTGGTGTTCAACCTGCGTCCCGAGGCGCGCTTTCACGACGGCAAGCCGATCACCGCCTACGACGTGGCCTTCTCCTACCGCCTGCTGCGCAGCGACGGCCATCCGCAGTACCGCACCCACCTGCAGGAGGTGAAGCGGGTCGACATCCTCAATCGCCAGCGCATCCGTTTCGTCTTCAAGCGCGCCGGCAACCCGCTGCTGATCCTGCGCCTGGGCGAGCTGCCGGTGCTGCCGCAGCACTACTGGAAGGACCGCGACTTCAAGGCCACTACCTTCGAGCCGCCGTTGGGCAGCGGCCCCTACCGCATCGCTCAGGTGGTGCCGGGGCGAAGCCTGGTGTTCCAACGGGTCAAGGACTGGTGGGGCAAGGATCTGCCGGTCAATCGCGGCAAGTACAACTTCGACCGCGTCGAGGTGGAGTTCTACCGCGACAACCACGTGGCCTTCGAGGCCTTCAAGGCCGGCGAATTCGACTTCTACATCGAGAACCAGGCGAAGAACTGGGCCAACGGCTACCGCTTTCCCGCCGTCACCCGCGGCGAGGTGATCCGCGCCGAGATCGCCCACCAGATCCCTACCCAGACCCAGGCACTGTTCATGAACACCCGCCGCGGCCTGTTCGGCCAGCGCAAGGTGCGTGAGGCGCTGGGACTGATGTTCGACTTCGAGTGGACCAACCGCACCCTGTTCAACAACTCCTACGTGCGCGCCAGCAGCTACTACCCCAACAGCGAGTTCTCCGCCACCGGCAAGCCGGAAGGCGCCGAGTGGCTGCTGCTGTCGCCGCACCGCGACAAGCTGCCGGCGCGGCTGTTCAGCCAGCCCATAGTGCAACCGGTGACCGACGGCCGCGGCATCCCGCGGGAAACCTTGCGCCGCGCCCTGGGTCTATTGGCCGACGCCGGCTGGAAGCCTGCCGGCCAGGAGCTGCGCAACGCCCGCGGCGAGCGTTTCGAATTCGAGATCATGCTGGTCAACCCCAGCCTCGAGCGCATCCTCCAGCCCTACGTCGCCAACCTGGCCAGCATCGGCATCCGCGCCAACCTGCGCACCGTCGACCGCGCCCAGTACAAACAGCGCCTCGACCAGTTCGACTACGACATGATCCTGCTGACCCTGCCGCAAACCTTGAGCCCCGGCCTGGAACAGTCGCTGTATTTCCACTCCAGCCAGGTGAACGTCAAGGGCAGCAAGAACTACGCTGGCGTCGCCCATCCGGTGGTCGACGCGATGATCGACAAGCTGCTCTCGGCGCAGACCCGCGACGAACAGATCGCCGCCACCCGCGCCCTGGACCGGGTCTTGCTTTGGCAGCACTACAGCATCCCCAACTGGTACATCAACTATCACCGCCTGGCGTACCGCAACCGGTTCGCCTTCGTCACCACGCCGCCCTACACCCTGGGCCTGCGCACCTGGTGGCTGAAGCCCACGGAGAACGCTCGATGACCCACCCGCTGCGCAGTTTCCTGCTTCACGGTAGCAGCCTCATCCTGCTCGGCCTGGCCGGCCTCGCCCTCGCCGCCCCCAAACACGCGGTCACCCTCTACGACGAGGCGCCCAAGTATCCGGCCGGCTTCCAGCACTTCGAATACGCCAACCCCGATGCACCGAAAGGCGGCACCTTCCGCCAGGCCGGCTTCGGCGGCTTCGACAGCCTCAACCCCTTCATCAACAAGGGCGTCGCCGCCGACGATATCGGCCTGATCTACGACACCCTCACCGTGCAGAGCCAGGACGAGCCGTTCAGCGCCTACGGCCTGGTGGCGGAGAAGATCGAGAAGGCCCCCGACAATGCCTGGGTACGCTTCCACCTGCGCCAGGAGGCACGCTTTCACGACGGCACGCCGATCACCGCCGAGGACGTCAAGTTCACCTTCGATACCCTGATGGAGAAAGGCGCGCCCATGTACCGCGGCTACTACGCCGACGTCGAGCGGGTCGAGGTGGAATCGCCGCAGCGCGTGCGCTTCGTCTTCAAGCACGCCGGCAATCGCGAACTGCCGCTGATCGTCGGCCAGTTGCCGGTGCTGCCCAAGCACTGGTGGGCCGAGCGCGACTTCAGCAAGAGCAACCTGGAGGTGCCGCTCGGCAGCGGCCCGTACCGGGTCGCCCGGGTGCAGGCCGGGCGCAGCATCCGCTACGAGCGGGTGACGGATTGGTGGGCCAAGGACCTGCCGGTGAGCCGCGGTTTCTACAACTTCGACGCCATCCAGATCGACTACTACCGCGACAACACCGTGGCCCTGGAGGCGCTCAAGGCCGGCCAGTTCGACTACTGGCTGGAGACCAGCGCGAAGAACTGGGCCACCGCCTACAGCGTGCCGGCCGTGGCCAACGGCCAGCTGGTCAAGGAAGAGATCCAGAACCGCAACCCCACCGGCATGCAGGGCTTCGTCTTCAATACCCGCCGCGCGCAGTTCCAGGATCGCCGCGTGCGCGAGGCCCTCGGCCTGCTGTTCGACTTCGAGTGGGCCAACAAGCGCCTGTTCAACGGCGCCTACACCCGCACCCGCAGCTACTTCGACAACTCCGAGCTGGGCTCCAGCGGCCTGCCGGGCGAGGACGAACTGGCCATTCTCGAACCGCTGCGCAGCCAGATCCCGGCCGAGGTATTCAGCGAGGAGTACCGCGTGCCGACCACCGACGGCAGCGGCATCATCCGCGAGCAGCAGCGCCGCGCCTACCAGTTGCTGCAACAGGCCGGCTGGCGCATCGACGGCGACCGCATGCTGGATGCCAGCGGCCAGCCGGTGAGCTTCGAGTTCCTCCTGGCGCAGACCGAATTCGAGCGCATCCTGCTGCCGTTCAAGCGCAACCTGGCCGATCTCGGCATGGAGCTGGTGATCCGCCGGGTCGACGTCTCGCAGTACATCAACCGCCTGCGCTCGCGCGACTTCGACATGATCGTCGGCGGCTTCGGTCAGTCCAACTCGCCGGGCAACGAGCAGCGCGAGTACTGGCACTCCTCCAGCGCCGACAATCCCGGCAGCCGCAATTTCATCGGCCTCAAGGACCCGGCCATCGACCAGATCGTCGAGGGGCTGATCAACGCCGACTCGCGCCAGAGCCTGATCGCCCATACCCGCGCCCTCGACCGCGTGCTGCTGTGGGGCCACTACGTGATCCCCAACTGGCACATCAAGACCTGGCGCGTGGCCTACTGGAACCGCTTCGAACACCCCAAGGTGACGCCGCTCTATGACATCGGCCTGCACACCTGGTGGGTACGCCCTGGCCTCGAAGAGCCAAGCGAGGCCCAGCAACAGGCGACCGAAGAGGCGAAGCAATAATGCTGGCCTATATCCTTCGCCGCCTATTGCTGATCATCCCGACCCTGTTCGGCATTCTGGTGATCAACTTCGTCATCATTCAGGCCGCGCCCGGCGGCCCGGTCGAGCAGATGATCGCCAAGTTGGAGGGGTTCGATGCGGCCGCCGGCGGCGCCACCGGGCGCATCGGTGGTGGCGGCGCCGAAGTCTCGGTGGCCGGCTCCAACTATCGCGGCGCCCAGGGCCTCGACCCGCAGCTGATCGCCGAGATCGAGAAGATGTACGGCTTCGACAAGTCGGCGCCGGAGCGTTTCTGGATCATGCTGAAAAACTACGCGCAGCTGGACTTCGGCGAGAGCTTCTTCCGCGACGCCAAGGTCATCGACCTGATCGTCGAGAAAATGCCGGTGTCGATCTCCCTGGGGCTGTGGAGCACCTTGATCATGTACCTGGTCTCCATCCCCCTGGGGATCGCCAAGGCCACCCGCCACGGCAGCGCCTTCGACGTCTGGACCAGCTCGGCGATCATCGTCGGTTATGCCATCCCGGCCTTCCTCTTCGCCATCCTGCTGATCGTGCTGTTCGCCGGCGGCAGCTACTTCGACTGGTTCCCGCTGCGCGGCCTGACCTCGAACAACTTCGATGAGCTCAGCCTCGGCGGCAAGATTCTCGACTATCTCTGGCACCTGGTGCTGCCGGTCACCGCGCTGGTGATCGGCAACTTCGCCACCCTGACCCTGCTGACCAAGAACAGCTTCCTCGACGAGATCAACAAGCAGTACGTGGTCACCGCCCGCGCCAAGGGCCTGACCAACCACCGCGTGCTCTACGGTCACGTGTTCCGCAACGCCATGCTGCTGATCATCGCCGGCTTCCCCGCCGCGTTCATCGGCATCTTCTTCACCGGCTCCTTGCTGATCGAAGTGATCTTCTCCCTCGACGGACTCGGCCTGATGAGCTTCGAGGCGGCGATCAACCGCGACTACCCGGTGGTGTTCGGCACCCTGTTCATCTTCACCTTGCTGGGGCTGATCGTGAAATTGATCGGTGACATCACCTACACCCTGGTCGATCCGCGCATCGACTTCGAAAGCCGGGAGGGCTGAATATGAAGCTTTCCCCGCTCAATCAACGGCGTTTCGAGCGTTTCAAGGCGCACAAGCGCGGCTGGTGGTCGCTGTGGCTGTTCCTCGTGCTGTTCGGCCTGAGCCTGGGCGCCGAGCTGATCGCCAACGACAAGCCGCTGGCGGTGCGCTACGACGGCCAGTGGTACTTCCCGGTACTCAAGCGCTACCCGGAGACCGTGTTCGGCGGCGAATTCCCGCTGCAGGCCAACTACAAGAGCCCCTATATCCAGGAGCTGATCGCGGAAAAAGACGGCTGGATGCTCTGGCCGCCGATTCCCTTCAGCTACTCGAGCATCAACTACGACCTGGAGGTGCCCGCCCCCGCCCCGCCCTCGGCGCAGAACTGGCTGGGCACCGACGATCAGGGCCGCGACGTGCTGGCGCGGGTGATCTACGGCTTTCGCATCTCGGTGCTGTTCGCCCTGATCCTGACCCTGGCCAGCTCGGTGATCGGCGTGATCGCCGGCGCCCTGCAGGGTTTCTACGGCGGCTGGGTCGACCTGCTTGGCCAGCGCTTCCTGGAAATCTGGTCGGGCCTGCCGGTGCTCTACCTGCTGATCATCCTGGCCAGCTTCGTCCAGCCGAACTTCTGGTGGCTGCTGGGCATCATGCTGCTGTTCTCCTGGATGAGCCTGGTCGACGTGGTGCGCGCCGAATTCCTGCGCGGGCGCAACCTGGAGTACGTGCGTGCGGCACGGGCGCTGGGTATGGAGAACGGCGCCATCATGTTCCGCCATATCCTGCCCAACGCCATGGTCTCGACCATGACCTTCATGCCCTTCATCCTCACCGGGGCGATCGGCACCCTGACCGCCCTGGACTTCCTCGGCTTCGGCCTGCCACCCGGCGCACCCTCGCTCGGTGAACTGGTCGCCCAGGGCAAGAGCAACCTGCAGGCGCCCTGGCTGGGCATCAGCGCCTTCGCCGTGCTGGCGATCATGCTGAGCCTGCTGGTGTTCATCGGCGAAGCCGCCCGCGATGCCTTCGACCCGAGGAAATGACATGAGCCAGCACGAAACCCTGCTGCAAGTACGCGACCTGGCCGTCGAGTTCGTCATGGGCGAGCAATGCCAGCGCGTGGTCGAAGGCGTCAGCTTCGACATCCGCAAGGGCGAGACCCTGGCCCTGGTTGGCGAGAGCGGCTCGGGCAAGTCGGTCACCGCCCACTCCATCCTGCGCCTGCTGCCCTACCCGCTGGCGCGCCATCCGGCCGGCAGCATCGAGTACGCCGGCGAGGACCTGCTCAAGCTCGGCGAGGGCCGTCTGCGCGGCATCCGCGGCAACCGCATCGCCATGGTGTTCCAGGAGCCGATGACCTCGCTCAACCCGCTGCACAGCATCGAAAAGCAGATCAACGAGGTGCTCGCCCTGCACAAGGGCCTGCGCGGCAAGGCCGCCAGCGCCCGCACCCTGGAACTGCTGGAGCTGGTCGGCATCCCCGAGCCAGCCAAGCGCCTCAAGGCCTACCCGCACGAGCTGTCGGGCGGCCAGCGCCAGCGGGTGATGATCGCCATGGCGCTGGCCAACGAGCCCGAGCTGCTGATCGCCGACGAACCGACCACCGCACTGGACGTCACCGTGCAGCTGAAAATCCTCGAACTGCTCAAGGATCTGCAGGCGCGCCTGGGCATGTCGCTGCTGCTGATCAGCCACGATCTCAATCTGGTGCGCAGAATTGCCCATCGCGTATGTGTCATGCAGCAAGGTCGCATCGTCGAACAGGCGTCGTGTGAAAACTTGTTCCAGGCGCCACAGCATCCCTATACCAAGGAACTGCTCGGCGCCGAACCCAGCGGCGAGCCCGCGGCCAACCCCGTGGGCCAGCCGCTGCTGGAAGTGGGCGACCTGCGCGTATGGTTCCCGATCAAGAAGGGCCTGCTGCGCCGGACGGTAGATCATGTCAAGGCGGTGGACGGCATCAACTTCAGCCTGCCCCAGGGTCAGACCCTGGGCATAGTCGGCGAAAGCGGTTCCGGCAAATCCACCCTGGGCATGGCCATCCTGCGGCTGCTCGCCAGTCGCGGCGACATCCGCTTCCAGGGCCAGCAGTTGCAGGGGCTGAGCCAGCATGAGGTACGGCCGCTGCGGCGGCAGATGCAGGTGGTGTTCCAGGACCCCTTCGGCAGCCTGAGCCCGCGCATGTCGGTGGGCCAGATCGTTGGCGAGGGCCTGCGCATCCATGGCATGGGCAACGAGGCGGAGCAGGAACAGGCGATCATCGACGCGCTTTTGGAGGTAGGGCTGGACCCGCAGACGCGGCACCGCTACCCCCACGAGTTTTCCGGCGGGCAACGGCAGCGGATTGCCATTGCCCGGGCACTGGTGTTGAAACCGGCGCTGATCCTGCTGGACGAGCCCACCTCGGCGCTTGACCGCACGGTACAGCGTCAGGTGGTGGAGTTGTTGCGCGGCTTGCAGGCCAAGTACAACCTGACCTATCTGTTTATTAGCCATGACCTGGCGGTAGTCAGAGCGCTAAGCCACCAACTGATGGTGGTCAAGCAGGGCCAGGTGGTCGAACAGGGGTCTGCCGAGTCGATCTTCGGCGCACCGCAACACCCTTATACACAGCAGTTGCTGGAAGCCGCTTTCATGGCCCCGGCAACCGCTCACTGATCCTTGAAACAGGAAGAGGAATAGCACAATGGGTTTTCTAACCGGTAAGCGCGTACTCATCGTTGGCGTTGCCAGCAAACTGTCCATCGCCTCGGGTATCGCCGCCGCCATGCACCGCGAAGGTGCCGAGCTGGCTTTCACCTACCAGAACGAAAAGCTCAAGGGCCGCGTCGAGGAGTTCGCCGCCGGCTGGGGCTCCAGCGCCGACCTGTGCTTCCCCTGCGACGTGGCCAGCGATGAGGAGATCGACGCGGTATTCGAAGCGCTGAGCAAGAAGTGGGACGGCCTGGACTGCATCGTCCACTCCGTCGGTTTCGCCCCGGGCGACCAGCTCAATGGCGACTTCACCGCGGTGACCACCCGCGAAGGCTTCAAGATCGCCCACGACATCAGCGCCTACAGCTTCGTTGCCCTGGCCAAGGCCGGCCGCGAGATGATGAAGGGCCGCAACGGCAGCCTGCTGACCCTCTCCTACCTGGGTGCCGAGCGCACCATGCCTAACTACAACGTCATGGGCATGGCCAAGGCCAGCCTGGAAGCCGGCGTCCGCTACCTGGCCGGCAGCCTCGGCCCGGAAGGCACCCGCGTCAACGCCATCTCCGCCGGGCCGATCCGCACCCTGGCCGCCAGCGGCATCGCCAGCTTCCGCAAGATGCTGGCTGCCAACGAGAAGCAGACCCCGCTGCGCCGCAACGTCACCATCGAGGAAGTCGGCAATGCCGGCGCCTTCCTCTGCTCCGACCTGGCCTCGGGCATCAGCGGCGAGATCATGTACGTCGACGGCGGCTTCAACACCACCGCCATGGGCGCGATGGAAGACTGAGGGACTCGTTCTCGGCAATAGCAGATTGCCGGGAACGACTTGAGACGCCCCATCAGGCAATAAAAAACCCGCACGATGTGCGGGTTTTTTATTGCCCGAAGAGCGCCTCGAACGAGGCGCCCGGAAAGGCTTAGAAACGCTCGATATCGGCCTTGGCTTCGAGCTGCTTGCGGTAGGCGGCGAAGTCCTGCTGACCGGCGCGCGAGGCCAGGAAGTTGCGGTACATGCCCAGCTCCTCCGCGCTCAGCGCCTGCTCCGGCACATTCACCCCGTCCAGGCGCAGCAGCACGTAGTCGCCGTTGTTCAGCGTCACCCCGGCATAGGTCGGCGCGCCTGCGGCAGCCGGCTTGGGCATGCGGAACAGCGCCTGCAGCACCTTGGGCTCGACGCCCTCCTGGCTGCGCGTCGCCGCTTCCTGCACCTGCCAGCTCTCGCTGCTGCCCTCGCCGGCCTGTACCGCCGCCAGCAGCTTCTCGCCTTCGGCCTTGGCCGCGGCCGCGGCGCGCTCCTGCAACAGGTGGCCGCGAATGCTCTCGGCGACCTGCTCCAGCGGCAGCTGTTCGGGCTTCTTGTGCTCCTTCACCCGGACCACCACGACCGTGCTCGGATCCAGTTCGATGGTGGAGCTGTTGTTGCCGTCTTCCAGCACTTCCGGGCTGAACGCCGCCTGCAGCACCTGGCGGTTGGCGGTGACGCCAGTGGCGCCGCCTTCGCGACCGACCGCCTCGCTGACCTTGACCTCCAGACCGAGTTCCTGCGCCGGCTGCGCCAGATCGGACGCCTCGAACGCCGCGTCTTCCAGCTGCTTGGTGGCCTCGACGAAGCGCTGCTCGACCTGCTGCGCCTTGTAGTCGCGCGCCAGCTTGTCCTTCAGGCTGTCGAAACTCGGCACCTCGGGCGCCTGCACGCCGAGCAGTTTGATCAGGTGCCAGCCGAATTCGCTCTTCACCGGTGCAGACACCTGGCCCTGCTGCAGGGCGTAGAGCGCCTCTTCGAAAGACGGGTCGTAGACGCCGGGGCCGGCGTAACCCAGATCGCCGCCATCGGCAGCGGAGCCCGGATCCTGGGAGAACTCCTTGGCCAGCGCGGCGAAGTCCTCGCCGGCGTCGATACGCGTCTTGAGCTCCTCGAGCTGAGTACGCGCCGCCTCGTCGTCGCCCTCGATCAGGATATGCGCAGCCTGGCGTTGCTCGGCCAGGTTGGCGATTTCGCTCTGATACAGCGGCTGCAGCTCTTCGTCGCTGACCTCGACCTGATCGAAGAAGCTGTCCTTGTGCAGCTCGACGTATTCCAACACCACCTGCTCGGGGCTCATGAACTCGCTGGCGTGTTCGTCGTAATAGGCCCGCACGTCGTCATCGGCCAGCTCGACCGTCGTCGGGTCGGCCTTGATCGCCAGGCTGGCGAAGTCGCGGGTCTGCCGCTCCAGGCTGGCGAACGCACGGGCTTCCTGCTCGGTGACGAAGCTGCTGGCACCGAGGCCGGCGCGCAGCTGACCGATGAGCATTTCCTCTTCCAGCATCTTGCGGAACTGCAGGCGGCCGTAGCCCATCTGGCGGATCACCTGATCGAAGCGCGCGGCATCGAATCGGCCATCGACCTGGAATTCGGGGGTTTGCAGAATGACCTGATCCAGCGCCGCCTGGGAGAAGGCGAAATCGGCATCGCCGGCGCCCTGCAGCAGCAGCTTGCGGTCGATCAAGCCCTTGAGTGCGGACTCACGCAGCAGGCGCTCGTCGAGCAGCGAAGCATCGAAATCACGCCCCAGCTGTTGCAGCAGCTGACGACGCTGCATTTCCACGGCCTGGCCCAGCTCGTTGAGCGTGACCTCGTCACCGTTGACCGCGGCAGCATTCTGGCTGTTGCTGGTGCCGGTGAGAATCGCCTCGAAGCCGGTAAAGGCCATCAGCAGGACGATGAGGCCGATGATGGTTTTGGCAATCCAACCCTTTGAATTGTCCCTGATATTTTGCAGCATGCTTCCCCCAGAACGTCCGTAAAGAATGACCGGCCGCGCAGCGTGGGTAATGTCCGGATAGAAGAAAGGCGCATCCGAGGATGCGCCTTCTCGTAACGTGCGAAGCGGCTGATGCAGGCTGAGCCGACCTTGGCGCTTCGCGACCGCTGCGCAACCTGTGCGCAGCGGCGGGGCAAAGACCCGGAAGACGCTTAGTTGACGGCGTCTTTCAGAGCTTTACCGGCTTTGAAGCCCGGGATCTTGGCAGCAGCGATGCTGATCGGCTTGCCGGTCTGCGGGTTGCGACCAGTGCGAGCAGCGCGCTCTTTGACAGCGAAGGTACCGAAACCAACCAGTACAACGGAATCGCCAGCCTTCAGAGCGCCAGTGACGGATTCAATCACTGCATCCAGCGCGCGGCCAGCAACAGCTTTCGGGATATCAGCAGATGCAGCGATGGCATCGATCAGTTCCGACTTGTTCACTCTAAGTCCCCTTATTTCTGTTGAGTTTGTTTCTTGATTTTTAGTGTAAGCAAAGCGGGTGCTGGATGGCCTGCCGACACAATAAGAGCCGCTTTATAACAAGGGCTCAAAAAATGTGTCAAGGAAGCCCCCCGGCTAATGCGTGCTGATTCGCTCCTTGGAATCAGACTCGCGTTTGTCATCCGTTGCAACCATCTCCGGAGCCGCATCGGGCAAGGGCTCCGGGGCGTATTGCAGCGCAATTTGCAGGACCTCGTCAATCCATTTAACCGGTTTAATCTGCAGGTCTTGCTTAATATTTTCCGGAATTTCCCGCAGGTCGCGCACGTTTTCTTCCGGAATGATCACCGTCTTGATCCCGCCCCGGTGAGCCGCCAGAAGTTTTTCCTTGAGCCCGCCAATGGCCAACACCTGACCACGCAGGGTGATCTCGCCGGTCATGGCCACATCGGCGCGCACCGGAATCTGGGTCAGTGCCGACACCAGCGCGGTGCACAGGCCGATACCCGCGCTGGGGCCGTCCTTGGGCGTGGCGCCTTCCGGCATATGGATGTGAACGTCGCGCTTCTCGTTGAAATCGGCGGCGATCCCCAGGCTCTTGGCGCGACTGCGCACCACGGTCATGGCAGCGGTCATGGACTCGGCCATGACGTCGCCGAGCGAGCCGGTCTTGATCAGCACGCCCTTGCCCGGTACCACGGCGGTTTCGATGGTCAGCAACTCGCCGCCCACCTGGGTCCAGGCCAGACCGGTGACCTGGCCGATCTGATCCTGCTGCTCGGCCAGGCCGTAACGGTACTTGCGCACGCCGAGAAAATGCTCCAGCGACTCGGCCGTGACCTGAACCTGGAAGCGCTTCTCGCGCAGGTGCTCCTTCACCGCCTTGCGGCAGACCTTGGCGATCTGCCGCTCCAGGCCGCGCACCCCGGCCTCGCGGGTGTAGTAGCGGATGATGTCGCGAATGGCGCCTTCGTCGAACGCCAGCTCGCCCTTCTTCAGGCCGTTGGCCTGGGTCTGCTTCGGCGCCAGGTACTTGATGGCGATATTGACCTTCTCGTCCTCGGTGTAGCCCGGCAGGCGGATGACTTCCATGCGGTCCAGCAGCGGCCCGGGAATGTTCATCGAGTTGGCGGTGCAGAGGAACATCACGTCGGACAGGTCGTAATCGACTTCCAGATAGTGATCGTTGAAGTTGTGGTTCTGCTCCGGATCGAGCACCTCGAGCAACGCCGAGGCGGGGTCGCCACGCATGTCCTGGCCCATCTTGTCGATCTCGTCGAGCAAGAACAACGGGTTGCGCACGCCGACCTTGGTCATCTTCTGGATCAGGCGGCCGGGCATCGAGCCGATGTAGGTGCGGCGGTGGCCGCGAATTTCGGCTTCGTCGCGTACACCGCCCAGGGCCATGCGCACGAACTTGCGGTTGGTCGCAGTGGCGATGGACTCGGCCAGCGAGGTCTTGCCCACGCCGGGCGGGCCGACCAGGCAGAGCACCGGCCCCTTGAGCTTCTTCACCCGCTTCTGCACGGCGAGGTACTCGAGGATGCGCTCCTTGACCTCCTCCAGGCCGTAGTGGTCGGCATCGAGAATGCTCTCAGCGCGCGCCAGGTCGAGACGCACCTTGCTCTCGGCCTTCCACGGCACGTTGACCAGCCAATCGATGTAGGTACGCACCACGGTGGCTTCGGCAGACATCGGCGACATCTGCTTGAGCTTGTTCAGCTCGGCATTGGCCTTGGTCAGCGCCTCCTTGGACAGACCGGCGTTGTCGATGCGCTTGCGCAGCTCGTCGAGCTCGCTATGCCCTTCGTCGATGTCGCCCAGCTCCTTCTGAATGGCCTTCATCTGCTCATTCAGGTAGTACTCGCGCTGGCTGCGCTCCATCTGCTTCTTGACCCGGCCGCGAATGCGCTTTTCCACCTGCAGCAGGTCGATCTCGGCATCCAGCAGCGCCAGCACATGCTCGACACGAGCGGACAGCGAGGTGATTTCGAGGATCTCCTGCTTCTGCTCGATCTTCAGTGCCATATGCGCCGCCATGGTGTCGACCAGCCGGCTCGGCTCGTCGATGCCGTTGAGCGAGGACAGCACCTCGGCCGGCACCTTCTTGCCCAACTGCACGTACTGCTCGAACTGGCTCAGCAGGCTGCGGGTGAACACCTCGGACTCGCGCTCGGCGGTGTCACCCTCCTCAATCAGTTGCACCTCAGCACGGCAGTGGCCGTCGACCTCTATGAAGCGCTCGATGGCACCGCGCTGCTCGCCCTCGACCAGCACCTTGACGGTGCCGTCGGGCAGCTTGAGCAGCTGCAGTACGGTGGCGACGGTACCGACCCGATACAGATCCTGATCATCCGGATCATCGACCGCAGGATTCTTCTGGGCGACCAGAAGAATCTGCTTGTCGCCCGTCATCGCTGCCTCCAGGGCTTCGATAGATTTCTCGCGCCCGACAAAAAGCGGGATCACCATGTGCGGATAGACCACAACATCGCGCAATGGCAGGAGAGGCAATTCGATGGTTGTCTTCATGATTTCGGCTCAGCGGCGGCCATAAGGCCGTAAACAGATGGGATTACCCTTGGCTTTTAAGATGGGGGTAGGCCCGGCAAAAAACAAGCACTGCGGCCAGAAAAGCGAAGGGGCCCAGCGGGCCCCTTCATTGCACCATGTAACTTGAGCGTTACACGTCTGGCGCGGCTTTGGCTTGCGGCTCGCTGTTCTCGTAGATCAGCAGCGGCTTGGAGCTGCCTTCGATCACGCTCTCGTCGATCACCACCTTGCTCACTTCCTGCTGGGAAGGGATCTCGTACATGGTGTCGAGCAAGATACCCTCGAGGATCGAACGCAGGCCGCGGGCGCCGGTCTTGCGCTCCAGGGCCTTGTGTGCGACTGATTTCAGCGCATCCGGACGGAACTCCAGATCCACCCCTTCCATCTCGAACAGCTTGGCGTACTGCTTGGTCAGCGCGTTCTTCGGCTCGGTGAGAATCTGTACCAGCGCCGCTTCGTCCAGCTCCTCGAGGGTGGCGATCACCGGCAGACGACCGACGAACTCGGGGATTAGACCGAACTTAACCAGATCGTCCGGCTCCACTTCACGCAGGGACTCGCCGAGTTTCTTACCGGTGTCCTTGCTGCGCACCTCGGCGTTGAAACCGATGCCACCCTTGGTCGAGCGCCCCTGGATGACCTTCTCCAGGCCGGAGAAGGCGCCGCCGCAGATGAACAGGATGTTGCGCGTATCGACCTGCAGGAACTCCTGCTGCGGATGCTTGCGCCCGCCCTGCGGCGGAACCGAGGCCACGGTGCCTTCGATCAGCTTGAGCAGCGCCTGCTGCACGCCCTCGCCCGACACATCGCGGGTGATCGAGGGATTGTCCGACTTGCGCGAGATCTTATCGATTTCATCGATATAGACGATGCCCATCTGGGCCTTCTCGACGTCGTAGTCGCACTTCTGCAACAGCTTCTGGATGATGTTCTCGACGTCCTCGCCCACGTAACCGGCTTCGGTCAGGGTGGTGGCGTCGGCGATGGTGAACGGCACGTTGAGCAGACGCGCCAGGGTTTCCGCCAGCAGGGTCTTGCCCGAGCCGGTCGGACCGATCAGCAGAATATTGCTCTTGCCCAGCTCGACATCGTCTTTCTTGTCGCGCTGGTTGAGGCGCTTGTAGTGGTTGTACACCGCTACCGAAAGCACCTTCTTGGCCCGCTCCTGACCGATCACATACTGATCGAGGATGCTGCTGATTTCCTTGGGAGCCGGCAATTTGTGCGCACTGCTCTCGGCCTGGGCTTCCTGCACCTCCTCGCGGATGATGTCGTTGCACAGGTCGACGCACTCGTCGCAGATGAATACGGAGGGACCGGCAATCAATTTGCGTACTTCATGCTGGCTTTTGCCGCAGAAAGAGCAATAGAGCAGCTTGCCGTTGTCCTCGCCGTTGCGGGTATCAGTCATTCGATCAATCCAATACGGTAGGCTTGAAACACAAGATGAAGGCAAATGCGGGCATTTTCAAGCCCGCGACGCGGCCGACTCGTCGCCGACCGCTCTATGGCGCGGTGCTTCAGACCGCCAGTTGACGCTTGTCCAGAACCTTGTCGATCAGACCGTACTCCACCGCCGCCTCGCCGCTCATGAAGTTGTCGCGGTCGGTATCCTTGGCGATGACCTCGATCGGCTGGTTGCAGTGGTCGGCGAGGATCTTGTTCAGGCGCTCGCGAATGGTGAGGATCTCGCGGGCATGGATCTCGATATCCGAGGCCTGGCCCTGGAAGCCGCCCAGCGGCTGGTGGATCATCATGCGCGAATGCGGCAGGCAGTAACGCTTGCCGGCGGCGCCGCCAGCCAGCAGCAACGCCCCCATGCTGCAGGCCTGGCCGATGCAGATGGTGGAGACGTCCGGTTTGATGAACTGCATGGTGTCGTAGATCGACATGCCGGCAGTCACCGCACCGCCCGGCGAGTTGATGTACAGGTGGATGTCCTTGTCCGGGTTCTCCGCCTCGAGGAACAGCAGCTGCGCCACCACCAGGTTGGCCATGTAGTCTTCAACCGGGCCGACCAGGAAGATCACCCGCTCTTTGAGCAGGCGCGAATAGATGTCGTAGGCACGCTCACCGCGGGCCGACTGTTCGACGACCATGGGCACCAGGCCGCCGGCGGCCTGGATGTCGGGCATGTGTTGCATAAAAGGATTGCGGGACATGTCTTGCGCTCACTCCCTAAATAGTCATGTCTCAAATACGCATAAGCCAGCACTAAGGCTGGCTTATGGTGTGCTCGAACGAGGTTGCGAGATCAGTCGGCTTTCGGGGCTTCTGCCGGCTTGACTGCGTCTTCGTAGGAGACCGTTTTGTCGGTCACGTTGGCCTTCTGCAGAACAGTATCTACAACTTGTTCTTCCAGTACAACCGAGCGAACTTCGTTCATCTGCTGGTCGTTCTTGTAGTACCAGGCCACGACCTGCTCCGGCTCCTGGTAGGCCGACGCCATTTCCTGGATCAGCTCGCGCACGCGGGCGTCATCGGGCTTCAGCTCGAACTGCTTGACCACTTCGGCGACGATCAGACCCAGCACGACGCGGCGCTTGGCCTGCTCTTCGAACAGCTCGGCCGGCAGCTGATCCGGCTTGATGTTGCCGCCGAACTGCTGAACGGCCTGCACGCGCAGACGGTTCACTTCGTTGCTGATCAGCGCCTTCGGCACTTCGACCGGGTTGGCGGCCAGCAGGCCGTCCATCACCTGGCTCTTCACCTTGGACTTGATGGCCTGGCGCAATTCGCGCTCCATGTTCTTGCGTACTTCGGCGCGGAAGCCTTCCAGACCGCCTTCCTTGATGCCGAACAGGGCGAAGAACTCGTCGTTCAGCTCAGGCAGTTGCGGGGCGGAAACGCTGTTCACGGTGACGGTGAACTCGGCGGTTTTGCCGGCCAGGTCGAGGTTCTGGTAATCCTCGGGGAAGGTCGGGTTGATCACGCGCTCTTCACCAGCCTTGACGCCGACCAGGGCATCTTCGAAGCCCGGGATCATGCGAGCGGAGCCCAGCACCAGCTGAGTACCCTTGGCGCTGCCGCCGGCGAAGGCTTCGCCGTCGATCTTGCCGACGAAGTCGATGTTCAGCTGGTCGCCATTCTCGGCGGCACGCTCGACGGCTTCGAAACGGGTGTTCTGCTTGCGCAGGATGTCCAGCATGTTGTCGACGTCGCTATCGACCACGTCGGCTTGCAGGCGCTCGATGGCGATGGAGTCGAAACCGGCAACCTGGAACTCGGGGAACACTTCGAAGGTGGCGACGTATTCCAGATCCTTGCCCTTCTCGAAGGACTTCGGCTCGACGGACGGCGCACCAGCCGGGTTCAGCTTCTGCTCGACCACGGCTTCGTAGAAGGTGGCCTGGATCAGGTCGCCCAGGGCTTCCTGACGAGCGGCGTCTTCGTAACGCTGACGGATGACGCTCATCGGCACCTTGCCAGGACGGAAGCCAGGAACCTTGGCGCGACGGGCAGTCTGCTGCAGACGCTTGTTGACTTCGGTCTCGATGCGCTCGACGGGGACGCCGACGGTCATGCGGCGCTCAAGAGCAGAAGTGCTTTCAACAGAAACTTGCATGGATATTCCTCGTTGCACAGACATAAGCCGGCTCGAACCGGCCCCGAATCAAGGGCATGCATTCTAGAGGGTCGATGTGCAGAAGTCACCCTAGAAGCAGGCGGCAGTCGGGAGGGCTAGATAAAGATGGTGCGGACGGAGAGACTCGAACTCTCACACCTTGCGGCGCCAGAACCTAAATCTGGTGTGTCTACCAATTTCACCACGTCCGCGTGGTCGGAACCTTAAAACAAAAACGCCAGGCCTTGGGGCCTGGCGTTCTGGAATATGGGGTGGACGATGGGAATCGAACCCACGACACCAGGAGCCACAATCCTGTGCTCTACCAACTGAGCTACGCCCACCATATTGCTTTTTGCTTGCATGCCTAGCTGCCAAATGGCACGCCCGGCAGGACTCGAACCTGCGACCATCCGCTTAGAAGGCGGATGCTCTATCCAGCTGAGCTACGGGCGCCTATCCATCTGCAAGCGCAGACTTAAAGCTTTCGGCTTAGGCTCTACCACAAGGGCTTTACCGCTGCCGTCTTACCCAGCGACTGGCTGTGCTCGACAAGCGGGGCGAATGTTATAGAGGCGGCCACACCCCGTCAACAGAAAAAATCAAAAAAATTCAGCGATATAAAGGAGTTACGCGAAAACGACAGTAGGCGCCTTTGCCCGAGGGAGCGCCCATGCGAGAATGCGCGTCCTTTTTTCATCCTTATTAATGGTTAATCAGCGCAATGACCGCACAACTGATCGACGGCAAGGCGATCGCCGCCAGCCTCCGCCAGCAGATTGCCCAACGTGTCGCCGAACGCCGCCAGCAAGGCCTTCGTGCGCCAGGCCTGGCCGTGATCCTGGTTGGCACCGATCCCGCCTCCCAGGTCTATGTGTCACATAAACGCAAGGACTGCGAAGAAGTCGGCTTTGTTTCCCGCGCCTATGATCTGCCGGCAGAGACCAGCCAGGCCGATCTGCTCGCCCTGATCGACGAACTCAACGAAGACCCGGCCATCGACGGCATCCTGGTACAACTGCCGTTGCCCGAACACCTGGACTCCTCCCTGCTGCTCGAGCGCATTCGCCCGGACAAGGACGTGGACGGTTTCCACCCCTACAACATCGGTCGCCTGGCCCAGCGCATGCCGCTGCTGCGCCCCTGCACGCCGAAGGGCATCATGACCCTGCTGCAAAGCACCGGCGTCGATCTGTACGGCATGCATGCAGTAGTAGTCGGCGCCTCCAATATCGTCGGCCGGCCGATGGCCATGGAGCTGCTGCTGGCCGGTTGCACCGTCACCGTCACCCACCGCTTCACCAAGGATCTGCCGACCCACGTTGGCCAGGCCGATATCGTCGTGGTCGCCGCCGGCAAGCCGGGTCTGGTCAAGGGCGAGTGGATCAAGGAAGGCGCCATCGTCATCGACGTCGGCATCAACCGTCAGGAAGACGGCAAGCTGGTCGGCGACGTGGTCTACGAGACCGCCCTGCCCCGCGCCAGCTGGATCACCCCAGTGCCGGGCGGCGTCGGCCCGATGACCCGCGCCGGCCTGCTGGAAAACACCCTGCACGCAGCCGAACACCTGCATAAATAAGCAGCGCTACACAACGAACAACGGCACCTGCGGGTGCCGTTGTCGTTTCTGCCTTACCGATCAGTTGCGCGCCTGCTCCCAGGATTTAAGCAGCTCGTCATAGGCGATGGTCTCGCCCTTGGGCTTTTCATTGTCCAGCTTCGGTTTCGGCGCACCCGGCTGATCCAGCCAGTATTGCGGATCACGCGGCTCGTTCAGCTTCGGCCCGCATTCACCCAGCACGCCGGAGCGCTCCAGGCGGCCGAGCATGGTGTCCTGCGCCGCGGCCAGACCATCGAGCGCCTGCTGCGGGGTCTTGTCGCCGCTGGCCGCC
This sequence comes from Pseudomonas sp. ABa2, assembly GCF_056676075.1. Lineage (NCBI taxonomy): Bacteria > Pseudomonadati > Pseudomonadota > Gammaproteobacteria > Pseudomonadales > Pseudomonadaceae > Pseudomonas > Pseudomonas sp. ABa2. The sequence continues at coordinate 2,493,446 of NZ_CM155239.1, forward strand.
TCGGCGATGAACTGCCACCACAGCTGGGCCAGACGCGGATAGTCCGGCACGTTGGTGCCGGTCGGCGTCCATTGCACCCGCGCCGGGCTGCGGTAGAACTCCACCAGCCCACCGAGCTTGGGCGCGGCGTCGGTCATGGCCTGGGAGTTGATGTCCGACTCGCGGATCGGCGTCAGGCCAACCAGGGTCTTCTTCAGCGACACGGTCTTGGAGGTGACGAACTGGGCATAGAGCCAGGCGGCCAGACGCTGCTTCTCCGGGGTGGACTTGAGGAAGGTCCAGGAGCCGGCGTCCTGGTAGCCGAGCTTCATGCCCTCCTCCCAGTACGGCCCCTTGGGCGACGGTGCCATGCGCCACTTCGGCGTACCGTCCTCGTTGACCACCGGCAGGCCCGGCTTGGTCATGTCGGCGGTAAAGGCGGTGTACCAGAAGATCTGCTGGGCGATGGCGCCCTGCGCCGGCACCGGCCCGGCCTCGGAGAAGGTCATGCCCTGGGCTTCCGGCGGGGCGTACTGACGCATCCAGTCGACGTACTTGCTGGTGGCGTAGACCGCCGCCGGACCGTTGGTGTCGCCGCCACGGGCGACGCTGGAGCCCACCGGCCGGCAGCCGTCGACGCGAATGCCCCATTCGTCCACCGGCAGGCCGTTGGGCAGGCCCTTGTCGCCGCCGCCGGCCATGGAGAACCAGGCATCGGTAAAGCGCCAGCCCAGCGACGGGTCCTTCTTGCCGTAATCCATATGGCCGTAGACGCGCTGGCCGTCGATTTCCTTGACGTGCACCGAGAAGAACTCGGCGATGTCCTCGTAGGCCGACCAGTTGACCGGCACGCCCAGCTCGTAGCCGTAGATTTCCTTGAACTTGGCCTTGAGCTCCGGGCGCTCGAACCAGTCGGCGCGGAACCAGTAGAGGTTGGCGAACTGCTGGTCCGGCAGCTGGTAGATCTTCTTGTCCGGCCCGGTGGTGAAGGAGATGCCGATGAAGTCCTCGAGATCCAGGGTCGGCGAAGTGAAGTCCTTGGCCTCGCCGGCGATCATGTCGCTGATCGCCACCGCCTTGCCGTAGCGCGCGTGAGTGCCGATCAGGTCGGAGTCGTTGACCCAGCCGTCGTAGATGTTCTTGTCCGACTGCATCTGGGTCTGCAGCTTCTCGACCACGTCGCCTTCCTGCAGCAGGTCGTGCTTGAGCTTGATGCCGGTGATCTCGCTGAAAGCCTTGGCCAGCACCTTGGACTCGTACTCGTGGGTGGTGATGGTTTCCGACACCACACTGATGTTCATGCCGCGGAACGGCTCGGCGGCCTTGATAAACCATTTCAGCTCTTCAAGCTGCTGCTCGGGCGTCAGGGTCGAGGGATTGAACTCCTCGGCGATCCATTTCTTCGCGGCCTCCTCAAAGGCATCGGCCCAGGCCGCACCGCTCAAACCGGACAACGCCAGCAGGGCGGCCAACGCCATGCTATGTCGGGTCTTGTTGTTATTGTCGAACATAGAGACCTCCATCTCAGGATATGGGGAGAGGCATACCGGTGGCAGCCCGGCTCAGCCCCAGCGCATGACTGCGCACAACCACAACAGTGATAGCAGCGAGGCTATCCACACGCTCCAGTCGGTCACGCCTATCACCAGCAGGTGCAGGTAGGCGCTGCCGAGCAGACCGATAAACAGCCGATCGCCCCGGGTGGTGGCAATCGGCAGAAAACCCTTGCGCTCGACGCACGGCCAGCGCAGCTCGACCAGCGTCATGCCGGCCAGCAGCATGGCGATGCCGGCAAAGAACAGCGCGGTCGGTAGAGTCCAGGCCATCCAGCTCATGACAAACCTCCCTTACACGCGACCGAGGGCGAAGCCCTTGGCCACATGGTTGCGAACGAACCAGATCACCAGCATCCCCGGAAGGATGGTCAGCACCCCGGCGGCGGCCAGCACGCCCCAGTCGATGCCCGAGGCGGACACGGTACGGGTCATCACCGCCGCGATGGGCTTGGCGTCCACCGAGGTCAGGGTGCGCGCCAGCAGCAGCTCGACCCAGGAGAACATGAAGCAGAAGAAGGCGGTGACGCCGATGCCGGAGCGAATCAGCGGAATGAAGATCTTCACGAAGAACTTGGGAAAACTGTAGCCGTCGATATAGGCCGTCTCGTCGATTTCCTTGGGCACGCTGGACATGAAGCCCTCGAGAATCCACACCGCCAGCGGCACGTTGAACAGGCAGTGCGCCAGCGCCACGGCGATATGGGTGTCGAACAGGCCGATGGACGAGTACAGCTGGAAAAACGGCAGCAGGAACACCGCCGGCGGCGCCATGCGGTTGGTCAGCAGCCAGAAGAACAGGTGCTTGTCGCCGAGGAAGCGGTAGCGCGAGAAGGCATAGGCCGCCGGCAGCGCCACGCTGAGCGAGATCAGGGTGTTGAGGCTGACGTAGTACAGCGAGTTGAGGTAGCCCTCGTACCAGCTGCGGTCGGTGAAGATCACCCGGTAGTTGTCCAGGGTGAAGTTCTGCGGCCACAGGCTGAGGCCGCCGAGAATCTCGGTGTTGCCCTTGAACGACATGTTCAGCAGCCAGTAGATCGGCACCAGCAGGAATAGGAAGTAGAGCAGCAGCACCAGGCGTTTGCGCAGCATCATGGTCGGCCTCAGCGGGTTTTGTCGTCGTGGGTCATGGCGGTGTAGAACAGCCAGGACACCAGCAGGATGATCAGGAAGTACACCAGCGAGAACGCCGCCGCCGGGCCCAGGTCGAACTGGCCGATGGCCATTTGCGTCAGGGTCTGGCTGAGGAAGGTGGTGGCGTTGCCCGGCCCGCCGCCGGTGAGCACGAAGGGCTCGGTGTAGATCATGAAGCTGTCCATGAAGCGCAGCATCACCGCGATCAGCAGCACGCTTTTCAGCTTGGGCAGCTGAATATGGCGGAACACCGCCCAGTTCGACGCGCGGTCGATGCGCGCCGCCTGGTAGTAGACGTCGGGAATGGCGCGCAGCCCCGAGTAGCACAGCAGCGCCACCAGCGAGGTCCAGTGCCAGACGTCCATGATCAGCACCGTCACCCAGGCGTCCATGGTGTTGGAGGCATAGTTGTAGCTGATGCCCAGCTTGTTCAACACCCAGCCCATCAGGCCGATGTCGGCGCGGCCGAAGATCTGCCAGATGGTGCCCACCACGTTCCACGGGATCAGCAGCGGAATGGCCATCAGGATCAGGCACAGCGAGGCCCAGCGCCCGCGCGTCGGCATGCACAGGGCGATGGCGATACCCAAGGGAATCTGGATCAGCAGCACGCAGGCGGAGAAGATGAACTGGCGCAGCAGCGAATCGTGCAGGCGCGGGTCCTGCAGCACCTGGCGATACCAGTCGACGCCGACGAAATAGCGGGTGGACGGATCGAAGATGTCCTGCACCGAGTAATTGACCACCGTCATCATCGGCACGATGGCGCTGAACGCCACCAGCAGGAACACCGGCAGCACCAGCCACCAGGCCTTGTTGTTCTGCACCCTCATGGCGCCACCTCCACCAGGTAGTCGTCGGCGTAGAGCATCAGCCACTGCGCCGGGAAGCTCAGGTACACCTGCTCGCGCGGCACCGGCTGATCCTCCTGCAGGCGCGCCTTGAGCACCTGGCCGTCGAGGTCGAAGGTGAGGATCTTGTAGGTGCCGAGGTCCTCGACGTGCAGCACCCGACCGCACAGCGCGTCTTCGTAGGCGCCATCCCAGACGTGGACGAACTCGGGACGGATGCCCACCTGCAGGCGCTTGCCGTCCAGCTCGACCAGGCGCTGGTTGAGCGCGTCGGAGAGCGGCAATACCGTCCCGGCAAAACGCACCCCGCCCTCGCAGCGCTGCACCTCGATCAGGTTCATGCCCGGACTGCCGATGAAGTAGCCGACGAAGGTGTGCCCGGGGCGCTCGAACAACTCGCGCGGCGTGCCGAACTGGACGATCTGCCCGCCGTACATCACCGCGATCTTGTCGGCGAAGGTGGAGGCCTCCAGCTGGTCGTGGGTGACGTAGACCATGGTGATATTGAACTGCTCGTGGATCTGCTTGAGCTTGCGCCGCAGCTTCCACTTCAGGTGCGGGTCGATCACCGTCAGGGGCTCGTCGAAGAGGATCGCCGACACGTCGTCGCGCACCAGGCCACGGCCCATGGAGACCTTCTGCTTCTCGTCGGCGGTGAGGTTGCGCGCCTTCCTGTGCAGCAGCGGATGCAGTTCCAGCACCTCGGCGATCTCGTGCACCTTGCTCATCACCCGCGCTTCGTCCAGGCCCTGGTTGCGCAGCGGGAAGGCCAGGTTGTCGAACACCGTCATGGTGTCGTAGACCACCGGGAACTGAAAAACCTGGGCGATGTTGCGCTGCTGCGGCGACAGCGCGTTGACCGCCTTGCCGTCGAACTGCACCTCGCCCTGAGACGGGCTGAGCAGGCCGGAGATGATATTGAGCAGGGTCGACTTGCCGCAGCCCGACGGCCCCAGCAATGCATAGGCGCCGCCCTGCTGCCAGACGTGGTTCATCTCGCGAATTGCATAGTCTTCAGGCGCTTTCGGCACGCCGCTGTAGCTGTGCGCCAGGTTGTGCAGACGAATCTCGGCCATCAGGCGGCCCTCCCCTGACGACGGCTGGGCGCCTGCACCAGTTGCCCGTCGGCGGCGAAGACGAACAGCTTGTGGGTGGGGATATAGATGAGGATCGGCGCATCCACCGCGTACTCGTGCACCCCGGGTAGGTGCAACACCAGCACGAACTGCTCGTTGCGCACGTGGAGGAAGGTTTCCGAGCCGCTGATCTCGGCCAGCTCGACGGTCACGGCCAGTTCCAGATCATCGTCGTTGGACGGCACCAGGCCGATATGGCTGGGCCTGACGCCGAAGCGGTACTCGCCCTCGGCGATGCCGCGCAGATCGGGGTTGAGCGGAAAGTGCACGCAATCGGCGAAGCTCACCTCGGTGCCACTGATGCGCCCCGGCATCAGGTTGATCGCAGGTTCCGAGAACAGCTCGGCGGCCAGCACCTGCTGCGGGCGATGGTAGACCTCGGCGGTCCTACCGCTCTGCACCACCCGTCCTTCGTGCAGGATGGTGGTGGTGCCACCCAGGGCCAGCGCCTCGTTGGGCTCGGTGGTGGCGTAGATGGCGATGGTGTGGCGCGCCTGGAACAGCTCGCGCATTTCCTGACGCAGCTCCTCGCGCAGCTTGTAGTCGAGGTTGACCAGGGGCTCGTCGAACAGGATCAGCGAGGCATCCTTGACCAGCGCCCGCGCCATCGCCGTGCGCTGCTGCTGGCCGCCGGACAGCTCCAGCGGGTAGCGCGCCAGCAGCTTGTCGATGCGCAGCATGCGCGCGGTGGCCTCGACCTTCTCGACGATCTGCTCCTTGGCCACCCCAGCCTGGCGCAGCGGCGAGGCGATGTTCTCGAACACCGTCAGGGTCGGATAGTTGATGAACTGCTGGTAGACCATCGACACATTGCGCTGGCGCACCGGCACACCGGTGACATCGGCGCCGTTCATCAGCACTCGCCCGCTGCTGGGGCGATCCAGCCCGGCCATCAGGCGCATCAGGCTGGTCTTGCCCGCCAGCGTGCGGCCGAGCAGGACGTTGAAGGAGCCGGGTTCGAAACTCAGGCAGGCATCGTCGATATGCACCTGGCCGTCGACGATACGGGTGACGTGTTCGAGCTTGAGCGACATGGCCTGTCCTTTTTCTTGTCGTGCCATTCGGTTTCGAACACCTACAGCGACAAGCGTGCCAGACCGCCAAAAATCAGAATATCTATCTGTTCCAGAAGAGAAATAAGCGCAGGTTCGGGTTGCTGGGCGATGTTCGACTGAACACTTTTGAACAGTCGAATGTGAACAACTGAACAATTCGTTCGTTGACATTGAACAGGCTTGAACGAAACTGGACCCATCGCGACGCAGATCGCGAACCGACAAGAAGAGATCGCACCATGACAGAAGCTGCCCGTGCCCCGGCACACGACACCATCATCCAGGAGTCCTGGTCGCGCTGTCGTGACTACGGCCTGACCCACCAGAGCACGCCGCGCTTCGACCCGCCGCCCCCCGACGAACTCTCGGCCCTGCTGGAAAGCCGCCAGGCCTTGGTGCAGACCACCCACCAGGAGGTGCTGCCCTACTACGGCACCATCCTCGCCAACTCCAACTGCCTGATCATGCTGGCCGACGAGCAGGGCCGGCTGCTGCAGTCCTGGGGCGACCGGCGCTTCATCGAGCCGCGCCAGGCCGCCGGCTTCGTCGCCGGCGCCAGCTGGCTGGAGCGCTACACCGGCACCAATGCCATCGGCACCGCACTCGGTTGCGGCCAGGCCGTGCATATCCAGCACGACGAGCATTTCCTCAAGGCCAACCGCTTCATGACCGGTTCGGCCTCGCCGATCTTCGACGAACAGCGGCGCATGATCGCCGTGCTCGACGTCTCCAGCGACAGCTACCTGCCGCCGGCGCATACCCTCGGCATGGTCAAGATGATGAGTCAGTCGGTGGAGAACCGCCTGATCCTCAAGCTGTTCGCCGACCAGTACCACCTGCTCAGCTTCAACACCAGCCTGGACAACCTCGACAGCCCCTGGGCCGGCCTGGTGGTGTTCGACGAACAGGGCCATGTGGTCTCGGCCAACCGCCGCGCCGATAACCTGCTCGGCCAACCGCTGGCCTACGGCGCCATCGAGCAGCTGTTCGACGTGCCCTTGCAACAACTGCTAAACCAGCCGGACGGCCAGCCATTCGGTCTGCGCACCAGCGGCCAGTTGCGTTTCCATGCGCGGATTCGACGCCCGGCGCAGCCGGCACCGATCCAGGCCCGCGATTTCCGCCCGCAGACCGCGCCGCGCCCCAGCGGCGAACCCGAGCTGCATGCGCTGAGCCTGGGCGATGCGCGGATGGACAAGGTCATTCGCCAGGCCGAACGCCTGCTGGAGAAGGACATCCCGATCCTGGTGCAGGGTGAAACCGGCGCCGGCAAGGAGGTCTTCGTCAAGGCCCTGCACCGTGCCAGCTCACGCGCCAGCCACCCCTTCATCGCGGTCAACTGCGCGGCCATTCCGGCGGAACTGGTGGAATCGGAGCTGTTCGGCTACGAGAAGGGTGCCTTCACCGGCGCCAGCCAGAAGGGCCATGTCGGCCTGATCCGCAAGGCGCACAAGGGCACCCTGTTTCTCGACGAGATCGGCGACATGCCGCTGCGGGTGCAGGCCCGTTTGCTGCGCGTGCTGCAGGAGCGCTGCGTGCAGCCGCTGGGCAGCAGCGAACAGCATCCGGTGGACGTGCGGCTGATTTCCGCGACCAACCGCCCGCTGCGCCAGGACGTCGACAGCGGTCAGTTCCGCGCCGATCTGTACTACCGTATCAGCGGGCTGAACCTGGAACTGCCGCCGCTGCGCGAACGCAGCGACAAGCAGGCGCTGTTCCAGCGGCTGTGGGAGCAGCACCGCGAACCCAAGCAATGGGCCGGACTCAGCCGCGAGGTGGTGGAACTGTTCCAGCGTCATCCCTGGCCGGGCAACCTGCGTCAGCTCAGCAGCGTGCTGCGCGTGGCGCTGGCCATGGCCGACGACCAGCCCATCCGTGCCGAGCACCTGCCGGACGACTTCTTCCTCGATCTGCCGGCGAGCGCACCCGGTGCGGCGCAGGCATCGTCGGTCGAGCCCAGCGATCTGGCCAGCCAGTACCGCGCCTGCGGCGGCAACGTCTCGGGCCTGGCGCGGCGCCTGGGCGTCAGCCGCAATACCCTGTACAAGCGCCTGCGCGAGCAAGGCGTGCGCGTCTAGCGCGGGAGGTTGCATGCCACACGAAGCCTTCTGTCGCGAGGCCGGCAACGGCCCGGCGGTGGTCTGCCTGCACGCCAACGCCAGCAGTTCCAGCCAGTGGCTAGCGCTGATGGAGCGCCTGGCGCCCGACTACCGAGTCCTCGCGCCCGACGCCTACGGCGCCGGCAAGAGTCCGGACTGGCCGTCGGATCGGCAGATCAGCCTGGGCGACGAAGTCGAGCTGATCGAACCGCTGCTGGCGAAGGCCGGCGCACCACTGGCGCTGGTCGGTCACTCCTACGGCGCGGCGGTGGCCCTGCTCGCCGCCCTCAGGCACCCCGAGCGGATCGCCGCGTTGGTGCTTTACGAACCGACGTTGTTCGCCCTGATCGATGCCCGGCAACCGCCGCCCAATGCCGCCGACGGCATTCGCGCGACAGTGGCGCAATCGGCGGCCGCTCTGGATGCGGGCGATCCCGCGGCGGCCGCCGAACACTTTATCGACTACTGGATGGGGCCCGGCAGCTGGCGGCAGATGCCCGAGCGGCGTCAGGCCCCCATCACCGCCTCGGTGCGCAACGTGCGCCGCTGGGCTTATGCGCTGCTCAGCGAGCCCACAGCGCTGGCGGCCTTCACCACGCTGCGCGTGCCGGTGCTCTACCTGCTCGGCGAGCGCTCGACCGCCGCCGCGCACGCGGTGGCCGAGCTGTTGCTGGCCAGCCTGCCCCGGGTCGAGCGGCTTGAATTCGCCGGTCTCGGCCATATGGGCCCCGTCACGCACCCGCAGCCGGTCAACGAGGCGATTGCAGCCTTTCTCGCCCTGCATCACCCTGTACGCTGACCTCACCGGCTAGCATTGGCGACGCCGCCGCATCGCCAGCATCGCGCTAGCGAGCGCGCAAAACGTGACAATTCACCTTATATAAACTCAATAAATAATTGATTTTAATGAAATTAAAAATACTAGAATCTACTTTAAGTCGCCTGCGTGCAGCGTTCCTGCTGGGCTTGCTGCTCGGCGCCGGCGACACTCTGGCCGGCAGCACGGCGAAGCAGCAGATCGAAACGGCGGTGAACGCCATCATTGAACCGCTGATGGCCGAGCACGCCATTGCCGGCATGGCGGTCGCCCTGAGCGTCGAGGGCCGGCGCTACACCTTCAACTACGGCCTGGCCTCGAGGGAAACGGGGCAAGCCGTCGACGACGCCACCCTGTTCGAGATCGGCTCGGTCAGCAAGTTGTTCAGCGCCACCCTGGGCGCCTACGCCGCGGCCAGCGGCAAACTCGACCTGCACGACAGCGCCAGCCAGCACCTGAGCGAGCTGCGCGGCGGCCCCTTCGAGCAGATCAGCCTGCTCGACCTGGCCACCTACAGCGCCGGCGGCCTGCCCCTGCAGTTTCCCGAACAGGTGCTGGATCGCGCGTCGATGCTGGCCTATTACCGCAGCTGGCAACCGAGCTATGCCGCCGGCACCCAGCGCCTCTACTCCAACCCGAGCATCGGCCTGTTCGCCCACCTGGCCGCCGCCAGCCTGGGCGAGCCTTTTGCCGAATCGATGGAACGGCGGCTGTTTCCGGCCTTCGCCCTGACGCAAAGTTATATCCAGGTACCGCCATCGCGCCTGCCCGCCTACGCCCAGGGCTACGACAAGGCGGATCAGCCGGTGCGGGTCAACCCCGGCATGCTGGACGCCGAGGCCTATGGGGTAAAAGCCAGCGCGGCGGATCTGCTGCGTTTCGTCGAGGCCAACCTGCACCCCGAGGCGCTACCCGAGCCCTGGCCGCGCGCCGTGGCGATGACCCAGACCGGCTATTACCGGGTCGGCGACATGAGCCAGGGCCTGGGCTGGGAGCGCTACGCCTACCCCATCGACCTGGCGCGCCTGCAGGCCGGCAACTCCGCGGACATGGCGCTGCAGCCACAGGCCATCGAGCGCTTCGACGCGACCATACCCGCCACAGGCGACCTGCTGCTGAACAAGACCGGCTCGACCAACGGCTTCGGCGCCTATGTCCTGCTGCTGCCGGCACGGGACATCGGCCTGGTGCTGCTGGCCAACCGCAACTACCCCAACGCCGAGCGGGTGCGGGTGGCCCTGCAGATACTCGAGGCGCTGCCGCGCTGAATGACACTGCAGCCCGGATGCAATCCGGGCAGGCGCCGACTGCAGGCTGGCGCGGTCACGGCGCTTGGCAGATGAAACCCGCCAGCGCCGGGCTCCGCAGTTGCCTCATCAGCCCGGATGCGGTCAGCGGCGAGCCCTCGCCGAGCGGCAGCCCGGCCGCCGCCAGCGCCTCGGCGACCCAGGTGTTGCAGGTATTGAGCAGCGAGTAGCGGCCGTTGGCCCGGTAGAAGCGACTGTGCCCGTACAGGCCGGGGCCGAGCGCTTGCGGCCGGCCTTCGGCATCCAGGGCGAAGCCGGCCAGCAGGTAGTCCAGCAGACGCTGGTAGCCCGCCTCGTCCGGCGCCAGGGTCATCTGCCCGCCAGTCGGCCGCGCGGCCAGCTGCACCAGGTGCAGCACGCTGTCGCCCGACCAGAACAGCGCCTGCACGCCCTGAGCGAAACCGGCATCCGGGTTGCGGTAGAAGCCCTCGTCGCCCCAGCCCAGCTCGATAAAACCCGTGCCTGGGAAGTCCTCGGCCAGGGCCGGCAGGCGCTGCAGCAGGTCGGCCGCCGGCAGCAGCAGGCCGGCGTGCAGGCCGTGGTCGACCACCTGCACCGCCCTGCGCGGGGCGCAATCCGGCGGCGCCTGGGGAGGCTCGGGCGCGGTGGCGCAGCCGAGCAGCAGCACGACAAACAGCAACGGAATGCGCATAGGCGGTCGACTCGCAGCCAGGATCAGGCTCAACCATAAGCCAGATCCCGCCCATCCGTGCACGCGGGCCGCGCTAACCGAAGCGCGGCACCCGCTCACCCTCCTCCAGCTGCTGCAACAGCGCCGCACGGGTCGCATCGCGCAGGCGGATCGCCTCCAGCCAGCTGTTCTGCTGCGCCCTCAGCGGCGCACAGAACTCGACCCGCAGCGAACTCCGACGAGGCAGCCAGTGACCGTCGCGCAGCCACTCGCGCGTACCGCCGATGGCCAGCGGCAGCAGCTCGGCGCCACTGCGCGCGGCCAGGACGAAGGCACCCATGCGCAACGGCCGCAGCCCCGGCTCGGGGCCGAAGGTGCCCTCGGGGAAGATCACCAGCGACTCGCCTGCCGCCAGCGCCGTCAGCAGTGCCTCGGCATCGGCGGCGCCACCGCGCGGGTCGACGCGCTCGACGAAGTGGGCGCCGAGCCGGCGCAGGAAACGCCCGGCGATGCGCTGCTCGGCCAGCTCGCGCTTGGCGACGAAGGCGAACTGCGGCGGCAGCACGGCGCAGAGCAGCAGACCGTCCAGGTAGCTGGCATGGTTGGCGGCCAGGACCTGTACCGAAGCGGTGGACAGCCGCTGCAACCCGCCGACCGCCGGCGACACGCCGGACAGCGCGAGGTACAGGCGCGCCCCGGCCCGCGCCCACAGACGAGACCAGCGCCGCCGCGGCAACAGGGCCACGCCGAGCCAGGTCGGCGCCGCCAGCAACGCGAACAGCAGCCAGCAGTACAGGCCATAGAGCCACGCGCCGGCATCACGCCAGCTGCTCCGCAGCTGCCCGCGCAGGCCCTGGCCGACCAGCCGCAGCAGCTGCCGCCACACCGCCAGACGCGGCCGGCCGATTTCGCCGCGCTCGTAGGACTCGCGGCAGGCCGCGCGGCGGATCTTGCCGCTGGAGGTCTTCAGCACGCTGTGCGGCGGCGCCAGGACGATGTCGTCCGGCGGCACGCCGGCCAGCTCGAGCACCACGCGGCTGACCTCCTGCTGCAGTTGCCGACGCCGCCCGGCCTCCTGCTCCAGGGTTTCCGCCAGCACCACCAGGCGCTCCGTGCCACTGGCCGGATCCTGGCTGCCGAACACCGCGACGCAGCCCTTGCGCAACCCCGCCAGGTTGCCCACCGCGGTTTCCAGGTCGTAGGGGTAGATGTTGCGCCCGGCGCGGATGATCAGGTCCTTGGCGCGCCCGGTCAGGTAGACCTCGCCGCCGGCCATGTAGGCCAGGTCGAGCGAGTCCATCCAGCCGTCGCGCAGGACCCGGCGGGTTTCCTCCGGGTTGCGCAAGTAGCCGGCGCTGGTGGACGGGCCGCTGAACTGCAGGTGCCCTTCGCGGCGCTCGGGCAGCTCGACGCCGCGCTCGTCGACGATGCGGATGCGGTGCCCCGGCAACGGCCGGCCGCAGGCGACGAATTGCAGCACCGCGTCATCCTGCGCGCCCGCCGGTCGCGCCTCGCCGCGGCGCTGGAACGCCTCGCGCTGCACCCGGTCGACCAGCAGCCCGCGGCCCAGCGGCGGAAAGGCCACGCCCAGGGTCGCCTCGGCCAGGCCGTAGACCGGGGTCTGCGCGGCCGGGGCCAGGCCGTAGCGGGCAAAACGCTCGGCGAAGCGCCGCAGGGTATCCGGGTTGACCGGCTCGGCGCCGTTGCAGGCCAGACGCCAGCAGCTCAGGTCGAGGCCCTCCAGCTCCGCCTCGGGCAACTTGCTCAGGCACAGTTCGTAGGCGAAGTTGGGCGCCGCCGACAGCGTGCCGCGCAAGCGATGGATGGTCCACAGCCAGCGCGCCGGGCGGGCGAGGAAGGCCAGCGGCGACATCAGCGCCAGGCGCACGCCGTGGTACAGGCTGCCCAGCCAGGCGCCGATCAGGCCCATGTCGTGGTACATCGGCAGCCAGCTGACGAACACATCCTGCGGCCCCACCTGCAGGGCCTGGCCCATGGCGCGCAGGTTGGCCAGCAGGTTGGCGTGGCTGACCATCACCCCCTTGGGCTGGCCGGTGCTGCCCGAGGTGTACTGCAGGAAGGCGAGGTCCTGCGCGCCCCTGGCCGGCGTGACGCAGCCGCCGCCCTCGCCGGCCAGTTCGGCGACGCTGGCGATACGCCGCAGGCTCGGCACCTGCGGGCGCAGCAGGCGGGCCAGCAGGCGCGCCTCGCTCACCGTGATCAGCAACCGCGCCTCGGCGTTGGTGAGGATGCCGACCTGGCGGCGCAGGTGCTCCTCGATCTGCGACAGGCGCAGGGGCGGATAGATGGGCACGGGCACCCCGCCGGCCAGCAGGATGCCGAAGAAGGCGTAGAGAAAGTCGCGCCCGGTGGGCAGCATCAGCGCCACCGCCTGCCCCGGCCGCAGGCCGCCGAGCTGCAGGCCGGCGGCCACCGCCTGGGCGCCGCGGTGCAGAGCGCCGTAGCTGATGTCCTCTTGCTCGTCGCCCTCGCCCAGCAGGTGCACGTGGGTGCGTTGCGGGTGGCGGCGCGCGTGCCACTCCAGCACCTGCATCAGGGTCTGCGCCGTCGCCGGCACCTGGGCGGTGTCCGCCTCGGTGTCGGGCGCGACGACGGGCGACGCGGCGGCCGCCGGCGCAGTTCGCCCCTGCAGCGCCCGCAGCAGGTCGGCGGGGGTCTCGGCACTGGCGAACAGGCTATCCGGCAGGCGCACGCCGAATTCCTGCTCGATGCGCGCCCACAACTCGGCGCGGGCCAGGCTGTCCAGGCCCAGATCGCGATCCAGCACGCTGTCCAGGCACGGTTGCAGCGCAGTCGCGGCCTGCGGGCGCAACTCGCTGACGGTGCGCCGCACGATCTCCAGCAGGCGCTCCACATCCCTTTCGCAACCCGGCGCGGCCTTGGTTGACGGTGGCGGACGAGACATCGGCAACCCTCACAGGTTGTGTAGGTCAGTGGCCATTATGCGCCCAATAGGCAAGATGGGCGTCCCGCCTGACGAGACGGCCACCCCCGGCTAGGCTTGCAGCTACCAACGCGATGTAAGAGAGAGCCGCATGCCAAGCAGTCTCGCCCCCGGCGTACGCCGCCGAGAAGTCTGGGCCTGGGCGATGTTCGACTTCGCCAACTCCGGCTACACCACGGTGGTGATCACCGCGGTGTTCAACGCCTACTTCGTCGCCGTGGTGGCCGGCGGCCAGGCCTGGGGCACCCTGGCCTGGACCAGCGCAATCGCCCTGTCCTATGCCCTGGTCATCCTCAGTGCGCCGCTGCTCGGCGCCTATGCCGACGCCCTCGCCTGCAAGAAGCGCCTGCTGCTGTTCAGCGCCCTCGGCTGCATCCTGTTTACCGCGGGGCTGGCACTGGCCGGGCCGGACACGCTGGTCGTTGCGCTGATCTTTATCGTGCTGTCGAACTTCTGCTTCGGCACCGGCGAGAACCTGATCGCCGCCTTCCTCCCCGAACTGGCCCGACGCGAGGCGCTGGGCCGGGTCTCGGGCTGGGGCTGGGGCTTCGGCTATATCGGCGGGCTGGTCAGCCTGGGCGCCTGCCTGGCCTACGTGACCTGGGCGCAGGCACAGGGCCAAAGTGCCGAGCAGTTCGTGCCGGCCTGCATGCTGATCACCGCGGCGTTGTTCGCCATCGCCTGCACGCCCACCTTTCTCTTCCTGCGCGAGCGCAGCCGGCCGCAGCTGGGCGCCGCCACCGGCGCACGGGCGGCCTGGGCACGCCTCGCCCAGACCCTGGGCGAGGCCGGGCGCTACCGCGACCTGCTGCGCTTTCTGCTGTGCACCGTGTGCTATCAGGCCGGCATCTCGGCGGTGATCACCCTGGCCGCCATCTATGCCGACCAGGTCATGGGCTTCAGCACCCAGGACACCCTGCTACTGATCTTCGCGGTGAACGTCACCGCCGCCATCGGCGCCGTGCTGTTCGGCTGGCTGCAGGACCGTATCGGCCACCGCGCCACCCTGAGCCTTACCCTGCTGGGCTGGATCGCCATGGTCGGTCTGGTCTGGGCGGCCCAGGGGCCGCTGTTGTTCTGGCTGGCCGCCAACCTCGCTGGCCTGTGCATGGGCGCCAGCCAGTCGGCCGGGCGCGCCATAGTCGGGCTACTGGCGCCGTCGACGCGCCTGGCGGAGTTCTTCGGCCTGTGGGGCCAGGCGGTCAAGCTGGCGTCCATCCTCGGCCCCATGACCTACGGCCTGACCAGCTGGCTGAGCGGCGGCGACCACCGCCTGGCGATGCTGATCACTGGCAGCTACTTCGTCATCGGCCTGCTGATCCTGGCCAGCGTCGACCTGGAGCGCGGCCGGCGCGCGGCGCTGGCATAAACGACAAGGGCCGCTCGAAAGCGGCCCTTGTCGTGTTACCTGCGCAATCTGTTACTCGGCCAGGCGCCAGCTGGTGCCGCCCTTGCCGTCTTCCAGCACCACGCCCATGGCGGTGAGCTGGTCGCGGATGCGGTCGCTCTCGGCCCAGTTCTTCTCGGCGCGGGCCGCAAGGCGCGCGGCGATCAGCGCTTCGACCTCGGCGGCGTCGACCTTACCGGCGGCGCCGGCCTGCAGGAAGGCATCCGGCTCGAGCTGCAGCACACCGAGCACGGAGGCCAGCTGCTTGAGCTGGGCGGCCAGGCCGGCGGCAGCCTGGACATCAGTCTCGCGCAGGCGGTTGACCTCGCGGATCATCTCGAACAGCACAGCGCAGGCTTCCGGCGAGTTGAAGTCGTCATCCATCGCCGCACCGAAACGCTCGACGAATTCCTCGCCGCCGGCAGGTGCCACTTCCGGCAACCCCTTCAGACCGTTGTAGAAGCGCTCCAGGGCGCCCTTGGCTTCCTTGAGGCTGTCTTCGGAATAGTTGATCGGGCTGCGGTAGTGGCTGGACACCAGCAGGTAGCGCACCACCTCGGGGTGGTACTTCTCCAGCACTTCGCGGATGGTGAAGAAGTTGCCCAGGCTCTTGGACATCTTCTCGCCGTCCACGCGCACCGCGCCGGCGTGCATCCAGGCCTTGGCGTAGAGCTTGCCGGTGGCCGCCTCGCTCTGCGCGATCTCGTTCTCGTGGTGCGGGAACACCAAATCCGGGCCGCCGCCGTGGATGTCGAAGGTCTCGCCCAGGCAGCAGGTGGACATCACCGAGCACTCGATGTGCCAGCCCGGACGGCCCTTGCCCCAGGGCGAATCCCAGCACGGCTCGCCCGGCTTGGCGCCCTTCCACAGGACGAAGTCCAATGGATCCTGCTTGATCTCGTCGACCTCGATGCGTGCGCCGATCTTCAGCTCGTCGATCTTGCGGCGCGACAGTTTGCCGTAGCCTTCGAACTTGCCGACGCGGTAGTACACGTCGCCATTGCCCGGGGCGTAGGCGTAGCCCTTGTCGATCAGGGTCTGGATCATCTGGTGCATGCCGGCGATATGGCCGGTGGCGCGCGGCTCGATGTCCGGGCGCAGCACGCTCAAGCGCGCCTCGTCCTCGTGCATGGCTTTGATCATGCGCTCGACCAGGGCCTCGAACGGCTCGCCGTTCTCATGCGCGCGCTTGATGATCTTGTCGTCGATATCGGTGATGTTGCGCACATAGGTCACGTCATAGCCGCGCTGGCGCAGCCAGCGGGTGACCACGTCGAAGGCCACCATGACCCTGGCGTGGCCGATATGGCAGAAGTCGTAGACGGTCATGCCGCACACGTACATGCGCACGCTGTTGCCTTCCAGCGGCTGGAAGGCGTCCTTGGTCTTGCTCAGGGTGTTGTAAATGCTCAGCGCCATTTACTGCCCCCAGGAATCGCGCAGGGTGACGGTGCGGTTGAACACCGGCTTGCCCGGCTGCGAGTCCTTCAGGTCGGCGACGAAGTAGCCTTCGCGCTCGAATTGGAAACGCTCTTCCGGCGCGGCCTGGGCCAGCGACGGCTCGGCGCGGCAGCCCTTGAGCACCACCAGCGAATCCGGATTGATGTTGTCGAGGAAGGTCTGGCCCTCCTCGGCCTTCTCCGGGTTGGCCGAACGGAACAGACGATCGTACAGGCGCACTTCGCACTCGACGCTCTCGGCGGCCGGCACCCAGTGGATCACACCCTTGACCTTGCGGCCTTCCGGGTTCTTGCCCAGGGTGTTCTCGTCATAGCTGCAGCGCAGCTCGATCACGTTGCCGGCGGCGTCTTTCACGGCCTCGTCGGCGCGGATCACGTAGCTGCCACGCAGGCGCACTTCGCCGCCCGGGATCAGGCGCTTGAAGCCATCCGGCGGGGTTTCCTCGAAGTCGCTGGCGTCGATATAGAGCTCGCGGCTGAACGGCAGCACGCGCACGCCCATGTCCTGCTTGGGATGGCGCGGCAGTTCGAGGTTCTCGACCTGGCCCTCCGGGTAGTTGGTGATGACGACCTTGAGCGGCTTGAGCACGCACATGGCACGCGCGGCGTTGGCGTCCAGGTCCTCGCGGATGGCGAACTCCAGCATGCCGATATCCACCACGCCGCCGGCGCGGTTGACGCCGATCATGTCGCAGAAGGCGCGGATCGAGGCCGGGGTATAGCCGCGGCGGCGGTAGCCGGACAGGGTGGACATGCGCGGATCGTCCCAGCCATGCACATGGCCTTCATCGACCAGTTGCTTGAGCTTGCGCTTGCTGGTGATGGTGTAGTTCAGGTTCAGCCGGGCGAATTCGTACTGGCGCGGCTGCGCCGGCACCGACAGGTTGGCCAGGAACCACTCGTACAACGGGCGATGGTCCTCGAACTCCAGGGTGCAGATGGAGTGGGTGATGCCCTCGATGGCGTCCGACTGACCGTGGGTGAAGTCGTAGCTGGGGTAGATGCACCACTTGTCGCCGGTCTGGTGGTGATGGGCGTGACGGATGCGGTAGAGGATCGGATCGCGCAGGTTGATGTTCGGCGAGGCCATGTCGATCTTGGCGCGCAGCGAGCGGGCGCCGTCGGCGAACTCGCCGGCCTTCATGCGGGCGAACAGGTCGAGGTTCTCCTCCACCGAGCGCTCGCGGAACGGGCTGTTCTTGCCCGGCTCGGTCAGGCTGCCGCGGTAGGCGCGCATCTCGTCGGCGTTGAGGTCGCAGACGAAGGCCTTGCCGGCCTTGATCAGCTCGATGGCCCAGGCATGCAGCTGGTCGAAGTAGTCGGAGGCGTAGCGCTCGCTA
Organism: Pseudomonas sp. ABa2; assembly: GCF_056676075.1. Classification (NCBI taxonomy): domain Bacteria; kingdom Pseudomonadati; phylum Pseudomonadota; class Gammaproteobacteria; order Pseudomonadales; family Pseudomonadaceae; genus Pseudomonas; species Pseudomonas sp. ABa2. Next base: position 2,511,160 of record NZ_CM155239.1, read on the forward strand.
CCGGCCCACGAAAAGCCCAGCCACTCGACGTCGGCCTTGATCGCATCGATGTATTCCTGGTCTTCCTTGGCCGGGTTGGTGTCGTCGAAGCGCAGGTTGCACTCGCCGCCGAACTCCTGGGCCAGGCCGAAGTTCAGGCAGATGCTCTTGGCATGACCGATATGCAGGTAGCCATTGGGCTCCGGCGGGAAGCGGGTGACGATCTTGGCGTGCTTGCCGCTGTCCAGATCGGCCTGGACGATGGGGCGCAGGAAGTTGGCGGCTTTTTCGACGGTGGGCTTGCTCATGGGGTCCTTAAGATCATGCTGGCGCGGCGCAGGGGGGAACCTCTAAAAACGTAGGCGAGGCAGCCAGAGCAAGGCAAAAACAGGCAAGGAAGCGCAGTTTACGAGTTGTAAATGAGCATTCCGAGCCTGTTTTTAACGCAGCAATGGCAACGCAGGTAGTTTTTAGAGATTCCCCCTGGGTAGGCCGACTGGAACAAAGCCCGTATCATACCCAACCCGTCAACCCCCTGACAGCTGCAATGCAGTGGCCGCTCCGGCGCCCGCCCGAGCTCGGTGCCCTGCCCCATTCGAGAGTGAGTCCCCCCATGATCAAACTGCACACCAACCACGGCGTCATCACCCTGAAGCTGTTCGCCGACAAGGCCCCGGAAACCGTGGCCAACTTCGAACAATACGTGAAGGAAGGCCACTACGACGGCACCATCTTCCACCGCGTGATCGGCAACTTCATGATCCAGGGCGGCGGTTTCGAGCCGGGCATGAAGCAGAAACCGACCCGCGCGCCGATCAAGAACGAAGCCAACAACGGCGTCGCCAACAAGGTCGGCACCATCGCCATGGCCCGCACCATGGAGCCGCATTCGGCCAGCGCGCAGTTCTTCATCAACGTCGCCGACAACAGCTTCCTCAACCACAGCGCACCGACCGTTCAGGGCTGGGGCTACGCGGTATTCGGTGAAGTGGTCGAAGGCATGGACGTGGTCGAGAAGATCAAGGCCGTGGCCACCACCATGAAGGCCGGCCACCAGGACGTGCCGGTGGACGACGTGATCATCGAGAAGGCCGAAGTCGTCGCCGAGTAAGTCGATGATCCTGCTGATCTCCGATCTGCATCTCGAAGAGCAACGCCCGGACATCACCCGGGCGTTTCTGCATTTTCTCGCCACTCGCGCGCGCCAGGCCGAGGCGCTGTACATCCTCGGCGACTTCTTCGAAGTCTGGATCGGCGACGATGGCATGACGCCCTTCCAGCATGAAATCGCCCGCGCGCTGCGCGAACTGAGCGACGCCGGCACGCGCATCTACCTGATGCACGGCAACCGCGACTTCCTCATCGGCCAGCGCTTCTGCCGCGAGGCCGGCTGTACCCTGCTGAAGGATCCCAGCCTGGTCGAAATGGCCGGAGAGCGCGTGCTGCTGATGCACGGCGACAGCCTGTGCACCCTGGACGTCGGCTATATGAAGCTGCGTCGCTGGCTGCGCAACCCGCTGTCCTTGCTGATCCTGCGCAACCTGCCACTGGGCACCCGACAGAAGCTGGCGCGCAAGCTGCGCAACGAAAGCCGCGCACAGACGCGGATGAAAGCCAGCGAGATAGTCGATGTCACGCCAGCGGAGGTGGTTGAGGTGATGGCCGCGCACGGCGTGCGCACGCTGATCCATGGCCATACCCACAGACCGGCGGTGCACGAACTGGACGTGAACGGCCAAGCGGCGCGGCGCATCGTGCTGGGTGACTGGGATCGCCAGGGGTGGGCGCTGCAGGTCGATGACAAGGGGTTCAACCAGGCGCCGTTCGAGCTTGCTCCCGCAGGAGCCTCCAAACCGTAGCCCATACAAATTTGCAGGAGCGGCTTCAGCCGCGAAAGGCCGTTATCGCCGTGTTCGCGGCTGAAGCCGCTCCTCCATATTTTGTGCGCGTTCTCCCGCCCGCTTTCAGGCCGGCACACCGCTATGGAAACGGAACTGCTCGTCCGCCGAGGTGATCAGCTCCTGCTCCACCGCACGCACCACTTCGATACGCGCATCCACGTCGGCTGAGTCGCCATAGAGGTAGGCGAGCTTGAGATAGCCCCGATAGTGGCGCCCTTCGCTCTCCAGCAGCCCGGCATAGAACTTGGCCAGTTCGGCATCCAGTCGCGGCACCAGAGCGGCGAAGCGCTCGCAGGAGCGCGCCTCGATAAAGGCGCCGATCACCAGCACATCCACCAGCCGCTCCACTTCCCCGCCCCGCAGCAGCGCGCGCAGGCCGGCGGCGTAGCGCGAAGCGGAAACGTGGCGAACCTCGATGCCGCGGCCGCGGATGATCTTGCTCACCTGCTCGAAGTGCACCAGCTCCTCACGGGCCAAACGCGACATTCTCGCGGTCAATTCGGTCTTGGTCAGGTAGCGCCCCATCAGGCTCAGGGCCGTCTGCGCCGCCTTGTATTCCAGATTGCGGTGGTCGAGCAGGAGGATTTCCTGCTGGCGCAGGGCCTCGTCCAGCCAGGCCGCCGGGGTGGCGACGCCGCCGAGAAACTCGAGGATTTCCTGCAGGATCGACGCGCTTTCCTCGCCTTTACTCGGAATATGCTGGGCAATTGACATCATCAGGGGGCGCTCTCGAACGCTGGCGGGGTTGGCAATGGCGGGCCATTATACGAGTGAGCGCCAAGACGGCCAGCGCGCCGTTGACGCAGGTCAACAAGCCCGTCAACCGCGCACCGCTATAGTTGAACAAGTGCCACTCATTCTCAGGGAGACGACCATGCAAGCGATCCGCAGCATCCTGGTGGTAATGGAGCCGCAGCACCCGGAGGGCCTCGCGCTCAAGCGCGCGAAACTGATAGCCGGAGTCACCCAATCGCGCCTGCACCTGCTGGTGTGCGACAAGAAGGGCGAGCACAGCGCCTGGCTCAACGACCTCAGCAGCAGCCTGAGCGAGGAAGGTTTCGCCGTCTCCGCCCAGCAGGCCTGGCACGACAGCCCGCACCAGACCATCATCGCCGTGCAACAGGCCGAAGGCTGCGGCCTGGTAGTCAAGCAGCACCTGCCGGACAATCCACTGAAGAAAGCCATCCTTACCCCCGACGACTGGAAGCTGTTGCGCTACTGCCCAGGCCCTGTGCTGATGGTCAAGACCGACAAGCCCTGGACCGGCGGCACCATCCTCGCCGCGGTGGACGTGGGCAATGCCGACGGCGAGCACCGCACCCTGCACGCCGGCATCATCAGCCACGGCTACGACATCGCCGGCCTGGCCAAGGGCGAACTGCACGTGATCACCGCCCACCCAACGCCGATGCTGTCGGCGGCCGACCCGACCTTCCAGCTCAAGGAAACCATCGAGGCGCGCTACCGCGAGCAGTGCAGGAGCTTCCAGGCCGAGTACGAGATCGGCGACGACCGCCTGCACATAGTCGAAGGCCCGGCCGACGTGCTGATCCCGCAGATCGCCCACCAGCTCAGCGCCGTGGTCACTGTGATCGGCACCGTGGCGCGCACCGGGCTATCCGGCGCCCTGATCGGCAATACCGCCGAAGTGATTCTCGACTCGCTGGAAAGCGACGTGCTGGTGCTCAAGCCGGACGAGATCATCGCCCACCTCGAAGAGCTGGTGGCGCAACGCTGAAATGAACGCCAGCCAGACAAAAATGCCGCTCGCAAATGCGAGCGGCATTTTTTGTGCGCCGGACAAAAGCCAGGGAGTGGATCGCCGTGCGCGAGCTGGCGGATTGCATCCGGGCTACCCACCCGGTCTCACACGCGCAGTTCCAGGCCTTCGCGGAGGAATTTCGGCGCGATATAGCGCTCGTAGTGCGCCTCGGAGAGCAGGAAGAACTCGCGGTCGATGGCGTCACGCAGCTCCGGCAAGGCCCAGCCACGGAACTCGGGCAGCAGCGCCATGCCGTAGGCATCGAGCTGGTTGATCACCCGCGCGCCGCGTGCGATCAGCTGGTAGGCCCAGCAATAGGGCGACTGCTGCGGCACAAAACGGATTTGCCGCTGCTCCAGCTGGGTGCGCAGGCGCTGCTCGTCGAACACCTCGACCTTGGCCGTCATCACCTGCACCAGCAACACTTCCAGGCGCAGCCAGACGGCGCGCTTTTCCTCGTCGCCGTAGCTGTTCCAGTTGATCACCTCGTGGTGAAAACGCTTGCAACCGCGGCATACCACATCGCCGTAAACGGTCGAGCACAGACCCACGCAAGGCGTCTTGATGCGTTGATTGGACATGGAGAAGCAATATAGACAGCAGGACGGCCGAGCATGTTAGCCCTTTGTCTAAGCAAGATCACCCCCGCCAAGCCCAGGGCTTTGGCTTAACTTTATCCGCGCTTTCCATTAGAATCGGCCCGCCTTTTACGGCGCCAATGTCCGTTGGAAGCTGTTTTCAAAGCGTCACGAGCACAGTCGATCCTGCAGGTACGATGGCGGCGCAGTCACTCGGAGTCCCCCCGAGCCTCTGCGCCCGCCCTCATCAGACCCCGTCCTGCCGGCGTAAAACTTTGAAAGCAGCTTCTACAAGAGACTCATGAAACCTCGGCTGATCGGCTCATAAAGTCGAAAAGCGCCTGGTTCATGGGTATCTGGATCGCGTCCCGGACAACCCTTTGGGACCACTGATGAGGGTAATAACTGTGCTTGAAGCCTATCGCAAACACGTAGCAGAGCGTGCCGCTCAGGGTATCGTGCCCCAGCCGCTGAACGCCGAACAAACCGCAGGCCTGGTCGAGCTGCTGAAAAACCCGCCGGCTGGCGAAGAAGAATTCCTCGTAGACCTGATCACCAACCGCGTACCGCCAGGCGTCGATGAAGCCGCCTACGTCAAGGCCGGTTTCCTCTCTGCCGTGGCCAAGGGCGAAGCCACTTCCCCGCTGATCAGCAAGCAACGCGCCGTCGAGCTGCTGGGTACCATGCAGGGCGGCTACAACATCGCCACCATGGTCGAGCTGCTGGACGACGCCGCCCTGGGCGCCGTTGCCGCCGAGCAACTCAAGCACACCCTGCTGATGTTCGACGCCTTCCACGACGTCGCCGAGAAAGCCAAGGCCGGCAATGCCAACGCCAAGGCCGTGCTGCAGTCCTGGGCCGATGGCGAGTGGTTCACCAACAAGCCGGCCATCGCCGAGAAATACAGCCTGGCCGTGTTCAAGGTGCCGGGCGAAACCAACACCGACGACCTGTCCCCTGCCCCGGACGCCTGGTCGCGCCCCGACATCCCGCTGCACGCCCTGGCCATGCTGAAAATGGCTCGCGACGGCATCGTGCCGCAGCAGCAAGGCGCCATCGGCCCGCTGAAGCAGATCGAAGAGATCAAGGCCAAAGGCTTCCCGGTGGCCTACGTCGGTGACGTGGTCGGTACCGGTTCTTCCCGTAAGTCCGCCACCAACTCGGTGCTGTGGTTCTTCGGCGACGACATTCCCTACGTGCCGAACAAGCGTGCTGGCGGCTTCTGCTTCGGCACCAAGATCGCCCCGATCTTCTACAACACCATGGAAGACGCCGGCGCCCTGCCGATCGAGTTCGACGTATCGAACATCAACATGGGCGACGTGATCGACGTCTACCCCTACGCTGGCAAGGTCTGCAAGCACGGCACCGACGACGTCATCACCACCTTCGAACTGAAGACTCCGGTGCTGCTCGATGAAGTCCGCGCCGGCGGCCGTATCCCGCTGATCGTCGGCCGTGGCCTGACCGAGAAGGCGCGTGCCGAACTGGGCCTGGGCTCCTCCGACCTGTTCAAGAAGCCGGACCAGCCTGCTGCCAGCACCAAGGGTTTCACCCTGGCGCAGAAAATGGTCGGCAAGGCCTGCGGCGTCGAAGGCGTGCGTCCGGGCACCTACTGCGAACCGAAGATGACCACCGTCGGCTCCCAGGACACCACCGGCCCGATGACCCGCGACGAGCTGAAAGACCTGGCGTGCCTGGGCTTCTCGGCTGACCTGGTGATGCAGTCCTTCTGCCACACCGCGGCCTATCCGAAGCCGATCGACGTCACCACCCACCACACCCTGCCGGATTTCATCCGCACCCGTGGCGGTGTGTCCCTGCGTCCGGGCGACGGCATCATCCACAGCTGGCTGAACCGCATGCTGCTGCCGGACACCGTCGGCACCGGTGGCGACTCGCACACCCGCTTCCCGATCGGCATCAGCTTCCCGGCCGGTTCCGGCCTGGTGGCCTTCGCCGCTGCCACCGGCGTCATGCCGCTGGACATGCCGGAATCCGTGCTGGTGCGCTTCAAGGGCAAGATGCAGCCGGGTATCACCCTGCGTGACCTGGTCCACGCCATCCCCTACTACGCCATCCAGAAAGGTCTGCTGACCGTCGAGAAGAAGGGCAAGAAGAACATCTTCTCCGGCCGTATCCTCGAGATCGAAGGCCTGGACAACCTGACCGTCGAGCAGGCCTTCGAGCTGTCCGACGCCTCCGCCGAGCGTTCGGCTGCCGGTTGCACCATCAAACTGCCGGAAGCGGCCATCGCCGAATACCTGCAGTCCAACATCACCCTGCTGCGCTGGATGATCAGCGAAGGCTACGGCGATGCCCGCACCCTGGAGCGTCGTGCCCAGGCGATGGAAGCCTGGCTGGCCAACCCGGTACTGATGGAAGCCGACAAGGACGCCGAGTACGCCGAAGTCATCGAAATCGACCTGGCCGAACTCAACGAGCCGGTGCTGTGCGCCCCGAACGACCCGGACGACGCCCGTCTGCTGTCCACCGTGGCCGGCGACAAGATCGACGAAGTGTTCATCGGTTCGTGCATGACCAACATCGGTCACTTCCGCGCTGCCGGCAAGCTGCTGGACAAGGTCAAGGGCGGTATCCCGACCCGTCTGTGGCTGTCGCCGCCGACCAAGATGGATGCTCACCAGCTGACCGAAGAAGGCTACTACGGCATCTACGGCAAGGCCGGTGCACGCATGGAGATGCCGGGCTGCTCGCTGTGCATGGGTAACCAGGCGCGCGTCGCCGCCAACTCCACCGTGGTGTCGACCTCCACCCGTAACTTCCCCAACCGTCTGGGTGATGGCGCCAACGTGTACCTGGCCTCTGCCGAACTGGCCGCGGTCGCTTCGATTCTCGGCAAGCTGCCGACCGTCGAGGAGTACATGGTCTACGCCAAGGATATCGACAGCATGGCTGGCGATATCTACCGCTACCTGAGCTTCGACCAGATCGCCGACTTCCGCGAAGCGGCGGCCAACGCCAAGATCCCGGTCGTTCAGGCCTGATCCCAGCGCTGTAGAACAAGCCCCGCCCCGTGCGGGGCTTGTTGTTTATGGCTGGCGCAAAACGTCGCGGCGCCTTGCGGCGGCAACGGCAGCGTCTACCTTCTGAATTGGGGACACCCCATACGAGCATTCAGGAGCACATCATGAAGCCATGGATCATCGCCGCCCTGTGCCTGTTCGGCCTGGCCGGCTGCAGCAGCGAGTACATCATCACCACCACCGATGGACAGATGCTCACCAGCGACGGCAAACCGGAGCTGGATCGGGACACCGGCATGCTCGAGTTCACCGACAGCGAAGGCCGCAAGCAGCAGATCCCGCAGAGCAACGTCAAGCAGATGCTGGAGCGCTAACTAGCGCCTCCCCCTCAAAGATCGGCAAACGCCAACACGCCGCCCGTGATGGCATATGCATTGCTTCAGTCCCGATAACAGAGCGCTTCCAACGGCGGAAGCCGCTCACGACAATGGCGTCGTTCCCTTGCTGCCCCAGTGGCGGACGTGGGTGCGGCGCCTTTTTGCGTGGAGAAGGGACAAGCAACATGAGCGAACGACAAGCAGTCCTCAGCGATGTGCCGGGTGGAGCCGGGATCGGCGATGCGCCGGAGAAGCGCACGCTGAACATCGGCTTCATGGCCCTGACCGATGCCGCCTCGGTGATAGTGGCCGCCACTCAGGGCTTCGCCGAGAAACACGGACTGACCCTCAATCTGCAGCGCCAGAGCTCCTGGGCCGGGCTGCGCGACAGGCTGCTGAGCGGCGAACTGGACGCCGCGCACAGCCTCTACGGCCTGATCTATGGTGTCCAGTTCGGCTTGGGCGGCGCTCCGGCCACCGACATGGCGGTTCTGATGGGCCTGAACCAGAACGGTCAGAGCATCAACCTGTCGCAGCCGCTGCTGGCCGCAGGCGTGAGCAGTGGCGAAGCACTGCTGCATCGCGCGCACCAACAAGGTGCACGCCTGACCTTCGCCCAGACCTTCCCCACCGGCACCCACGCCATGTGGCTCTATTACTGGCTGGCCAGCCAGGGCATTCACCCACTGCACGACGTCGACAGCGTGGTGGTGCCGCCGCCGCAGATGATCGCGCACCTCAAGGCGCGCCGCATCGACGGCCTCTGCGTCGGCGAGCCGTGGAGCGCGCAGGCGGTGGACGAGGGCCTTGGCTGTACCGTCGCCACCAGTCAGTCGATCTGGGCCGATCACCCCGAGAAGGTGCTCGGCTGCACCCGCGAATTCGCCCTGCAGTATCCCAATACCGCCCGCGCGCTGATCATGGCGGTGCTGGAAGCCAGTCGCTTCATCGACGAGAGCGAGGAGAACAAGCGCAGCACGGCACAACTGCTCAGCGGCCGCGACTACGTCGACGCACCGCTGTCGGCCATTCAGCCCCGTTTTCTCGGCCAGTACCAGGACGGCCTCGGTCACGCCTGGCAGGACGCCCATCCGCTGCGCTTTCATGGCGAGGGCGCGGTGAACCTGCCCTACCTGTCCGACGCCATGTGGTTCATGACCCAGTTCCGCCGCTGGGGCCTGCTGCGCAGCGACCCCGACTACCTCGGCGTCGCCCGCCAGGTGCAGCAACTGGGGCTTTACCGCGAGGCGGCGCAGGCGCTGAATATCCCCATACCCGCGGACATGCGCAGCGCCACGCTGCAGGATGGCACCCGCTGGGACGGCAGCGACCCGGCCGGCTACGCCCGCAGCTTCCGTCTCCACGCCCTGGCCGACAGCCCGGCTGTCGCCCTGTAATCGCCCGGAGAGTCCACGATGCTGCGTATCCTGCTGATCAACGACACCCCGAAGAAGGTCGGCCGCCTCAAGTGCGCGCTGATCGAGGCCGGCTTCGAGGTGATCGATGAGTCCGGGCTGACCATCGACCTGCCCGAGCGGGTCGAGGCCGTGCGCCCCGACGTGATCCTGATCGACACCGAGTCCCCCAGCCGCGACGTGATGGAACAGGTGGTGCTGGTCAGCCGCGACCAGCCGCGACCGATCGTCATGTTCACCGACGAGCACGACCCTGGCGTCATGCGCCAGGCGATCCAGAGCGGGGTCAGCGCCTACATCGTCGAGGGCATCCACGCCCAGCGCCTGCAGCCGATTCTCGACGTGGCCATGGCCCGCTTCGAGAGCGACCAGGCCCTGCGCGCCCAGTTGCAGGCGCGCGACGCCCAGCTGGCCGAACGCAAGCGCATCGAGCTGGCCAAGGGCCTGCTGATGAAGATGAAGAGCTGCAACGAGGAAGAGGCCTACACCCTGATGCGCCGCCAGGCCATGAGCCGCCAGCAGAAGCTGATCCAGGTGGCCGAGCAGATCATCGCCATGCACGACATGCTCGGCGGCTGAGCGCCGCTGCAGTAGCCCAGGCGCACTGCACCGGCAATTTTTCCCGCCACTGCGCTGGACAGCAGAGCTGCCGGCGCCTTATCGTCGCCTCCGGCCAGTGCAGTGGCCAACGTCGCTCGGACGGTTCCGGGCGCTTACGTACTTCGAGGAAATCATGGCCGACAACGCCAAGCGCCGCTTTGCGCGCATCGATCGTCTCCCCCCCTATGTGTTCAACATCACCGCCGAGCTGAAGATGGCCGCGCGCCGCCGTGGCGAGGACATCATCGACTTCAGCATGGGCAATCCCGATGGCGCCACGCCGCCGCACATAGTCGAGAAGCTGGTGCAGGTCGCCCAGCGCGAAGACACCCACGGCTACTCCACATCGCGCGGCATCCCGCGCCTGCGCCGCGCCATCTCGCGCTGGTACCAGGAGCGCTACGCGGTGGACATCGACCCGGAAAGCGAAGCCATCGTCACCATCGGCTCCAAGGAAGGCCTGGCGCACCTGATGCTGGCCACCCTGGACCATGGCGACACCGTGCTGGTGCCCAACCCCAGCTACCCCATTCATATCTACGGCGCGGTGATCGCCGGCGCTCAGGTGCGTTCGGTGCCGCTGGTGCCGGGGGTGGACTTCTTCGCCGAGCTGGAACGGGCGATTCGCGAATCCATCCCCAAGCCGAAGATGATGATCTTGGGGTTTCCCTCCAACCCCACCGCGCAGTGCGTGGAGCTGGACTTCTTCGAACGCGTGGTGGCCCTGGCCAAGCAGTACGACGTGCTGGTGGTGCACGACCTGGCCTACGCCGACATCGTCTACGACGGCTGGCAGGCCCCCTCGATCATGCAGGTGCCGGGGGCCAAGGACATCGCGGTGGAGTTCTTCACCCTGTCCAAGAGCTACAACATGGCCGGCTGGCGCATCGGCTTTATGGTCGGCAATAAAGAACTCGTGTCCGCCCTGGCGCGGATCAAGAGCTACCACGACTACGGTACCTTCACTCCGCTGCAGGTGGCCGCCATCGCCGCCCTGGAAGGCGACCAGCAGTGCGTACGCGACATCGCCGAGCAGTACCGCCAGCGTCGCAACCTGCTGGTCAAGGGCCTGCACGAGATCGGCTGGATGGTGGAAAAGCCCAAGGCCTCGATGTACGTCTGGGCCAAGATTCCCGAGGCCTATGCCCCGCTCGGCTCGCTGGAATTCGCCAAGAAGCTGCTGGCCGAGGCCAAGGTCTGCGTCTCGCCGGGCCTGGGCTTCGGCGACTACGGTGACGACCACGTGCGCTTCGCCCTGATCGAGAACCAGGATCGCACCCGCCAGGCGCTGCGCGGGATCAAGGCGATGTTCCGCGCCGACGGCCTGCTGCCGGCGAAGAAGGCCAAGGCCACTGACGAGTAAAGCCACCAGGGCGCCGCGAGGCGCCCTGGTCATATCAGCCGGAATAATCCAGCGCCGTCCAGGCGCGACTCAGGCCCTGGGCCAGCACGCAGCCCGGGCTGACCAACTCCTCGTTGAACGCCGCCGGCAGCAGGGTGGTTTCCCCCTCTGCCGCGCCGTGGCGCTCGGTCAGCCACTGCAGCTTGCCGCAGTTGGGCGTGTCGATCACGTAGCTGGCGGCGATGCTCGAGTGATGTCCGGGCAGGCGGATCACGTCCAGCACCCTGCCCGCCTCCTCCACGCGCCGGCCGTCGGACACCAGCACGGCCCAGGCCTGCTCGCCCTCGATCACCAGGTAGGCGCCATTGGCCTGCGGCCGTTCGATCTGCGGCTGGGCGCAGCCGCTCAGCACAGCCAATAGCACAATCGTCATCAGCATCTGTTGCATTGCCAATTCTCCTCTCGCAAGGCGTCCACCGTGCGGGGCGGACGGGTCGATGTCGCTGCAGTGGCCTCACTATTCACCAATACTGTTTATTTGTACAGTATTTTTCGTTTACCCTTGCTCTCTCGAACCAATGCACAGGAGCCGCACCATGCTGGACGTACTGCAGCTGAAACACCGGGTGAACCGCATGCCGCTGGAGCGGGTGCGTGAAATGGTCGAGGAACTGCAGCTCGAGGGCATCGTCACCGAGAACCGCACGCCCTTTAACCGCCAGCACTTCAACACCTGCTTCGCCGAGATCGAGGCACTGCTGCAGCGCGCCGGCTACCACCGCCAGCTGGATGTGGTCGGCTATCAGGGCCTGGCCTACGCCCTGTTCGACCCGGCACGCTGGGAGGCGGTGGAAGTGCTGCGCTGGCTGCGCGATTTCGTCGAGGAAGCGCGCGTCCAGCCAGCCTCCTGAGCTCGGCACCTCGAACCAAAACGGCTCAGCGGCGCCCGGCCATGCACGCCATTGGCCCACGAGCGCGCCGGCGCCGGCGGCCGCTGGGCCGCCCGGCAGGCCCCCGCCAATGGCCCCAGCCCATATCCAAGTCATTGATTTCTATCGGCTAGCCATTCGCCAGCTGAGGCCCCTGCGGCACTCGCCGTGCGCTGCCGAGAACGTCAGGGTCTTTGCCTGGAAAAACTGGCAAGCCCCTTGCTATGTCCCTGTCAACCATCCTGCGTAGCACGCCAACGGCGGCGGGCCGAGGATCACGGACAACGGCGTCCGTCAGGCCACCTCCTCTTACCGAGGCGGCCTGGCGTACGCCGTTTTTTGTTTATGTGCCTGACAAGGATTAGCCCCATGACCGATCGTGATTCGAACAAGCCCCTGGACACCAGCCGCCGCAACTTCCTCAAGCAATCCATTGCCCTCGCCGGTGCCGTTGGCGGCATCGCCGCGCTCGGCCTGTCGGCACCGGCCTCACTGCGCAGTGCGGCCTGGGCAGCCGGCTCCGACGCACCGGAAAAGGCCGCGCTGAAAGTCGGCTTCATCCCCCTGACCGACTGCGCCTCGGTGGTGGTGGCCGCCACCCAGGGCTTCGGCGAGAAGTACGGCCTGAGCATCACCCCGAGCAAGGAAGCCTCCTGGGCCGGCGTGCGCGACAAGCTCAACACCGGCGAGCTGGATGCCGCCCACGTGCTCTACGGCATGATGTACGGCGCCCAGCTCGGCCTGGCCGGGCCGCAGAAGGACATGGCGGTGCTCATGGGCCTGAACCAGAACGGCCAGGCCATCACCCTGTCAAAGCAGCTGCGCGAGGCCGGAGTGAGCAACGGCGCGCAACTGGCCGCGCACGTGAAGAAGGGCGGCACGCCGCTGACCTTCGCCCAGACGTTCCCCACCGGCACCCACGCCATGTGGCTGTACTACTGGCTCGGCAGCCTGGGCATCAACCCCTTGAGCGACGTGAAGACCATCGTCGTGCCGCCGCCGCAGATGGTCGCCAACATGCGCGTCGGCAACATGGACGGCTTCTGCGTCGGCGAGCCCTGGGGCGCGCGGGCGATCTTCGACAAGATCGGCTTCACCGCCACCACCACCCAGCAGATCTGGCCGGATCACCCCGAGAAAGTGCTCGGCACCACCCGCGCCTTTATCGAGCAGTACCCCAACGCCGCCCGCGCGCTGATCATGGCGGTGCTCGACGCCAGCCGCTTCATCGAGGCCAGCGAGGAGAACCGCAAGAGCACCGCCAAGCTGATTTCCGGCAAGGCCTACGTCAACGCGCCGGTACAGGTGATCGAACCGCGCTTTCTCGCCCAGTACGAGGACGGCCTCGGCAACAGCTGGCAGGACGAGCACGCCATGGCCTTCTGCAAGGACGGCAGCGTCAACTTCCCCTACCACTCCGACGGCATGTGGTTCCTCACCCAGTTCAAGCGCTGGGGCCTGCTCAAGGACGCGCCGGATTACGCCGCCGTGGCGGCGCAGATCAACCAGACCGCGCTCTACGCCGAGGCGGCCGGCGCCCTCAAGCTGGCCGTGCCGAGCAGCCCGCTGCGCAGCAGCACGCTGATCGACGGTGTGGTCTGGGACGGCAGCAACCCGGCCGCCTACGCCGACTCCTTCGCCATCAAAGCCTGATCGGAGGTGACCATGAATGCGCCCCTGAAAACTCCGCTGCCGCAGCTGGCCAAGCCGCGTTTCTCGCCCATGGCCCTGCTGCCCAGCGTGCAGACCCTCGGCAACGGGCTCAAGGCGGCCATCGCGCCGCTGCTCGGCATCCTCGCCTTCATCGGCCTGTGGGCCCTGCTCGCCCAGCACAGCGAGGGCCTGCCCGGCCCGCTGAGCACCTGGCAGGCCGCCCTGGTGCTGTTCGCCGATCCCTTCTACGACAACGGCCCCAACGACATGGGCATCGGCTGGAACATCCTCAACTCGCTCGGCCGGGTCGGCGTCGGCTTCGGCCTGGCAGCGCTGGTGGGCATTCCGCTGGGCTTCGCCATCGGCCGCTTCGCCTTCCTCGCCGGCATGCTGGCGCCGATCATCAGCCTGCTGCGTCCGGTGTCGCCGCTGGCCTGGCTGCCGATCGGCCTGCTGGTGTTCGAGGCGGCAGGCCCGGCATCGATCTGGGTGATCTTCATCAGCTCGATCTGGCCGATCATCCTCAACACCGCCGCCGGCGTCGCCAGCGTGCCGCAGGACTACCTGAACGTGGCCCGCGTGCTCAAGCTGTCGGAGTTCAAGGTGCTGACGCGCATCCTGTTTCCCGCCGTGCTGCCGCACCTGATGACCGGCATCCGCCTGGCCATCGGCGTGGCCTGGCTGGTGATAGTCGCCGCGGAGATGCTCACCGGCGGCATCGGCCTGGGCTTCTGGGTGTGGGACGAGTGGAACAACCTCAACGTCGAACACATCCTCATCGCCATCATCATCGTCGGCCTGGTCGGCCTGGCCCTGGAGCAGGCGCTCCTGCTGCTGGCCAAGCGCTTCGACTACGCGAATTAAGGAGCCACCCATGGACAAGTTCGTCGAGCTGACCGCCGTCAGCAAACACTTCGACACCAAGAAAGGCCGCTTCCAGGCCCTGGAAGGCGTCAACCTGAGCATCGCTCGCGGCGAGTTCGTCTCGCTGATCGGCCACTCCGGCTGCGGCAAATCCACCGTGCTCAACCTGATCGCCGGCCTGCTCGAAGCCAGCGCGGGCGGGCTGATCTGCAACGGCCGCGAGATCGACGGCCCCGGCCCCGAACGCGCCGTGGTGTTCCAGAACCACAGCCTGCTGCCCTGGATGACCTGCTACGGCAACGTCCACCTGGCCGTGGAGAAGGTCTTCGGCGCACGCGAGAGCAAGGCCCAGCTCAAGGCGCGCACCGAGCAGGCGCTGCAGATGGTCGGCCTCGCCCATGCCATGCACAAGCACCCCAGCGAAATCTCCGGCGGCATGAAGCAGCGCGTCGGCATCGCCCGTGCCCTGGCCATGGAGCCCAAGGTGCTGCTGATGGACGAGCCGTTCGGCGCCCTCGATGCGCTGACCCGCGCCCACCTGCAGGACGAGCTGCTGCGCATCGTCGGCGCCACCCACAGCACCGTGGTGATGGTCACCCACGACGTCGACGAAGCGGTGCTGCTGTCGGATCGCATCGTGATGATGACCAACGGCCCGGCCGCCACCGTCGGCGAGATCCTCAAGGTGGAGCTGGCGCGCCCGCGCGACCGCCTGGCGCTGGCCAATGACGCGCAGTACCACAGCTATCGCGGTGCGGTACTGGAGTTCCTCTACCAGCGCCAGCAGCGCCCGGCCGCCTGACAGACACGGCAACCGCTCTGGCACGCTGGTCGGAGCGGTTGAACCAATGACCGAACGGGCACACGAAGAGAGGTTCCCCCAGCCCTAGACCAAGGAAAGCCCGTGCTCGACCTCACCACCTGGAACCTCTCGATCCCCACCGATCCCAGCCCCACCACCATCAGCACCGCGCGGCTGAACAACGGCTACCAGAGCCAGTACCTGCGCCGCAACGCCGACGGCAGCCTGACCTTCTGGGTGCCGGTCGGCGGTTCCACCACCGCCGACGCCAGCTACCCACGCAGCGAACTGCGCGAGACGCAGAGCGACGGCAGCCTGAGCAACTGGCTGCACGCCAGCGCCGACAGCTACCTCAGCGCGGTGCTGCAGGTCGACCAGGTACCGAGCAAGAACAAGGTGGTGATCGGCCAGATCCACAGCAAGGACGAGCCCGGCAGCCACAACGATCCGCTGCTCAAGCTGCAATACCACTATCGCCGTGGCGTCGGTCGCCTCGAACTGCTGCTGCGCGAAAAACCCGGCGACAGCCAGGTGCAGAACATCCTGCTGGCGGACAACGTGCAGCTGGGCGAGCGCTTCGGCTACGACCTGCGCGTCACCCCCAGCGGCAGGCTCGGCGTCAGCGTGGTCAGCAAGGACGGCGACCAGGGCTCGCTGTACCGCCAGCTCGACCCCGCCTGGAGCACACAGCAGCTGTATTTCAAGGCCGGCGCCTATATCCAGGACAACGAAGGGCCGAGCGACGAGGGCGGCCGGGTGACCTTCTTTCATCTGAACAGCCTGCATCGCTGAGGCGTCGCGCCGTCATTGCCGCGGCGAATGACGGCGCCAGCCCCTGTCGCTCGCGTACAATCGCCACCCCACCTGCGACGAGACGCGCCATGGCCCGCCTGACCCTCGAGTTTCCCGAAGACCAGTACTGCTACAGCACCCACCTCACCGTGCGAGTCACCGACATCAACGGTGCCAACCACCTGGGCAACGACTCGATGATCTCGATGATTTCCGAGGCGCGGGCACGTTTTCTCTACGAGTTCGGCATCCGCGAGACCGACGGCAACGGCACCGGCATCATCGTCACCGACCTGGCCACCACCTACCGCGCCGAAGCCCATGCCCGCGACCAGTTGCTGTTCGAGGTGGGTGTGATGGACTTCAACAGGTACGGCGGCGACATCACCTTCCGCATCAGCCGTCCGGCCGACGGCACGCTGGTGGCCATGGCCAAGTCCGGCTTCGTGTTCTTCGACTACCGCCAGTCCAGGGTGGTGCCGATGCCGGCGGAGTTCGCCGCCAAGTTCCCGCGGGTCAATCGCCTCGACTGAGTCACCGCGCGCTGCCGGCCCGCGCGGCAGCCGGCGAGGCAGCGCCTATACTGGCCAGTGACGGCTCCCGCGCCGGGGCCGCCGAGCCCTGACGCCGCGATTTGCAACGCCGTTCGCCACCGGCAGGGGCTTTGTGTAGCCAGGCGCGCCCGGAACAGGATGCGGCCCCATGGCGTTTGCAATCGTCTTGATACTGCTGGTGATCGGCTCGCTGCTGTTTCACCTGCTCAGCCCCTGGCAGGCCACCGAGGCGGCGTCCAACTGGGTGTCCATCGACACCGCACTGCTGATCACCCTGCTCATCACCGGGCTGTTCTTCGTCGCGGTGTGCCTGTTCATGGTCATCGCCATCATCCGCTTCCGCCACAAGGAAGGCCGCCGGGCGGCCTACCAGCCGGAAAGCAAGAAACTCGAGTGGTGGTTGTTCGCCGTTACCAGCCTAGGCATCGTCGCCCTGCTGGCCCCCGGCCTGGTGGTCTACGACGATTTCGTGCGGGTGCCGCAGGAAGCCCGCGAGGTCGAGGTGGTGGCCCAGCAGTGGCAGTGGGCCTACCGTTTCCCCGGCGCGGACGGCCGCCTGGGTCGCTCCGCCATCAAGTGGGTCGGGCCGCGCAACCCCTTCGGCCTCGACCCCGGCGACCCGGCCGCGGCGGACGACGTGCTGGTGCAGGGCGGCGAGCTGCGCCTGCCGCTGGATCAGCCGGTCAAGGTGCTGCTGCGCTCCAAGGACGTGCTGCACAACTTCTACGTGCCGCAGATCCGCGCCAAGATGGACATGGTGCCGGGCATGGTCTCCTACTTCTGGTTCACCCCGACCCGCCTGGGCCGCTACGAGGTGCTCTGCGCCGAGTATTGCGGCGTGGCCCACTTCAACATGCGCGGACGCCTGGTCGTCGAGGAGGCCGAGGCCTTCGAGCAGTGGCTGGCCAGCCAGCCGACCTTCGCCCAGAGCCTGCGCGCCGCGCCGCCGAGCGCCGCCAGCCTGCTGGACAAGGGCCGCCAGCTGGCGCAGAACCTCGGCTGCCTGGCCTGCCACAGCCTCGATGGCAGCGCCAACCTGGCCCCGACCTGGCAGGGCCTGTACGGCAGCACCCGGCAACTGGCCGACGGTAGCAGCCTGCAGGCCGACGAGGCCTACCTGCGCGAATCCATCCTCGCCCCGCAGGCCAAGCTGGTGCAGGGTTTTCCGCCGGTGATGGTGGCCTACCGCCTGAGCGAGGAGGAACTGGCCGCCCTGCTCGCCCTGATCCAGTCGCTAAGCGACAAGGCCCCGGCCACCGAGCACGACGCTGCCAGCCCGACCGAACAGGGCCGCGCGCTGGCCGCCAGCCTGGGTTGCCTGGCCTGCCACAGCCTCGACGGCAGCGCCGGCATCGGCCCGAGCTGGCGCGGGCTGTATGGCAGCACCCGGGATTTCGTCGACGGCAGCACGGCCCGGGCCGATGCGGCCTATATTGAAGAGGCGATACGCCAGCCCAACGCCCAGGTGGTGCAGGGCTATGCCGCGATCATGCCGGTCCTGGCCGTCGACGCGGCGCAGCTCGAGGCGCTGACCGCCTTTATCGCCTCCCTCGCCGACGGCGCCGACGAGGCCGCGGATCCCTCGCCCTGAGCCCCCAGCAGGAGGATGACGCGATGGCCTATGCGCACCAAGCCGAAAGCACGGCCCTGCACGAGCCGCGCAGCTTCCTGACGCGCTATATCTGGAGCCAGGACCACAAGGTCATCGCCATCCAGTACGCGCTGACGGCGATCTTCGTCGGCCTGATCGCCCTGGTGCTCTCGGGCCTGATGCGCCTGCAGATCGGCTTTCCCGGCAGCCTGGAGTTCATGGATGCCAGCACCTATTACCAGGCCATGACCCTGCACGGCATGATCATGGTCATCTACCTGCTCACCGCGCTGTTTCTCGGCGGCTTCGGCAACTACCTGATCCCGTTGATGGTCGGCGCGCGGGACATGGTGTTCCCCTACGTCAACATGCTCAGCTACTGGTTCTACCTGCTCTCGGTGCTGGTGCTGCTGGCCAGCTTCTTCGTTCCCGGCGGCCCCACCGGCGCCGGCTGGACCCTCTATCCGCCGCAGGCGATCACCGCCGGCACCCCGGGCACCGACTGGGGCATAGTGCTGATGCTGGTGTCGCTGGCGATCTTCATCGTCGCCGCCACCATGGGTGGCCTCAACTACGTGACCACGGTGCTGCAGGCACGCACCCACGGCATGACCCTGATGCGCATGCCGCTGTCGGTATGGGGCATCTTCATGGCCTCGATCCTCGCCCTGCTGGCCTTCCCGGCGCTGCTGGTCAGCGCGGTGATGATGCTGTTCGACAGCCTGCTCGGCACCAGCTTCTTCATGCCGGCGATCATCTCCCTTGGCCAGCCGCTGGAGCACGAGGGCGGCAGCCCGATCCTGTTCCAGCACCTGTTCTGGTTCTTCGGCCACCCGGAGGTGTACATCGTCGCCCTGCCCGCCTTCGGCCTGGTCTCCGACCTGATCAGCACCCACGCGCGCAAGAACATCTTCGGCTACCGCATGATGGTCTGGGCCATAGTCGCCATCGGCGTGCTGAGCTTCGTGGTGTGGGCGCACCACATGTACGTCAGCGGCATGAACCCCTACTTCGGCTTCTTCTTCGCCATCACCACGCTGATCATCGCCGTGCCCACCGCGCTGAAGGTGTACAACTGGGTGCTGACCCTGTGGCAGGGCGACATCCACCTGACCGTGCCCATGCTGTTCGCCCTGGCCTTCATCCTCACCTTCCTGGTCGGCGGCCTGACCGGGCTGTTCCTCGGCAACGTGATAGTCGACATCCCGCTGTCGGACACCTATTTCGTGGTCGCCCACTTCCACATGGTCATGGGCGTGGCGCCGATCCTGGTGGTGTTCGGCGCCATCTACCACTGGTACCCGAAGATCACCGGGCGGCTGCTCGACGACCGCCTCGGCCAGCTGCATTTCTGGATCACCTTCCTCGGCACCTACGCCATCTACTTTCCCATGCACTACCTTGGGTTTCTCGGCATGCCGCGGCGCTACTACACCTTCGACGACTACGAGTTCATCCCGCAGTCGGCGCAGGACCTCAACGCCTTCATCACCGTCGCCGCCCTGGTGGTCGGCGTCGCCCAGCTGCTGTTCCTGTTCAACCTGTTCTGGAGCCTGGCCAAGGGCAAGCCCGCCGGCGCCAACCCCTGGCGCGCCGCCAGCCTGGAATGGCAGACCCCGCAGACTCCGCCGGTGCACGGCAACTGGGGCGCCCGCCTGCCGGTGGTGCACCGCTGGGCCTACGACTACAGCGTGCCAGGCGTGGAGCAGGACTTCGTGCCGCAGACGGTGTCGGACGAGGAGCTGCAACGGATGAAGAACGCGGCGACGGAGCGCAGGCCATGAACCGGCTCTTGCTGCGCGACGGCGAGGAACTCGGCCCCGGCGGCTGGCCGCAGACCCCGGAGACGACGCCGGCCGAGCGCCTGCACACCGCCCGGGTCGGCCTGCGCCTGCTGCTGGCGGCGATCAGCTCGCTGTTTCTGCTGTTCCTGCTGGCGTTGCTGATGCGCTCGCAGGTCGGGGACTGGCAGCCCTTGACCGACCCACTGGCGCCGCTGGCGCAGCCCTGGCCGCTGTGGCTGAACAGCGCCGTGCTGCTCGCCGCCAGCCTGTGCCTGCAGGGCGCCCGGCTGGCCGCGCGGCGCTCGCGAATGGCGACGAGCCAGCTGGCCTTCGCCGCCGGCGGGCTGCTGGCGGTGGTGTTTCTCCTCGGCCAGCTGTGGTTCTGGCAACGCGTCGCCGCCTGGGGCTATCCGCTCGCCGGCAACCCGGCCAACAGCTTCTTCTACCTGCTCACCGGCCTGCACGGCCTGCACCTGCTCGGCGGCCTGGCAGTCTGGGCCTGGGCCCTGGCCACGCGGCTGCGCCGGCCGCACGCCTTCGCCGTCGCCGTGGAGCTCTGCGCCAGCTACTGGCACTACCTGCTGGGGCTGTGGCTGCTGCTGTTCGCCGTGCTCACCAGCAGCCCGCAGACCTACCAGGCCATCGCCGCCTTCTGCGGCCTGAGGTGATCCGCCATGGCCAGTCGTCGCGAACACCCCACACCGGACACCGCCACGCCGCCCTGGCAGGCAGTCGCCGCCGACTGGGCCGCGGACAAGGAGGCCTTCCACCAGGTGCCCTGGGGCAAGGCGATGATGTGGATCTTCCTGCTCAGCGACACCTTCGTCTTCACCTGCTTCCTCACCGGCTACATGGCGGTGCGCATGACCACCACCGAGCCCTGGCCGAACACCAGCGAGGTGTTCGCCCTGACCATCGCCGGGCAGAGCATCCCGCTGATCCTGATCGCCATCATGACCTTCGTGCTGATCAGCAGCAGCGGCACCATGGCCATGGCGGTCAACTACGCCTATCGCCGCGAACGCGGGCGCACCGCCGCGCTGATCCTGGCCACCGCCCTCGGCGGCGCCGCCTTCGTCGGCATGCAGGCGTTCGAATGGAGCAAGCTGATCGAGGAAGGCGTCAGGCCCTGGGGCAACCCCATGGGCGCCGCCCAGTTCGGCGCCAGCTTCTTCATGATCACCGGTTTCCACGGCCTGCACGTGTCGATCGGCGTGCTCTACCTGTGCATCGTCGCCTGGAAGGTCTGGCGCGGGGCCTACGAGCGCACAGGCAACTACCAGAACGTCGAGATCGCCGGGCTGTACTGGCACTTCGTCGACCTGGTGTGGGTATTCATCTTCGCCTTCTTCTACCTCTGGTGAGGGACTCGCCATGGCTCAGACCCAGCAGCATCCGATCGGCCTGTACCTGAAGATCTGGGGCTTGCTGTTCGTCCTCAGCACGCTCTCCTACCTGGTCGACTACTTCCATCTCGCCGGCTACCTGCGCTGGTCGCTGATCCTGCTGTTCATGCTGCTCAAGGCCGGGCTGATCGTCGCCATCTTCATGCACATGGCCTGGGAGCGCCTGGCCATGGTCTACGCCATCCTGCTGCCGCCGTTGTGCCTGCTGGTGCTGGTGGGACTGATGGCGAGCGAGGCGAACTACGTGTTTCTCAGCCGCGTGCTGTTCTTCGGCCAGGGGCCGGCGCCCGGCGCGCCTTGAGCGGCCGGGCTGACAGCGACTGGCTAGCTCAGATGGTGCGCTTGAACTGGTGCCAGCGCTGCAACCAGGCGACTATCCAGTGCGGCGCCGCCTCGCCGGTGCCGGCATCGCTCAAGCGCGGATGATGGCCGACCACCTGGGCCAGCAGGGGCTCCTGCTCCGGCTCGACATCGACGAAGAACACGTGCTTGCCGTCTTTCAGGTACTGGCGGAAGCGACGGAAATGCGCGTTGGGCACCTGAATGCCGAAGAAGCCGCCTTCCCAGGTGCAGAAGCCGAACAACACGATGGCCAGGAAGATGAACGGCATCCAACCCGCCGCGCTGGCCGTCCAACCCAGCCAATAGGCGGCGAGCAGCACCGCGGCGGCCAGCACCAGCCCGACCAGCGCGCCGATCTCGCCGGAGTGCACCACGTCCTGCTTCATGAACGAGGGCACGTCGTGCAGGTGATGGTGCTCCACCTCGGCGTCCTGCTCGCTGAGCACGTGAATCTGCTCGGTGCTAATCCCTTGGGCTTCCAGTTCCTGCTCGACACGCTCGAGCTCGTCCAGGTTGTCGCTGATGTAGTAGTGCCGATTCATGACCCACCTCCCATCTCGCTTTGCCATGCTGCCGAGCGTCCCGCAGGCGCCGCCAGGTAGGCGGCTCGCCAGGCGGCGATTTGTCTATTTTTTGATCAGGATTGCAGTATAGCACCGCCGTTTTTTCGCCCCGAGACGCCGGACGACGGGCGATTGCGCGATTCTTGCAGCCGTCGCCGTGACAGCAGGCCATTCGTCTGCTACGCCTAGGGCAGAACAGCAAGAAAGGGGGGATTCGCCATGTCTACTCGCTATCGCCGCGCGCGCCAGGCAGGCCTGCTGAGCAACCTGCTGGCCCTGGCCCTGCTGACCCTGCCGCTGCCGACGCACGCCGCCAGCGGCGCCGTGCTCGCCGCAGACCAACCGCGCAGCCTGGTCGCCGCCGCCCGCCACTGAGCCGCTCGGCAACCAGCGACGCCCCGTCCAGGTGCATGTCGCCGCACCTGCGCCTCCTTTTGCGGCAGCCAGCCGCCAGCGCAACGCCCGAGAACCCGCACCGCCAGGCCCATAGACGATTGGCGCGGCTCTTGCTTGGACCCTGCACAAGGTAGCCAACGGCGGCCACCTCCTTCACGACAAAGACGTCGCCTCACCTCGCCTCAACGGCCAGCGGTGAAGCGGCGTTTTTTTTCGTGTTCGCCCCAGTGTCCGGGGCCGGCGCAGGCGTCGCGATCCGAACCTGCACTGCAATCGTTCAACCCTGCTGTGGCCTCGGCCGCAGGGCCGCGCGCCACAAGTGCGCAGCCTCCCCGGCAGGCGCGGCCGCCGTGTCCACGACCACGGTCGGCCGCGCCGTGCCGGGCCCCTTCTCGCTGATGAGGTGATCGATGAATACAAGTTTCTGGAAAGCCGGCCACGCCCCCACCCTGTTCGCCGCCTTCCTCTATTTCGACCTGAGCTTCATGGTCTGGTACCTGCTCGGCCCGCTGGCTGTGCAGATCGCCACCGACCTCGATCTCAACGCCCAGCAGCGCGGCCTGATGGTGGCCACGCCGATTCTCGCCGGCGCCGTGCTGCGCCTGCTGATGGGCTTTCTCGCCGACCGCCTGTCGCCGAAGACCGCCGGCCTGCTCGGCCAGGTGGTGGTCATCGTCGCGCTGTTCTGCGCCTGGCAGATCGGCATCGGCAGCTACGAGCAGGCGCTGCTGCTCGGCCTGTTCCTCGGTTTCGCCGGCGCCGCCTTCGCCGTGGCCCTGCCGCTGGCCTCGCAGTGGTACCCGCCGCAGCACCAGGGCAAGGCCATGGGCATCGCCGGCGCCGGCAACTCCGGCACCGTGCTGGCGGCGCTGTTCGCACCCGGCCTGGCGGCGCTGTCCGGCTGGCAGAACGTGTTCGGCTGGGCGCTGATCCCGCTGCTGGCGACCCTGGTGATCTTCGCCCTGGTGGCCAGGAACGCGCCGGAGCGGCCCAAGGCCAAGGCCTTCGGCGACTACCTCAAGGCCCTCGGCGACCGCGACAGCTGGTGGTTCATGTTCTTCTACAGCGTCACCTTCGGCGGCTTCATCGGCCTGGCCAGCGCCCTGCCCGGCTACTTCAGCGACCAGTACGGGCTGAACCCGGTGACCGCCGGCTACTACACCGCCGCCTGCGTCTGCGCCGGCAGCCTGCTGCGCCCACTCGGCGGCGCCCTGGCCGACCGCATCGGCGGCATCCGCTCGCTGCTGATGATGTACACCATCGCCTCGCTGTGCATCGCCGCGGTGGGCTTCAACCTGCCCAGCGCGACCGCCGCCCTGGCCCTGTTCGTCGCCGCCATGCTCGGCCTCGGCGCCGGCAACGGCGCGGTGTTCCAGCTGGTGCCGCAGCGCTTTCGCAAGGAGATCGGCGTGATGACCGGGCTGATCGGCATGGCCGGCGGCATCGGTGGCTTCTTCCTCGCCGCCGGCCTCGGCACCATCAAGCAGCACACCGGCGACTACCAGCTGGGCCTGTGGCTGTTCGCCAGCCTCGGCGTGCTGGCCTGGATCGGTCTGCACGGGGTCAAGCAGCGCTGGCGCACCACCTGGGGCAGCGCCGCGGTGACCGCCGCGCGGGTGTGAGCGAACCTTCGGCGATCCGCCGCCTTCGTAGGGTGCGCCATGCGCACCAGCGCTCTATCGTCGAGCCTAGTGCACGCGGCGCACCCTACGTTCCGAAGCGCCGAGGCAAATAAACGATCTGTGGAAACAGCCATGGCCCTGCAACTGAGCATCGGCGAAACCAGCGCCACCGGCCCGCGCAGCGAGAACCAGGACGCCCTGCGCGTGGTCACCCCGGCGCCGGCCCTGGCCGCCAGCAAGGGCTACCTGCTGGGCCTGGCCGATGGCGTCAGTCAGTGCGCCGACGGCGGCCTGGCCGCACGCGCCACCCTGCAGGCGCTGGCCCTGGACTACTACTCCACCCCGGAAACCTGGCCGGTGCAGCACAGCCTGGACCGCCTGCTCAGCGCGCATAACCGCTGGCTGCAGGCCAACGGCGGCGGCCAGCCGCTGCTGACCACCCTCACCGCCCTGGTACTGCGCGGCCGGCGCTACACCCTGGCGCATATCGGCGACAGTCGCGCCTACCTGTGGCGTGACGGCCAGCTGCTGCGCCTGACCGAGGACCATGTCTGGGAACAGCCGGGCATGCAGCACGTGCTCAAACGCGCCATGGGCCTGGATCAGCACCTGGTGGTGGACTACCGCGACGGCGAGCTGCAGACCGGCGACCGCTTCCTGCTGGTCAGCGACGGCGTCTGGGCCTGCCTCAGCGACAGGCGCATCGGCGAACTGCTGCAACAGGGCGATGACGCCGAGGCGATCTGCCAAGCGCTGGTCGGCGAGGCCCACCGCGCCGGCAGCCAGGACAACGCCAGCGCCCTGCTGGTGTACATAGGCCAATTGCCCGAGGCGGCGCTGGCCGACACCCTGGCCCAGCTCGAGCACTGGCCGCTGCCGCCGCGCCTGCGCGACGGCCAGGAGTTCGAGGGCTGGCAGGTCGAAGGCCTGCTCGGTGAATCGCGCCAGTCGCTGATCTACCGGGTGCGCGACGCGCACAATCAGCCCTGGCTGCTCAAGACCCTGCCGGCCAGCCGCGCCGGCGAGGAGCAGGCCGGCCCGGCGCTGCTGCAGGAGGAATGGTTCCTGCGCCGCGTCGCCGGCCGCCACTTCCCCGAGCTGCACGCCCTGCCGCAGCGCCAGCACCTGTATTACGTGCAGCGCGAGTACGCCGGCCAGACCCTGGCCGCGCGCCTGCAGCAGGCCGGCCCGCTGAGCCTGGCCGATTGGCAGGACCTGGCGCCGCGGCTGATCAAGGCCCTCGGCCTACTGCACCGGCGCAATGTCATCCACCGCGACATCAAGCCGGAGAACCTCTTGCTCGGCGACGACGGCGAGCTGCGCGTGCTCGACTTCGGCCTGGCCTACTGCCCGGGCCTGACCCGCGACGAGGCCCATGCCCTGCCCGGCACCCCCAGCTATATCGCCCCGGAAGCCTTCGCCGGCAGCCCACCCAGCGCCCAGCAGGACCTCTACGCCGCGGGCGTGACCCTCTATCACCTGCTCACCGGCCACTATCCCCACGGCGAGGTCGAGGCCTTCCAGCACCCGCGCTTCGGCCAACCTGTGCCAGCCAGCCGCTACCGCCCGGACTTGCCTGCCTGGCTCGATGAGGTCTTGAACCGCGCGGTAGCCGCCGCCCCGGCGCAGCGCTTCGAAACTGCCGAGGAATGGCTGCTGGCCCTGGAAAGCGGCGAGCGCCAGTCCATCGGCAGCCGCCCACGGCCGCTGCTGGAGCGCGAGCCGCTGCTGGTCTGGCGCACGGTGGCCTTGGTGTCGCTGCTGCTCAACCTGCTGCTGGCGCTGTTGCTGCTCAAATAGCGCCACTCGCACCAAAGCGGCGCAAAACGCCTCGCAAAGGTGCACAAGCAGGCTCGGCAGAAGCCGGCAAGTGCCTGAAAAGCCTGAAAAACCGTGATGTTGGAAAGTTGGCACAGGCGCTGCATTAGTCTTGGCACAAGTTGAATAAAGCGCGACCTTCAACGAAGAAGGCTGCACTTCCCGATCGAACGGGACCTGGACAAAGGCGTCCTCGCTAGGTGACTAGCGGGACGCCTTTTTTGTTTTTATGGCCTGCCATCCCTGGCGGCCACTCTTCGAGCCGTCGCGGAGCGACGTTAAAAATTGCTCCCGACAATTTTTTCGACCGTGATTTTTCTTCAGGAGATGGCCGGCATGCAAAAACTCAAGCTGGTGATGATCGGCAACGGCATGGCGGGTGTACGCACCCTCGAAGAGCTGCTCAAGCTCGCCCCCGATCTCTACGACATCACCGTGTTCGGCGCCGAGCCGCACCCTAACTACAACCGCATCCTGCTCTCGCCGGTGCTGGCCGGCGAGCAGACCTTCGAGGAGATCGTGCTCAACGATCTGGGCTGGTACGCGGAAAACGACATCAAGCTGCTGCTGGGGCGCAAGGTGGTCAAGATCGACCGCAAGAAGCGCCTGGTGATCGCCGACGACGGCAGCGAAGCCGAGTACGACCGCCTGCTCATCGCCACCGGTTCCAACCCCTTCATCCTGCCGATCCCGGGCAAGGACCTGCAGGGCGTGATCGGCTACCGCGATATCGCCGACACCCAGATGATGATGGACACCGCCAAGACCCATAAGCACGCCGTGGTCATCGGCGGCGGCCTGCTCGGTCTGGAGGCGGCCAACGGCCTCAAGCTGCGCGGCATGGACGTCACCGTGGTGCATCTGGGCGACTGGCTGCTGGAGCGCCAGCTCGATCGTACCGCCGGCGAGCTGCTGCAGAAATCCCTGGAAGACCGCGGCCTGAAGTTCCTCCTGCCCAAGCACACCGCCGAGCTGCTGGATAACGGCGAAGGCCGCGTCTGCGCGGTGAAATTCAAGGACGGCGAAGTGATCCCCGCCGACCTGGTGGTGATGGCCGCCGGCATCCGCCCCAACAGCGAACTGGCCGAGAGCGCCGGCATCGCCTGCAACCGCGGCATCCTGGTCAACGACACCATGCAGACCTATGACCCGCGCATCTACGCCATCGGCGAATGCGCCAGTCACCGCGGCATCGCCTATGGTCTGGTGGCGCCGCTGTTCGAGCAGGCCAAGGTCTGCGCCAATCACCTGGCCCAGCTCGGTTTCGCCCGTTACCAGGGCTCGGTGACCTCGACCAAGCTCAAGGTCACCGGCATCGACCTGTTCTCCGCCGGCGAATTTATGGGCGGCGAGGGAACGGAAACGATAACGCTGTCGGACCCCATCGGCGGCGTGTACAAGAAGCTGGTGATCAAGGACGACGTGCTGGTCGGCGCCTGCCTGTACGGCGACACCGCCGACGGCGGCTGGTACTTCCGCCAGATCCGCGAGAACCACAACGTCAGCGAGATCCGCGACCACCTGATGTTCGGCGAAGGCGCCATCGGCGACGTCGGTCACCAGGGCGCCGACAAGACCGCCAACATGCCCGACAGCATGGAGATCTGCGGCTGCAACGGCGTGTGTAAGGGCACCATAGTCCGGGCCATCCAGGAGAACGGGTTGTTCTCGGTCGACGAGGTCAAGAAGCACACCAAGGCCGCCAGCTCCTGCGGCTCCTGCGCCGGCCTGGTCGAGCAGATTCTGATCAGCACCGTCGGCGGCGCCGCCGACGTCAAGCCCAAGAGCGAGAAGGCCATCTGCGGCTGCTCCGACCTCAACCACGGGCAGATCCGCAAGGCGATCCGCGAGCAGCACCTGACGTCCATGGCGCAAACCATGGAGTTTCTCAACTGGAGCACGCCCAACGGCTGCGCCACCTGCCGCCCGGCGCTGAACTACTACCTGATCTCCACCTGGCCGGGCGAGGCCAAGGACGACCCGCAGTCGCGCCTGATCAACGAACGCGCCCACGCCAATATCCAGAAGGACGGCACCTACTCGGTGGTGCCGCGTATGTGGGGCGGCGTGACCAACCCGTCCGAGCTGCGCCGCATTGCCGATGTGGCCGACAAGTACAACGTACCCATGGTCAAGGTCACCGGCGGTCAGCGCATCGACCTGCTGGGCATCAAGAAGGATGACCTGCCGGCCGTGTGGAAGGACCTGGACATGCCCTCCGGCCACGCCTACGGCAAGTCCATCCGCACCGTGAAGACCTGCGTCGGCAGCGAGTTCTGCCGCTTCGGCACGCAGAACTCCACCCAGCTGGGCATCGACCTGGAGCACGACCTGTTCAACATGTGGTCGCCGCACAAGGTCAAGCTGGCGGTCTCCGGCTGCCCGCGCAACTGCGCCGAGGCCGGCATCAAGGACGTCGGCATCATCGGCGTGGATTCCGGCTTCGAGATGTATATCGGCGGCAACGGCGGGATCAAGACCGAGGTGGCCGAGTTCTTCGTCAAGGTGAAAACCGCCGAGGAAGTGCGCGAATACAACGCCGCCTTCCTCCAGCTGTACCGCGAAGAGGCCTTCTACCTCGAGCGCACCGTGCACTACATGCAGCGCGTCGGCATGGAGCACATTAAGAAGGCGGTGCTGGAGGACGAAGCCAACCGCAAGGCCCTGGCCGCGCGCCTGCACTACGCCCTGTCGTTCGAGCAGGACCCCTGGAAGGAGCGCATCGAGACGCCGCAACTGAAGAAAGAGTTCGACCGCATCAAGGTCGTGCAAATTGAGGAGGCCACCGTATGAACTGGCTGGATATCTGCGCCCTGGACGAGATCAACGTACTCGGCTCGCGCATTGTTGCAGGGCCGAAAGGCGATATCGCCATCTTCCGTACCGCGGCCGACGAGGTCTTCGCCCTCGACGACCGCTGCCCGCACAAGGGCGGCCCGCTGTCCCAGGGGCTGATCTACGGCAAGCGCGTGGCCTGCCCGCTGCACAACTGGCAGATCGAGCTGGAGTCCGGCGAGGCCGTGGCGCCGGATGTGGGCTGCGCTCACCGGCACCATGCCAAGGTGGAAAGCGGCCGCGTGCTGCTGGCCCTGAACACCGCCGCGAAGTGCGCCTAAGCCGTCCGGCGGCAGGCACGCGGTCTGCCGCCAGGCGTATTGCCCCCTAGGAGCTCCGAACATGGCCAGCCCCACTCAAGTCACCGCCTCCACCTGCTGCTACTGCGGCGTGGGCTGCGGCGTGCTGATCGAGCACGATGGCGAGCAGATTCTCGGCGTCGCCGGCGACCCCAGCCACCCGGCCAACTTCGGCAAGCTGTGCAGCAAGGGTTCGACCCTGCACCTGACCGGCGACCTCGACGCCCGCGCCCTCTATCCCGAGCTGCGCCTGGGCAAGGGCCTGGCCCGTTCGCGCACGGACTGGGACAGTGCCCTGGATCACGCCGCGGCGGTGTTCGCCGAGACCATCCGCGAGCACGGCCCGGACAGCGTCGCCTTCTACATCTCCGGCCAGCTGCTGACCGAGGACTACTACGCCTTTAACAAGCTGGCGAGAGCGTTGGTGGGAACCAACAATATCGACAGCAACTCGCGGCTGTGCATGTCCAGCGCCGTGGTCGGCTACAAGCGCAGCCTCGGCGCCGATGCCCCGCCCTGCAATTACGAAGACATCGAGCAGAGCGACTGCCTGCTGATCGCCGGCTCCAACATGGCCTACGCCCACCCGGTACTGTTCCGCCGCCTGGAAGAAGCCAAGGCCAGGCGCCCCGAGATGCAGATCATCGTCGTCGACCCGCGGCGCACCGACACCTGCGAGCTGGCCGACCTGCACCTGGCGATTCTGCCCGGCACCGACGTCGCGCTGTTTCACGGCATTTTGCATCTCCTGCTGTGGGAAGGCTGGGTCGACCGCGTCTATATCGACGCCCATACCGAAGGCTTCGCGGCGCTGAAGAACCTGGTGCGCGACTACAGCCCGGCGGCCACCGCCGACATCTGTGGCATCAGCCTGGACGCCCTGCAGCGCTGCGCCGAGCTGATCGGCCGCGCGCCCTCCTTCCTCTCGCTGTGGTGCATGGGGCTCAATCAGTCCTCGTCCGGCAGCGCCAAGAACAGCGCGCTGATCAACCTGCACCTGGCCACCGGGCAAATCGGCAAGCCCGGCGCCGGCCCCTTCTCGCTGACCGGCCAGCCCAACGCCATGGGCGGCCGCGAGACCGGCAGCCTGAGCAACCTGCTGCCAGGCCATCGCGAGGCCGGCAATGCGGAGCACCGCGCCGAAGTCGCCGCCTACTGGGGCGTCGATGCCCTACCGCAGACGCCCGGCCTGTCCGCCATCGAGCTGTTCGATGCGGTGCACGAGGGCCGCATCAAGGCGCTGTGGATCGCCTGCACCAATCCAGCCCAATCGCTGCCGAACCAGAACAAGGTGCACGAGGCCCTGGCCGCCTGCCCCTTCGTCGTGGTGCAGGAAGCCTTCTTCACCACCGAGACCTGCCGCTACGCTGACCTGCTGCTGCCAGCCGCCAGCTGGGGCGAGAAGGAAGGCACGGTGACCAACTCCGAGCGCCGCGTCAGCCATGTACGCCGCGCCGTGCCAGCGCCCGCAGAGGCGCGGCCCGATTGGTCGATCACCTGCGACTTCGCCCGTCGCCTGGAAACTCTGCTCCGCCCCGGCCTGCCCAGCCTGTTCGATTTCGCCGACAGCGAAGCGCTGTTCGAGGAATACAAGCACCTGACCGCCCAGCGCGACCTCGACCTCTCGGGGCTCAGCTACGCGCTGCTCGACGACCAAGGTCCCCAGCAATGGCCGTTCCCGTCCGGCGCGCGCCAGGGCACCGCGCGGCTCTATGCCGACGGCCGCTTCCCCACGGCCAGCGGACGCGCGCAGTTCCACGCTGACCCGTACCGCGCGCCAAAGGAAAAGCGCGAGGCGCGTTACTCCCTGACCCTCAACACCGGCCGCCTGCGCGACCAGTGGCACGGCATGAGCCGCACCGGCACCGCCGCGCGCCTGTTCGGCCATGTCGAGGCCGCCGTGCTCGGCCTACACCCGGATGAACTGCGCCGTCGTCGTCTGCAGGACGGCGATCTGGTCAGGCTGCGCAGCCGCCGCGGCAGCCTGATCCTACCGGTGCAGGCCGACGACTCGGTGCGGCCCGGTCAGGCCTGGCTGCCGATGCACTGGGGCGACCGCTTCCTCAAGGGCCTGGGCACCAATGTGCTGACCCAGCCGGCTTTCGATCCGCTGTCCAAGCAGCCGGAGCTCAAGCACGCCGGGGTCGAGGTGGACAGGGTCGAGCTGCCCTGGCAGCTGTTCGCTCTGGTCGAGGGTGAGGTGCAGAGTCGCTTCGAGGCCTTGCGCCCGCTGTTCGAGGACTTCGCCTACGCCAGCCTCACCCCCACCGGCCGCGAGCGCCCCGCCCTGCTGATCCGCGCCGCCTGCGCCGTAGCGCCGCAGCCGGAGCTGCTGGCACAGATCGACCGCCTGCTGCGCCTGCACCAGGGCCCGGTGCTGGCCTACGACGACCCGCGCCGCGCGGTGGGCAAGCGCGTGCGCATCGAGGACGGCCGTATCGTCAGCATCCGCCTGGCCGGCGAAACCGCCGCCAGCGAATGGCTCAGAAGCCTGTGGCTGGACGGCCAGGCCGACGCCGACCTGCGCCGCTGGCTGCTCGCCCCGGTCTCCGCGCCGCCAGGCAACGCCGGCGCCACCATGCGCGGCAAGACCCTGTGCAACTGCCTGAACGTCAGCGAAAGCGCGGTGTGCGCCGGCATCAAGCGCGGCCTGGACCTGGACGGCCTCAAGCAGGAGCTCAAGTGCGGCACCAGCTGCGGCTCCTGCGTCCCCGAAATCAAACGCCTGCTGGCTAACCAGCCGCTTGCCGTCAACGCCTAGAGGAACCCGATATGAGCGCAAAAGTCTGGCTGGTGGGCGCTGGCCCTGGTGATCCCGAGCTGCTGACGCTGAAGGCGGTCAAGGCCCTGAATCAGGCCGAGATCGTGATGATCGACGATCTGGTCAACCCGGCCGTGCTGGAACACTGCCCAGGCGCGCGCATCGTCTCGGTGGGCAAGCGCGGCGGCTGCCGCTCCACCCCGCAGGCCTTTATCCATCGCCTGATGCTGCGCTACGCGCGCCAGGGCAAGTGCGTGGTGCGCCTGAAAGGCGGCGATCCGTGCATCTTCGGCCGCGGCAGCGAGGAAGCCGACTGGCTCGGCGCGCACGGTATCGAGGTGGAGCTGGTCAACGGCATCACCGCCGGGTTGGCCGGCGCCACCAACTGCGGCATTCCCCTGACCCTGCGCGGCGTGGCGCGCGGCGTGACCCTGGTCACCGCCCATACCCAGGACGACAGCAGCCTGAACTGGGCGGCCCTGGCCCAGGGCGGCACCACCCTGGTGGTCTATATGGGCGTGGCCAAGCTGGTCGACATCCAGGCCGGCCTGCTCGCCGGCGGCATGAGCGGCGAAATGCCGGTGGCGATGATCGAGAACGCCTCACTTCCCGAGCAGCGCGAATGCCGCAGCCAACTGGCCGATATGGTCGCAGATGCCCGCGCCTTTGCCCTGCAGAGTCCGGCCATCCTGGTGATCGGCGAAGTCGCCCGCGCCAGCAGCCATATCAGCATGCCTCAGCTCCTGCATGCCTGACCGCTTCGCGCTCCTGCGAAGTCGTTGTTTGCCCGTCGCCCCCTTGGCGGGCTTTTTTATTCCAGAAAAGAAAAAACCCGGCCAAGGCCGGGTTTTTCTTAGCGCACCAGAAGCATTACTGCTGGATCTGGGCTTCCACTTCGGCTTCAACGCGACGGTTGACGGCGCGACCAGCTTCGGTGGCGTTGTCGGCTACCGGGCGCGACTCGCCGTAACCGGCGGTGTTCACACGGCTGCCATCGACACCGTACTGGTTGACCAGCACATCGCGAACGGCGTTGGCACGACGCTCGGACAGACCCTGGTTATAGGTGTCGCTGCCGACGGAGTCGGTGTGACCTTCAACGGTGGTGGTGGTCTGCGGGTACTGGTTCATGAAGTCGGCCAGGTTCTTGATGTCACCGTAGCTTTCTTCTTTCACGCGGTCCTTGTCGAAGTCGAACTTGACGTCCAGCTCGACGCGCACGGCTTCCATTACCGGCTCCGGAGCGGGCTCGGGCATCGGCTCGACAGCGGCTACGGGGGCCGGAGCCGGGGCCGGCTTGCTGCCGCCGCCGAAGTTCAGACCAACGCCGACGCCGGCTTGCCACTCGGTGTCGCCCTGGTCGATGTTGTACAGAGCGTCGACGCCGGCACGGGCGTAGAACATCTCGGTGAAGTAGTACTTGGCACCGGCACCGGCGATGGCCAGGGTGGAGTGATCACGGCCGCCGCTGTTGGCGTCGCCGATGCTCTGATGGCCGAAGCCGGCAGACACGTAGGGACGCAGGCCTGCACCCGGCTGACCGAAGTGGTAGAGGGCCTTCAGGTCGGTCAGGTTGCCTTTGATGTTCTTGCTGCCGGCAGCGCCTTCGCCACGCAGGTCGTGGTACTCGCCGTAGGACAGGGCCAGCTCGACATCGTCGGTCAGGTAGTAGCCAATGCTGGCGCCGAACAGGTTGCCTTCATCGTGAGCGAAGTCACGCTGGGTGTCGGCGAAGTAGCGATTGACGAAGCCCTCCACCTCGACAGCGCCTTGCCCTTGCGCCAGCGCGCCGAAGGAAGTTGCGGCAACGAGAGAGCCAATGACTACGCCCAAGGTGTTTTTCAGTTTCATCCGTTAAATCCCCATCTTGGTGGTTAATAAGTCGCCTGCGGTTTCAGTCGGCAACTTGGCGGCGATTTTAGCAGGGTTCGCCACTCCCTTAGTGGTCGATTAGCTGAACTAAGTTTCGGAAGTGTCCGAAAATTTGTCGCGCAATCGATCCAAAGCTCGCTTGTAGCGCATTTTCGTGGCGCTCAAGCCCATATGCATGATGTCGGCGATCTCCTGAAACTCCAGCTCTGCGACAAAACGTAGCACCAGAATTTCCCGATCGATCGGGTTGACGTGCACCAACCAGCGATCCAGACCACCGCGTTCCTCGACTTTCGGCGTCTTTTCCTCGGACGCCTCTTCCAACGGATCGAGACTCAGGGCGTCGATCAAACGCCGCTTTCTGCGCTCTTTGCGGTACTGGGTAATGCACTCGTTATAGGTGATGCTGTAGAGCCAGGTCTTGAACTTGGACTTGCCCTCGAAGTTCTTCAAACCGTAAAGAACTTTCAGCATGACCTCTTGACAGACATCGTCGGCGTCCCTTTCGTTCCCCAGATAACGCGCGCAGACATTGAACAGGGTGCGCTGGTAACGGCGCATGAGTTCTTCATAAGCACGGGTGATGTGGAACAACTCGTCGTGAGCGCGCGCCACCAGCTCCTCATCGGTGAGCTCGCGGGGGTCGTAACGCGTGGGCAAGGTTTGGGCTTTGTTCAAAACAAGTTGGGCCGAAAGTCGGGACGAAAACCGCCCCACAGGCTATACCTGTCGGGCGGCGGCATAAAGTAGCAGGATTGGCGCGTTAGCGACTGTTTACCCGTTGCTCGAGCATCACGCGGTTGGCCACCGAGACCAACTCACCCGTATCGGTTAACAGGATAGTCTTGACCGTGCCGATTTCCTCGATCTGCCCTTCGACCTCACCAACCTGCACTTGTTGCCCGACCTGGTACAACTCGCGCACATAAATGCCGGCCAGGATCTGGCTGGCGATTTCCCGGCTGCCCAGCCCCAGGGCCAGCGCCACTGCCAGGCCGACCGAGATCAGCACGATGGCGATGACGTTGTTGAGCAGATCGGTCTTGACCTCCAGCTGACCGATGGCCACCGAGATGCTGATGATGATCACCAGGCCCTGGGCCACACGGCCCAGGCCGTGGGCATAATCCAGGCCGACGCCCTCTGCCGCGCCACGCACCAGGCTGCTGACCAGCTGCGCCAGGAGCACGCCGGCGAGCAGCACCAGGGCCGCGCCGAATACCTTGGGCAAATACAGCGCCAGCACGTCGAGGGTGGCGGAAACCCGCTGCAGGCCGAGCGACTCGGCCGCCGAGACGAGGAAAATCAGCAGCACGAACCAGTAGACGATCTTGCCGATCAGGGTCGACACCGAAGCCTGGATGCCAACGCGCGCCAGCAGTTTGGTCAGCCCGGTGCCCATCATCAGGCGATCCAGCCCGACCTTGCCGAGCAGCTTGGACAGCAGGGTGTCGAGCAGCTTGGCCACGACGAAGCCGAGCAGCACCAGCACCAGGGCGACGAACAGGTTGGGAATGAAGCCGGCGACCTTGGTCCAGAGTGCGGTCATGGCGGCGATCAGGCTTTGGGTCCAGGGGTCGAGTTCCATTTCAATCGGCCTTATCAGCGGAAGCAGGGGAATGGGTACGGCGCGAAACCGGCGCGACATGCGCCGAGCCGTTGTTCAGGGCAATCATCAGGGCTTCGAGCCAGTGGCCCATCAGGCTGAACAGGTCGCCGGCGCCGACCTGACGGTTGGCGGTCTTGAGAACCCGGTGCAGGCAGGCATCGTCGTCATGATTGGACGGCGATGACTTGAGCAAATCGCGTAGGGATTCTTCGAATGGATCGTGCATGTGCACCTCACGGGATGTCACGGCTAGACGCGGCGGCGAGCGGTCAAGTCACACATCACAGCCAGCGCCAGCGGCGAAACAGCCACAGCTGGCCGAGTGCCAGGCTGGCCATCAGGCCGCAGGCGACGAAGAAACCGAGCGGACTCTCGGCGCCGGGTATGCCGCCGACGTTGATGCCCAGCAGGCCGGTGAGGAAGGTCAGCGGCAGGAACAGCCCGGTGATGATGCTGAAGCGGTACATGATGCGGTTCATCCGTTCGCTCAGGCGCCGACTCTCCGCCTCCAGCACCAGGCTGACGCGCTCGCGGACTAGTTCCAGCTCTTCCAGGTAGCGGGTCAGGCGGTTGTTCAGTTCGTTCCAGTAATCGTCGTCGTCCTCGACGAACCAGGGCTGGCGGTTGCGCGCCAGCTGGGCGTAGAGATCGCGCTGTGGCGCCAGGAAACGGCGCAGGCTGGCCGCGCGCCGGCGCACCTGGAGCATCAGGCCGTGCTCGGGACGGTAGCGCTCGTCGGCATCCAGGCGATCTTCCTCGCCGTCGAGCAGCTCGCCCAATTCGGCGATCAGGTCGTCGACGCGGTCGGTCAGGTAGCGCGCCAGCTCCAGCAGCAGCTCGGACGGGGTTTTCGGCCCCCTGCCCGCCTGCAGGTCCTCGATCAGCGCCTCGGTGGCCCGCAGCGGGCGCAGGCGCAGCGAGATGACCCGCCGCGCATCGGCGAAGATGCGCACCGAGACCATGTCCTCCGGCTCGGCGCCGGGGTTGCGGTTGACCCCGCGCAGGAACAGCAGCAGCTCGTCGTCCGGCAGCGGCAGCAGGCGCGGCCGGGTGTTTTCCTCGAGCAACAGGTCGCAGCTGAACTCGTCCAGCCCGCTGTGCTCGCGCAGCCAATGCTGCGCCTGGGGTTGGCTGCGATCCCAGTGCAGCCACAGGCTTTCCTGCTCGGCCAACTGCAGACCGTCCAGCTCTTCGCCCGTGATGCTGCGTGCGCCGCCGCGTCCGTCGAGGACGAAGGCATGCAGCAGGGCCGATTGCTGATCCTGCATGGGCTTATTCCGGCATGCTCAGGGCTTGCGGGGCGACGATGATGCCGTTGTTGTCGGCATACAGGTACTCGCCCGGGCGGAAGGTCACGCCGCCGAAGGTCACCGCCACGTTGAGATCGCCAATGCCGCGCTTGTCGGTCTTCATCGGATGGCTGGCCAGGGCCTGCACGCCCAGTTCGGTCTGGGCGATCACATCGACGTCGCGGATGCAGCCGTACACCACTATGCCCTCCCAGCCGTTCTTGGCCGCCTTCTCGGCGAGCATGTCGCCGAGCAGGGCGCGGCGCAGCGAACCGCCGCCGTCCACCACCAGCACCTTGCCCTGGCCGGGCAGGTCGACCTGCTCCTTGACCAGCGAGTTGTCCTCATGGCACTTGATGGTGACGATCTGGCCGCCGAAGGAGTCGCGGCCGCCGTAGTTGGCGAACATCGGCTCGACCACCTGCACCAGCTCCGGGTAGGCGTCGCACAGGTCGGGGGTGATGTAGTGCATGGCAAAACTCCTTTCAGCAATGAATGGGTGAGACGGCTAGAGGTCGACACCGATGCGGTCGCCGTCATAAGCCGTGTGCAACAGGGACAACCCGGTGCACTGGGCGTTCAGCGCCTGCCCGCTGCGCAGGTCGAACTCGACGCCATGGCGTGCGCAGCGCAGCACCCGGCCCTGCAGGCTGGCGTCATGCAGCGACGCGCCCTGGTGCGGGCAGCGGTTTTCCAGCAGCACCGGCTGCCCCTCGACCACCAGCAGCAACAGGCTGCGCCCGGCAACCTGGAAGCTGCGCCGGTAGCCCTCGTCGAGGTTGATCAGGCGCTCCAGCGCGATGAACATGCCCCCTCCGGCGGCTCCTGAAATGACCGCAAGCCTTTATCGCGTCACATCTTAACGGCATGCGCGCGGCGAAGGAACGCCCGCGCCGCCTCAAGCCCCCGTAGCAGTGGGCTGCTCGGCGAAACCCGCCGGCAGCTGCAGGTGGTTCAGCCAGTACTCGGCCAGCGGCCAGACCTCGCGCTGCGCCTCCTTGCTGACCAGCATCTCGACATGCCCGTAGTCGCTGGAGAAACCGCCCTGCTTGCTCAGCAGCAGAAACTGCTGCGGCGCCGCCGCGCATTGCTGCAGCAGCTTGCGGCAGGCCCAGGGCGGATCCTGACGGTCGCCGGCGGCCGCCACCGCCAGCAGCGGCACCTCGACGCCGGCCAGGCCGGCCCACCAATCCTGCTCGCGGTCGCCGAAGCGGCCGAACAGGCCGTGCCAGCGCAGGCTCTCCAGGGCGATGCCGATGGGTTCGTCCTCCGGCCCCTGCTTCATCCGCCGCCCGGAAATATAGGGCAGGCCCTTGAGCAGCAGACGCCCGCTCCACTCCACCGGCGGCAGCTTGAGCGGCCAGTGGACGCGGCTGATCTGGCTGCCGAACAGCGCCGCCGAGCGCACCTGCCGGGCGTCCAGGTAGCCGCCGCCGAGCGCCGCGGCCAGGGTGATGCCCCCCAGGGAATGACCTATCCAGTGGGCGACCTGCCCGTTCTGCTCGGCGATGAAGGCGGCGATGGCCGGCAGGTCGTGGCGCACGTACTGCGCCACGCTGTTGTGGCGGTAGCCCTCGTTACGTGGCGACAGGCCGTGGCCGCGCATCTCGGCGATCCACACATCGAAGCCGGCACGCGCCAGGTACGCGCCCAGGCCGACGCCCCTGGGCGAGTACCAGAAACGCCGGTTGGAAAAGCTGCCGTGCAGCAGCACCACCGGCACCCCTCGCGCATCTTCGGCGCCGGCCAGGCCGAGACGGGTCAGGGCCAGCTCGACGCTGGAGTCCGGGCTGTTGTTGGGTTTGACAAGGTAGACGTCCTCGCTGAGATCGCCGCGCAATTCGGC
The DNA here is from genome assembly GCF_056676075.1 of Pseudomonas sp. ABa2. Classification (NCBI taxonomy): domain Bacteria; kingdom Pseudomonadati; phylum Pseudomonadota; class Gammaproteobacteria; order Pseudomonadales; family Pseudomonadaceae; genus Pseudomonas; species Pseudomonas sp. ABa2. Next base: position 2,549,728 of record NZ_CM155239.1, read on the forward strand.
GCTGATCAGGGCGACGGGGAAAAGCTCACTGCTGCTTTGCATGGATCGGACGACCGGAAGCGCTTACACGAAATATTGCCGGGAGAGATCGTTTCACAGCGGCTTGCGAGACGGCGGTGCACAAAAAAGGGCGGGATCGACCCGCCCTTTGTCGCCGTCAGGCACGGCCTCAGGCGGGTTGAGTCTCGGCGAGGAAGAACCAGGTGTCGAGCACCGAGTCCGGGTTCAGCGAGACGCTCTCGATGCCCTGCTCCATCAGCCACTTGGCCAGGTCAGGGTGGTCCGAGGGACCCTGGCCGCAGATGCCGATGTACTTGCCGGCCTTGTTGCAGGCGGCGATAGCGTTGGCCAGCAGCTTCTTCACCGCCGGGTTACGCTCGTCGAACAGGTGGGCGACGATGCCGGAGTCGCGGTCCAGGCCCAGGGTCAGCTGGGTCAGGTCGTTGGAACCGATGGAGAAGCCGTCGAAGAACTCGAGGAACTCCTCGGCCAGGATGGCGTTGGACGGCAGCTCGCACATCATGATCACCTTCAGGCCGTCCTGACCGCGGGCCAGGCCGTTGCTGGCGAGCAGCTCGACCACTTGCGAGGCCTCGCCCAGGGTGCGCACGAAGGGCACCATGATCTCGACGTTGGTCAGACCCATCTCGCCGCGCACCTTCTTCAGCGCGCGGCATTCCAGCTCGAAGCAGTCGCGGAAGGACTCGCTGATGTAGCGCGAGGCGCCGCGGAAGCCGAGCATCGGGTTTTCTTCTTCCGGCTCGTAGAGCTTGCCGCCGATCAGGTTGGCGTATTCGTTGGACTTGAAGTCCGACAGCCGCACGATGACCTTCTTCGGCCAGAACGCGGCGGCCAGGGTGCTGATGCCCTCGACCAGCTTCTCGACGTAGAAGTCCACCGGATCGCCGTAACCGGCGATGCGCTTCTCGACGCTGTCCTTGATCTCGGCCGGCAGACCGGCGAAGTTCAGCAGCGCCTTGGGGTGCACGCCGATCATGCGGTTGATGATGAATTCCAGACGGGCCAGGCCCACGCCTTCGTTGGGCAGCTGGGCGAAGTCGAAGGCGCGGTCCGGGTTGCCGACGTTCATCATGATCTTGAACGGCAGCTCGGGCATGGCGTCGACCGAGTTCTTGCGAATGTCGAAGCCCAGCTCACCTTCGAAGATGAAGCCGGTGTCGCCCTCGGCGCAGGAGACGGTGACGCCCTGGCCGTCTTTCAGCACCTGAGTGGCGTTGCCGCAACCGACCACGGCCGGAATGCCCAGCTCGCGGGCGATGATCGCCGCGTGGCAGGTACGCCCGCCGCGGTTGGTGACGATGGCGCTGGCGCGCTTCATTACCGGTTCCCAATCCGGGTCGGTCATGTCGGAGACCAGCACGTCGCCCGGCTGCACCTTGTCCATCTCGGACACGTCGTGGATCACCCGCACCTTGCCGGCGCCGATGCGTTGGCCGATGGCGCGGCCTTCCACCAGTACGGTGCCCTTCTCTTTCAGCAGGTAGCGCTCCATCACGGTGGCGCTGGCGCGGCTCTTCACGGTCTCAGGGCGGGCCTGGACGATGTACAGCTTGCCGTCGTCGCCGTCCTTGGCCCACTCGATGTCCATCGGCCGGCCGTAGTGCTTCTCGATGATCAGCGCCTGCTTGGCCAGCTCGCTGACCTCGGCGTCGCTGATGCAGAAGCGCGCGCGCTCGGCGCGGTCGACTTCCACGGTCTTGACCGAACGACCGGCCTTGGCCTCGTCGCCGTAGACCATCTTGATCGCCTTGCTGCCCAGGTTGCGACGCAGGATCGCCGGGCGGCCGGCTTCCAGGGTCGGCTTGTGCACGTAGAACTCGTCGGGGTTGACCGCGCCCTGCACCACGGTCTCGCCCAGGCCGTAAGCGCCGGTGATGAAGACCACGTCACGGAAGCCGGATTCGGTGTCGAGGGTGAACATCACGCCGGCAGTGCCGGTTTCCGAGCGCACCATGCGCTGTACGCCGGCGGACAGGGCGACCAGCTTGTGGTCGAAGCCCTGGTGCACGCGGTAGGCGATGGCGCGGTCGTTGAACAGGGAGGCGAAGACTTCCTTGGCCGCGCGGATCACGTTGTCCACGCCGCGGATGTTGAGGAAGGTCTCCTGCTGGCCGGCGAAGGAGGCGTCCGGCAGGTCTTCGGCGGTGGCGGAGGAACGCACGGCCACGGCCATATTGTCGTTGCCGGCGCTCATGGTGGCGAAGGCATCACGGATCTGCTTGTCCAGTTCGGCCGGGAACTCGGCGTCCATCACCCACTGGCGAATCTGCGCACCGGTCTTGGCCAGGGCGTTGACGTCGTCGACGTCGAGGGCATCGAGGGCCGCGTGGATCTGCGCGTTCAGGCCGCTCTGCTCGAGAAAGTCGCGGTAGGCCTGAGCCGTAGTGGCGAAACCGCCGGGAACCGAGACACCGGCACCAGCCAGGTTGCTGATCATCTCGCCGAGGGATGCGTTCTTGCCCCCCACATGCTCAACATCGTGATTGCCGAGCTTATCGAGGGAAACTACGTACTCTACCAAGGTGATCTCTCCACTAACGGTGTTGGAAAAGCTCAGGGGGCTCTGGAAGGTCCGGCGAACTCAAGATCGCGAGATTGTGGCCTGGCCCTTGTATAAGTAACAATGCCGAACCCGGTGGGGCCGGCGAAAAACGCGGCCTATGATAGCCAAGAATCGAACTCAGCTTAAGGCCTTTGGCGCAAATGAAACGAACCGCTTTCTTTATCTCCGATGGCACCGGCATCACCGCCGAAACCCTGGGCCAGAGCCTGCTCGCGCAGTTCGAGAATATTCAGTTCACCAAACTGACGCGTCCCTATATCGACAGCGTCGATAAAGCGCGCGCCATGGTACAACAAATCGATCTGGCTGCCGAAAGGGACGGCGCACGCCCGATCATCTTCGACACCATCGTCAACCAGGACATCCGCGACGTACTGGCCACCGCCAACGGATTCATGATCGACATCTTCTCCACCTTCCTCGCGCCGCTGGAGCAGGAACTGACCTCGCACTCCTCCTACTCGGTGGGCAAGTCCCACTCCATCGGGCAGAACTCCAACTACATGGAGCGCATCGAGGCGGTGAACTTCGCCCTGGACAACGACGACGGCGCACGCACCCACTACTACGACAAGGCCGACCTGATCCTGGTCGGCGTATCGCGCTGCGGCAAGACCCCCACCTGCCTTTATATGGCCATGCAGTACGGCATTCGCGCCGCCAACTACCCGCTGACCGAGGACGACATGGAGCGCCTGCAACTGCCGGCCGCGCTAAAGCCGTACAAGAACAAGCTGTTCGGCCTGACCATCGACCCCGACCGGCTCACCGCCATCCGCCACGAGCGCAAGCCCAACAGCCGCTACGCCAGCTTCGCCCAGTGCGAGTTCGAGGTGCGCGAGGTGGAGAACCTGTTCCGCCGCGAGAACATCGCCTATATCAACTCCACGCATTTCTCGGTGGAGGAAATCTCGGCCAAGATCCTGGTGGAAAAAGGTGTTGAGCGCCGGCTCAAGTAATCGCCACAACCAGCTGTTTCAAAAAGAAAAAGGCTCGCAATTTCGAGCCTTTTCCAGTTTTCGCCATCAGAAACTGTCGCCCGGCACCCGTACCCAGCCTTCCATGAGGATGCGCGCACTGCGACTCATGATGGCCTTGGTCACCGTCCACTGGCCGTCGACCCGCTTCGCCTGGGCGCCGACGCGCAAGGTGCCGGACGGATGGCCGAACCGCACCGCCTCGCGCTCGCCGCCGCCGGCCGCCAGGTTGACCAGGGTGCCGGGAATCGCCGCGGCCGTGCCGATGGCCACTGCGCAGGTGCCCATCATGGCGTGGTGCAGCTTGCCCATGGACAGCGCACGCACCAGCAGATCGACCTCGCCAGCCTCTATCTGCTTGCCACTGGAGGCCTTGTAACTCTTCGGCGGGGAAACGAAGGCGATCTTCGGCGTGTGCTGGCGGGTAGCCGCTTCTTCCGCCTTCTTGATCAGGCCCATGCGCAGCGCGCCGGCCACGCGGATTTGCTCGAAACGCGCCAGTTGCGCGGGATCGCCGTTGATGGCTTCGCGCAGTTCGGTGCCCTGGTAGCCGATGTCCTCGGCATTGACGAACACGGTCGGGATGCCGGCGGTGATCATGGTCGCCTTGAAGGTACCGACGCCGGGCACTTCGAGGTCATCGACCAGATTGCCGGTGGGGAACATCGAGCCGCCCTCCTCGCCATCGTCGGACGGGGCGAGGAACTCCAGCACGATCTCCGCCGCGGGGAAGGTCACCCCGTCCAGCTCGAAGTCGCCGGTTTCCTGCACCTGGCCATTGCTGATCGGCACATGGGCGATGATGGTCTTGTGGATATTGGCCTGCCAGATACGCACCACGCAGGTGCCGTTGTCGGGAATCCGCGTCGGATCGACCAGGCCGGCATGGATGGCAAAGGCACCGGCCGCGGTGGACAGGTTGCCGCAGTTGCCGCTCCAGTCGACGAAGGCCTTGTCGATGGAAACCTGGCCGTAGAGGTAGTCGACGTCGTGCTCGGGCTGGCTGCTTTTCGACAGGATCACGCACTTGGAGGTGCTCGAGGTCGCGCCGCCCATGCCGTCGATATGCGCGCTGTACGGGTCGGGGCTGCCGATCACGCGCATGAACAACGCATCGCGCGCCGCGCCCGGCACCTGGCAGCGCTCGGGCAGATCCTGCAGGCGGAAGAACACGCCCTTGCTGGTACCGCCACGGATATAGGTGGCAGGAATCTTGATCTGGGGTTGATGAGCCATAGGTGAGTCCTGGCTGGAAGATAAATGAATCCTAGGGTGGATCACGCCTCACCGATCCACCGTGGAACCAGCCACGGTGGATGGAAAAGCGCCATCCACCCTACGAAATCAGGCGACCGCGCCTTCGAGGAAGTCCTTGGCGAAGCGCTGCAGCACGCCACCGGCCTTGTACACGCTGACGTCGGCAGCGGTGTCCAGGCGGCAGGTCACCGGTACCTTGACCACCTCGCCGTTGCGGCGATTGACCACCAGGGTCAGGTCGCAGCGCGGCGAAATCTCGCCCTCGATGTCGTAGGTCTCGGTGCCATCCAGGCCCAGGGTCAGGCGGGTGGTACCCGGCTTGAACTCCACCGGCAGCACGCCCATGCCCACCAGGTTGGTGCGGTGGATGCGCTCGAAGCCCTCGGCGACTATCACCTCGACACCCGCCAGGCGCACACCCTTGGCCGCCCAGTCGCGGGACGAACCCTGGCCGTAGTCGGCGCCGGCGACGATGATCAGGTTCTGCTTGCGGTTCATGTAGGTTTCGATGGCCTCCCACATGCGCATCACCTTGCCTTCCGGCTCGACGCGAGCCAGCGAGCCCTTCTTCACCTGGCCATCGACCACGGCCATTTCATTGACCAGCTGCGGGTTGGCGAAGGTGGCGCGCTGCGCGGTCAGGTGATCGCCCCGGTGGGTGGCATAGGAGTTGAAGTCCTCCTCCGGCAGGCCCATCTTCGCCAGGTACTCGCCGGCGGCCGAGTCCGCCAGGATGGCGTTGGACGGCGACAGATGGTCGGTGGTGATGTTGTCCGGCAGGATCGCCAGCGGACGCATGCCCTTGAGCGTGCGCTCGCCGGCCAGCGCGCCTTCCCAGTAAGGCGGGCGGCGGATATAGGTGGACATCGGCCGCCAGTCGTACAGCGGGCTGTCGGCTTCCTTCACCGTCCCGAGGTCGAACATCGGGATATAGATCTGCTTGAACTGCTCGGGCTTCACGCTCGCCGCGACTATGGCGTCGATCTCCTCGTCGCTCGGCCACAGGTCCTTGAGGGTGATGGGATTACCCTGGGCATCGGTGCCCAGCGCATCCTGCTCGATATCGAAGCGCACGGTGCCGGCGATCGCATAGGCCACCACCAGCGGCGGCGAGGCCAGGAAGGCCTGCTTGGCGTAGGGGTGGATACGGCCGTCGAAGTTGCGGTTACCCGAGAGCACGGCGGTGGCGTACAGGTCGCGGTCGATGATTTCCTTCTGGATCTTTGGTTCCAGCGCGCCGGACATGCCGTTGCAGGTGGTGCAGGCGTAGGCGACGATGCCGAAACCGAGTTTCTCCAGCTCCGGCAGCAGGCCGGCCTCCTCCAGGTACAGCTTGGCGACTTTCGAACCCGGCGCGAATGAAGTCTTGACCCAGGGCTTGCGCACCAGGCCCAGGGCGTTGGCCTTCTTCGCCACCAGGCCGGCGGCGATGACGTTGCGCGGATTGGAGGTGTTGGTGCAGCTGGTGATGGCGGCGATGATCACCGCGCCGTCAGGCATCAGGCCCTGGGCTTCTTCGCCCTTGCCGGCTTGCAGCTTGGTCTCGTCGGCGATGCCGCGCTCGGCCAGCGCCGAAGTGGGCAGGCGGCGATGCGGATTGCTCGGGCCAGCCATGTTGCGCACCACGCTGCCCAGGTCGAAGCGCAGCACACGCTCGTACTCGGCGGTCTTCAGCGCATCGCTCCACAGGCCGAGGGTCTTGGCGTAGTTCTCCACCAGTGCCACCTGCTCCGGCTCGCGGCCGGTGAGCTTGAGGTAGTCGATGGTCTGGCCGTCGATATAGAACATCGAGGCGGTGGCGCCGTATTCCGGGCACATGTTGGAGATGGTGGCGCGGTCGCCGATGGTCAGGCTGTCGGCGCCCTCGCCGAAGAACTCGACCCAGGCACCGACCACGCGCTCCTTGCGCAGGAACTCGGTGATGGCCAGGACGATGTCGGTGGCGGTGATGCCGGGCTGACGTTTGCCGGTCAGCTCGACGCCGACGATGTCGGGCAGGCGCATCATCGACGGATGGCCGAGCATCACCGTCTCGGCTTCCAGGCCGCCGACGCCGATGGCGATCACGCCCAGGGCATCGACGTGCGGGGTGTGCGAGTCGGTGCCGACGCAGGTGTCGGGGAAGGCCACGCCGCCGCGCGCCTGGATCACCGGGCTCATCTTCTCCAGGTTGATCTGGTGCATGATGCCGTTGCCGGCCGGGATCACGTCGACGTTCTTGAACGCGGTCTTGGTCCAGTCGATAAAGTGGAAGCGGTCCTCGTTGCGCCGGTCCTCGATGGCGCGATTCTTCTCGAAGGCATCCGGGTCGAAGCCCGGCGCCTCGACGGCCAGCGAATGGTCGACGATCAACTGGGTCGGCACCACCGGATTGACCTTGGACGGATCGCCGCCCTGCTCGGCGATGGCGTCGCGCAGGCCGGCCAGGTCGACCAGTGCGGTCTGGCCGAGGATGTCGTGGCAGACCACCCGCGCCGGGTACCAGGGAAAATCCAGGTCGCGCTTGCGATGGACCAGCTGCTCCAGCGCGGCGGTCAGTTCCTGCGGATCGCAGCGGCGCACCAGCTGCTCGGCGAGCACGCGCGAGGTGTAGGGGAGCTTGTCCCAGGCACCGACCTGGATCGCCTCGACCGCCTCGCGGGCGTCGAAGTAATCCAGCGCGGTGCCGGGCAGGCTTTTACGGTATTGAGTGTTCATCACTTGCGCTCCTTGAGCGGCACGAACTTCAGGTCTTCGGGGCCCGTGTAGTTGGCGCTCGGGCGGATGATCTTGCCGTCGATGCGCTGCTCGATGACGTGCGCGGACCAGCCGGCGGTGCGGGCGATGACGAACAGCGGGGTGAACATGGCGGTGGGCACGCCCATCATGTGGTAGCTCACGGCGCTGAACCAGTCGAGGTTGGGGAACATCTTCTTGATTTCCCACATCACGCTTTCCAGGCGCTCGGCGATGTCGAACATCTTGGTGTTGCCCTGCTCCACCGACAGCTCGCGGGCCACTTCCTTGATCACCTTGTTGCGCGGGTCGCTGACGGTGTAGACCGGGTGACCGAAGCCGATCACCACTTCCTTGCGCTCGACGCGGGCGCGGATATCGGCCTCGGCATCAGTCGGGTTGTCGTAGCGCTTCTGGATCTCGAAGGCCACCTCGTTGGCGCCGCCGTGCTTGGGCCCGCGCAGCGCGCCGATGGCGCCGGCGATGCAGCTGAACATGTCGGAGCCGGTGCCGGCGATCACCCGCGAGGTGAAGGTCGAGGCGTTGAATTCGTGCTCGGCGTACAGGTTGAGCGAGGTGTGCATGGCGCGCACCCAGGAATCACGAGGCTTTTCGCCGTGCAGCAGGTGGAGGAAGTGGCCGCCGATGGAGTCGTCGTCGGTTTCCACCTCGATGCGCTTGCCGTTGTGGCTGTAGTGGTACCAGTACAGCAATGCGGACCCGAGGGACGCCATCAGCTTGTCGGCGATATCGCGCGCGCCCGGGTGGTTGTGGTCGTCCTTCTCCGGCTGCAGGCAGCCGAGCACGGACACCGCGGTGCGCATCACGTCCATCGGGTGGGCGGACGGCGGCAGGGTCTCCAGGGCGGCCTTGACGCCGGCCGGCAGGCCGCGCAGGGCCTTGAGCTTGGCCTTGTAGCCGGCCAGTTCGGCGACATTGGGCAGCTTGCCATGCACCAGCAGGTGAGCGATTTCCTCGAACTCGCAGCGGTTGGCGAAGTCGAGCACGTCATAGCCGCGGTAGTGCAGGTCGTTGCCGGTGCGGCCGACGGTGCACAGGGCGGTGTTGCCGGCGGCGGTGCCGCTCAGGGCGACCGATTTCTTCGGTTTGAAGCCGGCAGTGGTTTCGGCGCTCATCTCTTATCTCCTCGAATCCGGTTGATGCATTGTTATTTTTTCGCGGCGAACAGCGCGTCGAGCTTCTGCTCGAAGGCGTGGTAGCCGATGCGGTCATAGAGTTCGGCGCGGGTCTGCATCAGCTCGATCACGTCCTTCTGGTGGCCGTTCTGGCGGATCGAGGTGTAGACCGCTTCTGCCGCCTTGTTGGCGGCACGGAAGGCCGACAGCGGGTAGAGCTGGATGGCCACGCCGACCGAAGCCAGCTCGTCGCGGGAAAACAGCGGGGTGGCGCCGAATTCGGTGATGTTGGCCAGCACCGGGACGTTCAGGGCCTCGACGAAGCGCTTGTAGGTCGGCAGGTCATAGGCGGCCTCGGCGAAGATGCCGTCGGCGCCGGCCTCGACGTAGGCCTGGCAGCGCTCGATGGCGGCGTCCACGCCCTCGGCCTGGATCGCGTCGGTACGGGCGATCAGGAAGAAATCCGGATCGGTCTTGGCGTCGGCGGCGGCGCGCACGCGGTCGACCATTTCCTCGCAGGAGACGATTTCCTTGCCCGGACGGTGGCCGCAGCGCTTGGCGCCGACCTGGTCCTCGATATGGGCGGCGGCGGCGCCGGCCTTGATCAGGCTCTTGATGGTGCGCTCGATATTGAAGGCCGAAGGGCCGAAGCCGGTGTCGATATCCACCAGCAGCGGCAGGTCGCACACGTCGGTGATGCGGCGCACGTCGGTGAGCACGTCATCGAGGGTGTTGATGCCCAGATCCGGCAGGCCCAGGGAGCCGGCCGCGACGCCGCCACCGGACAGGTAAAGGGCGCGGAAACCGGCGCGCTTGGCCAGCAGCGCATGGTTGGCGTTGATTGCGCCGATCACCTGCAATGGCGTCTCGATGGCGAGGGCCTGGCGAAAACGCTGGCCGGGGGAAAGCTGACTCATGACTCACCTCGTTTCTTGGCTGTCTTGGACTGAGCATCCAGATAATGGCGCTCGATATTGCGTTTGGAGGCGCCGATATGGCGGCGCATCAGGAGTTCGGCCAGCTCGCCGTCACGCTCGGCGATGGCATCGAGAATGCGGTGGTGTTCGGCGAACGCCTGGCGCGGCCGGTTCGGCACCGAGGAGAACTGCAGGCGATACATGCGCACCAGCTGATACAGCTCGCCGCAGAGCATCTTGGCCAGGGTCTCGTTGCCGCTGCCCTGGATGATCCGGTAGTGGAAATCGAAATCGCCTTCCTGCTGGTAGTAACCCCGGCCGGCCTGAAAGGCCTCGTCGCGTTCGTGGGTGTCCAGCACCCGGCGCAGCTCGTCGATCTCGCCCTGGCTCATGCGCTCAGCGGCCAGGCGACAGGCCATGCCTTCCAGGGATTCGCGGATCTCGTACAGCTCGATCAGCTCGGCGTGCGACAGCGAAACCACTCGCGCGCCGACATGGGGCACGCGCACCAGCAGCTTTTGCCCTTCCAGACGGTGGATCGCTTCGCGCAGCGGCCCGCGACTGATGCCGTAGGTGCGCGCCAGCTCGGGCTCGGAGATCTTGCTGCCGGGGGCGATCTCGCCTTTGACGATGGCGGCCTGGATCAGGCGAAAGACGTGCTCGGAAAGCGTCTCCGAATCGGCCTGGGGCGCAGCGGTGAGCGTTGAATCGATCAACATGATTGTCGACACCATGGCTATGCAATGGCGAAAAAATAAGCTTACGACCGGTTCTTGTCAAAGAAAAATTAGTCATTGTCGACAATCTGTAGCAGGCCACTCCGCCAGCCAACCGCCGACCTTACTTGCAGAAAGCTACATAAGCGTCTGTCAGCACGGAAAAACCCCATGCTAGAATGGCGCCCGCTCAGACCGGGCCTTGCGCCCGGCCATGCCTGCTAGACTCCTGGCAAGCAAACGCGCCGGTTATCCGCCGCCAGTCGCCCACACGCCCCTGGCAACATTCCCTTCAAGGACTTATGACACTCAAGCCCTTCGCCTTGTTGCTTTGCCTGCTGGCCCTGTCCTGCCCGAGTCTCGCGGTGGGCAAAACCGTCTATGGCCTCAACGAATACACCCGCGTGCTCGACTTCGACCTGGAAGTCGCCGCCAAACTCGATACCGGCGCCAAGACCGCCTCGCTCAGCGCCCGCGACATCAAACGCTTCAAGCGCGACGGCGAGACTTGGGTGCGTTTCGTCCTGGCCATCGACGGCGGCCAGGAGCAGACCATCGAACGCCCGCTGGCACGGATCAGCAAGATCAAGCGCCGCGCCGGCGACTACGACCCGGATGAAGGCAAGACCTACACGGCGCGCCCGGTGATCGAGCTGCAGCTGTGCATGGGTCAGGCCCTGCGCACCATCGAAGTGAACTTGACCGACCGTAGTGCATTCCAATACCCGCTGCTGATCGGCTCCGAAGCGCTCAAGCACTTCGAAGCCCTGGTCGATCCAAGCCTTAAATACGCCGCCGGCAAACCCGGCTGCGACTCTGACGCAACCCCTGGCGAGTAACTCCCCATGCGCTCTCTGAACCTGCATCTGAAAGTCCTGATCACCTTGCTGGTGGCCCTGGGCGTTCTGATTACGGCATACCAAATTTTCATCCTCGGCATTCCGGTGACCGAAGACGAGACCGACGACCTGTGGAACATCGACGCCAAGGTCGAGTTCCAGGCCAGCCCGCGCGAGCCGGTCAAGCTGCAGATGTACGTGCCGCCGCTGAACCAGGACTACGTCAGCCTCAACGAGAGCTTCATCTCCAACAACTATGGCGTCAGCGTCAACCGTGCCGACGGCAACCGCCGCGTCACCTGGTCGGCCCGTCGCGCCAGCGGCAAGCAGACCCTCTACTACCGCCTGGTGCTGACCAAGCGCTACAGCGGCGAACAGACGCCGGCCAAGGGGCCGATCTTCCGCGACAGCATCCCGGTCGAAGGTGCGGAGAAGATCGCCGCCGACGCCCTGCTCGCGCCCATCCGCCAGCACTCGGCCGACGTCGAAACCTTCATCAGCGAGACCATCAAGCGGGTCAACAACGCCAATGACGACAACGTCAAGCTGCTGCTCGGCGGCGACGCCTCCACGGCCAACAAGGCCAAGGTGATCGACCTGCTGCTGTCCATCGCCCACGTGCCGATGGAGCGCGTGCACACCATTCGCCTGCAAGCCGAGACCAGCCAGTCGCCGGAACTCTGGCTGCGCAGCTTCAACGGCGAGAAGTGGCTGTACTTCAACCCGGAAAGCGGCGAACAGGGTCTGCCGGCCGACCGTCTGGTGTGGTGGATCGGCGATGGCGACCTGGTCAGCCTGGAGGGCGGCAAGCAGGCGCAAGTCAGCTTCAGCCTGAACAACAGCGAGATGAACGCCATTCGCCTGGCCAAGCTGACCGACGAAACCACCGACGCCGACTTCCTCGAGTACTCGCTGTACGGCCTGCCGCTGTCGACCCAGCAGACCTTCCAGATCATGATCGTCATCCCCATCGGCGTGCTGGTGATCCTGATCCTGCGCAACCTCGGCGGCCTGCAGACCCTCGGCACCTTCACCCCGGTGCTGATCGCCCTGGCCTTCCGCGAGACCCAGCTGGGCTTCGGCATCTTCCTGTTCACCGTGATCACCGCACTCGGCCTGTCGCTGCGCTCCTACCTGGAGCACCTCAAGCTGCAGATGCTGCCGCGCCTGTCGGTGGTACTGACCTTCGTCGTGGTGCTGATCGCCGCCATCAGCCTGTTCAGCCACAAGCTGGGCCTGGAGCGCGGTCTGTCGGTGGCGCTGTTCCCCATGGTGATTCTGACCATGACCATCGAGCGTCTGTCGATCACCTGGGAAGAGCGCGGCGGCAGCCATGCCTTCAAGGTCGCCATCGGCACCCTGGTCGCCGCCACCCTGGCGCACCTGCTGATGAGCGTGCCGGAGCTGGTGTACTTCGTGTTCACCTTCCCGGCGGTGCTGATGATCCTGGTGGGCTTTATGCTGGCGATGGGTCGTTACCGCGGCTACCGCCTGACCGAACTGTTCCGCTTCAAAGCCTTCCTCAAGGACTAACGCCATGTTCGGCCTGATCAAGACGTGGAAGGCCCTTGAAGCCAAGGGCATCATGGGCATCAACCGACGCAATGCGGACTACGTGCTGAAGTACAACAAACGGCACCTCTACCCCATAGTCGACGACAAGATCATCACCAAGGAGCGGGCCATCGAGGCCGGCATCGACGTGCCCGAGCTGTACGGCATCATCGACACCGAGAAAGGCATCGACAAGCTCGACGAGATCATCGCCGGGCGCACCGACTTCGTCATCAAGCCGGCGCAAGGCGCCGGCGGCGACGGCATCCTGGTGATCGCCGACCGCTTCGAGGAGCGCTTCAAGACGGTGTCCGGCAAGATCGTCAGCCACGAGGAGCTGGAGCAGCAGATCTCCAACATCCTTTCCGGCCTCTACTCGCTGGGCGGCCACCGCGACCGCGCGCTGATCGAGTACCGGGTGACCCCGGACACCATCTTCAAGAGCATCAGCTACGAAGGCGTGCCGGACATCCGCATCATCGTGCTCATGGGTTATCCGGTGATGGCCATGCTGCGCCTGCCGACCCGTCAGTCCAACGGCAAGGCCAACCTGCACCAGGGCGCCATCGGCGTCGGCGTCGACCTGGCCACCGGCGTGACCCTGCGCGGCACCTGGCTGAACAACAAGATCAGCAAGCACCCGGACACCACCAACGCGGTGGACGGCGTGCAACTGCCGAACTGGGACGGCTTCATGAAGCTGGCCGCCGGCTGCTACGAGCTGTGCGGCCTGGGCTACATCGGCGTGGACATGGTGCTGGACCAGGACAAGGGCCCGCTGATCCTCGAGCTCAACGCCCGCCCCGGTCTGAACATCCAGATCGCCAACGACTGCGGCCTGACCCACCGCGCCCACGCCGTCGAGGCACGCCTGGAAGAGCTGAAGAAGAAAGGCATCCAGGAAAGCCCGGAGGAACGCGTGCGTTTCTCCCAGCAGCTGTTCGGCCACGTCCAGCAGAACGCCTGACGGCGCCGAGACGATGAAAGGGCCCGGTCAAATGACCGGGCCCTTTCATTTGTAGGTTGGCGCTAGGCGCAGCGAAGCACCGCGACCATCAATCGCCGACGCCCGGCCAGACTTCGGCGCTGCGCCCAGCATCCTCCGTTGGGCTTCGGCGCTGCGCGCCTCAACCCAACCTACCGCACGATCGCTAGTTCGAAGGCCCCCTCGTCGGCATGGGCATGGCGCTGCATGCCCGCCGCATCGGTCGCCAGCTCCTGCAGCGGACGCTTGAACGGCTTGTTGTCGAGGGTCTGCAGGCTGCGATCCTCGTCGGTGGTGAGCAGCAGCACGTAGCGCTCGCCGCGCTCGGCGCGCACCTGCACCGTGCCTTCGATAAAGGCGTAGCGATACCAGGTTTCCGGGTGCAGCTGGTACACCGCGTCGCTGACCAGGCGCGTCGGCCGCTTGGCCTCGTCGAGAAACAGCAACGAGGGGTAGACCACCTGGCGATTGGCGAAACTGCGCACGCGCAGGCCGTAGGTCTGGCGCGATGCCGGCAGCTTCAGCGCCGCGTAGTAGCTGCGGCCCATGGGGAACTCGAAGCTGGGCGAGAAGCGGTCGAGCTCCTCGTAGCGCGGCTCGTCGGCGGACAGCGCGGTGAAATCGCTGTCGCGCAGCTGGCCGCAGCAGCGTGTCAGCAATTCGCCGTAGAGGCCGTCGCCTCGGCTCTGGCTGCCGGCCAGCAGCGCCTGCATGGCCGCGGTCGGCTGGCCGTCGAGCAGCGGCAGGGCCGGCTGGCCGCGCTCGAACTCGATCTGCCGGCCCTCGCTATAGCGCACCGACGCGCTTTGTTCGCTGCCACGGGCACCTCGCTGGCCGGCGGCGACCGGCGAGTTGTGCATCCGCCCCTGATCGTCGACCCAGGTGTAATAGGGGCTGTCGTCGCCGTCGCGAACGAAGCCGCGCCCCTCCAGCACCGCCGAATCGATGTAGTCCCCTGCCCGCTCGCCGCTGGCCAGCAGGCGGTCGCGGCGGGCCACGCCTGCGACCTGCTCGCCGGCATAGAAACTGTTCTGCAGCTGGCCGCTGCCGTCGACCCAGGTGAAATAGCGGCGCTTGCTCTCGCCGGTGCTCGGCGCACTGCCCGGCCAGGCGCCGCCGTCGCCGAGGCGGGCCTGATCGCTCTGCTGCGCGCGGCGCTGGGCCAGGCGCTGCTGCTCGGCGAAGCGGGTATCGACGAAGGTGTTGTGCACCCGACCGAGGTCGTCGACCCAGGTCAGGTAGCGGCTGCTGGCAGCGGCATGCATCAGCGGCAGCAGCATCAGGACGAACAACAGACTGCGCATCGCCTCAGAACCTCGAGGTGTAGGTCATGGAGAAGATATAGGCCTTGACCGTGGTTTCGACATTGAGCCCGGCATAGGGGTTGTAGACCAGGTTGTCCAGGCCCTCGCAGCTGAGGTTGCAGCTGCTGCCGGCGGGAATGTTCTGCTTGGAGACGAAGTAGTTGAAACCGATGTCGATGTTGCTGTCCTTGTCCCAGCGGTAGCCCAGGCCCAGGCCGTAGAGATCGCCGTCGCCCACCGGCGCCAGCACGTCGGCCTTGTCCTTGGGGATGGCCGAGGGGCGGTATTCGTAACCGGCGCGCAGAGCCAGGCGGTCGTTGACCTCGTACTGCACGCCCACGCCCCAGCTCCAGGTGTCGCGGTAGCCGCGGTCGAGGATGATGCTGCGATCGGTGGCGTTGCCGCCGCCGAAGGTCTTGGCGATGCGCAGCAGGTCCAGTTCGCGGTCGAACTCGATCTCGAAGTTGTTCCAGTCGCTGTAACCGACCCAGCGCAGGTCGAGGTTGAACTGCCACTTGTCCAGCGGGCGCAGCTTGATGCCGGTGCTGAAGGCATCCGGGTAGGTCAGCTTGAGCGAGGCATTGCCGCTCTCCTCGTCCGCGCCGTAGGGAAACAGCGGGCTGAGCACCTGGCCGAACAGCGAGCCCTGCAGCCCCGACCAGAACCCGGCCCAGTCGTCCGTGTAGTCGATGCGGTACTTGCCCTGCAGGTTCATCCGCGCCTCGCTCTGGTAGGTGGCGCCCCAGGCGAACCAGTCGGTGGGCTCCCAGAGGATGCCCAGGTTGTAGGTCGGCGACAGGCTCTGCTGCAGGTCCAGATCGAGGTTGGCCAGCGAGTCGAAGGGGCCGATCTTGCCGCTACAGACGTTGATGAAGGGCCCGAGGATCTCCTCCAGACCGGGCAGGCACAGCGCCTCGTTGAGGATGCGGGTCAGGCCGGTGAGCATGCCGGGGTTGCGAAAATCCTGGTTGAGCGCCACGGCCTGGTGCGAGAAGCCCACGGACAGCCCCACGGAGAGTTCATCGTTGACCTGATAGGCCAGCGAGGGGGAGAAGTAGGTGATGCGCTGCAGCGATACCTGGCGCCCCTGGAAGCGCCCCGGGTCGCTGTCCGAATCGCGCGAGTAGCCCAGCGCCATCGGCGCGTAGACGTTGGTGGCGAAGGTGAACTTCGAGCCCGGCGGGTTGATCGACAGCCCCGCCAGCGGTGCCACCAGCACCGGCAGCTCGGTCATGCCGCCGACGCCGGGCAGGTACATGGTCGGCGTCAGGGTGCGGCTGCTGGAGTTCTTGAACGGGTCGTCGTCGAAGCCCATGAAGCCGTAGTCTTCCTTGGCCTCGAATTCGGCGCGGATGTCCATCACCCCGCTGAGCAGCTTGACCGTGGTCTGCCGGCCCTTGAGCTTGCTCAGAGCGGCCGGGTTGTAGTGCACGGCGTCGATGCCGGTGGAATCGGCGGTCACCGCGTTGCCCATGGCCATGGCCTTGGGATTGCCGATGGTCAGGTTATTGGCCAGCTGGGCCTGGGCCTGCAGGGCGCAGCCCGCGCTCAGGCCGACCAGCAGCACGGCCTGCAGCGTCGCAAGATGGGTCATATCGGCTTCGCTCGCTGCTTATTCGGCCTTGAGGCCCTTGATGTCCAGGGGCATGGAGACGCCGAGCAGGACATCGGGCGAATCTTCGGTCATGCCGAAGCCGGCGTTGACGTTGACGATATGGTTCGGCGAGGTGCGCAGGCCGAGGGAGAAGTTCATCACCGCGCTGGTCTGCTCGCTGCCTTCGAAGCTGGCGTCGCTGAACTTGAACTTCGGCGCCAGGTTGTGCGCCATCTGGAACGAGGTGGCCAGCGACACGTCGTAGGACAGCGCGTAGGCGAAGCCCATGCTCAGCGACAGGCTCGAGCCCGGGTCGACCTCTTCCAGCAGGCGGCCGGCGCGCACCTGGTCGGCGTCGCGGATCGGCAGGTTGTAGGTGTAACCCAGAGAGCCGAACAGCACGACCGGGTCGATCACGTAGGACAGGTTGGCGCCGACGCCCAGGCTGTAATAGCCGTTGCCGCTGGACAGGCCGTTGTCCAGGCTGACGTCGTAAGGGCTGTCGCCGGTGGGCAGGCCGAGGGTGGCGAACAGCGTGGTGACCGGCCGCCCGCGCGCCGACGACCAGGGCTGCCAGCGCAGGCTGGCGGAGACGTCGCCGAGGCTGTAGGTGCTGAGGTCGCGCTCGGTGTCGTACTTGGCCAGGAACGGCACGCGCATGCTGAAGGTCAGGTTGTCCCACACCCCGTAGTCGAAGGTGAAGGAGTTGGTGAAGGTGTGCTGCGCCTCGCTCTGGCCGATCACGCTGAACACGTTGCTGCCGGTGCGCACGGTCTGGATCTGGGTATCGCGCAGCAGCGAGTAGTCGAAGCCGTAGGTCAGGGTGCGTTCGCCCTTCTTGAGCAGGGTGTAGCTCTTCTCGGCGGCCTGGAACACCTCTTCCAGCGCCTTGGCGCTGTCGGCGTCGTCTTCCTTCTTGGTCAGCGCCTCGCGCGCCTCGTCGACCGTCGCCTCTTCGGCGCAGGCCGGCTGCGCCATGGCCAGCGCCAGCGCGGCCAGCCCTGCGTACCCCCAAACTCCCATGACGCTATCCCCAGGTCGTTATTGTTATGCCGGGTGAATCACTTGCGGCGAATGTATTGAATGTCGCCCCCCGATCCCAGCTGATCGGCCTGATTGGAGGTGAACTTGGCCATCTGCGGAAACTCGCGGAAGGCCAGCAGACTGATGGAGCGGTCGTCGATGATGCGCAGATCGCGGTCGGTCAGGGCCATGGCATTGGCCGGCTCGTTGCCGCTGGGAAAGATCACGAACAGTACGTTCTGATCCCAGATCTGCTCGAAGCGCACGCGGGTGAAGCTGATATTGCCCAGCGCCGGATCGGCGACGAAGACGTGCTCGTTGTAGACGTCGCGCACCACCACGAAATGCTTGAAGCCGGCATACTCGATCGGCACGATGGCCGGGTGCTCGAGCTGCTCGAGGTCGGCGAAGTCGGCGCGAAAGCCGCCGCTCTTGTAGCCCAGCGCGGTGACGAAGCGCTTCATGTCGAGCAGCGAGAAGCCGCGACGCTCGACGATCTTCTCCGCCTCGCCGAAATGCAGCAGCCCTTCCATTACCTGGCGCTCTTCCAGATTGCGCCCCAGGTAGTAGTCGAGCAGGGTGGTCAGCGCCGCGGAGCCGCAGCTGTAGTCGTAAGCCTGGCGGATCACGTTGCGAAACTGCAGTTGGCTCATCGGCTCCAGCACCACCGACTCGCGCAACGGGCCATTGGGCACCAGCGGCTGGCTGATATTCACGACTCCGGCAGGTTGCGGCTTGGTGTCGACCGCCTCGGTAAAACCGTACAAACCGATCAGGCTGCCCACGAGAATCTCGATCATTGGTCAATCCGCGACTGCGTACAACGAAGCAGGAAGCCCCGCCGCGCCTGGCGACAGGGCTCCTGTGGATCGGGTCAAACGAGGATCAATGACCCCAGACCTTGACGGTGGAGCCGGCCATGTCCAGGCCGTTGATGGCCAGACCGCCGATGCTGTTGGCACCGATCTTCACCGCGGCCACCGACACACCGCCGTTGATGCCCGGCAGGCCGATTTCCAGCTTGCTGTCGACCACGTCGATGGTCAGCGGGTTGCTTTCGTCGATGTTGAAGCCGGACAGGGTGACGGTTTCCAGGGTCAGGCTGTTGCTGCCGTCGGTGACGCCGGCTTCGGTGTCGGTGTAGACGATGGAGCCGATGGTGGCGTCGAAGTTACCGGCGATGCTGATCCCGGCCTGACCGGTCACACCGGCCAGATCGGCGTCGTCCAGCGCCTTCAGGTCGGCCTGAGCCATGAACGGAACGGCCATGATCGCGGCGGCAAGAGCGATTTTTTTCAGGGTCATCATTGTTGTTATCTCCACAGTTCTAATGGGGGTTCCCCGGGGCTCTGCCAGCGACTCCCTGTCGCAAGCAGCTGGATCGGCTCATGCCGATCACCAGGCCTGCCGCTGCTTCCCTAAGCGCGCCAGGCTTGGATTCGCGAAGCAGCGTGCTTCTCGACCTGGCTACAAGCTACTAACCCCCTCCCCGACTGCCAGCCCATCCAAGGGATGGAGCACGGCCGCTCACTTTCCTCACCGGACAGCTCAGGCCTCGCTGAGCAGGCCCAGGCTCTTGCCCTTGAGTACCGCCTGGGTGCGGCTGCGCACCCCCAGCTTGGAAAACAGGTTGTGCAGGTGCCACTTGATGGTGGCCTCCGACAGGTGCACCGCCTGGGCGATATCGCGGTTCGACAGGCCCGCCGCCACCAGCCGCAGGATCTCCCGCTCGCGATGACTAACATCCTGATTTTCCTCGAAACTTTCCGGATCTATGGCCATTCGCCGACATTGCTCGCGGAGCAGTTCGGCGAGCCCCTGCCAGGCCGCGGCGCGCTTGGGTTCGGCGCTGCTCCAGGCGTCCCAGAGCGGCAGCAGCCACAGCGCATCGTCCTGGAACAGGCGGCGGTAGCCGCACTGCCAGGCCTCCTCCAGCGTCGCGCGGAGCAAGGCGAAGGCTTTTTCGCTGTTACCTTTGCGCCAGTACGCCACAGAAAGTAACAGGGCCAGACGCAGCCGGCGGTCGCGCTGGTGCTCGGCGCCCTGCTTGGCCAGGCAGGCTTCCAGACTGGCCTGGGCTTTTTCCACCCGGCGCTCGGCCAGGGCCAGGCGCGCCTGGCTCAGGGCCAGGGCGGTATGGGCATCGCCATAGCGTTCGATGGGCAGCGCCGCCAGGTGCCGCTCCAGCTGCAGGTAGATGCGCTGCGCCTCGTTGGGCCGGCGCAGCCACAGCAGGAACTGCACCTTGCAGCCCATGCCCAAGGCGAATACCCGCTCGTAGCCCGGGCCCTGCAGGCCGGCCAGCCACTCGTCGAGCTCGGCCAGCCCCTGCTCGGCCTCGCCGGCGAAGAACCGCGCGCGCGCCATCACCAGCTTGCCGCGGCTGATCAGCTCCACCGGCGTGGCCACGTCGCGCCAGGTGGTGGCCAGCGGCAGCTCGGCGAGAATGGCGCCATGCCGATCCTGTTCGTAGAGCAGGTCGGCGTAGGCCAGACCCAGCGGCCCGCCGACCCGACTGCGCCGGCCGAACACCTGCTCGACCCGCGCCCGCGCGGTTTCCGCCAGGGCGCGACCGCGCTCCAGCTCGCCGTATTCCTTGCAGATCAGCGCCTCGATCAGGCTGGCCATCACGTGCAGGTATTCGCTCTCGCACTGGCGCAGGTTCTCCCGCGCCACGGCGATGGCCTTGGCCGCCTCGCCGAATTCGCCGAGCAGGGCGAACGCCGCGGCCTGCACGCAGGCCAGGCTGGCGCGGAACACCGGCTGGTTCTGCGGCACCAGCGCCAGCCAGTGCCCGGCCACCTTGAGGCAGGCCTCCAACTTGTCCTGGTACAGCAGCACCAGTGCCTTGAGCACCTGCGCCGCCGCCAGCAGCTCGATCAGGCCGAAGTGCATGCCCTTGCCGCGCCCCTGGGTCAGGCGCGTGCTGACCTCCTCGATCAGCGCCTCGGATTCGGCGAACTTCTGCTCGAAGGCCAGCTGCCAGGCATAGAAGATCTGGAACACCGGCTGCTCGCCGATCACCACCGGCGGCACGTCCTTGAGGATGGCGAGGATGCCATACACCCGGTTGCCGGCGATCAGCCGCGCGCCCTGGCGCTCCAGCAGTTCGGCGGCGAAAGCGTAGTCGCGGGCGCGCAGGGCGTACTTGATCGACTTGTCGGCCAGGTCGCGGCCCTCGCACCAGCGTGCCGCGGCGTGCAGCAGGTGGGCCGGATCGCCGCGCTTGGCCAGGCGGCCCTGGAGGAATTCGGCGAACAGGTGGTGATAGCGGAACCACTCGCCCTGCTCGTCCAGCGGGATCACGAACAGTTGCTCGCCCTGCAGCCGACGCAACATGTCGCGACCGTCGCGGCGGCCGGTCAGGGCATTGCACAGCTCGGCGTTGAATTCGTCGAGCACCGAGGTCTGATCGAGAAACAGCTGCAGCGCCTCGGGCAGGCTGGCCACCACGTCCTCGGCCAGGTAGTCGGCGATATCGCGTTCGGCGCCGGACAGCCCGGCGAGAAAGGCGGCGCGATCCTGCTGGCGCGGCAAGGCCAGCGCGGCCAGGTGCAGCGCGGTGATCCAGCCCTCGGTACGCGCATAGAGCTGGTTGAGCTCGCCCTCCTCCAGCGCCAGCTGCTTGATTTCGCGGAAGTAGGCGGCGGTCTCAGCGCGGCTCAGGCGCAGGTCCTCGGCCTTGAGCCAGAAGGCCCAGGCGCCGAGCGACGGCGGCTCGTCGAGAAAACGCGGCTGGTAGCGCGTGCTGACCACCAGGTGCACGTGCCTGGGCAGGCGCTCGACCAGGTAGCGC
Organism: Pseudomonas sp. ABa2; assembly: GCF_056676075.1. Classification (NCBI taxonomy): domain Bacteria; kingdom Pseudomonadati; phylum Pseudomonadota; class Gammaproteobacteria; order Pseudomonadales; family Pseudomonadaceae; genus Pseudomonas; species Pseudomonas sp. ABa2. Next base: position 2,571,125 of record NZ_CM155239.1, read on the forward strand.
GCCCCCTGGCCGAGGGACGGATGGCGGATGCGGTGGAAGTCGTCGAGCATCAGGTAGAGCGCGTGCGGCAGGCCCTTGAGGTCGTCGATGAAGGCGTCGATCACCGCCTCCAGCGGCCAGCTGATGTCGCCCTGCAGCAGCGCCGAGGCGCTGCTGCCGAACCCCGGGCAGGCCAGTTCGATGGAGGCGATCAGGTACTGCAGAAAACGCGGCGGCTCGCTGTCGGCCTCGTCGCACGACAGCCAGGCGAGGCGCGCGCCCTGCGCCTGCAAACGCCGTCGCAACTGGCTGAGCACCGTGCTCTTGCCGAAGCCGGCCGGCGCGCTGAGGAGCAACAGGCGTTGTTCGCGCGCCGCCAGCAGACGCTCGAGCAGCGCCGAGCGCTCCAGCAACGGTGCGCCTTCGCCGTGGGCGGGATAGAGCTTGGTGCGCAGCAGGGGAAACGCCTGCAGGCGGGGCTGGTTATGACTGGTCATGATTCGAGTAGGCTCAGCTCACGGGCGCGACGGATGGCTTGGGTGCGATTACGCACCTTGAGCTTTTCGTAGATGTTGTGCAGGTGCCATTTGACGGTACCCAGGGCCAGCGACAGCTGCTGGCCGATCTCGTCGTTGGACAGGCCCTTGGCGGCCAGGCAGACCACTTCGCGCTCGCGCTCGGTCAGCCCCTCCTCCAGCACGTCCAGGGCCTGGCGCGACTCCTGCCCCGGCCAGATCGCCAGCAGGCTGCGGATGAAACCCTGCAGCGCCGGCTGGCGCTCGGCAGCTTCCAGCTGCTGCAACAGCAGGCGAATGGCCTCGCCTTCCTCGACGAACAGGCTGCGCGCCTCTTCCCGCTCGGCACCGATCAGGCATTGCACCAGCAGGCTCTGTGCCCGTTCCTGATAGCCCAGGCGTTGGTAGCTGAGCGCCGCCAGCAGGTCCAGGCGCAGGCGCTGCAGGCCGTGCCAGCCGCTCTGCAGCTGGCTGCGCAGCTGGGTGATCTCGTGCAGCGCCTCGCTGTAATGGCCGCGCGCCTGTTGCAGGCGAATGCGGGTCAGGCCCAGCACCCAGAGCACCGGGTTGAAGCTGCGCTGCTTGTAGTGCGCCGCCAGCTTGTGCCAGTCCACCGCCTTCAGGCGCTGCTCGGCGCGCTTGCTGCGGTCGGCCGCAGGCTCCTGCAGGATCAGGGCGATCTCCTCGCCCACCGCCTGCACGTAGAAGCGCCAGGAATGGTTGCGCGCCGCCAGGTTCTGCATCAGCACCAGGGTCGCGGCCGCCTCCTTGGGTGCGTCCTGCATGCGCTGCACCCGCGCCAGGCAGAGCATGGCCTGGGCGTAGAGATCGATGGGGTTGATCACGTCGACCGTGGCCAGGGCCCAGCGCAGACGCTCCTGCAGCCCGGCAAGCCGCCCCTGGCGGTAGGCGATCAGCGCCTCGGTGATGGTCGGCAGGGCCAGGGCGCGGGACTTCTCGCCGAACCAGGGCATCACCCGCGCACGCAGCTGCTCGAACAGCAGCTGCGCCTGCTTGATCCGTCCCTGCTCCAGGCACAGCAGGATTTCCACGTTGGCCAGCTGCATGTCCAGGTAGCGGCCTTCGAGAAAATGGTTGCGCTGCTGCGCCAGCGCCAGCAGGCGGCGCGCCGGCTCGGCCTGGCCGAGCATGACCTGGGCCAGGGCGCCGACCGTGAGGATCGCCACCTCGAGAAAGGCGGTGTGCTGGCCGAGCTGCGCCTCGATGCGCCGCGCCAGGCTCACGCAGGTGTCCAGGTCGTCCTTCTGCAGGGCGATCACCGCCTTGATCGCCAGGGTGGCCAGCAGCTTGTCGCTGAGCGGGCCGCTGCTGCGCGACTCGCCCCAGCGCTCGAGCAGCTCGTCGAGCATGCGGTTGGCTTCGCTCAGGCCGAGTTCGGCGGCGCGGGTCCAGACGTCGGCGAGCACCAGCACGGGAAAACGTCCGGCGATCTCGTCCGGCACGTGCTGGCGCCACTTGTAGATCAGGTTGAGCTGGCCGCGATTGATCAGCTCCAGGCCGCAGCCGTCGAGCAGCGCGGCGAGCATCTCGGCGTCCTCGGCCAGGCAGGCGTGCTCGATGGCCAGGTTCTGCATGTGGTGATTGGTGAACCACAGGCTGGCATTAAAATGCAGCTGCTTGAGGCGTTCGGGGTCGCGCTCCTTGAGGCGGTTGCGCAGGAATTCGGCGAACAGGTTGTGGAAGCGGTACCACTGTCGCTCGCGATCCAGCGGCAGGAGGAACAGCTGCATGGCTTCCAGCTCCTCCAGCAGGCGCTGGCCGTCCTGTCGGCCGGTCAGCGCGTTGGCCAGATCGCCGCTGAGCTGCTGCGCCACGCCGAGGGCCAGCAACTGCTCCTGGCGCTCGAGCGGCAGTTGCTCGAACACCGAGCGCAGCAGGTAGTCGCCCACCGCGTGCTGCTCCGCGCCCAGCTCGGCCATGCGCGCGCCGGGCTGGGGCTGATGACGCAGCCACAGGCTGGCCAGGTGCACGCCGACCATCCAGCCCTCGGTGTGGCTGTACAGCGCGCGGAACGCCTCGGCATCGAGCTGCAGGCCGCTGCGTTCGAGGTAGCTGCGCGCCTCCTGCGGGTTGAGGCGCAGCTCCTCGCTGCCGATTTCCAGCAGCAGCCCCTTGGCGCGCAGCGTGGCCAGGTTCAGCGGCGGTTGCGAGCGGCTGCCGATGGCCAGGGTGAAGTTCGGTGGCGCCAGCTTGACCAGGCGATTGAGCGAGCCGAGCAGCTCCGCGTCCTGGATCAGGTGCAGATCGTCGAGCACCAGCAGCAGCGGCTCCTGGCGCTGCGCCAGATCGACCAGCAGGCTTTCCATGACGGCCTCGACCGGCACGCGCATGGTGTTGCGCAGGTAGCCCAGGGCGTCGTCGCCCAACCCGGGCAGCGCGCGGCCGAGGGCCTCGAGCAGTTGCTGGAAGAAGCGCACCGGCTCGTCGTCGCCAGGGCCGAGCGACAACCAGGCGATGCCGGCACCGGCGCTGCGGCGCTCGGCGGCGAACATCGCCAGGGCGGTGGTCTTGCCGAAGCCGGCGGGAGCGGAAAAGAGCACGAGGCGAGCATGCGGATGGGCTGAAAGCGCGGCTTCAACCTGGGGCCTTGCCAGATGGTCGGTGGAGGCCTGGGGCGGCGAGAGTTTCGAGCGCAGCAGGCTTCCAGCGGCTGGATCTATAACTTCATCCATGGCCTGGATCCCTTCGTTAATTATTGTTCTGGTACGGCGGTTCAACGTTCCGGCACGGCCTCATACTAATCAGCCGGCGGCTCCCGAGTAAACCCGGGCGCAAGCTCTAGGATGAATGTTAGCGGCAGACTACAATCGCCCCTTCAGCCCTCTCGACTGCCACGCATGCCTAGCTGCTCCCTGCATTCCCTGCCCTACCGGGCCGATCCCGCCGAGTATTTCCAGCGTATCCGTCAGGCTCCCGGCGCCGTGTTGCTGGATGCCGGCCGGCCGGGCGCCGAGCGTGGACGCTATGACCTTATGAGCGCCTGGCCATTGGCAGAGCTGGCGCCGGCTGCCGACGAATCGGCCAACGACTTCCTCGCCCGCCTGCGTGCCGCGTTGCAGAGCCTCGGCCCGGCCGAGGTGCCGGCCGGCAGCGCGCTGCCGTTCGTCGGCGGACTGATCGGCTACCTCGCCTACGACTTCGGCCGGCGCCTGGAACGCCTGCCCGCGCACAGCCGCGACGACCTGGCCTTGGGCGATGCATGCTTCGGCCTGTACGGCTGGGCGCTGATCAGCGACCACCTGCTCGGCACCAGCCAGCTGCTGTTCCACCCGGCCCTGGCGCCGGCCGAACGCACCCGGCTGTGCCAGCTGTTCGCCACGCCGGCAGCCGACGCGGATGCGCACTTTCGCCTGCTGCAGCCGTTTCGCGCCGATCTCGACCAGGCCGCCTACCGCCGCGCCATCGAGCGCATCCAGGGCTATATCCTGGCCGGCGACTGCTACCAGGTGAACTTCGCCCAGCGCTTCCAGGCACCATGCGAAGGCGATCCCTGGGCCGCCTACCAGGCCCTGCGCCGGGCCTGCCCGACGCCCTTCGCCGGCTTCCAGCGCCTGGCCGACGGCAGCGCCATCCTCAGCCTGTCGCCGGAGCGCTTTCTCAAGGTCAGCGCCGGCCAGGTAGAAACCCGACCGATCAAGGGCACCCGCCCGCGCGGCGCGGATGCAGCGGACGACCAGGCGCAGGCGCAGGCGCTGCTGGCCAGCGGCAAGGACCGCGCAGAAAACCTGATGATCGTCGACCTGCTGCGCAACGACCTCGGGCGCAGCTGCCGCATCGGCTCGGTGCGGGTGCCGGAGCTGTTCGCCCTGGAGAGCTACCCCAACGTGCACCACCTGGTCAGCGCGGTGACCGGCGAACTGGCGCCGGGCAAGGACGCCCTGGACCTGCTCGCCGGCAGCTTTCCCGGCGGCTCCATCACCGGCGCGCCGAAGATCCGCGCCATGCAGATCATCGACGAGCTGGAGCCGACCCGCCGCGGCCTGTACTGCGGCTCGCTGCTCTACCTGGACGTGCGCGGCGAGCTGGACAGCTCCATCGCCATCCGCAGCCTGCTGGTCAAGGACGGCCAGGTCAGTTGCTGGGGCGGCGGCGGCATAGTCGCCGACTCGGACTGGCAGGCCGAGTACCAGGAGTCCATCACCAAGGTGAAGGTGCTGCTGCAGACCCTGGAAAGCCTATGAGGCAGAAAGCACAAGGCCCGCAGCAGCGGGCCTTGTAGCATTGCGGCGAGCCTTACAGGCTCAGCTGGCGATTGGACGCCTTGAGGAACTCGCGCTTGAGGTCTGCATAGCTGTGCACGGCCGGAAACTGCGGGAACTCGCGGATCACGTTGTCCGGAGCATGGAACAGGATGCCGGCGTGGGCCTCGCTGAGCATGGTAGTGTCGTTGTACGAATCGCCGGCGGCGATCACCCGGTAGTACAGGCTCTTCAGCGCGATCACCGACTGGCGCTTGGGGTCCTTCTGACGCAGCTGGTAACTCACCACCCGATCGGTGTCGTCGGTGATCAGCTTGTGGCACAGCAGCGTGGGGAAGCCCAGCTGGCGCATCAGCGGCTGGGAGAATTCGTAGAAGGTGTCGGAGAGGATCACCACCTGGAAGCGCTCGCGCAGCCAGTCGACGAACTCCACCGCGCCGTCCAGCGGCTTGAGGGTGGCGATCACTTCCTGGATGTCGCGCAGCTTCAGGCCGTGCTCGTCGAGGATGCGCAGGCGCTGCTGCATCAGCACGTCGTAGTCGGGAATGTCCCGGGTGGTCGCCTTGAGCGACTCGATGCCGGTTTTTTCCGCGAAGGCGATCCAGATCTCCGGGACCAGCACGCCTTCCAGGTCGAGACACGCGATTTCCACAGGCCACTCCTCGATTGAGCTTGAAAGAAGGCGGCACTCTAACGGCTCGCCAGAAGCCGCGCAACGCAGCCCTTATAGCCAACTAATGCAGTAACAAGGGGTATTGGTTATTTAGACGCATAACCGGCTTTTGCTACCATCGCCGCCAGAGCGCCCAGCGCCACCCCGATCAATAAGGAAGCCCGCCTGATGAGCCACCCCTTCGACGTCGCCGAACTGGCCGCGACCTACGCCAGCAAATCCCCCCAGGACATCCTCAAGCTCGCCTTCGAGCACTTTGGCGACGAGCTCTGGCTGTCCTTCAGCGGCGCCGAGGACGTGGTGCTGGTGGACATGGCCTGGAAGCTGAACAAGAACGTCAAGGTGTTCAGCCTCGACACCGGTCGCCTGCACCCGGAAACCTACCGCTTCATCGAGCAGGTGCGCGAACACTATGGCATCGCCATCGAGGTGCTCAGCCCCGACGCCGCCGCGCTCGAAGCGCTGGTCAAGGCCAAGGGCCTGTTCAGCTTCTACAAGGACGGTCACGAGGAATGCTGCGGCGTGCGCAAGATCGCCCCGCTCAAGCGCAAGCTGGCCACGATCAAGGCCTGGGCCACCGGCCAGCGCCGCGACCAGAGCCCCGGCACGCGCAGCCAGGTCGCCGTGCTGGAACTGGACCAGGCCTTCTCCACCGCGCAGCACAGCCTGTACAAGTTCAACCCGCTGGCGCGGATGAGCAGCGAAGAAGTCTGGGCCTATATCCGCATGCTGGAGATCCCCTACAACCCGCTGCACGAGCGCGGTTTCATCAGCATCGGCTGCGAGCCCTGCACCCGCCCGGTACTGCCCAACCAGCACGAGCGCGAGGGCCGCTGGTGGTGGGAGGAAGCCACGCAGAAGGAATGCGGCCTGCACGCCGGCAACCTGATCGCCAAACACTGAGCAGAAAAAAGCCCGCGCGACGCGGGCTTTTTCATGGGCGACGCCGGCCTTCAGTAGGTCGGCAACTCGACGCCGTGGAACAGCTCTTCGAGCTCCGACTTGTTATGGCACTGCACCGCCTTGGCCAGCACCTCGCGGGTCAGGTGCGGGGCGAACTTCTCGATGAAATCGCACATGAAGCCGCGCAGGAAGGTGCCGCGACGGAAGCCGATCTTGGTCACGCTGGCCTCGAACAGGTCGCTGGCATCGAGCACCACCAGGTCGGGGTCGAGCTTGGCGTCCACCGCCATCCGGGCCACGATGCCGACGCCCAGGCCCAGACGCACATAGGTCTTGATCACGTCGGCGTCGGCGGCGGTGAACACCACCTTGGGCGTCAGGCCGCGATGGCTGAAGGCTTCGTCCAGCTTGGAACGGCCGGTGAAGCCGAACACGTAGGTGACGATGGAATGCTCGGCCAGCGCCTCCAGGGTGAGCTTCGGCAGCTTGGTCAGCGGGTGCCCCTGCGGCACCACCACGCAGCGGTTCCAGCGGTAGCAGGGCATCATGATCAGGTCGTTGAACAGCTCCAGGCCTTCGGTGGCGATGGCGAAATCCACCGTGCCATCGGCGGCCATTTCGGCGATCTGCATCGGCGTGCCCTGGTGCATGTGCAGGGCGACGTCCGGGTACTGCTTGATGAAGGCGCTGATCACCGGCGGCAAGGCGTAGCGCGCCTGGGTGTGGGTGGTGGCGATGGACAGGGTGCCCTTCTTCTCGTTAGAGAACTCCTGAGCGATCTGCTTGATGCTCTCCACCTTGCGCAGGATCTCGCCGGCGGTGGTGATGATGCGTTCGCCGGCCGGGGTGACGCGCGTCAGGTGCTTGCCGCTGCGTGCGAAAACCTCCACGCCCAGCTCGTCCTCGAGCAGGCGGATCTGCTTGCTGATCCCCGGCTGCGAGGTGTACAGGCTCTGTGCGGTCGCCGATACGTTGAGGTCGTGGTGCGCGACTTCCCAGATGTAGCGCAGTTGCTGAAGCTTCATATGTTTCCCTCAAAGCTGGTAGGCCGGCCAGTGGCCGCCGACGCCTTTTATAACCATATTATTGGTTTAAACCAACAATCTAGACCATTTATTCGGATTCGCCTCCTAGAGTTCGCCATGTCCGCGATGTTGCAGCATCGGCACCAGGTACACCGGCGCCTCCGACAGCTGCACCACCCGCGCCGCCGTGCGCCCCAGCGGCACGGCCAGATCGGCGCCGTGGCTGTGACTGCCTACGACCAGCAGATCCACCCCGAGTTTCTGCGCCTCCGCGAGAATCACCGCCGGCGGGTCGCCCTGCAGCACGCGCACCGCGCGGATCAGCTGCAAGTCCTGCTGGCCCTCGCCCAGCTCGTCGCGAAACCCCTCCAGCACACGCTGCTCGATGCTCGCCATCACCGTGCTCAGGCCGTTGCGGCGCAACTCGCCGAGGGTGTCTTCGTCCAGGTAGGTTTGCAGCACGGATTCGGCGAACAGGCCCATGGGCTCCACCGCGTGCACCACGTAGAGATCGGCGTTGAAACTGCGGGTCAACGCCAGGGCATGCTGCAACACATAGGAGGCATAGAGGCCAAGATCGGTGGCGTAGAGTATCGAGCGGATCACGCGGCCTCCTTGACTGCTGGCCCAGGCCCTTGATTGAGCTTAGCAGCGCATCAGGCAAAGCAAGATCGGAGGCGCTATTTAGGACGAATGGCTATATAGCGACGAGCCGCTCAGGGTTGCAGCTCGTTGCTCACCCCGTGCGGCACATGCCCGGTCGCCACCACCTGACGGGCCTTCTCGCAATGGCCGGTCTGGTCGTCGAAGAACACGTCGGCGGCGAAGGCTTCGAGCACTGCCGACTTGTCCAGGCCGCCGAGGAAGAAGGACTCGTCCAGGCGAATGTTCCACTCGCGCAAGGTGCGGATCACCCGTTCGTGGGCCGGCGCCGAGCGCGCGGTGACCAGCGCGGTGCGGATCGGGCAATCCACCTCGGGGAACTCCTGCTGCAGGCTGTGCAGCGCCGCCAGAAACGGCTTGAACGGCCCGCCCGGCAGCGCCTGCCGCGCCGCCTCGCGCTCGTGGCTCTGGAAGGCGTGCAAACCGCCACTCTGGTAAACCCGTTCGGAGTCATCGGAAAACAGCACCGCATCACCGTCGAAGGCGATGCGCAGCTCGTTGCTGTTCGCCCGCCGGGTACCGCCGGAAAGCAGGGTTGCCGCGCCAAAGCCGGCTTTCAATGCATTGCGCACGTCATCGGCATGGGTCGACAGGAACAGGTGGCAGCCGAAGGCCGCCAGGTAGGGATCGGGACTGCGGCCGCCGACGAAAGCCGCGCGGGAGATGCCCAGGCCGTAATGCTGGATCGAGTTGAAGGCGCGCAGGCCGGTGTCGGCGCTGTTGCGCGAGACCAGAATCACCTCGACACGCTGCTCGCTGAGGCGCTGGTTGAGCCCCAGCAGCTTTTCCACCAGGGGAAAGGCATCGCCCGGCATCAGCACCTCGTCCTCGTGTTCGATCTGGTAGCGGCGGTAGGCTTCCACCCCATCGCTCTCGTAGATCTGGTGGCTCTCGCTCAAGTCGAACAAGGCCCGCGAGGAAATCGCCAGCACCAGCTTGTCGCCCAATCCCTTGCCCATGGCCTAGGCCTCCCGACGCGCCTGAATGAAGCTGAGCGCCTGATACAGCGCGCGGACCCTGGGCATGTCGCAACCGACCGCCGCCGCGGCCGCCAGAGGCGCCTCGTAGATGGCATGCAGTTCGGCCGGCCGCCCCTGGGCGAAATCGTGGTACATGCTCGGCAGATAATCGGGCATCCGTTCGGTGGCCGCCAGCAGCTTGTCGGCGTAGTTGTCCGGCATGCCGTGGCCGAGTGCCTGAGCGGCCTGCACCACTTCCAGCATCAGGTCGCGAATCAGCGCGCGGCTGTCGGGGTTGCCCATCAGCTGGCGGGTGTCGGCATCGAGCAGCACCGACAGGCCGTTGTAGGGCACGTTCCACACCAGCTTCTGCCAGCGTGTCTGGGCCAGGTTGGGCATGGCCGCGGAATCCAGCCCGGCGCCGCGGAACATGCCCGCCCCCTCCTCGGCCAGCGCCAGGCGCGCCTCGCCCTCCGCCGCCAGCCCGGAGTGATAGGCCAGGTTGATCGCCCCCAGCGCCTGGTGCTCGATCGCCCCGGGACCGATGCGGTGCACGCAGATGTAGCAGAGCCCGCCGAGCAAATGCAGGTCGTCCGCCAGCAGCGGACGCAGCTCGTCCTCCACCGCCAGGCCGTTCTGCAGCAGCACCACCTTGGCGCCGGGCGCCGCCGCCTGGGTGATCAACGGCGCCAGCTCGGCGTTGGCGGTGGTCTTGGCACCGACCAGCAGCCAGTCGCAGGGCGGCATGTCACCGGCATTGCGATAGGCCTGCACCGGTGCCAGCTGCAGGGCGCCATGCACCGCGCTGTTGAGCTGCAGGCCGCGCTCGGCCACCGCGGCATATTCGCTGCGCAGGAGAAAATGCACGTCGTAGCCGGCGCGCGCCAGCAGCAGGCCATAAAAACCGCCGATGGCACCGGTGCCGATGATGCCGATGCGCGGCGCGGGGGATTGAGACATCAGGGAAGCTCCTCAGCCGGGCGACGCAGCGCTTCGCCCATGGCGGCAACAAGATCGGTGGGGGTCAGGCGCGCCTGCAGCGCGCCAAAGAACTGACCGTCGCGGATCAGATACAGCGCCGGCAGGTGAAAAACCTCGTAGCGCGTCACCAGACCGGCGTTGTGCCCGGCGTCGACCCAGCACAGGCGCGCCACCGGCAAGGGCATGGCCGGCAGCACCCGACGCGCCCAGCGGCAACTGGCACAGCCCGTGCTTGTGAAGAGTAGTAGCGAGGTGCCGGGCAGATCGAGCAGGCGGCGGTCCGCATCCAGATCGGTCAGTTCCAATTGCGTCGCTATACTGAAATCACTGATATCAGTTTGCCTGCATTCGAGGTCGGTGCTCATGCGTAAGTTTCTGCGTCATCCAAGCGACATGCCGGTGGAACTGGTATTGCGCAGACAGGCCTGCATTCCGCGGCAACGGCTGAACAATATCAGCCTCGGCGGGGTGGCGTGCAACTCGACGCGCGGCTTTCGCCGCGGCACCTCGGTGGAACTGCGCATTCCCCTGTTCGGCGAACAGGCGCGCTACCCCGGTGTGGTCGCCTGGTGTCGCCGCCAGGCTGAAGACTATCTGGTGGGCATCGCCTTCCTCGACGAGGACACCCTGTTCCGTGCGCGCATGGTCGAGCAGGTGTGCCAAATCCAGCATTACCGCCAGCAACTGGAGCAGGAGACGGGCCAGCCCATGGCCATCGAACACTGCGCCCGCGAATGGATCGCCAAGCACGCCGCGCAATTTCCCTATCTGGCCTGATGCGCCCCCTCTATAGGCCTCATTGCACCTACCGCCCATTGTCGCGAAGCCCCTTACGCGCTAAGGTTCGGCCTCCCCCTGCGCCAACTAGCTGTGCACCGCCACAGGGGATCGCTGGCGGCCGGCACCCGTGACCTGACGACCTGACCCGATGAATAGCACGATGGCTGATTTACCGATCGACGACCTCAACGTCGCCTCCAACGAAACCCTGATCACCCCCGATCAGCTGAAACGCGAGATTCCCCTGACCGATGCCGCGCTGAAGACCGTGGCCCACGGTCGCCAGGTGGTGCGCGACATCCTCGACGGCAAGGATCATCGCCTGTTCGTGGTGGTCGGCCCCTGCTCGATTCACGACATCAAGGCCGCCCACGAATACGCCGAGCGCCTCAAGGTGCTGGCCGCCGAACTGTCCGACAGCCTGTTCCTGGTCATGCGCGTGTACTTCGAGAAGCCGCGCACCACGGTCGGCTGGAAAGGCCTGATCAACGATCCCTACCTGGATGACTCGTTCAAGATCCAGGATGGCCTGCACATCGGTCGCCAGCTGCTGCGCGACCTGGCCGAGATGGGCCTGCCCACCGCCACCGAGGCGCTCGACCCGATTTCCCCGCAATACCTGCAGGACCTGATCAGCTGGTCGGCCATCGGCGCGCGCACCACCGAATCCCAGACCCACCGCGAAATGGCCTCGGGCCTGTCGTCTGCGGTCGGCTTCAAGAACGGCACCGACGGCGGCCTGACCGTGGCGATCAACGCCCTGCAGTCGGTGTCCAGCCCGCACCGCTTCCTCGGCATCAACCAGGAAGGCGGCGTATCCATCGTCACCACCAAGGGCAACGCCTACGGCCATGTGGTGCTGCGCGGCGGCAACGGCAAGCCCAATTACGACTCGGTCAGCGTTGCCATTTGTGAGCAGGAACTGACCAAAGCCGGCATCCGCCCGAACATCATGGTCGACTGCAGCCACGCCAATTCCAACAAGGACCCGGCGCTGCAACCGCTGGTGATGGAAAACGTCGCCAATCAGATTCTCGAAGGCAACAACTCCATCGTCGGCCTGATGGTCGAGAGCCACCTGGGCTGGGGCAACCAGTCGATTCCCAAGGATCTCTGCGACCTCAAGTACGGCGTGTCCATCACCGATGCCTGCATCGACTGGGACACCACCGAGAAGAGCCTGCGCAGCATGCACGCCAAGCTCAAGGACGTGCTGCCCAAGCGTCAACGCGGCTGATTCGGCAGCCGCGCAAACGAAAACGCCGGGCGATGCCCGGCGTTTTCATATCCGCGTTCGGCCTCAGCCGGCCTGGTGGCGCGACCGACGCTCCATATAACGCTCGACGTAGGAACAGGACGGAATCACCGTGTAGCCCTTGCCCTCGGCGTAGCGCAAGGCGTGCTCGGTCAGCGCCGCGGCGATGCCGCGACCGCGCAGGGCGTTGGGGACGAAGGTGCGATAGATGTCCAGGGTCTGCTTACCGAGGTCCATATAGGCCAGGTAGGCACGATCACCGTCAACGGACGTCACGAACTGGTGACCCGCCTGATCGTGGTGAATGGACAACCCCTCGCTCATCTTCACTCCTCTAGCCGCGAGCCTGTCGCGGCACATCCGTATTTCATACCTACGCTTTACCGAAAGCGCAAATCCCCGCGCCTCGTCTCGGCGGCGCGAGCCGACAGCTTATCAGGCCAAAGACCGCCCAGTCATGCGCAATCACAGGCTCAAGACCGCGATGCACAGCAGCACGGCCAGCACCGGGATCAGCACGGTGATGACGAAGATATCCTTGTAGGCCTGTTTGTGGGTCAGGCCCATGATCATCAGCATGGCGATCACCGCCCCGCAGTGCGGCAGCGAATCCAGGCCACCGGCGGCGATATTGGCGATACGGTGCAGCACCTCCGGCTCCACGCCCATTTCCAGATAACGCGGCGCCAGGGTCTGCATGAAGATCTGCAGGCCGCCGGAGGAGGAGCCGACGATGCCGGACACCACGCTGACCGAGGCGAATACCGAGAGCAGCGGCGGCAGGTCCACCGCCAGTATCCATTGCGCGAACTGGGCGAAACCCGCGGTCTGCGTCACCACGCCGCCGAAGCCGATCACCGCCGCGGTATTGAGCAGCGGCATGATCGCGTCGTCGGCGCCCTGCCCCAGCACACCCAGGGTGTTGCGACGCAAGGTTGGGAACATCAGCACCGCCACTCCGGTGGCCAGCACCAGCGCCAGGCTCGGCCAGAGAATCGGTTGCGCCTGACTGAACGCCAGCAGCCCGCCCAGGGCGCCCTCGCCGGGTGCGACCGCGCCGGACAAGGCGAGCAGACGCGGCAGCAGGATGATGCCCAGCACCACGACGATCGGCACCAGCGCCATGCCCCAGTGCGGCCCGGTTCCCGGTGTGCCGGCCAGTTGCTCCATGCGCGCATCCTGGGCGTTGGCCTCGAAACCCTCGCCCCGCTCGCGCGCCAGGCGCCATTCGCGCTGCAGATAGGCCATGCCCAGGCCGATCATCAGCAGGCTGGCAAACACGCCGATCCAGGCCCCGGCGAACAGATCGGTACCCAGGGCACTGGCGGCGATCACGTTATGGATCGACGGCGACCCCGGTAAGGCAGTCATGGTGAAGGTGCCCGCGCCCAGGGCCGTCGCCGCGCAGAACAGGCGCTTGGGCAGGTTGGCCTCGCGCATCAGGGTGATGCCCAGCGGGTACATGGTGAAGATCACCACGAACACCACCACGCCACCGTAGGTCAGCACCGCGCAGACCAGCATGGCCACCCACAGGGTGCGCTGGGTGCCGAGGCCGCGGGTGATCGCCTGGGCGATGCTGCCGGCGGCCTGGCTGGCGGCCATGACCTTGCCGAAGATGGCGCCGCAGAGAAACAGCACGAAGAACTTGCCGGCGAAGGTGAATGCGCCCAGCGGGCCGAACGGAAAGTGCTCGAGCAAAGCCTTGGGCACGGCCACGCCGTTGGTCAAGGCCACCAGCATGGCGCAGACCAGCGCCGCAATGAAAATGTTCACCCCACGCAGCGCCATGTAGATAAGCAACGCCAAGCCCAGCAACAACCCCAAGTTACCCAACATCTTCGTCCCCGCCCTTATTGTTGTAGTCCTTGCGCGACAGTTATAACAGCTTGGCCGCGAGCACGTCCTAACAGCATCGGAGTTGGCTATTTTTTATCCAAAGAGCATAGCCACTGACCTGAAAACGACTCAGCCAGTAAAAAAACACGCAACTCTTGCTCGCCCTCCGTTTACTTACTAAAAGTAATAGGTAGTATGTAGGCCGGCTAATTTCCCGCAGTTGGGGAATTGCTTTTATGGAAAACTCCACCTCAAGGGGAACACGATGAACAACGTTCTGAAATTCTCTGCTCTGGCTCTGGCCGCAGTTCTGGCTACCGGTTGCAGCAGCATGTCCAAAGAAACCGAAGCTCGTCTGACTGCTACCGAAGACGCAGCTGCCCGCGCTCAAGCCCGTGCCGACGAAGCCTACCGCAAGGCCGATGAAGCTCTGGCTGCCGCTCAGAAGGCTCAGCAGACCGCTGACGAAGCCAACGAGCGCGCTCTGCGCATGCTGGAAAAAGCCAGCCGCAAGTAATAGGCGACCGGCTTTTAGAAAGCCGCCCCAGGCAACTGGGTCGGCTTTTTTATTGGCCGCTGCACGCACACTACCAGCAATAAAAAGCCCGCCGGCACAAGTGCGGGCGGGCTGTTCGGCACAGATCGCGTTAGAACGGGTTAGCGCTGCTCGCCACCACGTTGTCGCCCTGGGCGGCGATCGGCACCGGCAGGCCGTCTTCCGAAGCCACCACTTCGCGGACCATCTCCCAGTCCAGGCGCAGGCCGCTGAGTTCCTCGCGCTTGAGCAGGGTATTGATCACCGCCGTGTGCTTGTCGACGACCGAGGGCGCGCCTTCGTCGTCCAGCGGCGCATGGGCCTCCAGATAGACCTTGCCGCCACTCACACCGAACTTGTAAGGCTCGTTGAGGATGCGCACCGGCGTCCCCACCGGCGCCATGTCCGCCAGCTCCAGCACGTTGTGGTTGAGCATGCGGAAGCAGCCATGGCTGACGCGCATGCCGATGCCGAACTTCTTGTTCGAGCCGTGGATCAGGTAGCCCGGAAACGACAGCCCCATCTTGTACGGCCCCAGCGGGTTGTCCGGCCCCGGCGGCACCACGGTGGGCAGAATATCGCCTTCGGCGGCATGCTCCTCGCGGATCGACTTGGGCGGATACCAGGCCGGGTTCGGCGTCTTCGCGGTGATGCGTCCGGTGCCCAGCGGCGAGCCCCAGCCCTCGCGGCCAATGCCGAGGGGGAAGGTATGCACCACGTTCTGGCCTTTCGGGTAGTAGTACAGACGGTACTCGGCCAGGTTGATCACTATGCCTTCGCGCGGGCCCGGCGGCAGGACGTAGCGCGTCGGCAGGACGATCTCGGTGCCCTCGCCCGGCAGCCAGGGGTCGACCCCGGGGTTGGCCGCGACCATCTCCAGGTAGCCCAGGTCGTGGGTGGTTCCCAGATCGGCGAAGGTATCCTCGTACTTGGCCTTGATCACCTGCACCTGACCGACCACGTCTTCGCCGGGCGGCGGCAGGGGAAGTTCGAGCGCCTGCACCGCGGCGCTGGTACACAGCGCCATGAGGGTCAGGCAACGGTTGACCGCAGAGAATCGCGACAACATCCGGGAATCCTTGATGGGTTGACTAGAAGTGCAGCGATTGTACACCGCCGTTCGAGCCCAGGGCAGCCGTCAGCCATCCGCCCAGTTCGAGTACAGCCCCTGGCGCTGGGCCTCGAACGTGGCCAGGCAGGCCGGACACAGGCGCCGGTCGCGCAACAAGGGTTTGTCCAGTGCCCGCCAGCGCGGCTGCGCCGGCAGCAAACCGCCGCACAGGGTACGGTCGGCATGGCCGCCCAGGCGCAACTGGCGGGCGACCAGGTGCAGGCGCACCTCGCGGCAGGCGAACAGATCCAGCTGCTCGTCCGGCTCGATCAGTTGATAGGCATACAGGGACCAGGCGAGACGCGGCATCTGGGGCTCCATGGCGGGCCGGCCACATTAGCCGAAAGGCTTGGGGCGGAAAAGTCTCAGAGCAGCGGTTTCAGCGCCGGCCAGACGTTATCGAGCAGCAGCGGCTGCGCCGCCGCGGTGGGGTGGATGCCGTCGGCCTGCATCATCGCTGGCACGCCGCCAACGCCTTCGAGGAAGAACGGCACCAGCGGCACCTGCTTGTCCTGCGCCAGGTCGGCGAACACCTGGGCGAAGGCCTGGGTGTAGCGGGCGCCGTAGTTGGGCGGCAAACGCATGCCGAGCAGCAGCACGCGCGCCCCGGCGACCTGGGACTGCTCGATCATCGATGCAAGATTCTGTTGCAATTGCGCAGGCGGCTGGCCACGCAGGCCATCGTTGCCGCCCAGCTCGATGATCACAAGCGCGGGCTGGTGCTCGGCAAGCAGCGCAGACAGCCGTGCGGCGCCGCCTGCGCTGGTATCGCCGCTGATCGAAGCGTTGACCACCCTGTGGTCGAAACCCTCCTCCTGCAGGCGTTGTTCCAGCAACGCGACCCAGCCCTGGCGGCTATCCAGGCCAAAAGCCGCGCTGATACTATCGCCGACCACAAGCAGGGTGCCTGCAACCGCCCCCTGGACCCAGAACAGCAGGGCCAAGGCACCACTCAGCCACCATGCACGCATTGGAATCTCCATGACTTCGAGCATTCTCGCTGCGCGGAACCTTAGCAAAGTGGTCGAGAGCGCGGAAGGCGAGCTGACCATCCTCCACGACCTCGACCTGAACCTGGCCAAAGGCGACAGCCTGGCCATAGTCGGCAGCTCCGGCTCGGGCAAATCCACCCTGCTCGGCCTGCTCGCCGGGCTCGACCTGCCCAGCGGCGGCACCGTGCTGCTGGCCGGCAAGGACCTCGGCGAACTCGACGAAGACCAGCGCGCACGCCTGCGCGCCGAGCATGTCGGCTTCGTCTTCCAGTCCTTCCAGTTGCTCGACAGCCTCAACGCGCTGGAGAACGTCATGCTGCCGCTGGAGCTCGAAGGCCATGGCGACGCCCGCCAGCGCGCCCGCGCCCTGCTCGAGCGGGTCGGCCTGGGCCAGCGCCTGTCGCACTACCCACGCCAGCTGTCCGGCGGCGAGCAGCAGCGGGTGGCCATCGCCCGCGCCTTCGCCGCCGAGCCGGACGTGCTGTTCGCCGACGAGCCCACCGGCAACCTCGACAGCCACACCGGCGAGCGCATCAGCGACCTGTTGTTCGAGCTCAACCAGGAGCGCGGCACCACCCTGGTGCTGGTCACCCACGACGAACGTCTGGCCCATCGCTGCCAACGCCTGATCCGTCTGGAGGCCGGCCACCTGATCGACCGCGTGGAACCCTGATGAACCGCGTACCGCTTACTCGCCTGCTGGCACTGGCCACCCGCCAGTTGCTGCGCGACGCCCGCGCCGGCGAGCTGCGCGTGCTGTTCTTCGCCCTGCTGGTGGCAGTGGCCGCCAGCAGCGCCATCGGCTACTTCAGCGCTCGGCTGAACGACGCCATGCTGCTGCGCGCCAGCGAATTTCTCGCCGCCGACCTGCGCCTGAGCGGCAGCACGCAGGCCAAACCCGAACAGATCGAAGCCGGCACCCGCCTGGGCCTGGATCACGCGCAGATAGTCGAATTCTCCAGCGTGGTCGCCGCCGACGACGGCATTCAGCTGGCCAGCGTCAAGGCCGCCAGCGACGCCTACCCTCTGCGTGGCGAACTGAAAAGTGCTGCCGCCCCCTATCAGCCGGAAGAGCCTGGCGCGGGTCCGGCGCCCGGCGAAGCCTGGGCCGAGACGCGTCTGCTGGCCGCCCTGGGCCTGCAGATCGGCGACGAGCTCGAGATCGGCGCCAAGCGCCTGCGCCTGACCCGCGTGCTGACCTACGATCCGGACGGCGCCGGCGACTTCTACAGCCTGACCCCGCGGGTGCTGATGCACCTGGACGATCTGGCTGCCACCGAAGTGGTGCAACCGGGTAGCCGCGTGCGCTTTCGCGAGCTGTGGCGCGGCGATGCCGAGGTGCTGGCCGCCTACCGTCAGGCGGTGCAGACCAGCCTCGAACCCAACCAGCGCCTGGAGGATGCTCGCGATGGCAATCGCCAGGTCGGCAGTGCGCTGGGCCGTGCCGAGCGCTACCTGAATCTGGCCAGCCTGGCCGCCGTGCTGCTCGCCGGGGTGGCCGTGGCACTGTCGGCGGCGCGCTTCGCCGCCCGCCGTTTCGACGCCAGCGCGCTGCTGCGTTGCCTGGGCCTGTCGCGCCGTGAAGCGCTGACGCTATTTGCCCTGCAGCTGGCGCTGCTCGGCCTGCTCGCCTGCCTGCTGGGCGCCCTGCTCGGCTGGCTCGGCCAGCACGTCTTGTTCCATTTGTTGCGCGGGCTGATCCCCGACGACCTGCCGCCGGCCGGCGTCTGGCCGGCCCTGGCCGGCATGGCCACCGGCCTGGTCGCGCTGGCTGGCTTCGCCCTGCCGCCGCTGGCCGCGCTGGGCCGTGTGCCGCCGCTGCGAGTGTTGCGCCGCGACCTGCTGCCGGTGCCGGCCAGCTCCTGGCTGGTGTACGGCGCGGCGCTGCTGGCGCTCGGTCTGATCATGTGGCGCCTGAGCCTGGATCTGCGCCTGACCCTGGCGCTGCTCGGCGGCGGCCTGCTCGCCGCCCTGCTGCTCGGCGGCCTGCTGCTGCTCGGCCTGCAGAGCCTGCGTCGTCTGCTGCAACGCGCCGCCCTGCCCTGGCGTCTGGGCCTCGGCCAACTGCTGCGTCACCCGCTGGCCGCCGCCGGCCAGTCGCTGGCCTTCGGCCTGATCCTGCTGGCCATGGCGCTGATCGCCCTGCTGCGCGGCGAACTGCTCGACACCTGGCAGGACCAGTTGCCGGAAGACGCACCCAACCACTTCGCCCTCAACGTGCTGCCGGCCGAACGCGACGCCTTCGCCGCGCGCCTGGCCGAACTCTCGCCGCATCCGGCTCCGCTCTACCCGGTGGTGCCGGGCCGCCTGGTGACGATCAACGACGAGCCGGTGCGTCAGCTGGTAAGCAAGGAGAGCCGCGGCGAACGGGCGATCCAGCGCGACCTCAGCCTGACCTGGGCCGAACAGTTGCCCGCGGACAACCAGATCACCAGCGGCCGCTGGTGGGGCGCGGCGCATGCCAGCGAGCTGCCGGGGGTGTCGGTGGAAGCCGAACTGGCCGAGAGCCTGCAACTCGAGCTGGGCGACCGTCTGCGCTTCAACGTCGGCGGCATCGAACGCGAGGCGCAGGTCAGCAGCCTGCGCGAGGTGGACTGGGACAGCTTCCAGCCCAACTTCTACATGATCTTCGAGCCACAGACCCTGCAGGACCTGCCGGCCACCTACCTGACCAGCTTCTACCTGCCGCCGGGTCAGGACGCCGAGCTGGTGACGCTCAGCCGCGCCTTCCCCAGCGTCACCCTGCTGCAGGTCGACGCGCTCTTGGCGCAGCTGCGCAGCATCCTCGCCCAGGTCACCCTGGCCATCGAGTACGTGCTGCTGTTCGTCCTCGCCGCCGGCATCACCGTGCTGCTCGCCGGGTTGCAGGCGACGCTCGACGAACGCATCCGCCAGGGCGCCCTGCTGCGCGCCCTGGGTGCCGAACGCCAGTTGCTGGTCAGCGCCCGGCGCGCCGAATTCGGCCTGCTCGGCGCCGCCGCCGGCCTGCTCGCCGCACTGGGCTGCGAACTGGTGAGCTTCCTGCTGTATCGCTATGCCTTCGACATGAGCTGGCAACCGCACCCCTGGCTGCTGCTGTTGCCGCTGATCGGTGCCCTGCTGGTGGGCACCGCCGGCGTGCTCGGCACCCGCCGCGCGCTCAATGCCAGCCCGCTAAGCGTGCTGCGCGAGGGTTGACTGAGGAAGGACCCGGAAGGGCTCTGCGCTGCGACCGTCGCCGCTAGGAGTGCCTGCCCCGACGGAGCATTTGCGACGAAACGACGGCAGCCCCTAGACTTGCCGCCTCTCCAATCATTCCGAGATGCCATGAGCCGTTACCGCCCCCCTCGCCCCGCCGGCACGCCATTGATCACCCCGGAAGGCGAGGCGCGCCTGCGCGCCGAACTGCACGAGCTGTGGCACGTGCGCCGGCCGCAGGTGACCCAGTCCGTCAGCGAGGCCGCCGCCCAGGGCGACCGCTCGGAGAACGCCGAGTACACCTACGGCAAGAAGATGCTGCGCGAAATCGACAGCCGCGTGCGCTTTCTGAGCAAACGCCTGGAAAAGCTCAAGGTGGTCAGCGACAGACCCTCGGACCCGAACAAGGTCTATTTCGGCGCCTGGGTCACCATCGAGGACGAAGACGGCGAACAGTCGCGCTACCGCATCGTCGGTCCGGACGAGCTGGATCTGAAACAGGGGCTGATCAGCATCGACTCGCCGCTGGCCCGCGCGCTGGTGGGCAAGCCGCTGGACGCCGAGGTGCGGGTGCACAGCCCGAGCGGCGAGAAGACCTGCTACATAGTCGAGATCGACTACCCCTGAGACTCCCTACCGCCGGGTAATCAGGCCCTGGCGCGCCACCCGTATCAGCTCGGCGACCGTTTCCGTCAGGGCATCGGCGCTGGGCGCCTGGACCACCGCCAGGTCGAAGCTGTCGCGCGGAAAGCGCGCCAGCGACTCGCCGCGCTGCACGAACTGGATACGGAAGGTACGCGGCCCGCTCCAGCGCTTGGGCCAGCCGTCGAGGTAACGCAGCAGGGTCGGTTGGTGATTGCCGCCGAGCAGGATGCGCGGGTTGCGCAGCAACAGCCCCGAGGTGATGGGGGCCAGGCGAATGTGCGGTTGGGGACAGGTCATGCTCGAGTCTCCGCCTCAAAAATCCCGCTGGGCAGCGGTGGGAGGCGACACCGAACCAGCGCTTTAGCGGAATTTCGGGTGCTGGAAACTTCACCCTGTGGCGCCCCGCAAGTAGCTGTTTAAATCGGCGCAGCGCGCATCCTAGAGAAGCCCGCGCGATACTGTCAAGGCGAGCCACCACCGGCCAAGCGCCATGACCGCCGACCAGTTGCGCCTGTTCTTCGCCCTGCCCTGCCCGCCGCCGCTGGCCGCGGCGATCTGCGCCTGGCGTGAGCGCGAAGCGCCCGGCGGCAGGCCGGTCGATGCCGCCGACCTGCACCTGACCCTGGCCTTTCTCGGTGCACAGCCGGCCAGCTGCCTGGCGCCGCTGCTGAGCCTCGCCGCGCAGTTGCCGGGCGCAGGCTGCGAACTGCGCCTGGATCGCCTCGGCCGCTGGCGCGGCGGCGTGCTGCACCTGGCGCCCAGCCGGGTGCCGCAGGCGCTGGACGAGTTGCGGCGGCAGCTGCACGCACGCCTGAGCGGCGCCGGTTTCGAACTGGAGCCGCGCGCCTTCCGCCCGCACCTGACGCTGGCGCGGCATTACCCGCAGCCGCCGGCCGGCGCCGCCCCAACCTTCGATTGGCCGCTGCGGCAGTTCGCCCTGTTTTGCTCGGAATATGACGGCCACGGCAGCCGCTATCGCCTGCTCGGCCAGTGGCCGTTGCGGCCTGCGACCCCAACCGGGCGTAGCGCCCCGTAACAGCAAAGCCTGGGCAATCTCGCCGGCAAAACAGGGCAATCTCGGGAAAAGTGCCGCGATAGAGGGGTTAGTCTGGAAAACTCGGCAATGGCATGTTTCCTGCCATCTCCCTCGTGCCGTACGTGCCACGGGATGGGCGCGATTTTGTTGCAGGACGCACCTCAACACACCCATCGAGAGCGCCCATGAACAAGAACAAGACCCTGCTCGCCCTCTGCCTCGGCGCCGGCCTGCTCGCCAGCGGCCAGACCCAGGCCTTCTGGTTCGGCTCGTCCGGCTATACCCAGACCCAGTACCCCATCGTCCTCGGCCACGGCATGCTCGGCTTCGACAGCATCCTCGGCGTCGACTACTGGTACGGCATTCCCGCCGCCCTGCGCCGCGACGGCGCCAGCGTCTACGTCACCGAAGTCAGCCAGCTGGACACCTCCGAAGCGCGCGGCGAGCAATTGCTGCAGCAGGTCGAGGACATCGTCGCCATCAGCGGCAAGGCCAAGGTCAACCTGATCGGTCACAGCCACGGTGGCCCCACCACCCGCTACGTCGCCGCCGTGCGCCCGGACCTGGTCGCCTCGGTCACCAGCGTCGGCGCGCCGCACAAGGGCTCGGCCACCGCCGACTTCCTCAAGGGCATCAGCGACGGCCCCGCCGGCCCGGTCGCCACCCCGCTGCTGGCGGGCATCGTCAATGGCCTCGGCGCGCTGATCAACTTTCTCTCCGGCAGCCCCAGCACCACCCCGCAGAACGCCCTCGGTTCGCTGGAGTCGCTCAACAGCGAGGGCGCGGCGCGCTTCAACGCCAAGTTCCCGCAGGGCATTCCCACCAGCGCCTGCGGCGAAGGCGCCTACAGCGTGAACGGCGTGCGCTACTACTCCTGGAGCGGCACCAGCCCGCTGACCAACCTGCTCGACCCCAGCGACCTGCTGCTGGGCGCCAGCGCGCTGACCTTCGGCAGCGAAGCCAACGACGGCCTGGTCGGCCGCTGCAGTTCGCGCATGGGCCAGGTGATCCGCGACAACTACCGGATGAACCACCTCGACGAGGTCAACCAGACCCTGGGCCTGACCAGCCTGTTCGAGACCGATCCGGTGACCGTCTACCGCCAGCATGCCAACCGCCTGAAGAACGCCGGGCTCTGAGCCAAAGTCCGGGCCGGGGTCATCCGGCCCGGACGCCGTAGTGGAATCTGCCGTGAACAAAGCCCTGTTGCTGTTGCCCCTGCTGTTCACCGTCTGCCTGGCGTCGATGCTCTATCTCGAGCCCGGGCATCTGCCCGATCGGTTCAATCCACCCGCGACCAGCGGGGAAACCCCGCCACCGGCGGCGCCACCCGCGCTGCAGCAAGCGCTGCCCGCGCCCGTCACGCCGGCGAGAAAAGCCGCCGCTCTCGGCTTGCCGGCATCCTTCGTCGGCACCGAGGTGGACGGCCGCTTTCGCGTCGATGCCGCCGGCAACCTGATCGTCAGCGAAGACATTCGGCGTATTTTCGACTACTTCCTCGCCAGCCTCGGCGAGGAGAGCCTGGACGCCAGCGTCGCGCGTCTGCGCGGCTATATCGACGGCCAGTTGCAGGAACCGGCCCGGGCCCGCGCGCAGGCGCTGCTCGACCAGTACCTGGCCTACAAGCGCGAGCTGGTGCTGCTGGAGCGCGACCTGCCGCAACTGGCCAGCCTGGACGCCATGCGCCAACGCGAAGCGGCGGTGCAGGCGCTGCGCGCGCGGCTGTTCGACAGCGAGAGCCATCAGGCCTTCTTCGCCCGCGAGGAAGGCTACAACCGCTTCACCCTGGAGCGCCTGGCGATCCGCCAGGACGCCGGACTGAGCGACGAGGAAAAGGGCCTGGCGGTCGACCGGCTGCGCGCCAGCCTGCCGGAGGAGCTGCAGGACATGGTGCTGCCGCAGCTGCAGCAGGAGCTGCGCCAGCACACCGCGCGCCTGCAGGCCGAAGGCGCCAGCGCCGCGCAGATTCGCCAGCTGCGCCAGCAGCTGGTCGGCGCCGAGGCCACCGCCCGCCTGGAGGCGCTGGACAGCCAACGCCAGGGCTGGCAGAAGCGTCTCGATGAGTATCTCGCCGCCAAGGCGCATATCCAGGCCAACGAGGGGCTCAGCAGCGGCGACAAGCGCGCCGCCATCGAGGCGCTGGCGGCGGAGCGTTTCGACGAACGCGAGCGCCTGCGCCTGGAGGCGGCCGAGCAGTTGGCCGAGGCTGGCAGAAATACGAGCGGCGGCTGAGTCCGGGCCGCCGGATCGTCGGGCGGAGCGTGTTGCGCTCCCCCGTTGGGCTTCGCTGCGCTCAGCGCCAACCTACCCGGCACGGCCTCCCTTACCCTCAGGTGCTGTCGCGCATCACCAGTTCGAAGCCGACGTCGATGCAGTGCTGCTCGGGCGTCTCGCCGCGCATCAAGGCCAGCAGCATGTTCGCCGCCAACTCGCCGATGCGCCCGCGGGTGGTGCGCACCGTGCTCAGCGCCGGGTGCATCCAGGCCGCCGCCGGCAGGTCGTTGAAGCCGGCGATGGCCAGCCGCCCCGGCACCTCGAGGCCCAGCTGACGAGCGCGGAACAGCGCGCCCATGGCCAGGTCGTCGTTGTTGAAGAACACCGCATCGATCTGCGGCTGCTGCGCCAGCAGGCGGTCGAGCAGCTCGGCGCCGAGGCCGATGGACGACAGCTCGGGGGTGAGCAGCTCCAGCGCCGGGTCGTAACGGTTGAGGTAGCGCATCACCTGGCGGTAGCCCTCGGCGCGCTGCAGGGTGCGCGGGTCGAGCTGGGCGGCGGCGAAAGCGATATGCCGGTAGCCGCGCTGGACCAGGGCGCGGGTCATGGCGGCGCCGGCCTCGACCTGGGAGAAACCGACGCAGTAGTCCTCCGGCTCGTCGCTCAGCTCCATCAGGGTCACCAGCGGGCAGCTGCTGGCGCCGAGGATCTCGCGCGCCGCGTCGCTGCGCTCGAAGCCGGTGACCAGCAGGCCGGCCGGCTGGTGCGCCAGGTAGGAGCGCAGCAGGCGCTCGTCCTCCTCGACCCGGTAATGGCTGACGCCGATCATCATTTCGAAGCCGGCCGGCATCAGCACCCGCTGGATCGCCTCGACGGTATCGACGAACACCGAGTTCGACAGCGAGGGAATCACCACCGCCACCAGGTTCGAGCGCGAGCTGGCCAGCGCCCGCGCCGCCGGATTGGGCACGTAGCCCAGCGCCTTGGCCGCGCGCATCACCTGCTCGCGCAGGGCGTCGGAGACCCTGCCCGGCTGCGACAGCGCACGCGAGGCGGACATCAGCGAGCAGCCGGCGGCCTTGGCCACATCCGACAGGGTGACGCGTTCGGCGGAACGGCGACGACGTTGACTCATAGCGCCTCCAGAGATGGTCTGGCGGGGATTCTACCAGCCTCGCCAGCGGATAAAGCGCGGGACACGCCGCCCGGGAGGCCACCACCATGCAAGGAGCGGCCGTCCCAACGTGCCCCGCGAAACTTACAAGGCAGCCTTGGCGGCCTCGGCCTGCACCTGATCGAACAGCTGCTGGCCGACCGTCTCGACCACCTTCTGGATCGCCGGGGCGGCCTGCTCGCGCATGCGCTGCACCTCGGCGGCGTCCACTTCGTTGATCTGCATGCCCTTGTCCTTCAGTTCGGCCAGGGCGCGGGCGGCCTCGGCGCGGGTGTCCTGGCGCTCGAAGTCACGCGCCTTCTGCGCCGCCTCCATGAGAATGTTCTGCTCGGTGGCAGACAGGCCGTCCCACCAGCGCTTGGACACGGTGAGAATCCACGGGCTGTAAACGTGGTTGGTCACGGTCAGGTACTTCTGCACCTCGTAGAACTTCGAGGAGAGGATGGTGTTGAACGGGTTTTCCTGACCGTCCACGGCCTTGGTCTCCAGCGCGGTGAACAGCTCGGAGAACGGCAGCGGCACGGCGTTGGCGCCCATCAGCTTGAAGGTCTCGAGGAACACCGGGTTGGGCATCACGCGCAGCTTGATGCCGGCGAAATCCTCCAGCTTGCTGATCGGCCGGGCGTTGTTGGTCAGGTTGCGGAAACCGTTCTCCCAGTACACCAGGCCAACCAGGCCCTTCTCCTGCAGCTTGTCCATCACCTGGCGGCCGACCGGGCCGTCGAGCACGGCGTCGGCCTGCTCGGCGCTGCTGAACAGGAAGGGCGTGTCCCACACCGCCATTTCCTTGGTGATGCCGACCAGGGTGGCGGTGGAGCCGACCATCATTTCCTGGGCGCCGCCGATCAGCGCGCTCTGCATCTGGTCGTCCGAACCCAGGCTGGCGGCGCCGAAGGTGCGCACCTTGAGCTTGCCGTCCGAGGCTTTGGCCACCTCCTCGGCGAACAGCTTGGCCGCGCGGCCCTGGTTGCTGTTCTCGTTGAGGCCGTAGCCGAAGCGGATCATCCGCGAGCGGACTTCGTCGGCGTGGACGCTGACGGCGGCGAGCGGGCTGCACAGCAGGGCAGCGGTGAGGATGGCGAGCAGCGGACGTTTCATCGGAACTACCTCTTATTGTTGTGAACGAAGCCGGCGCGCCCGCGCCGGTTGGGGCGAATCAGCGCAGCCAGGTCAGCGGCACGGTGACGATGGCCGGGAAGGCGATCAGCAACGCGACGATGCCCAGGTAGATCAGGAAGAACGGCATCACCCCGCGCACCAGTACCTCCATGCGCAGCCGACCGATGCCGCCGACCACGTTGAGCACGGTGCCCACCGGCGGGGTGATCAGGCCGATGGAGCCGATCAGCACGAACATCACGCCGAAGTACACCGGGTCGACCCCAGCCTTGATCGCGATCGGCGCCAGCACCGGGGCGAGGATGAGGATGGTCGGGGTCAGGTCGAGGACCATGCCCACCGCGATCATCAGCAGCATGATCGCCAGCACCAGCAGTTGCGGGTGGTCGGCCAGCGGCCCGAGCATGGCGCCGATCTCATCCGGCAACTGGGCCAGGGTGATCATGTAGGCCGATACCGTGGCGGCGGCGCAGAGGAACATCACCGAGGCGGTGGTGCGGCTGGCACGGGTCAGGGTTTCCATCAGGCTGGCCCAGCTCAGCTCGCGGTACAGCAGGGTCGACACCGCCAGGGCGTAGACCGCGGCGACCACCGCCGCCTCGGTCGGGGTGAAGATGCCGAAGCGCAGGCCGCCGACTATGATCACCGGCAGCATCAGCGCCGCGGCGCCGTCGACCAGCACGCGACGACGCTCGGCGGCGCTGGCCTTGGCCGGGGTCGGCTCGGTGAAGCCGCGAGCGATCAGGCTCCAGGCGACGATCAGCCCGGCGCCCATGATCAGCCCCGGCACCAGGCCGGCCATGAACAGCTGGCTGATCGAGGTGTTGGTGACCACACCGTAGATCACGAAGGGCATCGACGGCGGGATGATCGGCGCGATGATGCCGCCGGCGGCCACCAGGCCGGCCGAGGAATGCAGCGGGTAGCCGCGCTGGCGCATCATCGGCAGCAACAGGGTGGCCAGCGCCGCGGTGTCGGCCAGGGCAGAGCCGGACATGCTCGCCAGCAGCACCGCGGCGGCGATGGCGACGTAGCCGAGGCCGCCGCGCAGGTGGCCGAAATAGGCCTGGGCCATGGCGATGATGCGCTTGGAGATGCCGCCGGCATTCATCAGCTCGCCGGCCAGGATGAAGAAGGGCACGGCCAGCAGCGGGAAGCTGTCGGCGCCGGCGAGCAGGTTCTGCGCCAGCAACTGCACGTCCCAGAAGTCCAGGTACCACATCAGCAGCGCCGCCGTGAGGATCAGGGCGAAGGCGATGGGCATGCCGAAGGCCATGAAGCCCAGCAGGGATGAAAGGAAGACGGCGACGGTCATCGGCAGGTCCTCGGTGGGCAGTGCCCGTTCTTGTTAGTGATGACGCAGCCTCAATCGACTTGCGCGTGAGCCAGGCTTGCCTGCGGCGCGCGGCGCCACAGGTTGATCAGTTGCACCAGGGCGAGGACGGCCAGCACCGTCATGCAGGCCAGCACCGGCACCATGGCCAGCACCACCGGATAACCGACCACGGTGCTGTGGTTGCCCCAGCCGAACTGCACCTGCATCCAGGCGCCCCAGGCCGCCAGCAGGCTGGCGCCGGCCACCAGCAGCCAGCTCAGCGAGTCCAGCAGACGTTGCGCAGACTGCGGGAAGCGGTCGCGGATCATGCGGAAGGTCATCAGCTCGCCGCGGCGCATGCTCGAGGCCACGCCGACGAACACCAGCCAGACGAAGGCCAGCCGCGACAGTTCCTCGGCCCCGGCCCAGCCGGTGCCGAAGGCGTAGCGCAGCACCACGTTGGCGAACACCGCCAGCACCATGAAGGCCATCAGCGTCGCCATCAGGCCGTCGGTGAGGCGGTCGAACAGCCGCGCCAGACGGCCCTCGTAGATGGGTTCGGCGCCCAGCTGCGCGGCATGGTTAGCGCTATCAAATTCTGTCGTCGAACCAGCGGCATCGGCGCCCGAGCCGGCCTCCGGCAGATCGCGGCGCAACCAGGCGCAGATATCCGCCAGCAGCGCCTCGCGGCTGGCGGCCGCATCCAGGGTCAGCACCTGGGGTTCGCCGGCCGGCGCTTCGAGGGTGGCAAACTGGCTGTCGACCAGCGAGGTGGGCATGAAATGCCCGGGACGCGCGCCGACTCGCTGCAGCGCGGTGGCCTGGTCGATCTGAAGATGCACGAACTGCAGCCCCGGCACCGCCGCGCGCAGGCGCTCGCGGTAGGCGCGCTTGAGCGCCGAGCAGGCCAGCACGAAGCCCTCGCCCGCCGCCTGGGCGGCCAGCATCTGCTCGCTCAGGGCGTCCAGCCAGTGGCTGCGGTCGTCGTCGCTCAGGGGGATGCCGGCGCGCATGCGCTCGACGTTCTCGCGGGGATGGAAGTGATCGGCTTCGATATGGCGCCAGCCGAGCGCGGTGGCCACCGCCTGGCTGATCTCGCTCTTGCCGGAGCCGCTGACGCCCATGACCACCAATGTGGTGCGGGCAGGCAGTGCGAAAGGCTGTTGCTGCATGGGAACTCCAGGGCGCCATCGACGTGGTGCCGCTCATTGTTTGGCCGGATGTTAGCGCTATCCAAATCGTTCGACAACCCTATTGCGGCAACATTTCGTAGAGCATTTCTGCGCCAGGCGGCGCAGCGACTCTAGCCCGCGGTCCGCTGCTGCGGTCACCATCGCGGGATAGCGACCGCAGAAGATCCCTCGACCATGACCCCATTCCGCCCTCGCCCCTGGCTTGCCTCCCTGCTGCTGCCGCTGGCCGCGCAGGCCGAGAACGTGCCCGACTACCAGGCCGAACCGCTGGTGGTCACCGGCAGCCGTTACCAGGCCAGCGGCTGGCGCCTGCCCTTCTCGGTCAACCGCATCGATGCCGAGCAGGCCACCCTGGGCAAGCCGGGGGTCAACCTGTCCGAGGCGCTCGGCAGCGTGCCCGGCCTGGTGGTGCAGAACCGGCAGAACTACGCCCAGGATCTGCAGCTGTCTTCGCGCGGCTTCGGCGCCCGCTCGGCCTTCGGCATTCGCGGTGTCAAGCTGCTGGCCGATGGCGTGCCACTGTCCAACCCCGACGGCCAAGGCCAGGCGGCGACCTTCGACCTCGATACCCTGGAGCGCATCGAGGTGCTGCGCGGCCCCTTTGCCAGCGTCTACGGCAGCAACTCCGGCGGAGTGATCCAGCTGTTCTCGCGCGATGGCGAAGGCGCACCGAGGGTATCGCTCGATACCTCGCAGGCGGCTTTCGGCACCAGCCGCACGCGAGTCAGTGCCGAGGGCGGCAACGACCAGGCCGGCTTTATCCTCAACCGCTCGCACTTCGAGACCGACGGTTATCGCGAGCACAGCGGCGCCATCCTCGACAAGAGCTTCGCCAAGCTGACCCTGTACCCGGACGATGCCAGCAAGCTCAGCCTGAGCTTCAATCAGCTCGACCAGAACGACACTCAGGACCCGCAGGGCCTGACCTGGCAACAGGTGCAGGCCGACCGTCGCGCCGCCGCCCCCAGCGCTTTGGCGTTCAATACGCGCAAGACGGTGGATCACCAGCAGCTTGGCCTGAATTACGAGCGCAGCTTCGCCGCCGGCACCTGGCAGAGCACCCTGTACAGCGGTATCCGGCGGGTGATCCAGTACCAGTCGATCCCGGTGGCGGTGCAGGCCAACCCGTCCCACTCAGGCGGAGTGATCGACTTCGAGCGGCGCTTCTTCGGCGCCAGCAACCGCTGGATCCAGCCCTTCGACCTGGGCAGCAGCCTGCTGACCCTGACCGCCGGCCTGGACTACGACCATTCCCGCGACGACCGCCAGGGCTTTGAGAACTTCGTCGGCAGCACCCTGGGGGTGAAGGGCAACCTGCGCCGCGACGAGCGCGATGAGGTCAGCAGCCTGTCGCCCTATGTCCAGGCCGCCTGGCAACTGGGCAAGCTCGACCTGCAGGCCGGCCTGCGCCACAACGAAGTGCGGTTCGAGGTGGACGACCGCTTCCTGAGCAATGGCGACGATGGCGGCGCGGTCACCTACCGCGAGCTGACCCCGACCCTAGGCGCCAGCTACGCGCTGCTGCCGGAGCTGAATCTGTACGCCAGCTGGGGCAAGGGCCTGGAGACGCCGACGCTCAACGAACTGTCGTACTCCGGTCCCGACAACGGTTTCGGCTTCGACCTGCAACCGGCCACCAGCGAGCAGGCCGAAATCGGCCTCAAGGCCCGCCTCGGCCAGGCCAGCGACCTGCAACTGGCGCTGTTTCAGATCGACACCGACGACGAGCTGGTGGTGGAATCGGCCAGCGGCGGCCGCACGCGCTTTCAGAACGCCGCACAGACCCGCCGCCGCGGCGTGGAGCTGACGGTGGCAAGCCAACTGAGCGAAACCCTGCGCGGCAACCTCGCCTACAGCCATATCGAGGCCGTCTACAGCCAGGACTTCGCCAGCGGCGGCCGGCCGATCGCGTCTGGCAATCGCCTGCCCGGCATCCCCGCCAGCACCCTGTATGGCGAACTGGCCTGGCAGCCGCGCGAGGGTTTCAGCACCGCCCTCGAAGGGCTGTACCGCAGCAAGCTGTATGTCGAGGACAGCAACGCCGCCAAGGCCGCGCCCAGCTACGCCCTGTTCAACTGGCAGGCACGCTTCGAGCAGCAACTCGGCGCGCTGACCTTCAACCAGGTGCTGCGCATCGACAACCTGCTGGACCGCCAGTACATCGGCTCGGTGATAGTCGGCGAGAGCAACGGCCGCTACTACGAGCCCGGGCCGGAACGGGCCTGGTATGTCGGTGCGGGGGTGCAGTACCGGTTCGATTAGGTCGCACGACGTCCCGCAGGGCGTCGCGGGGCCGCCTGAGTCGCGCGCACCGCCTGGCCTGGCACCAATGCTCGATCACCACGCGGATTTGCTCCCCTCTCCCACTTGTGGGAGAGGGGTTGGGGGAGAGGGTCGATTCTCTGAGCCTATGGCGTCAGCCCCGGCGCACCCTACGGCAGCCGGCGCCTACAAACCGCGCGCAATCACCATCCGCTGCACGTCGCTGGTACCCTCGTAGATCTGGCACACGCGCACGTCGCGGTAGATGCGCTCGACCGGGAAGTCCTTGAGGTAGCCGTAACCACCCAGGGTCTGGATCGCCGCCGAACAGACCCGCTCGGCCATCTCCGAGGCGAACAGCTTGGCCATCGAGGCCTCGGTCAGGCATGGCAGGCCGGCTTCGCGCAGGCTGGCGGCGTGGTGCACCATCTGCCGCGCCACGGCGATCTGGGTGGCCATGTCGGCCAGGCGAAAGGCCACCGCCTGGTGCTCGATGATCGGCTTGCCGAAGGTGACCCGTTCGTGGGCGTAGTCGCGCGCCGCTTCGAACGCGGCGCGGGCCATGCCCACCGCCTGCGCGGCGATGCCGATGCGCCCGCCTTCCAGGTTGGCCAGGGCGATGCGGTAACCCTCGCCCTCCTCGCCCAGGCGCAGCTCGGCCGGGATGCGCACTTCGTCGAGCTGGATCTGGCAGGTGTCCGAGGCGTGCTGGCCGAGCTTGTCCTCCACCCGCACCACCGAGAACCCGGGCGTGTCGGTCGGCACGATAAAGGCGCTGATGCCCTTCTTGCCGGCCCCCGGG
Source organism: Pseudomonas sp. ABa2 (assembly GCF_056676075.1). Taxonomy (NCBI): domain Bacteria; kingdom Pseudomonadati; phylum Pseudomonadota; class Gammaproteobacteria; order Pseudomonadales; family Pseudomonadaceae; genus Pseudomonas; species Pseudomonas sp. ABa2. The sequence goes on from NZ_CM155239.1 coordinate 2,602,492, forward strand.
TCGGTGACGGCGAAGACGATGACCATGCCGGCGTGGTTGCCGGAGGTGATGAACTGCTTGGCGCCGCTCAGCACGTAGTGCCCGCCGTCGCGCCGCGCGCGGGTGCGCAGGTCGCTGGCGTCGGAGCCGGCCTGCGGTTCGGTCAGGGCGAAGGCGCCGAGCATGCTGCCTTCGGCCAGCGGGCGGAGAAAGTGCTGTTTCTGCTCTTCGCTGCCGTATTTCAGGATCGGCATGCAGCCCACCGAGTTGTGCACGCTCATGATGGTGGAGCAGGCGCCATCGCCAGCGGCGACTTCCTCCAGGGCCATGGCGTAGGCCAGGTGGCCGGTCTCGGCGCCGCCCCACTGTTGCGGCACCAGCATGCCCATAAAGCCCAGCTGGCCCATCTCGGCAATGGCCTCGGCCGGGAAGCGATGCTCGCGGTCCCAGTCGGCGGCGAAAGGCTTTAGCCGTTCCTGGGCGAACTGGCGGGCCATGTCGCGGATCAGTAGTTGTTCTTCGTTGGGCAGCATGGCTGGCTCCGATAATGCGGGTTAATCAATGACACGAACCATGGTGCGCACGGCCTAGGTGGCCCCGCGACACCCTACAGCCATCAATACAGCTCGATGGCTACCGCCGTGGCCTCACCGCCGCCGATGCACACCGCGGCCACGCCGCGCTTGTAGCCGCGCTGCTGCAGCGCCGCGAGCAGGGTCACCAGGATGCGCGCGCCGGAGGCGCCGATGGGGTGGCCGAGGGCGCAGGCGCCGCCGTGCACGTTGAGCTTGGCGTGGAGGATCTCCAGGTCGCGCATGGCCACCATGGGCACCACCGCGAAGGCCTCGTTGATCTCGAACAGGTCCACTTCGTTCAGGCTCCAGCCACTGCGCGCCAGCACGCGCTGAATCGCGGTGACCGGCGCGGTGGTGAACAGGTTCGGCTCCTGGGCATGGCCGGCATGGGCGACAATACGCGCCAGCGGGCTCAGGCCACGCCGCACGGCCTCTGACTGGCGCATCAGCAGCAGGGCCGCAGCGCCGTCGGAAATCGAGCTGGAGTTGGCTGCGGTCACGGTGCCGCCGTCGCGGAACGCCGGCTTGAGCGTGGGAATCTTCTCCGGCCTGGCCTTGGGCGGCTGCTCGTCGGCGGCGATCAGGCGCCGCTCACGCCCGGCAGGAGCCTCGACCGCGACGATCTCGTCGGCAAAATGGCCGGCCTCCATCGCCTGCTGCGCCCGGCGTAGCGACTCCAGGGCGTAGGCGTCCTGTTCCTGGCGGGTGAAACCGTAGCTCTGCGCGCAGTCCTCGGCGAAGGTGCCCATCAGCCGGCCGCGCTCGTAGGCGTCTTCCAGACCGTCGAGGAACATATGGTCGAGTACCTGGCCGTGGCCCATGCGATAGCCCGCGCGGGCGCGCTGTAGCAGGTACGGCGCGTTGGACATGCTCTCCATGCCGCCGGCTACCAGCACCTCGGCGCTACCGGCCAGCAGCTGGTCGTGGCCGAGCATCAGCGCCTGCATGCCCGAACCGCACATCTTGTTCAAAGTGGTGCATTGCGCCGCCTGGCTCAGGCCCGCGCCGAGCGCCGCCTGGCGCGCCGGGGCCTGGCCCTGACCGGCCTGCAGCACGCAGCCCATCAGCACGGTATCCACCGCCTCGGCCGCGAGTCCGGCGCGCTGCAGGGTGGCGCGGATGGCGGCGGCGCCCAGTTCGGCGGCGGACAGGCCGGCCAGGTCACCGAGAAAACCGCCCATGGGGGTACGGGCGGCGCTGACGATCACGACCGGATCGGTTGCAGACATGGTTGTCTCCTGAAAGTCGATGGTTTGCCATGGGTTGCGGCCAGGCCGATCAGCTCACCCCGGCCGGATGCAATCCGGGTCATTTGTCGGTTATTTCGCCGCCATACGCAGCGCGCCATCGAGGCGGATCACCTCGCCGTTGAGCATGGGGTTCTCGACGATGTGGCGCACCAGCGCGGCGTATTCCTCGGGACGGCCCAGGCGCGGCGGGAACGGCACGCCGGCGGCCAACGAGTCGCGCACCTCCTGCGGCATGCCGGCCATCATCGGCGTCTCGAAGATGCCCGGGGCGATGCACATCACGCGGATGCCCGAGCGCGCCAACTCGCGCGCCGCCGGCAGGGTCATGGCGGCCACCCCACCCTTGGACGCGGCATAGGCGGCCTGACCGATCTGCCCGTCGAAGGCCGCCACCGAAGCGGTGTTGACGATCACCCCGCGCTCGCCCTCGGCATTCGGCGAGTTCTGCGCGATGGCCTCGGCGGCCAGGCGCAGCAGGTTGAAACTGCCGATCAGGTTGACCTCGACGGTGCGGCGGAAACTGTCCAGGCCGTGCACGCCGTTACGTCCCAGCACCTTCTCGGCCGGTGCGATACCGGCGCAGTTGACCAGCCCGTGCACGGCGCCGAAGGCCTCCAGGGCCTGCTCCACGGCCGCGCGGCCATCCTCCTCGCGGGTGATGTCGGCCTGCACGAAGCGGGCGCCCTCGCCCAGCTCTAAGGCGGCGCGCTGCCCTGCCTCGGCATTGATGTCCAACAGCAGCACCTTGCCGCCCTGGCCGAGCAGCTGACGGGCAGCGGCCAGGCCCAGGCCGGAACCGCCACCAGTAACCAGAAACACGGAACCTTCGATACGCATAAACGACTTTCCCCGAGGCAATGAGGCCGTGCCATTTACCTTTACGTTAACGGAAAGCAACGTCAAGCCCCTTTTGCCCGGATGCGACCCGCCGGTCGTTTTTTATCGCAGCACGCCCGATGCCTATTCCACGGACGCCACGTCGCGCTTGACAGGGTGACGAAGCAAGCTTTACGTTAACGTAAAGGTAAACGAGAACACCCCGATGCCCACCACCTACTCCATCTCCGACCTAGCCCGCGAACTGGACGTGACGCCGCGCGCCATCCGCTTCTACGAGGAGCAAGGCATGCTCGCCCCCGAGCGCCGCGGCCAGGAGCGCATCTTCAGCCCCCGCGACCTGGTCACCCTGAAACTGATCCTGCGCGGCAAGCGCATCGGCTTTTCCCTGGCCGAGTGCAAGGAGCTGATCGACCTCTATGACCCCAGCAGCGGCAACCGCAAGCAGCTGGAAACCTTCATGGACAAGATCGCCGCACGCCGCGCCCAGCTCGAGCAGCAGTTGCTGGACATCCGGCAGATGCAGCTGGAACTCGATACCGCCGAGGAGCGCTGCCTGGCAGCCCTGGCCGAAACCGACATGTAGGGTGCGTCGCGCCCCCAACCGACCCGGTGCGCACGGCGCACCCCAAGACAACAAAAGGTGTCCCATGAGCTACCCCACCCTCAACTTCGGCCTCGGCGAAACCATCGACATGCTGCGCGATGCGGTCCACCACTTCGCCCAGGCCGAGCTGGCCCCGCGCGCGGCGCAGATCGACCGCGACAACGAGTTCCCCATGGACATGTGGCGCAAGTTCGGCGACATGGGCCTGCTGGGCATGACTGTCGAAGAGGAATACGGCGGCACCAACATGGGCTACCTGGCCCATGTGGTGGCCATGGAAGAGATCAGCCGCGCCTCGGCCTCGGTCGGCCTGTCCTACGGCGCGCATTCGAACCTGTGCGTCAACCAGATCCGCAAGAACGGCACCCACGAGCAGAAGCTCAAGTACCTGCCCAAGCTGTGCTCCGGCGAGCACGTCGGCGCCCTGGCCATGAGCGAGCCCAACGCCGGCTCCGACGTGGTGTCCATGAAGCTGCGCGCCGAGAAGCGCGGCGACCGCTACGTGCTCAACGGCAACAAGATGTGGATCACCAATGGCCCGGACGCCAACACCTACGTGATCTACGCCAAGACCGACGTCAATGCCGGCTCGCGCGGCATGACCGCCTTTATCGTCGAGCGCGACTTCAAGGGTTTCTCCCGCCACCAGAAGCTGGACAAGCTGGGCATGCGCGGCTCCAACACCTGCGAGCTGGTGTTCGAAGACTGCGAGGTGCCGGAAGAGAACATCTTAGGCGTCGAAGGCGGCGGCGTGCGCGTGCTGATGAGCGGCCTGGACTACGAGCGCACCGTGCTCTCCGGCGGCCCCACCGGGATCATGAGCGCCTGCATGGACGTGGTGCTGCCCTACGTGCACGAGCGCCAGCAGTTCAAGCAGTCGATCGGCGAGTTCCAGCTGGTGCAGGGCAAGCTGGCCGACATGTACGCCGGCATGAACGCCTCCAAGTCCTACCTGTACAACGTCGCCAAGGCCTGCGACCGCGGCGAGGAATCGCGCAAGGACGCCGCGGCGGTGATCCTCTACACCGCCGAAATGGCCACCAAGATGGCCCTGGACACCATCCAGCTGCTCGGCGGCAACGGCTACACCAACGAGTACCCGGCCGGCCGCCTGCTGCGCGACGCCAAGCTCTACGAAATCGGCGCCGGCACCAGCGAGATACGCCGCATGCTGATCGGCCGCGAGCTGTTCAACGAGACCAAGTGATCGCGGGAACGCCCCGTAGGGTGCGCCGTGCGCACCAAAACAACGGCATGGTGCGCACGGCGCACCCTACAGACGGTAGCCAGAAATCGGAGCGCCCCAGATGGCCATCCTGCATACCCAGATCAATACCCGCTCCCCCGAGTTCGTCGCCAACAGCGCGGCCATGCTCGAGCAGGTCGCCGACCTACGCGCCCTGCTCGCCCGCCTGCACGAAGGCGGCGGCGAGAAGGTTCAGGCGCGCCATACCGCGCGCGGCAAGCTGCTGCCGCGCGAACGCATCAACCGCCTGCTCGACCCCGGCTCGCCGTTCCTTGAGATCGGCCAGCTCGCCGCCCACGAGGTCTACGGCGAAGAGGTGCCCGCCGCCGGGGTGATCGCCGGCATCGGCCGGGTCGAAGGCGTCGAGTGCATGATCGTGGCCAACGACGCCACGGTAAAAGGCGGCAGCTACTACCCGCTGACCGTGAAGAAGCACCTGCGCGCTCAGGCCATCGCCCGTGAGAACCGCCTGCCGTGCATCTACCTGGTGGACTCCGGTGGCGCCAACCTGCCACGCCAGGACGAGGTGTTCCCCGACCGCGAGCACTTCGGCCGGATCTTCTTCAACCAGGCCAATATGAGCGCGCTGGGCATCCCCCAGATCGCCGTGGTGATGGGCTCGTGCACCGCCGGCGGCGCCTACGTGCCGGCGATGAGCGACGAGACCATTATGGTGCGCCAGCAAGCGACGATCTTTTTGGCTGGACCGCCGCTGGTAAAGGCCGCCACCGGTGAAGTGGTGAGCGCCGAGGAGCTGGGCGGCGCCGATGTGCACTGCAAGACCAGCGGCGTGGCCGACCACTATGCCGACGACGACGAGCACGCCCTGGCCCTGGCCCGGCGCAGCATCGCCAATCTCAACTGGCGCAAGCTCGGCCAGCTCGACGCCCGCGCGCCCATCGCCCCGCGCTACCCGGCCGAGGAGCTGTACGGGGTGATCCCGGCCGACGCCAAGCAGCCGTTCGACGTGCGCGAGGTGATCGCGCGCATCGTCGACGACTCGCAGTTCGATGAATTCAAGGCGCTGTTCGGCACCACCCTGGTGTGCGGCTTCGCCCGCATCGACGGCTACCCGGTGGCGATCCTGGCCAATAACGGCATCCTCTTCGCCGAGTCGGCGCAGAAAGGCGCGCACTTCGTCGAACTGGCCTGCCAGCGCGGCATTCCGCTGCTGTTCCTGCAGAACATCACCGGCTTCATGGTCGGCAAGAAGTACGAGGAAGGCGGCATCGCCAAACACGGCGCCAAGCTGGTCACCGCCGTGGCGTGCGCCCAGGTGCCGAAGTTCACCGTGATCATCGGCGGCAGCTTCGGCGCCGGCAACTACGGCATGTGCGGCCGCGCCTACGACCCACGCTTCTTGTGGATGTGGCCCAACGCCAAGATCGGCGTGATGGGCGCGCAGCAGGCCGCCGGCGTGCTGGTACAGGTCAAGCGCGAGCAGGCCGAGCGCGCCGGCCAGCATTATTCGGACGAGGATGAACAGCGCCTCAAGCAACCCATAGTTGAGCAATACGAGAAGCAGGCGCACGCCTACTACTCCAGCGCCCGGCTGTGGGACGACGGCGTGATCGACCCGGCGCAGACCCGCGAAGTGCTGGCCCTGGCGCTGTCGGCCAGCCTCAATGCACCGATCGAGCCGACCCGTTTCGGCGTGTTCCGCATGTAATCCGTGGGAGGGGCTTTAGCCGCGACAGCCACAGCAAAGCTCGCGGCTAAAGCCCCTCCCACACCGAATCCAATGTATCGGTGCGCACGGCGCACCCTACGGAATGGCCATGACCGACTTCAGCACCATCCAACTGGAAAAAGACCCGCGCGGTTTTGCCACCCTCTGGCTCAACCGTCCGGAGAAGAACAACGCCTTCAACGCCGCGATGATCCGCGAGCTGATTCTCGCCCTCGACGCCGTCGGTGAGGACAAGGCCCTGCGCTTCCTGCTGCTGCGCGGCCGCGGCAAGCACTTTTCCGCCGGCGCCGACCTGGCCTGGATGCAGCAGGCCGCCGAGCTCGACTACAACGCCAACCTCAGTGATGCCCGCGAGCTGGCCGAGCTGATGTACAACCTGCACGGTTTGAAGATCCCCACCCTGGCCGTGGTACAGGGCGCGGCCTTCGGCGGTGCGGTGGGCCTGGTCAGTTGCTGCGATATCGCCATCGGCGCCGAGGACAGCCTGTTCTCCCTGTCCGAGGTGCGTATCGGCCTGGCCCCGGCGGTGATCAGTCCCTTCGTGGTCCAGGCACTGGGCGAACGCGCGGCCAAGCGCTACGCACTGACCGCCGAGCGCTTCGACGGCCACCGCGCCCGCGAGCTCGGGCTGCTCGCCGAGACCTGCCCGGCCGCCGAACTCGATGCCCAGGCCGAGGCCTGGATCGCCAACCTGCTGCTCAATAGCCCGCAGGCCATGCGCGCCAGCAAGGACCTGCTGCGCGAAGTCGGCAGCGGCGAACTGACGCCAGCCCTGCGCCGCTACACCGAGAACGCCATCGCCCGTCTGCGCGTCAGCGCCGAAGGCCAGGAAGGCCTGCGCGCCTTCCTCGACAAACGCACGCCCGCCTGGCAGGAGCAACAAGCATGAACCTCAAGCCTATCGACACCCTGCTGGTGGCCAACCGCGGCGAGATCGCCTGCCGCGTGATGCGCACGGCCAAGGCCATGGGCATCCGTACCGTGGCGGTGCACAGCGCCATCGACGCCACGGCGCGGCATGTGCGCAAGGCCGACCTGGCGGTGAATCTGGGCGGCGCCAAGCCAGCGGAAAGCTACCTCTTGATCGACAAGCTGATCGACGCGGCCAGAGCCAGCGGCGCCCAGGCCATCCACCCCGGCTACGGCTTTCTCTCGGAAAACGCCGGTTTCGCCCGCGCCATCGAAGAGGCCGGACTGATCTTCCTCGGCCCACCCGCCTCGGCCATCGACGCCATGGGCAGCAAGTCGGCGGCCAAGGCGCTGATGGAGGCCGCCGGCGTGCCGCTGGTGCCCGGCTATCACGGCGAAGCGCAGGATATCGACACCTTCCGCCAGGCCGCCGAGCGCATCGGCTACCCGGTGCTGCTCAAGGCCGCTGCCGGCGGTGGCGGCAAGGGCATGAAGGTGGTCGAGCGAGAAAGCGAGCTAGCCGAGGCCCTGGCCAGCGCCCAGCGCGAGGCGCAGTCGTCGTTCGGCGACTCGCGCATGCTGGTGGAAAAATACGTACTCAAGCCGCGCCACGTGGAGATCCAGGTATTCGCCGACCGGCACGGCCACTGCCTGTACCTGAACGAGCGCGACTGCTCGATCCAGCGCCGCCACCAGAAGGTGGTGGAGGAAGCTCCCGCCCCCGGCCTGTCTCCCGAACTGCGCCGCGCCATGGGCGAGGCGGCGGTCAAGGCCGCCCAGGCTATCGGCTACGTCGGCGCCGGCACCGTGGAATTTTTGCTGGACGAGCGAGGCGACTTCTTCTTTATGGAGATGAACACCCGCCTGCAGGTGGAACACCCGGTCACCGAGCTGATCACCGATCTGGACCTGGTGGCCTGGCAGATTCGCGTCGCCCGCGGCGAGGCGTTGCCGATCACGCAGGGACAAGTGCCGCTTAACGGCCACGCCATCGAGGTGCGCCTGTACGCCGAGGATCCGGACCACGACTTCCTCCCGGCCACCGGCACCCTGCAGTTGTACCGCGAAGCCGCCGCCGGCCCCGGCCGGCGCACCGACAGCGGCGTGGCTCAGGGCGATGTGGTCTCGCCCTTCTACGATCCCATGCTCGGCAAGGTCATCGCCTGGGGCGAGAACCGCGAGGAAGCGCGCCTGCGCCTGCTCGCCATGCTCGACGAAACCCTGGTCGGCGGGGTCAAGACCAACCTGGCCTTCCTGCGTCGCGTGCTGGCCCACCCGGCCTTCGCCGCCGCCGAGCTGGACACCGGCTTTATCCCGCGTCACGAGGCGCAGCTGCTACCGCCGCCGAGCGAACTGCCGGAGGCCTTCTGGCAGCTGGCGGCCGATGCCTTTATCCAGAGCGAAGCCGCACGCCGCCGCGCCGACGACGCCCATTCGCCCTGGGCTGCGCGCAGCGGCTGGCGCAGCGGCGGCCCGGCGGAGATCGAACTGCACCTGAACTGCCAGGGCAGCAGCCGCAAGGTGCGCGCCAGCGGCCAGGCGCAGCTGCAGGGTGACAGCCTGCTGGTGCCCGGCGCGGCGCAGCAGCGCCTGCCCGCGATCCGCCAGGGCGACACCCTGTACCTGCAGTGGCAGGGCGAACTGCACGCGGTCAGCCGCTTCGACCCGATCGCCGCCGCCGAGGCCAGCCATCATCAGCACGGCGGCCTGACGGCGCCGATGAACGGCAGCATCGTCCGCGTGCTGGTCGAGCCGGGCCAGGCCGTGGAGGCCGGCACCGCACTGGTGGTGCTGGAGGCGATGAAGATGGAGCACAGCATCCGCGCGCCCGAGGCCGGTACGGTCCAGGCCATCTACTGCCGCGAAGGCGAGCTGGTCAGCGACGGCGCGGTGCTGGTGGAGCTAACGTAGGGTGTCGCGGGGCCGCCTAGGCCATGCGCACCGGGCGCCGTAAGATCGTCATTCCATGGTGCGCACAGCGCACCCTACGCCACCGCGCACGCGCGATGACAACGGATATACAAGAGGAACCCCGATGAGCCTGCCCAAATCCGTACGCCTGGTCGAAGTCGGCCCGCGCGACGGCCTGCAGAACGAGAAACAGCCGATCAGCGTCGCCGACAAGGTGCGCCTGGTCGACGAGCTGAGCGCCGCCGGCCTTGGCTACGTGGAAGTGGGCAGTTTCGTCTCGCCCAAGTGGGTACCGCAGATGGCCGGCTCCGCCGAGGTGTTCGCCGCCATCCAGCGCCAGCCGGGCGTCACCTATGCCGCACTGACGCCGAACCTGAAAGGCTTCGAGGCCGCCCTGCAGGCCGAGGTCGAGGAAGTGGCGGTATTCGCCGCCGCCAGCGAGGCCTTTTCGCAGAAGAACATCAACTGCTCCATCGCCGAGAGCCTGGCGCGCTTCGTGCCGCTGATGGAGGCGGCCAAGGCCGCCAAGGTGCGCGTGCGCGGCTATGTGTCCTGCGTGCTCGGCTGCCCCTACGACGGCGAGATCGACCCGGCGCAGGTCGCCAGCGTCGCTCGCGAGCTCTACGCCATGGGCTGCTACGAGGTTTCCCTCGGCGACACCATCGGCACCGGCACCCCGGGCAAGACCCGCCACCTGATCAACGTGGTCGGCCGCGATATCCCCCGCCACCTGCTGGCCGGGCATTTCCACGACACCTACGGCCAGGCGCTGGCCAATATCTACGCCAGCCTGCTCGAAGGCATCCAGGTGTTCGACAGCTCGGTCGCCGGGCTCGGCGGCTGCCCCTATGCCAAAGGCGCCACCGGCAACGTCGCCACCGAAGACGTGCTGTACATGCTGCAAGGTCTGGGCATCGACACCGGTATCGACATGGACAAGCTGATCGCCGCCGGCCAGCGCATCTGCGAGGTGCTGGGCAAGGCCAACGGCTCGCGGGTGGCCCGCGCACGCCTGAGCCAGTAAGACCACCGCGGCATAGGTGAAAGGCCATCTCCCCAACAAAAAGGTCGACACGGTGGTGAGAAGCGTCGCTGCGCGTCAAGGCAACCCCGTCCGCTTGCGCTAGGGTAGAAAGTACCGACAAGCAACGAGGACCGGCCATGCAGCAGCCTCTCTGGACGCCCTCCGCCGAGCGTATCGCCGCCACCCGCCTGGATGCCTTCCGCCGCCTGATCAACCGGCGCCACGGCCTCGAACTGGCCGACTACCCGGTCCTGCACGCCTGGAGCATCGAACAGCGCGAAGCCTTCTGGCAGGCCATCGTCGATTTCTTCGAGATCCGCTTCAGCACGCCCGCCGAGCGGGTACTGCGCGAGGGCCCGGCCATGCCCGACGCCGACTGGTTCCCCGGCGCCCGGCTGAATTTCGCCGAACACCTGCTGCGCCGCCGCGACCCGCATCCGGCGCTAGCGGCCGTAGGCGAAGACGGCAGCCGCGAGCAGCTCAGCTATCTGGAGCTGGCCGGCCATGTCGCCGGCCTGCAGCGCAGCCTGCGCGAGGCCGGCGTGGGCGTCGGCGACCGGGTCGCGGCCTTTATGCCCAACACCTGGCAGACCGTGGTCGGCATGCTCGCCGCCACCAGCCTCGGCGCCACCTGGTCGTCCTGTTCGCCGGACTTCGGCACCCAGGGGGTGATCGACCGCTTCGGCCAGATCGAGCCCAAGGTGCTGATCGCCGCCGCCGGCTACCGCTACGCTGGCAAGAACCTGGACCTGACCGCCAAGCTGGGTGAAATCCTCGAACGCCTGCCGAGCCTGGAGCAACTCGTCGTCGTGCCCTACTCCCGGCCCGAGGCGAAGCCCGCCGACTTCAGCACCCAGGCCCGAGTGGCGCTGTGGCAGGACTTCTACCGCCCCGGCGGCGAACCCGAATTCACCGCCGTGCCCTTCGACCAGCCGCTGTACATCCTCTACTCCAGCGGCACCACCGGCGTGCCCAAGTGCATCGTCCACGGCGTGGGCGGCACCCTGCTGCAGCACGTCAAGGAACTCGGCCTGCACACCGACCTGACGGCCAACGACTGCCTGTTCTACTACACCACCTGCGGCTGGATGATGTGGAACTGGCTGGTCTCCGGCCTGGCCCTGGGCGCCACCCTGGTGCTGTTCGACGGCTCGCCCTTCCATCCGGGGCCCGAACGCCTGATCGAGCTGATCGATGCCGAGGGCATCAGCATCTTCGGCACCAGTGCCAAGTACCTCGCCGCGCTGGAGAAGGCCGGCGCCAAGCCACGCGAAACGCACAGGCTGCAACGCCTGAAGGCGCTTCTCTCCACCGGCTCGCCGCTGGCCCACGAGAGCTTCGACTTCGTCTATCGCGATTTCAAAACCGACCTGTGCCTGTCGTCCATTTCCGGCGGCACCGACATCGTCTCCTGCTTCGCCCTAGGCAATCCGGTGCTGCCGGTGTGGCGCGGCGAGCTGCAGTGCAAGGGCCTGGGCATGGACGTGCAGGTGTGGAACGACAGTGGCCAGCCGGTGACCGGCGAGAAAGGCGAACTGGTCTGCGCCCGGCACTTTCCGTCGATGCCGCTGGGTTTCTGGAACGACGAAGGCGGCGAGAAATTCCGCGCTGCCTATTTCGCCACCTTCCCCGGCGTCTGGGCCCATGGCGACTACGCCGAGGAAACCGCGCACGGCGGCCTGGTGATCCACGGCCGCTCCGATGCGGTGCTGAATCCGGGCGGCGTGCGCATCGGCACCGCGGAGATCTACCGCCAGGTGGAAAAGGTGCCGCAGGTGCTGGAATCCATCGCCATCAGCCAGGACTGGGCTGGCGATGTGCGCGTGGTGCTGTTCGTCCGCCTGCGCGAGGGCGTGGTGCTGGACGAGGCGCTGGAAAGCGAGATCCGCCAGGTGATCCAGGCCAACACCACCACGCGCCACGTGCCGGCGAAGATCGTCGCGGTGGCCGATATCCCGCGCACCATCAGCGGCAAGCTGGTCGAGCTGGCGGTGCGCAACGTGGTGCATGGCCGCCCGGTGAAGAACACCGATGCCCTGGCCAACCCGCAGGCGCTGGAGCTGTTCCGCGACCTGCCGCAGCTGCGGCAATAGCCGCAACACGCCCTATCCACGCCAGGCGACGAGCCGAACGATGCCGCCATTGGGCTCACACCCTTGCAGTCCCCGCGCCGCGGAAGACTGATAGCAAATCGCCTTCTGCTAATCGAAAGTACCTATACTGGCGTCATTTTTACGCCCTCGCGAGTTCGCAACCTCGCTCAGCGAGGTGCTTTCGCTTGTCGAGGTGACCGCGTGAGTATCATCCAGCGCAACCATGTTCAGCAGCTGCTGCCGGCGCATGCCGACGCCCCGGTGCTGGTCTACGGCCACGGCTTCGGCTGCAGCCAGGAGATGTGGAGCAAGCTCACACCAGCATTTGCACCGCACTACCGGCAGGTATTGTTCGACTACGTGGGTAGCGGCCGCTCCGACGCCAGCGCGTTCGATGCCGGCCGCTATCGACTGCTCGAGGGCTACGTCCAGGACCTACTGGAGGTTTGCGACGCTCTGCAACTGAGCGGTGACATCACCTTCGTCGGCCACTCGGTCAGCTGTAGCATCGGCATACTCGCCGCCATCGAACGGCCATCGTTGTTCTCCCGACTCGTGCTGCTCGGTCCCTCGCCCTGTTTCCTCAGCGACCCGCCGGCCTACGAAGGCGGCTTTCGGCGCAGCGACCTGGACAGTCTGCTGGAGCTGATGGCGCACAACTATCTGGGCTGGACGCAGCACTTCGCGCCGCTGGTGTCCGGCGCGGAGGCGGGCCAGCCGGTGACCGCGCAGCTGTCCGACAGCTTTTGCTCGACCGACCCGCTGATGGCGCGCCTGTTCGCCGAGGCCACCTTCAGCTCCGACATACGCGCCGCGCTGCCGCACTGCCCGGTGCCCAGCCTGATCCTGCATCACCGTCGCGATGCGCTGGTACCGCCAGCGGTAGCCGACTACCTGCACACTCACCTCAACGCGAGTACCCTCGAGATCCTCGACATCAGCGGCCACTGCGCCCACATGAGCCACCCGGAGCTGGTCGCCGTCGCCATGCTCCGCTACCTGCAAGGAAGCCATCACCTTGTTCTACCTTGAACGCCTGCCCTGTCCAGTGCTGGTGACCGACTGCAACGGCCAGATCAAGCACTCCAACCACGACTTCAAGCACCTGGCCGGCGTCCTGCTGGTCGACAGCATGGATCATTACTTCCCACCGGCGAGCCGCATCTTCCTGCACACCCATGCCTGGCCACTGCTGCTCAGAAACGGCGAATTCAACGAACTGCACCTGCAGCTACTGGCGACGGATCAACAGCACATCCCGGTGATGGCCAATGCCCGGATGAGCGAGGTGGATGGCGAACGCGAGGTGATCTGGCTGTTCTTCGTCGCCAAGGATCGTCAGCGCTTCGAGGCCGAACTGCTCAAGGCCCGCGAGCAGGCGCAGGAAAACGCGGCGCAGCTAGCCAAGGCCAACCTCGCCCTGCAGAGCGCCTACGCCCAGCTCGCCGAATACGCCGTGGAGATCAAGAGCGAGGCGGAACAGTTCGCGCAGCTGAGCCACACCGACCCACTGACTGCGCTGGGCAACCGCCGGGCGCTGTCGCTGCACGTAGAACAGTGGACGGCAACGGTCAGCGCGCAGGCGCACGCCAGCCTGCTGCTGATCGATATCGACTACTTCAAGCAGATCAACGACCGCTTCGGCCATGCCGAGGGCGATCGGGTGCTCATCGAGCTGGCCCAGCAACTGCTCAAGAGCGTGCGCAGCCAGGACAGCGTCGTGCGCTACGGCGGCGAGGAGTTCGCGCTGTGGCTGCCGTTCGCCGATGGAGACGAGGCCGCAGTCATCGCCCGGCGCGTGCACGAGCAGGTTTCCCTGCTGCAGATCGCCGACCAGCGCCTTACCGTGAGCATCGGTATCGCCAACCTCGTACCGCAGGGGCAAGACCCCGAGCGCTACCTCGAACAACTCCTCGAAGAGGCCGACACGGCGCTGTACGCGGCCAAGGCCCAGGGACGCAATCGCAGCGTTCGCCATGACCACCGCTGAGCCGGCGCACGGGGTCGATCCTGGCCGCCTGCCGCCGCATGAGCAAGAGCCGCGGCGTCACAGGTAGCCCATGACCGTGCTGCGTATACTCAAGTACGACTCTCCCACCGGAGATCCTGCCGTGTCGCTACGTCAACTCTGCTGCTGCGCCCTGCTCGCCCTGGCCGCCACCGGTCAGGCCGAGGAAGTCGTCGAGCTGCACATGCCGGAAGCGCCACCGCTGACCCTGGTCGCATTCGAGGCCGGCTACGGCATGGTCGGCGATATCACCCTGGCCGCCCTGGCTCGCGCGGGCTACCTCGCCGAGCTCAAGGTCGAGCCCTGGGCTCGCGCCCAGCGCACGGTCGCAGGCGGCCGCAACCAGCTGATCATTCCCCTGTCGCGCACCCCGCAGCGCGAAGCGCTGTATACCTGGATCGCGCCGATCATGCCGCTGGAACGCGCCTTCTTCAGCCTCGACGAGCCGGTGCAGAGCTTCGCCGAGGCACGCCAGCGCTACCGGCGCATCGGTGTCGGTCTGGGCACGGCGCAGGTGGAAATCCTCAGAACGCAGGGCTTCGCCGACCAGCAGATCGTCACCCACAACCTGGGCGAAAACCCCGTTCACCTGCTCGAGCGCGGGCGTATCGACGCCTGGTTCACCGGCGTGCCGGAGGCGCTGTATATCTGCACTCCAAGCGCGAGCTGCAGATGAGCCCGGCGCTGGCCAGCACCGACCTCTACCTGGCCTGTTCCAGGGACTGCGACGCGCAGCTCGTGGAAAACCTGCGCGCCGCCGTGCAGAGCCTGCACGACGAGGGCATCAGCCAGCGCCTGATCGAGGCCTATCGGCCCGAGCCGCGTTGAGTCAGATCCCCTGCCGCCCCGGATCTTCCGGCGGCAGGTCCTCCTCGATGTCTTCCAGCTTGAGCTCCAGGCCCCAGTCACCGGCATCGGCCACCTTGGGCGCGCTGACCGGCGCCGCTGCCGGTCGGGCTGCCGCGGCGGTCGGAGGCGCCGCATTGGCCGGGTTGTCGCGGTAGAGCTTGAGCTTCAGGCGCACGTTGTTCGCCGAGTCGGCGTTCTTCACCGCCTCCTCCTCGTCGATGGCGCCCTGGTGGACCAGATCGATCAGCGCCTGATCGAAGGTCTGCATGCCGAGGTTCTTCGACTTCTCCATGATCTCCTTGAGCTCGGAGAACTCGTTGCGCTTGATCAGGTCGCGCACCGTCGGCGTGCCCAGCATCACCTCCACCGCCGCACGGCGCTTGCCGTCCACGGTCTTGACCAGGCGCTGGGAGACGAAGGCCTTGAGGTTGTTGCCCAGGTCGTTGAGCAGCTGCGGGCGGCGATCCTCGGGGAAGAAGTTGATGATGCGGTCCAACGCCTGGTTGGCGTTGTTCGCATGCAGGGTGGAGATGGCCAGGTGACCGGTATCGGCGAAGGCCAGGGCATGTTCCATGGTCTCGCGGTCGCGGATCTCGCCGATCAGGATCACGTCCGGTGCCTGGCGCAGGGTGTTCTTCAGCGCGGCGTGGAAACTGCGGGTGTCCACCCCCACCTCGCGCTGGTTGATGATCGACTTCTTGTGCCGGTGCACGTACTCCACCGGGTCCTCGATGGTGATGATATGGCCGCCGCTGTTGCGGTTGCGGTAGTCGATCAGCGCCGCCAGCGAGGTCGACTTGCCCGAGCCGGTGCCGCCGACGAACAGCACCAGGCCGCGCTTCTCCATCACCGTGCTGAGCAGCACCTCGGGCAGCTTGAGGTCCTCGAAGCGCGGAATGTCCAGCTTGATATTGCGCGCCACTATCGAGACTTCGTTGCGCTGCTTGAAGATGTTGATGCGAAAACGCCCGACGCCGGCCAGGGAGATCGCCAGGTTCATCTCCAGCTCGCGCTCGAATTCCTCGCGCTGGGCACTGTCCATGATCGACTCGGCGATGGCCGCCACGTCGCCGGACTTCATCGGCTCCTGGCTGAGCGCCTTGAGCACGCCGTTGAACTTGGCGCAGGGCGGCGCCCCGGTGGACAGGTAGAGGTCGGAACCGTCCTGGCTGGACAGGATTTTCAGCATTGCGTGGAGATCCATGGCGACGTTTCCGTGAGGCGCGATTGAAATACCATAGGCCATCATTCGCCGGCGTCGCGGGCAATGCATGACCCAAAATCTGGCGCCATTCTGCTGGCGCTATGGATGCTGGCACAATAGCAGCCCGGCAAATTTGAGGAGCCCGTCATATGGCAAAGGCAATGGCCCGCCACATCCTGGTCAAGACCGAAGCGGAAGCGGCGGCGCTGAAGAAACGCATCGCCGCCGGCGAAGCCTTCGACGTGCTGGCGCGCAAGTACTCCACCTGCCCATCCGGCAAGAAAGGCGGCGACCTCGGCGAAGTGCGTCCCGGGCAGATGGTGCGGGCGGTGGACCAGGTGATCTTCAAGAAGCCGCTGCGCGAGGTGCATGGCCCGGTGAAGACCCAGTTCGGCTATCACCTGATCCAGGTGTTCTATCGCGACTGACAGCTGCGAGCTGGCCTGCGCCGCGCAGCTGCAACTGCACTGGTTCGAGGATGGCGACGCGCTGCTGACCGCCGTCGCGGCGCTGTAGTTGCCGGCCGGCGAGTTTTGCCTGGGCCGCCGGCGAGGCGGCGCTGATGAAAGGCATCCGCCGCATCCTGGCGAACGCCAAGGGCCACCCAGACAGGCCATGCGCGTGGCCGCCTACCGGCGTCAGGGCACCGAAGTCTTCCACGAAGAACTCACCGAACGGGACGAGCAGGCGATTCCTTGCGGCCCCGATGGGGGACTAGCAACCATCGCCCCTGAGCGGCTATTCCTTGACGTTCATGTACTCCCGTGCCCAGGCGATGTAATCGTCGGGGCTGGTGTACTTGCTCACCAATTGCGAGGCGCTGAGGCCATTGTCGACGGCGATGCCACGTTGCTCGCGCAGGCTGTCGTAGGTGGCCTTGATCGCCGCGAAGTAGGCGGCGTGACCGTCCACCACGATGCGCACGCCCAACTCGGCCAGACGGTCGTCATCGCGCAAATCCGGGTTACCGTAGGTGACCAGCATCAGCGGCACGCGCAGACCCTCGGCGATAGCCTCGAGGTGGGCGAAGTCCCTCACCCCGACCAGGCAGATGGCGTCGGCGCCGGCATCCTGATAGGCGCGGGTGCGCAGGACCACCTCGGTCAGCGGCTGCACGCCGGCGTGGGTGCGACCGATGATCGCCAGGGCGCTGTCGTCGCGCACCTCCTGGGCGGCACGCAGCTTGCCGACGCCCTCCTCGACGCTGATCAGGTCGTAGGATTTGCGGCCGAACTGGGCCGGCAACAAGGTGTCTTCGAGGGTCAATGCGGCGACGCCGGCACGCTCCAGCTCGATCACCGTGCGCATCGCGTTGAGCGCGTTGCCGTTGAAAGAAGCCTTGGCGCTGGTCGATGTCCGCTCGCTGGATCACATCATCGTGGCAGACCAACGCACGGTATCTTTCGCCGAGCGTGGGTTGCTCTGAACCGCGGGGGCATCGCCCCCCCCTTTCTTGCTGCACCGGAATCGTCGAAACGGACTACCCCCGCCCCGAGGCAGAACAAGACAACGAGCCTGTATTGATTGCTAGCGATGGCCCCCTTGCCGCCGCTCTTCGTTCCCCAGTACCTGCGAGCCCTAGAGGTCGTAGAGAGTGGCCATGCCGAGGGTCAGCGGCGCACCGACATCGAGCAGACTGTCGCCCTGGTTGTTAGTGATGTAGCGCTCGTTGAACAGGTTGTGCCCCCTTAGCCCCTGCTTATGCCCTGAACTTCTAGGGCTATAGCGAAAAATTCAGAAAATTATCTTGTGCGCAAAATACATGCGCACTACAGTTCGCTCCATGGAAATGACTTGCGCACAAAACATTAGCGCGAAACATTCCACGGAGACTTCGCAGTCGTCTCCACCCGCTACCCACCGAAGCCCTGGAGAAACCGATGAAAACCCTGATCGCACTGACCGCCACGCTGATTCTTTCCGCCCCGGTTCTGGCCGACAACGGCCAACCCAGCCAGAACGGCAAGGGCCTGTACCCCGAATGGCTGATCAGCCACGAAGGCTGATCGACGAATACCTACGCACCCCAATCGCATCTCAAGAGAAATACCGCCATGACCATCGAAAACGTTCTCTACCGTGCTACCGCTGAAGCCTTCGGCGGCCGTGAAGGCCGCGCCGTCTCCTCCGACGGCGTACTGGACATCGCCCTGACCACGCCGAAGGAACTCGGCGGCGCCGGCGGCAACGGCACCAACCCGGAACAACTGTTCGCCGCCGGCTATTCGGCCTGCTTCCTCGGCGCCCTGAAGTTCGTCGCCGCCCGCGACAAGCTGAGCATCCCGGCCGACACCTTTATCGAAGGCACCGTGGGCATCGGCCCGATCCCCACCGGCTTCGGCATCGAGGTGGAGCTGCGCATCAGCCTGCCGGGCCTGGACCGCGAAGCGGCGCAAACCCTGGTGGACCGCGCGCACATCGTCTGCCCCTACTCCAACGCCACCCGCGGCAACATCGACGTCACCTTGACCATCGTCTGACACACTGGGGCGAACGCTGACGGCCTGGCCGTCAGCGGGCCCAAGAGGAGACCACAGCATGAAGACTCGCAACCTGTTCGCCGCCACTCTGGCCGCTGTTTCGCTCAGTGCCTCCCTCGGGGCCTTTGCCCAGAACTCCACCGCCTCGCCCTACCGCTACGGCACCCAGTTGGATATCGCCGAGGTAATTGCCATCGACGTACCGGCCAGCCCGCAGTGCGAGGTGGTCACCGCGAAGATGACTTACCGCAACAGCGCCGGTGAGGTGGAAGTACTCGCCTACGAACAGCTGTCCAGCATTTGCAGCAACCAGAACTGATCCTTGCAGCCCCTATCGACAGGAGTTTGACCATGAACATCTCGCGTACCCTGACCGCCGGGCTGCTTGCCCTGGCCGTTAGCAGTAGCTTCGCCGCCGGCAGCCCCGGTGTGGAACACAACACCCAGAGCTTCCTCGAGGCCCTGGCTGCCGGCGGCGGCCAGCCGCTGGAAACCCTCTCGCCGAAGGATGCCCGCGCCGTGCTGGTGGGCGCCCAGGCCAGTGCCAAGGTGGACCTGTCCGGCATCGTGGTGGACACCAAGGTGATCCAGGCCAACGGCCAGTCGATCACCCTCAAGGTAGTGCGGCCCGAAGGTGCTCGCGGCGTGCTGCCGGGCTTCATGTTCTTCCACGGCGGCGGCTGGGTGCTGGGCGACTACCCGACCCATGAGCGCCTGATCCGCGACCTGGTGGTAGGCTCCGGCGCTGCGGCGGTCTATGTCGACTACACCCCATCGCCGGAAGCCAAGTACCCGAGCGCGATCAACCAGGCCTACGCCGCCACCCAGTGGGTCGCCGACAATGGCAGCCAGATCGGCGTCGACGGTTCCCGCCTGGCCGTGGCCGGCAACAGCGTCGGCGGCAACATGGCGGCGGTGGTCGCGCTCAAGGCCAAGGAAGCCGGCACACCGAAACTGCGCTTCCAGCTGCTGCTGTGGCCGGTGACCGACGCCAGCTTCAACAACGCCTCCTACAACCAGTTCGCCGAAGGCCACTTCCTGACCCGCGGCATGATGGAATGGTTCTGGGACAACTACACCACCGACCCGAAGCAGCGCAACGAGATCCATGCCTCGCCGCTGCGGGCCAGCCTGGAGCAGCTCAAAGGCCTGCCGCCGGCGCTGGTGCAGACCGCCGAGATGGACGTGCTGCGCGACGAAGGCGAAGCCTACGCCCGCCGCCTCAACGCCGCCGGCGTGGCGGTGACCGCCGTGCGCTACAACGGCATGATCCACGACTATGGCCTGCTCAACGTGCTGGCCGGGGTGCCGGCGGTGCGCAGCGCCATGGATCAGGCCGCCCAGGCGCTAAAGAACAGCCTCGAGTAAGCGGCTGAAAAAACTAACCCCGCCACCGTTGCCGGTCGCGGGGTTTTCACTTACTTAGAGTGTGCCTGAATCACCTCGGTCTTAGCTGATATGAGCAAGTGGGGAAAATCTTACGCTTCAATCAGAAACTTAGTTGCTAGAAGCTCGGTAAATAACTTCACCAAGCTATCCACGCTGTGGCATGCCCCGTCAGTCCATCGTGTGCTCTTGCAGCAGCCCGTCACTTAGCCACTGGCGCAGCCAGGTTACAGCTTGCAGCGGTGCTTGTTCGCCCAGCTCACTGAGCTGGGCGCAGAGTTCGGCAAAGGTCCACCCCTGCTCGGTCATACCCCGCAGCGCAGTGGCTTCATCTGTCGCCAGGCTGCGGTAGCGGGTGATGAGCTGATCGCGCCAGACCACACAGGTTTCCACCTCAGCCAGTGACTGGCTGCCGGGGAAGTCACTCTGCTCCTTGCTCGCGCGCCAGATCGCCAGGCTGTTATGTCGGCACGCCAGCCACTGCACACTGGGCAGCAGACGGACCTGCAGCGACGGCCAGTCTTCGGCGGGCAGTTCGGCCATCTGCGCCAGGCTAAGGGGCTGGCCTTCCGGCGCATCGAACGCCAGGGTAAAGGCCCATTCCAGACGCGCCAACTCGCTGAGCGGAGTGGCCTGCGCGGGGATCAGGTATCCATCGATAAACGCCGCCAGCTTCGCACCGAGCCAACGCAGACTGAAATGCTGCGAGGGGTGCGCATTGAGATAGGCCAGGGCCAGGGCATCGAACTCCTCGTCGCCAAGCCAGCCATGCACCGCCGGATAATCACCGCGCAAGGCCTCCAGCAGGCGCGCTCGGTAGGCGTTGTGGTATATCGCCAGCCCCTGTTCGGCACTCAGCGCGGCGCTTCCCAGCAGGCTAGTCCGCAATTCTGGGTTGGGCTGGGAGTCGGGGTTCAGCAGGTAGGCCTGTACCTGCGCCTGCCAGTCACTCAGGCGCATCGCGGCGTTCCTTGCAGCGCTTGAGCGGCAAGCCGACGCGCGGTGTTCAGCTCGTCGAGCAGCACATCCAGGTCGGGATAATGATCATCCCGCTCCAACAGCGTGGACACCGGCCCCAGTTGCTGCAGGGTGCGTTTATAGAGCTGCCACACCGGGTCGCTGACCGGCTGATCGTGGGTGTCGATCAGGTAGCTGCCGTAATCGCTGTGGCCCGCCAGGTGCAGCTGACGGATGCGCTGCTTGGGCAGGCTGCTGATAAAGGTCCAGGCGTCGAACCCGTGGTTGCGTGCGCTGACATAGACATTGTTGACGTCCAGCAGCAGCTCACAGCCGCTGAGCTCGCACAGGGCGCTGAGAAACTGCCACTCGCTGAACTGGTCATCGGCGCAGCGCAGGTAACTAGAGACGTTTTCCAGCACCAGCGGCCGCTCGATCACGTCCTGCACCTGGCGCACCCGTGCCGCTACATGCTGCAGGCTCTCCTCGGTGTAGGGCAGCGGCAGCAGGTCATGCAGCTGGTGGGCATTGCCCCGGCTCCAACACAGGTGATCGGAGATCCACGCCGGCCGCACCCGCGCGGCAAGGTGCTTGAGCTGGCGCAGGTAGTCGCGGTCGAGTTCATGCGGGCCGCCAATCGACAGCGACACGCCGTGCATCACCAGCGGGTACTGCTCGCCGATGGCATCGAGAAAGTAGAGAGCCTTGCCACCCGCTACCAGGTAGTTTTCCGAGACGATCTCGAACCAGTCGATGGCCGGCTGTTGCTCAAGAATGGCTTGGTAATAGGTACTGCGCAGGCCCAAGCCAAAACCCAGATTGCCGCGTTGAGCATTCATCGCTGACTCCTTGCCTGGTGATGCGGGGCCACCGCACAGCGGTCGCCCCAGCTCACCTACTCGCCGACAGTACCGCCTGCCGCATCGCACTCGGCCTTGGTCATGACCTTGAAGCCGTGGCCCTTACAAGCGCCCTGGCCTTTACAGCTATTTTCGGCGGTCTTGCAGTCGTTCTGGCCTTTGCAGGATGTGACGCCGTAGCAATGCACCTTGGCCTCTTCAGCCGCCACAACAGTGCCGGACATGCCTGCAAACATGGCCGCAGCAGCGAAAGCGATAGCAGCACCAGTAGCTGCGGTGGATTTCATCGTCATGTGCGTATCCTCGGGTGATCTGGGTTAGCCGGGCAAAGGTGTTTTGCGTGCCGGCATTCAACTAGATCGACGAGACGAGCTGGCGTTACAGCGAAGTCGAAAAATCACAGCTCTGAATCGCTCCGTCCACCGTCAGTGATTTGAAACGCCATGATCTGATCATGAAAACCACTCGCGGCCGAGCCAATTGGTCTCTCTTCAACAGCCCCCAGACAGAGAGGATCGCAGTGCCTCCTCGCTGCGCGGTCAACAGCATGATCGCCGCGAAAAATCTGACACTCGAAGGGCTCGGAATCGCTCAACTGCCTCGTTTCATGGCTGAGCCTTACGTGGCGGATGGTGCCTGGTCGCCCGTGTTACCCGAGTAGGCGGAGACACCAGCGCCCGTACATGCCGTATTTGCATCCAGCCGCTACATGGACCCTAAAGTGCGCAGCGTCGTGGTTCTCTGTGTGAGCATGTTTACTGGCGACGGTATCCACGCTAGATAGCGAATATTGCCAAGTCAAAACTGTCGCCTTTCGTTACAGCGCCTCGGCTTGTGCTGCACGGAATGACAAGAGATGGCTGCAATCAGAAACCTCAACCACAACAACACCCCTTCAGCCTGCGATTACGGTAAGGCTGCAAGAACGGGGTCACCATCAACATAAGCCCACCTATTGCCACCAATAGCCACAAGGCCGACTGGAAGTGACCCGCACTGTCACGCAGATATCCCACGAGCAACGGACCGGCAGCGCCGACCAGATAACTCTGCAACATCACAAAAGCAGTCCAGGCGCCAGCCTCCTCAGGTGTCGAAGCATTGTCCAGCGGTAAGGTCATACCCAAGGTAAAGGCACCTCCGGTGCCAAAAGCCGCAATTGCAGCAGTCACCAGCGGCATGGCATCAGGCGCAACGGCCATCGCCAGGCTGCCCAGCAAGGCGATGCTGGAACTCGCGGCAAGCAACAGACGTCGATCATCGCTGCGGCTGAGCAAGCCAAACACCGGGTTGGCCAGCATGAACCCCAGGGTATAACTGGCCAGGACCAAGCCAGCCGAGCTGGCGCTCTCACCACGCTCGATATACATCGGTGCCAACCAGGCAATCAGGGCGTAGAACACCAGGTTGTTGCAGGCGAAGAACAGTGCGATCAGCCAGGCCGTGGGATTGCGCAGGGGCATCCTTGGCGCCGGCTTCGACGAGACTGCGACAGGCTCGGCAAGGCTGCGGCGTTCGATCACTCCCCAGGCGATGATCGCCAACAGTGCCGGCAGCGCCCAGAAACCGCCCGCCCACCGCCAATCGCCGATGAGCTGACCGAGCGGGCCGGTCGCCACCGCAGCGACAGTGCTGCCCAGGCCGATGGCCGTTGCATAAATACCCATGAACAACGCGATACGATTCGGCGAGCGCGCCTTCACGTAACTGGAAAACAGTGTTCCGGCGACCGCGATACCCGCCCCGACTGCCGCAGTACTGGCAAACAACTGCCCAATGGAGCCCGCCAGCGCACGCAAGATAATCGCGGTGCCCAGCACGATCAGCGCCAGCAGGATGATCCGGTCCCGCCCAAATCGATGCGCCAGCCAGGGTGCGGGCAATGCCAGCAACCCCATCAGCAAGGTTGGAATCGCGGTCAGCAGCGAGGCCTGGGTATGAGTCAATCCCAGCTCATTGATTATGGAGGTCAGCAATGGCCCCATGGAAACGATGCCCGGGCGCAGCGTGAGCGCGACGAGCAGGATACACACGACCACCGCTGCGACTGACGGAGCACGGACCCCGCCGCCAGCCAAGGCCGGATACGCCAGACCAGGCGTAACATCGCGTTTGATCGGTACGGATTTGACAGACATGACGAAGGCTTCCTACGCAGCGAGCAGTTACGCAGGCGTGTCCTCGTACATTCGCGTCGAGGCCACGCCGCCAGATGTGAACGTCAGTCCGAGTAGGTCGGGTAGTCCGTCAGGCCCTTCTCCGTGCCACCATAGACAGTGGCAGGATCCAGCGGGTTGAGCGGCCAGCCGTTGGCGATGCGTGCAGGCAGATCGGGGTTGGCGATGAAGGGACGACCGAATGCGATCAGGTCGGCCAGCCCAGCCTCGATCAGCCGCTCACCACGCTCGGCGGTATAACGACCGGCGTAGAGAATCTTCCCGCTGAAGTTCGTGCGTACGTCGCGGCGGAAGCTCTCGGGCAAATCTGGTGCGTTGTCCCAGTCCGCCTCGGCGATCGACACATAGGCCACACCTGCTGCCTCCAGCACCTTGATGGCTTCGATATAGGTGGTGTGCGGGTCCTCTTCGACCAGACCGATGTACACCCGGTCCTGATCGGTGCCGGTGAACAACGGGGTGAAGCGCACACCAAGGCGATCCGCGCCCACGGCAGCGGCCACGGCGTCTACGATCTCGCGCAAAAAGCGCAGGCGGTTCTCCAGCGAGCCACCGTAAGCATCATTGCGCTGGTTGGAATGTGCGGAGATGAACTGGTTGACCAGATAACCGTTGGCTGCGTGAATTTCCACGCCATCGAAACCG
The DNA here is from genome assembly GCF_056676075.1 of Pseudomonas sp. ABa2. NCBI lineage: Bacteria > Pseudomonadati > Pseudomonadota > Gammaproteobacteria > Pseudomonadales > Pseudomonadaceae > Pseudomonas > Pseudomonas sp. ABa2. The sequence continues at coordinate 2,627,179 of NZ_CM155239.1, forward strand.
GCGTCGATGGCATTGCGTGCAGCCTGGGCGTACTGCCCGACCAGATCGCGGATTTCAGCCAGCTCCAGTGCGCGTGGAAGCGACGGCTGAACCAGCTCGCCGACACCAGGGCCGGTCTGAATGAACGCCTTGACCTTCTGCGCCTGAATGGCGGATGGCGCCACGGGCGCCTGCCCGTCAGGCTGAAGCGCGTTATGGGAAACGCGACCGACGTGCCAGAGCTGGGCGAAGATCACGCCACCTTCGGCATGCACCGCTTCGGTCACCTTGCGCCAGCCATCGATCTGAGCCTGGTTGTAGATACCGGGCGTCCAGGCATAGCCCTGGCCACGCGGTTCGATCTGGGTGCCCTCACTGACCATGAAACCGGCACCGGCACGCTGGCGGTAATAAGTGGCCATCAGATCAGTCGCGATATCGCCTGGCTGGGCGCTGCGCTGACGAGTCAACGGCGGCAGCACGATGCGGTTCTTGAGAGTGATACGCCCCATGTCGATGGGGGTAAACAGAGCAGTGTGTTTCATGATTTCTATCCTCTGTGCAGGCGCCGGCACGAATCGACAGGCGCACGGACGCGAATGGACGCACCTGGCGCCCAATGGGCTTGATGAGTGGGAGTGCGGCCCCTCTGCTGGAGAGGCCGCTCAGGCGTTACTTCTTGATCAACACGGTTTTCGGGTTGGTGAACAGCAGGCGGCCCTCATGGCCGTGCTCAGTGCCGATACCCGATTGCTTGTGGCCACCGAAGGGAATATCGATGCCTTGCGTGTGGATCTCGTTGACCCAGACCATCCCGGTTTCCAGGCGATTGGCCACAGCCACCGCTGCCTGGGTATCACGCCCCCAGACCGAGCCACCCAGGCCGAATGGACTGTCGTTCGCGCGGGCTACGACATCGTCGACGTCGTCGTAAGCGATGATCGGCACGATCGGTCCGAACTGCTCCTGCTGCACGATCATCGAGCTCTCTGGCGGGTTGTCGACCACAGTTACCGGGATGAAATAGCCAGGACGGCTCTCGTCTACCTCACCGCCCAATACCACTTTGTAACCATTGGCCTTGATGTCATCCAAGAAGCTACGAACCTTGTCGTACTGCATCTTGTTCTGCACGGGGCCGACGGTCACGTTCGGGTCGAGACCGTCACCCATGACCTGCTGCCGCGCATACTCAACGAACGCTGCCACGAACTCATTGCGATAACTGCTATGCACGTAAAGGCGCTTGATACCCACACACCACTGCCCCGAGTTACCGACGGCGCCCCAGTACAGTTGCGGGATGATCGCTTGCCAGTCGGCATCAGGCATGACGATTGCCGCGTCGTTACCGCCCATCTCCATGGTCAGCCGCTTGACGGTGCCTGCAGCCGAACGGATGACATGCTTGCCGGTCTCGGTGGAGCCGGTGAAGCTGATCTTGGCGATGTCCGGGTGAGCGGTCATTTGCGGGCCCAGCTCGTTGCCACCTGAAACCACTGAAAGCACACCAGCAGGCAGCACGGACTGAGCAATCTGCCCAAAGCGCAAGGTGGTGAGGGGTGTGAATGGCGACGGTTTGATGACCATGGTGTTGCCGGTGATCAGCGCGGGCGCCACTTTCCACAGCGCCAGCAACACCGGGAAATTCCACGGCGTGATCGCACCGACCACACCCAGCGGCGTGTGATGCAGCTCCACGATGTGGTTGTCGTTCTCCTCGACGATCTCCACCGGAATACGCCGCGCAGCGATCTGGCGAATCCACGAGATCGCCTGGTCAACTTCCGGCTCGGCCATGGTTTTCAGCGGCTTGCCTTGTTCCAACGTCAGCAAGCGAGCCAGTTCATCGCGGTGTTCCAAAAGCGCATCGGCATAGGCATCCAGATAGCGCTGGCGCTGGTCGTAGCTCAGGACCGACCAGGTCTTGAACGCATCCTTGGCAGCAGCGATCGCCGCCTCCAGTTGCTCAGGCGAACCCGACGGAGCCTTGGCGAATACCTCGCCAGTCGCCGGATTGAACACATCGAAATGCGCATCGGTGCTGACCAGCTTACCAGCGATGGACAGGTAGTACGGGCCATCGAAGACGCTGCTGGAGCGGGAATCTTTCATGACAGTAGACATTAGCTTATCTCCTTGAATCCAAATGAAAATCTATTGACTTAAATAATCAAGACAGCTTTCTTCAGGCAGCAGAAATCCCGTCACCCAAAAAGCGACTGCTGCTGCGGTGTTGTTATGCGGTAGCGTGCGCGAGGGTGCTCAGAGCGGGCGCAAAATGCGCCCGCTCATTACTTGCACGGGTTCGTCTGAGCCCTGCAGATTGCGCGAATCAGGCCAGCAGTTTGAGCAAGGCGTTGGCAGCGGACTCTGAGCTGGCGGGGTTCTGACCAGTGACCAGGCGCCCGTCGACGACGGTGAACGGCTGCCAGTCGCCGGCTTTCTCATAACGTGCGCCAAGTGCCTGGAACTCGTCCTCGATGAGGAAAGGCACCACGTCAGTCAGTCCTACAGCGGCCTCTTCGCTGTTGGTGAAACCGGTCACCCGGCGACCCTTGATCAGCGGCTCGCCATCCGCAGCCTTAACGTGGCGCAGCACGCCCGGAGCATGGCAGACGAAACCGATTGGCTTACCGGCGCGCTCGAAGCTTTCGATCAGGGCGATGGATGTGTCCGACTCCGCCAGATCCCACAGAGGGCCATGACCGCCTGGATAGAACACCGTGTCGAAATCCTCAGCCTTCACCTCAGCAAGCTTCACCGTGCTGGCCAGGGCTTGCTGCGCGGCCGGATCGGCAGCGAAACGGTGGGTCGCCTCGGTCTGGAAGTCCGGCAGATCACTCTTGGGATCCAGAGGCGGCTGGCCACCGGCTGGCGATGCCAGCACGATGTCGGCACTGGCGTCCTTGAAGACGTAGTAAGGCGCGGCGAACTCTTCCAGCCAGAAGCCGGTTTTCTGGCCGGTGTCACCCAGCTTGTCATGGGATGTCAGTACCATCAGAACTTTCATGATCATTGCCTCATAGTGAGCATTGCATTGGTTTCGACCGACCCTTGCCGGTCATGGGTTCACTGGTTATCGAGAAGACTTCGTGTCTGCAGCAGGGCCTCTTCGAACTCATGGGGCGTACGGGTGATCTTGGTCATCACACTGGCCCCCAACCACATCGCATAGAGCCTCAGCGCCAACTGGGCAGGCGTGGTAGCGATTCTGACGGTGCCCTCCTCCACGCCTCTGCTGATCGCAGCCTCCAGCCGCTCGACGATCTGCGCGGTACCGCGATGAAGTGCCAATCGCATCGGTTCGGAAAGATCGGCGACTTCAGCGCCCAACTTGACGGCCAGGCATTTACCGCACTCGACCTGACTGGTCTGGTTGGAGATCCACAGTTGCCAGTAACGCATCAGCGCGTCCTGGGCGCTGGTTGCTGGGGCCTGAAAAATACGATCCATGTCAGCGAAATAGGTCTCGAAGTAGTGCTCCAGCAGCGCCGTGCCGAACGCGTCCTTCGAAGCGAAGTAGTGGTAGAAGGAACCCTTCGGCACGCCCGCGGCATTCAGCACCTCATTCAGCCCGACAGCAGAAAAACCTTTGCGGGCGATGATCGATTGAGCGGCGTCGAAAATGCGCTGCCGGGTATGGTTGCTGTCAGTGGTTGTCATGGCTGCCTGTCTCAGTAGACCAGTCGTCTAGTTCGTTGGGGGCATGTTAGGAATCGCTACCGACAGCAGCAATGTCATATCCGCAAGGATTTCGGACATGCATCGCGAGCCGATTGCGCAAACCACCTAGCCCTCCGACAATCGACGCATGCCTGCGGAAAGGAAATGATCGATGCATACCGTGGCGTTGGTGGTTTACCCGCAATTCCAGGCGCTGAGCCTGTCGGTCGGTTCCGTTTTCGAGTGCGCCAACCTTCTGCATGGCGAGCCGGTCTACCGGTTCACTCTGGTGTCCGAGAAAGGTGGAGCCGTGCTGTCGTCACAGGGCTTCTCGGTCAATACCGAGGCGCTCGGCCTGGCTGGCTATGACACCATCATCGTCAGCGGCTACCTGGAGTTGGGTGAACCCAGTCCCGAGCTGCTGACCTGTCTATCCAGCGCCAGCTCGCAATCGCGGCGTATTGCATCACTGTGCACAGGTATCTTCGTGCTCGCCGAAGCTGGCCTATTGGAAGGCAAACGGGTCACGACTCATTGGTTGCACGTGCCCGAGTTCAAGAAGCGTCACCCCAACGTCAAAATCGATGATGACCGGCTGTTCGTGGTCGACGGGCAGATATGGACGGGTGCAGGCATGAGTGCCGGAGTGGATCTTGCCCTGGCCATGGTCGAGAACGACCTGGGCCCTGACCTGGCCCGCCGCGTAGCCCGCAAACTGGTAATCGCCCAGCGCAGAGGCGCCGAGCAATCACAGCTCTCGGCGCTGCTGGAGATAGACCCGAAATCCGACCGCGTGCAACTGGCAATGGCCTATGCGCGCGAAAACCTGCGCAGCGATCTTTCGGTCGAGGCTCTGGCAGATGTCGCACGACTAAGCCCTCGCCAGTTCAGCCGGGTGTTCCGTGAGGAAACCGGAAAAACGCCGGCGAAAGCAGTCGAAAGCCTGCGATTAGAGGCCGCGCGCGTAATGATGGAGACGAGCCGTCACCCCGTAGAAGTGATCGCCCGCGAGACTGGTTTCGGCGATCGTGAGCGCATGCGTCAGGCATTTCTACGTGCCTATGGCAAGCCGCCGAAGCTGATGAGGGATGATCTATACGGAACTGAATCGCCCCGGTTTTCCTAGACACTCTCCAAGCTCTGGAAATAGCGCTTTTCAAACTCCACTGGCAATAGCTGCATAGCGCTGCTGTGCCGGCGTTTGGGGTTATAAAACATCACGATGTAATCGAACACATCACTGCGGGCTTCTTCGCGGGTGCCGTAGGTTTTCCGTCGGATGCGTTCCCGCTTCAGCAACTGGAAAAAGCTTTCCGCGACCGAGTTGTCGTGGCAGTTACCGCGTCGACTCATGCTGCCGATCAGGTTGCTGGCCTTGAGGAAGCTCTGCCAGTCCGAGCGGCTGAACTGGCTGCCCCGGTCGGAGTGGATCATCACCTCCTGCCTGGGCTTGCGCCGCCAGACCGCTACCAGCAAGGCATCGATGGCCAGGTCGCTGCACATCCGTGGCTTCATCGACCAGCCGATCACCTGGCGCGAAAACAGATCCAGCACCACCGCCAAGTACAACCAGCCCTCATAGGTGCGGATGTAGGTGATATCGGTGACCCAGACCTTGTTCGGCTCGCTGACGAGGGTCTGGCAGAGACGCCGTACCAGGTACTCCACCGACAGCTTGCTGATGACGGCGTACTTCAGCCGGACTCCTTGGCAAAGTACGCGGCGGCCTTTTTTTGAATGTCTCGCTCTTCGGTCACCTGCTTGAGTTCCGCGCGCAAGCGACGCAGCTCGGCCTGCTGATCATCTACCTGCTGCCGCTGTGCCTGGGGTTGCTGTAACGCTTTACCCAGGCGTACAGGCTGCGCGCGGACACGCCTAGACGCTCCGCCACATCGGCAACGCGCAAACCGAGCTCGGTGACTTGCTTGACCGCTTCGATCTTGAATTTTTCGAGGTAACGCTGGCTGCTCATGGCACCTCCTGATGGGCCTCAGTATGAGGCTTGGAGGTGTCTACGAAACTAGGGGCGATTCAGTCTGCCCCTCCTAGCTGGTGGTACAAGAAGTTTTCCAGATGGTAAATTTTACCGCCTGCTTTAGAAAAAGCCCTGCCCCCCCTGAAAATTCATCGAGAACGCGACACGCGAAATGCCTCTAGAATCAGCCTCAAAGCCAGAAAAAACGCGCCCTGTGCTGTCCCGTCGCTTCAGCGTCGCGCCGATGATGGACTGGACCGATCGCCATTGCCGCTTCTTTCTGCGCCAGCTGTCGCGTCACGCCCTGCTGTATACCGAGATGGTCACCAGCGGCGCGCTGATCCATGGCGATCGCGAGCGCTTCCTGCGTTACAGCGAGTGCGAGCATCCGCTGGCGTTGCAGCTGGGCGGCAGCAACCCGCAGGACCTCGCCGCCTGCGCCAAGATGGCCGAGCAGCATGGTTACGACGAGGTCAACCTGAACGTCGGCTGCCCCAGCGACCGGGTGCAGAACAATATGATCGGCGCCTGCCTGATGGGCCACCCGGCGCTGGTGGCCGACTGCGTCAAGGCCATGCAGGACGCTGTGAGCATCCCCGTGACGGTCAAGCACCGCATCGGCATCAACGGCCGCGACAGCTATGCCGAGCTGTGCGATTTCGTCGGCCAGGTGCGTGATGCCGGCTGTCGCAGCTTCACCGTGCACGCGCGCATCGCCATTCTCGAAGGCCTGTCGCCGAAGGAGAACCGCGAGGTGCCGCCGCTGCGCTACGAAGTCGCCGCCCAGCTCAAGCAGGATTTCCCCGACCTGGAGATCATCCTCAACGGTGGCATCAAGACCCTGGAAGAATGCGAGGCGCACCTGCAGACCTTCGACGGCGTAATGCTCGGCCGCGAGGCCTACCACAATCCCTTCCTGCTGGCGCAGGTGGACAGCCGCCTATTCGGCGCCGCGGACAGCGGCATCACCCGCATGGACGCCCTGCTCGCGCTGCGCCCCTATGTCGAGCAGCACCTGCGCGAAGGCGGCACCCTGCATCACATCACCCGCCATGTGCTCGGCCTGGCCCAGGGTTTCCCCGGCGCACGGCGCTTCCGCCAGTTGCTGTCGGTGGACATCCACAAGGTCAAGGACCCGCTGGCGCTGCTCGATCAGGCCGCCGAGCTGCTGCGCGGGCACTGAGCCAGCGGCAGCGGTTCGCCGGCTCTGCTCAGCTGGCGGTGCAGCGCGCGGCTGGGGATACCCCGCTCGTCATCGGCGCCGGACAGCGCCTCGGCCACCTTCAGCTGCGACATGCAGCAGCGCAGCCCGCACGCGCAAACATTGTCAGCGTGACAGCCCTCGCTGCCCGTTGAGCCGCCCAGGCACCTCGGGTAAGGTCGTGACATCCGCAACGACAAGGCTCCGTCATGACCTCCAAGCTGGAACAACTCAAGCAGTTCACCACCGTGGTTGCCGACACCGGCGACCTCGACGCCATCGCCCGCCTGCAACCGGTGGATGCCACCACCAACCCCTCGCTGCTGCTCAAGGCCGCCGCGCTGCCGCGTTACGCCGAGCTGCTGGGACGCGCGGTGACAGCCGGCCGGGGCGACCTCGGCCTGGCCTGCGACCACTTCGCCGTGGCCGTCGGCCAGGAGATCCTCAAGGTCATTCCCGGGCGTATCTCCACCGAGGTGGACGCCCGCCTGTCCTTCGACACCAACGCCACCCTGCGCCGCGCCGAACGCCTGATCGGCCTCTACGAGCAGGCCGGCATCGGCCGCGAGCGGGTGCTGATCAAGATCGCCTCGACCTGGGAAGGCATCCGCGCCGCCGAACAGCTGGAAAAAGCCGGCGTGCAGACCAACCTGACCCTGTTGTTCGCCTTCGCCCAGGCCCAGGCCTGCGCCGATGCCGGGGTGTTCCTCATCTCGCCCTTCGTCGGGCGCATCTACGACTGGTACAAGAAGGCCGAGGGCCGCGACTTCGTCGGCGCCGAGGACCCCGGCGTGCAGTCGGTGGCGCGCATCTACGACTACTACAAGGCTAACGGCTACCAAACCGTGGTGATGGGGGCGAGCTTCCGCAATCTGGGCCAGATCGAACAGCTGGCCGGCTGCGACCGCCTGACCATCAGCCCGGAGCTGCTGCAGCAACTGGCCGACGACCAGGGCCAACTGAGCCGCCGACTAGCCCCCGGCGCCGCCGGCGAAACCCGCCGCAGCCTGGATGAAAGCGCCTTCCGCTGGGCGCTCAACGAAGACGCCATGGCCACCGAGAAACTCGCCGAAGGCATCCGCCTGTTCGCCCGCGATCAGGAAAAGCTCGAAGCGCTGCTCGCCGCCAGGGCCTGAAACGCAAAAAGGGGCGCCCGCATGCGGGCGCCCCTTTGCATTGTTCGCCTGTCAGTGCCGTTCGAGGGCGCTGACCAGATCGTGGAAGGCCTCTCGGTTGGAGTCGTTGAGCCCCATGAGGATGCGGTGGGCCTCCAGCACCTTGGCCTTGACCACCTCCTCGGACTGATCCTGCGACGGCAGATCATCCAGCGCCTCCGGGCACGGCACCGGCCGGTCGACGATATTGAACACCTGATCGAAGCCCATCGACTGCAGCAGGCGGGTGATGTCGTCGTGGGTGGTGACCACGGTGGGCAACAGACCGACCTTCTGCCGCGACAGAATCGACAGCTTGGCCAGCAGGCCGAGGGTGGTGCTGTCGATGCTGCGGGTTTCGGTCAGGTCGATGACGATGGCCGAGAAATTCAGCGCGGTGAAGATCTTTTCAATCGTGGCATCCAGCGCCGAACAGAGCGTCAGACGCACTTCGCCGACGAATTTGAGGACGAAGGTCCCGTCCTGCTCGGCGAATTGGATACGACCGGGGCTTATCCCAGGATTCATGCAAGGTTCCTGCTTAACACCAGCAAGGCGATATCATCCGGCATCTCGCCCAGATTGGCCAGACCGAGAACTTGACGCAAACCGTCTAGACTGCCGCCAGCCTGGCTAACCAGTTGTGGCAGCGCCAATTCCTTGTCCTTCAGCGTCTCGCCCGGCAACAGGTCGAGAATGCCGTCCGACAACAGCGTCAGGCTGAACGACTCGGGCAGCGGCATGACGTGATCGGCGTATTCGGCCTCCTCGAACAGCCCCACCGGCAGCCCGCGGCCTTCCAGGTAACGGGCCTCGCCTTTCTCGAACAGCACCGGCAACGGCAGGTGGCCGCCGATGCTGTAGGTCAGTTGTCCGCTCTGCTCGTCGATCACCCCGCCGAGCATGGTCACGTGCTTGCCCAGCTTGCAGTTGATCAGCCCGCGGTTGATGTGGCCGAGCACTTCCGAGGGCTTGAACTCCGGCAGCAGGCCGCCGCGGCGCGACTCGTAGAGCAGCCGGGTGGTCATGAACTTGAGCAGCACGGTGACGAAGGCCGAGGACGCGCCGTGGCCGGACACGTCGGCCAGATAGAAGGCGATGCGTCGCTCGTCGACGCGGAAGTAGTCGACGAAGTCGCCGGACAGGTACAGCGAAGGGATGATCTGGTGGGCGAAGGTCAGGCTGTCGACCTGCCAGGGCGTCACCGGCAGCATGTTCATCTGCACCTGGCGCCCGGCGTTCTGGTCTTCCTGCAACAGGTGCAGGCTGGCCTGCAGCTCGCGGTTGGCGGTTTCCAGCTTCTCGCGGTAGCGCTGGTTCTCCAAACGCAGGCGCGAGCGATCGAGGGCGCGGCGCACCGAGTGCTCGAGCACCGCCAGGTCTTCCAGGGGCTTGATCAGGTAGTCGGCGGCGCCCAGGCGCAAGGCCTCCACCGCATCGTTCATGACGCCGGCGCCGGACACCACGATCACCGGCACCTCGACGCCGAGGGCGTTGATCCGGCGGATCAGTTCGAGGCCATCGACCTGCGGCATGCGCAGGTCGCAGATCATCAGGTCGGGCTTGGCCTGCTGGAACACTTCCAGCCCCTGCAGGCCGTTGCTGGCCTGCAGCACCTTGAAGCCGCTGTCCTCGAGGTAGGCCGCGAGGCTGGCACGCACGACTTCGTCGTCATCGATGATCAGCAGAGTGGCACTGGTTTTGTGCATGGGGTATCCAGGCAAACTGCGCCGGGGCAATTGGGTGACGGCCCGTGGCGCGGCGCCGCGTAGGTGGCGTCAGGGCGAATTCAAGGGGCAGACGGTACTCCCATCCGTCGACCGATTCAAGCCGGCGCCAGTCGTCGTTCGGCGACTTTACAGGGCAAATCGGCGAGGGTTATAAGAGCCGCAGGAGAACCTTATAACAAGAGGACAGCGTCCATGAGTCAGAGCGATCGAGCGTACAGCGAGAAACGTGACTACATCCGCATGCGACTGGAAGCGCCAGTAACCCTGCACCATGGCGGGCGGGAGATTTCCGCGCTGTGTCTGGATCTGTCCAGTACCGGCATGCAACTCGAGGCCGAAGTCGCGCTGAGCATGGGCGACCGGGTCAAGGTCCACATCCCCTCCGAGCACAGCGAGCTGGCCGGCCTCGACGCCCAGGCCGAGGTGGTGCGCATCGCCGATCTGGGCGACGGTCGCCAGTCGCTGGGCCTGGCCATCCTGTCGATGAGCTGACATCTGCACTTACGAAAAAGGCGGCCAAGGGCCGCCTTTTTCATGCCCGCCAAACTCAGAAGTCGTCTTCGACCTGGCCGTCCTGCACCTTGAACTCGCGGTTCTGCAGGTAGGCGTTGCGGATGAAGATGTACTTGTCGCCGCTGATCAGCTTCTCCGCCGACAGCAGGCTGGCGCGGGTGTCGACCACATCCACGGCGCGGGTGACGTTGCGCGTCGGCACATGGCCCATGTAGGGATAGGGTTCGAGGAAGCTGTCCGGCAGCTTGCCGGTGGCGTCGCGCACGCTGCTCGGGCCGAGGAACGGAATCACCAGGTAGGGGCCGCTGCCCAGGCCCCAGGCGCCGAGGGTCTGGCCGAAGTCCTCGTCGTTCTTCTGCAGGCCCATCGGCGTGGCCACGTCGAAGAAGCCGAGCAGGCCGAAGGTGGTGTTGAAGATCAGGCGCCCGGTATCCACTCCGGCGTCGTGCATCTTGCCCTGCAGCAGGTTGTTGGCCAGGTTGCCGACATCGCCCAGGTTGCCGAAGACGTTGTGCACGCCGTCTTCCAGAAACTGCGGGGTGACTGCCTGATACCCCTGCGCCACAGGCTTCAGCGCGTAGGTGTCGAGGGTGTCGTTGAAGCGGAACATGGCGCGGTTGAAGCCTTCCCAGGGGTCGTCCTCCGAGGCGGCCTGCGCCATCGCAGGCAGCAGACTCAGGCCGACGAGCGCCATCAGGCCGCCGAGGCGCACGATCCAGCGAGCACCGTTCACATGCATTGCAGTCTCTCCTTGAGAAAAGTAGTGTGGCGACCCGCCAGCGGCCACCGAGGCCGCGCAGTATATAGCCTGAGCCCCCTGATGGCAGCATAGCGGACAACCCCGATGATCGAGAAAATGCTTCTGCACACCGCCCATATCCCCGTGCGCTGGGGCGACATGGACAGCTACGGGCACGTCAACAACATCCTCTATATGCAGTACCTGGAAGAAGCGCGGATCGCCTGGTTCGAACGCGTCGGCGTGGCGATGAACGACGCCCCGCAGGGCCCGGTGGTGCTGCAGACCCAGCACACCTACCTGAAACCCGTGGTTCACCCCGCCACCGTGGTGGTGCAGCTGTATGCCGGCGCCCTGGGCCGCAGCAGCCTGGTGCTCGAACACCGCCTGTCGACCCTGGAAGATCCGCAGCGCTGCTATGGCGAGGGCTACTGCAAGCTGGTCTGGATCGAGCATGCCAGCGAACGCTCGGTGCCCCTGCCCGAGCACCTGCGCGCCCTGCTCGGCGGAGGCTGAGCGGCGTCATCGCCCGGTCATCCTGTGGTCATCTGCGCGCACTAGAGTGGCCTAGACCATCGCAGGGATGACCCTATGCCTCACACCGCCCCCACCGCCCTTCTATTCGAGCTTTCCGGCTGCCTGGTCGACTTCGGCGCCCGCACCCTGCCGGTCGCCCTGCAGCGTCTGCATCCCGATACCGAACTACCCGCTGGCGCTCACTGCCCCGAGCAGGCCCTGGCCGAACTGCTCGGTCGTCCGCCGCAGGCCCAGGAACGGCAGGCGCTGCAGCAGATGCTGGCGACCGTCGCCGACGAGCACGCCGAACTCACTCCCGGTGCCGCGCCGTTGCTGCAACGGCTGCAGGCTCAGGGCACGCCCTGGGCCTGGCTGGACAGCCTGCCCGCGGACGCCAGTGCGCGCCTGGCCGAGGCCCTGCCTGCGCCGCTGGCGGCCGGCGCCGGGCGCAGCGCCCGGCCCTGGCCGGCGCCGGACGCCTGCTGGCAGGCACTCAGCCAGTTGCAGGTCGAACGCCTGGACGGCTGCATCCTGGTCAGCGGCAACCCGCTGCTGCTGCGCGCCGGGCTCAATGCCGGCTGCTGGACCATCGGCCTGGCCGCCTGCGGCCCGCTGTGCGGCCTGGCGCCGGCCGACTGGCAAGCCCTGAGCGGCAGCGAGCGCGAACGCCTGCGGGCGCAGGCCACGCTGCAGCTGTATCGCCTGGGCAGCCACTCGGTGATCGACCACCTCGGCGAAATCGACCCGAGCCTGGCCGATATCGGCATGCGGCGCAGCAAGGGGGAAAAGCCCTGAGGCGGTTTGATTGAGATCAGGCAAAGCCGGCAGGCTTGGAGTACCCTTGAACACAGGTAGAAACCTTGGACCGCAGTTCGAGGTCAATGCCTATGTCTTCAGACAAGGGAGAACCCCATGCCAGCACGCGACCTGCAGCAGCAACTGGAAACCCTGCGCGATCAACTGGCCCAGGATCCGCCGCTCAGCGAGGAAGAACGGGCATCGCTCTACGTCCTGACCCAGGAGATCGAACTGCAACTGGCGCGCCAGGCGGCGGCCGCCCCCGACGCCACCCTGGTGGACGGCGTCAACCTCGCGGTGGAGCGCTTCGAAGCCAGCCACCCGACCCTCGCCGGCACCCTGCGCAACATCATGCAGAGCCTGGCCAATATGGGCATCTGAACCGGCCGGCGGGCTCGCTGCACGCCAGGAGCATCGCACAGACCGCAACCCGGATTGCATCCACGACGCCGAATGCCGCTCGCCCGCTGCCGGGGCAGCGGCATTTTTCATCACTGGGTTTTACCGGACACCCGGGCCGCAGCATGCGCTGCAGCCGTTCCTGCCATCGACTACTGGCGCACCAGGCGGGCATTGTCCGCGGCGAGCGCCTCGGTACTGCGGTAGGGATTGATATCCAGCCCGCCGCGGCGCACGTAGCGCGCGTAGACCGTCAGCGCCTGCGGCTGCAGCAGGCGCTGCAGGTCGAGGAAGATACGCTCGACGCACTGCTCATGGAAATCGGCATGCTGGCGAAAGCTCACCAGATAGGCCAGCAGGCTGGCGTGATCCAGCGCCGCGCCGCGATACTGCACCACCAGGCTGCCCCAGTCCGGTTGGCCTGTGACCGGGCAGTTGGACTTCAGCAGGTGGCTGTGCAGGCTCTCCTCCACCACGCGCTCCGGGTCGCAACGCAGCAGTTCGGGTTGCGGCTGGTCGTAGCGGCTGACGCTGATGTCCAGCTCGTCGATACAGACGCCGGGCAAGACCGCCACGCCCTCGCCGGCCACCTCGGCCAGGCTGCGCAGGCGCACCGCCACCGGCTTGCCGGCCACCGCCGAGAGGTCGCGCACCAGGGTCGCCTGCACCTCGTCCCAGGTCGCGTAGGACGTCTGGTTCAGCGAGTTGAGGTAGAGCTTGAAGGATTTCGACTCGATGATGTGCGACGAGTCGGCCGGGATGGCGAACTCGCCGATGGCCACCACCGGCTTGCCCGAGGGCAGCAACCAGGACAGCTCGTAGCAGTTCCAGTAGTCCACGCCACGGTAAGGCAAGTGCTCGCCATCCAGGCCCAGCTCGGCCCATTTCGCCGCGCGCGGGATGGGAAACAGCAGCGCAGGGCTGTACTCGGCGATGTACTGGCTGGACTTGCCCAGCGGGGAGTGTTCGGCGGGGTGCTGCATGGCGGGGGATCCGGGTCGGCAAAAACCCGGGGAGTTTAATCGCTTTGCCGCCGGCTTGTCGTTGCCGGGCGATGGCCGCCAGGGCTGCCGGCCCCGCACGAGCGCGCTGGAGATCGCCCCGAGCCGGCCCCAGGGCCGCGCCCCCCTGACATTCCCGGACGTTGCCGCTCGCCAGCCGGCCGTTCGGCGCAATTGCCCGACAGAGTGAACGCCCGTACACTGCGCGGCCTTTTTCCCTGACGGTCGTACCAATAATGCTCTTCGTTCTGCGCATGCTGCTGATGGGCGTGCATTTCATCCTCGCCGGGCTGGTCGGCCTGCTGATCGGCCTGTGCCGACCGTTCAACCCGGACAACAGCCGCCTCTGTGCCCGCCTCTATTCCCTGCCGGCCCTGTGCCTGCTGCGCCTTAAGCTTAAAACCGAGGTGCGCCCGCTGCTGGAGCATCGGCGCGCCTGCGTGATCATCGCCAACCACCAGTCCAACTACGACCTCTACGTGCTCGGCCGCGTGGTGCCGCGGCGCACCGTGAGCATCGGCAAACAGAGCCTGAAGTGGCTGCCCTTCTTCGGCCAACTGTACTGGCTGGCCGGCAACGTGCTGATCGACCGCAGCAACCCGGCCGCCGCCAAGCGCGCCATGCTGACCACCACCGAAACCCTGCGTCAGCGCGACACCTCGATCTGGGTGTTCCCCGAAGGCACGCGCAACCTGGGGCGCGGCCTGCTGCCGTTCAAGAAAGGCGCATTCCAGATGGCCATCGCCGCCGGCGTGCCGATCATCCCGGTGTGCGTCAGCAACTATGCCAAGGCCATGCGCCTGAACCGCTGGGACAGCGGCCGCATCCTGATCCGTTCGCTGCCGGCGATCCCCACTGCCGGCCTCAGCCTGGACGACATGCCCGCCCTGATCGAACGCTGCGAGCAGGCGATGAGCGACTGCATCGCCGCCATGGATCGCGAGCTGGCGCAGGCCTGACGCGATAAAGCATCAGCCTGATCGATAGTTACTCTTAAGATCATCCATTATTCGTTCGAAATGACTTGAGCGACTCTGTGCCCACGCGATCCCATCGACGTGGAGCACAGAAATGTCCAACCTCGCTCAAGCCGCCCGCAACGGCGCCCTCGCCGCCATCGGCCTGTACCTGATCATCACCTCCATTGTGCTGGCGCTGAGCTACGCCAGCCTGCAGCAGAACGCCCCCAGCATCGACCAACCGGGGCCGCTGCACAGCCTGGCCAGCCGCTTGCCGCCGCTGCTCGGCGCCCTGTCGCGCAGCTGAAGCCGGAGCCCGTCACCATGAGAAGGCAACGCGGCCGCCTGCTACTGCTCGCCAGCCTGGCACTGCTGACCACCCTGTTCGCCCTGCTCGGCATCGGCAAAGGTTCGGCCGGCGCCATCGCGCGTAACATCGAATGCAGCCACAAGCTGGCGCACCAACTCGACCTGGCCGAGAGCCTCAAGCTGCAGCCCGGGACCCCGCCGCCAGCGAGGAGCAGAAGGCTGTCGCCGCACTTCGTCCTGCAACATCCGCTACAAGCATGAAAAAGCCCGGCATGCCGGGCTTTTTCAGGTTGCTGGGGCGAGGACTCAGGCCTTGGCCTGCTTGCCCTGGGCGACGAAGCGCATCATCCACTCGGCCACCGTACTGCCCTGCTGGTGATGCTTCAGGCTCTCCACTCCCTGCTGGTAGACCTGCTCGCCGAGATGCTGCTGACGCAGGTCGAGCAGCGCCTTGGAGTAGTCGTGGACGAACTCGGGGTGGCCCTGGAAACACAGCACCTGATCCTCGATGTGGTAGGCGCCGATTGGGCAGAAGTCGCTGGTGGCCAGCAGCGTGGCCTTCTCCGGTAGGCGGGTGACCTGGTCCTGGTGGCTGATCAGCAGTTGCAGCTCGTCCAGCGCCGGGCTCATCCAGGCCGGCTGGTTCTCCAGACGGTAGCTGTGCACGCCGACGCCCCAGCCCTGCTCCGCACGCTCGGCCTTACCGCCGAGCAGCAGCGCCAGCAACTGATGACCGAAGCAGATGCCGAGCAGCTTGTCGCCGCGCTGATAGCGCTCCAGCAGGTAGGTCTTGAGGGTCTGAATCCAGGGTTCGGCGCCGAAGGAGTCGGCCTTGCTGCCGGTCACCAGGTAGGCGTCGAACTGCTCGCTGTCCGGCGGGTAATGCCCTTCCACCACGTTATAGACACTGAACTCCGCCGCAACCGGCTGCTGGGCGAACAACTGCTCGAACATGCGGCCATAGCCCTGATACTGGTCGACCAGTTCGGGGCGGAGGATGTCAGTTTCCAGGATGCAAATACGCAGTGACATGAGGTTTCCTGAGGTGAACGCCGAGGGAGGGTGATTCGTGCGTTTTTCTTAACATATGAACCTGCCCAAGGAAATAGCGTTACCGCTCAAGGGATAGGTTATCGCCGCCGCCCGCGACGACCGGAATCGCCGCGCCCATCGTCAAGAAAATTTGACGAACCGTTCAAGGCCCAGCCGGGAACGATACCGCCCGTCGCGCCGACTCAACGGCGCCGGGAAAGCGGCGGACGCAACCAGAATGGGCTTTCTGGTCAAAAAATGCTCAGCCGATCACAGAGCCGGGGGCCAAAGTCGACGAACGGCTGCTCAAAAATTGAACTATGGCCCTTACCATTGCTCCTACAGTCGTGGGCCCCTCCCCCGGCTTGGGCATGCGGCCCACCCCCGAGCTCCACACTCCCCCCTGAATCTGGAAGATTCCTTGACCGCAAGAGATTGCGTCGGTGGTTGGTTATTGCCCAGACAAAGGAGAACTTCTGCAACTCATAATTAGCAGAACCGTGACAAGCAACATTTATTAATCGAATAAATTCGAGTCGGCGCCAACTTAGCAAGTTCAGGTGCACGTACATCTTTTACTTATTAATTGCAGAACACGAGGTACCCCATGGATCTTTACACCTTTCTGATTTCGGCACTACAGCAAAAGGAAACCATGGAGCTGATGCGTCTAGGGATAGTCTACGTTCACCTGATCGCCTGCTGCGTGGCAGTCGGCCTGGTGCTCACCAGCGACATCGCCATGGTCAAGCAACTGCTCAAGGGTGAAGGCGCCAAGCAGTGCAGCGAACACCTGGAACATCTGAAGAACGTGGTGGGCCTCTCGCTCCTCCTGCTCTGGATCAGCGGCCTCGCCATCATCGCCCTGGATGCCTCCAGCGCCGGCATGCAGTACTTCCTCAACCCCAAGCTGCAGGCCAAGATCAGCATTGTCGTGCTGCTGACCATTAACGGCGTGGTGCTGCACAGCCTGGTGCTGCCGGCCCTGCAGAAGACCGGCTCGCTGCTCAAGCTGCCGGTGAGCATGCGCAACCTGGCGATCTTCTCCGGCGCGCTGTCCGGTGTGTCCTGGTTCTACGCAGCCCTGCTCGGCGTTGGCCGCCCGCTGGCCTGGAAATACTCGCTGGTCGAGCTGATGGCCGCCTACCCGCTGATGATCGTCGGCGGCGCCCTGGCCATGCTGGCCCTGACCAAGTGGTCGATGAGCCGCAGCGATGAGCATCATCAGAACTGGATGCAGAGCAACTACGCCCTGGCCACCCGCTGACCGAAATGGGCGAACAGGGATGTTCGCCTTCACTTATAAAGTTGCCACTCGCGGCAACTTTACTTTTATATATAGCCCCCGCCTTCGTATAACTTTCCCGCGCAACTTATAATCCCCACCTTCTTCGTCTGCGGCTCTTATCAGCGCGCTCGATAGTCACCATAAATGCCTTCGACTTCTGTCGTCCGCGCGCCTGTCGGATGATCGCGGCATCGGGCCCCTGCCCACTCGCCCAGAAGGACAATGCCATGAGCCGTTACGCCGCCCTCGCCAGTCTGTTCGCCGCCACCGCCTACCACGGCAGCAGCGCCCCACGCCCCGCTCCGGCGGACAAATCCAGCGTCAAGTGAGGCCGTCATCATGCACAGCCAGCTCAGCCTGGACGCCTACGGCGTCACCTATGCCCAATTCGACGGGCACCGCCTGCAGTTCGAAAGCGAAGCCGCCCTGCAACTGGAAGACGGCAGCATGCTGACCCTGCGCATGCCGACCCGCCACAGCGAAATACTGGCGATCCACGAAGCGGTCCGGAGTTGGCGCCAGGCCGCCTGATGCTGGCGGTCTGCTGCTGGCGGTCTGCTGCTGGCCGGCAACGCCCTGGCGGATCGTCCCGGCAGCGACTGGATCAGCATCGAAGATGCCCTGAGCAAGGCCCGCGCGGCCGGCTACACCGAGCTGCACAAGATCAAGGCCGACGACGAGGGCTACTGGGAAGGCGAAGGCCTGAAGCAGGATGGCCAGCTCTACGAGTTCCGCATCGACGGCAAGAGCGGCCAGGTCACCCGCGACCAGCTGGAGAACTGATCCAGCCAATGAAAACGGCCCTTGCGGGCCGTTTTTTATCGGGCCTGCTCAGCCTCAGAAGCTCTCGCCCCTGGCGGCCTTCTCCAGCAACAGCGCCGGCGGCAGGAAGCGCTCGCCGTACTGCTCGGCCAGGTACTGGGCGCGGGCGACGAAGTCCTTCACCCCGTACTGGTTGATGAACTGCAGCGCCCCGCCGGTCCAGGCGGCGAAGCCGATGCCGAAGATCGAGCCGACATTGGCGTCCGCGACGGACTTCAGCACGCCCTCCTCCACGCAGCGTACGGTCTCGATGGCCTGGATGAACAGGATGCGGTCGCGCACGTCCTCCTGAGAGATCTGCGCATCCGGTTTCTCGAAGCGTGCCTTGAGCTGCGGCCACAGGTGCTTCTTGCCACCCTCAGGGTAGTCGTAGAAGCCACCACCGGCGGCCTTGCCCGGGCGCTTGTACTCCTTGAGCATCAGGTCGATCACGGCAAACGCCGGGTGCTCGGGAATGCTCTTGCCCTCGGTGGCCAGGTCGGCCACGGTCTGCTGGCGGATATGGTCCATCAGGCTCATCGACACTTCGTCGCTGATCGCCAGCGGACCCACCGGCATGCCGGCCTTGCGTGCCTCGGCCTCGATCATCGCCGCGCTCACGCCCTCGCCGAGCATGGCGATGCCCTCGTTGGTGAAGGTGCCGAACACCCGCGAGGTGAAGAAGCCGCGGCTGTCCTCGACCACGATCGGGGTCTTCTTGATCTGCAGCACGTAGTCGAAGCCACGGGCCAGGGTCTCGTCGCTGGTCCTGGCGCCCTTGATGATCTCCACCAGCGGCATCTTGTCGACCGGGCTGAAGAAGTGCAGGCCGATAAATTTGTCCGGACGCTGAACTGCAGTCGCCAGGCCGGTGATCGGCAGGGTCGAGGTGTTGGAGGCGATCACCGTATCGGGGAGCGCGGCGGCTTCTGCGGCGGCAGTCACCTTGGCCTTGAGCTCGCGGTCCTCGAACACCGCCTCGATGATCAGGTCGCAGCCGGCGAAGTCGGCCTCGCTGGCGGTCGGCTTGATGCGGGCGAGGAAGGCGTCGCGCTTCTCGGCAGTCATATGGCCACGGCTGACCTTCTTGTCGAGCAGCTTGGCCGAGTAGGCCTTGCCCTTCTCGGCCGCCTCGACGGACACGTCTTTGAGCACCACCTCGATGCCGGCGGCCGCCGACACATAGGCGATGCCCGCGCCCATCATGCCGGCGCCGAGCACACCGACCTTCTTCGTCACGTACTGCGCGATGCCCTGCGGGCGCGAGCTGCCGGCGTTGATCTCGTTGAACTGGAACCAGAAGGTGCCGATCATGTTCTTCGCCACCTGACCGGTGGTCAGCTCGGTGAAGTAGCGGGCCTCGATCAACTGCGCGGTGTCGAAGTCCACCTGGGCGCCCTCGACGGCGGCGCACATGATCTTCTCCGGCGCCGGGAAGCAGCCCTTGGTCTTGTCCCGCAGCACCGACGGGGCGATGGCCAGCATCTGCGCCACGTTGGGGCTGGAAGGCGTGCCGCCGGGGATCTTGTAGCCGGGGGTATCCCAGGGTTGCGCCGCCTTGGGGTTGGCGGCGATCCAGGCGCGGGCCTTGGCCAGCATCTCGTCCGGGGTCGCGGCCAGGTCATGGATCAGGCCGGCCTTGAGGGCCTGCTCCGGACGCACCTTCTTGCCTTCGGCCAGGTACGGCAGCGCCTTCTCGATACCCAGCAGGCGCACCATGCGCACCACGCCGCCGCCACCGGGCAAGAGGCCCAGGGTCACTTCCGGCAGGCCGAGCTGCACGCCACCGTCGGCCAGGGCGATGCGGTGATGGCAGGCCAGGCAGATTTCCCAGCCGCCGCCCAGGGCCGCGCCGTTGATGGCGGCCACCACCGGCTTGCCGAGGGTTTCCAGGCGGCGCAGCTGGCCCTTGAGGCCCAGCACCATCTGGTAGAAGGCGTTGGCCTCGGCCTTGGTGACCTTGACCAGTTCATTGAGATCGCCGCCGGCGAAGAAGGTCTTCTTGGCCGAGGTGATGATGACCCCGGCGATGGCGTCCTTCTCGGCCTCCAGGCGCTCGACGGTGCGGCCCATGGCCTCGCGGTACACCGCGTTCATGGTGTTGGCGCTCTGGCCGGGCATGTCCATGGTCAGGACGACGATGTTGTCCTGGCCTTTCTCGTAACGGATGGCGTCTGTCATTTTTCTTCTCCGCCTCAGACCTTCTCGATGATCGTTGCGATGCCCATGCCGCCACCCACGCAGAGGGTGGCCAGGCCGTAGCGCAGGTTGCGCGCCTCCAGCTCGTCCAGCAGGGTGCCGAGAATGGCGCAGCCGGTGGCGCCCAGGGGATGGCCCATGGCGATGGAGCCGCCGTTGACGTTGACCTTGCTCTCCGGCACGCCCATGTCCTTCATGAACTTCATCACCACCGAGGCGAAGGCTTCGTTGACCTCGAACAGGTCGATGTCGTCGATGGCCAGCCCGGCCTTGGCCAGGGCCTTGCGCGTGGCCGGGGCCGGGCCGGTGAGCATGATGGTCGGGTCGGTGCTGGTCACCGCGGTGGCAACGATGCGCGCACGGGGCTTGAGGCCCAGCTCCTTGCCCTTGGCCGCGGAGCCGATCAGCATCAGCGCCGCGCCATCGACGATGCCGGAGCTGTTGCCCGGCGTGTGCACGTGCTCGATGCGCTCGACATGGCTGTAGACGCGCAACGCGGTGGCGTCGAAGCCCATCTGGCCCATCATCTCGAAGCTCGGCTTGAGCTTGCCCAGGCCTTCGAGGGTGGAATCGCCGCGGATAAATTCGTCGTGGTCGAGCAGCACGATGCCGTTCTGGTCGGTGACCGGGATCAGCGACTTGGCGAACGAGCCATCGGCACTGGCGCGCGCGGCCTTGTGCTGCGAGCGCAGGGCGAAGGCGTCGACATCGGCGCGACTGAAGCCTTCCAGGGTCGCGATCAGGTCGGCGCCGATGCCCTGCGGCACGAAATTGGTGTGGATATTGGTTTCCGGGTCCATCACCCAGGCACCGCCGTCCGAGCCCATGGGAATGCGCGACATGGACTCCACGCCGCCGACCACCACCAGGTCCTCGAAGCCCGAGCGCACCTTCATCGCGCCCAGGTTCACCGCCTCCAGGCCCGAGGCGCAGAAGCGGTTGAGCTGCACGCCGGCGACGCTGACGTCCCAGTCGGCGACCATCGCCGCGGTCTTGGCGATATCGGCACCCTGGTCGCCCACCGGGGTCACGCAGCCAAGGACGATGTCGTCGACCTGGCTGGTGTCCAGCTCGTTGCGCGCTTGCAGGGCGCCCAGCAGGCCGACGATCAGGTTGACGGGCTTGACGCTGTACAGCGCGCCGTCCTTCTTGCCCTTGCCGCGGGGCGTGCGCACCGCGTCGAAAATATATGCTTCGGTCATGGCGTCCTCGAGGGTCGTGCGGCGCTCGGCAGCGCCTGTTCTTATTGAGCCTCCCTACCATAGCGCCAGGCGCCAAGCGCTCAATGACCGAAGCGCTCAGGCCCATTGACCGCTGAGCTCAGACGAACGGTCGTTTAGTCCGCGCACGCCGGCGAAGCCCAAGCAAGGCGTCTGCCTCCGGGCTCGCTGGTGGATGGCCAGAGGCCATGCATAGCCCGAAATTCCTAGCAGCCCGCTGCTAGCAACCAAGTCATCTAAAGGATCTGTGACGCCAGCCCTAGAGTTACTCCTGCACCCGTCGCGAAACGGGCGCAGGGAACCGCCGCCGGGTCATGCCGGGGCGGTGAGTCAGACCACGCTAAGGCGTGACGCTGCAGCCCGCAGTGCGCTATCGCGGGCATCCGACGCCACACCAATAACAACAAAAGGCATGCGGCCATGTTCAAACAGCCGAAATACCGCCAAGCCGGCGTAATTCTCTTCGCCACGGCGGTCGTCCTGATCCTTCCCAACCTGACCCGTCTGGTCAGCTGAACTCGTCAACCACCCCGCACGCGCGCTGTCGCCGTGGCGCGCTCAGCGCAGTGCGGGCATCCACCACGCCAACAGCAGAGGAATCAGCGCGAACGCCAGCAGGGTCGAGCACAGCACCAGGCTGGCTACCTGCTCGGGCGAGCGTCCGGCGCGCACGGCGAACAGGTAGTTGAACACCGCCACCGGCATCGACGACTGCAGCACCAACACCGCATGCACCAGCGGCGGCAGCGCCAGCAGCCAGCCGATGGCCCAGGCCAGCGCGGCGCCGCAGAGGATGCGCAGCAGCCCCAGCAGCAGGCCGCTGCCGATATGCTGCACGCGGATGCTGGCCAGCGACACGCCGAGGGTGATCAGCATCAGCGGGATGGTCATGCCGCCGAGCAGGTCGACGGTATTGGCCAGCCAGCGCGGCAATTGCAGGTCGAGCAGCAAAACCGGCAGCACCAGCGCCAGGCTGATCATGATCGGGTTGACCAGCAGGCCCTTGAGCGAGCGCTCGGCGCCGGACAGCAGCATGCCCAGGCTGAAATGCCCCACCGAGAGCACCAGGAAGAACGCCACCGCCAGCGCCAGGCCAGGCTCGCCGAAGGCGAACAGCGCCATCGGCAGGCCCATGTTGCCGGAGTTGGGGAACAGGTAGGCCGGCACCAGCACCTTCCAGTCGATGGCGAACAGGCGGCTCAGCAGCAGGCCGATCAGGCCCATGCCCAGAGTCACCAGCACGCAGGCCTGGGCCATCTCGGCGAAGGCGGCGCTGTCCAGCTCGGCGCGGCTGAGGGTCGACAGCACCAGACAGGGCGTGCCGATATTGAGCACCATGCGCGCGACGAAATCGGTCGGGTAGGCATGCCCCTTGCGCGCCCAGCCATAACCGATGCCAGCGGCGATCAGCACCGGGGCCAGAACAGCGAACAACTCGGCCAGCATGGGGCTCTCCCGCCAATCAAAAGGACGCATGCTAGACCGCCGAGGCGGCGCGGGCAATTGTGCTAGGGTGGCATCGACACGACGCCTCAACCCATGACGGAGCCCCAGGTTTGAACGCACTCGCGCCCCTGCTCGCCCTCTTTCTGCTCGGCACCGCCCAGGCTGCCGAACTGCATATCCAGCTCGGCAGCGGCGAGCGCACCTGGCAAACCGCCGAACTGCTCGCCCACCCGCAGGCGCAGAGCGTGGAGATCGCCGAGGACGTCAGCTACAAACGCGCCATGCGCTACCGCGCCGTGCCGCTGAGCGCACTGCTCGATGGCATCGCGCCGGGCGACCACCTGCAGGCCGTGGCCCTGGACGGTTTCGCCGCCGAGTTGCCGGCCGCCAGCCTGCTCGCCAGCCAGGGCGCCAAAGCCTGGCTGGCGGTGGAAGACCCGGCCCAGCCCTGGCCTCCGCTGGGCCAAGGCAAACCCAGCGCCGGCCCCTTCTACCTGGTCTGGACCGACCCGGCCGCCAGCCAGATCGGCCCGGAGCAATGGCCGTTCCAGGTATCGCGCATCCGCCAACTGGCGCCGGTGGCGCAACGCTTCCCCGCCCTGCTACCGGCCGCCGAGGCCAGCGCCGAGGTGCAGGCCGGCTTCGCCCAGTTCCAGAAACACTGCCTGGCCTGCCACCGCCTCAACGGCGCCGGCGACTCCGCCTTCGGCCCCGACCTGAATATCCCGCACAACCCCACCGAATACCTCGGCGAGGCGTTCCTGCGCCTGTACATCCGCGACCCGCAGAGCCTGCGCAAATGGCCGCAGGGAAGGATGCCGGGGTTCAGCGAAGCGGTGCTGAGCGAGCGGGAGCTGAACGAGTTGCTTGGCTATCTGCAGCACATGGCCAAGCACAGGCCCTGAACCCTCGCCAGCGGGCCGCATTCAGTCGCTGGCCGGCGCATAGAGCTGAAAGCCCTCTGCCCATTAGGAAAAAGCCCGTCGCAAGGACGGGCGCAAAGTGCCGTACACACATGGAGACAAGCGGACGCGCTGGCGCGTCGGGCGTTACAGGATCGACAGCGGGTAGTTGATGATCAGACGGTTCTCCTGCAGGTCCATGCCGACGTCGCGACGCACGTCGGAGTTGCGCCAGCGCACGCTGAGGTTCTTCAGGCTGCCTTCCTGGATGGTGTAGGCCAGCTCGGACTCGCGCCCCCACTCCTCGGCATCGGTACGGCCGCCGGTGTGGATGTTGGAGCCGCTGACGTAGCGGTTCATCAGGGTCAGGCCGGGGATGCCGAGGCCGGCGAAGTTGTAGTCGTGGCGGATCTGCCAGGAACGCTCTTCGGGGTTGTCGTAGCTGTTGGTGAAGCCGTCGTTGACCAGGGTGCCGCCGCTGGTGCCGTCGATGCGCAGGAACTTGCTGTCGCCGTCCAGATGCTGGTAGGCGAGCATGAAGCTGTTGTTGCCGGTCCTGGCGGTGAACGCGCCCTGGTAGACCTTGTTGTCCAGCTTGCCGGCCTTGGCCGCGCCTTCGTCCTTGCCGTCGAAGTAGCCGAGGTTGGCGCCCAGCACCCAGTCGCCCACCGGCTGGCTGTGGGTCAGCTGCACGTAGCTCTGCTGGTAGACGTCTTCCAGGCGCGCGTGCCAGACGCCGAGCAGGGTGTTGTTGGCGTTGAAGCGGTGTTCGCCGCCGGCGAAGTTGAAGTCGTCGCCCTCGACACCGCCAAAAGTCATCTCTTCGCGGCTGGCGTCGTTGCGCTGGCTGTTCTTCCAGAACTGGCCACCGTAGAGGGTCAGGCCGTCGATCTCGTTGGAGGTCAGCTGGGCGCCCTGGAAGGTCTGCGGCAGGGAGCGGCCGTCGTCGGCGCGGAGGATCGGCAGCACGGCGAACCACTCGCCGACCTTCAGCTCGGTTTTGGACAGCTTCGCCTTGGCGGCCACCGCGGTGCGGCCGAAGTCGTCCGGGGCGTGGCGCTCGTTGCCGGTGCCGTGGACCGGCAGCAGCTGGCTGCCGATGGTGCCCTTGCCGCCGTCGAGCTTGACCGAGTACAGGCCGAGCAGGTCGAGGCCGAAGCCGACGGTGCCCTGGGTGAAGCCGGATCGGGCGTCGAGGATGAAGCTCTGCGTCCACTCGGCGGCCTGGCCCTGGTCGTCGCCTTGCACCTGCGGGCCGGTGTGGTTGAGGAAGTTGCGGTTGAAGTAGTAGTTGCGCAGGCCGAGGGTGACCTTGGTGTCTTCGACGAAACCGGCGGCGTGGGTGACGCCGGGTAGCGCGGCGATTCCGGCGGCCAGGCTGCAGGCAACGAACAGGGGGGTATGGCGCATGAGCATTGTCATCTCTTTATTCTTATCTTCGACAGGTGGGGAATCGGCGGCGCGCAGGCGCCGCCACTGACAACGCCGCACCATGGCTGGCGCAGCATCGTTTGGCTGGCCGTTACGGCCTAGTTCAGTGCCGC
The DNA here is from genome assembly GCF_056676075.1 of Pseudomonas sp. ABa2. Classification (NCBI taxonomy): domain Bacteria; kingdom Pseudomonadati; phylum Pseudomonadota; class Gammaproteobacteria; order Pseudomonadales; family Pseudomonadaceae; genus Pseudomonas; species Pseudomonas sp. ABa2. The sequence goes on from NZ_CM155239.1 coordinate 2,652,550, forward strand.
GCGACTGGCAACGCCGTCCACCAGGCGCTGAATGCCCAGCGGGTTGGCGTCCTGCAGGGCTTCGGGGAGCACCTCGTCCGGGTAGTTCTGGTAGCACACCGGGCGCAGGAAGCGATTGATCGCTAGGGTGCCGACCGAGGTACCACGGGCATCGGAAGTCGCCGGGTAGGGCCCACCATGCACCATGGAATCGCACACCTCGACGCCGGTCGGGTAGCCGTTGAGCAGCACGCGACCGGCCTTCTCTTCCAGCAGTGAAAGCAGCCCGCGATGGGCCAGCAGGTCGTTGCGTTCGGCGATCAGGGTGGCGGTCAGTTGCCCGTGCATGCTTTGCAGCGCGCGGGTCAGTTCGACGCTATCGGCCACTTCCACCACGATGGTGGTCGGCCCGAAGACTTCTTCCTGCAGCAGATGATCGCCTTCGAACAGCATGCTCACGTCGGCCTTGAACAGCTGCGGCTGCGCCTGGTTGCCGGCCTGCTCGTTGCCAGCCAGGCGGCTGACCCTGGCATGGCCCAGCAGTTGCGCCACGCCATTGGCATAGCTGCGCAGGGTACCGGCGTTGAGCATGGTCTGCGCCGGCTGGCTGGCGATGGCGTCGCTCAGTTGCGCGACGAATTCGCTGAACTCGGCACTGCGGATGCCGATGACCAGGCCGGGCTTGGTGCAGAACTGGCCACAGCCCAGTACCACGGAGCCGGCCAGTTCCTTGGCCACGCTGGCGCCACGTGCCTGCAACGCGCCAGGCAGGATGACCACCGGGTTGACGCTGGACATCTCGGCGAACACCGGAATCGGCTGCGGGCGAGCGGCGGCCAGGTCGCACAGGGCACGGCCGCCCTTGAGCGAGCCGGTGAAACCGACGGCCTGGATCGCCGGGTGCTTGACCAGCGCCTCGCCGACGCCGGAGCCGAAGATCATGTTGAACACGCCCTTGGGCATGCCGGTCTTGTCCGCGGCGCGAATGATCGCATCGGCCACGCACTCGGCGGTGGCCATGTGCCCGCTGTGCGCCTTGAACACTACCGGACAGCCGGCGGCCAGGGCCGAAGCGGTATCGCCGCCGGCGGTGGAGAACGCCAGCGGGAAGTTGCTGGCACCGAACACCGCGACCGGGCCGACGCCGATCTGGTACTGACGCAGGTCCGGGCGCGGCAGCGGCTGGCGCTCCGGCAAGGCGCGGTCGATACGCGCGCCGTAGAAGTCGCCACGCCGCAGCACCTTGGCGAACAGGCGCATCTGCCCGCTGGTGCGGCCGCGCTCGCCCTGGATGCGGGCCGCCGGCAAGGCGGTCTCGCGGGTCACCAGGGCGACGAAGTCGTCACCGAGGGCGTCGATCTCGTCGGCGATGGCTTCGAGGAATTCGGCGCGGCGCACGGCCGACAGGTTGCGAAACTGCGGGTAGGCTGCAGCTGCGGCCTGGGCAGCGGCAGCCACCTCGTCGGGCGTGGCCTGAATGAAGGCATAGGGCAGCGCTTCGCCGCTGCTGGCGTCGAAGCTCTTATGCTCGATGCTGCCGGCGGCGCGGCGCTCGCCGCCGATGTAGTTGTGACCAATCAGATTCAGCATGGCGTTCTCCTGCCAGGGGAAGCGGCGGCGCTGACGCCACCGGTATTGGATCAATGGGTAAGCCCCCGGCCTGGTGGGCCGAGGGTTGGCAACCGGCTATGCGGTTGCCGGACGAGTACTGGAGAGAAGCGGCCCGGCCCCTCGTGAGGACGCGGACCGGTCCGACGTTACAGCGCGCGCACCCCCCCGACGGCGATGCCGGGCGCCTGCACGCGGATGCCGTTGCGCAGCGGCTCGCCCAGGGCGTCCAGGCTGACCTCGAAGGTGTCGCCCGGTTGCGCCTTGACGCCATCGGCGAACGACAGGGTCGCGGTTCCGAAGAAGTGCACGTGGACGTCGCCCGGACGCAGGAACTGGTGGTACTTGAAGTGGTGGTATTCGAGGTTTTCCAGGCTGTGGCACATGTTGTCCTCGCCGGAAAGGAACTCCTTCTCCCACAGCACCTGTCCGCCACGACGGATGCGGCTGATGCCGGACAGGTGACGCGGCAGCTCGCCGATCAGCATTTCCGGGCCGAAGGCGCAGAAGCGCAGCTTCGAATGAGCCAGGTACAGGTAGTTCTTGCGCTCGACCACGTGGTCGGAGAACTCGTTGCCCAGGGCGAAGCCAACGCGATACGGCTGGCCGTCGTCGGCAACCACATACAGGCCCGTGAGTTCCGGCTCCTCGCCGAAGTCCTCGGCGAAATCGGGCACCGGGAAGTCCTCGCCCGGGCGCACCACGATGCTGCCGTCGCCCTTGTAGAACCACTCCGGCTGCGCGCCGGCGATGCCTGCGGCCGGGCGACCGCCAGCCATGCCCCACTGGAACATCTGCATGGTGTCGGTGAGCTTGCCTTCAGCCTGCTGCGCTTCGACCTGCTGGTGCATCTTGTCGCGGGTCGAGGCGCTGCCCAGGTGGGTCAGGCCGGTGCCGGACACCAGGCAGTGCGCCGGGTCGGCATGATCCAGCGGCGCCAGCACGCGGCGCTGCTCGAGCAGCTCGACGTACAGCGGGCCGGGCTCGACGCCCAGGCGCTCGATCTCGACGATCAGGCCATGACCGTTGCGGATCGCCTGCAGCGCCAGCTCGCGGGTGCTGGCAACGCCCTTGACCACGCTGATGCGCTCGCCACCGACGACGCCGACCTGACGTTGGCCCTGTTCGCTTTCAAACTGAATCAGCCGCATCGCATTACTCCCGTTGTTCTTGTTCGCCGCCACTGCGGCTTGCTGGCGGGCACTTTAAAAACTGCCCGGAGTGCTGCCTAATGAAAGCTTCTGATTAGGTGATAACTTTTCGTCATCCCATATGCTGCCGCCACTGAGTCACATCGTTTCGCGCCTGCGTATCCGCCAGCTGCGCCTGCTGATCGCCCTCGACGAACTGGGCACGCTGCACCGCGCCGCCGAACGCATCGCCATCAGCCAGCCCGGCGCCACCAAGGCCCTGCACGAGATCGAAACGACCTTCGGTTTGCCGCTGTTCGTGCGCAGCGCCCAGGGCCTGCAAGCCAACGAGCTGGGGCGCTGCGTGATCCGCTACGCCCGGTTGATCCATAACGATCTGGCCCATCTGCACGAGGAAATGCAGGGCATCCTGCAAGGGCATGGCGGACACCTGGCCGTTGGCACCATTGCCGGCTCGGTGCCACTGGTGCTGCGTGCACTCACCGGGCTGCGGCAGGTGCAGCCGGACATTTCGGTGCAGGTCGTCGAGGACATCAGCCCGCGCCTGCTCAAACTGCTCGACGAGGGCCGGCTCGATCTGGCCATCGCCCGCACCAGCGGTAGCCAGAACCCGGATGCCTACGAGAGCCTGAGCCTGCACCCGGAGCGCCTGGCGCTGGTGGCCAGCCCGCAGCACCCGCAACAGCACAACCCGGCGCTGAGCCTGGCCGAGCTGGGCACCTGCAGCTGGGTGGTCTACCCCACCGGCACGCCGATGCGCACGGTGCTGGAGCGCGAGTTCGGCGAGGCCGGATTGGAATTCCCGCGCTACCCGCTGGAAACCTCCTCGACCTTCACCATGCTCAGCCTGCTTCAGGAGGATCCGCAGCTGGTGGCGGTGATGCCGCACTCCATCGCCTGCTCCAGCGAGGGCTTCGGCCTGCTGCGCCGCCTGCCGCTGGAGCTGCAGGCGCGCAACGAACCCTGTGCCATCATCCATCGCCGGGGCAGCAACCTGTCGCCGCTGGCCGCGCTGTTGCTGGAGCATTTGCGCAGCGAGCAGCAGGCACTGGCCGAGGAGTAAGGGCGCGGCAGATGCCCCGGATTTCATCCGGGCTACTGGGCTAATCGGCGCCTGCGACACACCCTACAAGCGCTGGCGTCGCGCCAGGTTGTCGATAAGCGCCAGCAGGCCGAAACGCCAGGGCGCCAGGGCGCTGCTGTGCTGCACGCGGTTGTGCAATCCGCCGAGCTGGCGGCTGCTGATGCTGACCCAATCGCCCAGCTTGTGGGTGAAGCCGTTGCCCGGCTGATCGCGATCCTCGGTGGGGGCGAACAGCGTACCCAGGTACAGCAGGAAACCATCGGGGTACTGGTGGTTGTCGTTCAGCGTCTGCCCGACCAGATCCAGCGGGTCGCGGCTGATCTGGTTCATGCTGCTGCGGCCGTTGAGCACGAAGCCGTCCTCGCCTTCCACGCGCAGATCCACCTCGCAGTTGCGCACGTCGTCGATGCCGAAGCCCTCATCGAACAGGCGGATGAACGGGCCAATGGCGCACGAGCCGTTGTTATCCTTGGCCTTGCTCAGCAGCAGCGCGCTGCGGCCTTCGAAGTCGCGCAGGTTGACGTCGTTGCCGAGCGTGGCGCCGAGCACCTGCCCCTGGCTGTTGACCACCAGCACCACCTCCGGCTCGGGGTTGTTCCACGCCGAGCCCGGGTGGATGCCGATGTCCATGCCGCTGCCCATGGCCGCCAGTACCGGCGCCTTGGTGAATACCTCGGCATCCGGGCCGATGCCCACTTCCAGGTACTGCGACCAGAGGCCTTTCTCCAGCAGCAGGGCCTTCAGTCGCGCGGCGTTTGCCGAGCCCGGCACGATGCTGCGCAGGTTGTCGCCGATCACCGCGCGGACCTGTTCGCGGATCTCTTCGGCGCGCTGCGGGTCGCCGCCGGCGCGCTCCTCGATCACCCGCTCGACCATACTCGCGGCGAAAGTCACGCCCGCAGCCTTGATCACCTGCAGATCCGCCGGCGCCAGCAGGCTGGGAAACAGTGGGTCGCGCACGCTGCCGCTGTTGGCCAATAGTTCCTCGACGCTACAGATGCGCGGCGCCTGCAGCGAGCGCAAGCGGCCCAGCAGGTCGTCGAGCTCGCACAGGCCGGCCAGGGTCGGCGACAGCGCGCTGAGGTCGAACACGCCCTCCTCGCGCAGCAGCACGGGCGCCGGCCCGGGGACGGCCGCAGGCAGCCAGATGCGCGCCAGCAGGGTGCCGGCGAGGCCATCCTCGGGCAGCGTGTTGTCGGGGGTGAGAATCAGCGGACGGGCCATGGCGGAACTCTTCAGTGGTCGATAAGGGCGGCCGCCGCGCATCCATCAATGGAGGCCACGGCCGGTGCTGTGCGACCATAGCCAAGCGTTCGCGCGTCCGACCAATGACGAATCCTCAGCGCCCGATACACGCTGGTTATCGCCCACCTCTCCAGGGAGCCCCGTACCCGTGAGCCTGAGCAAGCTTCCCGCCATGCACAACTGGCTGCGCCTGCGCCATCTGCAACTGATCGAGACCCTCGCCGATACCGCCAACATGCACGCCACCGCGCAGCAGATGGGCCTTAGCCAACCGGCGGTGAGCAAGATGCTGCGCGAGATCGAGCAGTTGCTCGACTTCCCCCTGTTCGAGCGCCAACCGCGCGAACTGGTGGCCACCGAACTCGGCCAGGTGGTGATCGCCTTCGCCCGGCGCACGCTGAACGACTGCCGGCACTTCGCCCAGGAGCTCAATGCCCTGCGCCACGGCGGCTACGGCCACCTGCGCATCGGGGCGATCTTCGCCGCCACCGCGCAGGTGGTGCCGCAAACCCTGCTGCGCCTGAAACGGCAGCGCCCCCTGCTGACCATAGAACTGCTCGAACACACCAGCGACCAGTTGCTGCAGATGCTCCTGCACAAGCAGCTTGACCTGGTCATCGGCCGCTTCACCGAACCCCGCCAGCAGGAACACTTCGAGTACCAGGAACTGGCCAGCGAGCCGTTCCTGCTCTGCGCCGACCCGAGCCATCCGTTGGCTCGCGAGGCGGCGCCGGCAGCGCGCGACCTGGAGCAGTGGCCCTGGGTGGTCTATCCGCCGCACACGCCGCTGCGCCGGATGATCGAGCAGGCCTTCTCCGATGCCGGCATCGCCTTCCCGGTCAATCGGGTGGAAACCGCCTCCGTGCAGTCGAGCCTGCACCTGCTGCATCACAGCCCGGCCCTGGCCCTGCTGCCCGAGGCCATCGTCCTACAGCAAGTCGCCCTCGGCCAACTGGTTCTGCTGCAGCCCCCGCTGCAGACGCCCTCGCTGGGCTACGGTCTGATTCGCCGCCGTGACGAGCCGCTGTCGAGCAATGCCGAGCAGTTCTGCGCAGCCCTGCGCCAGACCCTCGATGAAGCCAGATAACCGTTCGTTATGAGTCGATGACAAAGCCTCATTAGACAGTCGGACTTGTCAGACAATAGCTTGCTCCCATGCCCTGCCCTTCGGCACGGGTTATCGCCGGCGGACGCCTTGCTGCGCCGCGGCGATCACTGACAATAATTTCAACAGGTGACTGTCATGCTTTCCTACCAGGCTGTGCGCGCCTCGCGCCGTACCTTGAAATCCCTGCTGCTCTCCGCGCTGTTCATCTCGCCCATGGCCATGGCTGCCTACCCGGAAAAACCCATCCAGCTGATCGTGCCCTGGGCGGCAGGCGGCGGCAGCGACGCCGCCGCGCGCGGCATCGCCGCAGCGCTGGAACAGGAACTGGGCGTCACCATCAACGTGGTCAACCGGGCCGGCGGTAACGGCGTGGTCGGCCACAGCGTGATGACCACCGCCAAGCCCGACGGTTACACCCTGGGCTTCATCACCGGCGAACTGAACATGATGCACTGGCAGGGGCTGACCAAGCTGACCTACAAGGACTTCACCCCGATCGCCATGACCAACTACGACTATCCGGGCGTCCAGGTGGCAGCGGATGCGCCGTACAACAGCGTCGACGAACTACTCGACACCATCCGCAACGAACCCAAGGGCACCATCAAGGCGTCCGGCACCGGTCTGGGCGGCATCTGGCACGTGGCCTTCTCCGGCCTGCTGCTGGAACAGGGCATCGACCCGCAGAAGATCACCTTCGTGCCGAGCCAGGGCGCCGCACCGGCCATGGTCGAACTGGCCGCCGGCAGCATCCAGCTGGTGCCGACCTCGGTACCGGAAGCCCGCTCGATGATTGAGGCGGGCAAGGCCAAGGGCCTGGCGATCCTCTCGCCGGAGCGCAATCCGGCCTTCCCGGATATCCCCACCCTCAAGGAAACCCTGGGCAGCGACTACTCCCTGGGCGAGTGGCGCGGCGTCGCCGGGCCGAAGAACCTGCCGCCGGAAATCGTCGCCAAGCTCGAAGCGGCGCTGGAGAAAGCCTACAACTCCGCGACGTACCAGGACTACATGCGCAAACTCGGCTTCGGCATGGAGTGGCGCAACGCCGCCGACTTCAGCGCCTTCCTCGAGGAAAACAACGCCTACATGGGCGGCATCATCGAAAAGATCGGCATGAAGAGATAACCCCCTGCCCGCCTCGACGCCCCCTCCGGGGCGTTGACCGTTTTGCCCGGCTGGATGAGACAGCACCATGAAAGACCTCGTATTCGGCGTGATTTTCATCGCTCTAGGCATTGCCGTCTGGCTGCTGGCCCGCGAATTCCCCGCGGTGCCCGGCATGCGCTACGGTGCCGATCTGTTCCCCACCCTGATTGCCATCGGCATGGCCGGCGGCGGAACCCTGTTGAGCCTCGGCGCCCTGCGCCAACTGCGCACCAACGGCGCCGCCGTGCGTGTCGCCGCGACCATCGCCCCGTCCAGTTTCGCCGTGCTGCTGCCCTGCGCCCTGGTCGTGGCCTACATCTATTTCAGCGAGACCCTCGGCGCCGCCCCGATGATGCTGCTGATCATGCTGGTGCTGCTGATCCAGCGTGGCGTACGCGTGCTGCCAGCCATCGCGGTCAGCGTGGTGGCCACCGCGGTGATCAGTTATTCCTTCGGACATTTGCTCAAAGTTCCCCTGCCCGTCGGGCCCCTAGGTTTTTAAGGAGCCACGCATGAACGCACTACTGGACGGCATCCTGCTCGTCTTCAACTTCCAGACGCTCCTGGTGATCCTGCTCGCGGCCCTGTTCGGGGTCTTCGTCGGCGCCATTCCCGGGCTTTCCGCGACCATGGCCGTGGCCCTGCTGGTGCCCATCACCTTCGCCATGGAACCGACCGCCGCCATCGCGGCGATCATCACCACCGCGGCCATGGCCATCTTCGCCGGCGACATCCCCGGCACCTACCTGAACATTCCCGGCACCCCCGCCTCGGCGGCCTATGTCGGTGATTCCGCGGCCCTGGGCCGCATGGGGCGCGCCCGCGAGGCCCTAGGGCTGAACGTCACCTGCTCGGTGATCGGCGGCCTGGTGGGCACCCTGGTGCTGGTGATGATCGCGCCGTCCTTGGCCGAATTCGCTCTCAATTTCAGCTCCTTCGAGTACTTCTGGCTGGCCGTGCTCGGTCTCGGCAGCGCTGTGTTCATCTCCCAGGGCTCGGCGACCAAGGGCTTCCTGTCGCTGATGGTCGGCCTGCTGTTGGCGACCGTCGGCCTGGATCTGGTCACCGGCGCCCCGCGCTTCACCTTCGATGTGCCGGATCTGATGGGCGGCATCAACTTCATCCCGGTGATGATCGGTTTCTTCGCCATGTACGAGGTGATGAAGCTCTACAGCCTGCCCAGGGCAGACGGCGAACGCCCGGCGCAGAGCATCGCCCCGCAGCACGGCAGCGTGTTCGGCAAGGTTCCCGGCCATCTCAGGCGCTACTGGAAGAACGTGATTCGCGGCAGCAGCCTGGGCGCCTTCATCGGCTCCCTGCCGGGCGCCGGCGCCGACATCGCCGCCTGGATCGCCTATGCGCTGAGCAAGAAGCGCTCGAAGACACCCGAAGTGTATGGCACTGGCCACGTCGAGGGGCTGGTCGACGCCAGCTCGGCGAACAACTCGGCGGTCGCCGGCGCCTGGGTGCCCGCCCTGGTGTTCGGCATCCCCGGCGACTCGATCACCGCCATCGTCATCGGCGTGCTGTACATGAAGGGCATGAACCCCGGCCCGACCATCTTCATGGACAACAGCGCCATGGCCTACGGCCTGTTCACCGCCTTCTTCGTCGCCAACCTGATCCTCCTGCCCATCGGCTACCTGGCGATCCGCGGTGCCCACGTGTTCGCCGTGACGCCGACCCGGGTGCTGATGCCGATCATCCTGTGCTTCTGCATCGTCGGCGCCTTCGCCATCAACAACAGCCTCACCGATGTCTGGATCATGTTGGCCTGCGGCGTTGCCGCCTACCTGATCGCCAGCGCCGACTTCCCCATCGCCCCGGCGATTCTCGGCCTGGTGCTGGGCAACATCCTGGAAACCAACTTCATGACCTCGATGATCAAGGCCGACGGCAACCTGCTGGCCTTTGTCGAACGGCCGATCAGCATCGGCCTGGCGCTGCTGGTGCTGCTGATCGCCCTGTTCCCGTTGCTCGCCAAGCTCTGGCGCACACGCTACCCCGGCGCCCTCCCCCCGACCAAGGAAGCCATCGAATGAGCCGTATCGCCCCGCAACAACTCGAACGCTTCGTCGAGCGACTGTTCCTCCACGCCGACGTCAGCCCGGAAGTGGCCAGCGTGGTCAGCCGGGTGCTGGTGGAAGGCGACCTGCTCGGCCACCACACACACGGCGTGAAACTGGCCCAGGGCTATCTGCGCGATCTGCGCAGCGGCCACGCCAAAGGCCAGGCCGCCAGCCTGCAGGTCGTGCGCCAGAGCCCGGCGGTGGTGCTCTACGACGCCGACTACCTGCTCGGCCCCTACTGCGTGGAACAGGCGCTGGATTTCACCGCCCGGGCCGCGCGCACCTTCGGCATCGGCGTAGCCAGCATCCGCCGCTCGCACCATATCGCCTGCCTGGCCGCCTACCTGCAACGCTACACCGAGCAAAACCTAATCCCCCTGGTGCTCACCTCCGACCCGGCGGTCGCCTCGGTGGCGCCGCACGGCGGGCTGGACCCGGTGTACACGCCGAACCCGCTCGGCATCGGCATCCCCACCGGGGACAAGCCGGTGCTTATCGACGTCAGCATGTCGACCATCACCAACGGCCTGGTCAACAAGACCCACCAGGCCGGCGGCCAGCTGGAACATGCGGCGCTGATCGACCAGGACGGCCAGCCAACGCGCGACACCGCGACCTTCTTCGCCACGCCACCGGGCGCCATCCTGCCCCTGGGCAGCCTGGAGTTCGGCCACAAGGGCTTCGCCCTCGGGACCCTGGTGGAAGCGCTGACCGCCGGCCTGGGCGGCTTCGGCCGCAAGGACGGCGTCAAGCAATGGGGCGCCGCCGTCACCGTGCTGACCTTCGACCCGGCCTTCTTCGGCGGCGTCGAGGAGCTGAAAGCGGAGATGGATCACTTCGTTGCAGCCTGCCTGGAAAGCCGCCCGCGCGTGGCACAGAGCCCCGTGCGCATGCCGGGTCACGCCGGCATCGCGCGCCGGACGAAGGCCTTCGAGCAGGGGCTGGAGCTGCCGGAGGATGTGCTGGCGGCGTTGCGTACCGCGGCCAACGAGGCCGGCAGCGATTGGCCGTTCTGATTGCTCCGATCGGTTAGAAAAACGCCGCGATGCCCTTGCAGGGTCGCGGCGTTTTTTATGGGCTTGTGACCCCTGTAGCAGCGGACTTATCCGCGAACTCGATTCTTCGCCCGACCGTTCCTACACAAGCTGGCTCGGCGTATCGACACCTAATACGTAGGCTTGTCTGGCGATGGGCTGCCCCAGATTGCAGCCGGGCTGCGAAAACATGAAGGTCAGCGGAATAAAAAATAGCCGGGAGCCATCTTCAACGTGGTGTACGACGCCCCCGGAGGGTGGCTACCAAAGGATGGCAGGTCATAAAAAGCTGCCTCGCACCCGAAGATTCGTGGGTGGATGCGAGGCAGTTGGAAAACTAGCGACGAATGGCTTCGGCCAAGCCGCGCCAGATGGGGTCGTGGATCAGATCGGGCGTCAGCTCCTCCAGGCTGCTGCAGCCCAGCAGCCCCAGGGAGCGGTCCATCTCGCTACGCAGAATCTCGATCGCGTGACTGGCCCCCGGGCCTTTGCCCGCGGCCAGGCCATACAGACCCGCACGCCCCAGGAACACCCCATCGGCGCCCAACAGACGTGCCTTGAGAATGTCCGTGCCGCGGCGGAAGCCACCATCGAGGAACACGCTAACGCGCCCCTTGAGCTGCCGCGCGATGAGCGGCAGCACCTCCATGGCCGACACTGCGCCATCGAGCTGGCGGCCGCCATGGTTGGACAGCACCACGCCATCGACGCCGTACTTGATCGCCTGGGGCGCATCGTCCGGGTGCATCAGGCCCTTGACGATCAACTTGCCGGGCCACAGGTCGCGCAACCAGGCGATGTCCTGCCAGCTCAGGGTGGCGTCCAACTCCTGGCCGATGGCGCTGGCCGCGCCTTTCACCGAGTCCTGCCCTGGCTGCAACAGATTGCCCAGGTTCTTGAAGCGCGGTACGCCATGGGGTACCAGCACATCCCAGACCCAGCCGGGATGGGCCGCGACGTCCAAGGCATTGCGCAAGTCGAGCTTCAGCGGCCGGCGGTAGTTGCGCCGATCCCATTCACGATTGCCGAGAATCGCACTGTCGGTGGTGACCACTATGGCCTCCAGTTCCAGCGCCTTGCAGCGCGCCACCAGATCGGCAACGTGCTGGCGGGTGCGGTACAGGTAAATTTGCATCCAGGCACGCACCCCGTCGATGGCAGCGATCTCTTCGATGGCGATGGTGGACGCATTGCTCAGCACGAAGGGAATACCGGCACGGCTGGCTGCCTGGGCCAGGTGCCAATCGCCACGATCGGTCAGCAGGCCGTTGAAGCCGGTCGGCCCGATCAGAAACGGCATGCTCGCGGGGCGCTCGAAGAAACGACAGCTAAGGTCGCGCTGGCCGACATCGACCAGCGTACGCGGCTGCAGGGTGATGCCCTCGAATACGCTGCGGTTCCGCCTGAGCGTCACCTCGTCATCGGCGCCGCCCTCGACGTACTCGAAGGAAAAGTTCGGCAGCCGGCGGCGCGCCATCTCGCGCAACTCGTCAATATTCAGCGCACGGCGAAAATCGCGCCCTGGGTACAGGCGTCGTTGCATGTTCAAACCTCATCTCGTTCAGGTACGGGGGCGACAGGCGCCGCCCAATGTTCAACGCTGCCAGGCCACCACGTCCTGGCACTGTTCGCCGAGGCCGCTGATGCTCAGGCGCATGCGGTCGCCGGGCTTGAGGAACTGCGGCGGCTGCATGCCGGCGCCGACGCCCGGCGGGGTACCGGTGCAGATCACGTCGCCGGGGTTGAGGGTCATGAACTGACTGATGTAACTGACGATCTCGTCGACGGCAAAGATCATGGTGCGGGTGTTGCCCTGCTGACGCAGCTCGCCGTTGACACTCAAACGCAGGTCCAGGTCGCGCAGGTCGGCGATCTCGTCGGCCGTGACCAGCCACGGGCCGATCGGCGCGAAGGTGTCGCAGCCCTTGCCCTTGTCCCAGGAACCGCCGCGTTCGTGCTGGAAGGCGCGCTCGGACACATCGTTGACGATGCAGTAGCCGGCCACATGCTCCAGCGCCTGCTCGCGCTCGACATAGTGCGCCCGGCGGCCAATGACGATGCCCAACTCCACTTCCCAGTCGGTCTTCTGTGAGCCGCGCGGAATGATCACCCTATCGTTCGGCCCGCAGATCGCACTGGTGGCTTTCATGAACAGCACCGGTTCGCTGGGCACCGGCAGGTTGGATTCCTTGGCGTGATCGGCGTAGTTCAAGCCGACGCACACCAGCTTGCCGATATTGGCGATGGGCGCACCGATGCGCACCTCGCCCTCGACCCGCGGCAGGCTGGCCGGATCCAGCGCGCGCAGCTCGTCGAGCGCCTTGCGCTCCAGCGTACGCGGGCTGATGTCGAGCACCTGCTGGCTCAGGTCGCGCAGGCTGCCGTCGGCGGCCAGCAGCGCGGGCTTCTCCTGGCCCGGAGGACCGTAGCGCAACAGTTTCATGCCGGCTCCTCCTGCGCGACGCGCACGCGTACGCCGTTGATCTCGCCCAGCACGTCGAACAGGCGCGGCACGTACTTGTCGCCGTGGCCGAGCGCCTTGGCCAGCATGAACGTCTGGTACACCGCATCGGCAACCATGCCGGTGCTCGGTGTGGTCTTGGTCAGTTCGGTGTAATAGCGCATGTCCTTTTCGCAGTTGGCCAGGGCGAACTGCTGCCCGGAGTCGTCGCCGCGCAGGACATAGGGCACGATCCGCTCGAAGGTGCGACTGTAACCGCCGCTCATGCTGCAGATTTGCGCGAAGGCGGCGAGGTCGATGCCGTTCTTCGCCGCGGTACAGAAGGCCTCGGCGAGGATGGTGGCATTGCCCTGGGAGATGAAGTTGTGGATCACCTTGGCCTTGTGCCCGGAACCCAGCGGGCCGAGGTGGTGAATGGTCTCGGCGAAACATTCGAGCAGCGGACGCACCCGTTCCAGCACGGCGGCATCGCCGCCGGCGAGTACGTTCAGGCGCCCGGCCAGGGCATCCTTGGGCGTGCGGTTGACCGGCGCGTCCAGGTAGTGACCGCCCCGTGCGACGACCAGCGCCGCCACGTCCGCGGTGCGATTCGGATCGCCGGTGCTGCAGTCGACCACGATCTGCCCGGGACGCAGACCCGCCAGCACGCCCTGCTCGCCAGCCAGGATGCGACTGACCTCGGCCGTGCCCGGCAGGCACAGCAGCACCACCTCGACTGCGCGGGCCAACTCGGCGGCATTGGCGAACTCGCGCGCGCCCTTGCCGACCAGGTCCTCGACCGGCTGGCGATTGCGGTGCGCCATGACGCCGAGACCGAAGCCCTTGCTCTGGATATTGCTGGCCATGGCATGGCCCATCAACCCGAGGCCGATGAACCCGACATTAATAGTTGTCATGAAAATCCACCTTGCATATGTGGCGGCGGCCGGCACGGGAACGTACCGGCCAGGTAGCGGAGTTACCGAACGCTGCGCACCTTGGCGATTTCGGCGTTCATTTCGGCCATCAGCTCGGGGCCGTAGTCGGCGATCAGCTTCTCGACGGCCGGACGCACCTGCTCACGCATGCGCTCGATTTCTTCCGGCGCCACTTCGTTGATCTGCATGCCCAGCTTGGCCAGCGCCTCGCGCGAGCTGACGTCCATCTCGCGGGAAACCTTGCGCTCGTAGGCCTGCGCCTCCAGGGCGGCGCTGCGCACCAGCTCGCGCTCGGTGGCGTTGAGCTTGTCCCAGGTCCGCTTGCTGAAGATCGCCACCAGCGGGTCGTAGAAGTGGCCGGTCAGCGACAGGTACTTCTGCACTTCGTAGAACTTCGAGGTCTCGATAGCCGCCAGCGGGTTTTCCTGGCCATCCACGGTGCGGGTTTCCATGGCGGTGTACAGCTCGGTGAACGACAGCGGCACCACGTTGGCGCCCAGCGCCTTGAACGACTCGATGGCGGTGGGAATCTGCTGCAGGCGCAGCTTCAGGCCCTTGATGTCTTCCAGCGTCTGCACCGGATGCTTGCTGTTGGTGACATGGCGGAAACCGTGGTCCCAGTAGCCCAGGCCGATCAGCCCATGCGGCTCCAGCTTGGTCAGCAGGTTCTGCCCGGCCGGGCCATCAAGTACCGCGTCAACTTCGGAGGAGTTCTTGAACAGGAACGGCAGGCCGTACAGACCGAAGCCCTTCTCGATGCCCGAGAGCAGGCCGGGGGTCACCAGGGTCATGTCGACGGTGCCGCCCTGCACCGAGGAAATCACCTGCGCATCGCCACCCAGGGTGCCGCTGGCGAACACCATCACCTTTATCTTGCCGTCGCTCTTCTCCTTGAGGATCTCGGCGAACTTGTTCGCCCCCAGCCCGTGCGGGTGATCCTTGGCCTGGACGAAGGCAACCTTGAAGTTGTGGCGGTTGATCTCCTCCGCGGCATGGCCGGCAGTGGAGAGCAGCAGCGCCGAGGAACACAGCAGTGCGGTGAGGGCTTTGGGAATGAATTTCATAGCATCTTCCTCTTGTTTTTATTGCAGCCACGGATGGCAGGAGAAATGGGCGAAGCGCCCGGCTCGCCTCCGCCACGAGCAGGCGGCGGGAACGGAGTTGTCGGTCAGTAGAGCCACTGCGCGGGTATCAGCAGCAACTGCGGGAAGGCCAGCAGCAGGCCGATCACCAGCAGCTCCGCGAGCAGGAACGGCAGCACGCCGCGGATGGTGGCGATGAAGTCGATCTTCGCCACCCCGGCAACGACGTTGAGCACCAGCCCCACCGGCGGCGTGATCAGGCCAATGGCGCAGGTCATGACGAAGATCACACCGAAGTAGATCGGGTCGATACCGGCGGCCACCGCCACCGGCATCATCACCGGGGCGAGGATCAGGATGATCGGCGACATGTCCATGGCCATGCCGATGACCACGATGATCGCCACGATCAGCAGCATCAGCAGGCGCGGGCTGTCCATCAGCGGTTCCAGCACCCCGACCACCGAGCTCGGCAGGTCGGCCACGGTGATCATCCAGGCGGCGACCATGGCCGAAGCGACCAGGAACATCACCATCGCGGTGGTCATGACCGAGGACACCAGCACCTGGTACAGGCTCTTCCAGGTCAGCTCGCGGTAGATCACCAGGGACACGAACAGCGCATACACCGCGGCGACCACGCCGGCCTCGGTGGGGGTGAAGATCCCCGCGCGCAGGCCGACGAGGATTATCACCGGCAACAGCAGCGCCCAGATGCCTTCGTAGAAGGCCTTGGCAATCTCGCGCCGCGGTGCCCGCGGGCGGGTGATCAGGGTTTCGCGGCGGGACATCAAGTACCAGGCGACGCAAAGCGAAGCACCCATCATCAAGCCCGGCGCGATGCCAGCGAGAAACAGCTTGGTGATCGAGACGTTGGCCGCCACGCCGAACAGGATCAGGCCGATCGACGGCGGCAGCACCGGCGCGATGATGCCCGACGCCGCCACCAGGCCGCCGGCGGTGGCCTTGTCGTGGCCGACCTTGACCATCATCGGCACCAGTAGCGCCGCCAGTGCCGCGGCATCGGCGGCCGCAGAGCCCGACAGGCTGGCCAGCACGCAGGCCGCGAGGATGGTGACGTAACCGAGGCCGCCCTTGATATGGCCGACCAGGGCAATGGCCATGTTGACGATGCGCCGGGACAAACCGCCGGCATTCATCAGCTCGCCAGCAAGCATGAAGAACGGCACCGCCATCAGCGGGAAGCTATCGGCGCCATTGACCAGGCCCTGGGCGACGATCTGCGCATCGAACAGGTCGAGGTGATACATCATGGCCAGCGCACAGAGGATCAGCGCATAGGAAATGGGCACGCCAATGGCCATGGCGCCCAGCAGCGAGACTACGAATATCGCGATGATGACCATCACATCACTCCGATTCTTATTATGGGTTGGCCTGCCGGCAGGACGCCGGCGACATGCCGTCGTGCGTTACTGATGCAGCTCGGGCGAATTGTTCGGCCGCGCTATCTCGCCGCCGCTCGCCAGCCGGGCGATCTCGTAGAGGTGGATCGCACAGGCCGATACGCCGAAGAACGCCCCCGAGCCGTAGAACAGCCCCATCGACCAGCCTGCCACCGGCGACGGCACGTTCCAGTTGATCTGCATCTGCTGCCAGCTACCCCAGAAGAACAGCCCGGAGCAGGCCAGCATCAACACCTGGGAGAGGATCAGGCAGCCGCGCTCGCCCCACGCCGGCAGTGCTCGCAGCGCCAGATCCACGCTCATGTGGCCGCGTTCGCGCAGCAGCACCACGGCACCGAGGAAGGTCAGCCAGACGAAGGCCCAGCGCGAGATCTCTTCGGAAATCAGGATGCTTTCGTTGAAGCCGTAGCGCAGCACGACGTTGCCGAACACCAGCACCACCATGGTGACGAGGCAGACCACAGCGAGCACCTTGAGCAGGGTGAAGTACGCTTCGACGAGCTTATGCATGGCGCGCCTCCGACGATTCGCAGCGGCTGGCGGGACGACGCATGGGCGGCAGGCGCTTGGCAGCGGCCGCGGTAGAGCGGTGGCGATGGGCAACAGGAACCATCCGGGTAGCCTCACATTGTTGTTTTTGTATGCCGCTGAGCGGCTATGTGGCGCCGACCTTAACACTCGAAAACATTGCGTGCAATGTTCATTTTTGACAGTATCCTGGCCACTCAGCAAAACAACAATGAGAAGAAAGCCATGCAGCTCATCACGCAAAATCAACCCGTGGTCATCCTCAGCGACATCGATTCAGTAGCCGTTGCCCGCCGGGCTCTGGCGAGCGGGAGTCGTGTCGAGAGCCTTGCCCTGACGGCCGTCGACGACATCCCCAGCGGCCACAAGATCGCCCGCCGCGCGCTTGCTAAGGGCGAAGCGATCCTCAAGTACGGTCAGGTCATCGGCGTGGCCAGCCAGGACATCGCTGCCGGCGCTCACGTGCACACGCATAACGTCGCCATGCCCAACAACCACGCCAGCAACGAGTTGCCGCCCAGCATCGCGCGCACTGCGGTACTGCCGCCCGAGCAACGCCGGCGCTTTCTCGGCTATCGCCGCGCCGACGGCCGTGTCGGCACCCGCAACTACATTGCCATCCTCTCCACGGTGAACTGCTCGGCCACCGTCTCGCGGGCGGTGGCCGCGCACTTCAACGGCTCGGAGCTGCTCGAACAACACAACATCGACGGCGTGGTGGCGCTGACCCATGGCAGCGGCTGCGCCATCAACACCGATTCGGAAGGCTTCAAATTCCTAGAGCGCAGCATCTGGGGCTACGCCTGCAACCCCAATATCGCCGGCGCGCTGCTGATCGGTCTGGGCTGCGAGACCAACCAGATTTCCTCGCTGCTCAAGCGCTACAACATCAGCGAAGGACCGAACTTTCGCGTGTTCAACATCCAGAATGCCGGCGGCACACGCGCCAGCATCGCCCGCGCCATCGAGCAGGTGAACGAGATGCTGAAGAATATCGGTCGCCTGGAGCGCACCCCGGAAAGCGTCGAGCACATCATGCTGGGCCTGCAGTGCGGCGGCTCGGACGGCTACTCGGGGATCACCGCCAACCCGGCGCTCGGCTATGCCGCCGACCTACTGGTGCGCAACGGCGGCACCGCGATCCTCAGCGAAACCCCGGAAATCTACGGCGCCGAACACCTGCTGATCGCCCGCGCCGCCAGCCACGAGGTGGCGCAGAAGCTGCTCGACCGCCTGAGCTGGTGGGAGCACTACACGCGCATCAACGGCGCCGAGTTGAACAACAACCCGTCGCCGGGCAACAAGGCCGGCGGCCTGACCACCATCCTGGAAAAATCCCTCGGCGCCGCGGCGAAAGGCGGCACCAGCTCGCTCAACGGCGTGTACGAATGGGGCGAACAGATCACCGAGCACGGCTTCGTGTTCATGGACAGCCCCGGCTATGACCCGGTGTCGGTAACCGGCCAGGTCGCCTCCGGTGCCAACATGATCTGCTTCACCACCGGACGCGGCTCGGTATCCGGCTTCAAGCCGGCGCCCTGCATCAAACTGGCGACCAACACCGACATGTACCGCCGGCTGAAAGAGGACATGGACATCAACTGCGGCGGCATCGTCGACGGCGAACTCAGCGTCGCCGAAGCCGGCGAGAAGATCTTCGACATCCTGATCGAGGTCGCCTCCGGTACGCCGTCGAAGAGCGAGCAGTACAACTACGGGGACAACGAATTCGTCCCGTGGCAGGTTGGCGCGGTCACCTGACCGCCCTTCAGTCCTGCAACTCCAGGTAGGGCACGGCCGCGATGCGGTTGTGCTCGCGAAAGTACGCCATGCGTTGCTTGACCTTGCGCTCGGCGATGACCAGGTGCTCCTCCATGCTTTGCGCCGCCAGATCGGCCCGCCCGGCGTAGAGATTCTCGAAGATGCTCAGGTGCTCGCGGAAGAACGGCTCCTCATCGGGAAAGTAGCTCTTGTCCAGCAGGATGTGCTTGCCCGACAGCAGCAGCGAGTGGGTCCGCCGCAGAATCTGCAGCATCTGCCGGTTCGGGCAGTGTCCCAGGGTCTCGATGTGCAGGTCGCTTTCCAGATCGTCGAACTGCCGGCTGTCCATGTTCGGATAGGCGCTCATCGCCTGGTGCAGGCGATCAATGTAGCCCTCCAGTTGCTCCTGCCGGAGAAACTCGGCGGCGCGCATCAGCACGTAGGGTTCGAGACGGCGACGCACCTCGTAGAGTTCGCCCAGCCGCGCCTCGTCCCACTGGGTCAGCTGCCAGCGCGAACGCTCGTCCCGCTCCACCAGCCCCATCAGCGACAAGCGCGTCAGCACCTGGCTGGAGACCGTGCGACTGATCGAGTAGTGGCGCGACAACTCCAGCTCGTTGATGCGGTAGCTGCCGAACAGCGATTGATGCAGCAGATCGCGCTCGATACGGTCGTAGACCGACTTCCAGGTTTCCGTCTTCCTGGGGGTCGTCGTGCTACCTTCGCTGAGCTTGAAATCGCTGCTGTCGAGCTTGCGCTTGAGCACTGCGCCCGGCTCCTTGCCGACCAGATAGCCACGCCCCTCGAACGTACAGATCAGGCCACCCTGATGCAGGCTCAGCAACGCCTGCCGCACGGGCGAACGACTGACGCCAAACAGTTCGGCCAGGGGCCCCTCGAGCAGCAGCGTGCCCTTCTTCAGCCTGCCCTTCTTGATGCTCGAGGCGATGATTTCGTACAGCTGATCATTCAGATGCTTTTTCATTCGTTGTTGTTTTCACTGTTATTGGCTCAAGCCTGCGCGGCCTGCAACTTTAGCAAGCCGCACCGCTGCGCTCATAACCTTGTGCAGAACACCTCTGATAACTTTGCATGCAAAGTACTTTATTATGCCCTGCCCGCCACCGTAAACCCCGCCCGCCAGCGCTGCCATACCATCCGACCATACAGCACGACCGCGGCGACGCCGAAAGAGCTGCGCACCATTGGGAAATGTCAGAAACCTGTGGCAGCCGGCCCCCGCCACAGCGACGTGCAGCCACCCTGCCCTCGCTCTCATTGCAGGTTGCATAAAAGGAGGAAGCAGCATGTCGCTGAGACAGCCGCCGACAGGTACCGGGACAGGAACGACGCGAGCGACGCAGGGGTAAGCGGATCCCCCGGCCAGGGCCAGGCTGCAGATATTGGCGCAAGCCGCCCACCCCCGCCTGCCACGAAAAAGCTCCGTGCAGGCGAACTGTCGATGCGCCCCCCGACCGCTGCAGGAGCGGCTTCAGCCGCGAGCATCGCGGGCAACTACGCGCCTAGCCTGCGACTCCGCGTGGGCGCAGCCCTGGCCACCAGGCTGCGCCGCTTATCGCTAGGCCCCGCTGGCGCTAGGCTCGGGCTGCGCGACGGGCTGCGCCACGCCCTTGCCCGAGAGCAAAAAGTGCGACAGCGCCGGGATCAGAATCAACGCGCCCAGCATGTTCCACAGGAACATGAAGGCCAGCAGGATGCCCATGTCGGCCTGGAACTTGATCGGCGACCAGGCCCAGGTAATCACCCCGGCAGCCAGGGTGATACCGACCAGCCCCACCACCCGGCCGGTGAAGGCCACGGCGTTCTGGTAGGCATCGGCCAGCGACATGCCCTGGCGCTGGTAATGCAGCTGCACGCTGAGCAGGTACAGCGCGTAGTCCACGCCGATGCCCACGCCGAGGGCGATCACCGGCAGGGTCGCCACTTTCACGCCTATGCCCATGGCCACCATCAGCGCCTCGCAGAGGATCGAGGTGAGCATCAGCGGCAGCAGCGCCACCAGGGTCGCGCGCCAGCTGCGGAAGGTGAACAGGCAGAACAGCGCCACCGCCAGGTAGACGTACAGCAGCATGGTGCGGTTGGCCTCGCGCACCACGATGTTGGTCGCCGCCTCGATGCCGGCGCTGCCCGCGGCGAGCAGGAACTGGCGCTCGGGCGTGCTGTTGTCGCGGGCGAACTGGTCGGCGATGGCAACCACCTCGTCCAGGGTCTCGGCCTTGTGGTCCTTGAGGAAGGCGATCACCGGCATCAGCGAGCAGTCGGTGTTGAATAGCTCCGGGGCATTGACCGAGGCCTGCTGCGCCGCGTAGTTGAGCATGTCCTGGTTGCGCTGGATGCTGGCCAGCTTGGGGTTGCCCTCGAAGCTGCCGGCGGTGATCTGGCGCACCGCATTGACCAGCGACACCGTGGTCTGCACCGACGGGTGCTGCTGCAGCTCCCAGGCCAGGCGGTCGGCCAGGACCAGGGTCTGGTAGTTCAGGCAGCCTTCCGGCGCGGTCTTGATAATCACCGCGAACAGGTCGCTGGACAGCGCGTAGTGGCTGGTGATGTAGGCGTTGTCGCGGTTGTAGCGCGAGTCCTGGTGCAGCTCCGGGGCACCGCTGTCGAGATCGCCGATCTTCAGCTGCAGGCTGACCATAAAGCCGCCGATGCCCAGCAGGGCCGCCACCAGCACCGCGCCGGTGGCCCACTTGCGGGTGGTGAAACGGTCGAGCAGGTCCCACAGGCGGCCGAAGCCGCGGTGCTGGGAGGCGCGGGTATCGATGCGCAGCGCCCGCGCGGCGGCTTTCTCGCCGACGCCGACGTAGGACAGCGCCACCGGCATCAGCAGCAGCGCGCTGAAGATCAGCACGGCCACGCCGATGCTGGCGGTGATCGCCAGGTCCTGGATCACCGGGATGTCGATCAGCATCAGCACGGCGAAGCCCACCGCATCGGAGAGCAGCGCGGCGACCCCGGCGACGAACAGGCGGCGGAAGGTGTAGCGCGCCGCCACCAGCTTGTGGGTGCCGCGGGCGATGTCCTGCATGATGCCGTTCATCTTCTGCGAGGCATGCGACACGCCGATGGCGAACACCAGGAAGGGCACCAGGATGGTGTAGGGGTCGATGGCATAGCCCAGCCAGGCGATGATGCCCAGCAGCCAGATCACCGCCACCAGCGAGGACAGGATCACCAGCAGGGTGCTGCGGATGCAGCGGGTGTAGAGCAGGATGATGAGCAACGAGCTGACCACCGCCAGGGCGAAGAACAGCATCACCTGGATCAGGCCGTCGATCAGATCGCCCACCAGCTTGGCGAAGCCGATCACGCGGACCTTGTACTTGCCGCTGCCCTCCTCGCCGGCCTCGCGCGCGGCACTGTCGCCGGCGAATTCGATCTGGTCGCGCAGCTGCTCCTCGAGCACCTGGGAGAACTGGTGGTAGTCGATGCCCTGGCCGGTGGCGGTGTCGCGGTCGAGCAGCGGCACCACGATCATGCTCGACTTGAAGTCGTTGGCCACCAGGCTGCCGACTATGCCGGCACGCACGATGTTCTGCCGCAGCTGCTCGATGTCCTCGGGCTTGCCGGCGTAGTTGTCGGGCATCACCGGACCGCCCTGGAAGCCTTCCTCGGTGACCTCGGTCCAGCGCACCGCCGGGCTCCACAGCGATTTCATCCAGGCGCGGTCGACGCCCGGGGTGAGGAACAGCTTGTCGCCGACCTGCTTGAGCGTCTCCAGGTATTCGGGGTCGAAGATGTCGCCTTCGCTGTTCTCCACCACCACCCGCACCGAGTTGCCCAGGCCGCGCAGCGAGGCGCGGTTCTCCAGGAAGTTCTGGATGTAGGGCTGGCTCTGCGGAATCATCTTCTCGAAGCTGGGCCGCAGCTCCAGGCGGGTCACCGCCATGTAGCCCAGCACCAGGGTGACCAGCGCCATGAGCAGGATGAACGGCACGCGATGGTTGAACACCATGCGCTCCAGCAGGTTGCCAGTGTTCGTGTCGAAATCGCGAACATCGCGGATCACCGGCATGGTGTCTTGCTTGATATTGCCCATGACAGGGTACTCGCTCGGATTGGGAGGTTATTCGCCGGACAGGCTGCGCACGCCGCGACTGCCCACCAGGACCAGATCGTCGGCGGCGGACAGCGTGGCGCCGGCCACTGGCGACTGGCTCTGCTGCGGGATCAGGCGCAGCGCGCTGCCCTCCTCGGCCTGCAGGCGGTGCCCGGCCTGGGTGAACAGCTGGTAGCGCCCGGCGCGGTCGCGGGCGGCGGCGGTGATGCTGACCTGCAGGCCGCTGTCGAGCTCGCGCCAGTTCTGGCCGCCGTCGCGGCTGCGGAACACGTGGCCACGCAGGCCGTAGACCAGCACCTCGCCGGGCTTGCCGATGACGCCGAAGTAGGTGCCCGTGTAGGGGCTGTCCAGGGCGACGAAACGCTGGCCGGCGGCGTCCCAGCGGCGCAGCAGGCCCTGCTCGCCGACCAGGTACAGCGCATCGCCGGTGTACCCCAGGGCGGTCAGATGCAGGCCCATGGGGTTGTCGCTGCGATCCTGCAGCGGCAGCCAGGTCTGGCCGCCGTCGCGGGTGGCGAGAATCAGGTTGAACACGCCCACGGCGAAACCGTTGCGGGCATCGGCGAACCAGAGGTCGAGAAAGGGCTTGTCGGCCCCCTGCTCGATCAGACGCTCGCCTTCGGCCGCCAGTGCAGCCCACTCTTCGTTCTCGGGCTCGGCGGCGGCCAGGGTGCTGTAGTGGTCGTGCACCAGGGCGCCGATCTGCCGGCCATCGAGCTGCTTGCGCCAGGTCAGGCCGCCGTCGGCGCTGTGCAGGATCACGCCGTCGTTACCCGCCGCCCAGCCCTGGCTCGGGCTGGCGAAATGCACGGCATTGAGATCGACGCTGACCGGCACCTGGGCCTGCTGCCAGTGCTGGCCGTCGTCGTCGGAATAGAGAATGTGGCCACGCTGGCCGACCGTCACCAGTCGGTCGCCGGCGCGGGCGACGTCCAGCAGCGGGCTGTGCACGGCCAGCGCACTGGGCTTGGCCGGCAGGTCCAGCACGTCGACGTAGTTGCTGGCCCAGGCACTGCTCTGCAGCGCCAGCCAGGCGCCCAGCGCCAGCTGCAGGTAGCGTCGGATTGCACGCATAGCGCGTTCCTCGTGAGAAAGAAGGCCCCGCCTGGCTGCACCGCAGCGGCTAGCAGGGCCGAAAAAACCAGCCCGCAGTCGTCGCCGACCGCGGGTGCTCAACGCCGGCCGGGCCCTGCCCGGCCGGCGACCCTCAGCGGATACCGGCGCCGGCCAGCGCCTCGGGCGACCACTGGGCCTTGGACAGGGGCTCGATGTACTTGATGCCGCCGTACGGGCCGACCACGCCGTTGACGTTGTAGCTGCCGCCGATCAGGTCGTAGATGACATGGGGCGCGGTGTTCGGCGTAGCGACGTCGTAGCTCTGGGTCAGGAAGCTGAAGGAGCCGCGGTACAGCTGGCCACCGGCGTCGTACTGATCGGAGGCCAGGGCGTTCCAGCTGTCCTCGTCGAGGTAGAAGCGGCGCTTGGCATAGATGTGGCGGGCGCCGGCCTTCAGCGTGCCCTCGACCACCCACACGCGGTGCTTCTCCCAGCGCACGAACTCCGGCGCCAGGTGATTGGGCGTGGTCAGCTGCTTGGGGTCCTTGATATAGGTGAGCTTGTAGGTGTTGTAGGGCACGAACATTTCCTGCTTGCCGACCAGCTTCCAGTCGTAGCGATCCAGCGCGCCGTTGAACACATAGATGTCGTCGTAGGTGCCGGAGCCGGCGGTACCCGGGTTCGGCGTGTCGTAGGCCAGGTTCGGCGCCAGCTTGACCCGACGCACGCCGGGCAGGTACTGCCAGGCGCGGCGCGGTTGCTCCAGCGGATTGGCGGCGTCCTTGAGCATCAGCGATTCGCCGGCGCGGCGGGCCGGGCCGCTGTAGTACAGCTTGGTCTGGAAGTAGGTGTCCCTGGCGTCGATCACCTTGTTCGTGTCTTCGTAGATGGGGAAGGCGTTGAACGCGGTGCCGGTGGTGGCCAGGGTGGCGACGCCGGCGGCATCGACGTTCCAGGAGTCGTACTTGGTGGTGTAACCGGCGCCCTGGAAGCGCAGCAGGTGGTTCCACATGGCCTCGGCGCCGGACTGCGGAATCGGGAAGGGAATGCCCGGCAGCACGTTCTCGATGGCGTTGCCGCCTTCCAGCGACTTGGCCCCGGTGGCGTTCTTCAGCGTGTTGTCCAGCAGCGCCTGGGGCATGGTCGCGGTACGGTGGCTGGGGTAGACCTCGGCGCGGAAGCTCGGGTAGCGCTTGGCCAGTTCGTAGGTCACGGCGGTCAGCTGGTCCTTGTACTGATCGGCGTTCTTGCCGTCGATCACCAGCAGCGGCTGCTCGCCGGCGAAGGGATCGGGGCGCACGGTGTCGCCGTTCTTGAAGCCTGCCGGGGCGGTGTTCAGGCCGCCCTCGAAAGCCGGGATGGAGCCGTCGGCATTGCCGGCCTTTTCGGCACCGACCAGGGTCAGGGTCTGGCCGAGCTTGGCGGCCTCGTCAGCGGATACCGCGGCCTGGGCCTGCGCAACGACCAGCGCCAGAGAGGCAGCCAGTAGGGTTTTCACGAATGTCATTGGGTGTACTCCTGCTCGTAAGCTGGGCAATTCATAGATCAGAAGGTGGTCTTGAAAGTCAGATAGAGCGCACCCCGGTCTTCGCCGGTGGCCCCACCGCCGGAGAAGGAGGCATAGCCGCCGGCGTAGCAGGTGTAACGCTCGGTACCGTCCAGGGCGTTGGGGGTCGCGCCATCGGTCGCGCCGTTCTCGCACTTGGCCGAATCGCCGAAGGAGTCGACGTACTTGAGGTCGACGTAGTACTGGTTGTAGATGGCCGCGCTCACGCCCACCGCGTAGTTGCCGGTGTCCTCGGCACCGCCGGCGACCACCGGCGAGACGCCGTCGAGACCGACGTTGATCGACATCGGCGCGGACAGATCCACGCCCGGGAACACCTGGTACCAGGTCGGCGTGAAGTTGACCGCCAGGCCCCAGTTGTCGCGGGTCGGCTTGTCGATGCCGCGGTAGGTGTCCTTGCCCTTGTACAG
Source organism: Pseudomonas sp. ABa2 (assembly GCF_056676075.1). Classification (NCBI taxonomy): domain Bacteria; kingdom Pseudomonadati; phylum Pseudomonadota; class Gammaproteobacteria; order Pseudomonadales; family Pseudomonadaceae; genus Pseudomonas; species Pseudomonas sp. ABa2. The sequence goes on from NZ_CM155239.1 coordinate 2,678,264, forward strand.
CGCCTCGTTCTTGCTATCGAGGCTCAGCAGGTTGCTGTAGTACAGCTCGCCCAGCAGCGTCGCGGCGTCGAACAGCGGCGTCTCGGCGATGGCCAGCAGACCGTTGAGGGTCCAGTGCAGGGTGTCGCCGGTGGCGGCCATGCTGTCGCCCTCGCCCGGCAGGTCGGTGACCACGCCGGAACCGGCGCTGCGCGGCGGCAGCGCCCCCAGGCCGGCGGCCAGCCCGGCCGGGCCGGTGGCGCTGACGATGGCCGGGATGCTGGACAGCGGCATGTTCTTGCGGATGTTCAGGTCGCTGCCGACGCTGACCCCGGCGAACTCCTTGGACAGGCTCAGGCCGTAGATGTCGATGTCGTCGCCGTAGGACAGGTTGTAGCTGGTGCCGGCCAGGGAATCGACCAGGCGGCAGACGCCGGTGGCCGGTACGCTGACCACGCCGCCCGGCGCCACCACGCAGCTGCCCTGGGTCAGCGACAGCGAGCGCGCATCCAGCACCGCCTGCGGCAGGATGTCGGAGGTCCGGCGGTAGTAGAAACCCAGGGTGCCGTCGAGCCACTCCGGTGCCCACTTGGCCATCAGCCCCCAGTCGCCGCTGTCGTTCGGCGTGTTGTCGTCGCCGCGGCGCACGTTGGTCAGCGCGTCCTGACCGAGGAAGCCCGGTGGCGTCGCGGTGTGGCCGAGCAGGAAGGACTGCGCGCCCTCGCCGAGCAGGTCGGAGGTGCCGTAGTAGGTGCCGGCCTCGGGTAGGCGGGCGGCGTCCCAGTCGAAGAAATACTGGGCGCCGAAGGTCCACTCGGAGTTCAGGGTGAAGCTGGTGGAGAGCTGGTTGCGCGGCATGAACAGCTCCTTGGCCTCGGTGCCCGGCGAGGCGGCCAGCTTGGCCAGGTCCAGGCCGGACTGGCCGTAGCTCAGCGAGTGCACCGGGTTGAGAATGGTCTCGCCCCAGAACACGTTGTGCTGGCCGGCCTTGACGCTCAGCAGCGACTCCTCGCCGACCTCGGTGCTGTAGAACACGAAGGCGTCGAGGATCTCGCCGGACGGGCCGCTGTAGTAGCGCTTGGCGTAGCGGCTCAGGTGCGGATTGCCGTTGCCCAGGCCGTCGGCGCTGGCAAAGGGGCCGACCAGCGGGTGCTGGGTGGTCATGCCGCTGGCCGCGTCGTTGCCGTTGACGAAGGGGTTGGAGTTGGAGCCGGTGTTGTCGTAGGCCTTGTCGTACCAGCTGGCGGCGCTGACCCGAAAACCCATGCGGTTCTGGTAGACCACGTCGAGCTCGGTGAGCAGGTCGACGCGGTTGGTGATGTTGGTGCCGGCCTTGCGGAAGTTGTAGTCGCCGTCGTTGTTGTTCGGCGTGGCCAGCATGCGCTTATCGGCGCTCTCGGTGCGTACGCCATAGTTGTACTTGACCGTGTTGTCGAAGCGTACGGCCCAGTCCTCGCTGCCCAGGTCGACTTCGACGGCATGGGCGGCCGGCATGGAAGCGGCGAGGATCGCCGTGGCCAGCAGGCTGCGCCGCAAGGGCCGAGTAGCGTGATTCTTATTGTTGTACATGCGTTGTCTCCGCTTGTTGTGTTTGTGGCTCTAACAACGGCTCACATCCGGTCTAGCAAGGGTGCGAGTTCTCATGCTGCGGCTCAGCCGGCGGCTGGCGACAGCGCTGGGCGACGCGGCTCCGGGAGCCGCGCGCCTCAACAATCCAGTTCGCGAATGAAGGCCTCGGCCCGCTCCCACTCGCCGTAACCCGAAGCCGGGTTGAGGTGGCCGACCGCGCCGAGGTTGACCAGTTGGCTGCCCCAGGCCTCGGCCAGGTGGCAGGCGGCTTCCAGGCTGGCCAGGTAGTCGTTGCTGCTCGCGGCGACGATGCTGGGAAAGGGCAGGCGGCCGTCCGGCAGCGGATCCCAGCCATGCGCGCGCAGGCTGTCCGGCGTCGGATAGCCCTGCGGCCAGCTGGCCTGCAGGTCCGGCGGGGTGGCCAGCAGGGCGCCCTGGATCGGGCGGCTGTAGCGGGCCGCCCAGTGCGCCACCATCAGCACGCCGGCGCTGTGGGCGACCAGGATCACCGGGCCCTCGATCTGCTCCAGCTCGCGCTGGATGGCCTCGACCCGGGCCGCACAGCTGAGCTTGTCAGCCTGCAGCGGGGCAACCGAACGCACCTTGCTCAGCTTGGCTGCCAGCAGGGTCTGCCAGTGTTGCGGCACGTGTTCGCGCAGACCGGGAACGATCAGCACCGTGGCATGGGTTTGCAGCTTTTCCACATCGACACCTTTGCAGTTGGCTCCGGCTTTACGGGTAGCCGGATGGTCGTTGCAGACAACAGTAAAGAGCCCCCACCTACCCCGCTTCACATTTGGCGTCAGCCATTTCTCATTTGATGACAGGGGCGAAATGCCCCTTCGAACGCCACCGCACAGCCTCCCGAAAAGCCCCTCCCCGGCGGCCGTTCCGGGCCGGCAACGGCGCCGCGCAGCTGGGCCGGACGCGCGCCAGCCTCACGAAGGGGTTTCAGATTGCCGGGCGGGGTCATGCCGGCGGTGGCCGCTCAGGTATCGAAGCGCGCGACCAGGGCATGCAGGGCGTGCGCGGTGGCCTCCAGCTCGCCGCCCAGGTGCGCGGAGCGCGCAGTGACCTCGGCATTCTGCTCGGCGGCCGTGGAGATATTGCCGATCTGCCGGGAAACGTCCTCGGCCACCAGATTCTGCTGCTCGGCGGCGGCGGCCATCTGCTCGGCCATCTGGTGGATGCGCTCGACGGCGGTGGTGATGGCGTCCAGCGCCTGTTCGGTTTCGCTCACCCAGGCCACCCCGGCCCGCGCTTCCTCGCTGCCCTGGCGGGCGATCTGCACCGCCTGGGCCGCCACCTGCTGCAGGCTGGCGATGATGCCCTGGATCGCCTCGGTGGACTCCTGGGTCTTCGACGCCAGAGCCCGCACCTCGTCGGCCACCACGGCAAAGCCGCGGCCCTGCTCGCCGGCACGGGCCGCCTCGATGGCCGCGTTGAGGGCCAGCAGATTGGTCTGTTCAGCGATGCTGCGAATCATGTTGGCCGCCTGCTGGATCGACTGCGCCTCGCCGGCCAGCCCGGCCACCGAGGCACTGATGCCGTCCACCGTATGCGCCAGCTTCTCGACCACCGCGCGACTCTGCCGGGCCTGGCTGCTGCCGCCTTGCGACAGCCAATTGACCTGGCGCGCCTCGACGGCGGTTTGCTGCACGTGCACGGCGACCTGGTTGATCGAGGCGGCCATCTGCTGCATGGCGGTGGCGGCCATGTCGGCCTCGACCCGCTGTGCCTGCAACGCCCGCTCGGCCTGCTGCACCAGCTGGCCGTTCTGCGAAGCCTGGCGGGCGGTGCGCGTGGCTTGGTCGCCGAGCAGGCCGAGCGCGGTACGGATGCGCGCGCCCTCGCTGATCAGCGCCAGCTGCAGCCGCGACACCGCGCCGGTGTCGTCGGTGTAGGTGCGCGCCACCAGCTCATTGTCGAAGGCCTTGGGCGCCGCCAGGGCGACCCGGCGCAGGGCGCGCTTGACGAAGCGCAGGGTGGCCAGGGTCTGCGCCAGCGACAGCAGAATCACCAGCGCCATGCCCAGGCCGGCCTGGCCGAGGGCGAACAGCCAGGGCCCCAGTCCCGCGCCGAGCAGTGGCAGCAGCATGAAGCGCGCCGCCACGCCGAGGCGCTCGCCCAGCGAGACCGCCGCGCGGCCCTGGTTCAGGCGTGCATACAGCGCGCTGGCGCGGCGCACCTGGTCGGCGTCCGGCTTGACCCGCACCGACTCGTAGCCCACCACCCGGCCCTGCTCGAGGACCGGCGTGACATAGGCGTTGACCCAGTAGTGGTCGCCGTTGCTGCAGCGGTTCTTGACGATGCCCATCCAGCTCTTGCCGGCCTTGAGGTACTCCCACATCTGCGCGAAGACCTGCGCCGGCATCTCCGGATGGCGCACCAGATTGTGCGGGCTGCCGATCAGTTGCTCGCGGCTGAAGCCACTGACGGCGACGAACTCGTCGTTGCAGGAGGTGATCAGCCCCCTGAGGTCGGTGGTGGAAATCAGACGTTGGTCGGCCGGATAGGTACATTCGCGGCCACTGAGCGGCATGTTGACTCGCATGGTTGCTCCTACGCGTGGTTTTCCGCACCGGCTGTGCGGACAGCTGCACTGCGCCGCGGCCAGCGCGGGCCAGAGCGACAGGAGCAGTGCCGCAAGCGCCAGTCTCGGGGCGGCGGTGCCGGGCGCGAATGCCCGGCAGACCGGCCAGGATAGTAGGAGCTCGCCCCCCGCACCGGCTTCGCTTTGGCTGCCAGGCACTTTTCATTTCATGACTAACGTTTTATAAGCTAGAGGCATGTCCAAGCCCAGCGGCCAGCCCGAGCCGCCCCGAGAGCGAGCCCCTGCATGACCGCCCAAGCCCGTGCCGCCGTGTTGACCAACTACCTGGAAGTGGCGCGCCAGTACGGCCTCAATACCCGCGTGCTGATGGCCCAGGCGGGCCTGACGCAGGCCATGCTCAACGACCCCGACCAGCGCATACCGGTCGAGGCGGCCATCCGCCTGATGGAAGATTCCGCCCGCGAAAGCGGCTGCGAAACCCTCGGCCTGCGCATGGCCGAGCTGCGTCAGCTCTCCGACTTCGGCGAGGTCAGCCTGCTGCTCAGCCACCAGCACAGCCTGCGCGATGCGCTGCAGGTGATCGTGCAGTACCGCCACCTGATGAACGACTCGCTGGCGATCTATATCGAGGAAGCCGGCAAGACGGTGCTGATTCGTGAGGAAGTGGTCAGCGAATACCCCAGCCACAGTCGCCAGGCCATCGAACTGGCCATCGGCGTGATGTACCGCTTCTGCGCCGCCCTGCTCGGCGCGCACTGGCACCCGATCAGCGTCAACTTCAGCCACGAGGCCCCGACGGATCTCTCCGTGCACCGGCGCATGTTCGCCTGCCCCCTGGAGTTCGGCAGCGAATTCAACGGCATCGTCTGCCCCTCGACCAACCTGGATACCGCCAACCCGCTGGCCAATGCCGCCATGGCCCGCCACGCCCAGCGCTACCTGGACTCGCTGCAGGGCTCCAGCGAACACTCGCTGACCCTGGACGTGCGCAAGGCCATCTACCTGTTGCTGCCCATGGGCCGCGCCACCATCGAACAGATCGCCCAGGCCCAGGGCATGAACGTGCGCACCCTGCAGCGGCGCCTGGAGGAGGACGGCGGCACCACCTTCAGCGAGCTGATCAACAGCGTGCGCCGCGAACTGGTGATCCGCTATATGGAGAACCCCGGCTATTCGCTGGCGCGCATCGCCGACATGCTCGGCTACTCGCTGCCCAGCTCCTTCACCCGCTGGTTCATCTCGCAGTTCGGCATGCCGCCGGCGACCTGGCGCGAGCAGCACCAGGTGGGCTCGCGCAAAGGCAGCTGAAGCCCCTCAGAGCCTGTTCAAAGGCTGCTGCGCCGCGGCAACGCGCCGTACCCTGCCAGCAGGCGGTCACGCCAGCGGGTCGGCAACCAGGCGGCCAGGTGCCACATCGGATGCAGGGGATAGCGCGGCTTCGGCCTGCTCGCGCGGATCGCCCGCAACACCGCCAGACTGACGCGCTCCACCGCGGCGCCCTGTCGCGCGCTGCGTTCCACCCGCTCCAGCAGCGCCTGCACTGCAGCCTGATAATCCGTGCCGGCGTAGCGCGGATCGGCCTTGACCTTGCCCCAGATCGCGGTACGGATCGGCCCCGGCTCGATCAGCACCACCTCGATGCCGTAGATGCCCAGCTCCACCCGCAAGGCGTCGCTGACCGCCTCCAGCGCATGCTTGCTCGCCGCGTAGCAGCCGGCCAGCGGCGTGGTCAGGCGCCCGGACACCGAGCCGATATTGATCAGCCGACCACGGCCGGCGCGACCGGGCCCGGCGCCGAGCAGGGGCGCGAAGGCCTGGGTCACGCCGATCAGGCCAAACAGGTTGACCTCGAACATGGCCCGCATCTCCGCCAGCGGCTGCAACAGCAGCGGGCCGGTGGGCGAGGCGATACCGGCGTTGTTGATCAGCGCCGCCAGCCCCTGCCCGCCGACCCAGGCCTCGACCTGGCGCACCGCGTCCGGCAGCGCCGCCTGATCAGTGACGTCCAGCAGCAGCGGATGGAAGGCCTCGCCCAGCTGCTCGCGCAGCCGGGCGGCCTCGTCCTGACGACGCAGCGTGCCTATGACCCGGTAACCCTGATCGAGCAACAGACGGGCACAAGCCAGGCCGATGCCGGAGGAAACGCCGGTGATGAGAACGAAGGGCTGCATGCCGTTGACTCCTTGCAGTGGTGGGTGGGAAATATCGGTTCAGGGCGCCGGCTGGCGCAGGCTCGCGGCCAGCTCGTCGAGATCGAGCACGGCGCGGCTGAGGTAGAACTCCGCCCCACCCTGCCCGCGCGTCTCCGACGCCTGCAGCAACGGGCGGACGAACTGGTAGCTGCTGCGGATCTTGGCCAGCGCCTCGGCATGCTCGGGCAGGAGCAGGCGCAGCTGCGCGAAACGCGCCTCGAGCACCCGGTCGAGCGCCTGCGGCGAGAGCTGGGCGAAGGCCACAGGCGCGCCCGACGGCCAGGAGTAATGACGTATCTGGTAATCGAGCAGCAGGCTGGCCAGATCCAGGCTCTGCTGCCCCAGCAACTGCAGCGGCGTCGGCGCCTCGACAGCGGCCGAGGCCGGCGCGACGACCCCGGCGGCCGCCTGTTGCAGCGCGCGCTGCTGGCTAAGCAGCTGGGCCAGCAGCTGCGGATAGGCCTGACGCTGCCGGCGCGGCAAGGCGTCGAGCGTGGCGAAGCTGCGTTGCATGGCCGCCAGCGGCGCGGCCAGTGCGGGCGGCTGGCCCAGCTGCAGAACCTGGATCTGCAGGCTGTGCAGGTGGTGGTAGACGGCCGTCAGGCTGCGCGGATCCGGCGCCCGCTCGGCCGGATTGAAGTACAGCAGGGCGCTGGCGCAGAGCAGTTGGCCGCGCGCGCTCAGCTCGTTCAACGGTTGGGGCTGGCCGGCGGCCAACAGCGGGGCACACAACAAGGGCAGCAGGAAAAGCCGGATGACTCTGCGCATGGTCCTAACCTCGTTCTAATTGTTATCGGGCTAAGCGGTTCTGCACCTGCCAGCGACAGGCGCGTCCGCGGCGGCAGGCGCAGCCGCCGCGGAGGTGGAATAAAAAAGCGGACGACTGCTACTCCAGCCGCCGCGAAGCATCCAGGGCGGTGCCCCCCGGATTGACCAGCTCTTTGGTGCCCGGTGCGCTGAACAGCGCAGCCCGGCGATGGTGGACGCACTCGCCTTGCCAAACGGCAAGCAAGCGCCGCCACACAGGATTAAAAGGCGGCGAGCTGCGTGCGCAGTCGCCGCAAACGCTCCGGAGCGTCACGCCGAAGCGGGTCACGCCCTGACCTGAAAGCACAGGGCGTGGCGGTTACTGGCGCCGGATCGCGCAGCCGGTGGCCGCCTGCAGCTGGTCGAAGTCCACGCCGGGGGCCATCTCCACCAGCTCGAGGCCGGCGGCGGTGATGTCCAGCACGGCCAGGTCGGTGATGATCCGGTCGACCACGCCGACGCCGGTCAGCGGCAGGTCGCAGCGTTCGAGGATCTTGTGCGCGCCGCCCTTGGCGCAGTGCTCCATGATCACCACCACGCGCTTGACGCCGGCCACCAGGTCCATGGCGCCGCCCATGCCCTTGACCATCTTGCCGGGGATCATCCAGTTGGCCAGGTCGCCGTTCTCGGCCACCTGCATGGCGCCGAGCAGGGCCAGGTTGATGTGGCCGCCACGGATCATGGCGAAGCTCTCGGCGCTGTCGAAGAAGCTGCTGCCGGGCAGCGTGGTGATGGTCTGCTTGCCGGCGTTGATCAGGTCGGCGTCGATCTCCTCCTCACCGGGGAAGGGGCCGATGCCGAGCAGGCCGTTCTCGCTCTGCAGCCAGACCTCCATGCCGTCGGGGATGTAGTTGGCCACCAGGGTCGGCAGGCCGATACCGAGGTTGACGTAAAAGCCGTCCTGCAGCTCGGCGGCGGCGCGCTGCGCCATTTCTTCGCGGGTCCAGGCCATGATCAGTTCCCCCCTGCCGTTTTAGAAAGCGTGCGCACTTCGATACGTTTTTCCGGGTTGGGGTTGAGCACCAGGCGCTGCACGAAGATGCCCGGCAGGTGGATCTCGTCGGGGCCCAGTTCGCCGACCTCGACTATCTCCTCCACCTCGGCCACGCACACCCGGCCGGCCTTGGCGCACAGCGGATTGAAGTTGCGCGCGGTCTTGTTGAACATCAGGTTGCCGGCCCTGTCGGCCACCGCGCCCTTGATCAGCGCCACGTCGGCAGTCAGGGAGCGCTCCATCACGTACCAGTCGCCGTCGAACTGGCGGGTTTCCTTGCCCTCGGCGATCAGCGTGCCGTAGCCGGTGCGGGTGAAGAAGGCCGGGATGCCGGCGCCGCCGGCGCGCAGCTTCTCGGCCAGGCTGCCCTGGGGGGTGAATTCCAGCTCCAGCTCGCCGGCCAGGTACTGGCGCTCGAACTCCTTGTTGCCGCCGACGTAGGAGGAAACCATCTTCTTGATCTGGCGGCTGTAGAGCAGCGGGCCGAGGCCGAAGTCGTCGACCCCGCAGTTGTTGCTGATGATGGTGAAGCCGGTCTTGCCGGTCTCGCCCAGCGCCGCGATCAGCGCCTCGGGGATGCCGCACAGGCCGAAGCCGCCGGAGGCGATGGTGATGCCGTCGTGGACGATATCGGCCAGCGCGGCATGGGCATCGGGATAGAGCTTGTTCATGGATGACCTCGGGATTGATCTGAACCTAGCGCTCCAGCACATAGGTGCCGGGCGCGGCGCACAGCGCCGGGTATTTCTTCGAGCCGAGCGTTTTCGGCGCGCTGCGGCTGGCGCCGGAGCGCTGGCCGATCCACTGCCGCCAGTGCGGCCACCAGCTGCCTTGCTGGCGCTCGCCGGCGGCCTCGAGCCAGTCCTCGGCCTCAGGCTGGGCCGCCGGAGCGGCATGGAAATAGGCCTTAGGGTTGCCTGGCGGGTTGACCAGGCTCTGCAGGTGGCCGGCGTTGGACAGGACGAAGGTGCTGTCCTCGCCGAACAACCGGGCGGTGCCGTAGCAGCCCTGCCAGGGGGTGATGTGGTCGGTGGTGCCGCCGACCACATAGGCACCGACACGGACCTGGGTCATGTCGATCGGCAGGCCGGCGATGTGCAGCCGGTTCGGGTTGCTGAAGGGGTTCTGCTCGATCAGGTCCAGGTAGTCGGCGTGCAGCTGCGCCGGCAGGCGCGTGGTGTCGCTGTTCCAGGCCAGGATGTCGAAGGCCGGCGGCTTGTTGCCGAGCAGGTAGTTGTTGACCCAGTAGTTCCAGATCAGGTCGTTGGGCCGCAGCCAGGCGAACATGCGCGCCATTTCCTGGCCGCTGAGCACACCCTTGCGCCGCGAACCGGCCTTGGCCGCGGCCAGGGCCGCCGGGGTGGCGATCATGCCGATGCCGGTGTCGTCCATTACCGCAGGCATGTCCAGCACGCATACCGCCCAGTTGGTGTTGGCCACCTTGGCGCCCTCGCCCTGGGCCGCCAGCCAGCCCAGGTAGGCGGCCAGGGTGATGCCGCCGGAGCAGGAACCCCACATGTTCACGTCGGGGCTGCCGGTGATCTGCCGCGCCACGTCCACCGCCTGGTCCAGGCACTGCACGTAGTCGGACAGGCCCCAGTCGCGCTGCTTGGCCGTGGGGTTGCGCCAGCTGATGACAAACAGCTGCACGCCGCTGTCCTGGATCCACTTGATCAGGCTTTTTTCCGGCGACAGGTCGACGGCGTAGTACTTGTTGATCTGCGGCGGCGACATCACCAGCGGGCGACTGAACACGCTCGGCGTGGTGGGGGCGAACTGCAGCAGCTCGAACATCTTGTTGCGAAACACCACCTCGCCCTTGGCCGTGGCGAGGTTCTCGCCCAGCTTGAACGGCGTGCTGTCGACCTGCGACGGCAGGCCGCGGTTGTGCAGCAGGTCGCGGGCCAGCTGACGGCCGCCCTGCAGCAGGCTGGCGCCGCCGGTGTCGACCACCCTGCGCAGCGCCGCGGGGTTGGTCAGCAGCAGGTTGCTCGGCGCCAGGGCATCGACCAGCAGGGAGGCGACGAAACGTGCGCGACCCTTGTCGGCGCCCTGCAGGTCCGAGGATTCGATAAAGCCATTGAGCTCGCGCTCGCCGGCCAGGTAGCTCTGCACCAGGGCGCGCAGGAAGGGGTTGCTGTGCCAGGCCGGATCGGCGAAGCGCTTGTCCTTGGGCGCCGGTGCCAGCGCGGACGCGCCGCTGGCGATGCGGTAGAGCTCGCGCAGGTAGTTGCCGCCGTGCATGCCGGCCTTGAACGGGGTGCGCGCCACCGCCTTGAGCAGCGAGCCGGCGGCGCCGAGCACATCGCGCGGGCGCACGCCGATCAGCGGGGTCACCGCCAGGGTGTGCTTCTCCGCGGCCTCGGCCAGTTCGGCGGCCGTCTCCAGCACTATCGACTTGGCTGTCGGCTTGGCGACCTTGCGCACCACCTTCTTGGCGGTCGGCTTGCTGGCGCTCGGTGCCTTGCTCCGGTTGCTGCGCGGCTTGCGCAGGGCTGCGCCGTCCGGCACGGCGGACTGCTCCGGCGTCGGGGATTCGGGGTTTTGCTTCATGACAAGTCTCGGCTAGGCAGGCTCGGAAGGCGCATCACCAGCCCCAGTGCAACAGCACCAGGACCAGCGCGGCGAGGAAGGCGGTTTCGCCGATCATCAGCAGGATCGGCTTGATCCCGACGGTGGCCAGCTCCTTGAGCTGGGTCTTCATGCCGAGGGCGGCGATGGACACCACCAGGCACCAGCGCGACAGCTCGTTGATACCGCCCTGCACCAGGCTCGGCACCCAGCCGGTGCTGTTGATGCAGGCCAGGATCAGGAAGCCGACGGCGAACCAGGGCAGCAGCGGCGGGCGCTGGCCGCCGGTCTCGGCGCCCTGCATGCGGGTGATCATGGCGGCCACCACTATCACCGGCAGCAGCATGGCCACGCGCATCAGCTTGACCACGGTGGCGGTGTCGCCGGTTTCCGCCGACATGCTGTAGCCGGCGCCGACCACCTGGGCCACGTCGTGGATGGTGGCGCCGAGGAACACCCCGGCGAGCTCCGGCGACAGCGCAAACCAGTTGGCGATCATCGGGTAGAGGATCATCGCCAGGGTCGACAGCGCCGACACGCCGATCACGGTGAACAGGGTGGCGCGTTCCTTCTGCGGGTGGTTGGGCAGCGCGGCGGCCAGCGCCAGCGCCGCCGAGGCGCCGCAGATGGCGGTGGCGCCACCGGTGAGCATGCCGAACAGGCGCTGGAAACCCAGCGCCTTGGCCGCCAGCACCGACAGCGAGATGGTCAGCACCACCAGCACCACCACCAGCGCCAGCGGCTTCCAGCCGAGGCCGGCGATCTGCTCCAGGGTGATGCGCATGCCCAACAGGCACACGCCCAGGCGCAGCACGGTGCGCGCGGTGAACTCGATGCCGGCCTTGCACTTGCCCTCGCTGGCGAGGAAGTTCAGCGACAGCCCCAGCAGCAGGGCGAACAGCATCACCGGCGCGCCGTAGTGCTCGGAGAGGAAGGTGGCGGCAGCGGCGGCCACCAGGCTGACGCTGATGCCCGGCGCCAGTTCGCGCACGCGGTCGTTGAACTGGACCAGAGTAATGGCGGTCATGGGGCCGACTCCTGCGGCGAAACAAGGATGTGCAACTGCTCGCCCTCCACCTCTACCGGGTAGGTGGGCACTTTCAGCTGGGTGGAATTGAGCAGGTAGCCGCTGGCCAGGTCGAAGCGCAGACCATGGGCGCCGCACTGGATCATTCGGCCCTGCAGCTTGCCGCCGCACAGCGACGAGCCCTGGTGCGGGCAGCTGTCGCCGATGGCGTAGAACTGCCCCTCGACGTTGAACAGCGCCAGGCTGTAGCCCTCGCCTTCGAGCAGCAGGCGCGCCCCGGGGGCGGCCACCTGCGCCAGGGCGACGCTGATACGCCGGCTCATGCCCGGCGCTCCTCGGGCTCGTCAAGGGCCCGGCGCATGGCCAGCAGCAAGGCGTTGGCCGACTGCGCCCCGGATACGTCCAGGCGCTTGTTGAAGACGAAATGGGGGACGCCCTGGGCCGCGCTCGCCCCGGGCGCGAAGTACGGCTGGCCGTTGCCGCGCAGTACCGGCGCCAGCTGGGCGGTGTCGAAACCGCAGGCCTGGGCGATGGCCAGCAGGGTGGCGCCATCGCCGAGGTTCTCGCCATGCTGGAAATAGGCGGCAAACAGGCGCTCCAGCAGGGCATCGCGCTGGGCCGGCTGGCCCAGCGCGGCGGCGCAGGCCAGCAGACGATGGGCGTCGGCGGTATTGGGCATCTGCGCGATGCGGCTCAGGTCGAGATCCAGCCCGGCGACGCTGGCGGCGCGCTGCACCTGGGCCTGGCGCAGGCTCACCGCCTCGGCACTGCCCAGACGTTCCAGGTAGAAGGCGGCAAAGGGCACGCCCTCGGCCGGCAGATGCGGCAACAGTTGCACGCCATGCCACTGCTGCTCCACCCGCACACCGGGCCGCTCGTGCTGCAGCTGCAGCAGGGCCCTTTCCAGCTGACGCTTGCCGATCAGGCACCAGGGGCAGATGAAGTCGAAGAACACCTCGACCTGCAATACGGCGCTCATGCCTGGGCCTCCACCGCCGCCTCGACGGCCTTCTCCTCGACGCCCTCGCCTTTCAGTCGCGCCATATCGGCCAGGTAGCTGCGCCCCGCCAGGAGGAACACCGCGGCGGCGGCGATGCTCACCAGCGGCACCAGCTGGAAGGCATTGTCCAGGCCGATCAGATCGGAGACCTTGCCGGTCAGCAGCGGGCCGGTGGCCAGGCCGAGCAGGTTGTTGGCCAGGGTCAGGGTGGCGAACGCGGTGCCGTGCACCTTGTGGTGGGTGAGGTTGGCGACCATGGCGCCGGCCGGGCCCGAGGTGCCGGCGGCGATCACCATGCCCAGGCCAATCAGCGCCAGCTGGGCGGTGCCGAACGGCAGGGCGAAGGCCAGCGACAACAGCAGGCAGCTGCCCAGGCAATAGGCCATGCACAGGCTGATCTTGCGTTCGGGGCCGTGGCGGCTCATGCGGTCGCTGAGCATGCCGCAGAGAATCATGCCGACGCCGCTGCACAGCACGATGATGGCGGCCACGGCGCCGGCCTTGTCGGTGCTCATGCCGTAGAAGCGGTTGAGGTAGCTGGGCATCCACACGATCACGGTGCCGCCGACGAACAGCTGCAGGCCGCTGGCGACATAGGCGCAGAGTACCGAACGGCTGGAATACAGGGTGCGCAGCGGCCGGCCGACCTTCGGCGCCGCCGCGCCGGCCGCCTTGGCCACACGCTGCGGGGCGATGCGCGACTCGCGCACCACGATCGGATAGAGCAGCGCCAGCGCCAGGCCGAAGAACGCCATGCCGGCGAACGCCCAGCGCCAGCCGAAGTGCTGCGCCATCACGCCGCCCAGGGCCATGCCCAGCACCGAGCCGAACATGCCGCCGGAGATGAAGGCGCCGGACAGGGTGGCGCGCATCTCGCGCGGGAATACCGAAACCACCACGGCGATGCCGACGCTGCCATAGGCGGCCTCGCCGACGCCGACCAGAAAGCGGGCCCAGAACATCTGCTCGTAGTTCTGCGCCACCGCGCAGCCCAGAGTCGCCAGGCTCCACACCACCGCCATCAGGGTCAGGCTCTTGATCCGGCCGAAGCGGTCGGCGAGCAGCGACAGCGGGAAGGTCAGCAGGCCGACCATCAGCGCGACTATGCCGCTGAGCAGGCCCAGCTGGGTGTCGCTCAGCGCCCACTCGGCCTTGAGACTGGGGAACACGGCGTTGAGCACCTGCCGCGACATGTAGTCGGATATCAGCAGGCCGAAGGTCAGGGCGAAGACGATCCAGGCATAGCGGCGCGCTATCCCCTGGGAGCTATCCTCGATGTCGTCGCCGATATGATGCGCAGCCATGCTGCCTCCTCGAACTGTCGTTATTGTTTTAGGGTGAAAGCCTCTGGGAAAAAGCTCCTCACCCGCCTCTTGTGGGGGCGGAGGGCCGGCGTCGCATCCGCCAACGTGGCGACGGACGCGACTACCAACCGGGCAAGAGCTTTATCGCAAAAGCCTCGGGATCAGCCGAACACGCCAGCCAGCCGGCTGGCGTGTTCGCTACGGGTGCTGCCGGCGAGCCGGCATCGCCCTCCCCCCCTGGACCTGACCAAAACAGGGGGACTGACTCGCTCGATCAACCGCGTTGCGGCACGCCCTTCTGGCCCGCCTTGCGGTTCGGCGCCATGCCGTTGGCCAGCAGGGTTTGCTCGACGCTGTCGTACTGCACGCCGATGCGGTAGATCTCGCGCGCTTCCTTGCCGCTGGCGATCTCGCGGCCCAGCTCGTGGGCCACGCGCACGGTCTGCTGGATCTGCTGCACCGAGGTGAAGCGCTTGCCATGCTGGTCGACTATGGTGTCCTCGATGCCGCAACGCGGGTGCAGGCCCATGGCCAGGGCCATGGCGTTGAACGGCAGGACGTTCTTCAGCAGCGACTCGGCGGTGAGGGTGCAGCCGTCCGGCGCGCGGTGGATGAAGTTGAAGAAGTTGAACGGGTTGGGGCCGTCGAAGCCGCCGCCGATGCCGATCCAGGTGAGGTTCAGCGGGCCCATGTACAGGCCCTTGCGCACCATGCGCTCGAGGGTTTCCAGGGCGTGGATGCCGGTCAGCTGGAAGTGCGGCTGGATGCCGTTGGCGGTCAGGCGCTTGAGGTGCTCGGCGACCCAGGCCGGGCCGGCCGGCACGGTCATCTCGCTGTAGGCGGCCTGGAACGCCGGGTTGGCCAGGGAGGTGCCTTCCAGGTACTCCGGATAGAGCAGCTCCATGATGTTCATCTGGGTGGTGTTGATCGCCACGGTGACCTGGTCCGGCTTCGGGGTCAGCTCGGCCAGCATGTGGCGGGTGTCGTCGCTCAGCCACTTGGCCGCCTCGCCCTCGCCTTCCGGGGCGAAGGAGATCGAGCCGCCGACCTGGATGATCATGTCCGGCACGGCCTCGCGCACCCCCTTGATCAGCTCGTTGAACTTGGACAGGCGCTTGGAGCCGCTGCCGTCCAGCTCGCGCACGTGCAGGTGGAGCACGGTGGCGCCGGCCTCATAGCAATCGACCGCCTTCTGGATCTGCTCGTCCATGGTCACCGGGATGTCTTCCGGGAAGTCCGCCGGCATCCACTCGGGGCCGTAGGGGGCGACGGTGATCACCACCTTTTCCATGTTTTCCGGGTGCAGCGAATCGTCGAAGAATTGCATGGGATCCTCGCTTGGTCTTGTCAAAGTAGCCCGCCCCGCAACGGTAGGAACGGAACGGGCGAAAGGGTTAGTAGGTCTTGTCGCCGATGATCCCGGCTCGCTCCATCTTGCGATGGCAGGGCGGGTAGTCCATGACCGCGTAGTGCTGGGTACTGCGGTTGTCCCAGATCGCCACGCTGTTGGGCTGCCAGCGCCAGCGCACCTGGTATTCGGGGATGTACGCCTGGCTGATCAGGTAGCGCAGCAGGTCGCTGGCGCCGGGGTTGGCGTCCTGGCCGAAACGCACCCGATCCGGGGTGTGGTAGTTGCTGAAGTGGGTGGTGAAGGCGTTGACGAACAGCACCTTCTCGCCGGTTTCCGGATGGGTGCGCACCACCGGGTGCTCGGCATCCGGGTACTGCGCCTTGAGCGCCAGGCGCTTGTCGATCGGCATCGCCGCGCCGAAGCTGGCCTCGATGCTGTGGCGCGCGCGCAGGCCCTCGAGCCTGGCTTTGACGTCGTCCGGCAGATTGGCGTAGGCCACCACCATATTGGCCCACATGGTGTCGCCGCCCACCGGCGGGCACTCGATGCAGCGCAGCACGCAACCCAGCGGCGGCGCCTCGCGCCAGGTGGCGTCGGTGTGCCAGGCGTTCTCGTAGCGGTCCATCGGCTGGTCCGGGCGCTTGTAGATCTGCACCAGGCCCGGGTGCTCCGGGTCGCTGCCGGCCACCGGGTGGTCTTCCAGCTCGCCGAAACGGCGGGCGAAGGCCACGTGCTCGGCACGGCTGAACTCCTGCTTGCGCAGGAACAGCACGCGATGCCTGAGCAACTGCTGGCGGATCTCGGCGAACAGCCCGTCGTCGTGGATGGCGTCGGCCAGATTCACGCCGATCAGCTCGGCGCCGATGTTGTAGGTCAGTTGTTCGACTTGCATGGCGGGCCTCCTCAGATGACGAAGATCGACGAGCCGGTGGTCTTGCGCGACTCCAGGTCGCGGTGCGCCTGCACCGCGTCCTGCAGCGCGTAGTGCTGGTTGATCTCGATCTTGATCCGGCCGCTGCCGACATGGTCGAACAGCTCGCCGGCCAGCGCCGCCTTCTCCGCCGGGTCGGCGATGTAGTCGGCCAGGGCCGGGCGGGTCATGTACAGCGAGCCCTTCATCGCCAGCAGCTGCGGGTTGAAGCCTTCGATCGGCCCAGAGGCGGTGCCGACGCAGACCAGCAGGCCACGGCGCTTGAGCGAGTCCAGCGAGCCCATGAAGGTGTTCTTGCCGACGCTGTCGAACACCACGTTGACGCCGACGCCGTCGGTCAGCTCGCGCACACGCCCGGCGACGTCTTCATGGCTGTAGTTGATGGTGTGGTCGCAGCCGTGGGCGCGGGCCACTTCGGCCTTGGCCTCGCTGGACACCGTGCCGATCACGGTCAGGCCGAGCAGCTTGGCCCACTGCGAGACGATCAGGCCGACGCCGCCGGCGGCGGCGTGCAGCAGGATGCTGTCGCCGGCCTTGAAGTCATGGATGCGGCGCATCAGGTAGGCCGAGGTCAGGCCGCGCATGGTCATGGCCGCGGCGGTCTCGAAGGCGATGGTGTCGGGCAGCTTGATCAGCGGCGCAGCCGGGATCAGGCGCTCGGTGGAGTAGGCGCCGAGGGTGTTGAGGAAGCCGGTGTAGGTGACGCGATCGCCGACCGCCACGTTGCTCACGCCCTCGCCCACCGCCTGCACCACGCCGGCCGCCTCCACGCCCATGCCGTTGGGCAGCGGGATCGGGTAGGTGCCGTTGCGGAAGTAGGTGTCGGCGTAGTTCAGGCCAACGGCCACATGGCGCAGGCGAACCTCGCCTGGGCCGGGTTCGCCGACTTCGACGTCCTCATAACGAAGGACTTCGGGAGCACCGGTTTCGTAGAAGCGTACGGCTTTGGCCATGCCTGATTTCTCCAATCATCGATCTTGACGAACAGCGTCGATTTGCGTTGATTGGACTTTAGGGCGAGGGCCTGGCGGGTGCTTCTCATCGGACGACAGGCGCTTTTCATTTAATGACAAGGCAGTCGGGACGAAGCGCTAGTTCGCCCGGCTTGCAGCCGCCCCTCAGGGCAGCGCGGCCTGCACCGTCTGGTCGACTTCGTGCCAGCTGCTATCGGGATCGAAGCGGCTCATGGCCAGGGCCTGGTTGCCGCCGTCGGGGCCCAGATCCTTTTCGAACACCCGCCCCTCGTGACTGATCATGAAGCTCATCACGCCGCTGTCGCCATAAGCGCTGGGCCAGGCGATCAGGGCAAAGCCGCGGCTCATGTTGTCGCCCAGCAGGTAGTCGTAGGCACCGCCCGGCGCCGAAGGCCCCTGGGCGGAGAGGATGCGGTAGCGATAGCCCTGCCAGTCGCCGTCCGGCAGTTCGTCGCCGAACAGCGGGCCCAACGGGCTTTCCTCGAGGCCGGGCTGCTCGACCCAGTACAGGCCGTCGTGCTGGCCATCGCGGCTGACGAACTGCTGTGCGTACTCCAGTACGCCGTCGCCGTCGCGGTCGACCTCGGCGTAGTCCATCTGCGCGTCGTGGTAGGCGCGCACCGCCTGCAGGGTGGCCAGCTCGTTGCGGCCGATGCGACGCACGCGGATGGTCTCGCCGCCGGCCTGGGTATCGAAGCGCCATCCCGAGGCGTCGCGCATCAGTGGCAAGGGAAACTCCCAGGCCTCCTGGCCCACGACCAACACCGCCAGGTCGGGGGCCGTCGAACGAATCTCGTGATGCTCCCGGTACAGGGCGAGGAAGGCGTCGACATCCTCGCGCTCGATGCCTTCGAGCGGAATGTAGCTGCGCCACTGCTCGCCGAGCAGGGCCGCCATGCGTGCGGCGTCGGCGCGCTGGTTGCCCAGGGCGAGGATCAGGGCATCCACCGCAGCATCGGGGCTGGGAAAGCTCTGCTGCGCCTGCAAGCCCTGCAACGGCAGCGCCAGCAGCACCAGCAGGAAGACGCGAAGAACGGCGTTGGTCATGGCTGGACTCCCTGTCAGCGCCGCCGGGCGCCGCCGCGAGACGCGGAAATGGCGGGACGACTGACGGCGTGCCCGGCGGCGCGCGCCGCCTGCGGACGACTGGCGGCGGCGCGGCTGAGCTGGCCGCGTTCGCTGTAGCTGCGCGCCTGGCTGGGCGAGCGGGCGCCGGCGAAGGCATTGTTGCGGGCGCCCTGGCCCGCGGAATACTGCTGGCGGGCCTGCTGCCGGGTCTGCGCATTGCTGCGCAGCTGATCGTTCTGACGCACAGGCTGATTGCGCAGGCCGCGGTCGGCCGTCTGCGCCCGCTCGCGGGCCTGGCGGTTACTGCTGGCCGGGCTGTCGAAACCGCGTTGTTCCAGGCTCTGCCGGGCGCGCTCGCGCTCTGCACTGCGCGCCGGGTCGCGGCCGCGCAGCTCCTGGCGCTGCTCGCTGCCGCTCAGGCGCTGGCCGTACTGCTCGCGGCTGGCGCGGTCGCGGTAGGGCACGCCGTCGCGATTGAGCGCGTTGTGCTGCCAGGTGTTGTCGCCGGCATTGATCTGGCGGTTGCGGTTGATGTTGTTGTAGCGGTTCACGTCGATGTCGATATCGCCGTGCCCCCAGTCGCAGTCGCCCCACAGCGAGTCGATGATCGCCACCCCGGCGGCGAAGGCCAGCCCGGTGGCCAGCGCGCTGCCGAAGTAGTAGCCCGGCGGTGGCGGGTAGTACGCCGGCGGATAGCTGGGATAGGGCCAGGTGCCGTAGACCACGCTGGGGTTGTAGCTCGGCACATAAACCACCTGCGGGTCGGCCGACTCGATGATGATGGTCTGCTGGCTGCTGACCGGTTGCGCGGTCGAGCCGCTCGCGCTGGGCTGCACGCTGACCTGCTGCTGCTCGTTGCTCTGCAGGTTGCCGGCGGCCTGGGCCTGGCGGCGCAGGCGCTGCACCGAGTCCATCACCGCATCGGGCTGGGCCAGGAAGGCATCGCCGACGCGCTGCACCCAGGCCGGGTCCTGGCCCAGGGTGACCAGCACCGCCGGGAAGGCGACCAGCGACTGCACGCTGGGGTCCCAGGGCTGCTCGGCGACCTGGCGCACGGCATCGTCGCCACTGGCTTGCGGATTGGCCTTGGACCAGGCCACCGCATCGGCGACGTCGCCGGGATAGGTGGCCGCCATCAGCACCTGGGCCAGCAGGGCATCGGGATAGAGCGCCAGCGGCGCCAGCATCTGGTCGAGTTCCTCAGTGCCGAACACCTGCTCCGCGGTCGCCGCCGCCGGCTCCTCGGCCGCCAGTAGCGGCGGCCCGGCGAGGCCACCGAGGGCCAGCAGGAGAGGCAGTATCTGCAACATGGCGCATCCCCTTGCACGCAGGCGCGTGCGCTGGCGACGGAGTTCAGCAAGCATAGGCCGGCGCTGAGCATTTGCCATGGCGTGGCGTCCATCCGCCGCGCCTGTTGCGTCGCGGCATGGACAACCGCCGCATCGCCGCCTCAGAAACGCTCCTCGACCATGCGGAAGGGGTAATGCGCCCCCTTGTAGCGGCCGATCCTGCCGCGCTTGGGCAGTTCGATCTTCTGCTCCCGGGTGATGTCCTCGTAGGGCACCTGCTTGAGCAGATGGCTGATGATGTTCAGCCGCACCCGCCGCTTGTCCTCGGAACGGGCCATGTACCAGGGGGCCCAGGAGGTGTCCGAGGCGGCGAACATCTCGTCGCGGGCGCGGGTGTAGTCGTCCCAGCGGCTGAAGGACTTGAGATCCATGGGCGACAGCTTCCAGATCTTGCGCCCATCGTTGATGCGCTCCTTCAGGCGTCGCTGCTGCTCCTCGGCACTCACCTCCAGCCAGTACTTGATCAGGATGATGCCGGACTCGACCATCATCTTCTCGAACAACGGCACCACGGTGAGGAACTTGTGCGCCTGCTCCTCGCTGCAGAAGCCCATCACCCGCTCGACGCCGGCGCGGTTGTACCAGCTACGATCGAAGATCACCACCTCGCCCGCGGCGGGCAGGTGCTGCAGGTAGCGCTGGGCATACATCTGGCTCTTTTCCCGCTCGGTCGGAGCCGGCAAGGCCACCACGCGAAACACCCTTGGGCTGACCCGCTCGGTGATGGCCTTGATGGTGCCGCCCTTGCCGGCGCCGTCGCGCCCCTCGAAGACGATGCAGACCTTCAGGCCCTTGGCGACCACCCACTGCTGCAACTTGACCAGCTCCACGTGCAGGGCCTTGAGCTCTTGCTCGTAGTCCTTGCGACGCAGCGGTTCGGTGGCAGAGGTTTGCTCCTTGTCCTTGTCCTTCTTCTTGCCCATGGTTCGAGACCTCGTCGGTGCGTTGGGGGATGCGGCACTGAACGACCGATGCCACCCGTGATGGGTGGCACCCTGGTGTGCAGGCTTGCGCGGCGCGCGACGCCATGGCGGCTGCCGCCCTGCGCCCCTGAACGCTGCCTACCAGCATCAGGCTAGCAGCCTTGCTGCCGCTTGCACGGCCGCCAGCCAGGCGCGCCCGGCGCCGCTCAGGCCCCCGCCAGTTCCTGTTCGCGGATCAGCTTCTTGTTGATCTTGCCGACGCTGGTCTTGGGGATATCGGCGACGAAGCGGATCTGCCGCGGGATCGCCCATTTGTTGATCTGCCCGCTATCGACGAACTGCTGCAGGTGCACTTCGATTGCCGCCTGGTCGAGGCTCGCGCCCGGCGCGCAGACCACCAGGGCCAGCGGCCGCTCGCCCCACTGCGCATCGGGGATGCCGACCACGGCCACCGAGGCCACCGCCGCGTGCTGGCTGATCAGGTTCTCCAGGTCCAGCGAGCTGATCCATTCGCCGCCGGTCTTGATCACATCCTTGATGCGGTCCTTGATCTCCACCACGCCGCGGGCGTCGATCGAGGCCATGTCGCCGGTGTGCAGCCAGCCGCCCTGCCACAGCTCGGCGCCCTTCTGCGGCTCGTGCAGGTAGCCTTGGGTCAGCCAGGGCGCGCGCACCACGATCTCGCCCAGGGCCACTCCATCATGGGCCACGTCCTGGCCGTTGGCGTCGACGATGCGCAGGTCGACCAGGGGAATCGGCACGCCGGTCTTGATCCGCTCGGGGATCTGTTCGTCCATCGGCAGGGCCAGGTCTTCGGCGCGCAGGTGGGTCAGGGTCAGCAGCGGGCAGGTCTCGGACATGCCGTAGCCGCAGTGCACGCGCATGCCCCGCTCGCTGGCCTGGCGGGCCAGGCCGAGGGTCAGGGCGCTGCCGCCGAGCAGCATCTTCCAGCCGGTAAAATCGGTGCGCCTGCCCTCCTCGCACTCCAGCATCATCTGCAGGATGGTCGGCACGCAGTGGGAGAAGCTCACCCCCTCCTCGCGGAACAGGCGCACCAGGCTGTTGGGCTCGTAGCGGCCCGGATACACCTGCTTGAGCCCCATGGCCGTGGCCACGTAGGGCACGCCCCAGGCATGCACGTGGAACATCGGGGTGATCGGCATGTACACGTCACCCGAGCGCAGCAGCGGCTGGCCGTCCCAGCCGGCGAAGGTGCCCAGCTCGTTCATGGTATGCAGCACCAGCTGGCGGTGGCTGAAGTACACGCCCTTGGGGTTGCCGGTGGTGCCGGTGGTGTAGAACAGGGTGGCCACCGAGCGCTCGTCGAAATCGGGAAAATCGAAGTGGCTGGCGGCGCCGGCCAGCAGCGCCTCGTATTCGCCCAGCGACGGCAGCCGGGTCGGCTTGGCGCTGCTGTCGGTCAGCTGCACGTAACCCCTGACGGTTTTCAGCTCGCCATTGACCTGCTCCATCAGCGGCAGGAAGTCGTCATGCACCAGGACGATATCGTCCTCGGCGTGGTTCATGGTGTAGGCGACCTGCTCCGGCGACAGGCGGATATTCACCGTATGCAGCACGGCGCCGAGCATCGGCACGGCGAAGAAGCATTCCAGCGCGCGGTGGCTGTCCCAGTCCAACAGGGCCACGGTATCGCCGGCCTTGACCCCGGCGGCGGTCAGGGCGTTGGCCAGGCGCTGGATGCGCTCGTTAAGGGTGCGATAGCTGTAGCGCAGCTTGTCGGCGTAGACGATCTCCTGGTCCGGCTGGTAGCGCACCCCGGACAGCAGCAGGCGCTTGATCAGCAAGGGGTAGTCGTAGGCGCCCTCTGCCGGGGCAATTCTTTTTGTCGTCGCCATGTTTGTTTTCCCAACGTGACCGTTCTGAAAGTTTGCATCGCTGCAGGCAGGGGTGCGCCTCATGGGCTCTCGCGCACGCGGCGGCGCCCCCTCTCGGGCCTACAGTAGAGAGCCCCGCCCGCTACCGCTTCGCCTACCGCGTCATGCGCTTTACATTTGCTGACAGCCTTGCCCGCCAGCGGACATGCGCAGTTCGTAGGGTGGATGACGCTCTTTTCATCCACCACAACGATGCGAACACGCCCTGGTGGATGGATGAAGCGCCATCCACCCTACCAACGTCCCGCGTAGGGTGCGCCGCGCGCACCAGGGGCCCAAACGAAAAGCCCCGGCACTGGGGCCGGGGCTTGCGGGAGTTGCTCGAGCGTAGAACCTGTGCACGATCTCGCGAGCTAGAGCACTACAAGGCAAAAACAGGCGAGGAAGCGGAGTGTACTTTTGTACATGAGCATTCCGAGCCTGTTTTTAACGCAGTAGGGCCGACGCGCAGCAGATCGTGGATAGGTTCTTAGAACTGCGCGGCGTCCAGCAGGTACAGGCTCTCGCTACCGGCCTTGACCGAGGCGCTCAGCGAGTGGATGCGCGGCAGCAGGCGGGCAAAGTAGAAGCGTGCGGTGCCCAGCTTGCTGGCGTAGAACTCGTCCTGCCCTTCCTTGCCCAGCGACGCGCGGGCCATCAAGGCCCACATATAGGCGTAGGCGGTGTAGCCGAACACCTGCAGGTACTCCACCGAGGCGGCGCCGATCTCGTTGGGGTTGTTCTTGGCGCGGTCCAGCACCCAGGCGGTCAGCTCATCCAGGTTCTGCACGGCAGCCGCCAGCGGCTTGGTGAACTCGTCGAGATTGGCATCGGCCGAAGCGATGAAGGCCTTGATCTCGTCGGCCAGGTGCTTGTAGTAGCTGCCGCCGCTGCCGACTATCTTGCGCCCCATCAGGTCCAGCGACTGGATGCCGTTGGTGCCTTCGTAGATCTGGGTGATGCGGCAGTCGCGCACCAGCTGCTCCTGGCCCCACTCGCGGATGAAGCCGTGGCCGCCGAAGATCTGCTGGCCGTGCACCGTGGTTTCCAGCGCCATGTCGGTGAGGAAGGCCTTGGCCACCGGGGTCAGCAGCGCCACCAGTTCCTCGGCACGCTTGGCGGTGGCCGGATCGATGCTGTACTTGGCGGTGTCGAGCTGCATGGCGACGTAGCTGGAGAAGGCGCGACCGCCCTCGTTCAGCGCCTTCATGGTCAGCAGCATGCGGCGCACGTCCGGATGCACGATGATCGGGTCAGCAGCTTTGTCCTGGGCCACCGGGCCGGTCGGCGCACGGCTCTGGATGCGCTCGCGGGCGTATTCCACGGCGCTCTGGTAGCTGCGCTCGCCCAGGGCCAGGCCCTGGATGCCAACGCCCAGGCGCTCGTAGTTCATCATGGTGAACATGGCCGCCAAGCCCTTGTTCACTTCGCCCACCAGGTAGCCGGTGGCGCCGTCGAAGTTCATCACGCAGGTAGCCGAGGCCTTGATGCCCATCTTGTGTTCGATGGAGCCGCAGGAAACGGCGTTCTTCTCGCCCAGCGAGCCGTCGGCACCCACCATCACCTTGGGCACCAGGAACAGCGAGATGCCCTTCGGCCCGGCCGGGGCGTCCGGCAGCTTGGCCAGCACCAGGTGGATGATGTTCTCGGTCAGGTCGTGTTCCCCGCCGGTGATGAAGATCTTGGTGCCGCTGACCTTGTAGCTGCCGTCGGCCTGGGGTTCGGCCTTGGTGCGGATGATGCCGAGGTCGGTGCCGGCGTGCGGCTCGGTCAGGCACATGGAACCGGCCCAGACGCCGGCATACATGTTCGGCAGGTACTGCGCCTTCAGTTCTTCGCTGGCGTGGTTGAGGATCGACAGGCAGGCGCCGGCGGTCAGCATCGGGTACAGGCCGAAGGACAGGTTGGCCGAGTTGACCATTTCCTCGACCTGGGCGCCGATCACCTTGGGCATGCCCATGCCGCCGAACTCGGGCGAGCCGCCGACACCGACCCAGCCGCCTTCGGCGTAGGTCTGGTAGGCCTCGGGGAAACCGGCCGGGGTCTTCACCGCGCCGTTGTCCCAGGAGCAGCCCTCTTCATCACCGCTGCGGTTCAGCGGGGCGATGCTGCCGGCGGTGACCTTGCCGGCTTCTTCGAGGATGGCGCTGGCGGTCTCGACATCGACCACCTCGGCCAGAGCCGGCAGCTCGGCCCAGAGCTTGGAGACTTCGAAGACTTCATTGAGCACGAAGCGCATGTCGCGCAGGGGGGCTTGGTAATCGGCCATATTGCAATCTCTCGGATGATGCGGGCATGCACGATGCCGTGATGGATGAAGTGCCGGCCGGATCAGCCGGCGCCAAGCGCCGGCCAGGCCAGCGGCAGTGAGCGCTCGCGCGGCGCCGGCTCGAGCAGGTTGTTCAGGGCCGCCAGCAGCAGCGCGCCGACGGCTTCCTGGCGCTGCTGCGCGGTCAGGTCCGGGCATGCCGGCGGCAGGTTGTTGAGCCAGGTGACCAGCGCCTGCACGCCGAACCTGAGCCGGGCCGGCGCCCCGCCCGCTCCGGCCTCCAGCAGCAGGTGCGCCAGGCGCTCTTCGTAGGCTTCGCGCAGCACCTGGATACGCCGGCGATGGGCCGGCGTCAGGCAGCGCAACTCCTGCTCGGCCAGCTGAAACTGGGCCGGGCGCCGTTCGTGCAAGGCGATATGGCGCTGCAGCAGCTGCTCCAGGCGCTCCCGGGCACCGCCCCTGGCGGCACGGTGCGGCACGGCCAGCAGTTCCTCGTAGAGCTCCTCGATGAGCTCGAACAGCAGCTGTTCCTTGCTCTCGAAATGGTGATAGAGCGAGCCCGCGGCCATCCCCAGGTGCAGGGCCAGCTCGCGCATGCCGACCTGGGCGAAGCCGCGCTCGGCGAACAGCGTCAGCGCCTTGCCGCGCAGGGTCTCGAGCCTGGTTTCAGCGCACGCACCGGCCATGGCGGCTCACACACGCTCGAAGATCGCGGCGATACCCTGACCGCCACCGATGCACATGGTCGCCAGCGCATAGCGGCCGCCGACCCGATGCAGCTCGTGGATGGCCTTGGTGACGATGATCGCGCCGGTCGCACCGATCGGATGGCCAAGGGAAATGCCCGAGCCATTGGGGTTGACCCGCGCCGGGTCGAAGTCCAGCTCACGGGCCACGGCACAGGCCTGGGCGGCGAACGCCTCGTTGGACTCGATCACATCCAGGTCGGCCACCGTCAGGCCGGCGCGCCGCAGCGCTAGGCGCGTTGCCGGAATCGGCCCGAGCCCCATCAGCTCGGGCTCGACGCCGGCGTGGGCATAGCTGACCAGGCGCGCCAGCGGGCGCAGATTGTCGCTCTTCACCGCCGCGCCGCTGGCCAGCAGCAGCGCGGCGGCGCCGTCGTTGAGGCCCGAAGCGTTGCCGGCGGTCACCGTGCCGCCCTGCTTGAAGGCGGTCTTCATCGCCGCCAGCTGCTCCAGGGAGACATCGCCGCGCACATGCTCGTCGACCTCGAACAGCTGCACGCCTTTGCGGCTCTTCAGCTCCACCGGCACGATCTGGCTGGCGAAGCGCCCTTCGGCGATGGCGCGGGCGGCGCGGCGCTGGCTCTCCAGGGCCAGCTCATCCTGCGCCTCGCGGCTGATGCCATGGCGCTCGGCCACGTTCTCGGCGGTGATGCCCATATGGATGCGCTGGAAGGGGTCGTGCAGCACGCCGAGCATATAGTCCTGCGCCTGCATGTCGCCCAGGCGCGCGCCCCAGCGCGCGGCGGACATCAGGTAGGGCCCGCGGCTCATCGACTCGGCGCCGCCGGCGATGGCCACCTCGGTGTCCCCCAGCAGCAGGCTCTGTGCCGCCGAAATCACCGCCTGCAGGCCGGAACCGCAGAGACGGTTGACGTTGAAGGCCGGGGTTTCCTTGGGCAGGCCGGCATTGAGCGCCGCCACTCGAGCCAGGTAGGCATCGCCCGGTTCGCTGGCAATCACATTGCCCAGCACCACATGCCCGACCCGCTCCGGTGCGCAACCGGCGCGCTGCAGGGCCGCGCCGACGGCCGTGGTGGCCAGTTGCGACAGCGCGACATCCTTGAGCGAGCCGCCGAAGGAGCCGATGGCGGTTCGTGCAGCGCTGACGATAAAGACTTCAGGGGTAGACATGGCGGGCTCCGTTGCAAGGGGTATCGGTTGCAGCGGCGTCCACCCGAGGGTGACGCCGCCGCATGCGCCCAATCTAGGGGCAACGCCGCGAGGCGTCTTTTCATTTGATGACAATCTGCAGTCATTTCATGACAAACCCGCAAAACTGTCGACACTCTCATGCAACGCAATTGACCAGACCCATTTAAATGGGTAGTTTTCGTGCATATTAATAAATATTGTCGACACTAAGTCATCACCCAGCAAAGCGATCGCCGCCTGCGAGGAAAGGTGGCGGACCGCGCCGCATCGGCTACCACGCCTTCGAGCACAAGCTCGACGCGCTGTTCGCCACGAAGAAATGACGCTCATAACACCGCTGCGATCGGGCAAGCCCCGCCAGCACCCGGCTACCCAGTCCAGGCCCTGTCAGATCGGCCTTCTGTCCCGAGGAATCACACCGTGCTTGAAACCTACCGCCACCATGTCGCCGAACGTGCCGAGCAGGGCCTGCCGCCCCTGGCGCTGAATGCCGAACAGACCGCCGCCCTGGTCGAACTGCTGAAGAACCCACCGGCCGGCGAAGCCGCCTTCCTGCTCGATCTGATCAGCCACCGCGTCCCCGCCGGCGTGGATGAAGCCGCCTACGTCAAGGCCGGCTTCCTCTCTGCCGTGGCCAAGGGCGAAGCCGCCTCGCCGCTGCTAGGCAAGCAGCGCGCCGTCGAGCTGCTGGGCACCATGCTGGGCGGCTACAACATCGCCACCCTGGTCGAGCTGCTGGACGACGCCGCCCTGGGCGCCGTTGCCGCCGAGCAACTCAAGCACACCCTGCTGATGTTCGACGCCTTCCACGACGTCGCCGAGCGCGCCAAGGCCGGCAATGCCGCGGCCAAGGCCGTGCTGCAGTCCTGGGCCGATGGCGAATGGTTCACCGCCCGCCCGGCGCTGGCCGAGAAGATCACCCTGAGCGTGTTCAAGGTGCCCGGCGAAACCAACACCGACGACCTGTCGCCGGCTCCGGACGCCTGGTCGCGCCCCGACATCCCGCTGCACGCCCTGGCCATGCTGAAGATGGCTCGCGACGGCATCGTGCCGCAGCAGCAAGGCGCGGTCGGCCCGCTGGCGCAGATCGAGGCGGTCAAGGCCAAGGGTTACCCGGTGGCCTATGTCGGCGACGTGGTCGGCACCGGCTCCTCGCGCAAATCCGCCACCAACTCGGTGCAGTGGTTCTTCGGCGACGACATTCCCCATATTCCGAACAAGCGCGCCGGCGGCTTCTGCTTTGGCAACAAGATCGCCCCGATCTTCTACAACACCATGGAAGACGCCGGCGCCCTGCCAATCGAATTCGACGTGGCCGCCCTCGATATGGGCGATGTGATCGACCTCTACCCCTATGCCGGCAAGGTCTGCAAACAGGGCACTGAAGAAGTGCTGGCCCGCTTCGAACTGAAGACTCCCGTGCTGCTCGACGAAGTGCGCGCCGGCGGCCGTATCCCGCTGATCGTCGGCCGTGGCCTGACCGAGAAGGCGCGTGCCGAACTGGGCCTGGCCCCCTCCACCCTGTTCAACAAGCCGCAAGCGCCGGCCGACAGCGGCAAGGGCTTCACCCTGGCGCAGAAGATGGTCGGCCGCGCCTGCGGTCTGCCGGAAGGTAAAGGCGTGCGTCCGGGGACCTACTGCGAACCGAAGATGACCACCGTCGGCTCCCAGGACACCACCGGCCCGATGACCCGCGACGAGCTGAAAGACCTGGCTTGCCTGGGCTTTTCCGCCGACCTGGTGATGCAGTCCTTCTGCCACACCGCGGCCTATCCGAAACCGATCGACGTCACCACCCACCACAGCCTGCCGGACTTTATGCGCAATCGCGGCGGCGTCTCGCTCAAGGTAGGCGACGGCATCATCCACAGCTGGCTGAACCGCATGCTGCTGCCGGACACCGTCGGCACCGGCGGCGACTCGCACACCCGCTTCCCGATCGGCATCAGCTTCCCGGCCGGTTCCGGCCTGGTGGCCTTCGCCGCTGCCACCGGCGTCATGCCGCTGGACATGCCGGAATCCGTGCTGGTGCGCTTCAAGGGCAAGATGCAGCCGGGTATCACCCTGCGTGACCTGGTCCACGCCATCCCCTACTACGCCATCCAGAAAGGTCTGCTGACCGTCGAGAAGAAGGGCAAGAAGAACATCTTCTCCGGCCGTATCCTCGAGATCGAAGGCCTGGACAACCTGACCGTCGAGCAGGCCTTCGAGCTGTCCGACGCCTCCGCCGAGCGTTCGGCTGCCGGTTGCACCATCAAACTGCCGGAAGCGGCCATCGCCGAATACCTGCAGTCCAACATCACCCTGCTGCGCTGGATGATCAGCGAAGGCTACGGCGATGCCCGCACCCTGGAGCGTCGTGCCCAGGCGATGGAAGCCTGGCTGGCCAACCCGGTACTGATGGAAGCCGACAAGGACGCCGAGTACGCCGAAGTCATCGAAATCGACCTGGCCGAACTCAACGAGCCGGTGCTGTGCGCCCCGAACGACCCGGACGACGCCCGTCTGCTGTCCACCGTGGCCGGCGACAAGATCGACGAAGTGTTCATCGGTTCGTGCATGACCAACATCGGTCACTTCCGCGCTGCCGGCAAGCTGCTGGACAAGGTCAAGGGCGGTATCCCGACCCGTCTGTGGCTGTCGCCGCCGACCAAGATGGATGCTCACCAGCTGACCGAAGAAGGCTACTACGGCATCTACGGCAAGGCCGGTGCACGCATGGAGATGCCGGGCTGCTCGCTGTGCATGGGTAACCAGGCGCGCGTCGCCGCCAACTCCACCGTGGTGTCGACCTCCACCCGTAACTTCCCCAACCGTCTGGGTGATGGCGCCAACGTGTACCTGGCCTCTGCCGAACTGGCCGCGGTCGCTTCGATTCTCGGCAAGCTGCCGACCGTCGAGGAGTACATGGTCTACGCCAAGGATATCGACAGCATGGCTGGCGATATCTACCGCTACCTGAGCTTCGACCAGATCGCCGACTTCCGCGAAGCGGCGGCCAACGCCAAGATCCCGCTCGTGCCGGCCTGATCCCAGCGCTGTAGAACAAGCCCCGCCCCGTGCGGGGCTTGTTTATTGGGTGGCATATCGCGCGCCATACGGCGCGCCGCCAACCACTGAGCCTGCAATATAGCGCGGCAAGATCTCTCCTGGATTTCACTGCTCATGGCCGGCGTACCCGAGGGGCCCACCGACGGCCGGCGGCTTGACCGGGTGCCGGGCAAACCGAATACTGTACATATAAACAGTATTCGGACGATTTCAACGCCATGCCTTCCGCGGTCGCCCTCGAGCACCTCTTCGACAGCCGCCGCCTCTGGCGCGCCCAGGACGTTGCCCGCGCGCCCAGCGGCCAAACGACCGGCCATGCCGCGCTGGACGCCCTGCTGCCCGGCGGCGGCTGGCCCGAGGCGGCGCTGAGCGAGCTGCTGGTGGCCGCCCCCGGTATCGGCGAACTGCGCCTGCTGTGGCCGACCCTGGCGCGTCTGACCCAGGCCGGCGAGCGCGTAGTGCTGGTCGCCCCGCCCCATCTGCCCTACCCCCAGGCCTGGCTGGCGGCGCAGGTCGATCTGCGCCAGCTGAGCATCGTCCATGCCCAGGGGCGCGACGCGCTGTGGGCGGCCGAGCAATGCCTGCGCTCGGGCAGTTGCGGCGCGGTGCTGTGCTGGCCGCAGCAGGCCGAGGATCGCGCCCTGCGCCGCCTGCAGGTGGCGGCCGAGACCGGGCAGACCCTGGCCTTCGCCTACCGCCCGCTGGGCGAGGCGATCAACCCCTCGCCGGCGGCCCTGCGCCTGGCCATCGAGGCCCGGCCGGCGCAGCTGCGCGTACTCAAGTGTCGCGGCGGCCTGGCGCCGGCGCAGCCGCTGCCGGCCGCGGCCTGGTCCTGAGATGAACCCGCTCTGGGCCTGCATCCTGCTGCCGCAGCTGGCGCTCGATGGCGTCATGCGCCAGCGTGCCGAACCGACCGAGCCGCTGGTGCTGCTCGGCGGCCCGCCACAGCGGCGCGTGCTGCAGGCGGTCAACCCGGCGGCGCGCGCGCTGGGCCTCAAGCCCGGGCAGCTGCTCAGCGCGGCCCAGGCGCTGACCCGCGGCTTCGCCAGCGCCGACTACGACCTCGCCGCCATCGAGCGCTGGCAGCAGTTCCTCGCCGCCTGGGCCTATGGTTTCAGCGCCCAGGTCAGCCTGCACTACCCGCGCTGTCTGCTGCTGGAGGTGGGCTCCAGCCTCGGGCTGTTCGGCCCCTGGCCGCGCTTCGAGGCGCGCCTGCGCCGCGAACTGGGCGAGCTGGGTTTCCAGCAGCGCATCACCCTGGCGCCCAACCCGGTCGCCGCGCGCATGCTGGCCAACGTCCACGACGGCCTGGCGATCAGCGACGCGGCCGAGCTGCGCGCCGCGCTCGAGCGCCTGCCGGTGGAGCGCATCGGCCTGTCCCGCGAGACCGCCTCCGCCCTCGCCCGCATGGGCCTGCGCAGCCTGCAGCAGTTGCTCGCCCTGCCACGTGACGGCCTGGCGCGGCGCTTTCCGGCCGAGCTGCTGCGCCACCTCGACAGCCTGCTCGGCGAACGGGCGCTGGCCCTGGAGTTCTACCGCCCGCCGGATCGCTTCGATGCGCGCATCGAGCTCAACTTCGAGGTCGAGTCGCACCAGGCGCTGCTGTTTCCGCTGCGCCGCCTGACCGCCGATCTGGCCGCCTACCTGGCCGGGCGCGACAGTGGCGTGCAGCGCTTCACCCTGCATCTAGAGCACCGCAATCGCCCGGCCAGCCAGCTGGTGGTGGGTCTGCTCAGCGCCGAACGCGATCCAGCCATGCTGCTGGAGCTGACCCGCGGCCGCCTGGAGCAGCTGCAACTGCCGGCGCCGGTACTGGCGCTGCGTCTGGAGGCCCGCGAGTTGCCCGCCTTCGCCCCGCAGCACCGCCAGCTGTTCGACGAGCGACCGCAGCAGTCGCTGCCCTGGGAGCAACTGCGCGAACGCCTGCGCGCCCGCCTCGGCGACGAGGCGGTGCAGGGCCTCGGCGCCCGCGCCGATCACCGCCCGGAGCTGAGCTGGCAGGCCGAGAGCGACCGGCATACGCCATCGCTGCCCAGCGTCGGGCCGCGTCCCGCCTGGCTGCTGGGCGAACCCCAGCCGCTGGCCGAGGCCGGCCTGCTGATCCTCGCCGGCCCCGAGCGCATCGAATCCGGCTGGTGGGACGGCGGCGACCTGCGCCGCGACTATTACCTGGTGCAAACCCGCAGCGGCCAGCGCGCCTGGGCCTTTCGCCCGGTCGGCGCCGGAGGACCGCTGCAGCTGCACGGCTGGTTCGCATGACACCCGACTACGCCGAGCTGCACTGTCTGTCCAATTTCAGCTTTCAACGTGGAGCCTCCAGCGCCCGCGAGCTGTTCGAGCGCGCCGCGCGCCTCGGCTACCGGGCCTTGGCGATCACCGACGAATGCACGCTCGCCGGCATCGTGCGCGCCTGGCAGGCGGCCAAGGAGAGCGACCTGGCGCTGATCGTCGGCAGCGAGATGCCCATCGAAGATGGTCCCAAGCTGGTGCTGCTGGCCGAGGACCTGGCCGGCTACCAGGCGCTGTGCCGGCTGATCACCGTCGCCCGGCGCCGCGCCGAGAAGGGGCGCTACCGCCTGCTGCGCGAGGACTTCGACGCGCCGCTGGCCGGCCTGCTGGCGATCTGGCTGGCCACACCGCAGGCCAGCGAGAACGAGGGCATCTGGTTGCGCCAGCGTTTTGCCGACCGCCTGTGGCTGGGCATCGAACTGCACCGCGGCGCCGACGATGCCGCCCGCCTGCGCCAGTTGCAGGCCCTGGCCGCGCGCCTGCAGATTCCCGCCCTGGCCTGCGGCGACGTGCATATGCACGCCCGCGGCCGCCGCGCCCTGCAGGACTGCATGAGCGCCATCCGCCAGCACCTGCCGGTGGCCGAAGCCGGCGCCTGGCTGTTTCCCAACGGCGAGCGCCACCTGCGCCGCCGCGAGGAGCTGGCCGAGCTGTATCCGCAGGCGTTGCTCGACGAGACGCTACGGGTGGCCGAGCGCTGCCGCTTCGAACTCGGCCAGCTGAAATATCAGTACCCGCACGAGCTGGTGCCGGCCGGCCACAATGCCTCCTCCTGGCTGCGTCATCGGGTCGAACAAGGCCTGCGCTGGCGCTGGCCGGATGGCGCCAGCGCCAAGGTGCGGACGCAGGTCGAGCACGAGCTGCAGCTGATCACTGAGCTGAAATACGAGAGCTATTTTCTTACCGTGCACGACATCGTCCGCTGGGCCCGCGAGCAGCACATCCTCTGCCAGGGCCGTGGCTCGGCGGCCAACTCGACCGTGTGCTTCGCCCTCGGCATCACCGAACTGAATCCGGACAACTCGGGCAGCCGGCTGCTGTTCGAACGCTTTCTCTCGCGCGAGCGCAACGAGCCGCCGGATATCGACGTCGACTTCGAGCACGAACGCCGCGAGGAAGTCATCCAGTACGTGTTTCGCCGCTATGGCCGCCAGCGCGCGGCGCTGACCGCGGTGGCCAGCACCTATCACGGCGCTGGCGCGCTGCGCGACGTGGCCAAGGCGCTCGGCCTGCCGCCCGATCAGGTCGGCGCCCTGGCCGACTGCTGCGGGCGCTGGAGCGACCGCATGCCGGACGCCGAGCGCCTGCGCGAGGCCGGCTTCGACCCGGACAGCCAGTCGCTGCACCGCATCCTCACCCTGGCCGGCGAGCTGATCGGCTTTCCCCGTCACCTGTCGCAGCACCCGGGCGGCTTCGTCATCTCCGAACACCCGCTGCAGACCCTGGTGCCGGTGGAGAACGCCAGCATGGCCGAGCGCACCGTGATTCAGTGGGACAAGGACGACCTCGACCTGGTCGGCCTGCTCAAGGTCGATATCCTCGCCCTCGGCATGCTCAGCGCGCTGCGCCGCTGCTTCGCCCTGATCGAGCGCTACCGCGGCACACGCTGGACCCTGGCCAGCCTGCCGCAGGAGGATGCGGCGACCTACGCCATGATCAGCCGCGCCGACACCGTTGGCGTGTTCCAGATCGAGTCGCGCGCGCAGATGGCCATGTTGCCGCGCCTGCGCCCAAAGACCTTCTACGACCTGGTGATCCAGGTCGCCATCGTCCGCCCCGGGCCGATCCAGGGCGACATGGTTCATCCCTACCTGCGCCGGCGCAACGGCGAGGAGGCGGTGGAATACCCTTCAGACGAATTACGACCGGTGTTCGAACGCACCCTCGGCGTGCCGCTGTTTCAGGAGCAGGTGATGGAGCTGGCCATGGTCGCCGCCGACTACAGTCCCGGCGAGGCCGACGAGCTGCGCCGCTCGATGGCGGCCTGGAAGCGCCACGGTGGGCTGGAGCCGCATCGCCAGCGGCTGACCTCGCGCATGCTGGAAAAAGGCTACACGGCGGAATTCACCGCGCGCATCTTCCGCCAGATCGAGGGCTTCGGCAGCTACGGCTTCCCCGAGTCCCACGCCGCCAGCTTCGCCCTGCTCACCTACGCCAGCTGCTGGCTGAAATGCCGCGAGCCGGCCGCCTACGCCTGCGCCCTGGTCAACAGCTGGCCGATGGGATTCTACAGCCCCGACCAGGTGCTGCAGGACGCCCGCCGCCACGGCATCGAGGTGCGTCCGGCGGACGTGCGCCACAGCGCCTGGGACTGCAGCCTGGAGCCAAGCGGCGGCGAGCAGCCGGCAATCCGCCTGGGGCTGCGCCTGCTGCGCGGCTTTCGCGAGGAGGATGCCAAACGTATCGAGGCGGCGCGGCAGGCGGCGCCCTTCAAGGATGTGGACGACCTGTGCCGACGCGCCACGCTGGATGCCCGCGCCCGCGAATGCCTGGCCGATGCCGGCGCCCTGCGCGGCCTGGCCGGCGACCGTTACCGCGCCCGCTGGGCGGTGGCCGGGGTGGAGCCGCAGCTGCCGCTGTTCGCCGGCCATCCGAGCCGCGAGGAACCCGTGGCGCTGCCGCAACCCACGGTCGGCGAAGACCTGCTGACGGATTACGCCACCTTCGGCACCACCCTCGGCCCGCACCCGCTGGCGCTGCTGCGCGACCGGCTGAGGGCCAGGCGCTGCCGCAGCTCGCGCGAGCTGGGCGCAGTCGAGCACGGCCGCCCGGTCAGCGTCGCCGGCCTGGTGATCGGCCGCCAGCGCCCGCAGACCGCCAGCGGGGTGATCTTCGTCACCCTGGAAGACGAGTTCGGCATGATCAACGTGGTGGTCTGGCATGACCTGGCCGAGCGCCAGCGCCGGGTGCTGCTGCAGGCGCGGCTGCTGCGCATCGACGGCCACCTGGAAAGCGCCGACGGCGTGCGCCACGTCATCGCCGGGCGCCTGGTCGACCTGAGCCCGCTGCTGACCGGGCTCGACGTGAAGAGTCGGGATTTCCACTAGGGTGTCGACAGCCGGAAGAAAGAAAATCCCGACCTGACGCCCGAGAACGCGCACTGCCGACAAAGCCCGCCCGACAGGATGACGCCGCGCATCGCCAAGCTGAGCAAGCTGGCTTCGGCATCGCCATCCGCCGAACGCCCTTTCGTCTTCCCGTGGCGCAAGCGCGGGCTGTGGATCATGCCGCCAAGTGGTACCATTGCGCGCTTCACGCCGCGCTGGCTGCCCAGGGCATCCCCAAGCGCCGGCGATACGACGCCCGACAGACCACGCCAACACATGCCTGACGACAGGCCGGCCCCCATGGCTTCAGCGCAAGCCGGCCCGGGGCACCGCGTGTGGATGTTCCTCGACCTATACCCAGCGGCTGAACTCGGCCTTCAACAGGAACGAGTTCGCCCAGCTGCCTGCCACAAGCGACGTGGCGGGCGCGGGTGCAGGAACCGGGAAAGGCGATTAACCACCGCAGCCCCGCAGGACAAGCAATTGATCTCCACCGCTAATATCACCATGCAGTTCGGCGCCAAGCCGCTGTTCGAGAACGTTTCCGTCAAGTTCGGCAACGGCAACCGCTACGGCCTGATCGGCGCCAACGGCTGCGGCAAGTCGACCTTCATGAAGATCCTCGGCGGCGATCTGGAGCCGTCCGGCGGCCAGGTGATGCTCGAACCCAATGTGCGCCTGGGCAAGCTGCGCCAGGACCAGTTCGCCTACGAAGAATTCAACGTGATCGACACGGTGATCATGGGCCACGAGGAGCTGTGGAAGGTCAAGGCCGAGCGCGACCGTATCTACTCGCTGGCGGAAATGAGCGAAGAAGACGGCATGAAGGTCGGCGAGCTGGAGGGCGAGTTCGCCGAGATGGACGGCTACACCGCCGAATCCCGCGCCGGCGAACTGCTGCTGGGCCTGGGGATTCCGCTGGAGCAGCACTTCGGCCCGATGAGCGAAGTGGCGCCGGGCTGGAAGCTGCGCGTGCTGCTGGCCCAGGCGCTGTTCTCCGATCCGGACGTGCTGCTGCTCGACGAGCCGACCAACCACCTGGATATCAACACCATCCGCTGGCTGGAAAACATCCTCACGGCGCGTAACAGCACCATGATCATCATTTCCCACGACCGCCACTTCCTCAACTCGGTCTGCACCCATATGGCCGACCTGGATTACGGCGAGCTGCGCCTGTTCCCCGGCAACTACGACGAGTACATGACCGCCGCGACCCAGTCGCGCGAACAGCTCTTGGCCGACAACGCCAAGAAGAAGGCGCAGATCGCCGAACTGCAGACCTTCGTCAGCCGTTTCTCGGCCAACGCCTCCAAGGCCAAGCAGGCCACTTCGCGCGCCAAGCAGATCGACAAGATCCAGCTGGCCGAGGTCAAGCCGTCCAGCCGGGTCAGCCCGTTCATCCGCTTCGAGCAGAACAAGAAGCTGCACCGCCAGGCCGTGACCATCGAGAAGGTCTCCAAGGCCTTCGACGACAAGGTGCTGTTCAAGAACTTCAGCTTCACCGTCGAAGCCGGCGAGCGCGTCGCCATCATCGGCCCCAACGGCATCGGCAAGACCACCCTGCTGCGCACCCTGGTCGGCGAAATGGCGCCGGATGCCGGCGCGGTGAAGTGGACGGAAAGCGCCGAGGTCGGCTACTACGCCCAGGATCACGCCCACGACTTCGAAGACGACGTCAGCCTGTTCGACTGGATGGGCCAGTGGACCACCGGCGAGCAGACCATCCGCGGCACCCTGGGGCGCATGCTGTTCTCCAACGACGAGATCCTCAAATCGGTCAAGGTCATCTCCGGCGGCGAACAGGGCCGCATGCTGTTCGGCAAGCTGATCCTGCAAAAGCCCAACGTGCTGGTGATGGACGAGCCGACCAACCACCTCGACATGGAATCGATCGAGGCGCTCAACCTGGCGCTGGAGAACTACCCCGGCACGCTGATCTTCGTCAGCCACGACCGCGAGTTCGTCGGCTCCCTGGCCACCCGCATCATCGAGCTGTCGGACAACGGCGTGACCGACTTCAGCGGCACCTACGACGACTACCTGCGCAGCCAGGGCGTGATCGTCTGATCCAGCGCTCCGCGCAGCAACGACAAAGCCCGCCGAAGCGGGCTTTGTCGTTTCAGCCTGCCGCTCAGGCGGTGGCGAACAGTTCGGCGATCCGCTGTGCGGCGCCGCTCAGCGCCGCGGCACGCGGCTCCTCGCCATAGGCCAGGCCTTCGGCACGGACGATCTCGATGTCATCGATACCGAGGAAGTTCAGCACCCGCACCAGGTAGTCCTCGTGTGCCTGGCCCGAGGGTTGACCGGCATGGATGCCGCCGGCGCTCGAGGCAATCACCACCGTCTTGCCGCCCGCCAGCCCGACCGGGCCGTTCTCGCCGTAGCTGAAGGTCTTGCCGGCGATCGCGACGCGGTCGATCCAGGCCTTGAGCTGGCTCGGAATCGCGAAGTTGTACATCGGCGCACCGATGACGATGGCGTCGGCGGCGAGGAACTCCTCCAGGGTGCGCTCGGCCAGTTCGGTCTCGTGGCGCTGGGCGGCGTCACGCAGCTCGGCCGGGGTACCGGCTGCCACCAGGCTGGCGGCGGACAGATGGCTGAGCGCGTCGCTGGCCAGATCGCGGTAGCTGACCTGAGTACCAGGCACCGCCGCCGTCCAGGCCTCGACCACGGCTCGGCTGAGCTGGCGGGAGGCAGAGGACTCACCGAGGATGCTTGAATCGAGGTGCAACAGTTTCATAGGGCTCTCCAAATGGGCGCGCGTTCGCGACGAGATGGCAGAGATGCTATTCATGGAACCAATGCAGGATAAGACCGAAAAAATGCGATAGTTCGTCCCACTCATAGGACGATGACCATGCAAGAC
Source organism: Pseudomonas sp. ABa2 (assembly GCF_056676075.1). NCBI lineage: Bacteria > Pseudomonadati > Pseudomonadota > Gammaproteobacteria > Pseudomonadales > Pseudomonadaceae > Pseudomonas > Pseudomonas sp. ABa2. Next base: position 2,716,154 of record NZ_CM155239.1, read on the forward strand.
CTCAACGATCTGTTCTACTTCGCCAAGGTGGTGGAAGCCGGTGGCTTCGCCGCGGCCGGCCGCGCCCTGGGCATTCCCAAGTCGCGTCTGTCGCGGCGCATCGCCGAGCTGGAGAACCGCCTGGGCGCCCGCTTGCTGCAACGAACCACGCGCAAGCTGGTGCTGACCGATATCGGCGAACGTTACCTGCGCCACTGCCAGGCCATGTTGCTGGAGGCCGAACAGGCCGAGGAGACGGTAGCCAGCCTGACCAGCGAACCGCGCGGCCGAGTGCGCTTTTCCACCCCCAGCGGGCTGGCCCTGCTGTCCGGGCTGATCAACGACTTCCTCATCCGCTACCCCAAGGTGCAGCTGGAAATCCTGCAGACCAGCCGCCGCGTCGACCTGTTCAATGAAGCCGTGGACGTGGCGCTGCGGGTACGCAACCTCGACGACGAGGAGCCGGGGCTGATCACCCGCCGCCTGGTGCCGGCACGCGCCCACGTGGTGGCGCGCCCCGATCTGCTCTGCGGCGCGCGCATCGAGCACCCCAGAGACCTGCAACGCCTGCCGGCGCTCGGCGCCCTCGGCGCCGATCGGCGCATCCATCTGCGCTTTCACCACAACACCACGCAGGAGGCCCACGAAGTCGCGCTGGAAGCCAGGCTGGGCATCGACGACTTCGCCGTTCGCAAGCAGGCAGCCCTGGCCGGCCTGGGCATCACCCTGCTGCCCACCACCTTCTGCCACGAAGAGCTGGCCGACGGTCGTCTGCTGGCGCTACTGCCGGCCTGGAGCGTGCCCCAGGGCCACGTGCAGCTGGCCTACAGCCACCGGCGCGGCCTGTCGCCCGCGGTGCGCGCCTGGATCGAGCACCTGAGCGAGGCGATCAAACACTGGGACTTTCCGCTCTGACTCAGATATGCGACCGACGCCCGCGGTGGTGGCCTGAACGAAAACGGGGCTACCGATGTACCGGCAGCCCCGTGCAGGAATCAAGCGACCCGTGGCGCCGGACACTTGAGCCGGCGCGGACTCGTCACAGCAGCATGGCGGCGGCCCAACCGAACGCCAGCAGCGGCAGGTTGTAATGCAGGAAGGTGGGCACCACGCTGTCCCAGATATGGTTGTGCTGACCGTCGACGTTGAGCCCGGCGGTCGGGCCGAGGGTCGAGTCGGAGGCCGGCGAGCCGGCATCGCCGAGGGCGCCGGCGGTGCCGACGATGCAGACGATGGCCAGCGGGCTGAAGCCCAGCTGCACGCCCAGCGGCACGAAGATCGCCGCGATGATCGGAATGGTGGAGAAGGACGAGCCGATGCCCATGGTCACCAGCAGGCCGACCAGCAGCATCAGCAGCGCGCCGATCGCCTTGTCGTGGCCGATCAGCGCGGCGGCGCCGTCGACCAGGGTCTTGACCTCGCCGGTGGCCTTCATCACCTCGGCGAAACCGGCGGCGGCGATCATGATGAAGCCGATCATCGCCATCATCTTCATGCCCTCGGTGAACAGCCCGTCGGCCTCCTTCCAGCGCACCACGCCGGACACCGAGAAGATCACGAAGCCGGCCAGGGCGCCGATGATCATCGAGTCCAGCCACAGCTGCACGACGAACGCCGCGGCGATGGCCACGCCGGCCACCAGCAGGCTCAGCGGGTTGTACTGCACGTCGACGCGCTCGGCCTGCTCGATCTTCGCCAGGTCGTAGACGCGCTTGCCGCGGTAGCTGAAGAACACCGCCACGAGAAGGCCGAAGAGCATGCCCAGCGCCGGAATGGCCATGGCCTGGGTGATGTTCACGCCGCTGACGTCCACCCCGGACTTGGCCACGTTGGCCAGCAGGATGTCGTTGAGGAAGATGCCGCCGAAGCCCACCGGCAGGAACATGTAGGGGGTGATCAGGCCGAAGGTCAGCACGCAGGCGATCAGGCGGCGGTCGAGCTGCAGCTTGCTCAGCACGTAGAGCAGCGGCGGCACCAGCAGCGGGATGAAGGCGATATGGATCGGCAGGATGTTCTGCGAGGAAATCGCCACCGCCAGCAGCAGCGCGATCAGCAACCACTTGAGCAGGCCGCCACCGGCCGCGTCCTGCTGGCCGACCAACGCCAGCGCCTTGTCCGCCAGGGCATGGGCCAGGCCGGACTTGGCGATGGCCACGGCGAAGGCGCCGAGCAGCGCATAGGACAGCGCCACCGTGGCGCCGCCGCCGAGGCCCTGGTTGAAGGCGCTCAGCGTGCCCTCCACGCCCAGGCCGCCGAGCAGGCCGCCGGCCAGCGCGCCGATGATCAGCGCCACCACCACGTGCACCCGGCACAGGCTGAGGATCAGCATGATGCCGACCGCCGCTATTACTGCGTTCATAAACCGCTCCACCTACAGAAATGCCGGCGCGGGCGCCGGGCCGAAAAAAGCCGCGTACTCTGCCGCATGCGGCCACGGCTGTCAAAAACGCCGGCGTTCAGAATTTCGAGCGAAACGTGCATAATCCCGATCCCGCACGCGCGCCGATCAAGAAAGCCGCCGGCGTACCGATAACCAGCCGTAGTCCATCGAAGAAAGGAACGCCCCATGCTGTTCAGCCGTCTTTCGATCCAATGGAAGATCACCCTGCTCGCCGGCCTCTGTCTGCTCGCCATCGTCACCCTGCTGGTGGGCGCCTCGCAGTACCAGTCCAGCCGCAGCGCCGGCCTGGTGCGCGAGGCCTCGTACGGCATGCTGGAGGAAAGCGCCAAGCTGCGCCTGCAGGCGCGCGGCGAGCTGCAGGCGATCCGCATTCAGCGCTACTTCATGGACGCCTACCAGTACGGCAAGGGCTTCTCGCGGCAGATCCTGTTCCTCCGCGAACAGGCGGAAAAGCGCTTTCTCGATGCCTTCGATCTGCGCGAGGACCTGACCCGCCAGGTGCGCACCAGCCTGGAGGCCAACCCCGCGCTGCTCGGTCTGTACCTGGTGTTCGAGCCCAACGCGCTGGACGGCAAGGACGAACTCTTCGCCGACCAGGCCGAACTGGGCAGCAACGACGCCGGGCGCTTCTCGCTGTACTGGGCGCAGCCCACCCCCGGCACGCTGGAATCCGAGTCGATGCCCGAGGAAATGCTCGCCGACGCCACGCCCGGCGCCAACGGCGTGCCCTACAACGCCTGGTACACCTGCCCGCGCGACACTCGCCAGGCCTGCGTGCTGGAGCCTTACTACGACGAGGTCGGCGGCCAGCAGACGCTGATGACCAGCATCGCCTTCCCGCTGGAGCTGGACGGCAAGGTGATCGGCGTGATGGGCGTCGACATCAGCCTGGCCAGCCTGCAGCAGATCAGCCAGGAGGCCAATCGCGAGCTCTACGATGGCCAGGGCCACATCAGCATCTTCAGCCCCGCCGCCCTGCTCGCCGGCCACAGCCGCGACGGCGCGCTGCTCAGCCAGGCGGTGGACAAGGCCTACGGCGAGCATGCCGGCGAGCTGCGCAGCCTGATCCAGGCCGGCAGCGCCGCGGAGCTGGACCACGGCGAGATGTTGCGGGTGCTCAGCCCGTTCCAGCCGATCCCCGAGGCCAAGCCCTGGAGCGTGCTGGTGGAGGTGCCGGAGCAGGTGCTGCTGGCACGCGCCATCGAGCTCGGCCAGCAGCTCGACCAGCGCCGCGCCGGCGACAGCCTGCAGGCGCTGCTGCTCGGCCTGCTGGCGGTGCTCGCCGGCCTGCTGCTGATGTGGCTGACCGCCCGCGGCGTGACCCGACCGATTCTCGGCGTGGCCGCCATGCTCAAGGACATCGCCAGCGGCGAAGGCGACCTCACCCGCCGCCTGCACTATGCCAAGCAGGACGAACTGGGCGAGCTGGCCGGCTGGTTCAACCGCTTCCTCGACAAGCTGCAGCCGATCATCGCCGACGTCAAAAGCAGCGTGCTCGACGCCCGCGGCACCGCCGACCAGTCCGCCGCCATCGCCAGCCAGACCAGTGCCGGCATGCAGCAGCAATACCGCGAGGTGGATCAGGTGGCCACCGCCTTCCAGGAAATGAGCGCCACCGCCCAGGACGTCGCGCACAACGCCGCCCAGGCCGCCGAGGCCGCGCGTAACGCCGACCAGGCCAGCCGCGAGGGCCTGCAGGTGATCGACAAGACCACCAACACCATCGAGCTGCTGGCCAACGAGATGAACGTGGCCATGCAGGAGGTCGAAGGCCTGGCCAGCAGCAGCGAGCAGATCGGCTCGGTGCTCGAGGTGATCCGCTCCATCGCCGAGCAGACCAACCTGCTGGCGCTCAACGCCGCCATCGAGGCCGCCCGCGCCGGCGAGGCCGGGCGCGGTTTCGCCGTGGTCGCCGACGAAGTGCGCAACCTGGCCAAGCGCACCCAGGACTCGGTGGAGGAAATCCGCCAGGTGATCGAGGGCCTGCAGAATGGCACTCGCGAAGTGGTCAGCACCATGCACAGCAGCCATCGCCAGGCCCAGGGCAGCGTCGAACAGGTGCAGCAGGCGGTGGCGGCGCTGCAGCGCATCGGCCAGGCGGTCGGCCTGATCACCGACATGAACCTGCAGATCGCCAGCGCCGCCGAGGAGCAGAGCTCGGTGGCCGAGGAGATCAACCGCAACGTCGCCTCGATCCGCGACGTCACCGAGGCCATCAGCAGCCAGGCCGCGGAATCGGCGCAGGTCAGCCAGAACCTCAATCGCCTGGCCAACCAGCAGCAGGGCCTGATGGACCAGTTCCGCGTGTGACGCGAAACGGCCGTCATTCTGGCGGCCGCTCCCTTGCTGCGCAGGCAGGCAATGGCCTAGCCTGCGCGTTCTTTTGCGCTATGCCGCCGCCAATCGTGCGCACCTGCAGGTGCGGATTTATTCGCGCCGCGCGCGGTACATCGCCTCATCCATGCTTCTCAAGGGGGAAACAGCATGCTCAATATCGCCTTAGTCGCCGGCTCCAGCCGCAACAACAGCCAGTCGGGCAAGGTCGCGCGCTTTCTGCGCCAGCGCTTGATCGAACTGGAGCAGACCACGCCGGAGAGCAGTAACGTCATCGACCTGGGCCTGGCCCCGCTGCCGTTGTGGCCGGCTGAAGACAGCGGCCCCTGGGAGCTGTACCGGCAACAACTGGCCGCCGCCGACGCGGTGGTGATCCTCGCCCCGGAGTGGAACGGCATGGCCTGCCCGGCGATCAAGAACTTCTTCATCTACGCCAGCAAGGCCGAACTGGCGCACAAGCCGGGGCTGCTGGTGGGTGTGTCCTCCGGGGTCGGCGGCGCCTACCCGATCAGTGAGCTGCGCGCCTCCAGCTACAAGAACTGCCGCCTGTGCTACCTGCCGGAGCACCTGATCGTGCGCCAGGTGGAGAAGGTGTTGAACGGCCCGCAGGCGGCGGACGAGGCCGATGAGCGCATCCGCGCGCGCATCGACTACGCCCTCGACGTCCTGGTGCGCTACGCCCGCGCCCTGCAACCGGTACGCGAGGCCATCGGTTTCGACAACCCGGTCTTTGCCAACGGCATGTGATGCTCTGACTGAATGCAGGCGGGCTCAGCGCCGCGGCAGACTGATCGCCACCCGCAGCCCGCCCAGCGGGCTGTCCTGCAGCTCGATGCGGCCATCCCAGGCCTCGACTATGTCGCGCACTATGCCCAGGCCCAGGCCGTGCCCGGCGACCTGCTCGTCCAGGCGGGTGCCACGGCCGAGCACCGCCTCGCGCCGCTCGGCGTCGATGCCCGGGCCGTCGTCGTCGACGCACAGCAGATAGCCCGCGGCGCCCTCTTCGATCGACAACCGTACCCGCCGTTCGGCCCATTTGCAGGCGTTGTCCAGCAGGTTGCCGAGCAGCTCCAGCAGGTCCTCGCGATCACGCGGCAGCACCAGCCCCGCGGGCGCCTGCCAATCCAGGTCGAGGCCGCGGTCGTGGATCATCGCCAGGGTAGCGAACAAACCAGGCAGCTCCTGCACACAGTCGAAACGCGCCCCCGGCAGCGCCTCGCCGGCCAGACGGGCGCGGCCGAGCTCGCGGCTCAGGCGTTGTTCGATCTGCGTCAGTTGCTCGCGCAGGCTGGCGCGCAACGCCGGGTACGCCGCCAGTTCGTCGCGTCCGGCCAGGCTGATCAGCACCGCCAGCGGCGTCTTCAGCGCATGACCGAGGTTGCCCAGGGCGTTGCGCGAGCGTTTCAGGGTGTCTTCGGTATGGGCCAGCAGGTGGTTGATCTGCGCCACCAGCGGCTCCAGCTCCTCCGGCACCTCGGCGTCCAGCTCGCTGCGCTGGCCCTGCTGCAACTGGGCGATCTGCCGGCGCACCTGCTCCAGCGGGCGCAGCGCGCGGCGCACAGTGTAGCGCTGGGCGATCAGGATCAGCAGCAGCGCCGCGCCGCCCATGCCCAGGCCCAGCCACTGCATGCGCCGAAAGCTCTGCAGCACCGGCTCGTAGTCCTGCGCCACGCTGATCGACAGCGCCTCGCCGTAACGCCGGTAATCGGCGCGGTAGACCAGCAGGCGCTGGCCCTGCGGACCGTCGCCGAGTTCGGCCTGCATGCCCGAGCCTTGCGGCTTGAGCAGTTCGCGGTCCCATAACGAGCGCGAACGCCAGCTGCGGTCGGCAAAGTCGATACGAAAGTAATGCCCGGAAAACTGCCGCTGAAACGACGGATCGAGGCGCCGCTCGTCCAGTTGCAAGCCGGCCGGGCCACGCACCAGGGCGGCGAGCAGGCCCTGCGCCTCGTCGCGCAGATCCTCCTCCAGGTAGGCGCGCAAGCCACGGTCGAACACCCAGAGGCTGGCCTGAGCCAGCACCAGGCCCACCAGCAGCAGGGCGCCGGCCAGGCCGAGGCTGAGCCGGCGCTGGATCGACCTCAACCCTGCTCCCCAGTGAAACGGTAGCCCTGGCCGCGGCGCGTCTCGATCACGTTGCGCCCCAGCTTGCCGCGCAGGCGGTTGACGTGCACCTCGATGACGTTGGAATCGCGCTCGGTCTCGCCGTCATACAGGTGATCGGCCAGGTGGCTCTTGGACAGGATCTGCCCCGGATGCAGCATGAAGTAACGCAGCAGACGGAACTCGGCGGCGGTCAAGTCGACGGCCTCGCCGCCGACCGTGACGCACTGGCGGCTCTCGTCCAGTTGCAGGCCGGCGGCCTCCAGTTGCGGCTGGTTGGCCAGGCCATGGGCACGACGCAGCAGCGCCTGGATACGCAGGGCCAATTCCTCAGGATGAAAAGGTTTAGTCAGATAGTCGTCGGCACCGGCCTTGAGGCCTTCGATGCGCTCGGCCCAGGAGCCGCGCGCAGTCAGTACCAGCACCGGCGTGGCCAGGCCGCCGGCACGCCACTGCTGCAACACCTCCAGACCCGGTTTGCCCGGCAGACCGAGGTCGAGAATGATCAGGTCGTAGGGCTCGCTGGCGCCCTGGTAGGCGGCGTCGCGGCCGTCGGCCAGCCAATCCACGGCATAACCCTGGCGACTGAGGCTGGCCGTCAGCTCGTCGGCCAGCGGCACATGATCTTCCACCAGCAACAGGCGCATCAGTCGTCTTCCTCGTCCTTCAGAATGTTGCCGTCGCGGGCATCCAGCTCCAGCTCGCGTACCACGCCCTGGGTGGTGAGGATTTCCACCTCGTAGACCAGCACGCCGTCTTCCTCTTCCAGCTCCGCCTCCAGCAGGGTGGCGCCCGGATACTGCTGCTCCAGGCGCTGCATCAGCTGCTCGAAGGGCATGATCACACCTTCCCGACGCAGGCGCAGGGCCTCGTCCTGATCGAGATCGCGGGCCACGCCCGGGGCGGCGGCGAGGCTGGCGGCCAGGAGCAACAAAAATGCCGTGGTGCTGCGCAAGCTCATCAATCGTCCTGATGGTTCTTGAGAATTTCGCCGGTGCTGGCATCCAGTTCCAGATCCCACTGCACGCCTTGCGGATCGCGCAGTTCGATCTGGTAAATGTAGCGACCGTATTCGTCCTCCAGCTCGGTCTCCTCGATGCGCGAGCCCGGGTGCTGGGCCAACGCGGCCTGGTTGAGCAGCTCGAAGGATTTGATGGTGCCGGCGTCGCGCAAGCGCAGCGCTTCGTCCGGGCCCAGGTCGCGAGCATGGGCAATGAGGCTGGCACTGGCAAGTGCAGCGATGGCCAGCAGGCGGGTCAACAGGTTCATGGAGCATCCTCCGGAAAGTGATTCGATGCCTGCCACTCTAGGCCCGTGCACTTAATTCAAGCTGAATTGCCGGCGTCATTCAGCCGCTGAAGTCACTTGGCCTGCGCGTCCATGGCCCTATAATCGCCTGCTTGCGTGACGGAGGCAGCGATGAGCGCGATCCATATCAAGTCCCCTGCCCTGACCCTCAGGGCAGGCCCCAGAGCCCTGACGCGGATTCGCCAGCACGGCCTGAGCCCGGCGGATGTCGGCATCCTGCCCGGCGCCGCGGGCGGGCCCAAGGGCCTCGGCATCCAGGGCCTGGATCTGGCCCTGTTCGGCGACTGGCTGCCGCGCGCGCCGCGCGAACGCGCGTTGATCGGCGCCTCCATCGGTTCCTGGCGTTTCGCCAGCGCCTGCCTGCCGGACGCCGCCGCCGGCATCCGCCGCCTCGGCGAACTCTACACCGCCCAGCGCTTCGCCAAGGGCGTGAGCATGGCCGAGGTGTCCGACAGTTGCCGCCAGATGCTGCACGAGCTGCTCGCCGACCAGGACGCGGCCATAGTCGCCAACCCGTACCATCGCCTGCATATCGTGGTGGTGAAGAGCCACGGCCTGCTGCAGCACGACCACCGCGGCAAGCTGAGCCTCGGGCTGTCTTCGGTGATCGGCAACAACCTGCTGGCGCGCCAACGTCTGGCGCGTCACTTCGACCGGGTGATCCTGCACGACGCCCGCCAGTTGCCGCCACTGGCGCAACTGCGCGACTTCCGCTCGCACTTTCACGCCCTCACCGCGGAGAACCTCCGCCACGCCCTGCTGGCGTCCGGCTCGATCCCCATGGTGATGGAAGCGATCCGCGAGATTCCCGGGCTGGAGCCCGGCGCCTACCGCGACGGCGGCCTGCTCGACTATCACCTCGACCTGCCCTACAGCGGCGAGGACATCGTGCTTTACCCGCACTTCACCGACCGGGTAATCCCCGGCTGGTTCGACAAGAGCATGCCCTGGCGCCGCGGCGACCGCACTCGCCTGCAGGACGTGCTGCTGCTCGCGCCATCACGCGAGTACCTGGCACGCCTGCCCCACGGCAAGCTGCCCGACCGCAGCGACTTCAAACGCTACCTGGGTGACGACGCCGGCCGTGAACGCTACTGGCGCCAGGCGATGGCGGAAAGCGTGCGACTCGGCGACGAATTCCTCGAACTGGTCGACAGCGGGCGCCTGGGCGAACGCCTGCTGCCCTTGTGATGGACGCGGCCAGCGCCGATGGTTAGGCTGCTGCAATCAGGGAGGATGCATGAAGCTGGCAGTCGCAATCATCCACGGCATCGGCAACCAGCCCGACAGCCGCGACCACGAGGGACAACACCAGTTCGCCCAGGGTTTGATCCGCGGTTTGCGCCGCCAGTTGGGCGACGACGCCCAGCAGGTGGCGTTCCAGACCCTGTACTGGGCCAGCGTGCTGGATAAACGCGAACACGCCTTCCTCGCCCGCCTCGAGCGCGAACCCGTGCGCTGGCGCTGGTTACGCCGCATCGTCACCCTGTTTCTCGGCGACGCCGCCGGCTACCGCAAGGTCAGCGAGGCCTACGACACCACCTACCAGGAAGTGCACCAGTGCCTGCGCAACGGCCTCAATGCCCTGCGCGCCCAGGTCGATCCACAGACCCCGCTGCTGGTGCTGACTCACTCCCTGGGCGGGCACATCTTCTCCAACTTCGCCTGGGACCAGCAGAAACTCAACGCTACCCCCAGTTGCCCGCACGACCCCTTCCTGGCCTTGGAAACCCTGGCCGGCATCGTCACCTTCGGCTGCAACATCCCGTTGTTCACCTTTGCCTACGACCCGGTGCTGCCAATCCGCTTTCCCGGCCACTGCCTGAGCGACGCGGTGCGTCAGCAGGCCCGCTGGTTGAACGTCTACGCACCGGCCGACCCACTCGGCTACCCGCTGCGCGCAATCCCCGCCTACGCCGCCCTGGTGCACGAAGATCGCGCCCTGCCCGTCGGCCCCTGGTACAAACGCCATACACCACTGAGCCATATGGCCTACTGGCACGATCGGCGCTTCCACCGTTACCTGACGCAGCAGATCCGCCGACTGCTGAACGCCCAGGCGCCTGGGCAGACCTGATAAACTGCGCGGCTCAGGGCCTGATCGACGGCCATCTCACGCGAGCGCTGTACTGTGGAATTGTTCAAAGAGTTCATCTTCGAGGCGGCCCACCGCCTGCCCCATGTGCCGGAAGGCCACAAATGCGGTCGTCTGCACGGCCACTCCTTCCGCGTCGCCCTGCATATCGAAGGCGAGGTCGACCCCTATACCGGCTGGATTCGCGACTTCTCCGAGATCAAGGCAATCTTCAAGCCGATCTACGAGCAACTCGACCACAACTACCTGAACGACATCCCCGGCCTGGAAAACCCCACCAGCGAAGTGCTGGCTAAGTGGATCTGGCAACAGGTCAAACCCCTGCTCCCGGAACTGTCGCGCGTGCGCATCCACGAGACCTGTACCAGCGGCTGCGAATACCGCGGCGACTGAGTCATAGAGCAGAAACGACAAGGCCACCTTCGAGGTGGCCTTTTTTTGGCTATGCAATAGGTAATCGTTGCCCCCTGCAGGAGTACCTTTAGCCAGCCCGATAGCCTTAGGATGCCCCGCACGCACCGGGCCGTTAGCTGCGCCAGCGCTGTTCCAGGTTTTCCCGGCACAAAGAAGAAACCCCAGACCGCGTTGGCGATCTGGGGTTTCGTATAGGAGCTTGACGATGACCTACTCTCACATGGGGAAGCCCCACACTACCATCGGCGATGCGTCGTTTCACTGCTGAGTTCGGGATGGGATCAGGTGGTTCCAACGCTCTATGGTCGTCAAGCAATTTGTTGCTGTCGCGGGGTTAGCCGTTACAGCGAATTGGGTATGTGACAGTCGTTTGGCTTGGCCCTTGGGCCTGTAGCTCTCGTGCAAATCTTCGGCATTCAGTCGACTTCACCATCGACACCCTCTGTCGCAGGCTCATGCCCTTGCAGATTGTTTGGGTGTTATATGGTCAAGCCTCACGGGCAATTAGTATGGGTTAGCTCAACGCCTCACAGCGCTTACACACCCCACCTATCAACGTCGTAGTCTTCGACGGCCCTTCAGGGAGCTCAAGGCTCCAGTGAGATCTCATCTTGAGGCAAGTTTCCCGCTTAGATGCTTTCAGCGGTTATCTTTTCCGAACATAGCTACCCGGCAATGCCACTGGCGTGACAACCGGAACACCAGAGGTTCGTCCAACCCGGTCCTCTCGTACTAAGGTCAGCCCCTCTCAAATCTCAAACGTCCACGGCAGATAGGGACCGAACTGTCTCACGACGTTCTAAACCCAGCTCGCGTACCACTTTAAATGGCGAACAGCCATACCCTTGGGACCGGCTTCAGCCCCAGGATGTGATGAGCCGACATCGAGGTGCCAAACACCGCCGTCGATATGAACTCTTGGGCGGTATCAGCCTGTTATCCCCGGAGTACCTTTTATCCGTTGAGCGATGGCCCTTCCATACAGAACCACCGGATCACTAAGACCTACTTTCGTACCTGCTCGACGTGTCTGTCTCGCAGTCAAGCGCGCTTTTGCCTTTATACTCTACGACCGATTTCCGACCGGTCTGAGCGCACCTTCGTACTCCTCCGTTACTCTTTGGGAGGAGACCGCCCCAGTCAAACTACCCACCATACACTGTCCTCGATCCGGATAACGGACCAGAGTTAGAACCTCAAGGTTGCCAGGGTGGTATTTCAAGGATGGCTCCATGAGAACTGGCGTCCCCACTTCAAAGCCTCCCACCTATCCTACACAAGCAAGCTCAAAGTCCAGTGCAAAGCTATAGTAAAGGTTCACGGGGTCTTTCCGTCTAGCCGCGGATACACTGCATCTTCACAGCGATTTCAATTTCACTGAGTCTCGGGTGGAGACAGCGCCGCCATCGTTACGCCATTCGTGCAGGTCGGAACTTACCCGACAAGGAATTTCGCTACCTTAGGACCGTTATAGTTACGGCCGCCGTTTACCGGGGCTTCGATCAAGAGCTTCGCTTGCGCTAACCCCATCAATTAACCTTCCGGCACCGGGCAGGCGTCACACCCTATACGTCCACTTTCGTGTTTGCAGAGTGCTGTGTTTTTAATAAACAGTCGCAGCGGCCTGGTATCTTCGACCGGCATGGGCTTACGCAGTAAATGCTTCACCCTCACCGGCGCACCTTCTCCCGAAGTTACGGTGCCATTTTGCCTAGTTCCTTCACCCGAGTTCTCTCAAGCGCCTTGGTATTCTCTACCTAACCACCTGTGTCGGTTTGGGGTACGGTTCCTAGTTACCTGAAGCTTAGAAGCTTTTCCTGGAAGCATGGCATCAACCACTTCGCATTCTAAAAGAACGCTCGTCATCAGCTCTCGGCCTTGATCTCCCGGATTTACCTAAGAAACCAGCCTACCACCTTAAACACGGACAACCAACGCCGTGCTGGCCTAGCCTTCTCCGTCCCTCCATCGCAGTAACTAGAAGTACGGGAATATTAACCCGTTTCCCATCGACTACGCATTTCTGCCTCGCCTTAGGGGCCGACTAACCCTGCGTCGATTAACGTTGCGCAGGAAACCTTGGTCTTTCGGCGTGCGAGTTTTTCACTCGCATTGTCGTTACTCATGTCAGCATTCGCACTTCTGATACCTCCAGCAAGCTTCTCAACTCACCTTCACAGGCTTACAGAACGCTCCTCTACCGCTCATCCTAAGATGAACCCGTAGCTTCGGTGTATGGTTTGAGCCCCGTTACATCTTCCGCGCAGGCCGACTCGACTAGTGAGCTATTACGCTTTCTTTAAAGGGTGGCTGCTTCTAAGCCAACCTCCTAGCTGTCTAAGCCTTCCCACATCGTTTCCCACTTAACCATAACTTTGGGACCTTAGCTGACGGTCTGGGTTGTTTCCCTTTTCACGACGGACGTTAGCACCCGCCGTGTGTCTCCCGTGCTGACACTTGCCGGTATTCGGAGTTTGCATCGGTTTGGTAAGTCGGGATGACCCCCTAGCCGAAACAGTGCTCTACCCCCAGCAGTGATACACGAGGCGCTACCTAAATAGCTTTCGAGGAGAACCAGCTATCTCCGAGCTTGATTAGCCTTTCACTCCGATCCACAGGTCATCCGCTAACTTTTCAACGGTAGTCGGTTCGGTCCTCCAGTCAGTGTTACCTAACCTTCAACCTGCCCATGGATAGATCGCCCGGTTTCGGGTCTATACCCAGCGACTAAAGCGCCCTATTAAGACTCGCTTTCGCTACGCCTCCCCTATTCGGTTAAGCTCGCCACTGAATATAAGTCGCTGACCCATTATACAAAAGGTACGCAGTCACCCAACAAAGTGGGCTCCCACTGCTTGTACGCATACGGTTTCAGGTTCTATTTCACTCCCCTCTCCGGGGTTCTTTTCGCCTTTCCCTCACGGTACTGGTTCACTATCGGTCAGTCAGTAGTATTTAGCCTTGGAGGATGGTCCCCCCATATTCAGACAAGGTTTCTCGTGCCCCGTCCTACTCGATTTCATTGACAAGAGAGTTTCGCGTACAGGGCTATCACCCACTATGGCCGCACTTTCCAGAGCGTTCCGCTACTCTCAAATCAACTTAAGGGCTAGTCCCCGTTCGCTCGCCACTACTTAGGGAATCTCGGTTGATTTCTTTTCCTCAGGGTACTTAGATGTTTCAGTTCCCCTGGTTCGCCTCACACACCTATGTATTCAGTGTGTGATACCCAGCTTATGCTGGGTGGGTTCCCCCATTCAGAGATCTCCGGATCAAAGTCTGTTTGCCGACTCCCCGAAGCTTTTCGCAGGCTACCACGTCTTTCATCGCCTCTGACTGCCAAGGCATCCACCGTATGCGCTTCTTCACTTGACCATATAACCCCAAGCAATCTGGTTACGATCTCAATCGTGAAGACGACATTCGCCGAAAATTTGCGTCTTGAGAACTACAAATTTTACCTTGACCAGATCAATTGCCAGTGAAAGCAATTAATCAGTCACTTCTATCACATACCCAAATTTTTAAAGAACGATTTTCGTACCGGTCAAAAGACCAGAAATCAGCACTCACCAGGTCTACCCTGAAGCGCTCATTTCTGAACTCTTTCTCTGCTACCGCAACGCGCGAGAGTGGTGGAGCCAAGCGGGATCGAACCGCTGACCTCCTGCGTGCAAAGCAGGCGCTCTCCCAGCTGAGCTATGGCCCCGTAATCATCTGCACCAAGCAATTGGTAGGTCTGGGCAGATTTGAACTGCCGACCTCACCCTTATCAGGGGTGCGCTCTAACCAACTGAGCTACAGACCTATAACAGGGTCGCGTTACAGCATCGTCTTCGACTATGAATCAAGCAATTCGTGTGGGAGCTTATGAGAAAGCCGGTGTCTTCGATTAAGGAGGTGATCCAGCCGCAGGTTCCCCTACGGCTACCTTGTTACGACTTCACCCCAGTCATGAATCACTCCGTGGTAACCGTCCCCCCGAAGGTTAGACTAGCTACTTCTGGAGCAACCCACTCCCATGGTGTGACGGGCGGTGTGTACAAGGCCCGGGAACGTATTCACCGTGACATTCTGATTCACGATTACTAGCGATTCCGACTTCACGCAGTCGAGTTGCAGACTGCGATCCGGACTACGATCGGTTTTATGGGATTAGCTCCACCTCGCGGCTTGGCAACCCTTTGTACCGACCATTGTAGCACGTGTGTAGCCCTGGCCGTAAGGGCCATGATGACTTGACGTCATCCCCACCTTCCTCCGGTTTGTCACCGGCAGTCTCCTTAGAGTGCCCACCATAACGTGCTGGTAACTAAGGACAAGGGTTGCGCTCGTTACGGGACTTAACCCAACATCTCACGACACGAGCTGACGACAGCCATGCAGCACCTGTGTCTGAGTTCCCGAAGGCACCAATCCATCTCTGGAAAGTTCTCAGCATGTCAAGGCCAGGTAAGGTTCTTCGCGTTGCTTCGAATTAAACCACATGCTCCACCGCTTGTGCGGGCCCCCGTCAATTCATTTGAGTTTTAACCTTGCGGCCGTACTCCCCAGGCGGTCAACTTAATGCGTTAGCTGCGCCACTAAAATCTCAAGGATTCCAACGGCTAGTTGACATCGTTTACGGCGTGGACTACCAGGGTATCTAATCCTGTTTGCTCCCCACGCTTTCGCACCTCAGTGTCAGTATCAGTCCAGGTGGTCGCCTTCGCCACTGGTGTTCCTTCCTATATCTACGCATTTCACCGCTACACAGGAAATTCCACCACCCTCTACCGTACTCTAGCTCGCCAGTTTTGGATGCAGTTCCCAGGTTGAGCCCGGGGCTTTCACATCCAACTTAACGAACCACCTACGCGCGCTTTACGCCCAGTAATTCCGATTAACGCTTGCACCCTTCGTATTACCGCGGCTGCTGGCACGAAGTTAGCCGGTGCTTATTCTGTCGGTAACGTCAAAATACTCACGTATTAGGTGAATACCCTTCCTCCCAACTTAAAGTGCTTTACAATCCGAAGACCTTCTTCACACACGCGGCATGGCTGGATCAGGCTTTCGCCCATTGTCCAATATTCCCCACTGCTGCCTCCCGTAGGAGTCTGGACCGTGTCTCAGTTCCAGTGTGACTGATCATCCTCTCAGACCAGTTACGGATCGTCGCCTTGGTGAGCCGTTACCTCACCAACTAGCTAATCCGACCTAGGCTCATCTAATGGCGCGAGGTCCGAAGATCCCCGCTTTCTCCCGTAGGACGTATGCGGTATTAGCGTTCCTTTCGGAACGTTATCCCCCACCACTAGGCAGATTCCTAGGCATTACTCACCCGTCCGCCGCTAAATCAAGGAGCAAGCTCCTCTCATCCGCTCGACTTGCATGTGTTAGGCCTGCCGCCAGCGTTCAATCTGAGCCATGATCAAACTCTTCAGTTCAATACTGCTTGGGTTTTGAGAAAACCCTAAACTTGGCTCAGCAATCGCAAAAAACTCTCGAATTCACGAGTGTTACTTGTGATGCTGATAATCAGTCGACTACCAGTCTTACCCCACAAGCACCCACACGAATTGCTTGATTCAGTTGTTAAAGAACAGTTGGTCAAGTCTTTCGTCTCAACCGAGGCGCGCATTCTACAGCACCCCATCTTTCCGTCAAGCTGTTTTTCGAATTTGTTTCCAGAGAAACTCTTTTCTACTCAACCGCTTGCGCCTTCGATCCGAACATCTTCTCGTCAGCGGGAGGCGCATTCTACAGCGTTCAAAACCGCTGTCAACCACCTCTTTTACCGCCTTCGATCCACTCGACCGAAGCACCGACAGGATCCAACCACCACCCCGTCGACCGGCGCACATTCTACACACCAGATCCAGCCTTGCAACTCCTCTTTTAAACTTAACTCATTGATTAACAAGAGGTTTTAGAAGAGCTTCAGCGCTGAAGTGGCGCGCATTCTACCGCCTGATGAAGGCACGTCAACACCTTTCTGAAAAGAATTACGCCCTCAGCTCTCCAGGGCCTCGCGCAGACCGCTGCGCCGCTCGACCCGCCGCAGCACCGCCTGCTCGAAGATGCCGGCGCGGGTCTCCACCAGGCTGAACCAATGCCGCGCCCGGGTGATGCCGGTGTAGACCAGTTCCTTGGTCAGAACCGGGTTGAGGCTGTCCGGGAGGATCAGCGCACAGTGGGCGAACTCCGAGCCCTGGGACTTGTGCACTGTCATGGCGAACACCGTCTCCACCGCGCTCAACCGGCTCGGCAGGATATGACGCAACGCGCCGCTGCCGTCGTTGCGCGGAAACACCACACGCAGCACCTGGCGCAGCGGCGCACCGGGGAACTCCGGCGGCTCGGGCAGACGCAGGGCGATACCTATATCGCCGTTCATCAACCCCAGGCTGTAATCGTTGCGGGTCACCAGCACCGGTCGCCCTTCGTACCAGCCATGCTCCTGCTCCAGCAGCCCACGACGTTGCAGCGCCTGGGCGATGCGCTGGTTCAGCGTTTCGACGCCCCAAGGCCCCTTGCGTACCGCGCAAAGCAACTGGAACTGATCGAAGGCCGCCAGCACCCTGCCGGCCCAGCCATCCCAGGCCTGGATATCGGCGTCCGGCGCCGGACGCTCCGCTTGCATCACCTGCAAGTAATGGGCATAGCCCTGGGCTCGGCGTTCGCCGTCCACCAGCCCCTCCAGCAGCAGACGCTCCAGGGCGCGGTCCTGCTCGCCGGCAAGACGCAGCACATGCAAGTCGTCGCTGCCGGCCGCCAGGGTGGCGCGAGCGGCCTGGGCATCGGCCTGGTTCACCGCACGGGCCAGGCGACCTATGCCGGAGGCGCCGGCGAAGCGCCGCGAGTGACGCAGCATGACGATATGCTGGGCCAGCGCCTGCTCGCCGGGTACCAGCGCCGGATCGGCCATCCGCTCGCCGGTCTGCGCCTCCAGCCAGGCGCGGGTCGCGGAACTGTAACCACCGGCCTCCGCTTCCCGACACAAATCGCCCAGCACCGCCCCAGCCTCCACCGAGGCGAGCTGATCCTTGTCGCCCAGCAGGATCAACCGCGCATGAGCCGGCAGGGCGTCCAGCAGGCTCGCCATCATCTCCAGGTCGATCATCGACGCCTCGTCCACCACCAGCACATCCAGCGGCAACGGGTTACCGGCGTCGTGGCGGAAGTGGCGGCTGTCCGGGCGACTGCCTAGCAGACGATGCAGCGTGGTCACCGTACTGGGAATCTGCTGCCGCACGGCGTCCGCCACCGGCAGCGAGGCCACCTGCCCGCCGATGGACTCGGTAAGACGCGCCGCCGCCTTGCCGGTGGGCGCCGCCAGACTCAGACGCAGCGGTGCCCCGGCGGCCATCGCCGCCTCCTGCAGCAACGCCAGCAGGCGCACCACGGTGGTGGTCTTGCCGGTACCGGGGCCGCCGGTGATCAGGGTGAAGCGCCCCTGAGCTGCCAGGGCACAGGCCAGCTTCTGCCAGTCGGTCAGGCGCTCGCCAGCCAGGATCAGGGGCTCGGGGAACAGCGTGGCCAGACGCGCCGAGAGATCGGCCGGCGCCGCGGAGCCTGCTTGCAGGCGCTGAGCGATATTGCTCGCCACGCGGCGCTCGTAGTCCCAGTAACGCCGCATATAGAGGCAGGAACCGGCCAACACCAGCGGCGCGCCTGGGTCCTCCAGCAGCGAACTGCCGGCGCAGGCCGCCAGCCACTGACCCAGTTCGAGCCCCGCCAATACCTGGGACGGCAGCAGCGTCGCGGTCTCGGCATCCTCGCCTTCCGGCGGCAGGGACAGGGTGAAGTCCGGGTTGGCCAGGGTCGCCGCCAGATCCAAACAGACATGCCCTTGGCCGAGTTGATGACTGGCCAGCGCGGTGCCTAGGATCAGCAGCGGCGAGGCATCCGGGTCCAGCTCGGCGAGGAACTGCGCCAGGGCGCGGTCCAATTCCCGTAGCCAGCCGCGCTCGCTCCAGGCGGCCAGCAGGACGAAGAGTTCGGCGCGCTCGCGCAGCGCCGGCGACAGGGTCGGACTCATACCACGGCCTCCTCGGCTTCACCCATAAACAGTGCATCGAGCTGCTCGATCAGCTCACGCGGCGGCCGCGCCAGGTAGACGCCGTGTGCCGGCGCGCGGAGGAACAGATAGAGCGCGCCGCCCAGGTGACGGTCGTAGTCGTAATCCGCCAGGCGCAGGCGCAGCTGTCGGTGCAGGGCCAGCACGTAGAGCACGTACTGCAGGTCGTAGCGGTGGCTGGCCATGGCCGCCGCCATGGCGTCGTGGGTATAGGCGCCATCGTCGACGCCCAGCCAGTTGGACTTGTAGTCGGCCACGTAGTAGCGCCCCTGGTGCTCGAACACCAGATCGATAAAGCCCTTGAACATGCCGTTCAGGGTGTCCGCGCGCAGCGGTTGCCGGGCGATGCCGGGCAGCTCGCAGCGCTGCACCAGCTCATCCAGGCGGCGCACGTCGACCGCCCGAGCCTCGAACCAGAACTCCAACTCCGCCTGGTACTGCGACAGCTCGGCCAGGCAGACCGCCTCGTCGTCGCCAAGCGGCAGCGGCTGCACCAGCAATCCTTGCAGCCATTGCTGCAGCGGATCGATCCAGCTTTCCAGGCCGCGCCGCTGGCAACGCCGCGCCAGGGCCTCGCGCAGCGCGAGGGAATCTGCGGCGAGCTGGGCGAAGCCCTCCTGCGCCGCCATTTCCAGCAGCCCGTGGAGGAAGGTGCCGGGATTGGGGCCGCGGGGAAAGCGATGCAGACCCTGGGCCGCGGCCGGCAGCGGCGGCAGGGCCAGTTCCGAGCTCTCGTCGTCGCTGGCGTTCTGCATGGCCAGGCTGTCCGGTGCGGCGTCTTCGTAGCGGTTGACCCTGGCCGGCGCGTCCTCGTCGAGGCGCAGGGCGCTGTAGGAGGCGATCCACCAGTGCTCAGCGGCGCGCCGCGCCGGGGTGCGCCAACGGGGGACGAACTGTTCGTCGTCCGACGCCCGATAGCGCTGCTCGCCGGCTTGCGGTACCGGGGCCAGCGCACTTCGCGGCGCGTCCGCGAATGGCGCTAGCCAGCCGGCAAGATCCGCACTAGCGGCCAGCGGCACGCCGCCTCCCAGCAGGTAGCCGAGGGCGGAATCGTGCAGCCGCGATTTCTTGCCATTGCCGATCTTCAGGTCCGCCACGCCCAGCCAGCAGCCATGGCGCGCGCGGGTCAGGGCCACGTAGAGCAGGCGCAGGTCCTCGCCCAGCCGCTCGCGCTCGGCCCGCGCCAGGGTGTCCTCGTCGGCCTTGAGCACCAGGCGCCGGCGCTGGCCGTCATGCACCTGCAGCGGCTGCTTGTCGTCCAGCGGGCGGAAGGCGCAGATAAAGGGCAGGAACACCAGGGGGTATTCCAGGCCCTTGGATTTGTGGATGGTCACCACCCGCACCAGCGCCTCGTCGCTTTCCAGGCGCAGCACCTGCTCCTCGGCGGCCTGGCTCTCGCCGGCCAGCAGCTCGCCCAGGTGGCGGATCAACGCCAGCTCGCCGTCCAGCTCGGCGGCGGCCTGCTGCAGCAACTCGGCCAGATGCAGCAGATTGGTCAGCACCCGTTCGCCGTCCTCGCGGCCCATCAGCCGCTGCGGCAGGGCGAAGTCCTGCAGCAACTGGCGCAGCATCGGCAGCACGCCCTGCCGCTGCCAGCGCTGGCGATAGTCGCGAAACTGCAGGACCCGGCGCTCCCAGATGCGCTCGTCGAGATTGAGCCGCTCCAGTTCGTCCAGCGCCAGGCCCAGGGTGGCGCTGGCCAGGGCCGCGCGCAGCGGACGGTCCTGGTCCGGTTCGGCGCAGGCACGCAGCCACAGCAGCAGGTCGCGGGCCTCCTGGGCGGCGAACACTGAATCCTTGTCCGACAGGTAGACGCTTCGCACGCCGCGGGCGGCCAGCTCGCCACGGATGGCCTGGGCCTCGTTGAAGTCGCGCACCAGCACGGCGATATCGCTGGGGCGCAGCGCGACCAGCCCATCCTCCCCGCTGAAGCCGGCGCGGCCCTGCTGGCCCAGATCCAGCAGGCGCACGATCTCGGCGGCACTGGCGCCGGCCAGGGCGTCGAGGTAGGCGCCCTTGGCCAGCGGCTCGTCGCTCGCCAGGTGCCAGAGGCTCAGCGCCGGTTGCGCCTGGCCGTCCAGCGTCCAGGTCTCCTTGCGTCCCTGCGCGCTCACGTCGATAAATGGCAGATCGTCGCGCAGCAGGAAGGCCCCCTCCCCGCCCTCGCGCTGTTCGGCGCGCAAAAATACGCCGTTCACCGCCGCCACCATGTCCTCACTGGAGCGGAAGTTCGTCTCCAGGTTGTAGTGGCGCCCGGTGGTGGCACGCCGGGCGCGCAGGTAGGTGTGGATGTCGGCGCCGCGAAAGGAATAGATGGCCTGTTTGGGGTCGCCGATCATGAACAGGCCGCAGTCGTCGCGATTGATCTCCACCTGATAGAGGGTGTCGAAGATGCGGTACTGCAGCGGGTCGGTGTCCTGGAATTCGTCGATCAGCGCCACCGGGAACTGGCGACGGATCACCTCGGCCAGGCGCGGGCCGTTGTCACCCTGCAGGGCGGCGTCCAGACGGCTGAGCATGTCGTCGAAGCCCATTTCCGCGCGCTGACGCTTCTCCCGGTCGAAACCCTGGCGCACCCAGGCCGCCGCATGGCGCAGTGCGGTTTCGGTCGGATCGCTGAGCGCGGCGAGGCGCTCGGGCAGCACGGCCATGGCCTCCAGTGCGGGATGAGCCGGCGGCGCGCCCTTCCAGGCTTCGGCCAGGCCATCGGGGGTCAAGCGGCTGAAGCCGGTGCCAAGCTCCAGGCGATCCTCCTCGCCGCTCGCCCAGTCGCGCAGCTTGCTCAGCCAGGGGTTGTAGTAGCGCGCCTGGATCTTGCGGGCATCCACCTGCTTGGCGGCGACGGCCGCATCCAGCAGCGCCTGCAACTCGTCGGCCCAGATGCGCCAGGGCGTCTTGAGGGCCTCCAGTTCGCGCTGGCGATCGGCCAGGGCTCGCTCCAGCAGCTCGCCCAGCGGTTGGTCGCCGGGCGCGCCCTCCTCGCCCAGCAGCGGCCGCAGCCGCGCGCCGAGGTTGGCCGGCGCGCCCCAGTGACGCGCCGCCCACGCCAGCGCCGCGCCCTGCAGCGGATAGCAGTGCTGCCGCCAGTAGTCGCGCACCACTTCGGCGAGCAGTTCGCTGTGGTCGGTCTCCAGGGTCTGGCTGAACAGGCTGCCGCTGTCGAAGGCGTGCTCGCGCAGCATGCGCTGGCACCAGCCATGGATGGTGGAGACGGCCGCCTCGTCCATCCACTGCGCGGCCAACTCCAGGCGGCGGGCGCAGTCGGGCCACTGGGCCGCGGGGAAGTCCGCGCGCAGCTCGTGCAGCAGCGCATCGGCCTCGCCGTCGCCGCGAAACAGCGCCGCCGCCTGCACCAGGCGTGCGCGGATACGGTCGCGCAGCTCGCGGGTCGCGGCATCGGTGAAGGTCACCACGAGGATCTGCGGCGGCAGCAAGGGTTCGCGGAAGGCCGCGTCGCCACCGTGGCCGAGGATCAGGCGCAGGTAGAGCGCGGAAATGGTGAAAGTCTTGCCAGTACCGGCGCTGGCCTCGATCAGGCGGCTGCCGTGCAGCGGAAAGCTCAGGGCCAGGGGACGTCGTGACGGGCTCATGGCCTATCCTCCTCGAGGGCAATCGGCTGGCTTTGCAGCAGCGGCCGGTACAGTCGCTCGCTCCAGACCGGGAACTGGCGATCGGCGGTCAGCGCCGCGTAGTCGGGGAACTGCCGCGCCAGGCTGGCGCTGCCGGCCACTTCGCCGCTGAGGTTGTAGCCACCCTCGTAGACGGCTCTGGCCTTGTCGTCGTTCTCCTCCTGCAGCCAGGCCAGCGACGTCTTCAACGCCACCGGCAGCGGCGCCTGCATGCCGGCATTCCAGGCTTGCAGCCAGCCGGCGAGCAGCTGCGCCGCATGCTCGGTCGGCAGCGGCTCGAAGACCAGGGCCTGGTCCTCGCCCACCAACAGCGTGCTGATGGGCGCGTCGCAAGCGGCGGCGATCACGTGCAGCACATAGGGGCGCAGCAGGCGATGCCACTTCCAGGTCTTGTCCTTGGCCAGGGCGCCGGGCAGCAGCTCCAGGCGCGCCAGGCTGCCGTCGGCCTGGCGCCGCAGGCCGCCGAGCCAGCCGTCCAGCTGCACGTCGGCGGCGCTGAAGCTCAGTCGCTGCGGCGACTCCAGCAGCTCCGGCCACAACAGGCAGAGCCCCTGATAACGCTGCAGCTGCGCCGGCAACGGTGCCAGCAAGGCATCGCGGTATTGCGCGCCGAAGCCGGCCAGCGGCAGCACGCCGCTGCGCTGCAGGCGGTCGGCGGCCGCCAGCAGGGCGTCCTCGGCATCGCCGTCCGGGGTCAACACGGCGGCTTTCAGCAAACGCTCCTGCAGCTGGTAGCGTTCCAGCGCGTCGAGGGCGAAGGGTTCGCTGTCCAGCCGGGCCTGCTCCTCTTCATCGAGGAACACCTTGAGGCGGCGGGTGAAGAAGCACTTCACCGGATCACGGAGGAAACTCTGCAACAGTTCGGGGCCGATCTGCTGGCCATCCTCCCAGGCCGGCAACGCCCCCTGGGCCACGGCGGACGCGGCCTGGCCATGCAGCGCGGCCCATTCGTGGACGTAACTGAACAGCCCCGGCTCGGCGCCGAAGTAGCGACGACTGAAGGGCTGCAGCGGATGTTCGGTGGTCAGCGCAGGCAGCAGGTCGCCGCCGCCAAGCAGTCTCCAGGCGGCGCCGAGATGGTCGCGCAGCTGGCCGATCAGCACCGACGGCGGGCGCTCGCTGTTGTCGCGGATGCTGCGGCCCACCCAGCTGATATAGAGGCGCTCACGCGCCGCCAGCAGCGCCTCCAGCAGCAGGTAGCGGTCGTCCTCGCGACGCGAGCGGTCGCCGGGGCGGTAGTCGCCGGCCATCAGGTCAAAGTCCAGCGGCGCCTGGCTGCGCGGGTAGTCGCCATCGTTCATGCCGAGCAGGCAGACGTGACGGAAGGGAATGGCGCGCATCGGCATCAGGGTGCAAAAGTTCACCGCGCCGGCGAGAAAGCGTTGGCTGAGGCGGCCCTGATCGAGATCGCCGAGCCAGGCTTCGCGCACCACCGGCAGCGGCAGCGGCTCTGCCAGGCCGCCGGTTTCGCACAGCGCCAGCCAGGCGTCGAGGGCGTCCAGCAGCTGAGTGCGCAGTACCTCCTCGCGGTCGTCCTGGGGCAGGAAAAAGCCCTCCAGCAGGTCGCGCAAACGCGCGCCCCAACGCGCCGGGCTGGCCGGTTCACGCAGCGCTTCCAGCTGGCGTTCGAGTGCCTCCAGTAGACGGGTCAGCGGGCCGATCAGGGCGGCGTCGAGGCCGCCGATCTCGTCATAGGGCTCGATGCCGGCATAGGCCCCCGCCCCGCCCACCGCGTAGCCCAGGAGCATGCGGCGCAGGCCGAAACGCCAGGTGTTCTGTTCCAAGCCTGTCCCCAGCCCCAGGGATTCGCGCTGGCGGGCATCCAGGCCCCAGCGGATGCCGGCGCCTTCCAGCCAGCGGCGCAGGGTCGGCAGCTCCTCTTCCGCGATGCCGAAGCGCGCGCGCAGGGCGGCGACGTCCAGCAGGTCGAGTACCTCGCTGACGCTGAAACGGCTGTCCGGCAACCGCAACAGGTGTTCCAGGGCGATTAGCAGCGGCTCCTTGCCGCGCAGGCCCTGGTCCGCCAGGGTGAAGGGGATGCAGCGCGGGTCGTCGCTGGCGAACTGGCCGAACACCGCCTGGATGTGCGGCGCGTAGGTGTTCACGTCCGGCACCATGACGATCACGTCGCGCGGGCGCAGCGTGGGGTCCTCGCTGAAGCAGGCCAGCAACTGGTCGTGCAGCACCTCCACCTCGCGCTGGGCGCCGTGGGCGACGTGGAAGCGCAGCGAGCGGTCCCGCGCCGGATCCAGCGGCGGCCAGGTGGTGCGGGTTTCCGCCAGCGGGCGCAGATCGAGAATGTCGTTCTGCAGTTGGCCCAGCAGGCTGTCCTCGCGCGCCGGACTGAACAGGTCGATACGCTCGAACTGCTCGCGGTAGCGCTGCGGCTCGTCGTACTGATCGAGCAGGTTGATGTAGTCGCGACCCTGCTTGCCCCAGGCGGCCAGCAGCGGTTGGGCATGCTGGTGCATCTCTTCCTGGTCGAACAGGCCGATCTGCCCGGCCGGCTTGCCCTTGCGCTGCTGACGACGGTACTCGTGGCGCAGCAGATCCTTGTCCTCGACTATGTCGCCCCAGTGGTGCTGGCAGGGGTTGTGCACGTAGAGCATCACCTGGCTGAAGCGCGCCATGGCCGCCAGCGCCTCCAGCACCTGGGCCGGCAGCGAGGAGATACCGAAGACGGTGATGCGCCGCGGCAGACCGGGCGGCGGCGCGTCCAGCTCGGCCAGACGCGCGACGAAGCGCGGATGCACGCCAGCGCGGCTGTCCGCCATGTGCTCCGCGCCGACATCCGCCAGCAATGCCCGCCACAAGGCCGGCTGCCAGCGCGAGGCCTCGTCCAGCAAGCGCTCACCACCACGCGAGGTGCGCAGGCGATCGTGCCCCGCCGCCCAATCCGCCAGCCAGTCGGCGCGATAGACCTGGTACTGGTCGAACAGATCCGCCAGGCGCTCGGCCAACTGGTGGCGCTTGCGCAGGTCGCCGTCGTCGGCGAGAAAACGCCGCAAGGGAGCAAAGTCGTCGTCCGCCAGCAGCGCGGGCAACAGGCGCATCAGGCGCCAGGTCAGCGGCGCCTTGTCCAGCGGCGACTGCGACGGTATCGCATCCTTGCCCAACACGCCGCGGTAGGCCTGCCAGAGAAAACGAGCCGGTAGATCCACGTCCAACGCCGCGGCGATACCGCAACCTTCGCGCTCGGCCAGCGCCAGCTTGAGCCACTGGGCGATGCCGTTGCTCTGCACCAGCAGCACCTCGTTCTCCAGTGGCCGCAGCGGATAACGACGCATCCACTGCACCGCCAACGCGCGCAACTCTTCCAGATGGTTGCCGTGGATCACGATAAGACCGGGGGAAAGCTCCGGGCTGGCGAGCATCGACTGGCTCCTTGCAAATAACGATGGGCAAGTTTGCCAGTAATTGGCGACCAGGTGCGTCGAGAACGTTTGGCCATTTCAAGCGTCGCCAACTGACGGGGAACTGTCATTGCACGATGCAGTTGCGGGGGATTGGTTACCGAGCCCCGCAGATCGGCACCGACAGTATTGAGGCGGATGAAAGAATTCGCAGACACAAAAAAGCCTGGTCATCACTGACCAGGCTTTGATGTAGGGATTTTTGGTCGGGACGGAGTGATTCGAACACTCTACCCCTTGCACCCCATGCAGGTAAAAACCTGTGCGAGCGAATCCAGAGCAATCCGAAGCATATCTCTACAACCCCCTATTTTACTGGCCTTCAGCCATTTTCTCGTCCAAAATAGCTCGAAACGACTCGAACTAAGCCGATCTCAATTGGCAACGAATTGGCAACCAGAGACTCTCAATTGGCAACCAATTGGCAACGGGATAAGGGACTAAATGGCCAAGATCACAGACCGCCAGATGACTGCCAAACCTGGTACGAACGACAAGTGGCTGAGCGAAGTCGCCATCTGGGGGCACGGTAGCTTGGTGGCCCGCATCACCCCAAGCGGCGAACGCCTCTTCTATTTCCGTTACTCCAACGGTAGCAGTGAACGCATCACCTTCCCCATCGGCACATATAGTCGCGATGGCTCCGAAGGCACCATGACACTCGCCGAAGCTGGCCAACGAGCTAAAGAGCTCGCTGGGCTTCATAAATCAGGTGTCAGAGACGTAAAGGAACACCTTGAGGCTGAGGAGGCCGCACGTGTTGCTGCACGTGACGCAGAACGTGCACGAATCGCTGCGGAGAAAGCAGCCTTGGAGGCGGCTCAGGCTCGACAAGCCGCCAGAAAAAACGTCCAGCATTTGTTCGACCACTGGGCCAAGGTCGACTTGATCAACCGCAAGGACGGCGGCGCAGAGGTGCGCCGCATGTTCGAGAAAGATGTCCTGCCGTTCCTCGGCAAAATGGCTGTCGAAGATGTGAAAAAAGGCCACATTACCGAGGTAACGGATGCCCTACTCGCTCGTGGCGTCAACCGGATGGCGAAGATGATCTTCAGCCTGATGCGTCAGATGTTCCGATTCGCCGTAGACCGGGACCTGATTGATCACGATCCGACTGCGAGCATTCGCAAAGCCAAAATTGGCGGCAAGGACATCGAACGAGATCGAGTACTGAGCGAGGAAGAAATCCGCGCGTTAGCAAGACTCACTCCACAAGCCGGTCTACTCCCCTCCTCAGAGGCTGCCATCTGGATTGCCTTGTCGACCTGCTGCCGCATCGGCGAACTGCTGAGTGCCCGGTGGGAAAACGTCGACCTTATCAAAGGCAACTGGTACATCCCTTCAGAGCAAAGCAAAAACGGTAAGGCCCACAACGTAACCCTCTCACCGTTCGCCATCCAGCAGTTCAAGGCTGTCCGCGAATTCAGCTCTTCCAGTGAGTGGTGCTACCCCAACGTCCAAAATAGCGGCCCAGTCTGCCCAAAGACTGTGACCAAACAGCTGGGGGATCGACAACGCCTGCCAGATCAACGAATCCTGAGCAATAGGAGCGCTAATGCTCAGGCACTACTCCTCCCAGGAGGAAAGTGGACCCCACACGATTTGAGACGAACCGGAGCCACAATCATGACCGCCCTTGGCGTCCTTCCTGAAGTGGCTGAGCGCTGCCTTAATCACACCGAGGAGAACAAGGTTAAGCGTACCTACCAACGTCACAGCTATGCGAGCGAAATGGCAGAGGCTTGGCTTAAGCTTGGAAACCACCTAGACCTTTTGACGTCATCTTAACGCCAATCCAATGGTAGAAATTTCACCATTAACCTCCACCACACCGACTAAGCCATAGGGCACAGCAATTCACAAACACTTACAACCATCACACTAGAGGATTTTAAAAATGGATTTACAGTTCCTCGC
This sequence comes from Pseudomonas sp. ABa2, assembly GCF_056676075.1. NCBI lineage: Bacteria > Pseudomonadati > Pseudomonadota > Gammaproteobacteria > Pseudomonadales > Pseudomonadaceae > Pseudomonas > Pseudomonas sp. ABa2. The sequence continues at coordinate 2,743,809 of NZ_CM155239.1, forward strand.
ACAATATCCTCGCGAGAGAATAATTATCGACGAACCAAATGAAATAAGCCGCACAACCTTTGAAGAGAACCTGAACAGATTAGAACTCATCTTAGAAGACCTATACTCCGGCAGTGTAATCACTTCCTGCCACGACGAACTGAAAGCCTGCATCCGCAACACGCTAGATAGCGAACCAGATCTCGCAGCATTAATCATTGAATGGAACAAGGAGGTAGAGCGCGAGCAGGAAAAACCAAACAGCAAAAAAGCAAACAAAAAAAACGTCCGGAATAAAATCACAAGGCCAGCTTTCGCCATATCTATCAAGTACGCCACGCTCTACATCGAACTAGCATCAAAAGCATACCGTGAAAGCAAGCTTAATCAAGCATGGGCGTACGCCTGCAAGGCAAGCTATTGCTGTGGAGAGATAGTCGCAAACTCAATTATCGATCTAGACATCCTGACAATAGAGAAAACCTCAAAAACAAATAGCTCCAACAGCAAATCCATAACAAAAAAATATGAGCTTCTGCAAGCATTCATCTCCAACCTAATTCTCACACATGCGCCTAAAAACGGCTGGCCATCCAAAACAGCCGCAATTCGAGCGGTCACCTCACTTAAATCACCAGCGAATGAGAATGACAAAAACACACAACCACCGACCCTAGTTGAAGTATTCATCCAAGAACACAAAATCCCACGCATCACGGGAGAAAGCATTTATGATCTCCTTCGCAGCACTTGGATGTATGAGTGCGATGCAATCAAGAACGCTTTAAAAGAAACCGTGCGAAAGTCCTTCGGAGGGTGAATAGGATTTCCCTACCCCCCCCATCAACCTAGGCAGTCCTGCGCGGCCGCCCCTTTCCACTGTGGACACCAGGCATTACCCCTCTCGTGAGCGCACGCCCTTTGGCTTTTAGCTTCATATACAGATCCGTCTTGGTCAAATACACCATCGCCATCCTCAAGCCCTCCCGCTTCTCTAGATCGCTGTGGGTCACCATCCCGATGCCACAGCATCTGTATTTTTCTTTGGCGTAGTTGCAGTTGTAGTAACCGCCCACCCCCTCAGTAATAACTGAAACCCAGTACTCGCCTATTCGCCTTGCCAGAGTAATATCTTCTCTTTCCTTCGAGCCATCAAAGAAAAACATGCAATGAAAGTGAAATCCTTTTTCCATCCCATGCTCTAGCTTTGTCACATAGCCCAGCATATGCCTGAACAACTTATTAGACCTAGCATTATCAAATAGCCGTTTTCGATGTTCTAGGGCCACCTTTTGCCTGACCTTACAAAAATCCTTTCGATAGGATAAATCTATGCGAAGCACAAGCATCCTTGAGTAGCAACCAAACAATGCCTCCTCATATCTTAGGACCCCTTTATAATTTTTATTAGCAGACCGGTGGTAACTATTCAATTTCCTCTGAAACGCCGGCATCCGCCCTTTATCACGAATGTGATCAGCAAGCCCATTTAGGGCCTCAAGCGCCATCGGACTATTCCCACCACACTTAACATATTCTAGTAAAGAATAAACCTCTGGCCATTTTATTTCCTCCATAACCAACGCCGAGTATGGCTCCAAGGCATACACATCATCAAAAGACATATAGCCTTTTCTGATTAACTTAATAAATCGCCCCCCTGCCGCAGCAGGAACGATTCTACCCTCTTTAAACTGAAAAGCCTTACCTGAAGCCTCAACGAACGCTCTAGCCAATTCAGAAAATCTCTTTATGAACAAGATGCTCCCCACATCTACACCACCTGCCTTGAACAACCCATCATCCCCGCTAGCCATAGCCCCCTTACTAACCAAGGCAACAAACTCTTCTCTACTCACAATAGCTCTCCCCACTCACAAATCACCACCAATATGACCAATCATTCAAATTAACAAAATAATTGAATAATTGAATAATTAATTTAATCGAACAACCAAATAACCAAATAACATACAAACCAAAAACAAAACCCAACGAACACCCTAACAAGAGCCACAAAAACACAGCCCCCAGAAAGAATATCCAAGAAGTTTTAATATACGAAGTTAGTGCAGGATCTAACTATAAAAAGCCGACTATTACTGGCCATCTCGCAATGCAATACGCAGTTCGATGAAAGCCTCTATATCAGTTGAAAGCCAGCCAATCGAAGCCCTGCCAAGCCGGATAGGTTTTGGAAAGGTACTGTCGTACCTTGGCGAGTTAGGATCCAGCCAGTCGTACACCGCAGACCGACTGATACCCAGCTGTGCGGTCACGTGCCGTACCCTCAGAATGCAGGGTGAACCGCTGATACCAATTGCCATCGCATCTCTCCTTTCACGTCCTAAGCGATGTGAAAAAGGTATCCTCCAGCTCCACCGCCCAACTATCCCTGATACGACGTGTAATTTTTTTCACCTCGTAAGCGCATGATCCTAAAGAAGTTTTCTTCCATCCACGCAGCGTAGCATTGGACGTTCGCTCGCCTTTCTGACGCAGAATCCCCGACCTCCTCAACATCTGCGGAAAATTGAGCAGAACAGTGCACAGCCAGGCTCATGCAGCTGTGAGCTACAGATATCCGCTAATGGCGATGCTGCGCGTGCATTTGATGCAGAACTGGTTTCGGCAACAGCGATCCAGCGATGGAGGAGGCGTTGTACAAGACCACCATCCTGCGCCAGTTCGCCGGCCTGAGCCTGGAGCGCATCCCCGACGAAACCACCCTCCACTTCCGCCACCTGTTGGAGAAGCATGAGTGGTCAAGAACACCAGGCAGTTGGTAACGCTGTTCGCTCTGTCGAACCTGTGGATGGCGCGCCGAGATTTACTGACGAATGCAGGAGAGGTGCGCCTGCGAGGTGGGGAATGGCCGCCGTAAGGTGCTCGCGGCGGCTAAAACTACAGCGATGAGCGGGTGACCTGGTTGCTTTTGATCGGCTCTCCGCCTTCAAAAACCGGCGAGAGACGAAGCCGATCAGAGATACATGGCTACTTCAGACCATCTCTTGAGGTCGGATCAAGGGAGCAAATCCAAGAAAGGAACCAACACCGGGGCAGAGGAACCAACTCGAACGGCAAAATAGAACCGCTGAGACCAACGCGCGGTAGCCGACACTGCAACAACTATCCGGTGGCGCTTTGCAATTGCGGGCACTGAGTTTGGCGCTGGCTTTGAGCCGATCACAATGATCGACTCTCGGCATCCCAATAACAGCGCTACCAGGGAACGTGCTTAGAGACATTCCTGCTCGAACTCTTCGAGCATGTCGGCACGGACCAACGCTTCCGGGTCTTCGGCATGCACGGCATCGACCCTACGCTGCACGCAGCTGCTCAAGTCGCCGTTGGTATCGGCCTGGGCGGCAGTCGCTTGGTCGTTGCTTGGTGCATTGCCTGTAGCCATAGCATTTGTCAGGGGGTAGTCCTCGTGGGTGGCCACTGGGACGTTGACTGGGGCATCGATGGTAGGCGCCGCCTGGCCGGGGGCAGGGATATCCACAAACCGCTCGTAGAGGGCACCTTCACGTGCTGGAACATAGTCGCTGGATTCAACGAATCTAGGATCATCGTTAACCGGGTTGCGAGATGAAATTAAACTCTCTACCACCCCCATCTTTCCGGGGTACTGGCTACGTTGCTCAGGCAACAGCTTGGCGAGAATCTGGCGGACCTCGCCTTTGTCCCAGAAGATCACCGCCTGGAGTTCCCCATTGTCGCTGAACAGCCGCTCCTGGCCGTGCTTGACCAGAGAGCCCAAGCCCATGGTGCCCTGGGAACCCATGACGCCTTGGAACTGGCCCGCCTGACGGTCGCCAGCCCAAGCCGTAGCGGTTGCGCCGAGGAACTCGCCTTTGCGCCAATGAATTTCACGGATCAGACGGCCATTTTCGTCCCAGTATTGCTCGGCGCCGTCTTTACCCATTTGGTAAGTGTCGTATTGGCCCACGTCGTCATTCAGCGGCACAATGTTGACGTGATGCCGATGCTTCCCCGTGGAGTCGTACTCGTCTTCGGTGCGGGTGCGCAGCTTATCGTGCTCGTAGACACTAAGCTTGGTCACGTTGCCGTTCGGGTCGATCTCCTTCGCGTCGCCGTGAAGTAAGCCATTCTCGTAGTTTTCCTCACTGGCCAGATAGATACGGTTGCCGTTGAGCTTAAAATGTTTCTGTGGGCCATGCTTCTTGCCGTTGAGGAAGTTATTGTGGTCGAAGCCACGGTTGTCAAAGCCACTTTGCAGGCCGTTCTCCCATTCCAGATCGGCGACCAGCTTGTCACCTTTTTCGTCCCAGGCACGTTCGCGGCCATCCTTCTTACCTGCGGTGTAGTGCACTTCCAGGATGCGCTCGCCATTCTGTGGGTTGAATCGCTCCTGCACACCATCCTGTAGACCGTTTACCCAATGATTGATCTCGGTCTTCTCACCGGTCTTGGCGTCGAACTTCTCTTCTTTGCCATTGCGTTTGCCTTCCTTGAGTTCACCGGTGGCAAGCAAATTGCCGGCGTTGTCTGAGCAGCGAATTTCGCCGTCAGGCAGCCCCTTCTTGAAGTCCGCGGCGCAGGAGCCAACGTTGAACACTCCGAGCACTGACATCGGGAAGTTGATCACTCGTCCGGTAAACGGGTCTTCGTCGTGGATCTTGTACAGCAGGCCCTGGAGCTCATGGGCCTGGCGGAAATCAATTTCTTCAGTGAAACAGCCGGTGAGGCTGAGGGATGCTAGGGCGATAGCACTCAATGCGAAGCAGCGACGGGAATTGAAAAACACCAGAATCTCCTTATTCACGAGCCAGCACCTGCCGGTCAGAAAAGTGTGAGGGATCTGGAGTGTAATTCAAGCCAAAGATGTGATTCCAATTTGATATGAATTCAAAAAAATCTCAGAACTACATAACTGCAATGACATCAGTCCCAAGGAGGTTCACCCCATGTCATTGCAGTGCCCTCGCTGTCACTCCCCCAATGTCGCTTCTTTCCATCACGCAATGAAAGCCAGCGCGGCCATCGGCGCCGTAGGCGGCCTCGCACGTGGCGTCAGCACTGCCCTGGCAGGTGGCAAGGCTGGTGCAGCACTCGGCTCACTCGCTGGGCCAGTCGGTATTACGCTTGGCTCAGTATCCGGCGCCATCCTCGGTGGCCTGGCCGGTGGCGTGGGCGGCTGTGCGCTCGGCGCGAAGCTCGGCGAGTCGCTAGACCGTCACGTCCTAGCGCACAACCTCTGCCTGCTCTGCGGTCACCGCTTCAACCTGCCGACCTGATCCGGCTGCCCTTTCCTCTTATTCGTCTCTGATCGCCGGTGCGGCGCCTCACGCGGCGCTTTATTCCGGCGTGCATCCAAAGGAACCATCCTCATGGCACATCTCGTCGAAACCATGGCCTACGCTGGCGCTACCCCGTGGCACGGCCTGGGCAATCAGCTCACCCAGAAACAGCCCATCGAAGTCTGGCAACGCGAAGCCGGGATGGACTGGCAGCTACTGGAAAGCCCTGTGCATTTCAAATCAGAAGTCGCTGGGCATCTGGGCGCTATCCACTCCTTCCCTGAGCAGAAGGTGCTCTTCCGCTCCGACACCAAGGCGCCGCTGTCGGTGGTCTCGCAGCGCTACCACACCGTGCAACCTCGGGAAGTGCTCGAGTTTTACCGAGACCTCACCGAGGTTTCCGGCTACGAGCTGGAAACCGCTGGTGTGCTCAAAGGCGGACGCAAGCTCTGGGCGCTGGCGCGCACCGGGCAAGGCGCCGCGCTCAAGGGCAACGACCAGGTCAACGGGTACCTGCTGTTGGCCACGTCCTGCGACGGCACCCTGGCCACCACGGCAACCCCGACCACCGTGCGGGTGGTGTGCAACAACACCCTGACCATCGCCTTGGACGGCACCAGTCGGGCAATCAAGGTGCCGCATAACACCCGCTTCGATCCGAAGGCGGTGAAGAAGCAGCTCGGCATCGCCGTCTCGCAATGGGACGACTTCATGTACCGCATGCGCGCGCTGGCCGAGCGCAAGGTGCAGTGGCATGAGGCACTGGGCTTCTTCATGAACGTGATGTGCGAGACCAGCCCAACCGCTGCGCTGCCGGAGCAACTGCCCAACGAGCGCGCCCTGCGCAAGGTTCAGGAGCTTTACGAAGGCCGTGGTCGCGGTAGTCAGCTGGACTCGGCACGCGGGACCGCCTGGGGCCTGCTAAACGCCGTGACCGAGTACGTCGACCACGAGCGCCGTGCGCGCAGCAACGAGTACCGCATGGACTCGGCCTGGTTCGGCCAGGGCGCGCAGATCAAGCAACGCGCCCTGGATGCCGCGCTGCAGCTCACCGCTTAACCCTCACTCACATCAACCCTTGCGCCCGGTCAGCCTTGTGCTGGTCGGGCGTTTTTATGTCTGCAGGTGAATACGATGAAAGCAACGTCATTGAACGGCAGCACCAGCAAGAAACGCCCTGCCCTGCGCCTGGTCAGCACCAAGGAGCTGCCGCGCGAGGACTGGCTGCAGATCCGCAAGCAAGGCATCGGCAGTTCGGATGCCGCGGCGGCCGTGGGCCTGAATCCCTATAAATCGCAGCTGGAACTGTGGCTGGAGAAGACCGGTCGTGATGCCGGCATGCCCAAGGCCGATCCCCAGGATGAGGAAAGCCCGATGTACTGGGGCAACGTCCTGGAGCCCATCGTGGCCTGGCATTACAGCAAACGCACTAAGAACAAGGTACGCCGCCTCAACGCAGTGCTGCAGCACCCTGATCCTGAGCTGCCCTGGATGCTGGCCAACATCGACCGCGAGGTGATCGGTACCGACGCTGTGCAGATCCTTGAATGCAAGACCGCCGGCATCAACGGTGCATGCCTCTGGAAGGAAGGTGTGCCCGAGTATGTGCAGTTGCAGGTGATGCACCAGCTCGCCGTCACCGGCAAGCAGGCGGCGGATGTAGCGCTGCTGCTCGGTGGCCAAAGCCTGGAGATCCACCGCATCGAACGGGACGAGCAAATGATTGCTCGCCTGATCGAACTGGAGCGTCGCTTCTGGCAGTACGTGGAAACTGACACGCCTCCACCGGCCGATGGCACGGACTCCGCTGAATTTGCGCTGCGCTGCCTTTATCCGGAGGACAACGGCCAGGTCGTCGACTTCAGCAGTCATGCCGGACTGAGCGCGGCCTTCATTGAACTCAAGGCCGTTCGCCAGTCGATTGCCGACAAGGAAAAGCGCGAGGCTGAGCTCAAGCAGATGCTGCAACAGGCGATGGGCGAAGCCAGCCGGGCGGAGTTCTCCAGCGGCTACGTCTCCTGGCGCAAGGCCAAGGACAGCATCGGCCTCGATGTCGTGCAACTGCTTAAGGACAAGCCCCACCTGCAGGCCAAGTACCCGCTGCTGAAACCCGGTGCGCGGCGCTTTCTAGTCGGCTGATTTCCATCTCCATCCCGCTTCCCTCCCCTTGGCAGTCCATGCAGCTCGCGCTGCGTGGCTGGTCTTTTTTCATCTCCAGGAGAACCACCATGCTTAAAGGTCTGGCTATCACCCCACCGGTACTCGGGCGGATTTCCATCGGCAAGGTCATCGAGAAGAACGGCAAGCGCCTGCCGGAGAAGGATGACCAGTTCACCATCACCTCCCAGGTCCAAGGCAAAGATGGCTGGCTGTTGCATCCGCTCAATGATGAGCTGCGTCAGAGCAAGGACGACAAGCTGCGCAGCATCCCGGTACGCCTGCTGTTCAACGAGCCGGAGCTGAATTTCCGGGCTGACTACACGCTGTTCGATCGGCAGTCCGGTAGGCCTGTTTGCGTGGGTAACGGGGAGACCTGCAAGCGCGTCACCCCGGAAGGTATGCAGTCGCTGCCCTGCCCCTCGCCGGATGCTTGTCCGCTGGCCAAGGGTGGCGCCTGCAAACCCTACGGTCGACTGAACGTGGTCATTGGCGATGACGATCCGCTGGGCAGTTTTGTGTTTCGCACCACTGGCTTCAACAGCATCCGCACCCTTGCTGCACGATTGCACTACTTCCAGGCCATTTCCGGCAACCGCCTGGCGTGCCTGCCACTGGAGCTACGCCTGCGCGGCAAGTCGACACGGCAAAGCCATGGCACGCCGATCTTCTACGTCGACCTGACGGTACGCGGCGGTATGGATATGGCCGAGGCACTGGTGACCGCCAGTGAACTCAATTCTCGTCGCCAGGCTGCAGGCTTCAATCAGGCCGCTTTGGATGAAGCTGCACGACGCGGATTCGGCAACGGTGCCTTCGAGGACAGCGAGGAGGATGTCAGCGCCATCGTCGAGGAGTTCTACCTCGAGATTGAAGCACCCGCAGCAGCGAACACCTCTCCACTCAATCCAACAAAACCCAGCCTGACTGAAAAACTCGACGCACAAGCTGCTCGCCAAACCCCACCATCAGACCAAGACCAAGGAGTCCGCCATGCGCCTGCACAAGCTCAAAGCCAATGAATCGACCGGCGCCTACCTGGTCGAGTCGCCGGTTACAGAAAGCGACATTTTGCTGATGGCCAAACAACTGGCGAGTCTGCGGCTGCGCAAGGGCCGCTCACTGACTTCCCCCAAGGAAGTGTTCAGCCACTTGCAGGCTCTACTGGCCGACTATGAGCATGAAGTATTCGCCCTGCTCATGCTCGATAGCAGGCACAGGGTGATTGCGTTCGAGGAAGTGTTTCGCGGCACCCTGGACGGAGCCAGCGTCTACCCTAGGGAGATCGTGAAGATCGCCTTGGAACACAACGCCGCAGCACTGATTCTGGTGCACAACCATCCCTCAGGTGATCCAGAGCCTAGCCAGGCTGATCGCACACTCACCACGAAACTGCAGGACGCTCTGAACCTGGTGTGCGTGCGCACTCTAGACCACATCGTGGTGGGGCATGAGGGATGTGTATCACTGGCAGAACAGGGCTACCTATAAGGAGGCGGCATGAAGCTCCTATTTCGCATCTTCGCCGCAGCACTTGTGTTTGCCGGCATCCTTGCTGGCTGCCTGGCAATGCTGTTAGTGGTGATTCTGCTGGTGCGCTTTCCACCGCTGCTGATTGCCGTGCTAATGGCCTGCTGGATCTTCAGTTGGCTGACGAGCAACACAGAGAAGCCAGATCGATAAGCTGCATACACCAGCGTTGGCAACCTAACGGCTGCCAACGCTGGTGACCTGGTTATTTTTTCTTTTGTGGTCTCTGGCTCTTCGGTAAATGCCATTGGGAAGCGGAAGCCATTGTTGTCCAAAGGCGCCTTTCAGTCGTCAGTTTGTAAGCATTTCAGGCCGCTCCCCTGCTGGTCGCGACATTGGAGAGCCCTGGTCATATCTAGCGTAACTCAGATGATCCGGCCATGTATTTGGCCTTGATGGCCGTTCGGCTAGCACCGTAGCAGATGCTTGGGTTGCCAGAACTGATTGCCAGTGGCGTAACAGACCGCAGAAAGCAGACGCAATGCGCGACTGGATAAGAAAGCCCTAAGAGCCCTCAATCCAAACGTGCCCCAAGATCAAACCAACAAGACCTCAGAGCCAACCTGAAACCTTTGGCTACGCCCTTGTGTTTTGCCGGTGGTTACGGCTGACTAAAGTCGAAAGCCAGGCCTATCCGTGGATTTCCGTCGCCGAAGCAAACAATTTTCCAGTTTCCACCTGGTGACGTTGGTGCGGTCCGCAGGTAATTATTCGCCGCGCGTGAATAATTTGTGCGTTGGCTATCGGGAGTGCTGATGTCGTCTTTAGCGTGGATTGATTTTGATGAAGCGGAGCGCCAACGCGCGCAACGCATCATGGCTCTTTTCCAGGAGCGCGAGAGCCGTGACGAACTGGGTTTGGGAGCAATCCGCGATTCAATCGCCGACCACCTGTTCCCAGGCACCAGCACAATCCAGACTCGGCTCCGCTACATGCTGTTCATTCCTTGGCTCCTAAGCCGGCTTGAAGGACGCGACAGCACGGCCAGCCAACTCAACGTAGAGGGCCGAAACTTAGAGATCCGCCTCGCTGACGCCCTGAAGGCCGGCGGAGAGACGAAGGGTGTCATAGGTCGAGACGCCGGGGCGCGACTTCAGCGACTTCCCAGTTCAGTCTATTGGGCAGGCCTAGGAGCCTGGGGTATCCGCCAGTTCCCCGGATCTCGCGAGACTTATTACGCGGTGCTACCAGCAGTCCGACGTCGCCGACAGCGTTCCGACGTCGGGGCTGAAGGCTCCGAATACATTCAGAGCAGCAACTGGCATCCGGGCCTGCCCCCCGCCCCTGTAAATCTTCTTGAGACCGCATCTTTCAGACTCACTGGCGACGAAGCCCAGTTTATTCGGGATCGTTTAGTTGCATCGGCGCGAACCTCACTCCTGACCTGGCTCGCTGGCCAGTTGCACAACGGTCAATGCACCTACATCTGGCAGCACCCCGCACTCGGCGACTTTCCAGCAGAGGCGCGACGTCTAGTTCAGCATGCGGAGATATTTTCCGGTGTAATCCATGGTGCGGCTCTGCTCTACAACCTTCAGCTTGCGGAGCTGCGGGACCGCGAAGACTGGATCGAACACTATCGAGACCGATTGGCCCAATGGGCGGCTGAGTTGGACGAGCAACGCCTCGCATCCTGGTCCCTAGGGGACTTTTGGCGTGAGGTCTCGCATCCCACCCACACCATCCGCCCTGCGCTGATTCGCTTCGTCCAAGACTGGGTAGCGTTAACTAAAGTGGGGGCAGCTAGTCTGCCGGACTCCGAAGCGGCCAGGGCACTAGTCCGAGAGAGGGAGCGGCGACTGAAGACTTCACAGTCGCGCTTTGCCAATCGCACCGCTCTGGACCGTTGGGGCGGAGCCTCTGGGGCAAACCAGCTGTCGTTCCGATGGGGACAGGCCCAATCTCATCTGGAGGATCTGCTAAATGCCCAATAGAGCCAGCCTTGATCCCGAAGCACGCGTCCTCTACGGCGAAAGTCTGTCGGCGCCGTCCGGCTATGTGTTCGACGCAGCAATCGCCACTACCTACTCCCTCGACTTTGAGACAGCCCTGGCCGCGCCGGTAAGCCTAGCGCTGTTCGCCGCCGAGAATCGCGATGAGATTCTCGGCCAGCCCTTGGCCCTGCTGGAGGGCGCCGAACGTATCACTGATCGGCTCGCCGTCTATTACGACGCAGGCCATATCCACGCCCAGACCCAGCCTCAGTCCCGGCTCTGCAGTCTGTTGGAAAAGATGATCATAGAAGTCTCAGCCCCGCAAGGCGGCGCCTTCCACCCAAAAATCTGGGTCCTGCGCTTCAAACCACAATCGGGAAGCGGCGCTGCAAAAATGCGCCTGTTGGTGCTGTCGCGGAATCTGACCCAAGACCGCTCGTGGGACATTTCCCTTTGTCTGGATGGCGACGTTACCCGTCGAGTGGTGCAGGGCAATAAGCCGATCGTCGAACTCCTAAAACGCCTACCGCGGATAACCGTGCAGCCAGTATCCGAGGATATCAGGGCACTGACCCTCGATGTCGCCGGCGATCTCAATCGAGCTGCGTGGGTGCTACCCGAACATTTTGATACCCTGAGCCTGGCAGTTAACGGCATCGGGCCTGAGCTTTGGTCGCCATCGGCTTGTGCTCGTATGGGCGTCATTTCCCCGTTTTGTGACGACACTACCCTTATTCAACTGGCAAAGCTAAGCCGTGAGAAGCCGGTACTGGTGGGGCGGAGCGACGAACTGGCGTCTTGCTCGGCCGAGACCCTAGCTCTTTATGAGCGCGTCAGCGTGCTCGATGAAATGGCAGCCAGCGAAGATGGTGAAGAAGCGGTGCCGGAAAGCCTGCAAGGCCTCCACGCTAAGGCATTCATACAGGAGGTCGGCTGGGACACCGTCCTGACAGTTGGCTCTGGCAACGCGACCCAAGCGGCGCTTGCTAAGCGCAAGTCGGCCAACAACGTCGAGGTGTTTGCAACCATAACGGGCAAGACCTCAAAAGTAGGCAGTGTTGAGAACATCCTGGGCGCTCAGGGCTTCGGACGACTGCTATGCCCCTTCGTTGCCGGCGATGTCTCGGCGGACGCCAATGCGGATAAGGCAGCAGAGCGCCGCCTGGAGAATGCTCGTCGTGGAATCTGCAGGGCTGGATTGGCGCTGCGCTGCGAACGCGCCCTTGCTGAAGGTGAGGACTCCGCTGGGTGGCGGGTCTGGCTGATCTGCGCGCAATCGATGACCTTCCCCGACCTGACCAGTGCCTTCGTTTGGCCAATCACCCGCGGCGAGGGGCATCAGCGCGATGTACTGGCTGCGCTGCTCACTGGGAAGGATGTCGATCTTGGCGTCATGCCTCTGGCAGACGTCACCCGGTTCATCGCCTTTCAACTAACTGACGCCGGCAGTGGCGCCAGACTGCTGTTCAGCATCGGCTTACCAATGGAGGGCCTTCCGGCTGAGCGCCATTCTGCAATCTTCCGCTCGATCATCACCAACAGTGAGACCTTCTTCCGCTATCTGCGGCTACTGCTTTCTGAACTTGGCGACCCGTTCGCCGCGGCCCTGGCAGTGCAGTCTGGCGGTAGTAATGGCGAATGGGGCTGCGGGGGAGCAAAAGACGCCCCCCTACTCGAAGATCTAGTACGCGCCCTCTGCGCAGGCGATGGCCGCCTATCCGCAGTCGAGCGATTGATCAGACGCCTGACTGCCCAAGACTCCACTGCCGATCCAGTTCCGACGGAGTTTCGCGCACTTTGGGAAGCCTTCCGGTTGGCGATACCCGAAGAGGCAAACTATGTCGACTGATCCGTTCAAGGCAGCGTCAGCACTTCAGTCATTGAAAGCCTTCCAACGTCGCACGGTCGACTACATCTTTGACCGCTTCTACAACCTTGAAAATCCCGCCTTACAATTCCTCGTCGCCGACGAGGTGGGCCTTGGCAAGACGATGGTCGCGCGCGGCGTTATCGCCCGTGCCATCGAGTATCTTTGGGACAAAACCGAACGGATCGATATCCTCTACATCTGCTCGAACCAAGCCATCGCTGCTCAGAACCTCAACCGGCTGAACGTCCTTGGCCGCCAAGCTCTGGCTCTGCCGACCCGTATGACGCTGGTGCCGCTGCAAATGAGGGGCGAAAACTCGCTCAGAACAAACAAAGTCAACTTTATCAGTCTGACCCCAGGCACGACGTTCGACCTTCGATCATCAACTGGTATCGCCGAAGAGCGCGCCCTACTTTTCCACTTGCTACGGCCCAAGGTCAGTTCTCCGCGCGGCCTGCAGAACCTGTTGCAGTGCGACGTCGGCACCAAGCGTTGGGAGTCTTGGATCAAGCACTCCGTTTCGCTTAAAGGGATCGATACTGCCCTGATCGACCGCTTCCGAAGGGATGTCATCCAGGACGAGGCTCTGGCCGGCAACCTGGAGAAGGCCATCGAACTCTTCCGTCGGCGGCGGGCACGATACCCCTCCGCCATGACCAGCACTCGAAACGCAGTGATCGCCCGTCTACGAGGCAAACTCAGCCACGCCTGCGTGGAGGCGCTGCAGCCTGATCTCATCATCATGGACGAGTTTCAGCGCTTCCCGGATCTACTGCACGGTGAAAGCGACGCCGCCTACTTAGCGCGGGAGCTGTTCAACTACCGAGATCATAAAGGCAACGCCGTTCGCACCCTGCTGCTCTCAGCAACACCGTACCGAATGCTCACGCTTCAAGGAGATCAAACCGAAGACGGCGACCATTATGGCGACTTCCTAGAGACATTGACCTTCCTCTTTGGACCGGTCCGAGGTCAGGCAATGGTTAGCGCATTGGACCAAGAAATGCGTGACTTCCGAACCGCCCTTCATGGTCTTCCCGCTGCCTGGGGCAAGGCCATGACCCAGAAGACCAAGGTGGAATCTGCTCTGAAGCAGGTCATGTGCCGTACCGAACGGGTCTCCAGCACCATCGACCGCGACTCCATGGTCTGTGAGCCGAAAATGGCCCTTACCGTCCACGTTGACGATCTGCACCAAGCGATGGCAGCCGCCGGCGTAGCTCGAGCCCTCGATGCTCCTAACGTCATCGAATATTGGAAGTCGGCGCCCTACCTGCTCAACTTCATGCGCGACTACGCGCTGAAGCGGATAATGAAGGAAAAGGAGGGAACTAAGCCTTCCGCAGCCCTAATCAGCGCCTTGACGACGGCCAAGAGTGCCTGCCTTGACTACGAACAGCTCAATGCTTATGCGCCTTTAGAGCCCGCTAACGGCCGTATGCGCGCACTGATGGAGGACCTCTTTACGGACGGTCTCGAGCAGAACCTCTGGATCCCACCAGCGCTCCCCTACTACGGTGATCAGACTCCGGATAGCCGGCCGACCAAGGCGCTGATATTTTCGTCTTGGACAATGGTACCGGACGCCATTGCCGCGGTACTTTCCTACGAGGCCGAGCGACGCATGGGCGCAGGGCAAACTGGCCGTGGATATTTTGATCCAAAGCGGCCACGCCCCCTTCAGTTCCGGCTGGCCGACGGCCGCCTGGCAGGTTTGCGGGCCCTGCTATTGATCTATCCGTCTCCTGTTTTGGCCGAACTCGGCGACCCCCTAGCGGTAATCGCTGGCGCTTGCGAACGCCTGTCCTATACCGACATGCGATCACACGTTGCCGAACGACTGAGGGGGAAATTGACCGATCTGGTCGCGCGAGGATCGGCCGAGTCAGAAGGTAGTTTTGCCGAATGGGCACTGCCGGTGGCCATTGACGCCATGGCGGAGAATGGCGCCCTGCGGTGGATAGACGCGTCGGATGGGATGGGTAATTTGGCCAGCGAGGACGCCTATAAGGATCACGTCGCAGCCATGAAGGTGGCAGCAGTTGGCAATCTTGGCCCAGTGAGTACCGATGCACTGGACCTTCTGGTTGATGTGGCCTTGGGAAGCCCTGCCATTTCCGCGCTTCGCGCACTGCGACGCGTGGCGCCCGATTTAGCATGGGACGATCCGAACCTACTGAGCGCCGCAGCAAACGTCGCGTGGGGCTTCCGTACTCTGTTCAATCAGCATGAAGCCATCGCGTTGCTCCGACGTGGCGAAGAAGATCGTTATTGGCACCGGGTACTCACCTTCTCGGCGGAGCATAATCTCCAGGCAGTTCTCGACGAGTATGCGCACTACCTCGTGGATGCTCAGGGCCTAAGCGCAGTTTCACCAGTAGAACGAGTAATCGGGCTCGGAAAAGCCATGGCCGACGCGCTCTCGATCCGCCCCTCGCAGATTGATGTCGATAACCCTACGATTACCGAGGGGCGCTTGAAAGTGGACAAATTCCAAATGCGTGGCCGGTTCGCCATGCGCCTGGCGGACTATCGTGACGAAGAGGGAGTGGTCGCACGGCTGGGCGGCGTGCGCGACGCCTTCAATTCGCCGTTCCGCCCCTTTGTGCTAGCCACGACCTCGATAGGTCAAGAGGGACTCGATTTCCACCCTTACTGCTACCGTGTGTACCACTGGAACTTACCTGGCAATCCGGTCGACTTGGAGCAGCGGGAGGGGCGAGTTCATCGCTTTAAGGGTCACGCCGTCCGTATGAACGTAGCCCACAATCATGCTCATCAGCTTTGGGCGCACGGCGCTGCTTCGTCTGACCCCTGGGCGCAGATGTTCGCTGCAGCTAGGGCGTCCGCTGGTTCCGACACGGACCTCGCTCCCTATTGGCTATGTGAGGGGCCGGTTAAGGTAGAACGACGTGTACCGATCCTACCCTTCAGCCGCGAAACCGAGCGCCTCGAATGGCTAAAGCGCAGCCTCACTGTCTACCGGCTAGCGTTCGGCCAGCCTCGCCAAGATGATCTGCTCGACTACCTCGGCGGGCTTCTAGTGGGTGATATGACGATGGATGAACTTGAGGCGTTGCAGATCAGACTTCAGCCCTAAGCTACGAGGGCAGCAAGGGCAGGATTAGCTCATGCCTGACCAGACGCAGAGCATCGGCTTTGCTCGAAAAACCGAAACATCAGGCACCCGCGGGGGATTGCTCCTAACCGAGCTTCATCCCTCGAAACTCCGGAAACTGGCCCGAAAATCCGTAGGTTTGAGGTGAACGTGCTGAGTGAGATCGCCGTTGAGAATGAACAAGCGCGGCCCCTCTCTGAATTGGAATACCCGGTAGAGGCAAAACTGTGAACCGCCGCCGCAAGGGCAAGGCAACCGCCGCTCAAGCATCATGTTATCGACGAGCTTTAAGATCTCGCTGGGCAATCCTGCCTTTGATCCACTCGTGGACCTCGTTTTCTACCCAGCCGACACTGCGACCCACAAGTGGAACGGGCTTCGGAAACTCGCCTGAACCAATGAGTTGCCCGGTTGACTCGATAACCGCGCCTAACCGTAAAATTTTCATGATACGCAACCCTCTAAATAGCTCACAGAAGCGTAAGAAGATCACGGCGCCCTGATTACGCGGAGCTCATGACTTTAGCTGGCCCATGGTTTGCCTACATGTTCGGGCCAGATCACGCACTCAAACAATCCATCCAATCAGAAATCGAATTGCACTCGGCGAATATTGCCAGTTTTGCCAGAAGCACACTGGCATAAGGGATCATTGCTCCGCCGTCCACAGCCGCTACAGGGGGTGTAGTAGAGCTTCTCCCGTACCTGCAATGGCGTAAGTTCATCCTGGGTGTAGGGTGTCATCTTCTGCACTTCATGCAGATATTCGCCGGGAACTAGGGATTTGTCCTCACGCAGAGCCAGATTTGACCGAAGCAACAGCGCCCCCTTAAGGTCGCAGAATCTTCGGCCTTCAGGCTTTTTTAGTGCTGGATCCCCCAACTGCCCAATACCCTTCAGTCCTCCAAGACTCAATCCGAACTCCAGGTTATGGATTTCGGTTGCATCCTGATCATTAACAACAGTCGAGCACGCCTCGACCTTCAGAATCAGGTTCTCATCCACCCGCATATCCAGCTCAACGCGCTCGAATAAACGACCGCTCCGTTCATCCACCTTGACGCTGAGACTGGCCAGATTGTTGCGCGGATCACTTGCCTGCACATGCCGTCCATGACGGCGAGCAGGCACTTCCAACTGGATCTTCGCCACGCCATCACGAGGATCGGTGCAGTAGAGATTGAGTCGTTCGGCTTGCTGAATCGCACCTTCGCGGGGCATCACCGTGCCCGCCTTGATCGCCACATGGCGGGTATCGCGCGCCAGAGCCAGCTCGATGTTCTTGGCCAGCAGCAGATCAGCCCGGTCATGGGCGATCCAGGCGGCACCCTTGGAAATGATCAGTTGCCCCTCTTCCGATACACACAGCCGCTGCGGCCCGAACATTTCCAGCAGACGAGTCTTGATCAGCGGCATATTTACCATACCGCCAGTGGCCAGACACAGGCTGACATCTGAGGCCTCGAACCCAACCGCCCCCAACAGGCTGACGATCATTTCTAGCCCCTCGGCCAGCTTGCCGCTGACGATTTCCTCCAGCACTTCGCGAGACAGCTGATAGACAAGGTCGGGATCGAGGCCAGCTTGGTTGATACGGAAGCAATCTGGCACGTAGATCTGCGCCTGGCTCAGGCTCGACAGATCGATCTTGGCCCTCTCGGCACGCGCCAGCAGCTTTTTCTGGGCATCCGCCGCAACATCTACACCTTCAAGTGCCGCATGCTGGGCACAGTGACGGCGCACCACCTCATGCATAATCGACTCATCGATCACATCACCGCCCAAGTGACTGCAGCCATGGTTGGTGATCTGCACTAAATAGCCATCGACCAGTTGGCACAGGGTCAGGTCGAGCGTACCGCCCCCCCAGTCGAACACCAGCATGTACTGGCGATCCAGGCGACGGATCTCGCTAGCAAAGTCGGGCAGATCGCGCAGATGTCCGTATAGTGCCGCCAGTGGTTCATGGACAAACTGATCGATGGTTACACCCGCCAGGCGAAACGCTTCGCGCAAGTCACGGCGGCGTTCACCACTCATGTCGACCGGGATAGTCACCACAGCGCGACTGTAATCCCCCGGCCGCTCATCCCGTGCATGTCCAGTCACATAGCGGACGATGTCGGCCACCATCTGTCGCGGGCTACGGCTCACGCCATCCACATGCACCGAATGCTTGCCGAGCAGGGTTTTCGGTGAGCGCACCACGTTGCCAATCACCCCAAGCCCGGAGCTAGACAGCCGACCCTTGGCTTCGTGCCCGACGACCACTTCGTCGCCGTCATAGCACACCACCGATGGATGAGGTGAACCACCATTGTCCTCATCCACGTAAGCAATGCAGCGGTCACCCTCGACCACAGAGATCAGGCTGTTAGTCGTGCCAAAATCAAATCCGTAGATGGCCATGTTTACCTGTCCTTGATCCGACTGATTTCCTTGTTCAACTTCTCGACCACGCTCCCAAGGTACTCACGGGCGACAGTCACCTTGGGCGGCTCCCGGTCCAGCGCA
This sequence comes from Pseudomonas sp. ABa2, assembly GCF_056676075.1. Taxonomy (NCBI): domain Bacteria; kingdom Pseudomonadati; phylum Pseudomonadota; class Gammaproteobacteria; order Pseudomonadales; family Pseudomonadaceae; genus Pseudomonas; species Pseudomonas sp. ABa2. Next base: position 2,762,175 of record NZ_CM155239.1, read on the forward strand.
ATGAGGACGTCCTGAAGGATTGGCATCTCGCTATTCAGCACACGCAGAACCTGCCCACGCAAACGCGACAGGTCATCATTGGAGTGCACTTCTTGGATGCGCGACTGCTCCTGGGCAGCACCCAGTTGCGCCTGGAGCTCATCTAGCCGGGCAGTCTTGTCGGCAAGCTCAGCCTCGCATGCTTTCAGCTGCTCTTCAGTCTGGCTCTTGCCTACAGCCAACTGGCGCATTTCGCGCTCGAGCTGATCAGCCCGAGCATCGGCCTGCTGAACCATGCGCGCCTGATCATCCAGCAGCCAGGTCAGGCCCGGCACATCCCCGAACGGCTGGCTGGCTAGCAGACGAACCAGCCCATCGCTCCGCTCACGTTGCAGCGGATTTGGTGCAAGGATCGAGCGGCGCAGCACACCTGCTAGCTCGCGGGGAGCAGTACCCTGGTAGAGGCGCCACTGGCAGGCCAGATAAAAACCGCATTCCAGACGCTTCTGAGCCTTCTTCTTTTCCGGCGCCGACACCTCAGAGGCAGCCACCTTCTGCACGGCATCCCGGACCTCATTAGCCATGACTTCAAGGCTCAATCCGTCCTCTGTGGTTCGGGGCAACCAAGACTCCAGAGAGCGTTTACCCTGCCCCTGTACCCGCCGCCCGACCTCAGCGGCAAAGTAGCGTAACTGCTCCTCGATACTCCGATAACCATTCAGGTCTGCAGCTAGCAGCATCAGATTGAGGCTTTTCTCCAGGGTCGGGTCGTTCTCCTCTGCAAGGGCCAATAGCTCGTAGCGCCGGATCTCTTCGATTCTTGAGCTTTTCACCAGCTTGCGCAGTGTTGCTTCCGGCAAGGTCGACTTGGTCTTCCCAGCGTAAAAGTGCTCAAGGAAATCAGCCAGGCTCTCGATCTTCTGCTGCTCCTTGTCCTTCGACTTTAAGGTGCTGACCGTATCCGGAGTGGCCTCGGCTACAGCTTTGCGGGCCTCATCTACTAGCGCTTCTGGCACAAAGTCGCTGGCAACTGGCGCGGCCTGGACAACTTCCACCGAAACCTCCAGCTCCGACACCTCCTGACGCCTGGCCGGCTGAAGCATCTCTTTCGCCCCAGTTTTCCGGCTCATCACAGGTACGCTACCCGGCTTGCTCATCTTGTCACTCATTGATTTATTCTCTCTAGCACCTGCTCGGCGTAGCCAGCGAAGACCGCATCATTCAGCAAGCGGCGCGCCATCCGCCGAAGCTCATCTGTCGACCGGTAGGTGCGTCCCCACTCCAGCCACAGCACCAAAGCCTTGGTTCGGTCTTCTGCCGTCCATATCGAACTGACACTGACCTGCTGCAAATCATCCAGCTCCCCTTCCTGTCGCTTATCCGGCAGGGCCATCCAGCTCAAAAGCCTGTCGGTGGCGTGATCAACGGGCAAACGCGCGTGAGCCTCCTGCGGCACTCCCGCACAGCCCTTCACAGGCTTTCCAGCCCAGCCTGCAAAAAGGCTAGCTGCAGCAGCTAGCGCTGGCGCATCGGCTTGGCTAGTAACCTGGACGAAGCTGTTGAACGAAAAGTTGATAATGCCGCGCATCGTCCGAGCCAGCGGCCTGTCCACGTAGCGTAAGGCCTCCAGCGCCCGATTGAAGCGCTCCTTGTAATGAGCATGACTCAGCTGCGTACCACCCCGCTGATCCTTGGCCAACACACCGTAGAGATACTGGCAAACCCCCTCTAGGTATTCATTGGCTGTCTTCAGCGACTTGCAGGCCTCGGCAAAACGCCGGACATCATCGACACTCAGCTCGTTATCAAGAAAAAGCGTATTGAAAATGTCCTCAAGGCGCTGCAGCTCTGCAAGCTCCGGAATACAGAAGCGCAAATCGAGTCGTTCAGTAGTGTCCTGATTGCCAAGCTCCAAGACATGGAAGCCCTGCCGACACTCGGCAAGCCTCAGAAACAGCTCTTCCGGGGCCATAGTTTGCCCATTCAGAGAGACCCTGTGGCAACTGCCCAGCAGCCAATCCGTGGCCTGGACAGGTGCATGAATCACGGTTCCGCTATTACCTAACAGCTGCCCACACAGCAAGAGCTCCGGCTTACGGTATGGATGTGCCGTGAAAAAGTGATCACGGCGCGCCTGAGCACTGTCAAAGTGCGCCGAGCAGCGCGGGCACTCGTAGACTATCGGCAGCAACACCACCGGTGGCGACTCCGGAATGCTGACGCTGCCGCCAGCGTTACCAGGGTCGATAAAGCTCAGATACCAGGCCATCCATTTCCCCATCTAACTCAAGCTACAGTGCTTGGGACTTTATTGAAGTGGTCTGATCCGAGCGTGCTTTGGTAAGCTCCGCCGCCTCACGGGCAGGCAACAGACCATGAAACTCCTAAACACCTACGACGACCGCGACGAAGCTGAGGAAGCCGCCGAAAAACTAACCGGTGAAAAACGTCTGGCCAGCGAGCGTGACGCTACGATTACCATCTATAACCTTTTTGGCATACCGAGCTGGGGTAACTTCCACCGCCTTGGTATGTATAACCTAGCCGAGCTAAAGGAACTGCTGGATCGCCGCCCAACATGGCAACCAAATGACCAGATGAGGCATGAAGAGATTCTATCGGTACTGTCCAGCATGGCCAGGAATTACGAGATCGAGGTCCCAGCTCACTGGTTTTAGCCCATACAGCTAGCTGACGATCTCAACATAACCAATCAGCTCCGCCGAATAGCTGCCATCACCATTCGCGGCCCCCTTGTGCTTGAGCTCCCGCTGCAGTGTAGGTTCAACCACTTGTGCGAATAGTTCCTGTCGCTGCTCTGGTTCGAACATCGGCAAGGCTACCGGTGCCTTCAGGTACTGCTCCGCCTGTCGCTCGACCGCCGGAACACGAGTGCCGTCCTGCTTGACGGCAATGGGTTGAAGGACGACACGGCGCTCACCGTTACCGGCGGACGATTCGATCATCCAGAGAGAAAGTAGAACCGGCGCGTCCACATACCCTGAAACCGCAATGCCAATATCTTCAGGTGCAACGCTGCGCCAGCGTCCAAATTCTTCCTGTATCAGCGGATGATCCAGGCCCATCAGTTCCACGTTATCGCTGCTGGTTGCCGTATCGCGGTTCAAGGTAAATCGTGCCCGACGTGTGCCATCAACCGTCACAAGGTCGTACGTTTCGTCGTCGATTTTGACTAGGCGCTGCTGACGATCCGCCACTGCTGCCGACAGGAAACGTACCAGCCGATCCAGGCTGGACGACACGTCGGAGAACGGCTTGTAGTCATCAAGACTGAAGCCGTCGAGGTCTTGGAACAGATCAAACACCACCTGCCGCGCCTCGCGTGAGTTCGACAACGCCGCTTCCAGTTCCACTTGTGTGCGTTTCAATTCAGGATCGGACAACGCTTCCTGGTAAAGACGGTCGTAATTGAGACGCTCGGATAGCTGGCCAAGAATCTGCGCGCGCAGGTCTTCGGCAACCTTGCCTTGGTCGTCGACCTTACCGACTGTCTTGGCAATTTCCGTCAGCTTCTCGTCGAGCATCAGGAAAATTCGTCCTTCGATAGTGTCGGACAGAACCAGGTTGTAGACCTGTGCCGTGTGATTTTGTCCATAACGGTGGATGCGCCCAATTCGTTGTTCCACATCCATCGGATTCCACGGCAAATCGAAATTGAACAGGATTCGCGCGAACTGCAAATTCAAGCCTTCGCGGCCGGCCGCTGTACAAACCAGTACACGCGGCCCATCTTTCAGACGGAATTTCCGCTCTGCCGCCAACTTGGCACCGTGATCGCCGCCGCGCAGCACAACCACACCCTGGCCGGGATAGGCCTGCTCAATCTCACGTGCAATCAGATCGACCGTGCCGAGGTAGGTGGCAAAGATGACGATCTTCTCGCCGGCATTCTGCCGCCACAGATAGCCCAAGCCATCCAGCAACTTCTGCGCTTTGGTTTCCCGCTGGAGCGGAAAGACCTTGAGCAAATCGCCGATACGCAGGCGCTCCTCGGGCAAATGCAGCTCCACGACTGCAGAAGCAGCTTCCTCTGCGTGCGTTGCAGAGTACTCGCTGCCGTAAGGGTCGGAGGCCATTTCCAGGGCCTCCTCATCTAACTTCTTGACCAAGCGGTATTTGAGGTCGGCGAGCACACGATCCACTTCACTTCGCCCGATGCTGTCATGCGGCAGGCCAAACTCCTCATGAATTAATGCCCGCGCTTCCTCAGTCAGGCGCTCACGGCCTTCAATATCAAGCTCTTTGTCCCGCAGCAGCGCTTCGTGCAGGGTCAGCATAAGCAAGCGGCGCTTGAGCGTGCGGCGCACAGCCGCGAAGCTGGACGCTGCGATCTTCTGAAAGATCGCCATCAAAAAACCTAGGGCACGCCCCTTGTTACCCTGGCGGCGGGCTAGGTCGAAGCCGTCCTCCAGATACTCACGCAGCTTCTCGTAGAACAGTCGCTCTGCCTGATTCATCAGGAAAGATTCGGTATGCACCCAACGCCTTGCAAACAATGGCGATCCATCAGGCTGACAGGCATCAGCCTTAGTGCGACGAAACATCACCGTATTGAGACGATGGCGGTTTTCCAACATCTCTTCGGGGCTGCGAAAGAGCGTGGGATTCAGGAGCTGAGCCAGCATCCAGAACTGGAAATGATTGCCTTGGTGGGGAGTGGCCGACAGCAGCATCAGATCACGCGAATGATCCTTCAAGGCCTCAGCCAGTTTGTAGTTCTCGGTCTTCCTGACCTTGCCCCCAATGCGGTGTGCCGTCAGATGGTGCGCTTCGTCGAACACCACAAGATCCCAACAAGGGGCATCAAGCAGGCGCTTGATACGTGCCGGGCGTTTGAGGGTGTCGATGCTGGCTATCAGCCGATCGTGTTTGGCAAAAGCATTCGTCTTGCGGTCGGTGATGTCACCCTCGGAGCCGAAAACCTCGAAATCAAGGTTGAACACTTCGTTCAGCTCGCGGTGCCAGTTGTTCACCAGCCCTGCGGGCACCACCATCAGAGCGCGATTCAACTCGCCTCGGCTAGCCAGCTCTCGCAAGATAAGCGCAGTTTCAATGGTCTTGCCCAAGCCCACCTCATCGGCAATCAGATAGCGCCTGGGAGATGCCGTGGCAATCCGATGTGTCAACACCACTTGATGCGGTAGCAGGTCGATCTTGGCCGAGGTCAGCGCCGATGCGCTCTCCATGACGGGCAGAGCATGGGCCTCGTAAGAGAGCCAAGCCTTTCTGGCTCGCTCTGCGCTGCCATCGACCGTTCGCAGGATGCGTTCAGTGCGCGAGACTTGGCGATGTACGGCACCGACCGGCACACGACGCTCACCCACGCCGAAGAAGGCACGAACGTAACCATCATGCGCGAGGTCAAGAACTACGCCCTGACCGAATTCATGGTGGGAGATCCGTTCGCCAGGTTGAAACTGTGTTTCTATTTCCACACGTCAATCTCAGGTAATTCGCAAATGGAAAAGACCCGCAGCTTTCGCGCCCTCGCGTAGCAGAATTTCCTGCGGATACTCGTTGGCCTCGCCCCAGAGTAATCGGCCAAAGTCGAGCTGCTTTCCACGGTGCGGCGCTTCGCACAACCACGACACTGCATCGGTAGTAGTTTGCACACTGAGGCGTTTATCTCCCTGCGGAATCCAGAAGATCAACGCACCATCGCCTCCCCATTCGTCCTGAAACGAGAGAATCGCGCGTTTTATCGTATCACCCAACCACACTTCACCCTGATCAGGCGCCAGCAAATCAAGACTACCCTCGAGGCCAGCAACCACCAGTGTTCTGCCTTGGTTACTAGGTAGATCCTCGGGCCACCCGCCCCCATTCGGAGCGGCGGCCAATAAGAACTGCCGAAGACTCCACACTTCGCCAGCAGCGCACACTGTATTGCGAGCTTCCTCATCCCATAGCCAACTGGTACCGCGCCGTTGCCATACCGTGTCGAGCACCTGCCTCATTACGCATACTCCCCATCGTCATTAAACAGCGATCCTTGCTGCGGCTTGGGTGCCTGGCTGGCTTGCCAGGTCGTGAAGATCGACACCGCACGCGAGGCTCCATTTCGGGTGGTTTGATCTGGGCCGTTCTTCTGCAACCACTCCAGCAACGGCTTGAGGGCAACGTGCGGAGTAAAATTCTCGTTCTTCAACGTGTCCGAAGCATTGATACCGCTACCGTCGACACATGCGCCGATCAGAACCAGTGCTTGATCAAGATCGGAAACCAGTTTGTGCTTCTGCTTCCCATGCCACGCTCTGGCGAAATCGAGAGGATTGGTACGCGTAAACACCTTCTTCTCCTCACTACACCAGCCTCGCTGCACAAAATCATCGGGCGTAGTGATGGTGCCACGCAGAAATTTCTGTAACTGGTCACGCTTCATCTCGCTGACAGCACCGAAGGTGCGCAGAAACTGACGGGTGATCGGCTCAGCATTTACCGGCGGGGGCTCTTTCCCTTTATCGGCGTCTTCGTCAATAAGTTGGTTGATACCGACGAGCGCATCCCTGACCGAGATGGTGCGGTTTTCATCGACATAGACTTTGCCGTAGTGGCGAGAGAAATATTCCAACGCCTTGCCGCGTCGGATTACCTGAAGGTCTGCGGCAGGCAAGCCCTCCTTAGCGTGGTTTTCCAGCATTGCCTGCAGTTGGCGCACATCCGCCATCACCTCACGGCGCATCCGACCCCAGCTAACCGGCTTGGGCTCTTCGGTACGCTTGCGGCAGACGTGAATGATGTCGTATTCGATGGTTTGTGAGCCAAAGGTTCCAGGCTTCGCCCCATCACCCTTTGTTTCATCGGAGCGAATGGGGTACGTTGCTTCGAGGTAGAACCCAGCATCAAACAGCGATTCCAGCACCGCCACCCAAGGCTCATCCGCGCTATGGTGAAAAGTGAAGGCCAGGATGCCGCCTGGCTTCAAAAGGCGATGTGCCTCGCACCAACATTGGGTCAGGAGTCGCTGATAAAAGCCATCTGGGTCTTCCGGTTCCCTAGCTCGGTTGGCCACAGCCTCCAGCGATTTGGGAGTGTACTCTCCGCCGAAAATTGCTGGGTACTTGCTCTTCAGAACCAAGCGCAGCCAGACATAGAAAAAGTCTGCTAGTTCTGAGTAGTGGAGCAAGCCACCAAAAGGCGGATCAGTGATAACCAAATCTAGGCTGCCACTCTCCAACTGGGCAAGATCGGTGGACGAACCTTGATGCACCGCCACGTCCAGCACAGGGTCGCCGGGAAAGACCTTTTCGCTCTTTCCGCTCAACTGCTTCGCCAGCAGTGGCTCGCGACGCGTCAATGCTTCGGTGCTTACGGCTTCCCAGGGCTGAATCGCCCATTCGCGGCCTTCAATAATACCTTCGGAGCTTGAGGCCCAGTTGCCACGCCCCAATGCTGGAAAAACACAGTTTTCAACTACAGTCGATTTCGGGTGATAGTTGTTATTCGCAAACTGTGGTTCGAGCTTGTCACCCTGAACATTCCATAAAGTGAACAGGCTTTGATTGCGCAAATATTGCTGAAAAGCCCCGAGCACAAACTCCCTCACCGTCCAGTCATAGTCACCGTTTTCAACAATTGCCTTGAGTAGTTGCGCATGTACCAGCAACTGGCGTGGATTGAACATCGTCCACCAATGCGTGAAACCATGATTTGGTAGCCCCCCGTTGTTCATGTGCGTCATGAAGCCGTAAGGAAGCTCAGAGCGTGGCCAGTAATCTTTTAAGTCACCCTCCTTACGTGCCTCCCACTCCACGAACGCCGCTTCATACTGCTGGGTGTATGTCTGGTCATAGGCAGCAAAAAAGCGACCGCTGTAGGGCTTACCCGCCTCATCGCGCCCGGGCGCGTAACCATGAACCGCGTAACCAGCCATCGGGCCGGTTTTGCCGGTAGCCTTGATGGTGGTCAATACATCCTGCACAGTGCCGCAGGCTGCGCAAGCGTAGTGGGATTTTTTTGGAACCGTGCCATTTTCGGGGGAAAAAGTGACCTTGGTTTCCGGGCAGGTCACCTCCTCCGGCAATGTTCCACGAACCTCCAACAAGCGAATCTTGGAGGCACGCACCCTGCCCCAGCGCGAGGTCGCGGCCAGGTCATCCTGGAGTGAGCCACCATAGACGTGGTTATTCTCATCCTGCCTGGGTGAACCGGCCAACCATTGCGGATGCACCAGCAGACTCAATTCAACCTTCTTGTTCTTACCCTTACCCAGCTTGATCTGGCCGCGTGAGCCGGCAATAGCCAATCCGTCTTTGGGGTGGATATTGGCTGCTGCAATATCTCCGCAGTGAGGACAGGTAACGCCCGATACAGGATCAAGCACCGCATAGGGCTGCTCCGTAGGCGCCACGAATAGCGGTACATCAGCAGCCATTCGCGCTGCGTCAGCTTCAATATGGAACTGTCCCCCACATTTGCCGCAAGCGTGCTCCCAGTGCTTGACGGTGAGGGCCTTCACCGCCATCACAGGGCTGGTCATGATTGGCGTTCGGTGGCCGCAGCCGGTCACCTGACAAGGGCCGTGCTTGGCCCAAAAGGTGTAGATGATCTCCGGGCCTTCGTAGTGGTAGTCCTTGCGCTCGTTGCGGGGAATAGTCAGTGGGTCGAAATCAGCTGGCATTACCTTCTGGGTTGGTAGGTGCGTCCACGTACCTTTTTCACCTTCTGGGCCGTCGCAGTAGTAGTACGGCATGATCTGCGGCTTGACCTCAGCCTCGATATCGGCGAGAAGGCGCTTTACTTCCTCCAAATCGACGTTGGCCAGCTCTTGCTTGACCACGAACCAGGCGACCGGATTCAGGTCGTTACCAACCATCTGCATGCCGAGACGTGAGCCTTCAACCAGCGTGGTGCCGCCGCCCATGAAGATATCGGCCACCTTCAGGTTCTTAAACGCACCTTTTTTCTGGTGGTTCGCGTAGTAGTTTTCCCAAACCAGCTTGGCTGCGTGCGATTTGTCTTCTGGGGCCTTGGTCGCCGCTGCGAGCAGCATGGAGCGGAAAACACTGGAACGACGACGCGCCCACCACTTCGACATCTGGTAAATCGGCTTGCCCGCATTACCCTCGATGATCGCCACCTGATTGACGGGCAGGATCGGGAAGTCCACCTCCAGGCAAGTCTTGGGACGATTCGGATCGTTGAAGTCGACGGTCTCAAGCGCAACCGCCTTACCTGCCCCAACAGCCTTGGCGACTTCCTGCGCGAGTAGTTCTTTTTTAGTGGCCATTCAAATTTCCTTAATCTTCTTGTGCGCGGGACTGGTGGCGCATGTTTTCTACGGCGGCAACCAGATCGACTTGTGCCGTTGGGGCGGCCCAACGGGTCCAGAAGCGGATCGTTGCACTACGTGGTTCGTGCTTGGGCTTCGACATCTTGATACGAGTCGACAGCAGGGTGGCATCGCCCACCACCACAGCCTCGCCCACATCCAACGTCGGTAGCACCTCCATCAGCCCCTCCAGATATTTTTTGCTTCATCTGTGGTCAGCACGTCGTCAACGGTATTTGCAAGTGCTCTGCCAGAGCTCCCATACCAGGAAGGCCATAGCCGCAAGAGAATCCAGACCCGACAAGGAGCACCGGAGCTTTACGAAAAGCGCCCTGTATTTCGTTGAAGAGCTCGTCAGGCAAATCTGCTACCGCCATATCGTGCCCGCCTATTTGGTCAGCTCAACAAATGGCGACAACACCTCCAACAGCGAGAGGCCTCCGTGCGTCAGAGTCGGGTAACCGCCTTGGCTACGCCATTTTCTTCGTCCCATAGCCAACAAATGAGCCCCGTGAGGACTCTGAATTTGCAAAGCAACCGGAGGAACGAAGGGGCCAGGGTCACCATTACCAGCATTACTACGCCCGCTGGAAAAAGTCTGTTTGAGGTGGGCGGCGACCTCACCATCGGCATCGGGGAAGTAACCCGTGGCGGCGTAGCCGTGATCCGAGGTAATGACCAAGCGCCGCCCAGTAGCCAGGCGCTCAACAAAGGCCCAAAAGTCCTCGCTGGAAAGCTGCTGCGCTGCGTCCTTGGTCAGCAGCTCAAGCCCCTGGCCTGCGCCATAGTCATGCAGCTTGGCATCCGGCCAGTGATGCCAGAACACCCAGTTCTTCGCCCCGGACGCACTGAGAACCAGACTTTCACAGTCCTTCCAAGGTAGATCGATGGTCTCGGTCTGAGCCGGTTGCAGCTTGTGAGCTAAGCCACCTCCGTTGGCCTGCAATTGACTGCGACTTGCCAAGCCCAGTGCACGGGCGAATTGGTTGGTTTCACTAGGCAACTCAGAGGCGGTAGCTGTAACACCTTGCAGAGTAAAACCGCGCTCTTTGGCGCCCTGCAGCAACCAAGGCAGCTCCCGCAAGCTCAAGGCATCCAGAACCAGCACAGCACGGGCTGCGTTATTGCCATAGCTCGGCTCGGCCCACCAACGAGCTAGACGATCGGAAGTGCGCTCGACAGCGCTGATCTCGGGTTGACCGAAACACTGCCACAGATCCCAACCACTGGAAGCGAGAAACAGATCAAGCTCTCCGATCTCTCGGTCGCGCTTGACGACCTCGCCCGGTGCGTTGCCCTCGGCCAATGGTCGTGAAGCGATATCAAGCGTGCGCTCAATAATGAATTGCCACGCATCCGATGCGGAACCTTGAGTTAGGCGCTGCAATATTGCTGCATCGAGTGCCATCAGCTGTCCTCCTTCTCAAGACTCAGCTCGAAAGTCATTCCGTCTGGCAACTTCTTGAGCAGTTCCTTGAGCTGAGCACCGGTAATCTGCGTGCTTTGACCAGCAGACACTCTGATCGAGACCTCTGCCACGGGCGTGGCTGGGCCAATGCCCCATCCTTCAAGCTTGCCGATCAGGTTGAGCGGCGAGGTTGGCGGGTTGGAGAGCGGGATGCGCAGTTTGGTAGTACTGCCAGTACCACCGAAGATTTCGCCAGGTGCTGGGGCTGGCTCGGGCGAAGTACCGGGGTGCGGTTCTTGTACACCGGAAGCGGTGCCCCCCCCAAAGATGTCGCCTCCGGTTCCAGCTGCGGGTAATTGCGGCACCTGTGGCGTAGTGCCACCGGTAGCGGGCACGGCCGAGGGCTCCATGAGGAAAACTTCATCCAGTTGACGCCCGGTGTAGGACAGTTTGGGCCGCAAGCGCCGCCACGCCGATTCCTCGTCTTCGCCTGCGTGGGTTTGCAGATGCTCCAAATTACGCAGGTTGATGGCGATCTTGCCGCGTGCGCATAGGCGCAGGATGCGCTCCTTCATGGTGGTTTCACCCAGCCAGGGGATGCAGTCCTGGCCAGCCGGGCGGGGTTCCTGCAGCTCGCGCAGTAGCTTGCCAAGGGGCGCATTTTCCGAGGCGGCCTCGAGCACGAGGTCTTCGAAGTCTTCAGGCACGAAAAGATCGTTGGTCAGCGTTTCCTCGATACCTTCGGGGATTTGTGCTCCTTGCTTTTTCAGATGCTCGACACTGAAAAGGGATTGCAGTGGGCTCTGGTGATCATAGCGGTGCAGTACAGCGAAACGGTCGAAGCGCCTCTTAAGGTTTTCACGCAGGGTGCCTTCGAACTCTTTGTGCAGTTTTTTGTATTCCGGGCTCTGGCCGCTCCACTCCTGCGCCTTCATTTCAGCGCGTGCGAGGATGAGCAGATCTCGATCCAGGAATGCATTGGTGGAACCAGATCTGGGCAGCAGGAAGCGAATGGTGTTACGACGCTTTTGCAGGTGATCTTTGAGCCAGCGGCCAAGTGCCTGATCAATTTTTTCCGGCTCTTCCGGTAGTACCAGGACGGGCAGACGGTCATCCCAGCGCTCAGGCTGCTCGGCTTCGTCAAGTGGTGTCCATGGGTCTGTCTGCCAGGATCTCGGCAATGCAATTACACGGAAGTTTATTGCGACCTCGTCGCTGCCGCCGATTACGTAGCGAATCTGCTTGGCCAGCTGCGCCTGATCAGAGCCATCGGTGAACAGTTTGTCGTTACGGGCACAAGCCATCAATTTGGCCCGTGGGTTTTCTTCCTCACGGAAGACCAGGCGTGGGCCGTCCTGATGGATGTTGAAGCTGTTCTCAATAATCGTCGCCAGTTCAACCTGGAAGGCATTACCGTCTACCGGCTTGCTACGCGTGATGTCAACCTGCAGCGTGGCTGGATCGGCCCCGGCAAGATTGCCAACGGCAATCGACCGCAGCCACAGTGCGCCCACAATCTCTTGCAAGTGCGGCGCAAGATCTGCATGGTCGTACACTGCCTCGGTTACCGAGATGATGTTGTGCTGTGCCTTTTCTCGCAGGGTGCGATGGTGCTCGTTGGACACCGAGTCCAACAGCGCGCCAATGCCCGAGGCATCGTCATCCAGCCGGAAGTCGGCGGCGGTGAGCACAGGCACTGCTTCGCCACGGCTCTTGTAAAGGTTGGCCAGGATACGAATCATGTCGCGCGTTTCCTGCGCGTCAGTGGCTATCAGCACCTGTTCCTCCAGCAGACGCAACAGGTGTGGTGCATAAGGCCAAGACTCGGTGAATTCGCGGCGTTTGCGCTCCTGCTCGGCCGGCGGCACATCAAGCAGGCGGAAGTATTCTGAGACGTGCTGGGCGACCAATGACTCAATAGTGCCGTCAGCTATCTGAAGACGGTTGTCGAACAAACGGTGCAGCAACATTCGCCGCCGATCCTGCTGGATGCGCTCAGCATTGCCCCCCGCTTTGAAGTCAATGGCTACAGGATTAACGCGGTGTACCTGCTGGTAGGCATCGCTGCCACCATTACGGACGGAGATCACGAGCACCAACAAATCTGGCCGCTCTTTGGCAATCTCCGAAAGGATCTGGATGAAGTTAAACGCCCAGTTCTTCCATGGGTACTGCTTAGTATTTGTCAGGCCGTCGTACCAGGTCTGGAATTCATCCAGCAGCAACATTGTTGGCGTGTGCTCTAGGAGCTCAACGATGAGTTTGTCAGATGGGATATCGGTCTTGGCCGCCCCCATACCCTCCCACTTACCTTTGATGAATTCGCCGCGAGGATGGCGCTCGAACAACAAATCCCACAAAAATTTGTAGCGCTGGCGGTGAAGGCTCTCGCCAATGACCAACATTCCATTGCGCAAAGCGATCTGACTGACATGGGCATCACCTAGCGTGGCAGCCCATCCGTTTAGCCAGGCCCCAGTCGATACTGGATCGTTAACGGCGTGATAAAGAGCAGCCATCAAGTGGGACTTACCCAGACCACGCTCCCCGATCACTACCACCGGACGCCCCTGGTTAGGGCCTACGGCCTCAATGCCCTTTAACAGGTCATGGGTCGGATAGGTGATCTCAAGAAACTGCTGTGCGGCAATTTGCGTCGCACCAGTATTTGCGTCGTTGGAGAGCTCGATTGCTGTCCCTTTGAGGCGCTTGCCTCGAAACTCTTCCCGTAAAGTCAATCCAAGCATTATTCAAGCTCCCCAACAAAAATTGGGCCCTCAGGCTCTGGCTATTCACCTTGCACTACCAACATGAGACCTTGGGCTCGGCTTTTGTGACCAAATAGCCAAAAAGACATCATGGATAAGCCAATCTCAATTGGCAACCAATTGGCAACCAGAAAGCCATTTTCCTGGAATCGCAACAAAACCATCGGGCATAAAAAAATCCAACCACCGCTAAGTGGTTGGATTTTCTAGGGTTTTTTGGTCGGGACGGAGTGATTCGAACACTCGACCCCTTGCACCCCATGCAAGTGCGCTACCGGGCTGCGCTACGCCCCGACGATGCTTACGTGTTACCGAAAGCGGGAAGAACTATACATTAAGCTTTTGAATTAAGGCAACTTTTTCTTTTGCCCTATTTCCGCAGGACGTGCAACACGTCCTCGAGCTCGACGATCATCTGCTTGATCAGCTGACGATACTGGGTGGTGTCGTCCTTGGCCTCGTCGCCGGAGAGGCGCTGACGCGCCCCGCCGATGGTGAAGCCCTGATCGTAGAGCAACGCGCGAATCTGCCGGATCATCAGCACGTCCTGGCGCTGGTAGTAACGGCGGTTACCCCGCCGCTTGACCGGATTGAGTTGTGGAAACTCCTGTTCCCAATAACGCAGGACATGGGGCTTGACCGCGCAGAGCTCGCTGACTTCGCCGATGGTGAAGTAGCGCTTGCCGGGTATCGCCGGTAGCTCGTCGTTATGACTTGGTTCCAGCATATGCCTCGACCCTGGCCTTCAGTTTTTGCCCTGGACGAAAGGTGACCACACGGCGAGCCGTGATCGGGATCTCCTCTCCTGTTTTCGGGTTGCGGCCGGGTCGCTGGCGCTTGTCGCGCAAGTCGAAGTTACCGAACCCGGAAAGCTTGACCTGTTCGTTCAGCTCCAGAGCCTGGCGGATCTCTTCAAAAAACAGCTCCACCAGCTCCTTGGCTTCCCGTTTGTTCAGGCCGAGCTCTTCGTACAGACGTTCCGCCATTTCAGCTTTCGTCAGAGCCCCCATACGCTACTTCCTTAACGTGGCGTTGAACCTTTGTTCGAGGCAGGTGAGGATATTTTGCGTAGTAGTACTCACCTCATCGTCATTAAGAGTGCGCGATGGATGCTGCCAGGTCAAGCCGACTGCCAGGCTTTTTCTAAGCGGATCAATGCCTTTACCGTGATAGACGTCAAATAGCTTGAGGTCTGTCAGCCACTCGCCCGCCGCCTCGCGAATGGCGGCGAGCACGGCCTCGGCCGGCTGTTCGCGATCGACCAGCAGTGCCAGGTCGCGGCGTACTTCGGGGAAGCGCGACAGCTCGCTGAACACCGGCATGCGCCCGACCGCCACTTCGGCCAACAGCAACTCGAAGAGGAACACCGGCTGATCCAGACCGAGGGTCTTGGCCAGTTCCGGATGCAGGGCACCGATGAAACCGACCAGACGCCCCTCCCGCTCGATGCGCGCGGTCTGACCCGGGTGCAGCGCCGGATGCTCGCCCGGCACGAAGCTGAAGGCATCGGCAGCGCCGGCACAACCCAGCAGCGCCTCGACATCGGCCTTCAGATCGTAGAAGTCCACACTCTCCCGGCCATTGGCCCAGCCTTCCGGCAGACGGCCGCCACTGATCACGCCGCCCAGCATGGCTTCCTGCTTGAGACCTTCGAGCTGGCCGACGAAACGCAGACCGCTCTCGAACAGACGCACGCGCGACTGCTGGCGATTGAGGTTGTGCTCCAGCGCCTTGACCAGGCCCGGCCACAGCGAGGAGCGCATGGCGGCCATATCGGCGGAGATCGGGTTGGCCAGTTGCAGCGGGACGACGCCTGGGTTGAACAGCTCGAACAGCTTGGGATCTATGAAGCTGTAGGTGATGGCTTCCTGGTAACCGCGCGCCACCAGCAGGCGACGCAGGGCCGGCAGCTCGGCACGGGCTTCGGCCTTGGCCTGCGGGGCCAAGCGCGCCTGCGGGTAACGCACCGGCAGGCGGTTGTAACCGTACAGACGACCCAGCTCTTCGATCAGGTCCACTTCCAGGCTGATATCGAAGCGGTGGCTCGGCACGCTGACCTGCCACTGACCGGCGCCCTCGGCGGTCACGCCCAGGCCCAGCGCGCTGAGCAGGCGCTCGACTTCGGCGCCGTCCATGTCCAGGCCAAGCATCTGGCTGATGCGCTCGGCGCGCAGAGTGATCGGCGCGACGTTTGGCAGGTCGGCCGCACTGGCCACTTCGATGATCGGGCCGGCGTCCCCGCCGACGATCTCCAGCAGCAGCGCAGTGGCGCGCTCCATGGCGCTGCGCGCCAGCTGCGAGTCGACGCCGCGCTCGAAGCGATGCGAGGAATCGGTGTGCAGGCCATAGGAGCGCGCCTTGCCGGCCACGGCGATGTTGTCGAAGAAGGCGCTCTCGAGGAACAGATCGCGGGTCTTGCCGCTCACACCGCTGTGCTCGCCGCCCATCACGCCGGCAATGGCCAGGGCGCGCTCGTGGTCGGCGATCACCAGGGTGTCGGCGCGCAGGCTGACTTCCTGGCCATCCAGCAGGACCAGCTTCTCGCCCTCTTCGGCCATGCGCACGCGAATGCCGCCGTTGATCTCGGCGAGGTCGAAGGCGTGCATCGGCTGGCCAAGCTCGAGCATCACGTAGTTGGTGATGTCGACGGCGGCGTCGATGCTGCGGATGTCGGAACGGCGCAGGCGCTCGACCATCCACAGCGGGGTCGGCTTGGACAGGTCAACGTTGCGAATGACACGACCCAGGTAGCGCGGGCAGGCCTTGGGCGCCAGCACTTCAACCGGACGCACTTCGTCATGGGCAGCGGCGACCGGGGTGACGGAGACTGCTGTTACCGGGGCGGCGTAGATGGCGCCGACTTCGCGTGCCAGGCCGGCCAGCGACAGGCAGTCGCCGCGGTTGGGGGTCAGGCCGATTTCGATGCTGGCATCGTCCAGGCCCAGGTAGGCGCGAATGTCCTGGCCGACCGGAGCATCCGCCGCCAGCTCCATCAGGCCGCTGTTGTCGTCGCTGATCTGCAGTTCGGAGGCCGAGCAGAGCATGCCCTGGGACTCCACGCCGCGCAGCTTGGCTTGCTTGATCTTGAAGTCGCCCGGCAGTTCGGCGCCGATCATGGCGAAGGGAATCTTGATGCCGGCACGGGCGTTGGGCGCACCGCAAACCACCTGGAAGTTGGCGCTGCCGTTGCTGACCTGGCACACACGCAGCTTGTCGGCGTCCGGGTGCTGCTCGGCGCTGAGGATCTCGCCCACCACCACGCCGCTGAACTGGCCGGCGACCGGGATCACCGCGTCCACTTCCAGGCCGACCATGGACAGGCGGGCCACCAGCTCGTCGCGCGAGACGTCCGGGTTCACCCAGCTGCGCAGCCACTGTTCACTGAATTTCATACTGTCTGTTCTCCTTAAACGAATTCGATGACGAAGGCGGTACTAGCGAAATTGCGCCAGAAACCGCAGGTCGTTATCGAAGAACAGGCGCAAGTCATTGACGCCATAACGCAGCATGGCCAGGCGCTCGACGCCCATGCCGAAGGCGAAGCCGGAGTATTTCTCCGGATCGATGCCGCTCATGCGCAGCACGTCCGGATGCACCATGCCGCAGCCCATCACTTCCAGCCAGCCGGTCTGCTTGCACACGCGACAGCCCTTGCCCGAGCACATCACGCACTGCATGTCGACTTCGGCCGAGGGCTCGGTGAAGGGGAAGAAGGACGGACGGAAACGCACGCCCAGCGGCTTCTCGAAGAACACCCGGAGGAACTCCTCGATGGTGCCCTTGAGGTCGGCGAAGCTGATGCCCTCGTCGACCAGCAGGCCTTCGACCTGGTGGAACATCGGCGAGTGGGTGATATCGGAGTCGCAGCGATAGACGCGGCCGGGGCAGACGATGCGGATCGGCGGCTGCTGCGACTCCATGGTGCGCACCTGCACCGGCGAGGTGTGGGTGCGCAGCAGCATGTTGGCGTTGAAATAGAAGGTGTCGTGCATCGCCCGCGCCGGATGGTGGCCGGGGATGTTGAGGGCTTCGAAGTTGTGGTAATCGTCTTCGACTTCCGGGCCCTCGGCGACGTTGTAGCCGATATGGGTGAAGAACTGCTCGACACGCTCGAGGGTACGGGTGACCGGGTGCAGGCCGCCAGAAGCCTGGCCGCGGCCCGGCAGGGTCACGTCGATGCGCTCGGACGCCAGCTTCTCGGCGAGCAGGGCCTGCTCAAGCACGGATTTGCGGGCGTTCAGGGCGTCCTGAACCTGGTTCTTGGCGGCGTTGATCAGGGCGCCAGCCTGCGGACGCTCCTCGGCCGACAGCTTGCCCAGGGTCTGCATCAGGGCGGTCAGCTCGCCCTTCTTGCCGAGATACTGAACCCGGAGTTGTTCCAGGGCGTTGACGTCTGCGGTGTTTTGCACGGCCTCTAGCGCTTGCGAGACCAATGCATCCAGGTTTTCCATGTACGGACTCCAGATACGAAATAGGGGAAGAGCTTGAAGGCTCTTCCCCTATCTTTGACGTTGCCACCGGGCAAGCCCGGTGATTGTCGGGGGACTTAAGCCAGAACGGCCTTAGCTTTCTCGACAATCGCAGCAAACGCCGCTTTTTCGTTCACTGCCAAATCGGCCAGGACCTTACGGTCGATTTCGATCGACGCCTTTTTCAGGCCAGCGATCAGACGGCTGTAGGACAGACCGTTGACGCGAGCACCGGCGTTGATACGGGCGATCCACAGAGCACGGAACTGACGCTTGCGCTGACGACGGTCGCGGTAGGCGTATTGGCCTGCCTTGATCACCGCCTGCTTGGCGACGCGGAACACGCGCGAACGCGCACCGTAGTAGCCCTTGGCGAGCTTCAGGATTTTTTTGTGACGAGCACGAGCGATAACGCCACGCTTAACACGAGCCATGAGTAATTACCTCTAAATATCTTGACCGATTAACGAACGCGCAGCATGCGCTCGACTTTAGCTTTGTCCGACGGGCCGATCAGCGAGCTGCCGCGCAGCTGACGCTTACGTTTGGTGGACATCTTGGTCAGGATGTGGCTCTTGAAAGCGTGCTTGTGCTTGAAGCCCGAAGCAGTCTTCAGGAAGCGCTTTGCAGCGCCGCTCTTGGTTTTCATCTTTGGCATGTTTGGTACTCCGCATTCATTAACAACTGATAACCATCAGGCCTGCCAGTGCCCGGGAGGTTATTTACGCTTCTTGGGAGCGATGACCATCATCAGCTGGCGTCCTTCCAGCTTAGGATGCTGTTCAACGGTGCCGAGTTCGGCGAGGTCGGCTTCGACCCGCTTCAACAGCTCCATGCCCAGTTCCTGGTGGGCCATCTCACGGCCGCGGAATCGTAGCGATACCTTGGCCTTGTCCCCATCTTCAAGGAAACGTACCAGGTTGCGTAGTTTTACCTGGTAATCCCCTTCTTCCGTCCCTGGACGAAACTTGATCTCTTTGATCTGTTGCTGGTGCTGATTCTTCTTCGCAATAGCAGCCTGCTTTTTCTTTTCGAACAGGTGCTTGCCGTAGTCCATGATGCGGCAAACCGGCGGGACTGCGTCAGCGGAGATCTCTACCAGATCCAGCTTGGCTTCTTCAGCCACGCGCAATGCCTCATCAATCGAAACAATACCAACCTGCTCGCCGTCCGCACCAATCAGGCGAACCTCACGTGCGGTGATGTTCTCGTTGATCGGCGCCTTGGGAGCGGCCCGCTTATCCTGTCTCATTTCACGCTTAATAGTTATTACTCCGAATCTTGGCGACCACGCCGGGAAACCGCTTGCTGCAATTGCGCGGCGAACTGCTCGAGGGGCATGGAGCCCAGATCGACGCCTTCACGGGTGCGCACAGCAACGGATCGTGTCTCAACCTCCCGATCTCCAATAACCAAGAGATAGGGAACCTTGAGCAAGGTATGCTCGCGGATTTTAAAGCCGATCTTTTCGTTTCTCAAGTCAGCCCTGGCACGAAAACCGCTTTGGTTGAGAGTTTTCTCTGCTTCGCGGGCAAAATCGGCCTGCTTGTCAGTGATATTCATGATCACCGCCTGGGTCGGCGCCAGCCAGGCCGGGAACGCCCCTTCGTAGTGCTCGATGAGGATGCCGATGAAGCGCTCGAAGGAACCGAGGATCGCCCGGTGCAGCATGACCGGATGCTTGCGGTTGTTGTCCTCGGAAACGTACTCCGCGCCCAGGCGCACCGGCAGATTGAAGTCCAGCTGCAGAGTACCGCACTGCCACACGCGCCCCAGGCAATCCTTCAGCGAGAACTCGATCTTCGGCCCGTAGAAGGCGCCCTCGCCCGGCTGCAGGTCATAGGCCAGCCCGGCACTGTCGAGCGCCGCCGCCAGGGCCGCCTCGGCGCGATCCCACAGCTCGTCGGAACCCACGCGCTTTTCCGGACGAGTGGACAGCTTGAGCTGGATGTCGGTGAAACCGAAGTCGGCGTAGACCGCCTGGGTCAGCTTGATGAAGTCGGCGGATTCGGCCTGCATCTGCTCTTCGGTGCAGAAGATGTGCGCGTCATCCTGAGTGAAGCCGCGCACGCGCATGATGCCGTGCAGCGCCCCGGACGGCTCGTTGCGGTGGCAGGCACCGAACTCGGCCAGGCGCATCGGCAGCTCGCGATAGCTCTTCAGCCCCTGATTGAATACCTGTACGTGGCACGGGCAGTTCATCGGCTTGATCGCGTAATCGCGGCTTTCCGATTCGGTGGTGAACATGTTCTCGGCGTAGTTGGCCCAGTGCCCGGACTTCTCCCACAGGCTGCGATCGACTACCTGCGGCGTCTTGATCTCCAGGTAACCATGCTCGCGCTGCACCTGACGCATGTACTGTTCGAGCACTTGGTACAGGGTCCAGCCATTGGGATGCCAGAACACCATGCCCGGCGCCTCTTCCTGGGTATGGAACAGGTCCAGGCGCTTGCCGATCTTGCGGTGATCGCGCTTCTCGGCTTCTTCGATGCGCTGGATATAGGCCGCCAGCTGCTTCTTGTCCGCCCAGGCGGTGCCATAGATGCGCTGCAGCTGCTCATTCTTCGAATCACCGCGCCAGTAGGCACCGGAAATACGGGTCAGCTTGAACGCCTTGAGGAAACGGGTGTTGGGGACGTGCGGACCGCGGCACATGTCGACGTACTCCTCATGGAAGTACAGCCCCATGGCCTGCTCGTCCGGCATATCGTCGATCAGGCGCAGCTTGTATTCCTCGCCGCGCGCCCTGAACAGCTCGACGACCTCGGCACGCGGCGTCATCTTCTTGATGACGTCGTAGTCCTTGTCGATCAGCTCAGCCATACGCTTTTCGATGGCCGCCATGTCTTCCGGGGTGAAAGGACGGTCAATGGCAATGTCGTAATAGAAGCCTTCATCGATGACCGGACCGATCACCATCTTGGCGTTCGGATAGAGCTGCTTGACCGCATGCCCAACCAGGTGAGCGCAGGAGTGGCGGATGATCTCCAGCCCCTCTTCGTCCTTCGGCGTGATGATCTGCAGGGTCGCGTCAGCCTCGATCAGGTCGCAAGCATCGACCTGGCGACCATTGACCTTACCGGCCAGGGTGGCCTTGGCCAGGCCCGCACCAATGGACTGGGCGACCTCCAGCACGGAAACCGGATGATCGAACGAACGCTGACTGCCGTCGGGAAGAGTAATGATGGGCATGGCGCCTCCTCTCCTAGTGGTGACCCCTACCAAAGGTCACGTGGGTTGGGATGAGCCAGGAAGCGATCCGGCGGTATACCTGCCGAACGATGGCAGGAGCCCCAAGGGCCAACCAGAACCGAACCAGAGTCACTGGAAGTAAAGAGTGCGGATGCTTTCAGAAAGCCTGAACCCTGACAAGCAACCACAGACAATATCCGAGCGGAATTCCCGGAAGTTTTTGCCGCCACGAATGACGAGCAACAAAAAAGGGGTCGTATCAACGACCCCTTTTTATCGATTTGGTAGGCACAATTGGACTCGAACCAACGACCCCCACCATGTCAAGGTGGTGCTCTAACCAACTGAGCTATGTGCCTTCGATGGGTGCGCATTCTACGCAGAAGTTTTTGGCCGTCAACAGGTTTTTTCGCTAACTCACTGAAATAGGCCAAATTTTTTATTTCAGCCAGGCTCGTTGAATATTTTGCACAGGCACTAGCCGGGCATTTTCAACTCAGGTAGGATCGGCTCATTCGTAAAAAATAAAGAACAGAGGTTCAAAATGGCGCACACGGCATACCCACAATCCTACTACGCCGCTTCTGCCAACCCCGTTCCCCAGCGCCCTGCCCTGCAAGGTGACGTGGAAACGGACGTCTGCATCGTCGGCGCCGGCTACACCGGCCTGTCCACCGCGCTGTTCCTGCTGGAGAACGGCTTCAAAGTGAGCATCGTCGAGGCGGCCAAGGTCGGCTTCGGTGCCTCCGGGCGCAACGGCGGACAGATCGTCAACAGCTACAGCCGCGACATCGACGTGATCGAGCGCAGCGTCGGCCCCAAGCAGGCGCAACTGCTCGGGCAGATGGCCTTCGAGGGCGGGCGCATCATCCGTGAGCGCATCGCCAAGTACGACATCCAGTGCGACCTCAAGGACGGCGGCGTGTTCGCCGCGCTCACCGACAAGCAGATGGGCCACCTGGAAGCGCAGAAGAAGCTGTGGGAGCGCTACGGCCATACCCAGCTGGAACTGATGGACGCCAAGCGCATCCGCGAGGTGGTGGCCACCGACAACTATGTCGGCGGCATGCTCGACATGAGCGGCGGCCATATCCATCCGCTGAACCTGGCCCTGGGCGAGGCCGCCGCGGTGGAGTCGCTCGGCGGGGTGATCTACGAGCAATCCCCGGCCACCCGCATCGACCGCGGCGCCAACCCGGTGGTGCACACCCCCGAAGGGCGGATCAAGGCCAAGTTCGTGGTGGTGGCGGGCAACGCCTACCTCGGCAATCTGATGCCGGAGCTGTCGGCCAAGTCGATGCCCTGCGGCACCCAGGTGATCACCACCGAGCCGCTGTCCGACGAACTGGCCGCCAGCCTGTTGCCGCAGGATTACTGCGTCGAGGACTGCAACTACCTGCTCGACTACTATCGCCTGTCCGGCGACAAGCGCCTGATCTTCGGCGGCGGCGTGGTCTACGGCGCGCGCGACCCGGCCAATATCGAGGCGATCATCCGGCCGAAGATGCTCAAGACCTTCCCCCAGCTGAAGAACGTGAAGATCGACTTCGCCTGGACCGGCAACTTCCTGCTGACCCTGTCGCGCCTGCCCCAGGTCGGCCGCCTCGGCGACAACATCTACTATTCGCAGGGTTGCAGCGGCCATGGCGTGACCTACACCCACCTGGCCGGCAAGGTGCTGGCTGAGGCGCTGCGCGGCCAGGCCGAGCGTTTCGACGCCTTCGCCAACCTGCCGCACTACCCCTTCCCCGGCGGGCGGATGTTCCAGGTACCGTTCAGCGCCCTCGGCGCCTGGTACTACACCCTGCGCGACAAGCTGGGCGTGTAACGACCGCAGGAACAAAAACGGCGCCCTTGGGCGCCGTTTTCGTTTGCCTTATGGACAGGCCGGCAAGGCCTGACATTGACCCGTTGCGACGCTCGCCTTCAGCGGCGCGGCAAAGCGCGCATCCTCCGGGGCCAGGCGCCGCGCGCAGGCCTGGGCCTGCTGCGCACGTTCACCGCAGCCTTGCTCGCCGAGCAACTGGGCCAGATTGAACCAGCCGGCGGCGAAATCCGGCTCGCGTTGCAGGCTGGCGCGCAGCGCCTGCTCGGCGCCTTGGCGATCACCTTCGGCATAGCGGCTGTTGGCCAGAGCGAACCAGCTCAGCGCCTGCTCCGGCCAGGCCTGGGTGGCGCGTCGATAGGCACGCTGCGCCGCCATCTTGCGCCCGGTCTGCTCCAGATCGCTGGCGGCCTTGAGCCAGGCGCGCATGTCGGCCTGCGCCGGCAATTGCTCCGGCGGCAAGGCCAGCACCGCCCAGCGCCCGCCGCGCGCCCAGCTCTGGTCGAAGCTGGCGAAATCATCCACCAGGCGCCGCGTGGTGCCGGAGCGCAGGATCAGCGTGCGCTCGCGACGGTCGTAGCCGACCACCACGGCGAAGTGCCATTGCGGGTAGAAGTCGAACGCCAGGTTCTGCAGCACCAGCACCGGATTGCCGGCGGCCACCTCGGCCAACAGCGCCTCCAGACGCGGCTGCAGCGGATACACCAGCATGTCGTGGCTGCGTGCGGCGGCAACCATCTCCACCTGCAGACTGCCTTCGCGACCGGGCAGGTAGACCTTGTCCTTGAGCACGCCAGGGGTGGTCAGCACGCCGCGCTGGTTGAGCATGGTGGCCAACGCCGCCGGCCCGCACTGGTAGGCGTCCTGCGGGAAGAACGGCACATCGCTCAGCTCGACCCGCTCAGGCAAACGCTCGGCCTCCGGCGATAACAGCGGAGACCGAGCGCAGGCTGTGAGTAGAACGACTGAAGCGATACAGGCGAGGCGAATCAGCGATTGATGCATTTGACGAAATTGAAGATGTTGGTGGCGCACAGCATATCAGTGATGATGAAGATCACCAGGAACAGCACGATGATGCCGACCACGCCGGCACCGGCGGGCGCCTGATCCAGCTGCTGGTTGAACTGCGCCAGCTCGGCCGGGGTTAGGCTGGCGATACGCGACTCCACCTGCTCGCGCTCGACGCCCATGGCCACCAGTTTGTCCTTGACCTGCTCGTCGTCGAGCATGGCCATCAATTGCGCCTGATCCACCTGGTGCTGCTGTTCGGCGAGCACCTCGTGGGTGCCGATCATGGCCGCATTGGCGACGGGTATCTGCACCACCAGCAGCAGGTGCAGCAATGCGGTGAAGAACGCCAGACGGCGCAGAACGGGGTGCATGGACATTGTCATTGTGGTTGTCTCCTGAGACGGCTAGGTAGCCAATAGACAGTATGGCAGGCGTCCGGGTTCACCCCGAAAATCTGCACCCGCTCACACTTCCTGCAGCAACTGGCTGAGCACCGCACGCAGCTTGCCCGGCTTGACCGGCTTGTTCAGCAGCGGCGCGCCCAGCGCCTGCAGGTCGCGGCGGCAGGCGTCGCTGCGGTCGGCGCTGATGATTAGCGCCGGAATCGGCCGGGCGAACGCCTCGCGCAGCTGCTGGATCACCTGGCAGCCGAGCACGCCGTGATCGAGGTGGAAATCCGCCAGTATCACCTCCGGCGCCCTGCCCTGCAGGCGTTGCAGCGCTTCGGGCAGATCCAGTGCGGTGACCACCTCGCAGCCCCACTGGCCGAGCAGCGCGGCCATGCTGTGCAGGATCGCCTCTTCGTTGTCGATCACCAGCAGGCGCCGCCCCGGCAGCGGGTCGCCGAGCAGCGGCTGCGGCATGGGCTGCGCCGGCCGTTGCGGGCGCTCGGCAGCCAACGGCACGCGGATGCTGAACAGCGAGCCGCGCCCCGGCTGCGAACTCACCTGCACCGGATAACCGAGCATGCGCGCGATACGCTCGACTATGGCCAGGCCGAGGCCGACGCCCTTGCGCTCGGTGGCGCGGCCGACGTCCAGCTGGTTGAACTCGAGGAAGATCTTGTCCAGTTGGTCGGCGGGAATGCCGCGGCCGCTGTCCCACACCTGCAGCTCGAGAAACTGGCCGCGCCGCCGCGCGCCGAGCAGCACGCCGCCGCGTTCGGTGTAGCGACAGGCGTTGCTGAGGAAGTTGCGCAGGATGCGCGTGAGCAGGCGGAAATCGGCGTGCACCGCGCAGTCGGCGATGCGCACGCGCAGGCGCAGGCCGCGGGCCACGGCGACGCCGTCGAACTCCGAGGCCAGCGGCGCCAGCAGCTCCTCCAGGCGATAGACGTCGAGGTCCGGCTTGATCGCCGCCTGGTCCAGCTTGGAGATGTCCAGCAGGTCGGTGAGCAGATCCTCGGCGCCTTCCAGTGCCAGGTGGCTGCGTTCCACCAGATTGAGCTCGGCGCTCGGCAGCTCGCGCTCGCGCAGGGTGGAGATCAGCAGCCGCGCGGCGTTGAGCGGCTGCAGCAGGTCGTGGCTGGCGGCGGCCAGGTACTTGTCCTTGCTGCGGTTGGCCGCCTCGGCGGCGTCGCGCGCCTCGCGCAGGGCCTGCTCGATGCGCTCGCGCTCTTCGATCTGCCGTTGCAGGTTGCGGTTGGATTCGAGCAGCTCGTAGGTACGTGCAGCGACCCGGCGCTCCAGTTCGTCGTTGAGCTGTTGCAGGCGCTGCTGGGCCTGCTTGCGCTCGGTGATGTCGGCGACGAAACCCTCGAACAGGCCCTCGCCTTCGGGCTTGAGCAGCAGGTTCATCAACACGTCGATGACGCTGCCGTCGCGCCGACGCAACTGGGTTTCGTAACCGACCAGGGCGGCGCCGCGGCCCAGCTGCTCGCGAATCCGCGCCAGCTCGTCGAAGCCGCCGACGAACAGGTGGCGCGCCAGGTCGTTCAGCGACCACAGCACCTGCTGCGGATCGTCGTAACCAAGCATGCGCGCCATGGCCGGGTTGGCCGCCAGCACGCCCTGCTGCAGGCTGGCCTGGAAGATGCCGTGCACGGCGTGCTCGAACAGCCATTTGTAGCGGTTGCGCTCGGTTTCCAGCTCCTCCAGGCGCGCCAGCAGCTCGGGGTAGTGGCTCTTGCGCGCCGACTGGCTGCTGAGCCCCAGCAGCCCGGCCAGCGCCTCGTCAGAGCGCCTCGCCATAGACCACCTCGACGTCGCGCTGGGTCGACTCGCGCGGGTTGGTAAGGATGCACGGATCGTCCATGGCATGGCTGGAAAGGAACGGAATGTCCGAGCTGCCGACGCCATGCAAGCCGAGGGTTTCGCGGAAGCCCACGGCATGCTTGAAGGCGATCAGGTGCTCGACCAGGCGCTGGCGAATCTGCGCGTGGTTCAGCCCGCGACAGTCGATGCCGAGGGTTTCGGCGATGACCTTGAAACGCTCCGGCGCCGCGCTGTAGTTGAAGGCCACCACGTGCTCGACCAGCACCGCGTTGCACAGGCCATGCGGCAGGTCGAGGAAGCCGCCGAGGCTGTGGCTCATCGCATGCACCGCCCCGAGGATGGCGTTGGAGAAGGCCAGCCCCGCCTGCATGCTGCCGAGCATGATCTTCTCGCGCAGGGCGATGTCCGCCGGGTTGGCGATCATCTGCACCAGGTTGCCGTTGATCAGGCGCATGGCCTCCAGCGCATGCGGGTCGGTGAGCGGGCCGTGGCCCGTGGAGACGAAGGCCTCGATGGCGTGCACCAGGGCGTCGATGCCGGTACAGGCGCTAAGGAAGGGATCCATGCTCAGGGTGGTTTCCGGGTCGATCAACGACACGTCCGGCACCACCGCCTTGCTGACGATGGAGAACTTCATCCGTTCCTGCTGGTTGGAGATGATCACGAACTGCGAGACATCGGCCGAGGTGCCAGCGGTGGTCGGAATCAGGATCAGCGGCGGGCTGGGCACGCGGATGGTATCCACGCCCTCGAACTCGAGGATGCTGCGACCGTGAGCGACGACGATGCCGATGCCCTTGGCGCAGTCCATCGGGCTGCCGCCGCCGACTGCGACTATGACGTTGCAGCCCTCGCTGCGATACAGCTCGGCGCCGGCCATCACCTCCTCCACCCGCGGGTTGGGCGAGACCTGGGTGTACAGGCAATAGACGATGCCCTGGGCCTGCAGGCTGGCCTCGATATCGCCGGCCCAGCCGGCCGCGACTACACCGGGGTCGGACACCACCAGCACCTTGCGTGCGCCGAAGGTCTTGGCGTAGTTGCCGACGTTGTGCCGGGAGCCGGCGCCGAAGATGATCTCCGGGGAAACGAATTTACGCAGTTGGCTCAAATCGTGGCTCATGCAACGGCCTGATCTTGTTGTTATGGAATGGCTTCCAGCCTACTGCATTGCTCGGCCAATGCAATGCGACCTACGCCTAGCGCAGGGCCTGGTAGAAGGCATGCTCGGCGCGCAGCGCCGTGGCCAGATTGGCGGCCTGGCGAAAGCCGTGGCGCTCTTCGGCGAACAGGTGATACTCGACCGGCAAACCGCGCCGGCGCAGCGCCGCCACCATGGCCTCGGTCTGGCTCGGTACCACCACCGCGTCCAGCCCGCCTTGAAAGAAGATCAGCGGCGCAGCGATGCGCTCGGCCTGCAGCAGCGGTGTGCGCGCCCGGTAGCGCTCGGCATCCCGTTCGGGATCGCCGATCAGCCAGTCCAGATAATCCGCCTCGAACTTGTGGGTGACCCGTCGCAGCGCCAGCGGGTCGCTGACGCCGTAGAGACTGGCGCCGCCGCGCAGCCTGGGCAGCTCGGCCAGCGCCCGCAGCGCGCTGTAGCCGCCGGCGCTGGCACCGCGGACGAACACCTGCGCCGGATCGATAGCGCCGTCGCCGGCCAACTGGTCGATGGCGGCGCGGATATCCTCGACCTCCAGCGCCCCCCACTGCCCCGCCAGACGCAGCCGGTAGGCGCGACCGTAGCCGCTGCTACCGCGGTAGTTGAGGTCGAGCACGGCGTAGCCGCGCAGCGTCCAGAAGACGATGCGCGGATCGAACACCGGGTAGCAGGCCGAAGTCGGCCCACCGTGGAGGAAGATCACCAGTGGCGGGCGCTCGGCCCCATCAATCGGCGCATAGAAAAAACCATGGCAATGTTCGCCCTGCCCTACCTCGCAGCTCAGGGCCTCGGGGCGGGAAAGCTGCCGTTCGGGCAAGGGCTGCTCGCCGCCAGAGAGTATTCGCAGTGCACCATCGCTGCGGCGAATGGCAAGCACCGCCGGCAGGCGATCCGGGGCGGCAGCGATGCAGTAGAAATATTCGCTGTCGGCAGCCAGGCTGCGGAAACGTGTAAACCCTTCGGCCAACCGCCGCTCTGCGTAGGGTGCGCTGTGCGCACCGATTGGTTTGCCGCTGAGATCGCTGGTGCGCACAACCTGGGCGGCCCCGCGCCCCTCTACCAGAATGCCTACACCCTGCTCGAAACGGGTCAGCAGCAGCTCACCATGCTCCAGCGGCAGATAGGTGCGGCCACCCAGTTGCCAGGGCGCCGGCGCATGATCGCGGGGCGCGGCTTGCAGCTCTAGGCCGTGATCGACGCACTCGGGCTGCCACCAGCCCGCCTTGTCGCTCAACACCCACAAGCGGTGCTGCGCATCGAAGCGTGGCTGCTGCAGAGAACGATCACACGCCTGCCCGGCCAGTACCCGAGTAGGCTGGTCCGACTCGCGCTGGCACAGGCGCGTGGCGACCCAGGGTTGGTGCGGGCGATCCCACTCGATCCAGGCCAGGCGTTGGCCAATGGAGTCCGCCACCGGCGCTGCGTAGAAATCGGCGCCCTCGACCAGCACCTCGCGCTGGCCATCGAGGCCGATGCGCACCAGGCGATGCAGTACCGCGCCGCACTCATGACTCTCCTCCACCGCCAGCAGCGCCTGCCAGGCGGGCACGAAGGCCAGGTCGCCATAACGGCAGTGGGAGCGGGCAGTCAGCGCCTGAGGCTCAAGGCCCGCAGGAGCGGCTTTAGCCGCGAAGCCCTTTGGCTCATCGTGGTTCGCGGCTAATGCCGCTCCTACGGAAATACCCGCCATTGGCAGATGGTAGACCTGCTGATCACGCTCGTTGACGAAGGCCACGCCCTGCTCCGTGGCACAGCAGGCGCCGCCGCCGTACTCGTAGACGCGGCTGCGTACGGAAAACCCCGGCGGGGTCAGCTCGCAAACTGCGCCATCGCGCCAGAAGAACAACCCGCAACGGGCCTGCAGCGGATCGAAGGCCACCCACAGCAGGCCGTCATGGGCGGCGTGCAGTTCGGCGAAGTCGGCGCTGGCGGCTGCGGCCTGTTCGGCGCTCCAGATATCGTCGGGGTCGGTGCGCCTGGCGCACCCTAGATCTTGCATATGATTCGCGAGGCCTTTTCGTTGCGGTACTGCAGGGTCTCCAGCCCCAGCGGCGCTTCGTCGGCCTGCTGGCGTGCAGCGAGAATCACACCATGGTGGGCCGACTTGCTGCACACCGGGTCGGCATTGCTGGCGTCGCCGGTGAGCAGGAAGGCCTGACAGCGACAGCCGCCGAAGTCCTTGTGCTTCTCGTCGCAGGAGCGGCACGGCTCGGGCATCCAGTCGTCACCGCGGAAGCGATTGAAACCGAAGGAATGCCGCCAGATATGCTCGATGCTGTGCTCGCGCACATTGGGAAATTGCACCGGCAGCTGCCGCGCGCTGTGGCAGGGCAACGCCGTGCCGTCCGGGGTGATGTCGAGAAACAGATTGCCCCAGCCGTTCATGCAGGCCTTGGGCCGCTCCTCGTAGTAGTCCGGGGTGACGAAGATCAGCTTGCACGGGTGATTCTCGGCCGCCAGCCTGTCGCGCCACTGGTGGGTGATGCGCTCGGCGCGTTCGAGCTGCGCGCGGGTCGGCAGCAAGCCGGCGCGGTTGAGCTCGGCCCAGCCGTAGAACTGGCAGGTGGCGAGCTCGACGAAATCCGCCTCCAGTTCCAGGCACAGCTCGATGATGCGCTCGATATTGTCGATATTGTGCCGGTGGGTGACGAAGTTCAGCACCATCGGGTAGCCGTGCGCCTTGACCGCACGGGCCATCGCCAGCTTCTGCGCGAAGGCCTTCTTCGAGCCGGCCAGGAGGTTGTTCACGTCCTCGTCGGCGGCCTGGAAGCTGATCTGGATATGATCGAGGCCGGCGTCGGCGAACTCGGCGATACGTGCTTCGCTCAGGCCGATGCCGGAGGTGATCAGGTTGGTGTAGTAGCCCAGACCGCGCGCCGCCTGGATCAGCTCGGCCAGGTCCTGGCGCACCAGCGGCTCGCCACCGGAAAAGCCCAGCTGCGCCGCTCCCAGCTCACGGGCCTGGCGAAACACCTCGATCCATTCGGCGGTGCTGAGCTCGGCGCCCTGCTGGGCGAAATCCAGCGGGTTGGAGCAGTACGGGCATTGCAATGGGCAGCGATAGGTCAGCTCGGCCAGCAGCCAGAGCGGCGGCCCTGGTTCATGACCTGCTTTAGCGAAGCTCGATCCAGAACTGAGCATGGGCCACCTCCATAAAGGCCAGGATGTCTTCGTCGATGCCGGGCACGTCGGGGAAGCGCTGGTGCAGGCTGTCGATGATCTCGGCCACCGAGCGCTTGCCGTCGACCTGCTGGAGGATCTCGCCGGCGCTGTCGTTGAGCTTGATCATGCCTTCCGGGTAGAGCAGCACATGGCAGCCTTGGGCCGGCTCGAACTGCAGGCGGAAGCCGCGACGGATGGCGGGGATATTGGGCAGGATGGCAGCAGTCATCGTTCGGGCTCCTGACTGGTGCGCACGGCGCACCCTACAAAAGACTCAACCGCAGGGTGCGTCATGCGCACCGATACATCGGGTTTCATAGCGCGATCCCCCGATGCCAGACGCGCTCGGTGGTCACCGTGTGGTACGGCGGGCGCTGCAGCTCGTAGGCCATGCTCATGGCGTCGAGCATGCTCCACAGCACGTCGAGCTTGAATTGCAGGATGCTCAGCATGCGCTGCTGGCCATCAAAGGTGCGGTAGTGTTCGAGGGTGATGCGCAGGCCATGCTCGACGTCGCGCCGCGCCTGGCTCAGGCGCTTGCGGAAGTAGTCGTAGCCGGCCGCGTCGATCCAGGGATAGTGCTGCGGCCAGGCGTCCAGGCGCGACTGGTGGATGGTCGGCGCGAACAGCTCGGTCAGCGAGCTGCTGGCCGCCTCCTGCCAGCTGGCGCGGCGGGCGAAGTTGACGTAGGCGTCGACGGCGAAGCGCACACCGGGCAATACCAGCTCCTGCGACAGCACCTGCTCACGGTCGAGACCGACCGCCTCGGCTAGGCGCAGCCAGGCTTCGATGCCGCCTTCCTCGCCTGGAGCCCCATCGTGGTCGAGGATGCGCTGAATCCACTCGCGGCGGGTTTCGCGGTCCGGGCAGTTGGCCATGATCGCCGCGTCCTTGAGCGGAATATTGACCTGATAGTAGAAGCGGTTGGCCACCCAGCCCTGGATCTGCTCGCGGCTGGCCCGGCCTTCGTACATGGCCCGGTGGTAGGGATGGTGAATGTGGTACAGCGCGCCCTTGGCGCGCAGCGCCTGCTCGAATTCGGCAGGGCTCATGGCAGGCTGGCTCATCGGCTCTCCGGATTTTTGTTATCGGCCCGTTACAGGTGGATGCTCATCCCATCGAACGCGACCTCGATGCCGCGGGCTTCCAGCTCGGCGCGCTCGGGCGAGTCCAGGTCGAGAATCGGGTTGGTGTTGTTGATATGGATCAGGATCTTGCGCGCCGCCGGCAGCCCCTCCAGCACCTCGAGCATGCCGCCTGGGCCGCTCTGCGGCAGATGGCCCATCTCGCTGCCGAGCTTGTCGCCCACTTCGCACCGGCGCATCTCGTCGTCGCGCCACAGCGTGCCGTCCACCAGCAGGCAGTCGGCGCGGCGCATCCAGCCCAGCAGTTGCTCGTCCACCTGGCCCAGGCCGGGGGCGTAGAACAAGGTCCCCCCCGTGCGCAGGTCCTCGATGAACAGGCCGATGTTGTCGCCCGGATGCGGATTGCCGCGGTGCGGCGAATACGGCGGCGCGCTGCTGCGTAGGACGATGGCGGTAATGCTCAGCCCCGGACAGGCCGGGATACTGAACGGCTTGGCGTCCAGTTCGATCAGCCGGTGCTGCAGGCCTCCATTCCAGTGGCTGAGCATGTTGAACAGCGGAAAGCCGCTGGTCAGGTCCTGATGGACCATCTCGGTGCACCAGACCTGGTGCGGGCAGCCTTCGCGCAGGGTCAACAGGCCGGTGCAGTGATCGATCTGGCTGTCGAGCAGGACGATGCCGGCGATCGCCGTGTCGCGCAGCTGGCGCGCCGGCTGCAGCGCCGGGAAGGCCTCGAGCTGGGCGCGGATGTCCGGCGAGGCGTTGCACAGGACCCACTCGCCGCCATCGTCGGAAAGGGCGATGGACGACTGCGTACGCGGCTGCGCCCGCAGGGTGCCGGCGCGCACGCCGCGGCAGTTGCGGCAGTTGCAGTTCCACTGGGGAAAACCGCCGCCGGCGGCGGAACCGAGAACCTGGATATGCATGGGGCGTTACCGATTGGGATGCCCCGGACGAACCGGGGCCAAGGTCGATCAACGGTTGGCGAAGTACATGGTCACTTCGAAGCCAATACGCAGGTCGGTGTAGGCGGGTTTAGTCCACATGGTGCGGTCCTCTTGTTATTGAGCCGGGGCATTCCGGCAACCCCATTAAGCCCCCGCCGGGCAGGCGGCCAAATGGTACTTTGGGAGGAGATTCGGCTGGCATTGGTAGGTAAGCCCACCCTATGGACAGCTGTGCATCGGCAATAAAAAACGCGGCCGAAGCCGCGTCGCGATAAGGAATCTGCTGCCGTTCAGGCCATGGCTGCCCGCAGATCCACCCGGGTAGGGTTCGTCGCCGTGCAAGAGGCGGCGCGCCGGAGCGAGCGCGCCGCGTTATGGGATTGGCGAGCCTTAGAAGAAGCCCAGCGGATTGATGTCGTAGCTGACCAGCAGGTTCTTGGTCTGCTGGTAATGGTCGAGCATCATCTTGTGGGTTTCGCGGCCGACGCCGGACTTCTTGTAGCCACCGAAGGCGGCGTGCGCCGGGTACAGGTGGTAGCAGTTGGTCCATACGCGGCCGGCCTTGATCGCCCGGCCCATGCGGTAGGCGACGTTCATGTCGCGGCTCCACACCCCGGCGCCCAGGCCGAACTCGGTGTCGTTGGCAATCGCCAGCGCTTCGGCTTCGTCCTTGAAGGTGGTCACGCCGATCACCGGGCCGAAGATTTCCTCCTGGAACACGCGCATCTGGTTGGTGCCCTTGAGCAGGGTCGGCTGGATGTAGTAACCGCTGGCCAGGTCGCCGTCGAGCTTCTCCGCCGCACCGCCGGTGAGCACCTGGGCGCCTTCCTGCTGGGCGATTTCCAGGTAGGAGAGGATCTTGTCGAACTGCTGCTGCGAGGCCTGGGCGCCGACCATGGTCTCGGTGTCCAGCGGGTTGCCGCGCTTGATCTGTTTGACCTTCTTCATCACCTCGGCCATGAACGGCTCGTAGATCGACTCCTGCACCAGCGCCCGCGACGGGCAGGTGCACACCTCGCCCTGGTTGAAGAAGCCCAGCACCAGACCTTCGGCGGCCTTCTCGATAAAGGCCGGCTCGGCCTTCATGATGTCGGCGAAGAAGATGTTCGGCGATTTGCCGCCCAGCTCGACGGTGCTCGGGATGATGTTCTCGGCGGCGCATTTGAGGATATGCGAGCCGACCGGGGTGGAGCCGGTGAAGGCGATCTTGGCGATGCGCTTGCTGGTGGCCAGGGCTTCACCGGCTTCGCGACCGAAGCCCTGGACGATGTTGAGCACGCCGGGCGGCAGCAGGTCGCCGATGATCTCGGCCAGCAGGGTGATCGACAGCGGGGTCTGCTCGGCCGGCTTGAGCACCACACAGTTGCCGGCAGCCAGGGCCGGGGCCAGTTTCCAGGCGGCCATCAGCAGCGGGAAGTTCCACGGGATGATCTGCCCGACCACGCCCAGCGGCTCGTGGAAGTGATAGGCCACGGTGCCGTCGTTGATCTCGGCGGTGCTGCCTTCCTGGGCGCGGATGCAGCCGGCGAAGTAACGGAAATGATCGGCGGCCAGCGGCACGTCGGCGTTCAGGGTTTCGCGCACGGCCTTGCCGTTGTCCCAGGTCTCGGCCACGGCCAGCAGCTCGAGGTTGGCTTCGATGCGGTCGGCGATCTTCAGCAGGATGTGCGAGCGCTCCTGCACGCTGGTGCGGCCCCAGGCGTCGGCGGCGGCGTGGGCGGCGTCCAGCGCCTTGTCGATGTCGGCTGCATTGGAACGGGGGAATTCGGCGATCACCGAGGCGTCGACCGGGCTGGTATTGCTGAAGTACTGGCCACTGAGCGGGGCGACGAATTCGCCGCCGATGTAGTTGCCGTAGCGCGGCTTGAGGCTGACGACGGCGCCTGGGGTACCCGGTTTCGCGTAAATCATGATGCTGACCTCTCTTGTTGTCGGAGCCCGCTGCCAATCGGGCAAGCGAGTCATGGTTCGATCTTAGGAAGCCCCCGGAAACCTCGGTATGCGCCCATGGCACAGATCGCCTAGTCATTTGGTAGTAGAGCGGCGAGCGGTCTGGCACGGGCCTTCGGCAGCGAGATAAGAGGCTATGGACGCTAAAGGCTAGACCCGCCTGCCTGGTCTTGCGTTCCGCCCGGCGGAAAATCTCCCGATGCAGCGGCAAGCCCCAGAAACGACGATGGCCGGACAGAGTCCGGCCATCGTCTGACGCATCAACCGATCAGCGCTTGGCCACCAGTTCCTTCGGCAGCTTGAAGGTCCACAGCATGCCGCCCTGGTTCAGGTGCTTGACGCGCTTGGCCACCTCGCCGCCCCACAGCGGTACCGCACCACCCCACCCGGACAGCACCGAGACGTACTGCTCGCCGTCCATTTCCCAGGTCACCGGCGAGCCGATCACGCCCGAGCCGGTCTGGAATTCCCAGACTTTCTCGCCGGTCTTGGCGTTGAACGCCTGCAAGTAGCCTTCCGGGTTGCCGGTGAACACCAGGTTGCCCTTGGTGGTCAGCACCCCGCCCCACAGCGGCGCGTAGTTCTTGTGGCGCCAGACTTCCTTGCCGGTCTTCGGATCGATGGCGCGCAGCACGCCGATGTAGTCCTCGTTGAGCGGCTTGATGGTGAAGCCGGCGCCCAGGTAGGCCGCGCCCTTCTTGTAGGCGATGTCCTCGTTCCAGATGTCCATGCCCCACTCGTTGGACGGCACGTAGAACAGGCCGGTGTCCTGGCTGTAGGCCATGGGCATCCAGTTCTTCGCGCCGAGGAAGGCCGGCGCGGCGAACACGCTCTTGCCCTTCTCCGCCGCGCTGGGCGAACCCGGACGGTTGCTGTCGTCGAAGATCGGCCGGCCGTTCTTGTCCAGGCCCTTGGCCCAGGTGATCTTGTCGACGAAGGGGAAGCCGCGGATGAACTTGCCGTTGGTGCGGTCGAGCACGTAGAAGAAGCCGTTACGGTCCGCGGTGGCCGCGGCCTTCACGGTCTTGCCGCCTTCCTGGTAGTCGAAGGAGATCAGCTCGTTGACGCCGTCGAAGTCCCAGCCGTCGTGCGGGGTAGTCTGGAAGTGCCACTGGATGCTGCCATCGTCCGGGTTCAGCGCCAGGCGCGAGGACGAATAGAGGTTGTCGCCGGGACGCAGGTGCGAGTTCCACGGCGCCGGGTTGCCGGTGCCGAAGAACAGCAGGTTGGTGTCGGCGTCGTAGTAGCCGCCCAGCCAGGGCGCGGCGCCGCCGGTCTTCCACAGGTCGCCCGGCCAGGTCTTGCCGGCCTCACCGCCGCTGATGCCGTTCTCGACCGCCTTGCCGTCCTTGTAGACGTAACCCATGTGGCCTTCGACGGTCGGGCGGCTCCACAGCAGCTCGCCGTTCTTCGGGTCATAGGCCTCGATCTTGCCGACCACGCCGAACTCGCCGCCGGAGACGCCGGTGATCAGCTTGCCATTGACCACCAGCGGCGCGGCGGTGATCGAGTAGCCCGCCTTGTGATCGGCGACGTTCTTGCGCCAGACCACCTTGCCGGTGTCCTTGTTCAGCGCCACCAGCTTGGCATCCAAGGTGCCGAAGATCACCAGGTCGTCGTACAGGGCGACGCCGCGGTTGATCACGTCGCAGCAGGGACGGATATCGTCCGGCAGGCGCGCCTCGTACTGCCACAGCTCGCGGCCGGTGCGTGCATCGACGGCGAACACCCGCGAGTAGGAGGCGGTAACGTACATCACGCCGTCCTTGATCAGCGGCTGCGCCTGCTGGCCACGCTGCTTCTCGCCGCCGAAGGACATGGTCCACACCGGGCGCAGCTCCTTGACGTTCTGCTCGTTGAGGATGCTCAGCGGGCTGTAGCGCTGGCCCTGCAGGCCGAGG
The DNA here is from genome assembly GCF_056676075.1 of Pseudomonas sp. ABa2. NCBI lineage: Bacteria > Pseudomonadati > Pseudomonadota > Gammaproteobacteria > Pseudomonadales > Pseudomonadaceae > Pseudomonas > Pseudomonas sp. ABa2. The sequence continues at coordinate 2,798,542 of NZ_CM155239.1, forward strand.
CCGTTGGTGACGATCTCGTCGGTGGTGCTGGCGTCCTTGAGAATCTCGGCGTCGGTGACCGCCAGCGCGGCGGCGGACGGCAACAGCATCGCCGCGCACAGCGCGGTGAGGATCAAGGGCTGGCGAAGACCGGTGTGTTTCATTGCGGCTACCTCTGCGGGTTCATTGTTATTGCCGGGAAAATTTCCCGGTCTGCCGCAAATTCTTCGCCCGCCCCGGCCACCCAACAATTGCACCCCCAGCCGATTTTCCTCCTTCCTTGGTAGCAATACCTGCCCCACAGGCTGCAATCATGAGGATTGCGGCGGCCAGGGCTTTGCCCGACACTGGGCCGCCCGCACCTATTGATCGGAGACGCCCGTGCCCCACCCTCGCCAGGAAATCCTCAACCATCCCGATGCCCTGGACTGCACTGTCTATCGCCCCGACGAGCAGGACCCGGACGGCGAGGAGCTGGATCTGGGCGACGCCAAGGTGATCTTCACCGGCGCCTTCGAGCCGCCCGTCGACTGGGATGCGCGCCAGCGCGAGGACTATTTCGGCGAGGAAGATCCCACGCACTTCGTCACCGCCCATATCGAGTGCCTGGCCAAACCGGCCACCAAGGCATTCTTCATGGCCGAGAGCGGCGACTACCTGGCCGTGCAGGCCAGCCTGGGCGAAGTGGTGATGTATTACGTCTACGACCACGAAGAAACCGAGCAGGGTCGCCGCTACGTGCTGATTCGCGACGACGAAGAGCTCTAAACCCTGACAGCCGCTGCGCGCGACGCCCCCTACCGATCCACCCGCCCCATGGCGTTGCGCTCGTAACGCGGGTAGAGGTGGCTGACGCTGCGGATCAGCTCGTAGCGACTCAGGCTGACCTGGGCGAAGCGCTCCGGGATGGGCGCGCGGATCAGCTCGTTCATCTCCGCGCCCTGCTCCGCCCCGTCGCGCAGCAGCCCATCGAGCCAGCCCAGGTAGTCGCGCATCTGGGCGAAGGGCGCCGCGTCCGTGGCGACGGGGCCATGGCCGGGCACGATCTGCTGCCAGGGCAGCGCTTCGAGGCGATCCAGATCGGCCAGCCAGACGTCCAGCCCGGGGCTGTTCGGCGTGGTCAATGCGCGCTGGTAGAACAGCAGATCGCCGGCGAACAGCACGCCCGTGCGCTCGTCGAGAATCGCCAGGTCGGCGCCGGTATGGCCGCGCAGCGCCAGCAGCTGCAGGCGCCGGCCGCCGATTTCCAGCGCGCCTTCGTGCAGGTCCTCGGTGGGCAATACCACCTCGGTGCCGCGCATCCAGTCGCCCACCAGGCGGTACATGTTCTCCGCCATGGCATCGCCCTGCTCGGCCAACAACCTTGTGGTCTCAGGCAGCGCCGCGATGGGCACATCGGCGAAGGCCTGGTTGCCCAGCGCATGATCGGGGTGATGGTGGGTCAGCAGCACGCGCACCACCGGCTTGCCGGTGGTTTTCTCGATGCTCTGGCGCAGCGCCTCGCCGTAACGACGCGAGGGGCCGCTGTCGATCACCAGCACGCCGTCAGCGGTTTCGATAAAGCCGACGTTGAGGATATTGCCGCCGTTATCCGGCGCGAAATTGTCGGTGCTGCCCTCCACCAGCCAGACGCCATCGGCGATCTGTCGGGGTTGCAGCTGGTAGTTCAACTCGGCGTGAGCCAGGCCAGTGGCCAGGACTAACAGCAACAGCATCCAGCGCATGGTCTTCCCCCTGTAATCCCAGCCACCGCGTATTCCGGTGGACTCCACTGCAGCGTTCGTCGGTAGCTTGGCGCTGAGCGCCGCGAAGCCCAACGCTGCGTCGCGCCGCGGCATTTCACGACGTATGGAGCCCTGGTTAGAACGCGGCCTGGAATTCGTTGCCATTGTTGTCGCGCAGCCACAGCTCGGCGTGCCGATTGCCGTTCAGATCGAAGCTCAGCGTCGGGTTCTCGCTGACCGCCGGAAACAGCTCGATGCGCCCCAACACCTGGCCGCCCTCCCCGCGCAGCTCGGCCTGTTCGATATAGAACTCGGGGATGCCGTCGACCAGGCCGTTGTCCATCGGGTGCGCGACCTGCAGGCGCAGGCGGCTGCCCTCGCCGCGCACGAAGCGCTTGCCCAGCACCTGGCCCAGGCGCTCTTCCCAACCGGCCTCGGCGCGCACCACGCTGGGCGCCGTGCAGCCGCCGCCCGCGGCTTCGATGCGGGCCGAACCGACATGCCAGAGGCCATCGTCGGTGAGCACCGCGGCGCGGATCGGCGTGGCCTGCTCGACGCGAATGCGGATGGCCAGGCTCGGCTCCAGCTGCGCGCCGGGGGTGAAATCGACAATTCGCGGGATGGGATTGAGTTCGGCCCAGGCCAGGATGCGCTTGACCTTGCCGCGGTAAGCGCTGGCGTCGATCTGGATCGGCACCTGGCGTGCATCCTCGGCAAAAGGCGGCACCTCGAGGCGAACCTTGTCGTCGAAGACGAAAGGCTCGCCATTCAGCAGGCGCTGGTGGTAGTAATCCCACATCACCGAGGTGACCGGATCGGCGGGCTGCGCCCGCGCTTCCCAGGCCCAGGCAAAGAGGGCCAGCAACACCAGGGTCCGCCAATCCATCGCCCACCTCCGGCTCGCGCCCTATTGGTACTGTTCAGGCTTCTCGTAGCGCAGCCCATAGCGCGCATAGAGACGCTCGAGCGAGCCATCGAGAATCAGGTTTTCCAGCTGTTCCTCGACCGCATAGGCCAGTTGCCGATTGCTTTCGTGCACCGCCATGCCGATCTCCCAGATCTGCCGGCCCATGTCCGGGTAGGCGTTCTCCGCCAGCGCCAGCTGCGGGTCGCCGGCTTCGTGCAGCAGCCAGTCCACCTCGCCACGCAGCGCCATCACCGCGTCCACCTCGCCGGCCCGCATGGCGGCGAAGGCCAGCTGCGGCGTCGGGTAGTGATGGGTCTGCTTGCCGAGCATGCCGCCCTGCACCGAGCTGAGGTAGAACGAGGGCACGCTCTCCACCTCCACCCCCACCGGATGTTGACGCAGCACGGCGATGCTCGGTACCTCGGCCAGCCGGCGGCGGTCATGCGCCAGTTGCCAGCGTTCGCGCTGGTAGGGGCCGAACATCACCACCAGTTCGTTGATCAGCTCGCCCAGCTCGTTACGCTTGTAGGAAAACTCGCGGTCGTAGGGCACGCGCAACATCAGGTCGGCCAGCTCACCCTGCGCGGTGACGCGGCCGCGCCAGATATAGTCGCGCAGGTCGTCGTCGAGCTTCTCGCCCGGCGGCGCCCAGATCAGCTCGAGTCGCAGCCCCAGGCCCTTGGCGAGCGCCTGCGCCAGCTCGTAGTCGACACCACGGGGCTGGCCGTCCTGCTCGTAGCTGTAGGGCGGGAAGTTCTGGTACAGCGCCACGCGCAGGGTGCCGGACTCGTTGATGTGATCGAAGTCGCGCACCTGCGCCTGCGCCGTGCCCAGGCACAGCAGCAGGCCGCACAACAGGATCAGCCGGCGCATGCTCCTAGAGATGGTGAAGAAATCGTCGCGAGCGAAGGCAGGTCGCGTTTCGCCGGAGCGCAGCAAGCGGAGTGTATTGAAATACATGAGCATTGCGAGCACCGCCGAAGCGCGACCTGCCGAGCGCAGCAGATTTATCATCAAGCTCTTACTCCTCGACGTGCACGCTCTCCAGGTAGGTACGCACCGCCCACAGGGCTTCCTGACTGAGGAAGTCGGCCATCTTCGGCATGTACACGCGGCCATCGCGCACCGCCCCGTTGATTACCCGCTCCTTGAACCATTCGTCACCCATGGCGCCCAGCTCGAGCAGGCGCAGGTCCGGGGCGATACCGCCGGATTTGGCTTCCAGGCCGTGGCAGGCGGCGCAATTCTGGTTGTAGGCCGAGGCGCCGATCTCGATGGCGCGCGGGTTGTCGCGGTAGGGGTTCTCCTCCAGCCATTCCTCGCCCAGCGGCTCCAGGCCTTCGGTGTTGACCGCCTGCGGTACCACGTCGCCATGCGCCCAGAGCTGGGTGGATGCGGCCAGCAGCACCAGGGCCAGGGTGGAATTGAGTTTCTTGTTCATGGCTAGGACCTCATCGAATGCACGCAAGACGGCTCGTACGGAGCTCGTGGGGCCATCTTAGAAAGGCCGCGCAAGACGCCGAATGCTGCTTTGGTGGTCGCGTTCTAATCCCTTGGTAGTAGGGCTTGTGAGGGGGTGTTGGCGATGCCTTGGAAGCAAGGCCAAGTCATGGGCCGATCGGGAAATCCTCCCGGCAAAGGCGGGAGTTTTTCCGTAGGCGCCAGGGTGGCCGGGTACCACCATCGACTTGCCACTGCGGCGATCACTTTCTTCAACGGGAAGCACAACCATGACAACAAGAAACCTACCCAGCACCCCGCGTCCCCTGGCGCTTGCCCTGATGCTGGCCGGCGGCCTGGCGCTGAGCCAGGGGCTGCAGGCCAAGCCGGTCACCTGGGACGACATCGCCAACGACCACCGCACCACCAGCAACGTGCTGCAGTACGGCATGGGCACCAACGCCCAGCGCTGGAGCCCGCTGGCTCAGGTGAACGCCGACAACGTGTTCAAGCTCGCCCCGGCCTGGAGTTACTCCTTCGGTGACGAGAAGCAGCGCGGCCAGGAGTCCCAGGCCATCATCCACGACGGCGTGGTCTACGTGACCGGCTCCTACTCGCGGGTGTTCGCCCTCGACGCCAAGACCGGCAAGCGCCTGTGGACCTACAGCCATCGCCTGCCCGACGACATCCGCCCCTGCTGCGACGTGGTCAACCGCGGCGCCGCCATCTACGGCGACAAGATCTACTTCGGCACCCTCGACGCCCGCGTAGTGGCGCTGAACAAGGACACCGGCAAGGTGGTCTGGAACAAGAAGTTCGGCGACCACGCCGCCGGCTACACCATGACCGGTGCGCCGACCATCGTGAAGGACGGCAAGAGCGGCAAGGTGCTGCTGATTCACGGCAGCTCCGGTGACGAGTTCGGCGTGGTCGGCAAGCTGTTCGCCCGCGACCCGGATACCGGTGAAGAAGTCTGGATGCGCCCCTTCGTCGAGGGCCATATGGGCCGCCTGAACGGCAAGGACAGCACCCCGACCGGCGACGTGAAAGCGCCGAGCTGGCCGGATGATCCCAACCACCCGACCGGCAAGAAGGAAGCATGGAGCCAGGGCGGCGGCGCGCCGTGGCAGAGCGCGAGCTTCGATGCCGAGACCAACACCATCATCATCGGCGCCGGCAACCCGGCGCCGTGGAACGGCTGGGCGCGTACCAGCGACGGTGGCGACCCCAAGGACTACGACAGCCTGTACACCTCGGGCCAGGTCGGTGTGGACGCGACCACCGGCGAGGTGAAGTGGTTCTACCAGCACACCCCCAACGATGCCTGGGACTTCTCCGGCAACAACGAGCTGGTGCTGTTCGACTACAAGGACAAGGACGGCAAGGTCACCAAGGCCACCGCCCACGCCGACCGCAACGGCTTCTTCTACGTGGTCGACCGCGCCAACGGCAAACTGAAGAACGCCTTCCCCTTCGTCGACAAGATCACCTGGGCCAGCCACATCGACCTGGAAACCGGTCGCCCGGTGGAAGTCGAAGGCCAGCGTCCGCCCAAGCCCAAGCCGGGCGAAAGCAAGGGTGAAGTGGTCGAGGTTTCCCCGCCCTTCCTCGGCGGCAAGAACTGGAACCCCATGGCCTACAGCCAGGACACCGGTCTGTTCTACGTCCCGGCCAACCACTGGAAGGAGGACTACTGGGCCGAGGAAGCCACCTACAAAAAAGGCTCCGCCTACCTGGGCATGGGCTTTCGCATCAAGCGTCTGTACGACGACCACGTCGGCATCCTGCGCGCGATGAACCCGACCACCGGCCAGGTCGCCTGGGAACACAAGGAGCGCCTGCCGCTGTGGGCCGGTGTCCTCGCCACCAAGGGCAACCTGGTGTTCACCGGCACCGGCGACGGCTACTTCAAGGCCTTCGACGCCAAGAACGGCAAGGAGCTGTGGAAGTTCCAAGTTGGCACCGGGATCATCTCCCCGCCCGTTACCTGGGAACAGGACGGCGAGCAGTACATCGGCGTGACCGCCGGTTACGGCGGCGCCGTACCGCTGTGGGGCGGCGACATGGCCGAGCTGACCAAGCCGGTCGCCCAGGGCGGTTCCTTCTGGGTGTTCAAGCTGCCGAGTTGGGACAAGGCCAGCGCCAAACGCTGATGGCCCAGCGCATGGCGCACCTCTGGGTGCGCCATGCGCTTTGGTCCGTAGGAGCGGCTTCAGCCGCGAATCAAGCGAATCAGACAATCCCCCCGAGGACTCGCCATGAACTACCTGCCTCTGCTTATCCCGGTGCTGCTACTGGTCATCGGCAGCCACGCCATCGGCGCCGAGAGCGACGGCGTGCCGCAGATCAACGGCTGCCGCATCGAACCCGACAGCCAATGCCCCAACGCCAACCTGCGCGGCGCCGACCTGCGCAACCTGGACATGCGCCGCATGAATCTTTCCGGCGCCGACCTGTCCGGCGCGGACCTGCGCCACGTCAACCTCGACCTGGCCAATCTGGAACAGGCCAAGCTGCGCGGCGCCAAGCTCAACCGCGCCAGCCTGCAACAGAGCAACCTGCGCCTGGCCGACCTGTCCGGCGCCAGCCTGGTGGCCATCAACGGCTGGGGCCTGTTCGCCCAGGCCGCGCAGTTCGAAGGCGCCGACATGCGCGCCGCCAACCTGGAGTTCGCCCGCCTCTCCGGCGCCAAGCTGCACAACGTCCAGCTGCAGGCCGCCAACCTGGAAATGACCTGGCTGAGCAAGGCCGACCTCAAGGGCGCACATCTGCAAGACGCCAACCTGCAGGAAGTGAAACTGGCCGGCTCCAATCTGGAGAACGCCAACCTCAGCGGCGCCCGCATCCGCTTCGGCAACTTTCAGGACGCCAATATGCCGGGGTGCGTGCAATGTCCGCAGGGCTGGGATTGAAACGCGACGCAACGCTAGGCTGGGTCAGTTTCTTGCGAGTGGGCTGGTCGGGTGCTTGGTGGACAAGCTTCGCGTTGTCCACTCTACTCAGCCCTTGCGCAGGGTGGATGACGCTTTTTTCATCCACCGCAGGCAAGAGAATGCCCGGGCTACTCGCTGGCGTTGCCTTGGCTCTCGAACAGATCGCGGGCAAGTCAGCTCCTAAAAAGCGGCAGATAATTACCCGCATGAGCCGCGGGGTTACCCCCAGACTTCATCCGTTACGAAACGGGCCGCTCGGCGAACTGCGGCAACTCATCATGGATCTCGTCCCATTCGGCCTTCGATGCAACGAAGATATGCGCATTGGGCCGGGAATCGCCGATGGGTGTATCGAGCGTGCCAACGCGCAGACGCAGAACGCCAGGCATGCTGTCGCGCTTGCTGACGATAGGTGAGCCGCACTCCCCGCAGAACAGTCGATGTACGCCCTCGGCGGTGCTGAACGACTTGAGCAAGGTCTGTCCCTGCGAGACCTCGAAATCGGCCTCCGCCACCGCGGCATTGACCGCAAAGGCCGAACCGTTGGCCTTGCGGCAACGGGCGCAATGACAGAACACTGCACTGCCAAGCTCGCCACGAATCAGATACTGAACGGAACCGCACAAACAACTGCCAGCGTGCATTGCGAACCTCACTACCATTGGGAGAATGCCAAATCAGGCGTGGGACTTTAGCCCGTTGCATGGCATCAAGTGAAGGACTCAACGAAGGCACCGGAGACGTAACCCGGACGAAATGCGAGAACTACCAGCCAAGACATCCCGGATTTCATCCGGGCTACACAACTGGGCCGGCGGTGACAGTGCGCTCAATTAACAGACAAGCCAATGCGGCCGCCCTCACCCTCTCAGGCACTCTCCAACCCCACCCTGACCACCCCACTGTCGATAGCCAGATGCACCAACTCGGCCTGCGAGGCGATCCGCAATTTGTTCTTTACCAAGGTCTGGTAGTTGGACAGGGTCTTGCCGCTGATGCACAGCTTCTCGGCGATCTGCCTCGGTGGCAGGCCGCGGGCGAGCATGACGAATATTTCGAACTCGCGCTGAGTCAGTTCGCGCAGGCGAGGGTCGAGGCCGTCGCTGCTGGTGGGGTTGCAGGCGAGCTGGGTGGCCAGTTGCTGTTCGATATAGGCGTGGCCGGCGGCGGTGCGGCGTACTGCCTCCACCAGCACTTCCGGCGACGAGTTCTTGGTCAGGTAGCCGATGGCGCCGGCGTCCAGCGCCTGGCGTACCAGGGGCAGTTCGTCGTGCATGCTGAAGAACAGCACGCGCAGTTGCGGCAGGCGCTGGCGCAGGCGGCGGGTGGTTTCCAGGCCGCTGATGCCGGGCAGGCCAATATCCATGATCACCAGGTTGGGTATCTCTTCCTGCACCCGCTGCAGGGCCTGTTCACCATCGCTGGCCTCGCGCAATTGCACCTCCGGCAACAGGGCACGCAGCAGGCTGGCGTAGCCCTGGCGCACCACGGCGTGATCGTCCACCAGTAGCACCTTCATCGCATCGCCTCCAGAGGAATGTTCAGGCACAGCGCCCAGCCCGCTTGCGGCCGGCTATGCAGGCGCAGTTCGCCACCGAGGCTGCGGCTGCGTTCACGCATCGAGCGCAGGCCGATGCCGGGGCGCAGCGGCAAAGCCGTACCGCGACCGTTGTCACGCACCAGCAGGCGCAGCCCCTGACCGCGTCGCTGCAAACGGATGCGCACTTCGCTGGCGTCGGCATGCCGGGCGACGTTGGTCAGCGCCTCCTGCACCAGCCGATAGAGATGGGCCTTGCTCGCCAGCGGCAAGCTCGGCAACTGCTCGCCCAGTTGCAAGCGGCAGCGAGTGCCTTGCGCCTGCTGCCAGTCGGCGGCCAGTTGCTGCAAGGCCGGGCCCAGTTCCAGGCGTTCCAGCACCACCGGATAGAGGTCGCGGATCAGGCGGCGAAAGCCCTGCTGCAGGCGCTCGCAGTTGTCGTCCAGCAGGCGCGCGGTGTCCTGCACCTGCTGCGGCCGCTCGGCGATCACCTTGAGCAGGCAGGCCTGGGCGCGGATACCACTGAGGTACTGGCCGAGGTCGTCGTGCAGGGTCTGGCCGAGGTGGGCGCGCTCGCGCTCCTGCAGCTCCAGCAGCGCCTGGGTCAGCTCGGCGTTGTCCGCCTGCACCTGCTGCAGGGTGGTGGCCATGGCGTTGAAGTGGCCGGCCAGGCGCTGCGCCTCGGCCAGGCCATGGTGGTGCAGGCGGGTGTCGAAGTGGCCGGCGCCGACCTGGCTCAGGGCGGCCAGCAGCTCGTCGAGCACGCGCAGGCCGCGGCGTACGGCGAAGCGAATGGTCAGCAGGCTCAGGGCCAGGGCGAAGGCGCTGAGCAGCAGCAGTTGCAGCAGCGAATCCTGGATTTCCTCGATCTCGTCGGACGGATCGAGGGCGATGCGCAGTTCGCGGCCATCGTCCAGCGGCCAGACGTCGGCCACCAGCAGGGTCGGCTCCAGCAGCTGCCGGGCGACCCACTGCGGCAGGCCGCTGCCCGTCTGCGGGTCGACCGGCTCGCCCGGGCGCAGCCAGTTCACGCGGATATGCCGCAGGTTGTCGGTCAGTTCGGGGCGCAGGCTGGCCGGGTTGTTGCGCGCCACTTCGCCCAGGTACTCGACCACCGCCTCGGCCGCCAGCAACTCGCGGCGCACATCGTGGCTGGCCTGGCGCAGCAGCAGCGCCAAGCCGGCCAGGGTCACCAGCGCGAACAGCAGGCTGACGCCGAAGTTGATGCGACCGAGGGCGGTCATCTACTTGACCACGAAATGACCGAGCATGCCCTTGCCTTCCAGGCCCTTGGCGTAGAAGCGGTATTTGCCCGGTTTGACCGGCAGGAAGAAGATCTCCGCCTCGCCGGCGTCCTCGAACTCCAGCTCGGTGAGGGTCACCGCCTTGATCTCCACGCCGCCGGCCTCGACCTTGCGCAGGTAGATGGACGTGGCGAACTCGGGCGCCTGGAAGGCGTACTCCTTTTGCCCGCTGGCGATGATCTTGAGCTGGTAGGCCTGGCCGGTCTGCAGCTGGTACTCGCGCTGCGACATGGCGTAGTCGCTTTCCTCGCTGCCCAGCACCAGGTCGGGCAAGGCGACCGGCCGGCGGGTCATATCGCCGGCGGCGTGCAGGCTGTCGACGCCGAGCAGGCTGAGGATCAGCAGCAGCGGCAGCGTAAGGACTTTGATAATGCGCATGGGGGTTCACCTGTTGTTTTTATGAGCCTGGTGACCATGCTAGGGAGCGGGCGACCTTTGCGGTTTACTACCTTGGTACCGGCGCACTGGTACTTTGGGCATATTTCCCGAGACGGGGGCTGTTCCTATGCTGGGGCCATCCGACCGGGAGCCGCCCCATGCGCCAGATTCGCCAGTCCGCCCTGCTAGTTCTCGCCCTGCTCTGCGCCGGCGCTGCCTGTGCCAGCGACCTGCAGATACGCATCGGCTACCTGGCCCACCTGCCGCCGCGCGGCCCGCTGCTGTCCAACGTCATCCCCGAACCAACCGATGCCGGCCGACGCGGCGCCGAGCTGGCGATCGCCGACAGCAACAGCACCGGGCGTTTTCTCAAGCAGAGCTACAGCCTCGAGGCAGCCGAGAGCGAGGATGCGGCGACTCTACTGACCACGGCCGATGACCTGCATGCGCAAGGCATTCGCCTATTTGTGGTCAACGCCCCCGCCGCGACCCTGCGCCAGCTCAGCCAGCGCCTGCCCGACAGCCTGCTGCTCAACGCCGGCAGCGCCGACGATGGCCTGCGCCGCGAACAGTGCCTGGGCAACCTGCTGCACACCCTGCCCAGCCGCGCCATGCTGGCCGATGCCCTGGCGCAGTTTCTCGCCGTGCGCAAATGGACGCGCTGGCTGCTGGTGACCGGCAATACCGAGGGCGACCTCGCCTACGCCGACGCGCTCAAGCGTGCGGCCAAGCGCTTCGGCCACAAAATCGTCGCGGAGAAGCCCTGGAGCTTCGACAACGACCAGCGCCGCAGCGCCCAGGCGGAGATGCCGCTGTTCACCCAGGCCAGCGAGTACGACGTGGTGCTGGTGGCCGACGAGCGCGGCGACTTCGGCGAGTACCTGCCCTACAACACCTGGTACCCGCGCCCGGTGGCCGGCACCCAGGGCCTGACCCCGACCGCCTGGCACAAGAGCGTGGAGACCTTCGGCGCCGCGCAACTGCAGAAGCGCTTCGAGGCACTGGCCGGGCGCTGGATGAACGACCGCGACTTCGCCGCCTGGATGGCTGTGCGCAGCCTGGCCACGGCCATCACCAAGCAGCGCGCCGCCGAGCCGCAGGCCATCCGCCGCCTACTGCTGAACGAACAACTGCCGCTGGACGGCTTCAAGGGCCGCAAGCTGAGCTTCCGCCCGTGGAACGGCGAGCTGCGCCAACCCATCCCACTGGTTCACCCGCGCGCCCTGGTCAGCACCTCACCGCAGGACGGCTTCCTGCATCCCAGCAACGAGATGGACAGCCTCGGCTACGACCGCCCGGAAGTGAGCTGCGACCTGGCCGGTAACGCGAATTGATGGTGCGCACCCGACCCTAGGGTGCGCCGTGCGCACCGGCAAAAAACCACATAAAAAGAGGATCAACCCCATGCGCCTTACCCGTCTCGCCTGCGCCGTCGCCTTCGGCCTGGCCTGCCACTCGGCCCTGGCCGCCACCGCCTATGTGTCCAACGAGAAGGACGACAGCATCAGCGTGATCGACCTGGACACGCTGGAGGTCACCGATACCCTGGCCGTCGGCATGCGCCCGCGCGGGCTGCTGCTCTCCTCCGACAACAAGCTGCTGTACATCTGCGCCAGCGATTCGGACCGGGTGCAGGTGATGGACCTGGCCACGCGCCAGATCGTCAAGGAGCTGCCCTCCGGCGCCGACCCCGAGCAGTTCGCCCTGCACCGCAACGACCGCTGGCTGTACATCTCCAACGAGGACGATGCGCTGGTCACCGTGGTCGACACCCAGAGCGACGAGGTGCTGGCGCAGATCGAGGTGGGCGTCGAGCCCGAAGGCATGGCGGTCAGCCCGGACGGCAAGTGGGCGGTCAACACCAGCGAGACCACCAACATGCTGCACTGGATCGACACCAGCACCCAGCAACTGGTGGACAACACATTGGTCGACCAGCGCCCGCGCCATGTCGAGTTCGACCAGGACGGCAAGCGCCTGTGGGCCTCGGCCGAGATCGGCGGCACGGTCACGGTGATGGACGTCGAGGCGCGCGAGATCCTCAAGGTGCTGCGCTTCGCGATCAAGGGCGTGCACCCGGACAAGGTGCAGCCGGTGGGGGTCAAGCTCAGTGACGACGGCAAGTACGCCTTCGTCGCCCTCGGCCCGGCCAACCACGTGGCGGTGGTCGATGCGCAGAGCTACGAGGTGCTCGACTACCTGCTGGTGGGCCGGCGCGTCTGGCATATGGCCTTTACCCCGGACCAGCAGCGCCTGCTGACCACCAACGGGGTCAGCGGCGATGTGTCGGTGATCGATGTCGACTCGCTCAAGGTGAGCAAGTCGATCAAGGTCGGCCGCTATCCCTGGGGCGTGGTGGTGACGCCATGAACGCCCTGCAGGTGAGCGGCGTCGGCTTCGCCTACGGGGCGCGCCAGGCGCTGAACGACCTGGCCTTCGAGCTGGCACCCGGACGCTTCGCCGCCCTGCTCGGCCCCAACGGCGCCGGCAAGTCCACCCTGATCGCCCTGCTCACCCGCCTGTATGAGCTGCAGCAGGGCGACATCCGCATCTTCGGTCACAGCCTGCGCGATGAGCCACGCCAGGCGCTGCGCCAGCTTGGCGTGGTGTTCCAGCAAAGCACGCTGGATCTAGACCTGTCGGTGCAGCAGAACCTCGCCTACCACGCCGCCCTGCACGGCATGCCCAGGCGCCAGGCGCAGGCGCGTATCGACGAAGAGCTGCTGCGCCAGGATCTCGCCGAGCGTCGTCACGACAAGGTGCGCACGCTCAATGGCGGCCACCGCCGCCGCGTGGAGATCGCCCGCGCCCTGCTGCACCAGCCGCGCCTGCTGCTGCTCGACGAGGCCAGCGCCGGGCTCGATCCGGCCAGCCGCCAGGCCCTCGGCCGGCATGTGCGCAACCTGTGCCGCGAGCAGGGCCTGAGCGTGCTGTGGACCACCCACCTGCTGGACGAGATCGAGCCCGCCGACGAGCTGCTGATCCTGCATCGCGGCGAGCCCGTGGCCCGCGGCAAGGCCGCCGAGTTCGGCGACCTGGCCACCAGCTTCGCCCGCCTGACCGGCGACGAGGCCCTCGGCCGCGGCTATGTGCGCGAGGCGATTCGGCCGAACCTGGACGCCCAGTCCCCTAGGAGCGGCTTCAGCCGCGAACATCTCGCCGAGGAACCACAAGCATGAGCGCCTACTGGTACTGCCTGCGCGGCATCGTCCTGCGCGAATGGCTGCGCTTCATCCTGCAGCGCTCGCGCTTTCTCAGCGCCCTGGTGCGGCCGCTGCTGTGGCTGTTGGTATTCGCCGCCGGTTTCCGGGCGGCGCTGGGCATCGCCATCATCGAGCCCTACGACACCTACATCACCTACGACACCTACATAGTGCCCGGCCTGGCCTGCATGATCCTGCTGTTCAACGGCATGCAGGGCTCGCTGGCGATGGTCTACGACCGCGAGATGGGCAGCATGCGCGTGCTGCTCACCAGCCCGCTGCCGCGCGCCTTCCTGCTCGCCGCCAAGCTGCTGGCCACGGCGCTGATCTCGCTGCTGCAGGTCTATGCCTTTCTGGCCATCGCCTGGGTCTACGGCGTGCAGCCGCCAGCCTGGGGCCTGCTCGCCGCCCTGCCGGCGCTGCTCTTGGTGGCGCTGCTGCTCAGTGCCCTGGGCCTGCTGCTGTCCAACGGCATCCGTCAGCTGGAGAATTTCGCCGGGGTGATGAATTTCGTCATCTTCCCGCTGTTCTTCCTCTCGTCCGCGCTCTACCCGCTGTGGAAGATGCGTGAATCCAGCGAGTGGCTGTACTGGCTGTGCGCGCTCAACCCCTTCACCCATGCCGTGGAGCTGGTGCGCAACGCCCTGTACCTGCGCCTGCACCTCGATGCGCTGCTGATCTGCAGCGGCCTGACCCTGCTGCTGACGCTGCTCGCCGTGGCCAGCTTCAACCCGCAGCACGCGGCGCTGCGCAAGGCCGGTTGAGCCACCTTCTGGCCGCTGGCCATTACGACTTCTACTACTTTGGTACTGCTTTTGCTCTCCATCGTAGAATTTCCAACGCAGCAGTCCGGGCCTCTAATACCTGCATAAAAAGAACAGAGGCCCACGGTCATGAAACACTGCCTTGCCCTGCACGCGGGGCTGCTCCTCGGCACCAGCCTGCTAGCGCCCGTGACGCTGGCCGAGGTCGCCCTGTTCGCCGCCGACGGCTATCGCCAGACGCAATACCGCAGCCCCACCCCGGCCGCCCTCGACGGCGCGCGCACCCTCGACACCCCGGCCCTGCAGCGCCTGCTGCGCGAACAGCCGCACACCCGCCTGATCGACGTCTACCGCCGCACCTGGTTGAACGGTCGCTTCGTCGAGGACGAGGCCCACGCCAACCTGCCCGGCAGCCTGTGGCTGGCCAACACCGGCGACGGCCGGCTCGAGCCGCGCTGGCAGCGCTACTTCGAGCTGCACCTGCGCAACGCCAGCCAGGGCGACCCGGACTGGCCGCTGGTGTTCTACTGCCGCTCCGACTGCTGGCTGAGCTGGAACGCCACGCGCCGCGCCTACCGCCTGGGCTACCGCCAGCTGTACTGGTACCGTGACGGCATCGACGCCTGGGAGCAGGCCGGCCTGCCCCTGGTGCCCGCCCAGCCAGCCGAACTGCCCGGCGCTTTCTTCATCCCCAACGCCGCACCATAATCACAACAACGAGGTGAAAGGCCATGTACAAGATTCTGATTGCCGACGACCACCCGCTGTTTCGCGAGGCCATCCACAACGTCATCGCCGACGGCTTCCCCGGCAGCGAGATCATGGAAACCGCCGACCTGGACAGCGCCCTGGAACTGACCCAGGCGCACGACGATCTCGACCTGATCCTGCTCGACCTGAACATGCCCGGCATGCACGGTCTGGGCGGGCTGATGAACCTGCGCAACGAGGCGCCTACCATCCCGGTGGTGATCGTCTCCGCCGAGCAGGACAAGCAGATCGTGCTGCAGGCCATCACCTACGGCGCGGTGGGCTTCATCACCAAGTCCTCGCCGCGGGCGCAGATGACCGAGGCCATCGCGCAGATCCTCGACGGCAACGTCTACCTGCCGCCGGACATCATCCGCTCGCAGAAGAGCGGCGGCCACCGCCACCACACCGACCACCACAGCATCCCGCCGGAGCTGCTGCAGGCGCTGACACGCAAGCAGCTGCTGGTGCTCGAACGCATGACCAAGGGCGAGTCGAACAAGCAGATCGCCTACAGCCTGGATATCGCCGAAACCACGGTCAAAGCCCATGTCTCGGCGATCCTGCGCAAGCTGGGCGTGCACAACCGGGTGCAGGCCATTCTCTCCGCCGGCGACATCGACTTCGCCGCCTACCTGCGCCGCTGATCCGCGGCGTCAGCACGCCCTAACACCTGATGGCCCGGAGGCAATCCGGGGACGCTTCCTGCCCCGCTGGTCGCTCGCGGATGGCATCCGGGCTACGAAACGGCCGGCTCCTCGTCGATCATCCGCAGCGGCGCCCAGCGGCGCAGCAGCAGGTACAGGGTGGGAATCACGTAGAGGGTGAAGAAGGTGCCGACCAGCAGCCCGCCGACTATTACCAGGCCGATCTGCTGGCGACTCTCGGCGCCGGCGCCGGTCGCGATGGCCAGCGGCAGCGAACCGAGGACCATGGCCCCGGTGGTCATCAGGATCGGCCGCAGGCGCTGCACCGACGCCTCGATCACCGCGGCGCGCAGCTCCTTGCCCTCGCGCAGCAGGTGATTGGCGAACTCGACGATGAGGATGCCGTGCTTGGTGATCAAGCCGATCAGGGTCACCAGGCCGATCTGCGAGTAGATGTTCAGGGTGCCGCCGAACAGGGTCAGGGCGAGCAAGGCGCCGGCCATCGACAGCGGCACGCTGAACAGGATGATCAGGGGGTCGCTGAAGCTCTCGAACTGTGCCGCCAGCACCAGGAAGATGAAGGCCAGGGCCAGGGCGAAGATCAGCGCGATGCCGGCGCTGGATTCCTTGAAGTCGCGCGAGGTGCCGGTGTAGTCGTACTGGGTGTCGGGCGGGAATACCTCGCGCGCGGCAGCCTCCAGATGGTCCAGCGCCTCGCCCAGGGTGTAACCGCTGCCGACGTTGGCGGTGACGGTGACCGCGCGCAGCTGGTTGAAGTGGTTGAGTTCGCGCGGCGCCACGGTCTCGCGCACCGAGATCAGGTTGGACAGCTGCACCATGCCGCCCTCGCGATCGCGCACGTAGACCCGATCCAGGTCCTGCGGGTTGCTGCGGTCGATGTCCTGCAACTGCACCAGCACGTCGTACTGCTCGCCGCTCTGCTTGAAGCGGGTCACCTGGCGGCTGCCGAACAGGCTTTCCAGGCTGCGGCCGATCAGCGCCACATCGGTGCCCACCGCCACCGCCTGCTCGCGATTGACCGCCACCTTGAGCTGCGGCGTGTTGAGCTTGAGGTCGCTGTCCAGGCTCTCCAGCCCCGGATAGTCGCGCACCCGCTCGAGCAGCTGCTCGACGTAGCCCTGCAGCTCGGCGTACTCCATCGACGAGCGGATCACCAGGTTGATCGGCTGGTTGCGCGCGCTCTGCCCCAGGGGCGGGCGGTTGACCGGGAACACGCGCATGCCGGCGATATCCTGCAGCTTGGGCAGCAGCTCGTTGCGGATCTCGAACTGGCTGCGGCTGCGATCCGCCCAGTCCTCCAGCTTCATGAAGGAAATGCCCTGGGCCACCGTGGGGAAGCCGGCGATGACCATGTAGCGGTTGGTTTCCGCGATGCTCGCGTAGGCGGCCTCCACCTCCCGCGCGTAGCGCGCGGTGTAGTCGATGGTGGCGCCGTCCGGGCCGTTGAACACCCCGACTATGGTGCCGGTGTCCTCGGTCGGCGCCAGCTCCGAACGCAGCCCGTTGAACAGCCAGGCGCAGACCACGAAGGCCAGCAGCAGCACGCCGAGCACCAGCGGCCAGGTACGCAGGGCACTATCGAGGCTGTGCTTGTAGCTGTAGGTGACAGCGTTGAGGAAGTTCTCGATCAGGTTGTACAGCCGGCTGTGGCGCTCGCCGGCCTGGTGCGGCTTGAGCAGCACCGCGCACATCATCGGCGTCAGGGTCAGGGCGACGAAACCGGACACCAGCACCGCGCCGGCCAGGGTCCAGGCGAACTCGGTGAAGAGTTTCCCCGTGGTGCCCTGCATGAAGCCGATCGGGGCGAACACCGCGGCCAGGGTCAGGGTCATGGCGATCACCGCGAAGGCGATCTCGCGGCTGCCCTTGAACGCCGCCTGCATGGGTTTCATCCCCGCCTCGATATGGCGGTGGATGTTCTCCAGCATGACGATGGCATCGTCCACCACCAGGCCGATGGCCAGCACCATGGCCAGCAGGGTCAGGGTGTTGATGGAAAAGCCCATCAGGCTCATCAGGGCGAAGGCGCCGATCAGCGACACCGGGATGGTCACCAGCGGGATGATGGTGGCGCGCAGCGAACGGAGGAAGATGAAGATGATCAGGATGACCAGCCCCACCGCTTCCCAGATGGTGATGAAGACGTTGTCGATGGACTCGCGGATGAACAGCGAGTTGTCGTTGGCCACCGTCATGTGCATGCCCTCGGGCAGCAGCGCACGGATCTCCGGCAGGGCCGCCTCGAGGCCGGCGGAGATGTCCAGCGGGTTGGCCGTGGCCTGCTTGATCATGCCCATGGACACCGCCGGGCGACCGTTGAAGCGCACCACGCTGCGCTCGTCGCGCGCGCCGATTTCGGCATGGCCGACGTCGGCCAGGCGCAGCAGGTAACCCTGCGAATCGTCGAGAATCAGCTCGTTGAACTGCTCGGGCGTGCTCAGGTCGGTTTCCGACAGCACGGTGAACTCGCGCTCGCGCGATTCGATGCGCCCGGCAGGAATCTCCACGTTCTGCCGGCGCAGGGCGTCTTCCACGTCCTGCACCGTGAGGTTGTGCGCGGCGAGCTTCTCCGGGTCGAGCCAGATGCGCATGGCGAAGGTGCGTGCGCCGCGAATCTGCACCTCGGACACGCCGGGAATGGTCTGCAGGCGATCCTTGATCACCCGCTCCAGCACGTCGGTGATCTCCATGGCGTTGTAGCGGTCGCTGTAGGTGGCAATCCAGATCACCGGCTGGGCGTCGGCCTCGACCTTCTGCACTATGGGCTCGTCGATCTCGTCGGGCAGCAGACCGCGCACCCGGCCGAGACGGTCGCGTACGTCGTTGGCCGCCTCGTCGGCATTGCTGCCGAGGCGGAACTGGGCGGTGATCTGGGTATTTTCCGAGCGGCTGATGGAGCTGACGAAATCCAGCCCCTCGATGCCGGACAGCACGTCCTCGATCGGCTGCGCCACCTGCGACTCCATGATCTCCGGGCTGGCGCCGGGGTAGATCACGTTCACCGTGACGATGGGTACGTCGATATTGGGGTATTCGCGCACGCTGAGGCGGTCGTAGGCCATCAGCCCGAGCAGCACCACGATCAGCGACAGCACGGTGGCGAACACCGGCCGGCGGATGCAGATATCGGAGAGGATCACCGCTAGCGCTCCCCGCTCTTGCTGCGCACCGCCAGGCCCGGGCGCACCTTCTGCCAGCCAGCGCTGATCACCGTCTCGTCGCCTTCGAGGCCTTCGCGCACCTCCACCAGGCCGTCGAAACGCTTGCCCAGGCGCACTTCGCGCTGCTCGACGCTGCCGTCCACCACCAGGTTGACCAGCAGCTGCTCGCCCACCGGCATCACCGCCTCCTCGGGAATCACCAGCGCCTCGGGGCGCTCGGCGAGGATCACCGAGACGCGGACGAACTGGCCGGGGCGCAGACGGCGGTCGTCGTTGCCGATATGGGCGCGGATCGCCTGGCTGCGGCCGACTTCGTCCAGACGCGGGTTGATGGCGAAGATCTCGCCCTGGAAGCGCTCGCCCGGATAGGTGTCCAGGCTGATTTCCACCGTCTGCCCCAGGCGTACCTGGGCCACGGCCTTCTGCGGGATGCGGAAGTCGACCTTCAGCGGGTCGAGCACTTCCAGGTTGACGATGTTCTGCCCGGCGCTGAGGTAGTCGCCGACGCTGGCCTGGCGCAGGCCGAGCACGCCGTCGTAGGGCGCCTTGATCTGGGTCTTGTCGAGCCGCGCCTGGGCCAGCGCCTGGCTGGCGCGGGCGGCCTGCAACTGGCTCTGCGCCTCGTCGAGGGCCTGGGCATTGCTGGCGCCGCGCTGGAACAGCATCTGCGCGCGCTGGTAGTTCTTCTCGGCGAGGTCGAGGTTGGCGCGCGCCTGGGCCAGCTCGGCACGGGCGATGGCATCGTCGAGGCTGACCAGCAGGTCGCCGGCGGTCACCGCCTGGCCCTCGCGAAAATGCAGGCCGGCCAGACGCCCTTCGATTTCCGGGCGGATCATCACCGACTCGTCGGAGCGCAGCGAGCCGAAGGTGATCAGCTCGTCGCGCACCGCCATCTGCTTGACCGGCACCACTTCCACCACCGGTCCATCGGCGGCCAGCACCTGACCGGCCAGCAGCGCCGACAACAGCAGTGGCAGGGAACGCAGCAGCACGGCCATATACAACCCCTCTTGTATGTATAAGCCGAGTCTAACCTTCTGCTCCCTCAATGACAGCGGGGCAAGATATTTCCCTATGTTTTTACGGCCTGCCATCCCTGGCGGCCTGGGGCCTCGCCAGGCGCGGCCCAGCGCTTCTGGCGAAATCCTTACTGACGCATGCCGCGGCCGCTGACCAGCAGGCGAATGCACAGGGTGTACAGCACCGCAGTGGCCAGCAGCATGAAACCGATGGCCACGCCGATGCGGATGTCCGACACGCCGAGGATGCCGTAGCGGAAGGCGTTGACCATATGCAGGATCGGGTTGCCCATCGACACCGCCTGCCAGAACGGCGGCAACAGGGTGATCGAATAGAACACCCCGCCCAGGTAGGTCAAAGGCGTGAGGACGAAGGTGGGGATGATCGAGATGTCGTCGAAGTTGCGCGCGAACACCGCGTTGACGAAGCCGCCCAGGGAGAAGATGGTCGCGGTCAGCAGCACCACCAGCACCGTCACGCCCAGGTGGTGCACCTGCAGGTGGGTGAAGAACAGCGACAGCAGGGTGACGATGAAGCCCACCGCCAGGCCGCGCAGCACGCCGCCGACGACGAAGCCGACGAGGATGGTGTGCGGCGACACCGGCGACACTAGCAGCTCCTCGACGTTGCGCTGGAACTTGCTGCCGAAGAAGCTCGACACCACGTTGCCGTAGCTGTTGGTGATCACCGACATCATGATCAGCCCCGGCACTATGTACTCCATATAGCTGAAGCCGCCCATGTCGCCGATCTGCCGGCCGATCAGGTTGCCGAAGATGACGAAGTACAGAACCATGGTGATCGCCGGCGGCAGCAGGGTCTGCGGCCAGATGCGCAGGAAACGGCGCACCTCGCGGTGGACGATGGTGCGCAGGGCCACCAGGTTGGCGGCGAATTCGCTGTTGAGGTACTGGGTATTCATGGCGCCACCTTGGCCAGGTTCTTTTCCACCAGGGAGACGAACAGCTCCTCCAGGCGATTGGTCTTGTTGCGCAGGCTGAGCACCTCCACCTGCTGCTGCGCCAACTGCTGGAACAGCGCATTGAGGCCCTGGCTCTTCTCCACCTGCACCTCCAGGGTGTGGTCGTCGAGCAGCCGCGCCGGGTAGCCCTGCAGCTGCGGCGCCACCGCGTGGGTGTCCTTGAGGTCGAGCAGGAAGGTCTCGACGTGCAGCTTCTTCAGCAGGTCCTTCATGCTGCTGTGTTCGACGATGCGGCCGTGGTCGATGATGCCGATGTGGCGGCACAGCTGCTCGGCCTCCTCCAGGTAGTGGGTGGTGAGGATGATGGTGATGCCCTGCTGGTTCAGCTCGGTGAGAAAGCTCCACATCGAGCGGCGCAGCTCGATGTCCACCCCGGCGGTGGGTTCGTCGAGGATCAGCAGGCGCGGCTGGTGCACCAGCGCGCGGGCGATCATCAGGCGGCGCTTCATGCCACCGGACAGCTCGCGCGAGGCAACGTTGCGCTTGTCCCACAGGCCCAGCTGGGTCAGGTACTGCTCGGCGCGTGCCTTGGCGATGCTGCGCGGAATGCCGTAGTAGCCGGCCTGGGTGACGACGATGTCGAACACCTTCTCGAACTGGTTGAAGTTGAATTCCTGCGGCACCACGCCCAGGCAGCGCTTGAGCGCCGACGGCTCGCGGTCGAGGTCGTGGCCGAACACCTCGACCGTGCCGCCGCTCTTGTTCACCAGGGTGGAGAGGATGCCGATGGTGGTGGACTTGCCGGCGCCGTTGGGGCCGAGCAAGGCGAAGAAGTCGCCTTCGGCGACGTCCAGGTCGATGCCGTGCAGAGCCTGGAAGCCGTTGCCATAGGTCTTGGTCAACTGGCGGATGGTCAGGGCGGAGCTCATGAAAATGGGGTTTCCCGCGCTAGGGTGGAGTCAGCATAGATGGGGGTAGGGGCGACGATTTGCAACCGGTTGTTGCGGCCATCGGCGCATGCCGACCTGCACCCTACCCAGGCCGACGCGCGGAGAAAAGCCCGCCCTGGCGATCTTGACTATCGATTCAGTCGATAGCAGCCGCCTCGGCCTGCATGTCGCCGCTCATGAATGCCGCGTCGGCGGCGAACAGATGCGGATAGCAGCGCTGCAGGTGGTCGAAGAACAGCTGCTCGGGCAAGTCGGCGAACTGGCCGTGATCGACCAGGTACTCCATATAGCGCTCGCCCTTGTCGTTATAGGGATGGAAGACGCTGTCGTGGACACCGTCGAACTCCAGCGGCGCCACCTTGAACACCCGGCACAGCGCCTCGTTGAAGGCCGGCGTGGCCTTGACCCAGCGCCCGTCCAGATACAGCTCGGTGTAGCCGTGCATGGCGAACACCTCGCTGCGCAGCAACTGCAGCAGGCGCGGCGTCGACAGGTGATTGCGCACGTCGGCCAGGCCGATGCGCGCCGGGATACCGCAATGCCGCGCGCAGGCCGCCAGCAGGTTGGCCTTGGGCACGCAGTAGGACTCGCCGGCGAGCAGCGCGTGGCTGGCCTTCAGCGTCTGCGGCTCGCGGCTGAACACATAGGGGTTGTAGCGGACCTGGTCGCGCACCGCGCGGTACAGCGCCACGGCCTGGTCGCGCGGATCGCGCCCGGCGCCGCGCCAACGCTCGGCGAACTCGATTAGCGCAGGGTGGTCACTGTCAATGAAGCGGCCGGGTTGCAGGTAAGTCTGCATGGGTCGTGCTCCCAAGGGTTTGCCCCAGTCTAAGCGCGCCGATCGCGCCATAAAAACGGCGATCCGGCCAAGCTGCCCCGCCTTGCCGCCAATTCGCGACTAAGCTCGTGGCGTCGTCCGCTGTCACTCATGGAGGAACACACATGCTCGTTATCTGGTTACTGGTCCTGCTGCTCGGCGTGGCCTACCTGGCCCACAGCCGCAGCGCCGCCCTGCCCGCGCTGGGCATCACCGCCGCCTACCTGCTGGCCATGGCGCTGCTGAGCCCGGTGCCGGGCTGGTTGCAACTGCTGCTGTGGGCGCTCACCGGTGCCGTGGCGGCCTTCGTGCTGCTGGTCGATCTGCGCCGCCAGCTGTTCAGCGGCCCGCTGTTCGCCTGGTTCCAGCGTGTGCTGCCGCCGATGTCGGATACCGAGCGTGACGCCATTGAGGCCGGCACCGTGTGGTGGGACGGCGAGCTGTTCAGCGGCCGCCCCGACTGGGACAAGCTGCTGGCCTACCCCAAGGCGCAGCTGACGGACGAGGAACAGGCCTTTATCGACGGCCCCACCGAAGAACTCTGCGCCCTGGTCAACGACTGGCAGGTCGGCCAGCAGCTGGACCTGCCGGAAAAAGCCTGGCAGCACATCAAGCAGCACGGCTTCTTCGCCCTGATCATCCCCAAGCAATACGGCGGCAAGGGTTTCTCCGCCTACGCCCACTCGCAGGTGGCGATGAAACTGGCCACCCGCTGCGGCGACCTGGCCTCCACCGTGATGGTGCCCAACTCCCTGGGCCCGGCCGAACTGCTGCTGCACTACGGCACCGATGCGCAGCGCCAGCACCATCTGCCGCGCCTGGCCAGCGGCGAGGACATTCCCTGCTTCGCCCTCACCGGCCCGCTGGCCGGCTCCGACGCCGGCGCCATGCCGGACACCGGCATCGTCTGCAAGGGCCAGTGGCACGGCGAGGAAGTCATCGGCCTGCGCCTGAACTGGGAGAAGCGCTACATCACCCTGGCGCCGGTGGCCACCCTGCTCGGCCTGGCCTTCAAGGCCTATGACCCCGAGCACCTGCTGGGCGAAGAGGAAGACCTCGGCATCAGCCTGGCGCTGGTGCCCACCGACACCCCCGGGGTGGAGATCGGCCGTCGCCATCTGCCGCTGGGCGCTGCCTTCATGAACGGGCCGAACAGCGGCAAGGACGTGTTCATCCCGCTCGATTACCTGATCGGCGGCCAGGAGTACCTGGGCAAGGGCTGGATGATGCTGATGAACTGTCTGTCGGTCGGTCGTTCCATTTCCCTGCCCGCCGGCGGCACCGGTGCGGCCAAGCTCGCCAGCCTGGTCAGCGGCCAGTACAGCCAGATCCGCGAACAGTTCGGCGTGCCGCTGGCCGCCTTCGAAGGCATTCAGGAGGCCCTGGCGCGCATCGGCGGCAACACCTGGCTGATGGACAGCGCGCGCATCCTCACCGCCGGTGCCGTCGACCTCGGCGAGAAGCCCTCGGTGCTGTCGGCCATCCTCAAGTATCACCTCACCGAACGCGGCCGCGAGTGCGTCAGCCACGCCATGGACCTGCACGGCGGCAAGGGCATCATCATGGGCCCGAGCAACTACCTGGGCCGCGCCTGGCAAGGCGCGCCGATCTCCATCACCGTGGAAGGCGCCAACATCCTCTCGCGCAACCTGATGATCTTCGGCCAGGGCGCCATCCGCTGCCATCCCTACGTGCTCGCGGAAATGGCCCTGGCCGGGCGCGACGACAAGGACCAGGCGCTGGCCGAGTTCGATGCCCTGCTGCTGCGCCATATCGGCTTCGCCGTCGGCAACGCCGCCAGCAGCCTGCTGCTCGGCCTGAGCCTGGGGCGCTTCGGCCAGGCCCCCGGCGACAACCTCAGCCAAGCCTACTTCCGCGCCCTCGGCCGCCTGGCCGCGGCCTTCGCCCTGTGCGCCGACAGCAGCATGATGCTGCTGGGCGGCGAGCTGAAGCGCCGCGAACGCCTGTCCGCGCGCCTGGGCGATGCGCTCAGCCACCTCTACCTGGGCTCGGCGGCGCTCAAGCGCTACCACGACCTGGACTACCCGCAAGCCGTGCAGCCGCTGGTGCGCTGGGCCATGGAGGAAAACCTGTTCCACGCCGAACGGGCCCTGGCCGAGCTGCTGGCCAACTTCCCCAATCGCGCCTTCGGCTGCCTGCTCAAGATCCTGGTGTTCCCCCTCGGCCGCCGTCACCGCGGCCCGAGCGACGCGCTGGACGCCGAAGTGGCGGCGATTCTCGGCCGTCCGGCCGGCGATCCGGCGCTGGAGGCGCTGCTTGCCGGCTGCTACCGGCCGCAAGCCGAGCAGGATGCGGTCGGCGCCCTGCAACACGCGCTGCAGCTGATCGACGCCAGCCGCGATGCGCGCAAACGCCTGCAGCAGGCGCTCAAGGACGGCAGCCTGCAACCGGCCCCCGGCCAGGATGCCATCACCGCGGCCATCGCCACCGGCCTGCTCGACGGCGAGGCGGGCCAGCGCCTGCAGGCCGCCGAAGCGGCGCGCCGGCGGGTGATCGACGTCGACGACTTCGCCAAGGAGGAACTCAAGCTCGGCCGCGGCAAGGTGCGCTAACACCCTACCCCGGATGCAATCCGGGAGAGATGTGCAGGATTTCCCGGATTTCATCCGGGCTACGCATACAGCGACCACGGCCCGGTGAAACGGGACAGCGGGCGCCAGGCTCTCTATACTCCTGCGCCCGTTTTACCCAACAGGAATCGCACCATGGCCAGCCACCTCGAACACCACCTCGCCCTGCTCAACCATCTGCGCGGCATCCTGGTCGCCCTGGGCGAAGCCGAGCAGGTCCTGGACGACAGCCACGCGCTGTTTCTCGAGCGCTACGACGAGCTGCTCGCCGAGCTGCCGCGCGACCCGATGTCCAGCCAGTACCTGGGCCAGGACCTGATCAGCCAGATCTTCCATCGCTACCCGCAGATCGCCCACCTGGTGCCGCGCGACCTGCTGTGGTTCTTCGGCGGCGACTGCCTGCACTTCATGCCCGACGAGGAAATCGCCCTGTACCAGGCCCTCGACGAGCGCCGCTTCGAGGCCGAGCAGAACGACGAGCCGTTCGACTGGAACCAGGAAAAGCAGCTGCTGGCCCTGTCCACCGACAGCCCCAGGCACTGAATCGCCCCTTTCACGCGCCATCAAGGAACTGGAGTCAGGGTTGGAGCGCTACGGGCGCATTTAAAAGTACCCGTTCGAGGGCATATGATTGAGCGAGGGAGCCTACATGCAAGCTACAGCGCAGCCACGGTGACACCACACCGGGTGCGGTCAGCAGACTGGGAGGCATTACTTGAAACGCACAACTGATATGCCCGCTAGCGTCATCGCAACACTCACCTACCTGGTCAAGCACGATGCGAAGCCCTATGTGCACACCGAGGCGCTGACCGGCGACAGCGAACCGCACTATTTTGCCGAGCAGGAGGAGCGCGAGGTCACGATACACAACGGTCGTCCGTTGGCAGACAGCCTTTCTCTGGACAAGCAGGGCTTTGAATTCCATCGCCGGGATACGCTGGTCGCCGACCTCTACGACGATACCTCGGTGGAAAACCTCTACTACGACGAGGTCAAGGCCTTGATCATGGAGTTGACGGGCGCGAGTCGGGTCGTCGTCTTCGACCACACCAGGCGCAGCGACGCCGAGCGGCGGGATATTCGTGGGCCAGCCAGCCGTGTGCACAATGACTACACCGAGCGCTCGGGGCCTGAGCGTGTCCGCGACGTGCTGGGCGGGGATCAGGCCGCCGCACTGGCAGCGATGCCAGTGGCTCAGATCAACCTCTGGCGCCCGATGAGCGGGCCCGTCAAGCGCTCGCCGCTGGCCGTGCTGGACGCCTCGACGCTAGACCCCAATGACCTGCTGGCCACCGACCTGGTCTATCCGGATCGGATCGGTGAGATCTACCACCTGGCCTACAATCCGCACCAGCGCTGGTACTATTTTCCGGACATGCGCCGTGACGAAGTCTTGCTGATCAAGGGGTATGACTCGCGTCACGACGGCCGTGCCCGCTTCACCCCCCACACCGCCTTCCAGGATCCCAATACGCCGCCGGGAGCCCCGCCGCGCGAGAGTATCGAGGTTCGCACCCTGGCCTTCTTTGACTAGGTCCTGGTCACCTGACGTGGATCTCCCTGGGCGGTACTTGCCCCCCTCCCCCGCGCTTTACCAGGGATCGGCCGCCCCTCGTCGGTAGGGATTGACCCAGGTGCCGACGACGGCTGTCAGCGGGGCGTAGCTATCCAGCACCATGCCGCCTCATGTTGCCAGGACGAAGTTGGGCAGAACGAACTGACCGAGTTCCTCGATCACCTCGCCTGCAGGGCGTTGGCCGTACTTCAGATTGATGATCACATGGTTAACGCCGATCTCCTGCAAGCTTTCCAGCAATGAGATCAGGTGATATCGCCCTAGTTGATAGCCCAGGTGGATCGATCGTGGTGGTGTCTGCGGGTTATCGGTCAGGTCGATGTATAGCGACTGGGTGAAGGGCTTGAACAGCTCACCGCATTCGGCACGAACCGCAGTGCGCCAGTTCTCGACAATCAGCTGCTGCGTCTTCGGGGCGCGCGGATAACTGATCCAGCCATGACTGTAGCGGGCAATCCATTCCAGTGTCTGGCGGCTATGGCCGGTGACAAAGAAAGGAATTTCCGCCGTGGTCGGCTTGGGAATCAGATCCGCGCCCTCAAGCGTCCCGCCGGACCAGGTCAAAGGCATGAAACTGCTGCGCTGAGCCTCGCGAAATACCTCGAGGTATTCGCGGAACAGGCTGTCGCGTCGCTCCGGGTCGACACCGAATGCGGGAAACTCCACCGGTCGGTCACCGGAAGCCACACCGAGTAACAGGCGGCCACCGCTGAGCTGATCGACACTGGTAGCGGCCTTGGCGGTGTGCAGGGGATTGCGGATTGGCAGGATGATCGAGGCGGTACCCAGCGCAATCGAGTGTGTGTGTGCCGCCATAAAACCCAGGTAGACCCAGGGGTCGAAGACCTGACCCGAATCACCGAAGCTGGGGTCGCGTAACGGCACGTCGCGAAACCAGAGGGCAGAGAAACCCAGCTTGTCGGCACGTTGAGCCAGGCTCACCTGGTCGAGCATGCTCGGCGTATCACCGGCAAAGGCTTCGAGGGGAAAGAAAAGACCCAGGGTCAAGCGGCCTTGGCGGTAAGTGCGCTGAAAGCCAGGTTGTCGCTGATAGGGAATGGAATTCGGAGTGAACATACGCCCTCCTACCTATTTCAAAAGATGTTGAGGAGCTGAAAGACATCCCTGCGAGCGGATATCAAATCAGCGTTATCAAGGCCACCTGGAGCTCCGCGCTGGGCGTTTGCAATGGCCCGGGGGCGATGCGTTGCGAGGTCACCAGCTACCCCCGCTGCAAGGCAGCGATACAGAGCGAGACGGTCGACGGCGACAGACCTATACGATCCCGAATGAGTGCTCACTGGGTGTCCCGCGCTTCTTGGTTCGGCGGTTCGATATGCTCGATGTTTCCCAGTACCAATGCTCGCCCGGCAAACAGACCACCCGCTGTTTCCAGGGCAAAACGTTCGGCATCGCGTTTGCGCACTTCGTCGGTTACCGCGTCGGCTTCGAGTTCCGACGCCCCCAGCGTCAGCACGGCCTGACGGCCGAGCAGCAGCGCGGCCTCAAAGGTTTCCCGCACTATGTAGTCGGCGTCGTGCTTGACCAGCTCCAGCGCGTGCTCGCGGTCAAAGGCACGCACCACCAACTGCACCTGCGGGCAGTAGTGCCGCGTACTTTCGACTATGCGTGTCGCGGCCTTTTTATCATCCACACAAACGATGATGGCGCGGGCGTGATGGGCACCGGCAGCGTGCAATATTTCATGGCGGGCACCATCACCGTAATAGACCTTGAAACCATAGGGCTCCACAGCGCGGATCACCTCCGGATCTATCTCGATAATGGAAAGTTTCGCTCCCTGAGCGAGCGGTGCCTGGCAGGCAATCTGGCCAACGCGGCCAAAGCCGATGATGAGTACATTACCTTGCAGATTCTGTGCGGTTTCCACACCGGCCATCGAAACGCTCTGTGCGCGGGCAAAACGCCTGTACAGCAGTAAGGCCACCGGCGTAATGGCCATGGAGAGCACCACGATAGCCGTCATATTGGCGTTGACTTCGGGGCTGATGACCCTGAGCTTGAGCGCCTCGGCAAACAACACAAAAGCAAATTCGCCACCCTGCGCCATAAGCACTGCACGATCCAGCGCATCGCCATGGGAGCTCTTCGCGAGGCGCGCGACCGCATAAATACACAGTGCCTTGACCACCATCAGCGCCAGCACACCAGAGGTGATGAGCATCCAGTTCGTGACCACCACTTGCAGATCCAAGGCCATGCCGACGCCAAGAAAAAACAGCCCCAGCAGCAGGCCGCGAAACGGCTCTATGTCGGCCTCCAACTGGTGGCGAAATGTGGATTCCGATAGCAGCACACCGGCAACGAACGCCCCCATCGCCATTGAAAGCCCGCCGACTTCCATCAGCAGCGCTGCCCCCAGCACCACCAGTAGCGCGGCGGCGGTCATCACCTCGCGCGCCCGGGCTTGGGCCAATACCCGAAACAGTGGATTGAGCAGCCACAATCCGATGGCCACCAGTGCGCCCAAGGACAGGGCGGCGATACCGATACGCTGCCAAAGCGGTGACGTGGGCTCATGCACCAATTCAGTGGGCGCCAGAAATGCCACCACCGCCAGTAACGGCACTAT
Organism: Pseudomonas sp. ABa2; assembly: GCF_056676075.1. Taxonomy (NCBI): domain Bacteria; kingdom Pseudomonadati; phylum Pseudomonadota; class Gammaproteobacteria; order Pseudomonadales; family Pseudomonadaceae; genus Pseudomonas; species Pseudomonas sp. ABa2. Next base: position 2,827,762 of record NZ_CM155239.1, read on the forward strand.
CAACAGGTCTTCAAACAGCAAAATGGACACGATGCGCTGCCCCCTCGGCTCGGTTATGTCACCGCGTTCCGAGAGGACTTGCATAACCAAGGCCGTGGATGTGAGTACAAAACCGGCTGCGCACACAAACGACACCTGCCAGGGGAAACCAAAGGCCATACCGACAAAGGTGAGCAGAAAAGCACAGACCACCACCTGCAGGCTGCCCAACCCAAAGATCTGCCCACGCAGCTCCCATAGGTGCGAGGGTTTCAGCTCCAGTCCAATCACAAAAAGAAACATCACCACACCCAGCTCGCCCACCTGAATGATGGTGTGGGGGTCATGGATCAATTGCAGTCCGAAGGGGCCAATCATCATCCCCGCCACCAGGTAACCCAGCACCGAGCCGAACCCGATGCGTTTGAGCAGCGGCACTGCCACCACGGCCGCAGCGAGCAACGTGATGACACCCAATAATTGTCCTGCGTTGCCTTCAGCGGCCATAGCCTTGACCCTCAGCCCATGTCAGGAGCGGTTACAGGTAAACGTTCGTACAGCCCCGATTTCGGGTGCTTCACCCGACCGGATGGCACGCGCGCCATACAACTTCAGCGTCGGCGCCGCAGCTGCCGCCGGTTCGAATAACGAGGCAAGTCGGCTTGCTCCCGGGGCGATCCACAGCCCCCTTTCGCCGAGTAAAAGGCCGCCGGCGAGTGCGGCGATACCGATCAAAGTCCAAACCGGCAGCGCTATCTGGCTGCTCAAGCGATGCCGTGGCCAGACTCGACGTTTGTCGCCTGGGCCACTCGCTGTCAGGCATGGCGTCCTAGGCAATGCGGTCATCGCGCTCACGCAACAGCCAGTAGGTCAGACCCAGGGCCAGGGTGGCGCCAGCCAGTGCCGCGACTTTGGCCGGGCTGACATCGGGATCCAGGACCACGAACTTGCGGGACAGCGCGATCAACCCGATCAGGATGACCGTCTTGACCTGAATGATGCTGTCACGGCGCAAGGCCACGCGCACGATGGAATGCTTGAATTCCATCGCGATCAGGAGCGTCATGATCATGCCGAACACAGTCTGGAAGATCTTGTGGTCGAGCGGGTTGAATGCATCGATGATCAGCAGGCTGAAGACAATGTGAATCAGCTGCACCAGCGAGACCAGGATAATCACCGCGATCACCGCTGAAAGGATGATGGCGACGGCCTGCTCGAAGCGTTCGTAAAACGTCATCACCGCCCATTCACGACGAAGTCGTTCGAGTGTCGTCCCGGTCTGATTGCTGTTGCTCATGCGCCACTCCTTCAGAAACAGGCCATTCCTACGAGAAATCGCGGTCGCTGCGCCTCTTGCGCCAGCCCAGGCCTTCGTCCATGCCGAAGCGCGTGAACATGTCGCGGGCGATGTCGGCAGCCGCGCCAGGTCGTCACGACAGGAGGTCGCGCAGCCAGGTGCTCCACCCCGCGCGCGCAGGGAACGTCGTACTTGGATAGGCCGGGCTCGACCCGAGAGGTGCCCGGCGCATCAAAGAGAAAGCACGGGCTGCCCGTCTCGAATGTTCAGGATCAGGGCAGCCCCGCGCTTCATGCTTTACCACTTTCGGACTTCTTCTTGCGCGCCCCCTTGCTCGGCTCCTTGGACGAGCCTGGCGGTTGCGCAGATTCGGCGGGAGCTTCGGCGCTGGCCGCAGCGTCTGGCTTGCGGTCGAAGGCGACCCGCTCCGCCTTGTCGTCCCAACGTGCACAGGCGTGATCACCCTTGCCGATGCCGCCGCCGAGTATCTCGCGCGCCAGTGCCGTTTCCAGTTCGCTGCGAATCAGCCGTTTGAGCTCGCGGGCACCGAATTCGGGCTTGTAACCTTCTTCCGCGAAGTGATCGACCAGCGTCCCATCGAACGTCAGCGTCACCCCCTGGCTCGCGGCACTGCGGGCCACGCGATCGAGTTGCAGGCCGACGATGTGGCGGATCTCCTCCCTGCCCAGCGCATGGAACACGATGAGCTCGTCGATGCGGTTGAGGAACTCGGGGCGGAAGTGCCCGCGCAGCACGTCCATCACCTCTGCCTTGGTCTTCTCGTACTCCTCGCCGGCCGCTCCGCGCGCCTTCAGCCGGCGCTGAATGATGTCGGATCCCAGGTTGGAGGTGGCGATGATGATGGTGTTGGTGAAGTCCACCACGCGACCCTTGCCGTCGGTGAGCCGCCCGTCGTCGAACACCTGCAGCAGGATGTTGTAGACGTCGGGGTGGGCCTTCTCGATCTCGTCGAGCAGCAGCACACTGTAGGGCTTGCGACGGACCTTCTCCGTGAGCTGGCCGCCTTCGTCATAGCCGACGTAGCCCGGCGGAGCGCCCACCAGCCGCGCCACGGTATGACGCTCGCCGTACTCCGACATGTCGATGCGCAACAGGGCGCCCTCATTGCCGTAGACGGATTCGGCCAGCGCCTTGGCGAGTTCGGTCTTGCCGACGCCGGTGGGGCCCAGGAACAGGAACGTGGCCACGGGCTTGCTGCCTTCGCGCAGACCCGCGCGCGACAGCCGCACTGCATCCGCCACCGCCCGTACCGCCTCGTCCTGCCCCACCAGGCGCTCGTGCAGCCGCTGCTCCAGGTGCAGCAGCTTCTCGCGCTCCTCCACCGTCAGCTCATTGACCGGGATGCCGGTCAGGCGCGAGACGATCTGCGCCACGTGCTCCGCCTTGACTTCGGCGCTGCCCGAGCCGCGCTCGCGTTCCCAGTCCTCGACCTGCGTCTTGAGTTCGGCTTCCTTGGTTTCGATGCGCTTGCCGACCTCCGCCGCATTGTCGTATTGCTTGCGGGAAGCCAGGTAGTCCTGCTCCCGGCGCAACTGGTGCAGTTCGGCCTCCGACTCCTGCACCGCAACGGGGCGGGCCGTCGCCGACAGCTTCACGCGGGCGGCAGCCTGATCGAGCAGATCGATGGCCTTGTCCGGCAAAAAGCGCGCGGTGACGTAGCGATCGGACAGCTCGGCGGCCGCGATGATCGCGTCCTCGGTGATGCTGACCTTGTGGTGCGCCTCGAAGGTATCACGCAGGCCGCGCAGGATCATGATGGTCTGCGCCACCGTTGGCTCGGGCACCATGACCGGCTGGAAGCGCCGCTCCAGCGCGGCGTCCTTCTCGATGTACTTCTGGTACTCGTTGAGCGTCGTCGCGCCGATCAGGTTCAGCTCACCACGCGCCATCATCGGCTTGAAGACGTTGGCCACGTCCAACCCGCCTTCGCCACCACCCTGGCCGGCGCCCACGATGGTGTGCACCTCGTCGATGAAGAGGATCATCTCGCCCTGGTGCTCGGAGATCTCCTTCAGCACCTTCTGCACGCGCTCCTCGAACTCGCCACGGTACTTCGCGCCGGCCACCATGGAATTGATGTTCAGCTCGACCAGGCGCTTGTCGCGCAGCGTCTCGGGCACCTCGCCGGCCACCATGCGCTGTGCCAACCCCTCGACGATGGCGGTCTTGCCCACGCCAGGCTCGCCGATCAATACGGGGTTGTTCTTCTTGCGCCGCGCCAGCACCTCGATGGTGGTTTCGATTTCCTGCGCGCGGCCGATGACCGGATCCAGCTTGCCCGCATGGGCCATCTTGGTGAGATCGCGCGAATACTTGTCGAGCTCCGGGGTATTGGTCGGCGTCTCGGCGCGGCCATCCTCCGCACCTTTGCCGACCACCTTGTTTACCTGCTGACGCAGGGCCTGCGGCGTGAGGCCATAGCGGCGCAGCAAGCTGGCGGCCAGCCCTTCGCCCTCTTCGGCCAGGCCGATCAGGAAGTGCTCGGGCCCGACGTAGGAGTGTCCTAATTCATTGGAGGCGACGAAGGCGCGACTGAGCGCATCCTTCACCCGCGGCGACACGCCGATCTCGCCTTCGAACGGCTTGTCGCCGCGCTTGGCTTCGGCTTCGATCTGGCGTTTGAGGTCATCGACCTTGATCTTGAACTGGCTCAGGATGGTCTTGATCACGTCGCTGTCGGCCAGCGCCAGCAACAGGTGTTCTGTATCGACTTCGGAGCGACCGAAGTCCGCGGCACGCTTGGCAGCTTCCTGCAACAGGGCCTCGGAGTGTTCGCTGATGCGGCTGGCCAGCCCGCTGCCGCGACGGCGCGGCGTGCCAGATGCTGTGGAGGCTGGTTCGCCAAACGACGCATCGACCACTTCATCGGCATCGGCTGCAGCCGGTGCCGACTCTTCTCCGATGCGGAAGAAATCGCTGCCCAGAAAATCTTCGAACAAGCCGCTGCGCGAGCCGAAAAGGGCTTCCAGCGGGGAAATGGCGCGTTTTTGCTGGCGCACCAGTTGGCGGTAGTGATCGTCACACAACAGCATGGTGGTGCGGCGACCATTGAGATTGGCTTCCACCCGCGCGGTGGCGGGTTGGCCGCAGATTTGGCACTGTTTCCTGGCCATGCGGACGCTCCTCGGGTCATTCGGATGACGAGGTGCAGCAGGCCGCGGCACCTCGTCTCCTGGTTGGATTTCGTGGCGACCGCAAGGGACTTTCCGAGTTAGCTACCAATCGGAATCGAACGGCCGTGCTTAGGTGCACTTGCTTCGCGCTTCGAATCCTGGTTGGCATCGTCAGGCAGGTTCAGTGCACGCTGGAAACTGCCGTAGGGGCGTTCGACACGAGGGAAGCCGCCTTCCTTCTTCTCCAGCTCCTGGCGCTTTCACCTCGCACCATCGGCAGGTCGTTGTCGGGCGTGATCTGGAAGTCCTTTTCTTCGACACCGGGAACGTCGAAGGACATCTTGTACTGCTTATTGGTTTCCTGAGAATCCAGCGCCAGCTGCAGCATGCCTCGCCAGTCGAACGGCAAGCGCGGCACGGCAAGCGCCAGAAAACCAAATCCAGCCAAGCCCAAGGGGACTGTTGCAATACCTGACAAAGTCTGCGCTTGGCAGGCTAGAAGTCAAGCGACTTAATCTAGCTCAGAAGGCGGGCGCGGATTCAGCTCCCGAGCGCTCCATCATCGTCGAACAGCACACACCAGGCACCAGCGGCATTCCTGTGCCAGGCGGAACGGAAGCTGCTGCGCTGGAAGCGTGCCGCGAGCGACTGGCCACCCGCTGGTTGGCGTGGAAGCACTCGACGGTGCGCGCCGTTAGGGCGCCCAGGGCAGCAGGTTCTTGTCGAGGATGCGCGTGCTTTGCCGCCCGTCCTTGAAGTCCAGCCCGGGGTGTGCGAGCCAGCTGTTCTCCATGGCCGAACGGACAGCCCGGAGCTTCTGCTTGCGGTCGATCCTGGCGGATATCGCCAAAGAAAGGCCGTCAACGTCAGGGGGATAGTCTGCGCCGGTGGGGCGGGCCTGCCGGACGACGACACCAGCAAGTGCCATGAACGAACTCCTGAACAAGAGTCCGGACCCGATGCTTGCCTCGCCGGCCGCACTCCTCCGGCAACCATCCGGAAACCACGCCCCGCAGAGGTGGACTTTAAACACCTGGCCGGGGGCAGATTCCGCTAGCTATCGCTGAAACGAAAAAAGGGCCGTAAGGCCCTTTTTTCAACGATCTTCAGACTGTGCTGGATGCCTGTAGATCATAATTTGGAGCGGGAAACGAGACTCGAACTCGCGACCCCGACCTTGGCAAGGTCGTGCTCTACCAACTGAGCTATTCCCGCAATACAACTTGGTACAGAAAATGGCGTCCCCTAGGGGACTCGAACCCCTGTTACCGCCGTGAAAGGGCGGTGTCCTAGGCCACTAGACGAAGGGGACCTTGGAACTTGGTTGCCCGCCTGCCGCAGTAAGCCTGGCGAATCTGGAGCGGGAAACGAGACTCGAACTCGCGACCCCGACCTTGGCAAGGTCGTGCTCTACCAACTGAGCTATTCCCGCATGTACAACCCACTTCCCCGTGGAAAGTGGCGTCCCCTAGGGGACTCGAACCCCTGTTACCGCCGTGAAAGGGCGGTGTCCTAGGCCACTAGACGAAGGGGACGCAGCCCGGAACTTACAACAGCTTTTCCGGCTTCCCTCGCTCTGTTTCGAGCATTGCGCTGGAAGTGGCGCGCATTCTAGGGAGGCTTTAGGAGGTCGTCAACCTCTCTCTAAAAATTTTTCAAAATCAAAGACTTCAGGCCATAAATTGACGTGGCACTAGGAGCCTTGCAGCCAAGCCACTACACTCGGACGAAAAACCAGCACTCGAGAGGTTCAAGCAGTGTCCCCACTCGTGATTACCCTGCTGATAGTCGGAGGCATCGCGCTGCTGATCGTGATCGCCTACGTCAATCACATGGTCGAGAACAGCAAGCTGGAAAAAGCCCGGCAGAAAGCCGATCTCAACGACCGTATCCGCCGCTGCCTGGACGTCTCGGAAAAGATGCCCGGCCAGTTGATGAGCGCAGCGTTGAAACTGCTGCTCAGCCGCCTGCAACTGCAACTGAGCGAGCGCCTGCTGCCGCTGGACAAGGGCAACGCCGGCCTCAAGGGTCGCATCGATGAACTCAAGGCGCTGGTGGCCCGGGGCGAGTCGATCCCGGTGAACAACGCCCCGCAACCCATCCTCAACGAAGCCAAGGCCAAGGACGTGCGTTACCTTCTGGAAAACCTGCACGCCCTGATCACCGGCTCGGCGCAGATCGGTCTGCTGCCGGCCAATGAAGGCAAGCACTGGCTCCAGCAGATCCGCCAGATGCTGGTGCAGCTGCATATCGAGTTCTTCGGCAACCTCGGCCAGCAGGCCCTGCAACAGAACCAGCCGGGCCAGGCGCGCCTGGCCTTCGAGCGCGGCGTGCAGTACCTGCGCAAACAACCGGAACCGGCGCTGTACCAGACCCAGCTCAAGCACTTCGAGCAGCAACTGGCGAGCGCCAACGCCCTGGTGCTGGACAAGGTGCAGCCCTCGGCCGATGCGCCCAGCGAGCTGACCGAAGGTTTGAAGAGCCTGGATGACGACGACTGGAAGAAGAAGAATATCTACGACTAGCGTCTGCCAAGCGATCCGCCGTACCCCATAAGGAGTTCCGATGAGTCTGACCGTCTACGGGGCGCCGCTCTCCCCCTTCGTCCGCAAACTCTGCCTGTGCCTGCTGGAAAAGGGCCTGGACTACCAGCTGGAGGTGGTCACCCCGTTCGGCCAGCCCGACTGGTACCGCGAGCTCAATCCGCTGGGGCGCATCCCGGCGTTTCGCGACGGCGACCTGACCCTGGCCGACTCCAGCGTCATCTGCCAGTACCTGGAGGAGCGCTACCCCGCACGCCTGGCCCTGTACGGTGAAGGCGCGGCGCAGCGCGCTCAGGTGCGCTGGCTGGAAAAGTACGCCGACTACGAACTCGCTCCGCTATGCACCTTCGGCGTGTTTCGCAACCGCACGCTGAAACCCAGCCTGGGCCAGCCCTGCGATGAGGCCAAGGTGCAGGCCACGCTGGAGAAACTGCCGGGGCATTTCGACTATCTGGAGGGCGTGCTGGGGGACGCCGAGTACTTGGTCGGCGAGCGCCTGTCGATGGCCGACCTCGCCCTCACCTGCCAGCTGATCAATATGCAGCACGGCGGCGAGACGCTGGATGCGGCGCGCTGGCCGCACCTGGCCGCACATTACGCCCGGATCACGGCGCGCGCCTCGGTGCAGCAGCTGCTACCGCGCGAGTTGCGCACCCTGGAGAAGATCCGCGCGCGTTGATCGGTGGACAAGCTGCGCGTTGTCCACCCTAATCGACTACCCGACTTAATCCTCAGTAGCTCGGATGCAATCCGGGGCTGCCTGGCGACTCAACAATCTGTCGCCGCCAGAAAGATCGCCGCCAGCGCCTCGATGCCGGCCTGATCGACCTCGCTGAAACGCCCGCTCAGCGGACTGTCCAGGTCCAGCACGCCGATCAGCCGGCCGTCCTTGATCAGCGGTACCACCAGCTCACTATTGGAGGCGCTGTCGCAGGCGATATGCCCGGCGAAGGCGTGCACGTCCCCCACCCGCTGGGTCTGCCGGCTCGCCGCCGCCGCGCCGCACACGCCGCGCCCGAAGGGAATGCGCACGCAGGCCACCTTGCCCTGGAAGGGGCCAAGCACCAGTTGCTCGCCCTGGGCCAGGTAGAACCCGGCCCAGTTCAGGTCGGCCAGTTCGTGGAACAGGAAGGCGGAAAACTGCGCGGCGTTGGCGATGAAGTCGCGCTCGCCGGCGAGCAGCGCTTCGAGTTGCGCCGCCAGCAGGGGGTAGCCGTCCAGCCCGGAGCCGGTCTGGGAAAGGTCGATCATGCGTCTTGCTCCAAGAGTTGCAGCCCGACCCAATGCCGGGCGAATTGAAAGGCGCAGCGGCCGTTGCGGTTGCCGCGACCCAGGGCCCAGCGGATCGCGGCCTTCTCCAGCGCCTCGCTCCATTGCCAGCGCAGGCCGGCCGACGCCGCCTGCACCTCGACCCAGTGGCGCACCACGTCGAGGTAGTGTTCCTGGCTGAAGGGGTAGAACGACAGCCACAGGCCGAAACGGTCGGACAGGGCGATCTTGTCCTCCACCGCCTCGTTGGGGTGCAGCTCGCCGTCGACCATCTGCCAGTTCTCGTTGTCGCTCTGCTTCTCCGGCATCAGGTGTCGGCGGTTGGAGGTGGCGTACAACAGCACGTTGTCCGGCGCGCGCTCCAGCGAGCCGTCGAGCACGCTCTTGAGCACCCGGTAATCGCCCTCACCGGCCTCGAACGAGAGGTCGTCGCAGAACAGCACGAAACGCTGCGGCAGGCGCGCCAGCTGCTCCACCACCCGCGGCAGGTCGGCCAGGTGATCGCGCTCGATCTCGATCAGGCGCAGACCGGCCGCCGCGTGCTCGGCGAGCAGCGCGCGCACCAGCGACGACTTGCCGGTGCCGCGCGCGCCCCACAGCAGCGCGTGGTTGGCCGGCAGGCCGGCGACGAACTGGCGGGTGTTGCGCGCCAGCTGCTCGCGCTGGGCGTCGATGCCAAGCAGGTCGTGCAGGCCGAGGTCGAGGCTGACCGCCAGGGGCTGCAGGAAACCGCTGCGGCCGTCGCGCGGCCAGCGCGCGGCCAGGCTCCGGTTCCAGTCCAGTTCCGCCCGCACTGCGGGCAACAGGGGTTCGAGGCGCGCCAGCACCTGCTCGGCACGCGCCAGAAAGCTCTGCAATCGGGAATCCACGCTCTACTCCTTTTGCGCAGGGCCGCACGCTGCGGGCTCTGCCGGTCCGGCGCCGCTATCGGCTATGCTTGGCAGGCGCCACGGATCAGAGACCACGCCCGCCGCCATGGATATATCGCTCACCCATCGCCTGTCGTTCCGACAGGCCGGCCTGACCGTGCTGGTGGCGTTCATCCTCGGCACGCTGCTCAGCGTCACCCAGGTGGCGATCGATTATGCCAGCGAAGAGGCCTCCATCAACCGCGAGATTCGCGCGCTGCTGGAAATCAGCCACAACCCCGCCGCCCGTATCGCCTACAACATCGACGCCGAACTGGCCCAGGAACTGGTGCTCGGCCTGCTGCGTTCGCCGGCGGTGACCCGCGCCGAACTGATCGACAACAGCGGCCTGGTGCTGGCCAGCGTCAGCCGGCCGCGCAGCGAGAGCCGCTACCGGGTGTTCAGCGACAGCCTGTTCGGCGCCCAGCGCCAGTTCCAGGATCCGCTCTACGTCGCCCACGCGCCCAACGAAGCGCTCGGCGAGCTGCGCCTGGAGGTGGACACCTACGCCTTCGGCAGCCACTTCCTGCGCCGCTCGCTGCTGACCCTGCTGACCGGCTTCGCCCGCAGCCTGCTGCTGTCGCTGATCCTCCTGGTGCTGTTCTACTTCATGCTGACCAAGCCGCTGGTGGGGGTGATCCGCGCGCTCAGCGAGCGCAACCCGCAGGACCCGCAGCATCGCCCGGTGCCCTGCCCCAAGGGCCACGAACGCGACGAGATCGGCACCCTGGTCGAGGTGACCAACCGCCAGCTGTCGAGCATCGCCCAGGAGATCGAGCAGCGGCGCAACGCCGAGGATCGCCTGACCCAGTACCTGGCCGAGCTGGAGAACATCGTCTCGGCGCGCACCGCCGAGCTCAAGGCCGCCAACGCCCGCCTCAGCCAGTCCAACCGCGAGCTGGAACTGGCGCGCACCACCGCACTGAACATGGCCCAGGCCCGCTCGGCCTTCCTCGCCAACATGAGCCACGAGATCCGCACCCCGCTCAACGGCCTGCTGGGCATGCTCGCCCTGGCCCTGGACGGCCCGCTCAGCGCCGAGCAACGCCAGCAGCTGGGCATCGCCCACGATTCCGGCAAGGTACTGGTGGAGCTGCTCAACGACATCCTCGACCTGTCCAAGTTCGAGGCCGGCCAGCTGGAGCTGGAGCAGATTCCCTTCGACCTCGGCGTGCTGGCCGAGGAAACCGCCAGCCTGCTGTCGCAGAACGCCGCCGGCGCGGTGGAGCTGACCTGCCTGATCGCCCCCGACCTGCCCGCCCAGGTCGTCGGCGACCCTACCCGGGTGCGGCAGATCGTCAGCAACCTCTTGTCCAATGCGCTGAAGTTCACCCGCTTCGGCCGCGTCGACCTGCAGGTATCGCGCAGCGCGGACGGCGTGCGCATCCGCGTGCGCGACACCGGCATCGGCATCGCCGAAGACGCCCAGGCGCGCATCTTCCAGCCGTTCGCCCAGGCCGAGGTGGGCATCACCCGCGAGTACGGCGGCACCGGCCTCGGCCTGGCGCTGACCCGCCGCCTGTGCGAGGCCATGCACGGCAGCCTCGGCCTGCAATCGAAGGAAGGCTTCGGCAGCGAGTTCTGCGCCGAGCTGCCGCTGCCGGCGCACGCCGAGGCGGCGGCGCAACCGACCCTGCACGGCCGCATCGTCGCCCTCACCCCGGCCAGCAGCGGCCTGCACCAGGTGCTCAGCCAGTGGCTGCCGGCCTGGGGCCTGCACTACCGGCGCCTGGACACCGACGCCAGCCTGCTCGGCGTGGACGCCGACCTGCTGATCAGCGACTGCCCGGAATGCCTGCTCGGCCTGCGACCAACGCTGAACACGCCGGTGCTGCTGGTCACCGCCTACGGCAACTTCCTGCCCCTTGATCAGGCCCAGCGCCTCGCCCCGCTGCAGCAGATCGCCCGCCCGCTGGCGCGCGCCGGCCTGCTGCAGATGCTCCGCCATATCCTCCACAGCGATGCGCCGAGCGCCGGCGGCACACCCCACGCCCAGGCGCCGAGCGAGCGCTCGGCGCGGGTGCTGCTGGTGGAGGACAACCCGGTCAACCAGCTGGTGGCCAAGGGCATGCTGGCCAAGCTGGGCTGCCAGGTGCTGGTCGCCGGGCATGGCGGCGAAGCCCTGGACCTATTGGAGCGCGAGGCCGTCGACCTGGTGCTGATGGACTGCAACATGCCGGTGATGGACGGCTATGAGGCCAGCCGGCGGATTCGCCGCAACGGCCGCTGGCCGGACCTGCCGATCGTCGCGCTGACCGCCAATGCGCTGTCCGACGAGCGTGAACGCTGCCGCGCCGCCGGCATGAGCGATTACCTGGCCAAGCCCTTCCGCCGCGAGGAGCTGGCCGCCCTGCTCGATACCTGGCTGCCGGCCGCGGTCACGCGTTGAGCACTGCGGCTGGCGCGCAGGACCTGGGCGGCCCCGCGGCACCCTAGGTGCCGAGTCGGCTCAGCAGGCGATCCAGGCGCTGGCGCAAGCCGTCCAGCTCGGCCAGCTCCTCGCCGCCGAACTGGCACAGCAGCTGCGCCTTGAGCGGCGCCACCCGCGCCTGCAACGCCCTGCCCGCCTCGCTCAAGGCCAGGTGCACCTCGCGCTCGTCGTGGGCGGCGCGGCGGCGTTGCACCAGGCCCATCTGCTCCAGGCGCTTGAGCAGCGGCGTGAGGGTGCCGGAGTCCAGCTGCAGGCGCTGACCCAGGGCCTTCAGCGTCGGCTGCTCGGGCGCCTGCGCCTGCCATTCCCAGAGCACCAGCATCGCCAGGTACTGCGGGTAGGTCAGGCCCAGCGCGTCGAGCATCGGCTTGTAGGCGCGAATCACCGCACGCGAGGCGGCGTAGAGCTTGAAGCACAGCTGGTTGTCCAGCTGCAGTTGGGCGCTATCGAAAGCGGTCATTTGAGCAGGGCTTCGATCTCGCTGGAGAGCTCCTCCGGCTTGGTGGTCGGGGCGAAGCGCTTGATCACCTGACCGTCCTGGCCGATCAAGAACTTGGTGAAGTTCCACTTGATGCCCTGGCTGCCGAGCAGGCCGGGGGCACGCTTCTTCAGCTGGACGAACAGCGGATGGGCATCGGCGCCATTGACGTCGACCTTCTTGAACAGCGGGAAGCTGACGCCGAAATTCAGCTCGCAGAACTCGGAAATCGCTCCCTCGTCGCCCGGCTCCTGCTTGCCGAACTGGTTGCAGGGAAAGCCCAGCACCACCAGGCCCTTGTCCTTGTACTGCTGCCAGATGCTTTCCAGACCCTTGTACTGCGGGGTGAAGCCGCACTTGCTGGCGGTGTTGACCACCAGCACGGCCTTGCCGCCGAAATCGGCCAGGGTCTTCTGCTCACCCTTGATGGTGGTGACCGGGATATCGAAGAGTGCGTTGCTCATGGGAGTCGTCCTGAAGTGGGCGGGATGTGCCGAACAAAATAGCGAGCAATTAGATTGCGTGCAATTTAATTGCTCAACGATAAGGCGCATGGATAGTGCGTCATGCGGCCCCACCTGCCTTTGCCCTCGACAATCGGTGCGCGCGGCCTGGGCGGCCCGGCGGTTCCCTATGCGAGGGTAGCCCCCAACGCCCGTACCAGCGCCGCCAGCTCGGGCGCCTCGCCCTGCAGGCGCACGCGCAGGCCGTCGAGTTCGCGGCGCATCGGGTAGTGCTTGCGCAGACGGTCGAAGCCGGCGCGGCGTGCCTCGGCGTCGCCGATAAGGCTGCGGCGGAAATCCGCATCGTCGCGGCGCGGGTCGTACACCGCGCGGCACAGGGCAGCCAGCGCCCAGGCCGGGTCGGCAGTGCCGTCCAGCGTCACCTCGCTCAGCCAGGGCGCCGGCAGCAAGTCGGCCAGGCGCACCTGTTCGGGCAGACCGAGGGCGCGGCAGCAGGCCTGGTAGATCTGCGACGTGCCGCGCAGCTTGCCGTCCAGGCTGTAGCCGGCGATATGCGGGGTGGCCAGCTGACACAGCGCGGCCAGTTCGACGTCGGCCTGCGGCTCGCCTTCCCAGACGTCGAGCACCGCCTTGAGATCCGGCCGCTGCGGCAGCAGCTGACGCAGCGCGGCGTTGTCCACCACCGCGCCGCGGCTGGCGTTGATCAGCCAGGCGCCGGGCTTGAGCGCTGCCAGACGCGCGGCATCGAACAGATGGCGGGTGCCGGCGTCCAGCGGCGTATGCAGGCTGATCACCTCGCACTCGGCGACTATCCGCTCGAGGTCGACGAAATCGCCGCCCTCGGCCGCCTGCCGCGGCGGGTCGCACACCCACACCTGCCAGCCCAGGCCGCGCAGCAGCTCGACCAGGCGCCCGCCGACCTGCCCTGCCCCGACCACGCCATAGACCCGCGTGGCCGGATCGACGCCTTCGCGCTCGGCCAGGGTCAGCACGCTGCCCAGCACGTAGTCCACCACGCCGCGGGCGTTGCAGCCCGGCGCGCTGCTCCAGGCGATGCCGGCCTCGGCGAAGTAGTCGAGATCCAGATGATCGGTGCCGATGGTGCAGGTGCCGACGAAACGCACGCGGCTGCCTTCCAGCAGCGCGCGGTCGACGCGGGTCACCGAACGCACCAGCAGGAGATCGGCGTCGCGCACATCGGCCGCCGCGATGGCCCGGCCGGGCAGCCGGCGGATGCTGCCGAAGGCGGCGAAGAACTCGTCGAGCAGGGGAATGTTTTCGTCGGCGACTATATGCATGGCGGGCTCCGCGGATCAGGCCGCCATTCTATGCCAGCGCGGCGCCAGCGTCGCCCCGTATGCCGCCGCGCAGAGCGGCACGGCGCGCTTTCCTGACCAAGGCGTCAGGGCGTAGACTACGCGGTTTTCCGCCCAACCGAAGAACCCTCATGTCTGCCGAGAACCGCCTGGGGCGCGTGCGCACGGAGCTGCGCAGCCTGCTCGTCCTGGCCACGCCGATCATCATCGCCCAGCTGGCGCACACCGCCATGGGCTTCGTCGACACCCTGATGGCCGGGCGGGTCAGCCCGCGGGACCTGGCCGCCGTGGCGTTGGGCAACTCCATCTGGGTGCCGGTGTTCCTGCTGATGACCGGCATCCTCCTGGCCACCACGCCCAAGGTGGCGCAGCGCTTCGGCGCCGGCGAGGAGGCGGCCATCGGCCCGCTGGTGCGCCAGGCACTGTGGCTGGCCCTGGCGGTCGGCGGCGGCGCCGCGGCACTGTTGTGGAACGCCGAGTTCATCCTGCGCTACATGGGCATCGAGCCGGCGCTGATCACCCCGGCCATGGGCTACCTGCGCGCGGTGGCCTGCGGTTTCCCGGCGGTAGCGCTGTACCACGTGCTGCGCTGCTTCAGCGACGGCCTCGGCCACACCCGGCCGAGCATGGTGCTGGGCATCCTCGGCCTGCTGCTGAACATCCCGGCCAACTACATCTTCATCTACGGCAAGTTCGGCCTGCCGGCCATGGGCGGCGTCGGCTGCGGCTGGGCCACGGCGCTGGTGATGGGGTTCATGCTGATCGGCATGCTGATATGGGTAAAGTGGGCGCCCTACTACCGCCCCAGTGCCCTGTTCGCCCGCTTCGAGCGGCCGCAGTGGGCGGTGATCAAGCGCCTGCTGGCCATCGGCGTGCCGATCGGCGTGGCGGTGTTCGCCGAATCGAGCATCTTCGCGGTGATCGCCCTGCTGATCGGCGGCCTTGGCGCCACCGTGGTCGCCGGCCACCAGATCGCCCTGAACTTCAGCTCCATGGTGTTCATGATCCCCTACTCGCTGGGCATGGCCGCCACCGTGCGGGTCGGCCAGGCGCTGGGCCGTGGCCAGCCGCGCGAGGCGCGCTTCGCCGCCGGGGTGAGCATGGGCGCGGCGCTGGGCTACGCCTGCCTGTCGGCCAGCCTGATGCTCCTGCTGCGCGAGCAGATCGCGCAGATCTACACCCCGGACAAGGCGGTGATCGCGGTGGCGGCGACGCTGATCGTCTATTCGGCACTGTTCCAGTTCTCCGACGCCATCCAGGTCACCGCCGCCGGCGCCCTGCGCGGCTACCAGGACACGCGCATCACCATGCTGCTGACGCTGTTCGCCTACTGGGGCATCGGCCTGCCGGTGGGTTATGCGCTGGGGCTCTCCGACTGGCTGGGCGAACCCAGCGGTCCCAGCGGGCTGTGGCAGGGCCTGGTGGTCGGCCTGACCTGCGCCGCGCTGATGCTGGCGGTGCGCCTGGCACGCAGCGCGCGCAAACGGATTCGTGCGACGGCCTGAGTCGAACCCGGCGCGCCGAGGCCATACACTGGCGGCATGAAGCGACTCGTCCTGCTCCTCTGCCCACTGCTGCTCGCCGCCTGCGGCCCGGCCGATAACGGCCTGGCGCTGCAGGCCGACTACCTCCAGCGTCTGGATCGGGCGCTGGAGAGCGACGGTTTCGTCGCCTTCGACAGCCGCAGCGCCAGCCAGTACCGCCTGCCGCCGCGACGCGAGCGCCTGCTGGCGCTGCCCGAGCTGCGTATCGGCCTGCTCGATCTGGTGATCGACGCGCGGCGCTGCCCGCACCTGCAGCAGCTGATCAGCCAGCGCAACAGCAGCCTGGGCAAGCAGTTGGTGCCCAGCCAGCGCCTGGGTTACGAGGGTGACCTGCTGCGCGCCATCGACGCCTGCCTGCCGCACCTGCAGGACGACGCCGGCCTGAAGACCACCCTGCAGCGCCTGGCTGCCGACAAGCGCGGCCAACTGCCGGCGGTGTTCTGGAATGCCCTCAACGGCAGCCGCGAGGTCGAACGCTACCTGCGCTTCGCCGACCAGGCGCTACCAGTCGCCTTCGCCGAGGACGGCGCCGCGCTGGACGCCCTGGAGCAACTGGCGGCCATCGGCGCCGGACTGCCGCAGCGCCTGCCGCCGCCTGCCGAACGGCTGGAGCCGCTGTTCTTCGCGCTGTACGCCAGCGACCAGGGCGGCCAGCTGATCACCAGCCTGGCCAGCCTGCGCCACAGCCTCGACGCCGCCAGCGAGCTGCTCGAGCAACGCCAGCAACGCCGGCCGCTGTGCCCGCTGGGCCAGGCGACGCCGCGCGGGCGCATCCTGCAGAACATCTTCGTCAAGTTCTACGCCGGCGGCCTGCAGCCCTACCTGGCTGCCGTCGACCAGCGCGGCCAGCAATGGCAGGCGGCGCTGCGACAGTTGCAGGGCATCGACGGCATACCGCCGGCGACAGGCGCCTATCTGGAGCGCCTGGCCGGCGAACGGGACTCGCTGTGGATGGATTTCCGCGCCGCCACCGCGCGTCACGTCAAGGCCTGGCAGGCGCTGCTGAACAGCTGCGGACTGGCGCCGGGGCAAGCGGGCTGGAGCGGCGTCCCGGGCGACGCCTAGCGACGGTCTGCGGACCTCCGGCCTATTCCGCCTTCTTGCGGATCCAGTACAGGTAGGTGCCGTCCTCCTCGGCCTGGCCGAGCAGCTCGTGGCCGAGGAACACGCAGAACTTGGGAATGTCGCGGCGGGTCGAGGGGTCGGTGGCCACCACCTTGAGCAGGCCGCCGGGCTGCAGGTCGCGCACCTTGTTGTGCAGCATCATCACCGGCTCGGGGCAGTTCAAGCCGCTGGCATCGAGCAGATCGTCGTGGGACAGGGTCAGGGCATCGGACATAAGGGGGCTCCACTGGCAGGCGGGCATTGTCGCGCAAAGCTGACCTCCAGGTCACCTTGCCCGCACAACCTTGGATGGGCGGCGCCCGCCCGGCATCTACGGCACAGTGCCTGCGCTCCGGCGGGTTAGGGACAGCCTGCACGCCAGTTCCGGGCGGAGCCCGGGGCGCCGCGGGAGCCCGGGCCGGGCGTTTGCCCGGGCTCGGTTGAATACCAGCCCGACGCTGCTGCGCCGGGCTAATCTGTGGGGACGCAGCCGAGGCCCCGCCCATGCCCGATCGCCAACCGCCGCAACTCTGGTGCCTGGTCCGCCTGGACGACAACGGCAACGAGTTCGTCGTCCGCGACGGCCTCGACCGCGCCGCCGCCGAGGCGCTGGCGCGCACCTTCGAGGCGCGCGGGCACAAGCAGAGCTACTGGATCAGGGTGCAAGGGCCAGAGGCCGAAAAGCGCCCAGAAGCCGAGTGATGGATGCCGCGGCGTCGCCCAGGTCGTGCGCACCTGTCGGCTGCCCCTGGTGCGCCCGGCGCAGCCTACGAGGTCCCGCCGGATATCGCCGCTACTTGCCCAGCCGGCGCAGATGGCAGGTGACTTCCTCGCGGTCGTGATACAGCTGCTTGCAGGCCAGCGCCACTTTCACCCCGCGCGCGGCAAAGCCCGTCTCGATGCGCTCGAGCAGGCGGCGCACCTCGGCGTAGCGCTGCTTCATCGGCAGCTTGAGGTTGACCACCGCCTCGCGGCACAGCCCCTCGCCCAGCCAGGTCTCGATCAGCGCAGCGGTGCGCGCCGGCTTCTCGACTATGTCGCAGACCATCCAGTGCACCGGATGGCGTGGGCGGAACAGGAAACCATCGGCACGCTGGTGCACGACGAACCCCGAATACATCAGGCTCTCGGCCATCGGCCCGTTGTCCACGGCGGTGACGCGGATTTCCCGGTTGACCAGCTGCCAGGTCCAGCCGCCGGGCGCCGCGCCCAGATCCACCGCGGTCATGCCCGGGGCCAGGCGCTGATCCCACTGCTGGCGCGGGATGAAGTGGTGCCAGGCCTCCTCCAGCTTGAGCGTCGAGCGGCTCGGCGCCTCGCGGGGGAACTTCAGCCGCGGAATGCCCATCGGCCACATCGCCTGGTTGTCCGCCTCGGCGATGCCGGCGAACACCTCGCGGCCGCTCTTGAAAGTCAGCAGCAGACGCGGCTTGCTGGCGTCGTCCACCAGCTTGCCGGCCCCCCGCAGGGCCTTGCGCAGCGGCGCCTCGAACTTCTTGCAGAAGGTCGACAGCTCCTTGCCCTCGTTGGTGTCCACCACTTCCAGCCACAGGCTGCCGCACTGCGGGTAGTCGGCCAAAGCCTCGAGCAGCACGCCGATGCGCTCGCTCTCCGGCAGGCTGACGAAGGCGCCGCGCGCCCACTGGCGCGGGAAGATCAGGCTGTTGAACCGCACGCCGCGCATCAGCCGCGCGCTATCGCCGGCCTCGCTGCAGATGAACTCGGCGCAAGCGCCGCCGGGCTTGGCCTTGGAGTAGCCGGCCACGTCCAGACGCGCGGCCAGCTCGGCGATCTCGGCGCAGACCTCGCCTTCGAAACCGGGGCGGCAATGGAAAAACAGGGTATTCATCGAGACGTCTCCTTGGGCCGCGCATGATACCCGAGGCGGGAACCGCGGACGCGACCTTCCTGTCCAGTGCTAGGCAGATTGCCAGCAGCGAATCCCGAATGAACGCTGGCCAGACCGCTCATAGGCAACTAGCTTGAACGCTCTGCAGTCATCAGAAACGGCCCGACCGTACGGGCCTCAAGGAGAAGTGCAATGCCCTCCCTCGACAGCCTGAACTGCCGCCGCGAACTGAAGATCGGCGACGCCACCTACCACTACTTCAGCCTGCCCGAGGCGGCCCAGCGCCTCGGCAACATCGACCGCCTGCCCAAGTCGCTCAAGGTGCTGCTGGAAAACCTGCTGCGCTGCGAAGACGGCCACACCGTCAGCGCCGCCGACCTGCAGGCCATGGCCGACTGGCTGGACAAGCGCGGCTCCGAGCGGGAGATCCAGTTCCGCCCGGCGCGGGTCTTGATGCAGGACTTCACCGGGGTGCCGGCGGTGGTCGACCTCGCCGCCATGCGCGACGCCATGGCCAAGGCCGGCGGCGACCCGCAGCGGATCAACCCGCTGTCGCCGGTGGACCTGGTCATCGACCACTCGGTGATGGTCGACCGCTACGCCTCCTCCAGCGCCTTCCACGACAACGTCGAGCTGGAAATGCAGCGCAACGGCGAGCGCTACGCCTTCCTGCGCTGGGGCCAGCACGCCTTCGCCAACTTCAGCGTGGTGCCGCCGGGCACCGGCATCTGCCACCAGGTCAACCTGGAATACCTGGCGCGCACCGTATGGACCAAGGAGGAGGACGGCGCCACCCTCGCCTACCCCGATACCCTGGTCGGCACCGACTCGCACACCACCATGATCAACGGCCTCGGCGTGCTCGGCTGGGGCGTCGGCGGCATCGAGGCGGAAGCGGCCATGCTCGGCCAGCCGGTGTCGATGCTGATTCCGGAAGTCATCGGCTTCAAGCTCAGCGGCAGGCTCAAGGAAGGCATCACCGCCACCGACCTGGTGCTCACCGTCACCCAGATGCTGCGCAGCAAGGGCGTGGTGGGCAAGTTCGTCGAATTCTACGGCGACGGCCTGGCCGACCTGCCGCTGGCCGACCGCGCCACCATCGCCAATATGGCCCCGGAATACGGCGCCACCTGCGGCTTCTTCCCGGTCGACGCCATCACCCTCGGCTACCTGCGCCTGTCCGGCCGCCCGGAAGCCACAGTGCAGCTGGTGGAGGCCTACTGCAAGGCCCAGGGCCTGTGGCGCGAGCCCGGCGCCGAGCCGCTGTTCAGCGATAACCTGAGCCTCGATCTGGGCAGCGTCGAAGCCAGCCTGGCCGGGCCGAAGCGCCCGCAGGACCGCGTCGCCCTCGGTCAGGTCGCCCAGGCCTTCAACGATTTCCTCGGCCTGCAGCTCAAGCCCACGGCCAAGGAAGACGGTCGCCTGCTCAACGAAGGGGGGGGCGGCACAGCCGTCGGCGGCGGCCAGCAAAGTGGCGGGGTGGACTATCAGGACGAGGGCCAGACCTATCGCCTGAAGCACGGCGCGGTGGTGATCGCCGCCATCACCTCCTGCACTAACACCTCCAACCCCAGCGTGATGATGGCCGCCGGCCTGCTGGCCAAGAAGGCCGTGGACAAAGGCCTGCAGCGCCAGCCCTGGGTCAAGAGCTCGCTGGCGCCCGGCTCCAAGGTGGTCACCGAGTACTTCAACGCCGCCGGCCTGACGCCCTACCTGGAGAAGCTCGGTTTCGACCTGGTGGGCTATGGCTGCACCACCTGTATCGGCAACTCCGGGCCGCTGCGCGAGCCCATCGAACAGGCCATCACCCAGGCCGACCTGAGCGTCGCCTCGGTGCTGTCCGGCAACCGCAACTTCGAGGGCCGCGTGCACCCGCTGGTGAAGACCAACTGGCTGGCCTCGCCGCCGCTGGTGGTGGCCTACGCCCTGGCCGGCAGCGTGCGCCTCGACCTCAGCCAGGAGCCGCTGGGCACCGGCAAGGACGGCGCGCCGGTGTACCTCAGAGACATCTGGCCGAGCCAGGCGGAGATCGCCGAGGCCATCGCCAAGGTCGATACCGCCATGTTCCGCAAGGAATACGCCGAGGTGTTCGCCGGCGACGCACAGTGGCAGGCCATCGAGGTGCCGCAGGCCGACACCTACGTCTGGCAGGCGGACTCCACCTATATCCAGCACCCGCCGTTCTTCGAGGACATCGCCGGCGATCCGCCGCATATCGGCGATATCCATGAGGCGCGCATCCTCGCCCTGCTCGGCGACTCGGTGACCACCGACCACATCTCGCCGGCCGGCAACATCAAGGCCGACAGCCCGGCCGGGCGCTACCTGCGCGAACAGGGCGTGGCGCCCGCGGACTTCAACTCCTACGGCTCGCGCCGCGGCAACCACGAGGTGATGATGCGCGGCACCTTCGCCAATATCCGCATCAGGAACGAAATGCTCGGTGGCGAGGAAGGCGGCAACACTCTGCATATTCCCAGTGGCGACAAGCTGTCGATCTATGACGCGGCCATGCGCTACCAGGAAGCGGGCACGCCGCTGGTGGTGATCGCCGGCAAGGAGTACGGCACCGGCTCGAGCCGCGACTGGGCGGCCAAAGGTACCAACCTGCTGGGGGTCAAGGCGGTGATCGCCGAGAGCTTCGAGCGCATCCACCGCTCCAACCTGGTGGGCATGGGCGTGCTGCCGCTGCAGTTCAAGCCCGGCTGCGACCGCAAGAGCCTGGGCCTGACCGGCCGCGAGAAGCTCGGCATCCACGGCCTCGACGGCGTCGAACTGCACCCGCATATGCCGCTGTCGCTGGCCATCGTCCGCGAAAACGGCCAGCGCGAGGAGGTCGAACTGCTGTGCCGCATCGACACCCTCAACGAGGTGGAATACTTCAAGGCCGGCGGCATCCTGCATTACGTGCTGCGGCAGATGATCGCCAACTAGAACGAGCGGGCCAGGGACGGCCCGGGTCGCGACGAAAGGGTGACGCCAGGCAGAATCCGTTTACACTGCGCGCCACGGATTTCTCCCTCAACTTCGCCGCCTTGCGGCCGATGCAGAGGGCATAACAACGACGGATACCTGCCATGCGTAATAACCAACCGGTCACTCAGCGCGAGCGCACCTTCCCTGCGCAGCAGCGCCTGATCTCCACCACCGACCTCAAGGGCCAGATCACCTACTGCAACGACGCCTTCGTCGAAATCAGCGGTTTCTCCCGCGAGGAACTGCTGCGCGCGCCGCACAACATCGTGCGCCATCCGGACGTGCCGGCGGCGGTGTTCGAGCACATGTGGAGCACCCTGAAACAGGGCCGGCCGTGGATGGGCATCGTCAAGAACCGTTGCAAGAGCGGCGACCACTACTGGGTCAACGCCTACGTCACGCCGATGACCGAGAACAACCAGGTGGTCGGCTACGAATCGGTGCGGGTCAAACCCAGCTCCGAGCAGGTGCGCCGCGCCGAGGCCCTCTATGCGCGGGTCAATGCCGGCAAGACCGCCATTCCCAAACGCGATGCCTGGCTGCCGGTGATGCAGGCCTGGCTGCCGTTCATCCTGGTCAGCCAGATCGGCTTCCTGATCGGCCACTGGTTCGGCAGCGGCTGGGGCTTCGCCCTCGCCGCCGCACTCTCCATCCCCCTGGGCCTGGCCGGCATCGCCTGGCAGACCCGCGGCATCAAGCGCCTGCTGCGCCTGGCCGAACAGACCACCTCCGACCCGCTGATCGCGCAGATGTACACCGACAGCCGCGGCGCCGAAGCGCGCCTGGAGATGGCCATGCTCAGCCAGGAAGCGCGCCTGAAGACCTGCCTGACGCGCCTGCAGGACACCGCCGAACAGCTCACCCAGCAGGCCCGCGAGGCCGACAAGCTGGCGCACAACAGCTCCGCCGGCCTGGAACGCCAGCGCCAGGAAACCGAACAGGTCGCCACCGCGGTGAACGAAATGGCCGCCACCACCCTGGAAGTGGCCAGCAACGTGGCGCGCACCGCCATCGCCACCCAGGAGGCCAACCGCCTCACCGGCGAAGGCCGCGGCATCGCCGCGGAAACCCGCGAAGCCATCCAGCGCCTGTCGCAATCGGTGGGCGATACCGGCGAAACCGTCACCCGCCTGGCCCAGGACAGCAACGAGATCGGCGGCGTGGTCGACGTGATCAAGGGCATCGCCGACCAGACCAACCTGCTCGCCCTCAACGCCGCCATCGAAGCCGCCCGCGCCGGCGAAATGGGCCGCGGCTTCGCCGTGGTGGCCGACGAGGTTCGTTCCCTGGCCCAGCGCACCGCCGAATCCACCGGCCAGATCCACGCCTTGATCGCCAAGCTGCAGCGCACCGCCGAAGAAGCGGTGATGACCATGGAAATCGGCCGCAAGCAGGCCGACGAAGGCGTCGAGCGCGTGCTCCAGGCCGACCAGGCCTTGGCCGGCATCAGCGACGCGGTGGCCAATATCGCCGACATGGCCAACCAGATCGCCGCCGCCGCCGAGGAACAGAGCGCCGTGGCCGACGAGATCAACCAGAACATCACCACCATCGCCCAACTGGCCGACCAGACCGCAGGCGAAGCGCAAAGCACCGCCAAACTCAGCGAAGCCCTGACCGGCACCGCCCAGGGCCAGTACGCCCTGGTCGAACGCTTCAACCGCTGAAACGCAAAAGGCGCAGCGGGCCAACCGCTGCGCCTTCCTGCCCCGCCACTTCCCGCAGGAGCGAGCTTGCTCGCCTCCCCGCTTCCCGCGCTCACATAAACGCCACTTGCCGGTGTCCCGCCTGCCTGGCGTATAACCGGCCTATCGCTCTGCTCTTTTACCGCCGCCGCTTTTCAAGCCCGTCGTCAGCGCGATCATATTCGTCTATAGAAGCTCTGCGCAGGCCATTTACCGTCACTCCCACGAACGCGGGAGTCTAGGCCCTAAGGAGGTCCTGGATTATTTCCCTTCGGGCCAGCGCAAGCGCTGTTCAGCGATAAAGCTGCTGTCCCGTCTGCGCGGGAATAATCACTGTTTCAGCCTTGCAGGGTGGGCTTTAGCCCACGCTGACCACCGTTGGTGGGCTAAAGCCCACCCTACGGACCTTTGCACCAACTCCCAACACTTAACGCAGACATAGCCAATAAATTCGCGCCTACAACAGCAGGATCGGAGCAGCAACAGGTACAGATGCTTCACCCAGCAGTCCACCGATCCGGTCTACGATAGGGTTCGAACTCAGAGCCCGGCCAGCTTCAGCCAGTGGGCGTAGAAGCCCTCGGCCACCTGGTTCAGCGCCCTTACCTTTTCGCCCAGGTTGTCGCGCATCGCGGCGATGCTCTGCTGGCTGGGTTGGCTGGAGTCGAGCAGGTGGGCCCAGTCGTCGAGCCAGAGCTCGATCAGCTCTTCGGTCATCTCCGGGTGGCCCTGCAGGGCCAGCACCTTGTCGCCCCAAGCGAAGGCCTGGTTGTCGCACCAGCGGCTGCCCAACAGCTGTTGCGCCCCCGCTGGCAGGGCGAAGGTGTCGCCGTGCCACTGGAAGATGCTGAAGTGCTCGGGTAGGTGCGCCAGCCAGGGGCTGTCCGCCGCCTCGCTGCGGCGCTGCATGGCCTGCCAGCCGGCTTCGGTATAGGGCATGCGGCTGATGCCGGCGCCCAGGGCCTTGGCCAGCAGTTGGCCGCCCAGGCAGTGGCCGACGATGGGAATGTCGCGGGCGATAAAGCGCTGCAGCGCCGCGACTTCCTCGGCGATCCAGGGCAGCGGGTCGTTGACGCTCATCGGCCCGCCCATCACCGCGACCGCCCTGGGTCGCTCCAGGTCGTAGCCGCGCAGTTCGCCGAGGTCGGCGCGCAGCACCTCGAAGGCGCAGCCGCGCGCTTGCAGCACCCGCGCCAGGTGAGCGGGCGGGCAATAGTCGATATGGGTGAGGATCAGGATGTCGGCCATGCCGCGCAGTCTGCGCGATGGCCTCGGGCAAGTCGAGACGCGCTGACGGTTGGCGCCATCGACCGGCCGCGCGGGCCGGCCGATGGACTGTCGAGACAATGCCCTAACGGGCAGCGGACGCCTTCACCTCCTGGGTAACGCCCCAGCCGTCCAGCTTGCCGCCCAGGGGCAGGACGATGGACTCCAGGTCATGTTCGAATGCGCCGATACCGGCATGGGTGGCGTACATCACTTTGCTGATCTGCAGGTGCCAGGCGCCGTCCTCGCGGGCGGAAACCTGGGCGTTGAGCGACTCGCCGCGAAAATTCCTGGCTGCCATGCGGGCCCGCTCCTCATCGGGAAAGATGGCGTAGAACTCGATCGGGTGAAACTGGGCGAAGTCGAACCCCCCTTCTTTCATCCGGCGCAGCACCGAGGTGCTGGCGTCTTCGTGGAAGGCTGTGCTCATAAACGACCTCCTCTCAGGCGATGGATGGATTGACCGCTTTCCCATTGCGACCGCCCAACTTCGGCGGTGTCGCGGCACCTTGGCGGCGCCGCCCCGAGAATCAAGCAGACTGCTTGATGTGTCTGTTGACGCACATCGACGACTGCCCGGCAGGACACCAGGCTGAAAACCGTCCCTTGCAGGTTAGCCGCTGGCCGCCGGATTCGCCTGCAACGGAAAGGCCTTGTGACAAAGCCGGCGACCGGCGGCGATTGGCCAGCCCGCAATCAGCTCCGGCTGAGCCAGGCCATGATCGCTCTATTGATCCAGCCCGGGGTGATCTGCCCCAATGCGTAGAGCAGGCGGAACTGCAGGCCCACCGGGCGGTGCACCGCAGCGCCCTGAGCCTGTTGCCAGGCGGCTTCGGCGACCTGTCCGGCCTGCAGACGCACGCCGAGGCGGCGCATCACCGGCGGCGGTTCGCCCTGGCTGGCGACCATCGGCGTGTTGACGAACGGCGGCATCAGGTCGCCGACGCGGATGCCATGGGCGCGCCATTCCAGCTCCAGCGCCTCGGTCAGGCCGCGCACGGCGAACTTGCTGGCCGAGTAGCTGGCCAGCTGCGGCACGCCGTAGACCGCCGAGGCCGAGCCCATGTTGATCACCTGTGCGCCGGGCGTGGCCTTGAGATAAGGAAATGCGGCGTGGCTCAAATTGAGCACGCCGAGCAGGTTGATCTGCAACAGGCGCGCGTGCTGCTCCAGTTCGATGGTCTCGAAGGCGCCGGTGCGCAGGATGCCGGCGCCGTTGAACAGCAGGCGCAGCTGGCCGTTGTGCAGGGCGCAGAAGTCGGCCAGGGCGACCTTGACCGCGCCGGCGTCGACCACGTCCAGTTCGGCGTGCCAGACCCCACCCAGTTCCGCCGCCAGCACGGCCAGGGCCTTGGCGTCGACGTCGAGCAGGCCGACCCGCCAGCCACGGGCGTGGAACAGCCGCGCGGTGGCCGCGCCGATGCCCGAGGCGGCGCCGCTGATGAGGATGTTGTCCATCACAGCCCCCGTTCGCGCAGGAAGGCCACCACCCGGGCGATGGCGTAATCCGCCGCGCGCAGCATGCCGACATGGGCCTGGAACACGTGCCACAGCCCCGGATAACGCTCCAGGCGCACGCTGGCACCGGTGGCCTGGGCGCGCTCGGCCAGGCGCAGGCTGTCGTTCAGCAGCAATTCGTCCTCGCCGACCTGGATCAGGGTCGGCGGCAGGCGGCTCAGATCGGCGAACAACGGCGACATATCCGGATCGTTGCGCGGCAGATCGGCCGGGCAATACAGCGCGGCGGCCTGCTCGATCCAGCTGGGATGGATCAGCGGGTCGCCGGCCGGCGGCTGGTGCATGCCTTCGCCGGTGAAATCGGTGGCCGGCGAGAAGCACACCAGCGCCGCCGGTGCCGGCAGGCCCAGTTCATCGATGCGCAGGCTGCCGACCAGGCTCAGGTTGCCGCCGGCCGAATCGCCGCCGATGGCGATCTGCTCGGGCCGGTAGCCGGCGTCCAGCAGCGCGCGGTAAGCCGCCACCACGTCGTCGCGCGCCGCCGGATAGGGATGCTCCGGCGCCAGGCGGTAGTCCAGCGCGCAGACGTCCAGGCCGCCGCGCTTGGCCAGGCTGGCGCAGATGCCGCGATGGGTAGCCGGCCCGCCGATCATGAAGGCGCCGCCGTGCAGGTAGAGCAGCACGTTGCCGCTGCTGGCCGGCGGCCGGTGCCATTCGCAGGGCCGCCCGCCGAGGGTCGCGGCACTGCGCGTGACTCCGCGCGGGGTCAGGGTGATGGCGGTGAGCAGGCGCAACACCAGGCGCTGCCCGGCTATCGGCATCGGCGGGCGCACCAGGCCGCGAAACAGCAGGCGCAGGAAGCCGCGCAGCACGCGGCGCAGCAGCATCTGCTCGGCGGCGGGGGCGGTGAAATCAGCGGACGCAGTCATAGTCGGCAAGCTCCGGGGTGCGGGTCAGGTGGCGGTAGGTGAAGGTGTAGCCCGGCCAGTTGTTGGTGTGCTTGCCGGAGGCGTTCTGATACCAGCTGCTGCAGCCCTGCGCCCATATCGTTCGGCGGGTGAGGTGCTGCAGGCGCTGGTTGTAGCGCCGCTGCACCTCGGGCCGCAGGTCCAGGTAGCGTAGCCCCTGCTCGCGCAGCGCCTGCAGGCAGCCGAGCACGTAGGGGTACTGGCTCTCCAGCATATAGAGGATGGAGTTGTGGCCCAGGTTGGTATTGGGCCCGTAGAGCAGGAACAGGTTGGGAAAGCCGCTGACGCTGATGCCCTTGTAGGCCTCGGCGCCATCCTTCCAGGCCTGGTTGAGCTCCAGGCCGTTCAGGCCGCGAATGCGCATCGGCGCGAGGAAATCGCTGGCGGTGAAGCCGGTGCCGTAGATCAGCACGTCGCAGGGATGCTCGCGGCCGTCGGCGCTGACCAGCGCGCGCTCGCGCACCGCGCGGATCGGCGAGTCGACGATCTCGACATTGGCCTGGGCCAGCGCCGGGTAGTAGTCGTTGCTGATCAGGATGCGCTTGCAGCCCATGGGGTAGTCCGGCTGCAGCTGCGCGCGCTTGCCGGCATCGGGCATCTGCCGCGCCAGGTGGCGGGTGAAACGGCCGCGCATCGAGCGCATCAGCCAGGGCAGGCTGACGAAGGCCAGCGCGCGCACCTCGTGGTGCAGGTACTTGAGCAGGCGGTCGCCCCGCTGCAGCAGCGGCACGCGGCGCATCAGGGCGATTTCCCAGGCGCGGTAGGCGCGATCCGGCTTGGCCAGCACGTAGGCCGCCGAACGCTGGAACAGGCTCAGCCTCGCCACTTTCGGCTGGATCTGCGGGACGAACTGGATCGCCGAGGCGCCGGTGCCGATCACCGCCACGCGCTTGCCGGTCAGATCCAGGTCATGCCGCCAGCGCGCCGAATGGAAGGCCTCGCCGCGAAAGCGCTCCAGCCCCGGCAACTGCGGATAGGCCGGGCGGTTGAGCTGGCCGCAGGCGCTGACCAGCGCCTGGGTCTCCAGGCATTCGCCGCCGACCAGCTCGACCCGCCACAGCCCGCGCGCGGCGTCGAACTCGGCGCCCTGCACCTCGGCGTTGAGGCGGATCTGCGGGCGCAGCCGGTACTTGTCCACGCACTGCAGGATATAGGCGTGGATTTCCGCCTGCGGCGGGTACTTGCGCGACCAGTCGTGCTTGGCCTCGAAGGAAAACGAATAGAGGTGCGAAGGCACGTCGCAGGCGGCGCCGGGATAGTCGTTATCGCGCCAGGTGCCGCCGACTTCGCCGGCCTTTTCCAGCAGCAGGAAGTCGTCCTGGCCGGCCTTGCGCAGCTGCATGGCCAGGCCCAGGCCGGCGAAGCCGCTGCCGATGATCAGCACGCGCCAGGGCGCGCCCGTGCGGGGGTTGTTATGCATTGTGGTCTCCCCGACCAATGAGTGGCGATAAGCGGATGCTACTTGCGCCGGCCACCGCCGGTTATGGCATAGTCGGTCAATCGATTGTGATTTTCGGACAGCCTGATGTCGCCACCCTGGCCCGCACGCCGCAGCATCACCAGCATGCAGTTGCTCACCCAGCTGGGGCTCGACCTCGGCCTGGACCTGGACACCTGCCTGCGCGATACCGGCCTGAGCGCGGTGCAGCTCGCCGCCCCGCACGGCGAGATCGACGCCGGCCGCGAGCTGCAGCTGATCGCCAACCTGGTGCAGGCCCTGCCCGCGGTCGCCGACCTCGGCCTGCAGGCCGGTCGGCGCTACCACCTGACCAGCTACGGCGCCTGGGGCTACGCCATGCTCAGCAGCGCCACCGCGCGCCAGGCGGCCGAACTGGGGCTGCGCTACCACGGTCTGACCTACGCCTTCACCCGCATCAGCCTGGACGAAGACGGCGTCACCGCCAGCCTGCGCTTTGACGACGGCGCGCTGGACGAGGAGCTGCGGCCCTTTATCGTCCAGCGCGATATGGTCGGCGCCCAGCTGATAGTGCGCGAACTGCTCGGCGCCCCGCTGCCGCTGACCTGCCTGGAGCTGCGCCAGCAGGCGCCGGCCGAGGTCGCGCCCTTCGTCGAGGTCTTCGGCCTGGCGCCGCATTTTGCTGCCGCGGCCAATCGCATCGGCCTGGCCGCCGGGCTGCTGGATGTTGCGCTGCCGCGGGCCAATTCGCAGCTGGTCAGCGCCTGCGAGCAGCAATGCCAGGCGATCCTCGCTCGCCACCAGTGGCACCAGGGCCTGGCCGGCCGCGTGCGCCAGTTGTTGCTGCAGGCGCCAGGGCAGATGAGCGACATGGAACGGGTCGCCGCCCGCCTGCACCTGAGCAGCCGTACCCTGCGCCGCCGCCTGATCGACGAAGGCAGCAGCTTTCGCGCCCTGCAGGACGAGGTGCGTCAGGCCCTGGCCGAGGAGCTGCTGGCCGCCGGCGGCCTGAGCCTGGAGGAAGTCGCCGAACGCCTGGGCTATGGCGAGCTGTCCAACTTCATCCACGCCTTCAAGCGCTGGAAAGGCACCACGCCGGGGCGCTACCAGCGCGGCGAGCCTATTTCGTAGAGCGAACCGATCAGCGCCCTATGTCCGCCTTTGCCTAAAGTACGCACCTGGGCTCGATCGTGTTTGAAAGCCATCTTCACGCTGACAGCGCCGCCCGACGCGGCTAAGGTGCAAGCCATGCACAATATCAGCCTGCTCCTGCCCTACCTGCCGCCCTGGCACTGGCCGCAGTTCCATGCCCACTTCGCCCTGCGCGCGGTGCCGGGGCTGGAATGCCTGACGCCGGACAGCTACAGCCGCAGCTTCATCCTGGCCGGCGCCAGCGGCTGGCTGCGGGTGACACCGCTGCCCGGGCAGAACGCCCTCGAACTGCGCTGCTGCAGCGCCGCGCCCATTGCCCTGGAGGCCTTGCAGCAGCGCGTGCGGCGGATGTTCGATCTCGACGCCGAGCCGCAGGCGATTGCCGCGCACCTCAGCGGCGACGCCCTGCTCGCGCCGCTGCTGCAGCGCAACCCCGGCCTGCGCCTGCCGGTGGCCTTCGACCCGTTCGAGCAGGCGGTGCGCGCCATCGTCGGCCAGCAGGTCACGGTCAAGGCGGCGGTGACCCTGGTCGGTCGCCTGGTGCAGCGCCTCGGCACGCCGTTGAACCTGCCCGGCTGCCCCGGCGTCGCCACGCTGTTTCCCAGCCCGCAGGCCATCGCCACGGCCGATCTGACCGCGATCGGCATGCCCGGCAAACGGGTGCAGAGCCTGCAGCAGTTCGCCGCGCGCATCGCCGACGGCAGCTTGCAACTGAATCTCGACGACGGCAGCGCGGCGCTGATCGAACGTCTGTGCGCCCTGCCCGGCATCGGCCCCTGGACCGCCGAGTACATCGCCCTGCGCGCCTTCGGCGAGGCCGACGCCTTTCCCGCCAGCGACCTGGGCCTGCTCAAGGCGCCGCTGTGGGGCGCCGGCGGCATCGATGCGCGCCGCCTCAAGGCCCGTGCCGAAGCCTGGCGGCCCTGGCGTGCCTACGCCGCCGCGCACCTGTGGCACAACTATTCGGGAGGCTGAACGCCATGTACTACCGCCACCACGACAGCCCCCTCGGCCCGCTGTTTCTCGCTGGCGACGAAAACGGCCTGCAGCTGCTGCTGATGGAGCTCGACAGCCGCCCCTGGCGCATCGGCGAAGACTGGCGACAGGCCGGCGGCGAGCTGGATGATGCGTGCCGGCAGCTGGACGAGTATTTCGCCGGCCGTCGCCGCCAGTTCGAGCTGCGCCTGGCGCCGCGTGGCACGCCCTTTCAGCAGGCGGTATGGCAGGCCCTGCAGCGCATTCCCTACGGTCGCACCTGCAGCTACAGCGACCTGGCCGCCGCCATCGCGCGGCCGCAGGCGGTGCGCGCGGTGGGCACCGCCAACGGCGCCAACCCGCTGTCCATCGTCATCCCCTGCCACCGGGTGATCGGCCGCGACGGCAGCCTTACCGGCTACGCCGGCGGCCTGCCGCGCAAGCAACTGCTGCTGGAACTGGAAGGCGCGCTGCCGTCGCAGCAGACGCAACTGGCGCTTTGACCGCCCTGCGTACCGACGCTCAGGGCGGCGCGATACGCGCCAGCACTTGCGGCGCCGCGCGCAGCGGCAAGGCCAGGATCAGCCCCTCACCGGACGCGGGAAACACCCGGGTCAGCGCGGTGATATTGACCTGATGCGACACCAGCACCAGCGGCTCGCCCGGCGGCAGCAGGTTGACCGCGCGAATCAGCTCGGCGGTCTGCGCCTCGGCGGCGTCGCGTTGCTCGAAGAAGGAGTCCAGCGCCGGTAGCGGCCGCACCGGGCCCAGGCCCATGCCCCTGGCGGTATCCAGCGCGCGGCACCAGCGGCTGCTGAGCAGCCGCGGCCGCTCGATGCCCTGGCGGCGCAGCAGTTCGCCCCAGCGCCGCGACTCCTCGCGGCCCTGCTGGTTGAGGTTGCGTTGGGTGCTGCAGTTGCCCAGCTGGAAATGCGCCGGATCGCCGACTCCCGGCGCCGTGGCATGGCGCAGGATCAGCAGCGCCCGCCCCTCGCGCAGCGCCTGCCAGGCGTCGGACGGCTGCGCTGCCAAGGTCCACAGCGGCGCCAGCAGCAGCACCAGCAGCCAGATGCGCATCACAGCCTGACGTTGCCGCGCGGCCCGGCCAGCGCCCAGATGATCAGCCCCAGCACGGGCAGGAAGATGATCAGCAGCACCCAGAGAATCTTGATCCCGGTTTCGGCGCTGCTTTTCACCACGTTGATGATGGCCCAGATATCCAGGGCCAGAATGATCAGGCCGATCAGCCCATTGAGGGTGGAACCCATGACGACACTCCTGTGTGAAGGGTTGCCCTCAGAGGATAGCCACTCAGTCGCCCAGACGCGGAAAACGGCTGGCAATCTGGTCGCCGGTCAGGCTTGGCGCTTCCGCCGTGGCGCTCAGGCGCACCAGCAGCAGGTGCGGCTCCTCGCCCAGGTCGAACCAGTGGCGGGTGTCCGCCGGCAGCTCCAGCAGATCGCCGCGCTCGCCCTGCAGCACATAGACGTACTCGCCCAGGTGCAGGCTGAGCTGGGCGAAACCGCCGACGAACAGCCAGGCGCTGGCGGCCGGCTGCGTCTGCTCGTCGAGGTAGCGCGCGCGCAGCTCGAGCTTGCGCGGGTGGTTGCGCTCCAGGCTGAGCAGCTCGTGCTGGCGGTAGCCGCCCTCGCCGCGCAGATCCTGCAGCCAGGCGCCGCAGGCGGCGTCGAACTCCTGCTCGCTGCAGCCGGGGCGCAGCGTCGCCGGCGGCGGGCACTGGCGATAGCGCACGCCGACCTCGGCCAGGGTGCTGGCGATGTCCTCGGCGTGGGTCAGCACCTTGTTCGGCAGCTGCGGGGAGGTTTGCAGGTGAACGCTCAGGCTGGTCATGGGGATTCTCGCTCGGACTCCGGGGGCAGACGAGTGGCAATGATAACGGCTGCGGCCAGCGCCGCCAGGCTGGCCAGGGCGAAGGTCCAGGCCGGGCCGATGCTGTTCCAGCTGTAGCCGGCATACAGCGCGCCGAGGGCACCGCCGATGCCGGCCAGGGTGGCGTACAGCGCCTGGCCCTGGCCCTGCTGGCCGCCTTCGAAGCTGCGCTGGATGAAGTGGATGCTGGCGGCGTGGAAGGCACCGAAGGTGGCGGCGTGCATGCACTGCGCCAGCAGCAGGATCGCCAGCTGGTCAGCCAGGTTGCCCAGCAGCAGCCAGCGCACGGCGGTGATCAGGAAGCTGGCCAGCAGCACCGCGCGCAGCGAATAGCGCTGCAGCAGCCGCGCCATGACCAGGAACAGCAGAATCTCCGCCACCACGCCCAGGGCCCAGAGCATGCCGATGGTGCCGCGGCCGTAGCCGAGCGCCTCCAGGTGCAGGGTCAAAAAGGTGTAGTAGGGCCCGTTGCTCAGTTGCATCAGGCCGACGCTGGCGTAGAAGGCGAGGATGCCGGGGCGACGCAGCTGGCACAGAAAACCGCCCTGCTCGGCGCTGCCGGGTCGCGATAGCGGCTGCGCGTTGGGCACCCAGAAACTGCCGGCGACTATGCCGGCCATGATCAGCACCAGCGCCCAGGGGTAGGCGTCCAGGCTCAGCCACTCGAACAGGCGGCCCAGGCCGACCACCGCGACGATGAAACCGATGCTGCCCCACAGGCGGATCTGACTGTAGCGCGCGGCCTGCTCGCGCAGGTGGGCCAGGGTGATGACCTCGAACTGCGGCAGCACCGCATGCCAGAAGAAGGCGTGCGCGGCCATGATCAGCGCCAACCAGGCATAGCTGTGGCTGACGAAGATGCCGGCGAAGCACACCAGGGTGCACAGCGCGCCGAGGCGCACGATCAGCAGGCGCTGGCCGCTGTGATCGCCGAGCCAGCCCCACAGATTCGGCGCCAGGCAGCGCATCAGCATGGGGATGGCCACCAGCTCGCCGATGCGCGCCGGCGAGAAGCCCAGGTGGTCGAAGTACAGGGCGAGGAACGGCGCCGTGGCGCCGAGCAGGGCGAAGTAGAAGAAGTAGAAGCCGGACAGGCGCCAGTAAGGCAACGCGGCGATCATGGCCTGGTCTTAGCCCGGGTCGAGCGCAGCGACAGCCGGGGCCGCGGTTGTTGGGTATCGCTGCGCTCAACCCAACCTACGCAAGCGGTCACAGCTGCGGCAGCACCGGGGTAGTAACGCGCACCTCGGCGTTCTGCGCGCGATGACGCAGCAGGTGATCCATCAGCACTATGGCCATCATCGCCTCGGCGATGGGGGTGGCGCGAATGCCCACGCAGGGGTCGTGGCGACCCTTGGTGATCACCTCCACCGGGTTGCCGTCGACGTCGATCGAGCGCCCCGGCGTGGTGATGCTGGAAGTGGGTTTGAGCGCCAGGTGGGCGACGATCGGCTGGCCGCTGGAAATGCCGCCGAGGATGCCGCCGGCATTGTTCGACAGGAAGCCTTCGGGGGTCAGCTCGTCGCGGTGCTCGGTGCCACGCTGGGCAACGCTGGCGAAGCCGGCACCGATCTCCACGCCCTTGACCGCGTTGATGCTCATCAGCGCGTGGGCCAGTTCGGCGTCCAGGCGGTCGAAGATCGGCTCGCCGAGGCCCGGCATCACCCCTTCGGCGACCACGGTGATCTTCGCGCCGACCGAATCCTGGTCGCGGCGCAACTGATCCATATAGGCCTCGAGCTCGGGCAGCTTGTCCGGGTCGGGGCTGAAGAAGGCGTTCTGCTCGACGCTGTCCCAGGTCTTGAACGGAATCTCGATGGGACCGAGCTGGCTCATATAGCCGCGCACCACGATGCCCTGGGTCGCCAGGTATTTCTTGGCGATGGCGCCGGCGGCCACGCGCATGGCGGTCTCGCGCGCCGAGCTGCGGCCGCCGCCACGGTAGTCGCGGATGCCGTACTTGTGGTGGTAGGTGTAGTCGGCGTGGGCCGGGCGGAACAGATCCTTGATCGCCGAGTAGTCCTTGGACTTCTGGTCGGTGTTGCGGATCAGCAGGCCGATGGCGCAACCGGTGGTCTTGCCCTCGAACACCCCGGAGAGGATCTCCACCACGTCGTCTTCCTGGCGCTGGGTGGTGTGGCGGCTGGTGCCCGGCTTGCGCCGGTCGAGATCGCGCTGTATGTCCTCCAGCGACAGTTCCAGGCCCGGCGGACAACCGTCGACTATGGCGACCAGGGCCGGGCCATGGCTTTCGCCGGCGGTGGTGACGGTGAACAGCTTGCCGTAGGTATTGCCGGACATGGGAAGACGCTCCGCGAAATTCAGCCCCGACCTGCCGCTGCGCAGGCCGCTTAACGAGGTGGGCGAGTATACCCGCGGCGACCTTGCAGTTCACCCCGAACCTTGGTCGGCGACCGGCGTCCAATGCCGGTCTGCCACCACCCTGCCCCGATCATGCTGCGAACCCTGCTCTTGCCCCTTGCCCTGATAACCGGCCTGGCCCAGGCCAACACCACCCGACAACTGCCCATCAGCCTGGACACCGACCAGGGCACCCTGTACGGCAGCCTGCTGGTGCCGCAAAGCGACGAGCCGGTGCCGGTGGCGCTGCTGATCGCCGGCTCCGGCCCCACCGACCGCGACGGCAACAACCCCGAGGGCGGCCATAACGACGCGCTGAAGAAGCTGGCCCAGCTGCTGGCGCGCCACGGCATCGCCAGCCTGCGCTACGACAAGCGCGGCGTAGCCGCCAGCCGTGCCGCCACGCCCGACGAACGCGACCTCAGCATCGAACGCTACGTCGCCGATGCCGAGGCCTGGGGACGCCTGCTCGAGGGCGATCCGCGCTTCGACCGGCTGATCCTGATCGGCCACAGCGAAGGCGCGCTGATCGCCAGCCTGGCTGCCGCCGGCAGCGGCGCCGAGGCGCTGGTGTCCATCGCCGGCCCCGCCTACCCCATCGGCCAGGTGCTCGACGCCCAGCTGGCCATGCGTCTGCCGCCGCCGCTGCTGGCCGAGAGCCGGCAGATCCTGGCCAGCCTGATCCGCGGTCAGGAGCAAGCCGAGGTGCCCAAGGCATTGCAGGTGCTGCTGCGACCGAGCGTGCAGCCCTACCTGATCAGCCTGCTGCGCCAGCGCCCGGCCGAGGCCTTCGCCGCGCTGCGGATTCCGGCGCTGATCGTGCAGGGCAGCCACGACGCCCAGGTCGGTCTCGACAACGCCGTGGCATTGCAGCAGGCGAAGCCGGATGCCGAGCTGGCGCTGATCCCCGGCATGAACCACGTGCTGCGCATCACTCCGCTGCCCTGGCACGAACAGCTGGCCTCCTACGACGATCCGCAGCTACCCTTGGCCCGCGCCCTGGGCGAACGCATCGTCGCCTTTATTCGCTCCAGTGCGAGGCAAAGCGGCCGATAACCTGCCTACACAGCAGTTTCAGCTTTAGCGCACAGGCCCCCACATGAGCGAGCAACCCGCCTCTCCCCCCGCAACCGCGCCGGTCGACGCCCAACAGAGCGGCGAAGCGCCGGCCGCCCCCCATCCCTGGGCCGACCTGCCGGCCGAGCAGTTCAGCCTGCTGCGCCTGGCGCCGTTGCCGGTGGACCGCGACACCGGCCCGCGGCCGCTGCGCTTCGTCCAGCTCGGCCGCGTGGAGCGCCATGCCAAGGACCACAGCCTGCTGCGCCTGAGCCTGCAAGTGCCGGGACAGCGCCTGCACCGCGAACAGAACCTGCTGGAGGTCTGGGCCGATCATCAACGCAAGGAGGTGCGCTTCGGCCCGGACAAGGGCCTGAGCGTGGAGCCGGCCAACCGCGGCCTGGGGCGCTTCCTGCTGGCCCAGGGCATCGCCTGGGCGCGCAAGCAGTACGCCCATTACCAGGTCGAGGGCGGCGCCCTGCCGACCCGGGACAACTTCAACGAAGCGGCGCGCGCCCGCCGCGACCATGCCCTGAAGGCCCAAGGCTTTGCCATCGAATACAGCGACCCGCTGCAGCTCAAGCCGTTCTACAGCGCGCCGCGGGTCAGTTCGCTGCACGGCGACTGGCAGGCCGAGAAGGTGCAGATCATCGAGCTGCTGGACGCCGCCGCCATGCTGCAGCAGGCCGATCAGAGCCTGCGCGAGCAGGACGTGCAGGTGCGCAAGCTGGAGGAGAAGGTCGCGCGATTCAGGCGCGAGGACAGCGGCCTACGCTTCACCATAAGCTGCCTGGTGGCCTTCTGCCTGTTCCAGGCCGGGCTGCTGATCTGGATCGCCACGCGCTAGAGTCATTGTCGGATCATCGTAGGGTGGATGGCGCTTCACCCATCCACCGATCAGGTCATCGTGGTGGATGAAAAAAGCGTCATCCACCCTACGCCTGTCCGTCGTCAGCCGTGCGAATCAGCCCTCGACCCGCGAGCGGAACAGCGCCTGATGCTCGCGGCACTGCTGGGCCGCCAGCAGGAACACGCCGTGGCCGCCGCGCGCGAACTCCAGCCAGGTGAAGTCCACCTCCGGGTACAGCGCCTCGACATGCACCTGGCTATTGCCCACCTCGACGATCAACAGGCCGCGCTCGGTGAGATGGTCGGCGGCCTCGGCCAGCATGCGCCGCACCAGGTCCAGCCCATCGTCGCCACAGGCCAGGCCCATGGCCGGTTCGTGCTGATACTCGGCCGGCATGTCGGCGAAATCCTCGGCATCGACGTAGGGCGGATTGGAGACGATCAGGTCGAAGCGCTGCCCCGGCAGCCCGGCGAAGCCGTCGCCCTGCACGCAGTAGACGCGCTCTTCCAGACCATGGCGCTCGATGTTCTGGTTGGCCACCTCCAGCGCCTCGAACGACAGATCGGCCAGCACCACCTCGGCCTCGGGAAACTCGTAGGCGCAGGCGATGCCGATGCAGCCCGAGCCGGTGCACAGGTCGAGCACCCGCGCCGGCTCAGCCGGCAGCCAGGGGGCGAAGTGCGCCTCGATCAGCTCGGCAATCGGCGAGCGCGGCACCAGCACGCGCTCGTCGACGACGAAGGGCAGCCCGCAGAACCAGGCCTCGCCGAGCAGGTAGGCGGTGGGCACGCGCTCCTCGATGCGGCGCTTGAGCAGCGCCTGCAGATGGGCGTGCTCATCGTCCTCCAGGCGGCAGTCGAGGTAGGCATCGGACATTTCCCAGGGCAGGTGCAAGGCACCGAGCACCAGTTGGCGCGCCTCGTCCCAGGCATTGTCGGTGCCATGGCCGAAGAACAGTTGCTCGGCCTGGAAACGGCTGACGGCCCAGCGGATGTAGTCGCGCAAGGTGCGTAAACGGGTAGCGGGGAGGGTCACGGGCGATCTCCGGGTGAAAACGGCGCAGTTTAGCCCAGGGCAGGCACGGGGCGCATGGCCATAAATAAATGCCGTTAAGTCGTAGTTCGACTGCTGCCAGACGAGGGGTCACATCGTTATAATTTGCAACGATTTCTTAACCCTTCCCATCCCTTCCTAATGAGAACCCCCAATGGTCATCGACCCCTTCTCGCTCACGGGCTTGCTCGTGCTGGCGATATTCCTTATTGGCATGACGCTGATAGTTTTTGAAGCACAACTGGAGATGGATAAGTTCAAGCCGGCCATGTTCATGATGTCCGGCCTGATCGTCATCGGCGTCCACTACGCCCTCACCGACCCCAACGGCTTCCAGTATTTCCTCCACGCCCAGAGCGAGACCAAGGAGGAACTGTTCGGCCTGATCGCCTTCATGGCCTTCATGTGGATGGTGGTCGAGCTGCTCAACGAGCGGAACGTGTTCACCGCACTGAACGGCTACCTGCTGCGCAAGGGTCTCGGTGCCCGCGGCATGTTCTGGGCCACCGGCGCGCTGTCGGCGACCCTGTCGCCCTTTCTCAACAACTTCACCACGGCGATGATCTTTGGCAAGACCATCACCAGCATCTCCAGCCACCAGCGCTACACCCATGTGGCGCTGTGCAACATCGTGGTGGCGTCCAACTCCGGGGTCTGGTTCCTCGGCACCTCCACCAGCCTGATGGTGGTGCTGGCCGGCAAGATCAGCATCGCCGGCCTGCTGCTGCTGATCCCCTCGGCGCTGATCGGCTGGATGCTGTGCGCCGCCACCCTGCACCTGTTCTACCTGCGCCAGCTGGACGGCCAGCAGCTGATCCGCAAGGTCGACGCCAGCGAGAGCCGGCTCAAGCCGGGCGGCGCCGGTCTGGCGCTGGTGGGTTTCATCGCAGTGATCGGCGCGGTGCTGTGCAACATCGTGCTCAAGGTCGGCATCGAGTTCGCCATCGGCATCGGCCTCGGCCTGGTCGCCCTGTACAGCTGGCTGCTGACCCGCATGGGCATCGAGACGCGCTGGCACGAGCAGCTGCAGAAGGTAGAGTGGAACGCCCTGCTGTTCTTCATCGGCATCATCACCTCGGTGGCCTGCCTCAACCACGTCGGCTGGCTGTCCTACATCGCGCGCCTGTTCGAGATCCTCGATCCGACCCTGGTCAACGTGGTGCTCGGCGTCGCCTCCGGGGTAATGGACAACGTGCCGGTGGAAGCCGCAGCGCTGATGGCCAACCCGCAGCTGGGCCTCGACCAGTGGGCGCTGAACGCGCTGATGGTAGGCATCGGCGGTTCGCTGACGGTGGTCGGCTCGGCCGCCGGGGTGATGGCCATGAGCCTGGACAAGAGCTACAGCTTCGGCGTGCACCTGAAGTTCCTGCCGGCGATCCTGGTCAACTTCCTCGGCTCGTTGGGCATCTGGTACCTGCAGTTCCAGTGGCTCGGCCTCGGCGGCTGAGGCCCTCGCGCAACGGCAAACGCCCCGCAAATTGCGGGGCGTTTTCGTTTGCCCGGCTTGGGGACATAGCCAACGCTTAACGCACCGGCATCGGCTGATCAGGGGCGCTCGCGCTCCTTGCGCGACCAGCCGGGCCCATCCGGCGGCCGGCGCAGTTCGCGCAACACGGCGATGGCCACGGCGATGGAGAACAGCAGCCAGAAATGCGGGGACAATTGCGAAAACAGCGACATGGGCAACTCCTTTTGCATGCGACCCCGAGTCCTTCGGGACGGTTCCGATTCTGCTCCGCGCTCCACGGCCGAGCAAGTAATGGCGCACAAGAGGTTCACAGCGCGCTCTGGCAAGCGGACAATGGCACATCATCACCATCAGCCAGGAGCCCGAGATGTCCCATCCGCAAACCATGTTCCAGCTCACCGGTCGTGGCCACGCTCCGGCCAGTCTGGGCAATGCGACCCTGCTGATCATCGATGCTCAGGAAGAATACCGCAGCGGCGTGCTCGCCCTGCCCGGCCTGGACGCCGCCCTGGCCGAGATCGCCAGCCTGCTGGCCGCCGCCCGCGCCGCCGGCAGCGCCATCGTCCACGTCAAGCACCTCGGCATTCCCGGCGGCCTGCTCGACCCCAGCGGCCCGCGCGGCCGCCATCTGCCGGAAGCGGCCCCGCTGGCCGGCGAGATCGTGGTGGAGAAACGCCTGCCCAACGCCTTCGCCGGCACCGAACTGCACGACCGGCTGCAGGCGCTTGGCCATCTCGACCTGATCGTCTGCGGTTTCATGACCCATTCCAGCGTCAGCACCACGGTGCGCGCCGCCAAGGACTATGGCTATCGCTGCACCCTGGTCGACGCCGCCTGCGCCACCCGCGACCTGCCGGCCCCCGATGGCAGCGTGATCGCCGCCGCGCAGGTGCACCGCATCGAGATGATCGCCCTGGCCGACAACTTCGCCACCCTGGTGCCGCAAGCCAAGGCGCTGATCTGACCGCCGTCACAGTGCTGCCAGCATGGCGGAACCCCGGCGCTAATGTCCGGTCATAGCGCCGACACCCCAAAGGAAATCGGCATGAAGCTGTCCGACGATTTCGATGCCCGCCGCCTGCGCCCGCGCCAGCCGAAACACTGGCGCCTGCGTATCGGTGCGGCGCTGGGCGCGCTGCTGGCCACCTTCGGCATCCTTCTGGCGATGGCCGGTATCGCCTCGCTGGCCGGGCGCGCCCCGGTGCTGGGCACGCTCAACGACTCCACCGGCGAAGCCGGCGTCCTGCTGCTGCTCGGCCTGCTGCTGCTGTGGGCCGGCATCGCCTTCTGGCGCCGCTGCCGCCGGCGCCTGCGCCAGCCGCGCGACCTCGCCCTGTCGCCACATCTGCTGAAAAAGCGCGACTGAAACGCCGCGAGCGGGCTAGAAAATAGCCTGGCGCTATTTTTTAACCTCGCCCAGCGATGGCCCGCAGGGTGGCCGTCAGGGACGGCAGGCCATAAAAAATGGCCGGGAGCCATTTTTAACGTCGCGCAGCGACGGCCCGAAGGGTGGCCGTCAGGGATGGCAGGCCATAAAATGCCCGTCTGTTTCGCGGAGCCACCGATGCAAGACGACGACCTTTCCCTGTTCCAGGCCGAGCTGCGCGGCGTCAAGCCGCTCAAGCACGACCGCGCCGACACCGGCAAACCCAAGCCCGATCGCCAGCAGTTCAGCACCCTGCGCCAGGCCGCCAGCATCAGCCAGGGCGAGATCAAGGTGGACGGCCTGTCCGACCAGTTCGTCATCGACGTCGGCGCCGAAGACGCGCTGTACTGGGCCGGCAACGGCGTGCAGGAAGGCCAGATGCGCAAGCTCAAGCTCGGCCAGATCCCCTTCGACGGCAGCCTCGACCTGCACGGCATGAGCGTGGAGAAGGCGCGCGACACGCTGTGGGAGTTCCTCGCCGAAGCCGCCAAGCTGGAGGTGCGCTGCGTGCGCGTGACCCATGGCAAGGCGGTGCGCATGGACGGCCGCCGGCCGATGATCAAGAGCCACGTCAACACCTGGCTGCGCCAGCACCCGCAGGTGCTCGGCTTCGCCTCCTGCCTGGCCAAGCACGGCGGCACCGGCGCGGTGTACATCATCCTCAAGCGCACCATGATGGACGGCCGCGACGAGTAACCCGCCCGGCCCATGATTCTGGCGCCCGGCGCTCTTGCCAGGCGCCCATCGGCGCCCTACCCTGCGCCCTTCGATACCCAACAGGATTTTCCATGTCCCTGGAACAACACTACACCGCGATCCTCGGCCAGCTCGGCGAGGACGCCTCTCGCGAAGGCCTGCTGGATACCCCCAAGCGCGCGGCCAAGGCCATGCAGTACCTCTGCCGCGGCTACCAGCAGACACTGGAGGAAGTGACCAACGGCGCGCTGTTCAGCTCCGACAACAGCGAGATGGTGCTGGTCAAGAACATCGAGCTGTACTCGCTGTGCGAGCACCACCTGCTGCCGTTCATCGGCAAGGCCCACGTCGCCTATATCCCCAACGGCAAGGTGCTCGGCCTGTCCAAGGTGGCGCGCATCGTCGACATGTACGCCCGCCGCCTGCAGATCCAGGAAAACCTCAGCCGGCAGATCGCCGAGGCCATCGAACAGGTCACCGGTGCCCTCGGCGTGGCGGTGGTCATCGAGGCCCAGCACATGTGCATGATGATGCGCGGCGTGGAGAAGCAGAACTCGTCCATGGTCACCTCAGTGATGCTTGGCGAATTCCGTGAAAACCCGGCGACCCGCAGCGAATTCCTCAGCCTGATCGGCTAAGGCGCAGCCCCCCACCACGACGGCCGTTCACGACGCTGAACGGCCGTCGGCATTTCAGGAGTAGAAACCATGTTGCTCAAGGCCCTTCGCATTGGCCTCGGCCAGATCGTCGTGTTCGTCGACTGGATCAGCCGCCCGCGTAAACTCCAGCGCAGCGCCGCGGCGCAGGCCGAGGTGGAACGCGCCAGCGCCGACCTGGCGCTGTACCAGTTCCACGCCTGCCCGTTCTGCGTCAAGGTACGGCGCAGCCTGCACCGCCTGAACCTGCCGGTGCAACTGCGCGACGCCAAGCACGACGCCGAGCATCGCCAGGCCCTGGAACAGCAGGGCGGCCGCATCAAGGTGCCCTGCCTGCGCATCGAGGAAAACGGCCAGAGCACCTGGCTGTACGAGTCCAAGGCGATCATCGCCTATCTGGAGCAGCGCTTCGCCGGCTGAGCGTTCAGACGGCTCTGCACTTAGGCACTGATGCCCCTCCGTCAGCCCCCTCGCCCCTTCGGGGAGAGGGAAGCTTACTTATCGAGCGAAAAGCATTACCCAGTACGGCAAAGCTTTTCGCAGGAGCCGGCTTGCCGGCGATGCTTCTGCGTAAGGAATCGCCGGCAAGCCGGCTCCTGCAATATCAGGGCTCGACGCCGTAAGCCTTGAGCTGTTCGAGGAACTGCGCCTCGTCCAATACCTTCACGCCCAGCTCGCTGGCCTTGGCCAGTTTCGAGCCGGCGCCCGGGCCGGCCACCACGCAATGGGTCTTGGCCGACACCGAACCGGCTACCTTGGCGCCCAGGCCTTCCAGCTTGCCCTTGGCCACATCGCGGCTCATCAGTTCCAGGGTGCCGGTCAGCACCCAGGTCTGCCCGGCCAGGGGCAGACCTTCGGCGACCTTCTTCTCGCAGCTCCAGTGCATGCCGAAATCCAGCAACTGCTGCTCGATGGCGCGAGCCTTGGCGACCTTGGCCGGGTCGGCGAAGAATTCGCGCACGGCCTGCTTGGCCTTTTCGTTGAGCCCCTTGAGCACCGACAGGTCCAGCCAGTCCTGACTGAGTTCGATGACATGCTCCAGGCGCACGGCATTCTCCGCATTGCTCACGCCGGTGACAGCCAGACGTCTGATCGCTTCATCGACCAGCTTCTGGGCGCCGGTCGCGGCGACCGAGGCGATATTCAGTTTGCCCAGCAGCTCGGCCAGGCTGGCGCAGGCGGTGAACTCCGCGCTCAGCCCGGCATCCTCGCGCAATACGCCGAGTGGCGCGTCGTTGTCATAGACCAGTTTCTCCAGCACGGCCTGGTTGTGCGCGTCGGCGAAGAAACTGTGGATCTCGTGCGCCACTTCCAGGCCCACGTCCGGCAGCCAGGTCAGCACCTCGGGCAGCGCCTGCTGGATGCGCGCCAGCGAGCCCAGGGCGCGGGCCAACAGCTTGGCGGTTTCCTCGCCAACATCGGGAATGCCCAGGGCGTAGATAAAACGCGCCAGCGTCGGCTTGCGGCTATCGGCGATGGCCGCCAGCAGGTTGTTGCTGGACAGCTCGGCAAAGCCTTCCAGGCCGACGATCTGCTCGAAACTCAGGGTGTAGAGATCGGCCGGCGAACTCACCAGGCCCTCGTCCACCAGCTGCTCGACGCTCTTCTCGCCGAGGCCCTCGATATCCATGGCGCGGCGCGAGACGAAGTGGATGATCGCCTGCTTGAGCTGCGCCTGGCAGCTCAGGCGGCCGATGCAGCGGTACACCGAGCCCTCGCTGACGCTCTCCTTGCCCTTGCTGCGCTTGACCAGCTGGGTGCGCTCCACCGCCGAACCGCACACCGGGCACTGCTCGG
Organism: Pseudomonas sp. ABa2; assembly: GCF_056676075.1. Classification (NCBI taxonomy): domain Bacteria; kingdom Pseudomonadati; phylum Pseudomonadota; class Gammaproteobacteria; order Pseudomonadales; family Pseudomonadaceae; genus Pseudomonas; species Pseudomonas sp. ABa2. The sequence continues at coordinate 2,871,231 of NZ_CM155239.1, forward strand.
GAACCCGTACCGGGCGGGCATCGGCCGGGCGCCGCTCCGGCACCACGGCCATCACCTGAGGGATCACGTCGCCGGCGCGGCGGATGATCACCGTATCGCCGATCATCAACCCCAGGCGCGCCACCTCGTCCATATTGTGCAGGGTGGCATTGGCCACGGTGACGCCGGCCACTTTGACCGGTTTGAGCCGCGCCACCGGGGTGACGGCGCCGGTGCGGCCGACCTGGAACTCGACGTCGAGCAGCTCGGTGAGCTCCTCCTGCGCCGGGAACTTGTGGGCGATGGCCCAGTGCGGCGTGCGCGCGCGAAAGCCCAGCTGCTGCTGGTCCTCGATGTGGTTGACCTTGAACACCACACCGTCGATGTCATAAGGCAGCTCCATGCGCCGCTGGCCGATATCGCGGTAGTAGTCCAGGCAAGCTTCCACGCCCTTGGCCAGCTTCAGCTCGCGGCTGATGGGGATGCCCCAGGCCTTGAGCTGCTCGAGCATACCGATCTGGGTGGCCGGCAGCTCGCCGCTGACCTGGCCGACGCCATAGCAGCAGAACTCCAGCGGGCGGCTGGCGGTGATCCTCGGGTCGAGCTGACGCAGGCTGCCGGCCGCGGCGTTGCGCGGATTGGCGAAGGTCTTGGCGCCGGCCGCGGCCTGGCGTGCGTTGAGTTCGTCGAAGCCGGCCCTGGGCATGTACACCTCGCCGCGCACCTCCAGCACCTGCGGCCAGCCCTCGCCCTGCAGGCGCAGCGGCACGTTGCGGATGGTGCGCACGTTGGCGCTGATGTCCTCGCCGGTGCTGCCGTCGCCGCGGGTGGCGCCGCGCACCAGTTGGCCGTGCTCGTAGCGCAGGCTGACGGCCAGGCCGTCGAGCTTGGGTTCGCAGCTGTACTCCACCTCGGCGCCGCCGCCGAACAGGTCGCCGCCGGCAAGACCCAGGCCACTGCGCACGCTGCGGTCGAAGGCACGCAGGTCGTCCTCCTCGAAGGCGTTGCCCAGGCTGAGCATGGGGATCTCGTGGCGCACCTCGCCGAAGGCGTCGAGCGCCTCGCCGCCGACGCGCTGGGTCGGCGATTCGGGGGTCACCAGTTCGGGATGCTCGGCCTCCAGCGCCTGCAGTTCGCGAAACAGGCGGTCGTACTCGGCGTCGGGAATACTTGGCTGGTCCAGCACGTAGTAGCGGTAGTTGTGCGCACCCAGTTCGTTGCGCAGTTCGGCAATACGTTGGGCGGCATTCCGTTGGGCGGCGTCGGTCATCTTCGGTCTCTCAAACGAAAAGAGCAGCCTGAGCTGCTCTTTTGCAATGCGGTTGCTGTCAGCGCTTGTGGGTCAGCTGCCGGCGCTCGAACTCGACGATGCGCTGGCGGTAGTGCTCGATGGTCTGCGCGGTCATCACGCTGCGCTGGTCGTCCTTCAGCTCGCCGCCCAGTTCGTGGGCCAACTTGCGCGCCGCGGCGACCATCACGTCGAAGGCCTGCTTGGGATGACGCGGGCCGGGCAGGCTGAGGAAGAAGCTCACCGCGCGGGTGCTGAAGCCTTCGATGTCGTCGAGGTCGAAGGTGCCGGGCTTGAGGGCGTTGGCCATGGAGAACAACACCTCGCCGTTGCCGGCCATGCTCTCGTGGCGGTGGAAGATGTCCATCTCGCCGAAACGCAGGCCGCTTTCGAGGATGTTCTGCAGCAGTGCCGGGCCCTTGAAACCGATGTCGTCGCGGGCGACCACGTTGATCACCAGCACTTCCTCCACCGGCGCAGCCTCGGCGGCCGGCTTGGCGGTTTTCTTCGCATCCTTGGCTTCGACTTCGTCGTCGACCGGGTTGAGCAGGGTCGGCACCGGCTCGTCGACCGCCAGGTTGAGGTCGCCCTGCTGCGGCTCGCTGCGAGGACGACGCGGCAGATCCTTGGCGCTCATCGATGGCAGGTCGTCCTCGTCCAGTTGCGGTTCGAGGTCGCGCTTGATCACCCGTGGCGGGCTGAGCAGATCGGGGTCGCCGTCGTCATCGGGCATGTTGGCGAAACTACGGTCGAGCTTGAACTTCAAGCGCCCCTTGCCGCCACGCATGCGCCGCCAGCCGTCGAACAGAATGCCAGCGATAACGATGATGCCAATAACGATCAGCCATTCGCGCAGACCGAATTCCATGAAATACCTAACCCCTAAAAATTCTGGTGAAGAAAGATCCAGTCAAACGGACCCTGACTCGACTATAAACGCGGCGCCAACTCCATGTTCTATCTGACGTTTTCCGCGTGTAACAAAAGTGGGCAATAAGCTAGCACGACGAAAGGCAACTTTACACCGGCACCCACATGGAGTTTTGCCTGTGTTCAGCCAGCCCGGCAACATCATGCCTCCACCATGGCCAGCGCCTCCTCGACGTCCACCGCCACCAGGCGCGAGCAGCCCGGCTCATGCATGGTGACGCCCATCAGCTGATCGGCCATTTCCATGGCGATCTTGTTGTGGGTGATGTAGATGAACTGCACCGTCGCCGACATCTCCTTGACCAGGCGCGCGTAGCGACCCACGTTGGCATCGTCCAGCGGCGCATCCACTTCGTCCAGCATGCAGAACGGCGCCGGATTGAGCTGGAAGATGGAAAACACCAGTGCCAAAGCGGTCAAAGCCTTCTCTCCGCCGGAGAGCAAATGAATGGTGCTGTTCTTCTTGCCCGGGGGCCGCGCCATGATGGTTACACCGGTATCGAGTAGATCTTCGCCGGTGAGTTCCAAATAAGCGTTGCCGCCGCCGAAAACTTTTGGAAAGAGTGCCTGCAGACCGCCATTGATCTGATCGAAGGTGTCCTTGAAACGGTTGCGCGTTTCCTTGTCGATCTTGCGGATGACGTTTTCCAGGGTGTCCAGCGCCTCGACCAGGTCGGCGTCCTGCGCATCCAGGTAGCGCTTGCGCTCGGACTGCTGCTGATACTCGTCGATGGCCGCCAGGTTGATCGGCCCGAGCCGGGCGATGCGCGCGGCCATGCGCTCCAGCTCTTCTTCCCAGGCGCTTTCCGTGGCCTCGGCCGGCAAGGTGGCGATCACCCCGTGCAGGTCGTAGTGGTCCTCGGCGAGCTGATCGGCCAGGGCCTTGCGCCGCACGTTGAGCGACTGCCAGTCCATACGCTGCTGCTCCAGCTGGCTGCGCAGCAGTTGCGCCTGCTGCTCGGCCTGGCTGCGGCGCTTCTCGGCGTCGCGCAGTTCGCGGTCGGCGTCTTCCAGGGCCAGACGCGCCTGGCGCAACTCTTCGTCCACCGCCATGCGTCGTTCGAGCAGTTCCTCGAGCTTGATGCGCAGCTCCTCCAGCGGCGCCTCGCCTTCTTCCAGATTCAGCGACAGCTGCTCGCGCCGCTCATGCAGGCGTTCGGCCTGCAGTTGCAGGCGCTCCAGCGCCTGGCGGGTGGAGTCGTGCTGCGCCCTGAGCGAGCCGACCCGCACCGCCAGCTGATGGGCGTGATCCTTGTGCTGGCGCGCCTCCTGGCGCACCCGGTCGAGGCGCTCGCGCAGGCTGTCGCGGCTGGCCAGCAGGCTTTCGCGCTGCTCGTTATCCAGCGCCATGGCGTCCAGCGCATCCTGCAATTGCAGGCGCGCTTCGCCCAGTTGCTCCTGCTCGATCTCGCGCTGCTCGGCCGCTTCCTGCAGCTCGCCATCCAGACGGCGGCGGCGCAGCCCCAGTTGCTCGGCCTTGGCCTGGCTGGCGGACAGCCGCGCCTTGAGCTCGCCCAGCTGGCGGCTGCTGTCCTGCAACTGGCGACGCTGCTGCTCGCGCAGCTCCTCCTGGCGGCGTTGCTGGTCGCGTAGCGCCAGCAGGCGCTCGTCCAGTTGCGCCAGGGCCGCTTCACGCTCCTCGCACTCCAGCTGCAGGCGTTCCAGCTCCTGGCCGCGGGCCAGCACGCCGCTGTCGGCCTCGGCGGCGCGGCGCACACGCAGGAAATGTCGGCCGACCCAGTAGCCGTCGCGACTGATCAGGCTTTCGCCCTCGGCCAGCTGGGCGCGCGCCGCCAGGGCCTGCTCCAGCGACTCCACCGGGCGTACGCTGGCCAGCCAGGGCGACAGGTCATGCTTGGATTCGATTTTGTCCAGCAGGCTGCCGGCGTGGCGCGCGCCGCCCGCAGCCGGGCTGGCCAGGCGCAGTTCGCCCTGCTGAAGCGCGGTGAAATCCAGCCCGGCGAAATCATCCAGCAGCACCGCCTGCAGGTCGGCGCCGAGCACGGTTTCCACCGCCAGCTCCCAGCCGGCTTCCACGCGCAGGCCTTCGGCCAGGCGCGGACGCTGCTGCAGATTCTGCTCGCGCAGCCAGTCGCCGGCGCCCTGCCCCGGATCGAGCGCGGCCTGTTGCAGGGCCTCCAGCGAAGCCAGGCGACCGTTCAGCCGTTGCAATTCGCCCTGGGCCTGCTGCTGAGCCTGGCCGGCCTGCTGCAGCTCCTCGCGCAGCTGCTGCAGGCGCTCGGCCTGCTGCTCTTCGGCTGCCTGCAGCGACTCCTGCTCCAATTCGCCAGCCGCCAGCTGTTCGTTCAGTTCCAGGATCGCGGCGTCTTCGGGGTCGGCCGCCAGTTGCTGCAATTCTTCGCCCAGGCGGCGCTGGCGTTCGGCCAGACGTTCCAGGCTCTGCTCCAGCTGAGCGATGCGCGACTGCTGCACCTCGGCCTGCCGGCGCGGCTCGGCGCTGCGCTGGTTGAAGCCGTCCCACTGCTCCTGCCAGCCGTGCATGGCGGCCTCGGCCTCTTCCAGGCCGGCGGCGGACTCCTCGGCGGCGGCGGCGGTCATCTCCTGCTCGGGCAACAGCATCTCCAGCTCTTCGCCGAGGGTGGCCAGCAGCGTGCGGTCATGGCCGAGGTGGGATTCGGTTTCCAGGCGCGCCTTTTCCGCCTCGCGCAAATCGTCCTGCAACTGGCGCAGGCGCTGCTGGCCGTGCTGGATGCTCTGCTCGACGCGGGCGATATCGCCACCCACCGAGTAGAAGCGCCCCTGCACCAGGTTGAAGCGCTCGCTCAGTTCGTGGTGGCCGTCGCGCAGGCGCTCGATAGCGGCATCGGCGCTGCGCTGCTCGGCCACCAGCGCCTCGAAAGCCACTTCCTGGTCGCCGATCACCTGTTCGCGGCTGCCGACCTGCTGGTTCAGGGTCTGCCAGCGCAGGGCCAGCAGCTGGGCCTTGAGCTGGCGTTCCTCGGCCTTGTATTCCTGGTACTTCTCCGCCGCCTGGGCCTGACGGTGCAGGCGTTCGAGCTGGCGTTCCAGCTCTTCGCGCAGGTCGGTCAGGCGCGCCAGGTTTTCCTGGGTGCGGCGGATGCGGTTCTCGGTCTCGCGGCGGCGCTCCTTGTACTTGGAGATGCCGGCGGCTTCCTCGATGAAGTTGCGCAGCTCCTCGGGCTTGGCCTCGATCAGCTTGCTGATCATGCCCTGCTCGATGATCGAGTAGCTGCGCGGCCCTAACCCCGTTCCCAGGAAGATGTCGGTGATGTCGCGGCGGCGGCACTTGGTGCCGTTGAGGAAATAGGTGTTCTGCCCGTCGCGGGTCACCCGGCGGCGGATGGAGATCTCGGCGAAGGCGGCGTACTCACCCACCAGCGAATTGTCGCTGTTGTCGAAGATCAGCTCGATGGAGGCCTGGGTCACCGGCTTGCGCGTGTTGGAGCCGTTGAAGATGACGTCGGTCATCGACTCGCCGCGAAGGTTCTTCGCCGAACTCTCGCCCATCACCCAGCGTACGGCGTCGATGATGTTGGACTTGCCGCAGCCGTTGGGCCCGACCACCGCCGCCATGTTGCTGGGAAAACTGACGGTCGTCGGGTCGACGAAGGACTTGAAGCCGGCCAGCTTGATGCTTTTCAGGCGCATCGGGGCTTAGCGCTCGGCCAGGGTCGCCAGCACCAGCTGGCAGTTGTGCTGACCGTAAGCCAGCAGCACCTCGCGGGCGCGGCCGTGGTCGCGGGCGATGATCGCCTGCAGCAGGCTGGCGAAGGTATTCATGAACTGACCCATCTCGCCTTTGCGCCGCTCCAGCGCCAGGTGATAGGTGCGGCTGATGGCCGGCAGCAGGTTCTCCAGGGTTTCCTGCAGGTAGGGGTTGTCGGCGAAGGGAAAGGCGGCGCGCATCACGTCGAAGCTGTTCTCGACGAAGGCGCCGATATCGCCGCGCTGCAGGCTGTCCAGCAGGCGCTGCTGAATGTCGACGAAGGGCGCCAGATCGCTTTCCGCCTGCCAGCGCTCGATCACCGCGCGGGCCAGCAGGATATACAGCTCGATCACCAGGCCGTAGAGGCTCTGCACCTTGTGCGGGGTCAGTTCGGTGACCTGGGCGCCGCGACGCGGCAGGATCACGATCAGGTGGCGACGCTCGAGAATCAGCAGCGCCTCGCGCACCGATCCGCGGCTGACGTTGAGCGCCTGGGTGACCTTCTGCTCCTGGATGCGCTCGCGCTCCTTGAGCTCGCCGCGAATGATGCGTTCGGCCAGGTAATGGGCAATTTGCTCGGCGAGGCTGTCCGGGGCCTTGAACGTCATGACATTCCTTATTTGCGTCGATCCAGGGGCAGGCGGTCGAGTCTGAGAGCCCCGCCATTGCTGGGCGGCGGCGGAAAATCGAGCGGCGAGTGTAACACAGGGTGTTACCGGGCCAAGCGCCCCGGCGGGCGGCTTTCTGATCTAAAGGTGGGCCCCGGACGGCTAGTCTCGAAAACAGATTGTCCTACAATCAGACATCAGTACCCACCACGATAACAAGCCGGAGCCGCCCATGTTCGAACGCCTGCCCTCCCCCTGGATGATCGCCCTGAAGAAGGTCGGCTACTGGATCTGGCTGGTGCCGGTGCTCGGCATTCCGCTCAGCTACTACTGGTCGCTGGGCAGCGCCCACGCCGACGCCTGGGCCTGGCTGGTGATCACCGTGGTGTTCGGGGTGATTCCGCTGCTGGATTTCGTGGTCGGCCGCGACCCGGCCAACCCGGAGGAAAGCAGCGAGGTGCCGGCCCTGGAAGCCCAGGGTTACTACCGCCTGCTGAGCCTGGCCACGGTGCCGCTGCTGCTGGCGATGCTGGTCTGGAGCGGCTGGGTGTTCGTCAACTACCAGGCCTGGAGCTGGCTCGGCCAGCTCGGCTGGGTGCTGTCGGTGGGCACGGTGATGGGCGCCATCGGCATCACCGTGGCGCACGAACTGATCCACAAGGATCCGCAGCTGGAACAGCGCGCCGGCGGCCTGCTGCTGGCCGCGGTGTGCTACGCCGGCTTCAAGGTGGAGCACGTACGCGGCCATCACGTGCACGTCTCCACCCCCGAGGACGCCTCCTCCTCGCGCTTCGGCCAGAGCCTGTACGCCTTCCTGCCGCACGCCTACAAGCACAACTTCCTCAACGCCTGGAAGCTGGAGGCCGAGCGCCTCAAACGTCGCGGCCTGCCGGCCCTGCACTGGCGCAACGAGCTGATCTGGTGGTACGCCATCAGCGCCCTGTTGCTGCTCGGTTTCGGCCTGGCGTTCGGCTGGCTCGGCGCGCTGTTCTTCCTCGGCCAGGCGGTCATGGCCTTCACCCTGCTGGAGATAGTCAACTACGTCGAGCACTACGGCCTGCACCGGCGCAAACTGGACAACGGCCGCTACGAGCGCACCAACCCGCACCACTCGTGGAACAGCAACTTCCTGCTGACCAACCTGTTCCTCTTCCATCTGCAGCGCCATTCCGACCACCACGCCTACGCCAAGCGTCGCTACCAGGTGCTGCGCCACTTCGACGACAGCCCGCAACTGCCCAACGGCTATGCCGGGATGATCGTCCTGGCGCTGATTCCGCCGCTGTGGCGCGCAGTGATGGACCCCAAGGTGCGCGCCTACTACGCCGGCGAGGAGCACCAGCTGGGCCAGTCGCAGCTGGCCCAGCCCTAGCCGGCGAAGGCCTGGCAACCTGCTAGCAGGCTGTTGAGAAACTACCTGCGTTGCCATCGCGGCGTTAAAAACAGGCTCAAAATGCTCATTTACAGCTCGTAAACTCCGCTTTTTCGCCTGTTTTTGCCTTGCGCTGGCTGCCTCGCCTACGTTTTTCAACGGCCTGCTAGTGCGCCGCCGGCTCCTGCAGCTCGGCGGCGCCCCTGAAGAACACCAGCATCAACGCCACGCCGGCGCCGAGCAGCGGCAGCACGGCCACCAGCATCAGAAGCACGCTGACCAGCATCAGGCCGCCGACCAGGTCGAGCCAGGCCATCACCCGCAGCGCCGGATAGGGGTAGTCGACCTTGAGCAGGCGCACACCGAGCCAGGCGGTGCAGGCGCCCATCAGGCAGAGCACGCCGATATAGCTCGCGGTCGGCCAATCCAGGGCGGCGAACAGGCGCTCGCCGAACAGAGCATCGAGCACCTCCAGCAGCAGGGTCACCGCCACCAGCGCCCAGATCGGCACGCCCAGCCCCCTGGCGGCGAAACGCGCCTCGGCGAAGGCCTTGAACCGCAGCAGCAGGTAGCAGCCGAGCAGCACCAGCGCCAGGTTCAGCCAGTCGGTGTAGGCCAGCAGCAGCTGCGCCTCGCCCTCCTCTAGCAGACCGCTGGCCACCAGCAAGCCAAACATCAGGGCGTTGGTCAGCACCGAGACCAGCGCCAGCCAGCCGAGCACCTGCAGCTGGCGCGCGCTCCAGCCCTGCAGGCGGGGGGCGCGTGTCGCGTCGAGCAGGTCCGCCTGCGGCGCGCTATAGGGGTTGTCCGGTTGCATCGGGCCTGTCCTGATCCGGGAAAACCCTGAGGCTAACCAGGCGCGCGGCGCTTGACCAGACTGTACGGTTCAACCCGCAGGTGGCTGTACCGCGACGCCGCCCCGGCGGCGCCATAGGCTGATGGCCTGTCACCGGAGAACCCCCATGACCGCCGAACTCTTGCTCGCCTTCGTCGCCTTCGCCTTCGTCACCTCGGTCACGCCTGGGCCCAACAACATGATGCTGCTCGCCTCCGGGGTGAATTTCGGCGTGCGCCGCAGCATCCCGCACATGCTCGGCATCAGCCTGGGCTTCATGCTGCTGGTGGCTGCGGTGGGGCTGGGGCTGGGCCAGCTGTTCGAACGCCTGCCGGTGCTGCACCAGGTGCTGCGCTACGTCGGCGCCGCCTATCTGCTCTACCTGGCCTGGAAGATCGCCCAGGCCGGCGCGCCGCAGGGCAGCGCCAGATCGGCGGCCAAGCCCTTCACCTTCCTCCAGGCGGCGGCCTTCCAGTGGGTCAACCCCAAGGCGTGGATCATGGCCATCGGCGCCATCACCACCTACACGCCGCAGGAAGGCTTCGTCAGCAACGTGCTGCTGATCGCCGCGCTGTTCGCCCTGGTCAACTGCCCCAGCGTCGGCCTGTGGACCGTGGCCGGCAGCCTGCTGCGCAGCTGGCTGGACAATCCGCGTGCGCTGCGCGCCTTCAATATCGGCATGGCGTTACTCTTGGTCGCCTCGCTCTACCCCATCCTCGTCGACACGGGACTGTTCTGATGCAAGACGCCGCCCCCGCCCGCCTGCGCCCGCTGGCGGACACCTCCACCTCGGCCGTGGTCGCCGGCTTCATCGCCATGCTCACCGGCTACACCAGCTCGCTGGTGCTGATGTTCCAGGCCGGCCAGGCCGCCGGCCTGAGCAGCGGGCAGATTTCCTCGTGGATCTGGGCGCTGTCGATCGGCATGGCGCTGTGCTGCATCGTGCTGTCGCTGCGCTACCGCGCGCCGGTGATGATCGCCTGGTCCACCCCAGGCGCGGCGCTGCTGATCACCAGCCTGCCGCAGGTGTCCTACGGCGAGGCCATCGGCGCCTATATCCTGGCTTCGGGGCTGATCGTGCTGATCGGCCTGACCGGCACCTTCGACCGCCTGATGCGGCGTATCCCCGCTTCCATCGCCGCCGCCCTGCTGGCCGGCGTGCTGTTCAAGATCGGCCTGGAAATCTGCGTGGCCGCCGAGCAGCAGCCCGTGCTGGTGGTCGCCATGCTGCTCGCCTACCTGTTCGGCAAGCGCCTGTGGCCGCGCTACGCGGTGCTCGCCGCGCTGATCGTTGGCAGCCTGCTGGCCGGGGTCTTCGGCCTGCTGGATTTCAGCGGCTTCCAGCTGCAGCTGGCCACGCCGGAGTGGACCACGCCGAGCTTCTCCCTCGCCGCCGCCATCAGCATCGGCATTCCGCTGTTCATCGTCGCCATGGCCTCGCAGAACCTGCCGGGCATGGCCGTGCTGCGCGCCAACGGCTACGAGGTGCCGGCGTCACCGCTGCTGACCAGCACCGGCCTGGTGTCGATCCTGATGGCGCCGTTCGGCAGCCACGGCATCCATATGGCGGCGATCAGCGCGGCGATCTGCGCCGGCCCGGAAGCCCACGAAGACCCGCGCAAGCGCTACACCGCGGCGGTCTGGTGCGGGGTGTTCTACGGCATCGCCGGGATCTTCGGCGCCACCCTGGCGGCGCTGTTCGCCGCGCTGCCGGCGGCGCTGATCCTGTCCATCGCCGCGCTGGCGCTGTTCGCCTCGATCATCGGCGGCCTGACCCAGGCCATGAGCGAGCCCAACGAGCGCGAAGCGGCGCTGATCACCTTCCTGGTCACTGCCTCGGGCATGAGCCTGCTCGGCGTCGGCTCGGCGTTCTGGGGCATAGTCGCCGGCCTGCTGACCCTGGCGATTCTCAACGCCGGCAAGCGTTGAGGTCGCGTAGGGTGGATGACGCTCTTTTCATCCACCCTTGGCGTCAGAAGTGGTGGATGGATGAAGCGCCATCCACCCTACGCACTACGCCCGCTCCCCCGGCGCCACCGGCCCTGTCAGCTCGGCGCCGTGCACGCGGTTGACCCACAGGCCGAACAGCGCCGCGGTGATGAACATGATCAGGCTGTAGATGGCCGCCGGAATGGCCATGGTCGGGTTGTTCAGCAGCGCCGGGCTGAGCGCCAGGGCGATGGCCAGGGTGCCGTTGTGGATGCCGATCTCCATGGCGATGGCGATCGCCTGGCGCAGGTTGAGCTTGAGCAGGCGCGGCACACAGTAGCCCACCGCCATGCTCAGCAGGTTGAAGGCCAGCGCCGCGCCGCCCACCGCCGGGGCGTAGTCGACGAAGGTGCGCCAGTCCTTGACCACCGCCAGCAGGATGATCAGCAGCAGGAACAGCGCCGAGACGATCTTCACCGGTTTCTGCATGCGCTCGGCGAAACCGGGGAAGCGGCTGCGCAACCACATGCCGATGGCCACCGGACCGAGGACGATGGCGAACACCTGCACCACCTTGGCGAACTGCAGCGGGATGGCCTGCTCGGCGGTCATGAAATAGGCCAGCGACAGGTTGACGATCAGCGGCATGGTGAGGATCGCCACCACCGAGTTGACCGCGGTCAGGGTGATGTTCAGCGCCACGTCGCCATGCGCCAGGTGGCTGTAGAGGTTGGCCGTGGTTCCGCCCGGCGAGGCGGCCAGCAGCATCAGCCCCACCGCCAGCGCCGGCGCCAGGCCGAAGGCCTTGGCCAGGAAGAAGCAGGCCAGCGGCAACAGCAGCAGCTGGCAGGCCAGGCCGATCAGCACGGGCTTGGGGAATTTCGCCACCCGGGCGAAGTCCGCCAGGCTCAGCGACAAGCCGAGACCGAGCATGATGATGCCCAGTGCGGCGGGGAGAAACAGCGTCAGCAAGGGATCGGCGGTCATCAGGGTTATCGCTCCGGTTGAACCTGGCAGGATTTTGCGCAGTCAGGGCCACCCAACACAGTGGCCCTGCGAGCCAACGATAGCCCAGGGGCGTCGCCAAACGCCGAGCTAGAGGCTCAGATTGCGGTAGCGCCGCCATCCACCGCCAGCGCATGGCCGGTGGTGAAGGCCGCGTTGTCGCAGCACAGGTAGAGCACCGCGGTGGCGATCTCCTCGACCTTGCCGATGCGCCCGACCGGGTGCATGGTGGCGACGAACTCGGCCTTCTTCGGGTCGGCCTCGTAGGCGCGGCGGAACATGTCGGTGTCGATCACCGCCGGGCACACGGCGTTGACGCGGATTTTCTTCTTCGCGTACTCCACCGCCGCCGACTTGGTCAGGCCGATCACCGCATGCTTGGAGGCGGCGTAGATGCTCATCTTCGGCGCCGCGCCGAGGCCGGCCACCGAGGCGGTGTTGACGATGGCGCCGCCGCCCTGGGCCAGCAGCAGCGGAATCTGGTGCTTCATGCACAGCCACACGCCCTTGACGTTGACGCCCATGATGGCGTCGAACTCGGCCTCGCTGCCCTCGGCCAGCTTGCCCTTCTCGATCTCGATGCCGGCGTTGTTGAAGGCGTAGTCGAGGCGGCCGTAGGCGGCGATCACCGCTTCCATCAGCGCCTTGACCTCGGCGTCACGGGTCACGTCGCAGCGCACGAAACGCGCCTCGCCGCCGGCCGCGCGAATCAGCTCGACGGTGCCCTCGCCGCCCGCGGCGTCGACGTCGGAAACCACCACCTTGAGGCCCTCGGCGGCGAATGCCAGGGCAGTGGCGCGGCCGATGCCGGCAGCGCCGCCGGTGACCAGGGCGACCTGGCCGGAGAAGGTCATACTCATATCTGCTTCCTCGCAGCGATTGAAAGTCGCGACGAGTCTAGCCAGCGCGCCGGGCGGCGAGCAGCACTATCAGGCTTTGGAGTGCAGGATCATGCAGGGAACTGATAAAGGCCCGCGGGCCTTTATCAGTCGGATGGATGCAGCGCCCCAATCAGGCGCCGAGTTCGGCCACCACCGCAACCAGCGCCTGCGCCGGATCGGCGGCCTGGCTGATCGGCCGGCCGATCACCAGGTAGTCGGAGCCGGCGTCCAGCGCCTGACGCGGGGTGAGGATGCGTTTCTGGTCGTCGGCGGCGCTGCCGGCCGGGCGGATACCCGGGGTGACCAGCTGCAGGCGCGGTTGCGCGACCTTCAGCGCCTGCGCTTCCTGCGCCGAGCAGACCAGGCCGTCGAGGCCGGCTTCGGCGGCCAGGCCGGCCAGACGCAGCACCTGCTGCTGCGGCGGCAGGTCCAGGCCGATGCCGGCCAGGTCCTGCTGCTCCATGCTGGTCAGCACGGTGACGCCGATCAGCAGCGGCTTGGGCCCGCTGAGCTTGTCCAGTTCCTCGCGGCAGGCGGCCATCATGCGCAGGCCGCCGGAGCAGTGCACGTTGACCATCCACACGCCCAGCTCCGCGGCGGCCTTGACCGCCATCGCCGTGGTGTTGGGGATGTCGTGGAATTTCAGGTCGAGGAACAGCTCGAACCCCTTGGCCTGCAGCGCCTCGACCACCTGCGGGCCGCAGCGGGTGAACAGCTCCTTGCCCACCTTGACCCGGCACAGCGCGGGGTCGAGGCGGTCGGCCAGGGCCAGGGCGGCGTCACGGCTGGGGAAGTCGAGGGCGACGATGATCGGGGTCTGGCAGGCGGGCATGGCGGGTCTCGGCAGGTCAAAAACGCCGCGCATTGTAGCGCAAACACAGGCCGCCGGAGCGGCGCCCCGGCATAGGCTGGATGACGCGTTGTTGATCCTCCCTTGCCGAGCCTTGGCGGATTGTGCTCATGGCCCGGATCAAGCGCAGCGCTTGGCAACAGTCTCCCAGGTTGCATCTGAGCGGCTAGGGACTCAGTCCTCTTCCGGCGTTGCCCGGTATTCACGCGCCAGGCGCTGCTGTACCTCGACCGGTACCTGCTCGTAGTGGCTGAGCGCCAGGCTGTAGCTCCCCTGCCCGGCGGTGATCGCCTTGAGCCGTCCGGCATAGCCCTCCAGCTCGGCCAGCGGCACCAGGCCGCGCACCAGCAGTTGGTCCGGGCCCAGCGAGTCGGTGCCGAGCACCTGGCCGCGGCGGCTGGTCAGGTCGGAGGTGATGTCGCCCAGGCGGCCCTGCGGCGCCACCACCTCGATGTTGACCAGCGGCTCCAGCACTATGCCACCGGCGGCCCGCAGGGCCTCGAGCATCGCCCGCCGGCCGGCGGCCTGGAAGGCCACGTCCTTGGAATCCACCGGGTGGCTCTTGCCATCGTGGACGCAGACCCGCACGTCTTCCAGCGGGCAACCGGCCAGGGGGCCGGCGGCCAGCACCGAGCGCACGCCCTTCTCCACCGAGGGAATGAACTGCCCGGGGATCACCCCGCCCTTGATCTGGTCGACGAACTCGAAGCCCGCGCCACGCGGCAGTGGTTCGATGCGCAGGTACACCTCGCCGAACTGGCCGGCGCCGCCGCTCTGCTTCTTGTGCCGGTAGTGGCCCTCGGCCGCGCGGCTGATGGTCTCGCGGTAGGGCACGCGCGGCGGGCGGGTCTCCACTTCCAGCTTGTAGGTGCCGGCCATGCGATCGAGCAGGTAGCGCAGGTGCAACTCGCCCATGCCGCGCAGCACCGTCTCCTGGGTGTCCTGGTGGTAGTCCAGGCGCAGGCAGGGATCCTCGGCCAGCAGGCGCCCCAGCACCTCGGCGAGGCGCTGCTCGTCGCCGCGGCGCTTGGCCGCGACGGCCAGCCCCTGCATCGGCTGCGGCAGGGGCAGCGGCTTGAACTGCAGCGCATCCTCGTCGTGGGAGTCGTGCAACAGCGCGCCGAACTCCAGGTCCTCCACCTTGGCCAGGGCACCGAACTGGCCGGGCAGCAGCTGCGCCACCTCCTCGTAACGCCGGCCCTGCGGGCGCAGCAAGTGACCGACCTTGACCGCCTTGCGCAGCGCACCGACGTACAGCTGGGCATCGCGCCGCAGCGTGCCCTGGTACAGGCGGAAGATGCCGAGTTTGCCGACGAAGGGATCCATCACCACCTTGAACACCTGGGCCAACACATGGCGATCGGGCTCAGCCAGCGTGGCGAAGGCCTTGCCGCGCTCGTCGAGAAAAACCGGCGGATTGCCCTCCAGCGGGTTGGGCGCCAGCTTCTCCAGCACCTCGAGCAGCTCGACCACCCCGGCGCCGCTGCGCGCCGAGACGAAACACAGCGGGATCAGGTGCCCCTCGCGCAGCGCCTGCTCGAAGGGCGCGTGCAACTCCTCCGGGCGGATCACGCCCTGCTCCAGGTAACGCGCCATCAGCGCCTCGTCCACCTCGACCACCTGGTCCACCAGCGCCTGGTGGGCCTCGGCCACCGAGGAGAAGTCGGCCTGCCCCTCGGGGTTGAAGAAGCAGTCCACCACCCGGCGGGCATCGTCGGCCGGCAGGTTGAGCGGCAGCACCTCCTTGCCGAAGGCCTCACGCAGGGCGGCCAGCAGGCCGGGCAGGTCGACCCGCTCGGCGTCGATCTTGTTCACCACCAGCATGCGGCACAGGCCACGCTCGGCCGCCCAGGCCATCATGCGTCGGGTGCTGGGCTCGACGGCTGCGGCCTGGGCATCGACCAGCACCAGCGCGGTGTCCACCGCGGCCAGGGCCGGCAGGGCCTGGCCGACGAAGTCGGGAGAGCCGGGGGTGTCGACCAGGTTGACCTCGGCCGCGCCGTAGCAGAAATGCACCAGCGCCGACGCCAGCGAATGGCGGTACTCGCGCTCGAGGGGATCGAAGTCGCACTGGCTGTCGCCACGCTCCACGCTGCCGGCCGTTGCGATGGCGCCGCTGGCCTGCAACAAGGCCTCGGCCAGGCTGGTCTTACCGCTTTGAGCATGGCCCACCAACGCCACGCAGCGGATGGATTCGACGGCGGGATGGCTCATGGTGGCCTCCATGCTGGGCGGGGAATGCCTGAAGTATAGGCAGGCGCCGGCGCCCGCCAGGCCCCCTAGCGGTGCACCGCCATCGCCAATGCACCAGCCCGGCGCCCGTCCCGGGCCACAGCCGCAGCCGGCGCGGCGCCGCAACGCCTGGCACGGCCGCTGCACGGTAATCCCGTCGTTCTCCGCACGGGTTGCAGCCATGCCCTACCAGACCACCGTCGGCCGCCTGGTCTACCGCTTCGCCGACCTCAAGACCCTGCTGGCCAAGGCCAGCCCGGCGCGCTCCGGCGACTACCTGGCCGGGCTCGCCGCCGGCACCTATGAAGAGCGCATGGCGGCCAAGCTGGCCCTGGCCGAGGTGCCGCTCAAACGCTTTCTCGACGAGGCGCTGATCCCCTACGAAGCGGACGAAGTCACCCGGCTGATCCTCGACCGCCACGACGCCGCCGCCTTCGCCCCGATCAGCCACCTGAGCGTGGGCGACCTGCGCGACTGGCTGCTGCTGGAGCGCACCGACAGCGCGCGCCTGGCCGCCGTGGCGCCGGGGCTGACGCCGGAGATGGTGGCCGCGGTGAGCAAGCTGATGCGCAACCAGGACCTGATCCTGGTGGCGAAGAAATGCCAGGTGGTCACCCGCTTTCGCAACACCCTGGGCCTGCCCGGTCATCTGGCCGTGCGCCTGCAGCCCAACCACCCCACCGACGACGTGCGCGGCATCGCTGCCAGCCTGCTCGACGGCCTGCTCTACGGCGCCGGCGACGCCTGCGTGGGCATCAACCCGGCGAGCGATTCGCTGCCGACCCTGATGCGCCTGTGGCAGATGCTGGACGAGGTGCGCCAGCACTTCGACATCCCCATGCAGAGCTGCGTGCTGACCCACGTCACCACGCAGATCCAGGCCATCGAGGCCGGCGCGCCGGTGGACCTGGTGTTCCAGTCCATCGCCGGCAGCGAGGCGGCCAACGCCGGCTTCGGCGTGTCCCTGGCGATTCTGCGCGAGGCGCACGAGGCGGCGCTGTCGCTGGGTCGCGGCACGCTCGGCGACCACTGCATGTACTTCGAGACCGGCCAGGGCAGCGCGCTGTCGGCCGGCGGCCACCATGGCGTCGACCAGCAGACCTGCGAGGCCCGCGCCTACGCCGTGGCCCGCGAATTCCGCCCGTTGCTGGTCAACAGCGTGGTCGGCTTCATCGGCCCGGAATACCTCTACGACGGCAAGCAGATCGTCCGCGCCGGCCTGGAGGATCACTTCTGCGCCAAGCTGCTGGGCCTGCCGATGGGCTGCGACGTGTGCTACACCAACCACGCCGAGGCCGACCAGGACGATATGGACAACCTGCTGACCCTGCTCGGCGCGGCCGGGATCAACTTCATCATGGGCATCCCCGGCGCCGACGACATCATGCTCAACTACCAGAGCACCTCGTTCCACGATGCCCTGTACCTGCGCAAGGTGCTGGGCCTGAAACGCGCCCCCGAGTTCGACGCCTGGCTGGCGCGCATGGCCATCACCGAACCCGGCGGCCGCCTGCGCGAGATCGGCCGCGGCCATCACCTGCTCAAGCAACTGCCGCAGATTTCCGGAGCCGCCTGATGAACGAGTCCGAGCCGGCCCAGGCCGGCATAGAGCTGGCCCAGGTAGAGCTGGCCCAGGCCAACCCCTGGGACGAGCTGCGCGCCCACACCTCGGCGCGCATCGCCCTCGGCCGCGTCGGCTGCAGCCTGCCCACCGCCGAGGTGCTCAGGTTCGGCCTGGCCCACGCCCAGGCGCGCGACGCCGTGCACCGCCCGCTGGACTTCGCCGAACTCAAGCAGCAGCTGCACGGCGCCGGGTTTCGTACGCTGAAGGTGCGCAGCAACGCCGAGGACCGCCAGAGCTACCTGCTGCGCCCGGATCACGGCCGCCACCTGCACGACGACTGCCGCGTGCAGCTGCAGCACGAGCTGCCGGCGCCGGAGCTGGCCATCGTCCTGGCCGATGGCCTGTCGGCCATCGCCGTGCAGCGCCACGCCCTGCCGCTGCTGCTGGCCTTTCGCGAACGCTTCGCCACCGACTGGGCCAATACCCCGGTGGTGCTCGCCGAGCAGGGTCGCGTGGCCATCGGCGACGGCATCGGCGAGGCGCTGCGCGCGCGCCTGGTGATCGTCATGATCGGCGAACGCCCGGGACTGTCCTCGCCGGACAGCCTCGGCCTGTACCTGACCCACGCGCCGCGCATCGGCTGCCCGGACAGCGCGCGCAACTGCATCTCCAACGTGCGCCCCGAAGGCCTGCCCTACGCCCTGGCGGCGCACAAGCTCGACTACCTGACGCGCCAGGCGCTGCGCCTGCGACTGAGCGGGGTGCAGCTGAAGGACGACAGCACGCTGCAGGCACTGCCGCCCGCCTGACAAGGCGCCGGCGGCAGGTTAAGGTGGAGTTCCCGCCACTTCAGAGGAACTCACCATGCCCTGGTACGCCTGGCTTATCCTGGCCCTGGCCTTGGGCTCCATCCTCGGCAGCCTGCTGCTGTTGCGCGACACGGCGAAGAAGCTGCCGCTGAGCGAGGAGCAGCTCAAACGCATCCGTGAGCGCAACGCCGAGCAGGATGCCAAGGATGCGCGCGAGCGCTAGCCTGGCGCTGCTGGCCCTGCTCGCCGGCTGCGCCGGGCAGGCGCCGCCGACGACCGACGAGGACTGCTCCCAGGCCTTCGCCGCCTGGCAGAGCGCCAGCGCTGCCGCACGCGACAGCCGCTACCGCCTGATTGCGGGGTTTCCCGGCCTGCGCAGCGACCGCCTCGCCACCGCATTGGGCGAGCAGGCGCACAGCGCCGAACAGCGCCGCCTGTGGCTGGCGCAGCTGGCCGCCAACGACCGCGACGCCCAGGCCGTGGAACAGGCGACGCTGGGCAGCGCGCCAAGCGCGGCGCTGGAGACCTGCCGCCAGCGCCAGCAGGCCCGCCTGCTGACCGACGCCGCCGCCTTCGAGCGCCTGCGCCAGGCCGCCCGCGTCGCGGACGACTATCGCCCCTGGGCCAGGTGGCTCGGCCTCTATCCGCTGGCGGCGCCCGTCTACCGTCGTGCCATCGCCGCCTGGCAGGCCGAAAGTGCCGCCGCGCGCGCCCCCGCCGACGGCCCCCAGTGGCTGAACTACCAGCCGCCGGCCAGAACCGCGCCGCCAGTCGCAGCGCTGGCGCACGATGCCCTCGGCCTGCCGCAGCCCGACGCCGCGCAGCGCCAGGCGCTGTTCGCCCGCCACGCGCCGCAGCTGCTGATCGAGCAGCGCAGCCGCGCCGACCGCATCGGCAGCCCGGGATTCGCCGGCGACGGCCGACGCCGTTTCGCCGACATCGAGCCGCGGCTCTATCGCCAGCTCGGCTGGAGCCGGCTGAACGGCCGCTGGCACCTGCAGCTGATCTACCAGTTCTGGTTCGCCCAGCGCCCCGCGGCGCATCCCCTGGATCTCTACGCTGGCGAGCTGGACGGCCTGATCTGGCGCGTCACCCTCGACGAGCGTGGCCGCGCCCTGCTCTACGACAGCATCCACCCCTGCGGCTGCTGGCATGCCTTCTTCCTGCCGGCGGACTCGCCGCTGCGCTTGCGCCAGCCGGCACAAGCCGAGGCACGCAGTGCGCTACGCCTGGATATCGCCGGCGGCACGGCGCCGAGTCTGTGGCTGCGCGGCGGCGATCACCGCCTGCTGTGGGTCGACGGCCGACGCCCCGCGCGGCCATGGCTGACCTACGGCTTCGCCGCGCTGGACGAACTGCGCAGCCTGCCGCACCCGCAGGGCCGGCGCAGCCTCTACGACCGCCACGGCCTGGTGCCGGGCAGCGAGCGCCTGGAGCGCTGGCTGCTGTGGCCGTCCGGGGTGCGCTCGGCGGGCGCCATGCGCCAATGGGGGCGCCACGCCACGGCCTTTATCGGCCGTGCCCACTTCGACGATCCCGACCTGTTGCAGCAGTACTTCGGATTTACCGCCACAACCGCGGCCGAATAGACTGCGCACCCCCCACCACAAGGAAGTGCCATGCCCCTGCATCTACGCCTGCTGCTGCCCGCCTTCGCCCTGGCCCTCGGTCATGCCCTGGGTTTTATCGAGCCTGTCGGTCTGCTGCTTGGCGCGCTGTTCGTCGGCCTCGTATTCGGCGGCGAACGTCTGCTGCCCAGCTGGCTGTGGCTGAGCGCGGTGCTGGTCGCCGGCATCGCCCTAGCCGCCCACCTGCTGCCGGGCTTCAGCCCCTGGCCCCTGTGGGAGCCGCGACGGATCAGCACGGACGCCGCGCCCTACGCCCTGCGCCTGTCCTGGGACAAGCTGCTGCTGGGCGCTACCTTGCTGGCCTGGTGGCTGGGCCAGCGCCGCGCGCCGACGCTCTCCCGGTCGCGCGCCGGCTGGGCCTGTCTCGCCACCCTGCTGGCGGTGCCCACGCTGGCCCTGGCGCTGGGAATGGTGGGCTGGCAGCCGAAATGGCCGGACGGCCTGCTGCTGTGGCTGGCGGTGAACCTGGGGGTGGCGGTACTGGCCGAGGAGCTGCTGTTTCGCGGCCTGCTGCAGCGCGCGCTGATCCAGCGTCTGGGCGCCTGGCCGGGGCTGCTGCTGACGGCCGCGCTATTCGGCGCCGCGCACCTGCCGTTCAGCCCGCTGTTCGCCCTGGTGGCGGGCATCGCCGGCCTGGGCTACGGCCTGGCCTTGCATTACAGCGGGCGCCTGAGCCTGGCCATCGCCCTGCACGGCGCGGTCAATCTGCTGCATATCCTGCTGCTGAGCTATCCGCTGCGGCTGGCATGACGGCGATGCGGTAGGGCGAGAAGATTCGCGCCAGCTCGCCCTTGGCGCGCAACGCCTCGAGCAGCTCGGCGAATCGGGCGGCACTGAGCGGCGCGCCGGGGCGGATCAGCGCATGGTGGCGGTAGACCTGGTCGATGCGTTCGGAGATCAGCAACTGCCGCGCGTGCTCGCGGTTGCGCTTGATGAAGTCGTAGAGGTTGGAGCGGGTCACCAGGGCGATATCGGCGCGGCCGCGCAGCACCATCAGCAGGTTGCTGTCGTGGGAATGGCCGAGGTTGGCGTTGAAGGTCTTGGTGAGAAACTCCGGGTCGCTGTTGAAGTCGGCGAAGCCGTAGTGATAGCCGCGGTACAGCGCCAGGCGCTTGCCCTGCAGCTGGTCGAAGTAGTCCTGGCCGCGCAGCTCCTCGTCGCGGGCGACGAACAGCTCGGCGTCTTCCAGGCCCATGTCCACCGCCTCGAAGTCGATGCCCTGCCAACCCCAACCGGGATTCTCGAAGATGGCCATGTCGATGCGCCCGCGCTGCAGGTCGCTGAAGCGGCGGACGATGGCGGTCGGCAGCATGACGAAGTGGTAGTCGCTCTGCTCGCGGTTGAGCGCCTCCAGCAACTGCGGCAGCAGCCCGCTGGACTCCTGCAGGTTGGACTTGACCACGTAGGGCGGGAAATGCGCGCCGCCGACGTGCACCACCTCGGCGGCGGCCAGCATGCCGGCGAACAGCAGACCGGTCGCAGCCAAGCCCAAGCCAATCCACTGCCGCAAGCGCCGCATATCGACTCCCCCAAAAATCCTTCTTCTAGTAAACGGCAGCCTACTCCAGTCGCGCCCCGAGCGACCAGAGGGTTTTCAGTCCGGCGCGGTTTTATCGCCGAGGGTCAGGTGGTAACGACGCAATAGCCTCATCAATTCGCCATCGGCCTGTAATCTTTCCAGCAGCTGCGCCATCTGCTGCGGCGTCAGCGGGCCGTCCGGGCGCAGCAGCACCTGGTGCCGGTAGACCTGGTCGAAGCGCTCGGATACCAGCAAGCCGGCCGCCGCCTCCGGATAGCGCTCCAGGTACAGCTGCAGATAGGAACGGGTGATCACCGCGACATCGGCACGCTGCCGTTGCAGCAGGCGCAGGTTGCTGTCGTGGGAATAGGTCAGCACCGCCTTGAAGGTGCGCCCAAGGTAGTCCTGGTCGGCGTTGTAGCCGGCGAAGCCATAGTGATAGCCGCTGTACAGGGCCATGCGCTTGCCGGCGAAATCGGCGAAGTACTCCTGGCCGCGCCCCGGTGCAGCGGCGGCGACGTAGACCTCGGCATCCTCGATATCCAGCGGCAGGCCGAGATGGGGCGTGTCCTGCCAGCCCCACTGGCTGGACTCGAACAGGATCAGGTCGTAGCGCCCGTTTTCCAGATCGCGGTAACGCCGCGTGGCCGAGGTCGGCACCAGCACGAAGCGATACTCGTCCTGCAGGCGGTTCAGCGCCTGCAGCAGCTCCGGCACCAGGCCGCGCGGCTGCGGCGCCTCGGGTTTGAACAGATAGGGCGGGAAGTGATAGCCGCCGACGCGCACCTGCTGCGTGGCATCGGCAGCAACGGCGTGCAGCAACAGGCAGGCAAACAGGCAAACAGCTAACGCACGCAAACTCGACCTCTCGTCACGGAACACAGAGCGGAAATCAGGCGAACGTCCCGTGTTCGAAGCCGACGCAGCGGCAGTTGCTCTAGCAGGCCGTTGAAAAACGTAGGCGAGGCAGCCAGCGCAAGGCAAAAACAGGCGAAAAAGCGGAGTTTACGAGGTGTAAATGAGCATTTTGAGCCTTTTTTAACGCCGCGATGGCAACGCAGGTAGTTTTTCAACCGCCTGCTAGAGCCTAGACCAGTTTTTTCATCCGTCCTTGCACACCAGCGACAAGGCCTCCTCGGCCAGTTGATCGAGGCTCATCGGCCCCTGCGGGCGGAACCAGGTGGTGGTCCAGCTCAGCGCACCGGTGAGGAAACGTCGCTGGATAAAGGGATCGCCCTGGAAGTAACCGGCCTCGCGGGCCTCGCCCAGCACCTGCAGCCAGATCTGCTCGTAGGTATCGCGCAGCGCCAACACCTGCGCCTGGCCCTCGTCCGACAGCGAGCGCCACTCGTACACCAGCACCGCCATGGCCTCGCCGGTGCCGCCCATGATCGACTGCAGCTCGCAGCGGATCAGCGCCAGCAGGCGCTCGCGGGTGCCCTGCGCCTCGGCCAGCGCAGCGCGCATCAAGGCGGTGTTGTAAAGGATGGTTTCCTCCATCACCGCCTTGAGGATCTCGTCCTTGCTCTTGAAGTGATGAAAGATGCTGCCCGACTGGATGCCCACCGCGCCGGCCAGGTCGCGCACCGTGGTGCGCTCGAAGCCCTTGCTGCGAAACAGGTGGGCGGCCATCTGCAGCAGCTTGCCCCGGGCGCTGTCCGGGTCGGTGACGTGGCCACCGCTGACCAGCTCCTGCATCACCGCCTGGGCCTTGTGTTCGTCCACGCTGACTTCTCCTGGTATTGGCTGCGCCGCGGCGGCCCGTTGCTTTCACGGATTCTGCAAGCCAACGGCAAGTGCTTGTCTTACTTGATGAAATATATGCGATGAAATTTATGCCCCCGCGCCTGACCAAGCAAGCGCTTGGCCGCACTTTTGGCGGGAAAGCCCTCTTTTCCGACTTTTCAACCAAGCGCTTGCTTGGTAGTGTTGGTTTCAGCTTCCCAACCTGTGACGGGCCATCGCCATGAGCAAAACCCTACGCATCGGCTGCGCCTCCGCCTTCTGGGGCGACACCTGCACCGCCGCCGCCCAGCTGGTGCGGGGGGCCGAGCTGGATTACCTGGTGTTCGACTACCTGGCCGAGATCACCATGTCGATCATGGCCGGCGCCCGCATGAAGAAGCCGGACGAGGGCTACGCCCGCGACTTCGTCGAGGTGCTCGCGCCGCTGCTGGGCGAGATCGCGCAGAAGAAGATCCGCGTGATCAGCAACGCCGGCGGGGTCAACCCCACGGCTTGCGCCGCGGCCCTCGAGGCGGCGTGCGAGCAGGCCGGGGTGAAGCTGAAGATCGCCGTGCTGCACGGCGACAACCTGCAGCCCAAACTCGGCGAGCTGGTCAAGGCCGGCACCCGCGAGATGTTCAGCGGCGCACCGCTGCCGCCCTTCTGCGTGTCGGTCAACGCCTACCTGGGCGCGCCGGGCATCGTCGCCGCGCTGGAACAGGGCGCCGACATCGTCATCACCGGCCGCGTGGTCGACAGCGCCGTGGTCAGCGCCGCCCTGGTGCACGAGTTCGGCTGGGCCTGGAGCGACTACGACAAGCTGGCCCAGGCCGCGCTGGCCGGGCACATCATCGAATGCGGCGCGCAGTGCACCGGCGGTAACTTCACCGACTGGCGCGCGGTGCCGGACTACGAACACATCGGCTTCCCCATCGTCGAGGTCGAAGACGACGGCCGTTTCGTCGTGACCAAGCCGGAGGGTTCCGGCGGCCTGGTCACGCCTTTTACCGTCGGCGAGCAGCTGCTCTACGAGATCGGCGATCCGCGCACCTATCTGCTGCCGGACGTGGTCTGCGATTTCACCGCCGTCGAGCTGAGCCAGGTCGGTGCCGACCGCGTCGAGCTCAAGGGCGCGCGCGGCCTGCCGCCGACCGCGCAGTACAAGGTCAGCGCCACCCACCCGGACGGCTTCCGCTGCACCGCCAGCTGCCTGCTCGCCGGCATCGACGCGGTGGCCAAGGCCGAGCGGGTCAGCCAGGCGATCATCGCCAAGACCGAAGCGCTGTTCGCCGAACGTGGCTGGGGCCGTTACCAGGAAGTCAGCATCGAGTTGCTGGGTAGCGAGGCCACCTACGGCCCGCACGGTCGGCGCCGGGATTGCCGCGAGGTGGTGGTGAAGATCGCCGTGCGCCACGCCAAGAAGGAGGCCCTGGTGCTGTTCTCCCGCGAGATCGCCCAGGCCGCCACCGGCATGGCGCCGGGCCTGACCGGCATAGTCGGCGGCCGCCCCACCGTGTACCCGGTGATCCGCCTGTTCAGCTTCCTGGTGGACAAGAGCGCCTGCGAGCTGGCAGTGGAAATCGACGGCCAGCGCCAGCCGGTCGCCCTGCCGGAAGTGGCCGAATTCGACGCCGCCCGGATCGCCGCCGCGGCCGCCCTGCCCGCCCCGGCCGGCAGCGCCGAGGCCAGCGTGCCGCTGGTGCAACTGGCCGTGGCCCGCTCCGGCGACAAGGGCAACCACAGCAATATCGGCGTGATGGCGAGAAAGCCCGAGTACCTGGCGTGGATCGCCGCTGCGCTGACGCCCGAAGCCGTGGCGCAATGGATGGGCCATGTCCTGGATCCGCAAGCCGGCAAGGTCAGCCGCTGGCACCTGCCGGGCAGCCACAGCCTCAACTTCCTGCTGGAAAATGCCCTGGGCGGTGGCGGCGTGGCCAGCCTGCGTATCGACCCGCAGGGCAAGGCCTTTGCCCAGCAGCTGCTGGAATTCCCGGTACCGGTGCCGCGCGCACTGGCCGACAGCCTGTAACAAGGACAACCAGAACGATGAGCTACGACTCCGTCTTCAAACCTGGCCTTTTCGCAGGCCAGACCATCCTGGTTACCGGCGGCGGCAGCGGTATCGGTCGCTGCGTGGCCCACGAGCTGGCCCATCTCGGCGCCCACGTGGTGCTGGTCGGACGCAAGCAGGAAAAGCTGGAGAAGACCTGCATCGAGATCACCGAGGACGGCGGCAGCGCCAGCTTCCAGGTCTGCGACATCCGCGACGAAGAGGCGGTGAAGGCCATGGTCGGCGCGGTGCTCGCGCAGCGCGGACGCATCCATCACCTGGTCAACAACGCCGGCGGCCAGTTCCCCGCGCCGTTGATCGGCATCAACCAGAAAGGCTTCGAGACCGTGGTGCGCACCAACCTGGTGGGCGGTTTCCTGGTGGCCAAGGAAGTCTTCCTGCAAAGCCTGAGCAAGCACGGCGGCGCCATCGTCAACATGCTCGCCGACATGTGGGGCGGCATGCCCGGCATGGGCCATTCGGGGGCGGCGCGGGCGGGTATGGAGAACTTCACCAAGACCGCCGCCTACGAGTGGGGCCACGCCGGGGTGCGAGTCAACGCCGTGGCGCCGGGCTGGATCGCCTCCAGCGGTATGGACACCTACCCCGAGTCGATGAAGAACATGATCCGCAACCTCAAGGATCACGTGCCGCTGCAGCGCATCGGCAGCGAGTCCGAGGTGGCCGCCGCCATCGTCTTTCTGCTCAGCCCCGGCGCCAACTTCATCAGCGGCAACACCATCCGCATCGACGGTGCGGCCAGCCAGGGCACCCGTGCCTGGACGCTGGGCAAGGCGAGAAACAGCGAGCCCTACAACGGTTTCCACCGGGCCTACCTGCCCGATGTACTGAAAGATCAGGAGTAAGGCGATGCCCGTGATCCAATCGGAAATCGACGTGCATGGCGACGCCTTCGCGCAGAACCGCGCGGCCATGCTGGCGGCCGTTGCGGCCTTCCGCGACGTCGAGCAGAAGGTGCTGGACAAGGCGCAGGAGGCCAAGGCCAAGTTCGACAAGCGCGGCCAGTTGCTGCCGCGCGAACGCCTCAACCTGCTGCTCGATGCTGGCGCGCCCTTTCTCGAACTGGCCTCGCTGGCCGGCTACAAGCTGCACGACGACAAGGACGGCAGCCAGGCCGGCGGTGGCCTGATCGCCGGCATCGGCTACATCGCCGGCGTGCGCTGCCTGGTGATCGCCAACAACAGCGCGATCAAGGGCGGCACCATCTCCCCCACGGGCCTGAAAAAATCCCTGCGCCTGCAGCAGATCGCCTTCGAGAACAAGCTGCCGGTGGTGACCCTGGCCGAGAGCGGCGGCGCCAACCTCAACTACGCCGCCGACATCTTCGTCGAGGGCGCACGTGGCTTCGCCAACCAGGCGCGCATGTCCGCCATGGGCCTGCCGCAGATCACCGTGGTGCACGGCTCCAGCACCGCCGGCGGGGCCTACCAGCCCGGCCTGTCGGACTACGTGGTGGTGGTGCGCGGCAAGGCCAAGATGTTCCTTGCAGGCCCGCCACTGCTCAAGGCCGCCACCGGCGAGATCGCCACCGACGAGCAACTGGGTGGCGCCGAGATGCACGCCCAGGTCGCCGGCACCGCCGAGTACCTGGCCGAGAACGACGCCGATGGCGTGCGCCTGGCGCGCGAGATAGTCGGCATGCTGCCGTGGAACCAGCAGCTGCCGGCACGTGAGAAACGCACCTGGCGCGAGCCGCTGTACCCGGCAGAGGAGTTGCTGGGCCTGGTGCCGGCAGATGCCAAGAAGCCCTACGACGTGCGCGAGATCATCGCGCGTATCGCCGACGGCTCGGCGTTTCTCGACTTCAAGAACGAGTTCGACAGCCAGACCGTCTGCGGCCACCTGCAGATCGAAGGCCAGGCCTGCGGCTTTATCGGCAACAACGGCCCGATCACCCCACAGGGCGCGGCCAAGGCGGCGCAGTTCATCCAGCTGTGCGAGCAGAGCAATACGCCGATCCTGTTCTTTCACAACACCACCGGTTTCATGGTCGGCACCGAGTCCGAGCAGAACGGCGTGATCAAGCACGGCTCGAAGATGATCCAGGCCGTAGCCAACGCCACAGTGCCCAAGCTGACCATCGTCGTCGGCGGCTCGTATGGGGCCGGCAACTACGCCATGTGCGGGAGAGGACTGGACCCGCGCTTTATCTTCGCCTGGCCCAACAGCAAGACCGCCGTGATGGGCGGCGCCCAGGCCGGCAAGGTGCTGCGCATCGTCACCGAGGAAAAGCACGCCAAGGAAGGCAAGGAAGCCGATCCGAAAATGCTCGATATGCTGGAACAGATGACCGCACAGAAGCTCGACAGCCAGTCCACCGCGCTGTACGGCACCGCCAGCCTGTGGGACGACGGCCTGATCGACCCGCGCGATACGCGCAAGCTGCTGGGCTTCTTGCTCGACATCTGCGCCGAAGCCAATCTGCGGCCCCTGAAATCCAATCGTTTCGGCGTCGCCCGTTTCTGACCCTCATCATCGGAGCACAACAACAATGATCTTCACCCAGGAACACGAAGAACTGCGCCGCACCGTCCGTAACTTCGTCGACAAGGAAATCAATCCGCACGTCGACGCCTGGGAGAAGGAAGGCCGCTTCCCCATCCACGACATCTTCAAGAAGGCCGGCGAGCTGGGCCTGCTGGGCATCTCCAAGCCGGAGAAATTCGGTGGCATGGGTCTGGACTACAGCTACTCGATCGTCGCTGCCGAGGAGTTCGGCACCATCCATTGCGGCGGCATCCCCATGTCCATCGGCGTGCAGACCGACATGTGCACCCCGGCCCTGGCGCGCTTCGGCTCCGACGAGCTGCGCGAAGAGTTCCTGCGCCCGGCCATCACCGGCGAGATGGTCGGCTGCATCGGCGTCTCCGAAGTCGGCGCCGGCTCCGACGTGGCGGGCCTGAAGACCACGGCGCGCAAGGACGGCGACGACTATGTGATCAACGGCAGCAAGATGTGGATCACCAACTCGCCATCGGCCGACTTTATCTGCCTGCTGGCCAATACCAGCGACGACAAGCCGCACGTCAACAAGTCGCTGATCATGGTGCCGATGAAGACGCCGGGCATCAGCGTCAGCCCGCACCTGGACAAGCTGGGCATGCGCAGCTCGGAGACCGCCCAGGTGTTCTTCGACAACGTGCGCGTGCCGCAGCGCTACCGCATAGGGGCCGAAGGCGCCGGTTTCATGATGCAGATGCTGCAGTTCCAGGAAGAGCGCCTGTTCGGCGCGGCCAACATGATCAAGGGCCTGGAGCACTGCGTCGACAGCACCATCGACTACTGCAAGCAGCGCCACACCTTTGGCCAACCGCTGATCGACAATCAGGTCATCCACTTCCGCATGGCCGAATTGCAGACCGAGATCGAGTGCCTGCGCGCACTGGTCTATCAGGCCACCGAGCAGTACGTGAAAGGGCGCGACGTGACCAAGCTGGCGTCCATGGCCAAGCTCAAGGCCGGCCGCCTGGGCCGCGAGGTGTCCGACGCCTGCCTGCAGTACTGGGGCGGCATGGGCTTCATGTGGGACAACCCGGTGTCGCGCGCCTACCGCGACGTGCGCCTGGTCAGCATCGGCGGTGGCGCCGACGAAATCATGCTCGGCATCATCTGCAAGCTGATGGGCATCCTGCCCGGCAAGAAAAAGGGCTGAGGAGGCGACCATGGCCGAACTGCCGAATTGCCAGACCCTGCTGCTGGAGCAGGTCGAGGGCGTGCTCTACGTCACCCTCAACCGCCCGGACAGCCGCAACGCCATGAGCCTGGCCATGGTCGGCGAACTGCGCGCCACCCTGGAGGCCGTGCGCCACGACGCCGGCGTGCGCGCCCTCGTGCTGCGCGGTGCCGATGGCCACTTCTGCGCCGGCGGCGATATCAAGGACATGGCCGGCGCCAGAGCCCGCGGCGGCGACGCCTACCGCGAGCTGAACCGCGCCTTCGGTGCGCTGCTGGAGGAGGCCCAGGCCGCTCCGCAGGTACTGGTGGCGGTGCTGGAAGGCGCCGTGCTCGGCGGTGGTTTCGGCCTGGCCTGCGTGTCCGACGTGGCCATCGCGGCGAGCGGCGCCAAGTTCGGCCTGCCGGAAACCACCCTCGGCATCCTCCCGGCGCAGATCGCCCCCTTCGTGGTGCGGCGCATCGGCCTGACCCAGGCGCGCCGCCTGGCCCTCACCGCCGCCCGCTTCGACGGCGCCGAGGCGTTGCGCCTGGGCCTGGTGCACTACTGCGAGCACGATGACGCCGCCCTGCAGCAGCGCCTGGACGAGACCCTGGCGCAGATCCGCCAGTGCGCGCCCCAGGCCAACGCCCATACCAAAGCACTGCTGCTGGCCAGCGAACACGAAGCCCTCGGCCCGTTGCTCGACCGCGCCGCCGAGCAGTTCGCCGCGGCCGTGACCGGCACCGAGGGCGTCGAGGGTACCCTGGCCTTTGTGCAGAAGCGCAAGCCGAAGTGGGCGCAATGATGGATCGGACGGACTGGCATTGCCGGTAAACCCCGTAGGGTGGATGTCGCTTTTTACATCCACCAATTCAGGTCACCAAACGGTGGATCGGTGAAGCGTGATCCACCCTACGCAAGAACGCCCTAGCCCGGATGCAATCCGGGAACGCCTGACAGGAGCACGCAGATGCCCGCCTTTAACAAGATCCTGATCGCCAACCGCGGCGAGATCGCCTGCCGGGTGACGCGCACCGCCATCGAGCTCGGCTACCGCACCGTGGCGGTGTACTCCGAGGCCGATAGCGATGCCCGCCATGTGCAGGTCGCCGACGAAGCCCTGTGCATCGGTCCGGCCCAGGTCAGCCAGTCCTACCTGCGCATCGACGCCATCATCGAGGCCGCGCGCAAGACTGGCGCCAACGCCATCCACCCCGGCTACGGTTTCCTCTCCGAGAACGCCGACTTTGCCCGCGCTTGTGAAGCAGCCGGCATCGTCTTTATCGGCCCGACCGTGGCAGCCATCCACCTGATGGGCAGCAAGCGCCTGTCCAAGATCGCCATGCTGGAGGCCGGCGTGCCCTGCATTCCCGGCTACGAAGGCGCCGCCCAGGATGACGAGACCCTGGCCCGCGAGGCCGAGCGCATCGGCTACCCGCTGATGATCAAGGCCAGCGCCGGTGGCGGCGGCCGTGGCATGCGCCTGGTGCAGGAATCCGCCGAACTGCTGGGGCAGATCCGCACCGCCCGCTCGGAAGCGCAGAATGCCTTCGGCTCCGGCGAGCTGATCCTCGAGCGCGCGGTGATCCGCCCGCGCCATGTGGAGGTCCAGGTCTTCGGCGACCAGCACGGCAATATCCTCTACCTCGGGGAGCGCGACTGCTCGGTGCAGCGCCGCCACCAGAAGGTGGTCGAGGAAGCGCCCTGCCCGGTGATGACGCCCGAGCTGCGCCGCGCCATGGGCGAGGCCGCGGTGAAGGCGGCGGCATCGGTCAACTACGTCGGCGCCGGCACCGTGGAATTCCTGCTCGATGCCAGCGGCGAATTCTTCTTCCTGGAAATGAACACCCGCCTGCAGGTGGAGCACCCGGTCACCGAGCTGATCACCGGCCAGGACCTGGTGGCCTGGCAGATTCGCGTGGCCGAGGGCCAGCCCCTGCCGCTGCAGCAGGATGACATTCGCCTCACCGGCCATGCCATGGAGGTGCGCCTGTACTCCGAGGATTCGGCCGCCGGCTTCCTGCCGCAAACCGGCCAGGTACTGCGCTGGGAGCCGGAATTGCTGAGCGGCGTGCGCATCGACCACGGCCTGGTCGAAGGCCAGGCCGTAACGCCCTTCTACGACCCGATGCTGGCCAAGGTCATCGCCTACGGCGAAACCCGCGACGAAGCCCGGCGCAAGCTGCTGCGCGCCGTGGAGAACTGCGTGCTGCTGGGGGTGAACGGCAACCAGCGC
This sequence comes from Pseudomonas sp. ABa2, assembly GCF_056676075.1. NCBI lineage: Bacteria > Pseudomonadati > Pseudomonadota > Gammaproteobacteria > Pseudomonadales > Pseudomonadaceae > Pseudomonas > Pseudomonas sp. ABa2. Next base: position 2,902,035 of record NZ_CM155239.1, read on the forward strand.
TTCCTCGCCAACCTGCTCAAGCACCCGGAGTTCGCCGCCGGCAACGCCACCACCGCCTTTATCGCCGAACACTTCGCAGGCGATCCCAGCCTGCAGCCGCACACCGCCAGCCTGGCCGAGCTGGCCGTGGCCGCTGCCCTGCTCTACCAGGCCTCGGCCGCCGCCCGCGCGCACCAGCCCGGCCTCGCCGGCTGGCGCAGCGCCGGCAGCGCGCCCTGGCGCTTCGTTCTCAAGCAGGGCGAACACAAGCACGCCGTGGAACTGGACGTGCTCGCCAGCGGCCCGCAGGCGCAGCTGCGCGTGCGTCGGGGCGAGGAGCAGCTGTCTGTGCGCCTGCTGGCCAGCGACGGCCGCTGGCTGAGCCTGGAACTGGACGGCGTGCGCCGCCGCCAGGCCTATCACAGCGACGGCGAGCGCCTGTGGCTGTACGGTGAACACGGCAACCTGGAACTGCAGGACATCACCCACGAGCCGGCCGGCGGGCAGAACGCCGCCAGCAGCGGCGCGGTGAAGGCACCGATGGATGGCGCCATCGTCGACGTACTGATCGCCGAGGGCGCCAGCGTAAGCAAGGGACAACTGCTGGTGGTGCTGGAAGCGATGAAGATGGAACACCCGCTCAAGGCCGGCGTCGACGGCATCGTCCGCCGCGTCGGCGTGAGCCAGGGCGACCAGGTGAAGAGCCGCCAGTTGCTGGTGGAGATCGAAGCAGCAGAAGCCTGATGCAGGGTGGATGGCGCTTCATCCATCCACCCTACGACTAGAACAACAAGAGGAACGCCCATGTCACTTTCCGGCAAGACCCTGTTCATCACCGGCGCCAGCCGTGGCATCGGCCGCGAGATCGCCCTCAAGGCCGCCGCCGACGGCGCCAATATCGTCATCGCGGCCAAGAGCGCCGAGCCACACCCGAAGCTGGCAGGCACCATCCATAGCGTCGCCGCCGAGGTCGAGGCCGCTGGCGGCCAGGCCCTGGCCCTGCAACTGGACGTGCGCGACGAACAGGCCGTGGCCGCCGCCATGGCCCGTGCCGCTGAGCATTTCGGCGGCATCGACGCGCTGGTCAACAACGCCGGGGCGATCAAGCTGGTGGGCGTGGAACGGCTGGAACCCAAGCGCTTCGACCTGATGTACCAGATCAATACCCGCGCGGTGATGGTGTGCAGCCAGGCAGCGCTGCCCTATCTGAAAAAGAGCCCCGGCGGGCATATCCTCAACCTGTCGCCACCGCTCAACCTCGACGCCAAGTGGTTCGCCCAGCACGGCCCCTACACCGTCACCAAGTACGGCATGAGCATGCTCACCCTAGGCATGAACGAGGAATTCAAGAAATACGGCATCAGCGTCAACTCGCTGTGGCCCAAGACCATGATCGCCACCGCCGCCATCGAGTTCGAACTGGGCAGCCGCGACGCCTTCAAGCGCGCGCGCACCCCGGCCATCATGGCCGACGCCGCCCACGCCATCCTGAGTAGCGAAGGCCGCAGCCTCAGCGGGCGCCTGCTGATCGACGAGGACATCCTGCGTGAACGGGGCGTCACCGACTTCGAGCAGTACCGTTTCGATCCCGCTGGCGGCAGCCTGGTACCCGACCTGTTCGTTGATTGAACGCCCCACTGGGTGCATCGACGCTACTCTGCTCCCCTCTCCCATTCCTGGGAAAAGGGCTGTGGGAAAGGGAATGTCGTTTCGGTTTCGTAGCCCGGATGAAATCCGGGAAGAATGCGCCAGCCACCCACGGATTTCATCCGGGCTACGGACAGCCGACTTGCTCACCGAAAGCCTCGGCTATTTGCCGATCTGCCCGCCGCTGAACGCACCAGAGCCATGGCTGGTGCGCGCCAGGCTGACTAGAGTCAGAACTCGCCTCCAATTCATAACAGTTCAAGTGCGAGCCCCATGAGCCAAGCCGATCTGATTTCGCCCTTTCGCTTCCTCGCCCACCTGCCGCAGCACCTGCCGCGCGTGCCGCGCATGCTGCGCGGCCTGTACTACGCCGGCATCCGCAACCGCGAGAAGAAGCTGTCGCTGGCCTGGGCGCTGCAGCGCGCCGCGCAGCTGCATCCCGAGCGTCCGGCGCTGCTGGACGAGCAACGCCGGCTCAGCTACCGCCAGTTCAACGCCTGGGCCAATCGCCTGGCCTGGGCCTTCAAGGCCGAGGGCGTGGGTCACGGCAGCGTGGTTGCGGTGATGCTGGAGAACCGCCTGGAGCTGCTGGCCATCCTCGCCGCCCTGAGCAAGCTCGGCGCAGTCGGCGCGCTGGTCAACACCACCCAGCGCGGCAAGGTGCTGGCCCATAGCCTGAACCTGGTCGAGCCGGGCTTCCTGGTGATCGGCGCCGAGCTGCAGGCGGCCTTCACCGAGGTCGCCGGGCAGCTCGACAACCCCGATGCGCCGCGCTACTGGGTGGCCGACCAGGATTGCCTGGAGGACGCCGGGCAGGCGCCGGACGGCTGGCGCAACCCAATGCAGCTGGCACGCGGCCAGGCCGAAGGCAACCCGCCGGACAGCGCCCTGGTGCGGATGAAGGATCCCTGCTTTCTGATCTACACCTCCGGCACCACCGGCCTGCCCAAGGCCTCGATCATGAGCCATGGCAAGTGGATCAAGGCCTATGGCGGCTTCGGCCATTCCGGCCTGACCCTGAACGAGCACGACGTGCTCTACCTCACCCTGCCCTGCTACCACAACAACGCCGTCACCGTATGCTGGAGCGCGGCCCTCGCCGGCGGCGCGGCCATCGCCCTGCGCCGCAAGTTCTCCGCCAGCGCCTTCTGGAGCGACGTGGCGCGTTACCAGGCCACCTGCTTCGGTTATATCGGCGAGCTGTGCCGCTACCTGCTCAATCAGCCGGAAACAGACATCGAAAAGAACAACAGCCTGCGCTGCATGATCGGTAACGGCCTGCGCCCGTCGATCTGGGCCGAGTTCAAGCAGCGCTTCGGCGTCGAGCAGATCACCGAGTTCTACGCCTCCAGCGAGGGCAATATCGGCTTCACCAACGTCTTTAACTTCGACAACACCGTCGGCTATACCCCGGCCACCTACGCCATCGTCCGCTACGACCTGGAGAATGATCGGCCGCTGCGCGGCAAGAAGGGCTTTCTGCAGAAGGCCGACAAAGGCGAAGCGGGTCTGCTGATCAGCGAGATCAGTGCCAAGTGGCCGTTCGACGGCTACACCGACCCGGCCAAGAGCGAGGCGGCGATCCTGCGCGACGTGTTCAAGAAGGGCGACGCCTGGTTCAACACCGGCGACCTGATGCGCGACATCGGCTGCAAGCACGCGCAGTTCGTCGACCGCCTCGGCGACACCTTCCGCTGGAAGGGCGAGAACGTTTCAACGACCGAGGTGGAAAACGTGCTCGGCGCCTTCGCCGGGGTGGAAGACGCGGTGGTCTACGGTGTGGAGATTCCCGGTACCAATGGCCGCTGCGGCATGGCCGCGCTGCGCCTGGCGCCAGGCTTTGAGCTGGACGGCGCCGCGCTGGCCACGCACCTGGATCGCGAACTGCCGGCTTACGCCGTGCCGCTGTTCGTGCGCCTGCTCGGCGAGGTGGAGACCACCGGCACTTTCAAGTACAAGAAGACCGACCTCAAGCAGGCCGGCTACGACCCGAGCCGGGTCGATGGGCCGCTCTACGTGCGCCTGCCCGGCACGGCGAGCTTCCAGCCGCTGGATGACGAGCTGCATGCGGCCATCGCGCGCCAGGCTTATCGCTTCTGAACGTTCGAACACCCGGCGACCGCTAGGGTGCGCCGCGCACCGGCTGCGCTACTGCTTGAACTCGAACTGCAACTCGGCGCCTTCGATGGACTCCCAGTAGTCGTCCACCCGCTCGTTGCTGATCAGCCGACCGCTGAGCTGGAAGGGGCTGACAGTCTCGGGTTTGTCGCCGAACAGGGGCGGCAGCAGTGGCGAGAGTTCCTCGCGGGTTTCGCTCTCCAACGCTTGCTCGAACAGCTCCTGCGGCACGCTCAGATCCAGCGCCGGTTTCGGCTCGGGTTCGGGCTTGGGCTGCGGCGCGGCGGCCGGCTTGGGCTTGGCGGCGGCCTGAGGTTTGCCAGGCGCGGCTGGTTTGACTTCGGCGGCTTCGACCGGCGACGCCGGCTCGACGGGCTCAGGCTTGGCAACCTCGACTGCAGGCGCCTCGACCGGCGCGGCAAGCGGCGCCGGAACAGGCTCGGGCTGCTGCGCCACAGGCTCCGCCGTACGCTCGCAGGCGCTCAGCCAAGCCAGGCACAGCAGCAACGGAAGGGACTTACGCATCATGGGGCAAGGGTAACTCGGTCGACGATGCGCTCATGCTCCCCTGCCCGTGCCTGGCTGGCAAGCCGGCTTACACGACTTTTACCTCGCCCTTCATTCCTGAGGCGGCTCGGCAGCCAGATGGCTCAGCTCGGCTTCGATATCCAGTTGCGGATAATCGGCCTGCAACTGCTCCAGCAAACGCTTTGCCTCGGCCTGCTTGCCCGTACGCCGCAGCTCCAGCAGGCGCAGCAAGGCCTCGCGTGGCTCGCTCTGGCTCACCAACTCGGCCATGGGCGCTATGGCCGCGGTGCTGGCCATCGGCGCGTCGGCCATCGCGGCAGGTGGCGCCGAGCGTGCCATGACCTCGGCCTTCATCCGTTCCTGAGGAGCGGCCATGCGCGCCACCGACTCGCCCTCGGCAGCACGCTTGGCCGCCATCGGCGCGGGGGCTGGCGCAGCTGGGCTCATGGCCACGCTGGGCGGCACGGCATCGAAGGCCTCCGGGGCCTGCTCCAGGGTGCGCCAGGTCAGGCTGGCGCCGATGCCGACGCAGGCCAGCCCGGCTACCGCCACCGACCAGCGCTGCCGGCCGCTACCGAATAGCCACTGGTGCAAACGCTGCGGCCAGCCAGCCTTGTCGCTGACGGCTTCGGCCTGCTTCGCCTCACGGGCGGCCGCGCTTGCCGCCGCCAGGATGCGTGCATCCAGCTCGGCCGAGGGTTCGCCTTCGCCATGGGCACGAAAATGCGCCAGCAGCGCCTGTTCGTGGTCCAGTGTTTCTCGATCGTGGGTCATGCGGACAACTCCTCGGTGGCCAGCAGCCGGCGCAGTTTCTGCAGGGCATAACGCAGACGGCTCTTGACCGTCTCGGCCGGCGTGCGGGTCAACTCGGCAATCTCGTTCAGTTCCAGGTCGCCATGGGCGCGCAGCAGGAACACCTCGCGCTGGTCGGCCGGCAGGTCCGCCAGCGCGGCCTGCAGGCGCTGGCTGTCGCGGCTCAGGCCGAGCTGCTGCTCCGGGCCCGGCTGCGGGTCCGCCTGGGCGTGCTGGCCTTCATCGTACGCGTCGTGGCCGGCCTGGTGCCTGCCAGTCTTGCGCCAATGGTCGATCAGCCGGTTGCGGGCGATCTGGTACAGCCAGGTCTTGAACAACACCGCCTCGCGCTGTTCGCTCTGGCTGCGCACCAGGCTCATCCAGGTTTCCTGGAACACTTCCTCGGCCAGGGCGTGGTCGCCGCACAGGCCAAGCAGGAAGCGGAACAGGCCCAAGCGATGGCGCTGGTACAGCGCGTTGAAGGCCGCGGCGTCGCCGTGGCGGTAACGCCGCAACAGGGCGGCGTCGTCGTCCGTGAGGGGTGCGTTCACTGCAGCGCTCGTACAGGGCTGGAAATGGAGCCTGCAGTTTGCAGGCTCTGGGCGATTTCGGCCAGTTGGATGAACTCGCCGCGCAGGCCGAAGCGATCCTCGCCCTTGCCCGAGCGGGCCAGCGCGATGCTCTGCGCCAGATCGAAGTCGCCGGTGTAGCGGCCGTCCTTGAGCTGCTGGGCGAAGGCGGCCACCGCTGCGGCGAAACGCAGATCCTCGCTGGCGGCCGCAACCGGTTTCGCCTCGTCACGCGCAATGGGTCGTTCCAGCAGGCGACTGCTCGCTTCCCCCGGCGCCTTGTAGCGAATCCGCAGCCAGGCCAGCTCGCCGCTCTTTCCAGCCGGTTGAATGCTGCTCTGATAGCGCAATGGCTCCAGCCAGCCCTTGCCACCAGCCGGCACGATCTCGTACAGCGCGGTGACCGTATGCCCTGCGCCGATCTCGCCGGCATCGACCTTGTCGTTGCTGAAATCCTCGCGTTTGAGCGCACGGTTCTCGTAGCCCAGCAGGCGGTATTCGCTGACCTCGGCCGGGTTGAATTCCAGCTGCAGCTTGACGTCGCTGGCCACAGTGGCGAGGGTCGAACCGAGCTGGTCGACCAGCACCTTGCGCGCCTCGCGCAGGTTGTCGATATAGGCGTAGTTGCCGTTGCCGGCATCGGCCAGCTGCTCCATCAGGCGCTCGTTGTAGTTGTCCACGCCAAAGCCCAGGGTGGTCAGCGACACGCCGCTCTTGCGCTTGTCCGCGGCCAGTTGCTTGAGGCTGTCGAAGTCGCTGATGCCGACGTTGAAGTCGCCGTCGGTGGCCAGCAGGATGCGATTGATGCCGCCGTCGATCAGGTGCTTGCCCGCCTGCCGATAGGCCAGCTGAATGCCCGACTCACCGGCGGTGGAGCCGCCCGCGGTCAGCTGGTCGATCGCCGCGCGAATGGCCGCCTTGTCGCTGCCGGGCGTGGAGTCCAGCACCACCTGACTGGCGCCGGCATAGGTGACCAGCGACACGCGGTCCTGCGGGCGCAACTGGTCGACCAGCAGTTTCAGGGTGCCCTGCACCATCGGCAGGCCTTCGCGGCGGTGCATCGAGCCGGAGACATCCACCAGAAACACCAGGTTGGCCGGCGGCAGCTCATCCACGCTGCGGTCCGACGCCTTGATGGCGATACGCAGCAGGCGCGTGTCGGGATTCCAGGGCGTGACCGCCAGTTCGGTGCTGACGCCAAAAGGCGCGTCGCCCTGCGGCAACGGGTAGGCGTAGGGGAAGTAGTTGACCAGCTCTTCCAGGCGCACGGCGTCCTTCGGCGGCAGTTGCCCGCCATTGAGGAAACGCCGCACGTTGGCGTAGCTGCCGGTGTCCACGTCGATGCTGAAGGTCGATACCGGCGTCTCCGACACGGCGAATACCGGGTTGTCCGCGTAGGTCTGGTACTGCTCGCGCGCCACGTCGCGGTAGCCCGGCGGCAAGGTATCGAGCATGGGGTTGGGGACAGGGGCGACATGGTTGGGCAGTAGGCTCTCGCGCTTGCGCGTCAGCTCGGCACGCGCCTCGGCGGCGACTGGCGCCGCCAGGCTGTCGTGCAGCGCGGCGGCCGGCGCGGCGGGCTTGCCCTGCGCCTCGGCTTCGGGGCCCGAGACGCTGCAGGCGGCCAGGGCGAGCAACACACCGGCGGCGAAACCGGCGGCGAGCGGACGAACGAGCAGTACGGAATAAGCGGACATGGTGCAGCTCCTGAGCAATGGCATGGAACCTTCGCTCAGGTAGACGCAGCCCCTGCCCGATTCGGGTTAAACCGCTATGCCGCCCGCCCGCTCCAGCGACAAGCCGCCGCTCACCTCCTGGCACAGCTGGCTGGCCAGCATGCCCAGGGTCATCAGCGCGCGCTCGGCCTCGCGGTTCCACGGGATGCCGCAGTTCAGCCGCACGCAATGGTTGAACTGCTCGGTGTTGCTGAAGATCAGCCCGGGGGCGATGGAGATGCCCTGCTGCAGCGCGCGCACGTGCAGGTCCTTGGTATTGACCCGCACCGGCAGGCTGACCCAGAGGATGAAGCCGCCCTTGGGCCGGGTCATCTGCGTACCGTCGGGGAAATACTGCTGCACCGCCAGCTGGAAGGCGCTGAGGTTCTTGCGGTACTCCTGGCGGATGAAACGCAGGTGGCGGTCGTAACCGCCGTTTTCCAGGTAGGCGGCCACCGCCATCTGCGTCACGCTGCACGCCGAGTGGGTGGTGAAGGTCTGCAGGCGCTGGATCTCGTCCTGGTACTTGCCGGCGACTATCCAGCCGATGCGCACGCCGGGCGACAGGGTCTTGGAGAAGCTCGAGCAGTAGATCACCCGGCTGTCGCGATCGTGCGACTTGAGCGCCTTGGTCGGCCCTTGCTCGAACATCAGCTCGCCGTAGATATCGTCCTCGATGATCTGGATGTCGTAGTCGCCGGCCAGGCGCAGCAACTGACGCTGGCGTTCCTCGGGAACGGTGCCGCCGAGCGGGTTGGACAGCCGCGCGGTGAGCACCAGCGCCTTGATCGGCCACTGGTTGGCCGCCAGCTGCAGGGCCTCCAGGCTGATGCCGGTGGTCGGGTCACTGGGAATCTCGATCACCTTGAGGCCGAGCAGGTCGGCCAGCTGCAGCAGGCCGTAGTAGGTCGGCGACTCGGCGGCGATCAGGTCGCCCGGCTGGGTCAGCACGCGCAGGCTCATCTGCAGGGCGTCGACGCAGCCGTGGGTGATCACCACCTCGGACGGGTCGACCACCACCCCGGCGTCGCGCATGCGGATCGCCACCTGCCGACGCAGCGGCTCGAAGCCGGGGCTGAACATGTAGCTGAAGGCGCGCGGGCTGTGGAAACGGGTGACCTTGGCCAGTTGCTGGTGCAGCGCGCGCACCGGCAGGTAGTCGACGTGCGGCACCGCGGCGCCCAGCGGGAACACCCCCTCGCGGCGCGACTCGGTGAGCACCTGGTTGATGATGCTGCTGCGGGTGACCAGGCCGGGGCGTTCGACCCGCGCGATATCCGGGGTCGGCGCGGTCAGCGCCGGTGTCTGATGCACGTAGAAGCCGGACTGCGGCCGCGCGCGGATCAGCCCCTGGTCTTCCAGATTGGCGTAGGCCTGCAGCACGGTGGCATGGCTGACGTTGAGCTGCGCGCTCATCTTGCGCACCGAGGGCACCCGCTCGCCCGGCTGGTAGACACCCCGACGAATGTCCTCGGCCAACTGCTGGGCGATGCGCTGGTAGAGCAACAGATTGGTCATGGCCGTCTCCTTCGGGTCGCTGAACCATAACAGTAGCCGATTTACCCGAAAGTGTACTGGCACAGTTCAGAACAGTGTCGGCCATACAGTATTCGTACGGCAGCTGTATGCATTATGCCCAGGCGATTGCGGCCAGACAGGCGCAGAAACGAAAAACCCCGGCCAGGCCGGGGTTCGTGTGCAGCCGGGCAGATCTAGCGTTCGGCGCCGAGCTGGCCACGCTCGTCGGAGAAGACGATCTCCACCCGACGGTTCTGCGCCCGCCCGCGCGCCGAGGCATTTTCCGCCACCGGGAAGTCGACGCCGTAGCCGACCACCTGCAGGCGCTTGGCGTCGATGCCCAGGTCCACCAGCAGATCGGCCACGCTCTGCGCCCGCGCGCGCGACAGTTCGAGGTTCTCCTCGGCGCTGCCGGTGTTGTCGGTATAGCCCTCGATACGCACCCGCCGCTGCGGGTTGATCTGCAGGAACTGCACCAGCTTGAGCACGGTGCGGTTGGCCGCCGGCTGCAGTTCGGCGCGCCCGGCGTCGAACAGCATGTCGCCCAGGGTCATCACCAGACCGCGCTCGGTCTCGCTGGCGGCGAGGCTGACCATCTGTTCCTCCAGCCAGCCATTGTGCTGCTGCACGCTGAGCAGCTTGGCCTCGCGCAGGGTCAGCTGCAGGCGCTCACGCTCCAGCTCGAGCTTGGCCACGCGCTCCTGGTTGAGGGCGATCTCGCTGTGCTGACGGGCGATCTCGGCATAACGCTGACTGAGGTAGGCATAGTGACGCACGTCCGCGCCGCTGCCCCAGTAGCTGGACAGCCGCTCGGCCCGCGCCAGCGATTCGCCCGCGCGAATCACGTCCTTGGGCGCCGCACGCAGGACGTTGGGATCTTCCTTGACCGTCTGGAAGCTGGTGCGCGCCGCTTCCAGGGCCTGGTCGCTGGCCGGCTGCTGGGCCGCGCAACCGCCGAGCGAGGTGGCCGCCAGCAGCAGGGCGGCGATGGGCATCGAGCGGCTCATCACATGGCCCCCAGTTGCTGGCGCAGACGACCGATGCGCTGGTTCAGCTCGGCCAGTTGCTCGCGCCCCTTGCCATTGAGGTGCTCGGCCTCGGCCAGACGGGCGTCCAGTTCGGCCTGCTCGGCCAGCAGCCGGGCCTGCTTGTGGCGACCGTCGTGCAGCGCGGCCTGGGCCTGGGCCAGCTTGTCTTCGGCCTGGCTCAACGGCGCCGATTGCTCGCGGGCCACGCCCAGGGCCTTGGCTTGGGCCAGCGCCTGTTCGGTCAGACGCAGTTGTTCGGTGGGCGCCGGATCGCTGGCGCAGGCCGTCAGGCCCAGCGCCAGCAGCAGCGCGCAAAGGGGTCGATTTATCACGAGAGTTTCCTACTGATTGACGTCGCCGACCGGGTCGGGCTGCATCTGCTGGGCCTTCCACAGCTCCAGGTTGCGTTGCAACAACTGCTCGGGCAGGCCGGCGGCGACCAATTCTGTCATTTTCCGCGCCAGCTGTCCGCGCAGCCAGGGCTCGTTGCACGCCGAGTTATGCGACAGGGTGAGGAACAGACCTTCGCTGGAGATCGGCGGTTCCAGCACCTCCAGGTCGTCGTCCATGCCCAGGGTTTCGGCCAACGCCAGGCCCGGGTAGCGCTCGTAGAGCACGTAGTCGGTGCGCCCGAGCAGCAGCTTCTGGAACGCCTGGGTCAGGCTGGACACACCCTCCAGGGTCAGGTGCTGCTTGGCGTAGGTATCGAACTGCTGGCCGAAGCTGTTGCCCACCAGGGTGTCGCCGGTGCGCCCCTGCAAGTCGACCCAGCTGCCGTAGGGGAAACCTTCGCCCTTGCGCACCCAGACCACGCTGGGGGTGAAGAAGAAGGCCGGATGCACGTAGTCCATGCTCTCCAGACGCGGCAGGGTGAGGAAGGCGCCGGCGATCAGGTCGACCCGCCCGGTGCGCACCTCGTCCTGCGCCCGCGACCAGGGCCCGGTGTGGATCACGTCCACCACCAGACCGAGCTCCTTGGCCAGGTGCTTGAGCAGGTCGGCGTTGGCGCCGATCAGCTGCTGCGGATTCTGCGGATCGCGCCACAGGTAGGGCGGATACTCGGGATTGCCGGTCGCCACCAGGCGCTCGCACTTGCCCACCGCCAGGGCGGCTGCCGGCATCAGCGCCAGGGCGAACCACAGCAGCAGGGACTTAAACAGACAACGCTCGGGCATTGGCTACTCTCGGTTCATGCGGTGATCGACAAGGAAGGTGGGCAAGCCCGGGAAACCATCCATGTTCATGCTAGCTTAATGGCGCCGCCATAATAATTCGCGATAAGGACGCGCCATGAAAAAACTGCTGTTCGGCCTGATGCTGCTGCTCGCCGCTGCCGCCGCGACGCTCTACTTATTTCCGGCGACCCAGCTGGCCAGCCTGCGCCTGATCGAGCAGCAGCGCGCCGGACTGAGCCACGAACAGCTGCGTGCCGGCGATCTTAACATCCATTACTACCAGGGAGGGCCGGCAAAGGGCGAAACCCTGGTGCTGATCCACGGCTTCGCCGCGGACAAGGATAACTGGCTGCGCTTTTCCCGCCAGCTGACGAATCGCTATCGGGTGATCGCCCTCGACCTGCCCGGCTTCGGCGACAGCGACCGCCCCGTCGGCAGCTACGACGTCGGCACCCAGGCCGAACGCCTGGCGAGCATCCTCGACGCGCTGGATATCGATCGCGCCCATCTGCTGGGCAACTCCATGGGTGGGCATATCGCCGCCCTCTTTGCCGCGCGCTACCCGCAGCGGGTGCGCTCGCTGGCGCTGTTCGACAACGCCGGGGTCGAGGCACCGAGCAAGAGCGAACTCTTCGAACTGCTCGAACGCGGCGCACCCAACCCGCTGGTGGTAAGGCAGCCGCAAGACTTCCAGCGCCTGCTGCAGTTCGTCTTCGTCGAGCCGCCCTACCTGCCCGACTCGCTCCGGCGCCACCTGGCCGAACGGTCGATGGCCAACCGCGAGCATTACGAGCGGGTATTCCAGCAACTGGTCGAGCGCTATATCCCGCTGGAGCCGGAACTGCCGAAAATCCAGGCCCCGACCCTGCTGCTGTGGGGCGAGCAGGACCGCGTGCTGCATGTGTCCAGCATCGAGGTGATGCGGCCGTTGTTGCGCCAGCCCAGCGTGGTGGTGATGCCGGACGTCGGCCATACGCCGATGCTGGAGCGACCGCAGGAAAGCGCCCTGCTCTACCGGCGTTTTCTGGAGGGGCTGACGCCGCCGTGAGTCACTCGTATTTGACCGATCGCCAATAAAAAACCCGCTCCAAGGAGCGGGTTCTTTTCGCAGCGGAGAAAGCGGCTTAGACCAGCTTTTCCAGCTCCGGTACGGCTTCGAACAGGTCGGCGACCAGGCCGTAGTCGGCCACCTGGAAGATCGGCGCCTCTTCGTCCTTGTTGATCGCGACGATCACCTTGGAGTCCTTCATGCCGGCCAGGTGCTGGATCGCGCCGGAGATACCGACAGCGATGTACAGCTGCGGCGCGACGATCTTGCCGGTCTGACCGACCTGCATGTCGTTCGGCACGAAGCCGGCGTCGACCGCGGCGCGCGAGGCACCGACGGCGGCGCCGAGCTTGTCGGCCAGGGCGTACAGGTGCTTGAAGTTGTCGCCATTGCCCATGCCACGGCCGCCGGACACGACGATCTTGGCAGCGGTCAGCTCCGGACGATCGGACTTGGCCAGCTCTTCACCGACGAAGGCGGACTTGCCGGCATCGGCCGGGCCGGAAACGGCCTCAACGGCAGCACTGCCGCCTTCGGCAGCGACGGCGTCGAAACCGGTGCTACGCACGGTGATCACCTTGATGGCAGCCGAGGACTGCACGGTGGCGATGGCGTTACCGGCATAGATCGGACGCTTGAAGGTGTCAGCGCTTTCGACGGCGATGATCTCGGAGATCTGGTCGACGTCCAGGGCAGCGGCGACGCGCGGCAGGATGTTCTTGCCGTTGCTGGTGGCGGCAGCCAGGATGTGGCTGTAGCCCTTGCCCAACTCGGCTACCAGCGGTGCGACGTTTTCCGGCAGCTGGTTGGCATAGGCGGCGTTGTCGGCCACCAGCACCTTGGCTACGCCAGCGATCTTGGCAGCAGCTTCGGCAGCAGCGCCACAGGCGCTACCGGCAACCAGTACGTGGATGTCGCCACCGATCTTCGCGGCAGCGGCAACGGTGTTCAGGGTCGCGGCAGCCAGGGCGGCATTGGTGTGTTCAGCGATAACCAGGATAGTCATTTAGATTACCTTCGCCTCGTTCTTCAGTTTCTCGACCAGTTCAGCCACGGACTTGACCTTGATGCCAGCGCTGCGAGCAGCCGGCGCTTCGACTTTCAGGGTCTTGACGGTGGAGGCGGTGGAAACGCCCAGGGCGTCCGGGGTAACGGTTTCCAGCGGCTTCTTCTTGGCCTTCATGATGTTCGGCAGCGACGCATAGCGCGGCTCGTTCAGGCGCAGGTCGGTGGTGACGATCGCCGGCAGGTTCAGCGCGACGGTCTGCAGGCCGCCGTCGATTTCACGGGTGACGTTGACCTTGTCGCCAGCCACCTCGACCTTGGAGGCGAAGGTGCCCTGGCCGAAACCGGTCAGCGCGCCGAGCATCTGGCCGGTCTGGTTGTTGTCGCTGTCGATGGCCTGCTTGCCCATGATCACCAGCTGCGGCTGCTCCTTGTCGACCACGGCCTTGAGCAGCTTGGCCACGGCCAGGGAGTTCAGCTCGTCGTTGGACTCGACCAGGATGGCGCGGTCGGCACCGAGGGCCAGCGCGGTACGCAGCTGCTCCTGAGCGGTGGCCGGGCCGATGGAGACGACGACGATCTCGCTCGCCACGCCCTTCTCCTTCAGACGTACGGCTTCCTCCACGGCGATCTCGCAGAAGGGGTTCATCGACATCTTGACGTTGGCGAGGTCGACGCCACTGTTGTCCGCCTTGACGCGAACCTTGACGTTGTAGTCAACCACTCGTTTGACAGCTACAAGAACCTTCATGGATTCCTCGTTACTCTCCGGTGAATAAGAATGTCGCCAAGGCGAGCCTGGCCGGTGATGCAAAATCGGCCGGAACCGACCTTTCAGCCCAGACGGCGAGCGCAAAACCGCCCGTATCTTGACCCCGCGGCCTGGCTCGGTCAATACAGCGAACCGGCCGGTCATCCGCGATGTAGTAGGATTCTAACAGGCCTACAGAAAATTCAAACAAACGTTTGTATTGGCCCGTTGGGAGGGTGTAGATATAATGCGCCCGCATCGCTTAGGGACCGAGCCGCGCCCTCCAACATAAAACATCGAAGAGCCTTGAGTAGGAGATAGCCTGTGGAACGCGAATTTATGGAGTTCGACGTCGTCATCGTCGGCGCCGGCCCGTCCGGCCTGTCCGCCGCCTGCCGACTGAAGCAGAAAGCCGCTGAAGCGGGCCAGGAGATCAGCGTCTGCGTGGTCGAGAAAGGCTCCGAAGTCGGCGCGCATATCCTCTCCGGTGCGGTCTTCGAGCCGCGCGCCCTGAACGAACTGTTCCCCGACTGGAAGGAACTGGGCGCCCCGCTCAATACCCCGGTCAAGCGCGACGACATCTACCTGCTGCGCGACGCCGACAAGGCTACCCGAATTCCCGACTTCTTTGTGCCGAAAACCATGCACAACGAAGGCAACTACATCATTTCCCTGGGCAATCTGTGCCGCTGGCTAGCCCAGCAGGCGGAAAACCTCGGCGTGGAAGTCTATCCCGGCTTCGCCGCTCAGGAAGCGCTGATCGACGACAACGGCGTGGTGCGCGGCATCGTCACCGGCGATCTGGGCGTCGACCGCGAAGGCAACCCCAAGGAAGGCTACTACACCCCGGGCATGGAACTGCGCGGCAAGTACACCCTGTTCGCCGAAGGCTGCCGTGGCCATATCGGCAAGCAGCTGATCAACAAGTACAAGCTCGACAGCGAAGCCGACGCCCAGCACTACGGCATCGGCATCAAGGAAATCTGGGACATCGACCAGGCCAAGCATGAACAAGGCCTGGTGGTGCACACCGCCGGTTGGCCGATGGACATCATGGGCACCGAGAACACCGGCGGCTCCTTCCTCTACCACCTGGAGAACAACCAGGTCGTGGTGGGTCTGATCATCGACCTGTCCTACGCCAACCCGCACCTGTCGCCGTTCGACGAGTTCCAGCGCTACAAGCACCACCCGGTGATCGCCCAGTACCTGGAAGGCGGCAAGCGCGTGGCCTACGGCGCCCGCGCCATCTGCAAGGGCGGCCTGAATTCGCTGCCGAAGATGGTCTTCCCCGGCGGCGCGCTGATCGGCTGCGACCTCGGCACCCTGAACTTCGCCAAGATCAAGGGCAGCCACACCGCGATGAAGTCCGGCATGCTCGCGGCGGACGCCGTGGCCCAGGCCCTGCTCGGCGGCGGCGAAGGCGGCGACGAGCTGAACGGCTACGTCGAGGGCTTCAAGGCCAGCTGGCTGTACGACGAACTGTTCCGCAGCCGCAACTTCGGCGCGGCCATCCACAAGTACGGCGCCATCGTCGGCGGCGGTATCAACTGGCTGGACCAGAACATCTTCGGCGGCAAAGCGCCCTTCACCCTGCACGACAACAAACCGGACTACGCCTGCCTGAAGCCGGCCGCCGCGTGCGCGAAGATCGCCTACCCGAAACCGGACGGCAAACTGAGCTTCGACAAATTGAGTTCGGTGTTCCTCTCCAACACCAACCACGAAGAAGAGCAGCCCTGCCACCTGAAGCTCACCGACCCGAGCATCCCGCTGGCGAAGAACCTACCGCTGTACGACGAACCGGCGCAGCGCTACTGCCCGGCCGGCGTGTACGAGGTGGTGACTCAGGAAGACGGCGAGAAACGCTTCCAGATCAACGCGCAGAACTGCGTGCACTGCAAGACCTGCGACATCAAGGACCCGGCCCAGAACATCACCTGGGTCGCGCCAGAAGGCACCGGCGGGCCGAACTACCCCAACATGTAATTCGGCCATGCATGAAAAAGGCTCCTTCGGGAGCCTTTTTCGTTTCTGCTTCCACGCCGCAGACGGGTTTCACCCGTCCTAAGGCGCTCAATCCTGATAGATCATCTTGCGGCTCATGCCGCCGTCGACCACGAACTCCTGGCCGGTGACGAAACCGGCGGCATCGGACAGCAGCCAGGCGACCTGGGCGGCGACATCCTCCACCGCGCCGACACGGCCGACCGGGTGCTGCGCGTGATCGAACACCGACAGCGGCTCGCGGCGCTGCTGCGACGGGTCGCGGGCATCGATCCAGCCGGGGCTGACGCAATTGACCCGCACCTCCGGGCCGAGGCTGACGGCCAGGGCGTGGGTCAGCGCAACCAGGCCGCCTTTACTCGCGGCGTACGCCTCGCAATTGGCCTCGGACTGGCTGGCGCGGGTCGAGGCGATATTGACGATGGCCCCACGATGACCGCGCAGGTAAGGCGCGCAATGCTTGGCCAGGAGCATGGCGCCGGTCAGGTTGACCGCCAGCAGGCGATTCCAGCGCTTGAGGTCGAGCACCTCCAGCGGCGGGTTGTGCGGGTCGGCAATGGCGGCGTTGCACACCAGCGCATCGAGGCGGCCGAACTGGCCGAGCACCTCGGCGACGCCGACGCTGACCTGATCCTCCTTGGCCACGTCCATGGCGACGAACCAGGCGTTATCGCCCAGCGCGCGCGCCACCTTCGAGCCGCGCTCGCGGTCAATGTCGGCCAGTACCACCCGCCAGCCCTCGGTGATCAGCCAGGCCGCGATGCCCAGGCCGATGCCGCGGGCCGCACCGCTGACCAGCGCGACCCGGCCGTTATTCGGCGCGGCGCCGCTGCCCCACTCCAGCATGCTCAGAGCGCGGCCAGGCCGCGTGCCAGATCGGCCTTGAGGTCAGCCAGGTCTTCCAGGCCCACGGCGACGCGAATCAGGTTGTCGCGAATGCCGGCATTGGCCCGCTCCTGCGGGCTCAGGCGACCATGGGAGGTGGTCGCCGGGTGGGCGATGGTGGTCTTGGTGTCGCCCAGGTTGGTGGTGATGGAAATCACCCGGGTGGCGTCGATCACCTTCCAGGCGGCGTCGCGACCGCCCGCCACCTCGAAACTGAGCACCGCACCGAAGGCGCTCTGCTGCCGCTTCGCCAGCTCGTGCTGCGGGTGGCTGGGCAAGCCGGCGTAGTAGACCCGCTCGACCTGCGGTTGCTGCTCCAGCCACTGCGCCAGCTGCAGGGCGCTGTCGCTCTGCGCCTGCATGCGGATGCGCAGGGTCTCCAGGCCCTTGAGGAACAGCCAGGCATTGAACGGGCTCAGGGTCGGGCCTGCGGTACGCAGAAAGCCCACGATTTCCTTCATCTGCTCGCTGCGTCCGGCCACCACGCCGCCGAGGCCACGGCCCTGGCCGTCGATGTACTTGGTCGCCGAGTGCATGACGATATCGGCGCCCAGCGCCAGCGGCTGCTGCAGCGCCGGGGTGCAGAAGCAGTTGTCCACCGCCAGCAGCGCGCCGCGGGCATGGGCGATCTCGGCCAGGGCGGCGATATCCACCAGTTCGGCCAGCGGGTTGGACGGCGACTCGACGAACAGCAGCTTGGTGTTGGCCTTGAACGCGCCCTGCCAGGCTTCCAGATCGGCCAGCGGCACGTAGTCGACCTCGACGCCGAAGCGCTTGAGGTACTTCTCGAACAGGCTGATGGTGGAACCGAACACGCTGCGCGAGACCAGCACATGGTCGCCGCCGCTGCACAGGCTCATGACGATGGCGAGGATCGCCGACATGCCCGAGGCGGTGGCCACCGCCTGTTCGGCGCCTTCCAGGGCGGCGATGCGCTCCTCGAAGGTGCGCACGGTGGGGTTGGTGTAGCGCGAGTAGACGTTGCCCGGCACCTCGCCGCCAAAGCGGGCGGCGGCGTCGGCGGCGGTGCGGAACACGTAACTGGAGGTGAGGAACAGCGCCTCGCCGTGCTCGCCCTCGGGCGAGCGGCGCTGGCCGGCGCGCACCGCCAGGGTGTCGAAGCCCACGCCGTCGAGATCGCTATCGAGCCTGCCGGCATCCCATTCCAGTGTCATATCGCTACCTCACGCAATCTAGCCCGGATGCAATCCGGGAAATCCTCTGTGATATCCCCCGGATTGCATCCGGGCTACGGGTCGGGGTGCGCTGCGCGCACCATCAAACCAGGCAGAACCCCGCCCTGCCCGCCCGAGTTAATTGTTGTACAGATCGATGATGGCACTGACCGCCTGCGACTTGACCTTGCTGGCGTCGTTGCGCGCCTGCTCGATCTTGTCCAGGTAGGCCTCGTCGACATCGCCGGTGACGTACTTGCCGTCGAACACCGCGCAGTCGAAGTTGTCGATCTTGATCTTCTTGCTGCCGCTGACCGCCTCGATCAGGTCCGGCAGGTCCTGGTAGACCAGCCAGTCGGCGCCGATCAGCTCGCAGACCTCCTCGGTGCTGCGGCCGTGGGCGATCAGCTCGTGGGCGCTGGGCATATCGATGCCGTATACGTTCGGATAACGCACCGCCGGCGCCGCCGAGCAGAAGTAGACGTTCTTAGCCCCGGCTTCGCGGGCCATCTGGATGATCTGCTTGCAGGTGGTACCGCGGACGATGGAGTCGTCCACCAGCATCACGTTCTTGCCGCGGAACTCCAGTTCGATGGCGTTGAGCTTCTGCCGCACGGATTTCTTGCGCGCCGCCTGGCCGGGCATGATGAAGGTACGGCCGATGTAGCGGTTCTTGACGAAGCCTTCGCGGAACTTCACGCCCAGGCGGTTGGCCAGTTCCAGAGCGGCGGTGCGGCTGGTGTCGGGAATCGGGATGACCACGTCGATGTCGTGCTGCGGACGCTCGCGGAGGATCTTGTCGGCCAGCTTCTCGCCCATGCGCAGGCGCGCCTTGTACACCGAGATGCCGTCCATGATCGAATCCGGGCGCGCCAGGTAGACGTGCTCGAAGATGCACGGCGCGTACTTGGGATTCTGTGCGCACTGACGGGTGAACAGCTTGCCTTCCTCGGTGATGTACACCGCTTCGCCCGGCGCCAGGTCGCGGATCAGGGTGAAGCCGAGCACGTCCAGCGACACGCTCTCGGAGGCGATCATGTATTCGACGCCTTCGTCGGTGTGGCGCTGGCCGAAGACGATCGGGCGAATGCCGTTGGGATCGCGGAAACCGACGATGCCGTAGCCGGTGATCATCGCCACCACCGCGTAGCCGCCCAGGCAGCGCTCGTGCACGTGGCTGACCGCGGCAAACACGTCTTCCTCGGTCGGCTGCAGCTTGCCGCGCTGGGCCAGCTCGTGGGCGAACACGTTGAGCAGCACTTCCGAGTCGGAGTTGGTGTTCACGTGGCGCAGGTCGGACTCGTAGATTTCCTTGGCCAACTGCTCGACGTTGGTCAGGTTGCCGTTGTGCGCCAGGGTGATGCCGTAGGGCGAGTTGACGTAGAACGGCTGCGCCTCGGCCGAGCTGGAGCTGCCGGCGGTGGGGTAGCGCACGTGGCCGATGCCCATGTGGCCGACCAGGCGCTGCATGTGGCGCTGCTGGAACACGTCGCGCACCAGGCCGTTGTCCTTGCGCAGGAACAGCCGGCCATCATGGCTGGTGACGATGCCGGCAGCGTCCTGGCCGCGATGCTGAAGGACGGTGAGCGCGTCATACAGCGCCTGATTGACGTTCGACTTGCCGACGATACCGACGATGCCACACATGTGCCACGACCCCTGCTAGATAGTTCAGGCTAACTTCAGCGACTGCCACGGCGGTTTGGGCCAGGGCAGGCGCTCTTTTATGGCGGATCAGCTGGGTGAGCCGATCCCACCGGAAAACCACTGACCGGACCACCCCAGAATGAGGTTCTTCGACCAGTCGGCGACCATCAGAAAATGCGGCACCAGTTGCGACTGCTGCCACCACGTGTCCTGCTCCACCGGCGCCAGGCTGATCAGCCCGACCAGCAGCACCACCAACAGACCGCCGCGGGCGGCGCCGAACACCATGCCGAGGAAACGGTCGGTGCCGGACAAGCCGGTCACGCGAATCAGCTCGCCGATGAGGAAATTGACCAGGGCGCCGACCAGCAAGGTGGCGACGAACAGAATGGCACAGGCGGCGATCACCCGTGCGGACGGAGTTTCGATGAATTCGACGAGGTGCTGGGCCAGCGCGCCGCCGAACATCCAGGCGACAATACCCGCGATGATCCAGGTCAGCAGCGACAGGGCTTCCTTGACGAAGCCACGCTTGAGGCTGATCAAACTCGAGACGGCGATGACGGCGATGATCGCCCAATCGACCCAGGTGAATACCACGGTGCGGCCTACCAGCGGAAAAGGCGAAGCATTTTAGCAGAGCCCGGCGCATCGGGTAACCGGGCGATGCAAAGTCCTGTTCTCAACCCGCCTCGGGCTGGAAACGCACGACGAAACCGCTGAGCTTGTGCTGGCGATTGAGCTGGTCGCGCAGACGCTCGGCTTCGGCGCGCTCGATCAGCGGCCCGACGAACACTCGGTTCATGCCGTCGAAGGTGCGGATATAGGCGTTGTAGCCCTGGCTGCGCAGAGTCTTCTGCAGGTTTTCCGCGCCGCTGCGGCTGGACAGGCTGGCCAGCTGCACCGACCAGCTGATCGGCAGGCTGTTGGCGTCCAGCCGACTGGCGGGCTTGGCCGGCGCGCTGGCGAGCGTCTCGGCCTTGGCCGCTTCGGGCTGGCTCGGCGCGGGTGCCGGCACTGCCGGCTGCACCTCGGGCTGCGGCGGCGTCTCGAGCGGCTGCGGCGGCACCTCCTCGGGCGGAATCGGCTCCTGCGGCAAGGCTTCGGGTTCGACCACCTCGGCCGGCTGCACGACGATTTCCGGCATCACCGGCGCCTGCGGCATCGCCGGGGCGTCCACCACCACCCGACGCATCTCGTCCTCGCGCGACAGCAGCATCGGCAGGAAAATCACCGCCAGCGCCACCAGCACCAGCGCGCCGACCATGCGCTGCTTGAGCCCCTTGTCCAGCAATGCCATCCCCCTACTCCCCTTTCAAGCTGGGCGGGCCAGCCAGTCCAGGGCCTCGGCCACGCAGAAAAACGATCCGAACAGCAGAATCTCGTCGCCGGGTGCCGCCTGCTCGCACTGGGCTTCCAGCGCGGCGCGCACGTCCGCGTGCAGCGTCACCGCCGCCCCCCGGGCCTGCAACTGCGCGGCCAGCTCGGCGGCCGGGCGCGAACGCGGCGTAGCCAGCGGCGCCACAGCCCAGCCGGCAACCTGATCGAGCAGCGGTGCCACCACCCCGGGCAGGTCCTTGTCGGCCAACAGACCGAACACCGCCCAACGGCGCCCAATCGGCGGCCGGGCTTGCAGACGCTGCGCCAAGTATTCGGCGGCATGGGGATTATGCCCAACATCGAGCAACAGTGTGAGTGACTTGCCTCGCCAATCCAGCGTGCGCCGGTCCAGACGCCCGGTAACCCGCGTCGCCGCCAGCGCCTGGGCGATCTGCGCGGCATCCCAGGGCAGCTCCAGCAAGGCATAGGCCTGCAGCGCCAGGGCGGCATTTTCCATCGGCAGATCGAGCAGCGGCAGCTGTTCCAGACGCAGCACCTGCCCACGCGCATCGAGGCCGTACCAGGACCAAGCCTGCGCGCCGATACTCAGGTCGTAATCGCGGCCGCGCAGAAAGAACGGCGCATCCAGCCGCGCCACCTGATCGAGCAGCGGCTGCGGCGGGTCGAGATCGCCGCACAGCGCGGGCTTGCCGGCGCGCAGGATGCCGGCCTTCTCGTAGGCCACCGACTCGCGTGTGTCGCCCAGCCAGTCGGCATGATCCAGACCGATGCTGGTGACCAGTGCCAGGTCGGCATCCACCAGATTCACCGCATCCAGCCGGCCGCCCAGGCCGACCTCCAGCACCACGGCATCCAGCGCCGCGCGCTCGAACAGCCAGAAGGCCGTCAGGGTACCCATTTCGAAATAGGTCAGGGAGGTTTCGCCGCGCGCCGCCTCCACCGCGGCGAAGGCCTGGCACAGCTCGGCGTCGCTGGCCTCGCAGCCATCGATGACCACCCGCTCGTTGTAACGCAGCAGATGCGGCGAACTGTAGACGCCGACCCGGCGTCCATGCGCACGCAGCAGACTGGCGACGAAGGCACAGGTGGAGCCCTTGCCGTTGGTGCCGGTCACGGTGATCACCAGCGGCGCCGGCTTGCCCAGGCCGAGACGCTGCGCCACCTCGCGCGAGCGCTCCAGGCCCATGTCGATGGCCGAGGGATGCAGCTGCTCGAGGTAGGCGAGCCAGTCGCCCAGGCTACGCTCGGTCATGCAGTGGCCGGCAGGGAAACCGGAGAGGGGCGATTCATCAGCTGCGCGAGCAGGCGCGCCAGACGCGGACGCAGCTCGGCACGCGGGATGATCATGTCGATGGCACCGTGCTCCAGCAGGAATTCGCTGCGCTGGAAGCCTTCCGGCAGCTTCTCGCGCACGGTCTGTTCGATCACCCGCGGGCCGGCGAAGCCGATCAGCGCCTTGGGCTCGGCCACGATCACGTCGCCGAGCATGGCCAGGCTGGCGGAGACGCCGCCGTAGACCGGGTCGGTCAGCACGGAGATGAACGGCAGGCCCTCTTCACGCAAACGCGCCAGGGCGGCCGAGGTCTTGGCCATCTGCATCAGCGAGATCAGCGCCTCCTGCATGCGCGCACCGCCAGAGGCGGAGAAGCACACCAGCGGGCAACGCTGCTCCAGGGCAACGGTGGCAGCCTGGACGAAACGCTCGCCGACGATGGCGCCCATGGAGCCGCCCATGAAGGAAAATTCGAAGGCGCACACGGCGATCGGCATGCCTTCGAGGGTTCCGCGCATGGCGATCAGCGCGTCCTTCTCGCCGGTCTGCTTCTGCGCGGCGGCCAGGCGATCCTTGTACTTCTTGCTGTCGCGGAACTTCAGGCGGTCCACCGGCTCCAGCTCGGCGCCGATTTCCTCGCGACCATCGGCATCGAGGAACAGGTCGAGACGGGCGCGCGCGCCGATGCGCATGTGATGGTTGCACTTGGGGCAGACGTCGAGGGTCTTTTCCAGCTCGGGACGATAGAGCACGGCTTCACAGGACGGACATTTGTGCCACAGCCCCTCGGGCACCGAGCTCTTTTTCACCTCGGAACGCATGATCGAGGGGATGAGTTTGTCTACCAACCAGTTGCTCATGCTGTCATTTCTCCATAACCGTTGGTTCGGGTGGGGCGGCTCACCTGTGGGCGCCCACCGCCAGCAATTCGTTTCCACCGCCATTGGCGGCGTGACAGGCTAATGGACGGCCGCGCCTCAGGCGTCGTCACATCCAGCGTCGCGCACTGCCTGCACGAACGCGCGAATCTTGCCTGCATCCTTTATGCCTTTGCTCGCCTCGACGCCGCCGCTGACATCCACCGCATAGGGCCGCACCTGACGGATCGCCGCCGCGACGTTGCCCGCCGCCAGGCCGCCGGCGAGGATGATCGGCTTGGCGGCCTGGCGCGGTACCAACGCCCAGTCGAAGGTGGCACCGGTGCCGCCGGGCACGCCCTCGACGAAGGTGTCCAGCAGGATGCCGCGCGCACCTGCATAGGGCGCCATCGCCGCCGCCACATCTTCGCCGGGGCGCACGCGCAGGGCCTTGATGTAGGGACGACCATGTCCCTCGCAGTCGGCCGGCGACTCGTCGCCGTGAAACTGCAGCAGATCCAGCGGCAGGCGCTGCAACAACGCCTGCAACTCGGCGCGCGGCATATCGACGAACAGACCGACGCTGGTGACGAACGGCGGCAACGCGTGCAGGATCGCAGCCGCCTGCTCGACGCTGACCGCCCGCGGGCTTTTCGCATAGAACACCAGGCCGATGGCATCGGCCCCTGCCGCCACCGCCGCCAGGGCGTCCTCGATGCGGGTGATGCCGCAGATCTTGCTGCGCACGACTGACACGGGCGTACTCCCCTGCTGCAAAGCGCTGGATGGTAGCAAAGGCCTAGACCTGCCGCACGTCCGCCAGGGCGGAAAGGAAATGCGGGCCGAGGTAACGCTGCGGCAACTGGAACTCGTCCGGATACTCCACCTGCACCAGATACAGGCCGTAGGGATGCGCGGTCACCCCCCCGGTGCGACGCTCGCCGCGTTCCAGTACCTCGCGCGCCCACTCCACCGGCCGCTCGCCTGCGCCGATGGCCATCAGCACACCGGCGATGTTGCGCACCATGTGATGAAGGAACGCGTTGGCGCGGATATCGAGAACGATGAAGCGGCCGTGCTCGATCACCTGCAGGTGATGCACCGTCTTGATCGGCGACTTGGCCTGACACTGGGTGGCGCGGAAAGCGCTGAAATCGTGAGTGCCGACCAGCACCCGGGCGGCCTCCTGCATGCGCCGGACATCCAGCGGCCGATGGTTCCAGGTGACTTCCTCGGCCATATGCGCCGGGCGAATCGGGTCGTTGTAGATCACGTAGCGGTAGCGCCGCGCCATGGCCGAAAAGCGCGCATGAAAATGCGCCGGCATCACCTGCGCCCAGGTCACGCTGATGTCCTTGGGCAGGTTCATATTGGCGCCCATGATCCAGGCGTGCAGCGGGCGCTCGACGGCCGTGTCGAAATGCACCACCTGGCCGCTGGCGTGCACCGAGGCATCGGTGCGTCCGGCGCAGAGGATGCTCACCGGTTCGCCGCCGGCAACCTTGGACAGCGCCTGTTCCAGGCTGCCCTGGATCGATGCCACCTTGCCGCTCTGGCGCTGGAAACCGCGATAGCGCGTGCCCTTGTACTCGAGACCGAGGGCGATTCTGGAAAAGCCAGCGGCCGCCATTTCGGCGGCCGCGGCAGGTACTGCGTCAGACATGTAATCCATCAAACCAGCTTGGCAATCATCTCACGGGCTTCCTGTTGCTGGGTCTCGCTGCCCTCGGCGACCACTTCGTCGAGGATGTCGCGAGCGCCTTCGGTGTCGCCCATGTCGATATAGGCGCGCGCCAGATCCAGCTTGGTCGCGGTTTCATCGGTGCCGGAGAGGAAATCGAAGTCGTCGTCGCCATCCAGCTCGCCGGCCAGGCTGTCGACCGGCTGCAGCAGCTCCTCTTCCGGCTGTTCCAGGCTACCGGCCAACTGATCCAGCTCGGCGGTCACCTCATCCAGTTGCGCGGCGAAGCTGTCGGCCTCGACCTCGGGCTGCGCCTGCAGCTCCTCGCCGAGGGACAGATCGAAATCCGCCGGCAGTTCGAGATCGGCGGCGGCGCTTTCTTCCGGCAGATCCAGGCTCAGATCGGCCAGCTCGTCGGCGGGCTCGGCAGCTGCCGGCACGCTGTCTTCGTCGAGGCTGAGGAGGAAATCGTCGGCCTCGTCGGCAGTCGCCGGGGCGGACTCGTCCAGATCCAGGCTGAACTCGCCGAGGTCGTCGCCAGGCTGCGACAGCTCGACCTTGTCGTCGCCCAGGGCCAGGTCGAAATCCAGATCGTCACTGGCCGCTGCCGTCGCCGGCTCGTCGACCAGACCGAAGTCCAGGTCGTCATCCAGCGACAGGCTGCCAGCGTCACCCTGCGCGGCCTGCATGTCGCGATCCAAGTCCGCCTCCAGTTCGTCCAGGCTCAGATCGAAGGCATCGTCCAGGTCGCCGCCGGCGGCAACCGGCGCTTCGCTGCTCGGCTCGTCCAGGCTCAGGTCGTCGAGGCTGAAGTCGCCCAGGTCGTCAGCGGCGCTCGCCGCGGCAACGCTGCTGGCGCCGACGAAGGCGGCTATGGCCGGGTACTTGGCTTTCAGCTGCTCGGCCTCGGCATTGACGCCGCCGATCTCGCGCAGTTCGTTGTCCTGACGGGCGAAGCCTTCGCGGTCGCCCAGCTCGGCATAGACTTCCATCAGCTTCAGACGCAGGTCGCTACGCTGCGGCTCGTCGTTGATGGCGTTCTGCAGCAACTCGGCGGCCTGGTTGAAACGGCCGTAGGCGATATAGATATCGGCTTCGCCCAGGGCATCGCCGGTTTGCGCGGTCACCCGCTCTTCGCCGGCTGCGGCCGGCACAGCCGGCTTGGCCTCGTCGCCGAGACCGGCGAAGCTGTCTTCCGGCATGTCGAGGTCGACGGCGAAACTGCCGTCCTGTGCCATTTCGTCGGCCAGCTCTTCGTGCAGCTCGGCTTCCTTCATGGCATTGCGCCGCGACAGCGCCATCAGACCGACCAGCAGCAGCAGCAATGCGCCACCACCGGCCAGGCCCAGGGTCATGGGGTTGGCCAGCAGGTCGTCGATAAAGCTTTGCGGGGCCGGCGCCGGAGTCGGTGCAGGAGCGGCAGGCTTGGCCGCTTCCGGCTTGGCCGGCTCAGCCGGTTCGACCGCCTTGGCCGGAGCAGGTGGTGCAACGACAGCAGCCGGCTCACTGGCCGGCTGTTCGGGTGCCGCGGCGGCGCTGTCTTCGACAGGCGCAGCCGGCTCCTCGCTGTAGTTGTAGTCGGGGGCCGCCCCTTCGGGCGGCGACACAGGCGTGGTCGCCGCCTCCGTGGTCGGCGGCGCCGGTTCGGCAGCCGGCTTGGCCGCCTCCTCCGCTGCGACCGGCGCTGCCGGTGCGGCAGCACCCGCCGCCATATCGGCCTGCAGCTTGGCCAACTGGCTGTCCTTGAGTTCGATCAGACGCTGCAGCTTGTCCAGCTGGCTCTGCAGATCGCCGACGCGGCTTTGCAGTTCGGCGTTCTCGCGACGAGTCGAGTCGAGGCTCTCCTGGGTCACGGCCAGCTTGTCGGTCAGCGCCTTGCTGTCGACCGAACCGCTGTCGCTGCCGCTGGTGGCCTTGCCGGCCTCGGCCGCCACCAGTTTCAGGCTGTCGCCGCTTTGTGCGGTCGCTGGCGCTGCGCCGGCAGTAGTGCGGCGGGTGGCATCCAGCTGACGCGAGGCGACGGCGCGCCCTTCGCGCCAGGCGGCGTTCTGTTCGGCGACCTGGGCCACGGCCTCGGCATTGCTGCGGCTGCGGATCTGCTGCTCATCGGGCAGGCGCAGTACCTGGCCGCTCTTCATGCGGTTGATGTTGCCGCCGATAAAGGCATCCGGGTTGAGATCCTGGATGGCCAGCATGGTCTGGTTGACCGAGCCGCCGCCCACGCGCTGGGCGATTTCCCACAGGGTGTCGTTGGCGGTGGTCTTGTATTCGTTGCCGGAGATGGCCCGCGAGGCCGGTGCCGGTGCAGCCGGACGCGGAGCCGGTGCCGGCGCGGCACTGACGGGCGCCGGCGCAACGGCGGGACGCGGCGCTGGTGCCGGCGCGGCGATCGGCAGTTGCGGCGCGGCGGCCACCGCGGTTTGCGGGGAGTACAGCGGCGGATCGAGCAGCAGGGTGTATTCGCGCAGTAACCGACCATTCGGCCAGAGCACTTCCACCAGGAAGTTCAGATAAGGTTCGCGTACCGCTTTGCTCGAAGTGACGCGAATCACACTCTTGCCATTGGGCTTGAGTACCGGGGTGAATTTCAGGTCGGTGAGAAAGTATTGGCGATCGACGCCGGCCTTGACGAACTCTTCGGGGGACGCCAGGTTGGGAATCACCTCGTTGGAGGCCAGATCGCGCACCTCCAGCAATTCAATTTCCGCTACCAGCGGCTGATTCAGCGAGGACTGCAGGGTAACTTCACCCAACCCCAGCGCATGCGCCATACCGGAAGACAGGGCAGAAGCCGCTGCAATTGCCAGCACTAGTTTGCGAACCCGAACCATAGCGTTATCCCTTGTTTTATCTTTTTTCTCGGCATGCGAGAGGGTCTTGATAACTGCTGCCTGCATCCGCCCCAGGAGCGGCTCCCCATTCAGCAATCAACTCAGCCAGTATTGCCAAGCTAGAAAGATTCTTCAAATTTCTAGGTAAGTATCTTTTACAGATAGTGTTTTATCAACAACTCGGCTATTTGCACAGCATTCAGGGCAGCGCCTTTTCTTACATTATCAGACGCAATCCACAAATTGAGTTGGCGCGGATCGCTGACGCCACTACGCACGCGCCCGACATAGACCTGATCCTGGCCAACCGCATCGCCCACCGCCGTCGGATAGTCGCCCGCCTCCACCAGCTCGATCCCCGGCGCGGCTTCCAGCAAGCGCGACACGGCAGCCACATCCACCTCGCCATCGACCTGCACGCCGAGCGCCAGGCTGTCGCCGAAGAATACCGGCGCCAGGGCGCAGGTCGCCGATACCGGCAGATCCGGCACGCCGAGCAACTGCTGCAGCTCACTCGCCAGACGCTTCTCCAGTTCGGCATGGCCCTGCTCGTCCAGCGCCCCGACCTGTGCCAGCAGGTTGAACGCGACCTGCCGGTCCAGGCCCTTGGGTTCCAGCGGACGACCATTGAGCAATTCGGCGGTCTGCCGCGCCAACTCCTGCACTCCGCTGCGACCGAGGGTGGACGCCGCCAGCATGGCGGTCAGCTGCACCTGGCGCGGCTGCAGCAGCGGGCGCAACGCCGTCAGCACCAGCGCGGTCGCCACCGCGCAAGGCGTCGGTGAACTGAGCAGCCAGGGGGCATGCCGCGCCGGCAAGCTGTCCAGTCCGGCTTCAGGTAGCACGCAAGGCGCCTGACTCAGCGGCAAGGCGGCGCTCAGGTCGATCAGCGAGCAGCCCGCGGCCAGCACCCGCTCATGCTGGGCCCGCGTGACATCGGCGCCGGCGGCGAAGAAGGACAGCTGCACCTGGGCGAAATCGAAGGCATCGAGCGACCTGACCCGCACCTGGCGCCCACGAAAGGACAGGCTCTGCCCGGCCGACTCGCTGCTGGCCAGCAGATGCAGTTCCTTGACCGGAAAATCGCGCTCTTCGAGCAGTTCGACCAGCGCCTCGCCGATGCTACCGGTGGCGCCGACCAGGGCGATATTGAAGGACTGACTCATGGGATGGACCTGTGACGCGGGAGGAGCCGCACTGTAACCGCGCCCTCTCGCCCAGGCAATCGGCCGGACCCGCCGGCGCACAGACATGTGTCCCCCAAGATGCACCAGAAGCAAAAAGCCCCGCTGCCGAGGCAGCGGGCTTTTCAGGCTGTTACTTGCGGCTTGCAGCCAGCGCGGATTTAGCGCTCCAGCAGGATGCGCAGCATGCGCCGCAGCGGCTCGGCCGCGCCCCACAGCAGTTGGTCGCCGACAGTGAAGGCGCCCAGGTACTGCGAGCCCATATTGAGCTTGCGCAGACGACCGACCGGCACGCTCAGGGTACCGGTGACAGCAGTCGGGCCGAGGTCGCGAATGCTGGCTTCGCGGCTGTTCGGCACCAGCTTGACCCAGGGATTGTGCTGGCTGATCAGGCCTTCGATATCGCCCATCGGCACATCCTTGTTCAGCTTGATGGTCAGCGCCTGGCTGTGGCAGCGCATGGCGCCGATGCGCACGCAGATGCCATCGACCGGGATCGGGTTCTTGAAGCGGCCGAGGATCTTGTTGGTCTCGGCCTGGGCCTTCCACTCTTCGCGGCTCTGACCGTTGGGCAGCTCCTTGTCGATGTAGGGGATCAGGCTGCCGGCCAGCGGCACGCCGAAGTTGTCCACCGGGAAGGCTTCGCCGCGCATGGCCTCGGCCACCTTGCGGTCGATGTCGAGGATAGCGCTGGCCGGATCGGCCAGCTCATCGGCGACGGCGCCGTTGATCGCGCCCATCTGCTTGATCAGCTCGCGCATGTTCTGCGCGCCGGCACCGGAAGCAGCCTGGTAGGTCATGGCGCTCATCCACTCGACCAGGCCGGCCTCATACAGGCCACCCAGGGCCATCAGCATCAGGCTGACGGTGCAGTTGCCGCCAATATAGTTCTTGCTGCCGGCGTCCAGCGCCTGGTCGATCACCTTGCGGTTGACCGGATCGAGCACGATCACCGCGCTGTCGTCCATCCGCAGGCTGGAAGCCGCGTCGATCCAGTAACCCTGCCAGCCGGCTTCGCGCAGCTTGGGGAAGACTTCGTTGGTGTAGTCGCCGCCCTGGCAGGTCAGGATCACGTCCAGGCCTTTCAGGTCGTCGATGCTGTAGGCGTCCTTCAGCGGGGCAATGTCCTTGCCAATGGCCGGGCCCTGGCCGCCGACATTGGAGGTGGTGAAGAACACCGGCTCGATCAGGTCGAAGTCCCGCTCTTCCAGCATGCGCTGCATAAGCACGGAACCGACCATGCCACGCCAACCGATCAGACCTACACGTTTCATAACGACTACACCTATATAAGCAGCCCGCCGGAACCACCCCGGCGGGACTGGAAGATTACAGACTACGCAGCGCTTCGACTACCGCATCACCCATGGCCGAGGTGCCGACGCGGGTCTTGCCTTCGGACCAAATGTCGCCGGTACGCAGGCCCTGATCCAGCACCAGGCTCACGGCTTTTTCGATGGCGTCGGCGGCAGCGGCCTGGCCGAAGCTGTAACGCAGCATCATGGACACCGAGAGAATGGTGGCCAGCGGGTTGGCGATGCCCTTGCCGGCGATGTCCGGCGCGGAGCCGTGGCACGGCTCGTACATGCCCTTGTTGTTGGCATCCAGGGATGCCGACGGCAGCATGCCGATGGAGCCGGTGAGCATCGAAGCCTCATCGGACAAAATGTCACCAAACATGTTGTCGGTGACCATCACGTCGAACTGCTTGGGCGCGCGCACCAGCTGCATGGCGGCGTTGTCGACGTACATGTGGCTCAGCTCGACGTCCGGATAGTCCTTGGCCACTTCCTCGACCACCGCACGCCACAGCTGGCTGGAGGCCAGCACGTTGGCCTTGTCCACCGAGCACAGCTTCTTGTTACGCACCATGGCCATGTCGAAACCGACCTTGGCAATGCGGCGGATCTCGCTCTCGCTGTACGGCAGGGTGTCGTAAGCCATGCGCTCGCCGTTTTCCAGCACCTTGCTCTCGCGCGGCTGGCCGAAGTAGATGCCGCCGGTCAGCTCACGCACGATAAGGATATCCAACCCTGCCACAACCTCAGGCTTGAGGCTGGAAGCCTCGGCCAGTTGCGGATAGAGGATGGCCGGACGCAGGTTGCCGAACAGGCCCAGCTGCGAACGGATCTTCAGCAGGCCGCGCTCCGGACGGATGGCCGGATCGATGGTGTCCCACTTTGGCCCGCCAACGGCACCGAGCAGCACGGCATCGGCGGCCTTGGCGCGCACCAGGGTCTCGTCGGCCAGCGGCACGCCGTAACGGTCGATGGCGGCGCCGCCCAGGTCATCGAAGCTCAGCTCGAAACCCAGGGCGTACTTGTCATTGGCCAGGTTCAGCACCTTGACCGCTTCGGCCATGATTTCCGGGCCGATACCGTCGCCGGGGAGAACCAGAATCTGCTTGCTCATTGCATTCCTCAATCAATCCGTAGGGTGGATGACGCTGTTCTCATCCACCGAAACCCAGCCCGATGGATGGATAAAGCGCCGTCCACCCTACCTTCATGTATTACTTGATCGCGCCGAACAGCCAGGGGCTGTTCTGCTGGTGTTTGGCTTCGAAGGCCCTGATCGCCTCCTGATCCTGCAGGGTCAGGCCGATGTCGTCCAGGCCGTTGAGCAGGCAGTGCTTGCGGAAGGCATCGACTTCGAAGGCGTACTGCACGCCATCGGGGCGGGTCACGGTCTGCGCCGCCAGGTCGACGGTCAGCTGGTAGCCCTCGCTGGCTTCGCACTGCTGGAACAGCGCATCGACCTCATCCTCCTTGAGGATGATCGGCAGCAGGCCGTTCTTGAAGCTGTTGTTGAAGAAGATATCGGCGAAGCTCGGCGCAATGATCGCGCGGAAACCGTATTCCTCCAGCGCCCAAGGCGCGTGCTCGCGGCTCGAGCCGCAACCGAAGTTCTCGCGGGCCAGCAGCACGCTGGCGCCCTGGTAGCGCGGAAAATTGAGCACGAAATCCTTGTTGATCGGACGCTTGGAGTTGTCCTGGTTCGGCTGGCCGACATCCAGGTAGCGCCACTCGTCGAACAGGTTGGGGCCGAAGCCGGTGCGCTTGATCGACTTCAAGAACTGCTTGGGAATGATCTGGTCGGTATCGACGTTGGCACGATCCAAAGGAGCGACCAGGCCGGTGTGTTGGGTAAAGGCTTTCATCTCTCTATTCCTCAGGCCTGGATCAATTCGCGCACGTCGATAAAGCGGCCGGTTACCGCCGCAGCGGCGGCCATGGCCGGGCTGACCAAGTGGGTACGCCCACCGGCGCCCTGGCGGCCCTCGAAGTTGCGGTTGGAGGTGGACGCGCAATGCTCGCCGCTGCCCAGCTTGTCCGGATTCATCGCCAGGCACATGGAGCAGCCCGGCTCGCGCCATTCGAAACCGGCCTCGATAAAGATCTTGTCCAGCCCCTCGGCCTCGGCCTGTGCCTTGACCAGGCCGGAGCCCGGCACCACCAGCGCCTGCTTGACGGTGGCGGCGACCTTGCGGCCCTTGGCCACCTCGGCGGCGGCACGCAGGTCTTCGATGCGCGAGTTGGTGCAGGAGCCGATGAACACACGATCGAGCTGGATATCGGTGATCGCCTGGTTTGCGGTCAGGCCCATATATTTCAGGGCGCGGGTGATCGAGTCCTTCTTCACCGGGTCGCTCTCGACGGCCGGATCCGGCACCTTCTGGTCGACGGCCAGGACCATTTCCGGCGAGGTGCCCCAGGATACCTGCGGCTTGATCTCTTCCGCGCGCAGCTCGACCAGGGTATCGAACACCGCGTCGGCATCGGAGACCAGGGTCCGCCACTGCGCCACGGCCTTGTCCCAGTCGGCGCCCTTGGGCGCGAACGGGCGACCCTCGACGTAAGCGATGGTCTTCTCGTCCACCGCCACCAGGCCGACGCGGGCACCGGCTTCGATGGACATGTTGCAGATGGTCATGCGCCCTTCCAGGGACAGGTCGCGGATCGCGCTGCCGGCGAATTCAAGAGCGTGACCGTTGCCGCCGGCGGTGCCGATCTTGCCGATCACGGCGAGGACGATGTCCTTGGCGGTGACGCCGAACGGCAATTTGCCTTCGACGCGCACCTGCATGTTCTTCATCTTCTTGGCCACCAGGCACTGGGTGGCGAGCACGTGCTCGACCTCGGAGGTGCCGATGCCGTGGGCCAGCGCGCCAAAGGCGCCATGGGTGGAGGTGTGCGAATCGCCGCAGACCACGGTCATGCCCGGCAAGGTGGCGCCCTGCTCCGGGCCGACCACGTGGACGATGCCCTGGCGCACGTCGTTCATCTTGAACTCGAGGATGCCGAAGTCGTCGCAGTTCTCGTCCAGGGTCTGCACCTGGATGCGCGAGACTTCGTCGGCGATGGCCTCGAGGCCGCCCCGGCGCTCGGCCTGGGTGGTGGGCACGTTGTGGTCCGGGGTGGCGATGTTGGCGTCGATGCGCCACGGCTTGCGCCCGGCCAGGCGCAGACCCTCGAAGGCCTGTGGCGAGGTCACTTCGTGGAGAATGTGGCGATCGATGTAGATCAAGGACGAGCCGTCGTCGCGGCGCTTGACCTCGTGCATTTCCCAAAGCTTGTCGTAGAGCGTTTTGCCGGCCATCAGCGAGTCCCTCATCAGCGTCTTTCTATGCCCGGGCAAATGGCCCTGCGGCTTATGGGGAGAATGCTATGATCCCGGGACGAATAACTCAAATTCATATTTTTTATCCCAAGGATTCCACAAAGGAATCCCCAAAAGCCGCAAGCTTCAAGCGACAGGCCGCCAGCCAAGACCCAGCGGCTCGGCTTGCGGCTCGTGGCCCACCCTTTGGAGCTGTTTCTATGGATCTGGCCAACCTCAACGCCTTTCTCGCCATCGCCGAAACCGGCAGTTTTTCCGAAGCCGGCGAGCGCCTGCACCTGACCCAGCCGGCGGTGAGCAAACGCATTGCCGGCCTCGAGCAACAGCTTGGCGTACGCCTGTTCGACCGCCTCGGCCGCGAGATCGGCCTGACCGAGGCAGGACGCGCCCTGCTGCCGCGCGCCTACCAGATCCTCAACGTGCTGGACGACACCCGCCGCGCGCTGACCAACCTGGCCGGCGAGGTCAGCGGCCGCCTGACCCTGGCCACCAGCCACCATATCGGCCTGCACCGCCTCCCCGCCCTGTTGCGCGCCTTCACCCGTGCCCATCCGCAGGTGGCGCTGGATATCCAGTTCCTCGACTCCGAAGTGGCCTACGAGGAGATCCTCCACGGCCGCGCCGAACTGGCGGTGATCACCCTGGCCCCGGAAACCCGCGAACCGGTGCGCGCGGTGCCGGTGTGGAACGATCCGCTGGATTTCGTCGCTGCCCCCGAACACCCGCTGGCGCGCAGCGCCGCCATCGGCCTGCCCGACGTGGCGCGGCACCCGGCGGTGTTCCCCGGCGGCAACACCTTCACCCACCATATCGTGCAGCGCCTGTTCGAGGCCCAGGGCCTGACACCGAACATCGCCATGAGCACCAACTACCTGGAGACCATCAAGATGATGGTCTCCATCGGCCTGGCCTGGAGCGTGTTGCCGCGCACCATGCTCGACGACCAGGTGGTGCCGCTGGCCCTGCCGGGCATCCAGCTGTCGCGCCAGCTCGGCTACATCCTGCACACCGAGCGCACCCTGTCGAACGCTGCGAAAGCCTTCATGGCCCTGCTCGACGCCCAGCGCGACAGCCACAGCCTTGCATAGCTGGCCAAGCTGCGGCTAACGTGGCGGCATAACGATAAAAAAGGCACACGCATGACCCGAACGTCCGTCACGCGCATCGCGCCCACTGGAGGATGGCCCGGCCATGGCCAGATCCACTGACCAGACCCCGCCCCTACCGCATATCCCGGCGATGGATCCCGCCGAATTCGAACAGACCTGGCAGGACGCCCCACGCCTGCTGGCGGCGCTGAACGGCGCGCAGCTGGGGGCCTGGTTCTGGGATATCGACAGCGGCCGGGTCAACTGGTCGCGCGGCGCCCAGGCGCTGTTCGGCCTCGACCCCGCCCGCCCGCTGACCCGCAGCGTCGACTACATCGAGCTGATTCCGGAGGAAGAACGCGGCGCGGTGCTGCAGCAATTCCACGCCATCCTCGCCGGCAACGACGAGGGCCGCGCCCTGCGCCACCGCATCCGCTGGCCGGACGGCAGCCTGCACTGGCTGGAGATCAGCGGCAGCCTGTCGCGCGATGCCGACGGCCGCCGGCGCATGTTCGGCGTGATCCGCGACATCAGCTCGCAACAGGCGCGCGCCGAGGCCCTGCGTGCCTCGGAAGAACGCTTCGCCAGCCTGTTCCGCCTCAGCCCGGACATCATGCTGCTGGTGCGCTATGACACCAGCGAGATCCTCGAGACCAACCAGCACTTCACCCACGCCTTTGGCTGGCCCGCCGCGGAGATTCTCGGCCGCAGCACCCTCGACCTCGACCTCTGGGTGCATGCCGAGCAGCGCGATTACCTGCGCCGGCAGGCGCCGCTGAGCCGCGAGCCGCTGATCCAGGAAGTGCAGCTGCGCACCCGCGCCGGGCGCATCCTCGACGGCGTGCTGTCGAGTCAGTACATCGAGCTGCAGGGCGAACGCTTGCTGCTCTGCACCTTCCTCGACACCAGCGAACGCATGCGCGCCGAAACCGCCCTGCGCAACAGCGAGGAAAAGTTCGCCAAGGCCTTCATGCACACCCCCGACGCCGTGGCGATTACCGATCGGGCGACTGGCCGCTTTATCGAGGTCAACCCCAGCTTCGAGCAGCAGTTCGGCTGGAGCAGCGCCGAGGCGCTCGGCCGCACCTCGCTGGAGCTGGGCATCTGGGCCGACCCCGGTGACCGCCAGCGCATGCTCGACGCCCTGCAGGCCGGGCGCCTGAACAACCTCGAAGTGCGTCTGTTCAGCCGCGACGGCAGCGCCAGCATCAACCTGCTGTTCGGCGGCGAGATCGAGCTCGACGGCCAGCGCTGTCTGGTGCTGACGGTGCGCAACATCACCGCCCAGCGCGCCCAGGAGCTGGCCCTGCAGGAAAGCCAGGAGCGCCTCAAGCTGGCGCTGGAGTCGGCCGACCTGGGTACCTGGGACTGGCACATCCCCAGCAACCGCCTGTTCGGCAGCGCCCGCGCCGCCGCCCTGCACGGCCTCGACGCCTGCCCCTTCGACGACGACTTTCGCGAGTTCTTCCGCTGCGTGCCGCTGGAAGACCGCCAGGCCATGCGTCTGGCCTACGTCGCCCTGCGCGAGGGGCGCAGCGCCAATTATCAGGTGACCTACCGGGTGCGCCACCCCAACGGCGCGCTGCACTACCTGGAAAGCACTGCCAAATTGCACCGCGACGCAGGCGGCCAGCCGCTGCGCATGGTCGGCACCCTGGTCGACATCAGCGAGCGGGTGCTGCGCGAGCAGCGCCTGCGCGCCTCCGAGGAGAAATTCGCCAAGGCCTTCCACTCCAGCCCGGACGCCATCACCATCACCGAGCGCGACACCGCGCGCTACATCGAGGTCAACGAGGGCTTCACCCGCCTCACCGGCTACACCCCGGACGAGGTGGTCGGCCGCACCGCCTTCGAGCTGAGCGTCTGGGCCTACCCCGAGGAACGCCTGCAGATGCTCGAACACCTGGCGCAGAATGGCCAGGTGCTGCACATGGAGATGCACGGTCAGCACCGCGACGGCGGCGTGCGCCTGGTCGAGGTCTCGGTGCAACCCATTGAGCTCAACGGCGTCGCCTGCCTGCTGCTGACCGCACGCGACATCAGCGAACTGAAGCTGGCGCAGGCGCAGGTGCAGCATCTGGCCTACCACGACGCCCTGACCAACCTGCCCAATCGCGCCCTGCTGATGGATCGCCTGACCCAGCAGATCGCCCTGCTCAAGCGCCACGAGCTGCGCGGCGCACTGCTGTTCATCGACCTCGACCACTTCAAGCACATCAACGACTCGCTCGGCCACCCGGTCGGCGATGCCGTGCTGCGCCTGGTCACCGCGCGCCTGGAAGCCAGCGTGCGCCTGGAAGACACCGTGGCGCGCCTGGGCGGCGACGAGTTCGTGGTGCTGCTCTCCGGCCTGGAGGGCAAGCGCTCGGAAGTCACCCGCCAGGTGCGCCAGGTGGCGGAGAAGCTGCGCCGCCTGCTGGCCGAGCCGATGCTGCTGGACGGCCATCAGCTGCAGGTCACGCCGAGCATCGGCGTCGCCCTGATTCCCGATCACGGCGACACCCCGGCCGACCTGCTCAAGCGCGCCGACATCGCCCTGTACCGCGCCAAGGACTCCGGTCGCAACGCCATCCAGCTGTTTCGCAGCACCATGCAGGAGGCCGCCAGCGCCCGTCTGCGCCTGGAGAACGATCTGCGCCTGGCCCTGGCCCGCGGCGAGTTCGAGCTGCACTTTCAGCCGCAGGTCGATGCCCGCGACGGCCAGGTGGTCGGCGCCGAAGCCCTGCTGCGCTGGCAGCACCCGCAGCTCGGCGCGCAGTCGCCGGCGCAGTTCATCCAGGTGCTGGAGGAAAGCGGGCTGATCCTCGAAGTCGGCGGCTGGGTGCTGGCCGAGGCCTGCCACCTCTGCGCCCGCCTGCTGGCCGACGGCCTGATCGATGCCGAGCGCTTCAGCCTGTGCGTCAACATCAGCCCGCGGCAGTTCCGTCAGCACGACTTCGTCGAGCGCGTGGCCGGCTGCCTGCGCGACAGCCAGCTACCCAACGCCATGCTCAAGCTGGAGATCACCGAAGGCATCGTCATCCAGAACATCGACGACACCGTGGGCAAGATGCTGCGCCTGAAGAAGCACGGCGTCAGCTTCGCCATGGACGACTTCGGCACCGGCTACAGCTCGCTGACCTACCTCAAGCGCCTGCCGGTGGACATGCTGAAGATCGACCAGTCGTTCGTCCGCGACGCCACCCACGACCCCAACGACGCCGAGATCATCCGCGCCATCGTCGCCATGGCGCGCAGCCTGGGCCTGGCGCTGATCGCCGAGGGCGTCGAGCAGCAGGAGCAACTGGATTTCCTGCAGCGCCAGGGTTGCCACCTGTACCAGGGCTACCTGTTCAGCAAGCCGCTGCCGCAGGAAGCCTTCCGCGCCCTGCTCGGCCGAGGGCCGGCCCGACAGCCTTAGCCCGGCAGCGCTCGCGACCGACATGGCGCAGAAACGAAGAAGGCGCCCGGGTGGGCGCCTTCTTCAGCGGGGCTCGGCCGCGGTTCAGCTTTCCAGCGCCGGACGCTGATTGCCGATGGGGATGCGCTTGGCCTTGGCCTCTTCCGGCACGATGCGCTCCAGCTCGATGTTGAGCAGGCCGTTGACCAGGTTGGCGCCCTTGACCTCGATATGGTCGGCCAGGCGGAAGGACAGCTTGAACGCGCGCTGGGCGATGCCCTGATACAGGTAACTGACGTTCTCCGCGCCGCGCTCGCGCTTGCCGCCACTGACGGTCAATACGCCGCGCTCGACCTGCAGCTCGAGGTCCTCATCCTGGAAACCGGCGGCCGCGACCACGATACGGTAGTGGTCCTCGCCATGCTTCTCGACGTTGTAGGGCGGGTAGGAGCTGCCGCCGTCGTTGCTGCGCAGGGCGGACTCGAACAGATCGTTGAACCGGTCGAAACCGATGGACTGGCGGAACAGGGGGGCCAGGGACAGTACGTTGCTCATGACAATTCTCCTGAATGATTCAGCAAGGGATCACAGTGCGGAACCCGACTTCGGCATCCCGCAAGCCCTTAACTGAGGTCGCCCGGAGAATTTTCAAGCGCCTGAAAAATTCGTTTACAGATCGAGGGCGCCACGCCGCTCCCCTGGGGTGCGCCATGCGCAGCGAGCTTCGCGCACTGCTCGCCAGCCTGGCGCGGTGCCCCTAGGCCGGCTCCGTCGCCGCGCCGAGCAACCGATCGATGCGCGCGCAATCCTGCTCGCGGCGTACCTCGGCGAACAGCGCCACCGCCTCCGGATAGCTGCGCGTGAGCATGGCCAGCCACTGCTTCAGGCGCCCAGGCGCATAGCGCGGCGCCAGCTTGCGCCGGGCCTGCAGCCAGAAGTCCAGCAGCAGCGGCTGCAGCTCGTCCCAGCTCATCTCCTGCGGCTGCTCGCCGGCCCGTACCGCGGCGATCTGCCGGGCCAGGCCGGGGCGCGACACCAGCCCGCGCCCCAACATGATGTCGTCCACCCCGCTGATCTCGCGGCAGCGCCGCCAGTCGTCCAGCGTCCACACCTCGCCGTTGGCGAATACCGGCACCGCCACCGCCTCCTGCACCCGCGCCACCCACTCCCAGTGCGCCGGCGGCTTGTAGCCTTCGACCTTGGTCCGCGCGTGCACCACGATCTGGCTGGCGCCGCCCTCGGCCAGGGCGCGCGCGCAGTCCAGGGCGCCCTCCTTGTCGGTGAAGCCCAGGCGCATCTTCGCCGTCACCGGGATGGCCGCCGGCACCGTGCGCCGTACCTCGCGGACAATGGCGTGGAGCAGCTCCGGCTCCTTAAGCAATACCGCGCCGCCGCGCGACTTGTTCACCGTCTTGGCCGGGCAGCCGAAATTCAGGTCGATCACCGGTGCGCCGAGGGTACAGGCGAAGGCCGCGTTGTCGGCCAGGCACTGCGGGTCGGAACCGAGAAACTGCACGCGCATCGGCGTGCCGGCGCGGGTGCGAGCGCCGGCGAACAGCTCGGGGGCGAGCTTGCGGTAGGTGGCAGCCGGCAGCAGGCGCTCGCTGACGCGAATGAACTCGGTGACGCACCAGTCGATGCCGCCGATACGGGTCAGCACGTCGCGCAGGATATCGTCGACCAGCCCCTCCATGGGTGCCAGGGCGATTTGCATGGGAGTGTCCGGAGAAAACGGGCGCACAGTTTAAGGCGCCGCGCGCGCGGCGCAAGATGGTCCACACTGCAGGAAACGCAAAGGAGATCCAGCATGCTGCGTCACTCGCTACTGGCCCTGTGCCTGGCCGGCAGCCTCGCCCAGGCTGCCGACGCCCTGCCGCGGGGCGTGCAGGTGGTACCGCCGAACCCGGCGCCCGACGGCCCGGGGCGGCTGATCTTCAGCCGCGACAACAACGCGCCGAATGCCTGCGACGTGGAGCTCTACGTCAATCGGCAGGTGGTGGCGAAACTGGGCCCGGGCGAGCGCACCAGCCTCGACCTGCCCAGCGGCGAGCTGAGCCTCGCCGTGGCCATTTCCCCGGCCGGCTACTGCGCCGGGCGCGGGCCGGGACCGGCGCAGTCGGTGCTGCTAGGCTCGGGCGAGACCCGCCAGTTCGCCGTGATAGTCGAGCCGGGCCAGGCGTTCCTCGCCCCGCTGCTCAACTAGCGCGGTGCTACAGCTCCAGCGGATAGCGCTCCAGCAGCGCCTGGCCGTAGCCCTCGACGAACTCCGCCGGCATACGCTTGGGCCGCCCGCTGGACAGCTCGATGCAGACGAAGGTGGTCTTGGCCCGCAGCAGGGTCACGCCATCCTCGGGGCGCAGCAGCTGGAAACGCCGATCCATCTTCAGGCGCTGGTCGGACTCGACGATCCAGGTGGCCATCTGCAGCTGCTGGCCTTCGTAGGCGCTGGCCAGGTAGTCGATCTCGTGGCGCAGCACCGCCATGGCGCGATCCAGTCGGCGATACTCGGCCAGATCCAGGCCGAGAAACTGCGAATGACGCCAGGCGCAGCGCTCCAGCCAGCTGACGTAGACCGCATTGTTGGCATGGCCGAGGCCGTCGATGTCCTCGGCCGCCACCTGCAGGTCGATGACGAAGGGGGTGGGCAGGTCCCAGTTCATGCTCGCCCCCCCGCGCCGCCGATCGGGCCGCAGGGGCCGCCGGCAGCGGCCAGACATGGCATCTCGTCCATCCACAGTTTCATCGTTGCTCTCCCGAATCCTGTCGCGCTGGGCAGCGGCATCGCCACCCGCCATCACGCCATCCAAGCCCCGAATGATACGCCGCCTACCCGCTCGCTGCAGCGCCGAGCTTTCATAGCGTCATGCCAGCACGCCATAATGCGTCAACCTCGCCCGCGAGCCCGAGAATCGAGCAATTGACTGCCGTCCTGCGCCTGCTGATGCTGCTCCTGCTACCCGCCCTGGGCTGGGCGGACAGCCTGCCGCTGCCGAGCGGCCAGGCCCGCGTGCTGCCCGGCCCGTACATGCAGGTCTGGCAAGACCCGCAGGGCCTGGCCGACTTCACCCAGGTGCGCGCCCTGCCCGACTCGGCGTGGCAGGCGGTCGGCCGCCGCGACGCCAGCTTCGGCTACGGCGGCAGCGCCTACTGGCTGCGCCTGGATCTGCACAACCCGCATGCGCGCTCGCTCGGCTGGATACTGCTGGTGGGCAACCCGCTGCTGGACCAACTGGACGCCTACGGCCTGGATGAAGACCGGGTGTACCGCGCCGGCGACCAGCGCCCCTTCGCCTGGCGCTGGATCGAACACCGCCAGCTGGCCCTGCCGCTGGACCTGGCGCCCGGCGAAACGCGCCGGCTGTGGCTGCGCATGCAGACCGACGGCTCGGCCAACCTCAGCGCCAGCCTGATGACCCGCGAAGCCTTCGACCACCTGGAGCAACGCAGCCTGCTGCTGCAGGGACTGTTCTTCGGCGCCCTGGCGGCGATGCTGATCTACAACCTGTCGATCTTCTGCATCACCCGCGACCGCAGCTACCTCTGGTACAGCCTGTTCGTCGCCAGCTTCAGCCTCTACCAGTTCATCCAGCTCGGCTTCGCCCTGCAGTGGCTGTGGCCCGAGGCCCTGGCCTGGCACCAGCTGAGCTTCCCGCTCAGCTCGGCGCTGGCCACCCTGTTCGGCATCTTCTTCACCTACAGCGTGCTCGAGCTGAACAACGGCTCGCCGCTGTACCGCTGGGTGGTCGCCGCGCTGCTGGCCTGCTGCCTGGCGGTGATCGGCCTGGCTCTGGTCGGCCCCTACCAGGTCGCGCTGATCGGCAGCTTCGCCCTGGTGGCGGCCTGCGCCCCGATCGCCTTCGTCATCACCCTGCTGCGCTGGCGCGCCGGCTACGCCGCCGCCCGTCTGTTCGCCCTGGGCTGGTGCGTGCTGATCGCCGCCAGCCTGGCCAGCATCCTCGCCGGCACCGGCCTGTTGCCCTACTCGCTGCTGACCCTGCACGCCCAGCAGATCGGCGGTCTGATCGAGATGACGGTGTTCTCCGTGGCTCTGGCCGCGCGCATCCGCCAGGCGCAGAACGCCGAACGCCAGGCCCAGGCCCGGCTGATCGCCCAAGAGCGCCAGCTGCGCCACGAACAGGCCACTCGCCTGCAGCTGCAGACGCAGATCAGCGACGGCCTGGAGCAGCGCGTGCAGGAGCGCACCGCGGCGCTGCAGGAAACCCTGCAACAGCTGTCCAACGCCAACCTGCGCCTGGCCGAGCTGAATCGCCGCGACGGCCTGACCGGGCTGTTCAACCGCCAGACCCTGAGCGAGGAACTGGAGCGCGCCTGCGCCCGCGCCGAACGCAGCCGGCAACCGCTGGCCATCCTCATGCTCGACCTGGATCACTTCAAGCAGGTCAACGACCGCCATGGCCACCTCGCCGGCGACGCCTGCCTGCGCCATGCCGCCCAGCGCATCCAGCAGCGCCTGCGCAGCAGCGACCTGCTGGCGCGCTTCGGCGGCGAAGAGTTCGTCGCCCTGCTCGACAACACCGACCTGGCCGGCGCCCTCGACCTGGCCGAGCAACTGCGCGACGACCTGGCCCGCCAGCCCTGCCCGTACCAGAACCAGTCCATCGCCCTGAGCCTGAGCATCGGCCTGCACGCCGGCATCCCCGACGACGCCGGCTGCGGCGAACGCTGGCTGGACCTGGCCGACCGTGCGCTGTACCGGGCCAAGGCCGGCGGGCGCAACCGCGTGGTCAGCTACGAGGCCAGCGCCCTCGACGGCGCCTGACGCACCTCGCTCAGCAGCGCGAGCACCGCCTGCAGCAGCCGCGGATCGCCAAGCAGTCGCTGATGACCACCCGCCGGCAGGCGCAATAGCTGACTGTCGAACCAGGCCCGGTGGATCAGCTCGGCCTCGCTCACCGGCACCAGCGGATCGTCCTCGGCATGCACGATCAGCCCCGGCAGCTCCAGTTGATAGCGCTGCACATCGAGATGCGCCGCCGGCATGCCGGCCTTCTCTTCCACCAGACGGATAAAGCGCGAGCGCGCCACCGCCGGCAGCCCCATGTGCCGGGCAAAACCGCGCAGCACGGTGAGAATCCGGCTCGGCGCGGCGATGCTGACCAGCGCCGCGCTGCGCAGGCCCATCTGCGTCGCCAGCAGGGCGCTGGCCCCGCCCATGGAATGACCGATCACTGCGTGCAGCGGCGGCAGTTCGCTGGCCGCCTCCAGCAGCGCGCGGGCGAACAGCACCACGTTGGCCTCCTGCCCCGGCGAACGGCCATGGGCCGGGCCATCCAGCGCCACCACGGCATAGCCGGCGTCGACCAGACCGCGGATCAGTACGGCGAACTGGGTCGGCCGCCCTTCCCAGCCGTGCATCAGCAGCACCGCCGGCCCGCTGCCCCAGCGTAACGCCGACAGGCCGAAACGCAGGGTGATGCGCTCGGCGCTGGCCAGCAGCGGCAACTCCCAGTCGCGCGGCGGCAGGTTGCGCGGGGTCATGAAACGTTCACGCAGGCGGCTCGCCAGCAATTGCGGAGCCACCCATCCCAGCGTCGCATTGACGCCACGTACCCAGGTCATCTGTTTCATCTGGCTTCTCCTCAGTTCACCGCCGCCTTGGCGGCCCGCAACACCCGGTCGGACAACTCGCCCGGGCCCAATGCCCGCGCCACCGCCAGACCGCCCACCATCAGCGCCAGATCGGCCAACGCTGCGTCGGCCTCCTCCGGCGTCTCGCTCATCAAGGCCGTCATCAGCTCGACATGCTCGGCCAGCGCCTGCCGAAAGCCCTCGGGCAAGCGCTCGATCTCGCCCAGCGAACTGGGCAAGGGGCAACGCTCGTCCTGCGCATCGCGGTGCTTGCGCGACAAGTAGAAGGCCGCTAACAGCACGCGCCGCTCGCGCCCGCCGAGGCTGGCGTCGATCTCGGCGAGGCGCGCCCGGCGCCGCCCGAGCAACTGACGGAAAGCCTCCAGCATCAGCGCCTCCTTGCTGGCGAAATGGGCATAGAAACCGCCCACCGTCAGCCCCGCCGCGGCCATCACTTCGGCCACCGCAGGATCGCCCGGGCCGCGCTCGGCCAGCACGCGCCCGGCGGCGGCGAGAATGCGTTCACGGGTTCTGCTCTTGCGCTCGCTCATGACAGCCTCCTTGATATGATGGACACAATATTACGACCATCATATTCAAGCGCAAGCCTGGGGACATGCCATTGGTCGGCAAAAACGCGCGAAAAACAGTCGGGAGCGGGAAAAGCCTGGGAGTTCCAGCACCGCAAGCACGGCCCGCAGGGCTGCCCAGAGGAGTGGCGGCCCGCAGCGCGGCCGCCAGGGAGGGCGAACACAAAAAAGGGCTGCCTCCGGAGAAGCAACCCTCGAAACCCGCAAATGCGGAAAGGAAAATGGCGTCCCCTAGGGGACTCGAACCCCTGTTACCGCCGTGAAAGGGCGGTGTCCTAGGCCACTAGACGAAGGGGACGGAACCTTCGAACGACAAGGCC
This sequence comes from Pseudomonas sp. ABa2, assembly GCF_056676075.1. Taxonomy (NCBI): domain Bacteria; kingdom Pseudomonadati; phylum Pseudomonadota; class Gammaproteobacteria; order Pseudomonadales; family Pseudomonadaceae; genus Pseudomonas; species Pseudomonas sp. ABa2. The sequence continues at coordinate 2,946,375 of NZ_CM155239.1, forward strand.
AGCACTAGGCTGGCCTTGCGTGTGATTGGTGGAGCTAAACGGGATCGAACCGTTGACCTCTTGCATGCCATGCAAGCGCTCTCCCAGCTGAGCTATAGCCCCGAAACCTTGCGGTCGGCTCGCAACGCTTGCGCGCTGCGACTGGAAAATGGCGTCCCCTAGGGGACTCGAACCCCTGTTACCGCCGTGAAAGGGCGGTGTCCTAGGCCACTAGACGAAGGGGACGTAACCTTCGAACGACAAGGCCAGCACCTGCTGGCCTTGTCGGTGTTTGGTGGAGCTAAACGGGATCGAACCGTTGACCTCTTGCATGCCATGCAAGCGCTCTCCCAGCTGAGCTATAGCCCCGAAACCTTGCGGTCTGGCTGCAACGCCTGAGCGTTGCGGCTGGAATAAGTGGCGTCCCCTAGGGGACTCGAACCCCTGTTACCGCCGTGAAAGGGCGGTGTCCTAGGCCACTAGACGAAGGGGACGCAAGACCCTGATCGTGAATCGGTCTAAACCGATTCTGGCACTCCCGAAGGAGTCGAGATTGGTGGAGCTAAACGGGATCGAACCGTTGACCTCTTGCATGCCATGCAAGCGCTCTCCCAGCTGAGCTATAGCCCCATCTCGAGGACGGGGCGCATGTTAAGAGCGCCCCGATTGGCTGTCAACAACATTTTTCCTGCCAGCCAAAAGTTTTTGCCACTAGAACAACTACTTAGGGTCGCGCGACGTCCCGTAGGGTGCGCCGTGCGCACCGCCACAACCGAGAGTGCCGCGGTGCGCGCGGCACACCCCAGCTCAGGCGATGCTCGCCAGCAGCTTCTCCCACTCCTTGGCTTCCTTCTTCGAGGTGCCGCCGAGCAGCTCCAGCGCCTGGCGCAGACGGAAGCGGGTCAGGTCCGGACCGAGGATTTCCATGGCATCGAGCACCGACACCGAGCTGGCCTGGCCGGTGATGGCGGCGAACATCAGCGGCATGGCGTCGCGCAGCTTCAGCTCCAGGTGCTCGACCACCGCCTGGATGCAGCCGGTGATGCGCTCCTTCTCCCACTGGCGCAGGGCTTCGAGCTTCCACAGGATCAGCTGCATCAGCTGGCGCACCTGGTCGGGCGAGAGCTTCTTGTGCTCGAACAGCTTGGCGTCCAGGTTCAGGCCGCCGGAGAAGAAGAAGCCGGCCAGCGGTGCGATCTGGCTGAAGGTCTCCACCCTGCCCTGCACGTGCGGCGCGATCTGCATCAGGTAGTCGGGATTGAGCGCCCACTTCTGCACTTCGGCGGCGAAGGTCTCCACCGGCAGCTCGCGCAGCCACTGGCCGTTGAGCCAGGAGAGTTTTTCCAGGTCGAAGATCGGTCCGCCCAGCGACACGCGGTTGATGTCGAAGTGCTCGATCATCTCGTCCAGGGAGAACTTCTCGCGCTCGTCCGGCATCGACCAGCCCATGCGGCCGAGGTAGTTGAGCATGGCCTGCGGCAGGTAGCCCATGCGTTCGTAGAAGGTGATGCTGGTGGGGTTCTTGCGCTTGGACAGCTTGCTCTTGTCAGGATTTCTGAGCAGCGGCATATAGCACAGCGCCGGTTGCTCCCAGCCGAAGTATTCGTAGAGCTTGATCAGCTTGGGCGCCGACGGCAGCCATTCCTCGCCGCGCAGCACGTGGGTGATGCCCATCAGGTGGTCGTCGACCACGTTGGCCAGGAAGTAGGTGGGCAGGCCGTCGGCCTTCATCAGCACCTGCATGTCCATGCGATCCCAGGGAATCTCGACGTCGCCACGCAGCATGTCCGGCACCACGCAGACGCCCTCGCTCGGCACCTTCATGCGCACCACGTGCGACTCGCCGGCGGCGATGCGGCGCTGCGCCTCGGCCGGATCGAGGTGCATGCAGTGACCGTCGTAGCGCGGGGTTTCCTTGTTGGCCATCTGCTGCGCGCGTACCTCGTCGAGGCGCTCGGCGCTGCAGAAGCAGGGGAAGGCATGGCCTTTGCCGACCAGCTCGTCCGAGTACTGCTTGTAGATCGCGCCGCGCTCGCTCTGCCGGTACGGGCCGTGCGGGCCGCCGACGTCCGGACCCTCGTCCCACTCGATACCCAGCCAGCGCAGGGCGTCGAAGATCTGCTGCTCGGACTCACGGGTCGAACGCAGTTGGTCGGTGTCCTCGATGCGCAGGATGAACTGACCGCCGTGCTGACGGGCGAAGCACAGGTTGAACAGCGCGATATAGGCGGTGCCGACGTGGGGATCGCCGGTCGGCGATGGCGCGATACGGGTACGAACGGTGGTCATGAAGGCTCTCGGACAGTCGAAGCGTGGGTTCAATCAAGCCGGCGATGTTAACAGGCCGGGGGCGCCGGGCTCCAGCAGGCCACCGCCGCTGAGCGGCAGGCTGGCCATGAGGAAATCGAGGAAGGCCTTGACCTTCATCGCCTGGAACCGCCGCGAAGGATAGACCGCATAGACCTCGCCCAGCGGCAGGCGCGCCTGGCTCAGCAGCTCGACCAGACGACCGGCGCGCACCGCCTCGTCGCTGATCATCAGCGGCAGGCCGGCGATGCCGGCGCCGGCCAGCGCCGCCTCGCGGGCGAAGGTGATGTTGTTGCAGGTCAGCACCCGCTGGCAGGGCACGCTCTCGCCGAGCAGCGGCCAGTAACGCGGCGCGTCGTGCTGCAGGAGGATGGCGCGATGCCCCTCCAGCTCGGCGACGCTGCGCGGTGTGCCGTGCGCCGCCAGGTAGGCCGGGCTGGCGCACAGGCGCCGGCCGCTCTCGAACAGCTTGCGCGCGATCAGCGTGGAGTCCTGCGGCTGGCCGACCTGGATGGCGATGTCCACGCCCTCCTCCAGCGGATCGACCAGGCGCGAGCTGAGTTCCACCTCGGCGCTGATCTGCGGGTACTGGCGCATGAACTCGCCGAGCACGCGGCCGAGAAACAGTTGGCCGAACTCGATCGGCGCGCTGATCCGCAGCAGCCCCGAGGGCTCGCGCTGCAGCTGCATCACCGCCTGCTCGGCCTCGGCGAAGTCGAGCATGATCTGCCGGCAACGCTCGTAGTAGGCCTGGCCCACCTCGGTCAGGCGCAGCTTGCGCGTGGTGCGGTTGAGCAGGCGCACGCCGAGGCGCTCCTCGAGCAAGGCGATGCGCCGACTCACCGTGGATTTCTGCATGCCCAGGCTGCTGGCCGCCTGGGTGAAGCTGTAGCACTCCACCACGCGGGTGAAGATCAGCGCGTCGTCCAGCCCCATGATTGTTCCCCACAAGCAACAAAGTTTGCCAAGTCTACCGGCTACTAGCGAAAAGGGAACATCGTTAAATTTGCTTACACTTTTCACCCAAGCCGAGCCCTCGCATGCCCGCCCCCCTGCAACGCCGCCTCCTGCTCTTCACCACCCTGCTCGGCCTGCTGGCCGCCGCCCTGTTCGGCCACTGGCTGCTGCTCGGCCGTCACCTGCAGAGCACCGACAACGCCTACGTGCAGGGCGAGATCACCCGGGTATCGAGCCAGCTGAACGCGCGCATCGAGCGGGTGCTGGTGCGCGACAACCAGCACGTCGAGGCCGGCGCGCTGCTGGCGGTGCTGGAGGACAGCGATTTCCGCCTGGCCCGCCAGCGCGCCCGCGCCGCCCTGGCCAACTACCAGGCGCAACTCGACCAGGCACGCAGCAAGCTGGCGCAGCAGAGCAGCCTGATCGCCGCCAGCCAGGCTGAAGTGGCCGCCAGCCAGGCCACCCTGGAACGCGCCCAGCTCGATCTCGGCCGTGCCCAGGCCCTGCGCAAGCCCGGCTACGTCTCCGAGGAGCGGGTCACCACCCTGGCCGCCGACCAGCGCGTGGCACGCTCGCAGCGGGCCAAGGCCGCCGCCGACCTGCAGGCGCAGCGCCAGCAGACCGCGGCGCTGGAGGCCGAGGTGAAACGCCTCGACGCGCTGATCCTCGCCGCCGGCGTCGACCTGGAGCAGGCCGAGCTGGATCTCGCCCGCACCCGGATCCACGCGCCCATCGGCGGCTTCGTCGGCCAGCGTGCGGCGCGCGAAGGCCAGGTGGTGCAGAGCGGCAGCTACCTGCTGTCGCTGGTGCCGGATCGCGACATCTGGGTGCAGGCCAACTTCAAGGAAACCCAGATCGGCCGCATGCGCCCCGGCCAGCGCGCCGAGCTGGTGTTCGACAGCTACCCCGACACCCCCATCGAGGGCCGCATCGACAGCCTGTTCGCCGCCTCCGGCGCGCAGTTCAGCCTGCTGCCGCCGGACAACGCCACCGGCAACTTCACCAAGGTGGTGCAGCGCATCCCGGTCAAGCTGACCTTCGCCGCCGACCACCCGCTGCAGGGGCTGATCCGCCCCGGCATGTCGGTCGAGGTGCATGTCGACATCCGCGACGACGCCCAGCATGGCGGCTGATGCCCTGCTGCGCCCGACGGCGGAGCCCAGCCGGCGCGACTGGATCGCGGTGATGAGCGCCATGCTCGGCGCCTTCATGGCGGTGCTGGATATCCAGATCACCAACGCCTCGCTCAAGGACATCCAGGGCGCGCTGGCTGCCACCCTCGAGGAAGGCTCGTGGATCTCCACCTCCTACCTGGTCGCCGAGATCATCATGATTCCGCTGACCGCCTGGCTGGTGCAGCTGCTCTCGGCGCGGCGCCTGGCGCTGTGGGTGTCGCTCGGCTTTCTCGCCTCCTCGCTGCTGTGCTCGATGGCCTGGAACCTGGAGAGCATGATCGTCTTCCGCGCCCTGCAGGGCTTCACCGGCGGCGCACTGATCCCGCTGGCCTTCACCCTGACCCTGATCAAGCTGCCGGAGCACCACCGCGCCAAGGGCATGGCGCTGTTCGCCATCACCGCCACCTTCGCCCCGTCCATCGGCCCCACACTGGGCGGCTGGCTGACCGAGAACTGGGGCTGGCAGTACATCTTCTACATCAACGTGCCGCCGGGCCTGCTGATGATCGCCGGGCTGCTCTACGGCCTGGAGAAGAAGGCGCCGCACTGGCCGCTGCTGCGCACCACCGACTACGCCGGGATCCTCACCCTCGGCCTGGGCCTGGGCTGCCTGCAGGTGTTTCTCGAGGAAGGCCACCGCAAGGACTGGCTGGAGTCGAGCCTGATCCAGGGCCTGGGCAGCATCGCCCTGATCAGCCTGGCGCTGTTCGTCATCCTGCAGTTGTCGAAACCCAACCCGCTGATCAACCTCGGCGTGCTGCGCGAGCGCAACTTCGCCCTGGCCAGCATCGCCAGTCTCGGCCTGGGCGCGGGCCTGTACGGTTCGATCTACGTGCTGCCGCTGTACCTGGCGCAGATCCAGGGCTACAACGCGCTGCAGATCGGCGAGGTGATCATGTGGATGGGCCTGCCGCAGCTGCTGCTGATTCCGCTGGTGCCCAAGCTGATGACATTCATCTCGCCGAAATGGCTGTGCGCCCTGGGCTTCGCCCTGTTCGGTGCGGCCAGTTTCGCCTCGGGCGTGCTCGAGCCGAACTTCGCCGGCGAACAGTTCCAGCACATCCAGCTCATCCGCGCGCTCGGCCAGCCGCTGGTGATGGTGACCCTGTCGCTGATCGCCACCGCCTACGTGCTGCCACAGGACGCCGGCTCGGCCTCGAGCCTGTTCAACATCCTGCGCAACCTCGGCGGCGCCATCGGCATCGCCCTGCTCGCGACCCTGCTGGATGCCCGCGCCAAGGTCTATTTCGACTACCTGCGCGAAGCCCTGGTGCCGACCAATACGCAGCTGGACGAACGCCTGCAACTGCTGACCCAGACGCTCGGCAGCGAGCAGGCGGCGCTGGCCAAGCTCAGCGAAATCGCCCACCAGCAGGCGGCGATCATGGCCTACAATGACGCCTTTCATTTCATCGGCATCGCCCTGGGCCTGAGCATGCTCGCCATGCTGCTGACCCGCCGCCTGCCGGCCGGCGCCACAGGTGGCGCCGCCCACTGACCATACGCGCCCACTGCGGCGCGTTTTTTCGTTGCGGTATTGCATGCTCAGAACCTCCCGCGCCCTGCTGCTGATCGGTGCCTTCGCCACCATCTACATCGGCTGGGGCACCACCTACCTGGCCAACCATTTCCTCCTGCGCGAGCTGCCGCCCTTCGTCATCGGCTGCCTGCGCTTCGCCCTGGCCGGCGGCCTGGCGCTGCTGTGGGTGGCGCTGAGCGGGCAACTGCGCCTGCAGCGCAGCGACTGGGGCGGCGTGCTGATCGGCGGCCTGTCGCTGATCGCGGTCGGCCAGGGCGCGCTGATCTACGCCAACCAGTACCTGCCCACCGGCATGCTGGCGATGCTCTACACCACCCTGCCGCTGTGGAGCGTGGCGCTGGAATGGCTGCTCGGCGAACGCCCGCCGCTCTGGGTGCTGGCCGGCCTGGCGCTGGCCTGCGGCGGCATCGTGCTGCTGATGAACAACGCCCTGGGCAGCGCGGCCAGCGCCGAACAATGGCTGGCCGGCGCCCTGGTGGTGGCGGCGACGCTGATCTGGGCCTGCGGCGTGTGGCTGCTGCGCGGCCGCCCGGCGTTTCGCTCCAGCTGGCTGGGGCTGAGCCTGCAGATGCTGATCGGCGCCCTGCTGCTCGGCCTGTTCGGCCTCTGGCACGGCGACTGGCGAGGCCTGCAGCTGGCCGCCACCTCTAGCCAGGCCTGGCTGTGGCTGGCCTACCTGGTGCTGCCGGTGAGCCTGGGCGTGTACCCGGCCTACTTCTGGCTGCTGCGCGAGGTGCGCCCGAGCCTGGTGGCCACCTTCGCCTTCGTCAACCCGGTGGTGGCGCTGCTGCTGGGTTACCTGTTGCTGGGCGAACAGTTGAGCCTGCTGGCGCTGCTGGCCTGCGCGATCACCCTGGGCGGGGTGATGCTGATCATCTTTGGCCGGCGCTAACGGCTCACGTAGCCCGGATGCAATCCGGGGAAATCTCCCGCCTTAACATCCGCCCCGGATTGCATCCGGGCTACACCTGCAACAGGCGCTCGCGCAGCTTGTGGATCTCGTCGCGCAGCTGCGCCGCGGCCTCGAACTCCAGGTCGCGGGCCAGCTGGTACATCTTCTCTTCCAGCTGGCGGATGCGCTTGGCGATCTCGCTCGGCGAACGCAGTTCGCTCTCGTAACGGGCGCTCTCCTCCGCCGCCTTGGCCATGCCTTTGCGCTTGTTGCTGCGCGCGCCGGGCACGGTGGCGCCTTCGAGAATGTCCTGGACGTCCTTCTTCACCCCCTTGGGCACGATGCCATGGGCGGCGTTGAAGGCGATCTGCTTGTCGCGGCGCCGCTCGGTCTCACCGATGGCACGCTCCATCGAGCCGGTGATGCGATCGGCATAGAGGATCGCCTTGCCGTTGAGGTTGCGCGCGGCGCGGCCGATGGTCTGGATCAGCGAGCGCTCGCTGCGCAGGAAGCCCTCCTTGTCCGCATCGAGAATCGCCACCAGCGCCACCTCGGGCATGTCCAGGCCCTCGCGCAGCAGGTTGATGCCGACCAGCACGTCGAAGGCGCCGAGACGCAGGTCGCGGATGATCTCCACCCGCTCCACGGTATCGATGTCCGAGTGCAGGTAGCGCACCTTGACGTCGTGATCGCCCAGGTAGTCAGTGAGGTCCTCGGCCATGCGCTTGGTCAGGGTGGTGACCAGCACCCGCTCCTCGACCGCCACGCGCAGGCGGATCTCCGACAGCAGGTCGTCGACCTGGGTGCGCGCCGGGCGCACCTCCACCTCGGGGTCGACCAGACCGGTGGGGCGCACCACCTGCTCGACCACGCGCCCAGCATGCTCGGCCTCGTAGGGCCCTGGCGTGGCCGAGACGAAGATGGTCTGCGGGCTGGCGGCCTCCCACTCCTCGAAGCGCATCGGCCGGTTGTCCAGCGCCGACGGCAGGCGGAAGCCGTACTCCACCAGGGTTTCCTTGCGCGAACGGTCGCCCTTGTACATGGCGCCGACTTGCGGCACCGAGACATGAGACTCGTCGATCACCAGCAGCGCCTCGTCCGGCAGGTAGTCGTACAGGGTCGGCGGCGGTTCGCCGGGACCGCGCCCGGAGAGGTAGCGCGAGTAGTTCTCGATGCCGTTGCAGTAGCCCAGCTCGAGGATCATCTCCAGGTCGAAGCGGGTGCGCTGCTCCAGGCGCTGCGCCTCCACCAGCTTGCCCGCACCGCGCAGGTAGTCCAGACGCTGCTTGAGCTCGACCTTGATATTCTCCACCGCGCCGAGCAGCGTCTCGCGCGGGGTGACGTAGTGGCTCTTGGGGTAGAAGGTGAAGCGCGGCAGCTTCTTGATCACCTCGCCGGTCAGCGGGTCGAAGGCGCTGATGCTCTCGACTTCGTCGTCGAACAGCTCGACGCGGATCGCCTCCAGCTCGGATTCGGCGGGGAACACATCGATCACGTCGCCACGCACGCGGAAACTGGCACGGGCGAAATCCAGGTCGTTGCGCGTGTACTGCAGCTCAGCCAGGCGGCGCAGCAGGTCGCGCTGATCCATTTTGTCGCCGCGGTCGAGGTGCAGCACCATCTTCAGGTACTCCTCGGGGCTGCCCAGGCCGTAGATCGAGGAGACGGTGCAGACCACTATCACGTCCGGCCGCTCGATCAGCGCCTTGGTCGCCGACAGGCGCATCTGCTCGATATGGTCGTTGATCGAGGCATCCTTCTCGATGAAGGTGTCGGACGACGGCACATAGGCTTCCGGCTGGTAGTAGTCGTAGTAGGAGACGAAATACTCCACCGCGTTGTGCGGGAAGAACGCCTTGAACTCGCCGTACAGCTGCGCGGCCAGGGTCTTGTTCGGCGCCAGCACCAGGGTCGGGCGCTGCACCTGAGCGATCACGTTGGCGATGGAAAAGGTCTTGCCCGAACCGGTCACACCGAGCAGGGTCTGGTGCGACAGGCCCGCCTCCAGGCCTTCGACCATCTGCCGGATCGCCTCCGGCTGATCGCCGGCCGGCTTGAAGCGGGTTACCAGTTGAAATTCCGTCATGACTGACCTCGACAAACGGCTGTGACGCGCCCTGACAGACTACGTCAAAGCTGCTAACTGCGGGCGATGGACAAACCCGCTCGAATTACCTGGCGAAAGCCCTTAATTCAGGCGTTTGCGCTGTCGCCCCCTAGACTCAGGGTCGCTATACTAGCGCCCCGTTTACGCGACCCCCTAGCGCGAGTTTTCGGGGTCGCCTGGCCTCCCACCCTCACCTTCGAGCTGCCGCATCCATCATGAGTCTCTTCTCCGCCGTCGAAATGGCTCCGCGCGATCCCATCCTGGGCCTCAACGAAGCGTTCAACGCTGACACCCGCACCACCAAGGTCAACCTCGGCGTGGGCGTCTACTACAACGAGGAGGGGCGAATTCCGCTGCTTCGCGCCGTAGCCGAGGCCGAGAAGGCGCGCATCGAGGCCCACGCACCGCGCGGCTACCTGCCGATCGAAGGCATCGCCGCCTACGACCAGGCGGTGCAGAAACTGCTGTTCGGCGCCAATTCCGCCCTGCTCGAAGGCGGCCGCGTGATCACCACCCAGGCCCTCGGCGGCACCGGCGCGCTGAAGATCGGCGCCGACTTCCTCAAGCGCCTGCTGCCCGACTCGGTCGTGGCCATCAGCGACCCGAGCTGGGAAAACCACCGCGCGCTGTTCGAATCCGCCGGTTTCCCGGTGCAGAACTACCGCTACTACGACGCCTTCAGCAACGGCGTCAACCGCGGCGGCCTGCTCGAAGACCTGCGCAACCTGCCGGCGCGCTCCATCGTCGTGCTGCACGCCTGCTGCCACAACCCGACCGGCGTCGACCTGCAGCTGGACGACTGGAAGGCCGTGCTGGAAGTGCTGCGCGAGCGCGAGCATGTGCCCTTCCTCGACATCGCCTACCAGGGCTTCGGCGACGGCATCGAACAGGACGCCGAAGCGGTGCGCCTGTTCGCCGAATCCGGCCTGGAGTTCTTCGTTTCCAGCTCCTTCTCCAAGTCCTTCTCGCTGTACGGCGAGCGCGTCGGCGCGCTGTCCATCGTCACCAGCAGCCAGGAAGAAGCCGGGCGCGTGCTGTCGCAGCTCAAGCGCGTGATCCGCACCAACTACTCCAACCCGCCGACCCACGGCGCCACCGTGGTCGCCAGCGTGCTCAACAGCCCCGAGCTGCGCGCCATGTGGGAAGCCGAGCTGGGCGAAATGCGCGAGCGCATCCGCGGCATGCGCCTGGCCATGGTCGAGCAACTGGCCGCCCTGGGCGCCAAGCGCGACTTCGGCTTCGTCGCCGAGCAACGCGGCATGTTCTCCTACTCCGGCCTCACCGTGGAGCAGGTCGAGCGGCTGAAGAACGAGTTCGGTATCTATGCCGTCGGCACCGGTCGCATCTGCGTCGCCGCGCTGAACAAAGGCAACCTGGACAGCGTCACCCGCGCGATTCATGCCGTGCTATAAGCCTCTGCGATAAACAAAAACGCCGGCTCGAAGCCGGCGTTTTTTTATGCGCCGCACAACAACGCAACGTAGGAGCGGCTTTCGGCTTTGGCGTCCTGCGTCACTCTACCTCCTGCCTCCATGCAGTCGTAGCCGCGATCTGTCGCGACTAAAGCCCCTTCCCACGACACCAACGCTGAACGCCCCGAATCCTGGCCACCTAGAAGTCACTGCAAAGTGTTGACTTCTCTTTTTTAATCAGTAACATACGCGCCGTTGTTCCGCGATAGCTCAGTCGGTAGAGCAAATGACTGTTAATCATTGGGTCCCTGGTTCGAGTCCAGGTCGCGGAGCCAAATTCGAGAACCCAGCCTAACCGCTGGGTTTTTTATTGCCTGTGGACTCTCACCAGGGACCCTGTCCCATGTTATTCGCTTCGCTCACCCCTTCGGGGCCGCGCTAAAGCGCGTTCGGCTGACGCCGTCGAGTCCAGGTCGCGGAGCCAAATTTGAGAACCCAGCCTAACCGCTGGGTTTTTTATTGCCTGTGGACTCTCGCCAGGGACCCTGTCCCAGGTTATTCGCTGCGCTCACCCCTTCGGGGCCGTGCTAAAGCGCGTTCGGCTGACGCCGTCGAGTCCAGGTCGCGGAGCCATATTCGAAAACCCAGCCTAACCGCTGGTTTTTTATTGCCTGTGGACACCCAACCTAGGGTGCGCCGTGCGAACTGGCAGCACTCGAGAGCCAAGGCCTGGCGCCGACAAAATACGCCGCCTAAATGCAAAAAGGCCGGTCAAGGACCGGCCCAAATGGCAACGCCGCCAGGCGTCAGTTCACACTCAACTTGTCGCGATTCTTCTCCAGCGTCGCCTGGCCAATCCCCTTGACCTCCAGCAACTCGTCGACCGACGCGAAGTTACCGTGTTCCTCACGGTACGCCACGATCGCCTTGGCCTTGGTCTCGCCGATACCCGCCAGCTCGCGCTGCAGGGTATCCGCATCGGCGGTGTTCAGGTTGACCACGGCCACCTGCGCCACCTGCACGGCAGCCGGCTTGGCGCTTTCGGATTTCGGCGTTTCGGCGGCCACGGCAGCCAGGGAGAGAGAAGCGAGAACAGCGAACAGCAGGGAAGAAAGACGGGCTTTCAGCATGATGTGCATCCTTTCGTGAGTTGATCCATGTGGGACTTCCAAGCTCCACGAAGGAAAAACTAGACGCTACTCTCCGATTGTCAAACTACCTCTCATGCATCGGTTCGACGCTGGATATAAATGTGATCGACAATTTCACCGTCCGGCACATAACCGCTCACAGTTTCGCGCAGCAACTGCCGAACTCGCACAAAGTCATCTGCTTCAACCGCAGTAAGCAAGGAGGCTAGGCGCTCCTTGAACACGTCCCAAGCAAGATACTCCTCATTGGCCCGCATAATCATGGGATGCTCGGTCGGTTGCACGTTATCGCCGATCAGCAATTCCTCGTAGAGCTTTTCACCTGGACGCAAACCGGAAAACTCGATGGCGATATCTCCATGCGGATTGGACTCAGAGCGCACGCTGAGACCGGACAGCCTGATCATCTTCTCCGCCAGATCGACGATCTTGACCGGCGACCCCATGTCGAGCACAAATACATCGCCGCCCTTCCCCATCGAGCCCGCCTGAATCACCAACTGCGCAGCCTCCGGGATAGTCATGAAGTAGCGGGTGATGTTCGGATGGGTCACCGTGACCGGGCCGCCGCGCTTGATCTGCTCACGAAACAAGGGGATCACAGAGCCCGATGACCCCAGGACATTACCAAAGCGCACCATGGTGAAACGAGTCTTGTTGACCTGATGCACACCTACGTCGCCGAACAGCGCGGGCGCGGCCTCACGACTCAAGGCTTGCAAGACCATCTCAGCCAGCCGCTTGGTGCTCCCCATCACATTGGTCGGACGCACCGCCTTGTCCGTTGAGATCAAGACAAAATTCGCCACACCAGCCTTGATCGCCGCCTGCGCGGTATACAACGTCCCCAACAAGTTGTTCAGCACCCCTTCAGCGATATTGTGCTCGACCATCGGCACATGCTTATAGGCTGCGGCGTGATAAACGGTATTGACCTGCCAAGTACGCAATACATCCTGCAGCCGCACCGGATTACGAATCGAGCCAAGTATTGGTACCAGCTGAATGCTCAGCGACTCACGCACGATGCGCCGCTCCAACTCGCGATGAATGTTGTAGAGGTTGAACTCGGAGTGCTCGAATAGGATCAGAACCCGGGCGCCAGAGGACAGAATCTGCCGGCACAGTTCCGAACCGATCGAGCCGCCCGCACCAGTCACCAATACCGATTGCCCCTTGATGCAGCGCTCGAACAACTCCCGCTGTGGCGGTACCGCATCACGGCCGAGCAAGTCGGCGATATCCACCTCTTGCAGATCATCGACCTTGACCTTGCCACTGGCCAAATCCATGAATCCCGGCACCGAACGGACGTGCAACGGGTAAGCTTCCAGCATGCCCAACATCTCCCGGCGGCGACCACGCGAGGTCGAAGGGATAGCCAGCAACACCTCTTCGGCCCCGGTTTCGTCGATCATCTGCTGGATATGCTTGGGCTTGTACACTCGCAGACCGGCGATTATCCGGCCGGCAATCGAAGAATCATCGTCGATAAAAGCTACCGGCAACATGGAGCGCCCCATCCGCAAAGCGGCGACCAACTGATTGCCTGCCGCGCCAGCGCCATAGATAGCCACGCGCACACGACCATCACCGCGAGCAACATTCGTTCTCACATTGGGATCGAACCAGTCGCCCATAAAGAACTGCCGCATCATCAGACGCAGGCCACCCAGCAGGACGAGGCTCAGCCACCAGTAGTTGAAGACCATCGAGCGCGGTATCGCTATAGGGCTTTCCCGGTACCAGTACACCACCAAGGCCAATATAAGGGCCGAAAGCGAAACAGCCTTGGCAATAGCAACCAGCGCATCGTTACCCAGATAGCGCATTACAGCCCGGTACATGCCAAAGCGAATGAACAAAGGCAGTGCAATCAGCGGTGCACTGATGAACAACCAGCCATGCCCGGCAAAGGGATGCACGGCACCGAAGTCGCCCAAGCGCACAACAAAGGCCAACCACAGGGCGATCCAGACCAAAACTACATCGACAACCACCTGCAGCACGCGCTTTTTCCGCCGGGGCAAGCGCAACAGCTGCTGACGAAACTGATCAACCCGATGCCAAACCATATCCGATCCTTACTCCATGGAAGTCAGGGCAGTGCCGGAAAGAACAACGACACCACGCTCAACCACAACCCCGTAACCTGCATTGCAGCCGGCCTGTAACCAAGCCGCAGCCCCTACCCGAACTCCGCCAGCCAAACTGACGCCGACGCCCAGATGCGCGAAATCCGCCACCACCGCATCGTGATCGACAATCGCACCGGCATTCACAATAACACCGTCTCCGAGGCGCGCATTGGTGCCTACCACAGCCATGGCCATAACGGCACAACCACCCCCAACTTCAGCCCTAGGGCTAATCCAAGCTCGCGGGTGCACCACACGCCCCAGCGGGATCTGTGCAGCAGTGAGCGCCTCCTGCCAGCGCTGACGCAGCGCATTGTTGCCCACGGCCGCGATCCCGGCATCGACCTCGCATGACAAGGCGGCCACAGACTGCAGATTGCCGACTACCGCAATGCCAGACGACTCCGTCAGTTGCGGCCAGCGATCATCCACGAACAACACACGCTGCCAATCACCGGATAGCAATGCCGCCTCGGCAACCGCCTGACCATGACCGCCAGCCCCCAGCACCAGTAAAGTACGCTCCGACTTCATTTACGCTCCAGTTCGCCAGCCCGAAACCTGACGGCCAAGGCCAATAGGGGTGTATAGGCCAGTACTACGCCCAGCCCCCCATCAAGCCCCCCCGCGCCAACCCACAGGGCAATGGGTAGCAACCACAGCAGATTGATCGCACCGACCGCCAGGGTTACGGGCAAATGTCGACCAAACCGGCGTGAGGCATATTGATAAGCATGGCTGCGATGCGCCTCATAAACCTTGTCGCCGCGCAATAAACGCCGCAACAGGGTGAAGGTCGCATCCACCACAAACACGCCGAGCAAAATCAGCCAACTCCACAACAACTGCGGCGCCACCCAAGCCGCTTGAAGCGACAAAATGCCCAGGGAGACGCCCAGAAAGCCACTACCGGCATCCCCCATGAAAATGCGAGCGGGTGGAAAATTCCAGAACAGAAAGCCGGCGACAGCCGCCGCCATCAGCAACGGCAAGGCCGCTTCGTCCGCATGCCCGGATAAGACGAAGAGCAAAGCGCCGCCGATACATACGCAGATGGCCTCTAAACTGGCGATACCGTCGATACCGTCCATAAAGTTGTAGAGATTGAGCAACCAAACCAGGTAGAGCGCGGCCAACGCATGCCCCAGCCAGCCCAGGTCAAAGCTCATGCCGAACAGGCTCAGCGGCGGCAGCCCGCCCAGCCAGAACAAGGCCCAAATGGCCCCGACGAAATGCCCCAACAACCGCCAACGCGCAGCGATATGACCGTGGTCATCGAGAAAACCCAGCAGAGCAATCCCTGCTCCTGCCCCCAACAGCGCCACGACGACCGACCAACTTGCCAAACCAGATACAGCGGCCAAAGGCAGAGCCAGAAGAAAACTTGCCACGATGGCCACTCCCCCACCGCGCGGCGTAGGCACCGTATGCGAGCTACGTGCATTGGGGATATCGATGATGCTGCGAGCCAAGGCATACCGACGCAAAACACCGGTCAAAGCCAAAGCCAGGCCGGCCACAACCGGCAAAAATAACCAGAGAGACATTTAGTACTGATCCAGGAAATGGCGAGCAGTTTTGGCCAACGCTTCATCGACCGTCACAGGCGGCTGCCAGCCTAACAACGCACGGGTTTTGCCGATGTCGACCTGCAGCGAACCACACAGACGCTGGGCAATACCGGGCTTACCCAGTAATCGAGCGGCTATCGCCAACATGAAGGTCGGTATGGGCAGGAGCCTGGCCGGCCTAGCCAGAGACTGCCCGGTACGTATCAGCAGCTCGGTCGTGGACAGATCCTCCCCATCGCTGACCAAGAACACCTGATTGGCCGCCTTCGGGTGGTCGATACAGGTCACGATCAGATCAACCAGATTGTCCAGCGCGACCATACTGCGCTTGTTGTGAATGGCACCTAATGGCAACGGGACGCCTTTCTTCAACCAGTTCATCATGCTGCGAAAGTTGGCTTTGACGCCTGGCCCGTAGACCAGGACCGGCCGAACAATCACCACCTCCATCCCGGTTTCTTGCGAGAGTGCCTGCAAGCCCTGCTCGGCCTCCAACTTGGAAATGCCGTAAGGGTCGACGGGCATCGGCGTATCGTCCGCTGTGTAGGGCTTACCAAGTGCGGTTCCCTCACCATTGACCTTGATCGAGCTGATAAAAACGAAGCGCTTTACTCCAGCACTAACCGCCTGACGAGCCAGATTCAAAGTGCCAGCAACATTGACCGCACGAAACTCGGCTAGAGGATCTTCGGCCTGATCGTCCATGACATGAACACGAGCGGCACTATGAATAACGGCCTCGACACCCTCCAAGGCCTGGCGCCAATCCGTATCCCCCCTCAGATCCGCAACCTGCACGACCGTGACCGACTCAGGAAACGCTGACTCCTGCCGCCGTACCGCGGCACGAAGTTGCAAACCACCCTGAGTTGACAGCCTTTCCAACAGCCCTCTTCCGACAAAGCCGGTGGCGCCGGTCAATAAAACTCGCATGCATCTACCTCTTTAGCGCTCAGACCTTCGACCAGACCGTACGATTGATATAGTCGGTATAGCTAAGCACCACCCTGACCACCTGTTTCGATACAGGACCAGCCTGATAATCCTTCACCACAGGCATCACTCGACGAGCCCGGTCATGCTGACTGGTCACTACACGTACTGCATCCAGTACACGTTCCGATCTCAAGCCACTCATGATCAACGTACCTTCGTCCATACCCTCAGGCCGTTCGTGGGCATTGCGAATGGTAATGGCTGGCAAATTGAGCAACGAAGCCTCTTCCGTAATAGTGCCGCTATCAGAAAGCACACAGAAGGCCGCCATCTGCAGCTTGATGTAATCCAGCAGACCAAAGGGTTTGACGAAGCGAATCAGCGGATGATCCAGCGACTCGCCCAATGCCTCCAAACGCTTACGGGTACGGGGATGCGTGGAGACGATGATCGGGTACTGGTAGGTTTCAGCTAGCGCCCGCAGGGTTTCCAACAGGTCGCGAAGATTCTCGGGCGTATCGACGTTCTCTTCCCGATGGGTACTGACGATGAAGAATTTGCCCTCCTCCAGCCCTTCGCGCTGCAGTACATCCGAAGCCTGGATACGCGGCATGTAGTAATCCAGCACTTCCTCCATGTGCGAACCGGTCTTGATGATGGTTTCCGGGCGAATGCCCTCGGCGATCAGGTAACGGCGCGCATGTTCGGTCAGCACCATATTGATATCGCTCAGATGGTCGAGAACCTTGCGGTTCAACTCCTCCGGCACACGCTGATCGAAACAACGATTACCCGCCTCCATATGGAAGACCGGGATTTTCCGGCGCTTGGCCGCTATCACCGCCAGGCAGGTGTTGGTGTCGCCATACAGCAAGAGCGCATCGGGTTGTTCCAGCTCGAACACCTCATCGGCCTTGGCGATCACTTCGGCGATGGTCTTCGCCGCCGTATCGCCGGCAGCCCCGAGGAAATGATCCGGCTTGCGAATCTCCAGATCATCGAAAAAAACCTGGTTAAGTTCGAAGTCGTAGTTCTGCCCCGAATGCACCAGCACATGCTGAACCTGCTTATCCAACTCCGCGATCACGCGGCTCATCTTGATCAGCTCCGGACGGGTGCCGACCAGCGTCATCACCTTAAGCATCGAGCTGCTCCTGAATGTAGTCCAGCTTGAGCAGTACATCCTTAATGCCTTGAATGCTCAGACGCTCGGTATTGTGCGAGGTGTAGTCGTCCAGTTCGGAAATATGTTGCTCGCCCTCGACGAAAAACTTCTTGTAGTTGAGGTCGCGGTTATCCGCAGGAATTCGGTAATAACGGTCCATGTCTTCAGCCTTGGCCATTTCCTCGCGGGAAATCAGCGATTCATACAGCTTCTCGCCATGCCGAGTGCCGATCACCTTTACCGGGTTGTCGCGGGAAAACAGCTCTTTGAGCGCCTGCGCAAGGTCCGCAACCGTCGAGGCTGGGGCCTTCTGCACAAAGATGTCGCCCTGTTCGGCATGCTCGAAGGCATGCAGGACCAGATCCACGGAGTCTTCCAGCGACATCAAGAAACGGGTCATGTTCGGATCGGTGACGGTCAGCGGCTCGCCACTCTTGAGCTGGCTGATGAACAGCGGGATCACCGAGCCACGCGAAGCCATCACATTACCGTAGCGAGTCGCACAAATAACCGGACCGGACTCTGGAATCATCCGCGACTTGGCGACCATGAGTTTCTCCGCCATGGCCTTGGAGATGCCCATAGCATTGATCGGGTACACCGCCTTGTCCGTACTCAGTACCACCACACGCTTGACGCCAGTGGCAATCGCCGCGTTCAGCACATTCTCCGTGCCAATGACATTGGTACGTACCGCTTCCATCGGGTAGAACTCGCAGGATGGCACCTGCTTCAACGCAGCAGCATGAAAAATATAGTCAACACCAACCATGGCTTGCGAAATGCTGTCGTAATCGCGCACATCACCGATATAGAACTTGACCTTGTCATTGGCCAGAGCAATGCGCATATCCTCTTGCTTCTTCTCGTCCCGGCTGAACACCCGAATTTCCTTGACATTGGTATCGAGGAAGCGTTTCAACACGGTATTACCGAAGGAGCCGGTACCGCCGGTAATCATCAAGACTTTGTCATCGAACATAAACAGTCACCACACTCGGAAATATAAAAAGTTAACGCTGGTCGCGCATCATCTTGACCAACTCGGGCCAGGCAGGGGGTAGGTAACCCGCAGCCTGACAGAAGCGGGAAGAATCCAACGAGCGGTCGATACAGACCTGCTCGTCTGGAATGATCTGAATCTTGTGTCCGTAAACCTCGGCCACCAGTCTGAGCAGCGACAACTTGTCGATCGGCTCGACCGACACATGATAAAGACCGTGCAGCCCGGGATTCGGGATCACATAATCTTTCATCACCCGAGCCAGTTCGACAGTGGGCAGGCCCGAGAATATGGCTTTTGCATAGCCCTTAACCGGACCACTTTGTGAAAGAAACCAGTCAATCAACGAAAAGTTAGTACCCAGCTCATGGCCGATAATGGACGTACGCAGCGTAATCGCGTGCGGCACCTCATGCAGCTCGCCAATGAACTTCGACTTGCCATAGAGATCTTCCGCATCCGACAGGTCAGCCTCGGTATACATCCCCTTACGGCCAGAGAACACACAATCCGTGCTCACATGGATCAGCCGAGCGCCCGCCAAGCCACAGAGCTTCGCTAACCGATGCGGCAGCATCGCGTTAATTGGCAAGGCCGAAAGTGGATCGTTGGCATCAGCCAGCTGCTTGATCAAACCGACACAGTTGATGACGACATCGGGTCGGACACGCTCCAGCACACTGACCAGCGCATCCTGATCGAGTACATCGACCCCAGTCAGCAGGCGTTCGTTACCCTGCTCGGAGAAATGCCGCAACGCCCCGGCACTGCGCATTGTGCCCCAGACTTCATACGCCGGATCGTGGCGAAACGTTCTATATACGGCACTACCCAGCATGCCGGTTATGCCCAACACCAATATGCGCATCAATATCGCCCCTTGCCCTGAGCCTCAAGAATCTCCACCAAGCGCCTCACCTGGCTACTCATCTCGAAGTGTTCATTGAAATATGCCTTGCCCGCCAGCCCCATGGCATGCAGCTCGGCAGCAGGTCGACTTTTCATGGAGCGGATCAATGCCGCCAACGCGGTAGGATCATCCGGTTGACAAGCCTCCCCCGCTCCCGCCTCGGCCACGACCCGTGCTCCCTCGCCACGCAAGGAAGCGATAACCGGTCGCCCAGCCGCAAGATAAGCCTGGATCTTGCTCGGTATCGTCTGGGCGAAGATTTCCTCATCCTTGAGCGATACCAGCAAGGCAGCTGCGCGCTCGAAAATCTGCGGCATCGCCTCCATTGGAAAACGCCCAGGCAAAAGCAAGTTATCCAACTGGTACGCCTGCTTCTGCGCCTGTAACCAAGCAAGCCGGCTGCCACTGCCAACCAGTACCAAGCGGATTTCCGGATCGTCTCTCAGTTCGAGAGCGGCTTTGAGTAGAGTCTCGACAGCTTGGGCCGTCCCCAGGTTGCCTGCGAAAACAACACTGAAATGCTGCTCAAGCTCCCCGGTCAATTCGGGAGAAATGCTCTCCACGGCTTTGCCTGGTGCCTGAATATCCATTGAGTTGGGGTAATAGATAATTTTTTCCCGCCGCGCATAGCGCGCGACGGGCTCGACGAATGCCCGCGACTGAACTAGCAGGCGATCGCATCCCGCATAAATTCCCTTAACGAGATAACCAACCCCCTTGAGAAGATGTCGGTTTCTTACGAACCCCGTGGCCGCCAGGCTTTCCGGCCACAGATCCTGAACCCATACAGCCAAATGAGCTTTCTTCAACCACTTGAGAAGAATGGCCGGAATAACCTGGGTAATCGGCGACGGCGCGAAAACCAGTATGGCATCGAACTCGCGCTTCCTCAGCAACCAGGGGAAAAAGACTAGGCCGCAGAGAACAAACGAGAGGTAATTCAGGATCAAATTGCCAGCACCGCCCTTACCTCGCGGCCATAGCGGAACTCGGACCACCTCCACCATTTCCGCAAAAAGGTCACGCTGAATCCCGCCCGCCCGGTAACCGGGGAAAACCTCCCCGTCCGGGTAGTTGGGCTTGCCGGTGGCGACGACTACTTCATGTCCCTGCGCAGCGAGTGTGCGTGCTACATCGTTAATGATGAAGCTTTCAGGCCAAAAATATTGGGAGACGAGCAATAATTTCACAACAGCCCAACTATATGATTCTCTGGATTTCAGTGATCAGTCTGTTAGACTGGACGCTTCGCCTGAACTGATTAAGATAATGCATATTCGGCTCAACTTTTTTTACTCCAGAAACAAGCGCATCAAGTAATCTTTTCTTCAATTTTTCAACATCAACTCCGTAATAATCTCCAGCAGCAGACTTATTCAGCATTTCTGCGACCAACATATCTTCCGTGACCCCGACAGCCATAACCTCTGAACCAGAAATCAAATACTCAAATATCTTCCCACTAACTACACCGGCAGTGGAACCAACACCACTGGCAACAGGTTTGGAGCCTAGAAAAAGTAAAAAGTCAGCTCCCTTCTGAATGCTTAATACTTCTTGACGAGCTACCTTTCCGCATAATTTTATAAACCCTACTAAAACCTCATCACTGCAAAGCGGAAAACTATCGAGCGCAGAATAATCACCATAAAAACTAATCGAAACATCTCCTTCCTTGATTTTCCTCTCCATCACTAACTCCTTCAACGCTTGAAACAATGGAGTAGGATCTTGAAGCCCCGGCAGAATACTACCAGCATAAACAATATTAATACCCGCAGCCTTTTCTGAAACCTCTATCCCGTTAAAAACATCGACCTCACGATCATCAAATCCATTCGGAATAACCAGATACTTTCTCTCACCATGTATAGTTTTAAGTTCTGAAACCAAGGGGTCATTAATCGAAACTATCATGTCTGCCCCCCTCAAAACAGCTCTTTCATGGCGCTTTTCTAGAAACCGAACCAGTGCACACCCTGGAAATATTGGATTACCAAACCAGAGATCCCTGTAATCCGCTACCCATAACAAATCCTTATTGAAGTACTTGACTGCGGCAGCTGCAGAGTGCGCAGTGTAGGAAGGCACAGTGGAAAACATGAAATCAAACCCCACACGACCAACCAATTTTTTGCAAATAAAGAATGATGCCCGCGGCCACCACAAAACTCTGGGATCCAGGTAATTCGAAAGAAACTCTCTTTTCAACCAGTACTGAAAGCTTAACAACTTCTTTAAAAAGCCCTTAGCACCTTTCGAGTAACCCTGTACTCCTCCGGACTGCCGGCCACCGATAAAGAAAGGAGGCACCTGGAAAATTTCGACATCAGGGTTCCCCTTGATACCATCCGGCAACTCTCCCGAATAGGGCATTGTAACGACATAAATTTTATGGCCCAGCTCAGTCCAGTATTTAACGAAGGCATTAATCCTTAGAACGCCAACAGACGTTTCCGGACCAAAGTAGCTGGAAATCACAAGAATATTCATGAAGCCTACTTTCCCAAGCAAATAGCACAATCAATAAGAGGCCTGAATAATTGCCTCAACTACCAGACTTGCCGCATTTCCGCTCCCGTAAGGAAATAAGCCGCCTTTCCCCGCAACTGGAAGACGATTGATCTTATCCAAAAAGTCCTTATCTCCGGGTGAAGCTAGGGAGTTCCAACCCATTTCAACTAGTTCGACCCACTCTGTTTCATCACGCAGAGTCAGACACGGCACTGCATGAAAAAAAGCCTCTTTCTGCACGCCGCCGGAGTCGGTCACAATTACGCATGCGTGCTTTTCCAACATAACCATATCGATGTAACCCAGCGGCTCCACGACCAAAACGTTGTCTGGAACTTGCAAAGCAAAACCTTCAAGACGCATGCGAGTGCGAGGGTGCAAAGGCAGTACCACAGGCTTATCCATTCTGGCAAAACCTGCAAGTATACGGCCAAGACGCACCACATCATCCGTATTTTCCTGCCGGTGCACCGTTGCCAAGATGTAGCTTTTCGAGGTCAGTTTCAGACGATCAAGGATTATGCTGGTGCGCTCTGCCTTGTCGCCAAAAAATAGCGCTGCATCGAACATAACGTCTCCAACATTCCTTACTTGCGGGCCGCGAATTCCCTCCGCAGCCAGATTTTCGACAGCGCCTTGATTAGGCGTCAGGAGCAAAGTGCTGACGTGATCAGTCAACTGTCGATTGACTTCTTCCGGCATGCGCCTGTTATGTGATCGTAGCCCTGCCTCCACATGAACTATCGGAATATGGATCTTGGCTGCCGCTAAGGCGCCCGCTAGGGTCGAGTCGGTATCGCCATAGACCAGAACAGCATTCGGCTTCTCCTTGAGCATTACCGCCTCAATGGATTCAAGCATCCGCCCTGTATTCTGACCGTGCGTTCCTCCACCTATTCCGAGATTGTAATGAGGCTTCGGGATATCTAACTCTTGAAAAAAGACATCCGACATATTCGCATCAAAGTGCTGCCCGGTATGCACCATGACCTCTGAGCAACAGGTCGTACTTCCAATAATACGACTGACCGTGGCCGCCTTAATAAATTGCGGACGAGCACCGACTACAGTCAAAATCTTCATGATCACCTCAATGTTTATAGCCGAGACAGGAACCCCAACTAACTGGGAAGCTAAATTCTTATAAGAAACTTATAACAAGGAGTCGACGAATTTCATTCCACCCCCAACAACTCATCATCCCAATAAAACTCATAAGGAATATAAGTTGAATTCAATGCCCCTTCAAGTGGTTCTCCCGCACTTATTCTTTCATTCAATATATCAGCCTCGTTCGCTATGCCTTGCACCACAACACCAAATGTCAAAATTACTGGAGCCCAAAAAAACATATACCCCCACGAATACCTTAAGCGAGCAAGAGCCTCCAACAAGAAAAACAAATACAGCAAAAGAGCAATTGTCACAAACCTATATGCGATAGGATGATACCCATAAAGCACAACCGAAACGATCAAGAACAAAGCGCTACCGAAAAACAAAAAATTCGCCCTGGACAATAAAACAACAGAGGTAACAACATTAACTATGACTAACAACCCATAAATCGAAACCCCTGACGCACCACTTCGCAAGTAATCTGCATAAAATTTAAATTTTAGAGAGAAGTCATATACCTCTTGATAGAAGACGGCAGCAGCAGCAAGACAAAAAAACACAATTACTGAAAAATATTTCACGCCTAAACGAGGAAGAAGCAAAGGGTAAAACAACAAGACAGAAACATGAAACCCCGGAGCCAGAACCGCAGCTAACAGACCAGCCGAACGAGACTTACTGCACAAGGAATACAGAAACAGCATAGATGCAATTGCAGACCTAGCAATATTGAAATGAAAATTCAAATAAAAAAGCAAAACATATGCCACTAAAAAAAGACATCTATCCGAACTATTCTCACACACTTTCCAAAGCAAAAGAACCTGAAAAACCGACATCATAAAAAGATAGAGAAAGGCATTATCAAATAAATATTTATGCCCCACCAAAAAAGCAACAAATAACGGCTCCATAGTGCTAAGCAAATATAAGATATAATCGTCGTTTGACAGCCCCCCATAAGCGCGGAGATACGACAACGTATCAGAGCCAACCAGACCACGAAGGCCAGCAAACAATATCAAGCTTGCAAGCACAATATATATCACAACCGACGACTGTCGCTTAGGCAGTTTCCGCGCAACGAGCAAAAACCCTACCATTGAGAGAAAAAACGACGCATATACAAACATACTTTATCTCACGACCTTTAATTACAGCAACCGCGGATCAATAAGTGCGCTTTACTGCACGGTCTTAGCAGGCACCATTTAGAAACAGCCAATATTAGAAGTTTTAAAATTTGCCCCTTCCATATAAATTTTATTACCTATCACTTATCACTGGAAGCGTCAACCTCTGAGCACTACACCCTCCTGCTTATCAAAACTCCTAACTGAGCCACTCCTTCTTTAAGAGCTCTACCAAATATACAAAACGTGAGAAAAAGAACTGCCCCCCAAATACCAATAAAAACCAAATGAAATTTTTCTCCTATGAGAGCAAAACAGACTGAGACCGCTAAACAGATCAGAGTCATGCCATAGAATTTTAGTCGTGGTAATCGGCGCCATACCAAACTTGATAGTTCTGTACGAGCAACAAAGAAAATCCAAAAAGCAAAGGCCGTCGATATGGCCGCGCCAGATGCTCCATATATAGGGACAAGAAAATAATTGCCAACTAGATTGACCATAACTGCGATAATCGAAGCCATCATCGCATAGGTGCTTTTCCGAGCAATACCCAAGCCGACCCCCGTTGCCTCTGCAAGAGTGTAGAACAACGGGTAAGCCATGCAGGCCACAAGAACATATTGAACGCTTGCATACGAGGGCGGTAACAAATAGGTGATGATCCAGGAAAAGAACCCGGCCAGCGAGAATAGAGTAACCACTGCAACCAATACGTACTCCGTAATCTGATCTATCTGTTCGGTATTGATACCTTGTGCAGCCCATTTGTAGACCGTTGGTGCCCAGACGGTCGAGAAGATGCTCTGCAAAATGACAGCGGCGGCGGCAAAGCTGGACGCCACTGAATAGATACCCAATTCTTCGAAAGTGGAGAAACTACGCAAAAAAACCTTATCCATAGCCGTCAACCCCCAAAACGCCACTCCCCCCATTATCAGAGGCGCGCCAAAGCGCAGCATGGATTTCAGCTTTTCTGTATCAATTTTTTGACTTAATGCTGCCAACCACTCCTGACGAGTATTCCAGCCATAAACCAGGGTAACAGCCACAACTGAAAGCGTCTGAGCAATTACCAGATAGAGAAAATCAAAGCCAAATGAAAAGAGGATGTAAACACCGATCACAGAAAGAAAAAGTAACTTAGGCAAAACTTGGCTCATCGAAAATGCCAAGCCCTTTTCCTGCATGCGCAAGATCAAGGACAGAAAACGCGAAACAAACGTGGCCCCAAAACACAACGCAACCAGAACACTGATCAGTACACTGCCCACGGAAAAGAGAGCTTGCGAAATAAAATCAGGCACTACAAAGCAAAACGTCAAGCCCATAGCAAGTAGTAGCAAGCCCGGTAACAAGGCAGCCTTGAATAGCGCGGGCTTATGTACCGATTCGTGGTAGTCACGGACATACGCCTGATCCAGACCTAGACTGAATAGCAGGACGCAGAAACTGGAAACCACCTGTAACATGGCAATCCGGCCGATATCCTCAGCCGAATAAAACCAGGTAATAATTGGTAGTGTGATAAAGCCTAAAGCGGCCCCTCCGATGGGACCAACGGCAAAAGAGGCAACTTTCTTTGCGTTCAAGCGAAAAACTCTAGGACCGAGTCAATGACCTGCTCTCTTTCACGCGCTTGCATACCATACCAAATAGGCAGGCGAATCAAACGCTCACTGTCCTTGGTTGTATAGCGATCCTCACCGTGAAACCGACTGAACTGCGGGCCGGCAATAGCTGAATGTAGCGGGACATAATGAAAAACACTATGCACGCCACGCCTTTTCAAACTCTCAAGAAAGAGTGCTCGCTCATCAAGGCTGCTAACCTTTAAATAGAACATATGCGCATTATGAACACAGCCTTCCGGCATTGACGGCAACGTGATCTTTCCATCAATAGCTAATGGAAGTAGTGCATCGTAATATGCACTCCAAAGCTGCAAACGGTTCTGATTGACTTCCTCAGACTTCTCTAATTGCCCCCACAGGAAGGCTGCTTGAATATCACAGGGCAGATAACTGCTACCAATATCGACCCAGCTGTATTTGTCTATCATGCCGCGGAAAAACTGACTGCGGTTAGTGCCTTTTTCCCGGATGATTTCAGCGCGATTTATAAAGCGTTCATCGTTGATAATCAGTAGGCCACCTTCGCCGCCGCTGGTGTAGTTCTTGGTTTCGTGGAAACTGAAAGCCCCCATATGACCGATACTGCCCAACGGACGGCCTTTGTAAGTAGCCATCATGCCTTGAGCAGCATCTTCAATGACAAAGAGCTGGTAACGGGAGGCTATGTCCATGATGGCGTCCATCTCACAGGCTACGCCCGCATAGTGGACAGGCACGATGGCTTTGGTCTTAGATGTAATCGCCGCTTCGATCAGGCTTTCATCAATATTCATAGTATCCGGGCGAATATCGACGAAAACGATCTTCGCACCACGCAAGACAAAGGCATTTGCTGTACTGACAAACGTGTAGCTTGGCATGATGATTTCATCACCAGCTTGCACATCGATAAGTAAAGCTGCCATCTCTAGCGCGTGCGTGCAGGAAGGCGTCAGAAGTGCTTTTTTGCATCCTAACCTCTCCTCAAACCATGCCTGGCAGCGCTTGCTGAACTCTCCATCGCCCGAGATTTTCGGGCTGCGCATAGCAGCAAGCACATACTGATCTTCGTTACCGGTGTAGGGCGGTTTGTTAAATGGGATCATTGGAAATCTCTTCTAGAAATTTTTGTTCCAGCGCAAGTAGATCTTGCTTTCTTTCTTTGACCCGGCGTGCCGGATTACCTACATAGACCCCCCACGGCAAGGTACTTTTGTTGACCAATGTCATAGCGCCAACAGAGCAACCTTCAGCAACATGAACCCCTGGAAATATTATAGAGCCAGCACCAACGATGACGTGCTTACCAAATGTCACTTCCTC
Source organism: Pseudomonas sp. ABa2 (assembly GCF_056676075.1). Classification (NCBI taxonomy): domain Bacteria; kingdom Pseudomonadati; phylum Pseudomonadota; class Gammaproteobacteria; order Pseudomonadales; family Pseudomonadaceae; genus Pseudomonas; species Pseudomonas sp. ABa2. Next base: position 2,973,320 of record NZ_CM155239.1, read on the forward strand.
GAAAATTTCCCTCTTAAACTTACGGGGAACCAAAGAGTTGGTCAGTGTCGTGCCACTATAATCATCTGACTGGGAAAATACTTTTACCCCATATGCTAGCGTGCAAAAATCAGAAAAGAATATACCGGGAGTTCCGCCAGCCACCAGACACATGGGCGTTATGTGGCAAAACTTACCAATTCGAACCCTGCCTGATATGACACAAAAGTCGTCAATCCTGGAATTATCACCAATCTCAATTTGATCGACATTATAGATACTTGCTTTATCGCTGACCTTGACATTTCTGCCAAGATATCGAAAACCCATCTGATTGAGCTGCTCATCTGAGTAGTAAGCCATGAATTTACGCCTCAAATATTTTTTTCAGCTGATCAACTATTAATTTCTCTGAGAAATTAGCTCTTATTGCTTCCTGATTATGCCTCATGGAGCGCTCGTCCATCAAACTCAGTTCAATTTCCGAGCTTTCATAAACCTTCACCCCTTTTCTTTTAAACATGAGCCAAGGGGTAATATCACTTCTCATATAAACCTTCTTACCTAACCCTAAGAGGGTTATGATATTACCCATAGCCTGTTGGCGCTTGTGATTGAAAATGGCAATATCAATTTTCCCAAGAAAATCCAAATATTGATCAAACGGCATAAAGTCGGTTAGAGGTTTGAATTTAACACCAAACCGATCTCTCCCCGCGCTGATTACTGACTGAGCATACTCCCGGCTTCCATAGGCCAAAGGTACATAAATTGCAATTTCTTGATTGCGAAACGGAGCGAGCCTCTCAAAAATTTCGAGATGATTATTACTTGGGTCTGCCGAGTTACCGACCTGAATATTGATCAACTCATGCGCCTCGCCTTTTACAGCGTACTCACGATATATATTACTGGTATACATAATGCACTCATGGTATTTACCTGTAGCCCTATACCAATTACGCGCCAATTCTACATCACCGTCTACATAGGTAACCAAGTGGCCCATATTCTTAATCACAGGACGTCGAAAAAACTCTTTTAGCTTCCACTTCCAACTCCGAGGACCAGTCTCATAGGCATATAAATCTGCCCCCCAGATCATCCAGTAGCTTTTTTTCAAAAGCCAAGGCTGCAAGGCCAACAGAATTATTACATAACGATCAAAGAGGCCATGAATGATTACTCTATCTGCGCGATACAAAGACCAAATAAACTCCAAGAACCAGCTAAGCCCGGCTAAGTTTTTGTTTTTTATTTTCAAATCTTCGGACCACTCATCAGTCGCTGCATGACTCAGTATGAAATGCTGCGCATGCTCAAATTCCTTCTCAACAAGGCGAAAGAATGACGTTGTGAAGGTTTGAGGAGCTGCTATATGAACAATCTTCATTTTATCAAGGACAACAGATATCGACCGTAACTGTTCTTACTTAAAGCCCGGCCGATTTTCCGCAACTCGTCGGCATTCAGCCAGCCATTATAGAAAGCGATTTCTTCCAAGCATGCGATCTTGTAACCCTGCCGTGTTTCGATAGTTTCGACAAAATGACTGGCTTCTAGCAGGCTTTCATGAGTACCAGTGTCGAGCCAAGCGAAACCGCGTCCGAGTAGTTGGACGCTTAGATCACCACGCTCTAAATAGGCCTGGTTGACACTGGTGATTTCCAACTCACCGCGATCAGAAGGTTTTACCTGTTTGGCGATCTCGACTACGTCGTTGTCATAGAAATACAGGCCAGTCACTGCATAGTTAGACTTGGGCTTAAGCGGCTTTTCCTCGATGGAAATGGCACGTTTATCGGCATCGAACTCGACCACACCAAAACGCTCTGGATCCTTGACGTGGTAACCGAACACGGTCGCACCTTTGCTACGGCTGGCTGCATCGCGCAGTAAAGGACCAAATCCCTGTCCGTAGAAGATATTGTCGCCCAGCACCAGGCATACCGAATCGCTACCAATGAACTCTTCGCCAATGATGAACGCTTGCGCCAGTCCATCAGGGCTTTGCTGTACGGCGTAGCTGAGCCGAATACCGGATTCACTGCCATCACCAAGCAGGCGCTGAAAACCACCAATGTCATCCGGAGTGCTGATCAACAGGATGTCACGAATGCCGGCGAGCATAAGTACTGACAGCGGGTAATACACCATAGGTTTGTCGTAGATCGGCAGTAACTGCTTGGACACACCTTTGGTAATAGGATACAGCCGGCTACCCGAACCCCCGGCGAGAATAATACCTTTCATAAGTTGCCAGTCCTCATGCCGAGACGCCTAGGCGTTCGCGTTGATAACTACCGTCTTGCACGCGACGACACCATTCCAGATTCTTCAGGTACCACTCGACAGTTTTGCGAATGCCCGATTTGAAGGTTTCCTCTGGCGTCCAGCCCAAATCTCGCTGGATCTTGCTAGCATCGATGGCGTAACGCAGATCGTGGCCAGGGCGATCCTGAACATGTGTGATCAATGAGGCGTGCGGGCAATACGGTGAGTCGGGGCATAATTCATCGAGTAATTCGCAAAGGGTATGCACGACCTCGATGTTCTGCTTCTCGTTGTGACCACCGATATTGTAAGTCTCCCCCACTTTGCCCCCGGTCACCACTCTGTACAAGGCACGGGCGTGGTCCTCCACATAGAGCCAGTCGCGCACTTGATTACCTTTGCCGTAAACCGGTAGTGCCTTGCCCTCCAAGGCATTGAGGATCATCAGCGGGATGAGCTTTTCAGGAAAGTGATACGGCCCGTAGTTGTTCGAGCAGTTGGTAACCAACGTCGGTAGACCGTAGGTACGACGCCAAGCGCGCACCAAGTGGTCGGAACTGGCCTTGCTTGCCGAGTAGGGTGAACTCGGGGCATAAGGAGTGATTTCGGTGAACAGCTCTTCGGGGTCTTCCAGGTCACCGTACACCTCATCAGTTGAGATGTGGTGGAAGCGGAAAGCCGCCTTGCGCGCTTCATCCAGACCTTGCCAGTAATGGCGAGAGACATCCAGAAGCGTGTAGGTGCCGACGATGTTGGTTTCGATGAAAGCAGCCGGCCCGTCGATTGAACGATCGACATGGGACTCTGCAGCCAGATGCATTACCGCATCGGGTTGCTGCTCGCGAAACACACGCTCTAGCGCAGCACGGTCGCAAATATCTACTCTTTCAAAAACATAACGTTCGCTGTCGCTTACATCGACCAGCGATTCAAGATTTCCCGCATAGGTCAATTTGTCGAGGTTGACCACAGTGTCGTCGGTGTTACGAATAATGTGGCGGATGACCGCCGAACCGATGAAACCAGCACCACCCGTTACGATAATCTTCATTCTATTTAACCAGGCTCTGCACGATTTTCTCGACCACTTCAGCATCCATATATGGATGCATAGGCAGACTCATCACCTGTTCTGCCACTTCATCACCTATCGGCAAACTAGCAGCCCTATCAGCCACAGCCGGCTGTTTATTCAACGGAATCGGGTAATGCACAGCAGTGGGGATGCCGACCTTGTTCAGATGTTCCTGAACGACCTCCCGATCACGGACACGAATGGTGTACTGGGCGTAAGCACTTGTGTTGTGAGGTTCGATGTGGGGGATGGCAATGATGCCAGAAGCCCTGCTCGCAAGGCCATCAGCCCTGCCAGGTGCCAATAGCTCGTTGTAGCGAGCTGCAACCTGCTGGCGCAGAGCAATTTCGTCTTCGAAGATATCCAGCTTGGACAACAGAATGGCAGCCTGCAGGGTGTCCAAACGGCTATTCACTCCCACTCGGATATGGTGATAGCGGCGATCCTGGCCATGCCGAGCGATCTGGCGCAGCACTTTTGCCAACTCATCGTCATTGGTGAAAATCGCACCGCCGTCGCCATAACAACCCAAGGGCTTGCTAGGGAAGAAGCTGGTGCAAGCAATAGTGGTCAGGTTACAAGAACGCTTGCCCTTGTATGTGGCGCCAAAGCTCTGTGCAGCATCTTCGATTACCGGGATACCGTATTTGGCGGCAATAGCGTTGATAGAATCGAAGTCGGCGCACTGACCATAGAGAGATACCGGGATAATTGCCTTAGTCCGCGGAGTGATGGCTGCTTCCAATAACATCGGATCGAGGTTATATGTTCGGGGATCAATATCCACATAGACTGGCTTTGCGCCCAACAAGGCCACTGTCTCGGCGGTAGCTATATAAGTGAATCCAGGGGTAATGACCTCATCTCCGGGGCCAATCCCTAACGCCATCTGTGCGATCTGCAAAGCATCGGTGCCATTGGCGCAGGTAATGCAATGCTTGGAACCAGTAAAGGCCGCAAGCTTCTCCTCCAACTCCGCAACTTCCGGACCAAGGATGTACTGGCCATGAGCCAAGACCCGCTGGATACCAGCATCAATCTTGTCCTTGATACGGGCTTGTTGAGCCTTCAGGTCGATGAATTCAATCATTTTCACTGCGCATCCATTTTGTTCAGTCTATTGCCACTCAACACATAGCATGAGCCAGTGTGCGGACAAACAACCTGCCCTTCTCCGGAAATGGGTAGCTCCAGTTGCTCACCGAACTCGCTCATCCAGCCGATTTGGCGCGCCGGAACTCCGACCATCAATGCATAAGCAGGTACATCCTTGTTAACCACCGCCCCTGCCCCGACAAAAGCAAATGCGCCAATGGTTACGCCACAGACGATGGTGCAGTTGGCGCCAAGTGTTGCGCCTTGCTGCACCAAGGTATCGCGGTATTGGTTCTTGCGCTCAATCAGTGATCGTGGGTTGTAGACGTTAGTGAATACCATGCTCGGTCCGCAAAACACTCCTTCTTCAAGGGTCACGTTGTCGTAGACCGAAACGTTATTCTGTACTTTGCAGTGGTCACCAATTACCACTTTATTGCCAACGAATACGTTCTGACCCAGTGACACGCTCTTGCCAATGCGCGCACCGCCGCAGACATGCACGAAGTGCCAAATCCGCGAACCATCGCCGATCTGGGCGCCCTCATCGATAATGGCGGATGGATGTACCTGATAGCCCATGGACGCCTCAGTAACTCAGGTTCTTGAGAAATGGATGGCCTTCATCGTTCTGAGCACCAATGACAGCGTTGGAGCGGATCGTGTTGACAGTTTCCACACAATGCCGAGCGTCATCGATGCCATAGCCACGGCCCGCGAGTATTTCCTGATAACTGGTGGTATGCAGGTCCGTAAAGCCTTCAGAGAATTCCATTTCCTCACCGTTAACGGTGATGGAACGGTAAGTAGGTTTCTTGCCTTTTACCGAATCAGGCAAGTCATTCGCATCAATCGATAGGAACCAGCGGACCCGAGCCTTCTCATACTCTAGGTAACCGGCGGCTTTGTTCTCAGCGGAAAAATGCACCACGTTACGCTGCAGCTTGCCGAAGATGAAATGCAGCATGTCGTAAAAATGCACACCAATATTGGTTGCAACGCCGAAGGATTTACGCGGATCGCCTTTCCAGCTCTCCATATACCACTTTCCGCGACTGGTGACGTAGGTCAGCTCAACGTCGTACTTATGGCTAGCGTTTTCACGGGCAACCTTACTTTTCAGGTCGAGAATCGCCTGATGATGGCGCAACTGTAGAATATTGTAGACGCGCTTACCGGTTTCTCGTTCGATCAGCGTCAGCTCATCCAAGACTTCCGGCGTTGGCACTAATGGTTTTTCGCAAATCACATCACATCCCAAGCGCAGACCTGCGGCAATGTGGGCATGGTGTAGGTAATTCGGCGTACAGATAGATGCATAATCGAGTGCGGTTGCCGGGTCACGCTTGATACGGTGAGCGTGCTCAAGAAAACGCTCAAACTCGGTGAAGAACTCGCTTTGGGGAGAGATGCTGTCGATGATACCGACTGAGTCGTTAATGTCGTAGGCAGAAACCAGCACATTGCCGGTGTCCTTGATAGCCCGCATGTGACGGGGGGCGATGTAACCGGCTGCGCCGATCAGGGCGAAATTCTTCATGGATATTCCTTATGAAACAGTCGCCCTACTAAGCACTAGAGCCTCGCAGGGCAGGAACTGCATGGCGACCAATCAGGCCTTGATGATGTGCTCGGCCGGACTACGGTATTTACCACGGCTGTCAACGATCAGGCGGGCATGCTGCTTGATCAGCTCATAGTCGAACTTGTCGTGATCAGTGGCTAGCACCACCGCATCAAAGCTGGCCAGGTTTTCTACCGTCAATGCCTCGCTGCTCAGCTCGAAATGGTGTTCGCGCATTTTCGGGAAGACCGGCACATGGGGGTCACTGTAGGCGACAAGCCCTCCCTTAGCTTCGATCAGTTCCATGATCTCCACAGAGGGAGATTCGCGCATATCATCCACATTCTTTTTGTAGGCGATGCCCAGCACTAAGACTCGGCTCCCCTTGAGCGCCTTGCCACTGTCATTAAGCCCGTCCATCAACTTGCTCAGGACATACTCCGGCATCGCCTGATTGACCTCACCGGACAGTTCAATGAAACGGGTGTGCAGACCATATTCACGAGCCTTCCAGGTCAGATAGAAGGGATCGATGGGAATGCAATGCCCCCCTAGGCCCGGCCCCGGGTAGTAGGCGGTGAAACCGAACGGCTTGGTTGCTGCTGCATCCACCACCTCGAAAATATCAATGCCCATCCGGTCAGCAACGACCTTCATCTCATTGACCAGACCAATATTGACTGCACGATGAATATTCTCCAGCAGCTTGGTCATTTCTGCTGCTTTCGTCGAGCTTACCGGCACCACCTGATCAATCGCCTGCTCGTACAACGCAATACCAACTTCCAGGCACGCTGGTGTATGACCACCAATAACTTTGGGAATAGTACGCGTTTCAAAATTTGGATTGCCCGGATCTTCCCGCTCAGGCGAATAGACGAGGAAGATACTTTCCCCTACCACCAGGCCACCCTCTTGCACACGCGGTAAGAGTTCCTCTTCCGTAGTACCCGGGTAAGTGGTGCTCTCCAGTGAAACAACTTGACCTGCGCGCAAATATGGCTTGAGTGCCTCGGTCGTGTTGATTACAAAGCTCATGTCCGGCTCGCGGTACTTGTTCAGCGGAGTCGGAACACAAAGAATCAAAGCATCACATTCAGCGACACGACTGAAATCGCTAGTAGCAGCGAATCCACTAGCACGTGCAGCCAGGATTTTCTCAGCAGGAATATGCTCGATATAGCTTTCGCCAGCGTTGAGCTTCGTGACTTTAGCCTCGTCAATGTCGATACCAAGAACATTAAAACCAATCGCGTTGTAACGCAGCATCAGCGGCAAACCAACATAGCCTAAGCCGACAATACCAATCACTGCTTCCTTGGTCTTATAACGCTCAATCGCTGCTTTATACATAAACCAACCATAGCTCATTGAATATAAATGATAGGTACTACTAGCCCGCGGAAAAACCGAAAGCGAGTTATAAAGGAAATCATTTCTCGGCAATAAGAGCCGTACCTTCTACCACTGTTAGTTCGGCCTCACACCCCGCTTAGATAGCATGGATCGAATCAACGCGACAAAAACACCAAGCATCCCGCCCAGCACCAACCCCAGCGCCAGAATCAGCACCTTCTTCGGCTTGATCGGTGTCTGCGGCACTTCGGCACTGCTGTCCAGGGTATATACCGAAACGTTGTCAGGGTTGACGTCTACACGCTTGAGAAACTCCAACTGACTCTCCAGCCCGCGCAACTCGGGGATAAAGGGGTCATCATTCTTGCGCTGCTCCAGCACGGTCAACTCGGCACGTATGGCCTTGGCACCACGCATATACATCAAGTTACCATCCATGAACTCGGCCAGATCGCCGTCAGATGAGGTCTTGCCGGTCGTGACCTGGGGAGCATCGATGCCGACAGCCTCTGCAACCTGCTGGGCCTCACGCAAACGAGTAATGCGGTCCTCCCGGCGCTTCTGCGCACTGGTACGTAGCACCTCGATCTGCCGTTCGATGGACTGCGCCTTGGTGCCGATCTCGGCCAACAGGTTGGCCTTCATTTCGACCTCGGTTTTTTCCACCACCATACTTACGTAGCGATTGGCCCAGTCAGCGGCAGTTTGCGGATCCTCATGCTGCACCGTGATGGTGAAATAGTCCGGGTTGTTTTTGGTATCCGGAGCTCGCACCGCTAGCAGATTGCTGAATCTGACCCAAAGCCGATCCTGAGCTCCGCCGGCTTCCGCTTCGCTCAAACTGGGTAAATAGGCACCCAGAAAAAGTTCGCGCTTGACCCCATCGGAAAGCAGGTTGCGCTTGAACACCGCATAAACGTCCCCAACCTTGAACTCAGCCAGCTTGGCTTCGCTACGCCCCAGATTGTAGCCGGCGATATCACTCAGACGTGGCGACAACACCCCCGATCTGGCCTCATAGGTCGGTGTACTGAGAAAGGCAAAGGCCGCAGCGCCAGCCACTGCAACTGCCGTGAAAGCGGCAATCAGCCATTTCTGCGCCCAGAGGCCTTGGAACAACTCAATCAGATCGATTTCATCTTGCTCATTGCTTGGGTTAGCCGGGGAATTGGGGTTCAACTTGGGCTCCACTTCTTCTTGACATTGGCTCAGGCCACGGCGGCAACCTCTCTTGGTTTGCAACCGACCGGGCTCTAGATAATCAGGGTTAACGAGCGAGGCACTCTGCGATGCCGCTGCGCCCCGTAACGAGCGGGGACTCTAGGGTATTACAACCTCCACGGCGCGACTTCTCTGGCTGTAACCCCGTCGCAATGCATCTGCCAGCACCTGCTTGACCGCCGGATCGCCATGCACGATCCGAATCTCTGACGGCCAATGGCGCATCCGAGTAACGAATCCGAGCAATCCATTCTGGTCGGCATGGGCCGAATAGCCGCCTATGGTATGAATTTGCGCCCGAATGTCATAGGGCTGTCCGTCCATTACCACGAATCCACCTCGCGATCCGAAGCGCTGGATCTGCCTCCCGACCGTACCGTCGGCCTGGTAGCCGACAAACAGAACGTTGTGCCTGGCATCGCCGAGCATGGCCTTGAGGTAGTTGACGATGCGACCGCTGGAGCACATGCCGTTACCGGCGATGACGATGGCCGGCTGCGCCGTTTGCACCAGGCGCTTGACCATGGCCAGGTGAGCCTGATGACTGTCCACCGTCAGCAGGTTGTCGAAGGCCAGCGGTTTACGCCCACTTCTGACTCGTGCCAGCGCTTCGGCATCCCAAAAGGGTTCAAGTTCCCGGTAGACGCGGGTGAAACGGCTCGCCAGGGGCGAGTCGAGAATGATGGGTAGATTGTGCCAGTCGATGCCATTTACAGGCGCCCGCTTGCTGGACGCCCTGCGATGCAGGATCTCTTCCAGTTCGTAGAGCAGCTCCTGGGTACGGCCGATGCTGAAGGCCGGAATCAGCACCGTGCCCCGGTCGGCCAGGGCTTGCTCGAGCACCTGTTCGAGGCGTTTGCGGCGATTGCGGCGGTCTTCGTGCAGACGATCGCCATAGGTACTTTCGATGACCAGGATATCGGCACGCTGGGGCGCCTTCGGCGCCGGCAGTATCGGTGCGTGGGGCGCACCCAGGTCGCCGGAGAACACCACGCGATTGCGCTCGCCCGTCAGGGGGTAGTGCAGGTCTACTTCGACATAGGCCGAGCCGAGGATGTGGCCGGCGCGCTGCAGGCGAATCCGCGCCGTCAGCTGCGCGCTATCGACCAGGTTGAACCAGGTTTTGTAAGGCAAGGCGACGATGCGTTGCTCGATCAGCTTGAGGTAACGCTCCACCTTGGCCTGATCGCGGCTGAAGCCGAGCTTGAAGGCATCCTCCAGCACGATGGGCAGGAGTTTCGCCGAAGGTTCGCTGCAGAGGATGGGGCCCTTGAATCCTGCGGCCAGCAGGTAGGGAATACGCCCGACGTGATCGATATGCACATGAGTGGCGATCAGCGCCCTGATACCCGCCAGGGAGAAATCGATATCGAGACGACCGGCCCCGGCCCGACCTTCGGGCGAGGTCTCAGCCCCCTGAAACAAGCCACAATCGACCAGAAGCGCGTGCTCGGCATCCATCTGCAACTGATGGCAGGAGCCCGTCACGCCGGAAACGGCGCCGTGATGCACTATGTTGGGATGTTCCATGGCGTTGGTTCGTGTTAGTCCGTTAACAATCTGAGATGGCCGCGGTAGATACGTGCAGTCGCGGCAGCATGCCTATTGGCCGAGGATGCCGAACTGATCACGCCCCAAGGGGCGCATGACAATTAACAGCGACGCCCCGAACTGCATGGTGTTGCCTGAATGTCGATCCGGTGACCGAAACACCTTCATGGCCAACACCGACCGCTTGCCCCAAGCTGGCGCCCCATATTACCCGCTCGGACTGTTTTTTACATATCGACAAATTGCCACAACAAAGCGATTAGGGAAGTTCTTAGAAAACCCTCTATCGTCACTCCCGCGAAAGCGGAAGCCCAAGGACTATGCACGTTCTGGATTCCCGCCTGCGCGGGAATGACGGATATTTCAGAGTTTCCTTAGACGAACCTGAAAATTGCCTTCAGGCACGATAAACCCCTCCGAGCTCCAACCAGGCATGCTCGATCAAAAAGCTCCGGCGACCTGGCCATACTGGCGTTGCGACTGCGCTCCACTCATCAGGTTGCGCAGCAAGGCCATGAACAGCCCAAGCATGCCACCAAGAACCAGGCCGAGCGCCAGAGTCAGCGCCTTTTTGGGTTTGATCGGCTTCAGCGGGTCGATTGCCACTTGATCCACGGTCACCAACTTGAGGTTTGTGACATCGACGGAAAGGTTACGCAGGGTCGCGGCCTCCTCACGCCAGGCGGCCAGATTCTTGAGGAAGAGATCTTCATTCTCTCGCTTCTGGAGAATCTCGACCTGGCGATTCTGCGCCAGCAAGTGCAGCTCTGCGGCAATCTGCGCGATGCGAGGCTCGGTAAAGTCGTCCGAGCGGCGCTGCAGCAGGGTGTCACGCTCGGCCTCCAGCGCCTCGCTACCCATGAAATAGAGCGGAATCTGCTGGTTGTTGACCTCGGTGCGAATCACGCTGCCTTGTGCACCACGCTCCCCCTCGCCCAAGGCAGAAGGCGTAGTCGGCTTGCGAATACCAAGCGATCTGGCGATTCGAATAGCCTCGTCCAGCTGAGCAACACGGTTGTCACGACGGGTTTTAAGCTGCTGGCGCAACGCCTTGAGTTCATCCAGCAATTCGGCGCGCTTCAGGTTGTCAGCCTCAAGCAGCTTGGCGATCCGGGCCTCCTTGTCCGCGTCGTAACTAGCCCGCGCAGCGGCAATTCTGCGCTCCAGATGGTCGAGACGGTTCTGTATGACGACACTGAGATCGGCCTCGATGCGTTCACGCTCCGACTCCAGGGAGTACTCGACTAGACCATTGAGCAAAGCAACGCCATCAACCCCGCTCGGGTAAGTGAGCTGGATGCCCACGAATGAACTGAGGTTATCGGCCTTCTTAGGATCGGGCTGGAGCATCTTGAATGCATCGCGGTTGAAGCTCTCGAAAGTCTGCTCCAGCGTACGATTGGGCTCGCGCAGCTCCTCGAATAGCCCCTGGTTGGCACGGAAGAACTCCAGCCGCCGCTCATACGAATCCAGCGCTACCCCTACACGCTGCATCGCCTGATCTGGACTCAGCTTGTACACACCTGTACGGTTCAAAGCGTCCAAGTCTTTTATTTGCGCAGGGCGCAGTACACTTTGTATTTGATATTCCGGCGTCGCCAGAAAGGCGTATGCGGCGGCCAGCAGGCCACTCAACAGAGTCACCAGCATGATCAACGTTTTTTGTTGCCAGATTGAGCGGAACAATTCCGCCAGATCGATTTCGTCACTCGCTGACTGGGAAACCACAGGGGCAATTGCGTTCACTAAGAGCATCCATCTGCTGTGAGACAAGCGGCGACGAGACAACATCCTTGTTATTTTTGTTGTTGCCCCACAACAGCCGACACCGCCTCCCCATAGAGAGGAAAGACACGCGCCGCCTCATTGCCGCATCAAATTTCGAGGCATTGTGCCATCACAGCAGATGAATACAAGTCTTGACAAAATGTGAGCCAGTCGACGATTTGTGCTGACTTATCGGTCAACCTCGACTTACTCATCTTCGTTAACCCGATCACGCAGCTCTTTGCCTGGCTTGAAATGCGGCACGAACTTGCCGTCCAGGCGCACCGACTGGCCGGTTTTCGGGTTGCGACCCACGCGCGGGGCGCGGTAGTGGAGAGAGAAACTGCCGAAGCCGCGAATTTCGATGCGGTCGCCAGTGGCCAATGCCTGGGACATTTGTTCCAGCATGGTCTTGATGGCCAGCTCGACATCCTTGGAGGACAGCTGACCTTGGTGGGTGACAATTCTTTCGATCAACTCCGACTTGGTCATGGTTTTCCCTTCTTTTTCAAGCGGCTAGATCACTCGATAGAGTGGTTTTAGCATGCTGATCAGCATTTGAACAGCCTAAAAAACAAGGTGTTAGCGCAATCTGGGGAGTGATCGCCTTATATCGCCGAGCGCATGCGCGCAAGCCCTTGCTCGGCAACGCCGCGCGGGCCATGGCGGCATCGGGCATCTACCACACCTTTTTACGCATGCCGGCGAAAAACGCTTCCGCCCTACCCCACAGCCATGGCGCTTCACGCGCGAGGCTTGCGGGTAAATCCATCTCGACAGTGGCGAGATTCAGGAAGGCGAGAAACAAAAAGGGCGACCCGAGGGTCGCCCTTTTCTTGATGGAGTTACCCGAACTTAGTTCTGGTTTTCCATCTGAGCACGGATCAGATCACCGATGGTGGTCGGGCCGGTGCTTTCAACGTCTTGCTTGTTACGCAGTTCCTTCATCGCGTCCTTCTCGTCCTCGACGTCTTTCGACTTGATGGACAGGCTGATAACGCGGGACTTGCGGTCGACGCTGATGATCTTGGCTTCGACTTCGTCGCCTTCTTTCAGGACGTTGCGCGCGTCTTCAACGCGGTCACGGCTGATTTCGGAGGCTTTCAGGGTAGCTTCGATCTCGTTGCCCAGGTCGATGATGGCGCCCTTGGCATCCACTTCCTTCACGACGCCGCGGACGATGGTGCCCTTGTCGTTGATCGAGACGTAGTTGCTGAACGGATCGTCTTCCAGCTGCTTGATACCCAGGGAGATGCGCTCGCGCTCCGGGTCAACCGATAGGATGACGGTTTCCAGCTCGTCGCCCTTCTTGAAGCGACGCACGGCTTCTTCGCCGGCTTCGTTCCAGGAGATGTCGGACAGGTGAACCAGGCCGTCGATGCCGCCGTCCAGACCAATGAAGATACCGAAATCGGTGATCGACTTGATGGTGCCGGAGATCTTGTCACCCTTGTTGAACTGACCGGAGAAGTCTTCCCACGGGTTGGTCTTGCACTGCTTGATACCCAGGGAGATACGACGACGCTCTTCGTCGATGTCCAGAACCATGACTTCCACTTCGTCGCCGACGTTAACGACTTTCGACGGGTGGATGTTCTTGTTGGTCCAGTCCATTTCGGACACGTGTACCAGGCCTTCCACGCCTTCTTCCAGCTCGGCGAAGCAGCCGTAGTCGGTGAGGTTGGTGACGCGGGCCATGACGCGGGTGTTTTCCGGGTAACGGGCCTTGATGGCAACCCACGGATCTTCGCCCAGCTGCTTCAGACCCAGGGAGACACGGTTGCGCTCGCGGTCGTACTTCAGGACTTTGACGTCGATCTCGTCGCCAACGTTGACGATCTCGGACGGGTGCTTGATGCGCTTCCAGGCCATGTCGGTGATGTGCAGCAGGCCGTCTACGCCGCCCAGGTCCACGAAGGCGCCGTAGTCGGTGAGGTTCTTGACGATACCTTTGACCTGCTGACCTTCCTGCAGGGATTCCAGCAGGGCTTCGCGCTCGGCGCTGTTCTCGGCTTCCAGCACGCTGCGGCGGGAAACGACAACGTTGTTGCGCTTCTGGTCCAGCTTGATGACCTTGAACTCGAGCTCTTTGCCTTCCAGGTGAGTGGTATCACGCACCGGACGGACATCGACCAGGGAACCCGGCAGGAACGCGCGGATGCCGTTGACGTCAACGGTGAAGCCGCCTTTGACCTTACCGTTGATAACGCCCTTGACCACTTCTTCAGCGTTGAACGCAGCTTCCAGAACCAGCCAGGACTCAGCGCGCTTGGCTTTCTCGCGGGACAGCTTGGTTTCACCGAAGCCATCTTCAACCGCGTCCAGCGCAACGTGGACTTCGTCACCGACCTTGATGGTCAGCTCGCCTTGTTCGTTGAAGAACTGGTCGAGCGGGATGACGCCCTCGGACTTCAGACCGGCATGGACGGTAACCCAGTCACCGTCGATGTCGACGACGATGCCGGTGATGATGGCGCCCGGCTGCATGTCGAGGGATTTCAGGCTTTCTTCAAAAAGTTCTGCAAAGCTTTCGCTCATGTTGATTCCTGTTGTCAAGGGCGGGGATTCGCCCAAACCACACTCCAGACAATGTGGGTTCGTTCATGTAAAAAGAGGCCTGCGGGACTAGGACTGGTCTCCCGCATGCCTCCTTGCGAGCCGGTCAGCTTAGGCAGCTGTGGCTCTTACCCGGCGAGATCGCGATCGGCGACCTCGCGCAGAATGCGCTCTAACACTTGCTCGATGGACAGCTCGGTGGAATCCAGCAGGATTGCGTCGGCAGCCGGCTTGAGCGGTGCCACCGCGCGCTGGGTATCGCGCTCGTCGCGCGCCCGAATCTCGTCGAGAAGACTCGCGAGATTAACATCATCGCCCTTGGCCTTCAACTGCAAGTAGCGGCGACGCGCACGCTCCTCGGCGCTGGCGGTGAGGAAGACCTTCAACGGCGCATCGGGAAATACCACGGTGCCCATGTCGCGGCCATCAGCCACCAGCCCCGGCGCCTCCTGGAAGGCGCGCTGGCGCTGCAGCAGCGCCTCGCGCACCGCCGGCAGCGAGGCGACCATGGACGCGCCGGCGCCGATCTGTTCGTTGCGGATGGCGTCGGTCACTTCCTCGCCTTCGAGTACGATGCGTTTGCCGGTGAACTGCACGTCGAGGTGGGCGGCCAGTTGCTTGAGCGCCTCCTCGTTGGTCAGGTCGATGCCGTGGTTGCCGGCGGCGAAGGCCAGCAGGCGGTACAGCGCACCGGAGTCGAGCAGGTTCCAACCCAGCTGCTTGGCCAGCAGGGCACAAAGCGTGCCCTTGCCGGAACCGCTCGGCCCGTCGACTGTGATCACCGGGGCGTTCATGCCTTGCCCTCTTCGGCCACCTGGATGCCGACTTCGGCCGCCAGGGCGAGGAAGTTGGGGAAGGAGGTGGCGACGTTGGCACAGTCGTGAATGCGGATCGGCGCGCTGGCACGCAGCGAGGCGACGCTGAAGGACATGGCGATACGGTGGTCGCCGTGCGCCCAGACTTCGCCGCCGCCGATGGCGCCACCTTCGATGACGATGCCGTCCGGAGTCGGCTCGGCCTTCACGCCCAGGGCGACCAGACCGTCAGCCATGACCTGGATACGGTCGGACTCCTTGACCCGCAGCTCCTCGGCGCCGCGCAGCACGGTACGGCCGGAGGCAGCGGCGGCAGCGATGAACAGCACCGGGAATTCGTCGATGGCCAGCGGCACCAGGTCTTCGGGAATATCGATGCCCTTGAGCTTGGCCGAGCGCACGCGGATATCGGCCACCGGCTCGCCGCCCACCTCGCGCTGGTTTTCCAGGCTGATATCGCCGCCCATCAGCTTGAGGATGTCGATCACCCCGGTGCGGGTCGGGTTGATGCCGACGTGCTCCAGCACCAGTTCGGAACCTTCGGCAATGCTCGCCGCCACCAGGAAGAAGGCCGCCGAGGAAATATCGGCCGGCACTTCGATACGGGTGGCGCTGAGCTTGTGCCCGGACTCGACGGTGGCGGTGCTGCCCTCCACGCTGACCGGGTAGCCGAAGCCGCGCAGCATGCGCTCGGTGTGGTCGCGGGTCGGCGCCGGCTCGGTCACCGAGGTCTTGCCGGCGGCGTACAGGCCGGCCAGCAGCAGGCAGGATTTGACCTGGGCGCTGGCCATCGGCATCTCGTAGTCCATGCCGGTCAGGCGCTGGCCGCCCTTGATGGTCAGCGGCGGACGCCCTTCCGGGCCGGTCTCGATCACCGCGCCCATTTCACGCAGCGGCTTGGCCACGCGGTTCATCGGACGCTTGGACAGCGAGGCGTCGCCGGTCAGGGTGGTGTCGAACGGCTGGGCGGCGAGCAGGCCGGAGAGCAGGCGCATGGAGGTGCCGGAGTTACCCATGTACAGCGGGCCGGCCGGCGCCTTCAGGCCATTGAGGCCGACACCATGAATGGTCACCCGACCGTGGTGCGGGCCTTCGATCACCACGCCCATGTCACGGAAGGCCTGCAGGGTGGCCAGGGCGTCTTCGCCTTCGAGGAAGCCCTCGACCTCGGTGGTGCCTTCGGCCAGCGAGCCGAGCATGATCGAGCGGTGCGAGATGGACTTGTCGCCGGGCACGCGAATGCGTCCGGACAGGCTGCTACCGGGTTTTGCCAGGAAAATCAGATCGGTCGAGTGCATAGCGTCCACATAGGCCCTGCGGGCCAGAATTTTGCTGAAATGTTCGCGGGCCACGCGGGCGCGGGTGAACACGCCCAGCAGTTGATGCCCATCCCCGGCGTCGACCGCGTCGCGCAGGGCGTCGAGGTCGTCGCGAAAGGTGTCCAGGGTGCGCAGCACGGCCTCGCGGTTGGCGAGGAAGATATCGTGCCACATCACCGGATCGCTGCCGGCGATCCGCGTGAAGTCGCGAAAGCCGCCGGCGGCGTAACGGAAAATCTCCAGGTTCTCGCTGCGCTTGGCCAGCGAGTCGACCAAGGTGAAGGCCAACAGGTGCGGCAGGTGGCTGGTGGCGGCGAGCACCTGATCGTGGTGCTCCACCTCCATCGACTCGACATCCGCACCCAGCTCGCGCCACAGGCCTTCCACCAGCGCCAGGGCCGCCTCGTCGCTGTGCTCGCACGGCGTCAGGATGACCTTGTGGCGGCGGAACAGCGTCGCCTTGGCCGCCTCCACCCCGCTCTGCTCGGAGCCGGCGATGGGATGGCCCGGCACCAGCCGCACCTTCTTGCCGGCGAAGGCCAGGCGCGCGGCGCGCAGCACATTGCCCTTGGCGCTGCCGACATCGGTCAGCACCGCATCGCCAAGATCGAGCTTGGCCAGCTCGGCCAGCAGCTTCTCCATGGCCAGAATAGGCACCGCCAGCTGGATCACATCGGCCCCCTGACAGGCGGCGGCCAGATCGGTCTCGCAGCGATCGACCACGCCCAACTGCACCGCCAGGCGCCGCGACTCGGCATCCAGATCGACGCCCACCACCTCGCGGCACAGGCCGCGCTCGCGCAGGCCCTTGGCGAAGGAGCCGCCAATCAGGCCGAGGCCGACCACCACCAGGCGGCCGATCTTAGGGGCGCTCGATTGCACTGCGGTGACAGTCACGCCGACAACACCTTGGCCAGGGCCTCGAGGAAGCGCGCGTTCTCCTGCGGCAGGCCGATGGATACGCGCAGGAAATGGGGCATGCGGTAGCCGGCCATCGGCCGCACTATCACGCCCTCGCGCAGCAGCGCCTGGTTGATCGCCGCGGTGTCGCGACCGAAGTCGACGGCAATAAAGTTGCCCTTCGAGGCAATCCAGCTCAGACCCAGCGCGCGCAGGCCGTCCTGCAACTGCTGCATGCCGGCATCGTTGAGGCGACGGCTCTCGGCCAGGTACTCGGCATCGGCGAGCGCCGCGCAGGCGGCGGCCAGGGCCAGGCTGTTGACGTTGAACGGCTGGCGCACGCGGTTGAGCACATCGGCGATGGCCGGCGAGCTGATCGCATAGCCCACGCGCAACGCCGCCAGGCCATAGGCCTTGGAGAAGGTGCGCGAAACCAGCAAGTTCGGGTAGCGGGCCAGGTAATCGAGGCCATCCGGCAGCTCATCGCCTTCGGCGTATTCGATATAGGCCTCGTCCAGCACCACCAGCACCGACTCCGGCACCTTGGCCAGGAAAGCGTCTAGCGCCGCCGGGCCGAACCAGGTGCCGGTCGGGTTGTTGGGGTTGGCGATGAACACCACGCGGGTATTGGCGTCGATGGCCGCCAGCATGGCGTCCAGGTCGTGGCCGTAGTCCCTGGCCGGCACCACCTTGCCCTGCGCGCCGACCGCCTGGGTGGCGATGGGGTAGACGGCGAAGGCGTAGTCGCTGAACACGGCGTTAAGCCCCGGCGCCAGGTAGGCGCGGGCGACCAGTTCGAGAATGTCGTTGGAGCCGTTGCCCAGGGTGACCTGCGCCGCGCCCACGCCGTAGCGGGCGGCCAGCGCGGTCTTGAGGGTGAAGCCATTGCCATCCGGATAACGGGTCAGCTCGTCCAGTTCGGCACGGATCGCCGCCAGCACCTTGGCGCTGGGGCCGAGTGGGTTCTCGTTGCTGGCCAGCTTGACGATACCGGCCGGATCCAGACCCAGCTCGCGGGCCAGCTCGTCGACCGGCTTGCCCGGCACATAGGGGGACAGCTTCTGCACGCCTGGCTGGGCCAGGGCTAGGAAATCGCAACTCATCACAAACCTCATTGTCTCGACCGAGCGCCACAGGCCTCGCAGGAGCGACTTCAGTCGCCAATATCGCGGCTCAAGCCGCTCCTACGAGGGCGCGGGGTTACAGCACCGCCTTCGGATAGGAGCCCAGCACCTTGAGCGCCACGGCCTCCTGGCCGATCTTCTCCAGCACGTCCTTGATCAGCGGGTCGCGGTGGTGACCGACGAAATCGATGAAGAACACGTAGGTCCACTTGCCGCTGCGCGACGGCCGGGTTTCGATGCGGGTCAGGTCGATGCCGTTGTTGTGGAACGGCACCAGGAGCTCGTGCAGCGCGCCCGGCTTGTTGCGCATGGAGACGATGATCGAGGTCTTGTCGTCGCCGGTCGGCGGCACCTCCTGGCTGCCGATGATGAGAAAGCGCGTGGAGTTGTCCGGACGGTCCTCGATCTTCTCGGCCAGCTTGGTCAGGCCGTACAGATTGGCCGCCATGTCGCCGGCGATGGCCGCGCTGTTCCACTCGCTCTTGACCCGCTTGGCGGCGTCGGCGTTGCTGGAGACCGCCACGCGCTCGACGTTCGGGTAGTGCGCATCCAGCCACTTGCGGCACTGCGCCAGGGACTGGGCGTGGGAATAGATACGGGTGATCTTGTCGGTCTTGGTGGTCTCGCCGACTAGCAGGTGATGGTGGATGCGCAGCTCGACTTCGCCGCAGATCACCATGTCGTGCTCGAGGAAACTGTCGAGGGTGTGGTTGATCGCACCCTCGGTGGAGTTCTCCACCGGCACCACGCCGAAGTTCACCGCACCGGCGGCCACTTCGCGGAACACCTCGTCGATGGCCGCCATCGGCACGCTGATCACGGCATGGCCGAAATGCTTCATTGCCGCGGCCTGACTGAAGGTGCCTTCGGGACCGAGATAGGCGACTTTCAGCGGGTTCTCCAGGGCCAGGCAGGAGGACATGATCTCGCGGAACAGCCGCGCCATTTCCTCGTTACCCAGCGGGCCCTGGTTGCGCTCCATGATGCGCTTGAGCACCTGGGCCTCGCGCTCGGGGCGGTAGAACACCGGCGACTCGCCTTCCTTGAGTTCCTTCATCTTCACCCGCGCCACTTCTTCGGCGCAGCGCGCGCGGTCGCTGATCAGCTCGAGGATGCGTTCGTCGAGGTTGTCGATGCGCAGGCGCAGGGCCTGCAGTTCCTGCTCGGACATCTCAGCCATGCTCCTTCTCGAACTCGGCCATATAGGCCACCAGCGCCTCGACCGCATCCATCCCGACCGCGTTGTAGATGGAGGCACGCATGCCGCCCACCGAGCGATGGCCCTTGAGATTGAGCAGGCCGCGCGCGTCGGCGCCGGCGAGGAAGACCTTGTCCAGCTTCTCGTCGGCCAGGCGGAACGGCACGTTCATCCAGGAACGGGCGTTGTGGGCGATGGGGTTGCTGTAGAAATCGCTGCCGTCGATGGCCTTGTACAGCAGGTCCTTCTTGGCGCGGTTGATACGCTCCATGGCCTCGACGCCGCCCTGCTCCTTGAGCCACTGGAACACCAGGCCGGACAGGTACCAGGAATAGGTGGCCGGGGTGTTGTACATCGAGCCGTTGTCGGCCGAGACCTTGTAGTCGAGCATGGTCGGGCAACTGGAGCGGGCGCGGCCGAGCAGGTCCTCGCGCACTATCACCACCACCAGGCCGCTGGGGCCGATGTTCTTCTGCGCACCGGCGTAGATCAGGCCGAACTGCGAGACGTCGAGCGGGCGCGAGAGGATGTCCGAGGACATGTCCGCCACCAGTGGGGTGTCGCCGGTCTGCGGCACCCAGTCGAACTGCAGGCCGCCGATGGTCTCGTTGCTGCAGTAGTGCAGGTAGGCCGCGCCCTTGGACAGCTGCCAGTCGTTCTGCCCCGGGATGGCGAAGTAGTCGTGCGCCTTGGCGCTGGCGGCGACGTTGATGCGCCCGTAGCGACGCGCTTCCTCGATGGCCTTCTTCGACCAGATGCCGGTCTCGACGTAATCGGCCACGCCGTCTTCCGGCAGCAGGTTCAGCGGAATCTCGGCGAACTGCTGGCTGGCGCCGCCCTGGAGGAACAGCACCTTGTAGTCGTTGGGCACGGCGAGCAGGTCGCGCAGGTCCTGTTCGGCCTGGCTGGCGATGGCCACGTACTCGTCGCTGCGGTGGCTCATTTCCATCACCGACAGGCCCTTGCCCTGCCAGTCGAGCATCTCGGCCTGGGCGCGTTCCAGTACGGCGGTCGGCAGCGCGGCCGGGCCGGCGCAGAAGTTAAAAGCTCGCTTGCTCACGTCTGTCTCTCTCAGATTCACAGAACGCCACCACCAGGCGATGGCATGTCCACACTGTCACCGCGCCTGCGGGGGCGCTTCAGCGGCGACAGTCGCGGCTGAAGCCCCCACGGAGCCCGATTTCACTCCTCGCTGCCGTCCTCGGCGTCGGCGACCGGCGCCTCGGCGGATTCGGCGACTTCGGCGCCCTCCTCGCCTTCGACCAGCTCCTCGTCCTCGACCACGGTCGGTTCCTGCACCCGCTCCAGGCCGACCAGGGTCTCGTCCTTGGCCAGCTTGATCAGGGTCACGCCCTGGGTATTGCGACCGGAGCTGGAGACCTCGTCGACGCGGGTACGCACCAGGGTACCCTGGTCGGAGATCAGCATGATTTCCTCGCCGTCCTGCACCTGGATGGCGCCGACCAGCTTGCCGTTACGTTCGTTGCTGACCATGGCGATCACGCCCTGGCCGCCGCGACCGCGACGGGGGAAGTCGCCCAGGTGGGTACGCTTGCCATAGCCGCGCTCGGAGGCGGTGAGGATCTGCGCGCCGGCTTCGGGGATCAGCATGGAGATCAGGCGCTGGCCTTCCGGCAGGCGCATGCCGCGCACGCCACGGGAAATACGGCCCATGATACGCACGTGTTTTTCCTGGAAGCGGATGACCTTGCCGCCGTCGGAGAACAGCATGACTTCCTTGGCGCCGTCGGTGATGGCCGCGGCGATCAGGGTGTCGCCCTCCTCCAGCTTCAGCGCGATCAGACCGGCGCTGCGCGGACGGCTGAACTGCACCAGCGGGGTCTTCTTCACGGTACCGAAGGCGGTGGCCATAAAGATGTAGGCGCCGGTCGGCTCGTCGTTGGCCAGTTCGGTCTCGCCGTCTTCGGCCGGCTCGGCGGCAGGCGCTTCGGCCTCGACCACTTCGCCTTCGATCAGCACGCCTTCGTCGTCCAGATCTTCGTCGGCGCCGGCGCTCTGCTGCAGGGCTTCCAGGTCGATCTGCAGCATCGCGGTGATGCGCTCGCCCTCGTCCAGCGGCAACAGGTTGACCAGCGGACGACCGCGCGCGGTACGCGACGCCTCGGGAATCTCGAAGGTGCGCAGCCAGTAGACCTTGCCCTTGCTGGAGAACAGCAGCAGGGTGGCGTGGCTGTTGGCGACCAGCAGGTGTTCGACGTAGTCCTCGTCCTTCACCCCGGTGGCCGACTTGCCCTTGCCGCCGCGGCGCTGCGCCTCGTAGGCGGCCAGCGGCTGGCTCTTGGCGTAGCCGCCGTGGGAGATGGTGACCACGCGCTCTTCTTCGGTGATCAGGTCGGCGATGGTCAGATCCATGCGCGAAGCGACGATTTCGGTACGGCGGGCGTCGCCGAACTCGGCCTTGACCTTCTCCAGCTCCTCGCGAATCACTTCCATCAGCCGCTCGGGGCTGGTCAGGATGTGGATCAGCTCGCCGATCAGCTGGAGGATTTCCTGGTACTCGGCCAGCAGCTTCTCATGCTCCAGGCCGGTCAGGCGGTGCAGGCGCAGCTCGAGGATGGCCTGGGCCTGCTCCGGCGACAGGTAGTACTTGCCGTCGCGCAGGCCGTATTGCGCATCCAGGCCTTCCGGGCGGCAGGAGTCGGCGCCGGCGCGCTCGACCATGGCCTCCACGGCAGACGATTCCCAGGCGGTGGCGATCAGGCGCTCCTTGGCTTCGGCCGGGGTCGGCGAGGCCTTGATCAGCTCGATCACCGGGTCGATGTTGGACAGGGCGACCGCCTGACCTTCAAGGATATGGCCGCGCTCGCGCGCCTTGCGCAGCTCGTAGACGGTACGCCGGGTCACCACTTCGCGGCGGTGACGGACGAACACCTCGAGCATGTCCTTGAGGTTCAGCGTCTTCGGCTGGCCGTCGACCAGCGCCACCACGTTGATGCCGAACACGCTCTGCATCTGGGTCTGGGCGTACAGGTTGTTCAGCACCACGTCCGGCACTTCACCACGACGCAGCTCGATCACTACGCGCATGCCGTCTTTGTCGGACTCGTCGCGCAGCTCGGTGATGCCTTCGATCTTCTTCTCTTTGACCAGCTCGGCGATCTTCTCGATCAGACGCGCCTTGTTCAGCTGGTACGGCAGCTCGGTGACCACCAGCTGCTGGCGGCCGCCGACCTTGTCGATGTCCTCGACTTCGACGCGGGCGCGGATATAGATACGCCCGCGACCGGTGCGATAGGCCTCGATGATACCGGCGCGGCCATTGATGATGCCGGCGGTGGGAAAGTCGGGACCCGGGATGTACTGCATCAGGTCGTCGACGGTCAGGTCGGCGTTGTCGATCAGCGCCAGGCAGCCGTCGATCACTTCACCGAGGTTGTGCGGCGGGATGTTGGTGGCCATGCCCACGGCGATACCGGACGAGCCGTTGACCAGCAGGTTCGGCACCTTGGTCGGCATCACCGCCGGAATCTGTTCGGTGCCGTCGTAGTTGGGCACCCAGTCGACGGTTTCCTTGTCCAGGTCGGCCAGCAGCTCATGCGCCAGCTTGGCCATGCGCACCTCGGTGTAACGCATGGCCGCGGCGTTGTCGCCGTCCACCGAACCGAAGTTGCCCTGGCCGTCCACCAGCATGTAGCGCAGGGAGAAGTCCTGGGCCATGCGCACGATGGTGTCGTACACGGCGGTGTCGCCGTGCGGGTGGTACTTACCGATCACGTCACCGACCACACGGGCGGACTTCTTGTACGGCTTGTTCCAGTCGTTGCCCAGCTCGCTCATCGCGAACAGCACGCGACGGTGCACCGGCTTCAAGCCGTCGCGCGCGTCCGGCAGTGCACGCCCGACGATCACGCTCATCGCGTAGTCGAGGTAGGACTGTTTCAGCTCGTCTTCGATATTGACCGGGAGGATTTCTTTGGCCAGTTCGCCCATGAGAAGCCTGGTTCCTTTTTCTGGTGAAACTCCGCGTCATTCTTCCTGAACGCCATGGAGTACGTCGCCATGGCCTCAGGCCATCAGCGACTCACGACAAATCAACGAGTTATGCCACGATTCGATGCAGTGAAGGCGGCCGCGAGCAGCCCCCTTGAAAACTGCCGGAGATTACCACAAAGCGTGCCGCACACCTACCCCGGAACCGGCCCAGGGCGGGACGAGAGGACGGCGGGCCAGCCCGCCGCGAATGGCGAGGGTCGAGCGCCGATGGACGCCGCGAACGACACCGCCTCACCTTAAGCGAAGCAGCACAGCCAGCTCAGTGCAGACGCTTGCGACACATCAACTGGGCCATCTTGGCGCTGTCCGGACGCTCGACCACACCTTTCTCGGTCACGATGTAATCGATCAGATCGGCAGGCGTCACGTCGAACACCGGATTGACCACCGCCACCTCCGCCGCCACCCGCTGCCCGGCGACTTCCAGCAGCTCGGCGCCGTCACGCTCCTCCAGGACGATGTCTTCGCCGCTGTCCAGCGCCATGTCGATGGTCGAGCTGGGCGCCACCACCATGAAGCGCACGCCGTGGTGCATGGCGTTGACCGCCAGCTGATAGGTGCCGATCTTGTTGGCCACGTCGCCGTTGGCGGTGATGCGGTCGGCGCCGACTATCACCCAGCTGATGCCCTTGGTCTTCATCAGGTGCGCCGCCGCGGCGTCGGCGTTCAGGCTCACCGGCACGCCGTCGCCGGCCAGCTCCCAGGCGGTCAGGCGCGCGCCCTGCAGCCAGGGCCGGGTCTCGTCGACATGCACGTGCTCGACCAGGCCCTGCAGATGAGCCGCACGGATCACCCCCAGTGCGGTGCCGAAACCGCCGGTGGCCAGGGCGCCGGCGTTGCAGTGGGTCAGCAGCACCTGCGGATTGCCCTGATGCTTGCGGATAAGCTCCATGCCCAGCTGGGCCATGGTCAGGTTGGCTTCGCGGTCGCTGGTGTGGATGGCGACGGCCTCGGCTTCGAGCTGGGCCAGCACCTCTTCGCCGTCCTTGAGCCGCTGCAGGCGCTCGCGCATGCGCTGCAGCGCCCAGGACAGGTTGACCGCGGTCGGCCGCGACTCGCCGAGCCGGGCGAAGTCGGCCTCCAGCGCCGCGCGCCAGTCGCCGCCGGCCTGCAGCCGCGCACGCGCCGCCAGCACCAGACCATAGGCGGCGGCGATGCCGATGGCCGGCGCACCGCGCACCACCATGTCGGTGATCGCCTCGGCCACCGCTGCCGCCGAATCGAAGCGCAGCCAGGTCTGGCGCTGCGGCAACCGACGCTGATCGAGCAGGTACAGGGCGCCGTCGCGCCAGTCGATTGCCTGAACCTTCTCCGCCGCCAGCAATTGCTCGCGCATCGCACACCTCGCCCTTCGCCGCCAAAAAATCGCGGATTATACGCAGACAAGCAGCTGCCGACCGAAGAATCCAGCCGCGCCGCGCCGGCCTTCGACTTCAAGCGCCGGATGTTCCTCTATACACTGGCGACCTTCACACGCAACCTTCACGCCAAGCGGACCGCCGACCATGCCCGACGCCCCTCTCGACCTGCTGCTCCTGCCCACCTGGCTGGTGCCCGTGGAGCCGGCCGGCGTGGTGCTGCGCGAACATGCCCTGGGCATCCGCGACGGCCGCATCGTCCTGCTCGCGCCGCGCGCCGAGGCCCTGCGCCAGCCCGCCCGCGAGGTGCGCGAACTGCCGGACTGCCTGCTCGCCCCCGGCCTGGTCAACGCCCACGGCCACGCCGCCATGAGCCTGCTGCGCGGCATCGCCGACGACCTGCCGCTGATGACCTGGCTGCACGAGCACATCTGGCCGGCCGAGGCCAAGTGGGTCGACGAGGCCTTCGTCCGCGACGGCACCGACCTGGCCATCGCCGAGCAGCTCAAGGGCGGCATCAGCTGTTTCTCCGACATGTACTTCTACCCGCAGGTCGCCGCCGAGCGGGTGCACAACGCCGGCATGCGCGCGCAGATCACCATTCCCGTGCTGGACTTCGCCATCCCCGGCGCGCGCGACGCCGCCGAGGCGCTGCGCAAGGGCCTGCAGCTGTTCGACGACCTCAAGCAGCACCCGCGCATCCGCATCGCTTTCGGCCCGCACGCCCCCTACACGGTGAGCGACGACAAGCTCGAGCAGATCCGCGTGTTGGCCGACGAGCTGGACGCCGGCATCCATATGCACGTGCACGAGACCGCCCAGGAAGTGACCGAGGCCCTGGCCCAGCGCGGCGAGCGGCCGCTGGCCCGCCTGGCCCGGCTCGGCCTGCTCGGCCCGCGCTTCCAGGCCGTGCACATGACCCAGATCGACGACGCCGACCTGGCGCTGCTGGTGGAGCACAACTGCAGCGTGATCCACTGCCCGGAATCCAACCTCAAGCTGGCCAGCGGCTTCTGCCCGGTCGAGCGCCTGTGGCAGGCCGGGGTCAACGTCGCCATCGGCACCGACGGCGCGGCGAGCAACAACGACCTCGACCTGCTCGGCGAGACCCGCACCGCCGCGCTGCTGGCCAAGGCCGTGGCCGGCTCGGCCACCGCCCTGAACGCCCACAGCGCGCTGCGCATGGCTACCCTGGGCGGCGCCCGCGCGCTCGGCCTGGACGCCCAGATCGGCTCGCTGGAAGTCGGCAAGCTGGCCGACCTGGTCGCCTTCGACCTCTCGGGGCTGGCCCAGCAGCCGATCTACGATCCGGTGTCGCAGCTGATCTACGCCAGCGGCCGCGACTGCGTGAAGCACCTGTGGGTCGGCGGCAAGCAGCTGCTCGACGAGCGCCGCCTGACGCGCATGGACGAAGACGAGCTGATCGCCCGGGCCAGGGCCTGGGGCGAGCGGATCGCCAAGCGGTAATCCGGCTGAAACCCAGGAAATAGCGGTCCGTCCAGGCCACAACACCGATACGACTGCGACAAACTGACATACATTGAGAGTCCCCGCGTCGCCCAATGCCGCCGCCGAAACTGGCAACATGGGCGGCACACCGAATTCAAGGCTTTTGCAGAGAACCCTATGAGCAACGTCGACCGCGCCGAAATCGCCAAATTCGAGGCCCTGGCCCATCGCTGGTGGGACCTTCAGAGCGAGTTCAAACCCCTGCACGACATCAACCCGCTGCGGGTCAACTGGATCGACGAACGCGTCGGTCTGGCCGGCAAGCGCGTGCTGGACGTCGGCTGCGGCGGCGGCATTCTCAGCGAGGCCATGGCCCAGCGCGGTGCCACGGTGATGGGCATCGACATGGGCGAGGCGCCGCTGTCGGTGGCCCAGCTGCACCAGCTGGAGTCCGGCGTCGAGGTGGAGTACCGGCAGAGCACCGCCGAAGCCCTGGCCGAGGAACTGCCCGGCCAGTTCGACGTGGTCACCTGCCTGGAGATGCTCGAACACGTGCCCGACCCGTCCTCGGTGATCCGCGCCTGCCACAAACTGGTCAAGCCCGGCGGCCAGGTGTTCTTCTCCACCATCAACCGCAATCCCAAGGCCTACCTGTTCGCGGTGATCGGTGCCGAGTACCTGCTGCGCCTGCTGCCGCGCGGCACCCACGATTTCAAGAAATTCATCCGCCCCTCCGAGCTGGGCGCCTGGAGCCGCGCCGCCGGCCTGGAGGTCAAGGATATCGTCGGCCTGACCTACAACCCGCTGACCAAGCACTACAAGCTGGAAGCCGACGTCGACGTCAACTACATGATCCAGACCCTGAAGGAGGCCTGATGCGCCTGCGCGCGGTTCTCTTCGACATGGACGGCACCCTGCTCGACTCGGCGCCGGACTTCATCGCCATCACCCAGGCCATGCGCGCCGCCCGCGGCCTGCCGCCGCTGGCGGACAAGGCGATTCGCGACCAGGTCTCCGGCGGCGCCCGCGCCATGGTCGCCTGCGCCTTCGCCGACGACCCGGACTCGGCCGCCTTCGAGGCCCTGCGCCAGGAATTCCTCGAACGCTACCAGGAGCACTGCGCGGTGCTGACCCGCCCGTTCGACGGCATCGACGCCCTGCTCGGCGACATCGAGCAGGCGCGCCTGCTGTGGGGCGTGGCCACCAACAAGCCGCTGCGCTACGCCGAGCCGATCATGCAGCGCCTGGGCCTGGCCCAGCGCTCGGCCGTGCTGGTCTGCCCGGATCACGTCGAACAGAGCAAGCCGGCGCCGGACATGCTGCTTCTGGCCTGCGAGCAGCTCGGCGTGCAGCCCGGCGAAGTGCTGTTCATCGGCGACGATGCGCGCGACATCGAGTCTGGCCGCGCCGCCGGCTGCAAGACCGCGGCGGTCACCTACGGCTATATCCACCCCGACGACAACCCACGCCATTGGGGTGCCGACGTGGTGGTCGACCACCCGCTGGAGCTGCGCGCCGTGCTCGACCGCGCGCTCTGCAGCTGCTGACTCGTTGGGCTTCGCTGCGCTCAACCCAACCTACGCCATCACGAGATACGATCCATGTTCGACTATCAAGCCCGCCCCAACCTGCTCAAGGACCGGGTGATCCTGATCACCGGCGCCGGTCGCGGCATCGGCGCGGCGGCGGCCAAGAGCTTCGCCGCCCATGGCGCCACCGTGCTGCTGCTGGGCAAGACCGAAGCCAACCTCAGCCAGGTCTACGACGAGATCGAGGCCGCCGGCCATCCGCAACCGGTGGTGATTCCCTTCAACCTGGAAACCGCCCTGCCGCACCAGTACGACGAACTGGCGGTGATGATCGAGAACGAATTCGGCCGCCTCGACGGCCTGCTGCACAATGCCTCGATCCTCGGCCCGCGCACGCCGCTGGAGCAGCTCTCCGGCGACAACTTCATGCGCGTGATGCACGTCAACGTCAACGCCATGTTCATGCTCAGCAGCACCCTGCTGCCGCTGCTCAAGCTGTCGGACGACGCCTCGGTGCTGTTCACCTCCAGCAGCGTCGGGCGCAAGGGCCGCGCCTACTGGGGCGCCTACGCGGTATCCAAGTTCGCCACCGAGGGCCTGATGCAGGTGATGGCCGACGAACTGGACGGCATCGGCAACGTGCGCGCCAACAGCGTCAACCCCGGCGCCACCCGCACCGCCATGCGCGCCCAGGCCTATCCGGGCGAGAACCCGGCCAGCCGTCCGCTGCCGGAGGAGATCATGCCGGTCTACCTCTACCTGATGGGCCCGGACAGCAGCGGCGTCAACGGCCAGGCCTTCGACGCCCAGTAAAGCTAAGGCAGACCCGGCGCCCGCCGCCGGGTTACGCCGCGACAGAAATCCGCCGCCCGCCGGCGCAAGCGGCATCAGATTGCCACCTCCCCGCCGGACAACCGGCAAAAGCCGGCCATTGGCCACCTTTCACGATACATAAGTGACTGACTTCACAGGGCTTTCGCCGCATTTGAACCAGCTGGCATGAAATTCGCTCTAACCCTCTCGTCGTCGCTACATCGCGCCAGAGGATCAGCTCCATGGTTCCCCCCAACCAGACCAACACCATCGATTTCGACGCGGCCAAGCTGCAGCGTCTGGGCTTCACCGGCAACCGCAACCTGCCACTCAAGCCCGCCAGCCTGGTCGAGCTGCGCCAGCAGCTGGGCCTACAGCTGCAGACCAGCCTGGACGCCGAGCGCATCGTCAGCCTGTTCTTCCGCGAAGTGCAGCGCCTGGTGCCGCTCGATGCCCTGGCCTTCGCCCATCCGACCCACGACCTGCGCCTGGAGCTGGGCGAACGGGCGCCGCACTCGGCCGGCTACCGCCTGAGCCACGAGGGCGAGTACCTGGGCGAACTGATCTTCCGCCGCAAGCTGCGCTTTGCCGACGACGAACTGGCGCAACTGGAATCGCTGCTGGCCTGCCTGCTGTTTCCGCTGCGCAACGCCCTGCTCTACCGCACCGCGCTGCAGAACGCGCTACGCGACCCGCTGACCGACACCGGCAACCGCATCGCCATGGACCAGGTACTGCAGCGCGAGGTGGACCTGGCCCGGCGCAACCTGCAGCCGCTGTCGCTGCTGATGCTGGATATCGATCACTTCAAGCAGATCAACGACAGCCACGGCCACGCCCTCGGCGACGAGGTACTCAAGGCCGTGGCGCAGACCCTGAAGAACCAGCTGCGCAATATCGACATGGTGTTCCGCTACGGCGGCGAGGAGTTTCTCGTGGTGCTCTCCAACACCTGCCGCGAGGCCGCGGCGCTGGTCGGCGAGCGCCTGCGCTACGCCGTGCTGGAACTGCAGTGCCTGGACGGCGGCCGGCCGATCGAGGTGTCCATCAGCCTCGGCTGCGCCAGCCTGCTGCCGGGCGAGTCCAGCGAAAGCCTGCTGCGCCGCGCCGACGGCGCCCTGTATATCGCCAAACGCGAGGGACGCAATCGCCTGACCATGGCGGGATAGAGGCCGCGGCAAGCTGCAGATTCGTAGCCCCAAGGGTGACAAACACGAATGGCAGGACAAAAAAGGGGCCCCATACGGAGGCCCCTTTTTTCTGGCTGACGCTTAGCGCTTGCGGCCGAAGCCCGGACGCTGGCCGTCGCCGGCCGGCGGACGCTTGCTCGGCGCAGCCGGGCGCGGTTTGCGCGCGGGACGCTCGGCCAGCTCCACCGCCGGGCGCGGCTGGCGTTTCTTCACGTCGCTCGGTCGCTCGGCCACCGGCGTGCCGCGACCACCCTCGCGACGCTCGCCGCTGTCCTTGCGTGGCGCGCGCTGCGGACGTTGTTCACCGCCCTGCGAACGCGGCGCACGGGCTGGACGGGCGCCTTCTCCGGCCGCCTCGTCCGCGGCCGGGCGCAGCACGCGCTTGGCCCGCGGGTCCACCGGCTTGGCCGACTTGCGCTGCAGACGATCGAGCTTCTCGCGCACCTTCTCCTTCATCGCCGGCAGCGCCTGCGGGGTCAGGCCGACCTCGGCGCTGAGGATGTCCACCTCGCGCTGGTCCATCTCGCGCCAGCGGCCCATGGTCAGCTCGGAGGTGAGGAATACCGGACCGAAGCGCACCCGCTTCAGGCGACTGACCACCAGCCCCTGGGACTCCCACAGACGACGCACCTCGCGGTTGCGGCCTTCCATCACCACGCAGTGGTACCAGTGGTTGAAGCCCTCGCCGCCGGGCGCTTCCTTGATGTCGGTGAACTTGGCCGGGCCATCCTCGAGCATGACGCCGCGCTTGAGGTTCTCCAGCATCTCCTCGGTGACTTCGCCGCGTACGCGCACGGCGTACTCGCGGTCCATCTGATAGGAGGGGTGCATCAGGCGGTTGGCCAGTTCGCCGTCGGTGGTGAACAGCAGCAGCCCGGTGGTGTTGATGTCGAGGCGACCGATATTGATCCAGCGCCCCTCTTTCGGCCGCGGCAGGCGGTCGAACACGGTGGGCCGGCCTTCCGGATCGTCGCGGGTGCAGATTTCGCCGTCCGGCTTGTTGTAGATCAGCACGCGGCGCACCGAGCCGGCGATCTCTTCGCGCTTGAGCAGGCGGCCGTCGAGGGCGATGGCGTCATGGCTGTCGACGCGCTGGCCGAGGCTGGCGGTGGCGCCATTGACCTTGACCCGACCTTCGCCGATCCAGGTCTCGATCTCGCGACGCGAGGCCAGGCCCAGACGAGCCAGGACTTTCTGCAGTTTCTCGCCTGCAGGACGCGGTTGTTCGTGCTCTGTCATCTTGGGCACCTCCCGGTGTAGTAACGGATGATCGAAGGGGCGCGAATCATACGCGCGGCAGGACTCTTAGGGTAGCCGAGAGTTACAACTTGCGCCGGCCGGTCGCCTGCAGCGCCAGCAGGCGCATGTCGGCCTCGGCCAGCAGCGCCCGCCGCCCGGCCTTGTCCAAACGCTTCCAGCCCTTGATTTCCTGGCGGCTGCGACCGCAGCCCAGGCAGATATCCTGCTCGAATTCGCAGACCTTGATGCAGGGACTCTTGCTCATGACGGCCACCTTGCGGGCATTGATCGAATGCGGGCAAGGATATAGACAGCAGGCGCCTAGGCGGGATTGAAGAATTGCATGCCGCGCTTAAACAGACTCAATGCAACGACTCGTCGGCATCCAGGTCGGCCATACGCTCGTCGCCCTGCTCCTCGTCTTCGACCAGGCGCAGGTCGTCGAAATCGGTCTTCAACCCCTGCTCCATGGTGTCCAGTTCGGCCAGCAGGCTACGGAAGCTGGTTTCCTCGCGCGGTTCGGCGACTTCGCCGCCTTCCTGTAGCGCCAGGTCGGCGCGCGCCTGCAGCCCTGCCGGCACCTCGGCGTCGTCGTCCAGGGCCAGCTCGGGCTCCGGTTCCAGCTCGCGCAGGGCGGCCAGCGGCGGCAGCTCGTCGAGGCTTTTCAGGTTGAAGTGGTCGAGAAAGCCCTTGGTGGTGGCGAACATGGCCGGGCGCCCGGGCACGTCGCGGTAGCCGACCACGCGAATCCACTCGCGCTCGAGCAGGGTCTTGGTGATGTTGCTGTTGACCGCCACGCCGCGCACGTCCTCGATCTCGCCGCGGGTGATGGGCTGGCGGTAGGCGATCAGCGCCAGGGTTTCCAGCAGCGCGCGCGAGTAGCGCTGCGGACGTTCCTCCCACAGCCGGCCGACCCAGGGGGCGAAACGCTCGCGCACCTGCAGGCGGTAACCCGAGGCGACCTCCTTGAGCTCGAAGGCGCGCCCCTCGCAGGAATCGCGCAACAGCTCCAGCGCCGCCTTGAACTGCGCCGGCTCCGGTCGCTCGCCCTCCTCGAACAGCTCGTACAGGCGCTCCAGGGACTGCGGCTTGCCGGAAGCCAGCAGAAAGGCTTCGAGCAACTGGGCCAGTTCGCGGGGGTCGGTCAGGTTCATTCGGCTCGGGCTCGGACGTGGATGGCGGCGAAGGGCTCATTCTGCACCAGCTCGACCAGGGATTCCTTGATCAATTCGAGCACCGCCATAAAGGTCACCACCACCCCCAGGCGCCCCTCCTCGGCGGCGAACAACTCGACGAAGGGCACGAAAGCGCCGCCCTTGAGGCGTTCGAGTACCTCGCTCATGCGCTCGCGGGTGGACAGCGCCTCGCGAGTGATCTGGTGACTCTCGAACATGTCGGCGCGGTGCAGCACCTCGGCCATCGACAGCAGCAGCTCTTCCAGGCTGACCTCTGGCAGCAGCTTGCGCGCACGCGCCTCGGGAGCGTCCAGGCGCGGCACGACGACGTCGCGGCCGACCCGCGGCAGCTCGTCGAGGCCCTCGGCGGCGGCCTTGAAGCGCTCGTACTCCTGCAGCCGGCGGATCAGCTCGGCACGTGGATCGTCCTCTTCCTCCTCGGCCTCGGCCGAGCGCGGCAGCAGCATGCGCGACTTGATCTCGGCGAGCATGGCGGCCATCACCAGGTACTCGGCGGCCAGCTCCAGGCGCACGGTGTGCATCAGCTCGACGTAGCCCATGTACTGGCGGGTGATTTCCGCCACCGGGATGTCGAGGATGTCGATGTTCTGCTTGCGGATCAGGTACAGCAGCAGGTCCAGCGGCCCCTCGAAGGCTTCGAGAAACACCTCCAGGGCGTCCGGCGGGATATACAGGTCCAGCGGCAGCTCGGTGACCGCCTCGCCGTAGACCAGGGCGAAGGGCAGTTCCTGCTGCGCGCCGGCCTGGCTGTCGACGGATTCGCTCATCGGCTGCGGCTCCTTCATCGGTACTTCAGGCCCATGGCCAGGCGCACCTCGGCCAGGGTGTCGCGGGCCTCGTCGCGGGCGCGCTCGGCACCCTCGGCGAGAATGCTGCGCACCAGGTCGGGGCTGTCCTCGTAATCGATGGCGCGCTGCTGCAGCGGCGCCAGTTCACTCTGCAGCGCCGTGCACAGCGCGCCCTTGCAGTCCAGGCAGCCGATGGCGGCGCTGCGGCAGCCATTGACCACCCAATGCAGCTGCTCGTCGCTGGAATACAGCTGGTGCAGCGGCCACACCGGGCAGCGCTGCGGCTCGCCCGGATCATCGCGGTGCACCCGTGCCGGGTCGGTGGGCATGCGCCGCAGTTTTTCCTCGATCTCGGCGTCGCCGTCGCGCAGGAAGATCGCGTTGCCGCTGGACTTGGCCATCTTCTGCCCGTCCAGCCCGGGGATGCGCGCGAGCTCGGCGAGCAGCGGCTGGGGTTCGGCGAGGATCACCTTGGCGCTGCCCTCCAGATAGCCGAACAGACGTTCCTGATCGCCCAGGGTGATGTTGCTCTGCTCCTTGAGCAGCGCCCGCGCGGTCTCCAGCGCCTCGCCGTCACCCTGCTCCTGGTAGGCCTTGCGCAGGCTGCTGTAGAGCTTGCCGGCTTTCTTGCCGAGCTTGCCGATGGCGGCCTCGGCCTTGAGTTCGAAATCCGGCTCGCTGCCGTACAGGTGGTTGAAACGCCGCGCCACTTCGCGGGCGAACTCGATATGCGGCAGTTGGTCCGCTCCCACCGGCACCACGCCGGCGCGGTACAGCAGGATGTCCGCCGCCTGCAGCAGCGGGTAGCCGAGAAAGCCGTAGGTGGACAGGTCCTTGCCGGCCTGGCGCTCCTGCTGCTCCTTGTAGGACGGCACCCGTTCCAGCCAGCTCAGCGGACAGATCATCGACAGCAGCAGGTGCAGCTCGGCGTGCTCGGGCACCTGCGACTGGATGAACAGGGTGGCCGAGCTAGGGCTGACGCCCGCCGCCAGCCAGTCCACCGCCATGTCCATGACGTGCTGCGACAGCTGGCCGACCTCGGCATAGTCGGTGGTCAGCGCATGCCAGTCGACGATGCAGAAGAAGCAGTCGTACTCGTGCTGCAGCTTGACCCAGTTTTTCAGCACGCCATGGTAGTGCCCGAGGTGTAGACGGCCGCTGGGGCGCATGCCCGACAGCACGCGCCGCTCGGAGTCGATAAGGCTCAAACCGGTTTACCTAAACGAACAGACAAGGCGGCGAAGTATAGGGCAGCCAGGCGCCGAACGGAAAAACCCCGACGGGAACGCCGTCCGCCACGCCCAGTCCAAACATTGATGCCGGCGCCGGCTCGCCGCGCCGGGGCCCACGACAACCCACCGGGAGCACACCATGAACAACAATGCCCTCTCCCTCTGCGCCAGCCTGCTGTTCGCCTGCCTGTTCGCCTTGGCCCTGCCGGCCCAGGCGCAGATGATCGGTACCGAGGAAATCCTCAGCGAACAGAACCTCGCCGCCGAACGCGCCAAGCTCGACGCCCTGCTCGCCCGCAGCGACGTGCAGCAAGCCCTGCAGGCCATGGACGTACCGCCGCAACTGGCCCGCGAACGGGTCGACGCCATGACCCCGGCGGAAATCGCCAGCCTGTCGCAACGCCTCGACAGCCTGCCGGTGGCCGGCGCGCTGAGCGGCACCGACTTCATCATCATCTTGCTGGTGGCGATACTGGTGGCGCTGATTCTCTAGGGCTTGAGAAAAGGCGAGGGATCGCCACAGCCGACGCGGACGATTTCCGGCTCGTCGTCGGCCAGGTTGACCACGGTGGAGGCCTCCAGGCCACCGAAGCCGCCGTCGATGATCAGCTCGACCTGGTGCTCGAGGATCTGGCGCATCTCGTAGGGATCGGACAGCGGCAGGTCGTCGCCCGGCAGGATCAGGCTGACGCTCATCAGCGGTTCGCCTAGCTGCTCCAGTAGCGCCAGGGCGATGGGGTGGCCGGGCACGCGCAGACCGATGGTGCGCCGCTTGGGGTGCAGCAGCATGCGCGGCACTTCGCGGGTGGCATTGAGGATGAAGGTGTAGGGCCCCGGGGTGTGGTTCTTCAGCAGGCGGAAGGCAGCGGTATCGACCTTGGCGAACAGGCCGATCTGCGACAGGTCGCGGCACACCAGGGTGAAGTTGTGCTTGTCGTCGAGCTGGCGCAGACGGCGGATGCGCTCCACCGCGTTCTTGTCGCCGATGGCGCAACCCAGCGCATAGGACGAATCGGTCGGATAGACCACCACGCCGCCGCCGCGGATGATCTCCACCGCCTGTTTGATCAGGCGCGCCTGGGGATTCTCCGGGTGAACCTGGAAAAACTGACTCACGTTTGCTCCCTGCTCATGAAGTGACAGCGGGTGGCTGTGCATGTTCGAAGCGCTTCCAGAGCGCCGTCAGGTCGTCGGGCAACGGGCGGTACATGCCCAGTTCGGACCAGTCGCCCGGCGCATGGAAGTCGCTGCCGACGCTGGCCATCAAGCCGAATTCGCGCGCCAGAATCGCCAAGCCGCCGACCTGCTCGGCCGGCTGCATGCCATTGACCACTTCCAGGGCATGCCCGCCTGCCGCAACGAAGTCGGCGACCAAACGCCGACGCTTACTGCGAGTAAAGTCGTATTGCCACGGATGCGCCAGGCTGATCCAGGCTTTGGCCGCGCGCAGCGTGCCGACCGCGTCCTCCAGCGCCGGCCAGTGCTGCTTGACGTCGCCCAACTTGCCCGAACCGAGCCACTTGCGAAAGGCCTCGGCGCGGTCGCGCACATGCCCGGCGCGCACCAGGAACTCGGCGAAGTGCGGCCGCGCCGGCGCATTGCCGCTGTCGCCCAACTCCTGCTGCACCGCCCGCGCGCCCTGCAACGCCCCGGGCATGCCCTTGGCCGCCAGGCGCCGGTCGATTTCCTCGGCGCGCTGCCAGCGCCCGTGGTGCAACGCCTCGATGGCCGCACGCAAAGCCGGAGCGTCGCTGGCGAAGGCGTAGCCCAGCACG
The DNA here is from genome assembly GCF_056676075.1 of Pseudomonas sp. ABa2. Lineage (NCBI taxonomy): Bacteria > Pseudomonadati > Pseudomonadota > Gammaproteobacteria > Pseudomonadales > Pseudomonadaceae > Pseudomonas > Pseudomonas sp. ABa2. The sequence continues at coordinate 3,009,697 of NZ_CM155239.1, forward strand.
TGGATGGTGGCGCCGCCCCAGGTGCAGGACAGCTCGATGCCGTTGACCAGCTGCATGTCCAGGGCCTCGGCGGCGCGGCGCGCCTCGTCCAGCCCCTCCAGGGTGTCGTGATCGGTCAGTGCCAGCAGCCGCACGCCACGCTCGAAGGCCCGGCTCACCAGCATGGCGGGGGCCAGGACGCCGTCGGAGGCGGTGCTGTGGCAGTGCAGATCGACAGTCATGGCGGCGCTTTCGTTGAGATTGATGTTTGTTATTATGCCGGCACATGCGACTTCTGGCTGCCGCCGCGCAGTAAAAAGCCTGCCCCGCTCCATGATCGACCCCATCTAAGGACTGAGATGCTCTACGCCATCATCGCCACCGACGTCGAAAACTCCCTGGACAACCGTCTGGCCGCTCGCCCCGCCCACCTCGCCCGCCTCGAGACGCTCAAGCAGGAAGGCCGCCTGCTGCTGGCCGGCCCGCACCCGGCGATCGACAGCAACGACCCGGGCCCGGCCGGTTTCAGCGGCAGCCTGATCGTCGCCGAGTTCGACTCCCTCGCCGCCGCGCAGAGCTGGGCCGACGCCGACCCCTACCGCGCCGCCGGCGTGTACGCCAGCGTGGTGGTCAAGCCGTTCAAGAAAGTGCTGCCCTGATCCCTCCCACGCTGCTTTCGCTTACAAGGAATCGCGATGCGCCCGATCCCGCTGTCCGTGCTGGCCACCCTGCTGCTGACCTGCGCCCTGGCGCAAGCCGAGGAAACGTCTCCCCAGCCGCTCGCCGCGGCCACCTCGGCCGAGGCGCAGGCCGATACCCTGGAACAGCGTCTGGCGCAGAGCGAACAACTGCGTAGCGAACAGCAGGCCAACAGCGCCGCGCAGTTGCAACGGCTGCGCCAGGAAAACCAGCGCCTGCGCCTGCAGCTCAAGGAGAGCCAGGCCCGGCAGCAGCCCGGCCTGCTCAGCGAGGAGCAGACCTGGTTCGCCCTCGGCGCCGGGCTCAGCCTGCTTTCCGTGCTGGTCGGCGCCCTGCTGCGCGGCCGCCGCAAGACCCGCCGCGAGTGGATCAACTGAGCGCCATGAGCCGCTTACTGCTGATCGACGACGACCAGGAGCTGTGCGAGCTGCTGGCCAGCTGGCTGACCCAGGAAGGCTTCCAGGTCACCGCCTGCCATGAGGCCGGCAGCGCCCGCCAGGCCCTCGTCGAGCAGGCGCCGGATGCCGTGGTGCTGGATGTGATGCTGCCCGACGGCAGCGGCCTGGAGCTGCTCAAGCAGCTGCGCGGCGAACATCCGGAACTGCCGGTGCTGATGCTCTCGGCCCGCGGCGAGCCGCTCGATCGCATCCTCGGCCTGGAACTGGGCGCCGACGACTACCTGGCCAAGCCCTGCGATCCGCGCGAGCTGACCGCCCGCCTGCGCGCGGTGCTGCGGCGTAGCGCACCGGCGCCGACCAGCAGCCAGCTGGAGCTGGGCGACCTGAGCTTCAGCCCCAACCGCGGCGTGGTCAGCATCGGCGCGCACGACGTACCGCTGACCGTCTCCGAGAGCCGCCTGCTCGAAGCCCTGCTGCGCCAACCCGGCGAGCCGCTGGACAAGCAGGCGCTGGCGCAACTGGCCCTGGGCCGCAAGCTGACCCTCTACGACCGCAGCCTGGACATGCACGTCAGCAACCTGCGCAAGAAGCTCGGCCCGCACCCGGACGGCCGCCCGCGTATCCTCGCCCTGCGCAGCCGTGGCTACTACTACGCGCCGTAGGTTGGCGCTGAGCGCAGCGAAGCCCAACAGGGCGCCGCCCGCGGCTCCACCCGGCACCTGCAGCGCCACTCGATACCACCACGCCCCGGTAAAGCCCACGCAACAATGCCTTTACCCAAGCCTTACCCAGGCCTGACCGCCCTTGACCTTGACCGCCGCATACTGAGCCCATCCGGTAACGACCGGTTTCGAGACAAGGAGAACCACCATGCGCAAGACCCTCACCGCCCTGCTGCTCGCCGCCACCCTGCCGACCCTGGCGATGGCCATGCCCATGTACGAAGGCGGCCCGCGCCATCACGACCGCGGCCACGGCATGTTCAAGGAGCTCAACCTGAGCCAGGAGCAACGCCAGGAATTTCGCAAGCTGATGGGCGAACAGATGAAGAGCAAGCGCGAGATCACTCAGCGCTACCTGGACAAGTTGCCGGAGGCCGACAAGCAGGCCATGCACAAGGAGCTGGAGAAGGCCCGCGCCGACCAGCACAAGGCCCTGCGCGACCTGCTCAATCCCGAGCAGCAGAAGGCCTTCGACGAACACCAGAAGAAGATGGAGGCGCGCCGCGCCGAAATGGCCGAGTTCAAGGCCTGGAAGGCCGAGAAGGAAGGCCAGGGCAACTGAGCCGACTCAACCCACGGCCCGCCGCTTCCCCGAAGCGGCGGGCTTTCGCATGAGGAATCACCGTGCGTTCACTGTTCTGGCGCATCTTCGCCAGTTTCTGGCTGGCCATCGCCCTGGTCGCTGGGTTGTCCATGCTGCTCGGCCGCGCGCTGAACCAGGACGCCTGGGTTCTCAGCCTGCACCCGGGCCTCGACGACCTCGACCGCAAGTGGGTGAAGCGCTATGAGCAGCAAGGCCCGCACGCCGCCCAGCAGTTCCTCGAACAGCGCAAGCAAAAATATCGCATCAACACCCAGGTAATCGGCGAGAGCGGCCAGCCGCTGGTCAAGGGCACCTTCCCGCCTCGCGCCGCCGCCTTCGAAGCCCGCCACGGCGAGGCCCGCCGCCTGCCCTGGCGTCGCCTGACCGCCGAGTACACCAGCCCGGAGAGCGGCGACAGCTACCTGTTCATCTACCGCATCCCCCACCCGGAACTGGCCGCCTGGCACCGCGGCAGCCTGTTCTGGCCGCTCAGCGCCCTGGGCATCGCCCTGGTGGTGCTGACCCTGTTCAGCCTGCTGCTGACGCTGTCGATCACCCGCCCGCTGGATCGTCTGCGCGGCGCCGTGCACGACCTCGGGCAGACCGCCTACCAGCAGAACAGCCTGGCGCGCCTGGCCACCCGTCGCGACGAACTGGGCCTGCTGGCCAAGGACTTCAACCGCATGGGCGAGCGCCTGCAGGGGCTGATCGGCAGCCAGCGCCAGCTGCTGCGCGACGTCTCCCACGAATTGCGTTCGCCGCTGGCGCGCCTGCGCATCGCCCTGGCCCTGGCCGAACGCGCCGAGGCGGCCGAGCGCGACAAGCTGTGGCCGCGCCTGAACCAGGAGTGCGACCGCCTGGAGGCGCTGATCAGCGAGATTCTCGCCCTCGCCCGCCTGGATGCCGACCTCGGCGCCGCACAACCCGTCGACCTCGCCGCAATGCTCGGCAAGCTGCAAGAGGACGCGAGCCTAATCGCACCCGAGCAGCGCCTGCAGATCCACCTCGAGCACAGCGCTGCGCTGCACGGCTGGCCGGATCTGCTGGAACGGGCGCTGGACAACCTGCTACGCAATGCCCTGCGCTTCAACCCGAGCGGGCAACCCATCGAGATCGATGTCCGGCGCCAGGGCGAGCGCCTGCTGCTCAGCGTGCGCGACCACGGCCCCGGGGTGGCGACCGATCATCTGCAGCGCCTGGGCGAGCCGTTCTTTCGCGCGCCGGGGCAGAACGGCGCCGGCCATGGCCTGGGCCTGGCCATCGCCCGCCGCGCCGCGCAGCGCCATGGCGGCGAACTGCTGCTGGCCAACCACCCGGAGGGCGGTTTCGTCGCCACGCTCAGCCTGCCGCTGCAACCTCAGAATCGCCCGTAGTCCGGATGCGACCGGGCTGGTGCCAGGCTCGCCGGACGGGGACGCTCTCAGCCGTTCCAGGCGCTGACGAAATCCTCGACCGCCAGTTCCGGCGGCCGGCGCAGCTCGCGTTCCGGGGTGCCGAGATAGAGGTAGGCGACGATCCGCTCGTCCGCACCCAGCCCCAGGCCCTTGGCCACCTGGGCGTTGTAGGCCAGGTCGCCGGTGCGCCAGACCGCGCCGATGCCCTGGGCATGGGCGGCGAGCAATATGCCGTGGGCGGCGCAACCGGCGGCGATCAGCTGCTCCTGCGCCGGCACCTTGGCATGCGCCTGCAACCGGGCGATCACCACCACCAGCAGCGGCGCCCGCAACGGCATGCCGCGTGCCTTGCTCAGCGCCTCGGCGGGCGCCTGCGCGTCGCCGGCCAGCAGCGCCTCGGCGAACAGCTCACCCATGCGCCCGCGGACCTCGCCTTCGACGGTGAGAAAGCGCCAGGGCCGCAGCTGGCCATGATCCGGCGCGCGCAGGGCCGCGCGAAACAACAGCTCGCGCTGCGCCGCGCTCGGCGCCGGGTCGACCAGACGGGGAACGGAAACACGGTTGAGCAGAGCGTCGAGAGCCTCCATCGGCCACCTCCGAGAATCAAAGAGGCGGCATTCTAGCAGGCCCGCGCCGCGCGACGCCGGCTCAGGCCACGCGATCGGGCGACACCACCGGCTGGATCGGCGGCGTCAGCGGCGGCAGGCCGTGGGCCTGGCGCGCCTCGTCGCAGCGCGGGTTGTGCACGCCGTTCTCCCAGGACGCGTCAAACTCGCGGCAACTGCTCGAGCGCTGTTCGTACAGGGTGCAGCGCACGCCGCAGCCGACCTCGCCGAGCAGCTGGGTGCAGCGCGCCGGTTTGCTTTCGGTGCCGCGCATGGCGACGTAGTGCGGGCTGATCTGGATGACCTGCTCGTCCGGCACGCTACCGCCGGCCGATTGGCACTCGCCCCAGAAGAAGGACACACGAAAAAACGCGCAGCAGGCACCGCACGTGAGGCAGGGATTAGCGTCGGACATTTGAGGAGGACTCGGAAACCGGCGGACGCCGGCAACTGGCGGCTATTCTATTCTCCGCCATGCGCTTGTAAAGCCCCGTCCGCGGCGGTTTACAGCCGCCCGTCCGCGGGTAGAATGGCGCCTTTTGCAACCTCCCAGAGCCCACTCCATGGCCTTGCCGACGCTGCGCATCATCGGTTTCATCATCGGCATCTTTCTCATTACTCTGGCGGTGAGCATGGTCATTCCCATGCTCACCCTGCTGATCTTCGAACAGCCCGAAGACCTCGACGCCTTTCTCTGGTCGAGCCTGATCACCCTGGTCGCCGGCCTGGCCCTGGTGATTCCCGGGCGCCCGCAGAACGCCCAACTGCGCCCGCGCGACATGTACCTGCTGACCACCGGCAGCTGGAGCGTGGTGTGCTGCTTCGCCGCCCTGCCGATGATGCTCATTGCCCATATCAGCTACACCGACGCCTTCTTCGAGACCATGAGCGGCGTTACCACCACCGGTTCCACCGTGCTGGTCGGCCTGGACGACATGTCGCCGGGCATCCTTATCTGGCGTTCGATGCTGCAATGGCTCGGCGGCATCGGCTTCATCGGCATGGCCGTGGCCATCCTGCCGCTGCTGCGGGTCGGCGGCATGCGCCTGTTCCAGACCGAGTCCTCGGACTGGGGCGAGAAGGTGATGCCGCGCTCGCACATGGCCGCCAAGTACCTGCTGCTGGTCTACCTGGCCCTCACCGGGCTCGGCTTCCTGGCCTACTGGGCAGCCGGCATGAACCCCTTCGAGGCGATCAACCACGCGATGACCTCGATCTCCACCGGCGGCTATTCCACCTCCGACTCGTCCCTGGCCAACTGGCCACAACCGGCGGTGCACTGGACCTCCGTGCTGCTGATGATCCTCGGCGGCCTGCCCTTCATGCTCTACGTCGCCTTCGTGCGCGGCAACCGCCAGGCGCTGCTGCGCGACCATCAGGTACGCGGCTTCCTCGGCTTCCTGCTGCTGACCTGGCTGGTGTTCGGCACCTGGCTGTGGCTGCACTCCGAGCACAGCTGGCTGGACGCCGTGCGCATCGTCGCGGTCAACGTCACCTCGGTGGTCACCACCACCGGCTACGCCTTGGGCGACTACACCACCTGGGGCGGCTTCGCCGTGCTGCTGTTCTTCTACCTGACCTTCGTCGGCGGCTGCTCGGGCTCCACCTCCGGCGGTCTGAAGGTCTTCCGCTTCCAGGTCGCCTACGTGCTGCTCAAGGCCAACCTGATGCAGCTGGTGCACCCGCGCGCGGTGATCAAGCAGCAGTACAACAACCACAACCTGGACGAGGAGATCGTCCGCTCGCTGATCACCTTCTCCTTCTTCTTCACCATCACCATCGGCGTGCTGGCCCTGGCCCTGACCCTGGTCGGCCTGGACTGGGTCACCGCGCTGACCGGCGCCGCCACCGCAGTGTGCAACGTCGGCCCGGGCCTCGGTCCGACCATCGGCCCGGCCGGCAACTTCGCCAGCCTGCCAGACTCGGCCAAGTGGCTGCTGACCCTGGGCATGCTGCTGGGCCGCCTGGAAATCCTCACCGTGCTGGTGCTGGTCACCCGCAGTTTCTGGAAGCACTGAGCCGATGTCCCTGTCCAGCCTGCGTATCCTCGCCTTCATCAACGGCATCTTCCTGATCACCCTGGCGGTCAGCATGCTGGTGCCGATCGGCACCCTGCTGGCGTTCGAGCAGCCGCAGGGCATCAATGCCTTCCTCTGGTCCAGCCTGATCACCGCGCTGGTCGGCGTGGCCATGGTCGCCCAGGGGCGCCCGCAGCAGACCCAGCTGCGCCCGCGCGACATGTACATGCTGACTGTGTCGAGCTGGGTGATGGTGTCGATCTTCGCCGCCCTGCCGTTCCTCTTCGCCGAACGCGCCAGCATCACCGACGCCTACTTCGAGAGCATGTCCGGCATCACCGCCACCGGCGCCACGGTGTTCAGCGGCCTGGACGACATGTCGCCGGGCACCCTGATCTGGCGTTCGCTGCTGCACTGGCTCGGCGGCATCGGCTTCATCGCCATGGCCGTGGCGATCCTGCCGATGCTGCGCATCGGTGGCATGCGCCTGTTCCAGACCGAGTCCTCGGACCGTTCGGACAAGGTCATGCCGCGCTCGCACATGGTCGCCAAGTACATGGTGCTGGCCTATGTCGGTCTCAGCAGCTTCGCCGTGCTGGCCTTCTGGCTGGCCGGCATGAACCTGTTCGACGCCATCAACCATGCCATGTCGGCCATCGCCACCGGCGGTTTCTCCACCTCCGACGCCTCGCTGGGCAAATGGCAGCAGCCGGCGGTGCACTGGGTCGCGGTGCTGGTGATGGTGCTCGGCAGCCTGCCCTTCGTGCTCTATGTCGCCACCCTGCGCGGAAACTACCGGGCCCTGACGCGCGATGCGCAGGTACGCGGCTTTCTCGTGCTGCTGCTGGGCAGCTGGCTGGTGCTGACCGGCTGGAAATGGCTCTCCACCGATCTGCACTGGCTCGACGCGCTGCGCCATGTGGCGGTGAACATCACCTCGATCATGACCACCACCGGCTTCGCCGTCGGTGACTATCACCTGTGGGGCCCCTTCGCCAGCATGATGTTCTTCTACCTGGGCTTCGTCGGCGGCTGCTCCGGTTCCACCGCCGGCGGCCTGAAGATCTTCCGCTTCCAGGTCGCCTACATCCTGCTCAAGGCCAACCTCAAGCAGCTGATCCACCCGCGCGCGGTGATCAAGCAGCAGTACAACCGCCACCGCCTGGACGAGGACATCGTCCGCTCGATCCTCGCCTTCGCCTTCTTCTACACCATCACCATCGCCGGCCTGGCCCTGGCGGTGGCCATGTGCGGGGTCGACTGGATCACCGCCCTGACCGGCGCTGCGGCCATGGTCTCCGGGGTCGGCCCGGGGATGGGCGAAGTGGTCGGCCCGGCCGGCAACTACGCCAGCCTGCCGGATCTGGCCAAGTGGCTGCTGACCCTGGGCATGCTGCTGGGCCGCCTGGAAATCCTCACCGTGCTGGTGCTGCTGCTGCCCGCCTTCTGGCGCCACTGAGAACAAGCCGTTCGGATCCGCGGCTCCCGCCCAGGGCCGAGGCGCGCAGGCAACGGATTGCCTGGCCGAGCTGAAATCCCCTTCACAGCCGCGCGCGGTACTCGCCCGGGGTTTCCTCGAACCAGCGGCGGAAGGCGCGGAAGAAATTGCTCGGGTCGGCGAAGCCGAGCAGGTAGGCGACCTCCAGCAAGGTCAGGTTGGGCTGTGCCAGGTACTGTTCGGCCAGCTCGCGGCGGGTGTCGTCGAGCAGCTGCTGGTAGCTGGTGCCCTCCTCCTGCAGGCGCCGCTGCAGGGTGCGCTGCGACAGGTGCAGGGCCTGCGCCACCACCTCGCGGCGCGGCTCGCCCTGCGGCAGCAGGCGGCACAGCACCTGGCGCGCCTGGTGGGTGACGCGGCTGCCGCAGAAACGCGCCAGGTAGTCGCCGGCGAACCGGTCGTGCAACTGCGCCAGCGGCTCGTTGGCGCTGGGCAGCGGCGCCTCCAGATCGCCGCGCTCGAAGATCAGCCCGTAGTGCTCGGCATTGAACCGTAGCGGCGCCTGGAACACCTGCTGGTAGGGCGCCAGATCGGCGGGCGGCGGCCCCTGCAGGCGGATCTCGCGCGGACGGATCGGCTTGCCGGTCATCCAGCGGCAGAACGCCAGGCAGTAGGCCAGCGACGCCTCGGCGCTCTGCCGCGCCGGCGGCAGGCGGTCGCCGTGGATCGCCAGGGTCAGCGCATAGCCGTCGGGCTGAGGCAGGAAGCTCAGGTCGGCGCCCTCGCCGATGATGCGCTGGTAGCGCACCAGGCGGGTGAAGCCGTCGCGCAGGTTGCGGCTGGACATCAGCGCGTAGCCGACCACGTGGAAGGAGGCCGGACGCACCACCTGCGCCATGTTCAGGCCGATCGCCGGGTTGCCGGACAACGCCACCGCGCGCTGCCACAGGCGGGTCATGGCGTCCTGCGGAAAGCGTGCGTCGGGGTCGCTCAACGCCGCGTAATCCAGGCCCAGCTCGGCAAACAGCCTGGCGCAGTCGACGCCGCCCAGCTCCAGCGCCTGCACTATGGCCAGGGCCCAGCTGGAGGATGTGGTTCTCTCGCTCATGCTCTTGTTCTTGTAGGTTGGATCAGGCCGTCAACGCCCGGCTTGGCGGCGCAAGGATACTAAACTGGCACCTTATGTCAGTGGCCCAGGGAGACAGCCGAATTAATGTGATAGTGCACAGCGACACCTTCCTTATACCCTTCTGCCTGCGGGAGAAGCTGGCGCGAAGCGCCGGATGAGGGCGGTGGGCATGCTGTGTGGTTCTTCATGATGTGGGGGTGCCTGCCTGGCATGCCCGAGAGACTGACGCCGACAATAACAGGAGGTGCGCCATGACCGCCCAGACCACCGAACGCTACCAGAGCTTCGCCGAGTTCTACCCCTACTACCTGCGGGAACACAGCAACCCCACCTGCCGCCGCCTGCACTACGTCGGCAGCCTGCTGGTGCTGGCAATCCTCGCCTATGCCCTGGCCACCCAGCAGTGGCTGTGGCTGCTGGCCATGCCGCTGGCCGGCTACGGCTTCGCCTGGGTCGGCCACTTCGTCTTCGAGAAGAACCGCCCGGCCACCTTCCAGTACCCGCTGTACAGCCTGATGGGCGACTGGGTGATGCTCAAGGATGCCTTTACCGGCCGCATCCGCTTCTAGCCGCACGGTTTCAGCCACCTCTTGGGGTGCGCCGCACGCACCGGCCTTCCTGTAAGCGGTGCGCACCGCGCACCCTACGGAGCTTCCCAGCAACCGCCTGCCGTTACTTTGGCGCCACTCGGCGGTCGCGCTTGGCTGACCGCCCCCCCTTGGTTATGATCCTCGCCCACCGAGCTCCTGGCTCAGGTCTTGCAGACCACTCCAGGCGTCCAGCAAGAGACGCCAGAAATCCAGCAGGGATAGTTTCAGCAGATGAAGTCAGCCACCCCCAGCCGTGTCAACGGGCTGCCGACGCCGCCGTTGCGCGAATACTATTCGCGCGTACTGGCCTATATCGCCACGGCCGCCAGCATCGCCGCCGGCACCGTCGTCGGCCACTTCGCCTACGACATCCTGTGGATGGTGCCCTACGCCCTGCTCTACCCGCACCTGGCGCACAACCTCAGCCGCCGCTTCAAACGCGACCACCCCGGGCAGACCGACCTCGCCCTGCTGTTCATCGACGCCCTGCATGCCGGCGCGGCCGCGGTGCTGCTGGGTTTTTCCAGCGTGCCCAGCCTGATGTTCCTGCTCACCCTGAGCTTCAGCGCCCTGGTCATCGGCGGCCTGCGCTACCTGGGCCTGGCCCTGCTGGTGGCCGGCAGCAGCCTGGCGCTGTGCGCCGCGCTGGTGGAAGTTCATCTCAATACCGACACCCCGACCCTGGTGGCGCTGGTCAGCATCCTCTTCGCCACCCTGTACATCTGCATCACCGCCTACTTCGTCAACCAGCAGGGCCTGCGCCTGGCCCAGGTGCGCAGCGAGATCAAGCGCGAGCAGGAAAAGGCCGCGAGACTGGCGCGCAATCTGGCCAAATACCTGTCGCCGCAGGTGTGGGAGTCGATCTTCACCGGCAAGAAGAGCGTGCGCCTGGAGACCCAGCGCAAGAAGCTCACGGTGTTCTTCTCCGATATCAAGGGCTTCACCGAGCTGTCCGAGGAGCTGGAAGCCGAGGCGCTGACCGACCTGCTCAACACCTACCTCAACGAGATGTCGAAGATCTGCCTGAAGTACGGCGGCACCATCGACAAGTTCATCGGCGATGCGGTGATGATCTTCTTCGGCGACCCCAGCAGCCAGGGCGCCAAGAAGGACGCGGTGGCGGCGGTGTCCATGGCCATCGCCATGCGCAAGCACATGAAGGTGCTGCGTCAGCAATGGCGCGCCCAGGGCATCACCAAGCCGCTGGAAATCCGCATGGGGCTCAATACCGGCTACTGCACGGTGGGCAACTTCGGCGCCGACACGCGCATGGACTACACCATCATCGGCCGCGACGTGAACCTCGCCAGCCGCCTGGAAAGTGCCGCCGAATCCGGCGAGATCCTCATCTCCCACGAGACCTATTCGCTGGTCAAGGACGTGATCATGTGCCGCGACAAGGGCCAGATCGCGGTCAAGGGCTTCACCCGCCCGGTGCAGATCTACCAGGTGGTGGACTTCCGCCGCGACCTGGGCGCCACCTCCAGCTACGTCGAGCACGAACTGCCGGGCTTCTCCATGTACCTGGACACCAACGGCATCCAGAACTTCGACAAGGAGCGGGTGATCCAGGCGCTCAACCAGGCCGCCGAGAAGCTGCGCGACAAGGTCATTCTGTAGCTTGGCGCACGCTCGTGCAGGGGGCGCCGTGCGCACCGAGCGAGCCGGCTAACGGCCGTCCGCCAGTACCTCACCCAACACCGGTTCGCCGTCGACAGAAGGCTGCAACGCCAGAAACTCCAGCGCCGAGGCCCGCCAGGACTGCGCCGCAGCCAGCTCCGCGCAACGCCCTCGGTGCAGCTCCAGCGCCGCCAGGCAGGCGCTGCGCAAATCCTCGTCCATCACCCCGCTCTGCCCTTGCAGCAGTACATCCAGCGGCCCGGCCACCGGATAGGCAGCCACCGGCGTGCCGCAGGCCAGCGCCTCCAGCATCACCAGGCCGTAGGTATCGGTGCGCGACGGGAACACCAGCACCGCCGCATCCTGGTAGGCCTCGGCCAGTTGCCGGCCATGGCGATAGCCGAGAAAGCGCACCTGCGGATAGCGCGCCTGCAACGCCTCGCGCTGCGGGCCGTCGCCGACCACGCGCTTCTCGCCGGGCAGGTCCAGATCGAGAAAGGCCTCGAGGTTCTTCTCCGGGGCGATGCGCCCGACGTAGAGAAAGATCGGCCGCGGCGGCCGCGGGCGCTCGCCGTCGACGCGAAACAGTTCGCTATCGACGCCCTTGCGCCACAGCTGCAGACGCTGCAGGCGCCAGCCGGTGAACTCCTCGCGCAGCCGCTCGGTGGTCACCAGCACCGCCTGGCTGGGGCGATGGAAGGCGCGCAGGAAGGCATAGCCCCAGCGCGGCGCGATCCACGGCCAGCGGGTGCTGACGTATTCGGGAAAACGGGTGTGGATGGCCGTGGAAAAGGCCAGGCCACGCCTGACCAGCCAGCGCCGCGCCGTCCACCCCAGCGGCCCCTCGGTGGCCAGGTGGACGCAGTCCGGACGGAAGTCGCGGATCGCCGCGCCGACCCGCCACAGGTTCCACACCAGCGGAATCTCCGGGTAGGTCGGACAGGGCACGGCGCGAAAGTCCGCCGGCGACAGCAGCTTGACCTGATGGCCCAGGCCGCGCAGCTCGCGCACCAGGGCCTGCAGGCTGGTGACCACGCCGTTGACCTGCGGCGCCCAGGCGTCGGAGACGATCAGTATCCTCATGCGCCGCTCTCGAGCACGGCGGCGGCCTGCTCCTCGCCGGCCAGACGCGCCTGCGCCTCGGCCAGGCGGTACAGCTCGATCTGTCCGTCCCAGTGCTCGATCAGCGCGGTGCAGGACTCCACCCAGTCGCCGCAGTTCATGTACTCCACGCCACCGACCTGGCGAATCTCGGCGTGGTGGATATGGCCGCAGACCACGCCCTGCAGGCCGCGCTTGACGCATTCGTGGGCGATGGCCTCCTCGAAGTCGCTGATGAAGTTCACCGCGGTCTTGACCTTGTGCTTGAGGTAGGCCGACAGCGACCAGTAGCCGTAGCCCCAGCGGCTGCGCCAATGGTTGAGCCAGCGGTTGAGGGTCAGGGTGAACTCGTAGGCCGAGTCGCCGAGAAAGGCCAGCCAGCGGTGGTAGCGGGTGATCACGTCGAACTGGTCGCCGTGGATCACCAGCAGACGACGGCCGTCGACGGTGACGTGCTCGGCCTCGTCGACCAGCTGGATATTGCCCAGCATCAGGCTGGAGTAGCGGCGCAGGAATTCGTCGTGGTTGCCGGTGACGTAGATCACCTCGGTGCCGCGCTTGCTCATGGTCAGCAGGCGGCGGATCACGTTGGTGTGCGCCTGCGGCCAGTAGATACCGCCGCGCAGCTTCCAGCCGTCGATGATGTCGCCGACCAGGTAGATGCGGTCGGCCGAATAACGCTTGAGGAAGGCCGCCAGGTGCTCGGCCTGGCAGTCGCGGGTGCCGAGGTGCACGTCGGAGATCCACAGGGTGCGGACACGTTGCTTGCGGCTGGGCTTGGCGAGCTGGGCGCTGGTCATGGGCGGGCTCCGGCTGGGTTTCGACGAGCTTGAGCGCTGGCGGTGAAAGGCTTGTGACAGGCAAAAGACCGTTCGATGACGAGGCGCCAGCCCCGGACAGGCGGTACACTGCCGGCGTTGCCGAGGAAGCCGCCATGCCCCCGATCCTGTCCCTGCGTCACTACAGCCATGAACTGCTGTGCCATAGCCACGACCATGCCCAGCTGGTGTTCGGCCTGGCCGGCGAGCTGCAGTTCGAGGTGGACGGCCAGGGCAGCCGGGTACGGCGCCACCAACTGGCGGTGGTGCCAGCCGGCGCCCGCCACGCCTGCGGCAGCCCGCAGGGCAGCCAGTGCCTGGTGCTGGACCTGCCGGCCAACGACTGGCTCGAACGCCAGCTCGGCCACCATGCGAGCGACATCCAGCGCCTGCTGGACAGTCCGCGAGCGCTACAGCTCGATCCGGTTCAGGGCCAGTTGCTCGGCTGGCTCGCCAGCAGCCCGATCAACGATGTGGTGATCGCCAATCAGGGCGCCGCCCTGCTGCTCGGCAGCCTGGCCTGCGCCAGCCCTGAGGCGCGCCCGGGCGGCCTGCCGCTGGCGGCGCTGGACCGGCATATCGAGCAGCACGCCGCGCACCCGCTGCAGGTCGCCGACCTGGCGCGCCTGGCCGGGCTGTCGGTGGCACGCTTCCACGCCCGCTTCCTGGCCGAAACCGGGCGCACGCCGATGGAACATATCCGTGACAAGCGCCTGCAACTGGCCGAACGCCTGCTGCGCGGCAGCGACCTGGCCGTCGGCGAGGTGGCCGCGCGGGTCGGCTACGCCTCGCAGAGCGCCTTTACCGCCGCGCTCTCCCGCCACCTGGGCATGACCCCGCGGCAATTGCGCCGCAACGCGTAGGTTGGGTTGAGGCGCGCAGCGCGTAGGTTGGGTTGAGGGCGCAGCGCCGAAGCCCAACGGCGATCGCCGCGCAGAACGCCATGCGAGCGCCGAGCGCAGCGCCAGGCGCTCCCTGTTGGGCCTCGCTGCGCTCAACGCCAACCTACGAGAGTCCGACGACAAAACCCGCAATTCCTGCGACAGACAGCCCTGCGCGAGGCGCCTAGACTGCGCGTCAGTAACCAGGAGTGACCCATGCAACATATCGACTGGCAGGATTTCGAGAAGGTGGAGCTGCGCGTCGGCACCATCCGTTCGGCGCACCCCAACGACAAAGCCGTGAAACCCGCCTATGTGCTGGAGGTGGATCTCGGCGAACTGGGCATCAAGACGTCCAGCGCCCAACTCACCGCGCATTACAGTTGCGCCGAACTGCTCGGCCGCCAGGTGCTGTGCGTGTGCAATTTCGCCCCCAAGCGCATCGCCGGGGTGCGCTCCGAGGTGCTAGTGACCGGGGTCTATGACAGCGACAACCGCGTGGTCCTGGCCGGCTTCGACAAGCCGCTGCCCAACGGCGCGCGCCTGGCATGAAGGAACGTAACGCCCTGCTGGCGATTCACCTCGGTGCCCTGCTGTTCGGCCTGTCGGGCATCTTCGGCAAACTGGCGGCGACCACGCCGAACATGATCGCCGGCGGCCGGGCAATCTTCGCCATCCTCGCCCTGGGCCTGGCCGCCCTGCTCTGGCGCAGCCGCAGCGCGGTACGCCCGAGCCTGCGCCAGTTCGCCCTGCTGGGCCTCGGCGGCCTGCTGCTGGGCGGGCACTGGGTGACCTTCTTCGAGGCGGTGAAGGTCTCCGGGGTGGCCATCGCCACGCTCGGCTTCGCCAGTTTCCCGGCCTTCACCGTGCTGCTGGAGGGGCTGCTGTTTCGCGAGCGCACCCGCCCCATCGAGTTCGCCATGGTCGCCGTGGTCTGCCTCGGGCTGGTCCTGGTGACCCCGGAATTCAGCCTCGCCAGCAGCGCCACCGGCGGTCTGCTGTGGGCGGTGCTGTCCGGCTTCCTGTTCGCTTTGCTGTCGCTGCTCAACCGCGCCAGCACCCGCGGCCTCGACCCGGTGCAGGCGGCGCTGTACCAGAACATCACGGTGTTCGTCTGCTTCATGCCGCTGGCCTGGCCGCTGCTGCCCAGCGTGCGGCCGATGGACTGGCTGTGGCTGGCGATGCTCGGCATCTTCTGCACCGGCCTGGCGCACAGCCTGTTCGTCGCCAGCCTGCGCGTACTCAAGGCACGCACCACGGCGGTGATCTTCGCCCTGGAGCCGGTCTACGGCATCCTCTTCGCCTGGTGGCTGTTCAGCGAGCAGCCGACCCTGCGTATGCTGGCCGGCGGCGCGCTGATCGTCAGCGCCATTTTCGTTTCGGCGCGTATGGCGCGTTGAGGGTGACGGGCGCCTCCCGACCTACACGCCCCAGGAGTCATGGTGCGCACGGCGCCCCCTAGGGTTACCGGTCGTTATGCCCCAGGTCGCGGCCCGGGTCGATCTGGTCGCGCACCCGCTGCTTGAGCACCTTGGCCTCGGGAAAGCCGCCGTCGGCCTTGCGCTCCCAGATCTGCACGCCATCGCAGCTGATGCGAAACACCCCGCCGCTGCCTGGCTCCAGGCTGACCTTGCCCAGCTCGTCGGCGAAGGTGCTGAGCAGCTCCTGGGCCAGCCAGGCGGCGCGCAGCAACCATTGGCACTGGGTGCAATAAGTGATGACGATTTCGGGCTTGCGATCGGACATGGCAGCGGCTCTGGGATAGGGCTTGGCGCCTATAATAGCGGCCTTTCGCCCTGCCCTCGCCGGAAACCGCCATGCGCCGCCTGCTCCGTTCGCTGCTCTGCCTGCTCGCCCTGTCCAGCCTGCCCGCCCTCGCCGCCGAACGCGTCGGCCTGGTGCTGTCCGGCGGCGCCGCCCGCGGCCTGGCACATATCGGCGTGCTCAAGGCACTGGAGGAGCAGAACATCCGCGTCGACGCCATCGCCGGCACCAGCATGGGCGCCATAGTCGGCGGGCTGTACGCCGCCGGCTACTCGGTGGAGGAACTGCAGCGCCTGGCGCTGGAACTGGACTGGCAGCAGGCGCTGTCCGACTCGCCGCCGCGCGAGGACGTGCCCTTTCGCCGCAAGCAGGACGACCGCGATTTCCTGATCAAGCAGAAACTCAGTTTCCGCGACGACGGCAGCCTGGGCCTGCCGCTGGGGGTGATCCAGGGGCAGAACCTGGCGCTGCTGCTGGAGAGCCTGCTGGTGCACCGCAGCGACACCCGCGACTTCGACCGCCTGCCGATCCCCTTCCATGCCGTGGCCACCGATATCGCCAACGGCGAACAGGTGATCCTGCGCCGCGGCCACCTGCCCCAGGCGATGCGCGCCAGCATGTCGATCCCGGCGGTGTTCGCCCCGGTGGAGCTGGACGGCCGCCTGCTGGTGGACGGCGGCATGGTCAACAACATCCCGGTGGACGTGGCGCGGCAGATGGGCGTCGAGCGGGTGATAGTGGTCGACCTCGGCACCCCGCTCAAACCCGTGGAGCAGCTGACCACCGTGGTCGACGTGATGAACCAGTCGATCACCCTGATGACGCGCAAGAACTCCGAGGCGCAGCTGGCCACCCTGGCGGCCGACGACGTGCTGATCCAGCCGCCGCTGGCCGGCTTCGGCGTCACCGACTTCGCCCGCGCCGAGCAGATGATCGACGCCGGCTACCGCGCCACGCAGATCCAGGCCGAGCGCCTGGCCCGCCTGCAGCAGAGCGGCGGCGGCAACCCGGCGCTGGCCATGGCGCGCTCGCGCGAGCAGCGCACCCCGGTGATCCGCGAGATCCGCGTGGAGAACGATTCCAAGGTCGGCGACGCGGTGATCCGCCGGCACATCCGCCAGCCGCTGGGCGAGCCGCTGGACATGGACCGCCTGCAGAAGGACATGGGCACCCTGTACGGCCTGGACTACTTCGAGCGCGTGCAGTACCGCGTGACGCCGCTGGACGAACGCGGCAGCGCGCTGGTGATCGACGCGCGCGGCAAGCGCAGCGGCACCGACTACCTGCGCCTGGGCCTGAACCTGTCCGACGACATGCGCGGCGACAGCGCCTTCAACATCGGCGCCAGCTACCGCGTCAACGGCATCAACCAGCTGGGCGCCGAGTGGCTGACCCGCGTGCAACTGGGCGACCGCCAGGAACTGTACAGCGAGTTCTACCAGCCGCTGGACGCCGGCTCGCGCTACTTCGTCGCCCCCTACCTGTTCGGCGAGGCGCGCAATATCGAGGCGATCCTGGACAACGACCCCATCGCCGAATACCGCCTGGAGCGCTACGGCTACGGCCTCAACCTCGGCCGGCAGATCGCCAACAACGGCGAGATCCGCTTCGGCCTCGGCCAGGCCTGGGGCGAGGCCGACGTGCGCGTCGGCGAGCGCGACCTGCCCAGCTTCAGCTTCAGCGAGGGCTACTACGAACTGATGTACTCCTTCGACACCCTGGACAACGTCGATTTCCCGACCACCGGCGAAGACATCGGCCTGCTGCTGCGCCAGTACGACAGCGGCCTGGGCTCGGACGAGGAGTACCGTCAGTGGCAGCTGGAGCTGAACAAGGTATTCAGCGTCGAGGCCAATACCTGGGTGCTCGGCGGGCGCTACGGGCGCACCCTGGAGGAGGCCGACGTGGTCACCTCCGGCTTTATCCTCGGCGGCGCCCAGGAGCTGTCCGGCTTCCGCCAGGACGCCCTGAGCGGGCAGAACGTGGCGCTGGCGCGGCTGATCTACTACCGCCGCCTGACCCAGCGCTCGCTGCTGCCGCTGGATCTGCCCCTGTACCTGGGCATGTCACTGGAGCGCGGCCGCGCCTGGAACAACGACAACGCCTTCGACAGCGGCTATATCAACGCCGCCAGCATCTTCCTCGGCCTGGATACGCCGCTGGGCCCGGTGAACTTCAGTTACGGTTTCAACGACGAGCGGGAAAAGGCGCTGTACCTGAACCTGGGCAAGAGCTTCTGACGGCAGGAGCCAGTCGGCTCCTACGGGGCCGTTCTCCTCGCCCGGGGTAACCAGGCACCCGAGCTGGGCTGTCCCGGATTGCATCCGAGCCTCGACGACCACCCCCATAAAAGACAGGGCCGCGCAGCAAGCGCGGCCCTGTCGGCGCAGCGAGTCGAGCGGATCAGGCGATTTCCGCCAACAACTGGCGCGCGGCCTGTTTCTGCCGGTCGTCGCCCTGGTCGATAACCTCGTTGAGAATGTCGCAGGCGCTGCTCAGGTTGCCCTGCTCGATATAGGCCAGCGCCTGGTTGAGCTTGGCCATGTGCTCGGGGTTGCCGGCCAGCTGCTCGATATCGCCCTGCAGCGCCGCGGTGGCATCGGCCTCGCCGGCGAAGGCATCGAGGAAATGCTCGTCGAGCAACTCGTCCTCGCCGCCCACCACCATCTCCATCTCGCCGAAGGCGCTGACGTTATGCACCTCCTCGTCCAGCTCGAACACCTCCGGCAGTTCCTGCAGATTGCTGGAGAACCCCGCATCGAACTCCGCCGCGGCGGCCGCCTTGGTCTTGCCGCGGGCGGCCTCGAAGGGGCTGACCATGTCCCAGTCGGCATCCAGCGGCAGGTCGTCGAGATTGAGCTGGAAGTCGGGTTCGGCGGCCGGCGGCACCACCAGGGGCTGGCTACGGGCAGGCTGCGGCGCCTGCTGCAGGGCCGGGTGGCGAGCCTTGAGCGCATCCAGCCGCGCCGCATCAAAGCCCTCGGCACGCAGCACCGCTTCCTCGCGTTCGAAGGCGGCGCCGTCGCCCAGCTCGGCCAGCACCTCCAGCAGGCGCAAACGCAAGTCGCTGCGTTGCGGCGCCTGCGCCAGGGCCTTGCTCAGCTCGCCACGGGCCTCGCTGAAACGGCCGTAGGCGATATAGACGTTGGCTGCCTCCAGCGGGTCGACCGGTGCCGCCGGGCGCTGCTGCGGAGTCGGCGCCGGAGTAGGCGCCACGGCCGGCCTGGCGACTGCGACCGGCGCCGGCTGCAGCGGCGCCACAGGGTGCTGTGCCGGCGGCTCGACCTGCACCACCGGCGCAGCCTTGTCGCGCCGCCGCGCGGCCCAGACCAGGGCGCCGAGCAGTAACAGCAGCACCGCACCGCCAGCCAGCAGGGTGGCGAACCAGCCACGTTCGGCGGCCAGCGGCGGCTCCTGCGCCGCCTGCGGCGGTGCGCTGGCGAGCACGGCGCCCGGCTCTGCAGCGGGCGCGACGGCAGCGTCCTGCTCGATCAACTCGGCCAGCTGCGCATCCTTGAGCGCCAACTGCTCCTGCAGCTGCTGCAACTGCAGCTGCAGTTGCGCCAGGCCCTGCTGCAACTGCAGGTTCTCCGCGGCCTGACTGGCCAGTTCCTGGTCGACCTGACGCTGCTTTTCCAGCACTTGCTGCAGGCTCTCGGTCGGCGCGGCAGCCAGCGGCGCAGCGGCGGAAGCCTCGACGGCCATTGCCGGGGGCTCGACCGGTGCTGCAGCGGCGGCGGTCGTGCTCGGGCGCGCGGCATCGGGCAGCAGCAGTTCGACGCCGGCCAGCAGCCGGTTGGCATCGCCGCCGGCGAAGGCGCTCGGGTTGAGCGCGTGGATGCCGTCCATCAGCGCCTGCTGCGACAGCGGGCTGCCCTGCTCGCGCAGACGCGCGGCGATCGACCACAGGCTGTCGCCGCGCACCACCGCCTGGCGATGGCCCCGGGCGGCGCTGGGCGGTTCGCTGCGCCGCACTGGAGCGGCCGCCGGCTGCGCCGCACTGGGTGCTGGCGCGGCAGTGGCTGGGCTGGGGGCAGCCTGCGCGGTGTAGGCGGCAGAGCCCGGCGGATCGAGCAGCACGGTGTACTCGCGCAGCAGCTGCCCGCCAGGACGGGCCACCTCGACGATGAAATTCAGATAGGGTTCGCGCACCGGCCGACTCGACACCACCCGGATCACGCTGCGCGAGCCGCGCAACAGCGGGGTGAAACGCAGGTCGTTGAGAAAGTAGAAACGCTCGACGCCCGAGCGACTGAACACCTCGTCCGGCGCCAGGGCGACGCGCAGATCCTCGGCGCCGAGATCGCCGACCGCCAGCAGCTCGATCTCCGCCTCCAGCGGCTGATTGAGCGCCGAGTGCAGGGTGATCTCGCCCAGTCCCAGCGCCGGCGCCATGCCCGAATAAAGGGCGGAACCCGACGCCAAACCCAACATCAACTGACGCACCCGAGCCATGTGACCTCCAGGGTTATGCAGGCTCGAACGCCGCCTCCTCCACTTCCTGTATGAGCGTCCCGATGGCCGGGAGGCTGGCGCCCTGAACGGTAGGCCGAGGTCGGGGCGACACTGTCCCTGTCGAACCCGGCTCGTGTTGCAGTATGGCTACTAATTCACAAAGTAGCGGCTTGGGCGCCAGTTTGCCGACGAAGCACATTGCCATCAAGGACAGAAAGTCAAAAACCAGGCAAGCAGCGACAATCGACCGCAATGCGGCCGAAAAATTGACACTGCAGGAGCACTACTTCAGCAGGTTGCCCAGCACTCGGGCATGCACCTGCTGGCAGCGGCGCAGGTCCTCTTCGTCGATGCCGGCGAAGACCTCCTGGCGCAGCTGGGTGGAAATCGCCTCGATCTTCTCGATCAGCGGCTGCGCCTTGGGCTGCAGGGCGATCTTCTTGGCCCGGCGATCCTCGGGCACCGCGACGCGGGTCACCAGCCCCTGGGCCTCCAGGCTGTCGAGCAGGCGCGCCAGGGTCGGCCCTTCCACGCCGACGCTCTGCGCCAACTCGCGCTGGGTCGGCATCTCGGTGAAACGGGCCAGGTGCAACAGCACCAGCCAGCGCGCCTGGGACAGGCCGAGGCCGACCAGACGACGGTCGAGTTCGGAGCGCCAGGCGCGGGACAATTGAGCGACTTGCATGGCGAAACGGTGTTGATCGGGGTAAGACATGGGGGAGCGGGCTCGTACAAAGGTCAAAAACTAATTATTAGCTAGCTAGCCATAACCGCGAGCGCAGGGCAAGCCCGGATTGTGGCCGAGCGTTTCAGGATGCGACTGAAATGCGGCCACGAGTCTCGGCCGCGGATCAGGCCACCACCTGATTGCGGCCGAAGGCCTTGGCCTCGTAGAGCGCGCGGTCGGCATGCTCGTAGAGCTGGTTCAGCTCGCCGCCGACGCTGGGACTGAGGCAGGCGACGCCGATGGACATGCTCAGCATGCTGGCGCTGCCCGAACCCTGATGGGCGATATTCAGCTCCACCAGCGCCAGGCGCAGCGCCTCGGCACGGCGCTTGGCCTCCTCGGCACCGATGTCGAACAACAGCAGGGCGAATTCCTCGCCGCCCAGGCGCACGCCCATGTCCAGCGGACGCCGCGCGGCCTGCTCGATCAGGGCGCCGACGCGCTGCAGCGCGGTGTCGCCGGCCTGGTGGCCGTAGTGGTCGTTGTAGGCCTTGAAGTGGTCGATATCGCACAGCAGCAGTGCCAGCGACTGCCCATCGCGCTGCGCCTGACGCCACAGGCGCTCGAACTGGCGATTGAAGCTGCGCCGGTTGTGCAGGCCGGTGAGACTGTCGCGGTCGGCCAGCAGACGCATCAGCCGGCTGATGAGAAAGTACTCGCGCGACTTGTATTCGAGCAGATAGCAGCCCACCGCCCCGATCAGGTTGCCGAACAGCAGGAACAGCACGTTGTTGATCAACCGCGGTAGCGGCAGGCCGGCCAGCCACTCGGCGCCGATGTAGACCAGCAGTACCGCCAGGGCACAACCGAGCGCCTCGCTCAGACGCAGGCCGACCAGAAAATACGCCGCCATGCTCACCAGCAGCAGCCCCTCGTACGGGTAGCTGGGGTCGGCGTGGTGGGCGATGCCAACGATTACCGCAGCACCAATGCCCAGGGCGAGGATGCAGGTCATGCTCAGCGGTAATAGCAGACGGATGTGGCGGCGCTGAAGGATCAGGGCGGCGCAGGCCACCAGAATGACCAGCACCAGCACGCGCACGGCCAGAATCCAACCCAAATGGGGCGGCTGCACCAGCATCAGGTCCAGCACGCTGAGCGCCAGCCAGATGACCATCGCCGTGCTCAGCGCGATGCGCTTGAGCTCGAAGCTCTCGTCCAGCAAATGGCTGCGGTATTCGCGCTCCAGTACGCGGGAAAAACGCAGCCAGCGGAACCCCAGGCTGAGCTGGTCGGCATAGGGGCTGGGGCGGACGTCGTCGAGCCAGGCGTGATAGCTGGGCACCGTTACCTCGTCTGTTGGCGGCTTGCCCCACACCTTAGCCGTGTCATCGAGTTGCCGCCAGAATCACGACAATCGTGCGTCAGACCTCGAACTCGGCCTGCAGCGCGGCGCGTACGCAGTAGAGCACCGTCTCCTCGACCCGCCCGGCGAACAGCGGGGCGATCTCGCTCACCGCCGGCAGCTCGCCCTCGCCGTCGAGGAAGGCCTCCTGGATCTCGCCGAGCAGCTCTTCCGGCAGATCCAGCGCCTGCTCCAGCGACAGCTGCTGCTGGCCGATGGCCTCGGCCAGCAGGCTGTAGACGTTCTTCTCGCTGCAGCCGAGTTGGCCGGCGATCTGCGTCGGGGTCATGCCGGCGCGGGCCAGGCTGACCAACTCATAACGCAGGTCGGCCACCGGCGCCTCCTGCGCGGCGCCGCCCAGCACTTCGAGGAAGGCCTGGCCATAGCGCTCCAGCTTGCGTGCGCCGACGCCGCTGACCTGGGCCATCTCGCTCAGCGAGCCGGGCTGGCTGCGCAGCATCTCCAGCAAGGTGGCATCGGGGAAGATCACGTAGGGCGGCACGCTGTGCTCCTCGGCCAGTTTGCGCCGCAAGCTGCGCAGCGCCTCCCACATCTCCCGTTCGTGACTGCGCACCAACTGGCTGGCGGCGCTGCTGGAGGCCTTGGCGGTCTGCGCCGGCTTGGGTTCGCGGCGCAGCTGCAAACCGACCTCGCCGCGCAACAGCGGCCTGCAGGCCTCGCTCAGACGCAGGCCGCCGAAGCCCTCCAGGTCGACGTCGGCCAGGCCGCGGGCGACCAGCTGGCGGAACAGGGTGCGCCACTCGACCTCGGAGAGCGCCTTGCCGACGCCGAATACCGTCAGGTGCTGGTGGCCGACGGCGCGGATCTTGTCGTTATCGCGGCCGAGCAGGATGTCCACCAGATGACCGACGCCGTAACGCTGACCGCTGCGGTAGATGGCCGACAGCGCCTGGCGCGCCGGCTCGGTGGCGTCCCAGGTCTCGACGCCGTCGATGCAGTTGTCGCAATGGCCGCAGGGCTGCGCCAGTTCCTCGTCGAAATAGCCCAGCAGCACCTGGCGACGGCAGCGGGTTTCCTCGCACAGGGCGAGCATGGCGTCGAGCTTGTGCTGCTCGATGCGCTTGTGGCGATCGTCGCCCTCGGAGTTGTTGAGCATCTGCTTGAGGAAGATCACGTCCTGCAGGCCGTAGGCCATCCAGGCATCGGCGGGCAGACCGTCGCGGCCGGCGCGGCCGGTTTCCTGGTAGTAGGCCTCCAGCGACTTGGGCAGGTCGAGGTGGCAGACGAAGCGCACGTTGGGCTTGTCGATGCCCATGCCGAAGGCGATGGTCGCCACCATGATCAAGCCTTCCTCGTTGAGAAAGCGCTTCTGGTGATAGGCGCGCAACTCGTTGGGCAGGCCGGCGTGATAGGGCAGCGCCGGAAAGCCCTGGCTGCTGAGAAAGTCGGCGACCTCCTCGACCTTCTTGCGCGACAGGCAGTAGACGATGCCGGCATCGCCCTTGCGCGCGGCGAGAAAGCCCAGCAGCTGCTTGCGCGGCTGATCCTTGGGCAGGATGCGGTAGAAGATGTTCGGCCGGTCGAAGCTCGACAGAAAGCGCTCGGCGTTCTGCAGGTGCAGGCGCTGGACGATTTCCTCGCGGGTGCGCTTGTCCGCGGTGGCGGTCAGGGCGATGCGCGGCACCTGCGGGAACAGCTCGGCGAGCTGGCCGAGCTGCAGGTACTCGGGGCGGAAATCGTGGCCCCATTGCGACACGCAGTGCGCCTCGTCGATGGCGAACAGGGCGATCTCCAGGCCCTGCAGGAAGCTCAGCATGCGCGGCTGCACCAGGCGCTCGGGCGCCAGGTAGAGCATCTTGATCTCGCCGCGGCGGATGCGCTCGGCGATCTCGCGCTGCTCGTCATTGCTCAGCGTGGAGTTCAGCGCCACCGCGGCCACGCCCAGCTCGTCGAGGGTGGCGACCTGATCGTCCATCAGCGCGATCAGCGGCGAGACGATCACCGCCAGGCCGTCGCGCAACAGCCCCGGCACCTGGTAGCACAGCGACTTGCCGCCGCCGGTGGGCATCAGCACCAGGGCATCGCCGCCGCCGGCCACGCGCTCGATGATCGCGGCCTGATTGCCGCGGAAGGCGTCGTAACCGAATACGTCTTTGAGGATGCGCTGGGCGTGGTCGAGCATGAAGGCCTCCGAATCGAGCCGCGCATTATGCCGCAGGATTGCCGGCAACAGGGCGCCAGCCTGTCCGAAGCCGGGCTTTTGCCCTCGCCAGGCCCGCCGCTATGGCCGCTGGGGCGGCGGTGGACTAGAATCCAGCCTCGTTTACTCCTTCAAGGTAGCCCCACGATGTCCTTCGCCGAGCAACTGTCCCGCCTGCAAGCCTTTCTCGATGCCGATGAGCTGCACGAAGAGGCGTTGGACTACGTGGCCGCTCATGGCTACCTGACCGCCCTGGCGATCTGCCCGGACCAGGTGCCCGAGCGCGAGTGGATCGACGCCCTGTTCGCCGAACCGCCGCACTACCGCAGCGAGGCCGAGCGCGAGGAGATCGAGAACACCCTGATTCACCTCAAGGCGCATATCGCCCGCCAACTGGCCGGCGAGGAAGAGCCGGAGCTGCCCTGCGAGCTGGACCTGGGCGAGGACCCGGACGACTCCGACCTGCGCGGCTGGTGCATCGGCTTCATGGAAGGCGTGTTCCTGCGCGAGGCGGTGTGGTTCGAGGACGCCGAAGACGAGGTCAGCGAGCTGCTGCTGCCGATCATGGTCGGTTCCGGTCTGTTCGACGAGCAAGCGGAGTTCGCCGAGATCGCCCGCGACCGCGACCTGGTCGACAGCATGATCGACCAGATTCCCGAGCTGCTCACCGCACTCTTCCTGCTGTGCCAGGCGCCGGAGGAAAAACCCGCGCTGCTCAAGCCCCGCCAGCACTGATCCCGCGGGCCGGGGCCAGGCGCCCCGGCCGGCGTCCGTCCGGGCCCGAAGATGCCTCGCGAAATCCAGGAAAGCCGTCACCGCGGTCTTCGCTACCTGCTGCTGGCACTGGGCTGGCTGTGCGTGGCGCTGGGGGTGATCGGCATCTTCCTGCCGGTGCTGCCGACCACCCCCTTCCTGCTGCTGGCCGCCGCCTGCTTCGTGCGCAGCTCGCGGCGTTTCTACATCTGGCTGGTCACCCACCCGCGTCTGGGGCCCTGGATTCGCGACTACCTCGACGGCCAGGGCATTCCGCTCAAGGGCAAGGTCTACGCGCTGGTGCTGATGTGGGCGAGCATCGCCCTGTCCTGCTACCTGGTGCCCCTGCCCTGGGCACGCACCTTCATGCTCACCAGCGCGGTGCTGGTCAGCCTGTATATCCTCAAGCAGAAAACCCTGCCCAATCCCTGACGCCAGGCTGTTCTCACGCCCCTGCGCCCCGGCGTAGCCCGGATGCAATCCGGGAGGCCGTTCCCCCGGATTGCATCCGGGCTGCAGTCTGAATTTCGTCCCGGCCACGGGGCAAATCGCCAGCGCGTCGCCTAGACTTCAGCCGATCGAAGCGGAGATGCAGCCCCATGCGGCCACGGCAGCGCATTCAGGGATGGCAACGGCGTCTGCTGATCCTCTGGGTCGGCGGCGGGCTGTTGGCCGGCCTGGCCCTGGCCAACTGGGACTTCGCCCTGGTTCTGCGCAACGCCGAGAACCGCTACGGCAGCCTCGGCGCCGCCAAGCAGCGCATCCTCGACTGGGACGCGCTGATCAAGAGCAGCGCCGCACTGTCCGAGGCGGACAAGCTCGGCGAGGTCAACCGCTTCTTCAACCGCACCATCCGCTTCACCGACGACATCCGCCTGTGGCAGCAGAACGACTACTGGGCCACCCCTGTCGAGATGCTGGTCAAGGGCGCCGGCGATTGCGAGGACTACTCCATCGCCAAGTACTTCACCCTGCGTCGCCTCGGCATTCCCAGCGAGAAGCTGCGCATCACCTACGTCAAGGCACTGAACTACAACCAGGCGCACATGGTGCTGACCTACTACGCCAGCCCCACCGCCGAGCCGCTAGTGCTGGACAACCTGATCAACGACATCCGCCCTGCCTCGCAGCGCAAGGACCTGCTGCCGGTCTACGCCTTCAACGCCGAAGGCCTCTACCTCGCCGGTTCCAATACCCGCAAGAGCGACACCAAGAAGCTCTCGCGCTGGCAGGACATCCTGAAAAAAATGCGTGCGGAGGGCTTCGCCATCGGCGATGGCTAGGAGGAAAGATCCATGTCCCTACTCAAGCAGCTGTTTCTCGCCATCTGCCTGTTCCTGGTGGTGGCCTTCACCGGCAGCTTCATCGCCGGGGTGGAGAGCTCGCGCGAACAGCTGATCAGCCAGCTGCGCTCGCACGCCCAGGACGCCGCCACGGCGCTGGGCCTGTCGATGACGCCGCACGTGGACGACCCGGCGATGATCGAGCTGATGGTCAGCTCGATCTTCGACAGCGGCTACTTCGCCAGCATCCGCGTGGTGCGCATCGCCGACGACAGCCTGGTGGTGGAACGGCGCACCACCGTCACCCCGGAGAACGTGCCGCGCTGGTTCGTCGAGCTGGTCGACCTGCGCCCGCAGGGCGGCGATGCGCTGATCATGCGCGGCTGGGAGCAGGCCGCGCGGGTCGAGGTGCTCAGCCATCCGCAGTTCGCCCTGGCCAAGCTGTGGGACAGCGCGCTGGGCAGCCTGCTCTGGCTGCTGCTGTGCGGCCTGGTCAGCGCGGTGCTCGGCGGCTGGCTGCTGCGCACCCAGCTGCGCCCGCTGGACAACATGGTGCAGCAGGCGCAGGCCATCACCCGCCGCGAGTTCCTCACCCTGCCCCGCGTGCCGCGCACCCCGGAACTCAAGCGGGTGGTGCTGGCGATGAACCAGATGGTCGACAAGCTCAAGACGCTGTTCGCCGAAGAAGCCGCGCGCAGCGAGAAGCTGCGCGAGGAGGCCTACCAGGACAGCCTCACCGGCCTGGCCAACCGCCGCCAGTTCGACATCCGCCTGAGCAATCAGCTGGTGGTCAGCGAGCAGCACGCCGACGGCTACCTGCTGCTGCTGCGAGTCAACGACCTCGGCGGCCTCAACCAGCGTCTCGGCGGCCAGCGCACCGACGCCCTGATCGGCGCCCTCGGCGAGCTGCTCAAGCGCCTGCTGGAGGCTCCGGGGCGCAGCGAGTGGCTGGCCGCGCGCAGCCGGGGCGGCGAATTCACCCTGCTCGCCCCAGGTCTGAGCGGCGAGGACGCCGACCAGTTGGCCATCGAACTCAGCCAGGGCCTGGAAAACCTGCGCCAGACCGGTGCCAGCGATTGCGATCCGGTCGCGCATATCGGTATCGCCGCGTTTCGCCCGGGCGAGGAACCCGGCACGGTGCTCGGCCGCGCCGACCAGGCGCTGGCCCAGGCGCAGAGCAATGCGGACAAATGCTGGGAACGCCTCGACGACTTCACCGCGCAGAGCGGCCAGGGCCTGCACGACTGGCGCAGCTGGATCGACGATGCGCTGAACAAGGGCAAGCTGCAGCTATATTTCCAGCCGGTGGTCGAGTGCGCCGCGCGCGAGCGCCTGCTGCAACGCAAGGTGCTGGCGCGCCTGCTCGACCCGCAGGGCGAGGCCATCGCCGCCGGGCGCTTCCTGCCCTGGATCGAGCGCCTGGGCTGGGCCGCGCGCTTCGACCTGGCGATGCTCGAACACAGCTTCGCCCACCTGGCGCTACACCCCGAGCCGCTGGCCCTGAGCCTGTCCGCCGCGACCCTGCGCGATGCGCCGAGCAAGGCCAAGCTGCTGGCCATGCTCAAGAGCCACCCCGAGGCGGCGCAGCTGATGACCCTGGAGGTGGACGAGCGTCACCTGCCACCGCCGGCAGAGCTGGAAGCCCTGAGCCAGAGCGTGCGCGAGGCCGGCTTCAGCCTGGGCCTGCAGCACTTCGGCGGCCGCTTCAGCCTGATCGGCAACCTCACCCACCTCGGCCTGGCCTACCTGAAGATCGACGGCACCTACATCCGCGCCATCGACCAGGAAAGCGACAAGCGCCTGTTCATCGAGGCGATCTTCCGCGCCACCAACAGCATCGATTTGCCGCTGATCGCCGAGATGGTGGAAACCGAGGGGGAATTGCGCGTGCTCGAGGAGCTCGGCGTGCATGGCGCCATGGGCCGCCTGATCGGTGCGCCGGCGCCCTGGCAATAGGCGCCCAGGCTATCCGTCAGCGCCGGGTGGCGAAGGTAGGGACTCACGGCCCGGACGCAATCCGGGGAGGTCAGCGGGGCTCCCCGATATTCTCGGGCTGCATCCGGGCCAGACTCACACCAGATTGTGTTCGTCGTCGCCGAGCAGGCCGCTCAGGCCCTCGATCTCGGCTCGCGCGATGGCACGCTGGTCGAGCTTCTGCCGCGCCGCTTCGGGCAGGTCGGTGTAGCGGATCACGCCGCGCTCGACCAGCACGCTGACCACGTCTTCCAGCACGCGCACCAGCTCCAGGTCGGACTGTTTGAGGCTGTCCAGACGCGCCTTGACCTCTTCCTTGGCCGCCAACCAGGTCTGCAGCTCGTCGCTCTCGACCGCCAGGTTTTCCGTCATTCCCTCGAAGGGCTCGTATTCGACCCGCAGCAACCGCCCCGCGGCGTCGCGCTGTACATAGACCATGCCTGCTCTCTCCTGGCCAAAAAAAACCCGCTACCTGCAAAGGTAGCGGGTCGATCATATAAGCGAAGGTCAGACGGTATCTACATTTAACGTGCCGTCGTTAAGCATGGCCAGGATCACGCTACCGGTGTCGCCACCGGCACCGTAGCCGCCGACGCCGCTCGCGCCGAGCAGATTGACGTCCTGCAGCACGATGGTCTGGTCCGGATTGGTGAAGTCGCCGGTTCCGCTGGTGCTGACCTTGATCGTGGTATCCAGAGCAGCGCCACCGACCCCGCCAAGGGCGCTGGAGGTGATCTCCAGATAGTTCAACAGGTTGCCGATATCGCCGACAGTGCCGTGCTCCCCGATCAGCAGGTCGGAAAGATCCAGCCGATCGCCATTGCTCGCACCGTTGAAGTTGCGGGTGAAGTTGAGCAGGGTATCGGTGCCACCATCGGCATCGCCGTTGAGCCAGAGGAAGGTGTCCTTGCCATCGCTGTTGCTTGCCGAGCCGCCGCTCATGGTGTCATTGCCGCGGCCGCCGATCAGCACATCGTTGCCACCGCCACCATAAAGGCCGTCATTGCCCAGCAACCCGCTGAGGACGTTGTTCTGCCCACCCCCAGCCAGCATGTCGCCATGCTGGGAACCGATGAGGTTCTCGATGCTGCTCAGCACATCTCCCGCGGCGCCCCCGCCGACGTTACTGCCGCCACTGGCATTGCCCGAGTTGTTGAGCGTGACGCTGACCCCGCTGGATGCATCGATGTAGCTGGCGGTGTCGTTGCCGCTCCCGCCATTCAGCTCGTCACCGCCGGCACCGCCGACCAGGATGTCGTTACCCTCGCCGCCATTGAGCGTGTCATCACCGCCATTGCCGATGAGGATATCGTCGCCGCTGTTGCCATTGAGGGTACTGCCGCTGTTGCCGTCGATGAGTATCTCGTCGAGGAAGCCCCCGTTCAGCGGGCCGCTGCCGTCCACATCGACGACCGTGACCTTGGCATTGGCACTCTGGCCGCCGGCCTGGCTTTGGTAGACGAAGGACTCGCCGTCGTTCGCCCCCGAAATCGAGGTCGAGGCACTGGCCCGCGTTGCCGTCAGGCCTGCCGCCGAGACGATGCTGGTGATGGCCTGGATCGAGCTGTTGGGGCCGCTGTCGTTGGCCAGCAAGGCCCAGTCCGGGATATCGAAACTGCCGCTGCGCGAAACCACGAAGTCATCGCGCGCCACCATCGGGCCATCGGCCGGATCGACCGTGATGGTCAAGGTCGCCAGGCTGCTGAGGTCGCCATCTTTGTCGACCAGAACAAAGCCGACCTGCTGGCTCATGCCACTGCCGACATTCGCCGCGGAGACATAGGTGTATTCGCCGCTGGCCATGTTGACCGTCAACATGGCACCGGCAGCCAGCGCCAGGCTCAGCATCATGCCATTGACCGTGCTGCCGTCCGAGCCGGTTATAGTGGGGTTGGGACCGACATTGAAGGTGTAGGTCACGCCATTGACCACCACCGACTTGACCCGCCCGCCATCGGCGCCGAAGCCATTGACGCCATCGGTGAGGCTACCGCTGATCGGCGTCGACTGCGCGGTCTGCACCAGCACGCTCTCCAGATCGGCGAAATCGTTCACGGCAATGGCGTTGGCGTTGCTGGCGCTCGTGCCGTCGTAGGCAATCGGGTCAAGCTGGTCGTTGTTGCTGAAATTGCCGGGCGGGTTGTCGTTGACCTCTGCCGCCGGCCCCATGCCCAGGGCATAGGACTTGACCTTGTTGGTATTGAGGAAGTTGACCCAGGTGGCTTCCTCGCTGGCATTGATACCCGCACTGCCGCTCGGCTGATTGGGGATACCGTCGGAGAGGAAGTACGAGACGTTCTGCAATGGCTCGCCCGGATTATCGAGCAGCGTCAGTTTGCCTGCCGAAGCCCAAGCGGAAATCGCAGTGCTCAGCGCCGCATCGTAGTTGGTCGTAGCACTGTCGGGCGATTCCGGGAAACCGATCACCGCGGCCTTGGCCTGATCCACCGTCAGCCACAGGGTGCCGAAGGCGGAGGCGGAATTGGCGAACGTCACCAACCGCACCTTCACCTCGCCCATTGCCTCGTACTGCTCAAGCAGCTCGAGCACCGCCAACTTCGAGGCCTCCAGGCGCGACAGCCCACCAAAGTCAGCCGGGTCATTCATGCTGCCGGACACATCCAGCACGATCAGCAGGTTGGTGTTGACGTCGCCCGATGCCTCGCGGCTCTGACTGAGGTCCTGCGCCAGCGGCGAATCGTCGTCCACGGAAATTTCCAAGACGCCCTGCGCCGTCGAACCATTGCCATCGACCATCTCGTAGTCGAACTGGAAGTTCAGGTTGTTCTCCACGCTTCCGGAGACAGGCGCAGCATGATCCAGCGGCTTGAACAGCTGGAACTGGAAGGCCCCGGTGGCCGGGTTGGTGAGCGTGACGGTAAAGACCGGCTGCCCGCCACCCACGATCTGCGCGGTCAGCACCTGACCATTGGGGCTGACCTGGTATTCGACGGCCTGGCCGCCGGAGGTGATGGTGGGCAGCCCGTCGGGCAGCCAGGTGAAGCTGCCGAAACCATCGTTGCCGTAGTCGTAGCCGAGGCTGCCGCTGGCCGTTGTCGCGGCGCCGTCGTCGTCCTCGACGCCGCCGATGATGCCGCCGGCCAGGCCCTCTTCGTCGACCAGGTCGAAGACATAGCCGCCGGAGGGCACGTCGTCGACAAAGCAGACGTCCAGCTGGGTGCTGACCACGTCGTTATCGCCATCGACGACATCGACCTGGAACGAAAGATCCAGATCAGGCGGCAGGAACTGCTGTTCCAGCGTGATTTCCTGGATGCGATAGTCGCCAGCGTTGGAGCCGAAGGTCAGCTTGATGAAGCCGCCGGACAGCGCGGCCGCAGTGCCGGTGGTAAACACCGAATCGGCCAGATTGAAGCCGAACTGCGAACTCTCCGAACCCTGGCCGTTGTACGTACCGGCGGCCACCAGGTTGTTGCTGCCGTCGTAGGCCTGCCAGTACAACTGATCGCCGGACGACAACTTCTGCACATCCACCACGGCCGAGTAGACCGTGGCACTGAAGGCCATGTGCAACTGTTCGCCCACGTCGATCAGGTTGTTGCCGCCGACGCCGACGCCCTGATTGGAGGGATTGACCAGGCCGTTGCCGGTTAGCGTGACCGACAAGCCCTCGCCGCTCTGTACCAAGAAAGACGGCTGCGGCTGGCCGGCCTCGATGGCCTGCAGATCGAAGTCCGCGGTGGTCACCGGGCGCGCATTGACGATGGTCAGCTCGTAGTTGTTGCCATTGCCAAGCGCATTGGGGTCGTCGTAGACGGTGAGGACGAAGAACACCTCGCCACTGGCATCGCCGACCGTAGCGGTCAGCGTGGATACCCCGCCCTGCTTGACCACGGTGTAGAACAGCCCGTCAGCGGTCGGGCCGGCATTGGCGGAGAGATCGAAACCACCGCCGTCGCTGCCATAGTCGGCCTGGATGACGCCCTGGGTGCTAAACCCATCGACCTCCTCGATTTCGGCGCAGTCCGGCGGCGTGACGCTGGGGCCGTCGTCCTCGAAGACGATCTTCCCGCCGATGCCCACCTTGGAGGTGGCCACGTCGTTGTCGCCATCGGTGACCTTCAGCACCGCTTCGATCTTGCCAGCCAGGTCGACCGATTCGTCATAGTCGTTCGGCGAGGTCGGGTGTTTCAGCGAGTCGTACTGCGCCACCGTGACCTTGCCTGCCGCATCGATGCTCACCGCGAAGATCACGGTGCCGCTGGCACCGCCTACCCGACCGGTGATGCTGCCGTCGCTTTCCTGGTGCAGGGTGATCGGCTGGCCGCTGGTGGTCATCAGCCCGGAGTTGGCATCCACCACGCTCAGGCTCAGTTGCACCGTCGCGCCTTCGTCGTCGGAGCCGACATCGGCGGTGACCACATTGACCAGGTTGCCGCTGGTCAAGCCAATCGGCGTGCCGTAGCCCCCCGGGAACGGGTTGCCGGACACGTCATCGTCCGTCGCCGCATTGCCGTCCAGCGGGTCGACACCGAGCGACTCGTCCAGGGTCAGTTTGACCTGGCCGTTCAGGGCGAGTTTGGCGCTGGGGCCGTCGTCCTCGAAGACGATCTTCCCGCCGATGCCCACCTTGGAGGTGGCCACGTCGTTGTCGCCATCGGTGACCTTCAACACCGCCTCGATCTTGCCAGCCAGGCCGACCGATTCGTCATAGTCGTTCGGTGAGGTCGGGTGTTTCAGCGAGTCGTACTGCGCCACCGTGACCTTACCGGCCGCATCGATGCTCACCGCGAAGATCACGGTGCCGCTGGCACCGCCTACCCGGCCGGTGATGCTGCCGTCGCTTTCCTGGTGCAGGGTGATCGGCTGGCCGCTGGTGGTCATCAGCCCGGAGTTGGCATCCACCACGCTCAGGCTCAGTTGTACCGTCGCGCCTTCGTCATCGGAGCCGACATCGGCGGTGACCACGTTGACCAGGTTGCCGCTGGTCAAGCCAATCGGCGTGCCGTAGCCCCCGGGAACGGGTTGCCGGACACGTCATCGTCCGTCGCTGCATTGCCGTCCAGCGGGTCGACACCGAGCGACTCGTCCAGGGTCAGTTTGACCTGGCCGTTCAGGGCGAGTTTGGCGCTGGGGCCGTCGTCCTCGAAGACGATCTTCCCGCCGATGCCCACCTTGGAGGTGGCCACGTCGTTGTCGCCATCGGTGACCTTCAACACCGCCTCGATCTTGCCAGCCAGGTCGACCGATTCGTCATAGTCGTTCGGTGAGGTCGGGTGTTTCAGCGAGTCGTACTGCGCCACCGTGACCTTGCCGGCCGCATCGATGCTCACCGCGAAGATCACGGTGCCGCTGGCACCGCCTACCCGGCCGGTGATGCTGCCGTCGCTTTCCTGGTGCAGGGTGATCGGCTGGCCGCTGGTGGTCATCAGCCCGGAGTTGGCATCCACCACGCTCAGGCTCAGTTGCACCGTCGCGCCTTCGTCATCGGAGCCGACATCGGCGGTGACCACATTGACCAGGTTGCCGCTGGTCAAGCCAATCGGCGTGCCGTAGCCCCCGGGAACGGGTTGCCGGACACGTCATCGTCCGTCGCCGCATTGCCGTCCAGCGGGTCGACACCGAGCGACTCGTCCAGGGTCAGTTTGACCTGGCCGTTCAGGGCGAGTTTGGCGCTGGGGCCGTCGTCCTCGAAGACGATCTTCCCGCCGATGCCCACCTTGGAGGTGGCCACGTCGTTGTCGCCATCGGTGACCTTCAACACCGCCTCGATCTTGCCAGCCAGGTCGACCGATTCGTCATAGTCGTTCGGTGAGGTCGGGTGTTTCAGCGAGTCGTACTGCGCCACCGTGACCTTACCGGCCGCATCGATGCTCACCGCGAAGATCACGGTGCCGCTGGCACCGCCTACCCGGCCGGTGATGCTGCCGTCGCTTTCCTGGTGCAGGGTGATCGGCTGGCCGCTGGTGGTCATCAGCCCGGAGTTGGCATCCACCACGCTCAGGCTCAGTTGTACCGTCGCGCCTTCGTCATCGGAGCCGACATCGGCGGTGACCACGTTGACCAGGTTGCCGCTGGTCAAGCCAATCGGCGTGCCGTAGCCCCCGGGAACGGGTTGCCGGACACGTCATCGTCCGTCGCTGCATTGCCGTCCAGCGGGTCGACACCGAGCGACTCGTCCAGGGTCAGTTTGACCTGGCCGTTCAGGGCGAGTTTGGCGCTGGGGCCGTCGTCCTCGAAGACGATCTTCCCGCCGATGCCCACCTTGGAGGTGGCCACGTCGTTGTCGCCATCGGTGACCTTCAACACCGCCTCGATCTTGCCAGCCAGGTCGACCGATTCGTCATAGTCGTTCGGTGAGGTCGGGTGTTTCAGCGAGTCGTACTGCGCCACCGTGACCTTGCCGGCCGCATCGATGCTCACCGCGAAGATCACGGTGCCGCTGGCACCGCCTACCCGGCCGGTGATGCTGCCGTCGCTTTCCTGGTGCAGGGTGATCGGCTGGCCGCTGGTGGTCATCAGCCCGGAGTTGGCATCCACCACGCTCAGGCTCAGTTGTACCGTCGCGCCTTCGTCGTCGGAGCCGACATCGGCGGTGACCACGTTGACCAGGTTGCCGCTGGTCAAGCCAATCGGCGTGCCGTAGCCCCCCGGGAACGGGTTGCCGGACACGTCATCGTCCGTCGCCGCATTACCATCCAGCGGATCGACGCCGAGCGACTCGTCCAGGGTCAGTTTGACCTGGCCGTTCAGGGCGAGCTTGGCGATTGGACCGTCGTCGTCAAAGCCCAGGATCGAGCCCTGGCCATCGGCCAACACTATCTTTTTCGTCGCTGTGACCGAGTCACCATCGCCATCGACCCGGGTCACGCTGTACTGCAGCCCCAGGCTCGCGCCCTGGCCGGTCAGCAACAGATCCAGCTGCTCGTCGAACGCCGTATTGTCCCCATGCCTGATGGACTCATACAGCGTGGTCTGCAGTTGCGCACCACTGCCGGTATCGACGATTGCCAAACGGAACACTACATCGCCGTCGGCGTCGACGCCGATCACATCCGCACCATCCATTTCCAGGTGGATGGCGCTGCCGCTGGTGGAAAACAGGTTGGTCGTCAGCGAAGCACCCGAGGCGATGCCGACAAAGCTCAGGCTGCCGCTCAAGCTGGATTCGCCATCGGCGCCAGCACTGCCGGTGACGCTGAACAGGCTTACCAACCCGCCATTGCCGACGTTGGTGGTGACACGCCCCAGGTAATCGTCAGGCGCGACCGGATCGTCGGTGTTGCCATCGGCCGTCTCGCCCGGAGCGGCACGCTCGGCACCGACGGTTTCGTCCAGATTCATCGACAACTGCCTGGCGGCATCGGGGCCTACGAGGTCAATGTTCAGCGTGGGCACATCGTCCTGCACGTTGATCACGAACAGGCCGCCGGCACCCTGCGGAATCTCCAGGGGGTCACCGTCGCCATCGGTGATTTTCAGCAACTGGGTAAAGTCGATGCCAAAGGCCCCGCCCGACGACCACAGCTCGTTGTCGTCACCATTTTGCAACGGATGGTCGATCGGCCCCTGCAGGGTGAAGGTGAAGTCGCCGTCGGCCTCCACCACCAGGCTGAACACCGGATAGCCGCCCGCTGCCGTAGCCGTCAGCGTGGTGCTGACCAGGTTGCCGGCGCCGTCGAACTGCTCGGTCACCAGGTAAATCAGTGGCTCGCCACCGGAGGTCAGGCCCTGGGCGTTCAACAAGTCCGCGGCAGCGCCCGAATCGACCAGGCTGAAGTCGCCAGGACCATCGGCGCCGAAGGCCACCAGCGCAGCCAGGCTGGTCGCGCCCAGCGCGGTGCTGACCACCAGTGTCTGGCTGCCCGCATCGGGGTTGCCCTGATGGGGGTTGGTCAACTTGTCCTCATGCACCGTGCCGCCCACCGGCGCCGGGGTCTTGATCGTCCAAGTGGCCTGGATATTCACGTCGTTGTAGTCGTTGTCGCTGTCGCCGTTGTTGACGTCCTCCCAGTTCTGGTTGCCGGGCGCGACATTGTCCTGCACATGGGTCTTGCTCGCCGGGTTGAGCGCAGGGTTGTCGAACAGCACCTGGGCGCCGCCAGCGCCATTGAGTGGCAGGCCGTCGGCAACGGTCTGCCACTGGCCATCGACGAACTGGAAGCTGACCTCGGTGCCGTCGGGCACACCGTTGAAGGCGCCGTTGGGAATGATGAAGAAGCCGATGGAGTCGGGGTCCAGCCCGTGCAGGCTAATGGAGGCGCCGATCTCCAGGAAGGTGGTGTTGCCCCACACCAGCACGCCGCTGACGGGCGTGCCGTCGGCCCCCTTGATGTAGTAGCCGTAGCTGTTGAGGAAGCTGGCATCGCCGCCCTTGTATGTCAGGGTCAGGCAGTGATCGAGGCCGCCTTCCACCAGCGCAGGCACATCGTCCTCGACATTGACGACGAACAGCCCACCAGCCCCTGCCGGCATCTGCAGCGGGTCGCCATCACCATCGGTGGCGGTGATCAACTGGGTAAAGTCGATGCCAAAGCCCTCTGCAGACGTCCACAACTCGTCATCATCGCCATCCTGAACCGGGTGATCGATGGGCCCTTGCAGCTCGAAGCTGAAATCGCCATTGGCCTGCACCACCAGGGTGAATACCGGGTAGCCGCCGGCTGCGGTTGCCGTCAGGGTGGTGCTGAGCAGGTTGCCATCGGGGTCGTAGGCCTCGGTCACCTCGTACACCAGCGGCTCGCCGCCCGAGGTCAGGTTCTGGCCACTGGCACCCAACAGGGCTTCGGCCGTCACCTCATTCACCAGACCGAAACTACCCGGGCCGTCGGCGCCGAAGGCCACCAAAGCGGCCAGGCTGCCCGCACCGCCCGCGGTGCTGATGCTCAGTGTCTGGCTGCCGCCTTCGGCATTGCCGGTATGCGGATTGCTCAGCAGATCCTCGTGAACGGTTCCGCCCACCGCCGGTTGCTGCGGGTTGGGCTCATTGAGGGTCGGCACGTCGTCTTCGATATTGATGACGAACAACCCTTGCGCCTCGGCCAGTCCGTTCAGCGGGTCGCCGTCGCCATCGGTCGCGGTGATCAACTGGGTAAAGTCGATACCCATACCGACAGCCGAGACGAACAATTCGCCGTCGTCACCATCCGCCTCGGGATGATCGATGGGGCCTTGCAGCTCGAAGCTGAAATCACCGTTGGCCTGCACCACCAGGGTGAATACCGGGTAGCCGCCGGCTGCGGTCGCCGTCAGGGTGGTGCTGAGCAGGTTGCCATCGAGGTCGTAGGCCTCGGTCACCTCGTACACCAGCGGCTCGCCGCCCGAGGTCAGGTTCTGGCCACCGGCGCCCAACAGGGCTTCGGCCGTCACCTCATTCACCAGACCGAAACTACCCGGGCCGTCGGCGCCGAAGGCCACCAAAGCGGCCAGGCTGCCCGCACCGCCCGCGGTGCTGATGCTCAGTGTCTGGCTGCCGCCTTCGGCATTGCCGGTATGCGGATTGCTCAGCAGATCCTCGTGAACGGTGCCGCCCACCGCCGGTTGCTGCGGGTTGGGCTCATTGAGGGTCGGCACGTCGTCTTCGACGTCGATGACGAAGCTGCCAGCGTCGAAACCGGCAGCCAGCGGGTCGCCATCGCCGTCGGTGGCCACCAGCAGGCCGGAGAAGTCCAGCGCCAGGCTGTTGTCACCCAGGGTTTCCGAGTCGACGCCATCGGCCTCCGGATGATCCAGCGGGCCCTGCAGGGTGAACAGGTAGCTGCCGTCCGGATTGACCAGCAGGGTAAACACCGGGGCGCCGCCCTCGCCGGCGGTCGCGGTCAGGGTGCTGCCGTCGGCCGAGACGGCGTAGAACAGCTCGACGCCGCCTGAGGTCAGGTTCAGGTCCTGCAGGCCGATCAGCGCACCCGGGTCGGTGCTCAGCTGGAAGCCGCCAGGGCCATCGGCACCGAAGTTGACCAGCGCATCCAGAGCGCCGGGCCCGCCGCTGAGCGTCAGGGTCTGGCCGCCGCCTTCGGAGTTGCCGTTGCTCAGCGCATCTTCATGCACCAGACCGCCCACGGTGGGCCGTTCGCCCGGTGCGCCGACCAGTACCGGCACGTCGTCTTCGACGTCGATGACGAAGCTGCCGGCGTCGAAACCACCCGCCACGGCGTCGCCATCAAAATCGGTCGCTTGCAGAATTCCGGAGAAATCCAGCGCCAGGCTGTTGTCACCCAGGGTTTCCGAGTCGACGCCGTCGGCCTCCGGATGATCCAGCGGCCCCTGCAGGGTGAACAGGTAGCTGCCGTCCGGGTTCACTACCAGGGTGAAAACCGGATTACCGCCCGCCGTGGCAACCAGAGTCGTGCCGTCGGCGGA
The DNA here is from genome assembly GCF_056676075.1 of Pseudomonas sp. ABa2. Taxonomy (NCBI): domain Bacteria; kingdom Pseudomonadati; phylum Pseudomonadota; class Gammaproteobacteria; order Pseudomonadales; family Pseudomonadaceae; genus Pseudomonas; species Pseudomonas sp. ABa2. Next base: position 3,048,451 of record NZ_CM155239.1, read on the forward strand.
AACCGAATAGGTCAGCGCCACGCCGCCCGAGGTCAGGCCCAGGGCGATCAGGCTGTCGAGCGCTTCGGCGCTGCCGTTGAGGGAGAAACTGCCGCGGCCATCGGCACCGAAATTGACCAGCGCATCCAGAGCGCCGGGCCCGCCGCTGAGCGTAAGGGTCTGGCCGCCACCTTCCGGGTTGCCGTTGCTCAGCGCGTCTTCGTGCACCAGGCCGCCAACGCTCGGGCGTTCGCCCGGTACGCCCTGCAGTTCCGGGGTGTCGTCGTCGACGCCCAGCGTCAGGCTGCCCACCGCCGTGTTGCCGGCACCATCGGTGATGCTGTAGCCGAACAGGAAGAACAGGTCGTTCTCGTCGCTGCCGCCGGGTTCCGGTGCGGCATGGTCGAGCGGAGCGAACAGGCTGAACTGGTAGGTGCCGGCCGCCAGGTCGGTGAGCTGCAGGGTGAATACCAGGGTTTCGCCGGCAAAGGCGCTGAGGGTCAGGCCATCGGCGCTGACGCTGTAAGTCAGCGAAACACCCTGCGAGCTGATCCCCAGCGCCGCCAGCCCTTCGCTGCTCCAGGCGAAGCTGCCGATGCCATTGGGGCCGAAGCTGTAGCCCAGGGTGCCGGTGACCACCGTGTCTTCGCCGGCCAGATCGTTCGGGCCACCGGCAATCCCACCCGGTAGCCCCTCCTCGTCAACCGCATTGCTGGCCTCACCGGCCACGGGCAGCCCCTCGACCAGTTGAGGCGCGATATCCGGATCGACAATCGGCTCGCCATCGGGGAATTCGGGGCCGGTGCTGAGCCCTTCGGTGGGGAAACCTATTACCGGGTCGAGCGCGCCGCCGACTTCACTGAGCAGCACGAAGGAGTGACCGCCACCGGCGCCGCCTGCACCGCCACCCGCACCAGGGCCGGCGGCGGTGGCTTCGCCTTCGAGGGTCGGGTCGACGCCGGCCTCGATCGCCGCCTGCAGTTGCTCGACGTCGGTCAGGTCGCTGTCGCTGGGAGCGGGAGGCGCTGCATCGGCCGTGGGAGCCTGCGAGGTAGGACTGGAGGCGAGCATCTGCTCGTCGAGCGTCAAACTGCTGTCGCGCCCCAGGGTCAGTTGCTGACCGTTGCTCAGGGCTACCGCGATGGCGCCAGAGGCGCCGGTCAGGAGCTGCTCGCCCGCATAGACCCGATCGCCTTCACTGAGTGGCCGGCGCGATCCATCGCTCGCTACCGCAAAAACCTCGCCGACAACCTGACTGACGACACCAATTAGAGTAGCCATGATTCCATCCTCACTACAGCTGCCGACCACCGTCGACACGTATTGCCAAAGGGGCCAGGACACCTTTTCGAGCGTGAGGTGAGATCAAATCAGCTGACTGAAATGGAACGGCGCAAAACCCTAAAACGCTACTGACAAAAAAATGTCACTACAGCCCGCGTCGAACTACTCCATCAGATGAATCCCCGCCCTGTCGGTGCTTGACCGTCTGTTTTAGCCACGCAAGCCATAGAAAGGCACGAAATACGCAGCTTCTAGGGTCAAACAATGTGCTGCTTTTCACAGAGAACATAAGACTTTTTCCGCATAAGGCTTGTGAAAAATTCTTCTTAGCTTCTCCAAAAGTTGTTCTTAGCTGTGATGTTACAAGCCTGAAACGGTTTATCAGGCAAAAAAGCCATTTTTCTGGCGACAGGATAAGAACATTCTTAAGGAGATACGCCAATGCGCACACTCAACCCCCTATGGAGCGCCATGCTATTGGCGGTTGCCTGCAGCCAGGCGCAAGCCATGAATCTGTCGGAAGCGATCCAGAGCACCCTGGACAACCACCCGGAAATTCATGCGGCTGCCAACAGTCGCCTTTCGTCGGATGAGGATGTGAAGTTCGCCAAGGGCGGCTATCTGCCGACCGTCGACCTGCTGGTCGGCTACGGCCGCGAACAGACCGACAGCCCCAGCACCCGCGCGCTGGGCGATCACAACAAGGAAACCCTGAATTACCGCGATGCCGAGCTGCGCCTGCGGCAGATGCTGTTCGACGGTTTCAACACGCCCAACGAGGTGGCCCGCACCGAGGCGGTGGTCAACTCCCGCGCCTATCGCCTGCTCGGCACGTCCGAGAGCCTGGCCCTGCGCACGGTGGAGGTGTACCTGGATGTGCTGATGCGCCGCGAGATGGTCGAACTGGCCCGCAACAACCTGCAGGCCCACCAGCGCATCCACGACCAGATCGGCCTGCGCAGCCAGCAGGGCGTCGGCAGCACCGCCGACCTCGATCAGTCCGAGGCCCGTCTGGCCCTGGCGCAGAACAACCTCTACACCGAGCAGGTCAACCTGGCCGACGCCGAAGCCAACTTTTTCAGCGCCGTCGGCCGCCTGCCCGATCAGCTCGAATCGCCCGCCACCATCCGCGGCAACATGCCGGCCGACCTGCTGGCCGCGCGGCAGACGGTGATGGACAACAACCCCTTCCTGAAGTCGGCGCAAGCCGACGTGAACGCCGCCGAGAAGCAGTATGAAGTGGCCAAGGCGCCCTTCTACCCGCGTCTAGACCTGGAGCTGGCGACCACCGCCGACGACAACGTGCAAGGCGACGAAGGACACTACAACACCTGGCGCGCCGCCGTGGTGATGAACTACAACCTATTCAACGGCATGCGCGACAAGGCCCGCCTGCAATCGGCCGCGCACCAGATCAACGAGTCCATGGACATCCGCAACAACGCCTTGCGGGTGCTCAACGAGAACCTCTCGCTGGCCTGGAACGCCATGGAAAACGCCCGCCTGCAAACGCCCAAGGCCCGCGACTACGCGGACTACACGGCGCGGGTGCGCGAGGCCTACCAGCAGCAGTTCAGCCTGGGCCAACGCACCCTGCTCGACCTGCTCGACAGCGAGAACGAACTGTTCACCGCCAACCGCCGCTACAGCGAGGTGCGCTTCGGCGAGGAGTTCTCAATGTACCGGGTGATTGCCGCAATGGGTGATCTGCTGCGTCAGCAACAGGTCGTAGTCCCGGCAGAAGCTGTAGCCCTCACCGAGGTGAAGAGCGAGGCGCGTCTGCCGGAAATGAAGTAGTCCCGGCGCAGGAGTAGTAGAACTTGACCACCATGGAACGGCCAGGGCCTGCCAGCGATCCGCGGCTCAGCCACGACGACCCGCTGCTCGACGGCCTGTTGATCCTCTGCCGGCTGCACGGCTGCTCGGTCAGTCGCGGCAGCCTGAGCGCCGGCCTGCCCCTGCCCGAGCAGCGCCTGACCGCCGATCTGCTGCCGCGCGCCGCCGCGCGTGCCGGGCTGCAGGGGCGCCTGCTGTTTCGCGACCTGGCCAGCATCTCCGCACTCAACCTGCCGGTGCTGCTGCTGCTCAAGGATGGCCGCAGCGCCGTGCTGCGCCAATGGGGAGCGAACGGCCAGGCGCAGATCCTGCCGTGCGAGGCCGATGGCGGCGAACAGTGGGTCGCACGCGAGCAACTGGCCGCCGAGTACAGCGGCCAGGCCTTCTTCGCCCGCCCGCGGCACGAGCTGGAGGAAGCACGCACGCCGCTGGTGCCGCGCCTCGAAGCCTGGTTCCGCGACACCCTCAAGCTGTCGCGCTGGCTCTACGCCGATGCGCTGCTGGCCAGCCTGCTGATCAACCTGCTGGGCCTGATGGTGCCGCTGTTCGTCATGCAGACCTACGACCGCGTGGTGCCCAACCAGGCCACCGCCACGCTCTGGGTGCTGGCCGTCGGCCTGCTCATCGGCACCGGCTTCGAGTTGCTGCTCAAGGTGCTGCGCGCGCACCTGCTCGATACCGCCGGCAAGAAGACCGACGTGGTGCTCTCGGCCACCCTGTTCGAGCGCATCACCGGCATGGCGATGAAGGCCCGCCCGGCCAGCGTCGGCGGCTTCGCCCAGAGCATCCACGACTTCCAGGGCCTGCGCGACTTTCTCACCGCGGTGACCCTGACCAGCCTGATCGACCTGCCCTTCTCCTTCCTGATGATCCTGGTGATCTGGCTGATCGGCGACTGGCTGGTGCTGATCCCGCTGCTGGCCTTCCCGCTCACCGCGCTGTTCGCCTTCATCATCCAGATGCGCCTGCGCGACACCGTGGAGAAGAGCCTGCAACTGGCCTCGCAGCGCCAGGCGTTGCTGATCGAGACCCTCGGCGGCCTGGAAACCCTCAAGGCCTGCGGCGCCGAGAGCGAACGCCAGCACCAGTGGGAGAAGACCCACGGCGCCCTCACCCGCCTGGACAGCCACGCGCGCTTTCTCTCGGCGCTAGCCACCAACGGCACCCTGTTCCTCCAGCAGTTCGCCGGCATGGCCACCATAGTCGCCGGGGTCTACGCGATCATCGCCGGCAACCTCAGCGTCGGCGCCCTGGTCGCCTGCTACATGCTCGGCAGCCGCATCCTCGCCCCGCTGGGGCAGATCGCCGGGCTGATCACCCGCTACCAGCAGGCGCGCCTGACCATGACCAGCACCGACGCGCTGATGGCCCTGCCGCAGGAGCGCCAGGACAAGCAGCGGCCGCTGGAGCGCACCCAGCTCAAGGGCGCGCTGGACATCCGCCAGGTCAGCTTCCGCTACCCGGGGCAGAGCGCCCCGGCGTTGAGCAACGTCAGCCTGCACCTGGCCGCCGGCGAACACCTCGGCATCATCGGCCGCAGCGGCTCGGGCAAGAGCACCCTGGCGCGCCTGATCATGGCCTTCTACAGCGCCGACGAGGGGCAGATCCTGCTGGACAACCTCGACCTGCGCCAGCTCGACGTCGCCGACCTGCGCCACCAGATCGGCTACGTCGCCCACGACCTGCCGCTGCTGGCCGGCAGCCTGCGCGACAACCTGACCCTCGGTGCACGCTACGTCAGTGACGCGCGCATGCTCGAAGTGGCCGAACTGACCGGGGTGATCGACCTGGCCCGGCAGCACCCGCAAGGCTTCGACCGCCCGGTGGGCGAGCGCGGCCAGCTGCTCTCCGGCGGACAGCGCCAGGCCGTGCTGCTGGCCCGCGCGCTGCTGCTCGACCCGCCGATCCTGGTGCTCGACGAACCCACCAGCGCCATGGACAACACCAGCGAGGACCTGCTGCGCCAGCGTCTGCACAAATGGGTGCAGGGCAAGACCCTGATCCTCATCACCCACCGCGCTTCGATGCTCAGCCTGGTCGACCGCCTGGCCGTGCTGGACAACGGCCACGTGGTCGCCGACGGACCGAAGGACGCGGTGATCGAAGCACTGCGCAAGGGCCGCGTCGGCCCCTCGCCGAGCTAGGAGGCGAGCATGGAACACAGCCTGCGCGACTATTTCGGCAGCCTGCGCCAGCGGCGCCAGGACACCGAGTTCATGCCCGAGGTGGAAGGCGCCATCCTCGAGGATTCGCCCTGGCTGACCCGCGCCACCGTCTGGGCAGTCAGCGCCTGCCTGCTCACCGCGCTGCTCTGGGCGCATTTCGCGGTGCTCGAGGAGGTCACCACCGGCGAGGGCAAGGCGATTCCCTCGAGCAAGGTGCAAGTGATCCAGAACCTCGAAGGCGGTATCGTCAGCGAGATCTTCGTGCGCGAAGGCCAGGTGGTGAACAAGGGCGACGTGCTGCTGCGCCTGGACGACACCCGCTTCCTCTCCAACCGCGGCGAGACGGAAGCCGACCGCCTGGCGCTGATCGCCCGCCTCGAACGCCTCAGCGCCGAGGCCGAGGGCCGCGAACCGCAGCTGCCCGAGGAGATCACCCGCGATGCACCGCAGCTGGCCGAAGACCAGCTGGCGCTGTATCACTCGCGCCAGCAGCGCCTGAAAAGCGAGCAGCGCACCCTCGGCGAACAGCTGCGGCAGAAGGAGCAGGAGCTGGCCGAGTTCCGCTCCAAGGCCCAACAGTACCGCTCCAGCCTCGGCCTGTTGCAGCAGGAGCTGAACATGTCGCAGCCGCTGGTGGCCTCCGGGGCGATTTCCGAGGTCGAGGTGCTGCGCCTGCGCCGCAGCGTGGTCGAGGTGCGCGGCTCGCTGGAGGCGACCAACCTGGCCATTCCCCGCGCCGAGGCGGCTATGAGCGAGATCAGGAGCAAGATGGAGGAGTCCGAGCTGAGCTTTCGCGCCGAGGCGTTCAAGGAGCTCAACGAGCTGCGCACCGAACTGCAGAAGATCACCGCCACCAGCGTCGCCATCCAGGACAAGGTCACTCGCACTACCGTCGTGTCGCCGGTACGCGGGGTGATCAAGCAGCTCAAGGTCAACACCATCGGCGGCGTGGTGCAGCCGGGCAACGACATGCTGGAGATCGTGCCACTGGACGACAGCCTGCTGATCGAGGCCAAGGTGCGCCCGCAGGACGTGGCCTTCCTGCATCCCGGGCAGAAGGCCATGGTCAAGTTCAGCGCCTACGACTACACCATCTACGGCGGGCTCAAGGCCAACCTGGAGCTGATCAGCGCCGACACCATCACCGACGAGGAAGGCAACAGCTTCTACCTGATCCAGGTGCGCACCGACAAGAGCCACCTGGGCAGCGAGGACAATCCGCTGCTGATCATCCCCGGCATGGTCGCCACGGTGGACATCATCACCGGCGAGAAGAGCGTGCTGGCCTACCTGCTCAAGCCGGTGCTCAAGGCCCGCTCCGAGGCCATGCGCGAGCGTTGATCACAGCTACGCCCGGAACCCCGTAGAGCCCGCCCAGTCCTTGCCGGCGATGCCTTGCGATTTCCGGGGTCGTGACGTATGGCTGGCAAGCCCGCTCCTGCAGGCAGCGAGTGCCTGCTGGGTTCCCGCCACGCAGCGCCTACGGCTGGCGGCCGCCCTGCCCGTGATTGCGGCGAAAGGTCTCCTCGCCCATCGCCGCGATCTGCCCCTCGATCAGCGCTTCGAACGGCCGCAGCAGCGCCGCGAAGCTGCACGGGGCCTCCAGCACATCCAGCGCCGTGGCGATCGCCTCGATGGTCGACAGCGCCCCCTCGGCCGGCGCCTTGCGCAGGCGGTAGCGCGATTGCGCCCCGGCCGGCAGGGCGACCCGCGGCAAGCTCGCCAGCGCCGGGTTCAGGTGCAGCAGCTTGCGCGCCTTGCGCCAGGTACCGTCGGGCACCACCAGCAACAGCGGCAGCTCGCCCTGCGTTTGGGCGGTCAGTTCGACGGCCTCCTCGCCAGGGAACAGCAGGCAGGCGCGGTAGCCCGGTTGCGCCAGGAGCTGCGGCAATTCTTCGAAGGTCTCGCCCACCCGCAGCTCGGCGTTGCGCAGGCCCAGGGTGGCCAGCCGCGCAGTATTCAGGGCGTGCGCGGTTTCGCTGGGGTGCTGCAGGATCAGCAGGCGGGTGCGGCTATCGAGTGCGGGGATCAGCGCACACAGGCAATGGCCGAGCGGGCGCAGGCAGCGGGGGCAGGTCGGACGAGGCATGCCGCGCAGTGTGCCACAAGCGCGGCGCCAGGCAGCACAGGCGCGTAGCCCGGATGCAATTCGGGGAAGAGTCGGCGGGTTGCACCCAGGCTACCAGACGCCGACTCCGGCAAGCGGGCCCGGGGTGGACAGCGCTTCGCGGTTTTCCACCCCAGGGCATCGCCCAATCCCGCTTCAGCGGTTGAAACGCTCCGCCAGGCTGTGCAGGTAGTCGGCCATCTGCTCCAGCTCGCGGCTGATTTCCGCGCCCTGGTGCGCCTGCCCGGCGCTGTGGTCGGAGAGCTGGGCGATGCGGGTGATCTGCCGGCTGATGTCCTCGGCGACATGGCTCTGCTGCTCGGACGCCGCCGCCATCTGCTGGCTCATGCCGGTGATGCGCGTCACCGCCGCGCTGATGCCTTCCAGCGCATCGCGCACCGACTCCACGCTCTGCATGCTGCCGCGCGAGATGTCCTCGCCCTTGCCGGCGGTGACCACCGCGCGCTCGGCGCCGGCACGCAGGTCGGCGATGATCTGGTGGATCTGCTCGGTGGACTGGCGGGTGCGCGAGGCCAGCGAGCGCACCTCGTCGGCCACCACCGCGAAGCCCCTGCCCTGCTCGCCGGCGCGCGCCGCCTCGATGGCGGCGTTGAGCGCCAGCAGGTTGGTCTGCTCGGCGATCGAGGTGATCACGTCGGCGACGCTGCCGATGGACTGGGTGGAGTTGGCCAGCTCGTTGACCGCCTGGCCGATATCGGTCACCGCCTGGGCCATGTGGCGCATGGAGTCCAGGCTGCCGACCGCCAGTTGGCGCCCTTCCTTGGCCAGACGGTCGGCCTCCTCGGCGGCGTGCGAGGTGCTCTGCACGTTGTGCGTCACCTCCTGGATGGTCGCCGCCATCTGGTTGATGGCGGTGGCCGACTGGTCCGTCTCGGCGCGCTGCTGGTCGAGCAGCGCGGCGCCGGAGCGCGACAGTTCGGCGGACTGCGCGGCGCGCTTCTTGACGTTGACCCCGGCATCCTCCAGGCGCGTCAAGGCGGTCTGCAGGCGCGCCTCCTCGCTGATCATGGCCATGTCCAGCAACGCCTGGGCACCGCGGTTGTCGCTGTAGGTCAGCGCCACCAGAGCGCTGGTGAAGGCCTTGGGGTGTTCGTCCAGGGTGCGGCGGATCAGCTGGCGGGTGCGGTACAGCTGGTAGGAGCCCAGGGCGAACAGGGCGGCGAAGATAAAGCCCAGCAGCCAGGGCCCGCTGAGCAGCCAGTGCGCGCCGAGAATCACCAGACCGGCGAGGATCAGCGGCCAGGAGCGCAGCAGGTCGTAGGTCCAGGATTCCAGCTTGGGCACCGGCGGCTTGCCGGCGCGCAGTCTCGCGTAGAGCGCCTCGGCACGGCGCTTCTGCGCCTCGCTCGGCAGCGAGCGCACCGACTCGTAGCCGGCCATGCGGCCGTTCTCGTAGATTGGCGTGACATAGGCGCTGACCCAGTAGAAATCGCCGTTTTTCGCGCGGTTCTTGACGATGCCCATCCAGGGCTTGCCCTGCTTGATGGTGTCCCACATATGGCCGAACACCCCCGGCGGCATGTCCGGGTGACGCACCAGGTTGTGCGGCTGGCCGATCAGTTCCTCGCGGGTGAAGCCGCTGATCTCGACGAAGGCATCGTTGCAGTAGGTGATCTTGCTGTTGAGGTCGGTGGTGGAGATCAGGCGTTCGTCGGCGGGAAAGGTCCTTTCCCGCTGGGTGATCGGCAGATTCTGGCGCATCGAGGCATCCCTGTTCGAGTCGTGGAGGTGTTACAGAACTGTGATTAAGTACTAGCACAGGGCAATCACGGCGCCAGGCGCCACCATTGAGCACGATGAAGATAATCAGGCGACCCTGTTTCAGGTCTGATTCAGTTGTGTCTTGAGCAGGTCGCGAAAGGTCTGGATCAGCGGCTCGCGCGAGCGGCCGCGGCGCAGGATCAGCGAGAACGGCGCCTGGTAGCCGAAGGTGGTGGGCAGCAGCACCTTGAGCCGCTGTTGCTCGACCCAGGGCTGCGCGTAATGCTCCGGCAGGTAGCCGATATAGGCGCCGGACAGCACCAGGATCAGCTGCGCCTCCATCGACTCCACCGTCGCCGCGCTGTGTTTGAAGCCGTGCCGCGCCAGCTCCGCCTGGCTCCAGTAGCCGCGGCCGACCATGCGCTGCTGGGTGATCACCTCGGCGGGGATGCGCCGCTGCTCGTACAGCGAATGCCGCTCGCTGCAGTACAGCCAGTGCTGCTCGCGGTACAGCGGCTGATAGACCAGGCCGTTCATCCGCGTGGAGAAGGCGCCGATGGCCAGATCCAGGCGGTTGTCGAGCACCGCCAGCTGCAGCTCGTAGGGGCTCATCACAGACAGGTGCAGGTGTACGCCGGGATGCTCCTGGCTGTAGGCGCCGATCACCTCGGCCAACGGCAGCGCCGGATCGCTCACCGTGGAATCCAGCACGCCGAGGTTGAGGGTGCCGCGCAGCTCGCCCTTGAGCGCGGCGGAGTAGCGTTCGAACCCCTCCAGTTCGCCGAGCAGGCGCAGGGTCTCCTGGTGGAACAGCTCGCCCTTGCTGGTCAGGCTGAAACCGCCGCGACCGCGATGACAGAGCACCAGGCCGAGTTGCGTCTCCAGCTGGCTCATATAGGTGCTGATGGCCGAGGTGGACAGGTTCAGCTCCTGCTGCGCGGCGGCGAAGCCCTGGTGGCGTACCACGCAGGCGAAGATGCGCAGCAGCTTGAGATCGGGTAGCGAGGTGAGAGGAGTCATGCCAGGCAGTCTACCCTGGCAGCTGCACGGAAGCAGCCGGATCGTCCAGCGCGCAGGCGAGGAATTCGGCCGCCGGCAAGGGCCGACCGAACAGGTAGCCCTGCAGATAGTCCACCCGACGATTGCCCAGGTAGCGCAGCTGCTGCTCGTCCTCCACCCCTTCGGCGATCACCTCCAGCTGCAGCTTGGCGCACAGGTCGATCACGCTGTCGAGAATGTGCAGCGACAGGGCATCCTTGCCGATCATGGCGACGAAACTCTGGTCGATCTTCAGGTAGTCCACCTTGAGCTTGTGCAGGTAACTCAGGCTGGAATGGCCGGTGCCGAAGTCATCCAGTGCGATCTTCACGCCCATCTCGTGCAGGTCGGCGAACAGCTGATCGGTGAAGGCATCCGCGCTCGGTCAGCTCCAGGGTCAGTACCACCTGCCCCGGTACGAAGGCTTGGAGAAAGTTGCGGCAGTCCTCGACCAGCTCGCGGCTACGGCAATGTGCGGCTGCGATGTTGATGCCGATGTGAAACCCGCCGCCGAGTCGATCCGCCACCGGCGCCAGCAGCTCCGCCGTCTGCCGCATCAGTTCCCGAGTCATCGGCACGATCAGGCCGGAGCTTTCCGCCAAGGGAATGAACAGATCCGGGCGCACCAGCCCCTCGCGCGGGTGCTGCCAGCGCATCAGCACCTCGGCGCCTATCCACTGCTGCGAACCGCTGCGCACCAGCGGCTGGAAATAGGGAATGAATTCTCCGGCCTGCAGCGCACGACGCAACTCGATGCTGGGGGAGCTGGAGCGTGCCAGCAGCCAGTGGCTGCCCACGCCGGCCAGCGCGCCGAGCAGCCCCAGCAGCAGGTACAGCACCGGATATTGCTCGCCCATGTAGCTCAGCCGCGCACCTCCGGGAAACGCCGCACGTACCTGATAGGGATAGCGCGTCGAGCTCAGCGCGATCCGAGCCACGGGGTATTCCGGCAGGCGTCCCGCTCGCACCAGTCCGCTGCGCGGCATCCACTGCTCACCCACCAGCAATTGCATGAAGGCGCCGCGATCCACCGACTGCAGCACGTTGGCCAGATAACGTCCGTCGATCGCCACCAGCGCGCCGCGCTCGTCCGCGACATCGCGATAAACCAGCAACGAATGATTCGGGGTGACCGGGTTGCCCGCCAGCAGCCGCAGCCGACCGGCCACGTAGGCGGCAGAATCGACTGGCTCCTCGAACGCGCCGAACAGCGATGAGCAGTACAGCCGTCCCCCATCCAGCAGGTTGACCGAGCGCACGAAGGGCACGGTGGCGACCTGCTCGCGCAGCACCAGCTCGACCTCCGCGCAGGGTCTGCCGACCTGCGGCAATACCTCGCCGGCGGCCTGGCTGGCATTGTCGAGCATCAGGTCGATCTGGCGCACGGCGTCGGCGGCGCTGGTGCGGCTGATGTCGCGCAGCACGATTCCGGCCTGCGCGTACAGAAACATCAGGCCGAGCACAACCGGCAGCATCCCCACGGCGAGAGAGGCGCACAGTCGCAATCGGGAACGATGGGTGCGGTAAGCGGTTAACGGCATCCAGGCCTCCTCGCCGCGAGCTCCAAAATAAGCGCGATACGCCATATGGCCGACGCGCCGTTGCACTCAGCCTAGCAGCTGTCAACGACGCGCCTGAGCGCAGGTGGAACAGTCTAGTGCCGAGCGATTAGTTTAGAAATCTCTGAACTAAGTTTTTGCCCCTGCCGATTTTTCCCGGAGCGGCGCTGACCAAGAATCCGACCAACGATTCCTACAACCACAACAACCGTGAGGCCTTCCCATGGACAAGGTTTTTCATCAGCCCCTGGGCGGCAACGAAATGCCCCGTTTCGGCGGCATCGCCACCATGATGCGCCTGCCGCATATCCAGAAGATCGAAGAGAAACGTGCGCTCGACGTCGCCTTCGTCGGCGTGCCGCTGGATATCGGCACCTCGCTGCGCTCCGGCACCCGCTTCGGCCCCCGCGAGATTCGCGCCCAGTCGGTGATGATCCGCCCCTACAACATGGCCACCGGTGCCGCCCCCTTCGATTCGCTGAACGTGGCCGATATCGGCGACGTGGCGATCAACACCTTCAACATGGCCGAAGCCGTGCGCATCATCGAGGAGTCCTACGACGAGATCCTCGAATACGGCATCAAGCCGCTGACCCTGGGCGGCGACCACACCATCACCCTGCCGATCCTGCGCGCCATCCACAAGAAGCACGGCAAGGTCGGCCTGGTGCATATCGACGCCCACGCCGATGTGAACGATGAGATGTTCGGCGAGAAGATCGCCCACGGCACCACCTTCCGCCGCGCCGTCGAGGAAGGCCTGCTGGACTGCGACCGCGTGGTGCAGATCGGCCTGCGCGCCCAGGGCTACACCGCCGAGGACTTCAACTGGAGCCGCAAGCAGGGCTTTCGCGTGGTGCAGGCCGAGGAGTGCTGGCACCAGTCGCTGGAGCCCTTGATGGCCGAGGTGCGCGAGAAGGTCGGCGGCGGCCCGGTGTACCTGAGTTTCGACATCGATGGCATCGACCCGGCCTGGGCGCCCGGCACCGGCACCCCGGAAATCGGCGGGCTGACCACCATCCAGGCGATGGAGATCATCCGCGGCTGCCAGGGTCTGGACCTGGTCGGCGGCGATCTGGTGGAGGTCTCCCCACCCTACGACACCACCGGCAACACCTCGCTGCTCGGCGCCAACCTGCTCTACGAAATGCTGTGTGTGCTTCCGGGGGTTCAGCGCCGCTGACCGCCGGCTTTTATTGCTCCGTCCGGGTGCCCCGCGAGGCGCCCGGTACATCCATACAACAACAACTAGGGTGCCCAGATGAATCGTGAAGACGCCATGCCACTGCTGGACGACCAGCCACCGGCCGATACCTCCTACAACCTGCGCCAGCTGCTGATCTTCCTGATCCCCTCGCTGCTCGGCGTGCTGCTGTTCCTCACGCCCATCGTTTACGAGGAAAAGGTCACCATCGGCCTGGGCGTGATGGCCGATGCGCTGAAGGCCGGCTTGAGCGACTGGCTGCCGGCCATCGCCACCGGCCTGCTGCTGTTCTCCGCCGCCGTCGGCCTGTTCGCCAGCCTGCTCAAGCCCAAGTGGCTCACCGAGCGCCACGCCTTCAACGAGATGTTCAACCTCAGCCCGCTATGGCTCGGCCTGCGCGTGCTCGGCGCGCTGTTCGCGGCCATGACCTTCTGGCAGTTCGGCCCGGAATGGATCTGGAACGCCAACACCGGCGGCGTGGTGCTCAAGGACCTGGCCCCGGTACTGATCACCTTCTTCCTGGTGGCCGGCTTGATCCTGCCGCTGCTCACCGACTACGGCCTGATGGAGTTCTGCGGCACCCTGGTGCGCAATGTGTTCCGCAAGATCTTCGGCCTGCCCGGGCGCTCGGCCATCGACGCCATCGCCAGCTGGCTCGGCTCCGGCACGGTCGGCGTGCTGATCACCGCCCAGCAGTACCAGAAGGGCTTCTATAGCGCGCGGGAAGCGGCGGTGATCGCCACCAACTTCTCCATCGCCTCGATCGCCTTCAGCCTGCTGATCACCAGCTTCATGAAGCTCGACCACCTGTTCGTGCCCTTCTACCTCACCGTGGTGGTCGCCGGCCTGGCCGCCGCCATCATCACCCCGCGCATCCCGCCGCTGTCGTGGAAGAAGGACGAGTACATGCCAGGCGTCGGCAAGCAGATCAAGGAAGACGTGCCAGCCGGCACCTCGCTGCTGCGCTGGGGCCTGGTTCAGGCGGTCAAACGCGCCAACGCCAACCCCTCGCCGGCGCAGATGATCAAAGTCGGCGTGCACAACGTGGTGGACATCTGGCTCGGCCTGCTGCCGCTGGTGATGGCCATCGGCACGGTATCCCTGGCGATTGCCGAGTTCACCCCGATCTTCAACTGGCTGTCCGCGCCCATCGTGCCGCTGCTCGAGCTGCTGCAACTGCCGGAAGCCGCCAAGGCCGCGCCGGCCATGCTGGTGGGTTTCGCCGACATGTTCCTGCCGGCGGTACTGGGCAAGGGCATCGAGAGCGAACTGACCCGCTTCGTGGTGGCCTGCGTGTCGCTGACCCAGCTGATCTACATGTCCGAAGTCGGCGTGCTGATCATCAAGGCCAAGCTGCCGCTGAACATCCTCGAGCTGTTCATGATCTTCATCATCCGTACCCTGATCACCCTGCCGATCATCGCGCTGATGGCGCACTGGATAGTCGGTTAACAGTCCCGCAGGGCGGACATGCCAACGGCTTGTCCGCCTCTGGGCGAGTGACGGTGGACCAGGCCGCGCCCTGTCCACCCTGCATAGCGCGATCAGCGCCATTGAAGGATTCTCAACATGACCACCTGCGGCGAATTTCTCGTCAAGCAACTGGAAGCCTGGGGCGTCGACACCGTGTTCGGCATCCCCGGCGTGCACACCGTCGAGCTCTATCGGGGCCTGCCGCACAGCGGCATTCGCCATATCACCCCGCGTCACGAACAAGGCGCCGGCTTTATGGCCGACGGCTATGCGCGGGTGTCCGGCAAGCCGGGGGTGTGCTTCATCATCACCGGCCCGGGGATGACCAATATCCTCACCGCCATGGGCCAGGCCTATGCCGATTCGATCCCCATGCTGGTGATCTCCAGCGTCAACGAGCGCGCGCGCCTCGGCCTGGGCAAGGGCTACCTGCACGAGCTGCCCAACCAGCGCGCCATGAGCGCCGGAGTCACCGCCTTCAGCCATACCCTGATGAGCGTCGAGGAGCTGCCCGGCGTCCTGGCCCGCGCCTTCGCCGTGTTCGAGGGCGAGCGTCCGCGGCCGGTGCATATCGAGCTGCCGCTGGACATCATCACCGCCGACGCCAGCCATATGCGCCTGGCGGCCAGCCCGCGGGTCGAGCGCCCGGCACCGAATCGCACGCTGATCCGCGACGCCGCCGCCCTGCTGAAGAACGCCCAGCGCCCGCTGCTACTGCTTGGCGGCGGCTGCGTGGCCGCCCAGGCCGAGGCCCGCGCCCTGGCCGCCAGCCTGGACGCGCCGACCGCGCTGACCATCAACGCCAAGGGTCTGCTGCCGCCGAATCATCCGCTGCTGCTGGGCAGCAACCAGTCGCTGCTGCCGGTGCGCCAGCTGGCGCTGGAGGCCGACGTGGTGCTGGCCATCGGCACCGAGCTGGGCGAGACCGACTACGACGTGGTGTTCGACGGCAACTTCAAACTGGGCGGCGCGCTGATCCGCGTGGATATCGACGCCCAGCAGCTGCAACGCAACTTCGCCCCGCACCTGGCGATCCAGGGCGACGCGCGCCTGGCCATGCGCATGCTGCTGGCCGAGCTCAACCCCTGCGAGCCCCGCGCCGACAGCCCCGGTGCCCGCCGCACGGCCGCCGTGCAGGCGCAGCTGGCCGAGGATTTCGCCGGCTGGGGGCATTACCGTCAGCTGTTCGACACAGTGCTGGAGGTGCTGCCCGAGGCGCGCTTCGTCGGCGACTCGACGCAGACGGTGTACAGCGGCAACCACCTGGTAGAACTGGACGGCGCGCGGCGCTGGTTCAACGCCTCCACCGGCTACGGCACCCTGGGCTACGGCCTGCCGGCAGCCATCGGCGCCAAGCTGGCCGAGCCGGGCCGCCCGGTGATCAGCCTGATGGGCGATGGCGGCCTGCAGTTCACCCTGCCCGAGCTGGCCAGCGCGGTGGAGGCCGGCGTCGGCATCATCGTGCTGCTGTGGAACAACTCGGGCTACGGCGAGATCAAGCGCTATATGCAGCGCCGCGATATCGAACCGCTTGGCGTGGATATCTACACCCCGGACCTGCTGGCCATCGCCCGCGGCTTCGGCTGCGCCGCCGAACGCGCGCGCGATCACGCGCACCTGGCCGAGCTGCTGCGCACCGCGCCGAGCGACCGACCGCTGATCATCGAAGTGCTGGAGCAAGCGCCCTTCCATCCCTGAACCACCCCGTAGCCCGGATGCAATCCGGGCTACGGCCATCAGCACAAGAACCGACGACGGCACCATCGCCCTCTAGCCGGGCCCCAGCCTGGTGGTCACCGGCATCCTCATCTGCGGCTGTCAGCGTTCGTCCCGACCGACAGCTGCGCCGCTGGGCGCTGTTGCCGCGGGCGCAGCAGGCCTGACGCAGCCCCCGTATGAACCAGCTGGTGACCTCCACGGATGGAGGAAATGCGGCAAGCCAACTGGAGCGGTGGCTGCCATCCTTCACCGATCGCCAGCAAGCTGGCTCCTACAATTACCCGATCGGCAGCAGCGAGCTCGCAGCGCGGATGCAATTCGAGGCTGATCGGTGCGTACGACCTAGCCGCCCCCTCGCCCCCGAAAAAGCCGTGCGCGACCCAGCTTGAGGAAACAGCCATGAGAATCGTCACGCGCGATCAATGGTTCGAGGTACGCCGCCTGGATGACGGCGTGCGCCTGATCCACGAGCCCTATGTGCGCCCCTTCTACCGCTGCAACATGTGGCATGTGCAGGGCCGCGAGCGCGACGCACTGATCGACTCCGGCTCGGGCCTGGTCAGCCTGCGCGAGCAGTTGCCCTGGCTCACCGACAAGCCGCTGCTGACGGTGGCCAGCCATACCCATTTCGACCATATCGCCGGCCATCACGAATTCGCCGAGCGCCTGGTGCACCCGGCCGAGGCCGAGATACTCGCCGCACCGACCGGCGCCAATACCCTGGCCACGGCCTTCGTCGGCGACGAAATGTTCGAGGCCCATCCGGATTGCCCGCTGTGCTACGCCGAGTATCGGGTCAAGGCGGCGCCGGCCACCCGTCTGATCGAGGATGGCGACGTGCTGGATCTGGGCAATCGGGTGTTGCAGGTGCTGCACACGCCCGGCCATTCGCCCGGCGGTATCAGCCTGTGGGAAGCGGCGACGCAGACGCTGTTTTCCAGCGACATCCTCTACGACGGCCCGCTGATCGAGGATGCCTACCATTCCAACCTGGAGGATTACGCGCGCAGCCTCGCGCGCCTGCGCCAACTGCCGGTGCGTGTCGTGCACGGCGGGCACTTTCCCAGCTTCTCCGGCGAGCGCATGCGCGCACTCATGGATGCCTGGTTCGCCCGCCACGCCCTGTAAGGTGCCGCGGGGCCGCACGCACCGCCCAGGACGAAGGGATCAGCGCCGCTGGCGCGCCTCGCGGTGCAGACGCTCCTGCTCGGCCGGGTCGATTCGCAGGGGCTGGGCCCGGGGTGCGCCCCAGCCGAAGGCCAGCAGCAGCGCGTGCAGATGATGTTGCAGCTTGGCGAGCATGGTACGACCTCCTGCCAAGTTCATGAGAGACGGAGCCGGACGGCTCCTGTACTGAGCCTAGCCCCGTCGCCGGCGAATTCAACTGATCCCGATCAAGCGACCGGGCTCTTGCGCCGGTAGGGAAACACGTCGATCACCTTGCCCTGAACAATGGCCTCCTGCAGCCCCTTCCAGTAGTCGGCGTCGTACAGGTTGCCGTGCAACTGGCTGAACAGCCGGCGCTGCTTGATATCGGCGAACAGAAAAGGCGGGAACTCCTCGGGAAACACATCCATCGGCCCTACCGAATACCAGGGCTCGGAGCTCATCTCGTCCTCGGGAAAGCGCGGCGGCGGGATGTGGCGGAAGTTCACCTCGGTGAGAAAGCAGATCTCGTCGTAGTCGTAGAACACCACGCGACCGTGGCGGGTGACGCCGAAGTTCTTCAGCAGCATGTCGCCGGGGAAGATATTCGCCGCCGCCAGCTGCTTGATGGCCAGGCCGTAGTCCTCCAGCGCCTCGCGCACCTGCGCCTCGTTGGCATTCTCCAGATAGAGGTTGAGCGGGGTCATGCGCCGCTCGGTCCAGCAGTGGCGCACCAGCACGGTATCGCCTTCGAGCACCACGGTGGAGGGCGCCACCTCCAGCAGCTCGGCCAGGCACTCGGGCGCGAACTTGGCCTTGGGGAAGCGAAAATCGGCGAACTCCTGGGTATCGGCCAGGCGCCCGACACGGTCTACGCTCTTCACCAGGCGGTACTTCTCGATCACCGTCTTGCGGTCGACGTTCTTCGCGTGCGAGAAGCGGTCCTTGATGATCTTGAACACAGTGTTGAAGCCCGGCAGGGTGAACACGCTCATCACCATGCCGCGCACGCCGGGAGCCATGACGAAGCGGTCGTCGCTGGTCGCCAGGTGGCCGATCAGCGCGCGGTAGAACTCCGACTTGCCGTGCTTGTAGAAGCCGATCGAGGTGTACAGCTCGGCGATGTGCTTGCCGGGCAGGATGCGCTTGAGGAAGCCGACGAACTCCGCCGGTACCGCCACATCCACCATGAAGTAGCTGCGGGTGAAGGAGAAAATGATCGACACCTCGGCCTCGTCGGTGATCAGCGCGTCGACCTGGATGCCGTGACCTTCGCGGTGCAGCAGCGGGATCGCCAGCGGCCACTGCTCGTCGCGGGTGTAGATGCGCCCCACCAGGTAGGCGCCCTTGTTGCGGTAGAGCACCGAGGAAAACAGCTCGATGCACAGCTCCGGGTCCTTGCACACCCAATCCGGCAGGCTGGCGCGCAACTGCTGCTCCAGTCGCTGCAGATCGCGCGGCAGGTCCTCGTAGGCCACGTCGAAACGGTGATCCTCGAAGATCGCCCGCAGCATGTCCGCCAGCTCGCCGGCCGGGCGGTAGCTGCGCGTCTGCGCCGCGCCGGGGTGGCTGCGCAGCGACGGCCGGGTAGTGTGGACGAACATGCAGCCGTCGCTGATCAGGTCGTGGCTGAACAGGCTGCAGAAAATCGAGTTGAACCAGGTTTCCGCCAGCTCGTCGTCGAAACGCAGGTCGATCAGGGCGATATAGGCGCTCTTCACCAGCGGCCACTGGCCGACCTCGAGCAGCACCTCGTCGAAGACCTGCTGCAGGCGATCGCGGGTCTCGCCGACCTTGTCCTCGTACAGGTTGATGCGCGCCGCCGAGGCCCGCTGCGCCTCCTGCCACTGCGCCAGCTCGAAGCACGCGCGGGCGCCGTCGGTGATCTGGCGAAAGTGCTCGCGGTAGTCGTCGAAGCCGTCGAGGATCAGCTGCGCGATCTCGCCGGCCGGCCATTGCTGCGCCATGGAAGTGCCTCGCAAGGAAATGAGTGAAGCGAGCTTAGCCGCAAAGCCGGCAAAACGTAGCCCGGATGCAATCCGGGGACTATCGCCCAAGTCCTCCCGAATTTCATCCGGGCGACGGGCTGGCACAGGCCCGGTTCGAAAGCGCGATGCGGATTGCCAGAACGGCGGCAGCCGGCAACACTCTCGCTCCCCACCTGCCGGATGCCCCGCCTTGCGTACCGCCGACCTGCTCCGCCTGCTGCTGCTCGCCGCCATCTGGGGCGCCAGTTTCCTGTTCATGCGCGTCGCCGCGCCGGTGCTGGGCAGCATGCCCACCGCCTTCTTCCGCGCCAGCTTCGGCGCCCTCGGCCTGCTCGCCTTTCTGCTGCTGATGCGGGTGGGCTGGGATTTTCGCGGCAAGCTCAGGGCCTGCCTGCTGCTCGGGGTGATCAACGCCGGCCTGCCGTCGGCCATGTACTGCCTGGCCGCGCTGATCCTGCCGGCCGGCTACTCGGCGATCTTCAATGCGACGACGCCGTTGATGGGCGTGCTGATCGGCGCGCTGTTCTTCCACGAGGGCATCACCACGAGCAAGGCCGCCGGGGTGTTCCTCGGCCTGCTCGGCGTGGCGGTGCTGACCCGTACCGGGCCGGTGGCCTTCGACCTCGAGCTGTTGCTGGGCGCCGCCGCCTGCCTGGTGGCCACCACCTGCTACGGTTTCGCCGGTTTCCTTACCCGACGCTGGATCGGCCAGCAGGGCGGCCTGGACAACCGTCTGACCGCCTTCGCCAGCCTGGTCGGCGCCAGCCTGTTCCTCACCCCGCTGTTCGCCGGCAGCCTGGCGCTGCAGGCGCCGCCCAGTTGGGGCGGAGCGAATGTATGGCTGTCGCTGGCCGGCCTCGGCCTGCTCTGCACCGCCTTCGCCTACGTGCTGTATTTCCGCCTGCTGGCGGATATCGGGCCGATCAAGGCCAGCACCACCACTTTTCTGATTCCGCCGTTCGGCGTGCTCTGGGGCGCCCTGCTGCTGGGCGAGCCGCTGAGCTGGGCCTACCTGCCGGGCTGCGCGCTGATCGGCGTGGCGCTGTGGCTGGTGGTCAGGCCGAGCATGGCCAGAACCTGAGCGGCGGAGCGCACGGCGTACCCTACGAAAAAGCCGCCCGAGGGCGGCTTTGTTATAAGGCGGTAATAATGACTATTGCTGCAGCTCCTGCTCGGTAAACAGCCCGTCGAACAGCATCGACGACAGGTAGCGTTCGCCGGAGTCCGGCAGGATCACCACCAGGGTCTTGCCCTGCATCTCCGGCTTCTCCGCCAGGCGCACCGCGGCGACCATCGCCGCACCGCAGGAGATGCCGCAGAGGATGCCCTCCTCGCGCATCAGGCGCAGGGCCATGGTCTTGGCCTCGTCGTCGGCCACCTGTTCGACCTGATCGACCATCGCCAGATCGAGGTTCTTCGGCACGAAGCCGGCACCGATGCCCTGGATCTTGTGCGGCGCCGGCTTGACCTCGGCGCCGGCCAGGGTCTGGCTGATCACCGGCGAGCCGATCGGCTCCACCGCCACCGAGAGGATCGGCTTGCCCTGAGTCTGCTTGATATAGCGCGACACCCCGGTGATGGTGCCGCCGGTGCCGACGCCGGCCACCAGCACGTCGATGGCGCCATCGGTGTCGCGCCAGATTTCCGGGCCGGTGGTCTTCTCGTGGATCGCCGGGTTGGCCGGGTTGTCGAACTGCTGCGGCATGTAATAGGTGGCAGGATCGGAAGCAGCGATCTCGGCCGCCTTCTCGATGGCGCCCTTCATGCCCTTGGCCGGCTCGGTCAGCACCAGCTCGGCGCCGAGGGCCTTGAGTACCTTGCGCCGCTCCAGGCTCATCGACGCCGGCATGGTCAGCAGCAGCTTGTAGCCGCGTGCGGCGGCGACGAAGGCCAGGCCGATGCCGGTGTTGCCCGAGGTCGGCTCGACTATGCACATGCCCGGCTTGAGCACGCCGCGCTCCTCGGCGTCCCAGATCATGCTGGCGCCGATGCGGCACTTGACCGAGTAGGCCGGGTTGCGCCCCTCGATCTTGGCCAGGATGGTGACCCCTTTCGGCCCCAGGCGGTTGATCATCACCAGCGGCGTGTTGCCGATGGCCTGGGCGTTGTCTGCAAAGATGCGGCTCATGTCGGAAGTCCTTGGCATGACGGGAAAAGCCTCAAGCCTATGCCTGCCGCCCGGCGCCGTCCAGCCAGCAGACCGAAAGCCGGGTGACTCGCCATTCAGTGACTGAATACCGCGTCCACGTTCACAGCCGCCGGGCCTGCGCGTTATAGTCACCGTCTGAATCTCTGCAGCGGGCCGGCCCCGCGCGTTACCGTTCGAGGATTTTCCGATGAAGTTCGAAGGCACCCAGTCCTACGTCGCCACTGACGACCTCAAGCTCGCGGTCAACGCCGCCATCACCCTGCAGCGCCCGCTGCTGGTCAAGGGCGAGCCGGGCACCGGCAAGACCATGCTCGCCGAGCAGCTGGCCGAGGCCTTCGGCGCCAAGCTGATCACCTGGCACATCAAGTCCACCACCAAGGCCCACCAGGGCCTGTACGAGTACGATGCGGTCAGCCGCCTGCGCGATTCGCAGCTCGATTCCGACAAGGTCCACGACGTTCGCAACTACATCAAGAAGGGCAAGCTGTGGGAGGCCTTCGAGGCCGACGAGCGGGTGATCCTCCTGATCGACGAGATCGACAAGGCCGACATCGAGTTCCCCAACGACCTGTTGCAGGAACTCGACAAGATGGAGTTCTACGTCTACGAGACCAACGAGACGATCAAGGCCAAGCAGCGCCCGATCATCATCATCACCTCGAACAACGAGAAGGAGCTGCCGGACGCCTTCCTGCGCCGCTGCTTCTTCCACTACATCGCCTTCCCCGACCGCGACACCCTCAAGCGCATCGTCGACGTGCATTACCCGAACATCAGCGGTGAGCTGGTGGCCGAGGCGCTCGACGTGTTCTTCGACGTGCGCAAGGTGCCGGGGCTGAAGAAGAAGCCCTCGACCAGCGAACTGGTGGACTGGCTCAAGCTCTTGATGGCCGACAATATCGGCGAGGCGGTGTTGCGCGAGCGCGATCCGACCAAGGCCATCCCGCCGCTGGCCGGCGCCCTGGTGAAGAACGAGCAGGACGTGATGCTGCTCGAACGCCTGGCCTTTATGGCACGCCGCGCTTCTCGGTAAAAATCGGGCTGCTGCGCGTCGGCTGGCGCGCAACCCACTCGATACAGGGCTCGCGAGCTAGAGCCAGGCAAGGCGAAAACGAGCTGAACAGCGCAGCGTACTGCAGTACGTGAGCATGGGCAGCGAGCTTTCAACGCCGCATGGCCGACGCGCAGCAGCCCGGCCAGAACTGACATGAGGGCGCAGCCATGCTGCTTAATCTATTCAACGAAATGCGCGCGGCCAAGGTGCCGGTGTCGGTGCGCGAGCTGCTCGACCTGATCAACGCGCTCAAGCACAACGTGGTGTTCGCCGACATGGACGAGTTCTACTACCTGTCGCGCGCCATCCTGGTGAAGGACGAACGCCACTTCGACAAGTTCGACCGCGCCTTCGCCGCCTACTTCAAGGGCCTGGAGAACCTCGACCGACATATCGAGGCAATGATCCCCGACGAGTGGCTGCGCAAGGAGTTCGAGCGCCTGCTGAGCGACGAGGAACGCGCGCAGATCCAGAGCCTGGGCGGCCTGGACAAGCTGATCGAGGAATTCAAGAAGCGCCTCGAAGAGCAGAAGGAAAAGCACGCCGGCGGCAACAAGTGGATCGGCACCGGCGGTACCAGCCCGTTCGGCTCCGGCGGCTACAACCCCGAGGGCATCCGCATCGGCGACGCCGGCAAGCGCCAGGGCAAGGCGGTCAAGGTGTGGGATCAGCGCGAGTACAAGAACCTCGACGACCAGGTCGAACTGGGCACGCGCAATATCAAGGTGGCGCTGCGCCGCCTGCGCAAGTTCGCCCGCGAAGGCGCCGCCGAGGAACTGGATCTGGACGGCACCATCGACCACACCGCCAAGGACGGCGGCCTGCTCAATATCCAGATGCGCCCGGAGCGGCGCAACACGGTGAAACTCCTGCTGCTGCTGGATATCGGCGGTTCGATGGACGCCCACGTCAAGGTCTGCGAGGAGCTGTTCTCCGCCTGCAAGACCGAGTTCAAGCACCTGGAGTACTTCTACTTCCACAACTTCATCTACGAAAGCGTGTGGAAGAACAACATGCGCCGCACCAGCGAGCGCACCGCCACCCAGGACCTGCTGCACAAGTACGGCGCCGACTACAAGGTAGTGTTCGTCGGCGACGCAGCCATGGCGCCCTACGAGATCACCCAGGCCGGCGGCAGCGTCGAGCACTGGAACGAGGAAGCCGGTTACGTGTGGATGAAGCGCTTCATGGAGAAGTACAAGAAGCTCATCTGGATCAACCCCTACCCCAAGGACACCTGGAACTACACCGCCTCGACCAATATCGTCCGCGAGCTGATCGAGGACCGCATGTACCCCCTGACCCTGCAGGGCCTGGAAGACGGCATGAAGTTCCTGTCCAAGTAAGGGCCAGATCGGGGCATCAACAGATAACGCTAAAAGAAACCCCAGCCAGGCTGGGGTTTCTGCTACTGGAGGCAAAGAAACTACGGAACGCCGCCCCCGCAGGCGACGTGCCGTAGCAAACCTGGCGCCGACCCTGGCCTACCGCGCGTGACCCGAACGCCAGGGATCACGCCGCCTCACGCCAACTGGAAGTCGGCGATGGTCACGGTGGTGTGGTCGGTCACACCGACCAGGCGGATGCTGCCGCCGTCCGCACCGTTAACCGTCACCAGCACATCGCTGCCCGCATCGGCGATATTGACTCGACTGGCGAACGTCGCCGCGGTCAGGTTGAAGGCCGCGATATTGAGCAGGTCCTGACCTCCAGCCGGATTGGCGTCGAAGCCGATGATGCTGTCGTTGCCGAAGTTGGGGCCGAACACGAAGATGTCGTTGCCGAGCCCCCCCACCAGCGTGTCGTTGCCGGCACCGCCGGTCAGCACGTCGTTGCCGACGCCGCCCTGGATCCAGTTATCCAAGGCATTACCCGTCCCGGTGAAGTTGCCCGAGCCGCCATACATCAGACGCTCCACATTCGCCGTCAGGGTATAGCTGGCGAGCGAAGTCCAGACCGTATCAACACCCTCACCTGCCAGCTCGATCACCTGGTCGCCCGCCTCGGTCACCTCATAGGTGTCGTTGCCGGCGCCGCCGCGCATGATGTCGTTGCCCGCACCGCCAATCAGGATATCGTCACCGGCGCCGCCCACCAGGGTGTCGTTGCCAGCGCCACCGCTCAGGCGATCATTGCCGGCTCCACCCTGGATCCAGTTATCCAGACCATTGCCGGTACCGGTGAAGTTTCCCGAACCGCCATACATCAGGCGCTCCACATTGGCCGTCAACGTGTAACTGGCCAGCGAGGTCCATACCGTGTCGTAACCCTCCCCGGCCAGTTCGATCACCTGATCGCCCGCCTCGGTCACCTCATAGGTGTCGTTGCCGGCGCCGCCGCGCATGATGTCGTTTCCCGCACCGCCAATCAGGATATCGTCACCGGCGCCGCCCACCAGGGTGTCGTTGCCAGCGCCACCGCTCAGGCGATCATTGCCGGCTCCACCCTGGATCCAGTTGTCCAGACCATTGCCGGTACCGGTGAAGTTTCCCGAACCGCCATACATCAGGCGCTCCACATTAGCTGGTAGGGCATAACTGGCCAGCGAGGTCCACACCGTGTCATAGCCCTCTCCGGCCTGCTCGATCACCTGATCGCCCGCCTCGGTCACCTCGTAGGTGTCGTTGCCGGTACCGCCAATCATGATGTCGTCGCCCGCACCGCCAATCAGAGTGTCATTGCCTGCCCCCCCCTCGAGAACATCATTGCCACCGAGGCCGCTGAGGCGGTCGTCCCCACCGAGCCCCATGATGTGATCATCCGCTGCCGTGCCGTTAATCGTGTCGGGCCCGCTGGTGCCCATGATCACCGCACTGGCCACAATGGCAGTGGCCACCGAGGTCAACGACTCGAAGGTACCGCGGTTGTCGGTGTAACTGACCACCACCCTCACCTGCTGGCCGGCCTGAGCCGCCGTCAGGGTGAAGCTCTGCGCGGTGGCGCCGGCGATATTGCTGAAACTATCGCCGCTGCCGACCTGCCACTGGTAGGCGAAGGTCACGCCGACCAGGCCGTCGGCATCGGCGATCTGCGCGGCGGAAGCGATCAACGTCTGACCGACACTGGGCGTCGGATTGTTGAGCTGCGGCAGCCCGGTGGGCGCGTCGTTGACGTTGACCACCGGTTCGGTGACTTCGGAAATCAACGTCTCGGGGTTGCCCATATCATCGTTGAAGCTGACCTCCACGCGCAGCGGCAAGCCCACTTCGGCATCGCCGGGCTGGAAGCTCTGCCCCGTGCCGACCTGCACCCACTCGCCGGCCACCAGCGCCTGCCAGGCGTAGCTGAGCACGGCAAACTGGCTGCCGTTGGGGTCGCTGACGATGGCGGCCGCCAGCAGCATCTCGTCCTCGCTGGGCGCCATGTTGCTGATGGTCACACTACCCTCGGCCGGTCGATCCACCAGCCACACCTCCCGGTCAGCGAACCGCAGAACGTCGATATTGCGCAGGGTATCGGTGCCATCCGACACTATCCGGCGAGTAGTGTGCAGGCCATCCGGATCGAGCGGGTCGAAGGTGGTCACGGTGCCACCGCCTCCAGCGAAGCGGGTATGGGCAACGGTCCAGGTGCCATCGAAGTTCTCGATGATGTCGTACTCTTCCGCCAGTCCCCAGTACACGGCGGTGTCGATATCGTTCTCATCCTTGCTGTAGAGAATTTCACGGACGATATGTAGCTGCCCAGGGTTAAGCAGGCGGCTGAACATGGCCTGATCCAGCGTCAGGTTGTCCGAAGTGCCAGCCAGGATGCCGCTCTTGCCAGTGATGAGTTTGGTCATCCCGTCGGCTGTGCCAATCTCAGTGCCTGCATCGTCGCGAATGCTGATGCGCACGTTGAGCCAGGCCGCGCCGTCGATATAGTCGTCGCCGCCGCGCCCCTCGATCACATCGCTACCGCCACCGCCTAGCAGGATATTGCCGGCGTTGAAGGCAATCGCCGACTCAAGATCCGCGGCAATCAGGCTAGCCAACGCATCCGTCAGACCACTGGTGACGGTCTGCAGATCCTCGACCGAAAGGTCGGTGATCCGCGCGGCCACCACCTCGGTCAGCCCTGTGACCAGTGCTCCCAGGTTGCCCAGGCTGGCCGTGCCGCCTAGCAAGAAATCGACTTCGGCGTGCAAAGCCTCGACGAGATTTCCCACCTCGGTATCCTGCGGGTTTTCCAGGAAGGCGAAGAGGAATTCAAGCTGACTCAGCGGACCCGATCCGGTATCCCCCATAAAGGACGCAAGCAGCGCATCGACCTCGGCGACGATGTCATCCAGGCGTCCGGGCGCGAGCGGCTCCGGCTTCTGAGGAACCAGGTAGTCCAGCAGCTCGCGCAATCCGTTGATGCGATCCACGCCAGCCTGGCTGAGGAAATTGTTCTCGTCCATCTGCCGCTCTGCTTCGGCTTCCGGATCGTTGGCACGATCATCGCCGCGCAACACATCGTCCAGATCCCATCCCGACAGTGCTTCGACCTGACTGAAGCGGTCGCGCAATACCTTCAGCGGCTCGGTGTCGAACACCATCTGATTGAGATCCGAGTAGGCGGACACCGTGCTGTCCTTGTGGATCACCCAGTCGAAGCCCCACATGCCGATGTTCTTCTGGATGCCGGCGCCGGCGAACATGATGTCGTCGCCGGAGTCGGCGTCGTAGTCGGTGTCGCCCTGGCCACCGTTGAGCACGTCGTGGCCAAGGATCGGACTCTCGAAGAAGATGTCGCCGTTATCGCCGGCGATGTAGTCGAAACGTCCACCGCCTTCCACCCAGTCGTCGCCGGAACCGCCGAACAGCGCGTCGATGCCGTCGCCACCGTGGATGAAATCATTACCGGTGCCACCCATGATTTCCTTGCCGTCGGTGCCGCCGATGATGAAGTCGTCGCCTTCACCGCCGAAGATCAGATCCAGCCCGTTGCCACCGTGGATCACGTCGTTGCCGGCACCGGCCTTGATGATGTCGTCGCCGCCGATGTCGGTAATGATGTCGTCGCCGTCGCCGCCCTGGATGATGTCGTTGCCGTAGCCACCCTCCAGGCGGTCGTTTCCGCCGTCGCCCCACAGGGTGTCGTCGCCGATGCCGCCGATCAGGGTGTCGTTGCCTTCGCTGCCACCCAGCACCACATGGGCTTCACCGTTGTAGCGCAGGTAGCCCTCGCCACGTTCCACCATGGGCGTCAGCGCCTGCATGATGGGATCGTCCCATACCGGGTCGGCGCCGATCTGCAGCGCCTGGTTCAGCTCGAGGATATGGTCCACCGAAGCGAACAGATCACCCGGCAGGTGCGAGGAACCCGGCCGGCCGAGGTCGGTATTGGCCATCACCAGCGAGGCGAAGGAGTTGGCCTCCAGCGCCCCCAACAGGTCGAGCCCCTGGGTGCGCGACAGATAGTAGAAGCGGTCGCCGTCCTGCAGCTTCTCCATCTGCACTTCGAAGACGAAGTTGAATGTCGAGCCGAGCATGCCGCCGAACGGCATCTTGCGCTCGGCCAGCCCGCCGATCCAGAAGTCCACCAGGTTCAGGCCGGACTCCCGGTCGGCCCAGGTTCCGCTGCTGTTGAGGAAGTCGGTGCGATCGCTGGGGCTGCCGCTACCGCCCATCACCAGCAGGGTGGCGGCGGCGCGCTTGGCTTCGGCGGTATCGGCCGCGAGAATGCTGTCGTGCTGGCCGTAAGCGGCGATGAAGTTGATGATCGACGCCGGGTTCTTGATGTTCAGCGCGAAGTCGGTCCAGCTGACGTAGGGCTTGAGGTTGCTGTCGCCGGTGGCGGCGAAGAACTGCTCGCGCGCGCTGTTGAGCGACGGCACGCCGGTGTCGCGGCCGCGGGCGATATTGATCGCCGCCAGGTCCAGGGGCAGCCCCACCAGGTTGTTGCGCAAGGCGCCGGTGACGAACTCGTCGATCTCGTTGCCGGTCTGCCGGGTCATGCCGCGGATGATCGAGCCGGCCATGACATCGGCATCGGCGCTGCCGAACTCGACCGGGTTGAGGAAGGCCTCGATCAGGCCGATGTCGCTGGACTGCATGTCGAAGCTCAGCCGATCCACCGTTTCGTTGAGCATGGAGTGGCCGAAGCGGTACACCACATGGGCGAACTCGGCGACGATGGCCGCGTCGATCTCGATATCCGGCTGCACCATGAAGATGTCGGTGAACGGCTGGATCTTGCGCACGAACTCCTCGAACACCAGATGCTGGTACTGCATCTCGTTGACGAAGCGCGCGGCCTGAAATAGCCGCTCGCCGTTCCAGATCAGCCCATCGGCGCTACCCGGCACCTCATTCACCGGTACCAGCAACCATTCGTTAATAAAGGCCAGATCGCCGCTGGCGAGAATGGTCTGCTTGTTGGACTCGACCAGGCGATTGTGCTCGGAGTGGAACACATGGTGCACCGCGGTCAGGCCGATGTTCTCGTTGCCGCGACCGTCGCCGGTGATGTAGTGGGCGTCGAGCAGTTCGTTGTCGTATTGCGCCAGTGTCGGCAGATTGCCAGGGCCTACCGGCAAACCGGGGTTGAAATCCGGATTCGCAACAGGCGGGCCACCCAGGCCGACTTCGTCATCGCCATCGGCCACCTTCATGGAACCATTGGAGTTGAACGGGTTGGCGCTGTGGGCAATATCGTCGAGAAAGGCATGGCCGGTACGGGCGGCACCAGCGGTGGAGATCGGGCTGTCGGGGTTGCCTTCGACCTCATAGGGCGGCGGGCCGGCCATCACCAGCTTGGGAAAACCGTTCTCGCCACGGATGAACTGACCATAGGGGTCGGTGGCCAGCAGCGGCACGTTGCCGACATCGGCATCGGTCAGGTCGATGCCGAGCATCTCGCGCGCCTGCGCCTTGATGTCGGCCCAGGTGGCCAGCCCCCCGTTGGCTCCGTCGAGCATATGCCCGGTGGCTACAGGCTTACCATCGTGCAGCATGTATTCGCGCAGGAACACCTGGTGCGAGGCATGCGAGGTGTAGGTCTGGTTCTGGTCGACGAAGGGGGTGGTCTGGTTGACATGCTCACGCACGTCGTCGGCGGTGCCCAGAATGCCATCCGGCCCCGGCTGGTTGGTGGCGCGGGTGAGGATCATAAAGTTGCTGTGCGAGCCTTCGACGTACAGCGGATCGTCCGGCTGCAGCGGGATATACACCATGCCGCTGCCCCCCTTGTTGACCAGATCCAGGCCATGGTCGAAGAACTGGCCGAACAGGCTCATCCAGGCGTTGAAAGGAGCGCTCAAACCCTCGTCCGGGGCCAGGTTGGGCACCAGCACGCTGCCGTTGTCCATGACGATGCCCAGGTTGGCCAGCAATTGATCGAGTTCGGCGGCCTTGGCCGCGGGCAGCACCTCCAGCAAGGCATCGCGAGCGTCGGTATCGCTCTGCAGTTGCGCCAGCGCAGCTGTGACGTCATCCATGGCAGACTCTGCCACTGCGGCCGAAGCGGTGGCGATCTCGCCGAGCAGCCCAGCGGCTTGCACCGCGGCATTGGTGACGGCCACGGCATCACTGTATGCGGCCAGCGCGGTCATGACGTCGCCATTGGTGTTGAACGCTTCCAGCAATGTCGCCTGGGCCAGCGCCTGATCCGCCTGCGCGGCCGCCACCAGCGCCAGCGCATCCGTATGCGCCAGGGCATCGGCATCGGCCTGGGTCTGGGCGTCGACGACCGCCGCGTGTGCAGCCAGCACCGCTTCGGCGGAAACAAGCAGATTGGCTTCGCTGGCTTCAAGCGCCGCCAGGGTGTCCTGCTCTGCCGCCTCGGCCGCCTTCAGGGCAGCCCAGGCCGACGCCACCAGTTGCGCATCGCCAAAGACGTCGCTGGATCCGGCGTATTCCAGCGCGGCCATTATCACTGCAGGATTGTTCAGGCTCTGATCGACGATCAGGTTGCTGATCACCCGTGGCTGCGAATCCACCACATAGCCGCTGGTCTGTTCGTAGCTGGTCTGGGTACCCGAACCGGGGAAGCCGGGGGGCGCGCCGGCGCCGTCGATACCGTTCTCCGCATCGCGGAACTCCGGCTCCAACAGGCGCGGCATGGTCTGGTCGGCCGAGCCGTAGTACTCCTGGCCAGGCACCAGGTTGTTGTAGGTGCCGTCGACCGTGCGCAGACCATAGGGCAGCAGCGGGTTGCCGACCAGGTCGTAGAGCGAGGCGCCGGCGGCGTGGGCTTCGGCGATCTTGATTTGCTGGAGGATGAATTCCAGATCGGATTGGGTTGTATTGACGGCCATTTTGTTGTGCTCCCTCGATGTGAGTGCGACTGACGAAGGCGTCAGAAAAACCACATGCATACGGCAACATTGCAACGGCGTGGCTAAGCGCAGGCAGAAGAGTGTCTGGATCGGTGCAGGGGGATCGAGCCGCAACTGGCGCTTGCTCAACCCGGGCGGCTGCGGGGCAGCAGGACGTGGCTAGGGCGGTCCGTGGCAATGCCACAAGCCGGCGGTGCCGCATGAGGTCGCCGCTTCAGTGCGGCGTGGACTGCTGTCCATGTTCTTGCGCTCCGGCGCGGGTGACGCGGTGCGACGGTCGCTGTGCCCTCTCCTGCACCGCATCCCGCCGCCGACGCCACGCTTGCAATGCCCGAGGCCCACTTCCCTGAGCCCCATCAAGCTACGGCTGTAACGGCCCTCGCACCTCGGCCTGCGCGACTCGACCGACTTGACGGGAGTCGGTAACGACGTCGCGGCGACCCTGCGAGGCGAATCCTGAACTAGCTTGTTGATAGACCTCAGTAGTACGGGAACCACCGGGAGATCTTTCAGCACTTGGTTGCAAGCATCGGGGAGCGACGACGATGTCCATAGATGCAAAGGTCGAATCAAATTCGAAGACCTTGGTCGAGGCCGTCGATGGGACTTTGGTCGAATCCGCCTCGTCCTGGTGGCGCCGCCTGGGGCAATCGAACCGCTCGCTGCAGTTCGTCCTCGCCGCGGCGCTGATCCTCGGCGTGAGCATGGTCTTCGTCGGCAGTCTGGTCAGCCAGCAGATCAAGCTCGCCGCAGCGCAGAGCGCGGGCGAAGGCGCAGCCATCTACATGGAGGCCTACCTCGACGAATACGTGCAGGAGCTGGCCTCAGCCAGCGCGTTGAAAGCCGAGAGCGTGCAAGCCATCGATAACCTGATGAAAGACACCTCGCTCAAGCAGCACGTCGTCTCGGTGAAGATCTGGCTGCCCGACGGCCGCAACGTCTACAGCACCAGTAAACGTGCGGCCTTCTACTACTATCCGGCCTCCCCCATCGCCGCCGCCATGCAGGGCAAGGTAGTCACCCGCCTGAGCCCGCTGGATCACGACGAGCACGCCTACGAGCGCAGCTTCAACCGGCCGCTATACGAAACCTATGTGCCGCTGCGCGAGTTCGGCAGCGGGCGGATCATCGCCATCGGCGAGTTCTACGAGATGGAGCACGAGATCGGCAGCATCCACCAGCAGGTCTGGGCCATCATCGCCGCGGCCACCCTGGCCATGCTCCTGCTGCTTTTTCTCATCGTCCGCCGTGGCGACCGCATCATCGACCGCCAGCAGGCGATCCTGCGCCAGCAGATGCGCGAGCAGGAGGCCTTGCACCAGCAGAACGCCGCCCTGCAGCAGCGGGTCAATACCGCCAGCCGCGAGTTCGCCACCATCAACGAGCTGACCCACAGGCGCCTGGGCGCCGACCTGCACGACGGCCCAGCGCAGCTCCTGACCCTGATCCTGCTGCGTCTGGACGAGCTGGCCGAGCTTTGCCAGACCGGGGAAAACGACGCGCTGGAGACCATCCGCAGCGCCGCCCAGGAGAGCCTGCGCGAGATACGCGGCATTTCCCGCGGCCTGGCGCTGCCGGAGATCAACGAGCTGAGCCTGGACGAGCTGCTCAAGCTGGTGGTGCAACGCCATGAGCAGCGCAGCGAAACCAAGGTGCAGCTCGAGCTCGGCGAACTGCCGGCGACGCTGAGCCTGCCCTACAAGATCTGCGTCTATCGCCTGGTGCAGGAGGCGCTGAACAACGCCTTCCACCATGCCGGTGGCCAGGGTCAGTCGGTGCGCGCGGGGTGCCGGCAGGGCGTGCTGGAGGTGCAGGTGGCGGACGCCGGCGCAGGCATCGATCAGGCGCGTCAGGCCGCGACGGGGTCGCACCGCTCGCGTCTCGGGCTGGCGGGTATGCGCTATCGGGTGGAATCGCTGGGCGGGACCTTCGAACTCGAATCGGCCCCCGGGCAAGGCACCCGGGTCAAGGCCAGATTCGATTTGCGCGGCGGCGATAGCCGCCAGTAGCAGTCAATGGATCAGGGCGTGCTAATGCCCACATGCCAGGTCTTGCGGCTTTCCCAGTAACGGCGCACCGCCGCCACCGCCTCGACCCGATTGCGCGCATGCAGCTTCTGCATCACGTTGGTCATGTAGTACTTCACCGTCTTCTCGCTCAAGCCGAGCTTGGCCGCCACCTCGCGATTGGTCAGGCCGCTGGCGACCTCGCGGATGATCTGTTCTTCGCGGTGGGTCAGATCGGGACCGTGCTGTTCGCTGCGATGCTTGCGGAAGTTGCTCAGCAGGCGCGCCGCCAGCGCCGGAGTGATAAAGGTCTCGCCCTTGGCCACGGTACGGATCGCCTGGATCAGCTCCGGCCCGCTGACACCCTTGAGCACATAGCCCTGAGCGCCGCCCTCCAGCGCCGCATAGGCGTCGTCCTCGGACTCCGACACCGTCAGCATCAGCACCTTGACCCTGGGCTGCGCCTTGCTGATGGCGCGCACCGCGGCGAAGGTATCGCCGGGCATGTTGACGTCCATCAGCAGCACGTCCGGCTGACAGCGCGCGGAGATATCCCGCGCCTCGTCGGCACAGCCGCCCTGCTCCACCACTTCGAAGTCCTCCACCCGGTTCAGGGTCGCAGCCACCCCCTGACGCAGCAACGGGTGGTCGTCGACTATGCCTACCTTGATCTTGTCGCTCATCGAATATGCTCCCCTCAAGGTTTATACCCTTGTCGCCCAGGGTGCCTGGCCGAGGCCAGACACCCTGGACTCGCCCCTAGCTCAACCCAGCTGGAAGTCCGCCGAGGTGACCGTGGTGTGGTTGGTGACGCCCACCAGGGTGATGGTGCCGCCATTAGCGCCGTTGATGGTCACCAGGGTGTCGGCACCGGCATCGGCGATACTCACCCGAGCGGCGAAGGTCGCTGCCGTAATCCCCAGCGCGGCGATATTGAGCAGATCCTGGCCACCGGCAGGGTTGGCATCGAAGTCCGTGATCCGGTCATTGCCGAAGTTCGGCCCGAACAGGAAGATATCGTTGCCGGGGCCGCCCACCAGCGTGTCGTTGCCAGCACCGCCGGTCAGCACATCGTTGCCGGCGCCGCCCTGGATCCAGTTGTCCAAGGCATTACCGGTGCCTGCGAAGTTGCCGCTGCCACCGTACATCAGGCGCTCCACATTGGCCGTCAACGTATAACTGGCCAGCGACGTCCACACCGTGTCGTAACCCTCACCGCCCAGCTCGATCACCTGGTCGCCCGAATCGGTCACCTCGTAGGTGTCGCTGCCGGCACCGCCACGCATGATGTCGTTGCCCGTGCCACCGATCAGTACATCGTTGCCAGCCCCACCGACCAGCGTGTCGTTGCCGGCACCGCCACTAAACCTATCGTGACCGGTTCCCCCCTGAAGCCAGTTCTCCAGTCCGTTGCCCGTGCCGGTGAAGTTACTACTGCCACCGTACATCAGGCGCTCCACGTTGGCCGTCAGCGTATAGTTGGCCAGCGACGTCCATACCGTGTCGTAGCCCTCACCACCCAGCTCGATCACCTGATCGCCCGCCTCGGTCACCTCGTAGGTGTCGCTGCCGACACCGCCACGCATGATGTCGTTTCCCGTGCCGCCGATCAGCACATCGTTGCCGAGTCCCCCTACCAGGGTGTCGTTACCGGCACCGCCACTGAGTCGGTCGAGGCCGGATCCGCCCTGGAGCCAGTTATCCAGACCGTTGCCCGTCCCGGTGAAGTTGCCACTGCCACCGTACATCAAGCGTTCCACGTTGGCGGTCAGCGTATAGCTGGCCAACGATGTCCACACCGTGTCGTAGCCTTCACCGCCCTGCTCAATCACCTGATCGCCCGCCTCGGTCACCTCGTAGGTGTCGCTGCCGGCACCGCCATGCATGATGTCGTTGCCCGCGCCGCCGATCAGCACATCGTTGCCAACCCCACCGACCAGGGTATCGTTACCGGCACTCCCACTGAGTCTGTCGTCACCGGCTCCGCCCTGGAGCCAGTTATCCAGACCGTTGCCCGTCCCGGTGAAGTTGCCACTACCACCGTACATCAGGCGCTCCACGTTGACTGGCAGCGTATAGCTGGCCAACGATGTCCATATCGTATCAACGCCCTCACTGCCCAATTCGATCACCTGGTCGCCCGCCTCGGTCACCTCATAGGTGTCATTGCCAATACCACCGCGCATGATGTCATTGCCCGTGCCACCTATCAGCACATCATTACCGACTCCACCCTCCAGCGTATCGTCCCCCCCCATGCCAAGGAGCCTGTCGTCCCCGTCGCTGCCCAGCATGATTTCGCTACCCGCGGTTCCCGTCAGGGTGCCGCCGAACGTCGTCATGACCATGATCCCCGCCAGCACCGCAGTAGCCGCCGACGTCAGCGACTCCAGGGTATTGCCGTTATCGGTGTAGCTGACCACCACCCGGATCTGCTGCCCGGCCTGGGCCACGGTCGGGGTGAAGTTCACCCCGGTGGCGCCGGCGATATTGGCGAAGTTGCCACCCGTGCCGGCCTGCCATTGGTAGGAGAACGCCACGCCGGCGAGACCATCGGCATCGGTAAAGGCATTGATCGCCGTGAGCTCATTGCCCAGCGAAGGCGCCATATTGCTGATCAGCACGCTGCCCACCGGCAGATCGTTCGGATCGCCACCTTGCACGACCAGGCTGGTCGGCGCCGAGAACACGGTTTCCAGCACGCCGTGGGCGTCCTTGTAGATCGCCTTGACGCGCAGGGCCAGGCCCTCGAACTCCGGCCTCACGGTGAAGGTCGGGCCGGTGGCACGGGCGGCCTCGCCGCCGATGTTTTCCGTGACGATATCGGCGAAGGTACCGTCGCCCTCAACATCCACCTGCCAGTAGTAGCTGATCGGGCCGGTGACGGCACCGTTCGGATTGCCGGCGCCGATATTATCGGCGTCGCGCACCAGCGCAGCCGAAACGCTGAGCACCTGGCCGACGCTGGGCGAGCCGTCGCTGATGCGCAGCGCGCCTTCCACCTCGGCGTTGCGTCCCGCCACCAGCACCATGGCCTGATCGTTGAACTGGATGCGCTCGATATTGCGGATCATGTCCGCGCCATCGGCGCCGACCACATCGAGGAAGCCGTCGCCGTCGTTGTCCACGCCATCCAGGCCGACGTGACGGACACCCCACAGGCCATCGCCCCACTCGATCACTTCGTACTCGGACATCAGCCCGGAGTAGACCGCCGTATCGAAGGACTGCCCGAGGTTGTTCGGGTCGACCGTGCCGGACATCAGCTCACGGACGATGACCAGTTGCCCCGGGTTGTAGGTGCCGTTGAGCATCAGCGGGATCATCGGCACCATGCTGTTGAAGGTGGCGATTTCCGGTCCCGTGCCGTCGAGGTTCTGCCGCACGCTGATGCGCACGTTGAGCCACATGTCGCCGTCGATCAGGTCGTCGCCGCCGTTACCGGCGATCAGGTCGCTGCCGTTGCCGCCGAGGATGATATTGCCCGCACCGAAGGAGGTGACCTCACCGGCGGTGGTCAGCGGGTCGGCCAGCTCGTTGATGAACGCCCGCAAGCCGTCGACCATGTCCATGTAGTCGTTGCTCAGCACGCTGCCGTAGGCGCCGGATAGGGCGATGGCCGTGGCGTCACGGTCATCGCCGTTGAGGATGTCGGCATGGTGCGAGCCCGACAGCCCTTCCATGAACTCGAAGCGCGCCAGCACCGATACATCGGACGGTGCCACCGGCGTTTCGTCGAAGGCGCGCAGACGGAAGTCCACGTTGACCCCGAACGGATCGTCGCGGAAACCCGCCCAGTCGAAGCCGGAGCCGCCGACGTAGCGGTCGCCCTCGCCGCCGTTGCCGAACATGATGTCGTCGCCACCCTCGCCGTCCATGCGGTCGATGATGCCGAACTCGCCGATGAATACGTCGTGGCCGATCACGTTGTCCAGGCCGAACTCGTTGAAGTTGTCGCCGCCGTTGCCGTCGGGACCGCCCAGTTCCAGCCAGTCGTTGCCCTCGTTACCGAACTGCGCCTCGTTGCCGCGGGTGCCGAGGATGAAGTCGTCGCCCGGGCCGCCGAACACCTCGGTGGAGTCCTCGCCGGAGATGACGAAGTCCTTGCCATGGCCGGCCATCACCAGGTTGAAGCCATTGCCGGCATGGATCACGTCGTTGCCTTCGCCGGCCCGGATCACATCGTCGCCGCCCATGTCGGTGATGATGTCGTCGCCGGCCCCGCCCATGATCAGGTCGTTGCCGAAGCCGCCTTCCAGACGGTCATTGCCGGCGTCGCCCCACAGGGTGTCGTCGCCGATGCCACCAACCAAGGTGTCATTGCCGTCCGTGCCGCCGAGCACCACGTGCTCACCGCCGTTGTACTGCAGGAAGTTGGGCCCACGCATCACGTCTGGCAGCAACGGGTTGTCGCCTTCCGGATCGGCGCGGCCATCGTCGCCCAGGCCGGTGTACTGTTTGGTTTGGTCCACCTCGAGGATAAAGCCCGGGGTGGAGAAGATATCCCCCGGCAGGTGGGTGGCATTGGTATTGGCCATCACCATGCGCGAGAAGAAGTTGTTCTCCATCTCGGTCAGCATGTTCAGGCCGGCCAGACGCTCCAGGTAGTAGAAGCGGTCGGCATCCTGCAGCGCCTCCATCTGCGTCTCGAAGACGAAGTTGAAGGTGGAGCCGAGCATGCCGCCGAAGGGCATGATCTTTTCGGCCAGGCCGCCGATCCAGAAGTCGATGGCGTTGACCCCGGTAGTGGCTGCAGGCCCATGCAGGAAGGCCATGCGGTCGACACCGGCGCCATCTGCGTCGAATAGCCGTTCCTCGGCGGTTCCCTCATTGATCAACGCCGTGCCGCCGAATACCAGGGCGAAGGCCACCGCCCGTTTCTCGGCCAGGGTATTGACGTCGAGCTCCTGCAAGGCCGCATGCGTACCATAGGCGGCGATAAAGTTGACCAGCGAGGTCTGGTGTTTGAGGTTCATGGCGAAGTCGACCCAGCTGGTGTAGGGCTTCAGCTGGCTATCGCCGGTCATGTTGTAGAACTCCTGACGCGCCGCGTTGAGCGACGGCACCCCGGTCTCCCGGCCGCGGGTCAGGTTGATGGTGGCCAGGTCCAGCGGCAGGCCGAGCAGGTTGTTGCGCAGGGCCTCGGTGACGAACTCGTCGATCTCGTTGCCGAGTTGTCGGGTCATACCACGGACGATGGCACCGGCGGCCTCCTCGGCGCTGACGGTGACGAAGCCACCGTTACCATCGCTGAGCTGGTTGAAGGCCAGCGGGTTTAGGAAGGCCTCGATCAGCCCCAGTTCGCTGGAGACGAAGTTCGGGTCGAAGCGATCCACCGTCTCGGTCAGCATCGAGTGGCCGAAGCGATACACCACGTGGGCGAACTCGGCCATGATCGCCGGGTTGAGGGTGCTGTCGTAGACCTGGGTGGCGTTGAAGAACACGTCCACCTGCGGCTGCACCTTACGCGCGAACTCCTCGAACACCAGGTGCTGGTACTGCATCTCGGTGGCGAAGCGCGCGGCCTGGAACAGCCGCTCGCCGTTCCACACCAGGCCGTCCGGGCTGGTCGGCAGCTCTGTCACCGGCTCCAGCAACCACTGGTTGATGAAGTCGAGGTCGTTGGAGGCCAGCACCACGTCCTTGGTATGCGTTACCACGCGGTTGTGCTCGGCATGGAACACATGGTGGATGGCGGTCAAGCCGATATTCTCGTTGCCGCGACCGTCGCCGGTGATGAAGTGGGCATCGAGTAGCTCGTCGTCGAAGAACAGATTGGACGACACCGGGTTACCCAGATCATCGGTCAGCCCGACCGCACCATCGGCATCGGCGGTCTTCATCGCGCCCGTCTGACCGTTGATCGGGTTGGCGTTATGCGCGATATCGTCGAGGAAGGCGTGATTGGTGCGAATCACGTCATTGGGCACCGCCACGCCACCGGGACCAGCCGGCTCCAATCCTCCTCCAGTAACGAACTGCGGATAGCCGTTGGCACCCGGGATGAACTTGCCGTACTGGTCGGTAGCCAGCAGCGGCACGTTCACCACATCAGCATCGGTCAGGATGATGCCCAGCAGCGCCTGTGCCTGCGCCTTGACCTCGGCCCAGGTCGGCAGGCCGCCGTCGGCGCCGTTGAGCAGGCGCCCGGTGGCCACCGGGCCCTCGTCGGTCATGGCATACTCGCGCAGGAATACCTGGTGCGAGGCATGCGAGGTGTAAGTCTGGTTCTGGTCGACGAACGGCGTGGTCTGGTTGACATGCACATGCACGTCATCGGAGGTGCCGAGCACACCGTCCGTACCGGCCAGCACCGCCTGGTTGGTGGCACGGGTCAGCACCATGAAGTTGGTCGAACCGCCCTCGACATAGAGCGGGTCGTCCGGCTGCAGCGGGATAAACACCGTGCCGTTGCCGCCCTTGTTGACCAGGTCCAGGCCATGGTCGAAGAACTGACCGAACAGGGTGAACCAGGAGTTGAAGCCGGCCGACAGGCCCTCGTCCGGTGCGCTGTTGGGGATAAACAGCGGCATACCCTCCGGAATCGGCTGGCCGTTGAGATCCAGCAGCACCCCGTTGACGTCCAGGGTACCCAGACCGGCATCGACATAGGCCTGCACCGCCGCCGGGTTGGTGATGGTCTGGTCGACGATCAGGTTGGAGATGATCCGCGGATCGGCGTCCACCACGTTCCAGGGCGCGGTGGGATCGGTCGGATCGGTCACATCGGCCGGATCGTAGGCATAGTTGCCGTTGCTGAATTCACCGCCCGGAATGCCCGGCCCATTGAAGTCGATGGTGTCGCCATCGGGATCATTGATGAAGTTCTGCGTCGTCGAGGTCGGGAACGGCTGATCCGCCGCACCGAAGTGCTCCTGCCCAAAGACCAGGTTGTTGTACGAACCATCCACAGTGCGCAGCCCCCAGGGCAGGCGCGAGTTGGGGATGATGTCCATCAGATCCTCGCCGGCGGCATGGCGCTCGGCAATGATGATCTGGTCGAGGATGAACTGCAGATCGGAGCGAATCAGGCGCAGGCCATCGCCCGGGCTGGCCACCTCGCTTTCCACCGGCAACGGGGCCGGCGGCAGCGGCAGTTGACCGCCCGCTACCGGGTCGGTGGCCGCCGAGGCCACCCGTTCCATCACGCCGTTATCGTCCTGGTAGATGGCGATCACGCGGATCGCCAGCCCGTCCAGGTTGGGGCTGACGCGATAGGAAACGCCATCCTGGGTGGACGGCCGCGCCCCGCCTTCTTCGACGATATCCTGGAAGATGCCCGAGCCGGGCACCGCCTCGTACTGCCAGATATAGCTGACCGGCCGGCCAGTGATCAGGCCGCTGGCATTGTCCTCGTCGCCGACGCCGGCGGCGGAGACCCGCAGCAGCTGGCCCACAGCCGGTGCATCGACGGGGTCGCCATTGACGTCGAGAATCTGCAGCGCGCCGGTGGGCGAGAAATTGCCGCCCTGTTCGGTGCCCGGCACTTCCTCGACGAACTGACCGCCGACCAGCACCAGCGCGCTGTCGGCGAACTGGATGCGCTCGATATTGAGCAGGCGGTCGCTGCCCTCGTCGCCGACGTTGTCGGTGACTATGGTCATACCGGCCAGCGTGGTCACCGTGTAGTTCTCACGCGGCCCGGCATACAGCGCGGTATCGAAGCTATCGGCGCTGTCGAGTATCTCGCGCACGATCATCAACTGCCCCGGGTTGTAAACGCCGTCGAGCATCAGCGTGATCATGTCCTTCATGCTGTTGAAGGAATCGATTTCCGGGCCGGTCGGATTGCCGTTGGCATCCACTCCGGCACGCACGCTGATGCGCACGTTGAGCCAGCGGTCGCCGTCGATCAGGTCGTCGCCGCCACGGCCTTCCAGCACGTCGCTGCCGCCGCCGCCGAGGATGATATTGCCGCTACCGAAGGAAGTCTGCGGCGCACCGAAGAACTCGGTGAGCATCTGCTGCAGGTTGGTGATACGGGCGATGCCCTCGGCAGTCAGCACGCTGCCCTGGGCACCGGCCTGGGCGATCAGCGCCGCGTCGGCGTTGTCGCCGCGCAGGATATCGCCGAAGGCCGAGCCGGACAGACCTTCTACCTCGGCGAAGCGGTCGAGGATACCGGCATTGGATGGCGCCACCGGCGGCTCGACGAAGTCGTCGACGATCAGGTCGACCTTCACCCCGACCCGATCGTCCTTGTACACCGCCCAGTCGAAGCCGGAGTTGCCGTCGAAGTGGTCGGCGCCTTCGGAGCCGACCATGATGTCGTCGCCGCCCTCGCCTATCACCTCGTCGAAGCCGGGGCCGCCGATGAACACGTCATGGCCGTTCACGGTATCGGTGGAGAACGGCTCCAGGTTGTCGCCGGGCGCACCGTCCTGGGTGCCGATCTCGATCCAGTCGTCGCCCTCGTTGCCCATGGTCTGCAGGTTGCCCTTAGCACCGAGGATGAAGTCGTTGCCGGTGCCGGCGAAGACCTCCGAGACGTCCTCGCCGGTGATGATGAAGTCGTTGCCATGGCCGCCGAGGATCAGGTTGAAGCCGTTGCCGCCGTGGATCACATCGTTGCCGTCGCCCCCCTTGAGCACATCGTCGCCGCCCTTGTCGGTGATGATGTCGTCGCCAGCGCCGCCTTCGATCACGTCGTTGCCGTCGCCGCCTTCCAGGCGGTCGTTGCCGCCGTCGCCCCACAGGGTGTCGTCGCCCAGGCTGCTGACCATGATGTCGTCGCCGGCGGTGCCGCCGAGCACCACGTGCTCGTCACCGGTGTAGCGCAGGTAGTTGGTATCGCCCCCCAGAGTCTCCGGGTTGTCGCGGATCACCAGCGGGATCAGCGGGCTGTCGCCAAGCGGGTCGGCACTGCCGAGGCCCTCGTTGAACTGCGCACCCTGATTCACCTCGAGAATCAGCCCCGGGGTGGAGAAGATATCCGCCGGCAGGTGCACCGCATCGGTATGGCGCATCACCAGTTTGGCGAACGAGTTGTTCTCCATCTCGGTGAGGAAGTTGAGGCCGTCCAGACGGGCCAGGTAGTAGAAGCGGTCGCCGTTCTGCAGCGCCTCCATCTGCGTCTCGAAGACGAAGTTGAAGCTGGAGCCGAGCATGCCGCCGAAGGGCATGATCTGCTCGGCCAGGCCACCGATCCAGAAGTCGATGTCGTTGACCCCGGTGCTGGCTGCCGGCCCGTTG
Organism: Pseudomonas sp. ABa2; assembly: GCF_056676075.1. Classification (NCBI taxonomy): domain Bacteria; kingdom Pseudomonadati; phylum Pseudomonadota; class Gammaproteobacteria; order Pseudomonadales; family Pseudomonadaceae; genus Pseudomonas; species Pseudomonas sp. ABa2. The sequence goes on from NZ_CM155239.1 coordinate 3,090,314, forward strand.
AGGAAAGCCATGCGTTCATCGTCGGAAATCGCCCCGCCGCCGAACACGATATCCATGGCCGCAGCGCGCTTGGCCGCCAACGAGGTTACCCCGGTGATGCTGATATGGGTGCCATAAGCGGCGATGAAGTTGATCAGCGATTCCGGGTGTTTCAGGTGCAGGGCGAAGTCCAGCCAGCTGGTGTAGGGGCGCAGCTGGCTATCGCCGGTCATGGCATAGAACTCGGCACGCGCCTCGTTCAGCGACGGCACGCCGGTGTCGCGACCGCGGGCGATATTGATCGCCGCCAGGTCCAGCGGCAGACCGAGCAGGTTGCTGCGCAGGGCGCTGGTGACGAACTCGTCGATCTCGTTGCCCAGTTGCCGGGTCAGGCCGCGAACGATGGCACCGGCGGCCTCCTCGGGCGACAACGTGCCGTTGTCGTTGAACGCCAGCGGGTTGAGGAAGGCCTCGATCAGCCCCATGCTGCTGTCGTTCTGGAAGCTCGGGTCGAGCCGGTCGACCGTCTCGGTCAGCATCGAGTGGCCGAAGCGGTACACGGTGTGAGCGAACTCGGCCATGATCGCCGGGTTGATGGTGGCGTCGTAACCGTTGGGGATGAGGAACTCGTCCACCAGCGGCTGCACCTTGCGCGCGAATTCCTCGAACACCAGGTGCTGGTACTGCATCTCGGTGCCGAACTTGGCGGCCTGGAACAGGCGTTCGCCGTTCCATACCAGGGTCGACAGATCGGCCGGAATCGCGCCGACCGGCTGCAGCAGCCACTGATTGAGGAAGGCGATATCGCCGTCGGCGGCAGCCTGCAGGGCCACGTCCTTGGTGTGTTCGACCAGGCGGTTGTGCTCGGCGTGGAACACATGGTGCACGGCGGTCAGGCCGATGTTCTCGTTGACCCGGCCGTCGCCGGCCATGAAGTGGGCGTCGAGCAGTTCGTCGTCATAGGTACCGGCCAGGCCATCGTTGACCCCGGCCACGCCATCGGCATCGGCCACCAACGGCGCGCCGGTCTGGCTGTTGAAGGGGTTGGCCGAGTGGGCGATGTCGTCGAGGAAGCCGTGACCGGTGCTCAGCGCCAGGGAGGCATCCACCGGTGCGGCCAGGCTGGCCTCGACCAGGCCGCCGGCGGTAACCAGTTGCGGCATGCCGTTGGCGCCCGGGATGAAGTTGCCGTACTGGTCGGTGGCCAGCAGCGGCACCCGGCCGACGTCGAAATCGTCCAGCTCGATACCCAGCACGTCGCGGGCCTGAGCCTTGAGCACGCCCCAGGTAGCCATGCCGCCCAGTTCCACGTCGTCCTCGGTACCGAAGATGCCGTCTGCCCCCAGGTCGCGGTTGGTCAGCAGCTTGCCGGTGGCCATGGGTTGGCCGTCCACCAGCACATAGGCGCGCAGGAACACCTGATGCGAAGCGTGCGAGCTGTAGGTCTGGTTCTGGTCGACGAACGGAGTGGTCTGGTTGACGTGCACGCGGTTGCCGTCCGCGTCCACCTCGACGCTGGCGCGGGTAATGACCATGAAGTTGGTCTGTGGCGTGGCCGGGTTGTACAGCGGGTCGTCCGGCTGCAGCGGAATGAAGATAAAGCCGTTGCCGCCCTTGTTGACCAGGTCCAGACCATGGTCGAAGAACTGGCCGAAGAAGGTGAACCAGGTGTTGAAGCCGGCGGACAGACCTTCGTCCGGCGCGGTATTGGGGATAAACAGCGACTGGCCGGCGGGAATCGCCAAGCCGTCGAGATCCAGCAGGGTGCCGACCGGATAGGGGTTGCCACCCGGGTCCAACTGACTGCCGTCAGCGAGTACACCGAGACCGGCCTGGACGTAGACTGCCACCGCCGCCGGGTTGCTGATGGTCTGGTCAACGATCAGGTTGGAGATGATCCGCGGGTCGGCATCGGCCACGTTGCCGGTAGCGCCGTAATCGGTATTGGTCACCTCTCCGCCCGGCGCACCGCCGTTCATGTCGAAGGTGTCGCCGTCCTGGTCATTACGGAACTGCTGATCCAGCAGCAGGAGGAACTCCTGGTCGGCGGCGCCCCAGAAGGTACGGCCCTCCACCAGGTTGTTGTAGCTGCCATCCACGGTGCGCAGGCCCCAGGGTACCTGGGAGTTGGGCAGCAGCTCGTCCAGGCTCTGCCCGGCGGCATGTGCTTCGGCGATGAGAATCTGCTGAAGGATGAACTCGAGATCGGACTTGATGAAATTGGCCATTTCCTTCCACCTCTGATGCCCAGCAGTTGAAATCGCAAATTCACAGCCAAAGAACCCCCGGCGCAGACACAACTCACCCTCTCCAGGCGCGCGTCACGCATTCGTCAGAGTGTTCCCGGGATAGAGGCCAAACGCCGCCGCGCCGACATGCTGGGATCGTCGGCGTCCAATCGGTATTTGGTATGTCCCTATGCTGAAGCCGGCTCGAAGCCTGGCGTCAGAAATCAGGCAGAAGGAGGCCCGTGAAATTGCGGGTCGGCGAAGTGCCCTAGCGGAGACGCCTCAGGCGTCTGGTCAAGCAAGACTCTAGTCATGGTCTTCTCGGTATTGCTGCTGGTCTGGTGGGAACCGTGACGGTTTCTTGGCCTTTTCCAGCAATTACACGGTTAGACTTAAGTCCCAGCCCTTAGCCTTGTCAAGATACCGTCGGTCATCTCATCAAAATGCGGCGTTGCGCCATAAATCTTTACTGCATAAAGATTTTCTCTAAGAAACAAAATGAAACATGGGAAAAATAAGCCGCCAAACCGCCTTGCGCCCCGACGAAAGTCCCATCTATACCTAGGGGGCGACATTCGAGGAGACGGGAAAATGTCTCCCAGCAGGCGCACCGGCCCGCAGAGCGCCGGAACGCCGTCACTCCCCATGCAGGACGCTCAGCGAACATGCAGTGCCGGAGGGTTCTATGAACGCCCCGCAGTCCCCGCGTTCCGAGCTGGCCGAGGTGTTGTTTCGCCTGCGCCGTACCTTCTATGCCCTGGCCGCCTTCAGCGGGGTGATCAACCTGCTGATGCTGACCCCGGCCGTTTATATGCTGCAGGTCTACGACCGCGCCCTGGTCAGCAGCAACGTCACCACCCTGCTCATGCTCACCCTGCTGGTGGTCGGCCTCTATGTGCTGATGGCGCTGCTGGAGGTGGTGCGCTCCAGCGTGCTGATCCGCGTCGGCAACCGCCTCGACATGATGCTCAACAAGCGCATCTTCGGCGCCGCCTTCGAGCGCAACCTGCGCCGCGCCGGCGGCAACCCGGCGCAGGCCCTGCAGGATCTGTCGCAGGTGCGCCAGTTCCTCACCGGCAACGGCCTGTTCGCCTTCTTCGACGCACCCTGGACACCGATCTACCTGCTGGTGATCTACCTGGTGCATCCGCTGCTCGGCCTGATCACCCTGATCGGTTCGCTGCTGCTGGTGGCCCTGGCCTGGCTCACCGAGGTCAGCACGCGCAAGCCGCTGGCCGAGGCCAACCAGGCTTCGCTGGTGTCCGGCAGCTTCGCCAACAACAACCTGCGCAACGCCGAGGTGATCGAGGCCATGGGCATGCTGCCGGCGATCCGCCAGCGCTGGTTCGGCAACCACCTGAAGATCCTCGAACTGCAGACCCTGGCCTCCGACCGCGCCGCCTACATCAACGGCGCCACCCGTTTCGTGCGCGTCACCCTGCAGTCGCTGATCCTCGGCACCGGCGCGCTGCTGGCGATCCAGGGCAAGATCACCCCGGGGATGATGATCGCCTGCTCGATCCTCTCCGGCCGCGCCCTGGCGCCGGTGGAACAGGTGATCTCGGCCTGGAAGCAGCTGCTCTCCAGCCGCGCCGCCTGGGCCAGGCTGTCCGACCTGCTGGCCGACTTTCCCGCGCACAAGCCGTCCATGCCGCTGCCCAAGCCGCTGGGCATGCTTCAGGTGGAAAACGCCTTCGCCAGCGCGCCGGGCTCGCCCACGCCGATCCTGCGCGGTATCAGCTTCAACCTGTCGCCCGGCGAGGCGCTGGGCATCATCGGCCCCTCGGCCTCCGGCAAGTCCACCCTGGCGCGCCTGCTGGTCGGCGTATGGCCGGCGCAAGGCGGCAAGGTACGCCTGGACGGCGCCGACCTCTACCAGTGGAACAAGGCCGAGCTGGGGCCCTGGCTCGGCTACCTGCCGCAGGACGTCGAGCTGTTCGAAGGCAGCGTCGCCGAGAACATCGCCCGCTTCGGCGAGATCGACAGCGACGCGGTAATCCTCGCCGCCAAGCAGGCCGGCGTGCACGACATGATCCTGCACCTGCCGCAGGGCTACGACACCCGCCTCAGCGCCGACGGCGGCTCGCTGTCCGGCGGGCAGAAGCAACGCATCGGCCTGGCCCGCGCACTGTACGGCGAGCCGTCGCTGATCGTCCTCGACGAACCCAACGCCAGCCTCGACGACGTCGGCGAAGCGGCGCTGCTGCAGGCGCTGGTCGACCTCAAGCAACGCGGCAAGACCCTGGTGCTGATCTCCCACCGCCCCACCGTACTGAACATGGTGGACAAGGTGCTGGTGCTGCGCGAAGGCGCGGTGCAGATGTTCGGCACCCGCGACGAGGTGTTCGCCGCCCTGCGCCAGGCCAACGTGATCCCCACCGGCAAAGGGGCGCCGACCCTGGCCTCGGTGCGGGGCAAGGAGTGACATGCCATGTCCGACCTACAGTTCGAGAGCAAGAGCCTGCAGCTGGCGGACAGCCCCTGCGAAATCGACATGGACGACCGCAAGCCGAGCCGCTGGGGCCTGTCGCTGGTGCTCGCCGGCTTCGGCGGTTTCATCCTCTGGGCCCTGCTCGCGCCGCTGGATGCCGGGGTAGTGGCCAACGCCACGGTCAACGTCACCGACAACCGTAAGACTATCCAGCACCTGACCGGCGGCTCGGTCGGCGCCATCCTGGTGCGCGAGGGCGACCTGGTCGCGCGCAACCAGCCACTGATCGAGCTGGACGCCACCCGCGCCATCGCCGAGCAGGGCATGGTAAGCGCCCAATACATAGTGGTCAGCACGGTGAAAAGCCGCCTGCAGGCCGAGCGCGACGGTGCCGAGCAGGTGGAGTTCGATCCTGAACTGCTCAGCCGTTTCGCCGGCGACCCACGTCTGGATGCCTCGGTCGCCCTGCAGCAGCGCCTGTTCGCCACCCGCCGCGCGGCGCTGAGCGGCGAGGCCGAGATTCTCCGCGAGAACATCCGCGGCGCCGAGGAGCAGCTCAAGGGCCTGCGCCAGGTGCAGTACTCGCGCAATTCGCAGATCAAGCTGCTCAACCAGGAACTCGACGGCGTGCGCAGCCTGGCCGCCGAAGGCTACGTGACCCGCAACCGCATGCTCGAACTGGAGCGCAACGCCGCCGAACTGAGCGCCTCGCTGGCGCAGAACGTCGCCGACAGCGGGCGTACGCGCAACCAGATCGCCGAAATCAAGCTGCGCATCCTGCAACTGGAACAGGACTTCCAGAAGGAAGTGCAATCGCAACTGACCGAGGCGCAGAAAGAGGCCGCCGCCCTCGCCGACCGCCTGCGCGCGCTGGACTACGAGGTGACCAACACGGTGATCCGCTCGCCCATCGACGGCGTGGTACTGGGGCTGTCCGCCTCCACCATCGGCGGGGTGATCCAGGCCGGCTCGCGGATCATGGACGTGGTGCCGGCCAACGAGCCGCTGCAGGTGGACGCCATGGTGCCGGTGCAGGCCATCGACAAGATGCAGCCCGGCCTGCCGGTGGACATCGCCTTCCCCGCCTTCAACCACGCGCAGACGCCGAACATCCCCGGCCGCGTGCTGACCATCTCCGCCGACCGCCTGATCGACGAGGCCAACAAGCAGCCCTACTACCTGGCCCAGGTCGAGGTGACCGCCGAAGGCATGGACAAGCTCGGCAGCAACCGTATCCGCCCCGGCATGCCGGCCACCGTGACGATCAAGACCGGCGAACGCAACCTGATGAGTTACCTGATGAAACCCCTGCTCGACCGCATCGATGGAGCCTTCAAGGAGCAATGACATGCTCATGCGTCAAACGCTGTTCGGCCTCTGCTGCCTGGCCGCCGTGCCCGTCCACGCCCTCGATCTGCTGCAGGCCTGGGAGCAGCTGCAACTGCAGGGTCCGACCTACCGCGCGGCCATCCACGAGCGCGACGCCGGCCTGGAAAACCGTGCCATAGGCAAGGCCGGGCTGCTGCCGCAGATCACCGCGCGGGCCAGCAAGAGTCGGGTCGACGGCACCCAGGAGCAGGAAAACCTGCTCGGCCAGAGCATCGAAAACGATCTGGACTACGACTCGCAGAACCTCAGCCTGCAGCTGCGCCAGCCGCTGTACAACCGCCAGAAGATGGTCGAGTACCGCCAGGGCAAGCAGCGCGCCAGCTACAGCGAGGCGGTGTTCGACGCCAAGACGCAGAACGTCGCCGTGCGCCTGGCCAGCCGCTACTTCGACGTGCTGCTGACGCGCGAGACCATCGACCTGTCGCGCGCCAAGCTCAAGGCCTTCGAGCAGCAGGTGGCCGCCGCGCAGCGCCGTTTCGACCTGGGCGACGGCACCATCACCGACGTCGACCAGGCCACCGCGCGGCGCGACCTGGCCCAGGCCGAGGTGATCGAAGCCGAGGACAACCTGGTGGTCGCCCTGCGCCTGCTGGAGGAACTGCTCGGCGACATCCCCCGACAGCTCGCCACCCTCCAGGCGGACTTTCCCACTCCGCCGCTGCAGCCTAACAACCTGCAGGACTGGCTGAACAAGGCGCGCCAGAACAACCCCACGCTGCGCGCGCGGCAGGTCAACCACGGCCTCGCCGAAGAGGAAGTCAGACGCGCCAGCAGCGGCCACTGGCCGACCCTGGATCTGGTGCTGGGCTATACCGACAGCGAGAGCGACTCGATCTCCACCATCGATCAGACCAACCGCTACAACTCCATCGGCCTGGAATTCAACATGCCGCTGTACGCCGGCGGCGGGGTCAGCGCGCGGGTGCGCCAGGCCACCGCCAGCCGCGAACAGGCCGGCGAGGAAGTCAACGCCGCGCGCGAGGAAGTGTTCTCCGCCACCACCCGCGAGTTCCGCGGCGTACAGAGCGGCCAGGCGCGCATCCGCGCCCTGGAACAGGCCGTCGCCTCCAGCGAACGGGCGCAGGACTCGGCACGCAAGGGCTTTCTCGCCGGCTCCAGCACCAACGTCGATATCCTCAACGCCGAGGAACAGGTGTTCATCGCCCGCCGCGACCTGCTCGAAGCCAAGCTGCGCTACCTGCTGGCCCGTCTGCAGCTGGCCGCGGCGGTCGGCCTGCTCGGCGAGGACGATATCCTCCAGGCCAATGCCTACCTGGGCCCGGAGCTGGCGATCGGCTACTGAGTACGCTCAGCGCCAGTGACGCTGCTGGGTGCGTCGCGTCTGCCCCATGCCCAGCATCCAGGCGAGCAGCAGCGCCAGCGACTCCGCCAGCCAGGCCAGCAGCAAGGCGCAGCTCAGGCCCCAGAGCATCGCCTCGGGAGTCAGCAGCACCTGGTAGCGGTAGGCCTCGAGGGTTTCCTCGAACAGTTCGCCGTCGGCGGCCGTGGCCAGGTGCCAGGCCTGGGCGTACCAGGGCCCCTGCATGGCCTGCCACTCGCGCTCCAGCAAGGTCGCGCGCTGCACCAGATGGGCCACGCTCTGCGCGTCGCTGCGCATCACCGCATCGTCGCTGACCCGGTAGTGCGCGACCAGCGCATCCAGGTCGCCCTTGAAGAAGCGCCGCGCGGTGTCCTGAAAGCCCTTGAGACTCTGCTGCGATTCCAGGCGATGGGCCTCGACGCGCTTGCCGTAGTCGTCGACGAAGCCCGGCACCTGCACGCCGAGCAGCAGACCGCAGGCGAACAGCGCCAGGCGCAGATAGCTTCGCAACATCCTTCCCCCCTCAGAGCTTGTGTATAAATCTACTGCGCTGGGCATCTCACGTTTCGGCTGTGCTCGCAATGCTCATGTATTTCAATACACTCCGCTTGCTGCGCGCAGGCGAAACGCGACCTGCCTTCGCTCGCGACGATTTCTTCACAAGCTCTCAAGCCTTGCCGTCGGCGATACATTCGCCACGGCGCCACAGCCGCCACTCGCCCGGCTGGTACAGCGTCCATTGTTCGTTGTCGGTCAGCGGCTCGGTAGCGATCACCGTGACCACGTCGTTCGGCGTGGTTTCGGCCTGGAAATCCACCTTGAGGTCGGCGTCCTTGAGCTGCGCCGGGCCGAAGGGCGCGCGCCGGGTGATATGCGCCAGCTTGCTCGAACAGAAGCTGAACAGCCAGTCGCCGTCGCTGAGCAGGCAGTTGAACACGCCGAGCTGGCGGTAGCTGGCGCAGGCCGCCACCAGCACCGGCAGCAGCATCTCCACCGACACCGGCTCGGGAAAGGCGCGGCGCACCCGGTTGAGCAGGTCGCAGAAGGCCGCCTCGCTGTCGGTGTCGCCCACCGGCCGGTAGAAACTGGTGGCACCGACCAGGCCGGTCAGCTGGCCGTTGTGGGCGAAACACCAGTTGCGCCCCCACAACTCGCGCACGAAGGGATGGGTATTGGCCAGGCACACCTGGCCGACGTTGGCCTGGCGGATATGGCCGATCACCACCTCGCTCTTGATTGGGTAGCGCTGCACCAGCTGCGCCACCTCCGACTCGCTGCTCGCCCGCGGATCCTGGAACAGGCGCAGGCCCCGGCCTTCGTAGAAGCCGATGCCCCAGCCGTCGCGGTGCGGCCCGGTGCGCCCGCCGCGCTGCATCAGCCCGGTGAAGCTGAAGACGATATCGGTGGGGACGTTGGCGCTCATGCCGAGCAATTCGCACATCGAGTCAGTTCTCCTCGCCGAGGGCACGGCGCAGTTGCTCGGCCTCGGCTTGCAGGCGTGCCTGCAAACGCCGACGGCCCAGGGGCAGGAAACGCACCAGCAGGCGCCAGAGCAGCGCCGGCAGATCGCCGCGGCGTCGCGGGATCAGGTGCAGATGCAGGTGCGGCACGTGCTGGTTGGAATCGGGGCCGTCGTTGATCAGCAGGTTGATCCCCTCGCGGCCGTAGCCCGCCGCGCGCAACGCCGCCGCCATCTTGTCAGCCAGGGCCAGCAGACGGTCGCGCACTGCTGCCGGCAGATCCTCGAGGAAGGGGGCATGGGCGCGGCTGACGATCAGCACGTGCGCCGGGCGCATGGGAAAGATATCCAGCAGGACGATGAAATCCTCGTCCCGGTACAGTTGGTGCGCCGGCAAACGGCCAGCGGCGATGGCGCAGAATACGCAGTCCATGAGGCCTCCCATCCACGATGGCCATCATGCTGATCGGCTAACCGGCCAGGCGCAAGGGTCAGAGGCGCGGTTCCAGTCGGCCGCCGCGCTCGTAGCGATGTGCCAGGCGCTCGTCGTCCTGTTCCATCAGCTCGCGCAGGGTGCGCGGGTCTTCGTCTTCCACCACAGTCTCCTCGCGGCGCCCCTGCCACCAGCGCTCGATGGGCCAGCGCACGGCGACGAAGACCAGGTAAAGGGCGAAGGAGATCAGGCTGTAGAGGGTCAGGTCGGCCACCGCCCGCCAGGCGTTGTTGCCCACCTTGAGCAGCAGGTCCATGGCGGTCACCGCGATGGCCGGGGCGAACAACTCGCGCGCTGGGTCGACTATGGTCGGGCTGAACAGCAGCACCGCCACCAGCACCCGCAACGGCTCGCGCAGGTAGCGCCACATCCAGCTGGTCATGCGCAGCCACACCAGCAGGCAGCCGAGGGCGGCGACGCCATAGGCGGCCCATGCGAGCAGATAGTCGTTCTCGTTCATCATAAAGCGGCGATCCTGGCCTCGAAGTTGGCGGGGCTGACGGAGGGGCGCTTATGATAACGGCTTTTCCCCGGCCCGGCGCCCCTGCCGTCGGCCGCGCCGCCCTGGAGTCGTCGCATGATCGCTGCCCCCATCGCCCGCCAAGAATCCGGCGCCGATCCCTATCGCTGGCTGGAGAATCGCGATAGCGACGAGGTGCTCGACCACCTGCGCGCCGAAAACGCCTACCTGGAGGCCGAGCTGGCGCCGCAGCAGGCGCTGCGCGAGCGGCTGTTCGAGGAGATCAAGGGGCGCATCCGCGAAACCGACCTGTCGCTGCCGGTGCCCTGGGGCGACTACCTCTACTTCCAGCGTACCACCGCCGGCGACGAGTACCCGCGCCACTATCGCTGCCGCAAACCGGCGGACGGCTCGCTGACCCTCGACGCCGCCAGCGAGCAGCTGTTGCTCGACCCCAACGCCCTGGCCGGCGGCGGCTACCTGGCGCTCGGCGCCTTCAGCATCAGCCCGGACCAACGCCGTCTGGCCTACAGCCTGGATCGCAGCGGCGACGAGATCTACCGCCTGTTCGTCAAGGAGCTGGACAGCGGCCAGATCCAGGAGCTGCCCTTCGACGACTGCGACGGCAGCATGACCTGGGCGAACGACAGTCAGACGCTGTTCTTCACCGAACTGGACGACACCCACCGCCCCTACAAGCTGTACCGCCACCGCCTCGGTACGGATGGCGCCGAAGCGGTGTTCGAGGAGGGCGACGGGCGCTTCTTCCTGCACTGCTACCGCTCCAGCTCCGAACGCCAGCTGATCCTCCAGCTCGGCAGCAAGACCACCAGCGAGGTCTGGGTACTGGATGCCGAACGGCCGCAGGACGCCTTCGTCTGCCTGGCGCCACGCGAGGAAGGCCACGAGTACGACGTCGACCACGGTCTGCAGGACGGCGCCTGGAGCTGGCTGATCCGCAGCAACCAGAGCGGCATCAACTTCGCCCTCTACGCCGCCGACGAAGCCGCGCCGCAGCGCCCGCACTGGCGTGAAATCCGCGCCCACGACCCGGTGGTGATGCTCGAAGGCGTCACCCTCAACCGCGACGCCCTGGTGCTGAGCCTGCGCGAGGGCGGCCTGCCGGTGCTGGAAGTGCAGCCGCAGGGCGCGGCCGCCTACCGGGTGCAACTGCCGGACGCCGCCTACAGCCTGCACGTGCAGGACGGCCTGGAGTTCCACAGCGCGGTGATCCGCCTGCGCTACGAGGCCCTCGGCCGCCCGGCGCAGATCCGCCAGCTGGAGCTGGCCACGGGCGCCCAGCAGGTGCTCAAGCAGACCCCGGTGGAAGGCCCCTTCGATGCCGAGGCCTACGAGAGCCGCCGGCTGTGGGCCACCGCGGCAGATGGCACGCAGGTGCCGATCAGCCTGGTGGCGCGCCGCGAGGTGCTCGCCGCCGGCACGCCGGCGCCGCTCTACCTCTACGGCTACGGCGCCTACGGCGAGAGCCTCGATCCCTGGTTCTCCCATGCCCGCCTGAGCCTGCTCGAGCGCGGTTTCGTCTTCGCCATCGCCCACGTGCGCGGCGGCGGCGAGATGGGCGAGGCCTGGTACCGTGCCGGCAAGCTGGAGCACAAGCCCAACACCTTCGGCGACTTCATCGCCTGCGCCGAACACCTGATCGACGCCGGCCTGACCACCCCGGCGCAGCTGGCCATCAGCGGCGGCAGCGCCGGCGGCCTGCTGATCGGCGCGGTGCTCAACCAGCGCCCGCAGCTGTTCGCCGCGGCCATCGCCGAGGTGCCCTTCGTCGACGTGCTCAACACCATGCTCAACCCGGAGCTGCCGCTGACGGTGACCGAGTACGACGAATGGGGCGACCCCAACCAGCCCGAGGTGTTCGCGCGGATCCAGGCCTACGCACCCTACGAAAACGTGCGCGCGCAGGCCTACCCGGCAATCCTCGCGGTGGCCGGCTACAACGACAGCCGCGTGCAGTACTGGGAAGCGGCCAAGTGGGTGGCGCGACTGCGCGAGCGCAAGACCGACGCCAACCTGCTGCTGCTCAAGACCGATCTGGAAGCCGGCCACGGCGGCATGAGCGGGCGCTATCAGGGCATCCGCGACGTGGCCCTGGAATACGCGTTCCTGTTCAAGGTGCTGGGCCTCGCCGAAGGCTGACCGAGCAATCAGCTTTCGTTCGCCAGCTGCGGAATCTGATCTAGGCTGAAGGCACGCTTATGGCGAAAGGCCATAAGCGTCCTTTTTCTGCCTGCCGCCAAGGAAGATCCGCCATGAAGAGTTGGAAGATTCGCACCCATCTGTTGCTGCTCGCCGGCGCCCTGCTCAGCGCCCTGCTGGCCGTCGGCCTGCTCGGCCTGCACGGGCTGAAAGCCACCGTCGGCGGGCTGCAGACCGTCTACCTGGATCGCGTGGTGCCGCTGCGCGACCTCAAGCTGATCGCCGACCTCTACGCGGTGAACATAGTCGACGCCACGCACAAGGCGCGCAGCGGCGAACTGACCAGCCACGCCGCGCAGCAGCTGATCGAACAGGCCCAGCAGCGCATCACGCAAACCTGGCAGGCCTACCTGGCCACCGAGCTGATCGCCGAGGAACGCCGCCTGATCGAGCAGATCGCCCCGCTGATGGAGCGCGCCGGGCCGCCGCTGGAGCAGCTGCAGAGCCTGCTCGCCCGTGGCGACCAGGCGGCGCTGGAGCGCTTCGCCGGCAGCGAGCTGTACCCGCTGATCGACCCGCTGTCGGCCAAGTTCGCCGAGTTGATCGAGGTGCAACTGGTGGAGGCCAAGCACCAGTTCCAGCTGGGCGAGGCGGAGTACGCCGCCAATCTGCGCCTGAGCCTGGCCCTGCTGTTGCTCGCCCTGCTGCTGGGCAGCGCCCATGCGCTGTATTTCAGCCGCCGCCTCGGCCGCCAGCTGGGCGCCGAACCCGGCGAGCTGGAGGCGATCAGCGCGCGCATCGCCGCCGGTCGCCTGGATGGCGCGCCGGCGGACGGTCGCGCCAGCAGCGGGGTGATGAAGTCGGTGCAGGCCATGCGCCACGGCCTGCACGACGTGATCGGCAATATCGGCGAGGCCTCCGAGCAGATCGAGTGTGCCACCCTGCAGCTGGCCGCCTCCTCCGAACAGGTGCTCAACAGCGCCAATATCCAGAGCGACACCGCCGCGGCGATGGCCGCGACCATGGAGCAGCTGGCGGTGAGCATCAACCATATCGCCGAAAACGCCCAGCACACCCACGACCGCGCGCAGCAGGCCGGCGAGCTGACCGACAGCGGCCTGGCGGTGACCGGCCAGGCCATAGAAGAAATCCGCCGGGTCGCCGCCCTGGTGGCGCAGTGCTCGGCGGACATCCAACGATTGGCAGCACAATCGGGCAATATCGGCGCCATAGTCGAGGTGATTCGCGGTATTGCCGAGCAGACCAACCTGCTCGCGCTGAACGCCGCCATCGAGGCCGCGCGCGCCGGCGAGCAGGGCCGCGGTTTCGCCGTGGTCGCCGATGAGGTGCGCAGCCTGGCCGGGCGCACCGCGCAATCCACCACCGAGATCGTCGCCCTGGTCGAGGCCATCCACGGCGGTGTGCGTCAGGCGCACGGCAGCATGGCGGCGACTTGCGCGGGCGTCGACAACGGCCTGCAGCTGGTCGAACGCAGCGCCGCGGCGATGGGCAAGATCCGCCAGGCGCTGGACGAATCGCTGCAGTCGGTCGGCAGCATCGCCACCGCCCTGCAGCAGCAGCGCGCCGCCAGCGAGCAGGTGGCGCAGAACGTCGAACAGGTGGCGCAGATAGTCGAGGAGAACTCCGCGGCGCAGGGCGGCATAGTCCAGGCCATCCGCGCGCTGCAGGGCATGTCGGAGCGCCTGCAGGGGGTAATGCGCCGCTTCAGCTTCTGAGCGCCCGTGCAGGCGAGAGCGTGAACGGCCTCGAGAAACGCCGCGGCAGGCGACCAACAGCGATTGGCAACGCCTGCCGTTGCGGCTAAGGTCGCCTCCCCGCTCTCGCCATACCGCCCAACCATGCCCGACACTTCCCACCTGATCGACGCCATCCGCGACATGCTGCTGGACTGCGGCCTGTTCGACCAACTGCCGGCCGGCGACGTACTCACCGCTGCCGGCTATTTCAGCCTGAGCAAGATCGACGAAGGCACGCTGATCTTCCGCGAGGGCGATGCCGGCACCTTCATGTGCATCCTCCAGCAGGGCGCCGTCTCGGTGCGCAAGACCAACGTCAGCGGCGAGGAGGTGGAGATCACCTGCCTGCGCAAGGGCCGCGCCTTCGGCGAAATGGCCGTGCTCGACGGCGAACGACGCTCGGCCACCTGCGTCGCGGCCAGCGACAGCGTGCTGCTGACCCTGGGCAAGGACGCCCTGGACAAGATGCTGCAGGAAGCGCCGAAAGCCGCCGCCCAGGTCATCCGCGCCATCGCCGTGGGCATGTCGAAACGCCTGCGCATGGCCGACGGCCAGCTGGTCAACCAGGTCTAGTCCCGCTTCTGCCCCGGCTCGACCGGTTGACGATTGCGCTGCAGCTGCTGTTCCAGCAGCGGGATGGCCTGATCCTTGGGCGCTTGCGGCGCCAGCCGCGGCAGGCTCTGACCCTGCGGTGGCGGTAGCAAGGGCGCCGTCCCCGGCCCCTGGCGCTGAATCGGCGCACTTTGCGGCTGACCGTAGGGTTGCGGCGTGGCGGTGCCGGGCGCGCCGGCGGCGGGTGACGTCGGCATGCGCGGCGGTTGCTGGGTCTGGGCCAGCGCAGCGGCGGCGCAGGCCAGGATCGAAGCGGCAAGTATCGAGCGACGCATGATGGGGCTCCTGATCGGCGAGCTTTCGTTCTATTCTGGCAGCATCCGAACGCCAACGTTCGCCACCCGAGCACGAGCCACGCCATGAGCACCACCAGCAAGCTGGACCAGATCCTCGCCGAGGCGCAACGGCGCCGCGAAACCAGCTACCGCGAAAAAGCCCTGAAGATGTACCCGCATATCTGCGGGCGCTGCGGCCGCGAGTTCAGCGGCAAGCGCCTGAGCGAGCTGACCGTGCACCACCGCGACCACAACCACGACAACAACCCGGAAGACGGCTCCAACTGGGAACTGTTGTGCCTGTACTGCCACGACAACGAGCACCAGCGCCAGGTCGACCTGCACTACCAGAAGGAAGAAGCCGCCAGCGCCGGCTCCGGCAGCAAGGTCACCCACAAGGCGCTGGCCGGGCTGGAGGCGCTGCTCAAGCGTTAGAGAAGCGGGGGCGGTGCCGGCTTATCCGTAGGGCGCGCCGCGCGCGCCGCCTTGGTCTCAGCGCAACAACCGCGTATCCAGCACCCGCGACGGCCCGCCCATGACGTTCTCGACGATGTCGATGAAATCCTCGGTGCTGGCCTTGTCCAGGCGCATCAGGCCGCGGGTCACGTCGTCCAGCGAACGCGGTTGCGTATTGCCCTTGGTCTTCTGGCGGATTTCCCGGTCCAGCTCCTGCAACAGCAGCACCGCGCGCGCGGTGACCGGGCCGGTGGCGCGCGCGGTGCGCAGGCTCTTCACCGGCTTGCTCCAGCGCGTCAGTTGCTCGCGCATCTTCTGGTAGCGGTCCTCGCCGATACCGCCGGCGCGGCGCATCAGTTCGATGGCGTAGTACTCGGCCAGACCCTCGGTGATCCAGTCGCTACGGTCGCGCGACTGGATGCGGCTGAACACGTGGACCAGCTCGTGCACCAGCGAGCTGGTGCCGTTCTCGCTGACCAGCGGCCGGTCCGCGTGCATGTAGTAGGAATTGGCCGCCGACAGGCCGCCGCGCCACATCGGGTCGCCGGCGCCGACGATCAGCAGCTTGGCCGGATCGCGCGGGAACACCGCCTGCATTTCGGGCCAGACGAAGGTCAGCAGGGTCATGATGTCCATGCGCCGCATGCCCTCGCCCACCGGCGCGGCGATGGCGACATCGGTCTCGCCGAGGCGGGCGCGGCGGGTGCCGAGATTGCCGGCGACCAGCCAGCCGGTGGGGCGGTCGAACTTGCGCAGCGGGTTGTCGATGCGAAAGCGATTCTTGCCGATGCGCGGCCAGCCGGTTTCCACGCTTTTCCAGCCCTTGGGCAGCTCGAACTGCAGGCGCGCCACCAGCTCGGTCTTGTCCTGCTGGCGCAGCACGGCGCTGGGCACCAGGTCGTCACCACGCAGCAGCGCCCAGTCCTCGGTCATCCGCGCATCGAAGCTCCCCGGCTGGCGCTCGTGGTCGATGCGCACCTTGTAGCTCAGGCGGCTCTTGCCGGCGGCCGGCTGCCAGGTACCGCGCTCGGGCTGCTCCTGCTGCCACTGGCCGTCGGCGGAAAAGTCGCTGTAGCGGCCCTCCTTGCCCAGGTCGAAGTCCAGGCTGAGCACGCGCTCGCCCTGCTCCAGGGTCAGGCTGACTTCGGCCTGGTTGGTTTCGGGCAGAAAGCGCACGCGGTAGTCCAAATCGACCTTATGCGTGGCCGCCCAGGTCGGCAGGCTCAGACTCAGTAACAGCAGGGACAACAAGGGGTAACGAACGGGCATCGCGCAAAGCTCCTGATGCGGTGGGACGCGGCGATCCGATATGACCGCGACGCCCTCGGGCAATTCCATGGCTGGGCGCACAGATTTGCCACGAAGCCCGGCGCCGATCAACCGGCGCGAAAGATCAGGTGCTCTTCCCAGTCGTCTTCGGCCACGCTGTTCTCGCTGAGCATGCGCCCGGACTGCGAGATGCGCTCGATATGCACCGCCTCCGGATCGCCGCAGACCAGGTGGTGCCACAGCGGCAGGTCCTTGCCCTCGCTGACCAGGCGGTAGGCGCAGGTCGGCGGCAGCCACTGGAACTGGTCGGCCTGCGCCGGGGTGAGCTGGATGCAGTCGGGCACGTGCTTGGCGCGGTTGGCGTAGTCGCTGCAGCGGCAGCTCTTGAGATCGAGCAGCTTGCAGGCGATGCGGGTGTAGTAGACGGCGCCGTCGTCCTCGTCTTCGAGCTTCTGCAGGCAGCACAGACCGCAACCGTCGCACAGCGACTCCCACTCGTCCTGATCGAGCTGGGCGAGGGTCTTGCGTTTCCAGAAGGGTTCGACTTTGGCGGCCATGGCGACAGGCAGAAGCTCGGAGGAGAAAAGCGCGGCAGTCTAGCCCGAGCGCCGGTCACGGCCAAGCGGCGGATGCCGAACGGCAGCGCTTGGGCTCAGTAGCCGCGGGCGAACGCCACCTCGCCGCGCAGCGCCTCGCCGGCCTGCCAGCGCGCCAGGTTGTCGAGAAACAGCGCGGCCATCAGCGCCGGCTCGGTGGGCGCAGCGCTGTGTCCGGTGAGCAGCAGACGCGGCGCGTTCCAGAATGGATGACCGGGCGGCAGCGGCTCCTCGCGGCAGACGTCGATCACCGCGCCGGCCAGTTGGCCCTGCTCCAGCGCCGCCACCAGATCGGCATCGACCACCGCGGCGCCGCGCCCAGCATTGATCAGCAGCGCCTCGGGGCGCAGCCGGGCCAGCAGCTCGGCGTCGTACAGATCGCGGGTGGCCGGGGTATCGGGCAACAGGTTGATCAGATAGTCGGCCCAGGCGGCCAGGCGCGGCAGCTGGTCCAGGCCGGCCACCTCGACGAAGGGCGGCTGCTGGCGCGGCGCGCTGGCCACGCCGCGCAGCTGCAGGCCGAAGGGCGCGAGAAACTGCGCCACGGCCTGACCGATATCGCCGCAGCCGACGATCAGCGCCCGCCGCCCGGCCAGGCTGCGCGGCAGGCTGTGCTCCCAGCGCTGCGCCACCTGCGCCGCCAGCAGGGCAAACAGGCGCCGCTCATGGGCCAGCAGATGGCCGAGCACATACTCGGCCATCACCTGGCCGAAGATGCCGACGGCGCGGCTCAGGCGATAGTCGCGCGGCAGGTCGGGCGCCAGCAGCGGCGTGATCCCCGCCCAGGTCGACTGCAGCCACTGCGGACGCAGGCCCTGGCGCAGCAAGGGCGCGAGCAGATCGGGCTGGCCCAGCCACAACGGGCAGTCGCCGGCAGCCGCGGCCAGCTCGACGGGGTCGGCGCTGGCCAGCAGCGCCAACTCGGGCCGCGCCGCGCGAATCAGCTCGGCGTAGCGCCCGTGGTCGTGCTCGGCGATCAGCAGGCGCATGGCTCAAACCGGGTCGTTGCGGCGCAGCAGTTCGTCCGGCAGGTGCTCGATGTACTCCTCCTCCGGCGGCGGCATCTGCAGGTGGTAGCCCTGCTTATCCAGGTTCTCCAGCACCTGGGCGATGTCCTCGCGAGCCAGTTGCCGCTCGGGGCTGAGCACCAGGTCGAAGGCGTGCACCGGCGCGCCGAACACGCCGAGCAGGCCCTCCGGAACCCGGCTCAGGGCGTCGGCCTTGAGCACGTAGAGGTACATCTCGTTCTTGCGTGGGCTCTTGTAGATGGAACAGATGCGTTTCACGCGGATTCTCCTTCGGCGGCCAGGCAGTCGAGCAGCGCCTGGCCCATCAACTCCCGGCGCCAACCGCGCAGGGACTCGGGCAATTGGTAGGGACCGCTGGGATAGCCGCTCTTCAGCAGGGCTTCCAGGGTCTTCTTGCGCAGCATCAGCTCGGGCACTATCTCTAGGCGCTCGCCCTCGCGCTGGCCGATGGCACGCAGTTTCTTCAGCAGCGCCGAAGCCTCCACCGGCAGCGGCTCGGGCAGCGCCTCGGGCCACTCGCCCGGCGGCAGCGCGGCGGCCTCGCGGATCAGCGCCAGCAGGGTCTCGCCGTCCTGGCGCACGGTCTTCGGGTGCATGTCCTCGATGCGCGCCAGGGCCACCAGGTTGTCCGGCTGGGTGCGCGCCAGCGGCCACAGCGAATGCTCGCGCAGGATGCGGTTGCGCGGCTGGTTACGCGCCCGCGCCTCGCGCTCGCGCCAGGCGCACAGTGCGCGCAGCACGGCGAGTTGCTGACGCGACAGCTTCCAGGCCAGCTTGGCCTCGCGCCAGGCCTGCTCCGGGTCGACCTCGCGGCCGAGGCCGGCGACCAGTTCGGCGCCATCCTCCAGCACCCAGGCATACTTCTCCGGCGACAGGCGGGCGGTCAGCGCCTGGTACACCTCCGCCAGGTGCAGCACGTCCTCGGCGGCGTAGCTCACCTGGGTCTGCGACAGCGGCCGCTGCAGCCAGTCGGAGCGGGTCTCGCCCTTGGGCAGCTCGATGCCCAGCAGCGCCTGCACCAGGCGCGAGTAACCCATGGAGAAGCCCAGGTTGAGGTAGCCGGCGGCCAGCTGGGTATCGAACAGCGGCGTCGGCAGGCTGCCGGTCAGGCGCAGGAAGACTTCCAGGTCCTCGCTGCACGAATGCAGCACCTTGACCACCTGCGGCGCCTGCAGCAGCGCGGCGAAGGGCGCCCAGTCGCCGATGCACAGCGGATCGATCAGGTAGGCCCGCGCGCCCTCGCTGACCTGCAGCAGGCCGGCGATCGGGTAGAAGGTGTCGACGCGCATGAACTCGGTGTCCAGCGCGACGAAGGGTAACGCCTGCCAGGCGGCGCAATGCTCGGCCAGGCTGGCGTCGTCGCGAATCCAGTGAATATCGTTAGCCACGCGGCTCTCCCGTGAAGAATGCCGCGCAGTATATATGCCCCGGCCGCCGGACGGGGCAGCGCCCTGCCACTGCGCCGGCGAACTGTGTAACCTGTGCCGCGCATCGCTTGCCCCCGACACGGAAGAACAACAATGAAGAAACTGCTTGCCCTGCTCGTCGTGCTGCTGGCCGCCGCGGCCGGCTATCTGGCCATCACCCCCAGTCCCATCGACCCGCTGGGCTGGGACGCGCCCGCCGCGCCGGCCATGACCGGCGTGCTGGAGCCCAACGACACCCTGATGAAGGCCGAACTGCTGGCCCGCGGCCAGCTGCATGGTCCGGAAGACACCGCCGTGGACGCCGAAGGCCGGGTCTATGCCGGGTTGCACGACGGGCGCATCGTCCGCGTGCTGGCAGACGACAGCGTGGAGACCTTCGTCGACACCGGCGGCCGGCCGCTGGGCATGGACTTCGACGCCAGCGGCAACCTGATCGTCGCCGACGCCTACAAGGGCCTGCTGAGCATCGACCCACAAGGTAACGTCAAGGTACTGACTACCGAGGCCGAGGGCCTGCCCTTCGCCTTCACCGACGACCTGGATATCGCCAGCGACGGCACCATCTACTTCAGCGACGCCTCCTCGCGTTTCCAGCAGCCGGACTACCTGCTCGACCTGCTCGAGGCCCGTCCGCACGGCCGCCTGCTGGCCTATGACCCGGCCACAGGCCAGACCCGCGTGCTGCTCAAGGACCTGTACTTCGCCAACGGCGTGGCGCTGTCGGCGAACGAGGACTTCGTGCTGGTCAACGAGACCTACCGCTACCGCATCACCCGCTACTGGCTCAAGGGCGACAAGGCCGGCCAGCACGAGGTGTTCATCGACAACCTGCCCGGCCTGCCGGACAACCTGCAGGGCGACCGCAAGGGCACCTTCTGGGTCGCCCTGCCCACCCCGCGCAAGGCCGACGCCGACTTCCTCCACCGTCACCCCTGGCTCAAGGCGCAACTGGCCAAGCTGCCGCGCGCGCTATGGCCGAAGGCGATCCCTTACGGTTTCGCCATCGCCCTCAACGAACAGGGCGAGATCGTGCGCAGCCTGCACGACACCAGCGGCACCCACCTGCGCATGGTCACCTCGGTGAAACCGGTGGGCGACCATCTGTACTTCGGCAGCCTGGACAACGACCGTATCGGCAAACTGCAGATTCACTGAGCAATGCAGCTGCCCAGGTCACTCACGACCTGGGCAGCCCGCTCAGACCTTCTGGGCAATCCAGATGGTATGCCGCGTGCCCCTGTTGCCATGGGCATACACCTGCACCGCTTCACCCTTGAAGCCGGCCTTGCGCACCTTCTCCGAAAAGGCCCGGTCGGCGCTGGACGACCACACTGCCAGCATGCCCCTGGGCCTCAGCGCCTTGGCGCACTGGCGCAGGCCATCCATGCTGTACAGCCAGTCATTGCCCTTCTGAGTCAGGCCTTCGGGGCCGTTGTCGACGTCCAGCATGATCGCGTCGTAGCGCTGCTCGGCGGCCTGCAGCACCTTGGCGACGTCCTCCTGAATGATCACTGCACGCGGGTCATTCAACGGATAACCGGACTTCGCCCCGAGCGGGCCACGGTTCCACTCGACCACGCCCGGCACCAGCTCGGCCACCGCCACCTCGGCGTCAGCCCCCAGGTGCTGTAGCGCCGAGGCCAGGGTAAAGCCCATGCCCAGACCTCCGATCAGTACCCGCACCTCTGGCCGGCTCGCGATCTGCTTGCAGGGAATCGCCGCCAGGGCATCTTCCGAGCCGTGCATACGGGTATTCATCAGCTGCCCGCCATCGCCGCCGGCGATCTTGATGACGAAGTCGTCCCCATACTCGAACAGGTTCAGCGCACCATTCGTGCCCGGGAGCGGAGCGGTGTCGAGCAAGACAAAACGTTTCATGCAGAGCGAAGACCTGTGTAGCGAGCGTGAGGGCAGGCAGCATGCCTGAATCGGCCGAGCAGCACAGCCCCGCCAGAAACGACGAGGCCCCGCGTTGACACGCGAGGCCTCGTGACTACAGCGACGCTGCTTTCAGAGCCTTTTCAAAGTCAGCCTTTGAGCAGGTTCTCAGACCACGCCCTGCGCCAGCATGGCATCGGCCACCTTGACGAAGCCGGCGATGTTGGCGCCCTTGACGTAGTTGATCCGGCCCTTCTCCTCGCCGTGGTGCACGCAGGCGTGGTGGATGTTCTGCATGATGCCGTGCAGGCGCTCGTCCACCTCGCCGGCGCTCCAGTGCAGGCGCATGGCGTTCTGGCTCATCTCTAGGCCGCTGGTGGCCACGCCGCCGGCGTTGGAGGCCTTGCCCGGGGCGTAGCAGATGCCGGCCTCGACGAACAGGTCCACCGCTTCCAGGGTCGAGGGCATGTTGGCGCCTTCGGCCACGCAGATACAGCCGCTCCTCAGCAGCGCGCGGGCATCCTCGCCGTCCAGCTCGTTCTGCGTCGCGCAGGGCAACGCGATGTCGCAGGCCAGGCGCCAGGGCCGTTGGCCGGCGAGAAACTGCAGGCCGAAGTGCTCGGCCATCTCGCGCAGGCGGCCGCGACGCACGTTCTTCAGCGCCATCAGGTACTGCCACTGCTCCTCGTTCAGCCCGCCCTCGGCGTACAGCGTGCCTTCGGAGTCGGACAGCGAGATCACCCGTCCGCCCAGCTCCATGACCTTCTGCGCCGCGTACTGGGCGACGTTGCCGGAGCCGGAAATGGCCACGCGCTGGCCCTCGAAGCCCTGGTCGATGCGCTTGAGCATCTCCTGGGCGAAGTACACGCAGCCATAACCGGTGGCTTCGGGGCGGATCAGGCTGCCACCGTAGCTCAGGCCCTTGCCGGTGAGCACCGAGGTGAACTGGTTGGACAGGCGCTTGTACTGGCCGAACAGGTAGCCGATCTCGCGGCCACCGACGCCGATATCACCGGCCGGCACGTCCAGATCCGCACCGATATGGCGGTACAGCTCGTTCATGAACGACTGGCAGAAGCGCATCACCTCGCCCTCGCTCTTGCCCTTGGGGTCGAAGTCCGCACCGCCCTTGCCGCCGCCCATGGGCAGCGAGGTCAGCGAGTTCTTGAACACCTGCTCGAAGGCGAGGAACTTGAGCACGCCCAGGTTGACCGAGGGGTGGAAGCGCAGGCCGCCCTTGTACGGGCCGATGGCGCTGCTCATCTGGATGCGGTAACCGCGGTTGACCTGCACCTGGCCGCGGTCGTCGACCCAGGGCACGCGGAACAGGATGGCGCGCTCCGGCTCGACCATGCGCTCGAGAATGCCCGCCTCGCGGTAGCGCGGATTGGCCTCGAGGAAGGGCCACAGGCTGCGCACCACTTCCTCCACCGCCTGGTGAAATTCCGGCTGATCGGGATCGCGCTGCTTCAGGCGCGACAGGAAGCTTTCAACGGACAACGACATGCGGCACCTCGACGCCAGGCAGACAGAATGCGCGGCACTCTATCAGCAGCCAAGGCACCAAAACAGATCGATATGTCGCCTTTATGAAACTATTTGGTGCGCAAAACCTATCGGGAAAAACCCTCTAAAACAGTGAATTCAGAGCACCCAACAGAAAATCGCACCAGATCGACTCAGATTACGCTCACTTTTCGAGCACACAAGCAGGTGCAACGCCCGGGCTCGGCGCCGGCATCTGCGATGCGGCGCCGTAGAGCAGGCGCTCCATGCCGGCACGGGTATCGAGCATCAGCCGCGGCAGCTCGTCACGGCGGTAACGGCCGGCGTCGATCGGCGCGCCGATCAGCAGCTGCACCGACTGATCCAGGTTGAAGCGCCAAGTGCGCGCCGGCAGCACGTGCTGGATGCCGCGAATGGCCACCGGCACGATGATCGCGTCGGTATCCAGGGCCAGGTGGAAGCAGCCCTTCTTGAACGGCTGCAGGCGGCCATCCGGCGAGCGCGTGCCCTCCGGCGCGGCCCACAGGACGATGCCGCTCTCCATCATCTGCCGCGCCCGTGCCAGGTCGCGCAGCGCCTGTTCATGCTGCTGGCGGGCGATGGAGGGAAACTCGGCGGCGCGCATGGCGCGGCCGAGAAAGGGGATGCGGAACAGCTCGCGCTTGGCCAGCATGCGGATCGAGCCAGGCAGGGCGACGAAGCTGGCGGGGATGTCGTAGTGGCTGGCGTGGCTGCACAGGATCAGGTAGCGGCGGCCGTCGCCGAAGTCCGGACAGGCGCCGTGCACCGCCAGGCGCATACGCACCAGGCGCAGCAGCAGCTGCGACCAGCGGCGGGTGTAACGGTCGACGCGGGCGCGGTCGAGCCGACCGACGGCTGCCAGGCCGATCACCCGCAGGCAGAAATACAGGGTCACGGCGAGCGAACCGAGCACCACGCCGACACGGCGGGCCAGGGTCGCACTCTGGGCGATGGGTTGCAGGCTCAGCATAAATAGCTCCTTCTTCGCGGGAGATGGCTGCAGCGCAAAGGCTTGGCGTTATGATGCCGGCAATCGCCGCCACGACACAGGAGCCACCATGCCGCTCGCGCAACTGCTCACCCCCGCCCAGCTGCAGCAACGCCTGGGGCAAGCCGAGCTGGTCCTGCTCGATTGCCGCTTCGCCCTCGACGACCCGGCCTACGGCCGGCGCAGCTATCTGGAAGGGCATATTCCCGGCGCCTGCTTCGCCGACCTCGAAGAGGACCTGTCCGGGCCGATCGTCAAAGGTGTCACCGGGCGCCACCCGCTGCCCGACCCGGCCCGGCTGAATCAGCGCCTGCGCGACTGGGGCCTGCGCGCGGGCAGCCAGGTGGTGCTCTACGACGACGGCCCCGGCGCCTTCGCCGCACACGCCTGGTGGTTGCTGTTGTGGCTGGGCAAGCGCGACGGCCTGTACCTGCTAGACGGCGGCCTGAAAGCCTGGCGCGAGGCCGGCCTGGCGCTCGACCGTCGGCAACCGACGCCCACCCCGGGCGACTTCGCCGGCCAGGCGGACACCAGCCTGCTGGTGGACGCCGAGCAACTGACCCGGCGCCTGGGTTCGGCCGATCTGTGCCTGCTCGACGCCCGCGCCCTGCCGCGTTTTCGCGGCGACGTGGAGCCGCTCGACCCGGTCGCCGGGCATATCCCCGGCGCCCAGTGCGCGGCGTTCACCGACAACCTCGACGCCGACGGCTATTTCCTCCCCGCCGAACAGCTGCGCGCGCGTTTCGATGCCCTGCGCGGCGCGCGCCCGGCGCAAGGCCTGGTGGCCTATTGCGGCTCGGGGGTCACTGCCTGCCACAACCTGTTCGCCCTGAGCCTCGCCGGTTATCCGCTGGCGCCGCTCTACGCCGGCTCCTGGAGCGAATGGATCACCGATCAGCGGCGCCCCATCGCCACCGGCGATTGAAGCGGCTTAAGTACCAGCAGGAATATGGCAAATAACCGAAAGCCGAAAACAATTTAAAAACAGCTCTTTACAGTGAAAAGGTCGCACTAGACTTGAGGATGAGCGGCTAACCCCGCTTCCGGTGGGGCCTTTATCAGAACGACGAACAAGGCTGCCAAGCGCCCGGCCCCACCGGCACCCTTCGCGAGGATGCCATGGGAATAGCCGCCTGCGATCTCAGCCAGCACGTCATCCGCCCTACCCTGCTCTACCTGGGGCGTCACTCAGCCGTCGCCGAGGCCCTGCTGCTCGGCACCGCGGCCAGCCAGTCGGCGCTCGGCAGCGCCCTGGACGACCGTCGCGGCCATGGCCTGTACCGCA
The DNA here is from genome assembly GCF_056676075.1 of Pseudomonas sp. ABa2. Taxonomy (NCBI): domain Bacteria; kingdom Pseudomonadati; phylum Pseudomonadota; class Gammaproteobacteria; order Pseudomonadales; family Pseudomonadaceae; genus Pseudomonas; species Pseudomonas sp. ABa2. The sequence continues at coordinate 3,115,332 of NZ_CM155239.1, forward strand.
TCGCCGAACAGCGCCACCTGCAGTTGTGGGACCAGCACCTGGCGCGCGACCCGGAGCTGGCCAGCCGGGTGCGTGGCCTGGCCAGCCAGCACGCCTTTCTCGCCGCGCCGCACCTGGAGCTGACGGTCAACCTGCGTTACGCCACCGCCATCGCCTGGCTGCTTATAGAAGCCGAGCAGGCCGAGCTGCCGGACGCCGACGACCTGCTCGGCCTGGCCCGCGTGTGGCGCCAGGTGTTCCAGCCGCAGGGACGGCTGTGCGACTTCATCGACGCCTGGCAGCGCTGGGTCGGTCAGTTCAGTCGGGTCGCCTAGCGGGCAGCACGCCGCACCCCGCGCAGCACAGTCACCACAGGCAGGGTGCCGAGGCGCCGCGGCAAGGCCCGAGAGCGCCAAACACAATCTGTAGTAATGTCCGACAATTCGCGAAAATTGTCCGACAATATCCCCATTTTCTCTGAACTTATGTGGCTTGGCAGGGGTCAGGAAAAACTGTAGCGTGCGCCCCCCGCCTCACCCACAGGAGTTCTCTCGTGAGCAAACGCCTCCTCAAGACCGGCCTGGCCATGGCCATCGCCGCCACCTCGAGCCACGGCCTGGCCAGCGGCTTCGCCATCAACGAACAGAGCGTCAGCGCCATGGGCACCGCCTTCGCCGGGCGTTCCTCGGCCGCCGATGACGCCACCACCGTCTTCGGCAACCCGGCCGGCATGGCCCGCCTCAAGCGCGAACAGGTCAGCGGCGGCCTGGCGGCGATCATCGCCAAGAGCGATATCGACGACGCCGAGAGCACCATCCCCGGTAGCAACGACGGCGACATGGTGCCGTTCGTCGCCGCGCCCATGGGCTATTACGTCAAGCCGCTGGACGAGCAGTGGAGCTTCGGTTTCGGCCTCTACGTGCCCTTCGGCCTGGTCACCGACTACGAGCGCAACTTCCAGGGCCGCGGCTACGCCAACCTCAGCGAAGTGCGGGTGATCACCCTGCAGCCGACCCTCAGCTACCGCTTCAACGACCAGTGGTCGGTCGGCTTCGGCCCCACCCTCAACCATATCGAGGGCCAGCTGACCTCGACCATTCCCAACCCCTTCCTGCCCAGCTCGGCGGCCGGCCAGGTAAAGGTCAAGGGCGACGACTTCGCCATGGGCTTCAACGCCGGCGTGCTGTTCGAACTGAACGCTGCCACCCGCTTCGGCCTGACCTATCACTCCAAGGTGGACTACAAGCTCAAGGGCCACACCAAGGTCGAGAGCGACGGTCTGCTGGCCGGCTCCGCCGGCAAGTACGATGCCAGCCTGGAGCTGCAGACGCCCGAGTCGGTGGACTTTTCGGTGACCCACGCCCTCGACGAGCGCTGGACCCTCTACGCCGGCAGCACCTGGACGCGCTGGAGCCGCCTGCAGGAGATCACCGTGGACAACAAGGGCGTGGCCGGCCCGTTCGCCGCCAACCTCACCACCATCACCGAGGAACAGGGCTGGCACGACACCTGGGCGCATGCCGTGGGCGCCGCCTACCAGCTCAACAAGCAGTGGGTGCTGCGCGCCGGCGTGGCCGTCGACCAGTCGCCGACCAACAATCGGCACCGCTCGCCGCGCATCCCCACCGGCGACCGCACCATCTTCAGCGTCGGTGCCGGCTGGAGCCCGAACGACGACCTGACCCTCGACCTGGCCTACTCCTACCTGATGGAAGAAGACGCCAAGATCGACCTCGACGAGCCGCTCAAGGGCTCCTACCGCGCCACCTACCGGAACAGCGCCCACGGTCTTGGCGCCCAGGTGACCTACCGCTACTAATCGGCGCCGGAGATTGGCTACACTCGCGCGGCAGAACAACAAGAAAAGCCGCGTGAGAACATCATGACTGCCCTCTGCACCACCCTGCCCGACCGCCTGCGCCTGCTGCTGGTGGACGACCACCGGATCTTCCTCGATGGCCTGGCCCTGGCCCTGGCGCCACTCGCCCGAGACCTGCAGGTGCACACCGCGCACAGCGCCGCGGAAGCCGAACAGCGCCTGCGCCAGCATTCCTACGACCTGATCCTGCTCGACCTGCGCCTGCCCGACGAACCCGGCCTGGAGCTGCTGCAGCGCTGGCTGGCACGCGGCGACGCCACCCCGGTGGCGATCCTCAGCGCTAGCGACTCGAGCCTGGATGCCCAGGCCGCGCTGGCCGCCGGCGCGCTCGGCTTCATCCCCAAGAGCGCCGATGGCAACGCCCTGCGCCAGGCGGTCACCCGCGTGCTGCTCGGCGAAACCCTGCCGGCCCCGGCCAGCGCCTCGCCGCTGACCCCGCGCCAACTGGAAATCCTCCAGCTGCTGGCCGAAGGCCTGCCGAACAAGGCCATCAGCCGCCAGCTGGGCCTGGCCGAGGACACGGTGAAAACCCACCTCAAGGCGCTGTTCGAGGTGTTCGCCGTGCACACCCGCACCGCCTGCGTCAGCGCCGCACGCCAGCGCGGCTGGCTATGATCGGCGTCAGGCCGTTTCCTGCTCCGCCGTGCGCGGCAGCAGACTGACCAGTACCTGGCGCAGGCGCGCCGGCAGCAGCGGCTTGCCCAGCGGCATGACGTGCGCCGGCAGGCAGCGCTCCTGCAGCTCGGGGCTCAGATCGGCGCTGATCAGCAGCGCCGGCAGCATCTGTCCGGCGGCCTCGCGCAGGCACTCGATGGCCTGCAGCCCGTCGCCCGACTCGGCCAGGCGGTAATCGCTGATCAGCAGCTGCGGAGGTTCGCGGCGCAGGGCGGCCAGGGCGCCGGCCAGGTCGGCACAGGCCTGTACGTCGCAGCCCCAGCGGCGCAGCAGGCCGGCCAGGGCCTCGCGCCCGGTGGCGTCGTCCTCCAGCAGCAGGATGCGTCCGCGCAACCGCCGCACGCCGTCGCTCGCCGCCAGCGCCGACGCCGGCACCTCGGCCAGCGGCAGACGCAGGACGAAACGCGCCCCGGCGCCGGGTTGCGAGTGCAGTTGCAGCGGATGCTCCAGCACCGCGGCCAGCTGCCGCACTATGGCCAGGCCGAGGCCCAGACCGCGCTCGACATTGCGCCCGGGGTTGTCCAGCTGACGAAACTCCTCGAACACCAGCGCCTGCTCCGCCTCGCTCAAACCGCGGCCGTCGTCGCTCACCTCCAGCAGCAGCGCGCCGCCTTGCACGCGCGCGCTCAGGCTGAGCTGCCGCGCCCCGGCGTGCTGCAGGGCGTTACTCAGCAGGTTGCGCAGCAGCCGCTCCAGCAGCAGGGGGTCGCTGCGCACGCCACAGTCGGCGCACTCCAGGCGCAGCGCCACGCCCTGCTGCTGCGCCTCCGGGGCCAGCTCGCCGAGCAGGCGTTCGAGCAGCGGGCGCAGGGCGAAGGCATGCGGTCTGGCCTGCACGCCGCCCGGCAACGTCAGCCGGCTGTAGTCGAGCAGCGATTGCAGCAGGCGGCCGAGCTGTTCCACCGAAGCGGCCAGGCGTGCGCTGATGCGCCGGGTCTGGGCATCGCCGCCCTGCTCCACCAGGTGCTGGGCGTACAGGCCCATGGCGTTCAACGGCTGGCGCAGGTCGTGGCTGGCCGCCGCCAGCAGGCGCAGCTTGCGCGCGTCGTCGGCCTCGGCGCGCTGGCGCGCCAGATCGAGCAGGCGCAGGTTGAGCCAGGCGCCGCGCTGACCGTGCTCCTGCATATAGGCACCGACCGTGCCGATCAGGTTGGCGCAGAACAGGAACATGGCCTGATAGGCCAGCTCGTCCCCCGCCTCGCCGAGGCCCAGGCCGAGCCCGACGAACAGCAGGCAGAAGCCCCAGCTGCACAGGCCGATCGCCCGCAAGGACAGGCCGAGCAGCGCGTAGCCGAACAGCAGGATGAGGAACAGACCGTCGTAGGGCATCGCCACGCCCTGCTGCCAGCACAGGTGGACGATCACCGCGACGCTGACGCCGTTGCACAGGTAGGCGCCGGCGTAGACCGCGGCCGCCCGCCGCGGCGGCGTAGCCGCACGCCGGCAGTAGACGAACGCCAGCAGCACCGCGCCCAGCGCCAGCAGGCGCAGCGGCAAGGCCGAGAGGCTGACGGCCAGCGGCATGGCGAAAATATCCAGCAGTGCGTAGGCCAGCTGGAACAGCACCGCGGTGGCAGCGATCAGCGGCAGGCGGCGGCGAATGCGCTGCACCCGGTGCTCGGCGAACGCCTGCTCCAGCGCCGGCACGAAGCACAGCCGGCTGTAGCCGCGGCGCTGCTGGGCCAGCAGCAGGCGCTCCTGCTGCTCAACGCTCATGGGCACAGCCGCTCAGGGCTTGGGCGGCGTCTGCGGCTGCTTGGCGGCGATGGCGTCATAGGTCTCCACCCGGTGTCGATCTTCGCTGGCGAACAGCCGTTCGCGCAGCCGTTGCTGCGCCTGCGCGCCATCCGCCGCGCTCAGCCCCTGGCCCTGCAACCCGGCCAGCTCGGCGCGGTAGGCCTGGTAGCGCTGCTGCCAGTCGCGCTCGCGGCGCTGCTCGGCCAGCAGGCGCTGCACGGTGGGCGGATCATAGGTCATCGCCAGGAACTCGCGCACCTGTTGCTCGTCCGCGCCGTCGCGCCACAGCTGTTCGCTGCGCGCCAGTTGTGCCTGGGCCTGCTCCTGGCGCAGCTCGCTGGCACGCAGCGCCTCCGGCAACTGCTGGCGCAGCTGCTCGTGCAACTGCGCGCGCTGCGCCTCGCCGAGGTCGTCGCGCTGCTGCAGCGCCAGGCTGTCCAGGGTGTAGCGGGCGTAGGCCTGCTCGGCGCCGAACAGTGCCTCCTGCGCGGCGGCCGAGAAATGCGTGCGGCGCAGGGCATCCAGGCGCTCGAAGGCCTGCTGCAGCGCCTGCAGCTGGGCCTGGGGGGCGACCTGCTGGCGGGCGTTCAGCGGCTGCTGCAACAGTGCCAGGCTGGCGCGCTTGTAGTCGAGGTAGTCGCCGAGCAGGTTGGTCAGCTGACCCAGCGCCGGCTCCTGCAAACGTGCGCCGGCATCGGCCAGCAGCGCCGCGATCGAGGCGTCGAGGCCGGAGTGGTCGACGGCGCTGAGGAAATAATCGAAGTAATCGCGCAGCGCCAGCTCCAGCACCAGATTGCCGGCGGCATCGGTCTGCAGGCGGCCGTCGACTTCGGTGCCGGCCAGGCTCGGCAGCGGCGCCGCTGGCGCCTGTGGCGTGGCGGTGGGCGTCGGCGCGGCTGCGCGCGGCACCGGCGCTGGCGCTGGCTGCTCGACGCGGGCACCGACGGGAGCGACGGAGGCGGCCGGCACGGCCTCGGCAGCCGGCCAGCGCCAATACAGGGTGAGACCGCCGGCGAGCAGCGCCGCGGCCAGGCAGAGGCTCAGGGATCGGGACATGGGCAACTCGCTGCGGCGGGCCGGTGGGCCCGCCGCGGGTGGGAGGTCAGATGCCTTTGTTCTTCAGGCGGTTGGCGTGCTGGCGATACAGCGCTACCGGCTCGGTCCAGCCGCGGATGCCGAACAGGTGGTTGATCGCATCGACGTGGTTCATGTTGTAGCTGTCGCCCAGCACCTGGCCCAGGTAGGTGGCGCAGACGCCCACCAGGCCGTCGTTCTTCTCGCTGCCGAAGGCCAGGCCGGTGAAGGCCAGGAAGGGATCGGCGGCATCGAAGACGTTGGTGTAGGCGGCGTTACCGGTCCAGGAGTAATAGCGAATGCTGTGTCCGCGCACGTTATGCACTTCCGTGGACTTGGCGCAGTAGCTGCTGCTGTTCACGCCCCAGGGATGGCGGCCGTTGAGCGCGGTGGTGCCGGGGGTGGTCAGGGTGGCCAGGGCATTGAGGCCGTTCTGCGGGTTGCTGGCGCCGGACAGCAGGTTGATCAGCGAACCGAGCGCATTGGCGATGGCGTTGGCGCCGCCTTCGATGGCGCCGCCCGGCGGGATCACCCCGCGCACCACGTCGGCCACCTTGGAGCCCTTGTTGACGCCGTTGATCGAGGTCACCGAGGCCACCAGGTCGGGGCGCAACGAGGCCGCCACCCGCGAGGTGGGCGAGCCCTGGCTGTGGCCGATGAGGTTGACCTTGCCGCCACCGGCGGCGGCCCAGGGCACGATCTGCCGGGCCAGCTCGGCGCCGCGCTGTTCGCTGTCGTTGAACGCGGCGACGCTGGCGATATGCACCTTGGCGCCGTCGCGTTCGAGGTTCCAGGGGATGGTGTGGAAGTAGTTGACCAGCCCGCCGATGGTGTCGAAGCCGGTGATGCCGTGCACCAGCACGATCGGGTGCTTGGTCTGGGTGTAGTTGGCCTGGGCCTGGGCGGCGCCGAGCAGGGCCAGAGTGGCAAGGGCAGTGGTATAGACGCGACGCATGGGTGCCTCCGTTATTGTTCTTGTGGGCACGCCGGGGAACTGCGTCCGGCGCCGCGCCAGTCTAGGCAGGCAGCCGGGCACGGCCCATCGCCCAGATGGGTGAGAGGCTGTGCATCGGGTCTCGTTTGCTAAGACGGCAGGCGGCGCGCCTGCCGCGGGCTCAGGGCTGCGAGGCGATGGCCCGCTCGACCGCCTCGATCAGCTGCGGATCGTCCGGCTTGGTCAGGCTGGAGAAGCTGGCGAGCACCTTGCCCTGGCGGTCGACCACGTACTTGGAAAAATTCCAGCGCGGCGCCTTGCTCTGCTCGGCCAGGCCCTTGAACAGCGCAATGGCCTCGGCGCCGGTGACCACCTGAGGCTCGCTCATGGTGAAGGTCACGCCATAGTTGACGTAGCAGACGGTGGCGGTCTTCTCGCTGTCGTCGGCTTCCTGACGGAAGTCGTCGGAGGGCACGCCGAGCACTTCCAGGCCCTGGCCCTTGTAGCGCTGATAGAGCGCCTCGAGGCCTTTGAACTGCGGGGTGAAGCCGCAGAAGCTGGCGGTGTTGACCACCACCAGCGGTTTGCCGGCGAACTGGCACAGATCGATGCTGTCCTTGGCCCGCAGGCGCGGCAGCTCGCCCTGCAGCAGGGTCGGACAGTCGGCGGCCAGCGCCGGCACGGCCAGGCCGGACAACAGGAGGGTACAGGCGAAGCGGCGCAGCGACATGGTGGTTTCCCTGAAGAGTCTGGTGCGGGCAGGTCGTTTAAAAACGTAGGCGAGGCAGGCAAGACAAGGCGCAACGACCAACGGGAGTAACAGCCGAAGGCTGGCCCGCAGGGCGAGTGCAACGAGTCAAACAGCCGAAAAAAGCGGAGTTTACATACTGTAAATGAGCATTTTGAGGCTGTTTTTAACGCAGTATTGCCAACGCAGGTAGTTTTTCAACGGCCTGCTATCCGGTCACGCTACTCGTCATGCGTGCCCAGGGCAACTCAGCAGAAGCTCATGCCCAGCTGCAGCAGCGCCAGGCCGCCCTGCCGCCAGCCCCACCAGGCCAGCGCCAGCAGCAGGCCCGCTGCCAGCAGCGCGGCGCCGATCAGCAGCGGCCGCGTGCTCACGCGCCGGCCTCCTGCAGACGCGCCACCGGCACCTCGCGCACCGGCCAGTTGAGGACTGCAGCCAGCAGGCTGAGGAGAATGGAGATCTGCCAGACCAGGTCGTAGCTGCCGGTGTGGTCGTACAGGTAGCCGCCCAGCCAGCCGCCGAGGAAGGAGCCGAGCTGGTGGAAGAGGAAGACGATGCCGCCGAGCATGGACAGGTTGCGCACGCCGAACAGGGTCGCCACCGTGCCGTTGGTCAGCGGCACCGTGGACAGCCACAGCAGGCCCATGGCCATGCCGAACAGGTAGGCGCTCCACTGCGTCAGCGGCGCCACCAGGAACAAGGTGATCACCACCCCGCGCGTCAGGTACAGGGCGCTGAGCAGGCGCGGCTTGGACATGCGCCCGCCGAGCCAGCCGGCGATATAGGTGCCGAAGATATTGAACAGCCCGACCAGGGCCAGCACCGTGGTGCCGGTCAGCGCCGGCAGATGATGGTCGACCAGGTAGGCCGGCAGGTGCACGGCGACGAACACCACCTGGAAGCCGCAGACGAAGAAACCCAGCGCCAGCAACCAGAAGCCGGAGTGGCCGGCCGCCTCGCGCAGCGCCTCGACCAGGGTCTGCTGAGGCCCGCTCGGTAGCGGCATCGGCTGCTCCTTGATCATCGCCGCCAGCGGCAGGATCAGCGCCACCAGCAGGCCGAGGGCGAGCAGCGCCGCCGACCAGCCGAGCCAGCCGATCAGCCCCAGGGTGCCGGGCAGCATGGCGAACTGACCGAAGGAGCCGGCCGCCGCGGCGATGCCCATGGCCATGCTGCGTTTTTCCACCGGCACGGCGCGGCCGACCACGCCGAGGATCACCGAGAAGGAGGTGCCGGACAGGCCGATGCCGATCAGCAGGCCGGCGCTCAGCGACAGCGACAGCGGCGAGTCGGCCAGGCCCATCAGCAGCAGGCCGATGGCGTACAGCAGGCCGCCGACCACTATGGTGCGGCGTGCGCCGAAGCGGTCGGCCAGCGCCCCGGTGAATGGCTGCGCCAGGCCCCAGATCAGGTTCTGCAGGGCGATGGCGAAGGCGAACACCTCGCGCCCCCAGCCGAACTCGGCGCTCATCGGCGGCAGGAACAGGCCGAAGCCGTGGCGGGTGCCCAGCGACAGGGCCAGGATCAGCGACGCGCCCAGCAGCAGCCAGGTGGTCGAGCGCCATGCGGTGGTCATTAGGGTGTCTCCCAGGGACGGCCAGTCGCGGCCGTGAAGGCGATAAGTAAGAGCCGATACGCGATCAGGCCAGTTGTTCCAGCAGTTGCATCAGCTCGGCGCGGCGCTCCTCGCCGAGGCGTGCGTTGAGTTCGTCCTGCACCTGTTGCCAGAGCGGCAGCGCCTGCTGCAGACGCTGCACACCGGCGGCGCTGAGCAACACTTCGCGGCTGCGCTGATCGCGGCCTTCGCCGAGCTGCAGCAAGCCCTGCTCCTGCAGCACCCGCAGGTTGCGCCCCAGGGTGCTGCGATCCAGACCCATGGCCTCGGCCAGCGCGGAAATGCTCGGCTGCCCCAGCCGCTGCACATGGCGCAGCAGGGAAAACTGGGCGGCGCCGAGCCCGACCGCGGCGAGCGCGTCGTCGTAACGTCGGGTGACTCCGCGGCTGGCGCGGCGCAATTGGGTGCAGAGGCAGGTGGTCGGCAACATGGGGTACAGGTATATACCCGCTTCGCGCCGAGACACAGGCACAGTTGCCCGCTTTGTCGGCATAACAGTCCGCCAGGGGCTTCCGCTAGCGCCCGGCGGCGCGCTGCCGGTAATAGCGGCGAAAATCCGCGGCGAAACGCGCGTAGACCTCCTCCGGCAGCCAACGCCGCTGCACCTGCAGCAGGCCCTGCGGCTGCGCCAGCAGCGCGACCACGGCGCGTTCCAGGCGCGCGGCCATGCGCGCGCCCCAGGCCGTGCGCGGGCAGTAGAAACCCACCGGCACCAGCGCATCGCCCTCCAGCAAGGGCACGCTGACCAGGCTGTCGCCGAGGCTGAAGCTGCGCGCCACCTCGGTGTAGACCATGGGGTACTCGAAGGCGTAGTCGATGCGCCGGTGGCTGACCATCAGCAGCAGGTTGTCGCCGGCGGTGCCGGCCGCCAGTTCGAGCAGGCGGCGAGCGTCCAGCGCCTGCTGCAGGGGTTCGCGAATGGCCGGCGGGTAGACCCGGCCGCGGGTCAGCGCGCCGCGCAGGTAGGGGTTGGCCAGCAGCCAGGCGAGGCTGACCCGGCCCTCGTCCAGGGCCAGCTGGGCATAGGTCTGGCGCCGCACCAGCACATGGATCGGTGGCGACTGCAGAAAAGCGACGAAGTGTCCCAGGCGGTCGCGCTCGGCGCTCTGCAACTGGCCGCTGATGCACAGCGGCTCGCCGGCCAGCAGGCGCTGCTCCAGGCGGGCGAACGGCAGCACCTCGTAGCGGATCTGCAACTCCGCCAGCTGCGCATCGAGCAGTTGCATGGCCTCGTAGAGCACGCCGTCGACCAACTCGCCGTCGCGTACGTTGAATACCCCGGGCAGCGGCAGCACGCCCCAGGTCAGGGTTTCGCCGCGCACGCCGAGCGGCAGCAGGCACAGCAGCACGAGCATCCAGCGCAGAAGAGGCATAAAGGCAGGCAATCTTTGTGGTTATGCCTGAAGCCTAGGTGATGCCGCGGGTTCTGCCTTCAGACCAGCAAGGCCAGCGCCAGGACAACGGCACACTCGGCCAGCTCGACCAGGGCGCCGGCGGTATCGCCGGTGGTGCCGCCCAGGCGTTGGCACATCAGACGCCGCAAGCAGAAAAACACCAGCGCAGCGACCGCCAGCGCCAGCCCGCCGGCCCAGCCGAACAGCAGGCAGATGGCCAGGCCGTGACCGGCCAGCAGCCAGGGCAGCTGGCGCCGCGGCAGCTGCTCGGCCAGCGCCTGGCCCAGGCCGCCGGCGCGTACGTAAGACGTGGTCCACAGCAGCAACGGCAGCAGGCCGCGCGCCAGCCAGGGCAGCAGCACCAGCAGCAGGCCCTGCCCGGCCTGCAACAGGCTGACCAGGGCGGCGAACTTGAGCAGCAGCAGCAGCACCAGCACCGTCACCGCCATCGGCCCGCTGCGCGGGTCCTTCATGATCGCCAGGGTCCGCTCGCGGTCGCCGAAGCCGCCGACCCAGGCGTCGGCGCTGTCGGCCAGGCCGTCCAGGTGCAGGCCGCCGCTCAAGCCCACCCACAGCGCCAGGATGATCGCCGCCTGGAGCAATGCCGGGGCCGCGCCCAGCAGCAAGTGAGCCCCCCACAGCAGCAGACCGAGCAGCAGGCCCACGGCCGGATACCAGAGCAGCGAACGGCCGAGCTGCTCGGCCGTGGGCATGCCCGGCAGGCGAACCGGCAGGCGGGTGAGAAACTGCAGGGCGATCAGCGCCGGGCTCATGCCAGCTCCGTCAGGGCGCCCTGCCCGTCCAGCTGCAGGCGCACGCGCTGGGCGTAACCGACATTGACCTGCAGCAGCTCGTGGCGCGGTAGGCCGCGGGCGCGCGCCAGCAGCAGACGCATCACCCCGCCATGGGTGATCAGCAGCAGGCGCCGGCCGCGGTGCGCCTGGTACAGCCGCTGCAGGGCGGCGAGGATGCGCGCCTCGAAGCGCAGCAGCGGCTCGCCGTCCGGCGGGGTGAAGGCATAGGGATCGGCCCAGAAGCGGCCCAGGGCCTCGGCATCGGTCTGCATCAGCTCGGCGGCGCTACGCCCCTCCCAGGCGCCGAAGTGCAGCTCCTGCAGATCGGCGTCGAAGGCCAAAGGCAGCTCATGCTGCGCCGCCAGTTCCTCGGCGAAGCGTGCGCAGCGCTGCAGCGGCGAGCTGACCAGCGCGTCCCAGGGCCCGGCGCCGGCCACCGCGGCGCGCAGTTGCGCCCAGCCGGCGGCGGTCAGGGCATCGTCGAGGCTGCCGCGCAGGCCGCCGCCCTGCTCGGTTTCGCCGTGGCGCAGCAGCTCCAGGTGCAGGCTCATGCCGGACGCTCCGCCACCGCCGCCTCGGCGAAAGTCGCCATCTGCCCGTGCAGCGTGCAGGCCAGGCGCAGCAGCGGCACGGCCAGCGCCGCCCCGCTGCCCTCGCCCAGACGCAGACCCAGCTCCAGCAGCGGCTCGGCGTCCAGCGCCTGCAGCACCCGGGCATGCCCGGGCTCGGCGCCGCGGTGGGCGAACAGCAGCCAGTCGCGGCAGCCGGGGTTCAGGCGCACCGCCAGCAACGCGGCGACGCTGCAGATGAAACCGTCCACCAGCACCGCCACGCCCTGCTGCGCCGCCGCCAGGTAGGCGCCGACCAGCGCGGCGATCTCGAAGCCGCCCAGGTGCACCAGCGCCTGCAAGGGCCCTGCGAGCTGCGGCCGGTGCAGGGCCAGCGCCGCCTCGATCACCCGTACCTTGTGCGCCACTCCGGCGGCGTCCAGCCCGGTGCCGGGGCCGGCCAGCTCGGCCGGCGGGCAATCGAGCAGCCAGCAGGCCAGCGCCGCGGCGGCGGTGGTGTTGCCGATGCCCATTTCGCCGCCGATAAACAGCTCGCAGCCCACCGCGCGGGCGCGCAGCAGGCTGTCGCAGCCGGCCTGCAGGCAGATCAGCGCCTGGGCATTGGTCATCGCCGGTTCGCGGGCGAGATTGCGCGTGCCGGCGCCGACATACAGATGACGCACACCTGGCAGAGTCTCCAGCGGCACGGCGGTGCCCAGGTCGATCACCTCCAGCGCGGCGTCCAGTTCGCCGGCCAGCACGCTGATGGCTGCGCCGCCGTGGACGAAGTTGCTCAGCATCTGCCCGGTCACCGCCTGCGGGTAGGCCGACACGCCCTCGGCCACCACGCCGTGATCGCCGGCGAAGATGGCGATCCACAGCCTGTCCAGCCTCGGTCGCTCGCTGCCCTGCAGCGCCGCCAGCTGGATCGCCAGGGCTTCCAGGCGACCGAGCGAGCCGGCCGGTTTGGTCAGCTGTTGCTGGCGCGCCTCGGCCTTGGCCCGCGCCACGTGATCGAGCGGCTGGCAGGGGCCCTGCCACCAGTGCAGGCTCATAGCGCCTCTCCCTTGAGGATCATCGGTAACCCGGCGACGCAGAACAGCACGCGCCGGCTGCGTTCGGCCAGGGCCTGGTGCAGCCAACCGGCCTCGTCGACATAACGTCGGGTCAGCTCGCCCATGGGCACCACGCCCAGGCCGGTTTCATTGCTGACCAGCAGGATGCGCCCGGGCAGCTCGCCCAGGGTATCGAGCAGCGCGTCGCGCTCGGCGGCCAGGCGCGCCTCGTCGTCCAAGAGCAGCAGGTTGGTCAGCCACAGGGTCAGGCAGTCCACCAGCAGGCAGCGCTCCTCGCGCGCCTGCTCACGCAGCACACGGGCCAGCGCCACAGGTTCCTCCACCAGCGCCCAATGCGCCGGACGGCGCGCACGGTGCTGGGCGACGCGCGCACTCATCTCGCCGTCCAGCGCCTGGCTGGTGGCGATATACACCACCTCCAGGCCGGACTCGGCCGCCAGCTTCTCCGCCAGCCGGCTCTTGCCGGAACGGGCACCGCCGAGGATCAGTTCAAGCATGTCCACTCCGTTGGGTGCGCCGTGCGCACCGTTGGCAGATCAAATACGTAGGGTGGATCGCGCTTTACCGATCCACCATTGGCAGGTGTCCAGCGATCACAGCGGTGGACGAACAAAGCGTCGTCCACCCTACGCCAGGCCACAGAGCGCCTTGAGTTGATCGGTATCCAGATGCGCCTCCACCAGATCGGCCAGGCGCTCGATATCGCGCTCGCGCAGGGCCTGGTAGTCCACCGCCTGCACCTCGCGCAGCCCGGCCCAGCGCAGCAGCGCGGCGCAGGCTTCAGGGCGCTCGAACAGGCCATGCAGGTAGGTGCCGAGCACCTGACCGTCGCCGCTCAGGCCGCCGTCGCGACGGCCATCGTCCAGGCTCACCGCGCCATTGAGGCCGGCGCCGGTGCTGACCCCGGCATGAATCTCGTAGCCGCTGACCTCGGCCTGCTCCAGGCACAGGCGGCCGCGCACGTTGCGCAATTGTTTCTCCGGCTCCAGCCGCGTTTCGAAATCGAGCAGACCGAGGCCCTCGCTGCTGCCGGCGGCGCCTTCCAGGCCGTGCGGGTCGTGGATGTGCCGGCCGAGCATCTGCAGGCCGCCGCAGATGCCCAGCAGCTTGCCGCCGTAGCGCAGATGACGGGCGATGGCGGCGTCCCAGCCCTGCTCGCGCAGCCGCGCCAGATCGGCGCGCACGCTCTTGGAACCGGGCAGGACGATAAGGTCGGCCGGCGGCATCGCCTGACCAGGGCCGACGAAACTCAGCTGCACCTGCGGGTGCAGGCGCAGCGGGTCGAAGTCGGTGTGGTTGCTGATGCGCGGCAGCACCGGCACCACCACCCGCAACGCGTCCTCGGCCTTGGCCTGCTGGCGGGTGTCGACGGCGTCCTCGGCCTCTAGGTGGAAATCCATCAGGTAGGGCAACACGCCGAGCACCGGCTTGCCGGTGCGCCGCTCCAGCCAATCGAGCCCCGGTTGCAGCAGGGCGATGTCGCCACGAAAACGGTTGATCACGAAGCCCTGGATGCGCGCCTGCTCGGACGGGCTGAGCAGCGCCAGGGTGCCGACCAGGTGGGCGAACACCCCGCCCTTGTCGATATCGGCGATAAGGATCACCGGGCAGTCCACCGCCTCGGCGAAGCCCATGTTGGCGATATCGCCGGCGCGCAGGTTGATCTCCGCCGGCGAACCGGCGCCCTCCACCAGCACCAGCGGGTATTGCCGGCGCAGACGCTCATGGGACTGGAGCACCGCGGCCATGGCCACCTGCTTGTAGCCGTGATAGGCCAGCGCCTGCATATTGCCCACCGCGCGGCCGTGGATAATCACCTGGGCGCCGGTGTCGCTGTTGGGCTTGAGCAGCACCGGGTTCATGTCGGTGTGAGGTTCGAGGCCGGCGGCCTGGGCCTGCACCGCCTGGGCGCGGCCGATCTCGCCGCCGTCGGCCGTCACTGCCGAATTGAGCGCCATGTTCTGCGGCTTGAACGGCGCCACCGCCACGCCCTGGCGCCGCGCCCAGCGGCACAAGGCGGTCACCAGGGTGCTCTTGCCGGCGTCGGAGGTGGTGCCCTGCACCATCAGGGTGGTGCCGATCATTGCACCAGCTCCTCGGCGCACTCGCGCAGGGCCTGTTGCAGGCGCTGCCAGCCCGCCTCGTGCGGCGGCAGGCCGAAGCGCAGGCTATCGAGAAAGGGAAACAGCCGCACCAGGATGCCGCGCCGCGCCAGCGCCGCGTGCCAGTCGCCGGCCCGCGGCGGGCAGCAGAACTGGAACAGCGCGCAGCCGCCGGTGGGCGGCAGGCCGCAGTCGCGCAGCAGCGCGGCCAGGCGCTCGCCGTCGGCCTGCAGGCGCTGGCGTTGACGCGCCTGGCCGGCGTCGTCGGCCAGCAGCTGGCGCGCCAGCTGCCGCGCCGGGCCGCTCACCGCCCAGGGCCCGAGCAGCTCGGCCAATTCGTCGAGCAGCGCCTGCTCGGCGAGGACGAAGCCCAGGCGCAGGCCGGCCAGGCCGAAGAACTTGCCGAACGAGCGCAGCAGGATCAGTCCCGGCTGCGCGCCGTGAGCGGCCAGGCTGTGCTCGGGGGTGCAATCCATGAAGGCCTCGTCGACCAGCAGCCAACCGCCGCGCTCGGCCAGTTGCGCGTGCCAGGCGAGCAGGCGCGGCGTCTCGATGCGCCGGCCGGTGGGATTGTTCGGGTTGACCAGCAACAGCACGTCGAGGCGCGGCAGGGCGCGGTCGATGGCGCCCTCGCTGAGCTGCATCACCCGGTGCCCCTCGCGGCGCCAGGCGGCGGCATGCTCGGCGTAGGTCGGCGAGAGGATGCCCACCGTGCAGCCCTTGCGCAGGCGCGGCAAGGCCTGGATCGCCGCCTGCGAGCCGGCCACCGGCAGCAGGCTGGCCGCGCCGTAGTAGTCGCGGGCGACGGCCTCCAGGCCATCGTCCGGCTCCGGCAGGCGGGCCCAGGCCTCGGCCGCAATCGCCGGCAGCGGCCAGCCGTAGGGGGCGATGCCGGTGGACAGGTCCAGCCAGTCCTCCCGGGCGATGCCGTATTGCTGCGCCGCCGCGCGCAGGCGGCCTCCATGCTCAAGCACCCAGCACCTCCCAGAGTCCCAGCAGCGCCAGCCACAGCAGCACGCCGCCCCACACCAGATTCAGCGCCCGTTCGATATCGCGCGCCCGCGGCGGCGGCCCCTCGCCCAGTTGCGGGCGCACATGCAGCTCGCCGTGATATTCGGCCGCACCGCCCAGGCTCACCCCCAGGCTGCCGGCGCCGGCGGCCATCACCGGGCCGGCGTTGGGGCTGTCCCATTGCGGCGCCTGGCGGCGCCAGCAGCGCAGCGCCAGGGCGGTGCGCCCGAGCAGCGCGTAGGTCAGCGCCACCAGGCGCGCGGGGAGGTAATTGAGTACATCGTCGATCTTCGCCGCGGCCCAGCCGAAGCGCTCGAAGCGCTCATTGCGATAACCCCACATGGCGTCCAGGGTATTGCTCAGGCGGTACAGCACCACGCCCGGTGCGCCGGCGACGACGAACCAGAACAGCGCGGCGAACACCGCATCCGAACCATTTTCCAGCACCGACTCGGTGCCGGCGCGGGCCACGCCGCCGGCGTCCAGCGCGGCGGTGTTGCGGCTGACCATCCAGCCGACGCGTTCGCGCGCCAGCTCCAGATCGCCCAGGCGCAGCGCCTGCGCCACCGGCCGCGCGTGCTCGCCGAGGCTGCGCAGGCCGAGGGCGAAGTACAGCGCGGCGATCTCCACCGCCCAGCCGAAGGCCGAGACCTGGGCCAGCAGCCAGGTCAGCAGGGTCAGCGGCAGCACCGCCAGGCACCAGGCGCTCACCCCATGGCTGCGCCAGCCGCCGCCGGCGGGGTTGAAGCGCTGCTCCAAACGATTCGCCAGGCGCCCGAAGGCCACCAGCGGGTGGCCCTGCTTCGGCTCGCCGAGCGCGGCGTCCAGCGCCACCCCGGCCAGGGTGCTGAGCGCCAGGCTCATCGCCACCGCCCGTTGCCAGTGGATAGGTCAGTCAACACGTTCTCCCCATCGATTCTCGAACAGCAGCTCGGCGAGCGGCCGCGGCCTGGCCCAGCCCTCTTCCACCAGCATCGGCTGGTCATAGAAGGCCGCGACCGGCCCCAGGCAGAGCAGCGCCACCGGCTTGCTGCCGGCGGGCATGCCCAGCAGCGCGGCCAACGCCTCGGGCTCGAACAACGACACCCAGCCCAGGCCCAAGCCTTCGGCGCGGGCGGCCAGCCAGAGATTCTGAATGGCGCAGGCCACCGACGCCATATCCATTTCCGGCAGGGTGCGGCGGCCGAAGACATGCTTTTGGCGCCCGTCCATCAACGCCACCGCCAGCAGCTCGGCGCACTCGCGAATACCCTCGACCTTGAGCCGCATGAATTCATCGGAGCGTTCGCCCAGCGCCTCGGCGGTGCGCACCCGCTCAGCCTCCACCAGCGCGTAGGCGGCTTCGCGCAATTGCGGGTCGCTGATGCGCAGAAAGCGCCAGGGCTGCATCAGGCCGACGCTGGGTGCGCGGTGCGCCGCCTCCAGCAGGCGTGCCAGCACCTCGGCCGGCACCTCGCCGCCACTGAAATGACGCATGTCGCGGCGCTCGGCGATGGCGCGATAGACCGCGGCGCGCTCAGCGGCGCTGAAGGCCTGGTCGCTCATGGACGCAACAGCGCCGCCGCCGCCAGGGGATTGGACGGCAGGTAGAAGTGGATATAGCTGGCCGTCAGCCGTCCCAGGCGATAGACCGCCTCGGCCACCGCCTTGCCGTTCGGGCAACGGCCCAGAGCCAGCGGCGCCAGCGGGCTGTCCAGGCGCGAATGGTGGTAGCTGTGGCCACGCAGCTCGCCTTCCGGCAACGTCACCTGCTGCAGGGCCAGGGCGGTCAATCGCGGTTGCAGCGCGGCGCGGCCGGCCAGCAGGCCGAGCATGCGGCCGCTGGCGCCCTGCTTGTCGGCCAGCTCGTCGAGCAGATAGAGCATGCCGCCGCACTCGGCGAGGATCGGCTTGCCGGCCTGGTGATGGGCGCGGATCGCCGCGGCCATGGCCTGGTTGCCTTGCAGCTGGGCCAGATGCAATTCGGGGTAGCCGCCGGGCAGGTAGAGGCTGTCCACCTGCGGCAGGCCGTCGCCGGCCAGCGGCGAGAAGAATTCGAGTTCGGCGCCCAGCTCGCGCAGCAGATCGAGGTTGGCCTGGTAGAGAAAGGCGAAGGCGCCATCGCGCGCCACGCCGATGCGCACGCCGGCCAGCAGCGGCTCGACCACCCGCGGCGGCGGCGCGGCAAAGCGCACCGGTGCCGGCAAGGCCACCTCGGCGCTGGCGGCCAGGGCATCGGCGGCGGCATCCAGGCGCGCATCCAGGTCGGCCAGCTCCTGCGCCTGCACCAACCCCAGGTGGCGGCTGGGCAGCTCCACCGCGGCATTGCGCGGCAGCGCGCCGTACCAGCGGATAGTCGGCGGCAGCGCAGCGCGCAGGATCTCGCCGTGACGGGCGCTGGCCACCCGGTTGCCGAGCACGCCGGCGAACGGCAGGTCGGGCTGGAAGGTCGCCAGGCCATGGGCCAGGGCGCCGAAGGTCTGGGCCATGGCCGAACCGTCGATCACCCCCAGCACCGGCACGCCGAACTGCCGCGCCAGGTCGGCCGCCGAGGGCTGGCCGTCGAACAGGCCCATCACCCCCTCGATCAGGATCAGCTCGGCCTCGCCCGCCGCCTGCCAGAGCAGGCGGCGGCTCTCCGCCTCGCCGACCATGGCCAGGTCGAGCTGGTACACCGGCGCGCCGCTGGCGCGGGCGAGGATCATCGGGTCGAGGAAATCCGGGCCGCACTTGAACACCCGCACCCGCCGACCCTGACGGCTGTGCAGGCGCGCCAGGGCGGCGGTGACGGTGGTCTTGCCCTGCCCCGAGGCTGGCGCGGCGATCAGCAGCGCCGGGCACTGGCGCGAGGTCAAAACTCCACCCCCTTCTGCGCCTTCACCCCGGCCTTGAAGGCATGCTTGACCAGGCCCATCTCGGTCACCGTATCGGCCGCCTCGATCATCCCCGGCAAGGCGCCGCGCCCGGTCACCACCACGTGCTGCGAGAGCGGCCGCGCCTGGATATCGGCGAGCACCGCATCGAGCTGCAGATAACCGTGCTTGAGGGCGATATTCAGCTCGTCCAGCACCACCAGGCCGACGCCCTCGTCGCTCAGCAGGCGCTGCGCCACGGCCCAGGCCTCGCCCGCCTTGGCGATATCGCGCTGGCGATCCTGGGTCTCCCAGGTGAAGCCCTCGCCCATCACGTGGTAGCTGACTTCCTCGGGAAAACGGCGGAAGAAGGCCTCCTCGCCGGTGCTGGCGGCGCCTTTGATGAATTGCACCACGCCGACTTTGATGCCGTGGCCGAGGGCGCGGGCGACCATGCCGAAGGCGCTGCTGCTCTTGCCCTTGCCGTTGCCGCTGTGCACCAGCAGCAGGCCGTACTGGTCCTGGGCCTGGGCGATCTTCGCGTCGATCAGCGCCTTCTTGCGCGCCATGCGCGCCTGGTGCCGGGCGTCGCGATCAGCCGATTCGCTCATCGAAGTTTCCTGGTCTGCGGGCATCCGGGCGCGGGCCGCCGTGCACGACTGGCAAGCTGGCGTGGCGGCATCGTTACGCTCCCGAACACACTGGGCTGGACAAGGCAGGCGGAGAACGGCGCGCGCAGGCCACCGGGAAGGCGAGCCCGCACGCCAGACAACGCCCTCCGCGATGCCGTGGACTGCAGCAGGCCGGTCTCCGGGCTTGTGAGCGAGCCTCGCGGGCTAGCGCCGCGCCTTCCCATGCACGAAGCACAGTGGCAATAGAGCGGCGTTTGACTCACCTACCGTTGCGGGGGCAGCGCCGGATTCTGTACCGGCTTCCCTGTTTCACCTCGTACGCGCGTGGCGTCGGGCACCTGAAGCAAGGCGCGCAGGGTAGAGGCTGGCCGCCTCGCCCGTCAACGCCGACGCGACTCAGTGGCGGGGGACGAAGCCGGCCGGCTTGCGCGCCAGCCACTCGACGAAACCGCGCAAGCGCTCGTCGCCCAGCAACGCTTCGCGGCTGTTGTAGCTCAGTGCCAGCTCCTTCTCGCTGAACAGCCGGTGGATCTGGTTATGGCAGGCGCGACAGACCCAGAGCGTGGCCGTGATGCGTTCGTGGCGGGGATAGCGCTTCTGCACATAGGCCTTGTCGTGCAGGGCCTTGGGGATCAGGTGGTGACGGGTCAGCGCCACCGACCGCGCGCACAGTTCGCAGGCGTCGGGCTGGGGCGGCAGACGGATGGCGTCGGCCACGGCGGCTCAGCGCTTGCGGCACAGGGTCAGGCCGTCGCCCAGCGGCAGCAGCGACAGCTCGACGCGCGCATCGTCCTTGAGCGCCCGGTTCAGCGCCTGAATGGCGCGGGTGTCGGCGCTGTCCGGCTGCGGCTGCAACACCCGGCCGCTCCACAGGGTGTTGTCGAACAGCAGCAGGCCGCCCTGGCGCAACAGGCGCAGCGCCTGCTCCAGGTAGGCCGGGTAGTTGGCCTTGTCGGCGTCGACGAAGATCAGGTCGAAGTCGCCCTGCCCTTCGTGCTCCAGCGCCGCCAGGCTGTCCAGCGCCGGGCCCAGACGCCATTGGATACGCTCGGCCAGACCGGCCTCGGCGAAATAGCGGCGCGCGGTGGCGTTGTAGTCGCCGGGCAGGTCGCAGCAGATCAGCTGACCCTGCGGCCCCATGGCATCGGCTAGGCAAATGGCGCTGTAGCCGGTGAAGGTGCCGACCTCGACGATCCGCCGCGCGCCGACCAGCCGCACCAGCAGGGCCATGAACTGACCCTGCTCCGGGGCGATCTGCCAGCGCGCCTCGCTCAGCTGCGCAGTTTCCGCGCGCAGGCGGGCGAGCAACGGCGACTCGCGCAGGGAGACGTCCAGCAGGTACTGGTAAAGCGCGTCGTCGAGCTGCAGGCTGCGCTGGGTCACGGATTGCGCGCCAGTTCGGGGGCGAGCACGCGCTTGGCGTCCAGATAGGCGCGCTGCCAGTAGCTGTTGTCCAGGCTGTCCAGGCGCACCGTGCCGCCCGAAGACGGCGCGTGGACGAAACGTCCCTCGCCGACATAGATGCCGGCATGACTGACGCCGCGCCCGCCGTTGGTGGCGAAGAACACCAGGTCGCCGCTCTGCAGGGCGTCGCGGCGCACCTTGGGGCTGCGCATGGCGCTCAGCTCGCGGGTCGAACGCGGCAGGCTGATGCCGGCGGCGTCGCGATAGACGTAGCCGATCAGGCCGCTGCAGTCGAAACCGCCGTCTGGGGTATTGCCGCCGTAGCGATAGGGCGTGCCGACCAGGCCGAGGGCGCGGAACAGCACGTCATCGGCGCCGCCCTGGAACTGGCCAGTGGCTGGCGTGTAGCTGGGCTGGGGGGTGGGAGCGCGACTGCTGCAGGCACTCAGCAGCAGGGCGAGAACGAGCAGGGCAACACGGGTCGTGACGGGCATGAGCGAGGCGATCCTGAGCCTGGATGCGCCCTACTCTGCCGGCTCACGACGAACGGCGCAACCCTGCGGGGCCGCGCCGCAAGCCATCAGGGATGACGCTTGGCGGCCTGCTCGTCGTCCACCTGGGCCAGGGCGAGGACGCGTTTGGCCTGCAGGTAGCTGCGATTCCAGTAGCTGTCGTCCAGGCTGTCGATGCGCACGCCGCCGCTGCGGCTGCTGCTGGAATGGATGAACTGGTCGTCGCCGAGGTAGATGCCGGCGTGGCTGACGCGGCCTCGGCCGCGGTCGTTGAACAGGATCAGATCGCCCGGTTCCAGGTCGGCGCGGGCCACCTTGGGCGCGTCCAGGTTGATCAGCTCGCGGGTCGAGCGCGGCAGTTCCAGGCCGACTTCCTTGCGGAACAGGTAGCCGACGAAGCCGCTGCAGTCGAAGCCGGACTGCACCGAGTTGCCGCCGTAGCGATAGCGGGTGCCGACCAGCGAACGCCCGAGGTCGAGCAGGCTGTCGGCCAGCTGCGGCATTTCGTAGGGTTGGTCGTCGATCAGCGCGGCCATCTCGTCCTCGGCAGGTTCGACCTGCTGAGCGACGGGCTTGACCATGGGTTCGTCGAGCTGCGGCTGCGGCGCATGGCCGGCGCAGGCGGCGAGAAAGGCGATGAGTGCAAAAGGCACGAGGGGTGCGAAGCGTTTGGGCATGGGCACGACCGTGTCGGTTGAATTTACAAGTGCGCGACTATGCCCTCTATGCCGTCTATTTGCAAATTCTATCGCTCGAAATGTGACCCAGTAGTTCCGGCAAAACATCTAAGGCCCGCCCAGCCAGCCGTACATCCACCACGTCGCTGAGGTCGGTCAGCGTGGGGTTGATCTCCACGCTCAGGCCGCCGGCCTGGCGGGTACGCAGCACCGGCTCGACTATGTAGGGGAAACTGGCGCTGGTGCCGACGCTGAGCACCACGGCAAAGCCCTTGCGCAGTTCGCCGTAGAGACTGTCGACGGCCGCCTCCGGGAGCATTTCCTCGAACAGCACCACGGGCGGGCGCAACACTCCGCCGCACTGCCGACAGCGCGGCGGCAACGGCCGCTGCAGGTGCTCGGCCAATTCGCTGTCCTCGGCGCCGCAGGACTGGCAGTACAGCGGCGCCAGCTCGCCATGGATCTCGATCAGACGCTCGCCGGGGCTGCCGGCGGCGCGGTGATAACCGTCGATATTCTGCGTCAACACCCAGCAACCGGGCTTACGCCGTTGCAGCTCGGCGATGGCCAGGTGGCCGGCATTCGGCGCCGCACCGAGGCAGGCCTTGCCCAGCTCGGCCAGGTACTTCCAGCACAGTGCAGGGTCGCGGCGCAGCATCGGCCCGGACAGCGCCGCCTCGATCGGCAAGCCTTCGGCGGTATGGCCGTTGTACAGGCCGCCGAGGCCGCGGTAGGTGGGCAGCCCGGAGTCGGCCGACAACCCCGCCCCGGTAATGACCAGAATGCGCTCGGCCTGCTCGATGGCCCGCGCGACTCGCCGCAGCGCCTCGTCCATGCCTTAGCCCAGAATCTCGCTGAGGGGAATGAACCGCAGGCTGTCGCCCTCCTCCAGCGTCGTCCCCTCCAGAACCTCGGCCAGCCCTTCAGCCCAGGCGGCGCTGCGCAGCACGCCGGAACTCTGGTTGGCGTAAGGCACCGCGCGACCGTGTTCCAGGCGCGCGCGCAGGTATTCGCGGCGTATGCCCGGCTTGTGCCAGGCGAATCCGGCCGGCACGACGAAGCCCAGCGGCTCGATGCGCTGCACGCCGAGACGCCGCAGCAGGTAGGGGCGCGCCAGCAGACCGAAGGTAACCAGGGTCGAGGCCGGATTGCCCGGCAGGCCGATCACCGGCACGCCCTGGTAATGACCGAAGGTCAAAGGCTTGCCCGGCTTGATCGCCAGCTTCCACAGCGCCAGCTCGCCGGCCTCGCGCAGGGCCAGGCCGAGATAATCCGCCTCGCCCACCGAGACCCCGCCGGTGGACAGGATCAGGTCGACGTCGCCGAGCCTGCCGAGGGCCTCGCGCGTCAGCTCCAGGTCGTCCGGCAGGATGCCGGCGTCGACCACGGCGCAACCCAGGCGCTGCAGCCAGGCGCTGAGCAGGCGCCGGTTGCTGTTGTAGATCTGCCCCGGACCGAGCGCCTGGCCGGGCTCGACCAGCTCGTCGCCGGTCGACAGCACGGCGACCCGCGGCCGCCGCCGCACGCGCAGTTCGGCCGCGCCGAGGGAGGCGGCCAGACCCAGCTCGATCGGCCCCAGGCGCGTGCCGGCCGGCAGCACGCAGTCGCCGACACGGGTTTCCTGGCCGCGGGCGCGGACGTTCTGGCCAAGCCTGAGCGGCTGGCGAAAGCGCACCCGCCCGGCGTCATCCAGCTCCACGTTTTCCTGCATTTCCACGCTGTCGGCGCCAGCTGGCAGCGGCGCACCGGTGAAGATGCGCGCACAGCTACCCGGCTGCAGCGGCAAGGGCGCCGTACCGGCCTGGATGCGCTGGCTGACCGGCAGCGCCTCACCGTGCCAGTCGGCCAGGCGCAGAGCGTAACCGTCCATGGCGCTGTTGTCCCAGGGCGGCAGGTCGAGTGCGGCGAGCAGCGGCTCGGCCAGCACCCGACCATCGGCATCGGCCAGCGTGACGGTTTCCTGCTGCGCGATGGGTGCGGCCTCGGCCAGCGCCAGCAGGCGTGCCAGCGCCGCCTCCATGGGCAACAGGCCGGGCTGCTCGCAACCGCTCATCCGCGGCTCTCGCAGGCGGCCACCTGTTTCAGATGGGGGACGAAATTGCAGGGACGATGCCGGGCATCCAGCTGCTCGCCGAGGATGCCGTCCCAGGCGGTGCGGCAGGCGTTGGTCGAACCCGGCAGGCAGCACACCAGGGTACCGTTGGCCAGGCCGGCCAAGGCGCGCGACTGGATGGTGGAGGTGCCGATATCGGCCACCGAGATCTGCCGGAACAGCTCGCCGAAGCCGTCCACTTGTTTATCCAGCAGGCAGGCGACCGCCTCCGGCGTGCTGTCGCGCCCGGTGAAACCGGTGCCGCCGGTGATCAGCACCACCTGCACGCCGTCATCGGCGATCCAGCCGGCGACCTGGGCGCGGATCTTGTAGAGATCGTCCTTGAGCAGGACGCGCGCGGCCAACTGGTGACCGGCCGCCTGCAGGCGATCGACGAACAGTTGTCCCGAGGTATCGGTTTCCAGGGTACGGGTGTCGCTGACGGTGAGCACGGCGATCTGCAGCGGCACGAACAGCGCCTCGGCCTTATGGTTCATGGCAGGCTTCCAATTGCGAGAGAATGGCCGGAGTTATATCACACCACCCGCCACCGGAGACGCCAGCATGCCCGCCTCGAACGCCCCACCGCCCTGCTCCGTACTGCTGCTTGCCGGCGGCCGCGGCCAACGCATGGGCGGTCGCGACAAGGGCCTGCTGGAGTGGCGCGGGCGGCCGCTGATCGCCTGGCTGCACGAGCTGGTACGCCCCTTGAGCGACGACCTGATCATTTCCTGCAACCGCAACGCCGAGCGCTACGCGCACTATGCCGACCGCCTGGTGAGCGACCAGGACAGCGACTTCCAGGGACCGCTGGCCGGCATTCGCGCGGGCCTGGCGGCGGCGCGCCACAGCCAGCTGCTGGTACTGCCCTGCGACGCGCCGCTGGTGGATCGCCCGCTGCTCGACGCCTTGCTCGAACGCGCCGGTAGCAAACCGGCGGTGGTGCGCCAGGGGCAGTACTGGCAGCCGCTGTTCTGCCTGCTGCAGACCGACTTGCGGGACGATCTGGAACGCGCCTGGCAGGCCGGCCAGCGCAGCCCGCAGCGCTGGCTCGACAGCCTCGCACCGACGCCGCTGGACTGCCCGCTCGACGATGCGCGCCTGGCCAACCTGAATACGCCGGAACTCCTCGCCGCCGCCCGCCCCGACTGAGGCGCCGGGAAAACTCGGTGGAACTCGCACGCCGCTACTGCGTCTGAGCCTGGGTACATAGGTTGTATCACCCAAGGAGACAGACCATGACTCAACGGATCATCCCCGCCCTGCTTATCGCCCTCGGTTTCGCCGCACTGGCCGGCTGCGCCTCGCCGTCGGTGATCACCCTGAACGACGGCCGCGAGATCCAGACCGTGGACAAGCCCAAGTTCGACGAGGACTCCGGCTTCTACGAGTTCGAGCAACTCGACGGCAAGCGCGCCACCGTCAACAAGGACCAGGTGCAGACCGTCAAGGAACTCTGAATCGACGCCCCGGGCCTCCCCAGCGAGGCCCAGGCAGGCTGTGGGGTTGGCACGAAAACGGCCGCTGCGCTAATTTTTTTTCGGGCTAACCCCTTGTGCGGTAAAAGTTTTTCGGTAGAATACGGCTCATTCGGAGTGTAGCGCAGCTTGGTAGCGCGTCTCGTTCGGGACGAGAAGGTCGCAGGTTCGAATCCTGTCTCTCCGACCAATCCCTTGTTCCAGCATGTACCCACATGTATCGGAACCCCAGAAAACCCGGCCTCTAGCGCCGGGTTTTCTGTTTCTGGCTGTACCACTCTATCCCTGCCTATACCTACCAGTTTGGTATGCCCGTTGGTATGCTGCCGGATCATTCGAACTCGGCATACCAAAAAGCCATGAAAAGAGCGGATATCAAGCGCCGGCCAATGGCCGATACCACCCTCGCCAACCTCGAGCCAGAAGACAAAACCTACCGCGAGCATGACGGCCAGGGCCTGTACTTCCGGGTCAAGCCGTCCGGCCAAAAACTGTGGGAGCTACGTTACTCGAAACCTGGCTCCGGCGCCCGTTCCTGGCTCGGCCTCGGTCCCTACCCTAGCGTGAACGGCGCCAGGGCCCGGGCAAAGGCACAGGAAGCGCGCGAACTGATCGCCCAAGGGATCGACCCATCGACCCAGCGCAAGGCCGAAGTCGCCCAGGAGAAGGCCAAGGCCGAGAGCACTTTCGAGCCACTGGCCCGCGAGTGGTATGCCGCCCGGGTAAAGAGCTGGGGCGACGGGTATGCCAAGCGCGTGATGGGCGCCCTGGAACTTCACGTCTTCCCCAAGATGGGCAAGCGCTCGTACGTCGATATCACCCCGATGGAGTGGATGGAGTTCTTCAGGGCCATGGAGAAGAAAGGCATCCTCGACCAGATGGGCAATGTGCGCCGGTTCTGCAAGGAGATCTATGACCTGGCCCGGGTTACCGGCCGCGCCACCACCAACCCGGTGGACGGGCTCGACAAGTTCCTGCAGAAGAAGCAGAGCGAGAACTATGCCCACGTCGACCAGGCCGACCTGCCCATGCTGCTGCAGTCGATCAGCGCCTACACCAACCGGGTGGTGAAGATCGGCCTGCGCCTGCTGATCCTCAACGGCCTGCGCCCGAGCGAGGTGCGCGAAGCGCGCTGGTCCGAGTTCGATCTCGAAGCCGCCATCTGGGAAATCCCCGCCGAGCGGATGAAGAAGCGCCGCGAGCACATCGTGCCGCTCTCCACCCAGTCGCTCAATCTGCTGCAGGAGCTCAAGATCTACTCTGGCTCCTACGACCTGCTGTTCCCCGGGCGAAACGACCGCACCAAGCCGCTGAGCAATATGGTGTTCAACATGGCCCTACGCCGAATGGGCTACCAGGGCCAGCAGACCGGTCACGGCTTCCGCCATATCGCCAGCACCATCCTCAACGAGAACGGCTTCGACGAAAACCACATCGAGGCCCAGCTGTCGCACGCCAAGTCTGGCGTCGCCGGCGTCTACAACAAGGCCAAGTACCTTGAGCAGCGGCGCACGATGATGCAGTGGTATGCCGATCACCTCGACACGCTCGAACGTGGCAACGTGGTGCAGATCGGAAAGAGGGCCTGACCAGGCCCTTGCCCTGCCCCGCCAGCGCGCCGAAACTGGACTTGAGTTTCTGGGAGATACCCCACGCCTGTTTTATGCGAGGTGGATAATGGCTTTTGTCTATGTGAGCTTTGGCGTCGATCTGCACCGGCTTCAGTTGAAAGATGAAGCCGAAGTGGAGAAGTTGAGGCAACGGCTTGATGACGTTGTCCGCGAGCATGTACACCCAGCAGGCCTATCGAACCTCGAATTTGACTCTGATGTGCGCGTCGAGGTGCTTGAAACCGCTGGCAGACCCGATTAGCAGTTCGACACATCCACCTCAACAGGACACGCGCATGCTTCAAGTCTGGATCGGCGGCATCCTTCTCGTCCTCGGCATGTTCATGCTGCTGGCCAATCCTGTAGCCGGTGGCGTCATGATCGCGATCGGCTACGCCCTATACGCCAACACCAGCAAGGCCACGCGCGCCGCGGCTGAGTCGACCTTCTGGGGGTTCGCCCTGCTCTGCGGCGCAGTGGTTGGTGTCGTGGCCCTCCTCGGCCTGGCCTAGAAGTCCCCTCCCGCCAGATTCACGATCCGCTGGGCGACCTGATTCGCCTGCAGCTGCAGCGCGTCCAGGCGCTGCCGCTTCGCCTCCGGCGTCATCCGGGTATCGCGATACACCGCATCCATCTGGTTGCGGATGTTCCCCAACTGCTTGCGGGCCAGGCCCAGCGCCGGACGATGGCGCAGCTTCTCGCGGTTCTTCACCAGCAGCTGGTCGGCCGCCTCGACGCGCCCCTCCTCCCGGTAGGCCTTGATGGTGCGGTTCAGCTGGTCGGCCTCGCGCATCATGTCGTAGAACTCGCTCTGGTACTTGGTGGAGCGCGGCGCATCGCCCTGGTACAGCACTTTCAGGATCGGCACGTCGCCGGCGCGGCTGGCCGGCCGGTCGGCATCATCGAAGGCGCTGACCAGCAGGCTGGACATATCCAGCACGTACTGGCCGATGGTGCCGGTGTAGCCGGCCACCAGGTGGTCAATCTGCTTCGGCGAAAGCCCGGCGATTGGCCCGGTGACCTGGCCGAGCAGGCGCCCGATGCCGCTGGTGCGCTCGTCGTACCGTGCCTCTGGCAGTTTCCCCTCGTCGCTCATGTCCTCGATCGGCGCGTCGCGGAAGAAGTTGCGGTTGGCCTGCAGCTCGCGGATAGGCTGGTAGAACTGCGGTACCGGGTTGAACGCCAGGGTCTGGAACACCCCGCGGCTCACCGCGCTGGCGAGGTCGCCGCTGTCCTGGCTGCCGGTCATGGCGTGCAGAATGCGCTCGGGCACGGTACCGAAGATCAGCCCCAGCTCGAACGGCTTGGGAATGCGGAAATGCTGGTCGCCCAGGAAGATGTGCCAGTGCATGTCCTTGTCCCAGTCCATCAGGGCCTGGTAGCGCTCGTCGTCATCGTTCAGCCCGGCCAGCAGCAGGGAGAACAGCGCGATGTAGCCGCCCTTCATGGCCACTTCCTTGGCGAGCAGGGTCTTGTCGCCCTTGGCCGCCCGGCCGAGCTTGTACAGGCCCTGCAGGCGGGCGTTGAGGAACGGCACCACGTCGGTGAACCACTGCGCCGCGGCGAAGTTGCCGCGCAGGCTGTAGTCCATCAGGTCCTTGGCCTCGTAGGCGGCCTGACGCCGGCCCTTGCCAGCCTCCAGCGCGGCTTTGTAGGTGCTCAGGCGGTTGGCGTTCTCCACCTTGTCGCCCAGGGCCCGGTACTTCTGCCAGCCCATGCCGAGCATCGCCGCGGCCTTGGCCGGGGTGTTCACCAGGCTGCCCAGGTAGGCGTCCTGCTGGGTGCGGGTGAAGCCCTTCTTCTCCAGCGCGCGGCGGATGATCTGCGCCGAGGCCTCGGGGTCGGTGCCGTGCACGTAGCCGCCCTGGAAGCTGCCGCCGGCGAACATCAGGTCGCGGTAGTCCTGATCCTCGCGCAGCGCGTCGCGCATGCCCTTGATCGAGTCCTTGCCGAGGGTGAAGCCGTCCTTGTTGATCAGCCAGGCATGCGCGGCGTCGCGGATGAAGTTGCGCAGGATGAAGTCCGGCGAGGCTGTCACGCCGGTGGTGAGCAGGCGCTTGAAGGCCCGGCCGATCTTGGTGATCGGGTCATTGAACACGCTGCCTTCGATGAACTTCAGGCCGCGCAGCAGGCTCTCGTCGTTGACCCGGTAGTACTCGCTCTTGCCGCCGCGCTGCACCCGGATGATATCGGGGTCGGTCGGCGCGACGCGGGTCCACAGCTTCTCGAAGCCCTCGTTTTCCGGCTTCATCAGCTGGTTGACCACCTTGATGGCGTTGGAGCCGGCCGGCAGGTCGAGCAAGTCGGCGGCCAGCACCAGGGCCTTGCGATCCTTGCGGATCTGCTGGGCGATCTGGTCGCGCGAGATCAGCACCTGCTGCCAGCGCGGGCTCTCGTCGGTGAGGAAGTCGCTGCCCTGCAGGTTGTCCACCACCTCGAGCAAGGCCTTGTTCTTCATCGCTGCGTCGATGCGCTTGGTCCAGCCGGCCAGCATGTTGGCCAGCAGGTCGTTGGTCGGCACCGCGCCTCCCTTGAGCGCCTTGATGGCGGCAGTCTGGTGCGACAGGCCGCGCTTCGACCGCGGTGCGGTGAAGATGCCTTCGGTCTCGTCCTGGCGGTAGAACGGCACGTAGTAGTCGGTCAGCCACTTGGCCCGGGCATCCTGATCGATCAGCCCCGCCTCTTGAGCCAGGTCCAGCACCGCCTCGTTGGTCTGCGCGTACTCGCGGTATACCCGCTCGAACAGTTCTTCCATGCCGTTGCCCATGGCCAGCAGCTCGGCAATATCGGTGTCGCTCAGGTTGTTCTCGCGGCCCTGCGCCTTGAGCAACTGCCCGCGCTTGCCGCCCAGCCAGGCGAGCCAGGGCGTCAGGTTGTCCTGGCCGAG
The DNA here is from genome assembly GCF_056676075.1 of Pseudomonas sp. ABa2. Taxonomy (NCBI): domain Bacteria; kingdom Pseudomonadati; phylum Pseudomonadota; class Gammaproteobacteria; order Pseudomonadales; family Pseudomonadaceae; genus Pseudomonas; species Pseudomonas sp. ABa2. The sequence goes on from NZ_CM155239.1 coordinate 3,145,021, forward strand.
GTCGCCCAGGATCTCCAGCACGCCGCGGGTACCGGCCTTGCCGGACACCACACCATCGCGCCACTCGGGCGCCGCGTAGTGCAGCACGCCGTGCATCACGTCGGCGATGCCGCTGGCCATCCGCGCGGAGACATAGCCCTGCTGGTTCACGTCCGTGACGCCGACGGCTTCCTCGGCGCGGCGAATACCGGCCAGGCCGTCGAAGATGCCTTCTTCCGAGCGCACGGACCATTCCTTGAGCTTCGCCTGCAGGCCGCCCAGGGTCAGATTACGCACCTGATCCAGCAGGTTCTGCGCCTCGCTGCCGGCCAAGCCCAGCTTGCGCATGGCCTCGATTTCGCGCTGGCTGGCACGGGAGTAGCGGATATCCGGGTCGATATCGTCGAATGCCCCGGTGTTGTTGGTCGCCGACTTCACCTGGCTGTTGTAGAAGGCCACCCAGGTCGGCGAGCCCTGCAGCTGGATGCCGTCATAGCCCTCGCGCTCCAGCTTCTGGCGGAACGCGATCGCCTTGTCCGTGGTATCCAGCGCCTGCGACTCGGCGATGCTCATGCGGTAGGGGGTCTTGATCGAGGCAAACAGCGGCATCACGTTGGCCAGACCGGGCATGCCGTCGGTCGCCTTCTCGGCGTAGGCCTGGGCCAGCTCGGGGTCACTGGTCAGGAAGATACCCAGCGGCGCCGTGGTGTGCCCGGTGCTCACGCCCGCGCGCCCCTGGTCGAACACGTTGAACTGCTCGGCGGTTCCATGGTGCAGCACCATCGGCTCACCATTGCCGTCCGTCACCGCGGATACGTCCTCGGGATTGACGCGGTCGAGCGGTCGACGTACAAAGGTGTCCAACGCCTTGGTATTGGCCGGGAGCGACCCCTGAGCTTTGCTCACATCGCCCGGAGAAACTGCCAAGGCGTCTTCTTTTCTGTTGACGGTCACCGTGTTGTAGAACATCCGACCGTTAACGTCCTCCCGCACGGTGAACACCGCCACCAGCGGAACCCCATCGATATCGATCGGCGCCAGCAGCTTGTGATACGCGGCGGTCTGCCCGCTCTGGGTCGACAGCGTGCTGCTCGCGTAGATCGAGTTCTCAAACGACTGCTGCAACTTGCTCAACACCGCCTGCTTGGCCGGGTCGGCAGCAGTCGAGGCCGCCTTCTTCGCGCCAGACATGGCCATGGTCACGTCGCCCAGCTCATCGTGCGGTAGCGCCTCGCTGAGCCTGGCCATGCCCTTCAACGACTCCTCCACCTTGGCCAGGCGCTCGCGCTCGCTGAGTTCCTTCCACGACGCGGGCATCCGCAGCTTCAGCGGCGCCTTGGCGTCCAGGCGCTTCTGGGCGTCCACCGCCTGCCAGTCGCCGAACCAGCGCTTGAAGTTGTCACTTCGCACCTGGTGCCACTGTTTCTGGTTGAGGTTCGACGGTTTGCCGTTCGGCGCCAACAGCCGGCCCTTGTCATCGAGCAATTCCACCAGGCGGCCGCTGTCGCCGTTGCGCGAATAGACCGTGCGCCCGCTGCCAGACCGGCGGCCAGACTGGATATAGCGTCGCGCGTTGCCCAGCAGCAGCTGGATATCGCCCTCGCTCCACTGCAGATTCATGCCGATCGAGCGCAAGGCCGCACGCATGGCCGCCACCAAGCGCGACCAGAATGCCTGCTGCTGGATCGAACCATCGGCCGCCATGTCGGCCAGCACCTCCTCCATCGCCACGGCCGGCTCATACCCATGCCGCCGCACGAACTGGTCGGCCTGGGCTTTCAGTTCGGGGTTGCCGTTGTAGATGCTCATCAGCAGCGGCTTGAGGCGCGCGCCGTAGGCGCCCTGCAGGCCGGCATGGCCGAGTACTTCGTGCTGGAGCACGAACGCCGCATGCTTCACATCGCGCAGATTGTCGGCCACCAGGTACACCGTGCCGTCGCTCAGGGTGCCCTCGATATCGAATGCCCCATCACGCTCGACGGTGCGGCGCTGGCGGTCCGGCAAGTCCTTCACCGACTGCACCACTTTGACCTCGGGGGCGTTCTGCCAGCCTCCGGTCAGACGAGCGAGCTGCAAGCGGATCTGCGCCGCCCGGCTGCCACCACCAGGCTGGCCGAGGCGATAGCTCTGCCTGGAGTACAGCGCAACATTCCCGTCGCTGTCCTCGCGCGACTCGATGACGCTGAAGATGCCATCGTAGGCCGCGCGCACCGCCGGAATCTCTGCTGCCGTCGGGTATGGGTAACTGTCCTCCCGCTCCACCGCTTCGCCGCTGATCACGTTGGCCAGGTAGTCATTGCGCAGGCCGTGATCATCCAGCTTGGCGATCACGTAGCTCTCGAATGCCCGCGCCGTCATTTCGCGGCCGGTGGACCAATAGTCCGACGTGCGCATCTTGTCGCGTTCTTCGGAGCGGGCCTTGATACCGGTGGTGCCGATGGCGCGCATCAATTCCTTGAACGCCGCAACCAGTTCAGCACGCACGCCTGGGCCACGCTCGTACGGGCTCTCGGTCAGGTATCCATCCTGATTCCTGGCGCGGCTCAGGTAGTTGTCCAGCGAATGCCACCACTCATGCGCCAGGGAGCCAGCACCCCGCGCCTTGGTCAGGTTGATCACCACGGTGTCGGGCTCGTAGTGCGCAGCACCAGCGTCGCTACCGCCACGGCCGCGTGCGCCAAACGCCAGGCCAAGCTCACCATTGAGGGAGAGCGATCGCGCCGGGATGTTCAGGATGCCCGCCAGGTCCATCAGCCCATCGAACGCATCGTTCAGGTCTTGCTGCCGGCGCTTGTCCTCGACCCAGTTGCCGAACTGCACACCGCGGAAGCCGAACGTCTCGGCGAACAGTTCAGGCGTTACGTCCTGACCGTTGCGGTGGTCGACGCCCAGGCGGGGCGCGTTGTCTTCTGCCCTGGTCGGCGGCGCCTCTTTCATGCGCTGGTACTGCGCTTCGAGATCAGCCTGGTGATCACGCCGGTAGTCGGACGCCTCGCGCAGGCTGGGGAAGGTCTTCATCTTCACCACACGCTTGCCGTTCTTCTTGCCGATGAAGACTTCGCGGGTGTATCGATCCGTGAACAGGTCGAAGCGCACGGTAGGCCCTGCCGAATCAGCCTCCGGCTTGGCGACCTGAGCGGCGTGCCAGCGGGAAAATCCGACGAGCGCTTCGTCTCGGGTATTGCCGACGGCAATCTCCCGCGGCCAGTTGCTGAGCATCGACTTGGCGGGCTTCCCTGCCACCACCCACTTCTCGACGTTCTTCTCGCCGTGGTAGAGGCTGTACCAGTTCGATCGGAACGTGACCCCCTTCAACGGCACCGCGTGACCGAAGCGCTCGTAGAGCTCGACGCGCCCCAGGAACCCCCGATCCAGGGTACTGAACTCTCCTGCTCTGGCTTTCACCCGCTGGGCATAGTCAGGATCGCCGGCGACCTGCTGCGCCATATCGCGCAAAGCCTTCACCTGATCGCTCCAGCGCGACAGCTTGTAGCTCTTGCTGGGCTTGGTCGGGATCTCTTCGCGGGCGGCACGCATGAAGGCAACGCCCCATGGATCCGCGCCTTCGTCCAGCATTGCCTGATAATCCGGCTCAGGCCACGACTTGGACAGCGGCACAGCCGCCACATCCAGTTGGCTGGCCTCCTCCAGGCGCTGGGTATAGCTCATGAACTTGCGGGCGCCCTCAAGGCGTTCGCCGAAGTCGTCGATCTTCTCCTTGGACCGCTCACCCTCCTGGGTGGCCTGCTCGGCGGCCGGCTGCGGAACATCACTCTGATCGACACCGTACTCCTGCCGCAGCGCCTCCCAGGCCTGGCGGTTAACGCCGGCGGGGCTGTCGCTGTTCAGGGCGTTGTATTGCTCGAAGGTCAGCCCGGCCGAGGCGCGATCGACATCCGCCTCGTACTGATCCTGCAGGCGCTGGATAGCCTGGTCATAGCCAGGCGACCCCTTCTTGATGCCGGCGGCCTTGGCCTGGCGGTCGATGTAGCGCTTGCGCGGCATCGCCAGGATCTCTGGCAGTGCGGGTTGATCCTGCTGCTGATCCGCCGGCGGCTCGCTCAGTGCACGCTGTCCGTCGGCCCCCTGAACTGCAGCAGGAACACCAGGTCGACCAGATTCTGCCGATCGCCCGGCAGCGGCAGGCCGTTCAGCCACAACTGGCTCTCGCGCCACGTTATCAGCCGCATCTGCTGCAGCAGGCGGATTGCCTGCGGCTCCGTCATCAGCAGCCCCTGCCCGACTATCAGCATCTTGCGCCTCCTGCAGCGGGCCGGTCAGATCGCCGTCACGCAACCAGTCACGGAACCTGTCACGTGACAGCTCAGTGACCGGGCCCACTTTCCAGCCGGCGTCGAAGTTGGAGCGGTACGCAGCGATCGCGGCCTCCATGTCCGGATAGCCGAGCATCACTTTGTGCTCATCGAAACTGCCGTCCTGCTGGTTCACCTGGTCGACGATGAACACCCGCTCACTGTCTTCCTGCGGGCCGACATACACATCGACCTGCTCGCCGTCGGCACCCTCGGTGCGGCGGATATAGCCGTAGTGGTCGCTCATTTCGTGCGACCACTCGCTGCCATCTGGCCGCCGGCCGCGCCGAACGGAACCGCGCGGGCTCTCGATCGAGATATCCAACCCTGCCACGCGCACGTGGCCTTTGCGGTAGTTGCCGGCCTCGATCTGCGCCTGGCTTGGCTCCGGCAGGTCGTTGCTCGGCGAGGTGGCCGCCTCCTGCGCCTGCCGATCAACCCTGCTCGCCGGCGCCTGCCGCTCCATACCGGGCCCGCCGATGGGGCGAACCTGGGCGCGCGGCTCGACGAATGGCGCGGTCGCGCCGCGCTCGGCGTTGCCCTGGCTGTCCACCACCATGGTGCTCGGTGCCGGCAACCCGAGCGGCGCCGGCGGCGCTGCCGGTTCGCGCGGCACGGCCACCGCCCAGCCGCCCTCATGCGGCACGACCACCGGCCGCTCGCCGGCCTGCTGCAGGTCGTTGAACAGCTTGAGCAGGCGCACGTCACGCTCGCCGCGGAAGGGGCGACCGTTCTTCTGCACGCGGATCTCGAAGTTGGAATCACCAGCGACGGGCGTGGCCTGCACTTCCTCGACCACCATCGGCCCGGTGTCGGAATCGACCGTGGCCAGCGGCAGCGGCTGCTCGACCCGCTCAACAGCCTGCGGGCCAGAATCCACCTCCACTGTCGGCAGTGGCGGCTGCTCCGGCAGCTCCTCGACCTGCGGCACCAGTTCATCCAGGCCGCGCGTGTCCTGCGGGTCGAAACCCTCCCGCTCAGCCTGGGCAAGCTGCGCCCTGGCGGCCGCCAGCGCCTCAGCCTCCGGCACCTCGACCATCACCTGCAAGTCGCGGTCGTAGCGGTAGAAGTGCAGATTGCCTTCGGCATCGAGGTCGGTCGGGAAGAGCTCCTGCGCGATCGCCAGTTGCTGATCGATGGGCTGGTACCCGTCGCCAGGCTGGGGCTCCGGCGCTCCGCTCAGCAAGCCGGTACGGGTGGCGTCACGCACGGGAGTTGCTGCGCCGTCCACTGCGGTAGCCGCTGCGGAAGACAGCGGGCCTGCAGCAGGGTCAATCCCCATCTGCTCGGATGGGCGCCGCGCCACGTTCACCGCACCGCCGATAGCGGAGCCAGCCAGCGTGCCTTCCACGGCCGCGCGCGGCACGCCTTCCATCAGCGGCTTGCGCTCGGCCCAGTTCTGGAGCATCTGCTCTTGGATCGACTGCGGCAGTTCCTCGAGCACGCCTTCGGTGAAGGCGCCGCCAGCCACCCGGCGCGCCAGCCCCGGCGCCTGCCCGGCAGCCTGGCCAACGCCGCCAGCGAGCACGCTATCCACATCGATCAGGCCGGCACGTTGCGCCAGCCTGGCGCCGAAACCACTCAGCGCGGCCCCGATAACGCCAGCGCCTGCTGCAGCGGCAGCCGCTCGCTGCGGGTCAACCTCGCGGTCGATCTGGTCCATCGTGCCGCCGGCGATCACCGCACCCTCGCCGCCGGCGCCCGCGGCAATGGCCTGGCGCGCCGCCTGCCCAGCCGTGGCCGGCGCGGCGATCAGCCCAGCGGCACGCCCGCCAACCAGGGCGCCTCGCCCGATGGCGCCGCCAGCCAGCATCTGAGGAATCGACTCGGCCACCAGGCCGGCCACGTTCCCCGGGTTGCGCGCATAGGCCCCGGCAACATCCAGGGCGTCGCCCTCTTCCCAGGCCTGGTCAATCTCGGCGGTACCGGCCTGGCGCGCCGGGCTGTACTCCTCGCGAGCCTCTTCCTGCCATTGGCTCGGCTGAAAGCCAGTCGCTTCGCCCACCTTGTCCGCGGCTTCATCGACGAAACGGCGGCCGGTCAAGCCAGCCACGCCCACATCGGCCAGGCCAGTGACCACGCCAGGCAGCTGCTGCACGCCGCGCTTGAGGTCGGTGCCCAAGTCACCGAGAAGGGAGGTGTTCTGCTTTGGGGATGGTTTCGCATCCGGAATGCCGCCGTACTCCGACCACGGCCCATCGCCTGCACTGTTGCTTTGCCCGTACTCTTCCCAAGGCCCAGCCATTGCCACCCTCCAAAAAGAAAATCCCGCCGTAGCGGGAGTTTCAGAGGTGGCGCAAATATGGCCTAACCCTACAGGGGGTTTGTATCTAGCTCATCACCCCGAAGATGAAAGTAGCGGCCAGCACTATCGCCAACCACATGAAAAACCAGTGTAGGCCACTACTACTTTGACCTCTCAGCAAAGCAGCCTGAAATCCCTCACCCCAGGCGCGTACCAGATCATCGTCACGATAATGGCAATCTCCTGACGACCCTCCCCGCTCACCAGAACGCCTGCCGCTTTCCCATGCTTCTGCCATCTCGGCTCTACGCTCAACACCTACTTGATAACCGTCAAGCCAGGCCTTCCGATAAGTGCCACTCCTGGTGCAGGTGCTTGAACTGATCCCATGCACACCCGCTTCTCGGCCTTCATTCCAGGACTTTTCCATGATGGCCTGCGAGAACGATTCGCTGGCGTTGCCCCGCTGCTCCTCTAGCCAGGCGTCGTAGTCAGCGCGGCTTTCCCGATCCGAAAGCACTTCAAATGCTCGATTTATAATCTTGAAGTAGCGCTCGGCCTTCTCCCGCTGCTCGCTATGCTTGTCGGGATGCCACTTCTGAGCGAGAGCTTTGTATGCAGCCCTAATGACTTCTGGGCTCGCCTTTTCGCTGACGTGAAGGTTGTCGTAATGGGTGCGCATTCTCGGCCGCTCCTAGCCAATGGCATGAGGCTATCACCGTGGCGCATCATCATCCAATAATCAGCTTCGGGTTTGCCCTAACCTCACATTGAGGTCTATAACGCCAGCATGATCAAATTGCTCGCCACCTCAGCGCTCCTCACTCTCGCCGTCCACGCTCAAGCCGGCAACTATGCGACGTGCCTGCTGGATAAGCTGCCTGGACTGGAGAACGATCACGCAGCCTCCGCTGCCGTGCAGGTCTGCCGTGCAAATTTTCCTGGCGGCCTTGAGTCAGTCCCGAAAGGCTCTGGACGCGGCGTGTTCTCCTTCGAGTCAGGTGCGGACTGTGCCTTGAGCAAGTCAGGCGACACTCGCAGCCGCGATGCCGCCTACATGATCAGGGCGTCATGCAACAGGCTGTATGACGTCCCCCAGCCCAGCACCAAGGAAGCCTGCGAAAAGGAAAACCCAGGCCCCTGGTGCTCCTACATGTAGCGGATCACACCTTACGCCAACTGCTCGGGCTGGCCGGATCACCACCGATAAACTCATACCCACCTTGCTGAGTTCCAACAGCAGGCGCCTGCCTACCCTGATTTCCCTGCCCTCCAGTCGACACGGGCTGGCCGGTGGTTACGTCCAGCACCTGCTTGCCGACGATCGGCCTGCCCGTTTCGTCTCGATCCAAGATCACGTCCTGCGTTATGTAGCGATCCTTCGCCTGGGTGGCCAGGACATTGTAGGCCTGCCGCGCGACGTTGCGCTCTTCCTCGCTGAGGTTCGGGTCGGCGATCTGCGAACGCAGTTGCTCCAGGCGCTGGCGGTCCTGCATGCCCAGGTCGCCCTCGGCGATCTGCTGCTGTAGGCGTTGCTGGTTGAGCTGCTCGGTGCCCATGCGCTGGCTTTCGGCCGCTAGTTGCTGCCCGGCAAGCGCACTGCCTTGCTGAGTTTGCGCGCGCAACCCTTCCGCCTGCGCCTGATCCAGATCGAGGCGCACCCGCTGACGATCCTCCAGGGTCGGACGGCCACGATTGTCGGTCAGCCCGGTGACGGTACCGCGATTCTCGGCCAGGGTCTGCTGGCGGATATCGTTGGCGCGCTGGAACCGAGCGATAGCGGCTTCAGCATCGCCAGGATCGCCGACCGACAGCCGCCCGCCGACACCATCGCCAACCCGCGCAACCCCACCAGCCGGCATGTCGCCCGCCCCGGCAACTGCAGCGGGGTCGTTGCTGAACTCCGGCACGCCGTCGGCGCCGACACGCGCCGCGATGCCACCATTTGCCCGGGCCCAAGCCTCACGCACCGGCCCAGGCAGACCAAGACGCGGCTGTTCCGGCTCAGTGGCTCGGGGGCGCGGAATACCCAGCCTCGGCTCATCGGTGGCAGGCGCCGCGGTAGATTCCTGCTGAGGCTGAATACCCAGAGCGCGACGCCCGGCCTGCTGCAGGCCAGAGACGCCCTCGCCGACCCGCTCCAGGCCGGATTGAAACTGACCGACCGCTTCGTCACGGAAGCGGGTTGCGCCGCCAGGCAGTTGGTCTGGGTCGGCACCCGTGGCATAGGCCGCCACATTGCGCAGCGCGTCCTGGCCGGCGGCCACTGGCACACGCAGCGCGCCAGCTGCAGCCTGGCTGAGACCTACCGGCACATCCAGCAGGCCAGACCGCGGTGCGGTCTCGCGTGCAGCGCCTGGCAGGCCAAGCCTCGGCTGTTCAGTCACCGGCCGCTGGCCAGAGCGCGGCAAGCCCAGCCGCGGCTCTTCACGCTGAACAGTGCCGGTACTGCGCCCCGGGAATCCAAAGCCACCCGGCCGCTCTTCGTCATCCACCAGGCCACCGTCGGCGAAGAATTGCCGCGGCTCTTCGGCGCGAGCCCCCTTGGCTGCGGCAAGCACTTCCCGGCTAAGGCCGAAGCCTTTCGGCTGGTGGGTGGCGTCCTTGACTTGGTCGAGCACGGCGGCGCCGACGGCGTGCACCTGCTCCGGCGGCAGCTCCATTTCGCCATTGCTCACCGCTACCGGCACCTGCTTGTTGTAGCCGGGGATACCCAGCCTAGGCTGCTCCTTCTGCGGCATCTTCGGATTACCGTTGTAGCCCGGCAGACCGAAGCCGAGCTTGGCGGTCGTGTCGGCCGGCAGGATATAGGAGCCAGCCGGCACCTCCTTGTCGATGGAATCAGAGGTGCCGGTGCCAGGGCCGACGATCAAACCGCCGTCGGCTGCCTTCTTGCGCTTGGGGATGCCGTACATTGCCACTCTCCCATTTCAGATGAGCGGATTGTGAGACCCTGGCCACTCAAGCCCAAACCCTACAGGGGGCCTAGATCACTTCCGCCGTTTTCACGTGCAATGCCCAGAATGCAGGCCTTGGCGGAATTGAAGTGTCGAGGCTGCTGGAAAGGAAGTAATTCAGCATCTGCCACGGCACCACAGGGAAAGCCGCCCCGTCGTTGACCATGATTTGAGCCGCTGCCAGATAAGCGGACTCCGGCTCGAACACCTGAGAGCCAATGGACAGCGAATCGTCGCAGCGCATCACCAACCCAGACGCCGGCAGGAAGAACACCCACATATCGCCTTGCAAGCGCCCCACCACTGAAACGCTCTGCACCCGCACAGGGCTATTACCCTCTCCCGCGTAGTACTTAAGCGCCCGGATCAATGGCGCCAGTACCTGTGCGCAGCGATTGGCGTTCTCTCTCCCGCCCAGCTCGTCGTCATCCGGAACAGCCGCATCAAGCGCATCGACGTTGAGATGGGTGCGGTACTCGGCGTCGGATGGCAGGTTGTAGGTGATAGCAGGGACTGATGCCGGTCCAGCCGGCGCAACCGCTGGCAAACTGGTGAAGTACTGGATAACCAACTCATCGATCATGTCGCAACCCCCCAGGCGAAGGTTGAGAAGGCGCCGTTATCAAACTCCACCGCGGCAAACCAGTTGGGCGCTCGCCAGGCCGACACCTCAATAGCGGCGATCGATTGCAGGCCTGCCGGCGTCGAACAGTAGGCAACCCCGTTCTGAACCAGCGTCCCACCAGCGTCGTAGCTGTAGGCCGCATAACCAATCATCGCCGCCTGTGAGTCGAGCCAAATTACCGATGGTGGCGGCACGTCGGCAATAAACGATGCGAGGTGTGCCGGCAGTTCAAGGTCAACTACCCGCAGCACCTCCAGCGTCGGCTCCAGCTCCTCGGCAACCAGTTCAGAGCGATACAAAGTGATGCCGGCCCCGTCCATGCCTTCAGCGCGCGCGAAGTAGAATGCCCCATCAGGCCCAGACAACGCCGGCAGAATGCCTAGCCCGGGGCATGCAATCCAACCCTCACGGGCCACTTCACCGGCGGTGTTCAGCTCAAAGACATACATTTTGTCTGCCTGGAATCGCTCCGGCGGGAAGATGCATACCGAGTACGGAATTGCCATCAAACATCCTCCACCTTGGCCACCAGGCTAGACGCCGCTGCGCCGTTCGACGCCGCCACCTGCGCCAGCGCACTGGTGGCCTGCCCCAGTGCCCCGCTGGTGTTGTTGCCGGTCTCCAGAGCCACCTTGTGACGGTCGTGCATCAGCCCCACATCGACCTTGGCCTTGGCGATATCCAGGCGCATAGCCTCGAACGCCAGTTCAACGTTGTGGTAGTTGCCCAGCGCCGAATAGAAGGTCGCCTGTGCCTGCGCGCGCACCCTGGCCCTCTCGATATCGCGGTCAGGCACCGCGTACCACATGCGATAGAACTCAGCCATCTGCGACAGCAGGCCGAGCTTTAGGCGAATCGCCTGCTCTTCCGCGAACTTCAGCAGATCCACCTTGATGTCGGCGTCCTTGATCGCTTGCTGCCAGTTCACCTCGGCGATCGCCTGGCCAGCGCGCTGCTCGGCCGCGGTGATGGCGGCCACCATGGCGCCTTGCGGCAAGGGGAACCCTGCCCCCGCGAAGCGAGTTTCGAGGGTGCGCACCTCGGCATCGCTCGCCCGGTACGCGCGATCGCGCGCCTGGTTCCAGACGATCTCCAGCACAGTGCGATCCTGCCCGTATGGCTTGGAGCCGGAGATAATTCCCAGCAGCATGTCTTCAGGCACCGTCTGCAGGTCGCCGCTGATCGCTGGGCAGTACTTGGCCATCCAGGCATCGGCCTCGCCGTTCAGGCGCATGATCTCCGGATTGGTGCTGTCGCCCATACCGAAGATGTCCGAGAGTTTCGGGGGGCCGCCAAGCGCAGGCTTGGTGAAATCGAAACTCAGGCGCCGCTCCTTCACCGAGCCCGGCATCTGGTTCCAGATCATGTTCCGGGTGTTGATCGCGTCCGTCAGCGCCCGGCTCGACTGCGACTGCAGGAAGCTGGTTACATCCTCGAACTCAGCCATCGGCGTTCTCCTTCACATAGGGGTAGCCCGGCTTTGGCGACCACAGGGCCGTGCCGGAAAAAATGTAACCGTGCCCGGGGATGCCTGAGTTCTGCCCCGCCTCGAAGCTGTCCGGCGCGGCCACAAGTGGATGCCAGGTTGCGGCGCCGTCGCGCGAGATCAGCGCATAGCCGCGAGCCCCACTGGTGACGGTCAGGATCAGCCCCGCCGGCGTGACCAACTCGCCATCCAGCCAGGTCTCGCGCTGGTAGCAGGTCAGGGCATAAACCGGATATCGGTTCTCCGCGCTGGTGTAGTGGGTACCAGACACCCAGGGCACCGCGACCTCGCCGTAGTCGGCCACCGCCTCGCCGTCGAATACCTGAAGCCGCAGGACACCCGGCTCATCATTCGGCGGCAGGAAGTACAGCACCCGGTTATCAGCCACTTCCGCGAACTGCTGCTGTAAGGTGTTGGGCAGCAGGTACTCCTCGAGCGCATATTCCTGCCACACGAAGTCCGATGTGCCTGGCCCGCCGTAGATGCCCATGTGCGCATACAGCTCGGCCAGGTAGGCGCTCAGGTCGTTCTGGCCCTCGACGGCGAAGCTGGTCTGCCTGGCCCTGGTCACGGCACGATAGCCAGCAGGTAACGCAACGCGCTGGACCACATCATCCACCACCCACCACAGTTCCTCTGGCTGGTCGCGGTCGATGTAAGGGCCGAAGCCCAGATCGGTGCGGTACAACGGCGGCCGGATATCCTCGGTCGACCCGACGCGCCAGCCTCGATAGTTGTCGGTGAACCACCACCAACCGCCGTCGACATCCTGCAGCAGGCTGCCCAGGAACACGCTGCGCAGGTAGCGCAATGCCCGCACCGCATAGCACCGCTTACCGTTCACCACGCCCCCCCACAGCACCTGCGGGTAGTAGGCGATCGCGCCATCCATCGTGCCGCTGTCGTACCAGGGGCACTGGTCCGACCCGATTACGTCCGGAGCCAGCAGGCGCGTGGTGCTTTCGCCCGTGGCTATGGTGTAGCTGACCACCAGTAACCCGGTGCGCGTGACCTTGACCTTGGCCGCTTCGCCCGGCGTGATGCCGGCGCTATCGTCGAAGCGCAGCTCGCTGGTGATTGGCAGCAGGTGCTCATCAACCGCACGCACCGCAGCCACAAACTCCACCACCCCATCCAGTTCGGTCGCATGTAGGGCGCCGACCACGCAGGGGCGAAAACAGTCCTGGGTCGACAAGTCGGGGTAGTACTCAATCAGCGAGAAATCCGTGGTGAACACCGCCGGCGCTATGCGCAGTTCAGGCACGAAGGGCGCCTGCTGCAGGTGCGCCGGCCAATCAGCGTTCGGTACCAGATCCACCACGCTGTTCAGCAGGTATTCAGCGGGCGGCGTGGTCGGCTCCTGCGAAGGCTGCGCCCAGGCCGGCACTGCGTCGACCGTCGAGTACTCCACACTGACCCCCGCAGGAAGCTCGTCCTCGATGAACGGCTCACGCCCGAACCCCATCACCACCAACCCAGTGCGCGCGGCCTTGGCATGCGGAAATTGCAGCGAGTACCACATGGCGCCATTACCCTTGTCAGCGAGAATGAAATGGTGCTCCGGCATATCGAAGGCCACCTGCACACCCAGCAGCACCTGCTGCTGCTCGCCCACCATCACTGACTGGGCCGCAGGCATGGCCACCTGGCGCGGCTGCGGCACACTCCAGCGCGGCCGATACGGCGATTGGAATGGTCCGGCAGGGCTGGGCGCATCCGCGAGCGCTGGCAACGTCTTGGCACTGTAGGGCGTAGCGAAGGTCAAGCCAGCCAGCCCCAGCCAACTCTCGCGAATCACTGCATCCAACCGCGGACCATCACCAAGCACCTGCAACCCCAACTGAAACTGCTGGGTATCGCAGCCATTGAAGAAGCCATCCATGGTCTGGTCAGCGGGGATAGACTGAAACGCCATGCTCAGGCTTGCGCGCGTGATGAGTTCGCCATAGCGAGGCGGCATGACAGCCCCCACATAGGCGCGCGCCACCGTCGCACTGCCGTGCACCGCACTGGCGTAGTACTTCGCCTTGAGCCTGGCCGACAGCGCCTCATCCTGCTGGCTGTCGGGGGAGTAGTGCGCACGCTTGCCGGCTACGGTGTACCCGAGCGGGCTGAACTCGCCCAGCCGGAACAGCGGGCCGCGAAAGCCCAGCAGCCTGACGGGCATGTCGATCACATCGGCCAGGCAGACGTCACGCTCGGCGACCAGCTTGCACAAATAGCCGCGAAACACGAAGTTGCGCGTCTGCCCGGGCGGCAGTTCCTCGCCCACCGAGATAACCCGCCGGCGCACCACCGGGTCAGGTTTGCAGGCGAAACGCACGCGCACCGGCCTCATTTCGAATGCATCCGGCGGCGCGCGACTGGAATGTCCCACTCGACGCTATCCAGATCCGCGAAGGTGGCATCGGTCAACTCCAGGCGCACCTGCCAATAGCGAGCAGTCACGCCCTTGGCGGTCACCGCGCGATGATGCGCCTTGGCCGGGATCGCCTTGTACAGCTGCTCGCGTCCATCCTGAGTGGTCACCCGCGCATAGACCTGACCGTCGGTGTCGATGCCAAAATAAGCGGCTGTCAGGTACTTCTCGGCACTGCTGTCAGCGCCGGCGGCGGCGAAGTCGATCGCGGCCGACAACGGCTCACCATCGTCACCGGCGCCATCGACGATTCGGTACACCCCGTTCTCGTCGTAGGCGTAGCTGTCCAGGCCATCGTTGAAGAACCCCGAGAAGGCGAAGCCCTCATAGCGAGAGGCCGCGCCCGTCACCAGGTTGGTGGCGTACTGCAGCACCACGTCATCGACCAGGCTGCCCGAGTTGTAGATGCTCACGGCGCTGCGCAGCGCCTCGTACATGATCTGCGACTGGCTCATCTTGTCGCCGACCATCAGCGTCTCGTAGATCATGTCCTCGATGAACACCGAGACGATCAGGTCGAAACCCACCCCAACGCGCTCGCGCCAGGCCACATAGGCGACGTTGTCGGTGGCCAGCTGCGCCTGCAGATACACCAGCTCGAGCATGTACTCGCCGTCGGGGTCGTAGACGCGCTCGCGGCCAGCCATATCAACGGCCGGCAACTGCACGCGGCCGATGCCATAGGCATAGTCGGCGCCGATCACCTCCAGCGCAGGCAGCGTCACGTCACCAGATCCTGCACTGCCCACCAGCATGATGCCGCTGAGCATAGGCGCCGGAATCCCCAGGGCCCCGACGGCAATGTCGGGCAGCGCGAACCCGGCATCACCGCTCACGACCGGGCGCGCCAGCGCCACATTGCCCGACGCGGTCTGGCGGTCGCTGGCGAACAGCTGCAACCCGGGCAAGGTGACCGCCCCCTCGTTGGTGCTCGGCCTGGCGCTACCGGAGAAGCCCACCCGACCGCGAGCCGATGCTGCGGTATCGAGCACCGCCGAGGCGCTGCCTCTGATCCCCAGCGAACCACGCACCTTGCGCATGGCCGCGGTGAAGCCTACCCGCCCGCGTGCCGATGCCGTATCGCGCACGCGGCTGCGGATACCGACCGCGCCTACTGCGCGAGCGGCAATCGCCACTGAGATAGCCGGGTTATCCACATAGTCGCCGGCCGAGTACAACAGCGCATCGCCGACCTTGTCACCGATCGAGGCACTCAGGCTGACGTAGGCCCAGCCATCGGCTGAGTAGACCACCACCTGCCCGACCCGACTGATGCTCAGGCGAACCAGATCGCTCGGCGAGAAAGGGCAGCTCGCAACGATCTCGCCCCGCTCCAACACACTGATCTGATCGCCGCGCAGGTAGAAGGCGTGCTCTGCAGTGGCGAAAAGCGTGTCTTGATTGGCTGGCGCTACACCAATCACCACCCCGATAGGGTAGGCGCACACCTCGAAGCTGAACACGAAGTCGCCGACCAGGCGCTGCCGAGACGAGGCGCTGGCGTTCCAGCCTGGCTCAAGGGAAACCACCAGCCTGGCCGGCTCGCCCTTGATTTCTGGCCGAGCCGGGTAGCAGGCGGTACTGGTAGAGCTGGTCAGCGAAGTTTCGCCACCACCTTTAGCAATGCTTCCCGCGTAAGCACCACCAGCAAACACGATGGGGCTGGCCTGCGCAGTAGCCAGCATGTACGGCCCACTGAAATTAAGCGGCAACCCTGGGGTGCCGCTGCTCTTAAACCCGGTTGAGCGTCCGCTGCCGGATCTGATCGTAGTGCTGATGCAGTACGCCGGCCGGTACGGGACGTGCTTAACCTCAGCGGTTTGCGTAATCCGCGGCGGCTTGACCAGGCGGTTCGCCATGACGCTCCCCCATCAGTTCGACGGCATGGCCACGACGAAATAGTCGACCTTCTGGATCGCCCCCTCGACGAAGTTCAGCGACGAGAAATTCAGCTCCACCCCGGCCAGGCCGACTTTGCCCTGGATGCGCGGCAGCACGCTGCTGGCGCCGCCGGCATCCGGCCCGGTCACCCAACGGAAGTAGGTCGGAGTGCCAGTCACCAGCGCTTCACCGCGCCAGGTCTCGGTCGGGCTCTTGCTGATGTAGGTACCGTCGGCCGTGGCATTGAGGTTGATGCCGCTGCCCTCCCCATCCACGCTGATCTCGCACAGCAGCGTGGCGTCGCCCGGCAGCGCCGCATCCGCGGTGGCTGGCTCGGTGCCCTGGTACACGCGGATGAAACTGGACGCGAAGGCCTGCCGCAGCGAGCCGGTGGCCAGCATGTAACCGGACAGGCCGGTGCTGATCTTAGTCGTCATTGATGCCGCCCTCGATGATGATTTCGCCAATGGGGAAACGCACAATGCCGGCCGGCGCCACGACTCGTTCAGGCACCAGCGGCAGGCGCGCCAGGCAGTTACCGGCGGTGTCGGCGTCCCAGATGGTGATGAACTGGACGTTGTAGCTGCCGGCCGCGCCGGACGCAGGGAATGCCACCTCGGCGTCGTTGGCTACACGGGTCAGGCTGGTGACAACGCTCTCGTCCCAGGTCACCGCGGTGCGCTCGTAGTTCGGGTCGGTCACCGTCGTCAGCTCGTTTGCGCTGCCGTCGATACCGGGGTCGCCGGTGTGCAGGCCGACGTACCAGACGGTCGGGCGCGTGGCGAGTGCCACGGTGGTGAACAGCAGCCGGATGATCTCCTGGCTGGCATGACTGGAATTGCTCACGGTCGTCTCCTATTACGCAACAGTGGTCGGGATGAACACGACACCAGCCAGCACGCGCAGAATGCCGCCCGGCTCAACAGGTCGCGGGTTGGGGAAGCGGACGATCGACATCAACAAGCCGGTGTTGCCGCCCTTGGTCGAGTTGGAAATGAGGAAGCCGCCACGCACCGTGCCAGACCCGGTAAAAACGAACTCGGCGCGGTTGTTGGCGTTACTGACCTCGCTCAAGTCGTCGTACTCATGCTCCCAGTCCAGGCGCGACGCCCCCTCATAGGCCGTGAACTCACCGACATTCACCGGCAGGTCGGCCGCGGTCACACCAGTGTCTTCCGGCACGTAGTTGCCGGAAAACAGCCCCAGGTACCAGCTGCTGATCGGCGTCGCCGTGCCCCGCAGAAGGCCTGCCAGATGGTCCATACCAACCTGCGGGATCAGATTGGTGGCATGACCACGCTCGACGATGATCCCGCCCTCGGAGTACTCGTAGTCGTAACGAAACCCCCATTTCCCATGCTCTTTCATGGCTCGATGTACTCCGTTTGGAAGTAGTCGCGGGCGGCCAGCGGGCTGACGCCCTCGCCAGCACCGCGCATTGTGGTAACCAGCAGCGAGCTGCCGTTGCTGTGCACCAGGCCCATTGCCCCGCGATCACCCTGCTGCGGCACGAAGCGCTCACTGGCAATCGGCGAAGCCACCCCATCAGGTGTGCCCACCACCACCCCATAGGGCGACATCCAGGCGCAGCGTTTGTCCGGCAGCACGCGGCCGGTACCGGAAACGCCGCCGTACTCCAGCACCTTCGGCGCCTGCGGTTGCTCGGTTCCGATGCCATTGAGGAAGTAGGTGCCCTGCCCCGCGCACACGAACAGTCCGGCGCCGCAGGGCAGCACCACGGCGGGTACCGCCTCGAACTGGAAGAAATCGGCCACGGGGTCGTGGAGGTGCGGGCGGTAGGGCCGGCTCAGGTACAGGCACTTGCCGCGCACGCTCACCAGGCGAGAGTCGGACAGCACGCACAGCGCGTCAGGGCGCGGCATCGCGCAGAGGCCGACCGTGGTGCAGCGGGCAGTGTCGTCTCGCACAGCGCCGACCTGGCGCACGCCAGCATCGGACGCCTGCAGGTAGAGGGTTTCACCGTTCGCCACGCTTGCGTACAGGCGCACGCTCAGGCCGGCCGGCGGCACTGGTACGTCAACCTGCAGCGCTTTGCCAGCAGGCACACTGATGCGCAGCGGATCCATCACGCCCGACTCGTCGCCGTAGGCATCGACGAAGGTGCAGGCCAGGCGATAGAGCCCAGGCTGCAGGCTGCCGTCGACCAGACTCACGGCGAAGTTGTCCGGCGCCTCCGGCACCAGCCATGGGCGCACAGCGCCGCCGGAATAGCGCAACATGTCACGCGCCGATGCGACGAAGGTGTCACCTGCCAGGCTTGCTGCGCAAAGCGGCCCAGCTGGCGTGATGGTCGCTAGCGTGCGGGCAGCCTGCGACAGCAGATCCAGCTCAACCAGGCCGGTGTCGTCAGCAACCAGCGCGCGGCCACGCCCGACAGGAAAGGCCAAGCGAATGCGCGAGCCGGAGAAGATCGATTCGAAACCAGGGCGCAGCGCGAAGGTGCCGGCGTCGGTCGGCGAGAAATTCAGGGAGTCACGAACAGCGCCGGCGGCAATGCGTGCAGCCGGCGATCTGTTGTCGATCCCAAGTTTCCAGTTTTCCTGACGCGCCATTCCGCTTTCACCTTGAGCCCGGGAGAACCCCAGGCGGTACAGGTGAAAGTCTCAAGGTCACGGGATACGATGGCGAACCCTACAGGGGGTCAGAGGTTATGGCGTGTAGCCGATAAGCAATTGCGCTGCACGCCACGATGGGCTGCCAGAAACTGGAGTCATGGATAGCGTTGCGGCTGTATCTCCCTCGTTGACAGCCTCCCTGATCGCCAGGGTCTTACGTATCGGCAGTGAGGCCTCCGACGTAGTCGACTTAACATCCCAACCAGCGCTGTAAGTGAGCGTTGCCGGGAATGCATTGTTCGCGGACGCTCTTGATAGAACATTCAACAGGTACTGCCCCTTCCTTGTAGGAGACGTTTCAGGCATAGCCAGATTGGTTTCCGCAGTGGTCCCGTTCGCCGTCGCGTTGGACAGCACACTCAGCGGCTGCGCACCTCTGAACACGGTGTAGTGCACCGTGAAGTTCGCGGAAACGTTCTGCGTCCATGTCATGTTCGCGCCTATATCGCCCGCTTCTGCAGTCTTTGTGTACACACTCAAGAACGCGCTTGTCCCAGGCACGGCCAGATAGAGCGTCCAGCCAGCTGGTGCCGTCACAACCCCACTGTGATAGACGGTTGCAATCATCAAGTCGCCTACAACCATCGTCCCCGGAAGTACCAGCGAACGGCTGCTTGTCGCATTCGTCTGGTTGAGATACGAGCCAGCAATGAAATCAACCGTCTGCTCAGGCCCCGGCAGCGGCGTAGGTCCGCCGCCACCTTGCCGGCGCTGCGCCAGGATTCCCGGGTTACTCACGCTGCCGCCATCCTACCGGCCATCCACCACGTATTGCTCGCAGTGCGCAGCAGCGTAGCGGCCGAACCTGCACCATCCAATACGTTTGTATCTGCAGCGTTATAGGTCACTGAAAACCCGTCCCCCGTAACGGTCACTGCGCCAGCGCCGACCTGCAGCACGTAAAACTCCGGCAACACGCCACTGACAGCCCAGCTTGCAGTTGCCTCTGCGCCGATAGTCAGCGTGATTGGTGTTGCGCTGTCGCACAGCAGCCACTTCCCGGCGTCGGATGGGGTGACTGCGCCGCTAGCGATGATGGTGCGTGACGGCCTCCCAGCAAGCCCGGCTTTGGCATTGAGAGCGGTCTGCAGATCGGCCTGATCGGAGAGTGTGCCGGTCAGAGCGCCCCAGACCGCGCCAATACTCAGGTTGCCACTACCGAGCAGGCTGTTGCCGTTGACCGACTTGATGTTGGTGCCGCTGACCAGCGCGTCCTGCTTGCCGCCGATCGCCGCGGCCAAGTCGTTGATCTGGCGCTGCAGCTTGCCGAACGCCACCAGCACGCTGTCGGTGTCGACCACTGCGGCACCACTGGCCAGGCTCAGGCCGCTGAGCACAGTGGCAAGCACGCGCGCCGCGGTGTGGTAGAAGTTGGTCGAACCCTCGGCCAGGCTGTCGGTGTTGTCATTCGCCGTGGCGCCGGCAGCGATGCCAGCCAGCTTCGACTTCTCAGCATCGGTGTAGGCGTTGGTGTCTGGATTGCTCTCGTAGAGAGTCTTGATGTCGGCCGCAGTGAGCGGCGTACCGGAACCAATCGGCTGCCATTCTTCGTCGCTAGCGTCCCATACATAGCGGATGGTCGCACTGCCCACGCCAGCATCTACATCGGCGTAGTCGCCTGCACTGGCGGTTGGGAATGCAGCCTGCAGAGCGGCAAGGCTGGCAAACACGCCCTTGAAGCGGCTGCCTTCCAGCCCTGCCAGCTTGGCCTTCTCAGCCGCGGTAAAGTTCTCCTGGCTCAGACCGTAGCCAGCGACCTTGTCGACCTTCAGGTCGAGTTGCACGGCCAGCGCGGCAGGCTGCACAGCCGTGTCGGCCAGAGCGCCCTGCGCTTCGGTGGCGGCGCCGATATCGCCAGGCGCGGCCGGAATGAATGGCTTCCCTGTCAGGTCGCTGTAGTTGCCGCTGAATGCGACGGCCGCCAGGCTGGCATTGTTCGCTGGCGTGTATGCCAGGGCAGTGGTCACATCGGCGCCGGTCAGCGTCACGACTCCGGTGCGGGTGTTGAAGCTGCTGACACCGGAGCTACCGCCACCACCAGCCCCTGGCGCGCCGCGCAGACCCGCCAAGATCACAACCGGCATCCGTCGCGGTGCTGCGCCCAGGACGATAGGCTTGGCCACCTGGCCGGCGGCGATCACTTTCATGCGGTCACCTCGTCAGCAACCTCGATATCGCTGATCGCAGTCAGCGGGTAGACCTCGCCGCCCGGGGCGATCGCCTCCACGTCGTACTTGCCGCGCCTCCACTCCAAGGCTGCCGCGGTGGCGGCGTCCAACTTGAGCACGAAGGCGCTGTGCGCCAGGTCGACCTCGATTTCGCCGTCGGGGCTTTCGCCCGGATCGCTGTGCCAGGTGAACAGCACTTCGCCGCCCACCCGGTCGCGCACCTGGGCCCGACAGTGCCAGCCGGTCAGATCCATCGGCTTGTTCAGCACCAGCAGGCCCGAGCCGCTGAACGCCTTCCAGCAGTGGGCGTTCAGGGCGTTCAGCTCGATGGTGTCGGCGTCCACCAGCTTGGCGATCTGGCTTTCATCGTCGGGCGTGTTGAGCTCGTCCGGCGCTTTCACGCAGGTGACCTGCACCGGCCAGCCGTCCGGCACGCCGTGCCCTACCACCGTCAGGCGCACCGGCGCCTTGCTCGGCATGCCGGTGATCGGCAGGTACAGCAGCTCGTCCTCAGCGTAAAGGAAGCCGAACTCGAAGGTCTTGCCGCGGGTGATGGTGATGGGGATTTCTGGCGCCGACATGCCGTTCTCCTTACTGGCCGGCCTGTGCCGGTCCCTGGGCGTTGCCATAGCCGACCTTCGGCTCGGCCTCGTAGAGCGCACGCTGATGCAGACGGCTGCGCAGTTCGTAGCCCATCAGCGGCCAGATTTTCTGCACAGCGTTCTGGCGCGCTATCGTGCGGCCAATCTCGGCGTCGAAGTTCTCCGGGCTGGCACAGGCAGACTCGCCAGTGACGGTGAAGCCGTTGCGCAGCACCAGGACGCAGAAGGTCAGCAGGTCGAGCGCATCGGGTTTGCGCCCATCCTCGCAGAACGGGCCTGGCAGACCCTTCGCCCAGTCGCTGGTGCCGTAGGCCCCCTGCGCGGCGGTGAAGTAGTGCTCGCTCGCGATGTTCGCCTGGATATCCGCAGGCGTGATTCGCGGCGCGGTAAGGCCCTTGACCTGGATTTCCTGTTCGATGGCATCGCAGCCGCCTTGAGCGACTTTGGTGACTTGACCGAAGGCCTTCGTTGCCATGGACAGAGCACACTCAGCGGCTTCCGTCTTCGCCGCCTGCCCCTTCTGATACGGCATCCACTGCGCGTAGAAGCTGCCGCCGGCCAGAGTGTCGCCCTGCACTAGCGGCAC
Organism: Pseudomonas sp. ABa2; assembly: GCF_056676075.1. NCBI lineage: Bacteria > Pseudomonadati > Pseudomonadota > Gammaproteobacteria > Pseudomonadales > Pseudomonadaceae > Pseudomonas > Pseudomonas sp. ABa2. The sequence continues at coordinate 3,166,918 of NZ_CM155239.1, forward strand.
GCTGCACACGCCGAACTGCTCGCCGTTCTGGTCCCATACGGTGAGGTTCACCATGGTGTCGCTGTGGACGTAGGCGATCACAGCAGCCAGCGGCTGCGACGGATCACCGAAAGCCATCTTGCGGCTGGCCATGTAGTCGGCGGTGGGGATGAAGTGCAGCACGCGGCCGACGGTGGGGGTGATGGTGGTCATTGGGTTGCTCCGGTTTTGGTTTCGGTTGCTGTTACGGTTCGTGCTGCTCCTGCAGCATGGTCAGGTAGTCCAGCAGCATTGCCCGGACGGCCCGTTCATCCATGGCAGTGAAGGGCTTCCTGCCCTCGATCACCGCCTCAACTAGCGCCACCGGCACGATGTGCACCGACCGGTCGGCGGCGGCCAGCACCAGGTGCGGCCTGAAATCATCCAGGCGGACGACGTTGGTCGCCTCGCCCTCCTCGCTCATGGAGCCAACTTGCACTGGCTGTGCAGCAGCCTCAGCTCGTCCTGCAGGCCGACTATCTGGGCTCGCTGGACTTTGAGGCCGGCAACGATGGCTGGATAAGCTCGTCGAGCAGCAGGTGTAAGTTCTGGGGCTCCTGCATCAGGCTCGCCGGCAGCGGCCCCGGCTGGCCCCACTCGCACTGAGGGGCAGGTGGCTGCGACACGCAGCCCGCAAGAACCATCAGCAAGGCAGCGGCGCAGATATTCAGCGCGGTCTTCAGCACGTTGTTTCTCCTCCAGATAGGTGGCCTCGATCGCGGCCTGGTCGTTGGCCAGCTCGCGCTGCAGGCGCAGGGTGCCGCGCAGGGATTCGACCGATGCAGCAATCTGCTTAGCGACTTTCACAGCGCCATCACGCTCGAGCGACACGGTGTCGAGACGCAGCCAGACCATCACCAGGGCGATCGCCAGGCCGGCGCATGCGACGAGCAAGACCCTGATCACTGGAGCGCCATCCCGATCGCGACAGCAACGCTCAGCAGCGCCAGCAACACGGCGATGGTGAAGCGGCTCCATGCCGCGACACGATCATCGGTTCGCCAGGACAGGCGCCAGAACACAAACGCCAGCAGGAACACGGACAGCGGTACGAGCCATTGCATCGGATACCTCCTATTGAGCGCTCATACAGGCGGCATGGCGCTCAAGCTGTCGCTGCCAGACGCCCCAGCAGCGTTTGTTCCGCTTGCCGTTGATCATCGTTGAGCAGTCGTAGCCGGCGGCGAAACGCCAATTGAGCAGCGCCTTACACGCACCCAGGTAATCGCCTTTCAGCAGCCAGGTGCGCGGTGATTTCGGCTTGCGCCAGTTGCCGATGCCGTACTGGCCGACGAAGTCGAGGTAGAGGTCGTATTCCTCTTGGAACAGCTCCACCCCGGGCAGCGATGCCTGGAATCGGCGCTCTTCCTCGCTGTGCAGCGCCCTGGCCAGCTGCTGGGCGCGCTCGCGGGTGATGGGAGGATCTGCCAGGGTGACCGGTGTGCCGTCCTCGTAGCGGGTCGAGCCATGGCCAATGGTGGGCACGTCGCCCTTGGTCGGGATGTACGGCAGGTGCACCTCGACGCCGTTGCGCACCTCGACCGGGCCGTCGCCCTCACTGGCGATCCAGCCAGCAAAGCCCGCGGCGCTCAGCACAAGGGAAGCAACCAGCACGCGCGTGCGGCTCATTGCGCCCGCCCTTCGATGCTGCAGCGCTCGCGCAACGCCTCGATCCTGGCCTGGCTCTCGGCCTGCTCGCGCTTGTCACGCCGGTGCTGGAAGTAGAAGTTGACGGCCAGACCGGCCAGGGCGATCAGAAAGCCGCCAAGGCCGATCCAGTTGATCTGCGCCAGCCATCCGAAGGCCCCGGCGATGGCGCCACCGAGCATGCTCTTGTTCGTGATCGAGACTGCCGCCGCGTCGACAGTGCTCTCATTGATCTGTAGTGCCATGCCCTGCTCCCATGCCGGCCGATCTGCTTTGCTCGGATGCTAGGGACAGGGTTTTCAGGTGGCGAACCCTACAGGGGGTCAGGGCCAGGCTTTGTTGTGGTGCTCGACATCGTGGCGGGTGATGCGGCGCAGGTCGCTGTCGGGGCGATCGCCGAAGTAACCAGCGAACGCTGCCAGCGCATCGCCGGCTCGACCTAGGTCCAGGGTCTCGCTGTCGGGCTGGCTGAACGCCCGGTAGAGCGCCCAGTTGACCAAGTGCCGGTGATGGGCCTGGTGAATCTCTGGCTTCGATGCCTTCTCGGTGCTCAGGCCGCGCAGCGGCAGCCGGTAGCACTCGATCTTGAGGGTGGCCTTGGCGCTCGGCGTCGGCGCCAGACGAATGCTGGTGTCGCTCTGGATGGCGAAGCGAGGAATACCCGCACGATCACGCCAGCCCTGGTGGTTCTCGTCCAGCCACTCGCGCGACACCAGCTGGACGGGCCGGCGCTCGGTCGCCCCGACCTCCAACAGTCCGAGGTGATCGATCTCGTACAGAGCCGGATGCAGCGGGTAGACCACTTCACCGGCCACGACGGGAACTACGCAGACAGCCTCGGTCGTCGAATCGTGCAGCAGGCGCCCGCGGATGCAGGCCTCCTGCTCGGCCTCGATGAGCCATCGGGTGACATCAGGCGTCTTGAACAGAAAGGTATCCTCGGCATTGCCAGAGACCGTCCTGCGCAGATCCTGGGTGGTCACCCGAAAGTCATTGATCAGCTCTTCGAGGGTCATGGCTTACACCGGGCCGACGGGGCCGTACTGGTCGATCATGCCGGTGACCAGCTGACGCAGCTCGGCGACAGACTTCTGCTGATCGAGCTTCTGCCGGTAGTTGGTCATGGCGTAATCGGTCAGCGACTTCTTGGTCATGACGTTGATCTGCTGCTTCAGGTCGAGCAGGCGCTCTTCCTGCTTGCGTTCCTCGTCCTGGCGCTTCTTGGCTTCATCCAACACCTTGCTGGTGTCGTCGGCGTCGTCGTCCTGGTCCGCGGCCGGCTCGGCTGCAGCAGCGATCGCCTGCCCCTCGCTGAACATGTCGCCGTGGCGCAGGAACTTGCGGGCGATATCGGCCGGCATGGCACGTTCCTGACCCTTAACGAAGCTCAGGCCAGTGCCGTACAGGTGATCGGTGTAGGTTTCCTTGCGGCCGATGTAGACCACCACGATCTTGCCAGGGCCAGCAGGTGCGCCTGGCGCCGGCTGTCCTGCCGGAACCTTGGCCAGGGCTGCGGCCACGGCAGCAGCAGCGGCCTCGTCGGCATCCGGCAGATCCTTGAGCGCATGCACCACGGCGCGGAACAGGTAGTCCTTCGACTTCTGCTCGGCCGGCAGTTGTTCGTATGGCAGGCAGCAAGGGTGCACCTTCTTCTCGGTGTCCTTCACCTCGCCGTATACCCAGCCGTCAGCCAGCTTCTGCGCCAGCCAGCTTTCGTGGGCCTGCTCCGGGGTGGAGTCGGGATTGGCCAGGTGCATTTCCACACCAGCGACCAGGCTCTTCTGGTGCTGCTCGCCAGCCTCTTCCCAGGTCGGCACCGAAGCGTCGCCCAGCGACAGGCAGTAGGCGGCGTTGATAGCGTGCGCGACCTGCGCAATGACAAGTACCTTCATGTTCGTGTCCTGCATGACGGAGAAAGGAGGAAGGGCCCGAAGGCCCTCCCGAGTCGCTATCAGCGGGCGCCCTGGAGTTCGCCGCTCACCAGCACCTCGATCTTGCTGGCCTTGGCGTTGTCCGCCACCGCCGTGGTCAGGATCAAGCGCGCCGGCTTGGGCAGGGTCACCAGGGCCTTGGCAGCCGCCGCACGCAGGCGCGCAGCAGTGGCCAGGTTCAGACCGGTACCGAAGTACGCGGCGTCCTGGGGAACCTCGGTGCTGTCCACACCGTCCGCGTAGGCAAAGCCCAGCGAGCCGGTGATGGTGGCGGTCATGCCGGTGCTGATCAGCATCGACATATCGTCCAGGCGCATGCCTTCCGGCAGCGGGCCCAGGTCGACCACGTCGCCCGCAGCAATCGCCGCCGCCGAATCGGCATTGAGCGCTGCACCGTTGGCGCCGGTTTGCAGGGCAAACTTCAGGGTGGTGGTGTTGCCGTAGGCGCCGGCAGCGCCGCCGAATTGGCGGTTGCCGAACTGTTTCAGAGTCACTTTGGCCATGATGGGCTCTCCTCGATATTGGTTTCGAAAGGCGGGCCGGTGTTACCCGGCCCTACCCATCACAGGCGCTCGCCGATGATCGGCACCGCGGTATCGATCGCGGTGGCGCCGTAGTCGGTGAACTCGGTGCCATTGCCGGTCTCGACCGCGAAGCGGATCTTCGACACGCCGCGGATGCAGCCCAGCAGCAGCTCCACCTTGTCGCCGTGGTCCAATTCCTTCTCGCTCCAGAAGAACGGGATCTTGGACTTCTCGCTGGCGGCCATCGCCTCGGCCACGGCCTGGCCACCCAGCAGGATGGCGCGGTCGATCGCGTGGGTGGTGCCGAAGCCAGCCGGCACGATGCAGGTGCTTTCGGTTTCGCTGTCCTTCGCGGCGCAGTAGCGGATGGTGTCGCCGGCGTAGAAGCGGATCGGCTTTGGCATCTTCACGATCAGCACGCCGTTCCACAGACCCACCTCGCCCAGGAACAGCGGGTGGCCCTTGGCTTGCTGGGCGCGCGCCATCGCACTGGCTTGCAGCTGGCGGAAGTTGGGGTCGGCGGCGAACAGGTTGTACTGCGCCGAGGACACCAGCATCACGCGCAGCGGCGAGTCGTTGGCGGCAGCGTCGCCTTCGAAGATCACCGGCGGCGGCGGCAGAGCGATCTGGTCGATCCAGGTGCGCACGCCGTCCACGGTGTCCATCTTCATCAGGTCGGTGGTTGCCAGGTCGACCTCACCCGCGTTCACGGTGAACGGCTTGATGCCGTTGCCGCCGTCGGCGATGTAGTGGCGGTTCTTGGTCGGCGCCTTCACGCGGTTCACCATGATTTCAGCGAACAGCGGGTTGGTTTCGGTCGGGATCTTCCACTCGATGTTGTCGTGGAAGCCACGCGCGCCAGCCATGTGCACCAGCAGGCTCTGGTCGACATAGGCGTCCATCTGCTGCTGAGCGACCGGGCGCCCCAGACGACGGAAGTCGGCCGGGCTGCGGATGGTGGTCATGGTGTCGCCGAGGTCGATCGGGAAGCGCGCCTGGTTCACGCGCAGCTTGTCCTCGGACAGCTTCATGCCCACGCCACGACCTTCGGCGTAAGCGCTACCCATGATCGGGTAGCCGCCAGTCGGGTTCAGCAGGTGAAAGGTCACCTCATCGCCCTTGCCCTTGCCCAGGTCCTGACACTTGACGATGGGCATGTGCTGGGTGGTCTGCTTGCGCAGGGTGGCCTCGGCGCCGGCGGTGCCCTTGGGCATCTTGCCGGTGAGACGGTTCAGGGTGGTGTTGCGCTGGGTGCTCTGGGCAAACAAGCCGACGGCCTGCTCGACCATCGCCTTGGAATCGCCATACGCCATATGAGTCTTGTCGGACACGGTGAATCTCCTTGTTCAACGGGACCCGGAGCGTCAAACGCTCCGGTTCAGAAATGCCTCGATCTGCTCCGGGGTCTTGTCCATCAAGGCCTCGGCCATATCAGCGGCGCCTAAGTTCGCCAGCGCTTCGCTGCCCGTCGCCGGCCCCGCACGACCGCCCGGAATGTCCGAGAGGCTGGTGGGTACCGGCGGCTTGGCTGCCGCGATGGCTTGCTTGGCGGCCTGCCGCACGCTCTCCGCAGAGGGCGCAGCAGCGGCTGCCTGACCTTTCCCAGTGGCTGCCTTGTACGTGTCGATGAACTCGATGACTTCGGTCGCAGTGCCGTTGCTGATCACTTCGCGATACGCAGTGCGCGCGAAGCTGGGCTGCGACTCGATCCACGCTTCAAGCTCCGCGCTCTCGATAATCGAATCGAGGTCGGGGTGCTTGGCGTAGACCGTCTGCGCGTGAGCTTCCTGCTCGGTCAGCTGCTGCTTCTGCTGCAGGGGGGCCAGTTGCTGCTTGACCAAGTCCGCCAGAAGCGCCGGCGCGCTCTTGGCGATCAAGGCCTGCACACCCTTGGCCAACGCCTCCTCGGAGAAGTCCCCGAAGATGCCGGGATCGACGCCAGCCTCCATAGCGGCCTCAGCGGCTGCCAGGTTCTGGTCGGCGGCGGTGGGCGCAATCCCTGCGTCCGCCCGGTTCTGTGCTTGGGTCCTGAGCGTTTCCAGTTCCTTCTGGGTCTCCTGCAGCTTCTGCAGAGCTTCCTGCTCGCGAGCTTCCGCTGCTTGCTTTCCTTCTCGCGCATCCAACAGGCGCTGATACGGAATGGTGTGGACGTTGTCCTTCGCCATGATCACGGCCTTGGCCGGATCTTCCGGTTCAACACCTGCCGCGGTGTCATCGGTGTTCGCCACGTCGTCGGTGGCCCGCACGGGGTTCGGTTCTGCTGCAGCTGCAGGGGCAGCGTCGGGCTCGCCGCCAACTTCCAACGCGCTTGCGTCGGTATCGCCCTGGTCCATCAGCTCGAGGAGCTGAGCGGCCTGCTCTGCGGACATTTCACCGTCCGGTGCGTGTTGCTGGATAAAGTCGCCTGGATTCATGCCTGTCCCGCCACATATCGCCGTGGCCGCAAAGGGTTCAGCAGTTACGAGGCGTCACCGCCTCGCGCATCGTCGAGCACGGGCCCGACTTGTCAGCGAGTGTCCAGAAGGGAGCGAAAAACAAAAAACCCTACAGGGGGTCAGCCCTGCAGGGTTGTGGTTGACGATGGGGTCAGCCGAGGTTGTCGGATGCCGTCGGAGTTTCGATTCCACCCATGCCAGCGCCTGGCTCGGCCGGTACCGGCGGGAAGGCCGGACTGGTGTTCTCACGCACCTCCGGGCCGCCTGGCTGCACATACGGCGACTTGATGTTCATCGCGGCAGTCTGGCCGGCCTGTGGGAAGTTCGGATCGTCGCCCGGCTTCGCCTGGTACCCAGCGCCCTTCATGATCTCGTCGGCCACCGGCGCGATCATCGGCATCTGCGCCACCTGGGCAGCGGCTTGCATCGCGCTGTACGCGGACTGGACGCCGACCTGCACCGCCTGAGCGATGATCTTGTCGATCTCCGCGTCGGTGCGGCGCTCCTTTATGGCCAGCTCGCGCATCTTCAGTTCGGTACCGGAACGCGCCAGGGCGTCCTGCACCTCCTTCTTGATACGTTGCTCGATCTGCTCCGGCGACTCCTGCTCGCTGGCGGCGCGGATCGCCTCCACCACATCGCGCTTGAACGGCACATCCATGAGGCTGACCAAGAACGGCAGCACCGCGGCCTGGTACTGCGGCGGCAGGCTCTTGACTGCCTCGGACAGTGCGGCGAGCTGCTGGCCGCGGTAGCTGTTGGTGCTCGGCACATCTTCCAGGGCGACCTTGAGCCGGGTGCGCTGCAGATCGTTCGACAGGTAGGTGTAGCGGGCCTCGTCCTGCTCCGGCTTGTTGATCACTACCGTGCGATCGGCGCGTACCGCGTCGCCCTCGATGATGATCTCGTGCTGCTTGCTGCCCAGGTCCTTGACGATCATCGACAGCAGGATCTCGCCAATCATCGTCCGGGCGGCGCGGAAGTTGTCCATCATCCGGCCCAGGCTCTGGTTGCTCTGCTCGATCTGCATCTGCTCCTGCCGCCCGCTGGTGGCCGTTCCTTCCTTGCCCATGAAGCCGGTGGTCACCGCCGAGACGCGCTGAATAGCCGATCGGTTGTCCTGCATCATCTGGAACTGCTGGGCGTTGAGCTGGAAGTCGCGGTGGACCTGAAAGCGGGCGCCCTGCCGCGCCATATGTTCAGCGTTCAGGACGATATCGGCATCGACGCGCGCCACCTGCTGGCGGAACTGCGCATCGGTCATGTCCACGGCGCCCTTAGTGCGCTCGGTGCGCACCGCAGCCATGCCCCAGCGCAGTTTGCTGATGCCACTGTTCAGGCTGTCCTGCGGATAGATCATCCCGCGCACGTAGCCATACGGCACCTTGGTACCGTCCTCGCGGAAGCCCCAGAACGGCACGTATGGGAAGTGACGATGGCTATAAGGGGTCGGGCCATCGTGCAGGCAGTGCGGGCCGAGCCAGTAGCTGCGGCGCACCCGAGCCACTACCACGCGGCTGTACTGCGAGAAGCCGCTGGCCAGCGCCACCTGGTGAGCCAGGTTGTTCTCGTCGTACTCGACCACTCGGCCGTCTGGCGCGGTGATCACGCCCACATCGACCCAGCGCCGGTACCACACCTCGGCCAGGCAGGTCTCTTTCGAGGTTGGGTTGTACCAACGCTCCTCTTGCACGGTCCAGGCACGCGCCTCGCCCCAGGCGTTGTGCAGGCCCGTGGACGAACCGCCGTCATTCGCGCCGACCGGATCGTCCAGCCACCAGGTCGAGCCGTGCCGCCCGATGGCCATGATCAGCTTCTTGTGGTCGGGGAACACACGGGCGATACGCTCAGGCAGCAACCAGCGCTGCCGGCGCAGCCAGCGCGCATCGCTCAGGTCGTCCTCCTTGGCGTTGAAGTCCCAGTGGATCTCGTTGCGATGCACCACGCCGCAGCGGTACGGAAACTTGAAGGGGTCGCTCTCGCGGCTCACCTCAACCCAGCCCAGGCCTACGGCGATCTGCGGACGAAAGGCATCGCTGCATGCCCTGTCCGCCTTGCTGTGGCGTTCGGCCTGATTCAGCTTGTAGTTCAGCGCGTCGGCCACGTCCTGGCCGCCCACATCACCGTCGGGCGTCACGCGCCAGTCGGTGCGAGTCGCGCTCTCATAGCCCTGGATCGACAGCAGCGCCGGGCCGATCAGATCCTCCACCGCCGGCGGAATGCCCAACTTGCGCTGCCGCTCCAGCAGCTCGCTGTCCAGCTGGTTGCCGTCGGCATAGTCCATTTCCTTGTCGGCCGTGGTGCGCCAGTTCGGCTGCTCCTCGATCTCGCGCATGATCTCGGTGTACTCGTCGAGGCTCAGCGCCAGTTCGTCCTTCGGCTGATCGCCGTCATGCTCGGGCTGCTTGAGTGCGGTAGCGTCCATCTGGTGGTTCCTCAAGTGCGCCAGTCAGGCGCTGGGGCTTCGGTGTACGACTGCCGGCCTTGGTGGCCCAACATGTCCAGTTCTTTGGCCTGCGCCCACTGGCGGAAGGCGTCGGCGCCCTCGCTGCAGCCGTTGGCCTTGTTGGGGGTGTTGTCGAGAAAGCGGTTCTCGGAGCGGCTGAACTTCTTGCGGTAGTTGTCCAGGCGGTTGATACCGTCCGCGCACGCCACTTCATCGATAAAGCAGCCTTTCATGTGCTTGCGGGTCTGCTGGATGCCGGTGATCAGCTCAGTGATTCGCGGCACGATGTCGAACGTATGCCCGGGCAGCAGGTCCTCAAGCATTTCCAGCACACTGCGGTTGTAGTCACCCAGCCGCTTGTGAGCAGCGTCATGCGGCAGGTAGTGCACGCCGTAGAGATAGCCGCGGTCTTTCAGCTCCTGGGCGTAGTGGCGCAGATCCTTGCCGTGCTCTTCGTAGTAGTCGACGAATCGATCCTCGCCGCGCAGCTCCTGCTGGAACCACACAGCGCAGCCATCGGTGTTGCCGATATCCCAGAAGGTGTTCACCGGCACATCCAGCACCGGCACGCGAGTAATGCCGCCGCGCTTGCGCATGGCCTGCATGTCCTCGGCGTAGTAGTTGCCTTCGGTGCTGATCTGGAAGGCTTCATCGGGCGTGCCAGGGTACTCCTGCCACATCCGCTCTTCCTTGCCGGCGAAGTCGGCCTGCTTGGTGGCCACGTACCAGGCGCGCTGGTCCGGGTCGATCTTGCAATCCATGAGCGCTTCGATCTTGTCGAAGTAGGCGTGCTGGCCGCGATCGACCGGTACCGTCTGCATCGGCAGCCGATAATTCGGCTCCTGCCACCAGGCGTAGAAGTGGAAGCGGTAATCCTTGGGCGTGAGCGGCTTCTTGTCCCGGTAGTTCTTCTGGGCGATCTGCACCATGTTGAAGAACTCGCCTTCGCGCCCTTCTGCCGTGCTCTCGATCACCAGCACGCCGTTGGTTGGCACGGCCGGTATCGAGCCGGTGACCACTTCCTGGGCCTTGTCCGGGTACTTGGCGCAGATCTTCCCGAACTCGGAGACGTGCAGGCGGTGGATGGTGCCCGAGCGCATCGAGGTGGCCACGCGCACCGAACTGTTGTTGTGCGCGAAAAGAAGTTCGACCGCGCTATCCCTGGCCAGCGGAAAGCGCTCACGGATCTCGTCCGGCAGGTTCTCGTAGGCGAATTTCACCTTGTCGCGGAATATCGTCTCGGCCGCTTCGCGATCCTGGGCGATGATGCCGCAGCGCTGGTTGGCGTTGAACAGCGCGTGATCCAGCCACAGGATGGCGATCAGCGTAGTGAAGCCGAGCTGGCGTGCCTTCAATATCAGGTTGCGATGCCAGAGCCTGGTCAGGAAACGCCTCTGCGCTCGATTCGGCTCGAAGGGCGTCACGAACGACTCGCCTTCCTCGACGATGTTGCCGAGCTCGTCGACCTTGTCGTCGCCCTTCACCATGATCTTGTACAGGCAGCCGGAGAACAGTCGCCACTCAGGGTCAGCCAGGCAGCGCGCCAGTTCCTCTGCGTTGGTCGGCAGAGGCTGCAGCGGCTGGTTGTGCGTCACCCGCATGGCCATGAATCAGTCCTCGCCATGCTCAGGGTCTTTCGCCACCGGCTTGAACCCGTTCGAGTTGCCGCTGGCGAGCGAGTGCAGGAGGCTGGCCAGGGGGTCGACGCGCTGCTGGTTGTCCCTCTCGTACAGGCCCAGGTGCTTGAACAGCTTTTCCATGGCCGCATCTTTCGAGTGCGTCATCACCTCAATGCCGAACTTCGTCTGCTTCACGCCGGCATACAGCGAGGCAGCACCTGGCGAAAGCTTGCGGGTGTCCTTCAGCACCACGCGCGGCCAGCCGTGGCCACCGCATTCCGGGCAACCAGGGAATGGCTCGCGGTTCGGATCGAAACCAACGCCACCGTCTTCGGGGAAATCCTCGGGATCTTCGCCCTCGTCCACCCACAGATTGAACGCATAGTCCCGTTCGACCTGAGTGCGCTGACGCAGATGCCCTTCGCCGTAGCAATGCCGGCAGCACACGACAACCAGCTCGGTCAGCTCGCGAGCATCGGCCGTGACCTGATTCCACGCCTCGCGCAGCACACGGTCAGCGGTGATCTCGGTTCGCTGCTGCTGTTTCGCCCTGGCCTCAGCAATCGCGGCGACGATCTCAGGTTTTCTCAGGTTCTCATGCGCGATGGAATATGCCGTCTTCTCGCTGTACCCAGCCCGGATAGCAGCCTGCGTCGCATTCATGTCGACCAGATACTCTTCGACGAATCGCACCTGCAGGGCTGTAAGCGCTACCTCAGCCTTCTGTACCTTCACCGTATTGCGAGCACGCGCAGTCGAGCCGGTCGCCTTCTTCTTGGCTACCGGCTTCTTGGCTGGCTTCTTGGGTGCGGGCTTGGCGCCCTTCTCTTTCGTGGTCATGCCCGGAGTCTTTCCGGGCGGGGGACAGGGTGTCGAACCCTACAGGGGGTAAGGAATAAGCCCTAAACCAGCAGGGCTGCAGGAGGTCATAAAATCAGGGGGACAGAGGAGCTAGTCGATGCTCCTTGCTCTTTTTCATCCTTCTGCCATCCCAACAGCCACTCAGAGTAGTACTCGTTACCGTCGCGCCGCTCATGCACAGCAAGCAATGTCCAGCCTTCCTCTAAAGCCCGGTTAGCCAGGCTTACGGTGGTAACAGATTTCACTTTCTTCGTATCTTCAATCGCCATGTCTACGTTCCTTCTGATGGTTGTGAAGCGAAGCTCGAGTATATCCACATGCCCATAACAAGAAAGCCCGCACTCGGCGGGCTTTCTCAGCATCAGCAGGTCAGGCGCTCGATCGCGCCCAGTGCAGCACCTGGTCATTGGTGCGGTTGAACACCATGCCTGCACTGGCGATGCGCATGTCGCTGCGCAGGATAGGGCTGCGGTAGCGCTCCAGGCTGCGAGGCTGCATCACCTCGGCCAAGTTGCGCTTTGCCTCGGCGGCAATGTGCTGGTCGGCATAGGCCTGGATGGCCAGGCAGTCGACCGGCAGCGGCGCGGCCAGCGCCAGGCCGCAGGTCAGATACAGGATGGCGAATACGGACAGCAGGACTTTCTTCATCTTCGGACGCCTCGACAGGTTGAGGTGGTTGGCAGTCCGAGTGTTCTGCCGGCGTCCGTGCCGTCTCAAACCCTACAGGGGGTCAACGCCGACGTGCCCGCGGTATCCCTTGATCAGAGCCTCGACCACGTCAAACTCGCCGTAGACATAGACGTCGTGTTTCTTGCCATTCGCCGCCGTCAGGGTGGCTCGGTAGTAGGTGTTCACCGGCCTGGTCTCGTTCATCGGCATGGCATTGTAGTCACCCATCAACGGGGCATGCTTCTGCATTGGCACAGCCTGAAGGCTTGGCTGGCCAGGCAGCACACGCCTACGCATTCCATCACACGGGCCGCCTATCAGCAGCACTTCAACCATTTCCATCGCCCACCTCCCTCAAACGTCCAGCACATTCTGCCCGGGACTTTGCGCCACGTCTCTACCGACCGACACTTCATCGCCGACACGCGCCAGGATGCGCTCCAGCCTGTTCAGGCGCGTGCTGAGTGTGCCGGAGAGCAGCGCGGCATGGTGCCCCAGTTCGATCTGGGCAGACTGCAGCGTCACGCCGGCGAACAGGTTGGCGAGCATCCGATCCTCCCGCGGTGTCAGGGTCAGCACCTGGTCGCCGATATCGATCTTCACCGTGCCGTCGGGCAGGATGGTCTTGCTGATGTGCCTGGCCGGTGGGTGCTGATCGACCGGCACGTAGATGCCACGCTGCACCCGCGCAACATCGCCGTCGGCCACCAGGGCCTTGAGACGGTCATCCACTACCGCCACCTTCAGCCCCGTCACCTCGGCCAAGGCCTCGCGCGTCACGATCTGCTCCTGCGCATGCAGATCCTGCAGCGCCTCGAGGACGATCTGCGTCGATGATCGCTTCGTCATGCTCGCTCTCCCCATGCTTGTCATCGAATCAACCCCCGCTCACGCAGGATTTGCCACTGCTCGGCCAGCCAGGCCTGGAATACTGGACACATCCCCTCTCACCCCCTTCCTTCGTCTGCAAAGACGACCACCACGCCCGCTTCTCGCAAAGCATCAGCGCACTGAGCACGCATCCGTCTCGCGGCGTTGTACTCGGTCAAGTGTTCGTCTGCGTCCTGTTCAGGGTGCGGCTCAGGAATAGGTGGTAGCGCGGGAAGAACCACGCCAATACCGCCACCTCTGGTTTTGAAATGCGTCATGCTTCTTGCTCCACGCCGCCCTTCCACTCCAGCGCCCTGGCGTTATCCAGCGCTGACTTCACGCTGCAGGCGGCATCGTGCTGGTCGACAGAAACGCAGTTGTCCTCGTCATCTATCTCGTCCCGCATGTAGCCCTGCAGGTACACGCCAGTGGCGTCACGCAGGGTGCGAAGGGCTTCGAGTTCGGCGTATAGGCCGGCTGGGATGCGGTTCACCTGGGCGCGTTCCGTATCGGTGTAGAGCGCTGCCGTCCGCATGGCCGTGAAGCACGACATAGCGCTGTGCTTTCCGCGCGCCACTTCGTCCTCGATGTCGCTGAAGCGCTTGCGCATTGCCTCAAATGGATGCGGCTTGGCCAGCAAAGGCTCTACCGGCAATACGCGCTGGTTCTCTGGGGCCAGCGCCCGCTGCGCCTGGCTGGCGGCCAGCGCTTCATCGACGATCAAGCCGACCTCAGCTGCAGATGACGCCTTGGCACACGACTGCAGTGCGGCACGCAGGCGCTCGATCTCTGCCAGAGCAGGAATGCCGTGCGACTGGCTCCTGAATTTGTCGAGCTGCCCAGTCAGGATGTTGATCTCTTCAAGCTGGTGCTGATTCTTGACCTCCAGCCCCTCGACCTGCTGGTGCAGGGCGTCGTAGTCGGTGGCCGGCGCGGCACGTGTAGCCTCAATAATCCGGTCGATGCGCGCCACCCGTGAATCACGCACTCGGCTGAAAGCGTCGCCTTCATCGTTATCAGGAAACGTCTGGCTGGCCAGGGCATGACGGTGTTCGTGGGCCAGATCGATCAGCCCCGTCAGTGTGTTTGCGCACACTCGCTTCACTTGCTCAGTCATTTCGCTCACCATCACGCATAGTGAAATTTCAGGTACTTGCCTTGCGGCAAGGGAATCCAGATCCAGCCGTAGTAGTCGTCGCCGGCAGGGCAGCCACCGCTATGCTGGTCGATGTAGATGTAACGGAACGCGGTACCAGGCTCGTCCTGGCGCTCACCGCCGTGCGCGTCCGTAAGCTCGAAATCGCACACAATGCTGTCGTCGCAGTAGTCAATGAACTGCTCGATGCTGTTCAGCTTGCGCGGACTCACCAGCAGAGCGACTTGGGCCATCACTTCGCGCCGGTTCTTCTCCAGCTCGGCGTAATGCCTGGCCATTGCGGCCGCGTAGTCGGCTTCGATATCGGCCCCGGTTCTCGTCGGTTCAGACATGGCTGACCTCCTGTTGCTTTTTCAGGTCTCGCAGCAGCGCCCGGTAATGGGCGGTGATCTGCTTGAGTTCGTCGATGGTGTACTTGCGGGGTCGTTGATCGGCTTCCAGCGCTTCCACTGCCGGCAGGCCGATGCGCTCGATCAGGCCAGCACGGAAACCGTTGCGCACAGATTCACCTTTGCGGGCGTACTTGGCTGAGCCACCGTTGCAACCTTTGCACTGCAGCCAGATGTTGTTCTCTTCCAGGCGCAGTTCAGGCCTGGCGCCCTTGCCGAGGAAGTGGCCACCGTCCCAGGCGCCGCCTGTTTTCCAGCCCTGAGCGGCCTCGATCTCTGCCTGGCTCTTGCCGCAACTGATACAGCCGCTACCGATCGAGAGTTCATAAACCCGGCGGTACGCCTGCACCGCTCTGGTGGCCTCCTGAACGTAATCGCCATGGCTCTTCAGCTTCTCCTTGCGCACCTTGATCTCCCGCCGCTCCCGCTGCTCGATGGCCATGCGCGCCTTCTTCTGGTTTGCAGGCTGATCAGCGATCGCCAGGCCGCACTGCCAGCAGCAGACCTTCTGGCCAATCTTGGGCGTGAATTTCACGTCACAGGCTGGGTTATCGCACTTGCGCTGGCGCGGTTTGCGCTCGGCAATGCCGCTGGCCTTAGCCTTCAGCGGCGTCTTGCGCTTCAGTTCGGTGCGCTTCATGGCTGCACCTGCAGATAGGTCTGCGACCTGCGGTGCGCCATGTTCTTACGGAAGTTCAAGCGCTCCAGCTGCCGATCAGCAGCTTCGGCGCCGATGGATCGGTAGCAAGCCAGGTTGAATCGCGCCCTGGCGGTCCAAAATTCGCGGTTGGCCACTGGGCAGCGGCTGATCTCTTCCAGAGTCGTCACTGCTCACGCTCCCCAGGCATCAGGCCGGTCATGTTCTCGATCGCTTCCTCGGTGAGGCCTGGCCAGTAGGTGGCAATCAGGTGCTGGCAGATGCCGCGCCAGAACTCCTTGAAGCGCTCTTCGGTCATGTAGTCGAAGGCGATCGACTCAGGCACCTGGCGCATGACGCGGCCCAGGTCGGGAATGTCGAATGCCTCGAAGGTGCAGCACACGCCAGCGTCGAGCTGCAGGCGCTTGATGGTGGTGTGGGCGTCGAGGCCCTGGAACTTGTCGACCTGCTCGGCGACCATGCGGCCGAGGGCATGCACCAGGCGGTGAAACTTCACGTTGCGCGGCTGTTTAATATCGCAGCGCACAAGGTCACCGACCCGGTATTCGCGTTCACGGCAAAGGAACTGGTCAGTTCTGCCGTCCGCACAAAGCGCCTTGATCTCTTCGCCGGTCGATGGGTCTACCAGGCGGCGCCAGCGCATATAGATTGGGCGATCTGGCCGCTTCTTGGCCTTCGACGGCTTACGCGATGTCGCTGTTGTTTCGACTGCGGCCGGCTTTGTCGCTGTCGCTGCCTTACCCATTGGCCACCTCCATGCACTTCTGCAGGCGGTTCTGCTGCTCGGCGTCCAGCGGCTCCTGATCCATGAGGTCGCGCACCAGATCCTGGTGCACCATCAGGAACCCCGGCGGGCAGGCAAAGGCGTGCGGCAGAGTCGCCCAGGTGTGAGCCTCCTCAAGCTCGGCCGGCGCCATCGGCAGGTGACTGCCCGGCTCAACCTCCCCGGTGATATCGAAGAAGCGGATGCCTACCCTGGTGATGACGTGGTTACCGTCGTACCAGGCCTCGGCGGTCGGGAAGCGCTGCTGCAGCAGCAGGAACACTCGGAAGCAGCCGCCCCGCAGGCCCCAGCGGGCCATATCCGGGTGCACGTCGCGCAGGGCAGCGAGGAATGCGAGTACTTCAGGCATGAGCAACACCCTCCCGCACCGCAGCGACAAGGAGCTCAACTCGCTGAATCTCGCCAGCAGTCCAGCGCAAGCTGTAATCGCCCTCGTCGTTATCGGGGAAGGTGCGCAGGCGCAGATCTCTCAGGTAGCGTCCGAGCACTTCGCCGAGCAGAAGGCTGTTACCCTGCGCGCCGCTGGCGGCTGGCTGCTTGGCATCCAGCAGCGAAAGGATCTCTTGCGGCTCGGTAAGGCGCCGGTACTCTTCGATCTGCGCCGGCAGCAGTGCGGCCTGCTCCGCGGTGAAGTCTTCGCCGTGCGCGTCACGGAGCATGATCAGCGCCAGTTCGCGCAGGCGCTGTTGCTTGGCGTTGTTCACTGGACCACCTCCTGACCAACCAGGGCCACGATGCTGGCCACGCCCTGAGCGAAACTGGCGGGCTTGCTCTGCATGCACTGGTGCAGCCGTTCGATCAGCTGGGCGCGACCTCCCTGCAGTTCCAGCAGCAGGCGCTGATCCCGCACAATGTCGAGCGCGTGCTTGCGGCCTTCGAGGTAGCCGAAGCGGTCGAAGTGGCCGCCGCCAGCGACAGGCGCAGGAACTGGAGCAGGTTCAGGTGCAGGTTCAGGTGCAGGTACCGGCGCCGCCGGCAGCACCTCGGCAGCCGGTACCGGCCTGGCGCCCCTGGCCATCGCGCGGGCCAGGGCTTGCTGGGCAATCAGGTTCACCGCACACCTCCCTGACCGATCACGGCCAAACGCCCGTCGGCCACCACCAAGCGGCGCCGGCCACGGCTCAGAATCAGTTGCTCGCCATCGCGGGCCATGGCGTAGCCCCGGGCGATCAGGAAATCGACGGCTTCCCGCAGCGTCTGCTGCAGGCGGCGTTCAAGCTTCATGGGTGTCTCCTCGCTGGATGCGGAGCTTGGCCAGCAACTGCTGGCGGGCCTGCTCGCCGGTGAGCGTGTCCAGGCCCTGGGCGCGCATCAGGCGCTGCACGAACCGCTCGCCGCGGCGCTCGGCCTGTTCCGGGGTCAGCTCGCGACCTTCGCTCTGGTCCTCGATGCCCTGGCGCGGCGGCTCCAGCGGCAGGCCCAGCGACTCACGGCGGCGCAGCTGGTAGTACGCATGGTCGAAGCGCTTGCGCAGGGTCTCCTCGGGGATGCTGCTGCAGCGCAGGTTGAACCAGCCGACGGCGTCGCCAGCCAGGCGCACGGCTTCATGGCTCCACGTGTGCCGGCCAGGATTGGCGCAGTGGCGCACCACCTCGCGCCAGGCCGAGTCATCAGCGGGAAAACCCAGATCCTCGGCGGTCGGCGTGCACAGCTTCACGAACTTGCCCACGCTGGGCGCGAAGTCGGTTTCGAGCTGGCGGCAGGCCTCGATGCCGTAGCGCAGCTGCTCAATGGTGCTGACCCCGGCCCGCATGAAGCCCTTCACCCAGGTGCGCTTGGCGCGGTTCTCGGCAGCCTCGTTTGGCCAGGCCTGGCGCCATGCGGGGAAGATCGATTTCAGCTCGTCGAACAGCGTGTTGACGATCTTCGCCGTCTCGGCGTTGGGCTTGCGCGCCACGTTGTCCAGCACCGGCTCGGCCGGCAGGTTGGGCAGCGTCTTCATCACCTCGGTCGCGGATTTCATACACCGTCGTCCTCGTCGATCCAGCGTGTATCGTTCGGGTCTTTCTTCCCCGGCTTGGCCAGACCACGCTCCACCAGCCTGGCTTGCGCGGTACGCATCCAGCGCTGCCACGTGGCCTTCCAATCGGCCATCGGTTTGCCGTTGCCCTTCCAGTAATCGAGGAACTGCTCCAGTTCCCAATCCAGATTCACGTCGGGCGCCTTCTCCCTGGCCCACTCCTGCATTTCCGTCGTAACCAGGAACGGCAGCGGCAGCGGCTTTTTCGGCTTGGCGCGCGCGCCTTTCGAATCAGCCTTCGCCGGCGGCTTGCCCTGCGCTTTGTCACCAAGGGGGGCTATAGGGGGTTCTGTCCCTGTCCCTGTCCCTGTCCCTGTCTTAGCCGTGTCAGTCGCGTGACCTGTCACCGTGACAGCTGCGTGACCTGTCACGGCCTCGTCGCCACTCAAACCAATCGCCGCGAATGCCTCGCGCAATGCCTTAGTGGTCGTGTTCCAAGGCAACACCTGGCCTGCGCCACGCAACACCTCGAACATGTGTGATCGCTCCTCTCGTTCCCTACGCTTGCGCTCGACCACACCTGCCTTCGCCTCTCCGTACTCAACCCGCCGCGCCCAGGCTTCAATCGCCTTCTCAGCCACCACCGGGTGGTACAGGCGCCCATCGGCACACTCCACAAACCCGCGCAGCGCGCCGGCGGCCACCTTCCTCCAGCCCTTCACGTCACGGCCAAACCCGGCATACGCCGCCAGGGCCTGCTCGGCGTTCGGCAGCGAACCGGCCGGCACCTGGTTCCAGCTCGCGCACCACAGCAGCACCGCAGCGCGAAACTCATCACCGCTCGCCTCGATGGCCAGGTCGCTGTCACGCAGCCGGTTCACATCCAGCGGCATGAACGGCAACCCGCGCAGATCAACCTCGGCGGGTACCAGCGGTGCCGGCTTGCCGATCACCTCAATGGCCGACATCAGCGCCCTCGGCAGCCAGGTAGTCGGTCACGATCTGCACAGTGGCCTGCTCGGGCGTAATGCCCTTGCTGCGCGCGTAGTGCTCGAGCCGGATGCGCTGCACCGCTGGCATTTCAGCGATGTACCGCTCCACCTCGTCATCGATCTGCTCGGTTGTCGGTGTTGTCCTGCCCATAAGGGCCTCCTGAGGGCCTTCAGGCCGCTGCACTGGTTGCTTTACGCTCTTCCTCGTCGAGCCAGCGCTCGACGATTTCCCGCACCAGCACCGCGCGGCGTTTCCGCTGCTTGCGGCACTGGTCCTCGATCCGGTCGAGGGTTTCATCGTCGAAACGCGCCTTGATTTCGTTGTGCTTTACCGGGGGAAACATGCAGCTCTCCTCAAGCGGCAGCCTCGTTCGAGGCCTGATCCATAAACCTTTCTGGGTACAGGATCTGGAGCTCTGTCAGTTCGCCGCCGAAGACGCGGCACAGCTTCTCGGCCAGCGCCGGAGAGGCGGTCTGCTTGCCGCGCTCGATTCGGGAAAGGTTTCCCGTATCCAGGCTGCAGTTGATTTCGCGCAGGCGATCGACGACGTGTTGCAAACGCCATCCACGCTGCTTGCGCGCTTTTCTAAGAGGGGACATGAAACACCTCCCAAGGTGGTCTCCTAGAAATATTCTGCTCTATGAGCAGATTGCAGCACAAGCAGAATCTGCGCAATGCGCTTTGTCGATAGAACTGAAGCCAAGGAAAATCAGCGCATGACTATTGGCGCGACTATCAGAGCTGCACGCAAAGCGAAGAAATGGACGCTGGAGAGGCTTGCCCATGAGGCTGGCACTGACACCGGCAACCTTTCCCGCCTAGAACGAGATCTCCAAGGGGCCAACAAGGACCTGCTGGAGCGGATCCTTCATGTGCTTGGCATATCCCTTACCGGCGGCGTTCCGATGCTCGACGCCAACGTCGGCGAGATCCTTCGCGTAAAGGGACAGGTGCCATTGATTTCCTGGGTTCAGGCCGGGAGCTGGAGCGAGGTGTCGGACATCTATGCAGTCGGCGATGCCGAGCAGTGGCTGCCCTGCCCTGCCTCTCACGGGCCGCGCACCTTCGCCCTCCGCGTCCGCGGCCTCTCGATGTACAACCCCAGCGAGCGCCATTCCTTCAATGACGGCGACATCATCTTCGTCGACCCCGATCGCGAGGCCATCCACCGCTCACTGATCGTGGCCAAGCTGACCGATACCCAGGAAGCAACCTTCAAGCAGCTGCTCATCGAGGATGACCAGCGGTTTCTGATGGCCCTCAACCCCTCCTGGCCGAACCGGATCTACCCCATCAACGGCAACGCCGAGATATGCGGCGTCGCTATCGCGAAGCATGAGCCGCTGATCTAACCCACCTTCCCGTTTATCAAGAGCCCGCCACTGAGCGGGCTTTTTTCTGCGCGCTTTTTAATTTTCTGCTCTTGACACAGATTCGATTCTGCTCATAATGCAAACCATAAATCTGCTCTTTAAGCAGAATTTGCGAGGGCAAGACGATGATGCTGCATCCCGACCTGATCAAAAGCGCCCAGCCGCTGCCCTATCCGGGCCTGCCGGAGCGCGAACAGAACCGCAACCGCTCCCTGGCAGTGATCCAGCGCCTGGTGCTGAACGACCTGCAACAGGGTGAGCCGGCGCTGTGCAACGCCTTCGCCGAGTTCTGCGCTGATCGCCTCGACCACGACACCCGCTATGCCCTGTGCCTCTCCCGTATCACCGGCGAGAAAGACGCCAAGGCTATGGCCAACGCCTGGGTAACCGAGCACGTCGAGAAGTGCCGTCCGCTGTTCGTGGCCGAGGAAGTGGAACGCCGCATCCTCCCCGCCAAGTTCGAGGCCCTGGAGCTGCCGCGATGAACAACCCCAACGCCTGGCGCTGGGTGCTTGACCCGCGCGACCCCGAATACCTCGACCCGCCCACCGATGAAGAGCAGGCCGAGCAAGACGACAACGACGCCTGGCTGGCCGAGTGCCGCGCCCAGGACGCAGAGGTGGCCCATGTCTGACTGGAGAAAAGCCAAGGCGCGCCAGCTGATCGCCAACCAGATCGCCTTCGAGAGCGCGTCGCAAGTCCCTTCGGCTCAGACCTGCGAAGGGATGATCGAAATGGCCTACGCCCTCGACCTGCTGACCGACAGCGAGCTGAACGAGCTGAACGAGCAGATCGCCAACACCGTGGCAGCGCGCCGCAAGCAGCTGCGCGCCAGCCACAACGCCGCCCTTCTGGGCTTGGAGGTGCCCCGTGCTTAAGCCCTTCACCGGCAACCAGTTCAACGAGGCCTTTCGCCGCGCCCTGGCCGGCGGCCTCACCCATGCCAGCCAGATCAAGCGGATCGTTCGCCGCCGCGGCACCTGGTTCATCACCTGTGAGGTGCCGGCATGAACCGCTTCACCAAAGAAACGCTGCGCAGCGCCGCTGTCTGGTTCGCCATCTGGGGCTTGGCCATCGCCGCTGCGTTCATCCAGTACGGAGCACCGCCCGCATGACAACAACAGCGACAGCACAGGACAGCCTGATCCGCCTGCCCGAAGTGCTGAAGAGAACCGGCCTCTCCCGCACCTCGGTGTACCGCCTGATGGAGGCCGGCGACTTCCCGGCCAAGCGGAAGCTGATGGGCACCGGCCGCAGCTCGCCCATCTGTTTCTCGGCCAACGAAGTGCAGGCCTGGATCGATCAACGCAAGAACCCCGCCAACGACGGCGAAGAACAGTAGGAGCCAGACCATGGCAACCAACCAGAATATGGCCCTGTGGGATTCGGTTCAGACCACCGACAAGGCCTACACCAAGACCGCCGAGCTCGATGGCCGCCTGGTCACCAGCATCAACGGCACCTATGTCGCGCGCCGCCTGACTGAGACCTTTGGTCCGATCGGCAAAGGCTGGGGCTACGACATTCTCGAAGACCGCTTCGACAACGGCGCCCCCATCTGGGCCGGCTCCGGTGATGACCGCCGCGTCATCGCCCACGAAGTCATGCACACCACCAAGCTCAAGGCCTGGTATCTGCGCGGCGGCAAGAAGCACTACATCACCCACTACGGGCACACGCCCTTCGTGCGCAGCAGCAAATACGGCGCCTACACCGACTTCGACGCCCCGAAGAAGAGTGTCACCGACGCGATCAAGAAGGCGTTTTCCCTGGCCGGCGTCTGCGCCGACGTGCACCTCGGCATGTTTGATGACCCGAACTATCTCTACGCGCTCAGCCTGAAACAGCGCCTAGAAGAAGCGGGAGAGGACGGCGTCACCGAGGCCATGAAGGAAGCCCGTGGCGAGTTCCGCGAATGGCTCGACCGCCAGATCGCCGCAATCGTCCGCTCCCCCAACGAACGCGCCCTAGTCCTGTTGGCGAAGAACCTCTCCGAGCAGGCCCGCGAGAAATCCAAGGTCGTGAAGTACGACCCCGCCGAAGTCGAGCGCCACATCAACGAAGCCGTCGAGCAGCGCAAGCAGTGGCTGCTCGACAACCCCACCCCGGCAGCCCGCCCCATCCAGAAAGCCAACGAAGAGTAAGCAGCCATGACCACTTTGAACAACGTGAATCTCGAACAAGGCACCGTCGACGTTGCCGAGTACAGCCAGACCGAAGCCGCCCTGGCGGCCTTGCGCGAGAAGTACAGCAACCTGCCCGATATCAACACCCCTGACGGATACGAGTTCCACAAGGTCGGTATCAAGGAACTGACTACCCTGCGCACCAGCCTGGAAGCCGCCCGCAAGCGGGAGAAGGAACCGCACCTGCAGGCTGGCCGCATCATCGACGCCGAAGCCAAGCGCATCACCGAAGAGCTGCAGAAGCTCGAAGACCCGATGAAGGCCGCCAAGAAGGAATACGACGACCGTGTCGAGCGCGAGAGCCAAGAGCGTATCGCTCGCCTGCAGGTGAAAGTCGACGCCATCAAGGCTATGCCCGGCCAGGTGCGTGGCAAGTCGAGCCAGGAAATCGCCGACATGATCGACCGCGTCGGAGAGATCGACGCCGCGCACGACTTCTACGACCTGACCAAGGAAGCAATTGCCGCCCGCCAGGGTGCACTGGATGAACTGGCGCAGATGCTCATTGATCGCCAGGCATTCGAAGCGGCTGAGGAAGAACGCAAGAGGGCGCAGGCAGAGCAAGCCCGTCTGGAGCGGCAGCTGGCCGAGCAACGCGCCGAAATGCAGCGCCAGCAGGATGAGTTGCGCCGCCAGCAGGAAGAGATCCAGCGCCAGCAGGACGAAATGCGCCAGCAGCGCGAGGAGCTGGAGCGCGCCCAGGCCGCCGCCCAGCCCGCACCCGCTGCCGAACCGGTCGCAGAACAACCGGCGCCCACCGCTGCCGCGGCGCCCGCAGAGCCCGCAGCCCCTGCCCCGGTAGCCGCCGAGAAGCCCGCCCCCCGCAAGCCGTCCGCAGACAACCGCCAGTGGCATGCCGTGGTGGTCGACAAGTCCGCGCTGATCGCCGCCATCGCCGCCGGCTACGGCACCGAGGATCTGCTGATCGTCGACCAGGCCGCCCTGGACAGCCTGGCCAACGACAAGCGCAACGGCCTGGAACTGCCCGGCGTTTTCGCCGAGCCGGTGCCGGCCACTCACGCCGCCTAACCCAAACCGATACCCCGCGCCGCAAGGCGCGGCATCCGGGTGCGCTCTGCAGCAGAGCGCAGCCAGATGCCCACGACCCTGGAGATAGCCCAATGAGCAACGCCAACGTATTCGACTTCGAGACCACCGGCATTCCTGACTGGAAGCAACCCAGCGAGGCCGGCCACCAGCCGCATATCGTCGAAGTCGCCGCCCTGCTGTACGACGCCGCCGGCAACATCATCGACCGCTACCAGGCGATCGTCCGCCCGGCCGGCTGGGAGATCACCCCGGAAATGACCGCCATCCACGGCATCAGCCAAGAGCAGGCCATGGACGAGGGCATTCCGGAGATCGAGGCCCTGGACGGGTTCCTGGCCATCCACGCCCGCGCCACCATCCGTGTCGCCCACAACGCCACCTTCGACGACCGTATCGCGCGCATCGCCATCGCCCGCTACCACGGCAAGGACCTGGCCGACGCCTTCAAGGTTTCCACCGAGAAGTTCTGCACCTGCTACAGCGCACGCGGCAAGGTCGACGGCATCGGCAACAAGCTGCCGACCCTGGCCGAGGCCTACAAGCACTTCACCGGCGAAGACCTGGTGGAAGCCCACCGCGCCATGCCCGATGCCCTTGCCTGCGCCCGCATCTACTTCGCCCTGCAGGGCGTGGCCATGCCGCCCGTGCCGGCCGCAGCCTGAGCCCGCCGCCATGATCGACCCTCGCGCCAATAGCCAGGAACCCATCGTCGCGCCGGCGCCGCTACCAGTTGTCAGCCGCCGCGCGCTGCGCCGAGTGAAGGACGCCCTGCCGATCCCCACCACCTGCAACTGCTGCAGCGGCGGCCGCGTGCGCCTGGTGGAGAACTCGGAAATCTATGGCGGCCGCTCGTTCGGCGAATGGCCCTACGCCTACCTGTGCCCGGACTGCTTCGCCTATGTCGGCCTGCACCCGGGCACCGACCTGCCCCTCGGCACCCTGGCGGACAAGCCCCTGCGCAGCGCCCGCAACCGCTGCAAGCAGCCGTTCGAGCGGATCTGGCGCGAGGGACACATGACCCGCAAAGCGGCCTATGCCTGGCTGACCCGTCAGCTCGGCATCCAGGCCCACGAATGCCACTTCGGCCTGTTCGACGCCAAGCGTTGCGAGCAGGCCCGCCAGCTCTGCGAGCGATTCCTGGCCGGCACCAGCCGCCAGAAAGGAGCAAGTCATGCGTAAGCCCATGCCGAAGATGGTGGATCGCATATGCAAAGGCTGCCGCGAGCCCTTCCAAGCTCGCGCTTCTGACGTGAAACGCGGCTGGGGCCTGTTCTGCAGCAAGTCATGCAAGGCGATCAAGCAAGAGCAGCGCACTGGGCAGTACGCGGCATATCGAGAGGCTACCAGCCACCTCACCGACTCGCCGTATTTCACCGACGCGCACCTGTTCAGCAACGAAGAACACGACTGCAACAAGTCCGACGACTGAGAGGAACAATGCCATGCACCACCTGACAACACTCAACCTGCCGACCCCGTCGTCGAAGGAAGCCGACCGCCAACGGCTCGCCGCCATGCTGGCCGAGTACCAGGCCGGGGCCGAGCAGGTACTGGAATCGCCGATCGAGCAACGCCCACTGGTCAACCGCCAGTGGAGCGCTGCCGACATGACGATCATCACCGAGTCCCGCCGTCATGAGCAGGCCGCCAAGGCCCTGCGCAAGTGTGGCCGCCCCGCCGGCTCGGTAGTCGAGGACAGCCCCGCGCTGATCCGGCGCGCCCGCGCTTTGGCCGGCCTGGGCATCGCCAAGTCCACCGCCGCCAAGCGCCTTCAGATCGGCACCACTCGCCTTGAGCGTCTGGCCGAGAAGCACGGCATCCCCCAGTACACCAAATCCCCGAAAGTCGCCTGAGGACTCAGCCATGTGGTTCCGCAACCTGCTGATCTACCGCATCACCCAAGCCATCGACCTGGCCGCCGAAGCGCTGGAAGTCGCGCTGGCCAGCAAGCCCGCCCGCCCGTGCGAAAGCCAGGAATTGACCACCTACGGCTTTGCCGCACCGCTCGGCAAGGGCGCCGACGCGCCCCTGGTGCACGCCGTCGAGGGCATGCTGCTGATCCGCGCGCAGAAGGAGGAACGCATGCTGCCCGGGCATGTGGTCCGCGACGCCCTCAAGGAGAAGGTCGACGAGATCGAAGCCAGCCAGCTGCGCAAGGTCTACAAGAAGGAGCGCGACCAGCTCAAGGACGAGATCGTCCAGGCCTTCCTCCCGCGCGCCTTCACCCGCAAGGTCTCGACCTTCGCCGGCATCGACCCGGCCGCCGGCCTGATCTACGTCGACGCCAGCTCGCCGAAGCGCGCCGAGGATCTGCTGTCCACCCTGCGCGAATGCCTCGGCTCCCTACCGGTGCGCCCGGTGTGCGTGAAGATCGCGCCGACCGCCACCCTCACCGACTGGCTGAAAAACCAGAAGGCGGCCGAAGGCTTCTTTGTGCTCGACCAGACCCTGCTGCGCGACACCCACGCCGACGGCGGCAGCATCGCCGCCAAGCACCAGGACCTGACCAGCGAGGAGATCCAGCTGCACCTCTCCACCGGCAAGCAGGTCACCCAGCTGTCGCTGGCCTGGCAGAACAAGCTCTCCTTCGACCTCGACGACAAGCTGCAGATCAAGCGCCTGCGCTTCGAAGACCTGCTGACCGACCAGGCCGAGCAGGACGGCGGCGAAGACGCCCTGTCCCAGCAGTCCGCCAGCTTCTTCCTGATGATGAGCACCTTCCGCGAGTTCGTGCCGGAACTGCTCACCGCCCTGGGCGGCGAAGAAGTCCCCACCGGTATCTGACCAGCCAGCAGCGAACAGGAAAATCATCATGCCTATCCGTCACAGCATCATCCACCTGATCGACAAGAAGCCCGACGGCAGCCCTTCCGTGCTCCATGCAGCCATCACTGAGGTGCCTGAATCTGAAGCGCGCGACAACCTGCTAACCGATCTTAACGAGGCCTACAACGCCAAGCCCGGCAAGGCTTGGGGCTTGTTCCATGAGGAATCTGGAGCCTACCCGTTCAGCGGCTGGCTGCGCGACTACCTCGACAGCAAGCAGGACTTCACTGCCTTCAGCCTTGAAGCGGTCGAGCACCTGCAGAGGTTGATGGATGAATCGAACCTCACCATTGGCGGCCACGTATTCATTGTTCACTACCAGCAAGGCATGACCGAATACCTAGCTATCGCCCTGCTGCATCACAGCAATGGCGTAGCAGCGAATATCGTCATGAACCTGGCACCAGTGAAGTATCTGGATCTGAGCCAACTGCACCTGGCCGCACGCATCAACCTGAGCGAGTGGCGCAACAACCCGAAGTCGCGCCAGTACATTTCGTTCATCAAGGGCAAGGGCGGCCGCCGCGTCTACGACTACTTCCGCGACTTCATCGGTTGCCAGGAAGGCATCGACGCTCCCGGCGAAACCCGCACCCTGCTCAAGGCGTTCAGCGACTTTGTCGAGAGCGAGGATCTGCCGGAAGAATCCGCCCGCGAGAAGACCAACACCCTGGTTGGCTACGCCACCAGCCAGGCCAAGATGGGCGAACCGATCAGCCTGGAAGAACTGGCCGCCCTGATCGACGAGGATCGCCCCGCCGCCTTCTATGAGTTCATCCGCAACAAGGACTACGGCCTGTCGCCAGAGATCCCGGCGGATAAGCGCACCCTCAACCAGTTCCGCCGCTTCACCGCCCGCACCGAAGGCCTGTCGATCAGCTTCGAGGCGCACCTGCTGGGCAACAAGGTCGAGTTTGACCAAGCGCGCAGCCAACTGGTGATCCGCAACCTGCCCCAGCAACTGGTCGACCAGCTCAAGCGGGCCGAGCATGGCCAATCCATCGAGCATGGACGTGTAGCCGGCGAACCTTCACCAGAAGGTGAAGACCCTCTGTACGAGGCCGCCGTCGAATTCGTCCGCAAGAGCCAGCGCGCCAGCATTTCTGCCGTCCAGCGCAAGCTGCTGATCGGCTACAACCGCGCCGCCCGCCTAATCGAATCCATGGAAATGGCCGGCGTGGTCACCGCTATGGACAGCCACGGCAACCGCGAGGTGATCCGCCATGGCTAACTCTCGCACCGCCGACAAGTTCGTGGTCCGCATGCCTGATGGTGTCCGCGCCCGCGTCGACGCTGCCGCACAGCTTGACCACACCAGCATGAACACCTTCGTGGTCCAGGCGATCGAGGAAAAGCTGGCTCGCGCCAAGCGCCAGGAACTGCTGCTGGACGCCCTGGAGCAGGCCGCCTCTGGCATTCACAGCGCCCGGGTGCAAGCGGCACCCCGGCTGATCGGCTGGCGTACCGCCGATTATCTGGAAGAGACGAACGACCATAAGGTCGCCAGCAACTGGGCGCCGAATGTCGCAGTCCTGCCGATCTTCGAAGGCGACACCATCACCAAGCTGCCGAGCGTTCCGGTTGAGGTGGTGTCATGAGCCTGACCAACCAAGCCAGAACCTTCCACGTCTGCGTTGCCGTCAGCTACGTGATCGAGCGCGCACGTCGCCCGCGCGTTTTGGATGACCTGCTGTCAGAGCGCGGTACCGGCCGCCCTCTTCCTGGTGAAGAGGTGCTGACCGTCGCCCTGGCGTGCGCAGAGCGCGGATTCACCATGATCCCCAGCTGCGACCACCACGGCGATAAAGGCCAGTGTCTTGGCCATCCGGCGGAGGCCTCGGCATGACCCGCGAAGAAGCCTACGCCCACATTGCCAAGGTCGCTGCCGAGCACGCGCTGATCGCGCAAGCCTTCGGCGGCGTGATCACCATCGTTCATCCAGACACCCAGCGCCAACACGGCATCGAGGCCAACTGTCTCTACATGGCCGGCCAGGGCCCCCACCCTGCTGGGGATCAGGCGCAAACAGCTGTCCGCAAGGAAGAACAGACCGACCTCTTCGCCCTGCTCGATGCCGAGCAGCAGGACGATATCGCCAAGGAATCCGCCGAATGATCACCCAGACCCTGCACCACTTCCATTTCTGCTGCGGCCTGGGCGGCGGCGCCAAGGGCTTCAACCGGGCGAAACCCATCGTCGGCAACGTGCAGGCGCGCTGGGAATGCCTGGGCGGAATCGACGTTGACCCGGCTGGCCTGCGCGACTTCGAGCAGCTCGCCGGCGTGCCTGGCACGCTCATGGATCTGTTCACCCGCGACCAGTACACCCGCTTCCACGGGAAGGAGCCGCCTGCAGGCTGGCGCGAGGCCTCGGCCGACGACGTGCGGCGCGCCGCCCAGAACAAGCGCCCCGATGCTGTGTTCATCAGCAGCCCCTGCAAGGGCGCCAGCGGCCTGCTCTCCGAGAAGATGAGCCAGACCCCAAAGTACCAGGCGCTGAACGAACTGACCCTGCGCTGCATCTGGCTGATGGGAGAGGCCTGGAAGAACGACCCGGTTCCGCTGATCGTCTTCGAGAACGTGCCGCGCCTGGCCACCCGCGGCCGGCACCTGCTTGACCAGATCAACAGCCTGCTGAGCCACTTCGGCTATGCCGTCGCCGAAACTACCCACGACTGCGGCGAGCTCGGGGGCCTGGCGCAGTCTCGCAAGCGCTTCCTGCTGGTAGCGCGCCACGTCGAGAAGGTGCCGCCGTTCCTGTACGAGCCGGAGAAAAAGAGCCTGCGCGCCGTCGGCGATATCCTCGGCCGCATGCCTCTGCCGGGCGATATTGACGCCGCCGGCCCGATGCACCGCGTGCCCTCGCTGCAGTGGCAGACCTGGGTACGCCTCGCCCTGGTGCGTGCCGGCAGCGACTGGCGCAGCCTCAACGAACTGGCGATCGAGGATGGCCACCTTCGTGACCTGATCATCGTGCCGGAGTACCGCTCCGGCTATTTGGGCGTGCATGGCTGGGGCGATACCAGCGGCACCATCGCCGGCCGCAGCAGCCCCACCAATGGCGCCTTCTCGGTTGCCGATCCACGGTACCGCCAGGCCGCGAACTGGAATCACGGCCAGCAGTTCGGCGTCATTCGCTGGGACGATTCGTCGCCGACCATCCCCGGGCAAACCATGCCCGGCCAGGGCACCTTCAGCGTTGCCGATCCGCGCTATCACAACTGGCACCAGGGCGCGAGCAGCCGCAAGCTACACGTCGGCAAGTGGGACGGCCACACCGGTACCGTGACCGGCTCTCAGCAGGTGGCCAGCGGCGCCCTGTCGATCGCCGACCCGCGCCCGAACTGGAACCGCCACAGCGGCAACTACCGCGTTGTTCCGTTCGACAAGCCTGCCGGCACCATCATCGCCGGCGGCAAGGGTGTGCAGGGTGGCCAGCAGTCCGTGGCAGATCCTCGCATCCTGCACCGCGGCAAGGGCGACAACTACCTCACCGGCGGCCACTACGGCGTTATCCCGTTTGACCAGAACTGCGGCGCGATCGCCGCCAGCTCGCGCTACGACAGCGGGCGCTTCAGCGTCGCAGACCCGCGCATCCCTGCCGCCAATGACCGCCTGACCTGCATCATCCGCAGCATCGACGGCACCTGGCATCGCCCCTTCACCACCCTGGAGAAGGCAGCACTACAGAGCCTGGTCGACCCAGAAGAGCAGCTGATTCTGGACGGCCTGAGCGACAAGGACTGGAGCGAGCGCATCGGCAACGCCGTGCCGCCGCAAGCCGCCGAGGCCATCGCCCACGTCATGGGCACCACCCTGCTGCTGGCCGCTCAGGGCGAGACCTTCATGCTCAGCAATATGCCGGTCTGGGTTCGCCCGGTAGCCGTTGGCCTGAGCGTCGCCGAGGTACCGCAGGCATGAGCCGCCGCAAGCCCAACAACAACCAGCTCCGGCGCGAGCGAGCTGCAGCCGCAACTCTTCGCCAGTATCACGCCGCCCTGGTTCACATCGAACCGGCCCAGCGCCAGATCGTCGTCAGCCTCAAGCATCTGCTGCGCGTGAAGGATGAAAACCGCATCGCCCATGCAATGGCCGAGCACCCGTATCAGTGGACCATCTTCTTCGCGGCATTCTGCACCTCACGGGAGACCGGCGAATACCTCAAGGGCGGTGAAGTCTTGCTACCCGGGCGCTACAAGCTGGACAACCTCTACGAAGGCATTGAGGACGAGAAGGCCAAGATCATGGCCGGCTGCAATCCCAAGCACGTAATCGGCTGCGGCTTTATTGCCGTGCCGCACCCTGCCGAAATCAGCGAAGGCCTAGCCGCCGAGGTATTCACCAGAGCCGGCGCCTGGAATCAGGTCAAGCAGGTGAGCGCATGAACCTAGTTCCCGGCGCCCCGGTTGCGCTCCTCGCTCATCAACGTCTTGAGCAGGTGCAGCGCCACCAGATGCCCGCCACCGTTCGCGCGCCAGGCCTCCTGCGTGGCCTTGTACAGCCCATCGATCTCGGCGATGACCCGGCGGTAGCGCTCGATTTCCAGCACCAGGCGGCGCATGTCCGGGTGCTCTGCCCAGATCTGGCGCAGCTCGGCCTGGGTCACTGGACGGAAGTCGGGGAGCGGTTTCTTCATGGCGGAATACTGGATATAAAAACAGTATTCTTGCACGCAACCGGCCGACCGTCACCGGCGGCCGATGCATGGCTCGCACTCAACACCCCCACCTACTGCCGCGAGACCGGTCTGCGCATCGGCGTATGCCCGTGCCAGCGCTGCAGCAAGCCACAGAAGGATCAGCAGCAATGAAGACCATGCAGCTCGAAGAGTTCCACCAAACCTTGAAAGACCAGGGCGTACCGCGTGAACACCTGGCGTTCCGCTGCCCGATGTGCAGCACGGTCCAGTCCGCGCACGACCTGATTGCGGCCGGCGCCGGTGCCGATTTCGACAGCGTCGAGAAGTACCTGGCCTTCTCCTGCGTCGGCCGCTTCACCGGTGCCGGCAGCCCGTCCACCACCAAGGGCAAGGGCATCGGCTGCAACTGGACGCTGGGCGGCCTGTTCCAGACCCATGAACTGGAAGTGGTGACCGAGGACGGCAAGCACCATCCCCGGTTTGAGCCTGTCACGCCTGAAGAAGCTCAGGCGCATCAGGTAGCTGACGCATGAGAATTACAGTCCTGCGCGGCGCCAATCACGACAGAGTGCGCTTGAGGAACTGGCCGAAGGCTGTTTCTTGCATCTCGGCCCAAGAGTCAAATCGAGTTTGCGCCGAGATAAAGGCATCCCACTCATCGTCAGGGATGGCTGCAAGGTCTTCCATTGAATCGCACTTAAAGCCTGACTTCTCGAACATCTCCTCAATGCTCTGGAAGTTCGTGTTTGAGGCCATGAAGGCAGGTGGGAATAGCTCGCCAAACGACACCTGCTTCATACCTTCTAGCTTTTTCAACCGCCGCCGAACCGCGTCCAACCCCTTTACAGGCATCTCTATCTCCTTGTGCCGGCCAAGTGCCGGAGTCCTCAACGCTAGCCCACAACCACCCACCACGCCAACGGGAGGTATCACCGTGCGCGCTCATACCCTCGACCAAACGATTCTCGAACTGGCCCGCTGCCTGCGCGCCGCCCGTGCGTTGCGCTCGGCGCGGAAGAAGTCGGACGGCAAGCGTGTGCCGGTAGAGGCCGGCGCCCTGCGCCGCGCCTCGATGGATCTGACCCGCAAGCTCGCAGACCTGCGCCAGAACCGCTGAAACCAGCCCGGCCGGCATTCCTTGCCCGACGCCGCCGACCAGGCCAGACACCGATTATCCCACACCTGTGAGGTGACCAATGAACGAAGCTATGGAACCTATCGACCCCGCATTCGCCGCACTGCTTATGGGCAAACGCCCTGAGCCTTGCGAGCCCTTCGTCGAGATATCCAGCAAGGCGCTGACCCGCCTGCTGGATGTTGTCGAGTTTGGCGACCAGCTGGAGCGCGTCGAGAAAGACAACATCCTGTCCTCGATGAAGGAACTGCTGGCCAAGGAACAGCCCGAGTTGTGGGTGCTCCACAGCGTAGGCCCGGGCGAACTGCACCCGATGATCTCCAAGGAAGCCGCCGAGCGCCAAGCCGCCGAGCTGGCCGAGATGTTCAGTTTGGCGGTCGAGAGATATAGCTGCCGCTTCGACGTAATTCGCTCGCCATTCACGCCGCTGGAGCACTACGAGATCCTGGCCGAAGAAGCCAACGAGCACCGCGACAACCTGCTGCAGCACTGCAAGGCGCTGGAGAAGAAGCTGGCCGAGCGCCCCGTCATTAAAGCTGAAGTCGTCATGCCCGATCGACTCGACGACAAGTACAAGGAGTACTTCGAGGATGTTGAAGGCGACTCTTTCAACTATGCCCTCTACCTGCGTGACGTTGAGGCAGCCATCGAAGCAGCCGGAATGCAGGTCGTCCAGCCAGCCCCTGCAGCTGTAAACCAGCGGTTTACTCCTGCAGCCATCGACGTTCTGCTCGAGCGCAAGCGCCAGGTTGATAAAGAGGGCTGGACGCCAGAGCACGACGACGAGCACGACAGTGGCGAGCTCGCTGCAGCAGCTGCGGCCTACGCCATGCATGCCGCCGATCATCTGCACCCGTACAGCCAGGGCGACGGCGGCGATGAAGCTCCGGGCTGCTGGCCGTGGCACAACGAGGTCGCTGGCCGCGGTGAAGGCCCGGTGCGAACCGAACCAGCCTGGTGGAAGCCAGGCGCCCCTCGCCGCAACCTCATCAAGGCAGGCGCCCTGATCCTGGCCGAGATCGAGCGCCTGGATCGTGCCGAACAAGCCCAGCAGCAGGAGCAGCAGCCATGACCGACGCTGAGTTTCTGAGTGACGTAGCCAACCATGGCCTTAAAATCCTGCGCGACGACGGGCTCTATCGCCACCTCCGCTTCAAGCAGCCGGACACCAGCTGCATGTACTTCGACCTGATCACCTGGCCAGGCCACCTCTGCTACACCGGCGACATGGGCACCTACGTGTTCCAGCGCGTCGAGGACATGCTGGAGTTCTTTCGGCGCGACTGCTCCGATGCGCTGCCGATCAACCCAGGATACTGGTCGGAGAAGGTTCAGGCCGCCGACGGCGGACGCCACCCTGGCTGCGTATTCGAGTATGACCACGACCGTTTCCTTGCAGTCGTAAACGAATACCTGAGCGACTGGCTCGAGGGGCTCGACGAAGAAGCTGCAGCGGACCTGTGTGAGGCCGTAGACGACGATGTTCTGCAGTGGTCGGACGCAAACGATGAGCATGGCAATTACAAGCGGGCCTACGAGTTCAGCGCAGAAGTTGGCGGGCACACCTATCAGTTCACCGACTTCTTAGAGCGCAACTTCCGGCGCTTCACCCACCGCTATCTGTGGTGTTGTCGCGCGCTGGTATGGGGCATCGACCAGTACGACAAGCTGAAGGCCGGCGCAGAGGTGGCAGCATGACCAGCCTAAGTCGACAGCAGCGCCGACTGCTGGAAAAGGAAAACGCCAAACAACCGCGAACCCTCCAGCCTGTTCCTCGCAGTCAATGGCCAGAGCATCAGCGCCAGCCCAAGGAGGTCTGGCGCTCTCGCGACTTCCTGGTGCAGATCTACGAAGAGCCCAACGGCATCGAGCGCATGAGCATCAGCAGGACTTCTCTGCACGGCGAGCGCTGGATGGACGGAATCACCTGGGACGACCTGATGGGGCTCAAGCGTCAGGCCGGGCGCGGCGATCGGGACGCGCTGGAGGTCTACCCGGCCGACAAGGACGTCATCAATGTGGCCAACATGCGCCACCTGTGGCTGCCGCCTGAGCCTGTGGCCTTCGCCTGGAGAAAGCCATGATCCCCGACACCGACCGCCCCACCGTCTACGACTGGAACGCCATCTGCGATATCTGCCTGCGCCCTCGCAGTGCTGGTGGCCACCAGAAATGCTCGAAGAAGCGCCAGGCCCTGCGCCGGCGAGAGCAGGAGAATCGCAATGGCTAAGCCCATCACGGCCAGCGTCATGACCTGCGCCAGGCAGGCCGTGATCTGGCAGCCCTACGTCGAGGCTCGCGGCCCAGGCGAGCCGGCCATTCTGGTCGAGCGCGACGCCGCCGGCCTGCTGGCGCTGACCCAGGAAGGCCGGCAGATCCTGATTCAACCGGAAACCCTGCCGGCCCTGGTCAAGGAACTGAAACGCCTGTCGACCGGAGAGCGCGCATGACCAACTACCACCCCAAGGCCGGCCGCTGCCGCGCCTGCACCAAGCTCTGGGAGGACTGCAGCGCGCTGCCCTTCCACACCATGCCCATTCATCGCCAGGACGGTACCGACGTGATCGTGATCTGCACCGAGCACGTCAAGGGCACCAATGTGGCGCCCTCGAACACACCGCAACGCCTGTACCTGAGCGGTCCGATGACCGGGCTGCCGGACTTCAACTATCCAGCGTTCAACGCCGAGGCCGCCCGCCTGCGAGCCCTCGGCTACCACGTCGAGAACCCCGCCGAGAACCCGCCCCAGGATAGCTGGGACGCCTACATGGCCGTCTGCATCCCGCAGATGCGTACCTGCGACACCATCGCCCTGCTGCCTGGCTGGTCGGAGTCGCGCGGCGCGCTGCGCGAACGGCAGGAGGCGGTACGCATCGGCATGACCATCACCCCAGCCGCCCGAATCGTCGCCAGGAGAGTGCACCATGAGCATGAGCCAATCCCACGCCATCAACCTGATCAAGGCCCAGGACAAGGGCATCACGCTGGCCCGAGCAGTCCAGTTGCTGGACGAAGCCCGGCGCTATGTCGGCCAGTCCAGCAGCGTCCGCGCCATGGATCTGAGCCGGGAAATGCTGGAGTTCTCGGCGCAGTACCGGCAGGCGGTTGATTCCGACAATAGTCCGCAGACATGACCGCCTGCAATGCCCATTCTAGATAGGGGTTGCATATTCCATGATGGCTATAGGCTGGTATCCCAACTTGGGAACTGAGCATTTTTTCTGCTCGCAGATAAAAACGGTGCTCAGCGCGTTATACCAATATCGTAATCAGCCATAGGGAAGTAGTTATGGAATCGCGCGAAGGACTATTGATCAGCATCATCGATACCGCGACTGCGGCGACCGGCGCCTTTGACCAGATTGATAG
Organism: Pseudomonas sp. ABa2; assembly: GCF_056676075.1. Classification (NCBI taxonomy): domain Bacteria; kingdom Pseudomonadati; phylum Pseudomonadota; class Gammaproteobacteria; order Pseudomonadales; family Pseudomonadaceae; genus Pseudomonas; species Pseudomonas sp. ABa2. The sequence continues at coordinate 3,202,455 of NZ_CM155239.1, forward strand.
GCTGGTGGCCGACCTGCTTGCTGGTGCCGAGGTGCAGCAGGTCTGCAGTCAGATCCTCTACGCAACAGGCGATGCTCGCGCCGCGGTGCTGTACGAGCGGCGCCTTGCGGAAGACCAACTGCAAGGCGATGCGTAACCGCCCCCTTTCTCGACCGTTTGTCAGAAAGGGGGCGGGCGAATAACCCGAATGGTATGCCTAAAGGTATGCCCGAAAAATCCAACCACAGAAAAACCAAGTAAAAACAGCAGGTTGGAAAAGACGTTAGAATCCTGTCTCTGACCAAATCAAAAACCCGCCTTAACCGGCGGGTTTTTTTATGCCTGCGATTACCATCCCGCCTGCCGCCGGCCAACGCCTCAGCGAAGAAAGGCCACCACCTGCTCGCCGTCGAACGGCCAGTTCAGTTCGGCGCCGGTGTCGCAACGACGCAGCACCGGGATACGCAGGCCGTATTGTTCGACCATACCCTCGTGCTCGGCGATATCGATCAGCTCCACCAGCAGGCCGTTCTCGACGAACGGCATGAGCAGCGCCTCGGCCACCTCGCACAGGTGGCAGCCCAGGGTTCCGAAGAGTTGGCATTCCGGCGTCATGTGCGCACCTCACTGTCGGCAAGGTGCGCAGTTTAGCACCGACGCGAATCAGCTCGCGGCCGCGCCCTCGCCGAGCTGACCGGTGAGCAGCGCCTGCAGGCCGTCGAGCAGGCTGCGGTTGAGGCTGTCGGCCTTCTCCAGGCGCGGCAAGTCGAAGCGCTCGTCGAGCGAGAAGCCGCCCTTGAGCAGGTCCTTGAGCAGGCCGCCGGCGTCCTGCGCCAGGCCTTCGGCGCTGCGCAGCGCCTCGAGCAGGCCCTGGGCATAGTTCTGCAGGTCGCCATTGACCGCGCTGGCGCCCTGCCCGGCCACGGCGCCATAGGCATCGGTGGCCTGGCGCACGCTGGTCTGGGTCAGGCGCAGGGACATCGAGGCCAATTGCTCGCCGTCCATTTCCAGGGCCATGGCGCGGTCGAAGGCGCCGGCCAGGTCGCCGGCGTAGAACTGGTTGGACAGCTCCTGCACCTGACTGAAGAGTTTCTCCAGCGCCTTGACCTCGTCGGCATCCAGCTCGCCTTCGACGCTGACCTGCCAGCCGCCGATCTGCAGGCTGCCGGACTGGCTGTTGGCCGTCACGGCCGTGCCGCTGCCGTTGCTGGCGGCGGCGAAGCTGCTCTGCGACCAGCTGGCCGAGGCCTGCGCCACGGAGATGCGCAGGCGGTCGCCGTCGCGGGTGGTCACCGAAAGGTCGAAGGTCTCCGCCAGGGCGCTGAAGCGCTCGCTGTAGCCGGCCAGGGCGAGCGAGCCCGACGCCGGTGCGGCAGCGCCGAAGCGCCGGTCGAGATCGCCGAGGCCGTCCTGGATGCGCTGATAGGTATCGTCGATATCGCCGGCCACCTTGCCGGCCAGCACGCCCATGCCGTCGAGAATCTTGCGCGCTTCGGCGAAGCCCTTCTCCACGCCTTCGCGTGCCTGGCCGAGGAGTTTCTCCAGCTTGGCCGGATCGGCACCCGCCGCAGCCTCGCTCTGCAGGCGCTGTTCGATAAAGCCGAGGATGCGCCCGGCGACCTTCTCGGGAGTGAAATCGTCCTGTTTGCCACTCAGCGCGCCGGGCTGCAAACCGAGCTTGTCGGCCAAGCGGTTGGCCAGAACGGACTGCGCATCCGCCGCATTGCTGCGCGGCGACGGCGATTGAGCGGCTTGGGCGGCGCGCGAGGCGGAAGGGTTGAGCGAGGCCAGGCTGTTCATGGCAAGGTACCGGGGCAGGACATCTGCCGGGTTAACGGCCGCCGCCGCGCAAGCTTTAGTCGCACACGACCAACGGTCTGCCAGTCAATGCCCCGCCGCCTGCAGCAGGCGCACGGCCGCCGCCCGCGCCTGGCGCGCCTGATCGCCCGGGCCGTAGACATGGGCCATGCTCAACGCCCCCTCGAAGAGAAACTGCAGCTGCGCGGCGAGCGCGTCGGCATCCGTCGCCCCCAGAGCCTGCAGCGCAAGACGGAAGTGCTCGAGCAAGGCGCGCTTGTGCGCCGCCGCCTGGCGGTGGATGGGGTGCGCGCGGTCGTGAAACTCCGCCGTGGCATGGAGGAACAGGCAGCCACAGAAATCCGCCTCGCCGAGCAGTTGCTGCAGCCCATCGAACGTCGCCAGGATCGCCTCGCGCGGCGCCAGACCGGCCAGGGCCGCCTGCATGCGCGCACCGAGCTGCTCGTGCTGCAGCTGCAGGGCCGCGAGAATCAGCTCGTCCTTGGACTTGAAGTGCTTGTACAGGGTCATCTTCGCCACCCCGGATTCGGCCAGGATGCGGTCGATGCCGGTGCCGTGGTAACCCTCGCGGTAGAACAGCTGCAGCGCGGTGGCGAGCAGCTGTTCGCGTTTGTTCGAAGCCATGTGCAACCTCCAGAGGCGGCCATTATGCGCAAGGTGCGGCAAAGGTCGACCGCGGCGGGGAGAAAATCCTCGCTTGAAATATACAGACCTGTCTGTCTAACATCCATTCACCCCAGCCCTGGAGCATTCGCCATGACGCGGTTCGAACTCAACCTGCCCGCCAACGGCTACCAGGGGCGCTCGTTCGCCAGCCTGATCGACCGCGCGCTGCTGCGCCGCGCTACCCCTGGACGGCGGCATGATCAGTCCCTTCCCGCCCCCAAGGACAGCGAACCTGTGCGCTGCTACCGCTACGCCTTCGCCCTGCTGCTGGCCGGCCTCGCGTTCGGCGCCCAGGCCGAGCTGCGCCTGAGCCTGGTCAAGACCTCCGCGACCACGACCCTGGACGCCTTCACCGTGGCCGGCGGCAAGTGGACGCAGAGCGCCACCGCCAACCATGTGGCGGTGCTGATCGAGCACCATGCCGCCACCCTGCTGTTCGACACCGGCCTCGGCCGCCAAGTGGACCGCCAGTTCGCCGAGATGCCCTGGCACAGCCGGCAGCTGATGCAGTACGGCGCGGTGCGGCCGGTGCGCGACCAACTGCAGCGCGACGGCATCCGCGTCGATCGCATCCTGCTGTCCCACGCTCACTGGGATCATGCCTCGGGCCTGGCCGACTTCCCCGAAGTGCCGGTCTGGGCGCCCTACGCGGAAATCGAGTTCAGCCGCATCGCCGCGCCGCCGGCGATCCTGCCCAGCCAGTTCGAGCACGGCGTGCGCTGGGTGCCGTACGACTTCGCGCCGCAGCCCTTTCTCGGCTTCGCCGAGAGCCTCGATCTGTTCGGCGACGGCGCCCTGGTGCTGGTGCCGCTGCGTGGCCACACCCCCGGCTCGGTCGGCCTGTTCGTCACCCTCGAGGACGGTCGCCGCCTGTTCTTCACCGGCGACGCCAGCTGGCGCCTGGAGGGCTTCACCGGACCGCGGGAGAAGTTCTGGATCAGCCGCCGACTGGTCGATCACGACCGCGTCGCCACCACCGACGTCCTGCAGCAGGTGCACCGGCTGATGCAGCAACAGCCCGAGCTAAAGGTGCTGCCGGCGCACGATGCGCTCGCCCAACAGGCGCTGCCGGTCTACCCACAGTGGCTGCAATAGACGGCCAGGCGCCAGCTACCGCTCGTCCGTCCAGACTAAAGTCTTACAGTCGACTCGCCACTGAAATGCTTTATTTCACAACGCCGTAACTGGCCGGTCACATCGTGGCCGACCCAACTATAAGAACGAGGAGACAACAATAATGAGTAAGACTCCCCTCGCCCGCGCCGTGGCCCTCGCCACGCTGGGCGCCAGCCTCACCCTGCCAGGCATGGCTCAGGCCGACTTCATCGGCGACAGCAAGGCCAGCCTGGAGCTGCGCAACTTCTATATGAACCGCGACCTGCGCCATACCACCTCGGCGCAGCAGTCCAAACGCGAAGAATGGGCCCAGGGCTTTATCTTCAAGGCCGAATCCGGCTTTACCGAGGGCACTGTGGGCTTCGGCCTCGACGCCTATGCCGGTCTGGGCGTGAAGCTCGACTCCTCGGACGAGCGCGCCGGCACCAACCTGCTGCCCAATGCCTTCGGCGACGAGGGCCCGGGCGAGTATTCCGAGGCCACCGGCGCAGCCAAGGTCAAGATATCCAAGACCGTCGCCAAGGTCGGCGGCATGATGCCGAAGCTACCCAGCGTCTCTTCCAACGACGCGCGCCTGCTGCCGCAGACCTTTCTTGGCGGCCATCTGACCTCCAACGAAATCGACGGCCTGACGCTGCATGCCGGCCAGTTGAAGGAACAGAACCAGCGCGACTCCACCAACTTCGAAGACCTCAGCGTCAACGCAGGTGGCGGCATTCGCGGCTTCACGTTCAACGGCAAGGGCAACGTCGGCGATGACTTCAACTTCGCTGGTCTGTCCTATCAACTGACCAAGGACCTGACCGCCAGCTACCACTACGGCGAGCTGGAAGACCTGTACAAGCAGCACATCTTCAACCTGGTCCATGTCCTGCCGATCGCCGACAAGCAATCGCTGAAATCGGACGTGCGCTATGCACGCACCACCGACGACGGCCACAGCAATATCGACAACAAGTCCTTTGGCGCCATGTTCACCTACGCCCTGGGTAGCCATGCGTTCGGCCTGGGCTACCAGAGCATGAGCGGCGACACCGGCTACGCCTACATCAACGGCACCGATCCTTTCCTGGTCAACTATGTGCAGATCGGCGACTTCGCCAACAAGGACGAAAAATCCTGGCAAGTGCGCTACGACTACAATTTTTCCGCCTTCGGCCTGCCGGGTCTGAGCTTCATGACCCGTTACCTCAACGGCGACAATATCGACCGCGGCCCCGGCGTCTCGGACGGCAAAGAGTGGGAGCGCAACATGGACATCACCTATGTCGTCCAGGAGGGCACCTTCAAGAACCTGGGCTTCAAGTGGCGCAACGCCACCCTGCGTTCCGATGCCCTGGGCGAGCTCGACGAAAACCGCCTGATCGTCAGCTACACCATCCCGCTGATGTAAGGCCGCCTGCGAGCCCCCAAGCGCTGCCACTCTGCTTACGGAGTCGCGGCGCTTTTGCTGGTCTGGGCGTTCGGCTAGGCTCAGATCGACGCGGAGGACGATTCGATGGACAGCGACTACCAACCCCTGGCCTGCGACCTGTACGACTACCTGGAAATCGCCTGCCTGCACCGCTACCGCCTGGAGATCGAACTGCTCGACGGCACGCGCCTGCACGGCCAGGCGCTGACCACCGAGACCACGGCGAGTAAGGAGGAATTTCTGCTCCTGCGCTGCGCCGATGGCGAGCGGCGCCTGCGCCTGGATCGCCTGCTGGCGATCACCCCGCAGGACGACGGGGCGAGCTTCGGTCGGGTGCTGTTGGGCGGGGAACGCTGTTGAGCGGGGCAAGCCGTAGGGTGTCGCGGGGCCCCCCAGGCCATGCGCACCTGCCTCACGGCATTGTCGGTGCGCACGAAGTACCCTAGGTGGTTACCACATCAGGTCGTCGGGAATCTGGTAGGCGGCGTAGGGGTCGTCGGCGTCCGGCGCTTCGACATGGGTGTTGAGCAGGACGATGCGCGAGGGATCGCGCTCCTGGATCTTCAGCGCCGCTTCGCGGGGGATCACCTCGTAGCCGCCGCCGTGGCGGACGATGGCCAGCCAGCCGTTGGACAGCTTGTTGCGCATCAGGGTGTTGACCGCCAGGCGCTTGACCTTCTTGTCGTCGACGAAGTTGTAGTAGTCGTCACCGTCCAGCTTGGGCAGGCGTGAACGCTCGATCAGCTGCTTGATCTGCGCGGCGCGGGCCTTCTGCTCGGCCTTTTCCTGCTGCTGGCGATTGAGTTCCTGGTCGCGCGCGGCCTTCTCGGCCTGGGCCTGCAGCGCGGCCTGGCGAGCGCTGTCATCCAGTTCGGCCTGGCCCTTGTGCGCCAGGCGCTTCTGCTTCTGCTGCTGCTTGCCAACCTGCTTGGCCTGTTTTTCGTTGACCAGGCCGGCTTTGAGCAGCTGGTCGCGCAGGGAAAGACCCATGACTAGAGATCCCGAACATGATTCAGTTGCAGCGGCGCCGAGCCCTCGGCGCCGCCGGTCGAAGGTGCCCAGCATAAGGGCTAAGCGGCCGCGGCTCCAGCCCGAAAGCACCGCGTAGCCCGGATGCAATCCGGGAACGGCGTGCCGAGCAATCCCCCGGATTGCATCCGGGCCACCTCGGTTCAGCACCCCGGCGTCTGCTTCTCCAGCTTCTTCGCCTCGCCCCACAGGACGTCCAGTTCCTCCAGCGAGCAGCCGTCCAGGCTGCGGCCGGCCTCGCGCACGCTCTGCTCGATAAAGCGAAAGCGCCGCTCGAACTTGCCGTTGGCCGCGCGCAGCGCGCCTTCCGGGTCGACCTTGAGATGCCGGGCCAGGTTGGTGACGACGAACAGCAGATCGCCGATCTCCTCGGCCACCGCCTCGGCATCGTTCTCGCTCATGGCCTCGAGCACTTCGTCCAGTTCCTCGCGCACCTTGTCCACCACCGGCAGCGCGTCCGGCCAGTCGAAGCCGACCTGGGCGGCGCGCTTCTGCAGCTTGGCCGCGCGGCTCAGCGCCGGCAGCGCGGCGGGCACGTCGTCGAGCAAGGACAGCTGCTCGGGCGCGGCGGCCTTCTCGGCGCGCTCCTCGGCCTTGAGCTCCTCCCAGCGCTGCTTGACCGCCGCCTCTTCCAGCTTCGCCGCATCCGGCGCGCCGTACAGATCGCCGTCGACGAACACGTGGGGGTGGCGGCGAATCAGTTTGCGGGTGATGCCGTCGACCACCCGGGCGAAGTCGAAGCGCCCCTCCTCACGGGCCAGCTGGCTGTAGTAGACCACCTGGAACAGCAGGTCGCCGAGTTCGCCCGACAGGTGCTCGAAGTCGCCGCGCTCGATGGCGTCGGCCACCTCGTAGGCCTCCTCGAGGGTATGCGGCACTATGCTCGCGTAGCTCTGCTTGAGGTCCCAGGGGCAGCCGTGCTGCGGGTCGCGCAGGCGGGCCATCAGATGCAGCAGGTCGTCGAGTCGGTACATGCAAGCTCCTGGACTGCAAGCCACAGGCTTCAAGCCGCAAGAAAGCGCCGAGTGCCGCTGTTCAGTTGCTGCTTGAAGCTTGCCGCTTGAGGCTCAATTGGCGCGGTGGCGGCGCGCCTCGATGATATTGGGCAACTGGCTGATGCGCGCCAGCAGGCGGCCGAGAGCGTCCAGGCCGGGGATCTCCACGGTGATCGACATGGAGGCGGTGTTGTCCTCCTTGTTCGAACGGGTGTTGACCGCCAGCACGTTGAGCTTCTCGTTGAGCAGCACCTGGGTCACGTCGCGCAGCAGGCCGGAGCGGTCGTAGGCCTTGATCACGATCTCCACCGGATAGGTCTGCACCGGCGCCTCGCCCCAGCTCACCTGGATGATCCGCTCCGGCTCGCGGGCGGCCTGCTGCAGCGCCGTGGCGCAATCCTGGCGGTGGATGGTGACGCCGCGACCGAGGGTGATGTAGCCGACGATCGGATCGCCCGGCAGCGGCTGGCAGCAGCCGGCCATCTGCGTCAGCAGGTTGCCGACGCCCTGGATCTGGATGTCGCCGCGCTTGCCCGGCTTGAAGCCCTGGGCCTTGCGCGGGATCAGCTCGAGCTGCTCGCTGGCGCGCTCCGGCTCCACCAGCTGCTGGGCCAGGTTGACCGCATGGGCCAGGCGCACGTCGCCGGCGCCGAGCGAGGCAAACAGATCCTCGGCGGTCTTCAGGTTGGCCTTCTCCGCCAGCTTGTCGTAATCCACGTGCGGCAGGGCCAGGCGGCCCAGCTCGCGCTCGAGCATGGTCTTGCCGGCGGCGACGTTCTGGTCGCGGTCCTGCAGCTTGAACCAGTGGACGATCTTCGCCCGCGAGCGGCTGGTGGTGATGTAGCCCAGGTTGGGGTTGAGCCAGTCGCGGCTCGGCGTGCCCTGCTTGCTGGTGATGATCTCCACCTGCTCGCCGGTCTGCAGGCTGTAGTTGAGCGGCACGATGCGCCCGTTGATCTTGGCGCCGCGGCAGTTGTGACCGATCTCGGTGTGCACGCGGTAGGCGAAATCCAGCGGCGTGGCGCCCTTGGGCAGGTCGATGGCGTGGCCGTCGGGGGTGAACACGTAGACCCGGTCCGGCTCGATGTCGACGCGCAGCTGCTCGGCCAGGCCGCCGATATCGCCCAGTTCCTCGTGCCACTCGATGACCTGGCGCAGCCAGGAGATCTTCTCCTCGTAGTGGTTGGAGCCGGACTTGACGTCGGTACCCTTGTAGCGCCAGTGCGCGCACACGCCCAGCTCGGCCTCCTCGTGCATGGCGTGGGTGCGGATCTGCACCTCCAGCACCTTGCCCTCCGGGCCGAGCACCGCGGTGTGCAGCGAGCGGTAGCCGTTCTCCTTGGGGTTGGCGATGTAGTCGTCGAACTCCTTGGGAATGTGCCGCCACAGGGTGTGCACGATGCCGAGGGCGGTGTAGCAGTCGCGCACCTCCGGCACCAACACGCGCACCGCGCGCACGTCGTAGATCTGGCTGAACTGTAGGCCCTTGCGCTGCATCTTGCGCCAGATCGAATAGATGTGTTTGGCCCGCCCGCTGATGTCGGCCTTGATCCCGGTGGCCTCCAGTTCGGCGCGCAGCTGGTTCATCACGTCGTTGATGTACTGCTCGCGATCCAGGCGCCGTTCGTGCAGCAGCTTGGCGATCTGCTTGTACTGCACCGGTTCCAGGTAGCGGAACGACAGGTCCTCCAGCTCCCACTTGATATGGCCGATGCCGAGGCGGTGGGCCAGCGGCGCGTAGATGTCGAACACCTCGCGCGCCACGCGCTGGCGCTTCTCCTCGTCGGCTTCCTTGACCGCACGGATCGCGCAGGTGCGCTCGGCCAGCTTGATCAGCGCCACGCGCACGTCGTCGACCATGGCCACCAGCATCTTGCGCAGGTTCTCCACCTGCGCCTGCGAGCCGAGCACCAGGGAATCGCGCGGGTTGAGCGAGGCGCTGATCGCCGCCATGCGCAGCACGCCCTCGATCAGTTTGGCCACCACCGGGCCGAAGCGCTGGTGCACCGCAGCCAGGGTCACCTTGCCCTCGCGCACGCCGCGGTAGAGCACCGCGGCCACCAGCGAATCCTGGTCGAGCTTGAGGTCGGCGAGAATCTCGGCGATCTCCAGGCCGACGCGGAAACTGGAGGTGCCCTCGACCCACAGGTTCTGCGTGGGATTGGCCTGTTGCTCGACATCGCGGGCGAATTCGCAGGCCTCCTTGAGGGCCTCGCGATCCAGCGCCGGATCGACGCTCGCGGCATGGTCGAGCCAGGCCTCGAGGTTGATGCTGCCGTCGTCGTTGATCGGCTGGTGCGCTCTCACCTGAACCATCGTCTTACCTTCCCTACGGCGCGCCCAAGGTGCGCCGAGCAGTCGCCGGTTTCTGCGAACCGGTCGGATTAACTGAAAGCACGCGCGTCCTGCGCATCCCTCGTGCCCCGGGCCGCAGCCTAGGGTTTCTCAAACAGGGCCATGGCCTCGACATGCGCGGTCTGCGGAAACATGTCGAGAATCCCGGCACGGCGCAGGCGGTAGCCCTGCTGCGCCAGCTCGGCGGCGTCACGCGCCAGGGTGGTCGGGTTGCAGGAGACATAGACCAGGCGTCGCGCGCCCAGCGCCGTCATCCCGCGCACCGCCTGCAGCGCGCCGTCACGCGGCGGATCGAGCAGCACCGCGGCGAAACCGCCGCCGGCCCAGGCCTCGTCGGCCAGCGGCTTGGACAGGTCGGCACGGAAAAAGTGCGCGTTGTCCAGGCCGTTGCCGGCGGCGTTGGCCGCGGCGCGCGCGACCATAGTCTCAACGCCCTCCACCGCCACCACCTCGGCGGCCTGGCGCGCCAGCGGCAGGGCGAAATTGCCCAGGCCGCAGAACAGATCCAGCACCCGTTCACCGGGCCGCACTGCCAACCAGTCTAGCGCCTGGGCGACCATCGCCTCGTTGACCGGACCGTTGACCTGGACGAAATCTCCCGGCCGATAGGCCAGTTGCAGCTGCCAGCGCTCCAGGGCAAAGCCCAGCTCGGCGCCGGCCTGATCAGCCTGCGGCTCGCCCTCGCCGTGCAGCCACAGCTGCGCGCCGTGCTCGGCACAGAAGACACGCAGCAGCAGCAGGTCGGCTTGATCGAGCGGTGCAGTGTGGCGCAGCAACAGCGCCTCGGCGCTGCCGCTGAACAGCTCGACATGCCCCAGCGCCTGCGGCTTGCCCAGCTGCCGCAGCAGCGCCGGCAGACCGCGCAGAATCGGCTGCAAGGGCTGTACCAGCACCACGCAGTCGTCGATCGCGACTATCTCCTGGCTGGCCTCGGCGCGAAAACCCACCTGCAGCTGGCGCGCCTTGGCGTCCCAGCGCACGGCGATGCGCGCGCGGCGGCGGTAGGCGAATTCCGGCCCCACCAGCGGCGCCGCCCATTCGTCCGGCTGCACGCCGCCGAGGCGGGCGAGCTGCTCGGCCAGGGTGCGCTGTTTCAGGGCGAGCTGATCGGCATGGGGCATGTGCTGCAGGCTGCAGCCGCCGCAACGCCCGGCATGCGCACAGGGCGGCTGACGCCGCGCGGCGCTGGGCGCGAGGATGCGTTCGGCGCGCGCCTCGACGGTCTGGCTGCGCGCGGCCAGCACCCTGGCCTCGACGCGCTCGCCGGCCAGGGCGCCGCTGACGAACCAGGTGCGTCCGCCGTCGAAGGCGATGCCGCGACCGTCGCCGGCCTGGCGCTCGATGCTCAGTTGCTGCTTCTTGCCCACCGGCACCTGGGGAGCGCGGCTGCCGCCACTGGGTTGAAAGCGCAGACCGGAGCTGCGTTTGGCCATGAATTAGTGCTCTGCCGCGGGTTCGTCGTAGACGCCGGTGGACAGGTAGCGGTCGCCGCGGTCGCAGATGATTGCCACCATCACCGCGTTCTCCACCTCGCGCGACAGGCGCAGCATGGCCGCCACCGCACCGCCGGAGGACACGCCGCAGAAGATCCCCTCTTCCCGCGCTAGGCGACGCATCACGGTTTCCGCCTCGACCTGGGCCATGTCGATGACGCGGTCGACGCGCTCGGCCTGGTAGATCTTCGGCAGGTATTCCTGCGGCCAGCGGCGGATGCCGGGGATGGCCGAGCCTTCCTGCGGCTGCAGGCCGACGATCTGCACCGCCGGGTTCTGCTCCTTGAGGTAGCGCGACACGCCCATGATGGTGCCAGTGGTGCCCATCGAGCTGATGAAGTGGGTGATGCGCCCGTCGGTCTGCTGCCAGATTTCCGGGCCGGTGCCGACGTAGTGGGCCTCGGGGTTGTCGCCGTTGCCGAACTGGTCGAGCACCTTGCCGCGACCGCCGCGCTGCAGGCTCTCGGCCAGGTCGCGGGCGCCTTCCATGCCGTCTTCCTTGCTCACCAGCACCAGCTCGGCGCCGTAGGCGGTCATCGCCGCCTTGCGCTCGGCGCTCATGTTGTCGGGCATGATCAGCATCATCTTGTAACCCTTGATCGCCGCCGCCATGGCCAGGGCGATGCCGGTGTTGCCGCTGGTGGCCTCGATCAGGGTGTCGCCGGGCTGGATGTCGCCGCGCAGCTCGGCGCGGGTGATCATCGACAGCGCCGGACGATCCTTGACCGAACCGGCCGGGTTGTTGCCTTCCAGCTTGACCAGCAGGGTGTTGGAGGTGTCGCCCGGCAGGCGCTGCAGGCGCACCAGCGGGGTGTTGCCGACGCAATCGGCGATGGTGGGAAAGTGCAGGGTCATGGGTCGCTCGAATCCGGACTGCCGCGAAGGGCCATCATGATACGCCTAACCCGCGACGGCATCACGCCATGCTGTCGCGCGAGACGCTGCAGAGGCGCGCAAGGCCCCCGGGCTCAGGCGGCCGGCAGCTGAAAATGCACGCATAACCCGGGCGCGCCGTTTTCCGCCCAGATGCGCCCGCCCTGCCCGGCGATGGCGCTGCGGGCGATGCTCAGGCCGAGGCCGAAACCGCCGTCGCCGGGGCGCGAACCGTCGAGGCGGGTGAAGGGCAGGAAGATCGCCTCCAGCTGCGCCTCGGCCACGCCGGGGCCCTCGTCGCTCAGCCACAGGTGCCAGCAGGCGCCCTCGCGGCGCCCGCCGAGACGCACCGTGCCGCCGGCCGGCGAATGGCGCACGGCGTTGCGCAGCACGTTCTCCAGGGCCTGGGCCAGGGCATTGAGGTTGCAGTGCAGGCGGCAGTCGCCCGCCACCTCGTAGCGCAGCCGTGCGCCGGACCAGCCGCTCTCGAACCGCACGTTCTCCGCCAGCACATCCCACAGCGCGGCCAGCTCGACCTGCTCGGCGCTCAGCCGCGGGCGCTCGGTGTCCAGCCAGGCCAGCTCCAGGGTATCGGCCACCAGGCGCTGCATGCCGTCGACCTCCTGCAGCACGCGCTGGCTCAGCTGCTCGGCATCCTGGCCGCTCTCGCCGGCCACCCGCAGGCGGCTGAGCGGGGTGCGCAACTCGTGAGAGAGGTCGCGCAGCAGCTGGCGCTGCAGCGACACCGTGGCCTGCAGGCGCTCGGCCATGTGGTCGAAGGCACGGGCCAGCTCGCCCAGCTCGTCGCGGCGCCGCGCCACGTCGCCGGCCCGCGCGCTGAGATCGTCGGCGTGCAGGGCGTTGGCCTGGCGCCGCAGGATCGCCAGCGGGGCGATCAGCAGGCGATAGAGCAGCACGCCGAGCAGCACCGCGAGCACTGCCGGCACTATCCGCTGCAGCAGCAGGTTCCACAGTTCGAGGTGCTGGCGCGGGTTCAGGCGCTGGGGCAGCTCCATCACCAGGCGCGATTCGCCGTCGCTGAACGGCACATAGAAGGTCGGCGTACCGCCGGGTCGCCCCACCAGCCAGTCGAGACGGCGCACGAAGTCCAGCCGCGCGCGCTCGTCCCCGTCCAGCGCCTGCGACGACAGGGCGCGCTGCTGCCCGTCGACCACCGCCGCCCAGACCTGCTCGCGCTCGCGCAGGCGCGCCAGGAAGGCATCGATCCCACTCGCCCCCGCCTCGCGCCAGGCGGCCTCGGCCTCCTGGCCATAGGCGCGCAGCAGCGCCTTGGTCGAGGCCGGCAGACGCGAGGTGGCCTGGATGAACAGGCGCTCCAAATCGACATGCAGGCTGACCAGCAGCAGGCAGAACAGCGCCAGCGCGCCGGTCAGCTTCCACAGCAGCGAGTGCCGTCCCGGCAGCCTCATGCGCCCGCCCGCGCCAGCATGTAGCCCCGGCCCCACACCGTTTCCACCCGCCCGCCCTGGTAGCCGATGGTCTGCAGCTTGCGGCGGATATGGCTGACGTGCATGTCCAGGCTGCGATCGTGCTGGGCGTAGCCGCGGCGCAGCGCCTGCTGATAGAGGAAGGGCTTGCTCAGCGCCTCGTCGCGGTGCCGCCAGAGCAGCTCCAGCACCCGGTACTCGCTGGGGGTCAGGCCCGCCCAGTGGCCGGCCAGCGCCACGTCGCAGCGGTCCTCGTCGAACCACAGGGCGTCGGCCGATTCGCGCGGCGACGGCTCGCGCCGCTCGTAGGCGACCCGGCGCAGGATCGCCTCGATGCGCACGCTGAGTTCGCCGAGGCTGAACGGCTTGGGCAGGAAGTCGTCGGCGCCCTGGCTGAAGCCGGCGATGCGATGGGGCTCGTCGCCCAGCGCCGACATCAGCAGCACCGGCACGCCGCGCCGCCGGCGCAGCTGCTGCAGGGCGTCCAGGCCGTTGGTGCCGGGCAGCAGGATGTCCATCAGGATCAGGTCGAAGTCCTCGCTCTCGGCCAGACGCAACCCCTCGCTGCCGTCACGGCTGAGGGTGACGCGGTAGCCGCAGCCCTGCAGGTGGGCCTGCAGGTGGCTGGCGAGCAGCGGGTCGTCTTCGACGGCGAGGATGCGGGCGGCGGGATGGGCGGTGGACAGCATGGCGAACGACCGAAAAAACGAATGCGAACAATTCTACCTACTAAACCCGGACCACTCATCTACAGATTCCTCGGCAGCGAATCGCTACACTGCCCAGACGTCATAAAGGAGACCAGGCGTGTTCAAGGATCTAGGCATCAAGGGCCGCGTGCTGCTGCTCACCCTGCTGCCCACCAGCCTGCTGGCGCTGGTGCTCGGCGGCTACTTCACCTGGGTGCAGCTGTCCGGGCTGCAGGCGCAGCTGCTGCAGCGCGGCGAGATGCTGGTCGAGCACCTCGCGCCGCTGGCCGCGCCGGCCCTGCAGCAGCAGAACAAACCGCTGCTCGAACGCATCGCCCGGCAGTCGCTGGAGCACCCGGACGTGCGCGCGGTGAGCTTCCTCGCCGCCGAACGCGCGCCGCTGGCGCATGCCGGGCCGAGCATGCTCAACCCGGTGCCGAACGACCAACCCGGGCTCAGCCGCCTCAGTGGCCAGGACGCCACGCGTTTTCTGCTGCCGGTGTACGACCAGCACCTGGCCCTCAGCGACGACTCCGGCGACGAGCGCAGCGCCGAACTGCTCGGCTGGGTCGAGTTGGAGCTGTCGCACCAGGGCACCCTGCTCAGCGGCTACCGCAGCCTGTTCGCCAGCCTGCTGCTGATCGTCGGCGGCCTCGGCGTCACCGCCCTGCTCGCCCTGCGCATGAGCCGCAGCATCAACGGCCCGCTGCGCGCGATCAAGGCTGGGGTCGCCCAGCTCAAGGACGGCCACCTGGAAACCCGCCTGCCGCCGCTGGGCAGCGTTGAGCTGGACGAGCTGGCCGCCGGCATCAACCGCATGGCCGAGGCCCTGCAGAACGCCCAGGAAGAACTGCAGCACAGCATCGAGCAAGCCACCGAGGACGTGCGGCAGAACCTGGAGACCATCGAGATCCAGAACATCGAGCTGGACTTCGCGCGCAAGGAGGCCCTGGAGGCCAGCCGCATCAAGTCCGAGTTCCTCGCCAACATGAGCCACGAGATCCGCACCCCGCTCAACGGCATCCTCGGCTTCACCAACCTGCTGCAGAAGAGCGAGCTCAGCCCGCGCCAGCAGGACTACCTGGCGACCATCGAGAAGTCCGCCGACAGCCTGCTCGGCATCATCAACGAGGTGCTCGACTTCTCCAAGATCGAGGCCGGCAAGCTGGTGCTCGAATCCATCCCCTTCAACCTGCGCGACCTGCTGCAGGACACCCTGACCATCCTCGCCCCCGCCGCCCACGAGAAGCAGCTGGAGCTGGTCAGCCTGATCTACCGCGACACCCCGCTGGCCCTGCGCGGTGACCCGCTGCGGCTGAAACAGGTGCTGACCAACCTGGTGAGCAACGCCATCAAGTTCACCCGCGAAGGCACCATCGTCATGCGCGCCATGGTCGAGGACGAGAGCGCCGACCGTGCCCAGCTGCGCATCAGCGTGATGGACACCGGCATCGGCCTGTCCGACGAGGACCTGCGCGCGCTGTTCCAGGCCTTCAGCCAGGCCGACAACTCGCTCAGCCGCCAGGCCGGCGGCACCGGCCTGGGCCTGGTGATTTCCAAGCGCCTGATCGAGCAGATGGGCGGCGAGATCGGCGTCGACAGCACGCCGGGCGAAGGCTCGGAATTCTGGGTCAGCCTGACCCTGCCCAAGGCCCGCGACGACGCCGACGACCTGCCGCGCGCGCCGCTGCAGGGCCGCCGCGTGGCGGTGCTGGAAAGCCACGAACTGGCGCGCCAGGCCCTGGCCCATCAACTGGAAGACTGCGGCCTGGAGGTGGAAAGCTTCGCCGACCTGGGCCAGCTGCTCGACGCCGTGGCCAGCCAGCAGCAGCGCGAACGCCCGCTGAGCCTGGCGGTGCTCGGCATCACCGCC
Organism: Pseudomonas sp. ABa2; assembly: GCF_056676075.1. Lineage (NCBI taxonomy): Bacteria > Pseudomonadati > Pseudomonadota > Gammaproteobacteria > Pseudomonadales > Pseudomonadaceae > Pseudomonas > Pseudomonas sp. ABa2. Next base: position 3,218,203 of record NZ_CM155239.1, read on the forward strand.
GCCCAGCTGCCGGCCGATGCCCTCGGCCAGCGCATCTGGGACCTCGACCGCCTCGGCTGCAAGGCCCTGGTGCTGTGCCCCACCACCGAGCTGGGGCTGTTCCACGAATCGCTGCCCGATGCCTACACCCAGCTGCAGGCCAAGCCGCCGTGCACGCGCAAGCTGCACAAGGCGCTGATCGAGCTGGCCTGCCCGCAACGCCCGGTCAGCGAGCCCGCGAACCTGGCCAGCAGCCGTCGCCCGCAGATCCTCTGCGTCGACGACAACCCGGCCAACCTGCTGCTGGTGCAGACCCTGCTCGACGATCTGGGTGCCCAGGTCAGCGCGGTGGACAGCGGCTATGCCGCCATCGAGGCGGTGCAGCGCGGCAGTTTCGACCTGGTGTTCATGGACGTGCAGATGCCGGGCATGGACGGCCGCCAGGCCACCGAGGCGATCCGTCAGTGGGAAAGCGAACAGGGCCGCAGCGCCACCCCCATCGTCGCGCTGACCGCCCACGCCCTGGCCAACGAGAAGCGCATCCTGCTGCAAAGCGGCCTGGACGACTACCTGACCAAGCCGATCAGCGAACGTCAGCTGGCCCAGGTGGTGCTCAAGTGGACCGGCCTGAGCCTGCGCAACCAGCCCGCGGCGAAGCCCCTCGAGGCCCCCGTCACCTCGGCGCAGCCGCAGGTGCTCGACGCCGAGGAAGGCCTGCGCCTGGCCGCCGGCAAGGCTGACCTCGCCGCCGACATGCTGAACATGCTGCTGGCCGGGCTGCCCGGCGACCGCCAGGCCATCCGCCAGGCCCGCGAAGCCGGCGAGCGCAGCGCGCTGATCGAGCGGGTCCACCGCCTGCACGGCGCCACCCGCTACTGCGGCGTGCCGCAACTGCGCGCCGCCTGCCAGCGCAGCGAAACCCTGCTCAAGCAGGATGACCCGGGCGCCCAGCGCGCCCTCGACGAACTGGATGCGGCGATCGCCCGGCTGACCGAGATCGCCGCGCAAAGCGCCTGAGGAGCCCGCATGCGCATCTGTCTGTTCAGCAGCAAGACCTACGACCGCGACAGCTTCCTCGCCGCCGCGCGCCCGGATGGCTGGCAGCTGCAGTTCCACGAGGCGCGCCTGACCGCAGCCAGCGCGGCACTGGCAAGCGGCTGCGAGGTGGTCTGCGCCTTTATCAACGACGAGCTCTCGGCGCCGGTGCTGCAGCACCTGGCCGCCGCCGGCACGCGGCTGATCGCCCTGCGCTCGGCCGGCTACAACCATGTCGATCTCAAGGCCGCCGAACGCCTGGGGTTGCGCGTGGTGCGGGTGCCGGCCTACTCGCCGCATGCGGTGGCCGAGCATGCGGTGGCGTTGATCCTGGCGCTGAATCGGCGCATCCACCGCGCCTTCAATCGCACCCGCGAGGGCGATTTTTCCCTGCACGGGCTGACCGGTTTCGACCTGCACGGCAAGACCGTCGGCGTGATCGGTGCCGGCAAGATCGGCCTGAGCTTCGCCCGCATCATGGCCGGCTTCGGCTGCCGGGTGCTGATCCACGACCCCTTGCCGGTGACCGGACTCGATGCCATCGGCGCGCGCCAGGCGCCGCTCGACGAGGTGATAAGCCAGAGCGACATCCTCAGCCTGCACTGCCCGCTGACCGCCAGCAGCCATCACCTGATCGATGCCGCGCGCCTGGCGCAGATGAAGCGCGGCACCATGCTGATCAACACCGGCCGCGGCGCGCTGGTCGACACCCCGGCGCTGATCGGCGCGCTGAAGAGCGGTCAGCTCGGCTACCTGGGCCTGGACGTCTACGAGGAAGAGTCCGAACTGTTCTTCGAAGACCGCTCCGACCTGCCGCTGCAGGACGACGTGCTGGCGCGCCTGTTGACCTTCCCCAACGTCATCGTCACCGCCCACCAGGCCTTCCTCACCCAGGAGGCGCTGGCCGCCATCGCCCGCACCACCCTGGACAATATCGCCGCCTGGGCCGCCGGCCGCCCGTGCAATGAGGTCAGGGCCGGCGCGTGATAGCATGCCGGCTGATCCGGAGGACCCATGGCCGAACACGATTTCCGTTATTCCCTGCTCACCCCCCAGCACACCCTCACCGAGTGCCGCGCCCTGGCGCCGGGCCGCTATCAGGTCACCGGCAACGGCGGCTCGATCCAGGCCGGCGACAGCCTGCTGGTCACCCTCAAGGGCAGCCGCGACCTGCATATGCGCCTGGACGTGGAAAAGGTCCGTCACCTGATCAACCCGCCCGGCCAGTGGCTGGCGGTGTGCAAGGGCCCGCAGTTCAAGGAGCTGGCCATCCACAACTGGCAGGTGAACTGCGACGGCTGTGGCAAGCAACTGGACTTCGAATTCGCCGTCGACGCCGCCCTGGGCAAGGCCGCCCAGGCGCCGGCCGCCGAGGCCCGTATCGCCGAACTGGGCTGGCGCAAGCTTGATGGCCAGCACCTGTGCCCCACCTGTCAGGAGGACTGAAATCATGCCCCGCGCCCTGCCCCTCGCCCTGCTCGCTGCCGCCCTGGGCGGCTGCGCCAGCGACGCGCCGCAACTGGAGACCGAGCGCAGCTACCAGGTGGAGTGGATCGGCGAACGCCCGCTGATCGACCGCAGCCACCTGACCATCACCTTCGCCGCCGACGGCCGCGCCCACGGCCATGCCGGCTGCAACCACTGGTTCGCCGGCTATCAGCTGCAGGGCAATGCACTCGCCTTCGAGCGCCCCGGCAGCACCCGCAAGCTGTGCGCCCCCGCGCTGATGGAACAGGAACAGCGCTTCCTCGACGCCATCGGCCAGGTGCAGCGTTGGGATTTCAACGCCATCGGCCAACTGCAGCTGTGGCCGGCGACCGGCAAGCCGATTCGTCTCTGGGCGGAATGACGGCGTCGCCCGGATGCAATCCGGGGCGGTTGCCCCAAGGAACTCCCGGATTGCATCCGAGCTACGCGAACAGCTCCAGCTGCTCCTGCCGCCCGCGCAGATCGTGCAAGCGCACCCCTACCCCGAGCAGACGCACCGGCTTGCCGCCGCGGGCGAAGGCATTGCTCAGCAGCTGTCGATAGCTGTCCAGATCGCGGCTGGCGCCGGCCTGCTCCAGGGTGGTCTGGGTGAAGTCGTGGAACTTGACCTTGACGAAGGGTTTGTCCGGTCGGTAGCTGGCATCCAGCCGCTGCAGGCGCCCGTTCATCTCCTCCAGCAGCGCCGGCAGCTTTGCCAGGCAGCTGTCCAGGTCGGGCAGATCCTGGTCATAGGTGTGCTCGACACTGAGCGACTGACGGCGGCTGTCCACCTGCACCGCACGTTCGTCGATGCCGTGGGCCAGGCGCCACAGGCGCTCGCCGAAACTGCCGAACTCGCGCACCAGCGCCAGCTTGTTCCAGTCGCGCAGATCCAGGCAGGTGCGAATCCTCAGGCGCGCCAGCTTGTCCGCGGTGACCTTGCCGACGCCGTGCAGCTTGCTTACCGGCAGCGCCGCGACGAAATCCTCGACCTGGTCGGGCGTGATGACGAACAGCCCGTTGGGCTTGCGCCAGTCGCTGGCGATCTTGGCCAGGAACTTGTTCGGCGCCACTCCGGCCGACACCGTGATGTGCAGCTCCTGCGCCACGCGCCGGCGGATCTCCTGGGCGATACGGGTGGCGCTGCCGGCGAAATGCGCCGAGTCGCTGACGTCGAGGTAGGCCTCGTCCAGCGATAGCGGCTCGATCAGGTCGGTGAACTGGCGAAAGATGCCATGAATCTCCCGCGACGCGGCGCGGTACGCCTCGAAGCGCGGCTTGACGATCAACAGGTCCGGGCACAGCTTCAGCGCATGCCGCGACGACATCGCCGAGCGCACGCCGTAGGCGCGCGCCTCGTAGTTGCAGGTGGCGATCACCCCGCGCCGTTCGGCTGAGCCGCCCACCGCCAGCGGCCGATTGGCCAGGCTCGGGTCGTCGCGCATCTCGATGGCGGCATAGAAGCAGTCGCAGTCGATGTGGATGATTTTCCTTTGATTCATAAGCTATTGATTTTACTTGTACAAACCAAAGGAGAACGCCATCCGATAGCCGCTTCAACACCCTCTGTTTTCTCGGCTGGATTCTCTAGGTCGGACGACGCCAGAGCCATTGATCAACCGAAGAACGGGTGGCAGAACAAAGCTACTTGTCAGCCTGGGCTGGCCAGAATAGCGATCTCTGGGAGTGAAGCAACAGGCCAAGCACGGCATCGCTGGCAAACAGCGTCCTACACCAGTGCGCGTAGCGCCACATAGGCGCTTTGCAGGTGATAGGGCGTGGTTGAAGGCATGTCTTGCCGCAGCAGTTCGTCGGTGGCTCCCAGGACTTCATGCCACCCGCCTGAATGCAGGAAACGTTCGCGATAGTGCCTTGCCCACTGCGTCAATATCTCCAGGGAGCGGATGCTCCCCTCCACCGCAAGCGCACGGGCGAACTCCGTCTGCGCCCATATACGCTGCCTGTCGTCCAGTAGGGTATCTCCTGGCGGTTTACGAACCCCGCGTGAATACCCGCTTTTTCCACTGCTGGACCCGCACGCCTGCGAACGCTAACGGACACAAAACACCCAGTCGACCACCAGTGGGACGCCAAAAACACTCGGATAAGGGATGCACAGTCGACGTGGATCATCTGGCGCACGACACCCTTGTAAGCCTTGCCCGGCCTGGCCTAGGCCCTGAAATCTAACAGCTGTTTAACGCTAAGCACCTGAGTTGAAAACAGTTTTCTTCAAATACATGGTTGACAGCGGCGCAGCCGACGGTAGAATGCCGACCCACAGACGCGGGATGGAGCAGTCTGGTAGCTCGTCGGGCTCATAACCCGAAGGTCGTAGGTTCAAATCCTGCTCCCGCAACCAAACATCGAAAAGGCCACTCAAGCGAGTGGCCTTTTTGTTTGCGCCTTCAATTGACTCAGTCGATTAAAACAAACAAACCGATTGACAGCATTTAAATCAGGCGTAGAATCATCGGCGCGGGATGGAGCAGTCTGGTAGCTCGTCGGGCTCATAACCCGAAGGTCGTAGGTTCAAATCCTGCTCCCGCAACCACCTTCAGAAAAAGGCCACTCAAACGAGTGGCCTTTTTCGTTTCCGCCGTTGATCTTCCTCAGCTTCCCTTAAGCAAGACGGGCATACCCTTACCGTACCTGCAGAAGACGCAGGTTATCGACAGAGGAACGCCCTGATGAACTGGAAGAACACCCCGTCCCGCTATGGCAGCCTGTCCATCGGCCTGCACTGGCTGATGCTGATCCTGATCGCCGCCGTCTACGCCTGCATCGAACTCAAAGGCAATTTCCCCAAGGGCAGCGACGCCCGCGAGCTGCTCAAGCAATGGCATTTCATGCTCGGCCTGAGCGTATTGGCCCTGGTCTGGCTGCGCCTGCTGGCTCGCGTGATCGCCCCGGCGCCGAAGATCGAGCCGGCGCTAAGCGCCTGGCAAGCCGTACCCGCGAAACTGATGCATGTCGCCCTGTACGCCCTGATGATCGGCACGCCGCTGGTCGGCTGGCTGATCCTTAGTGCCGCCGGCAAGCCCGTCCCCTTCTTCGGCCTCGAGCTGCCGGCATTGATCGGCCCGAACAAGGAGCTGGTCGGACAATTCAAGGAACTGCATGAGCTGGCCGGCACTGCCGGCTACTGGCTGATCGGCCTGCACGCCGCGGCCGGACTGCTGCACCACTATATAGGCGGCGACAACACCCTGGTCCGCATGCTGCCCAAACGCAACTGAAGACCAGGCGCCTCTGGTCAAGTGCCCGATCCGCCGCTAGAATTGCGCACTTTTTGATCAGCGGCGCCCCCGGGGCGCCCATCGAGGTTAGCCCGCATGTCCACCGCCACACCGAAAGTCGGCTTCGTTTCTCTGGGATGCCCCAAGGCCACGGTCGATAGCGAACGCATCCTGACCCAGCTGCGCATGGAAGGTTACGAGATCGTGCCGACCTACCAGGATGCCGACGTGGTAGTGGTCAACACCTGCGGCTTTATCGACAGCGCCAAGGCCGAATCGCTGGATGCCATCGGCGAGGCCATCGCCGAGAACGGCAAGGTGATCGTCACCGGCTGCATGGGCGTGGCCGAAGACAGCATCCGCGACGTGCACCCCAGCGTGCTGGCCGTCACCGGCCCGCAGCAGTACGAGCAGGTGGTCAACGCCGTGCACGAGGTGGTCCCGCCGAAAACCGAGCACAACCCGCTGATCGACCTGGTACCGCCGCAGGGCATCAAGCTCACCCCGCGCCACTACGCCTACCTGAAGATTTCCGAGGGCTGCAACCACAGCTGCAGCTTCTGCATCATCCCCTCGATGCGCGGCAAGCTGGTCAGCCGCCCGGTCGGCGACGTGCTCTCCGAGGCCGAGCGCCTGGTCAAGGCCGGCGTCAAGGAACTGCTGGTGATCAGCCAGGACACCAGCGCCTACGGCGTCGACCTCAAGTACAAGCTGGACTTCTGGAACGGCCAGCCGGTGAAGACGCGCATGCTCGAACTGTGCGAGGCGCTGTCGGCGATGGGCGTGTGGGTGCGCCTGCACTACGTCTACCCCTACCCCAACGTCGACGACGTGATCCCGCTGATGGCCGCCGGCAAGCTGCTGCCCTACCTGGACATCCCCTTCCAGCATGCCAGCCCGAAAGTGCTCAAGGCCATGAAGCGCCCGGCCTTCGAGGACAAGACCCTGGCGCGGATCAAGAAATGGCGCGAGATCTGCCCCGAGCTGACCATCCGCTCCACCTTTATCGTCGGCTTCCCCGGCGAGACCGAGGAAGACTTCCAGTACCTGCTGGACTGGCTCAGCGAAGCCCAGCTCGATCGCGTCGGCTGCTTCCAGTACAGCCCGGTCGACGGCGCCCCGGCCAACGACATGGATCTCGAACCTGTGCCGGACGAGATCAAGCAGCAGCGTTGGGAGCGTTTCATGGCCCACCAGCAGGCGATCAGCAGCGCGCGCCTGCAGGCCAAGATCGGCCTGGAGATGGACGTGCTGGTCGACGAAGTGGACGGCGAAGGCGCCGTGGCCCGTTCCTGGGCCGACGCCCCGGAGATCGACGGCAGCGTGTTTATCGACTCCACCGCGGTCAAGCCGGGCGACAAGGTGCGCGTGCGCATCGTCGATGCCGATGAGTACGACATGTGGGGCGAACTGATCTAAGCCTGCACCGCACCGCCAAGCCCCGCCCCGAGCGGGGCTTGTCATTTCTGCAGGCCTATACTCAACGGCAGGTTCCTCACCGCTTCGCCACCATGCCGATCAAGGTCTATTACGACGGTGCCTGTCCGCGCTGTGTCGCCGACCGCCGCCGCTACGAACGCCTCAGCGACCAGCCCGCCGACAGCGTGCAGTGGCTGGATATCAGTGGCCGCGACGAGGAGTTGCGCGCCGCCGGCATCGACCCGCAAGCGGCACTGAGCGAACTGCACGTGGCGGACGAACAGGGCCGCATCCACCGCGAGCTGGACGCCTACATCCTGCTGCTGCAACGCACTGCGCGCCTGCGCCCGCTGGCCTGGCTGCTGGCCCTGCCCGGCCTGCGCCCGCTGCTGTCGTGGACCTACCGGCGCTGGGTGTTGCGCCGCCTGCGCCGTCAGGGGCGCTGGCCACCCGGCTGATGCAGCGCTAGTGCGCACTGTCCCTGAGCGGCGCGCCCCAGGGGCGATAACGCAGCGAGAACACGGCATCGGCATGACAGCCGGAGTAATGCCGCTGCGGTTCGGCCGGCTCGGCGCGAAACGGCTGGCCGTCTGCGCTGGTCTGGCGAAAGACTTCGCGGACGATGCCGATGCTGCAGGGCAGTGCCTGGCCATAGGCGCGGCGCACCGGCGTCGCCAGGCTGGCGGTGCCCTCGCCGTCCTGCCACCAGACCGAGATGCCCAGCGCCTGCAAGTCGCCGAGCCAGGCCGCATAGGCGTTCGGACTCAGGCGCGCGGCGCTGAACGCGCTCAGGTGCAGCGGCGCGTCGAGCTGGGCGGCGAAATCCTGCAGTTGGCGGCGCAGCACCCGGCGCCGCTCGCCGGCCAGGAACTGCACGTCGTCCAACTCCAGCGGCAGGTACCAGCCGGCCACCGGCAACTGCCACTGCTCGCGCAGCAGCCGCTGGTGCGCCAGCGACAGGCCCAGCTGGTACTGCCAGTAGACCTGCAGGCCCGGGCCGTCCAGCTCGCGCTGGCGCTGGTAATAGGCCGGGTCCATGTACAGCCCCAGCACCAGCTGCAGGCCCTGTTCCTGCGCGGCGCGCAGGCTGTTGGCCAGCCAGCCGTCGGCGCCGCCGAAATCCGCCTCGCCATAGGCCGTCCACTGCACCAGCAGGGTCTTCACCCCGGCGTCGGCACTGGCGCGCCAGATATCCCGCCAGGCCTGCTCCTGCAGGCGGCTGTCGGCATTCAGCGGCTGAAAGAACAGGCGCTCCTCGGCGTGCAGCTGGGCGACGAGCAGCAGACAGAAGGCCAGAACAAGGCTACGCATCAGAAATCCACCTCCACTCGCAGCAGCACGCCGCTGGCCCGTTCGTACAGGTTGCCGCCCAGCCCCCACTGGTACTCGGCATTGACCTTGAGGTTGGCCGGATAGGCGTTGTACCGGCTGTCGCCGTACCACAGCTGCCAGCGCAGGCCGAGGCCGCTGCGCCAGTCCTGCCGCCAGTGGCTGCGCGGGTCCTGCACGCTGAACTCGACGAAACCGTAGGGCATCAGGGTCTGCGCGCCGGCCGCGGCCAGCTTGTAGGTGCGCCCCTGCTGGTAGCGCGACAGCCAGGCATGATCGCCGGCGCGGGTCCACCAGGCGGCGTCGAGATAGAGGGAGCGCTCGTTCCACTGCGTTTCGTCGACCCGCCAGTCGTTGCGCCAGTCGCCCTGATCGAAGAAGGAGGCGGTGGCGCGCAGCAGCAGGTCGGTGCTGACCTGGCCCTTGCGCACGTGATCGTTGAGCGCCTCGGACACCGCGGCCGGATTGAGCCACTGGCCGAGACTGAAACCGTCGAAGTCGGCGTCGTCCAGTTCGCTCTGCGCATAGAGCTCGCTGTACAGATTGAGGTTGTGCGTGCCGAGCGGCCGATAGCGCAGGCCCAGACCGGTGCCCAGGGAACGGCCGTAGCGGTGGCGCCCGTCGCCGCCCAGCAGCGCCCGGCCGTAGACCGACAGGCTGCGTCCGGCGCGGCTCGGCTCGGCGCCCAGGGCGTGGTCCCAGACGGCCATCTGCACGTTGCTGGACGCCGCCCGCCGGCTCTCTCCGGCGCGGCTGCCGTCGTCGCGCAGGATGTCGTTGGTGGCCACCCCGGCCGGCGACCAGACGCTGGCCAGGGTGAAGCTGTCGCGCCGCGACAGGCTCTCGTGGGCGCGGCGCTGACGGTAGCGCCGCGCCTCCAGGCTGCCGTACTGGTCGTCGCCGGCCACCGGGTGCTGTTCCAGGTCGATCACCCGGCGCAGCTCGAGGCGCGCCGCCACACTGTCCTCGGCCTCGGCGTAACGCCAGGCCAGGGTCTCGCCGAGGCGGTAGTCCTCGGGATAGTCGCGCGTCGCACGCTGCAGCGGGGCAATGGCGCGGCGCCGCTCCTCGGCGCTCTCGGCGGCGGCCAGACGCATGGCGTAGTCGGCGTTGTAACGCGGGTTGGCCGGCTCCAGCCGCGCCGCCTCGGCCAGCCAGGCCGTGCTCTGCTGCGTGTCGCCGGCCAGCTGGGCGGTGGCCGCGGCGCCATAGTAGTGACCGGCCTGCGGCCGCTGGTCCAGTGCCAGGCGCTGGCGCTGCAGGGCCAGCGGCAGGTCACCGCCGGCCTGGGCGATGGCTGCCCCCAGGGCCCAGTCGTCGGCACTGGTCGACTGCGCCGCCTGCCAGTAGCGCTCGGCGGCCTGCGCCTCGCCGGCGCCCAGGGCGCTGCGCGCGGCGGTCAGCCGGCCGATGTTGTCCAGTTGCGCCGGCGCCAGCTCGCGCCAGATGCGCCAGGCCGCCGGCGCATCGCCGGCGGCCTCCAGGGCATAGGCCAGCGGCAGGCGACTGGCCTGATCGCCCTGAGCCAGCGCCGCCTGGTAATAGACCACCGCCTCGCCGGGACGCGCCGGCGAGGCGCAGCGGCCGAGCACGCGCAGCTCGGCAGGGTTGCGCGTGGTATCGGCGATCTCGCCCCGCACCCAGGCGCAGTGGCCGCTTTCGGCCAGGCGGCCGAGCAGCGCGGCACGGCTGTCGCCGTCCAGATGCGCCAGCAGCGCCCGGGCGCGCGCCATATCCAGAGGCGCATCGGCCTCGGCATAGAGCCCGGCCAGGCGCTGCAACAGCGGCGCCGGCAGACGCCCGCCGCGGCTGTCGAAGGCCTGCTCCAGCCACTGCCGCGCCACATCGTGGCGCCCCGCCTGCACTGCCAGGTAGCTGGCCTGATCCAGCGCCTGCAGGTCGCCGCTGCTGCGGTAGTAGTCGAACCACAGGCGCTCGGCCTGCTCGCGCTGGCCGGCGGCCTGCAGCAGTTCGGCACGCTGGCGCTGCACCGCCGGGGTCTGCGGCTGACGCGCCAGCCAGGCCAGGGCCAGGTCGCCGCGGCCCTGTTCGCGCCACAGCGCCAGCAGGCTGTCGCGACGCGCCGAGTCCCAGGGCTCGGCCAGGCGCTGGCGCTGCAGCAGATCCTCGGCCTGCAGGCGCTGGGCCAGCACCAGCCAGGTCTGCGGATCGTCCTCGGCGCGGCAGTCGCGCAATTGCTCGAGGGCCGCGCCCGGGTCATGACGCGACAGCCATTCGGCGGTCTCCAGGCAGGGCCGCCCGAGCTGCTCGCCCAGTTCGCGCACCAGCGGCGTATCGCCGCCCTGGCGCGCCAGCTCCCACAGACGGCCGCGCTGCTCGGCGCTGTCGCGGTCGGCCGGCGGCAGGCTGGCCAGCCAGCGTTTGGCCATCTCCAGCTGCCCCAGGGCGACGGCGCGATCGAGCATGGCCAGGCGTAGCTGCCGCTCCGCCGCCGGCGACGGCGGCCGCGTTAGCAGGCGCTGCAGGCCGGCCTCGTCGAGCAGTTGCACGCGGGCATTGGCCAGTCGCCGCCAGTCGTCCTCGCTCAGCCGGCCATCGGCCTCCAGCGCGGCCAGCTGCTGCTCGGTGGCGGACCAGTCGCGCAGGCGCTCGGCCCAGTTGGCGCGGGCCATGCGCAGCACCTGGTCGTCGCCCTTGGGCGGAATCTCGTTGAGCCAGTCCAGTGCACGCTTGGCGCCGCCGAACCTGGCCAGGCTGAGGCTGTAGGCCTGCCACAGGCGCACATGGTCGTCGCCCTCGCTCTGCGCCAGCCAGGCTTCGACCAGCGAGGTGCCCGGCGGGTCCTGCTCGATCCAGGTCAGGCGCAGCTCCAGCAGGGCATCGTGACCGTCGCTCAGCTGCGTGGCCAGCGCCTCGGCCTCGCGGTAGCGGCGCTGCTTGGCCAGCGCCTCGACCAGCAGGCTGCGCGCCTCGTCGTTGCGCGGCACGCGCTCGAGCAGATGGCGCATCAGCCGCTCCACCTCCGCCCAGTTGCCGCGGCCGGCCTCGCGGTAGGCGCGGTCGAGGAAGGGGTAGCTGCGAAACTGCTGGAAGCCGGTCAAGGGCTCGGCGGCCATCGCCGCAGTGGCGACCAGACCGGCGAGCAGGGACACACCGAGCAGGCGCTTCATACCAGCGCCTCCACCAGCCGATAGGACTCGTGCTGTTCCTCGGCCTGTTCGCGCAGCGCCTGCCGCAGCACCTCCTCGCCGATCACCCCGCGCTGCAGCAGGTGCTGGCCGAGGGAGTGCCGCTCCGGGTCGAAGTCGATCAGCGCCTGGTTGAACAGCGACGGCGGCAGCAGGCCGCGCACCTGCAGCAGGTCGCCGAACAGCACCTGGTGCTTGCACACCTGCTCCAGCAGGGCCTCGTCGTCGGCATGGCGCTGCAGTGCGGCAAGCATGGCGCGGCTCTCCTCGCTGCTGTGGCGGCCGCCATACCAGTGGCGCAGGCCCAGGGTCACCCGCCCCTGCGGCGCCAGCTGCCAGCGCACCGGACGACCGAGCTGGCGACTGATGGCGCCGACCGAGACCTGGCTGAGCAGGCGTTCGCTGGCCAGCACCAGGGTCTCGCCCTCCTCCGCCACCGGCAACACCGCATAGCGCAGCGCCAGGCGCCGGGGAAAGGCGCGGATCAGGCGCTGGTCGAGGCGGAAGGGGTTGAGCGGCGCCCAGGGCTCGTCCAGCTGCGCTGCCAGGGCCTGCACCAGCTGGCGGCTGTCGAGCAGGCCGTCGAGCAACAGCTGGCGGCCGAGACGACGCCGCACCGGGTTGGTCAGCGCCGCGGTCAGCTGCGCCTCGCCGATCAGGCCCTGTTCGACCAGGCGCCGGCCCAGCGGCGTCTGCGGGCTCTGCCCGAGCGAGGGGAATTCGTGGGTGGTCTTGTCCCAGGCCACCCGGCGCGAGTCGCCCATCTCCAACACCTGCTTGAGCGCGCGGACATTGGCGAAGAAGTTGACGAAGTTGCTCCACATCATCCGCGGCACCGACAGCAAGCCCTGGCCGATGCCGTAGAAGCGGGTGACGAAGTAGCCGCGCTGGAACAGGCGGTTGAGCAGCAGCAGGCCGTTGAGCCAGAGCAGCGTGCTGAGCAGCGGGCTGCCGGAAAGGATCGAGGGAAAATGCCAGGCCTCGGGGTTGAACAGGCCGATCAGCCACATGGCGAGCAGCACCAAGAACAGCAGGTTGACCAGAAAGCTCAGCAGGTAGGCGAACAGCCCGCGGCGGTCGCGCCAGAGGAAGTAATTGAGCGCCGCCCGTGGGCTCCAGCCCAGGTTGCGCGTGCCCTGGAAGACGATGCCGGTGATCCAGCGCGATTTTTGCCGGATGGCGTGCGCCCAGGTCCGCGGAAAGTGCTCGCGCACGCAGATCACCTGGGCGAAGCGCTGGCTCATGCCCAGCCCGGACTCCTGCGCCAGGGCCAGTTTCGGATCGCTGACCGGGAAGCGGGCGAAGATACACTTCATGCCCTTGGCCTTGAGGCGGAAGCCGATGTCGTAGTCCTCGGTCAGGCTCTGCACGTCGAAGGCGATGCCGTCGCCGTCTTCCAGCAGCGCGGCGATGGCGCGGCGGCTGAAGCAGGTGCCGACGCCGGCGCTGGGCACCTGGCCGGTGAGCGCCTCGCGCACCACCACGTCCTTGCCGTGGTTCTCGGCGAACTCGTCGACGTAATGCCCGGCGGTGAAGCCGCTCCACTCCGGGGCATAGGGGTAGACCGGCACCTGGATCAGGTCCTTGTTCGGCAACAGGTAGTTGAACAGGCGCAGCTCCAGCGGCGAGATCACGTCCTCGGCGTCGTGCAGGATGAAGCCGGCGAACTCCACCCGCGCCTCGGCCTCGAAGCGCAGGATGGCATCGATCACGTTGTTCAGGCAGTCGGCCTTGCTGGTCGGCCCGGGGCGGGCGCAGACCACCTTGTGCACGTTGGGGTAATGCAGGCACACGGCGTCGACGTCGGCCTGGGTGTCGGGGTCGTTGGGGTAGGTGCCGACGAAGATCTGGTAGTTCTCGTAGTCCAGGGTGGAGGCCGCCAGGCGCGCCATCTCGCCGACCACGCCGACCTCCTGCCAGGCCGGCACCATGATCGCCAGGGGCTTTTCCGGCGTGCCATAGAGCAGCTTCTCGTCGGCGCGCTCGTGCTCGGCGTAGACGCGAAAGCGGCGGATCAGCGCACGCCCCCAGTACACCAGGTCGATGAACAGGTCATCCAGGCCGAGCAGGAACATCAGCGCGGCGAGCAGGATGGCCAGGTATTTCAGGGCATACAGCACATAGGCCAGCAGGTCGACCAGATCCAGACTCATCGCGCGTCACTCGGTTTTGGCTGTTGCGGCCCAGCGCAGCAGGCGCTGGGCGATCTTCTCGCTGGCGTGGCCGTCGCCATAGGGGCTGAACACCCGGTTCATCGCCCGGTAGGCCTCGGCATCGTCGAGCAGGCGCGCGGTCTGCGCGACGATGCGCGCCGGGTCGGTGCCCACCAGCCGCACCGTGCCGCCCTCCAGCACCGAGGGCCGTTCGGTGACCTCGCGCAGCACCAGCAGCGGCTTGCCCAGCGCCGGCGCCTCTTCCTGCACGCCGCCGGAGTCGGTGAGGATCAGGTAGGCGCGGTCCATCAGCCAGACGAAGTGTGGGTAGTCCTGCGGCGCCACCAGATGGACGTTGGCCAGACCGCCGAGCAGCCCGCGCACCGGCCCCTGCACCTGCGGGTTGAGGTGTACCGGGTAGACGAACTGCACCTCGGGGTAGCGCCCGGCCAGCTCGGCCAGGGCCTGGCAGATCTGCTCGAAACCCTGGCCGAAGTTCTCCCGCCGGTGCCCGGTGATCAGCACCAGGCGCTGCTCCGCCGCCAGCGCCGCCAACGGCGAATCGGCCGCCGGCTGCCAGCCGCTGCTGCGCAGGTGATCGCGCATCCACAGCAGGGCGTCGATCACCGTATTGCCGGTGACCTCGATATCGGCCGGCGCGCGCCCCTCGCGCAGGAGGTTGTCGCGGGCCTTGTCGGTGGGGGCGAAATGCAGGTCGGCGAGCACTCCGGTGAGGGTGCGGTTGGCCTCCTCCGGCCAGGGCGCGCGCAGGTTGCCGGTGCGCAGGCCGGCCTCGACGTGGCCGATGGCGATCTGCCGGTGGAAGGCGGCCAGCGCGGCGACGAAGCTGGTGGTGGTGTCGCCGTGGACCAGGACGATATCCGGCTGCACCCGGGCGTAGCTGGCATCGAGGCGCAGCAGCAGTTGCTGCGCCAGGCCGTTGAGGGTCTGGCCCTGGGTCATCAGGTCGAGGTCCTCGTCCACCCCCAGCTCGAAGGCGGCGAGCACCTGGCGCAGCATCTCGCGGTGCTGGCCGGTGGAGCAGACGAACAGCTCGACCCCCGGCCAGTGTTTGAGTACCCGCGCCAGCGGCGCCATCTTGATCGCCTCGGGCCGGGTGCCGAAGACCATCTGAACTTTGAGGGACATGCACCGCTCCTTGGCCTGGCTCTCCATGAGGGGGAATCGGCCGCCTGCCTGATGAGAAGAACTCGCACCGGCAATACAAGTCGCTCTATCGCGCCCTGTCCAGGCCGATTTAGAGTTGCCTTGAGCCAAATCAATGGAGACGCACCTATGCGTATCGTGCTGCTGGGCAATGCCGGCGCCGGCAAGAGCACATTGGCCCGGCAGTTGATCGGCGGCCGCGCCGTCGCCCGCCTGGCGCTGGACGAGATCGCCTGGAACGAGGGGCCTCAGCGCAAACCGCTTGGCGAAAGCCGGGCATTGCTGATGGGCTTTATCCAGGCACATCGACACTGGGTGATCGAAGGCTGCTATGGCGACCTGATCGAGACCGCGCTGCCCCACTGCGACGAGCTGATCTTCCTCAATCCCGGCGTCGATACCTGTATCGCCCAATGCCGACGGCGCCCCTGGGAGGCGGAGAAGTTCGCCAGTGCCACCGAGCAGCAGGCCATGCTCGACAACCTAATCCAGTGGGTCGGCGAGTACCCCATACGGCAGGACGAGTACGGCCTGGCGCGCCATCGTGCGCTGTTCGAGGGGTTCACCGGGCGCAAGCGCGAATACCAAAGCCCGCACGACTACCCGAACTCATCTGCCGAATAACCCCGCATGCCTACAGGCGGGGCGCTACAATGGCCGCCCTTTTGCCAGCCGAGCCACCCCGCATGAGCGAACCCGTCCGCCTGTCCAAACGCGTCATCGAACTGTTCGGCTGTTCGCGGCGCGAGGCCGACCTGTACATCACCGGCGGCTGGGTCAGCGTCGACGGCCAGGTGGTCGAGGCGCCGCAGTTCAAGGTCGAGGGCCAGCGCGTCGAACTGCACCCCGAGGCCAGCCTCGATCCGGTGGAGCCGGTGACCCTGCTGCTGCACTGCGCGGCCGACGCCGACAACGCGCGAATCCAGCAGTCGCTGGCCGCCGTCAACCACTGGAGCGACGACCCGCACACGCAACGCGTGCTGCATGGGCATTTCCTCCGCCAGGAGCAGAGCCTGCCGCTGCAGGTCGGCGCCAGCGGCCTGGTGGTGCTCAGCCAGGACTGGCGCACGCAACGCAAGCTGCGCGAGGACGGCCACAAGCTGGAACAGGAATACCTGCTGGAGGTCAGCGGCGAGCTGGCGCCGAACGGCCTGGAGCGCCTGAAGAAGGGCCTGCTGCACAAGGGCGTGCAGTTCCCGCCGTGCAAGGCCAGCTGGCAGAGCGAGCAGCGCCTGCGTTTCGCCCTGAAGAACCCGCAGCCGCAGCAGCTGCGGCAGATGTGCGCGGCGCTGGGGCTGACGGTGCTGGCGATGAAGCGCATCCGCATCGGCGGCGTGCCCATGGCCAAGCTGCCGCTCGGTCAGTGGCGCTACCTGGGCGAGAAGGAACGCTTCTGACAACCATGCTAGGGTTTGCCTCTCGTCTTGCGGAGACCATCGCCATGCGTACGCTGCTACTGACCGCCCTGCTCGCCCTGAGCGCCGCCTGCCTGGCCGCGCCGGCACCGTTCTTTCTCTGGCAGAGCAAGGCTGACGGCCACCTGACCTGCGCCCAGGTGAGCCCCGGCGAAGGCTGGGTGCGCTTCGCCGGGCCCTTTCGCGACGCCGGTTGCCGGGTGATCGACTAGCGAAGCGCCTTTGGTCACCGCCTGCTGGCGCCGGGCCATGCTCGACTAGCATTAGCCATGGGGGATCTGACTCACCTTCGAGGTGAAGGAGACCGCTCATGGCCACCCTCGACTGGCGCCTGCAAGGCGTCGAATTCATTTCCTGCAATTGCAACTGGGGCTGTCCCTGCCAGTTCAGCGCCCCGCCCACCCACGGCAACTGCGAGGCGGTGGTGGCGATGCGCATCGCCCATGGCCATTTCCAGGCCACGCCCCTGGACGGCCTGTGCTGGGCCGCCACCTTCGCCTGGCCCGGCCCCATCCACAAGGGTAACGGCAGCGTCCAGCTGTTTATCGACGAGCGCGCCGACGCCGCGCAGCGTCAGGCGCTGCTGACTATCCTCTCCGGCCAGGAAAGCGAGCCCGGGGCCAATGTGTTCCAGGTCTTCAGCACCACCCTGAGCCAGGTGTTCGACCCGCTGTTCGTGCCCATCGAACTCAGCATCGATGTCGACGCGCGCCTCGCCACGCTGCACATCCCCGGCGTGCTGCAGGCCAGTGGCGAACCGATCCGCAGCCCAGTCGACGGCAGGCCGCAGCGGGCACGCCTGGTCCTGCCGGAGGGCTTCGAGTTCCTCGAGGCGGAGATGGCCAGCGGCAGCCACAGCACCCACGCCGCACTGCACCTGGAGTCCAGCGGCGGCCACAGCCACCTGGCGCGGGTGCACTTCACCGGCCAGGGTGTGCAGCCCTGAACGCGGTTGTGCCTCGCCGCCCGCTGACGGCGGAACAGGCGTTGTGGCTGTTGTGCCTGCTGACGCTGATCGCGCTCGCCTGGCTGGCGCTGCAGCGCATGGCCCTGACCATGAGCGCGCCGGGCGGTATGGCGGATGCGGCGATGAGCGGCATGCCGATGCCCTGGAGTCCGGGCGATGCCCTGCTGATGCTCGCCATGTGGGCGGTGATGATGGTCGCCATGATGCTGCCCGGCGCCTTGCCCACGCTGCTGCTCTACCAGGCGCTGCTGCGCGGGCGCCTGGCCGCCCCGCGGCGGCACCTGGCCGTGGCGCTGTTCGCCCTGGCCTATCTGCTGGTGTGGAGCGTCTTCGCCATTGCCGCCACCGCGCTGCAGTGGTGGCTGGAACAGCTCAGCCTGGTGCACAACACGATGCGCAGCGCCAGTACTCAGCTCACTGCGCTACTGCTGCTCGGCGCCGGCCTCTACCAGTGGCTGCCGCTCAAGGCGGCCTGCCTGACGCGCTGCCGCGGGCCGCTGCAGTTCTTCCTCGGCAACTGGCGCGACGGGGCGCTCGGCGGCCTGCGCATGGGCCTGGCCCATGGCGGCTACTGCCTGGGCTGTTGCTGGGCGCTGATGGGCCTGCTGCTGGTGGTGGGGGTGATGAACCTGCTGTGGGTGGCGGCGCTCGGCGCCTGGGTGCTGCTGGAGAAGTGCCTGCCGCAGGGCCTGTGGCTGGCGCGCCTGGGCGGGCTGCTGCTGATCGCCTGGGGCCTGTGGCTGCTGTTCGGCTGAGCCCCTGGGTTAACATGGCCGCCCCCGACCCGTATGCCGCCGCCATGACCTACAGCGTTTCCCCGATCGGTTTCGTCCGTTCCTGCTTCAAGGAAAAATTCGCCATCCCCCGCCAGCCGCAGCTGGCGCCGGCCGCGCGCGGCGTGCTGGAGCTGCTGCCGCCGTTCGACCAGGGCGACGCGGTGCAGGGGCTGGAGCAGGTCAGCCACGTCTGGCTGCTGTTTCTCTTCCACCAGGCGCTGGAGCAGCAGCCGCGGCTGAAGGTGCGCCCGCCGCGCCTGGGCGGCAACCAGGCGGTCGGCGTGTTCAGCACCCGCGCCACCCACCGGCCCAACGGCATCGGCCAGTCGGTGGTACGCCTGGAGCGGGTCGAGCCGGGCCGCCTGCACCTGTCCGGCATCGACCTGCTCGACGGCACCCCGGTGCTGGATATCAAGCCCTACGTGCCCTACGCCGACTGCCTGCCCGAGGCGCGCAACGCCATGGCCGAGGGTGCGCCGCAGCTGATCCCGGTGGCCTGGCAGGCCGAGGCGCTGCAGCAGGCGCAGGCCCACGCCCTGCGCCTGGGCGAACCGCTGGTGGAACTGATCGAACAATGCCTGGCGCAGGACCCGCGCCCGGCCTACCAGCAACCCGAGCCCGAGCGCCGCTACGGCGCGCGCCTGTGGGACCTGGACGTGCACTGGCACTACCCCGAGCCGGGGCGCATCCGCGTGCTGGATCTGCAGCGAGTGGCGCAGTAGCGCCAAAAGGCGCGCCGCCGGCAGGGGCTGCCGGCGGCACGAGGCTCAATCGAGGTTGATCGAACCGATCTTGTGCACCGACAGGTCGGCGCCGTTGTATTCCTCTTCCTGGCTCAGGCGAATGCCCAGCAGCGCCTTGAGCACGCCATAGACCAGGAAGCCGCCAAGCAGCGCCACCAGCACGCCGAGCGCGGTGCCGATCAGCTGGCTTGCCAGGCTGACGCCGCCCAGGCCGCCGAAGGCCTCCAGGCCGAAGATGCCGCAGGCGATGCCGCCCCACACGCCGCACAGGCCGTGCAGCGGCCAGACGCCGAGCACGTCGTCGATCTTCCATTTCACCTGGGTCGCGGTGAAGGCCCAGACGAACAGCGCGCCGGCGATGGCGCCGGTGACCAGGGCGCCGACCGGGTGCATCAGGTCGGAGCCGGCGCAGATCGCCACCAGGCCGGCCAGCGGGCCGTTATGCAGGAAGCCCGGGTCGTTGCGCCCGACCAGCAGCGCGGCGACCGTGCCGCCGACCATGGCCATCAGCGAGTTGACCGCCACCAGGCCGCTGACGCCGTCGAGGGTCTGCGCGCTCATCACGTTGAAGCCGAACCAGCCGATGATCAGGATCCACGAGCCGAGGGCGAGGAAGGGAATGTTCGAAGGCGCCATGGCCACCAGCTTGCCGTCGCGATAGCGGCCGTTGCGCCGCCCCAGCAGCAGCACCGCACCGAACGCCAGCCAGCCGCCCATGGCGTGCACCACCACCGAGCCGGCGAAGTCGTGGAAGCCGGCGCCGAAGCGCGCCTGGAGCCAGGCCTGCAGGCCGTAGTTGCCGTTCCAGATCAGGCCCTCGAAGAAGGGGTAGACGAAGGCCACGATCAGCGCCGTGGCGCACAGCTGCGGGCCGAACTTGGCGCGTTCGGCGATGCCGCCGGAGATGATCGCCGGGATGGCCGCGGCGAAGGTCAGCAGGAAGAAGAACTTCACCAGGCCGTAGCCATGGTTCTCGGTCAGCACCGCCGCCGGTTCGAGGAAGGTCACCCCGTAGGCGATCCAGTAACCGATGAAGAAGTAGGCCAGGGCCGAGATGGCGAAGTCCGAGAGGATCTTCGACAGCGCGTTGACCTGGTTCTTCTGCCGCACCGTGCCCACTTCGAGGAAGGCGAAACCGGCGTGCATGGCCAGCACCATGATCGCGCCGAGCAGGATGAACAGGGTATTGGAGCCGTGGATCAGGGTTTCCACGGCGCTGTTGATGTTTTCCATCTGCGAAGAAAACTCCGGCGTTGGGGAAAAAGCACCAAAGCAAGGCATCGACAAGCCGGCACGCACCACAATGCAGCCGCCCGTACCGCCATGCCCACATAAAGCGCCAGGCCACGGCCCCGAAATGGCGCCGCTCGATTCTGGTTCCTTGGTACTAATTTCTTATTAATTAATAACTTAGGCTTGCGATCGGCCTTCCTGACCCAGACCGGAAAAGCCCCAACACGGGGCAGCTCCGAGACTTCGCGCACCAGCACAATGCAAGCGCTATACCAGTCTGGCCCTTGGCCATTTACCGACTACCCTTGCGGAACCCTCGAGCCTCGACGCACTCGTAAGCCTTACATGCCCAACGCAGAGGACGCGCTCCATGCCCCGTAAAAACGCCACCCCGAGCAGCCAGGATGCCCTGCTGGAAGATTTCCAGGCCCTGGTCAGCGACACCGAAAAACTCCTGCAGCACACTGCCAGCCTCGCCGGCGAACAGGCCGAGGCGCTGCGCGACGATATCCGCAACAGCCTCGGCCGCGCCCGCGAGACCCTGCATCGCGCCGAAGCTGGCCTGCGCGAGCAGGGCAAGATCGCCGTGGACGCCACCGAGGACTACGTGCACAAGCACCCCTGGCGCGCACTCGGCCTGGCGGCTGCGGTGGGCCTGCTGTTCGGCCTGCTGCTCAGCCGCCGCTGAGCGCGCGCCATGAGCGGCCCTTCCCCCCGCCGCCTCGGCGCGGCCCTGCTCGGCCTGCTGCAGGGCCATCTGGCGCTGCTCGGCCACGAACTGGAGGACCAGCGCAACCAGGCCCTGCGCGCCCTGCTGCTGGGCGGCCTGTGCCTGGGCTTCGCCCTGCTGCTGCTGATCGGCCTGTCGGCGCTGCTGCTGATCCTCTACTGGGACAGCCACCGCCTGGCGGTGGCCGTCGGCCTGTGCCTGTTCTACGCCGCCGGCCTGCTGGCCAGTGGCGCCTGGCTGGCCCTCAGCCTGCAGCGCGCCGAGCCGCCCTTCGCCGCCAGCCTGGAAGAACTGCAACGCGACCGCGAGCAACTGCTGCCATGAGCCTGCCCCCCCTCCCCAAAGGCGCCTCGCGCCGACAGCTGCGCAAGGCGGTGCTGCGCATGCGCCTGGAGATGCACCGCCAGGAGCTGCGCCACGAAGCGCTGCAGCTCAGCCAGCCGCTGCGCCAGGCGCGCGACTATGGCCTGCGCCTGCGTCAGGGCACTGCACCATTTTGGCTCGCCGGCGGCGCCCTGGCCCTGGCCGGCCTGCTCGGCGGCAAGCGTGGCTGGCGCCGCTGGCTGCGCCTGGCGCTGATCGTCGCCCCGCTGCTGCGGCGCCGCCGCCCCGCCGCCGAGGCCTGAATGCCGCTGGTCTAGACCTGGGCTGGCCGCGATCTTGCTAGATCGAGCGATCCGCCCGCCTCGGTGGCGGCCCAATGCTCGCTGCTAAGGACACCCAGGTGATCGACGGACAGCCCTTCGCCGTCTTCCAGCCCTTTATCGACACCGCCACCGGCCGCATCGCCGGGGTCGAGGCGCTCGCCCGGCTGCGCGACGCCAACGGCCAGGCGCATTCCGCCGGCCCGCTGTTCGCCGACCCGAAGACCCCGCCGGCGGCGCTGCGCCGCCTCGACCGCCAGGTGCGCGAGGATGCCCTGGCACGCTTTCACCAGGCGCCTGCGGACTGGTTTCTCAGCCTCAACATCTCGCCGCGCTGGATCAGCCGCCTGCGTCCGGCGCAGCCGCTGCCCAGCCTGCTGCAGCTGCAGCGCAGCGGCATCGACCCGACGCGCATCGTCTTCGAGATCACCGAACTGGGCGGCGCCAGCCAACGCCTGCCGGACGTGGTGGCGCGCTACCGCGAGGCCGGCGCGCGCATCGCCATCGACGATTTCGGCGCCGGCTACTCGCAACTCGACCGGGTGCTGGCGCTGCAGCCGGACATCCTCAAGCTGGACATGCGCCTGTTCCAGGCCGCCGCCCGCGGCGGCCCCAGCGGCGAGGTGGTCAAGGCGCTGGCGCAGATGGCGGAAAAGACCGGCTGCTGGATCATCGCCGAGGGCGTGGAAACCGAAGCGGAGCTCAACTTCGCCCTGGAATGCGGGGCCCGCTACGTCCAGGGTTTCCTGTTCGCCAAGCCCGCCCGCGAGCTGTTCGCCAGCGAGGCCTTCGCCGGCCGCTTCGCCCGTCTGCGCGACAGCTACGTGCAGCACAAGCTCGCCGAGCGCGCGCGGCTGATGACCCTGCGCCAGCAACTGGCGGAGCTGATGCACGAGCTGCGCGCGTGGGCCGAAAGCGGCGCGCCGGCCGCCCGCCTCCGCGCGCCGGATCACTACCCCTGGCTGCTGCGCATCTACCAGTGCGACCGCCACGGCACCCAGCTCACCCCCAACCTGGAATGGCGCCAGCAGGCCTGGCACAGCGACGACCGCTACCTGGGCCACAACTGGTCGTGGCGCCCCTACTTCTACCAGTTGCTCGCCGAAGGCTGGGAGGAGCGCCGCCTGACCCTGTCCACCACCTACCGCGACGCCACCAGCAACCAGTACTGCCTGACCGCCGGGCAGTTCATCGACCACGGCCGCCGCTTGCTGCTGGTGGATATCGACGCCGCCGGCCTCTGAGTGCGCGACTAGGCTTAAGAGCAGGCGATGCCGCTGCCCCAGGTGCACGCTGCGGCGAAATTCGCGGAGCAATCCGCGCCTGCAGGGTGCACCGCGCCGAACGGCTCCATATCAACCGTCGAGGCTGCACCTATGCCCGGGTTCCTCCTGCGCCTGCTCGCCCCGCTGCTGCTCAGCGCCGCCACGCTGGCCGACGCGCCGACCTACCACGCCGACATCGCCCCGCTGCTGGCCAGCCGCTGCCTGGCCTGCCACAGCGGCGCCCAGCCGCCCTTGGGCCTGCGCCTGGACAGCCTGGAGCAGCTGCTGCGCGGCAGCCAGCGCGGCCCGGTGGTGCGCGCCGGCGATGCCGCCGGCAGCGAGCTGCTGCGCCGCCTGACCGGCAGCAGCCAGCCGCGCATGCCGCTGACCGGCCCGCCCTTTCTCGATGCCGCCGAGATCGCCCTGGTCGAACGCTGGATCAACGCCGGCCTGCCAGCAGGCAGCGCAATCGCAACCCGGCCTGCCGCCACCCTCCCAAACCCCGGCGAGGCGCTCGACTACCGCCACGTCGAGGTCATCCTGCTGCGCCGCTGCGCCACCTGCCATTCCGCCAACGGCCTGATGGGCGCGGCGCCCGAGGGTTATCAGCTGTCGAGCTACGCGGCGGCCCTGGCCAGCGGCGAGCGCGCCCGGGTGGTGCCCGGCAATCCCGCGGCCAGCGAGCTGGTGCGGCGCATTCGCGGCCAGGCGCGGCCGCGCATGCCCTACGACGGCCCACCCTATCTCACGGAAGAAGAAATCGACCTGATAGTGGCCTGGATCGAGCAAGGCGCGCGCGACGCAGAAGGCCGCCCGGCACCCGTGCCGCTGGGCGCCAAGCTGCGCCTGCACGGCCGCCTGGATGAGGCCGGCAAGCTGGACGGCCTGGCACTGCTGATCGACGCGCGCACGCGCCTGGACGACGCGCCGCGTCCCGGCGCCTACGTGCAGGTGCGCGGCCGCCTCGACGCCGGCGGCCGCGTGCGGGTGGAACGCCTACGCCTGCGCTAGCTGCTCGGCCGGCGCCTCGCTCGGACGGTAGGCGGTGTGCACCATCTTGCTGTCGACATGATTGATGGTGGAGAGGATCTGCGCGGCGTCGGTCAGCGACGGCGCCATGGTCCAGCGATCCAGCGCGTCGTTGCCGATGCGCAGCATGCCGGTATGGCTGAGCTCGTTGAGGTCCACCACCGGGTCGACGTCGTAGAAGCCCAGGGCGCGGCGCAACTGCTCGATATCGGCGCGGGTGCCGGTGAGGAACTGCCAGCCCGGGCCGATATGGTGGCGCTCGACGTACTCGCGCAGGCGCTCGGGGCTGTCCAGCTCCGGCTGCAGCGTCAGCGAATACAGGTGCACGTCGCGCCCGGCGCGCTCGCCGAGCATCTTCTGCACCAGGCGCAGGTTGGCGGTGGTGGCCGGGCAACTATTGGTGCACTGGGCGTACATCATGTTGATCGCCACCACCTTGCCGCGCACCAGGTCGTCATAGAAGCGCACCTGACGGCCCTCGTGGGTCAGCAGCGGGACATTGGGAAAGCGCGTGCCGCCCACCCCGGCCAGCGACGCGGCCGGCTGCTGCAGGCTGCTGCCCGAGCGCCAGGCGGCCCAGCCGAAGGCGGCGACGCCCAGCCCTGCCAGTACCTTTCTTCGCGTATTCATGGCAAACCTCCGGCTGGCTCAGACGATGTCCCAACGCAGCATCATGGCGTGGTCTTCGTGGATCAGGTTGTGGCAGTGCATCACGTACTTGCCCTTGTAGTCGCGAAAACGCATCAGCACCCGCAGGGTGGTGCGGTCGGAGATGTTGAACACATCCTTGCGCCCGCGCTCGTGGGCCGGGATGACCACGTTGCGGCCATCGGTGGTCTTGCTCAGCAGTCGCCCCTCCTCGAAATGGATATGCACCGGGTGATCCCAGCCGTCGTTGATGCTGGACAGCTCCCAGATCTCCATGGCGCCCATCGGCACCAGCGCCCGCGGCGTGTTGACATTGACGAACTGGCCATTGATCGCCCACATGTTCTGCCGCCGTTCGAAGAGGAACTTGCGCACCGGCAGCGCCGCCAGCTGGGCGGTGCTCGGCAACGGCGGCAGCGGCCGCAGGGTGCTGGGCACGCGGCTGAGGTCCTGCTCCGGCGGCTCGCGGTCGACCACTATCTTCAGCACCCACTCGCCGGGCGCCACCACCTGATAGGGCCGGCGGGTATCTTCCGGGCGGTGGGTCAGGCGGTTGGCCAGGTACAGCTCGGTACCGATGGGGTAGCGCGAGAAATCCACCACGATGTCGGCCCGCTCGGCCACGCCCAGGCGCACGTTGGTCTGGTTGAGCAGTGGCTTGTCCAGCAGGTTGCCGTCGTTGGCGATATAGGTGAACGGCTGGATCACGTTGTTCGGCCGCACCAGATAGAACTGGTAGAAGCGGCTCGGCCCGCCGTTGAGCAGACGCAGGCGGTACTTGCGCCGCGCCACCCGCAACACCGGCTGGATCTTGCCGTTGACTATGGTCTTGTCGCCGAGGATGCCCTCGGGGCTGACCTGGTCGTAGTAGAGCATGCCGTTGGGGTCGAAACGCCGGTCGCAGAAGCTCAGCGGGTAGTCGTAGGGATGGCTGGGCAAGCGCAGGGCCGCGGGGCTCGGATCCTTCTCGTTGCCCGAGTCGATATGGTCGAACAGCAGGAAGAAACCCATCAGCCCGCGGACGATATTGGGCGCGGTGAAGTCCAGGGTGTGGTCATGGTAGAACAGCGTGCCGAGGGCCTCGCGGTAGTCGCCGATGCCGTTCTGCAGTTCGTCGTAGCCGGCGTAGATATTGGAGTAGAGGTGATCCTTGAACCCCCCCGGCGCGGTCAGGGTCGGCCCGGCCTTGGTCGCGCTGTAGTAGTCGCCGGGAAATCCGTCGCTCTCCGAGCCGATGTGGGCATTGTGCAGGTGCGTGCTGATCTCCGGCGTGCCGAAGCCGGTATGGTTGGCCGGCAGGTCGTTGTAGATGCGGCAGATCATCGGATGGCCGTAATGCGAATGCACCACCGGGCTGAGCACGGCGAGATCCGGATAAGCGGCCTGGAAGGTCCATACCGGCTGCGGCGGATAGGCCGGGTTGAACACCCAGCCCTCGCGCTGCGCGGCGTGCAATTCGTAGTGCTCGGCCTGCGGGCCGAACTCGGCCCAGCGCTGGTGCGCCGGACGCCCGGCCTCGCCGGCGGCGGTGTTGGCGTGCTCGGTGGGCGGCGGATTGAGCGTCTTGCCGTAGAGCAGCGGCGGCTCGTTGGGCAGGAACTCCTGCCAGGCGATGGTCGCCGGGCTGGGCGGCACCACCGCCTCGCTGCGGCTGGGCGCCAGGAACAGCGGCGCCGCGGCCAGCGCCGCACTGCCCTGGAGAAAGCCGCGCCGCGACAACTGGCCTGGCGGCGCCGTGGACTGATTGGTGGACGTGGCGACGTCTTGCGCCTCGCCCGGCCCTTGACTCGGCAATACCGGTTTCATGCTGCATCTCCCCGGCGTGCGTCCGCTGCTCGCAGGCGTACGGCCCACGTGCAGGCGCAATGAACGCGCGCCGCCTGAAAATGGGGTCGACTCGACTTGGCATCCGGGCCGGAACAACTGTCAGCGACCACACCAGCCGATGGGCAGGTGCGCCGGAGCGAGTCGACTCGGCTCCGGCAGGGTCGGTGCGCAGGCAATCAGCGGGTAGAGGGCGGGGCGTGGAACAGACGCCAGAAGCGTCTGAGCCCGACGGGGTGCATGGTACGGCACGTCGAATAGCTGTCCATGGCGTTCTCCCTAGCGGCAAACCTCTCAACCACGGCAACCAGCGCCCTCTCCTTCGCCCGCCACCGTCAAATAACCAACAACTACAGCCCTAACTTAAGTCCAATATCAACAGCGAGTCAAATAATCGTCACTCCTCAGAACCCAAGTGCATAGAAACAATAAACATATGTAAAAAAAGTAAATTTTCTGACACACAAGCCTGCAGCCCGCGCCGCGCCTGGGCTGCAGCGCCTTATGCAACTGGCCAAAGGCCATCCGCCACAGCCAACCACGAGGCGATCTCGACTCGTCCGTGCACGGCTTGCGCCGCGCGGCGCGAACGCCGAAGCTAGGGCTCTGTTCACCTCCGGCGAGGATCGGCCTTGGATTGGCACACCCTGCTCACCCGCGAACGTCTCGGCAAACCCGCTCCCAGCTCTGCGGAACTGGGCCGCAGCCCCTTCCACAAGGATCACGACCGCATCATCTTCTCCGGCGCCTTCCGCCGCCTGGGGCGCAAGACCCAGGTGCACCCGGTGAGCAGCAACGACCATATCCACACGCGCCTGACCCACTCGTTGGAAGTCAGCTGCGTCGGCCGCTCGCTGGCCATGCGCGTCGGCGAGATGCTGCGCAACGAGCTGCCCGACTGGTGCGCACCGAGCGACCTGGGCATGGTCGTGCAGTCGGCCTGCCTGGCCCACGACATCGGCAACCCGCCGTTCGGTCACTCCGGCGAGGACGCCATCCGCCACTGGTTCCAGCAGGCCGCCGGGCGCGGCTGGCTGGACGCCATGAGCGAGGCCGAGCGCGCCGACTTCCTCAGTTTCGAAGGCAACGCCCAGGGCTTTCGCGTGCTCACCCAGCTGGAATACCACCAGTTCGACGGCGGCACCCGGCTGACCTACGCCACCCTCGGCAGCTACCTCAAGTACCCCTGGACCGCGCGCCATGCCGAGGCCCAGGGCTACAAGAAGCACAAGTTCGGCTGCTACCAGAGCGAACTGGCGCTGCTCGAGCAGATCGCCGCCAAGCTGGAGCTGCCGCAGCTGGAGGCGCAGCGCTGGGCGCGCCACCCGCTGGTGTACCTGATGGAGGCGGCCGACGACATCTGCTATGGCCTGATCGACCTGGAAGACGGCCTGGAGATGGGGCTGCTCGACTACGCCGAGGTCGAGGCGCTGCTGCTCGACCTGGTTGGCGACGATATTCCGGAAACCTACCGTCAACTTGGACCCCAGGATTCGCGCCGGCGCAAGCTGGCGATCCTGCGCGGCAAGGCCATCGAACACCTGACCAACGCCGCCGCCGGCGCCTTCGTCGAGCAGCAGCGCGACCTGCTCGCCGGCTGCCTGCAGGGCGATCTGGTGGAACACATGCACGGTGCGGCCAAGCACTGCGTACAGAGCGCCAAATCCTTGGCGCGGGAAAAGATCTTCCACGACAAACGCAAGACCCTGCACGAGATCGGCGCCTACACCACCCTGGAAATCCTCCTCAACGCCTTCTGCGGCGCCGCCCTGGAGCAGCACGGCGGGCGCGCGCCGTCGTTCAAGCACCGACGCATCCTCGACCTGCTCGGCAACAATGCGCCCGACCCGAGCTGGCCGCTGTACCGCTCCTTCATGCGGGTGATCGACTTTATCGCCGGCAT
Source organism: Pseudomonas sp. ABa2 (assembly GCF_056676075.1). Lineage (NCBI taxonomy): Bacteria > Pseudomonadati > Pseudomonadota > Gammaproteobacteria > Pseudomonadales > Pseudomonadaceae > Pseudomonas > Pseudomonas sp. ABa2. The sequence continues at coordinate 3,246,317 of NZ_CM155239.1, forward strand.
GACCGACAGCTACGCTACGGAAATGGCGAGGGAGATGACCGGGCGTTCCAGCCCGGTGTAGCGAGCATATGAAGAACCTGATCCGCAGCACTTTCACCTGGCATGCCGGGCCGCCGGCCTGGGGCCCGGCGCTGGTCGCCGGGTTTGGCTGCGCCCTGCCCCTGCTGCTCGGCCTGTTCACCGCCCACAGCGGCTTCCTCTGGGCCTCGGCCGGCGCCTTCCAGGCCGCCCAGGCCAACCCACTGCACCGCTTCGGCATGCTGCGCATGCTGCTGCTCACCGGCCTCGGCGCCTGCAGCGCGGGCCTGGGCTTCTGGGCCGCCAGCCATCCGCTGGTCAGCCTCGGTATTTTCGCCGCCTTCGGCCTGCTGCTGGCCTGGCTGCAGCGCTTCGGCAGCGAGGCCGGCAAGCTGGGCATCGGCCTGGCCATCTGCCTGTGCCTGGGCCAGGGCCAGTTCGGCGTCGGCAATCTGCACAACCCCTATGCGGTGGCCATGCTGTTCATCCTCGGCGGGCTCTGGGTGATGCTGCTGGCCTTCGGCCTGCGCGGCCTGCACGGGCTGCGCATGTGGCCATACATGCCGCGCTTCATCAGTATTCTCAAGGTGCTCAAACGCCACGCCCAGCGCCTGCCGCGCCAGCAGTGGCGCCTGCATGCGCTGGCCTGCGTGCTGGCGTTCGCCGCCTCCGGGCTGATCGTCAACCTGGCCGGGCTGTCGCGCGGCTACTGGCTGACCCTGACGGTGATCACCACCCTGCAGCTGGAGTTCCAGGGCAGCCTGGTGCGCGCGCTGCAGGCCAGCCTGGCCAGCCTGGCCGCGGCGGGCCTGCTGATCGCCTTCGGCCACAGCCTGCAGAACCCGCCGCTGATGGTGATGACCCTGCTGCCGCTGGTGATCCTCAGCCGTGCCCTGCAGGCCAACCACTACGGCCTGTTCGTGCTGCAGACCAGCCTGTGCTTCGTGCTGCTGGCCGAGAGCCTGGCGCAGGACTGGCACCTGGCCGAGGTGCGCCTGCTCAACGCCCTGATCGGCGTCGCCCTGGCCCTGACCGTGGCCCTGCTGGTGCACGGCCTGCGCCTGCAACTGAGCAAGCCGCACAAGCTGCAACAGGGGCAGGAATCGCCATAACGCCGACGCCTAGGGTGTCGCGGGACCGCCTGGGCCACGCGCACCAGGAGATCGCCGATGCGCATGGAGCCCTCTAGGCCGGCCGCCGCACCCTGAACATCGCTGCGCGGCGACACACCGGCCCGCTGGCTGCCAGCGGCCAAGCAGGCCCGGCCACTCTTCACTATGCTTGCTCTGCCCGCAGCGCCACCCAAGGAGTGAAGTGCGATGCCCAAGACCGCCGTTTCGCGCGAGCGTCGCTTCCCGTTACACGTCCATATCAGCGCCCTGTTCACCCTCCTGTTGCTGCTCACCGGCGTGGTGCTGGGGTTGTTCAACTACCAGCAGACCAGTCAGATGATCGTCTCCAGCAGCGCCAAGCTGTTCGAGCGCATCCAGCACGACGTGCAGCAGGACCTGGACAGCACCTACCGGCCGATCCGCCACCTGCTCAGCCTGCTGACCCTCGACCCAGCCACCCAGGGCGACGACCTGGACACCCGCCTGGCCCTGCTGCGCCCCTTCGTCCAGGCCCTGCGCGACAACCCCAAGCTCGGCTCGCTGTACCTGGGCTACGACGACGGCGACTTCTTCATGGTCCGCCCGCTGCGCAGCGACGCCCTCAAGCAGCGCTTCGACGCCCCGCCGGGCGCCGCCTACCAGATCTGGTCGATCGACCGCAGCGCCACCGGCACCGAGGCCTACTACCTGTTCTACGACGGCTCGCTGAACCAGCTCAGCCGTCGCCAGCGCCTCAAGGAAAGCTACGACCCGCGCAGCCGCGACTGGTACAAGCGCGCCCGCGGCGACGGTGGGCAGATCACCACCGCGCCCTATGTGTTCTTCTCCACCGAGGAGGTCGGCACCACCCTGGCCCGGCGCAGCGGCCTGACCGCGGTGCTCGGCGCCGACCTGACCCTGGCCGACCTGTCCGCCACCCTCGCCGAACACCGCGTCACCCCCAACAGCGACCTGGTACTGGCCGATGCCGAGGGCAACGCCGTGGCCTATCCCGACAGCAGCCGGCTGATCCGCGTCGAGGGCGACAGCAGGCGCCTGGTCAAGGTGCGCGAGATCAACCCGGTGCTGGGCGAGCTGCTCGACGGCGAACTCAACGAGCGCGACCAGGGCACCGTGGTGCTGGCCCAGCAGCGCTGGGCCATGGCCCACCGGCATATCCAGGAAGGCGGCCCGCAGGGCCTGCACCTGGCGCTGCTGGTGCCCGAGCGCGAGCTGCTCGCCGACGCCTACCGCATCCGCTGGCAGGGCGCGCTGATCACCCTCACCACCCTGCTGCTGTGCCTGCCGCTGGGCTGGCTGGCCTCGCGTCTGGTGGTCAAGCCGCTGCGCGCGCTGGTGCAGGAGGCCGAGGCGATTCGCCGCTTCGACTTCGATCACCCGGCCAGCGGCCGCTCGCCGATCCTCGAAGTCGATCAGCTGGCGGTGTCGATGACGCGGATGAAGGACACCCTCGGCCGCTTCCTCGACATCGCCGCCAGCCTTTCCGCGGAAACCCGCTTCGACGCCCTGCTGCGCCGGGTGATGGACGCCACGGTGGCGATCAGCGAGGCGCAGGGCGGGGTGATCTACCTGCTCGACGCCGACAGCGGCCGCCTCGAACCCCAGGGTCTGGTGCTCGACGGCCAAGCCCATGGCCTGGACGAGCTGGGCCTGCAGGGTTTCGCCCTGGACGACGCGGCGCTGCCCGACTGGCTACGCGGGCCGGCCAGCGGCGGCGCCAGCGTCGCCATGTCCCTGGGCTTCGACCAGGCCGGCAGCTTCCGCGGCCTGCTCTCGGCGCTGGACAGCCCGCGCCTGCACCTGATCGCCGCCGGCCTGCACAACCGCCAGGGCGACACCGTCGGCGTGCTGGTACTGCTGCAGCGCGACCACGGCGACGGCAACGACAGCATGTTGCGCCCGGAACGACTGGCCTTCGTCGACGCGGTGTCCGGCAGCGCCGCGCTGTGCATCGAGAGCCAGCGCCTGCTGGCCCGGCAGAAGCAGCTGCTCGACGCCTTCATCCAGCTGATCGCCGGCGCCATCGACGCCAAGAGTCCCTACACCGGCGGCCACTGCCAGCGCGTGCCGGAAATCACCCTGATGCTCGCCCGCGCCGCCGCCGACAGCGACGAGCCGGCCTTTCGCGACTACCGGCCCAGCGACGAGGAATGGGAGGCGCTGCATATCGCCGCCTGGCTGCACGACTGCGGCAAGGTCACCACCCCGGAATACGTGGTGGACAAGGCGACCAAGCTGGAGACCCTGTACGACCGCATCCACGAGGTGCGCATGCGCTTCGAGGTGCTCAAGCGCGACGCGTGGATCGCCTACTGGCGGGGCCGCGCCGAGGGTGGCGAAGACGCCGCGCTGGCGGCGCTGCGCGACCAGTTGCTGAACGAGCTGGACGAGGAGTTCGCCTTCGTCGCGCGCACCAACCTCGGTGGCGAGGCCATGGCCGAGGCCGACCAGGCGCGCCTCAAGCAGATCGCCGAACGCACCTGGCTACGCACCCTCGACGACCGCCTGGGCGTGTCCTGGGAGGAGGCCAAGCGTCAGCAGCGCAGCCCGGCGCCCAGCCTGCCGGTGGCAGAAGCGCTGCTGGCGGACAAGGTCGAACACCTGATCGAGCGCCCGGCGCAGGAGCTGATCGCGCCGGACAACCCCTGGGGCTTCAAGCTGGAGGTGCCGCCGCACAAGTTCAATCGCGGCGAACTGCACAACCTGAGCATCGCCCGCGGCACCCTGACCGCCGAGGAGCGCTACATCATCAACCACCACATCGTGCAGACCATCCTCATGCTCGGCCGGCTGCCGTTCCCCAAGCACCTGCAGAACGTCGCCGAGATCGCCGGCGGCCACCACGAGAAGATGGACGGCACGGGCTACCCCAAGCGCCTGACGCGCGACGAGATGAGCCTGCCGGCACGGATGATGGCGATTGCCGATATCTTCGAGGCGCTGACCGCGGTGGACCGCCCCTACAAGAAGGGCAAGACGCTGTCGGAGGCGCTGAACATCATGGTCGGCATGTGCAAGGGCGCGCACATCGACCCGCCGCTGTTCGCCCTGTTCATCCGCGCCGGCATCTACCGGCACTATGCCGAGCGGTTCATGCTGGCCGAGCAGATCGATGCGGTGGACGAGCAGGCGTTGCTGGAGAAGGCGGGGCTGGCCTGACGGCCGTGGCCCGGATCGGCCGAACGGCTGATCCGGGGGAGGCGGCGCCGGAGAACCCGGCGCCGAACGCGGATCACGCCTGGTTGATCGGGTTTTCCGGGTACCAGACATCCAGCAGCGGGCTGATCTCGAAGCCCTGCAGCTCGTCGCGGCCCTTCAGCCAGGCCTCGACGGCAGTACGCTGCGCCTCGTCGACCGAGCCGCGCTTGGCCAGGCAGACCAGACCGTAGTCTTCGCCGCCGACGTAATCCAGGCCGTTGCCGGCGATGGCCTGAGCGAGGAACTGGTCGATGAAGGCATCGACGGCCTGGTCGTTCAGGTCGGCCTTGAAGTTCAGGGTCAGCTCGAAGCCCAGCTCCTGGAATTCATCGACACAGAGCTTCTTGCGCAGACGGCGGGAACGGTTGGTCGCCATGAAACAATCCTCAAAAGTAATAACGCGCGGCACTCTAGCAGATCGCCCGACTTGTCGCTCGCTGCCCTGCCGCCTTGCGGCATAATGTGCGGCAACTTTTCCCGGCGGCTGGCTGTCGTTGACTTCAGTTACTCGAGCACCCTCGCTCGCGGCTTGACCAACGAGCCGATCCGCCCCGTCGCAGTTGCCGCCTCAGTGCGCAAGGTTTTTCATCATGATCCAGCGGTTTCGCCAACTGGCGCTGAGCGCCCTGTTCCTGCCCCTCGCCCTCACCTGCCACGCCGCCGGCGGCGCCCTGCCGGCCAAGGTCGAGCAGGCACTGAAGGCCAACAAGATCTCCAACCACTCGCTGGCGGTAGTGACCCTGCCGTTGGCCGGCCAGGGCGGCGGCCTGCAGTTCAATGCCGACGTCTCGGTCAACCCGGCCTCCACCATGAAGCTGGTGACCACCTACGCCGCGCTGGAGCTGCTCGGCCCCAACCACCAGTGGACGACCGAGTTCTACGCCGACGGCCCGGTCAAGGACGGCGTGCTGCACGGCAACCTCTACCTCAAGGGCGGCGGCGATCCCAAGCTGAACATGGAGAAGCTCTGGCTGCTGCTGCGCGATCTGCGCCTCAACGGCGTGCGTCAGGTGCAGGGCGATCTGGTGCTCGACCGCAGCTTCTTCGTCGCGCCGCAACTGCCGGCCTTCAACGATGACGGCGGCGACGCCAACAAGCCCTTCCTGGTGGCGCCCGACTCGCTGCTGGTCAACCTCAAGGCGCAGCGTTTCATCACCCGCGCCGAAGGCGGCAAGGTCCAGGTCGCCATGGATCCGCCGATCGCCACGGTACGCATCGACAACCAGGTCAAGCTGCTCAAGGCCGGCCCCTGCCCGGCCTGGCCCGACGTGCGCTACAACGCCGTGAAGCAGTACGACGGCACCACCCTGATCGTCAGCGGCCAGCTGGCCGACGGCTGCAGCGCGCAGACCTACCTGTCGCTGCTCGACCACCCCAGCTACGCCGCCGGCGCAGTTCGCGGCATCTGGCAGGAGCTGGGCGGCAAGATCCTCGGCAAGGATCGCCTCGCCGAAGTGCCGGACAAGGCTCGCCTGCTGGTGCGCGCCTACTCGCCGGACGTGGTGGAGATCGTCCGCGACATCAACAAGTACAGCAACAACACCATGGCCCGGCAGCTGTTCCTCAGCCTCGGCGCGCAGTTTCGCACCGCCGCCGACCAGGACGACGCCATGGCGGCGCAACGGGTGATCCGCAGCTGGCTGGCACGCAAGGGCATCACCGCGCCGCACCTGGTGATGGAGAACGGCTCCGGCCTGTCGCGCGCCGAACGCATCAGCGCGCGGGAGATGGCGGCCATCCTCCAGGCCGCCTGGCGCAGCCCCTACGCCGCCGAGTTCCGCAGCTCGATGCCGCTGGTGGCGCTGGACGGCACCATGCGCAAGCGCCTGCGCCGCACCCCGCTGGTGGGCGAGGCGCATATCAAGACCGGCACCCTGAACAATGTGCGCGCCATCGCCGGTTACAGCCGCGACAGCAACGGTCAGGACTGGGCGGTGGTGGCCATCCTCAACGACTCCAAACCCTGGGGCGCCACCTCGATCCTCGACCAGGTGCTGCTGGAGACCTACAAACAGCCGAAGCGCTGAAGATCTGTGGGCGGGGCGTAGGGTGGATGACGCTTTACCCATCCACCGGCGATGCACTTATGGTGGATGAGAAGAGCGTCATCCACCCTACGCAGGCCCGACAACCTCACGCTAGCGCGCGCTGAAGCGCCAGGCGCGGTGGATCTTCGGGTTGCGGGCGAAGTCGGGGTCGAGGGTCTGCGCGCTGATTTCCTCGACCTGGTAACGCGCCGTCAGGCCCTCGTCGAGCTGGAACTTGCGGAAGTTGTTGGAGAAATACAGCACCCCGCCGCGGGCCAGACGCGCCATGGCCAGGTCGAGCAGCTCGACGTGGTCGCGCTGCACGTCGAACACCCCCTCCATGCGCTTGGAGTTGGAGAAGGTCGGCGGATCGATGAAGATCAGCTCGTACTCGTTGCGATCCTCGGCCAGCCAGGCCATCACGTCGCCCTGCTCCAGGCGGTGCTTGTCGGAGAAACCATTGAGTGCCAGGTTGCGCCGCGCCCAGTCCAGGTAGGTCTTCGACAGGTCGACGCTGGTGGTGCTGCGCGCGCCGCCCTTGGCCGCATGCACGGTGGCCGTGGCGGTGTAGCAGAACAGGTTGAGAAAGCGCTTGCCGGCAGCCTCGCGCTGAATGCGCAGGCGCAGCGGACGGTGATCGAGGAACAGCCCGGTGTCCAGGTAATCGGTGAGGTTGACCAGCAGCTTGACCCCGCCCTCGCTGACCTCCATGAACTGGCCCTGGGCGGCCTGGCGCTGATACTGCTTGCTGCCGCTCTGCCGCTCGCGGCGCTTGATCGCCACCCGGTTCTGCGCCACGCCGAGGGCCTGGGGAATCGCCGCCAGGGCGTCGAGCAGACGCGCCTGGGCCTTGTCCGGATCGATCGAGCGCGGCGCGGCATATTCCTGCACGTGCACCCAGTCGCGGTACAGGTCCACCGCCAGGGCGTACTCGGGCATGTCGGCATCGTACAGGCGGTAGCACTCCACGCCCTCGCGGCGTGCCCACTTGCCCAGTTGCTTGAGGTTCTTCTGCAGGCGATTGGCGAACATCTGCCCGCCTTCGGACAGGCGTGCCTGCGGCGCTGCCTCGGCCGCAGGCTCCACCTCCTCGCGTCCGAGTCGCTCGCCGGTGACGAACTGCTCGGTCTGCACCTTGATCAGCAGCAGCTTGCAGGGCAATGCGCCGTTCCAGAAAGCGTACTGCTTGTGGCTGCGCAGGCCCATGCGCTTGCCCAGCTCCGGCGCGCCAGTGAACACCGCCGCCTCCCAGCCCAGGCAGGCCTGGCGCAGGCGCTCGCCGAGGTTCTGGTAGAGGTACAGCAGGCTGGCCTCGTCGCCCAGGCGCTCGCCATAGGGTGGGTTGCTGATCACCAGGCCCTTCTGGTTCTGGTCCGGGCGCGGCTCGAAGCTGCCCAGCTCGCCCTGATAGATCTTCACCCAGTCGGACAGGCCGGCGCGCTCGACGTTGTTGCGCCCGGGCTGGATCAACCGTGGGTCGGCCTCGTAGCCACGAATCCACAGCGGCGGCTTGGCCAGGCCGGCAGCGGCGCGCTGCTCGGCCTCGGCATGCAGTTTCTTCCATAGCGCCGGCACGTGGCCGAGCCAGCTGGAAAAGCCCCAACGCTCGCGGCGCAGGTTGGGAGCGATGTCGGCGGCCATCAGCGCCGCCTCGATCAGGAAGGTGCCGACGCCGCACATGGGGTCGGCCAGGGCCCCGCCCTCGGCGGCGATGCGCGGCCAGCCGGCGCGGATCAGCACCGCGGCGGCGAGGTTTTCCTTGAGCGGCGCAGCGCCCTGCTGCAGGCGGTAGCCGCGCTGGTGCAGGCTATGGCCCGAGAGATCCAGCGACAGCACGGCCTCGCCACGGTCCAGGCGCAGGTGCACGCGCAGGTCGGGGTTGAGCTTGTCGATGCTGGGGCGCTCGCCGCTGCTGGTGCGCAGGCGGTCGACGATGGCGTCCTTGACCTTGAGCGCGCCGAAGTGGCTGTTGTCGATGCCCGAGCCATGGCCGCTGAACTCCACCGCCAGGCTGCCGGCCGGCTCCAGGTGATCGCGCCAGTCCACCGCCTTGACGCCCTCGTAGAGGTCGTCGGCGTTGCTCATGGAGAAGCGCGCCAGCACCAGCAGCACGCGGTTGGCCAGGCGCGACCACAGGCACAGGCGGTAGGCGGTCTCCAGCTCGGCCTGGCCGCGCACGGCGGCGGTCTGCTCGCGCGCCTCCTCCAGGCCCAGTGCCTTGGCCTCTTCCAGCAGCAGGCCTTCGAGCCCCTTGGGGCAGGTGAGAACGATTTCGTAACGATCCGACATGGACTTTCCAGTGCCTATGGCAATCAGGGAGACGCGACCTGCGCGCCTCGACTCAAAATAAGTGACAAAACGTCACATCGCGACCCTTCGTCGGAATAAGCAAGCAGTCTCATTTGCACTAGCACAATGACGCCACTGCCGCTTGCGGCCAGGCCCCACGGCGCCTGGCCGGAAGACGCTGGACATATGCCCAGCGCCCTTATGGCCTCACCCTCATTTAGGTTACGCCCTTATGACAAATCGATCATTCACAGGCCTCGGCGCATTCGTTAGAACACCATCTAAGGCTTTCGCTGCAATGGCGAGGGCATAGAAAGTTCGCCACGCCGGCAGCGAACTTTCGCAGGCAGAAGACTCTCTGCCCGGCCTTGCCACAAGGCCAACGGGACATAACAGTCAACAGTGAGGGCAACACCCTATGAGAAGACTTAAGCGTGATCCGTTAGAACGAGCTTTTTTGCGCGGCTATCAGTACGGCATCAATGGTAAATCCCGCGAACTCTGCCCCTTCACCCTGCCTTCGGTACGTCAAGCCTGGCTCAATGGCTGGCGCGAGGGCCGCGGCGACAACTGGGATGGGCTGACCGGCACCGCCGGTATTCATCGACTCAACGAACTTCACGCTGTCGGCTGATCAGGATCACTTCCGACTTCACCATGCCGACCCCCTCCGGGCGGCGGGCGCAAGCCCAGGGGCTCCTTCGGGAGCCCTCTTTATTTGCGCAATGCCGCAATGGCATCCACCGCCTCGCGAATCAGCGCCGGGCCCTTGTAGATGAATCCCGAATAAATCTGCACCAGGCTCGCACCGGCGGCGATCTTCTCCGCCGCATGCCTGCCCTCGGTGATGCCGCCGACCGCGATGATCGGCAAACGCCCGCCCAGCTCGCCGGCCAGCACCTTGACGATATGCGTGCTCTTGTCGCGCACCGGCGCACCCGACAGCCCGCCGGCCTCGTCGCCATGGGCCAGGCCTTCGACGCCTTCGCGGCCGAGGGTGGTGTTGGTGGCGATCACCGCATCCATTCCCGCCTCCAGCAGCGCCGCGGCCACCAGTGCGGTTTCCTCGTCGCTCATGTCCGGGGCGATCTTGATCGCCAGCGGCACGCGCTTGCCGTGCTGCTGGGCCAGGTTCTCCTGGCGCTGGCGCAGCGCTTCGAGCAGTTCCTTGAGCGAATCGCCGAACTGCAGACTGCGCAGGCCGGGGGTATTCGGCGAGCTGACGTTGACCGTGACGTAGCTGGCGTGGGCATAGACCTTGTCCAGGCAGGCCAGGTAGTCGTCCACCGCACGCTCGACCGGGGTATCGAAGTTCTTGCCGATATTGATCCCCAGCACGCCCTTGAACTTCGCCGCCTGCACCCGTTGCAGCAGGTGGTCGACGCCCAGGTTGTTGAAGCCCATACGGTTGATCACCGCCTCGGCCTCCGGCAAGCGGAACAGCCGCGGCTTGGGGTTGCCCGGCTGCGGCCTCGGGGTGACGGTGCCGATCTCGACGAAGCCGAAGCCCAACTGGGCGAAGCCGTCGATGGCGTCGCCGTTCTTGTCCAGCCCGGCGGCCAGGCCCACGGGGTTGGCGAACTGCAGGCCCATCACCGTGGTCGGCAGACTGGCCGGCGCCTTGCTCAGCAGGCGGTTGAGGCCCAGACGGCCGCCGGCGCCGATCAGGTCGATGGACAGCTCGTGGGAGGTTTCCGGGGACAGTTTGAACAGCAGCTCGCGGGCCAGGGAGTACATGGGCAGGCTTAGCTCGATAGATGAGGGTGGGCAGGCCGGCGATTATAGCCGCGCGCGGCCCACCGGCGCGAGGCGGGCACGCCGGATCAGGGCAAAGGGCGTAAGCTCAGCAGCTCGCCGGCGGTACTGAACTCCAGTACGAAGGAACCATAGATCCCCTCGTGGGTCAGATAGGGCCGCAAATGGTGGGCCGGCAAACTGACGCGGCGGCCGTCGCGGCTTTGCGCCATAATCCGGTTGGCATGGCCACGGTAGACGGCCTGCAACCGTTCGGCCGATAACGCAATATCCAGCACCAAGCTGGGCATGGAGGCACCCTCGCAAATGAATGCGGCTATTTTGCCACAGACCCACCTCGCCGCCGCTGACGCGTCGCGCGGCACCGTGCAAGCAGGAGCTGCCGGCGTCTGCCACACTGCTGTAGACGCCCCTGGAGCGACCTGCCGGCCATGAGCCTGTCCGAGCCCTCGACCCTCAGCACCCGCCTGACCGCTCTGGCCCAACGCCTGGGGCTGATCGGTCGCGGCTCGCGGCAGATATTCGCCCGGGCCAGCGCACTGCGCCTGCCGTTCCGGGTGCTGCCGCCACCCGGGACAAGCATCTGCTGGCACGAGGGCCCGCCCCTGCAGCGCCTGGTCGACCTGCCACGCGGTGCGCTCTCAGGCCCGGTGCAGGAAGACAAGGCCCAGGCCCATGCCGCCCTGACCCAGGTGGTGACGACCGAACGCCAACACCTGCAAGCCTTCGACCTGCGCCTGGTCGACGGCTTCGCCTGCAACGCGAGCAGCCAGCACGGCTACGCCAGTTTCGAGGACTATGCGGCGAGCGAGCACTGCAAGCAGGTACGCATCATCAGCTACAAGGATTTCGTCAAGACCATCAGCCAGGCCTTGCCGCGTTTTCTCGCCGGCGAGGCCGTCGAGCTGCGTCAGGCCGGCTGGCACGGCGCCCGCACCTTCTGGGCGGGCGAGCAGCAGGGCGAAGCCTTCGCCGGAGCCATCGTCTATGCCCGCAGGCGCGGCCTGGAGGTGCTGCTGCCGGCCAGCCTGACCCGTTACCGGCTGAGCGCCAGCGGGCTGGAAAACCTGCAGCTGCGCTACCACGTGCTGGCCATGCCGGGCGAAGCCTGGAGCGACCCGCACTTCATGGGCCTGCTGCTGGATAACGGCCTGCCCTATGCGCGCCTGTCGTTGCTGAAGACCGCTGGCGCGCCGGAATTCCTCCTGTTGCCCAAGGAACATCCCCAGGCCACCGCCCTCGGCGAAGGCCTGCGCCTGGCCGGCGCGCCCGACGTACTGGGCTATCTGCGCCAGCTGGCTCTGTAACCCGGTGACGGGCCCATTCGCGTAGGGTGCGCTGCGCGCACCGGCCATACCATCCGAGCTGGTGCGCACGGCGCACCCTGCGATTACTCGTCACCGCCACGCAGCAGACGGCCGATCATCTCCAGGGAATAACCGCGATAGGCGAGAAAGCGCCCCTGCTGGGCGCGCTCGCGAACATCGCCCGGCAGCTGGCCGCCATACTTGCGCTGCCAGGTCTCGCGCAGCTGTTCGAACCAGTCGATGCCGCTGTCGCGCAGCGCCTGGTCGATGTCGCCGCGCGCCAGACCGCGCTGGCCCAGCTCTTCGCGAATGCGCTGCGGGCCATAGCCGGCGCGGGCGCGGTAGGCGACGAAGCTTTCCAGGTAACGCGCCTCCGAGAGCAGGCCCTCTTCGGCCAAACGCTGCAACGCAGCCTCGATCAGCGCCTCGGGGGCGCCGCGTTTGCGCAGCTTGCGCGTCAGCTCTACCCGTCCATGTTCGCGCCGCGCCAGCAGATCCATGGCCGCCCGCCTGACGGCGAGCGGGTTATCCAGCACCACGGACATGCTGCGCAGGCTTAGAAGTCGACTTCGGCGTCGGCCAGGTCATCGGCCGAGGCTTTCACCGGTGCACCGCCGACCAGCAGCTTCTCGCGAACCTGACCCTCGATGGCGCGCGCCACTTCCGGGTTGTCTTCCAGGTACTTGGCCGCGTTGGCCTTGCCCTGGCCGATCTTGTTGCCCTGGTAGCTGTACCAGGCACCGGACTTCTCCACCAGGCCCTGCTGCACGCCCAGGTCGATGATCTCGCCGTTGCGGTAGATGCCCTTGCCGTAGAGGATCTGGAACTCGGCCTGGCGGAAGGGCGGCGCCACCTTGTTCTTGACGATCTTCACGCGGGTTTCGCTGCCCACCACTTCCTCACCTTCCTTCACCGCGCCGGTGCGGCGGATGTCCAGGCGCACCGAGGCGTAGAACTTCAGCGCGTTACCGCCGGTGGTGGTTTCCGGGCTGCCGAACATCACGCCGATCTTCATGCGGATCTGGTTGATGAAGATCACCAGGCAATTGGCGTTCTTGATGTTGCCGGTGATCTTGCGCAGCGCCTGGCTCATCAGACGGGCCTGGAGGGGAAGCAGTACGGATTTGGGTTCATATAGGCTGGCGCCTGAGAAACCAACACGTTGCAAAGCCATACTGTTCATACACTTTACCCTTACGGAAGCTCTATCCCTGACTACACTGTCTATCTGAACCAATTTCAGGTAGGAAAGCGATGAGCAGGATGCGGGAAGATTTGGTCGATAGTATCAGGGCTTGCTGCCCTGAGGACATCCTAATCTGGGTAGAAAAGCATCCTCCGAAGCGCCGGGCACCCCTCATCCGCGTTTTTTTCATGATCGCTCACGAACTTGATCCAGAGTGGTATCGGAACCCTGTGGCAATCACCAATGCTTGCCGCCAATTTCTCTCTCATCGACGCAGTGCAATATCCGAAATTACAGGCAAGCCAATCAAAGAAGTCACCGTCATCTCTGACTACACCGCCGTTCGTTATTACTTGAATAGGCTTCAAAAAGCCAAAAAGCTACCTAGCAATGCGCTGATCCTACCAGTCCCAAACTCGACAGACGTATTCTCAGAAAAAGAATGCAACATTCTTGGCTATCTGACCTTGGAACATGCCATTCAAGCGAATTCAATGGAAAACGCTCTTAACGAGATTGCCCATCAAATCGAAAAACATAGAACTGTCATTCTCTCCAAATGCAAGCGCATTGTAGCAGAGGGTTATGCACGGTTTTTGGAAGTTCCAGGCATGATTCGCAGAAGCGATGTGGCTGCCATCCGACTCACAAAAGACAACCTAGATCCTAACCTGAGAGGATCTCGCTCTGGTCAACATATAAGCTTTTTCTCACCATCACATCCAAATGGCTTCAGCAACTCTGTTGCGTACCTAGCCACAGAACAAGACGGGCTATTTACACGCAAATCTTTCCCTGGCGCGCACCACATTTATTCCTGGTCTACTACGAAAATAAAATCCTACCTAGGAATTACCGAAGAGTTTGCTGTGGCGGCCATGTGCATCATTATTGACGAACTCGGGATAAATGTTTTCGACTTAGCAAATGCCCAAGTCAAGAAAACAAAAGATGGTCAATTTGTCACCATCCGAGAAGATGGCGGCATAACTATCACTACCCTTAAACCTCGGGCTAACAAGTTAATTGAGCGCCACGCACCAAAAGCTACGGACGAGATTGAAGTCGATGCAGAAAGTATAGACGCTCATACTGCGCTATGGATGCTATTGCAAATGAGAACCCAGCACTCCAAAGCCTTGAATTCCAACTATCTTTTCGTCATGGATGGTTCTAGCCCCACTCGCCACGGGGATGAACACCTCTACCGTATCTTAGACACGAGACGTAAAAATACTTTCAAAGCAATCATTGATTCGCTGCCTTCATGGGTAGCTGAAGCTGAACCAACCATGCCTAAAATTAGGGTTTCACGGGGACTACTGAAATGGATTGAGAGTGGTGGAGACACTTTGGAAACGACCATTTACCTAGGAAATTCTCTGCTAACTGCCCTGAGAAACTACATCCCACCTTCAATTCAAGAATTTGTTTACCGAAAGAGAATACGTGACCATCAAAAAATTCAACTACTAATAGCAGAAGATATCTCAAACCCCTCCCCCCGCATTAAGAATAGTAATTACGAGCGCGCCAAGATGCAGTTTATCGAGGCCGTGAAATTTTTAAGAACCAACAGCCGCCACACGACAACTCACAACCCAGGTCAAGTATTCTGTTTCCTTTGCTCACCAGAAGCAATTGAGTTGATAGTCTCTTACGCGACATATGGGACAAAACAAGAGCTCATCTCGACCTGCAAGAAAATCATCACAAAAATCCAAGACGAAGGCAGTCGAAAGATGATCAAGCTACTGGCGGATGCTACTCCGACACCAATGAACTTTGAGCTTCTTGAGGTACACGCAAATGAATAATGAAAAGATCAAGAATAGCTCTCCATCTACAGCAACCTCCCAAGCGATCCTTCCTAGTTGGATCCACCCCAACTCCTCAAATATGAAGTGGTATCTTCCTCGCACCGGCACCAAGGTTACAATTTCGGAAGATCCGAACAGCAGTCGCTATGTGAAGCTTAGCTTTGACTACCAGCTATTTGATGGGTCATCCACATCAGATCTGATATGGAATTTATTTGTCAGAGATTTACAATCATCAGCGATAGCTCTCATCGAAAGCTCAAAATCAAAACGACCGCGCGCATTAGTAGACTTTGTTAGAACGGCCTTTGAAATTGCCGACCATGTGTATGAGGCCAGACACCGCTTAAATCAGCCCCCTAAAATCGTCACCCTAGCCGATATCACCTTGGAAGACATAAAGACCTTCCTAGAAGCTCACGACCTCACGTTCATGGGCATAAATGCCCTAAATCTCGACACGCAGTTAGGGCCTACTCCAAGAGGCCGCAAAAACATTTTATCCTACATTTCAGGAACGCACATACCACCCATAACACAAAAGATTTTAATCCAAAAACTTAAAAACAACAGGTCTGACATCTGTCGGGAATTCACCTGTATGCATTCAGCAAATGAAGAGAATGAAGAGGACACACTCAGTATCTCCACAATCCAAAACAAATGCACTAACTTAACCTACCTACACTCCACTAAAGAATATCAATTTCACCCCTTTAAGGTTGGAGTGCACGAAATCTCGGATGCACTTAACAGTATGACCGGCAGATTTGTCGAGAAAAACCAAACCCCACTGATGCCTACAAATATTGCATTCCACTACATCAGCAATGCGATTGTTTTTCATCGCAATTATGCGCCACACATCCGAGCCTACATAAAGCAACTGGACAACTATTACAACAGAGAAATCATAGAAAAATATGCCGCAAGCACAATTAGATCAAATGTGCACACCTTCAAGAGGCAAACCTTTGAGGCTGTACCAATCCCCAAGGCACTACAACATCTAAACATTAAAACATATGGTAAGTGCGGCAGCAACAGAGGTGGTATTTATTGCAACTCGATTATGCGCGATCACATCTCCACCGATGAACTAATTGATTTTTACGCTATCACAACACGCATCCTTATCCATACCTTTTCAGCTTGCCGAGTATTGAGTACCGCCTTGCTCGACGCTGACTGTCTTACAATTTCAAAACTGGATGGCTTATGGGATTTGAAACTTAAAATCCCGAAAGCCAGTAACAGCCATGAGCTTGAAATTATAAAGCGCCCAATACCTAAAGTCATTTGGGAATTCATTAACGAGTACATAGAGTTTATGGCGGATCGCCACCCAGGCATGACCTCCATCTGGCCCTCCAGCTCATTCAAAGGAAAAGATCGCAGTGAAATGACTCTACTAAAAAAACTGGACCAATACTCCGATTGGATTCAAGTACCTAAGATAGGCGAAACTAGATGGTATGCACGACCTCATCAGTTCAGGCGTTTCTTCGCCGCCTTTTTCTTTTACCTAAGCGGCAGTACAGAAATTGAACCATTGCGCTGGATGATGGGGCACATTGAACCTAACGTGACCCTTTACTACGCCAATATCGCGAACCAGCCCGGTTGGGAGCGAGAAACCTTAGAATTCTTAATAGACTACTTGGAGGGGCATGTAGGCAAAAACGTATTAGTCGACGAAGATCTGCAAGAAAATTTTGCTGAGTGTGAGCTTGAAATCAAACTTGGCGACCACGCCTTACTATCTGAACACCTCCAAGAACTGGCAAACCATCGCGAAATAAGAATCCAAATCATCAACAACAAAAAAATCTTTGTCTACGCGAGTAAATAATATGAGTCGTTATTCAAAGGGTGAAACTTCAGCAGCCAAGCTTCAGGAGAAGCAAGCCAAAACACAAAGCCTGATTACCAAAATATTGCTGATTAGAAAAGCAATCGAAGACCGTCAAAGACTTCCTTCCCTAGACGCACTTAAGAGCAAAAGAGGCATACCGTTCAAGTCCGCCCTTAATTGGTCAGATGCCGACCTTGGAGTTATTTCTTGCTCTTATAATACATCGCGAGAACCCTACAACACTGAGTACTCAGATCAACTAGCAGCCGCCTTAGAAACATACAACAACCTCACACCCACCACACAAACCCTTCCACCTCAAAAGCGAACAACCCAGCGTTCACAGCAAGAAGAAATCTCCACTCTAAAAAATCAAGTCGACTACCTCACAAACACATTAGGCGAAGTCTACAGGGCGTACATGCAACTGGTTGCTAGAGTGGACGAACACACTCGCCAGGACATCAGATATCAGCAAGTTTTGAAAAGCCACACCCTGGCACTTGATAGAGCTCATCTCACCTTGGTGAAACCATGATACATGTAGCAAAAGCTCCGCGTCTTGACTTCCTTTTTAATCACGGCCACACCACACCTCCATCTCTTCCAATGCTTTTTGACTCCCGTGGAAACTTTTGCTGGGAGCTCAATAGCTACCTTACAAGTTTCGGCGGTGGTGCCAACAGCTATGGGGTCCGACCAGCAATTAAAACAGTGTTCAGCTATGCTGATACTCTAAATATCTTCCAAAAATACATAGAACGCAATAAGTTAACCATCTTTGATGTCACTGACGAAACCCTTTACGACTTCGTCAAGTACAAACAAAACTCTAGAACGGCAAACTCGGCCACAATCAAGAAAATTGTCCGACGCATATTAGCTCTATTAGAGCACACGCAAAAAGAAAACAAATTCCAGAACCTACTTACCACTGACCCTCGCTCACACAACTTTCAAATTAATGCTACAGAGGACTTCTACAGACTTAACAGGCGGACGCCACTGCGTTTTCTAACCCATCCCTGCCTAGACGAACTAAGGGATACTCCGACCAAACCAACAAGCTTCATAAGAAACAATGAACTGAACGCATGGCATGAAGCTATTCACGACTACACATCCAACCAGTATATAATTGATAGATGGTACATCCTTGCCACATTACTCGAACACACAGGCAGCCGAATAGAAGAAGCCATTAACATCCCAGCAAGCTCCATTATTAATGCCTATAAAAATAATGGCCCGGTAACAAACATTCCCGTTTTAAAAGGAAAATACAAGGGTTGCTTACGCCAGGTACTAATACCGAGAACCGAGCTTCAAGAAATCTACAAATTCGTTCTACTCACTCGCTCCAGCCATCCTCATAGCGAGTTTCATGACAGGATATTTGTTAGCGAAGATACTGGATATCCTCTGGCGCGCACCACCTTTAATTCCTATTACAACGTAGTCATCAAGACTTCAAGACACGCAGAACTCCTCAAAGGTATCTCCTATCATAACTTCCGCCACCGATACTTCACCATATTAGTCGCCAAGAACATCAGTACCCTTTCAAAAATGTCGAAAGCCAATATTCTAGACGTAGCGATGGCCATCGCTCGCAAAAACTCATACCACGCATCCAAGAGCACACTCTCTACTTATATCCATCTCACACAAGATGCTGAAATACAAGACATCCTGAAAGCAGAACCAAATGCGTCCACGACCCTCCATGCGATCCAAAGCATTGTCGATGCAACTGACGACAGATCCCCTGATGAGAAGCTCACGGCAATAACGGCATTGATACAAGCCAAGCTCTCTTGAAATGCTACACTTCTTCTATTTTTCTAACCCGGAGTGGTCAGCAGAAGTGGCATCAAGCGAGAGGGGCACTTGTACCTTTGTACCTTTTCTGGACAACGGTGAATCGGGGTTATGACAATAGCGTGCATTCTACGGCCCTCCAAATATGGAACGCCGCTCCAGAAACAGAACTCACGCTATGCTCTATCTTTCGGATGTCCAACCTGCCTATTGCCCTCAGTGCGGCAAACCCATGGAGCCGAGGCTGCATGGTTGGGAAGCCCAAGATCGTTTCTATAACGCTAAACAGCCTTTTCTCTGCGAATGCGGCGCACGTTATCTTCTCAGGGAGAATGTCATTGCCAATGCGCTCGACCATGCCGAGTCGGTAGGCGGTGATGCTGGCTTCGACCGTGCCGCTAGGATGAACGTGTTCTCCGAGTTGTACGTGATTCTCGGTGCTCTCGATGCCCCCGAGGCTGTTCTGGACCAGGTATTAGCCGCAGCCGAAGGTGATTTGCTGCCTTACTCCACGTTGCTCCCATTCGAGAAGGATTAGATGGACAGAATCCATTGGTTTGCCGTTTCAAACCCCGAGCAGAAGCGCTTCCCAGAATGGAGGCGCTCGTTTGGTATTAGCGACAACGGCATCGTCTTCGTGCCGGCTGCGATGGCTGGCGATGACTCAGAGTTGAACGTCATGCTCTGCGCGGCTGACGAAGGCCAAAGCACAATCGTTCACCTCGATCACCACTTCGTGCCCGGTGGCTGGCTCAAGCGCGAGTTCCCCAAGCACTTCGAGCTGATTGAGATCATCGAGGCCCGTGCACAACTGACGCTGGCGGCATCTTTTTGAGCAACACAAGGGTTGATAACTGATCAATCATTTTCTTGGGTAAAGCGATAGAACAGGTTCGGCTCGCTAACCACGTACAGGTTATGGGATGCCCAACTGCCTGGAATATCCGACGCTTTCGACATGGCGCAGTGCAGGTTGCCCATCGCTCCAGCATCAGAACCTTCAAATCCCAGCCAGTAACCCAGGAAACCAAGGTCTAGCTCACTTCCAATATGTGCTAGCGGCGTGCCCACAAAGAACGACCATAGCCATCGAGTTTTGAAGCTGAATACCTTGGTTGGGTATCGGGCTTAAAAAAACAGATTCTATAATCGCCCTATAATCACTTTATAGTTGCCTATAAAGCTTATTCTAGAGCGCTCCGGCAGCCTGCAAGGTGAGCAGAGTACTATGTAGCGCCTCGTCACTGCTGAAAGCAGATGTTGCACGACACGCCCCCCTAAGCTGTCGTTGGAAGTGCAGGCAACGAGATTGAGAGCTGGGCGTTTGCGTTGGTGATTTTGAAGATGCTGACGCAGCAGGCGGGGCTGGGGTTAGGTGATAGCGGCGCGGCTGTCTGACCTTCTTGCGTGCTCGGGTTAGATTTCAGACGGCTTTGGCAGAAGGCTTGAAGGGTCGCAGGCGAGTTCGCCTGCGATGCGGTAGAGCTTCTCGACGGTGATGTTGACCTCACCACGCTCGATTCGCCCTATGTAGCTGCGGTCGATGCTGCACGCCAGCGCCAATTCATCCTGGGATATCCGGCAGGCCTTCCTCTGCACTCGGATGCGTTCCCCTAGCGCTTTCGCCAACTTATCCATGACCGTCTCAATTCAACTTGAGGCGGCACTATCGTGCGTTTGCGGAGGCCCAGGCCACGGATTATAATCCTCATTTCTTCCGCGCTAACTCTTCTGGTGCCTCAATGAAATCGGCCTCGTTTATCTTCGACAGGCGTCTGTATGAGCTGCTTCAGGAGCAAGGGCGTACATCGTTTACGACCCGCGAACTGCGCGATGCCTATGCGGCTCGCTTGACTGGCACACAATTCCGTATCGCCGATGTGCGCCGCTATGTGTATGAGCAGATTCGCCGATTAGTGCGCGCGGGCTGGGTTTCACCGGACGAGGACCGCCGTGTTCGAGGGCAGGTCTACCACCTGCAGCCGATTCCGACACATCTGCAACTCGAACTGATCGACAACGGTTTTGAGAACAGCCTGATGGCCGCCGGAATGCCCGAGCCAGGCAAAGCGGTACGCGATGTTGAAGCTTTGTCGCTTAAGCCGTCAGCCAATACGGATTTGCAGTTGGAAGCGCTCCACAAGGAAATTCGCTTGGACTTTCTCACTTCAATGGGCGAAGCGGAGCGATTCAAGCTGCTTCTGGACGAGATGCCGCATTTGCGGGACAAGCTTGAAGGCGATTACCTGGAAGCAAGGGATCGCAGTTCTCGCCTCTTGGGGCATCTGCGCGCCATTGAGAAGGCCCTCAAAACGCTCGCTGCACCACGATGAGCAGCTCGCTACGCAGCTGGCAGGACAGCTGCATCACCAGGGCGTTGGAGCACTTTACCGTCACGCCGCACTTCTTCTGCCAGGCAACGCCTGGAGCCGGAAAGACGCGCATGGCTGCAGAACTGGCCAGCCGACTGCTTGAGCATGACAGAATTGATCTGGTGCTGTGCTTTGCGCCGTCCTGCCAGGTCGTGGAGGGTTTTCGTTCGACCTTTGCGGCTGTGCTAGGCAGGCGTCTCGACGGCCAGATAGGTGCCGTGGGCGCGGCCTATACCTATCAGGCTATGGAATACCGTGATGAGGGATTCTGGCAGCTTCTTGATGACTACCGGGTGTTCGTGGTCTTCGATGAGATCCACCATTGCTCCGGCCACGATCCGCTGCTCAGCAATGCCTGGGGGCAGCAGATACTGCATCGGATACAGGATCGGGCTGCCTTCACATTGGCTCTTTCTGGCACGCCCTGGCGTTCGGACGACAAGGCCATCGCATTGGCTCGTTACTCTTCGCCCGACGGGTATTTGATCTGTGATTACCGTTATGGCTTGAAAGATGCCATTGCCGACGACGTGTGCCGATCACCTCGAATTGTATTGCTCGACAATCAGAAGGTGAAACTTACGGAAGAGATTGGCGCGGATAGCTCCGTGAGGCTGTTTCCCAGCATCGCCAAGCTTTTAGGGGAGTCACCAGTCACCTATGAGGAACTGTTGCGCCATGATGAGGTGATCAACCCAATCCTCGACCTTGGCTGCAGCAAGCTGAACGAGCTACGCCAGATCAAGCCTGATGCCGCCGGTTTGGTGGTGGCCACCGATATTGAACACGCTCAGCAAATTGCATTTGCACTGGAAGCCATGGGTGAAGAGTGCCGCATCGTGACCAACAAAACCCCGGATGCGCAGCAGGTGATCAACGCATTCCGCAGCAGCACCTGCAGCTGGATTGTCGCTGTCGGAATGATTAGCGAAGGCACCGACATTCCCCGCCTGCAAGTGTGCTGCTACCTCAGCCGTATCCGCACCGAACTGCATTACCGGCAAGTGCTGGGGCGAGTGCTGCGGCGCACAGGAGAGTCCGATGACCAGGCATGGCTATTCATGTTGGCGGAACCGACGCTTCAGGGTTTTGCGGAGCGAATTTCGGATGACTTGCCTGATGACCTGGCAGTTTTGAGCGATTTGCAGATGCCTGGTTTTACTCCAGGCTACAGGCCTGAGCCGGTGGGGGCTTTGGGGCTTGTCGAAGGTGTCGATGGTTCTGGGTTCGGTGGCGCAGAACCGGATATTGGATCGCAGCCTACGAACATGATTTCGATGAGTGGCTTTGCAATTGAGCCCGCTTACCAGGTCAGCTTTTCCCAGCATTATCGGCAGCAGCTACTGGCTTGTTTTTGATGCTCAGCCAGTCGAGGCTGCTCAAATGATACCGGTTGCGTGATTCCATCACTGGCCGGTACCGCGTGGAACGTATTCATGAGGAGCGTATGGAGATTAAGTCGCAGGCATTAGTTGATGTCGTTGAGGATGTGATCTGCGACGTGTGCCGCTCTGGAACGCATACTCCCGGCTATGGTCCCCAATACGGCAAGCTTGAGGCCCAATGGGGATATGGCTCGCAGCATGATGGGGAGCACTACCGGGTGCATCTCTGTGATCCCTGCTTTTTCCGGGTGCTGAGTGGGTTGCGTCGGGAGCGCATGGTCAATGGTATGTTCGATGATGATCAGCCATTTGCTTCCGAAGATTTTGGTCTGGTCAGCAAAGACAACTACTGGGTAAAGAGCTGTTTGTAGGTTTGAAAATCCATCAGCCGCACCACGTCGAATCGCGGACAAATGAGGGGTAAGCGCGCGGCTTGCCCGTTCTGGTCTCGTAGATTGGAATAACTGAATAAGGAGGTAGCCGCTTTGACCCTTCCGCATGAGAGAACCCGGAGTGTCGTCAAGACCGAAGCTTTTCTCCGCGACCTCTCTCGTAACACCGAGCTACCTGATGACATTCGCAGCTATGCGAAAAGCCTGCTCCGACACTACCCGTCCGCCGATCAAGTTTTCTCGCTGGGGCGCCTCGAAGAGTGCCTGATAAACGGCGCTCAAGATGATGAATATCGGCGAAGGGTGATAGCGTTCCATCAGCCGCTTTTCAGTTCGTCGCTAGACTTCACGCTATAAGCGTGAACGCCACGATGCTCAGCACTGATAAAGCCCAATCGGTATCCGTCCAGGTTGCGCAACGAGTCAAGCGCCTACCTAAAGGGCAGCCGTTCAGTATTAGACGTTTCACAGGGTTTGGAACGAAAAACGCCGTATCCAAAGCAATAGCTCGACTGGTCAACCGGGGCGAGCTCGAACGGGTGTATCGCGGGATTTATATGCGCCCGAAACCCGGACGTTACGTTACGAGGGCTCGCCCCAATCCGTGGACATTGCTTAGCCTGATTACCAGGCAGAAGCGTTTGTATCTGCAGATCCATGGTGCAAATGCTGTCAGGAGGTTTGGGCTCAGTACACAGATGCCACTCATTCCTGTCTATTACACCAATGGGTCCAGCCGCTCAATATTCATAGGTAAGGCTGAAATCCGGCTGATACACGCGGCACCGATGGTCATGCAGCATGCCGGCACTGAGGTGGGTACGGCTATCAGTGCATTGTTTTATCTCGGTAAAGACGGCGTCACACCAGAGTGCATTGCAGCAATTCAAGCGCAGCTAAAGACCGATGATTTCACAAGACTTATGTTGTGCAAAATGCCGGGATGGATGCGTAAGGCATTGGTAACGCTCTGACTCATTGCCAGGCCCTGGAACCCAAATAGTGACCTAGAAGCCCTCCCCACCCATTTTCTTGAGTACATCCTGCCAACGTGAAAGCTTTTTGGTGTCCCCGGCACGCTTGACGCCATCGGCCTTGAACAAATACACGCCCTCCGCATTAAAGGCATACACCGGCAGTAGATCGTTACGTTGACTGGCCGGGCGGATCTGATTGATCAGGTTGTCCAGCACCAAGGGTTCGGCGCTGCTGCTGGAGTAATAGGTCACCACCATATGCGCCTGATTCAGACGCAAGGCTTTGACGTAGGTGATGCGCAATTTGTCTGCGGGAACCTGCAGTTGGCGCAGGCTGAAGTACTTGGCCAAGGAGTAATCCTCGCAGTCCGCCTTACCCTTTATCAGCGCTTCGACCGGTGTGGCCCAGTAATCCTGCTCACCCCAGATCTTGATGTCGTCAACAAACTGCAACACCCGATTGAAATGGCGATTGACGGCGTGCAACTTGTCCATCTCGCCGAGCCCCTGGCTTTGCAGTAGCAGCGCTTTCCAATCCAGAATGCGTTGGCGCGCATCCCCCAGTGGACCATGGCGCAGCTCTGCACGGCGGATGACTTCCTGGAAGTCCCAACCTGGCTGACGATTAGCCCAGGATGGGCCGAAAAGAACAGCGCTTAGGCCACAGCCCAACAGTTGCAAGATGGTACGCCGGCTGTATGCCTTGGCTGCGGAGTCTTTGGCACCAGACATCGGTTCCTGTCCTCCGCATACTGCTGCGCTAGCACAGCAGACCGTTAAGGTAACGATGAGCCAGGGGATCGCGGCTGCTCTGGAACAGGTCCTGAGCGGGCCCACTCTCCAGCACGCAGCCGCAGCCATCCCGTACCCAGCACACCGCCACATGGTCAGCCAGACGCCGAGCCTGGGCCAGGTTGTGGGTCACCATCAACAATGTGTAGCGCCCCTTGAGACTGTCGATCAGCGCCTCAACCGTGGCGCTGGCCATCGGGTCCAGGGCGCTGCAGGGCTCATCCAACAACAGCACACTCGGCTGCAAGGCCAAGGCGCGGGCGAAGCACAGGCGTTGCTGTTGACCGCCAGACAGCCCCAGTGCTGGCTTATCCAGCCTATCGCGCACTTCATTCCATAACCCCGTGGCCTGCAGGGCTTGCTCCAGACGCTCTTCCAGTACGGCCTTGTTGCGCACCCCATGCTCGCGCAAGGCAAAGCGGATATTTTCGGCAATGCTCAAGGGAAAGGGGTTGGGCTGCTGAAACACCATGCCGATCTGGCGGCGCAAAGCTTGTACATCTTCGGCTTCGCTCAATACATCCCGACCGTCGATCAGTACACGCCCGCTGACCCGCGCACCTGGCACCAGATCACTCATGCGATTGACCGCCGACAGCAGGCTGCTCTTACCGCAGCCACTGGGGCCGACCAGGGCCATCAACTCCCCGGGGGCGACTGTCAATGAAGCGCCTTGCAGCGCTACCTGACCGGCGTAATGCACGCTGAGGTTTTCAATCTGAATGGACGGCGGCACTTGCATGACTTATCTCGCAAAGGTTGCCGGCCGACGCCCCAGGCGCCAGGCCAGCAATTGAATGATCAGGGCCAGGCCCAGCAGCACCAGAGCCGAAGCCGCCGAGGCCGGGCTGCCGCCCGAGACGTTCATGGCCAGGTCGTAGATATGCACGGCCAGGGTGCGCCCCGAGTCGAATACACTTTCAGGCCAGCGCATCACATAACCGGCGGTAAACAGCAGCACGGCCGTTTCCGCCAGGGCACGCCCCGCACTCAGCACCAGAGCAGCCGCAATACCCGGTGCGGCAAAGGGCAACAGGATGCGCCGTAGGTAACCAACGCGGGAAATTGCCAAGCCGGCAGCAGCCCGGCGATAGCTGTGGGGGCAGTCACGCAGGGCCTGCTCGCAGCCCCGAATAAACAGTGGCAAAACCATACAGGCCAGCGTGCAACCACCGGCCAGCAGGGAGTAGCCCCAGCCCAGTTCGACTACGAACACGCGGTGCCCGAACAGGCCAAACACCACCGAGGGCACGGCGCCCAGCCCATCGAGGGCCCACTGCAGCGCCAGATTGGCACGGCTGTCCGGCCGCAGCTGCTCCACCAGAAACAGTGCGGTGCCCAGGCCCAGTGGCACGGCAATGGCCAAACAGATCAGCAGCACCCAGAGCGTGGAGAGAATGATCGGGCCAATCCCCCCGCTCCGCCCTGCCTGCTCGGGCGCAGTACTGAGAAAGCTCAAATCCAGATGGCTGAAACCCTCGGCGAAAAGGGTCAGCAGCAGGCTCAGCGGCGCCAGAGCCAGCAGCAGAGCCAAGCTCGCCAGGGTATAACCGCGCCAACGCTCCTGCCGATTCATGTGCGAGCTCCATAGAGGCGGGCCAAGCCCATCAGCAGCAGCGCCAGCACCAACAGCACCCAGCCACTGAGGTATAACGCCTGCAGGTGAGGACCTGTGGCATAGCTCATCTCCAGGGCGATATTGGCCGTTAGGGTACGCACCGGATCAAAGATCGATCCCGGCCACTGCACCACATTGCCGGCCACCATCAGCACCGCCATGGTTTCACCCAGGGCGCGCCCGAGTTGCAGCAGGATGGATGGCCATAGCCGTGGCCAGGCTGCGGGCAGCAGCACCCGGCGAATCGCCGCCCAGTGCGACACCCCCAGACACAGAGCCGCCGGCAGATGGCGGCGTGCGCTTTCACGCAGGATCACATCGGCCTGCACCATCAGCAGCGGCAGAATCATCAAGCCAAGAACGAGACCTGCCGTGAGCAGGCTGGCACCCGGTGGAAACCAGCTGTTGAGCAGTGGCACCAGTACCACCAGGCCCCATAGCCCATAGACCACGGAGGGGATACTGGCCATAAGGCCGAGCAGCGCCGAGTAGGCGCTTGCCACCGGACTTGGCGCGTAAAAGATTAGCCAGACGCTGACCAACAGGCCGGCCGGCACTGCCAGCAGCAGGGCCAGCAGGCTGCTGAGCAGGCTGGCGGCCAGCATGGCCTGCAAGCCGAATAATCCCTTGCTCGGCTGCCAGGTGTCGCCAAGCAGATTGCCGGGCTCCTGTAGCAGCGGCCAACTGGCCTGGGTCAGAAACACCAGAATCAACAACAGGATCACGGCCGCTGTCAGGGCACACAGCAGGCTGAGCGAGCGCAGCAGACGGTCGGCGCTATCGCGCCGGGACAAAGGCATGCTGTTGAACAAGATCGGCCACCTCGCTGGATTGAGCAAAGTCCAACAGTGCCTGGGTGCTGGCATCCGGCGCGCCGCGCACCACCAAATTAAGGGTGCGGCTCAATGGGTACTGCCCATCACGCACGGCCTGGCTCGATGCCGCTTGCTCATCCAGGGCCAGCAGCTTAATGGGTACACCCTGCTGCGCTTCGTACTCGGCGCTGCCGATCGACACATAACCAATGGCCAAAGGATTACCCGCCACAGACTTGATGCCTTGCTGGTTGTCACCTATCACCAAGTCCGGCCGCACATCGCCGTTGTCGAGGTGGAAGTGCTGCAGAAACAACTCCAAGGTCGAACGCCCTTCTGCCTTGTGCACCTTGACCACCGATCCTGCCGGGCCACCCAATGCACTCCAATCACTGACCTTGCCGGTGTAGATAGCGACCACCTGCTCGCCCGTGATTTGCGTCAGGGGGTTGCTGACGTGCACGATCAGGGCAATGCCATCGTCGGCGAGGGGATAAGCCTGCAGGTCTTTTTCCGCATCTGTCAGGGCACGCGAGGCCATGCCGATAGAGGCCAGACCAGTGCGCACATCCTGAATGCCACGCGAGGTTCCGCCCGATTGCACGTCCACGTGGATATCAGGGTTCAACACCTCAAAACGCTTACCGATGTCCGCCATCAATGGGGCGATGGTGCTTGAGCCCGAGACACTGATGGTCTGCTTCTGCTCGGGTGAACAGGCACTGAGCAGCAGGACAGAGCAGGCAACGGCACACAACTTCTGAGTCAGCATCCCCTTATCCTCAGCAGCAGCTGGCCGCAGTCCCAGACGCAGCGCCCTGATCGAACGGCAGACCACCGCCACAGCCCTCGAACAAACCGAAGTGACGGTTGAAGTCGCCGATAAACTCGAAATGCGCAGCAAAACGGCTGTCCTTGAGCATGCGCCAGGTATTGCCGCACACCGGGAACACCCGGCCCGTTTCGATACGGTGGTGTTTATCCAGCACAAATGCAGTGGGCACACCGGCAATGCTGCCGCGATAGATCACGGCCTGGCCGTAGTCCTCGCAGGCCGGCTCCAGACCATCGAGCTTGAACAGCCGGTAGGTGGCGGAGAAGAAACGGGCATCACCGAGTTTTTCCGCCAGCGCCGGGTCACTGATGCTGATGGGCTGATCCTCCACCAAGCGTGGGTCGGCAAAGCCATGCCGGCGGGCCAGGTTCTCGAAGTCATTCCAATACAGGGCACCGCCCAGGCACTCACCGTACAACACCTCATCCTGGCGCAACGCGTCAGCCAGACGGCGATCCGCGTACACATCAGAGAAGTACAACTCGCCGCCCGGCTTGAGCAGGCGATAGGCCTCGCGTAACACGCTGTCCTTGTCAGGCGACAGATTGATCACGCAGTTGGATACGATCACATCGAAACTGGCGTCGGCCAGGTCCAGTGCCGCCAGATCCTCGATATAGCCGTGGCGAAATTCCACATTGGCGTAGCCGAACTGCGCGGCATGGTAATCCAGATGGGCATTGGCCACCGCCAGCTGCTCGGCGGTCATGTCCACACCGAGCACGGAGCCCTCAGCCCCGACCAATTGCGCCAGGACATAACAATCGCGGCCCGAGCCACTGCCCAGATCAAGCACCCGGCAGCCCTCCAGCAAGGCCGGTGCGACCAGCCCACAGCCGTAATAACGGGCGCTGACTTCGTGATGAACCTTGGCCAGCAGTGGCTTGAGCCAATTCGGCATGCTGCTGGGATCACAGCAGGCACTGGTTTTCAGATCGCCGCTGTTCTGCAGGACCTTGCCGTAATAGTTCTGTACCGACTCGTGCATGGAAAACCTCTTTTCAGAATGTCGATTGGCGAACAATGCGCGCCGACAATCAGGATCGATTACTGAGATGTCACTTAACTACTAGATAAAAACAAAGGCGCTTTGTTACAGCCCATCAGCGCTGGCAGAGAGCCAAGAGAAACATAAAAAAAGGGGGCCATGGCCGACACAGCCCCCAAGACGGGGAGGAAAGGAGCAACCCCTATTTTTCACTCCACGACGAGTGAAAGCTTAAAGCAGGCTCAGCGGATACTCGACGATCAAGCGCACCTCGTCGACATCTCCGTCGATCTGATTGGAAGATCCGCGGTGTACGGCATGCCGTACACGCATGGACAGGTCCTTGGCCGGGCCGCCTTGCACGATGTACTTGGCTTCCAGGTTACGTTCCCAGTGTTTCTCATTACGGGCATCGGCGTCGAAGAAGCCACCACGGTCATCCGCATCGGTGCTGTCGATATCGCTGCCACGCACATAGCGCGCCATCAGAGTCAGGCCCGGCACGCCATAGCTGGCCATGTCCAGGTCATAACGCAGTTGCCAGGAACGCTCGCCCGGGGCGTTGAAGTCGGAATACTGCACTGAGTTGGCCAGGTAAATGCCATCGAAACCGATGTAATCGAAACCGGCATCATCGTCGATCTGCTGATAGGCCAGGGTCACTGCATGCCCACCTCAGGCGTATTTGCTGGCCAGCGACCAGTCGGTGTTGCCGATCTCACCGGCCAGCGCGCGGCCACGGTCGTTGGTGCGATAAACATTCAGATCAAAGCCCAGCGAGCGCTCGCTACCCAGGTCGAGGGTATAGGCCAGCCCCGCGTAATAGCGCCGCCAGGTGTCTTCGACCTGAGAGCCGTACAGGCTGAGGGAGAGGCTCTCCGCTGGCGCATAGGTCAGGCCCGCCCAACTGATGGAGTCACCCACGTCGCCGGCATACTGGATGAGCAACTCATCATCGGAATTGCTGCTATTGAAACCGTTCATGGCCGTAATGTGGCCAGCATCCAGGCTCACGCCCTCGATTTCCTCGC
Source organism: Pseudomonas sp. ABa2 (assembly GCF_056676075.1). Taxonomy (NCBI): domain Bacteria; kingdom Pseudomonadati; phylum Pseudomonadota; class Gammaproteobacteria; order Pseudomonadales; family Pseudomonadaceae; genus Pseudomonas; species Pseudomonas sp. ABa2. The sequence continues at coordinate 3,275,910 of NZ_CM155239.1, forward strand.
TGCTTAAGAAAAAGCCCGTGGCGGTTTCCGGCAACAGACGAGCATCGCCCGTCCCGACGACAGGGTTGGCGAATTGCTGCTCACCGTATTTGAGTACGGTGTTCGACACCCGCAGCTTGACCACCCCGCCCGCCTCGCTCCAGTCCCGCTCGGGCTCGCCATCATTGCCGATGGGCGCCAGCAAGGTCCCAGTGCGGCCACCGCCGCCATCGAGACGGATACCGAGAAAGCCATAGGCATCCACACCGAAGCCAACCGTGCCTTGGGTAAAGCCGGACTCAAAGAAACCCATGATCCCGTAAGCGGCCTCCTCGCGGTAACCGTTCTCCTGGCCAGGTTTGTTTGCATTGGTGCCGGCGCCATTGAAGCCGCCGTTGCGGAAATCACGGTTGAAATAAAAGGCGCGATTGAGCAGGTTGAAACTGCTGTCCTGGATAAAACCCTGCGCCTCCGATTGCTGGCTGGCCAGGGCCGTATGGCTGAAAGCTGCTGCCACAGCCAAGCCGCACAAACTGAGTGTAAAGCGGTGCATTGGATACCCCTCTTGCGTAGGCGATGCGCCACCTGTGGGTAGCGCTTGTTGTTGTGCCAATGCCAGCCACATCTTGCTGACCTACTTCGAGTCGGTATCCAGTGCTTTGTTACAACTCAGTACTTTTTTCCCAGCACCCATTTGTCTTCATCGCGATAGGCGATCAGCAACAGGCTGGCCGCGAAGATGATCAACGAGGGATAGAACAGCGCGTTGCTGCCTTCGAATACCCAGCTCCAGGGGTCGATAACCGACTGCATCACCGCCAGCAGTGACGCACCGTTGAGCAGAACCTGCAGCGGATACACCCAGCGCCGGGCAAAGCCGACAACCACTGCCAGGCCGACCAGCATCTGCAGCACGCCCGCTATACGCATCGCGCCCTCGGCCGCGAGAAAGCCGAAGTAGAACTTGTTGGCCACCGCCATACCGTGCTCGACATTGAACACCTTGTCCGCGCCCCAGATCACCAGTAGCCAACCAAGCGAAATGCGCAGCAACAGCAGGGTCCAGTTTTTCATGCAATGCCTCCTTTAACGGCCGACCTTCAAGCCGGCATAGGGTTAGCCCAACCCAAATGGTTGAGCAGTGATGGGGATTACGGCGCGCCGTGGTGGCGGTCGATAAAGCTGCGGTCGAGACGGTCTTTCCAGCGCCCCAGCAAGGCGCCCTCTGCCGTCATGCCAGACCAACTGAGCAGTGCACCACCTTGGCCATCGGCCAATAGCGCCAGGGCGCGACGTTGTGGTTGAAAGCGCGTCAGTGGCTGGCCGGACAGTGCAGCGCCCAGATTGGTCGCCAATACAGGACCCTGGCGTACGGCATAAACACCGCTACTGGGAGTTGCTGTCAGGCTGGCACAGTCACCGGCGGCAAATACATGGGGGTGTGAAAAACTCTGCAATGTCTGACCGACGCGCACAAACCCGCGCTCGTCGCAGTCCAGGCCAGACAGGGCAAGCCAGGGTAAAGCGCTGGCGCCAGTGGCCAGAATCACCCGGGTACCACACCAGACAAGCCGATCCCCCGCAACCAGGGCATCGCCATGAATTGAGTCGACGGCCACGCCCTCCTCGACCCTGACTCCGGCATCTGCCAAATGGCGCAAGGCACGCTGACGCAATGCACGGGGATGGCCGGCCAAGACCCTGGCGCTACTTAACACGGTCAGCTGTGGCACCCGAGGTGCCACGGCCAACGCCAGCTCTACACCCGCAGCGCCGCCGCCCAGAATGGCCAATGCCTGGGGGGCCTGTTGCCAGCGTTGCCAGCCTTGCAGAAAGCTGTCGAATGGCTTGACCGGCAGGATATCCAGCAAGCTCTCACCCACTTGTGGCGCCTTGGGTATGGAGCCGAGATTGAGTGACAGCCAGGTGGCCGAATACTGCCTGCCATTAGCCAGTTCGACGCACCTGGCGGCCGAATCCAACCTTTCGACCTGTCCCAGCAGCAACTCAACACCGGCTGCGGCGCAGAGAGTCTGTAGAGGTATGCGGCACTGCTCGGCGCAGTAACGGCCGGCCAGCAAGCCTGGCAACATGCCCGAGTACCAGGCATATGGCCCCGGACTGATCAGGCCGATGCGCCCTTTGGGTCGTTGGTCACTCATCCACAGGCGCAGCACGCCTAGATGGGCATGGCCTGCCCCCGCAAGCAACAGGTCGAATTGACCGTTCAAAGCGCTTTCTCGCTCACTTTGAGTTCAGCTTGAACATCGGCTTTGCTCATGCCAAGGCGCCAGTGATGGAAACGTGCCACCCAGTTCAATACCCCCTGCGGGGCATGGGCACGCTTCCATTCGCCGGCCACATACTTGTTGGCTTCGGCCATGGTTGGGTAGATATGAATGGTGCCGAGCACCTTGTTCAGGCCGTAGCCCTGCTTCATCGCCGCCACGTACTCGGCAATCAGCTCACCGGCATGTTCGCCGACAATGGTCACACCCAAAATGCGGTCTTTGCCAGGTTCGGTCAGCACCTTGATATAGCCATGGGCGGCTTCGTCGGCGATGGCGCGGTCCAGATCGTCAATGCCAAAGCGGCTGACCTCATAGGCGATGCCCTGCTCTTTGGCGTCCTGTTCGTTGAGCCCGACACGTGCCACTTCCGGGTCGGTAAAGGTGGCCCAGGGGATCACCCGGTAATCCACCTTGAAGCGTTTGAAGGTGCCGAACAGACCATTGACCGCGGCAAACCAGGCCTGATGCGCCGAGGTGTGAGTGAACTGATAAGGGCCGGTCACATCACCCACAGCGAAGATATTGGGGAAGCGCGTGGCCAGGTATTCATCAACTTCCAGAGTGCCATTGGGGCGCACGGCCAACTGTAACGCTTCGGCCCCAAAATCCTTGACGTTGGCCACCCGGCCCAGGGCCAGCAGCACCTGATCGAAAGCGATGCGCACTTCGCTGTCGTCGGCCAGGTTGAGACAGACCAGCTGCCGCTGGCCCTCGACCACTTCAAAGCGCACCGCTTTGTGCCGCAGGCGCAGATCCACGCCATCCTGACGCAGGCTGGCCATCACCGCCTCGCTGGCCTCCAGGTCTTCACGCACCAGCAGGCGCTCGGCCATTTCCACCTGGGTCACGGCGCTGCCCAGGCGCTGGAAGGCCTGAGCCAGCTCGCAACCAATCGGCCCACCGCCCAGTACCAGCAGGCGCTTGGGTTGTTCGCGCAGATTCCAGACGTTATCCGAGGTCAGCGGCTCCACCTGTTCGATGCCCGGAATCTTCGGCACCAGCGGGCGGGCACCAGTGGCGATCACGATGGAACGGGTCCTTAGCGTCTGGCCATTGACCTCCACCGTCCACGGCGAAGTGATCTTCGCTTCACCCTCGATCACTTCCACACCCAGGCCGGTGTAGCGTTCGACTGAGTCGTGAGGCTCGACATCGGCCACCACTCGCTGCACACGCTGCATCACCGCGGCGAAGTCCACCTCGGCCTTGATCGGTTTGAAGCCGAGCTTTTCCGCCTTCTTCATTTCATTGGCCAGCTTGGCTGAGCGCAGCAGGGCCTTGGACGGCACACAACCGGTATTCAGGCAGTCGCCGCCCATCTTGTGTTTCTCGATCAGCGTCACCTTGGCCTTCACCGCGGCGGCGATATAGGCCGACACCAGGCCGCCGGAACCGGCACCGATCACCACCATATTGCGGTCGAATACCTTAGGCTTGACCCAGCCGGCATACACCTTGCGCGCCTTGACCAACTCCAGCAGCTTGCGCGAGACAATCGGCAGCAGGCCGAGCAGGACAAAAGCCCCCAGCAAGCCTGGAGAAAGAATGCCGCCCAGCGAGTCCAGCTGGCCCAGCTCACGCCCGGCATTCACGAACACCAGGGTGCCGGGCAACATGCCCAGCTGGCTGACCCACCAGTAGGTACGTGCCGGCAGCTTGGTCAGGCCCATGGCCAGATTGATCAAAAAGAACGGAAAGACCGGCACCAGGCGCAGGGCAAACAGGTAGGAGGCCCCTTCCCGCTCGATACCCTGATCGATGCCGGCCAGACGCTGGCTGAATTTGGCTTGCACCCAATCGCGCAACAAGAAGCGGCTAATCAGCATGGCCAGGGTCGCGCCCAGGGTAGAGGCGAAGGACACCAACAGAGTGCCGCCCAGCAGACCAAACAAGGCCCCGGCCACCAGGGTCATCAAGGCCGCACCGGGTAAGGACAGGGCCGTCACCCCAACGTACAAGAGGAAAAACACTCCACCCACCAGCAGCGGATTGGCCGATACCTGGGCAGCCAGGGCGGCTTGCTGCGCCTTGAGGTTCGCCAGATTCAGGTACTGGCCCAGGTCGAACAGAAAGAAACCCGCTATCGCGAGCAGAATAATGGCTAACAGGGCCGCTTTACGCTTGTCCATGACAAACCTCTCCTTAGTGGTTATCCAGTGCGCCAGCGCAACTGGAGCCCTGCCCGGCCGTACAGGCATAGCAGTGGTCGCGGGTGACGATGGGGTTGCCTGCCAGGCTCGATGAGCCGAGCAGATCGCGCAGATGGGGGCGGTCGCGACCGATCACCTCAGGCAGGGCCAGAGGCAGCTCAAGCATCTGATTGAAGTCGCAGTCATACAGATAGCCCTGCCAGTCGACACTGACCAGCTGCTTGCACATCACCGCTTCGAGGTTTTCCGGGCGGTAGCTGTCGCGCAGCAGCTGCATATAGCTGTTGAAGGTGCCCTTGCTCACCAGGGTGCTGCCGAAGCGGGCAATCGGCTGGTTGGTGATGCACAACAGATGATTGAACTGGATGCCAAAATCCACTGCCAGGTGGGCCTTGTAGTCGGCTTCGAGCTGCGCCTGCGCGGGCGGCAGGCTCGCCCCCTGCGGGTTGTACACCAGATTGAGCAGCAGGCCGCTGCCCTCGCGACCATAGCCCAAGCGGTTAAGTTGCAGCAGGCCCTCGATACTGGCGTCGAATACACCATCGCCGCGCTGCTTATCGACGTTGTCCCGCGAGTAACAGGGCAAGGAGGCGCTGACTTCCACGCCCTGTTCGGCAAGAAACTCGGCCAGATCTTCATAGCCCGGCTCACTGAGAATGGTCAGGTTGCAGCGGTCGATCACCCGCAGCCCTTCGCAGCGGGCGTGACGGACAATCTCGCGAAAACGCGGATGCATCTCGGGCGCGCCGCCGGTCAGATCCAGGGTCTGTACCGCATGGGCATCGATCACCTGATGCAGCAACGCCAGGTTCTCATCGGTCATGGCTTCGGTACGGGTTGGCCCGGCATTGACATGACAGTGCAGGCAGCGCTGGTTGCAACGGTAGGTCAGGTTGACCTGCAGCGCTTGCAACGGAGCGCGGGTAATGGCCGGAAAACTCAGCGCGTTGAGCAGGGGTAAGGTGGCATGCATGGCGGTTCAAGCTCCTGGGATACTGCTCTTTTGAGACGCGAGAGACTCATTCGTTACGCCAAGGGTCATGCTGAGAGTTGCCGAAACAGTGCTGGCAAGCGCTTCGTCATCTCGGCAAAGCCCTCAAGAATGATGTCCGGTTGCCTTTCCCAGGGATCGAACAGACTGGCTGGATCGCGCCTGAGCCAGGCGCTGCGCAAACCGGCATGGGCGGCGCCAAGCACATCGAACGGATTACTCGATACCAGGCACAGCTGGGCAGCGGATACGCCACAACTGTGCAGAAGGTGCTGATAAACCGCAGGGTCTGGCTTGAATGAGCGCACATCTTCGACGCTCACCACGGAGCTGAAGTAATGAGCAATACCCGCTCTCTCCAGCAGCCGCTGCACGGCCGTGCGACTGCCATTGGAGAAGGCATGTAACTGCAAGCCCTGCGCGTGCAATGCCGCCAACCCGGCGGGTACATCGGCAAAGGCATCAAGGTCGGCATAGGCCTGCATGGCACTGGCAACCAGTTCGTCCGTGGCCTCTACCCCCTGCTCGTGGCAGCTAAAGACCAGGGCCTGGCGTGTACAGACGGAAAAATCGCAGTAATCGCCCATCAAGCCGCGGCGAAAACTGTACTCAAGCTGCTTTTGTCGCCAGGCCTTGGAAATTGCCGGAGCCTTGTCATCCACCAACTCGGTCAGTCGCGTCAGCACGGCCTGGGTGTCGATCAGGGTTCCGTAGATGTCGAAGGCAACAGCGCTGTTCATGGGCAGGCTCCGGGTTATGCCAAGGATGGCATTAGCTTACGGACTGAAAAGTCCAAAAATAGGCAAAAAAATCAGCGCAGGTTCGTCATGACCAGATCGATAACGCTAAGCAGTTCATTGCGGGCGATACCGGACTTGGCCTGGGTGCGCAAACCGCTCATGGCGCAGTGCATAAACAACGCCAGCGCCACAGGGGACTGGCTAGTCGATAACTCACCACAGGCCTGGGCCTGGGTGAAGGCCTGCTCGAACACCTGGCGAAAGTGTCGTGTCGCCAGCTCGATCAACGGTTGTACGGCCGGGTCGCCGGTGGAAAACTCGTTGGCCACATTGACCAGCATGCAGCCACGCGGGGTCTGCTGCTGAGCGTCTTCGAGCACCGAGAGCAGGCAACCGCGGATAAAGCCCAGCGGCGACTCGGCCTGTTGCAGCCGCTCACGCATCTGCTGGGAACGGCTGTCGAAATAGCGGGTGAAGGCGGCTTCAAACAGGCTCTGCTTGTTGCCGAAGCTTTCATATAGGCTGCTCTTGGACAGCCCGGTGGCCAAGAGCAGGTCCTGCAGGCTGGTGGCCTCATAGCCCTGGCTCCAGAAAAGCTGCATGGCATTTTCCAGTACCTGGTCAGGGTCGAATGTTCTTGGGCGTCCACGATTCATAGGCCGCATTATGGACCGATCATTATTTAATTCAACACTCACACCCTTCAAGCTGTAACAAAACCTCCCCTGTTGCATCCGAACTCCAGCTTCAGCCACTACAGATGCTGATTGGCTCGACGAGGAGGCAATGCAGATTGACATCCGAACCAATCAGTCCAGAATCAGTCAGCCCCTATGTTGCCTTGTTCTGCCGCCTGCTGAAGGTGACAGGCAAGGCGGCACAGATTTAAAGACTAAACAGTCCAGATAAAGAGGAACAATGCCATGCTCAGCGAATACCCCCTTACCCTGCCCGCCCTCAGCCTCGACACCAGCACACCCCGCGGTGCCGAGGTGCTGCAGAAGGCCAAGGCGCAGGTCGGCTTTATCCCCAACATGTACGCCAACATGGTCCACTCTCCGGGGCTGCTGGAGACCTATCTGGATGGCTACGCGGCCTTTCGCGCGGAGTCCGGCTTTACTCCGGCCGAGCAGGAAGTGATCTTTCTGGTCATCAGCCGCGAGAACGGCTGTGAATATTGCGTCTCGGCCCACAGCTTTCTGGCCGACATGAAATCAGGCCTTGCTACAGACGTGACCAACGCTATCCGTGACGGTAACCCTATCGCCGACGCCAAACTCGCCGCCCTCGCCGAGTTCACCCGCACCCTGTTTCATACCCGTGGGCTGCCACCCAAGGCGGCGGTCGAAACTTTCCTCGCTGCTGGCTACAGCGAGCGCCAGATTCTGGAGATTGTGCTGGCCCTGGCGGTGAAAACCCTCAGCAACTACGCCAACCACCTGTTCCACACGCCGCTGGATGAAATGTTCAGCGCACGTGCCTGGACGCAGAAATAAGCTCATCAGTGGCGCAGCACCCGAGCAACCTCGGGTGCTACCGGCATCATCACAACGGACGGAGTGGACAACATCATGCTACTCGACTTGGCCAAACTGACACTTAACCTGACTCCCGACTCACTGGCGTTGCGCCTGGTCGATGCCCTGGCATCGCGGACACAGCGCCCGCCCCTGGATCAGGTACAGCGCGACGCCATCCATCAGGCGCAGCCCCTGCGCTATGGCACACAGGCCAGCCATACGGCCTGGTGCTGGGGGGAAGGGCCGCTGGTATTGCTGGTACATGGCTGGAATGGGCGAGCAGCGCAAATGGCCCCCCTGGCCAGTCACATTGCCGAACAAGGTTATCGCACCGTGGCCCTCGACATCACAGGTCACGGCGACTCCCCCGGCACACGCACGCAATGGCAATTCTTCCGCAGCGACCTGCTGCAGTTGCTCAGATCACTGGAGCAAGACATCCATACCCTGATCGGCCACTCGGCTGGCGCCCTGGCCATGATGGCTGCCCGTCATGCCGGTGAAGTAGAAGCCAGCCGCTATGCCTGTATCTGCGCGCCCTCCCACCCTTTTCCGCCCATCGAGGTGATCCGCCGCAAGCTGGCTCCTCGACCGGCAGTCATCCAGCATTACCAGGCACTGATAGCCGAGCAGTTGGGCGCATCCTGGGACGATATGCAGGCCGGTGCGTTTTACCGCGGACTCAGCGAGAAGACCCTGCTGATCTACGACCAGGATGATCGCATCGTCAGTCACCAGGAAGGCGACAAGCTGAGCGGGCTGATGCCCACAGCGCAGTTACTCAAAACCCAGGGCTACGGCCACACCCGAATTCTCAATGCTCCAGAGGTCAAGGCTGCGCTGACTGAATTTGTCAGCGCATAACGCCCGCGTAGCCAAAGCAAACTAGCGGCCCTATTCCTAACGCCCTATGTGCAGGATCTTCCATCATGCTGGCAAAACTCATTATCACCATCGGCGCCCTGCTCTACGGCCTTGGCGTACCCCTGCTGGAAATCAACCAAACCCATGTCTTCAACCCGCAGTGGGAAGCCCACGCTCGGCTGCACGAAGTCTGGCAACTGGCGACCAACTCAGCCCTGGCTTTGCTGGCACTCTGGCTGACCTGGAGACGCCAACAGATCCGCCTGGCCAGTCTGCTGAGCATGTTGGTCACCGGTGGCTTTCTCTTTGCCTTCTTTGCGCGTCACTTCTACGGCGGCTCGATGGTGTTGTCCGACGGTTCGGAAAAGCTCGTACTGGGCATCAACCTTGGTCTGTTCGCCTTTGGCATAGTGTTTGTACTGCTGGGACTGGTTTTCCTACGAACAAAACCTGACGCAGATCATTAGGGTCTGTTGCCATTTCATTCGCGGCCGCGCCGGAGCCCATTTCTCGCAGCAACGCGCCTCGCGATGAAACGGCAACAGACCCTAGGGGACCTAAAAATTTCACGCGCCATGCAATCAATCCAAACGCTCAGTCGTCATTAACTCGACGGCGCTATCCAACGGTTCTGCGCTGCCCTATTACCTACTTCCAAGGAATGCTCAATGAAATCACTGATGTCTGCCCTGCTGCTCAGCCTGTCACTGGTTGCTCATGCCTTTGCCGGAGAAGCTTTTACCCAGGAGCGCTTTGACGCCCTGCAAGCCGACGGCAAAACCGTCCTGGTCGATGTCGCGGCCGACTGGTGCCCCACCTGCAAGAAGCAGGAGGCGATCATCAAGGCCTGGCTGGGCAACAACCCGGACAAAGAATTGCATGTGCTCAGGGTCGACTTTGATACCCAGAAGGAACTGGTTACCCATTTCCGTGCGCCGCGCCAGTCCACCCTGCTGCTTTACAAGAACAACCAGCAACTCTGGTTCAGTGTGGCCGAGACCCGTGATGAGGTGATCACTGCCGCCATCGAGCAGGCCCTGGCCAGCCGATGAGCATTGAGCTTGTTTCCATCCCGTTGGCGCTGCTGGCCGGCATGCTGAGCATTCTTTCGCCCTGCGTCTGGCCATTGGTGCCGGTGGTGATGAGCTCCAATGTGAGCGGTCGCAAATCCGATGCCCTGTACCTGGCGCTGGGCCTTAGTCTGTCGTTCGCCGTTGCCGGGACACTGGTCAGTTTCGTGCTGCTCAACCTGGGCATTGATCCGGTCATATTTCGCTACTTCGCCGCCGCCCTCTTGCTGCTGATGGGCCTTACCCTGGTCGTCAAACCCCTGGGGGATTGGCTAACCCTGCGCTTGTCATTGCTCAGCAGCCGCGTCGACACCAGCGGTTATCAGCCTAACTCGGGCCTGGGTCAGTTCATCCTGGGTGCTGTGCTCGGGCTGGTCTGGCTGCCCTGCGTGGGGCCGACCCTGGGAGCCGCTATTGCCCTGGCCTCCATGGGGCAGGACATGGGCATGGCCTTCGTCGTCATGCTGGTATTCGGTATCGGCACGGCGGGGGTATTGCTGATGGCCGCCATGCTCTCCGGCAAGGTGCTGAACCGCTGGCGACCCGGGCTGCTGAACAATGCCGGTCGCGGAAAGGTTGTTCTGGGCAGCTTGCTGCTGCTGTTGGGCGCCATGGTCTTCAGCGGTATGGACAAAGTGCTGGAAGAGTTTGCGCTCGGCATTCTGCCTGAATGGGCACTGACGCTATAGAGGCCCGATGAACCTTAACCGTGCAGAATGGGACCGCCTGTACCGCTATTGCCTCGCGCTCTGTGGGCAGCCCGCCGATGCCGAAGACCTGTTGCACAACGCGGTGGAACGCTACCTGAAAGCCTGTGGGCAGGACATTCAATGTCCGCAGGCATGGATGCGCCGCGTGGCCCGCAACCTGTTTCTCGATCAGCAACGGCGGCTGCAGCGACTGCCTTTTGAGTCCCTGGAGTTTCCTGATGAAATGCAGGATCAGGGGCAGTCGCTGGAGGCTGGTTTGATTGATCAGCGCAGGCTCGAAGCGGTATGGCATTCGCTCAATCCAGCCGAACGGGAGGTGGTTTTCCTCTGGGCTGCTGAGGGGCTTTCGGCCAGTGAAATTGCCCTGCAGCTTGGCGAGCCCAGAGGTACCATTTTGTCCAGGCTGCATCGGCTGCGCAGCAAACTCAGCCTATCGCCGCCCGCCACTTCCGCCACCTGTCTACAGGGGGACGCATGAACGACACTGACCCGCTCAGACAACAGTTTGGCGAGCTGCTCAACCGCCAGCAACTGGATGAGCAGCAGTTCGCCCGCCTGCAGCGCAAATTGGCCAAGCCCCGCGCTGAACGCCCTGGTTGGCGTGCGAAACTCGCCGCGGCGGCCTGCATTGGCCTTCTGGCAGTGACCCCTTTTTTCGTTCAGCACTATCAATCAGCACCGCTGAGCCAGATCGGCGAACGAATCAGCGAAGAGGTGCTCACCAACCACACGCGTATTTATCTGTTGGACATCCAGACAGACTCCTTTACCCAACTCCACGCAAAGCTAAATCGTCTCGACTTTGCATTGCAGGAGACTGCGCCCGAGGAAATCCCCGTGACCCTTCAGGGCGCCCGCTACTGCACCTTGCAGGGAGTGCTGGCTACCCAGCTGATTTATCAAACGGCAAAAGGCCAACGCCTGACCCAATATCAGACGCTCTATGATCGCGAGCGCTTTGGCCCTCTGCCTTCATCCAGAAACCAGGCCTGGCAGACCAGTAGCCAGGCCAGCACCATCAGTATTCGGATCTGGCAACAGAATGGGGTTCTGATTGCTGAGGCCGCCCCGCAGAGCGAGGCCATCACTTCAGGAGACTTCAAGCACGGCATATCACTGGATATAACGGCTTATCTGGCGGTGGCGGGCCTCTTCACCGCCCCTGCCCAACTCATTGAGGGCCGTTACCAACAACCTTTGTCAGTAGCCGTTCAGACCTCGCAGACACTCGCCTACTCGCCAACAAGGTAAAGCCCAATGGAACGTGATCTGATTTTCCTTCCCGTCGCGGCTCAGGTCATGCTGACCTTGCTGCTGTTTATCCGCCTGGGCCAGGTCAAGGCCCGCGCCAGCAACTTGAACCAGGTCGACGAGAGCCGGCGCGCCCTACACAAGGATGCCTGGCCGGATTACGTGCTCAAGGTGACCAACAACATCGAGAACCAGTTCCAAACCCCGGTCCTGTTCTATGTACTGAGTCTGATGGCCTGGGCCCTGGACAGGGTCGACTGGCTGGTGCTGATAGTGGCCTGGGCTTATATCGCCACACGCCTGGTGCATGCCGGCATCCACCTGGGCGCCAATGTAGTGCTCTGGCGGCGCAAGGTTTTCAGTATCGGGGTACTGCTTCTGATGTTGATGACCTTGCTGAACCTGCGTACCGCTTTAGGTTTATGACTGACTCACGCGTGGCCATTAGCCGCACTGGCCACAAGCCAATTGCACCCCTTCCCGAGCCTGCACTAGACTCAAAAACATGAAACGACGTCTGCACTTGCTGCTGTTACTGCTCAGTCTGACCCTTCCCATCAATGGCATGGCGGGTCTCATCGCCCTATCGCCGCCTTGTCCGATGGAGCAGCAGGGTATGTCGATGGAGGATATGCATGCCTCGTGCTGCGAAGATCAACAGCCACAAATGTCAGGCGGTAAAGTCTGTAAGACCGGGCAAGAGTGTAAGAGCAGCAGCATGCTGCAAGTCTCGGTCATCAAGACGCTAGTACTGCCCTCTCATCCCACCGTAATGTCCTTCGCCAGCGACTTCCTTCCCACCATGTCCCCTTCCGGGGTATGGCGCCCACCCCGCGTTTGATTCCCGTACTGACTTGAGTTCCGTTTCGCCCTATTAGGTGGCGAGACGATATGTGTGTGCCCGCCTGGGCGCGCGCAGGACCATCCACAGGAATCGTGAAATGAGTATCCGATATTACTGCAGTGCGCGCCGCTTATGTCTGGCCGCCCTTGCGCTTTGCACACTGGCCTTACCTGGCCTGGCCACCGCCCTTACCCTGGATGAAGCCCTGCTGCTGGCTGAGCGAGAGGCACCATCGTTGGCTGCCCAAGCCGCCAACCGAGATGCAGCGATTCAGGCTGCCACTCCTGCGGGGGAACTGCCGGACCCCAAGCTACTGCTGGGCCTGCAAAACTTTCCGATTGAGGGGGACGCACGCGGCAGTCTTACGCGTGATTTTATGACCATGCAAATGGTCGGGGTCATGCAGGAGGTGCCCAATCGTGACAAGCGCCGGGCTCGGGTTGAAGCCGCCCAGGCTGGCGTCGACAGCGCCGATGCACTGACGCGGGTCGAACGCCTCAAGGTACGCCGGGAGACGGCGCTGGCATGGATTGGCAGCTTCGCCATCGAACAGAAACTGCAACTTTTCCAGTCTCTGTATGACGAGAATCGTCTGCTGGCCAAAGCCGTGCAAGCGCGGTTGGCGGGCGGAAGCGGCATGGCAATCGACAACCTTGCGCCCAAGCAGGAGGCAGCACTGTTGGCCGAGCAAGAAGATGAGCTTGAGCGCAATCGTGAACAAGCCCGTGCAGCCTTACGACGTTGGCTCGGGGCGTCAGCCGACGAGTCGCTATCAGGTCCCTGGCCGAGCTGGCAGGTGAACGAGCGGCAATTTCGTCACAATCTGCAGCGCCACCCTGAACTTCAAATCTTCGACCCAATGACCTATGCAGCAGAGGCCCAGGTACGCATGGCCGAAGCGGAAAAGAAACCGGACTGGAGCTGGGAGCTGGCCTATCAGAGGCGCGGCGATGCTTTTGGCGACATGGTGTCGGCGCAGTTCACCTTTGACCTGCCGCTGTTTACCGGCCGTCGCCAAGACCCAAAGATCGCGGCCAAACGCGCCGAAATGCTGCGCCTTGAGGCTGAACGTGAGGCTGTGACACGCGAGCGCATGCAAGAACTCGATGACGATCTGGCCGAGTACCGCCGCCTGGATCGAGCACTTGCTCGCAGCCAACAGATCCTGGTGCCGCTGGCCGAGGAAAAGGTGCAACTGGCGATGGCTGACTACCGTGCCGGTGCCGGCGGCCTGATAACAGTGGTGGCCGCCCGCCGAGAGCTGACCGAAGCACGACTGAAAGACATTGATCTACAACAGCAACGCGCGCAGACCAGCGCTCGCCTGTATTTTGCTTATGGAGACAGGAGCCAATGAAGACTCGAATTTGGCAAGGCTCGTTGCTGGCCATGTTGGTATTGAGCATCGGCCTAACAGTTGGCTACTGGTCCGCCCATCAATCGATGAACCACGAATCCGCGGCTACTCAAGGGCTGCCCCAGGCAAGTAAGGCCGACGAGCGCAAGGTGCTGTATTGGTACGACCCCATGGTGCCGCAGCAGAAATTCGACCAGCCGGGCAAATCACCCTTTATGGACATGCAGTTGGTGCCGCGCTATGCCGACGAAGGTGGCGACAGCGCCGTCGTCAGCATCGATGCGAGCATCACTCAGAACCTGGGCATGCGCCTGGCCCCGGTGACCCGCGGGGCGCTGGCCAACAGCCTGGAAGCGACCGGCAACCTGACTTTCAATACTCGTGATATTGCCGTGGTGCAGGCGCGTACGGGCGGTTTCGTCGAGCGCGTCTATGCCCGCGCACCGGAGGATCTGCTCGAAGCCGGCGCGCCCCTGGCCGATCTGCTGGTGCCAGAGTGGGTACGTACCCAGGAAGAGTATCTGGCCCTGCGCGATGCCGGCGATCCTGCCTTGCTGGCCGCAGCACGCCAGCGTCTGCGCCTGGCCGGCATGCCCGCGGCGCTGATTACGAGTTTCGAGCGTAGCGGCAAGGTCCAGGCGCTATGGACGGTGACCAGCCCGATTGCCGGTGTGCTGCAACAACTCGATGTGCGCGAGGGCATGAACCTGATGGCGGGTGACACCCTGGCGACCATCAACGGCTTGCGCAGCGTCTGGCTGGATGTGGCAGTGCCCGAGGCCGAAGCCCTGGGGCTGGATAAAGGCCAAGCGGTCGAGGCACGCCTGCCGGCGTTTCCCGGCGAAGTGCTCGGAGGCAGCATCGAGGCCATCCTGCCCCAGGCCAACCTCGACAGCCGCACCCTGCGCGTACGGGTTGTGCTGGATAACCCCGACGGTCGCCTGCGTCCGGGCCTGACCGCCCAGGTAAGGCTGGCCCGGTCGGCCGAACGCGATGCGCTGTTGGTGCCGAGCGAGGCGGTGATTCGCAGCGGTTACCGCGCCCTGGTGATGCTCGCCGAGGGCGAAGGGCGCTACCGCCCGGTGGAAGTCCGCCTGGGCCAGGAGGCCGCGGGCAATACGCAGATTCTCGAAGGGCTTGAGGAGGGCCAGCAGGTGGTCGCCTCCGGGCAGTTCCTGCTCGATTCCGAGGCCAGCCTGCGCGGCATCCTGGCCCAGGAACTGGGCGCGCCGGCGGCCGAGGTCAGGCTTGAGTCGGCTCTGCATGAAGCCGAAGGCCAGATCGACTCCATCGAAGACGATGGGGTGATGCTCACCCATGGCCCGTTCAAGACCCTGGGCATGCCGGGCATGAGCATGCTGTTTCCAGTGGCCGAAGCGGCGCTGCTGGAAGGCTTCAAGCCCGGCGACCGGGTGCGGGTCGGGGTACGTGCCGATGACGAGGGTATGCAGATCGAGCGTATCGAGCACCTGATGCCTGCCCCTCATGGCGAGCACTCCGATCAGGAGGCACAGCCATGATCGCCGCGCTGATCCGCTGGTCGGTGGCCAACCGTTTCCTGGTGCTGCTGGCGACCCTGTTCGCCACCGCCTGGGGCATCTGGTCACTGCAGAACACGCCCATCGATGCATTGCCGGACCTGTCCGACGTGCAGGTGATTATCCGCACGCCCTATCCGGGCCAGGCGCCGCAGATTGTCGAGAACCAGGTGACCTATCCGCTGGCCACCACCATGCTTTCGGTGCCGGGGGCGAAGACGGTGCGGGGCTATTCGTTTTTTGGCGACAGCTTCGTCTATGTGCTGTTCGAGGACGACACTGACCTCTACTGGGCACGCTCGCGGGTGCTGGAATACCTCAGCCAGATCCAGAGCCGCTTGCCGGCCAGCGCCAAGCCGGCGCTGGGGCCGGACGCCACCGGGGTCGGCTGGATCTACCAGTACGCCCTGGTCGACCGTACCGGCAAGCATGACCTGGCGCAGTTGCGGGCGTTGCAGGACTGGTTCCTCAAGTTCGAACTGAAGACCCTGGCCAATGTAGCCGAGGTGGCGACCATCGGCGGCATGGTCAAGCAGTATCAGGTGCAACTCGACCCGATCAAGCTGGCTAGCCTCGGCATCACCCAGGCCGAGGTGACGGACGCCATCGGCCGGGCCAACCAGGAAACCGGCGGCGCGGTGCTGGAACTGGCGGAAACCGAGTTTATGGTGCGCGCCTCGGGCTATCTGCAAAGCCTCAACGACTTTCGCGCCATTCCGCTGCGCCTGGATGCTAGCGGCGTGCCGGTGACCCTCGGGGAGGTTGCGCATATCCAGCTCGGCCCTGAGATGCGCCGCGGCATCGCCGAGCTTGATGGCGAGGGCGAAGTGGTTGGTGGCGTGGTGATTCTGCGTAGCGGCAAGAACGCGCGCAGCACCATTGATGCAGTCAAGGCCAAGCTCGAAGAACTCAAAAGCAGCCTGCCGGACGGGGTGGAGATCGTCACTACCTACGACCGCAGCCAGTTGATCGACCGGGCGGTGCGTAACCTGGGCGAGAAACTGGTGGAGGAATTTATCGTAGTCGCGCTGGTCTGTGCGGCCTTTCTCTGGCACCTGCGGTCCTCGCTGGTGGCCATCGTATCCTTACCGGTCGGCGTGCTGATCGCCTTTGCCGTCATGCAGCAGCAGGGCATCAACGCCAACATCATGTCCCTCGGCGGGATCGCCATCGCTATCGGCGCCATGGTCGACGCTGCGGTGGTGATGATCGAGAACGCACACAAGAAGATCGAAGCCTGGCACCAGAAGCATCCAGGTGAAGAACTCAAGGGCGAAAGCCATTGGCGGGTGATTACAGACGCGGCGGTGGAAGTCGGCCCAGCGCTGTTCTTCTGCCTGCTGATCATCACCCTGTCGTTTATTCCGGTGTTCACCCTGCAGGCCCAGGAAGGCCGGCTGTTTGGCCCGCTGGCATTCACCAAGACCTATGCCATGGCCGCCGCCGCGGGGCTGTCGGTGACCCTGGTGCCGGTGCTGATGGGCTACTGGATTCGCGGGCGGATTCCCGATGAGGCGCGCAACCCATTGAACCGCGGACTGATCCGTATCTACCAACCGGCGTTGGATGCGGTACTGGCTTGGCCCAAGACCACCTTGGCGGTGGCGGCACTGGTATTTCTCAGCACCCTCTGGCCACTGTCACAATTGGGCGGCGAGTTTCTACCGCCGCTGGACGAAGGCGACCTGCTCTATATGCCATCGGCCCTGCCCGGCTTGTCCGCGCAGAAGGCCGCGCAGTTGCTGCAGCAGACCGACCGGATGATCAAGACGGTGCCGGAAGTCGCCCATGTGTTCGGCAAGGCCGGCCGAGCCGAAACCGCTACCGATCCGGCGCCGTTGGAGATGTTCGAGACCACCATACAATTCAAACCGCGCGAGCAGTGGCGCGCCGGCATGACCGCGGAAAAATTGGTGGAAGAGTTGGACCGAGTGGTGCAAGTGCCGGGGCTGACCAATATCTGGATCCCGCCAATCCGCAACCGCATCGACATGCTCGCCACCGGAATCAAGAGCCCGATTGGAGTCAAGGTCGCTGGCAGCGACCTGGCGCAGATTGATGCGACCACCCAGGCCATCGAGAAGGTGGCCAAGGACGTGCCCGGGGTGAGTTCGGCGTTGGCCGAACGTCTGACCGGCGGACGCTATATCGACGTCGATATCGACCGGGTGGCGGCGGCGCGTTACGGCCTGAATATCGCCGACGTGCAGTCGATCGTCTCCAGCGCCATCGGCGGTGAAAATATTGGCGAGACTGTCGAAGGCCTGGCGCGCTTCCCCATCAGCGTGCGTTACCCGCGCGAATGGCGCGACTCGTTGGCCGGGCTCGAACAGTTGCCGATCTACACCCCACAGGGCAGCCAAATCACCCTGGGCACGGTGGCGCGGATCAGGGTTAGCGACGGCCCGCCGATGCTCAAAAGCGAGAACGCGCGGCCCTCGGGCTGGGTCTATGTGGATGTGCGTGACCGCGACCTGGCGTCGGTGGTGACCGATCTGCGCGCCGCCATCGATCAGCAGGTGCAACTGCAGCCGGGCATCAGTCTGAGCTATTCGGGGCAGTTCGAGTTTCTCGAACGGGCCAATGCACGGCTCAAGCTGGTGGTGCCGGCCACCCTGCTGATCATCTTCGTCCTGCTTTACCTGTGCTTTGGTCGCTTCAGTGAGGCCCTGTTGATCATGGCCACCCTGCCCTTTGCCTTGGTCGGCGGTGTCTGGTTTCTCTATTTGCTCGGTTATCACCTATCGGTAGCCACCGGGGTCGGCTTTATCGCCCTGGCCGGCGTGGCAGCAGAGTTTGGCGTGATCATGTTGCTCTACCTGAAAAACGCCTGGGCCGAGCGAGAACAGTCAGGCGATACAAGTGAACAAGCACTTCTCAAGGCGATCCGCGAGGGCGCAGTGCTTCGGGTACGGCCCAAGGCCATGACCGTGGCGGTGATTATCGCCGGGCTGCTGCCGATCCTCCTTGGCGGAGGCACTGGCAGCGAAATAATGAGCCGCATCGCCGCGCCCATGGTCGGCGGCATGCTCAGCGCGCCGCTGCTATCGCTGTTCGTATTGCCTGCGGCTTATCGGCTGATGCATCGGCGCCGACTCGTAGCTCTTTGATCTGACTGAAAAGGTAAAGCGCCCTGCTGGGCGCTCTGCCTTTTATTTCATGTGTAATTGACTCTTTTCTCTCGGTCAGCCTGCACAGCAGGACAGTTGTTTCACGTCCTTGGTGAAGGTCTGCGCTGCCAACTTCAATCCCTCGACCATCGTCAGATAGGGGAACAGCTGGTCAGCCAGCGCCTGCACGGTCATCCGCGCCCGAATGGCCAATGCGGCGCTCTGGATCAGTTCGCCCGCCTCCACCGCCACCGCTTGTACGCCTAGCAGGCGGCCTGTGCCGGCTTCGGCGACCAGTTTGATAAAGCCGCGTGTATCGAAGTTGACCAACGCCCTCGGCACGTTATCCAGGCTGAGCGTACGGCTTTCGATGGCGATCCCTGCCTGCTGCGCCTGCGCATCGCTGTAGCCGACAGTGGCCACTTGCGGGTCGGTAAATACCACGCTGGGCATAATGTCGAGATCAAGCGTTGCCGCGCCGCCAAGCATATTGATTGCCGCGCGAGTGCCGGCTGCGGCCGCAACATAGACGAATTGCGGTTGGTCGGTGCAGTCGCCAGCCGCATAGATACCTGCTGCACTGCTGCGCATACCCGAGTCGATTTGAATGGCACCGCGTTCATCCAACTTCACTCCCACCTCGCTCAGATTCAGGCCTTGAGTGCTAGGGGTACGGCCGGTGGCAACCAGCAGTTGGTCGGTGCGCAGCTCGCCGTGGTTGGTGCTCAGGACGAATTCGCCGTTGGCGTAGGACACGTGACTGGCTTGCGTCTGCTCCAGCACTTCGATGTCTTCCAGGCGGAAGGCCGCAGTCAGCGCTTCGCCGATAACTGGGTCTTCGCGCTTGAGGAGCGTGCTACGCGCCAGGATTGTCACCTGGCTACCCAAGCGGGCGAAGGCCTGGGCCAGTTCCAGCGCTACCACCGAGGAACCGATCACGGCCAAGCGTTTGGGTATGCTGTCGCTCACTAGGGCCTCGGTAGATGTCCAGTAGGGCGTGTCACTGAGACCGGGAATCGGCGGGATGGCCGGGCTCGCGCCGGTGGCTACCAGGCAGCGGTCGAAGGTAAGAATGCGCTCACCGCCGCCTGCCAACTCCACGCTGAGCGTGCGCTTATCCCTAAACCGGGCGCTACCTTGCAGCACGCTAATGGCCGGCGTGCTCTGCAGGATGTTTTCATATTTGGCATGACGCAGTTCGTCCACGCGCCCCTGTTGTTGTGCGAGCAGTCGTTCGCGCAGCACACGCGATGGGGCGGCGGGCAATCCATCATCGAACGGACTCTCGCGACGCAGGTGAACCACATGGGCGGCACGAATCATGATCTTCGACGGCACGCAGCCGACGTTGATGCAGGTGCCGCCGGTGACGCCGCGCTCGATCATGGTGACGCGGGCACCGCCTTCCACCGCCTTCAGCGCCGCCGCCATGGCGGCAGCGCCGCTGCCAATTATGGCGATATGCATTGCTGCCAAGTCCTCGGGGTTACGCATGGTCACTCCTTGAGCGAAGCGGGATAGCCCGCGTTTTCGCTGGCCTGGGTTAGCGCTTCAACGCTGGTCTTGGCATCGTCGAAGGTGACAGTGGCTTCGCGGTTCTCATAACTCACCTCGATCCTGGTCACGCCGTCGACCTTGCTCAACGCCTTTTTAACCGTAAACGGGCAGGCGGCGCAGGTCATGCCGGGCACCGACAAGGTGACGGTCTGGGTGGCCGCCCAGACAGGCGTGGCGATAAGGGTGGTGAGGGCGAGGGATGCGAGCAATTTTCTGTAAGGAGCATCCATGCGCCTTACCCCTGCGGGGCTGGTGCGACAAATCGACAGGAGTCGATTTGCATGGCGTAGCCACCCGAAAGGCGAGCCACAGGGATGTGGCGAGTGAAAATGTGTTCCTGACAAATTTTTCATGGCGAACTCCTGATTAGTAGAACAAGGGAAGGATGTAAGGGAAGCCGAGCGCGACCAGCACCAAGGCCGCCACCAACCAGAACAGCAGCTTGTAGGTGGTGCGTACCTGTGGGATTGCACAGACTTCGCCCGGTGCGCAGGCCTGAGACGGCCGGAAAATACGTCGCCAAGCGAAAATCATCGCCACCAACGCCGCGCCGATGAAGATCGGTCGGTAAGGTTCCAACACGGTCAGGTTGCCGATCCACGCCCCGCTGAATCCCAAAGTGATCAGCAGCAGCGGCCCAAGACAGCAGGTCGAGGCTAGAATCGCCGCCAGCCCCCCGGCGGCAAGAGAGACGCCCCCGTTTGATGGTTCAGACATGCATTTCTCCTTTTGAGCATTTGATCGATGGTTTAAGGTTACTTCCGTAGTCAAGTACGGAGTCAAACATCATGGAGAGCACGGCACAGCCTCTGACCATTGGCGTTTTTGCCAAGGCCGCCGGTGTCAATGTCGAAACCATTCGCTTCTATCAGCGCAAGGGCCTACTGCCAGAGCCAGATAAGCCATTCGGCAGTATTCGCCGTTATAGCAACGTCGATGTGGCGCGGGTGCAGTTCATCAAGTCAGCCCAGCGGTTGGGCTTCAGCCTCGATGAGGTTGCCGAATTGCTGAGGCTGGACGACGGCACGCATTGCCACGAAGCCCGTGAGCTGGCCGAACAGAAGCTCACCGATGTGCGCGATAAACTCGCGGACCTCCAGCGGATCGAGTCAGTGCTGACCCAGTTGATTCACGCCTGTTGTGCGAGCCCAGAAAAGGTGGCCTGCCCGCTTATTGAGTCGCTGTATCAGCGTAAAAACCAGCCTATTAGTTGATGAAACATCCGCTGTAACAAAGCCCATAGCGGTTCATCTCAATTGCACAGGGCGACTGCCTCGCTCTTCCAAATGAGGTTTAACCATGAGCCGCGTCATCCTTTACACCAGCCAGCACTGCCCTTTCTGCAAACAAGCCGAACATCTGTTGAGCCTGCGCAATGCCGGCCCCCTGGCGAAAATCCGGGTGGATCTGGACCCCGCTCAGCTGCAACAGATGATTGAGCTGACTGGCCGGCGCACCGTACCGCAGATCTTTATCGGCGAACGCCATATCGGCGGTTATGACGACCTGGCCAAGCTCGACCGCAGTGGCGAACTCAGGACGCTGCTCGGTAACCAGTAACCGTCTGCTGATGGGAGGCGCCATGCACTGCCGATACTTTCTGACCTTATTGGGCCTGGTTTACCTAACCGCCACACTGCCCGCTCAGGCCCAGCCACCAGCCGGGCCTGAGCGCGTGCTCTCACCCAGCCATGCCATGTTTACCGAGCTGCTGCTCTCCGGCGGCCCCGGCAAGGACGGCATTCCCGCCATCGACTCGCCCAAATTCAGCGATGCCCGGGAGGCAGACGACTACCTCAAAGCCCAGGACATCGTATTCGGCGTCTATCACCAGGGCGAGGCCAAGGCCTACCCACAGCGCATCATGGTCTGGCATGAGATCGTCAACGACAGCCTCGGTGGCGAACCTGTCAGCATCACCTACTGCCCGCTGACGGCCACGGCCATCGGCTTCAAACGCGGCACGACCAGCCTTGGTGTCTCCGGCAAACTGCTGAACAGCAATGTGGTGATGTACGACCGGGCCAGCGACAGTTACTGGTCGCAGATCGCCGCTGTGGCCTTTGAGGGGCCACTCAAGGGCCACAGCCTGGATGAAATCCAGGTCACCTGGACCACCTGGGCTCGCTGGAAGGAGCGCTACCCACAAACCCTGGTGCTGACTGAGCGCACCGGCTATATGCGCAACTACAACCGCGACCCCTATGGCGGTTACAGCCCGCTGCATGGCTACTATGTCGAGCCACAGGTGATGTTTCCGGTCACCCATAGCCGCCCCGAGCTGCATACCAAGCAGATGATCCGCGGTTTTCGCACCGCACAGCTGGCGGTCGCCATCAATCGGGAGTACCTGGAGCAACAGAGTGTCGTGCATTACCAGCATGCCAACCGACATTACCTGATCATTCAGGACAGCCGCCTCGATACAGCTTGGGTTTATGAGTCTGACCAGCACATCACCCTAGACCCAGCCACTCTGAGCTTCAACCAGGATGGTCCACAAGCACCGGAGCTACAGGGGCTGACCAAGATAAACATGATCGATGCCATGTGGTTTGCCTGGGCCACCTTCTACCCTCAGACGGTGCTGCTCGATGCCCCTGCCGGCCTTTAAGCGCTGGCTGATCGGCCTAGTCTCAGGGGCTTATGGGCTGCTGTACCTGTATATGCTCGGAGATATCGACATAGGCACTGTTGGCTGGAGCTGGCACAGCCTGCCCTGGCAGTGGGCACATCTCCTTTCCCAGCGCAGTCCCTGGCAATTTGAGGCTCTGGCCATGCTGGAGATGGGGGCACTGGTCATACTGTTTAGCCCGGTCAATCTGTTGATTGCCACGATGATTTCAGCCCTGCTGGGCCTTAACCTGCATGGTGCTCTGGCTTTGCGTCAGAACGCCCACTGCACGGCCATCGCCAGCGCGGGGGTATGGCCCTCTCTGCTGGCCGGCGGTGCGTGCTGCGCCCCCAGCCTGTTGTTGCTGTTAGGTATTCCCGGGCTGGGGGCTTTTGTCAGCCTGTTCGCCTGGATGGTACCGCTGGCGCTGATTCTGTTGCTGATCAGCCGCTGCTGGCAAAGGCGCCAAGGCGCGCCTGCGCTCTGGGCGCTGTTTTAGGCAGCCTCTGGCAGTAGCAGGCCAATACGACGAAGCTCTTGCTGCAACTGTTCCGCCTGCAGGTTGGCCAAAGGTAGCTGCAGAAACTGCTCAACACGGGCACGGATCAGGTGCACGGTCTGATCGAATACCGCGTTTATCTCCTCCTCCGAACCCTGCTGCGCTGCGGGATCGGCAAGCCCCCAGTGCGCCTGGAACGCCTGATCGAAATAAGCCGGGCAAGGCTCGTTAGCTGCATTGTCGCAGAGGGTAATCACCACATCGGGTTGCAATTGTGCGTGCACCTCCTGGGACTTGCTGTACAGCCCCATCTGCTCGATGCCAGCCCGTGCCAGGGCCTTCAGGCTTTGCGGATGCACCCAGCCACAGGGCTTGCTACCCGCACTCACGGCACGCATGCTGGCAGGGGCCAGGTGATTGAACACGGCTTCAGCCAGGATGCTGCGACAGCTGTTGGCGGTACAGAGAAACAGGATATTCATGCTGGTACTTACCTTGGTTGAAGCTTATCGGCTTATGCCCTGAACCTGACGCAGTTGTTCGACCCAAGCGTTGATTGAAATGTCGAGATGCCCGGTGATCTCCAGTGAACGGTCTTCAAGCACATCCTGGTCGGGATGCAGCGCACGCCAGTGCTCGACAACCTGATCACGATGATCAAGCAATGCCTCGATATGCGGGCGAAACAGCTTGAGCATGGCACTTAGCCACAGATTGGTCGGCCAGGAGGGATGGGCGTGGTCGATCAGAAACCCCGGCAGCATCTCTTTCACCGAAGTCGCCGGGTACCAGGTTTCCGCGGTGACCCAACGATTGCAGGCAAACAGGCCAATGGGCTGGCCCCAGGCGTCCATGGAAACGGCCACCAGATGGGCAATGGCTTCATCGCCCGTAGGCCAGGGCTCGCTCATGCACAGATCCTTACGCGGCAGCAGGTGAGCACCTATACCGGCACCGCGAATAAAGGTGTGGAAGTGTCCATGCTCCACGCCCCCTTCACGGTGAGCGTGGTAGTAGTACTGGCTGTGACTGTCGCGGTCGAATACGTCGCCATCGGGGTAGTGGTTCATTTCATAGAACCCCTCATGGCCCTTGAGCAGTTCGCCGACCACGTTCAACCCAGCCTTGGCCAGCGCATGCTGGCAACGCTCAACCTCGGCGGCCGCCTCCAGCATAACGGCCCGCTCGTGAGGCGAAAGCGCGGTTGCATCAGGCGCGGCCAACAGCATGCCTGGGACGGCATTGGGTAGATTGGAAAGCGGTAAATTCATGCAACCCTCCAAACGCGCCGGAGCCGATCAAACCGGCCCCGGCTCGCCCTGATTCAAGATTTGACGGCGCAGGGATTTTTAACCGCGCAAGGGTTCTTGGCGGCACAAGGGTTTTTCGCGGCACAAGGATTCTTGACCGCGCATGGGTTTTTCGCGGCGCAAGGGTTGGCCGCACAGGGATTGGGCTTGAAGCTGGTCTGCAATGTCGCGGTGTAGGCTGTCAGCGCCGCCAGTTCCTTCGATTCCCAGCCTAATGCCTTGGCTGCCATAGGCGCGACCATGCAGATCTGAACCATCTCATCGAGAAAGACCTGGCTCATGCCGAACTGATCCTTGGCCATGGCCACCTGGTGGGGGAACGCCTTGGCAAAGCTGGCCTGAAACAGGTTGCCACCCTGGTGGCAGGTTTCGCAGGACAGGCCGTTGCTGCTCAGTTTTGGGTCCTTGTACAGCTGCTCGCCATAGGCCACCAGCTCAGCCTGAGGGCCCTGATAAGGCTTGTAGTTCGCTGGGCGCTTGACTGATTTGACGGCGCAAGGGTTGAGCTTGGCTGCGCAGGGGTTCTTGGCCGCGCAGGGATTTTTCACCGCACAGGGATTGGGCGCGCATTTGGCGGCACAGGGATTCTTCGCTGCACAGGGATTTTTTGCGGCGCAAGGGTTCTTTGCGGCACAGGGACTCAGCGTGGCTGGCGCGCATTTGGCCGCGCAAGGGCCACAAGGGCTGGCGGCAAAAGTGGGGCCGGCCAGGGCAAGGGCCAGCACGCTGGCGGACACCATCGCGGCAATGGGACGCTGACAAGAAAACTGCGGATGATCGGGACAAGTCGAGTGCATGGGGGCTTTCCTCATAGGGCTACACGTATTGTTTGTTATTGGTGCCACCACTGAAGACACCTGCGCTGGCAGGTCTGAAAGTATTGTCAGCGCTTGATCGCGTTCTCTCCCTAGGCACACTAGTAGGCTTTGGATGATTCGCTACTACTCTGATGAAGCATCGATGTTTTTGTTACAGACCACGTCCTTCTCAATCCCGAGATGTAACAAAAGCTGCGTTGTTTGCTCCAAGATCAATGCTCACAATCACGCCCATGAACCATCTGAGGTAATCCGCGCATGGATGATGAACAGGCACTGCTCAAGCGACTGCGACAGGGCGACAAGGAAGCGCTGGAAAGTGTTATCAAGCTGCATCACGCCTTCCTGATCGCGATGGCCACGCCATTGGTCGGCCATGAACTGGCTGACGATGTCGCCCAGGAAACCTGGATCAAGGCTTTTTCTGCTATCAAGAAATTTGAAGGACGCTCGAAACTGCGTACCTGGCTGGCGCGCATCGCCATCAACGAGGCCCATGCCATCCGCCGCAAGACCGGCCGCGAGGTGTCGTTCGACGGCTGGGGGCATGATCAGGGCTCCCCCATCAGCACGCGTTTCAATGAACAGGGCGCCTGGGACGCGCCACCCACCCAGTGGCACCACGACACCCCTGAAGAATTGCTGACCGAAGCCGAACTGCACGAGTGCATCCACAAGCACCTGCATAAGCTGCCCGACGACCAACAGAGCGTAGTGATGATGCGTGAGCTGGGTGGCCTGGATTACACCGAAATTGCCCGCGCCCTTAATCTGGCCGAAGGCAATATCCGGGTTCTCTTGCACCGCGGCCGGCAACGCATGCACGCCATGCTCAATCACTTCGAGGAGGTGGGAACATGCTGAGCTGCCGCGAAATGTCGGAGCTGAGCTCCGACATCATGGAAAGCCACCTGAGCCTGAAAAACCGCTGGGCGGTCTTTATGCACCTGCGCATGTGCCCGCGCTGCAAGCTGTATCTGGAGCAACTCAAGCTGACCTCTGAAGTGCTGCAGAAGCTGCCATTGGACAAGCAACCGGTGGACAGCGCGGCCATCCTCAAACAGCTCAAGCTGCCCGAAGATTGACCCGGGCCTTGTAACAAAACGGCTTATGCCCGCTCCTAATTGCACAGCGCTTCGCTGCCTCTCAGGTGCACATGGAGCATAAGTTTGAGCCTCGATCTCAGCAAAGATGAACCTCAACCCGCCTTGGTTCTGTTGTGCAAACGTCCGGCCCTGGGGCACTCCAAACAGCGGCTGGCTGCGCAGATAGGCCTGGAACCCACCCTGCAAGTCGCAGAAAAATTGCTGCTGTGTGCGCTGGAAGATCTGCAGCATTGGCCGTACCTGCCCGTTATCGCGCCGGATCATCCCGATCATTTCGACTGGGCCGGCGACTGCAACCCGCGCGCCTTGGTCATCGCGCAGTCAGCCGGTAACCTGGGCCAGCGACTTCAGGCGCTGGATCAGCACTTGCGGGCAAGGGGGCATGGCCACTTGCTCTATATAGGCAGCGATTGTCCGGCCTTGAACCAACAACACTTTCGCCGTGCCTGCCAGTTGCTGGACAAGCACGACACGGTATTGATCGCCGCCCGTGATGGCGGCGTGGTGCTGATGGCCAGCAAGCGCCCTTGGCCCAAGCTGGACGATCTGCCCTGGAGCACGGCGAGCCTGAGGCAAGCCCTGGCACAACGTTGTCGACAGGCCGGCCACTCGGTGATCGAAGCAGACATTCTGGCCGATGTTGACCAGCGCGAAGATCTGCCTGGGCTTGTCCGTGCGCTGGAACAGGATGGCCGCCCTGCTCGCCGAGCATTACTGACCACCTTGCAACGTCTCGGGCTGGAACAGCATGCAAGCCAATAGAGCCATCAGCGTGATCATTCCCTGCTGGCACGACCATGCCGCGCTGGCAGCCCTGCTCACTCGCCTCAACGGCTTGGCGCAACGGACGCGGCAGCAGCTGCAGTTGCTGGTCGTGGACGCGGCCAACAGTCCCGACTGCCAAAGCATCTGTAACCAGCTGGGCGCTCAGTGGCTTGCCTCGGCTCCCTGCCGGGGCCAGCAGCTGCGTCAAGGCGCAGCACAGGCGCAACATTCAATTCTGTGGTTCCTGCATGCCGATGCCCAGCTGCTGGGCAACCCGCTGCTGGACGTGCAGGCGGTGATGAGCAATGGCGCTATCGGCGGCTTCTTCGCTTTCCGCTTTGCCGGCCCAAGCTGCTGGCAAAGCCGAGTACTTGAGCGACTGATTGGCTGGCGTAACCGCTTCGGCACCCCTTATGGCGACCAGGGCCTGTTTGTCGAGCGCAGTGCCTATCTCGCCTGTGGCCAGCACAGTCCCTGGCCACTTTTTGAAGAGGTCGAGCTGGTTAACAACCTGCGTGGCCTCGGCGATTTCCAGCGTATCGAGCATGGCTTGCTGGTTGACCCCAGGCGCTGGCAGCGAGACGGCTGGTGGCGCCGTTCCCTGAGCAATCGCCTGCTGGCGCTGGCCCATGCCTGCGGTGTTTCCGCGTTCACCCTCGCTCGCCTGTACCAGCGTGGCCACCGCCCCCACTCACTGAAACCTTAGGAACCCAACCATGCGCCCACTGTTTTTGCTGCTGGCCTTGTGCTTCAGCAACCTTTTGCAGGCCGATACCTTCGACCATCAACATCAGGCCTGGACTCGCCTGCTGCAACAGCATGTGAGCTGGCTGGATCAGGGGCATGCCAGCATCGTCGACTATGCGACCCTGCAAAAGAACCGCACCGAATTGGATCGCTACCTGAGCGTGCTGTCCGCCGTAACCCCAGCCGACTACCAACGCTGGCAGCCTGAACAGCGCCTGGCTTTTCTGATCAATGCGTATAACGCCTTCACCCTCAAGCTGATTGTCGAGCACTACCCGGTGGACTCGATCAAGTCCATTGGTGGTCTGTTCAGCAGCCCCTGGAAACAAGCCTTTATCCCGCTTCTGGGGCAACGCTTAAGCCTGGATCAGATCGAGCACGGCATGATCCGCGAGCCTGGCGTATTCGACGAGCCGCGCATTCACTTTGCCGTCAACTGCGCGTCAGTGGGCTGCCCGGCATTACGCGACGAAGCCTTTGTCGCCGAACGCCTGGAGGAACAACTGCAGGACAGCCAGCGGCGCTTTCTATCCGATCACAGCCGCAATCGCTTTGACCCCACAAACCAGCGGTTTCAGGTGTCGAAAATATTCGACTGGTATGGCGAGGACTTCATCCAGCAGTGGGGGTCGCTGGAGGCCTATTTCCAACAGCACCTGGCCTTGCTAAGCCCATCTGCCAGCACATTACTGCCTCAGGGGCGCGTAAGCATCGACTACCTTGACTATGACTGGAACCTGAATGAAACGCGTTGAAAGGAACACTGCCCATGACTGAGGTCACCGCATTGGTATTGGCCGGTGGCGGCAGCCTGGGTGCCGTACAGGTGGGCATGTTGCAGGCACTGGTGCAGGCCCGCATCAGTATCGATCTGGTTATTGGTGCATCAGTGGGGGCGATCAACGGCGCCTACTTTGCCAGCCGCCCGGATAGCCACGGGGTCAGTGAGCTGGCCAGCATCTGGTGCGGCCTGAGTCGACGCGACATCTTTCCATTCAGTGTGCTGGGCGCCGGGGTCGCCCTGCTACGTGGACAAGGCCACCTGCTCACCAGCCAGGGCCTGCAGCACATGATCGGGCGATTTCTGCCGGCGGCTCGTATCGAGGACAGTCGGCTGCCTTTGCATATCATGACCACCGACATGCTAAATGGCGCGGAAGTGTTGCTCTCACGGGGCAATCTGCTCAAAGCGCTATTGGCCAGTGCCGCCATCCCCCTGGTCTATCCGCCGGTTGAGATCGATGGACGACTGTTGATGGACGGTGGGGTAGCCAGTAACACACCCATCGCCAGCGCCGTCGCACTCGGCGCCACGCGCATCCTGGTGCTACCCACAGGTTTTGGCTGCGCCTGCACGGCGCCGCCGCGAAGCCTGGTTGCCCGTGGCCTGCATACCCTTAACCTGATGAGCATGCGCCAGCTGGTTCGTGACATCGCCCTGCATCAATCCCTGGCCCGCATCCATGTGGCCGCCCCGCTCTGTCCTCTGGGCGTCTCCGTCTTTGACTTCAGCCAGACCGCCAGCCTGATTGCACGCGCCAGGCAGCAAACCCAGATCTGGCTTGAGCTGGGCGGTTTGCAGCAGACAGCGATTCCCGAGGCGTTGCTGGCCCACTCCCACCCCGATATGTCCACCCAAGAGAGCGCCGATGAACGCACTGATTAACCTACACCTGAAACTCTGGCAGTCTTTCCGCCGACTCCCTCTGTGGGTGCAGCTGTGGATGGCAGGCCTGCTTCTGCCAATTAATCTGGCCAGCCTGTTTCTGTTGCATTATCCCAGCGCCCAATGGATTGCGCTGAGTGCACTCATAGTGGTCGGCAGCAATATGCTGCTTATGTACTTATATGGCGGATTCAGTCGACTGCTCGCGGTTCCCCACCTACTGGTCTGGGGCCCTCTACAAGTCATGTTGCTGATGTACCTGGCCCAGTCAGGCGAACCGCTGGCAACAGATGAGGTGCTGTATGTCAGCCTGGTCCTGGTGGTAAACGGCATCAGCCTGGTCTTTGACCTGATCGATGCCTGGCGCTGGATGCAAGGCGAGCGCCAGCTGTTTTAAGTGCGGATCTCGGCCCGCCTACTGTCGCGGCGGGCCTGAATAGCGCTAAAACTCGCCACGGCAAAAGGCACCAGATAGTTGAGCAGAAGGTGAAAGACAGACAGTTTTTCTGCTCCCCATAACGCCCCTCCCTGATTGATCAGGTTCAATACACTCCCCACCAGCAGAGCCGTGACCGCAGCACGCCTCCATACTCCAGGCTGAGCGAGTGATCTGAATACCTTCATGGCGCTATACCCGCGGGCAAGGTGGAGATTGGGTTGAGCATTTGCTGCAACGGCATACTGGCAATCGCCTCGGCGATTACACGGCGAATCAGGCCATGATCGGCCTCGGGTTGAAGTGCCCGTGGATCGCCCACCTCCCCGGTCGGCTTGGCCAGTAACCCGGCCTTGCCCTGCTCCAGGACAAAACCGCCACCACAGTTACGGCAGAAAATAGCCTCACCGGCTTGCTGCTCACGCCGAACAACCAACGTGGGGCCGCACATGGGGCAGTGCTGCAAGGGAATGCCCTCATCGGAATGAGCAATAACATGATCGAGCACGCCTTGGCGGCCGAGCATCAGAAAGTGCTCGCACAAGGCTGGATCGAACTGGCTGCCACTCTGACTCTGAATGATTGCCAGCGCTTGGCCCCGGCTCATACCGGCCCGGTACGGACGGCTGCTGGTCATGGCATCGAAGGCATCGCACAAGCCCACGATACGGGCATCCAGAGATATTTCAGGGCCGCGCAGGCCACGTGGGTAGCCTTTGCCGTCTGGGCGCTCATGGTGATTATAGACAGCCTCCAGCACCAGACCGGCCAGAGGGTGACCCGCGAGCATTCGCGCCCCCATTTCCGGGTGGGTGCGAATCAATGCGTATTCCTGCTCATCCAGTGCGCTGGTTTTGCGCAACACGGCATCCGTGATACCGATTTTGCCCAGGTCATGCAGAAAACCGCCCAGGCTGACACGCGCCACATCGGCCGCTTTCAGCCCCGCAGCCTCGGCCAGCAGACGCGAGTATCGCGATACCCGCCACAGATGGCCGCCGGTATAGGGGTCTCTAGCCTCGACAAACCAGGCCATCAGCAGCAGGGAACTGACCAAGGCGCCAGCCGCTTCCTGCTCGCCAGGCTCGGGCAGCGCATGCTTTCGCCAGCCACTTAGAAAAGACAGCATCAATAATCCCTCTCAGAACAGACCGGCCCCATCCCGTAAAGCCTAGGAAGCAGCCCCTAAAACGCCCATCTCTGGTCAGCCAGCAAACCACAGCCCACTGCAGCCTAGTGGAGCATTGTTGGGTTCGCGTTCTCGATTCGTTGTAACTGCAGATCATCCACGCACATCAAGTTCACCACCCAGGAGTCGGGCAACACCGCCGGGCGGCTGAAGGTACTCACACCACAACCCTGGCAAAAGTAATGCCTGGCCTTCAGCGTGCCGAAACGATACTCACGCAAATGCTCCTTACCCGAACGTATGCACAGCTGAGCTTCGCTGATGGCATGCCACAGCACACCTTTACGTCGGCAGTAAGCGCAATGGCACCTCAACACCTCGGTGGGCATGCAACTGACTTCAAAACGCACCAGCCCACAATGGCAGGCGCCTCGATACGACTCGGCCATAGACTGCCCTCCCGGTCAAAGGAATGCCGACTCCGGCCAAGACGCAACAATGGGTTGGCACCTCCTTGTGCCCAGGGATAAAGAAGCCAGCGTGGTCGGCCCCTCCTCCAACAGACAGTCCCCCATCAATGCTGGCTACCATAGATGGCACGGTCACGCAGGATGGGCGATTTGTAGCTTGGTTCAGGTTGGCTCTGCTGCGCATCCAGCGTGTCGTCCAGGTTGCCGGCAGCCGTTGGTTGCTCTTCGATCAGCTGGACAAAACGCTGGCCCTCTTCGCTCCGACCACGTTGCGCAGCCAATGCCTGCAGGCGTTGTTGATTGCGCATAACCCGCTCGCTACCGCCTTCGGCGAGCTGCAGTTGCGGGGCCTGAACGGACCAGGGCGATAGAATCTCCGCGGCCTGAGCCGCAGTGCCAAAGCCCACCAGCAGAGTTGCCAGAGCGGTCATGGTGATTAAGGTTTTCATGATGTAATCCTCTTAAGTTGTCTTACATCACTCAGATGACTGGCCCGCGCCTTTGTTACAGCCAGCAGTTTTCTCGCCACGCTGACCGACGAACGTCGCTTGATCCCAGAGCAACACGAGCAGTAAGGTGCAGCGGCATGCTGGCTCAATGCCGCCCTGTCCCAAGGAGTCTTTCTTGCCAAAGCTCTCGCCCCATTTCCTGCAACTGCCACGCGTGCTTGCCCTGTTGCTGCTTCTGCACATGCATGGTTGGACACTTGCCCATGCAGGGGGCGACATGGTGAGGAGCGAACATGGCTCCACCGAGCGCCTGCAGGCTTGGCACAAGCTGATGCACGATTTGGCGGGAGCCTCCGAATCGCAGCAACTGCAGCAGGTCAATCACTTCTTCAATACCTATATCCGCTACGCAGAAGATATCGATCTGTGGGGCGTCAGCGATTACTGGGCCTCACCTGAAGAAACCATTGAGCGAGGCGCAGGAGACTGTGAAGACTTCGCCCTGGCCAAGTACTTCACTCTGCGCCAGCTGGGTGTCGCACCCGAGCACCTGCGCCTGCTGTACACCACCCTTGCCGGCAATGGCCAGGCGCATATGGTGCTGGCCTATTGGCCTACCCCGCAGCACGAGGCGCTGGTTCTGGATAATCTGGACGCTGACCTGACCCCTGTGCTGCAACGCCAGGATCTGCGTATCCAGTTTGCATTCGATGCCCGGCACCTCTACAAGCCGGAAGGTGAAACGCTGCGGGCAATCGCCGATGCCGATCTGCTGCCTGCCTGGCGCACCCTGCTGCAACAGATGACAGGGGCGCAATTAAGCCTGGCGCAGTTGCAGCCATAGCCAGGCAAGCAGCGCACGCCTTGACCTGTTTCTTACCCCTGAAATTTTCATAAAACATACCGATCCACGTCCTGACCCTGCGTTTATTTCAGTCTTTGCAATAAGCTAAAGGCTCTGCGGGGAAAAACAGGAGCTGAACATGGATCGCTTTCAGGAAATGCAGGTCTTTGTCGCGGTAGCCGATGAGCAGAGTTTTGCCTCGGCCGCGCGGCGGCTGAACATGTCCGCCCCCAGTGTGACCCGTGCCGTGGCGGCTCTTGAGGAACGCATCGGGACTCGATTGCTCGCCAGAACAACCCGCAGCCTGCATATCACCGAGGCCGGTCAGCGCTATCTGGCAGACTGCCGGCGGATTCTGGCCGAGCTGGAAGAGGCCGAAGAGTCTGCGGCCGGCAGCCATGCGGTTGCCCGTGGTCAATTGAACGTGACCGCTCCCGTACTGTTCGGCGAACTGTTCGTGACACCGCTGCTGGTGGATTACCTCGATCAATATCCGCAGGTCCAGGCCAAGGCGCTGCTGGTCGATCGTGTAGTCAATATGGCGGAAGAAGATATCGATGTGGCCATACGCATCGGAGATCTGCCCGAGAACAATCTGCACCGAGTTAAGGTCGGTACAGTGCGT
Source organism: Pseudomonas sp. ABa2 (assembly GCF_056676075.1). Taxonomy (NCBI): domain Bacteria; kingdom Pseudomonadati; phylum Pseudomonadota; class Gammaproteobacteria; order Pseudomonadales; family Pseudomonadaceae; genus Pseudomonas; species Pseudomonas sp. ABa2. The sequence goes on from NZ_CM155239.1 coordinate 3,309,360, forward strand.
CGGGTCATCTGCGCCTCCCCCGGCTTTCTGGCCGAATACGGTCGCCCGCAACACCCCAATGATCTGCGTGACGCCTCAGTGGTTCTGGCCGCGAGCAGCACGCTGGTCAGCGACTGGCAATTTATGGGACCTGAAGGTGCGATCACGGTCAGGCCCCAACCGCGGCTGGTGGTCTCGGCCAATCAGGCAGCGATCCGTGCTGCATGCGCCGGTTGGGGACTGACTCGCGTGCTGTCGTACCAGATTGCCCGGCAAGTCGAGGCTGGCGAGCTGGAAATCGTGCTGGCCGACTTTGAGCTGCCATTGCTGCCTATCCATGTGGTCTACCAAGGCGGGCGCAAGCTATCGGCCAAGCTTCGCAGTTTTGTCGATTTCTGTACCAGCGCCCTGCAACAGAATCCGGCACTCAATCCGGTGCTGGGCGCCTGAAATGGACCGTTATCGGCAGATGAAGGTGTTTCTGGCAGTGGCCGAGACCCTCAGCCTGGCTGCTGCGGCCAAGCATCTGCACCTTTCATCGGCCACCGTGACCCGGGCCGTGGACGCCCTGGAAAACCGCCTGGGTATCCCACTGCTCCAACGCAGCACCCAAGGCGTGACCCTTACAGCGGCCGGCGAACACTTCAAGCATGACAGCCAGCGCATTCTTGGCGAGGTCTGGGCCGCAGAAGCGTCTGCCAGGGGGCTGCACCACAACGTGTGTGGACGCATCAATCTGAGCATGCCACTGCTGTTTGGCCAATTTCTGTTCACTCCCGTCCTGCTTGAATACCTGACGCAGTACCCTCAGGTGCAGATTTGCGTGCAGTACCAGGAAGATTGCCCCAACCTGCATGAAGAAGGGGTGGATGTGGCGGTGGCTATCGGCCCCCTGCCCGACTCATCCCTGTTTGCGATCAAGGTCGGCAGCACTCGCCCCGTTATTTGTACCAGCCCAGCCTATCTGCTCGCTTATGGTGAACCGCAACACCCTTCTGAGCTGCGGACTCACTCGATCATCCACACCAGTAGCGATGCGCAGACATCGGAGTGGACCTTTCGCCAGGACGACCAACCGTTAAGCGTGCGTGTCGCGCCGAGACTGCGCTGTACAACCAGTCAGGCGGCCATTATCGCCGCGTGCAAGGGTGCTGGGCTGGCACGCTGCATGGCCTATCAGGTGCATGAACAGCTCGGCACGAAGCAACTGCGCAGCGTGCTTGCCCCATATGCCCCTGCCGAGCAGGATATCCACCTGGTCTACCGCGAAGGTCGACGCGCAACCGAGCGAGTCCGCAGCTTTATCGACTTCGTAATCGCACGGCTGCGTCAGCACCCCGCCCTTAACGAAGCGACTTTATTTCACTCAATGAAATAAAGGATTGCCATTTCTGACGATTCTTAAAGTCCTCAACCGACAGCATGATGCGTCCATCAGCGCGATATCCATTGGCCTACGCCACCGCCTGAGTCATTCCCTAGGACTATCTGGAGCTCATCATGTCAGACACCATCAAACTGTTCCGTCACCCTCTCTCGGGCCACGCTCATCGTGTCGAGCTGATGCTTTCACTGCTCGATGTACCAGCAGAGCTGGTTTTCGTTGACCTGGCCAAGGGGGCGCACAAACAACCCGAATTTCTCGCCATGAACCCTTTTGGCCAGGTGCCGGTAATCGACCACAACGGCACGGTGCTCAGCGATTCCAATGCCATCCTCGTCTATCTGGCCAAGAAGTATGACGACAGTGGCCGTTGGCTGCCGGAAGACCCCCTTACCGCCGCCCAGGTACAACGCTGGTTGTCGGTGGCAGCCGGCCCACTGGCCTCAGGCCCTGCAACTGCACGTTTGATTACCGTGTTCGGCGCGCCCTATGACGCTGAATCAACCATTGCGCGCGCCCATGCATTGCTCAAGGTGATTGAGCAGGAACTGGCTGCTAGCCCATTTCTGGTCGGCGACCATCCGAGCATCGCTGACGTGGCCTGCTACTCCTACATTGCCCATGCCCCTGAAGGAAACGTGGACCTGAGTGATTACCCTCACCTACGCAGCTGGCTGCAGCGTATTGAGGCGCTGCCGGGATTCGTGCCCATGCAACGCACAGCTGTAGGCTTGCAAAGCGCCTGATACCTCACTGGCCCCGCTCCATGGGGCCAGCCTTAACGCCTGGAGCTACGGCCATGTCAGACGCCAATACCCCATCTCCCTGGCATAGTGGGGAAAAGCAGTTGCAGGCCCGGGTCGGCGTGGCCGAACAGATGGAGGTGTTCGGCCGCAAGGTGATTCGCGACCACTTGCCGGAGCAACACCGAGCCTTTTACCAGCAATTGCCCTTTATTCTCATGGGCACAGTCTCTCCAGAGGGGCTTCCTTGGGCCGGCATACTGGCTGGCGAGCCCGGGTTCGCCCACTCCCCCACAGCGCAGACACTGCGCCTGGAAACCCACCTGGATGCGAACGACCCGTGCAGCAGCGGTCTGGCTGCGGGCAAGGCCATTGGCCTGCTGGGTATTGAACTGCACAGCCGTCGCCGCAACCGACTCAATGGCCGGCTTGTCAGGCGCGAGCATGATCATCTGGAGATTGCGGTCGAGCAAAGCTTTGGTAACTGCCCGCAATATATCCAGCTACGCCAGCTGCAAGCAGCCAAGACCGAGCCCCGCGAAACCCTGCCGGTCGAGCGCGCGAACCAGATCAGCCCTGCTGACCAGGCGATGATTAGTCGTGCCGATACCTTCTTCGTCGCCAGCTATATCGAGCAGGCCAATGGCCAATTGGCCGTGGATGTATCGCACCGTGGTGGTCAGGCCGGATTTGTTCGAGTTGAGGGCAACCGTCTAAGCATTCCAGACTTTGCCGGTAATCTGCACTTCAACACCCTCGGCAATCTGCTGCTCAACCCCCGCGCAGGCCTGCTCTTTATCGATTTCAGCACCGGTGACCTGCTCCAACTCAGCGGAACCACCGAACTGGTCTTGGAAGGACAAGAGGTGCAGGCATTTCAGGGCGCCGAGCGGCTATGGCATGTGCAGGTCGAGCATGTCGTGCGCCGTCCGGCGGCGCTGAGTCTGCGCTGGCACTTCGCGGATTACTCACCCAATAGCCTGATGACCGGCTCCTGGGCAGATGCCCAGGCTCGCCTGGCGGCCATGGATTTGCAGCAGCAATGGCGGCCCTGGCGAGTGGTGCGGATTGTCGAAGAAAGCCCCAGCGTACGCTCTTTTTATCTTGAGCCGAGCGACGGGGCCGGAATGCCCAGCTTCATTGCAGGTCAGCATATGGCGCTGCGGATCAATATCACTGGGCAACCTAGGCCACTGATCCGTACCTACAGCCTGTCAAGCGCACCCTCCGATCGATTTATGCGCATCAGCGTCAAGCGCGAGGGGCTGGCATCGACCTTTCTGCATGAGCATCTTCAGGTCGGCAGCCTGCTTGAAGGGCGAGCGCCCCAAGGACATTTGCGCCTGGATAACGAACAACGCCGCCCCCTGGTACTGCTCGCTGCGGGGATAGGCATTACTCCCCTGCTGTCGATGCTGCGCGAAACGCTCTATCAGAACCGCCGTCTACGCCGGCATCGCACCATATGGCTGATTCAAGCGGCCCGTATTGCAAGTGAGCTGATCTTTCGTGAAGAACTGGCCGACTTGCTGCAGCCGGGCGACACATCGCTGCACATGCTCCGCGTACTCAGCCAGCCCGAGGCGACAACACGCCAGGAGCAGGACTATGACCTGGCCGGGCATGTGGATGTCGCGCTGCTCAAAGCTTGGCTACCTTGGGATGATTACGACTTCTATCTATGCGGATCTGGGACCTTCACCCAGAGCCTCTATGATGCCTTGCGCGAGCTGAATATCAGCGATCAGCGGATTCATGCCGAAAGTTTCGGCCCTGCCAGCTTGCGCCGCTCAGGGGACGCACTGAATACCGCCCCGACATTGCCGCCTGCAACGGTTGCCGTGCCCGTGCTGTTTCAGCGCTCGGGCAAGGAAGCCCGCTGGACACCAGGCAGCGGCAGCTTGCTTGAGCTAGCCGAATCACGTGGCCTGAGCCCTGAATTCAGCTGCCGAAGCGGCAACTGCGGGACATGCAAGACCGCAGTGCTGAGCGGCGCTGTGACTTATCAGCATCAACCACCAGAGCAGCCTGCCGATGGCCATGTCCTGCTCTGCTGTGCCGTGCCGGCTGCCACTGCAACGGGTTCCACCCCCCTGGTACTCGACCTGTAGACGCAGGTTGAATTTACGATGCTTTAACCCACTAGCGAGAGGCTATCCATGACAGAGAATGCACGCCCGCCCTACCCACCGTTTGATCTTGCCAGCGCGACACAGAAAGTACGCCTGGCCGAAGACGGCTGGAATACGCGCGATCCCGACCGCGTTGCGCTGGCCTATACCGCCGACAGTCGCTGGCGTAACAGAAGCGAATTCCCCCAGGGGCGTGAACAGATCCGAGCGTTTCTGACGCGTAAATGGGCCCGCGAGCACGAGTACCGTCTGATCAAGGAGCTCTGGGCCTTCCAGGATCATCGCATCGCGGTGCGCTTCGCTTACGAATGGCATGACGACAGTGGGCAGTGGTTTCGTTCCTACGGTAATGAAAACTGGGAATTTGACGCGCAAGGCTTGATGCAAACCCGACATGCGAGCATCAACGACTTACCGATCCCGGCCAGCGAACGCCTATTTCATTGGCCCCAAGGCCGCCGTCCGGACGATCACCCTGGCCTTAGCGAACTGGGGCTTTGACCGCATAAAACAAACTCGGCACATGCCTGATTCCGCCCCGAATCAGGCACTCGCTCAGGCCAATAATTTCCTTAGGTGAAATTAAGTAATCCGCAAACTGATGATTCTTGCGGCGAATCAATAGCGAGAGACTGCCTCCGACGGCCAACAGGCCTTTATCAATCGATGTGGAGAACAGGCTCATGAAAAAACTACTGCTTAGCCTTGTACTGCTAGCGCCAATGGCTCACGCAGCCGAAATCATAGGCACCGGCCCGGACAATCGCGTGGGTGAAGTATTTGGCAGCGGTGTCGGTGTGCTTCTGGGCGGCGCAGCCGGTGGGCCTGTCGGCGCCCTGGCTGGAGCCGCAATCGGTTACTTCACCGGTGGTGGCGTACAACAGGTCACTGGTCAAACCGGTGTGGCCTATCAGGTCAAACGGGATGATGGAAGCGTGAGCACGCTGCGTTACAACCGCTTGCCGGAAGAGCTGAAGAGCAACATTGAGAAATCTCCCAAGAACTAGCGGTAGCGCTATTTAACTTTGCGAGGCATAGGGATCGACGTATTTCACCAGAAACCAAAAGTCTTCTCCAGGTTCGCCCTAGGACGAGGGTATCCGTTTTGGATTGAGGAGGGGAAAGCTGTTTTGATTAAAAAAGAATTTTAAGATAATTATGGAGAGTAGCTGAGTGGGAAGCGAACCTGTAAGTAACCTTGATCGGAAAGGAACCTGATGTGGCATCAAGTATAAAGCCTAGCTGGGGAGGCTAGGCTTTATATGGGGTAGAAGCTTAACTATCGATTGTCATCAGCGACCTTAAACCGCTACGAGATATCAATATTCGTCAGCCGGCTCTTCTAAGGCAGCGAGGTTGGCAGAGGTTTCAGTCTGCGGCTTGGACATCAGCTTGTCGCGGATCAGACTTTCCAGTTTGTCCATGGTTTGCTTGTTGTCCAGCAGCCACTTCATTGTGTTAGCCTTACCTTGGCCGATCTTGTTACCTTCGAAGGAGTACCAAGCGCCGGACTTTTCAACAAAGTTGTTAGCAACAGCGAGGTCAACGATCTCACCGGCCTTGCTAATACCCTGGCCATAAACGATCTGGAACTCTGCTTGCCTGAATGGAGCAGCAACTTTGTTCTTGACTACTTTCACACGGGTTTCGCTGCCTACTACTTCGTCGCCTTCCTTGACCGCTCCGGTACGGCGGATATCCAGTCGCACCGAGGCGTAGAACTTCAGGGCATTACCACCAGTGGTAGTTTCAGGACTGCCAAACATCACACCGATCTTCATACGAATCTGGTTAATGAAGATACACATAGTATTGGAGTTCTTCAGGTTACCAGTGATCTTCCTCATCGCCTGCGACATCATTCGGGCGGCAAGGCCTACATGGGAATCCCCAATTTCGCCTTCAATTTCAGCCTTCGGAACAAGAGCAGCAACAGAGTCAACGACAATAAGATTGACTGCCCCAGAACGCGTCAAGATGTCTACGATTTCAAGTGCCTGTTCACCAGTGTCAGGCTGTGAGCACAGGAGTTCATCAATATTAACGCCTAGCTTAGCTGCGTAGATCGGATCAAGCGCGTGCTCAGCATCGACAAATGCACAAGTCAAACCTTGACGCTGCGCTTCAGCAATCACCGACAGCGTAAGCGTGGTTTTACCAGAAGACTCCGGCCCATAGATTTCAACGATACGGCCGCGCGGCAACCCACCCACCCCTAAGGCAATGTCTAGGCCGAGTGAGCCAGTCGATATAACATCTATATCCATAGTGCGGTCGGAGCCCAGCCGCATGATGGAACCCTTACCAAACTGCTTCTCAATTTGAGAAAGAGCCGCTTCTAACGCTTTGCTTTTTGCCTGATCCATTCTTGATGACCATTTAAATTAATAATTAATCGGATCTTACTGATTAGCTTAGGACGTTTCCCTAATAAGAAAGGAATACCTCCTAAGTGAACCTAAACTATGCCGCAGCGGCTAATACTGCATCCTGGAGGCCGACGTGCATGTCGCCCATCTCGCCTTCGATTTCCGCCTTGGGCACCAGGGCTGCCACGGAGTCGACGATGATCACGTCGACGGCATTGGAACGCACCAGCATGTCGGTGATTTCCAGCGCCTGCTCGCCGGTATCCGGCTGCGACACCAGCAGGTCGTCGACATTCACGCCGAGCTTGCCGGCATAGTCGGGGTCGAGGGCGTGCTCGGCGTCGACGAAGGCGCAGGTAGCCCCCATCTTCTGCGCTTCGGCGATCACCGACAGGGTCAGGGTGGTCTTACCGGAGGATTCCGGTCCGTAGATCTCGACGATCCGGCCCTTCGGCAGGCCGCCGATGCCCAGGGCGATGTCCAGGCCCAGCGAGCCGGTGGAGATGGCCGGGATGGCCTGGCGCTCGTGATCGCCCATGCGCATTACCGCGCCCTTGCCGAACTGCTTCTCGATCTGACCCAGGGCAGCCGCCAAGGCGCGCTTCTTGTTCTCGTCCATTTGTATCCTCACGTGCTCAAGGCCTCAGCGGCCGCCGACAACTGTATAAGTAGACAGTATTATTCCACAGGGCAAGTCGCCCGCCTACCCCATTACCGGATTTTCCTCGGCCAGCAGGCGCGAAAGCCCCGCCAGTGCGGCCTCGACCGTTTGTCGGCGCACTTCGCCGCGATCACCGGGGAAGTGTTTGCACAGGCTGTACAGGCGCTCGCCGTCGCCCCAGGCCAGCCATACGGTGCCCACCGGTTTCTCTGCCGAACCGCCGTCGGGCCCCGCCACGCCGCTGACCGCCACTGCGTAGCGCGCCCCACTGCGGGCCTGGGCGCCGCGCACCATGGCCTCGACCACCTCGCGGCTGACTGCGCCGACAGTGGCGAACAACTCGGCCGGCACGCCCAGCTGCTTGCTCTTCTGTGCGTTGGAATAGGTGACGTAGCCGGCCTCGAACCAGGCCGAACTGCCGGGGATACGGGTGATTGCCTCGGCGATGCCGCCGCCGGTGCAGGACTCGGCGGTGCTGACCTGGGCACCGGCGGCTTGCAACTGCCGGCCGAGCTGCGTGGCCAGATGACTGATGGAATCCATATGCTCTCCGGGGTGAAACGGGCCAGGCCGATACCCTACACTAGGCGCTTTTGCGATTTAAGCCGGACAGTCGAGACCATGACGGACCTCTCCCAGCACACCCCGATGATGCAGCAGTACTGGAAACTGAAGAACCAGCACCCGGACCAGCTGATGTTCTACCGCATGGGGGATTTCTACGAGATATTCTACGAAGACGCGAAGAAAGCCGCGAAGCTGCTGGATATCACCCTCACCGCCCGCGGCCAGTCCGCCGGCCAGTCGATCCCCATGTGCGGCATCCCCTTCCATTCGCTGGAAGGCTACCTGGCCAAGCTGGTCAAGCTCGGCGAGTCGGTGGTGATCTGCGAGCAGATCGGCGACCCGGCCACCAGCAAGGGCCCGGTGGAACGCCAGGTGGTGCGCATCATCACCCCCGGCACCATCAGCGATGAGGCCCTGCTCGACGAGCACCGCGACAACCTGCTGGCCGCCGTGCTCGGCGACGAGCGCCTGTTCGGCCTGGCCGTGCTGGATATCACCAGCGGCCGCTTCAGCGTGCAGGAGATCAAGGGCTGGGAAAATCTGCTGGCCGAGCTGGAACGTTTGAACCCCGCCGAGTTGCTGATCCCCGACGATTGGCCGCAGGGCCTGCCGGCGGAAAAGCGCAAGGGCTCGCGCCGCCGCGCGCCCTGGGACTTCGAGCGCGACACGGCATTCAAGAGCCTGTGCCAGCAGTTCGGCACCCAGGACCTGAAAGGCTTCGGCTGCGAGCACCTGACCCTGGCCATCGGCGCCGCCGGCTGCCTGCTGGCCTACGCCAAGGAAACCCAGCGCACCGCCCTGCCCCACCTGCGCAGCCTGCGTCACGAGCGCCTGGACGACACGGTGATCCTCGACGGCGCCAGCCGGCGCAACCTGGAGCTGGACATCAACCTCGCCGGCGGCCGCGACAACACCCTGCAGTCGGTCATGGACCGCTGCCAGACCGCCATGGCCAGCCGCCTGCTGGGCCGCTGGCTGAACCGCCCGCTGCGTGATCGCGCGGTACTGGAGGCACGCCAGGACGCCATCGCCTGCCTGCTCGACGGTTACCGCTTCGAAACGCTGCAACCGCAGCTCAAGGAGATCGGCGACCTGGAGCGCATCCTCGCCCGTATCGGTCTGCGCAACGCCCGTCCACGCGACCTGGCGCGCCTGCGCGATGCCCTGGCCGCGCTACCCGACCTGCAGCAGGCGATGACCGACCTGGACACCCCGCACCTGCAGCAGCTGGCCTCGAGCATCGCCACCTACCCGGAACTGGCCGACCTGCTGGCCCGCGCCATCATCGACAACCCGCCGGCGGTAATCCGCGACGGCGGCGTGCTGAAGACCGGCTTTGACGCCGAGCTGGACGAGCTGCAGGCGATGAGCGAGAACGCCGGCCAGTTCCTCATGGACCTGGAAGCGCGCGAGAAAGCCCGCACGGGCCTGGCCAACCTCAAGGTCGGCTACAACCGCGTGCACGGCTACTTCATCGAGCTGCCGACCAAGCAGGCCGAATCGGCACCGGCCGACTATATTCGCCGGCAGACGCTCAAGGGCGCCGAGCGTTTCATCACCCCGGAGCTCAAGGAGTTCGAGGACAAGGCGCTGTCGGCCAAGAGCCGCGCCCTGGCCCGCGAAAAGATGCTCTACGACGAACTGCTCGAGCACCTGATCGGCCACCTGGCGCCGCTGCTCGGCAGCGCCGCGGCGTTGGCCGAACTGGACGTACTGAGCAACCTGGCCGAACGGGCGCTGAATCTCGACCTCAATCGTCCGCGTTTCGTCGAGGAACCCTGCATGCGCATCGACCAGGGGCGTCACCCGGTGGTCGAACAGGTGCTGACTACGCCCTTCGTGGCCAACGACCTGAACCTCGACGACAGCCGTCGCATGCTGATCATCACCGGGCCGAACATGGGCGGTAAGTCCACCTACATGCGCCAGACCGCGCTGATCGTGCTGCTGGCCCATATCGGCAGCTTCGTCCCAGCGGCGGCCTGCGAGCTGTCACTGGTCGACCGCATCTTCACCCGTATCGGTTCCTCGGACGACCTGGCCGGCGGCCGCTCCACCTTCATGGTGGAAATGAGCGAGACCGCCAACATCCTGCACAACGCCAGCGAGCGCAGCCTGGTGCTGATGGACGAAGTCGGCCGCGGCACCAGCACCTTCGACGGCCTGTCGCTGGCCTGGTCGGCGGCCGAGCACCTGGCGCGGCTGCGCGCCTTCACCCTGTTCGCCACCCACTACTTCGAGCTGACCGTGCTGCCGGAAAGCGAGCCGGTGGTGGCCAACGTGCACCTCTCGGCCACCGAGCACAACGAACGCATCGTCTTCCTCCACCACGTCCAGCCCGGGCCAGCCAGCCAGAGCTACGGCCTGGCGGTGGCGCAACTGGCCGGCGTGCCCGGCACGGTGATCGCCCGCGCGCGCGAGCACCTGGCGCGACTGGAGACCACCAGCCTGCCGCACGATCTGCCGCGCCAGGAGCCCGGCAAAGCGCAGGTGCCGATGCAGAGCGACCTGTTCGCCAGCGTGCCGCACCCGCTGCTGGAGGAATTGCACAAGATCAATCCGGATGATCTGAGCCCGCGCAAGGCGCTGGAGCTGTTATATACATGGAAGACGCGCATCTAACGCAGCCGCGCGCAAGCTGCTAGAATCGCGCGCAATTTTACGACTTGCCCGGTTTACAGCCTGAGCCGCGGCCACTGAACAGAGCACCTGGCAGCCCTTCGCAGAAAGAGCCCAGGCCGCCGCCCGAGGAGAGAATCAGACATGACCTTCGTCGTTACCGACAACTGCATCAAGTGCAAATACACCGACTGCGTGGAAGTCTGCCCGGTGGATTGCTTTTACGAAGGCCCGAACTTCCTGGTGATCCACCCGGACGAGTGCATCGACTGCGCCCTGTGCGAGCCCGAGTGCCCGGCCCAGGCGATCTTCTCCGAAGACGAGGTGCCGGAGGACATGCAGGAATTTATCGAGCTGAACGCCGACCTGGCCGAAGTCTGGCCGAACATCACCGAGAAGAAGGACGCCCTGGCGGACGCCGAGGAATGGGATGGCGTGAAGGACAAGCTGCAGCACCTGGAGCGCTGAGCGCCAGGCTGAAAACACCAAGACCCGCCAAGTGCGGGTCTTCTGTTTTTCAGAGATAAAAAAAGGGGCGGCTTGCGCCGCCCACTCTTTTGTCCCTAGTCCCTTTGTTTCCCAACCCATCGTCCTGATGAATCGCTTCTTGCGATGTTCCCGATCATCGTCCTGATGACCCGTGCTTGTCCCTGAGCACGAGAGTGATATTAGTCGCTGCAGCAGCGCTCACAACCCCGGCACGGGGCACGACGGAGCGCGCCACAGCCTTTTGCCCGCAAGAATAAATCATTCAAAAACAATAACTTAATAAAAATAGAACGGCATAACGGCGAGAAGCTCGCGACCTTTCCGCACAAAGGCTGACAGCACCTGTAAGCGATGGCTTACATGGCCAGGCAGAAAAAACCCGGCCGCAGCCGGGTTCTTGATGAGCGCGCCGTCTTACTGGAACAGGGCGTCGCTGGACAGGCCGTTCTTCTCGAGGATTTCGCGCAGACGCTTGAGCGCCTCGACCTGGATCTGCCGCACCCGCTCGCGGGTGAGGCCGATCTCCTGGCCTACTTCCTCCAGCGTGCAGCTCTCGTGGCCACGCAGGCCGAAACGGCGCACCACCACTTCACGCTGCTTGTCGGTCAGGTCCGACAGCCACTGATCGATGCTCTGCGACAGGTCGTCGTCCTGCAACAGCTCGCAGGGGTCGGTCGGCCGGTCGTCGGTCAGGGTATCGAGCAGGGTCTTGTCCGAGTCCGGACCGAGCGAGACGTCCACCGAGGACACCCGCTCGTTGAGGCCGAGCATGCGCTTGACCTCGCCCACCGGTTTTTCCAGCAGGTTGGCAATTTCTTCCGCAGAGGGCTCGTGATCGAGCTTCTGGGTCAGTTCGCGAGCCGCACGCAGGTAGACGTTGAGCTCCTTGACCACATGAATCGGCAAACGGATGGTGCGCGTCTGGTTCATGATGGCCCGTTCGATGGTCTGGCGGATCCACCAGGTCGCATAGGTCGAGAAACGGAACCCCCGCTCCGGATCGAATTTTTCCACCGCGCGGATCAACCCCAAATTGCCCTCCTCGATCAGATCGAGCAGCGACAGGCCGCGGTTGACGTAACGCCGAGCAATCTTCACCACCAAACGCAGGTTGCTCTCGATCATGCGCTTGCGCCCGGCCGGATCGCCCTTCTGCGCCAGGCGCGCGAAGTGCACTTCCTCTTCGGGAGTAAGCAGAGGGGAGAAGCCGATTTCGTTGAGGTAAAGCTGAGTGGCGTCGAGCGCCCGGGTGTAATCGATGTACTTGTGCTGCTTGGAGGGGGTGGCGTGCTTGGTCTTGGCACGTGCGGCCGGCGTTTCCGCCTCGTCGCTCTGAACCTCGCCCAAAACGATGCCCGGCTCCATCAGGAGCAGTTCATCGTCGACGTCAAACTCCGGCGCTTCTTTTTTGGTGAGAGCCATTGTTGTTGTCCCTAGCTGAGTTCGACAACAGACTCTGGCGGAACCATCCTGGCCACACCCGAGCCCGTCCCTCCTACGTGATGGGACGAGCCGGCTGGCGGATCAACGACGTGGCAGATATTGCAGCGGATCTACAGGTTTACCTTGGCGGCGAATCTCGAAATGCAGCTTCACCCGGTCGGCCCCTGTGGACCCCATCTCGGCAATGTTTTGCCCGGCCTTGACCTGCTGCCCCTCCCGTACCAACAACCTGCGGTTATGACCGTAAGCACTTACGTAGGTATCGCTGTGCTTGATGATGATCAACTCGCCGTAGCCCCGCAAACCACTCCCGGCGTACACCACTGAACCATCAGACGCAGCTAAAACAGGCTGTCCTAATTCCCCGGCGATATCAATGCCTTTATTCAAACTGCCGTTTGAGGAGAAACGCCCGATCACCGTACCCTGCGCAGGCCAGGCCCAACCGCTGGCGGAACGGGTCACCGGGGTAACCGGCGTGGTGGCCGGAGCGGCTTTGACCGGTACCGGCTTGCTCGCCTGCGGAACCGGCGCCGTGGCCAGCGGCGGGCGGCTCGGCGCCGGCTGGCTGACCACCGGCGCGGTCGCCCACGGCACCGTCGCGGCCACCGGCTGGGCCGGCGTGGTGCGATTGTCGAAACGGATGACCTGGCCGACGCGAATCAGATAGGGATCGCGCAGGCCATTATGGGCAGCCAGCGCCTTCCAGTCCCAGCCGAAGCGAAAGGCGATGGAATAGAGCGTGTCGCCACGCTGCACCACGTAGTGGCCGCTGCGTACCGGCTGGCGCTGCACCAGCGGGGCGTTGCCCTGATGCTGCCCGCGCTCGACCACCTGCACGCCGCCCGGCGGCGGACTGGCGCAACCGGCCAGGGCACTGGCGGCGAGCAAAGCGAAAGGCAGACGAAGGCCGGCGGCTCTACGAATTAGCGCGTGAACGGCGGTGCGACTCACCATTTGCTCCCTGAACGATCCCGAATACGGCGGCTATTGTGCCGGATTTATTTGGCGCAACCAGTATCTCTTGGCTGACGCCCGGCCAACCACTCCAGCCCCAGCACCAGGACGATGCCGGCCAGCGCCAGCACCAGGGCCAGCAACAGCTGCGGGTCCTGGCCGCTGAGTTCGGCGAAATGCCCCGGCAGCAGGTTGTTCTGCAGCAGCGGTATCTGCTCGCCCTTGCTGTCGACGCGCCAGCTCAGGGTTTCCTTCCACGGCCAGACCTTGTTCAGCGAACCGAGCATCAACCCGGTGAGAAAGGCCAGGCTGAGGTCGCGCCAGCGTGCCAACAACCAGCTGAGCAAGCGGGCGAAGCTGAGGATACCGACCAGGCAGCCGCCGGCGAACACCGCCAGCACGCCGATTTCCAGGTCCTTCACCGCCCCCAGCACCACCGGATACAGGCCCAGCAGCAGCAGGATGAAGCTGCCGGAGATACCCGGCAGGATCATCGCGCAGATGGCGATGGCGCCGGCGCAGAACAGGCTCAGCGGGTCGCTGCCCCACTGTACCGGCGCGGCCACGGTGATCCAGTAGGCGAAAGCCAGACCGAGCAGGAAACTCAGCGCCCGGCTCCAGTTCCAGCGATGAATGTCGCGACCGACCATATAGGCCGAGACCAGGATCAGGCCGAAGAAGAACGACCAGACCGGGATCGGCTGATGCTCCAGCAGGTAGGTGATCAACCGCGCGAAGCTCAGCACGCTGGTGAGGATGCCGCCGAGCAGCACCAGCAGAAAGGTCGCGTTGGCCATCCGCCAGGCGTCCTTGATCCGTCCGCGCAGCAGCAGCAAGGCGGCCTCGGGGACGCTGGCGATGGAGCGCAGCAGTTCGTCGTAGATGCCGCTGATAAAGGCGATGGTGCCGCCAGAGACACCTGGCACCACGTCGGCAGCGCCCATGGCCATGCCCTTGGCGTAGAGCAGAAAATGTTTCTTCATGGATCCTTCCAGGATGGTGCAGCGGTCAGGCCAGCGGCCCGTTGAGTAGCGGCACGAAGCGCACCGCGTCCAGCACGTGGCGGGAGAAGCCGTTCTCTTCGCGCACGATCAGCAGCAACTGCTGCACGTCGCCGGCGCCCACCGGAATCACCAGACGCCCGCCGGGCGCCAGTTGATCGAGCAGCGCCTGCGGCACTTCGGCGGCGGCGGCGGTGACGATGATGCCGTTGTACGGGCCCAGGGCATTCCAGCCCTCCCAGCCATCGCCCCAGCGAAAGACCACGTTGCGCAGGCTGAGTTCGGCCAGACGTTCCTTGGCGCGATCCTGCAACACCTGGATGCGTTCGACCGAGAACACCCGCTCCACCAGTTGCGCCAGCACGGCGGTCTGGTAACCGGAACCGGTGCCGATCTCCAGCACCTTGTCCAGCGGCCCGGCGGCCAGCAGCAGCTCGGTCATGCGCCCGACCATATAGGGCTGGGAGATGGTCTGGTTGTGCCCGATGGGCAGCGCGGTGTCCTCGTAGGCGCGGTGCGCCAGCGCCTCGTCGACGAACAGGTGGCGCGGCGTGCGGCGGATCACCTCGAGCACTCGCGGATTGCTCAGCCCCTCGTCGTAGAGGCGCTGAATCAGGCGCTCGCGGGTACGCTGGGAAGTCATGCCGATCCCGCGGCGGTGCATATCGTCCTGTCCGCGCATCAGCAGATGCCCTCCAGCCAGCCGTGCATGCTGTCGAAGGCCTCGGCGAAGGTACGGTCGAGCTGCAGCGGGGTGATCGACACGTAACCCTGCATCACCGCATGGAAATCGGTGCCCGGACCGCCGTCCTCGGCATCTCCGGCCACCGAGATCCAGTAGCCTTCCTTGCCGCGCGGGTTGACCACCTTGACCGGCGCCGCGGCGCGGGCGCGGTGACCGAGGCGGGTCAGCTGCACGCCGCGGATATGCTCCAGCGGCAGGTTGGGCACGTTGACGTTGAGCACGGTGCGCGGCGGCAGGTCGAGGCGCTCATGGGCCTCGACCAGCTTGCGGGCGAAATAGGCAGCGGTCGGCAGGTTGTCGGCCTGACGCGACAGCAGCGAGAAGGCGAACGCCGGCTTGGCCAGGAAGCGCCCTTCCAGCGCAGCGGCGACGGTGCCGGAATAGAGCACGTCGTCGCCCAGGTTGGCGCCCAGGTTGATACCCGAGACGACCATCTCCGGCACCTGCTCGAGCAGACCGTTGAGGCCCAGGTGCACGCAGTCGGTGGGCGTGCCGTTGAGGCTGATATAACCGTTGGGCAACGCCGTCGGGTGCAGCGGACGGTCGAGGGTCAGCGCACTGCTGGCGCCGCTCTTGTCCTCGGCGGGTGCGATCACCACGCACTCGGCATAGTCGGCCAGCGCCTGGTGCAACGCGACGATCCCGGGTGCGTACACCCCGTCGTCGTTGGAAATCAGAATTCGCATGGAGTATCCGTCTGCCCTGCTGGCACCAGATCGACGAGTTCGCGCACCACGACGGTGGCGAAACACCCGGCCGGCAGGACGAATGCAAGTTGCAGAATATCGGGCTCCGGATAATGCCACGTCAGGCCGCCTATGGGGAGGCGCAGAATGCGCCGTTCGTGCGCCATGCCCGCCTTTGCCAGCCACTCGAGCAGCGCCGGCTCGCCTGCGCCGACGCCCTGTTCGACGAGCTGCACCGCCTCCGCCGTGGGCAGCACGCCCTCGCCCCACAGCGGGCCGGTCGGGTGCAGGTCGAGAAGCGCCAGACGCGGGTCGGCTGTCTCCGCCTCGCCGGCCATAAAGAAACTGCGGCTGCCGGTAAAGGCCAGCAGGTCGCCGACCTGCGCCTGGTTCCAACTGCCGGCGGCGACCCGCTCGGCCAGCACGCGGTTGAACAGGTAGCTGCGCGCCGCCGACAGCAGGCGCGAACGCAGGTTGCGCTGCACCGGCAGTTCCTGGCGGGCCGCATACTGCCGGGCCTCCTCGACATTGCCGCCGGCGAAGCCGAAGCGCTGCAGGCCGAAGTAGTTGGGCACCCCCTGCGCGGCGATGCGCTGCAGGCGCTGCTCCAGCGCTTCGCGGTCGGCCTCCAGGGCGGTCAGACGCAGGGTGAAGCCGTTGGCGGCATGGGCGCCGCGCTGCAGCTTGCGGTTGTGCCGCAGGCTGCGCAGGACGGCCAGGTCATCACCCTGCGCGGTGGCCAGGTCGGGATCGGCCTTGCCCGGCAGGTGCAGGCTGAACCACTGCCGGGTCAGCGCCTGGCGATCCTTGAGCCCGGCGTAGCTGACCGCCTTGAGCGGCAGGCCGGCGGCGCGGGCGATGCGCCGGGCGGCGTCCTCGGTGTTCAGGCCGCGCTTTTCCACCCACAGCCACAGGTGTTCGCCCTGGCCGGTGAGCGGGATGTCCAGCACCTCGTCGACCTGAAAGTCCTCGGCACTGGCCTTGAGCACGGCGCGCCCGCAGGCCTGGCCATGGGCGCGCGGGCCCAGCAGCTGCGCCTCGTTCATGCCTTGACCAGCAGCGTCACGGCATGCACCGCGATGCCTTCCTCGCGACCGGTGAAGCCGAGCTTCTCGGTGGTGGTGGCCTTGACGTTGACCTGGTCCAGCGCCACGCCGAGATCCTCGGCGATGCGCTCGCGCATGCTCTGGATATGCGGCGCCATCTTCGGCGCCTGGGCGACGATGGTGGCGTCGACGTTGCCCACCGCATAACCCTTGGCCCGTACCAGCCCCATCACATGGCGCAACAGCGCGCGGCTGTCGGCGCCCTTGAAGCTCGGGTCGGTGTCGGGGAAGTGCTTGCCGATATCGCCCAGGGCCAGCGCACCGAGCAGCGCATCGGCGAGCGCATGCAGCAGCACGTCGCCGTCGGAATGGGCGATCAGCCCGAACTTGTGGGGAATGCGCACGCCGCCCAGGGTGATGAAATCGCCCTCGCCGAAGCGGTGTACGTCGTAGCCATGGCCGATACGCATAAAGAACAACGCCCTGAAAAAGTCAGGGCGTGATTCTACATGCACCGGCCGCCATAGGGGGCGCCGTGCGCACCCTAGGCCAAGGCTTCGGCGTGATGGCGCAGATGATCGTCGATAAAGCTGGCGATGAAGTAGTAGCTGTGGTCGTAACCGGGCTGCAGGCGCAGGGTCAGCGGATGGCCGGCCGCCTTGGCCGCCGCCTGCAGCGCCTGCGGCTTGAGTTGGGTTTCGAGGAAATCGTCGCGGTCGCCCTGATCGACCAGGATCGGCAGCTTCTCGCCGGCCTCGGCGATCAGCACGCTGGCGTCCCATTCGCGCCAGCGCGAGCGGTCCTCGCCCAGATAGAGGGAAAACGCCTTCTCGCCCCAGGGACAGTTCATCGGATTGCTGATCGGTGCGAAGGCCGACACCGAGCGATAGCGCCCGGGGTTCTTCAGCGCGCAGATCAAGGCGCCGTGGCCGCCCATGGAATGGCCGGCGATGCCGCGCTTGCCCGTCACCGGGAAGTTGGCCTCGACCAGCGCCGGTAGCTCCTGCACCACGTAGTCGTACATGCGGTAGTGCCGCGCCCAGGGTTCGACGGTGGCGTTGAGGTAGAAGCCGGCGCCGAGACCGAAGTCGTAGGCGCCGTCCGCATCGTCCGGCACGCCCTCGCCGCGCGGGCTGGTGTCCGGCGCGACCAGGATCAGGCCCAGCTCGGCCGCCAGCCTGTGCGCGCCAGCTTTCTGCATGAAGTTCTCGTCGGTGCAGGTCAGCCCGCTGAGCCAGTACAGCACCGGCAGGCGAGCCCCCTGCTCGGCCTGCGGCGGCAGGTAGACGGCGAACTGCATGTCGCAACCGAGCACCTCGGAACGGTGCCGGTAGCGCTTGTGCCAGCCGCCGAAGCTCTTGTTGCTGGAAACGATTTCCAAGGTCATGGACATCTCCCTCGGGTGCGCCGTGCGCACCGCTTGATCCTGGTGCGCATGGCGCACCCTACAGGCACAGGTCGCCCTGCAGTCAGAAATGAATGACGGTACGAATGCTCTTGCCTTCGTGCATCAGCTCGAACGCTTCGTTGATCTGATCCAGCGGCAGGTTGTGGGTGATAAAGGTGTCCAGCGGGATCTCGCCCTTCTGCGCCTTTTCCACGTAGCCGGGCAGCTCGGTACGGCCCTTGACCCCGCCGAAGGCGCTGCCGCGCCAGACCCGCCCGGTGACCAGCTGGAACGGCCGGGTGCTGATCTCGGCACCGGCCGGCGCCACGCCGATGATGGTCGACTCGCCCCAGCCCTTGTGGCAGCACTCCAGCGCAGCGCGCATCAGCTGCACGTTGCCGATGCACTCGAAGCTGTAGTCGACGCCACCGTCGGTCATCTCGACGATGACCTCCTGGATCGGCTTGCTGTGATCCTTCGGGTTGACGAACTCGGTCATGCCCAGTTCGCGCGCCACGGCCTCCTTGGCCGGATTGATGTCGATGCCGATGATGCGCGAAGCCTTGGCCATCTTGGCGCCGATGATGGCCGCCAGGCCGATGCCGCCCAGGCCGAAGATGGCCACGGTAGAACCCTCGGTGACCTTGGCGGTGTTGAGCACGGCGCCGATACCGGTGGTCACGCCGCAACCGAGCAGGCAGACCTTCTCCAGCGGCGCCTCCTTGGGGATCTTGGCCAGGGAGACTTCCGGCAGCACGGTGTACTCGGAGAAGGTCGAGCAGCCCATGTAGTGGTAGATCGGCTCGCCGTTGTAGGAGAAGCGGCTGGTGCCGTCGGGCATCAGGCCCTTGCCCTGGGTGGCGCGCACCGAGCTGCACAGGTTGGTCTTGTTGGATTTGCAGAATTTGCACTCGCCGCATTCGGCGGTATACAGCGGAATCACGTGATCACCGACCGCCAGCGAGGTGACGCCCTCGCCCACCGCCTCGACGATACCGCCGCCTTCGTGACCGAGGATGCAGGGGAACACGCCTTCGCTGTCCTGGCCGGACAGGGTGTAGGCATCGGTGTGGCAGACGCCGGTGGCGACGATGCGCACCAGCACCTCGCCGGCCTTGGGCGGCGCCACGTCCACCTCGACGATCTGCAGCGGCTGATTCGGGGCGAAGGCGACGGCGGCGCGGGACTTGATCATCTGGGCTCTCCTGAGCGTGTTGAGCGGTGGCCAGCAGTCTAGTCCAGCGCCATCCAGAAATAATTGGCGATCAGGCAAAACATTATTGCCATACAGGGATAATCAGGGTCTTCTTCTGCAGTTAGAGGCGGAGCCCGGATGCAATCCGGGAACTACCGCGCCAGGCATTCCCGGATTGCATCCGGGCTACACGAGAAGGAGAAAACATGAACCGCTGGGAAGGGCTGGACGAATTCGTCGCCGTGGCCGAGTGCGGCCAGTTCAGC
This sequence comes from Pseudomonas sp. ABa2, assembly GCF_056676075.1. NCBI lineage: Bacteria > Pseudomonadati > Pseudomonadota > Gammaproteobacteria > Pseudomonadales > Pseudomonadaceae > Pseudomonas > Pseudomonas sp. ABa2. The sequence goes on from NZ_CM155239.1 coordinate 3,329,029, forward strand.
GCCGCCGCCGAGCGGCTGGGCCTGTCCACCTCGCAGGTCAGCCGCCAGGTCGCACGCCTGGAGGAGCGCCTGCAGAGCCGGCTGTTCTACCGCAGCACCCGGCGCGTGGCGCTGACCGAAGCCGGGCAGACCTTCCTGCAGCACTGCCAGCGCCTGCAGGACGCGCGCGAGGAAGCCCTGCGCGTGGTCAGCGACCTGACCGCCGAGCCCAAGGGACTGCTGCGCATGACCTGCGCGGTGGCCTACGGCGAGCGCTTCATCGTGCCGCTGGTCAATCAGTTCATGGCCCGTCATCCGCAGCTGCGGGTGGAGATCGAACTGTCCAACAGCCAGCTCGACCTGCTCCACGAGGGCCTGGACCTGGCCATCCGCCTCGGCCGCCTGCAGGACTCGCGGCTGGTGGCCGCGCGCCTGGCGCCGCGGCGGATGTACCTGTGCGCAGCGCCCGCCTACTTGCAGCACTACGGCCGGCCGCACTCGCTGTCGGAACTGGCGCGGCACAACTGCCTGGTGGGCAGCAGCGAGTACTGGAGCTTCGTCGACGGCGGGCGGGAAAGCCAGGTGCGTGTGCAGGGCAACTGGCGCTGCAACAGCGGCCAGGCGGTACTCGATGCCGCGCTGCGCGGCTTCGGCCTGTGCCAGCTGCCGGACTATTACGTGCTCGAACACCTGGCCAGAGGCGCACTGGTGTCCCTGCTGGAACAGCACCAGCCACCGAACACCGCGGTCTGGGCGCTGTACCCGCAGCAGCGCCACCTGTCGCCCAAGGTGCGCCAGCTGGTCGATCACCTCAAACAGGGGCTGAGCGAACGCGCCGAGTATCGGGAGCAACAGAATGTCACAGCGCAGGGGGGGAACCCCACGCGACGGGCGCGGCCAGAGTAACTGACGCCCAGTCGGCAGCTGAAAAACCTAGGCGACGACTGCAGGACTGCAGAAAGCCAAAGCCGAGGAAGTTTTTCCGCAGCCTACTCGCGTTTCACTGCAACCGGAGGACAGCGCTATGCAAGTCATGGTCAACAGCGACAACCATATCCACGGTTCCGCCGCCCTGGCGAACAAGGTACGCGGCCGAGTGGAACTCAAGCTCAAGCGCTTCGAGGATCACCTGACCCGGGTCGAGCTGCACTTCAACGACGAGAACAGCCACAAGGGCGGCGGGCTGGACAAGCGCTGCCAGGCCGAAGCGCGGCTCAAGGGCCGCGACCCGGTATCGGTGAGCCATAACGGCGACAGCCTGGAGCAGGCGCTGGAGGGCGCCATCGACAAACTCGGCACGGTGCTGGAGCGCAATATCGAGAAACAGCGCCTGAGCTGAGACGCGGCGCTACTGGTTGCGCTCGGCCCAGGCTTGCCGCAACCACTGCAGATCCTCGGGGCGGGTGATCTTCAGGTTGTCCGCCCGCCCCTCCACCAGGCGTGGCGCCTGCCCGGCCCATTCCAGCGCCGAGGCCTCGTCGGTGATCGAAGCGCCCGCCGCCAGCGCATCGGCCAGGGCGCCACGCAGCGCCGCCAGGCGGAACATCTGCGGCGTATAGGCCTGCCAGATCAGACTGCGGTCCAGGGTTTCCAGCACCCGGCCATCGGCGCCGACGCGCTTGAGGGTATCGCGTGCCGGCACCGCCAGCAGGCCGCCGAGCGGATCCTCGGCCAGGGTGTTCAGCAGGCGGTCGAGGTCGGCGCGGGCCAGATTGGGCCGCGCCGCATCGTGCACCAGCACCCAGTCGTCCGCCCCGGCGCCGCCGGCCAGCAGCAGATCGAGACCGGCCAGCACCGAGTCGGCGCGCTCACGCCCGCCCGCGGCGCGGCGCACCCGTGGATCGCCGGCCAGGGCCAGCTGCGCCCAGTAGGGATCGTCCGCGGCCAGACAGACCACGGCGCCGCGCAGGCCGGGGTGGTCGAGGAAGCAGTGCAGGCTATGTTCAAGAATGCAGCGCCCTGCCACCTCCAGGTACTGCTTGGGGCGGTCGGCGGCCATCCGCGCGCCGACGCCGGCGGCCGGGATCACCAGCCAGAAATTCGTGGTCATTCGGTCAGCAGATAGAGGGTCTCGCCCTCTTTGAGCATGCCCAGTTCCTGCCGCGCGCGCTCCTCCACGGTCTCCATACCGCGCTTGAGCTCCATCACCTCGGCCTCGAGGATGCGGTTGCGCTCCAGCAGGCGTTCGTTCTCGCCCTGCTGCTCGGCGATCTGCTGCTGCAGGCGGCTGACCTGGGCCAGGCTGCCCTCGCCGATCCACAGGCGATACTGCAGGCCGGCCAGCAACAGGGTCAGCACGATGAACAGCCAATACGGACTACGCATGGAGCGGCTCGCAGATTGAGTCATCGGCATGGTAGGGGCTGCGTTCATGCTTGAAAAGAAGCCGACTGATGAGTGACATGGGATTTCGGTACCTGCATCCGTGCATTGGTTCCAAGGGTTCGACGAAGCGTCCACGAAAAAGGGCGACTCGCGTCGCCCATCTTCAAACGAAAACGATCTTGCGAGCTAGAGACCTACAAGGCAAAAACAGGCGAGGAAGCGCAGTTTACTGAAGTAAATGAGCATTCCGAGCCTGTTTTTAACGCAGTAGGGCCGACGCGCAGCAGATCGTTGTTAGCCGCGGAACTCGGCACGGCCCTTATAGGGAGCCTTGCCGCCCAGCTGCTCTTCGATGCGCAGCAGCTGGTTGTACTTGGACACGCGGTCGGAGCGGCACAGCGAACCGGTCTTGATCTGACCAGCGGCAGTACCCACGGCCAGATCGGCGATGGTGCTGTCTTCGGTTTCGCCGCTGCGGTGCGAGATCACCGCGGTGAAGCCGGCGGCCTTGGCCATCTGGATGGCTTCCAGGGTCTCGGTCAGCGAGCCGATCTGGTTGAACTTGATCAGGATCGAGTTGCCGATCTTCTCATCGATGCCGCGCTTGAGGATCTTGGTGTTGGTGACGAACAGATCGTCGCCGACCAGCTGCACCTTGGCGCCGATCTTGTCGGTCAGCACTTTCCAGCTGGCCCAGTCGGACTCGTCCATGCCGTCTTCGATGGAGATGATCGGGTAGCGCTGGGTCAGGCCGGCCAGGTAATCGGCGAAACCTTCACCGCTGAATACCTTGCCTTCGCCGGCCAGGTCGTACTGTCCGTCCTTGTAGAACTCGCTGGAGGCGCAGTCCAGGGCCAGGGTGACGTCCTCGCCCAGCTTGTAGCCGGCATTGGCCACGGCTTCGGCGATGGCGGCCAGGGCGTCTTCGTTGGAGGCCAGGTTCGGCGCGAAACCACCCTCGTCGCCCACGGCGGTGTTCAGGCCACGGGCCTTCAGCACGGCCTTGAGGTGGTGGAAGATCTCGGCGCCCATGCGCAGGGCCTCGGCAAAATTCTTGGCGCCGACCGGCTGGACCATGAACTCCTGGATGTCGACGTTGTTATCGGCGTGCTCGCCGCCGTTGATGATGTTCATCATCGGCACCGGCATGGAGTAGACGCCCGGGGTGCCGTTGAGGTCGGCGATGTGCGCGTACAGTGGCACGCCCTTGGCCTGGGCCGCGGCCTTGGCGGCAGCCAGGGACACGGCGAGGATGGCGTTGGCGCCCAGCTTGGCCTTGTTCTCGGTACCGTCGAGCTCGATCATCGCGCGGTCCAGGGCCTGTTGATCGGTCGCGTCCTTGCCCAGCAGCAGGTCGCGGATCGGGCCGTTGATATTGGCGACGGCCTTGAGCACGCCCTTGCCCAGGTAACGGCTCTTGTCGCCGTCACGCAGCTCCAGCGCTTCGCGCGAGCCGGTGGAGGCACCGGACGGCGCGCAGGCGCTACCTTTGATGCCGCCTTCCAGAATTACATCGGCTTCCACGGTGGGGTTGCCGCGGGAGTCGAGAACCTCACGACCCTTGATGTCGACGATCTTTGCCATTGTTGTTTGCACTCCAAGGTTTGACGATAAGACTGCAGCAGCGGGCTGCGCGGGGCCGCCGTCGCCCCGTGGGGCGGGTCGGCGACACAGTCTGACTCACGGGTCAGGGGGATCTTTTCTGGGGCGGCACTTTACCGGATTGCGTGCGGTTCAGGCAGTCTCGATCGGCGGAAAACTCTTGATCAGGTCGTCGAGCTGCTTGAGCTGGGTGAGGAAAGGCTCCAGCTTGTTCAAGCGCAAGGCGCAGGGGCCGTCGCACTTGGCGTTTTCCGGATCGGGATGGGCCTCGAGGAACAGACCGGCCAGCCCCTGGCTCATGCCGGCCTTGGCCAGGTCGGTGACCTGGGCGCGGCGGCCGCCGGCCGAATCGGCGCGGCCGCCCGGCATCTGCAGGGCATGGGTCACGTCGAAGAACACCGGGTACTCGAACTGCTTCATGATGCCGAAGCCGAGCATGTCCACCACCAGGTTGTTGTAACCGAAGCTGGAGCCGCGCTCGCAGAGGATCAGCTGATCGTTGCCGGCCTCCTCGCACTTGCGCAGGATGTGCTTCATCTCCTGCGGGGCGAGGAACTGCGCCTTCTTGATGTTGATCACCGCGCCGGTCTTGGCCATGGCCACCACCAGGTCGGTCTGCCGCGAGAGGAAGGCCGGCAGCTGGATGATGTCGCACACCGCGGCCACCGCGGCCGCCTGATGCGGCTCGTGGACGTCGGTGATCACCGGCACGCCGAAGGTCTTCTTCACTTCCTCGAAGATCTTCATGCCCTCTTCCAGGCCCGGGCCGCGGAAGGAGGTGATGGAGGAACGGTTGGCCTTGTCGAAGCTGGCCTTGAACACGTAGGGGATGCCGAGTTTCTCGGTCACCCGCACGTATTCCTCACAGGCCTGCATGGCCAGGTCGCGCGACTCGAGCACGTTGATGCCGCCGAACAGCACGAAGGGCTTGTCGTTGGCGATCTCGATATTGCCGACCTTGATGATCTTCTGCGCCATGCCTTAGGCCTTCTTCGCTTGCTGCGCCAGCGCGGCGTTGACGAAGCCGCTGAACAGCGGATGACCGTCACGCGGCGTGGAGGTGAATTCCGGGTGGAACTGGCAGGCGACGAACCAGGGATGATCCGGCGCCTCGACCACTTCGACCAGCGCGCCGTCGCCGGAACGACCGGTGACCTTCAGGCCAGCCTCGGTCAGCTGCGGCAGCAGGTTGTTGTTCACCTCGTAACGGTGACGGTGACGCTCGACTATCACGTCCTTGCCGTAGCAGTCGTGCACCAGCGAACCGGCCTGCAGCTGGCAGTCCTGCGCGCCGAGGCGCATGGTGCCGCCCAGGTCGGAGCTCTCGCTGCGGGTTTCCACGCCGCCAGCGGCGTCCTGCCACTCGGTGATCAGGCCGACCACCGGGTGCTGGCTGGCCAGGTCGAACTCGGTGGAGTTGGCGTCGCTCCAGCCCACCACGTTGCGCGCGTACTCGATGACCGCGACCTGCATGCCGAGGCAGATGCCCAGGTAGGGAATCTTGTTCTCGCGAGCGTACTGCACGGTCTTGATCTTGCCTTCCACGCCGCGCAGGCCGAAGCCGCCCGGTACCAAGATGGCATCGACGCCCTCGAGCAGCGCGGTGCCCTGGTTCTCGATGTCTTCGGAGTCGATATAGCGCAGGTTGACCTTGGTACGGTTCTGGATGCCGGCGTGGCTCATCGCTTCGATCAGCGACTTGTAGGCATCGAGCAGCTCCATGTACTTGCCGACCATGGCGATGGTGACTTCCTTTTCCGGGTTGAGCTTGGCATCGACCACGCGATCCCACTCGGACAGGTCGGCGCCGCCGCACTCCAGGCCGAAACGCTCGACGACGAAGTCGTCCAGACCCTGGGCATGCAGCACGCCCGGAATCTTGTAGATGGTGTCGACGTCTTCCAGGCTGATCACCGCACGCTCTTCGACGTTGGTGAACAGGGCGATCTTGCGCCGCGAGGAGACGTCGATCGGGTGGTCGGAGCGGCACACCAGCACGTCCGGCTGCAGGCCGATGGAGCGCAGCTCCTTGACCGAGTGCTGGGTCGGCTTGGTCTTGGTCTCGCCGGCGGTGGCGATGTAGGGCACCAGGGTCAGGTGCATCAGCATGGCGCGCTTGGCGCCCACTTCCACGCGCAGCTGGCGAATGGCTTCGAGGAAGGGTTGCGACTCGATGTCGCCGACGGTGCCGCCGATTTCCACCAGGGCCACGTCGGCATCGCCGGCGCCCTTGATGATGCGCCGCTTGATCTCGTCGGTGATGTGCGGAATGACCTGGATGGTCGCACCCAGGTAGTCACCACGGCGCTCCTTGCGCAGCACGTCTTCGTACACGCGGCCGGTGGTGAAGTTGTTGCTCTTGGTCATCGTCGTGCGGATGAACCGCTCGTAGTGACCCAGGTCGAGGTCGGTCTCGGCGCCGTCGTGGGTGACGAACACCTCACCGTGCTGGAACGGGCTCATGGTGCCCGGATCGACGTTGATGTAAGGGTCCAGCTTGAGCATGGTGACCTTCAGGCCCCGCGCCTCCAGGATGGCCGCCAGTGAAGCCGAGGCGATGCCTTTCCCCAATGAAGAAACAACACCACCCGTGACGAAGATGTAGCGCGTCATGAAAAACCCTAGAAGTCTGCGTTTAAGCGGTCAGTGCCGCCGGGGAAAGCGAAGGAGCGCCATCAGTAGCAACAATGGCAAGCCCGCCAAGCTCCCTGAGGGAGTCGGCAAAAGCTGTAGTAAGACGGGAGCGTAGTCTACCGGAAAGGCCTTACCAGCTCAAACCTTGATCACCGATCGGCGGCGACCAGTGCAAGCGCAGATCGCCCCGCCCCGGACGCGGCGCCGGCGCCAGATTGGCCACCGCCACCAACTCGTCGCCATCGAACAGCAAGGGCAGCCGCGGACGCACGAACGCCGGCACGCGCAGCTCGTTGAGCAGGCGCTTGAGGTCGCGCCGGCCGCGCCCCGGCAGCTGCAGCGACTCGCCGCCGCGGCGATAGCGCAGGTGCCAACGCCCCGCCGGCAGCTCGCCGACAACTCGCACAGCGCCGTTGCCGGGCAGTTCGATGGCCCCTTGCGCCGCACCGCAAGGCAGATCGACAGCCGTGAGTGGCTGCAACCAGTCGCCGCTGAGCCACCACAGCCGCCCATCTGCCCTATGCAACTCGCCATCGGCCAGTTTCCAGATCGGCGTCGCATCCACGCCGGCGTCACGCAGGTCATACCAGCCGGCCCAGTGATCGCTGTCCGGCAGCCGGGTCAGCGGCGCCAGCCAATGACGCAGCAGATTGCGCTGACGCGCCTCGTTCAGCCCGGCCACCGCCTGCAAGTCCAGCGACGGCAGCGCCAGCCAGGAAAACGGCGCCCGGCCCCGCGCGGCGAGCAGATCCAGCTCGGCCAACTCGCCCAGCAGCTGCTGCGCCTCACCCAGGTGGGCGGCGCTGCGCGCCAGGCTGGCGGCCGCCTGCGGCCAACGCTCGGCGAGCAACGGCAGCACGCGGCGGCGCAGGAAATTGCGACTGAAGCGCTCATCGGCATTGCTCGGGTCTTCCACCCAGCTCAGCCCATGGGCCTCGGCATAGGCCAGCAACTCGGTACGCGGAACGTCCAGCAGCGGCCGAACCAGAGTGCCGCGGCCCAGCGGTCGAGCTACAGGCATGGCCGCCAGACCGCGCACGCCGGCGCCGCGCAACAGGCGAAACAGCACGGTCTCGGCCTGATCGTCGCGATGCTGGGCACCGAGCAGCACCTCGCCCTCGCCCAGACGCGAGGCGAAGGCGGCGTAGCGCGCCTGGCGCGCCGCCTGCTCCAGGCTGGCGCCCGGCTCGACCCGCACCGCAACGATTTCCAGGGGAATATCCAGCTGCGCGCAGCTGCGCGCGCAATGCTCGGGCCAGGCCTCGGCCGCCGGCTGCAGGCCGTGGTGGACATGGATGGCGGCTAGCGGCGGCAGCGCCTCGCGCCGGGCGAGACCGGCCAGCAGGTGCAGCAGCACGCTGGAGTCGAGGCCGCCGGAGAAGGCGATACGCCAGGCCGGTGCCGTTCGCCAGGGCTGCAACGCGGCGCGCAGACGGATATCGAGAGCAGTCATCGGCCAAGCTTAAACAACAACGGCCCCGAAGGCCCGTTGAGATGCGCGCTGAACGAGCTCAGGCGATGCCGTAGCTCATCAGGCGATCGTAACGACGCTTGAGCAGGGCGTCGGTGTCGTACTTCTGCAGGCTGGCCAACTGCTTGGTCAGCTCCTGACGGATCGACTCGGAGGCCGCTGCCGGATCACGATGAGCGCCGCCCAGCGGCTCGGCGATCACCTGATCGACGATGCCCAGATCCTTCAGGCGCTCGGCAGTGATGCCCATGGCCTCGGCGGCATCCGGCGCCTTCTCGGCGGTACGCCAGAGAATCGAGGCGCAGCCTTCCGGCGAGATCACCGAGTAGGTGGAGTACTGCAGCATGTTCAGCTGGTCGCAGACGCCGATGGCCAGCGCGCCGCCGGAGCCGCCCTCGCCGATCACGGTGGCGATGATCGGGGTCTTCAGCCGCGCCATCACCCGCAGGTTCCAGGCGATGGCCTCGCTCTGGCCGCGCTCCTCGGCATCGATGCCCGGGTAGGCGCCGGGGGTGTCGATAAAGGTGAGGATCGGCATCTTGAAGCGCTCGGCCATTTCCATCAGGCGGCAGGCCTTGCGGTAGCCCTCCGGACGCGGCATGCCGAAGTTGCGGCGTACCTTCTCGCGCACTTCGCGGCCCTTCTGGTGACCGATGACCATCACCGGCTGCTCGCCGAGGCGGGCCACGCCGCCAACGATGGCGGCGTCGTCGGAGAAGTGACGGTCGCCGTGCAGCTCGTCGAACTCGGTGAAGATGTGCTGGATGTAGTCCAGGGTGTAGGGGCGGCGCGGATGGCGCGCCAGCTGAGCGATCTGCCAGCTGGAGAGGTTGCCGAAGATGCTTTCGGTCAGCGCGCTGCTCTTGTCCTGCAGGCGGGCAATCTCGTCGCCGATGTTCAGCGCGTTGTCGTTACCGACCAGGCGTAGCTCTTCGATCTTGGCTTGCAGGTCGGCGATCGGCTGTTCGAAATCGAGAAAATTCGGGTTCATAGTCATCCGTCTTGCGTCGACGGCCAAGTGGCCGGGGAGCTGTATCCATTAGGCGCCCTACCTTAAGGGATAGGGCGCAGCGGGTCGACACCCGCAGGTGCCAATGCCAACACAAAGGGAAATTTCCCCTCTCGCGTCAGCGGTAGTGCAAAAAGACGTTGTCGCGCCCGAACTGGTCACGCAATGCCTGAATCAATGTGTCGGCCGGGTCGATGCGCCAGGCGTCGCCAAACTGAAGCAAGGCGCGTGCCTCCTCGCCGCTGTAGTCCAGGGTCACCGGGCAGGCGCCCTTGTGCTTGCCGCACAGCTCGGCCAGCCAGCGCAGGCGATCGCCTTTCAGCGCCTCGCCGGCGACCTTCAGGCGCAGGCTGTCGGCCAGGCCGGTGCGCGCCTCCTCCAGGCTCATCACGCGCTTGGCGCGCAGGCGCAGGCCGCCGGAGAAGTCGTCGTTGCTCACCTCGCCCTCGACCACCACCAGCGCATCGTTCTGCAGCAGCGCCTGGTTGCTGGCGAAGGCATCGGCGAACAGGGACGCCTCGATCCGCCCGGAGCGGTCGTCGAGGGTGATAAAGCCCATCTTGTCGCCCTTCTTGTTCTTCATTACCCGCAGGTTGACGATCATCCCGGCGATGGTCTGGGTATCGCGCGCCGGCTTGAGCTCGACGATGCGCTGGCGGGCGAAGCGGCGGATCTCGCCTTCGTATTCGTCGATGGGGTGGCCGGACAGGTAGATGCCCAGGGTGTCCTTTTCGCCTTTCAGACGCTCCTTGATCGGCAGCTCGCGGGCCTTGCGGTGGTTGGCGTAGACGTCCGCCTCGGGTTCGGCGAACAGGCCGCCAAACAGGTCCATATGACCGCTCTCGGCGCTGCGCGCGGTCTGCTCGGCGGACTGCACGGCCTCTTCCATGGATGCCAGCAACACCGCGCGGTTCTTGTCCACGCTGGCCTGGTAGGCCTTGAGCTCGTCCTGGTAGTAGGGCCCCAGGCGATCCAGCGCGCCGCTGCGGATCAGCGCTTCGAGGGTGCGCTTGTTGATGCGCTTGAGGTCGACGCGGTTGCAGAAGTCGAACAGGTCCTTGAATGGCCCACCCTCGGCGCGGCATTCGACGATGGCCTCCACCGGCCCCTCGCCCACGCCCTTGACCGCGCCGAGGCCGTAGACGATACGGCCGTCGTCGTTGACGGTGAACTTGAACTCGGAGACGTTGACGTCCGGCGGATCGATGCGCAACTTCATGTTGCGGCACTCTTCCACCAGGATCACCACCTTGTCGGTGTTGTGCATATCCGCCGACAGCACCGCGGCCATGAACGGCGCCGGGTAATGCGCCTTGAGCCAGGCAGTCTGGTACGACACCAGGCCGTAGGCGGCGGAGTGCGACTTGTTGAAGCCGTAACCGGCGAATTTTTCCACCAGGTCGAAGATGTTGCCGGCCAGGTCAGCATCGATGCCGTTGTTGGCGCAGCCCTCGATGAAGCCGCCGCGCTGCTTGGCCATCTCCTCGGGCTTCTTCTTGCCCATGGCGCGGCGCAGCATATCCGCACCACCCAGCGTATACCCCGCCATCACCTGGGCGATCTGCATCACCTGCTCCTGGTACAGGATGACGCCGTAGGTGGGCTTGAGCACCGGCTCCAGACCGGCGTACTGGTAATCCGGGTGCGGGTAGGACAGCTCGGCGCGGCCGTGCTTACGGTTGATGAAGTCGTCCACCATGCCGGACTGCAGCGGGCCGGGGCGGAACAGCGCCACCAGGGCGATCATGTCTTCCAGGCAGTCGGGCTTGAGCTTCTTGATCAGCTCCTTCATGCCGCGCGATTCGAGCTGGAAGACCGCTGTGGTCTCCGCCTTCTGCAGCATGTCGTAGGTCTTCTTGTCATCCAGCGGGATGAAGTCGATATTGACCAGCTCCTCGTCCGCGGCGCCATCGCGCTTCTGGATGCGGTGGATGGTTTCCATCGCCCACTTGATGATGGTCAGGGTACGCAGGCCGAGGAAGTCGAACTTGACCAGGCCGGCCTGCTCGACGTCGTCCTTGTCGAACTGGGTCACCAGGCCGCCGCCCTCCTCGTCGCAGGCGATCGGCGAGAAGTCGGTGAGCTTGGTCGGTGCGATCACTACGCCGCCGGCGTGCTTGCCGGTGCCGCGCACCACGCCTTCGAGCTTGAGCGACATGTCCCAGATTTCCCGGGCGTCTTCGTCGTTCTTGAGGAAGTCGCGCAGCGGCTCCTCCATCTCGTAGGCCTTCTCCAGGGTCATGCCCACTTCGAAGGGAATCATCTTCGACAGGCGATCGGCCAGGCCGTAGGACTTGCCCTGGGCGCGCGCCACGTCGCGCACCACCGCCTTGGCCGCCATCGAGCCGAAGGTGATGATCTGGCTCACCGCGTTGCGCCCGTACTTGTCGGCCACGTAGTCGATCACCCGGTCGCGGCCGTCCATGCAGAAGTCGACGTCGAAGTCGGGCATGGATACCCGCTCGGGGTTGAGGAAGCGCTCGAACAGCAGGTCGTAGGCCAAGGGATCGAGGTCGGTGATCTTCAGCACGTAGGCCACCAGCGAACCAGCACCCGAACCCCGGCCCGGGCCGACCGGCACGCCGTTGCTCTTGGCCCACTGGATGAAGTCCATCACGATCAGGAAGTAACCGGGGAAGCCCATCTGGATGATGATATCCAGCTCGAAATTGAGGCGGTCGATATAGACCTGCTTCTTCGCCTGGTAATCCGGCGTGTCCTTGGGCAGCAGCACCTCCAGGCGCTCTTCCAGGCCCTCGAAGGAGGCATGCCGCAGGTAGTCGTCGATGCCCATGCCATTGGGCGTGGGGAAGTCGGGGAGAAAGTACTTGCCCAGCTGCACCTCGATGTTGCAGCGCTTGGCGATCTCCACGCTGTTCTCCAGCGCCTCGGGCAGGTCGGAGAACAGCTCGCACATCTCCGCCGGCGTTTTCAGGTACTGCTGGTCGGAATAGTTGCGCGGCCGGCGCGGGTCATCCAGGGAACGGCCCTCGCCGATGCACACGCGGGTCTCGTGGGCCTCGAAGTCGTCCTGCTTGATAAAGCGCACGTCGTTGGTCGCCACCAGCGGCGCCTCGACGCGGTCGGCCAGGGCCACCGCGGCGTGCAGGTACTCCTCGTCGCCGACCCGGCTGGTGCGCTGCACCTCCAGATAGAAACGCTCGGGGAACACCGCCATCCACTCGCGCAGGCGCGCTTCGGCAGCGGCCTCGTCGCCGGCCAGCAGGGCCTGGCCGACCTCGCCCTCGCGCGCACCGGACAGGGCGATCAACCCCTCGGCGGCCTCCTTGACCCAGTCGCGCTGGATGATCACCAGGTCGTTGCTCTGCCCTTCGGCCCAGCCGCGCGAGACCAGCTCGGTGAGGTTGCGATAGCCCTTGGCGTTCATCGCCAGCAGGGTCAGGCGCGACAGCGGGCCGTCCTCGTCGGCGCTGGCCAACCAGATGTCGGCGCCGCAGATCGGCTTGATGCCGGCGCCCATGGCGGTCTTGTAGAACTTCACCAGTGCGCACATGTTGCTCATGTCGGTGACCGCCACCGCCGGCATGCCGGCCCCGGCCACCGCCTTGATCAGCGGTTTGACCCGCACCAGGCCGTCGACCAGGGAGTATTCGGTGTGCAGACGCAGGTGGACGAAATTGGGGCTCATGGCGGTCCTGTGCTGAAGACGAAAACAACAAGGCCCGGATTGTACCGGGCCTTGGCTTTTAGGGCAGCGTCTAAGCGCTGCGTTTGTCCCAGATGCCCGGCTCCAGCCTGGCCTGGATATCCGGATGGCGGCTGGCGTCGAAGGTCGGCAGCTGGCCGCGCTTGCGCTGCTCGTTGTAGTCGCGCGCCAGACGGATGGCCAGGCCGGAGAGCAGGAGGATGGCGATCAGGTTGGTGATCGCCATCAGACCCATGGAGACGTCGGCGAGGTTCCAGACGAACGGCAGCGAGGCCAGCGCGCCGAACATCACCATGGCCAGTACCAGCAGGCGGAACAGCAGCAGACCGCTGGCGTGGTTGTGCTCGAGGAACACCAGGCAACTCTCGGCGTAGCTGTAGTTGGCGACGATGGAGGTGAAGGCGAAGAACAGGATGATCAGCGCCAGGAAATACTGGCCCCAGCCGCCGACCTGGCTGGTCAGCGCGTTCTGCACCAGGCCGATGCCCTCGCCCGCCTGCGGCCCGGCCAGCAGGATGATCGCCGCCGAGGCGGTGCAGATCAGGATGGTGTCGATGAACACCCCGGCCATCTGCACGTAACCCTGCGACGCCGGATGCGGCGGATAGGGGGTGGCGGCTGCGGCGACGTTGGGCGCCGAGCCCATGCCCGCCTCGTTGGAGAACAGGCCGCGCTTGACGCCGTTCATGATCGCCGCGCCGATGCCGCCGGCGGCGGCCTCGTGCAGGCCGAAGGCGCTCTTGACGATCAGGACCAAGATGCCCGGCAGCTGATCCAGGTTGAGCAGGATCAGCACCAGCGCCAGCAGCAGGTAGGCCGCCGCCATGAACGGCACCGCCAGTTCGGAGAACCGCGCGATCGAGCGCAGGCCGCCGAAGATGATCAGGCCGGTGAGCAGCACCAGCAGCGCGCCGATGGCCAGCGCGGCGACCTGCACCGGGCTGCCGGCGATGCTCAGCGTGCCCCAGTCCAGGCCGAAGGCGCCGATCAGCGCGCCGCTGATGGTATTGGCCTGCACCGAATTGAAGACGAAACCGAAGGCGATGATCAGAAAGATCGAGAACAGCACGCCCATCCAGCGTGCGCCCAGGCCGCGCTCCATGTAGTAGGCCGGGCCGCCGCGGAACTGGCCCCTGGCGTCGCGGGTCTTGAACAGCTGGGCCAGGGTCGCCTCGACGAACGCGGTGGCCATGCCGACCAGGGCGATCATCCACATCCAGAAGATCGCCCCCGGCCCGCCCAGGGTGATGGCCACTGCCACGCCCGCCACGTTGCCGGTACCGACCCGCGCCGCCAGCGAGGTGCACAGCGCCTGGAACGAGGAAATCCCGGCGGCGTCGCTCTGCCGGCTGCCGCGCAGCACGCTGAAGATATGGCCGAAATGGCGGAACTGAATCAGCCCCAGGCGCGCGGTGAAATACAGGCCGCAGCCCACCAGCAGCCAGATCAGCACCTTGCCCCAGATGAGGCCGTTGAGTAGGTCGACGACCTGATTGGCCATGTCGTGCATCATCACTCCCCTGCCGCCGCCGGCGGCTTCTACGTTGGCCCGGGATCGCCGGGGCGGATAGCGGGTCGAGGCCCGCCGGGATACTGCGCAGAGTCTAGCCTGCGCAAAGGGGCGGCACTTTGGGGGATCGCGGTTTTCATGGCTTGCACTGAGGCGACCAATGCAGTCGGTCAGGCGACAAGGCGCGACCTCAGCGCTCCAGCAGCTCGCGTACAGGGGCGAAGGAGCGCCGATGGATCGGCGTCGGTCCGAGGCGGCGCAGCGCTTCGAGGTGGGTGGGCGTCGGATAGCCCTTGTGCCCGGCGATGCCGTAGCCGGGATAGAGCAGATCCAGTTCGGCCATCTCGCGGTCGCGGCTGACCTTGGCCAGAATGGACGCGGCGGCGATGGCCGGCACCTTGGCGTCGCCGCCGACCACCGGCGCGCTGGGCACCGCCAGCTTGGGGCAGCGGTTGCCGTCGATCAGCGCCAGCTTCGGCGTCACGCCGAGCCCGGCGACCGCGCGCTGCATGGCCAGCATGGTGGCGTGGAGGATATTCAGGCGGTCGATCTCCTCCACCTCGGCGCGGGCAATGCACCAGGCCAGGGCCTTCTCGCGAATCTCGTCGAACAACTTGTCGCGGCGCGCCTCGGACAGCTTCTTGGAGTCGTTAAGGCCTTGGATCGGCCGCGCCGGATCGAGGATCACCGCGGCGGTGACCACCGCGCCGCACAGCGGACCGCGGCCGACCTCGTCGACCCCGGCCACCAGGTCCTCGACCAGAGCGAAGTCCAATCCCAGCTGCATCAGCGACCGACCAGCTTGAGCACGGCCTCGGCCGCCTGCGCCGAGGCGTCGCGGCGCAGGGCGCGGTGGATCACGTCGAAACCCTCGGTCTGCACCTCGCCGCCGTCGATCAGCGGCGCCAGCGATTGCGCCAGGGCATCGGCGCTGGCCGCGTCCTGGATCAGCTCCGGCACCAGCAGGCGCTCGGCCAGCAGGTTGGGCAAGGAAATGTACGGACTCTTCACCAGACGCTTGAGAATGCGGTAGGTCAGCGGCGCCACGCGATAGGCCACCACCATCGGCCGCTTGTACAGCAGCGCTTCCAGGGTCGCGGTGCCGGAGGCGATCAGCACCGCGTCGCAGGCGGCCAGGGCCTCGTGCGAGCGGCCGTCGAGCAGGGTCAGCGGCAGGTCGCGGCTGGCCAGCATCTGCTCCAGTTGCGCACGGCGTTCCGGCGTGGCGCAGGGCAGCAGGAAGCGGATGCCGGGACGCAGCGCGCGCAGGCGAATCGCCGCATCGAGGAACAGCTCGCCGAGGCGCGCGACTTCCCCGCCGCGGCTGCCCGGCATCAACGCCACCACTGGCTCATCCTGCGGCAGGTCCAGCGCCTCGCGCGCCGCGGCACGGTCGGCCTGCGGCGGGATGGCGTCGGCCAGCGGGTGACCGACGAAGCGCACCGGCACCTGATGGGCGTCGTAGAACTGCGCCTCGAAGGGGAACAGCGTCAGCATCAGGTCGCAGGCGTCGCGAATCTTCAGCACGCGTTTCTGTCGCCAGGCCCAGACCGAGGGGCTGACGTAGTGCACGGTCTTGATCCCGGCGCGGCGCAGCTTGAGCTCCAGGCCCAGGTTGAAATCCGGCGCATCGATGCCGACGAACACATCCGGCTTGGCGGCGATCAGCTCGCGCGCCAGCTGACGACGGCGGCCGAGCAGCTCGAACAGGCGGCCGAGCACCTCGACCAGACCCATCACCGCCAGGCGTTCCATGGGGAAGGAGGATTGCAGCCCCTCGGCCTCCATGCGCGCGCCGCCGACACCGATGAACTCGGCATCCGGGTGCCTGGCCTTGAGCGCCTGCATCAGCCCGGCGCCGAGGATGTCGCCGGACGCCTCGCCGGCAACCAGCGCAATACGCAACGGCCTGCTCATCAGCGGGTGATGCCGCGGGTGGACGCCTGGATGGAGTCGCGAAATACCGCGACTTCCGGGAACTGCGCAGACAGCTCGGCCAACTCGACCAGTGCCTGCTCGACGGTCATACCCTGGCGATAGACCAGTTTGTAGGCCTTGCGCAGGGCGGCGATGGCATCACTGGAGAAGCCGCGGCGGCGCATGCCCTCGAAGTTCATGCTGCGCGCCTCGGCCGGGTTGCCGAACACGGTGACGTAGGCCGGCACGTCCTTGCCGATGGCGGTGCCCATGCCGGAGAAGCTGTGCGCGCCAATGCGGCAGAACTGATGCACCAGGGTGTAACCGGAGAGGATCGCCCAGTCGTCGACCCAGACATGCCCGGCCAGCGCGGTGTTGTTGACCAGGATGCAGTGGTTGCCGATCACGCTGTCGTGGCCGATATGGGCGTAAGCCATGATCAGGTTGTGATCGCCCAGGGTGGTCTCGCCGCGATCCTGCACGGTGCCGCGGTGAATGGTGACGCCCTCGCGGATCACGTTGTGGTCGCCGATCACCAGGCGGGTCGGTTCGCCCTTGTACTTCAGATCGGGGGTGTCCTCGCCTACCGAGGAAAACTGGTAGATGCGATTGTGCTTGCCGATCACGGTCGGCCCCTTGAGGATCACATGGGGGCCGATCACCGAACCCTCGCCGATTTCCACATCGGGTCCAATGATCGACCAGGGGCCGACCTGAACGCCATCCGCCAGCTTCGCCGACGGATCGATAATGGCGCGAGGGTCAATCAAACTCATAGTTTGCGTTCCGCACAGATGATTTCGGCCGAGCAGACTTCCTTGCCATCGACGCTGGCGCGGCACTCGAACTTCCAGATGCTGCGGCGGTCGCTCAGGTACTTGGCTTCCAGCACCAGCTGGTCGCCCGGCAGCACCGGCGAGCGGAAACGCAGTTTGTCCGAGCCGACGAAATAGTAGAGGGTGCCATCGGCCGGCTTCACGCCCATCATCTTGAAGCCGAGGATACCGGCGGCCTGGGCCATCGCCTCGATGATCAGCACGCCCGGCATGATCGGGTGTTCGGGGAAGTGACCGTTGAAGAACGGCTCGTTGATGCTGACATTCTTATAGGCGCGAATGCACTTGCCCTCGACGTCCAGGTCCACCACACGATCCACCAGAAGGAAGGGATAGCGGTGCGGCAAGTATTCACGAATTTCGTTGATGTCCATCATGTCCGGATAAGCCTGTAAGAAAAAAGAGGAGCGCGGCCTGGCCGGCTCAGGCATCAGATGAGGCGTTCGCGCTCGGGGTCACGGCAGCCAGCTGTTTTTCCAGCTCGCGCAGGCGCTTGGCCATGTCGTCCAGCTGACGAATGCGCGCAGCGCTCTTCTTCCATTCCGCTGCCGGCTGCATCGCGGTGCCTGAAGAATAGGCGCCCGGCTCGGTAATGGAACGGGTGACCATGGTCATGCCGGTGACGAACACGTTGTCGCACACCTCGATATGGCCAACCATGCCGACGCCGCCGGCGATCATGCAGTTGCGGCCGATCTTGGTGCTGCCGGAAATCCCCACGCAGCCGGCCATGGCGGTGTTGTCGCCGATCTGCACGTTGTGCGCGATCATGATCTGGTTATCCAGCTTGACCCCGTTGCCGATCAGGGTGTCGGACAGCGCGCCGCGGTCGACCGTGGTGTTGGCGCCGATCTCGACGTCGTCGCCGATGCTCACCCCGCCGATCTGCGCGATCTTCTGCCACACGCCCTTCTCGTTGGCGAAACCGAAGCCCTCGCCACCGATCACCGCGCCGGACTGGATCACCACGCGCTTGCCGATGCGCACGTCGTGGTACAGGGTCACCCGCGGCGCCAGCCAGCCGCCCTCGCCGATCACCGAACGGGCGCCAACGACGCAGTGCGCGCCGATGCTGACACCGGCGCCAATCTGCGCGCCGGCCTCGATCACCGCATAGGCGCCGACGCTGGCAGTCGGATCGACCTGAGCATCCGCCGCCACCACGGCAGTCGCATGTACGCCGGCCACGGCCTGCGGCTTGCGGTCGAACAGGTGCGAGAGCTGGGCATAGGCCAGATAGGGGTTGGCGACGATCAGCGCATCGCCGGCGTAGCCCTCGGCATCGGCGGCGGTGAGCAGCAGCGCGCCGGCGCGGGTCTGCGCCAGGTACTTGCGGTACTGGGCATTGGCCAGGAAGCTCAACTGCTCGGGCCCGGCCTCCTGCAAGGTGGCCAGGCCCGCGATGAGCTTGCCTTCGGCGCCGCGCAGGGTGGCGCCCAGGCGCTCGGCCAGCTGGCCGAGAGTAAAGACTACTGCCGTCATGATCAGCGCAGCTGGTTCATGCGCTCGATGACCTGGCGGGTGATGTCGAACTGGGGTTTGACATCGATCACCGCGCCACGCTCGAGCACCAGGTCGAAGTTACCCTTCTTGATCACCTCTTCCACCGCCTTGTCCAGGTTCGGCTTGAGCTTGGCCAGCATCTCGCGGTCGGCGATGGCCTTGGCTTCGTTCAGCTCCTTGGACTGGAACTGGAAGTCGCGGGCCTTCTGCTTGAATTCGAGCTCGAGACGCTCGCGCTCGGCCTGCTGCATCTTCTCGCCTTCCTTGACCATGCGGTCCTGGATGCGCTTGGCGTCGCTTTCCAGGGTCTTGAGCTTGTTCAGCTGCGGACCGAACTTCTTCTCGGCATCGACCGCGTAGCGCTTGGCCGCGTCGGACTCGAGCAGGGCCATCTGATAGTTCAGCACGGCCACCTTCATCTCGGCGAACGCCGGAGTGGCGATCAGGGCGGCGGTGAACAGAACCAGTTGAGTCAACTTACGCACAATGCACTCCTGCAACAAAACTGTTGGCTTTCGGTGAATAGGTTTAGAAGGTCTGGCCCAGGGAGAACTGGAACACCTGGGTATCGGCATCATCGGGCTTCATCACCGGCATGGCCAGGCTGAAGCTCAAGGGGCCCAGCGCGGTGATCCAGGTCAGGCCGACGCCCACAGAGCTGGCCATATTGCCGAAGTCGATATCGCAGGTGTCGCTGATGCGCTTCTGGCTGGACGTGCAGTTGGTGTCGAAGACGTTGCCCACGTCCCAGAACAGCGCGGTGCGCAGCGAGCGCTGGTCCTTGACGAAGGGCATGGGGAACAGCAGTTCGACGCCGCCCTGCACCAGCACGTTGCCGCCGAACGGCAGCGCATCCTGATCCGGGTCACGCAGAGTGCCAGGCTTGGTGCCGGTACTCGGCGTGCTGCGTGGGCCCAGGCTGCTGTCCTCGAAGCCGCGCACCGAGTTGAAGCCGCCGGCGTAGTAGTGCTCGTAGAACGGCAGCTCGGCGGTGGAGCCGTAGCTGTCGCCATAGCCCAGCTGGGTATGGAAGCGCATGGTGTAGTTGTCGGACAGCGGGGTAAAGATCTGGCCGCGGTAGTCGAGCTTGTAGAACGACAGGTCGCTGCCCGGCAGGGTGGTTTCCAGCACCAGGCTCTGCGAATGGCCACGGTTGGCCAGCACGCCGCGGTTCAGGGTCGATTCGGACCAGCCGATGGAACCCTTGAAGTTCAGATAACGATCGCCTTCCTGCTCGATGAAGTCGAAGATCTCGTCGACGGTGTAGAGGCCGGTGTCGATGCTGTCCTGCTGCACGGTCAGGCCGTAGGTCAGGCGCGAGGTCTCGCTGATCGGATAGCCGATGCTGAGGCCGGCGCCGAGGCTGTCGACCGAGTAGCTGGAGACGTCGACGTCGAGTTCGTCGTAGTCGGTGGTGCGGTAGAAGGCGTTGTAGCCCAGGCTGACGCCGTCCACCGTCCAGTAGGGGTCGACGAAGCCGAAGCTGTAGCGGGTCTGGTATTCGCTGCGGGTCAGGCCGACGCTGACCTTGTTGCCGGTACCGAGGAAGTTGTTCTGGCTGATCGAGCCACCGAGGATCAGACCGGCGTTCTGGGCGAAGCCGACGCTGGCGGTGATGGAACCGGACGGCTGCTCCTCGACGCTGTAGTTGACGTCGATCTGGTCGTCGGTACCCGGCACCTGCGGGGTCTCGACGTTGACTTCCTTGAAGAAGCCCAGGCGCTCGAGACGGGTCTTGGACTGGTCGATCAGGTAGGTCGAGGCCCAGCCGCCCTCCATCTGGCGCATTTCACGGCGCAGCACCTCGTCCTCGGACTTGGTGTTGCCGCGGAAGTTGATGCGGTTGACGTAGGCGCGCTTGCCCGGGTCGACGAAGAAGGTGATCGAGACGGTGTTGTCCTCGTCGTGCGCTTCCGGCACGCCGTTGACGTTGGCGAAGGTGTAGCCCTCGTTGCCCAGGCGGCGGGTGATCAGCTCGCTGGTGGTGGTCATCACCTTGCGCGAGAAGACCTGCCCTTCCTTGACCAGCAGCAGCGCGCGCACGTCCTCTTCCGGCACCTTGAGGTCGCCCGACAGCTTCACTTCGCGCACGCTGTACTTCTCGCCCTCGTCGACGTTGACGGTGATGTAGACGTGCTTCTTGTCCGGGGTGATGGACACCTGGGTGGAGCTGATGTCCATGTTGATGTAGCCGCGGTCCAGGTAGTAGGAGCGCAGGCGTTCGAGGTCGCCGGACAGCTTCTCGCGGGCATACTTGTCGTCGTTCTTGAAGAACGACAGCCAGTTGGTGGTCTTCAGTTCGAACAGGTCGACCAGGTCCTCATCGGAGAACACGGTGTTGCCGACCACGTTGATGTGCTGGATGGCGGCGACCGTGCCTTCATTGATGGTGATCTTCAGCGCCACGCGGTTACGCGGCTGGGGAATCACTTCGGCTTCGATCTCGGCCGAGTAGCGGCCCTGGGCCACGTACTGGCGCTGCAGCTCGTTGCGCACGCCTTCGAGGGTGGCGCGCTGGAAGATTTCGCCCTCGGCCAAACCCGACTGGTTCAGGCCCTTGAGCAGGTCTTCGGTGGTGATGGCCTTGTTGCCCTCGATCTCGATGCCGGAGATGGAGGGGCGCTCGACCACGGTGATGACCAGCACGTCGCCATCGCGACCGAGCTGGATGTCCTGGAAGAAACCAGTCTTGAACAGGGAGCGGGTGGCATCGACCAGCTGGCGGTCATCGACCTGTTCGCCGACGTTCAGCGGCAGTGCGCCGAACACGCTGCCGGCGGAAACCCGCTGCAGGCCATTGACGCGTATATCGGAGATGGTGAAGGACTCGGCGTGAACTTCGGCGATCATCAATGCGGACAGTACCGCAGGTAGCAGCAGACGTTTCATGAAGTCCTTTCTTATTCCAACTGACGATAAAAATCTGTCACCCAAGGCGACACTTTTTTGCAAGTACCGAGAGCGTATTTCAGCGATGCTTACAGACGGCTCAGGTCGTTGACCAAGGCCAGCAACATCACGCCGATGACCAGACTGATGCCGATCTGCATCCCCCACCCCTGAACCCGCTCGGACAAGGGACGACCACGCACCCACTCGACCAGGTAAAACAGCAGATGCCCACCGTCCAGCACGGGGATGGGCAGCAGATTGAGAACCCCCAGGCTAATGCTCAGATATGCAAGGAATTTCAGGAAATCCCCGAGCCCTGACTCAGCCGAAGCGCCCGCCACTTTAGCAATGGTTATCGGCCCGCTCAAGTTTTTTACCGAGAGCTCCCCGAACAGCATTTTCTTCAGCGAATCGAGGGTCAACAGGCTCATCGCCCAGGTCTGCCGCAGCCCTTCGACCACCCCTTCGAGCGGCCCGTAACGCACTTCGCGGAGCATCTCCGGCGGCCATTCGACGCCCGCCACACCGGCACCCAGATAACCGCTGCGCGCCTCGCCCTCGCCGCGCGCGGCCAGGGTCAGCTCGACATCCAGGGGCTGCCCGGCACGCTCGATGCGCAGCCTAACCGTCTCGCCCGGCAGGGCGCGCACGCGGTCGACCAGTTGCTGCCAATCGGCCAAGGGCTGCTCGTCGAGCGCCAGCAGACGGTCGCCAGGCTGCAACCCGGCCGCCTGCGCCGGCCCCTTGGGATCGAGCTCGGCGAGCACCGGCTCCAGCGCCGGGCGCCAGGGGCGAATGCCCAGCGAGACGATCGGGTCCGGCTCGTCGACACCGCGCAGCCAGTTGTCCAGCTGCAGCTGCTTGGGCGACTCGGCGGTGGAACCGGGCTCGAGCACGCGCAGGTCGAGACTGCCGCTTTCGCCCAGACGGCGCACCAGCTGCAGATTGACCGCCGCCCAGCCGCTGGTGGGCTCGCCGTCGACCGCGACGATTTCCTGGCCGACCTGCAGACCGGCCGCCGCCGCCAGGCTGCCCTCCTGCACCGCACCGATCACCGGACGCACCTGCTGGCTGCCGAGCATGGCGACGAACCAGAAGAACAGCAGCGCCAGGAGGAAGTTGGCCAACGGACCGGCCGCGACTATGGCGATGCGCTGGCGCACGCTCTTGCGATTGAAGGATTGTTCGAGCAGCGCCGGCGGCACGTCGCCCTCGCGCTCGTCGAGCATCTTGACGTAGCCGCCCAGGGGGATGGCGGCGATGACGAACTCGGTGCCTTGGCGGTCGTGCCAGCGCAGCAGCGGCGTGCCGAAGCCCACGGAGAAGCGCAGCACCTTGACCCCGCAACGCCGCGCCACCCAGAAGTGCCCGTACTCGTGAAAAGTCACCAGCACACCCAGGGCGATCAGGGTGCCGATCAACATATACAACCCACTCATCTATTCTCTCCGGCTCTTAAGAGCCTGCTCAAAGCCAGCTGCGCGTCGGGCCTGCTGCGTTAAAAACAGGCTCAGAATGCTCATTTACAGCTCGTAAACTCCGCTTCTTCGCCTGTTTTTGCCTTGCATGCCTCTAGCTCGCAGGCCTTGAACAGGCTCTATCAACGACCGGCGAGCCACTCGGCCGCCAGCGCGCGCGCGCGCCGATCGACCTCGAACACCGCATCGAGCGCTTCGACCGCCTGCACTGACTGCGCGTTCAACACCGCTTCAATCATACGCGCGATATCGCTGAAGCGAATGCGTCGCTGCAGGAACGCCTCGACCGCCACTTCGTTGAGCGCATTGAGCATGGCAGGCGCGCTGCCGCCGGCCTGCGCCGCCTCGCGGGCCAGGCGCAGGCAGGGGAACCGCTGCGCATCGGGGCGCTCGAAATCCAGGCGACCGACGGCGAACAGATCCAGCGGCGCCACTCCCGAGTCGATCCGCTCGGGCCAGGCCAAGGCATGGGCGATCGGCGTGCGCATGTCGGGGTTGCCCAGCTGAGCCAGCACCGAGCCGTCGACGTAATCGACCAGCGAATGGATCACGCTCTGCCGGTGGATCACCACCTCGACCTGCTCGGGCCGCGCATCGAACAGCCAGCAGGCCTCGATCAGCTCCAGGCCCTTGTTCATCATGCTCGCCGAGTCGACCGAGATCTTGCGCCCCATCGACCAGTTGGGATGGGCACAGGCCTGTTCCGGGGTAACCCGCTCCAGCTCGGCCAGCGGCGTTTCGCGAAACGGCCCGCCGGAGGCGGTGAGCAGGATGCGCCGCACGCCGACCGGCTGCAGGCCGCGCGCATAGTCGCCGGGCAGGCACTGGAAGATGGCGTTGTGTTCGCTGTCGATGGGCAGCAGGGTGGCGCCACTCTCGCGCACCGCCTGCATAAACAGGGCGCCGGACATCACCAGCGCCTCCTTGTTGGCCAGCAGCACCTTCTTGCCTGCGCGCACCGCGGCCAGGGTCGGCTTGAGCCCGGCGGCGCCGACGATGGCGGCCATCACGCAATCGACCTCAGCAGCGGCGGCCACGGCGCACAAGCCCTCCTCGCCTACCAGCACCTCGGTCGCCAGGCCGGAGCCGCGCAGGCCGCTCTGCAGCTCGTGCGCGGCGCTAGTATCGGGCACCACCGCATAATCCGGGCGATGCAGCAGGCACAGGGCCTGCAGCTCGGCCAGGCGGGAAAAGCCGCTCAGGGCGAAGACTTGGTAACGCTCGGGATGGCGGGCGATCACGTCCAGGGTGCTGAGACCGATGGAGCCGGTCGCGCCCAGCACGGTGATACGCTGCGGCGCACTCACAGCGAACCCCAACCCGCCAGCCAGAGCAGCGCGGCGAACAGCGGAATGGCCGCGGTCAGACTGTCGATGCGATCCAGCACGCCGCCGTGACCGGGCAACAGGTTGCTGCTGTCCTTGATCCCGGACTGACGCTTGAACATGCTCTCGGTCAGGTCGCCGACCACCGAGAGCAGTACTACCAGCGCCGCACCGGCCAGCGCCAGCAGCAGGCCGCCAGCGCTCCAGCCCTGTTGCAGGCCTACCGCCAGGGTGATCAGCAGGCTGGCGGCGAGGCCGCCGTACAGCCCTTCCCAGCTCTTGCCGGGGCTGACGCTGGGCGCCAGCTTGCGCTTGCCGAAGGTCTTGCCGGCGAAATAGGCGCCGATATCCGCGCCCCACACCAGCACCATCACCGCGATGATCAGGCCATTGGCCTGCGGCCACTGCTTGAGCAGCACCAGGCCCTGCCAGGCGGGTAGCAGAATCAGCAAGCCGATCAGCAGCTTGCCGGGCAAACCGCCCCAGTAACGGCTGCTGGCGGGGTAGCCCAGCACCAGCAGAGTGGCCAGCACCCACCAGAGCAGGGCCGCGGCCAGCAGCCAGGGCGCCAGCGCCGGCGTCAGGTACAGGCCGTAAAGCAGCGCCGCGACTAGCGCGGCATAGGCGATGCGCAAAGGCTGCGCGGCGAACCCGGCCAGACGCGCCCACTCCCAGCCGCCGAGCACGACCACCGCACCGATAAACAGCGCGAATGCCGCCCCGTCGAGCAGGAAAAACCCGCCCAGGGCGATGGGCAGCAGCACCAACGCGGTGATGATTCGCTGTTTCAACATTAAGAACGCGCCTCAGCTTCCACCTGCTCGCTGGTCTTGCCGAAGCGACGCTGGCGGGTAGCGAAATCGGCCAGCGCCTTGCGCATGGCCTCGTGCTTGAAATCCGGCCAGTACAGGTCGGAGAAGTACAGTTCGCTGTAAGCCAACTGCCAGAGCAGGAAGTTGCTGATGCGGTGCTCGCCGCCAGTGCGGATGCACAGGTCCGGCAGCGGCAGGTCGCCGGTGGCCAGGCAGGTCTGGAGCAGCCCGGGGGTGATGTCTTCCGGCTGCAGGTGACCGGCCTGTACCTCGCGCGCCAGGCGCTGGGCAGCCTGGGCGATGTCCCACTGGCCGCCGTAGTTGGCGGCGATCTGCAGGGTGAAGCGGCGGTTGCCGGCGGTCAGCGCCTCGGCCTCGCGCATGGCGGCCTGCAGCTCGGGATGAAAGCGCGAACGATCACCGATGATGCGCAGGCCGATGTCGTTGTCCAGCAGCTTCTTCGCCTCGCGGCGCAGCGCACCGAGGAACAGCTCCATCAGCGCGCCGACCTCCTCGGCCGGGCGCTGCCAGTTCTCACTGGAGAAGGCGAACAGGGTCAGCACCTCGACCCCGGCCTCGGCACACACCTCGATCACCGCGCGCACCGCGTCGACCCCGGCCTTGTGCCCGGCCACTCCCGGCAACAGGCGCTTCTTGGCCCAACGGTTGTTGCCATCCATGATGATGGCGACGTGCCGCGGCACCGCGCCCAGCTTGCTCTTGTCCATGTGGGTGTCCTGACCGTCAGACGGCCATCAAGTCCGCTTCCTTGGCCTCCAGGGCCTTGTCCACGTCGCCGACGAACTTGTCGGTGAGCTTCTGCAACTCGTCGGCGGCACGACGCTCTTCGTCTTCGCTGATTTCCTTGGCCTTGGCCAGCTTCTTCAGCTCGGCCAGGGCGTCGCGGCGCACATTACGCACGGCGACCTTGGCGTCTTCGGCGACGCCGCGGGCCTGCTTGGTGTAACCCTTGCGGGTTTCCTCGGTCAGCGCGGGCATCGGCACGCGGATGGTGGTGCCGGCGCTGCTCGGGTTCAGGCCCAGGTCGGAAGTCAGGATGGCCTTCTCAATGGCGGCGCCGAGGCTCTTGTCGTGCGCGACGATCTTCAGGGTACGGGCGTCCTCGACGGTGATCGCAGCCACCTGGTTCAGCGGCATGTCGCTGCCCCAGGCCGGTACCTTGATGCTGTCCAGGATGCTCGGGTGAGCACGGCCGGTACGGATGGAGGCCAGATTGCGATCCAGCGCCTCCAGGGACTTACCCATGCGTTCCTGGGCGTCTTTCTTGATGTCGTTGATCATTGTGCATCCTCCTCGATCAGGGTTCCTTCGGCGCCGCCGACCACTACGTTGAGCAGGGCGCCCGGCTTGTTCATGTTGAAGACCCGCAGCGGCATCTTGTGGTCGCGGCACAGACAGATGGCGGTCAGGTCCATCACGCCCAGCTTGCGATCGAGCACCTCGTCATAGGTCAGACGCTCGAACTTCTCGGCATGCGGGTCCTTGAACGGGTCGGCAGTGTACACGCCATCGACCTTGGTCGCCTTCAGTACCACGTCGGCATCGATCTCGATGGCGCGCAGGCAGGCGGCGGAATCGGTGGTGAAGAACGGGTTGCCGGTGCCGGCGGCGAAGATCACCACCTCGCCGGTCTTCAGGTGGCGCATGGCCTTGCGCCGATCGTAATGATCGGTGACGCCGACCATGGAGATCGCCGACATGACGATGGCGGGGATGTTCGAGCGCTCCAGGGCGTCGCGCATGGCCAGGGCGTTCATCACCGTGGCCAGCATGCCCATGTGGTCGCCGGTGACCCGATCCATGCCGGCGGCCGACAGGGCGGCGCCGCGGAACAGGTTACCGCCGCCGATCACCAGGCCGACCTGCACGCCGATCCCCACCAGCTGCCCCACTTCCAGGGCCATGCGGTCGAGCACCTTGGGGTCGATGCCGAAATCTTCCGAGCCCATCAGGGCCTCGCCGCTGAGTTTGAGCAGAATGCGTTTGTAGCGAGGTTGGCGACCACTCGTCTGCTGAGCCATTGCAAGTCTCTCCTGCGGCGATATGAATGCTGTGGCGATGCCTGAGCATCGCAATTATCCGGCACTTCGACAGCGCCGACGACCGTTGGTTGAAACGGCCGCTGTTGCATTTGTCACCCCCCCATTCGGCAAAGAGGCTGCACGCGCAAGCGGGCAGCCTCTCTGGGGCAACTGGTCGAACCGCCGATTACTGCTTGCTGGCAGCAACCTGGGCAGCGACTTCGGCAGCGAAGTCGGTTTCGGCCTTCTCGATGCCTTCGCCCACTTCGTAACGCACGAAGGAAACGACTTCGGCACCGGCCTTCTTCACCAGGTCACCGACCTTGACTTCCGGATCCATGATGAAGGCTTGCTCGACCAGGCTGGCCTCGGCGAGGAACTTGGCGATACGGCCTTTGACCATGTTCTCGACGATGTTTTCCGGCTTGCCGGCGATCTTCTCGGCGTTCAGCTGCAGGAAGATTTCCTTTTCCTTGGCCACCAGCTCGTCGGACACCTGGTCCGGGGTGACCACGGCCGGGTTGCTCGCCGCGACGTGCATGGCGACGTGCTTGGCCAGCTCGTCGTTGCCGCCCTTGAGGACGACCAGCACGCCGATGCGGTGGCCGTGCAGGTAGGCACCGACGGTTTCGCCGGAAACGGCGGTCAGACGACGGATGTTGACGTTCTCGCCGCACTTGGCCACCAGGGCCTCACGAGCGGACTCGCGGGAAGCGATCAGCGGAGCGGCTTCGGTCAGGTTCTTCTCGAAGGCTTCGTCGATGCTTTCCTTGACGAAAGCCTTGAAGTCGTCCTGCAGAGCCAGGAAGTCGGTCTGCGAGTTGACTTCGATGATCAGGCCACGGCCGCCTTCGACGCGCACGGCGATGGAGCCTTCGGCGGCGATGTTGCCGGCCTTCTTGGCAGCCTTGATGGCACCGGAAGCGCGCATGTCGTCAATCGCCTTCTCGATGTCGCCACCGGCGGCAACCAGGGCCTTTTTGCATTCCATCATGCCTTGGCCGGTACGCTCGCGCAGTTCTTTAACCAGGGCTGCAGTAACTTCTGCCATCTTGAAAATCCTCTCGGTAGGTCTTCAACCATTCGCCCGATGAGTGGGCGATCAAATCTGTGAGTGGCAAAAAGGGGGCCTAGCCCCCTTCTTGCACAGCGCATAACGCTAACTGCTTGGCGTTACCGCTTAGCCTTCGGCGGCTTCGGCAGCCGGGGCTTCTTCGACGAACTCGTCGGTGCCGCCGCCAGCGTTGCTGCGACCACGGATCACGGCGTCGGCCATGGCACCCATGTACAGCTGGATGGCGCGGATGGCGTCGTCGTTACCCGGGATGATGTAGTCAACGCCTTCCGGGCTGCTGTTGGTATCGACGATGCCGATGACCGGGATGCCCAGCTTGTTGGCCTCGGTGATGGCGATGCGCTCGTGGTCGACGTCGATCACGAACAGCGCGTCCGGCAGGCCGCCCATGTCCTTGATACCACCCAGGCTGCGATCCAGCTTCTCCAGATCGCGGGTGCGCATCAGGGCTTCTTTCTTGGTCAGCTTGGCGAAGGTGCCGTCCTGGGACTGGGTTTCCAGCTCGCGCAGGCGCTTGATCGAAGCACGGATGGTCTTGTAGTTGGTCAGCATGCCGCCCAACCAGCGGTGATCGACGAAGGGCGAACCGCAACGAGCGGCTTCTTCGCGAACGATCTTGCCAGCGGAACGCTTGGTGCCGACGAACAGGATCTTGTTCTTGCCAGCGGCCAGCTTCTCAACGAACGACAGGGCGTCGTTGAACATCGGCAGGGTTTTTTCGAGGTTGATGATGTGAATCTTGTTACGCGCACCGAAAATGTACTTGCCCATTTTCGGGTTCCAGTAACGGGTCTGGTGGCCGAAGTGCACACCGGCCTTCAGCATATCGCGCATATTGACTTGGGACATGATAGTTCCTTGATAAGTCGGGTTAGGCCTCCACGTATCCCAGCTTCCAACCCTTGCGGGCACCCAGGAAACCGTGTCGATACGTGTGTGGGTTTAGGCTTTCGGGCATGCCGCCCGTAAAGCGGCGCGTTTTATACCACAGAAAGCAGCCGCAAGCTACCAGCCTCAAGCAGCAAATGACGCCAGGCGCCCCTCCGCCACCCACTTGCAGCGGCCTTTGGGGCTTGCGCCTCCTAGCTGCTAAGATACTCCCCTTTTCCGTTCGCGCCCGAGAGCTTCATATGACCGTCACCATCAAATCCCCCGACGAAATCGAGAAAATGCGCGTGGCCGGCCGCCTGGCCGCCGAGGTGCTGGAGATGATCGGCGAGTACGTCAAGCCCGGGGTCACCACCGACGAGCTGGATCGCATCTGCCACGACTATATAGTCAATGTGCAGCAGGCCATCCCCGCCCCGCTCAACTACAAGGGCTTCCCCAAGTCGATCTGCACTTCGATCAACCACGTGGTGTGCCACGGCATCCCCAACGACAAGCCGCTGAAAGATGGCGACGTGCTGAACATCGACGTCACCGTGATCAAGAACGGCTACCACGGCGACACCAGCAAGATGTTCATGGTCGGCAAGGTCGCCGAGTGGGCCGAGCGCCTGGCCAAGGTCACCCAGGAATGCATGTATAAAGGCATCGAACTGGTCAAGCCGGGCACCCGCCTGGGCGATATCGGCGAGGTGATCCAGAAGCACGCGGAGAAGAACGGTTTTTCCGTGGTGCGCGAGTACTGCGGCCACGGCATCGGCGCGGTGTTCCACGAGGAGCCGCAGGTGCTGCACTACGGCCGCGCCGGCACCGGCATGGAGCTCAAGGAAGGCATGACCTTCACCATCGAGCCGATGATCAACCAGGGCCGCCCGGAAACCCGCCTGCTCGGCGACGGCTGGACCGCCATCACCAAGGACCGCAAGCTGTCGGCGCAGTGGGAACACACCGTGCTGGTCACCGCCGGTGGCTACGAGATCCTCACCCTGCGCAGCGACGACACCCTGCCGCGCACCTCGGCCTGAGCCAGGGTGCGCCGTGCGCACCAAAAACCGCAACGGTGCGCCCGGCGCACCCTACGCACCTTTAGAGGAAGGCAATTGCATGCCGCAGATGGACCCCGAACTGTTTGACCGCGGTCAGTTCCAGGCCGAGCTGGCGCTCAAGTCCAGCCCCATCGCCGCGTTCAAGAAAGCCATCCGTCATGCCCGCGAGGTGCTCGACGCCCGCTTCCAGGGCGGCCGCGACATCCGCCGCCTGGTCGAGGACCGCGCCTGGTTCGTCGACCAGATCCTGCAGGAAGCCTGGAAGCGCTTCGCCTGGAGCAAGGACGCCGACATCGCCCTGCTCGCCGTCGGCGGCTACGGCCGCGGCGAACTGCACCCCTATTCCGACATAGACCTGCTGATCCTGCTCGACAGCAGCGATCACGAGATCTTCCGCGAGCCGATCGAGGGCTTTCTCACCCTGCTCTGGGACATCGGCCTGGAAGTCGGCCAGAGCGTGCGTTCGGTCGACGAGTGCGCCGAGGAGGCGCGCGCCGACCTCACGGTGATCACCAATCTGATGGAAAGCCGCACCATCGCCGGCCCCGAGCACCTGCGCCAGCGCATGCAGGCGGTGACCAGCAGCGAGCGGATGTGGCCGAGCAAGCACTTCTTCCTGGCCAAACGCGAGGAACGCAAGGCGCGCCACGCCAAGTACAACGACACCGAGTACAACCTCGAACCCAACGTCAAGGGCTCGCCGGGCGGCCTGCGCGACATCCAGACCGTGCTCTGGGTGGCACGCCGCCAGTTCGACACGCTGAATCTGCACGCCATGGTCGGCCAGGGCTTTCTGCTGGAGAGCGAATACGCCCTGCTCTCCTCCAGCCAGGAGTTCCTGTGGAAGGTGCGCTACGCCCTGCACATGCTCGCCGGGCGCGCCGAAGACCGCCTGCTGTTCGATTACCAGGGGCGCATCGCCGCGCTGTTCGGCTACCAGGACGGCGACGGCAAGCGCAGCATCGAGCACTTCATGCAGAAGTACTACCGCGTGGTGATGGGCATCTCCGAGCTGTCGGACCTGATCAACCAGCACTTCGAGGAAGTCATCCTGCGCGCCGGCGAGAGCGGCCCGGCCACCCCGCTGAACAGCCGCTTCCAGGTGCGCGACGGCTATATCGAGGTGACCCACCCGAACGTCTTCAAGCGCACTCCCTTCGCCATCCTCGAAGTCTTCGTGCTGATGGCCCAGCACCCGGAGATCAAGGGCGTGCGCGCCGACAGCATCCGCCTGCTGCGCGACAGCCGCCACCTGATCGACGACGAGTTCCGCAAGGACATCCGCAACACCAGCCTGTTCATCGAGCTGTTCAAGTGCCGCGAGGGCATCCACCGCAACCTGCGGCGGATGAACCGCTACGGCATCCTCGGCCGCTACCTGCCGGAGTTCGGCCACATAGTCGGGCAGATGCAGCACGACCTGTTCCACATCTATACGGTCGACGCGCACACCCTCAACCTGATCAAGCACCTGCGCAAGTTCCGCTGGCCGGAGCTGGCGGAGAAATTCCCGCTGGCCGGCAAGCTGATCGACAGGCTGCCCAAGCCCGAGCTGATCTACCTCGCCGGCCTCTACCACGACATCGGCAAGGGCCGCGGCGGCGACCACTCGGAACTCGGCGCGGTGGACGCCGAGGCCTTCGCCCGCCGCCACAACCTGCCGACCTGGGACAGCGCGCTGATCGTCTGGCTGGTGCAGCACCACCTGGTGATGTCCACCACCGCGCAGCGCAAGGACCTCTCCGACCCGCAGGTGATCCACGACTTCGCCCAGTTCGTCAGCGACCAGACCCACCTGGACTACCTCTACGTGCTGACCGTGGCCGACATCAACGCCACCAACCCCAGCCTGTGGAACTCCTGGCGTGCCAGCCTGCTGCGCCAGCTCTACACCGAGACCAAGCGCGCCCTGCGCCGCGGCCTGGAGAACCCGGTGGACCGCGAGGAACAGATTCGCCAGACGCAGAGCGCGGCGCTGGACACCCTGGTGCGCGGCGGTACCGACCCGGACGACGCCGAGCAGCTGTGGAGCCAGCTCGGCGACGACTACTTCCTGCGCCATACCGCCAGCGACGTGGCCTGGCACACCGAAGCCATCCTCCAGCACCCGGCCGACGCCGGTCCGCTGGTGCTGATCAAGGAAACCACCCAGCGCGAGTTCGAGGGCGGCACGCAGATCTTCATCTACGCGCCGGACCAGCACGATTTCTTCGCCGTGACCGTGGCGGCGATGAGCCAGCTCAACCTGAACATCCACGACGCGCGGATCATCACCTCGACCAGCCAGTTCACCCTCGACACCTACGTGGTGCTGGACGCCGATGGCGGCTCGATCGGCGACAACCCCGCGCGCATCCAGCAGATACGCCAGGGCCTGATCGAGGCGCTGAAGAACCCGGACGACTACCCGACCATCATCCAGCGCCGCGTGCCGCGCCAGCTCAAGCACTTCGCCTTCGCCCCGCAGGTGACCATCCACAACGACGCGCAACGCCCGGTAACCGTGCTCGAGCTGACCGCGCCGGATCGCCCCGGCCTGCTGGCGCGCATCGGCCGGATCTTCCTCGAGTTCGACCTGTCGCTGCAGAACGCCAAGATCGCCACCCTCGGCGAACGGGTCGAGGACGTGTTCTTCGTCACCGACGCCAATAACCAGCCGCTGTCCGATCCCGAGCTCTGCGCACGCCTGCAGGAAACCATCGTCCGCCGCCTGTCCGAGCCCAGCGTCCAGCCCACGCAATTTTCCATCTGATTTTCCGGAAGCCCCGATGAACCCAGCCCTCGACCAGCTCCAGCCCTACCCCTTCGAGAAACTGCGCGCCCTGCTCGGCGGCGTGCAGCCGGCCGCGGACAAGCGCGCCATCGCCCTGTCCATCGGCGAGCCCAAGCACGAGTCGCCGGACTTCGTCGCCCAGGCGCTGACCGCGAGCCTCGACAAGCTGGCGGTCTACCCCACCACCCTGGGCCTGGCCGAGCTGCGCCAGAGCATCGCCAGCTGGTGCGAGCGGCGCTTCGGCGTACCGGCCGGCTGGCTGGATGCGGCGCGCCACGTGCTGCCGGTCAACGGCACCCGCGAGGCGCTGTTCGCCTTCACCCAGGCCGTGGTCGACCGCAATGCCAAAGGCCTGGTGGTCAGCCCCAATCCCTTCTACCAGATCTACGAAGGTGCGGCGTTTCTCGCCGGCGCCGAGCCGCACTACCTGCCGTGCCTGGAAGCCCATGGCTTCAACCCGGACTTCGACGCGGTGCCGGCCGAGGTCTGGCAGCGCTGCCAGATCCTCTTCCTGTGCTCACCGGGCAACCCCACCGGCGCGCTGATCCCGGTGGAAACGCTGAAGAAGCTGATCGCCCTGGCCGACGAGCACGACTTCGTCATCGCCGCCGACGAGTGCTACAGCGAGCTGTACTTCGACGAGGCCAACCCGCCGGCCGGCCTGCTCAGCGCCTGCGCCGAGCTGGGCCGCAGCGATTTTGCGCGCTGCGTGGTGTTCCATAGCCTGTCCAAGCGCTCCAACCTGCCGGGTCTGCGCTCGGGCTTCGTCGCCGGCGACGCCGAGATCCTCAAGGCCTTTTTGCTGTACCGCACCTACCACGGCTGCGCCATGCCGGTGCAGACCCAGCTGGCCAGCGTGGCCGCCTGGAACGACGAGGACCACGTGCGCGCCAACCGCGACCTGTACCGCGAGAAGTTCGACGCCGTGCTGGATATCCTTGAGCCGGTGATGGACGTGCAGCGCCCCGACGGCGGCTTCTACCTCTGGGCGCGCACCCCGGGCGACGACGCCGAGTTCACCCGCGCGCTGTTCGCCGCCGAACATGTCACCGTGGTGCCGGGCTCCTACCTGTCGCGCGAGGTGAACGGCATCAACCCCGGCGCCGGGCGCGTGCGCATGGCCCTGGTCGCGCCGCTGGCCGAGTGCATCGAAGCCGCCCAGCGCATCCGCCGCTTTATCGAAGGACGCACCCCATGAGCAAGACCCTCTATGGCATCAAAGCCTGTGACACCATGAAGAAGGCCCGCACCTGGCTCGACGAGCGCGGCATCGCCTACGACTTCCACGACTACAAGAGCGCCGGCATCGACCGCGAGCGCCTGCAGCAGTGGTGCGCCGAGCACGGCTGGGAGACCATCCTCAACCGCGCCGGCACCACCTTCCGCAAGCTCGCCGACGAGCAGAAGGCCGACCTCGACCAGGCCAAGGCCATCGCGCTGATGCTGGCCCAGCCCTCGATGATCAAGCGCCCGGTGCTCGATCTCGGCGAGCGCACCCTGGTCGGCTTCAAACCGGATAACTACCAAGCCGCATTGGCCTGATTCTTCACCCTCGATTTCGTTGCAAGGAAACCATCCTATGAGCACCAACCTCTTCAGCATCGCCTTCGGCGTCGGCACCCAGAACCGCCAGGGCAACTGGCTGGAAGTCTTCTACGCCCTGCCCCTGCTCAATCCGGCCGTGGAGCTGAGCGACAAGGCCGCGGCCATCCTCGGCTACCAGGGCGGCAACCAGGCCATCGCCTTCAGCAGCGCCCAGGCCGGCGAACTGGCCGATGCGCTCAAGGGCGTCGATGCCGCCCAGGCCGCCCTGCTCACCCGCCTGGCCGAGAGCCACAACCCGCTGGTGGCGACCTTCCTCGCCGAAGACGCCGCGCCGACCAGCACCCCCGAGGCCTACCTCAAGCTGCACCTGCTGTCGCACCGCCTGGTCAAGCCGCACGGCCTGAACCTGGCCGGCATCTTCCCGCTGCTGCCCAACGTGGCCTGGACCAGCCAGGGTGCGGTCGACCTCGGCGAACTGGCCGAGCGCCAGCTGGAAGCGCGTCTGAAGGGCGAGCTGCTGGAGGTGTTCTCGGTGGACAAGTTCCCCAAGATGACCGATTACGTGGTGCCGGCCGGCGTGCGTATCGCCGACAGCGCGCGCGTGCGCCTGGGCGCCTACATCGGCGAAGGCACCACGGTGATGCACGAGGGCTTCGTCAACTTCAACGCCGGCACCGCCGGTCCGGGCATGATCGAAGGCCGCGTCTCGGCCGGCGTGTTCGTCGGCAAGGGCTCGGACCTGGGCGGCGGCTGCTCGACCATGGGCACCCTGTCCGGCGGTGGCAATATCGTCATCTCGGTCGGCGAAGGCTGCCTGATCGGCGCCAACGCCGGCATCGGCATCCCGCTGGGCGACCGCAACACCGTGGAGTCGGGCCTGTACATCACCGCCGGCACCAAGGTGGCACTGCTCGACGACCAGAACCAACTGGTGAAGGTGGTCAAGGCGCGCGAACTGGCCGGCCAGCCGGACCTGCTGTTCCGCCGCAACTCGCAGACCGGCGCGGTGGAGTGCAAGACCCACAAGTCGGCTATTGAACTGAACGAAGCCCTGCACGCCCACAACTGATCCAGTAGGGTGCGCCGCACGCACCAGCAGTCCATGTGCGACCCGGTGCGCACGGCGCACCCTACGGGATAGGCTCTTATGTCACTGACTTCCCCCTGGCGCGCCGCTTTCCCCGGCATTCTCGCCCTCGAAGCCGAGGGCCAGACCTACCTGGACAGCGCCGCCACCGCGCAGAAGCCGCAGGTGGTGCTGGACAGCCTGCTCGGCTACCTGGCCAGCGGCGCCGCCAACGTGCACCGCGCCCAGCACCTGCCGGGCGAGCGCGCCACCCGCGCCTTCGAAGGCACGCGGGACAAGGCCGCGGCCTGGCTGAACGCGGCCAGCCGCGAAGAGATTGTCTTTACCCGCGGCAGCACCGAGGCGCTGAACCTGCTGGCCTACGGCCTGGAGCCTCTGCTGCAGCCCGGCGACGAGCTGGTCGTCAGCGCCCTGGAGCACCACGCCAACCTGCTGCCCTGGCAGCAGCTGGCGCTGCGTCGCGGGCTCAAGCTGGTGGTACTGCCGCTGGATGGTTCGGGTAGCATCGACCTGGCCCGCGCCGCCGAGCTGATCGGCCCGCGCACCCGGCTGCTGGCGGTGGCGCAGCTGTCCAACGTGCTCGGGCGCTGGCAGCCGCTGCGCGAACTGCTGGCCCTGGCGCGCAGCCGCGGCGCCCTCAGCGTGGTCGACGGCGCCCAGGGCGCGGTGCACGGCCGCCACGACATGCAGGCGCTGGGCTGCGACTTCTACGTCTGCTCGGCGCACAAGCTCTACGGCCCGGACGGCGTCGGCCTGCTCTACGGCCGCGGCGAGGCGCTGGCGCAGCTGCGCCACTGGCAGTTCGGCGGTGAAATGGTGCTGGACGCCGACTACCAGGCCGCGCGTTTCCGCCCGGCGCCGCTGGGCTTCGAGGCCGGCACGCCGCCGGTGTCGGGCGTGATCGCCCTGGGCGCGGCGCTGGACTGGCTGGCCGGTCTCGACCAGGCCGCGGTGGCCGGCCACGAGGCGGCGCTGCACGCCAAGCTGCTAGCCGGCCTCGGACTGCGCGACAGCGTGCGCCTGCTCGGCGCACCGCAACTGGCCCTGGCCAGCTTCTGCGTCGACGGCGTGCACAACGCCGACCTGGCCCACCTGCTCAGCGAACAGGGCATCGCCGTGCGCGCCGGGCACCACTGCGCCATGCCGCTGATGAAAGGCCTGGGGCTGTCCGGTGCGATCCGCGTCTCGCTCGGCCTGTACAACGACGGCGCCGACCTGGATCGTTTCTTCGATGCCCTGGATCGGGCCCTGGAGCTGCTGCAATGACGGATAACCTGCCCGGCGCCGCTCAGGAAGCGCTGGAGGCCTTCGCCGCCTGCCCCGGCTGGGAGCAGCGCGCGCGCCTGCTGATGCAGTGGGGCGAGCGCCTGCAGCCGTTGAGCGAGGCCGAACGCTGCGAGGCCAATCGCGTGCACGGCTGCGAAAGCCTGGTCTGGCTGGTGGCGGAAACACACGAGGGCGCCTGGCACTTTCGCGCCGGCAGCGACGCCCGCCTGCTGCGCGGCCTGCTGGCCGTGCTGCTGGCCCGGGTCGACGGCCTGAAGGGCGAGGAACTGGCGGCGCTCGACCTGGCCGGCTGGTTCGTCCAGCTCGGCCTGGCCCACCAGCTCTCGCCCTCGCGCAGCAACGGCCTCAATGCCGTGCTGCAACGCATGCGCGAACTGGCTGGTTAGATCCCGACATGCCGAATCAGCGTAGGGTGGGTTAGCGGCGCCAACCGCCGCACGTTCAGCCCCCGCCATCGTCGCGCGCCGCGTAACCCACCAGGCGATGGTTGGCGTTGCACCGATGGTGGGTTACGCCGCACCAGGCAATGGGAGTCGATCGACAGACGTAACAGGCGGCTAACCCACCCTATGAAACGCGCGTTGCCAGGGAAGACCGTACTACCCCCGATATCGTCACGCCGCTAGTCGCCCTTGCCGCGCTCGCGCAGCGTCAAGCCACGCAGGAAATTGCGCAGCACCTGGTCGCCGCACTCGCGGTAGTTCTTGTGCCCGGGCTTGCGGAACAGGGCGCCGAGTTCGGCCTTGGTCATCGGCAGGTCGGCGGCCTGGAGGATGGCCTGCATGTCGTCGTCCTTGAGCTCGAAGGCCACGCGCAGCTTCTTCAGCACGATGTTGTTGCTCAAGCGCGTCGCCACCGGCAGCGGCGCACGGCTCTCGTCCTTGCCGCGCTTGTAGAACACCAGGCCTTCCAGCACATGGGCCAGCAAGGCGTCGTTGCAGGGCTGGTAGCCGGCCTCGTCGTCCTTCAGCAGGCAGGCGGATATCTGCTCCAGGGTCACCGGGTAGTCCGCCAGTTGGCAGATCTCCACCAGCTTGGCGTCGCCGATGGCCAGCAGGTAGCGCAGGCTGCGCAGTACGTCGTTATTGGTCATTGCGGCGGTCTCAATGGAAGCGGGCGGCGATTATAGGCGCATCCGCCATCAGTCGCGCAGCGCCTGCGCCCGGCTGGTCGGCAGCCAGGCATCGGCGTCGCCGGAATTCAGCGCCTGCTGCAGGCGCGCCAGGTCGCCACGCTCGGCGAAATGGCGCAGGCCGGCGTTGAACAGGCGCAGCAGCCGCTCGCCCTCGGCATCGTCCTTGCGAAACAGCAGGCGCAGCGGTTCGGTGTTCAGGTGGCGCGGGTGATGGGTGATGGCGCGCCCCTCGGCACCGGGGAACAGGCGACGCAGCATGGCGTAGCCGACCGCGCGGTCCTGCGGATGCAGGTCGATGCGACCGAGTTCCAGCAGGCGGAAGCTGGTGTCCTCCTTACCGCTCTGCTGCACCTGCAGCAGGCCGTCCTGCTGCGCCTGGTCGAAGCGCGAGCCGTAGGAGTAACCGAGGGTGGTGCCGATGCGGTAGCGCCTGAGGTCCTCGATGCGACGCCAGTCGAACGCCAGCTCGCGGCGATGGAACAGCACCACCTCGCCGCGCACCACCGGGTCGCTGCAGACCCCGTAGTTGAGGCGACTGGGGCTGCAGCTGTAGGGCATGATGGCGTCCAGCTGACCCTGCTGCAGCATCAGCACGTTGCGATCCCAGGGGTAGAAGACGTATTCGACCGCGTAGCCCGCCTCGGCGAACACCGCGCTGATCAGTCGCGCCATGGCGCCGCCATCGGCGCGGCGCTGGTCGACGTAGGGCGCCCAGTCGCCGGTGCCGATGCGCAGCTTCGGCTCGGCCGCCACCGGCAGCACGCCGCCCAGCAGCAGCGCCATGCAGAGGCTGGCGGCGAAGGGTCCACCACGCAGACGGGAAAACAGGTACGACACGGATCACCTCAACGCGCAAACACAGCGAAGCGTCCCTGCCCGAGTTCTGCCACTCCTTTTTTGTCTCAGCTTAGCCAAGCAGGCCGCCGCACAGGCCGCCGTCAGTCGCTGCGGCCACGTTCGGCCGGGCGCCGGGCGCCGGCCACCAGCTTGTCCACCAGCTTGGCGGCGGCGGCCATGCCGAAGCTGGCGGTGACCATCATCACCGCGCCGAAACCGCCGGCGCAGTCCAGCTTGACCCCTTCGCCGACGAAGCCCTTGGCCTGGCACACCGTGCCGTCCGGCTTGGGATAGCGCAGCTGCTCGGTGGAGAACACGCAGGGCACGCTGTAGGTACGCCCCGGCGTGCGCGAGAAGCCGTAGTCGCGGCGCAGGGTGCTGCGCACCTTGGCCGCCAGCGGGTCGTTGAAGGTCTTGTTGAGGTCGGCGAGCTGGATCTGCGTCGGGTCGACCTGGCCGCCGGCGCCGCCGGTGGTGACGATCTGGATCTTGCGCCGCTTGCACCAGGCGATCAGCGCGGCCTTGGCCGGCACGCTGTCGATGCAGTCGATCACCCCGTCGAGCTGCTCGGTGATGTACTCGGCCATGGT
The DNA here is from genome assembly GCF_056676075.1 of Pseudomonas sp. ABa2. Classification (NCBI taxonomy): domain Bacteria; kingdom Pseudomonadati; phylum Pseudomonadota; class Gammaproteobacteria; order Pseudomonadales; family Pseudomonadaceae; genus Pseudomonas; species Pseudomonas sp. ABa2. The sequence goes on from NZ_CM155239.1 coordinate 3,368,294, forward strand.
CTCGCGGGTGACGAAATCGGCCACCGCGTGCACCACGCAGGCCGGGTTGATGGCGCGAATGCGCGCGGCCATCTCCTCGACCTTGGCCTTGCCCACCGCGCCCTCGACGGCGTGCACCTGGCGATTGGTGTTGGTGATGCAGACGTCGTCCAGGTCGAACAGCGAGATCTCGCCGACGCCCGAGCGCGCCAGCGCCTCGGCCGCCCAAGAGCCGACGCCGCCGATGCCGACCACCGCGACATGGGCGGCGGCCAGCCGCGCGTAGCCCTCGCGACCGTAGAGCCGGGCTATGCCGCCGAAACGTTGTTCGTCTGTGTTCATCTCACCCCCTGCAGCAAGGCGCGCATTATAGGCACGGCCATGCCTGCGCCCAAGCCCGCCGGGCGGTTCGCCCGGCGGGCGGCGCAGCCGGCGCTATAGTGAGCGCAGCAGCGAGGCTTCGCCCATGCGCAACTTCAGCGTCTACAACCCGACCCGGCTGCACTTCGGCCGCGGCCAGATCGCCCGCCTGGCCGAGGAAATCCCGCCCGGCAGCCGCGTGCTGGCCCTGCACGCCGGCGCCGACATCCTGCGCAACGGCGTCTGGGCCGAGGTGGAGCGCAGCCTGCACGGGCGCCCGCTGAGCCGCTTCGCCGGGATCGAGCCCAACCCGCAGTACGACACCCTGCTGCGCGCCGTGGCCCAGGCCCGGCACGACGCCTGCGACTTCGTCCTGGCCATCGGCGGCGACGCGCCGATCGATGCCGGCAAGTTCCTCGCCGCCGCCCTGTGCCACCCCGGCGATCCGCTGCAACTGCTGTGCGGCGCGCCGATCCGCGCGGCGCTGCCGCTGGGCTGCCTGCTGACCCTGCCGATCGGCAGCGCCCTGAGCCACGCCGAGGGCCTGGTCAGCCATGCCGAACGCCAGCAGAAGCTGCCCTTCGCCAGCCCGCTGCTGCACCCGCGCTTCGCCATCGTCGACCCCGGCCTCCACCTCGACGCGCCGCGTCAGCAACTGGCGCACGCGGTGATCGAGGCGTTCGCCCGCACCTGCGAGCGCTACCTCGGCGTCGCGGCCGATGCGCCGCTGCAGGCGCGCTACGCCGAGGCCCTGCTGCTGACCCTGATCGAGGAAGGTCGCAAGTTGATCACCGATCCCGAGGACCAGGCCGTGCGCGCCAACCTGCTGTGGTGCGCGCTGCAGGCGCTCGACGGCCCCGCCGGCTGCGGCGTGGTACCGGCGGGCGGCGCGCGGCGGATCGCCCGGGAGCTGAGCGCGCTGTACCACCTGGCCCCGGCGCAGAGCCTGGCCGTGGTGCTGCCCGCGCTGCTCGCCGAATGCCGCGAGGCGCACGGCGCCAGGCTGCAGCAATACGCCGAACGGGTCTGGCAGCTGCCCGCCGGCAACGCGGAGCAGCGCATCGACGCCGCCATCGCCGCCACCGCGGCGTTCTTTCGCGACCTCGGCCTGGCCACCCGGCTGAGCGAGCACGGCCTGGACGCCGAGGCGGTCCCGGAGGTGCTGGCGCAGTTGCAACGCCGCAGTCCGGGCGCCCTCGGTGAAGGCGACGAGCTCGACCCGACCGTGTGCGAACGCATCCTGCTGCGCGCCTTATGACCTGATCGGTAACGACTTTTGCTTTAAGATGGCCAGCCTTCACGCTAGCCGCCGTACCGGAGCCGCAATGACCGCCACCCTCACCCCGACCCTGGAACTCGCCTTCGACCTGATCCGCCGCCCGTCCGTGACCCCGGTCGACGAAGGTTGCCAGGAGCTGATGATGCGTCGCCTGGCCGCCTGCGGCTTCGAGGTCGAGCACATGCGCATCGAAGAGGTGGAGAATTTCTGGGCCAAGCGCGGTGGTCGCGATGGCGCCCAGGGCCCGGTGCTGTGCTTCGCCGGGCACACCGACGTGGTGCCCACCGGCCCGCTGGACGCCTGGCAGTACCAGCCGTTCGATGTGCGCGTCGATGAAGACGGCATGCTCTGCGGCCGCGGCGCGGCGGACATGAAGGGCAGCCTGGCGAGCATGATCGTCGCCGTCGAGCGCTTCACCGCCGACCACCCTAATCACAAGGGCGCCATCGCCTTTTTGATCACCAGCGACGAGGAAGGCCCGGCCCAGCACGGCACCAAGGCCGTGGTCGAGCGTCTGCGCGAACGCGGCGAGCGTCTGGACTGGTGCATCGTCGGCGAACCGTCGAGCACCAGCCTGCTCGGCGACGTGGTCAAGAACGGCCGCCGCGGCTCGCTTGGCTGCACCCTTACCGTATACGGCAAGCAGGGCCACGTGGCCTACCCGCACCTGGCGAAGAACCCGATTCACCTGGCTGCCCCGGCCCTGGCCGAACTGGCCGCCGAGCACTGGGACCATGGCAACGACTATTTCCCGCCGACCAGCTTCCAGGTGTCCAACCTCAATGCCGGCACCGGCGCCACCAACGTCATCCCCGGCGAACTGAAGGCGGTGTTCAACTTCCGCTTCTCCACCGAATCCACCGTCGAGGGCCTGCAGCAGCGCGTCACCGCCATCCTCGACAAGCACGGCCTGGACTACCACCTGGAGTGGGCGCTGTCCGGCCTGCCCTTCCTCACCCAGCCGGGCGAGTTGCTCGACGCCGTGGCCGCCAGCATCAAGAACGTCACCGGTCGCGACACCACGCCGTCCACCAGCGGCGGCACCTCCGACGGGCGCTTCATCGCCACCCTGGGCACCCAGGTGGTCGAGCTGGGCCCGGTCAACGCCACCATCCACCAGATCAACGAGCGGGTGCTGGCCAGCGACCTCGACCTGCTCACCGAAGTTTACTACCGAACCCTGGTGAAACTGCTGGCATGAAAATCCATGAATATGCCTGCTGCGCACACCGATAGCTGCGTTGGGCGGTACTCGCTCCTCGCCTATCTATTCGATATGTCTCGTCGCTGCGTTCCGTCCGCCTTGCTCTCGGCGCGCTCGCGACGGCCTATTCCCGGATTTTACGCATGCTGATCTGCCCCCTCTGCCAGACGCCGCTGCAGCCCAGTGACAGCGGCCTGATCTGCAGCAACCGGCACAGCTTCGACCGCGCCCGCCAGGGCTACTACAACCTGCTGCCGGTGCAGCACAAGAACAGCCGCGATCCCGGCGACAACGCCGCCATGGTCGAGGCGCGCCGGCGCTTTCTCGACGGCGGTCACTACGCGCCGCTGGCCGCGCGCCTGGCGGCACTGGCGGCCGAATATCAACCGGCGCGCTGGCTGGATATCGGCTGTGGCGAGGGCTACTACACCGAGCAGATCGCCCGCGCCCTGCCCCATGCCGACGGTTATGCCCTGGATATCTCCCGCGAGGCGGTCAAGCGTGCCTGCAAGCGCGCGCCGCAGCTGAACTGGCTGGTGGCGAGCATGGCCCGCGTGCCACTGGCGGATGCCAGCTGCGAGCTGCTGGCCAGCGTGTTCAGCCCGCTCGACTGGGCCGAGGCCAATCGCCTGCTCGCCCCCGGCGGCGGCCTGCTGCGCATGGGCCCGACCCGCGTGCACCTGATGGAGCTGCGGCAGAAGCTGTACGACGAGGTGCGCGACTACGACGACGAGAAGCACCTGGCGCTGATCCCGCCGGGCATGCACCTGGCCCATAGCGAAACCCTGCAGTTTCCGCTGCACCTGAGCGATGCCCAGGCTCGCGCCGACCTGCTGGCCATGACCCCGCACGGCTGGCGCGCCAGCGCCGAACGGCGCGAGGCGGTGATCACCGCGCCCTTCGAAGTTACCGTCGCCATCCGCTACGATTGGATCGTGAAAACCCAGAGCCAACGCTCTCAGGACTGAATGCCATGCGCCAACCCGATATCGAGATCTACCTGAAAGACGCCGAACGCGACGCCGTGGCGCAGTGGCTGGGTGAGGCCCTGGGCCCCTGCAGCGACTGGCAGCAGAAGGGCCAGACCTTCAAATGCAAGGCCGGCGAGGTGCCGGTGACCTGGCTGCCGAAGGCCGTGGGCAAATGGCACAGCCTGTACCTGGAAAGCGACGCCACGCCCTGGGCCGACGACCTGGCCTGCGCCCGCGCCGCCCATGCCGCGCTCGGCGTGCAGATCCGCTGCGCGCCGGGAACCTGGGTGGAAGATGAAAGCGACGAGGAAGCCGACCGCTGGATCAAGGTGGATGCCGACGGCGAAACCGAGATCGTCTGGCGTACGGAATGACAGCGGCCGCATCCGTAGGGTGCGTAGCGCGCACCGTGGCCATTCATCCAACCACCCGTTGCGCCCGGCACGATCCGTAGGGTGGACACGCCTTATCGATCCACCGCGTGGTGGATGTAAAAACGACATCCACCCTTGCGCCATAAACGAAAAGGCCCGTCATCGACGGGCCTTTTCGTTGGAGTCTGGAACTCAGACCGCGGAAACGTCTTCCGCCTGCAGGCCTTTCTGGCCCTGGGTCACGCCGAACTCGACCTTCTGCCCCTCGATCAGGGTGCGGTGGCCTTCGCCACGGATGGCGCGGTAGTGAACGAATACGTCCGGGCCGCTTTCGCGCTGAATGAACCCGTAGCCCTTGGAATCATTGAACCATTTGACGGTTCCGGTCTCACGATCTGCCATTACCCACTTCTCCAACTCGCAAATTTTTATTGTCCCGAATAGGCGCTGTGACGGCTCGGTAAAAACGTTCTGTTCATCGTTCGCCAACCCCGGCAATTGGAGCATGGAGCAGGTCAAGCGAAGGGCGTTCTTGCTGCAACCGCTGGGCCGAGTATAAAGCATGAAATGTGACTGAAAAGCACTTTTTTAGAACCGAGCGCAAACCAGACAACATCGGGATTACAGCCGGTTTTTATCCGTTTTTCGCCAGCAAATCGCGCAACTTCTTCGCCAGCCTCTGCACCTGCTCGGCGTCCAGACGATAGGCCCAATCGCTGCGCGCGGCCACCTCGCCGCCCTCGAATCCCTGGCGTTCGCCGAGCACCAGCCAGTGCTGCTCGCCCTGCTGGTACAGCGCGCCTTCGAGGCTCTGGCCGTCGAAGCCGGTCAGGCTCAGCCTGAGCATCGGCGCCTGCTTGAAAGCGATCTGCGCCAGCGGCGCGGCATCGGCGAAACGCAGGTTGGAGAACAGCGTGACCATGCCGTTGGCCGCGCCCTCGAAACTGAGCTGCTGGCCCTTGCCCAACTGCTCCACAGTGAAGTTGTACTGCTCGGCGTCGGGCTTGCTCAGGGTCAGCGTCTCGCCGCTGGCGTAGCGCAGCTCCAGGCGTTTGACGCTGGCGAAGGGAATGTCCGCAACGCGGCGGTCCAGCCAGTCCAGCTCGCGGCTGGGCAGGTCGAGCTGCTGGTCGATCAGCCACACCTGATCCTCGCCGGCGCGGCGCACCAGTTGCCCGCTGCCCTGCTGCGACGGGTTGCCCAGACGCAGGCTCAACTCGGGATGGCCGTCGAACTGCAGCTGCAGACGCAGCGCCTGCTCGCCCTCCTCGCCGCTTTCCGCCAGGCCCAGGCGTGCGTGCCACTGCGCGTTGGCAGTCTTGGCCTCGACGGTCTTGGCCTCGCGCAGCGCCCGCAGCAGCTCGGCGAGGGGCTCGCGCGCGGCCGGGTAATCGGCCTTGGCCGGCACTACCCAGGCCTCGCCGCGGCGCTCGATACGCACCGCCGGCTGGCCGGGCGGCTGGATTTCCAGCGCCTGCAGGCTACCCAGATAGCCCTGCTCGGCGGCCAGCCAGGGCGTGCGTTCGAGCTGTGCAGTGCCCTGCTGCTGGCGCTGCTGCAGCGCCAGGTAACCCAGCAGGCACAGCAGCACGATGACGATCAATGCGATCAGACCTTTGCGTCCCATGATCTCCTCACTGTTGAAAACTCGGGAGGCTCATCCTTCGGCTCCCCATCGGAGCGACGGATGCCCCCAAGGTTGAAAGCGACGAACCGTGGGGGCGCCATGCGCACCGCCTCAAAAGCTTTGGTGCGAGTGGCGCACCCTACGGCCCTGGTTCGTAGGGTGGATCAGGCTTCACCGACCCACCGTTGTGGTGGATGTAAAAAGCGACAGCTACGCGCCCCGATCCACCCGACGCGCTTTAGCCGCGAACGAGTCGACGCTAAAGCGCCTCCCACAATGCTCAGGCCCGGCGGCGGCGGCGCCACAGCCACAGCGCCAGCACGCCGAGGGTCAGCAGTGCCGGCACCAGGGCGATATTGATCACCTTGAGCGTGCGGCCCAGCGCCTCGATATCGGCGTTGAGCTGGTAGCGCACGTCGCGCAGCTCTTTGCGGATCGCCAGCTTCTCCTGGATGAAGCGCTGCACCGCGCCCTGCTGCTCCGGGGTCAGCTCCAGCGCCTGGCTGGGGTCGTCGTTGCGCTGCAGCGCCGCCAGTTGCTGCTCGGTCTCGGCCAGGCGCGCCTGCAGCGCCTGTTCCTTCTCGCGGAAGCGCTGCTCGGCGGCGCGCTGCAACTCTTCCACCACCACGAAGGGACGGCTGAAGCGGCCACGCGAACGCACGCTGATCAACGCCTCGGAGCCGGCCAGGTTGTCCAGCGCGTTGATCGCGAAGCTGCCGTTGTCGGCCCAGGGCTGCGGAATGCGCTGGCCGAAGAAGTCCTGCACCTGCACCCACAGGCGGTCGCTCAAGATGTCGGTATCGGCCACCGCGATCACGTTGATGGTATCGGCCTGCTTGAGGCCGTCCTTGCGCCCTTCGATGCCGTCGGGGAAGGCGCTCTGCGCCGGGCCGTCGATGCGTGCGGCGATGGCGTAGCGCTCGCCGGTGGGCTCCAGCTCGCGGATCAGCTCCTCCGGATTGCTCAGCATGGCGAAACGCTGAGCGTCGAAGGGCATGGCGTACTCGGAGCTCTGCAGCAGCGGGGTGAAGCGAGTCTTGGCGCCTTCCACCGGTTCGAGGATGCCGGCGGTGGCGACGGTGATGCTCTCCAGCCCGGCGGTGGCGATGTCCTCCTGGTCCAGCGCCTGGCGCGGCAGGCTCAGCCAGGCGGCATGACGCACCGCACGCTGACCCTGGCCCATGCTCACCGACATGGCGTAGGAGCCGTCGCCGAGCACCTTGTCCGGCACCAGACGCAGGCCCCAGGCCTGGAACAGCGGCTCGAGGTTGGAGCCCTTGTCCACCGCCATCTCGCCCGGCATGTCGCCAGTGTCGGCCTCGGCATAGGGGTCGACGAACACCATCAGCTTGCCGCCGCGCAGGACGAACTGGTCGATGGCGTACAGGGTCTGCTCGGGCAGGTTCTTCGGGTGCACCAGCCACAGCACCGAGACGCTGTCGGGAATCAGGTCGACGTCGGCCTTGAGCTGCTCGATCGAAAACAACTGGCGCACCTGCTCCAGCACCATCCATGGCGGCGTCGGCTGCCGCGCCATCATGTCGAAGCCACCGGTCATGGGCAGCCCGGAGAGCACCCCGACCACCGGCAGCTGCGGCTTGGCCAGGCTCTGCACCAGGCGGCTCAGCTCGTATTCGAGGTGCTCCTCCTGATCCAGGGCGAAGAACGGGATCACCTGGGTGTCGTCCAGCGCGTTGGTGCCGGCCAGGCCGAAGTAGATGGAGTCGCCACCCTGCTGCAGGGGGATGCCCTGCAGGCCGAACTCGGCGGCCTTGTCCTCGTCCTCGGAGAAGGGCTCGGGGTCGATGAGGTGCAGACGGATCTTGCCGCCAGCCTGACGCTGGTAGGCCTTGAGCATCTCCTCCACGCGCTGGGCGTAGGTGCGCAGCGCCGGCAGGTCCTTGGCCACCTTGTCCGAGTAGAAGAAGTACAGGTTGATCGGCTCGTCCAGCTCGCCAAGGATCTGCTTGGTGCCATCGGAAATGGTGTAGAGCTTCTGCTCGGTCAGGTCCAGGCGGGCGCCGCCCAGGCCGAGGCCGGCCAGCAGGTTGAAGGCGAGAAAGGCCGCCGCGATCAGCAGCAGCCCGGCGCCGGAATAGATCAGCTTTTTCATGGGCGCTCCTTCAGTCGGCTTTCTTCAGGTCGATGACCACCGCGGTGGCAGTCAGCCAGGCGGCGATCAGCGAGAGGAAATACAGCAGGTCGCGCAGATCGATCACGCCCTTGCTGATGGCATCGAAGCGCACCAGGAAGCTCAGCGAGGCGATGGCGTCCACCAGCCACTGCGGCGCCCAGGCGAAGGCGTCGAGCACCATGGGAAAGCCGCTGACGATGAACAGGAAGCAGGCGCTGACCGCGAGGATGAAGGCGATCACCTGGTTCTTGCTCAGCGCCGACATGCACGAGCCGATGGCCAGATAAGCGCCGGCCAGCAGCCAGCTGCCAATATAGCCGGTGACGATGGCGCCGTTGTCCGGCTCGCCCAGGTAATTGACCGTGACGATCATCGGAAAGGTCAGCAGCAGCGCGATGCCGGCGAACACCCAGGCGGCGAGGAACTTGCCGGTGACCGCCTCGAAGCGGGTGATCGGCAGGGTCATCAGCAGCTCGATGGAGCCGGACTTGCGCTCCTCCGCCCACAGGCGCATGGCGATGGCCGGCACCAGGAACAGATAGAGCCAGGGGTGGAAGTTGAAGAAGGCCGACAGATTCGCCTGGCCGCCCTCGAAGAAACCGCCCAGGTAGAAGGTGAACACCCCGGACAGCACCAGGAAGATCACGATAAACACATAGGCCAGCGGCGTGGCGAAGTAGCTCGCCAGCTCGCGCTTGAAGATCACCGGCAACTGGGTCATGGCTGCTCTCCCCGGGTCAGGCTGCGGAACACTTCGTCGAGCCGGCCGCGTTCCACGTTGAGTTCCTTGATGTTCCAGCCACGCTGGCCGATCAGCGCGTTGACCTGCGGGAAGATCACCTCGCCCGGCTTGGCCAGCACGCTGAAGCTGTGCTCCAGATGGTTCTCCTCGATCCCGGCCACCCCCGGCAACGCGGCCAGGGCGTGCAGATCCAACGGCTCGGCGGCCACCAGGGTCACCGCCTGGTGGTAGCGCGAGCGGCTTTCCAGCTCCAGCGGCGTGCCGTCGGCCAGCAGACGGCCCTGGGCGATCACCACCGCGCGGGTGCACAGCGCCGTGACCTCTTCGAGGATGTGGGTGGAAATGATCACGATCTTGTCGCGCGCCAGGCCCTGGATCAGCTGGCGCACCTGATGCTTCTGGTTGGGATCGAGGCCGTCGGTGGGCTCGTCGAGAATCAGCACGCGCGGATCGTGGAGGATCGCCTGGGCCAGGCCGACGCGGCGCTTGAAACCCTTGGACAGCGTCTCGATGCTCTGCTCCAGCACCTTGTCCAGCTCCACCTGCACCACGGCGCGTTCGACCCGCTGGCGCTTCTCGGCGCCACGAAAGCCGCGCACCTCGGCGATAAAGTCGAGAAAGCCGCGCACCGTCATGTCGCCGTAGCAGGGCGCGCCTTCCGGCAGATAGCCGATCTGCCGCTGGGCCTGCAGGGTCTGGGTCTGGATATCGCAACCGAGGATGCTCGCCGTGCCGGAGGTCGGCGCGAGAAAGCCGGTGAGCATCTTCATGGTGGTGGACTTGCCGGCGCCGTTGGGGCCGAGAAAGCCCAGCACCTCCCCCGGCTGGACGCTGAACGACAGGTCGTCGACTGCCGTGTGCTGCGCAAAACGCTTGGTCAGGTTTCTTATTTCGATCATGGCCTCTCACCAGTGCGGTCAAAGCCTGGCGCGCCGCTCGTGGGCACGAGCCAGGCCTGCAAAAATGCCGGCGGAACTATAAGAAGTCGGATGCGCTGATTGCAACCGAGTGGCGCCCGCGGAAATTTACCGGAGGTTACCGCCGCCCGGCGGCGCGCCCAGCAATACCTGAAATAGTCGTCATTCCCGCGCAGGCGGGACAGTAGCTTTATCGCTGAACAGCGCTTGCGCTGGCCCGAAGGGGAATAACCCAGAGGCTGCGCCGCACCTGGACCAGCGCCTTCGCAGGTGTGGCGGTAAATGGCTTTTTCAGAACTTTCTCAGCGATCCAGCGGGCTCAGCACCGCCAGGCCGCCGCGATTGAGCACATGGGTGTAGATCATGGTGGTCTTCACGTCGGCGTGGCCGAGCAGCTCCTGCACCGTGCGGATGTCCTGGCCCGCCTCCAGCAGGTGAGTGGCGAATGAATGGCGCAGCGAATGCGGCGTGGCGTGCTTGATCGAGCCGGCACGCCGCGCCGCCTCGCGCACCGCACGCTGGATGGTCTTCTCGTGCAGGTGATGACGGAAGGTCCCCTGGCCGCGCGGGTCCCGCGAGCGGTTAATGGACGGAAAGACGAACTGCCAGCCCCATTCCTTGGCCGCATTGGGATACTTGCGCGCCAGGGCGAAGGGCAAGTTGGCCTCGCCAAAACCCTCGGCGAGATCGCTGCAATGCAAGCCGGGCACTTTGTCGAGATGCAACTGCAGCGGCTCGACGATACGCATGGGCAGCATGGTCACCCGGTCCTTCTGGCCCTTGCCATCGCGCACCAGAATCTCCCGCCGGGCGAAATCCACATCCTTGACCCGCAGCCGCAGCGCCTCGAGTAGACGCAAGCCCGAGCCATAGAGCAGGTTGGCGACAATCCAGCTCACGCCCTGCAGCTGCGCCAGCAAGGCCTCCACCTCGGCGCGAGTCAACACCACCGGCAGATGCTGGGGCTTCTTCGCCCGCACTATGTCTTGTAACCAGGGCAAATCCAGCTTGAGCACCTCCTTGTAGAGAAACAGCAGAGCGGCCAGGGCCTGGTTCTGCGTCGAAGCGGACACATCGCGCTTGACCGCCAGATGAGTCAGAAAAGCCTCGATCTCCGCCGCGCCCATCTCCGCCGGATGCCGATAGCGATGGAAGCGGATATAGCGCTTTGCCCACTCGGCATAGACAGTTTCGGTACGGATGGAATAGTTTCTGACTCGAATCTGCTGGCGCAGTTGATCCAGCAGCTTGGGCTTGCCGTCATCCATGTCGCGTTTCTCCCAGAGTGCTGTCGCGTTTGCCGCGACCACCTTCAAGCTAGACAAGGACTTACAAGACGACAAGGAAGGTTATGCGACAGGTGTCGTGGGCAAACGCGACAGCCGTGTCGCCTAATTAATAGTTATGCACCTTCGGAGTAATACCGTGAAAATCCTGAAGGAACAGACCATCTGCGAATGGAAGAATGTTGCCCCTCAAAAACCAGAGAGCGGGTCAAAACTTGGAATCGCTCTAAGCACCTTGGGACAGCTTCCAATTAACGGACTGAGGCATAAACCAGAGAATGGCACTAATGGCTGGTACATATGGTGCGGCACCGAGATGTCCGACGCTGACGATTTCTTTTCTCCGTTGCATATAGAGCACATCGACAGCTATCTTCCAGAGATGGCCGGCTATCTTGATCTACCTGCCGGTTACCGCTTTCAGATTGACGGCAATAATTTCGAAGACGTATGGTTTGATCCCGAGTTACTCAATGCATAACAACTGGTTCAAATCGCTCGCTCCGCTCGCTGGGACGGGCTAAAGCCCGCCCCTTAACCAAACGTTAGGCCACTAATGCATCCACTGGTAGCACGCGCAATCGATACGATTTGCCTCAGCCGAGACGATGGCACCTGGAAATCGCTTGATGAAGAAGCCTTATTCACATTAGTTGAGGAGTTTGGCGATGGTGGTTTGGCAGACCGCTTGTTTAGCGAAATTCCTCGCTCTGTGCCCTACGAGGTAGTCTGCGGCCTGTTTGACTTACTCGCTTGGCGCACTAACGATAACGGCGCGAGCATCACACGCGCCGTTGAAGATTGGCTTCACGAGGGCAAAGACAACCGTAAATTACGTATTGCGCTTCATTTGGAGGTGTTTCCGTTTGTAGACGAAGCCGAAATGAGAGAGGTGCTTTCCAGGCTGGCAAATACGAACTCAGAGCTTGCGTATCGTTGCCTTGAGCTAATTAAGAACAGAGCGGGGAAGTCATGTACTACCAATCTCTCGGCCTAACTAGTGGTTCAAATCGTTCGCTACGCTCACTGGGACGGGCTAAAGCCCGCCCCTTAACCAAATGTTAGGTCTCATCATGGATGATCGTGCATTTCAAAGCCTTGAAATATTCCTGCAGAAGATTCCGGGCATCTCGTCTTCGCCCAGTCACGGACACTCGCCAGACGGTCAATGGTGGGTTAAATTTACTATCGACATTGACAACCCATATTCTTGGCAAGTCGTACAAGAGCTAGGGCACATATTAAATTACCTGTCATTAAATGAGCGTCTACCTACGACATTTAAACCCGTTTCGCCACCGCCATACATGAATGGTGGCCCAAGAGATTTCTTATCTTGGGTAATTGAGTGCTCAGACAAAGATTTCAAACCTGGCACTGTTGCAAAATGGCTTGAAGGGCGCATGCCACAACCTGTTGATGATACAACGCAGTGGGAACTGAACGAGTAGTGAAACCTAACTAGTGGTTCAAACCGTTCGCTTCGCTCACTGGGACGGGCTAAAGCCCGCCCCTTAACCAAACGTTAGGCGTTAATTCGAAATCGAGGTTGCCTTGGATATCTGCAAATACATCACGCCAGACTGGATATCGGCTCTCGCATCAGTTGTTGCCGCGTGCGGAGTATTTTTAGCCTATGGTCAATTGAGAATATCTAAGAACATAGCACAGCTTGAGTTTGAAGATGGACTTGCAAAAGAGTACAGGGAGCTAGCATCCAATATCCCTACAAAAGCGCTACTAGGCATAGAGCTTTCTGAAGAAGAATTTCAAAAGTCATTCGACGAACTTTACAGATACATAGATCTCACCAATGAACAAATATCTCTAAGGCAGCGAAAACGCGTTAAAGATGAGGCGTGGCTAAATTGGTTATCCGGAATAAAATCAAATCTTGAACGTCCCTCATTCAAACGTGCATGGAGTGAAATTAAGGAAAAATCCAATAGCTTTCAGGAGCTCCGCCGCCTAGAAAGTGAAAATTTTGAAATTGATCCAGAGTCGTGGTGTTAACGTCTAACTAATGGTTCAAGTCGTTCGCTTCGCTCACTCGGGACCGGCTAAAGCCGGCCCCTTAACCAAACGTTAGGTGTCAAATGCATTCAGAGATCGATGAATTAGCCAAAATTATTCAAGAAGCAGCTGATCTTCTAGCATCTGTGGGTGAGAAACACTGGGGACAGTGGCTTAAAAAAGATGCTGAGTTAATTCGCAACTCTGACTTCAGAGGCGTTGAGCATTTTCTCTCTGCATTTGGCGGAATGGGCAGCATAAATGACTTGGTCATCCATAACATAAATGGACATTCAGTAACCGATAGCCAAATTCCAGAAACAAACAGCCGGTTCGAATCGCTATTAAACTTGGCAGCTAAAAAAGCCAAAAAAATATATGCAGACGAAGTCGATGCTTTGCGCCGCACCTAACAATAGGTTCAAACCGTTCGCTTCGCTCACCGGGACGGGCTAAAGCCCGCCCCTTAACCAAACGTTAGGTGGTAAGGAGACTCCATGCGCAAATACAAAATCAAAGTCACTTATGCACGCAAAGGTTCGGAAAAGAAAGAAATCGAGCTAGAGTGCAGCGAGTACCCAGTGGCCTTTATCGTGGACTCATTCATCATTGAAGAGATCATGACAAGAGAAGAGCCTGACCTCCTTTCAATATACCCACTTATAAAATCTGTTCCGCGCGGCGCTGAGGCAACCAAGATGCCCTCCAATAAAGAGCTAATGGAGCTACACGGAATAACCGACCTGGTGTACGAGATCGACGAGCGGTTATTTTGCATTACCACCTAACTAATGGTTCAAGTCGTTCGCTGCGCTCACTCGGGACCGGCTAAAGCCGGCCCCTTAACCAAACGTTAGGCGTTGTATGAAACTGCTCCGATACTTTGATACCGATGACGGCTCTCTTCCAGAGTTGGAAGTGCGATATTCAAATCCAGATAAAGTATCCAAAGCTTTCGAATTTCTCTTCGCAAATAATGCCCGGAATGTAACGGCCGGCGGAGGCTACCTTTGGATCAAATCTTCGCAAAAAGAGAAACCATTCACAGGTAGCGGTGATGCGGCATTGGTTGTTTGTGAATCAGCAGAACCATTCCATGTAGTGCTAGCAGGCATAACCATTGCTAACTGCACGCTTCCCGATTTAGGAGTTCTCGTTATGCCCTCTAGCTTGAACATCGACTACCGAATGGGCAGTGCATGGGGAGCATCCGAGGTCAACGCTCTGCTCATACTATTGAAAGAGCTATGCGGGCTAGGTGGTACGCTTGTCGCTCCGTGGTGGGGCGCCGAAGGCGAACATGAGTTCACTGAAGCTCTGCGTCGCGCCTAACAAGTGGTTCAAATCGTTCGCTTCGCTCACTGGGACGGGCTAAAGCCCGCCCCTTAACCAAACGTTAGGCAGAACATGGATCGTCAGTCTTCACAAAATACGCCATTACACATTTATCACGGCGTTCCCAGTGGCTGGTCCAAAGCTGAGATCGTTTCGCTACATAAGTCGCTGGGAGGCTCTTTTGAAATCGACTCTGGCGAGGCATCTGAACCCGGTGCGCCTTCTTGGATGCCTGAACGCTACAACTGGCTACAGTATAGAAAAACGCTATATGAAATAGGCAACGGAATTAAGAAAGGCGACAAGGCCTGTATAGAACTAGCAATCAGATATATCGAGATGGACTACTTTGGCTCTTACTCAGGCTTTATAAAAGAAAGACTAGCCAGGCTCTTAAAACCTCAAGAACTGTCAAGGCAACAAATCGCCAGACTAGAATCGCACTTCGAGCACCTAGTAAAAAACAAGCGATACCTTCAAGAGTTCAAGGAGTACAGAAAGCTAGTAAACAGAATCCAGCTGAGCGGAAATGCCTAACAACTGGTTCAAACCGTTCGCTTCGCTCACTCGGGACCGGCTAAAGCCGGCCCCTTAACCAAACGTTAGAAGGCAAAATGGACTCAGCGCGCTTCCCCGAAATCATCAAACAAATCTACGGCTTGGTCTCGGAGCTAGAGACCATGTTCGCGGGGAGGCATTTCACGCCTGATGGTCATATGGTTGGCAGCATTGGGGAGGCTTTGGCAGCTCATTATTACGGCCTTCAACTGCTCACGGCCTCAACCAAAGGGCATGATGCAGTCAAAGACGGAAAGCGAATTGAAATTAAAGCAACGCAAGGCTCAAGCGCTGCATTTAGGTCATCACCAGAGCACGCACTAGTTCTAAAAATAAACAAAGACGGCAGCTTTGCTGAAATTTATAACGGCCCAGGCGAGCGTATATGGGCACAATTCGCTGGTAAAAAATTACCCAGCAATGGCCAATTCCAAATCAGCCTCAAAAAACTAAAAGAGCTGAACACTCTCGTCACGGAGCAGGAGCGAATTAAACGTGTTGCCATCTAACAATGCGCTCAAAGCGCTCACTTCGTTCGCTGGGACCGGCGAAGCCGGCCCCTTAGCTTAATCGTTAGGCTTTCCATGAACTACATCAGTGCCGAAGAACATGAGCTTCTTAGCTTCTTCGAGGTTGAGCCGGAACGGGCAAGCCCTGATACACCGTGGCCATACAACGATTTTTCCTATCATGTCTCGCTCGGCGAATATGACATAGAATTTGGAATCTACCCGGCTTACAAAGATCTATCGTTAACCATTCGTCACAATGGCATGGAACTTTATAGTTTTGTTGCTCTCTCCGTTAAAGACGTCCGCTACCTTCAAGACCCACGCATCGAAACTTTGGAAATATTGATTTCCGACCGCGAGAGTATCTGGCTAAGGCTCCGTCCTACTGTTTTAATCACCCAAAAGTATTCCGCCGAGGCCTAACAAATGGTTCAAATCGTTCGCTTCGCTCACTGGGACGGGCTAAAGCCCGCCCCTTAACCAAACGTTAGGGAAGACACAATTGCGCCGACTGCTCCTAATAGCTCTTATAGCAACTCCTCTTAGCGCCATCTCCGCTGAAAAGCGCTGCGGTTGGCTTGATAACCCCTCGCCTGCAAATTTATGGTTAATTGACGCCGACTCTGATTGGACCATTTCTACCCAGGGCGGAAAATTTGCCAGCGACGAAACAATAGACAACATGCCAGAGATTGACAACAAAGAATTTGTTCGTCGAAATGGCCACTACGGATTCTCCTGCGTCTGCCTAACCGTAGAAACGGATAAAGAAAAATTTGAGATATTAAAGGTCTACAGCGGCCAGCAATTACTTTTGAAGCAATGCTTAGAAGACCCAAAACTTTATAACAAAGTACCGTAGGGCAGCCCTAACAAATGGTTCAAGTCGTTCGCTGCGCTCACTCGGGACCGGCTAAAGCCGGCCCCTTAACCAAACGTTAGAAGAAGGAATTAAATATGTCCGTAAGCGCTCAAACAGCAAAAGAACTAGCCATGCTCGGCGTCAACTTGGAAATCAAGGATGGGCTTGATTCAGAAACCATTAAAGAGCTAGTTATGCTGTGCAAAGTCAAAGGAACAAAAATTGCTATCCACACATCGTGTGTAAGCGCTACTGCGGCCAAAGAAATCGCCATGATAGGCAAGGACCTTGTCACATTTATAGTTGACTGAGTGCCTTCTTCTAACAATACGCTCAAAGCGCTCACTCCGTTCGCTGGGACCGGCGAAGCCGGCCCCTTAGCTTAATCGTTAGAAACAATCACAGCACTAAGAAACCAGCAAGAAAGGATTGAACATGAAGGCAGTAAAATTATTCCTGAAGACTTTTATTGGCGGGCCACTGCTAATCTTTGGCCCGATTGTTTTTATAGTAATGATAGTCGGCGAGGAGTATTTAATTGCATTCTGGACCCTTGCTCTCATCATCGCGTTTTTTGCCCTGAGCGGATGGGACAATCAACGAGACGAAAGAAAGCTGAAAGAGATCATCTCCTCACGCGGACTTAACATTGATTACTGGGCCACTTATCTCGATGGAGGAGTGGTAATAGACTTGTCAAAAGAAAAACTGCTAGTTGGAAACCTCAAGTCAGGAAGAATCCTAGACTTCAGTGAGGTAAAAAACATCGAATGGGAAGACGCACCATATAGCAACACAATGAAATACAACATCTACGTCAACACAAGTAACTTTGAAACACCGAGATTAGGTGTAGGCTTCGCGGGGCATAAAAAGCTACGCGACACAGCATATGCCAAGCTCAGCGCCGCACTTAAATGCAGCTAGCTCAACCTTGTTTCTAACAAATGGTTCAAGTCGTTCGCTCCGCTCACTCGGGACCGGCTAAAGCCGGCCCCTTAACCAAACGTTAGGTTCCACTCCAAATGACCGCGCCGCTAATCGAGCTAAAAGTTGACCGTGATAGTGTTTGTGCAGGTGACGACTGTCAGTCGCACATGGCGCTTTTATCAGTCCCGGTTGAAACAACCTTAATTGAAGTCTTAAATTTGGCTAAAAAAGCCTGCTCTCTAGCCGGGATTGCAGGCGGAAATGCAACTTGGCTAATAGATACCCAAGGTTACGGAAAAGGCTGTGTCGGTGTCGTAGCGCAACAGTGGGCAGAGCCAAAGCTAATCACAGAGCAAAATATTACCGCGGGCCAAATTTGGAATAATTCAAAAGGAACTCTATTCTTCCGCTACTGGTGCCAGTCAAACCCTAATACTGTTTTTGAAGCCATCAAATCTGGCGGCGAGCTACCATCGAGGTATTCGTGACCCCTAACTACTGGTTCAAGTCGTTCGCTTCGCTCACTCGGGACCGGCTAAAGCCGGCCCCTTAACCAAACGTTAGGCCAGAGCACCGGAGGACGCAATGGATGTGAAGGAGTTCGTATCGGACACGCTGCGGCAGATTATCGAGAGCATCAAGGACGCCCGCGCGGCCATAACGACTCAAGGGCGGCGAGTAGCACGGTCAATCGGTGCCGTTCTATTGATCGCACTGAATCAAGGCTGCGGCCCTTCCGCTGACGAGAGATACGACGTCGGCTACGATGATGGCTATGCAGTGGGATACAACACCACTTGTAAGATTAGAGCGACGATGATCGATGGTGATTTCGACAACGAGGCCTATTCAAGCGGATATAGGGACGGATACGCAGATGGGGAGCGCGAGTGTCGCGAGAAGGATTAGCCGAGCTGGGATCATCGGAGTGGTTGAAAAGAACCCTCTGCTCGCGGCGAGGCCCAACAAATTCATGCACGCGACGTGCGAAGACGCACGCGCGTGATGAATGGCGTTAGGTTCATTCATGGCTAGAAGCGTGCGACTTCAGAAAAAGCTTTTATCTAAGTCTCTACTAACGGTTGCAGAAGACACCGTCACCGATAGCGAAATTCTGAGTAAACTTTGGAATTTGAAACAAGGTGAGAGCATCCTTCTGAACTCCCAACTTCTTAAGTCACAACCGCTAGTAAAATATGGACTTGAGTACAACGTAGTCCGTGGCCCCATTCCAGGCCACTGGCTACATCGTGAGTTCGATGCCAAAGAGTTAGAGATTTTCTTCATAGCAAAAAATCATGAGACCATCTGTCATTCATGGCTAATATTCAATGACGAAGAAACCTAACTAGTGGTTCAAACCGTTCGCTGCGCTCACTGGGACGGGCTAAAGCCCGCCCCTTAACCAAACGTTATGTTCCTCAGCAAGGACGTTTGAATTGCCTATAGAACATTGCCCAATCTGCGGATTCGGCCCCTTCCAAGAGGCATATCAGAACTCGGACGAGATCCGATATAGTTTTGATATCTGTTCATGCTGCGGTTGTGAGTATGGTTACGACGACCTGGAGTCTTACTATCAACAGTGGGCTTCAGCAGGCTTCAAATGGTTCAATCCTGAGCTCAAGCCTGAAGGTTGGAGCATTAAGTCCCAGTTGGTTCACCAAATTAGACCTTGGCCTCCTCGTGGCGGAGAAACATAACAACTGGTTCAAGCCGCTCGCTGCGCTCACTCGGGACCGGCTAAAGCCGGCCCCTTAACCAAACGTTAGGCAAAGCTATGAGCTACATTGACTCAATTAAGCATGAATTAGTCGGATATATTAACGGCCTACCTATATATCATCCACTTGAGGCTATTACAGACGGAAAATGGGGTGATTATGATTTCTCATGCTCGCCCGAAAATCTGGTTATTGGCGGCGGTGCCGGCGAGCATCCAGCGTTAGTAATCCATCACCTTGGTTCGCTGGCTGCGCAGTACATCCTCCTATGTGTAGAAAAGCACAAAGAGCACTTTGCCGATGGCTTTGAGACTCCACCAGAAGAAACTATAAATCGTCTCAGTGACATCGCATTTGATACTGGAGAGAATCTTGAATTTTGTGGTTGGTCGATGAGCTGCATTCGAGGCTTTGTAGAGCTCGCTAAGTCCCAAGTACATTTCACCCCACTGCTTGATAAACAAGCTCCAGAGGAATGGATAAAAAATTCCATTGGGGAATTTGTGTATTTCTCACTTCCGGAGCTAAATCCATTCCACGCAGAAATAAATAACCTCCCTGGCATTATCGACTGGGAGCCTGGATATTGGATGTCCAACGTAACATGCCCACCGCCAAACTATATTAAAAGCAAGAAGCAGTCTCTCCGAGGCGCTGGATTTAAAGAGCATGGTTTTTTCCGCTGGGACTATACTTACCCACCGATGGTATAACGACTTGTGTCATGCCTAAAAACTGGTTCAAATCGTTCGCTGCGCTCACTGGGACGGGCTAAAGCCCGCCCCTTAACCAAACGTTAGGGCATTCAATGCATCGCTCACTAGTTGCCTGCCTACTAGCCTTATCTATTGAGGCATATGCAGAACCCGAGAAAAATATTGATTGTGCCAATGCATTCTCAACACCGGATATTGAACAGTGCACATCTATCTCTCTCGAAAGCACAGAGAAAGAGCTGAATTTAGCGTATAAAAAATTGGTGGAAAGCCTTTCTCAACCAAACACTGAGTATGAAAACTACACCGAATACAGAAAAAAGCTTTTAACAGCCCAAAGAGCATGGATTATATTCAGGGAAGCGGACTGCGCCGCTCAATACGAAATGCATAGATCAGGTACTATTCGCAACAGCATCTATCTAGCCTGCAAAGAAGAGCGCGCCAAACAGCGAATAAAGGAACTTCAAAACTATGCTCCGTACTAGCCCTAACAAATGGTTCAAACCGTTCGCTTCGCTCACTCGGGACCGGCTAAAGCCCGCCCCTTAACCAAACCTTAGGGGGCACATATGAGAATGCGCAATGCTCGTATCGCGATAGTGCTACTCGGACTCGTATTACCTTATATGGCACGCCTGCCTCGCGGCATCGAATGGCTGCAGCAGTACACGGATACCGGTCTTGGTAGTTGGCTATTTTTGGGGGCGTTCAATGCCATTGCATGGGGTGCAATCCTTGCAAGTAGCTTTATGTATCTCCGCCCCTCTTCACTAATTGGACCATGCTTGCTTGGCTTCGGCTTCCTAGCATGGGCGCACAACACCTTAGATCTCAGCGCAGACGCGCAAGCCGCTATCGGCCTGATCTTCATTCCTATCTATGCTCTCTTGCCAATTGCAATTGGCGGCGCAATTGGTTACGTCTTGGATCGGAGGCTACGGCGCAATGATGCCGCCTAACAATTCGTATATGGACTCTCCCCCACAAGCGGTGAGGAATAGCTTTTTGACACTGTCGTCAGCGCGGTTGCACTCGTATATCTGGCCTTGCATCGGGCATCGCCCTGGCCATTCTGTTGCTCGCGCAGCGGGGGCCAAGCGCGCATGAGGTATCTGTTGTGGCTCGACGGCGCTGCCGCCGCGCTGGCCGGCGCTCTGCTGCTGACGTTTCGCCACTGGCTGAGCGAGTTGCAGGCGCTGCCCCTGGCGCTGCTGACCCTGATCGGCCTGGTCAATCTGCTCTATGCGGCTTACTCCCTGAGCCTGGCGCGCCGCCGGCGGCGACCGCAAGCGCTGATCGTGCTGCTGGTGCTGGGCAATATGGCCTGGGCGGCGGTGTGCCTGGGGCTGGCGGCGAGCTTTGTCGGCTCGGCGCGTCCCTGGGGCCTGGCTTATCTGGTTGGCGAAGCGCTGTTCGTCGCGCTGCTGGCCGGCCTCGAATGGCGCTGGCGCGAACGCCTGTCAGTGGCCGCTTGAGCGCTCGCCTCGCCCGCGGCGGATAGCCCGCCCCAGGCGCTGCGCGTGGCCTGCAGCGCGAGAGTTTTTGCCCGCCACGCGCCCTTGCGGCACACTAGCGCCCTTCCCGAGCAATCGCTCGTTTTGCCATGCAAGCAGAGTCCGTATGACCCGTTCCCCCTTCCGCCGCCTCGCCTTCGGGGCGCTGCGCCGCCTGCTGTACCTCTGGGTACGCTCGGAAACCATCAACCAGTCCGCCTTCACCCTCAAGCTCGACCGCAGCAAGCCGGTGTTCTACGTGCTGCAGCAGCCTTCGGTGAGCGACCTGGCGGTGGTCGACCGCGAATGCAGCAAGGCCGGCCTGCCGCGCCCGGTGTTGCCGGTGGCGGTCGGGGAACACGTCGAGCCGGCGGCCTTCTTCTACCTGACGCCGGAGCCGGATTGGTTCGGCCGCCAGGACAAGCGCGGCATCTCGCCGACCCTGGACCGGGTGGTCGCCGCCCTCTCCCGCCAGGCGGTGGACGATGCGCAGATCGTGCCGGTCAGCGTGTTCTGGGGGCAGTCGCCGGATCGCGAGACCAGCGCCTGGAAACTGCTGTTCGCCGACAGCTGGGCGGTGACCGGGCGCCTGCGCCGGCTGGTGAGCATCCTGATCCTGGGGCGCAAGACCCGCGTGCAGTTCTCCACGCCGATTCACCTGCGCGAGCTGGTCGAGCAGGACAAGGGCCAGGAGCGCACCCTGCGCATGGTCCATCGCATCCTGCGCGTGCATTTCCGCAACCAGAAGGCCGCGGTGATCGGCCCGGACGTGTCGCACCGGCGCAACCTGGTCAAGGGCCTGGTGCATGACCCGCTGGTGCGCCAGGCGATTGCCGAGGAAGCCGAGCGCGAGAAGATCAGCCTGGAGAAGGCCGAGGCGCAGGCGCTGCGCTACGGCAACGAGATCGCCTCGGACTACACCTACACGGTGATCCGCTTCCTCGAACTGGTGCTTTCCTGGTTCTGGAACAAGATCTACGACGGCGTCAAAGTGCACAACATCGAAGGCGTGCGCGACATCGCCCAGGGCCACGAGGTGATCTACGTGCCCTGCCACCGCAGCCATATCGACTACCTGCTGCTGTCCTACCTGCTGTTCACCAACGGTCTGACGCCACCGCACATCGCCGCAGGGATCAACCTCAACATGCCGGTGATCGGCGGCCTGCTGCGCCGCGGCGGCGCCTTCTTCATGCGCCGCACCTTCAAGGGCAACCCGCTGTACACCGCGGTGTTCAACGAATACCTGCACACCCTGTTCAGCAAGGGCTTCCCGGTCGAATACTTCATCGAGGGCGGCCGCTCGCGCACCGGGCGCATGCTGCGGCCGAAGACCGGCATGCTGGCCATCACCCTGCGCAGCTTTCTGCGCAGCAACCGCCTGCCCATCGTCTTCGTGCCGGTGTATATCGGCTACGAGCGGGTGCTGGAGGGGCGCACCTACCTGGGCGAGCTGCGCGGCGCGAGCAAGAAGAAGGAGTCGATCTTCGACCTGTTCAAGGTGCTCGGCGCGCTCAAGCAGCGCTTCGGCCAGGTCTCGGTGAACTTCGGCGAGCCGATCAAGCTGGCCGAGTTCCTCGACCTGCAGCAGCCGGACTGGCGCAGCCAGGAGCTGGCGCCGCAGTTCCGCCCGAGCTGGCTGAACGAGGCGACCAATCGCCTCGGCGAGCGGGTGGCGCGTCACCTTAACGAGGCGGCGGCGATCAACCCGGTCAACCTGGTGGCGCTGGCGCTGCTGTCGACCAGCAAGCTGGCCCTGGACGACCGCGCCCTGGCGCGCGTACTCGACCTCTACCTGGCGCTGCTGCGCGCGGTGCCTTACTCGCCGCACACCACATTGCCGGACGGCGACGGCGCGGCGCTGATCGAGCACGTCAAGGGCATGGACCTGCTGGCCGAGCAGAAGGACGCCCTCGGCAAGATCCTCTATCTGGACGAGCAGAACGCCGTCCTGATGACCTACTACCGCAACAACGTGCTGCACATCTTCGCCCTGCCGGCGCTGCTGGCGAGCTTCTTCCAGAGCAGCGCGCGGATCAGCCGCGAGCAGATCCTGCGCTTCACCGGCGCGCTCTATCCCTACCTGCAGGCCGAGCTGTTTATCCGCTGGGATAGCGACCAGCTCGAGGAAGTGGTCGACCAGTGGCTGGCCGCCTTCGTCGAGCAGGGCCTGCTGAAGACCGAGGGCGACGTGTACCTGCGCCCGGCGCCCAGCTCGCGCCAGTTCGTGCTGCTGACCCTGCTGTCGCGCTCGGTGGCGCAGACCCTGCAGCGCTTCTACATGGCCATCGCCCTGCTGCTCAACGCCGGGCAGAACGCGATCAGCGCCGAGGAGCTGGAGGACCTGTGTACGGTGATGGCCCAGCGCCTGTCGATCCTGCATGGCCTGAATGCGCCGGAGTTCTTCGACAAGAGCCTGTTTCGCCACTTCATCCAGAGCCTGCTGGACCAGGGCGTGCTGCGCCAGGACGAGGCCGGCAAGCTCAGCCACCACCCACTGCTCAGCGAGCTGGCCGAAGGCGCCGCCAAGCGCGTGCTGCCGGCGGAGATTCGCCTGTCGATCCGCCAGGTGGCGCTGGATCGCAACGAGGACGAGCCGGCAGCGCCGTGATTGTCGCGTCGTAGGGTGCGCTATGGCAGCCCCCCAGGGTGGCTGTCGCCTTTTACCTCCACCAGGGCGGTGGATCGGTGAAGCGTGATCCACCCTACGCGCCGACCGGCAATCGCGGCTAAAGCCCCTCCCACGGCGTCCACCCCACCCGTAGGAGGGGCTTTAGCCGCGACAGGTTCGTAGGCCAAACAAAACCCGCCGTGCGCGAGGCGCAGGGCGGGTTCTCTTTACCGCATGAAAGACCTTACAGGGTCACCGCCGCCGGCTTCGGCTCGGCGGCCACTTGCACGTCGGGCGCCACTTCGATGTGCTGCAGCTCGAGGCGCTCGCTACTCCATTGGCGCACGCGGTTGGTCAGCGCCAGGTCGTCGTTCAGCTTCTGCCCGTAGGAGGGGATGATCTGCTTCAGGCGCGCCTGCCACTCGGGGCTGGCGACCTGCTCGGCGAAGGCCTTCTCGATCAGCTGCAGCATGATCGGCGCAGCGGTGGAGGCACCCGGCGAGGCGCCCAGCAGTGCGCTGATGCTGCCGTCGGCGGAGGTCACCACTTCGGTGCCGAACTGCAGCACGCCGCCCTTCTCGGCATCCTTCTTGATGATCTGCACGCGCTGGCCGGCCTGGATCAGCTCCCAGTCCTCGCTCTTGGCCTCCGGGAAGTATTCGCGCAGCGAGGCCATGCGGTCTTCCTGGCTGAGCATCAGCTGGCCGATCAGGTAGGTGCTCAGCGGGATGTTGTCCATGCCGGCATTGGCCAGCGGCAGGAAGTTGTCGCTGGTCATGCTGCCGAACAGGTCGAGCAGCGAGCCATGTTTAAGAAACTTGGTGGAGAAGGTGGCGAAGGGGCCGAACAGCAGCACGGTCTCGTCGCCGATCACGCGGGTGTCCAGGTGCGGCACGGACATCGGCGGCGAGCCGACCGAGGCCTTGCCGTACACCTTGGCCTTGTGCTGGGCGACGATCTCGGGGTTGCGCGTCATCAGGAACTGGCCGCCGACCGGGAAGCCGGCGTAGCCCTTGGCCTCTTCGATGCCGGATTGCTGCAGCAGCTTGAGCGCGCCGCCGCCGGCGCCGATGAATACGAAGCGCGCCTTGACGCTGCTCTCGGCGCCATCGTTGGCCAGGTCGGCGACCACCACGGTCCAGCTGCCGTCAGCGTTGCGCCGCAGGTCGCGCACCTCGTGTTCCAGGTGCAGGCGCGCCTGGTCCTTGGCGATCAGCGAGTCGATCAGCTGGCGGGTGATCTCGCCGAAGTTGACGTCGGTGCCGATCGCCATGCGGGTGGCGGCGACGGGTTGGCCCTGGTCACGGCCCTGCATGACCAGCGGCGCCCACTGGGCGATCTGCGCGTGATCCTCGCTGAACTCCATGCCGCGGAACAGGTTGCTGTGCTCGAGCGCGGCATGGCGCTTGCGCAGGTATTCGATGTTGTCCTCGCCCCAGACGAAGCTCATGTGCGGGGTGTTGTTGATGAAGCTCTTGGGCTTGCTCAGCACCTCGCGCTCGACCTGGTAGGCCCAGAACTGCTTGGAGATCTCGAAGGATTCGTTGATCGCCACCGCCTTGCCGATGTCGATGCCGCCGTCGGCGGTTTCCGGGGTGTAGTTCAGTTCGCAGAACGCCGAGTGGCCGGTGCCGGCGTTGTTCCAGGCGTTGGAGCTCTCGCCGGCGACGCGGTCGAGGCGCTCGTAGATATCGATGCTCCAGTCCGGCTCCAGCTCGTTGAGGTAGGTGCCTAGGGTGGCGCTCATCACGCCGGCGCCGATCAGCAGGACATCGACGGTTTTCTCGGGCTCGCGGGGCTTGGAGCAACCGATCACGCTGAGAAAGAGCAGCGTCAGCAGGATTTTCTTCATGGCACAGTCCAGTGGTGTGCACGACGGCGCGCCGTGCAGGCAAGGTTTCGGATGGCAGCCGTATGGGCCGCCCATGGGCAATGGCCGCCGATCGGCGGCGCGGCGGGAGGAAGGGTGTTCCAGGCCTCTTGGCGGGCGTATTCCGCTCGTGCCGCCGGCAGGAGCAATATGCGTGCCGCTGAAAGGATTCAGCGCTGGATCGGGCCTCGCCGCGCGCCGGGAGGCACGATACGGTGGCGAGTTCTCGCCAAAGGCGGCGGACCCGCGCGGCGCCGGTGGCGGAATTCCGCCCCGCGCTTCAGGTGGACAGCAGCAGGGGCAACAGCAGCGCCGTGGCGATCCCCAGCAGGCTCATGGCCAGGGCGGCGAAGGCGCCGCACTCCTCGCCTTCCTGCAGGGCATGGGCGGTGCCGATGGCATGGGCATTGATGCCGTAGCTGAGGCCTCGGGCAGCCGGGTGCTCGACCCTGGCCCAGCGCAGCAGCCAGGGGCCGAGCGCGGTGCCGATCACCCCGGTGAGCATCACCAGCACCGCCGCCAGCGAGGCGATGCCGCCGATCTGTTCGGCCACCGGCATGGCGATCGGCATGGTTACCGATTTCGGCGCCAGGCTCATCAGCACCACCCAGTCGGCGCCCAGCGCCCAGCCGATGGCCAGGGTCAGCGTCACCGACAGCACGCCGCCGGCCAGCAGGGTGAGCATGATCGGCCAGAACAGCTGGCGGATGCGCTTGATGTTGTGCTGCAGCGGCACCGCCAGGGCCAGGGTGGCCGGGCCGAGCAGCCAGGCGATGGGCTCGGCGCCGGCGCGGTAGGTGGCGTAATCCACCCCGCACAGCAGCAGGGTGGCGACGATCAGCGTCACCGACACCAGCACCGGCTGCAGCAGCAGCCAGCCGCTGCGCCGATACAGCCAGGCGGCGATCAGAAAGGCCGCCAGGGTCAGGCCGATGGCGAACAGCGGATGCGCGGCCAGGGCATTCATCGCTGACGCTCCTGGCGGCGGATCAGGGTCTGCAGCAGCCAGCCGCAGAACGGCACGGTGACCAGCAGTGACAGCACCAGGGCCGTGGCGATCACCGGCAGCTCAGCCAGCAGCAGCTCGCTGCTGGTCATGATCCCGGCGGCCGGCACCGCCAGCAGCAACGGCAGGTAGGGCAACAGGCCATTCGCCGCCTGCTGCAGCGGCTCGGGCACCGCGCCGCGCCACATCAGCCAGGCCGACAGCAGTAGCAGGCCGATGATCGAGCCCGGCAGCATGGGCAGCAGCCACTGGTTCAGGGTCACACCCAACAACTGCAGCAACACCAGCCAGAACAGGCCTCGCAACATCATGATCTCGACTCCTCCTTAATTGCGCCCCCGGCGAAACAGCGGACGCGGCTCGATGGCCGAACGACCATACAACACACTGAGCCCGGCCAGGCCCTTGAGAGCATCCTCCAGCGACTTGTCGGCGCGCACGGCGAAGGCATCGAAACCGCACTGGCGCATATGCGCCAGCTGGTCACGCAGCACATCGCCCACCGCGCGCAGTTCGCCGCGCCAGCCCAGACGGGTGCGCAGCAGGTAGGCCTGGCTGTAGCCGCGGCCGTCGCGGAAGCTGGGGAAGTCGATGGCGATCAGCGGCAGGCTGGCGAGAAACGGCTGCAGCGCTTCCGGCTCGTCATCCACCTGCAACAGCAGGCCGTCGGCGCTCGCCGCCCTGCCCTGCAGCACTTCGGCCGACTGCCGTTCGCGCCAGGCGGCCAGCGGCAGGATCTGCGGCGCCGCGCCAGCGCTGTCGGCGTCATGCAGTTGCCAGGGGTCGTCGGTGACGATGCGGGCCTGGCCCTCGACCAGGCGGATCAGATTGTTCATGCCACCGCCTCCCGGGCGTAGACGCGCTCCTTGAACGGCTCCAGGCCGATGCGCTGGAAGGTGTCGAGAAAACCTTCGTTCAGCTCGCGGTAGTCGACGTAGGTCTGCACGATGCGCTCGATCACCTCGGGCACCTGCTCGGCGGCGAACGCCGGGCCGATCACCTTGCCCAGCGCCGCCTGCCAGCCCTGGCTGCCGCCGAGGGTGAGCTGGTACCACTCGCTGCCGTTCTTGTCGACGCCGAGGATGCCGACGTTGCCGATATGGTGGTGGCCGCAGGCGTTCATGCAGCCGGAGATGTTCAGGCTGATATCGCCCAGGTCGTGCAGGTAGTCGAGGTCGTCGAAGCGCTGCTGGATGGCCTGGGCGATGGGGATCGACTTGGCGTTGGCCAGCGAGCAGAAGTCACCGCCCGGGCAGGCGATGATGTCGGTGAGCAGGCCGGCGTTGGCCGTGCCCAGCCCGGCCGCCCGGGCTTCGGTCCATAGCGCATGGAGGTCGCGCTTGCGCACGTCGGGCAGCACCAGGTTCTGTTCGTGGGCCACGCGAATCTCGCCGAAACCGTAGCGCTCGCTCCAGTCGGCCAGCGCCTCCATCTGCTCGGCGCTGACGTCGCCGGGCGGCGCGCTGATGCCGGGTTTGGTCGACAGCACCACGCTAGCGTAACCGGGCACCTGATGCGCCATGACGTTGCGCGACACCCAGCGGGCGAAGTCCGCGTCGCGCGCCAGCTGGGTGCCGAAGTCGATATCGGCATCGGCCAGCTCGGCATAGGCCGGCTTGTGGAAGGAGGCGGCGACGCGCCGGTATTCCTCATCGGTGAGCCGCGCCGGGCCGTCCTTGATCGACTGCCACTCGCGCTCCACCTCGGCGGCGAAGGCCTCGATGCCGAGCGCCTTGACCAGGATTTTGATCCGCGCCTTGTACTTGTTGTCGCGCCGGCCGTGGCGGTTGTACACGCGCAGGATGGCCTCGACGTAGGACAGGCAGTCCTGCCAGTGCAGCCCCTCGCGCAGGGGCTGGGCGATGATCGGCGTGCGCCCCAGGCCACCGCCGACCAGCACCCGCAGGCGCAACGCGCCGGCCTCGTCGCGATGCAGCTGCAGGCCGATATCGTGCACCTGGATCGCCGCGCGATCCTCGGCGGCGGCGCACAGGGCGATCTTGAACTTGCGCGGCAGGAACAGGAATTCCGGGTTGACCGTCGACCACTGGCGGAGGATCTCGGCCAGCGGACGCGGGTCGAGGTACTCGTCGGCGGCAACGCCGGCGAAGGCTTCGGTGGTGATGTTGCGCACGCAGTTGCCGGAGGTCTGGATGGCATGCATGTCGTGCTCGGCCAGCCAGTCGAGGATGTCCGCCACGCGCTCGAGCTCGATCCAGTTGAACTGGATGTTCTGCCGCGTGGTGAAGTGGCCATAGCCCCGGTCGTACGCGCGGGCGATATGCGCCAGCGCGCGCATCTGGCTGGCCGACAGGGTGCCGTAGGGGATCGCCACCCGCAGCATGTAGGCATGCTTCTGCAGGTACAGGCCGTTCTGCAGGCGCAGCGGCAGGAACTCCTCTTCGCTCAGCTCGCCTTCCAGGCGCCGCTGTACCTGGTCGCGGAACTGGGCGACGCGCTCGCGCACCAGCGCACGGTCAAAATCGTCGTATTGGTACATGCCGGCAGGCCTCCTGATCACGGGCGTCGACTATGCCTGCCGGGCGTGTTTCGAAAACAGCGCCAGAAAAGCCTAAAAAAACCAGATCAGATAAGCGAAAGAAGGCTGTGGCTTACCGGAGATTGGCGCGGCGCGATGTCGCAGGCCGATGCCTGTAGCGCTCAGGCTGAAATCCACAGCAGCCAGAGATGGCGTGGCCTGGAGACCTGTCAGGCAGTTTTCCCGGCGCCCACCGGCCGCATCTGATCCGCTTTTTTTACGAAAACCTGAGACTGTTTCGCAAACAGTTCGCCTCGGATCATGGCGCCAGCCTGATTAACGCCTGATGAGGGCAACGCCATGACCGAGCTGATCCCCGTGCGGGCCGTCGAGAGCATCGACCCTGCCAAACCCATCCGCCTGACGCCGGCCCAGGCCGGTGGGCCGATCCACACCCGCAGCTTCACCGGGCGCTTTCGCAACCTGCGCCTGCTCGGCGCCGGCCTGCTGTTCCTGCTGTTCTTCGGCACCGCCTGGATCGACTGGAACGACCGCCAGGCCGTGCTCTGGGATCTGGGAGCGCGTCAGTTCCATATCTTCGGCGCCACCTACTGGCCGCAGGATTTCATCCTGCTCTCGGCCATCCTGATCATCGCCGCCTTCGGCCTGTTCTTCATCACCGTGCTGGCCGGACGCGTCTGGTGCGGCTACGCCTGCCCACAGAGCGTGTGGACCTGGATCTTCATGCGCGTGGAGCAGCTCACCGAAGGCGACCGCGGCCAGCGCATCAAGCTCGACGCCGCACCCTGGTCGCTGCACAAGGTCCTGCGTCGCGGCGCCAAGCACGGCCTGTGGCTGGCGGTGAGCCTGGTCACCGCGCTGGCCTTCGTCGGCTACTTCACCCCGATTCGCCAGCTGACCCTGGACCTGGCGACCCTCGAGGTCGGCGCCACCACGGCCTTCTGGGTGCTGTTCTTCACCGCCGCCACCTATATCAACGCCGGCTGGCTGCGCGAGAAGGTGTGCCGCGACATGTGCCCCTACTCGCGCTTTCAGAGCGTGATGTTCGACCGCGACACGCTGATCGTCTCCTACGACGCCGCCCGCGGCGAGAACCGCGGGCCGCGCCGCAAGGACGCCGACTACAAGACCGAAGGTCTGGGCGACTGCATCGACTGCACCATGTGCGTACAGGTCTGCCCCACCGGCATCGACATCCGCGACGGCCTGCAACTGGACTGCATCGGCTGCGGCGCCTGCATCGACGCCTGCGACAGCGTGATGGACAAGCTCGGCTATGCTCGCGGCCTGGTGCGTTACGGCTCCGAGCGCGAGCTGGCCGGCGGCAAGACCCGCTGGCTGAGGCCCAACCTGGTCGGCCATGCGGCGATGCTGGCGCTGATGATCGGCGCCTTCGCCTGGGCCCTGGCCGAGCGCCCGCTGCTGTCGCTGGACGTGACCCGCGACCGCGGCCTGTACCGCGAGAACGCCCTGGGCCAGATCGAGAACATCTACAGCCTGAAGATCATCAACAAGACCCAGCAGGCGCGCAGCTACAGCATCGCCCTGGTCGAACCGGGCGACTTCGAGCTGCATGGGCCGAGCACGCTGCATCTGGCCCCCGGCGAGATCCGCGACCTGCCGGTCAGCGTCGCCCTGACCGCCACGCGCAATGGCGCCGGCCCGCAGCACCTGCAATTCGAGGTGACCGACCAAGCCGAGCCGGACAGCCGCGTCGCCACCCGCAGCACCTTCCTCGCCCCGCTGCGCTGAAACCTTCTAGCCCGGATGCCATCCGGGGCCGTCCGCTGCGCGGATGGCACCCGGGCTACACCTACCCTGTAGGCGCGGTTTGATCCGCGATTCGCCCAGCACGCCCGACGGTCCCGCCCGAACGACTCACGAGGCCCTGCCATGTCCGCCGTTCACCCCGTAAAGTGTTCGCCCGTACCCCTTGCACCGGTGAACCAGGACAGGATGAAACGCTACGAGAAATTCGCCGACGAGATCGCCGAGCTGATCCGCAGCGGCGTGCTCGCCCCAGGCGAGAAGGTGCCCTCGGTGCGCCACGCCAGCCGCACCTACGGGGTCAGCCCGTCCACCGTGTTCCAGGCCTACTACCTGCTGGAGGATCGCGGCCTGATCCAGGCCCGCGCCCGCTCCGGCTACTTCGTCCGCGAGCACGCGCAGCGCCCGCTGCACGAGCCGGAAGCGGCCGTACGCGCCGCGCAGACCACCGAGGTGGACGTCAGCGAACTGGTGTTCTCCGTGCTCGCCTCGCTGAAAGACCCTGACACCGTGCCCTTCGGTTCGGCCTTCCCCAGCCCCGACCTGTTCCCCCTGCCGCGCCTGGCGCGCAGCATGGCACACGCCCTGCGCGAGCTGTCGCCGCACGCGGTGATCGCCGACATGACCGCCGGCAACCCCGACCTGCGTCGGCAGATCGCCCTGCGCTACATGGTCAGCGGGGTGATGCTGCCGATGGAGGAGCTGGTGATCAGCAACGGCGCCATGGAGGCGCTCAACCTCTGCCTGCAGTGCGTCACCCAGCCGGGCGACCTGGTGGCCATCGAGTCGCCGGCCTTCTACGCCTGCCTGCAGGTGCTGGAGCGGCTCAAGCTCAAGGCGGTGGAAATTCCCGTGCACCCGCGCGAAGGCATCGACCTGGCGGCGCTGGCCGACAGCCTGCAGCGCCTGCCGATCAAGGCCTGCTGGTTCATGAGCAGCCTGCAGAACCCGCTCGGCGCGAGCATGAGCGAGGCGAAGAAACAGGCGCTGTACGAGCTGCTGGTGCGCCACCAGGTGCCGCTGATCGAGGACGACGTCTACGCCGAGCTGTACTTCGCCAGCCAGCCGCCCAAGCCGGTGAAGAGCTTCGACCGCGAAGGCCTGGTGATGCACTGTGGCTCCTTCTCCAAGAGCCTGGCACCCGGCTACCGGGTCGGCTGGGTGGCCGGCGGGCGCTACGCCGAGCAGATCGCCCGGCTCAAGCTGATGACCACCATCTCGCCCTCGGTGCCGGCCCAGGCGGCCATTGCCGACTACCTGCAGCACGGCGGCTACGACCGCCACCTGCGCAAGCTGCGCCACGCCCTGGAAATGCAGCAGGGCGCCATGCTCGCCTCCGCCGCCCGGTATTTTCCCGCCAGCACGCGGGTGACGCGGCCGGCCGGCGGTTATTTTCTCTGGTTCGAATTCCCCGAACGGCTGGACTCCCTGCAACTGCTGCGCCTGGCGCTGGCCCAGGGCATCAGCCTGGCGCCGGGACCGATCTTCTCCGCCAGCCAGGGCTTTCGTCACTGCGCCCGCCTGAACCACGGCCACCCCTGGGACGCGCGCAGCGAACAGGCCATGGAGGTGCTCGGCCGACTGGTAGCGGGGTTGCTCTAACAAGCGACCATGTTCCGTAGCCCGGATGCAATCCGGGAGCGCTCCGGGCAATCGCCCGGCACTTGAGCCGGGCTCAGAACCACTGATCGTTGCGCTTGCGCTTGACCCGCAGCATGGTCGGCAGGATCAGCCCGAGCAGCAGCCCGGCGCCGGCGATGCCGCCGCCGTAGACCATGTAGCGCATCAGCACCTGCTGCTGCTCCTCGCCCAGCTGCGCCTGGGCATCGCGCAACTCGGCGCGGGCCGTGGTCAGCTCGCTGTCCAGCGCGCTGCGGGCCGCCTGCAGCTCGTCGATCAGTTGCTTGCGCGAGTCCAGGGTCTCCTGCATGCCCTGCACGCGGGCCTTCCAGGCGTCGTCGATGCCTTTCAGCTCAGCGGACAACTCGGCCACCTGCTGCTCCAGCTGCGGCAGGCGCTCGGCCTGGCCGGGCACGGCCTGCAGGTCGCGGCTGGGAATCCACACGGCGTTGCCGTTCTCCGCACGCACCTGGCTGTAATCGCCCTGGCTGCGCAGCAGCTCGACCTTCTGCCCGGAACTCAGCGTGCCGACGATGCGGTAACCGTCGGTCGGCCCGCTGCGCACGTAGGTGTTCAGGCTGTCGCTGACCCAGCGCGCATTGCCGGCCTCCTCGGCCTGTGCCGCAGGGGCGAGCGCCAGCACACCGCCGAACAGGCAGGCGGCGAAGGGTCGAGTCGGAATAACGGGGAAATGACGGAATAAGGGCATGGGCGATCTTCACGTGGCGACGAAAACGAAGCCCGCCGGGCGGGCGCGGTGCGAGGTCGGCCACAGGCAGCGCCATGGGCTGCAGCGGAGGCACCGGGGCCGCGCTGAGGAGGCCTTCAGCCAGCCGGCCAATGGCCACCCACGCCGCCCCGGCGGGCCGACAGGAGAAAGACCGGGGCGAGCGCCGTGAGTTCACTCGCGCGCCTGGAGGCGAGACGGGTGGCCTCAGCTGTCGCGAAACAGATCGTGCGCATCGAGCAGGCGCCAGGCGATCTCCGGACGCTTCTCCAGGGCGCGGCGGATCGCCGCCGGGATCGCCTGGCGGGTCTTGCGGCACAGGCCCGGCTGCTCGTCGAAGCGAAAGCCGATGCCGCGCATGCTGCGCACCTCGCCATGGCCGGGGGCGATATGCAGGCCAATGCCGAGCTGCTCGAACATGCGCTGCTGCAAGCGCTCGAGCTCCTCCAGACTCTGCAGATTTTCCAGGCGCTCGAGCAGGCGCTGCTCCTCCTGACGGGTGAGCAGCAGGATGCGCGTGTCGGCGCCCGGCGCGTCCAGCAACTGTTCGCGCCGACAGTCGCAGACGCCCGCTGGGCAGGGATGACGAAGCGGTGGCAGGGAAGTCATGGGCTAGGATCATAGCCAGCCGCGAATGCCGTTGCCCACTGCCGCGTCGTGCAGGGCGATGGCCGGGCCAGGCAACCTCTCGCCGTCGCCGGGGTCTGACAGCCCTGATCAACCAAGGAGCCACCATGCAACGCCTATCCCTGCTGCTCTGCAGCGCCCTGCTCGCCGCCTGCAGCAGCAGCGCCGAGATGCACCGCCTCAGCGGCGAAGTCTTCTACCTGCAGCGCAGCGCCCTGCCGCCGCAGGCCACCCTGGAGGTCAGCCTGCTCGACGTGTCGCTAGCCGACGCACCGGCCAAGGTGCTGGCCCGTCAGGCCGGGCCGGTGGCCGGCCAGGTACCGCTACCCTTCAGCCTCGCCTACGACCCGACGCAGCTGCAGCCCGGCCATCGCTACGCGGTCAGCGCGCGCATCGAGGCGGACGGTCGGCTGCTGTTCATCACCACCGAACAGCACGGCGTCGCGCTCGACGGCAGCGACCCGCAGCCGCTGCGCATCCGCGTCGACGCCCTGCATTGAGCAGGCCCTGCAGCAGCCGTTAAGCTGGCCCCACTCTCACCCGCACAAGGAAGACCACCATGCTTCGCCTCACCACAGTCGCCGCCGCCCTGCTGCTCTCGGCCAGCGCCTTCGCCCTGTCCCTCTCCGACCTGAGCCAGCAGGACGCCAGCGGCGGCCTCAAGGACGCGTTGACCCAGGGTGCCCAGGTGGCGGTCAAGCAGCTCGGCACGCCCGGCGGCTTCAGCGACAACCCGGATGTGCGCATCGAGCTGCCGGGCCACCTCGGCAAGGCCGCCAAGACCATGAAGATGATGGGCATGGGCGCCCAGGTCGAGCAGCTGGAGGCGAGCATGAACAAGGCCGCCGAAGCCGCCGTGCCGCAGGCCCAGGCGCTGCTGGTAGACGCCGTGAAGAAGATGACCCTGACCGATGCCAAGGCGATTCTCGCCGGCCCCGCAGACTCCGCCACTCAGTACCTGAACCAGAGCAGTCGCGAGCAGATCCGCGCCAAGTTCCTGCCCATCGTCAAGCAGGCCACCGACCAGGTCGGTCTGGCCCAGCAGTACAACGCCTTCGCTGGCCAGGCCGCGGCCTTCGGCGTGGTCGACGCCAAGAGCAGCACGGTGGAAGGTTACGTCACCGAGCAGGCGCTCAACGGCCTGTTCGAGATGATTGCCGTGCAGGAAGCGAACATCCGCCAGAACCCGGCCGGCGCCGCCACCAGCCTGGCGAAGAAGGTATTCGGCGCGCTCTGATCGCCGCCTGCCGCGACAACGCCCCGCTCGGCCCCCGGCCGGCGGGGCGTTTTACCTGGTGCCCAGCTCAGGGCCGGCTGAGCGCGCCGAGCTGCGGCCGGGCAAACAGGTAGCCCTGCATGTAGCGGATGCCCAGTTCGATCAGCGCGTCGCGCTCGCCGGCGCTTTCGATGCCTTCGGCGATGATGCGGATGCCCAGCCGCCGCGCCACCAGGACGATGCCGGCGACTATCGCCTGGCGCACCGGGTCCTGGTCGATGCCACGGGTCAGCACCATGTCCAGCTTGAGCACGTGCGGCTGGAAGGTGGCCAGCAGGTTGAGCCCGGAGTAGCCGGCGCCGAAGTCGTCGATGGCGGTGGTGAAGCCCTGCCGGCCGTATTCGGCGAAGATCCGCTTGAGGTGCTCGGCATCGTGGATCTGCTCGCCCTCGGTGACCTCGAACATCAGCCGCTCGCGGGGGAATTCGAAACGCCTGGCCGCCTCCAGCGTCGCGCGGATGCAGGTCTCGGCGCGGTACACCGCATTGGGCAGGAAGTTGATGCTGAGCAGGCAATCGGGGATTTCGTGCAGGCCGAGACGAGCCGCCTGCTCGATGGCCTTGACCCGGCAGGCCTGGTCGAAGCGATAGCGGTTGCCATCGTTGACCCGCCCGAGAATCTCCCCCGCCGACTCGCCGTTGACGCCGCGCACCAGCGCCTCATAGGCGAAGGGGCGCCGCTCCTCGACATCCAGAATCAGCTGAAAGGCCATGGTGAAGTCGAACCCCAGCGCCTCGGGGTTGCGGCACTCGGCGCAGCCGAGCGGGCGAAAGGGTTGGGGGAAGAAACTCTGGCTGTCACTGTTCATGGGAGCATCCTGGTCAGGGGCGAAGACCACTGTTGGCGCGGGCCCGTCGCTGAAGCCCGGCACTTCGTAACTGACAAAAGCACAACGCCTCGGCCCGGATGGCGCACCGCCGCGACCGACAGACGGAGGATAGCCTGCTCCGCGCCATCAGAGCCGGAAGAAGGCTACCTGTTTTTCCAGAGACAGCGCCAACTGCTGAAGGGCCTGGGCAGTACGCGAGGTATCCGCCACCGCCTCGCTGTTCTGCTGCGACATCTGCGCGATGCGCTCGACGTTGCGCGCCACGTCCTGGCTGGCCACCGTCTGTTCGCGCAGCGCCAGGGAAATCTGATCGACCACGCCGACCACGCGCCCCGAAGCTTCGCGGATGCTGACGATGGCGTCGCCGGCCTGGCTGGCCTGCTCCACTCCGCTGCTGACCTGCTGCACGCCGACCTCCATGTTGCCCACCGCATTGCGCGTGCCGTTCTGGATCTTCTTGATCATCTCGGTGATCTCCTGGGTGGAATTGGCCGTGCGTTGCGCCAGCAGGCGTACCTCGTCGGCCACCACGGCGAAACCGCGCCCCTGCTCGCCGGCCCGTGCCGCCTCGATGGCCGCGTTGAGCGCCAGCAGGTTGGTCTGGTCGGCGATCGCCTTGATCACGTTGACGATGGAGGAAATCTGGTCCGAGTGCTGGCCCAGCTCGCCGATCTGCGCGGCCGCGCCCTGCACGGTGTCGGCGATGCGCCGCATGCTCGACAGGGTGTGCTGGATCACCGTACCGCCTTCCGACGACTGCCGGCCCGACTCGCTGGACAGGCTGTGGGCCTCGTTGGCGTTGTCAGCGACATGGTTGATGCTGACGGTCAGCTCCTCCACCGTGGCGGCCATGCTGGACGCCGCGTGGGACTGCTCCTGAGTGGACACCGACAACTGGCTGGCGGCGCTGGAGATGTTCTGCGCGGCGCCGACCAGCTGCTCGGCGCCGCTGCGGATCTGCCCGATCATCTCGCGCAGGCGCTCCTGCATGGTGGCGAAGGCGTCCAGCAGCACACCGATCTCGTCGCGGCCGGCGCGCTCGATACGCGCATCGAGACGCCCCTCGGCGATGCTGCGCGCCACGTCGACGACCGGCTGCAGGCGTCCGGCGATGCTGCGCGACAGGGCGAAGGCGACGCTGATGGCGAGCACCGCAGCAATCAGCCCACCGCTCAGCAGAGTTACCAGCGACGACGACTTGGCCGCCTGCATGGCGAGGTTGCGCTGCGCGAGCAGACCGTTCTCCTCGGCCTGCAGATCGGCCAGCAGCTGGCGCATGGCGTCCATCTTGGCCTTGTCGCGCCCCGCGCTGATCTGCGCGATAACCGCCTCCATCGACTGCGCACCGGCCACCACCTGGCGGCGTAGCTCGACGTTGCCGTGGATATCCTCGCGCGCCCACTGATCGTGCAGGGCCTGCAACTGGCTCAGGCGCTGCTGCTGCTTGGGGTTGTCGGCGGTCAGACGGCGCAGTTGCGCGAGGTGTTGCTGAAAGCTGCGCTCGCCCTCGTTCAGCGGTGCGAGAAACTGCTCGCCGCCGGTGATGGCGAAACCGCGCATGCCGGTCTCGATATTGATCAGGCTGGTCAGCAGCGAGGCCGACGCGTTGAGCACATCGTAGGTGTGGATATTGCGCTTGACCGTGCTGTCGACCTCGGCAAAACCGCGCCAGGTCGACAACACCAGAATCAGGATGATCAGCAGGACGACGCCGAAACCCGCATACAGCTTCTGGGAAATGCTGAGATTGGCAAACATGGAGACCTCTGAGTCGCAAGGGGCAGACAGTGCGCCGGGGCTAACGGCCCTCGGCAATGCTCGGAGCGCCGACAGAAACGGCATCCATGGCGATGGCCAGCGCAAAAATGGCACAGCGCCATTATGCATATCGATACAATAATTGTACAAGATATTCTCTATGTACAACTTAGCCCTTATCTATCACGCCCCCTGGCAAGTCAGCACCAAGCCTTCGCCCCCCCCTGCCAAAGCCGCTGGCGAAGGCCAACCCCGCCCAAAACGAAAGCCCCGCCGGGCTTGTGGCCGGGCGGGGCTTTCGGGTTGCCGTAGCCGATCAGGCGCAGGCGGCTTGCATCTGCCGATGCGTGTCGATGAGGTGCTGCACCACGCCGGGATCGGCCAGCGTGGAGATGTCGCCGAGAGCATCGTATTCGGCGGTGGCGATCTTGCGCAGGATACGGCGCATGATCTTGCCCGAGCGGGTCTTGGGCAGGCCCGGTGCCCACTGGATCACGTCCGGGGTGGCGATCGGGCCGATTTCCTTGCGCACCCAGTTGCGCAGCTCCTGACGCAGCTGCTCGCTGGCCTCCTCGCCGGCGTTGAGGGTGACGTAGACGTAGATGCCCTGGCCCTTGATGTCGTGCGGCACGCCGACCACGGCGGCCTCGGCGACTTTCGGGTGGGCGACCATGGCGCTTTCCACCTCGGCGGTGCCCATGCGGTGCCCCGAGACGTTGAGCACGTCGTCGACCCGGCCGGTGATCCACCAGTAGCCGTCCTCGTCGCGGCGCGCGCCGTCGCCGGTGAAGTACATGCCCTTGAACGTGTTGAAGTAGGTGTCGACGAAGCGGTCGTGGTCGCCGTACAGGGTGCGCGCCTGGCCCGGCCAGGAGTCGATGATCACCAGGTTGCCTTCGGCCGGCCCTTCGATGATGTTGCCCAGGTTGTCCACCAGAGCCGGCTGCACGCCGAAGAACGGCCGCGCGGCGGAGCCCGGCTTCATCGCGTGGGCACCTGGCAGCGGGGTCATCAGGCAGGCGCCGGTTTCGGTCTGCCACCAGGTATCGACGATCGGGCAGCGGCTCTGGCCGACGTTCTCGTAGTACCAGTGCCAGGCCTCGGGGTTGATCGGCTCGCCGACCGAACCGAGCAGGCGCAGGCTGGAGCCGTCGGCGCCGGCCACGGCGGCCTTGCCCTCGGCCATCATGGCGCGGATCGCGGTCGGCGCGGTGTAGAGGATGTTGACCTTGTGCTTGTCGATGATCTTAGCCACGCGGGTGACGTCCGGGTAGTTCGGCACACCCTCGAACATCAGGGTGGTGGCGCCGTTGGCCAGCGGGCCGTAGATCAGGTAGGTGTGGCCGGTGACCCAGCCGATGTCGGCGGTGCACCAGAACACCTCGCCCGGGCGGTAGTCGAACACCCGCTCGTGGGTCAGCGAGGCATACACCAGGTAGCCACCGGTGGTGTGCAGCACGCCCTTGGGCTTGCCGGTGGAGCCGGAGGTATAGAGGATGAACAGCGGCTCCTCGGCGCCCATTTCCTTCGGCGCACAGACGCTGCCGGCGACCTTCATCAGGTCTTCGTACCAGATGTCGCGGTGCTGGTTCCACTTGATCGCCGAGCCGGTGCGCTTGGCCACGATGACCTTCTGCACGCTGTGGGTTTCCGGGTTGGTCAGCGCGTCGTCGACGTTGGCTTTCAGCGGCACCTTCTTGCCGCCGCGCACGCCTTCGTCGGCGGTGATCACCACCTTCGACTTACAGTCGATGATGCGCCCGGCCAGGGCCTCCGGCGAGAAGCCGCCGAACACCACCGAGTGGATGGCGCCGATGCGTGCGCAGGCCAGCATGGCCACCGCCGCCTCGGGGATCATCGGCATGTAGATGGTCACCACGTCGCCGCGGTGCACGTCCTGGCCACGCAGGGCGTTGGCGAACTTGCACACCTGCTCGTGCAGCTGGCGGTAGGTGATTTCCTGGTGCTCGGCCGGGTCGTCGCCTTCCCAGATGATCGCCACCTGATCGCCCCGCTCTTCCAGGTGACGGTCCAGGCAGTTGTAGGAGACGTTGAGGGTGCCGTCGGCGAACCACTTGATGTCGACGTGGTGATCGTCGAAGGAGGTCTGCTT
Organism: Pseudomonas sp. ABa2; assembly: GCF_056676075.1. Taxonomy (NCBI): domain Bacteria; kingdom Pseudomonadati; phylum Pseudomonadota; class Gammaproteobacteria; order Pseudomonadales; family Pseudomonadaceae; genus Pseudomonas; species Pseudomonas sp. ABa2. Next base: position 3,408,017 of record NZ_CM155239.1, read on the forward strand.
GACCTTGGTGTAGGGCTTGATCCAGTCGAGGCGTTTGCCCTGCTCGCGCCAGAAACCGTCGGGGTTGACCACCGACTGTTGGTACATGGCCTTGTAGGTGGCCTCGTCGGTCAGGGTCCTGGCGGCCGCTTCCGGGCTCACGGGATAAAGAGACGCAGCACTCATGGATATACCTCGATGGCGAGTTGTTTTTTTATGCTGCCTTTTGTATCCCCCGACCCTTCGTGTGGCCATTCGACCATGGTCTTACCGCTCTAAGACCATGGTCTTGCGGCAGTTTTTCAGGTGTCAGGGGCGGTTCGACGCCTCGGCAGCCTGGATCAGCTCGGCGCCGATCTCGCCCTCGAACTTCTTCCACACCGGGCGCATGGCCTCGCGCCACTGCGCGCGCTGCGCCGGGGTCAGCTCGATGATCTCGGTGGTGCCGGCCGCGGCGATGGCCTGCTTGGCGCTCTGGTTCAGCGCATCGGCCTGGCGGTTCACCTCGACGGTGACCTCGGCCATGATCGCCTCCAGCTCGCCGCGCACGTCATCGGGCAGGCCCTTCCAGAAACGGGTGTTGGTGATCACCATGTAGTCGATCAGGCCATGGTCGGACTCGGTCATGTACTTCTGCACCTCGTGCACCTTCTGGCTCTGGTAGTTCGACCAGGTGTTCTCGGTGCCATTGACCACGCCGGTCTGCAGGCCCTGGTAGACCTCGGCGAAGCTCATCTTGCGCGGGTTGGCGCGCACCGCCTTGAACTGCTCCTCGAGCACTGCCGATGCCTGCACGCGGAACTTCAGACCGCGGGCATCCTTCGGCTCATGCAGCGGCTTGTTGGCGGACATGATCTTCAGACCGTTATGCCAATAGGCAAGGCCGGTGATGTTCTTGTCCTCCATGGAGGTCAGCAGCGCACGGCCGGCCGGGCCGCCCTGGAAGCGATCGACCGCGGCCATGTCGTCGAACAGAAACGGCAGGTCGAAGATCTGCACCGGCTTGGCGTACTGCTCGAACTTGGCCAGGGACGGCGCCAGCAGCTGCACGTCGCCGAGCAGCAGCGCCTCCATTTCCTTGCCGTCGCCGAACAGCGAGGAATTGGGGTAGACCTCCACCTTGACCCGGCCCGGCAGGCGCTCTTCGGCCAGCTGTTTGAACAGCAGCGCGCCCTGGCCCTTGGGCGTGTTGTCCGCCACCACATGGGCGAACTTGATGAGGATGGGTTCCTCGGCAGCCTGAACCAGCCCGGCACAGGAGAGGATGGCAGCGCAGACGAGCGCCTTGGCGGTGAGTTTGAACATGACGTTACCTCGTTGTTGTTGTAGGTCGGTACGTGGGACGAAGGGGCCGGCGACGCAGCGCCGCCGACCGGTGTTCAGGCCGGGCTCTCGCCGGCGCGTTGCAGCAGACGACGGGCACGGCCCAGCACCGGGGCGTCGACCATCTGGCCGTCGACCACGAACACGCCTTCGCCGCTGCTGGCCGCTGCCATCAGGCGACGGGCCCAGGCCAGCTCCTGGTCCGTCGGGCGCAAGGCGTCGTGGACGATCGCCACCTGGGTCGGGTGGATGCACAGCAAACCGTCGAAGCCCATGTCGCGGGCATCGCGCGCGGTGCGGGCCAGGCCGTCGCGGTCCTCGATGGCGGGAAATACGCTGTCGAGCGGCGCGGCCAGGCCTGCCGTGCGCGAATGCAGCAGCAAGGCATAACGGGCCTGGTCGAGGATGCGTTCGGCACCGGCGCTGCCGCTGGCGAGCCCGAGATCCAGGCCCAGGTCGAGGGCGCCGAAGGACAGGCGCTCGACGCCCTCGCCGCGGGCGATTTCCGCCAGCGCCAGCAACCCCGCCGCACTCTCGATGATCGGCCACACCGGCTTGCCGCAGGCCACCACCCGTGCGACCTGGGCGGCACTTTCCACCTTGGGCAACAGCACGCCGACGACACCGGCATGACGGCCGCAGAGTTCGATATCGGCGCCGTGCCCGGCATGTTCGGGGGCGTTGATCCGCACCAGCATCCGCGCTTCAGGGTTGGCCGTGAGGAAGGCTTCGAGATGGGCCCGCGCCTCGACCTTCAGGCTCTCCTGCACGGCGTCTTCCAGATCGACGATGACCGCGTCGGCACCCACGGCCAGCGCCTTGGGGATGCGCTCCGGGCGGCTCGCCGGCACGAACAGGGCGCTGCGGATAACGGAATGGCTCATACGGCCCCCCGCTGATGCAGGCGCTGGATATCACCGGCGGCGTAGCCCAGCTCGGCGAGCAGCGCATCGGTGTGCTGGCCCAGCGCCGGGACGGCATCCATACGCGGTTCGAAGGCGCTGTTGCGCCCCGGCGGCAGCAAGGCCGGCAGGCTGCCGCTGGGGCTGTCGACCTGGCGCCAGCGCTGGCGCGCCTTAAGCTGCGGATGGGCCCAGACGCCAGCCATGTCGTTGACCTGGGCATTGGCGATCTGCGCCTGCTCCAGGCGTTCGATCACCTGCGCCGCGCTCAGGCGGGAGAAGGCGTCGACGATGATGGCGCGCAGCTCGGCGCGGTTGGCCGAACGCTTGAAGTTGGCGGAAAAGCGCTCGTCACCGGCCAGCGCCGGCTGCTCCAGCACCTTGGCGCAGAACGCCTGCCACTCGCGCTCGTTCTGCAGACCGAGCATCACCGTGCCGCCGTCGCCGGCCGGGAACGGGCCGTAGGGATAGATGGTCGAGTGCGCGGCGCCGGCGCGCGGCGGTGGCGTGGCGCCGTCGTAGGCGTAGTACAGCGGGTAGCCCATCCACTCCACCAGGCTTTCCAGCATCGACACGTCAACGCGGCTGCCGACGCCGGTCTTGCCGCGCAGCATCAATGCCGAGAGCACGCCGGTATAGGCGTACATGCCGGCGGCGATATCGGCGATGGAGCAGCCGGCCTTGGCCATCTCCTCCTCGCCCGGCCCGCCGGTGACGGAGAGAAAGCCGCCCTCGCTCTGGATCAGCAGGTCGTAGGCCTTCTTCTGCTCGTACGGGCCGCCCTCGCCGTAGCCGGAGATGTCGCAGACGATCAGCTGGGGAAAGCGCTCGTGCAGCGCCTCGAACGCCAGGCCCATGCGCGCCGCGGCGCCGGGGGCGAGGTTCTGCACCAGCACGTCGGCGCCGGCCAGCAGGCTGTCCAACACCTGCATGGCGTCGTCCTGCTTGAGGTCGAGGGTCAGGCTTTCCTTGGAGCGGTTGGTCCAGACGAAGTGCGAGGCCAGGCCGCTGACCCGCTCGTCGTAGCCGCGGGCGAAGTCGCCGCTGCCGGGACGCTCGACCTTGATCACCCGCGCGCCGAGGTCGGCGAGCTGACGGGTGCAGAACGGCGCGGCGATGGCGTGTTCCAGGCTGACCACGGTGATGCCATCCAGTGGCCGGGGTTGTTGTGCGTTGTTCATGTGCGCGTCCTCGGTCAGGCCAGCTGGCTCAGGTCATCGGTCTCGCGCAGGCGCCAGACCCGCTCGATCAGCACACCCGCCTCGTCACTGCTGCGTTTGCCGGCGAAGGCCAGCAGGCGGCGGAACTTGTCTTCCAGCTCGCTGCGGCTGAGGCTGTTGCCCGGGTCGCCCTTGGGCTCGTCGATGGCGCCGCGCAGGGTGCGGCCATCCGTGGTGATCACCTCGACGCGGCCCAGCCAGCGCTGCGGGTAGGCCACATCCACCTCTGGGTCCAGGCGCATCTGCACCTTGTCGCGAAATGCCGCGACGTCGGCGTCGGTCAGCGACAGCTTCTCGAACTCGGTCAGTTGCGCGCTGCCATGCACGGCGATCAGGCCGAGCACGGTGCCCATGGAGAACTTGGCCTGGTGCACGGTCTGCGGCACGGCCACGCGGCCGAGCACATCGATGGCGCCCTGATGCACGCGGGCGATGACGCGCTCGATCTGCTGGTGGCGCAAACCTTCGCGCTGCATCAGGTCGAGCAACGCATCAGCCGCCGGATGGGTGTGGCGGCAGGAGGCGTGAAACTTGAACGAGGTTTCCACCAGCGCCCAGCGCCGGCCGAGGCGATCCGACAGCTTGCTTGGGTCGGCGTCGCGGGACATGCCGGCGGCCATGCCCTGCTCGCCTTCGAGGATGTTCTGCGCGCCGGTCAGGCCCTGCTCGGTGAAGTAGGCCGCCAGCAGGCCATCGGCCGCGGCCTTGGCGGTGTGCAGTTGCTTGGAATCGGCGGCGTCGCGCAGGAATTCCCACAGCCCGGCGGCCTGGGTACCGGCATTGCCGAGCAGATGGACGAACTGCTGCTGGTCGAAGTCCAGCAGCTTGCCGACCGCCACCGCGGCGGCCAGGGTGCCGACGGTGGCCGTGGTGTGGAAGATGCGGTAGTGCGAACGGCCGAGAAACTCGCCGATGCGGATGCCCGCCTCGTAGCCGGCCACCGAGGCCAGCAGCAGCTCACGCCCGGACTTGCCCAGGTCCTGCGCCGCCGCCAGGGCGGCCGGGAACACCACGGTAGCCGGGTGCAGCACCGAGCTGTTGTGCAGGTCGTCCTGCTCCACCAGGTGCGACGAGGCGCCGTTGACCAGCGCGGCGAAGTACGCCGAGGTGCCCCGGCCATTGACCAGGATGCGCGCCGGGCCATCGGCCGGGCCCATCTGCTGCGCATAGGCCTCGAACAGCGGAATGGGCCGGGCGCCCTCGCTGGCCAGGGCCGAACCCAGCCAGTCGAGGAACAGGTCTTCGCTGCGATCCAGCACGTGCGCGGGGATCTGCTCGTAAGAGAGGTCGGCAAGAAAGGCCGCAAGCTTCTGAGTATCTGCGCTCATAACTTGCTCCTCAGAAGCTGCGCGGCAGCTCGAGCAGGTGCTCGGCCACGTACGACAGGATCAGGTTGGTGGAGATCGGCGCCACCTGGTACAGGCGGGTTTCGCGGAACTTGCGCTCGACGTCGTATTCGTTGGCGAAACCGAAGCCGCCGTGGGTCTGCAGGCAGGCGTTGGCCGCCTCCCAGCTGGCCTTGGCCGCCAGGTACTTGGCCATGTTGGCCGCCGCCCCGGCGTTGCGCCCGGCGTCGTATTCCTCGCAGGCGCGCCAGCGCATCAGGTCGGCGGCCTCGATCTCGATATGCGCCTCGGCGATGGGGAACTGCACGCCCTGGTTCTGGCCGATGGGCCGGCCGAACACCACGCGGTCGCGGGCGTACTGCGCGGACTTCTCGATGAACCAGCGGCCATCGCCGATGCACTCGGCGGCGATCAGTGTGCGCTCGGCGTTGAGGCCGTCGAGGATATAGCGGAAACCCTTGCCCTCCTCGCCGATCAGGCTGCTGGCGGGAATCTCCAGGTTGTCGAAGAACAACTCGTTGGTCTCGTGGTTGACCATGTTGGCGATCGGCTGCACGGTCAGGCCGTTGCCGATGGCTTCACGCAGGTCGACCAGGAAGATCGACATGCCTTCGGACTTGCGCTGCACCTCGGCCAGCGGCGTGGTGCGCGCCAGCAGGATCATCAGGTCGGAATGCTGCACGCGCGAGATCCACACCTTCTGGCCGTTGATCACGTACTTGTCGCCCTGGCGCACGGCGGTGGTCTTGATCTTGGTGGTGTCGGTGCCGGTGGTCGGCTCGGTCACGCCCATCGATTGCAGGCGCAGTTCGCCGCTGGCGAGTTTGGGCAGGTAGTGGCGCTTCTGCTCCTCGCTGCCGTTACGCAGCAGGGTGAACATGTTGTACATCTGCCCGTGGATGGTGCCGGAGTTGCCGCCGCAGTGATTGACCTCCTCGAGGATCACCGAGGCCTCGGCCAGGCCCAGGCCCGAACCGCCGTACTCTTCCGGGATCATCGCCGACAGCCAGCCGGCCTCGGTCATGGCGCTGACGAAGGCCTCGGGAAAGCCCTTCTCCTCGTCGATCTTGCGCCAGTACTCGGCAGGGAATTGCGCACAGAGGGCGCGTACGCCTTCACGGATGGCGTTGAGTTCTTCGTTGTGGTTGGGGTTCATCTCAGGTCCTCGGTCAGCCATGGCCCGCTTCACATTCGGGCCAGACGAAATCAGTCGAATTGCACTTCCGCGCGCTGCGCCAGGCCGGCCTGGTCACCCGCCCACAGCTCGGCCTGGCCGGCCGCGCCGATACGCCCACCGACCTCGAACGGCTGCGGCGAAATAAGCGGGCGCAGGCCGCGGTAGGCGAAGCGGCGCAGACGCGCCTGCGGGTTGGCACGGCAGAAGGCGCGCAGGTTGAGCGTGGCGATCAGCGGGCCGTGCACCACCAGGCCGCCGTAGCCTTCGGTCTCGGTGACATAGGGCCAGTCGTAGTGGATGCGGTGGCCGTTGAAGGTCACCGCGCTGTAACGAAACAGCAGGGTGCTGCTGGGGGTCACCGCCTCGCGCCAATCGCCGGCCACCAGCGGCTCGCCACTGCTGGCCTTGGGCGGGCTCGGCTCGCGGTAGACGATGTCCTGCTCCTCGCGGATGGCCAGCTCGCCGTCCTGCAGGTAGTCGTGCTGCACAGTGACGAACAGCAGCGCGCCGGTACGGCCGTGCTTTTCCTCGATGTGCTTGATGGTCGACACCCGGCTGGCTTCGCCACCGACGCGCAGCGGCTGGATGAACTCGACGCGGCCGCCGGCCCACATACGATTGCGGTTGTCGGCCGGCGGCAGAAAGCCGCCGCGCGCCGGGTGGCCGTCCTCACCCAGGCCGCTCTCGGCAATGGGCTCCTGGAAGAAGGCCCAGTGCCACAGCGGCGGCAGCGCCTCGCCATGGGCCGGCGTGGCCTCGCCGAGGGTGGCGGCAATGCGCTTGACCAGGTTGCGGCTGAGTTGATCGTGGGCCTCTTCGCTACGGCCGATCCAGGCAGAGAAAGCAGAGTCACTCATGGGGCAGGTTCCAGCTCGGTTCTTGTGTGAGCTGGAGCATGCGACGCCGCCTGCGTTCAGAGAATCCGCATTTATTTAAACCAGCGTTCGGATATGCTTAACGCCAATCCTGTAGGAGCCCGCTTGCGGGCGATGCTTTACAGATCGCCAGTGATCGCCCGCAAGCAGGCTCCTACGAATGACCTCAGGAAATGGCCACCATGCATTTCGATCTGCCCGACCTGCGCCTATTCATCCATATCGCCGAGTCGCCCAGCCTGACCCAGGGCGCGCGCAAGGCCTTCCTTTCGCCGGCCGCCGCCAGCGCGCGGATCAAGGCGCTGGAAAGCCAGCTCGGCAGCCGCCTGCTCTATCGTGACAGCCGCGGCGTCGAGCTGACCCCGGCCGGCCAGCGCCTGCTGCAGCATGCGCGGCTGATCATGCGCCAGGTGGACTACCTGAAAAGCGAGTTCACCGAATACGGTACCGACGCCGCCGGGCATATCCGCATCTTCGCCAACACCACGGCGGTGACCGAATTCCTCCCCGAGGTGCTGGCCGGTTTTCTCGCCGAACGCCCCGGCGTCACCGTCGACCTGCAGGAGCGCCTGAGCCGCGACATCGTGCGTGGCGTGCTGGATGGCGCGGCGGATCTCGGCATCATCGCCGGCCCCGTGCAGGCGCCGGGTCTGCAGGTGCTGCACTTCAGCACCGACCGTCTGGTGCTGACGGTGCCGCTGGGCCACCCGCTGGCCGAGCGGCAGACGGTCAACCTCGGCGACACCCTCGCCTACCAGCATATCGGCCTGCACGAGGGCAGCACCTTGCTGAGCTTCCTGCGTGAACAGGTGGAAAGACTCGGCGGCACGCTGGCGCTGCGTATCCAGGTATCGAGCTTCGAGGCGATCTGCCGGATGATCGAGGGCGGCGTCGGCATCGGCATCATCCCCGAGTCGGCCGCACGCCGGCACAGCCGCACCATGCGACTGGCCATCCTGCAGCTGGACGAAGCCTGGGCGGTGCGCGAGCGCAGCATGCTGGTGCGCGAGCTGGATGCCCTGCCGGGCAGCGTGCGGGCGCTGATCGATCGCCTGAATCAGGGCGTCTAGAACCGGATCAGCGAGCGGATCTGGGATAAAAAAAGGGCGACCCTGAGGTCGCCCGCCCATTCAAGGCATTCCTCGAAAGGAATGCGGAAACGCTTGCACCCAAATCACGCAGGATGATCGGGACGAGCGCAGTGTCGCCGCAGCGGGCAGTGGCGCCTATTGCACCAAGGTCGTAGGGCAGCAGCGACCTTGGGGGCGGCCATAATGTCCGTCGAATTGCGAGGAAAAGCCCCATGAAGCCAGAGCATCTCGCCCTGCTGCAGCAGGCGCCAGCGGTTACCCGTGCCGACGATACCTGGGCCAGACTGTGCTGCGAGCAGGCGCTGCTGGCATTGGAAGAAGGCTGTTACGCGGTCGGCGCAGTGCTGGTCGATGACGCCGGTGAACTGCTGTGCAGCGGCCGCAATCAGGTGTTCGCCGGGCATTACGCCAGCGCCGCGCATGCCGAGATGCAGGTGCTCGATCAGCTCGAAGCCGAGCACCCGCAGCTCGACCGCAGCGGCCTGACCCTCTACGTCAGCCTCGAGCCCTGCCTGATGTGCCATGGCCGCATCCTGCTGGCTGGCATCCGCCGCGTGCGCTACCTGGCGCGCGACCGCGACGGTGGTTTCGCCGCACGCCCGCCGCGCCTGCCGCGTGCCTGGGCCAATCTGGCCTCGCGCCTGTGCGTGGCACAGGCCGCAGCGGCCCCTTACTGGATCGAGTTGGCGGAACGGATGATCGATCGCCTGCAGGACCGCCGGGCCATGCGCGAGCGCGTGGTCGCGGCCTGGCGCGGCGGCCGGGTGGATTAGACGCGTATCGCTGTCGCGACATCGTAGGGTGCGCCGTGCGCACCAAAGCCGTGGGCACCCACCGGACCAGTGGGATGTCGGTGCGCGCGGCGCACCCTACGCCCCTTCCCCCTACTCCTTGCCCAACCCATGCTGGCGCAGCTTGTTGGCGATGGTGGTGTGCGACACGCCGAGGCGCTTGCCCAGTTGGCGGCTGCTCGGATGATCGTGGTACAGCCGCTCCAGCACCGCCTTCTCGAAGCGCCCGAGGATGTCGTCGAGGCTGCCTTCCACCGAGAACTCGCCCAGGGGCTGCGGCGCGCCGTAGTCCGGCAGGCGGATGTGCTCGGCCTTGACCGTGCCACCGTCGCACAGCGACACCGCCTGGAACAGCACGTTCTCCAGCTGCCGCACGTTGCCCGGCCAATGGTAGTGAGCCAGCTTGTCCAGCACCGCCGGCGCCAGCTTGGGCAGCGCGCAGCCGATCTGCCGGCTGGCCTGGTCGAGGAAGTGCTCCACCAGCGGCGTCAGCCCATCCAGGCATTCGCGCAGCGGCGGAATATGCAGCGAGAGAACGTTCAAGCGGTGATAGAGGTCCTGGCGAAACTCGCCGCGGGCGCACAGCTCGGACAGGTCGACCTGGGTGGCGCAGATCACCCGCACGTCCAGATAGACCTCCTCGTCGCTGCCGACGCGGCGGAAGCAGCCGTCCTGCAGAAAGCGCAGCAGCTTGGCCTGCAGGCGCGGGCTCATCTCGCCGACACCGTCGAGAAACAGCGTGCCGCCGGCGGTCAGCTCCAGCAGGCCGAGCTTGCCTTCCGGGCGCGCGCCCTCGAAGGCGCCGGGGCCGTAGCCGAACAGCTCGGTCTCGGCCATGGACTCCGGCAGCCCGGCGCAGTTGAGCGCCATAAAGGGCGACTGGCCGCGCGGGCTGGCCAGGTGGCAGGCACGGGCCAAGAGCTCCTTGCCGGTGCCGGTCTCGCCCTCGATCAGCAGCGGCGCGTCCAGCGGCGCCATGCGCCGCGCCTCCTTGACCACCGCGGCCATCACCTTCGAGCTCTGGAAGATGCTGTCGAAGCCGCGCAGCTCCTGCTTGCGCACGTGGTAGATGCGCTCGCCGACCCGGTCGGCGCGGTGCAGGGTCAGCACCGCGCCGGCCAGCGCCTCGCTGTCGTCGTGCTCGTTCTGCAGCGGGGCGATATCGGCGAGGAACACGTCGCCCTTGATCTTCACCCGCAGGCCGTTGATCCGCGCCTTGTTGGCGCGCACCAGCTCGGGCAGGTCGAAGTCCTCGGCGTAGCGTGACAACGCCATGCCCGGCACCTCGTCGACGCGCACGCCGAGCAGTTGGGCGGCGCTGCGGTTGGCCGCCACTATGCTGCCGGCCATGTCGATCGACAGCACCGGAAAATCCAGCGCGCCGAGCAGCGCATTGAGCTCCAGGTGGCGCCGTTCGCTGGGCATCAGGCCGACGCGCTTGACGCCGAACACCCCGGGGATGGCCTCGAATTTGGGCCGCAGCGACTGGAACTGCAGGTTGATCAGGTTCGGGCAGTGCAGGTAGATGGCGTTGCCCTGCTCGCCGCCGACCTCGCCACGGGCGACGTTTATGCCGTAGTCGACCAGCAGGTTGAGGATGTCGCGCAGGATGCCGACGCGGTTCTGGCAGTGGACTTTGATACGCATGGCAAGGCTCGTGTCTGTCTTGTTATGGGCCGCCCCGCGAGAAAATCGACGCGGGCGGCGTAATTTTCGTCAAGAATATGTGACAGCCTAGCGCAGCGACAAGGCGATAGTCGGCGATTTCGCCGACACCGTAATCCATTCTTTACGGGTTAGCCCGTTCCACTGCCGCCCCTCCCCCTGCCCGCCCCTGCCCCTGTCCACGCACTCGGGTTACTTCTTTGTCCAAGACAAGAACAACAGCCCCCGCAGGAGGCATCGATGAAAGGCACGCAGTACCTGGCCCGGGAACCGGACGACAGCGGTTTTATCCACTACCCCGACGCCGAGCACCAGGTGTGGAACACCCTGATCACCCGCCAGTTGAAGGTGATCGAAGGCCGCGCCTGCCAGGAATACCTGGACGGCATCGAACAGCTCGGCCTGCCGCTGGAGCGCATCCCCCAGCTCGGCGAGATCAACCGGGTGCTCGAGGCCAGCACCGGCTGGCGGGTGGCGCGGGTGCCGGCGCTGATCCCGTTCCAGACCTTCTTCGAGCTGCTGGCCAGCAAGCAGTTTCCGGTGGCCACCTTTATCCGCACCCCGGAAGAATTGGACTACCTGCAGGAGCCGGACATCTTCCACGAGATCTTCGGCCACTGCCCGCTGCTGACCAACCCCTGGTTCGCCGAATTCACCCACACCTACGGCAAGCTCGGCCTGCAGGCGAGCAAGGAAGAGCGCGTGTACCTGGCGCGGCTGTACTGGCTGACCATCGAGTTCGGCCTGGTCGACACCCCGGCCGGCCGGCGCATCTACGGCGGCGGCATCCTCTCCTCGCCGAAGGAGACCCTCTACGCCCTGTCCGACGCGCCCGAGCACCAGGCCTTCGACCCGCTGGAGGCGATGCGCACGCCCTACCGCATCGACATCCTGCAGCCGCTGTATTTCGTCCTGCCCGAGCTCAAGCGCCTGTTCGAGCTGGCCCACCAGGACATCATGGCGCTGGTGCACCAGGCCATGCGGATGGGCCTGCACGCGCCGAAGTTTCCGCCCAAGGCGGCCTGACCATCCTGTAGGTTGGGTTGAGCCGGCGAAGCCCAACATTGCGTTAGCCGAGCAATGTCGAGCGGAGCGCTACGCGCTCCCTGTTGGGCTTCGCAAGCTCAACCCAACCTACGCTCACCCTGGAACTCTGGGGCGAGTAGCCCGGATGAAATCCGGGATCGCCCGCAGACATGACCCCGGATTTCATCCGGGCTACAAAAAATCAGGAGAAAACCCATGAGCCTTGCCCAAGCCCAATGCGAAGCCTGCCGCGCCGATGCGCCGAAGGTGTCCGATGAAGAACTGGCCGAACTGATCCGCGAGATTCCGGACTGGAACATCGAGGTACGCGGCGACCATATGGAGCTGGAGCGCGTGTACCTGTTCAAGAACTTCCGCCACGCCCTGGCCTTCACCAACGCGGTCGGCGCCATCGCCGAGGAAGTCGGCCATCACCCGGCCCTGCTCACCGAATGGGGCAAGGTCACCGTCACCTGGTGGAGCCACGAGATGCGTGGCCTGCACCGCAACGACTTCATCATGGCCGCGCGCACCGACCTGCTGGCCGCCGCTGCCGAGGGTCGCAAGTGAGCCATTTCGCCAGCGTCGCCCGGGTGCCGGGCGACCCGATCCTGAGCCTGATGGAGGCCTATCGCCAGGACCGCAACGCGGCCAAGCTGGACCTGGGCGTCGGCGTGTACAAGGACGCCCAGGGCCTGACGCCGATTCCGCGTGCGGTCACGCTGGCCGAGCAGCGCCTGCTCGACAGCGAACAGACCAAGACCTATGTCGGCGGCCATGGCGATGCGGCCTTCGGCGAGCGCCTCAGCCGGCTGGTGCTGGGCACGGACTCGCCGCTGCTGGCCGGCCAGCGCGCCGGCGCCACGCAGACGCCTGGCGGCACCGGCGCCCTGCGCCTGGCCGGCGATTTCATCCGCCACTGCCTGCCGGGACGCGGTATCTGGCTGAGCGACCCGACCTGGCCGATCCACGAGACGCTGTTCGCCGAGGCCGGGCTCAAGGTCGGCCACTACCCCTACGTCGGCGCCGACAACCGCCTGGACGTGGAGGCGATGATCGCGGCGCTGGCCCACCTGCCCAAGGGCGACGTGGTGCTGCTGCACGCCTGCTGCCACAACCCCACCGGCTTCGACCTCGGCCCGCGCGACTTCAAGCGCGTGCTGGAGGTGGTCAAGGCGCGCGAGCTGCTGCCCTTGATCGACTTCGCCTACCAGGGCTTCGGCGACGGCCTGGAGCAGGACGCCTGGGCGGTGCGCCTGTTCGCCGCCGAACTGCCGGAGCTGCTGATCACCAGCTCCTGCTCGAAGAACTTCGGTCTGTACCGCGAGCGCACCGGCGCGCTGATCGTCTGCGCTGGCGATGCCGGCAAGCTCGTCGATATCCGCAGCCAACTGGCCTATCTCGCCCGCAACCTGTGGTCGACGCCGCCGGCCCACGGCGCCGCGGTGGTGGCGGAGATTCTCGGCGACGCCGAGCTCAGGAAGCTGTGGCAGGACGAACTGGAAGGCATGCGCCTGCGCGTGGCCAGCCTGCGCCGCGGTCTGGTGGAGGCGCTGGCGCCGCACGGGTTGAGCGAGCGCTTCGCGCATATCGCCGAGCAGCGCGGCATGTTCTCCTACACCGGCCTGACGCCCGTGCAGGTGCAGCGCCTGCGCGAGGAATTCAGCGTCTATATGGTCGGCAGCGGGCGCGCCAACGTCGCCGGGCTGGATGCCGGCCGCCTGGAGCAGTTGGCCAGCGCCATCGCGCAGGTCTGCAGCTGAGCACAGGTACGCGGGCCTAGCGCCCTCAGTCGCCTCTGCGCCGCGCCTCGGCCAGACGCGCGGCCAGGGCCTCCAGTTCGGGCACGGCAGCCTCGGGCAGCTGGCGCAGCACCGCCTGGGTCAGTTTCAGCTGGCGAATGAAACGCCGGCAGCGCACGCACATGGCCAGGTGCGCGCGCACCGCCAGGCGCTGGCGCAGGCTCAGCTGGCCGTCGAGAAAATCGCTGGACTGGGCCACCAGTTCCTTGCAGTTCAGCATTGCCCGGTCTCCTCGAAATGCTCCAGGGTGGCGAAGACTTTCAGGCGCGCACGATGCAGCAGCACGCGGACATTGGAGAGCGAGATGTCGAGAAGATTACAGATCGCCTCCAGCTCCAGGCCCTGACGCTCGCGCAGCACCAGCACGCTGGCCTGCAGTTCGGACAGGCTGGCCAGGGTCTTGTCCAGGCACTCGCGCAGCTCGCGCTCGGTCAGCAGGGCCTCCGGGCTGTCCTGGTGCCAGGCATGCGGCGCCAGCAGCCAGTGACCGTCATCGGAGAAACGCTCCTCGCCGACGCTGCCGTGCGGGCCCGGCAGGTCGTCGAGCAGCACCTCGCGACGATTGTGCTTGAGGCGGGTCTTGGCGGTGTTGGCGGTGATGGTCAGCAGCCAGGTCTTCAGGCTGGCACGGCCCTGGAAGCCCTCCAGGCTGCGCACCACGGCGAGCCAGGCGTCCTGCACCACCTCGTCGGCATGGCGACTGCCGACTATGGCGTAGGCCACCGCACGCATCGCCCCCTGGTAGGTGGCGACCAGCTCGCGATAGGCCTGCTGCTCGCCGGCCAGTAGACGCTCCAGCAGATCGCCGTCCGTCATGGCTCTCCCCGAGGGTGCGCCGCGCGCACCGCAGCCGCGTTGGCAGGATCAGCGCTTGCGCAGGATCACGCTGCCGATGGAATAACCGGCGCCGAACGAGCTGAGCACGCCGAGGCTGCCGCTGGCCAGGTCGTCCTGATGCTTGTGCAGGGCGATCACCGAACCGGCCGAGCTGGTGTTGGCGTAGGTGTCGAGGATCACCGGCGCCTCGTGGGGCTCGGCGTCGCGGCCGAGCAGCTTGCGCGCGATCAGCAGGTTCATGTTGAGGTTGGCCTGGTGCAGCCAGAAGCGCTTGACGTCGCCGACGTTGAGCTGGTTTTCCGCCAGGTGCGCGGCGATCAGCTCGGCGACCATCGGGCAGACGTCCTTGAACACCTTGCGGCCTTCCTGGACGAACAGCTTGTCGCGGGCACCCACGCCCTCTTCCGCGGCGCGGTTGAGGAAGCCGAAGTTGTTGCGGATGTTGTTGGAAAACTGGGTCAGCAGCTTGGTGCCGAGGATGTCCCACTGATACGGGGAGGTGGCCAGGTCGGCCCGCTCGATGATCACCGCGGTGGCGGCGTCGCCGAAGATGAAGTGGCTGTCGCGGTCGCGGAAGTTCAGGTGGCCGGTGCAGATTTCCGGGTTGACCATCAGGATGGCCCGCGCCTGGCCGGTCTGCACAGCGTTGGTGGCGGCCTGGATGCCGAAGGTGGCCGAGCTGCAGGCGACGTTCATGTCGTAGCCCCAGCCGTCGATGCCGAGCGCGGCCTGCACTTCGATGGCTACCGCCGGGTAGGCGCGCTGCAGGTTGGAGCAGGCGACTATCACCCCGTCGATGTCGGCGACGGTCTTGCCGGCGCGCTCCAGCGCCTGCTTGGCCGCGGCCACGGACATCTCGCAGAGGATGCCCCAGTCTTCGTTGGAACGCTCGGGGATGCGCGGCACCATGCGTTGCGGGTCGAGGATGCCGGCCTTGTCGATGACGAAACGGCTCTTGATCCCGGAGGCCTTCTCGATGAAGGCACTGCTCGACTCGGTCAGCGCCTCGACCTCGCCGCGGGCGATGGCCTCGGCGTTGTCGGCATTGAATTGCTGCACGTAGGCATTGAAGGATGCCACCAGTTCGTCGTTGGAAATGCTGTTGGCCGGGGTGTACAGGCCGGTACCACTGATCACGACGTTATGCACGGTCATTCCTCTTGTTCTCGACCGCAAGCAGCGGCCGGTTATGCGCTGAACCTTGGCCAACAGGGCCAAGTGGTAAAAAGGCTGGCCGAACGCTGCCACGTTCTGCTACTGGCCGCTGAGTTTGCCACAGGCACAGGGCCTTCGTCCGCTCTGCTGACAAGCGTTTAGCGGACAATAGAACGGCTATTGAGGCAAAGATGAGCACAACGGGCCATGGCGCACACAGCGGCGCCAAGCGCGGAGCGCTCACCCGTTTGGGCGATTCGAAATTGTCCGACAATCTATAGGCTGCTGGCACCTCATAACAATAAAAGGTCCCGCCATGCGCCAGTTCCTCTTGCTGCTCGTACTGGGCTTCTCTTCCCTGACCCAGGCCGCCGTCGGCGTCTTCCCCGACAGCACCTTCCAGAACCTCGATCATGGTCTGTACTGGTTCGGCTACGGCGACAGCTGGCAGAAAGCCGTGCCCGGCCAGAGCAATGCCTATTTCAGCAACAGCAAACCCACCGTCATCTACATCCACGGCTGGCAGAACGGCGCTACCCAGAGGAAAAACCGCGAAACCTTCAACCGCAAGGATGCCGGCGGCCCGGATCTGGACCTGGCCCATGCCTGGCTCGTCGCCGGCTACAATGTCGGCATCCTGTACTGGAACCAGTTCGCCGACGAGGGCGAGGTGAAGGACGCCGAAGCCAAGATCTGGAGCGCCAGCGGCCCGCGCGGCATGCGCTGGCGCAACAGCAGCGGGGTCTACAGCAGCGGTCCGAACAAGTCGGCCGGCGACCTGCTGTTCGATCACTACAAGGCCAACCTGGCCAGCTACAGCGGCAACAACATCCGCCTGCTCGGCCACTCGCTGGGCAACCAGCTGGCCATCGTCCTGACCAAGAAAATCAGCGATGCGGTCAGTGCCGGCAGCCTCAACAGCCACCTGCTGCCGAAGCGCGTGGCCCTGCTCGATCCCTTCTATTCCAATCAGGCCAAGAGCTGGCTGAACAATCGCTGGGTCGGAGAAGTGTGCCGCAGCTACGTCAGCGAACTGAAAGGCAAGGGGGTGATCTTCGAGGCGTACCGCACCTCGGCGGTGACCAGCACGGTGTTCGTCGGCGACGCCAATACCGGCCTGATGAACATGACCGCGTTCACCGAACTCAAGCCCTGGTACTTCAACGCCACCCAGCAGACCGAGAAGCACAATGCCGCCGTCTGGCACTACCTCTGGTCATTCAGCTTCAACCCGCCGCCGATCAGCGGCAGCAGCAACCAGGCCGCCTCGGCGCGCACCGCCGACAGCCGCATCGGCACCTTGATGAACGGCAGCACGAAGCTGGTGCACGACCTCGGCGCCTATACCAAGGAGCCTTCGGACGACAACTTCAAGAGCGTCAACCGCTGAACCCCCGCCCCCTGCCGACAGGCAGGGGGTTGCCAGGAACGCGCGCGATGGCCCGGCGCAGCCACCGCGATGCACATCGGACTTGACCCGGACTGGCGCCAGGCGTCTAGAGTGAAGCTTTGCGCCATCAGGACGCCGGAGCCCACATGAATCTCTCGCTACTCAGCCGCTACGCCTTTTTCGCCTTCTGTGCGCTGTTCACCCTGGCCAGCCTGCCCTTTCTCCAGCACGAATGGCTGTGGCCCTTCACCCTGCTCGCCGCCACACTCAGCCTGATCGGCATCGGCGACCTGCTGCAGACGCGCCAGGCGGTGCGGCGCAACTACCCGATCCTGGGCAATATCCGCTACCTGGTCGAGGGCATCCGCCCGGAGATCCGCCAGTACCTGCTCGAAGGCGATAGCGAGCAGCTGCCGTTCTCCCGCGCGCAGCGCTCGCTGGTCTACGCGCGGGCCAAGAACGAGGGTGCCGACAAGCCCTTCGGCACTTTGAGCGACGTGTACCAGAACGGCTTCGAGTTCATCAGCCACTCCATGCGCCCGGCGCCGTTGAGCGACCCCTGCAGCTTTCGCGTGCCGATCGGCGGGCGGCAGTGCCGCCAGCCGTACTCGGCCTCGCTGTTCAACGTCTCGGCGATGAGCTTCGGCTCGCTCAGCGCCAATGCCATCCGCGCGCTGAACCAGGGCGCCAGGCTCGGCAACTTCTACCACGACACCGGCGAAGGCAGCATCAGCCCCTACCACCGCGAGCACGGCGGCGACCTGGTGTGGGAGCTCGGTAGCGGCTACTTCGGCTGCCGCACCGACGACGGCCAGTTCGACCCCGAACGCTTCGCCGCCCAAGCCTGCGATCCGCAGGTGAAGATGATCGAGATCAAGCTCAGCCAGGGCGCCAAGCCCGGCCACGGCGGCATCCTGCCCAAGCACAAGGTCACCGCGGAAATCGCCAGCACCCGCGGCGTGCCCATGGGCCAGGACTGCATCTCGCCGTCGCGCCACAGCGCCTTTGCCACCCCCATCGAGCTGCTGCAGTTCATCGCCAGGCTGCGCGAACTCTCCGGCGGCAAACCGGTGGGCTTCAAGTTCTGCCTGGGCCATCCCTGGGAGTTCATGGCCATCGCCAAGGCCATGCTGGAGACCGGCATCCTGCCCGACTTCATCGTGGTCGACGGCAAGGAAGGCGGCACCGGCGCGGCGCCGCTGGAGTTCACCGATCACCTCGGGGTGCCGCTGCGCGAGGGCCTGCTGTTCGTCCACAACACCCTGGTCGGCTGCAAGCTGCGCGACCAGATCAAGCTCGGCGCCAGCGGCAAGATCGTCAGCGCCTTCGACATCGCCCGGGTGCTGGCCATCGGCGCCGACTGGGCCAACTCGGCGCGCGGCTTCATGTTCGCCATCGGCTGCATCCAGAGCCAGAGCTGCCACACCAACAAGTGCCCGACCGGCGTGGCCACCCAGGACCCGCTGCGTCAGCGCGCCCTGGTGGTCGAGGACAAGGCTCAGCGGGTGCACAACTTCCACCGCAACACGCTCAAGGCGCTGGCCGAGATGCTCGCCGCCGCCGGCCTCGAGCACCCCGCGCAGATCGACGCCAAGCACCTGGTGCAGCGCATGTCCGCCACCGAGATCAAGCTGTTTTCCCAGCAGCACGTGTTCCTCGCCCCCGGCGAGCTGCTCGGCGGGCAGATCGGCGGCGAGTTCTACGAACGCATGTGGCGGATGGCGCGGGCCGACAGCTTCGAGCCGGCGCCGGCCTGAGGCTCAGGCCGGCTGTAAGCGATAGTCTTCGGCGCTGGCGACCACCTCGACATCGGCGACCACCGGCGCCGCGCCGCTGACATGGAATTCGCTGCACAGTTGGCCCAGGTTGCCGGCCAGCTGCTCCAGGCGCTGGCTGTCGTGCGCCACCTCCTGGGCATCGCGCGCGGTGTCGTCGGCGATGCTGCGCACCTGCTGAATCAGCCGCCCCACCTCGCTGGTCGCCGCCAGTTGCTCGCGGGTCGACACGCCGATGGACTGGATGGCCTCGATCGAGCGGTGCACGTTGCCCAGCAGGTCGACGGTCTGCTCGGTGTAGCCGACGCAGCGCGCCACCCCGGCGTGGCTGGCCTGCATCGCCGCCACCGCCCGCGCGCTGCCCTGCTGCAGGCTGGCGATCAGCTCGCGAATCTCGCCGGTGGCCTGCTGGGTGCGCCGCGCCAGCTGGCGCACCTCGTCGGCGACCACGGCGAAACCGCGGCCCTGTTCGCCGGCGCGCGCCGCCTCGATGGCGGCGTTGAGCGCCAGCAGGTTGGTCTGCTCCGCCACCGCGCCGATCACCTCGAGCACCCGGCCGATCTGCTGGCTGCTGTCGGCCAGGGCCTGCACCACCTCGGCGGCGCCCTGCAGGTCGCGCTCCAGCTCGAGAATGCCGGTCTGCGTGGCGCCGATCGCCTGCGCCCCGGCGCTGGCGTCGCGGTCGGCCTGCTGCGCGGTGTGCGCGGCCTGCTCAGCATCCGCCGAGACCTGCACCACGGCCTGGGTCAGCTGTTCGATGGCGCCGCCCATCTGCGCGGTGGCCCCCAGCAGGGCCTCGGCGCACTGGTTCAGCTCGGCGGTGGAGCGGCTCAGGTGACGGCTGGTGTCGTGCAACTCGCCGCCGGCGGCGACCACCCGGCTGACCAGTTGATCGAGCAAACCGAGAAAGCGGTTGAAGCGCTGCGCCAGGCGATTGCCGGCGCCGCTGCGGTAGGCCAGGTCGACCGGCTCGCCCTCGCGCAGCAGGTGCGCCGAGGTGCGCTGCAGGTCCTCGCTGGCCGCCGCCTCGCGTGCACCGTGCACGGCCAGTACCAGCAGCACCAGGGTTTCCGCCACCACGTAGGCGGCGTGGATGAAGATCACCGGCCAGCCGCCGTCGCCGCGCACCACCCAGACCCCGGCGCCGCCCTGCTGCAGGGCGAAGAACGCCACGTGATGCACGGCGATGACCGCGGCCGCACAGAGAATCGGCAGCCAGTCGCGGTAATAGAGCAGAAAGGCCAGCAGCACGAAGACGCTGAAGTGCATCTCCAGCATGCCGTGGCTCTGCTGGATATGCAGCGCGGCCAGCACCATGAAGGCCACGCCCATCAGGCAGCGGTAAGCGCGGCTGCCGCCGATCAGCCGGTACAGCAGGCTCAGGCTCGAGGCCGTGCCGCCGCCGATCACCAGCGCGGCGGCCCAGGTGTCGTGCCAGAAGGCCAGGCCGAAGGCATACAGGGTGATGAGCCAGAGCACCCCGAGCATCAGGCGGTCGGCTTGCAGATGGAATTGGCTGAACATAGAAGCCTCCCTGGCAGGCACGCGAATGGGGCGATTTGTTCTTATTGGCGACTGAAATCTAGCACGCTTGTGCAATAAAGCGACGATAGACACGAGCAAAGTGCCATTACAGCAAACCTTCACGCACCGCCGCCCTCCCTTTACCCGCTACGCGCGCTGAGCCAGACTCGCAGCACCCTCCCGCCGCCCTGGATCGCATCATGGCCCTGCATACCTGGTTGCTGTTTCTCGTCGCCGTGATCGGCCTGTCGCTGACGCCCGGTCCCAACGGCCTGCTGGCGCTGACCCACGGCGCGCTCTACGGTCACCGCAAGGCCAGCTGGACGGTGTTCGGCGGCGTGCTCGGCTTCGCCCTGCTGATGGCCCTGTCGATGTTCGGCCTGGCCGCCCTGCTCAAGGCCTCGGCCGATGCCCTGCTGGTGCTCAAGTGGATCGGCGGCGTCTACCTGATCTGGCTCGGCATCCAGCTCTGGCGGGCGCCGGCGCTGCACCTGACGGTCGCCGGCCAGGGCGCGCAGAAACCTGCCGCCGCACTGTTTCGCCAGGGCCTGCTGGCGGCGCTGTCCAACCCCAAGGTGATCCTGTTCTTCGGCGCCTTCCTGCCGCAGTTCCTCGACCCGGCGCGCAGCCTGTGGCAGCAGTTCGCGGTGATGGCGCTGACCTTCGCCCTGGTCGAAGGCCTGGTGGAATACCTGCTGGCGCGCATGGCGCAGCGCATCCGTCCCTGGCTGGAGCGCAGCGGCCGCGGCTTCAATCGCGGCTGCGGCGGCCTGTTCGCGCTGATGGGCGCCGCCCTGCCGCTGAGCCGCTGAGGGGCCGCTACTTGCCCGATTTCAGCCGACTGAAGGCGCGGGTCAGGGCGCGGTTGAACTCGCGGCCGTTGTCGTTCTTGCTGTACAGCGTGGCGCGCAGCTCGGCCGGCGGGTAGGTGCCGGGGTCGGCGAGCAGCGCCGGGTCGACGAAGGCGTCGGCCGCCGGCACCGCGTTGGCGTAGTAGATGCTGTTGCTGATGGCGCCGATCACCTCGGGGCTCATCAGGTGGTCCATCAGCGCCAGGCCGGCCTCGGGGTGCGGTGCGTCCGCCGGGATGACCATGGCGTCGAACCAGATCAGCGCGCCCTCGCGGGGGATGCGGTAGCTCAGTCGGTAGTCCTTGCCGGCCTGCTCGGCCTGCGCCGCAGCGATGGCGACGTTGCCGTTCCAGGCCATCGCCAGGCAGGTGTTGCCGTTGGCCAGGTCGCTGATATTGCGGTCGTTGTCGAAGTAGCGGATATGCGGCCTGACCTTGGCCAGGTGGGCCTCGGCGGCCTTGAGGTCGTCGAGGTTCTGCCGGTTGATATCCAGCCCCAGGTAGCGGAAGGCGGCGGCGAACACCTCGTTGGGGTCGTTGAGCAAGCTCACCCCGCAGTCGGCGAAGCGCGCCACCACGGCCGGGTCCATCAACATCGCCCAGCTGCCGGTCGGCGCGTCGCTCATGCGCGCGGCGATGGCCTCCTGCTGGTAGCCGAAGCCGGTGGTGCCCCAGACGTACAGCCCGGCGTAACGGTTGCCCGGATCGAACGCGGCCATGTGCGCGGTGAACTCCGCATCCAGCCCGGCGAAGTGCGGCAGGCGCGACTTGTCCAGCTCCTGCAGCGCGCCGCTGGCGATGGCCCGGCTCAGGTGCTGGCCGGCGGTCAGCACCAGGTCGTAGCCGCTGCCGCCGGTGAGCAGCTTGGTTTCCACGGTTTCCAGCGAATCGAAGTGATCGACCACCACGCGGATGCCGGTCTTGGCCTCGAAGGACGCCAGGGTGTCCGGCGCCAGGTACTCGTTCCAGATATACAGATTGACCTGCTTGGCGGGCTCCGCCGCCTGCGCGGCGGCGGACAAGCCGAGGGCAATGCAGAGTGCGGACAGACGCATGGCTATACCTCCTGGCGCTGGGGCGCGGCGTATTGCGGCATGGTGATGCAGGCCACGTTGCCGCCGCCGAGGAGGATTTCCCGCGAGTTGTCGATGCCGAGGATGCGGTGCCTGGGGAACAGCTCGGCCAGGGTGGCCTGGGCGATGCGGTCGTTGGCATCGCCGAACAGCGGCAGGACGATGGCCGAGTTGCCGGCGTAGTAGTTGATGTAGGAGGCGCAGATCTGCGTGCCGGCCTGGCGGGTGTGGGTGGCGTCGTCCTGGTCCAGGCCCTCGGCCTCGGCCGCCGTCCATTCCAGTACGCGCGGCTGCGGCAGCTTGTGCACCTCCAGCGCGCGGCCACGGGCGTCGCGGGTGCTGCGCAGGATGTCGTAGGCCTCCTGGTAGATTTCCCACTGCGGGTCGCGGCGGTCGTCGGTCCACTGCATCACCACCACGCCGGGGCGGACGAAGCAGGCCAGGTCGTCGATATGGCCGTCGGTTTCATCGAACTTGCAGCCGCGCGGCAGCCAGATCACCTGCTCGGCGCCCAGGTAGTTCTGCAGGCGCCGGGTCATCTCGTCCTTGCCCAGGTGGGCGTTGCGGTTGCGGTTGAGCAGGCACTGCTCGGTGGTCAGCAGGGTGCGCTGGCCGTCGCTCTGGATGCCGCCCATCTCGGCGATAAAGGGCGCGCGGTAGCGCTCGAGGCCTTCGATCTCGAGGATCTTCTGGGCGATCTGGTCGTCCTTGTCCCAGGGGTAGTAGAGGCCGCCGTCGAGGCCGCCGTAGGCGTTGAACTCGAAGTCCACACCGCGCACTTCGCCGGACTCGTCGTTGACCAGGAAGGCCGGGCCGCTGTCGCGGAACCAGGTGTCGTTGCAGGTCATCTCGACCACCCGCACCTGGGCCGGCAACTGGCGGCGGGCGTTGGCGTACTGCGCCGCCGAGGCGCACACGGTGACCGGCTCGCTGCTGGCGATGGCGCTGACGATCTCCACCCAGACCTTCTGCGCCGGCTTGCCGCCGTTGCGCCACACGTCCGGGCGCTCCGGCCAGCCGAGCCAGCAGCGGGCCTTGGGTTCGAATTCGCCGGGCAGGCGGAAGCCGTCGGCCTTGGGCAGGGAGGTCAGGGTACGGGCCATGGTGCGGGTCTCTCATTGGCTGGAAGTGCCCCGACAGTACCCGCGGCAGAGCGGCCGCGACCAATGACCATTATCGCGGGATAGCTGAATTCAGTTCACAGGTCGACCAGCTGATCGGTGAACCATTCGATGAAGCTGGCCACCGCCGGTTTATCCAGACGCAGGCGTTCGCAGACCAGCGCGTACTGCCCCAGCGAGGCCACCTGGGCGGCAAACGGGCGCACCAGGCGGCCGCTGGCCAGGTCCTCGGCACTGGTCAGGTTGTCGCCGATGGCCACGCCCTGGCCGCGCGCCGCGGCTTCCATGGTCAGCCCGGCATGACCCAGGTAGAGATGGCGCGCCGGCTGGATGTCGCCGGCGTGGGTGGTCAGCCAGGCGGTCCAGGTCTTGCCGTCCTGGTCGTCGTGCAGCAGGCAGTGGCGGGCGAGATCGCGCGGGTGCTTGAGCGGCAGCTGGTTGAACAGGCCGGGGCTGCACACAGGGAAGAACTGCAGGGTCGGCAGCGGCCGCACGAAGTAGGCGCTGGCGTCCTCGGGGCCGGTGCCGTAGGTGATCGCCAGGTCGATCTCGGCACCGGGCAACGACGCCTCCAGTGGCTGCTCGTGCAGGTGCAGGGTGATCTGCGGGTGGCGTTCGGCGAAATCGGCCAGGCGCCCGACCAACCACTTCTGCGCCAGCTCCACGGTCACCGCGATGCGCAGCTGCGCCTGCGAGCCGGGGTCGCGCAGTTCGTCGCAGGCCTCACCGATCAGCTCGAAGGCCTGCTGCAGGCTGTGCAAGAGACGCCGCGCCTGCGGCGTCGGCCGCACCTGACGGCCCTCGCGCTGGAACAGCGCGGTACCGAGCTGCTCTTCCAGCTGGCGAATCTGGTGGCTCACCGCGCTGTCGGTGACGCACAGCTCGGCGGCGGCGCGACCGAAATGGGCATGCCGCGCGGCGGCCTCGAAGGTGCGCAGGGCGGTGAGCGAAGGCAGGCGGCGCATGGCGATCCCGGTTCCGGCAAAAGCGGCATCCTGGCTCAGGCGCGCACAGCCGACAAGCCATGCGCAGCGGAGCCGCGGCGATGCCCGGGGCGCACCCTACCCAAGCAGCGGCCAGGATGACGACATGCACACGCCCGCGCAAGCGCCGTCAGGGCGCATCCGGGCGGATATCGAAGCCGCCCTTGTTCTGGCTGACGATACGGAAGGCATGGCTTTCGCCGGCCTTGACCGGCACCGCCAGCTCGCGCAGCAGGCGGCCCATGCTGCACAGGGTGTCGTCCTGCTTGTCCAAAGTGATGCCCACCACGCGGGTGCCGGGCCGTACCTGGAAGGTCGCCACCTCGCCGACGCCGATGCGCGCGGCGACCTGGCGATCCACTTCGATGGCCACGTAGCAGCCGCCGCCCAGCATGCCGAAGTCGCGATTGACCACGATCTGCGCGCTGCCCGCGCGGGCCTCCTGAAAGGCCAGCAGGCGCTCGGCCGGCACCGGGCGGACATGTTCCGGGTCGCCGCGAAAGGACGAGCAGCCGGCCAGCAGCAACAACGGCAGAGCGATAAGAAGCGAACGCATGAGGCCCTCCATGGGCGCGGTGGATGCCGCCTGAGTATTGGCGCAGGCAGGCGGCAGCTCAAGTGCCAAAACCCGCTCACCGCTACTCGCCGGCAGGCACCGCACCGCGGCGGCTAGTCGCTCAGCAGTTCGCCACCGTCCAGCAGCGTATCGGCCATATGGATCACGTTGCGGCAGGCTGCCCAGTGGCAGTTCCTGCCGCGGTAGTTGTACAGCAGGTCCTCGAGAAACACGCCCTTGGTCTGGCCCAGGCCGGGTTGCTTGACCGTGGCCAGCCGCGACAGGGCTCGCGCCTCGCCCAGCTTCAGGTTGTCCGGAGCGAGCAGCACGTAGTTGCGCACCTGGTCGCCCGCCTCGTAGGTTTCGGGCAACGCCAGTTGCTTGTCACGCATGGATTTGCACATGCCGGACAGGCCATTGGTGACGTCGACCAGCTTGCCGATATCGTTGTCCAGGGTGTCCAGCCCCTGGAACTGGGCGTGACCGTCCGAGCACCAGAAGGTGATGGTGGTGCCCTCCGGCACCCGGATGTGTTTCGGCCGTTGCTTGTAGACCCTGCAATAACCGCCGTGTCCGGCGAAAACCATGATGTTGCGCAGGAACACGTCGTCGTGCATTTCCGCCAGTTTCATGGCTCGGTCCCTCGAAGAAGTGGATGACACTGCTTGAACCCAGTCGCAAGCGACCGGGTCAAGCTAGCAGTCCACTCCCCTGCGCGCCACGCAGGCCGTCGCCTCAGCCGTGCAAGCGCCTGACCAGCCGCGCCTGCAGCGCTTCCAGCTCAGCCGGATCGGCCTTGTTCGCCGCGTGGATGCCCAGTTGCTCGCCGGGGAAGCGCGGGATCACGTGCATATGGATATGGAACACCGTCTGCCCGGCCGGCGCGCCGTTGAACTGCGCCACCTGCACCCCGGCCGGCTCCAGCTCCTCGACCAGGGCGCGGGTGAGCTTCTGCACCACGGCCATCACCTTGGCCAGGCTGGCCTCGTCGATCTCGAGGATATTGCGCGCGGCGGCGCGCTTGGGAATCACCAGGCTGTGGCCGTAGGACTGCGGGAACAGGTCGAGGAAGGCCAGCACCTCGTCGTCTTCGTAGAGCTTGTAGCAGGGCGCTTCGCCGCGAATGATCTGGGCGAAGATGTTCTGGGGATCGTAGGTACCGTGCAGACTCATGCCGATGGGCTCCGTGCCGGGTGGAGGAAAGCTCGCACCATACCGCCTAGCCCGCTCCCAGGAAACCGGCGCTTCACCGCCGTATGGCTCGCGTCCCCATGTCCCGCCTCGCCGGCGCTTAGGAAACCGGCGGTTGACCGGCGCAACGCTGGCGCCCATACCCGGCCCGAGCATCGGGAACCTGCCGGCATCGCCCGGGTCGATGGGCATTAGCAGCAGGATCGATTTCCCTCGCCCGCACCCCGCGTGTTCTGATCGCCCGCATCCCGTCGCCGTCCCATCCGCCATGGAGTTCACATGACCGACCTCGCCCAGTTCCCCATCACCCGCAAATGGCCCGCCCAGCACCCCGAGCGCCTACAGCTCTACTCGCTGCCCACGCCCAACGGGGTCAAGGTGTCGATCATGCTGGAGGAAACCGGCCTGGCCTATGAGCCGCATCTGGTCAGCTTCGACAGCAACGACCAGTTCAGCGAAGCGTTTCTCTCGCTCAACCCGAACAACAAGATTCCCGCCATCCTCGACCCCGTTGGTCCGAACGGCGAGCCGCTGGCATTGTTCGAGTCCGGCGCCATCCTGCTCTACCTGGCGGAGAAGACCGGCCAGCTGCTGCCGCAGGCTGCCGGTGCGCGCTATCAGGCGATCCAGTGGCTGATGTGGCAGATGGGCGGCGTCGGCCCGATGTTCGGCCAGCTCGGCTTCTTCCACCGCTTCGCCGGCCGCGACTACGAGGACAAGCGTCCGCGCGACCGCTACGTGGCGGAGAGCAAGCGCCTGCTCGGCGTGCTCGACCAGCACCTCGAAGGCCGCGACTGGATCATGGGCAGCGAATACAGCATCGCCGATATCGCCACCTTTCCCTGGATACGCAACCTGGTGGGCTTCTACGAGGCCGGCGAGCTGGTCGAGTTCGAGCGCTTCGCCAACGTGCGCCGCGTGCTCGAGGCCTTCCTCGCCCGCCCCGCCGTGCAGCGCGGCCTGAACATCCCCGCGCGCGGCTGACGCCCCCGAGTTCGACGAAAGCGCCGATCTAGAGCCATTGCCAATCCCCCGACGCGCTGTCGGGGGCCTATAATGCGCCGGCCGTTTGCCCTCCCCGCCCAAGGTTATTCATGAACGACCACGCCGCCAGCGCCGCGACCAACCTGTCGCCTGGCGCGATCCTTCTCATTCAACTCGCCCTGGCCCTCGGCGGCTTCGCCATCGGCACCGGCGAATTCGCCATCATGGGCCTGATGCCCAACGTCGCCGCCGACCTGGGCATCAGCGAGCCGCAGGTCGGCCACGTGATCAGCGCCTACGCCCTCGGCGTGATGGTCGGCGCGCCGATCCTCGCCCTGCTCGGTGCGCGCCTGCCCAGGCGCATCCTGCTGTTGCTGCTGATGGGCTGCTTCGCCCTCGGCAACTTCGCCAGCGCCCTGGCCCCGGACTACCTGTCGCTGATGCTGTTCCGCTTCGTCGCCGGCCTGCCGCATGGCGCCTACTTCGGCATCGCCATGCTGGTGGCGGCGAACATGGCGCCGCCGCACAAGCGGGCCAAGGCGGTGAGCCGGGTGCTGGCCGGTCTCACCGTCGCCATCCTGATCGGCAACCCGCTGGCCACCTGGCTCGGCCAGGGCCTGAGCTGGCGTTACGCCTTCGCCCTGGTCGGGGTGATCGCCATCACCACCATCGCCATGGTGGCGATCTTCCTGCCGACCGATCGCAACGAGCAACGCTCCAGCCCGATCGGCGAGCTGCGTGCCTTCAACCGCGCGCCGATCTGGCTGGCCATGGCCATCGGTTCGATCGGCTTCGCCGGGATGTTCTGCGTGTTCGCCTACATGGCGCCCACCCTGCTGCAGGTGACCGGCGTGCAACCGGGCTGGATTCCGCTGGCGATGGCGCTCTTCGGCGCCGGCTGCATCGTCGGCAACAGCGCCGGCGGCTGGCTGTTCGACCGCCTGCGCTTCAAGGCGGTGGCCTGGATTCTGCTGTGGAGCGCGCTGGTGCTTCTGTTGATGCCGCTGGCGGCGCAATCGGTGTGGAGCGTGGCCCCGGCGATCTTCGCCCTGGGCACCATGATCGCCCTCGGCCCGGCGCTGCAGACCCACCTGATGGACGTGGCCACCGGCGCGCAGACCCTGGCCGCGGCCTCCAACCACGCCGCCTTCAACATCGCCAACGCCCTCGGCCCCTGGCTCGGCGGCCTGGCCATCGGCGCCGGCCTGGGCTGGACGGTCACCGGCTATATCGGCGCGGCCACCGCCGTGCTCGGCCTCGGCCTGTTCGCCTGGGCCTGGCAGGTGCAGCGGGTCGCGACGGCGCCCGCCGAGCCGGCGGCGAGCTAGCACGGCGCGCCAGCGGCAGGTATCTTCTGTCGCCAACGCCAACCGCCCTTGCCCATCGAGTCGCCCATGAATCCGCGCCTGCTTCGCCCCCTCCTCCTCTGCAGCCTCGCCCTCGCCGCGCTCGGCGCGCAGGCCCGGGTCGAGGTCGAGGCGCGGGACGGCCTGCTGGCGGCGAAGATTTCCGAAGAGATCGCCCCCGGCGACTACGAGAAACTGCTGCAGGGCCTGCGTGCCCATCCGGGCAGCTACAGCCGCAAGATCGTCCTGCTCGACAGCATCGGCGGCAGCGCCCCGGAGGCGATGCGCATGGGCCGCCTGCTGCGCGAGACCGGCTTCGAGGCGCTGGTGCCGTCCGATGGGGTCTGCCAGGGCAGCTGCGTCTACCTGCTGGCGGCCGGCAAGCGCAAGATCGTCAAGGGTCACGTCGCCCTGCGTCGCCCGCCCTTCGCCGCCGGCGACTCGGCCCAGGCGCAGGCCGCCCACGGCAGTCAGCCGTTCAGCCCGGCCGCTTACTTGCGCGAGATGGGTGTCGATATCGGCCTGGCCGAAGACATCTACCGCGCCGCCCCCGGCCAGTTGCGCCTGCTGAGCAGGGACGACCTGGCGCGCTACAGGTTGCACTGAGGCGCCCAAAACCACTGCCGCCCAGGCCGGGAGACCACTCGCCCCGCTCCAGCAGCGACGGGACAGGCGAGGCGCACTGCCGCATATCGCCACGCCGGGAGCAACGCGCGGACAGCGACTAGGCTGCATGACGGGCCCATGCCCTGTCTCCGTCCCCCCTACAAGGAGGTACCCGCGATGGTTTCAGCCCTGATTCAGAACGTCGCCCTCAACAACCATTCGCCGGCCGGCGGCATGCTGCCCTACCACCAGAACTGCGTGGCCATGGCCTTCTCCCGCACCCTCGGCATCGGCGTCAACGCGGCGGTCAACCTGTTCATCGCCAACGGCTGGGTGGGCAGCGCCAGCGCCCTGCAGTACGACAACGCCATCGCCACCATCGTCGCGCAGCTGCCGCTGGCCAACGTCGCCCTGGACGAGTCCTGGCTGTCGCTCAAGCCACGCCTGAGCACGCTGGCGGATGGCCGCTACTTCGCCGTCAACTCGGGGGCCAACAACTTCGGCGGCACCGGCATCGGCCATGCCTTCGCCATCGTCAAACACGGCAGCTGGGGCACCGCCGCCAACAACTCGGAGAAAACCGACAGCAACTACGGCAGCAGCATCGCCGGCTCGAGCAAGATCAGCCTGTGGGGGCCGGCCTAGGCTGGCCCCGCTACGCCCAGGCCCGGCGCGCCGGGGTCATGGCTGCGACGCAGCGCAGACAACGCACTAGCGTGCTTTCTTCCTACCGGTCTTGCGCGCATGGGCGCCGGCGGCGGCAGCCTTGAGCAGGCGCTGGAAGGTCGGGCACTCGGCGTGGCTCGGCGCCGGGCAGGCCGCGGCATGCCGCAGCCCCCGGCTCATGGCGCGCAGACGCTTGATGCTGGCGTCTATCTCGTCGGCCTTGGCCAGTAGCGCCTGGCGATCGATTTGCGGTTCGCCATGGCTGGTCAGCATGTTGCGGATCTCGTCCAAGCTGAACCCGGCGGACTGGCCGAGGGAGATCAGCGCCAGCTGATCCAATACCTGCGCGGCGAAACGGCGCCGCTCGCCCTGCCGGTTGAGCACCCGCAGCAAGCCCTTCTCCTCGTAGAAACGCAGCGTCGATGCTGGCAGACCGGAACGCCTGGCGACTTCGGCGATATCCATGCACACCCCTTGACTTCAAGTTCACTTGAACTTGTAGCCTCACATCGAAGCCAGCAATGGTCAACCCGAGTGAGGCCCCAAAATGAACCCGTTACTGCACGATCTCTTGCCGATATTCGCCATAGGCGCCGGCGCCACCCTGGTGATGGACGCCTGGTTGCTGCTCCTGCGGCGCCTGGGCATCGCCACCCTGAGTTTCGCCCTGGTCGGTCGCTGGGTCGGCCACCTGCTGCGCGGCCGGGTCCGTCACACCGCCATCGCCAGGACGGCGCCGGTTCGCGGCGAACTGGCGCTGGGCTGGCTCGTCCACTACGCCACCGGCATCGTCTTCGCCGCCCTGCTGCTGATTCTCACCGGTCCGGGCTGGGCTGCGCGTCCCTCACTACTGCCGGCCCTGGCGCTGGGCCTGGTCACCGTGGCCGTGCCGCTGCTGCTGATCCAGCCGGCGATGGGCGCCGGCATCGTTTCGCGCCACACGCCGACGCCGCTGAAGAACTGCCTGAAAAGCCTGGCCACCCATGGCGTGTTCGGCCTCGGCCTGTACCTGAGCGCCAGTCTGCTGGCCGCGCTACCAGCCTGAGCCACACCTTCGCCCCAACCCCGCCGAGCCTGCGTGCCGGCACCACCACTGGAGAACATTCGATGATTTCGCCGAAATACGCCCCCCTGCTGTTCGCCCTGATCCTTTCCGGCCTGATGTCGCTGCTGGTCTCGGGCATCGCCACCCTGCGCGCCACAGGACTGGCGCCGCAGTTCGCAACACTCTGGCTGAGCGCCTGGCTGACGGCCTGGCTGTTCGCCTTCCCTACCGTGCTGCTGGTGGCGCCGCTGACCCAGAGGCTGGTCAGGGTGCTGGTGACCAGCAAATAGCCGGTTGCGCCCGGGAGAGTCGGCGCCAGATGTCGTGATCGCCCTTATCGGGCCATGCCCGACAGGGCAGCGCCGATGGCCGCGCGCACTCAGGGGCCCAGGTAGCGCCGTTCGATGCGGGCGTAGCTGCCGTCCTCCACCAGCCCGCGCAGGGCGGCGGCGTAGTTCTGCACGAACTCGGGCTGCACACTCTTCCTGCTGAAGGCCACCTCCGCCGCGTCGCTGGACACCACCACGGCGGTCGGGCGGATATGCTCGCTCAGCCCCAGGCTCTGCAGTTCGAAACGGCCAGAATGTTCGTCGGCGATCAGGCCGTCGATGCGTCGCCGGGCGACCATCTGCCATAGGTTCAGACGAGTGGCGTTGAGCACCACGCGGCTGGCGAAGGCCTCGTCGGCCATCAGCGTCTGGTAGTCCGCCCCGTAGGACACGCCGATCTGCGCGCCGAGGCGCAGCGGCGTGTCGCGCAGTTGCAGCAGGTTATCCAGCGGCCAGCGCTGCGCCGCATCGCGGCGCAGGAAGAGGATATTGCGCGACGGCTGGAGAATGACGCCGGAGAAGTGCGCGTAGGCCTCGCGTTCCGGCTTGCGGAAGGTGCCGGGCAGGACGTCGAGGCGGCCCTGCTCCAGCTCCAGCAGCGCCCTGGCCCAGGGCAGGCGTACCAAGCGCGCCTGGCAGCCCAGGCGGGCGAACACCGCGCGATTGAGGTCGATATAGATGCCGCCGACCGAGCCGTCCTCCAGCTCCATGCTGAAGGGCGGGTCGTGATCCCAGCGCAGCGACAGTTCGCAGTTCGCCCCGGCCAGCCCCGGCAACAGCGTAAGCAGCAGCAGGAAGCGGCGCAGGGCACCTGGGCGAGCCAGCGGGGGACGAACTGCAGATAGCGTCAAAGGCGACTCTCGGGACTACAGGGGACCGATATGCCCGAGTCTAGGGAAAGCGCGGGTGGATGGCAAAGCGCCATGGCCAGCGCGTGCGACGACGCCGACGAGACGTCGTCGCGTCAGGCTGAACCTGGGGATAACGCCCGTAGCGGCTCTTAGCGCGTGGCCGCGAAGCCCTTTACCCGCTCCAGCCAGGCCGGGTCGAGGCGGTTCTGCTCCAGTTCCAGCCCCTGCGCCTGCATGGCTTCGCAGTGCGCGTCGATCTCGCGCACCATCTGGCTCAGCTCGCTGGAGTTGCCGTCGAGCTGGTGCATCTGGGTCAGACCCAGGTGATAGAAGCGCAGCAGCTTCATCGCGCTGGCGTCGCCCTGGGCCACGCCGGCTTTTACGTGGTGCATGACATTGGTCACGCGCATCAGGCTGCGCTTGAGCCGCCAACCGTACACCGCCGCCGCCATCAAGGGCCGCGACCACAGCTGCAGGCGCACCAAGGCGACGGTCAGGCCCAGGCCGGCCAGCACCCCGAGCAGGTTCCAGCGGAAATTGTCGCCGCCGGGCGTGCCGAACAGCTGGGTGCTGGCGGTGGCGCAGAGCATGGCCAGCGCCAGGAAGATGACCGCGATCAGCAGCGTGCTGCGGCGGGTCTGCTGGCGGTAGTGCTCGGGATTGATGGGGGTGATTTCGAACATGACAGACAATTCTCGACTGTGATTGGGCGGGCTCTGCCCTCTCGGCATCAGGCCTCGACCTGACTCCACTGCTTGCTCAGGCGCTTGTCCGACACCGCCATCTTGGTGCCCAGCTGCTGGGCGAACAGCGACACGCGGTATTCCTCCAGCATCCAGCGATACAGCGTCAGCTCGGGGTCGCGCTTGCCCTCCTGGGCGTGCTTGGCCGCACGCGCCTGGTACTGCTGCCAGTAGCCGCTCAGCTCGCCGGTCCATACGCGGTCGCGCTGCACCTGGGCGCCGACCTTGTCCAGGCGCTGTTCGATGGCCTTGAGGTAACGCGGGATTTCCTTGAGCCACTCGCCCGGCGTCTCGCGCACGAAACCGGCATAGACCAGGTTCGCCAGCTGCTGCTTGATGTCGTTGAGCGCCATGGCCTGGGCCAGGTCGATCTTGCCCTTGAAGCGCTTCTGCAGGCCATGGTGCAGCTTGAGTATCTCCAGCACCTGGCGGGCGATGCGTTCGGCGTGGGCGGTCCAGTCGCCGCGCTTGCGCTCGGCCAGTTGCGCCAGGGCGGCACCGTCACGCGGCAGGCTGGCTTCGCCGTCGAGGATGCAGGCGTCCAGGCTGGCCAGCAGGATGTCTTCGACCAGCGCCTCGACGCGGCCGATCTCGCGGTAAAGCAGGCCCAGTTCGGTCAACCCCGGCAGCTTGCCGCGGAGGAACTTGGCCTGCTCGGCCAGTTGCTGCAGCAGCAGCCGTTGCAGGGCCCGACGATGCTGAAAATCCGCCTCGGCCTGGGTCGGGAAGCGCCCTTCCTTGACCACACCCGCCTCCTCCACCAGCGCCGGATAGACGGTCATGGAGAGGCCGGCGATCTTCTGCTGTGCCTTCTCGGCGACCTCGGCGAAGGCCTTGGCCTCCACCGCTTTCGGCTTGTCGCTCTGCTGCGGGATAGCCAGCGCGGCCTGGCTGGCCTCGGCGAAACGCGCGGTCAACTCGGCCAGGTCGCGGCCTTCGCCGAGGAACTTGCCGTGGGCGTCGACCACCTCGATGTTCATCTTCAGGTGGTTTTCCAGCCCGGCAGCGGCCTCGGCCCAGGCCTCGTCGGAGACCCGCACGCCGGTCATGCGCAGCAGCTCCTGGCCCAGCGCCTGCGGCAGCGAGCCCTGGCCGAACACCAGCTTGTCCAGCGCCGCGCCGACGAAGTCCGGCACCGGCACGAAGTTCTTGCGCAGCGCCTTGGGCAGGCCGCGCACCAGGGCGATGCACTTGGCTTCCAGCAGCCCCGGCACCAGCCATTCGAGGCGCTCGGGTTGCAGTTGTGGCAGCAGCGGCGCCGGCACGCGCAGGGTCACGCCGTCGCGCGGATGGTTGGGCTCGAAGTGGTAGCTCAGCGGCAGTTGCAGCTCGCCGATGCGCAAATTGTCCGGGTACTGCGCGGCGGTGACGTCCTTGGCGTCGCGCGCCAGGGCGTCTTCCTCGCGCATGATCAGCAGCCCGGCGTCGGCGGCGCTGCCCTTCTTGTACCAGGCCTCGAAACTGGCGGTCTGGTAGATGTCCTGTGGGATGCGCGCGTCGTAGTAGCCGAACAAGGTCTCTTCATCGGCGAGGATGTCGCGGCGGCGCGACTTGGCCTCCAGCTCGTCGAGGCGTTCGAGCAACTGGCGGTTGGCGGTCAGGCAGCGCACCCGGCTGTTAATCTCGCCGCGCACCAGGCCCTCGCGGATAAACAGCTCACGCGAAACCTGCGGGTCGATGGGGCCGTAGTGCACCGGGCGGCGAGCGACCACGATCATGCCGTACAAAGTGACCTGCTCGAAGGCCACCACCTGGCCGCGCTTCTTCTCCCAGTGCGGCTCCAGATAGTTCTTCTTCACCAGATGGCCAGCCAGCGGCTCGATCCAGTCCGGCTCGATCTTGGCCACCATGCGGGCGAACAGCTTGGTGGTTTCCACCAGCTCGGCGGCCATCACCCAGTTGGGCTTCTTGCGCCCGATCACACTGGACGGGTGAATCCAGAAGCGCCGCTGGCGCGCGCCGAGGTAGTCGCCGTCCTCGGTCTTCTGGCCGATCTGGCTGAGCAGGCCGGCGAGGATGGCCTTGTGCACGGCGGCGTAGTTCTTCGCCCGCACCGCCGCCTCGCTGACCTCGGCCTGCTGGCGGGCGATGGCGTTGACGCGGGTGTCCTTGGTCGGTTGCGGGGCCTTGCTGTCCGCCGGCTGTGGTTCGCGGCCGAGGCCGCTCCGACCGATGCCGCGTTCGCCTTCGAGCTTCAGCTCGCGGACGATCAGCACCAGCTGGCGGTGCGCATCGCGCCATTCGCGCAGGCGCATGTAGTTGAGGAAGTTCTTCTTGCACCAGCTGCGCAGCGGGTTGGCGCCCAGCGCCTGACGCTGCTCCTCGAAACCGCGCCAGAGGTTGATCAGCGCGGCGAAATCCGAGTCCACGTCCTTCCACTGCGCATGCGCCTGGTCGGCGGCCTGCTGGCGGTCCATCGGCCGTTCGCGCGGATCCTGCACCGATAGAGCGCTTGCGACTATGAGGATCTCCTCCAGGCTGCCCTGCCTGGCGCCTTCGAGCACCATGCGGCCCAGGCGCGGGTCGATGGGCAGGCGCGCCAGCTGGCGGCCGATGGGCGTGAGCTGGCTTTCGCGATTGACCGCCGACAGCTCCTGCAAGAGGTTGAAGCCGTCGCTGATGGCCTTGCCGTCTGGCGGCTCGATAAAGGGGAAGTCCTCGATGCTGCCCAGGCGCAGGTGCAGCATCTGCAGGATCACCGCCGCCAGGTTGGTGCGGAGGATTTCCGGGTCGGTGAATTCCGGGCGGCCTAGGAAATCCTCCTCGCTGTACAGGCGAATGCAGATGCCCGGCTCGACCCGCCCGCAGCGGCCCTTGCGCTGGTTGGCGCTGGCCTGCGACACCGGTTCGATGGGCAGGCGCTGCACCTTGGCGCGGTAGCTGTAGCGGCTGATACGCGCGGTGCCGCTGTCGATCACATAGCGGATGCCCGGCACGGTCAGGGAGGTCTCGGCGACGTTGGTGGCCAGCACTATCTTGCGCCCCGGCATCGGCACGAAGATCTTCTGCTGCTCGGCCGGGGTCAGCCGCGCGTACAGCGGCAGCACCTCGGTGTGGCGCAGGTTGGCCTTGCGCAGCACTTCGGCGGCCTCGCGGATCTCGCGCTCGCCGGGCAGGAACACCAGCACGTCGCCGGGGCGCTTGCCGACCTCGCGCTCATGGGCGGCGATCTCGTCCAGCGCGGCGAGGATGCCCTGGTCGATGGAGAGGTCGTCGAGCAGGCGCTCGCCCTCCTCGTCCACCTCGGCCGCCAGCGGCCGGTACCAGGTGTCCACCGGGTAGGTGCGGCCGGACACCTCGATGATCGGCGCGTCGTTGAAATGCTTGGAGAAGCGCTCCAGGTCGATGGTCGCCGAGGTGATGATCAGCTTCAGATCCGGGCGACGCGGCAGCAGGGTCTTCAGATAGCCGAGGAGGAAGTCGATGTTGAGGCTGCGCTCGTGCGCCTCGTCGACGATGAGGGTGTCGTACTTTTCCAGAAAGCGGTCGTGCTGGGTCTCGGCCAGCAGGATGCCGTCGGTCATCAGCTTGATCAGCGTGCTGTCGCTGCTCTGATCCTCGAAGCGCACCTGGTAGCCGACCAGCTCGCCCAGCTTGGTGCCGATCTCCTCGGCCACCCTTGTCGCCACGCTGCGCGCGGCCAGGCGCCGCGGTTGGGTGTGACCGATCAGGCCGTGCACGCCGCGGCCCAGCTCCAGGCAGATCTTCGGCAACTGGGTGGTCTTGCCCGAGCCGGTCTCGCCGGCGATCACCACCACCTGGCTCTTTTCCAGCGCGGCCTTGATCTCGTCGCGCTTGGCGGCGATCGGCAGCGCGTCGTCGTAGCGCATCGGCGGCACGCTCCGCTGGCGCGCCAGCACCTTGGCGCAGGAGGCCTGGAAGCGCTCCAGCCACTGCGCCAGCTTGGCCTCGTCCGGTTTTTTCTGCAGCTCGTGCAGTTGCCGGCGCAGGCGATGGCGGTCGGCCTGCAGGGCCTGATCGAGATTTTTGTGCAGTTGGTCGAAGCTGGGGCTGGCGTCGGTCATGGGGGCCGTGCTGGGCGAGTCGTCTGGGAGGCAGCCGCGGATTGTCGCAGATTTGCCCCGGCCAAGACGACCGCCGTCGACGCCACGGACAGCCGCGTCAGATCTGGAACTGCCCCACCAGGCGCCGCAGGCGTTCGCCCAGGCCGTTGAGGTCGCGGGAGGTCTGCGCGCCCTCAACGGCGTCGTTGGCCACGCCGTCCACCGCCACGGCGATCTGGTGCACGCTGCGGTTGATCTCCTCGACCACCGCGGTCTGCTCCTCGGCGGCACTGGCGATCTGCGCGTTCATCGAGTTGATGGTGCCGATCAACTGGGCGATGGCATCCAGCGAGGTGCCGGCGCGAGTGGCCTGCTCGCGGGTGCTGTCGCCCATCTGGGTGGCGCGCTGCATGGTGGTCACGGCCTCGTCGGTGGTGTTCTGCAGGCGGTCGATCATGCCCTGGATCTCACCCGTACTCTGCTGGGTGCGACTGGCCAGGGCGCGCACCTCGTCGGCGACCACGGCGAAACCGCGCCCCGCCTCACCAGCGCGGGCGGCTTCGATGGCGGCATTGAGCGCCAGCAGGTTGGTCTGGTCGGCGATGGCGCGGATCACTTCGAGCACGCTGACGATGCCCTGTACGTCCTGGCGCAGGGTTTCCAGCGATTCGCTGCTGGCGCGTACCTCGCCCACCAGATGATGGATGGACTGCACGCTCTGATCGACCACGCGCTTGGCCGACTGGCCTTCGGCGTCGGTATCGCGCGCCGCCTCGGCCGCGCGCTGGGCGCTCTGCGCCACTTCATGGGCAGCGGCGGACATCTCGTTGATCGCCGTGGCGACCTGATCGGTCTCGTGGCGTTGCCGCTCCATGGCCTGCTCGGAGCGCTGCGCCTGGCTGGCCACGGCGCCGACCAGTCCGGACAGGCTGCCGGTGGTGCCGGCCACCTGTTGCACCAGCAGGTGAATCTTCTCGACGAAGCGGTTGAACGAGGCGGACAGCTCGCCCAGCTCGTCGCGACTGGCGACCGGCAAGCGATGGGTCAGGTTGCCGTCGCCGGCGGCCATGTCGTCGAGGTTGGCCTTGATCAGCTGCACCGGCCGGGCGATCGACGCCGCCAGCGGCAGGGCCAGTAGCGTCAGCACCAGCAGCAGGCCGACGGCCGAGCCGATCATCACCAGCAACAGGCGGTCGGTGCTGCGCTGGAACTCGTCGCGGGCCAGTTGCACGTCGCGCTCGACGCCATCGAGGTTGACCGAGGTGCCGAACACCAGCTTCCACTTCGGCAGGTAATGGGCATAGCCCACCTTGGCCACCAGTTCCTGGCTGTCGCCGAGCACGAAGCTGTAGTCGACGTAGTGGCTGTTATCCATGCCCGCCCGCACCAGCTCGCGGATGGCGTAGATGCCATTGGGGTCGCGGTAGCCGCTGAAGTCCTCGCCGATCTTGTCGTCGGTGTTGCCCTGCAGCACCCGGCGGGTGCCGGTGTCGTAGCCCCAGAAGTAGCCGTCGACGCCGTAGGACAGGCGCTTGAGCACCTGCACCGCCTCGTCGCGAGCCGCCAGGTCGCCGTCGGCCGAGGCCTGGTACAGCGGGGCGATGGCATTCAGTGCCAGCTCGACGTACTGCTTGATCTCGCTCTTGCGATCCTCCACCAGCTTGGCGCGAGTCTGCGCCTCCTGCTGGGCGGCCAGGTTGTCGAGCACCACCATGGCGATGCTGGAGAGCAGCAGGGTCAGCAGGCAGATAGGGCCGAGGGCCAACAGCAGGACTTTGGAGCGCAAACGCAGTCGGGCGAGCATGGTCACGGCACCTTGCAACATCAGGGGGTTAAGGGAGTGGCATATTGCCGATATTCTGACGTCAGAAAAATAGAGAAACACAAAAACTGGTCGGACCAGCCGTAAAGTCGTCGGGGAAGATTCAGGTCGGCGCGGCGTGACCGCGCCTCGAATGGCCGTTACCGGGCGCAACAAA
This sequence comes from Pseudomonas sp. ABa2, assembly GCF_056676075.1. NCBI lineage: Bacteria > Pseudomonadati > Pseudomonadota > Gammaproteobacteria > Pseudomonadales > Pseudomonadaceae > Pseudomonas > Pseudomonas sp. ABa2. The sequence continues at coordinate 3,446,222 of NZ_CM155239.1, forward strand.
CAATTGCCAGGAGCCATTTTTGGCGTCGCCTGCGACGGTCTCGCAGGGGGGCGCCAGGGATGGCGGGCAACAAAAAACCCGCCGCAGCGGGTTTTTCGGGTCAGCTCGGGCGAATCACTTCTTGCCCAGCTTCTTCAGCTCTTCGTCGCGCAGCTCGCGGCGCAGGATCTTACCGACGTTGGTGGTCGGCAGCACGTCGCGGAACTCCACGGCCTTGGGCACCTTGTAGCCGGTGAGGTTGGCGCGCATGTGCTCCATCACCTGCTCCTTGGTCAGGCTCTCGCCCGGTTTGACCACCACGAACACCTTGATCGCCTCGCCGGATTTCTCGTCCGGCACGCCAATGGCGGCGCACTGCAGCACGCCCGGCAGGGTCGCCAGCACGTCTTCCAGCTCGTTCGGGTAGACGTTGAAGCCGGACACCAGAATCATGTCCTTCTTGCGGTCGACGATGCGCAGGTAGCCGTCTTCCTGGATCAGGCCGATGTCGCCGGTCTTCAGCCAGCCGTCGGCGTCGAGGATCTCGTCGGTGGCTTCCTGGCGCTGCCAGTAGCCCTTCATCACCTGCGGGCCCTTGACGCACAGCTCGCCGATCTCGCCGATGGCCAGTTCCTGGCCCTCGTCGTTGATGATCTTGCACAGGGTCGAAGGCAGCGGAATGCCGATGGTGCCGAGCTGGATGGCGCTGAACGGGTTGACCGTGGCCACCGGGCTGGTCTCGGTCATGCCGAAGCCTTCGCAGATGGCGCAGCCGGTGACTTCCTTCCAGCGCTCGGCCGTGGCCAGCTGCAGGGCCATGCCGCCGGAGAAGGTGGCCTTCAGGCTGGAGAAGTCCAGCTTGCGGAACTCCTCGTTATTGCAAAGGGCGACGAACAGGGTGTTGAGGCCAACGAAACCGGTGAAACGGTACTTGGCCAGGTCCTTGACCACCGCCGGCAGGTCGCGCGGATTGGTCAGCAGGATGTTGTGGCCGCCGATCAGCATCATCGCCATGCAATGGAAGGTGAAGGCGTAGATGTGGTACAGCGGCAGCGGCGCGATCAGCACCTCGCAGCCTTCGTCCAGGTTGGCGCCCATCAGCGCCTTGACCTGCAGCATGTTGGCCACCAGGTTGCGGTGGGTGAGCATGGCGCCCTTGGCCACGCCGGTGGTGCCGCCGGTGTACTGCAGCACGGCGATATCGGCGTTGCTCGGGCTGGCTTCGTTGAAGCTCTGGCCGCGGCCCTTGGCCAGGGCGTCGTTGAGCTTGACCGCCTGCGGCAGGTTGTAGGCCGGCACCATCTTCTTCACGTGCTTGATCACGGCATTGACCAGCAGGCGCTTGAAGGTCGGCAGCATGTCGCCGACTTCGGTGACGATCACGTGCTTGACGCCGGTCTTGGGCACCACCTGCTCGGCCAGGTGGGCCATGTTGGCCAGGCAGATCAGCGCCTTGGCGCCGGAGTCGTTGAACTGATGTTCCATCTCCCGCGCGGTGTACAGCGGGTTGGTGTTGACCACCACCAGGCCAGCGCGCATGGCGCCGAACACCACCACGGGGTACTGCAGCACGTTGGGCAGCTGCACGGCGATGCGGTCGCCGGGCTTGAGGTCGGTGTGCTTTTGCAGGTAGGCGGCGAAATCACCGGAGAGCTGGTACATCTCGCCGTAGGTGATGGTCTTGCCCAGGTTGCTGAAAGCAGGCTTGTCGGCGAAGCGTTGGCAGGACTCCTTCAGCACCGCGAGGATGTTCGGGTACTGGTCGGGATTGATTTCGGCAGCAACCCCAACGGGATACTTGTCCTTCCAGAAGTTTTCGGTCATGGAAGCCCACTCCTAAGCAACAGCTGATCTTCACCGCGCGCAGGCGGTTGTTTGTTGTGTGTTTAGCTCGCTTTTCCATGGGCCAGACGCCCCGAAAGCGCGCCGAGAGTAGCAGCTTTGCCAAAGGCCGACCAGCACCCAACCTGGGCCGCACAGTTATAAAAGTGACTAAAATAGACCGACCGGTCACAAGCAGTTCACCCCGCCTGAAAACCAGGCAGCGCCTCTAGCTCGCCTATTGCAGCGCACATCGCCGATGTCTTGGGCGGGCGCGAAGGGGGATTGCGCTCGATGAAAGGCGTCCGAACCTCATCCGCTCGGTTACCAAATCACCACAAATGGAATGCCGTCACGGCATGGAAGGCGGGAGCTCCTCCGCCGGAACGACGGAGGAGCTTGCGGCTCAGGCGATGTCGCGCAGTTCGCGACGCAGGATCTTGCCCACCGGGGTCATCGGCAGGGCGTCCTTGAGCACGATGTGCTTGGGCACCTTGTAGCCGGTGAAGTTTTCCTTGCAGTAGGCCTTGAGCTCTTCGACCGTGACGCCGCCGTCGCGCGGCACCACGAACAGCTTGACCACCTCGCCGGATTTCTCGTCCGGCACGCCGATGGCCGCGCAGCTGGCGACTTTCGGGTGGGCCATGACCACGTCCTCGATCTCGTTGGGGTACACGTTGAAGCCGGAGACGATGATCATGTCCTTCTTGCGGTCGACGATGCGCACGAAGCCGTCCGGGTCGATCACCGCGATGTCGCCGGTCTTGAACCAGCCCTCGGCGTCGAGCACCTCGGCGGTGGCTTCTTCGCGCTGCCAGTAGCCCTTCATCACCTGCGGGCCCTTGATGCACAGCTCGCCGCGCTCGCCCAGCGGCATCTCGTTGCCGTCGTCGTCGATCACCTTGAACGCCGTGCCCGGCACCGGGATGCCCACGGTGCCCAGGCGCGCCTTGTCGCCATAGGGGTTGGTGCTGGCCACCGGCGAGGTCTCGGTGAGGCCGTAACCTTCCACCACGGTGCAGCCGGTCATCGCCTGCCAGCGCTCGGCGGTGGCCTTGACCAGGGCGGTGCCGCCGGAGTTGGTGACCTTGAGGTTGGAGAAGTCGAGGTTCTTAAACTCGGGGTGATCCATCAGCGCGACGAACAGGGTGTTCAGCCCCAGCAGCGCGGAGAACTTCCACTTGCCCAGTTCCTTGACGAAGCCGGGAATGTCGCGCGGGTTGGTGATCAGCACGTTGTGGTTGCCGTTGACCATCATGCACATGCAGTTCGCGGTGAAGGCATAGATGTGGTATAGCGGCAGCGGCGCGATCATGATCTCCTGGCCCTGCTTCATCAGCGGCTTGCCGTCGTCGCCCAGCTGCGACAGGCAGGCGTCGACCTGCAGCATGTTGGCCACCAGGTTGCCGTGGGTGAGCATGGCGCCCTTGGCCACCCCGGTGGTGCCGCCGGTGTACTGCAGCACGGCGATGTCGTCATGGCTGGCCTTGACCGGGGTCAGCGCCTGGCCGTGGCCCTGCTTGAGCACCTGCTTGAAGGCGATGGCCTGGGGCAGATGGTAGTCGGGCACCATCTTCTTGACCTTCTTCACCACGGTGTTGACCAGCCAGCCCTTGAGGCTCGGCAGCAGGTCGCCCATCTTGGCTTCGATCAGGTAATCGATCTCGGTGTCCGGCAGCACTTCCTGCACCAGCTTGCCGAACATGTTGAGGTAGACCAGCGCACGCACGCCGGCGTCCTTGAACTGGTGGCGCATCTCGCGCGCGGTGTACAGGGGGTTGGTGTTGACCACGATCAGCCCGGCGCGCATGGCGCCGAACACGGCGATGGGGTACTGCAGCACGTTGGGCATCTGCACCGCGATGCGCTCGCCCGGCTTGAGGTCGGTGTGCTTCTGCAGGTAGGCGGCGAAGGCCGCGGACAGGCGATCGAGCTCGGCGTAGGTCAGGGTCACACCGAGGTTGCTGAACGCCGGGCGGTCGGCGAACCTCTTGCACGAGCGCTCGAACACCTCGATGACCGACTTGTAGCTGGCCAGGTCGATGTCGTTGGGCACGCCGGCCGGCCGTTTGTCGCTCCAGAAATCAGGTTGCATTGTTGTTGTCCTCTTCCCCTGAAATGGTCTGGCCCGCGCTGCGGGACTGCCCGGAAAGTAGCAGCTCGGCGCCGTTGCGCAAATAGCTCAAAGGCGTCATTGATGGGCTGAATCTCGCAGCCCACCCGGCACTTTCGTTGCGCAACATCTATGATGAGCGCTCCAGCCCGAACTCGACCTCGATGCCGCCACTCGCCCTACTCGCCTGCCTGCTCCTGCTGACCTGCGCCCTGGCCCAGGCCGAGCCCGGCCCGCGCCTGGCCACCCTGGAGTACCCGCCCTACGCCTCGCAGCAACTGGACGACGGCGGCAGCATCGTCGCCCTCACCCGCCGCGCCTTCGCCCTGCGCGGCTACGCGGCGCACATCGATTTTTTGCCCTGGGCGCGGGTGCGCGCCGAACTGCGCAACGGCACCTACCAGGGCGCGCTGGCGCTGTGGCCCCGGGAGATCGGCGAAGAAGGCCTGATCGCCTCGCGCCCGCTGTTCTACAGCGAACTCGGCCTGTTCGTCCGCCAGGGCCACGAGCTGCGCTTCCAGCGCCTGCAGCAACTGGCCGGGCAGAAGCTCGGCATCGTCCGCGGCTACGGCTACCCGCAGCGCATCCTCGACGCCGGGCTGACGCTGGAGGAAGCGGTGGACGACATCAGCAACCTGCGCAAGCTGCACGCCGGGCGTTTCGACCTGGTGCTGCTGGAGCGCCGGGTCGGCGAATACCTGATCGCCGGCGACCCGCAACTGCACGGCCAGCTGCGCTGGCACGGCCGCGCCCTGGAGCGCATCCCGTTGCTGGTGGGCTTCGTCCCGGCGCAGCCGGGGCAAACCGACTGGAGCGCGATCTTCGAGCAGGGCCTGCGCGACCTGCATGCCAGCGGCGAATACATGCAGATTCTGCGGCGCCACAGCGCCAATCCCTGACAGGCTTTGCGCCGCACGGTGCGCGGTGCACAATGCGGCCAACTTCCGGCACAAGGATTCGCCATGCGCCACGACGCATTCACCCTGAACGCCAGCGACGGCCAGCCGCTGCAGGTCAACCACTGGCATGCCGAGCAGCCGCCGCGGGCGGTGGTCATGCTCGCCCATGGCATGGCCGAGCACAGCCTGCGCTATGCGCGCCTGGCCGAGGCGCTGGCGGCGGCGGGTGTGGCGCTCTATGCCCTGGATCAGCGCGGCCACGGCCAGAGCGCGGCGCACGGCACACTCGGCCACTACGCCGACGAAGGCGGCTGGGACAAGGTGGTCGGCGACCTGGCCACCCTCAACCACCATATCCGCCAGCAGCATCCGCAGGCACCGATCTTCCTGCTCGGCCACAGCATGGGCAGCTACATCGGCATGGCCTACCTGATGGGTCACAGCTGCAGCCTGCAGGGCGCGGTGCTGTCCGGCTCCAACTACCAGCCCGTGGCGCTGTACCGCATCGCGCGGCTGATCGCCGGCTTCGAGCGCTGGCGCCTGGGCCCCAAGGGGCGCAGCAAACTGATCGACTGGCTCTCCTTCGGCTCGTTCAACAAGGCGTTCAAGCCCAACCGCACCGCCTTCGACTGGCTCAGCCGCGACCCGGCCGAAGTGGACAAGTACGTCGCCGACCCGCTGTGCGGCTTCGTCTGCACCACCCAGCTGTGGTGCGACCTGCTCGACGGCCTGCAGCAGATCACCCCGCCGGCCAACCTGGCGCAGATCGACGCCGACCTGCCGCTGCTGGTGATCGGCGGCGCGCGCGACCCGGTCAGCGACGGCAAGCGCCTGGGCCACCTGGCGAATGCCCTGCGCCAGGCCGGCATCAAGGACGTGCAACTGAAGATCTACCCCGAGGCCCGCCACGAGCTGCTCAACGAGAGCAACCGCGACGAGGTCACCGCCCACCTGATCGACTGGCTGCAGCAGGCGCTGAGCCACAGTCGGCAACCTCGCAAGGAGTCCCCATGACCCAGGTCACCAATATCCCCTATGCCGCCCTCGAAGTCGGCCAGCAGGCCAGTTTCGAGAAGCGGGTGGAAGAGCGCGACGTGCAGCTGTTCGCCGCCGTTTCCGGCGACAACAACCCGGTGCACCTGGACGCCGCCTTCGCCGCCGAGACGCTGTTCAAGGAGCGTATCGCCCACGGCATGTTCAGCGGCGCGCTGATCAGCGCGGCGATCGCCTGCCGCCTGCCCGGCCCGGGCACCATCTACCTCGGCCAGCAGCTCAAGTTCACCCGCCCGGTGAAGCTCGGCGACAGCCTGACGGTACAGCTGGAAGTGCTGGAAAAGCTGCCGAAGAACCGCGTGCGCATCGCCACCCGCGTGTTCAACCAGGACGGCAAACAGGTGGTCGACGGCGAAGCCGAAGTGCTCGCCCCGGCCAGCGAGCAGACCGTGACCATGCCGGCCATGCCGCAGGTGAGCATCGGCTGACGGCCTGCCGAATGCCGGGACCCGGTGCCGAGCCCCTGCTCGGCACCTTCTGCGCCACCCTCAGCCGCCAGGCTGACCGCCGCCCCTGGAGCCCGCCCCTATGATCATCCACAATGCCCGCCTGCGCGGCCGCGACGGCCTGCAGCGCATCACCCTGGACGGCGTGCGTATCGCCGCCATCGACGCCCAGCACGCCCCGAATCCCATCGCAGAAGGCGACCTGGACGCCGCCGGCAACCTGGTCGTGCCGCCCTTCGTCGAACCGCATATCCACCTCGACGCCACCCTCACCGCCGGCGAGCCGGCCTGGAACCTGAGCGGCACCCTGTTCGAGGGCATCGAGCGCTGGGCCGAGCGCAAGGCGCTGGTCACCCATGAAGACACCAAGACCCGCGCCAAGAAGACCATCGACATGCTGGTCGACCATGGCATCCAGCACGTGCGCACCCACGTCGACGTCACCGACCCGAGCCTGGCCGCGCTCAAGGCCATGCTCGAAGTGCGCGAGGAAACCCGCCAGCTGATCGACCTGCAGATCGTCGCCTTCCCCCAGGAGGGCATCGAGTCGTACGCGGGTGGCCGCGCGCTGATGGAACAGGCCATCGCGCTGGGCGCCGACGTGGTTGGCGGCATCCCGCACTTCGAGAACACCCGTGACCAGGGCGTGGCCTCGATCAAGTTCCTCATGGACCTGGCCGAACGCACGGGCTGTCTGGTGGACGTGCATTGCGACGAGACCGACGACCCCAACTCGCGCTTTCTCGAAGTGCTGGCCGAGGAAGCCCGTGTGCGTGGCATGGGCGCGCGCGTCACCGCCAGCCACACCACGGCCATGGGCTCCTACGACAACGCCTACTGTTCCAAGCTGTTCCGCCTGCTGAAGCTGAGCGGCATCAGCTTCATCTCCTGCCCCACCGAGAGCATCCACCTGCAGGGCCGCTTCGACAGCTACCCGAAACGCCGGGGCCTGACCCGCGTGGCGGAAATCGACCGTGCCGGGATGAACGTGTGCTTCGGCCAGGACTCCATCGTCGACCCCTGGTACCCGCTGGGCAACGGCAACATCCTGCGCATCCTCGAAGCCGGCCTGCACATCTGCCACATGCTCGGCTACGACGACCTCAAGCGCAGCCTGGACCTGATCACCGACAACTCGGCGCGCGCGCTGAACCTGGGTGAAGGGTATGGGCTGGAAGTGGGCCGTCCGGCCAACCTGCTGATCCTCTCGGCACCGGACGATTACGAGATGCTGCGCAGTCAGGGCCACGCGCTGGTATCAATCCGCCACGGCAGGGTGCTGATGCGCCGTACGCCGGCGCGGGTCGAACGGGCCTGATGCTTGGCTGAAGGGGGCGGCCATGCCGCGCTGCCGCCGGAGCGGTCTCGGCCGCGAAACCGGTGCCGAGCCTCGCTGCGTCCCACGGGAAATGCGCCGGTCGTAGGGGGCTTGCTCAGTGCCAGGCCGACAGGGCTTCCCAGGCGCGGAACTTGTCGCCGGGCAGCGGCTGGCTGATCGAGAAGCCCTGGGCGATGTCGCAGCCGAAGTTGCCCAGACGGGTCAGGGTCTCCTGGTTCTCCACGCCTTCGGCGACCACCTCGAGCTCGAGGTTGTGCGCCAGCTCGACGATCGAGCGCACGATCTTCGCCGAGTCATCGTCGTCGCTGAGCATGCGGGTGACGAAGGACTGGTCGATCTTCAGCGAATCCACCGGCAGCTTCTGCAGGTAAGCCAGCGAGGAGTAGCCGGTGCCGAAGTCGTCGATGGTCAGCCGGGTGTCGAGGTTCTTCAGTTGGGTCAGGGTCTCCAGCGCCGCGACCGGATCGTCCATCAGCGCGCTTTCGGTCAGCTCGAATTCGACCCAGTTCGGCTCGGCGCCCCAGGTGGCGAAGGTGCCGCGAATGCGTTCGAGCAGCTTGGGGTCGCGCAGGTCGTGGGCCGAGAGGTTGACCGAAACCGGTCGCTCGTCGCCTTCCTCGCGCCAGGCGTAGCTCTGGCCCAGCGCCGCGTCGAGCACCCAGTAGGTGAGCGGGGTGATCAACCCGGCGCTCTCGGCCAGCTTGATGAAGTCGTTGGGCGGCAGCAGACCATGCTGCGGATGCTGCCAGCGCACCAGGGCCTCGCTGCCGCACACCTTGTTGGTGGCGATCTGCAGTTTCGGCTGATAGTGCAACAGCAGCTGGTTGCCGTTGATCGCCCGGCGCAGTTCGCTCATCAGGGTCAGGTGCTGGGCGCATTCGCGGTCCATCCCGCCCTGGAACAGCGCATAGCCGGCGCTGGAACGCTTGGCCTGATCCATGGCGCTGGCCGAGCGGCGGATCAGGGCGTCCGGATCGGTGCCGTGGCCGGGATAGAGGGCGATGCCGATGCTGGCGCGGGTATCGAGCAGCAGCCCGCTCAGGTCGATCGGTTCGTACAGCGCCACCAGGATCTTCTGCGCCAGTTGCGACGCCTGCTCGGCGCCGCCGCTGGGCATCAGCACGGCATACTCGCTTTCACCGATACGCGCCAGCCTGTTGCCGGCGCCCACCGCCTGTACCAGGCGAGCGGCGATGGCCTGCTGCAGGCGGTCGCCTTCGCGGTAGCCGAGGGTTTCGTTGATCGCCTGGTTGCGCCCGACCTCCAGTTGCAACAGACCGAGCGCCCGGTGTTCCTGCTTGGCTTCGGCGATCGCAGCTTCCAGCAACTCGCGCAGGCGCAGGCGGTTGGGCAGGCCGGTCAGCTCGTCAGCATAGGCCATGCGCCTGATGGTCGCCTCGGCCTGCAGCGCCCGATCGCGGGTGCGCAGGGTGGCGATGCCGAAGCCAAGGTCGTTGGCGGTGGCGAACAGCAGCTCGACCTCCTGCTCGTCGAAGGTGTCGCTCGCCGCGGCCATGATCACCAGCTTGCCGATCAGCCGGTCGTCCACTCGCAGCGGCAGCACTATGGTCGCCGCGAAGCCGTGCTCCTTGGCCTCGTCTCTCAGGAACCCGTCCACCGGCTCCTCGGGTAGGTTGCGTATGACCAGTGGCCGGCCGCTCTCGAGCCGGGCATCGACTCGCTGGATGTAGGCTTGGCCCTCGGCACTGGCGGCCCAGGCCTCGGCCCGCGCGAGGAAGCCGTGATCGTCGCCGGCGTAGGCGACCTGGCGTACCGGCTCGGCGGGGTCTTCCTGGCGATAGGCGACCCAGGCCAGGCGGTAGCCGCAGTCGACCACCAGTACCCGACAGACTTCCTTGAGCAGCGCGGATTCGGCGTCGGCGTGGATCAGCGCATGGTTGACCGCCACCCGCGTCGACAGGGCGCGATTGAGGCGCTGGATCTCCTGCTCGGCCTGGATGCGACGCGCCTTGCCGCGCAGGGTCTCGAGGCCGAAGGCCAGGTCCTCGGCGGCCTCGCTGAGCAACGCCATTTCCTGCGGGCCGAAGGCATCGGGTTCCGGCGCGCCGATGCCGAGGGCACCGAAGATCCGCCCTTCGACCCGCAGCGGCAGCGACATCACCGAGGCGATGCCGTGCTGGATGGCGCCTTCGCGCCAGGGCGCGGTGTTCGGGTCGGTCAGCAGGTTGTGGGTCAGGCTCAGCTGGCCGGTGCGGATCGCGGTGCCGGAGGGGCCGTGGCCGCGTTCGTTGTCGCCCCAGGAGATATTCAGCGAGTCGATGTAGGTCCTTTCGACCCCGGCATGGGCCAGCGGAGTGACGGTTTGCGCCGGATCGTGCTCGGCGCGGCCGACCCAGGCCAGGCGGTAACCGGCCTGCTCGACTATGACCCGACAGATCTCCTGGAGCAGGCTGGCTTCGTTTTCGGCGCGCAGCAGCGCCCGGTTGCAGCCGCTCAAAGTGCGCAACGCACGGTTAAGGCACAGGTGTTCCTGGTGGGTGGAACGCGACGTTGGCACGGCTTGCCTCCGACTCATGCACGACCTGGCTTGAGTATAGAGCTGCCGTCCGGGCACCGGGTTCCGCTGGCCGGACGGTACGCGGTGGCCGCCGGCGTCGCCCCAGGCTACTGCGCCACCCGCACGCTGGCAGTCATTCCCGCACTGAGCAGCAGGCCCTCGGGCAGCTCGTCGAGCTTGATCCGCACCGGAATCCGCTGCGCCAGGCGTACCCAGTTGAAGGTCGGTTCGACGTCGGCCAGCAGCTGGCCGTCCGGGCTGGCGTTGCGGTCGGTGATGCCGCGGCTGATGCTCTCCACCTCGCCGCGCAACGGCTGGTCGCCGCCCATCAGCCAGATGTCCACCGGCGCGCCGACGCGGATGCGCGGCAGCTTGGTCTCCTCGAAATAGGCCTGGATATAGAACGACGCCTCGTCCACCAGTGCCAGCACCGGCTCGCCGGCCTTGACATAGTTGCCTTCGGCCAGGCGCAGATTGGTCACCTGGCCGGCGCGCGGTGCACGCACCTCGCTGCGCGCCAGGTCCAGCTCGGCGGATTTGACCGCCACCTGCGCCTGACGATACTCGCCGCGGGCGATCTCGGCGCTGATCTGGGCGTTGTCGCGCAGCTCGGCGCTGATCGCCTGCGGCCCCAGGCGCACGCGACGGCTGGCCTCGTGCTCGCGCAGCAGCAGTTGCTGGCGCCGCGTCTCGGCCACCGCCTGGGCCTGTTCCAGTGCCACCTGATAGCGCTCGCGATCCAGGCTCAGCAGCAGCTCGCCGGCCGCAACCCGCTGGTTGTCGCGCACCTTCAGTTGGGTGACCCAGCCGGTCAGATCCGGGGCCAGGGTCACCACCTCGGCGCGCACCCGCGCGTCGCGGGTCCAGGGCGAATACAGGTAGTGCTGCCACAGCCAGGCGCCGGCCAGCAGGGCCGCTGCCACCAGGCTCAGGGTGAGGCCGAGGCGAATGCTCGCACGCATGGACATCTCCTTCATCAACTCAACACGGCGACCAGCGCCGCCAGCACACAGACATACAGGGCGCAGTCGAACAACGCCTCGTGCCAGATCCAGCGCGCCACACCAAGCCGCTGCAGGGCCAGGCGCAGCGCGCCGGTGAGCAGCAGCGCCAGCAACGCATAAAGCAGCATGGGGCTGAGCAGCACCCCGCCCAGCGCCCATTCACGCAAGCCCATGGGCTTCTCCTTGTTGCCCGCACCAGTGTTGCCAGCCGCCGTGCAGCTGCAGCAGGGCCGCCTCGGCCAGACGCCGGTCGATGCTCGGCGGCGCGCCGCGCAGGGCCTGGAGCAAGTCGTCCAGCGCGGCATCGAGGGCAGCACCCCGCGCCGGCGCCGGGCCGAGCAACAGCTGTCGGCGCAGGTGATCGAGAAAATTCGTTTCGGCCAGGCCCAGCGCGCGGTCGCCCGCCGCCAGGCAGGCGCGCAGGTGCAGCAGCTCGTCGCCCAGGTCCAGGCTGGCGATGCCGTCGTCCCAGCGGCTGCGGCTCTGGCTGGGCAGCGCCGGGTAGTGCCGCGCCAGTTGCAGCAGGCGGTCGGCCATGCGCCCGCCGAACCAGCTCTCGGCCCCGGCCAGCGGCTGACGGGTGAGCCGGGCCAGGTCCTGCAGGGTGGCGCGCAGCAGACGGCGGCCATGCCAGGCCGGGCTGCGCAAGCCGATCAGGTTGAACGCCAGCACCGCACAGCCGACGCCGATCAGCATGGCCAGCGCCTCGTTGAGGAAGAAGGCGACGTCGTACTGCATGTCGTTCTGCGGCGCGCAGAGCACGATGAAATGCAGGCTGAAGGAGGTGGCGGTGGCGCCCAGCGCCGGCTTGGCCATGCCCAGGGCGCCGAAGAACAGCGGCACGCCGAGGGCCAGACAGAGCATGGCGAAGCCGTTGAGCTGCGGCAGCAGGATCTGTCCGACGATGAATGCCAGCGGCAGCGCATAGAAGATCCCGCGCATGAACAACAGGCCGATCTGTGCGGCGTTCTCGCGGCTGGCGAACAGGCTGCAGACCACGCAGCACAGCAGCAGGGCGCCGCTGGCGGCGGTCCAGCCGCTGGCCAGCCAGAACGCCGCCAGCGCCAGGAAGGCCAGGGCGCTGCGCGCGCCATAGACCGCGGCGGTCTGCCAGTCGCTGTGCCAGGACAGTGCCGGCGACGCCTGCCCGCTCTCGCCGTGCTCCACCGCCGCCAGCGACTGGCTGGCGGTATCCAGGCGCAGCGCCAGCAACGCCAGGCGCTCCAGGCACAAACGCTGCACCGCGCTGAGCGTCGGCGCCTCGGCGGCCTGACGCAGTTGCTCGGCCAGCGCCGACAATTGCTGCGCCTGCCCCTCTGCCAGCTGCTCGCCTACCCGCTCCAGCCAAGGCGCCAGGGCGTGGCGCTCGGCCTCGCTCAACTGCCGCCACTGGCGCGCCACGCCGCGCGCCAGGCGCAGCAGGGTGAGCAGATCGCGACTCAGCGCGCGCAGGGCACGGGCGCGCTGGCGGCCGCGAGCGCCCTCGAACCAGGCGTGCTCGCGTTGGGCATCCACCGCGACGATACGCCCCAGCACCTCGAGCAGGCCCTGACGCGCCATGGCCTCGCCGACCAGTGCCGAGGCCGCGGCGTTCACCCCGGCCTGCCAGGCGCTGCGTGCCTGCTGCACCAGCTGGCGCTCGACCCGCTGCGGCCAGAGCACCGCGCTGACTGCGGTGGCGCAGACAATCCCCAGGCAGATTTCCGTGCAGCGCGCCACCGCCTGATCGAACACCGTCAGCGGCGCGTCGATGGCCGGCAGGCCGATGATCGCCACGGTGTAGCCGGCCAGCACGAAGGCATAGCTCCAGGCGCTGCGCAGCATGCTCGAGGCGGCGGTGCACAGCCCCAGCCAGAACGCCAGGGCGAGCAGGAACAACCAGGGCGCCTGGGCGAACAGCGCCATCAGCAGCACCGCCATGACGGTGCCGACCAGGGTGCCGAGCAGGCGCGCCAGGCCCTTCTGCACCACCATGCCGGACAGCGGCTGGGCGACGATAAAGGCGGTCATCAACGCCCACTGCGGCTGCGGCAGATCGAAACGGAAGGCGAACCACAGCGCCAGGCCGCCGCCCAGCAGGGTCTTGATCGCAAACTGAAGGGCCTGGGCGCTGGGCGCCACAAAGGCCAGCAGGGCATCGCGCATGGAATCGGCTTCAAGGACTGGGCGAGGAAAGCGTAGACGAGCGTCATAGCGCCCTACGAAACAAGCTAATTATTAGCTAGCTACGTAGTTTGCGCCCAGCTCCGCACGCCGCACGCCCATAAAAAAGGGCGACCGAAGTCGCCCGAATTGCCTTGCGTGCCCTGTAAACCGAAAAGATCAGCTTGGCTTGCGCTTGTGCGAATCCTTCCAGATGAAGTAACCGACCCCGCCGAAAAAGGCGACCATCAGAACAACCGTGCCGACTCCGGCGAGAACCACTGTATCGACGAACATGGCTGCCTCCTGTTGTGCCTGCCTGTCTGGGATGACTGCACCTTACCAGCGGCGGCGGGAGGACAATTGATCTGGGTCAATGCGCGACGGCGGCCGCCGCCCTGGCGGCGGCAACACTGATCCAGGTCAAGCAATCGAGGGGCACGGAGCGAGCGGACACGGCGGCAGCGCCGCCCAGGACGGCAAAGGGGCAGGAGGCTTCAGCGCTTCTTCGGTTTGTGCTTAGGCTTCTTCTTCGCCTTGGCCAGCGGCAGGGCCTGCTCGAAGGCCTGGCGCATCTCGTCGAGACGCTTGTCGTTGAGGTCGTGGATGCGCTTGCCGCGTTCGGCGGCGAAGTCGATCAGCTTGTCGTCGTTGCTCATAGCGGAAACCGGATCAGGCGAAAGGTCAGGTTCAGACGCGGCGCGCAGGGCTGGCGCGTCTTCGCCACTTGGTGCTGCCAATGATGCTGGGTCGGCCCGCGCATGACCAGTAGCGAGCCGTGTTCCAGGGTCAGCGAATGGCCGATGCGCGTGCTGCCGACCCGGCGCAGGTCGAAGCGCCGGCTGCCGCCGAGGTTGAGCGAGGCGATCAGCGGATTGCGCCCCAGCTCGGCTTCGGCATCGCTGTGCCAGCCCATGGAATCCTGGCCATCGCGGTAATAGTTGAGCAGCACGGCATTGAGCGGCTGGCCTACGGCCTTCACGATCTGCCGGCGAATCTCATCGAGCAACGGCGTCCAGGGCAGCGGCTGGTGAAGCTTGCCGGAATAGCGATAGCGCGCCTCGGGCTCGCCGTACCAGGCGGTCAGGCGCGGCACCCGGTGGTAACGGCCATGGATGAACAGCTCCGGCTGCTGCCAGGGCGTCTCGTCCACCAAGGCGGCGAGCCAGGCATCGGCCACGGCGGCGTCGACCCAGCCCGGCTGGTAGTCCAGCTCGGCATCGGCCAGCTCGGGCAAGGGATCGGCAAACAGCATGATCAGACTCGGAGAAAGACACAGGCGGCCAGTCTGTCAGACTTCCACATCCACCCATAATCCCTGGCGCGGCAGATCGCCCAGTGCCTGCTCCACCTCCTCCGGCTCGGCCGCAGCCAGCTGTTCGGGGGTGTAGCCGCGGCGCTGACGGCGGCGCTGCTCTTCGCGCAGCAGCTCCTCGGTTTCCTGCGGGTGGCGCTTGTCCAGGTTCAGCGCGCTTTCCTTGGCGCTGGCCTCGGCTGGCGTCACCGGCGGAATCTCGGGCTTGGGCTTGATCACGTCTTGCGAGGCAGTGACCGGCACCAGGCTGTGGGGGATAGGTGGTAACACGTAATCGCACCTCCTTTGGTCAGGCTGTCGGCCCCGCAAGCCGCGACTTTAGGCGGTGCTCGCTACACTTTCGACTGAGTCGAACGGCATAAGTGCCATGGCCGCTTTGGCCCGGGCAGCGCATCCGTTACCATAGCCGGCTTTTTCACGCGGGGAGACAGGCATGCAGTATCAACCGGGGCAACGCTGGATCAGTGACAGCGAGGCGGAATTGGGGCTGGGCACCATCCTCGCCGAGGACGGCCGCCTGCTCACCGTGCTCTACCCGGCCACCGGCGAGACGCGCCAGTACGCCACCCGCAACGCCCCGCTGACCCGCGTGCGCTTCGCCCCGGGCGACGAGATCACCCATTTCGAGGGCTGGAAGCTCACCGTGCAGGAAGTCGAGGACATCGACGGCCTGCTGGTCTACCACGGCCTCAACGGTCAGCACCAGAGCGTCACCCTGCCGGAGACGCAGCTGTCGAACTTCATCCAGTTCCGCCTGGCCAGCGACCGCCTGTTCGCCGGGCAGATCGACCCGCTGGCCTGGTTCGCCTTGCGCTACCACAGCCTGGAACACAACAGCCGCCTGCTGCAATCCTCGCTGTGGGGCCTGGGCGGCGCGCGCGCCCAGCCGATTGCCCATCAGCTGCACATCGCCCGCGAAGTCGCCGACCGCATCGCCCCGCGCGTGCTGCTGGCCGACGAGGTGGGCCTGGGCAAGACCATCGAGGCCGGCCTGGTGATCCACCGCCAGCTGCTCTCCGGCCGCGCCGGCCGCGTGCTGATCCTGGTGCCGGAGAACCTGCAGCACCAGTGGCTGGTGGAGATGCGCCGGCGCTTCAACCTGGACGTGGCGCTGTTCGACGCCGAGCGCTTCATGGAAAGCGACGCCAGCAACCCCTTCGAGGATTGCCAGCTGGCGCTGGTCGCGCTGGAGTGGCTGAAGGACGACGAGAAGGCCCAGGACGCGCTGTTCGCCGCCGGCTGGGACCTGTTGGTGGTCGACGAAGCCCACCACCTGGTCTGGCACCCGGAACAGGCCAGCGCCGAGTACTCGTTGGTCGAGCAACTGGCCGAAGTCATCCCCGGCGTGCTGCTGCTCACCGCCACCCCCGAGCAGCTCGGCCAGGACAGCCACTTCGCCCGCCTGCGCCTGCTCGATCCGGCGCGCTTCCATGACCTGGACGCTTTCCGCGCCGAGAGCGGCCAGTACCGTCCGGTGGCCGAGGCGGTGCAGGAACTGCTCGACCACGGCAAGCTCAGCGCCCAGGCGCGCGACGCCATCGGCGGCTTCCTCGGCGACGAGGGCCGCGAGCTGCTCGACGCCATCGACGGCGGCGACGAAGCCGCCCGCGCGCGCCTGGTGCGCGAGCTGCTGGACCGCCACGGCACCGGCCGCCTGCTGTTTCGCAACACCCGCGCGGCGGTGCAGGGTTTCCCCGAGCGCGAGCTGCACCCCTACCCGCTGCCCTGCCCGGTCGAATACCTGGAGCTGCCGGTCGGCGAGCATGCCGAGCTGTACCCGGAAGTCGGCTACCAGGCCCAGGACGAGGTGGACGAGGAGCAGCGCTGGTGGCGCTTCGACCCGCGCGTCGAGTGGCTGATCGACACCCTGAAGATGCTCAAGAAATACAAGGTGCTGGTGATCTGCGCCCACGCCGAGACCGCCCTGGACCTGGAAGACGCCCTGCGCGTGCGCTCCGGCATCCCGGCCACGGTGTTCCACGAGGGCATGAGCATCCTCGAGCGCGACCGCGCCGCCGCTTACTTCGCCGACGAAGAATTCGGCGCCCAGGTGCTGATCTGCTCGGAGATCGGCTCCGAAGGCCGCAACTTCCAGTTCGCCCATCACCTGGTGCTGTTCGACCTGCCGGCCCACCCGGACCTGCTCGAACAGCGCATCGGCCGTCTCGACCGCATCGGTCAGAAGCACCGTATCCAGCTCCATGTGCCCTACCTGGAGAACAGTCCGCAGGAGCGTCTGTTCCAGTGGTATCACCAGGCGCTGAACGCCTTCCTCGCCACCTGCCCCACCGGCAACGCCCTGCAGCACCAGTTCGGCCCGCGCCTGCTGCCGCTGCTGGAAAGCGGCGACGACGGCCAGTGGCAACAGTTGATCGACGAGGCCACCGCCGAGCGCATTCGCCTGGAAGGCGAGCTGCACAGCGGCCGCGACCGTCTGCTGGAACTCAACTCCGGTGGCGCCGGTGAAGGCGAGGCGCTGGTCGAAGCCATCCTCGAGCAGGACGACCAGTTCAGCCTGCCGATCTACATGGAAGAGCTGTTCAACGCCTTCGGCATCGACAGCGAAGACCACTCCGACAACGCCCTGATCCTGCGCCCCAGCGAGAAGATGCTGGACGCCAGCTTCCCGCTCGGCGACGACGAGGCGGTGACCGTGACCTACGACCGCGACCAGGCCCTGGCCCGCGAGGACATGCAGTTCCTCACCTGGGAACACCCCATGGTGCAGGGCGGCATGGACCTAGTGCTGTCCGGCTCGATGGGCAACACCGCGGTGGCGCTGATCAAGAACAAGGCGCTCAAACCCGGCACCGTGCTGCTGGAACTGCTCTACGTCAGCGAAGTGGTCGGCCCGCGCAAGCTGCAACTGGGCCGCTTCCTGCCCCCGGCCGCCTTGCGCTGCCTGTTCGACGCCAATGGCAACGACCTGGCCGCCAAGGTCGGCTTCGAAACCCTCAACGACCAGCTGGAAAGCGTGCCGCGCGCCAGCGCCAACAAGTTCGTCCAGGCCCAGCGCGACGTGCTGACCAAGCAGCTCAACGACGCCGAAGCCAAGGTCATGCCGCGCCACGTCGAGCGCGTGGCCGAGGCCAAGCGCCGCCTGATCGCCGAGCTGGACGAGGAACTGGCGCGTCTGGTCGCCCTGCAGGCGGTCAACCCCAGCGTGCGCGACAGCGAGATCGAGGCCCTGCGCCAGCAGCGCGAGCAGAGCCTGGCGATGTTCGACAAGGCTGCCCTGCGTCTGGAAGCGATTCGCGTATTGGTGGCCGGTTAAGTGCTGAAAAGCCCCTCTCCCTCTGGGAGAGGGTTCAATGCCCGCCCCCTGTTATGCCTGTCCGGGCGACGAACTGTGGCAAATGGTGCGCACGACCTGGGCGGCCCCGCGACACCCTAGGGCTTGTCGTCCGCCTCGCGTGCCTCCAACTCCTCCAGCCTTTTCTGCAGAAACTGCCGATCCGGCCCCTGCTGCGCCAGCGCCAGGGCCTGGCGGTAGGCGGCACGCGCCTGTTCGCGGCGGCCCAGGCGGCGCAGCAGGTCGGCGCGGGCGGCATGGGCCAGGTGGTAATTGTCCAGCTCGCCGGCCGCCAGCAGCCGGTCGACCTGCGCCAGCCCCGCCTCGGGGCCGTCGCGCATGGCCAGGGCCACCGCGCGATTGAGCTCGATCACAGGCGAGGGCGTCAGGCGCAGCAGTTCATCGTACAGGCCGACGATCTGCGCCCAGTCGGTCGCCTCCAGGCTCGGCGCCTCGGCATGCACCGCAGCAATCGCCGCCTGCAGGCTGTAGGGGCCGAAGCGTCGCGAATGCAGGGCCTGCAGCACCAGCGCCTCGCCCTCGGCGATCAGCTCGGGGTTCCACAGACCGCGATCCTGCGCCTCGAGCAGAATCACCTCGCCGTCGGCGCCGCTGCGTGCGGCGCGGCGCGACTCGTGCAGCAGCATCAGCGCCAACAACCCCTGCACCTCCGGCTCGGGCAGCAACTCCGCCAGCAACCGCCCCAGGCGAATGGCCTCGTCGGACAACTGACTGCGGGTCAGCGAATCGCCGGAGCTGGCGAAGTAGCCCTCGTTGAACACCAGGTAGACCACCCGCAACACCGCCTCCAGGCGCTCGGGCAGCTCGCTGCGCCCCGGCACCTCGTAGGGAATCCGCGCCTCGCGGATCTTGCTCTTGGCACGAACGATGCGCTGGGCCAGGGTCGCGGGGCTGGCAAGAAAGGCACGGGCGATCTCCTCGGTGGTCAGGTCGCACACCTCGCGCAGGGTCAGCGCCACCTGGGCATCGTTGGCCAGCGCCGGGTGGCAGCAGGTGAAGATCAGGCGCAGACGGTCGTCTTCGAGCAGTTCACCCTCCTCCAGCGGCGCCTCGTCGGGCAGCTCGACCTGCTCGTCGAGCGGCTGGAAACGACGCTGGCGGCGCAGGTTGTCGATCACCTTGAAGCGCCCGGTCGACACCAGCCAGGCGCGCGGATTGGCCGGCACGCCCTCCTGCGGCCACTGTTCCACCGCCACGCGAAAGGCCTCGTGCAGCGCCTCCTCGGCCAGGTCGAAGTCGCCCAGCAGGCGGATCAGGGTCGCCAGCACGCGGCGCGACTCCTCGCGATACAGGCGTTCGATCAGGGCGCCGATCTCGCTGGGTGTATCCATTGCAACGGCCTCCATGGCGACGACGAGGCTCAACAATGCCCGCTAAGCGGGCAATGGTCGAGAGGCGGCACGATCCGCCACTCGGCCTGGCACGCTGCGCATTGGCAGCGCCACGCCTGCCCGGCATAGTACCGGCCATTCGATCATTGGATGGAGCCTCACTATGCGCTGGTTGTTGCTCGGCTTGGCGGGAGCCGCGATCTTTCTCTACGGCCGGATCAGCGGCGATGCGCAACTGAGCCTGCTGACCAAGGGCATTCCGGTGATCGCCCTGCTGCTCTGGCTGCGCCAGGCGCCGGCCGGCACCTACCGGCGCTGGATCGGCATCGGTCTGCTGTGCTCCCTGGCCGGCGACATCCTGCTGGACTGGCCGGGCGATCTGTTCGTGTTCGGCCTCGGCGCCTTCCTCCTCGGCCACCTGGCCTACCTGCGCGCCTACTTCTCCGACACCCGCCGCCCGGCCCTGCCCGCCCTGCTGCTGGCGCTCGGCGCCGGCGGCGCGATGTTCGCCGTGCTGGCCGCCAGCGGCCTGGGCCCGATGTTGATTCCGGTGGCCTGCTACGCCCTGGTCATCAGCCTGATGCTGTGGCGCGCCCTGGCCCGCCTCGGCAACCCCGAGCTGCAGCCGCGCTCGACTTATCTGGCCGCCGCCGGCGCGGCGCTGTTCGTGCTTTCCGACAGTCTGATCGGCATCGATCGCTTCGTCGCCAGCTTCGCCGCCGCGCCCTACGCCATCATCCTCAGCTACTGGGCCGGCCAATGGGGCATCACCGCCTCGGCCTTCGCCCGCCGCGCCTGAGCTGTTACGCCGATGAAACAGCAGGACGGCGATAAATCGACTATAGGAGTTACAGGGCAGTCCACTTCAGGGTGAGCGATATGGTGGTGATCGGGCGGGCGGTCGGGCTGATCATGCTGGCGACCGGGTTGTCTGGCTGCGGCAGCTTGCTACCCAGCGAGCGGGCCGAATCGCTGTCACCCTTCGGCGATTACCTCGACGCCGAGATGCGTTACTCGCAGGCGGTGCCGGGGCTGACCGACCGCGCCGAACTGTTCTCCCTTGGCTTCGACCCGCTGGCCCATGGCAACGGCAAGATGCTCTCGTTCATCGACGTGCGGCTGATGTTCGTCCAGCCCAACGTACCCATCGCCTACCTGCCGGACGGCCTGGTGCACTGCCTGGAGGCCAAGGACCGCTGCGTGGGCTACGCCTTCGAGTTCACCAAGACCGATACCCAGCGGGTCGGCAGCTTCTGGGCCGACGTGCTGAACTTTCGCAAGAACCGCGAGCTGCAGGGTTGGGTGTTCCGTGCGGTGTTCGTGCTGGTCGACGACAAGCTGGTGCACAAGGTCAGCAACGGCGAGCCGAACATCCGCCGCCTGGAGGTCAAGCGCAACCCGCTGGGCCCACTGCAGGGCGCCGGCGAATTCTTTTCCGACCAGTTGAAGTAGTGCCTGTTCAGCCCGGCCGCGCTCTTGGCTAAAATGCCGGCCTTTTCCGCTGCCCGTTGCGACCACCCGTGAGCCAAGAACCCGACCGTCTATTCGCCCAGCCGCTGGCCGAGGTGCCCGATTTCGTCTTCAACGAGGACGTGGTGCGGGTGTTCCCCGACATGATCAAGCGCTCGGTGCCCGGCTACCCGACCATAGTCGAGAACATCGGCGTGCTCGCCGGTCAGTTCGCCCAGCCACACACCCTGCTGTACGACCTCGGCGCCTCGCTCGGCGCGGTGACCCAGGCGCTGCGCCGCCACGTGCGCGTCGATGGCTGCAAGGTGATCGCGGTGGACAACTCGCCGGCCATGGTCGCCCGCTGCAGCGAGTACCTGCACGCGCAGGACGCCATGTTCCAGGAACTGCTGCCGGCGGAAGTGATCGAGGCGGACATTCTTGCCTTCGAGCTGCAACCCGCCTCGCTGGTCACGCTCAACTTCACCCTGCAGTTCATCCCGCCGGAGCGGCGCCTGGAGCTGCTCACGCGCATCCGCCAGGCGCTGCTGCCGGGCGGCGCGCTGATCCTCTCGGAAAAGCTGCGCTTCGAGGACGCCGCCGAGCACAAGCTGCTCACCGAGCTGCACGTCGCCTTCAAGCGCGCCAACGGCTACAGCGAACTGGAAATCGCGCAGAAGCGTAGCGCCATCGAGAAGGTGATGCTGCCGGACAGCCTCCAGCAGCACCGCGAACGCCTGCTGGCCGCCGGTTTCAGCCAGGTGGTGCCCTGGTTCCAGTGCCTGAACTTCGCCTCGCTGGTGGCCCTGCCATGATGCGCGATCTGGACCTCGACGCCCTACAGGCGCAACTGGCCGGCACCCCGCTGCAGGACTGGGCAGCCGATCTACCCGGTCAGCTCGACGCCAAGCTGGCCATCGGTCACGGCGATCTGACGCGCTGGTACGGCGCCGTGCAGGCGCTGCCGTCACTGACAGTGAGCGAAGTGGAGCTGGCGCAGCGCTTCGCCTTCGGCGGCGCCTGCGACGAGGCCAGCCGCGCGCAATTGAAAGCTGCCCTGCAGGGGCTGATTCCCTGGCGCAAGGGGCCGTTCGAGCTGTTCGGCGTGCACATCGACACCGAGTGGCGCTCGGACTGGAAATGGCAGCGCGTCGCCCCCCACCTGGATCTGGCCGGCAAACGCATCCTCGACGTCGGTTGCGGCAACGGCTACTACATGTGGCGCATGCTCGGCGCCGGGGCTGGCAGCGTGATCGGCATCGACCCCAACTGGCTGTTCCTCTGCCAGTTCCTGGCGATCAAACGCTACATGCCGGAGCAGCCGGCATGGCACCTGCCGCTGGCCTTCGAGGAACTGCCGGCCAAGCTGCAGGGCTTCGACACGGTGTTCTCCATGGGCGTGCTGTATCACCGCCGCTCGCCCATCGACCACCTGCTCGACCTCAAGGACGCGCTGGTCAAGGGCGGCGAACTGGTGCTGGAAACCCTGGTGGTCGAGGGCGACGCCGAACAGGTGCTGGTCC
Organism: Pseudomonas sp. ABa2; assembly: GCF_056676075.1. Classification (NCBI taxonomy): domain Bacteria; kingdom Pseudomonadati; phylum Pseudomonadota; class Gammaproteobacteria; order Pseudomonadales; family Pseudomonadaceae; genus Pseudomonas; species Pseudomonas sp. ABa2. The sequence continues at coordinate 3,468,467 of NZ_CM155239.1, forward strand.
CCGAGGATCGCTACGCGCAGATGCGCAACGTCTGGTTCCTGCCCTCGGTCCCAGCGCTGCAGCGCTGGCTGCGCCGCGCCGGCTTCGAGGACGTGCGCTGCGTGGACGTCAGCACCACCTCGGTGGACGAACAACGCGCCACCGAGTGGATGCGCTTCCAGTCGCTACCGGAATTCCTCGACTCGGCCGACCACAGCCGCACCGTCGAAGGCCTGCCGGCGCCGACCCGCGCCGTGCTGATCGCGCGCAAGCCGTAGCCCCGGTGCGCCACGCGCACCGCCAGATAGGCCCTACCGACCACGCAACCAGTACGCCCGCCGCTGCGCGATCAGCCGTAGCGGTTCGCTCGCCCCCTGCTCCACCACGCCGCGGGCACTGCCCAGGCGAATCCACCCCGCGGCATCCTGCGCCAGCAGACGGCGCATGCGCCGACGCCAGCACCAGGCGCCGATCCAGTCGGCGATGGCGTTCTGCAGATCCAGCGGCCACATGGCCGGCAGATAGAACTCGGGCATGGCTGGACGCGACTTGTCGCACTCGTTCGAACCTTTCATGGCCTTTCCTCCTGTTCAGTGCCGGCTTCTGGCCGGGCTTGCGAGCAGGATGAAACGCGCCTATCGTTCAAACAAACGACAAATATCAAACCATGAGTTAATTATTATTTAACGATCATGAACACGGCAGCCCCCATCTCCCTGCCGCTGCTGGAAAGCGATGTGCTGCGTACCTTCGTCGCCATCGCCGACAGCGGCAGCTTCACCCGCACCGCGGCGCAGGTGTTTCGCAGCACGGCGGCCGTCAGCCTGCAGATCAAACGCCTGGAGGAAAGCCTCGGCCAGCGCCTGTTCGTCCGCGAGGCCAGGCGCGTGCGCCTGACCGCCGAGGGTGAGCTGCTGCTGGGTTATGCCAGGCGCCTGCTCAGGCTCAACGAGGAGGCGGTGGCGCAGTTTCTCCAGCCGGCGCTGAGCGGCCGGGTCTGCCTGGGCATCCCGAACGATCTGAGCACGCGCGTGCTGCCTGGCGTGCTGACTAGCTTCGCCCGCAGCCATCCGGCCGTGCAGGTGGACGTCTGCGTGGGACGCAGCGTGGATCTGGTGGCCAAACTGGAGCTGGGCGAACTCGACCTGTGCCTGATCGAGACCGGCAACCAGGGCCTGGACGATACGCTCGGCGTGGTGGTCCATACCGAGCCGCTGGTCTGGGCAGGTCGCGACGGCGGCCTGGCGGTACAGCGCTCACCGCTGCCGCTGGCCCTGGCCAATCCCGGCTGCGCCTGGCGCCGTGCGGCGCTGGACGCCCTCGACCGGATTGGCCTGGACTATCGCGTGGCGTACTCCTGCGATCAAAGTGCGGGGCAGGAAGCGGCGATGATCGCCGATCTGGCGATAGCCCCCTTCCCGCGCGGTCTGGTCCGGCCGCCGCTACGTCGCCTGGGCGAGGAGCACGGCCTGCCGCCGCTGGACGACTACCAGATCAGGCTACTGCGCGGCACTCAGGCCAACGACACCATCGAGGCACTCGCCACGCAGGTGATTCAGGCGTTTACGCAGAGCTGAACGGCGCGCATCGGATACGGGGCGGTACGCATGGCCTAGGCGGCGCCGCGACGCCCTGCAGCGGCTAACCGCGATTGGCCGCCGCGACGATCAGCGCCTTCATCTCCGCCACCGCCTGCTTGAAGCCGACGAACAGCGCATGGGCGACGATGGCATGGCCGATGTTCAGCTCGTTGATCCCGGAAATCGCCGCCACCGCCTCGGCGTTGTGGTAGTGCAGGCCATGCCCGGCGTTGACGATCAGGCCATGCTGCAGGCCGCAGGCGACGCCGTCGCGGATGCGCGCCAGTTCGCGGGCGGCTTCCTCGGGGGTGTGGGCATCGGCATAGCGCCCGGTGTGCAGTTCGATGGCCGGCGCACCGACGCGCCGGGAAGCCTCGATCTGCCGCGCCTCGGCGTCGATGAACAGCGACACCTCGCAGCCGGCGCGGGAAAGCCGCTCGACTGCGGCGGCGATGCGCGCCTCCTGGCCGGCCACGTCGAGGCCGCCTTCGGTGGTCAGCTCCTGACGGGTTTCCGGCACCAGGCAGACGTGCGCCGGGCGGATCTGCTCGGCGAAGTCGAGCATGAAGTCGGTGACGCCCATCTCGAAGTTCATCCGCGTCTGCAGCACCTCGGCGAGGATCCGCACGTCACGATCCTGGATATGCCGGCGATCCTCGCGCAGGTGCACGGTGATACCGTCGGCGCCGGCCTCCTCGGCATCCAGCGCGGCTTTCACCGGATCGGGGTAGCGGGTGCCACGGGCCTGGCGCAGGGTGGCGACGTGATCGATGTTCACGCCTAGCAGGATTCGGTTGGCGTCAGTCACGCTTGGGCTCCTTGAGCGTCATGAAGAGTTCGCGGCTGACCAGCGGTCGGCCGCCCAGATGAGGTGCCAGCGCCTGACGCATCAGGCGCTTGGCCGCAGCCAGGGCGCCGGGGGCGCTCCAGTCGGCCTCGGCCATGGCCAGCAGGTCGCGGCCGTGAAATACGCCGGGCTGCAATTGCGCCACCGGCACCAGGCCGGCGTCCAGCTGCCAGCGGTACAGGCCGTCGGGCGCGACCGGCGCGCCCTGCTGGTCGCGATCCAGGGCGAAACCATAGCCCAACTCGTCCAGCAGGCGCCATTCGAAGGCACGCAGCAAGGGCTCCAGCGGCCGGCCGGCGGCCAGCGCCTGCAGCGTCAGGGCATAGTGTTCGAGCATCCGCGGGTGCGGGTCTTCGGCCGGCAGCAGGCGGATCAGCAATTCGTTGAGGTAGAGCCCGGAGAACAGCGCCTCGCCGCTCAGCAGCAGCGGAATGCCGGCGCTTTCCAGACGCCCGACCGTCTTCAGCTCGCCACGCCCGCGCAGCTCCAGCTCCAACGGGGCGAACGGCCGGGCGATGCTGCCGGCCTTGCCGCGCGCGGCGCGCAGCACGGCGCGCAGGCGCCCCTGGGGGGTGAAGAAATCCACCAGGGCGCTGCTTTCCTTGTACGGACGGCTATGCAGGACGTAGGCGGCGTGGCTCATCGGCGTGGCCGCCTGGGTACTCTATGACGGGCACCGATGGTGCGCACGGCGCGGTCTACTCCAGGTAGCCCAGCGAGCGCAGCGCGCGCTCGTCGTCGGACCAGCCACCCTTGACCTTGACCCAGAGGTTGAGCATGACCTTGGAGTCGAACAGCACCTCCATGTCCTTGCGCGCCTCCTGGCCGATGCGTTTGATGCGCTCGCCCTTGTCGCCGATGATGATCTTCTTCTGCCCGTCGCGCTCCACCAGGATCAGCGCATGGATATGCAGAATGCGCCCTTCCTGCTTGAACTCCTCGATCTCCACGGTGATCTGGTAGGGCAGTTCGGCGCCGAGCTGACGCATGATCTTCTCGCGCACCAGTTCGGCGGCGAGGAAACGGCTGGAGCGGTCGGTGATCTGGTCTTCCGGGAAGAAGTGCTCGCCTTCCGGCAGGCGCTCGGCCACCAGCTGCTCCAGGGTGTCGAGGTTGCTGCCCTGCTGCGCCGAGATCGGCACCACTTCGGCGTTCGGCAGCTGCTGCTGCAGCCATTGCAGGTGCGGGATCAGCTCGGCCTTTTCCTCGAGGCGGTCGACCTTGTTCACCGCCAGGATCACCGGTCCCTGCACGTACTGCACGCGCTCGAGCACCATCTGGTCTTCGTCGGTCCAGCGCGCGCGGTCGACCACGAAGATCACCACGTCGACGTCCTTGAGCGCCGAGGCCGCGGTCTTGTTCATGTAGCGGTTGAGCGCCTTGTCGCTGTTCTTGTGCAGGCCGGGGGTGTCGACGTAGACCGCCTGGATCTCGCCCTCGGTCTTGATCCCGAGCATGTTGTGGCGCGTGGTCTGCGGCTTGCGCGAGGTGATCGCCAGCTTCTGCCCGAGGATATGGTTGAGCAGCGTCGATTTGCCCACGTTGGGGCGACCGACGATGGCGACATAGCCGCAGCGGCTCACAGGTGCATCAGTCATTGCCGTTCTCCACCCCGAGGGCGATCAGTGCCGCAGCCGCGGCGACCTGCTCGGCGATACGCCGGCTGCCGCCCTGGCCCAGGGTCTTTTCATTGAGTAGGGCCACCTGGCACTCGACCATGAAGGTACGGCAGTGCGGCTCGCCCTGAATGTCCACCACCTCGTAACGGGGCAGTTCGCAGGCGCGCGATTGCAGAAACTCCTGCAGGCGCGTCTTCGGATCCTTGTTGGTGTCGACCAGCGTCAGGCCATCGAGCTCGCCGGTCAACCAGTCCAGCACGCGCTCGCGCGCCGCGTCCATGCCGGCATCCAGGTAGATGGCGCCGATCAGCGCCTCCAGGGCATCGGCGAGGATCGACTCGCGGCGGAAACCGCCGCTTTTCAGCTCGCCCGAGCCCAGGCGCAGGTACTCGCCCAGCTCGAAGCCGCGCGCCAGCACGGCCAGGGTCTCGCCCTTGACCAGGCGCGCGCGCAGGCGCGACAACTGGCCCTCGCGCGCCTGCGGGAAGCGCTCGAACAGCGCCTCGCCGGCGACGAAGTTGAGGATGGCATCACCGAGGAATTCCAGGCGTTCGTTGTTGCGCCCGGCGAAACTGCGATGGGTCAGGGCCAGGACCATCAGGTCCTGGTCCTTGAAGCTGTAACCGAGCTTGCGCTCGAGGCGGGACAGGTTGGAACTCACGGCATGCGTACACGAAATTCTTTGTCGAAGTTCGCCACCAGATCGAGGTTCTCGATCAGCGGCTCGCGTTTCTCATACTTCAGGTGGACCAGGAACTCGTTGTTCTCCACCTTGACCTTAAGCACGTCGCGCAGGTTCAGGTCGCGGATGTTGTTGACCTGCATGCCCTTGCTGACATGGTTGTAGAAATCGCCGACGGTGCGCACTTCCTGCGCGGCGTCGGTTTCCACCGAGGTGATGATCTTTTCCATCGACATGTAGTCGAGGTAGTGCGGCATCATCTTGAATGCGGTGCTGGCGAAAAAAGCCACCACGGCCAGTACCACCAGCCAGCCCAGGATGGACAGGCCCTGCTGCGAACGCGCGAAAGTCATGTGTATCCCCAATAGACGGTCTTGTTTGGAGCCTTGCGGCAAGACTATTTATAGCCTGCGGCGCTGCCGAAAGCAGCGCGCCAGTGCTCAATGAATCAGGCCGACACGGGAGAAATTGGGCAGGTTGCTGGTCTTGGGCTCCGGCCAGCTCATCCAGATGGCGAAGGCCTTGCCGACGATATGATCGTCCGGGACCATGCCCCACAGCTCCTGCGGGATCTTGCGGTCGCGCCAGTAGCGGCTGTCGTTGGAGTTGTCGCGGTTGTCGCCCATCATGAAGTAGTGCCCTTGCGGCACCACCCATTCGCCGCCGGGTTCGCGGCGCATGCGGCTCATTTCCTTGCGGATGGTGTGCTGCACCTGGCCCAGGCGCTCCTGATAGAGCATCGCGCTGCCCAGACTGCCGGCTTCTTCGCCGAGCAGTTTCTCCGCGACCGGCTCGCCGTTGATCAGCAGACGCTTGCCCTGGGTGTACTGGATGCGGTCGCCGGGCAGGCCGACCACGCGCTTGATGTAGTTGATGGTCGGGTCGCTGGGGTAGCGGAACACCATGACGTCGCCGCGCAGCGGGTTGTCCACCTCGATCACCTTGGTGTCGAGCACCGGCAGGCGGATGCCGTAGGCGAACTTGTTGACCAGGATGAAATCGCCCACTTCCAGGGTCGGCTTCATCGAGCCGGAGGGAATCTGGAACGGCTCGACCAGGAAGGAGCGCAGCACCAGGACGATGGCCAGCACCGGGAAGAACGACTTGCCGTACTCGACCAGCAAGGGCTCCTTGCTCAACCGCTCCAGCACGCGCTCGTCGGGCTCGTCGACGCGCCCCTGATAGGCGGCGATGGCCGAGCGCCGGCGCGGCGCCAGCAGAACCAGGTCGACCAGAGCCAGAAAGCCGCAAACGGCGACCGCGATAACCAACAGGAGCGGGAAATTGATCGACATAGAGCCTTAGCTATCCAACCTGAGCACGGCAAGGAAGGCTTCCTGTGGGATTTCCACGTTACCGACCTGCTTCATGCGTTTCTTACCAGCCTTCTGCTTCTCCAGCAGCTTTTTCTTACGGCTGACGTCGCCGCCGTAACACTTGGCCAGTACGTTCTTTCTGAGCGCCTTGACCGTGGTCCGCGCGATGATCTGGCCGCCGATGGCGGCCTGGATCGCCACGTCGAACATCTGCCGCGGGATCAGTTCCTTCATTTTCTCGGTCAGTGCACGGCCCTTGTAGGCCGCATTGTCGCGATGCACGATCAAGGCCAGGGCATCGACCTTGTCGCCGTTGATCAGCACGTCCAGCTTGACCAGGTTGGCCGACTGGTAGCGATCGAAATGATAGTCCAGTGACGCATAGCCGCGGCTGGTCGACTTGAGCTTGTCGAAGAAGTCCAGCACCACCTCGTTCATCGGCAGGTCGTAACGAACCTGAACCTGAGAACCGAGGAACTGCATGTCGCGCTGTACGCCGCGCTTCTCGATGCACAGGGTGATGACGTTGCCCAGGTGCTCCTGCGGCACCAGGATGGTCGCGGTGACGATCGGCTCACGGAAGTCGGCGACGGCCGAGACATCCGGCAGCTTGGACGGGTTGTCGACGGTGATGGTTTCCCCAGTCTTGAGCTCGAGCTCGTAGATCACGCTCGGCGCGGTGGTGATCAGGTCCAGGTCGTATTCGCGCTCCAGGCGCTCCTGGATGATCTCCATGTGCAGCATGCCGAGGAAGCCGCAACGGAAGCCGAAGCCCAGCGCGTCGGAGCTTTCCGGCGCGTATTGCAGCGACGAGTCGTTGAGGGTCAGCTTCTGCAGGGCATCGCGGAAGTCCTCGAAGTCGTCGGAGCTGACCGGAAACAGGCCGGCGTAGACCTGCGGCTGGATTCTCTTGAAGCCTGGCAGCACCTCGACCTCGGGGGTCGAAGACAGGGTCAGGGTGTCGCCCACCGGCGCACCATGAATGTCCTTGATGCTGGCGATGATGAAGCCCACTTCACCGGCTTTCAGGTCAGCAGTGGCGGTGTGCTTCGGGGTGAAGACGCCGACGCTGTCGACCAGGTGCACCTTGCCGGTGGACTTGACCAGGATCTTGTCACCTTTCTTGACGCGGCCCTGACGCACGCGCACCAGCGAGACCACGCCGAGGTAGTTGTCGAACCAGGAGTCGATGATCAGCGCCTGCAACGGCGCTTCGATATCCCCGGTCGGCGCCGGAATGGTCTGCACCAGGCGCTCGAGCACCTCGTCCACGCCCATGCCGCTCTTCGCGCTGCAGGCCACGGCGTCGGTGGCGTCGATGCCGATGATCTTCTCGATCTCGTCCTTGACGCGATCCGGGTCGGCCTGGGGCAGGTCCATCTTGTTCAGCACCGGCATGACCTCGAGGCCCTGCTCGATGGCGGTGTAGCAATTGGCCACCGACTGCGCCTCGACGCCCTGACCGGCATCGACCACCAGCAGCGCGCCCTCGCAGGCCGCCAGGGAGCGACTGACCTCATAGGTGAAGTCGACGTGACCGGGGGTATCGATGAAGTTCAGCTGGTAGGTCTTACCGTCCCGCGCCTTGTAGTGAAGGGTAACGCTGTGGGCCTTGATGGTGATGCCGCGCTCACGCTCCAGATCCATGGAGTCCAGGACCTGAGCCTCCATTTCACGTGCAGCGAGGCCGCCGCACATCTGGATGAAACGGTCAGCCAAGGTGGACTTGCCGTGATCGATGTGGGCAATGATGGAAAAATTGCGGATATGACTCAGGTCACTCACGGATCAACACTCGAAGAAGGCACAGGCAAGACGCTTGCCGAAAATAGCCGCGGATTGTACCCGATCCCTCGCGACCGCGTCACGTCCGCACCGCGCTGGTGCAGATACGCAGAAGGGCGCCCGAAAGCGCCCTTCTTCAGCATTGCCCGGATTACTCAGCCAGCTTGAAGGTGATAAAGCTGGCACGCCCCTGGCGCAGCACGCGCATCGACACCGAACGGTTCTTCGGCAGCTCCTGCGCGACCTTGGCGAAGGTGGCGGTGGAGTCGATGGCCTGGTTGTTCAGGTGGGTGATCACGTCGCCCGGACGCAGGCCGATCATCGCCGCCGGGCCGTTGAGCACCTCCTTGACCACCACTCCCCCCTTGAGGTCGAGACCCTTCTTCTGCTCGGCGGTCAGCTCCACCACGCTAACGCCCAGGCGGTTGTTGCTGCGTTCGCCGCCCGGCGTGCCGGCGGCCGCCAACTCCTGCCCCTCTTCCGGCAGGGTGCCGATGGTGAGCCTGAGCTTCTTGCGCGAGCCTTCGCGTACCACATCCATCTCGGCCTTCTCGCCCGGCTTGAGACCGCCGACCAGATGCGGCAGGTCGGCCGACATGACGATGGGCTTGCCGTTGAGGCTAAGGATCACGTCGCCGACCTGCAACCCGCCCTTGTCCGCCGGACCGTCCTCCAGCACCTGGGCGACCAGCGCGCCGGCCGGTTTGTCCAGACCGAAGGATTCGGCCAGGTCCTTGTTCACTTCCTGAATCACCACGCCGAGCCAGCCGCGGGTGACCTTGCCGTCCGCCTTGAGCTGGTCGGCCACCTGCAGCGCCACTTCCATGGGAATGGCGAAGGACAGCCCCATGAAGCCGCCGGAGCGGGTGAAGATCTGCGAATTGATGCCGACCACTTCGCCCTGCAGGTTGAACAGCGGACCGCCGGAGTTGCCGGGGTTGATCGCTACGTCGGTCTGGATGAACGGCACGTAGCTGTCGCTCGGCAGGTTGCGGCCCTTGGCGCTGACGATGCCGGCGGTCACCGAGTGGTCGAAGCCGAAGGGCGAGCCGATGGCCAGCACCCACTCGCCGACCTTGAGTTCGTCGGACTTGCCCAGGCGCACGGTGGGCAGATTCTCGCCCTCGACCTTGAGCAGGGCCACGTCGCTGCGCGGGTCGGCGCCGATCAGTTTGGCCTCCAGCTCGCTACGATCGGACAGGCGCACGATGATCTCATCGGCATCGGCGACCACATGGTTGTTGGTCAGCACATACCCGTCGGCGGAGATGATGAAGCCCGAACCGAGCGACTGCGCCTCGCGCTGGCGACCGCCGCCGGGGCCGCGCGGCACCTGGGGAATGTTGCGTTCGAAGAACTCGCGAAACATTGGCGGCAGGCCTTCCAGGTCGGGCATGCCCGGCTGAATGCCGGCCACCCGCTCCGGCACCTTCTGCCGGGTACTGATATTGACCACCGCCGGCGAGGCTTCCTCCACCAGTTCGGTGAAGTCGGGCAGGCTGGCCTGGGCCAGCAGACTCTGCCCCCAGAGCAGGGCAACCGCCAACAGCGGCGCAACGGATCTGAGCTTTCTCATCGACTACGACTCCCCATATGGAACGCAAACACTCTCAACTCGCCGCCGGCCCACCGGCCAGCAGCGCACGCAGGACAACGGGTTGCAAGGTCGGATCGTCGGCGACGCGCGACGCGCGCCAGCGCACCAGCAGCCAGGTGGCGAACAGACCGACAAGAGCACCGAGGATGACCCAGGGCTCGCTCAGGCCAAGGCCGTCGGCCAGCAGGGCGGCGCCCAACAGGCCGAGCAACGGCAACAGATAGACCAGCAGCGAGCTGCGCACCAGCAGGTCTTCGCGCACGCCGATCACCACGGCGTCGCCCACCGCGAGCTGCAACTGACAGAGGGCGCGCACATAACCACGCTGGCGGCCGACACTGAGACGCTCCATCAGCCCTTGGCCGCAGGCAGCATTGGCCGAACAGCTGGAACAGGTGCTCTTGCGCAGTGTCTCGACCCAGACCGCGCCGGGCTCGACCGCCACCACGCGACCCTGTTCTTCGATCATTGACTGACCTGTTCGGGGGCCCCGGCACGCATGGACAGGGCGATACGTTCGGCGGTACCCAGAGGGATCTCGCCGACCACGGTGACCATCACGTCGCCGGCCTCGGTGGCCATGCGCCGCGACACCGCGACGGTAGGACCGAGCTGGCTGCGTGCGTCTTCCACCACCGCTCCCTGCAGGGGCTCGAGAAAGACCGAGAAACGCGCCAGGCCGTCGCCGTACATCAGGCAGGCGACCGCCTCGTCGGAGGCAGGACTGCGCCGCAGCTGGGCGGCGTTGAGGGTGAACCCGGGGGGCAACCAGTCCGAACGCCAGCTGCCTTCGGCCACCTGATCGACCGAACGCAAGCGTACCGGACGGCAGCGCGAACTGGGTTGCAGGGCGCCCGCTTCGGGGGCCGTGGTCTGCAGCTGGGTGAACTGGAAGCGCTCCAGCAACTGACCCTTTTCGTTGAGCAGCAGGGATTTCAGCGGCAGACCGGTTTCCCGGTCCAGGTGCAATTCGAAGCCGTAGCGATGCTGGTCCTTGGGTGCCAACACCAGCACCACGGCGTTGCGTCCGGCGATGCGCGACTGGCCGGCGACGCGGATGTCGTACCAGTTGCCCAGTTGCTCGGCGTCCAGATGCCGTGCCGGCCAGGCCTGGGCGTCGCCGACCTGGTCGGCCAGCGCGCCGCTGACGCATTGGGTCTGGCCGTCGACCTTGAGCACCTCCTGGGCCGGGCCGTCGAGCTGCAGCAGGCGTTCGCGGATCGAGCCGCCCTCCTCTACCCGATGCCACACGCTGTGGGTGGAGAAACTGCCGTTGCGCTCGTAAACGAAGGTGCCCTGAAAGCTCTGCCCACGCTCGGCTTCGGCGAGGCGCTTGAGCCAATCTTGTGCATCAGCGGCATGGACCGGCAACGCCAGCCAGCCGCTGAGAAGAAAGAGAGGGATCGCGCGCATGTGACTCCTTAGCGGTTTTCCAGGCTGGCGGCTCGCGCATAAGGCAATGCGGTCTCACCGGCACTCATCGCCGCCTGCTGCGTGTGCTGGCGCAGGTAGGTCGGCAGGCGCTGCTCATGCCAGCCGGCGGTGCCGGGCTTGGCGGCTTCGCTCGACGCCTCGCCGCTGCTGTAACCGGCCAGCAGCGCCGGCCCTTGCACCTGCGGCACAGACAGCGTCGGCGCAGCGTCCTGCTGGGCCAACTGGCTGCCACTCAGTTCGTCCTGGTTGTACAGGCGCACGCCGGCGAGCACTGCAACGGTCACCGAAGCAGCCACCGCGAGACGACCGACACTGCGCCACAGCGGCGCCTTGCGCACCGGCACGACCTCGTCGGCCAGCGCCGCCGAGACCGCCGCGGCGATATCCAGGCGCGGCTCCAGCAATTCCCTGTGCATGGCCGCACGGGCGATCTGGTAACGCGACCAGGTGCCACGCAGCTCGCCATCCTCACTGGCCGCGAGCACACGCCGCAGCTCCAGTTCGTCCGCTTCGTTATCCATCACCGCGGACAGCGATTCCTGCAGGGTTTCACGACTCATGGTGTTCCTCTCTTGGCTGTCGCCGCTGCCTCAGGCTTCCTGCAACAAAGGTTGCAGAGATTTATCAATGGCCTCACGCGCACGGAAGATCCGCGAACGCACGGTACCCACCGGACACTGCATGACGCTGGCAATGTCCTCGTAACTCAGACCCTCGAACTCGCGCAGGGTCAAAGCCGTGCGCAAGTCGTCCGGTAGCTGGGCGATGGTTCGATGCACGGTGGCCTCGATCTCGTCGCGCAGCAATGCCCGTTCCGGTGACTCGATGTCCTTGAGGGCGTGGTCGCCGTCGTAGAACTCCGCGTCATCGCTACTGACATCACTATCTGGCGGCCGCCGACCGCGGGATACCAGATAATTCTTCGCCGTGTTGATGGCGATGCGGTACAGCCAGGTATAGAACGCACTGTCACCGCGAAAGTTTCCAAGCGCCCGGTACGCCTTGACGAAGGCTTCCTGGGCAACGTCCTGAGCCTCGTGGGTGTCGTGCACGAATCGCACGATCAAACCGAGGATCTTGTGCTGATACTTCAGCACCAACAGATCGAAGGCGCGCTTGTCGCCGCGCTGCACTCGTTCGACCAGTTGCTGATCATCTTCCTGGGTTAGCATGCACTCTCCTCATGATGCTTGGAGGAGGCTTGCGCCCCTGAGCGAATCAGCCTGCCAAGATAGACTCGGGCCTCGCGCAAAAGTTCTCCCCTCCAAGCAAGCTTCCCGCAGAGTCTGTTTTTCCCTCTGCCGGAGCGGCGCCAACGGGACGCATCCCGCTCGCGCGAATAATTTATCGCCACACGTTTTCCCAATTGATCGACGGTTTGACCGAAGATCGAGCGGGCACGCGCCGGCGCTCTCCCTTATATGGGCGACCCTGTATGGAACCTTAACGACTAAGAAAGTTCCCGAGCACTGCGGTCGGTCATAAGCTGGCTATTGTGCCGCCGACCCTCTCTATATACTAGGGCTCGCATTCCCGCGGAATTCGGACATGAACCAACACTTCCAGCACGATGTTCTGGTCATCGGCAGCGGCGCCGCCGGCCTGACTCTCGCCCTCACCCTGCCCGCCCGGCTGCGCATCGCCGTGCTGAGCAAGGGCAACCTGGCCAATGGCTCGACCTACTGGGCACAGGGCGGCGTGGCGGCGGTGCTGGACGACACCGACACCGTCGAATCCCACGTCGCCGACACCCTCAATGCCGGCGCTGGCCTGTGCCGTGAAGACGCCGCGCGCTTCACCGTGGAACACAGCCGCGAAGCCATCCAGTGGCTGATCGACCAGGGCGTGCCCTTTACCCGCGACGACCAGACCGCGCGCGAAGACGGCGGTTTCGAATTCCATCTGACCCGCGAGGGCGGCCACAGCCACCGGCGCATCATCCACGCCGCCGACGCCACCGGCGCGGCGATCTTCAACACCCTGCTGGAACGGGCTCGCCAACGGCCCAATATCGAGCTGCTGGAACAGCGCGTGGCGGTCGACCTGATCACCGAGCGCAAGCTCGGCATGTCTGGCGAACGCTGCCTGGGCGCCTACGTGCTGGATCGCGCGCGCGGCGAGGTAGACACCTTCAGCGCGCGTTTCGTGATTCTCGCCACCGGCGGCGCGGCCAAGGTCTACCTCTACACCAGCAACTCCGACGGTGCCTGCGGCGACGGCATCGCCATGGCCTGGCGCGCCGGCTGCCGGGTGGGCAACCTGGAATTCAACCAGTTCCACCCCACCTGCCTCTACCACCCGCAGGCCAAGAACTTCCTGATCACCGAGGCGCTGCGCGGCGAAGGCGCCCTGCTCCGCCTGCCCAGCGGCGAGCGCTTCATGCCGCGCTTCGACGAACGCGGCGAGCTGGCCCCGCGCGACATAGTCGCGCGCGCCATCGACCACGAGATGAAGCGTCTCGGTATCGACTGCGTCTACTTGGACATCAGCCACAAGCCGGCGGAGTTCATCAAGAATCACTTCCCCACCGTCTACGAACGCTGCCTGGGCTTCGGCATCGACATCACCCAGGAGCCGATCCCGGTGGTGCCCGCGGCGCACTACACCTGCGGCGGCGTGGTGGTCGACCAGCACGGGCGCACCGATGTACCCGGCCTGTACGCCATCGGCGAAACCAGCTTCACCGGCCTGCACGGCGCCAACCGCCTGGCCAGCAACTCGCTGCTGGAATGCTTCGTCTACGCCCGTTCGGCCTGCGCCGATATCGTCAATCAGCTCGACCAGGTGGCGATGCCGGCCGACCTGCCCGGCTGGGACGCCAGCCAGGTCACCGACTCGGACGAGGATGTGATCATCGCGCACAACTGGGACGAGCTGCGGCGCTTCATGTGGGACTACGTCGGCATCGTGCGCACCAACAAACGCCTGCAGCGCGCCGAGCACCGCGTGCGCCTGCTGCAGGGCGAGATCAACGAGTTCTACAGCAACTACAAGGTCAGCCGCGACCTGATCGAGCTGCGCAACCTGGCGCTGGTCGCCGAACTGATGATCGAGTCGGCGATGCGCCGCCACGAGAGCCGCGGCCTGCACTACACCCTGGATTACCCCGAGCAGTTGGCCGAGGCGCGCGACACTATCCTGACCCCGGCGCAGCCCAGCGCCGGCGGCTGAACTTCAGGCGCAGACGCAGGCGCCTGTGCAGCTCGCGCGGCAGCGCATCGCGGGGAATGCACAGACCGCGGCCGAAACGCTCGCCCGGAAGGCGAAAGCGCAGCACCACCGCCAGCGGCAAGGCCAGGCTATCTGGGCGCAACTGCACCGGCTGCCAGCCCTGCGCGGCGCTCCACAGCTGCCAGCCGAGGGCATCGCGACGCAACCCGCGCACGGCATGGGGCGAAGACAGCAGGATATGCCGCGGCAGCACCCAGGCGGCATGCGCCAGGCACAACGCCAGCGCCAGAACCTTGCCCCACAGGGGCACGGCGGCCAGCCAGGGCGCCAGCAGAGCCAGCGCCAAAGCGGCCAGATAGAGCCTCAGCAGCCCGCGCGAGGGCTGCCAATGGCACTCGAACACCTCACTGAGGTTGGACACGGTCCAGGATCATGCGCACCATGCGCTTGAGGTCGGCGTCTTCCGGCTCGCCGCGCTGCATGAACCAGCCGAACATGTCCTGATCCTCGCACTCCAGCAGCTTGCGATAGCGCGCCCGGTCGTCGGCATCCAGGTTGGGGTAGACCTCCTTGACGAAGGGCACCAGCAGTACGTCCAGCTCCAGCATGCCGCGACGGCTGTGCCAGAACAGACGGTTGAGTTCGGTTGCATCGACCATGGAACGGCTCCTTGAAAGAGGTCGGCAGTATAACGGCGAAAAGTCTCGCTGTTGACCCGAAGCGACGACCGCGCCCGCTGACAAGCGCCTATCGCGCCCTCTATGATGACGCCCCTGTCTTTTCTCCAGCGACTCGATTCCCACCATGGCCGATAGCGCGTACTTCACCCTCCTCGACCACGAAGGCCTGCTCGCCGTGCGCGGCGCGGATGCCGGCAAGTTTCTCCAGGGCCAGCTGACCTGCAACCTCGACTACCTGTCCGCCACCCAGTCCAGCCTGGGCGCCCGCTGCACGCCCAAGGGGCGCATGCTGTCGAGCTTTCGCATCGTCCCGGTGGACGGCGGCTACCTGCTGGCCATGGCGCGCGAGCTGGTCGCGGCGCAACTGGCCGACCTGCAGAAGTACGCGGTGTTCTCCAAATCCAAACTGAGCGACGAAAGCGCCGCCTGGGTGCGCTTCGGCCTGGCCGGCGGCGACACCCTGCTGGCCGAGCTGGGCCTGGAGCTGGGCGTCGAGCGCGATGCCCTGGCCAGCGCCGGCGAGCTGCTGGCCGTGCGCCTCGGCGACGGCCGCGCCGAGCTCTGGGCGCCGGCCGCTGCCGCCGAAGGCCTGCATAGCCGACTGGCCGCCGCGCTGCCGCAGGCGCCGCTCAACGACTGGCTGCTGGCCCAGGTGCGCGCCGGCGTCGGCCAAGTGTTCGGCGCCAGCCGCGAGCTGTTCATTCCGCAGATGGTCAACCTGCAGGCCCTCGGCGGCGTCAGCTTCAAGAAAGGCTGCTATACCGGCCAGGAAATCGTCGCGCGCATGCAATACCTGGGCAAGCTCAAGCGGCGCCTGTACCGCCTGCGCCTGAGCGGCACGGACACGCCGGCCGTCGGCGTCGAACTGTTCTCGCCGGTGCACGGCTCCAGCGTCGGCGAAGTGGTGCTGGCCGCCCAGGCGGGCGATACCGTTGAGCTGCTCGCCGTGTTGCAGGAAGATGCCGTCAACGATGGTCGTCTCCATCTCGGCAGCGGCGAAGGGCCGACGCTGACTTTGCTCGATCTGCCTTATCAGCTGGATGCCGACCAGGAAATCCAGCGCTGACTAAACTGCCCTGGCGCCGCATCGGATCGCCTAAGAGAGCCCATTGATGAGCAAGCTTGCCGAAAGAGTCCAACAGGAACTGATCCACGCCATCGAGAACGACGAGCTGGTGCTGCCCACCCTGCCCGAGGTGGCGCTGAAGGTGCGCGAGGCCGCGGAAGATCCGGATATCGGCATCCCGCAGATCAGCAAGGTGATCGGCAACGACGCCGCGCTCACCGCGCGCATCATCAAGGTGGTCAACAGCCCGCTGCTGCGCACCAACAAGGAAATCACCGACCTGCAGATGGCGGTCAGCCGCCTGGGCATCAACTACACCTGCAACCTGGCCACCGGCCTGGCCATGGAGCAGATGTTCCAGGCCACCAGCGACGTGGTCGACCGCAAGATGCGCGAGGTGTGGAACAAGAGCACCGAGATCGCCGGCATCTGCCATGTGCTGTGCCGCCACTACACCCGCCTGATGCCGGACCAGGCCACCCTCGCCGGCCTGGTGCACCAGATCGGCGTGCTGCCGATCCTCACCTACGCCGAGGAACACAACGAACTGCTGGCCGACTCCATCAGCCTCAACCACGTGATCGAACAGATCCACCCGATCATCGGCGACAAGATCCTGCGCACCTGGGAGTTCCCCGAGCCGATCGCCATGGTGCCCAGCCAGTACCTGAACTTCGCCCGCGACTCGGCCAAGGTCGATTACGTCGACATCGTCCAGGTCGCCACCCTGCAGAGCTACCTGGGCAGCGAGCACCCCTACACCCAGCTGGACTGGAGCACGGTGCCGGCCTTCGCCAAGCTCGGCCTCGACCCCAACGTCGACATGCAGGCCGACGAAGACCTCTCCGCCGCCATGGAAGCGGCGATGAGCATGCTGCAATAAAAGCGTCGCGGCGCGGCTGACAATCTGCCTCTAGACTCAAGCCCACAGTTGCGTCGGAAGCCGTCACGCATGCGCCTCGTCCTTTTCCTCTGCACCCTGCTGTTCGGTAGCCTGCAGGCCGCCGAGCCGCTGCGCCTGACCAACGGCGAGTGGCCGCCCTACCTGAGCGAGCGCCTGCCGCATCACGGCGTGGCCTCGCGCATCGTCGCCGAAGCCTTCGCCCTGCAAGGCATCGAGGTGCAGTGGGAATTCCACCCCTGGGCACGCTCGCTGAAACTGGCCGAACAGGGCCAGCGCGACGGCAGCGCGGTGTGGCTGTACAGCGCCGAGCGCGCGCAGCGCTTTCATATCAGCGACCCGGTGGTGGAAAGCGGCTATTACCTGTTTCACCGCAAGAGCCGCGCCTTCGACTGGAGCGCGATCGACGACCTGCGCGGCCTGCGCATCGCCGGCACGCGCGGCTATGACTACGGCGCGGCCTTCCAGCAGGCGGAGGCGGCGGGCGAACTGCAGGTGACCCGCATGACCAGCGACGAACAGGGTTTTCGCCAGCTGCTGGCCGGCCGCGTCGAGCTGTTTCCGATGGACAAGGTGGTCGGCTTCGACATGCTCTACCAGCACTTCAGCGCCGCCGACCGCGCCCGCCTGAGCTTCCACCCCAAACCGCTGCGCAGCGACAGCCTGCACCTGCTGCTGTCGCGCGAGGTGCCCGGCAACGCCGAGCGCATCGCGCGCTTCAACCGAGGCCTGGCGCAGCTGCGCGACAGCGGCAAGGTCGCGCAGTACCTGCTGGAGATCCAGCAGCCGTTAAGCCTCACCCCCTAACGGGAACTCCACCCGCACCCGCAACCCATTCGGCCGCACCTGGTGCAGGCTGATCTGCGCCTGGTGCGCGCGGCAGATCTCACCGACTATGGCCAGCCCCAGGCCGGCGCCGCTGCCCTGCGCGCCGCGCCGGTAGAAGCGCTCGAAGACCTTCTGATGCTCGTCCTCGGGAATCCCCGGGCCGTCGTCCTCCACCTCCAGCAGCGCCGGGGCCAGCACCCGCAGGATCAGGTTGCCGCCGGCCGGGGTGTGCGCCAGGGCATTGTCGATCAGGTTGTTGAGCAGCTCGTTGAGCAGGGTCGGCTCGCCGTCGATCCACACTGGCTGCTCGGCCTCCAGGGCCAGGGCGACGCCGCGGGCATGGGCCAGCGGCGCCATAGCCAGGCCCAGCTCGCGCGCCAGCTGGCTGAGGTCGATGCGCTGCGCGCCACCCTCGGCGATGGCCCGCGCGCCGCTTTCGATACGCGCCAACGACAGCAGCTGGTTGGCCAGCTGGGTCAGGCGATCGCCCTGCTGCGCCACCTGCTCCAGGGTGTCGCGCCACGCCTGCGGTTGCTCGGCGCGCAGGCCCAGGGCGATGCGCGCCTTGAGCGCCGCCAGCGGCGTGCGCAGCTCGTGGGCGGCGTCGGCGATAAACTGCGACTGGCGCTCGAAGAGCCCGCGCAGGCGCTCGTTGAACTGGTTGAGCGCCTCCACCAGCGGCAGCACTTCGCGCGGCAAGCCGGCATCGGGCAGCGGCTGCAGGTCGTCGCTGGCGCGTTCGGCCACCGCCCGGCGCAGGGTCTCCAGCGGGCGCAGGGCCAGGCTCACCGCCAGCCACACCAACAGCAGCGCGCTGACCGACAGCAGGCCCATGCGCCACAGGGTGCCGACCAGCAGTTCGCGGGCCATGCGCTCGCGCGCGCCCTGAGTCTCGGCCACGCGAATTTCCGCCATACCGTTGAGCTGCGGCTCGCTGACCGGCTGCAGCAGGCTGACCACGCGCACGCCCTGGCCGCGGTACTCGGCGTCGTAGAAATGCGCCAGCGCCGGGTAGTCGTCGGTGCGCCGGGTGCCGGGCGGCGCCGGCGGCAGGTCCTCGTAGCCCGAAACCTGCTCACCCTGCAGGTCGAGCACCTGGTAGTAGATGCGCCCGGCGCTGTCGTAGGCGAAGGTGTCCAGCGCCACGTAGGGGATATTGGCCCTGAGCCTGCCATCCTCGGCGTACAGGCCGTCGGCCACCGCCCGCGCCGAGGCCAGCAGGGTGCGGTCGTAGGCGGTGTCGGCGGCGCGCCGGGCGCTCCAGTAGGCGCTCAGGCTGCTCAGTAGCAGGATCAGCGCCAGCAGCAGCGCCAGGCGCCGCAGCAGGCGGCCGCGCAGGCTGGCGCCGCGGCTCATGCCTCGATCGCCTCCAGCAGGTAGCCGAGGCCGCGGAAGGTGACGATGCGCACCGCACGCCCTTCGAGCTTCTTGCGCAGGCGGTGGACGTAGATCTCGATGGCGTCGGCGCTGGCCTCCTCGTCCAGGCCGAACACCTGGGCGGCCAGCTGCTCCTTGCTCATCACCCGTCCGGGGCGGGCGATCATCGCCTCCAGCACCGCCTGCTCGCGAGCGGTCAGGCTCAGCGCCTCGCCGTCCAGGCTGAAGCGCCGCGCGCCGAGGTCGTAGACCAGCGTGCCGCAGCGCTGCAGCTGTTCGCCGCCGAGCACGCTACGGCGCAGCAGGGCCTTGACCCGTGCCTCCAACTCGGACAGCTCGAAGGGCTTGGCCAGGTAGTCGTCGGCGCCCAGGTTGAGGCCGTGCACCCGGTCCTTGACCTCGCCGCGCGCGGTGAGCATCAGCACCGGCAGGGTCTGGCCACGGTCGCGCAGGCGCGCCAGCACGGCGAAGCCGTCGAGCCGGGGTAGGCCGATATCGAGAATCGCCAGGGCGTAGTCCTCGCTGGACAAGGCCAGGTCGGCGGCCACCCCGTCGTGCAGCACGTCCACCGTCCAGCCGGCGCCCTTGAGCGCCTGGGCCACGCTTTCCGCCAACTGCGGATGGTCTTCGACCAGCAGAATCCGCACCGCCACCTCCGCCTGCAGCATCGTTCGAGGCGCGCAGTGTAGCGCCGTTGCGGCTGCTGTGAATTGCCGAGATGCCAGCAGGAGGCCCGCCTGCGGACCGTCGCAGGCGACGTCAAAAAACGCTCCAGGCGTTTTTTCAGTGCTGAAAGCCTGGCGAAAGCTTGCCCCCCTAGCATCGACCTCATGGTGGCTCGATCCACCTGCTCGAGCGACCCCGCAGTGGTGCGAGGTCGCGACAAAAACAAGAATGGAGACCACAAGATGCACGCAGCCTCACGTCAGGCCCTGCCACCTGTCCGCCTGCTCTGCCTGGCCATCGCCGCTGCCGGCGCCGCCCCCCTCGCCAACGCTGCCTTTATCGACGACAGCACGGCCAGTCTGACCGCCACCAACATCTACCTCAACCGCGATTTCCGTGAAGGCACCGGGCAGAACAAGCGCGAAGAATGGGGCCAGGGTTTCTGGCTCGACGTGCAGTCCGGCTACACCGACGGCAGCGTCGGCTTCGGCGTCGACGCCATGGGCCTGCTCGGCGTCAAGCTCGACTCCGGCGGCGGCCGCACCGGCACCGACCTGCTGCCGGTGCAGGACGACGGCGGCACCCCGGACGAGTTCAGCCGCCTGAGCCTAACCGCCAAGGTCAAGGTCTCCGCCACCGAGCTGCGCTACGGCTCGCATGTGCCCGAGCTGCCGGTGGTCAAGGCCAGCGACAGCCGCCTGCTGCCGCAGGTGTTCGAGGGTGGTCTGCTGACCTCCTCCGAGCTGGACGGCCTGACCTTCACCGGTGGCCGCCTGGACAAGGTGATCGACCGCGCCTCGACCAACTCCGAGGACCTGCTGCTCAACAGCAAGAACCGCCGCTTCGCCGCCGGCATCGCTGCCGATCACCTGGATCTGCTCGGCTTCGACTACGACTTCGGCCAGGGTTTCAGCGGCCGCTACTTCTACGCCGAGCTGGACGACATCTACCGCCAGCACTTCGTCGGCCTGCTGAGCAAGCACCCGCTCGGCGCCGGCACCCTGAGCAGCGACGTACGCCTGATGCTCAGCGACGACACCGGCGCGGCCAACGCCGGCAAGGTCGACAACCGCGCCTTCAACGCCATGCTCAGCTACGGCATCGGCAGCCACAAGTTCGGCCTGGGTTTCCAGGACATGAGCGGCGACACCGGCTATGCCTATATCGACGGCAGCGACCCCTACCTGGTCAACTTCGTGCAGATCAACGACTTCGCCAACGCCGACGAGCGCTCCTGGCAGGCCCGTTACGACTTCAGCTTCACCAACCTCGGCCTGCCCGGGCTGAGTTTCATGACCCGCTATATCAAAGGCAGCGACGCGCAGATCGCCGCCTCGGACGACACCGGCGGCGAATGGGAACGCGACATCGAGTTCAAGTACGTGGTGCAGAGCGGCCCGCTCAAGGACCTCTACCTGCGCCTGCGCAACGCCAGCTTCCGCTCCGATTTCGCCCGCGATGCGGACGAGAACCGTGTCATCGTCGGCTACACCCTGCCGATCTGGTAACCCACAATAAGATTCGCGAGGAGAACCCATCATGAAATCTGCCCTGACCCGTGCCGCCCTGACGGTTTCCTGCCTGGCCTTCGCCGGCCAGCTGCTGGCCGCCGAACCCAAGCGCCCCGAATGCATCGCCCCGGCCAAGCCCGGCGGCGGTTTCGACCTGACCTGCAAGCTGGCCCAGAGCGGCCTGAAAGACAGCGGCCTGCTCAAGGCGCCGATGCGCGTCACCTACATGCCCGGCGGCGTCGGCGCGGTGGCCTACAACGCCGTGGTCGCCCAGCGCGCCAAGGACCCGGGCACCATCACCGCCTTCTCCTCGGGCTCCCTGCTCAACCTGGCCCAGGGCAAGTTCGGCCGCTACGACGAGAACGCCGTGCGCTGGCTGGCCGCCATCGGCACTGACTACGGCGCCATCACCGTGCGCGCCGACTCGCCCTGGCAGAACCTCGGCGACCTGGTCGCGGCACTGAAGAAAGATCCGACCAGCGTGGTGTTCGGTGCCGGTGCCACCATCGGCGGCCAGGACTGGATGCAGACCGCGCTGATCGCCCGCGCCGCCGGCATCGATCCGCAAACCCTGCGCTACGTGGCCTTCGAGGGCGGCGGCGAAACCCTCACCGCCATGCTCGGCGGCCACGTCCAGGTAACCTCCAGCGGCCTCGGCGAAGTCACCCCGCAGCTGGCCGCCGGCAAGGTGCGCATCCTCGCCGTGCTCTCCGACGAGCGTCTGCCGGGCAAGCTGGGCGACATCCCCACCGCCAAGGAGCAGGGCTTCGACATCAGCTGGCCGGTGATCCGCGGCTTCTACATGGGCCCGCAGGTGAGCGACGAGCAGTTCGCCTGGTGGCAGGGCCAGTTCGAGCAGATGCTCGCCCGCGACGACTTCGCCACCCTGCGCGAGCAGCGCGACCTGTTCCCGCTGGCGCTGACCGGCGACGAGCTCAACGCCTTCGTGCTCAAGCAGGTGCAGGAGTACAAGGCGCTGGCCGGCGAGTTCGGCCTGGTTCAGTAATCCGCCTGCACAACCCGCCCCCGGCCCGTCCGCTCCCCGGGCCGCGGCGCTCCCGAGGTAACCCACCATGTACGTTCGTCTGTTCTCCGCGATCTGGCTGCTGCTGTGCGCCTGGCTCGCCGTCCTCGCCTGGGGTTTCCAGGCCCCCTTCGCCTACGACCCGGTCGGCCCGCGCGCCTACCCGCTGCTGCTGCTGGCCCTGATGGGCGTCGGCAGCCTGTGGCTGGTGTACAAGCCGGGCATGCTCGAGCAACGCCTGAACCTTTCCGCCGCGGCGCGCAGCGCCCTGTGCGTGCTGGTGCTGCTGGCCTATGCGCTGACCTTCGAGTCGCTCGGCTTCGTGCTCAGCACCGCCCTGGCCACCTTCGCCCTCGGCCTACTGTTCACCGGCCGCCCCCTGCCCTGCGCCGTCAGCGCGGTGCTGATGGGCGTGCTGCTGTACGTGTTGTTCGATCTGCTGCTGGACGTGCCCCTGCCGCTCGGCCTGCTTGAAGCCTTCGTGGAGAGCTGAAATGGAAACCCTTAACTTCCTCATGCAGGGCTTCGACGTCGCCACCCGCCCGACCAACCTGCTGGTGGCGCTGTTCGGCGCCTTCGTCGGCACCGTGGTCGGCCTGCTGCCCGGTCTCGGCCCGATCAACGGCGTGGCGTTGCTGCTGCCGCTGGCCTTCGCCCTCGGCCTGCCGCCGGAAACCGCGCTGATCCTGCTCGCCGCCGTCTACCTGGGCTGCGAGTACGGCGGACGCATCTCCGCCATCCTGCTCAACGTACCGGGCGACGCCGCGGCGATCATGACCACCCTCGACGGCTACCCGCTGGCGCGTCAGGGCAAGGCCGGCATCGCCCTGTCGCTGTCGGCGGTCAGCTCCTTCATCGGCAGCATCATCGCCACCTGCGGCGTGGTGCTGTTCGCCCCGCTGCTGGCGAAATGGGCGGTGGCCTTCGGTCCGGCCGAGTACTTCGTGCTGATGATCTTCGCCATCGCCTGCCTCGGCGGCATGGTCGGCGACAAACCGGTCAAGACCCTGATGGCGGCGCTGATCGGCCTGGCCCTGGCCACGGTCGGGGTGGACTCGACCACCGG
Source organism: Pseudomonas sp. ABa2 (assembly GCF_056676075.1). Classification (NCBI taxonomy): domain Bacteria; kingdom Pseudomonadati; phylum Pseudomonadota; class Gammaproteobacteria; order Pseudomonadales; family Pseudomonadaceae; genus Pseudomonas; species Pseudomonas sp. ABa2. Next base: position 3,491,596 of record NZ_CM155239.1, read on the forward strand.
CGTGTACCGCTTCACCTTCGACAGCGTCAGCCTGTCCGACGGCATCCAGTTCGTCATCGTGGTGATCGGCTTCTTCAGCGTCAGCGAGATCCTGCTGATGCTGGAGAAGACCCATGGCGGGCAGAAGGCGGTCAAGGCCAGCGGTCGTCTGCTGTTCAACTTCAAGGAGTTCTGCCTGAGCTTCTGGACCATGATCCGCAGCGCCCTGGCCGGCTTCGTCATCGGCACCTTGCCCGGCGCCGGTGCGACCATCGCCAGCGCCATGACCTACATGACCGAGAAGCGCCTGGCCGGCAGCAAGGGCCGTTTCGGCGACGGCGACCTGCGCGGCCTGGCCGCCCCGGAAGCGGCCAACAACGCCTCGGCCTGCGGCTCCCTGATCCCCATGCTGACTCTCGGCGTGCCGGGCTCGGGCACCACCGCGGTGATGATCGGCGCGTTGACCCTGTACAACATCACCCCCGGCCCGCTGCTGTTCGAGCAGCAGCCGGACGTGGTCTGGGGCCTGATCGCCTCGCTGTTCATCGGCAACGTCATCCTGCTGGTGATGAACATCCCGATGGTCGGCCTGTTCTCGCGCATGCTCAGCGTGCCGAACTGGGTGCTGGTGCCGGCGATCACCGTGGTCAGCATGGTCGGCGTCTACGCGGTGCACAGCACCACCTTCGACCTGGTGCTGATGATCGTGCTCGGCGTGTTCGGCTACATCCTGCGCAAGCTGGACTTCCCGCTGTCGGCGCTGATCCTCGGCTTCGTCCTCGGCGAGCTGATGGAAGACAACCTGCGCCGCGCGCTGTCGATCTCCGCCGGCGACCTGGGCATCCTCTGGGGCAGCCCTATCACCCTGGTGCTCTGGGCGCTGGTGGTGCTGATGCTGGCCCTGCCGGGCATCCGCTGGCTGCGCCGGCGCAAGCAGGTCAAGGCGCAAGCCGATGCGGCTACCGCCTGATCTGTGGGTGACGCCGCTGGCCGGTGCGGCCGGCGGCTACCTGGCCAGCCTCGCCGGCTGGCCTTTGCCGTGGATGGTCGGATCCTTGCTGGCGGTGATCGCCCTGCGCTGCATCAGCAACCGCGCCTTCAGCGAACTCCCCGGCGGGCGCAAGGCCGGCCAGTGGCTGGTGGCCAGCGGCATCGGCCTGCACTTCACCAGCGAGGTGCTGGCGCAGGTCGTCAGCCACCTGCCGATCATAGTCGGCGGCGCCTGCGTCACCCTGCTGCTGAGCCTGATCGGCATCGCCATCCTGCGCCGCGGCGGCGTCGACCGCGCCACTGCGTTCTTCGCCAGCATGCCCGGCGGCGCCAGCGAGATGGTCAACCTGGCCCTGCGTCACGATGCCCAGCCGGCGCGCGTGGCCGCCGCCCACAGCCTGCGCCTGCTGCTGGTGGTACTGCTGATTCCGGCGCTGTTCACCTGGAGCCTGCCGGCCGTCGACGCCCCGCCGGCGGCACAGGTGAACTGGGCCTGGCTGCTCGTCCTGCTGGCCGCCGGCGCGGTGCTGGCGTTGCTGTGGACGCGGCTGAAACAGCCCAACCCCTGGATGCTCGGCCCGCTGACCGCCTGCGCCGTGGCCAGCGCCAGCTTCGATCTGCACCTGGGCCTGCCGCCGGGCTTCGGTCAGTTCGGCCAGTGGCTGATCGGCTGCGCCCTGGGCTGTCACTTCGACCGCGCCTTCTTTCGCAGCGCGCCGGGCTTTCTCGCCCGCGTACTGCTGTTCACCCTGCTGGCCATGCTCGCCGCCGCTCTGCTCGGCGAAGCGCTGGGCTGGCTGGCCGGCGAGGATCGCCTGTCGCTGATGCTGGGCATGATGCCCGGCGGCATCACCGAACTGTGCCTGACCGCCGAGGCGCTGCAGCTGGCGGTGGCACTGGTCACCGCCCTGCAGGTGCTGCGGCTGTTTCTGGTGATGTTTCTCGCCGAGCCCTTATTCAAGCTCTGGTGCAAGAGCCACGCTTAGCCCGCCTTGTGCGGGTTTTTTTATGATGCTTCTGGTGCGCACGGCGCACCAGGGCTACCACTGCAACTGCAATTGGCTCTCGAACTCACGTACTTGCCCGCTGAGCGGGTCGACGAAGCGCAGGTCGCGCGCCAGCAGCTTGAGCGGCTTGGCGTAGTCGTCCGGCTGGCCGCGGCTGTCGTGCAGCTCGGGATAGAAATCGTCGCCGACGATGGGCGCGCCGAGCCCGGCCAGGTGCACGCGCAGCTGGTGCTTGCGCCCGGTCACCGGCGACAGGCCGTAGCGCCACAGCGCGCCGCGGCGCTCCAGCACCTCGATGCGCGTCTCGCTGTTGGCCTCGCCCGCTACTTCCTGCATGCGAAAGAACGGCTCGCCCTCGATCATGCGCGAGCGATGCACATGGGGAAACTGCAGCTGCGGCAAGGCCGGGGCTATGGCCTCGTAGCGCTTTTCCACCGCACGCTGGCGAAACAGCGCCTGGTAGCGGCCGCGGCTGCTCGGCTCGACCGAGAACAGCACCAGCCCGGCGGTGAGCCGGTCGATGCGATGGATCGGCACCAGCTCGGCATTGCCGGTCAGCCTGACCAGCCGCGCCAGCAGGGTCTGCTCGACGTACTCGCCGGCCGGCATCACCGGCAGGAAATGCGGCTTGTCCGCCACCAGCAGCTGCGCGTCCTGCCACAGCACGCGCGCCTCGAAGGGAATCGGCGTCTCCTGCGCCACCTCGCGGAAGTAGCGCACCTTGAGCCCGACCCGATAGGGATGCTGCGGGCCCAGCGGCGCGCCTGCCGCATCCAGCACGCGGCCGCGGGCCATGCGCTGCAGCCAGGTGGCGCGGTCGATGGCGGGAAAGTGATCGCACAGACAGTCGAGCACCGTCGCCCACTCGCCCTGAGGCAGGTGCAGGGTGCTGGGACGCATGGCAGGGCTGGACATGGCAGAACCAACTCGGGGGCAACGGCTGATCCGGCGCATTAGGCCGCAGCCCGCGCGCGCCGTCAAAAGCAAACGGCTTGAGCCGGCGCACGCCTGTGGCTAAGGTGGCGGCTTCCGTTCGGAGGCTTTCATGTCGATCACCCGCACCCTGCTCGCCAGCTTCGCCCTGCTGCCCCTGCTCACCGCCTGCCAGGTCTACACCGGCAAACCCGAAGGCCCGCCGCCGGCCACGCGCCTGCAGGGCCAGTTGCAGGCTCAGGGCGGCCAGCTGTTCTTCACCCCCTGCCAGGAGCAGCGCCGCTTCGCCCTGGTCGACAGCGGCAACACCGGCGTCACCCGCGCAGCCGCCGAGTTGCTGGCCGACGGCCAGACTGTGCTGTTCACCGACCTCGCCGGCCGGCTGGGCGGCAGCCAGGGCAACGGCAGCGACGGTCGTCTCGAGGTCAGCCAGCTGTACCGCATCCAGGGCGAAGGCCATGGCTGCGACGACCTCAACTTCAAGCGCCTGACCCTGCGTGCCAGCGGCAACGAGCCGTTCTGGCAGGTGGAGGTCGGCGGCAAGGGCCTGGTGCTCAACCGCCCCGACCAGCCGCCGCTGGCCCTGCCCTACCTGGAAGAGCAGCTGCCCGAAGGCCGCCTGAATTTCAGCAGCGAGGCCAACGGCCGCCGCCTGGAGCTGTGGGTGGCGCCGCAACGTTGCGTCGACGGCATGAGCGGCGCGGTCAGCCACCTCAGCGCCGAACTGCGCCTGGACGGCCAGGTGCAGCGCGGCTGCGCCCACTTCGGCGGCGCGCGCAACTGAGCCCCGCCGCGTAGGCGCCGGCTTGCCGGCGATGCCTGGCGGTGTCCCGCGGGCCGTCGCCAGCGAGGTCAAAAATCACTCCCGGCGATTTTTGGTGGCCTGCCATCCCTGGCGGCCACCCTGTGGGCCCTCGCAGGCGACGTCAAAAACTTCTCCCGGAAGTTTTTTGTCACCTGCCATCCCTTGCGGTGCCCCTTTGGGCCGTCGCAAGCGACGTCAAAAATCACTCCCGGTGATTTTTTGCCACAGTCCTGCGCGGCAGGCTCGCCAACTGGCTCCTAAGCTGCACAGAGCAAAGCCGGAAGGAGACCGCCATGCTACGAGTAGCCCTGAACGGATACGGGCGCATCGGCCGCGCCCTGCTGCGCGCCCTGGTGCAGCGCGATCTGCAGCAACGCATCCGCCTGATCGCGATCAACGACCTCGGCGACCACGCCACCCTCGCCCACCTGACCCGCTTCGATTCGACCTTCGGCCGCTTCCCCGGCGAGGTCGAGCTGCAGGGCGACCAGTTGCACCTGGCCGGCCAATCGATCCATCTGCTGTGCGAGCGCGAAGCCTTCAACCTGCCGTGGAACCGCCTCGGCGTCGACCTGGTGCTGGAGTGCTCGGGCAAGTTCAAGAAACGCGCCCAGGTCGAACAGCACCTGACCGCCGGGGCCCAGCGCGTGCTGCTCTCGCACCCGCTGGAAAGCGCCGACCTGACCGTGGTCTACGGCGTCAACCATGAGCTGCTGGGCAATCAGCAGATCGTCTCCAACGCCTCCTGCACCACCAACTGCCTGGCGCCGCTGGCCAAGGTGCTGCACCAGGCCGTGGGCATCCGCCAGGGCCTGATCAACACGGTGCACGCCTACACCAACGACCAGAACCTGCTGGACAAGGCGCACAAGGACCTCTACCGCGCCCGCGCCGCGGCGCTGTCGATGATTCCCACCAGTACCGGCGCGGCCAAGACCATCGGCCTGGTGCTGCCGGAACTGGCCGGGCGCCTGGATGGCCTGTCGGTGCGGGTGCCGACGCCCAACGTATCGCTGCTCGACCTGACCTTCACCGCCGAGCGGCCGACCAGCCGCGAGGCGATCAACGCCGCGCTGCAGGCCGGGGCGGCAGCGCTGCCGGCCGGGGTGATGGAGTGCAACGCGCTGCCGCTGGTGTCCAGCGACTTCAACGGCTACCCGCTGTCCTGCGTGGTCGACCTCAACCACACCCGGGTGCAGGACGAGCTGGTCAAGGTGCTGGCCTGGTACGACAACGAATGGGCCTTCGCCAACCGCATGCTCGACGTGCTGCTGGCCTGGCCGCTGCCGCAGGCCGGCTGACGACCTGCGGGCGGCGATCCTGTACAATCGCCGGCCTTTTTCACTCTGCCGGATCGCCACCGGCCCTGGGGGATACTCGCCATGATTCGCCTGACCGAACTGAAACTGCCCCTCGACCATGCCGACGACGCCTTGCGCCCGGCCATCGTCCAGCGCCTGGGCATCGACGACGCCGAGCTGCTCGATTTCAGCGTATTCAAGCGCAGCTACGATGCGCGCAAGAAATTCGGCGAGATGCCGTTCATCTACACCCTCGATTGCGAGGTTAAGGACGAAGCCGCCCTGCTCGCCCGCCTGGCGCACGACAAGCAGGTCGGCCCGGCGCCGGATATCGCCTACAAGCCGGTCGGCCAGGCCAAGGCGCCGCTTGACGAGCGCCCCCTGGTCGTCGGTTTCGGCCCCTGCGGCATCTTCGCCGCGCTGATCCTGGCCCAGGCCGGTTTGCGCCCCATAGTGCTGGAGCGCGGCAAGGAAGTGCGCCAGCGCACCAAGGACACCTGGGGCCTGTGGCGCAAGAACCAGCTCGACCCCGAGTCCAACGTGCAGTTCGGCGAGGGCGGCGCCGGCACCTTCTCCGACGGTAAGCTGTACAGCCAGATCAAGGATCCGCACCACCACGGGCGCAAGGTGCTGCAGGAGTTCGTCAAGGCCGGCGCGCCGGAGGAAATCCTCTACGTCAGCAAGCCGCATATCGGCACCTTCCGCCTCACCGGCGTGGTCGCCACCATGCGCGAGGAGATCAAGGCCCTGGGCGGCGAGGTGCGCTTCCAGCAGCGCGTCAGCGACCTGCTGATGGAAGACGGCCAGCTCACCGGCGTGGTGCTGGACAGCGGCGAGCAGATCCTCAGCCGCCACGTGATCCTCGCCCTCGGCCACAGCTCGCGCGACACCTTCCGCATGCTGCATGCCCGCGGCGTGTACCTGGAGGCCAAGCCCTTCTCGGTGGGCTTCCGCATCGAGCACCCGCAGTCCTTGATCGACCGCGCGCGCCTGGGCAAGTACGCCGGCCATCCCAAGCTCGGCGCCGCCGACTACAAGCTGGTGCACCACGCCAGCAACGGCCGCTCGGTGTACAGCTTCTGCATGTGCCCGGGCGGCACCGTGGTCGCCGCCACCTCCGAACCGGAGCGGGTGGTCACCAACGGCATGAGCCAGTATTCGCGCAACGAGCGCAACGCCAACGCCGGCATAGTCGTCGGCATCACCCCCGAGCAGGACTATCCGGGCGGCCCGCTGGCCGGCGTCGAACTGCAGGAGCGCCTGGAATCCCACGCCTACGTGCTCGGCGGGCGCAACTACGAGGCGCCGGGGCAACTGGTCGGCGACTTCATCAAAGGCCAGCCGTCGACCGCCCTGGGCGAGGTCACACCCTCGTACAAACCGGGGGTCAAGCTGGGCGACCTGGCGCCGTCGCTGCCGGACTTCGCCATCGAAGCCATCCGCGAGGCGCTGCCGGCCTTCGCCAAGCAGATCAAGGGCTTCGACCTGGCCGATGCGGTGCTCACCGGCATCGAGACGCGCACCTCCTCGCCGGTGCGCATCACCCGCGGCGACGACCTGCAGAGCCTGAATCTCAAGGGCCTGTACCCGGCTGGTGAAGGCGCGGGCTATGCCGGCGGCATTCTTTCCGCCGGGGTCGACGGCATCCGCGTGGCCGAAGCGGTGGCGCGCGATATGCTCGGGCTAAAGCCTTAACGTCTCAGACAGCACAGGGTCGCACCGCGGCGATGGCCGCGAGGTGACTGCGTACGGGCAAATGGTTCCAGGCATTGGGCCCGTGCGCGAGGCGCGGGCCGCTCGGCTATGGATCCCGCTCAACTACTGTTCCCAGGGCCGCCCGCGGGTCTGCTCGCTGAGCGGCAGCTTCTGCTGCAGCGCCGCCTTGGCCAGCATATGGGCGCTGACCGGGGCGGTGATGAAGAGGAACAGGGTGATCAGCAGTTCGTGCAGGCTGAGGCCGTTGCCGCGGCTGCCGAAGTAGATCAGCGAGGCAATGACCATGCCGCCGACGCCCAGGGTGGTGGCCTTGGTCGGTCCGTGCAGGCGCATGAAGAAGTCCGGCAGACGGTACAGGCCGATGGCGCCGACCAGGGCGAACAGGCTGCCGAGCAGCAGGAACAGGGCGACCAGGCCTTCGATCAGGGTGTCCATGCAGCAGTCTCCATAGCAGGTCGTTATTCGATGATATCGCCGCGCAGCAGGTACTTGGCCACTGCCACGGTGCCGATAAAGCCCATCACCGCGATCAGCAGCGCCGCCTCGAAGTAGAGGTCGGAACCGAGCCAGATGCCGAACAGCACGATCAGGGCGATGGCGTTGATGTACAGGGTGTCCAGGGCGAGGATGCGGTCCGGCATGTCCGGGCCCTTGATCAGGCGCGCCAGGGTCAGCACCAGGGCCAGGCCCATGATGGTCAGGCAGATCGGGATCACGTAGGCGAGCATGCGAACACCTCCAGCAGCGGCGCTTCGTAACGGGTCTGGATGCTGCGCACCAGCTCTTGTTCGTCGTCGACATCGAGGCTGTGCACCAGCAGCATGCGCTTGTCGTCGCTGAGGTCGGCCGACACCGTGCCGGGGGTCAGCGAGACGATGCTGGCGAGCATGGTCAGCGCCAGCTCGTCGCTCAGCTGCAGCGGCACCTCGACGAAGGCCGGACGCAGGCGGCTGATCGGGCCGAGGATCAGCTTGGCCACCTGCAGGTTGGCGACCACGATGTCGAGCAGCACGCGCAGCAGGAACAGGCTCAGCTTGAGCGGCTTGCGCACCCGCGACGGGTTGATCCAGAACACCTGGGTGACCAGCGGGATCAGCCAGCCGAGGAAGGCGCCGAGCAGCCAGTGGCCGAGGCCGAAATCGTTGACCAGCAGCAACCAGACGAACAGCAGGCACAGGCTCAGCAGGGGGTGGGGCAACCAGCGGCGCGCCTTCATGACGCACCTCCGCTCTGCAGGATCATGCGGTAGCTCTCCAGGTCGTGCAGTTGCGCCACCGTGGCGGCGAGGTACGTCAGCACCGGCTGCGCCAGCGCCACCAGCAGCGGCCCGGTCAGCAGCAGGCCGGTGGCGGCCAGCAGACGGCCCTTGTCCAGTTCGGCACTGTCCAGCTGGCTCAGGCCCACGCGCCAGAACAGCGTGCTGCCGGCGCGGCTGAGGCTGACCAGGGTGACCAGGCCGCCGATCAGCACCAGCGGCCAGAGGAACAGCCCCTGCCAGCCGGGGCCGACCGCCTGCAGCAGCAGCAGCTTGCCGAGGAAACCGGACAGCGGCGGCAGACCGGCCACGGCGATGGCGCCGACGAAGAACAGCGCGCCGAGCAGATGCGGGTTCTGCAGTGCCGCGCCCTGCACCAGCTGGCCGCCCTTGACGCCGCGCTGGCGGGCGATCAGGTCGGCGATCAAAAACAGCGCGCCGGCCATCCAGGTGCTGTGGATCAGGTAGAACAGCGCGGCCTGCAGCGCCTCCGCGGTGCCCAGGGCGATGCCGGCCAGCAGGGTGCCCACCGACACCACCACCAGATAGGCCAGCAGCCCCTGCAGGCTGGTGGCGGCGAAGGCGCCGATCACCCCCAGGCCCAGGGTCAGCAGGGCCAGCGGCCACAGCCACTGCAGCGCCATGTCGGCCAGTTCGCCGGCGTTGTCCCCAAAGATCAGGGTGTACACCCGCAGGATCGAATACAGGCCGACCTTGGTCATGATCGCGAACAGCGCCGCCACCGGCGCCGTGGCCGCGGCGTAGGCCTTCGGCAGCCAGAAATACAGCGGCAGGAAGGCCGCCTTGAGGCCGAACACCACCAGCAGCAGCATGCCGGCGGCGCCGATCAGCGCCGCCTGGTCGTGGTCGGCCGCCGCCACCCGCTCGGCCATGTCGACCATGTTGAGGGTGCCGGTGATGCCGTAGAGCACGCCGACGGCGATCAGGAAGAAGGCCGAGCCGACCAGGTTGAGCACCACGTAGTGCAGGCCGGCGCGTACCCGATCCTTGCCGCCGCCGTGCAGCAGCAGCGAGTAGGAGGCGATCAGCAGGATCTCGAAGAACACGAACAGGTTGAACAGGTCGCCGGTGAGGAAGGCGCCGTTGATGCCCAGCAGCTGGAACTGGAACAGCGCGTGGAAGTTGCGCCCGCGCTCGTCGTCGCCGCGCATGGCGTAGAGCACGGCGAACAGCGCCAGCACCGCGGTGACCAGCAGCATCAGCGCGCTGAGGCGGTCGAGCACGAGGATGATGCCGAACGGCGGCTGCCAGTTGCCCAGGGCGTAGAACTGGATGGCGCCCTGGTCGGCCTGCAGCAGCAGGTACAGGCTGACCGGCACCAGCAAGGCGGTGGCGCTCACCGAGGCCAGGCGCTTGAGCGGCATGCTCAGGCGCGCGGCGAACAGCAGCAGGCTGCCGACGAACAGCGGCAGCAGAACGGGCAGGATCAACGCATGGTTCATCGATGGGGCTCCCGGCCATCGACATGGTCGGTGCTCAACTCGCCGACGCTACGCAGCGCCAGCACCACGACGAAGGCGGTCATGGCGAAGCCGATGACGATGGCGGTGAGCACCAGCGCCTGCGGCAGCGGGTCGGCGTAGTGGCTGCCCTGGCCGATCACCGTGGAGGCGCCGCCCTGCAGGCGGCCCATGGCGAAGAGGAACAGGTTGACCGCGTAGGAAATCAGGGTCAGGCCCATCACCACCGGAAAGGTGCGGGCGCGCAGCAGCAGGTAGACGCCGCTGGCGGTGAGGATGCCGAGCGCTACGGCAAACAGTGCTTCCATTTCAGAGTACCTCCTGTCCGGGCTTTTCCTGGGTCAGCTTGCCCAGGTTGGCGAGGATGAGCAGGGTCGCCCCGACCACGGTCAGGTACACGCCCAGGTCGAACAGCATGGCGGTGGCCAGTTCGATCTCCCCCACCAGGGGAATATGGAAATGGCCGAAGGCCGAGGTCAGGAACGGCCGGCCGAACAGCCAGCTGCCGAGGCCGGTGGCGGCGGCGATCAGTACCCCGGCGCCGGCCATGCGGTGGTAATTCAGCGGCAGGCGCGACTGGGTCCACTGCACGCCGCTGGCGACGTACTGCAGGATCAGCGCCACGGCGGTGACCAGACCGGCGATGAAGCCGCCGCCGGGCAGGTTGTGGCCGCGCAGGAAGATGAACACCGAAATCAGCAGCGCCATCGGCAGCAGCACCCGCGACAGGGTGGCGAGGATCAGCGGGTGGCGGTCGCGCGCCCAGCTGCGCCCCTGGGCGTCGGCATTGGGCTGGAACAGGCGCAGGCCGTCGAGCATGGCGTAGATGCCGACGCCGGCGATGGCCAGCACGCTGATCTCGCCGAGGGTGTCGAAGCCGCGGAAGTCCACCAGGATGACGTTGACCACATTGGTACCGCCGCCGCCGGGCACGCTGTTCGCCAGGAAGTAGCTGGCGATGCTGTCGTAGGGACGAGTGAGCACGGCGAAGGCGAGCATGGCGATCATCACCCCGCTGCCGATGGCCAGGCTGAAGTCGCGCAACGCGCGCAGGCTGCTGGACTCGACGCGGGTCTGCGCCGGCAGGAAGAACAGCGCCAGCATCAGCAGGATGATGGTCACCACCTCCACCGACAGCTGGGTCAGCGCCAGGTCCGGCGCCGAGTAGCGGGCGAAGGCCAGCGCCACCATCAGGCCGACCACGCTGAGCATCAGCAGCGAGACCAGGCGCTGGCGGTGAAAGATCACCGTGACCAGCGCCGCCAGGGAGAGGATGCCCAGGCCGAGCGCGGTGATGCCGTCCACCGGGCTCAGCGCCACCGAACCGCTCAGCTGCGGCAGCGGGCCGAGGCCGAGCACCACCACCAGCACACCGGCGCCGAGCAGGCAGGCCAGGTAGCGCTGCAGCGAACCGTTCTCCAGCCACTGGGTCAGCGCCGTGGCGGCGCCGAACAGGCTGACCACCACGCGCTCGAACATCAGCTTGGCGTCGACGCTGGGCATCCCGGCGTACCAGCGGAACAGCGGCTGACGCAGGGTGTAGATGAGGATGCCGCCGACCGTGGCGATCAGGCTCATGATCAACGGCAGGTTGACTCCGTGCCAGATCGCCAGGCTGTACTCCGGCAGCGTGCCGCCAAGGGTGGCCGAGGCCGCCGTGGCCAGCAGCGGCGCCACGGTGTAGGCCGGCAGCATGCCCACCAGCAGGCAGAGGAACACCAGGATCTCCACCGGCACCTTCATGTAGCGCGGCGGTTCGTGCGGCGGGTACTTGGGCAGGTTGATCGGCTCGCCGTTGAAGAACACGTCGTGGATGAAGCGCAGCGAATAGGCCACCGAGAACACCCCGGCGAGGGTCGCCGCCGCCGGGATCACCCAGCTGAAGCTGCCCAGCAGGTGCTGGTGGAGGGTCTCGGTGAAGAACATCTCCTTGCTCAGGAAGCCGTTGAGCAAGGGCACCCCGGCCATCGCCGAGGCCGCCACCATGGCCAGCACCGCGGTATGCGGCATGTACTTCCACAGGCCGTTGATGCGCCGCATGTCGCGGCTGCCGGTCTCGTGGTCGATGATCCCCGCGGCCATGAACAGCGAGGCCTTGAAGGTGGCGTGGTTGATGATGTGGAACACCGCGGCGACCGCCGCCAGGTGCGAGTCGAGGCCGAACAGCAGGGTGATCAGGCCCAGGTGGCTGATGGTCGAGTAGGCCAGCAGGCCCTTGAGGTCGTGCTGGAACAGCGCCATGCCGGCACCCACCAACAGGGTCGCCAGGCCGGTCAGGCTGACCAGGTAGAACCACCACTCGGAGCCGGCCAGCGCCGGATACAGGCGCGCCAGGAGGAACACCCCGGCCTTGACCATGGTCGCCGAGTGCAGGTAGGCCGACACCGGGGTCGGCGCCGCCATCGCATGCGGCAGCCAGAAATGAAAGGGGAACTGCGCCGACTTGGTGAACACGCCGAGCAGCACCAGCACCAGCGCCAGCGGGTACAGCTCGTGGGCGCGGATCGCATAGCCGGCGGCGAGCACCTGCGACAGCTCGAAACTGCCGACGATATGGCCGATCAGCAGGATGCCGGCGAGCAGCGCCAGACCGCCGCCGCCGGTGATCGCCAGGGCCATGCGTGCGCCCTTGCGCGCCTCCGAGCGCGAACCCCAGAAACCGATCAGGAGGAACGACGACAGGCTGGTCAGCTCCCAGAACACCAGCATCAGCAGCAGGTTTTCCGACAGCACCACGCCGAGCATGGCGCCCATGAACAGCAGCAGGAAGGCGAAGAAGCGCCCCATCGGCTCGCTCTTGGCCAGGTAATAGCGGGCGTAGAGGATCACCAGCAGGCCGATGCCAAGGATCAGAAGGGCGAACAGAAAGCCCAGGCCATCCAGGCGCAGGCTGAGGTTCAGCCCCAGTTGCGGCAGCCACTCCAGCTTGACCCGCAGCACCTCGCCGGCGAACACCGCCGGCTGCTGACTGAACAGCAGCACCAGGGCGAGCAGCGGCGCCAGGGCGGCGGCCACGGCACAGGCGGAACGCCCCAGGCGGTCGGCCAGCACCGGCAGAAACAGTCCCAGAAATGGCAAGGCGACAATCAGCGCAAGCGCCATCGGCAAAAACCCCTTATGCAAGCCCGCCGGGCTTGCAGACCCCGGCGGCGTGAATTGGAGTCGCAACTCCCCTGACGGTATTCGATTCCTGACCGAGCGGTCGAGCTAAGTCATTGTCGTGACACGAATAAGCGCCGATTATCCATACCTATCGACACATCGTCATGCATTGAATTATTACTAAACACACGCGCGGCGCGCCAATCGCCCAGCCTCGTGGCAGCGGCCCGTACGGGCCACAAAAAAGCCGGAGCAACCTGGGGCTGCTCCGGCTCGTACACTGCACCTCAGTGAGTAACGCGGCTGGTGCCGTTGACGGTCATGATGCGCACGCGCTCGCCGACGCGGAAGATCTGGTTCGGCTCGACCTCCTGCACATAGGCGCGCAGGGTGCCGTCGTCTTCGCGCACGGTGATCTCCACCCCCTGAGTGCGGGTGATGCCCTCCTCGGCCGCGGCGCCGAGCAGGCCGCCGGCCACCGCCCCGATCACCGCCGCCACCGCACTGCCGCGGCCGCCGCCGACCGTGCTGCCGCCGATACCGCCGATCACCGCACCGGCGCCGGCGCCGATCGGCGTCTTGGTGCCTTCGATCTTCACCGGACGCAGCGACTCGATGGTGCCCATGCGCACCGTCTGCACGGTCCGGGCCTCGTCGCGGCTGTAGGTGTCGCCGGTCAGGCTGGACGCACACCCGCCGAGGGCCAGCAACGCGGCCAGCGAGGTAATGAGCAGAGTGGGTTTACGCATAGCAGTTCCTCCAGAAGTGTCTCAATCCATTAGACGCCGCGTCCACGCGGCTGTCACGGCCGTGACTCAACAATAGCCGATTCGGACAGACGCAGTTCAGCTAAGACGCCACAGCCTGGCGATGTCCACCGCCCGCGCCTCGAGTTCCACGGCGGCGCCATGCATGGCCTGCTCCAGCGAGATCGGCCCCGGGGCGAGGCTGAAGGCCGCCTCGATACCGGCCTGGTACAGCGCCTGGTAGCCCTCGCCGAGGCTGCCGGCCAGGGCGATCACCGGTACCCCGGCGGCGCGTGCCACCCGCGCCACGCCCACCGGCGTCTTGCCGTGCAGGGTTTGCGCGTCCATCCGCCCTTCACCGGTGATCACCAGGTCGGCGCCGAGCACCGCGTCGGCCAGCCCGGACAGCTCGGCGACCAGTTCGATGCCGGGGCGGAAGCTGGCCTTGAGCAAGGCGCGGGCGGCAAAGCCGAGGCCGCCGGCCGCGCCGACGCCGGGGAACTGCGCATGATCCTCGCCCAGGGTGGCGGCGACGATGCGCGCGTAACGCCCCAGCGCGGCATCCAACTCGGCGACCTGCGCCGGCGTCGCGCCCTTCTGCGGGCCGAACACCGCCGAGGCGCCGCGCGGTCCGCACAGTGGGTTGTCGACGTCGGCAGCGACCTCGACCTGCGCCTTCAGCAGGCGCGCGTCCAGGCCGCTCAGGTCGAGCTGATCGAGCGCCGCCAGGGCCGCGCCGCCGGGCGCCAGCTCGCGTCCGGCGACGTCGAGAAAGCGTACGCCGAGGGCCTGCAGCAGGCCGGCGCCGCCGTCGTTGGTGGCGCTGCCGCCGAGGCCGAGGATGATCCGCGTGGCGCCGGCGTCCAGCGCCTGCAGAATCAGCTCGCCGGTGCCGAAGCTGCTGGCCAGGCGCGCATCGCGCTGCTCGCGCGGCACCCAGTGCAGGCCGCTGGCGGCGGCCATCTCGATCACCGCGGTGCCCTGCCCGAGCCAGCCCCAGTGCGCCGCCACCGGCGCGCCCATGGGCCCGCGTACCCGGCACTCGCGGCGCTCGCCGCCGACCGCGGCGAGCAGCGCGTCCACCGTGCCCTCGCCGCCGTCGGCCATCGGCCGCAGCAGGCATTCCGCGTCGGGGAACACCTGCTGCCAGCCGCGGGCGATGGCGACGGCCACTTCGGGTGCGCTGAGGCTCTCCTTGAAGGAGTCCGGGGCGATGACGATTTTCATGATGGCTAACCTCGACGGAGGCGGACGGCCGCCGGCCGTCCGCCGATAGAGCGGATTACAGCAGAACCAGGCTCAGCAGCCAGACGGTGAGCATGCCGGCCAGCCCCTGGATCAGCGTGGCCAGGGTCTGCGCACGGTAGGCGGTGGCCACCTTCATGCGGCTGAACTGGGTCACCACCCAGAAGAAGCTGTCGTTGGCGTGGGACACGGTCATGGCGCCGGCGCCGATGGCCATCACGGTCAGCACCCGGCCCATCTCGCTGTCCAGGCCGAGGTTGGCCAGCAGCGGCGCGACCATCGCCGAGGTGGTGACCAGCGCCACGGTGGACGAGCCCTGCGCGGTCTTCAGCGCCGCCGCCACCAGGAACGGCATGAACAGGCCAATGCCCAGGGCCGACAGGCTGTCGCCCAGGTAGCCGGTCAGCGCGGTGGCCTTGAGCATGGCGCCGAAGGCGCCGCCGGCACCAGTGATCAGGAGGATCGGCGCGGCGGCCTTGAGGCCGTCGGCCACCTGGTCGTGGAACTGCTGACGCTTGTCCTCGCCCTTGAGCAGGGTGCAGGCCAGCGCCAGGCCCACCAGCAACGCCGCCACCGGCTGGCCGAGGAAGCTCAGCAGGTCGAACAGCACACCCTCGCCGAGCGGCTTGCTGGGGAAGGCGGCGAGCGAGCCGAGGCAGATCAGTGCGATCGGCACGAAGATCGGCGAGAACGCCTGCCAGGCGCTGGGCAGCTTGCCGTAGCGGGCCTTGAGCACCTCGAAGTCGACGTCGTCGGCGAGCAGCTCGCTGGGAGCTTCCTCCAGCAGCTGATGGTCGTCCTGCTTAAGGTAGCGGTTGGCCCAGAGCATGCCGGCGCAGGCAGTGACCGCGGCGACCAGCAGGCCGACCAGGATCACCAGGCCGAGCGAGGCCTCCAGGCCCAGGTTGCCGGCCGCGGCGATCGGCCCCGGGGTTGGCGGGACGAAGGTGTGGGTGGCGTACAGACCGGTGGCCAGGGCCACGCTCATGGCCACCACGGAGACCTTCATGCGCGCCGCCAGGGCGTTCTTCAGCGAGTTGAGGATGACGTAGCCGGAGTCGCAGAACACCGGGATCGATACCAGGTAGCCGATGATCGACAGGGTCAGGGTGGGAAAGCGCTGACCGAGCAGGCGGATCACCGTCTCGGCCATGGTGATGGCCGCGCCGCTGCGCTCGAGGATCACCCCGATGACGGTGCCGAGCACGATGACGATGCCGATGTAGCCGAGAATGCCGCCGAAGCCGGCGGCAATGGTCTTGAGAATTTCGCCGGCGGGCACCTGATAGGCGAAACCGGCGATCAGCGCGGCGGCCAGCAGGGCGAGAAAGGGATGCAGTTTCAAACGGGTGGTGGACAGCACGATGAACGCGATCAGTGCCACCAGGATCAGGACCAGGCCCATGACCAGTCTCCTCATTGTTGTTATGGCGGGCGCGAGGCCCGGACGGGAATGCCGACAGGCGCGCCATTGTGGCTCAGCCCGCCCCGCCCAGACCCTGTGCGCAAGCACCAAAAGCCCGACCAGCAAACACCCCGACCTGTGCAGGCGCACAAGAGCGGTTCCCTGACTACCTCGCCCAGCAGCCTAGCAGCGGCGCCGGCACGGCGCTGTCAGCCCTCTCCCGGCTCCAGCAGCCCGAGGCCGAGCGACAGTTGCAGGCGCTGGTCGAAGCGGTTGAGGTCCAGGCCGCTGAGCTCGCCGATGCGCTCCAGGCGATAGCGCAGGGTGTTGCGGTGAATGCCCAGGGCCTGGGCGCAGGCCTGCACCTGGCCGTCGTGGGCGCACCAGGCCTCCAGGGTGGCGCGCAGCGTGCCCTGGGCGTCCTGCGCCAGCACCCGGCGCAGCGGCGCCAGCCAGCCCTGCAGCAGCCAGCTGTGGCGCTGGGCGTAGAGCAGAGTCGGCAGGCGCAGTTCGTCCAGGCGCAGCAGACGCCTCTCGGGAAAGCGCGCCTGACCGTAGGCCTGCAGGTCGCGCAGCGCCAGGCTGGCCTGACGCAGGGCCGCCAGGTCCTGCAGCGGATCGCTGAGCGCCAGCGATTGCACGCCCCACTCGCGCTCGTCGGCCTGGACCAGCCAGGCGCGGTCGTCGCGGCTGGCGCTATGGGGCCGGCACCAGAGCAGTTCGCGCCGCCCCAGCGGCGCCACCAGGTGCTCGCTCTTGCCCCCCAGGGCGGCGAGCAGACGCGCCTGGCGCGGCAGCGGGTCGCCCTCCTCGCTCAACCGCAGCAGGCACATCTGCCGCGGCCAGGCGAGCTGCAGCGCCAGGCGCTCGGCCTCGACCTCGAGGCTGGCCAGGCTCTGCTGCGGATCGAGCAACTGGCGCAGCCAGGCCTCCTGCTGGTGGCGCTGCCAGTGGCGCTCGGCCTGCAGCACACGGTGCTCGACCAGCATCTCGGCGGCCATGCGCACCAGCTCGGCGTAGGGCCGCACGAGCTCCGGGTCGCCGGTGATGCCGAGCACGCCGATCAGCCGTTCGCCATGCAGCAGCGGCAGATTGACCCCGGGTTTGACGCCGCGCAGGCAGGCGGCGGCCTGGGCGTCGATCTCCACCACGCGGCGGTTGGCCAGCACCAGCTGCGCGCCTTCGTGACGGGTGTGCAGGCGACTGGGATCGCCGCTGCCGATGATCATGCCCTGGGCATCCATCACGTTGATGTTGTGCGGCAGGATGGCCATGGCGCGGTCGACTATGTGCTGCGCCAGGGTGGAGTCGAGTTCGAGCATGCGGGCGGCCTCGCGGGGAAGGCCGCCATTGTAGGCCGATCAGCGGCCCTCACGATGCGGCCATCCAGACGCAAATGAGTCGAAACGCCATCAGGCTGCCAGAGGGCTTACTCCGCGCTTGGCTGCGCAACGCTCTCAACGGCCTTGTCGTCCGCTGGCGCCTTCGCCTTGGCCTGATTGCGCCGTGCTTCGGCACGTTGCCGCCTGGCCTGCTGCCTGGCATGCAGCGCCTGCGCCGCCGTCACCACGCCAGCAGGCTGGCCTTGCAGATCCAGACGCGGCGCATTTTCCGTCATGGCAGCCCAGTAGCGACCGCCCCGGCACCAGGCGGCAATACCCAGCTTGAGCTGCTCACCGGTGATGCCGAGCAACTGCAGATGCTGCTCGGCATCTTTGAGAATGCCCTCTTTCAGCGGCACCTTGGGTGCCGGATTGACCGGGAAAGCCAAGGGGAAGTGCTTCTGCAACCTCCAGATCGCCTCGACGGTAGGATCCTGCTCGCGCGGCTTGGCTTTCTGCGGCGCCTTGCGCTTTTGCGGCTTCGCGCTTGCGGTCTTTATCTGCTCTTTTTCAGCCCGCAGGCGGTCACGTAGCTCAGCTAATTGTTCAAAACCCATCGTTCGGTTCGCATTGTCCTGGTTGGTTCGTGGCGCAAAGGTATCTTATGTGCTCGTTTCTTACAGCCTTATTGGCGGCTGGCGTGCCCGGCGGTAGGTGATGGACAGGCCGCAGAAACTTATGGAGGGCGGTTTTCGGCCAAAAGCGGACAGTGATCCCGATAAATAAATCTGCCCCCCTTTTCACACAGGCTGAAATTGTCCTCGACGCTGACCAGGCTGCGCACCCGCTCGCCATGGACCTGGGCGAACAGCATGGCGACCGCCCCGCCCACCGAATGACCGACCAGATGCACCGCCTCGCCCGGCAACTGCTCCTCGAGCACGCGATACAGATGCTCAACCTGCGCCGGCAGATCGATGGCCTCGACCGGCACCTGGCGCTGCGCGCCGTAGCCGAGCAGATCGGGCGCCAACGCCCGCCCCGGAGCGAAGGCGACGCTCAGCTCGGGCAGCTGCAGGCTGCCGATCAGGCCGTGGATAAAAACGATGGGGGCGTGCATGGCGCAATCCTTTCCGAACCATCAACGAAGCGCCGAGCATAACCCCGTAACAGGCGCCGCGCGCACCGGTGCGTGGACTGATGGCTGGCAACCAGGCGCATACGGATGCTGGCGACGTTGGTCATCCGATCTGGCGGGCGCAAGGAGCCATCATCAAGGGCCGGAACCGCCCGATATCAATTGGTCGTGACGGGTAGCAACGCCGAAATCGAGCGTTCTTTGAGTTGCCGATAAGCGGCTCTCTCAGAAGCCGACTTTTTCAACAAAGTCGGCCGAAAGCTGCCGTTTCGCACCTCAACTCCAAAGACTATTCAGCAGATGAAGCCTACCTGCCTCGACGCAAAATCAGTGTCATTCCGGAACCCCCGCGAGCCGCAGGCCTTCCGCAAATCGCTGGACGTCCTCCGCCCGCTGGATCGGCAACCAGTCCCTCAACCTGGAGACACGCAGCGAGGGGTCCAACTCCAGTAGCCGCCGCGATGCCTGCCTAGCCCTTTCCGGTCGCCCGCTATGGGCGTGGCTGGCCGCCAGCAGTGCGGTCGGAACCAGCAGGCTGGGCAGGTTTCCCAACGACTTTTCCGCCCAGTGTGCGGCCGTATCGAAGCGCCCGGCAAAGAAATGCGCGAGCGCCATGCCCACCTGGATCCTGAACATTTCCGGGTCCAGCGGACTGAGGCGCGTCGCGTGGTTCAGGTTCTCGATGGCGGATTCTGTTTCCCCTCGCAGGGCACGCAGAATGCCTCCCAGGTACCAGGCGGGGGCGAGATTGGGGTTGAGCAGGCGAGCCCTGTCGAGCAGGGCGATACCGCCATCGATATCGCCGGCGAAATGGACCAGTGCATGCCCACCGCGGGTCAGCGCCACCGCATCGTCGCGCCCCAGGCTCACCGCCAGGCGAGCAAGCCTGGCGCCCTCGGCGATTTCCAGCGAGCGGTCGCCCATCCAACCGTTGAGCTTGCGCCAGAAATGACACCAGGCTGCCATGCCGTAGGCCGAGGCGAAGTCGGAATCCAGCTCAATGGCCTTGTAGAACAGGTCCAACGCTTCCGCGATGGCCTCCCGGGTACCATTGTGCAGTTTCGCCGTCCCGCGCAGGTAATAGTCGTAGGCGCACAGGCTTTCCGTCGGTTTGCGCTTGGCACGCTCTATCTCAGCCCTTTCGAGCTGTGGCGCTATCGCACCGACAACGCTTTCGGCGATTTGATCCTGCAGCTCGAAGATGTCGGCGATCTGGCCCTCGAAACGCTCCGCCCAGATATGCATGCCTGTCGTGGCATCAATCAGTTGGCCGGTAATGCGAATCCTGTTGCCGCTCTTGCGCACACTGCCCTCCAGCACATAGCGCACACCGAGCTCATTACCGACATCCCTTACGTCCACCGCTCTTCCTTTGTAGGTGAAGCTCGAGTTACGGGCGATGACGAACAGCCAGCGGATACGGGACAAGGCGCCGATGATGTCTTCCACGACCCCATCGGCGAAGTAGTCCTGCTCCTTGTCACCACTGAGGTTATGGAACGGCAGCACGGTTATGGAGGGCTTGTCCGGCAGTGCGAGTGCGGGTGTTTCCTGGGTGGCCAGGGGGGTGTTGCCGGCGACTGCTGGTGGGTCAGGCAGTTGGCCAGGCTCGGCCTCGCTAACCCTTACCTCGCCAACGAAACGGTAACCTTTGCGGGGAATGGTGCGGACCAGCCGCTGTATTTCACCCGTGTCACCAACCGCCCTGCGCACGGCGTTGATGTGGCTAGTAATAGTGGACTCGGAAACGATGCGACCACTCCAAACCGCCTGGAGCAGGTCATCCTTGCTGACGACATGGTCGCGGTGACTGAGCAGATGCAACAGGAGATCGAAAACCTGTGGCCCGATATCAACCACGTCGCCACGAACGGTTAATTCGCGGCGCTCCTGGTCGAGCATGTAGTCTTCAAACACGAATAACAAAGCTGAGGTCCCCTGGTGAACGCCCAACGCTCCGTGTCCCAGGCGACTTTCAATCAGTATCGGCTACCGATGGTACTGCAGCGCGCAACGCGCCGCACCGCTTGCGATGGTCGGTAATCGGCACTTTATTCATTTGGACGAATAAGCAAGATTTCCCCAAGAACAATCCAAGGAGACGGCAAGGACTTCGAGCAAAGGCGCAGGCACTCTTCCTCCACATCGACGGCAATCCCTGCCGCCGGAGGAACGGAGAACAGCCATGAAGATCATTGTCATCGGAGGCACCGGCCTCATTGGAACAAAGCTTGTGAAAATGCTCCGCGAACGAGGCCATGACGCCCTCGCGGCTTCCCCGAATACAGGCGTTAATACCATCACCCGCGAGGGTCTGGCAGAAGCCATGGACGGTGCCGATGTGGTCGTGGACGTGACCAATGCGCCGGTGTGGGAAGACCAGGCGGTACTGGAGTTCTTCGAAACCTCAACGCGCAACCTGCTGGCGGCGGAGGCGGCCGCTGGCGTCGGCCATCATGTAGCGCTGTCAATCGTCGGTTGCGAACGCCTGCCCGACAACGGCTACTTCCGCGCCAAGGTAGCCCAGGAAAAGCTCATCAAGGCATCCAGCATTCCTTACTCCCTACTACGCGCCACGCAGTTCTTCGAGTTCGTAGGCGGTATTGCGCAGGCGGCCACCGTAGGCGCAGAGGTTCGCCTGTCGCCGGCGTTGATCCAGCCCATATCCTCCGACGACGTGGCCGCAGCGCTGGCCGAGGTCGCGCTGGCGAAGCCGCTCAACGGCACGACCGAAGTCGCCGGCCCCGAGGCTATGCCACTCGACGAACTGGTCAAGCGTTTCCTCAGAAGCACGGGGGACACGCGCAACGTCGTTGCGGATGTGCACGCGCGCTACTTCGGCGCCGAGCTCGACGACCAGTCGCTGACCCCGGGCCACGCCCCGCGTCTAGGCGCCATCCATTTCGAAGACTGGCTCGCGCGGTCACAGGCCCAGGCAAAGCACTAGCGCAGCCAACCAGGTGTGCGCCCTGCTCGCGCGGTGCGCCTTACGCCCGTACAACCGGAGGATTCCGTCATGTTCACTCGATACTTCCTGGCCGCTGTATTCGCCACCCTTTCGATTACCGCCGCATCGGCCGACGACCGCCCAGCAGGCAAGGTGACGGAGGTCTTCAACCAGCCGCTACCCAACGTTCCCGGCAAGAGCATGAGGGTCGTGCTCGTCGAATACGCCCCGGGTGGTCAGTCGCCCTCCCACACCCACCCGAAGTCGGCCTTCATCTACGCGACGGTTCTCGAGGGCGCGGTGCGCAGCAAGGTCAACGACTCGGAAGAAAAGGTCTACCAGGTCGGCGAAAGCTTCGTTGAAGAGCCCGGCTCCTTCCATGCGGTAAGCGCCAACGCCAGCGACACCAAACCGTCGCGACTGATGGCCGTGTTCGTCCTCGACAGTGACGAACAGGAGCTCGTTACACCCGCCGGACAATAACCGTCAACACGCCGGCGACTCGCGGCAGCCCTGCTTCCAACACAGGGCTGCCGGAGTTGCTTGCATGGAATAGGACATCGGAAATGAACGCGCTCGAGAACCCGGTCGCCATTACCGCTGATGCCAACAACCAGGTACCAACCCGGAACAGGAAGGCGATCGGCCTGTTGCTTTGCGCCGGCGCGGCCCTGGTGTTGGCCGCTGGCTGGCTGGTGGTCGGAGCCGAACGGACCTCGACCGACAATGCCTATGTCCGCGGTGATCTCACTTCGCTGGCGACCAAGGTGGCCGGCTATGTCACCACCGTGGAAGTCGAGGACAACCAGAGCGTTCAGGCAGGTGACGTGCTGTTTCGCATCGACGACCGGGACTATCGCGCACATCTCGCCCAGGCGACGGCCAATGTGCAGGCCTCCAAAGCGCGGCTGAAAAATGCCGAGGCGGAAAGCGAACTGCAACGAGCCATGATTCGCCAGGCCGAAGCCCAGCGGCGCTCGGCCACGGCAGAGATGGAGCTGGCGAACAAGACCCATGATCGCAGCCGTATCCTCGTCCGAACTCATGCGATCAGCCAGGCCACCGTCGACGAAAGCGGCACTGCACGACACCGAGCCGAAGCTGCCGTCCTGGCCGCCTCCGCAACCCTGGAGGCCCAGCAGCAGCGGATCGCCGTTCTCGAGGCGCAGACGCAAGCTGCCGTGGCCGCGGTGATGCAGGCTGAGGCCGCACAAGAGATCGCGCAGATCGATCTCGACAGCACCGTGGTCCGCGCGCCGGTATCCGGCGTGGTCGGCAATCGCCAGGTTCGCGTTGGCCGCTTCGTCACGCCGGGTGTAGCCCTGCTCGATATCGTGCCGGTCGCGGATGTATGGATCGTGGCGAATTTCAAGGAAACCCAGCTCAGGCACATCCGCCTCGGGCAACGCGTGCGAATCACCATCGACGGCTATCCGGGCGAAGAGCTTGACGGAGTGGTCGACAGCTTCGCACCCGGTAGCGGCTCGGCGTTCAGTCTGCTGCCCAGCGATAACGCCACGGGGAATTTCGTGCGTGTGGTGCAGCGCGTCCCGGTCAAGATCCGCTTTACCCACAATCCTTTGCGGGGTCACATCGTGCCGGGTCTGTCCGCGCGGGTCGAGGTCGAGTACGGGGGCGGTTCATGAACACGCCAACCACCACGGGCGGCGGCCCGCTTCTGGTCGGCATCATCCTGGCCACACTGACAGAAGCGATCGCCGGAACCGCACTGTCACTCGGTCGCAGCGACATCATCGGCGACATCTATGCGACCCCCGATGAATTCGCCTGGCTGGATATCGGCTATACGGCATCCAAGCTTATCGGTTTCATGGTGGCGCCCTGGCTGATGAGCCGTATGCCGCCGCGCCAGCTGATCATCACGGTGGTCATGAGCATGGCCGCGGCATGCGGGTTGGCCGGCATCACCGCGCACCTGGAGCTGCTGATTGCACTGCGCGTCGTCCAAGGCTTTGCCGGTGGCGCCCTGCTGGTGGTGGGCCAGACCGTCCTGTTCGTTTCTTTTGCGCGAGGCACGCAGCCGCTTGTCCAGGCCCTGTTCGCCATGGGTTCGGTGGTGGCGCCGGCCACCCTCGCTCCCGCCCTTCAGGGATGGCTGATCGACAGCCAGTCCTGGCCATGGATCTTCTTCTGCGTGATTCCGCTGGCACTGGCCGCAAGCGGCTCGCTGATGATTTCGAGCCGACCAATACCAGCCGAGGCGGACAACCGCCCTTGCGACGGGATCGGCTTCGTGCTGGTCTCCGTCACCCTGTTCTGCCTGAGCTATGTACTGATCCAAGGCCATCGCTGGGACTGGTTCGAGGAACCGCACATTCTCTGGCTCACGCTGATCGGTGCAGCTGCTTTGCTGGCCTTACTCGGCCAGCAGGTGCTGCGCAGCAAGCGGGGCATTATCGACTTCGCCCTGTTCGGCTCGGAGGATTTCTCTTTTGCCTTCATCGTCAGCTTCGTCGCCGGAGCGGCATTGTTCGGCAGCGCCTACCTCATCCCGTCCTTTGCCGTGTCGGTTCTTGCCTTTACTCCGACCGATGCCGGTCTATTACTGCTGCCCAGCGGGGCGCTCTTCGTTGGCGGACTACTGCTTTCTGCATATCTCTTTCAGGGCCGTCACATCCCACCTTTCGCCACTGTACCCTTTGGAATTCTGCTGATCATGCTGGCCATGTGGATGCTGTCCGGCTCGACCAGCGAAAGCGGCGCGGACGACATGATGACCGCCATCCTGCTGCGTGGCCTTGGCCTGGGGCTACTGTTCCTCTCCATCACCCTGATTGCCTTCGGCAAGCTCGACAGCCGCAACCTCGCCAGTGGCATCGGTCTGTTCAATGCCGGCCGGCAGCTGGGCGGACTTATCGGCGTAGCGGGCCTGCAGACGCTGATCGATCACAACCTCGTGGGCAATCTCAGCGTACTGGGCAGCCATGTCACCACCGGGGGGCAGCTCGTCATCGAGCGGCTGACGAGCACCACCGCCATGCTGGCGATGAAAGGCATGGATGCGCTCGCCTCCAGCCAGGCGGCCGCCAGCCTGCTGGGGCGCAGCGCGGCGAAGCAATCGACGGTGATCGCCTTCGACACGGCGTTCATGGCGGTCACCCTGCTCTTCGCCGTTGCCTTCCCAATTCTGATTGGCATCAAGATCGGATTCGCCCGGCACGGCAAGTCACACGCCCCTGCATAGCCGCCCCACTCGAACAATCTCCCATCCCACCCGACCGGTGCTCGCCACCGGCCCACACCCTTGAGATCATCGCAATGCCTATTAATGCCGTGAGTATTCTGGAAATCTGCGCCCGACCAGGCGCGGAACAATGGCTAGAACATGTCCTGTGTAAGTTTGCTGAACGGCTCGGACGACTTCCTGGCTGCGTAGCCTACGGGGTAACCCGAAGCGCCTGGCACCCGAGGCTATGGGTATTCAGCGGCTTCTGGAGCACGCCGACGGAAATGGTCCGGCACTTTGCTGCCATCGAGCTGGACAGGCTGCTGCGTATGCTGGGGGCTGTGTCGCGAGCATTCGTTTCGGCAGCTTCTCGAGGACCGAAAGAGCGGACTGCTCGTAACAACGATGCCGTCGGGAAAGTACATGTGCTGTACGCCAGTGACAGTCGTCGGCTTAATTACTTAAAAGGTACTTCTGGCTGATAGCGCTCTGTAACTAGCGTCCGGTATTGGCCGATTCTGTTGAAAAAATCCCGTCGCGATTTTTGCTCATGAAAGAGCGTAGGCGAGGCTGAAATCTGGTGCGCTCAAAGACAGTGCTGCCTTGTTATTTGCGTAGCAACGCCGAAATCGCGCTTTTTTGAGCTGCCGATAAGCAGCCCTCTCAGAAGCCGACTTTTCAACAGAGTCGGCCAATACCGGACGCTAAGGGCGGAATCAAGCCGCGCCGCGCAGCGGCGTCGGCTGGACTGCTGTAATGGACTCTCCCAACACCCCGGTTCTATACCAAGACGTTGAGGATTGAAAAGTGGGAGAGCCGTTATGAGGCAAATCGCAGTTGATCTGGCCAAGTCCGTCTACCAAGTTGCCGAGGGTGTCCGTTCCGGCCAGGAGTTGCAGCGTAAGCGGCTGAACCGAGAAGCTCTCTGCAACTGGGCCGCCAGCCATTACTGGTAAGCCCCAGCCGAATAAATCAGTTCGTAGCTGTGACTATAGATTTCTAGAATGTTCCCAAATGGGTCTTCCATATAAACCATGCGATAGGGCTTCTCACCCGGGAAGTACTCGCGTACTGGCATGCGCTGCTTACCACCCGCAGCAACTACCTTGGCGGCCAGCCCTTCTACGTCTGGATCTTGGACGCAGAAGTGGAAGATACCGCTCTTCCAGTACTCGAAGTTGTTCTGTGGCCTTTCGGCATTACGAAACTCAAAAATCTCTACGCCGATCCGATCGCCTGTGGACAGGTGCGCAATACGGAACGAACCCCAGCCGGCACCGAATACATCGGTACACATGACTCCGATTGCTGAATCATCCTCGCTTATCGTGGTCGGCGGCATGATCAGATACCAGCCCATGACTTCTGTGTAGAACTTCACGGCGGCGTCTAGATCGGTGACTGATAGGCCGATATGAGAAAAGCTACGCGGGTAGACGAGCGACATAACCTGTACCTCTTGCTGATTGGGTTGTGGTTAGTCTAGGAAGGTGCAGCCATAATAAAAACCATCGGCAGATTATCGCACTGATAAGAGATCGTTATGCTTAGTCCGCAATGGCTACGTACCTTCGCGACCCTGGTTGAGCAGGGCAATTTCACACGCTGCGCCGAGTACCTGGACCTGACCCAGGCCGCTGTCAGTCAACATGTACAGAAGCTTGAGGAACGGCTCGGTCCATTGTTGATACGCCGTCCTCGCCAGCTCGAACTAACTCCCGCTGGGCGTGCGCTACTGGAGTATTGCGAGGAGGTTAGCGCGGCCGACCAGCGTCTGCACAAGCGCCTGTCCGAGCATGATGACCAGCGCGGAGAGATCGGTTTGATCTGTCCCGGCAGCATCGGGCTGGCCCTCTATCCCATGCTGCTGAACTTGCAGCAGGCGAATCCCGGTCTGATCATTCGTCAACGTTTTGCCCCGGATAGAGAGGTGCTCGAAGCCGTACTGGAAAATCGCTTCGAGTTGGGCTTGGTCACACTCAAGCCTGATGACCCTCGCCTCTGCGTGAGCCGTTTCACCGAGGAGCCATTGGAGCTAATCGCGCCAGCCTCAGAGCGTGTCGAGGGCTGGGAGGATCTGCAACGCATAGGTTTCATCGATCACCCTGACGGCCGAGCCATGGGTAGTCGTCTGCTCAGTCGTTACTTCCCTGAAGCACCAGGCGTCGGCAGTCTCCCCTGTCGTGGCTTTACCAACCAGATTGGTCTGATCCTTGAACCTGTAGCGCGAGGTTTAGGCTTTACTGTGTTACCGCGTTATGCACGTCTGGCTTTTCAACGTCCAGACAGTATCCAGGTCATCAGGGGGCCACGATTGGTCGAGGACACTCTGTGGCTGATACACCGTGCCGAATGGCCACTGTCTAGTCGGACGGAACTGGTCGTTCAAAAACTGAGGATAGAGGTTGAAGGTCTGTGACTGAGAAAGTCGAGGCGACTCAGTTCGGCTTTCTTGCCAGGCATTTACCAAAGAGCATGCAGCTGGCTTCCTTCAGCCACGGTTGAACTGGTCCGTGAGGAAATCAATCAACACCCGTACCTTGGCCGGCACGAGACGCGTCTCGGTAATCGCGTAAACCGGCAGAGCCTCCGCCTTCCAGTCGGGCAGTACGCGATGCAAGCGGCCTTGGGCAAGATCCTCGCTGATCATTTCGTCCACCAGCATGGCGATTCCCTGGCCGAGCAGGGCCAGGCGACGCAGCATGCCGATGTTGTTCA
This sequence comes from Pseudomonas sp. ABa2, assembly GCF_056676075.1. NCBI lineage: Bacteria > Pseudomonadati > Pseudomonadota > Gammaproteobacteria > Pseudomonadales > Pseudomonadaceae > Pseudomonas > Pseudomonas sp. ABa2. The sequence goes on from NZ_CM155239.1 coordinate 3,518,873, forward strand.
GCAAGTAGCGCCCCTCCACCGCCAGGCTAAGTCTCTGCTGGGTATCGTGCAGTACCCAGGGTGCATCAAGCATGCGCAGACACTCATGCTGCAGCAGTGCTGCCGGGCTGTCCGGCACACCATGCCGGGCCAGGTAGCCCGGACTGGCAAAGAGACTGCGCTGCAGGGTGCCAAGGGGCCGGGCAATCAACTGTGAGTCAGGCAGGGCGCCGATACGAATCACCAGATCAACCGGGTCGCGGATCAGGTCCAGGCGCTTGGGCGTGAGGTCCAAGTCGAACCGGATCTGCGGGTAGCGCTCGGCGAATTCGGCCAACAGTGGTGCCAGGTAGACCACCCCGAAGTCGATGGGCATGGACAAGCGGATCAGGCCGCTCGGGTTGTCCACAAGCTCGGAAATCTCTTCATGGGCCAGGCGCGCCTCGTCGACGATACGCCGGCAGCGCTCGAAATACAGACGACCGCCTTCGGTGAGTTCGATACGCCGTGTAGTGCGGTTGAGCAGGCGTAGGCCGATACGTCTTTCCAATTCGGCGATGCGCCGCGAGACCGTGGAGTTGGGTATGCCGAGCGCCTCGGCGGCGCCGCGAAAGCTGTTGGCCTTGATCACCTCGACGAACAGGGCCATGTCATTGAGCAGCTTCATCCAGCACTCCATTGCTCCATTGGTGGAGCAATCATTCCTGATTTCGTGACTTTATCCTATGCATGCCGGGCCGGATGATCCGTTCACGCCTAATGTCCCTCTGCGTGAACCTGGAGACTTTCCCATGACCGCTCAATTGCTCAGCCCGGCTCGCTTACATGATCTTGATCTGCGCAACCACATGGTGATGGCGCCGATGACGCGCTCACGAGCCGATGCTGCCGGGGTGCCGCGGGCGTCCACGGCCACTTACTACGCCCAGCGAGCCAGTGCCGGGCTGATCATCAGCGAGGCGATCAATATCTCGGCAGATGCCGTCGGCAGTCCGCTGACTCCCGGCCTCTACAGCGAGAAGCAAATTGCCGCCTGGCAACAGGTGACAGCGGCGGTGCATGCGGCAGGTGGCAAGATCTTCGCGCAGCTCTGGCATACCGGCCGGGTCGGCCACTCCAGCGTGCGCGGCGGCCTGTTGCCGGTGGCGCCGTCGGCGGTGGCGATCCAGGGGCAACAGCACTTCACCCTGGACGGCATGCAGGATTACGAGGTGCCGCGCGCACTGACCTTGAGCGAAATCCAGGCGGTCATCGCCGATTACCGCCGCGCCGCGGAAAACGCCAAGCGTGCCGGTTTTGACGGTGTCGAGTTGCATGCCGCGTTCGGCTATCTGCCGAACCAGTTTCTGGTGGACTCGGCCAACCTGCGTACCGACGCCTACGGCGGCAGCATAGCCAAGCGCAGCCGTTTCGTGCTCGAAGTGATGCAGGCGTTGATCGAGGTGTGGGGCTCCACTCGCGTGGGGATCAAACTGTCGCCGGCGATTCCGTTCAACGGCATGATCGACAGCGATCCACTGGCGCTCTACAGCTACTTGATTGGTGAGTTAAATAGGCTGCAGCCCGGTTATGTGCACCTGATGCGCGCACTGTTTCCGCTGGACAACTTCCCCCACTGGCCGCGTGACGTGCTGGCAACTTTCGGTCCGCAAATAAACAGCCCATTGATCGCCAACGGTGGCTATGACGCAGAGGGTGGCGAGGCGGCCCTCAAAGCCGGCGAGGCCGCGTTAGTGTCATTCGGCACCCCATTCGTGGCCAATCCAGACCTGCCGGAGCGATTTGCCCGAGGCGCCGAACTGGCTCAAGCCGACCGAGCCACTTTGTATGGCGGCGAGGATGCGGGCTTCATTGATTATCCGAGCCTGTGAGGCCGTCCATCATGACTCGCTCATCGCTTGGTAAAGTCATGCTTGGTTTCGCTATTGTCGCCACCGTGGCAATAGTGGCCATCGCCGACGTATTCAACGCTAGCCACTTGTTCAATCCGGATTGGCCAGGCCATGCGCGATTTCATATCGGCATGCAGTTCACCACCCTGGTGCTGGTCAGCCTGTTTTCCCTGGCCGCGCTGAGGCGTGGCCAGGTGTGGGCTTCCGCACTGGCACCGGCAAGCTTCTGGCCTGGTCTGTTCGTGGCCTACCTAATCCCTGGTACAGACGTATATGCCAGCGAATCTTTGCGTGAGTTGGGGATCCCGATCAATCTGATACTGGCAGCAGTGCTACTTGGCATCACAGGGCTGGGCGTGCTGCTGCAGCGATCCAACGAGAGGTGAACATCGCCTCTGACTGGATTGGCTGCACGGTTGCGCTGTGACTGGCTGCCAACTTGCGGCGAGCACTGGCCGGCTAGTGCTCGCTGTTGAGTCGCCACCGCTTTGTAGAAACCTTCATTACGGCTTCTGGCCGCTTTGCCGGCGCTGACAACCCGCTCTGGGCCAAGCCCCCCGCTCCCATAGCTCCTTGCCCGCATCCCCATCGAGCATGGCGACATCCCCGTCGCACCGCGTATCAGGCCGAGTCGCTGCAGGTCCCCAGCCCATGGGGCGCCGCGCGAAAGGGCGCCAGGCGTTCGGCGCGGGTCGAGAGCTCGACCAGCGCCGGGTAGCGCGCCGGGTCGATCAACTCGGGCAGCATCTGCACGGCGAACTGCAAGGCCACCGCCGTGCTGACGGCGGCCTGGTCGATGTTCGCCTCGCTCAGTTCGGGCACCCGCCCTTCCCACTCGTCCTGCAGCGCCTGCAGGGCGGCGTGCAGCTGGCCGGTCACCCGCTCCAGCCAGGGCTGGTGCAGTTTCTCGCGCGGCCTCAGGTTGTGCTCGTAGACCACCTGTACGCTCTTCTCGCAGGCGGCCAGGGCCAGGCCGATGCGGCGCAGCGCCTGCGCGCAGAGTGATGATGTGCTTCCAGCCCTTCCAGGCCAAGGCAGATCAGTCTGGGGTCGCCGACCCGCACGGCCACGCTGATCTGCCCGTTGACTCATGGTTCTCGTTAACTGGTGCGCGTCCTGCATCGGAAGGCCTTTCGTTCGAGAGTTCGAGCCGCCGGCTTTTCCTCGCTACCGGCGCTCGAGTGCGACCACTGCCTAGCCCCCCAGCAACAGACGCGGCAGGGTCAGCGACAGCGCCGGGAAGAAGGTGGTCAGCAGTACCACCGGCAGATAGGCGAACAGCAGGAACACCATGGTCGGCTTGAGCATGCCGCTCAACGGCGTCTTGCCCACCAGGGCGCCCAGGTAGAGGATCGGCGCGGTCGGTGGGGTGATCAGGCCCATGCCGAGGTTGGTGGCGATGATGGCGGCGAAGTGCACCGGGTCGATGCCGAGCTTGTGCACGATCGGCATTAGCATCGGCGTAGCCAGGAGAATGCCGCTGGCATCGTCCATGAACATGCCGATCAACATCAGGAAGGCATTGATCATCAGCAACAGGATGATCGGGTTGTCGCTGACCGTGGTGAAGCCCACCAGCAGCAGCTGCGGCACGCTCTGCATGGTGAACATGCGCGCCAGCATCGAGGCGAAGAACACCAGGATCAACAGCACGCCGGTGACCTGGCCGGCCTTCCACAGCTGCGTGTAAAGCCCTTTCCAGCCCAGCTCGCGGTAGATCAGCACGCTCACCGGCACCGCATAGACCACGGCGATGGCCGCCGCCTCGGTGGGAGTGGTGATGCCGCCGTAGATGCAGCCAAGGATGATGATCGGCATCAGCAGACCGAGGCCGGCACGCCGCCCGCGCTGAGCGACATGCTTGACCCACTGCTCGGCCGGCAACGGCGCCTCGGTGTGCAGCGGCATGCGCCTGGTAAGCACCCAGTTCCAGAAGCAGAACAGCGCGATCAGGATCAGCGCCGGCAGAACCGGGGCGAGGAAGGCGGCAGTGATCGAGGTGCCGCTGACCCAGCCGTAGAGGATCATCGAGGCGCTCGGCGGAATCATCAGCGCCAGCACGGCCGAGCAGGCCACCAGGCTGGCAGCGTAGCCGCGGTCGTAGCCGCGCTCGACCATGCGCGGGATCATGGTGCTGCCGATCGCCGCCACCGCCGAGGAGGCCATGCCGGAAATGGCGCCGAAGACTGCGGTGGTCAACACCACCACTATCCCCAGGCCGCCGCGAAAGCGCCCGACGATGCTTTCGGCGAAGTCCACCAGGCGCGTGGCAATGCCGCCCTGGCTCATGATGTTGCCGGCGATGATGTACAGCGGAATCGCCAGCAGCACCACCGAGCTGGCCTGACTGAAACCGGCGCTGACCAGGAAGGAGGCGCTGCCGAAGTCGCCGAGCAGGAACAGCAGCAGTACGGCGGCGGCGAAGCACAGCGGTACCGGTACGCCGATGACCAGCAACAGGACCAGCAGCACGGCGTCCAACAGAATGATCCAGTTCATGGGGTGCGCAGTCTCCGCACAAGTTCGACGCCGTGCTCGACCAGCTCGACGAAGAAATACAGGGTCATCAGGCCGAGCCCGACGGGCATGGCCAGATGGACGTAGCCAACGGGAATGTGCAGTTCGGTGGACGTCATGCCCAGGCTCAGCGACCACTGCGCCAACCCCCAGGACCAGACCACCATCCAGGCGCAGACCAGTACCGAGATCAGGCAGGCGAGCAGCTTGATCGCCTGTTGCGCAGTCGGACTCTTGACCAGCACGTCGGCCAGCGAGGCGGATATGTGTTCGCGCTGCTCAGCGCCCACCGCGCCGCCAAGAAAATAGAACCAGATGGCGATGTACACCGCGGTCTCCTCGATGCCGAAGATCGCGGTCTGGAACAGGTAGCGGGCGACCACCTGGGCGAAGATCAACAGGGTCAATAGCGCTGCGCCTAGCACCAGCAGGGTGCGCTGCACATGCAGCGCGCCCTGCCAGAGTTTGCGCAGCCAGGAAGCCGGGCTGAGCGACATGGGCCTACCTCGGGCGAGCGGTTAGTGGCTGACGGCGTCGTTGAGGCGCTGCATGGTGGCCGCATCGAGTTCGCCGGCGATCTGCGGCCAGACATTCTTGCGCGTGTAGTCGGCGAGTTTCGCCAGGGTCTCGTCGTCGAAGCGCACCACTTCGATGCCCGCTTCTTCCATGTTCTTCAGGTACTGGGTGTCGGCCTCGCGGACTTCATCGAAACGCTTGTGAGAGATTTCCTGGGCCACCGCCAGTATGATCTCGCGGTCCTGCTCGGGCAGGCTCTCCAGGCGTTTGCTGTTGATCACGAACCAGGCCAGCTCCAGGTGATCGTTGTACTGCACCCAGGTCTTGGTGATGTCCTTGAAATTGTCCAGGGCCATTTCCGCGGTGCCGCCAATCTGGCCGTCGATCACCCCGGTTTGCATGGCGGTATACAGCTCGGCCCAGGGCACGGTGGCGACCTGGTAACCGAGGCGCTCCATCATCACCCGGTGGGTGGTGCCGCCCGGCCATACGCGGATGCGCAGGCCGCGCTTGGTCTCGGGGTTACCCGGCTCCGGCACCGCCTTGGTGAAGCCGGCGCCGCCCATGCCGGCGCTGTAGACGCCAAGCAGGCGCAGGCCTTGCGGCGCGATCATGTCGTCGACCAACTTGTAGGCGAAGCCGTTGGCGCTGAATACTTCCTGGGCCTCGGCGTAGGTCGGGGCGATATAGGGGAACCAGGCGATCGCCAGGCGCTTGTCGAAGTTGGTCGACAGGGGCTGCAGGCCGATATCGATGGCGCCCTGCATCAGCTGCGAATGAGTTTCGACCCAGTCTCCGAGCTGGCTGGCCGGAAACACCGTGACCTCGATACGACCAGCGCTGCGCGCCTTGACCTCGTCGGCGAACTGCTGCGCCGCCTTGCCGCCATCCGAATCGGGGCGAAACAGGGTGGAAAGGCGCAGCGTGGTGTCGGCGGCCTGAACCGCCAGAGGGGCCAGGCCGAGGCTGAGGACGGCGGCGCTAAGCGCAAGAAGCTTGCGAAGAGGGGCGTGCATGATGAGTGCCTCGTATTGGTAGCAGGAAGTTATACTTGTAATGGGTTTCAACCGATACAATTAGAACCTATATCTCGCTATTATCATTGTCAAGCGCTTTTGTTGTAGGTACAAATGCATGACATTTAGCGAGTCCGACCTTCAGGAGACGCATGCCGGAATGACTTCCATCGACACCTTGCTGACCAGTGTGGCGCAGACCATGAGCGGGCCACGCAACCGCGCCGAGCCGCTGTACGAGCAGTTGGCCGACGCCCTGGCCGAAGGTATTCGCAACGGCACTCTGGTCAGCGGTGAACGCCTGCCGCCGCACCGCGAGCTGGCACGTCGCCTGAACATCAACATCACCACCGTGACCAAGGCCATGGCCATGCTGCAGGAGGCCGGCCTGGTGGAAAGCCGCCCGGGTCGCGGCACCCTGGTCAAACCCCTGCTGCGTCAGCCGCACGCCCAGTTCCAGAGCGCGCCGAGCGATGCGCCGGGGCGCGTCGACCTGAGCATCAACCGCCCAGCCACCAACGTCTACAGCCAGGTATTGGGGCAGTTGCTGCCGGAGCTGTCGCGCGATCCCCGTTTTCTCGAGACCCAGGACTACCACCCTTCGGAAGGGCCGCTGTGGGCGCGCGAGGCCGCCTCGGCCTGGTTGAGCCAGTATGGCGTGACGGCTCCTGCGCAGCGTTTGCTGATCACCGAAGGCGCGCAGCACGGCCTGGCCTGCATCCTGCGCGCCATGACCACGCGTGGCGACACGCTGCTGGCCGATGCGGTGACCTACCAGGGCATCAATGCCCTGTGCCGGACCCTGGGCTTGAATCTGGTCGGCGTCGATGGCGACGCCGAAGGCATGCTGCCGGAGGCACTGGAGCGGGCCTGCGCCCTGCATGCGCCGAAGGCCTTGTTCCTGGTGCCGTCGATCCACAATCCGACCGCCATCACCCTGGGGCTGACGCGGCGCCGGGCCCTGGCCGAGGTGATCGAGCGCCACGGGCTGCTGCTGATCGAAGACGACGTCTACCGGCCCTTGCTGGACGATTCGCTGCCGTCCTTCGCGCAGTTGCTGCCGGCGCGGACCATCCACGTCACGGCACTGTCCAAGTGCATCGCGCCCGGCCTGCGCATGGGGTTCGTGCTGGCCCCAGAGCAGTGGGTGGCGGACATCAGTGCGACGCTGCGCATCGATTGCTGGAGCATCTCGCCGTTGTCCGCGCTGGTCGCCACTCGCCTGATCGAGGGCGGTCAGGCCGGCGAAATGGTCGTCGCCCAACGCGAGGAGCTGCGCGCCCGCCAGGCCTTGCTGCGTGAGCAGTTCGGCGATCTGCAGGTGCAGGCCAGCGCCACCGCGCCGCATGTCTGGCTGCACCTGCCCGAGCCCTGGCGCGCCTCGAGCTTCGCCCAGACCTGCCAGGAGCATGGCATCGGCCTGTTGCCCGGCGTGGCCTTCACCCTGCGTCAGGAGCACCCGCCGCACGCGGTGCGCATCAACCTGGCCGCGGCGCGCAGCCGCGAGCAACTGACACGGGCGCTGCAGATCATCGCCCGGCTCGCCCGCCAGGGGCATCTGCATATGCACGACAGCGTCTGACAGACAGCCGACGCTCGGCCGGCCTGTCCCCGGTTTCTCGCCCATGCCCCGCAAGCGGCCAGCGCCTCGGCGCTGCCGCCCGACATCCCGGCCAGGCGTGCAGGCGCTCGTCGTCGATCAAGGCGCTCGGGGTAGGCGTCGCGCCTGATCAGGCCCCGATCCGCCCCGGCATGTCGCAGCCAGTCGCAACGATGAGCCTGGTGCCCGGCTTACCGATATAACTCCCCGCAAATATCTCGTTATTGTCATTGCACATCCGCCATTGTTTGGGTACAAATGCATTACAACATGCTGTGCCTGTGCTGGTCGCAAGGCCGCCACGAGCGTCGATCTGTGGCGGGGGCGCCGGGCATGTCAGCCATCATCTAGACGAGCAAGTCATGAGCGGATTCGAACGAACGGAAGTGGCGGTAATTGGCGCCGGCGTGGTGGGAGTGTCCTGCGCGCTCTGGCTGCGCCGGCTGGGCCATGAGGTGCTGCTGCTCGAGCGCGATGCCATAGCGGCCGGCGCCTCCTACGGCAACGCCGGCACGCTGGCCGACTATGGCTGCACGCCCATCGCCCGACCGGAGATCTGGAGCAATCTGCCGCGTCTGCTGTTCTCCTCCGATTCGCCCTTCGTGGTCAATTGGGCCCGTCTGCCACGTCTGCTGCCGTGGCTGATGCGCTTTCTCGGCCAGTGCAACGCCAGCCGCTTTCGCGCCAATGCCGAGGTGCTGGCGAGCCTGCTGCAGCGCACCTATGACGACTATGCACCGTTGCTGGACGACGCACCGGCCGCCGCCGCGCTGATCCGGCGCCGCGGCTGTCTGTATGCCTACGGGCAGGCAGGCAACCTGCGCGCCGCTCGTAGCGATATCGAGTTGCGCGAGCGCCTCGGCATCGTCCAGCAGGTACTCGACGCCGACGAGGTAGCGGCACTGGAACCGGTAATGGCCGGGCATAGCGTGGGCGGCATCCTGTTTCCCGGCTCGAGTCACCTGGAAGACCCGCAGGCTTTCATCGAGGCCCTCGCCACGCCGCTGCTGCACGAGGGGCGGCTGCGCCACGCCGAAGTGGTGGCGCTGCAGCGGCGCCCGGGAGGCCTGCAGCTGCGCTGCGCCGACGGTCGCGAGCTGTTGGCCGAGCACGTGGTACTGGCCGGCGGTGCCTGGTCGACAGGGCTGGCACGCCAGGTCGGCGATCGCATACCGCTGGACACCGAGCGTGGCTACCACATCGAGTTCGATCTGCAGCGACCGCTGCTGACGCGGCCGACCTGTCCGGTCGAAAGCGCCTTCTACATGACGCCGCTACGCGGCCGCCTGCGGGCCGCCGGTACCGTGGAACTGGGCTCGCTGCACGATCCGGCCAATGCGCAGCGGCTGCGCTACATCGAGGAGCGGGTGCGCCGTGTACTCGGTCTGGAGGACGAGGTGGCGCGCACCTGGCTGGGCTTTCGCCCGTCGTTGCCGGACTCGCTGCCGGTCCTCGGTCCTTCGCCGCGCGAACCGCGGCTGATCTACGCCTTCGGCCATCAACACCTGGGATTGACGCTGGGTGGGGTGACCGGGCGCCTGGTGGCCGACTGCCTGTCCGGTCGCCAGCCCGACTGGTTCGCCGCCTGTTCGGTGAGCCGCTTCTAAGTTCACTGCCAAGGGAATCTGCTCATGTCGATCCAGCGCTATCACACCGGCTCCCGTATGAGTCAAATCGTCATCCATGGTGACACCGTCTACCTGGCCGGCCAGGTCGGCAACGCGGGCGGCACTGTCGAGGAGCAGACCCGCGAGGCGCTGGCCCGCGTGGAGGCGCTGCTGGGCGAGGTCGGCTGCAGGCGTGAAGACCTGCTTCAGGTGATCGTCTGGCTGGCCGACATCGCCGATTTCGACGCGATGAATGCCGTCTGGGATGCCTGGGTGGCCGCCGGGCATGCGCCGGTACGCGCTTGCGGTGAAGCGCGTCTGGCCGCGCCGGGGTTGAAGGTCGAACTGATCGCTACCGCGGCGATCGCGCGCGTACCGGCTTGAACAATGCTCTGACGCGGGAGGGCCTGCACACGCCGGTCACCACGCCGCGGATGCAGGGGTCCTGAGAGCTTACCCCTAGGGTGGATGACGCTCTTTTCATCCACCAGCTACCGCCACGCCGGAAGGTGCAGCAGCATTCCCGGCAAACGACCGGAACCTGCAGGAGCCCCTCCCCTGCCGCCATTCGCCGCCGGCGCGGCGCCTTCAGAGAAGCTGCGCCGCGCAGCCTTAGCCGTAGATCGCCGGCTCGCGGTAATGCCGCGGGCAGGCCTGGCCGTCGGCGCGGAACAGGTGGCACTTGTTGGCCATCAGTCCGGCGGCGAAGGTCTCGCCCACCGCCACGCGGCGGTCGCCGTCGCTGCGCAGGGTGATGATGTGCTCCACCCCTTCCAGGCTCAGGTAGATCAGGTTGTGATCGCCCAGGCGCTCGGCCACGCTGATCTGCCCGTAGAAGGCGAAGTCGGCCTGCTCACTCGCGACGAAGTGCTCCGGGCGCACGCCCAGGGTCAGCTGCTCGCCGGGCTCGACGCCGGTGCCGTCGACCAGCACCTGCATGCGGTAGCCGCCGGGCAGTTCGATCTCCACCGCCTCGCGGCTGGCGCTGAGCGCGCGCACCTGGAGGAAGTTCATCTGCGGCGAGCCGAGGAAGCCGGCGACGAAGCGGTTGCGCGGGTAGTGGTAGAGCTCCAGCGGCGCGCCGACCTGGGCGATGCGCCCGGCTTCGAGCACGACGATCTTGTCGGCCATGGTCATGGCTTCGACCTGGTCGTGGGTGACGTAGACCATGGTGGCCTTGAGGCGCTGGTGCAGGCGCGAGATCTCGATGCGCATCTGCACGCGCAGGAAGGCGTCGAGGTTCGACAGCGGCTCGTCGAACAAAAACACCTTGGGCTCGCGCACCAGGGTGCGGCCGATGGCCACGCGCTGGCGCTGGCCGCCGGAGAGGTCCTTGGGCTTGCGTTCGAGCAGCGCATCGAGCTGCAGGATGCGCGAGACCTCCTCCACCTTGCTGCGGATCTGCGCCTTGCCCACCTTGGCCAGCTTGAGGCCGAAGGCCATGTTCTCCGCCACCGTCATGTGCGGGTAGAGGGCATAGGACTGGAACACCATGCCCACCGAGCGCTCCATCGGCGGCAGCTCGTTGACCCGCTGACCGTCGATCAGCAGCTCGCCGGAGCTGATCTCCTCCAGCCCGGCGATCAGCCGCAGCAGGGTGGACTTGCCGCAGCCGGAGGGGCCGACGAAGACCACGAACTCGCCGTCGGCGATGTCCAGGTCGATGTTGCGGGTGATGGCGGTGCCGTCGTAGTGCTTGCAGATGTTGCGCAGGGTAAGGCTGGCCATGGGATGCCTCTCGAACGGGGCCGGGCAGCGATGGACTCGGCCCGGCCGGAAAGCTTGATAAACCTGCAGGAGCCGGGGCTCCTGCAAACGCAGGGGCCCTAGCCCAGCAGGCGGGCGAAGCCGAAGCCGTGGGCCGGCAAGTGTACCCAGCTGCCGAGGAACTCGGCAGTGCTGGCCGGCACCGCATCCAGCGGCTCGACCATCAGCGGCAGGTCGTAACGCCGCTCGCGGGCGCCGAGGTTGAACAGGCACAGCCAGGCCTGCTCGCCCAGGCGTCGCTCGAACACCAGCAGGTCCTCGTCGTGGTGGCGCACCTGGATCTCGCCCTCGATCAGCAGCGGCTGCTCCTGGCGCCAGGCGAGGAAGCGCCGGTAGGTGTTGAGCATCGAGGCCGCGTCGGCCTCCTGCACGTCCACCGCCAGGGCGCGGTGGCGTTCGTCCAGCGGCAGCCAGGGCCGCTCACTGGAGAAGCCGGCGTGGGCGCCGTCGCGGCTCCAGGGCATCGGCGTGCGGCAACCGTCGCGGCCCTTGAACTCGGGCCAGAAGCGGATGCCGTAGGGGTCGACCAGGTCATCAAAGGCCAGCTCGGCCTCGGGCAGGCCCAGCTCCTCGCCCTGGTACAAACACACGCTGCCGCGCAGCGACAGCAGCAGCGCCATCAGCAGACGACCGCGCGCCGGGCTCTCCTCGCCGGCCAGGGCCCAGCGGCTCATCACCCGCACCACGTCGTGGTTGCCTACCGACCAGCAGGGCCAGCCGTCGCTGAGTTCGCGCTCGATGCTCTCGATGGTGTGGCGGATAAAGGCCGGGCTGCACTGGGCGGTGAGCAGGTCGAAGGAATAGGCCATGTGCAGGGTGTCGCCGCCGCTGGTGTAGGCAGCCATGGTGCGCAGCGAGTCGTCGCAGCCGATCTCCGCCACCGTGGCGGTGCCGGGGTAGCGCTCCAGCAGCGCACGCAGGCGGCGCAGGAAGTCGAGGTTCTGCGGCTGGGTCTTGTCGTACAGGTGACGCTGGTAGGCGTAGGGGTTGTCGGCGCGCACACCGATGCCGCCCTCGCGGATGTCCGGATTCGGCGGGTTGCTGCGCAGCGCCTGGTCGTGGAAGTAGAAGTTGGCGGCGTCCAGGCGGAAGCCGTCGACGCCCAGTTCCAGCCAGAACTGCATGTCGTCGAGCAGCTGTTGCTGCACCGCCGCGCAGTGGAAGTTGAGGTCGGGCTGGCTGGCCAGGAAGTTGTGCAGGTAGTACTGCTTGCGCCGGCCGTCCCAGCTCCAGGCCGAGCCGCCGAACACCGACAGCCAGTTGTTCGGCGGCGTGCCGTCCGGGTTCGGCTCGGCCCAGACGAACCAGTCCGCCCTGGGGTTGGTACGGCTGCTGCGGCTCTCCGCGAACCAGGGATGCTGGTCGGAGCAGTGGTTGAGCACCTGGTCGATGATGATGCGCAGGCCGCGCTCGTGGGCGGCCGCCACCAGCGCGCGGAAGTCGTCGAGGGTGCCGAACAGCGGGTCGACGCCGCGGTAGTCGGAGACGTCGTAACCGAAGTCCTTCATCGGCGAGGTGAAGAAGGGCGACAGCCAGATGGCGTCGACGTTGAGGCTGGCGATGTAGTCCAGCTTGGCCAGCACGCCGGGCAGATCGCCGACGCCGTCGTCGTTGCTGTCGAGGAAACTGCGCGGGTAGACCTGGTAGATGACGCCGCCGCGCCACCATTCCTTGCGGATAACAGCCATACAGCAAAGCCTTTTGTTGTTCGTGGTGTGCTTACCACTCTAGGCAAGGGTGATCGCTGCCACATCCTCCCCGGCGGGGTTTTCGCCGGCGTAGCTTTCGGCCGGCAAGGGGGAGGAGTTTTCGGGATGGACACCGCGGGCGCGGGGGCGAACCGTAGGGTGCGCTGTGCGCACCAATCCGCGCTTACTGGGAGGAACGACACGCACGACGGCGATCCTGGGAAATGCATCGGTGCGCACGGCCTAGGCGGCCCCGCGACACCCTGCGAGGTCGGGGTATCGGCTCTCCCCTACTCGCCCTGAATCTTGCTCAGCAGGCTGCGCGCCAGCTGCACCGCCTCGCTGCGCTGGGTGATGGCGAGCTTCTGGTAGAGGCTGCGGATATGCGTCTTGATGGTGGTCGGGGCGACGTTGAGGTGCTCGGAAATCTGCTCGTTGGACAGCCCGGCGTGGATTAGGCTGAGCACCTGCCATTCGCGCCGGGTCAGCGGCGAATGGCGGATCAGCTCGGGCACGTCGGGACGGTTGATGATGTCCTGAATCACCGCCTCATCCAGGGTGATGCGGATCGCCCGGCTGAAGTCGCGCTGCTGCTGGGCCAGCTGGATCAGGCGTTCTGCGCGCTGCTGCTCCAGCTCGTCGAGCCGGCGCTCGAGCTGCAGCGCCTTGAGCATGGCGATCAGCGGCTTGCCCAGGCTGAGAAAGCTGCCGATGGCGCCGGTGCCGCTGGCCAGGGTCAGCGCCTGGTGCAGGTGGTCGAGGCTGCTCTGGCGCTCCTCGCGTTGCCAGTAGGCCAGCGCCTGGAGGATATGGTTGCGGTTCTGGTCCATCACCAGCTGATGGCGCTCGGCGTCTAGCTGCAACTGGCGCAGGATCGGCAGCGCACGCTCGCCCTGGTTCAATGCCAGGTAGGCGCGCACGTGGTTGCGCGCGTTGCCCTGGGCGAAGTGGTTGGCCCCGGGCTTGAGCGGCGGCGCGGTGGAAAGCCACTGGCGGATGCTGTCCTTGTCCTGGGTCGAGTCCCAGTAGGCGAGCATCGCCGCGTGGGCGTTGGCCTGCCAGTCGATGTGGTAGTCGTCGCCGGCCAGCAGGCTCTTCAGCCGGCCGATGTAGTCGGCGCACTGGCTCTGCTGGCCCCGCGCGTGGGCGACGCGGGCGAGCAGCACGTAGCACTGCAGGAACCAGTGGTCGCCCACCGTGTCGAGTATCTCCAGGCCCTGCAGGGCGCACTGCTCGGCCGCATCCAGGTGGTGCCATTCGAGCAGCACCTGGCCGCGCACGCGGTGGATGAATTCCATGATCGGGGTGATCGGCAACTGCTCCTGCTCGATGTACTGCAGCGCCCGCTCCTGCAGGTTGTAGGCCTTCTGCAGGTGGCCCTGGGCCACGGCGATCTCCGACAGCTGGCCGAGGCTCCACAGCACCGGGTGCGAGGCGTTGATCTGCTGCGCACGGCGCACGGTCTCCTCGTGCTGCTGCTGGGCCTTGGCCAGCTCGCCCTGGACGAAGTGCGCCTCGGCCAGCACCGACATCGCCGCCACCTTGGAGGTGCGCATGGTCAGCGGCTCGAAGGCCAGCGCCTGGCGGGCGAAGGCCATGGCGCGCTGCTGGTCGCCCTGGTTGATCGCCACCTGAGCGCGTACCGCCTGGTAGTCGGCCTCGATGCGCTGCCACTGTTCGGCGCTGAACTGCTCGCGTTGCACCGCCTCGCCGGCCTGCAGCCAGCGCTCGACCTGATCGCTCTGATACTGGTTCTGCGAGGCCCAGGCCTGCAGCAGGGTGAACAGCGGGGATTCGGCCACACGGCTCTCCGGCAGCACGGCCAGGCAGCGCTGCAGCAGTTCCAGGCGGCCCTGGCGGTAGAAATGCCGGCCATGGGCCTCGAGGATCTGCGCCACCCGCTGCGGGTCGCGCGCCAGCAATGCATGGCGCGCCGCCTCCTCGGCCATCTTCTCCTCCAGCAGCGCCTCGGCGGCGCGCAGGTGCAGTTCGGCGACGCGCTGCGGCTGGTGGGTGGACAGCTCGTTGCGCAGGAAGCTGGCGAACAGCGGGTGGTAGGCGAACCACTGGCGCAGCGGGTCCACCGCCTGGATAAACAGGCCGCTGCGTTCCAGGGTTTCGAGCATCTCGCGGCCGTTGCAGCTGTCGGTCAGACGGTCGGCCAGCGCCGCACTGAAGCGCTCCAGCAGGCAGGTGGACTGGAGGAAATCCTGGGTGGCGCCGTCCAGGCCATAGAGCACCTGCTCACGGAAATAGTCGCGGATATAGGGGTGACCGAGCTGCAGCGCCTCGAGGAACAGGTCCATGCCGCGCCCGGTCTGTACCTCCTGCAGGGTCAGCTGCAGGGCGCAGGGCCAACCGCCGATGCGCCGGTTGAGGCGCTCGACCTGCTCGCGGTTTACCTCGATCCGCAGGCCCAGCTCCAGCAGCGCCTGTACCTCGTCCAGCTCGAAGGCCAGCTGGCCGGCATCCAGCGCCAGCAGCTGGCGCTTGACCCGCAACTCGGCGACGCCGAGGTCCGGCAGGCCGCGGCTGCACACCAGCAGGGTCAGCCAGTCGGGGGCGTTGCGCAGAAAGAAGCGCAGCGCGGCGATCACCTCGCGGTTGCGCAGCACCTCGAACTCGTCGAGCACCAGCAACAGCGGCGCATGCTCGGCCGGCAGCTCGGCGAGCAGGCGGGTGAGCAGGCCGTCGAGGCCGTCGTCGCCCTGCTCGGCGCGGCCGACGCACTGCGGGCAGCCGCCGTCGAGCTGGCGATGCAGGGCGTTGAGCAGATAGCGGCCGAACTGCCGCGGGCTGTTGTCGTTGCCGTCGAGGTTGAGCCAGGCCACGGCGCCGGCAAAGGCCGCCGCCCACTGGCTGGCCAGCACGGTCTTGCCGAAGCCGCTGGGCGCCTGCAGCACGGCCAGGCGCACCTGCGGCAGGCGCTGCAGCCACTCGTCGAAGCGCGGCCGCGGCAGCAGGCCGGGATGCAGCGCCGGCGCAGCGAGCTTGGCCGGTATCAGGGGCAGGGGCGGACGCGCCGCTGTGGTCATGATCCTCTCCCGTTATTTGTAGTTGTCCGGGCTATGGCGAATCTTACATCGGTATCGGGGCGGCGGGTTCCACCACCCTACCCCTTCACGCCCCCCGCGGTCAGGCCGCCGACTATCCACTTCTGGCAATAGAGGAACACCGCGGTGATCGGCAGGCCGGAGAGCACCGCGGCGGCGGCGAAGTCGCCCCACAGGTAGTTCTGCTCGTACAGGTACTGCTGGGCGCCGACCGACAGGGTCAGCTTGTCCACGTCCAGCAGCAGCACCGAGGCGATGGGGTACTCGGTGATGCTGGTGATGAAGGCGAGGATGAACACCACGGCGAGGATCGGCACGCTCATCGGCAGCAGGATGTGCACGAAGGCCTGCCAGGTGGTGGCGCCATCGACGATAGCGGCCTCCTCCAGCGAGGCGTCGATGCTCTCGAAGTAGCCCTTGATGGTCCAGATATGCAGGGCCATGCCGCCGAGCGAGGCGACGATCACCGCGCCGTGGCTGTTCACTCCGAGCCAGCCGGCGTGCTTGCCAAGCTGGTCGAACAGGGCGTAGATGGCCACCAGCGACAGCACCGGCGGGAACATCTGGAAGATCAGCATGCCCTTGAGGATCGGCCCCTTGCCGGCGAAGCGCAGGCGGGCGAAGGCATAGGCGCTGGTGGTCGACAGCAGCAGGATCAGCGCCGAGCTGATGAAGGCGATCTTCACCGAGTTCCACAGCCAGGTCAGCACCGGGAACGGCGGCTGGGTCAGCGTGCCGTCGGCATGCTGGTAGGGGATGCCGAGGGCCAGCGACCAGTGCTCCAGGGTCGGGTTGTCCGGCAGCAAGCTGCCGGTGGCGAAGTTGCCGTCGCGGAAGCTGATCGACACCACCATCAGCAGCGGGAAGACGATCAGCGCGATGAAGCCGAGCAGACCGGCATGGGTCAGCCACAGGCGGTATTTCACGGATTTCGGTTGCACCATCGCCATGGCGGGTTCCTCAGACTTTGACTTTCGACAGTTTCAGGTTGAGCCAGGCCAGCGCGCCCACCACCAGGAAGATCAGCGTGGCGATGGCCGCCGCCAGGGCGAAGTTCTGCCCGGAATCCTGGAAGGCGATGCGGTAGGTGTAGCTCACCAGCAGATCGGTGGTGCCGGCCGGGGTGGTGGCGCCGATGATGTCCGGGCCGCCGCGGGTCAGCAGGGTGATCAGCACGAAGTTGTTGAAGTTGAAGGCGAAGCTGGCGATCAAAAGCGGCGCCAGCGGCTTGATCAGAAGCGGCAGGGTGATCTTCAGCAAGTTGTCCAGGGGCGTGGCGCCATCCATCGCCGAGGCCTCGTAGAGGTCGCGCGGAATGGCCTGCAGCAGGCCCATGCACAGCAGCAGCATGTAGGGGTAACCCAGCCAGGTGTTGACCATCAGGATCATCGAGCGGGCCAGGGTCGGGTCGCTGAACCAGTCCGGGCGGATGCCGAACAGGCCGTTGAGCAACAGGTTGATCTCACCGAAGTTCTGGTTGAACAGGCCGCGGAACACCAGGATGGAGATAAAGGCCGGCACCGCGTAGGGCAGGATCAGCATCAGCCGGTAGAACGCCTTGCCGCGCACCAGATCCCACTGCAGCAGGCTGGCCAGGACCAGGCCGACGGCCAGGGTGAAGAGCACGGTGAGGCCGGCGAAGGCCACGGTCCAGACGAAGATCTCGAGGAACGGGCCGCGGATGCTCGGGTCGGTCAGTACCCGGGTGAAGTTGCTGGTGCCGGCAAACACGGTGAAGCCCGGCGCCACCTGGTTGCCGTGGCTGTCGAGGTAGAAGCCGGTGGTATGGTCGGGCTCCAGGCGCTCGTTGCTACGCGTGTTGAGCAGGTCGCCGTTTTCCAGCAGGCGGTACAGCGGCTTGACCGCCGCCACCTCGCGCAGGCCGTACAGACGCAGCAGCTCGCCGTCGCTGCCGCGCAGCACCCACTGCTCGAGCTCGGCGCGGCGCTGGATCACCTCGCGCAGCGCCAGTGCCTCGCCCAGCTCGCCGGGTTCGCGTTCGGCCCTGAGCGCCAGCGGCTCGCCGGCCGCGTCGCCGGTCGCATCCCCAACGAGAGGCGGCGAGACGAACGCGCCGCGCTCGCCCTTGTCGACGCGCAAACGCAGCTCGCCGGCCTCATCGCGGTGCAGGCTGAAGGCGTAGCGCTCGCCGGCCAGGTAGGTCTGGCGCAGGTGATAGCGCTGCACCTGCTCGAAGCTCAGCAGATTGCTGCCGCTGTAGTTGGTGAAGCCGATGCCCACGGTGTACAGCAGCGGAAAGATGACGAACACCAGCATGCCCGCCAGCGCCGGGTAGATATAGCGATGGGCGTAGGCGCGGCGGCTGATGAACACGTAGCTGGCGATGCCGGTGACCACCAGCCCGAGCAGGGCGAAGGCCAGCTGCTGCTGGGCGTAGAGCGCCAGCACCAGGTACAGCGCCAGGGCGTTGAACAGGCCCCACAGGCTCCAACGCAGGCCGGCACGCAGGGATGGCAGGGAAAACAGTTTCATGGGCGTACTGGCCACGGCGGCGGAAAGATTGACGACGGACATCAGGTTTATAGCCTCGGAGCGGGGCCGCCGCGACGCCAGGCGTCGACGGCGGCCGGATTTCACTTGGCGATGCGCTTGGCGGCGTCGTCCAGCGCGGCGTCCACGGTCTGCCGACCGGAGGTGATGTTGCTCAGCGCCGGCGCCATGGCCGACCAGAAGGCGCCCATCTCCGGCACGTTGGGCATCGGCTGGCCGAGCTGGGCGTTGTCGAAGGTGGCCTTGATCAACGGGTCGCTGGCCAGCTCGGCCATATAGGCCTTGTTCGGCACGGCGCCGAGCGGCACGTCGGCGCTCACGGTCTTGAGCCCCTCGACCTGCAGCAGGTAGTTCTCGAGGAACTCCACGGCCAGCGCCTGGTTGGGGCTGGCGGCGTTCAGCGCGGCGGCCATCACCCCGCTGAAGGGCCGGCTCGGCGCGTCGCCGACCGCGGGAATCGGCGCCACGCCGAAATCGATGCCGCTCTTCTTGGCGTTGGCCCAGGCCCAGGGGCCGCTGATGAACATGGCCGACTCGCCCTTGTTGAAGGCGGCCTCGGCGACGCTGTAGTCGGCGCCCTTGGGCATCACCCCGGCGTCGATCAGCGCCTTGAGGGTCTGCGCGCCCTGCTTGGCGCCGGCGTTGTTGACCCCGGTGCGACTGGTGTCGTAGCCGCCCTCGGCGGCGGCGAAGGCATAGCCGCCGTTGGCGGCCAGCAGCGGCCAGGTGAAGTAGGTGTTGTTGTAGTCCCAGAGGATGGCGCGCTTGCCGGACTTGGCCAGCTCGGCGTTGAGCGCCAGCACCTCGTCGAAGCTGGCCGGCGGGGTCGGCACCAGCGCCTTGTTGTAGAGCAGGCCGATGGCCTCGACCGCCATCGGGTAGCCCCACAGCTTGCCGCCGTAGGTCACCGCCTCCCAGGCGAAGTCCTCGATCTCGCCCTGGACCTTGGCGCTGGGGGTGATCGGCGAGATCAGCCCGCTCTGCGCCCATTCGCCGAGGCGGTCGTGGGCCCAGATGAAGATGTCCGGGCCGTTGCCGGTGGCGGCGGCCTGCTGGAACTTGTCGGTGGCACTGTCCGGATGGGCCACCTCGACGGCGATGCCGGTGTCGGCGGTGAAGCGCTCGCCGACCTTGGCCAGACCCTTGTAACCCTTGTCGCCGTTGATCCAGATGACCAGCTTGCCCTCCTCGATGGCGGCCTGGGCCGGCAGGGAATGGCTCAGGGTGGCGGCGAGGCCGATGGCGACTGCGCTGAGCAGCGTCTTGTTCATGTCTTGTTGTCCTCGTGGCTTCTTGTTTTTGATCCACAACCGCGGCGAGCCGGTGAGCGCTCTGCCAGCCCGGTCATCCTCGACCGAAAGGGCAAGCGCCACATCCTCCCCGGTCGCGCTCTCGAGGGCGTAGAAGCGGGGGCGTAGTCTGCCAGCGCCTCCCTGAAAAAAGTATGCACCCCTGCCCCTTCTGCGCCTGTTGCAGGCGGCGTGGTGCGGGTGTACTGGAGGCTCGCCAGTTGCGGGAGAACCCCATGCGCCGCCCTTCGTTGCCTACTTCGCTCACCACCCTGGCCTGCGCCCTGCTCTGCCAGTTTGCCAGCGCCGAGCCGCAGCTGCAGGCCTGGCTGGATCAACGGCCAGTGCCGCTGCAATGGAATAACTCCGCGCCGCAGCGCTACAGCGTCGAGCTGGAACTGAGCGCCGGCCAGTTGCGTCTGCAGGCGCCCAATGCCAGCGGCAGCGCCCAGCCGCTGGCCTTGTACCAGCGTCAGGACTGGCACGCGGGCAGCTCACTCAGCCTGCAGATCGGCGAGCCCGGCCGCTATCGCCTGCTGTTTCAGGAAGACGCCCAGCCCCATCTGCGCCTGCTGCCGCTGCGCGAGCAGGCGCCGCGCAGCACCTGCCGCACCTGGCAGGGCGAGGCGCTGAGCGTCGCGGTCGGCCAGGTATTCGCCGATGGCGAGGTGCTGCGCGATGCCTACAGCGGCCAGTTGGCCACGGTGGAAAACGGCCGTATCGAGCTGACCCCGGCGGCGCATAGCGACGGCCTGCTCCTGCTCGAGCCAACCGAGCCGGCGCCAGCGCCCGCCCACGACTGGCGCAATGCCACGGTGTATTTCGCTATCACCGACCGCTTCGCCAATGGCGATACCGGCAACGACCGCAGCTACGGGCGCCAGCCCGACGGCGAGCAGGAGATCGGTACCTTCCATGGCGGCGACCTGCGCGGCCTGACCGGCAAGCTCGACTACCTGCAGCAGCTGGGGGTCAACGCACTGTGGATCAGCGCGCCCTTCGAGCAGATCCATGGCTGGGTCGGCGGCGGTGACAAGGGCGACTTTCGCCATTACGCCTACCACGGTTACTACGCCCTGGACTTCACCCGCCTGGACGCCAACATGGGGACGGAAGACGAGCTGCGCGAGCTGATCGCCCAGGCTCACGCCCGCGGCATCCGCGTGCTGTTCGACGTGGTGCTCAACCACCCCGGCTATTCGACCCTGGCCGACATGCAGGCGCTCGGCTTCGGCGCGCTGCGCGGCGGCATGCAGCAGTACCTGCCGCCGCGCTGGAGCGACTGGCAGCCGGAGAGCTTCGAGAACCTGCACGCCTACCACAACCTGATCGACTACCAGCACGACGCCTGGCGCCAGTGGTGGGGCAAGGACTGGGTACGCGCCGACATCGCCGACTATGACAGCCCGCCCAGCGTGCTGGTCGACCCGCGCCAAGGCTCGCTGGCCTTCCTCCCCGACTTCAAGACCGAGAGTCAGCAGCCGGTGTCCCTGCCGCCCTTCCTGCTGCGCAAGGCCGACACCCGCGCCGTGCCACGCGAGGGCTACCGGGTGCGCGACTATCTGGTGGAATGGCTGAGCTTCTGGGTGCGCGAATTCGGCGTCGACGGCTTTCGTGCCGATACCGTCAAGCACGTCGAACTGGAGAGCTGGGCGGCGCTGCGCCAGGCAGCCGACAAGGCGCGCGCCGAGTGGTCGGCGGCCAACCCCGATGATCCCATGAGCGGCAGCCCGTTCTGGATGGTCGGCGAGGTGTTCGGCCACGGCCCGCAGGCCAGCGTTTACCAGGACCACGGCTTCGACGCGCTGATCAACTTCGACTTCCAGGGCGAGCTGGCCGCCAGGGGCAGCGAGTGCCTGCGCCAGATCGAGGACGGCTACCGCGACTACGCCGAGCTGCTGGCCAACGACGCGCGGCACAACTTCATGAGCTACGCCTCGTCCCACGACACCTCGCTGTTCTTCGCCGACCAGGGCCATCAACTGGCGCGCCAGCGCGGCCTGGCCGGAGCCCTGCTGCTGGCACCCGGCGCGGTGCAGATCTACTACGGCGACGAAAGCGCGCGCCCGCTCGGGCCCACGGGTTCGGACCCGCACCAGGGCACGCGCTCGTCGATGAACTGGGACGCCCAGCAGCAGGCGCCCATCGCCGAACTGCTGGCGCACTGGCGCCTGCTCGGCCAGTTCCGCGCGCGCCACCCGGCCATCGGCGCCGGCCGCCACCAGCAGCTGTCCACCCAGCCCTACGCCTTCGCTCGCACCCTGGGCAAAGACCGGGTGGTGATAGTGCAAGGGCGATAAGCGCATATGCCAACGCCAACCCGTAGGGTGTGCTGTGCTCACCAACAGGACCCGATATGACACCCGAACAACAACGCCGCCAAAGCCAACTGGCCTTCGCCGCCAGCCGCGCCGAACTGGAGGTGGGCTCGCTCGCCGGTTGCCCGCTGCCCCTCGAACACCTGCTGGCCACCCGCCCCGCCAGCCCCTGGGTACGTCGCCATTTCTCCGGTGGCCTGACCGCCGAGGTCTACCAGCTGGAGGCCGGCGGCCAGCTGTGGACGCTCAAGCGCGCGCGCAACCCGTGCAAGGTGCGCAACCCCGACGGCCAGACCTCCTTTCTCAACGAGGTGCAGCGCCGCGCAGAGCTGCAGGCCTTGAAACAGCAGCCGGCCTGGGGCGAGGCCCTGGCCGGCATCGTCGAGACGCGTTACGCCAGCTACCGCCAGGGCCTGCTGCTGTCGCCCTGGATCGCCGGCGAGGCGATCGGCGAATGGGACGAGCGGCGCCTGCTGCAGCTGTTCGATACGCTGCTGGCGCTGCTGCAGCTGGGCTTCTTCGAGTGGGACCTGTGCCCCGGCAACCTGCTCGACGACGGCCGCATCCGCCTGTTCGACTTCGGCTATATGTACCGCTTCGAGCCGCTGCACAGCTTCAACAGCAACGGCCAGCTGACCCCGCAGTGCCACGCCGCCGAACGCTTCGAAACGCGCTGCTACTACGCCCACCTGCTGCACCTGGAACGCGAGCGCGGACAGAGCGCCGCGCTGGCCGCGCTGGAACTGGAAAAGCGCATCGCCCTGGAGTGCTACCGGCGCCTGCGCAGCCATCTGGCTGGACGCGGCGCCAGCGCCACGGTACTGGCCTGGCTGCAACGCATCATCGACCAGTGGCAGGACGCGCTGGGCGGCGGCCTCGACGGCCTGTACCTGCGCGAGGCCTGGCGCTCGCACCTGAGCGATCTGGAGGACGACCTCGGCGGCCAGACCTGCACGCCGCTGACCCTGCAGCGCATCGACTGGCTGCAGCAATGCCTGCACGAGTGCGGCGCCCAGCTGCAGCGCCTGGAACTGCTCGCCGGGCGCACCCCGGACGCCTGGCGCGCCGAGCTGGAACAGGCGCTGCAGCAGGCGCATGAGTGGCAGGTTGGTGAATAGGCAGAGGGTTGGTGCGCACAACCTAGGCGGCCCCGCGCGCCCCCTACAAAAGCCTGCCGTGCTCTTAGGGTGCGCCGCGGCGCACCGCGGCCTCGGTGGCTCTTTCTGCATACCCCATCCAGCGGCGACAACCCGACCGGATCGGGAATAGGCGCCGGCCTGGCAGATCGGCGTTTATCCCTGGTGCGCACGGCGCACCCTAGGGCTCGCCGCACCATATCCGCAGAGCTACATATCGGCGTATCGGCACCATCGGGTGCGCCGTGCGCACCGAGCTTGCGCGGTCACTCGCCGAACGCCCCCTCATCCTCCGCCACCCCGCCCCAATCCGCCGGGTACACGCCTTCGCGCACCAGGCGGTGGAAGCTCGACCAGGGCCAATCCGCCACCTGCCGCACCAGGCCATGGCGCACCGGATTCCAGTGCAGGTAATCCAGGTGCCTACTGAGGTCCTGCTCGTCGCGGATGCGGTGTTCCCAGAAGCGCCTTTGCCACAGCCCCGCCTCGCGGCGCAGACGCCGGCTCAGGCTGACACCATCGGCTTGCGGCAGGGCCTGGCTGGTCAGGCGCTTGATCATCGACCAGCGCAGGGCAAAGTCGGCATCGCCCGGTGGCAGTTGCCACAGGCAGTGCAGGTGATCGGGCAGCAGCACCCAGCCGTGAATGGCAAAGGGATAACGCTGGCGCACCTGCTCGATGGCCCCGCGCAAAGCCGCGCGCAGCGGCGCCTCGGTGAGCAGCGGCCGACGCTGGTGGCTGACCTGGGTGAGGAAATAGCAGGCGCCCTGCTCCCGGGCACGGCGGTAGTCGGACATTCCCTGTCTCCTGGCGCTGATTGCCTGTACAGGATAGCCTCCGGTGCGCGCAGCGCCGCCTACCGGGATCGCCACGCTCGGCACGGTGCTGCATTTCGTAGGGTGCACCGTGCGCACCGCGGCTTGCGCGGTCAGTCGCCGAACCCGCCCTTATCGTTGTCCCCGGCACCGCCCCAATCCGCCGGATACACGCCTTCGCGCAGCAGGCACCGATCGCTCAGGTCAGGTAGCGGGCGCACAGCGCCTGCTGCTCGGCCACCATGGCCGCCTGGCGCTCGCTGCTCTCGGTGATACCGACGATGCGCTGCATGTTGTCCTCGGCCACCGCGTGGATGTCGTGCATGCTGCGCGTCACGTCTTCGGCAGCCAGGCGCTGCTGGGCGGTGGCCTGGCTGATCTGCCGCGACATGCCGGCGATGGCGCCGACCTGCTCGTGGATCCGCTGCATCGCCTGATCGGCCTCGCCGACCTGGGCCAGGTTGGCCTGCATGTGCTGGCGGCTCAGCTCCAGCGACTGTACCGCCGCCTGGATGCCCTGCAGCAGACCGTCGATATGCGACTGGATCTCGCCGGTGGAGCTGGCCGTGCGCAAGGCCAGGCTACGCACCTCGTCGGCGACCACGGCGAAGCCGCGGCCCTGCTCGCCGGCACGCGCCGCCTCGATGGCCGCGTTGAGGGCCAGCAGGTTGGTCTGCTCGGCGATGCTGCGGATCACCGCGAGGATCTGGCCGATGCGCTGCCCGCCGGCCTCGACCTCGGCGATCTCGGCCACGCTGCCCTGCAGCTGCTGCGCCAGCGCCTGGGTGCTGCGGATGGTGCCGGCCATGATCTGGCTGCCGCTGTCGACGCAGGCGCCGACGCTGTCGACCCGCCGCGCGGTCTGCTCGGCATGCACCGCCACCTCGGCGAAGCTCGATTCCATCTGGGTCAGGCTGGCGGCCAGCGCACCGATGCTCGAGCGCTGCCGATCCAGGCCCTGGCGCGCGTCGGCGCAGGAATCGGCATTGCCACGGGCGATGGCGTCCTGCTGGTCGGCGGCGCGGCCCAGCTGCGCCAGGGCGTCGCGCAGGTTGCCGGCGACCCGATTGACGTCCGCTGCGACCCGGCCGAACTCGTCTGCCCGCTGGTAATCGCAGCGGCCGCGCAGATCGCCCTCGGCCAACCGGTTCAGCGCGCCGGACACCGCGCCCAGCGCCCGGCGCATGGTGCGGCTGAGCCAAACGCCCATGCTCAGGGCGATGCCGAGCGACAGCGCGGCCAGCCACAGCAGGCGATCGAAGCCGCGCCGATAGGTCAGGCGCGCCTGTTCGAGCTGCGCCCGGGCGTCGCGCTCGCTCGCCTCGATCAGTTGCCCGACCTGCTCGCCCACCTGCGCCTGCAACGCCTGCAGCTGGCGCTTGCGCTCCTGGTTAGCCTGCTTGTCGGCGAGCCAGCCGGCGTACTGGGCCAGCGCGCCCTGGCCGTCGAGCAGCAGGTTGCGCTCGATCTCGGCGAACTCACCCCGATAGGTATGCACATAGTCGGTGCGACTGTCCTGGTGGGGCAGTAGGTCGTCCAGCACCCGCCCCAGCTTGTCATGTAGATTGGGCAGGCGTTCCCTGACCTTGGCCTCGGCCTGCTGCAGGCGCTGCGGCGAGGCGCTGCCGACCGCGTCGAAGACCAGTGCCTCGACCTGCTCCAGCGGAATGATGAACTGCTTGAGCGAGTAGGCGACGTAGTCGTCCTTGGTGACCGCCTGCACCCTGAGCAGGTCCTGCTTGAAGCGCGACAGTTGCAGCTGCAGGTTGCGCAGCGTCACCGCGGTGCGCTCGACCCGCGCCAGCACCTGGCGCTGCGCCTCCAGCAGTTCGCGGCTCTGCGCGTCCAGCTGCGGCAGCAACTGCCCCAGCCGCACCAGCTCGGCCTGTTCGGCGCCGTTCCCCAGGGTCCGCATGACGTCCAGGCGGGCGTCGACCCGTTCGGCATGCTGCCCATGCGCGGTGGCGAAGGCCTCGAGCTCCTCGGCGCGTTCGGCGCCGAGGGCATCGGACAGGTTCTGGGTCAGGCCCTGCAGGGCACTGAAGAAGCTCTGGCTGGCCTGCAGCCGCGCGGCGCTGTGGGCGATGCGTTCGCCCGAGCCCTGCAGCTCGCCGATGGCGCTCAGGCTGCTGCCGCCGAGCAGCACCAGCAGCAGGGCCAGCGCCGCGATCAGCAGGTACAGCCGCGGCAGGAAGCCGACCTCGAAGGCGGTCAGCCGGTTTACAAGAGGGGACAACATCGATCTCTCCTGTCGATAGAGACCGGGCCGCCGGGAACGGCGCGGCGGCCCGGCAGACTCAGAAGCCGCCGCTGGTGGTGGCCCCGGCCGTAACCGTCAGGCTATTGTTGCCTCCCGGCTGCCAGGTCTTGACCTGGGTCGGGTCGCTCTCGTTACGGATGATGCATTTCCACTCCACCTGCTGGCCGGCCGGCAGGGCGATGCTGCCCTTCCAGGTCGGGTAGGCGCTGGTGTCGCTCAGGCGCACCGCGCTGGCCGCGCTCCAGTTGCCCAGCTGGGCGACGTTACCCACCGCATAGACGCTGTCGCCCCACTGGGTCACGCCGTTGTCGCAGCGGAAGTTGACGCTGACCAGCTCGCCCTGCTCTTCATCGTCACCCTGGCCGCTGCGCCAGATACGGATCGCACCGTTGTCGGCGTTGAGCGCCTGGGTGAAGTCGCCGCTGGCCACCTGGCCGGGCGAGGACAGGTTGGAGTCCAGGGCGATCAGCAGCTGCTGCTGGCTGCCGCTGACCGTCGCCACCAGGCCGGAGAAGCCCTCATGGAACTGGATCGCTGAGGCGGCCTTGACCCCGGCCGCGCGGCGAATCTGGATCAGCTGGCGGATGAAGTCGCCATGGCCCCAGTCGTACATGTGCGGCCAGTACACCACCGGCGTGCCGGGGCTGCTGAGGATGTAGGCGTAGGCCTGCTTGAGGCGATGATCCGGCAGCGGCCAGTGGTGCTGGCCGCCGTTGGGGCCGGGCGAGTAGCCGGTGTCGTGGTTGTCGACGAAGGTCACCGCCACCTCGCGCCAGCGCGCATCGGGATTGCCGTTGAGGCCGTGGCGCCAGTCGGCTATGCCGCCGTTCTGCATGCGCTCCTTGAGGGCGAAGTCGAAGATGGTGCACTTGGCCCGATCCGACCAGTCCTTGAGGATCTGCTGCCAGCTGGCGCCGTTGCGCCAGTCCCAGCTCGGGTATTCGCCCGGCGCCTTCCACAGCTCGCCGAGGCAGAAGCCGTTGTCGTGGGCATCGCTCATCCAGCCGTCGACCCGCTCACCGGCATAGCCGCGGACGAAGTCGAAGCGAAAACCGCCGGCGCCGTACTGGCTGCGCAGGTTGGCGAACTCGTCGCGGAACATCGCCTGGTTCTGCGGGTGGCCGGTATTGAGGTCGGCGTCGCCGCCCATGAAGCGGTCGCCGTCGTCGCAGTCGTTGGCGTAGTTGCCCGGGTCATTGCAGTCGTGGCGCCACAGCCCCTGGCCGGCCGGCAGGTTGATTTCCTTGTCCGGGTAGCCGCGGTTCATGTGGTTGGGCACCACGTCGTAGATCGGCTTGACCCCGGCGGCGTTCAGCGCATTGGCGGCCTGCTTGAGCAGGCTGTCGCTGCCGTAGCGGCCGTTCTTGTTGAAGTCGTGCCAGAAGTAGCCTTCGCCGCCGCCCGAGGTGCCGTTGTTGGGGTCGCTCCAGCTGGAGAAGTCGCGCCAGGGCACCGGCATCCAGATCGCGCTGAAACCATCGGCGGCCAGGGTCGGCGCCATGCTGGACAGGGTCGCGTACCAGTTGCTGGAGGTGGTACGCACCGTGTTCCAGTGAAAGCCCTGGAGGATGACTTCGTCACCGCCGTGGTAGCGCACGCCGCTGGCGCTCTTGCCCGGCGCGTCCGCCGCCCTGACCAGGTTGCCCCAGGGGTAGGCGAGCGGGGCCATGGCCAGCACCAGGCCGGCCATTCGCAGGTATCGGTTCATCTTGAAGCTCCGTTCTTGTCATTGTTGTGAGCATCCGACTACGGGGGACAGCCCCCGGATGGACTGATCGGAGCACCGCGCGGGCGACCCGATCACGGCAGCCTGCCGCGCCTGGCCGCACCACCAAACCTCCCCCGCGCACTTTCTGCAGGCGTAGGGCACAGGCGTAGAAATTCCGCCTGCCAGCCATACCCCCGCCGCTTCGCTACGCCCTGCCGCTCCACCTCGAAAAAAGCGCCCCGGGGAGGATGTGGTGGCGCCTTGCCTTGCCCGACTCTTGCCCGCAGCGCCACCGGGCCGACTGCCTGCCCTGTCGCGCCCAGTCAGTCCGACACCGAATCCAACAAGAAAGAAGGACCCACGATGAACACCAAGCAACCCGCCCAGCTGCTGCGTCCCAGCGCCCTGTTCGCCGCCATGCTGCTGGCCACCCCGGCCCTGGCCGTGGACTTCCATGGCTACATGCGCTCCGGCATCGGCGCCACCGCCGGCGGCGGCGACCAGGCCTGCTTCCAGGCCGCCGGCGCGCCGGCCAAGTATCGCCTCGGCAACGAGTGCGAGACCTATGCCGAGATCGGTCTCGGTCACGAGGCGTGGAAGGAAGGCGATCAGAGCTTCTATATCGACAGCATGATCGCCTACAAGTCGGATCAGGCGAACGACTGGGAAGCCACCGACAGCGACGGCAACCCCTACGCCAACGGCACCAGCTCGATCCGCCAGTTCAACGTGCAGGCCAAGAACTTCCTGCCCGCCCTGCCCGGCGCCACCCTGTGGGCCGGCAAGCGCTACTACAAGCGCAACGACGTGCACATCAACGACTACTACTACTGGGACGTTTCCGGCCCCGGCGCCGGCATCGAGGACATCGACCTGGGCTTCGCCAAGGCGCACGTGGCCTGGATGCGCAACACCGATGGCGAGTGGGTCTACAACGGCACCGGCACTGGCACCAACGTGGCCAACGACACCCTCGACCTGCGCCTGACCGATATCGACTTCAACACCGACGGCAAGCTGGAATTCGGCTACGACTACGGCAAGGCCAACCTCACCGAGGAGCAGAAGGACGATCCCGGCTACACCGACCAGAAGGGTCATCTGCTCACCGCGCAACACATCCAGGGCAACTGGTTCGGCGGCTTCAACAAGCTCGCCCTGCAGTACGGCACCGACGGCATCATCGGCAGCACCGGGCGCAACAGCACCGGCAACAGCGACGGCAAGATGTTCCGCCTGGTCAACCAGGGCGTGGTCGGCCTGACCGACGACATCGAGATGATGTACGTGCAGATCTACGAAGATAAGGACTTCGACAACGACTCCGGGCAGACCTGGGCGTCGTTCGGCGTGCGCCCGGTGTACAAGTGGAGCAACACCATGAGCACCGCGCTGGAGTTCGGCTACGACCATATCGACCCGCAGGCCGATGGCGAGGAATCCCGCGATCTGAAGAAGATCACCCTGGCCCAGCAATGGTCGGCCGGCCGCAGCTTCTGGGCACGCCCGCAGATCCGCGTGTTCGCCACCTACGCCATGTGGGACGGCGGCAAGTACAACGCCGCCAGCGAATCCATCGATGCCGGCGACGACGACGGCCTCACCTTTGGCGTCCAGGCCGAAGCCTGGTGGTAAGCGCTCAGTCATCCGTTGCATCCGGATGACTGGCAAATTCCGTAACGCTGCTCCTGTGGTCCTTGCCCCGGTTCTGCAATAGGCCGGGGCCTTTTACCTAGCGTGCCCGCTGCCCTCATCCGGCGCTTCGCGCCACCTTCTCCCAGGGGGAGAAGGGCATCAAGGAGGGCGTCGCTGCGCGACTTCCAGACTAATAAGAGGAATAACCCATGCCACCGTTCAAGATCGCCAGCCTCGCGCTGCTCACCCTGCTATTGACCGGCTGCGCCAGCGAACCGCTGCGGCGCATCGACGCCCTGAGCGCCAGCCCCGCCCCCCTGCAGACCTCGGCCGGCAACGCCGAACAGGCCCTGGCCGCCGCCCCGTCCTGCTGCACCTCGCTGCGCGAGCTGCCCTACCAGCCGATCCCGGTGAACTTCAGCGGCGAGGTGCGCATCGACACTGGCGCGCCCGCCTTCGCCTTCGACAGCGGCAAGAGCTATTTCCGCGCCTTCCAGCTGCCGGCCGCCAGCAAGTCGTTCGAGATCCGCCTGTACAGCCAGGCCGGCGACACGGTGCTGGCGCCCAACGCCATGCTGCTCGACAGCCAGTTCCGCGTCACGCGCCTGCTCGGCGCCGAGGATTTCGTCTACGCCCCGGCGTCCGGCCTCAAGGGCGACAGCCTGGACGCGCGCCTGCGCGTCGACCGCCTGTACCTGGACAACCCGGGCAACGAACATTACCTGGTGCTCTACACCAGCGAGGCGCAGATGCGCGGCCGGACCGTCATCGAACACCCGGCCAAGGCCTATGCCCGTGCCCTCGGTAACGAGGCGCCGAACATCCCCGACCCGGTGGCCAAGCATGCGCCGGTGGGTGTGATCAAGATGGTGCTGATTGAGGACAAGGTCGCCGGCCAGCAGGCCAACAGCTACGTGCCGCCGTTCAGCATCGGCCGCGAGATGGGCAACCAGCTGCCCAGCGTGCCGGCCCCGGCGGTACTGCCCGAGACCCAGGCCTACTACCGCCAGGCCATCGACGCCGCCCTCGCCAGCAAGGACCTCGAACGTGCCCTGCGCCTGGCCGACGAGGCCGCGCGGGTCGGCGACGACAGCGCCAAGGCCTATCTGCTCGAACGTATCCAGATCCGCTGAAACGATCGTCCCGGGGTGACCTGGCCGGCGCCACCGCCGCAGCCGTAGGAGCCCCACCCCGGGGCGAAGCTGTGCTGGCTCCGGGTTGCCGTCCCGCGCATTCGCCGCGGGGCGCGGCTCCTACAGAGGCGGGCAGGCTTGACGACCGACCGCCCAACCAGAGGTCGAGATGAGAACAACAATAAGGCTCGCGACACTGATTCTGCTGTGCACCACCCCCTGGCCAGCTCTGGCCTTCGAGAAGAACGTGCTGACCGTCTGGATCGGCCAGGACAAGGGCTTCAACGGCCTCGCCGAGATCGGCCAGCGCTACACCGCCGACAGCGGCATGCCGGTCAAGGTCGCCACCCCGGATGACCTGCCCGGCCAGTACGACAGGCTCGCCGCCACCGCCAAGGGTCCGGATATCGTCATCTTCGCCCACGACCGCTTCGGTTCCTGGATCAACAACGGCCTGCTCGCGCCGGTGCAGCCCAGCGCAGAAGCCCTGCAGCGCGCCCCCGGCTTCGCCTGGGAAGCGCTGACCGTGGGCGCGCAGCGTTTCGGCTACCCCCTGGCCACCGAGGTGGTCAGCCTGATCTACAACCGCAGCCTGCTGGCCAGCCCACCGCGCACCCTCGCCGAAGTCGCCACGCTGGACAGGCGCCTGCGCGCCCAGGGCAAGCGCGCCATCGCCTGGGACTACAACAACCTGTACTTCTCCTGGCCGATCATCGCCGGCGCCGGCGGCTACAGCCTGCGCAAGCAGGGCGGCATCTACGACCTGGCCGATGTCGGCGTCGCCACCTCCGGCGCCATCGCCGGCGTGGAGGCGCTCAAGCAACTGCTCGATCAAGGGGTGCTGGAGCCCGGCGACGATTACGCCAGCGCCCTGGACGGCTTCAAGCAGGGCCGCATCGCCATGATCGTCAACGGTCCCTGGGTGTGGAACGAGCTGCGCGACGCCGGCCTCGACTTCGCCGTCGGCCACGTGCCGGGCATCGACGAAACGCGCCAGGGCCGGCCCTTCGTCGGCATCCTCGCCGCAGCGATCAACGCCAACAGCCCGCACAAGGCGCAGGCCCGACGCTTTGTCGAGGACTACCTGAGCAGCGCCGAGGGCCTGCGCAGCCTCAACGCCGACAAGCCGCTGGGGGCGGTGGCTAACCTAGAGGTCATGGCCCAGCTGCGCCACGACCCGCTGATCGAACACACCTACGAGTCCGCCGCCAGCGGCGAGATCATGCCGGACATCCCGGAGATGAAGCGCTTCTGGGTGCTGTTCGCCTCGCGCCTGGGCGCCATGCTCAAGGGCGAGAAGCCGATCGCCGCCACCCTGGAACAGATCGCCCAGCGCCTGCGCGCCGCCGGCGAGGTGCAGGCCTGGCGCCGTCGTCACTACCCGCTCGCCGACTCCACGGCGGGGGCGCCCTGAGCGCCCCCACTCCCCATCCCCTCCAGGGAAATTCGGGCGGCCTCGGCCGCTCTTTTTTTGTCCGCTCCGCCGCCGACTCTTCGCCCCGCGGCAGGCCCCCAGCAACACACGCACTCTCGTCAGTGAGGACGGAACAGAGCCTTAGCTGCTCGTCGCAAGGTTCCTCGCGGGAATCGGGTTGGGCAGGACTGAGCGCCGCCGGTAGGACGGATTCGTGAACGGCCACAAATATGCGATTAAGCGAATATAACGGTGTGGCAATCAAGCACGCACTGCCGCCAGGCAGAGCAAAATCTGGGTAATCCCGGGCAAGTGCACAAGGCAGCGACGTCTTTACCACTCATACGAAAATCCATATATTCGCCAAACCATATCTAAGCGAGATGTCAGAGATGGCCTACAAGACCCGCGTGCTGTTCGTCTGTACCGCCAACGCCGCCCGCTCGCAGATGGCCGAGGCCCTGCTGCGCCACACCGATTCGGACAACTTCGAGGCGCACAGTGCCGGCAGCCAGCCGGGCGAGGTCGACTCGCGCGCCCTGGCCGCCCTGCAGCACCTCGGCGTGAACACCGACGGGCTGCACAGCAAGGGCCTGGACGCCTTCCACTGGAACGATTTCGAGTACGTCATCAGCCTGTGCGACAAGGCCAGCCAGGAATGCCAGCACATCCCCTTCGAGGGCCAGCGGCTGGCCTGGCACTTCGAGGACCCGGTGACCAGCACCCAGCCCGAGGCCTTCCGCCACTGCCTGCACGAGATCCACGAACGGATCAAGATGTTCGTGCTGGTCAAGACCAAGCGCTGAGGTAGCCATGGCCGAACTGCTCACCCCCACCAGCGTCTTCAAATGCCTGGCCGACGACACCCGTGTACGCCTGATGCTGCTGGTCGCCCGCGAACAGGAGCTGTGCGTGTGCGAGCTGACCTGCGCCCTCGGCGAGAGCCAGCCCAAGGTTTCGCGCCACCTGGCGCAACTGCGCAGCTGCGGCCTGCTGGCCGACCGCCGCCAGGGCCAGTGGGTCTACTACCGCCTGCACCCGCACCTGCCGGACTGGGTGATCGCCGTGCTCGACGCCACGCTGGCGGCCAACAGCCACTGGCTGAGCCCGGACAGCAAACGCCTGGCCGCCATGGGCGAGCGCCCGCAACGCATCGCCGTGTGCTGCTGAAGATCAAGGAAGCCCGGATGAAATTGCTGTTTCTCTGCACCGCCAACAGCTGCCGCAGCATCTTGAGCGAGGCGCTGTTCAACCACCTGGCCCCGGCCGGCCTGCGCGCCTACAGCGCCGGCAGCCAGCCCCGGGGCGAGGTGCATCCGCTGAGCCTGGCCGCCCTGCGCCGCGCCGGCATCGCCTGCGAAGGCCTGCACAGCAAGGCCTGCGAAGCCCACGCCGAGCTCGCCCCGGACCTGGTCATCACGGTATGCGACAAGGCCGCCGGCGAGTCCTGCCCGGTGTTCTTCGGCCCGGCGGCGAAGGCGCACTGGGGCCTGTGCGACCCGTCCGAGCTGACAGGCTGCACCAGGGAGATCGAAGCAGCCTTCGATAGCGCCCTGACGATCATCCGTACCCGTGTAGAGGCCTTTCTCGCCCTGCCGCTGCAACACCTGAGCCGCGCGCAGCTGCAGGCCGAACTGGCCCGCATCGGCACCCTGGGAGCCCGACCATGAGCAACAGCCGTCTGTCGTTTCTCGACCGTAATCTGACTCTGTGGATCTTCCTCGCCATGGGCCTGGGCGTGGGCCTGGGCAGCCGGTTCGAAGGCCTGCCGGCCTGGCTCGACAGCCTGTCGCTCGGCAGCACCAATATCCCCATCGCCATCGGCCTGATCCTGATGATGTACCCGCCGCTGGCCAAGGTGAAATACGAGGAGCTGCCGCAGGTGTTCCGCGACAAGCGCATCCTCGCGCTGTCGCTGGTGCAGAACTGGCTGATCGGCCCGCTGCTGATGTTCGCCCTGGCGGTGATCTTCCTGCGCGATCAGCCCGAGTACATGACCGGGCTGATCCTTATCGGCCTGGCGCGCTGCATCGCCATGGTGCT
Source organism: Pseudomonas sp. ABa2 (assembly GCF_056676075.1). Classification (NCBI taxonomy): domain Bacteria; kingdom Pseudomonadati; phylum Pseudomonadota; class Gammaproteobacteria; order Pseudomonadales; family Pseudomonadaceae; genus Pseudomonas; species Pseudomonas sp. ABa2. The sequence continues at coordinate 3,552,770 of NZ_CM155239.1, forward strand.
GGTGTGGAACCAGATCGCCGGCGGCGACAACCAGTACGTCGCCGGCCTGGTGGCCTTCAACAGCCTGTTCCAGATCGCCTTCTTCAGCCTCTACGCCTGGCTGTTCCTCGGCGTGCTGCCGCCGCTGCTGGGGCTGCAAGGCAACGTGATCGACGTGAGTTTCCTGACCATCGCCGAGTCGGTGCTGATCTATCTGGGCATCCCCTTCCTCGCCGGCTTCCTCACCCGCAAGCTGCTGATCGCGCGCCGCGGCGAGCAGTGGTACAGCGAACGCTTTATCCCGCGCATCGGCCCGCTGACCCTGGTGGCGCTGCTGCTGACCATAGTGGCGATGTTCAGTCTCAAGGGCGACATGGTGCTGCAGTTGCCGCTGGACGTGCTGCGCATCGCCATCCCGCTGACCATTTACTTCGTGGTGATGTTCGCCATCAGCTTCGCCATGGGCAGGCTGCTCGACGCCGACTATCCGCGCACCACCTCGCTGGCCTTTACCGCCGCCAGCAACAACTTCGAACTGGCCATCGCCGTGGCCATCGCCACCTTCGGCCTGGCCTCGCCGGTGGCCTTCGCCACGGTGATCGGCCCGCTGGTGGAAGTACCGGTGCTGATCGCCCTGGTCGGCGTGGCGCTGTGGCTCAAACGCCGCTGGTTCGATAGCGACGAGGCCGCACTGGCCCAGGAGCAGAGCAAATGAACGACGATCACATCCCCCAACTCGCTGCCGACTTGGCCCAACCGCCCAGCGCCGAGCGCCTCGACATCGCCCGGCAGTTTGCCCACAAGCCGCGCATCCTGCTGCTGTACGGCTCCAACCGCGAGCGCTCGTTCAGCCGCCTGCTGACCGAGGAAGCCGCGCGCCTGCTCCAGCGCTTCGGCGCCGAGACCCGTATCTTCCACCCCGCCGGCCTGCCGCTGCCGGACGACGCGCCGGACAGCCACCCCAAGGTGCAGGAGCTGCGCGAGCTGATGCAGTGGTCCGAAGGCCAGGTGTGGTGCTCGCCGGAGCGTCACGGGGCGATGACCGCGGTGTTCAAGGCGCAGATCGACTGGGTGCCGCTGGCCATGGGCGCGGTGCGCCCGACCCAGGGCAAGACCCTGGCGGTGATGCAGGTGTGCGGCGGCTCGCAGTCGTTCAACGTGGTCAACCAGCTGCGCGTGCTCGGGCGCTGGATGCGCATGTTCACCATCCCCAACCAGTCCTCGGTGCCCAAGGCCTTCCTCGAATTCGACGGGCAGGGGCGGATGAAAGCCTCGTCCTACTACGACCGCCTGGTGGACGTGATGGAGGAACTGGTCAAGTTCACCCTGCTGCTGCGCGAGCGCACCGACTACCTGGTCGACCGCTACTCCGAGCGCAAGGAATCCGCCGAACAACTGTCCGCGCGGGTCAACCAGCGCGCCATCTGAATAAAGGAAGCCTGCATGAGCCATCCCTACGACCTGCTGAGCATTCCCGGCTGCGCCGGCCAGCTGATCTTCACCCCCTGCCCCGGCACCAAGGGCAGCTCGCTCGACGAGGCCCTGGCCACCCTGCAGCAGGCCGGCGCCAGCGCGGTGATCAGCCTGATGCCGCACAGCGAACTGGCCGCCAATGCGGTCGAAGCCATCGACGCGCGCTGCCAGGCCCTGGGCCTGGCCTGGTTCCACCTGCCGGTGGCCGACGAACAGGTGCCGCTGGACGACTTCGCCGCGGCCTGGCAGCAGTCCAGCGCCGCCATCCTGGCACGCCTGCGCGCCGGGCAGCGCCTGGCCCTGCACTGCAAGGGTGGATCCGGACGCACCGGGCTGATCGCCGCGCGCCTGCTGATCGAGGCCGGCGTAGCGCGCAGCGAGGCCATCGCCCTGGTCCAGGCGCTGCGCCCCAAGGCCATCCAACACCCGGCGCACGTCGACTGGATCAACCAGTTCGACGCCACTCACTGACCCCAGCGGAGACCAGCACATGAGCATCAAAGTCGGTATCAACGGATTCGGCCGCATCGGCCGCCTGGCCCTGCGCGCCGCCTGGGACTGGCCGGAACTCGAGTTCGTACGGATCAACGACCCGGCCGGCGACGCCGCCACCCACGCCCACCTGCTGAATTTCGACTCGGTGCACGGCCGCTGGCAGCACGAGGCGGGCAGCGACGGCGACTGCGTGGTGGTGGGCGGCCGGCGCATCCAGGTGACGGCCAACAAGGCCATCGCCGACACCGACTGGAGCGGCTGCGACCTGGTGCTCGAGGCCAGCGGCAAGATGAAGACGGTCGAGGTGCTGCAGGCTTATCTGGACCAGGGCGTGAAGCGCGTGGTGGTCTGCGCGCCGGTCAAGCAGGCCGGTGCGCTCAACGTGGTGATGGGGGTCAACCAGCAGCTGTTCGACCCGGCCCGGCACCGCATCGTCACCGCCGCCTCCTGCACCACCAACTGCCTGGCGCCAGTGGTCAAGGTGATCCACGAGGCACTGGGCATCCGTCACGGCTCGATCACCACCATCCACGACCTGACCAATACCCAGAGCATCCTCGACCAACCGCACAAGGACCTGCGCCGGGCGCGCGCCTCCGGCATGAGCCTGATCCCGACCACCACCGGCTCGGCCACGGCGATCGCCGAGATCTTCCCCGAGCTGCGCGGCAAGCTCAACGGCCACGCGGTGCGCGTGCCGCTGGCCAACGCCTCGCTGACCGACTGCGTGTTCGAGGTCGAGCGTGCCACCACCGCCGAGGAGGTCAACGCCCTGCTCAAGGCCGCCGCCGAAGGGCCGCTCAAGGGCATCCTGGGTTACGAGGAACGCCCGCTGGTGTCCATCGACTACCGCACCGATCCGCGCTCCTCCATCGTCGATGCGTTGTCGACCCTGGTGGTGGCCGGCACCCAGGTGAAGATCTACGCCTGGTACGACAACGAATGGGGCTACGCCAACCGCGCGGTGGAGCTGGCGCGCCTGGTCGGTCTGGCCAGCTGACTCTGCTCTTGTGGGAGGGGCTTTAGCCGCGACCGGAGCGCCACAAGTCGCGGCTAAAGCGAAATGCCGCCCAGCCGCTCCCACAGGTCATGTTCCTCAACGGTGCGCACAGCCTAGGCGGCCCCGCGACACCCTACTGGATAATCTTATGCACGCCCTCGCCCGGCTCACCCCCGAAGTCCGCCAGTACCTGCTGGTCACCGGCAACTACTGGGCCTTCACCCTCACCGACGGCGCGCTGCGCATGCTGGTGGTGCTGCATTTCCACAGCCTGGGCTACACGCCGCTGCAGATCGCCGCGCTGTTTCTGTTCTACGAGATCTTCGGCGTGGTCACCAACCTGGTAGGCGGCTGGCTGGGTGCGCGCATCGGCCTGAACCGCACCATGAACCTGGGCCTGGCGCTGCAGGTGCTGGCCCTGCTGATGCTCACGGTGCCGGCGGCCATGCTCACGGTACCCTGGGTGATGGGCGCGCAGGCGCTGTCGGGCATCGCCAAGGATCTCAACAAGATGAGCGCCAAGAGCTCGATCAAGCTCTTGGTGCCCGGCGACCGGCAGGCCACCCTGTACGCCTGGGTCGCGCGCCTGACCGGCTCGAAGAACGCGCTCAAGGGCGTCGGCTTCTTTCTCGGCGGCGCCCTGCTCAGCCTGCTCGGCTTCGCCGGCGCGGTGCTGGCCATGGCCCTGGCGCTCGGCGCCATCTGGCTGGCCAGCCTGGCGCTGCTGAAGAAGGACCTGGGCAAGGCCAAGGCCAAACCCAAGTTCCGCGACCTGCTGTCCAAGAGCCGGGCGATCAATATCCTCTCGGCCGCCCGCCTGTTTCTGTTCGGCGCGCGCGACGTGTGGTTCGTGGTGGCCCTGCCGGTGTACCTGGCCACTGTGTTCGGCTGGGACTTCTGGTGGGTCGGCGGCTTCCTCGCCGTCTGGATCATCGGCTATGGCATCGTCCAGAGCCTGGCCCCGGCGATCACCGGCAAGCGCAGCGGCCAGGTGCCGGACGGCCGCGCCGCTTTCGTCTGGGCCGCGCTGCTGGCCGGCCTGCCGGCGGCCATCGCCCTCGGCCTGGGCAGCGCGCTACCGGCGCAGGCGGTGCTGATCGGCGGCCTGCTGGCGTTCGGCGTGCTGTTCGCGGTCAACTCCTCGCTGCACAGCTACCTGATCGTCAGCTACGCCCAGGAAGACGGCGTGTCGCTGGACGTCGGCTTCTACTACATGTCCAACGCCCTCGGCCGATTGCTCGGCACCCTGCTCTCCGGCTGGGTGTTCCAGAGCTGGGGCCTGGCGGCCTGCCTGTGGGTGTCGAGCGCCTTCGTGCTGGCCGCAGCGCTGATCTCGCTGGGGCTGCCGCGACACCGACCGGTCTGATCAGCTGCAGCCCTCGGCGGCCCCCGGGTAGACCGGCGCGAAGCCGCCGCCGGGGGTGCGGAAGTTGGTGGTCTGGCCCTGGTACAGGCGCGCCGCCAGCCACTGCACCTGGCCCTGGTAGACGTAGGCGCGCAGGTCGTACTTGAGCGCCGGCGCCGCCTCCGACAGTGCGCGCTGCCCCGGCAGCACCAGGGCCTGGGCCACGTAGTCGCCGGCCAGGATCTCCTGCCAGACCCGCTGGGTCAGCTTGTCTCCGCGGTAGGCAGCGCGGCTGCCATAGCCCGCGCAGGGCTTGAAGAACAGCTGCTTGCGCTGGCGCCACAGGCGCTCGGCGTTGCCCGGGCCCACCGCCTCGGTGGCCGGGATCGCCGCCTGCAGCAGGGCGCAGGTGGCCGGTGGCACGCCGAGCCGTTGCAGCTCGCGGGCGTCGCCGAGCAGTGCCAGGTTGTGCTTGTCGGCGTACAGCGCATGGGCGCGCGGATGCGGGGTGAGCAGCACCGCGCCGTCCAGGTAGGCCTGGCGCAAGGTGCCAAGCTCCGGCGCCTGCAGGGCGAAGTCGGTCAGCCGGTTGTAGACCAGGTCGATGGCCAGCTCGCCGTGCCACAGCCGGCCGTCGCGCAGCTGCAGGTCGCCCGGGTCACTGATCACCGCCTGCAGACCATGGCGTTGAAACAGTTGCTGGAACAGCAGGAACTCCGGATAGAGGTACTGCTGCTCGGGCGCCTGGTCGACTATCGCGATGCTGCGCAGCGGGCGCGACTGCCCGGCCAGGGTCCATTCCTCGCGGAACATGGCGATGATCGCCTGCTCCAGCGCCTCTGCCTGGCGCGCCGGCGGCAGCAGGCGTTCCAGGGCCGGGCAGCAGGCGCGCTGCGCACGCGCCAGCAACGCGTTGAGCATGGCGCCGCCGGCGTTGCTGTTGATCTCGATCAGACCGAAGCCGGTCTCGGTGACATGGAAGTCGTAGCCGAAGAACACGCCCCGCGCGCCGGGATCGTGCCGGGCGATGGCCGGCGCCCGCGCCAGCACCCGCTCGCGGTAGGCCGGCAGCGCCACCACCGCCTCGATGGCGGCGATCACCGCGGCCATGCGCTGCAGCTGAGCCGGGGCGACGAACACCGGCTGGGCGGCGAACAGGTAGGGGCAGCGCTCGCGCAGCAGGCGGTACAGCTCCGGCCGGCCCAGATTGCTTTCCAGCGCGGTGCGCAGCGCCTCGTCATCGAGACTGATGCAGAAGCAGCGGCTGTTCAGCGTCTCGACGCTCAGCCCGGCCAGCGAAGCCAGCTGCGCCAGCGGCGCCTCGGATAGACTCTCGTGCATTGCTCGGCTCCCGCCCGCTCAGCCGAGCAGCGTCTGGATCTCGTCGCTGCTCGGCACCTTGCCCTCGACCAGGATCTCGTCGTCCACCGCCAGCGCCGGGGTACGCATGACCCCGGCGTCGATGATGGCGTTCAGCTCGGTGACCTTCTCCACCTCGAACGCGAGGCCCAGCCGGCGCGCGGCCGCCTCGGCGTTGGCGGTCAGTTGCTGGCACTTGGCGCAGCCGGAACCATAGATCGTCAGTTTCATCGCCTGCCTCACATCAGTTGGCCATAGAGATAGCCGCTGAGGGTGGCCATCACCACCACCAGCGCGCAGTACACCAGAGTCTTCTCGGTCCCCAGCACGGTGCGGATCACCAGCATGTTGGGCAGCGACAGCGCCGGCCCCGCGAGCAGAATGGCCAGCGCCGGGCCCTTGCCCATCCCCGCCCCGAGCAGGCCTTCGACTATCGGCACCTCGGTCAGGGTGGAGAAGTACATGAAGGCGCCCAGCAGCGCCGCCAGCAGGGTCGAGGCCAGGCTGTTGTCGCCCACCGCCGCCACCACCCAGCTTGCGGGGATCAGGCCTTCATGGCCGGGGCGGCCGAGCAGCAGGCCGGCGATCAGTACGCCGCCGAGCAGCAGCGGCATGATCTGCTTGGTGAAGTCCCAGCTCTGCCCGACCCACTCGCGGCCCGCGTCATTCTCGCGGCTGGCCTGCAGCATCAGCCCGGCGATGCCGATGACCATGGCCAGTTCCGGCCACGCGGGCGCGGCCACCGCCACCAGCGCGATCAGCGCCGCAATCAGCAATAGCGGGCGTGGCGACCAATGCCAGCGCACCACCAGCAGCCAGCCCAGCAGCGCCGCCAGCAGCGCGGTGACCGGCCATTTCCAGGCATGGATCAGCATCCATGGGCCACTGTCGGCAGGCGCCCAGTTGGCGAACACCAGGATGCCCAGCATCAGGCCGAACAGGGCCACCACGTCGCGCAGCGGATGGCCGTCATCCGCCTCGGCGAAGCCCCGCGCACCCACGGTCGCCCGGGCCGCCTCCTCGCGGCGGTAGAGCAGCTGCATCGCCGCGCCGATCATCAGGGCGAAGCCGATCGCCCCCAGCGCCCGGGCGATGCCCAGCTCGGCCCCCAGCACCTTGGCGGTGACCACTATGGCCATGACGTTGATCGCCGGCCCGGCATAGAGAAAGGCGATGGCCGCGCCCAGGCCGGCGCCGCGGCGGTAGATGCCGCCGAACAGCGGCAGCACGGTGCAGGAACAGACCGCCAGCAGGGTGCCGGCCACCGAGGCGACGGTGAAGGCTAGCGGCTTGGGTGCCTGCGGCCCGAGATGCTTCATCACCGCGCCCTGGCTGATATAGACCGCCATGGCACCAGCGATGACGAAGGCCGGCAGCAGGCACAGGATCACGTGCTCGCGGGCGTACCAGCGCACCAGGCTCAGCCCCTCGAGCACCGCATTGTCGAAACGCGGCTGGCCCACCGGCAGGAAGAAGATCAGCAGAAACAGCCCGCACATGCCCAGCAGCAGGCGTGCCTCGCCGGGCTGCGCGCGCCAGAAGGCCAGCAGGTGCTGGCCCAGGCCGGATGGTGCGGGAGGGTTGGGCGTCATGGCGCAGCCTCGCGGACGGAGTGTTTTCAGCTTAGTCCGCTACGAGCCAGGTCCGGATGACCGGGATCAACGCTCCGCTTCGGGCGCCAGGCAGGCGAGGATCTCCTCTACCGTGCTGCGCGCGGTACGGGCGACGCCGATCAGCGTCGCCGAGGCCGCGCCGGTCCATTCGCCATAGCCCACCAGCCACAGCGCCGGCTCCTGCCGCGCACGGGTACCGACGACATCCACCTTGCCCTCCTGGTTGAGCACGCCGAGCGGGGCGAGGTGGCCGAGCGCCGGGCGAAAACCGGTGCACCAGATCACCGCATCCACCGCCGACTCGCTGCCGTCGGCCCAGACCACGCCGTGCTCGGTGAACCGCACGAAGGGCCGCACCGCGTGCAGCACGCCGCGCTCGCGCGCCTCGCGCACCGGCGGCACCATCACCACGTCGCCCAGGCCGCCTACCGGCTGCTCGACCACCCGCCCCTGCTGCTGCGCCTTCCAGCGCTCGGTGGCACGCTCGAACAGCACCCGGCCGTCGACCTCGTCGGGCAAGAACAGCGGCTCGTTAGGCGTCACCCAGGTAGTCTCGGCCACCTTCGACAGCTCGGCGAGGATCTGCGCCCCGGAGTTGCCGCCGCCCACCACCAGCACCCGCTGGCCGGCGAAGGCCTGTGGCTCGACATAATCCGCCGAATGCAGCTGGCGCCCGGCGAACAGCTCGGCGCCGGGGTATTCGGGCACATAGGGGGCACGCCAGGTGCCGGTGGCACTGACCACCGCCCGCACCCGCCACTGCCGGCCATCGGCGGCGCGTGCCAGCAACCGGTCGCCGTCGCGCGCGAGCGCCTCGACCCACACCGGGCGTTGCACCGGCAGCCGGTAGCGCCGCTCGTACTCGGCCAGGTAGTTCAGCACGTGGTCGCGGCCGGGGTAGGTATCGGCCACCGGCGGCATCATCCAGCCGGCGATGGAGCTCCAGGTGGCCGGCGAGAACAGCCGCAGCGAGTCCCAGCCGTGGCGCCAGGCGCCGCCAGGCCCCTGCTCGGCGTCGAGGATCAGGAACGACAGCGGCGTGCGCCGCAGGAAATAGGCGACCGACAGGGCGGCCTGGCCGCCACCGACGATCAGCACATCGACTGTGGGGATGGAGGACATGCCTGGCTTCCCGAACTGAAGGAGCCGACAGCATAGGCGACTCGCGGCGGCCGGGGCATGATCTGCGGCAACTGCGGATATGTCTGGCGTCAGGGCGCCCTGACGCCGCGCGCCGCCTCGGCCAGATGGAACCAGGTCGGCGCGTCCAGTTGCAGCTCGGCGCCGGCCAGGGCCTCCTCGATGCGCGCCTCGCGCAGGCTGCCCAAGATCGGCAGCGGCCGCCCCGGCAGGCGGCGCAGCCAGGCCAGGGCGACTTGCATCGGCGTCGCCTGCAGCGCCGCGGCAACCGCCTCCAGCGCCTGCTGCAGCGCCGGGGCGAAGCGGCCGCCGGCCAGCGGCGACCAGGCCAGCACCTGCAACCCATCGGTCTGCAACGCCTGCAGGCGGCCATCCCAGGCCGCCTGCTGGGCGGCCAGCGACAGCTCGATCTGGTTGCAGCGCAGCGGCAACTCGCGCCCCAGTACCTGCCAGTGCAGCGGCTCGGCGTTGGACAGGCCGATCCAGCCGACCTTGCCGGCCGCGACCAGCGCCTGCAGCGCCCGGGCCACCTCCTCGACCTGCAGCAGCGGATCGGGGCGATGCAGCAAAAAGCCGTGCAGCTGCTCGACGCCCAGGCGCTGCAGCGAGGCCTCCACCGCGTGGGTCAGGTAGCGGGCGCTGGTGTCGTAGTGCTTGACCCGCCAGCGCGAAACGTCCTGCGCCGCCGGCACGATGTCGGCCTTGCCGATCAATTGCAGGTGCGCGCGCAACTGCGGACGCAGGCGCAGCGCCGCACCGAAGCGCGCCTCGCATTCGCCCAGGCCGTAGATATCGGCGTGGTCGAAGCCGTTGAGGCCGCGCTCAACGCAGCGCTCGATAAAGCCGAGCAGCGCCTGCGGCGTGTCCAGCTCGGCGCATTCGAGCAGGCGCATCATGCCCAGCAGCAGCGGTTGCCGGAGCGGAAATGCGGTCATACGAGGGATTCCAGGTAATCGGTGGTGCGCACGACCTGGGCGGCCCCGCGACACCCTACGCAATGGTGACGAATCGTAGGGTGCGCTGCGCGCACCACTAGGCCGATCAGAGATTTCAGCCCAACAACTGCAACGCCTCGGCGCTGCACTGCTGGATACGCGCCCAGTCGCCCTGCTCCACCCACTCGCGCTGGAACATCCAGGTGCCGCCGACGCACATCACGTTGGGCTGGGCCATATAGCGCTGCAGGTTGTCCGGCGTGATACCGCCGGTGGGGCAGAAACGCACGCCGCCGAACGGGCCGGCCAGCGCCTTGAGCGCGGCGACGCCGCCGCAGACCTCGGCCGGGAACAGCTTGAAGCGGCGATAGCCGAGGGCGTAGCCGACCATCAGCTCGGAGGCGCTGCTCACCCCCGGCAGCAACGGCACCGGGCTGTCCAGGGCGGCCAGCAGCAGCTCGCGGGTGCTGCCCGGGGTGACGATGAACTGCGCCCCCGCATCGACGGCGGCGGCCAGCATCTGCTCGTCGAGCACGGTGCCGGCGCCGACGCACAGCTCGGGGCGCTCGGCGCGCAGACGACGGATCGCCTCCAGGCCATGCTCGGAACGCAGGGTCACCTCCAGCACGCGCAGGCCGCCGGCGGCCAGGGCGTCGGCCAGCGGCAGGATGTCCGCCTCGCGGGCGATGGTGATCACCGGCATGATCCGCGCCTGGGCGCAGATGCGGTCGATCTCGGCGATGTGGTCGGCCATGCGCGCACGCTGGCGTTCGTTGGGGCTGCTCATGTCAGGGGCACCAATAGATTTCGAGAGGGGAATGCAGGAAGGCGCGGATCGGCAGGCGGGCCACTTCGCCCGGCGCCAGCGCCTCGGCCAGGGTGGCCAGCTTGGCCTGGCCCTGGATCGCCAGCAGCGGCAGGCGCGCGCCGGCCAGCAGCGGCAACGTCAGGGTCAGGCGCTGCGCCGGCTGGCTCGGCGCCTGCATCGGCAGCACCCGGCGCGGGCAGTCGGCGCGCAGCGCCAGGTCGAGATTGGGGCTATCGGGGAACAGCGAGGCGGTGTGGCCGTCGTCGCCCAGGCCGAGCACCAGCACGTCGATCGGCGGCAGTTCGGCGAAGGCCGCGTCGGCCAGCTCGGCGGCCTGCTCCAGGCTGCCGGCGACCCGGTACAGGCCGAGGAACTGCGCCTCGGCGGCGGCCCCGCGCAGCAGGTGACGGCGCACCAGCGCCTCGTTGCTGCTGGCGTGGTTGACCGGCACCCAGCGCTCGTCGGCCAGACTCACCAGCACCTGGCGCCAGTCCAGCGGCTGCTGCGCCAGGGCTTCGAAGAAGGCCACCGGGCTGCGTCCGCCGGACACCACCAGGGTGGCGCTGCCGCGGCTGTCGATAGCCTGGCGCAGCGCCTCGGCCACGCGCAGGGCCAGTGCGTCGGCCAGGCTCTCGGCGCTGGCGTGGCTGCGGGCGATGATGCCCGTGGGCAGTTCGAGATTAGAGATCGCCATACCAGCTCCTCCCGTCGCGAGTGATCAGCGCAACCGAGGCCATCGGGCCCCAGCTGCCGGCGGTATAGGGTTTCGGCGCCTCGCCGAGTTGCTTCCAGCCGGCGATCAGCTGGTCGCACCACTGCCAGGCGTATTCGATTTCGTCCTTGCGCACGAACAGGTTTTGGCTGCCGCGCATCACCTCCAACAGCAGACGTTCGTAGGCATCGGGGATACGCGCGCTGCGGTAGGTGTCGGAGAAGCTCAGCTGCAGCGGGCCGCTGCGCAGCTGCATGCCCTTGTCCAGCCCCTGGTCCTTGGTCAGCACCTGCAGGGCGATGCCCTCGTCCGGCTGCAGGCGGATGATCAGCTTGTTGCCGATCAGCTGGCGCTGCTCCGGGGCGAAGATGTAGTGCGGCGGCGCCTTGAAGTGAATGACGATCTGCGACAGCTTCTGTGGCATGCGCTTGCCGGTGCGCAGGTAGAAGGGCACGCCGGCCCAACGCCAGTTGCGGATGTCGGCACGCAGGGCGACGAAGGTCTCGGTGTCGCTCTGGGTGTTGGAATTCTCCTCCTCCAGGTAGCCCGGCACCGGCCGACCGTCGCTGCTGCCGGCCACGTACTGGCCGCGCACCACACGCTGGCCGAGATGTTCGGCGCTGATCGGCTCCAGGGCCTTGAGCACCTTGACCTTCTCGTCGCGGATGCTGTCGGCCGAGAGGTCGCTGGGCGGGTCCATGGCGATCAGACAGAGCAGCTGCAGCAGGTGGTTCTGGATCATGTCGCGCAGCTGGCCGGCCTGGTCGAAGTAGCCCCAGCGGCCCTCGATGCCGACCTTCTCGGCCACGGTAATTTCGACGTGGGAGATGTGGTTCTGGTTCCACTGGGTTTCGAACAGGCTGTTGGCGAAACGCAGGGCGATCAGGTTCTGCACCGTCTCCTTGCCCAGGTAGTGGTCGATGCGATAGACGCGGTTCTCCGGGAATACCTTGGCCACCGCGTCGTTGACCGCGCGCGAGGAGGCCAGGTCGTGACCGATGGGTTTCTCCAGCACCACCCGGCTGTGTTCGGCCAGGCCCACCGCCGCCAGGTTGGCGCAGATGCCGCCGTATACCGAGGCCGGGGTGGCGAAGTAGGCGATCAGCTGGTCCTGGCTGCCGGCCAGCTCGGCCAGCGCCAGGTAGTCCTCGGCCTGGAGGAAATCCATGGTCAGGTAGTGCAGGCGCGCCTGGAAGCGCGCCAGCACGCCCTCCTCCAGCTCCTTGGCCGGCACGTGCAGGCGCAGGGCCTGTTCGATGGCGGCCAGGTGGCGCTGCGGCTCGCCGGCTTCGCGGGCCAGGGCGAGGATGCGGCTGTCGTCATGGAGCAATCCGGCGCGATCGAGCTGGTACAGCGCAGGGAACAGCTTGCGCAGAGCCAGGTCGCCGAGGGCGCCGAACAGGGCAAAGGTGCAGGATTCGAGTTTTATCGCGGCCATGATGTTTGTTCTTCTATCAAGATGCACTAGAAATACCGGGTAGCAGCGGTTAAAGCAAGAACAAATGTTGTAATAACAACAACATTTTTCCATTATGCGGATAAGCAGTGGTGGCCACCGGGCCTCATCAGTAGGATAGGCCAGCCATTTTTCCGCCCGTCGCCAGCGCCTGCCGCGACGGCGCCAAGCCTGTTAGGAGCCCCTATGGACCGCGTGCGCAACCTGCTGGAACAGATCCAGAGCCGCCTCGACGACCTGAACAAGGCCGAACGCAAGGTGGCCGAGGTGATCCTGCACGACCCGCAGCAGGCCACCCGCCTGAGCATCGCCGCCCTGGCCCAGGCCGCCCAGGTCAGCGAGCCGACGGTCAATCGCTTCTGCCGCTCGTTCGGCGTCAACGGCTACCCCGAGCTGAAGATGCAGCTGGCGCAGAGCCTGGCCAGCGGCGCCGCCTACGTCAGCCAGGCGGTATCGGCCGACGATGGCCCCGAGGCCTATACCCGCAAGATCTTCGGTAGCGCCATCACCTCGCTGGACAGCGCCTGCCAGTCGCTCGACCCGCAGTTGATCAGCCGCGCCGTCGACCTGCTGATCCAGGCACGGCAGATCCACTTCTTCGGCCTCGGCGCCTCGGCCTCGGTGGCGCTGGACGCGCAGCACAAGTTCTTCCGCTTCAATCTGGCGGTGTCGGCGCACTCCGACGTGCTGATGCAACGCATGATCGCCTCGGTGGCGCACACCGGCGACCTGTTCGTGATCATCTCCTACACCGGGCGCACCCGCGAGCTGGTGGAGGTGGCGCGCCTGGCGCGGGAGAACGGCGCGTCGGTGCTCGGCCTGACCGCCGCCGGCTCGCCGCTGGCGCAGATCAGCACCCTGAGCCTGGACATCCCGCTGCCGGAGGACACCGACATCTACATGCCGATGACCTCGCGCATCATTCAGCTCACCGTACTCGACGTGCTCGCCACCGGCGTTACCCTGCGCCGCGGCGTGGACTTCCAGCCGCACCTGCGCAAGATCAAGGAGAGCCTCACGGCCAGCCGTTATCCGGCGGGCGAGGAACCGCTCTAGCGATCCAGCGGCGGCGGGGCGGTGCGCATGACGCCCCTCCCGCCACCGGCCGACAGGCTCTTAACCGCTCATCAGCAACGACTGCCCACCCATCTCCGTCGGCACCGGCAGGTCCATCAGCTCCAGCAGGGTCGGCGCGATGTCGCACAGCCGGCCATCCCCGAGGGCGAACTGCCCGGCCCGTCCGCTGACCAGGATCAGCGGCACCGGATTGAGGGTATGCGCGGTATGCGCCTGACCCGACTCGGCGTCGCACATCTGCTCGACGTTGCCGTGATCGGCGGTGATCAGGCACTCGCCACCGGCTGCCAGGGTCGCCTCGACCACCTCGCCCAGGCAGGCGTCCAGCGCCTCCACGGCGCGCACCGCCGCATCGAAGCTACCGGTATGGCCGACCATGTCGCCGTTGGCGTAGTTGCATACGATCAGATCGAAGCGCCGATCCCGGATCGCCTCGACCAGGCGCGCGGTCAACTCGGGCGCGCTCATCTGCGGCCGCAGGTCGTAGGAGGCGACGTCCGGCGACGGGATCAGGATGCGCTCCTCACCGGCGAATGGCTGCTCGCGCCCGCCGTTGAAGAAGAAGGTGACGTGGGCGTATTTCTCCGTCTCGGCGATGCGCAGCTGGGTCTTGCCGAGCCCGGCCAGGTATTCGCCCAGACTGTTACGCAGGCTTTGCGGCGGGAAGGCGCAGGGCCCGTCCAGCTGCTGCGAATAGCGGGTCAGGGTCAGCAGCCGGCGCTTGTCGACCAGGCGCGCGCGGGCGAAGCCGTCGAAGGCCGGATCGACCAGCGCCTGGCACAGCTGCCGCGCCCGGTCGGGCCGGAAATTCATGAAGATCAGCGCATCCTCCTCCGCCAGCGCGACCGCCTCGCCGATGCCGGTAGCCTGGACGAACTCGTCCGACTCACCGCGGCCATAGGCCTGCTGCAGCCCGGCCTCGGCCGTGGCCGCACGGAACTCGCCGCGCCCCTCGACGATCAGCCGGTGGGCCGCCGCGATCCGCTCCCAGCGATTGTCGCGATCCATCGCGTAGTAACGACCGATCAACGAGGCGATGCGCCCCTTGCCCAGCGCATCCAGCTCGGCCTGCAGCTGCGCGATGAAGGGCCCGGCGCTCTGCGGCGGGGTGTCGCGGCCATCGAGGAAGGCATGCACGTAGAAGCGCTCGATGCCGCGCTCGGCCAGCACCCGGCAAGCGGCGATGATCTGCTCGGCGTGGCTGTGCACCCCGCCCGGCGACAGCAGGCCGAGCAGGTGCACCGCACCACCGCGGCGCCGCGCGCCGTCGAGCAGCTCGACCAGCGCCGGATTGGCGGCGAACTCGCCATCGGCGATGGCCCGGTTGATCCGCGTGAGGCTCTGGTACACCACGCGCCCGGCGCCGAGGTTCATATGGCCGACCTCGGAATTGCCCATCTGCCCCTCGGGCAGACCGACCGCCAGGCCCGAGGTGGCGATGCGGCCGTGCGGATAGTGAGCGAACAGTGCGTCCAGGGTCGGCGTACGCGCCGCGGCCAGGGCATTGCCCTCGACCTCCCGGCGCAGGCCGATGCCGTCGAGAATGATCAGGGTTCGAGTGGTCATCGGCGCCTCTCAGAAGATGTAATCGGTGGTCAGGAAGCTCGATTCGCGGTTGCGGATGATCTCGCTGACCAGCGCCTTGTTGCCGTCCTGGAACTTGGTCGCCACCAGGGTACGGATGGAGAACACGCGCAGCGCGTCGTGCACCGACAGGGTGCCTTCGGCCGAGTTCTTGCGACCGTTGAACGGGAAGCTGTCCGGGCCGCGCTGGCACTGGGCGTTGATATTGATCCGGCCGACCTGGTTGGCGAAGGCATCGACCAGCCGGCCGACCTGGGCCGAGTCGCTGCCGAAGATGCTCAGCTGCTGGCCGTAGTCGGAGTCGAGCACGTAGTCGATCACCGTCTGCAGGTCGCGGTAGGGCACCACCGGCACCAGCGGGCCGAACTGCTCCTCCTGATAGATGCGCATGGCCGGACTCACCGGGTAGAGCACGGCCGGGTAGAAGAACGACTGGCGCGACTCGCCGCCGTCGGCATTGACCACCCGCGCACCCTTGGCCACGGCATCGGCCAGCAGGGTCTGCAGGTACTCGCATTTGCCCGGCTCGGGCAGCGGCGTCAGGGCGACCCCGGGTTCCCAGGGCATGCCCGGCTTGAGCGCGGCCAGCCCGGCGCTGAACTTGTCGAGAAAGCTGTCGACCACATCCTCATGCACGAAGAGGATCTTCAACGCCGTGCAGCGCTGCCCATTGAACGACAGCGCCCCGGTCAGCGCCTCGCTCACGGCGTTATCCAGGTCGACCTCGGGCAGCACGATGCCCGGATTCTTCGCATCCAGGCCCAGCGCCGCGCGCAGGCGGTGCGGGCGCGGGTGCAGCTTCTTCAGGTCGCTGGCGCCCTTGTGCGTACCGATGAAGGCGAACACGTCGACCTTGCCGCTGGCCATCAGCGCGCTGACGGTCTCGCGGCCGCTGCCGTAGATGACGTTGATCACCCCGGCCGGGAAGCTGTCGCGGAACGCCTCAAGCAGCGGGCGGATCAGCAGCACGCCGAACTTGGCCGGCTTGAACACCACGGTGTTGCCCATGATCAGTGCCGGGATCAGGGTGGTGAAGGTCTCGTTCAGCGGGTAGTTGTAGGGCCCCATGCACAGGGTCACGCCCAGCGGCACCCGGCGGATCTGGCCGAGCGTGTCCTGCTCCAGCTCGAAGCGGCTGGAGCGACGGTCCAGCGCCTTGAGCGCCTCGATGGTGTCGACGATGTAGTCGCAGGTGCGGTCGAACTCCTTCTGCGAGTCCTTGAGGTTCTTGCCGATTTCCCACATCAGCAGCTTGACCACCGCCTCGCGCTGCTCGCGCATGCGCGCCAGGAACGCCTCGACGTGCTGGATGCGCTCGGCCACGCGCAGGTTGGGCCAGGCACCCTGACCGTTGGCGTAGGCACGCACCGCGGCGTCCAGGGCGGCCAGCGCCGCCTCGGCGTCGAGCCGCGGCGTGCTGCCGAGGATCACCTGCTCGTCGCCCTGTGCGGTGGCCAGGAACACCGGGCTGCGCACCGGTGCCAGCGACCCCTCCCAGGTGCGCAGCTGGCCATCGACCAGGTAGTCGCGCTGCTCGATGGGCGCGCCGGGGCGGTATTGCTCGGGAATCTCGGCCAGGGCCGGAAACAGGCGATCGAGACGGTTGACAGCGCTCATGGCGTCAGCTCCTCTGGGGGAAGATCGAAGCGCCGCAATAGGCGGCACGGCCTTGCAGCGCCTGCTCGATGCGCAGCAGCTGGTTGTATTTGCCGACCCGGTCGGTACGACACAGCGAACCGGTCTTGATCTGCCCGGCGCAGGTGGCCACCGCCAGGTCGGCGATGGTGGTGTCCTCGGTCTCGCCGGAGCGGTGCGAGATCACCGCGGTGTACCCGGCATCCTGGGCCATGCGGATGGCATCGAGGGTCTCGCTGAGACTGCCGATCTGGTTGAACTTGATCAGGATCGAGTTGCCGATGCCGCGATCGATGCCCTCCTTGAGAATCCGGCTGTTGGTGACGAACAGGTCGTCGCCGACCAGTTGCACGCGTTTGCCCAGCTTCTCGGTCAGGTAGGCCCAGCCATCCCAATCGCTCTCGTCCATGCCGTCCTCGATCGAGGCGATCGGGTAGCGCTGGCACAGCCCGGCCAGGTAGTCGGCGAAGCCGGCGGAGTCGAAGCTCTTGCCCTCGCCGGCCAGCACGTAGCGACCGTCGCGGTAGAACTCCGAGGCGGCGCAGTCCAGCGCCAGACTGATGTCCTTGCCCAGTTCATAGCCGGCGCGGCGCACCGCCTCGGCGATCACCACCAGCGCCTCCTCGTTGGACGCCAGCGAGGGCGCGAAGCCGCCTTCGTCGCCCACCGCGGTGCTCAGGCCGCGCTCGCCGAGCACCTGCTTGAGCGTATGGAAGACCTCCGCCCCCATGCGCAGCGCCTCGGCGAAGGAGCCGGCGCCGATCGGCTGGATCATGAACTCCTGGATGTCGACGTTGTTGTCGGCATGCTCGCCGCCATTGATGATGTTCATCATCGGCACCGGCAGGCTGAACCGCCCCGGCTGGCCGTACAGCGCCGCCAGGTGCTCGTACAGCGACATGCCGAGCGCCGCGGCAGCGGCCTTGGCAGCGGCCAGCGACACCGCGAGGATGGCATTGGCGCCCAGCGCGCTTTTGCTCTCGCTGCCGTCCAGGGCGATCATCGCCGCGTCCAGCTCGCGCTGGTTCAGCGCATCCAGGCCGAGCACGCGCTCGCGGATCGCGCCGTCGACGTTGGCCACCGCGCGCTGCACGCCCTTGCCCAGGTAGCGCGCGCCGCCGTCGCGCAGCTCCAGCGCCTCGCGACTGCCAGTGGAGGCACCGGACGGCACACTGGCGATGCCGACCGCGCCGCCGGCCAGGGTCACCACGGCTTCGACGGTCGGGTTGCCGCGCGAGTCGAGGATCTCGCGAGCGGTCACTTGCTGGATGCGGGTGTCAGTCATTGCCTTCGCTCTCCGGGGAAAGGGTTGCAGGGGTTGGCTCGACGGGCGCAGCGGCGAGCAGCTCGCGCTGCTCGGCATAGGCTTCGCGAAAATCGAAGTCGCGCGGCCACTCGAATTCGCCGGCGGGCACAGGGCCACCGGACTGAAGGGGCGTATTCATGGGAACTCCTAGCAAACGTCGTCGCCGACGCGGATCACCCGCAGGCAGTTGGTGCCACCCTGGGCATTGACATGGTCGCCGCGCGAAATCAGCACATGATCGCCGTCGGCCACCACGCCGCGGCGCAGCAGCTCGTCGACCGCGCGGGCGTTGATCTCGGCCAGCGGCAGGCGCTCGCTGTCGAACGGGATGGTCTGCACCCCGCGGAACAAGGCGACCCGGTTCTGGGTGCGCGGATTGCGCGAGAAGGCGTAGATCGGCAGGTGCGAGCGGATCCGCGACATCAGCCGCGGCGTGTCGCCGCTCTCGGTCATGCAGATGATCGCCTTGACCCCGTGCAGGTGGTTGGCCGCGTACATGGCCGCCATGGCGATCGACTCGTCGATCTTGTGGAAGACCTCATCCATGCGATGGCGCGAGCGATGCGCCAGCGGGTGCCGCTCCGCCCCGACTATGACCCGGCGCATGGCCTCGACCGTCTCGATCGGATAGGCACCGGCCGCGGTCTCGGCCGAGAGCATTACCGCATCGGTGCCGTCGAGCACGGCGTTGGCGACGTCGAACACCTCGGCACGGGTCGGCAGCGGCTGGCTGATCATCGACTCCATCATCTGCGTCGCAGTGATCACCACCCGATTGAGGCTGCGGGCGCGCTCGATGATCAGCTTCTGCACCGCTACCAGCTCGGCATCGCCGATCTCCACGCCGAGGTCGCCGCGCGCCACCATCACCCCGTCGGAGGCTTCGATGATCGCATCCAGCACCTGCAGCTCGGCGACCGTCTCGGCGCGTTCGATCTTGGCGATCAGCCCGGCCTCGCCGCCCGCCTCGCGCAGCAGCCGGCGCGCCAGCTGGATATCGGCGGCGTCTCGCGGGAAGGACACCGCCAGGTAGTCGACCTGCATCTCGGCGGCGGTGAGGATGTCCTCGCGGTCCTTGTCGGTCAGTGCCGCCGCCGACAGACCGCCGCCCTTGCGGTTGATGCCCTTGTTGTTCGACAGCGGCCCGCCGACCAGCACCTCGCAGAGCAGCCGGCTGGCCTCGACGCGCTTGACCTCCAGCTCGATGCGGCCGTCGTCCAGCAGCAGGATGTCGCCGGGGCGGCTGTCGCCGATCAGCGCCTCGTAGTCGATCCCCACCGCCTGCTCGTCGCCGGACTGCTTGTCCAGTGCTGCATCGAGGGCGAAGACCTGGCCCTTGGACAACCGCACCTTGCCAGCGGCAAAGCGGGCGATACGGATCTTCGGCCCTTGCAGATCGCCCAGCACGGCGACGAAGCGCCCGTGCTTGCGCGCCATCTCGCGCACCAAGGCGGCCCGGGCGATGTGCTCGGCGGCGCTACCGTGGGAGAAGTTCAGGCGCACCACGTCGACACCGGCCAGCACCAGCCCCTCGATCGCCTCGGGGCTCTCGGTGGCCGGGCCCAGGGTGGCCACTATTTTTGTTCTTCGTTGCACAGTTCAAACCCTCGTAAAGACCTGTTTTCCGCACAGGACAGGGACCGCCATCGGCCTACCCACGCCCCGCCCGCGCGACAGCCGGCACAACCGCCCGACAGTCCCTGCATGGCGAACACCTCTCGACCTCGCACGCCGGATCGAAACCCGGAAATTGCCGTGCGCAAAGAAGAAAAGTTGTTTTAGTAAAAATATCAGCTATTGATACTCCTAAAAATTCGAGCGATCAAGGGATTATGTAGTAATAAAACAACATTTATTCGGACATGCTCCAAGGTCGCCCCCGGCGGGTCACCGCGCCGGCAATGACCGCACACGAGCTCGAGGCGCTTGCGGGCCGGCACCGGCACAGCGTGAAATGGCGGCGACCCCGTCATGGCCGAGACTGCGCGGGTGCGGGAAGCCCACGAGCGGCGGACCGCAGGCTCCATCGGCCAGGAGCGCTATCGATCCGATCTTTCAGGAAGAGGGGGAGCGGCGCGAGCGCCTGTTGCGGTTCCGTCGCGAGACGCCTTTCTGCGAACCTGTGTCGCGCCACGCATAATCTGCCGCTATCGGTGGGACCGGCCGGGTGGCGCTGCGCTGGGCGGCACTCTGCCTGCGCAAGATCAAGGAGAGCCTGACCGCCAGCCGTTGTCCGGCGAATGAGGAGCCGATTCAGGGCACGCTGGTGGGTTGGTGCGCGCAGCGCACCCTAGGGTTTCGGCGCTCCGCCGGTAAACGGATGTCTGGTGCGCATTTGGTCGGCGCAGCCTAGGGTGCGCCGCGCGCACCGCCGATACCCGGTCCCACGGTGGTTAACGGGCCAACCCCGCGCGCAGGCTCAACTCGCCCTCCTCCCCTGGCCGCAGGCATAAACTATCGGGCCCGCAGCTGGCGGCCTCGACGCAGAGAAAACCCAGGCTCTCGTTCCAGCCGACCTCGGTCAGCGGCCGGCTGCCGGGGTGCCAGACCACGCTGTTGGCGCCGCCGCGAGTGTCGATGGCCAGGCGCCGCTGCCAGGGCAGGTCCTGCAGTTGCAGCACGCCGGTGTGGTGGAAGATGCGGTGGCAACCGTCCTCGATGCGCAGCTCGCCGTCCTGGCGGCAGTCGGCACGCGCCAGCAGGTCATGGCCGCTGGCGCCGTCGAGGCCTAGCAGCGCCACCCGCGATACGTCGCTGATCCGCCAGTAGGCATGCAGCGCGTGGCTGAGCCGGCACGGCTCGCTGTCCTGATGACGGGTCACCAGGCGCAGCGCCAGGGTCTCGCCCAGCTCGGCCTCGAGGCGCAGCGTCCAGTCGCACAGCTCGAGCTGCCAGGCCAGCTGCACGCTCTGCTCGCCCCAGTCGCAGGCCAGCAGCTGCCAGTCCTCGCTCAACCGCGCCCAGCCATGGGACGGCCAGCCGCTCTCGCTGGGATGGCGACCAAACCAGGGCCAGCAGATCGGCACCCCGCCGCGAATCGCCGCGCCCTGCGGCCAGTGCCCGGCGCACCACAGCCAGGGCCGCTGGCCGCGCGGCTGAAAGTGCAGCAACTGCGCGCCCTGGCGGCTGAACGCCGCCTGGAACAGGCGGTGTTCGAGCAGCAGCAGCTCGCGCCCCTGGCGCACCGTCCAGCGCTGGCGCGCCAGACCGGGCTCGGCAAAGAGCCCGGCCAGCGGGTGCAGCTCGGCGCCGCCGCTGGCGGCGCCGAAGGGGCGCGAGGCGCTTACCACCAGTGCTCCACCTGCACGCCGAAGTTGTAGCCGTGGCGCGCATTGTCGAAGGCGCCGCTGTCGGACAGCGCCGAGCCGGCCGCCAACTGGCTGGCCGCCTGCTGCGCCGCGCGGTTCCAGCTGGCGTAGGTGTAGTACAGGCGAAACTCCGGGCGCGCCCAGAAACCGGGGCCGGCCGGCGACCAGGTGGGGGCGATGGTGAACTTGGTCAGCTTGCGCGTGCCATCTGTGGCATCGACCTGATCGTGGCCCAGCTCACCGACCAGCTTGAACTGCTCGGTGAAGGCGTAGCTGGTGCGCCCGCCCACCGACAGCCAGTCCTGGTCGTCGCCGTCGGGCCGGGTGTCCTTCTGGTAGACGAACTGCACCTGGCCGCCGAGACGCGGCGTGGACTGCCAGTCGAAGAACTCCACCAGGCGCCAGCTCTTGTTGTCGCGATCCAGGGTGACGTCGCCGGTATAGCCCAGGCCGGTGCCGGGGCCGCGGCCGTACTGCAGGGCGAAGGTGTTGGTGCCGCCGAGGAAATCGCTCTGCTTGTGCTGCGCGGTGACCGCCCAGCCGCTGTTGGCGCCGGTGCTGTCGGGCTTGTCGATATAGCTGACGCCGAACTCCAGTTCGCCGCCCGGGTTGACCTTGAAGCCGCCGACGTTGAAGTCGTGGCGGTTGATGTAGGGCTCCTGAAAATAGCTGTCCTTGCGCGAGAAGGCGTAGCTGTACTTCAGCCCGCCGTACTCGAAGTCCTCGATGCCGGCGCCGGTGGCGCTCTGGTTCCAGTAGTAGAAGTCGCTGATATGGATGTCGTTACGCTTGTAGAAGCGGCGTCCGGCCCACAGCGAACCGCCGTTCAGCGCCGGCACCTTGCTCCATTCGGCGTACATCTGGTTCATCCGCGCGAAGCCATGCTCGCCGGTGAACTCCGGGGTGTGGCCGTACTGGTTGTACAGCTGGGCCATGCCCTCGACGCTCAGCACCGAGCCGTCGTCGAGGGTCAGCAGGTCCTGGCGCAGGTCCAGCTCGATGTACTGCTCGCACTCGTTGCCGAGGCGGTACTTGGACTGCGCGCCGGGCAGCTGGAAGCAGGACTGGGTGCCGCCGTTCTCCGAGCCGCCGGCGCCGCTGCGCATATAGCCGCTGAACTCCAGGGCCTGCACCTGTGGCGCGGCCAATGCCAAGGCCAGTAGAAAGGGTGTCGCGGGGCCGCCCAGGCCGAGCGAGTGGAAGGCAGCTTGCTGTGTGGTCTTCATCGTTGCTCCTGATTGTTTTTATTTTTTACGGATGCTGCGGAATAGCCGCCGCAGCGTCGGCTTTTTCCATTGCCTGGGTGCGCACCCTACGGGATAAGGCGCGCCGATACCGCGGCGTGGCTCAACCTCTCTTCAACTGCGCCACCTTGCCCTCAGCGGCCTGACGCTTTCCCGGACGCAGGCGCTCGCCGCTGCCGGCGTCGAACAGCAGCACGCGGGCCGGATCGAACTGCAGATCGAGGCTGGCGCCGGCCTGCGGCGCGGCGTCCGGCGCCAGGCGGCAACACACCTTGGTCTGGTTGAGGCTGACGAATACCAGGGTGTCCGGGCCGGTCGGCTCGACCACCTCGACCTCGGCGCGCAGGCTCGGCAGCGTCGAGCCGGCGCCGGCCAGCTGGATCTGCTCGGGGCGCACGCCGAGGATCAGCTCGCGCCCTTCCAGCTCCGCCGCCGCGCCCAGGGCCAGCTCGCAGCGCGCCTGCCCGGATTCAAGCACGGCGAAACACTGGCCGTCGCGCAGCTGCAGGCGCAGCGGGATGAAGTTCATCGGCGGCGAACCGATGAAACTGGCGACGAACTGGTTGGCCGGGTCGTTGTAGATCTCCTGCGGGGTGCCGAACTGCTGGATGATGCCGTCCTTCATCACCGCCACCTTGTCGCCCAGGGTCATGGCTTCGATCTGGTCGTGGGTGACGTACACCGTGGTGGTCTTCAGGCGCTGGTGCATCAGCTTGATCTCGGTGCGCATCTCCACCCGCAGCTTGGCGTCGAGGTTCGACAGCGGTTCGTCGAACAGGTAGATCTTCGGCCGCCGCGCCAGCGCCCGGCCCATGGCCACGCGCTGCTGCTGGCCGCCGGAGAGCTGGCCGGGCTTGCGGCCCAGCAGATGCTCGATCTGCAGCAGCTTGGCCACGCGCGCCACCTCGGCGTCGATCTCGGCCGGCGGCAGCTTGCGAATCTTCAGGCCGAAGGCGATGTTGTCCTTCACCGTCATGGTCGGGTACAGCGCGTAGGACTGGAACACCATGGCGATGTCGCGATCCTTCGGGCTCATGCCGCTGATGTCGGCGCCGTCCACCAGGATCGCCCCGCCGCTGATGTTCTCCAGGCCGGCGATGCAGTTCATCAGGGTGGATTTGCCGCAGCCGGAGGGGCCGACCAGGATCAGGAACTCGCCGGAGTCGATGGCCAGTTCGATGTTCTTCAGGGTGTCCGCCAGGCCGCTGCCGTAGGACTTGTTGACGTTGCGCAGTTCGAGGGTAGCCATGGTTATTACCTCAACCTTTGACGGCGCCGGCCGTCAGGCCGCGCAGGAAGTACTTACCGGCCAGGATGTAGACCAGCAGGGTGGGCAGCCCGGCGATCATCGCCGCGGCCATGTCGACGTTGTATTCCTTGGCCCCGGTGCTGGTGTTGACCAGGTTGTTCAGCGCCACGGTGATCGGCTGGGTGTCGCCGCTGGCGAACACCACACCGAACAGGAAGTCGTTCCAGATCTGGGTGAACTGCCAGATCAGGCAGACCATGATGGTCGGCACCGACATCGGCAGCAGGATGCGCGCGAAGATGGTGAAGAACCCCGCGCCGTCGAGGCGCGCGGCGCGCACCAGCGCCTCGGGAATGCTCACGTAGAAGTTGCGGAAGAACAGCGTGGTGAAGGCCAGGCCGTAGACCACGTGCACCAGCACCAGGCCTTCGGTGGTGTTGGCCAGGCCGAGCTGGCCGAGGGTGAAGGACGCCGGCAGCAGGATCACCTGGAACGGCAGGAAGCAGCCGAACAGCAGCAGGCCGAAGAACAGCTGCGAGCCGCGAAAGCGCCACATGGCCAGCACGTAGCCGTTCAGCGCGCCGAGCAGGGTGGAGATCAGCACCGCCGGGATGGTGATCTTCACCGAGTTCCAGAAGTAGCCGCCGACGCCGTCCCAGGCCTTGACCCAGCCGATCAGGGTGAACACGTCCGGAATCGACAGCAGGTTGCCGCTGCGGATGTCGTCCGGGGTCTTGAAGCTGGTCAGCAGCATCACCAGCAGCGGCACCAGGTACACCGCGCAAGCCAGGATCAGGGTGGCATGGATGGCCAGGCGGCTGAGGCTGAAGGCCTTCACCCGGGGCACGGGGCGCGGCGCCAGGCGCGCATCGAGGACAGAATCAGTCATGGCGTTTGCCTCGCAGTTCGGAATACAGGTAGGGCACCAGGATCGCCAGCACCGCGCCGAGCATCAGCATCGCGCTGGCCGCGCCGAGGCCCATCTGGCCGCGGGTGAAGGTGTGGGCGTACATGAACATCGCCGGCAGGTCGGAGGCATAACCGGGGCCGCCGGCGGTCATCGAGGCGACCAGGTCGAAGCTCTTGATGGCGATATGGGCGAGGATCATCAGCGCGCTGAAGAACACCGGGCCCAGGCTCGGCAGCACGATACGCAGGTAGATGCTCGGCAGGCTGGCGCCGTCGACCTGGGCGGCGCGGATGATCGACTGATCCACGCCACGCAGCCCGGCGAGAAACAGCGCCATAACGAAGCCCGAGGACTGCCAAACCGCGGCCATCACCAGGCAGTAGACGACGCGCTCCGGGTCCACCAGCCAGTCGAAGCGAAAACCCTCCCAGCCCCAGTCGCGCAGCAGCTTGTCCAGGCCCAGGCCGGGGTTGAGCAGCCACTTCCAGGCGGTGCCGGTGACGATCATCGACAGCGCCATGGGATAGAGGAAGATGGTGCGGATAAAACCTTCGCGGCGGATGCGCTGATCCAGCAGCACCGCCAGCAGCACGCCGATGGCCAGGCTGATGGCGATGAACAGACCGCCGAACAGCAGCAGGTTCTGGCTCGCCACCCACCAGCGGTCGTTGTCCCACAGCCGCGCGTATTGCTGCAGCCCGACGAAGTTGTAGCTGGGCATGAAGCGCGAGTTGGTGAACGACAGCAGGAAGGTCCAGCCGATGTAGCCGTAGAAGCCCACCAGCACTATGACCATGCTCGGCGCCAGCACCAGCTTGGGCAGCCAGCGCTGCAGGGCGTCCAGCGGTGAGGCTTTGGCGAAGACTGCGTTTGAACTCATGGATCACTCCGTTGTTGCAGGTTGCGCGGTCGGCCCCATTGCCCCTGAGAGAGGGAAACGCGGCGCGGCCGATCCCGTGGCGCAGGCTTGAGGGCATGCGCCTGGGATCACAGGCTTGAAACCGGCGGGTTACACCCGCCCTGGGGGAAGGGCCGCCCAGGCGGCCCGAGCGCTCACTGCACCGCCTGGATCGCCGCCGCCAGTTGCTGGGCGGCGCGCTTGGGGTCGGCCTTGGGGTCGTTGAAGAAGTTGGTGACCACGTCGAACACCGCGCCCTGCACGTAGCTGGAAGCGGCCATGCCGTGCGCCAGGCTCGGCTGCAGACCGCCACCGGCGGCGGCTTCCTTGAAGTCGGCCATGGACTTCTGCGCGCAGGCGTCGAAGCTGCTCATGTCCTGATCCATACGCACCGGGATCGAGCCCTTGTTCTGGTTGAAGAACTCCTGGAACTCGGTGCCCATCACCGTGCGCGCCAGGTCTTCCTGGGCCTTGCGGTTGTCGGCGTCGCTCAGCTTGAACATGGCCAGCGAGTCGATGTTGAAGGCGAAGCTGCCCTGGGTGCCAGGGAAGGCCAGGCACTGGTAGTCCTTGCCGGCGACCTTGCCGGCGGCGGTCCACTCGCTCTTGGCCCAATCGCCCATGATCTGCATGCCGGCCTTGCCGTCGATCACCAGGCCGGTGGCGCTGTTCCAGTCGCGCCCGGCGGCATCGGCGTCGATATAGCCGCGCAGTTTCTGCAGGGCGGCGAACACCTCGACCATCTTGTCACCGGTCAGGGTGGCGCGGTCCTGCTCGACGAAGGCCTGGCGAAAGCCCTCGGCGCCGAGAATGCTGAAGGCCAGGTCTTCGAACACGGTACCGTCCTGCCAGGGCTGGCCGCCATGGGCGATGGCGATGAAGCCGGCCGCCTTGAGCTGGTCGGCGGCGGCGAAGAATTCGTCGAGGGTGGTCGGCGGCGTGGCGCCAGCCTTGGCGAACACTTGTGGGTTGATCCACAGCCAGTTGACCCGGTGCACATTGACCGGCACCGCCACGTAGTCGCCCTGGTACTTCATCACCTCGACCACCTGCGGCGGCAGCAGGCCGTCCCAGTTCTGCTCGGTGGCGACGCCGTTGAGATCGGCGAGCAGGCCCAGCTCGCCCCACTCCTGGATGTCCGGGCCCTTGATCTGTGCGGCGGCGGGCGGGTTGCCGGACACCGCGCGGGTCTTCAGCACGGTCATGGCCGCTTCGCCACCGCCGCCGGCGACGGCGAAATCCTTCCAGCTGTGGCCCTGGGCTTCGACCAGTTTCTGCAGGGTATCGGCGGCGCGCTTTTCGCCGCCGGAGGTCCACCAGTGCAGCACTTCGACTTCGCCGGCGGAGGCGGACAGGGGCAACAGGGCAGCGAGGGAAATGGCGGTGGTCAGGCGAGAGATCGCTTTCATGGGAAGAGACACCTTGTTGTTGTTATTCGCGGGCAAGTCGTGGTGCTTGCGCTGGAATCGAGTCTAACCACGGCCTTGGCCGCGGCGGGTAACGAAGGGATGAAGAAAGGTCACCGAATGGTTACATAAGCGGGCCGCCCCGCGGGCTGGTAGGCTTGCCGGCTTTGCACCACTGCCGGGGAGCACTTCCATGCATGCACTGATCGCCCTCAGCCGCTTTATCGGCAACAGTTTCGCCCTCTGGGTGCTGCTGTTCGCCGTGCTGGCGTTCTTCCAGCCGAGCTGGTTCCTGCCGGTGACGGCGTGGATAGTAGCGCTGCTCGGGCTGATCATGTTCGGCATGGGCCTGACCCTCAAGGGCGCGGACTTCAGGGAAGTGGCGCGGCGCCCGCTGGCGGTACTGCTAGGCGTGCTGGCGCAGTTCAGCATCATGCCGGCGGTGGCCTGGGTGCTGTGCCAGACCTTCGGCCTGCCGGCGGAAATCGCCGTCGGGGTGATCCTGGTCGGCTGCTGCCCCGGCGGCACCGCCTCCAACGTCATCACCTGGTTCGCCCGCGGCGATCTGGCGCTGTCGGTGTCGATCACCGCGGTGACCACCCTGCTCGCCCCGCTCGTCACCCCGGCGTTGATCTGGCTGCTGGCCTCGGAATGGCTGCCGGTATCGTTCGGCGCCATGTTCGTCTCGATCCTCAAGATGGTGCTGCTGCCCATCGTCCTCGGCCTGATCGCCCAGCGCCTGCTCGGCGAACGGGTGAAGACCGCGGTGGAGGTGCTGCCGCTGATCTCGGTGGTGTGCATAGTCGCCATCGTCGCCGCGGTGGTGGCCGCCAGCCAGGGCAAGATCGCCGAATCCGGCCTGCTGATCATGGCGGTGGTGATGCTGCACAACGGCATCGGCCTGGGTCTCGGCTACCTGGCCGGACGCCTGTTCGGCATGCCGCTGGCGCAGCGCAAGACCCTGTCGATCGAGGTCGGCATGCAGAACTCCGGCCTCGGCGCGGCGCTGGCCAGCGCCCACTTCAGCCCGCTGGCGGCGGTGCCCAGCGCGCTGTTCAGCGTCTGGCACAACCTGTCCGGCCCGCTGCTGGCCACGGTTTATCGTCGGATGAGTCAGGATTCCGATAAAAGCGCCAGCTGAATCAAAAACTTCCGTTGATCCGGGGCAGCTTGCCCCGGCCTCGAAGATGTGCAGAATACTGCACGACGCGAGGACGACCTCCGCATTGCCGCAACGGCGATGAACCATCCCGGGGACGGCCCCTTCAGTCCCCACTGGAGGTCATCATGTCCTGGTTCATTCTGCTGCTCGCCGGCCTGTTCGAAGTCGGCTGGGCCGTCGGCCTGAAATACACCGACGGCTTCACCCGTCCCCTGCCCAGCCTGCTCACCGTCGCCGCCATCGTCATCAGCCTCGGCCTGCTCGGCCTGGCCATGAAGGAACTGCCGCTGGGCACCGCCTACGCCATCTGGACCGGCGTCGGCGCGGTGGGCACGGTGATCGCCGGCATCGTCCTGTTCGGCGAATCGATGGCGCTGCTGCGCCTGGCCAGCGTGGCGCTGATTCTCTGCGGCCTGGTCGGGCTCAAGCTGAGCCATTGAGGACGCCCGCTCCGTGGGAGGCGCTTTGGCGACGAATCGCGGCTACGACTGAATGGATGCAGGAGGTAGCGCCGCGCCCGTTCCCTACGGGCTGCGGCATTCACCACATCCCTGTGGATTGCGAAGCAGGATGCCCGAGCCGAAAGCCCCTCCCACCCGACCGTTCGCTACCGCCAATCGCCACGCAACTCCGCCACCTGTGCCTGCAACGCCTCGCGCCGCGCCAGCTCCGGCGCCAGCGGCGCGCCGGCCACCAGGCACACCCGCGACCACAGGCGCTTGAACGGGCCCTTGCGCGGGTCGCGGCTGAAGAAGCTGCCCCACAGCCCGCGCAACGCCATGGGAATCACCGGCACCGGGTTCTCCTCGAGGATACGCTCGATGCCGGCCTTGAACTCGTTGAGTTCGCCGTCGCCGGTCAGCTTGCCCTCGGGGAAGATGCACACCAGTTCGCCGTTGCGCAGGTACTCGGCGATCTTCTTGAACGCCGCGTCGTAGATCAGCAGGTCCTCGTTGCGCCCGGCGATCGGCACGGTGCCGGCGGTGCGGAAGATGAAGTTGAGCAGCGGCAGGTCGTAGATCTTGTAGTACATGACGAAGCGCACCGGCCGCCGCACCGCGCCGCCGATCAGCAGCGCATCGACGAAGGACACGTGGTTGCACACCAGCACCGCCGGGCCCTCGTCGGGGATGGCGTCGAGCCCCTTGTGCTCGACCCGGTACATCGAATGGCCCAGCAGCCAGATGAGAAAGCGCATGCTGAACTCGGGGACAATCTTGAAGATGTAGCTGTTGACCGCCACGTTCATCAGCGACACCACCAGAAACAGCTGCGGAATCGACAGCCCGGCGACGCTGAGAAAAAGGATCGCGACTATGGCCGAGGCCACCATGAACAGCGCGTTGAGGATGTTGTTGGCGGCGATCACCCGTGCCCGCTCGTGCTCGGCGGTGCGCGACTGGATCAGCGCATACAGCGGCACGATATAGAAGCCGCCGAACAGGCCGATACCGAGAATGCAGCCGAGAATCCACCAGGCCTGGCCATGGCCCAGCAGCGCCAGCCAGTCATGCGGCGCGGCGCCCTGGGGAAAACCGCCGGAGAACCACCACAGCAGCATGCCGAACAGGGTCAGGCCGATGGAGCCGAACGGCACCAGGCCGATCTCCACCTTGTGCCCGCTCATGCGTTCGCAGAGCATCGAGCCCAGGCCGATGCCGAGCGAGAACACGGTGAGGATCAGCGTCACCACGCTCTCGTCGCCGTGCAGCCACTGCTTGGCGTAGGCCGGAATCTGCGTCAGGTAGATGGCGCCGAGGAACCAGAACCAGGAGTTGCCCACCAGCGAGCGCGACACCGCCGGGCGCTGGCCCAGGCCGAGTTTCATGATCAGCCAGGACTGGCGCAGGATGTTCCAGTCCAGCGGCAAGCTGGGCATCGCCGCCGCCGCACGCGGGATGCCGAGGCTGGCCAGGTAGCCGAGCAGCGCCACGCCGACCACCGAACCGGCGACTATGGCCGCGTAGCTGCTGCTGGCCATCATCACCCCGGCGCCGATGGTGCCGGCGAGAATGGCCAGGAAGGTGCCCATCTCCACCAGGGCGTTGCCGCCCACCAGCTCCTCCTCCTTCAGGTGCTGCGGCAGGATCGAATACTTCACCGGGCCGAACAGCGCCGACTGGGTGCCCATGGCGAACAGCACGGCGAGCATCAAGGGCAGGCTGTCGAGCAGCACCCCGGCGGCGCCGGCGAGCATGATGAACACCTCGGCCAGCTTGATCTTGCGGATCAAGGCGTCCTTGGCGAACTTCTCGCCGAACTGGCCGCCGAGGGCGGAGAACAGGAAGAACGGCAGGATGAACAGCAGCGCGCAGAGGTTGACCAGCAGATCGCGGTCGGCGCCGGTGTTGAGCTTGAACAGGATGGCGAGAATCAGCGACTGCTTGAAGATGTTGTCGTTGAAGGCGCCAAGCAGTTGGGTCAGGAAGAACGGCAAGAAGCGCTTCTTGCCGAGCAGGGCGAATTGCGATTGTTGGGTCATCGTCCATGGTCCTCGCGGGGCCGGATTGCCCGCACAGGCATTTGACTGCAATTGCCCCGACGAAAGCCACAGGGCAAATGCGATGGCGATAACCACCCGGCGCCATGAGGTGGAGGCCGTAGGGTGGATGTCGCTTTTTACATCCACCAGAGCGGTGGATCGGTGAAGCGTGATCCACCCTACGCAGCGCCCAAAAAAAACGGCAGCCCAATCGGGCTACCGTTCTCGAACTCGGAGAAAACGTCAGTGCCAGGCACTGACTACAACCTCACCTGCACTCCCTGGGGAATGCCTAGCCAGTCTGACAAAAGCCCCGGGCAGCGTCCGTTTAGCTTTGTTACCTGCCTGCAAAGAAATGTAAACGGCGGATGACTGGGCGGTCCGCACCGCGGCACAATCGCGCCATGAACGCCTACCACCCCGCCTGCTGCAGCCCCCTCGACGACCGCGACCCGCTGCCCCGCCCGCTGCCCGGCACGCGGCTAATCAGCACCCGCTTCGACCCGGCGCGACTGGCCGCGGACGACTTCGTCCGCTGCGATATCGCCCCGGTGCGCGGCGTGGCCAAGCGCCAGAGCGAATACCTGGCCGGTCGCCTGTGCGCCCGCGAGGCGCTGCGTCAGCTGACCGGCGTGGCCCGCGTGCCGGCCGTCGGCGCCGACCGTGCGCCGCAGTGGCCGGGCGGCATAACCGGCTCCATCACCCACGGCGACGGCTGGGCCGCAGCGCTGGTCGGCCATGCCCGGCAGTGGCGCGCCATCGGCCTGGACGTGGAGCAGCTGCTGCCCGTCGAGCGCGCCCTGCGCCTGCAGGGCGAGATCCTCACTCCCGCGGAGCTGGAGCGCCTCGACGGCCTGGACGACGCGGCCCGCGCCCAGCGCATCGGCCTGAGCTTCTCGCTCAAGGAAAGCCTGTTCAAGGCACTCTACCCGCTGACCCTGACCCGCTTCTATTTCCAGGATGCCGAAGTGCTCGACCTGGATCAGGACGGCGCGCGCCTGCGCCTGCTGCTCGACCTCAACGCGGACTGGCGCGCCGGCGCCGAGCTGGACGGCCAGTTCGTCCTGTTCGAGGGCAAGGTCTTGAGCCTGGTGGCCGTACCTGCCTTATAAGCGGTGCGCGCGGCCTAGGTGGCCCCGCGACGCCCTACAAGCCGCCCGCCGTCCGTAGGGTGCGCCCTGCGCACCAGGCCCAGCACCGGCCGCTACCCTACTCGCCCTGACGCCGCGGCCACACCAGGCTGAAACGCGCGCCGCCGAGGCTGGCGCTGCAACCGATCTGCGCGCGGCCGCCGTGCCAGTAGATGATCCGTCGCACGATGGACAGCCCCAGGCCATGCCCGCCGGAGGCGCGGGTACGGCTGTCGTCCAGGCGCAGGAAGGGGCTGAACAGCCGTTCCCAGGCCTCCTCCGGCACGCCCGGGCCGTCGTCCTCGACGTCGATGCGGCAGCGCTTGTGGCCCACCTGGCAGCTGATCAGCACGCGCGACTCGGCGTAGCGCATGGCGTTGCTCACCAGGTTCTGCAGCGCCCGGTGCAGGTAGCGCGGCTCGGCTTCGACCCAGCAGGTGCCGTCTTCCTGCACGCTGAGGGTCGCCCCGCGCTCGACCCGCACGCTGGCGCGCAGCGGCGCCAGCTCCTCGATCACCTGGTCGATCAGCGCCTGCAGCTCGACCTGCTGGAAGTTCAGCGCCGGCGAGCCCTGCTCCAGGCGCGCGTAGGTGAGCATCTCGTCGACCAGCTTGTCGAGGTCCTGGATATCGCTGTCCATGCCGTCCATGTACTTGCGCCGCGCCGTCTCGCTGCCCGCATCGGCGATCATCTCCAGGCCGAAGCGCAGCCGCGCCACCGGCGTGCGCAGCTCGTGGGACACCGCGCGCACCAGCTCGCGCTGGATGCTCAGTGAGCTTTGCAGGTGCTCGGCCATGGCGTTGAAACTGCTCGCCAGGCGCCCCACCGAGTCGGCGCCGCGGGCCGGCACGCGGGCGTCCAGGCGGCCGCTGGCTATGCGCGTGGCGGCGCCTTCCAGGCCGCGCAGGCGCTGCTCCAGCGAGCGCACCAGGAGGTAGACGATGAGGCCGATCAGGCTCAGGCCGAGGGCGCCGATCAGCACCAGCAGCTGCGGCGGGTAGGGGTTCATCTGGTACAGCGGGCCGATCTCCAGCACCCAGGGCGTATCGACTATGCCGGAGAACACATGGATGGAGTCGCCGCCCTTGCCGAGGGCCATCACCGTGTCGCCCTCGTCGATGCGGCGACGCTGGTCGAGGTCGAGACCGGCGTCCTCCAGGCGCACCAGACGCAGGTCGAAGCCGAACTGCTTGGCCGCCTTCAGCTCGGCCAGGCGCCTGGGCTGCTCGTCCACCGGGTGGCGGATCAGCTCGTCGATCAGCAGGTAGTTGGTGGCGCGCGCCAGCTGCTCGCTGATCTGCTGGATCTCGCCGGTCAGCAGCAGCGGCTCGTGCTCGCTGAGCAGGCCGTGGACCTTGGCCGAGTGCGGCCCGGTCTGCTGCACCAGGATCTGCCCGCGCTGCAGGCGGTTGCGCGCGCTGCTGTCGAGCTGCGCCTGATCCAGGCTCTGCAGGCTGAGCGGGATGCCGAGCAGGCGCGACCACACCGCCAGGGCGCGCTTGCGCTCCACCTCGTTCATCGGCGCCAGGTTGTCCGCCATCAGGCGGAAGGTGCCGCGCGCCAGGCCCTCGCGGTACTGGTCGGCGCGCACCTCGTTGACCAGGTGCAGGGTGCCGACGCCGAGCAGCGCCACCAGCACCAGGGCGGCCAGCATGCCGCCGTAGATGCGCAGGAAGATGGAGTTCATGCCATGGCCTGCGCCGCCTCGGCGACGAACAGGTAGCCCTTGCTGCGTACCGTCTTGATCAGCCGCGGGTGCATCGGGTCGTCGCCGATCTTCGGCCGGATGCGCGAGATGCGCACGTCGATGGAGCGGTCCTGGCCGTCGTACTCGATGCCGCGCAGGGCGGTGAAGATTTCCTCGCGCGAGAGGATGCGTCCGGCGTTGACCGCCAGCAGCCAGAGCAGGTCGAACTCGGCGCTGGTCAGCTCGATGCCCTGCTCGCCCAGCCAGGCCTCGCGCATGGCGTTGTCGATGGCCAGCGGGCCGAACTGCAGGCGCCGCGGCTCGCCCTCGTCGCGCTCGGCCTCGACGCCCTCGCGACGCCGCAGCAGGGCGCGAATGCGCGCCAGCAGCACGCGCGGGCGCACCGGCTTGCACACGTAGTCGTCGGCGCCCATCTCCAGGCCCAGCACCTGGTCCATGTCGTCGGTGCGCGCGGTGAGCATCAGGATCGGCCCCGGGTAGCCGGCGCGCACCTTGCGGCAGATGCTCAGGCCGTCCTCGCCGGGCAGCATCAGGTCGAGGATCACCAGGTCCGGCTGCTCGGCCAGGATCCGCGCCGCCGCCAGGGCGCCGTCGGCCTCGATGGCCACGCGCAGGCCGTTGCCTTCGAGGTATTCACGGGTCAACTGCGCCAGGCGCTGGTCGTCCTCGACAATCAGGATCTGCCACGCTTCTTGCTCCACGCCCTCATCCTCTCTCGACTGCCGCGACCGGAAAATGCCGGCATTGTAACAACCGCCCAGGCACTGCACAGCTCATGCCATCAAGCTGCAATAACACTAGATGTAGTGTTAACCTGCGACCCCTTCGGCACCCTCGCAAAACCCGCGAGACGCCCTCGCCGGCAACGACGAACGGTCAGAGCCAGGCAGCATGGGGGCTCGCCCGGATGCCGCGCGATTCACCCACAAAACACCCACAAGTTATCCACAGGATGTTCTTGCCCAGCCTCCTTGCATTGCCGCAAACAGCGCACTATCTTGTATCCCCATCGCTCAGCACCCACCAGATGTTGGGTTAACACGGGCCACCGAACACAAGAAGAACGACTCGCGCAAGCCCTTTTCCCAAGCTTGTCCCGGTGTGTCGACCAGCTGTTTATACGCGCGTCCCGGCGGTGCCGGGGCGCAGCCGCAGAGCCGCACCCTGGTGCCTCTGCGTGCCGGTAAGGCCGCGGCCAACGCCGCAAGCCGACCACTATATCTAGTAGGCGGGGTGCAGCACTGCCCCACCGAGACTTTTGCGCCAGGACGGCACTCCAAATCGTGCCCATCCTGACCGCTTTGCAAGTCGCCCGCCTCCGGCCTCGTGCCGCGTGCGGTGCAGTTGTTGAAATGGAATGAACGGTGGACATGGCACGGCATCTACTGCTGTGGCGTCCAACAAACAAATGACAGAACACGGAGATCCCCATGCATACCGACACTTCTCGCGAGAACTCGCCGGCCAGCGTGCCGCAGGGCGCCGATTCCACCCCGGATCTGGCCGCCACCGCGCCCGGCCAGCTGCGCGTGATCAAGCGTAACGGCACCGTCGTCCCCTACACCGACGACAAGATCACCGTGGCCATCACCAAGGCGTTCCTCGCAGTGGAAGGCGGCACCGCCGCCGCCTCGTCGCGTATCCATGACACCGTCGCGCGCCTGACCGAGCAGGTCACCGCCACCTTCAAGCGCCGTATGCCGTCCGGCGGCACCATCCATATCGAAGAGATCCAGGACCAGGTCGAACTGGCCCTGATGCGCGCCGGCGAGCAGAAGGTCGCCCGCGACTACGTGATCTACCGCGAAGCCCAGGCCGCCAAGCGCAAGAACGCCAGCGCCGGCGAGATCGCCCAGCCGCACCCGAGCATCCGCATCACCGCCGCCGACGGCAGCCTGCAGCCGCTGGACATGGGCCGCCTGCAGACCATCATCAGCGAAGCCTGCGAAGGCCTGGCCGAAGTCGACGGCGCGCTGATCGAGCGCGAAACCCTGAAGAACCTCTACGACGGCGTCAATGAGAAGGACGTCAACACCGCCCTGGTGATGACCGCCCGTACCCTGGTCGAGCGCGAGCCGAACTACAGCTACGTCACCGCCCGCCTGCTGATGGACAACATCCGCGCCGAAGGCCTGAGCTTCCTCGGCGTGGCCGCCAGCGCCACCCACCACGAAATGGCCGAGCTGTACGCCAAGGCGCTGCCGGCCTACGTGGAAAAGGGCGTGGAGTTCGAGCTGATCGACGCCAAGCTCAAGGGCTACGACCTGGCCAAGCTGGGCGCCGCGATCAACCACGAGCGCGACCAGCAGTTCACCTACCTGGGCCTGCAGACCCTGTACGACCGTTACTTCATCCACAAGGACGGCGTGCGTTTCGAACTGCCGCAGATCTTCTTTATGCGCGTGGCCATGGGCCTGGCCATCGAAGAGCCGAAGAACCGCGAAGACCGCGCCATCGAGTTCTACAACCTGCTGTCCTCGTTCGACTACATGGCGTCGACCCCGACCCTGTTCAACGCCGGCACCCTGCGTCCGCAACTGTCGTCCTGCTACCTGACCACCGTGCCGGACGACCTGTCGGGCATCTACAGCGCCATCCATGACAACGCCATGCTGAGCAAATTCGCCGGCGGCCTGGGCAACGACTGGACCCCGGTGCGCGCGCTGGGCTCCTACATCAAGGGCACCAACGGCAAATCCCAGGGCGTCGTGCCCTTCCTCAAGGTGGTCAACGACACCGCCGTGGCGGTCAACCAGGGCGGCAAGCGCAAGGGCGCGGTGTGCGCCTACCTGGAAACCTGGCACATGGACATCGAGGAATTCCTCGAGCTGCGCAAGAACACCGGCGACGACCGCCGCCGCACCCACGACATGAACACCGCCAACTGGATTCCCGACCTGTTCATGAAGCGCGTGTTCGACGACGGCCCCTGGACCCTGTTCAGCCCGAGCGAAGTGCCGGACCTGCACGACCTCACCGGCAAGGCCTTCGAGGAGCGCTACGAGTACTACGAAGCCCTCTGCGAGTACGGCAAGATCAAGCTGTTCAAGACCATCGCCGCCAAGGACCTGTGGCGCAAGATGCTCTCGATGCTGTTCGAGACCGGCCACCCCTGGCTGACCTTCAAGGACCCGTGCAACCTGCGCAGCCCGCAGCAGCACGTGGGTGTGGTGCACAGCTCCAACCTGTGCACCGAGATCACCCTGAACACCAACAAGGACGAGATCGCCGTGTGCAACCTGGGTTCGGTGAACCTGGTCAACCACATCGTCGACGGCAAGCTGGACACCGCCAAGCTGGAGAAGACCGTCAAGACCGCGGTACGCATGCTCGATAACGTCATCGACATCAACTACTACAGCGTGCCGCAGGCGCAGAACTCCAACTTCAAGCACCGACCGGTCGGCCTGGGCATCATGGGCTTCCAGGATGCGCTGTACCTGCAGCACATCCCCTACGGCTCCGATGCCGCCGTCGAGTTCGCCGACAAGTCCATGGAAGCGGTCAGCTACTACGCCATCCAGGCCTCCTGCGACCTGGCCGACGAGCGCGGCGCCTACTCCACCTTCGAGGGTTCGCTGTGGAGCAAGGGCATCCTGCCGCTCGACTCGCAGCAGATCCTGATCGAGGCCCGCGGCCAGAAGTACATCGACGTCGACCTGACCGAGTCGCTGGACTGGGCGCCGGTGCGCGAGCGCGTGCAGAAAGGCATCCGCAACTCCAACATCATGGCCATCGCGCCGACCGCGACCATCGCCAACATCACCGGCGTGTCGCAGTCGATCGAGCCGACCTACCAGAACCTCTACGTGAAGTCGAACCTCTCCGGCGAGTTCACCGTGATCAACCCCTACCTGGTGCGCGACCTGAAGAACCGCGGCCTGTGGGACAGCGTCATGGTCAACGACCTGAAGTACTACGACGGCTCCGTGCAGCAGATCGAGCGCATCCCGCAGGACCTGAAGGACCTCTACGCCACCGCCTTCGAGGTGGAGACCAAGTGGATCGTCGACGCCGCCAGCCGCCGCCAGAAGTGGATCGACCAGGCCCAGTCGCTGAACCTGTACATCGCCGGCGCCAGCGGCAAGAAGCTGGACGTGACCTACCGCATGGCCTGGTACCGTGGCCTGAAGACCACCTACTACCTCCGTGCCCTGGCCGCCACCAGCACCGAGAAGTCCACCATCAACACCGGCAAGCTCAACGCGGTGTCCAGCGGTGGCGACAGCGGCCTTAGCGCCGCACCGGCCAAGGCCCCGGAGCAAGCCGCCCCGGCGCCGGCACCGGTACCCAAGGCCTGTGCCATCGACGAGCCGGACTGCGAGGCGTGCCAGTAAGCGCACGCATCTGAGCGGCGCCCGCGTCGTTGCCTGGCAGGTCGGCCCCCATCACGTACAGTCGTACGCTCAGGGGCTCCGACCTACCAGGCGCCTAGCGCTCACTCGCTCAGCTACGCGCTCGACCGTCGAGCCCAAAGCACAGATCCAAAGCAACACACCTCTCCCGCTTGCGGGAGAGGGTTAGGGAGAGGAAAAAGCTGTTCTATTGCGCCCTGTAGCAGCGGCTTCAGCCGCGCATCTCGCGGAACGCCCCGCTGCTACAGCAACCAGAACAGCCCCTCCCCACCAATTCCCGCCCCTCCTCCCCACCGGGTCGAGGGGCACCGGCCAGAGCGGCAGGCCACCCGCCGCCGCCCTGACCAGCGGTACCCGTTTTGCCCTTGCGCGCTGTACGCAACGGAACATAATCAAAACATCTGTATATCCATACAGGCCGGCCTTTCACCGGCCCTCACGCAGGAGCCAAGCCATGCTGAGCTGGGATGAATTCGACAAGGAAGACGGCGCCGAAGCAGCCGCCGCAAGCAAGCACAACCCGCAGGTCGCGGACATGAGCCTCGACAAGCTCGACCAGGCCGGCGACGCCGCCGCCCACGAAGCCCGCGCCGTCGCCGCCGACGACAGCGCCGCGGTCGCCCGCGCCAAGGCCGCGCTCGACCAGCTCGACATCCAGGAAGGCCTGGACGAACTGGAAGGCTCCGCCGCCCGCGTGCAGGTCGACCAGAAGCGCATGATCAACGCCCGCGCCGACCTCAACCAGCTGGTGCCCTTCAAGTACGACTGGGCCTGGCAGAAATACCTCGACGGCTGCGCCAACCACTGGATGCCGCAAGAGGTCAACATGAACGCCG
This sequence comes from Pseudomonas sp. ABa2, assembly GCF_056676075.1. Lineage (NCBI taxonomy): Bacteria > Pseudomonadati > Pseudomonadota > Gammaproteobacteria > Pseudomonadales > Pseudomonadaceae > Pseudomonas > Pseudomonas sp. ABa2. The sequence continues at coordinate 3,591,375 of NZ_CM155239.1, forward strand.
ACATCGCCCTGTGGAAGAGCGCCGACGGCCTCACCGAGGACGAGCGCCGCATCGTCATGCGCAACCTCGGCTTCTTCTCCACCGCCGACTCCCTGGTGGCCAACAACCTGGCCCTGGCCGTGTACCGCCTGATCACCAACCCCGAATGCCGCCAGTACATCCTGCGCCAGGCCTTCGAAGAGGCGATCCACACCCACGCCTACCAATACTGCATCGAATCGCTCGGCATGGACGAAGGCGAGATCTTCAACATGTACCACGAGATCCCGAGCGTGGCGAAGAAGGCCAGCTGGGGCCTGAAGTACACCCGCGCCATCTCCGACCCGCAGTTCAACACCGGCACCGTGGAGACCGACAAGGAACTGCTGCGCAACCTGATCGCCTACTACTGCGTGCTGGAAGGCATCTTCTTCTACTGCGGCTTCACCCAGATCCTCTCCATGGGCCGCCGCAACAAGATGACCGGCGTCGCCGAGCAGTTCCAGTACATCCTGCGCGACGAATCCATGCACCTGAACTTCGGCATCGACGTGATCAACCAGATCAAGATCGAGAACCCGCACCTGTGGGACGCGCAGATGAAGGACGAAGCGACCCAGATGATCCTGCAGGGCACCCAGCTGGAGATCGAATACGCCCGCGACACCATGCCGCGCGGCGTACTGGGCATGAACGCCGCGATGATGGAGGACTACCTCAAATTCATCGCCAACCGCCGCCTGACCCAGATCGGCCTGAAGGAAGAGTACCCGGGCACCACCAACCCCTTCCCGTGGATGAGCGAGATCATGGACCTGAAGAAGGAGAAGAACTTCTTCGAGACCCGCGTGATCGAGTATCAGACTGGTGGGGCGTTGAGCTGGGATTGATGGCTCGCTGACATCAGAGTAGATTGACCCTACACCTGCCAGGGATGTTGGGAATGAAGCTGAATAAAAAGCCCCGCCTAGTGCGGGGTTTTTTATGGGCGAGGAATATATGCTTACTGAAAAACATTACGCATATGTCGACGAGTCGGGAAATACAAGCTTAAACACAGAGAAGGACGGAACATCAGAATACTATGTAGTATGCGCAGTAATTAGCTCAGAACACAATTTAAAGCAAAATGAAAAAATTGCTGAAACAATAAGAGAAAGACACTTCAAAACAAGCGAAATAAAATCAAGCAACGTCGGACACAAAAGCCATAACCGCAGAAAGCAAATACTAGAAGACCTAGCCAAGCTAGAAATAAGGCTCGAAGTTATCGCAATAAACAAAGCCGAAATATACCCAGATAACGGCCTTAAGCATAAAAGATCCTTCATAAAATATGGAACCAGCATACTATATAAAAACCTATACGAAACATATCCCACCATTGAGGTACTAGCTGATGAACATGGATCACCAGAATTCAAATCTTCGCTAGAAACGTACGTCAACAGGAAATTTGATTTAATCGACTCTACCTCAGCCTTCGGAACAGCAAAGAGCCATAACTCTATATTAATTCAAGTAGCAGACTTCTATGCGGGCACGATAGCGCACATATACGAAGAAAAATGCCCACCACATGTAGCTCTGGAGTATTTAGATCAAATCAGAGAAAAGCAGAGCTCGTTTATTGAGTGGCCAATCAGATACACATCACCTCCCCAATCTAAATCATCAAACCCCCAAGACCGAAAGGTATACGAAATCGCTATAAAAAGCGCATATGACTACCTTTCTAAAACACCAGAATCTGCTGATCAATCTAAAAGACTACAAACGGCGATACTGAAATTTTTGCTTTTCAAAAACACACTAGAAGGAATGTCCAACTATATAAGCACGGGAGAAATAGAGGATCACTTGAAAAGTATTGGACTCACCGACATCACGCAACAAATGCTACGCACTGGAGGAATTGCAAAACTTCGAGACGAAAGCGTCATAATTGCGAGCAGCCCTAATGGCTACAAAATACCAACATCTCTATCTGACATCCAAGACTACCTAAACAAAGTAACATCTCAAATAATTCCAATATTGGATCGCGTTAAAAAAATGCATAACCATTACCGCACCCAATCTGCTGGAACTCTTGAAATGATCAACAAAGACAGCGCAGGAGACCTATGCAGTTTAATAATAGCTAGCGACCCCGCATGGCAAAAAATCCAAGAGCAACTTATCAAAGATAAAAATTAAAGATTTCAAAACCTCCCCCTATGCTTCGAATTAAGGGTAATTGGGGACAGTCCACGATTTATCGGTTCCCTCCATTACCGGTTTCGCCCTTACGGCGAGTCACTTTCTCTTTGCTCGCGCAAAAGAGAAAGTAACCAAAGAGAAAGCGCGCCCGACATCCGGGTTTCGCTGCGCTCAACTCCCCTCGCTCCGGTGCTGTTCCGAGGGTCGTCGCGAAGGGCCATCCCTGGCCCATCACTCCTCGTTTGGCATCCATGCCAAACGCCCCTCTCCACAGCACCTCCACTCGGCCTCCTGACGGGATTCAGAGACCGAGTCGCCTAAGCTGTCCGTGTAGGAAAATCCAAAAAAGCAGAGCCAAAGCATTGCGGCTTCTTATGGTTCTGGAGCGCCAATCGTCACAGACGACGCCAAACGCCCCGTCAGCGAGTAGCCCGGATAACCGCTGATGGTGGATGAAAAAAGCGTCATCCACCCTACGGTCTGGACGCCCGAACGCGGGGTTGCGGTCCTGTAGGGTGGACAACGCGAAGCTTGTCCACCGTGATAACCAAACCACCTCCGGCAATAACTGTCGCATTCGGCTTTTGCTGTTCCATCCACGATCTCGCAGACGACGCCAAACGCCCCATCAGGAGGCCGAGTGGAATCGTTGTGTAAGGGGTTGAGCGGCATGGATGCCGCGAGAGCCGCGATGGGCCAGGGATGGCCCTTCGCGGCGGGCCTCTGGAGCAGCGATGGAGCGAGGGAACCCGACGAAGTCGGGCCGGATGCAAGGGGCAAGACCTCTTGGTTACTTCTGGGGCGTCTGCCAGAAGTAACCCGCCGTAAGGGCGGAACCGTTAGTCCAGACGATAAAGAAGCGGCGTATGTACGCCGGGAGCGAGTAGCCCGGATAAACGCTGATGGTGGATGAAAAAAGCGTCATCCACCCTACGGTCTGGACGCCCGAACGCGGGGTTGCGGTCCTGTAGGGTGGACAACGCGAAGCTTGTCCACCGTGATAACCAAACCACCTCCGGCAATAACTGTCGCATTCGGCTTTTGCTGTTCCATCCACAATCTCGCAGACGACGCCAAGCGCCCCTTCAGGAGGCCGAGCGGAATCGTTGCGCAGGGGGTGAGCCGCATGGATGCGGCGAAAGGCGTAAAGGGCCAGGGACGGCCCTTTTACGCCGACCCCGGAGCAACGATGCAGCGAGGAAACGGAGCGCAGCGGAGTAACAGCCGCAGGCTGGCCCGCAGGGCGAGCAAAGCGAGTCAAGTCTGGCGCAGCCAGACCCGGATGGTGGGGCTAGACCTTTTGGTTACTTTTGGCGGGGCCGGCCATCCGGGCGATGCCAAAAGTGACCCGCCGTAAGAGCGGAACCGCTAGTCCAGACGATATAGAGGCGACGTATGTACACCAAGCCGCCCCACCACCTGGCCAATGGATATCAAAGTGATATCATCGCGCCGCGCTTTTACAGCGCCATCAAATAAACAAGGAAAAAGGAGTAAGCGCATGAAAGCGCAACGTATGTTGTTGGCCATGGGTCTGGTCGTTCTGTGTTCCGGCTGCGCAAGTGGCTTGAACTCCCAGCAGAAGACAGAGCTGCGCCAATACGAAGCTCGCGGGCAGGCGGTTCAGGAAAAGAACCCGGGCACCGCTGCCGCTCTTGGTTTGCTGCCCGGTGGCGGCTCCTTCTATGGCCGCGAATATGGGCTGGGCGTGGTCAACCTGCTGTTCTGGCCGCTGTCGATCCTGTGGGACCCGGTCAGCGGTTACGACGCATCCGAAACGATCAATTACCATGCCACCAAGGCGCATGTCGCCAAGCTGCAGGATCGCGAAGTAAGTGCGCTGGACGAACGCCTCGCCAGCGGCGAAATCGACCTCGCTGCCTACACGCTGGAAAAACGTAAGGTCGATAAGAAGTACAGCACCTACTGATACCAGGACCACGCCTCTGATATCCCCCGCGTTGAGCGCTTGTAGCGAACATCCCGGATCACCGCTGATGGTGGATGAAAAAAGCGTCATCCACCCTACGATCCGGACGCCCGAACGCGGGGATACGGCGAAAGGCATAAAGGGATAGCCATCCCCCAAATGGCGGATGAAAAAGCGTCATCCCCCCTTGCACTACCAAAGTCACCTCTAGGGAAGTTCTGGAAAGGCGATATACCGTCACTCCCGCGAAGGCGGGAGCCCAGGTACTCCGGAAGTTCTGGATTATTCCCCTTCGGGCCAGCGCAAGCGCTGTTCAGCGATAAAGCCGCTGTCCCGCCTGCGCGGGAATGACGACTATTTCGGAGCGCCCCTAACTCAGCAGCCTACAAGGTACACAACCCACCCGGCACCGCCATCACCCAATCCCTCACCGCCCGAATGGTCGGATCGTTCCTGCGGCTTTCCGGGTACACCAGAAAGAACGGCTTGCCCTCAATTTCCGGGCCGAAGGGCTGCACCAGGCGCCCTTCCCTCAGCTCGTCCTCGATCAGCTGGCGGCTCATCAGCGCCACGCCCTGGGCGCCGATGGCGGCCGAGACGGCGTGGGTCTCGTCGGAGAACACCAACCCGGCGTTGACGTCCAGCCCCGGCACCTGGGCCTGCTTCTGCCACAGGGCCCAGTCCAGCGGCGAGGAAACCGCGGCCTGGTTGCGAAAGTGGATCAGCGAGTGCCTGGGCAGCTCGGCGGCATCGTGCAGGCCGAGCAGCGGGCTGCAGGTGGGGATGAAGCTGTTGTCGAACAGCTTCTCCGCCACCAGCCCCGGCCAGCGGCCGTCGCCGTAGCGGATGGCGATGTCCGCGGTGACGCCATCCAGCGCCACCGGCTCGTGCGAGGCGTGGATGCGCAGGTCGATGGTCGGGTGGGCCTCGCGCAGCAGGCAGACCCAGGACAGCAGCCAACGCATCGCTACCGCGGGCGTGGTGCTGAGGGTGATGGCCTGGCGACTGGGCACCGCGCTGAGCCGTTCGACCGTGGCGCTGATGCTGTCGAAGGCGGTTTCCAGCACCTGCCGCAGCTCGCGGCCCTGGGTGGTCAGTTCGAGCTGCCTGGGCTTGCGCAGAAACAGCGCGACGCCGAGCGATTCCTCCAGTGCGCGGATCTGGTGGCTGATCGCCGTGGCGGTCACCGAGAGCTCTTCGGCGGCCCGCTTAGCGCTCTCATGGCGCGCGGCCGCCTCGAAGGCCCGCAAGGCCGATAGCGAAGGTAACCAGCGCTGCGCCATACATGAACCTCTCTCATCCGTAACGGAAAATAATCGTCGTTTGTCGCCCATGCAGGCTGCAACTTAGCCTGAGTCTGCTGCGAAACACAGATGAGTTCAACTTCGTAAAGGAGATGCGACATGCCCCACATCCTGCACCTGGACGCCAGCGCCCGCCCCGGCCTCGCCGGCAAGGACCTGCACGGCTCGCACAGCCGCCACCTCAGCCAGCACTTCGTCGGCCAGTGGCGGGCCCGCCGCCCACAGGACAGCCTCACCTACCGCGACATCGGCCAGAACCCGCCACCTTTCATCGACCACGACTGGATCGCCGCCGCCTTCACCGCGGAGCCGCAGCGCGAGCCGTGGATGCGCGACACCCTGGCGGAGAGCGACCGGCTGATCGACGAGCTGATCGCTGCGGACGTGCTGGTGATCGGCGCGCCGCTGTACAACTTCAGCATGCCGGCCGCGCTCAAGGCCTGGATCGACCAGATAGTGCGCACCGACAGAACCGTGGCCTTCGACGCCAGCAAGCCGCTCGATCCCTATGTACCGCTGCTGTCCGACCGGCCGCGGCACGCCGTGATCCTCAGCGCCCGCGGCGGGGTCGGCTTCGACGCCGGCGGTGCGATGGCGCACATGAACCACCTGGAGTCGAGCCTGATCACCGCCCTCGGCTTTATCGGCATCACCCGCGTGCACCAGATCGCCATCGAGGGCCAGGAAGTGGGCGGCGAGCTGCTGGCCACCTCGGTGGCGCAGGCGCTGAGTCGGGTCGATGCGCTGGTGGTGGAACTGCAGCGGGAGTTGCAGACTGAGCGGGTCGCGGAACCGGCTTGAGACTCCAGACAACGGCGCCGGGCAACACTCGGCGCCGGCTCGAACAACGACGGGATTCTCACCCGCACACTCGGCGCAATCGGCCTAGGGAACCTTCTGCACCTTTGCTCCCCTAAGCCGCACGACCTAATCACTGCGGAGAAGCCCCACATGCATACCCTCACCCGCCTCTGCCTGCTCAGCGCTGCCGCTCTTTCCCTGACGGCCTGCTTCGACAAGGAACAGGAAGATGTCACCAACAAGCTGTGCATCTACAACACCGATCCGCAGGCCGAGCGCTGCAAGGCCGGGCAGATGGCCTGGTTCCGCCCGGACAACGACCAGCTGATCAGCGAGCAAGCGGCGCTCAGCGTTGCTGCCGCTTACTGCGACTTCAACCACGAGGTGATGCACAACCGCGCCGGGGTGGTCTGCGTGTTCACCGACAAACGCCTGGACAGCGTCAAGTAGTTCGCAGGGTGGACAACGCGAAGCTTGTCCACCATGGTTCAAGCATCCCACCGCTCAAGGATGAGCCGCCATGCCCGACTACCGCCGCGCCCTCGCTCCCGGCGCCACCTACTTCTTCACCGTCAACCTGCGCGATCGCAGCAGCGATCTGCTGATTCGCGAAATCGACCTGTTGCGCGAGACGGTGCGCGCTACTCGGGCACGTCATCCCTTCCATATCGACGCCTGGGTGGTGCTGCCCGAGCATATGCACTGCCTGTGGACGCTGCCACCCGACGATGCCGACTTTGCCCTGCGCTGGAAGGTGATCAAGTTCGCCTTCGCCAAACGCTTGCCGGCCACCGAACCCACCACTGCGACGCAGCGCAGACGCGGGGAACGAGGCATCTGGCAGCGGCGCTATTGGGAACATCTGATCCGGGACGAACGGGACTACCAGCGCCACTTCGATTACATCCACTACAACCCGCTGAAACACGGCCACGTCGAGCGCCTGGCGGACTGGCCCTATTCGAGCTTTCACCGGGCGGTGGCAATGGGGATTTACGACAGGGACTGGTGCGTAGGCCCCTCGCCTGAGGACCAGGGCTTTGGGGAATGAAGGGCTGTGGTGGAAAACGCCGCGCGGTTTTCCACCCTGCGTTGGGCGAGCCTTTCTAGTGAACGCCCCGGATAAGCTTGGCCCCCGGTTGGTGGATGAAAAGAGCGTCATCCACCCTACCCGGCGCTACAGACCCGCCGCCCTGGCCCGCGCCGCGTGCAGCTTCTTGTAGCTGTCGATCAGGCGCAGGTGCTTGTCGAGGCCTTCGAGCTGCATGCTGGTCGGGGTCAGGCCATAAAACCGCACGCTGCCATTGACCGAACCGATGGCCGCGTCCATCCGCTCGTTACCGAACATGCGGCGGAAGTTGGGCTCAAAGTCGGCCATGTCCAGCTCGTCGTCCAGCTGCACTTCCAGCACCACGTTGAGCGCCTGGTAGAACAGGCCGCGCTCGACCGTGTTGTCGTTGTACTGGAGGAAGGCCTCGGTCAGTTCCTTGGCTTCGTCGAACTTGTTCAGCGCCAGGTAGATCAGCAGCTTGAGCTCGAGGATGGTCAGCTGGCCCCATACCGTGTTGTCGTCGAACTCGACGCCGATCAGGGTGGTGATGTCGGTGTAGTCGTCGACCTCGCACTGCTCCAGGCTCTTGAGCAGGCTCCTCAGGCGCATGTCGCTCAAGCTGTGCAGGTTGAGGATGTCGGAGCGGAACAGCAGCGCCTTGTTGGTGTTGTCCCAGATCAGGTCCTCGACCGGGTAGATTTCCGAGTAGCCCGGCACCAGGATGCGGCAGGCGTTGGCGCCGAGGTCGTCGTACACCGCCATGTACACCTCCTTGCCCATGTCTTCGAGGATGCCGAACAGGGTGGCGGCCTCCTGGGCGTTGGAGTCCTCGCCGTGGCCGGAGAAGTCCCACTCGACGAACTCGTAGTCGGCCCTGGCGCTGAAGAAGCGCCAGGACACCACGCCGCTGGAGTCGATGAAGTGCTCGACGAAGTTGTTCGGCTCGGTCAGCGCCTGGCTCTCGAAGGTCGGCTGCGGCAGGTCGTTGAGGCCCTCGAAGCTGCGGCCCTGGAGCAGTTCGGTGAGGCTGCGCTCCAGCGCCACCTCGAAGCTCGGGTGCGCGCCGAAGGAGGCGAACACGCCGCCGGTGCGCGGGTTCATCAGGGTCACGCACATCACCGGGAATTCGCCGCCGAGCGAGGCGTCCTTGACCAGCACGGGAAAGCCCTGCTCCTCCAGCCCCTGGATGCCGGCAAGGATGGCCGGGTACTTGGCCAGCACCTGCTGCGGCACGTCCGGCAGGGCCAGCTCGTTCTCCAGGATCTCGCGCTTGACCGCGCGCTCGAAGATTTCCGACAGGCACTGCACCTGCGCCTCGACCAATGTGTTGCCGGCGCTCATGCCGTTGGACAGATACAGGTTCTCGATCAGGTTGCTGGGGAAGTACACCGTCTCGCCGTCGGACTGGCGCACGAAGGGCAGCGAGCAGATGCCGCGCGCCTTGTTGCCGGAGTTGGTGTCGTACAGGTGCGAGCCGCGCAGCTCGCCGTCCGGGTTGTAGATGGCCAGGCAATGCGCGTCGAGGATCTCTTCCGGCAGCGCGTCCTTGGGGCCGGGCTTGAACCAGCGCTCGTTGGGGTAATGCACGAAGGGCGCGTTGGCGATTTCCTCGCCCCAGAACTGGTCGTTGTAGAAGAAGTTGCAGTTCAGCCGCTCGATGAACTCGCCCAGCGCCGAGGCCAGCGCGCTCTCCTTGCTGGCGCCCTTGCCATTGGTGAAGCACAGCGGCGACTGGGCGTCGCGGATATGCAGCGACCAGACGTTGGGGACGATGTTGCGCCAGGAGGCGATCTCGATCTTCATCCCCAGTTCGGCGAGGATGCCCGACATATTGGCGATGGTCTGTTCCAGCGGCAGGTCCTTGCCGAGGATGCGCGTGCCCGGGCCTGCGGTCAGCGCCGGCATCAGCAGGGCCTGGGCATCGGCGTCGAGGTTGGCCACCTCCTCGATGACGAACTCGGGGCCGGCCTGCACCACCTTCTTCACCGTGCAGCGGTCGATGGACCGCAGGATGCCTAGGCGATCCTTCTCGGAGATGTCCGCCGGCAGCTCGACCTGGATCTTGAAGATCTGCTGGTAGCGGTTTTCCGGGTCGACGATGTTGTTCTGCGACAGGCGGATATTGTCGGTGGGGATGTCGCGGGTCTGGCAGTAGAGCTTGACGAAGTAGGCCGCGCACAGCGCCGAGGAGGCCAGGAAATAGTCGAACGGCCCCGGCGCCGAGCCATCGCCCTTGTAGCGGATGGGCTGGTCGGCAATCACCGTAAAGTCATCGAACTTGGCTTCGAGACGGAGGTTGTCGAGAAAGTTGACCTTGATTTCCATGCGGGGTACCAGACAGCAGCGAGACGAAATGGCCGCCATTATCCGGCTTTTGCGCGGGAAGTCTCGTCTTGCCGCCGCGCGGGGGATCGGCGCAGTGGGTACGCCGGGGAAAACGCGGCGCGGTTTTCCTGCCGCTGCTGCTTCTCCCACCGCCTGGAGACGCTTAGATAGCATTGCGCTATCATCGCCGCCCTCCACATATCACACGAAAGGATTCATATGCTCAAACGCATCGCTTTACTGGCCACCGCAGTCGCCGTTCTGCAGGGATGTGGCGTGACCATGCCCCGCTACGAACCCAACTTCGACAACGTCCAACTCCTCAAGCAACAAGCGCCGCTGAGCGTCATGGGTTCGCCGAGCGTGGTAGCGGATCAGGGACAGGATTCGGTTTCGGCCCGCGCCAACCCTATTCGCAGCCCCGAAGGTTCGTTGAGCAAGCATGTCCAACACGCCCTGGAAGGCGAGCTGCGACTGGCAGGCCTGTTGGCGCCGTCCTCCGCACGTCAACTGCAGGTTCGCCTGCGCCAGAACAGCCTGACGGCCGGCATGGGCAGTGGTAATGGCGTAATCAGTGCGGACTTCGATCTGCGCGAAGGTGATGTGTCGCTGTACAGCGGCAGCAAGACCGTGACCAGCGTCTGGGACAGCAGCTTCGTCGGCGCCATTGCCATCCCCTCGGCCGCCAACGCCTACAACCCGCTGGTGCGAAAACTGCTGGCCGAACTGTATCAGGACCCCGCCTTCATCAAGGCGTTGAAACCCTGAGCGAACGATCGGCGCGCCTCAGGCGCGCCGATTGGCTTCAGCCACGCATCAGCAGCGAACGGCCCTGGGCGTACTTAAGCACCTGCTGGTCGAGCAGTTGCTTGAGCAGCGCATTGAGCTGACGGCGGAAACTGTCGTTGATGGCCTCGGCCGGGGTGTAAGCCATCATGGGGATGAACACCAGCCCCATCCAGGTACGCACCGAGTCGTGGTTCTGTCCGACCTGAAGCGGTTGGCCCTGATCGTCCAGCACCTGCAAGGTCATGGTGTATTCGTCTTTCGCACTGCCTGGAATGATGCCCAGAGTGAACCCGGTGATCATGCCACTGACCATGGCCGCACCTTCCGAGCCGCTGTTGTAGACATTCAGCTTGAGGGTGTAGTCGCCCGCCTGCTTCTGGAACGGGTCGAGGGTGTAGCGACTGAAGAGCCCGGAGTCGCGCAGCGCCGCTTCGAGTTGCGGTTTGAGCAGATCCCGTCCCTGCGGTACTTCGACGGCCGTGGCGCTGTCCGCCTCGCCGCGATAAAAATTGAAATCGACGAACACACCGGGGCGCTGCTGATAGCTCGACATCGAGGGCAATGTGGTTTCCGCTACCTGATCGCCGGGGAAACTGGCGCAACCCGCCAGCGCCAAGACCATCGCCATACCCACCGCTTTTAACTTCATATCGACTCATCCTTGTTGGCTGAAAGCTGCCGTCGTTGCGACAGCGGCGACACTCTATGCAAAGCTCGCAAAAGTGGCAATTAGCCACACCCCTCTTGCGGCACATGGCCGGTAAGCCGCAACGAGGATGAGCAAAGCGTCAGCTGGGTAGACGGCGTCGCGCCATCAACGCTTGACGCAGGCGAACAGCGCATTGCCGGAGGCGCCGTCCCAAGGCAGCAACTTCTGGTAGTCGTGCTCCAGCACCTGCACCTCAAAGTACGGCGCCAGCAGCGCCTGCAGCTCGGCGAAGCTCACCGCCACCATGGGGTGTTCGTCGTGCCAGACCTGGGTCGCGTCGGCCACCGTTCGTTCGATGCGCAACCTCAGCGTCTGCCGTTCGCCCTCGCCCTGGTAGTGCCAGCCGGAGCCGAAGCGCAGTTGGCCGTCGGCATGCTCGGCGCTGTGGCAGACGAACGAGGCGTTGTCGATCTTGTGCTTGTCCACCGCGTTGAAGCAGAACAGCCCGCCGACGGCCAGGGCGCCATGCACGCTGGCGATGCAGGCCTGCAGCCGCTGGAGGCTGGCGCTGTAGTGGATGGAGTAGAGAAAGCAGGTGATCAGATCCAGCGGCTCGTCCGCGCTGAAGCCGCACATGTCCTGCCGGGCAAAGCGTGCCTCCGGGCAGCGCAGGGCGGCTCTATCGAGCATCGGCTGATTGATGTCGAGGCCGCCGCTCGCATAGCCGGCATCGAGAAAATGCCGCACGTGCGGGCCGGTGCCGCAGGCCAGGTCGAGGTGGCGCGTGCCGCCGTTGCCGAACAGCTGCTGCAGGCGATGCACGCAGTGGCTCTGCGCCTGGTAGTCGATATCGGCGCAGAGCAGATCGTAGTAACCCGACAGGTCGGTATAGAGGGCGTTGCCGGACATGCTGACCTGGGGTTGGACCGGGTGATTCGAGGGCGCACATCATAGCCCAAGCCGGCCACCGGAAGCACCGGCAGGGCGGCGAGCGGTAGCGCCGGCTGCAAGCCCGAGCGCTACAGGGCCGCGGTGGGCCGACCGGCATCGCGCCAGCCGGCGAAGCCGTCGATCAGGTAGCGGGCATCGAGCCCCATCGCTTCGAGGGTGGCGGCGATGCCCTGGCTGATTTCGCGGCCATGGGCGCAATAGAGCACCACCGGCCTATCCCGCGGCACCGAATCCTTCCAGGCGAGCAGCGTCTCGGGCGCATGCCAGTGCGCGCCGGGGATGGCGGCCGCATCCGCCAGCCGTGCCGCCTCGCGGCGCACATCCAGCAGGGTGAAACTGCGCCCCGCCGCTTGCCACTCGAGCAATTCGCAACTGCTGATCCGGCCCATGCCACACCTCCGAGTTGGCTGACAGATGCACCGCCTGCAGCGCTGCGCGGTCTAGAACCCCCGGGCCAGCACGATATCGAACGTCCCGCGCCGGCCCTGGCCATCCGCCTCCAGGGCGATGACGTTGTCCGGGTGCTGGCTGGCCCAGGGGTCCTCGGCGATATGGGGGTCGCCGGCGAAGTACAGTTGCAGGGTCACCGGCACGTGCAGCGCCTCCATCACCCGGAAGTGGATATGCGCCGGCCGGGTGATCCCGCCGTACTGCTCCAGCCCCGGCAGGTTCGGCGGCACCGGGTAGCGCCCGGGCATCACCGTCTCGATGCGGTAGCGCCCCTGGGCGTCGGTGTAGAGCATGCCGCGCAGGTGAAAGCGGCCCTTGTCGGTGTAGTTGCCCGGGGTCTGGGTGTCGTACAGGCCGGCGCCGTTGGCCTGCCAGACTTCGACCAGGGCGTTGGCGATCGGCGTGCGGCAGTCCGCGCTGAGCACCGTGCCGCTGACCGCCAGCCGCTCGCCCGCCTCTTCCGGCCCGGCCAGCTGCGCCAGAAATGGCGCGCCGAAGCGGTAATAGGGGCCGAGGATATCGCCGGCCGTGGGCCGACAGAGCTGCTGCGCCAGGGCCGGCGCGGCCAGCAGGCCACCGCCGAGCACGGCGCCGCCATAGAGAAAGTGACGCCGTGTGAGGCCGGCGCCAGGCCTTTGCCGTTTATCCACCGCCGCCTCCTAGCCGGGAGCGCCCCGGCATGCCGAGCACGGCAGCCCGAGCCCGAATGCAGTCAGTCTAGCTCGCCGTCCGGGACGTGACGCTGGCACCGAGCGCCGCTTGTCCAGGCGAGGCCCGCCGGCGACGGGGCCGAGGATGCCTTGTCAGGCCGGCGCCAGGGATGTGCCACCGACCATTGCCGGCATCGATAGTTACCATCAGGTCAATGAAGTTCTCTTAAAAATTCACCTGCGTACCATCTGCTCCATACCCAAGCAGCAACCACCCCGGAGCACACCACCATGAAACGCCAACTCATCCTCAGCTTCGCTTTCTCCGTACTGGCAGCCAACGTATTCGCCGCTTCTTCCGCCCAACCTGTTGTCGCCGAGGGCGGTGCCGACCGCCTGATCGAAAGCCGCATCGCCGAAGGTGGCTCGGATCGCCTGATCGAGAACCGCGTCGCCGAGGGTGGCTCGGACCGCCTGATCGAGAACCGCGTAGCCGAGGGTGGCTCGGATCGCCTGATCGAGAACCGCGTCGCCGAGGGTGGCTCGGACCGCCTGATCGAGAACCGCGTCGCCGAGGGTGGCTCGGATCGCCTGATTGAGAACCGCGTCGCCGAAGGTGGCTCGGACCGCCTGATCGAGAACCGAGTCGCCGAGGGTGGCTCGGATCGCCTGATTCAGAACCGCGTCGCCGAGGGTGGCTCGGATCGCCTGATCCAAAGCCGCGTGGCCTGATCCAGCGCCCCTGATGATCGAGACCCGCGCATGACGACAACGCCACTGCAGCCAGAAAAAGACCGGCCCAATCAGCCGGTCTTTTTTTATCCGCCGCCGGCCACGCCCACGAGGCGCGCCAGGCCGCACGAGGCGCCCATTGCACTGCGCGGCGGAAAACCCTGTGCGGTTGACCAGCCGTCTTGCCAAGCTCCGGAACTTCGCCTATCCAGAAGGGTCTGTGCTGCGCCGCCGCCCCGGCGGTTTTCCCTCAACGGACGGCCCACAAGGCCTGTGAAGCAAGGACTCTTATGAACGCGAACCCACTGCCGCTGATCGCCCTCCTCGCCTGCGCCCTGCCGCTGGCCGCCTGCGCCGCCACGCCCGAGGCACTCAAGCCCTACCCGGCCGCCGCCGACGGCTACGCCCGCCATGTCATCGAGCTGCCGGCGCAGGCCAACGAGGCCGAGCACAAGGTGGAACTGATCGCCGGCAAGACCCTGGAAGTGGACTGCAACCAGCAGCGCCTCGGCGGCCAGTGGCAGGAGAAGACGGTCGAAGGCTGGGGCTACAACTACTACCAGCTGGGCCAGGTCGGCCCGGCGGTCAGCACCCTGATGGCCTGCCCCGACGGCAGCCGCAAGCCGGCCTTCGTCCAGGTCGGTGGCGAGCCCATGCTGGTGCGCTACAACAGCAAGCTGCCGCTGGTGATCTACGCCCCGGCAGATGTCGAGGTGCGCTACCGCGTCTGGTCGGCCGCAGCCGCTACCAGCCCCGCTCCGCGCCAGTAAGGCCCCAGGTTTCAGAGCCCGTCGCCACGGCGGGCTCCACCACCCGGCAGCTCGGCGTGCCCTGCGCCCGGCAGGCGGCTACAATGCGCGCCTTGCCCGTGCCGCCGGATAAAAGAAAACGCCATGTCCCTGCCCAAACACCACCTGGAACTGCTCAGCCCTGCCCGCGATGTGGCCATCGCTCGCGAGGCCATCCTGCATGGCGCCGACGCCATCTATATCGGCGGGCCGAGCTTCGGCGCGCGGCACAACGCCTGCAACGAGGTGAGCGAGATCGCCGAGCTGGTGGAATTCGCCCGCCGCTACCACGCGCGGGTGTTCACCACGATCAACACCATCCTCCACGACGACGAGCTGGAGCCGGCGCGCAAGCTGATCCACCAGCTCTACGACGCCGGTGTGGATGCGCTGATCGTGCAGGACATGGGGGTGATGGAGCTGGATATTCCGCCGATCGAGCTGCATGCCAGCACCCAGACCGATATCCGCACCCTGGAGCGGGCCAAGTTCCTCGATCAGGCCGGCTTCTCCCAGCTGGTGCTGGCGCGCGAGCTGAACCTGCAGGAAATCCGCACTATTGCCGAGGCCACCGACGCGGCCATCGAGTTCTTCATCCACGGCGCGCTGTGCGTGGCCTTCTCCGGCCAGTGCAACATCTCCCACGCGCAGACCGGGCGCAGCGCCAACCGTGGCGACTGCTCGCAGGCCTGCCGCCTGCCCTACACCCTCAAGGATGAAAAAGGCGGGGTGATCGCCTACGAGAAGCACCTGCTGTCGATGAAGGACAACAACCAGAGCGCCAACCTGCGCGCCCTGGTCGAGGCCGGCGTGCGCTCGTTCAAGATCGAGGGGCGCTACAAGGACATGGGCTACGTGAAGAACATCACCGCCCATTACCGCAAGGAGCTCGACGCCATCCTCGAGGATCGCCCGGACCTGGCCCGCGCCTCCAGCGGCCGCACCGCGCACTTCTTCCTGCCCGATCCGGACAAGACCTTCCACCGCGGCAGCACCGACTATTTCGTCACAGAGCGCAAGGTGGACATCGGCGCCTTCGACTCGCCGACCTTTACCGGGCTCTCCGTTGGTCATGTCGAGAAGGTGGGCAAGCGCGACCTGATCGCCGTCACCCATGAGCCGCTGTCCAACGGCGACGGCCTCAACGTGCTGGTCAAGCGCGAGGTTGTGGGTTTTCGCGCCAATATCGCCGAACTAAAAGGCGAGTTCGAGGAGGAAGGCGAGAAGCGCTACCGCTACCGCGTCGAACCCAACGAGATGCCCGAGGGGCTTTTCCGCCTGCGCCCGAATCATCCGTTGTCGCGCAACCTCGACCACAACTGGCAGCAGGCCCTGCAGAGGACCAGCGCCGAACGCCGTATCGGCGTCAGCTGGCAGGCCGAGCTGCGCGAGCAGCAGTTGAAACTCACCGCCACCAGCGAGGAAGGCGTCAGCGTCGAGGTCGCCCTGCCCGGCCCCTTCGGCCCGGCCAACAAGCCGGCACAGGCGCTGGACGGCCTGCGCGACCTGCTCATCCAGCTCGGCACCACCATCTACCACGCCCAGGGCGTGACCCTGGACGCGCCGCAGGCCTTCTTCGTGCCCAACTCGCAGCTCAAGGCGCTGCGCCGCGAGGCCATCGAGGCGCTGACCGCGGCACGCGTCGCCGCCCACCCGCGCGGCAGCCGCAAGGCCGAGACCAACCCGGCACCGGTCTATCCGGAGGCGCATTTGAGCTTCCTCTACAACGTCTACAACCAGAAGGCCCGCGACTTCTACCATCGCCACGGCGTGCAGCTGATCGACGCGGCCTACGAGGCCCACGAGGAAGCCGGCGAGGTGCCGGTGATGATCACCAAGCACTGCCTGCGCTTCTCCTTCAACCTCTGCCCCAAGCAGGCCAAGGGCGTCACCGGCGTGAAAACCCGCGTCGCGCCGATGCAGCTGATCCACGGCGACGAGGTGCTGACCCTGAAGTTCGACTGCAAGCCGTGCGAGATGCACGTGGTCGGCAAGATGAAGGGGCATATCCTCGGCCTGCCGCAGCCTGGCAGCGCCGCGACCCAGGTGGTCGGCCACATCAGCCCTGACGACCTGCTCAAGACCATTCGCCAGAAGCCGGGCTATAGCCACTGAGCCCGGCCTCGCCTGTTCCCCGATAACCCCGATGCAATCCGGGGGGGAATGCGCCTGTATGTCCCGGATTGCCTCCGGGCTAGCACAACAATCGCCAGCAAGCTGGCTCCTGCAGATCGCGAACTAGGCGCGCGCCGCACTCGCCGGGCTAAGCATCTCGATCTGGCGAACCTCGAAATCGCGACGCAGGTAGTCCATGCGCTTCTCGTGGAATGCGCGCATATGCGGCAGCGCCGTGTGCTCGGCGAACGCCTCCGGCGACGCCCAGACCTCGTAGAAGATAAACAGCGTGGGGTCCTGCGCGTCGCGCAGCATGTGGTACTCGATGCAGCCAGGCTCGGCGCGGCTGGGCTCGACATGGGCGCGGAACAGGCGCTCGAAGGCCTCGGCCTGCTCCGGTCTGGTGTGGGCGTGAAGGATAAAGGCGTGCATGCAAGACCTCCTGCAAAAGCGTTGTTTGTCGCACTCTAACGCAGGATAAAGCTGGGCATTCGTGCCTTTCACTCAACAATCATTTGCCTGACCCACTCTGTTTCCCGCGCGGGTGCGCCGCTAACCTGCCGCCATTCTTTTGCGGAGACAGCCATGAAAAACATCCTTCTGCTCGACGGCGGCAAGCAGTTCGCCCACTCCAACGGCCAGTACAACGCCACCCTGCACGAGGCCGCCGCGGCCTTCCTCGACCGCGCCGGGTTCGATATCAAGACCACCTTCATCGATGGCGGCTACGACGTCGCGCAAGAGGTGGAGAAATTCCTCTGGGCCGACGTGGTGATCTACCAGATGCCCGGCTGGTGGATGGGCGCGCCCTGGACGGTGAAGAAGTACCTCGACGAGGTGTTCACCGCCGGCCACGGCAGCCTCTACGCCAACGACGGCCGCACCCGCTCCGACGCCTCGCAGAAGTACGGCAGCGGCGGCCTGGTACAGGGCAAGCAGTACCTCCTGTCGCTGACCTGGAACGCCCCGCAGCGGGCCTTCGACGACCCCAGCGACTTCTTCGAAGGCAAGGGCGTGGACGCGGTGTACTTCCCCTTCCACAAGGCCAACCAGTTCCTCGGCATGACTGCCCTGCCCACCTTCCTCAGCACCGACGTGATGAAGCAGCCGAATATCGAGCGCGACGTGGCCCGCTACCAGCAACACCTGGCCGAGGTGTTCGGCGTCCACTGAGACCCGGCTCAGCGCCCGCCGAACAGCGCCGTCCAGTAGATCCCCACGTCGCTTTGCGGGTCGCTGGCGTAGGCCGCGCCGAGGTCCTGGTACTGCGGGTGCATCAGGTTGGCGCAGTGCCCGGGGCTGGCGAGCCAGCCCTCGACCACCTTGGCCGGCGTATCCAGCGCCGCGGCGATGTTCTCGCCAATCTGGCCGCCGGCATAACCGGCCAGTTCGGCGCGGTCGCCGGGGGTGCGGCCGTCGCGGCCCTGGTGGGCGAAGAAGTTGCCGTTGGCCATGGCCCGGCTGTGCGCTTCGGCGGCGCTACCCAGCTCGGCGTTCCAGGCCAGCGGCGCGGCGGCGGCGAAGCTTTGGCCGCCGCACTGGCGCGCCTGGGCGCGGGCGGCGTTGATCTGCTCCAGCAATTTCTGCCCCTCCGCCTGCCAGTCGCCCAGACGGCCGCTGAGCAGCGGTCGCGCCAGGACGATGCGCCAGTCGCGCTCGGCGCGGCTGACGCCGATGTCGACGAACTGCGGGTCGAGCAGCACCCGGCAGAAACTTTCCGCCAGCGCCTGCATCGCCGCCTGCGCATCGCGCGGGCCGGACAGGCTGATGGCCTGCACGTTGACCAGCGGATAGCCCGCCGCACTCAAGGCCTGCTGCAGATCACCGGTGCCGGCCGCCGGCAGCAGCAGACGCGCATCGCTGGCCAGCGGCGGCAACGGCTCGGAGGCGTGCACGCCGCAGCGCTGCACCTCGCCGCGATAGGCGTTGATCGCCTCGACCAGCGCACCCTCCTCGGCCGCCTGCGCCGCCGCGGCGAGCAGGCCCAGTGCCAGAACCAGTACAGAAAGGGACAAGCGCATGGAACTCTCCTTAACAAGCCGACGGCACAGATGATGCGCGATTACCGCCGTCCAGGCCTACCCCCCGGCGGCGGCGCAGCGCGCTTATCGGCCGCCCCATTACCCTGCGCCGCCAGGGGGCGTATGGTGATAGTCCCATCCCTCACGGAGGAACCGCCATGTTCAAGGTAACCCGCAACGGCGACCAGCGCCTCGATGTGGACTTCGCCGGCAAACTGGACAGCGACGCCATGCGCGCCGCCCTCGACGAGCTGACCCAGGCCGCCGAAGGTATCGAGCACGGGCGCATGCTCTATCGCATCGGCAACTTCGAGTGGCCGACCCTGGGCGCGGTGGGCGTCGAGCTGGGGCGCATCCCGCAGCTGCTGCGCTTTATCCGCCAGTTCGACCGCGTGGCGGTGGTGGCCGATCAGCAGTGGCTGCGTACCGCCAGCCAAATGGAAGGCGCGCTGATTCCCGGCCTGACGATCAAGGCATTCGACTCGATCCGCGAGGCGGAAGCCGAGGCCTGGCTGCAGCAGTGAAGGCATCGCGCTGCCGGAGGCGATCCGGCAGCGCGGGCCGCGGCGGCATCAGCCGAGCTGGTCGACCATCACCGCGTTGCTGTAGACCAGGCTGCCGTCACTGGCGCGGTGGCCGACCAGGTGGAACTGGCC
The DNA here is from genome assembly GCF_056676075.1 of Pseudomonas sp. ABa2. Classification (NCBI taxonomy): domain Bacteria; kingdom Pseudomonadati; phylum Pseudomonadota; class Gammaproteobacteria; order Pseudomonadales; family Pseudomonadaceae; genus Pseudomonas; species Pseudomonas sp. ABa2. The sequence goes on from NZ_CM155239.1 coordinate 3,610,768, forward strand.
GCGACGGTCTTCGCCACTGAGGTAGACCCGCCACTGGCAATCGGACAGCGGGCCGCATTCGGCCGGGGTGACCAGCTCCATCGCCGCCATGTCGGCATCGACCATCATGTCCTTGCCGCCGCTCTTCTGCAGCTCTTCCTCGGCGCGTTCCAGGCGTAGGTGATCGGCCTCGCTGACGCGGAAGTGAAAGGTGCCGATGGGCGTGGATTTCTGCTCACCGTTGCCCTTACGCCAGCCTTCGATGGTCAAGGTATTCATATCCGGACCTCCTGAAAGTGGGTGCCACAAGCCCGCCGCCCGCGGCTAGGCCATTGGACAACAGTTTAGTCGACAGGCTGCAGACACAGAACAGGCGGCAGCGGCGTTTGCTTGGCCGGTCGATTCGGTTAGGCTCTGCCCCTCAATCAAACGGAGGTATTCCCATGGCCCGCGCCACTGCCCGTCACATCCTGGTTGCCAGCGAAGACAAGTGCAACGAACTGAAAACCGCCATCGAAGGCGGCGCCGACTTCGCCCAGCTGGCGAAGGACAACTCCACCTGCCCGTCCGGCCGCAACGGCGGCGACCTGGGCTCCTTCGGCCCGGGCCAGATGGTCAAGGAATTCGACACCGTGGTGTTCAGCGCGCCGGTCGGCGTGGTCCAGGGCCCGGTGAAGACCCAATTCGGTTACCACCTGCTGGAAGTCACCAGCCGCCAGGACTGATCCGCGCGGCGCTGGCGTCGGCGCCCGGCCGACGCCGTCACTCCAGCCCCGCCGCCCCCTGCGCCCGCCACAGGCGCAGCCGCTCCAGCAGCTTGCCGCCCCACACATTGATCAGCAGCCCGCCCATCACCAGCGCCGCGCCGACCAGTTGCAGCGCGCCCAGGCGTTCGCCCAGCAGCAGCGCCGCGCAACCGATGCCCACCACCGGCACCAGCAACGAGAACGGCGCCACCTGGCTGGCCGGGTAGCGCGACAGCAGGCGACTCCACAGGCCATAGCCGAGAATGGTCGCGGCGAACGCCAGGTAGGCCAGCACCAGCAGCGCCTCCACCCCGAAGCCGCGCAGCGCGCTTTCGATCGCCGCCGGCCCTTCCAGCCACAGCGACAGCCCCAGAAACGGCAGCGGCGGCACCAGGCTGCCCCAGACCACCAGGCCGACCAGGTTCACCCGGCCCAGCTTGCGCGTGACGATATTGCCCAGCGCCCACATCGCCGCGGCGCCAATGGTCAGGGCGAAGCCTGCCAGGGTCATCGCCTGGCCGCCCTGCAGGCCGATCAACGCCAGCCCGGCGGCTGCCACCAGCAGGCCCAGCAGGTTGCTCGCGCGCAGGCGCTCGCCCAGCAGCAGCGCGGCGAAGAACAGGGTAAAGAAGGCCTGCGATTGCAGCACCAGCGAGGCCAGCCCGGCCGGCATGCCCACATGCATGGCGTAGAACAGGCAGGCGAACTGGCCCAGCGAGATGGTCAGGCCGTAGGCCAGCAGCCAGCGCAGCGGCACCTGTGGCCGGCGCACGAAGAGAATCGCGGGAAAGGCGGCGAGCAGGAAACGCAGCGCGCCGAGCAGCATCGGCGGCATCTCGTGCAGACCGAGCTTGATCACCACGAAGTTCAGGCCCCAGACGACTATCACCAGCAGCGCCAGCAGCAGATCTTTGGGCGACATGGGGCAATCCTCGCGGTCAGGGAGCGGCCATTAGAGCAAGCGCATAGCCTGCGCGGCAGACACAGTGAGCGCGGAAAAACGCCACACAGTGCGCTGATCGCCCGCCCTGTGCCGCTGGCCGTTCTGCCGCGCCGCGCCCTTTGCTACCCTGCGCCCTCCTTCGCCGCGGCCGCTGCCATGAGCCTGTCCGACTTCCTCCTGTTCGCCCTGCCGGCGATCTTCCTCACCGGGCTGTCCAAGGGCGGCTTCGGCGGCGCCCTGGGCGGCATCGCCGTGCCGCTGCTGGCGCTGGCCACCTCGCCCAAGCAGGCGGTGGCGATCATGCTGCCGATCCTCTGCCTGGCCGACGTGGTGGGGCTGAAGGCCTACTGGGGCAAGTGGGACGCGGCCAACCTCAGGGTGATGCTGCCCGGCGCGCTGATCGGCATCGTCATCGGTGCGCTGACCTTCGAGCTGTTAGACGAGCGCAGCATCGGCCTGCTGATCGGGGTGATCGCGGTGAGCTTCGTCGCCCTCGGCCTGCTCGCCGGCAACCAGGCGCCGCGGCCGCTGCACAAGGGCCGCGGCACCCTGCTGTCGAGCCTGGCCGGCTTCACCAGCTTCGTCGCCCATGCCGGCGGGCCGCCGGTGATGATGCACCTGCTGCCGCAACAGCTGGACAAGCTGCGTTTCGTCGCCACCATCAACCTGTTCTTCCTGCTGACCAACGCGGCCAAGCTGCTGCCCTACGCCGCCCTGGGCCAGTTCAGCCGGGACAACCTGCTGCTGAGCCTGATGCTCGCGCCCATCGTGCCGCTCGGCGTGTGGAGCGGCCTGTGGCTGCAGTCGCGGGTCAACCACCAGTGGTTCTACCGCATCGCCCGGCTGGGCATCCTGCTGGCCGGCGTGCAGCTGATCTGGCGCAATCTGTAGCCCTCATCGCCCCTGCAGGAGCGGCCTCAGCCGCGACGCTGGCAGCGCGGCGGGGGATTCAGCCCGCAGGAGCTACAGCCCGAGGATCTCGCGCAACTCGCGCGCCGTCGGCATCCGCGCCGAGATGCCGCTGGCGAAGTCGAAGCGCTTGGCCGTGGCCAACGGCCCGACTATCACCGGATCGAAACCGGCATCGATCACCAGGCGCGCCGCCACCTCCAGCGCCGCCTCGTCGTCGCCGGCCAGCGGGATGGCCAGTTTCTCGCCGCTGCGATGGGCCTGGCTGCGCAGGTTGTGGGCGGAAATGGCGTTGAACGCGCGCACCAGGCGCACGCCGGGCAGAAAGCGCTGCGAGGCCAGGCCGGCGCCCAGCTCGCGGGCCTCCTCGGCCATCGGCCCGTCGCGTTCCGGGCGCGGATTGCCGGCATCCAGCAGCACCTTGCCGGCCAGCTCGCCGGCAAGGTCGCGGCCGATCTGCGGCGTGGCGGCGTAGGGCACCGCCAGCAGTATCACCTGGCCGAACTCGGCCGCCTCGCGCGGGGTGCCGACCCGGGCGCGCTCGCCCAGCTCCAGGGCCAGCGGCTGCAGACGCTCGGGATGACGCGAGGACATCATCACCTCGTGCCCCGCCTCGACCCACAGCCGCGCCAGCGCGCCGCCGATATTGCCGGTGCCGATGATGCCGATGCGCAGGGCTTCCGCGTGCGCCAGCGCCGGGGCACCGCCCAGCAGCACCAGCAGGCCCAGCGCGGTGGCGAAACGATGCAGGAAAGGGGACATGGCGACCTCCTCGAACGCGTCACGGCGACACAGGCCAAGCATAGAAAAGCTGCACGCGACGACCGTCGCCGATTCGCAACAGGGTGTTGCCCGCCAGCTATGCTTGAAAGGCGATAACGCATGACAGCCGGCTGCAGGGGCCGAGGAGGTGGTAGTGACCCGAATGCATTTACCCAGTCAATGACCAACTTCCCGGAGACACGACCATGAGCAAGAGCATGGATTCCCACAAAGAAGGCAAGAAGAAGCCGCTGAAAACGGCACACGAGAAACGCATGGCCAAACGCGAGAAGAAACACGGCCAGACCCTGCTCGGCAGCCACTCGCCCAACGCCTGAGCCCCAGCCTGCCGGCGCAGAACCGCTGCGCCGGCGCTTCCCCCGCCGCCAACGCCATCCGGGAAATTGCGCGTGCCGCCGGCGCCGCAAGGCACTAGAATCCGCAGCCTAACCGATCGTCCGGCCGCCCCCGCGCCGCGACGCCGTCTCACCTATCGGCCAGGAGACCCCAGATGGGCGCCCAGTGGAAAGCCAAACCCAAAGAAGCCGCCGCCAATGCCCGAGGCAAGATCTTCGGCAAGCTGGTGAAGGAAATCATGATCGCCGCGCGTAACGGCGCCGACCCGGACACCAACGCCAAGCTGCGCCTGGCCGTGCATCAGGCGAAGAAGGCCTCGATGCCCAAGGACACCCTGGAGCGCGCGATCAAGAAAGGCGCCGGCCTGTCCGGCGAGGTGATCAACTACGAGCGCACCCTCTACGAAGGCTTCGCCCCGCATCAGGTGCCGCTGATCGTCGAGTGCCTGACCGACAACGTCAACCGCACCGTGGCCGAGATCCGCGTGCTGTTTCGCAAGGGCCAGCTCGGCGCCTCCGGCTCGGTGAGCTGGGACTTCGACCACGTCGGCCTGATCGAGGCCAGCACCGACGAGGGCGCCGACCCGGAGCTGGCCGCTATCGAAGCCGGCGCCCAGGACTTCGTCCCGGATGACGAGGGCGCGACCCTGTTCATCACCGAGCCGACCGACCTCGACGCCGTGTGCAAGGCGCTGCCGGAGCAGGGCTTCACCGTCAACTCGGCCAAGCTCGGCTACCGCCCGAAGAACCCGGTGAGCAGCCTGACGCCGGAGCAGCTGGAAGAAGTCGAAGCCTTCCTCGAAGCCATCGACGGCCACGACGACGTGCAGAATGTCTACGTCGGCCTGGCCGGCTGATTCCGCTCGCTAAAGCACTTTGCCCCCTCCCCCACTGATGGGCGAGGGGACAAAGGTCTCACCTGCTCGACACTCGCGACACCTGCCATGAACACCACCCTGCATATCGCCGCCGCCTGCCTGTTCGACCAACGGGGCCGCCTGTTGCTGGTGCGCAAGCGCAACACCCGGTTCTTCATGCTGCCCGGCGGCAAGCGCGAAGCCGGCGAGGATGCCCTGGCCGCCCTGCGCCGCGAACTGCATGAAGAATTGGAACTGCAGCTGGACGACGCGGCGCTGCACCCGCTCGGCCGATTCCAGGCAAGCGCCGCCAACGAGGCCGATACCTGGCTGCAGGCGGAGATCTTCCACGCCGCCCTGCCCCACGCCGTACATCCGGCGGCCGAGCTGGAGGAACTGCGCTGGTACGCCGCCGGCCAGCCCTTCGACGGCGAGCTGGCGCCGCTGCTGCGCGAGCAGGTGCTGCCCGCCCTGGCCGCGCGCCTTTGTTGATCCACGGCAACGCGCGGCCACGCGGCCACGCGCTAGGCTGCGCCGATAACCAGAACCCTTAGTTTTGCGTGCAAACCCACAGCAACCCGAGGTTTGCCATGAGTATCAGCTCCGCCCAGATCTGCCAGGCCGCCGACCAGCTGCAGGGCTTCGTCGGTTTCAACGCCAAGACCGGCCAGTACCTGCTGCGTTTCTCCGAGGACAGCTTCGGCCTCGACGTGCCGGCCGAGACCATCACCCCGACCAGCGAATACGTCTGGCACGCCGAGGCAGACGGCCTGATGCGCCTGGATCGCCAGCGCCTGGCCTGGCTGCAGGAGCAGCGCATCGACGAGCGGGTCAACCTCGGCGAGGCGCTGCGCCTCTACCTGCGGCGCAGCGACCTGCCGGAGATCCGCGCCGAACGGCGGCGCCTGGCGCCGGCCTGAGACACGCGCGCCAACCCGGGCGGCGTATCTCCGATGCCAAGGGTGCCCATCCGGCTCAGCCCAGCAGCTGCATCGACGCGGCGCCGAGGCCGGCGCCGATCAGCAGCAGCAAGGCGCCGCCCAGCCATAGCCTGCCGGCGCTGGCCGCTGGCGCCGCGGTGACGGGCGCCGTCCTGGCCTGAGCGGCGCGCAGCGGATTAGCCGCCGCCGCCGCCGCCGGCGCGGCCTTGGCGCTGGCGCGCGGCACCTGCGGTACCGGCGCGATCTGCGTGGCACCGCCAGCGGCCTTGGCGGCTAACGCCGGCGGCAGGTCGGCCACGCGCATGAACTGGGTGGCATCCTCGTCCGGCGTCTCGCTCAGGCTCACCTTCGGCCCGATCACCAAGAGGCTCACCGAGCCCATCTTCAACTGGTCGCCCGGCTGCAGCACGGCGGTTCTGACCTTCTGCTGGTTGACCGTCACGCCGTTGGCCGAAGCCAGGTCCTTGACCTCCAGCACGTCGTCCTTGAGGAAGAACTCGCAGTGCCGGCGCGACAGCTCCGGGTCGCCGAAGCACAGCTCGCACTTGCTCGAGCGGCCGAAGGTCATCGAGCCGTGGATATGGAACTTGCGCCCCTGGTGCTCGCCCTGGATCACCTGGAGGAACCAGCGCGCCGCGGCGGCCTCGGGACGCGCCGCGCTCTTCGCCGGGTCGACCAGCAGCAGCTCGACGCCGCCCAGACGCACGCGGTCGCCGTCGCGCAGCTGAAAGCGCGTGCCGATGCGCTGGTCGTTGACGTAGGTCGCGCCCTGGCTGGCATCGCTGAGGTAGTAGTAACCGTGATCCTGGCGAATCTCGGCATGAAAGCTGGCGATCCCGGCATCGCCGAGGACCAGCTGGTTACGGCTGTCCTGGCCGATGGTCAGGCGTTCTTCGGTCAGCCAGACCGGCGCTTGGCGGTTATCCAGGAACTGCAATCTGAGCATCTCGGGCGCCTCGGATCAGTCGAAAAGGTTGTTCAGCAAACGTTTGATCGGATTCTGCTGGGCCGGCGGCGCGCTGCGCGGCCGGCTCGCCGCCTGGCTGCTGCGCACGCGCTGCTGGTGGCCGTCGTAGAGCGCCAGCAGGCGTTCGTTGTCGGGTTCGGCCTCCAGCCCCTGCTTGATCTGCTCCAGCGCCAGGTTGTACTCGCGCCGCGCATAGGCCGCCTCGCTCTGCTCGATGAAGCGCTGCGCCACGCGGTTGATCCCGGCCTGCGCCAGCAGGTTGTCCGGCTCCCAGCCAAGCACCTGGCGGAAGTAGTGCACCGCGCTGTCGTCCTCGGGCAGGATCAGCAGGCCCTCGCCCAGGCGCTGCTCGGCCAGTTCCAGGTACTGCTGGATGCGCGCCTGCAACACCCGCTGCAGGCCGTCGGCGGCCTGGGCGTTATCGGCATCCAGGGCCAGCGCCTGGCGGAAATAGTAGTCGGCGTTGTCCTGCGCCGGGGCGAGCAGCTGGCCTTCGCTCAGGCGCGTTTCGCCGAGGGCGAGCAGCCCGGCGAGGCGCTGCTGCAGCTGCCAGTAGTAGCCGCCGGCGCTGCCGGCGCCGAGCAGCAGCACACCGAGCAGGGCCCAGGGCAGCCAGCGACGCTTGGCCCTGCGCGGCGCCGGCCCGAGCGCCGGGCTCAGGCGGGTGTGATCCTGCTCGGCGTCCTGCAGTTCGTCGAGGCTGGCCAGCAGCACGTGGCAATCGGCGAAGCGATCCTCCGGGTCCTTGGCCAGCATGCGCTCGAGCAGCCACTGCCACTCGCCCAGCGGCTCGGGCAGGGGCGGCGGTTGCAGCTGCAGCTGGTTCATCAGGGTCTGGGTGTAGTTGGCGCCGCGAAAGGGGTTATGCCCGGTCAGCATCTCCAGCAGGATCACGCCGAGGCTGTAGATGTCGCTGCGCGCATCCAGCGCCTGGCACTGCGCCTGTTCCGGGCTGCTGTAGGCCGGGCTGCCGACGGCGATGCCGGACTGGGTCAGCTCGCTGTCCAGCTGCAGCTGCTTGGCCACGCCGAAGTCGGTGAGCACCGCGGTGCCGTCGTCGCGAAACAGGATGTTGCCCGGCTTGATATCGCGGTGCACCAGGCCGCGGTCGTGCACCAGCGCCAGGGCGCTGGCGATCTGCCGGACGATGCGCAGGGCGCGCGCCGGCTCCAGGCGCTGGCCCTTGTACTGGGCCAGGTCGCCGCCGGCCAGGTATTCCATGGCGAGAAAGTGACGACCGTCGGCCAGCTGGTCGATGCGGTAGATGGTGATGATCGACGGATGCTGCAGGGAGGCGACGATATGGCCTTCCTGGATGAAGCGCTGGGTGAAGGCCTGGTCCTCGCGGTGCAGCAGCACCTTGAGCGCCACCTGGCGCTGCAGCGCCTGCTCGGTGGCCAGGTAGACCTCGGCCATGCCGCCCTTGCCCAGGCGGCCGTGGATGCTGTAACCGGGTACGCTGATCGGAGGCTGACTCATGCGGCTGGACTGGCGCTCAGGATTAACGGGGTTTGAACAGTTTGCGCAGCAGACCGCGGGGCGGCGCCTCGCGCGGTTCGGCAGCCGGGGCGAGGCCCAGGACGATGCAGCTGATATTGTCCCTGCCGCCATGGCTATTGGCCAGCCCCACCAATTGCTCGACCATCGCCTCCAGGGTCTCGGCCTCGGCGCAGCAGCGCTGGATCGCCGCGTCGTCCAGCTCGCCGGTGAGGCCGTCGCTGCACAGCAGCAGCAGTTCGTCGGGCGCCAGCCGGGCGTGCAGCAGGCCCACCTCCGGCGCCTGCTCGCCTTGGCCCAGGCACTGCAGGATCAGGTTGCGCCGCGGGTGCTGGCGCGCCTCCTCGGCGCTCATCTGGCCGGCGTCGACCATGGCCTGCACCCAGCTGTGATCGTGGCTGAGCTGCTCGATGCGCTCGGCGCCGATGCGATAGGCGCGGCTGTCGCCGACCCAGGCCAGCTCGAACCCATCGCCCGCCAGGCGCACCGCCACCAGGGTGCTGCCCATGCTCGCCTCTCCGGCGCCCGGCCCCGCCGCGTCGGCAATCGCCCGGTGCGCGGCGTGCACCGCCGCGGCCAGCTCGGCGCCCTGATGCAACGCCTCGATCAGGCCCTGCAGCGCCAGGGCGCTGGCCACCTCGCCGCGCTCGTGGCCGCCCATGCCGTCGGCCAGCGCCCATAAACCGAGCTCGGGGCGACAGGCCAGGGCGTCCTCGTTGTGCGTGCGCACCTGGCCGGCGACGCTTTGCGCGGCGAATACCACGGATGGAGGCGATGACTGGGACACGCGCAGATCCTTGAACTGATGGCGGGCGGCCCATGATGCGGCGGCGCTGGCGAACTGTCACCGGCCAGCCGGTTGCAAATGCGCAGCGGTTAACCAAACCGGCCTCAAGCGCCGGAGCGACTCGTCGGCCTGGCGCAAATGCTGGCACTTTGCTCAGGATCTACCCTTGCCATAAGCGGTCAAAGCTCTGCATGCTTGCCACATAACAACGACAAGAACGCTTATGGCCATCAAGACTGCCCGCTTGCTCAAGCGCCTGCGCGAAGATTTCCAGCTGTCGATCATCACCCTGATGGGCCTGTTCGGCGTCCTGGGCATCTCACCCTACGCCGTGTACCGCCTGCTGCACGGCAACTACCTCGTGGGCATAGCCGACACCATCATCGTGCTCTCCACCCTGTTCGCCGTGTTCTACGCCTGGCGCACCCGCGACACGGTCAAACCGGGCATCTACCTGGCCACGGTGTTCTCCATCGGCTCGACGCTGATCGCCATCAACCTCGGGGTCAACGGCCTGTTCTGGATCTACCCGCTGATCCTCTTCAACTTCTTCATGGTCACCCCCCGCAAGGCCCTGCTGGCCACCGCCCTGGTGCTCGCCTGTCTGGTGGCGCACGCCCTGCTGGTGCCCGGCAGCGTGTTCGACAGCCACTACCAGATGGTCTCCTTCCTAGTCACCGGGATGATGGCCAGCGTGCTCAGCTTCATCTTCGCCGTCCGCACCCGCACCCAGCGCGACCAGTTGCAACTGCTGGCCATCCACGACCCGCTGACCGGCGCACGCAACCGCCGGGCGATGAACGAGGAACTGAAGATCGCCATGTCCAGCCACCGCCGCCACAGCGACAGCTTCGGCCTGCTGGTGATGGACCTGGACCACTTCAAGCAGATCAACGACCGCTTCGGCCACCACATCGGCGACCAGGTGCTGGTGGCCTTCGTCGAACTGGTCAAACGCTGTTCGCGCAAGGAAGACCGCCTGTTCCGCTTCGGCGGCGAGGAATTTCTCCTGCTGCTGCCCAACACCGAGCTCGACGGCCTGCATGCCGCCGCCCAGCATCTGCTGAAGCGCGTCGAGAGTGAACTGGAAAGCCCCGGCGGGCCGGTGACGGTGTCCATCGGCGGCGCCATCCTGCGCAGCGGCGAACACTGGGAAAGCTGGCTGCAACGCGCCGACGAGTGCCTCTATCAAGCCAAGAGCGGCGGCCGCAACCGCGTGGTCATCGACCGCAACGAACCCGCACCACAAGGGACCGCCGCCCACCACGCCGCGGAGCGCCGGCGCTGACGCCACGCCCGCCCGGCAAGGCCGACCGCGCTCAGCGGCTGCGCTGCTGCTGGTAACTGCCGCTGCCGGGTTGCAGTTCCAGACGCAAACCGCCGGGATACTCGATGCTCTGCCGAATGCCGCCGCGTACCTCGCTGGCATGGCTGCCGTAGCGGCTCTCCTCGCGCAGCGGCGCCTGCGGCAGACGCTGGCCGCCATAGAGATCGTACTGCTGAAAATGCGCCGAACCGGACACACTGCCGCTGGCGCCGGGGCTGACATAGCTCTTGGGAATCACCCGGATCGGCTGCGTGACATCGGCCCAGGAAGGCAAGGCAAATGCACAGAACAGGATCGGCAGCAGCAGTCGGACCAACATGGGCACCTCACAGGCAGAACCAAGGTTCCCGGCATTCTACGCCCGAAAACGCCAAGGGCCTGCATCGCTGCAAGCCCTTGGGTTGGATGGTGCCGGAGACAGGAATAAAACTCAAGGCTCCAAACTCAGGCTATTACTATCTCTCAGAAATATAGCTCGCCAGATAGGTACTCATAAGGGCACTCAGTTATTACTCATCCGCAAAGCTGCAGACCCACCTGAAGTTCCCTGGTTCTTAATGGGCACCCCAGTGCCCGATCCTGCTATGGCGCCTAGGAAAGGTGGTACACATAAGAAAGATTTCTCTCTGGATGCGGCCCTACGTAGAGAAGAAATACATAGAACGTGCCGCTCAGGGCAGCGAACTGGTAGTAAATTCGAGCGGCGGCCTGGGGGGATGTGGCATCGCCTTTCTTGAGGTGAGCACTGGTTGTAGCAAGATGCACCCGCCGCCCCCCAGCCCTTACCTCCAGCTTGACCGAAATGCCGCCGGTCTTAGCGTTATAGAGCTGTCGCCCCTCGAAAAACGCATCCAAATTGCCTACATTTCCCTCACGCCCGATGAGCTCTACGAATGCATCGATCGCCAACTTGACCCAGGGATAGCGCTCGGTTGCAATTGAATCGCAGAGATCAATTGCGCTCCCAACCACGATGAGACTTGGAGTGCCTTGACAGGCAAGCCTGATGCACTCTGATGGATCGACTACCTCGACATCATCGCCTTTTATTTCGCCAGCAATCTCTGCCAGCAACAGGTGGAAAATCGCGTCAAGGAACACCTCGGTAATCTTGGGTCTGGGATGGTGCATATAGGGCCATCCATCCTTTTCCATCTCGAAATAGACGACCTCTGCCCCCATCCCCTCGAGCGCATCGAGCTCGCCACGGAGATCAGGCGTTAAGAAGGTGTACGGAAGGACGTACACTTCAGCGCAGTCGTACCCGCCCTCAACTGACTCGCAGTATTCGCGCAGCCTGCTAGCAGCCACAGACGGATCTGGAAGCAGCTTTAGGTGTCCTGCCTTATCTATGCCTGCCGGAATCGTATTGGGTGATATCCCCAGCCCCTCGAGCGCTGCCTCAACACGCCTGCGCAACTGGTTTGGTAAGCCGATGATGAAGACCTGATCCATCATTACCTACCGGCATCAAATCTGAGGTTTACTCAGAACGCTACTCAGGAGCACCGGGATTGCGACTCTGGCGATGTCCTCATCACTCATGAGCGCAAGCAATTTGATTGCTTGTTGGCGTGACGTCAGTAGGGCGGGCGCCTTAGGAGTGGGAACTGGCGCATCATTGGCGTACTTGCTTGTACTCAATGCCTCGAGCTTGACACTGTGCTGCGTTGCCCAGGCCTGGATTCGCTCGGTGACTTTCAGAGTGCGCATTTTTCGCCACTCTTGCTCGCGGCCATCTAGAGCTTTGGTAAAAGCTGCATTGGCGCCACTGGAATACCCCGCAGCGATGAGGCCTTCCAGAGCAACCTTCTCAGGCTCAGGCAGAGCGAGGAGGCCAAGAAACTCGCGCATCCACTCCTGCTGGACAGCAGGAGGGATGAATTCAATCTCCGCATAGTCGTGCGGAGCAGCGTCTAGCTGCTGCTGAAATTCGCCGCCAGCACCCTCGACGAAGTGCAATACCGCTCCTGTTACGCGGTTGAAAAAGCGCTTTCGCCTAGCGTCAGGATTGGTGAATGCCTGCCATACATCGCTGCGTATTGCGAACGGCTGCTCACGCTTTGGCGCCACGACGCCAGAGGCGCTAGACCGAGCGATGGATGGCTTTAAAGAAACGCGGATATCACCTGCACCGACAGGCCTTTCAAGGCTCAACCTGTCTCCGAGATGATCCGAGAGAAAATCAGAGAATTTCTTGCTTCCGAATTTACTCTCATCGAAAGCAGTGCCCCTTTGGGCAATGAGGAGCTGGTTCAGCCTCTGCTTCAGGCGGGCGCAAAATTCGTTAGGCGTAGAGGAGAGCAACTGAAGGATCAGCTGCTTAATGTGAGCAAGTTCGTCCATCGAAAGATCCCAGGCGTAAATCAACAATATCCCGCCACGGAGTGTGGCGGGTATCGAGGAATGCATGATATTTCTGCCTGGTTCCCAACTGTTTGCAACGTCGTCCATCGAGCAGAACCATATACTCGGCAGCGCTTCGGCGTTGCTACAGCCCTCGAGATGCACTGGATCACCACTAAAGGGGATCTGCTAGGTCTCTCAGTAGCCCTCCTAATCACTGCGTGATCATCGCAACGAATCAGGAGCCGTGGGCAGATGATAAGCGTGCATGCCCAGAACCGTCAACTTGACCACTCAAAGACTTCGACCGCTGGCAAGCGAAAAGCTACCGTTCAGTGAACCGCCGAGGCAGTTGGGGCTATGCCATGTTGCATTTCTCAGCCCCTTAGTTGCCCCGCTCCGTGATGCTTGCAAAACGGTTGTTTTACGGACACGTACAGCTACCTCTCTCGACACCCAGTAGTCAGCGCTTACGATTGATTTAAACTCGTCTTTAAATCAAAATACGTAAACCTTCCATGCTGACGAGAATTCGGACAATGAAGATTGGGTACGCGCGAGTATCAAGGGATGATCAGCAGCTCGATCTTCAGCATGACGCGCTGACCGCTGCCGGTTGCGAGCGGATCTTCAGCGACAAGATGAGTGGCGCCAAAGCATCGCGCCCCGGTCTTGATGAAGCGCTGGCATTTGCCAGGCCGGGCGATGTTTTGGTTGTCTGGCGGCTTGACCGCCTGGGCCGCTCGATGTCCGAGTTGCTGCGCCTCACTGCCAACCTCGAATCCACTGGCGTGGGCCTTGAAAGCCTGAAGGAACAGATCGACACCACCAGCGCTGCCGGCCGCCTGGTTTTCCATGTTTTCGCTGCGATGGCGGAGTTCGAGAGAAACCTGATTCGAGAACGCACATTTGCCGGCCTCGAAGCGGCACGTGCCAGGGGGCGGCAAGGCGGGCGGCCTGGTGTGCCGCCAGAAACGATTGCTGCGATACAAGCCCTGGCAGGTGATCAGAATCGTACGCCCGACGAGATATGCAAGGCGCTGAAGATCAGCCGAAGCACCCTCTACAAGTATCGCCAACAGGCCAGCAAAGCGTGATCGAAACCGAACTGGAGGTGCTCTATCTTGGCGCGCTGCTGCTCTTGGTTGACTGCATTTGTTGCCTCATCGCTGCGTTTCGCAGAACCCCTTTGCTTGGGGCAATTGCCGGAGGCGGCACTGCCGGCGCGCTCGCCCTCGTTCTGCTCACCAGGATGATTCCTTTTCCTTTGGCGGCATTCGCCAGCCTCATCATCGGTGGCGTGATTGCCTGGATGAAAGCAACGTCTCTCGTCCCCAGTGATAAGACTGTTCACGGGGGCTTGGGGGGCGACCAAAACACCTAGCTGTGAGCGAATAGCAACGCTTTAGCCTTTCACCGAAAGCTCCGATAGTGAGGGACTCATGCGAAACCGAGAGCGCACCTACAGTGGATGCCCTGTGCTGTCCCTGGCGACACAGATTGCCCCCTACCTGGATCACGGGGCTGTACCGGGCAACACGGAGTACCTGGAGGTTCCGCCCGGTAAGGTAGTGTGCAAGCGTGGATTTTGGCTGAACCCTGGCTATCGCATGCACCACACGGCGATGCTGTTCTTGATCAGCACCGATGTGTACGCGATGAACGTCGACGACTTCTACGAGCGGCGGGATCAGATCCATTGCTACCTCAGCCACAAGGCTGGCACAGCCTATATCGGCAGGGTCGAGCATCCGGGTGAGTCTCAGCAGCTACTGCACCCGCTACTGCCCGATTTGCACGAGCCTCTTGATATCCAGCTCAACGAGCTGGCTTACGTAGGACGCGTGATTTCTGCCATCTGAGGTGCTCCATGCTTTTAGGAATCCAGGCGGAGGATTACCGCCAACGCAGGGCGAGGCTGCTAGGCCTACCAGAGCACGCAACTGATGTAGACGTGCATTCGCACATCATCAACGGCATCCCTGTAGCTCACTTGGCAACGCTGCTCAGGAACGGTGACATCAATGCCCATGCGTGTGAGCAAGTCACGCCAGCCCTTGGGCAAAAGCAACGCCCAATAGACAGAATTACGGTTCCGGACGCTTCACCAGATAATCGACTGTCTGCAGATGAGAGCGACCGACTCTTTCGCGTCGTGCATGCGACCGTGGTGGCCGAGATCCTTTTTGGCTCTCGTGATAAGGCGCAGCGCTGGCTCTCGAAGCCCCAAGACAGGTTCTCCGGCAACTCGCCAATTCAGATGCTGAAATCTACGGCAGGGGCCTGGCTCGTCGAGGAACTGCTGACACAGCTGGCCGAGGGTTTCGTTTTGTAGTCAGTGCGGCCGGCCGTGGATCGATGGATGACACACCAAGACGCGGATTTCGCTTCACTGCCGACAACACAAACTCTACAGCCGGGATCGACACGTAAACCCGATCTCATTCCTACGCTGAGCGGCCATTTTCAGGTCTCGGTGTATCACCCTATTTGTCTACCCGTAATAGTCTCGCACTGATTTTTGAGCGTGCAGCGTGTGATACAGGGACCGCGTGCAACGTGTGATACACCAACAGCGTTCAGCCTGTGATACAGCGGCATTTATGCCGCCTAAACACGGCAATTCGGCCAGCCTCGAAGACATTTATCGACAGAGCAGCCCTGGTAAGCGAAGAGCCGCGCTCAGGCGCGAGCAAGACAGCTGCTGGCAGCCGAATTGATGGCAATCATTGGCAATGAAAGCCAATCATTGCCAATGATTGCCATCTAATTACTTCCTGAAGATCCACAATTGCGCCATAACCTGCCAATCATTGCCATTAAATGGCAATGATTGGCAGGTTATCTCCGTAACACTATGAAATCCCGCCGTGCATTACCTCATTCTTGAAGCGACTGCTGATCCCCGAGTTCGACGGAGTACCACCTAGCTATCGATGGCGACGCTAAGGGGTGGGCGAGTACAGGCCGCGAGAGACTGATTCACACAGCGCGTGACAGTAGGCTTGCGGACACAGATGTCATGGGTGAGCTGATCTCTAAGAACGAAGAGCCATCCTTCCCTAGCAGAGCGAGTGCGTACGCAATCAATCTCGCGCAGCACCCAGCAAATCCGTTCCCGCATCCTTCTTCAGCAACTCGTAGACAACCGTCAAGAACACATCCCGCGTCGACTCGTCGCTGAGCAGCTTGGTCGCCATGCTGGTGTGGCTGTTCATGGCGGCGGCGATGGCGGAGATGGCTTTCGTGGGCAGGTCGGCCTTCATGGCCTGCTCCATGGTGTTGTTCTGCACCTGGGCCATCACCATGCTGTCGGCGCGTAGCTTCTCGGAAACGTGCACGGCAAACGCCACCTGGTCGGTGTCGGTGATGTCCTTGCCGAAGGCGTTGTTGAGCTTCTCGATCAACTCGGTGAGGTACTTCTTCTCGCGGTCACGGGCATCGCGCAGGCCGTTGTCGGTCATGCCGTAGAGTCCAGGCGTTTCCGCCTGCACACCAACGCCACTGAGGTTGCCGCCCTTCTTGATCTTGTAGTGGCTGAGCTTGAGGTCGCCGAGATCCACCTGCTCCGCCGTAATGCCCTTGAGCCGCTTACGCAGCAGGCGGGCATAGCTGGCGAAGGCCTCCAGGCTCGGGTCGCCTAAATCGATGAGCTGGGCGATGTACTCGTAGCTGCGCACGAACTTGGTCAGGCTCTCGCTGAAGATCATCAGCTCGTCGCGGGCCTTGCAGTACTCCGAGCGCTGGACGTCGGCGTACTCCATGTCCTTGTCGTTGCCCTCGTCGTGGGCCTTCTCCCAGGCCTTTTCCCACTGGTCGATGGCGTCGTTGAGCGTCTTCAGCTTTCCGTTGAAGCGGTCGGTGGGTGCCTGGGTCAGCGAGAACAGCTTCTGGTGCGTCACCTTCGGATCGACGATGGCATCGCCGAAGGCCTCCACTTCGGCCTGCTCGTAGATGAACATGCCATCCAGACGCTGCTTGATGTCGTAGACGATGTTCGGATCCTGGATGTTCGCCACCTGGGCATCGCGGTAAAAGGTCTTGAACGACGCGAGAATCTCTTCGGCTTTGTTGGCGAAGTCGATGACGAAGGTCTTGTCCTTGCCGGGGAAGGTGCGGTTCAGGCGCGACAGCGTCTGCACCGCCTCCACGCCGGATATCTTCTTATCCAGGTACATGGCCACCAGCTTGGGCTGGTCGAAGCCAGTCTGGTACTTGTTGGCAACGATCATCACCCGGTAATCCGGGGTGTCGAACACCTTGCGCATATCGCGGCCATGCAGGCCGGGGTTCAGGTTGGTTTCACTGAACTGGTGATCCGCCGGCAGACTAGGTGCTTGCACATCCGTGTTGCGCACCTCACCGGAGAAGGCCACCATCGCCTGCACGTTGTCGTAGCCCTTGCGCTTGCAGTAATCCTCCAGCGCCAGGTGGTACTTCACAGCCGCCGCACGCGAGCTGGTCACCACCATGGCCTTGGCCTGGCCACCGAGCAGGTGCGCCACGTTCTTGCGGAAATGCTCGACGACCAGCTCGACCTTCTGCCCCACATTCACCGGGTTGAGCGAGAGCCACTTGGCCAGCTTGCGCCCGGCGCTCTTCTCATCCACGCGCTTGTCATCAACCATCTCGCTGCCGATTTTGAACGCCACCTCGTAGCTGGTGTAGTTCTTCAGCACATCGAGGATGAAGCCTTCATCGATGGCCTGCTGCATGGTGTAGAGGTGAAACGGTGCCGGCGGGTTGTCTGTGCTGACGGGCTGCGCCGGATTGCGCGGGCGGCCGAACAGGCTCAGCGTCGAATGCTTGGGCGTGGCGGTGAAGGCGAAATAGCTGGCATTTCCGGGACGCGAACGCGAGCTCTGCCATACGGACAGTCGCTCCTCCTTGGAAAGCTTCTCCCACTCCGCCTCGCTCTGCCCGGTTAGCACATAGCGCAGATCGTCCGCTGTGCTGCCCCCGGTAGAGCTGTGCGCCTCGTCGATGATGATGGCGAAGCGGCGGTTACGCAGGCTCTGTTCGCCAAGGATGGCCTTCTGCGCATAAGGGAAGGTCTGCAGGGTACAGACGATGATCGGCACGCCATCCAGCATGGCCTTGGCGAGTTGCTGGCTCTTGGGCAGGCTCGATTGCTGGCGGTCGATGGCGCAGACCACGCCGGCCTGGTGCTCGATCTGCTGGATGGCGTCCTGCAGCTGCTGGTCCAGCACCTGCCGATCGGTCACCACAATCACGCTGTGGAAATACGGCTCGCCATCCGGGCGGCGCACGCGAATCAGCGAATGCGCGGTCCAGGCGATGGTATTGGTCTTACCCGAGCCGGCACTGTGCTGGATCAGGTACGGTTGCCCGGCCCCCTCAACCCGCACCGCGTCGATCATCTTGGTCACGCCTTCCCACTGATGGAAGCGCGGAAAGATCAGGCCTTCCTTGAAATAGGTCTTGCCGTTGACGTCCTGGGCTTCCTTGCGCTCCTGCAGCACGAAGCGGTGGAAGATGTGCAGCCAGTTGTCCTTTTGCAGCACCCGCTCCCAGAAATAGCTCACCGGGTAGTGGCCGTTCTCGCCCGGCGGGTTGCCAGCAGCGCCATCGTTACCCCGGTTGAACGGCAGGAAGAAGGTCGAATCCCCGGCCAGCTTGGTGGTCATGCGGATGTCGCTGTCGCTCATGGCGAAGTGCACCACCGCGCCTCGCTTGAAAGTCAGCAGCGGCTCCAGGCCGCCACTCTTGCGCTCAGGTCGGCGATCCATGCGGTACTGCTGCATAGCAGCCTGCACCGACTGGGTGAAATCGGTCTTCAGCTCCACCGTAGCCACCGGGATGCCGTTGATAAAAAAGGCCAGGTCGATCTCGTCAGCCTTATCCAGCGAGTAGCGCAGCTGCGGCACCACACGCAGGCGGTTGGCCGCATAGCGGGCAATGACAGTGTCGTTGCGCTCGTCCTCAGGCAGTGCTTGGCTCATAGCCAGAGTGCCGCCACCCGCCACGGCAAAGCCATAACGCAGCACATTCACCGTGCCGCCATCGACCTTGTTCTCCAGCTGCTTGGCCAGGCGATCCAGCACCACATCACGAGTTCCGACGCCATTCATGGCAAGGATCTTGGCCATAGCCTGCGGCTGGCTGTCTTCCAGCCAACCCAGCACATCCTCGGGAAATAGCGCCCTTCCCTGGTCATAGTCGGCAGACTTGCCCACCCGCCAGCCGGCAGCCTCAAGCTGCTCGACGATATGGCGTTCCAGTTCGCATTCGTGGTGGATGTGGCTCATGGTCATTCCTTTGGACTGCGGGGTATTACCGACCTGGCAAAGCAGCGTAATCGAAGCTGCCGGGCGGCCAGTCAAATACCCATCAAATAAAAAACAGCTCCTGCCAAGACCGCAAACCCGCGAGACAGAAGGCTTACGCTGGAGCAATGCACCTTGCGGCAGGCCTCCGATCAAATACCCGTCAAATAAATCATGAGGCCCAATAGTGCGGAGCTTGTCTAAACCTTGTCTAAACCTTGTCTTGATCGGAGCCGGACAGCACCCATCGCCCCGTTTGCCGACTGCCTTGTTTTTCAATGGTTTGATCACGCTGCGACATGGCATTCAGCAGGTTACGGAACTTGTTCTGCTTCTGCTTCTCGTCTAAGGCATCCGAAAGCTTGTCTAAAACAAGTCCTTTCAAGTCATCCGGGCTGGCAGAGCCAAACTTGCGCAGGTAGTCGAGGATCAGATCCTTGTAGTAAGCGTTATCAAAGGCTCTATTGCGGATGTATTCGCCCTTGTTTCCGGTGGCCTGAGCCACTTGCGCAGCCGGGTAGTAGTTGGGCTTGCGCCCCTCGATCAGCCCCTGCTTGCGCAACAGCGCCGCGGCGTCGTCGGTGATCGGCAGCTTCTTCTGCACCCGGTCCAGCAGCATTACCGTGTTCAACGGCAGATCCTGTCGTTCCAGCAGCAGGCGGGTGTAGTTCTCGTCGATCACATGCCCGTAGATCTCCAGCACCACCTTGTCTGGCCCCGACTTGCTGTAGTCGGGCAGCGGGAAATAGCGCTTGCGCTGGGACTGGGTCATGGTGCTGATACCAAAGCCCATGGTATCGATCATGCTCAGGCTGACCATGGCCTGTGCCAACCAGGGGTTACGGTAGCGACTCGGTGTGACCTCACCACTGAAGTAGTCCTCAGGCTTACCCTCGAAAAAGCCACCGGCATTCTCGAACACCAGCCGGTCCACCCGCTCGGTCACCAGGATGCGCGAGCGCAACTGGTAGTCCTGGTGCGCGATGCAGTTATGCAGAGCCTCCAGAATCACCCGAGTGTCGTACTTGCTGACCTCAGTGGCCAGTAGCTGATTCTGCGGGAAGAGCTTGTAGCCGATATTGCGGATGCGGTGCAGCACCTGAGTGGTGCTCAGCAGAAACGGCGGCCCAAAGTGTTCGTAAGCCTGCTCCTCACCCATCAGTTTCCAGGTGATTTGCGCCAGTGCCGGCAGGAAATGGCTGGCCTCTGGCTTGCCCAGCAGCAACAGAGCCGTACGGGTTACACCGCCCTGTATGGTGAGTTTGGCTTTGTCGAGAAAGGTGGCCACATCCCAGCCGGCTATATCCTGGGCGAAAGCCGTATTACGGTGTTTCTCGGCGAACTTCTCGCGGGCAAGAGCAAGCGCGGCAGGGTCCAGATCGTTCAGCGTTGCCCCTTCTACAATCTGCGCAGACCAGTCGCTGGTATCCAGCGGCTCGTGCAGAATGGCCTCCAGGCGTTCCTGGCGCATTTCCACCAAGGAGTCATCCAGGCGCTGCCAGGCTTTGTCATGGGCATACACCGGCATACGCGGCCGGTGCTTGGGGATATGGAACACCCACACCGTCTTGCCGGTGTCGTCCGTGGTAAAGGGCTCGACGCGGAAGGCTTCCGAGTCGAGTGCGCGGCAGCGCTCCAGCAGCCGCTGGCGAACATTATCGACCGTCTGGTTGTTGAAGTCTTGAATGCCCACGATGCGCAGCGTGGCGTCCTCCACACCGATCACCAGATGCCCGCCCTCCATATTGGCGATAGCCGACAGGTAGCTGATTACATCCTTACCTTCGGCGCCCGTAAGGGCATGGCGCAGGTTCTTGAACTCCTTCCACTCGCAGGCGGCATTTTCCTTGGGGAAATGCTCAAGCAGGTACTGTTGCAGTCTGGCTTCATTCACAGGCTTCAGCCCCCGCCGGCAGCTCTGAGATATTCAACTGCTGCTCTTGCCAGGCAGCATAAGTCTGCCCGGTTTCCTCAACCACCCAGGAAGTACGCCCGTTCGCGGCGCGACCACAGACCACGGCCGCTGCCGCGCTGGGACTACTAAAGGCATAGTCGTCGCTGAAAGTCAGGTGCTCACCGCCATCGGCGACCAGAACACCCTCGTCGACCAGTTGTTTGAACAAGCCCTGGTAGCCGCGCTCGGTGCCCACCCACTCGGCGCGAGCCTTGGAGCCTTTGAGTACGAAGAATTCACCGTCGATTTCCTGGCCCTGGGCGCTCAAGCGGTAGCGTGGAACCTCCAGACTGAAGCGCGGGGAGCGGCTGACCGGTGCCGCCGTGCTGGCAGCAGCGGGCGCGGAAGGCTTGGTCAGCTCACGCAGAAAGTCGAAGCCCAGCACCGGCAGCACGGTGCGGATCTGTTCCAGGAAGAAGGCCATGTCGGCGCGATCGGATTCGGGCAGACTGACGTACTCATGCGCTGTACCGTTGACCAGCTCGCAGCGGCCGAGGTTGCCGGCGATGCCGATCAGCAGGCTTTCCAGGTACTTCACATGAGCCTTGGTCAGGTTCTGGTCCTTGCTGGTGACCAGACAGACGCGCTCCCAAAAATCCTTGCCGCCAGCCTCTTCCGGGCGGTTATGGCTCTTCAGGCGCTTGGCCACATCGTCCGACTCGCCGATATACACCCTGGAGCGCAGGCTGTTGTCCGGGTCGGGGCCGACCAGAAAGTACACGCCGGTGCGCGCACACTCGGGGCGCTGCACCAGTTCGGCCAGTTTGGAACGCGGGCCGGTCAGCACATGGCCGGTCCAGTTCATGATCTCGGCGGTGAGCAGGCCGTTGGGCGTGCCGTCCACCAGAAACAGGCGCAGGCTGCGGCCTTGGCTCATACCGCCTCCCGTAGGTCGATCTGACCGGTGACGGCGGCAGTGATCAGGGCGGAGCGACGCTCTTTGAGGAGCTCGATGCTGCGCTCGGTTTTCTTGAGTATCGAGTTAAGACGAGCCGTTGCGTTACTCAACATATCCTCGATCTCAGCTTGCTCCTCGCGCGGAGGCACGGGAACAAGTAACTCCTTGACCGTTGCTATCGATACTTCATTGAACGTTGATCCTTGCTTAGCAAGCTGCCAGTAGCTATCGACAGCCATGCTGCTGAGATATGCCACAACAAAATGGCTCGACAACTCAGACGAACAGTCGATCCTTGCAACGCCTCTTGAAAGGTTCACGCCAGCAAGATGCATTGGCACAACGAAAGCAGCCCCAATCGATGCTCGAATCCCCAAGATGACCTCTCCCCCTGTCAAGCGCGACCGCGGAAAGCCAGCTGCGATTTCTGGAGTGGTTTTTTGCAGGCTTTCGATCTCGAAGTCGCCCGAAGACATGTTGGTGGTCTGGACAAAAGGCACACCCTCATCCAGAGGCTCCCCTGGCTGAACAATACCGTAGGAGATCGTCGAGCCCTCTTTGACGAGCAGCTTCAACGGTTTTACGCCCCAATGCTCCGGCACCTCCCCCAGCCACTCCACGCCGGAGTTTTTCATCTTCACGCTGGGGTCGAGGCCCTTGGTGACGGCATGGGTGATAAGCGCCTGGCGCTTTTCACGCAGCAGTTCGATAAAGCGGGTTTTCTTTTCGATCAGCGCATCGATGCGGACGGTTTCGCGGTCGAGGTGGGCAAGCAGCAGATCAACTTCATTTGCAGGCGGTATTGCCACCGGCAGCTCCATGATATTGCTGGAGGAAATGGAGGCCAGATTGGTGCTCTGCTTGGCGCGTCCCATGAAGTAGAACTGAGCAGCTAGTGATCCGGTGAAGGCGTTCAACCAGGCCGATGACACAGCAGTAGGTCTTACAGCAAAAACATGGTTCTGGTGGATGCAGGGCTCGATCTCTCCCTGCCAGACGCTGCCACGCCCCAGCTTGTCGAAGTCGCCTCCCTCGTTCATCAGCACATCGCCGGGCTGCAGGCTGTAGCGCGTCAGGTCTTCCCGAGGAATCTCGATGGTGGCCACGTCATCCAGCGACAAATATCCATCCTGCACGTTGGCGACGCGCAGATAGGGAACCTCGATGGTGTCTTTGCCTTCGTTATCTTTGCCCTTGGCTACGCCAGTTTGTACATTGGCAATGTGCTTGAGGCGCTTGATCTGCCAATGCTCCGGAACCCGCCCCAACCACTCCACTCCGGAGTCCTTGTAGGCCGGATAGGGCTTGTAATGACTCATGCCGTGACCTCGCCCAGCAGTGCGGCGATCTCGGCTTCCACGGCTTTGAGGTCGGCATCGATCTCGGCCAGCGGGCGCGGCGGCTGGTAGACGTAGAAGTAGCGGTTGAAGTTGATCTCGTAGCCGACGATGCCGACCAGACCGTCCTTCTCGTCCGTCTTGCCGGTGTCGATCCAGGCATCCGGCACATGGGGCAGCACTTCGCGGGCGAAGTAGTCGTCAATGTTCTGGCTGAGCGGCACATTCTCGAACTCGCGCAGGTCGGAGTCGGCCTGCAGATTACCCTTGTCGTCCAGCACCGAGTGGGCGTTGGCGTCGCGCTCGCCAAAGCAGGCCAGCGCGGCTTTCAGTGCGCCCTTGCCGAGCTTTTTGATACCGGCGGCCTTGAGGAAGGCCGGCAGGTTGTCGAACTCGCCCTGCACGGCGGCAAAGGCTTCGACTTGATCAGCGCCCTTGGTGTCCCGGTAAACGGCAAGCTTGTCCGGCGTCACCGAAAAACGCAGGCGTAGCGGACGCTCGACGGTGATGCGGCGGTAGCCGAAGTCGGTGGTGGCGAAGATCTTCGAGTTCGGGCCTTCCTCGAAGGCCTCGTGCAGCTTGGCGATATCGGCAATCTGCTCGTCCGACAGGTACTTGCGCTTGCTACCGAGGCTCTTGCGCATAGGGGCATGCATGCTGGATGCGTCGATCAGCTGCACCTTGCCCTTGCGCAGCGCGTCCTTGTGGTTGGACAGCACCCAGATATAGGTGCCGATGCCGGTGTTGTAGAACAGGTCGGTGGGCAGGGCGATGATCGCTTCCAGCCAGTCGTTCTCCAGAATCCAGCGACGGATCTCCGACTCGCCGGAGCCTGCGCCACCATTGAACAGCGGCGAGCCGGACAGCACGATGCCGATGCGGCTGCCGCCCAGCTCGATGGGTTTGCGCTTGGACAGCAGGTGCATGAGGAATAGCAGCGAACCATCGCCCACGCGCGGCAGGCCGGGGCCGAAGCGGCCGGCGTAGCCTTGCTGGCTGTGCTCGCCCTGCACCTGCTTCTGCACCTTCTCCCACTTCACGCCGAACGGCGGGTTGGCCAGGCAGTAGTCGAACTGCTCATGGGGCAGCTGGTCGTTGGACAGGGTGTTGCCGAGCGTGATGTTGCGGGTCTCGAAGCCCTGGATCAGCTTGTCCGCCACCGAGATGGCGTAGGTCTCGGGGTTCAGTTCCTGGGCGTAAGGCACCAGGCGGGCATTGGGGTTCCACTCGGCCACCTGCTCGATGGCCGAGGACAGGAAGCCGCCGGTGCCGGCGGCGCAGTCGTACACGGTGCGCACCACGCCTTCGCCATTGAGCGCCTGATGATCCGGGGCGAACACCAGGGTGGTGGCCAGGCGTACCACGTCACGCGGGGTGAAGAACTCCCCGGCGGTATCGTTGGCGGATTCGGCGAACTTGCGGATCAGGTGCTCGAACACCAGGCCCATCTCGTGGTTGCTGATGGTTTCCGGGTGCAGGTCGATGCTGGCGAACTTCTGCGTCACCAGATATAGCAGGTTGGCCTTGTCGAGCTGAACCAGCCAATCGGAGAAGGCGAAGTGCTCGAACACCTGGCGGGCGTTGGCGGAGAACTTGGCGATGTAGTCCTCCAGGTTGGCGCGGGTACTGGTGGAGCCCACACTCGCCAACGAGAACTGCGAGACATTGTAGAAGGTGGCACCTGCAGTGGTCGGCAGGATCAGGTCCATGTCCACGCCACTGGCCTTCATGCTCTCGTACTGGCTGCGCACCTTGTCGCGGGTCGGCTCCAGCACGCACTCCAGCCGGCGCAGCAGGGTGAAAGGCAGGATGATGCGACCGTAGATGGACTGTCTGAAATCGCCGCGCAGCACGTCGGCCACGTTCCAGATGAAGTCGGCGAGGTTTTGCTGGTTCACGCTGTATTCCTTCCACGGGTGCGGGGAAGGCGGCGCCGCGTCACTTCCCTGCGAGCTATGTGTGATCGATGCCGCACCTTAACCGGTTGGATAGCTTCGGACCAGTAGCTGGGGCCGGCTAAGGTGCTGATTTTCCGAACCTGTGAGCCCGGTAAATGCCCCACTGTGTGGGGCTTTCATCGCATAGCGCGTCTGGAGAGATCAGAAAAGGGACCGCATCCAAGTCTGGATGGGATAGAGGATGATGCCGACCATCAGGCCCATGTATACCCAGTAGCCGAGAGTTACCTGTGGCGCACGCAGCTCGGCGAGCTTTTCGAAGTCGCTACCCAGGTACATGGCAGCCTGGGTCGAGTTGAACGGCAGAGCCTCAAGCTGTGCCTTGGTGTTGCGCGCAGCGATAAAGCGCAGGGAGACGTACCAGAAAGCTGCTGCCGGGATCACCGTCCAGGCCATGCCAAACAGGATTCCCACTGCAATCACGACGGGGATCATCAACAGAACCTGCGGTCCCGGATCGACCATGCTTGCCATGAGCTCGCTCGCGAAGGCCGAGAAGCCACTGGTGATGAAGCTCACCACCGCCCCCACATCCCACTCGGCGCCCATCGCCAGCCACAGGTAGGAAAGACCCGCCATTGCCGCCGCCCAGTTGATGACCTGGGCACAGCCATAACCACCAAAGGCACCGCCATTGATCGGCGCTATCGCCGCGAAGTGAGTGCCACGCCCCAGGAGGGCCCGAGGCAGGAAGCAGATCACCAGCAGCAACCCGGCCATCAACAGCATCAGCCCCTCATATCCAGGCAGCGGCACCCACTCTCCGATGGAAAAGGAGTCCTGCTTGACGAAGGTGCGCCCCCGCATCACGTCCCGCGCCATGTCCACGAACGGAATGGCCAGCGCGGCAGCAATGAAGCCGGACTTCGGCACCGACCAGATTTCGGCAAACCAGTTACCGGTCAGGCTGCGACGGTAGTAGTAGCGATAGGTACGCTTGGGCTGGTACTGGGTACCGGAATTCTTCACTGCCACCCCAAACCAGCCGCGGGCGATAGCCACATAGGAGAGCAGGCGCCCCGTGTTGTTCATCACCACCGAGTGGGTTGCCGAGCTATCCACCCAAGGCAAACGGACGGACTGCCCGGCAGGGCGATTGGCGCATTCCTCGACGAACGCATCCGCCAGCTCATTGCAAGGCCTGTAGCCACGCGGGTAGAAGAAATCGAAGGCTGCTCTCACGGAACTGACGATGAGGCTCCACATCACGTACAGCGGCAGTGAAACGCCATACGACCAAACCGCCCCAAGGAAAGATCTGACTGCCGACATAGCCGCAACTCCTTTGCCATCAATGGATTTGAACGATCGATTCCTACATATCGACTGTGCTGCCGCTCAGGCTCTTGGCGAGCTCATCGATCAGCATTTCCCGCACAGCCTGCTTGCAGTGTCGCTGCCAATTGGCGCGAGCCAGGTAGCCGGCATCAGCACTCAGCGGGTGCAGCCGCCGCCACTGCCGTTCAAGCCGAGCAGCCTCAATCTGGAGATAGCCCTGCTTCCGCTCGATATATGTCCGCAACCCCTGACCTTTTGCCAGTTGACCCATGAGGCGCGGATTAACCTCTTGAAGAATCTCGTGGACTGTCCGCCCCCAGTACGAAAGGCCTTGGAGCTCGGGCAGCAGGGTGGCTTCCATCGGCATGGACAGGTAGATGTCGTGAAACTGCGAATTCAGGGCCACCGTCCGCTCCACTTAGCCAACGCGCCTACAACTGAGACAGCTCTATCGGAAACCGGCCGGCGACCAGTCCCGGAAAGACAATTGAGTCTGCTACGCGCCCATCGCTCAGTACCTCGATGAGCATTGAGGCCCGACCTCTGTAGCTGCACCCACGGAACATGATCGACTCACCTTCATCCAGGATCGGCAACTCGTTAGACACGACGAGCCCTGCATCAAGCGTGAACTCAGCAACAACCATGATGCGCCTCCTGGCCGGCAGATTCCGGCGAGCAGACATGGGGCGACCTGCTGTAGAGGAATCATAGGTGATCTGCTTAACTTAAGCAACTTACGTAAGTGCGTCGTTTTCAACATGCTACCCGCTTGGCCTGAAACCAGTCTGTTGCGGTGCGATCAACCGAGCGAAGGCCTTCACAGGTTGAAAAGCGCACCTCACTTACGTAAGTTGCTGCTCTTAAATAACAATCAGGGCAACACGATGGTCAAACCGAATACCCCAACACAGAGCGCAGCAGTCTTTAAGCGCGTCACCTTCTCGCTGACAGACCAAATCAGTGAGGAAATTGATCGCCTCAGTCTGATTCCGCGTGGATTCCGGGCCTCTCGTTCGGATGTTGTCCGTGCCGGTGTAGCAGCCCTGGCAGACATGACTGAAGAGCAGGTCGTGGCTTTGCTGGACAAGGTTCGACGCGAATAAACGCGTGCTTCGAGGCCTTTCATGGCGTCTTGGGCAAGTGAGCCGAAGGAGGAGGATATTATCCACAGGCTCTGTGCGTAGAAGTAAGGTAGATAAAAGGTAGTAGCCAGTTTTTCTCTTTTTTTATTAATAAAATCAAATTGTTATAAGCGCTCTCTGCGATGCTATGCCACTGCTGCGCGACGCTATGCCACCCTGGAGCGACGCTATGCCATCAGAAGCGCGGCGCTATGCCGCTGCGTCAAAACGCTCGGGAGGCAGCCATAGAACCAACTGTGGCTTGCCCCGGCTGCTGTCCTGAATGCAGCCCCTTACGATGATCTCCAGACGCTCCAGCTCGCATACAGCTCGACCAAGGCTGTCACGGAAGTCTCTTAGGCGCCCGCCATATGCCATTTGGGCCCTGAGTCCCTCAAGTGCGTAACGTTGCACTCGGTCAGAGGACGTGGCGATCAGTCGCTGCAGCGTTTTGGCCATGTCCAGCCCGCGGCGGATCTGTAAACGCTTTCCCCAGTCAATCAGGCTGTACTCCCGATTTCCGAACATCAGAATCCAATGCGGGTCGAGCGTGTAGCAGTAGGTCTCGTTGTCATAGCTGAGGCTCTTAAGAATGTTGAATGACTCCATCATCCCAACCGTGTATCGGGTAGACCCATCTGGTTTGAGCGCCTCGAGGAACAACGTGGCCTGGCGTAAACGCTTCATGCTTCGATAAAGCCACTCGTATTGCGAGCTGCCGATGACTCCACGTTTGATCTTCCTGAGCAGTTGTTTGCGATTCAGCAGAACGGGGTCGCCAAGCGGGAACGGCTGGGCGAACGCGATCAACGCCATGATTAAGTCTCCATCCGCCTCATCCAGCTGCTCTCCCCTGTACTCCAGGACGCAATCTCGGCGTGTCACCATCCTGGTCTTCGAGTGTTCTTTCCGCTTATTGCGAGCGATCGGGGCAATCAGGCTCGACCGATTGAGGTGGTTTGGAAAGGCCCCGATGGCAAAACCGGGCAAGAACATGTGGCGGGAAGCAGCTTCTCCTTTCCCGTCATGAGAGCTCTCTTGGCGTGAGCGGGGCGCTACCTGCGCGGATTTGGCAGCGTTCCCAGGCCCGCGACGAATCTTTGCAATGCGCTCCTCATGACGACTCATCAAGGCCTTTGTCCAGCTGACGCAAGAACCTTGTCTGCGATCCAAGCATGGACATGCTCAGCAGGCCAGGCGACCGAATTCGGGCCAAGCCGTACCGGGGGCGGGAACTCGCCACTACGGATGAGTCGGTAGATCTGTGACTTGCTCAAACCAACCTGTGTGCAAACACCGGGGAGGCGTATCAGTGCGGGAGTTAAGGGGGATGCCAGTGCCATTCGAGGTCTCCATGAGTCCTGTTGAGATGGCTCTGGATTGAATGGCACGCGCCGGCAGAAAAAACCGAATTCGGGAAAACAGATGCGATGCTCTATGTCTCACCCTGTTTCGTCGGAAGGTACTTCGCCACCGTATCGGTGTCGGGGAAGTCGCTGATACCCAGTCGATCGGCAATGTATGTAAGGCCTTGAGCGGCTGAGAAAGGCCCCTGGTTCTGGACTCCTTTTGAGCAAAGTGTCGAGTTCAAGATCGTGCGCCGCGCACTCTCTTGGTTGGCGCTCGCAGTAAGCATCGCCATGAGAGCCCCAGTGAGTCGCTGCACAGTGAGTAGCTCTCGTGTGTTCAGGTGCGCTCTTGCTACTGGCTGGGCGTTTTCACCTTGCTTGCTGCCTGATACATCCGAGTGAATGAAGCGAGGTATCTGATCCCAGCCCCAATATTCCTCGATTAGCCTGGTCAACACCGATGGTGAAAAGTAGACAGCTGCATCAGAGGCACGGCACTCCTCGTCCAGATCGTCTTCGATCAAGATAAACGGCTCGCGTTTGCTCTTACTAAGAGCCTGAAGCTCAAAGTACCTGACGATCCGGGCGGTCTGAAATCCCCGGGAGCTGCGTCGAGCGGTTGGGTCGAGCACCTCTGCAGCCCAGCATGTGTTAGCGCTCAGTTGCGGATATTTGGTCTCAAGCCTCCGAAAGATATCTGCTGTCGCAAAGGCTGCCTCCTCATGGCTGCAGCCCAACTCCTGCCTGTAGTAGCCAATGAAATCGCACAGCCGAAGCGGATCACAACGCGTGACAAGTGGCCGGCGCTTAATGGGGGCGGCTTGAGGGCTAGTCATGCAGCTCATCCAGATGGTTGGCATACCATTGCAGCATCTCTCGTCGCCCCTCCAGATATTGAGCATGGTTGTAGGTGCCGCGAATACTGTTCTTGTCCACATGCGCTAACTGGGTTTCGACCCACTCGCTGGGGTACCCCTGTTCGTGCAGGGTGGTTGACATCGTATGGCGAAATCCATGACCAGTAGCGCGCCCGTCGTAGCCGGAACGCTTCAACAGTTGGTTGATGGCAGCCTCGCTCATAGGTTTTGCTGGGTCGTTACGGCCCGGGAATGCCAGCGTGTAGCCGCCAGTGATGCCTTGCAGTTCACGCAACGCGGCGACCGCCTGCCTGGAGAGCGGGACAAGGTGAGCACGGCGCATCTTCATACGCGCAGCGGGGATCAGCCAGAGTTCCCTATCGAGGTCAAACTCAGCCCATGGTGCCCCTCTCAGCTCGGCCGTTCGTACCCCTGTCAGAATTAGCAGACGGGTAGCGATCTTTACGACGTCATGCCCCGGACACGCCTGAATGCTGCGTATCAACTCCGGAACTTCAGCAATGGGCAAGAAGGGGTAGTGTCGGGACGTAGGGGTCTGCAGCGCCCCTCCCACGTCCGCGATTGGGTTGTACTCAGCGCGTCCCGTGGCAATCGCGAAACGGTAAACCTCTTGGCAACGTTGCCGAACCTTGCGCAGCTTCTCCAGGGCTCCGCGCGCCTCGATGCGACGGAAAACCTGTAGCCAGTGCATAGGCTTGATTTCGGTTAGCGGCAAGTTCCCCACCTGGGGAAATATGTCCAGCTCGAAAGCCTCCATAACGTCACCGGCATAACCTGCCGACCAGCGCGACGACTTATGCTGATGCCACTCCAATGCAAGGCTCTTGAATGTATTGGCGCGAGATATTGCCGCCTGGGCGCGCGCAACCTTCCGCTCAAGCCCAGGATGCCGCCCCTGCGCCACTAGCTGGCGAGCGTCAAAAGCAAGCTGCCTTGCCTGTGCGAGCGTCACCTTGTCGAGAGTGCCAAGGGAAATGTGCGACTGCTTGCCATCCAGGCGGAATCGGAAGCGCCAGGATTTGCCACCTGCCGCACGAATCCAGAGGAACAGACCGCCGCCATCTGCAAGGCCATAGTCCTTCTCGCGTGGTGCAGCATTCTTCACCTGCAGAGCCGTCAATGGCATGCTGAGTACCCATAGATTATTGAACAATCCAAAGGTACTCGCGGAGGTACTCAGAAGACAAGTGCTTGGATGAGACCGAATGGCACCGCATGAAACAAAAAGCCCGCACTAGGCGGGCTTCCTGAGAGATTCATGACACTGCTTGGCACTGCATGAATCTGTTTAATGGTGCCGGAGACAGGAGTCGAACCTGCGACCTTCGCATTACGAATGCGCTGCTCTACCAACTGAGCTACACCGGCGGAAGACGGCGGCATTATGCGAGTTGGCGCGGCGCGACTCAAGCCGCTGGCGGCTCAGCTGTCGAGCAGTTCGATGCGGTCGTCGCGGATGCGGATCAGCCCCTGCTTGTACAGGCCGCCGATGGCCTTCTTGAAGTTGCCCTTGCTGACGCGAAAATGTTCGGCGATCAGCTCGGGCGGGCTCTTGTCACCCAGCGCCAGGCTGCCGCCCTGGGCGCGCAGGCGTTCGAGAATCTGCTCGCCGAGGCCGCTGGCCGCCTCATGGCCCACCGGCTGCAGGCTCAGGCTGATCTTGCCGTCGGCACGCACTTCCTTGATATAGCCCTTCTCGCGCATGCCGTTGCGCACGAACTTGAACAGTTCGTTCTTGTGGATCAGGCCCCAGTGCTGGCCGTTGATAATGGCCTTGAAGCCCAGGTCGCTGCGCTCGACCACCAGCAGATCGACCTCCTGGCCCACCTGGTAATTGGCCGGGGTCTTGTCCAGATAACGGTCCAGACGCGCGGTGGCGGTGAGGCGGCGGGTGCGTTTGTCCAGGTAGAGGTAGACCACGCAGTAATCGCCGAGCTGCAACGGACGCTTCTCCTCGGAGTGCGGCAACAGCAGGTCCTTGGCCAGGCCCCAGTCGAGGAACAGGCCGATGCGGTTGATATCTACCACCTTGAGGCTGGCGAACTCGCCGAGCTGGATCTTCGGTTTCAGGGTGGTGGCGATCAGCTTGTCTTCGCTGTCGAGGTAGAGGAACACGTTGAGCCAGTCGTCCACCTCGCTCGGCGTGTCCTTGGGGATGTAGCGCTTGGGCAGGAGGATTTCGCCGTCCGCACCGCCGTCCAGGTACAGACCGAAGTCGGTGTGCTTAACCACCTGCAAAGAATTCATCCGCCCGATTAAGGCCATCGCGTTCCACCTCGCCAAAACAGCCGGCCATTCTACCCGAGTTCGGCTGTGCCAGGGTTGCTCGCGCGGTTAATCGACAGCCGGTCGAGAAGTGCTTTAAGTGCCTTGAAAACAAGCGATTAGCCGGCATCCAGGGCCTCGACGAGCGTCCCCGCCAGAGCGGTCCCAGACGATTAGGCGAGCAGGCGGCGCCCCGATCAGGCACAATGGCCGACCGCCCATCGTCGAGAGATAAGGTCATGGCCACCCTGCGCGTCAAGTCGTCCACCAGCAAAGTCAGCAAGCCGGCCCCTGCCGTGGAAACCCGCGAGTCCATCGAGGCCCAGGTGGCGGCCTTCCTCCAGGGCGGCGGCGAGATCCAGCAGATCGCCAAGGGCGTCAGCGGCCAGACCTACGGCGGCACCCGGCAGATCACCATCAGCAAGAAGTAATGCCCGCGGGTGCGCAGCGCGCACCCGGCATCCCCCTCCCCCCGCGTTACTCGCGCGCCAATCCCAGGCGCAGCAGTCGTCCGTCGCTCGCATCCGTCAGCACGTAGAGAAAGCCGTCCGGCCCCTGGCGCACGTCGCGAATGCGCGCCTTGAGCGGTTGCAGCAGACGCTCCTCGTGCACCACCTTGTCGCCGTCGAGTTGCAGGCGGATCAACGCCTGGCCGGCCAGCGCGCCGATGAACAGGTTGTGCCGCCAGGCCGGGAAACGCTCGGCGTCGTAGAAGGCCATGCCGCTGATGGCCGGCGATTTTTCCCAGACGTGGTGCGGCGGCTCGGTGCCGGCGACGGCCTCGCCCTTGGCCTCGGGAATCGGCAGCAGCGAGTAGTTGATGCCGTGAGTCGCCAGCGGCCAGCCGTAGTTCTTGCCCGCCTCGGGGATGTTGATCTCGTCGCCGCCGCGCGGGCCGTGCTCGTGGCTCCACAGGCGGCCGCTCCAGGGGTTGAGCGCCGCGCCCTGCTGGTTGCGGTGGCCGTAGGACCAGATTTCCGCACGGGCGCCGGCCTGGCCGACGAAGGGGTTGTCCGCCGGAATGCGCCCATCGGGATGGATACGCACCAGCTTGCCCTGCAGCTTGTCCAGCGCCTGCGCGGTGGGGCGCTGGTTGTTGTCGCCGAGGGCGATGAACAGGTGGCCGTCGCGGTCGAACACCAGGCGCGAGCCGAAGTGCGTGCCGCTGGACAGCTTGGGCTGCTGGCGGAAGATCACCTCGAAGCCCTCCAGCGCCGTGGCATCGGCGGACAAACGGCCGCGCCCGACCGCCGTGCCGGCCGCACCGTCACCGGCCTCGGCGTAGGACAGGTAGACCAGACGGTCGACGGCGAAATCCGGCGACAGCACCACGTCGAGCAAACCGCCCTGGCCCACCGCGAACACCTCGGGCACGCCGCCCAGCGGCGCCGACAAGGCGCCGTCCGGAGCGATCCGGCGCAGGCGTCCGGGACGCTCGGTCACCAGGTAACCCTGGCCATCCGGCAGGAAAGCCAGGCCCCAGAGGTTGGCCAGCCCCTCGGCAACGGTCTCGATCTGCAGCTGCCCCAGCTCGCTGGGCAGTTGGCGGGACTCGGCCAGGCTCGCCTGGCTGCTCAGCAGCGCTGCCAGGCCAAGGCTGGCAAGCAGGTGTGGACGCAACATCGGGGCTCCTCCATGCGAGTCGCGGAACGAGTCCGCATAGTGCTACAGCGGTACGGCCGAGGCAGCCCCGCAAAAGGTTTCGCCAGGTTTCAGTCGCTCAGGTAGCGACGTTCGATCAGCTGATAAGCACCGCTCGCGCGCAACTGGCGCAGGCCCTGGTCGAAGCGCTGGCACTGCGCCTCCAGGCGAAAGCCGACTCGGTAGGCGGTGGGGGGAAACAGCGGGTACCAGGCCAGCGGCTGGCTGACGTCGACCTGCTCGGCCACCTCGCGATTGAAATGCTGGATGATCCGCGGATCGCCGATCACCACCTCGACCCGGCCGCTGTAGAGCAGGCGGTTGCGATTGATCTGCAGGGCCTCCTCGCGGTAACGCGGATTGCCCTCGGCCATGCGTTGGAACTCCGCGCCCAGCAGCAGGCGGGCGCGCTGGAAGGCGCTGACCGAGTAGCCGCCCAGGTCGGCGATGCGTTCGATACGGTAGCCGCGCGCGGCCAGGCCGACGGCGGCGTTGTGGTAGTGGATATAGATGTCCGAGTAGAAGGCCTCGACGCCGCTGCGTTCGTTGGTGGTGGTGATGGCGTCGATCTCGCCGCGGCGCAGCATCAGGTGCAGGCGCTCCATGGGCGCGTAGTAGGCCGCCATGTCGAACCCCGCCAGGCGCGCGGCGCGGTCCACCAGCTCGTATTCCAGACCGCGCGGCTCGCCCTCGAACACGTAGGGCGGCTTGTGCGTGCCGAAACCGACGCGCAACGTCTCGCCGCACGCCCCCGCGGCCAGCCACAGCAACAGCACGCCTACCCAGCATCTGCACATGCCACGTCCCTGACTCGAACGAGCCCTGAGCATAGACGGCGCCGGCCGCCCATCACCAGAGTGGATGCACGGCGATTCATTCCGCTTTGCCCGCGCGCGGCTAGACTGGCTCCACGCATTTCTGCGCCTGCCCCAGGAGAATCATCATGCTCAAAGCCCAATACCAGCAACGCGGCCCGGTGCCGCAGGACGTGATCGAAGCGGTCGAGCTGCAATTGCCGGCGCCGGCCGCCGGCCAGGTGCGGGTCAAGGTGCTGGCCGCGCCGATCAACCCCTCCGACGTGCTGACCCTGACCGGCGCCTACGGCATGCTGCCGCCGCTGCCGGCCATCGGCGGCAACGAGGGCGTCGGTCGGGTCGAAACGCTCGGCGAGGGCGTCGGCAACCTCAAGGTCGGCCAGAACGTGCTGCTGCCGGTGGGCTGCGGTACCTGGGTCAGCGCCCTCAATGCGCCAGCCGACAAGCTGATCCCGCTGCCGGACGCCGACCCGCTGCAGCTGGCCATGCTCACCGTCAACCCGCCGACCGCCTCGCTGCTGCTCAGCGAGTTCGTCGACCTCAAGCCGGGCGACTGGGTGATCCAGAACGCCGCCAACTCCGGCGTCGGCAGCTACCTGATCCAGCTGGCCAAGCTGCGCGGCTTCAAGACCATCAACGTGGTGCGCCGCGAATCGGCCGTGGCCGGCGTCGAGGCCGAAGGCGGCGATCTGGTGCTGGTGGACGGCCCCGACCTGGCCAAGCGCGTGCGCGCGGCCACCGGCGGCGCCGACGTGCGCCTGGGCATTGATGCGGTGGGCGGCGCCAGCACCGACCATATCGCCGCGACCCTGTGCAACGGCGGCGTGCTGGTCAACTACGGCATGATGAGCGGCCAGCCGTGCCTGGTATCGCCGGCCTCCTTCGTGTTCCGCGACGTCACCCTGCGCGGCTTCTGGCTGGCCAAGTGGTTCCAGCAGGCCACGCCGGCCGAGCAGATGAAGGTGTTCGGCGAGCTGGTGCAGCTGATCGCCGGCGGCAAGCTGAAGACCCGCGTCGCCGCCACCTACGACCTGGCCCATATCAAGGACGCCGTGGCCGCGGCCGCCAGCGGCGAGCGCGACGGCAAGATCCTGCTGGTGCCCTGAGAAGGGTGCGCATGGCGCACCCTCCCCCCGAAGTTCACACGGCGCCCCTACTCCCTTAGGGTGCGCCGCGCGCACCATCCCACGATCAAGCCAAAGCAGCCCCAGCCAACCCCTCGCGCATGCGCAGCGCATCCTGCTGGAAACAGCGGGCGGCCTGCAGCAGCGCCAACAGGGTGAGAAACAGCGCCACAGGAATCAGCAGCATGGCGTCGTGCAGGCCGACGGCCTTGAACGCCTCGCTCATCTCGCTGGCGCCGGCCGCATGCATGGCTGCCTGGGCGTAGTGATCCGACAGCCAGCCCACCGCCAGTGGGCCGAGGCCGCCGCCGAGCAAGTACAGGCCGGCGAAGAACAGGGCCATGGCGGTGGCGCGCAGGCGCGGCTCGACCACGTCCTGGATCGCCGTGTAGACGCAGGTGTAGAAGTTGTAGGAGAACAGCCAGCCGAGGCTGAACACGCCGACGAACAGCGCCGTGTCGATGCGCCCGGCGCTCAGCGCCCAGGCGGTGCAGAGGCAGGCTAGCAGCATGCTGAAAGCCGCGAACAGCAGACGGCCATTGGCCCAGCGCTGGTGCACCTTGTCCGCCAGCCAGCCGCCCAGGGTCAGGCCGAGCAAGCCGGTCAGCCCGACTATCACCCCGGTGGCCATCGCCGCATCCTGCAACTGCAGACCGAAGTAGCGCTGCAGCATCGGCACCATGAAGGAATTGCAGGCATAGGAGGCGAAGTTGAACGCCAGCCCGGCCAGCACCAGCCACCAGAAGGTACGGATCGCCAGCACCTTGCGCAGCGGCTTGTCCACTGGCGCGCTACTGACCCGGGTGCTCTCCGCCGCACCGCGCGCCGGCTCGCGGATAAAGAACAGGAACAGGGCGAGGATCAGCCCCGGCACGGCGGCGATCAGAAAGGGCGCGCGCCAGCTGTCGAAGGCCTGGACCATGGCGCCGATGGTGAAGAAGGCCAGCAGCAACCCCAGCGGCAGGCCGAGCATGAAGATGCCCATGGCTCGCGCGCGCTTGTGCGCCGGGAACAGGTCGCCGATCAGCGAGTTGGCCGCCGGCGCGTAGCTGGCCTCGCCGATGCCGACGCCCATGCGGATCAGCAGGAAGCTCCAGAAATTCCAGGCCATGCCGTTCAGCGCGGTCAGCCCGCTCCAGGCGGCCAGGCCCCAGCCCATGATCTTGCGCCGGGCGCCGGTGTCGGCCATGCGCCCCAGCGGCACCCCGGCCAGGGCGTAGACGATGGTGAAGGCGGTGCCGATCAGCCCCAGCTGCAGGTCGCTGAGGCCCCATTCCAGGCGGATCGGCTCGATGATGATGGCGGGGATGGTGCGGTCGAAGAAGTTGAACAGGTTGGCGAGGAATAGCAGGAACAGGATGCGCCAGGCGTTGGACGCTTGCTGGTTGGGCTGCATGGCAATCTCTCTTGTTGTTGTCCACGTCGGGCCTACTGCGGTGGCGCCTACCTTGGCAGCACCGGCCGAACCTTGGGTGAGGGGCAATCTAGAGGCTTTGCCGCGGCTTGTCTGCGACTATTCGCTGGATTTATGCACATCGATGGGGCGTTGACGCCAAAAAATCGTCCATATCCAGCTGGAATAATGCGAAGCGCTTTATTCCGTGCTAGAACCATGGGGCTGGCCAATTCATGGCCAATGGCCAATACCCCACCGACTCGCCGGACTGTCACCGATGAAAACCAAGAAAGACGCCGTAGCCGCCGCCAAGGAAGCCACCCTGGCCGATCTCGCCGACACCCTGCTAGTGCCGCCCGCTCCGCTCGCGCTGCCGGTGCGCGGCGATACCGGCGAGCAGTACCTGTATTTCACCGAACGCGACATCGAGCGCATCCTCGATAACCTCGACGGCCTGCGCAACCTGGTCTTCCCCCTGGGCGAGCCACTGGACGAGGGCGAGTCGAGCCGCATCCAGCAGTTCCCCTCGGTGTGCCTGATCGGCCTCGGCCGCTGCGGCTCGAACATCGCCCTGGACGTCGCCTCGCTGGTGTACAACGCCCGCCAGTTCTACCTGGAGGAATTCCACAGCGAGGCCACCGCCGCCGCCGAGCAGGCCTCGCGGCCCAGCCGCTGGATTCGCAGCAACCTGCTGCGCGCCCCACACAAGAGCAGCAAGCCGGTGTTCCTGATCGAGCCGCTGGTGATGCTCGGCGACCTGGACAAGGACATCGAGGGCCGCATTCGCTTCTCGCGCAAGGGCGAGATGAGCGGCTTTCTCGACGACTACAGCAAGATGAAGATCATGGACCTGTCCGAGGTGCATGCCGGTGGCGCCGGCAACGCGCCGATCCTCGGCCAGTACCTGGCCAAGATCATCCTCAACAAGGACACCCAGCGCTTCTCCAACGAAGACTGGAAGTTCATCCACAGCTACCTGATCGACTCCTGCGGGATCAAGGCCAACCAGTCGCGCCTGTACTTCTATATCTTCAGCGCCGGCGGCGGCACCGGCTCGGGCATGGCCTCGGAGTTCGGCCTGGCGCAGCAGTTCGCCTACATGAGCAAGACCTTCGACAGCAAGGCCAACGTGGACGACGAGGCGCAGCGCGACCACGGTTTCGTCTTCGAGCCGATCTTCACCAGCGGCATCTGCATCCTGCCGAACATCTCCGACCAGCGCAGCGAGATGTCCGAAGCGCTGCACATCAACGCCGGGCGTCTGCTGTGCAAGTACCTGGCCGAGGAATGGGACTTCTCCTACAACTTCGACAACGAGCAGAGCAGCGCCGAGAGCGTGATGCGCCGCATCCGCCCGTGGAACGCCATGATGCTGATCTCCAACGACATCATGCGCTACGCCGAGGAGAGCGGCGACGGCAGCATCCACAACATCGACGTGACCGCCATGGAGCGCCACGCCAACCAGTACATCTCGCAGCAGATCTTCAACATCCTCACCGCCCAGGCGGTCACCGGCGACTACGACCAGAACTACTTCCGCCGCGCCGGCATCGACATCGGCGAGACCATCCGCCTCGACGCCAACGACCTGTTCATGAGCCTGGCCGGACCGGTGGCGGTGGCCTACGCCGAATCCGTGGTGCCCGAACAGCCGGCCCAGCTCTCGGAGAAATTCCGCGTGCTGGACAAGGAGCAGCACGCGCCGCGGCTGAACATCGACGACCTGTTCTTCCGCTCCATCGACCTGCCGCACTTCAACAAGGTGACCCAGGCCATCGAGGGCATCAGCCTGCTGCCGATCGAGTCCAAGCGTTATCGCCAGGCCCTGGAGCAGTACAAGGCCAGCGGCTACGACGCGACGCAGCTGAGCGAGCTGCACTTCTTCAAGAACTGCTCCTCGGTGGTGTCCATCGTCTCCCTGCCCAAGGACTACAAGCTGTCCTACATGGACCTGAACCGGCTCAAGACCCACCTCAACAACCTCTTCCCCAACACCACGCTCAAGCGCTACGCCCTGGTGATCGGCGCCTCGGCCAACCTGTCGCTGACCACCCTGATCGTCAAGAGCCCGTGCCTGTCGGACGACTTCCTGACCCTGA
The DNA here is from genome assembly GCF_056676075.1 of Pseudomonas sp. ABa2. Taxonomy (NCBI): domain Bacteria; kingdom Pseudomonadati; phylum Pseudomonadota; class Gammaproteobacteria; order Pseudomonadales; family Pseudomonadaceae; genus Pseudomonas; species Pseudomonas sp. ABa2. The sequence continues at coordinate 3,649,591 of NZ_CM155239.1, forward strand.
TCGTCGCCTACATCAAGCGCTGCTTCGCCCGCGACCAGTACCGCTTCGACGACAGCCTGGACGACGCCATGCTCGATTTCATCGTCGCCGAGCACTTCGACGAGGCCAAGCTCGATGCCATGCTCAACGAGCACGAGGACCCGGCGAAGATCCTCGACACCAACTGGTACGCGATCAAACCGATGTACGAGAAGAAGTACCGCGAGCTGATCCACGACGCCGACAAGTTCGTCTCGATCAACGACATCCGCCTGAGCCGCGGCAGCGTCAAGCAGGCGATCAAGTACCTGCGCGAGATCTACCGCCACCGCATCGGCAAGACTCGGGTGATCTCGCTCAACGATTACGGTAAAAGCGACTGACTTGGCACGTTTGTGCTTGACTGAGGAGGGCGTCGGGGCTGCACTGCGGGGGGTGGCTATGGATGGGTGGTCGATTCGGTTTCTCGCGCAGCTGCCCGAGCAGGGCCAGCTGCTGCTGGACTGCAGCCACGATCCCTGGCTGACGGTGCTCGCCTACCTGGTCGCCACGGCCGGCAGCCTGGGCACCCTGGCGATAGTCGAGCACCTCGACCAGGTGCCGCAGCGCGGCATGCGCCTGGCCTGGGGCCTGGTCGGCGCGCTGTGCCTGGCCGGCGGCATCTGGTCGATGCACTTCATCGGCATGCTGGCCTTCCGCGCGCCGCTGGCCATCCATTACGACCTGGCCACCACCCTGCTGTCGTTGCTGGTGGCCCTGGCCGCCGCCCTGCTCGCCCTCTACTGCATGGCCCAGCGCGACGCCGGCCTCGGCCGCCGCGCCCTGGCCGCGGCGATCATCGGCCTGGGCATAGCCGCCATGCACTACAGCGGCATGGCCGCCATGCGCTCGACGGCGCAGGCCTACTACCACGGCGGGCTGTTCGCCCTGTCCATCGTCATCGCCATCGGCGCCAGCCTCGCCGCGCAGCTGCTGGCCCATCATCGGCGCAGCAGCAGCGCACCCTACCGCCACTGGCTGAAGTACTCGGCCGCGCTGGTGATGGGCGCCGCCATCACCGCCATGCATTTCACCGGCATGGCGGCGCTGCACCTGGTGGTGCCGCAAGGCGCCACGCTCGAGGTGCAGGGCGCCGACAACAGCCTGCAGCTGGGGCTGAGCGTGGCCGTCATCACCCTGGCGGTGGTCGCCCTGAGCCTGGTGGCGTCCTGGGCCAACCGCAAGCTGGACGACAAGGAGCGCGACCTGCAGCGGGTCAACCACCTGCTGGCGCAGCTCGACCAGGCCAAGGCCTCGCTGGAACAGGCGGCGCACTTCGACCCGCTGACCGAGCTGCTCAACCGCCGCGGCTTCAACCGGGTGTTCGCCGCCACCCTGGAGGAACACGCCATAGTCGGCCGCGGCCTGGCGGTGATGTTCCTCGACATCGATCACTTCAAGCGGATCAACGACACCCTCGGCCACGCCGCCGGCGACGACCTGCTGCGGGTGGTCGCCCAGCGCATCCGCGGCGCCCTGCGCGAGCGCGACCTGATCGCCCGCTTCGGCGGCGACGAGTTCTGCGTGGTCGCCAGCCTCGACAGCAACGCCGCGCCGCGCGTCCTGGCCCAGCGTCTGCTGGAGCAGATGAAGGAACCGATAGAGCTGGCCGGGCGCAAGATCGTGATGACCACCAGCATCGGCATCAGCCTGTTCCCGCGCGATGGTGGCGGCGCCGACGAGCTGCTCAAGCATGCCGACCTGGCGCTGTACCAATCCAAGGGCAGCGGACGCAACGTGGTGCACTTCTTCAACCCGCACCTGAAACAGAAGGCCTCGTTCGAGCTGCAACTGGAGGAAGACCTGCGCCAGGCGCTGCAACAGGACAACGGCCTGACCCTGTTCTACCAGCCGATCATCGACCTGCGCAGCGGCGCCCTGCACAAGCTGGAGACGCTGGTGCGCTGGCGCCACCCGCAGCACGGCCTGCTCACCCCGGAGCGCTTCATCGCCATCGCCGAGACCAACGGCTTTATCGACCAGCTCGACGACTGGGTGCTGCGCCGCGCCTGCCACGACCTGCGCAGCCTGGACGAGATGGGCTATCCGGGACTGAAGGTGGCGGTCAACTGCTCGGCGCTGAACCTGGGCAACGACCAGTTGCCCGGACGCATCGCGCAGATCCTGCACGACAGCCGCTGCCCGGGGCAGAGCCTGGAGCTGGAGGTCACCGAAAGCGCGCTGCTGAGCAATATCAACCGCGCCATCGGCCTGCTGGATAGCATTCGCGCCCTGGGCGTGAGCCTGTCGATCGACGATTTCGGCACCGGCTATTCGTCCCTGGCCTACCTGCGCCGCCTGCCGCTGGACACCCTCAAGGTCGACCGTTCCTTTATCCAGGACCTCGCTGCCTCCAGCCAGGACCGCGAGATCGTCCACGCGATCATCGCCATGGCCCATGCCCTGCGCCTGAAGGTGGTGGCCGAGGGCGTGGAAACCAGCGAGCAACTGGCCTTCCTGCAGGAGCGCGACTGCGATCAGGTGCAGGGCTACCTGTTCAGCAAGCCGCTGCCGCTGGAAGAGATCGTCAGCCTGTTCCCCCCGCACTACCGGCCGCTGGAGCGGGTGGGCACACGGTTCTAGCGCCAGCCATCCCCGGAGTGCATCCGGGCTCCGTCCTATCGACCGAAACACGCCGAGCCAAAAAAGCTCGCCGCTGAAGCGTCTCCTACATCAGCGGCACAGATACGGTGGGAGGGGCTTTAGCGGCGACGCGGAAAAGCGCCATTCAAACACCGCCCGCGTACTCCCTGAACGGCTGCAACCAGCCCAGGCTGGCCTGGGTACCCGCCTCGCCCGGCTTGTACTCCGCCCCCAGCCAAGCGCCGTAGCCGCTCTCGCGCAGCGCACGCAGCAACGCCAGGAAGGCCAGCTCGCCGGTGCCCGGCGCACCGCGGCCGGGGCAGTCGGCGAACTGCACGTGGCCGATGCGCCCGGCCAACAGGCGCATGCCGGCGACCAGGTCCAGCTCCTGACGGGCCATATGGTAGAGGTCGTACTGCGCCGCGAGATTCGGGTGATTCACCGCGCGCAGCAGCTCGTCCAGCTGCTGAGGGGTGTTGATCAGGAACCCCGGCATGTCGATGGGGTTGATCGCCTCCACCAGCACACGGATGCCGAGCAGGGCGAAGGCCTCGGCGCTCTGGCGCAGGTTGGCGGCCAGGCAATCCAGTGCCTGCTCGCGGCTGACGCCCGCGGCCAGGCGTCCGGGCAGCACGTTGACGCAGGCCGGGCGCGCCATGGCGGCGTAGGTCAGGGCCTGCTGCAGGGCGGCGTCGAACTCGGCCTGACGCGCCGGCACCGCGGCCAGGCCAGCGCCGCCGCTCATCAGGTCGCCGGCCGGCAGGTTGATCAGCACCAAGGGCAGGCCGGCACGCGCCAGCGCCTCCTGCAGGGCGATGGCCGGCAGCTCGTAGGGAAACTGGATCTCCACGCCGTCGAAACCGGCCGCCGCGGCCGCCTGGATACGCTCGCGCAGCGGCAGCTCGGTGAACAGCAGCGACAGGTTGGCGGCGATCTTCATGCCTCGCTCCCGCGCAGCAGCTCGACCAGAGTGGCCGGGTCGCGCTGCAGATTGCCCTGGCTGCCATGCAGGCGCATCAGCTGCGCCGCCAGGCCGCTCATCGGCGTGGCGCTGCCCTGCTCGCGCGACAGCTTGACCGCGGTGTCGAGGTCCTTGAGCAGGGTGCGCACGTGCCACTTGACCGGCTCGAAGCGGCTCTCGGCCATCTGCGGGGCGAGGATCTGCAGCGGCTTGGAGTCGGCGAAACCGCCGGCCAGCGCCGGCGCGATCAGGCTGGCGTCGACCCCGGCCTTCTCCGCCAGGGCCACCACCTCGGCGATCACCAGGGCGTTGCAGGCGACGATCATCTGGTTGCACACCTTGGTCACCTGGCCGGCGCCCACCTCGCCCATGCGCGTCAGGCGCTGGCCCAGGTGGGCGAGAATCGGCCGCACCCGCTCCACATCCTCCTCGCGGCCGCCGGCCATGATCGCCAGGGTGCCGGCCTCGGCGCCGGGGGTGCCGCCGGACACCGGCGCATCGACCCAGCGCATGCCGGTGCGCGCCTGAAGCTCCGCCGCCATCTCGCGGGTGGCGGCCGGCTCCAGGCTGGAGAAATCCACCAGCAGCTGGCCGGGCCGCGCGCCCTCGACTATGCCGCCGGGGCCGAACACCACCTCGCGCACCACCTCGGTGTTGGCCAGGCAGAGCATCACCACATTGGCCTCGCGGCACAGCTCGGCCGGCGTCTCCACCCGGTGCGCGCCCTGCGCCAGCAGTGGCGCGCACTTGTCCGTCGAGCGGTTCCACAGAGTCAGCGGGTAGCCGGCGGCGAGCAGGCGGCGGGTCATCGGCAGGCCCATCAGGCCGATCCCGGCGAAGGCCAGGGCGGGCAGCGTAGCGGTCATCGAGCAGCTCCTGAAACAGGGGAAAAACGCCATCTTAACCACAGAGTCAGGCCGGCGGCAGCGCAAGCCTGCTGCATCCTGGCCCTCGGCTCACTATACTCCGCGCGCTTTCCCCGCTATTGAACCGGAGAACCCGTCATGCTCAAGCACACCCTGGCGCTCGCCGCCGGCCTCGCCCTGTCCGTTTCCGCCGTCTTCACCCAGGCCGCCGAGGTCCTCAAGGTCTCGGCCATCCCCGACGAAGCCCCCACCGAACTGCTGCGCAAGTTCAAGCCGCTGGGCGCCTACCTCGAACAGCAGTTGGAGATGAAAGTCGAATTCGTCCCGGTGGCCGACTACGCCGCAGTGGTCGAGGCGCTGGCCGCCGACCGCGTCGACATGGCCTGGCTGGGCGGCTTCACCTTCGTCCAGACGCGCCTGAAGACTGGCAACGCCGTGCCCCTGGTGCAGCGCGCTGAGGACGAGCAGTTCACCAGCAAGATCATCAGCGCCGACCCGGCGGTGAAATCGCTGCAGGACCTCAAGGGCAAGACCTTCGCCTTCGGCTCGGTGTCCTCCACCTCCGGCAGCCTGATGCCGCGCTACTTCATGCTCAAGGACGGCATCAAGCCGGAAGACTTCTTCAGCCGCATCGCCTACTCCGGCGCCCACGACGCCACCGCCGCCTGGGTCCAGGCCGGCAAGGCCGACGGCGGCGTGCTCAACGCCAGCGTGTGGGACAAGCTGGTCGCCGCCGGCAAGGTCGACGTCGACAAGGTCAAGGTGATCGCCACCACCCCGCCCTACTACGACTACAACTGGACCGTGCGCGGCAACCTCGACGCAGAGCTGCAAGGCAAGATCAAGGCCGCCTTCCTCGCCCTCGACCCGGCCAACCCCGAGCACAAGGCCATCCTCGAGCTGCAGGCCGCCAGCCGCTTTATCGAGACCAAGGTCGAGAACTACGCCGGCATCGAGGAAGCTGCTCGCGCCGCCGGCCTACTGAAGTGAGCATCGCCCTGCGCGGCGTGGGCCTGACCCACGCCGACGGCACGCGCGCGCTCGACGGCATCGACCTGAGCCTGGCGCCCGGCGAACGGGTGGCCATCATCGGCCCCTCGGGCGCCGGCAAGACCAGCCTGCTGCGCCTGCTGGCGAGCAACTTGGTGCCCAGCAGCGGCCAGCTCGAACTGCTCGGCGAAGATCCCTGGCGCCTCGGCAACCGCGCCCGCCAGCGCCTGCGCGCGCGCATCGGCCTGATCCACCAGGCACCACCGCTGCCGCCGCGGCAACGGGTGGTCACCGCGGTGCTGGCCGGCAAGCTCGGCCAGTGGCCGCTGGCCAAGGGCCTGCTCAACCTGCTGCACCCGCTCGACGCCGCCGGCGCCCAGGCCGCCCTGGCGCGCCTGGATATCGCCGACAAGCTGTTCCAGCGCTGCGACCAGCTGTCCGGTGGCCAGCTGCAACGGGTCGGCATCGCCCGCGTGCTGTACCAGGCGCCACAGCTGATCCTCGCCGACGAGCCGGTGTCGGCCATGGACCCGGTGCTGGCCGGCCACACCCTGGCGGTGCTCAACCAGGAGGCGGCCAGCCGCGGCATGACCCTGCTGGCCAGCCTGCACGCGGTGGAGCTGGCCCTGGCACATTTCCCGCGGGTGATCGGCCTGCGCGACGGGTGCATCGTCTTCGACCTGCCGCCGGCGGCCATCGAGCCGGCGGCGCTGGAGGCGCTGTACGCCAACGAACAGCTGCAGCCGCTGCCGGCCTCGCTGCCGGTGCAGCCGCTCACGGTACAGATCCCGCGATGCTGAGCCGCTCCCCGCGCGACCCGGCCGCCCTGCCGCGGCTGCTGATCACCCTGCTGGCGCTGCTGCTGTTGTGGCCGGGGCTCGGCTTGAGCGAGCTGAACCTGGGCGTGCTGTTCGACGGCGACAACGCCCGCAGCATGGGCAACTTCCTTGCCGACTTCTGGCCGCCGGCGCACGACGGCGAGTTCCTCGCCCTGCTCGGCCGCGCCACCCTGGAAACCCTGGCCATCGCCACCGCCGGCATGAGCCTGGCGCTGCTGATCGCCCTGCCCGCGGCCCTGCTGGCCAGCCGCGCGCTGTCGCTGTCGGCGCTGCACCGCGGCGGCCGTCCGGCCTGGTGGGCGAATCTCGCGCGCTGGCCGGTGCGCGGCCTGCTGATCTTCCTGCGCAGCGTGCCGGAGATCGTCTGGGCACTGCTGTTCGTCCGCGCCGTCGGCCTCGGCCCGACCGCCGGGGTGCTGGCCATCGCCATCACCTACGCCGGCATGCTCGGCAAGGTCTACGCGGAAATCTTCGAGTCGGTCGACGCCCGCCCCAGCCGCGCCCTGCTGCTGGCCGGCAGTGGCCGCCTGAGCGCCTTCGCCTACGGCGTGCTGCCCAATGCCGCGGGAGAGATGCTGTCCTACACCGTGTACCGCTGGGAATGCGCGATCCGCGCCTCGGTGGTGATGGGCTTCGTCGGCGCCGGCGGCCTCGGCCAGCAGATCGACCTGTCGATGCGCATGTTCGCCGGCGGCGAGGTGGCCAGCATGCTGCTGGTGTTCCTCGCCCTGGTGCTGCTGGCCGACCAGCTCAGCCGCCTGCTGCGCGCGAGGCTGCTATGAGAACCGGCAACCTGATTCTGCTCGCCGCCCTGATCGCCGCGGTGATCGCTTCCTTCCTCTACCTGGGCATCGACCTGGCCGGCCTGGTTGGTGGCGACAGCCTGACGCAGATGGCCAGGTACGCCGGCGGCTTTATGCAGCCGGACTTCTCCGCCGCGCACCTGCAGGCCATCGGCCGCGGCGCCCTGGAAACCCTGGCCATGTCCGCCATCGGCACCCTGCTCGCCGCCCTGCTAGGCCTGGCCCTGGCGCTGCCGGCCGCCGGGCGTTTCGGCGGCTTTGCCCTGCATGCCACACGCCTGCTGCTCAACGCCCTGCGCGCCATCCCCGAACTGGTGTGGGCCGCGCTGATGGTGCTGGCCGCCGGCCTCGGCCCCAACGCCGGCACCCTGGCCCTGGCCCTGCACACCGCCGGCGTGCTCGGCCGGCTGTTCGCCGAGGCGCTGGAAAACACCCCGCGCGAACCGGCCGAAGCCATCCGCCTGAGCGGCGGCGGGCGCATCAATGCCTTCTGCTACGGCACCCTGCCCGGCGTCTGGCCGCAACTGGTGGCCTATACGCTATACCGCTGGGAGAACAACATCCGCATGGCCAGCGTGCTCGGCTTCGTCGGTGCCGGTGGCCTGGGGCAGATGCTCTACGTGTCACTCAGCCTGTTCCAGGAAGCCCAGGCGGCCACGATAATCCTCGCCATGCTGGTGCTGGTGCTGGCAGTGGACGGCCTGAGTGGTTGGGCGCGGCAGAGATGGGTGAGTGGTTGAGTTGACCTGTGCTTCATTCAGCGCCAGAGGCTCGAAAGGCCCAGCCCCAGCCACAGCTGCTGAAACTGGGCATGCCGAGCAGTGAACCACACCACCACGCCCCGCAGGTGACGCCCATGGCCACACGCGCCTTCGCTGCCTGGCTGATGCCCTCGCCAGAGCAGATCGCCCCTGAGTCAGGGGGCCTGCGCCCCAGAACGCGCCCTCACCACTAGCGATTCGTCCGCCAGTCATCTGGAGAACACCTGAGCGCCGATCTCATTCTCCACAACGGCCGCCGGCACACGGTCGACCGCGAGAAACCCCAGGCCAGCGCGCTGGGCGTCGCCGTTGCCTGCGGCAGACGCCCTATATTTCGCTAGGGTTCCTGTAAGCCCTGGCGGCCAGGGCAATTCCGGTCATGTTGCTGCCGGTGCTGGCGGTGAATGGGTTGAGTATTTGGGGGGAGGCAGAGGTAACAGGCAACAACCGGCCAGAAGCAGACGATCACTATTTCCGGTTTGAGGCCATGTCTGCCGCGAATACCAGAGACTGCGCGAGCTACGTGAGGTCGCATTTGAATAATGCGATTAACTACCTAGCCTGACTGTTCGATTCAGTTGAACCGGATGCCCGAGAATCGGCTACGAGAGCGATGAACTCACGCACCCATCTGAAGCCGGCGTGCCCATCCGACCGCTCATGCCAGAACATGCCGATCGCAAAACCCTCCACCGGCAATGGGGGGGCTACGCACAGCAGCTGCTCGCCACGACCTTCTACGAGACGACGTGGAACCAGGGCCACACAATCCGACTGCGCGACCAACTCCGGCACCGGAAGGAATGACGAGGCTGACAGAACTACGTTACGCCGCAGCCCCCGCGCTACCAAGGCGTTATCCACCGAGGTAGAGAAGCCTCCGCCGCGTAGTGACACCACGACATGTTCCAGCTGCGCGAACTCCTCCACAGACAGGTCCGCGCGCAGGCTTGGATGCCCACGGCGCCCGATCAGCACGTAACTCTCATCATAGAGGTGTTGCGAGCGCAGTGCGGGCGGAGCCCCGTTCATGTTTATCACGGCCAGATCCACCTCGCCGCGGGTCATCTGCAGCTCCAGCTGTGGCACGTCCAGGATGCGCAGTGCGATACGGACACCCGGCGCTTCGCGTCGCATGGCGACAACGAGATGCTTGATCAAGGCCGCCTGCACGTAATCCGTGCAGGCGATTGATACCGTCAGGCTCGCCGTCGCGGGCTCGAAATTCAGGTGAGTAGTTACGGTGGCCCTTACTTGGTCAAGTGCTTGGCGAAGCGGGACGAGCAGCTCCAAGGCTTTGACGGTGGGGGTCATTCCACGCTGCGCGGGGATCAGAAGAGGGTCGTTGAAGACGTCGCGCAGGCGGCTCAACTGCGCGCTGACCGCTGGCTGGCTCAAATGCAGACGGGCAGCCGCCCTAGTCACGTTCTGCTCGATGAGAAGGGCCTCCAACGTCACAAGCAGATTGAGATCAAGGCGTCTGGTATCCATCGAGCTTATGCTAGCAGGAAAATTTTGCGATTTCACAGATGGTCCGAGCCCCGCGACACTCCAGCGACATCACAGCGGAGCGGTCCTTCATGTCGAAAAGAGTACTGATCATCTATGCCCATCCCGAGCCTTCGTCGCTAACGCGGCAACTGGTGGATGTGTCTGTTGAATGCTTGACTGCACAAGGGCACGAGGTCCTGCAATCCGATCTATATGCCATGGGCTGGAAAGCAACGTTCGACGAGCACGACTTTCCTGAGCGGGCCAACCCTCAGCGGCTGTCGTTCGGCGCAGAGTCCGCCCACGCCTATCGTCATCGCCGCCAAAGCCCTGACGTGGCGGCAGAGCAGGACAAGGTCTTAGCGGCAGATGCTGTCATCTTCCAGTTTCCACTTTGGTGGTACGGCATGCCGGCCATCATGAAGGGATGGATAGATCGCGTCTGGGCAGCCGGACTCGCCCACGGCTACAAGGACGCTAGCAATGCCTACCGCTATGGTGACGGGGCCTTCAAGGGCAAGCGGGCCATGCTGTCGGTCGCTGTCGGCGGCCCCGCAGAAGACTACTCGCCGCGCGGTATCAACGGACCACTTGAGCAATTGCTGTTTCCGATCACGCACGGCTCGCTCTACTTTCCCGGGTTCGATGTGCTGCCTACGTTCGCCATATACGGCACTGGCAACTTGACCGCCGCAGGTGCTACCGCAGCCAAAGAGGCTTGGCGCACCCGTCTCGAGGATTTGTTCACAGACGCGCCAATACCCTTCCGGCCCCAAAACGGAGGAGATTACACTCCCCGCAATGAGCTTAAACCGCATGTGGCCGTCGGCCAGACCGGCCTAATGGCGCACGTTGCGTATGGCGAAACAGCCCAGCGGCAGCAGCTGGAAACGGAGGGGGCGTTATGAAAACCTTCGTGATCCTGACTCGCCGCGCTGATGGAGCGGCAGAGGACTTCAAGCGACTGGCGAAACCGGAGGTAGTGCACGTTTGGCAAGGCTTCGCTGACGGTATTGTTCGCGCAGTCCATGGGCTGGCCGCTGGTCCCGGCGCAGCGTTTGAGCTGGAGTCCGCCACCTTCGAAGAAGCCCGTGCGTACATCGAGGCGCTGCCTTACGTCAAAGAGAATCTGCTCCACGTGCAGTATTGTGCGCTCAAGCCCTTCTCGGACTACGAGAGACTCGTTTCCTCGTGACTAACGATCAGCGAAACCCCGTTTGAACGGCGCTGCTTGCTGCAGCAAGATTTGCTCGCAGCATGCACGCTGCGCTAAGCCGGGATTCGTTTGATGCGAGGTGGGCTGGAGCAATACGCTTTCGGCCTCTCTCAAGGCGCAAGTAATGAGCCAGACGTGGGTGCCCGTGCGCTGCGCTCTATCTAATCGATGTGAATCAATTCCCCGGAGCAGGCCTTAGGCCTACACCGGGGTGTCGTAGTGCCCAATAGCAAATTTCTCAATTGCGGTACGCGAAACAGCCAGTTGCTGAGCTTATGAGGCAGCGGCGCGCAGTGGCGCTATGAAGAAACCAAGTCGTTCCTGCTTCATCATTTGAACGTTGATAGGCGGTGGTGAGCTTCACCACCTGACTACCCAGCGCAGCCCAGCAGTCCTCTCATGGATGCTCACCGCTGGCTGGAAAAGTTCAAAAGGCGAAGCAGGAACAGCCGAGCGTGCTCCGGTAGCCTTGGCGATTATTCACTTGCACATTGCTGCGGCGCCCAGGGTCGTGCTGGTGCGCAGGGACTCTTTTGCCCGGATATGACGGCTACCGGCCAGGCATCAGCGGCACGGCCAGCGAAGCCAAGCTTGGAGGTGACGGCAGAAGGTGCAAGGCGGACCAGATGGAGCCGGCGGGGCCGAGCAAACCGCCGGCAGCGCAAATGCCGCGGCGACGTTCATCGTGAATATCCTGACTCAGGATCGTTCCTCTCATGGTCGTGAGACCTCAACCAGATGCCAAAGGCGCGCGTGGCCATGGGCATCAGCACGTACACCACCAGCAGGACGATACTCAGAGTGATGAGTGCATTGCTCAGCAGGTAACCGCCGAGCCAGGGAACAAGCTGGAACAGAGGTTGCCAAAGCAGCGGCATCAGCAGGCTCAGAGGCAGAATCACGAGAAAGGTTACGCTGCTTTGTTTCCAGCGTGGCGGAGGTGCTTGGACGGTTTCAGGTACGAACCAGAAATCCTTGCCTTGAGCGATCTCCAACTGGTCGCCATCGCAAAGAAGCGGTACGACCTCGGCTACTAGCTGGCGCCTTTGTTCCGAGCGAATCCAGTTTTGCAGCTGCTCTAAGCTGGTGAAACGCAGCACGCATGTGAACTGTGCCACGTCGGGTCGCCAGCTACGTATCACGTCCACCCCGAGGTGGCCGGGGCATTGGTTGGCGGTGGCGATGATGCGACGCAACCAGGTCTCGTAGCCCGGCACGTGGTTTGGGCGAACCTGATGGCGCACCACCAGGGTTACGGCTTCAGGTTGCGTCTCGCTCATGTTGGATACTCTGCTCAAAGCCTTGGCCTTATCGATCCAGCGGCGCGCATCGATGCGTGCCACCGGTCGAGTCAAGGGCCGTTCGGTCGTTATGGGGCCAGGTACTTCTCGTTCTAGCCGTGTAGCTTGGATGCGATCCGAGCAACGTGTTCGCCCTGATGACGTGCTATTTCCAGCTCACGCTCATCTGGCTGCCTGGAACCGTCGCCACCGGCAACGGTAGACGCACCATAGGGAGTACCCCCTCCTACCTTGGAGACATCAAACAGCGCTGGGGTGGTATAGCCGATCGGCACGATGATCATTCCGTGATGGGCCAACGTGGTCCAGGTGGAGGCAATGGTCATCTCCTGGCCACCGCCCGTTCCGGTTGAGGTAAACACGCTGGCGACCTTTCCTGCCAGAGCACCTTGGGCCCAGAGCCCGCCTGTTCGGTCGAGGAAGTTGCGCATTTGTCCGGACATGTTGCCGAAGCGCGTCGGGGTGCCAAAGATGATTGCATCGAAATCGGCCAGGTCTGACGGCAATGCCTCTGAGGCACTCTGATTCGTCTTGCCGCCTGCTGCGGCAAAGGCTTCCGGACTCATCGTTTCAGGAACCCGTTTGATCACAACCTCCGTTCCCGGAACGCTGCGGGCACCTTCGGCGACCTTGTTCGCCATGGTCTCAATGTGGCCATACATGGAGTGATAGAGCACTAAAACTTTAGCCATTGCCATTTCCTCTGGATAACGTGCTGTTTATAGATGCGGCGCTGGTTTACACCTGGGCATCCATCAGGCCTGGATTGAGCGTGATCGTTCTGATCTCGGTGAAGTCGTCAATCGCAGCCACACCATTCAGACGGCCGAGGCCCGACTGCTTGCAACCGCCCTCCTCGGTGTCTTCGCCGAGTGCACCCCACTCGTTGATCCAGACCATACCCGCCTCGATCCGGGGCGCGATCCGCAACGCTTTGGAGAGATCGCGCGTCCAGATGCTCGCTCCCAGGCCATAGATGCTGTCGTTGGCCAACGCAACGGCGTCCTGTTCCGTCGCAAACCTCTGCATGGTGACCACCGGCCCGAACGTCTCTTCCTGGACGATCGGCATCGTCGGATCGCTTACCTCCAGAAACGTGGGGCGAAAGAATGCGCCTTTCGACAGCGGGCCTTCGACCACCGGACCACCTCGCACAATGCTCTGCGCGCCTTGCGCAATGGCGCGCTCAACCAGGTTATCGACGCGCTCGACGTTCTCGCGGTCGATCATCGGGCCCATGTCGCTGGACAGGTCTGCCGCAGGCCCGACCTTTACCGCACGCAGGCGTTCGGCAAAGCGCTTGCGAAACTCGTCGGCGATCCCTTCCTGCACGATCACCCGCTGCCCCGTCACACAGAACTGGCCCGCAAACACCGTCACTGACTTCTCCAGGATGGGTAGCGCGAGATCGAGATCGGCATCGTCGAACACGATCGATGGCGTCTTACCACCGAGCTCCAGCCCAACGCGCTTGAAGTGCGGTGCGGCGCTGAGCGCGATCGCCTTGCCGGTGCCAGTGCTACCGGTAAAGCTGATGATCGGCACCTCCGGCGAGGCGACGAGATGCTTGGCGCCATCGCCAGTCTCGTCGGTAAAGACATTAATCACGCCGCGGGGCAGTGCCGTTACGTTGCTGAAGATCTGGGACAGGGTCGAGGCGATCTGCGCGCTCTTGCCCGGCACCTTGACGATTACCGCACAGCCGGCCGCCAACGCAGGTGCGAGTGATCGTACCGTCAGGATTATCGGGGAATTCCACGGCACGATGATTCCCGCCACGCCCATTGGCTGGCGCATCATCATCGCGATTCTGCCCGGTCTGGAGTCCACCACCCGTCCGGCCTCAGTGCGGGCGATACCGGCAAAATATCGCAGTGACGGCGCGCAGAGATCGACTTCGAAGCTGGCCTCGCGTTGAATCTTGCCGTTTTCGGTGCAGAGGATCTTGATGAGCTCGCCCCGATTGCGTTCGAACGCGTCTGCAAGGTTGTCGAGCACGCGCGCGCGCAGCTTGCGATCGTGCACCCAATCGGTCTCGTGCATGGCGCGTTTCGCCGCGGCGATGGCCGCTTCGGCGGTTTCAACACCCCCTTCGGCATAGGTACCTATGACCTCATAGGTGGCAGGGTTGATGGATCCACGGATCGTATCCGCGCCCATCCACTCGCCACCGACCCAATTCAACGCATGTCGGGAGGTGTGCGGGGTATGAATATTCATGGCTAACTCCTGCGTGTTGCCTGGTGTGAAGTATCGGGCCCTGTCCCCGCATGGCTGCGATCCGTTCGGTGACCATTAGGTCACCCTGGTTGGCGCCAACGCCATCTCTGGAAACGGCGCATAGAGAGAGGTTGGCAATGATGTGCTCTCCCCTCTGGGCGCCATCTGCCGGCACGCCAGGAGTGCTTTCGCTCTCCGGGATGCCGGCACAAGGCTTGGTCCTCGTGATCTAAATCGTTAATCCGCGGCCACCGTAAAGGGGGCTGCGTTCGCAGAGGTCTTCACAGTCCAGGCGCCTGACTGTCGGAAGGAGCTGGCAGATGCATAGGTATCTTCCATGAACTGGAAATAGGTCATCTTGCCGTCACGCACCTTGGCATGGATGGAGAACGGCGAAGTGAATACCTGGTCGACTGCCACGGACCGATAGGTGAACTTACCGAAAATCGCCACATCCTCTCCGGAGGAGATTTTGGTGCTGATGGTGAAGTCTTCGATTTTCCAGTAGTCCTGGACCTGCATGAACAATGAACTAAAGGCTTTCGGCCCCTTGTTTGTGCCCGTCCAAGGCATGATTTTCCTTAACTCCGGGTTATCGAAGTTGAGCGAAACATAAGTGGCGTCGGGAGCCGCCAGCTTCTCGGCAGCGGCCTCAACTTTATCGGGCGCAGTATTGGCCAGGAACTCCATGACGACCGAAAGCGAAGCCGCAGACTGTGCTTCGCTAGTTGACTGCGCGACCACGGGAGTAACAGTCACAATGCACGCAGCGAGGGTGATTGCTGCAAACAGCGACTTGATTTTGGGGATGTTCATGAGCTTCTCCGTTAACTACCGTTTGTGATGCATGAGACCTAGTACGTCGCCAAGTGCTGGTGAGTACTCGGCAACTGGTAGTACTTGAGCAAAGGGTATGCCATTGCCCAAGATACTGGAGAAAACCCATATTTATCAGCAAGATAGATTTATAAATAAAGAAATTCTGTTCAAGTCTATGGTTTATCGAAGAAGGCTGAATTTATCATTTGATAAATCACGGCAGCGCATTGATTATTTGGTTAATGTCACAAAAACTTCGCAATCAATTTGATCCATCCGCGAAGACAGCGAATTCACTCAGTCGCATCCTCATCAAGGATGCCGCTCTTCTTGAGACGGTAAGCCAGCGCAGGTCGAGTTAACCCAAGGATTCGAGCGGCTTGTGCAACGTTTTGCTGAGCGAGGTCCATTGCCCGCCGCATCAGCTGCTCTTCTACCGCTTCCAAGCTTATGTTTCGTTCGAAGATCTGCGTGACCCAATCGGCTGCGCTTTCCGTGTCCTCAGCCTGCACCAGCGCGCCATCGGCGTTGAGACGATCACCATGCAGATTGCCTGCCTTTGGGAAGACCGCAAAAAGAGCGTCCTGCCCTATGGTTTCATTGCTGTCAGTCAGGATGACGCCGCGCTCGATCACATTCTCCAGTTCGCGGATATTTCCAGGCCAAGCGTAACTGAGACACAGCTCTAGAGCCTTGTCTGACAAACCTAGCGTGCGCTTGTGATACTGCAGATGAAACTTGCTTAGAAAGTGTTCGACCAGCAGCGGCAGGTCCTCAAGCCGCTCGCGCAGCGGGGGGACCTGAACCGGAAACACATTCAGGCGGTAATAAAGATCCGCGCGAAACCGGCCCGCCTCGACTGCATCGGCGAGGCTCTCATTGGTGGCAGCAATGACTCGCACATCGACCTTGTGGATCCGAGAGCCACCCACACGTTCGAGTTCCCCCTCTTGCAGCACCCTTAGTAAGGTCGCCTGCGCTCTGGGGGTCAGTTCTACCACTTCGTCCAGAAAGATGGTCCCGCCGCTGGCGCGCTCGAAGCGTCCCGGGCGGGTCTGATTGGCGCCGGTAAACGCCCCTTTCTCGACGCCGAACAGTTCGGCCTCGATCAAGTCCTGCGGAATGGCAGCGCAGTTCACCGCGATAAACGGTTGCTCGGCGCGCTCGCTGCGAAGATGGACGCTCCGTGCGATTACCTCCTTGCCGACGCCGGTTTCTCCGAGCAACAGAACCGAGATCTTGCCCTTGGCTGCCTTGTCGATCGTCTTGCAGACCATCATGTAGGCGGGAGAGCGCCCTATGCCGTAGTACTGGCCCTCTTGCTTCTCCAGGCACGTGCGCAGCGAGCTGATCTGCGATTGCAGCTCATACAGCTCCTCGATGATCGGATCGGCTTGAAAGTAGCGTCTGAATTCTGCGGCGTTTTCCCATTGCTCGGCGGGTTTGCCAATGATGATGCAGCGCTCATCGCCGCACCCGCGACAGCTGGTTTCCTGGATGATGATTTCGCGTTTCATGAACGAGGAGCTGTACGCACAGGCGTAGCCCAGCAAGGACCAGCAGACGGGCTCATCCATCAGGCCCACCTCGGTCAGGCAGCTCTCGACCTCAAAGGAATCAATCCACTCAAGCTCGCAGTAGAAATGGCCGGCCTCCTGGTCCACTTCCAGCTGAATGGGCTTCGCATTGACCATGCCCTTCAAGGAGTGCAACTGCGGGCCAACCAGGAACATTTCCAGCTCCGGGCTGTTCGGCCTCAGCTTGCGGGCCATTTCGGCGTCTTTTAGTCCGGATTGGTAGCCGAGTCGTAGGAAGAATCCCTTGGCGCGCTCGATCCCCAGACTATTGATGAGTTCACGGCGGAAATTAGCCATCGCCGACACCTGCATCAGCAACATGCGCTGCTCGCCGAACCAGATCTTGCCTTCTGTGCTTTGAAAGCGAATCTGTTCACTCAGGTCCTGAAAGTCCGGATGCTTGATCCCTGAGCTGTAGCTGATCGCCATTGAAGGAGGCCTCGATTATTGTTTTGAGCGGCTCGATTGATCTGTGCCGGCGAATGAGAGGACCGAAACGAGTGAGCATGACATCACACGGTTCCAGTCAGTATGGATGCGTAGAGCGGGCCTGCTCCGGAGAAGCCGCCAGGGCGGCGCAGGGTTAACGGATAGCACCGGAGCCATGATCAAGGGCTGATCAACTACGCCGGCCACGGCTCAAGTCGATAGACAGGGCGAAAGCCGAGCGCTTCACGAACACTCTCCCCCATTGCTTCGATTACCAGGCCAATGCCTGCTCGAGGACCGGGGTGAACGCAGTGACTGACTCTCGCACCTGCAATTTCAGGCAATCTCATAATCGTTGCTCTGAACGGTAGCCTGGCCATAAGCCTTTACCGGCCTGCCAATACGCGCTAAGCCAGTGCCCAGTGCGGGTTAACCAAATACACCCTGGCAGCCGCGGCACGGCGAGCGGTATGGAATGTTGACACTGATCCTTTCGCGTCCAGCGCGCTCAGCTGAAAAAAGGATAAGTCGGAGAGACCCTCGCCATAAGCCTGGAAAAATCGAATCGGTGTTTCGTTTTTCTCGAACGACTCACTGCTGTGAATGCGGATTGGTTGCCAGCATCTGATCCCAAATGGGCGGGTTGCCGATCTGCTCGCTAAGGAAGCTGCTCAGCGCGTGAAGCTTGGGCGAGTTTTTTTGCGATTGACGGTAGACCACAGAAATATTGCCTCCTCGCGGGGCATAAGGCTCCAACACCTCTATCAGTTCACCGTCCACGATGGCTTGCGCGGCCAGAAAGGTGGGCAATATAGCCAGCCCGAGGCCTGCTTTCGCCGCCTCCATGAGTTGGTGACCACAGTTGGTGCGCATCCGGCAGCGCACGCGAAATGACTCCAATGTGTCATTCACCGGTAGCGTCCACATGCCGTGTGGTTCGCGATTAACGTAGAGCAAGGCGAAATGCTGAGCGAGGTCTTGCGGTAGCTGTGGCGTGCCATGTGCATTCAGATAGTCGGGGCTGGCACAGATGATATGGCGGTTGGGTGTGATGATTTTGGCCACCAGCGAAGAGTCCGGTAACTCGCCAATACGCACCGCCGCATCGAAGCCCTCTTCATGCAAGTTGACGCGCCGGTCGTCGAACTCAACGTCCAAGTACAACTCAGGATACTGCTTGGCAAAAGACGCCAAAAGCGGCGTCAGATATCGCATACCGAACGCCATCGGAGCTGCAATACGCAGATCTCCGCGGACACTCGACTGGGACGTCAGAACGGCATTCTCGGCATTTTCTATATCAGCGAGAATTGCGGTGCAATGACGGTAAAAAACCTCACCCGACTCGGTCAGGCGAGTCTGCCGACCACGCTCCAGCAGGATGCATCCTAGACGTTTCTCCAGTTGCTGAATGCGCTGAGAAACCATCGACTTGGCCGTGCCCAAACGACGAGCGGCCTCGGAAATACTCCCGTTGTCCACTACAGCCACGAAAGCATGCATTTCAGATAGTTTATTCATGCTCTTATCCACAGAAATTGACTTGCATGCTTTTCAGACTGACCGCCCAGGCGCAGCTGGTTCTGCACAATACCAGCAGAAAGCAGATTTATCGGCGGGATCGAGGGACCGCTACGGGGCGAAAACCACTCCTCACGAGCGCAGGGCATGTCCTGTGTGCCGGACAGCGGTTTTGAATCGGAGCAGGCCGACCTGACGCTGGGCCTTGGGCCGAAGCAAGCCCAGGGCTACGCCGATCTGAGGGTTACTGCTCATGTTCGTGCAGGCCGGCAGGCGCCCACGCTTCGCAAGGTCAGCACGACCATCCGCTACGACGGCAAGCACCACCCGTTCGATCCGTTTCAGAGATTCTGGATAAGAGAGCCGCAGCCGTAACGACGAACCAGGCAAACACAAGCCAGCCCCACTGCCGTCTAGACTCCTGAGTCTCAACCCATGGCGGGAGACTCAGGATGACCAGCAAGAACACCATCTGCCTCTGGTACGACCGCGACGCCCTGGCAGCCGCGACCTTCTATGCCGAGACCTTCCTGGACAGCGCCGTGCTGGCCGTGCATCGCGCCCCCGGCGACTACCCCGCCGGCAAGCAGGGCGATGTGCTGACGGTGGAGTTCAGGGTGATGGGCATCCCCTGCCTCGGGCTCAATGGCGGCCCGGCGTTCCGGCACAACGAGGCCTTCTCCTTCCAGGTCGCGACCGACGACCAGGCCGAGACGGATCGTCTGTGGCACGCGATCATCGACAACGGCGGCCAGGCCAGCGCCTGTGGCTGGTGCAAGGACAGATGGGGCATCTCCTGGCAGATCACCCCGCGTGTCCTCACCGCCGCCATCGCCAGCCCCGATCGCGCGGCGGCCAAGCGTGCGTTCGAGGCCATGATGGGCATGAGCAAGATCGATATCGCACAGATCGAGGCGGCGCTGAAGTCTTGAGTCCCGGCGTTTGGACAACCAGGACGCGCCCGCGAAGCAAAGGCACGAGCTGGCAGCCTTGCGAGCCAGTGCTGCCGGTTGCCGAGTTAAAGGTTAACGTTGGGCTTAAACCTTTAACCGGCTTGCAGCACAGGGGCAGCACAGCTATGAAAATCGGCGAACTGGCGCAGCGCACCGGCCTTGCGGCTTCGCGCATTCGCTTCTACGAAAGCATCGGCCTGCTCAGGCTGGTGGAGCGGCAGGCCAACGGTTATCGCAGCTATCCGCAGGAGGCCGTGCTGGTGCTGAACCTGATCACCACGGCGCAGCAGGCCGGCTTCAGCCTCAACGAGCTGCGCACGCTGCTGCCGCAGGACCTGTCGCAGTGGGAGCACGGCAAGCTGCTCGACACCCTGCACGCCAAGGTGCATGACATCGAGGCGCTGGAGCAACGCCTGGCGCAGAGCAAGACACACCTGCTGGCGTTGATCGACGAAATCGAAAGCAAACCGGACGACCTCGACTGCGCGGCCAACGCCAAGCGGGTGCTGTCGAAGATGAACCTGGGCGAGACCAGCGAGATGCCCAAACGCGCCGGCAAAACCGGCCAGCGCGCCTGAGGCTGCAATCGCCTGGGGGGCGCCGCGCGCACCAGCCGTTGATGGCTGGCGCACGGCCCACCCAACCTTTCACCGCGGCATCTGCGCCAAGGGCTCGGGCGCATAGAGCGCGCTCTGGAAGTCCGGCACGTATGCGTCCTTCATCATCCTGCCCAGCTGCAGCGACTCGATGTAGCTCGACAGGCTGCCATCGCCGAGCTTGAGGCTCACCGAATCCGCGTTCGAGTTGGAGGCATGGCGCAGTTGCCGGGAAACGGCGTAGCCATAGGCCACCTCGAAGACGAGGTCGAGCCTGCCGGTTTCGCTGTCGACGATCTCGAAGACGAGGCGCTTGTCGGTCTCGCGATAGTCGATGGCGGTCAGCCACTTCGGCAGGTTGTAGCCGACCACACCCTCGCACCCGCGCCAGCTCGGTATTGACCGGCAGCTTGAGCACGTAGCCCCAGAAGTCCTTGGACAGCGACTGGCCGACCAGGCTGAGCGGCCCCAGGTTGGCGTTGCCGGGCTTGTTGGTGACGATGGACAGGGCGAATCGCGTGCAAATGCTCATTGACATTAAAGTGAGCTTAAAGGTTAAGGTCGCCTCACTTTCAGCCGAGGAAGCGCCCCATGAACCTGTTCGCCCCCCTTGCCCTGCCCAATGGCTCGACCATCCCCAACCGCATCGCCAAGGCGGCGATGGAGGAGAACATGGCGGACGCCGAGCACGCGCCGTCGGAACAGCTGCTGCGCCTCTACCAGGCCTGGGCCGAGGGCGGCGCCGGCCTGCTGATCAGCGGCAACGTGATGGTCGACAGCCGCGCCATGACCGGCCCGGGCGGCGTGGTGCTGGAGGACGATACGCAGCTGGCCAGGTTCGAGCACTGGGCGCGCATCGGTCGTGCTCGG
Source organism: Pseudomonas sp. ABa2 (assembly GCF_056676075.1). Taxonomy (NCBI): domain Bacteria; kingdom Pseudomonadati; phylum Pseudomonadota; class Gammaproteobacteria; order Pseudomonadales; family Pseudomonadaceae; genus Pseudomonas; species Pseudomonas sp. ABa2. The sequence continues at coordinate 3,670,405 of NZ_CM155239.1, forward strand.
GGCGCGCAGTTCTGGCTGCAGATCAACCACCCCGGCCGGCAGATGCAGGCCAACCTCGGCCAGCCGACCTGGGCACCCTCGGCGGTGGCGCTGGAGCTGGGCAAGCTGTCCAAGCGCTTCGCCACCCCGCTGGCGATGACCCAGGCGATGATCGACGAGGCGATAGCGCGCTTCGTCCGCACCGCCCGCCTCGCCGAACGGGCCGGTTTCAGCGGCGTACAGATCCACGCGGCGCACGGCTACCTGCTCAGCCAGTTCCTCTCGCCGCTGACCAACAGGCGCAGCGACCAATGGGGCGGTTCGCTGGAAAACCGCGCGCGTCTGCTGCTGGAGATCGTCAAGGCGGTGCACGCCGAGGTGGCGCCGGGCTTCGCGGTGGCGGTCAAGCTCAACTCGGCGGATTTCCAGCGCGGCGGCTTCAGCGCCGACGACGCGCAGCAGGTGGTCAGGCTGCTGGGCGAGCTGAGGGTGGACCTGGTCGAACTGTCCGGCGGCAGCTACGAGGCGCCGGCCATGCAGGGCGAGGCCCGCGACGGCCGCACCCTGGCCCGCGAGGCCTATTTTCTGGAGTTCGCCCGCGAGATTCGTGCGCTGGCGAGCATGCCGGTGATGGTCACCGGCGGCATCCGCCGTGCGCCCGTCGCCGAGCAGGTGCTGGCCAGCGGCGTCGAGATGGTCGGCATCGGCACGGCCCTGGCCATCGACCCCAACCTGCCGCGCGACTGGCAGCGCGGGCAGCACAACGCGCCGCAGCTGCCGCCGATCACCTGGGGCAACAAGGTGCTGGCGTCGCTGGCCAACATGGCCGTGGTCAAGCACCAGTTACGCAAGCTGAGCCAGGGCCGCGACACCCACCCGCGGGTATCGCCGCTGTGGGCGCTGCTCCAGCAGCAGCTGAGCGATATGCGGCGCTCCCGTCAGTACCGTCGCTGGATGGCGCGGCGTGGTCTGGCCAACGGCTAACAGGCCGTCCCAGGCGGGCTGGTTATGGCGATCGCGTCTCTGAACCGGCTCGCAATGGTCCGGCGCTTACTGGCCCGCAGCGTGCGTCGTGCGCACCGCCAGCGAGCGGATGGGTGGAACACACCGCGCCCTACGACAGCGCACTGGCGCTGCCCCCGGCCAGCCATCGCCATAAGCGCGCCGATGCCGAAACGGAGGATCGGCACGTCGGCATTTCCGCCGAAACCAGCAGTTGCGGCAGCAGATACCCGGCCTCGACCTCGCTCTGAGCACAGTACGAGTGGCGCATGGCCTGGGCGCTGTCGCGCCAGGTGGGAGTCGGATGGGTTTGCCCGTTCATCTCGCCTGCCTCCTCAGAGATCCAGCACCAGCGGCTGCGTGCCGCCTTCGCCCTGCGCCGGCACGGCGCAGCAGATCAGCACGCTGTCGTCTTGCGGCAGCTCGGCGGGCGGATTCGGGTAGTGCACCTGGCCGCTGACCAGACGCGTCCTGCAGGTGCCGCAGGAACCGCCGCGGCAGCTGAACTCGGGGCTCAAGCCGCGGCTTTCCGCCAGCTCCAGCAGGCTGCCGCTGCCTGGCGTCCAGCGCGCCTCCTTGGCCGAGGCGGTGAAGTACACCGGCACCGGCTCGCTCGCCGCTGGCGGCTGCACCAAGGTGGCGGCCTGGCCGTCCGTGCGGCGCGTGAGCGTCGAGGGGCCGAACGCCTCGGCGTGGATGCGCGCGTCGGCGACATTCAAGTCGCGCAGGCCGTCGTAGATCGCCTGGGTAAAGGCGGCCGGGCCGCACAGGTAGAAGTCGTAGTCGTCGAACGCCAGGGCCGCCTTGATCTGCGCCAGATCGAGACGTCCCTGCTGCTCGTAGTCGCGCCCGAGCACGGCATCGCTGCCCGGTGCGCTGAGGGCACGGTGGATGTGGAGCAAGCCATTGGCACGTTGCACCAGCTCGCGCAGCTCGGCTTGGAACGGCAGGTCGGCCAGCGTGCGTGCGCCCTGGAAGAAATGGATGCGCCTGCCCCGCCCCAGCGCCACCTGTTCGCGCAGCATCGACAGCAGCGGCGTGATGCCGACACCGGCGCCGATCAGCACCAGCGGCCGATGGGTGTCGCTGTTGAGGGTGAAGCTGCCCAGCGGCGCACGCACCTCCAGCACATCCCCGACCTGAACCTGCTCGTGCAGATGCCGCGACACCCGACCCTGCGCCTTGACGCTGATGCGCAGGAAGCCATCCGACGGCGCGCTGGACAGGCTGTAGGTGCGCAGCAGGGTTTCGCCCACGGCGCTGCTGATGCGAATGGGCAGGTGCTGGCCGGCGGCGAAACTCGGTGCGGCGCCCTGCTCCGGCGCCAGCACGAATGAGCGGATATCGCTGCTCTCCTGCTGCAGATTCAGTACTCGCCAGCGCTGCCACTGATTACGCTGCTCGCGTTCGCGCAGACGCGCATCGGCTTGCGCCCAGGTGCCGGTCATCAGGCTGGTCGGCGCGTACTCATGGAAGGCCCAGCGCAGCGAAGCCGCCGCCGGACGCAGCACCACCTGCTCCACGTCGAAGGTCCATAGCCGCTCGGCGCCCTCGAAGGCCTGGATCAGCGGGCTGTCGAGGACGATCTCGGCGCAGCCGGCCAGTTGCAGCACGTCGCCCGTGGCGAAGTCGACGAACAGCAGGCCGGCGCGCGGATTGACGCTGAGGTTGCCCAGGGTATTGAAGTGCAGGTTGCCGGCGTAGTCGGGGATGGTCAGGCGATTGCCCTCCACCCGCACGAAACCGGCACGCCCGCCGCGGTGGGAGACGTCCACCGAACGGCGGCCGTCGTCGTGCTCGAAGTAGCTGGCGACGAAGAAGGTGTCGGCACTGCGGATCATCTCGGCGCTGCGTTCGTCCAGCTCGCTGGCGTCGTGACGTGCGTTCCCCCGTCCATCCGGAGAACGGCTGTATTCACGCAGCTGGATATATTGCGGGCAGTTGCCGAAGGAATGCTCCACATCGATCTCCAGGCGCTGCGCCGAGGCCTGGCGGATATGGCCGTTGATGCGATTGCGCCGCCGCGTGTGCAGCTCGATACCCAGCAGGCCGATGGCCTCGCCGGCGCCCAGGCCGGACGTGGCCGGGTCGAGCGGGTCGAGCGCCATGGCGGCGAGATCGAACGCCAACCGGCGCGGGTCGGGCGAGGTGACGAAGCCCTCCTCGCCCTCGATCAGGGTGGCCCAGGGCTGGCCTGCGCCATCCACGGCACCGGCGATCATGAAGGGCAGTTGACGATAGAAGTCGCGATGCTGGTCCGGCATATGGTCGCGGATCACCTTCTGCCCGAGCACTTCCATGCGCTCGGCGACGCCGACCTTCTCCTGCAATTGCTTTTCACCGGCGTGCCAGGGCGAGTGCCGATGGCTGGGAAGCTGTTGCATGTTCTGCCCTCCACGAGAGGAGCCGCCGGGGAAACCCGGCAGCTGGCGGTGACTCAGGCTTGCAGGCCGGCGGCGGTACGCGGCATCGGCACGAACCCCGGCAGCGCCTCGATGCGTGCCAGCCAGGCGCGGATGTTCGGGTAGGGCTCCAGCGAGACGTTGCCCTCCGGCGCATGGGCAATGTAGGAGTAGTTGGCCACGTCGGCGATGCTCGGCTTGTCGCCGGTGAGGAACGGGGTTTCGCCCAACTCGCCTTCCATCACGGTGAACAGCGCGTGGGCGCGGTTGATCACTTCTTCGGTGTTGAACGAGTAGCCGAATACGGTGACCAGGCGCGCGGCGGCAGGGCCGAAGGCCACCTGCCCGGCGGCTACCGACAGCCAGCGCTGCACCCGTGCGGCGGCGGCCGGCTCCTGCGGCAGCCAGTCGTCATTGCCGTAGCGCTTGGCCAGGTAGACCAGGATGGCATTGGAGTCGGCGACGACGGTGCCGCCGTCATCAATCACCGGCACCTGGCCGAAGGGGTTGAGGGCGAGGAACTCGGGGGTCTTGTGCGCGCCCTTGGCCAGATCGACGAAGATCAGCTCGGTGGGCAACTGCAGCAGCGACAGCATCAGCTCGGCGCGGTGGGCGTGACCGGAACGGGGAAAGTTGTACAGCTTGATGGCGGGACGGGACATGCGATGACTCCTTCGAGGTGGGCTTAGGTCTCCGCGAGACGACTGGCCTTCGCGACGATGGGGGCCATGTTCACCCCATCCAACCCCGATAAGAATCACCACTATTGGCAATCCACTATTTCATTTTCCGCAATCAGCTCAGACCTGAAAGGCCGGGTGGGCGCGCAGGCGCGGTACGGCAAAGTCGAGGAAGCTGCGCACCCGCGCCGCCGCCGGGCGCCCCTCGCGGTAATACAGCTGCACCGGCACGGGCGCTGTAGCGAAGTTTTTCAGCACCGCCTGTAATTGCCCACTCTGCAACTCCTGATAGGCCTCGTAGCTCAGGCAGCGGGTCAGGCCAAAACCGGCGAGCGCCGCGCGGATCGCCGCCTGCGGCGTGCTGCAAGTCAGCCGCGGCGCGAGCTTCACCGCGCCGTCCACAAAGCGCCATTCCCCCGCATGCCCGGTCGAAGAACGAGCGATGGTGCGGTGTGCGTGCAAAGCCTGCGGGTTGGCGGGCCAGCCCCAGCGCTGCAGATAGGCGGGTGCCGCACAGACCAGCGGTCGCGCCCACCCCAACGGCACGGCGAAACCGGACGAACTGGGCAGGTGACCGACCACCAGCGCCAGGTCGATGCCCTCCTCCAGCAGCCTCGGCAGCTCCTCGCGCGCCAGGGTAGCCAGGCTCACCTCGGGAAAGGCCGCCAGGTAGTCGACGGCGATGGGCGTCAGCACCTGATGCGTCATCAGCAGCGGCAGGGCCAGGGTCAGCTGCCCGGCGGGGCTGGCGTGCAGGCCGGTCACGGAGCGCTCGGCCTCCTCCACCCGCTGCAGGATGCGCTGGCAGCTGTCGGCGAAAGCCGCACCCGCCGGGCTCAGGCTGACGCCGCGCGGACCGCGCAACAGCAAGGTGCTGTCCAGACGGCTCTCCAGCGCAGCAACGGTACGCATCACCGTGGCCTGCGACAGCTGCAGCGCCCTGGCGGCCGCCGCCAGGCTGCCGGCCTGCGCCACGGCGAGGAACACCTGCATTTCGCGGTGATGGCTCATGCTGCGGGTGGTGCGCCGGCCGCGCGCAGGGCCGGATCGGCGCGAAAGCTGGCGGCACAGTGGTCGACGAAGGTGCGCACCTTGGCCGACACCTGGCGCCCGCCCTGGTGAATGATGTGCACCGGCAGGGCCGGTGGTTCGAAGGCTTCGAGCACCAGTTCGATCTCGCCGCGCGCCACCGCCTCGGCCACCTGGTAGGACAGCACGCGGGTGTAGCCCCAGCCCAGGCGTGCGGCACCGATCGCCGCCTGGTTGGAGCTGACGGTAAAGCGTGGACGCGGCATGAAACCGAAGGGCCCGTCGGCGCCGATGAACTGCCAGTGCGACAGCAGGTTGCTGGCGCTGGACATGACGATGGGCGCATCGCGCAACTCATCCGGATGACGCGGGCGGCCGACGCGGTCGAGAAAGGCCGGCGCGGCACATACCACCGGGCGGATCTGCCCGACCTGCAGCGCCGGGTGATCGCCCTCGGGCAGCGAGCCGATGCGCACGGCGACGTCGATGCCCTCCTCCAGCATGTTCACCACACGGTCGACCAGCAGCGCATTGACCTCCACGTCCGGGTGGGTGTCGAGGTACTGGGCGATGCGTGGAATCAGGAACAGCTCGCCAAACATCACCGGCGCGGTCACGGTAAGCCGCCCGCGCGGGCGCACGCTGCCGCCGGCGGCCAGCTCCTCGGCCTCCTCCAACTCCAGCAGGATGCGCCGGCAGTCCTCGACATAGCGCTGGCCGGCTTCGGTCAGGCGCAGGCTGCGCGTGCTGCGCGCCAGCAGCAGGGTGCCGAGACGCGCCTCCAGCGCGGCGACCGCGCGGGTCACGCTGGGCGGCGAGATGCCCAGCAGCTTGGCGCCGCCGGCGAAGCTCTCGGCCTCGGTCACCGCCAGCAGCACCCGCATTTCCTGAAACCGGTCCATCGTCACCGCCTGGTTCTTGGTCGCGAGGGCACAGGATAGCGCTTCAGCGTCGACTCAAGGCCAGGCGCGCGGCGAACAGCACGAAGATCAGCCCGGTGCTGCGATCCAGCCACCTGATCACCGCCGCGCGCCGCAGCCAGTGGCCAAGCGGCTCGGTGGCGCCGATCAGCGCCAGCGCCCAGATCAGGCCGAGCGCCACATGGATGCCCACCAGAACGAAGGTCCAGGCGATCAGGGGTTGGCCCTGGGGGATGAACTGCGGCAGGAAGGAGACGTAGAAGATCCCCACCTTGGGGTTGAGCAGGTTGCCCAGCAGGCCGCGCAGAAACCAGTTGGCGTCGGGTTTGCCGCTCGCCTGCGCGAGGGCCAGCGAGCTGCGCGGGCGCAGCAGCAGGTTCAGCCCGAGCCAGGCCAGATAGGCCGCGCCGCAATACTTGAGCAGGTTGTAGGCGAACTCGGACACCGCCAGCAGCGCGCCCAGGCCGAAGGCCACCGCCGCGCCCCACAGCAGGCAGCCGGCGTTGATGCCCAGCGCCGCGCGCAACGCCTGCCGGCGTCCCTCGACCGCGGCGGTGCGCAGCACCAGCGCGGTGTCGATGCCCGGCGTCAGGGTCAGCAGCGCGGCGGCGAGGGTGAAGGCGATCAGGTTCTCGGCGATGGGCATGAAGAACAACGCTCGGCCAGTAGGTGCTCAGAGCCCGTCCTGCTCCAGATGATCGAGGTTCACCGCCTCGCCCGGCTTGGCGTGCAGCTTGCTGCGGATGTCCTCGAAGATGGCGTCGTATTCCTTGTGCCCGCGCATGATCGGGCTGGCGTTGGCGTGCAGGCCGTGCTTGACCACCAGCCGGGAGATCACGCTGGCGAAGTTGAAGGCGGTGTCGCGGTGCATCTCGAACACTTCCTCGAAGGCCTTGCCGTCGATCTCGCCGACCAGGCGACCGTGCAGCATGGCGCCTTCCTTGGGGTCCTGGCGCACCTCGTAATAGAAGTCGATGGAATAGCTCGGCTGCCCGGCCATACCGGGCGGATTGCGGCGATGCAGGTGACCGGGTTCGAACATGGCACCACTCCTTAGTAACGGGTCTGGGCGTTCCGCGCGGGAACGCCGAGACAGTCTAGACCGGCTATCGCGCCGCTGCAGCGCGCCGTTTCAGTGCACGCTGGCGGCCGTCGCCCGCTCCTGCACCAGCACCCAGGGCGCCACCACCACCGCCCACAGCTGCGGGTCGCGCGCCAGCAGGTCCTCGGCGCAGGCATCCTCCAGCTTGCCCAGCAGGCCCCGGGCCATCAGCTCGGCGACCCGCGCCTGGTCGTTGCTGGCCACGGCCTCGGCGATCGCCACCAGATCCTCGCTGCCCTCGACCCAGAGCAGTGCACCGCGGGCGAAAAAGGGTTGCAGTTCCTGCCAGCGAATCGGCGCGGTTTCGCCAAGCAGCTTGGCATAGAGGGTGCTAGATTGATCCGTCATGGTGTGCCCCGTGTCGATGGCGATGAGTGCAGGCGCGCAATGATAGCGCCGGCGACTCTTCAGGCAACCGCGGGACGCTCGCTGAGCGACTGGGGACACGCCGTTTTTCTGTACATACCTTGCAATTTAGCGACACCCCCGCGATTCGCCTCCAGCTGCCGGCTTTTCAAGGCGCAAATCCGCGCTCTACACTGTTCCGGTACAGTTGCCGGGGGCATGACCGGGGTAACGGACCCGGTTCTGCAGCTTCGGCCGCAAGAACTACAACAACGAAAAACATAAGAGTGGAGCACTCATGAACAAGGCTACTAAGCAGATTTCCAAACTGTTTGCGGCAATGGCTCTGGCGGGGGCGGCCAGCTATTCGATGGCAGCCGACACCATCAAGATCGGCCTGGCCGGTCCGGTGACCGGTGCCGTGGCGCAGTACGGCGAGATGCAATTCATCGGCGCCAAGATGGCCATCGAGCAGATCAACAAGGCCGGCGGGGTGAACGGCGCCCAGCTCGAAGGCGTGGTCTACGACGATGCCTGCGACCCGAAACAGGCCGTCGCCGTGGCCAACAAGATCGTCAACGACGGCATCTCCTACGTGGTCGGCCACCTCTGCTCCAGCTCCACTCAACCGGCCTCCGACATCTACGAAGACGAAGGCATCCTGATGATCACCGCGGCCTCCACCAGCCCGGACATCACCGCGCGCGGCTATGAACTGGTGTTCCGCACCATCGGCCTGGACAGCCTGCAGGGTCCGACCGCCGGCAACTTCATCGCCGACAGCATCAAGCCGAAGAACGTCGCCGTGATTCACGACAAGCAGCAGTACGGCGAAGGCATCGCCACCGCGGTCAAGCAGACCCTGGAAGGCAAGGGCATCAAGGTCGGCCTGTTCGAAGGCATCAACGCCGGCGACAAGGACTTCTCCGCGATGATCGCCAAGCTCAAGCAAGCCGGCGTCGACTTCGTCTACTACGGCGGCTACCACCCGGAACTGGGCCTGCTGCTGCGCCAGTCGAAGGAGAAGGGTCTGGACGTCAAGTTCATGGGCCCGGAAGGCGTGGGTAACAAGGAAATCTCGGCCATCGCCGGCCCGGCCTCCGAAGGCCTGCTGGTGACCCTGCCGAAGTCCTTCGACCAGGATCCGAAGAACCAGGCGCTGGTCGAGGCCTTCAAGGCCAAGAACGAAGACCCGAGCGGCCCGTTCGTGTTCCCGGCCTATGCCGCTGTGCAGGTGATTGCCGAAGCCATCGAGAAAGCCGGCAGCACCGACACCGCCGAAGTGGCCGCAACCCTGCGCGCCAACAGCTTCGACACCCCGACCGGCACCCTCGCCTTCGACGAGAAGGGCGATCTGAAGGACTTCAGCTTCGTGGTCTACGAATGGCACCAGGACGGCACCAAGTCCGAAGCCAAGTAACAGTCCCGCCTGAACCCAAAGCCCACTGCAGCCGCAGTGGGCTTTGTTTATTAGAAGAATTCCGGTCTTGCGCTGCGTCACAAGCGCCGCTTTACGCAGGGCCCAGGAGTTAGGCAATGCCTGATCTTTACCACTACCTTCAACAGCTGATCAATGGACTCACCATTGGCAGTACCTATGCCCTGATCGCCATCGGCTACACCATGGTCTACGGCATCATCGGCATGATCAACTTCGCCCATGGCGAGGTTTACATGATTGGCTCGTACGTAGCCTTCATCGTGATCGCCGGACTCGCCATGTTCGGTCTCGACAGCCTGCCCATCGTGATGATCGCGGCGTTCTCCGCCAGCATCATCGTCGCCAGCGCCTACGGCTACAGCATCGAACGGGTGGCCTACCGCCCCTTGCGCGGCGGCAACCGCCTGATCCCGCTGATCTCCGCGATCGGCATGTCGATCTTCCTGCAGAACGAGGTGTTGTTGGCCCAGGACTCCAAGGACAAGGCCATTCCCAACCTGCTGCCGGGCAACTTCATCTTCGGTGAAAGCGCCATGAACGGCGTGGTCATCTCCTACATGCAGGTGCTGATCTTCGTCGTCACCTTCGTGGTGATGGTCGGCCTGAGCATGTTCATCTCCCGCTCGCGCCTCGGTCGCGCCTGCCGCGCCTGCGCCGAAGACCTGAAGATGGCCAACCTGCTGGGCATCAACACTAACAACATCATCGCCCTGACCTTCGTCATCGGCGCCACCCTGGCCGCCGTGGCCGCGGTGCTGCTGGGCATGCAGTACGGCGTGATCAACCCGCACCTGGGCTTCCTCGCCGGGATCAAGGCGTTCACCGCCGCGGTGCTCGGCGGCATCGGCAGCATCCCCGGCGCCGTGCTCGGCGGCCTGGTGCTGGGCGTGGCCGAAGCCTTCGGCGCCGACATCTTCGGCGACCAGTACAAGGACGTGGTGGCCTTCAGCCTGCTGGTGCTGGTGCTGCTGTTCCGCCCGACCGGCATCCTCGGCCGTCCGGAGGTTGAAAAAGTATGAGTGCGCCCTCCATGAGCAATCGCCTCAAGACCGCCTTCTTCAGCGCCCTGCTGGTGCTGGCCGTGGCCTACCCGGTGCTCGGCCTGAAGCTGACCACCGTCGGCATCAAGCTGCAGGTGCAGGGCGCCAGCCCGGCCGTGCTGTGGACCATCGCCGGTTGCGCCATCGCCATGTTCTTCTGGCAGCTGTTCCGCAGCCAGCTCGGCGCCGCCTGGGCCCACGCGCCCAAGCTGCCGAGCATGCCGAGCAAGGCGAGCAACTTCCTCACCCTGCCCTCGACCCAGCGCTGGGCGATCATGGGCCTGATCCTGGTCGCCCTGGCCTGGCCGTTCTTCGGCTCGCGCGGTGCGGTGGACATCGCCACGCTGATCCTGATCTACGTGATGCTCGGCCTCGGCCTGAACATCGTGGTGGGTCTGGCCGGTCTGCTCGACCTGGGTTACGTCGGCTTCTACGCCGTCGGCGCCTACAGCTACGCGCTGCTGTCGCACTACTACGGCCTGGGCTTCTGGGTGTGCCTGCCGATCGCCGGCCTGACGGCGGCGTTCTTCGGCTTCATCCTCGGCTTCCCGGTGCTGCGTCTGCGCGGCGACTACCTGGCCATCGTCACCCTGGGCTTCGGCGAGATCATCCGTCTGCTGCTGCGCAACATGACCGAGCTCACCGGCGGCCCCAACGGCATCAGCGGCATCGACAAGCCGACCCTGTTCGGCCTGTCCTTCGACCGCCGCGCCGCCGAGGGCATGCAGACCTTCCACGAGTACTTCGGCATCGCCTACAACTCGGTGAACAAGGTGATCTTCCTCTACCTGATCGCCCTGCTGCTGGTGCTGCTGACCCTGTTCGTGATCAACCGCCTGCTGCGCATGCCGATCGGTCGCGCCTGGGAAGCGCTGCGTGAGGACGAGATCGCCTGCCGCGCGCTGGGCATGAACCCCACCGTGATCAAGCTCTCGGCCTTCACCATCGGCGCCAGCTTCGCCGGTTTCGCCGGCAGCTTCTTCGCCGCGCGCCAGGGCCTGGTGTCGCCGGAGTCGTTCACCTTCATCGAGTCGGCGATCATCCTCGCCATCGTGGTACTCGGCGGCATGGGTTCGCAGTTGGGGATCATCCTCGCGGCCATCGTCATGATCCTGCTGCCGGAACTGGCGCGGGAGTTCAACGAATACCGCATGCTGATGTTCGGCGCCCTGATGGTGCTGATGATGATCTGGCGTCCGCAGGGCCTGTTGCCCATGCAGCGTCCCCACCTGGAGTTGAAGCAATGAGCCGCGCGATTCTCGAAGTAAGCGGCCTCACCATGCGCTTCGGCGGCCTGCTGGCCGTCAACGAGGTGGGCCTGAGCGTCAAGGAAAAACAGGTGGTCTCGATGATCGGCCCGAACGGCGCCGGCAAGACCACGGTGTTCAACTGCCTGACCGGTTTCTACCAGCCCACCGGCGGCAGCATCCGCCTCGACGGCGAGCAGATCGAGGGCCTGCCGGGCCACAAGATCGCGCGCAAGGGCGTGGTGCGCACCTTCCAGAACGTGCGTCTGTTCAAGGACATGACCGCGGTGGAGAACCTGCTGGTGGCGCAGCATCGCCACCTCAACACCAACTACCTGTCCGGCCTGTTCAAGACCCCGGCGTTCCGCAAGAGCGAGCGCGAGGCGATGGACTTCGCCGCGCACTGGCTGGAGCGGGTCAACCTCACCGAGTTCGCCAACCGCCCGGCCGGCACCCTGGCCTACGGTCAGCAGCGCCGCCTGGAAATCGCCCGCTGCATGATGACCCGCCCGCGCCTGCTGATGCTCGACGAGCCGGCCGCCGGTCTCAACCCGCGCGAAACCGAGGACCTCAAGCAGCTGATCGGCGTGCTGCGCGACGAGCACGGCGTCACCGTGCTGCTGATCGAGCACGACATGAAGCTGGTGATGAGCATTTCCGACCACATCTACGTGATCAACCAGGGCACCCCCCTGGCCGACGGTACGCCGGAGCAGATCCGCAACAATCCGGACGTGATCAAAGCCTACCTGGGGGAAGCCTAACCATGCTCAGTTTCAACAAGGTCTCCACCTTCTACGGCAAGATCCAGGCCCTGCACGAGGTCAGCATCGAGGTACAGAAAGGCGAGATCGTCACCCTGATCGGCGCCAACGGCGCCGGCAAGTCGACCCTGCTGATGACCCTGTGCGGCAGCCCGCGCGCCACCAGCGGCAGCATCCGCTACATGGGCGAGGAACTGGTCGGCATGGACACGCCGGACATCATGCGCAAGAGCATCGCGGTGGTGCCGGAAGGCCGCCGCGTGTTCGCCCGCCTGACCGTCGAGGAAAACCTGGCCATGGGCGGCTTCTTCGGCAGCAAGGGCGACAACCAGGAGCAGCTGGACAAGGTCCTGCAACTGTTCCCGCGCCTGCAGGAACGCTTCGCCCAGCGCGCCGGCACCATGAGCGGCGGCGAGCAGCAGATGCTCGCCATCGGCCGTGCGCTGATGAGCAAGCCCAAGCTGCTGCTGCTCGACGAACCGTCGCTGGGTCTGGCGCCGATCATCATCCAGCAGATCTTCGACATCATCGAACAGCTGCGCAAAGACGGCGTGACCATCTTCCTGGTCGAGCAGAACGCCAACCAGGCGCTGAAGCTGGCCGACCGTGGCTATGTGCTGGAGAACGGCCATATCGTCATGCAGGGCAGCGGCAGCGACCTGCTCAGCGACCCCAAGGTACGCGACGCCTACCTCGGCGGCTGAACCCGGCCGATGCAAGCGGAACCGCCCTTCGGGGCGGTTTTTTATTCTGTAGGGAGCGCCCTACGCCACAACGCGGGCGACGAATGCCCGGTGCGCGCCCCCTAGGAAACGCTGAACTCTTAAGCGGATATTTCCGCCCTCTTGCGCCCTGCCCGTCTGGCATTAGGCTCAAGGTCTCCGCCCTCGAGAGAGCACGCTCATGTCGCTGCGCAAGCCCCTGCTTCTGCTGCTGGCCTTGGCCCTGCTGCTCGGCGCCTGCAGCCGGGTCGACCTGGCCTACCGCAATCTGGACTGGCTGATCCCCTGGAAACTGGACGACTACCTGGCGCTCGACGAGCAGCAGCGCGCCTGGCTCAAGCCGCAAGTGCAGCAGCACCTGGCCTGGCATTGCCGCGTCGAGCTGCCGCGCTACCTCGACTGGCTGGAGGCCAACCAGGCGCTGCTGGACGCCCCCGATAGCGAGGCGCTGGCCGCGCAACTGCAGGCCTTCGACCAGGCCCTGCAGCGCATCGCCGTGGAAATCACCCCGAGCAGCGTGCAGCTGCTGCGCGGCCTGAGCCCGCGCCAGGTCGAGCAGCTGTTCGAGGCGCTGGACGAGCAGAACGCCAAGCTGCGCGAAGAGTTTGTCGAACCGCCGCTGCCGCAGCAGATCGCCCAACGCGCCGAGCGCATGAGCCAGCGCCTGCAGCCCTGGTTCGGCAACTTGAGCGCCACGCAGAGCGCCCGCGTCGAGGCCTGGGCCGCCAGCCTGGGCGCGCAGAACCGGGTCTGGCTGGACAACCGCCTGGCCTGGCAACAGGCGCTGCGCGAAACCCTCGAGGTGCGTCGCGGCGAGGCGTTCGAGGCGCGCATGCGCGCGCTGCTGCAACAGCGCGAGCGCTTCCATACCCAGGCCTACCAGGCCAGCTATGCGACCAGTCGCCGGGCGCTGGTCGAGCTGTTCGCCGACCTGCTCGCCCAGGCCGACGAGCCCCAGCTCAGCCGCCTGCGGCAGCGCCTGAACGGCCTGCACGCCGACCTGGCGAAGCAGCAGTGTCAGGCCGGCGAAGCCGTTGTCGTTCGTTGATGGGCGGCTCCCGCAGGGAGCGCCGCGCAAAGCAAGATAGCGGCATCGCTGCGCACGGCGCAGCCTGCGCGCCGCGATCCCGACTAGAGCGCCGGCAACCGCCAGTCGATGGGGGTCATGCCGTTCTGCACGAGGAACTGGTTGCAGCGACTGAAGTGGCCGTTGCCGATAAAGCCGCGGTGCGCCGACAACGGCGAGGGGTGCGGCGAGCGCAGCACCAGGTGCTTGGTCGGGTCGATCAGGCGCTGCTTGCCCTGCGCATGGCTGCCCCAGAGCAGGAACACCAGCTTGGGCCGCTGCTGGCTGACCACCTCGATCACCCGGTCGGTAAACAGTTGCCAGCCCTTGTTCGCGTGGGAGCCGGCGTTGCCGCGCTCCACGGTCAGCGAGGTGTTGAGCAGCAGCACGCCCTGCTCGGCCCAGCTCTGCAGGTAGCCGTGGGCAGGGATATCCAGGTTCAGGTCGCGCTTGAGTTCCTTGTAGATGTTCACCAGCGACGGCGGCGTCTGCACCCCCGGCTGCACCGAGAAACACAGGCCGTGGGCCTGGCCGGGACCGTGGTAGGGGTCCTGGCCGATGATCACCACCTTGACCCGATCCAGCGGCGTGGAGTTGAGCGCATTGAAGATCAGCGGGCCCGGCGGGTAGATCTCCTTGCCGGCCGCCTTCTCGGCACGGAGGAACTCGCGCAGCTCGCTCATGTAGGGCTTGTCGAACTCCTCGCGCAGCGCCTCTTTCCAGCTGGCGTCGAGTTTGATGCGGTCGTCGGTCATCCCGGGTGTTCCTGCGCTGAAAACGAAAACGGCACGCTAGGCAAGGCACGGGGGCAAGTCAAGGCATCGCACGGGATAACGCGGCGCCGACTGATGCCTGCCCATCACGCCGCTGGATGCGCGTTGCCACGCCGCCCTCGCCGGCCAAGACTCAAAGGCGATATCCCGAGGAGCAGCGCAGCATGAACACCGCGACCGCTATCAGCCGCGAACGCCTGGAACAGGCGCTGGCCCACTCCACCTTCGCCCAGTTGCTCGGCGCCGAGCTGCTCGACTTCGAACCCGGCAAGGTCAGCCTGCAGGTGCGCAGCCGCCCCGACCTGTGCCAGCACCACGGCTATCTGCACGGTGCGGTGGTCGGTTTCATGGTCGACAGCGGCTGCGCCTGGGCCGCCGCCTCGCTGGTCGGCGACGTGGTCACCAGCGAATACAAACTCAACCTGCTCGCCCCGGCCATCGGCGAGCGTCTGCTGTGCCGGGCCGAAGTGCTCAAGGCCGGACAGCGCCAGGCGGTCTGCCGCGCCGACGTGTTCGCCTTGAAGGATGGCCAGGAGAAGCTGGTGGCCACCGGCCTGGCGACCATCGCCCGGGTGTAGGGCGGATTCAGCAGCCGTAGGTTGGGTTGAGGTGCGCAGCGCCGAAACCCAACGGGTCATGTCGAGGACTGTTGGGCTTCGCTGCGCTTAGCGCCCAGCTAGCGGCGGGTGCCGCCCTAACCCTGGTGCAAGGCCCGGTAATGGCTGGGCGCCATGCCCACCACCTTGCGAAACAGTCGCGAGAAATAATAGGGATCGTCGTAGCCCAGTTGCTCGGCGATCTGCCGCACCTCGGCGTCGCCCTGGTCGAGCAGGCGGCAGGCCTGGGCCATCTTCAGCTGGATGAAATCCTGGATCGGCGCGTGGCCGGTCAGGGCACGGTAGGTCTTGGCGAAGTGGAAGCGCGACAGCTTGAACTGCGCCGCCAGCTCGTCGAGGTTGAGGCTGCCGTGCAGGTGGCTGCGCATCACCGCCTGCACCGCGTCGACGTCCAGCACCCGCCCGGATTTGAGGTTGGCCCGCGCCGGCAGCACCGCCAGGGAGCTGAGCAGCGCCTGCAGCTGATGGGCGGCGTGGATGAAGGGCACCGGGTTGAGACCCTGGCGCTGCAAGCCCAGTAACGCCTCGAAATCCGCCAGCAGGCGCGGCTGCACGCCGATGCGGCGCACCCGACGCGGCCCCAGCAGACGCAGGAAGTCCTCGGCCAGGCTGCCGTCGAAATGCACCCAGTAAAGCGTCCAGGGCCGTGCGGCGTCGGCGCCGTAGCGGTGGGCGAGGCCCTTGGGCAGCAGCAGCAGATCGCCGCCGCCGACCTCGAATCGTCCATCCGCCGTCTCCAGCCAGCCGCGCCCGGCGCGGCAGTAGATCAGCAGGTGGTCCTCCGGCTGACTGCGCTGCATCAGGTGTCCGGCCGCTTCCGGGTAGAACCCCAGCGCCAGCGGGTAGCAGCCGCAGCTCAGCGGCTGACGGGCCAGCAGGCGACGCAGGCGCGGCGGGGTGATGAAGCGCTGGCCGTTGGCGGGCAGCGGCCAGCTGGAGGTTTCCACTCGTGCGGTCATCGGCGCGCCCACCTCGCTGGGGGATGGCAATGCCAAGATCGTCCATCCAAAGGCCAAGATCGTCAATCCACAAGCAGCCGGACACTGACTATAAAGAGAGCACAGAAGAACAACAGGAGGCCGACCATGCCCCGTACCCTGCCCCAGCTGATCGACGGCCAGTGGCTCGCGAGCCAGGCCCGCGAACTGATCGAAGTCACCGACCCGGCCACCCAGCAGGTGCTGGCGCTGGCGCCCAAGGCCACCCATGCGGAGATCGAGGCCGCCGTGGCCAGCGCCAAGGCCGCCTTCCTCACCTGGCGCGAGGTGCCGGTGCCGGAACGGGCGCGGCTGATGCTGCGCTACCAGCACCTGCTCAAGGAGCACCACGACGAGCTGGCGGAGATTCTCGCGCAGGAGACCGGCAAGACCTTCGCCGATGCCAAGGGCGATGTCTGGCGCGGCATCGAGGTGGCCGAGCACGCCGCCAACGTGGCCAGCCTGATGATGGGCGAGACGGTGGAGAACGTCGCCCGCGAGATCGACACCGCCAGCTGGATCCAGCCGCTGGGCGTGTGCGTCGGCATCACCCCGTTCAACTTCCCGGCGATGATCCCGCTGTGGATGTTCCCGCTGGCCATCGCCTGCGGCAACACCTTCATCCTCAAGCCCTCCGAGCAGGACCCGATGACCCCCAACCGCCTGGCCGAGCTGTTTCTCGAGGCCGGCGCGCCGCCCGGGGTATTGCAGCTGCTGCACGGTGGGCGCGAGCAGGTCGACGCGCTGCTGGTGCACCCGGACGTGCGCGCGATTTCCTTCGTCGGCTCGGTGCCGGTGGGCCAGCATATCTACCGCACCGGCACCCAGCACCTGAAGCGGGTGCAGGCCTTCGCCGGGGCCAAGAACCATATGGTGATCATGCCCGACGCGCCCAAGGACCAGGTCATCAGCAACCTGGTCGGCGCCAGTTGCGGCGCCGCCGGCCAGCGCTGCATGGCGATCAGCGTGGCGGTGTTCGTCGGCGAGTCGCGACAGTGGATTCCCGAGCTGGCCGCGCAGATGGCCGAGCTGCGCCCCGGCCACTGGCGCGACAGCGGCGCTGCATTCGGCCCGCTGATCAGCCAGCAGGCGCGCCAGCGCGTGCTGCGCCTGATCGCCGAGGGCAAGGCCGAGGGCGCCGAGTGCCTGCTGGATGGTTCACAGTGCAGCGTCGAGGGCTACCCGGAGGGCAACTGGCTGGGGCCGACGCTGTTTCGCAAGGTCACGCCGAAAATGTCCATCTACCACGAGGAAATCTTCGGCCCGGTGCTGGTGTGCCTGGAAGTCGCGACCCTGGAAGAGGCCATCGAGCTGGTCAACGCCAGCCCCTACGGCAACGGCACCAGCATCTTCACCCGCTCCGGCGGCGCCGCGCGCCACTACCAGCACGCGGTGGAAGTCGGCCAGGTGGGCATCAACGTGCCGATCCCGGTGCCGCTGCCGTTCTTCTCCTTCACCGGCTGGAAGGGCTCCTTCTATGGCGATCTGCACGCCTACGGCAAGCAGGCGGTGCGTTTCTACAGCGAGACCAAGACGGTCACCAGCCGCTGGTTCGACGACTCGTCCGTGAGTGGGCCGAATATGACCATTCAATTGAAATGAGAACGGAGTAGGCCTCTGTTAGACCAATAGACGATCACTGCAACTGGACGAGCGGCGTAAAACAGTCTCCTGCAGCACAACAACAAGGAGAACTGCAATGCGCCACCTGACTGCCACCCTGGCCCTGTGGGCCGGGATCACCGCCTGTGCGCAGGCCGCCGAGCCCATCACCCTGGGACTCAACTACCCGCGCACCGGCCCATACAAGGAGGAGGGATTGGCGCAGATGCGTGGAGCCCTGCTGGCCATCGACGAGCTCAACGCCGCAGGCGGCGTGCTAGGCCGCCCCTTGCGCCTGTCCAGCAAGGACACCGCCTCGCGTCCGGCCAAGGCGGTGAAGAACGTCGACAAGCTAGCCGCCGAGGGCGCCGCCATGCTGTTCGGCGGCGCCTCCAGCGCGGTGGCCATCGCCGCCGGCAAGCGCGCCCGCGAACACGGCCTGCTGTACTTCGGCACCCTCACCTACTCCAACGACACCACCGGCAAGGACGGCCACCGCTACCTGTTCCGCGAGTGCAACAACGCCTGGATGAGCGCCCAGGTGCTCGGCCAGTACCTGAGCAAGCACCTGCCGGACAAGCGCTACTTCTACGTCACCTCCGACTACACCTGGGGCCACACCACCGAGGCCTCGCTGCGCCAGGCCACCGCCAGCGACGACGCCGGCCAGCACGCCGGCGTGCGCGTGCCCTTCCCCGGCGCACGCCTGGCCGACTACCAGGATGCCCTGACCCAGGCCGCCGCGAGCGATGCCGAGATCCTCGCCCTGGTGCTGTTCGGCGAGGACCTGGTGCGCGCCATGCGCATCGCCAAGGACCTGGGTCTGACCGAGCGCATGCAGGTCATCGCGCCGAACCTGACCCAGAGCATGGTCGAGCAGGCCGGCCCGGACCTGATGCAGGGCGTGATCGGCACCGAACCCTGGACCTGGCGCGTGCCGGCGCTGGAGAAATCCGCCCGCGGCGAAGCCTTCGTCGCCGCCTTCAAGGCGCGCTACCAGATGTACCCCTCGAGTTCCGCCGCCTCGGCCTACAGCATCGTCCAGCAGTGGGCCGATGCCGCCAAGCGTGCCAATAGCCTGGATAGCGAGGCGCTGATCAAGGCGCTGGAAGGCCACCGCTACAGCCTGCTGAAGGACGAACAGCAGTGGCGCGCCTTCGATCACCAGAATCTGCAGACGGTCTACGCGGTGCGGGTCAAGCCGCGCGACGAGGTGCTCAAGGACCCGCTCAAGCAGGACTACTTCGAAATCGTCGACCGCCTCGACGCCGACACCGCGCTGCCCAATCTGGCGCAGTGGCAGGCCGAGCGCCGCGCCGGCGGTCAACCCCTGACATTGCAATGAGGCGCCATGGACTTCGAACTCAGTGACGAACAACGCCTGCTCACCGACAGCGCCCGCGCCTTCGCCGCGCGGGAGCTGGCGCCGCACGCCGGCGACTGGGACCGCGACCACCACTTTCCGCTGCCGGTGATCCGCCGCGCCGCCGAGCAGGGCTACCTGGCCCTGTACCTCAAGGAGGAGGACGGCGGCCTGGGCCTGTCGAGGCTGTCCAGTTCGCTGATCTTCGAACAGCTGGCCGCCGGCTGCGTGGCCACCACCGCCTACCTGACCATCCACAATATGGCCTCGTGGATGTTGGCGAGCTTCGCCGACGAGGCCCTGAAGGCGCAGTACCTGCCCGGGCTGATCGACGGCCGCCTGCTGGCCTCCTACTGCCTGACCGAGCCGGACGCCGGCTCCGACGCCGCCCACCTGCGAACCCGCGCGCGGCGCGATGGCGACGATTACCTGCTCGACGGCAGCAAGTGCTTTATCTCCGGCGCGGGATCGACCGATGTGCTGATCGTCATGGCGCGCACCGGCGAGGACGGCGCCAAGGGCATCTCCTGCTTCCTGGTGCCGGCCGACGCCGCCGGCATCCGCTACGGACGCAACGAGGACAAGATGGGCTGGCGCGCCCAGCCGACCCGCACCATCGCCTTCGACGGCGTGCGCATCCCCGCCGGCAACCGCATCGGCCCGGAGGGCCAGGGCTTCGTCTACGCCATGCAGGGCCTGGACGGTGGCCGCCTGAACATCGCCAGCTGCTCGCTCGGCGCGGCCCAGGCGGCGTTGCAGCAGAGCCTGCACTACGTGGAGGAGCGCAAGCAGTTCGGCAAGCCACTGGCCGAATTCCAGGCGCTGCAGTTCAAGCTGGCCGATATGCTCACCGAGCTGACCGCCAGCCGGCAGATGGTGCGCCTGGCCGCGGACAAGCTGGACCGGCGCCACGCCGAGGCCAGCCTGTACTGCGCCATGGCCAAGCGCTTCGCCACCGACCAGTGTTTCGCCATCTGCAACGAGGCGCTGCAGCTGCACGGCGGCTACGGTTACCTGAGCGACTATCCGCTGGAGCGCTGGGTGCGCGACAGCCGCGTGCACCAGATACTGGAAGGCACCAACGAGATCATGCGGGTGATCGTCGCCCGCCGCCTGCTGCAGCAGGGCGGCATGCTCGATCGCCTGCTGTGACCGCTTTATCCCCTCTCCCCGGGGGAGAGGGGAACATCATTTAAGAGGACCCTTATGAGCACCGCCATCGAAGCCTACAAGCCCGGCATCTTCGACCTGACCCACAAGCTCACCGTGGAAAAGCACGGCCACACCGCGCTGATCACCATCAACCACCCGCCGGCCAACACCTGGGACCGCGACTCGCTGATCGGCCTCAAGCAGCTGGTCGAGCACCTCAACCGCGACGACGACATCTACGCCCTGGTAGTGACCGGCCAGGGGCCGAAGTTCTTTTCCGCCGGCGCCGACCTGAACATGTTCGCCGACGGCGACAAGGCGCGCGCCCGCGAGATGGCGCGGCGCTTCGGCGAGGCCTTCGAGACCCTGCGCGACTTCCGCGGGGTGTCCATCGCCGCGATCAACGGCTACGCCATGGGCGGCGGCCTGGAATGCGCGCTGGCCTGCGATATCCGCATCGCCGAACGCCAGGCGCAGATGGCCCTGCCCGAGGCCGCGGTGGGCCTGCTGCCCTGCGCAGGCGGCACCCAGGCGCTGCCCTGGCTGGTGGGCGAAGGCTGGGCCAAGCGCATGATCCTCTGCGGCGAACGTATCGACGCCGAAACCGCCCTGCGCATCGGCCTGGTGGAACAGCTGGTCGATAGCGGCGAGGCCCGTGGCCATGCCCTGCTGCTGGCGGCCAAGGTGGCGCGACAGAGTCCGGTGGCGGTGCGCACCATCAAGCCGCTGATCCAGGGCGCGCGCGAGCGCGGCCCGAATACCTGGCTGGCGGAGGAACGCGAGCGCTTCGTCGACCTGTTCGACGCCGACGACACCCGCGAAGGGGTCAACGCCTTCCTCGAGAAGCGCGACCCGCAGTGGCGCAACAAATGATTCGTGGCACCGTAATCGGCCAGGCCCGTCGGGTGGATGTCGCTTCTTACATCCACCAGAACCGCCCCGCCCTAAGCTGGAAACCTGTATGAACCTGCACTTCGAAGAACGCCCCAGCCTGCATGGCTACCGCATCGGCATCGCCAGCCTGGATGCCGAGAAGAGCCTCAATGCCCTGTCGCTGCCGATGATCGAGGCGCTGGACGCGCGCCTGAAGGCCTGGGCCATCGATCCCGAAATCGCCTGCGTGCTGCTGCGCGGCAACGGGCCCAAGGCCTTCTGCGCCGGCGGCGACGTGGTGCAGCTGGTGCAGCAGTGCCGCGAACACCCCGGCGAGGTGCCGCCGCTGGCGCGGCGCTTCTTCGCCGACGAATACCGCCTCGACCACCGCATCCACAGCTATCCCAAGCCGCTGATCTGCTGGGCCCACGGCCACGTGCTGGGCGGCGGCATGGGCCTGATGCAGGGCGCGGCGATCCGCATCGTCACCCCCAGCAGCCGCCTGGGCATGCCGGAAATCAATATCGGCCTGTACCCGGACGTCGGCGGCAGCTGGTTCCTCGCCCGCCTGCCGGGCAGGCTCGGCCTGTTCCTCGGTCTCAGCGCCGCCAGCATCAACGCCCGCGACGCGCTGGATCTGAACCTGGCCGACCGTTTCCTCCGCGACGAGCAGCAGGACGCACTGATCGAAGGCCTGGTGCAACTCAACTGGCGGGAGCACGCCGCGCAGCAGCTGCACAGCCTGCTGCGCGCGCTGGAACGCGAGGCGCGCGGCGAGCTGCCGCAGGCGCAGTGGCTGCCGCGCCGCGAACGCCTCGATGCGCTGCTCGACGTGGCCGACCTGCCGGCCGCGGTACAGGCCATCGCCGGCCTGCACGGCGACGCCGACCTGCTGCTGGCCCGTGCGGCCAAGACCCTGACCGGCGGCTGCCCGCTGACCGCGCACCTGGTCTGGGAGCAGATCCGCCGCGCCCGTCACCTGTCGCTGGCCGAGGTGTTCCGCATGGAGTACGCCATGAGCCTGAACTGCTGCCGCCACCCGGAGTTTGCCGAGGGCGTGCGCGCCCGCCTGATCGACAAGGACCAGACGCCGCGCTGGCACTGGCCGGACGTGGCGGCCATCCCGCCGGCGGTGATCGAGGCGCACTTCGCCCCGGCCTGGGACGGCGCGCATCCGTTGGCGGATCTGTAAACCTTCGCTCCCCGAGGCATCAGCACAAGGAGAACCCAAACCATGACCCAGATCGCCTTTATCGGCCTCGGCCATATGGGCCTGCCCATGGCCCGCAACCTGCTCAAGGCCGGCTACCCGCTCAAGGTCTTCGACCTGGTGCGCAGCGCCGTGGACGAACTGGCCGGCGAAGGCGCCCTGGCGGCGGACAGCGCCGCCGAGGCGGTCGACCAGGCCAAGGTGGTGATCAGCATGCTGCCGGCCAGCCGCCATGTCGAAGGTCTGTACCTGGGCGACGCCGGCCTGCTGGCGCAACTGCCGGCCGGCACCCTGGTGCTGGAATGCTCGACCATCGCCCCGGAGTCGGCGCGCAAGGTGCACGCCGCCGCCCGTGGACGCGGCATCGCCCTGCTCGATGCGCCGGTATCCGGCGGCACCGCCGGCGCCGCGGCCGCCACCCTGACCTTTATGGTCGGCGGCGAGGCCAACGCCCTGGACAAGGCGCGGCCGATCCTCGCCGCCATGGGCAAGAACATCTTTCACGCCGGCCCGGACGGTGCCGGCCAGGTGGCCAAGGTGTGCAACAACCAGGTGCTGGCGGTGCAGATGATCGCCACCGCCGAGGCCATGGCCCTGGGCGTGGCCAACGGCCTGGAGCCGGCGACCCTGGCCGAGATCATGCGGCAGAGCTCCGGCGGCAACTGGACGCTGGAAAAGTACAACCCCTGGCCCGGGGTGATGGAGAACGCCCCGGCCTCCAAGGGCTACAGCGGCGGTTTTATGGCCGAACTGATGGCCAAGGACCTCGGCCTGGCCCAGGAAACCGCCAGCCACAGCGGCAACAGCACGCCGATGGGCGCCCTGGCGCTTCAGCTGTACCGTCTGCTGCTCAAGCAGGGCAAGGGCAAGCAGGATTTTTCAGTGGTGCAGCAGTTGTTCGTGGAGTAGCGGTCCGTAGGCACCAGCTTGCTGGCGATGCCTTGAAGCGGATCGCGGCAAGCCGGCTCCTACGAAAGCGCGAGTACGCCGTGCAGTCTTGGCCCGGATGCAATCCGGGATAAAGCGCGGCGACCGCCCCGGATTGCCTCCGGGCCAACGGCATTCAGCGCAGCGTCTGCAGATGCAGCAGGCCGAACAGCAGCACCTGCAGGCGCTGCCGCCACAGCCCCGGCCGGCCGTGCAGACGCGCGCGAAACAGCAGCAGCTCGCCTAGATGGGCCAGCAACAGCGCCAGCGCGGCCCAGTTGACCCAGCCGCCCAGCGGCGCGGCGAAGGGGTAGAGCAGGTTGAGCAGCGCCACCAGCCAGAACATGGCCAGGGCGCCCTTGGCGAACGACAGCAGTTTCATCGCGATCCTCCGGTTGGGCGATCGCCGCAGTGTGCCGGGCCAGCCCGGCGCTGCCGCCGCTCTTTCGGCTGGAACGGTGCTCAGCGCAGGGTCAGGCCGAAGGACTCGTCGGCGAAGTCGAAGCAGGCGAGGAAGCGGCGGATCTCCAGCAGGTTGCCCTCGACCTGCACGTCGCCCAGCAGCACGCCCTTGACCAGGCCGCCTTCGCCGGTCAGCAGGGTTTCCATAAAGCGCTTGTCCATGCTCAGCCGCAGCTCGGTGCCTTCGGGAATGCCCCGGTGCAACTGGGCCACGCCGCGGCGCACTTCCAGCGCCCACTCCTCGTTCACGTCCGGGAAGCGAAAGCCCAGGGTCAGTTCGAGGTCGCCGGCCTGCTCCGGGTCGATGCGCGTCACCCAGTTCTGCAGGAAGGCCTGCGGGGTGAAGCTGCGCACCATGTCCGGGGAGAGGAGGACCTTGCGCATCTCCTGCGAGCGCTGGCGGATGGCCTCACCGTCGAGCTTGCCTTCCAGCTCCATGGCACTCATCAGGTACCAGTTGCGCCAGTTGATGTTCATGCTGGCGTAACCCAGTTTGCGCAGGCTGCGCGCCTTGATCTCGCGTGCCAGTCGATCCTCGCGGTCGACGCGGATGGCGTAGCCGGCCAGCTCGGCGGCCCACTGGTAGTCGCCCTTGAGGTAGGCGTTGCCGGCCTCCAGCAGCAGCTTTTCCCGGCCACCGGCCAGGGCGATCAGCCGCTCGGCCTGCTGCCGCGGCGGGGTCGGGTCGAGCGCCACCGGGTCGCCCTGGAACCAGCCCAGGTAGCCGTTGTAGATCTGCCGCACGCTGTGCTTGACCGTGCCGTAGTACTCGCGCAGGTAGGGCATGTAGCCGGCCAGGTGCGGCGGCAGCTTGACCTTCTCCACCAGCTCGTCCGGGGTCAGGCCCTTGTTCATCCAGCGCACGCTCTGATCGTGGATATAGGCGATGCCGTCGCGGGTCATGCGCAGCACCTCCTCGACCCGCTCCTGGCCGCTGACCGGGCGGCCGTGCAGCGGCACCATGTGCTCGGCCTGGTATTCGCGCAGCTTGTCCAGGCTGGCGACCCACTGCACCGGGTCGCGGAACTTGGTGCCGCGCAGGGTATGGATGTTCGGCAGGGTCGGCCCCTGCTCCACCTCGGCGCTGATCAGCACGCGGTTGTCCGGCAGGTACAGGGTGATCTCGTCCGGCGCCTCGCTGGGCACGTGCAGCAGCTGCACGTCGAGGCCAGCGATGCGGGTGTCCAGGCGCTCGGCGAAGGTCACCGTCGGCGCGATAAAGGACGACGGCTCGGGCTTGGCCAGCGGGCCGATGCCGGCGTTCATGCCCTCCAGGTCGCTCGCCGGCAGAAAGGAGCCGAAGCTGTAGGCCGAGCGCACGCCGAGAATCGGCCCGACCAGCGCGCCCTGCGCCACCACGTTTTCCAGCAGGCTTGCGTGGGCGTAGATCTGCACCTCGCCGCGTTCCACCTGCTCGCGGCTAACGAAGGCCTGCACGCCGTTGATATGGTCCGGGTGGAAGTGGGTGTAGACCACCGCCTTGACCGGCTTGTCCGTGAGCTTGCGGAACTCGGCCATGATCTTGCGCGACTCGCCGACCGACTCGCCGGTGTCGACGATGATCAGCCCCTCGGGCGCCTCGATCATCACCACGTTGCCCAGCTGCCAGCCGACGGCCGAGTAGACGTTGCCCGCGACGCGGTAGACCTGCTGGGCGAAGTGCTTGGTGTGCGCCGCCAGCTCGGCGTGGATGCTCGGCTCGATGCGCTCGGCCGGCAGTTCGGCCTGCGCGTTCAGGGGCAAGGCGGCGGCCAGCAGCAGGCCGCCAAGGCGAGAGAAGGTGCTCATGGCGATAGGACGTCTTGTTGTTGAAGTGCTGGCAGGTTGGCAAAGGCCGCCTGATAATTCCAATGCATTCGAATCCATGAACCAATGCAGGCAGCGCATGAACGACCTACGCCAGCTCCGTCACTTCGTCGCCCTCGCCGAACACGGCCACTTCGCCCGCGCCGCCGAGGCCGTGCACCTCAGCCAGCCGGCACTGAGCCGCAGCATCCAGGCCCTGGAGGCGCAGCTCGGCTGCAGCCTGGTGGATCGCCACAGCCGCGGCATCAGCCTCACCGCCCACGGCCAGCTGGTGCTGGAACACGCCCGCCGCCTGCTGGCCGGCAGCCAGGCGCTGAGCAACGCGGTCAGCCAGCTGGACAACCTGGAGGCCGGCGAACTGCGTCTGGGCGCCGGCCCCTACCCAGCCGCACGGCTGGTGCCGCAGGCGGTGGGCAGGCTGCTGCAACGCTATCCGCGGGTACAGGTGAGACTGGAGATCGGCAACTGGCTGGAGCTGCGCGAGCGGCTGCTGGAGGCCGGCGTCGAACTGTTCGTCGCCGATGTGCGCGAACTGCAGGATGACCCGCAACTGCAGATCGAGGCGCTACAGGCGCATGCCGGCGTGCTGTTCTGCCGCCCCGGCCATCCGCTGCTACAACGCCGCGAGCTGCGCCTGGCCGACCTGCTCGACTTCCCCCTGGCCGGCACCCAGTTGCCGCAGGCGGTAGAGCGCAGCCTCGGCGCGGCCAGCGGCCGGCCGCAACCCTTGAGCGTGCAGTGCGACAACTTTCTGGTGCTCAAGCGCCTGGTGGCCGACAGCGAGGTGCTGAGCATGGCGCCCTGGGACGTGATCGCCGAAGAAGTGGCGGCCGGCCAGCTGAGCCTGCTGCCGCTGGCCCCGGCGAGCCTGCAGCAGCAGTCGGCCTACGGCCTGGTCAGCCGTGCCGGGCACAGCCTGTCGCCGGCGGCGCAGGCGCTGGTGGAGGAAATTCGCCGGGTGGATCGCCAGCCGCTGCCGCCACGGCGCTGAACGCCGCTAGTTGCGCCGCCAGTCGCCGCTGCGTTGCTGCTCGCCGCGCGAGTGACGGTCGTCGCGGGAGTAGCGCTGCTGCACCTGCTGCTGGCGATTGCCTTCCCAGCGTTTGCCGGAAGGCGCGCTCTGATACTGCTTGTGATACTGCCGACCATCGTGACGGCGGCCATCGTCGCGGCGGCCGTCGTGGCGCGAGTAACCGTCGTGGCGCTTGTGATCGCGCTGGTAGAAACCATGCTGGCGCGGCGGCGGTGCCGGCACGTAGCGTTTGGAATCGTGGCGATGGCGGTCGTGGCGGCGGTCGTCGTAATAGTAGTACCGCGGCGTGACGTAGACCGGCGGCGAGTAATCGCGGCGGTAGCCGTTGTAATAGTGGTGCGAGTGATGATGATCGCGGTAGCCGCGGTCGTAGTCGTAGCCGTCGCCATACACGGCGCAGCCGCTGAGCGGGATGAACAGCAGGGCCGCAAGCAGGGTTCTGTAGGACATGGAAGCCTCCGCAGGGGAAGCGGGGGACGCGCACCGCGCCCCCGAGGGAAGAGGCCGGGCCGCGAGGCCCGGGACTGGATCAGCAACGACCTTTCTTGGCCTGCCCCGGCGGGCAGTGGGGAGGACCGCCGCCGACATCACCGATATCGATGCCGATACCCGGCAGCCTCAGGCTGCAGCCGGACAGACCGAACGCCAGGCTGATCGCCAGCAGCAACGCGCCGAAGGTTTTCATCAGCAGCTCCCCTTCATCCGGTGCCCCGGCGGGCAGAAGTGACCGCCGCCGTGGTAACCGCGGCCACCCAGGTCGACATGAATCACATCGGGATCACCGACCCGGGCATGCACGCCCGGGGCACTGAAACTGCAGCCGCCCAGCAGCAACGCCAATACCATCACAGTCACACCACGCATGTTGGAATACTCCTCGAATTTCCCGTATCTGCTAGACGCCCGGCCACCGCAGCGGGCACAGCTCTATCAGCATGCTCGTTCGACAATCTGCACTGGATCACGTTCCGTGCAGCCGAGTGACGGCCATCACAGCCTCGCCACGGCCACTGGCACGCTCCTCGCTTGGCAAGGCGCCGCAGCGGGAAGGCGAACAGCGCTGCGTGCAGACAATGGCCGACTAGGGTTCCGGCCCGCCTGAGCAGGCGGGTGACTGGTCCGAGAGTGGGCGACCTCATGCAGCGGCGGGAAGCCGCGGGGTTACACGGCGGGATAAAAGCCCGGGAGAACGCGCAGCACGGCTGCCCGCCTTCCCGCCTCCGTTCCCTGCCGCCGAGGTCACCATGTCATTGCGTACCCTGCTTACCGCCCTGCTCTGCACCGCCCTGCTGACCGCTCCCGCCGCCGAGGCCGCGCCCAGGACCTTCAAGCTCTGCTGGTCGATCTTCGCCGGCTGGATGCCCTGGGGCTACGCCGCCGAACAGGGCATCGTGAAGAAATGGGCGGACAAGTACGGCATCGATATCCAGGTGCAGGAAGTGCCGGATTACGTCGGCTCCATCGAGCAGTACACCGCCGGCCAGTTCGACGCCTGCACCATGACCAATATGGACGCCCTGACCATTCCCGCCGCTGCCAGCAAGGACAGCACCGCGCTGATCATCGGCGACTTCTCCAACGGTGCCGATGGCCTGCTGCTGCGTGGCAGCGGCAAGCGTATTCAGGATCTCAAGGGCAAGACCGTGCTGCTGGTGGAGAACTCGGTGTCCCATTACCTGCTCAGCCGCGCACTGGAATGGGCGCTGCTGAAGGAAAGCGACGTAACCATCCAGCACGTTTCCGATACCGAAATCGCCGACACCTTCCTCGCCGGACAGGGCGATGCGGTGATCACCTGGAACCCGATCCTCGCCGAGATCAAACGCAAGGCCGAGGTCAGCCAGGTGTTCACCTCCAACCTGATTCCCGGCGAGATCCTCGACCTGACCGTGGTCGACAGCCAGACCCTGGTGCAACACCCGGAATTCGGCCGGGCACTGACCGGCGCCTGGTTCGAAACCCAGCGTCTGCTCGGCCTGCCCACCGCCGCCGGGCGTGAGGCCAGGGCGAAGATGGCGGCCGCCGCGCGCACCAGCCCCGAGGACTTCGAGGCCCAGTTGAACACCCTGCGTTCCTTCTACGCCCCGCGCTATGCGCTGAACTTCGCCCAGACCGGCAAATTGCCGGACCTGATGCAGCGCGTCGCCCATTTCGCCGATGCGCACGGCTTGTTGGGCCAGAGCGGCCAGGGCCTGAGCAACCTGGGCATCGCCTTCAGCGGCGAGCAGACCCTGGGCAACGCTCAACGCATCCTGCTGCGTTTCAACCACGACTACATGCAGCTGGCCGCTGACGGCAAGCTCTGACACCGTCCTGACGCCCCAGCAGGCAGCACGCCGCTCTGACAACGCACCAGCACGGCGCACCGCAGACCCGGCGCCGCCGAAGGGAGCGCCGTCTGCTGCGGTTCGCGACGCATGGCACGATGTTCGCTAAGTACAGCTCGTGCAGGAACAACCCGGCTCGCCGGGATCGCGGCACCACAATTTGCCAATAGCCGGCTAGGGTTCCGGCTCGCCACAGGCGAGCGACTGGTCCGAGAGCTAGCGACCTCCAGCGAGGTTACACGGCGGGACAAAAGCCCGGGAGAACGCGCCCCATCCGTGGGGAACCGCCGCGAACTCCTGCCCGCCCCTGTCAAACTGGAGGTTCATCATGGGTACGCCCCACTCGCATCGGCGGCAACCAGCCGCCCACCCCAAAGGCCCGAAACCAGCGCGCTCTTGCGCTTGCTAGCTGCGCACGCCTTTCGTTCCAGGCCCGACGAGGACTATCCATGCGCCTGATCAACCGCCACCCGGATCGCAGCGGCCGCCTGCTGCTGATCCTGCTGCCCTTCGCCCTGCTGCTGTTCGTCTACTTCAGCGCCTCGACCACCCGCCTGGCCGAGAACCCCAACGACAAGCTGCTGCCCAGCGCCAGCCAGATGATCGATGCCGTCGACCGCCTGGCCTTCAGCGAAGACAAACGCAGCGGCCAGTACCTGTTCTGGCAGGACACCGCCTCCAGCTTGCAACGCCTGGGCCTGGGCCTTGGCATCGCCGCGCTGCTGGGCCTGGTGCTGGGCATCGCCGCCGGCAGCGTGCCGCTGTTCGGCGCGCCGCTGTCGCCGCTGCTCACCGTGCTGTCGATGATTCCGCCGCTGGCCATCCTGCCGATCCTGTTTATCGTCTTCGGCCTGGGCGAGCTGTCCAAGGTGATGCTGATCGTCATCGGCATCACCCCCTGCATCGCCCGCGACATCGAACAGCGCGCCCGCGAGATTCCCGGCGAGCTGCTGATCAAGGCGCAGACCCTCGGCGCCAACACCTGGACGCTGATCCTGCGCCTGGTGCTGCCGCAACTGCTGCCGCGCCTACTGATCTCGCTGCGCCTGATGCTCGGTTCGGCCTGGCTGTTTCTGATCGCCGCAGAGGCCATCGCCTCGACCGACGGCCTCGGTTACCGCATCTTCCTGGTACGTCGCTACATGGCCATGGACGTGATCCTGCCCTACGTCGTGTGGATCACCCTGCTGGCCTGGCTGATGGATCTGGGCCTGCGCCAGGTGCTGCGCCTGTGCTTCCCCTGGCATGAAGGAGGCAAGGCATGACCCTGTTCAGCCAACACATCGTCCCGCTAAGTGAACCTGCCATGAGCGACTCCCGTACGGCCCCTGCAAGCACAGGGAAAACCACCTTTATCGAAGCGCGCAACCTGTGGCAGGAATACGGCGACCTGGTGGTGGTCGAACGCCTCAACCTCAAGGTCGAAGAGGGTGAGTTCTGCACCCTGGTCGGCGCCTCCGGCTGTGGCAAATCCACCTTTCTGCGCATGCTGCTCGGCCAGGAACGCCCGAGTCGTGGCGAGCTGCTGCTGGGCGGCCAGGCGCTGCCCAACGAGCCCGATCCGAGCCGTGGCGTGGTGTTCCAGCGCTACTCGGTATTCCCCCACCTGAGCGTGCTGGACAACGTCGCCCTGGGCCTGGAGCTGCCGCGCTCGCCTTTGCTGGGCCGGCTGTTCGGCGCGGCCAAGCGCGAGGCCCGCGAGCGCGCTGCCGAAATCCTCACCAAGGTCGGCCTCGGCCATGCCCTGAACAAGTATCCCAGCGCGCTTTCCGGCGGCATGCAGCAACGCCTGGCCATCGCCCAGGCACTGGTGATGCAACCGCGCATGCTGCTGCTCGACGAGCCGTTCGGCGCCCTCGACCCCGGCATCCGCAAGGACATGCACGCGCTGCTGCTGGAGCTGTGGCAGGAAACCCGCCTGACCGTGTTCATGGTCACCCACGACCTGTCCGAAGGCTTCAGCCTCGGCACCCGCCTGCTGGTGTTCGACAAGGTGCGCCACGACCCGCAGGCGCCCAACGCCTATGGCGCGCGCATCACCTACGACATCCCGCTGAACGCGGCACGCCGGGCTCAGGCGCAGTTGCCCAGCGAGCTGGCCGAGCGCATCGCGGCAGGCTAACCATCTGTAGGAGCCCGCTTGCGGGCGATCCGCTGCGGCTTATGCTGATCGCCCGCAAGTGGGCTCCTACAAAACGAGTCGCAGATCAGCTCAACACTTCCAGATACCTCGACAGCGTTTCACTCTCCGCGGCAAACCAGCGCTGCGCCTCGTCGGTAGTCGGCGTAGCGAGAGCCGCGCGCCAATCCGGCTCCAGCGTATCGATAAGGAAGGTGCGTACCACCGCAC
The DNA here is from genome assembly GCF_056676075.1 of Pseudomonas sp. ABa2. Lineage (NCBI taxonomy): Bacteria > Pseudomonadati > Pseudomonadota > Gammaproteobacteria > Pseudomonadales > Pseudomonadaceae > Pseudomonas > Pseudomonas sp. ABa2. The sequence continues at coordinate 3,701,616 of NZ_CM155239.1, forward strand.
GGCCATCCGGCCTTTGCAGGTGCTGGCACACGCGACCTGCCGCCAGGATCTCGAAGCCCTCCAGCGAGACGCTCTGCCCTACCCGTGCCGGCTGGGTGGACAGCGCCACCCGATAACGGCCCTGCTGATCGGCATAGGCCAGTGAGGTCTCGCAGTCGAACAGCGCGGCCAGGGCCTTACCATCACCGCGCGCCAGCTCGACCCGCTCGCGCAGTTGCAGCGCTGACTCACCCGGCTCGACCGCCCGCCCGCGCACCCAGCCGAGTCGATCGCAGCAGAGAATCAGGCCACCGCCGCGTTGCAGCACCTCGCCGCTTTCGGCATCGCACTCCTCCAGCAGGCGCAGGCCAATCAACGGCCCGCGGCTGGCCTGCAAACGCCAGTCCTCGACATAGGCGCCGCTGGTGCCGAACTCGATCATGCAGTTGCCGATGCGCTGCAACTGCGCCGGTTCCGGCCAGCGGTTGTGCAGTTGCAGGGACACCCCGCCGTGCCAGCTCAGGTAGCCGTTCTCCCAGACGCTGTCGGCCACCCAGCCTTCGTGGTTGGCGAGCTGGCGCAACTCGGCGGCGTCGTAGTCCTGCCAGGCACGCCCCGACAATGGCGGCCCATCCGGTAGGCGCAGGTCGATGGTAAAGCTGCGGCTCTGCAGCCAGTGCACCTGGGTGCGCTCATCGCTGCGGCCATCGGCGAAGCTGATGGTGCGCCGACGAAAGTGCCCGAGCATCCAGTCCGGCACGCCACCTTCGGCGCGTTGTGGGTAAGGTGCCGCCAGTTCCAGCAGGTTCATGCCGTCACCTCCCGGCGGGCCGCGCCGACACTGGAGGGGCCGAAGCTGGACAGGCCTGTCGCGCCATCCGGCAATTGCAGCGAGCCGTTCTCCAGCCGCTCGCGCAGGTAACGGAAGGTCTGCGCCGTCTGCGCGAACAGGTGGTCGCCGCAACTCACCGGCGCGTACACCCGCTCACCGCGCGCTGGCAGGCCGGCAATCGGGGCGATGCGCGTCGGGTAGTCGCAGGCGCAGAACAGCGGGAAGGCGAAGCGCTCCTCGCTGACCTTGCGCACGCGGTGCGAGGTGGCGACGAAATGGCCGTTGCTGAGCACCTCGAGCATGTCGCCGATATTGATCACGAAGGCGTCCTCCACCAGCGGCACGTCGATCCACTGCCCGTCGTCGTTGAGCACCTGCAAGCCTTCGGCGGTGGGCAACAGGATGGTGAAACACTCGTAGTCGGTGTGCGCGCCGATACCGGGACGGTCAGCCACCGGATCGGGATCGAGCGGGTAATGGATCATGCGCAACTGGCTGGTGGGGTGTCGGGTGATGCCGGCGAAGGTGTCCTCGGCCAGCCCCAGCGCCAGGGCGAAGCCGCGAAACAGCGTGTCGCCCAGTGCCAGCGCCGCGCGGTAGTAGGCGCCGACCTCGCGCTTGAAGTCCGCCGAGTCCGGCCACTGCGTCGGCCCCAGCAGCGGATAGACCTGGGCCGCCTCGGTGTAGTCGTAATTGACGTCGTAGGCCTCTTTCAGATCCTTGCTGCCGCCGACGAACTGCTCCTCGCCTTCCGGCACGTAGCCGCTGTGGTTGCTCGACTGGCCAATATAGAAGCGCATCTTCTCCTCCAGCGGGCGGGCGAAGAAACTGCGCGCCTGCTGGATCAGCCCGTCGCGCAGATCACGCGTAATACCGTGTCCGGTGATCTGCAGAAAGCCGACCTCGCGCGCGGCACGGCCCAGCTCATCGGCGACGCGCTGGCGCTCGGCAGGATGCTCGCTATACAAGCCCGAGACGTCGATCAGGGGAATCGAAGTGAAATGGGTATGCGCCATGGCAATCTCCCTTGAACAAGTGAGTTACCTGGTCGTCCAGACGAGCAGCGGGTCGGGTCGTCCCGAGGGCGGCGGCAAGGCCGCCCCTGCAACAGGGTCGATAGCGATTTCCATGCCACCCGCATCACGCCGCCGAGGCGCTATCCCGTGGGCAGACTCGCCCCAGAGCGGTGCACTCCATAGCCCGCAAGCCCCAACAGGCAGCACGCAAACCGCAAGCAGCGTCGCCAGAACGCCCAGCCACGGGCTTCGGCGAGCTGGCACGCTATTCGCTAAAGCCTCAGTGTGCAGGTTCTAACCGGGGTTTCCCGGAATCGCGGCACCACAATTTGCGAAATGGATGACTAGGGTTCCGATCCGCGCAGGCGGGTGACTGGTCCGAGAGTCATCGACCTCCAGTGAGGTTACACGGCGGGATAAAAGCCCGGGAGAACGCGCCTTTCGAACGATTCGAAACGTGCCGCGACTCCTGCCCGCACTCAACAAGACTGGAGGTTCCAAATGCGCAAGTACCGTCTGCTCTCCTTCGCCGCTGCCGGTCTGGCCGCGCTGCTCAGCTTCAGCGCCCATGCCGAGAAGAAAGACAGCTTCAGCGTCTGCTGGACGCTCTACGCCGGCTGGATGCCCTGGGGCCAGGCCAGCACCTCCGGCATCATCGACAAATGGGCGAAGAAATACGGCATCGAGATCGATGTCATGCAGCTCAACGACTACGTCGAATCGATCAACCAGTACAGCGTCGGCCAGTTCGACGGCTGCACCATGACCAACATGGACGCCCTGACCATCCCCGCCGCCGGTGGTGTGGACTCCACCGCGCTGATCGTCGGCGACTACTCCAACGGCAACGACGGCCTGCTGATCAAGGGCGAGGGCAAGACCCTGGCCGACCTCAAGGGCATGCAGGTCAACCTGGTGGAGCTGTCGGTCTCTCACTACTTCCTCGCCCGCGCCCTGGAGTCGGCAGGCATGAGCGAGCGCGACGTGAGCGTGGTGAACACTTCCGACGCCGACATCATCGCCGCCTACTCCACCCCCAGCGTGCAGGCCGCCGCCACCTGGAACCCGATGCTCGCCGAGATAATCGCCCAGCCCGGCAGCACCCAGGTGTTCGACTCCTCGAAGATCCCCGGTGAAATCCTCGACATGATGGTGGTCAACACCCAGACCCTGAAGGACAACCCGGACTTCGGCAAAGCCCTGGTCGGCGCCTGGTTCGAGATTCTCGAACTGATGCAGGCCGGAACGCCCGAAGCCACCGACGCCCTGACCGAAATGGCCAAGGCCTCCGGCACCGACCTGGCCGGTTTCCAGGCCCAGCTGGCGACCACCAAGCTGTTCTACACGCCCAAGGAAACCCTGGACTTCGTCACCAGCCCGGCCCTGCCGGAGACCATGACCAAGGTCGCCAACTTCAGCTTCGAGCACGGCATCCTCGGCGAAGGCGCGCGCAGCGCCGACGCCATCGGCATGACCTTCGCGGGCGGCGTAAGCACCGGCGACGCCGCCAACATCAAGCTGCGTTTCGACCCGAGCTACATACAGATGGCCGTCGACGGCAAGCTTTGAAGCCTACGCCCTAAACCACATCGCAACGCTAATCAGGCGCCACTGCCGGCGCCTGACGACCAGGCTTTGATCCCGAGGTCCCCATGAACACTGCCCTTACCCTGCGCCCGACCCTGTACGAGGAAACCGTACCCGGCGGCGGCCACACCTCCTTCGTGCTCAAGCGCGGCCAGCTGCTGCGCATCACCGACCTCGAAGGCGGCGCCAACGTCAGCCTGCTGCTGTTCAACGCCGCCGAGAAAAGCGAACGACTGAACCTGCCCGATACCCTCAAGTGCCAACACACCGCCAGGCTCAGCGCCGGCCACTGTCTGTACTCGGACATGGGCAAGGTGCTGGCCGCCATCACCGCCGACACCTGCGGTTGGCACGACAGCTTCGGCGGCGTACTGAATGCCGAGGAAGTGCTGGAGAAATACGGTCAGGGCCGCTACCAGGAACTGCGCAACGGCTTCTTCCGCAACGGCATGGACAACCTGCTGGTGGAAATGGGCAAGTGGGACCTCAACCTGCAGGACCTGCTGATGAACCTCAACCTGTTCAGCCGCGTGGACGTCGACGCCGAGGGTGTCTTCCACTTCCAGCCGAACAATTCCAAGGCCGGCGACCATATCGAGCTGTATGCGCCGATGGACACCCTGGTGGTGCTCACCGCCCTGCAGCACCCACTGGACCCCAACCCGCAGTACGCGCCCAAGCCGGTGCAGCTGCGCTGGAGCGAGGTCGCCAGCGACGGCATCACCCTGCTCTGCCGCACCTCGCGCCCGGAAAACGGCCGCGGCTTTCACAACACCGAACGCCAGTACCTTTGAATGGGTGACTCGCTGCGCTCGCCCTTCGGGCCGCCCTGAAGGGCGTTCGGCGCAAGCACCGTCCCGCCTGCGCGGGGATGACGCCGATCTCGTCACTCCCGCGAAGGCGGGAGCCCAGTAAACGCTATCGAGGACAGTCCGATGAGCCTTACCGCCAGCGACCTGACATCCAGCAACCTGCATCCCGAAACCGCCAGCTTCCGCCACACCATCCCGGCGGGTGAGTCCTACCTGTTCGAGGTCAAGGCCGGGCAGACCCTGCGCCTGCATGATCTGGAAGGCAACCAGGCGATCGACACCCTGTTCTTCGCCGCGCGCAACCCGCGCGAGCGCTTCGACCCGCAGCGCACCCTGCGCAAGCAGAACAAGGTCTACCTGACCACCGGCACGGTGCTCTACTCCAACCTCGGCAAGCCGCTGCTGACCATCACCGCCGACACCTGCGGTCGCCACGACACCCTCGGCGGCGCCTGCGCCCAGGAAAGCAACACCGTCAGATATGCACTCGAGAAGCGCTATATGCACAGCTGCCGCGACAACTTCCTGCGCGCCAGCCTGCACGACGGCCGCCTGAGCAAGCGCGACCTCGGCGCCAATATCAATTTCTTCATGAACGTGCCGGTAACGCCGGAGGGCGGCCTGACCTTCGAGGACGGCCTCTCCGCGCCCGGCAAGTACGTGGAGCTCAGGGCCGAGACCGACGTGATCGTGCTGATCTCCAACTGCCCGCAACTGAACAACCCCTGCAACGGCTGGAACCCGACGCCGGCTGAAGTCCTGGTTTGGGATTGATCACTTCCCGTAGGAGCGGCTTCAGCCGCGATAACCCGTAGGGTGGATGTCGCTTTCTACATCCACCGGCTCCGCTGGTTCGCGGCTAAAGCCGCTCCTACACAGCAATACGCATCACCCGATTTTTTCGCCACGGACGACCGTGGCGCAGACCCAATGACGGCGGGACGGCCCGCCACCTTCGAGGGCTCCTCGAATGTTCGACAAACTCCTGATCGCCAACCGTGGCGCCATTGCCTGCCGCATCCTGCGCACCCTGCGTGAGCTGAACGTCGGCGGCGTAGCCGTGTATGCCGAAGCCGACGCCGCCAGCCTGCATATCCAGCAGGCAGATGAAGCCTTCTGCCTCGGCGACGGCCCGGCTGCGCAAACTTATCTCGTTGTGGAGAAAATTCTCGACGTCGCCAAACGCAGCGGCGCCAAGGCCATTCACCCCGGCTACGGCTTTCTCTCCGAGAACGCGGCCTTCGCCGAAGCCTGCGAAGCCGCCGGCATCGCCTTCGTCGGCCCGACGCCCGAGCAACTGCGCGTATTCGGCCTCAAGCACACCGCCCGCGCCCTGGCCAAGCAGCACGGCGTGCCGATGCTCGAAGGCACCGAGTTGCTGGAAAATCTCGATGCGGCGCTGGCCGCCGGTGAACAGGTCGGCTACCCGGTGATGCTGAAAAGCACCGCTGGCGGTGGCGGCATCGGCATGCGTGTCTGCCGCTCGGCCGCAGAACTCAGCGAAGTCTTCGAGGCGGTCAAGCGCCTGGGGCAGAACAACTTCAGCGACAGCGGTGTATTTATCGAGAAGTACATCCAGCGCGCCCGCCACCTGGAAGTGCAGGTATTCGGCGATGGCCAGGGCGAGGTGCTCGCCTTCGGCGTGCGCGACTGCTCGGTACAGCGCCGCAACCAGAAGGTGCTGGAAGAAACCCCTGCACCGAACCTGCCCGCCGGCATGGCCGATGAGCTGTGCGCGGCGGCGATCAAGCTGGCCAAGGCGGTCAGTTACCGCAGCGCCGGCACCGTCGAGTTCGTCTACGACAGCGAGGCCGAGCGCTTCTACTTCCTCGAAGTGAACACCCGTCTGCAGGTCGAGCACGGCGTCACCGAACAGGTGTGGGGCGTCGACCTGGTGCGCTGGATGATCGAGCTGGCAGCCGGCGATCTGCCGCCGCTGAGCGAACTGGCGAAAACCCTCGAACCCAGCGGCCATGCCATCCAGGCACGCCTGTACGCCGAAGACCCGGGCCGCGATTTTCAGCCCAGCCCCGGCCTGCTCACCGCCGTCGCATTCCCGCCCGCTGACGGCAAGGCCCTGCGCATCGATACCTGGGTCGAGGCCGGCTGCGAGATTCCGCCCTACTTCGACCCGATGATCGCCAAGCTGATCACCTGGGCGCCAAGCCGCGAAGAAGCCTCCAATGCGCTGGATCAGGCGCTGGCAGGCACGCTGCTGTACGGCGTGGAATGCAACCGCGACTACCTGCGCCAGATCCTCAGCGATGCGCCCTTCGCCAGCGGCAAGCCCTGGACGCGCTGCCTGGAAAACCTCGTCTATCAGGCCAGCACCTTCGAAGTGCTGAGCGCCGGTACCCAGACCAGCGTGCAGGACTTCCCTGGCCGCCTCGGCTACTGGGCCGTCGGCGTGCCGCCGTCCGGGCCGATGGACAGCCGCGCCCTGCGCCTGGGCAACCGCCTGCTCGGCAACGCCGAGGGCGCTGCTGGCCTGGAAATCACCATGAGCGGCCCGCTGCTGCGCTTCAATACGGACGCCGTAGTCGCCGTCACTGGCGCCGAGATTCCGCTGAGCGTCGATGGCGTGGAACAGCCAATGAACACCGCGCTGCTGATCAAGGCCGGCACTACCCTGGCCCTCGGCACCATCGCCGGTAGCGGCGCACGCTCGTACCTGACCCTGCGCGGCGGCCTGCAGGTGCCCGAGTACCTGGGTAGCAAGAGCACCTTTACCCTCGGCCAGTTCGGCGGCCATGGCGGCCGTGCCCTGCGTGCCGGCGACGTGCTGCACCTGCTGCCGCTGACCGATACCAGCAGCGGCGCACAACTACCCGCCGAGCTCTGCCCCGACCTGCCGGCCGTACGCGAACTGCGGGTGATCTACGGCCCGCACGGCGCGCCGGAATACTTCAGCGAGCGCTATATCGACCGCTTCCTCGCCACCGACTGGGAAGTGCACTTCAACTCCAGCCGCACCGGCGTGCGCCTGATCGGCCCGAAACCGGAATGGGTGCGCGACAGCGGCGGCGAAGCCGGCCTGCATCCCTCGAATATCCACGACAACCCCTACGCCATCGGCGCGGTGGATTTTACCGGCGATATGCCGGTGATCCTCGGTCCGGACGGCCCCAGCCTGGGCGGTTTCGTCTGCCTGGTGACCATCATCGAGGCCGACCTATGGCAACTCGGCCAGCTCAAGGCAGGCGATAAGGTGCGCTTCGTGCCGGTGGATATCGCCACGGCGCGGGAACTGGCGCAGACCAACACACGCGAATACGCCGAATTAGGTGGGAGGGGCCGGGCGGCGCTCCGCTTTAGCCGCGACGATGATGCCGCTTCGGTCGCGGCTGCAGCCCCTCTCACAAAGGCCCTCCAAAGCCCTATCGTGCTGGACCTCGGCGAAGGCGACACCCGACTGGTCGCACGCCTGTCTGGCGACACCCACCTGCTGCTGGAAATCGGCGCGCCTGAGCTGGACCTGGTGCTGCGCTTTCGTGGCCACGCGCTGATGCAGGCGCTGGAGGCCAAGCAGCTCGCTGGCGTGATCGACCTCACCCCAGGCATTCGCTCGCTGCAGGTGCACTACCAGCCGGAAACCCTGGCGCTGCAGCGGCTGCTCGACACAGTCGCCGGCGAGTGGGACGCAGTGTGCGCGGCCAAGGACCTCAAGGTACCGTCGCGCATCGTCCACCTGCCACTGTCCTGGGATGACCCGGCCTGCCAGCTGGCGATAGAGAGATACATGACCACGGTGCGCAAGGACGCACCCTGGTGCCCGAGCAACCTGGAGTTCATCCGCCGCATCAACGACCTGCCAAACCTCGACGAGGTCTACCGCACGGTATTCGACGCCAGCTACCTGGTCATGGGCCTGGGCGACGTCTACCTCGGTGCGCCGGTGGCCACCCCGCTGGACCCGCGTCACCGCCTGGTCACCACCAAGTACAACCCGGCGCGCACCTGGACGGCGGAAAACTCCGTCGGCATCGGCGGCGCCTATATGTGCGTGTACGGCATGGAAGGGCCCGGCGGCTACCAGTTCGTCGGTCGCACCCTGCAGATGTGGAACCGCTACCGCGCGGTCGAAGCCTTCGACGGCAAGCCGTGGCTGCTGCGCTTCTTCGACCAGATTCGCTTCTACCCGGTCAGCGCCGACGAACTGCTGCGCATCCGCCGCGACTTCCCGCTCGGCCGCTACCCGCTGCGTATCGAACACAGCGAGCTGCACCTGGCCGACTACCAGGCCTTCCTCGACCGCGAGGCCGAGGGCATCGCCGCCTTCCGCCAGCAGCAGCGCGCGGCCTTCGACGCCGAGCGCCAGCGCTGGATCGAGTCGGGCCAGGCGCATTTCGAGGTCGAGGAGGTGGCCGCCGAACTCGGCGAGGATGCGCCGCTCGGCGCGGGCCAGCACGGCATCGACAGCCATATCGCCGGCAACCTGTGGCAGGTGCAGGTGGCAGAAGGCGCGCGCGTCGAGGCCGGTGACGTGCTGGTGATTCTCGAGTCGATGAAGATGGAAATTCCCCTCATCGCCCCGGTGGCCGGCACGGTGCGCGAGGTGCGCGTGCAGCCCGGCTCGCCGGTGCGCGCCGGGCAGCGCGTGGTGGTGCTGGAACAGGCCTGAGCATCGCGGCCGCCGGTGACAACCCGGCGGCCGCGGCGCGCAAGCGCAAATCGCACGGGCACCGATGACGCGCCTGCGGCAGCGCGCTAGCATTGCGCCACGTCTCCAAGGCCCCGACCTCATGGCATTCAGCACTTCGCGCAAGGCCCAGATCACCCTCCAGCTCCTACCGGGCGGCTTCCTTGCCACCAGCCTGGCCAGCTACTACGCCTCGCGCGAGAGCATCCGGCAGAACATCGTCAACACCGAGCTGCCGCTGACCTCGGACAACATCTACTCGGAAATCCAGAAGGACCTGATCCGTCCTACCCAGATCGCCTCGATGATGTCGCGCGACACCTTCCTGCGCGACTGGGCGCTGAACCAGACCAAGCAGGGCGGGCGCAACCGCGTCTGCGCCGCCACCCTGGACGACGCGCCGTGAACCCCACACAACGCTGCCCGCTCTGTGGCCAGGGCAACGCTTGCGCCCTGGCCGACGGCGCGCCGGACATCCAGGCCTGCTGGTGCTTCGCGGCCCGCATCGACCCGGCTGTGCTCGAGCGCCTGACGCCCGAACAGCGCGACCAGGCCTGCCTGTGCCCGGCCTGCGCGGGTGTGGTCGAAGCCGCCGAGCGCGACCGGCGCAGCGAGCAGGACTGAGCCATGCGCCTCGACCGCTTCCTCAGCAACTTCCCCCGTTTCAGCCGCCAGGACAGCCGCCTGCTGATCAGCGCCGGGCGTTTGCGGGTGGACGGCGCGGTGATTCACGACCCGCGCTTCGACGTGCGCGACTTCCAGCGCGTCGAGCTGGACGACGAACTGCTGCAAGCCGGACGTAGCGCGCGCTACTGGATGCTGCACAAGCCGGTCGGCGTGGTCAGTGCCACCGAGCACGACGAACACCGCACCGTCCTCGACCTGCTCGACGAGCCGGACAGACACGACCTGCACCTGGCCGGCCGCCTGGATCTGAATACCAGCGGCCTGCTGCTGATCACCAACGACGGGCGCTGGTCGCGGCGCATCACCCAGCCGCAGCAGCGCAAGCCCAAGGTCTACCTCGTCGACACCGAACAGCCGATCACCGCCGAGTACGCCGAAGTCTTCGCCCGCGGCCTGTACTTCGCCTATGAAGACCTCACCACCCTGCCCGCCCGGCTCGAACTGCTCGGCAGCCACAGCGCTCGCCTGACCCTGTTCGAGGGCCGCTACCATCAGGTCAAGCGCATGTTCGGCCACTTCCGCAATCGGGTCGTCGCCCTGCACCGCGAGAGCATGGGCGAGATCCACCTCGACCCCTCGCTTGCCCCCGGCCAATACCGTCCACTGACCAGCGCGGAAATCGCCAGCGTTTGAGGGGCGCTGGCAACGCCGGCAATCGTTCGCAAGCTAACCGACCAACGGCAGCAGCAATATGCGATAAAGCTGTGACTCGCTCTTGCATGGCTGCAAGGGCGCTGCTTAAATCGAACCATAAGTCTCGGCGTGACCAATGAGTCACAGCAGACATCTAAGCGTTCCATCGGTTGCTTGCGCCCTGCGCGAACTGGATTCCTGCCTGGTAACACCGCCCTCGCTCCCGGCCTTTAAAAGGCTTGGGCAGTCGCTCTGTTTCGATCCTAACTGATTGAAAATCAAAGAATTATAAAATCCTCCAGCCTGACATTAGGTTGTCATGTCCAGGCGTTTATCTGACTGCCCAAAAGCTTGCGAACGGCCCACCGCTCGCCTCGTCACACTTGCGCCAGGAGGAAACGACATGAGGCCACAAACCGCAGTCGTCGAGATCAACAGGAAGCACAAGGTTCACACGGAGTTCTACGGCAACCCGGCAGCGAGCAAGACGATCATCCTGGTCAACGGCTCCCTGGCGACCACGGCGTCCTTCACCCAGACCATCAAATACCTGCAGCCGCAGTTCAACGTGGTGGCCTTCGATCTGCCGTACGCCGGTCAGTCCAAGCCGTTCAACAGCGACTTCACGCCCATCAGCAAGGAAGACGAAGCCGCGATCCTGCTCAAGCTGATCGACCACCATGGCGCCAACTACCTGATGTCCTTCTCCTGGGGCGGCGTCGCCTCCATGCTCGCCCTGGCACAGCGTCCGGCCAGCCTGGAGAAGGCGGCGATCTGCTCCTTCTCGCCGATCCTCAACGTGCCGATGCTCGACTACCTGCACAAGGGCCTGCGCTTTCTCGGCGCGGTGGACCGCGACAACATCGCCCTGCTGGTCAACAGCACCATCGGCAAGCACCTGCCATCGCTGTTCAAGCGCTTCAACCACAAGCACGTCAGCACCCTCGACGAGCACGAGTACCGGCAGATGTATGCCCATATCAAACAGGTGCTCAGCCTGGAAGCGCACTGCCGCAAGGAATGCCTGCAGGCCATCGACATCCCCCTGCTGTTCGTCAACGGCGATCGCGACGAATACACCTCGGTGGAAGACGCCTGCCTGTTCGCCCATCACCTCGATAACGCCCAGTTCGCCGTGATCAACGACGCCGGCCACTTCCTCGACATGGAGCACAAGGACGCCTGGCTGCAGACCCAACGCGTGCTGCTGGACTTCTTCAACGCCCCCAGCAAGCGCCTGCTGCTGCCACGCCGTGGCGGGCTGCAGGAGCTGCAGGCCATCGCCGTATGAGCAGGCCCCACGGCGAACCGGATGCACGACCAGCACCGGTTCGCCCTTCATTTCCCCGCCGAGTTCCGGTATAAAGGCACCCGCCGCGGGCGTCGTATAATGGCATTACCTGAGCTTCCCAAGCTCATGACGAGGGTTCGATTCCCTTCGCCCGCTCCAGAATTCAGCAAGTTAAAGCCCTGTATTTACAGGGCTTTTTCGTTTCTGGGGTTCGCTGGCGTCGAAGAAGTGTCGAAATCGACCAGCCATTAGGCGGACAGTGCCAGGATGGCGTGCTTCGGGTCGTTGTGGATCGCACGCAGCAACGCCCTGACCGGGCTGCCAGGTTCGCCGCCGCTGTTCCCGGTTACGCAGCGAGCCGAGTCGAACATCGATGATGGCCGCGAACTTGGCCTGGATCATTCCGGTGGCTGTACAGACTTTCCGCACCTGCAGCGCGTCCAGAGTAAACGCCCGCGAGGGCTGAGGTTCGCCGCGGCGAATTTCATCCCTCTGCTGGACGCTTTCCAGCAGACCTTCGACGAATTTGCCCATGGCGATTACCGCCACCACCTTCTGCCAGCAGCCTGCCGCGAGGCTTTGACGCGGCCCATTGCCACTATCTAAGCATTTGAAAAACAGAGACTTTTTACTTCACGTCGACAGCAGTGACGGCTACCCTGGCGCCCCATGATTCGATGCCTTATCCCCCTGCTCTGCTGTCTCGCCAGCTTCTCCCTCAACGCCGCCCCCGCCAGCTTCGCCGAGGCCAAGCGCCTGGCCTGGCCGCTGTATGCGCAGCAGTCCACCGAGTTCTACTGCGGCTGCAAGTACAGCGGCAATCGGGTCGACTTGCGTTCCTGCGGCTACAGCCCGCGCAAGAACGCGGGCCGCGCCCAGCGCATCGAGTGGGAGCATATAGTCCCGGCCTGGGTGATCGGCCATCAGCGCCAGTGCTGGCAGCACGGCGGGCGCAAGAACTGTGCGGCCAAGGATGCGCAGTTCCGCAAGGCCGAGGCCGATCTGCACAACCTGGTGCCGAGCATCGGCGAGGTCAACGGCGACCGCAGCAACTACAGCTTCGCCTGGCTGCCGCAACAGCCGCACCAGTACGGCCAGTGCCAGACGGTGGTGGATTTCAAGGCGCGCAAGGTGATGCCGCGCCCGGCCATTCGCGGGATGATCGCGCGCACCTATTTCTATATGGCCGACCGTTACCAGCTGCGTCTGTCCAGGCAGGATCGCCAGCTCTACCAGGCCTGGGACAAGGCCTACCCGGTCAAGCCCTGGGAGCAGCAGCGCAATCAGCAGGTGGCCTGTGTAATGGGTTGGGGCAACCCGCATGTGGGCAAGGTGGAGATGAGCCGCTGCGCGCGTAGGTCGTAGGGTGTCGCGGGGCCGCCCAGGTAGTGCGCACCAACGAAAATGAGGCCGGTGCGCACGGCGCACCGTCGGAATCGTGGCTACGAAAGACGCTGCAACTCGCGACGCACCATATTGACGAACTCCAGCGGGCTGAGCTGGTACAGCTCCTGCGCCACCCAGGGCAGCCAGCGCCCTTGCAGTTCGGCCTTGCGCGCCAGCAGGCGCTGGGCCTCGGCTTCGGCGCGTCCCTGGTGCTTACGGTGGTAGTCGGCACGGCTCGGTTTTTCTGTGCTCACGGTGTTGCCCTTTTCCTCATGCCGGGCGGAGCAGGCATAATCGCCGCCTGTTCGCCCATTTCGACCGTTATCAATGCGCATCCACGTCAGCTTTATCGACCGCGTCGGCATTACCCAGGAAGTCCTGGCGCTGCTCGGCGGGCGCAATCTGAACCTCGATGCGGTGGAGATGGTACCGCCAAACGTCTATATCGACGCACCGACCCTGAGCGCCGCCGTGCTCGACGAGCTGCGCGACGCGCTGCTGCAGGTGCATGGCGTGCAGAGCGTGCAGGTGGTCGATATCCTCCCCGGCCAGCGCCGCCGCCTGCAGCTCGACGCCCTGCTCGCCGCCATGCCCGACCCGGTGCTGGCGGTGGATGATCGCGCCACCGTGCTGCTGGCCAACCCGGCACTGGTCGAGCTGTGCGGCAGCGCCCCGGCCGGCCAGAGCATCGCCGCGCTGTTCGCCGACGACGAACTGCAGCGGGCGCTGCTCGCCGCCGAGTTCCGTCTGCCGCTGCGCGAAGTCACCCTCGGCGGCCAGCCGCTGCTGCTCGATGCCCAGCCGATCACCGAGGAGCGGCGTCTGGCCGGCGGCCTGCTGACGCTCTATGCGCCGAGCCGGATCGGCGAGCGCCTAGCGGCGCTGCACCACGATCACACCGATGGCTTCGATTCGCTGCTCGGCGACTCGACGCCGATTCGCACCCTCAAGGCGCGCGCCCTGCGTGTGGCGGCGCTGGATGCGCCGCTGCTGATCCAGGGCGAGACCGGCACCGGCAAGGAGCTGGTGGCGCGCGCCTGCCACGCAGTCAGCGCGCGACGCAGCGCGCCGTTCCTGGCGCTGAACTGCGCGGCGCTGCCGGAAAACCTGGCCGAGAGCGAGCTGTTCGGCTATGCCCCCGGCGCCTTTACCGGCGCGCAGCGCGGCGGCAAGCCGGGGCTGCTGGAGCTGGCCAACCAGGGCACGGTATTTCTCGACGAGATCGGCGAGATGTCGCCCTATCTGCAGGCCAAGCTGCTGCGCTTTTTGAGCGATGGCAGCTTCCGCCGGGTCGGCGGCGAGCGCGAGGTCAGGGTCAACGTGCGCATCCTCAGCGCCACTCACCGCGACCTGGAACAGATGGTCGCCCAGGGCAGCTTTCGCGAAGACCTGTTCTACCGCCTCAACGTGCTCAATCTGGAAGTGCCGCCGCTGCGCGAGCGCGGCCAGGACATCCTGCTGCTGGCCCAGCACTTCATGGCCCAGGCCTGCGCGCAGATCCAGCGCCTGCCCTGCCGCCTGGCACCGGCCACTTTTCCGGCGCTGCTGGCCAATCGCTGGCCGGGCAACGTGCGCCAGTTGCAGAACGTGATCTTCCGCGCCGCCGCCATCTGCGACAGCAACTGGGTGGAGATCGACGATCTGGATATCGCCGGCACCGAGGTGGCGCCGCGCCTGAATGGCGAGATCGGCAGCCTGGAACAGGCTATGGACGACTACGAGAAGGCGCTGCTGGAAAAGCTCTACGCCAGCCATCCTTCCAGCCGCCAGCTGGCCGCGCGCCTGGGCACCTCGCATACCGCCATCGCCAAACGCCTGCGCAAGTACGGAATACCGGACAAGCACTGAGACCAGGGTCAATAAGCGGACCGCGCACCCTGTAGGGTGGCTTAGGCGCCTGTCTTTGTACTGATGCCCCCCGCAATTTCTGCCGCACCGTAACCCACCATTGGCGCCACGCCGAAAGATCGCCTGGAGGGTTACGCGGCGCGCCACGAGCGAGGTGTCAGGACGTTCGGAGGTTGGCGCCGCTAACCTGCGCGGCCCGCCCCCGTTCCCCGATACCTCGGGCTGCCGCGATAGGCCGCGGCGGGTTATATCGGCTCGGAACTGGTCGGTACCTTGATCACCCCGCAGGCGACCCGCGCACCGCCACCACCCAGGGACTGCGGATGGTCGGAATGATTGTCGGCGCCGGAGTGGATCATCAGCGCGCGGTTGTGCAGTTCATCCAGGCGCTTCAAGCGTGGCGCCAACGCCGGTTGACTGGCGCTGCCGTCGGCCGCCACGTGGAGCGCGGGCAGATCGCCGAGGTGGGCGTCGTCCTCCCAGGGGAAACCGTGGCGGCCGATATTTTTCGGGTCCCAGTGACCACCGGCCGCCGCGGCCGGGGTCAGCTTGCCATCCACCTCGACCGCGTTGCAGTTGGCCAGCATATGCACGTGAAAACCATGGATGCCCGGCTCCAGCCCCTTGAGCTGCGGGGTGAACACCAGGCCGTAGGCGGACTGCCTGATGGCCACGGTGCCCAGCGAGGAGCCGGGGCCCGTCTCGGTCGCCTGCTCCATGACTACGGTGACGGTGTCGCTGGCCTGCGCGGCGACTGCGCCGCCCAGGGCCAATACCAGTGGAATCAAGGGTTTCATGGCAGTTGCTCTCCTTTGCCTTAAGTAGCCCTGTAACCGACCGCCGGTCCGTACGACTGGTTCCACCAACGCACCGTATCGATATCGTTCCCCCGTAACGATTCAGCAACAACCCACCGAAAGCCGCGCCGCGCCTGGTACGACCTCGACTTTGCCAAAAGCGACGCAATCATTCGTAGCGATATCGTTCCACCGGACTGTATACAAGCCCCATAAATGCACTTAAGTATTTGTTTTTATTGAATATTTTTATATTGGCACCAGCATTGCTAAGGGTTTACCCAATCTTGCCCGCCAGAGCGTGGGCGCCCCTTATGCCCGCCGCCTAGAAGCGGGCACCCTTGCCCCTTGAGGAGTTGACATGAGCGAGTTGCGTTTCACCGCCGATCACGAATGGCTGCGTCTGGACAACGATGGTCTGGTGACCGTCGGCATCACCCATTACGCCCAGGACGCGCTCGGCGACGTGGTCTACGTGCAACTGCCGCAAACCCAGGCCTACGCCCAGGGCGAGGAAGTGGCCGTGCTGGAGTCGGTCAAGGCCGCCAGCAACATCGCCATGCCGCTGGACGGCGAGATCGTCGAGGTCAACGCCGAGCTGGAAGGCAGCCCGGAGCTGGTCAACGAGTCGCCGCTGGACAAGGCCTGGTTCTTCCGCATGCGCCTGGCCGACAACGCCGTGCTGGCCGACCTGCTGGACAAGGCCGGCTATGATCGTCTGTTGAACGCCAATGCCGACGCCTGAGTGACCGCCATGACCAAGCTCGATACCCAGAACGAATTCATCGCCCGCCACATCGGCCCGCGCGATGCCGACACCGCCGCCATGCTCGAACTGCTGGGCTACGACTCGGTGGACGCGCTGACCAATGCCGTGATTCCCGAGAGCATCAAGGGCACCAGCATCCTCGGCGAGCAGCCGGGCCTGTCGGAAGCCGACGCCCTGGCCAAGATCAAGGCCATCGCCGCGAAGAACCTGCAGTTCAAGAACTTCATCGGCCAGGGTTATTACGGCACCCACACGCCGAGCCCGATCCTGCGCAACCTGCTGGAAAACCCGGCCTGGTACACCGCCTACACCCCGTACCAGCCGGAGATTTCCCAGGGCCGCCTGGAAGCGCTGCTGAACTTCCAGACCCTGATCAGCGACCTCACCGGCATGCAGATCGCCAACGCATCCTTGCTCGACGAAGCCACCGCTGCCGCCGAAGCCATGACCTTCTGCAAGCGTCTGTCGAAGAACAAGGCCGCCAACACCTTCTTCGTTTCCCAGCATTGCCACCCGCAGACCCTCGACGTGCTGCGCACCCGTGCCGAGCCGCTGGGTATCGACATCGAAGTCGGCGACGAAGCCACTATTGCCGACGCCAGCGCCTACTTCGGCGCGCTGCTGCAGTACCCGGCGAGCAACGGCGACATCTTCGACTACCGCGCCCTGGTCGAGCGTTTCCATGCCGCGGGTGCCCTGGTGGCCGTGGCCGCCGACCTGCTGGCCCTGACCCTGCTCACCCCGCCGGGCGAGTTCGGCGCCGACGTCGCCCTAGGCAGCGCCCAGCGCTTCGGTGTGCCGCTGGGCTTCGGTGGCCCGCACGCCGCCTACTTCGCCACCCGCGACGCGTTCAAGCGCGACATGCCGGGCCGCCTGGTCGGCATGTCGGTCGACCGTTTCGGCAAGCCGGCCCTGCGCCTGGCCATGCAAACCCGCGAGCAGCACATCCGCCGCGAGAAGGCCACCAGTAACATCTGTACCGCCCAGGTGCTGCTGGCCAACATCGCCAGCATGTACGCCGTGTACCACGGCCCGAAAGGCCTGACCGCCATCGCGCAGCGCGTACACAGCTTCACCGCCATCCTCGCCCTGGGCCTGACCAAGCTGGGCCACAGCGTCGAGCAGCAGCACTTCTTCGACACCCTGAGCATCAAGACCGGCGCCAAGACCGCCGAGCTGCATGCCAAGGCCCGTGCCGCCGGCATCAACCTGCGCGAGATCGACGCCGAGCGCCTGGGTCTGTCGCTGGACGAAACCACCGACCAGGCCGCCGTCGAGGCGCTGCTGGCACTGTTCGCCGCTGACCAGGCTGCCCCTGCCGTCAGCGACCTGGCCGCACAGATCGCCAGCCGTCTGCCGCAAGGCCTGCTGCGCCAATCGGCGATCCTGCAGCACGAAGTGTTCAACCGCTACCACAGCGAAACCGAACTGATGCGCTACCTGCGCAAGCTGGCTGACAAGGACCTGGCCCTGGATCGCAGCATGATCCCGCTGGGTTCCTGCACCATGAAGCTCAACGCCGCCAGCGAGATGATCCCGGTCACCTGGCCGGAGTTCGGCAACCTGCACCCCTTCGCTCCGGTCGAGCAGGCTGCGGGTTACACCCAGCTGACCACGGAACTGGAAGCCATGCTCTGCGCCGCCACCGGCTACGACGCCGTGTCGCTGCAGCCCAACGCCGGTTCCCAGGGCGAGTACGCCGGCCTGCTGGCCATCCGTGCCTATCACCTGAGCCGTGGCGACGATCAGCGCGACATCTGCCTGATCCCGCAATCGGCCCACGGCACCAACCCGGCAACCGCCTCCATGGCCGGCATGCGCGTGGTGGTGACCGCCTGTGATGCGCGCGGCAACGTCGACATCGCCGATCTGAAGGCCAAGGCCGAAGAGCACAAGGATCGCCTGGCCGCGATCATGATCACCTACCCGTCCACCCACGGTGTGTTCGAGGAAGGCATCCGCGAGATCTGCCAGATCATCCACGACAACGGTGGCCAGGTGTACATCGACGGCGCCAACATGAACGCCATGGTCGGCCTCTGCGCCCCAGGCCAGTTCGGCGGCGACGTCTCGCACCTGAACCTGCACAAGACCTTCTGCATCCCGCACGGCGGTGGCGGCCCGGGCGTCGGCCCGATTGGCGTCAAGTCGCACCTGGCACCGTTCCTGCCGGGCCATGCGCACATGGCACGCAAGGAAGGTGCGGTGAGCGCCGCGCCGTTCGGCAGCGCCAGCATCCTGCCGATCACCTGGATGTACATCACCATGATGGGCGGCAACGGCCTCAAGCGTGCGTCGCAGATGGCCATTCTCAACGCCAACTACATCGCCCGTCGTCTGGAAGAGCACTACCCGGTGCTGTACTCAGGCGAAGGCGGCCTGGTGGCGCACGAGTGCATCCTCGACATCCGTCCGCTCAAGGACAGCAGCGGCATCAGCGTCGATGACGTGGCCAAGCGCCTGATCGACTTCGGCTTCCATGCCCCGACCATGTCCTTCCCGGTGGCCGGCACCCTGATGATCGAGCCGACCGAGAGCGAGTCCAAGGAAGAGCTGGATCGCTTCTGCGACGCCATGATCGCCATCCGCGAGGAAATCCGCGCGGTCGAGCAGGGCCGCCTGGACAAGGACGACAACCCGCTGAAGAACGCCCCGCACACCGCCCTGGAACTGGTTGGCGACTGGCACCACGCCTACAGCCGCGAGCAGGCGGTGTACCCGCTGGCGAGCCTGATCGAGGCCAAGTACTGGCCTCCGGTTGGCCGCGTGGACAACGTCTACGGCGACCGCAACCTGGTCTGCGCCTGCCCGTCCATCGAGGCGTATCAGGACGCGTAAGCGCCCATAACCTTCCCTCTCCCGCGTGCGGGAGAGGGAGCGGTTCATCGCTCTACCCAGTTTCCATTCGGCTCCCCTCACCGGGGCGGGCCGACTGCATCCCGAGAAAAACGATAAAGAGGGCCTCACCATGTTCAGCAAGCACGACCAACTGCAGGGCTATGACGATGCCCTGCTCGCGGCGATCCAGGCCGAAGAACAGCGCCAGGAAGACCATATCGAGCTGATCGCCTCGGAGAACTACTGCAGCCAGCGCGTGATGCAGGCGCAAGGCAGCGGCCTGACCAACAAGTACGCCGAAGGCTATCCGGGCAAGCGCTACTACGGTGGCTGCGAGCATGTGGACAAGGTCGAGGCACTGGCCATCGAGCGCGCCAAGGCCCTGTTCGGCGCCGACTACGCCAACGTGCAGCCGCACTCGGGCTCCTCTGCCAACAGCGCCGTTTACCTGGCCCTGCTCAATGCCGGCGATACCATCCTCGGCATGAGCCTGGCCCACGGCGGCCACCTGACCCACGGCGCCAAGGTGTCGTCCTCGGGCAAGCTGTACAACGCCGTGCAGTACGGCATCGACGAGAACGGCCTGATCGACTACGACGAGGTCGAGCGTCTGGCCATCGAGCACAAGCCGAAGATGATCGTCGCCGGTTTCTCGGCTTACTCGCGAGTGCTGGACTTCCCGCGTTTCCGCGCCATCGCCGACCAGGTCGGGGCGCTGCTGTTCGTCGATATGGCCCATGTGGCGGGACTCGTGGCCGCCGGTCTGTACCCGAACCCGGTGCCGTTCGCCGACGTGGTCACCACCACCACGCACAAGACCCTGCGCGGCCCGCGTGGCGGCCTGATCCTGGCGCGCAAGAACGAAGAGATCGAGAAGAAGCTCAACTCCGCCGTATTCCCTGGCGCCCAGGGAGGCCCGCTGATGCACGTGATCGCGGCCAAGGCGGTGTGCTTCAAGGAGGCGCTGGAGCCGGGCTTCAAGACCTACCAGCAGCAGGTGATCGACAACGCCCGCGGCATGGCGGCGGTGTTCGTCCAGCGCGGCTATGACGTGGTTTCCGGCGGCACCGACAACCACCTGATACTGATCAGCCTGGTCAAGCAGGGCCTGACCGGCAAGGCGGCCGACGCGGCGCTGGGCGCAGCCCACATCACGGTGAACAAGAACGCGGTGCCGAACGACCCGCAGTCGCCGTTCGTCACCTCCGGCATCCGCATCGGCACCCCGGCGGTGACCACCCGCGGCTTCAAGGAAGGCGAATGCCGCACCCTGGCCGGCTGGATCTGCGACATCCTCGACGAGCTGGACAACCCGGCGGTGATCGCGCGTGTCCGTGGTCAGGTCGCCGACCTCTGCGCCACCTTCCCGGTCTACGCTGACTGATAAGGCGGGCGCCGGCCCTCCCCTCTCTCTGGGGAGGGGCCAACCGGCGCCGCCAGGAGTACGACATGTCACTGAGCGTTTTCGATCTGTTCAAGATAGGTATCGGGCCGTCCAGCTCGCATACCGTCGGCCCCATGCGCGCCGCCGCGCGCTTCGTCGAGGGGCTCAAGCGCGACGGCCTGCTGGCCGCCACCGACTCGGTCAAGGTGGAGCTGTACGGCTCGCTCGGCGCCACCGGCAAGGGCCACGGCAGCGACAAGGCGGTGCTGCTCGGCCTGGAGGGCGAGCAGCCCGACACGGTCGACACCAGCCGCATCGCCGAGCGCCTGGCCGCCATCCGCGGCGCCGGGCAGATCAACCTGCTCGGCGAAAAGACCATCGCCTTCGTCGAGAAGCAGCACCTGGCGATGATCCGCAAGCCGCTGGACTTCCACCCCAACGGCATGATCTTCCGCGCCTTCGACGCCGCCGGCCTGCAGCTGCGCGCCCGCGAGTACTACTCGGTGGGCGGCGGCTTCGTGGTCGACGAACAGGCCGCCGGCGCCGACCGCATCGTCGAGGACAGCACCGCCCTGCAGTATCCCTTTACCACCGGCAAGCAGCTGCTGGCGCTGTGCGCCGAACACAAGCTGTCGATCAGCCAGCTGATGCTGGCCAACGAGGCGGCCTGGCGCCCGGAGGCCGAGACCCGCGCCGGCCTGCTGAATATCTGGCAGGTGATGCAGGACTGCGTCACCGCCGGCTGCCGCAACGAGGGCATCATGCCCGGCGGGCTCAAGGTCAAGCGTCGCGCCGCCGCGCTGCACCGCCAGCTCAGCGAGCACCCCGAAGCCTGCCTGCGCGACACCCTCAGCGTGCTCGACTGGGTCAACCTCTACGCCCTGGCGGTGAACGAGGAAAACGCCAGCGGCGGCCGCGTGGTCACCGCCCCCACCAACGGCGCGGCCGGCATAGTGCCGGCGGTGCTGCACTACTACGCCCGCTTCGTGCCCGGCGCCAACGAGGACGGCGTGGTGCGCTTCCTGCTTACCGCCGCCGCCATCGGCATCCTGTACAAGGAAAACGCCTCGATTTCCGGCGCCGAAGTCGGCTGCCAGGGCGAGGTCGGCGTGGCCTGCTCGATGGCCGCCGGCGCCCTGTGCGAAGTGCTCGGCGGCAGCGTCAACCAGGTGGAGAACGCCGCCGAGATCGGCATGGAGCACAACCTCGGCCTGACCTGCGACCCCATCGGCGGCCTGGTCCAGGTGCCCTGCATCGAGCGCAACGCCATGGGTTCGGTCAAGGCGATCAACGCCGCGCGCATGGCCTTGCGCGGCGACGGCCAGCACTTCGTCTCGCTGGACAAGGTGATCCGCACCATGCGCCAGACCGGCGCCGACATGAAGAGCAAGTACAAGGAAACCGCTCGCGGCGGTCTGGCCGTCAATATCATCGAATGCTGATTCGTCGGGTGTGCGGGGCCGCCTGGGCCGCGCGCAGCAATGATCCCATCCGACACACGCATTGCTCACGACCCGGTGCGCGCGGCGCACCTTACAGGAAATCGAAATGACCTCTGAGACCCTCGCCAAAACCCCGCTACATGCCCTGCACCTGGAACTCGGCGCGCGCATGGTGCCCTTCGCCGGCTTTGAAATGCCCGTGCAGTACCCGCTGGGCGTGATGAAGGAACACCTGCATTGCCGCGACGCCGCCGGCCTGTTCGACGTCTCGCACATGGGCCAGATCCTCCTGCGCGGCGAGCATGCCGCGCGCGCCCTGGAATCCCTGGTGCCGGTGGACATCATCGACCTGCCGGTAGGCCTGCAGCGCTACGCCATGTTCACCGACGAGAACGGCGGCATCCTCGACGACCTGATGGTCGCCAACCTCGGCGACGACACCCTGTACCTGGTGGTCAATGCCGCCTGCAAGGAGCAGGACCTGGCTCACCTCAAGCAGCACATCGGCGAGCAGTGCCTGATCGAGTGCCTGTTCGAGGAACGCGCCCTGCTCGCCCTGCAAGGCCCCAAGGCCGTCGAGGTGCTGGCCCGTCTGGCGCCCGAGGTGAGCAAGATGACCTTCATGCAGGTCGCCCGCGTGCGCCTGCTGGGCAGCGAATGCATCGTCAGCCGTAGCGGCTACACCGGCGAAGACGGTTTCGAGATCTCGGTGCCGGTGGAGCAGGCCGAAACCCTGGCGCGCAGCCTGCTGGCCGAAGCGGAAGTCGAGGCCATCGGCCTCGGCGCGCGTGACTCGCTGCGCCTGGAAGCCGGCCTGTGCCTGTACGGCCACGACATGAGCAGCGCCACCACGCCGATCAAAGCCAGCCTGCTGTGGGCCATCTCCAAGGTGCGTCGCGAAGGCGGCGAGCGCGCCGGCAATTTCCCGGGCGCCGGACGCATCTTCGAACAGCAGCGCGACGGCGTGGCGGAAAAGCGCGTCGGCCTGCTGCCGCAGGAGCGCGTGCCGGTACGCGAAGGCGCCGAGATCGTCGACGCCGACGGCCAGGTGATCGGCCGGGTGTGCAGCGGCGGCTTCGGCCCGACCCTCGGCGCGCCGGTGGCCATGGGCTACCTCAAGGCCAGCCACGCCGCCGTGGACAGCGAAGTCTGGGCCGTCGTGCGCGGCAAGCGCGTGGCGATGAAGGTGGCCAAGACGCCGTTCGTGCCGCAGCGCTACTACCGCGGCTAAGCGTCAGGCGCAGGGTGGATGACGCTGTGTTCATCCACCCAACGCCAGCTCTCGTCGCCCGGCTGCATTGCGGGCTACCTCGTTGTTGCCATCGATCTCGCGCTGCCGGCTGCCGTTAGGAGCATCGCCGCCAGCCGGCTCCTACGCAGCGTTCTCAGCTCGGCTCGGTAAAGATCAGGCGATTGCCGAACGGATCGCTCAGCGCCAGATCACGTCCCCAGGGCTGCGCGACGATGGCAGGTCGGGCGAAGTCGTAGTCCTTGCCGCGCAGTTCGTTCAGCAGCCCATCCAGATCGTCGCAGGCGATACGCAGCGCCGCGCCAGGGCAGCAGTCACCATGGTGCTCGGACAGATGCAGCACGCAACGCCCGCGCGACAGCTGCAGGTACAGCGGCAGCTGCGGTTCGAAACGGTGCGCCCAATCCTCGGCAAACCCCAGGTAATCGATATAGAAGGCCCGTGCGCGCGACTCGTCGAAGCTGCGCAGAATGGGAATGGGGGCAGTCAGCTGCATGCTCTTCTCCGGTCAATGGCGACCCGCGCAGCTTCAGCAAATCGCCGCCTGCCCGCAAGCCTCGATACCTGGCAGGAGCCCCTACCCCCTGACCCGTTCATAAGCCACCCGCTCGCGCCCGGCGCGCAAGGTCTGCGCCCACCAGTTCAGCTGCACCAGCAGGTGCGCCATGGCCGAGTTGGCGTGGCGCGGCTCGCGCAGCCGGCCGCGCTCGTCGAACTGCTCCCAGGCATTGGCGAAACTCACCGAACTGCGCACCGTCATGCCGTGCATTTCCACCAGCACCTGGCGCAGCTGCTCCACCGCGCGCAGGCCGCCGGACACCCCGCCATAGCTGACGAAGCCCACCGGGCGCGCCTCCCAGGAGGCCGGCACCTCGTCGATGAACTGCTTGAGCGCCGCCGGATAGCCGTGGTTGTACTCCGGGGTGACGATCAGGAAGGCATCGGCGCGCAGCAACTGCTGCAACGCCTGATGCCGCGCCTCGCCCGCCCCGGGCGCCTCGCCGGGCTGGCGGAACATCGCGGCCGGGTCGACCAGGCTCAGCTCGAACTCGCTGCGCTGGGCGATCTGCTCGCACGCCCAGGCCACCACGCGGTCGCAGAAGCGACCCTCGCGCACGCTGCCGTAGATCAGTACCAGTCGAACTCTGTCCTGCATGGAAATGCCCTCGGGGTTGTCAATCGAGGTGGCCGAGGGTAAAACCTCAACTTAACTTGAGGTCAAGAGGGATTTTTCATGTCGCCCTGCAACCCGCGTTTCGAGCGCCCCCTGAGCGTCGGCCAGGTGGCCGAACGCAGCGGAGTGGCGATCTCCACCCTGCACTTCTACGAGGCCAAGGGCCTGATCCACAGCCAGCGCAATGCCGGCAATCAGCGCCGCTACCCGCGCGAGGTGCTGCGCCGGGTGGCGATTATCAAGGTGGCGCAGCGCTTGGGCATTCCCCTGGCCGACATCGGCGCCGCGCTGGCCAGCCTGCCTGCCGACCACACGCCCACGGCAGCCGACTGGCAGCGCCTGTCCGCGCAGTGGCAACGCGACCTGGACGCGCGCATCGAACAATTGACCCGCTTGCGCGACCTGCTCACCGGCTGCATCGGCTGTGGCTGCCTGTCGATGCAGGACTGCCCGCTGCGCAACCCCCAGGATCAGCTCGGCGAGCAGGGGGCAGGGCCGCGCCTGCTCGAACCCGGCTAATCGTCCAGGCAATTGCGCCGGTTGCCGAAGCTTTCCCGCCGAATGTCGCGCAACCGCCGGCACCTGCGACGGCGCCCTGGTCAACGACGGCTTCACCAACAGCTACGACAACCCCGAAGAGCGTTCCTGGCAGATCCGCCACGACTACAACTTCGCCGGCCTCGGCATCCCCGGCCTGACCCTGATGAACCGCTACGTCAGCGGCTCCAACATCCACGCCGGCGGCCGCACCGACGCCGAGGAGTGGGGCCGCGAGTCCGAACTGGCCTACACCATCCAGGAAGGCAGCCTGAAGAACCTCAGCGTGCGCTGGCGCAACTCCGACGTGCGCCGCGACGTCGGCATGGACCTGCAGGAGAACCGCCTGATCATCAACTACCCGCTGTCGATCCTGTAACGCCCGACGCGCCAGCGCGTCCGCTTGTCTCCATGTGTGTACGGCACTTTGCGCCCGTCCTTGCGACGGGCTTTTTTTTGCCTGCAGATCCAACGGCTTGCCGCTGGCCCCTACTCCCCCTCAGCGCAGCTGGCCCACCATCTGCGCCAGCACCGTCAACACGTCCCGCCCCAGCTGCTTCGAGCGCGCGCCGTTCCAGCCGGTGCGTGGCTGCGGGTTGTCGTCGTGGTCCTTGAACGGCATCTCGATGGTGAACGACAGGCAGTCGAAGGCCTGGCCCACGGCGTTGCAGGCCAGGGTCAGGTTGGCCTGGCCGGGTTCGTCGCGCGGGTAGCCGAAGCGGGTCTGGAACTCGGCGCCGAGGCCCACCAGGCGCCGGCGGAAATCCTCCTCCAGCGCGGCCAGGCGCGGCGTGTAACCGGGGTTGCCCTCGCAGCCGGCGGTGAACACGTGGGGAATTTCCTCGTCGCCGTGGATATCCAGGAACAGGTCGACGCCGATGCGCTGCATCTGTTGCAGCACGAACAGCACTTCCGGGCTGCGCTCGGCGCTGGCCGACTGCCAGGCGCGGTTAAGGTCCTGCCCCGCATGGTTGGTGCGCAGGTGGCCGCGAAAGGCGCCGTCGGGGTTCATGTTCGGCACCAGGTACAGCTCGGCCTGGGCCAACAGCGCATTCAACTCGGCATCCTGCGGATCCTGCAGGCGCTCGATCAGCCCTTCCATGAACCACTCGGCCATGTGCTCGCCGGGATGCTGCTGGGCGATGATCCACAGCTTGCGCGGCGTCTGCGCCTGGCGCGCGATGCGCAGCAGCTGGATATCGCGCCCTTCCAGGCTCTTGCCGCAGGCCAGCAGCTCAGCACCGGCCTGGCTCAGCGCCTGCTCGATCAGCGCGTCGTGGCGTGCCCGGCTATAGGGCTCGAAATAGGCGAACCAGGCCTGCGCGCGCTCGGCCTGCAGCTCGAAGTGCAACTGGCCGTCCGCGAAGCGGGTGGGCACGCGAAACCAGTCTTGCCGGTCGTAGCTGGCCACGGCCTGGTAGCCGTCCCAGGCATTGTTGTAGGCCGACTGTCCGGCATTGGTCAGGCTGAAGGCGTGGCGCTGCCCCGGCTGCAGGCCGTCCACCTGAAAGTGAAACCACTGGAAATGATGACTGTTGAGGTCCGGGCGCATGGCCAGCAGCACCCGCTGCGGGTCGCTGGCGTCGATGACCTGGATATTGCCACTGTCGAAATCCGCGCTGATCTTCATGAATGCCTCGTGAGCCGAAATCAGCCGTCAGGATTGCAGCTCGCCGCGTCGCTGTGAAGGCAGACAGGTGGCTCCTGGCGAACTAAGGTTGGCAAGGTCGGCCTAACGGCCTGAGCCGACTCAACCAGAGAATCCCGCCATGCCCAGCCCCATCCTCCTGCGCCACAGCCTCACCGCCCTGCTCGCCCTGACGCTGCTGGCCGGCTGCGCCGCCCGCGAGTCCAGCCCGGCGAGCCCGCCGGCGCAGCCGCAACCCCAGCAACAGACGCCGCAGGACCCATTGCGCGATCTGCGCCAGCAGGCCCAGCGCGGCGATCTGGAGAGCCAGTTCCAGCTCGGCAGCAGCTACTTCGTCGGCCAGCCGGAGAAGAACCTCAAGCAGGCCGAATACTGGTGGAAGCAGGCCGCCGACAAGGGCCACGCCATGGCCGCGGTGAGCCTGGCCTACCTCTACACCGGGCGCGACGCACCGGAATTCGCCAACCAGCGGGGCATGCTCAAGTACCTCAACCAGTCGGCGGCCGCCGGCAACCCCATGGCCCAGCACATTCTCGGCAACCTCTACCGCCGCGGCGAAGGCGGCGTGCCGCGCGACCCGGACCAGGCGCGGCGCCTGTACCAGAGCGCCTGCCAGCAGCGCTACGAAGCCTCCTGCGCGGCGCTGGGCCAGCAGTAAGCGGGCCGTCAGGCGTCACAGATCACCTCGACGCTGTAGCCGTCCGGGTCGAGCACGCAGGCGGTGTAGCAGCCGGATTCGGCGCGCAGTCCGGGTCGGCCGTCGTCCTCGCCGCCGGCCTGCAGCGCCGCGGCATGGAAAGCCCGCACCGCCTCGCGGTTGCCTGCCCGCAGGCGAAAAGGCGGGCACGCCTCGCCGACGGCGCGCCCCGGCACGGCGCTGAGCAGGTAGAGCAAGGCCGGCGCGTCGTCCCGCGGGCCGAAGCCGGCAGCCAGCCCCGCACCGTGCTCGCCCTCGTGTTTCAGCTCGTAGCCCAGGGGCGCCAGGGCCGCCCGATACCAGGCACGGCTGCGGCGGAAGTTGGCCACGGTGATGCACGGATGATCGATCAGCGAATCCTCGAACACCTCTCAGGCCGCCTCCAGACGTTCGCGCACTTGCTGTAGCTCGACATGACCGAGAAAGCCGCCGCTGTGGGCGGTTTCGCCGCGCTCGATGGCGCGGGCGAAGCACGCCGCCGGATCGGCGGCGAGCCGGGCCAGGTGATGGGCCAGATGCGGATGCTCCCGCTGCAGATCGAACAGCTGGTGGTAGTCGACCCAGCGGCCGATGCCGGCGAGGTAGGCGTCCGCCAGGCTGCGCCGTTCGCCCAGCAGCCAGTCGCGCTCGCTCAGCAGCCGCTCGAGGTAGCGACAACCCGCCGCCACCTGCTCGGCCCCCAGGCTGCGCAACAGCGCGCGTTGCGACTCGTCCAGCTCGGTCTTCTCGTAGGCCAGCCACAAGGGGCTGAAGGCGGCGAAGAAATCGCTCACCAGGTAGGCCAGCATCTGGTTGAGCGCATCGAACTCGGCGCTGCCCTGGCGCGGCGCCAGCGGCGAGCCCTCTGCCCGCGCCGCCAGGTGCAGCAGAATCGCCAGGCTCTCGCTCAGCGACTCGCCGCTTTCCAGCAGTAGCGTGGGCGTCTGGTACAGCGGGTTGAGCCGCTCGAACAGCGGGTCCCAGGGTTGTTCGAGCATCTCCACGCGGCACAGCCGGTATGGCTGGCCGAGCCACTCGAGGGCGACGATGGCACCGAACGAACAACCTTGCGGCACGCCGTAGAACAGTATCGGTTGCATGAGAAGAACTCCTTGTCTGCCAGCGGTCGACGCGCCCTTCGCGTCACCTGCAGCCAGGCTAAGGGCGAATTAGGCTATATTCGGCCCTAATAAAATCGTCCCCCTAATGTTTATCCCGACGCCCCGCGCACACCCGGAGTCCGTCCCCCGTGAACAGTCCCACCACCCGCGTGCTGGCCCTGCTGGAACTGCTGCAGAGCCACGGCCAGCTCAGCGGCCGCGAACTGGCCGAACGCCTGGAAGTGGACGGGCGCACCCTGCGCCGCTATATCCGCCACCTGGAAGACCTGGGCATTCCGCTGACCAGCGAGCGCGGCCGCTACGGTGGCTACCGCCTGGTGGCCGGCTTCAAGCTGCCGCCGCTGATGTTCAACCTCGAGGAAGCCCAGGCCGTGGCCCTGGGCCTCCTGGCCACGACCAAGCTCGGCCTGGCCGAGACCGCGGCGGCGGTGGCCAGCGCCCAGGCCAAGCTGGAACGGGTGATGCCGGCCAAGCTGCAGCAGCGGGTGCGCGCCCTGAGCCAGAGCGCCACCCTGGATCTGCCGCGCAGCCGCGGCACCGGCGATCAGCTGCTGCTGGCCGAACTCGCCGCCGCCGCCCAGGAGCGTCAGCGCGTGCGCCTGATTTATTGCAGCGAACAGGGCCAGTGCAGCGAGCGCGAGGTCGATCCCTACGGCCTGGTGTTCCGTCAGGGTCTCTGGTACCTGAGCGGCTACTGCCACCTGCGTCAGGCGCTGCGCTCGTTCCGCCTGGAGCGCCTGCACGAGGTACGGACGCTGGACAGCCGCTTCGAGCGCCCGCACGACTTCGACGCCGCCACACACCTCAATGCCAGCATCGCCAACCTGCCGCGTGCCTACCCGGTGCGCATCCTGCTGCACACCGACCTGGCCGGCGCCGTCGCCGAACTCGGCGTCAACGCCGGCCTGCTGACGCCCGAGGGCGACGGCGTGCGCCTGAGCACCAGCACTGACAGCCCGACCTGGTTCGCCCGCCTGCTGCTGCGCCTGTCCTTCGATTTCCACATCGAACAGCCGGCGCAGCTGCGTGAAGCCCTGCGGCAGCAGGCGCAGCGCATGTTGCGCCTGGCCGCAGGCTAGTTCGCACGATTTCGCCAGCACTGCTTGCAGGCCTCGCCAACAGCGACGCAGCGACTAGGCTTCTGCCTGCCACGACACAACGAAAGGAGGCACGCCATGTCACAGGCAGAAGCGAATATCCTCGTCATCTGGGGCCGTCATTGGTTCGCCAACATGTGGGTCGGCAACCAGCAGGGCAAACGCGACGAACTCATCGCCCACGTCAACAGCGAGCTGGGCGGCCTGGGCTTCAAGCTGGGGCGCGGCTGGCAGAACTACGATCCGGTGATTCGCCGCGCCGGTAGCCGCCCCAGCAGCTATGCACAAATCGCCGCCTGGGCGGCGCGGCAACCGAACCAGGGCCGCGCCGTCGCCCAGCAATTTCTCGACTGGGCGACCGGCGATACCGTCGGGTTGATGCACCTGCCGGTGGAGTTGCAGGACCTGGCCATCATCACCCACCTGGCCGAGGTCGGACGCGGCTACGTGTCGGCCCTGGAAGGATCGCTCTATCCGCTGATGCAGGACATCGCCAACGGCCAGCGCAACTGGAGCGACTACCGGGACTACGCGCCCGCGCTCAAGTACGCCGAAGACAGCGCCATGGACTGGGCGTCCTGACCGGCGTCAGGGCTGCAGATCGAACAGCGCCTTGCCGCTTTCCATGTCGCTGGGCGCGGAGAAGTGCTCGTGGAAGATCAGCCAGCGCCCGCCCTGGCGACGCAGGCACTGGGTCACGCGCATCCAGCAGGTCTGCAGCTCGCCCTTTTCATTGGTGCCACCGCAGTGCAGCAGGTAGTGGGTCACGCCGAGATCGCCGGCGGCGGTGAAGGTCGGCTCGTGCGGTTCGAACATCCCCGGGCCGCTGCACATCTCCATGCAGGCCTGCCAGTGCGCCTGGTACGTCGGGCGCCCCTGGAAACGCAGCGGGCCGATGGCATCGTAGGCCACCACGTCTTCGGCGTAGTGGCTCATGATGCGCGCCACGTCCTTGCTGCGGCAGGCTTCGGTCCAGCTGTTCAGGGCGTCTTGCAGTTCGTGCTGACTCATGTCGAATCTCCTTGTTGATATTCAGGCCTTGTGGCCACAGCAGTCGTGGGCGGGCGCCGCTTGTTCGTACTCGTCGTGCAGGCGCGTCCAGTTGAGTCCCTTGCCGTCCAGATCGGGCATGCCGTCCCAGCCCTCGCCGCGGCCGAAGGGGGTGAGGTCGAGGTAGTGGAAGCTGCTCATCAGCATTTCCAGGCCGCGCGCATAGCAGGAGTAGGTATGGAATACCTGCTCGCCGTCGCGCAGGAACACGCTGACGCCGGGCTGTTCGCCCTGCAGGTGGTAGTCCAGACCCAGGCGCTGCAGCTCGGCCTGGTCGCGGTAGTTGTACTGCACCGGGGCCACCGCCTCGTCGCAGGTGGCCTGGTAGTCGTAGTTGAAACGGCTGCCGTAGGAGCTGTACCAGGGCAGCGTCCAGCCCATGCGCCGCTTGAAGGCGTCGAGATCGACCAGCGGCGCGCGCGAGACCAGCACCAGGGTGGTGTCGCGCGCGTGAAGGTGGGACTGATGGCCGATGTTGTCGACCAGGCAGGAGCAGCCGTCGCAGCCCTCGCCGCGATCCATGTGGTACATGAAGTGGTAGACGATCAATTGGCTGCGCCCCTCGAACAGGTCGAGCAGACGCACCTCGCCCTGCGGGCCCTGGAAGCGGTAATCCTCCTCCACCGCCACCATGGGCAGGGCGCGGCGCGCGCGGTTGAGCGCATCGCGCTGGTGGGTCAGGGCCTTCTCCTGCTCCAGCAACGCCTTGCGGGCGGCCAGCCACTGCTCACGCGTGGCGACCTCGGGGATATAGCTGCGGTCCATAGCGGTTCTCCTGCCGATGGCGGCTCAGTGCCGGCCGGCCTGCAACTGCGCCGGCTGGACGTCCAGTTCGCGCACCGGACGCACTTCCACGCAGCCGACGCGGGCGGCAGGAATGTGCCCGGCGAGCTGGATCGCCTCGTTGAGGTCGCGCGCCTCCACCAGATAGAAGCCGGCCAGCTGCTCCTTGGTTTCGGCGAAGGGGCCGTCGGTGATCGCCAGCTTGCCGCCGCGCATGCGCACGGTGGTAGCGCTCTGCACCGACTGCAGCGCCTCGGCGGCGAGCATGCGCCCGCTCTCCTGCACGGCGCTGGCGTAGGCGAGGCACTCGCTGTCATGCGGGCTGTCGGGGGAGCTGTGCAGCTCCTGTTCGTTGGCGTAGACGAGGCAGAGGTATTTCATGACGCGCTCCAGTTCCTTGGCGGGTGGGTACTGGATAGTCGAACGCGCCGGGGACGTTTCGACATTGGTCGGAAAAACATCGCAGAAACCGATGAACGGTAGGGTGCGCCGCGCGCCTCGTTACACAAGCCGGCGCACGCGGCGCCCCCTACTCCGGCACCTCGACACTGACGTGGATGGCGTCGTGGCGCCAGAACTCCAGGTCGCAGTCGATGATGCGCCCGTGCTGGTCGCGGTTGACCCGGGTGATGCGCAGCGCCGGGCTGCCCGGCGCCACCTTGAGGCTGGCCGCGGCTTCGGCGTGCAGCGCCGTGGGCACCATGTCGAAGCGCACGCGGCCGTAGTGGATGCCGTACTCGCTGGCATAGAGGTCGGTCAGCGAGCGGGTCAGGTCGAACTCGAGAATGCCGGGAAAATAGGCCGGGTTCAGGTAGTGCTCGACATACAGCACCAGCCGCCCGTCGATGCGCCGCGCGCGGCACACCTGGTAGACGCTGGACAGCGCCGGCAGCTCCAGCACCTGGCAGATCTGTGCACTGGCCGGCATCAACCGCGCGCTGAGCACTTCGGTGGCCGGCACTCGCCCCTGTTCGGCGACCATGGCGTGGAAGTGCGTCCGCACCAGCGGGTTGTAAGCCACCCGCGTCGGCGAGACGAACCAGCCGCGGCGCTCCTCGCGGTAGACCAGGCCCTGCGCCTCCAACTGGCCGAGCGCCTCGCGCAGGGTGATGCGGGTGGTGTCGAACAGTTCGCTGAGCTTGCGTTCGGCCGGCAGCTTGCTACCGGAGGGCAACAGGCCGCGGTCGATCTGCTCCTGCAACGCGCGGCAGATGACGGTGACGGCCCGCGGCGCTTCTTCGCGCATCAATTGCTCCCCTTATGGACTAGTCCAGCCCCATCGCGGGGCAAAAGTCGTGTGCTCGGACGGCTTACCAGCCTAGGCAGTCTAGATGACCGGCAGATGACAACCCTGCTACAAGCACGCCGCATGCCACCGCCGCCAAGCTCCGCAGGCCGCGAAATCAGTTACTTAGCCATGGTCTACGCTTGTTGAGCGCGCCAGCCGGTCAAGCCTAGACATCTGCCCCCGGCGACCCGACATAAAACTGTCATTGAAGGCGCCTAGATTGGCTCAGGTCTTGCTGATCTAGACCAACACTCTCATGCAAAGGAGTTTCCGATGAAACAACTGCTGCTGGCTTCACTGATGGGCTCGGCCATCGCCCTGGCGACCTCCGCCATGGCCGAAGGCACCGACTTGCAGGCACTGGAACAGGCTGCACGCGCCGAGGGCGCGGTGAATAGCGTGGGTATGCCCGACAGCTGGGCCAACTGGAAAGACACCTGGGCTGACCTGGCGCGCCTCTACGGTCTCAAGCACCAGGACACCGACATGAGCTCGGCGCAGGAAATCGCCAAGTTCGCCGCCGAGAAGGAAAACGCCACCGCCGATATCGGCGACGTCGGCGCCGCCTTCGGCCCCATCGCCGTGCAGCAGGGCGTGACCCAGCCGTACAAGCCGAGCACCTGGGCACAGATCCCGGATTGGGCCAAGGATCAGGATGGCCACTGGATGCTGGCCTACACCGGATCCATCGCCTTCATCGTCAACAAGCAGCTGGTCAAGGACATTCCGCGTTCCTGGGCCGACCTCAAGACCGGCACCTACAAGGTTTCCGCCGGCGACGTGAGCACCGCCGCGCAAGCCGTCAACGGCGTGCTGGCCGCCGCCATCGCCATGGGCGGCAACGAGAGCAACGTGCAACCGGCGCTGGACTTCTACGGCGAACTGGCCAAGCAGGGTCGCCTGTCGCTGGCCAACCCGACCATCCAGACCCTGGAAAAGGGCGAAGTGGAAGTCGGCATCGTCTGGGACTTCAACGGCCTGTCCTACCGCGACCAGATCGACCCCGAGCGTTTCGAGGTGCTGATCCCGTCCGACGGTTCGGTGATCTCCGGCTACAGCACCATCATCAACAAGTGGGCGAAGAACCCCAATGCCGCCAAGCTGACCCGCGAATACATCTTGAGCGATGCCGGGCAGATCAACCTGGCCAAGGGCAACGCCCGGCCGATCCGCGCCGAGCACATCGAGCTGCCGGCCGAGGTGCAGGCCAAGCTGCTGCCGCAGGAGCAGTACGCCAAGGTCCAGCCGATCAAGGACGCCGCTGCCTGGGAGGCCACCTCCAAGGCCCTGCCGCGCCTGTGGCAGGAGCACGTGATCATCAATATGAATTGATGCACGCCGCCCCTCTCCCGTTTACGGGAGAGGGGCCGGGGGAGAGGGTGAAAGGCACCACGCCCTGCCAGATCTGAACGAGACCCGGCTTGCAGCCGGGCTACGACCGAACGAGAGAACCCCATGAAGCACAACGTCATCCTGGTGGTACTGGATGGCCTGAGCTATCAGGTGGCCCAGCATGCGCTTGGTCACCTGCTGGCTTACTGCCAGGCCGGGCGCGCTGCGCTGTACAAGCTCGACTGCGCATTGCCGGCACTGTCCCGTCCGCTCTACGAATGCATCCTCACCGGCGTGGCGCCCATCGACAGCGGCATCGTGCACAACGATGTGGTGCGCCTGTCGAATCAGCGCAGCATCTTCCACTACGCCCGTGACGCCGGCCTGAGCACCGCCGCCGCGGCCTATCACTGGGTCAGCGAGCTGTACAACCGTGCGCCCTTCGTCGCCGCCAGAGACCGCCACACCTTTGACCCGTCGCTGCCGATCCAGCACGGCCACTTCTACTACGCCGACCATTACCCGGATTCGCACCTGCTGGCCGATGCCGACAGCCTGCGCCAGCGCCATAGCCCCAACCTGCTGCTGGTGCACCCGATGAACATCGACGACGCCGGCCACAAACACGGCCTCGACAGCCCGCAGTACCGCAACGCCGCGCGCATGGCCGACGTGCTGCTGGCCGAATACATCCAGACCTGGCTCGACGCCGGCTACCAGATCCTGGTGACCGCCGACCACGGCATGAACGCCGACCGCAGCCACAACGGCCTGCTGCCGGAGGAGCGCGAAGTGCCGCTGATCGTGCTTGGCAGCGCCTTTAGCCTCGATCCTGCAGCACAGCCGCAGCAGACCGAGCTGTGCGGCACCGTCTGCCAGCTGCTCGGCGCAGCCCACGACAAAGCCTGGTGCAGGGAGCTGCTCGCATGAAGTCCACCATTTCCAGCAAGGGTTGGGCGCTGTTGTGCCTGGTGCCCTTCGCCCTGTTCTTCTTCGCCTTCCAGATCGCGCCACTGGCCTGGGTGGCGAGCAACAGCCTGAACACCGCCGAAGGCTGGGGCCTGGGTAACTTCCAGCAGGCCTTCTCCTCGGCCTTCTACCGCCAGGCCATGCGCCACAGTCTGGAGGTCGCGTTCTGGTCGAGCCTGTTCGGCATCGTCATCGCCATCATCGGCAGCTACTCGCTGCGCCAGGTCAGCAGTCGCCTGCGCGATTTCGTCATGGCGTTTTCCAACATGACCAGCAACTTCTCCGGGGTGCCGCTGGCCTTCGCCTTCATCATCCTGCTCGGTTTCAACGGCGCGCTGACCATCCTGCTCAAGCAGATGGGCCTGATCGAAGACTTCAATCTCTATTCCAAGACCGGCCTGATCGTGCTCTACACCTACTTCCAGATTCCCCTCGGCGTGCTGCTGCTCTACCCGGCCTTCGACGCCCTGCGCGAGGACTGGCGCGAGTCGGCCGAGCTGCTCGGCGCCAGCACCTGGCAGTTCTGGCGGCATATCGGCCTGCCGGTGCTGACCCCGGCGCTGCTCGGCACCTTCGTCATCCTCCTGGCCAATGCCCTCGGCGCCTATGCCACGGTGTATGCGCTGACCACCGGCAACTTCAACATCCTGCCGATCCGTATCGCGGCGATGGTCTCCGGCGACATCTTCCTCGACCCGAACATGGCCAGCGCCCTGGCCATGGTGCTGGTCGGCCTGATGACCCTGATCACCATCGTCCACCAATGGCTGCTGCGCCGGAGCTACCATGTCGCCCGCTGAAAAACGCTCGCCGCTGTTCCACCAGCTGGTGGTCTACCTGCTGTTTCTGATCCTGCTGCTGCCGCTGCTCGGCACCCTGGTCTATTCGCTGTCCACCAGCTGGTCGGCGACCATCCTGCCCAGCGGTTTCACCTTCAAGTGGTACCTGACGCTGTGGAGCGATGCACGCTTTCTCGCCGCCTTCGGCCGCTCGTTGCTGGTGTGCATCGCTGCCCTGGCACTGGCGCTGCTGCTGATCCTGCCGCTGCTGTTCGTGGTCAACTACCACTTCCCCAAGCTGGACGCCGTGATGAACGTGCTGATCCTGCTGCCCTTCGCCATTCCACCGGTGGTGTCCTCGGTCGGCCTGATGCAGCTGTTCGCCGCCGGCCCGCTGCCGATCCTCGGCACGCCGTGGATCCTGATCGGCTGCTTCTTCACCATCGCCCTGCCCTTTATGTACCGTGCCATCACCAACAACCTGCAGGCGATCAACCTGCGCGACCTGATGGACGCCGCCCACCTGCTCGGCGCCAGCACCTGGCGCGCGGCCTTCATGGTGGTGCTGCCCAATCTGCGCAAGGGCCTGATGGTCTCGGTGTTTCTGTCCTTCAGCTTCCTGTTCGGCGAATTCGTCTTCGCCAACGTGCTGGTGGGCAGCCGCTACGAGACGCTGCAGGTGTACCTGTACAACATGCGCAACGACAGCGGCCATTTCACCAGCGCCCTGGTGATTTCCTACTTCATGTTCGTGCTGCTGATGACCTGGGCGGCCAACCGTCTGAACAAGGACAAATCCTAGGCTGGGTTGAGCTTGCGAAACCCGGATTGCTTGATAAGGAACGACCAATGAGTTTTCTGAATATCCGCGGCCTGCATAAAAGCTACGGCGCCACGCCCATCTTCACCGACATCAACATCGAGATCGGCCAGGGCCAGTTCATCACCCTGCTCGGCCCCTCCGGCTGCGGCAAGTCCACCCTGCTGCGCTGCATCGCCGGCCTGACCGATGTCGATGGCGGGCAGATCCTGCTGGGTGGCCAGGATCTGGTGCCTATCCCGCCGCAGAAACGCGGCATCGGCATGGTGTTCCAGAGCTACGCGTTGTTCCCCAATATGACCGTGCAACAGAACGTCGCCTTCGGCCTGCGCATGCAGAAAGTCCAAGCCGCCGAGGCCAGCAAGCGCGTCGCCGAGGTGCTGGAGCTGGTGGAACTCAGCGACTACGCCGGGCGCTACCCGCAGCAGCTCTCCGGCGGCCAGTGCCAGCGCGTGGCCCTGGCCCGCTCGCTGGTCACCCGCCCGCGCCTGCTGCTGCTCGACGAGCCGCTGTCGGCGCTGGACGCGCGTATCCGCAAGCACCTGCGCGAGCAGATCCGCGCCATCCAGCGCGAGCTGGGCCTGACCACCATCTTCGTCACCCACGATCAGGAAGAGGCGCTGGTCTTGTCGGATCGCATCGTGCTGATGAACGGCGGCCAGATCGTCCAAAGCGGCGACGCCGAAACCCTCTACACCGCACCGGCCGATGCCTTCGCCGCCGGTTTTATCGGCAACTACAACCTGCTCGACGCCGACGCCGCCAGCCGCCTGCTCGGCCAGCCGGTCGGCAGCCGCGTGGCGATCCGTCCGGAAGCCATCCACTTCGCCGACGGCGGCATCGAGGCGCGGATTCGCAGCCACAGCCTGCTCGGCAACGTCATCCGCTACCGAGTCGAGGCCCGTGGCGTGGAGCTGCTGGTGGACGTGCTCAATCGCTCTGCCGCCGACCTGCACCACGACGGCCAGAGCGTCAGCCTGGCCATAGGCGCCGATGCGATCCGGGAGGTGGCGTGATGGCCCTGGCAATCTTCGATCTCGACGAAACCCTGATCCACGGCGATTGCGCCAGCCTGTGGGCAGTGGAAATGACCAAGCTGGGCTGGGCCGATGGCGAGGCCTTCATCGCCCGCGAACAGGAGCTGATGCACCTGTACGCGGCAGGCAAGCTGGCCATGGAGGACTACATGGCCTTCACCCTGGCGCCGCTGGTGGGGCGCACGGCCGAGGAGGTCGCCCATGTGGTCGAGCCCTTCGTCGAGGACGTGATCGAGCCGATCTTCTACAGCGACGCCAGCCGCACCCTGGCCGCCCACCGCGAGGCCGGCGACCGCCTGCTGGTGATCTCCGCTTCCGCGCACTTTCTGGTCAGCGCCATTGCCGAGCGCTTCGGCATCGACGAGGTGCTGGCCATCGACCTGGAACAGCAGCACGGCTTCTACAGCGGCCGCACCCAGGGCGTGCTGACCTACCGCGAAGGCAAGGTGACGCGGCTACACGCCTGGCTCGCCGAGCAGAACGAGAACCTGGCCGGCGCCAGCTTCTACTCCGACTCACGCAACGACCTGCCGCTGCTGCAACTGGTGGACAGGCCCTTCGCGGTCAACCCCGATCCGACCCTGCGCGCCCATGCCGAGCAGGCCGGCTGGCCGATTCTCAGCTGGCGCTAGGGTGTCGCGCCCCCTAGCGGCTCATGATGCCTTCGCAGGCCTCGATCAACGCCGCCGCCAGCTCCCGCGCATAGCCGGGCAGCTGGTTGCGCGCATGCAGCGCCACCTCCACCGGCGTCACCGGGGCGAAACCTTCGGCCTCGCCCAGTTCGCGATGCGCGGCAGTGATCAACCGGCGCGGCAACAGGGTCAGACCCAGCCCGCCCTCGGCCGCGGCGCTGACCCCGGGCAGGCTGCTGCTGACATAGGCGATGCGCCAGGGTTTGCCCATGGCGTCCAGCGCGTGGGTCATTTCCAGGCGATACAGGCCGTTGGGCGGGAACACCGCCAGCGGCACCGGATTGCGCGCCAGCACCGGCCGCGCGCGGCTGTCGAGCCAGGCCAGCGGCTCGGCCCAACTGGCCAGGCCCTTGGCGCTGCCGGCGCGCTGCTTGATCAACGCCAGATCCAGTTCGCCGGCATTGAACGCGCGCCACACGTCGTGGCTGAGGCCGCTGGTGATCTCCAGGCGGATACCCGGATGGGCATCGGCGAAATCCGCCAGATAAGGCGTCAGGCTGTTGGCGGCGAAATCGTCCGGCACGCCGAGGCGCACCTCGCCCTCCACCGCGCTCTGCCCCAGCGCCAGCATGGCTTCATCCATCAGCGCGACGATGCGGTTGGCGTAACCGAGCAGGCGCTCGCCCTCGGTGGTGGTCACCACGTAGCGGCCGCTGCGGTCGAGCAGCTCGGCGCCGAGCTGCTCCTCCAGGCGCCGCACCTGCTGGCTGACGGTGGACTGGGTCAGGTGCAGGCTGGCGGCCGCGCGGGTGAAGCCACCGGTCTGCACCACGGCGAGAAAACTGCGTAACAGCACGGGATCGAGCATGTCGCCACCCATCATGAAAGCCACTGGCAGGCATTCTACTATTTAATTTCCGAATCCAGCCGCGAATTCCTATAGTGCATGGGAACCCATTTTCCGCGCCGGGAGCCATCCCTGCGCCATTCACCCGCCGAGGCAATCTCTCGATGAGCAAATCGCCCTACTACTACGCCCCCCATGGCGGTCATCCAGGTCAGGAGCAGCTGCTGACCGACCGCGCCATGTTCACCGAAGCCTACGCCGTGATCCCCAAAGGCGTGATGCGTGACATCGTCACCAGCCACCTGCCGTTCTGGGACAACATGCGCATGTGGGTCATCGCCCGCCCGCTGACCGGCTTCGCCGAGACCTTCTCGCAGTACATAGTCGAAGTCGGCCCGAACGGCGGCAGCAACAAGCCGGAGCTGGACGCCAGTGCCGAAGGCGTGATCTTCGTCGTCGAAGGCGAATTCAGCCTGACCCTCAATGGCACCCAGCACGCCATGCGGCCGGGCAGCTACGCCTTCATCCCGCCGCAGAGCGATTGGTCGCTGCGCAACAACAGCAGCCAAGCCGTGCGCTTCCACTGGCTGCGCAAGGCCTACCAGCCGGTCGAAGGCGTGCCTTACCCGGAAGCCTTCGTCACCAACGAGCAGGACATCGAGCCGATCGTCATGCCCGGCACCGAAGGCCGCTGGAGCACCACGCGCTTCGTCGAGATCAGCGACATGCGCCATGACATGCACGTCAACATCGTCAACTTCGAGCCGGGCGGCGTGATCCCCTTCGCCGAAACCCACGTCATGGAACACGGCCTGTACGTGCTGGAAGGCAAGGCGGTGTACCGCCTGAACCAGGACTGGGTCGAGGTCGAGGCCGGCGACTTCATGTGGCTGCGCGCCTTCTGCCCGCAGGCCTGCTACGCCGGCGGCCCGAGCCGCTTCCGCTACCTGCTGTACAAGGATGTGAACCGTCAGATGCCGCTGACCCTGGGCGGTCTGAAGCGCTGAGCGATGCCATCCCTGTAGGATGCGCCGCGCACCGATGAATAAGGGTCACGCACGGCGTACTACAAAAAAGGCCACCCCTAGGGGTGGCCTTTTTCATTCATGCAGCAACCGATCAGCTATGGCGGATCAGGTGATCGAAGGCAGACAACGATGCCTTCGAGCCTTCGCCCATGGCGATGACGATCTGCTTGTACGGCACAGTGGTCACGTCACCGGCGGCAAATACGCCGGGGATATTGGTCGCGCCCTTGGCATCGACGATGATCTCGCCGAAACGGTTGAGCTCCACGGTGCCCTTGAGCCAGTCGCTGTTGGGCAGCAGGCCGATCTGCACGAAGATGCCTTCCAGCTCGACGCTGTGCAGTTCCTCGGTGGTGCGGTCCTTGTACACCAGGCCGGTGACCTTCTGACCGTCACCCTTGACCTCGGTGGTCTGCGCGCTCTTGATCACGGTCACGTTGGGCAGGCTGCCCAGCTTCTTCTGCAGTACGGCGTCGGCACGCAGGCTGTCGGCGAATTCCAGCAGGGTCACGTGGGCGACGATACCGGCCAGGTCGATGGCCGCTTCGACGCCGGAGTTACCGCCGCCGATCACCGCCACACGCTTGCCCTTGAACAGCGGGCCGTCGCAGTGCGGGCAGAAGCACACGCCCTTGGCCTTGTATTCCTGCTCGCCGGGCACACCCATTTCGCGCCAGCGTGCGCCGGTCGACAGAATCACGGTCTTGGCTTTGAGCGAAGCGCCGTTCTCGAATTTGACTTCGTGCAGGCCGCCTTCGCTGCTGGCCGGTACCAGAGCCGACGCACGCTGCAGGTTCATCACGTCGACTTCATATTCCTTGACGTGCTCTTCCAGGGCGCGCACCAGTTTCGGCCCTTCGGTTTCCTTCACCGAGATGAAGTTCTCGATGGCCATGGTGTCCAGCACCTGACCGCCGAAACGCTCGGCGGCAATGGCAGTACGGATGCCTTTACGCGCGGCGTAGATGGCAGCCGAAGCACCGGCCGGGCCACCACCGACTACCAGTACGTCGAAGGCGTCCCTGGCGCTCATCTTCTCGGCGTCGCGGTTGGCGGCGCCGGTGTCGATCTTGGCAAGGATTTCCTTCACTTCCATGCGACCGGAAGCGAACACCTCACCGTTCAGGTAGATGCTCGGCACGGCCATGATCTGGCGACGCTCGACTTCTTCCTGGAACAGCGCACCGTCGATGGAGACGTTGCGGATGTTGGGGTTGAGCACCGCCATCAGGTTCAGCGCCTGGACCACGTCCGGGCAGTTCTGGCAGGACAGCGAGAAATAGGTCTCGAACTCGAACTTGCCTTCGATGCTCTTGATCTGCGCGATGGTGTCGGCATCCAGCTTCGATGGATGACCGCCCACTTGCAGCAGCGCCAGCACCAGCGAGGTGAACTCGTGGCCCATGGGGATACCGGCGAAGGCAACGCCGGTGTCTTCGCCCGGACGATTCAGGGCGAAAGACGGACGGCGGGCATCGCTGCCGTCGGTCTTCAGGGTGATCTTGTCGGTCAGGCCGACGATGTCCTGGAGCAGGCCCAGCAGCTCCTGGGATTTCGCGCTGTCATCGAGGGACGCGACGATCTCGAACGGCTGGGTGACCTTTTCCAGATAGGCCTTCAACTGGGTTTTCAGATTGGCGTCCAACATGGTGGAGAGTCCTCAATGACAAGAATTCGGGGCGATTAAAAGATTGTCGGAAACAATTTTTAACGTCGCGCTGCGACAGCCCGCTGGGTGGCCTGCCCTGAATGGCAGGCAATAAAATGCCCGGACGGATCGCGCCCGGGCATCGGGCACCACAAGGGCCGGTTGATGGCCCAAACAGCGCAGAGTTGGTCCTTTCCGGCCTGTGACAGACCGGAAAGGGAGCTGGCAGATTTAGATCTTGCCAACCAGGTCCAGCGACGGCGCCAGAGTGGCTTCGCCTTCTTTCCACTTCGCCGGGCAAACCTGGCCCGGGTTGGCGGCGGTGTACTGAGCGGCCTTCAGCTTGCGCAGGGTCTCGGAGACGTCGCGAGCGATTTCGTTGGAGTGGATCTCAACGGTCTTGATCACGCCTTCCGGGTTGATCACGAAGGTGCCGCGCAGGGCCAGACCTTCTTCGGCGATGTGCACGCCGAAAGCGTTGGTCAGGGCGTGGGTCGGGTCGCCGATCAGCGGGAACTGCGCCTTGCCAACGGCCGGCGAGGTTTCGTGCCAGACCTTGTGCGAGAAGTGGGTGTCGGTGGTCACGATGTAGACCTCGGCACCGGCCTTCTGGAACTCGGCGTAGTTGTTGGCGGCGTCTTCGATCTCGGTCGGGCAGTTGAAGGTGAAGGCGGCCGGCATGAAGATCAGCACGGACCACTTGCCCTTCAGGCTCTGCTCGGTGACTTCGACGAACTCGCCAGCGTGGAAAGCGTTGGCCTTGAACGGCTGTACCTGAGTGTTGATGAGGGACATCTCTGACTCCTTCTGAGGTTTCTGTGAGGGTTGAAAATTTACAGGGCGTATCTTAGCGGCCTAACGAAAAAAAGCTTATTGATTACGGCCATGATATTGATTGAATCAGCCAATCGCTGGCCGAGCCCGCGCCAGACGCGGGCTAGAGCTCTTGCTCAGACAAGATCGGGATCGATAAGCAGCGCGATTTTACCTGCAACCTGATTACCGGCGAGTGTCTCGAACGCCGCTTCGCTGTCTTTGAGCGCAAAACTGCGCTCCAGTTGCGGCTTCAACCGGCCCTCGACGAACAGCGGCCAGACCTGCTGCTGCAGGTCGCGCAACAGGTCGGCCTTGAACTGGTCGTCGCGGTTGCGCAGGGTCGAGCCGATCAGCTGAATGCGTTTGCCCAGCACCTGTGCCAGGTCCAGCTTGGCTTCGCGCCCGCCCATCAGGCCGATGTTGATCCAGCGCCCGTCGCGCGCCAGCAGTTCCAGGTTGAGCGTCGCGTACTGACCGCCGACCGGGTCGAGAATCACATCGAAGGGGCCAAAATCGCGCAGGCCCTGCAGGTCGTCGCCGCGCAGCACGCCCCCCTGGGCGCCGAGCCCCTCGCAATAGGCCAGCCGCTCGGGCGAACCGACGCTGACCCAGCAGGGGCTGCCGAATGCCTTGCACAGCTGGATGGCTGCCGACCCCACGCCGCTGGCGCCGGCATGCAGCAGCACCTTCTCGCCCGGCTTCAGGGCGCCGAGCTGGAACAGGTTGAGCCAGGCCGTGGCATAGACCTCCGGCAACACCGCCGCCTCGACCAGACTCAGCCCCTCGGGCACCGGCAAGGCGTGACGGGCATCGACCACTACCTCCTCGGCCATGCCGCCGCCGGCCAGCAGGCAGCAGACGCGGTCGCCCACCTGCCAGGCGCTACCCGGCCCCACCTCGCTGATGACCCCGGCGCATTCCAGGCCCAGCGCCTCGCTGGCGCCGGGCGGCGGCGGATAGAGACCGGCGCGCTGCAGCAGGTCGGCGCGGTTGAGACCGGCGGCGGCCACCCTGACCCGAATCTGCCCCGCGTCGCACGCCTGCGCCGGCTGTTCCAGCCACTGTGCCCGCCCCTCGACGCCTTGCAATGCCTTCATGCTGCCCCCATAGTGGAAGTGAAATCGGGCCCGACGTCGACCGTCGGCCTCCCGCCTGGCGCCAACGGAACCTGGCGCGCTCAATTACGGCCTAATATGCGTTATCACCTGCCACTACGTCGAATCAGCATGAAGCGCTCTCTCGCAAGCACCGCCCTCGCCCTCGTTCTCGGCTTCAGTGCCCTGCCGTTGGCGGCCAAGACCACCAGTGCCGCCGACTGGGACTACCTGCAGCCGGATCGCGAGCAGGTGATTGCCAGCCTCAACGTGGTGGAACTGCTCAGGCGCCATCACTACAACAAGCCGCCGCTGAACGACGAGCGTTCGCTGCAGATCTACGACAACTACCTCAAGTTGCTCGACCCGGCGCGCAGCTACTTCACCGCCGCCGATATCGCCGAGTTCAACCAGTGGCGCAACAAGTTCGACGACCTGCTGAAAAGCGGCGACCTCGAACCCGGCTTCGTCATCTACCGCCGCCACCTGGTGCGCCTGCAGGAGCGCCTGGAATTCGCCCTGGCCGAGCTGGCCAAGGGCGTCGACAAGATCGACTTCGGCGTCGACGAGAGCCTCGAAGTGGACCGCGAGAAGGCGCCCTGGGCGGCGAACCGCGCCGAGCTCGACGAGCTGTGGCGCAAGCGGGTCAAGGACGAGGTGCTGCGCCTCAAGATCGCCGGCAAGGACACCAAGGACATCCAGGAACTGCTGACCAAGCGCTACAACAACCAGTTGGCGCGGCTCAAGCAGACCCGCGGCGAGGACGTGTTCCAGGCCTATATCAATGCCTTCGCCACCACCTACGACCCGCACACCACCTACCTGTCGCCGGACAACGCGGAAAACTTCGACATCAACATGAGCCTGTCGCTGGAGGGCATCGGCGCGGTGCTGCAGAGCGACAACGAGCACGTCAAGGTGGTGCGCCTGGTACCGGCCGGCCCGGCGGAGAAGAGCAAGCAGATCGCCCCGGCGGACAAGATCGTTGGCGTGGCTCAGGGCAACGGCGAGATGGTCGACGTGATCGGCTGGCGCCTGGACGAAGTGGTCAAGCTGATCCGCGGGCCGAAGGGCTCCACCGTGCGCCTGGAGGTGATCCCGGCGAGCAACGCGCCCAGCGACCAGACCAGCAAGGTGGTCACCATCACTCGCGAGGCGGTCAAGCTCGAGGAGCAGGCGGCGAAGAAGAAGGTCCTCGAACTGACCCACGAGGGGCGCAACTACAAGCTCGGGGTCATCGAGATTCCGGCCTTCTACCTGGACTTCAAGGCCTTCCGCGCCGGCGACCCGAACTACAAGAGCACCACCCGCGACGTCAAACGCCTGCTCAGCGAGCTGAAGGCGGAGAAGGTCGACGGCGTGGTCATCGACCTGCGCAACAACGGCGGCGGCTCGCTG
Source organism: Pseudomonas sp. ABa2 (assembly GCF_056676075.1). NCBI lineage: Bacteria > Pseudomonadati > Pseudomonadota > Gammaproteobacteria > Pseudomonadales > Pseudomonadaceae > Pseudomonas > Pseudomonas sp. ABa2. Next base: position 3,746,579 of record NZ_CM155239.1, read on the forward strand.
CAGGAAGCCACCGAACTGACCGGCCTGTTCATCGAACAGGGCCCCACCGTGCTGGTACGCAACGCCGACGGCCGCGTCGATGTACTCGCCGACGAGAACACTGGCACCTACTACACCGGCCCGCTGGCCGTGCTGGTCAACCGCCTGTCCGCCTCGGCCTCGGAAATCTTCGCCGGCGCCATGCAGGACTACCACCGCGCGCTGATCCTCGGTGGCCAGACCTTCGGCAAGGGTACGGTGCAGACCATCCAGCCGCTCAACCACGGCGAGCTGAAGCTGACCCTGGCCAAGTTCTACCGCGTCTCCGGGCAGAGCACCCAGCACCAGGGGGTGATCCCCGACATCCTCTACCCGGACGTGATGGACACCAAGGACATCGGCGAGAGCGCCCTGCCCGCCGCCCTACCGTGGGACAGCATCCGCCCGGCGATCAAACCCGAGCTGGATCCGATCAAGCCCTTCCTCGCCGAGCTGACCACCCGGCATGACCGGCGCACCGCCAACGACCCGGACTTCGTCTTTACCCGCGACCGCCTGACCCTGGCCAAGCAGCTGATGGCCGAGACCCGCGTCAGCCTCAACGAACACACCCGTCGCGCGCGCCAGGCCGAAGTCGAGGCCAAGCAGCTGAAGCTGGAGAACAACCGCCGCCAGGCCAAGGGCGAGGAGCTGCTAAAGGAACTGCAGAAGGAAGACGAGGACGCCCTGCCGCCGGAAGACGACAAGAGCACCCCGGAAGACGACGCCTACCTGGCCGAGTCGGGGCGCATCCTGCTCGACTACCTGGGGCTGAATCCATCCCTGGCGCTGCACTGAGAACCTGCTTTACGAGCTGTAAATGAGCATCCGAGCCTGTTTTTAACGCAGCAGGGCCGAAGCGCAGCAGATCGTAAACAGGTTCTGAGACAAATCGTCGGACGTCATCATAACGTCACCGAACTGTCGTGAAATGCGAGGGTCGGCCAAAAGCCGACCCTTTCGTTTTTTCGCCAGATCGAGACCACCATGACCGTCACCGAGCAGTTGAGCGCACTGGGGATCATCCTCGCTCACGGCGACCTCAACAGCCTGTTCCAGCCCATCGTCTCGCTGTCCGAGCAGCGCATCCTAGGCTACGAGGCGCTGACCCGCGGCCCCTCCAACAGCCCGCTGCACTCGCCGCTGACGCTGTTCGCCGTGGCCCGCCACGCCGGCCGCCTGAGCGAGCTGGAGATGGCCTGCCGCAAGAGCGCCTGCCAGCGCTTCAGCGCCCAGAGCCTGGAGGGCAAGCTGTTTCTCAACGTTTCGCCGGAATCCCTGCTCGATCCCAGTCACCAGCCGGGGCGCACCCTGCAGCTGCTGCAGGCGTTCGGCATTCCGCCGAGCCAGGTGGTGATCGAACTCACCGAACAGTCGCCCACCGAAGACTTCGCCCTGCTCGACAACGCCCTGCACCACTACCGCGCCATGGGCTTTTCCATCGCCCTCGACGACCTCGGCGCCGGCTACTCCAGCCTGCGCCTGTGGTCGGAACTGCGCCCGGACTACGTGAAGATCGACCGCCATTTCATCGACGGCATCCACCTGGACACGGTCAAGCGCGAGTTCGTCGGCTCCATCCTGAAAATGGCCGAAGCCTCGCGCGCCCAGGTGATCGCCGAAGGCATCGAACTGGCCGAGGAACTGGCCGTGCTGGCCGAGATGGGCGTCGACCTGGTGCAGGGCTACCTGCTCAGCCGCCCGCAGGAAAAGCCGCCGCGCGATGCCCGCCAGCTGCTGCCGCGCCTGCAGGGCGGCCAGGTCGGCCTGGGCGACGAAGGTCGCGACCTCGGCGCACTGCTGAACGAACAGCCGGCGGTAGACCAGCACACCGCCATCGCCGAGGTGCTGGAAGCCTTCCGCACCCAGGCCAACCTCAACTCCCTGGCAGTGCTCGACGAGCAGCGCCAACCGGTCGGCATCGTCCATCGCCATTCGCTCTCCGAAGCGCTGCTCAAGCCCTTCGCCACCGACCTGTTCGCGCGCAAGCCGATCAGCCGGCTGATGAGCCAGGACTTTCTCGCCGTGGAACTGGCGCAATCGCTGCAGAAGGTCAGCCGCCTGCTCACCAGCCGCGCGCGCCAGCGCATCGAGGAAGACTTCATCATCACCCAGAACGGCCGCTACCTCGGCCTGGGCCGGGTGATCGACGTGCTCAAGCTGATCACCGAACAGAAGCTGCAGCAGGCGCGCCACGCCAACCCGCTGACCCTGCTGCCGGGCAACGTGCCGATCCAGCAGTGCCTGACCCGCCTGCTGCAACAGGGGCGCACGGCGGCGATCTGCTACGTCGACATCGACAGCTTCAAGCCCTTCAACGACTTGGATGGGTTTCGCTGTGGCATGAAAGGACTCGATTCTACTGTATGGGTATGCAAAAGCTGCGGAGGTGCTAACAGAGCAGAGTTGGCTCCGTATGGAGATTCAGCTAAATCTGCACGAGCAAGAATTGACCTTACCCTTCAGTGCTACCCCCTGCCCCCAACCGGGAAGGTGTAAGCCAGGCAAGGCATAGCGGCATATCGACAGCATGGTCAGCTTTCAGTTAAGGTTCGGTTATAGAAATATCCGAAAAACCTAAGTAACGGATTACACGTCGATATGACGCAGATAATAAACCGGGATGCTGCTGACAAAACAAAAGGCTTCCGGCTACAAAAGCTCCGAACAGCAATACTTCTGCTGAAAGCAGCAAATGACTTGTCGCATGTAAATTTCTACTACGCAGCCATTGAAGCAGAAGAAGATGTAACAATAATAAAAACCATAAATCTAAGCACAGAGCAGATAATTGAAGAAGATAAGAATTACAGCTCTGATAGCAACCTCACCATACACTCAGAAGCCGTACTAAATACCCTCGTAAGCTTTTTTGACATCTATATAGGCAAGTGGCATAAAAGCCAATCCACAGTATTCACATTTAGCTTTTACACTACGACGAATTTCGGAAAAGAAAAAAAGAAAGAACTTGCAGACGGAACAACAATAGAGCTTCCAGATAAGCCGATTCTTGAAATCCTTCAAAATTCCTCTGACATCCCCGACAACATAGCCAGTATTGTAAAAAGCATCCTGCTTGCTGAATACAAAAAGCAATATGAAAAACTTCCCGGCAATGGCCACCTCAAAACTCTCGAAGAAATTTCTCTAGAAGACTTCAAAGCTTTTCTTAAGAAAATAAACTGGCTATCTGGGCAAGAAGACGAGTCAGAACTCCAAGACAGTGCAGAGAAACTGATAAAGAGCTGCAAATATTATCAACTCAGCATGAGTGGAAAAGAGCAGCTAATTCTCGCCAAAATTCTTGACAAGATTGATGAGAAACAACACTTCAAAGACTTCGCAGAGAGGTTTATAAACTCTGCCGAGGTAGAACTAATTTTCAAAATGGCAGAATCCGAAGTCAGTGAACAACTACTTGACCCCATATGGAAAGAACTTCAAGAGCTATCAATCAAAATCACCGACAAACGCAATTTAGAAGAAAAAATACTGGATAGCTGCCCAGAATACCCAAAATCAAAAATTGCTACCCTTGCAAGAAAAGCCTGTAGCTCAAAAACAGAAGAGGAAGCAAGCAACAAGAGCTTTCTGTCATTGAAATACAGAGTTTTTGAGGCCTGTGAAGACTATTTTTTTGACAACAACAAATTCAGCGAAACCGTTAATCAAACCTCAATCGACGCCACAATAAAATCATTACAACAAAAAGCAGCAGACACGATTGAAGAATTGAAAAAAGACTACACATACACCGTATCAAACAAAGAAACTATCAACGGCATAGTAGTCAATCTAATAGATTCTTGCTTCATATGCTTCGACGAGGAGAAATCCGAATGAACGAGGCAGCAAAAAAGAACTTAATGTTCATATCATCTGATGACTTCTACCTACTCACATATGCAACAATAATTATCCTTGACTGCCTTAACTGCACCAAGGCACGAGTCTTTAAAGACTACAGAAAAATTCCGTTCATTATAGAATTAATAACCAACAATAGAAGCATCCTAATATTAGAATCCTCGACCACAGAGAAACCACGCAAAGGCGACAGAGACTTTATCTTCCACAGCTATACAAATGGCCTTGCGAAAAGAAGCGAAACATTAAAAATTTTATTCACACTTGAAAAGAAGGGATATGTATCTCTCCACAAGGGTGACACGGAATCACTGATCAACATAACTCTAAACAAAGAAAAACTGCCCCCAAATTTTCTATCCAAGGAAGTATTCAAGAACGAGTACAAAAATTGCGAGAAATTTAAGAAGGCAATTCAGAGAAGCACAACCATTACTCTTGATACATTCCTTAGCAAGGTATACAGGGACCGAGGTATAAAAATATGGGAAGTTTAAGAATTCAGAAGGTAGTTTATGAGGGAACAAACTACCATTTCGAATCCCCCCTATTTGATGAAAACCTCATCCTTATAGAAGGTGACAACGGAACGGGAAAGAGCACCTTCTGCAACTTGATTTATTACGGACTTGGCGGGCGAGTTAGCGAGTTCAGCCGCAAAGAGAAGCAAGAGCAGCACAAACAAATCACAGAAGACAAAGATAATCGCGTCGAACTTTACATAAAAATAAACAATGAAAGCTATAAATTAACTCGCCATATAGATGACAACGATATAACTATATCGTCCATCCTAGAAGCCAGCAACATCAGCACCAAATCAAAAATATTAATACACAACAACGATGAACCCACCTCCATATTTCAGGTCTTTCGCTCCCCTGAAGTTGAGTACATATTTTCCGACTGGATTCTCTCGAAGCTTGGAATAACCGTTGTAGAGCTATACCAAGGTTATAGAAATTTTAAAATCAATTTCACCGACCTTATGCGGCTTATCTATCATGACCAGCAGCCCGACCCTAAAGGGGTGTACAAAAAGATAGATACCCAAAGCAATTTCATGAATGACTCAGAGCTTCTGAGAAAAGCAATATTTGAGCTTTTAGTCGGGAAAACATTTTCGGAGTACTACGAATCCCTTTCCAAGTCAAAAGCACTAGAGAAAGACAAAAATATCGCAGCAGGTCTTTTGAAGGAATATTCAAGAATAATTGAAGAGTTGTCAGGAAGCTCAGAGCCACTAAACATTTCCTTTCTTCAGGCTTCACTGCAAGAAAAAGAAAAGCAATTAGAGCGCCTGCACAACGCCAGGAATAAATTCAAAAGCAATAGAGAAATCAAAGGAACAGTAGTAGACCATGCACTGATAGACATCAAAAACCAAATCACAGAGAAGCAGCTTGATTTAAGCAAACTGAATCAAGACCTGATCTCAACCCTAGGTGAAAAGCAACAACTAAACATTGTTAAAGAGAACACCTTAAGAGAAATCTCTCAAATCGTAAAAATCATTCACTCGCATGATCAACTTAATTTATTCTCAGCAGACACATGCCCTTACTGCTTAGGAAAGGTTGAGCGAGCAACAGGTCATTGTGTTTGCGGCTCAGAGATACAGGAGGAACAATATCAACGCTTCTTCTACACATCAAAAGAATACAAAGAAATCTATAAAGCAAAAATCAAGACAACCCAAACCATTGAAATAGCGATAACTGATTGCAATCAAGACATCAAGAACATTCAGGATAATATTCACAGACTGGAAACAGAGATACCAGAGCTAATTCGAAAAATAGAAATGCGGGTTGATAATCTAGACACCCCAGTAGACCTAGACACAATCAACGATATTGACGATGAAATCCTCAACACTCGTCAAGATATAGAAAAAATACGCCAACAAATTGAAGCAGAAAGCAAAAATGTTCGCCTAGCAAACGACTATGAGCAAAAGAGAAGCGAACATGAAAGTTTAAAACTACAAACAGATGCATTAGAAAAACAAGCAAAAATAGATATTCAAGGTAAGGTAGGAAAGCTCAGCTCCATATACAACAAGTTAATGACCGATTCCCTACCTGACTGCAATACTGCTCGCATAAGTTTAGATGACTATCTCCCAATAGTTGGTAGTGGTGAATATAGAGAGGCCAGCTCAGCCGTATCAAGGCGGCTTATGTATTACCTCGCCCTCATGAACTTATCCCTATCACAAGAAGACGTACCTTTCCCTAGATTCTTGCTTATCGACACTCCAGAAACATCAGGGATTGAACTAGACAAACTTAAACGTTGCCTTGAAAAAATCGGCGAGCTTGGTAGCTATGGAAAATCTTACCAAGTCATCCTCACTACCGGCCTTAAAAAATATCCTGACAGCTTTAAAGACCACAGGGAAATATATCTTCCAGATAAGCAGAATCGCTTATTACTCAAAAAATAAAAAGCACAGTAAAGGGCTACAACTTTCACAAATTGCGCCCCTCAATGTCTTGTAGAAATTTGCTAGTGCCGCAGGGAATGAAATTTCTCGAATTGAGCCGCTGACCGACCTCTACGGCTACGCCAGGGGCGACGAGGTGCTGCTGTGCCTGGCGCAGTGCCTGAGCGAGCGGGTCGACCCGGCGCGCGACTTCGTCGGCCACATCGGCGGCGACGACTTCCTCCTGGTGCTCGGCTCGGCCGACTGGCGCGACAGGCTTGGCCGCCTGTTCGAGGATTTCCAGAGCCAGTGCCGGCGCTTCTACCGCGAAGAACACCTGCAGGCCGGCTGCTTCAGCGCGCACAATCGCCAGGGCCAACGCCAGGAATTCGCCCTGCTGTCGCTCTCCATCGGCGTGGTATGCCTGCAGGCCGAGGATTGCCCGAACCTGGACGCCGCGCAGCTGGCCGAACTGGCCTCGGAGGCCAAACGCCAGGCCAAGGCGGTGCCCGGCTACAGCCTGCATATCCTCGAGCGGCTATCGGCCTGACTCGCTCGCCTCGTCGGGCGCCGCATAGCGCTCGGCCAGCTCGGGATCGGCCGCCAAACCGGGCGCGCCGTCGCGGTACAGACGGTGCAGACGAGCGGCAGCCAGCGGATGGCCGGCGGCGACCGCCAGCTCCCACCAGTGGGCCGCGGCCTGGCCGTCCGGAGCCAGGCGGGCATCGCCCTGCAGCGCCTGCACGCCCAACTGGTAAGCGGCCTTGCCGTCGCCGCCTTCGGCCGCCAGGCGCAGCAGGCGTAGCCCCTCCTCGCGCGCGCCGAGGCCCTGACCGCGAAACAGCAGGATATGCCCGTAGAAACTCTGCGCCGGCACGTCGCCCAGCTTGGCCTGGCGCGCGTACTGCCCCTGCAGCCACTGCCAGGCCCGCGGCTGGCGCAGCAGCCAGGGCCAGTGGAACAGGCGCCGGGCCAGCCAGTAGCCCAGGCCTGCACGCAACCGCCAGAGCAGCCTAGACATCCGCGGGATAATCGAACTCGAACACCCGCACCACTTCGGCGGCATGCCAGGAAGCCGCGGCGACGCCGTCGGGGGCGCCGCTGAAGCGCCCCAGGCGGGTGACGCAGTCGAAGAAACCGGTACGCGGCAGGCGACTGGCGCCCTGGCTGATCACCAGGGCGCTGCGCAGCGGGCGCTCGGCGCGGGCATCCAGCGCGGCCAGATGCTCCAGCGCGGCGGTGAGGGTCTGCATGGCCGGCGTGGGCAGCTCCAGACGCTCGATCAGCGCCCGGTAGGTCAGCAGGTGGCGCTGACGGCGGGCGTCGTCCAGTTCGTCGAGCAGGGCCTGCCAGTGCTGGCGGCTGATGCGTACGCTCAAGACCAGCCCTCCAGCTCCAGCGCCCAGGCCAGCGCGCGCAGGATGGCGGCGTCGGGCTGACGCTCGCCGCGCTCGATCATGGCCAGGTAATGCGGGCTGATGCCCACGCTGCGCGCCAGCGCCTCGGCGCTCAGGCCCTTGGCCTCGCGCAGGGCCTGCAACTGCGCCAGCGCCGGCCGCGCCCCCTGGCTCGGCGCGACCGCCTGAACCGGCTCGGCCTCGCCCTGACGCCCGGCCGCCTGCAGCAGCGCCTGATAGTCGGCCCAGGGCAGCACGGCGTACTCCGGCTCGCCGTCGCGGGCAATGATTTGCACTGTCATGACTCTCTCCGTTGGAAAGCAGCACCGACGACCTCGGCGCCTTCCTTGCGAGCGGCCATCTTAACAGGCGGCCGCCGCCAGGGGCGTGATCTATACTGCTTTGGCATTAGAGCCCACTGGGCGGGGGAGTTTCTTTTGCGCAGACTCTACGCATTGCTTTGCGGCCTGCTGGCGCTGCCCTGCGCTGCCGACAGCCTGCGCTGGGGTTATGGCCCGGCCGACGCCATGCCCTATGTGGGCGTGGAGCAGCAGCGCCTGCAGCGTGGCCTGGCCCACCGCCTCGGCCTGGAACTGGCGCTGCGCCTGGATCTGCCGGTGGAATTCATCGAAACGCCGAACAACCGCCTGGAAACCTACCTGCAGCAGGGCCGCCTGCACCTGATCTGCAACGCGAACCCCGAGTGGGTCGGTGAGCCGCAGCGCCTGCACTGGTCGCCGCCGCTTTACGAGGAGGAAGACGTGCTGTTGCAGCACCGCGACACGGCGCCCTTGACCAGCCTGCAAAGCCTACATGGCAAGGTGCTCGGCACCAGCCTCGGCTACGTCTACAGCGCACCACTGATGGCAGCCTTCACCGACCAGCGCATCCTGCGTCAGGACGTGCGCGACCTCGATACCAGCCTGCAGATGCTCGACAAGCAGCGCCTGGATGCGGTGATCGACATGCGCCGCAACCTGGCCTACAAGCTCGCCCAGCACCCGCAACTGCGCCTGGATTTCAGTCCCTGGGTGGTACAGCGCTATCAGGTGCACTGCGCCTACGGGCCGCACCTGCCGGTGGCGGCCAAACGCCTGGACGCGCTGCTGGTGGAGCTGCGCGACCAGGGCCGGATTGAGCAATGGCTGGAGGAGGCGCTCAGGAGCGCTGCGGACTCGCCGGCGGCGCAGGCGGCAAGCGCTCGATAAGCGCCAGCTGCTCGGGCGTCTGCGCTGCCCGCCAGGCCTTGAAGGAGTCCAGCTCGCCGCGCCAGGTACGCAGCACCCAGGCCAGCACGGCCAGATCGTCGATGAAACCCAGCCCCACCAGCCAATCGGGTATGGCATCCAGCGGGGAGAGGAAATACAGCAAGGCGGCCACCACCATCAGCAGCGCCTGGCTGCTGATCTGCCGGTAATCGCCCTTCAGCCAGGCCAGGCACAGCGCGCGCAACAGCCGCAGATCCTCGCGCAGCCCGGCGAAGCGGGCACCCTGCGGCGTGCGCTTGTCGCCCAGGGCGCGGAGCAGTTCCGGCAGGCGTCCCTCGCGCAGGAAACGCGCCGCCATGGGCAGGTAACGCGCCAGTTTCCACGGAGTTTTCATCGGTCCTCCTCGTAACCCAGGCGCCGCCTGGGCTTGCTCGGCTTATCCACCGAAGCTGTGGATAAACCTGTTAACAGGCGTTCGACAAGCTTATCAAAGCCCCGTGGCATGCGGCCTGCGGACAGATCGGGCATTTTTTGCCCAGCCCACAAAATTCAATAAAATCAATCACTTGAAAATTGACTTAGCGAGCCCTGGAGTGTAACGAACCCTTGTTGGGAATGCTTCCCATAATGTGCATAAGCGTAACACCTGCGACCGAACACAAGCCCCACAGGTCGATTTCTCGACCGTCAGAAACGGCAACGCCCCGTCGAGACGGGGCGCTGCGTCGAACTGCCGGGTGTTACTCCGCGGCAGCCTGTTCCTTGATGCCGATCAGCTCCAGATCGAACACCAGCACCGAGTTGGCCGGGATCGCCGGCGACGGGCTCTGCTCGCCGTAAGCCAGTTCGCTGGGGATGTACAGCTTGTACTTCTCGCCGACGTGCATCAGCTGCAGGCCTTCGACCCAACCCGGAATCACCCCGCCCACCGGCAGGTCGATGGGGCTGCCGCGCGCGACCGAGCTGTCGAATACGCTGCCGTCGGTCAGCTTGCCTTCGTAGTGCACGGTCACCACGTCGGTTGCCTTGGGCTGGGCACCGTCGGTCTTCTTCACCACTTCGTACTGCAGACCGGATTCGGTGGTGACCACGCCTTCGCGCTTGCCATTTTCCTCGAGGAACTTCTTGCCGGCTTCGGCCGCTTCCTTGTTCAGTGCCGCCATGCGCTCTTCGGCACGGGTCTGCAGGAAGGAGAAGGCCTCGATCATGTCCTCGTCCTTGATGCGCGGCTCTTTCTTCGCCAGCGCATCCTCGATGCCCTGGGCGACGGCGTTGGAGTCCAGATCGTCCATGCCTTCCTCGGACAGGCTGCGGCCCATGTTCAGGCCGATGCCGTAGGAGGCTTTCTGCGCCGGGGTCTTGAGTTCGACTTCGCTGGTTTGCGAATCGCAACCGGCGAGCACCAGGCCCACCAGGGCTACCGCCGCCGCCAAACGATGCTGTTTCATGCTTGTTCCTTGTAGATGCGCCCAAAGGCCGTCGTGTGAAAGCGCGAGCTTAGCAGTCCGCCGCGATCACTGGCTACGGCATAGGAGCCGAGCGATGCGCATAAGTTCAAGCAAACAAAGGAATTTTCTGAGGTTTTCGGCGAATGCCGAAGAGGCGTCACAGGAGGGGATGGAGCGAGGAGAAGAATGGCGCAGCGGACGGGACTCGAACCCGCGACCCCCGGCGTGACAGGCCGGTATTCTAACCGACTGAACTACCGCTGCGCGTAACTGCGAGATTGGTGGGTGATGACGGGATCGAACCGCCGACCCTCTGCTTGTAAGGCAGATGCTCTCCCGGCTGAGCTAATCACCCTTCACTCTCGAAGTGGGGCGCATTCTAGAGAGCGATCTGCACCTTGGCAAGCCCCGATGCAAAAAAATTCTATCGCTCCAGCAAGAACTTAGGCGAGACCCGGGAATTTTCCCGCTGGCCCGATGCCAGGGTTGGCCTGAGCCCGCGAGGGGAGAATAATGCGCGCTTTGCGCTGGCGGCCAGGCCGCGATCTCGCGACCACCCGCCCCCCTTCCCGTCGCGGCGCGCCACCTGCAGCCCGAGCGCCGCCCCGCGACCATCACGCCAATGGAGAGTCACCCGCTCATGTGGTTTCGTAACCTGCTGGTCTATCGCCTCACCCAGGACATCCCCTTCGATGCCGACGCGCTGGAAACCGCGCTGGCGAGCAAGCCGGCGCGTCCCTGCGCCAGCCAGGAGCTGACCACCTACGGCTTCAGCGCGCCCTTCGGCAAGGGCGCCGATGCGCCGCTGGTGCATGTCAGCGGCGACTTCCTGCTGATCGGCACGCGCAAGGAAGAACGCATCCTGCCCGGTTCGGTGGTGCGCGACGCGCTGAAGGAGAAGGTCGACGAGATCGAGAACAGCCAGATGCGCAAGGTGTACAAGAAGGAGCGCGATCAGTTGAAAGACGAGATCGTCCAGGCCTTCCTGCCGCGCGCCTTTATCCGCAAGTCCGGCACCTTCGCCGCCATCGCGCCGAAGCAGGGCCTGATCCTGGTCGACAGCGCCAGCGCCAAGAAGGCCGAAGACCTGCTCTCCACCCTGCGTGAGGCCATCGGTTCCCTGCCGGTGCGCCCGCTGTCGGTGAAGATCGCGCCGACCGCCACCCTCACCGACTGGCTGAAGACGCAGAAGGCCGCCGAGGGCTTCTATGTGCTCGACGAGTGCGAGCTGCGCGACACCCACGAGGACGGCGGCGTGGTGCGCTGCAAGCGCCAGGACCTGACCAGCGAGGAGATCCAGCTGCACCTGTCCACCGGCAAGCAGGTCACCCAGCTGTCGCTGGCCTGGCAGGACAAGCTGTCGTTCGTGCTCGACGACAAGCTGGTGATCAAGCGCCTGCGCTTCGAGGACATTCTCCAGGAGCAGGCCGAACAGGATGGCGGCGAAGACGCCCTGGCGCAGCAGGACGCCAGCTTCACCCTGATGATGATGACCCTGGTGGAGTTCCTCCCCGAGCTGTTCAGCGCCCTCGGCGGCGAAGAGATTCCCCAGGGGATCTGAGCCGCGGCGTCTGCGGCTGAAGCTGCTCCCACAGGGCGGATCGCGGGGCGCACCCTACCTGGGCAAACTCAGGGTCACCCGCAGGCCGCCCTCGCGCAGGTTGCGCAGGCTCAGCTCGCCGCCGTGGCTGTGGGCGATATTGCGCGCGATGCCCAGGCCCAGGCCGTAGCCCTGCTGCTGCCCGGCCAGGCGGAAATGCGGCTCGAACACCTGCTCCAGGCGCTGTTCCGGCACCCCCGGGCCTTCGTCGTCGACGTGCAGGACGAAGGCCTGGCCGTCGTCCTCGATCTGCAGGTGGGCGCGCTCGCCGTATTTCAGTGCGTTGTCCACCAGGTTGCCGATGCAGCGCTTGAGCGCCAGCGGCTTGCCCGGATAGGGCGCCAGCGCACTGCCGGCGAGCGTGACCCGACCGTTACCCAGGTAGGGCTCGACCACCCCGTGCAGCAGGTGATTGAGGTCGACCGGCTCGATGTTCTCGTGGATGTCGGTGTCCTTGACGCACTGCAGCGCGCCCTTGACCAGCATCTCCAGCTCGTCCAGGTCGCGGCCGAACTTGGCCTGCAGCACCTCGTCGTCGAGCAGCTCGACGCGCAGGCGCAGGCGGGTGATCGGCGTGCGCAAATCGTGGGAGATGGCGCTGAACAGCTGGCTGCGCTCGTTGAGGTAACGGCCGATGCGCTCGCGCATGGCGTTGAAGGCGCGGCTGACCTCCACCACCTCGCTGCCGCCGGCCTCGGCCAGCGGCTCGACCTCGCTGCCCAGCGACATTTCCCGCGCCGCCCGCGCCAGGCGTTTGAGCGGACGGCTCTGCCAGTGCACCAGGATGCCGATGAACAGCAGCAAAAAACTGCTGGTGAGGATGATGAACCACAGCTGCTGCGCCGGCAGGCCCTGCTGCTCCAGGCCGACATAGGGCTCGGGCAGCAAGGACGCCAGGTACAGCCATTCGCCCTCGGCGATCCGGATCTGCGTCACCAGTACCGGCGGATTGAGCGGCTCCAGGCTCAGCGCGTAGTGCGCCCAGGAACGCGGCAGCTCGTCGAGTTTCAGGCCGCTGTTGAAGATACGCAGGTCCTCCGGGCTGACGAACTGCAGGGAGATGTCCAGGCCGCTGCCCAGACGCTCGCGCAGGGTGGCCTCGACCGCCTCGAGTACCGCGCGCTTGCGCGGCGTCGGCGGCAGCACCTGCATCTGCAGCGGCTTGTCGTTGAGCGAGACGAAGAAGCGCGTGCCGCCCATGTTGCGCAACTGGTCGAGCACCAGCGGCCGGTAGCCGATCGGCAGCGAGCGGAAGTAGCTGACGCTGGCAGCCATCGACTGCGCCAGGCTGCGCGCGCTGGTGAGCAGGCCCTCCATCTGGCTGGCGCGCAGCTGCGAGACCCAGATGAAACTGGACAGCGCCTGCGCCAGCAGCACCACCAGCAGGGTCAGCAGCAGCATGCGCCCGAGCAGCGAGCGCGGCACCGGCAACCAGCGCCGCCAGCTAGCCATGCTGCGCCGTCACCTGGGCCGCCAGCAGGTAGCCGCTGCCGCGCACGGTGCGGATCAGCCGCGGCGGCTTGTCGGTGTCGCGCAGGCGCTGGCGCAGACGGCTGACCGCCATGTCGACGATGCGCTCGAGCGGCATCACCTCGCGGCCGCGGGTGGCGTTGCCGATGGTGTCGCGATCGAGGATCTGCTGCGGGTGATCGAGAAACAGCTTGAGCAGGGCGAAGTCGGCGCCAGAGAGGATCACCTCCTCGCCATCGGCATGGAACAGGCGGTGGCTGACCATGTCCAGCCGCCACTGGTCGAAGGCCAGCACCTCGCCGCCCGCCACCTGGCTGAACTGCGCGCGACGCAGCAGCGCCTTGATCCGCGCCTGCAGCTCGCGCGGACTGAACGGCTTGCCCAGGTAGTCATCGGCGCCCAGCTCCAGGCCGATCACCCGGTCGGCCTCGTCGGAGCTGGCGGTGAGCATGATGATCGGCACCAGGGCGAAGCGCTGGTGTTCGCGCACCCAGCGGCACAGGCTGAAGCCGTCCTCGTCGGGCAGCATCACGTCGAGAATCACCAGGTCGGCCGGCTCGGCGCACAGCGCCTGGCGAAAGCCGGCGCCGTCGCAGGCGGCGCGCACGGCGAAGCCGGCGCGGCTCAGGTAGGTCTGTAGCAGGTCGCGAATCTCCGCGTCGTCATCGACCAGGAGAATGGATTTTCCGGGCTGGCTCATGGTCCGCCACCTTTCTTGTTATGCCTCTATAGCGCGGATGAAATCCGGGCTACGGGACTGGCTCATCTCGCCACTTTGGTTGTTCTGCACGAATCTTGGTAAGCATGGCCTAGGCGGCCCCGCACACCCTACCCCGCTGCCTGCTGCAGCGCCACGCCGGCGCCCATCAGGCCGGGGTATTCGGCGGTCACCAGCCAGGCCGGGATGCCGTCGAAGTAATGGCTCATGCAGCCCTTGTCGCGCAGTGCCGCGGCGAAGCCGCTGGCCAGAAACAGCTCGGCGAAACGCGGCACCACGCCGCCGACCACATAGACCCCGCCGCGCGCGCCGAGGCTGAGCACCAGGTTGCCGGCGGCGCGGCCAAGCCAGACGCTGAACTGCTCGATCACCGCGCCGGCCAGCGCATCGCCGGCCAGCGCCGCCGCCGTCACCTCGGCCGGCGAGGCCAGGCGCGGCTCGGCGCCGTCCAGCTGGCATAGCGCCCGGTACAGCAGCAGCAGGCCGCCGCCGCTGAGCACGTCCTCGGCGCGCACATGGCCGAGCTGGCGATACAGCAGCTGCCACAGCTCGGCCTCGCGCGGCGTGGCGATGGGCAGGTCGACGTGCCCACCCTCCCCCGGCAGCGCCTGCCAGCCGCCGCCGGCCGTGGCCAGCAGGGTACCGACGCCGAGGCCGGTGCCGGGGCCGATCACCACGCAGGGGCGCCCGGCCTGCGCCTGGCCGGGGCAGATCGGCCGACGCTCGTCCTCGCGCAGGCGGGTCATGCCCAGGGCCATGGCGGAGAAGTCGTTGATCAGCAGCAGCTCGCGCGCCTGCAAGTCGCGGCAGAACGCGCTGCGGCTGAGGCGCCAGTGATTGTTGGTGAAGCGGAACTCGTCGCCGCTGACCGGCCCGGCGCAGGCCAGGCACACCGAATCCACCGCGCCGAGTGGCAGCTCCAGGCCCTGCAGATAGGTGCGGATCGCCGCCTCGGGGGTCGGATGGTCGGCGGTGGCCAGCACCCGTACCTCGACCAGTTGCTCGTCGCGCCACAGGGCGAAGCGCGCGTTGGTGCCACCGATATCGCCTACCAGCGCCAGCTTCACGTCAGCGACTCCAGGCTGGCGGTGAAGGCGCTAGCGCCCTGCTCGGCGCTGCTGAAGTTATGCCGCATAAAGGCGAACAGCTCGCGCCCGCAACCCATCGCCGGCGCCGGCGGCGTGGCGCTTTCGCGCGCCGACCACTCGGCCTCGTCGACCTTCAGCAGCAGCTCGCCGCTGTGGCCGTCCAGGCGAATGATGTCGCCGTCGCGCACCCGCGCCAGAGGGCCGCCGTCGAAGGCCTCGGGGCAGACATGGATGGCCGCCGGGATCTTGCCCGAGGCGCCGGACATGCGCCCGTCGGTGACCAGCGCCACCTTGAAGCCGCGGTCCTGCAGCACGCCCAGATAGGGGGTCATCTTGTGCAGCTCGGGCATGCCGTTGCAGCGCGGGCCCTGGAAGCGCACCACGGCGACGAAATCGCGCTCCAGCTTGCCGGCCTTGAACGCCTCGACCAGCTCCAGCTGGTCTTCGAACACCAGCGCCGGCGCCTCCACCAGTTGGTGCTCGGGCGCCACCGCGGAGACCTTCATCACCCCGCGACCGAGGTTGCCCTGCATCAGGCGCAGGCCGCCCTCCGGCGAGAACGGCCGCGCCACCGGGCGCAGCACGCTCTCTTCCAGGCTCTCGGTGGGGCCGTCGCGCCAGACCAGCTGGCCGTCTTCGAGGAAGGGCTCGCGGGTGTAGTGCGACAGGCCGCGGCCGGCCACGGTGTTGACCTCCTCGTGCAGCAGGCCGGCCGCGAGCAGCTCGCGAATCAGCAGGGCCATGCCGCCGGCGGCCTGGAAGTGGTTGATGTCGGCCTTGCCGTTGGGATAGACGTGGGCCAGGGTCGGCACCACCTCGGAGAGCTCGGCCATGTCCTGCCAGGTCAGCAGGATGCCGGCGGCGCGGGCGATGGCCGGCATATGCAAGGTATGGTTGGTCGAACCGCCGGTGGCGTGCAGGGCGACGATGGAGTTGACCAGGCAGCGCTCGTCGACGATCTCGCCGATCGGCATGAACTGGCCGCTCTGCTTGGTCAGGCGGGTGACCTGGCGCGCCGCCTCGCGGGTCAGCGCCTCGCGCAGCGGCGTGCCGGGGTTGATGAAGGAGGCGCCCGGCAGGTGCAGGCCCATCACCTCCATCAGCAGCTGGTTGGTGTTGGCGGTGCCGTAGAAGGTGCAGGTGCCCGGGCCGTGGTAGGCGGCCATCTCCGCCGCCAGCAGCTCGTCGCGGCTGGCCTTGCCCTCGGCGTAGCGCTGGCGCACGTCGGCCTTTTCCTTGTTGGACAGGCCCGAAGTCATGGGACCGGCCGGCACGAACAGCGACGGCAGGTGGCCGAAGCGCAGCGCCCCCATCAGCAGGCCGGGGACGATCTTGTCGCACACGCCCAGGTAGAGCGCGGCGTCGAACATGTTGTGCGACAGGGCCACGGCGGTGGACATGGCGATCACCTCGCGGCTGGCGATGCCCAGCTCCATGCCCGGCTCGCCCTGGGTGACGCCGTCGCACATGGCCGGCACGCCGCCGGCGAACTGGCCCACCGAGCCGAGCTCGCGCAGGGCCTGCTTGATCTGCTCGGGGAACTGCTCGTAGGGCTGGTGCGCCGAAAGCATGTCGTTGTAAGCAGAAACTATGGCCACGTTGGCCGCGTCCATCAGGCGCAGGGTCTGCTTGTCGTGGCCGCTGCAACCGGCCACGCCATGGGCGAAATTGGCGCACTGCAGCTTGCCGCGCTGCGGCCCTTCGCTGGCAGCCGCGCGGATCATCGCCAGGTAACGCTGGCGGGTGGCGCGGCTGCGCTCGATCAGGCGGTCGGTGACTTCAACAACGCGGGGATGCATGGGGGTCTCCAGGCTAGCAGCTAGCGTCTGTTTGTAGTTTTAACAAAATACTGCCATTCAAAAGGCTTGATTTCTAGTCTCATGCGAATAATCTTGTAATTCCAACAACAAAATTACGAGAACCCTCACCATGCCCCTGCGAATCGCCATCAATGGTTTTGGCCGTATCGGCCGCAACGTACTGCGCGCACTCTATACCCAGGATTATCGCCAGCATTTGCAGGTGGTGGCGATCAACGATCTGGGCGACAGCGCCATGAACGCCCACCTGCTGCGCCACGACAGCGTACACGGCCCCTTCGCCGGCGAGGTGGTGGCCGATGGCGAGAGCCTGTGGGTCAACGGCGACCGCATCGCCGTCAGCGCCATCCGCAACCCGGCCGAACTGCCCTGGAAAGCCCACCAGGTGGACGTGGTGTTCGAGTGCACCGGGCTGTTCACCGAGCGCGACAAGGCCGCCGCCCACCTCGCCGCCGGTGCGCGCAAGGTGCTGATCTCGGCGCCGGCCAAAGGCGCCGACGCCACCCTGGTGTACGGGGTCAACGAAGGCGTGCTGACGCCGGCCATGCAGATCCTCTCCAACGCCTCCTGCACCACCAACTGCCTGGCGCCGGTGGCTCAGGTGCTGCATCGCGAGCTGGGCATCGAGCAGGGGCTGATGACCACCATCCACGCCTACACCAACGACCAGAACCTCTCCGACGTCTACCACAGCGACCCCTACCGCGCCCGCTCGGCCACCCAGTCGATGATCCCGACCAAGACCGGCGCCGCCGAAGCGGTCGGCCTGGTGCTGCCGGAGCTGGCCGGCAAGCTCACCGGCATGGCCGTCAGGGTACCGGTGATCAACGTGTCGCTGGTCGACCTGACCCTGCAGCTCAAGCGCGAGACCAGCGCCGAGGAGGTCAACGCCCTGCTCAAGGCCGCCAGCGAACAGTCGCCGGTCTTGGGCTACAACAGCCTGCCGCTGGTGTCCTGCGACTTCAACCACAACCCGCTGTCGTCGATCTTCGACGCCAACCACACCAAGGCCAGCGGCAAGCTGCTCAAGGTGATGGCCTGGTACGACAACGAATGGGGCTTCTCCAACCGCATGCTGGACAACTGCCGGGCCCTGGCGCGGCTGATGTGACCGAGGAATGTCGATGAGCCGTATCAGCTTCACCAGCGCCAGCCTGCCGGCGCGCAAACGCATCGCCCTGGTGGCCCACGACCACTGCAAGGGCTTTCTCCTCGACTGGTGCGAACGCCAGCGCTACAAGCTGGCGCATCACGAGCTGCTCGCCACCGGCACCACCGGCCTGCTGCTGAGCAAGCGCCTGGGGCTGCCGGTGGAAAGCATGATCAGCGGCCCGCTGGGCGGCGACCAGCAGCTCGGCGCGCGCATCGCCGAGCAGCGCGTGGACATCCTGGTGTTCTTCTGGGACCCCTTCGAGCCGCAGCCGCACGACCCGGACATCAAGGCGCTGCTGCGGGTCGCCGCGGTGTGGAACATCCCGGTGGCGTGCAACGAGAGCAGCGCCGACTACCTACTCAGCAGCAGCCTGCTGGAGCAGCAGCACGAGTACCGCATTCCCGACTACCAGGCCTATCTGGCCGGGCGCGGTTGAAGCAAGCGCGCACCACGACAGACTAAAAATCCACCCGCCCCCGCCCCGCCTTGATCGCCCCGCGCTTGCTCTTGCCGTCCAGGCGGCGCTGCTTCGAGCCCAGGGTCGGCTTGGTCGGGCGGCGCTTCTTCTCGGTCTTGCCGGCGCTGCGGATCAGCTCAGCCAGGCGCTCGAGGGCATCGGCGCGGTTCTGCTCCTGGGTGCGGTACTGCTGCGCCTTGATGATCACCACCCCGTCCGCGGTGATGCGGCTGTCGGCCAGCGCCAGCAGGCGCTCCTTGTAGAACGGCGGCAAGGACGAGGCCTGGCTGTCGAAGCGCAGGTGCACGGCGCTGGACACCTTGTTGACGTTCTGCCCGCCGGCGCCCTGGGCGCGAATGGCGCTCAGCTCGATTTCCTCGAGCGGCAGGTGGACGGCGTTGGAGACGATCAGCATGGCTTGGATCCGCGAGATTCAGGCCGTCAGGATAGCCGCTGACGCTGTAACCTTTGCTTGAAATTTCTCCGCGGCATTCGGCCACGGCCTCGGCTAACGTAGCGACCTGCCCTCACGCGAGCTCAACTGATGGATTCGATCACCCAAGCCGTACTCGGCGCCAGCATCCAGGGCGCCCTGCTCGGCCGCTGGCAGGGGCGCAAGGCGCTGCTGTACGGCGCCATGCTCGGCACCCTGCCAGATCTCGACGTGGTCATCGACTACGGCGATGCCGTGGCGGACATGACCTACCACCGCGGTTTCAGCCATTCGCTGTTCGTCCTCAGCGGCCTGGCCCTGCTGTTGACCTGGCTGGTCAGACGTTTTCGGCCTCACCCCGGCTATTCGGGGCGGCGCCTGCTGCTCACCGTTTGGCTGATTCTGTTCACCCACCCCGTGCTGGACGCCTTCACCAGCTACGGCACCCAGCTGTTCTGGCCGCTGATGCCGATTCCCACCGCCTGGTCCAGCCTGTTCATCATCGACCCGCTGTATACCCTGCCACTGCTGGTTGCGGTCGTGGTCGGCCTGTTCAACGGCCTGCGCGAACAGGCCTGGCGGGTGCCGGCCGTGGCCCTGGCGCTGTCCACGCTCTATATCGGTTTCAGCCTGGCCGGCAAATACATGGCCGAGCAGCGGGTGGAGGCCGAACTGGCGCGCCAGGGCATCGTCGCCGAGCAGCTGTTCATCACCCCGACGCCGCTCAACAGCCTGCTGTGGCGGGTCATAGTGCTGGACGGCGAGCACTACCACGAAGCCCTGGTCGGCTGGTTCGACGACGCTCCGCCGCAGCTGCAGCGCCTGCCCCGCGGCACACAGCTGCGCGAGCAGTTGCTCGACTCGCCCGCGCACCGGCGCCTGGCCTGGTTCACCGACGGCGTGCTGCGCTACGACCAGATCGGCGACCGCCTGATCGTCACCGACCTGCGCCTGGGCATGACCGGCTTCCACCCCTTCCGCTTCGACTTCGCCCGCCTGCAGGACGGCCAGTGGCAGGTGCACCGGCACATCGAGCGGCTGCCCTTCGAGCGCGGCGAACCCGAGCACCTGCTGGTGCTGCTCAAGCGCATCTGGCAGCCGCAGCTGCCCGTTCCGCTACTGGCCTGGGCCGGCGAACTGGAGAAACCCCTGCTAAGTGAGACGGGCTCGCGCTAACATCGAACCCTCTTCATCAAGGCAGGATGCCTGCGATGCTGTTCCGCCGTTTCGAGTCGCTGATCGACGCCTTCAAACCCAGCCCGGACGTGCAGCCGCCCGCCGGACTGGTGCGCTTCTACCTGCACTACCTGCGCCAGGTCTGGCCGCTGATGCTGGCCCTGCTGGTGATGGGCTTCTTCGCCGCGGTGATCGAGGTGGCGCTGTTCGAGTTCCTCGGCCGCCTGATCGACATGGCGCAACGCACGCCGAGCGCCGAGTTCTTCCAGCAGTACCGCGGCGAGCTGCTGTGGATGCTGCTGGTGGCGCTGATCCTGCGCCCGCTGGTGTTCGGCCTGCACGATCTGCTGGCCAACCAGGCGGTCAATCCGGGGCTGACCAACCTGATCCGCTGGCAGAACCACCGCTACGTGCTCAAGCAGAGCCTGAGCTTCTTCCAGAACGACTTCGCCGGGCGTATCGCCCAACGCATCATGCAGACCGGGCCGAGCCTGCGCGAGTCGGCCATGCAGCTGGTCGACGCGCTGTGGTTCGTGGTGGTCTACGCCGGCAGCGCGCTGTACCTGTTCGCCGCCGCGGATGTGCGTCTGATCCTGCCGCTGCTGGCCTGGATCGTCGGCTACTGCCTGCTGCTGCGCCATTTCGTGCCGCGCATCAAGCAGCGCTCGGCCGCCGCCTCGGCGGCGCGCTCGAAGGTCATGGGCCGGGTGGTGGACGGCTACAGCAACGTGATGACGCTCAAGCTGTTCGCCCACACCCGCGAGGAGGAAGGCTACGCCCGCGAGGCCATGCAGGAACTGCTGGACAAGGTGCACCAGCAGACCCGCACCGTGACCCTGCTCGATGTCAGCATCACCAGCCTCAACGGCGTGCTGATCGTCGCCACCGGCGCCCTGGCGCTGTGGCTGTGGAGCCTGGGGTCGATCAGCACCGGCGCCATCGCCCTGGCGCTGGGCCTGGTGCTGCGCATCAACAACATGGCCGAGTGGGTGATGTGGGTGGTCAACGGCATCTTCGAGAACGTCGGCACGGTGCAGGACGGCATGCACACCATCGTCCAGCCGCGTCAGGTGCTCGACCGGGAGGGCGCCCAGCCGCTGCGGGTGGAGCGCGGCGAGGTGCGTTTCGAGGACATCCACTTCCACTACGGCAAGGCCGGCGGGGTGATCGCCGGGCTCAGCCTGAACGTGCGCGCCGGCGAGAAAATCGGCCTGGTCGGGCCCTCCGGCGCCGGCAAGTCGACCCTGGTCAACCTACTGCTGCGCCTGTACGACCTGGAGAGCGGACGCATCCTGGTCGATGGCCAGGACATCGCCCAGGTCAGCCAGGAGAGCCTGCGCGCGCAGATCGGCATGGTCACCCAGGACACCGCCCTGCTGCACCGCTCGATCCGCGACAACCTGCGCTACGGCAAGCCGGATGCCAGCGAGGCGCAGCTGCTGGAGGCGGCGCGCAAGGCCCGCGCCGACGCCTTCATTCCGCTGCTGGACGACGGCCAGGGCGGCCGCGGCATGGACGCCCAGGTCGGCGAGCGCGGGGTCAAGCTGTCCGGCGGTCAGCGCCAGCGCATCGCCATCGCCCGCGTGCTGCTCAAGGACGCGCCGATCCTGGTGCTGGACGAAGCCACCTCGGCGCTGGATTCGGAAGTCGAGGCGGCGATCCAGGACAGCCTGGACGAGCTGATGCAGGGCAAGACGGTGATCGCCATCGCCCACCGCCTGTCGACCATCGCGCGCATGGATCGCCTGGTGGTGATCGACCAGGGGTGCATCGTCGAGAGCGGCAGCCACGCCGAGCTGGTCGCCCGCGGCGGCCTGTATGCGCGCCTGTGGCAGCACCAGACCGGCGGCTTCGTCGGGGTGGATTGACCCCGTGGGAGGGGCTTGAGCCGCGACTCGCCGCTAAAGCGTCTCCCACAGCATGGCATTCCTGCCCGGTTACTCCGCCGCCGGCTTCTTGCGCTTGAGCGGCGCCAGGCCGTCCTCGCTGACCAGCACCGAGGGCTTGCCGGCCGGGCGCGGGCCGGACTTGCGCTTGGGCGCGGCCTTCTTGGCATCCTTGTCGGTCTTTTTCTTCTTGCTGCCGGCGGCCTTGCCCGAGGCCTTGAGGTTCTTCGGCCCCTGGTAGCTGCCCTTGAGTTCCTTGACGGTGCGCCGCTCGAAACGCTGCTTGAGGTAGCGCTCGATGCTCGACATCAGGTTCCAGTCGCCGTGGCAGATCAGCGAAATCGCCAGCCCTTCGCCGCCGGCGCGGCCGGTGCGGCCGATGCGGTGCACGTACTCGTCGCCGGAGCGCGGCATGTCGAAGTTGATCACCAGGTCCAGGCCGTCGACGTCCAGGCCGCGGGCGGCCACGTCGGTGGCCACCAGCACCTTGACCGCGCCCTGGCGCAGGCGCTCGATGGCCAGCTTGCGGTCCTTCTGGTCCTTCTCGCCGTGCAGCACGAAGGCCTTGACCCCGGCCGCCACCAGCTTGCCGTAGAGGCGGTCGGCCTGCACCCGGGTGTTGGTGAAGACGATGGCCTTGTCATAGGTTTCGTTGGCCAGCAGCCAGTCGACCAGCTGTTCCTTGTGATGGTTGTGGTCGGCGGTGATGATCTGCTGGCGGGTGCCCTCGTTGAGCTGGCTGACGCTGTTGAGCATCAGGTGCTGCGGCGCCTTGAGCACCTTGGCGACCATCTCACGCAGGCCATTGCCGCCGGTGGTGGCGGAAAACAGCAGGGTCTGGTGCGGCCCACAGGCTTCGGCCAGGCGCTGGGCGTCCTCGGCGAAGCCCATGTCGAGCATGCGGTCGGCCTCGTCGAACACCAGCACCTCGACCTCGTTCAGCGGCAGGTTGCCGGCGTTGGCGTGTTCGATCAGGCGCCCCGGGGTGCCGATCAGGATGTCGATCTTGCGCATCATCGCGGCCTGCACCTTGAAGTCCTCGCCGCCGGTGACCAGGCCGGCCTTGAGGAAGGTGAACTGGGCGAAGCGCTCGACTTCCTTCAGCGTCTGCTGGGCCAGCTCGCGGGTCGGCAGCAGGATCAGCGCCCGGATGCTCACGCGCTGCTGCGAGTTGCCATCACCGAGCAGGCGGTTGAGCAACGGCAGGACGAAGGCGGCGGTCTTGCCGCTGCCGGTCTGGGCGATCACCCGCAGATCCTTGCCCTCCAGCGCAGGCGGAATCGCTGCCGCCTGCACCGGGGTGGGCTCGACGAAATTAAGCTCGGCCACGGCTTTCAGCAGGCGTTCATGCAGGGCGAATTGGGCAAACACGGGGGCACTACCTCGAAGAATCGACAAAACGGTGCATAGCCTAACGGTTTCCGCCGCCGCGGCCGAATTTCTTTGCAAGGCGGCGCCGCCGAGGTTGCGACCCCATGCCATGGGGATGGTCTAATTGGCCCCTTCCCGAGCATCGACAGGTAGTTTTCGCCCATGGATACGGATCAGCTGCTGAGCCAGGCCGAGCAACTCTGGAACCACTTCGACCAGTACCCCTGGCTGGGCGCCATCACCGGCCTGCTGGTGCTGCTGCTGGTGGCGCTGCTGGCCGGACGCCTGGCGCGCTTTCTGATCCTGCATGCGAGCAAGCTGCTGGCACGCCAGCCGGCGCTGTTCTGGCTGGAGGACCTGCGCCACAACAAGGTGTTCAACCGCCTGGCGCAGATGGTGCCGTCGCTGCTGGTGCAGTTCGGCCTGGTGCTGGTGCCGGAGCTGAGCGACAAGGCCGAGCACTTCCTGCGCAACCTGGCCCTGGCCTTCACCCTGCTGTCGCTGACCCTGGCCCTCAGCGCCCTGCTCAACGCCCTGCTCGACCTCTACGCACGCACCCCGCACGCGCGCACCCGCTCGATCAAGGGCTACGTGCAGCTGGCCAAGATGCTGCTGTACGTGTTCGCCGCCATCGTCATAGTCGCCACCCTGATCGACCGCTCGCCGCTGCTGCTGCTGTCCGGCCTCGGCGCGATGTCGGCGGTGATCCTGCTGGTGTACAAGGACACCCTGCTGTCCTTCGTCGCCGGCGTGCAGCTGACCAGCAACGACTCGCTGCGCGTCGGCGACTGGATCGAGATGCCCCAGGTCGGCGCCGACGGCGACGTGGTGGACATCAGCCTGCACACGGTCAAGGTGCAGAACTTCGATAAGACCATCGTCTCCATTCCCACCTGGCGGCTGATGGCCGAGTCGTTCAAGAACTGGCGCGGCATGACCCAGGCCGGCGGCCGACGGATCAAGCGCAGCCTGCACCTGGACGCCGGCCTGGTGCGCTTTCTCGACGCCGCCGAGGAGCAGCGCCTGGCCGGCGTGCGCCTGCTCACCGATTATCTCGGCCACAAGCAGGCCGAGCTGCGCCAGTGGAACGCCGAGCACAAGGCCGAGAACGGCCCCTCGGCCAACCGCCGGCGCATGACCAATATCGGCACCTTCCGCGCCTACGCCGAGGCCTACCTGAAGAGCCACCCGCAGATCCGCCAGGACATGACCTGCATGGTGCGCCAGCTGCAACCCGGCGCCGAAGGCATCCCGCTGGAGATCTACTGCTTCACCGGCACCACCAACTGGCTGGAGTACGAACGCATCCAGAGCGACATCTTCGACTACCTGCTGGCCCTGCTGCCGGAGTTCGACCTGGCGCTGTACCAGCAGCCGGCCGGCAACGACCTGCGCCAGGGCCTGCAGGCGCTGAGTCAAAGACTGCCGTCACAATCGCCGGCGGCGCCGACGCCGGAGGCTTGAACCGCCCCGGCCGCGGCGTTCTAATCGGCACACCCCTTCGCTGGAGCTCTGCCCATGCCTGCCATAACCCGAACTCCCCTCGCGCTCGGCCTCAGTCTGCTGCTGGTCGCCTCGCCACTGCTGGCCAGCCCGCCGCCGGGCAAGGGCAAGCATGGCGGCGGCCACGACGAGGTGCAGATCGACCTGCGCGGTCCGACCGTGGATATCGGCCAGGTGCGCATCGTGCTCGGCGACAACCGCCAGCTGATCGGCCCGACCTCCGCTCTGCCGCCCGGCATCGCCAAGAACCTGGCCCGCGGCAAGCCGCTGCCGCCGGGCATCGCCAAGAACTTCGACAGCCGTCTGTCGGCGCGCCTGCCCTATTACGAGGGTTACGAGTGGAAACAGGTGGGCCGCGACGTGGTGCTGGTGGCAATCGCCACCGGGATCGTCTATGAGGTATTGAGGAACGTGCTGGACTAAACCAGAGCCCCGGGCGCCGCCGACCAGCGGTCGCGGCGCCCGCTGAACTTGTCGCCTACGCATCGCTCCAACGCTAAGACGCTTTGTTGCGGAGGCATGATGAACCCCTCGCTGATCTACCACGTCACCTCAAGCCTCGATGGCTATATCGCCCGCCCCGATGGTCGCCTCGACTGGTTCGAAGCCCAGCGCCAACCGGACGAGGAATACAGCTTTCAGTACTTCTACTCCAGCATCGACGCCCTGCTGATGGGTCGCGGCACCTACGAGGCGCTGCTCAAGCGCGGTGGGCCCTGGCCCTATCCGGGCAAGCCCTGCGTGGTGCTCACCCGCTCCCAGTTGCCGCGTGCGGCGACCGAGGTGCAGCTGACCCACTGCACGCCGGGGCAGGCCGTGGCGGCGCTGAAGGAAGCCAAGTTCCAGCGCATCTGGCTGGTCGGCGGCAGCTCCCTGGCGGGCACCTGCTACACCGCCGGCCTGCTCGACGAGGTGGTGATCAACCTGGTACCGCACCTGCTCGGCGCCGGCATTCCGCTGCTGGCCAGCGGCATGGAGCGCAGCCTGGTGCTGAGCGACCAGCGGCGCTTCAACAGCGGCACGGTGCAGCTGCACTACCAGGTGAAGAAGCAGGCCAGCCAGCCGACGCAGATTCCCATGCCGCGCAGCAGCGCCGCCTGATCAGTGCCCGCGCTGCTGCTTGCGCAGCAGCCGGGCGCTGTCCCAACCAACCAGCAGCACCGCCAGCCAGATCGGCAGGTAGGTCAGCCATTGCCCGGCATCGAAGGACTCGCCGAGCACCAGCAGGGCCACGCCGAACAGCAGCACCGGCTCGACGTAACTTAGGATGCCGAACAGCCCCAGCGGCAGCAGGCGGCTGGAAGCCATCATCGCGGCGAAGGCCAGGGTGCCGATCAGCGCCATGCCGGGCACCAGCAGCCAGAGCGCGGCCCGCTCCTCGAAGGCGCCCACCGGGGCGTAAGCGACGATCAGCCAGATCGCCAAGGGCGCCAGCATCAGCATCTCCAGCACGAAGCCCGACAATGCGTCCAGGCGCATCCAGCGGCGCAGCATGAAATACGGCGGGTAGCCCAGCGCGGTGACCAGGGTCAGCCAGGAGAACGCCTGGCTGCGCCACAGTTCGTGCAGCACGCCGAGCACGGCGCAGGCCACCGCCAGTTGCTGCAGCGGGCGCAGGCGTTCGTCGTAGAACAGCCGCCCGGCCAGGACCATGGCCAACGGCAGGAGGAAGTAGCCCAGCGACACCTCGAGCATGCGCCCGGCCAATGGCGCCCAGAGAAACAGTCCCCACTGCACGCCGATCAGCACCGCCGCCAGCGGCCAGGCGGCCAGCAGCAACGGCTCGCGGCGCAGGCGGGCGAAGGTCTCGCGCAGCAGCGCCCCCTGGCGGGTCAGCAGCACCAGCAACAGCACCACCGGAATCGACCAGAGCACGCGCTGGGCGAAGATCTGGATGCCGTCCAGCGGCGCCAGCAGTTGCACGTAACCGGGCAGCACGGCGAACAGCAGCGAGGCGCCCACCGACAGCGCCACCCCACGCCCGGACAGGTGCATCAGGCCACCCTGCCCTGCAGTAGCCGCGTCCGGCCGAGGCCGGCCAGCGGCAGCGAGGCGACGATCACCGCACCGCCCAGGGCCAGGCGCAGCAGATCGGCGTCATGGTTCCAGATCAGCAGATTGACCAGCAAGCCGGCCGGCACCAGCGCATTGTTCATCACCGCCAGGGTGCCGCCGTCGACCAGGCTGGCGCCCTGGTTCCACCAGTACAGCCCCAGGCCCGAGGCCACCACGCCGAGCCAGGCGAGCACACTCCACTGCAGCAGCGTGCTCGGCAGGCGCTCGGCATTGCCCAGCAGCAGGAAGGCCGGCAACGCCACCAGCAGCGCACCCAGATAGAAGAAGCCGAAACGCCGGTACTGCGGCTCGTTCGAGGGGTGGCGCAACAGCAGGTGCTTGTACAGCACCTGGCCGGCGGCGAAGGTGAAGTTGGCCAGTTGCAGCAGCAGGAAGCCGAGCAGGAACCCCTGGCTGACGCCGTCGTAGCGGATGATCCCGGCGCCCAGCACCGCCACCAGCGCGGCGAGCAGCGCCCAGGGGTTGAAGCGGCGATTAAGGGCGTCCTCGATCAGGGTCACGTGCAGCGGCGTGAGGATGGTGAACAGCAGCACCTCGGGCACCGTCAGCAGGTTGAAGCTCAGGTACAGGCAGACATAGGTGACGCCGAACTGCAACGCGCCGATCAGCAGCATGCCGCGCACGAAGGCCGGCGCCTGGCCGCGCCAGCGGGTCAGCGGCACGAACAGCAGCCCGGCGATGAGGATGCGGCTGAGCACGGCGAAGTAGCTGTCGACCGCCCCGGCCAGGTACTCGCCGATCAGGCTGAAGGAGAAGGCCCACAGCAGGGTCACAATCAGCAGGTAGCGCACGGCGAGCTCCAGACAACTAAGGCGGCGACCTTAGCGCGTTCGCCCGTGCCGGACAATCCGTCGCAGCGGCCTGGGCCGCGAACAGGGTGGACTGCGGTCGCAATCCGGGAGGATCCGCGTGAATGTCTCCGGTTTTGCCCCGGATCAGACGAAAAAGCCGGCCCGCACCCTCGGGCACCGGCCGGCGAACGCGCCCGGATGCGGGCGCTCAGGAGAGTGGAGTCGCGATCAGGCCACGGCCGCCAGCTTGGCCTTGGCCTGGGCCAGCCCCTTGGCACTGAACTCGCTGCCCAGGTTCAGGCCTTCGGCATGGATGAACTGCACCTCGTGGATGCCGATGAAGGCCAGCGCCTGGCGCAGGTAGGGTTCCTGGTGATCCAGGCCGCTGCCGGCGTAGATGCCGCCGCGGGCGGTGAGGACGAAGGCGCGCTTGCCACTGAGCAGGCCCTGCGGGCCGGTTTCGCTGTACTTGAAGGTGACCCCGGCGCGCAGTACGTGGTCCAGCCAGGCTTTCAGGGTGCTGGGGATGGCGAAGTTGTACATGGGCGCGGCCAGCACCAGCACGTCGGCGGCCAGCAGCTCGTCGGTGAGCTGGTTGGAGCGTGCCAGCGCGGCCTTCTCCGCCTCGCTCTGCTGCTCGGCCGGGGTCATCCAGCCGCCCAGCAGGGTGGCGTCCAGGTGCGGCACCGGCTCGGCGGCCAGGTCGCGTACCTGGATCTGGTCGGCGGGATGGGCGGCCTGCCAGTTGGCGATGAACTGCTGGGTCAGCTCGCGGGACACCGAGCCTTGTTGACGGGCGCTGCTTTCGATAACCAGAACACGGGACATGTTTGAGACTCCATCGAGGTGGGTAGAGATCGATGGAGCAGAGATTAGAGTCGCAACTATCGATTAAAAAGCGCAAATATCCGCTTACATATATCGACAAAGTTGATTTATCTATGCCCCGGCACTAGGCTCTGCTTACTTGAGGCCACAGGTCAGGCTGACCCGCAGGCGAATCACACTGCGGGTGAACTTGACCGTCAGATTGGTGTTCGCCCCCGGCGCCAGCGCGGCCCGACGGGTCCGCGGCGCTTCGGGGCCGTTGCGGAACACCGCGGTGCATTCGGCCTCGCTCTGACCATAGTTGTAGAGCATCAGCGCCGCCATGTTGTGGTCGATCTCCTGGGTGCTGGCGGACACCTCGGCACCGTTGAGCTGCTTGTCCAGCTCGATGGGGTAGGCATGGGCGCCCAGCGGCAACAGGACGAACAGCAGGCAGCAGAGTTTTTTCATCGACGCTCTCCAACGGGGAAGCGCCAGTGTAGGTGGATATCGCCGGCGATAGAACCCGTCTGCCGGCAGAGACAGGACAAAGCAATGAAGGCTCCCCGTGTAACCCTGGATCAATGGCGCACGCTGCAGGCGGTGGTCGACCAGGGCGGCTTCGCCCAGGCCGCCGAGGTGCTGCACCGCTCGCAATCCTCGGTCAGCTACACCGTGGCGCGCATGCAGGAGCAGCTCGGCGTGCCGCTGCTGCGCATCGACGGGCGCAAGGCGGTGCTCACCGAGGCCGGCGACGTGCTGCTGCGCCGTTCGCGGCAACTGGTCAAGCAGGCCAGCCAGCTGGAAGACCTGGCCCACCATATGGAGCAGGGCTGGGAAGCCGAGGTGCGCCTGGTGGTGGACGCCGCCTACCCCACCGCCAATATCGTCCGCGCGCTGTCGGCCTTCATGCCGCAGAGCCGCGGCTGCCGCGTGCGCCTGCGCGAGGAGGTGCTGTCCGGCGTCGAGGAGGTGCTGCTCGAAGGCTCCGCCGACCTGGCCATCAGCGCCCTCAACATCACCGGCTACCTGCCGCAGGAACTGGGCGAGGTGGAATTTATCGCCGTGGCCCACCCGGAGCATGCCCTGCACCGCCTGCAGCGCGAGCTGAGCTTCCAGGACCTGGAAACCCAGATGCAGGTGGTGGTCCGCGACAGCGGCCGGGTGCAGCCGCGCGACAGCGGCTGGCTCGGTGCCGAACAACGCTGGACCGTCGGCAGCCTGCCCACCGCGCGCACCTTCGTCGGCAGCGGCCTGGGCTTCGCCTGGCTGCCGCGCCACCTGATCGCCCGCGAGCTGGACGAGGGCCTGCTCAAGCCGCTGCCGCTGGCCCAGGGCGGCACGCGCAAGCCGCGCTTCTTCCTCTACAGCAACAAGGAACGGGTGCTCGGCCCGGCCACGCAGATTCTCATCGAGCTGATCAAGAACTTCGACGCCGCCCCCCTGGATGCCGCCTTCGCCGCCCCACAGTCGCCCAACTGAGACCCCGGCCATGCCCTACTTCGACAACGACGGTTGCCAGCTGCACTACGAGGACTACGGCCACGGCGCGCCGCTGCTGCTGGTGCACGGCCTGGGCTCGAGCACCCGCGACTGGGAGTACCAGATTCCCGTGCTCAGCCAGCACTACCGCGTGCTGGCGCTCGACGTGCGCGGCCATGGCCGCTCGGACAAACTGCGCGAGGCCTATCGCATCGCCGATTTCGCCGATGACGTGGCCGCGCTGATCGAACACCTGCAACTGCCGCCGGTGCACCTGGTGGGCATTTCCATGGGCGGCATGATCGGCTTCCAGCTCGGCGTCGACCGCCCGGAGCTGCTGCGCAGCCTGACCATAGTCAACAGCGGCCCGGAGGTGAAGGCGAAAAGCCCGCGCGACTGGCTGGAAATCGGCAAGCGCTGGACGCTGTCGCGCCTGCTCAGCCTGGAGACCATCGCCAAGGCCCTGGGCAAGCTGCTGTTCCCCAGGCCGGAGCAGGCCGAACTGCGACGCAAGATCGAAGAGCGCTGGCCGCAGAACGACAAGCGCGCCTACCTGGCCAGCCTCGACGCCATCATCGGCTGGGGCGTGCGGGAACGCCTGAGCCGCATCACCTGTCCTACCCTGGTGATCAGCGCCGACCGCGACTACACCCCGGTCGAACGCAAGCGCGAGTACGTCGCCGAACTGCCCGACGCGCGCCTGCTGGTGATCGAAAATTCGCGCCACGCCACCCCGCTGGATCAACCCGAACGCTTCAACAGCGCCCTGCTCGCCTTTCTCGAAGAAACCGCCAACAAGGAAAACTGACCATCATGCTCAAGCAACTCGTCTTCGCCGCCTGTTCCCTGCTGCTCTCCACCAGCCTGCTGGCGGCGGACAATCCCAAGGTGCTGCTGACCACCAGCCTCGGTGAGATCGAGGTGGAGCTGGCTGCCGACAAGGCGCCGATCAGCACCGCCAACTTCCTCAAGTACGTCGACAGCGGCTTCTACGCCGGCACCCAGTTCCACCGGGTGATCCCCGGCTTTATGGTCCAGGGCGGCGGCTTCGATGCGCAGATGCAGCAGAAGGACACCGACACGCCGATCAAGAACGAAGCCGACAACGGCCTGCACAACGTGCGCGGCACCCTGGCCATGGCCCGTACCCAGGTACGCGACTCGGCCACCAGCCAGTTCTTCATCAACCACAAGGACAACGCCTTCCTCGACCACGGCTCGCGCGACTTCGGCTACGCGGTGTTCGGCAAGGTGACCCGCGGCATGGAGGTGGTGGACAAGATCGCCCAGGTGCCCACCGCCAACCGCGGCATGCACCAGAACGTGCCGCGCGAGCCGGTGCTGATCCTCGAGGCCAAGCGTCTGTAACGCCGCCGGGGGCCATCCCCGGGCTTCCATGAAGGGTTGGTGCGCACGACGCACCCTACGGCCCTACAACGACAAAGCCGCCCAGTGGGCGGCTTTGTCGTTTTCGCTGCGGTCTTACTTCTCGACGAAGGCGCGCTCGATCAGGTAGTCGCCCGGCTCACCCATGCGCGGGGAGATCTTCAGGCCGAAGCCGTCGAGCACTTCGCTGGTCTCGTCGAGCATGCTCGGGCTGCCGCAGATCATCGCGCGGTCGTCCTGCGGGTTGATCGGCGGCAGGCCGATGTCGGCGAACAGCTTGCCGCTGCGCATCAGGTCGGTCAGGCGGCCCTGGTTCTCGAACGGCTCGCGGGTCACGGTCGGGTAGTAGATCAGCTTGCCCTTGAGCGCCTCGCCGAAGAACTCGTTCTGCGGCAGGTGCTCGGTGATGAACTCGCGGTAGGCCACCTCGTTCACGTAGCGCACGCCGTGCACCAGGATCACCTTGTCGAAACGCTCGTAGGTTTCCGGGTCCTGGATCACGCTCATGAACGGCGCCAGGCCGGTGCCTGTGGACAGCAGGTAGAGGTGCTTGCCCGGCAGCAGGTCGTCGAGCACCAGGGTGCCGGTGGGCTTCTTGCTGATGACGATCTCGTCGCCTTCCTTGAGGTGCTGCAGCTGCGAGGTCAGCGGGCCGTCCGGCACCTTGATGCTGAAGAACTCCAGGTGCTCCTCGTAGTTCGGGCTGGCGATGGAGTAGGCGCGCATCAGCGGACGACCGTTGGGCTGCTGCAGGCCGATCATGACGAACTGGCCGTTCTCGAAGCGCAGGCCCGGGTCGCGGGTGCACTTGAAGCTGAACAGGGTGTCGTTCCAGTGGTGGACGCTGAGCACACGCTCGACGTTCATATTGCTCATGCGGACTTCCTCGCGCGGACGGGAACCAAAAAAGACGAATTGCGCGGCATTCTAGGCGGGCGCAGAATATCTGTTAAGTGGATTATCAAGATATAGGTTATCGGTTATATCGATATGCGATTTACTCTCAGACAACTCCAGGTCTTCGTCGCCGTGGCCCAGCAGGAAAGCGTCTCGCGCGCGGCCGAGTCGCTGGCGCTGTCGCAATCGGCCACCAGCACCTCGCTGACCGAGCTGGAGCGCCACTCCGACTGCCAGCTGTTCGACCGCGCCGGCAAGCGCCTGGCGCTCAACGCCCTGGGTCGCCAGTTGCTGCCGCAGGCGGTGGCGCTGCTCGACCAGGCGCGCGAGATCGAACGCCTGCTCGGCGGCAAGAGCGGCTTCGGCTCGCTCAACGTCGGCGCCACCCTCACCGTGGGCAACTACCTGGCCACCCTGCTGATCGGCAGTTTCATGCAGCGCCACCCCGAATGCCGGGTGAAGCTGCAGGTGCACAACACCGCCCACGTGGTGCAGCAGATCGCCCACTACGAGCTGGACCTGGGCCTGATCGAAGGCGACTGCCAGCACCCGGACATCGAGGTGCAGCCCTGGGTCGAGGACGAACTGGTGGTGTTCTGCGCGCCGCAGCATGCCCTCGCCGCGCGCGGCACGGCGACGCTGGAGGAGCTCACGCACGAGGCCTGGATTCTCCGCGAGCAGGGCTCGGGCACCCGCCTGACCTTCGACCAGGCCATGCGCCATCACCCGCGCAGCCTGAATATCCGCCTGGAGCTGGAACACACCGAGGCAATCAAACGCGCGGTGGAGTCGGGCCTGGGCATCGGCTGCATCTCGCGCCTGGCGCTGCGCGACGCCTTCCGCCGCGGCAGCCTGGTGCCGGTGGAGACGCCGCAGCTGGACCTGCGCCGGCAGTTCTACTTCATCTGGCACAAGCAGAAGTACCAGACCGCGGCCATGCGCGAGTTTCTCGAACAGTGCCGCGCGCTCACCGTCGGGGTGGCGCGCAGTGATCAGATCGTCCTGCCGTCGATTGCCTAGGGTGGACATGCCGCAAGCTTGTCCCCCGTCTTACACGGCGAACGCTTGCGTCCGCCTGGGCCATTAACCCGGAATCGACTCCATCTGCTGCAGCAGCAGCGCCGCCTGGGTGCGGGTGCGCACCCCGAGCTTGCGGAAGATGGCGGTGACGTGGGCCTTGACCGTGGCCTCGGAGACGCTCAGTTCATAGGCGATCTGCTTGTTCAGCAGGCCTTCGCAGACCATGGTCAGCACGCGGAACTGCTGCGGCGTCAGGCTGGCCAGGCCGGCGCTGGCGGCCTTGGCCTCGGCCGACACCGGCGCGCCCTCCTCGGCCAGCGGCGGCCACCAGGTATCGCCGTCGAGCACCTGGCGCACGGCCTGCTGGATGGTTTCCAGCGGGCTGGACTTGGGGATGAAGCCGCTGGCGCCGAACTCGCGGGAGCGGTTGACCACCGAGGCCTCCTCCTGCGCGGAGATCATCACCACGGGAATCTGCGGGTATTGCCCGCGCAGCAGCACCAGACCGGAGAAGCCGTAGGCGCCGGGCATGTTGAGGTCGAGCAGAACCAGGTCCCAGTCGCTCTTGGCGGCCAGGTGGCCTTCCAGCTCGGCGATGCTGGCGGCTTCCACCAGCCGCACCTCGGGCCCCAGGCCCAGGGTCAGGGCTTGCTGCAGCGCGCTGCGAAACAACGGATGGTCGTCGGCAATCAGGATTTCGTAGGCGGCCATTGGCAGATCCTGTTCTTGTTATGAGTGCACTGCATTGATTATGGCAGCGCCTGGCGCCGGACGACCCGCTCAAGCCTGCGCACTCGACGCGGCAGGCTCCCCACACGGAGCGACGGCGGCGCCCAGCATGCCGAGCCGTGACGGGGTGGTCAAGCGCCGCGCTTTGCGGCACGATTCGCCGCTTTGCCCGCCGAGACACCGCCATGCCGAGCCAAGCCCTGCGCGCCGACCTGTTGATGCTGATCACCGCGATGATCTGGGGCAGCGCCTTCGTCGCTCAGCGCCTGGGCATGGACAGCATCGGCCCCTTCCTCTACACCGGCCTGCGTTTCGCCCTGGCCAGCCTGGTGCTGCTGCCGCTGCTGGCCCTGCTGCAACGGCGCAGCCGAGGCCCGGCGGCGCCGCTGAGCCGCGGCCTGCTGCTCGGCGGCGTGGTGATGGGCCTGGCGCTGTCGCTGGGGATCAACCTGCAGCAGGTCGGCCTGCTGTTCACCACGGTGACCAACTCCGGCTTCATCACCGGGCTGTACGTCATAGTCGTGCCGATCCTCGGCCTGCTGATCGGCCAGCGTAGCGGCCTGGGCATCTGGCTGGGCGCCAGCCTGGCGGTGCTCGGCATGTTCCTGCTCAGCGTCGGCGAAGGCTTTACCGTCGCCTCCGGCGACTGGCTGCAACTGGCCGGCGCCTTCGTCTGGGGCGCGCACGTGCTGCTGGTGGGCTTCTTCGCCAGCCGCCACGACCCGCTGCGTCTGGCATTCATCCAGTTTGCCACCTGCGCCGCGATCAGCCTGCTGCTGGCGCTGGTCTTCGAGACGGCGACCCTGGACGGCATTATCAAAGCCGGTCCGGCGATCCTCTATGGCGGCCTGTTCGGCGTGGCCGTCGGTTTTACCCTGCAGGTGGTGGCGCAGCAGCACGCCATCGCCTCGCACGCGGCGATCATCCTCTCGCTGGAGGCGGTGTTCGCCGCCATCGCCGGCGCCCTGCTGCTCGGCGAAGTGCTGGCGCTGCGCGGCTACCTGGGCTGCGCGCTGATGTTCGCCGGCATGCTGCTGGCCCAGCTGTGGCCCAAGCCGCTGCCGGCCGCGCTCAGCGAAAACGCGCCAGGCGCTGATGCAGCTCGTCGTCCAGATCCAGCGGCAGGCGCCGCTTTGCCGCCAGGTAATGCTGACTGAAGGCATCCAGGTAGCAGTCCAGCGCCTCGCTGGCCTGCGCGTCGCCGGCCAGTTCCAGGCACATGGCCGCCACCTCGGCGGTGCACAGGTGCTCGCCGCGGGTGGAGCGGCGCAGGCGGTAGCGCGACAGCTGCGCCGGGGTCAGGCTGAGCACCGGCAGCGCGTCCAGATAGGGGCTCTTGCGAAACATCTTGCGCGCCTCGGTCCAGGTCGCATCCAGCAGCACGAACAGCGGCCGCTTGCCCGGCGCCAGATGCACCTCGTCCACCACCCGCTCGGGAGCGGCGTACTCGCCGGGAAACACCAGGTAGGGCTGCCACTGCGGCTCGGCGAGCAGCGCCGGCAGCGCCGGATCGACCGCGGTGCGCGTCCAGCCGAAGGCGTGGGTGTCAGCCACCACGTCGGCGATCAGCCAGCCGGTGTTGCTCGGCTTGAGCGCCTCGATGTCGTGCATCACCAGGCACATGCCGGCATGCGCCTCCACCCGCGGGCGCCAGGCGCACAGGCAGTAATCCGGCTGCACCCGGCAAGCCGGGCAGCGCTCGGCTCGCGAGCCACGGGCGACGAAGGGTTTCACGCTGCGCGCCAGGCGCTCGGCGCGTAGCCGGGCGACGGCATGCGGGGGATGGGACTGGTCCACGAACAGGGCTCGACAGAAAAAACGCGGCAGTTTAACAAAGCCGGGCAGGCTATGATGCGCCAGGCGCTGAACCCGGCCGCGCCTGGCGGGTCAAAGCCCGCACTCGTTCAGGAGAATCCGCATGTCCCGCGTTACCGCCCTCGTCCTCGCCCTGGCTCTGCCCGTCGCCGCCCAGGCCGCCTCGCTCAAGGAGCTCGAACTGACCCGCGCCCTCGAGCAGGTCGCCCGGCAAAGCAGCGAGGGCACGCCGCGGGCGATCAACGAGGACATCCTCGATCAGGGCTACACAGTCGAAGGCCACACCCTGATCAACCACCTCAGCGTCCGGCCGGCCCACGCCGCGCAGATGCGCGGCAATCCGGACACGGTGCGCGCCCAGCTGGCCGCCAGCGTGTGCCGCAACCCGGGTTACCGCCAGCTGCTGGCCCAGGGCGCGCAGCTGCGCTACCAGTTCAGCGAATACCGCAGCAACCGCCCGGTAACCACCGAGCAGTTCGACAGGGCCGACTGCGGCCTGTAAGCCTTCAGCCTTTCTCGGCCCGACGCTGCGCGTCGTCGGCGCGCAGTTCGGCGAGCAGCGCCTCCATATAGCGCGAACGGCGCACGCCCCCCTCCAGACGACGCAGGCATTCGTCTTCCAGGCTCAACTGATTGGTGCGCGCCGCCTGCTGCAGCAGGCGGTACAAATCCACATCTATCTCCAGGATCAACTTGGGCATGCCTGCCCCTCCCTTTCCTCGCCGTGCATCTGCGCCAGACGACGCGCCCTCACCTCTCCAGTAAATCAGACGACGCGCCACGGCCGGCTCGCCCGGACGAACGGCGCGCCAGCGACCATACTGACCTGCATCAACGGCATCGTCCGCGCGGCTCGGCAAGATGGGCCGTCGCCTACTGGAGATGAGGATCATGGCATTACTGAGCTTTCTCGGCGCCATTCGCCAAGTCACCGGCTCCTGCTACCTGGTGGAGAGCCGCGACGGCGCCAAGGTGCTGCTCGAATGCGGCATGCACCAGGGCCGCCGCGAGGAGGAGGACCGCAACCGCAGCGCCTTCCCTTTCGACCCGCGCGGCCTGGATGCGGTGGTGGTGTCCCACGCCCACCTCGACCACAGCGGCCTGCTGCCACGCCTGGTGGCCGAGGGTTACCGCGGCGCCATCCATGTCACCGAGGCCAGCGGCGAGCTGCTCGAACTGATGCTGCTGGATGCCGCCTTTCTCCAGGAGAAGGACGCCGAGTGGGAGAACCGCTGGCGGGCGCGCCAGGGCAAGCCGGCGATCGTGCCGCTGTACACCCTGGCCAACGCCGAGCAGGCGCTCGGCCAGCGCCGCACCCACGCCTACGGCACGCCGGTGGAGGTGGCCAAAGGGGTGCAGGTGACCTTCCATAACGCCGGGCATATCCTCGGCGCGGCGATAGTCGAGATGAAGATCGAGGATCACCACCTGCACCGCCACCTGGTGTTTTCCGGCGACCTGGGCAATACCTGCTCGCCGCTGATGCAGGCGCCGACCACGCTGAGCGAGGCCGACGTGCTGCTGATGGAGTCGACCTACGGCGACCGCGACCACCGCCGTAGCGAGGACACCCTGGAGGAGCTGGCGGCGATCCTGCAGCAGGCCCACCGCGAGGGCGGCAACGTGCTGATTCCCTCCTTCGCCGTCGGCCGCACCCAGGACCTGATCTACTACCTGGGGCGCTTCTACCAGGAGGGCCGCCTGCCGCAACAGGCGGTGTTCCTCGACAGCCCCATGGCGATCCGCGCCAACGCCATCTACAGCCGCTTCCACGACCAGTTCGCCGCCGAGGATCGTGCCGCGCTGGCCGCCAAGGGGGTCAAGCGAGTCGAGGACTGGCTGCCGATCCTGCGCTGTACGCCCAGCGCCGAGGAGTCGATGGCGATCAACCGGATCAACAGCGGCGCGATCATCATCGCCGGCGCCGGCATGTGCAACGGCGGGCGCATCGTCCATCACTTCAAGCACAACCTCTGGCGCGAGAACTGCCACCTGGTGTTCCCCGGCTTCCAGGCCAAGGGCACCCTCGGCCGCCTGATAGTCGACGGCGCCAGTACGGTGAAGGTGCTGCACCAGCGCATCGCGGTGAAGGCCAAGGTGCATACCCTGGGCGGCTTCTCGGCGCATGCCGGGCAATCGCAGCTGCTCGACTGGGCCAGCCATTTCGAGCACCACCCCGAGCTGTACCTGGTGCACGGCGAGCTGGAGAAGATGCAGGCGCTGCAGCAGGCCCTGCACCAGCGGCTGAACTGGATCGCCAACATCCCCGAACCGGGCGAGCAGATCGCCATCTGACCGGCGCCGCCAGCGGCGCTCGCGCCCGATGCGCCTTCCGCCATCGTCCGCAGACGTCCATACTCTGAAAAGGCTCGGGCTTTCAGGGACTTGGAGGTGCCGAGCGGATTCGATCAAGGAGACGCTGCATGCCCTACGAACCGGACGATTACCTGTCACGCCACTTCCAGACCAGTGGCATCGACCTGGCCAGCAAAGTGGACGAGCTGCTCGCCCTCTCCGCCCCCGGCAACAGCCCGAACCTGCCGCTGTACCGCGACATGCTCACCACCGTGATCCGCATGGCCCAGGCCGACCGCAACCGCTGGGACGCCAAGATCATGCTGCAGACCCTGCGCGAGATGGAGCACGCCTTCAGCACCCTGGAGCAGTTCAAGCGCCGGCGCAAGGTCACGGTCTTCGGCTCGGCGCGCACGCCGGCCGAGCACCCGGTCTACACCCTGGCCCGCGAGCTGGGCGCGACCCTGGCGCGCTATGACCTGATGGTCATCACCGGCGCCGGCGGCGGCATCATGGCTGCCGCCCACGAGGGCGCCGGGCGCGAGAACAGCCTGGGCTTCAACATCACCCTGCCGTTCGAGCAGAACGCCAACGCCACCATGCAGGGCAGCGAGCATCTGCTGTCGTTTCACTTCTTCTTCCTGCGCAAGCTGTTCTTCGTCAAGGAGGCCGACGCCCTGGTGCTCTGCCCCGGCGGTTTCGGCACCCTGGACGAGGCGCTGGAAGTACTCACCCTGATCCAGACCGGCAAGAGCCCACTGGTGCCGGTGGTGCTGCTGGATCAGCCGGGCGGCAGCTACTGGCAGCGCGCCATCGAATTTCTCCAGCAGGAACTGGCGGACAAGGGCTATATCCTGCCCAGCGACCTCAACCTAATGCGCCTGGTGCACAGCGCCGAAGACGCCGCCGAGGAAATCGCCCAGTTCTACCGCAACTTCCACTCCAGCCGCTGGCTCAAGGACAGCTTCGTCCTGCGCCTCAACCACCCGCTCAGCGACGCCGCGCTCAAGCAGTTGCAGGGGGAATTCGCCGGCCTATGCAAACAGGGCGGTTTCAGCCAGCAGCCCTACTGCGAGCAGGAACGCGACGAACCCGAACTGTGCCACCTGACCCGCCTGGCCTTCGCCTTCAACGGCCGCGACCACGGCCGGCTGCGCGAGCTGCTGAATTTCGTCAACCTGCCGGGCAACTGGGCGGCCTGAGCGTAGACCCGGATTGCATCCAGGCTACTGAAAACACAAAGCCCGGCATGTGCCGGGCTTTGTCGGGTTGCGCGGGCGTATCAGGCGTTGCCCGCCACCTTCAGCCTGGCGGCCTGGGTGAAATCGAGCATGCGCTTGAGCGGCTTGACCGCCTTGGGAATCAGCGCCGGGTCGACATGAATCTCGCCACTGCCTTCGCGCAGGCCGGTGAGCACCCGCTCCAGGGTGTTCATCGCCATCCACGGGCAGTGCGCGCAGCTGCGGCAGGCCGCGCCGTTGCCGGCAGTGGGCGCCTCGATAAAGGTCTTGTCCGGGCACAGCTGCTGCATCTTGTAGAAGATGCCGCGGTCGGTGGCGACGATAAAGGTGGAATTGGGCAGGGTCTGCGCCGCCTTGATCAACTGGCTGGTGGAGCCCACCGCATCGGCCAGCTCGACCACGTTCTGCGGCGACTCCGGGTGCACCAGGATGGCGGCGTCGGGGTAGAGCGCCTTCATGTCCAGCAGCTGCTTGGACTTGAACTCCTCGTGCACGATGCAGGCGCCGTCCCAAAGCAGCATGTCGGCGCCGGTCTCGCGCTGGATGTAGTTGCCTAGGTGCTTGTCCGGCGCCCAGATGATGGTTTCGCCGTTGTCCATCAGGCTCTCGACGATTTCCAGGGCGCAGCTGGAGGTCACCACCCAGTCGGCCCGCGCCTTGACCGCCGCCGAGGTGTTGGCGTAGACCACCACGGTGCGCTCGGGATGCTGGTCGCAGAAGGCCGAGAACTCGTCCACCGGGCAGCCCAGATCGAGCGAGCAGGTCGCCTCCAGAGTCGGCATCAGCACGCGCTTTTCCGGGTTGAGGATCTTCGCCGTCTCGCCCATGAACTTGACCCCGGCCACCACCACGGTCTGCGCCGGGTGCTGGTTGCCGAAGCGGGCCATTTCCAGAGAGTCGGAAACGCAGCCGCCGGTTTCCTCGGCCAGGGCCTGGATCACCGGGTCGCAGTAATAGTGCGCCACCAGCACCGCGTTCTGCTTCTTCAGCTCGGCGGCGATTTCACGGCGATAGAAGGCCTCTTCCTCGGCGGTCAGAGGCTTGGGCTGTTTGGCATCGAGGTGGGCTTGAACCAGAAGGCGTTCGGAAATCTGCGTCATATCATCGAACCTGCGGCGCTCTTGAGCGAGCTGCGAGTATACCCCCTGGCTGCCCATCGCCACAGGCGGGGCAGCATCGACCAAGGGGCTTTTCCGAGAGCAAAAAAAAGCCAGTCTTGCGACTGGCTTTTGCGATCTGGTGGGTCGTGTAGGATTCGAACCTACGACCAATTGGTTAAAAGCCAACTGCTCTACCAACTGAGCTAACGACCCAACGCGAGGCGCATGATACTGATTTAATTCAGGAAATCAACACTTCGCGAAAACTTTTTCAAACGTAGCGGGTAGCATCGGGTACACCAGCGGCGGCGAAACCGGCGGCGCGCAGGCGGCAGCTGTCGCACTTGCCACAGGCGCGACCGTCGTCGTCGGCCTGGTAGCAGGACACGGTCAGCGTGTAATCCACGCCCAGGCGCATGCCGGCCTGGATGATTTCGCCCTTGCTCAGCTGCTGCAGCGGCGCGCGAATGCGAAAGCCCTGCCCTTCCACCCCGGCCTTGGTCGCCAGGTTGGCCATGCGTTCGAAGGCCTCGATAAATTCCGGCCGGCAGTCGGGATAGCCCGAATAGTCCACCGCGTTGACCCCGATAAAGATATCGCGTGCGCCCAGCACTTCCGCCCAGCCCAGGGCCAGGGACAGGAACACCGTGTTGCGTGCCGGCACGTAAGTCACCGGAATGCCCTCGCCGGGGGTTTCCGGCACGGCGATGGAGGTGTCGGTCAGTGCCGAGCCGCCGATGCCGTTGAGATTGAGGCCGATCACCTTGTGCTCGACCACGCTGAGCTGCCGGGCGACGCGCTCGGCGGCCTGCAGTTCGGCGCGATGACGCTGGCCATAGTCGAAACTCATGCTGTAGCAGGCATAGCCCTCGGCCTTGGCCATGGCCACCACGGTGGCCGAGTCCAGGCCGCCGGAGAGAAGAATCAGCGCTTTCTTGTCGTTCATGCTCAGTGTCCCGGCTCGTCGTTCCAGAGAATCTTGTGCAGCTGCAGTTGCAGGCGTACCGGCAGGTTGTCCGCCACTATCCAGTCGGCCAGCGCGCGCGCGTCCAGCTGCTGGTGGCTGGGCGAGAACAGCACCTCGCCGGCGCGCGCCTCGAGGCGATACTGGATCAGCTTGGACACCGCCCAGTCGTAGTCCTCGCGCGAGCAGATGACGAACTTGACCTGATCCTTGGCGGTCAGCCAGTCGATGTTCTCGTAGCGATTGCGCTGCACCTCGGCCGAGCCCGGGGTCTTCAGGTCGAGCACCTTGCTCACCCGCGGATCGACGGCCGATACGTCGAGCGCGCCACTGGTCTCCAGCGACACCTCGTAGCCGGCGTCGCACAGGCGCTCGAGCAGGGTAATGCAATTGGGCTGGGCCAGCGGCTCGCCGCCGGTGACGCAGACGTAGCGCGGCTTGTAGGCCGCCACCTGGTCGAGGATAGCGTCCAGCGCAACGTGCTCGCCGCCGCTAAAGGCGTAAGCAGTGTCGCAGTACTGGCAGCGCTGGGGACAGCCGGTCAGGCGCACGAATACCGTCGGCAAGCCGGCGGTACGCGTCTCGCCCTGCAGCGAGTAGAAGATCTCGGTGATGCGCAGGGTTGTTTGCATAGTGGCCACGGGCGTGATGACGAAACAGGCCATCCGCCTCCGTTGCGTTGAATCGGGATGCTTACCGCACGTAGCGGCAGCGATTGGTTACCCCGCACGGCGAAGGCATCAGCCGAGCTGAAACTTCGCACCCGTTGCGGGGCTGGCGATTCTAAACGAAAAACGCCGCGGCCGATATTTCACCCCGCCATCGCCCATTGGAGTGCGCCGGCACAGCCTACAGCACGACAGCCGAGCATAAAAAACCCGCGCCTAGCGCGGGCTCTTGAAAGGTCGTGGCCGTTACGGCAGGCGCTGCAGATCGCGCTGGGCCAGCTGCGCGGCCGAGCTGCCGGGAAACTGGGCGATGACCTGCTGGAGGATGCCGCGGGCCTTGTCGTTGTTGCCCAGGCGCTTCTCCACATCGGCCAGCTTGAACAGCGAATCCGGCACCTTGGCATGGCTCGGGTACGCCTGGCTGACCTTGGCGAAGGCCTGACCGGCGCCCTGCAGGTCGCCCTTGGCCAGATTGACCTCGCCCAGCCAGTACTGCGCATTGCCGGCGTACTGGCTGTTGGGATAGCGGTTGAGGAAGGCGGTGAAAGCCTGCGACGCCTTGTCGAAATCCTTGGCCTTGATCAGGTCGAAGGCGGCGTCGTAATAGAGCTTTTCCTTGGCCGGATCACCCGGCTCGACGCTGGCCTGCTGCTGGGCGGCAGGCGGCGTCGGGGTACCGTTGGCGTTGATCGCGCCAGCGGCGGAATTCTGTGCGGGAGCAGCGGAGCCAGCACCGGAAGACAGGCGTTGGTCCAGATCCTGATAGCGCTCGAGGCTCTCCTGCTTGAGGCGC
Organism: Pseudomonas sp. ABa2; assembly: GCF_056676075.1. Classification (NCBI taxonomy): domain Bacteria; kingdom Pseudomonadati; phylum Pseudomonadota; class Gammaproteobacteria; order Pseudomonadales; family Pseudomonadaceae; genus Pseudomonas; species Pseudomonas sp. ABa2. The sequence continues at coordinate 3,789,687 of NZ_CM155239.1, forward strand.
TGGATTTCGTTCTGCTGTTCTTCGAGCATGCCGCGCAGCTGGGCAATTTCCTGCTGCATCTGCTCGAGCTGGTTGAACAGCATACCCTGCGCCGAGGCCGGGGCTTGCGCCCCGCCCCCGGCGTAGGAGCCGGCCGTACCATAACCCGCCGGTGGATAGCTGCTGCCTTGCGGCATGGAGCTGCTTTCCAGTACGGGAACTTCCGCCATCGCCGCAAGCGGCAGGGCGAGCGTCAGAAGGGTCAGGATACGGCGGCAATTACGCATGGCAGCTTACTTGCGCAGCTCTACGCGACGGTTCTGAGCCCAGGACTGCTCGTCGTTGCCAGTGGCAACCGGACGCTCTTCGCCGTAGGAAACCAGTTCCAGCTGAGCAGGGGAAACGCCCTGCAGTACCAGGTAGCGCTGAACGGCCTTAGCACGACGCTCGCCCAGAGCCATGTTGTACTCACGGGTACCGCGCTCGTCGGCGTGGCCTTCCAGAACGACGCGAGCGCCGTTGCCTTTCAGGTCCTTGGCGTGTACGTCCAGAGCGCGCATGGCTTCGGCCTTCAGGTCGGAGCTGTCGTACTCGAAGTAGAAGGTGGTGATAGCGCGCAGGGCGGCTTCTTCGCTCAGGCTGCCGTCGACGGCACCGGTGTTGGCACCGTAACCGGCGTTCGGGTCGACTGCGCCTTCACCAGCAGCGTCACCGCCTTTGGAAGAGCAACCAACAGCGACGGCGAGAGCCAGGGACAGTGCAGCAAACTTACCGAATTTCAGCATTTCCATCATGTAACTCCTAATGAACCCCAGTTGTGTTAAGCAATAAAGGTGTAGCGCCGCATCAGTTCAGGTAAGGGGACCAAGAAGGCTCTCGAACTTCGCCTTGAGCGGTAGGAAGAGGGAGCCTCACGCGTCCATTGGTGGACGCCAACATCAAGACTCCCCGGCCCTGCTGGCGGGTGGCGTAGATTAGCATGGCGCCATTGGGCGCAACAGTGGGCGACTCGTCCAAACTTGTGTCGGAAAGTATGCGCAGGCGCTTGGTTTCCAGGTCCTGCGCGGCCACCTTGAACACGGTGAAACCGTCCTGGCGATGGATCATCACCAGGGTCTTCTCGTCGGCCGACAACTTCGGGTTGGCGTTGTAGTTGCCGACGAAGGTTACCCGCTCCACCGCCCCGTTGTTGATATTGGTCTTGTAGATCTGCGGCTTGCCGGCACGATCCGAGGTGAAGTACAGGGTCTGCCCGTCCTTGCCCCAGAACGGCTCGGTGTCGATGGCGTAATGGTTGGTGATGCGGCGCATCTGCCGGCTGCCCATGTCCATCACGTAGATTTCCGGGTTGCCGTCGCGCGACAGCACGAAGGCCAGGCGATTGCCATCCGGCGACCAGGCCGGCGCGCCGTTGAGACCCTCGAAGTTGGTGATCTGCTCGCGGCGGCCGGTGTCGATATGCTGGACGAAGATGCGCGGGCGGCGCTGCTCGAACGACACATAGGCGATACGCCGGCCATCGGGCGCGAAGGACGGCGACAGGATCGGCTCGCGCGACTGCAGCAGGGTCACCGCGCGGGCGCCGTCGTAGTCGGAACGCTGCAGGGTGTAACGGGTGTTGTTGGCACCGAAGCGCTCGGCGGTGACGTACAGCAGGCGGGTGGAGAACGCGCCCTTGACCCCGGTGAGCTTCTCGAACGACTGATCGGCGATATGGTGGGCCATGTCGCGCAGCTGGTCGGTACCGCCGCCGACGCTGCCGGTCATCACCTGCTGTTCGGTGCTGACGTTGAACAGCGCGTACTGCACCTGCAGGCGACCGGCGTTCGGCACCAGGCTGCCGACCAGCACGTACTGGGCGCCGAGGGCCTTCCAGTCGCGGTAGATGACTTCGCTGGCCTGGGTCGGCAGGCTGATCATGTTCTGCCGCGGAATCGGCTCGAAGTAGCCGGAGTTGCGCAGGTCGTTGCCGATGATCTCGGCCATGTCCTCGGGCAGCACCGAGCCCCCCTGCCAGCCGAAGGGCACCACGGCGATCGGCGTGGCACGGTCGGCGCCATGGGAGATCACCAGCGGATCGGCCGCCTGCACGCTGCCGACCAGCATGATCAGACCCAACAGGGCCATACGAATCAGGGTATTCACAGCGCTCAATCCTCCGGTTTGAAAATAACGCGACGCTGCCTGTACAGGGAGTCAAAGGTAGCGCGATCCAATTGTTGCATTTCGGGAATACGGCCGACGTTACGCACCGCGGCCACGGCGGAGCTGTCGAACGGCGCATCGCCGCTGGAGCGTGACACGCTGGCGTTGGCGATGGTGCCGTCGGGCAGCATCTGAATCAGCAGTTCGACGCTCATGCCGCGGCGCGCCGACATCGGCCGCTGCCAGTTCTCGGTGATCAGTTTGATGATCAGGTCGTCGAGGTTGCCCGCCACCTGGTCGCCATGGGTCTCGGCCAGCGCCTGCTGGTTCTGCACGTTGTCCGACAGCAGCTCGGCCAGTGCCGCCGCTTTCTGATCCTCGGCCGCCTTGCGCCGCGCCTCTTCGGCCTTGCGCTTGGCGTCCTCGGCCGCTTTCTTCTTGGCCGCCTCGGCGGCTGCCTTCTTCTTCGCTTCTTCGGCCGCGGCCTTCTTCTTGGCCTCTTCGGCGGCTTTCTTCTTCGCCTCTTCCTCGGCGCGTTTCTTGGCGATGTCGGCCTGGCGTTTCTGCTCGGCGGCCTTCTTCTCGGCTTCGGCCTTCTTCGCCGCCTCGGCTTTGGCTGCCTCGGCCTTTCGAGCCTCTTCGGCTTTCTTTTGTTCCGCTGCCTTGGCCTGGGCCAGCTTCTGCTCCTCGGCCTTCTTCTGCTCCAGACGCTCGGTCTCGAACTGCGGCGCCGAGGTCTTCTGCGCCTCGCCCGCCACCTTCTGGGTGGTCTGGGTGGTGGCCTGGCTCTGCGATTTCAATTGATACAGGGTGGCCTGCACCACCGGGCGTGCCGGCGGCAGCTCGGGGCTGAAGGCGAAGCTGACGAACAGCATGGCAAACATCAGGACGTGCAGACCCACGGCCCAGACCACGGGCCAGAAGTAGCTTTCCGAGGGCGAACGCTCGCTGTGCTGCATCAGGGCGCCTCGGTAATCAATCCGACGTTGCCCACGTCGGCCTGCTGCAGACCGCCCATGGCGGCCATCACCGTGCCGTAGTCGACCGACTTGTCGCCGCGCACGAACACCTGAACCGGCTTACCCTGACGACGGTTCTCGGCAATGATCGCCGACACCGCCTGGGTCATCTGTTCCAGGGTCGAGGCACGCTCCTGCTCGGTGTCGACGTCCACCTCGCTGCCCATGTTCCAGTAGTAGGTCTTGTCGGCCTTGATGGAAATGGTCAGCACCTGGGCGTTGTTGTCCTGCGGCAGCGCCTCGCTGCTGACCTTGGGCAGATCGACCTTGACCCCCTGGTTGAGCATGGGCGCGGTGACCATGAAGATGACCAGCAGCACCAGCATCACGTCGATGTAGGGCACCACGTTCATCTCGGCGACCGGTTTGCGTCTGTTGCGAATTCTCGCCATGGCTAACACCTATCCTATGCGCGCGTCTTAGTCGTCCGAGGTGTGCACCTTGCGGTGCAGGATGGCCTGGAACTCGTCGGCGAAGGTGTAGTAACGACCGATCAGCATTTCACCGCGGGCGGCGAAACGGTTGTAGGCGATCACCGCGGGAATCGCGGCGAACAGGCCGATGGCGGTGGCGATCAGCGCCTCGGCGATGCCCGGGGCGACGGTGGCCAGGGTGGCCTGCTGCACCTGGGCCAGGCCGCGGAAGGAGTTCATGATGCCCCATACGGTGCCGAACAGGCCGATGTAGGGGCTGGTGGAGCCGACGGTGGCGAGGAACGGCAGCGCGGTTTCCAGCTTCTCTTCTTCGCGCGAGATGGCCACGCGCATGGCACGCGACACGCCATCCATCACCGCATCTGGGTCGACGCCCTGCTGCTGGCGCAGGCGGGAAAATTCCTTGAAGCCGGCGCGGAAGATCTGCTCCAGACCGGAATCCGGGTCGGGGTTGCTGCCGGCCTGGCGATACAGCTTGGACAGGTCGATACCGGACCAGAAGCGATCCTCGAAGGCATCCAGCGCGCGCTTGGCGGCGCGAATGGCATTGCTGCGCTGGAAGATCATCACCCAGGAAATGACCGAGGCGGCCACCAGGGTGAGCATCACCAACTGCACCACCAGACTGGCGTTACTGATCAGACTCCACATCGACATATGGTCAACGGCGTTGGCGTTGGCTTCCACGCTTACTCTCCTGCTGCAATTAGGCCCGGCGCCTGCACCCCGGCGAACGCATGGCGCAGGGATTCGGGGATGGCCCGGGGTTTCAAGTTGTCGGCGCGCACACAGGCCACCAGGAACTGCCCTTCGCAGAGCAGCACAGCATCCGCGGCCCGCCTGACCTGTTGACGAAAACGCAGGCTGGCACGGTTCAATTCGATTACCTCGGCGCTGATGGTCAGCTCGTCGTCCAGCCGCGCCGGCGCGTGATAGCGCGCCTCGGCCGAATGCACGACGAACAACAGGCCCTCACCGGCCAGCGCCGACTGGGCATAACCCAGTTCACGCAGACGCTCGGTGCGAGCCCGCTCCATGAATTTGAGGTAGTTGACGTAGTAGACGATACCGCCGGCGTCGGTGTCCTCGTAATAGACCCGGCAACGGTGGCTGAACGGCTGGACTCCGTTTTGCGCGCGCATACTCTAGTCCTCGCCCTGCTGCTTGCCAATCCGGCTTGGTAACAATTTTTTCGTCATTCGTCGCTCACCGCGAAGAGATCCGCGCCCGGCTGCTCACCGAGGCGCTTGGGAAGGTTCAGGCCGAAATGCAGGTAGGCGTGACGGGTCACCACGCGCCCGCGCGGCGTGCGCATCATGTAGCCCTGCTGGATCAGGTAGGGCTCGAGCACGTCCTCGATGGTGTGGCGCTCCTCGCTGATGGCCGCGGCCAGGCTGTCGACGCCCACCGGGCCGCCGTCGAACTTCTCGATCATGGCCAGCAGCAGACGGCGGTCGGAGTGGTCGAAGCCGCGTTCGTCGACGTCCAGCAGGTTCAGCGCCTGATCGGCGATGTCGCGGGTGATATGGCCACGCCCGCGCACCTCGGCGAAGTCGCGCACCCGGCGCAGCAGGCGGTTGGCGATACGCGGCGTACCACGGGCGCGGCGGGCGATTTCGTAGGCGCCCCGCTCTTCGATGGGCAGACCGAGGATGCCGGCCGAACGCGTGACGATGGTCGCCAGGTCGTCTATGCCGTAGAACTCCAGGCGCTGGACTATGCCGAAGCGATCGCGCAGCGGGTTGGTCAGCATGCCGGCGCGGGTGGTGGCGCCGACCAGGGTGAAGGGCGGCAAATCCAGCTTGATCGAGCGCGCGGCCGGACCTTCGCCGATCATGATGTCGAGCTGGAAGTCCTCCATGGCCGGGTACAGCACCTCCTCGACTATGGGCGAGAGGCGGTGGATCTCGTCGACGAACAGCACGTCGCCGGCCTCCAGGTTGGTCAGCAGCGCGGCCAGATCGCCCGGGCGCTCCAGCACCGGGCCGGAGGTGCTCTTGATCGACACGCCCATTTCCTGGGCGATGATATTGGCCAGGGTGGTCTTGCCCAGGCCCGGCGGACCGAAGATCAGGGTGTGGTCGAGGGATTCGGCCCTGCCCCTGGCGGCCTGGATAAACAGCTCCATCTGCTCGCGCACGCCGGGCTGGCCGATGTATTCGGCCAGCCTCAGCGGACGGATGGCGCGATCCTGCTGCTCGTCGCGCTCGCGCGGGCTGGCGGTAATCAGGCGATCGGCTTCGATCATCGATAGGGTTCCACTAAGCCATGCCGCGCAAGGCGCGACGGATCAAATCTTCGCTGGTCAAACCATCCTCCTTGACGGCCGCCACGGCCCGGCTGGCCTCCTGCGGCTTGTAGCCCAGGGATATCAGGGCACTCACCGCGTCATTCTCCGCGCTTGAGACTGCCCCCCCGGCGCGAGGTTCAACCACCAGGGTGGCGATGGCCGGCATGCTTTCCCAGGCCTTGAAGCGGTCCTTGAGCTCCACCAGCAGGCGCTCGGCGGTCTTCTTGCCGACGCCCGGCACCTTGGTCAGCGCCGCGGCGTCCTGAGCCTGCACGCAGCGTACCAGCTCGTCCACCTCCAGCCCGGACATCAGCGCCAGGGCCAGCTTGGGGCCGACGCCGTTGAGCCGGATCAGCTCGCGGAACAGCTCGCGCTCGCGCTTCTCGAAGAAGCCGTAGAGCAGCTGGGCATCCTCGCGCACCACCTGGTGGGTGTGCAGGCACAGCGGCTCGCCCACCGAGGGCAGACGATAAAGGGTGGTCATCGGCACTTCCAGCTCATAACCGACGCCATTTACATCCAGAAGCAAATGCGGCGGCTGCTTTTCCGCCAGGGTGCCGCGCAAACGTCCGATCACCACTGCTGTCCTTTAATCAGATTACAAACGAAGGCGCCCGCCGCGCCGCTTGGCGCCGGCCAGGCCATGGGGAATCAGGCTCTGCCGATGGTGGGCGTGGCACAGGGCGATGCCGAGGGCGTCGGAGGCGTCGATCTGCGGCTTCTGCGTCAGCTTGAGCAGGTGCATGACCATCATCTGCACCTGCTGCTTGTCCGCCGCGCCGGTGCCGACAACCGCCTGCTTGACCTGGGTGGCGGTGTACTCGGCCACCTCCAGCCCCGCCTCCACCGCCGCGACTATGGCGGCGCCGCGCGCCTGGCCGAGCTTGAGCGCCGAATCGGCGTTGCGCGCCATGAACACCTGTTCGATGCCCATGGTCACCGGCCCATAGCTGCGGATCACCTCGCCGACGCCGCGAAAGACGATCTGCAGGCGCTCGGCCAGGGGCCCGTCACCGGTGCGAATGCAGCCACTGGCGACGTACTCGCAGCCACGGCCGGTATCGCGCACCACGCCGTAGCCGGTGATGCGCGAGCCGGGATCTATCCCCAGAATCAGCGTCATGCCTGTTTTCCATCGATGACGCGCCAGGCGTCACACTGTCTATTTATCCAGGGCGCGAGTATAGGGGCGCCGACGGGCCGCCGTCACCCAGTAGCGGATGCCCGGCGGGCAGATATGAAAAAGCCGGAAGTACCCGCGGCGACTTCCGGCTCACGGCCTGTCCTATGGCTCAGCCCAACTGATCCATGATCTCGTCGGGGATTTCCGCGTTGTGGTAGACGTTCTGCACGTCGTCGAGGTCTTCCAGCATGTCGATCAGCTTGATCACCTTCTGCGCGGTTTCCAGATCGGCAATCGGCGCGCTGATCGAGGGGATCATGGCGATTTCCGCCTCGTCGGCCTTGAAGCCGGCGGCAGCCAGCGCCTCGTTGACCGCGTGGAACTCGGTGAAGCTGGTGGACACCAGCGCCGAGCCGTCCTCGCCCATCTCCACGTCGTCGGCGCCGGCGTCCAGCGCCGCTTCCATCAGGGCGTCCTCATCCACGCCGGGAGCGAAGCTGAGCTGGCCCTTGCGCTCGAACATGTAGGCCACCGAACCGTCGGTGCCGAGGTTGCCGCCGCACTTGCTGAAGGCATGGCGCACTTCGGCGGCGGTACGGTTGCGGTTGTCGGTCATCACTTCGACGATGATCGCCACGCCACTCGGCGCGTAGCCTTCGTAGCTGAACTCGACGACGTTGTCGGCTTCGTTGTTGCCGGCGCCGCGGGCGATGGCGCGGTCGATCACCTCGCGCGACATGTTGGCGGTCAGCGCCTTGTCCACCGCCAGGCGCAGGCGCGGGTTGTCCGCCGGGATCGGCCCGCCATGCTTGGCCGCCACCGTCAGCTCACGGATCAGCTTGGTGAAGATCTTGCCGCGCTTGGCGTCCTGACGACCCTTGCGGTGCTTGATATTGGCCCATTTGGAATGACCAGCCATAACTCACTCCATCTATAAGGTTTTCACAATTGCCAGGGTGTGAGGGTTCGAGTCTCTCCACCCCATAACGAAGAAGCCTGGGATCTCCAGGCTTCTTTTGCAGGCTTATTCGGCCTTGGCTTGCTCACGCAGGCGGATATGCAGCTCGCGCAGCGACTTGGCATCCACCACACCCGGCGCCTGGGTCATGACGCAGGCGGCGCTCTGGGTTTTCGGGAAGGCGATCACTTCGCGAATCGAGCTGGCGCCGGTCATCAGCATCACCAGGCGATCCAGACCGAAGGCCAGGCCGCCGTGGGGCGGCGCGCCGTATTTGAGTGCATCGAGGAGGAAGCCGAACTTCTCCTGTTGCTCCTCTTCGCTGATGCCGAGCACGCGGAACACGGTCTGCTGCATGGCCTTGTCGTGGATACGGATCGAGCCGCCACCCAGCTCGGTGCCGTTGAGTACCATGTCGTAGGCGCGCGACAGCGCGGCGGCCGGGTTGGCCTCCAGCTCCTCGGGGCTGCAGCTCGGCGAGGTGAAGGGATGGTGCATGGCGGTCAGGCTGCCGTCGTCGTTTTCCTCGAACATCGGGAAGTCGACGACCCACAGCGGCGCCCACTCGCAGGTCAGCAGATTGAGGTCGTGACCCAGCTTGATGCGCAGCGCGCCCAGGGCCTCGCTGACGATCTTGGCCTTGTCGGCGCCGAAGAACACGATGTCGCCATCGACTGCACCGACGCGGTCGAGGATGACGTTGATGTTGTCCAGCGGGATGTTCTTGACGATCGGCGACTGCAGGCCGTCGACGCCGGCGGCACGCTCGTTGACCTTGATGTAGGCCAGGCCCTTGGCGCCGTAGATGCCGACGAACTTGGTGTAGTCGTCGATCTGCTTGCGCGGCATGCTCGCCCCGCCCGGCACGCGCAGCGCGGCGACGCGGCACTTGGGATCGTTGGCAGGTCCCGCGAACACCTTGAATTCGACGTCCTTGAGCTGGTCTTCCACATCCACCAGCTCCAGCGGGATGCGCAGGTCCGGCTTGTCCGAACCGAAGCGGCGCATGGCTTCGGCCAGGGTCATGTGCGGCAGTTCGCCGAACTCGACGTCCAGCACTTCCTTGAACAGGTTGCGCACCATGGTCTCGGTGATGGCCATGATGTCGCTTTCATCGAGGAAGCTGGTCTCGATGTCGATCTGGGTGAATTCCGGCTGACGGTCGGCGCGCAGGTCCTCGTCGCGGAAGCACTTGGCGATCTGGTAGTAGCGGTCGAAGCCGGCCACCATCAGCAGCTGCTTGAACAGCTGCGGCGACTGCGGCAGGGCGAAGAAGCTGCCGGGGTGGGTACGGCTCGGCACCAGGTAGTCGCGCGCGCCTTCCGGGGTGGCGCGGGTCAGGATCGGCGTCTCGACGTCGAGGAAACCGTTGTCGTCCAGGTAGCGGCGGATGCTCGAGGTGATGCGCGAACGCAGCTTGAGCTTCTCGGCCATCTCCGGGCGACGCAGGTCGATGAAGCGGTAACGCAGGCGGGTTTCTTCGCCGACGTCGGTGTATTCGTTGAGCGGGAACGGCGGGGTCTCGGCCTCGTTCAATACTTCCAGCTCGTAGCCCAGCACCTCGATGGCGCCGCTGGCCATGTTCGGGTTGACCGCACCGGCCGGACGCAGGCGCACCTTGCCGGTGATCTTGACCACGTATTCGCTGCGCACGCGGTCGGCCTTGGCGAAGGTTTCGGCGCGATCCGGGTCGAACACTACCTGGGCCAGGCCTTCACGATCGCGGATGTCGAGGAAGATCACCCCGCCGTGGTCGCGGCGACGGTGCACCCAGCCGCAAAGGGTGATTTCCTGGCCATCCAGGCTCTCGTTCAGTTGGCCGCAATAGTGGCTGCGCATCATGATCGTGGTTCGCTTCTCTAAAGGTCTTGGATTGGTCAGGCGGCGCCCTGCGCACTGGGCAGAGGCCACGCCGCGGCGAGCGTCCAGCCGCGCGCCCCGTGTTGAAAAGAGCGGGATTATATAGGGTAAATCGCCGGGGCGCAGCCGCCCGGCGGATGGCTTCTATAATGAAGGGCGCCTTCGTCGCGGAGAACCGCCATGCCCCTGCCCCGCCTCGCCGACCTCTCCAGCGACCTGCTGGATGACTTTCGCCTGGACGCCGCCGAGCAGTTCCCGCGCTGCGAACAACTGCTGATCGAACTGGAGCGCGCACCCAGCAGCGGCGAGCGGCTGCGCGAGCTGTTTCGCCTGGTGCACACGCTCAAGGGCAACCTCGGCTACGTCGGCCTCAATGCGTTGATGCCACTGCCGCAGGCCATGGAAGACGTGCTCGGCGCCCTGCGCGAGGAACGCCTGGCGTTCGACAGCCTGCTCGGCGACATCCTGCTGCTGCCCCTCGACCACCTGCGCGCCCTGATCGACCAGGCCCTCGGCGGCCCCAACGCACGCCTCGGCGCCGCCCAGCTCGATCAGCTGTGCCAGGCCCTGCAGGCATTGGCCATGGCGCCGGAGAGCCAGCAGGGGGAAATCCGCCGCCAGCTGCTGCAGCGACTGGACCCCAGCACCCACCTGCAAGCCCCGCCCGCGCCGCTGCAGAGCCAGACCGACGCCCTGCTGGCCCACCACGGCATCGCCGCGCACCCCGACCTGCAGTTCTTCGCTGCCCTGACCCAGGCCGCCGAGCAGCGCTCGCGCTACTGGCAAGGACGCAACCTGCGCCTGCTCGACCTGAGCCTGAGCATCAACGCCCAGGGCGGCCTGGCCGAGCGCCCGGAACAGCTGGCGGCGGCGGTCTGCCTGCACGATCTGGGCATGGCCTTCCTGCCGCTGCCGCTGCTGCACAAGCAGGCCGACCTGAGCCGCGAGGAACGCCGCCTGATGCAGGGCCATCCGCGCCTGGCCAGCGACCTGCTCAGGCGCATGCCGGACTGGGCGCCGGCCATGGAGATCGTCCTGCAGCACCAGGAGCACGCCGACGGCAGCGGTTATCCCAAGGGCCTGCGCGAGGCGGAGATCAGCCCCGGCGCGCTGATCCTGCACATCGCCGACGCCTTCGACGCGCGCACCCACGAACGCGCCCACCAGACCCTGAGCAAGCGCCCGCTGCTGCGCGCCATCCTGGAGATCAACAACCTCGCCGGCCAGCAGTTCAGCGCGCACTGGGTCGAGGTGTTCAACCGCACCCTGCAGCAGAACCCCAACCTGGCCCACGGCTGAAACGGTTGTGCCGGCCCGCCCCGAGTGGCTAAGCTCCGGCCTCCATGGACAACCATCGCGCGCAAGGAGCCACCATGCACTCTCTCTCCGGCAAGGTCGCCGTGATCACCGGCGCCGCCTCCGGCATCGGCCAGGCCCTGGCCACCCGCCTGGCCGCCGAAGGCTGCCAACTGGCCCTGGCCGACATCGACCTGGCGCAGCTCGAACGCAACGCCGAGGCCCTGCGCGGCAGCGGCGCACGCGTCAGCTGCCACGCCCTGGACGTCGCCGAGCGCGCGGCGGTCTACGCCTTCGCCGACCGCGTGCTGGCCGAACATGGCGGCGCCGACCTGATCGTCAACAACGCCGGCGTCGCCGTGTCGCAGACCATCGAGGCGCTTGGCTACGACGACTTCGAATGGCTGATGAACATCAACTTCTGGGGCGTGGTGCACGGCAGCAAGGCCTTCCTGCCGCACCTGCTGCGACAGGGCAGCGGGCACATCGTCAACCTGTCGAGCATCTTCGGCATCATCAGCCTGCCGACCCAGGGCGCCTACAACGCCAGCAAGTTCGCCGTGCGCGGCTTCACCGAGGCCCTGCGCCAGGAGGTCGCCTGCCGCGGCGTGGCGGTCAGTTGCGTGCATCCCGGCGGGATCAAGACCAATATCGCCCGTTCCGCGCGCTTCTACCGTGGCATCGACGGCTCGCAGGACGCCGAGCGCGCCGCCCACAATTTCGACAAGCTCGCGCGCACCAGCGCCGCGCAGGCGGCCGAAGCGATAGTCGCCGGGATCAAGGCCGGCCAGCCGCGCATTCTGATCGGCAGCGACGCGCGCTTCCTCGACCGTGTCCAACGCCTGCTACCGGCGGCCTACCCCAGGCTGCTGGCCAAGCTTCTGCATAAAAAGTGAACCGCAAGCTATCGATAGCTTCTAAACATGACTTCCATTGACATAAGCCAAGATTGCCCCGAATGGTCCCGTGTTAGGCTCCGCCCAACACTGGGGGATCGACACCCCGGGCTCACCTGAGAGGAGAAAACCCTATGGAAATCAATATCGGAATCGCCGAACAGGATCGCGCCGCCATCGCCGAAGGCCTGTCGCGCCTGCTGGCCGATACCTACACCCTGTACCTGAAGACCCACAATTTTCACTGGAACGTCACCGGCCCGATGTTCAACACCCTGCACCTGATGTTCGAGGGGCAGTACAACGAACTGGCCCTGGCGGTCGACGCCATCGCCGAGCGCATCCGTGCCCTGGGTTTCCCGGCGCCGGGCACCTACGCCGCCTACGCCCGCCTGTCGTCGATCAAGGAAGAGGAAGGCGTGCCCAGCGCCGAGGACATGATCAAGCAACTGGTGCAGGGCCAGGAGGCCGTGGTGCGCACCGCACGCGGCATCTTCCCGCTGCTGGACAAGGTCAGCGACGAACCCACCGCCGACCTGCTGACCCAGCGCATGCAGGTGCACGAGAAGACCGCCTGGATGCTGCGCAGCCTGCTCGCCGCATGACCCGCCCCGAGGCCCGGTGATCCGGGCCTTTTCATTAGGCAGTCGCCCCCCGCCTGTTCTATGCTCTGGCCATTCGCCACCGAGTTTCGTGACGCATATGAGTCAGCCGCCCAAATCCCCCAGCATTCTCGAGCTCTACCCGGAAGACACCCGCGAAGCGGCGACCCTGCTGAAACAGGCGGTGCCGCTGATGATGCGCCACGCCATCGCCCCCAACCCGGTGCATTACGCCCTCTGGTACACCTACAGCAAGGGTAGCGAGCCGGAACTCAACCGCCGCCTGGACAAGGCCGTGGAAGATTTCGACGTCTTCCCGCCGGATACCGCGGTCAAGCTGTTTCGCGACTACATCATCCGCGCCGAACTGGACGAGGCGCGCGCCGGTCAGCAACAAGTGATCGAGCTGGTCGACGACATCGAAGGCGACGTCTCGCGCAGCGTGATCGGCAGCCAGAACTACCAGCACAGTCTCAATCACGGACTCAGCGCCCTGCAGGAGCCGATCATCGACGACCTGCCCAGCGTGCTCAGCGAGCTGCAGGAAAGCACCCAGCTGATGCAGGATCAGCAGGAAAAATTCCTCTATCGCCTGCGCGCCGCCCAGGAGGAGATCAAGCACCTGCGCAGCCAGCTGGAGCGCGCGCACCTGGCCGCCACCCTCGACAGCCTGACCCGCGTATTCAACCGCCACGCCTTCACCCGCCTGCTGGAGCAGGCACTGAACGAATCGCACGAGGGCCTGGCCCTGGTGATTCTCGATATCGACCACTTCAAGCAGTTCAACGACCAGTACGGCCACCCCTTGGGCGACCGCGTGCTGCAGCACGTCGGCCAGCTGATGCGCGAGCTGTTGCCGCCGCGCGCCTTCGCCGCCCGCTACGGTGGCGAGGAGTTCTGCGTGGTGCTGCGCGGCTGCACCGACCTCGCCGGCGTGCGCAACTTCGCTGAGCAGCTACGCCACAAGATCCAGGCCCTGCGGGTCAAGGTGCGCCGCACCGACCAGGTGCTCGACAGCATCACCGCCTCCTTCGGTTTCGCCCTGGCCGAAGCCGGCGACACCCTCGAGGCCCTGCTCACCCGCGCCGACGACGCGCTCTATCAGGCCAAGCGCAGTGGCCGCAACCAGGTTCACCCCGCTGCCGGCGAAAGCATGCTAAGCGCTTGATTTGAGAAGCCCCTGCCTTTGCTGTTAAATACGCCCCGCGCGCCGCGCTCTTGTCCTGCGGCGCGCGCGACGCAATACATCGGCGCGCGCCATGGCCGTCCAGCTGGCCACGGCGAACTTGCCGCCTCCGCAGCACCCTAAGTCGTCATTCAATCAGTGAGTTCATCGAAGATGTTGAAGATTGCCCATCTTGTGACAGGGTTTGCCGCCCTGCTGCTGTCTGCCGTTCCCAGTTTTTCCGGCACATTCCTCGCCACCCCCGACGCGTCCTACCTGGCTCTGATCGGCCTGCTCAACCTGCTGCTCGCGCCGCAGCAAGCGCTCAACCTCGGCGCAGCCCGCCAGCAGCTGCAGGGCCTGGCATCGGCCCTGCTGATCCTCGCCGCCGTGGTTCAGGGCCTGATCCTGCTCGCGCCTCTGCCGAATATCGGCGGCCAACCCGCCATCTGGCTGAGTCTGCTGATCGCCGTCGTCGCCACCCTGCTGCACCTGACCAGCCAGCTGCGCCCGCAGCCGCGCCAGAGCAGTCAACGCAGCCCGCGCGCGCAACCTGGTCAGCACGCCGCGCCCAGTGAGCAGGACGACCGCGAAACCGGCACGGTCAAGTGGTTCAACACCTCCAAGGGATTCGGCTTTATCTCCCGCGACTCGGGCGAAGACATCTTCGTGCACTTTCGCGCCATCCGCGGCGAAGGCCACCGCGTACTGGTCGAAGGTCAGCGCGTAGAGTTCTCGGTAATGCAGCGCGACAAGGGCCTGCAGGCCGAAGACGTGATCGCCGCCGCCCCCGCACGGCGCTGAGCCTCACAGCAACAAAAAGCCCGCGATCATCGCGGGCTTTTTATTGCCTGACATCCCTGGCGTCACTTCTGGCCGTCGCTTCGCGACGCCAAAAATCCCTCCCTGGGATTTTTTGTTGGGCTTAATAATGTGGCGGAGGCGCCTCGTCCTCGGCGACGCCCGCCTGCCCGTGCAACTCTTCCTGACGCCGCGCCAGGGCCGCCAACTGCAGTTGCAGACGCTCGATACGCTTGTGCTGCTCGACCAGCTCGTCGCTCAGCGCCTGAATGGTGTCGTCCTGGAAGGCCAGGCGGCTCTCCAGCTCCATGACCCGCGCCTCGAGGCTCATGCCGCCTCTCCGGCGAACTGGAAATCCTCGGTCAGCACCAGGCGCAGCTTGTCCTTGAGTTGCTGCACCTGGTCCTCGGCGTAGGGCTGCGCCGGCTGCCGCCCCCAGACGGGCGCCGGCCAGGCGGCATCCTCGCGACGCCTTACGATCACGTGCATGTGCAGCTGGCTGACCAGGTTGCCCAGGGTCGCCACGTTCATCTTGTCCGCGGCGAAGGTGTCCTTGAGCTTCTCGGCCAGCAGGGTGGTTTCCTGCCAGAGCCGGGTCTGGTCGGCGGCATCCAGCTGGAACAACTCGCTGACCTCCTCGCGCCGCGGGACCAGGATGAACCAGGGGTAGTGGGCATCGTTCATCAGCAACAGACGACACAGGGGGAAGTCCCCGATCAGCAGGCAGTCCTGCTGCAAACGCGAATCCAGGACGAACATGGCGACTCTCCTCGCATCAAGCCATCAACCAAGCTTAGCGCCGGACCAGCTCGGCGCACTGGGCGCGCAGCATACGCGGCCGGCGGCGACAATTCACCCCGCCGCCACGCACCAGCGCAAGGCAGCTCGGCGCGACGCGCACCGCAGGCGTGCACCATTTTGTTTCCTACCGTAATAACCGCCGTCGCACGTTACCGCACGCGGCTTCCGATGCGGCCGCCAAGGGCCTCAAGGTGCCTCCCCCGCCTTCGCCGCAAAGCGTCGACGCGGCCACGGCGAACCCGCGGCGGAGCAGGCTCGGCCTGGACCAAAGCGCCCCTGGCCGCCGGCAAAAGCGAGCTTTTAACGCCGAACTGGGGTTTTGAGCACGACTTTTGCTATCGGTTTGGGCAATGCTCGGCACGCCGCGCAGCGGGTCAATAACAGCGGTATCCGGCAACTCAAACCGCGGAACCAGTCGGCGCAACGGGACGCAAGTGCAGAACTACAGATTTGCGACATCCTTCATAAGCCTTTGCGACACTGCTGTGAAGAAATCGCAACGAATAGATTGCAACTATCGCCAACATTGGCTGCGTGCTATAAGTTAGCGCCGACACAAAAAGAAAGAGCCGCCCATACAATAATTAGATGGGCAGCGCAACTCTTCTAAACCAAAGGAGCAATCACGATGCAAGTGATGAAGTGGAGCGTAATCGCCCTGGCAGTAGCCGCGGGCACTTCCCAAATGGCAGTGGCGTCCAGCCAGTCCGAATCCAAAGGCTTCATTGAAGACAGCAGCTTCAACATCTTCAATCGCGTTCTGTACATGAACCGCGATTTCCGCAATGGCGGTGGCAACATCCCTACCGTTGATAGCGACGCCGATGGCGAAGCAGATTCCGCTCCCTACAAAAAGGGTTACCGCGAAGAAACCGGCTTGGGTATCCGCCTGCTGTACGAATCCGGCTTCACCCAAGGCACCGTAGGCGTCGGTTTCGACGCTCACTCCCTGAGCAGCATCAAGCTCGACAGCGGCCGCGGCCGCCACAGCAATGGCCTTTTCGACACCACCGACGACGGCCGTGGCGACGACACTCAGACCGAAGTCGGCGGCGCTATCAAGTTCCGCGTTTCCGACACCGTCCTGAAGCACGGCAACATGTTCACCGCCAGCCCTGTGTTCAGCACCGACGACAGCCGTATCCTGCCGGAAACCACCACCGGCACGCTGATCACCAGCAACGAAATCGAAGGCCTGGAGCTGACCGCCGGTCGCTTCACCGCCATGAGCAGCCAGGTCAGCACCGATCGCGACACTTTCGCCCTGACCGAAGCCAATATCGTTGGCGCCAGCTACAGCTTCACCGACAACTTCAGCGGCGCCATTCACGCTTCCGATATCGAAGATCACTTCAAGAAGCAGTACATCAACCTGAACTACAACCTGCCGCTGGCAGAAGATCAGGCCCTGAACTTCGACTTCAACGGCTACCGTACCAGGGATGACGGCCAGGCACTGTCGGGCGACGTCGACAACAAGATCTGGAGCTTGGCAGCGGCTTACTCGCTGGGCGCCCATACCTTCACCGTCGCTCACCAGCGCTCCTCCGGCGACAGCGCCTATGCTTATGGCGTGGACGGCGGCGGCACCATCTGGCTGGCCAACTCGGTTCAATACTCCGACTTCGACCGCAAGGACGAGCGTTCCTGGCAGGCTCGCTACGACCTGAACATGGCCGAGTACGGCGTACCGGGCCTGAGCTTCATGACTCGCTACATCTACGGCGATAATATCGACGTCGAAGGTTTCGATGAAGAAGGTAAAGAACACGAGTTCAACTTCGAAACCAAGTACGTCGTTCAGGAAGGCGCAGCCAAGGACCTGTCGTTCCGCATCCGCAGCTCCATCTGGCGCGCCAACAGCGTGCAGAACGCTGAATACGGCTCCGACCTGAACGACTTCCGCCTGATCGTCGAATACCCGCTGGAAGTGCTGTAACTCCTGCGTTATTCGATAGCTAGTTAAAAAAGCCCGGCATTCGCCGGGCTTTTTCTTTGCACTTCAATTAACCGAAGCGTTCAAAGCGGCAACGCGTAAGTGCCCGTTACATGCGCCACCAACTCGTCCTCATTGCCCGCCGAATAGAGCGAGACCTCGCACACCGCCTGGCGGCGGCTCAGGCGCAGGATGCGCGCTTCGGCGAGCAGGTCCACCGGCCTGGGCTTGACCAGAAAGTTGATGTTCAGATTGGAAGTCACCGCCATTTCCACCCGCCCCAGGCGGCCCAGTACCATGGCGTACATGGCCGCATCGCCCAGGGCCATGATGGTCGGCCCGGACAGGGTGCCGCCCGGACGCACCAGTTTGGCCTGAAAGGGCACCCGCGCCAGCACGCTCTCGCCGTCCAGCCGGTCGATGTGCAGATCGATATCCTCGGCCATCGGCAGCCCCGCGCGAATCAGCGCCTGAACCTCCCCCGCAGTCAATCCCGCCACCCCGACCTCCCGCTTATCGCCGTCGTTGCGCAGGCACGCGGCCGGTCTGCCGGCGCCCCGTCCTGTACGCCACTGTACAGGCACCGTACAATGCCGCCCTATTCCAAGCCCTAGCAACCGACAGAACGGCCAAACATGCGTACCAGTCAGTTCCTGCTCTCGACCCTGAAAGAAACCCCCTCCGATGCCGTGGTGATCAGCCACCAGCTGATGCTGCGTGCCGGCATGATCCGCAAGCTGGCCTCCGGCCTGTACACCTGGCTGCCGATGGGCCTGCGCGTGCTGCGCAAGGTGGAGAAGGTGGTGCGCGAGGAAATGAACGCCGCCGGCGCCCTGGAAGTGCTGATGCCGGCCATCCAGCCGGCCGAGCTGTGGCAGGAGTCCGGCCGCTGGGTGCAGTACGGCCCCGAGCTGCTGCGCCTGAAGGATCGCCACGAGCGCGACTTCTGCGTCGGCCCGACCCACGAGGAAGTGATCACCGATCTGGCGCGCAACGAGCTGAACAGCTACAAGCAGCTGCCGATCAACATGTACCAGATCCAGACCAAGTTCCGCGACGAGATCCGCCCGCGCTTCGGTCTGATGCGCGGCCGCGAGTTCATCATGAAGGACGCCTACTCCTTCCATGCCGACCAGGCCTCGCTGCAGGAAACCTACGACCGCATGCACCAGGCCTACTGCAACGTGTTCAGCCGCCTGGGCCTGAATTTCCGCCCGGTGCAGGCCGACACCGGCTCCATCGGCGGCACCGGCTCGCATGAGTTCCACGTGCTGGCCGAGTCCGGCGAAGACGATATCGCCTTCAGCAACGTCTCCGACTACGCCGCCAATATCGAGAAGGCCGAGGCCATCCCGCGCGAGCAAGCGCGCGGCGCCGCCACCGAAGAGATGCGCCTGGTCGACACCCCCGACACCAAGACCATCGACGCCCTGGTGCAGGGCTTCGGCCTGGCCATCGAGAAGACCATCAAAACCCTGGTGGTGCACGCTGCCGAGGAAGGCAAGCTGATCGCCCTGATCGTCCGTGGCGACCACGAGCTCAACGAGATTAAGGCCGCCAACCTGGAGCAGGTCGCCAGCCCGCTGCAGATGGCCAGCGAAGCCGAGATTCGCGCCGCCATCGGTGCCGGCCCCGGCTCGCTGGGCCCGGTCAACCTGCCGATCCCCTGCATCGTCGACCGCAGCGTGGCGCTGATGAGCGATTTCGCCTCCGGTGCCAACATCGAGGACAAGCACTACTTCGGCGTCAACTGGGAGCGCGACCTGCCGCTGCCGGCAGTGGCCGACCTGCGCAACGTGGTCGCCGGCGACCCCAGTCCGGATGGCCAGGGCACCCTGGAGATCAAGCGCGGCATCGAAGTCGGGCATATCTTCCAGCTCGGCACCAAGTACAGCGAGGCGATGAACTGCCAGGTCCTGGGCGAGAACGGCAAGCCGGTCACCCTGACCATGGGCTGCTACGGCATCGGCGTATCGCGTGTGGTGGCCGCCGCCATCGAGCAGAACAACGACGAGCGCGGCATCCTCTGGAACGACGCCCTGGCGCCCTTCCACATCGCCCTGGTGCCGCTGCGCTACGAAACCGAGCAGGTCCGCGAGGCCACCGACAAGCTCTACGCCGAGCTGACCGCCGCCGGTTTCGAGGTGCTGCTGGACGACCGCGACAAAAAGACCAGCCCCGGCATCAAGTTCGCCGACATGGAGCTGATCGGCATTCCGCACCGCGTGGTAGTCAGCGACCGCGGCCTGGCCGACGGCAACCTGGAATACAAGAGCCGCGCCGAGACCGAAGCCCAGGCCGTGCCGCTGGCCGACATCCTGCCCTTCCTGCAAGCCCGTATCAGCCGCTGATCACGCCGCACCGAGACATCATGCACACGAGCAACAGCCTTCGCCTCATCGGCGCCGCCCTGTGCGGCGCCCTCTTCCTCAGCGGCTGCGCTAACCAGCTGCCGCAACGCAGCGAGCACGAGGAGCGCGTCGAACGCAAACTGCTGGATCACCAGCTGCAGATCGACGTGGGCGAGCCCAAGGTATTGGAACTGCCGCAGCGCCGGGTGCGCGTGCATGATCAGAAGAACTTCGAGGTCACCGCCTTCGAGGTCACCCGCCGCTACGACCGCTACACCCCCTACCAGCCCTGGCGCGAGCTGTACGAGGTGCCGCTGGGCGCGGTGGCGGTGGTCGCCGGGATCGGCGCCAACGTGCTCAACGTGGTGCTGCTCGGCAGCCTGCCGGACAGCGCGACGCGCGACTGGATCAGCTACGGCATGGCCGGGCTCAACCCCTTCATGAACGTCGAGTCCAACGGCCGCGCCGAGCAGAACCTGGCGAGCATCGAAGAGGTCCAGCAGGATCGCCGCATGGAATATTCCAGCCTGCCCTGGGCCGAGCGTCCGGTGCGGGTGTTGGCCGGCGAGCAGAGCTTCGAGCTGCTCACCGACCGCAGCGGCGTGCTGCGCCTGAACCTGCTGGACAGCCCCTTCACCGAACAGGATATCGGCCGCCTCGGCATGCTCCTGCTCAGCGTCGAGGACGACCGCGACGAGACCCGCGCCGAGGCCAGCCTGCTGGTCAGCCACACCCTGCGCGGCAAGCTGCGCGAGGCCCACGACCTGATCTTCGACGACCTCGAGGACGACGACGTGGCGCAGTGGGTGCACCGGGTCAAGCGCCTGTCCGACCTGGGCCTGGAAGAAGAAGCCAGCGAGCTGGAGCAGAGCCTGATCGAACTGACCCGCAACGACCCGGAACTGCAGGAAGCCTTCCTCAAGGCCCTGCTGGAAGACGCCGGCCGCCTGGCCGCCGATCCCGTGGTGAACTGAGGCGCCTGTGCCCCTGCCTCGACTGCTGCTGGCGGCGCTGCTGCTGGCCGTCAGTGCCGCCGAGGCCAACCTGCGCCAGGCGCCCGAGCCGGAACTGCGCGAACTGCTGCAACGCACGGTGAGCCAGGCCGACAGTTTCGCCGACCGCTTCGATGCCGAGGTCTGGCTGCTGGACATGTCCACCCGCCTGACCCGCTATATCCCCGACGACCAGCAGCGCCTGACGCTGTTGCGCCTGGTGCACGCCGAGGCGAGCAAGGCCGGGCTGCGTCCGGACCTGGTGATCGCCCTGATCCACGCCGAGAGCCACTTCGACCGTTTCGCCATTTCTTCGGTGGGCGCCCAGGGGCTGATGCAGGTGATGCCCTTCTGGAAGGCCGAACTGGGCCGGCCGCAGGACAACCTCACCGACAACGCCACCAACCTGCGTTACGGCTGCACCATCCTGGCCTACTACCTCAAGCGCGAGAACGGCAATCTCAGCCGCGCCCTGGCCCGCTACAACGGCAGCCTCGGCCAGCTGAAATACCCGGCCAAGGTCATGGGCTTCTGGTACGACTACTGGTACGTCAAGCCTTAGCGCGCGCCCTGCGCCTAGACCATCTGCAGGCCCTGCTTGCCTTGCGGCGGAGGAAAGGCCGCGTCGAGCAGGGCCAGATCGTCCTCGCTCAGCACCAGCGCAGCCGCCGCGGCATTGTCGCGCAGGTGCGCGGCCTCCACGGCCTTGGGAATGGCGATCACCCCGCCCTGGCGCAGGATCCAGGCCAGCGCCACCTGGGCCGGCGTGGCGGCATGCCGCGCGGCCACTTCGCTCAGCGCCGGCTCGCGTAACAGGGCGCCGGCCTGACTCAGCGGACAATAGGCCATCAGCGGCATGCCGGCGCGGCGCTGCCAGGGCAGCAGGTCGTACTCGATGCCGCGCGCCTCGAGGTTGTACAGCACCTGGTTGGTGGCGCAAGCCGCCTCGTCCAGCTCGACCAGGTCGTCCAGATCGAAGTTGGACACGCCCCAGGCGCCGATCTTGCCCTGCTCGCGCAGGTGCTCGAAGCACGCCACCGTCTCCTGCAGGGGGTGCTGGCCGCGCCAGTGCAGCAGGTACAGGTCGATGCTCTCGCAACCCAGGCGCCGCAGGCTGCGTTCGCAGGCCTGTTGCACGCCCTGGCGGCTGGCGTTGTGCGGATAGACCTTGCTGACCAGAAAGACCTGCTCGCGGCGCCCAGCGATGGCCTCGCCGACCACCTCCTCGGCGCCGCCCTCGCCGTACATTTCCGCGGTGTCGATCAGCCGCAGGCCGAGCTCGAGGCCTTCGCGCAGGGCCGCCACTTCGCGCGTCCGCTGGCGGCGATCCTCGCCCATGTGCCAGGTGCCCTGGCCGATCACCGGCACCCGGGTGCCGGCCAACTCAAGCGTACGCATCGTCACTGCTCCTCCTGTTCATGACCGCCAGGGATCATAGGTGCCAAAGCTCCACAGATGCCCTTCGATATCCAGGCAGGTGAAGCCGCGCCCACCATAGTCCTCGTCGCGCAGCTCGATGACCACCTCCACCCCGGCCGACTGAACCCGGGCATACAGGGCATCGGCGTCCTCCACCACCAGGTACAGGCACTGGGTACAACCAGCGGCCTGGTCCGGTTGGCGCATGTGCCGGCCGTGGGGCGAGTCGGCCGGCGAGCCGAGCATCAGCAGGTCGCGCCCCCGGCGCAGTTGGGCGTGGGCGATACCGCCCTGCGCGTCGGGTACCACCAGTTGCGCCTCGAAGCCAAACACCCGGCACAGCCAGTCGATTGCCGCCGGGGCATCACGGTAACGCAGGCAGGGAATCAATCGGTTACCGTCATTGCACTCTTTCATCGCACACCTCCGCATAGCCGTCGCCGCGCCATTGCAGCAGGCAGAAACCGTGGCCGAACGGGTCGCTGAGCAACGCCAGCCGGCCCCAGGCCTGTTCGCTGATCGTGCTCTCCTGACGCGCGCCGGCAGCCAGGGCCCGCGCCAGGGCGACGTCCAGGTCGTCGACGACGACATCCAGATGCAGCGGTGTCCAGTGGCGGCCATAGTCGCGCCCCGTCCTCGCCGTGGCGAAAGGCCTGCTGCCCGCCGCCTTGTGCAGCAGATAGAGCGGCACCGCGGCCCCCAGCAGCTCGACCACGCTGCCCGCGAACAACCGGCGCCCGACGCGCAGGCCGAGCGCTCGGGTATAGAAGGCCTCGGCCGCCGCCAGGTCCGGCACGTCGAGGTTCAGCAACAACTCCATGCTCAGAGCGGCTTGAGCAGCAACAGCAGCGATACCGGCTGCACGCTCTCCGGGTGCAGCGGCTCCTGCAGCCACTCCAGGCGCCAGCCGGTCTCGCCGATCAGCGTCAGCCAGGACTGCAGGGTGCGAAAGAACCAGGGCATGGGGGCCTGGAAGCCCTCGCCGAAACCGGCGAAGTCCTCCACCCGCCAGCCGTCGCGATAGGCCTCGCCGTGGCTGGCGCGCCAGGGGTGCAGGGTCTGGATCAGCAGGCTGCCGCCCGGCGCCAGCAGCCCGTGCAGGCTGTGCAGGAGCGGCTGCAGCGGCTCCTCGAGCAGGGCGAAGTTGCACACCAGCACCTCGAAACGGCCCAGCGCCTCGGCCTGGCTGTCCAGCTCGGCGTAACCGCAGACCCGGTACTGGCTGCGTCCATCGCAGGCGGCGCGGGCCGCCTCGATCAGCGGCGCCGAGGCATCCACGCCGACCGGTTCGATGCCGTGCTCGGCCAGGCCACGGCACAGCCAGCCCTCGCCGCAGCCGATATCCAGCACCCGCTTGGGCGCCAGGGCCAGCACCGCCTGGAGAATCGCCGCATCGGTGACCAGCCGCCGGCTCTCGATGCGTTGCTCGCGCACCGCGGCAGCCCAGGCATCGGCGTTGGCCTGCCAGCTCTGCTGAAGCTGTTCTCGATGATCGCGCTGCATGGCGATTTCCTGCATTTTTGCGGTGGAGTGGATTCTAGACGCTGCGCCAGCGTCTAAGCTGATATCAGGCAAACGCGGTGACCCGCCTTCTGGCGGCGCTCACCCGGGGGATTTCCGTGAGCTGACAGGCCAGGCCGGTGGATTATGGGCGCATTATGGCAATCCGATCCTCAGCAGCGCGACCTTGCGTCGGACGCTATCGCGGCGACCGAACCGACGCCGGGTCCGCCGTCGCGGCGCTGGCGCCTGCTGCCCTACCTGCTGGTGCCGCTGCTGTTGCTGCTCGCCGCCGCCCTGCTCGCCTTCGAGTTGCGCAGTGCGCACTTCCAGGCCCGCGAATTGAGCCGCTACGCCGCCAGCCTGAATTATCGCGTCGAGCCCGGGCCGAGCCCGGCCATCGTCTACCCGAGCGACGGGCCGTTCGACAAGCGCCAGGGCTACGCCTACCTGCCGCTGATGCTCGAGCGCCTGCAGCAGCGCGACTTCCTGATCAGCGAGCAGGCGCGTTTTTCCCCGGCGCTGATGGCCTATAGCCGCCGCGGCTTCTTCCCGCCGTTCGTCGAGAAGAGCCAGAGCGGCCTGAGCATCGCCGACTGCCGCGGCACGCCGTTCTACCAGTTCCGCTACCCACAGCAGGGCTATGCCGACTTCGCCGCCATCCCGCCGCTGGTGGTGGGCAGCCTGCTGTTCATCGAGAACCGTCACCTGCTCGACAGCGAGCAGCCGCTGGCCAACCCGGCGGTGGACTGGCCGCGCTTCGCCATGGCGGCGCTGTCGCAGCTGGGCAAGCTGCTCGACGTGCAGGATCAGTCCGCCGGCGGCAGCACCCTGGCCACCCAGCTGGAGAAATACCGCCACTCGCCCGACGGCCTGACCCTGTCGGCCGGGGAAAAGCTGCGGCAGATGATTTCCGCCAGCGTGCGCGCCTATCAGCAGGGCCCGCAGACCCTGGAGGCGCGGCGGAACATCGTGCGCGACTACCTCAACAGCGTGCCGCTGTCCGCCGCGCCGGGGCACGGCGAGGTGCACGGCCTGGCCGACGGCCTGCGCATCTGGTACGGCGCCGATTTCGAGCGCAGCAACGCCCTGCTCGACCCGGCCCGTACCCCCGAGGCCAGCCTGGCCGAGCGCGGTCTGGCGCTGCGCCAGGTGCTGTCGCTGATGATCGCCCAGCGCCGCCCATCCTATTACCTGGCCCAGGGCCGCAAGGAGATGGAGGCGCTGACCGACAGCCATATCCGCCTGCTGGCCGGCGGCGGGCTGATCGACGGCGCCCTGCGCGACGCCGCCCTGGCGCAGAAACTGCGCTACCGTGACTGGCAGCTGGAACCCAACCTGCGTCCGGTGGAGAGCGACAAGGGCATCAGCGTGGCCCGCTCGCGCCTGTCCAACCTGCTGGGCATGCCGCTGTACGACCTCGACCGCCTCGACCTGGCCGCCCGCAGCACCCTGCAGCGCGACCTGCAGCAGCAGGCCAGCGCCTACCTGCAGCGCCTGGCCGAGCCGGAATTCGCCGGGCAGATCGGCCTGTTCGGCGAACGCCTGCTGTCGCCGGAAAAGACCGCCGAGGTGCGCTACAGCTTCACCCTGTTCGAGCGCACCGCCACCGGCAGCCGGGTGCGGGTGCAGACCGACAGCACCGACCAGCCGTTCGACATCAACGAGGGCAGCAAGCTGGAGCTGGGCTCCACCGCCAAGCTGCGGGTGCTGGCCACCTACCTGGAGATGATCGCCGAGCTGCACCAGCGGCATGCCGGCAAGAGCGTCGAGGAGCTGCGCGCGCTGGACATAGCCCCACAGGACAACCTCAGCCGCTGGGCGATCGACTACCTGCGCGGCAACCCCGGCGCCAGTCTGCCGGCCATACTCGACGCGGCGCTGGAGCGCAAATACTCCGCCAGCCCGCACGAACGCTTCTTCACCGGCGGCGGCCTGCACACCTTCGGCAACTTCCGCCGCGAGGACAACGGCCGCATCCCGACCCTGCGCGAGTCCCTGCGCGAGTCGATCAACCTGCCGTTCATCCGCCTGATGCGCGACCTGGTGCGCTACAGCACCTACCAGAGCAGCGCCGAGCTGCTCAAGGACGACAAGGACCCGCGCCGCGAGGAATACCTGCGCAGCTTCGCCGACCGCGAGGGGCGCACCTTCCTCCTGCGCTTCTGGCGCAAGTACCAGGGCCAGGCGGAGCAGCAGCGCCTGGAAACCTTCCTCAGCGGCCTGCGGCAGACCTCGGTCCGCCTGGCCGCGGTGCACCGCTACCTGATGCCGCAGGCCGACGAGGCCACCTTCGCCGCCTTCCTGCGTGCCCAGGTGCCGCAGGAGAAACTGACCGACCAGCGCATAGCCCGCCTCTACCTGGACTACGGCCCCGGCGCCTACAGCCTGCCGGACCAGGGCTACATCGCCCGGGTGCACCCGCTGGAGCTGTGGCTGCTGGGCTTTCTCATCGAGAACCCGCAGGCCGGCTTCGGCGACGCCGTCGCCGCCAGCGTCGACGAGCGCCAGGAGGTCTACGGCTGGCTGTTCCGCAGCCGGCACAAGAGCGCCCGCGACAGCCGTATCCGCATCATGCTGGAGGTGGAGGCCTTCTCCGACATCCACCGGCGCTGGCAGAACCTCGGCTATCCCTTCGCCCATCTGGTGCCGTCACTGGCCACCGCCATCGGCAGCTCCGGCGACCGCCCGGCGGCGCTGGCCGAGCTGATGGGCATCATCCAGAACGACGGCATCCGCCAGCCGGTGCTGCGCATCGAGGAACTGCACTTCGCCGCCGCTACCCCCTACGAGACGCGCGTCGAGCGCAATACCCGCGGCGCCAAGCGGGTGATGTCCTCGGAAGTCGCCGCGGCGCTGCGCGGTGCGCTGTCGCAGGTGGTCGAGGGCGGCACCGCGCGGCGCCTGCAGGGCAGCTTCCTGCTGCAGGACGGGCGCAGCCTGACCCTCGGCGGCAAGACCGGCACCGGCGACAACCGCATCGAGAGCGTCGGCGCCGGTGGCCGGGTGCTCAGCTCGCGGGCGATGAACCGCACCGCCACCTTCGTGTTCTTCCTCGGCCCGCGCCACTACGGCACCCTCACCGCCTTCGTCCCCGGCCGCGAGGCGGAGAAATTCACCTTCACCTCGGCGCTGCCGGTGCAGGTGCTCAAGGGCATGGCGCCGATCCTCGCGCCCTACCTGGAGCCGGGCAGCGCCACCCTGTGCCAGGCGCCGCAGAGCGCGCCGCAGATCAGCTGGCGGTAACACCCGGTAACCAGCGCGAAGGCAACCGGGCGACGAACGAGCAGTCCATGGCTGCAGAGTCCGTTTAGCCTAGGACCTTTGCCTGGAGCCGCCATGTCCCCATCCTGGATCGCCCTGCTGCGCCGCCGGCGCCTGAGCCTGTTCGTCCTGGCCTGCCTGCTGGTACTGCTGCCGATCGGCTGCGCCAAGCTGGAGCAGACCGAGCGCGAGCTGGTGTTTCGCATCGAGCCGGGCACCGCGCGCTGGTTCAGCGGCCTGCCCGCCGGCATCGAGGAGGTGCAGCTGCAGTCGCCGCAGCTGACGGCCGAGGAAAGCCTGCACGCCTGGTGGTGGCCGGCCGCGCGCGCCGATGCGCCGACCCTGCTGTACCTGCACGGCTCGCGCTGGAACCTCACCGGCCAGCTGTTTCGCATCGAGCAGCTGCACGCCATGGGCTTTGCCGTGCTGGCCGTCGACTACCGCGGCTTCGGCCAGAGCCGCGGCCAGCTGCCCTCCGAGCGCAGCGTCTACCAGGACGCGCGCATCGCCTGGCAGCATCTGACCAGGCTGCAGCCGGAGCCGGCCAAACGCCTGATCTACGGCCATTCCCTCGGCGGCGCGGTGGCGATCCACCTGGCCCGCGAGCTGGCCGAGGCGGACGCAACGGCGCAGGCCGGCGGGCTGATCGTCGAATCCAGCTTCACCAACCTGGCGGATGTCGCCGCCGCGGTGACCCGCACGCGCCTGCCGGTGCACTGGCTGCTGTCGCAGGAGTTCGACTCGCTGAGCAAGATCGCCGAGGTGGGGATGCCGGTGCTGATCGCCCACGGCCGCGACGACCGTTTCATCCCCGCGCGCTTCAGCGAGGCGCTGTACGCCGCGGCGAGCGAGCCCAAGCAGCTGCTGCTGATCGATGGCGCCAACCACAACAACGGCCTGCGCATGGCCGGCAGCAGCTACCGCCAGGCCCTGCAGGCGCTGGGGCTGGGTTTGAACTAGGCGGCGGCCTGGGATTCACAGCTGTTCTTGCACAGCGCCAGCACGTCGCCCGGACGCAATCCG
Organism: Pseudomonas sp. ABa2; assembly: GCF_056676075.1. NCBI lineage: Bacteria > Pseudomonadati > Pseudomonadota > Gammaproteobacteria > Pseudomonadales > Pseudomonadaceae > Pseudomonas > Pseudomonas sp. ABa2. The sequence continues at coordinate 3,817,541 of NZ_CM155239.1, forward strand.
GATCGGAGACAGGGAGTGGCGCGCGCCTAGGCCCGATCCTTGAACTGCTGCAGGTAGAGCGCCTCGACCTTGGCCCGCGCCCAGGGCGTCTTGCGCAGGAAGGCCAGGCTCGATTTGAGGCTCGGCTCGTGCTTGAAGCAGCGGATATCGATGTGCCGGGCCAGGCTGTCCCAGCCCAGGCGCTCCACCAGGGCGCTGAGGATGGCCTGCAGGGTGAGGCCGTGGAGCGGGTCTTTCGCGGTCATGGGGCAGCCTGTGCGGGTTCGGGGAATCGGGGCCGCCACCTTAGCCAAAGGCGGCCGCCGGCGAAAGCCTGCTAACCACTCGCCGCCGGCTGCTCGCCCGGCGCGTCGGCGGCGCGCACACCCTCCTCGAGAAAGCCCAGGTTGGCCTCGCGGATCTGCTTGGCCGCCTCGTCGTAGAGAAACGGCAGGAACATGAAGCGCCGCCCGCGGGTCACCGGCAGCGCCTCGTGCAGCAGCGAACAGGCGAACACCACGGCGCCGCCCGGCGGCGCGCTGTACAGCGCCGCGCCGAACTCGGGAAAGCGCAACCAGCCGCCCTCGTACTCGCCGCTGTTGAGAAACAGCGAGACGGCGAAGCGGCGATGCGCCGTGCCCTTGGTGGTGTTGTCGCGGTGCGGGCGGAAGTGCCCCTCTTCCTCGGCGTCGTAGCAGCCGATCAGGTAGCGCTCCATGCGTGAGACCTTGAACTGGAAGGCGCGCTCGATCTGCGGCACCAGGCGCTGGTGGATGCGCTGGCGACAGGCCGCGCGCAACGTCTCGTCCTCCACCAGGCAGTCGCGCCGACTCTTGTGCGTCTGGCCGATCACCTGCACGGTCTTGCCGTCGATCTCCTGCATGTAGCCGGACGGCTCGCCGCCGCGCGCCCGGTAGTAGTCCATCAGCTCGCGGCACAGGCTCGGCTCGAAGATCCGCGGCAGCACCAGCACCGGTGCCTGGAACGCCGCGCGGCAGGGCGCGCCGATCTGCGGCAGGCTGTCCAGCACCTGTGTCAGCGCCTGCAGGTGCGCCGCCACCTCGCCGGCGAAGGGCAGCACCGCCAGCACCCGCAGCATGGGGTCGAGCACGTAGCTGACGCGCTGGTAGCGGCCGTCCTCGCGGCAGGCGCCGTACAGGCGGCTGACCTGGCGGTCGAAGTCCCAGAAGTAGCGCACCCCCGGCAGCGACTCGGCGACGCGCTGCAGGCGCGCGTCGTCGGCATCCACGGAGACGCCGAAGAAGGTCAGGTTGAGGTCGTCGAAGCGCTGGCGCTGCTCGTTCAGCCCGGCCAGCAGCGCCTGACTGGCGGGCTCGGCGGCCGAGGCGAAGAAGCACAGCAGGATGTAGCGCCCGCCGACCGTGTCGAACACGAAGCGCTGCCGGCTCTGCGTGGGACAGACGAACCAGGGCGCGGCCTCGCCGACGCCGAGTAAACCGTTGGCCATGCCCGCGCCCTCCGCGCGACTGAAGGAAAGCGGCCCCTGTCATAGGGAACTCAGGCCTAAGCATAGCCAGTCGGCGGCCGGAACGATGGCCGGGCGTCATGTTGCGCAGGCATAAAAAAGGCGGTGGTTGCCGAGGCAACCACCGCCTGTGTCGTCACTGCCAGGGGATCAGACCGACTGGTATTCCTTCTCCGCTTCGTCGAAGCGCTGCAGCATCGCCTTGCTCGGGCCGTTGCCGATGCGGCTGAAGATCAGGATCGCCAGGGTGGCGAGGATGAAGCCCGGGATGATCTCGTACAGGCCCAGACCGATCCAGTTCTTCCACACGATTACCGTGGTGGCACCGACCAGCATGCCGGCCAGGGCGCCGTTACGGGTCATGCCTTTCCACACCAGGGAGAGGATCACCACCGGGCCGAAGGCGGCGCCGAAGCCGGCCCAGGCGTAGGACACCAGGCCCAGGACGCGGTTTTCCGGGTTGGCGGCCAGCCAGATGGCGATCAGCGCCACCAGCAGCACCATGGCGCGGCCGACCCAGACCAGCTCGAGCTGGCTGGCATTCTTGCGCAGGAAGGCCTTGTAGAAGTCCTCGGTCAGGGCGCTGGAGCACACCAGCAGCTGGCAGCTCAGGGTGCTCATCACCGCAGCGAGGATGGCGGACAGCAGGATGCCTGCGATCCAGGGGTTGAACAGCAGCTTGGACAGCTCGATGAACACCCGCTCCGGGTTCTCGGCGACCGGGCCGGCCAGTTCCGGGTGGGCGGCGAAGTAGGCGATACCGAAGAAGCCGACGGCCACGGCACCGGCCAGGGTCAGGATCATCCAGGTCATGGAGATGCGGCGCGCGGCCGGAATGGCCTTCACCGACTCGGCGGCCATGAAGCGCGCCAGGATGTGCGGCTGGCCGAAGTAACCCAGGCCCCAGGCCATCAGCGAGATCACGCCGACGAAGGTGGCGCCCTTGAGCATGTCGAAGTTGGTGGCGTCGTTCAGCTCGATGGCGGCGAAGGTCGCATCGGCGCCGCCGGTGGCGATCAGCACCACGATCGGGGTGAGGATCAGGGCGAAGATCATCAGCGTGGCCTGCACGGTGTCGGTCCAGCTCACCGCGAGGAAGCCGCCGATGAAGGTGTAGGCGATGGTGGCGGCGGCGCCGGCCCACAGTGCGGTCTCGTAGCTCATGCCGAAGGTGCTCTCGAACAGACGGGCACCGGCGACCACGCCGGAGGCGCAGTAGATGGTGAAGAACACCAGGATCACCACGGCGGAGAAGATACGCAGGATGCGGCTGTTGTCTTCGAAGCGGTTGGTGAAGTAGTCCGGCAGGGTCAGGGCGTTGCCGTTGTGCTCGGTCTGCACGCGCAGACGGCCGGCGACGAACAGCCAGTTGAGGTAGGCACCGATGACCAGGCCGATGGCAATCCAGCTTTCCGAGATACCGGCGATGAAGATGGCGCCCGGCAGGCCCATCAGCAGCCAGCCGCTCATGTCGGAGGCACCGGCGGACAGCGCGGTAACGAAACTGCCGAGGCTGCGGCCGCCGAGGATGTAGTCGGAAAGGTTCTTGGTGCGCAGATAGGCGACCAGGCCGATCAGCACCATGGCTGCGATGTACACCACGAAGGTGACGAGCATTGGAGTACTAGCTGTCATTGGGGGGCTCCCCTCTCGTTTGTTGTTATCGGGCATCGGCGACCGCCCATGCCCTGATTGGCAAAACGCACCCGCTCGTGGCGAGTGCCGGGCTCCGCTCTCTGTCACTCGTCGCACCGGCGCATTGGCGGGCACAGGCAAGGGCAGAAACCGGCGCTGTGGGATCTCCACCGCATCGTCACTGCATCGGCAAGTGCCTGGGCACCCTCCCTGACCTCCCTGGCTGACGCCTGCGGCCACCGAATCGCGCCACCACCGTGCTGGCCGCTGTTATCGGTCTAGCTCAGCATCGCTGGTCTGACCAATGGGCGCGGCCGGAAACGGTCGTGACGAAAAGTGAAGGGCGGAATTTAGTGGCAGAGCGGCGCGGGCTTCTTGCAAAAAGCTCTGGAGTTTTTACAGAAAGCTCCAGCCCGGGGAACTTCCGGCGAACGGCCGTTCGAGCCGGCCAGCGCCACCGCCCTCAGCCCTGGCGATAGGGCAGGTAGCGCCGCGCGTCCTCGGCATAGGCCAGCACGCCGGGGCGTTCCTGGGCGAGGAAATCCGCCACCGCGGCGCGCAGGCCGGGGTGGCAGAGGTAGTGCCAGGAGCGGGTGATCACCGGCTCGAAACCGCGAATCAGCTTGTGCTCGCCCTGCGCGCCGGCATCGAAACGGGCCAGGCCCTGGTCGATGGCCAGCTGCATGCCCTGGTAGAAGCAGGTCTCGAAATGCAGCCGGTCGAACTCGGCCAGGCAGCCCCAGTAGCGGCCGTAGAGCGAGCCGCCGCCGAGCAGGCTGAAGGCCATGGCCACCGGACGCGAGCGCTGGCGCGCCAGCACCACGCGGATGGCGTCGGGCATGCGTTCGGCCAGCAGGCTGAAGAAGGCCCGCGTCAAGTACGGCGCCTGGCCGCGCACCTGGTAGGTGTTGGCGTAGCACTGGTAGACGAAGTCCCAGTCCGCCTCGCTCAGCTCGCCGCCCTGGCGCCAGTCGAAGTCGATGCCCTGCCCCGCCACCTGCTCGCGCTCCTTGCGCAGCTGCTTGCGCTTGCGCGAACTCAGCGCCTCGAGAAAGTCCTGGAAGTCGCGGTAGCCGCGGTTCGTCCAGTGGAACTGGCAGCCGAGGCGTTCCAGCCAGCCGGCGCGGCCCTGCAGCAGGGCGTCGCAGGCCGGTGCGGTGAAATTGATGTGCAGGCTCGACAGGCCCTCTTCGGGCAGGCCAACGGCCAGGGCGTCGAGCAGTTGCCCGGCGGCCTGCGGCTCGCCGAGCAGGCGCGCGCCGCCGACCGGGGAGAAGGGCACCGCGCCGAGCAGCTTGGGGTAATAGCCGATGCCGGCGCGGCGGCAGGCGTCGGCCCAGGCGTGATCGAACACGTACTCGCCGTAGGAATGCTGCTTGAGGTAGGCCGGCATGGCGGCGCGCAGCACGCCGTGCCGGTCCAGCCACAGCCGGTGCGCCGGCTGCCAGCCGCTGCGCCCGCCGACGCTGGCGCTGTCTTCCAGGGCGCTGAGAAAGGCGTGGCGCAGAAAGGGCTGGGCGTCGGCCAGCAGCGCGTCCCAGCTGGCTGGATCCAGGTCGGCAAGTCGGTGCAGGGTCATGATCGGCATGGGCGCAGTCTGGCCTGTGCCGTGGGCGAAAAAAAGCCCGGGCGCCATTTTTAACCTCGCCTGGCACCGGCCCGCCGGATGGCCGCCAGGGGTGGCGAGCAATAAAAAAGCCCCGCCATTAGGCGGGGCTCAAACAGGAGCAGAGTCGGCGTTGAATCAGAACGCGTACTGCATGCGCATCACGAAAGCGTCGCCGTCGTCGTCACCCACGTTGTTGGTGATCTTGTCGGTCTCGGCCTTGACGTAGTTGGCGGCTACCTTGACCACGTCGTTGACGTACCAGTTGACGCCTACGGTGTGCAGCTTGGCCTTGGTGTCGCCCACTTCGCGGGTGGCGGTGGCCACGGTGACGTTGTCGTCTTCGACCTTGATGTTGTCGTAGCGGTAGAAAACTTCCCAGGCGCCGAGCTGCTTGTTCTCCGGCTTGATGCTGTCGAACTTCGCGCCGTCGAGCTTGTAGCCGCGCGATTCGCCGGTCAGGGTGTAGGCCAGCTGAGCGTAGTAACCGTTGGCTTCGACGTCTTCAATACCGGCACGGTCAGCCTTCAGCTTGCGCGCCAGGTATTCGGCCTGAGCCGAGAACGGCCCCATGGCGTAGGCCAGTTCGGCACCCCAGGCCGCGTCGTTGTCGAAGTCGCCAGCCACGCCCTGGAAGCCGCCAAAGGTGGCGCGGTTGCCGTTGGTACCGGCGTCGTTGCCGCCGTTGGTGGACACGCCCCGCACGGTCAGACGCGGACGGATACGGCCGTCTGCGGCGACATCGTCGAGACCGCGGTTGGCGTAGTTCAGACCCAGGTGCAGGACATTGCCGGCCTCGGCCATCGGCGCGAACACGCCGCGCACGTTGAACTGTTTGACGCTCTCGCCGTCGGTGTCGTTGCTGTCCTTGGCGCTGACGCCACCGGACAGGAAGGCCATGTTGCCCAGAACCGAGCTGGCCTGCACGCCCATGCCGTTCTCGTGGCCGTTGACCCAGTCGGCGATTTCATAGATGGCGGAACGCTCGATGGCGGTGATCCACTTGGAGCTGGTGGCCTTCTCCAGACCGAAGTCCGGATCGAAGCGACCAAAGCGCAGGTTGACCGGGTTGAAGCCGGTGTAAGCAATCGACGCCTCGTCGAAGTAGCCGTCGTCGCTGTTGCCGGCGTTGTGGGCGAGGTCGTAGCTCAGCACATACTTCCAGTCCTTGTAGACGGTGCCACTGAGCTCCAGGAAGGCACGACGGAAGTAGGCGGCGTCGGCGTTGTTGCCGTTGCGGGTGTAGAAACCGTCGAAAGTGCCATAGTCGGCCTGCAAGCGGCCGCCGAGCTTGAAGCTGAACTCCTTGTCGGTAGTCGCTACTTCCAGGCCACCTTTGGTCTTGATCACGATATCGGCGCCGTCGGTGGTGACGGTGCCGGCGAAAGCCTGGGCGGAAACGGCCAGGGCCAGGGCGCTGGCTGCGAAACCGGCGAAGTGCTTACGGATCATCGAGAAATTCCCCTGTTGGACTTTTAGTGTTGAAAACACCCGAGCGCAGGGCTCGTTCGTGCTGGGGGGAATCTTGGCGAGGGGTTATTTCAGCTCAGTTGCCAATATATAAAGATTTCATGACAGCGGAAATTTTTTACTTCGATTCTCTATAAGCAGTGCAGCGCTCTGGCCCGCGGTTCAGGACAGCGCGAAGCGCGGCCCGAACAGGATGATGGCGGCGCCCGCCAGGCATAGCGCCGCGCCCAGCCAGTCGCTGGCCAGCGGCCGGGTCTTCTCGACCAGCGCCAGCCAGGCCAGCGAAGCGACTATATAGACCCCGCCGTAGGCGGCGTAGGCACGCCCGGCGAACGCCGCCTCGACCCGCGTCAGGATCAGCGCGAACAGCGCCAGGCTGAGCAGCCCGGGCACTATCCACCAGGCGCTGCGGTCGAGCCGCAGCCACATCCAGAAGGCGTAGCAGCCGGCGATCTCCAGCAGTGCGGCGAGCAGGAACCACAGGTAGTTGAGCACGTTCGCCTCCTCAGCCGCGCAGCATGCCTTCGCGTTCCCAGGCGCAACGCACGCGCAGGGCGCCCTCCTGGGGGCTGTGAAAGCCGCTGTCGGATTCCCAGCGGAAGGTGTGCACGCCATTGAGCTCGGTTTCCAGGTGCACCACCGCATTGGCCCAGTACAGGCGCTTGAGCAGCGCCTCGAAGGCCTCGATCCACAGGTTCCACTCGTACTCCACCGCGCCGTAGCTGGCGCCGAAGTGGATCACCTGGGTCTGGTACAGGCCGGCGCCGGGCTGCTCGCAGAAGGAGAACATCTCGCGCCCGAGGAAGGGCCAGAGGTCGCCGGCCGGCAGTTCGGCCAGCACGCCGTGGTTGGTTTCGCGGCGCAGGCGACGCAGCTCGGGGTCATCCGAGGGCCAGTCGCGGATGCAGCCATAGACGATGGATTCGGACTCCACACCGGCACTCCAGGAAAAACAGACCGCCTTCTAACACAGCCCCGCCGGGCAAGAAAGGAACTGGCGCGAATTCTTCACCGCTGGCTGCGCCCGAGCAGCCAGGCGATCAGCGTCATCAGCAGGGCCAGGCCGGTGAGCGCGGCGAACGGCAGACGGTAACTGCCGGACAGGTCGCGCGCCAGGCCGGTGAGAATCGGCGTCATGCAGGCCAGGCCGTAGCCGGTGAACAGCATCATCGCGGTCCAGCGGCTGACCGCCAGCGGCGAGCCGGCCTCGTACAGCGGCAGCACCAGCGACAGGGCGAAGGAGCCGCCGAGACCGAAGCCGATCAGCACCGCCCAGAGCTCGGGGACCACGCTCGGGGCAAAGCTGATCATCGCCAGGCACAGGCTGCTCAACGCGCCGCAGGCCAGCAGCAGCGAGTAGCGGGCATCGAAGCGCTGCGCCAGCCAGGGCAGCAGGAAGGAGCTGGGCAGGCCCATCAGCATCGAGAGGCTGAGCAACGAGTTGCTGCGCAGCAGGCTCAGCCCGGCCTCGTGGTAGCGCGCCACCACCCAGGTGGCCAGGGCATAGAACAGCCCGGCCTGCAGGGCGAAGAAACAGCTGATCAGCCAGGCGCGCGGCTGCCGCCAGGGCAGACCGCCCTCCTGCGCTTCGCCGGCGCCGAGCTGGTTGGGCAGGCACAGCCAGAGCAGCACGCCGAGCAGCGCCGGCAGCGCCCAGACCGCCAGGCCGAGGTGCCAGGCATCGCCGAACAGCGCGGTGGCCGGCGCGGTGAGCACCGCGCCGGCGGCGCCGCCGATGGCCATGCCGAGGGAATACCAGCCCACCACACGGCCCATCTGCCCGGCGAAATAGCGCTTGATGAAACCCGACAGCAGCGGCCCGGCCACCGCGATGGCGGCGCCGAGGGCGATGGCGCTGGCGATCAGCACCGCGCTCTGGTGCGCCGCCAGACGCGCCAGCAGGGCCAGGGCGATCAGCGCCATGCACAGCACGATGGTGCGCTCCAGCCCCCAGCGCAGCGCCAGGCGCGGCGCCAGCGGGGCGAGCAGGCCCATGCACAGCACCGGCAGCGCGGTGGTCAGGCTGATGAAGCTGCGGCTCAGCGACAGCTCGGCGGCGATCCGCTCGATCAGCGGGGCGAGGGAGGTGATGCCGGGGCGCAGGTTGATCGCCGCCAGCACCAGGGCCACCAGCAGCAGGGCCCGAGGGACTGGTTTCACGGATTATCCAAGGTCAGAACGGCAGGCAGGCCGGATCGGCCACCCTACCCCCGCAGGCCCGCTCGGGCAAGCCTGCGGCGGCAATTAACTGACCTTTCGGTCAACCCGCCGGTTTGGCCTTGCCGCGCATCTTGTCGGCCATGTTGGCCATCTCGTCGTAGAGCGCCTGCGGGTTCTTCTGCTTGAGCGCCCAGGCCATGCGGCCCATCTCGTGCGGCAGGATCATGAAGCTGCCCTTGGCCAGCTCGGCGTGGATGTACTCGGCGATATCCGCCGCACTGATCGGCGAGCTTTCCAGCAGCTTGCCGACCTGCGCCTTCATCGCCGGGGTCGGACCGCGGAAGGAGTCCAGCAGGTTGGTCTGGAAGAACGACGGGCAGACCACGTGCACGCCGATCTCCTGCTGACGCAGCTCGATCAGCAGGCTTTCCGACAGCGCCACCACGCCGGCCTTGGCCACGTTGTAGTTGCTCATCGCCGGCCCCTGCATCAGCGCCGCCATCGAGGCGATGTTGACGATCTTGCCCTTGCTCTGCTCCAGCAACGGCAGGAAGGCCTTGCAGCCCTTGACCACGCCCATCAGGTTGATCGCGATCTGCCAGTCCCAGTCCTCCAGCGACAGCTCGCTGAAGAAGCCGCCGGACGCCACCCCGGCATTGTTGACGATGATGTCGATGCCGCCGAACTGCTCTTCGCAGGCCTGCGCCAACGCGGTCAGCTGGCTGTAGTCGCGCACGTCGCAGCGGCGGGTGAAACCGTCGCCGCCGGCCTCGCGCACCAGCTTGAGGGTCTCGGCCAGGCCGGCCTCGTTGACGTCGGCCAGGGCCAGACGCCAGCCATCGCGCGCCCAGCGCAGGGCGATCTCGCGCCCCAGGCCGGAACCGGCACCAGTAATCATCATGCGGTTTTGCATAGCGGGCCTGCCTTTTCAATGTCCGGTTGGAATGGCTGGCAGTGTAGCGAAGGAAATAGTGCCGCCTGCCCTTCATCAGGCTTATGAATAGGCAGGGCAAATCGGCGCTACGGCCTGCGTCTCCAGCGCCACAGCAGCCAGCCGTACACCGCGCCGTTGACCAGCAGCACCAGTGCGCCGAGCCACAGCTGGATCTGCGGCGTCAGTCCGGCCGGGTAGATCAGCGGGATCAGGTAGTGTTCGACGAAGCCGCCGTCGTAACCGGCCTGCCCCGCCGCGCGGCGCAACTGGTTCTCCCAGGGCGTCAGCGGGCACAGCAGGTGGCACAACTCCACCACCGCGCCCCAGGCCACTGCCGGCAGGTGCAACCAGACCAGGCGCGGCCAACGCAGCAGCAACAGGCCGCCGCCCAGCACAAAGAGGATAAAGGCCAGGTGCAGCAGCACCAGCGCATCGGCGGCCAGGCGCAGCAGCATCAGCTCACCACCCGCGGCGGCGCCACGGTGGAGCCAGGGCGATCGCGGACCGGCATGCAACCACCTCCTGTCAATGGCGCGCGCCTCTTTGGCAGGGCGCGGCGCCGCGAGACAAATAGAGCAAAACTCTCCAGAGCATCCTACTCATGCACTTCGACTATCGAAGCCATGCACAGCCCGCATTTCCCCCGGCTGCACAGGGGGACTAGCCTTGCTCTCGACGCGAAACGATTCTCATCGAGGTGCAGCATGCTCAAGACCCTGACCTTCACCATCATGCACTTCTGCATCGCCTTCGGCGTGGCCTACGCGCTGACCGGCAGCGTCGCGGTCAGCGGCCTGGTGGCGGCGGTCGAGCCGCTGTGCAACTCGGTGGGCTTCTACTTCCACGAGAAGGTCTGGGCGCGCCTGGAGGCGAAGAAGCGCGAGTCGGCCATTCCCAGGCATGCCTGGCTGCATCACCACGTCTGATCGGCGACTTGCCAGAGCCCTGGGCACCCGCGGCATACTCGGCAGCATCCACAAGGAGCCGCCATGTCCAAGCTGAGCCTGCGCCCCGCGCAACCCGCCGATATTTCGCTGATTCTCGACTTCATCCAGGAACTGGCCGAGTACGAACGGCTCAGCCACCAGGTGGTCGCCGATCCGCTGCAGATGACCGAACACCTGTTCGGCCCGCGCCCCTTCGCCGAAGTGCTGATCGGCGAGGTGGACGGCGAGGCCGCCGGCTTCGCCCTGTTCTTCCACAACTACTCCACCTTCCTCGGCCGTCCCGGACTGTACCTGGAAGACCTCTACGTGCGTCCCGCCGCCCGCGGCGCCGGCCTCGGCAAGGCGCTGCTAGCCGAGCTGGCACGCCTGGCGGTGAATCGCGGCTGCGGCCGCCTGGAGTGGTCGGTGCTGGACTGGAACACGCCGGCCATCGGCTTCTACGAAGGTCTGGGGGCCACGCCGCAGGACGACTGGACCGTCTACCGGCTGACCGGCGAGGCGCTGGACGCGCTGGCCGGACAGCCTCGATAAACGGCGGTTCTGGCACTTTGCCCCAGCTATTGCTGTCATAAGCGGGCTGTTCAATCGAGACGTTCTCTTCCTAAAAGGGACTTGCACATGCCCAGCCTTGCCCTACTCGCCGCCCTGCTCGGCGGCCTGGTCTTCTGTGCGTCCGCCGCAGCGGCGGACGTGGACGCCGAAAGCTATGGCTTTCCGCTGGCCAACCCGTTCGAGGCGACCATCGCCACCACCCCGCCGCAGCTGCGCCCGGCGTTGCCCGCCGACGACGCCATCGATCAGCGCGACTACGCCGTGCGCATCCGTCCGGATCGCGAGTTCGAGCTGCTGGAGAACTTCTGGCCGGTGACCAAGCTGCAGTACCGCCTGGCCCAGCAGAAGGGCCGTGCGCCGCTGATCTTCATCATCGCCGGCACCGGTGCGCACTATTCCAGCGGCACCCCGGAATACCTGAAGAAGCTGTTCTACGGCGCCGGCTTCCATGTGGTGCAGCTGTCGTCGCCGACCAGCTACGACTTCATGGCCGCCGCCTCGCGCTTCGCCACCCCGGGCTACACCCCGGACGATGCCGACGACCTGTACCGCGCCATGCAGGCGGTGCGCGCCCAGCACCCCAAGCTCGAGGTCAGCGAGTTCCACCTCACCGGCTACAGCCTCGGCGGCCTGCACGCCGCCTTCGTCAGCCAGCTCGACGAAACCCGCCGCGCCTTCGACTTCAAGCGCGTGCTGCTGCTCAACCCGCCGGTCAACCTCTACACCTCGATCACCAACCTCGACCGCCTGGTGCAGACCCAGGTCGAGGGCATCGACAACAGCACCAACTTCTACGACCTGGTGCTCGGCAAGCTGACCCGCTACTTCAACGAGAAGGGTTACCTGGATATCAACGAGGCCATGCTCTACGACTTCCAGCAGTCCAAGGAGAAGCTCTCCGACGAGCAGATGGCCATGCTCATCGGCACGGTATTCCGCTTCGCCGCCGCCGACATAGTGTTCAGCTCGGACCTGCTCAACCGCCGCGGCCTGATCACCCCGCAGGGCTATCGCATCAGCGAGGGCACCAGCCTCACCCCCTTCTTCCAGCTGGCGCTGCGCTGCGACTTCGACTGCTACATCGCCGAACAGCTGGTGCCGATGTGGCGCGCCCGCTACGACGGCGGCAGCCTCAACCAGCTGATCGATGCGGCCAGCCTCTACGCGCTGGAGGACTACCTCAAGGGCAGCGACAAGGTGGCGGTGATGCACAACGCCGACGATCTGATCCTCGGCCCCGGCGACATCGGCTTCCTGCGCCGCGCCTTCGGCGAGCGCCTGACCCTGTACCCGCGCGGCGGGCACTGCGGCAACCTCAACTACCGCGTCAACAGCGACGCCATGCTGGAGTTCTTCCGTGGCTAAGCACTGGATTCTGATCGCCCTGCTGCTGGGCAGCGGGCCGGCCTTGGCCGAACACCACGCCGACCCCGACGGCTTCACCAACCCGCTGCAGCACCTGCGTTTCAACCCGGGGCTGGATCAGCAGGAGTTCGAACGCGCCTCCAACGACGCCCTGCAGGTGTACGACCCGCTGGAGTCGTGGAACCGCCGCGTCTACCACTTCAACTACCGCTTCGATCAGTGGGTGTTCCTGCCGCTGGTGGACGGCTACCGCTACGTCACCCCGAACCTGGTGGAAAGCGGCATCCACAACTTCTTCAGCAACCTCGGCGAAGTGCCGACCCTGGCCAACAGCCTGCTGCAGCTCAAGGGCCAGCGGGCGATGAACAGCACCGCGCGGCTGCTGTTCAACACCATCCTCGGCATCGGCGGCATCTGGGACCCGGCCAGCCGGATGGGCCTGCCCCGGCTGCGCGAAGACTTCGGCCAGACCCTCGGCCACTACGGCATGCCGGCCGGCCCCTACCTGATGCTGCCGCTGCTCGGCCCCTCCAACCTGCGCGACACCGGCGGGCTGGTGGCGGACTACAGCCTGGAAAGCGCGGTCAACTACCTCGACGTGGCCGACGCCAGCAGCCGCAACCCCGGCATCACGGCGTTGCGCGCGGTGGACGAGCGGGCGCACACCAGCTTCCGCTACGGCCAGCTCAACTCGCCGTTCGAGTACGAGAAGCTGCGCTACTTCTATCACGAGTCGCGCAAGCTGAAGATTGCCGAATGACAGGCCGCCGAGCAGCGGGATAAACCCGTTGACCGCGGGGCCGCCCCGCGGTTTTAAGCTGACGGCCTCTCGCCAGCAGAAGGAGTGCAGCATGCGCGTCGCCCAACTGGCCAAGGCCGCCGCCGTCAGCGGCGATACCGTGCGCCACTACACCGACCTCGGCCTGCTCAAACCGCGGCGCGATCCGCACAACGGCTACCAGCTCTACGCCGCCGAGGACCTCAAGCGCCTGCGCTTTATCGCCCGCGCTCGCCGCCTGGGCTTCAGCCTCAAGGACGTGCAGGCCATCCTCGCCCGCGCCGACAGCGGCGCCGAGCCCTGCGCCGAGGTGCGCGAACTGCTCGGCGAGCGCCTGCACGCGCTCGAGGCGCATATCGCCGAATGCCAGCGCCTGGCCGGAGTGATGCAGCGCGCCCTCGCCGACTGGGCCGCACGGCCGCAATGCGCGGCCGACGGCCAGGCCATCTGCCAGCTGATCGAGGACTTCGAACTGCCCGGCGAAAGCCGCCCGGCCAGCCCCTGCCCCGCCCACTGAAACATCGAACAGATCGATCAATAGCCCGCAAAACTTGCGACATTTGATCGACAAGATCGGCGTAGCATGGCCTCCATCGCCTCGACCGACGGAGTCCACACCATGACCCAAGCCCGCCGCATCCTCAGCATCCAACCCGGCCAGCCGGCCTCGGACGGCGCCGGCGTGCGCCTCAACCGGGTGATCGGTGGCCCGGGTCTGGAGCGCTTCGATCCCTTCCTGATGCTCGACGAGTTCTCCAGCAGCGACCCGGACGACTACATCGCCGGCTTCCCGCCGCACCCGCACCGCGGCTTCGAGACCATCACCTATATGCTCGAAGGGCGCATGCGCCATGAGGACCACCTGGGCAACGTCGGCCTGCTCGGCACGGGCGGCGTGCAGTGGATGACCGCCGCGCGCGGCATCGTCCACAGCGAGATGCCCGAACAGGAGTCCGGTGCCATGCGCGGTTTCCAGCTGTGGCTCAACCTGCCGGCCAGGGACAAGCTGGGCGACCCCGGCTACCGCGATATTCCGGCCGAGGAGATTCCGCGCCTGACCACGGCAGGTGGTGTCGAGGTGGTGGTGATCGCCGGCCAGTTCGACGACGGCCAGCTCCGCCAGGCCGGCGCCGTGCAGCGCCCGCACACCCAGCCGCAGCTGTTCGACCTGCACCTGCCGCCCGGCAGCCGGATCGCCCCGCGCCTGGCCGACGGCCAGCGGGTGATGCTGTACGTCTACCAAGGCTTGCTCGAACTGCCCGAGGCCAGCGCGCAATCCGTCAGCGCCGGACGCCTGGTGCGGCTGTCCGACGCGGGTGAATTGCATCTGGCCAGCGCCCAGGGCGCACGGGTGCTGCTGATCGCCGGCACGCCGCTGCACGAGCCCATCGTGCAGTACGGCCCGTTCGTGATGAACAGCCGCGAGGAGATCGAGCAGGCCCTGCGCGATTTCCGCGACGGCGTGCTGGCCTGATCCGGCGCAGTGTCAGGCCGGCTGCGCCACCTCGGCCAGACCGAGAAAGGCGCACAGGTCGGCCTTGCGCGCCATGGCGTCCTGGTAGCCCAGCTCGATCAGCTCGCTGCAGTAGCCGGGCTCGAACAACAGGTAGCTGAGCACCCCGGCGCCGCCCGCCTTGGTCGCCCCCGGCCCGCGCAGGAACAGGCGCAGCGCCCGCGGCAGCTCGCGCTGGTGGCGCGCGGCGATCTGATCCAGCGGCCGGCTCGGGGCGATCACCAGCACGTCCACCGGATTGAGGCCGAGGCCGCGCGGGCGATGCTCCGTCGGCACCAGGCCGCTCAACTGGTTGAGCCGGTCGAGCAGCTCGATATCGCTTTCCAGGCTGTCGATAAAGGTGCTGTTGAGCAGATGGCCGCCGATCTGCGCCAGGCTCGGCGGGCGATTGCTGAGCGGGCGCGGCGCCGGCTGGCTGGGCTCGAGCTGGGCGTTGCCGCTGACCCCGATCACCAGCACGCGACTGGCGCCCAGGTGCAGCGCCGGGCTGATCGGCGCCGACTGGCGCACCGCGCCGTCGCCGAAATACTCGCGGTTGATCTTCACCGGCGGGAAGATCAGCGGGATCGAGGCGCTGGCCAGCAGGTGTTCCAGCTGCAGGCGGGTCGGCACGCCGACGCGGCGGTGGCGGAACCAGGGGTCGATGGTGGCGCGGCCCTGGTAGAAGGTCACCGCCTGGCCGCTCTCGTAGCCGAAGGCGGTCACCGCCACGGCGCGCAGCTGGCGATGGCGCACCGCCGCGGCGATGCCGGAGAAATCCAGCTCGCGCGCCAGCAGCTCGCGCAGCGGCGAGCTGTCGAGCAGCGCCACCGGCACCTCGCGACCCAGGCCGAGCAGGCTGTGGCCGACGAAGCGCGCGGCCTGGCGCAGCACCCCCGGCCAGTCGCTGCGGTACACCATATGGGTGTGAAAACCCTGCCACACCGCGGTCAGGCGTCGCACCGCCTCGCTGAAATGCAGCGCCCCGCAGGCCAGGCCGACCGCGTTCACCGCGCCGGCCGAGGTGCCGACTATCACCGGAAAGGGGTTGTGCGCGGCATCCGGCAGCAGGTCGGCGATGGCCGCCAGCACGCCGACCTGATAGGCCGCCCGCGCCCCGCCGCCGGAGAGGATCAGCCCGGTGACAGGCTCGTGGGGGCGGGCAATGACGGTCATCGGGGCAGATCCTGGGGTTTATTCGAGTATAGGCGAGCTACTTGCGCTTCCCGTACAGCTTGGCCTCGCCCTCGGGGCGGGTCTTGAAGCGCCGGTGCGCCCACAGGTACTGCTCGGGGCAGGCGCTGACCACCTGCTCGATCCACTGGTTGATGCGCAGGCAGTCGGCCTCCTCGCTGTCGCCGGGGAAGTCCGCCAGCGGCGGGTGGATGACCAGGCGGTAGCCGCTGCCGTCGGCCAGGCGCTGCTGGGTGAAGGGAATCACCCGCGCCTTGCCCAGGCGGGCGAATTTGCTGGTGGCGGTGACGGTGGCCGCGGGGATGCCGAACAGCGGCACGAAGATGCTCTGCTTGCGCCCGTAGTCTTGGTCCGGCGCGTACCAGATGGCGCGGCCCGCGCGCAGCACCTTGAGCATGGCGCGGATGTCCTCGCGCTCGATGGCGCTGGCGTCGAGGTTGTGCCGCTCGCGGCCACGGCGCTGGATGAAGTCGAACAGCGGATTCTTGTGCTCGCGGTACATGCCGTCGATGGTGTGGTGCTGACCGAGCAGCGCGGCGCCTATCTCCAGGGTGGTGAAGTGCACGGCCATCAGGATCGCCCCCTGGCCTTCGGCCTGCGCCTGCTTGAGGTGCTCCAGCCCCTCGATGTGCGCCAGCGGCGCCAGGCGCGCCTTGGGCCACCACCAGCTCATGGCCATCTCGAAGAAGGCGATGCCGGTGGAGGCGAAGTTCTCCTTGAGCAGACGTTCGCGCTCGGCGGCACTCAGCTGCGGGAAGCACAGCTCCAGATTGCGCGCGGCGATGCGCCGGCGCGAGCCGGCCGTGCGGTACATCAGCCAGCCCAGCGCGCGCCCGAGCCGCAGCAGCAGCGCGTAGGGCAACTGCACCACCAGCCACAGCAGGCCCAGGCCGAGCCACAGCGGCCAGAAGCGCGGATGAAGGAAATAGGCGCGAAAGCGTGGGCGATCCATGAAAGGTTTCCGAGCACGAGCAAAGCCGCACATTCTAACGCAGTTTTCCCGCCGACTCGGAAGCCAGGGTGTCGGCGGCTTGCGGCTTGCAGCTCGAGTCGCTATAAGTCCGGGCAACTTTCCGACTCGCCACAAGGCCCATCGCCCTCCCATGAGCCAAGCCGATCTCCTCGCCCAAGACCCCGTGTTCCAGCTCAAGGGCAGCATGCTCGCCATCACCGTGATGGAGCTGGCGCACAACGACCTGGCCCGCCTCGACGCGCAGCTCGCGGAAAAGGTCGCCCAGGCCCCGGCCTTTTTCAGCAACACCCCGCTGGTGCTGGCCCTGGACAAACTGCCGGAAGGCGAAGGCGAACTGGACCTGGCCGAGCTGATGGCCGTCTGCCGCCGCCACGGCCTGCGCACCCTGGCCATCCGCGCCAGCCGCGCGGCCGATATCGCCGCCGCCGAGGCCATGGATCTGCCGGTGCTGCCGCCCTCCGGCGCGCGCGAACGACCGCTCGACCCGGCACCGAAGAAGGTCGAGAAGCCGGCCGAACCCGAACACAAGCCGAGCAAGATCATCACCAGCCCGGTGCGCGGCGGCCAACAGGTCTACGCCCAGGGCGGCGACCTGATCGTCCTGGCCCCGGTCAGCGCCGGGGCGGAACTTCTCGCCGACGGCAACATCCATGTTTACGCGCCCATGCGCGGCCGCGCCCTGGCCGGCGTCAAGGGCAACGGCAAGGCACGGATTTTCTGTCAGCAAATGGGCGCCGAAATGCTGTCGATCGCCGGTCATTACAAGGTCGCCGAAGACCTGCGCCGCGACCCACTATGGGGCGATGCGGTGCATGTCAGCCTGTCGGGTGACGTGTTGAACATCACCCGCCTTTAACGGATACTGCGGCCAATTTTCAGGGACACAAAAAGGCATCCGGAAGCCCAATAACAGCCTACGGATTCCCGCTTTTTTCTTCATTTCTTGGGGTGAATCACCTTGGCCAAAATCCTCGTAGTTACTTCCGGCAAGGGTGGTGTCGGTAAAACCACCACCAGCGCCGCCATCGGTACCGGCCTCGCCCTGCGCGGGCACAAGACCGTCATCGTCGACTTCGACGTCGGCCTGCGTAACCTCGACCTGATCATGGGCTGCGAACGCCGCGTGGTGTACGACTTCGTCAACGTGGTCAACGGCGAAGCCACCCTGACCCAGGCGCTGATCAAGGACAAGCGCATCGAAAACCTGTTCGTGCTGGCTGCCAGCCAGACCCGCGACAAGGACGCGCTGACCCAGGAAGGCGTGGAGAAGGTGATCGGCGAACTGTCGCAGAACTTCGACTACGTGGTCTGCGACTCGCCGGCCGGCATCGAGAAGGGCGCGCACCTGGCCATGTACTTCGCCGACGAGGCGATCGTCGTGACCAACCCGGAAGTCTCCTCGGTACGCGACTCCGACCGCATGCTCGGCCTGCTGGCGAGCAAGTCGCGCCGCGCCGAGAAGGGCGAGGAGCCGATCCGGGAACACCTGCTGCTGACCCGCTACAACCCCGAGCGCGTGACCAAGGGCGAGATGCTCGGCGTCGAGGACGTCGAGGAAATCCTCGCCATCCGTCTGCTCGGCGTGATTCCCGAGTCGCAGGCGGTGCTCAAGGCCTCCAACCAAGGCGTGCCGGTGATCCTCGACGAGCAGAGCGACGCCGGCCAGGCGTACAGCGACGCGGTCGAACGCCTGCTCGGCAAGGAAGTGCCGCATCGCTTCCTCGACGTGCAGAAGAAAGGACTCATGCAACGCTTATTCGGAGCTCGCTAAATGAATATTTTCGACTTCTTTCGCGAACGCAAAAAGGAAACCCCGGCGTCGATCGCGAAAGAGCGTCTGCAAATCATCGTCGCCCACGAACGCGGCCAGCGCAGCCAGCCGGACTACCTGCCGGCGCTGCAGCAAGAACTGGTCGAAGTGATCCGCAAGTACGTCAATATCGACTCGGATCAGGTCCAGGTCGCCCTGGAGAACCAGGGCAGTTGCTCGATCCTGGAGCTCAACATCACCCTGCCGGATCGCTGATAGCTACCGGCCCGTTTCACGGCGGCTTCGGCCGCCGTGTTCGTTTATAGTCCCAGGCACCTGTAGCAGCGAGCTCTGCTCGCGAACGCCGGTAGCCAGCAGACTTCGCGAGCAGAGCTCGCTCCTACAAGACCGCTGCGAACGCCCCATGCCCCTTAGCCAGATCGAAATACTCCACCAGGACGCCGCCCTGCTGGTGATCAACAAGCCCACCCTGCTGCTCTCGGTGCCCGGCCGCGCCGATGACAACAAGGACTGTCTGGTCACCCGCCTGCAGGACAACGGCTACCCCGAGGCGCGCATCGTCCACCGCCTGGACTGGGAAACCTCCGGCATCATCGTGCTGGCCCGCGACGCCGACAGCCACCGCGAGCTGTCGCGCCAGTTCCACGACCGCGAGACCGAGAAGGCCTACACCGCGCTGTGCTGGGGCCAGCTCGAGGGCGATAGCGGCAGCATCGACCTGCCGCTGCGCTACGACCCGCCGACCAAGCCGCGCCACGTGGTCGACCATGAGCTGGGCAAGCACGCCCTGACCCACTGGCGCGTGCTCGAGCGCTGCGGCGACTGGTGCCGGGTCGAGCTCACCCCCATCACCGGCCGCTCGCACCAGCTGCGCGTGCATATGCTGTCCATCGGCCATCCGCTGCTGGGCGACCGCCTCTATGCCCACGAACAGGCCCTGGCCGCCCATCAGCGCCTCTGCCTGCATGCCAGCATGCTGGCCCTGACCCACCCGCAGAGCGGCGCGCGGATGCGCTTCGAGTGCCCGGCGCCGTTCTGATTGCCCGCCCGGTGCGCACGGCGCACGCCGTAGGGTGGATGACGCCTTTTTCATCCACCGCTCTGGTGGATCGGTGAAGCGTGATCCACCCTACGCGTTGCCCTGCGCACCACCAGCACTTAAAGCGCGATAGACGCGAACTATCGCGCGCAAACGAGCGCGCAGCCGGCACAGGCCGAGGCAAATTGGTAAACTCGCGCCATCGTTGCCCGGAGTCCCTATGCGCGAAGAACTGAACCAAGGCCTGATCGACTTTCTCAACGCCTCGCCTACCCCCTTTCACGCCACCACCAGCCTGGCCATGCGCCTGGAGGCGGCCGGTTATCGTCACCTCGACGAGCGCGCGCCCTGGCACACCGAGGCCGGCGGCCGCTACTACGTGACCCGCAACGACTCCTCGCTGATCGCCTTCAAGCTCGGCAAGCGCCCGGCCGTCGACGGCGGCATTCGCCTGGTCGGTGCGCATACCGACAGCCCCTGCCTGCGGGTCAAGCCCAACCCCGAGCTGCAGCGCCAGGGCTTCTTCCAGCTCGGCGTGGAAGTCTACGGCGGCGCCCTGCTCGCCCCCTGGTTCGACCGCGACCTGTCGCTGGCCGGCCGCGTGACCTACCGCCGCGACGGCAAGGTCGAGAGCCAGCTGATCGACTTCTACCAGCCCATCGCCGTGATCCCCAGCCTGGCCATCCACCTCAACCGCGAGGCCAACCAGGGCTGGGCGATCAACCCGCAGAACGAGCTGCCACCGATCCTCGCCCAACTGGCCAGCAGCGAGACCGCCGACTTCCGCGCCCTGCTCAGCGAACAGCTGGCCATGGAGCACGACTTCAATGCCGATGCGGTGCTGGACTACGAGCTGAGTTTCTACGACACCCAGAGCGCCGCCATCGTCGGCCTCAACCAGGATTTCATCGCCGGCGCGCGCCTGGACAACCTGCTGTCCTGCTACGCCGGCCTGCAGGCGCTGATCGACTCCAGCGACGAGGAAACCTGCGTGCTGGTCTGCACCGACCACGAAGAGGTCGGCTCCTGCTCGGCCTGCGGCGCCGACGGTCCCTTCCTCGAACAGGTGCTGCGCCGCGTGCTGCCGGAGGGTGATGCCTTCGTGCGGACCATCCAGCGTTCGCTGCTGGTGTCGGCCGACAACGCCCACGGCGTGCACCCCAACTATGCCGACAAGCATGACGGCAACCACGGGCCCAAGCTCAACGCCGGCCCGGTGATCAAGATCAACAGCAACCAGCGCTACGCCACCAACAGCGAGACCGCCGGCTTCTTCCGCCACCTGTGCCTGGAGAACGAGGTGCCGGTGCAGAGCTTCGTGGTGCGCAGCGACATGGCCTGCGGCTCCACCATCGGCCCGCTCACCGCCAGCCAGTTGGGCGTACGCACCGTCGATATCGGCCTGCCCACCTTCGCCATGCACTCGATCCGCGAACTGGCCGGCAGCCACGACCTGGAGCACCTGGTGAAAGTGCTGAGTGCGTTTTACTCCAGCCCCGAATTGCCCTGAGAGCGAGCCCCGCGATGATCGAACATATCCGCAACAGCCTGCAGGAAGCCCAGCGCGCGCTGGAGGCCTTCCTCGCCAACGAGCAGACCCTGGGCA
This sequence comes from Pseudomonas sp. ABa2, assembly GCF_056676075.1. NCBI lineage: Bacteria > Pseudomonadati > Pseudomonadota > Gammaproteobacteria > Pseudomonadales > Pseudomonadaceae > Pseudomonas > Pseudomonas sp. ABa2. The sequence continues at coordinate 3,838,528 of NZ_CM155239.1, forward strand.
ATATCCAGCAGGCCGCCGAGCTGCTGATCGAAAGCTTCGAGGCCAAGGGCAAGGCGTTTTCCTGCGGCAACGGCGGCTCGATGTGCGACGCCATGCATTTCGCCGAGGAACTGACCGGGCGCTACCGCAACAACCGCCCCGGCATCGCCGCGGTGTCGATCAGCGACCCCAGCCATATCAGCTGCGTGGCCAATGACTTCGGCTACGACCACATCTTCTCGCGCTATATCGAGTCCCATGGCCGCGCCGGCGACGTGCTGATCGCCATCAGCACCAGCGGCAAGAGCCCCAACGTGGTCAAGGCCGCCGAAGCGGCCAAGGCCCTGGGGGTGAAGGTGGTGGCCCTGACCGGCAAGCCCGGCTCGCTGCTGGAGAGCCTGGCGGACGTGTGCATCTGCGCGCCCGGCGGCGACTACGCCGACCGCGTGCAGGAGCTGCATATCAAGGTGCTGCACATCCTCATCGAGCTGATCGAGCGCAAGCTCAGCCCGCAGAACTACGCCTAAACCCGCTCGCTAGCGGTCGATCACCTGCCCACGCATCGGCGCCAGGCGCGCCAGCAGGCGGTTCTGCGCCGGCGTCGGCACCCCCTCGGCGTCCATCGCGTCCTGCAGGTGCTCGACCAGGGCGTTGAAATCGCTGGGGGTCAGGCGCAGGCCCTTGTGGCTCTCCTCCATGCTGTCGCCGGTGTAGACGCAGGGGCCGCCGCTCTCGAAGCACAGCTGCTCGATGAGTTTGTCGCGCAGGCGCTCGATGTCGATATCGAGAAAGTGCCGGGCGATGCGCGGATCGCGCGCGCTGCCCAGCAGCATGCCCTCGACTATCCGCACGATACCCGGCTCCGCACCCAGGGCGCGGTACAGGCCGTCGTCGCGCGGCGCCTGCTGGGCGCAGGCCGCCAGCAGCAGCGGCAGGCAGAGCATGGCCAGGCGCATGTTCAGAAACTCCCCTGCACGGACAGGTAGACGCCGTCCTGGTGGTCCAGCGTGGCAATCTCGCCGAGCCGCGCGTAGGCCAGCACCAGGGCCAGGTGCTTGTTCGGAAAGTAGCCGACGAACAGATCGGCCCAGTCGCTCTCGCCGGCGAAACTCAGGTTGTCGGGCTTTTCCCGGTACTCCATGCCCACCGCCCAGTGCCGATCCAGCAGCACCGCAACCGAGCCCTCCTTGAGCCAGGAATGGCGGTCGCGGCGGTCGCCGCCGAAGCCCAGCAGACCCAGCTCGTTGGCCCGGCTGTAGCGCAGGTTGGCGTTGAGCAGCAGGTTGTAGCCGAAGGCGCCGCCGAGGATCAGGCGGCTGGCCGCCAGGTAGCCTTCGCTGTCCTCGCGACGCTGCGCGCCGACCAGGCTGGGCACCCGGAAGTCGCGCTGGCGCTTGTGCTGCAGGCCGAGGGCAATCTGCGGCAGGCGGTCGTAGATCAGGTCGCCGGCCAGGCGCAGCTTGAGGCCGAGCACGTCCTGGCTGAGGCTGTTGTCCGGCAGGCGCAGGTCGCGCGCCAGGGTGCCGAGGTCGAAGCGCTGGCGCGCGTAGGACAGCTCGATGCGGTTGCCGTAGGCCGCCGCCACACCGGCCACGTCGAGGCGGTAGTCGCCGGTCTCGACGCGGGTGGCGAACACGTCCGCGCCCCATTCGCCGCGCTCGCCGTAACCGGCCAGCACCGCCCAGGGCATGATCCCGCCGCCGGCGGTTCCCTCCAGGCTGGTGGCGCCGCCGGTGGCCAGCAGGCGACCTTCGCCGGCGGCGGCCAGCTCGCCGCACAGGCACAGGCCCAACAGATAAGCGAGTCGCATGCTTCAGTGCACCTTGGCCAGGGGGGAACGATAGGGTTGCGCCAGCCAAGCCTCGAAGGCCGCGGCGGCCAGTGGCCGGCTGATCAGGTAGCCCTGCGCGGTGTCGCAGTGCCAGCGCTGCAACAGGCTCAGGCTGGGCGCCAGTTCGACGCCCTCGGCCACCACCTTGAGGCCCAGGCTGTGGCTCATTTCGATGGTCGAGCGGACGATCACCGAGTCCTCGCTGTGGTCGTCCAGCTCGCGCACGAAACTCTGGTCGATCTTCAGCTCCTGCACCGGCATGCGCTTGAGCTGCGCCAGCGAGGAGTAGCCGGTGCCGAAATCGTCCACCGACAGGCCGATGCCGCAGCCGCGCAGGCCGTGCAGCACCTGCAGCGCGCGCTCGGGGTCGAGCATCACGCCGCTCTCGGTGATCTCGAAGATCAGCTGCTCCGGCGCCACCCGGTAGTGCGCCAGCAGCGCGCCGACCCGCGCCGGCAGGTCGGCGTCGAGCAGGTCCTCGGTGGAGATGTTCAGCGACAGCTGCACCCAGACGCCGCGCCCGTCCCATTCCTGCAACTGGCGCATGGCCTCCTCGATGACCCAGGCGGTGAGCAGCTGGATGCTGCCGGTGCGCTCGGCCAACGGGATGAATTCGCCGGGCGAGACCATGCCCAGCTGCGGGTGCTGCCAGCGCAGCAGCGCCTCGGCCTGGCGCACGAGGCCCTCGCGGATGTCCAGCTTGGGCTGGTAGTGCAGCAGCAGCTGGCCCTGCGCGGCGGCGTGGCGCAGGTCGCGGATCAGGCGGATCTGCCGCTGCTGGGCGGCGTCGCGGCCCTGCTGGTAGAGCTGCAGGCGACCGGGTTGCTGGGCGGCGTCCTGCATGGCGATGCGCGCACGGCGCAGCAGGTCGTCCGGCGTGTCACCGTCGGCCGGGTAGGCGGCGATGCCGATACGGCAGTCCAGGGCGACGTCCAGGGTGCCGATGCGCAGCGGCTTGAGCAGCAGCTGGTGCAGGCGGTCGGCGCTGGCCACCGCGCTGTCGCCATCGCACTGCTCCAGCAGCAGGAGGAACTCGTCGCCCAGCAGGCGCGCCAGGCTGTCGCCGGGGCGCAGGGTCGCTTGCAGGCGCCGGGCCAGCTGCTGCAGGGCCAGGTCGCCGCCGCCCTGGCCGCAGCTCTCGTTGATCGCGGCGAAGTTGCCCACGCCCAGGTACAGCAACGCGGTGGGTCGCCCGGCGGTGATCGCGCTGCCCAGCCGTTCCAGCGCCAGGGTGCGGTTGGGCAGACCGGTCAGCGCGTCGTGCAGGGCGTTGTGCGCCAGTTGCCGCTCACGCTCGGCGATGCCGCGCTGCATGTCGTTGACCGCCAGCGCCAGCACGCCCAACTCGTCGCTGCGGGCCAGGGCCACCGGCTGTTGATAGTCGCCACGGCCGATGCGCTGGGCGGCAGCGGCCAGTTCGCGCACCGGCCGCGACACGCTGCGCGCCAGCAGCAGGGCGCCGACCAGCGAGGCGAGCATGGCCCCCAGGCTGATCAGCAGGATGCGCCGATCCAGCGGCGCGAACGCCGCCTCGGCCTCGCCGAGGGATTTGTGCAGCAGCGCCTCGACCCGGTAGCCGGAGCCGCTGGCCAGTTGCAGGTGCTGGCCGAAGTAGTGCTCGGTGCCGTCGTCGAGGCGCTGCGGCATCGCGCCGGCCGCCTCCATCTGCGCCTCCAGCAGGGCCTGGGCGCTGCCCGGCAGGGTGCTGATCCAGGTCGGCGCAGCGCCGTCGCGACTGGCCACCAGGCTCAGTTCCAGGTGGGTCAGCTCACGCAGTTGCAGGGCGAATTCGCGGTCCACGGCAAAGCCCATCAGCACCCGGGCGATCGGCAGCGGCGCGCTCACCGTGGCATCCACCAGCAGGTAGATCTGCCTGCCGATGGGCAGCAGGAACAGCCGCGGGCCGTCGCGCCGCGGCAACTGCAACTGGCGGTCGAGACGGGCCAGCGCCTCGGCATCGATGCCCGGGTCGGTGCTCACCTGTAGGCTGCCATCCAGGCCCAGGAGGAACACGGCGCCGGCGTTGATCCGCGCGCCCTGGTTGGCCAGCGCCGAACGGATGGTCGGCGCATCGCCGCTGGCCACCGCATCTTTGAAGCCGAAATCGGCCGCCAGCACCTGGGCGGCCTGCTGCAGCTGGTCGCTGCGCAGCGCCAGCAGTTGCTCGAATACCCGGCTGCCGACGTTCAGCTGTTCCTGCGCCTGGGCGCGCACCGCCGCATCGGTGGCTGCCTTCACCGCGACATAGAGGGCGCCGATCACCACCAGCAGGAGCAGGACGAGAACGCCGGCGATACGCGCCTGGAAGCTACTGCGCAGCATCTTCGGCGGCTTTCCTGAAGGCCTCGCCGAACGCGCTCGGCGCCGGCGGCGCGGGTGGCTCGGCGGGGCCGCTGCTGGCCAGGACGAACCGCTGGCTCGGCGCCTGGGCGTCGAACAGCAGCTCGCCGGCGGCCTGCGGCAGCAGCTGCGGGTTGCCCGGGTGCCACAGGGTCACGGCGTAGCGCCCGGCCGGCAACTCGGCGATGGCGGCGCGGCCGTGCTCGTCGCTGACGGCGAACCAGGGGTCGTCGGTGACGTAGATATAGCCGAGCATCCAGTCGTGGATATTGCAGCCGAGCACCACCAGCCCGGGCTTGTCGAACAGCACCGGCTCGCTCGGCGTACCCTGGTACAGGCGCAGCTCGAAACGCTTGGCCGGCGAGAAGGAATAGACCTGATGGCGGATGTCGTCGCTGTTGGGGAAGGACACCGAGGTACCGGTGCGCACCGCCAGCACATGGGGCAGGAACTGCTTGTTGCGCTGATCCATGCGCGCCGACGACGGCGCCTGGGGCGCGTCCAGCGGGCCGCGCAGGCTGATCACCGCATCGGCCAGCGGCTGGCCGGCGGCGTCCACCAGCTCGGCCTGCAGCGCCGCGGCATGCGCCGGACCGGGCAGGACCAGGGCGGCGAACAGAACGAGGGGGAGCAGGCGGGAATTGCAACCAGTCATGCGCGTACCTTGGCCCGAGCCGAAGGCCGGACGTTCACAGGATTACATGCCGTCCTGGCAACCGAGTTTGGCGTACTGAGATGACAGCCTAGCTGGCCGGCGGCGAACCGGCCAGCGGCAATTGGCCAGCAGCGGCGCTATTCGCTGCGCAGGCGCTTGGGCGTGAGGCCGAGGTAGCGGCGCATCGCCGTGGTCAGCGCGCTCTGGCTGGAGAAGCCGCATTCCTCGGCGATCCGCACCAGCGGCAGCTTGCTCTCGCGCAGCAGCCGCGCGGCGCGGTCGAGGCGGGTCTTGAGCAGGTACTGGTGCGGGGTGAGGCCGACGCTGTCCTTGAACTGGGCGTGGAAATGGCTGGGGCTCAGGCACATCACCTGGGCCAGTTCGGCGACGCTGATGCGCCGCGCCAGGTGCTCGCCGATATAGCCGTCCAGGCGCTGCAGATCCAGGCTGCCCTGCGGCCGCCAGCGCTGCTCGCCGAACAGGCGCAGGTGCAGCGCGCGCAGCAGCACGCCGCCGAGGGAACGGGCCAGGATCGAGTCGCTGCCGTAGCGTTCCAGCTCGGCGCCGGCGTAACTCAGCAGGTGCTGGAAATCGACGTCCAGCGCCGGATAGCGCGGGGTCTCGAACAGGCGGTGGAGCAGTTCCAGGTCTTCGCTGGGGGTGTCCTGCTCGTCGAGGTCGAGGATCAGCATGCGGTTGTCGCCCATGCCGGCGAACTGGTGGGCGGCGTCGCCCGGCACCAGGCAGGCGCGCATGCGGCACACCTCGCCGCCGCGGCCGCCGACCTCGAATTCGGCGCGGCCGACCAGGGACATCACCAGCTGGTGATGGTCGTGGGCATGGACATGGGCCTGTTCATCCAGGCGGATCACTCGGGCTTGCAGCATCGCGAAAGACTGGCGGCACGAAACAAGGGTTGCACTTTACTCCTTAATCGCAAAAAACGCCGCAACCCACGACCAGCGGACGGGTTGCACCTTTTCCAACGCACGCACCAGATTGGGCAGCGAAATCCGCCCAGGCGCCATTAATGGGCACAGCCGGCGCCGCGGCGCAACCGCCATGCCCAGGCAATCCGGGCATTGCCGGCGGCTGGCAGGAGAGTTGCTTGAGCGAGATCCAATCGACATGGCTCAGCCAGCGGATTCAACCAAGCGAGGCCCCATGAATCTGGAACTCTCTATCGCCCTGGCCCTGGGCGCCGTGCTGCTTGCCCTCGGCCACTGGCTCAGCCAGCGCGCCGAACGCCGCCACCACCTGGCCCTGGGCCAACTGGAAAGCCAGACCCTGCAACGCTGCCTGGAACTGCTGCAGGCGCTGCAGAAGCATCGCGGCCTCGGCGCGCAGCAAGACATCGCCAGCGTCAGCCAGCGCAACGCCCTGGCCCGCCAGCTCGATGCGCTGTGGCTGAACTGGCCCGGCGCCAGCCTGCAGCTGCCGGCGCTGCAGCAGCACTGGCCGCAGCTGCGGCGCAAGCCCGCCGACTTCGAGGCGCACAGCAAGCTGATCGAGGCCCTGCTGGAAGCCATCGAGCGGCTGGAAGACCGCCTTTACCAGCACGAACACCCGGCCATCCGCGGCCTCGGCGAGGCCTGCCGCGCCCTGGAAGACCTCGCCCGCCTGCGCGGCCTGGCGGTGCGCGCGGCCAACTACTCGCGCTGCCCGCCCGGGCTGCAGATGCAGATGCGCTTTCTCTGCGAGCGCCTCGACGCACAGGGCCAGGACCAGCCGCTGCACGCCCTGCTCGAGCGCCTGCGCCAGGAGCTGATCGACGCGCCGCAGGTGCGCCTGGCCCCCGCCGACTGCTTCGCCCTGCTCACGCCGCTGATCGAGCAGCGCCTGCAGGGGATTCGCCTGAATCTCGCTTGAACAGAGCCGTTGAAAAACCCCGAGCACCGCCCCATCTAGCACTTAACGTGCAAGCAAAGGTGCTCCATGAACGATCAGGACATCACCCCCGACGCCGCCGCAGAAGGCGCCCAGACGCACGGCACCAGCCTGGTGCTGCCCGCCCAGCGCCTGCCGGACAAGCTCTACGTCATCCCCATCCACAACCGCCCGTTCTTCCCCGCTCAGGTGCTGCCGGTGATCGTCAACCAGCAGCCCTGGGGCAAGACCCTGGAGCGCGTCGGCAACACCGACCACCGCTGCCTGGCGGTGTTCTACGTCGACACCCCGCCCGGCGACAGCGGCGAATTCGACCTCGACAAGCTGCCCGAGCACGGCACCCTGGTGCGCGTGCACCATGCCAGCGAGGACGGCGGCAAGCTGCAGTTCGTCGCCCAGGGCCTGGCGCGGGTGCGCATCCGTGGCTGGCTCAGCCGCAAGCCGCCGTACCTGGCCGAGGTGGAGTACCCGCAGGCGCCGGCCGACCCGCGCGACGAGGTCAAGGCCTACGGCATGGCGCTGATCAACGCGATCAAGGAGCTGCTGCCGCTCAACCCGCTGTACAGCGAGGAACTGAAGAACTACCTCAACCGCTTCAGCCCCAACGACCCCTCGCCGCTCACCGACTTCGCCGCCGCCCTCACCACCGCGCCGGGCGCCGAGCTGCAGGAGGTGCTGGATACCGTGCCGATGCTCAGGCGCATGGAGAAGGTACTGCCGCTGCTGCGCAAGGAGGTCGAGGTGGCGCGCCTGCAGAATGAGCTGTCGGCCGAGGTCAACCGCAAGATCGGCGAGCGTCAGCGCGAATTCTTCCTGCAGGAACAGCTCAAGCTGATCCAGCAGGAACTGGGCATCGTCAAGGACGACCGCAGTGCCGACGCCGACGAGTTCCGCGCCCGCCTGGAGGGCAAGACCCTGCCCGAGCAGGCGCGCAAGCGCATCGACGAGGAACTGAACAAGCTGGCCATCCTCGAGACCGGCTCGCCGGAGTACGCCGTCACCCGCAACTACCTGGACTGGGCGACCAGCCTGCCCTGGGGCGTCTACGGCCAGGACAAGCTCGACCTGGCCCATGCGCGCAAGGTGCTGGATGCGCACCACGCCGGCATGGACGACATCAAGCAACGCATCGTCGAGTTCCTCGCCGTCGGCGCCTTCAAGGGCGAGATCGCCGGCAGCATCGTGCTGCTGGTCGGCCCGCCCGGGGTGGGCAAGACCAGCATCGGCAAGTCCATCGCCGAAAGCCTGGGCCGGCCCTTCTATCGTTTCTCGGTCGGCGGCATGCGCGACGAGGCTGAGATCAAGGGCCACCGCCGCACCTATATCGGTGCCATGCCCGGCAAGCTGGTGCAGGCGCTCAAGGAAGCCGAGGTGATGAACCCGGTGATCATGCTCGACGAGATCGACAAGATGGGCGCCAGCTACCAGGGCGACCCAGCCTCGGCGCTGCTGGAGACCCTCGACCCGGAGCAGAACGTCGAATTCCTCGACCACTACCTGGACCTGCGCCTGGACCTGTCCAAGGTGCTGTTCGTCTGCACCGCCAACACCCTCGACTCGATTCCCGGGCCGCTGCTCGACCGCATGGAGGTGATCCGCCTGTCCGGCTATATCACCGAGGAGAAGCTGGCCATCGCCAAGCGCCACCTGTGGCCCAAGCAGCTGGCCAAGGCCGGCGTGCCCAAGGCGCGCTTGGGGATCAGCGATGCGGCGCTGCGTGGGGTGATCGAGGGGTATGCCCGCGAGGCCGGCGTGCGCCAGCTGGAGAAGCAGCTGGGCAAGCTGGTGCGCAAGGCGGTGGTGAAACTGCTGGACGATCCCGAAGCGAAGATCCGCATCGGTGCCAAGGACCTGGAAGAAGCCCTGGGCATGCCGGTGTTTCGCAACGAGCAACTGCTGGCCGGCACCGGCGTCATCACCGGGCTGGCCTGGACCAGCATGGGCGGCGCCACCCTGCCGATCGAGGCGACGCGCATCCACACCCTCAACCGCGGCTTCAAGCTCACCGGCCAGCTCGGCGAGGTGATGAAGGAGTCGGCGGAGATCGCCTACAGCTACGTCAGCTCGCACCTGAAGCAGTACGGCGGCGACCCGGCTTTCTTCGACCAGGCCTTCGTCCACCTGCACGTGCCGGAAGGCGCCACGCCCAAGGACGGCCCCAGCGCCGGCATCACCATGGCCAGCGCGCTGCTGTCGCTGGCACGCAACCAACCGGCGAAAAAGGGCGTGGCGATGACCGGCGAGCTGACCCTGACCGGCCAGGTGCTGGCCATCGGCGGGGTGCGCGAGAAGGTGATCGCCGCGCGGCGGCAGAAGATCTTCGAGCTGATCCTGCCGGAGGCCAACCGCGGCAGCTACGAGGAGCTGCCGGACTACCTCAAGGAAGGCCTGACCGTGCATTTCGCCAGGCGCTACAGCGATGTGGCCAGGGTGTTGTTCGAGTAGAAGCAGCGGCAAGCTTCAAGCCGCAAGCAAAAGCGGCTGCTGGAATCGTCGGGCGGAGCGCTGCGCGCTCCCTGTTGGGCTTCGCTGCGCTCAGCGCCAACCTACCCTGCGCCTGGCCAATGCGGCTATGCTGGGCGCGTTTCGCCGACAGGAATCCGTCATGACCGCCGCCTTCCGCCTGCTACCCCTCGCCAGCCTGGCCCTGCTCGCCGCCTGCGCGCAGAAGCCCAGCACCCTGACCCTGACCCAGGAGCAGGGCAACAAATGCCCGCTGAGCCTCGACCTGGGCCAGCAACTGATCCTCAGCCTGCCCAGCAACCCCACCACCGGCTTTCGCTGGGTGCTGCGCGACGGCGCCGAGAGCGTGTTGCAGAGCCTCGGCCCGGAGGTCTACAGCAACCCGGAGGACGCCGGCCTGGTCGGCGCCGCCGGTAAATCCACCTGGCGCTTCCAGACCCGCGAACGCGGCGAGGGTCGCCTGCTGCTGACCTACCAGCGGCCCTGGGAAACCGACGTGGCGCCAGCCAAGACCTTCGACTGCGAGTTGCAGGTGAAATAAGGGGCCACCCCGATTCGCCCGGTAGGAGCCCGCTTGTGGGCGATCTGCAGATGCCCTGGATCGCCGGTGGCACACCTCGCTCCGTAGGGTGGATGTCGCTTTTTACATCCACCACAGCGGTGGATCGATAAAGCGCGATCCACCCTGCGCCAAGCCTCCGTTTCGCGATACGGCTGGCCTCAGCCCCGTAGTCTCCCGACAGCGCCCCGGCGTGCCTGCCGGCGACCTCAGCTCTTGAGCCGGTAGCCGGTCTTGAAGATCCAGCCCACCAGCAAAATGCACAGCGCCAGGAACCCCAGGATCATCGCCAGGCTGAGGCCGACGTTGACGTCGGAGACGCCGTAGAAGCTCCAGCGGAAGGCGCTGATCAGGTACACCACCGGGTTGAACAGGGTCACCGTCTGCCAGGCCGGCGGCAGCATGCTGATGGAATAGAAGGCGCCGCCTAAGAAGGTCAGCGGCGTGACGATCAGCGCCGGGACTATCTGCAGCTTCTCCCAGCCGTCGGCCCACACGCCGATGATGAAACCGAACAGGCTGAAGGTCAGCGCGGTGAGCACCAGGAAGGCCGCCATCCACAGCGGGTGCTGCACCTCGAAGTCGACGAACAGCCGCGCGGTGAGCAGGATGATGATGCCGAGGATCACCGACTTGGTCGCCGCCGCGCCGACATAGCCGACGAGGATTTCCAGGTAGGACACCGGCGCCGACAGCAGCTCGTAGATGCTCCCCGAATACTTGGGCATATAGATGCCGAACGAGGCGTTGGAGATGCTCTCGGTGAGCAGCGCCAGCATGATCAGCCCCGGCACGATAAAGGCGCCGTAGCTCACCCCCTGCACCTGGGTCATGCTGGAACCTATGGCCGAGCCGAACACCACGAAGTACAGCGAGGTGCTGATCACCGGCGTGGCGATGCTCTGCAGCAGGGTGCGCCAGGTACGCGCCAGCTCGAACAGGTAGATGGCCTTGATGGCATAGAGGTTCATGCGCGCGACTCCTTGACCAAGGACACGAAGATTTCCTCCAACGAACTCTGGCTGGACTGCAGGTCCTTGAAATCGATGCCGTGCTGGGCCAGGTCGCGCAGCAGCTCGGCGATGCCGGTGTGCTCGTGCTGGGCGTCGAAGGTGAACACCAGGGCATGGCCCTGGTCGACCAGCTCCAGGCCGTAGCGTTCCAGCTCGGCCGGCACGCCGGCCAGCGGCTGCTGCAGCTGCAGGCTCAGCTGCTTCTTGCCCAGCTTGTGCATCAGCACCTGCTTGTCCTCCACCAGGATGATCCGCCCCTTGCTGATCACACCGATGCGGTCGGCCATTTCCTCGGCCTCCTCGATGTAGTGGGTGGTGAGGATGATGGTCACGCCGCGCTCGCGCAGGCGCCGCACCATGTTCCACATGTCGCGGCGCAGCTCGACGTCGACGCCGGCGGTGGGCTCGTCGAGAAACAGAATCTGCGGCTCGTGGGACAGTGCCTTGGCGATCATCACCCGGCGCTTCATGCCGCCGGACAGTTCCATGATCTTGGCGTTGCGCTTGTCCCACAGCGACAGGTCCTTGAGCAGTTGCTCGAGGTAGGCCGGATCGGGCTTCTTGCCGAACAGGCCGCGGCTGAACTTGACCGTGGCCCAGACGGTTTCGAACACGTCGCTGACCAGCTCCTGCGGCACCAGGCCGATCTGCGCGCGGGCCGCGCGGTAGTCGCGGACGATGTCCTTGCCGCCGACCAGCACCTGCCCGCTACCGGGATTGACGATGCCGCAGATGATGCTGATCAGGGTGGTCTTGCCGGCGCCGTTGGGGCCGAGCAAGGCGAAGATCTCGCCCTGGCGAATGTCCAGGTCGATGCCCTGCAGCGCCGGATGGCCCGACGCGTAGGTCTTGTTCAGTTGCGAAATGGAGATGACCGACTGCACGGTGGAGTCCTTGCCTGCGGAAAAACCACAGAGTGTAGAGCCTGACCACCAGGACAGGGCAAGCACGGATCACTGCGTTGCACAAAAACGTCGGGCCAGTTGCTCGGTCTCGAAGTGCGCGGTGAGAAAGTCGACGAAGGCGCGGGTCTTGGCCGGCAGCAGGCGCTGGCTGGCGAAATACAGCGAGATCGGCCCGGCATCGACATGCCAGTCCGGCAGCAGGCGCAGCAGCGTGCCGAGCTCGAGGTACTCGGCGACGTCGGCCATGGTCAGCAGCGCCACGCCCATGCCGAGCAGCGCGCAGTGGCGCAGCGCCTCGGGATCGTCGAGCAGCAGACGCGGGCGCAGATTCAGCGCCGCTTCCTCACCGTTGGCATGACGCAACTGCCACTGGCGCAGCTTGCCGCTCTGCCGCGAACGCATCAGCAGGCCGTCGAACTCGGCCAGTTCGCCAGGGTGCCGCGGCAGCGCGCGGCCCTGCAGATAGCCGGGCGCCGCCACCGTCACCAGATGCGCCGGGGCCAGGCGCCGCGCCACCACCCCGGGGGCCAGCTCGATGCCGCCGCCGATGGCGGCGTCGAAACCCTCGCCGATCAGATCGACCTGACGATTGTCCAGGTGCCAGTCCGGCAGCACCGCCGGGTAGCGAGCGAGAAACGCCGGCATCAGCGGCAACAGGTGATCGCGGGCGAAGGCCGGTGCGGCGCTGAGCCTGAGGGTGCCGGCCGGCTCGCCGGCAGCGTCGCTGAGGTCGGCGATGGCCGCCTGGATGCTCGCCAGGCCGCCGCTGACGTTGCCGAGGAAGCGCTCGCCGGCCTCGGTCAGGCTCAGCCGGCGGGTGCTGCGCAGGAACAGGCGCACGCCCAGGTGGCGCTCCAGCTGGGCAACGTTGCGGCTCACCGCCGCCGGGGTCAGCGCCAGACGCCGAGCGGCGGCGGAGAAGCTGCCGAGCTCGGCGCTGCGCACGAAGGATTCGAGGTTGGCCAGGCTTTCCATGGGACGGGGTTCCTGTCGCGTAGCGGGCGAGCTGTTACCGGCCTGGTGCGCATGGCGCACCCTGCGACGGACCGCTTGTGTAGGGTGCGCCGCGCGCACCAGAGCCGATTGGGTGCGCAAGCTATATTCAAGCATTGCTTGAAGGTGATTCTAGCCATTACCAGCTACTGCGCAAAACTGCAAAGGCGTTTCATAGCCTCACCAACCACACATCGAGGCTCGAACCATGAACAGCACCCTCCCCCTCTCCGGCCAGATCGCCATCGTCACCGGCGGCTCGCGCAGCATCGGCGCGGCCATTGCCAAGCGCCTGGCCGCCGATGGCGCCAGCGTCGCCATCACCTACAACGCCTCCCCCGAGCGGGCCGAACAGGTGGTCGATGAGATTCTCGCCGCCGGCGGCACGGCCATCGCCCTGGCCGCCGACGCCGGCGACCCCGAGGCGGTGCGCAGCGCCGTGCAGCAGGTGGCCGCGCGCTTCGGCAAGGTCGACATCCTGGTCAACAACGCCGGCATCAGCGTGCTCGGCGCCCCGGAAGAGATCGCCTTCGCCGACTTCCAGCGCATCCTCGCGGTGAACGTTACCGGCCTGTTCGTCGCCACCCAGGAAGCGCTCAAGCATATGGGCCAGGGCGGGCGAATCATCCATATCGGCAGCTCCATGGTGCAGTACGCCGCCTTCGCCACTGCCTCGGCCTACACCCTGACCAAGGGCGCCGTGGCCGGCTTCAGCCGCGGCCTGGTGCGCGACCTCGGCCCGCGCGGCATCACGGTCAACACCGTGCACCCGGGCCCCACCGCCAGCGACATGAACCCGGCCGACGACCCGGTGGCCGACTTCGTACGCCCCCATATCGCCGTCGGCCGCTACGGCGAAGGCCGCGATATCGCCAGCGCGGTGGCCTACCTGGCCAGCCCGCAGGCGGCCTTCGTCACCGGCGCCGAACTGCTGGTGGACGGCGGCTTTACCGCCTGACGCCGCCGGCTCGGCAGCCAGTCGCGACTACCCTCACCCCAACCCTCTCCCACAGGGAGAGGGATCCAGAATTTCAGGAGGCTTTATATGAACATCGGCATCATTGGCGCCGGCGCCATCGGCACGGCCATCGCCCAGGCCCTGGCAACTGCCGGCATCGACGTGGTCATCGCCAACAGCCGCGGGCCGGACAGCCTGGCGGCGCTGGTCGAGCGACTCGGCCCCAAGGTCAGGGCCGTGAGCCGCGAAGAGGCGGCCCGCGCCAACCTGGTGTTTCTCGCGGTCAACTGGTCCAAGCTGGCCGGCGCGGTGGAGGGCCTCGGGCCCTGGAACGGGCGCATCGTCATCGACGCCAACAACCCCATCGAGGCGCCGACCTTCCGGGCCGTCGATCTGGGCGGCCGCGCCTCCAGCGCGGTGGTCGGCGATCTGCTGCCTGGCGCGCGCCTGGTCAAGGCCTTCAACCACCTGCAACCGGCGCTGCTGGCTGGCGACCCGCAGGCCGAGGGCGGCCGCCGCGTGCTGTTCGTCTCCGGCGAGGACGCGGCGGCCAAGGCCACGGTGGCGGCACTGATCGAGCGCCTGGGCTTCTTCGCCCTCGACCTCGGCGGCAACGAGCAGGGCCGGCTGGCGCAGTTTCCCGGTGGGCCGCTGCCGGCGCTGAACCTGGTCAGGTTCGCCTGAATGGCAGGCAGGAAAAAACCCGGCGCGCTTGTGGCGCGCCGGTGCTGCAGGTGAGGTTTCGGGAGAAGCGGCCGCTACGCTTGTGGCGTTGCGGCGATAAGCGTGGCGGCGGGCGCCGTCACGCGAATGGGTTACAGCGGCGTCAGCAGCTGGCCGCTGGCGATACAGCAACGCAGGTTGTCGAGGACCAGATCGGCCATCTGCTGGCGGGTCTCGACGCTAGCGCTGCCGACATGCGGCAGCAGCACCGCGTTGTCCAACTCGAGCAACGCGGCCGGGAGTTCGGGTTCGCATTGGTAGACGTCCAGACCCTCGCCAGCAATCACACCGTTCTGCAAAGCCGTGAGGTGATGGCCTACCAACTGCCCGACCACCAGGGCGTCGACATCGCCACCCCGCCCCTGCTGCTGGCCGGCTTTCTGACCCTGCTCGGCGTGCTGCAAGTCTGTGCCGCCCTCGCCAGCAAGCTCCAGCCCGGCCCGCTGCTGTTCATCAGCCAGGGCCCGCTGGTGTACAGCATCTTCGCCGCCCTGCTGGTCGCCACCGTGATGATGCTGTTCATGGAGTTCTACGGCCTGCGCCTGTCCATCAAGCTGCTCGACGTGCCCAAGCACATCCTGTTGCCGATCATCCTGGTGCTCTGCGTGGTCGGTGCCTTCGGCCTGTCCAGCCGCCTGTTCGATGTCTGCTCGATCCTGCTGTTCGGCCTGCTCGGCTACGGCTTCGTCAAGGCCGGCCTGCCGGCGGCGCCGTTCATCATCGGTTTCATCCTCGGGCCGATGGCCGAGACCAACCTGCGCCGCGGCCTGATGCTCTCCGATGGCAACTTCGCCGACTTCTTCACCACCCCCATCGCCGGCAGCCTCCTCGGCCTGGCCCTGGCCTTCGTCCTCTGGCAGATGTTCAGCGCCCTGCGGCCCAAGCCCAGCGCGATCAACGCCATTCTGCGCACCTGATCGCCCACCCCAGGGCTCACGCCTATGGCTGGCCGCCTGGTAAACGCGCAGCGCCATGGCGAAATGCGGCGCCAAGCTCATGCCGGCCTGCTCGGCCAGGGTCTGCACGCGCAGATACGGGGTGCTGCCGCCGACCCGCGGCGCATCGGCCATCAGGAAGTCGGCGGTGCGCCGGCGGATGAACTCCCAGAACTCGGCCGGGCTGGTGAGCATCTCGCCGGTGGCGATCGGCGTGTCGAACCGAACTCGAGCCGTTCCAAGGCACCTCGCTGGCGCGATTGAGGCACTCACAGGCGGAACCGTCAGCCTCATTCAGGCGGGCGCAGTAATGACCTCGACGGCGAGCGGGCGGTAAAAAGGCGAGTGCAGATCGAGCCCCCGTCGAGAGGCTGGCCAATTTGGGATGTGCTGCGCAACTCGACTGCCCCTGGAGGCGGCCCCTTGGGATTAGCCGTCCGACGGGCGGATGATTTTCGCATTGACATATCGGTAAATCTCGATATTATCGCGCCATGGAACTGATCAATGTATTCAAAGCCCTCTCAAATCCGACCCGCCTTGAAATCCTCAAGGGGCTGAAGGATCCGGTGAAGAACTTTCCTCCACAGGATGAAGGGGACGTTCATACCGTGGGCGTCTGCGTCAGCAGTATTCAGGAAGGTGTCGGTCTGTCGCAGTCGACGGTGTCCGATTACCTTGCCACGCTGCAGCGAGTAGGGCTGGTCGAAGTCCGTCGTATCGGGCAGTGGACCTACTACAAGCGCAATGAAGCCAACATCCGTGCTCTGGCCGAGATCATAGGCAAGGAGTTGTAATTTTTTCACGCACAACATCGATAATTCCCGATATCCCTTTTTACCGAAGCACTCACGATAGAGAGGTCGTAGGAAAGACCCGTTAATTCTTTGACTCTATATATCGAAAATTCCCTATATCCCTTTTTTCAGAAACGAGGAACTACCATGAAAGCGCAAATTCTCAACTCATTCGGCGGCCCGCAATCGTTCGAACTGAGCGACGTACCCAAGCCGGTGCCGCAAGCGGGACAAGTGCTGGTACGGGTTCACGCAACCTCCATCAACCCCTTGGATTACCAGGTACGTCGGGGCGACTACGTCGACTACGTGCCTCTCCCCGCCATCACCGGGCATGACGTATCCGGTGTCGTCGAAGCCGTCGGCCCGGGGGTTACGAGCTTCGTGCCAGGCGACGAAGTCTGGTACACCACGCAAATCTTCGAAGGCGATGGCAGCTATGCCGAGTACCACGTCGCCTCCGAAAGCATCATCGGCAAGAAGCCGGCGTCGCTGAGCCATCTCGAGGCGGCCAGCCTGACGCTGGTAGGCGGGACGGTCTGGGAAGCCCTGGTCGGGCGTGTATCGCTCCGGGTCGGGGAAAGCATTCTGATCCACGGCGGCGCGGGTGGCGTGGGCCATGTCGCGATCCAGGTGGCAAAGGCCATTGGCGCGCGGGTCTTCACCACCGTGCGCGAAGCGAACTTCGAGTTCGCCCGGGGGCTGGGTGCCGACGTGGTCATCGACTACGAACAAGAGGATTACGTGGACGCCATCCTGCGGGAAACCGATGGCCAGGGCGTGGACGTGATCTTCGACACCATCGGCGGCGACACCTTGACCCGTAGCCCCGACGCGCTCGCCCAGCTCGGCCGCGTGGTCTCGATCGTGGACATCGCCAAGCCGCAGAATCTCATCCAGGCCTGGGGCAAGAATGCCAGTTACCACTTCGTCTTCACCCGCCAGAACCGCGGCAAGCTCGATGAACTGAAGGCATTGGTCGAGCGCGGGCAACTGCGGCCCCATGTTGGCGCGGTCTATTCGCTCGCCGACATTTCAAGCGCGCATGCGCTGCTGGAGACGCCCAACAACGGTCTGCGGGGAAAAATCGCGATTGCCGTCGAGCCCTCGCTCGCCCCGTAAGGGCATAGGTGCAACTGCCGAACTTACTCTAGAGGAATACCGCAATGATTTATGAAATCGCACTGCTGCCCGTTCACCAAGAACAGATTGAACAGTTCAAACGCGCATTTGCCGAGGTTACACCTTTGCTCCGCCGCGCCAAGGGGTATGGCGGCCACATGCTCGCGCCCGGTATCGAAACCCCCGAGCGGTTCAACCTGATCGTGCGCTGGGCTTCACTCGAGGACCACACGCCGGGCTTCGAAGCGAGCGAAGACCATCGGCTGTTCATGCTGGGCCTGGAGGAATATTTTTCCGAAGAGCCGACGGTCTATCACATTGAAGGAGCGGCTTTTGCTACGGGAGAGGATGACGATCAAAACAGCATCTTTGACCGGGCAATGCCAGTGTCTTAGGCGGTTGTGGGCTGCAAAGAATTGGCCGTTGTCAGAAACATGCGGACCAGATGTCGCTAATTTGCAGTGATCATAAGTTGATCTGACAGTTACCTGCCTTGAGGCCCGCGACTGTCAGGTCAAATTCAGCTGTTCAGTGTGGTGATCTTATTGCGATCAAGCTAAATAGCCGCTGATCGGAGACTGGGCCGCCAAATAACCTGGGGCGCGCGGGGGCCCATCGAGGGCGCTATCGACTGCCCCTCGCTCGACTCCCCTCACCCACTCCCCCGCTCGATCACCTCGCCCCCACATCCAGGCGCAACGACTGGTGCACCAGCGCCGGTTCGGCGATGGTGCGGCCGATGCGCAGGCCGTCGATGCGCACGGTGGTCAGCGGCGGATGGGTGTGCGCCGCGCAGGACAGGTCGCCGAAGCCGACCACCTCGGGACAGCCCAGGGCGCGGGACAGGCTAATGGGCGACACGCCGGCCACCTTGGCCACGTCGATCAGGGGCGGCGCGCGAATCGGGAGTTTCTCGACTCATGCTCTGCCCCTCGGGAGTCCGGGCACCTTACCCAGGGCGCTGGCCCGAATTCATGCGAGATACGTTGTCATACAACATTGGTCACAAGAGACGAAGGGTGCGCGTGCCCAGCCGTTTCTCACCTTGTTCGCTCGCTGGCCGCCGGCGGCACGGTGTCGATCGCCGCGCTGTTCGTCGCCGGCATCGGCCCGGGCCTGCTGCTCAGTTTCACCATGGCCGCGCTATGCCTGCTGTTCGCGCGCAAGCGCAACTACCCCAAGGGCGAGGTGATTCCGCTGCGCCAGGCGCTGAAGATCTGCGTCGAGGCGCTGTGGGGCCTGATGACCATGGTGATAGCGGCGTGTTCACCGCCACCGAGTCGGCCGCGGTGGCGGTGGCGGTGGTTTGGGCCTTCTTCGTGACCATGTCCATCTACCGCGACTACAAGTGGAGCGAACTGCCGAAGATGCTGCACCGCACCGTGCGCACCCTGTCGATCGTGATGATCCTGATCGCCTTCGCCGCCAGCTTCGGCTACATCATGACCCTGATGCAGATTCCGTCGAAGATCACCACGGCCTTCCTGACCCTGTCGGACAACCGCTACGTGATCCTGATGTGCGTCAACTTCATGCTGCTGGCCCTGGGCACGCTGATGGACATGGCGCCGCTGATCCTGATTCTCACGCCGATCCTGCTGCCGGTGTGACCTCCTTCGGCGTCGACCCGGTACACTTCGGCATGATCATGCTGGTCAACCTGGGCATCGGCCTGATCACCCCGCCGGTGGGCGCGGTGCTGTTCGTCGGCGCCGCCATCGGCAAGGTCAGCATCGAGAGCACGGTGAAAGCGCTGCTGCCGTTCTACGCCGCGCTGTTCGCGGTGCTGATGGCGGTCACCTATATCCCCGCCATCTCGCTGTGGCTGCCCAGCGTGGTGCCCTGAACCCGCGCCCGCCCCACTCCCGTCCTGCGGGAGCGGGGCCTGCCCCATTCACCCCGAGCCGCCGCCTGGCGGCTCTCGCTTTATAAGGACGTAACGCCCCGCCATGCCCGCCGCCCCGTTCCCCCGGCATATCGCCGCGCTGATCCTCGCCACCCTGGCCTGCTCCTTCGCCGGCAACCATATCGCCGCGCGTATCGCCTTCGACCACGACGCCGGCCTGCTGCTGGCGATCCTCTGCCGTTCTGGGGTGACCCTGCTGGTGCTCGCCGCCCTGGTGCTGTGGCAACGCGACTCGCTGCGCCTGAGCCGCCAGACCTGGGGCTGGCAGCTGGTGCTGGGGCTGCTGATCGCGGTGCAGAGCTTCTGCATCTATTCGGCGGTGGCGCGCATCCCGGTGGGCCTGGCGCTGCTGGTGGTGAACCTCTCGCCGATCCTCCTGGCGCTGCTCACCTGGGCCCTCGGCGGCCCGCGACCGACCGGCCGCGCGGCGCTGATCATGGGCCTGATCCTGTTCGGCCTGGTGCTGGTGCTGGACGTGCCGGCGCGCCTGGCCGGCCAGGCCCAGCTCGATGCGCGCTGGATCGAAGGGGTGTCGTTCAGCCTGACCGCGGCGGCGGTGTTCGCCGTGGCCCTGTGGGTCACCGAACACCGGCTGTCGGTGATGCCCGGGCGGGTGCGCAGCATGCTGACCATGGCGGTGGTGTTCAGCGCCTCGGCCCTGGCCGGCGCCAGCGGCGCCCTGCCCGGTGGCCTCGGCCTGCCCGACGCGGCGGTCGGCTGGGTGGCCCTGGCCTGCCTGGTACTGCTCTACGGCACGGCGTTTTCGGTGCTGTTCATCTGCATGCCGCGCCTGGATATCGCGCGCAACGCGCCGGTGATGAACATGGAGCCGGTGGCCGGGATGCTGTTCGGCTGGCTGATTCTCGATCAGTTGCTCGGCGCCTTGCAGGTGGTCGGCGGGCTGATCGTGGTCGGCGGCATCGTCCTGCTGGCCTACCGCCGTTAGCCATGGCTCAGCCGCGCAGCGCCTCGGCCTCGGCAGCCTCGTGCGCCTGACGCAGGCGCTCACGGCTATTGGTCAGGTGCAGGCGCATGGCGGCGCGCGCCGCCTCCGAGTCCTGGCGGGCGATGGCCTCGAAGATCTGCTCGTGCTCGCGCGCAAGGCGCGCCATATAGTGCGCCTGGTCGTCGCGCGCCAGGCTGGCGGAATTGACCCGGGTGCGCGGAATGATGCTGGTGCCCAGGTGACTCATGATGTCGGTGAAGTAGCGGTTGCCGGTGGCCTCGGCGATGCGCAGGTGGAACTGGAAATCGGACGACACCGCGTCGCTGGCGTGCGCCGCGCACTCGCTGATCGCGTCCAGCGCCTCGCGGATGGCCTTCAGTTGCGCCTCGTTGCGGCGCTGCGCGGCCAGGCCGGCGGACTCCACTTCCAGGCTGATGCGAAATTCGAGAATCGCCAGCACGTCGCGCAGGGTGACGATGGTCGCCGGGTCGATGCGAAAGCCACTGGGGCTGGGGGTGTCGAGCACGAAGGTGCCGATGCCGTGGCGGGTTTCCACCAGACCGGCGGCCTGCAGCCGCGACAGCGCCTCGCGCACCACGGTGCGGCTAACGCCCTGCTCCTCCATGATCGCCGACTCGGTGGGTAGCTTCTCGCCGCGCTTGATCGCACCGTCGCGGATACGCTGCGACAGCTCGGCCACCAACTCCTGGGCCAGGCTACGGTGCTTGCGGCGGGCGCGGGGTTGGGCGTTGGGGGTTTCCATGGCGGGAGCGCTCTCGGCTGACGGCTAAGCCGCAATCATAGCCCAGCAGTTGTACGATGACGCTATGAATTCCCGACAAATAGCGACACCGGAGCGCCAGATGCCGACCACCTTGCTGACCCTGCACGACAGCCTGACCCGCCTGACCTTGACCCCCGAACTGGGCGCCAGCCTGGTCAACTGAACCCGTTTGAGCGCCTGGCAACTGGTTGATGCGACATCCGACAGCGCCACCCTGCAACTGGACAGCCTGCAGCCCTTCCCCTACCGCGCCGCCTGCAGGTGCGGCTGGCGGACGGGCGCCTGAGCCTGCACCTGCAAGCCACCCACCTCGGCGAGCGGCCGACCTGGTAAGGCCTCGGCCTGCATCCCTATCTCGCCCGCTCCGCGCATACCCGCCTGCAAGCGCAGGCCAGCCGAGTGTGGCTGTGCAACACCGACAAACTCTCCACTCAACTGGCCGAGTTACCCGCGGCCTGAAACTTCGCCGAACTTGCCGCCCTGCCGGCGCAGACGTTGGACAATGCCTTTACTGGCTGGCCGGGCAGCGCGCTTATTGTTCAGCCGGAGGCCGGCTATCAGTTGCTCTGCCACGCCGAGGGCGCCGAGTTCTTCTTGCTGTATTGCCCGCAGGAGCAGAACTTCTTCTGTTTCGAGCCGGTCAGCCATCCGGTCAACGCCCACCACCTGCCGGGGCGCCCGGGCCTGCAACTGCTGGCGCCGGGGCAAAGTTGCCGGCTGCAGTTCAGCCTGGAGTGCCAGGCGCTCGATAACTGAGCGCTGGACATTCGCCGACACTTCGCGATAATGGCGCGCAAGTTGCCTCTCGCAACTTCATTTATAAAAAGTTTCATACACATAAGTAACTGAATAAGAACGGGAAACTTGCAAGCTCTGACACTTTGCAAAGTATTCGCCGAACGAAACCATCAGCAGCACCCTAGATTGATCCCTGACCGCAGCAGTGAAGCGGAGTGCTTCACGCGTCATGCGGGTCGATCGCCAGACCATATAGGTAAACCCAGTGACGAAAGACGAACTGCGCGCCGAACTCGAGCGCCAGGCGCAGCGTTACAAGGATGTATACGGCGGGGAAGTCATCACCTACGCCGCGCAGCCGGACCCCGACCGCAAACCTTGGCGCAAGAAACCCAGCCTGCTCGATCAGGCCTTCGATAAGGAAATCGAAAAGATCGAAAAAGAACGTCAGGACAAGCAAGACGCCGCCAGCGAATAGCGCCAGGCCCTCTGTCGAACTAGCCTTTCATCGCCGCTCAGCTATTACCGCGATCGCTCAGGCCTGTCCGGCGCCGGTAAAGGGTGGACCCGGCTTCGCCCTGTCCACCCTGCCCTCGCCGGCTAGCGTCTCTTGCCGCCCAGCAGCGACCCCATCAGCCCGCGCACCAGCTGCCGCCCGAGCTGGTTGGCCGCCTGGCGCAGCGCCGACTTCATCGCCCCGCCGAGCAGTTCGCCGGCCATCTGCCCCAGCCCCTGATCCGGCGCCGCGGCCTTCTGCCGTCCGCTCGGCTGGGCCGGCGCCTCGGCGCTGGCCTGGGCGGCGCGGGCGGTGAGCAGCTCGTAGGCCGATTCGCGGTCGACGGGTTTGTCATAGCGCCCGGCCAACGGCGACTGACGCACCAGGGCGGCGCGCTCGCTCTCGTTCAGCGGGCCGATGCGCGACTGCGGCGGGGCGATGGCCACGCGCTGCACCATGGCCGGCGTGCCCTTCTCCTCCAGGGTGCCGACCAACGCCTCGCCGATGCCCAGCTCGGTCAGCACGCTCAGGCTGTCGAACGCCGGATTGGGGCGGAAACCGTCGGCCACCGCGCGCAGCGCCTTCTGCTCCTTGGCGGTGAAGGCGCGCAGGCCGTGCTGGATGCGCAGGCCGAGCTGGGCCAGCACGTCGTCCGGCAGGTCGCTGGGCGACTGGGTGACGAAGTACACCCCCACGCCCTTGGAGCGGATCAGCCGCACCACCTGCTCCAGGCGCTCCTGCAGCGCCTTGGGCGTGCCCTGAAAGAGCAGGTGCGCCTCGTCGAAGAACAGCGCCAGCACCGGCTTGTCGGCGTCGCCACGTTCGGGCAGCTGCTCGAACAGCTCGGCCAGCAGCCACAGCAGGAAGGTGGCGTAGACCTTGGGCGCTTCGTGCACCAGGCGGCTGGCGTCGAGCAGGTGAACCCGGCCGCGGCCGTCGCGATCGGGGTGCAGCAGGTCCTCGAGTTGCAGCGCCGGCTCGCCGAACAGCGCCTCGGCGCCCTGCTGCTCCAGGCTGGCTAGGCGCCGCAGCAGCGCCTGCGCCGAGGTGTTGGTGAACAGCGCGCTGTCCTCGCCGAGCACCTGCGGGTTGTCCTTGAGGTGGCCGAGCAGCGCCTTGAGGTCCTTCAGATCGAGCAGCAGCAAACCCTCGCGATCGGCCACCTTGAACGCGGCGTAGAGCGCCGCCTGCTGGCTGTCGGTCAGTTCCAGCAGGGCGCCGAGCAGCAGCGGGCCCATCTCGCTCAAGGTGGTGCGCAGCGGGTGGCCGCTCTGCCCGTGCACGTCCCACAGGCACAGCGGATAGGCCTGCGGCCGGTGCTGCAGCCAGGCCATGCTGGCGATGCGCTCGGCGACCTTGCCCTGCGGCGCACCGGCGGCGCCGAGGCCGCACAGGTCGCCCTTGACGTCGGCGGCGAACACCGCCACGCCGGCGTCGCTGAAGGTCTCGATCAGGCGCTGCAGGGTCACCGTCTTGCCGGTGCCGGTGGCGCCGGCGATCAGACCGTGACGGTTGGCCAGGCGCAACGGCTGGCCGACGGGCTGGCCATCGCTGCCGGCGCCCAGTACGAACTGCGAAATCAAAGGCATCTTTGCCATCCCCTGGGTTAAAGCTTTACTGCAGGTATGCCGACATAGGCATCAGACCAAAGGCGAATTGCCTTCGCCACAATCTCCCACGAACCGCCCCACTGGCGGCTTCGTGGAACACAAGACTGGTTCCAGAGCCTTCCGGACGCAAGACAACATGACTAAAAACCTGCAGTTCAGCCACAAGATCCTGCTCGCAGCATCGCTGGTGGTGATAGTCGCCTTCTCCCTGTTCACCCTCTACAACGATTACCTGCAACGCAACGCCATCCGTGCGGACCTGGAGAGCTACCTGCATGAAATGGGCGACGTGACCGCCAGCAACATCCAGAACTGGCTGTCCGGGCGCATCCTCCTGGTGGAAAGCGCCGCCCAGTCGATCGTCAACGACAGCAGCCCGGATCGCGTGGTCAAGCTGCTGGAGCAGAAGGCGCTGACCTCCTCCTTCGCCTTCACCTACCTGGGCGCCGAGAACGGCGACTTCACCATGCGCCCGGACGCCGACATGCCCGAGGGCTACGATCCGCGCACCCGGCCCTGGTACAAGGATGCCATGGCCGCCGGCGGCTCCACCCTCACCGAACCCTACGTCGACGCCGCCACCGGCGAGCTGATCATCACCATCGCCACCCCGGCCAAGCCGGCCGGCGTGGTGGGCGGCGACCTCAGCCTGCAGACCCTGGTCGACATCATCAACGCCCTGGACTTCGACGGCATCGGCTACGCCTTCCTGGTCAGCGCCGACGGCAAGATCCTGGTGCACCCAGACAAGAACCTGGTGATGAAGAACCTCAAGGACATCTACCCGCAGAACACGCCGCGCATCAGCAGCGAGTTCAGCGAGGCGCAACAAGACAGCAACACCCGCATCCTCACCTTCACCCCGGTCAAGGGCCTGCCTTCGGTCAACTGGCACGTCGGCCTGTCCATCGACAAGGCCAAGGCCTACGCGATGCTCACCGAGTTCCGCGCCTCGGCCATAGTCGCCACCGTCATCGCCGTGGTGCTGATCATCGCCCTGCTCGGTGTGCTGATCCGCGTGCTGATGCAGCCGCTCAACACCATGGGCAAGGCCATGCAGGACATCGCCCAGGGCGAGGGCGACCTGACCAAGCGCCTGGCGATCCAGTCCAACGACGAGTTCGGCGCCCTGGCGCGCGCCTTCAACCAGTTCGTCGAGCGCATCCACAGCTCGATTCGCGAGGTGTCCTCGGCCACCGTGCAGGTCAACGAGGTGGCCAAGCTGGTGGTCAACGCCTCCAACTCGTCGATGGCCAACTCCGACGAGCAGGCCAGCCGCACCAACAGCGTGGCCGCGGCGATCAACGAACTGGGCGCCGCCGCCCAGGAGATCGCGCGTAACGCCGCCGACGCCTCGACCCAGGCCTCCGACGCCCGCCATCAGGCCGAGGACGGCGGCAAGGTGGTGCAGCAGGCGATCTCCTCGATGAGCGAGCTGTCGGACAAGATCAGCGACGCCTGCGCCAAGATCGAGATGCTCAACGGCAAGACCGTGGACATCGGCCAGATTCTCGAGGTGATCAAGAGCATTTCCCAGCAGACCAACCTGCTGGCGCTCAACGCCGCCATCGAGGCCGCCCGCGCCGGCGAGGCCGGCCGCGGCTTCGCCGTGGTCGCCGACGAGGTGCGTAACCTGGCGCACCGCACCCAGGAGTCGGCGCAGGAAATCGAGAAGATGATCGAGGAGCTGCAGGTCGGCTCGCGGGAGTCGGTCACCACCATGACCGAGAGCCAGCGCTACAGCGAGGAAAGCGTGGCGATCGCCAACCAGGCTGGCGAACGCCTGGGCACCGTCACCGCGCGCATCGGCGAGATCGACGGGATGAACCAGTCGGTGGCCACCGCCACCGAGGAGCAGACCTCGGTGATCGAGTCGCTGAACATGGACATCATCGAGATCAACACCCTCAACCAGGAAGGCGTGGAGAACCTGCAGGCCACCCTGCGCGCCTGCGGCGACCTGGAGCAACAGGCCGCACGCCTCAAGCAGCTGGTCGACAGCTTCCGCATCTGAGTACGCGAAACGAGACCAAGGGCGCCACGGCGCCCTTGGTCGTTATGGCTCGGGCTCAGGCGGCGCCTGTTCCTGCAGCTGCCGCCACAGCTCGGCGGCCTCGGCGAACTCGGTGCCGTCGTCCTCGCTCAAGGCGTCCGGGTCGTAGCGGCGCACGCAGCCTTCGCCCAGGGTCGGCGGCGCCTTGGACGTCGCCTTGTCCAGTGGATCGTTCATCAAGTCCTCCTCACTCAGAGCCTGTTCAAAGTCTCGCGAGCTAGAGCAATGCAAGGCGCTACGCTAGCAACAGCCTTCGGCTGGTCAAAACAGGCGAGGAACGGTCGGAGTCGCGGGCGACTTTACGAGTTGTAAATGAGCATTCCAAGCCTGTTTTTAACGCATCAGTGCCGACGCGCAGCAGACTTTGAACAGGCTCTAACCGGCTTCCAGCTTGCCCTGCTCATGCTGGGCGAACTCCTTGACCGCCCGCAGCACGTCGTGGCGGCTGATCTGGCCGATCAGGTGACCGTCCTCGACCACCGGCAGGCGCCGACGCCGACCGCGCAGGAAGCGCTCGGACAGCTCGATGATGTCCGCCTCCGGCGAGATGGTCTCGACCTCGGCGGTCATGTAGGCGCTGACGTTGCCGCCGATGGCCTCGTAGTAGGCGCCGGAGAGGATGCCGCGCAGGCAGTCGCCCTCCGACAGCAGGCCGATCAGATGGCCCTGGGAATCGACCACCGGCGCCGCCGAGATACGGTGCTCCAGCAGGCGGTTGATGGCGGTGAACAGATCGGTATCCGACCTGAAGGTCACCAGATGGCGGGTCATGTAGTCCCGCACCTTGATGGACTTGAGCATGGGCGATCTCCTCTGGCGAGCATCGGTTCGGCCCACGGCGCAAGATCAGTCGAACACCACCGTCTTGTTGTCGTGCACCAGAACCCGGTCTTCCAAGTGATAGCGTAGCCCACGCGCCAGCACCATCTTCTCCACGTCCTTGCCCAGGCGCACCATTTCCTCGATATCGTCGCGGTGGGTGACGCGCACCACGTCCTGCTCGATGATCGGCCCGGCGTCCAGCTCCTCGGTCACGTAGTGCGAGGTGGCGCCGATCAGCTTGACCCCGCGCAGCGAGGCCTGGTGGTAGGGCTTGGCGCCGACGAACGACGGCAGGAAGCTGTGGTGGATGTTGATCACCCGCTGCGCGTACTCGGCGCACAGTGCCGGCGGCAGGATCTGCATGTAGCGCGCCAGGACGATGACGTCGGCCTGGTGCTGCTTGACCAGGCGCTCCACCTCGGCGAAGGCCGGCGCCTTGTCCTGCGCATCGACCGGCACATGGAAGTAGGGGATGCCGTGCCACTCGACCATGCTGCGCAGGTCGTCGTGGTTGGAGATCACGCAGGGAATGGCGCAGTCGAGCTCGTCGCTGTGCCAGCGGTGCAGCAGGTCGGCCAGGCAGTGCGACTCGCGGCTGGCCATCAGCACCACGCGTTTCTTCTGCGCCGAGTCGGTGATGCGCCACTCCATGGAGAACTCGCGGGCAATCGGCGCGAAGGCCTGCTGAAAGCCCTCCAGCTCGAACGGTAGGGAATCGGCGCGAATCTCGTGCCGCATGAAGAACCAGCCGCTCTGGGTATCGGAATGATGACTCGCTTCGGTGATCCAGCCGTTATAGGTCGCCAGGAAACTACTGACCTTGGCGACGATGCCGACGCGATCCGGGCAGGCGATGACCAGTCTGAACGTGCGCATATACAAAACCCCAATGACGGCGCAAAAGTCGGCCATTCTAGCGACAAGCCGGGGAAACTGCAGTAGCGCGGAGGGCTAGGCACCCGTGGCCACCCCTGGCCGGGCGCGGAAAAATATCGAGGCGGCGGAAAAACAGGCAACTTCGGCCAGCGCGGAAATACCCGGTTTAAATTAAAGCCCGTGGTTACAAAACCTTGCAGTGCGCCGCGGCTATTTTCTCCGACACTGTTTACTTGTTATAAGTGCGTGACTATTATTGCCTCACTGCTCACTTTTTAAACCTATTCACGCCAAGGTAAAGTCCATGTCGCTGATCAATGAATACCGCGCCACCGAAGAAGCCATCAAGGAGCTGCAAGAGCGCCTGAAGAACCTGTCGCAAGACGACAAGCTGAAAAAGGAACTGGAATTCGAAGGCAAGTTGCGCACCCTGATGGGCGAATATCAGAAGTCCCTGCGCGACATCATTGCCCTGCTCGACCCGGAAGCCAAGGTCGGCAAGGCCCCGCGTGCCGGCAAGCCCGTTGCCACCAAGCGCGCGCGCAAGGTCAAGCAGTACAAGAACCCGCACAGCGGCGAAGTGATCGAAACCAAAGGCGGCAACCACAAGACCCTGAAAGAGTGGAAAGCCAAGTGGGGCGCCGACGTCGTCGAAGGTTGGGCCACCCTGCTCGGCTAAGCCTCGCGCAATACCCGAAAACGCCAGCCCTGCTGGCGTTTTTTATTGCCGTTATTTTGCCGCGGGATGACCGGCGCAATTGTTGCCGGCAACTCGTCCGGCGCCCCGCAAGTTTGCCGTGCTGGCCACGGCCAACGCCCAGCCGGCAATTGCCACAGGGCAACTCGCCAGCGCGCCCGGACAAACAAGCGCCGGCCGCCGCCACCCCGCTCGATATGCCCGCGCACAATTGGGCTATGCCCCGTTGCCGGCGCCGCGGCTAATTTATCCCGTAGCGCGCCTGCACATCCTCCGCATACGCCTGCCATTGCTGCAGAAGTTGCACTTGGCTCGGCGTGCAGTTGCCGCGCAATTCATCCAGCGCCTGACGAAACTGCCCCAGGGTATTGGGTGCGCCGAACTCGGCGGCACTCAGACGCTGGCGGCAGAACTCCTGCCAGCGTTGCCGCTCGGCCGGCGACAGGCTGTCCGGAAAGTTGCGTGCGCGATAGCGGAACAGCAACTCCGGCAGACGCGCGTCGTCGAACGGCCAGTCCTGGTTGGCCAGCGCCTCGGGCTCGGCACGGCGCACCTGCTCGCACAGGCGGCGGTCGCGGTCGCCGATAAAACCCTCGTACAGCTGCTGCTCGGGATCGCCGCTGGCGGCGAAGGCCTCCTCGCGATAGATGGTCGCCAGCTTGTCCTGCCACAGCGCCTGCGCCGCCTGCAGCGCCTCGGCGTGGCGCTGGCACTGCGCCCAGTCCAGCTGCAGGCGCTGACGATCCTGCTCGCGCAGCACCGACAGCGGCGCCACCACCGGGCAGCGGTTGATATGCAGCAGCTTCAGCGGCACCGGCGCCTCGCCCTCGGCCAGCTCCTCACGCCGGGTGTACAGGCGGCTGCGCAGGGTCTCGGCATCCAGCTCCAGCAACGGCGCCGGGTCGGCCTGCAGGTCGCAGACGATCAGCGCGTTGCGGTTGCGCGGGTGCCAGGCCAGCGGCAACACCGGCGCCAGGTAATGACGCGCCGCGGAGAAACGCCCGGACACATGCAACAGCGGCTGCAGCAGACGGATCTGATCCAGCACCCGCTGCTTGCTGCGCAACTGATAGAGAAAGTCGTACAGCCGCGGCTGGCGCTCGCGCAGCAGGCGCGCCAGGCCAATGGTGGCGCGCACGTCGGACAGCGCGTCGTGGGCCTGGCCATGGTCGATGCCGTTGGCCTGGGTCAGGCGTTCCAGCTTGAGGGTCACGCGGCCGTCTTCCTCCGGCCACTCGATGCCCTCCGGGCGCAGGGCGTAGGCGGTGCGCACCAGGTCGATCAGGTCCCAGCGGCTGTTGCCGCCCTGCCATTCGCGGGCGTAGGGATCGAAGAAGTTGCGATAGAGGCTGTAACGGGTCACCTCGTCGTCGAAGCGCAGGCTGTTGTAGCCGGCGCCGCAGGTGCCTGGCGCGGACAGCGCGGCATGCACCCGGGCGACGAACTCGCCCTCGTCCAGCCCCAGTTGCTGCAGGCGCTGCGGGTCGATGCCGGTGACCAGGCAGGCGGCCGGGTGCGGCAGGATGTCGTCGCTGGGCCGACAGTAGAGGTTCAGCGGCTCGCCGATCTCGTTGAGCGCCTCGTCAGTGCGGATGCCGGCCACCTGCAGCGGACGGTCGCAGCGCGGATTGATGCCGGTGGTCTCGTAGTCGTACCAGAAGATGCTGGAAGTCACGCGCGTATCCCCAGTGCACAGTGGCCAGGCAGTCTATCATTCATGCCCAGGCGCGCCGCCGCCGGCAAAGCATGAACCAGCGCACAGCCGCTGCATGCCCGCCCAGGCGCCGCTTGTAGGCCAAATGCCAGTACCCCTAGCATGTGCCACCTCTCCCACTCTACGTACAAGGACGCCGCCATGAGTGACGCTACCACCCCCAATCCCTATGCCGCCCCCGTCAGCGACCTGCAGCAGCCGCTCGGCGACCAGGCGCCGAGCATCGAAGAAGCGCTGGCCCGCGGCTACGACTTCAGCATCGGCGCGCTGATCGGCGAGGCCTGGGCCAAGGTCAAAGGCACCAAGGGCATCATCATCGGCGGCTTCCTGGTGTTCTACCTGGTGCTGCTGGCCGCCACCTTCATCCTCGGCGGCATAGTCGGCGTGTTCGGCGCCCTCAGCGACAACCTGGTCGCGGTGGTGGTCGGCGAGGTGCTGGTGTCGCTGCTGGCCTCCGCCCTGGCCTATCCCTTCATGGCCGGGATCAACATGGTCGGCATCCGCCGCGCCGCCGACCAGCCGATCAGCTTCAACGAAATCTTCAGCCACTTCGGCCGCACCGTGCCGCTGATCATCACCGCCGTGGTGATGATGCTGCTGATCTACCTCGGCATGCTCCTGCTGCTGCTCCCTGGCATCTACCTGGCGGTGGCCTATCTGCTGGCGATTCCGCTGGTGGTGGAGCGCGGCCTGTCGCCCTGGCAGGCGCTGGAGGCCTCGCGCAAGGCCATCAGCCAGCACTGGTTCAAGGTCTTCGGCCTGTTCCTGCTGCTCGGCGTGATCGTGATCCTCAGCGCCATCCCGCTGGGTATTGGCCTGGTCTGGAGCATCCCGCTGATGGTCGTGGCCATGGGCGTGCTCTACCGCACCATCTTCGGCGTGCTGCCCGCCGCCCAGTAAGCCGTTATGCCGGGCCGAGCCATCGGCCCGGTTGCGTTCGTGTCCCGCTGCTCGCTAGCATCGGGCTTTCCCTGATGCAGTCCGCCGATGCCCTCACGCTCAAGCGCCAGCCTCCCGCAGCACCAGCCGCCCCTGGACACCCGCTACCAGGTGGAGACGCCGGAGGGCATCGACCTGCAATTGCGCCCCGCCGGCCTGGTGCCGCGGGCCCTGGCGTTCGCCATCGACCTGGCGATCCGCGGGCTGATCCTGGCGGTGATGTTCATCGTCCTCGGCCTGCTCGGTCAGTTCGGCATGGGCCTGGGCACCATCCTGCTGTTTCTCGTCACCTGGTGGTACATGGTGCTGTTCGAGGTGCTCAACCAGGGCCGTTCGCCCGGCAAGCAGCTGCTCGGCCTGCGCGTGGTGCACGACGACGGCACGCCCATCGGCTGGGCCGCCTCGCTGACGCGTAACCTGCTGCGCTTCGTCGACATCCTGCCGTTCGGCTACAGCCTGGGCATTCTCAGCTGCCTCAATCATCCGGCGTTCAAGCGCCTCGGCGATATCGCCGCCGGCACCCTGGTGGTCTACCGCGACGCCGCGCCGGCGCGCCCGCAGCTGCCGGAGGCCGAGCCGCTGCCGACGCCCTTCCCGCTCAGCCTGGCCGAGCAACGCGCGCTGCTCGGCTTCGCCGAACGCGGCGCCCAGCTGTCGGCCGCGCGCCGCGCCGAGCTGGCCGCCCTGCTCGCCGAGCCGCTGCAGGTGCCGGCGGAGCAGGCCGAGGCGCGCCTGAACGGCATCGCCCGCGGCCTGCTGGGGAGCGCGCCATGAAGCAGAGCCTGTTCGAAAGCCGCCACCAGGCCGACTGGGACGCCTTCGCCGCGCAGCTCGACGCCCTCGAGCGAGGCAAAGCCGAGGCGCAGGCCGGCAGCCGCTTCGCCGCCGACTATCGCCGGCTGTGCCAGCACCTGGCCCTGGCCGAGGCGCGCGGCTACAGCAGCCACCTGATCGAGCAGCTGCAGCAGTTGGCGATGCGCGGCCACCAGCAGTTCTACCGCCACCGCAGCCACCTCGGCGCCCAGCTGGTGCGCTTCCTGTTCGGCGGCTTCCCCCGCCTGGTACGCGCCGAATGGCGCAGCGTGTGCGTCGCCAGCCTGCTGTTCTTCGGCAGCCTGGCGTTGATGGGCGGCCTGACCTACCTCTACCCGGAGCTGATCTACAGCCTGGTCAGCCCCGAGCAGGTCGGCGAGATGGAGAAAATGTACGACCCCGACGCGCGGCGCCTCGGCCGCTTCGGCGAGCGCGACGCCGGCGACGACTGGGTGATGTTCGGCTTCTACATCATGAACAACATCGGCATCGCCTTTCAGACCTTCGCCAGCGGCCTGCTGCTGGGCCTGGGCAGCCTGTTCTTCCTGTTGTTCAACGGCCTGATGATCGGCGCGGTGGCCGGCCACCTGACCCGCATCGGCTACAGCGAGACCTTCTGGTCCTTCGTCGTCGGCCACGGTGCCTTCGAGCTGACCGCCATCGCCCTGGCCGGCGCCGCCGGCTTCAAGCTCGGCTGGGCGCTGCTCGCCCCCGGCCGCCTGCCGCGCGGCGAGGCGCTGCGCCTGGCCGCGGGCACCGCGGTGCAGCTGGTCGCCGGGGTGATCCTGTTCCTCCTGCTGGCGGCCTTTATCGAGGCCTTCTGGTCGTCCACCACCTTCGCCAGCCCGACCATCAAGTACACGGTTGGCGCCGGGCTGTGGGCGCTGGTGCTGGGCTACCTGCTGCTGGCCGGGCGGAGGCAGCATGCGCCTGACTGAAGCCAGCGTCGCCATCCGCCCGCGCACCGCCTGGGAAGCCATCGACCTCGGCGTGCTGCTCGCCCGCCGCCACGCCGGCCTGCTGATGGCCAGCTGGGCGCTGCTCACCCTGCCGCTGTTCGCCCTGCTCTGCGCGCTGCTCTGGCAGTACCCGGGCTGGGCGATCTTCCTGTTCTGGTGGCTCAAGCCGGCGTACGAGCGGCTGCCGTTGTACATCCTGTCGCAGGCGCTGTTCGGCAACGTGCCGACGCTGAAGCAGGCCCTGCGCGCCCTGCCACGGCTGCTCGGGCCGCAGTTGCTGGCCAGCCTGACCTGGCGCCGGCTGAGCCCGACGCGCAGCTTCGACCTGCCGGTGCTGCAGCTCGAAGGCCTGGCCGGCCAGGCGCGCAGCCAGCGCCTGATCGTCCTCGGCCAGCGCGACGGCGCCGCCGCCACCTGGCTGACCCTGGTCGGCATGCACCTGGAAATCGCCCTGTGGATGGGCCTGGCCGCGCTGTTCTACCTGATGCTGCCGCAGCAGATCGAACTGAACTGGAGCTGGGAAACCCTGATCGCCGCCAGCAGCGGCCAGTGGCTGTGGCTGGAGCACCTGTCCAACCTGCTCTACGTGCTGCTGCTGATCGTCTGGGAGCCAGTCTATGTCGCCTGCGGCTTCAGCCTCTACCTCAACCGGCGCACCGCCCTGGAGGCCTGGGACATCGAGCTGAGCTTCCGGCGCCTGCGCCAGCGCCTGACCGGCAGCGCCTACGCCCTGCTGCTCGGCGGCGCCCTGCTGCTGAGCCAGCTGCCCGGCGTCGCCTGGGCCGACTCGGCGCCGACGGCCAGCGCGCCGTTCGACCCGCAGGGCCCGGATGCGCCGCGCCTGCTGCAGCAGCCGCTGACCAGCCAGGCGGCGCGCGCCGGCATCGAGGCGCTGCTCGACGAGCCGCCGTTCGAGCACCGCGAAACCGTCACCCGCTGGCGCTTCGGCGAGGAAAAACCGGCGCAGGAGGCCGATCCCGAGGACCTGGAAGCCCTGCTGGAGATGCTCAAGAACCTGCTCGAGCTCGGCGAATGGTGGAAGAGCCTGGATATAGTCGCGCAGGTCTTCGAGGCGCTGCTGTGGGCCGCCCTGGTCGCCCTGCTGGTATTCGTCCTGTGGCGCTACCGCGAGTGGCTGCAGACCTTCGGCGAGCGCCTCGGCCTGCCGAGTCGGCGCCGGCTGCAGCCACCGGATCAGCTGTTCGGCCTGGAGCTGGCGCCGGAGAGCCTACCCGAGGACGTCGCCAGCGCGGCCGAACGGCTCTGGGCCGAGCAGCCGCGCGCCGCCCTCGGCCTGCTCTATCGTGCCCTGCTCAGCCGCCTGCTGCACGAACACCGGCTGCCGCTGAAACAGGCGCACACCGAGGGCGAGGTGCTGCAACTGGTCGAGACCCTGCAGCAGCAGGAGCTGTCCGCCTACAGCCGCCAGCTCACCGGCCACTGGCAGGCCCTGGCCTACGGTCACCGCCTGCCGCCCGAGGCGCTGCGCCAGGGCCTGTGCCAGGGCTGGCGCGAGCTGTTCGGCCAGGAGCGCCCGGCATGACGCGGCGCGCCGGCTTCATCCTGAGCATGGCCCTGCTGCTGGGCCTGGGCCTGCTCGCCAGCTACCTGCTGGGCAAGCTCGAAGCCTACGAAGACGAAGTCGAGCACGGCCCGGCCCCCGAGGTCGCCAGCAGCCCCTATCTCGCCGCCGAACACTTCCTGCGCCGGCAGGGCATCGCCGCGCGCCGCGCCGACGGCCTGGAAGTGCTTGCCGGCCTGCCCAGCCAGGGCCAGACCCTGATGCTGCTGGCCGATCGCGGCAACATGACCCCGCGCCAAGTCGAGCGCCTGCTGCAGTGGACGGCGGGCGGTGGCCATCTGCTGTTCGTCGCCGAACGCCTGTGGGACGAGGAGGAAGGCAAGAGCGGCGACCTGCTGCTCGACCTGCTCGGCATCCAGCAGTACATGAGCGAGGAGCTGGACGAGGAGGAAGCGGCCGCGGACGACGAGGAGACTGGCGACGGCGAGCCCTATCCGCAGCTGACCAAGCTCTACCTGGAAAACGAGCAGGCGCCGGCCTATATCGCCTTCGACACCGCCTTCCACCTCTATGACGCGCAGAATCGCGCCCACGCCTGGGCCAACAGCGATGCCGCCACCCACCTGCTGCAGCTGTATCACGGCGACGGCCTGATCACCGTGCTCAGCGATCCTTGGATCTGGCAGAACCGCAACATCGACCAGTACGACCATGCCTGGCTGCTCTGGTACCTCGGCCAAGACAGCGCGGTGACCCTGCTCTACCGCGCCGAGCGCGACGACCTGGCCCGCCTGCTGCTGCGCCACTTCCCGCTGGCGCTGGTGCTGCTGGCGCTGCTGCTCGGTGCCGCGCTGTGGCACCTCGGCATGCGCCACGGCCCGCTGCTCGCCCCCGCCAGCCGCGCCCGCCGCCAGCTGGAGGAGCACCTGCGTGCCAGCGCCGACTTCCTCCTCCGCCGCAGCGGCCAGCAGGCCCTGCTGCAGGGTCTGCAACAGGACATCAAGCGCCGTGCGCGGCGCCGTCATCCCGGCTTCGACAAACTCGGCGTGGCCGAACAGTGGCAGGTGCTCGGTCGCCTGACCCGCCTACCGGCCAGGGACATCAGCCAGGCCATGCGCCCGCTGCCGCCGCAACGCCTCTCCGCCAGCGACTTCACCCGCCAGGTCGCCCACCTGCAAAGCCTCAGGAATGCCCTATGACGAGCGAACAGACGCCAGATACCGAAAACCTGTCGGCCAGCGAAGCCCCGGCCGCCACCCCGAGCAACCCGCAGGCGC
The DNA here is from genome assembly GCF_056676075.1 of Pseudomonas sp. ABa2. Classification (NCBI taxonomy): domain Bacteria; kingdom Pseudomonadati; phylum Pseudomonadota; class Gammaproteobacteria; order Pseudomonadales; family Pseudomonadaceae; genus Pseudomonas; species Pseudomonas sp. ABa2. The sequence continues at coordinate 3,873,840 of NZ_CM155239.1, forward strand.
AGCAGCGCCAGCGCGCCAGCGCCCTGGCCCAGGCCCTGCGCGCCGAGCTGCGCAAGGCGGTGATCGGCCAGGGCGCGGTGATCGACGACGTGCTCACCGCGCTGATCGCCGGCGGCCACGTGCTGGTCGAAGGCGTTCCCGGCCTCGGCAAGACCCTGCTGGTGCGCGCCCTGGCGCGCTGCTTCGGCGGCGAGTTCGCGCGCATCCAGTTCACCCCCGACCTGATGCCCAGCGACGTCACCGGTCACGCCGTGTACGACCTCGCCAGCGAGCAGTTCAAGCTGCGCAAGGGCCCGGTGTTCACCAACCTGCTGCTGGCCGACGAGATCAACCGCGCCCCGGCCAAGACCCAGGCCGCGCTGCTGGAAGTGATGCAGGAACGCCAGGTGACCCTGGAAGGCCGCGCGCTGGCCGTGCCGCTGCCCTTTATGGTGCTGGCGACGCAGAACCCCATCGAGCAGGAAGGCACCTACCCGCTGCCGGAAGCCGAGCTGGACCGTTTCATGCTCAAGCTGCGCATGGACTACCCGGCGCCGGACGAAGAGCTGAGCATGGTGCGCCAGGTGACCCGCTCGGCCAAGGCCGACATGCTCGAGGTCAGCCCGCTGCGCACCCTGCTGCAGGCCAAGGACGTGCTGGCGCTGCAGAAGATCGCCAGCGACCTGGCGCTGGACGACCAGGTGCTCGACTACGCCGTGCGCCTGGCCCGCGCCACCCGCAGCTGGCCGGGGCTGGCCATGGGCGCCGGGCCGCGCGCCTCGATCGCCCTGGTGCGCGGCGCCCGCGCCCGCGCCCTGCTGCGCGGTGGCGATTTCGTCCTGCCCGACGACATCAAGGGCTGCGCCCTGGCCGTGCTGCGCCACCGCGTGCGCCTGGCACCGGAGCTGGACATCGAGGGCCTGTCGGTGGACCAGGTGCTGCAACAGCTGCTCGACCAGGTGCCGGCGCCGCGCCTATGAAACCCTCGCGCCTGCTCCTCGGGCTGCTCGGCGGCCTGTTCGCCGTCGCCGTACTGCTCGGCGCCCTGCCCCTGCTCGGCGTGCGCCTGGCCGACAGCCTGATGCCGCTGGCCTGGGGCCTGCTGCTGGCTCTGCTGCTGGTCGCCGCGGTCGATGCGCTGTGGCTGCGTCGCCTGCCCTCGCCGCGCCTCGAACGCGCGCTGCCGGGCAACCTGCCGCTGGGGCGCTGGAGCGAAGTGCAACTGACCGCCCACCACGATTACGCCCAGGGCCTGGAGGTCGAGGCGTTCGACCATGTGCCGGCGGGCATGGCCTTCGAACACCTGCCGCAGCGCATTGCCCTGCGCCCCGGCCAGCAGACGCGCTTCGCCTACCGCCTCAAGCCGCTGGTACGCGGGCATTTCCACTTCCAGCACTGCGAGCTGACGCTGCCCAGCCCACTGCGCCTGTGGCAGGCCAGGCGCCTGCTGGCGTTGCCCGGCGAGAGCCGCGTCTACCCCGACTTCGCCCGCCTCTACGGCGCTCAGCTGAAGGCGGTGGACGACTGGCTCAGTCAGCTCGGCGTGCGCCAGCGCCCGCGTCGCGGCCTCGGCCTGGAGTTCCACCAGCTGCGCGAATTCCGCGACGGCGACAGCCTGCGCCAGATCGACTGGAAGGCCACCGCGCGCAAGCGCACCCCCATCGCCCGCGAGTACCAGGACGAGCGCGACCAGCAGATCGTCTTCCTGCTCGACTGCGGACGGCGCATGCGCAGCCAGGACGACGAGCTGTCGCACTTCGACCACGCCCTCAACGCCTGCCTGCTGCTCAGCTACGTGGCGCTGCGCCAGGGCGACGCGGTGGGCCTGGCCACCTTCGCCGGCGGCCAGCCGGGCTACCTGGCGCCGGTCAAGGGCCCGGCCCAGCTCAACGTGCTACTCAATGCCGTCTACGACCTGCACGCCAGCCAGCAGCCGGCCGATTTCGCCGCTGCCGCCGACGCCCTGCTCGCCCGCCAGCGCCGCCGCGCCCTGGTGGTGCTGGTGACCAACCTGCGCGACGAGGACGACCAGGAGCTGCTCGCCGCGGTCAAGCGCCTGTCGCGCCAGCACCGCGTGCTGATCGCCAGCCTGCGCGAGGAAGTGCTCGATCGCCTGCGCCAGGAGCCGGTGCAGCAGTTCGAGCAGGCCCTGGCCTACTGCGGCACCCTGGATTACCTCAACGCCCGCGCCGACCTGCACGAACGCCTGGCCGCCCACGACGTGCCGGTGCTCGACGCCCGCCCCGGCGAGCTGGGCCCCGAGCTGGTCAGCAACTACCTGGCCTGGAAGAAAGCCGGCGCGCTGTAGGGGGGACATGGCGAAGCCTTGTCCACCAGCCGAGCCCCGGGTACCGCTACGCTCGCCCCAGGCCAAGCGCTGACAGAAGCGCGGTACAGGGCCCTGGCACCGGCTTTTCCACACAGTTGCTGCGTGGTTATGCCCGGGGGGCGGTGCTATGATCCCCGGTCTGCGGCGCAAGGAGTGGAAATTCCCGCCGCTTGCAGGCCACCCGCGCCTGCTGTTCCGGCCGCCCGTGATCGGCCCATGCGCATACCGCACACGACCTGAGTAGGAGATAGACCATGGCTTTCGAATTGCCGCCGCTGCCTTACGAAAAGAACGCCCTCGAGCCGCACATTTCCGCCGAGACCCTGGAATACCACCACGGCAAGCACCACAACACCTACGTGGTGAACCTGAACAACCTGGTGCCGGGCACCGAGTTCGAAGGCAAGACCCTGGAAGAGATCGTCAAGACCTCCTCGGGCGGCATCTTCAACAACGCCGCGCAAATCTGGAACCACACCTTCTACTGGAACTGCCTGTCGCCCAACGGCGGCGGTCAGCCGACCGGCGCCCTGGCCGACGCCATCAACGCCGCCTTCGGTTCCTTCGACAAGTTCAAGGAAGAGTTCAGCAAGGTTTCCATCGGCACCTTCGGTTCCGGCTGGGGCTGGCTGGTGAAGAAGGCCGACGGTTCCCTGGCCCTGGCCAGCACCATCGGCGCCGGCTGCCCGCTGACCAGCGGCGACACCCCGCTGCTGACCTGCGACGTCTGGGAACACGCCTACTACATCGACTACCGCAACCTGCGTCCGAAGTACGTCGAGGCGTTCTGGAACCTGGTCAACTGGGAGTTCGTCGCCCAGAATTACGCGGCCTGAATTCAAGCCCCGTAACGCGAAAACCCGGCCTCGGCCGGGTTTTTCGTTTTCGGCGCGGCGAACGGCGCTCAAGTCCGCAGCCGGCGCACCGACACAGTGCTAGACGCCCGCTGTACCGGCAGGCTGCGCGCCGTCGAGAAAAAACTGCTGGCCCGCATGATGGCCCTTTGACGGCCAGGGCGAGATTGCCAATACTCTGATCCGACTGACGCTGGGCGCACAGAACAAGGAATCGCCTTTGAAGCTGGAACTGAAGAACAGCCTGTCACTCAAGTTGCTCCGCGTGGTGCTGCTCTCGGCGCTGGCAGTCGGGGTGGTTTTAAGCTGCGCGCAGATCGTCTTCGACGCTTACAAGACCCGCCAGGCAGTGGCCAACGACGCCCAGCGCATCCTCGGCATGTTCCGCGACCCCTCGACCCAGGCGGTGTACAGCCTGGATCGCGAGATGGGCATGCAGGTCATCGAGGGCCTGTTCCAGCACGAATCGGTGCGCTACGCCAGCATCGGCCACCCCAACGAACCCATGCTGGCGGAGAAATCCCGCGAGCTGACCCAGCTGCCGACGCGCTGGATGACCGACCCGATCCTCGGCCAGGAGCGGCACTTCTCCACCAAGCTGGTCGGCCGCGGGCCCTACAGCGAATACTACGGCGACCTCAACATCACCCTGGATACCGCGCCCTACGGCGAAAGCTTCGTCACCAACTCGGTGATCATCTTCATCTCCGGCGTGCTGCGCGCCCTGGCCATGGGCCTGGTGCTGTACCTGGTCTACCACTGGCTGCTGACCAAGCCGCTGTCGAAGATCATCGAGCACCTGACCCACATCAACCCCGACCGCCCCAGCGAACACAAGCTGCCCATGCTCAGGGGCAACGAGAAGAACGAGCTGGGCCTGTGGATCAACACCGCCAACCAGCTGCTGGCCTCCATCGAGCGCAACACCCACCTGCGCCGCGAGGCGGAGAACAGCCTGCTGCGCATGGCCCAGTACGACTTCCTCACCGGCCTGCCCAATCGCCAGCAGCTGCAGCAGCAGCTCGACCAGATCCTCGAGGACGCCGGCCGTCTGCAACGCCGCGTCGCCGTGCTGTGCGTCGGCCTGGACGACTTCAAGGGCATCAACGAGCAGTTCAGCTACCAGAGCGGCGACCAGCTGCTGCTGGCCCTGTCCGATCGCCTGCGCAGCCACAGCGGCCGCCTCGGCGCGCTGGCCCGTCTCGGCGGCGACCAGTTCGCCCTGGTCCAGGCCGATATCGAACAACCCTACGAGGCCGCCGAGCTGGCGCAGAGCGTGCTCGACGACCTGGAGCAGCCGTTCCTCCTCGACCAGCAGGAAGTGCACCTGCGCGCCACCATCGGCATCACCCTGTTCCCCGAGGACGGCGACAGCACCGAGAAGCTGCTGCAGAAGGCCGAACAGACCATGACCCTGGCCAAGAGCCGCTCGCGCAACCGCTACCAGTTCTATATCGCCAGCGTCGACAGCGAGATGCGCCGCCGCCGCGAACTGGAAAAGGACCTGCGCGAGGCGCTGGCGCAGAACCAGCTGCACCTGGTCTACCAGCCGCAGGTGGACTACCGCGACCACCGCGTGGTCGGCGTCGAGGCGCTGCTGCGCTGGCAGCACCCGCAACACGGCTTCGTCGCGCCGGACCTGTTCATCCCGCTGGCCGAACAAAACGGCACCATCATCCCCATCGGCGAATGGGTGCTCGACCAGACCTGTCGCCAGCTGCGCGAGTGGCACGACCAGGGTTTCAGCGACCTGCGCATGGCCATCAACCTGTCCACCGTGCAACTGCACCACGCCGAGCTGCCGCGGGTGGTCAACAACCTGATGCAGGTCTACCGCCTGCCGGCCAAGAGCCTGGAGTTGGAAGTCACCGAGACCGGCCTGATGGAAGACATCAGCACCGCTGCCCAGCACCTGCTCAGCCTGCGCCGCTCCGGCGCCTTGATCGCCATCGATGACTTCGGTACCGGCTACTCCTCGCTGAGCTATCTGAAGAGCCTGCCGCTGGACAAGATCAAGATCGACAAGAGCTTCGTCCAGGACCTGCTGGAAGACGAGGACGACGCCACCATCGTTCGCGCCATCATCCAGCTCGGCAAGAGCCTGGGCATGCAGGTGATCGCCGAGGGCGTGGAGACCGCCGAGCAGGAGGCCTACATCATCGCCCAGGGCTGTCACGAGGGGCAGGGCTACCTGTACAGCAAGCCGCTTCCGGCGCGCGAACTGACCCTGTTCCTCAAGCAGGCCCGCCGCCTCAGCGCCGCCGCCGGTAACCCCGCCACTCTCTAAAGGGGCAAGCCTACCTCGATGGCAGGCTCGCTGCCCTAGGCCTCAGAAATGCCGCACGCCCAGCAGCCAGGCGGTGGCTAAAGCGCCGACCAGGCACAGCGCCGCGCCCGCCGCGGCCTGCCAGTAGAAGCCGCGGGCCAACTCGTCTTCGCCGGCATTGGCAAGGATGAAGGGACGCGCCTCGCCCGGCTTGGCCATCTTGTGCCGCGCCGGCTCGGCGCTGCTGCGCCGGTGCCTGTGCTCCGCCTCCAGCTGCGCGGCCAGGCGCACGCGGCCCCACTCGCGCTCGTCCAGCTCGCCGTTGCCATCGCTATCGAAACGCTGCAGCAGCCCGGCATAGTCGCCCTTCCACTCGCGGATCACCTGGCCCTGCGCGCCGTGCAGGTCGAGGCCCTGCTGGCCGCCGCCGGTGGTGCGGAAATCGCCGATGGCATAGAGCGGCTGGCCGACGTGAAAACGCTCCTCGCAGTAGCGGTAACGCTTGCCGCTGCTGAGAAAGCCCAGCAGCCCGGTCTTGGCCGGCCCCAGCGGGTGACGCAGGTTGCCCTGCCAGACCTCGCGCACCAGCGGGCGCACCTCGGCGCCGCGCGGGTCGATCAGGCATTCGCCGGTACCGTCGACCAGGCGCAGCCAGGCATCGCTGCTGCCGCTCTCGATCACCCGCCAGCTGCGCTTCTTGCCGCTGGATTTGTACTCCTCGATGCGAAAGCGCCACCACAGGCAGGGTTTACCGGTCAGCGGGCCGCGCACCGCCGCCTCGGGCAGCTCCTCCAGCACGCCGTAGAGTTCGACATAGCCCTGCGCCGCCGAGCGGATCTTCGAGGTCGGCGTGTCCAACAGATGGCGCGCCTGCGACCAGCGCCGCAGACACCACCAGCCACCGCCCAGGCAGGCGCCCAGGCTGAATCCCAGGGCGACCAGCAGGCCGCCGATATCGCCTTCCATCGCCTCAGCTGAACAGCGATTTGAGGTCGACGTCGGCCTTCTCGGCGTCGCTGAACACCAGCAACTCGGCGGCCTGGAAGGCGAACAGGCGGGCCAGGATCACGTCGGGGAACTGCTCGATGCGCACGTTGTTGAGGTTGACCGCCTCGTTGTACAGCTCGCGGCGGTCGGCGATGCCGTTCTCCAGGCCGCTGATGCGCTGTTGCAGGTGCTGGAAGCTGTCGTTGGCCTTGAGCTCCGGGTAGTTCTCGGCCAGCGCGAAGAGCTGGCCGAGGCCGGCGCGCAGGCCGCTTTCCGCCTTGCCCAGAGCGCCGACGTCGTGCTGCTCGCGGGCGCTGGCCACGGCGCTGCGCGCGGCGATCACCCGCTCCAGGGTGGCGCCCTCGTACTGCATGTACTGCTTGCAGGTCTCCACCAGCTTGGGCAGCTCGTCGTGGCGCTGCTTGAGCAGCACGTCGATGTTCGACCAGGCCTTGCTCACCCCATGCTTGAGGCGCACCAGGCCGTTGTACAGCGACACCGCGTAGGCACCGAGCAGGACGAGGACGACGATCAGGATCACGGCGGTCAGGCTCATGCAGTTTTCTCCATGCAGAACTGCGAATCGGTGCCGGCATTCTAGCGGCAGCGGCGCCCGGCGGCAGCGATATCCCGCACAGCGACGCATAATGGCCTTTACACATAATGCGAAACATTTGCATTATGTTGCAGTTTTACAGGTACCCCTGCGTACCATCCACATTCCGCACATGCAAAGGACCCCGTCATGATTCGTATGCCCCTGGCCTCCGCCAGCCTGCTGGCCATCGCCATTTCCCTCGCCGGTTGCGGCGAAGACCAAGCGCCCGCCAGCCAAGCGGCGGCCAAGGCTGCCAGCAGCGAGAGCAGCGCTCCGGCAGCCGCAGCCAAGGTCGACGAGGCGGCGGCCAAGGCCGTGGTCAAGCACTACGCGGATCTGGCCCTGGCCGTGTTCAGCGACGCCGCCAGCACCGGCAAGGCCCTGCAGAGCACCATCGACGCCCTGCTGGCCAACCCCAGCGAAGCCACGCTGAACGCCGCCAGGCAGGCCTGGCTGGCCGCGCGCGTACCCTACATGCAGACCGAAGTGTTCCGCTTCGGCAACGCCGTGGTCGACGACTGGGAAGGTCAGCTCAACGCCTGGCCGCTGGACGAAGGCCTGATCGACTACGTCGCCGCCGACTACCAGCACGCCCTGGGCAACCCCGGCGCGCAGGCCAATATCGTCGCCAACAGCGAGCTCCAGATCGGCGAAGACAAGATCGACGCGAGCGAGATCAACGCCGAGCTGCTGGCCAGCCTGAACGAGCTGGGCGGCTCCGAGGCCAACGTCGCCACCGGCTACCACGCCATCGAGTTCCTGCTCTGGGGCCAGGACCTCAACGGCACCAACCCCGGCGCCGGCGAGCGCCCCTACACCGACTACCTGGTCGGCGAAGGCGCCACCGGCGGCAACGGCGAGCGCCGTCGCGCCTACCTGAAGGCCGCCACCGAGCTGCTGGTCAGCGACCTGGACAGCATGGTCGAGCAGTGGAAAGACGGCGTCGAAGGCAACTACCGCAGCGAGCTGCTGGCCGACTCGGCCGAGAACGGCCTGCGCAAGATGCTGTTCGGCATGGGCAGCCTGTCCCTCGGCGAGCTGGCCGGCGAGCGCATGAAGGTCGCCCTGGAAGCGGGCTCCACCGAAGACGAACACGACTGCTTCAGCGACAACACCCACAACTCGCACTTCTACAACGGCAAGGGCATCCGCAACGTCTACCTCGGCGAGTACAAGAAGGTCGACGGCAGCACCCTGAGCGGCCCGAGCCTGGCCGAACTGGTGGCCAAGATCGACACCCAGGCCGACGCCACCCTCAAGGCCGACCTGGAGGCCAGCGAGGCCAAGCTGCAGGCCCTGGTCGACAGCGCCGAAAAGAACAACCAGCATTTCGACCAGCTGATCGCCGAAGGCAACACCGAAGGCCAGCAACTGGTGCGCGACGCCATCGCCGCCCTGGTCAAGCAGACCGGCGCCATCGAACAGGCCGCGGCCAAGCTGGGCATCGGCGACCTCAACCCGGATACCGCCGATCACCAGTTCTGATCGAACCGGTAACCGCACGGACCGGCGCTTTCGCAAGGGAGCGCCGGTTTTTTATGGGCGATTACACGCCCTGTAGGAGCAGTCTGGCACCCGATTCCCGGATTGCATCCAGGCTACAAGACAGCTTTGCGCGACCTTTTGCCCCGCCAATGAAACGCTAATCCATCTTATTTAAGCTCCGTTAGCCTGCTAAGCTTAGCCCCCTCCTGTTTCACGCTCCGGACTCTTCGATGCTGTCGTTCCCGCGCCGTTTGCTGCCCCTGCTGGCTCTCGCCCTGGCCGCCTGCGATCAGCAACCGCGCTTTACCGCCGCCGAACCCGGCGAAGCGCTCTCGGCCGGCACCGCCAGCGTGCGCCAGTACGATCACAACGCCTTCTCCATGCCCGCGGCCAACCTGGCGCCGAGCCGGCGCCTGGACTTCGCCGTGGGCAACAGCTTCTTTCGCAACCCTTGGGTCGTCGCCCCGGCCACCACCACCGCGCGCGACGGCCTCGGCCCGCTGTTCAACACCAACGCCTGCCAGAACTGTCATATCAAGGACGGCCGCGGCCACCCGCCGGCGCCCGATGCCGCCAGCGCCGCCTCGCTGCTGGTGCGTCTGTCGCTGCCCCACGATGCGGCCCAGGCCGCGCTGATCGAACGCCTGGGGGTGATTCCCGAGCCGACCTATGGCAGCCAGCTGCAGGACATGGCCAACCCCGGCGTGGCGGCGGAAGGCAAGGTGCGCCTGAGCTACCGCAGCGTGCCGGTGCGCTTCGCCGACGGCACGCTGGTGGAGCTGCGCCAGCCCGAGCTGCAGATCAGCCAGCTCGGCTACGGCGACATGCACCCGGACACCCGTTTCTCGGTGCGCGTGGCGCCGCCGATGATCGGCCTGGGCCTGCTCGAAGCCATTGCCGAGGCGGATATCCTGGCCAACGCCGACCCGATTGATGCCGACGGCGACGGCATCTCCGGGCGCCCCAACCGGGTCTGGGATCGCGTCCAGCAACGCAGCGTGCTCGGCCGCTTCGGCTGGAAGGCCGGCCAGCCGACCCTCAATCAGCAGAACGCCGAGGCCTTCGCCAATGACATGGGCCTGACCAGCTCGCTGGTCGACCAGGACAACTGCACCGCCGCGCAGGCCGACTGCCGCGCCGCGCCCCACGGCGGCGCGCCGGAGGTCAGCGACAGCATTCTCGCCAGCGTGCTGTTCTACAGCCGCAACCTCGGCGTGCCGGCGCGCCGCGACGTCGACTCGCCCGCCGTGCTCGCGGGCAAGAACCTGTTCCACCAGGCCGGCTGCCAGCAGTGCCACACCCCCAGCTTCACCACCGCGGCCGCTGCCGCCGAGCCGGAACTGGCAGGCCAGTCGATCCGTCCCTACAGCGACCTGCTGCTGCACGACATGGGCGAGGGCCTGGCCGACGGCCGCGAGGAGTTTCTCGCCACTGGCCGCGAGTGGCGCACCGCGCCGCTGTGGGGCATCGGTCTGACGCAGACGGTCAATGGTCACAGCCAGTTCCTCCACGACGGCCGCGCGCGCAACCTGCTGGAAGCCATCCTCTGGCACGGCGGCGAGGCCGAGGCGGCCAAGCAGCAGGTCCTTACCTTCGACGCCGAGCAGCGCGCCGCGCTGCTGGCCTTTCTCAATTCCCTATAAGGAGCCCGATATGCTGCACAAGAGCCTGATCGCTTCTCTGCTCGGCCTGGCCCTGGTCGGCTGCGGCCAGCAGGAGCCCAATGCCCAGGTCAGCGCGGCGCTGGCCGACGGCGTGCTGCTTCCGGCCTACAGCAGCTGGCAGGAAGCCGACCGCCAACTCGCCGCCAGCGCCGCCGCCTTCTGCGCCGGCGACGCCGACCTGCCGGCCGCTCGCCAGGCCTTCCTCGGCGCGCAGAGCGCCTGGGCCGGGCTGCAGCCGCTGCTGCTCGGGCCGCTGGCCGAAGGCAATCGCGCCTGGCAGATCCAGTTCTGGCCGGACAAGAAGAACCTGGTGCAGCGCCAGGTCGAAGCCCTGGTCAAGAACAAGCCGCAGCTGAGCCAGGCCGATGTCGAAAGCGCCAGCGTGGTGGTGCAGGGCCTGAGCGCCTACGAGTACCTGCTGTTCGACCCCAGCCTGGATCTGGCCCAGGCCGAGCAGAAGGCGCGCTACTGCCCGCTGCTGACGGCCATCGGCGAGCATCAGCAGGCGCTGGCCGGCGAGATTCTCGGCGAGTGGCAGGGCGAACAGGGCATGGCCGTGCAGTTGAAGCGCTTTCCCAACGAGCGCTACGCCGACGCCGACGAGGCCATCGCCGAACTGCTGCGCGTGCAGGTCGGCGCCCTCGACGGCCTGAAGAAGAAGCTCGGCGCGCCCATGGGCCGGCAGAGCAAGGGCATCCCCCAGCCCTACCAGGCCGAAGCCTGGCGCAGCGCCGCCAGCCTGGCCAACCTCGGTGCCGCCCTGGCCAGCGCCGAACTGCTGTGGCACGGCAGCAACCAGGACGGCCTGCAGGCGCTGCTCGGCAGCGATCAGGCCGAGCTGGTGGAGCGCATCGACGCCGCCTACCAGGACACCCGCCAGCGCCTGGCCGCGCTGGAGCGGCCGCTGGGCGAACTGCTCGGCGAAGACGCCGGGCGCGCCAACCTCGACGAGCTGTACGACAGCCTCAATCGCCTGCACCGCCTGCAGGAAGGCGAGCTGGCCAAGGCCCTCGGCGTGCAGATCGGCTTCAACGCCCACGACGGGGACTGACGATGCAGCGCAGAACCTTGCTCGGCCTGGGCGCGCTGCTCGGTGTCGGCGCCGCGACCGGCGCCTTCGCCAGCTGGACCCTGCTCGGCCCAAAGGGCCAGCCGCTGCTGCTGTCCGCCCGCGACGACGGCGACGGCCGCCACTACGCCGTGGGTTTCCGACTGGACGGCTCGCGCGCCTTCGCCACGCAGGTAGCCGAGCGCTGCCACGACGTGGTGCCGCACCCCAGCCTGCCGCTGGCGCTGTTCGTCGGCCGCCGGCCGAGCACCGCCAGCTACCTGATCGACACCCGCGACGGCCGCCTGCTGCAGCGCCTGGTCACGCCGGCCGGCCGCCACTTCAACGGCCACGCGGTGTTCCACAAAGGTGGCGACTGGCTGTACACCACCGAAAACGACACCAACGAGCCCGGTCGCGGCGTGCTCGGCGTCTACCGCCTCCAGGGCGAGCGCCTGGTGCGCGCCGGCGAGCATGCCAGCCACGGCGTCGGCCCGCACCAGCTGCTGTGGATGCCCGACGGCGAAACCCTGGTGGTGGCCAATGGCGGCATCCGCACCGAAGCCGAGAGCCGGGTGGAGATGAACCTCGACGCCATGGACGCCAGCCTGGTGCTGATGCGCCGCGACGGCAGCCTGGTCAGCCGCGAACGCCTGGCCGAGCAGCAGAACAGCGTGCGCCACCTGGCCGTGGCCAGCGACGGCACGGTGGTCAGCGGCCAGCAATATATGGGCGACATCCAGGATGCGGCCCCGCTGCTGGCGATCAAGCGTCCCGGCCAGGCCTTCCAGCCCTTCCCCCTGGGCGAGGCGCAGCGCCTGGCGATGAACCAGTACACCGCCAGCGTGGCGATCCACAGCGAGCTGCGCCTGCTGGCGCTGACCGCCCCGCGCGGCAACCGCTTCTTCATCTGGGACCTGGACAGCGCCGCGGTGCGCCTGGACGTGCCGCTGGCCGACTGCGCCGGGGTCGGCGCGCTGGCCGAGGGCTTCGTGGTCAGCTCCGGCCAGGGCCGCTGCCGCCTGTACGACTGCCGCGGCGAGCGCATAGTCGCCAAGGCGCTGGAGTTGCCGGCCGGGCTGTGGGACAACCACCTGCGCCTGGCCTGACGCTCTGGGGGCGACCCGGGACGCGAGCCTGCCGCATCCCGGATTGCATCCGGGCCATCCGCGCCAGCGGTTGGGGGCGCCGCGAGCCTCGCAAGGCGAAACGCCTCCCCCGCCTCCGCGAGAGCAACGGCAAACAGACGCGCAACTGTCATCCAAACGTCATCAACTGGTCATAACCTGCAAAAGCCCGCCGCGGCGTGGCCAACCTATACTTCAGCCACCCACTCCCGGCGACGGAGCGGCTGAGCGATAGGGAAATCGACACCACCGCCACGCGCTGCTTTTCAGCTGGCTTCCCAACGTTCGAACTCCGAGGCATGACTCCCATGCTGCAAAAATCCCTGCGCGCGCAGATCCTCGCTCTACTCGGCGGCAGCCTGGCGCTGATCCTGGTCACCGCGCTGGCCTGCTTCAGTTTCCTCTCCGGCGGCATCCAGTCCTACCGCGGCCTGCTCGACGGCCCGCTGGAGGCCTCGCGGCTGATCGACGCGGCCAACGTCGAGTTCAAGACCCAGGTGCAGGAATGGAAGAACGTGCTGCTACGCGGCCAGGACAGCGCCAACCTCGAGCGCTACTGGAGCCAGTTCGAGGCACAGGAGCGCAAGGTGCAGGAGCGCCTCGGCCAGCTGATCCAGGTCGCCGCCGCCGATCCGGCGCTGAAGGCCCAGGTCGAACGCCTGCGCAGCGAACACCAGAGCCTCGGCGCCAACTACCGCAAGGGCCGCGACGCCTTCGTCGCCGCCGGCGCCGACGCCCAGGCCGGCGATGCCGCGGTCAAGGGTATCGACCGCGCCGCCAGCGAGCAGATGAGCGCGCTGGTCGACCAGCTGCGCCAGCACAGCCTGAGCCAGGCCGAGCAGATCAACGCCAGCGCCGAGCGCACCATCCTCAGCGGTACCCTGCTGATGCTGGCCGCCGCCCTGGTGATCGGGGTGTTCAGCCTGTGGCTGGTCAATCGCCACCTGATCATCCCCATCCGCCACCTGATCACCCACGTCGATCAGCTCAGCCACGGCCAGTTCGGCCAGCGCGTGGAGACCTCGCGCGCCGACGAACTGGGCATGCTGGCGATAGCCGCCAACACCCTGCGCGACTTTCTCGCCAGCACCACCGAGAGCCTGCACCAGAGCAGCGGCGACCTCGACAACGCCAGCGGCGAGCTGAACGCCATCGCCTCGCGCATGACCGAGGGGGTCAACGAGCAGTTCGAGCGCACCGACCAGGTCGCCACCGCCATGCACCAAATGTCCGCCACCGCCCAGGAGGTGGCGCGGCATGCCGCCGAGGCGGCGCACGCGGCGGACGATGCCGACGACTCGGCGCGCCAGGGTGGCAAGGTCATGCAATCGACCATCGCCACCATCACCGACATGCGCGGCGAGATCGCCAACACCGCCGAGGTGATCCGCCGCCTGGAGGCCGACAGCGGGCGCATCGGCAAGGTGCTGGAGGTGATCCGCGGCATCGCCGAGCAGACCAACCTGTTGGCGCTGAACGCCGCCATCGAAGCGGCGCGCGCCGGCGAACAGGGCCGCGGCTTCGCCGTGGTGGCCGACGAGGTGCGCACCCTGGCCCAGCGCACCGCCGAATCCACCGCCGAGATCAACCAGATCATCGATACCGTGCAGACCGGCGCGCTGAATGCCGTGCGCGCCATCGAGAGCGGCCAACAGCGCAGCGAGCAGGGGGTGACCCAGGTCACCGAGGCCGGCGCCATGCTGCAGCGCATCACCGGCGCGGTGGAGGCGATCCGCGACATGAACCGGCAGATCGCCACCGCCGCCGAGGAGCAGACCTCGGTGGCCGAGGACATCTCGCGCAACCTCACCGAGCTGACCGCCATCGCCAGCGCCAACCAGGAGAACGTCGAGCGCACCCAGGCCGCCAGCCACAACCTGCGCAACCTGTCCGGGCAGCTGGGCGAGGTGACCCGCCGCCTCGGTTCATAGATCACTCAGCAGCTGGCACAGGGAAGTGCCAGCACCCTGCAATCACCCGCCCCACGGGGTTTTGACAGCGCCCGGCTCTGGCACTAAGGTGCCTCTCTTGCCTATTCCCAGGCCCTACCCTGCTCGCCAAGGAAACGGAATATGTTGCTCCGCCGCATGCTCATCATGCTCGGCGTGGTACTCGTCGTGGTACTCGCCTTCGCCGCCTACAAAGGCCTCTCCATCTACCAGCAGATCCAGATGTTCTCGGCACCGCAGCCGGCCATCAGCGTCTCCGCCGCACAGGCCGAGCAGCAGCCCTGGCAGGGTCGCCTGCCGGCCATCGGCACGCTCAAGGCGTTCCAGGGCGTCGACCTGTCCGCCGAGGTGGAAGGCATCGTCAGCGCAGTGCTGTTCGAGTCCGGGCAGAAGGTCACGCTCGGCCAGCCGCTGATCCAGCTCGACAGCGAAGTGGAACGCGCCAACCTGGCCACCGCCGAGGCGGTGCGCAGCCTGGCGCGGGTCGAATTCGAACGCGGCCGCAGCCTGGTGAACCGGCAGAGCATCTCCAAGAGCGAGTTCGACCGCCTCAACGCCGAGCTGCTCAAGGCCGAGGCGACGGTCGCCCAGCTCAAGGCGCAGCTGGACAAGAAGCGCGTGCTCGCCCCCTTCGCCGGCACCATCGGCATCCGCCAGGTGGACACCGGCGACTACCTCTCGCCCGGCGCCGCCATCGCCACCCTGCAGGATCTGTCGCGCCTGCACGTCGACTTCTTCCTGCCCGAACAGCGCGCGCCACTGCTGCAGGTCGGCCAGCGCGTGCTGGTCGGCGTGGCCGCTTACCCGGGCGAGACCTTCGAGGGCCGGATCGCCGCGCTCAACCCCAAGGTGGAGAACGAAACCCGCAACCTGCAGGTGCGCGCCACCCTGAGCAACCCGGACGAGAAGCTGCTGCCGGGCATGTTCGCCAACCTCGAGGTGCTGCTGGCGGGCGACGAGCCGAAGATCGTGGTGCCGGAAACCGCCATCACCTACACCCTCTATGGCAACTCGGTGTACGTGGTGCAGGAAAAGCAGGACGAGGACGGCCAACCGGTCAAGGATGCCGAGGGCGAGACGCAGCTGACGGTCGAGCGGCGCTTCGTCGAGACCGGCGAGCGCCGTGCCGGCCGCGTGGTAATAGTCAAGGGGCTGCAAGCCGGCGAACAGGTGGTCACCTCCGGCCAGCTCAAGCTGGACAATGGCGCCCATGTCGAGCTGGTCGAAGATCCGGCACTGCAACTAGACGCGAACTGACCCGTCAACGCGCGTAGGAGCCAGCCCGCTGGCGATCTGCCCCAAGCCAGATCTCGCCGGCATGCCGGCTCCTACGGATGACAACAGCCAAGGAAATCCTTATGGCTTTTACCGATCCTTTTATCCGCCGTCCGGTGCTGGCCACAGTGGTCAGCCTGCTGATCGTGCTGCTCGGCTTCCAGGCCTTCGGCAAGCTGAGCATCCGTCAGTACCCGCAGATGGAGAACGCCCTGATCACGGTGACCACCGCCTACCCCGGGGCCAACGCCGAGACCATCCAGGGCTATATCACCCAGCCGCTGCAGCAGAGCCTGGCCAGCGCCGAAGGCATCGACTACATGACCTCGTCGAGCCAGCAGAACCTGTCGACCATCTCCATCTACGCGCGCATCGGCGCCGACACCGACCGCCTGTTCACCGAGCTGCTGGCCAAGGCCAACGAGGTGAAGAACCAGCTGCCGCAGGACGCCGAAGACCCGGTGCTGTCCAAGGAGGCGGCCGACGCCTCGGCGCTGATGTACGTCAGCTTCTACAGCGACGAGCTGTCCAACCCGCAGATCACCGACTACCTCTCCAGGGTGATCCAGCCCAAGCTGGCCACCCTGCCCGGCATGGCCGAGGCGCAGATCCTCGGCAACCAGGTGTTCGCCATGCGCCTGTGGCTGGACCCGGTGAAGATGGCCGCCTACGGCGTCACCGCCGGCGACCTCAACGAGGCAGTGCGCAAGTACAACTTCCTCTCCGCCGCCGGCGAGGTGAAGGGTCAGTACGTGGTCACCAGCATCAACGCCAGCACCGACCTGAAGTCGGCCGAGGCCTTCGGCGCGATTCCGGTGAAGACCCTCGGCGATACCCGCGTGCTGGTGCGCGATATCGCTCGGGTGGAAATGGGCGCGGAGAACTACGACTCGATCAGCTCCTTCGACGGCATCCCCTCGGTGTACATCGCCATCAAGGGCACGCCGAGCGCCAACCCGCTGGAGGTGATCAAGGAGGTGCGCGGCATCCTCCCCGAACTGGAGGCGCAGCTGCCGCCGAACCTCAAGGTGGCCATCGCCTACGACGCCACCCTGTTTATCCAGGCGTCCATCGACGAGGTGGTCAAGACCCTGATCGAGGCGGTGCTGATCGTCATAGTCGTGGTGTTCCTGTTCCTCGGCGCGCTGCGCTCGGTGCTGATCCCGGTGATCACCATCCCGCTGTCGATGATCGGCGTGCTGTTCTTCATGCAGCTGATGGGCTACTCGATCAATCTCCTCACCCTCCTGGCTATGGTGCTGGCCATCGGCCTGGTGGTGGACGACGCCATCGTCGTGGTGGAGAACATCCACCGCCATATCGAGGAGGGCAAGACGCCGTTCGACGCTGCCATCGAGGGCGCGCGCGAGATCGCCGTGCCGGTGGTGTCGATGACCATCACCCTGGCCGCGGTGTACGCCCCCATCGGCTTCCTCGAAGGCCTGACCGGCGCGCTGTTCAAGGAATTCGCCCTGACCCTGGCCGGCGCGGTGATCATTTCCGGCATAGTCGCCCTGACCCTGTCGCCGATGATGTGCGCCAAGCTGCTGCGCCATGACGAGAACCCCTCGGGGCTGGCCCATCGCCTGGATCTGATCTTCGACCGGCTCAAGCAGCGTTACCAGAAGATGCTGCACGGCACCCTCAACACCCGCCCGGTGGTGGTGGTGTTCGCCCTGATCGTCATGGCGCTGATCCCGGTGCTGCTCAGCTTCACCCAAAGCGAACTGGCGCCCGAGGAAGACCAGGGCATCGTGTTCCTCTTCGCCAACGCACCGCAGCCGACCAACCTCGACTACGTCAACGCCTACACCGACCAGTTCGTGGAGATCTTCAAGACCTTCCCCGAGTACTACTCCTCGTTCCAGATCAACGGCTTCGACGGCGTGCAGTCGGGCATCGGCGGCTTCTTGCTGACGCCCTGGAACGAGCGCGAGCGCACCCAGATGGAGATCCTTCCCGAGGTGCAGGCGCGGCTCAACCACATCCCCGGCCTGCAGATCTTCGGCTTCAACCTGCCGTCGCTGCCGGGCACCGGCGAGGGCCTGCCGTTCCAGTTCGTGATCAACACGCCGAACGACTACGAGTCGCTGCTGCAGGTGACCGAGCGCATCAAGGCGCGCGCGCTGGAGTCGGGCAAGTTCGCCTTCCTCAATATCGACCTGGCCTTCGACAAGCCGGAAATCGTGGTCGACATCGACCGCGCCAAGGCCGCGCAGATGGGCGTGTCCATGGAGGACCTGGGCGTCACCCTGGCCAGCCTGCTCGGCGAGGGCGAGATCAACCGCTTCACCATCGACGGGCGCAGCTACAAGGTGATCGCCCAGGTCGAGCGCGCCTATCGCGACAATCCGGGCTGGCTGGACAGCTACCACGTGCGCAGCGAAAGCGGCGTCATGGTGCCGCTAGGCACCCTGATCAGCCTCAGCGACCGCGCCCGGCCGACCAAGCTCAAGCAGTTCCAGCAGCTCAACTCGGCGATCATCGAGGGCGTGCCGATCGTCAGCCAGGGCGAGGCGATCGACACCATCACCGCCATCGCCCGCGAGGAAGCGCCGCGCGGCTACAGCTTCGACCATGCCGGCGCCTCGCGGCAGTACATCCAGGAAGGCAGCGCGCTGTTCGTCACCTTCGCCCTGGCCCTGGCGATCATCTTCCTGGTGCTGGCCGCGCAGTTCGAGAGCTTCCGCGACCCGCTGGTGATCCTGGTCACCGTGCCGCTGTCGATCTGTGGCGCGCTGGTGCCGATCTTCCTCGGTTTCTCGACCATGAACATCTACACCCAGGTGGGCCTGGTGACGCTGATCGGCCTGATCAGCAAGCATGGCATCCTCATCGTCGAGTTCGCCAACCAGCTGCGCCACGACAAGGGCCTGCCGCTGCGCGAGGCCATCGAGGAAGCGGCGGCGATTCGCCTGCGCCCGGTGCTGATGACCACCGCGGCGATGGTGTTCGGCATGGTGCCGCTGATCCTCGCCAGCGGCGCCGGCGCGGTGAGCCGCTTCGACATCGGCCTGGTGATCGCCACCGGGATGAGCGTCGGCACGCTGTTCACCCTGTTCGTCCTACCCTGCGTCTACAGCCTGCTGGCCAAGCCGGATGCCGAGCGGCAGGAACAGGCACAGGCTTCGCCCGCCCATTGAGCAGTGCCTGCCCGTAGGGTGTCGCGGGGCCGCGACACCCTACAGCCGGCGTACGACAGAAAGGCGTAATAAGTCCTTGCTATTTATGTAATAGGAATTATTCTCAGTTACGTAAAGACGGCCAAGGAGACCTGCCATGACCTACCTGATCGATGCCTGGCTGGACCGCCCGCATCCCTATCTGCGCATCCTCAATCGCGAAACCGGCGAGGTCTGCGCCATGCTCGAAGAAGAAGCCCTGGACGAGCTGCGCGACCAGGGCGATCTGGACCTGCACGAACTCAACTCCAGCGAACCCATAGTGCTCAAGGAGCTGGTGCGCAGCCTGTTCCTGTTCTGCTACGCGCGGGCCTTGCGGCCCTAAGTCGAAACCGCCATTCGGTGCTCGCGGCGCAATCGCTGAAACGCAAACGGGGCGCCCTGTTTCCAGGGCGCCCCGTTTCGTTGGACTTTCTCGCTGTCAGGTAGGGTGCGCCATGCGCCCCGCAGCGACAGCCTGTGTCCAAGGCTTACAGGATATCGAGCAGCTCGACATCGAACACCAGCACGCTGTGCGGCGGGATGCTGCCGACGCCCTGGGCGCCGTAGGCCAGCTCGCTCGGCACGTGCAGGCGCCACTTGCTGCCGGTGCCCATCAGTTGCAGCGCCTCGACCCAGCCCGGGATCACCCCGCCGACCGGGAATTCCGCCGGCTGGCCGCGCTCGTAGGAGCTGTCGAACACGGTGCCGTCGATCAGGGTGCCGTGGTAATGGGTACGCACCTGGTCGTCGGCCGACGGCTTGGCGCCCTCGCCCGCCACCAGCACTTCGTACTGCAGGCCCGACGGCAACACGGTCACGCCTTCGCGCTTGGCATTCTCGGCCAGGTAGGCGCGGCCTTCGCCGGCAGCGGCTTCGGCCTTGGCGGCGGCTTCGGCCTGCATGATTTCGCGGATGACCTTGAAGCTGGCACCCAGCTCGGCCTCGGAGACGCGGCTGGCCTGGCCGCCGAACGCGTCGGTCAGGCCGGCGAGGATGGCCGTCAGGTCGACGCCGGGCGGCGGGTTGTCGCGCAGTTGACCGCCGAGTTGACGGCCGATGCCGTAGCTGACGCGGCCCTCGTCGGAGGACAGATCGGGGCTGAAGGTGAATTCGGACATGAAAGGCTCCGCTTGGGGCTGCAAAAAGGCCGGCCAGACTAGCACAGAAGCGCGGCCCGTCGTCACGCGCCCATGCTGGCGGAACGGCGGCGTCGGCAGCGCTCGGAGCAGTAACGCACTTCATCCCAGCAGCGCGCCCATTTCTTGCGCCAGGTGAACGGCAGCCCGCAGACCGCGCAGCCTTTCACCGGCAACTGGCGCTTGTTCACAGCATCTCCCCGGCATCCAGGCGGGCCAGCAGGCGTTCGCCCCAGTCCCACAGCGCCTGCTGCCTGGCCTCGTCCATGCGCGCCAGGTTGCGATAGACCATGCCCAGGCGCGGGTTGCGCTCGAGCCGCTCACGGTGGCGCATAAGGAAGTGCCAGTACAGCGCGTTGAACGGACAGGCCGACTCGCCGCTGCTCTCGCTCACCTTGTAAGCGCAGCCGCTGCAGTAGTCGGACATGCGCTTGATGTACTGGCCGCTGGCGCAGTAGGGCTTGGAAGCCAGGTAGCCGCCGTCGGCGTGCATCACCATGCCCAGGGTGTTGGGCAGCTCGACCCAGTCGAAGGCATCCATGTACACCGCCAGGTACCAGTCGCAGATCTGCTTGGGCGCGATGCCGGCGAGCAGGGCGAAGTTGCCGGTGACCATCAGCCGCTGGATATGGTGGGCGTAGGCGTGCTCCAGGGTCTGGCCGATGGCCTGGCGCAGGCAGTTCATGCGGGTGTTGCCGGTCCAGTAGAACGCAGGCAGCGCGCGCGTGTTGCCGAAGGCGTTGCCCTCGGCGTACTCGGGCATCTGCAGCCAGTAGATGCCGCGCACGTACTCGCGCCAGCCGATCAGCTGGCGGATAAAGCCCTCCGCCGCATTCAGCGGCACCCGCCCGGCCCAATAGGCGGCCTCGACGTCGGCGCACAGGCGGCGCAGGTCGAGCAGGCCGATGTTCAGCGCGGCGCTGATGCGCGCGTGAAACAGGTAGGGCTCGCCGCTGGCCATGGCGTCCTGGTAGTCGCCGAAATCCGCCAGGCCGTGGGCGAGGAAATGCGCCCAGAGCCGCTCGGCCTCGGCGTGGGTCACCGGGTAGTCGAAGGCCGCCAGGCTGCCGTAATGGTGGGAAAAGCGCGCGGCCACCAGCGCCAGCACCTCGCCGGTGATCGCGTCGGGCGCGCTGCGCAGCGGCTGCGGCGGGCGCACGCCGCGCGGCAGGGCCTTGCGGTTGTCGGCGTCGAAGTTCCAGGCGCCGCCCACCGGCGTGCCGTCACCGTTCATCAGCAGGCCGCTGCGGCGGCGCATCTCGCGGTAGAAGTACTCCATGCGCAGCTGCTTGCGCCCGCCGGCCCAGGCGGCGAACGCCTCGCGGCTGCAGAGAAAACGCTGGTCGACATGCCAGTGAATCGGCAGGCCGCAGTGGCGCAGGGCCTGCTCCAGGCGCCAGTCGCCGCATTCGGTAAGGTGGATTTCCTGGGCTCCGAAATGATCGGCCCAGCGCAGCAGTTCGCCGGGCAGCGAGCCGCTGTTGTCGGCATCGTCCAGGCGCACGTACTGCACGCGCAGGCCGCGCTCACGCAGCGCCGCGGCGAAGTGGCGCATGGCGCTGAAGATCAGGGCGATCTTCTGCGGATGGTGCGGCACATGGCCGGCCTCCTCCGCGACCTCGGCGAGCAGCACGACGTCCTGCGCCAGGTCGAGCCCCTGCAGGCTGGCCAGATCGAAACTGAGCTGGTCGCCGAGCACCAGGGCCAGGCGGCGCGCGCTCACCCTCACCCGATCACCAGCTGGAACGCAGGGAAATCGGCACCTTCAGGCAGTCCTGGCTGCCGGCCGGCATGCCGCACATCTCGTCGTGCACCACCGCATGCACCAGGTTGAACGGCACCTTCGGCAGCTCGTGCAGCAGGTCGCGCGCATGTTCCACCGAGCGCAGGTGCAGGGTGGCGCCCTGGCTGTCGCTGAGCGGGTGGGCGCGGCCGTCCATCTGCGCTTCGAGCAGATAGATGCCGCCCTCCATGGAGATCAGGTTGAGCTCGTCGATGTGCCCGGCGTGGGCATGGCTGGACAGGTCTTGCAGATTCATGGGGCTCTCCTTACGCAGGCAAAGCTATACAAAAATCACTTCATATACAATTTTTGTACAAGCAGATAAAAGCACAAGGCAGAAAGCAAACCGCCCGTCCGTTTTGCAACGGCCGGGCGGCGGTGGAGCCCCGGGACGACTCAGCCGTCGTACTTGGTCAGCTTGTCCAGATAGCCCATGGCGAAGGCCGAGCCGACGAAGGTCAGGTGGATGATCACGTACCACTTGAGGTACTCGAGGTCGTAGTTCTTGGCGTCCATGAATACCTTGAGCAGGTGGATCGAGGAGATCGCCACGATGGAGGCGGCCACCTTCATCTTCAGCGAGCCGGAGTCCATCTTGCCCAGCCAGCTGAGCTTCTCGGTGCCTTCGCGAATGTCCAGGCGCGAGACGAAGTTCTCGTAGCCGGACAGCATCACCATCACCAGCAGGCCACCGACCAGGGCCATGTCGATCAGCGACAGCAGCTTGAGGATCACATCGGCTTCGGCGAGGGTGAAGATCTGCGGCAGGATGTGGTACAGCTCCTGGAAGAACTTGATCGACAGCGCCAGCACCGCCAGCGACAGGCCGAAGTAGATCGGGGCGAGCAGCCAGCGCGAGGCGTACATGGCGTTTTCGATGAGGCGTTCCATAGGGACTCACTGCAGGGTCAAAACTGGCGCGAGTATACCCAGCCGCCCGCGCCAGACAAAGCGCGCGACGGCCTCGGCGGTTATCCACGCTTTCTGTGGATAAAGCTGTGGGCAATGGCGCCTTGCGCGGCGCGACGGGGCATGGCCTGCGGCCTGAGCGGCGCTGTACAAAAGCCGCGCAGATGTGACCCTCAGGTCTCCGGCTGGAACTGGTAGCACCCGGTGGGTCGACGGCGCTCGCCGTTGAGGCGACGCAGTTCGGCCTGCAGGTGCAGGCGCCAGATGGGTGGTTCGAGGCATTCGGCATAGCCCTGCTGGGCCAGGCTCTCGGCGATGGACGCTAGCACCCCTTCGGCGACAAAAGGCCCGTAGAACGGGCCCTGTGCCTTGATCGCCGAGGGTTGCGCGCCGGACATGCCGGCCGCGCAGAGCAGCGTCCAAAGTCCGTTTTCCCCGGCCAGCGGCCGGATCACGCATTCGATACGAGTGACCAGGCCCAGGCATTGGCGGGTAAGGCAGAGGCTACGCGGCATGGCGGCGACCCTCGCGGATTCCAGGCTCCAGCCTACACCCCGAGCGGCCGCACTGTGAAGGCCAAAGTTATCCCCGCAATCTGTGGATAACTCTGTGCATGACGGCTGAACAACGATGCTGGCACGGTTGCCCCGGGCGATCCGGGACAATCGTGCAAGATTTGTTCAGCCCGCGGCGCCCTCGCCTTCGCCCTTCTTGCGCCGCGGCGCCTTGGCCGGCTTGGCGGCGACGGGCTCGGCTTCGGCCTTGGCCTTGGCCGCCTCGGCGTGCTTGCCGTCTTCCTCCAGGTCGATCTCGGCGATTTCGCGCAGGCGCTCGACCACCCGTGCATTGACGCTGCCCTTGGGGAAGCGGCCCTGCTCGTCCGGATGGCCGGCCGCCTCGCCGACCAGCAGGCTCAGCGCCTCGTCGACATGGCGCACGGCGTAGACGTTGAACTGGCCGGCGCGCACCGCCTGCAGCACGCGGTCGTCGAGCATCAGGTTGCTGACGTTGGAATGGGGGATGATCACCCCCTGCTCGCCGGTCAGGCCGCGTGCCTCGCACAGGCGGAAGAAGCCTTCGATCTTCTCGTTGACCCCGCCGACCGCCTGCACTTCGCCGAACTGGTTGATCGAGCCGGTGATGGCGAAGCACTGCTTGAGCGGCGTGCGCGACAGGGCCGAGATCAGCGTGCAGACCTCGCCGAGCGAAGCGCTGTCGCCGTCGACGTAGCCGTAGGACTGCTCCAGGGCGATGCTGGCGGAAATCTCCAGGGGGAATTCCTGGGCGTAGCGGCTGCCGAGAAAACCGGTGAGGATCATCACCCCCTTGGAGTGGATCGGCTGGCCCAGGCTGACTTCGCGCTCGATGTCGACGATGCCGCTGCCGCCGGGATAGACGGTAGCGGAGATGCGCGCCGGCACGCCGAAGGCCGAGTCGCCCACTTCCAGCACGGTCAGGCCGTTGCACTTGCCGACCGCGGCGCCGCAGGTGTCGATCAGGATGATGCCAGCCAGCATGTCGTCGATGATCCGTGCCGACACCCGCCCGGTGCGGGTGGCCTTGGCCTTGAGGGCGCGCTCGATATGGCCGACGTCGGTGAGCGTCTCGCCGGCCAGGTGGCGGATGAAGTCGGCCTCGCTGACCAGCTGGAACAGGTCGCCGATGCGCGCCGACAGACGGCCCTGGTGCTCGGCCAGGCGCGCGCTGTAGGTGGCCAGGCGCGCCACCGCCGCGCCGGTCAAAGGCGCCATGCCCTCCTCCGAGGTGCGCGTCTTCATCAGCTGGGCGAACTGCTCCAGGCTGTCCTCGGCCAGGGGAATGTCCTCGTCGAAGTCGACCAGCACGCGGAACATCTCCTGGAAGTCCGGGTCGTGGTCCTGCAGCGCATAGTAGAGCTGGCGCGAGCCGATGATGATGACTTTCAGCTGCAGCGCGATGACCTGGGGATTGAGGGTCACGGTGGCGATGCGGCCGAGGTCGCCCAGCGGCGATTCCATCTTCAGCTGGCGCGAATGCAGGGCGCGCTTGAGCGCCTCCCAGACGAAGGGCTCATTGAGCAGCTTCTCCGCCTCCACCACCAGGTAGCCGCCGTTGGCGCGGTGCAGCGCGCCGGGGCGCAGCTGGCGGTAGCTGGTGTACAGCGCGCCCTGGTCGGAGCTGTATTCGATGCGGCCGAACAGGTTGTCGTAGGTCGGGTGCGACTCGAACACCACCGGCGCGCCGCCGTTGGCATGGTGACCGACCACCAGGCTCGGGCAGTACTGCTCCTCGAGCAGCTTGCGCAGCTGCGGGTCGGCCTTGTCGACGTCGACCAGCTGCTCGACCGCGGTCTTCAGCAGATTGACCTGCATCGCCTGCAGATAAGCGCAGACGCCGGCGTTCTCCGCGTATTTCTCCGACAGCGGCGCCAGCAGCGGCTGCAGGGCGACGGTGATGGTCTCCTCGTTGAGCTGGCGCAGCAGGTTGCTCGACTCGCGTTTCCACTGCGGCAGGCTGGCCAGCTCCTCGTTGAGGCGCTCCTCGAGCAGGGCGATGTCGGCATGGAAGCGCTCGCGCTCGGCTTCCGGCAGCTGGGCGAACTCGGCCTCATCCAGCGCCTTGCCGTCAGCCATCGGGGTGAAGGCGATATTGCTGCTGTCGCGGTACAGGGCCACGCCCTTCTCCAGCGACAGCTTCTCGATCACGTCCAGCGCCTGGTCGTAGCGCTTGTTGAAGGAGCGGTCGATGGCGCTCTTCTTCTGCTGGTAAGTGGGCGTCTCGAACACCGCCGGGAAGGTGGCCAGCAGGTTGTCGATCAACTGGTTGATGTCGGCGATGAAATCGCTCGCGGTGCCGGCCGGCAACTCCAGCGCGCGCGGCTCGCGCGGCTCGTCGAAATGGTTGACGTAAACCCGATCAGCCGGGGTCTCCATGCGCTTGGCCTCGGCCTTGAGGTAGCGCTGGACGAAGGAGAAGCGTCCGGTACCCGGCTCGCCCATGACGAACACGTTGTAGCCGGGGCGCGGCATGGCCACGCCGAACTGCAGGGCCTCCACCGCGCGAGCCTGACCGAGCACGCCACGGAAGGGCTCGAGGTCGTCGGTGCTGGTGAAGTTGAACTGCTCGGGGGCGAAGGGGCGGGTCAGGGAGTCGGGCGGCAGCCGCAGGCTGGCAGCAACGGAGTCGGGCATCGTAAATCCTTAGGCGGGAAGGCAGGGGCCTGGGGAAATCATGGCCCCATCCGCGGTCCCGGACAAGCGCTAAGCTTGATCCAGGGCAGCCTCCTGCGCCCAGTGCCGCTTAAAGTGTCGCGCTCCTCTCACCGGACGCCCCGCATGAGCCTATTCCAGGAAATCGCCGCCCTGCTCGCCCTCTCCGCGCTGTTCGGGATGCTGGCGGTGCGCCTGCGCCAGCCGCTGATCATCGCCTACATCCTGGTCGGCATCCTCGCCGGTCCGGCGGCGATGAACCTGTCCGGCGACCACGCCTCGCTCGGCCTGCTGGCCGAGATCGGCATCACCGTGCTGCTGTTCGTGGTCGGCCTGAAACTGGACATGCGCCTGGTGCGCACCCTCGGCCCGGTGGCGCTGGCCACCGGTCTGGGCCAGCTCACCTTCACCATCCTGTTCGGCCTGCTGCTGTGCCGCCTGCTCGGCCTGGACTGGCTGACCGCCACCTACGTGGCGGTGGCGCTGACCTTCTCCAGCACCATCATCATCGTCAAGCTGCTGTCGGACAAAGGCGAGATCGATTCGCTGCACGGGCGCATCGCCATGGGTTTTCTGATCGTGCAGGACATCGCCGTGGTGCTGGCCATGCTGGCGATCAACCTCTACCAGCCGGCGGCGGGCGAACGCCAGGGCCTGTCGCCGCTGGCGCTGATCACGGTACTGCTGTGCAGCCTGATCCTGCTCTACATCCTGATGCGCTACGCCCTGCCGCACCTGCTCGCCCCCATGGCGCGCTCGCCGGAGCTGCTGATGCTGGTGGCCATCGCCTGGGGCACGCTGCTGGCCGGCGGCGCCGAGGCGCTGGGCCTGTCCAAGGAGATCGGCGCCTTTATCGCCGGTTTCTGCCTGGCCTCGACGCCGCTGCGCGAGGCCATCGCCAGCCGCCTGACCAGCCTGCGCGACTTCCTGTTGCTGTTCTTCTTCCTGCACCTGGGCATCCAGCTGGATTTCACCCATTTCCAGGGCCAGCTCGGCAGCGCCCTGCTGCTGTCGCTGTTCGTGCTGATCGGCAACCCGCTGATCGTCATGGCGATCATGGGCGCGATGGGCTACCGCAAGCGCACCGGCTTCATGGCCGGGCTCACCGTGGCGCAGATCAGCGAGTTCTCGATCATCTTCGTCGCCATGGGCATCGGCCTCGGCCACGTCGGCGGCGAAGCCCTGGGCCTGACCACCCTGGTGGGGGTGATCACCATCACCCTGTCCACCTACATGATTCTCTACGCCCAGCCGCTGTTCGAGCGCCTGTCGCCCTGGCTGGGGCCGTTCGAGCGGCGCGTGGCGCACCGCGAGAACGCCGCCGACAGCGCCAGCGACAGCCAGCAGCCGGAGGTGATCGTCTATGGCCTGGGCCGCTACGGCCGCCAGCTGGCGCACCGCCTGGAAGACGCCGGGCTGCGCGTGCTCGGCGTCGACTTCAACCCGGAAGCCCTGGCCAGTGCCCGGCGCACCGGCCTGACGGTGTGCTACGGCGATGCCGAGGATCACGACTTCATCGCCCATCTGCCGCTGCAGCAGGCGCGCGCGCTGGTCAGCACCATCCCCCAGCGCGAGGTCAACGCCATCCTCCTGCGCGCCGCGCGCAGCGCCGGCTTCCGCGGCCAGGTGACCTTGAGCGCCTTTCGCGAGGGCGACCTGGAGGCCTTCACCCGCGCCGGCGCGGCCAGCGTGCTGCAGCCCTATATCGACGCCGCCGACTCGGCCGCGCGGCGGCTACTGGAAGAGGTCGGCCAGCCGCTCAGTTGAGCGCGGCGCAGCGCAGGCAGAATTCCGCCGCCGGCAGCGCCCTGAGCCGGCCGGCTTCGATCGGCTCGCCACAGCGCTGGCACTCGCCGTAGCGGCCCTCGGCCAGGCGCTGCTTGGCCAGGCCGACCTGGCGCAAGGCGGCTTCGGCCTCGGCCAGCAGCGCCTCGAGCACCTCGTCGTTCTGCCGTTGCTGCGCCTGCTCGGCGAAATCCGCCGAATGGCTGCGCCCCAGGTCGCGGCGGATTGCGTTGGCGCGGGCGCCGTATTCGGCCAGCAGGGCGTCGAGCACGGCGGCGGTGTCGTGGGCGGTCATGATGCAACTCCTCGAGGCTATGACTTAAGTGTGGCCGCTGCCGGCCAAGTTGCACGGCAACCGCGCAAGCGCCGCCTTGACACCCGCCACGCGCCTGGCCAAAGCTCGGCCATCGCCACTATTAGAAGAACAGCGACCTTGAAACGGACATTCGCCGCCCTCGCCCTGAGCTTCAGCCTGCCGCTGCAGGCCGCCTCGCCCACGCCGCTGGCCACACTGGCCGCCGATCCCTACTGGATTGCCCTCGGCCACTACGAGACCGGCAAGCTCGGCGGCTGGCGCAGCTACGTCGACGACCAGACCTTCTTCCTCGCCGAGGCTGGCGCCGGTGATCCGGCCGCGGAGCTGGCCGCCACGCTCGAGGCCCTGTACCAGCCGGCCGAGCTGGGCGACCGCCACCCGCAGTGCGTCTACCCGGCGCGCACCCGCTGGCTGAAGGAGCGCCTGGCGCTGGACGATCTGCCCAGCCCGGACTGCGCCGAGTACCGCGCCTGGTTCGCCGACGTCAATCCGCACAGCACCGTGCTGGTGTTCCCCGCCGCCTACCTCAATAGCCCCTCGTCGATGTTCGGTCACACCCTGCTGCGCATCGACCAGGCCGACGTCGACAGCCACAACACCGCCCTGCTCAGCTACGCACTGAACTTCGGCGCCTTTATCGAGGGCGACGACAACAGCATCCTCTACGCCTGGCGCGGGCTGATGGGCGGCTACCCCGGGCTGTTCGCCCTGGTGCCCTACCGCGAGAAACTCAGCGAATACAGCCGCCTGGAAAACCGCGATCTGTGGGAATACCGCCTCAACCTCAGCCCCGAGGAAACCGGGCGCATGGTCGAGCACGTGTGGGAACTCAAGCAGGTGCGCTTCGACTACTTCTTCTTCGACGAGAACTGCTCCTACCGCCTGCTCGAACTGCTGGAGATCGCCCGCCCCGGCATCGAGCTGACCGAGCACTTCCCGATCACCGCCATCCCCACCGACACCGTGCGCGCGGTGAAGGACGCCGGGCTGATCGAACGCATCGACTACCGCCCCTCGCGCGAGCGCGAACTGCTGGGCCGCGCCGAGCCGCTGGGTGCGGCGGAAAAGGCCTGGGTGCTGAGCCTGGCCGGCGACTCCGCGCAGCTCGGCGCGGCGCCCTTCCAGAGCCTGCCGAGCGAGCGCCGCGCGCTGATCCAGGACGCCGCCTTCCGCCTGGTGCGCTACCGCGCCAGCGGCGAGGCGCGCACGGACGAAACCGCCGAGCGCAGTTTCCAGCTGCTCGGTGCGGTCAACCGCAACCCGCCGCCGCCGCTGGCGCTGCAACGCCCGCTGCTGCCCGAGGAAGGCCACCAGTCACGCACCTGGCAGCTGGCCGGCGGCAGCCGCGAGGATCGCGCCTTCGCCGAGTACGGCCTGCGCATGGCCTACCACGACCTCAACGACAACCTCGACGGCTTCCCCCTCGGCGCGCAGATCGAGATCGCCCAGCTCAAGCTGCGCCAGTACGAGGGCAACCACTGGCAAGTGCAGCGCCTGGACCTGGCCAACATCCGCTCGCTGACGCCGCG
Organism: Pseudomonas sp. ABa2; assembly: GCF_056676075.1. Lineage (NCBI taxonomy): Bacteria > Pseudomonadati > Pseudomonadota > Gammaproteobacteria > Pseudomonadales > Pseudomonadaceae > Pseudomonas > Pseudomonas sp. ABa2. The sequence continues at coordinate 3,903,211 of NZ_CM155239.1, forward strand.
CGACGCCCTGCTCCAGCCCTGGTCCTGGCAGGTCGGCGGCGGCCTGGAGCGGGTGCTCGGCGCAGACGGCGACAGCCCGCTGGTGGCGCATGTCGGCGGCGGTGGCGGCGCCACCTGGCAGCTCGGCGCTGGCACCCTGGGCTTCGCCCTGGCCACCGCGCGCCTGGAGCACAACCGCGACTTCGCCGCCTTCGTCGCCCCGGCGCTGGGCTTCAACACCGGCCTGCTGTGGCGCAACGCGCTGGGCAACCTGACCCTTGAGGCGGCCGGCGACTACTTCCACAACGGCGAGGTACGCCGTCGCCTGTCGCTGAACCAGCAATGGGAAGTGCGCACCGACCTCGGCCTGCGCCTGAGCGCCCAGCGCGAGTTCAGCCAGCTCGCCGCGCCGGTCAACGAGGTGAAGCTGGAGCTGCGCTGGTATCACTATTGAGCGCCGGCAGGCGCACAATAGAGCAGTCATACCAGCCTGGCCCCCCTGCATGAACGACCACGGCCCGCAGCTGCTGCACGTCGCCGGCGGCAAACCGATCAAGCTCTGGACCCGCGGCGTGCCGGTGGAGGACGAAGCCCGCCGGCAACTGCTCAACACCGCGCGGATGCCCTTTATCTTCAAGCACCTGGCGGTGATGCCGGACGTGCACCTGGGCAAGGGCTCGACCATCGGCAGCGTGATCCCCACCCTCGGCGCCATCATCCCCGCCGCGGTCGGCGTGGATATCGGCTGCGGCATGGTCGCCGCGCGCACCTCGCTGCGCGCCACGGATCTGCCGGACAACCTGCACCGCCTGCGCAGCGCCATCGAACGCGCGGTGCCGCACGGCAAGAGCTTCGGCAAGCGCGACGTCGGCGCCTGGGACGAGGTGCCGGCCCCCACCGACGTGGCCTGGCGCGCCCTGGCCGGGCGCTTCCGGGCAATCTGCGCCAAGCACCCGCGCCTGGAGAAGAGCAACCACCGTGTGCACCTCGGCACCCTGGGCGGCGGCAATCACTTCATCGAACTCTGCCTGGACGAGGCCGACCGTGTCTGGCTTATGCTGCACAGCGGCTCGCGCGGCGTCGGCAACGCCATCGGCAACCTGTTCATCGAGCTGGCCCAGGCCGACATGCGCCAGCACCTGGCCAACCTGCCGGACAAGGACCTGGCCTACTTCGAGGAAGGCAGCCGCCACTTCGCCGACTACCTCGAGGCGGTCGGCTGGGCCCAGGACTACGCCCGGCAGAACCGCGCGTTGATGCTGCAGGCGGTGATCGCGGCCACCCGCCAGGTGCTCGGCCGGCCGTTCGAGGCGCAGCTGGAGGCGGTGGACTGCCACCACAACTACGTGCAACAGGAACGCCACTTCGGCCGCGAGGTGCTGGTCACGCGCAAGGGCGCGGTGTCGGCGCAGCCAGGCCAGCTGGGCATCATCCCCGGCTCCATGGGCACACGCAGCTACATAGTGCGCGGCCTGGGCAATGCCGAGGCGTTCTGCTCCTGCAGCCACGGCGCCGGCCGGGTGATGAGCCGCAGCCAGGCGAAGAAACGCTTCGACCTGGCCGACCAGCTGCGCGCCACCGCCCACGTCGAATGCCGCAAGGACAAGGACGTGATCGACGAAATCCCCATGGCCTACAAGGACATCGAGGCGGTGATGGCGGCCCAGCGCGACCTGGTCGAAGTGGTGCACAGCCTGCGCCAGCTGGTGTGCGTGAAGGGCTGAGTGACCGGCGGAGATGACGCCGCGACACGGCTTTCTATACTGAAGGTCCCACCGTCCCGTTCTGGAGAGCCATCATGCGCCGCCTAACCGCCTTCTTCGCCGCCGCCCTGCTCAGCGCGCCCCTCTGGGCGATGCACTGCCCGGCGGACATGGCCAAGATCGACGCCATGCTGCAAAGCGACCCACCGGCCGACCCCGCCGTGCTGGCCAAGGTGCAGGAACTGCGCGCCGAAGGCGAAGCCCTGCACAAGGCCGGCAACCACAGCGAATCGGTCAAGGTGCTGGGCGAAGCCATCAATCTGCTGGAAGCCAGCGAGTAGTCGCCGGCTCAGTTGCTGGTCGTAGGCGCCGGCCTGGCGGCGCCTGCAGCACTGCTGCCTAGTAGCCGGTGTAGAGCAGCTCCAGCGCCAGATGCCGCACCTCCTGCAAGTCCACCGGCTTGCTCAGGCAGGCAGAGGCCCCGCGCGCCCTGGCTTCCTCGAATAGCGCCTGGTCGGCCACCGCGCTGATCACCAGCACCGGCACCTCGCGCAGCCGTGGCTCGGCGCGCATGGCGTCGAGTATCTCCAGGCCGTTGCCGTCCGGCAGGTCGATATCCAGCAGCAACAGCGCCGGCTCGTTGTCCTGCAGCTCGGCCAGCGCGCGCTGACGGGTACCCGCGCCACGCACCTCGGCGAACTCGCGCAGCGCCTCCTGGAGAATCTTCAGGCAGGCCGGGTGATCCTCCACGCACAGCACCTGCACCAGGCGCCGCTCGCTTTGCGCCGACTGCTCCGGCGCATCGGCGTCGGTCTCGTCCGGCCGCGCGGCGCTGGGCAGGTCGAGCCAGAAGCGGCTGCCCACACCCGGCTCGCTGCGCACGCCGATCTCGCCGTCCATCAGGCTGGCCAGCTCGCGGCAGAGCACCAAGCCGATGCCGGTGCCGGGAATGTTCGAACTCTCCCGACCGAGGCGCTGGAACGGCTGGAACAGCTGCGCCTGCTGCTCGCCGGACAGCCCCGGGCCGGTGTCGTCGACCCACAGCCGCACGCAGTCGGCGCGCACCTCGTAGCCCATGCGGATGAGGCCCTGCGGGCTGTTGTACTTGATCGCGTTGGACAGCAGGTTGAGCAGGATCTGCCGCACCCGGCGCGGGTCGCCCTGGACGAACAGCGGCGGCTCGGCCGCGGCCATCACCTGCAGCTGCAGCTGGCGCTGCTGCACCTCGGGCTGCACCAGCTCGGCGCAGCCGGCCAGCAGGCTGCCGATCTCCAGGGGCTGCAACTGCAGCTGCTGACGGCGGCTCTCGATGCTCGACAGGTCGAGGATGTCGTCGACCAACGCGGTCAGATGGCGGCTGGCGTTGACGATCTCGTGGGCGTAGTCGCACTCCAGCTTGGCATCGGCCTTGTCCTGCGCCTCCATCTCGATCAGCTGGGCGAAGCCATGGATGGCGTTGAGCGGCGTGCGCAGCTCGTGGCTCATGCTCGACAGGAAACGGCTCTTGGCCTGGCTGGCCGCCAGGGCCTCGAGGCTGGCGTGGCGCAACTCCTCCTGCGCCTGCTTGAGACGGGTGATGTCGACATGGGTGCCGGCCACGCGCAGCGGCCAGCCCTTGGCGTCGCGCTCCAGCACCTTGCCGCGACTGAGCAGCCAGAGGTACTGGCCCTGGCAGTCGAGGTAGCGGTACTCGGCGTCGAAATGCTCGTCGCCGCTCTCGGCGAAGTGCTTGCGCAGGTGGCGCAGGCGCTCCAGGTCGTCCGGGTGCACGCGCTGGTTGAACTCGCTCAGGCTCAGGTGACGCGCGCCCAGGCCGAAGCGCCGCACGAAGCGGTCGCTGAGGTCGATGGTCAGGTCGCGGGCGTTGATCTGCCAGAGGCTCTCGGTGGTGCTCTCCAGCACCAGCTGGAGGATGTTCTGCGCCTCCTGGCGCTCCTGCTCGCTGGCCTGCAGCTGGCGCCCGGCCTGCTGCATCGCGTCCGCCAGGCGGCTGACTTCGGCGATCCGGCTGTCCGGCGCCGCCGGCAGGTAGTTGCCCTGGCCCAGGCTGCCGGCCATCTCGACGATATCGGCGATGGGGTGCGCCAGCTGGTTGCTCAGGTGCCGCGAACGCAGCCACATCCAGGCGAAAAACATCAGGTAGAAGGCCAGCAGGCCGGCGATCAGCAGGTAGCCGATCTGCAGGTAGCGCTCGGCCAGCTGGTTGGTGTCGTGGAAGATCTGCTCCTCGTCCACCACCAGCAACAGGCGCCAGCCGGTCTGCGGAATCTCGCTCCAGGCCACCAGCTGCTTGCGCCCGCCAAGCAGCACCTCCTGGACGTTACCGCGGCCCTCATTCATCGCCTGCAGCAGCGGCTCCATGCCCTCGCGCTTGGCCAGGTTGAAGTCCTCGGGCTTGAGTACCTCGCGGCGTACCGCCTCCTCGTAGGAGTAATGGGTCAGCTCGCGCAGGCCGAAATCCAGCTCGCCGGCGGCCGGCAGCGCCATGATGTTGTGGTCGTGGCTGACCAGCATGGCGTAGCCCTGCCAGGGCACGTTGAGCTCGGCGATCTCGCCGAGCACCTGGCCGACGGTGATGTCCAGGCCCACCACGCCCTCGAGGAAGTCGCCGCGATAGACCGGGGCGATGGCCGACATCATCCAGCCGAGGCCGGCCGGATCGAGGTAGACCTCGGTCCACACCACCTTGCGCTCGGGGTTGTGCTTGGCGTCGGCGAGGTAATAGAAGTTGTAATCCGGGATCACCATGTCATGGGGATACTGCGCCGGCGTGTCGAACCAGGGATAGATGCGGTTGTAGCTGTCCCAGCTGTTGAAGTAGAGCGCCGCCACCAGCGGGTTGGCCTGTTGGATCGAGCGCATCAGCGGGTCGAGCTGCGACAGGCGCATGACCTTGGCGTGATCCTGCTGCGCCAGCGGCGTACTGTTGGCGTAGAAGGAGGCGGCGCGGCCGTCGTCGCTGCGGGTGTAGAACACCCCGCTGTCGGTGCTGGTATGGCGCTGACGCTCCAGTTCGTCGGCCTGATAGCCGGTATCGAGCAGCGCGCGCTGAGTCGCGTCGCGGTACACCTGGACCAGCGATTCGATCGAACGCAGGCGGCCGTCGACGATCTGCCCCTCGCGCAGCGCGGCACTGGCCAGGTCCTTCACCGCCGCCTCCTGCAGATGGCCGATCTGCGTGTCGCGAATCGCCTGATTGCTCAGCAGGTACGCCGCAATCAACACCGACTCCACCAGGATCAACGGGATCAGCGCGCTCTGCACGAAGGCCCGCCAGATCCACTGGCGCAGGGGGTAGCGGCTAGAGCTCGGCATGACGACTCCTTTCCATAGGGCGCGCAGAGGGACGCGAGGCGTCATCATAGCGTCCCGCGCTGGAATCCGCAGTCGACGTTATGGAACCTTTGCCGTACACTCCGCGTCCTAGCTGTAACCACGAAGGTTTTGGGGCCGATTAGGATTCGACGCCGGTAACGAAACTTGAGGGGCATGCCGAGTAGGTGACAGTTCTCGTAAATCCGCTGCCACAACTTCATAGTTGCCAACGACGACAACTACGCTCTGGCCGCCTAAGGGCGCCAGCTGACCCTAGGGGATGCCTGTAAACCCGAAGATCTGGTCAGTCATATAGAACAGGATCGCCGCCAAGTTCGCTGTAGACGTAACGGCTAAAACTCATACAGCTCGCTCCAAGCGCCCTGCCACTCGGGCCGCGCGGAGTTAACTCAGTAGAGATGGCTAAGCATGTAGAACCGATAGCGGAGAGCTGGCGGACGGGGGTTCAAATCCCCCCGGCTCCACCAAATAAACCCCTGATTTTCCTAGAGAAAGTCAGGGGTTTTTCTTTGGGGTGTCGAAAAGGTGTCGAGAGGGTAACGGACACAAAAAAGCCCCTAAATGGGGCTTTAATAAAAAATCTCAGCAAGCTCGCCTGAATTTATGAATTCACTCGACTCGCATAAAACTTGCTCCAGAAGCTGGGGTCTCGTTTCGCTTTCTTGGCGAACCAAGGATCGGAGCAGTATGCATCTCTTAAGCGTAGAGATGCCTGCGCGCGTCTTTCCGCTTCCTGCAAGGTGATCACTCCAGCTTCCCAGAACTGTTTCCAATAGCCGTCCGCCGCCAACGTAGCAGAAGGTTTTACTTGAAAAGTCGTAGTACGCATCACTGATCTCCGGGAGGTCAAACTCCATTGAGTCGACAGCTACCTGAATCATACCCTGAATGTTTGTAACGGTATCACTACCCCAGACAAGCGGTGGGACACCGAGTTCCCTAGCCCCTCCGAGCTGACGCTGGTGGGGCGCCAAATGCCGTGTGGTACCGTACTTGAGCGCAGATGATAGCATCGCATCCGTACGTCGGCGAAGAGCCATATCTGACAGGCCCTGCGGGTCACCTATGAAGCTGTACCCGCAACCGTGGGCGAACGAAGCGACTGCTGCATAGATCGCTGAACCGCCAGAGCCGGGCACCGATTCAGACACATCAATCCATACCTGATAGGTGTTCTTATAGACGAAGAAGCTGGAGCCACTCCTATCATAACCGTGGCACCAGACCATTTTGTCAGGGTCTTCCTCTTCGCGAGATTCAAGCACAGCAGCTGGAGCCAAAACTAAGCGGTTAATCGCCTCGTCCAAAGTGGTCTGCTCAGTGAGGCGAGGATACTGAAACAAATCCTCCTCTCGCGTGGCAAGACGAAGCAGCCACTCAGCTGCAAATGACGACACAGACATCTCCATCCGCGGAGCTAAAGACGCGCTATGTTCTCTGAAATCGGCCCAAACCGTAAAGCATCCTGCAGATGATCTGGGGCCAGGTGCGCGTAGCGCATGGTCATGGCCAGGCTGGAATGACCCAGGATTTTCTGCAGGGTGAGGATGTTCCCGCCGTTCTGGATGAAGTGACTGGCGAAGGTGTGTCGCAGGGCGTGGGCGGCCTGCCCTTTCGGTAGGCGGATGGTCGTCCTGGCCAGGGCGCGGCGGAACGAGGTGATAGCCGAGTTTGGCTGGCCGTGTTGCTTCCAGTGCCTGACGATCTTGGCTTCAAGCCCTGCAGTGATGGGCACCGAACGAACCTTGCCGTTCTTGGTTCCGCTGAAGGTGATCACGCCATTACGCAGGCCGGTCGGTTTCAGCTTCTCAGCCTCAGACCATCGAGCACCGGTGGCCAGACAGATCAGGGCGATTATCTCGACGTGCGGGTTGTCGCAGCCGCGCCGAATCTCTTCCAGCAGCTCGGCAATCTGTTCAGTGGTCAGCCAGGACAGCTCCCGTTCCTGCACCTTGAGCGGCTTCACCAGGTCAAGCGGGTTGGCGTAGTCGATCACACCCAATCCACGCAGCTCGTTGTAGACCGCACGCAGATAGCCCAGCTCGTTGTTCAGCGTCTTGGGTGAGGCGCCCTCCCCTAACCTGACTCGACGATCCTGGGCGTAGGTTTGCGGGTCGAGCTTGGCGCCCCGAGGATTGCGCAGGCGCTTGGCCAGAGCATCGAGCTTGCTACGGCGGCGTTCACCATCACGCAGGGAATGCCCATGCAGATCGAACCAGAGTCCAACCAGCTCGGTGAGGGTGCGACGGTCTTTCGGCCTGGGCGACCAATCTGGATTCTCGACAACCTTGGCCCTGCAGGATGCTTCGAAGCGCTGGGCTTCGCCCTTGGTCTTGAACGTCTTGCGGAAGCGCCTGCCCTTGATGGGTTCTACGTCCACCTTCCAGCGGCCATCGGGCAGTTGGTCAATCGCCATCAGACAGCACGCCCCCAGCGAACATGGCGTTCCTCGAGGATGCCCTTGATGTGCTTGTACAGGCCGTCTTCGTCCATGCCCTTGGCGGCATAGTGGTCGCGGATCACCGGCCAGCACTCCCAATCCTTGAGCCGGTGAAATCCCCTCCTAGCGCCCACTCGCTCCCGTGCCAGCAGGCTTACGAAGTTTCCCAGGAACAGCTCCACGTTCTTGCCGGAGAAACCGCGCGAGGTCTTGTACTGCCGCTTGTACTCGGTGTCATCCAGCAGGGAATCCACCGGCAGATCGACTCGGGCGTCTTCGCGGATCAGCGTCCAGATCGGTTCGAAGTATCCAGGGCGAGCCAGCAGCTTGAATTGCCCCAGGCCATAGCGCCACAGGCCATCGAGGTGTGGGGCGAAAGCGGCGTAGCAGTTCGTTTCGATGGCGTTGCCGGTGTGCAGGTCAATCGAACCGCTGGCGAATTGCTGGATCACGGAATGGTGGTAACGCAGCTCGACACGCCACACGTCTTGCTTGGGGTCGTAGTTGTCCGGGTCGCCCTCGTCGAAGCTGTCGCGACGCTTCCAGACGCCTTCCCAGTAGTCGAGCTTGTCTACCGCTCGGGCCTGGGCGGTTTTGTTGTAGATACCCAGCTGGACGCTCCCCGCCGAGCCAAACAGGTAGGACTGGCCCTTACCGTAGGTGGCGGACTCTAGGGTCCACTGAATTTCCTTGATGCCGGAGATGTCGCGGGCGGCACGGGCGCGGCAGTGCATATGGGCGACCAGATCGGCAGGCAGCTGCCAGCCTTGCAGATCCAGAGCGAGGTGGACGGCGCACTGGTTCACTTCAAGGTGCGAGAGGATCTGCTCGGCATAGAAATCCATCCTGGCTTGCAGCCTCTCAGGCGACAGGGCGTCGATGGCATGCGGTGACACCTCGATTTTCAGGTGAGGACCAATGTTCTCCTGCTTGGCGTTGAAGTTCTTCACCAGCAGGATGAAGCCCAGGTCAGCGTTCTGCAGCTTGTACTGGTAGCCCGAGTCCTTGCCCACACGGCCGGCATGCCAGCGCTCTCCGGCGAAGTCGACGATGGTGCCGGGCTTGTCGAACAGGCTCATGATTTCCGGGCGGATCAGGCCGCGGTACAACTGGCGGACGGTATCGACGCCGCAGTGCAGCAGGCGGACTTTCGACAGGTCGACAAAACGGGCTGTGCTCGGGTCGACGAACAGGCGCCCGGTCGGGTCTTCACAGGCCACCATGTTCAGTCTCAGGAAGTCTTTGGGCTTTCTCATCTGTTCACCTATTGCTGATTAATGCGGAAGTTTTTCTCTAACTCTCTGACGTGCTACAGGGACGTCAGCGGCGGGCGCGCCGCTGTGGCACCAGCGCCCGTTGCGCTACGCTGACTCGGCGCTGGTGTCTGCTCGCGGCGCGCTGCGCCCCCGACGCACGCGCACGCGCTCCGGCTGCGCCGAAGCACACCCACGTGCGTCGAGGGCCCGCACTTTTCTTGCTTCATCCATCGTTCAAGCTCCTTGAATGGGTCTGGTTCGATCAGGCAGGCCTGTTCCTGGGTGTAGGAAGGCACCTGGGGACGATCAACGGGCGGGAGGCTGGCGTACCAGAGGAAGGCGCTCAGCAGCGCCAGGAAAGCGAGGTGGAGGCAGTCAGCGAAGTGCAGCGGGCGCGGCCGGATCAACACCAAGGGCTTTGCCCTTGTCATCCCACTCTTGCCGCCGAGGGCTCGGGAGCGCGGGGCGGTGAAGCTGCCCCACTCTCCCGTGGTCAGGCTGTTCATCATGGCGTGGGGTCAAGGGTGCGCTGCGCCCGTGCTTCCGTTCGCCGGAACGGTGAAGCTGTTCCGACGAGCCGGGAGCGCGGCCCTGGACCCTTCCGAATGGGTCAGGGTCATGCGGCCCAGTACGTTGCCGGAACTGCGCCGGTCGCGGTACCGCATCGCCCTGATAGTGCAAATGTCGTCGAAGTAGTATTCGTTCGGGTTACGCGTGCTGGAGCTGACTTCGACCGCCAAGAAGCACGGGGCGCCCTGCATATCCGGCGTGGGCAAGAGGACGCCGACAATGTGCACGCATTGCCAGAAGGATTCCGGCTCAGCGTCCCAGGCGGTTTCGAGCAGCACGGTTTTCCCGACATAGCTCAGGGCCGTGGCGGCATCGAGCTGGAGACGTGGCTTACGCATGGTGGCGCTCTCCTTGCGTGGCGTGGCCCTGGATCAGGTGCGGCAGCGGCAGGCGGCCCAGCACCTTACCGACGGCGTGACGGTCGCTGATGCCGCGAATAGTGTTGATGCTGTCGAAATAGACCTCTTGCGGCATGTCGTTACCGATATCGAACGGCATGACGAGGAAGTAGCCGTCTTCGAACACGCCCTGAACCGGCAGCACCACGCCAACGATGTGGTAGCAGCGCCATAGCATTTCGTTGTCGTCGTCCCAGCGCAGTTCGACGAGCACGGTCTGGCCGATGTAGCCGATGGCGGTAATGGGATCGAACGCGAGAGCAGGCTTAGACATGGGCGTAGTCCCCTTCCTTGAACTCGGTTTTGCCCTTCTCCAGATCGGCGCGGAGACGGGCGAGATTGACCATGCGGAAGTCGGCCAGCTTCATGCTGGGGATGGTCTTGCTGTCCACCCAGTTGATGACCTCTTCGACCGTCACGCCGCTCAGCTCGGCGAAGGTCTTTACGCTGCACAGGTCGAGGCTTTCGTCTGGCTTGCTCATTGGGTGCCCTCCTTGGCGGCTTTGTCCTGGGCGTAGCTCGCTTCCAGGCGAATGACGACTTCCGAGTTCATCGAACGGCGGGCCGCGAAGGCGGACTGTTCGATCTTGGCGCGCAGCTCGGGCGGTACGCGCAGCTTGAATTGCGGGTCTGTTCGGCTCACAGCGTCCACTCCTGCTCTAGAAGCTGCTGGGTCAGCAGGGCCACATTGACCATGGTGCGTTTGCCCACCTTCTTGGAAGGCAGGTAGTTGCGTTCTACCCAGGTGCGCACCACAACCGGTTCGTCGCCCATGCCGATCCACTCGGCGAACTTCTGCCACGGCATCAAGGGCGGGGCGCCGTGCAGCTTTTGCGGGTCAAGACCTTCCGTATCCATAAGCTTTAATCCACTATGTTCGGCATTGATCGGCATTCCGAGGGAGCAAATATAGCCCTCGGAGCAAATATAGCCCCCACCGTAGGTGAGAGCAACATTTGCCCCAAGCAAAGAGAAAATCATTATCTATATGGAAAGCTCAGGCGATAGGGCTCGTCTATTGATCAAGATGTACGGCCCCAAGAGGATCAGTACCGAAAGCGGTACAGACCACAACCGATGGAAAAGCCTCAGCAAGGGAGCAGTGCGGATCAGCACTGAAGAGATAGACGTACTGGTGAAGATTTACCCTCAGTACGCACTATGGCTGGCTAGCGGCCAGGTTGCGCCTGCAGCTGGACAAACAAGCCCGGCCTACGACGAAGCCAACCGAAACTTGAGCCAACCCAACGCGGGATAGCGATCACCCAGGAAGCAGCTAGGCGCTGGTATGCCCGAAAAATGGAAAGCACTTGTAAGGATGCATGATGATGAAAGTAGCAGTAACCGCCCTAGCCGCATTCATGGCTATTAGTACGCGCATGACCGCAACGGCAGCACCTAGGCAAGAAACTAGGCCGCGGCAAATAGGGGCGAAAACTTAACTCGCTCCTACAAGAAAACACCAGCCATATCACAGATTAATGATTACTAACCGCGCAACCTTTTATAGTCATCATCACCAATTACAGGCGACCCTGCAGACTGTGTTTTCATAAGCCCAACAGCGTGTTCGCAATCAGCAAGGTTATGATAACCTTCAGAACTCACTGCGATTATCTTTCCATTTTTCGCAGTAAATCTCCAACGCCACTGACCAACAGAATCCTTATATATGTAGTAATAAGATACGTCTGCCATAACACCCCCTATCAAATGACCGTTAAGATTACACCCACACAGCAAACAGCATAACAAGGAAGAAGTTCATTTATCGACATTGCCAACCCACATTACTTTTATACTCAGCCCTACAGAACGCACAAAAAGAACACTCAGACACAAGAGCAGCCCCCACTTAAATTTTTTGACTAGAAAAGGGGGTAGAATTTTGACCAAACAAATCACTACTAGCTTTATCGGCAAGCTTTCTTGTGACTTCAGCCCTTTCGCTTATATAACTCAAAGCATCATTAATTCCACCTGAGATCATTGCCTGATCTTCAGCAGCAGCCGCAATCCTAGCACTCATTGCAGATATATCTGCTATTGCTCGGGAAATTGCCACAAGTGACTCAGACGCACTTATTACTCGCCCTTGTGCATCTAAAATATTCAGGGCGGTTTCTTGCATGATTAATGAGGCGCCCGCAGACCCTTCTTGTAATAAACCAACCAATTCAGCTATTCTGCTTGTTGACTCTAGGTTTTTTTGCGTTAAAGACATTACCCCATCAACGACAACAGCAAAACCTCCGCCCTGCCCACCTGAACGAGCTACCTCTATAGCAGCATCTAGAGCGAGAGCACGTGTTTGCTCATTCATGCCTCTAACCTCTTCCAATATCGACCCAATAATAGCGGATCTATCACCCACAGACTGAATCGCTCTTGATGCTTCTTCAACACTACCAACGGACTCTGCAATGTAACTTACAGCATCACTAGCACTCTCTTCTTCCAAGGCACATGAAGCCCCTGATAAATCTCTATCTTTTTCAACCACAGAAGACAACACCTCACTAGACAAAGAGTGCTCTTTATACCTAAAGTCAACTGCGAATTTACCTAGCAAAGCACCGAGAACCCCACCAATTACAGCACCAACACCAGGAGCCATAACCGTTATCATTGCTCCCACTACAGCACCAGCACTAGCTCCGCTAGCAGAACAGGATAACTGACTCAGTGCTTTCTTCATCACAGCACGCTCCCCGCACTCATGACAAAATAACCAACAACTGCGGCAGAAACAGCAACAATCCCAGCCGAACGGCTTTGTATTGGAACCTCATGTGATGGTTTGAGTATAACGCTTGCATTACCATCCTCAAATCGCGCTACAAATGCTATTGCCAAAATAATTAAACTCATGGCTAACACAAAAATATTTAACCAAAAAATCCATGCCGGAGCATCTTCTGCAGCATTTATAGCCACGCCAGATTGCAACGATATGAATACTGCATACATTAGCCAACCATACTCCTCTACCACCTGCCTCCAAGTCTTAAGATGCAGCTTTAAAGAATGAGTATTCCCAAGCGAGGCACGCCCCCAACAGACCACAAACCATACGATAACGGGTGAAACAAGGGGCACTAGCGCCTGCCAGAATATCCATTGAATATCCATTAATTGCCTCTTAACGAATACGCATCCATTTAACACGGATATCAACTAGATCACATTGCTGCCGCCCAAAACACTTTGGAGATAGCTGACAACTTTCTTTGTCACGCAGCAAAACCTTGACCGACATAAAGACAAGAAAAACGTGCGACTCTAGGGACGGAGGAGCAACCACACACCAGAGTAGCCAACAAGCTATCACGCTAGACGCTAGTAGCCGGCCTAAAAGCTGTCCAGACGACGTGTCGAAAAAGTGTCGAAATCACTGCGCGTCATAGCCATGCAATGCGGGCGTGATGACGCGGCGAGGCCAGTAAAGCCGGGCATTGCGTCATAAAGTGGCGTCAAAAAACGGGTTCAAATCCCCCCGGCTCCACCAATTGAAGCAAGCACAAACCCCTGATTTTCCTAGAGAATTTCAGGGGTTTTGTGTTTTCAGGGACTGCGAATGTCCCGAAAGTGTCACAGCAGGATCAGACTCCCAATAATCCGGCTTGACGATGGCTGACTTTTCTAGAGGCGGAACCTTTACCGGTAACTGGCAAGCGGGCAGCTCGGGAAACATCGTCTGGTCTGCATCATGAATACTCCTTGCGGCGCTCATCATCCTCCTGGCGTCAGCGCCCACTCAGACTGAGACAAACCGGTTTTCTCAGTAGCAGCATCAGATGCGATTGATTTCGTTATCCACCAGAGCCATCTGCTGCGCAGGGTTCCCTGGTATCACCGCGGGTAGCGCTGTGTGCCCACAGATCAACTAACCAGCCTGTGCCAAGCACTTACTGACATTCTGAACTTCCGCCTTTGCCTGTGGCATGCACTCCGGGCTAGTCAGGCTGCCGCCGCAACAATACCGCTCGACATATTCTGGCGAACAAGTTCTTCGGGCTGTGCTCCCAATAAAGAGCTGCATCGCGAACGCAACCACCGTTCGCCCGAATCACTGTGAGCAGCCCCTCTCCAGACCATCGATAGCTCTTGCTGAGGAAGTGCAACTGGCACGGCTTCCGCTCTCAACCCCCCCGAGCCAGACATGGCCTGAGCAACATATTCCGGCACGATGGCAATCATGCTGCTGCCTTCGAGTAGCATGGGTAAGGCGCTGAACTGCGGCACAGCGAGGACGACTTTACGTTGACGACCAAGCGAATGGAGGGCCCGGTCGGCATTCTCGATAACGTTGCCCATGGACGACACCACGGCATGCGGCCGCCGACAGAACTCTTCCAGGCTCAGTGCGCCAGCCTGAGAGTCAGCCCGCAGCAACATCGGGCGAATCGACCGTAAATGCTTACTCCGCGCGTTGGCCGGCAGCTGCAAGGCATGGCTGATGCCAAGCGAAATTTCCCCGGATGCAAGCAACTGGGGCAATTGCCATTGATCGGCGCGACGTACCACAAGCCTTATGTTCGGTGCATCGACGCGTAGGCGGCGCAGCAGGGTGGGTAACAAGGCGTATTCGACGTCATCGGAAAGACCAATATGAAAAGTGGCTTCACTCGTTGTCGGGTCGAACGTCTGACACGAGCCCAGCGCAGCAGCAATACTGTCGAGAGCAGGCGTCAGGTTGGAGAAAATTTCCTGGGCGCGGGATGTAGGCTCCATTACCCGCCCGGTGCGAATGAACAAGGGGTCATCGAACAGGTGGCGTAGGCGCCCCAAGGCAGCGCTGACTGCTGGTTGCCCAAGGAACAGTTTCTCGCCGACACGGCTAACATTTTGCTCGTGCATCATGGTTTCGAAAACTACCAGCAGATTGATATCCGCCCGACGCAAATCATTTCTGTTCATCATGTTAGGCACCTACGCAGAGTTGTACATTTTTTGACTGTCGCCGATCAGGCTGTGAGGCGACGCTGCTTGAACACAGTATTGCTGTCGCGATTAACGATGGGCTAGTGTCGCTCTGCGGCTAGCTGTGTCGCGGAATGGGGAACGCCGGATTGAATCTCGAAGACCTGCAAACATTTGTTGAGGTCGCTGATGCTGGCGGAATCTCAGCCGCCGCGCGCCACCTTGGAGTTTCCAAATCAATCGTCAGTCGGCGGCTGTTCCGACTGGAAGCGGACCTTGGCATTCAGCTTCTCGCACGAACCACCCGCGGTGCGGCACTTACAGAAGCGGGTATGACATTTCGGGAACATGCGGCCCGAGCCAGTGCCGAGATTGAGACGGCCAGGGAAACGATTCTTCCCACCGGGGATCTTCGTGGTCGATTGCGGGTCGCAGTGCCGCTTTCCTCCGGCCCGATACACTTTGCCCCTGTGCTCGCTGAGATGGCACGCCGCTACCCTCGCCTTCAGATTGATGCGGCCTACGGAGATCGCTTCGTCGACCTGGTCGCAGAAGGCTTCGATTGTGCCATCCGGGTCGGCGCCCTACGCGACTCGAACCTGCTGGCCAAACGCGTGGGCCAGATTTACGGCAAGCTCGTCGCCAGCCCGGACTACATCAAGGCACATGGAGCACCCGAGACGCCGGACGAAATCGCCGCCCACCAGGCGTTGCTCGGCGCCGAAAGTTGGCGCTTCATGGATGGAAACAAGGTCATCACCGTGCAGCCGCAGGGACGCTTCAAGAGCGATAACGGCGCGGCGCTGGCCGGTGCTGCGGCAGCGGGGCTCGGTATTGCCTGGCTCCCCGATTGTGTCACTTACGAATATCTGGCCTCCGGCGCACTCGTTCCGATCATGACTCGCTATCCACTGCCAGTAGGGGACGTTTACATCGTGCGGCCGCCCAGCGCGCACCCAGCGCAAAAAGTGCGCATCCTCTCGGAGTTGATGATCGAATCATTTGAAAGAAATCCGCCGTTTACAGATGCGATGGCCAAGGTTGCAGCGACACGCAACCTTACGCCTGGCTGACACCACCGAACTGCGAATACAAGCATCGCTATACCTGGCTCAGGACAACTTTCTGGAACGCCAGAGCTGCGACGTCGAAGCAACACATAGCGTCCGCCATAAATAGGCGCAGAACTGCTGAGCTCGAGCGGCTATCGCGGTAGAAAGCCCTATCAAGCGGGCCGATACCGCAATCATCGGCAGCCGCATTCGATCAAAGCTCGATGCACGCACTTTGTGCCATCAAAGGGTCGGTGTTCACCTGGCCCAGATCCGTGGCATCGCCATCTACCTGGCGCTGCGTTTAGTGCCGTACTGATCCGAGGTGTGCCGCTCATCAATTCACCTTCTGGCTGCCTCGCAACTGACTGTCGGATCAGCGACGGCAAGGTGTGAGCTTGCCGTTCGATTGTTCACGATGTTCCGCTGGCTCGTGTCTTCAACATGGCAAGGAGAATACCTGCAGAGATCGCAAGCACACCGGCAATAAGACTGATGCTCAAGCTCTCACCAAACCAGAACACCGAGCTAATCAAGCCCACCAGCGGCACACCCAACATGGCCAGTGACATGCTCGTCGCCGGTAGCCACATGCTTGCGGCGTTGACGGCGCAGAAGCAAAAAGCGGTAGCCAGCGGGCCGACGAACAAAACGATCTGCCAGAACGTCATTGAGCCATCGCCTGTGAATGGTCCCTCGACGATTCGTGCGAGCACCAGCAGGGGAACCGCAGCGACCAGCATCTGCCAAGGAGCAAGCTCGTAGGCCGTAGCGCGTACGTTGGCGTAGCGCAGGTGCAGAATGCACAGCGCCCAGCAGGCCGATGCGATCAGCAACATCAGGTTTGCGCGCACTAGGTTCGCATTGTTCCAGTCCAGCGCCAGCGGGTTGAACAACACGGCTACGCCGAACATGCCGAGGGCGGCGCCGAACAGCTGACGAGGGGCCAGACGTTCACGAAAGACGAGCACGGCCAATGGGGTCACCCATAGCGGGGTCGTGTAGGCGAGCACAGCCGAACGACCCGCTGGGAGGTCCGTCATGGCCAGCGCGCCGAGCAGTGTAAAGGCAAGCATCTGTAACAGACCGACACTCAGCAAGAGTGGCAAGTCGCGCCCACGGGGTCGGTACAGGGTGCCGGTCGCCAATTGCAGAAGGAACAGGCACAAGGCGCCAAGTGCGAAGCGGCTGGCTGAGAACCAAACGGGGGTGACGTGATCAAGTCCCGCCTTCATGACCGGCCAGTTGACGCCCCATACCAGGATCGCCAAGAGCAGCAACGCGATCCCCTTGACTCTAGGGGTCAGCAAAATGCGCTCAGATATTGGAGCGTTTCGAGCCTCGGTACTCAGGCTTTGCGGGCAGGTCGTCACGATGACCTCCTGAAGCAATTAGTGGGTACAGAACAGCCTAATGGTCCCGAGGCAGAGAAACTTTCCTAATTGACTTGTAAGACAGCGGAGTTTTAGTCAAATATTCTCCTATTGTTGAAATATGGAGAAAAATTTAATGCGCAAGCTTGATAGGACCGACATCGGGATTCTCAACCGGCTGCAGGAGAATGCGCGCATAACCAATGCCGAACTGGCGCGCGCGGTCAATCTTTCCTCTACCCCCTGTTTCAACCGGGTCAAGGCCATGGAGGAGCTTGGGTTGATTCGTCAGCAGGTCACGCTGCTGGCCCCGGAGCTGCTGGGTCTGCATGTCAACGTGTTCATTCACGTCAGCTTGGAAAAACAGGTGGTCGATGCACTGGCGCGTTTCGAAAGCGCCATTGCCGAGCGGCCGGAGGTGATGGAATGTTATTTGATGACTGGAGACGCCGATTACTTGCTACGCGTGCTAGTGCCTGACATTCAGGCGCTGGAGCGCTTCATCCTTGATCATCTGACCAAAATCCCCGGTGTCGCGAACATTCGTTCGAGCTTTGCGCTGAAGCAGGTGCGTTACAAGACGGCGCTGCCATTGCCACCCAATGGGTTGGTGGTTGGATGAAGCGGATCCCGTGGGCGAGTTCGCTCAGCCTGCGTGTATCGGTTGGTAGCTTGCCGCTGCCAGGGCGACCCAGGCCCCTATCCACAGCTCAACAAGGCTCGCTGTACATGGGTGCACCAAACGCCAACGCATACGCGCGCCCATGGCCGCGGACTTTGTCAGAGCGACCTGGCCCAGTCTCGCAGCAAATATTTCTGGATTTTGCCCGTCGAGGTTTTCGGCAACTCGCGAAACACCACGATTTTAGGCAACTTGTAACTGGCCAGCTGCTCGCGGCAAAACCCAATGATGTCCTCCTCCCGAGTGTCCGCACGCCCCTCCTTGAGGGCGATGAACGCGCAGGGCACTTCTCCCCATTTCTCGTCCGGCCGGGCTACTACCGCAGCCTCCAGCACTGCCGGATGGCGATAGAGAACACCCTCGATCTCGATGGTGGAAATATTTTCACCGCCGGAGATGATGATGTCCTTCAGTCGATCCTGGATTTCGATGTAGCCGTCCGGGTGTCGCACCGCTAGATCGCCGGTGTGAAACCAACCGCCAGCGAAAGCCTCGCGAGTCGCATCAGGGTTTTTCAGGTAACCCTTCATTACTGTGTTGCCGCGCATGAAGACTTCGCCCATGGCGATCCCGTCGCTCGGGACGGGTTGCAGGGTTTGCGGATCGGCCACCATCAAACCTTCCAGCGTCGGATAACGCACACCCTGACGCGATTTGATCCTAGCGCGCTCGTCGAGCGGTTTTTCATCCCACTCGCCATGCCACGCGCACACCGTCACTGGCCCGTAGACTTCGGTGAGCCCGTACACGTGGGTGACCTTGATACCCATTTCCTCGACCGCGCCAATGACCTTCGCCGGCGGTGCTGCACCGGCCACCATGGCATCGACCGGATGCTCGATGGACGCCTTGTCTGCATCCGGCAGATTGACCAGCGCATTGAGCACGATTGGCGCGCCACACAGGTGGCTGACGCGATGCTCGCGAATCAACAACAGGATCTTCTGCGGCTCGACACGGCGCAGAAACACGTGCGTGCCGGCGAGCGCGGTGACCGTCCACGGGTAGCACCAGCCATTGCAGTGGAACATCGGCAACGTCCACAGGTACACCGGATGGTTGCCCATGGCCCAGGTCATCTGGTTGCCCAAGGCATTCAGGTAGGCGCCGCGGTGGTGATAGACCACGCCCTTGGGGTTGCCGGTGGTGCCGGAGGTGTAGTTGAGCGAGATGGCCTGCCACTCGTCCTCCGGCCACTGCCAGGCAAATTGCGGGTCGCCTTCGGCCAGCAACGCTTCGTAATCCAGCTCACTCACGGCACGCCCTGCGCCGTACTCCGGGTCATCGACATCGACCACCAGTGGCGGATCAGCGAGCAAGCTCAAGGCCTCATGGATCACAGCGTGGAACTCGCGGTCAGTGATCAACACCTTCGCTTCGCCGTGCTCGAGCATGAAGGCAATCGCCGGCGCATCCAGGCGCACGTTCAGCGTATTGAGCACCGCGCCGATCATCGGCACGCCGAAGTGCGCTTCAAGCATCGCCGGAATGTTGGGCAGCATCACCGCCACCGTATCGCCCTTGCCGATGCCCCGCCGACTCAACGCACTGGCAAGGCGCCGGCAACGCTCATAGGTGTCTCGCCAATTGCGCCTGAGCGCGCCGTGGATGACCGCGGGATATTGTCCGTAAACAGCAGCGGTGCGCTCGATGAAGCTCAGCGGTGAGAGCGCTATGTGGTTAACCGCCAGGGGCGCCAGGCCCGTTTCGAAAATCGACATGAGGTTTTCCTGTAAGAAGGCCACCCGCCGAGTCGCTGGGCTGGAAGCCTCCAATGGCTGATTGTTAGCTCTGATCAGGTTTTGAACGGCCCCGCCTGATCGACGGGGCCGCAACAAAGGTGGTCGCTAATGAGGCGTTTCTTCGGCTATCTGGATGGCCGCAAACTCTTCCTCGGGAGTGCCGGACACCAGGTGGTGACGGCTGTAAAACGCAAAGTAGGCAATGAAGAGCCCGTAGATTGCCGCCGCCCCCAGCATCACTTTCGGGTCGACCAGGAAGCCGGCGACCAGGGCGATCGCCGCCAGCACCAAGGCGAATGACGAAGTGACGATGCCGCCTGGCGTGCGATACGGGCGCTGCATATCCGGGCGACGGATGCGCAGAGCGATATGCGCCGCCATCATCAGCACGTAAGACAGTGTCGCGCCGAACACCACGACCAGGATCAGCAGGTCACCCTGCCCCGTCAGCGACAGGCCGAAACCGATGACACCCGGTACGACCAGTGCGTGGACCGGCGCCTTGTTGCGGTTGGTAACCGACAGCTTGCGCGGCAGATAGCCCGCTCGCGACAAGGCGAAGATCTGCCGCGAATAGGCATAGATCACCGAGAAGAAACTGGCGATCAGGCCGGCCAGGCCAACCAGATTGACGAACTGGCTCATCCAGGTCGAACCTCCATGGACCACCTCCAGCGCCGCCACCAGCGGGTTACCGGACTCCATCAGCGCCATGGCTCCCGCCGCCCCGGGACCCACCGTCAGAATCAACGCAGCGAAGATCAGCAGCAGCAGCATCGAGCCAATCAATCCTCGTGGCAGGTCGCGTGTGGGGTTCTTGGTTTCCTCTGCGGCCAGCGCGACACCCTCCACGGCGAGGAAGAACCACATCGCGTAAGGGATTGCGGCCCAGATGCCGACATAGCCGAATGGCAGGAAGCTGCTGGCCCCCTTGGCTTCGGTCACCGGGATGTCGAACAGGTTGGCAACTTCAACGTGTGGAATCATCGTCACGATGAACAGGCCAAGTGCAACGGCCGCCACCGCCGTAATCACGAACATGACCTTCAAGGCCTCTCCGGCGCCGAGGACATGGATACCGATGAACACCGTGTAGAACGCCAGGTAGATCGGCCAGCCGCCCACGCCGAACAGCGATTCGCAGTAGGCGCCGATGAACACCGCGATAGCGGCCGGCGCGATGGCGTACTCCAGCAGGATCGCAGCGCCCGCGAAGAAGCCACCCCAGGGCCCGAAGGCCGTGCGCACGAAGCCGTAACCACCACCTGCGGTGGGAATCATCGAAGACAGCTCGGCCATGGAGAAGCACATGCACAGGTACATGGCGGCCATCAGCAAGGTGGCGAGGAACATGCCGCCCCACCCGCCTTGGGCCAGGCCGAAGTTCCAGCCGGCAAAGTCACCCGATATGACATAGGCAACCCCCAGGCCGATAAGCAGCACCCATCCCGCGGCACCTTGTTTCAACTGTCGGTTCTGGAAATAGTGCGCATCGACACCTTCAGTTTCGACACCGTGCGCGAGGCTGATGGTTTGTTCTTGTTGAATGGACATGAACTGGGTCCTCTTCATGACGGCCGCCGTGCACCTGCACGGCGGCGTGAGGCGAATTAGGGAGTGGCAGTACTTAGAAAAAGCCCAGCGGATTGATGTCGTAGCTGATCAGCAGGTTCTTGGTCTGCTGATAGTGATCGAGCATCATCTTGTGGGTCTCGCGCCCTACCCCGGACTTCTTGTAGCCACCGAACGCGGCATGCGCCGGGTACAGGTGGTAGCAGTTGGTCCATACGCGTCCGGCCTTGATACCGCGCCCCATGCGGTAGGCACGGTTGATGTCGCGGGTCCACACCCCGGCGCCCAGGCCGAACTCGGTGTCGTTGGCAATCGCCAGGGCCTCGGCTTCGTCCTTGAAGGTGGTCACGCTGACCACCGGGCCGAAGATCTCTTCCTGGAACACGCGCATCTTGTTGTGGCCCTTGAGCAGGGTCGGCTGGATGTAATAGCCGGTGGCCAAGGAGCCCTCGAGCTTCTCCACCCTGCCGCCGGCCAGCAGCTCGGCGCCCTCCTCCTGGGCGATTTCCAGGTACGAAAGAATTTTCTCGAACTGCTGCTGGGAAGCCTGGGCGCCGACCATGGTCTCAGTATCCAACGGATTGCCGCGCTTGATCTGCAGCACCTTCCTCATCACCACGTCCATGAACTGCGGGTAGATCGACTCCTGCACCAGCGCGCGCGACGGGCAGGTGCACACCTCGCCCTGGTTGAAGAACGCCAGCACCAAACCTTCGGCGGCCTTTTCGATAAAGGCCGGCTCGGCGTTCATGATGTCTTCGAAGAAAATGTTCGGCGATTTGCCGCCCAGCTCCACGGTGGACGGGATGATGTTCTCGGCGGCGCATTTCAAGATATGCGAGCCCACCGGGGTGGAGCCGGTGAAGGCGATCTTGGCGATGCGCTTGCTGGTGGCCAGGGCCTCGCCGGCTTCGCGGCCATAGCCCTGGACCACATTGAGCACGCCCGGTGGCAGCAGGTCGCCGATCAGCTCCATCAGCACGGTAATCGACAACGGAGTCTGCTCGGCAGGCTTCAAGATCACGCAGTTACCGGCGGCCAAGGCTGGAGCGAGTTTCCAGGCGGCCATCAACAGCGGAAAGTTCCACGGAATGATCTGGCCGACCACGCCCAGCGGCTCATGGAAGTGATAGGCCGCGGTGTGTTCGTCGATTTCGGCGGCGCTGCCTTCCTGGGCGCGGATGCAGCCGGCGTAGTAACGAAAGTGGTCGGCTGCCAGCGGCACGTCGGCATTCAGGGTTTCGCGAACGGCCTTGCCGTTGTCCCAGGTTTCGGCCACGGCCAGCAGCTCGAGGTTGGCTTCGATGCGGTCGGCAATTTTCAACAGCACCAGGGCGCGGTTCTGCACCGAAGTCTTGCCCCAGGCATCGGCGGCGGCATGGGCGGCATCCAGCGCCAGTTCGATGTCTTCGCTGCTGGAGCGGGGGAATTCGCCGATCAGCGAGCCGTCGACCGGGCTGGTATTGGTGAAGTACAGGCCGTTGACCGGCGCAACGAATTCGCCACCGATGTAGTTGCCGTACCGTGTCTTGAGTTTGATGACAGCATCGGGTGTTCCGGGTTTTGCGTAGATCATGGTGTTCTCCGTGACATCGTTCTTGTGATTGTCGGGCGCAGTACCGCTGCGCCGGTCAGAGTCGCTCGAGCACGCGCGCCAAGCTGTTCAGGAAGATCTCTGCATGCTCGCGCTGGAATACCAGCGGTGGGCGGATCTTGAGGGTATTGACGTGTGGACCGGCGGCGCCGATCAGCACCTGCTCCTCTCGCAGGCCGTTGACCACTTTTGCCGCGGTCGCGGCATCGGGCGCCCCCTCCGGGGTAGTGAAATCGAGGCCCAGATACAGCCCCATGCCGCGCGCATCGCCGATGCCCCTGTGGCGTGTGGCCAGGCGCTTGAGCCCTTCGAGCAGCAACTTGCCGGACTCGTGGGCATTGGCGATGAGCTTTTCCCGCTCGATCACCTCCAGTACCGCCAACCCGACAGCGGACGAAACCGGATTGCCGGCAAAGGTGTTGAAATAGCCGGACTCGTTGGCGAAACGCTCCAGGATTTGCGGCTTGATGGTGATGCCCGCCGTTGGGTGACCGTTGCCCATCGGCTTGCCCAGGGTGACGATGTCCGGGACCAGGCCATGACACTGAAAGCCCCACATATGGCGCCCTGATCGCCCATAGCCCGGCTGGACTTCGTCGGCGATATACAGGCCACCGGCCTCTCGCACAGCCTCGACGGCTTCGCGCAGGAAACCGGGCGGGTCGAAGAAGCCGCCGTCACTGGTGAAGAATGAATCCAGTAACAGGGCCGCTGGCTTGATACCGTGACGGCGCATATCGGCCAGGGCCGCACGTACGTCGGCGGCAAACCGTCGGCCAACTTCTTCGGGGTCTTGCGGGTTATGTATGGGCGCCGCAACCGTGCGCACATCAGGGCTCGCCGCGAGTTGCGAAAACTGCGAGGAAGACAGTTCGGCAATGCTGGCGGTGAGTCCGTGGTAGGCGTAGCTGGTAACGATCACACCGGTACCGCCGGTATGGTCACGGGCGATACGCACCGCCAGATCGTTGGCCTCGCTGCCCGTGCAGGTAAACATCGCCTGACTCAGCTCGCCAGGCATGGTTCCCAGCAGTTTTTCCGCGAAATCCAGGATGTTGTCATCCAGGTAACGGGTGTGCGTGTTGAGCAGGCGTGCCTGGCGACACAGGGCATCGACGACATGCGGGTGGCAATGCCCGACTGACGGTACGTTGTTATAGACGTCCAGATAGCGCTGCCCTTCGACATCGTAGACCCAGACGCCTTCACCACGAACCAGATGCAGCGGGTTCTGATAGAACAGTTGATAACCTGGGCCGAGCAAACGCCGTCGGCGCTCGATCATCTCGCGGGTGCGCGGCGAGAGAGTGTTACTGCTTTCCTGGGAAAAAGCGTTGGTTTTCAACATGCTGAGCGGCCTCGCTAGGCGTGCAAAGAAGTACCGGAAGCGGCATCCAGGTAGCAGATGCGTGTTGGAAATAGTGCCGCTGGTTTCTTCGCGCGACTTGACCTTGGCAGATTCGTTATCTGCGCTGCGGTCAACTTCCAGCCTTGGATCTTGTAATTGTCCTCTGCAGTCAGATTCACTCCGCCCAAGGTCAAGCACATCCACGACAGTCTCTCCATCCTGATTCTGACTTTTCCTCAGAACACGCTGGAGCTGACGTATGAGCACTGCAAAACAAGAAGAAATCGGCCTTCAGACCCTGCACGATGTGGCGATCCGCACGCTCGCCGATTGCTACCCGCCCCATGTGCAAGGGCAAGTAACGCTGCTGTGTCATTCAGAGAACGCCACCTACCGTGTCGATACGCCGGGCGGGCAACGTTATGCCTTGCGCGTGCACAAGCTGGGTTATCACCAAAAAGCCGATATCGAGAGCGAACTGAACTGGCTGAGCGCTTTGCAGGCGTCAGGCATTCAAGTCCCGCGCCCCATCGCAGGCCTGGATGGACATTATGTGCAGAGTGCTGGGGTGGGTATCGGCAAGGAACTTAATCTGGTGCTGTTCAACTGGGTCAACGGGAGCGAGCCCACCGCAGATGTCGACGTCAGTGCCTTCATGCGGTTGGGCGCCATTACCGCAAAGCTGCATCAGCACAGCCAGCAATGGCAGCGCCCAGACGATTTTCGCCGGATTGTCTGGAATCACCAAAGCATGGTCGGCCCCGGGGGACACTGGGGAAACTGGCGGGATGCGGTCAATCTGGACAGCAGCGCGTTTGGTTTGATCGAGGAGGTGTTGCAACGCGTGGATCGCGAGCTGGCGGGCTATGGTCAGGACGCTAAACGGTACGGTTTGATTCATGCCGATCTGCGTTTGGCCAATCTGCTGGTCGATCATGAGCGCACGCACGTTATCGATTTCGATGACTGCGGTTTTGGCTGGTATATGCATGACCTGGCTTCGGCTCTGAGCTTCTACGAGCATCACGAGCGACTGAATGACTGGATCGAACACTGGCTGGCCGGTTATGCGGCGGTGAGTCGTTTGACGGCGCACGACATCGCCATGATTCCGACCTTCATCATTCAGCGGCGCATCCAGCTTCTGGCCTGGACCGGAACCCATGCTGACACCCAGCAAGTCCGTAACCTCGGGGCGAACTGGGCGAAGCAAAGCCTTGATCTATGCCGGCGATATTTGAACGATGAACTCGCCCAGGTCGCGCTTCGATGAAGCTTCATTAACGACAGTCGGACACTTTCAAAAAATAGCGTTCTCGGCAGCGGCAGCGGGCCCCTGGGATGCCGAGCGAATTCTGCTGGCGGAACAAACTATGCGTCGGACTTGCGCCACTGTTTCGGACTCGCACCATGCCAACGCCGGAAAGCGCGCGAGAAAGCACTGGTTTCTGAATAGCCCAGCAAAAGTGCGAGCTCGGAGATGGGTAGGCTCGTCCGAGTCAGGTAATACTGGGCCAAGTCCTGGCGCACTTTTTCGACCAGAGCAGAAAAGGTCAACCCCTTCTCGCCAAGTCGTCGCTGCAAGCTCCAGGTTGTCATATTCAGCAGGTCCGCCACTTGCTCGAGACTCGGCTCACCCTCGGCCAGCTGAATTCGGATCTGCGCCTGAACATCGTTGATGATGCCATGTCCCTCTTGCCGCTCGCCCCATTGGCGCGCCAACAGGGCCATGCTTTCCATGACGATGGCCAGCAGGCGACTATCACGATCGGGCATGGCTTTCTCCAGCGCACTCCTCCTGAACACCAGCGAATTACAGGGCTGGCCAAAGAAGACCGGAGCATCGAAGGCCTTACAGTGCTCGTGCCAGGCCTCCGGCTGCGGGTGCTCGAAATGAACCCGCTCAGGGGCCCACTTTTGCCCGAGGGCGTGACGCATCAAGTTGGTGAACATCCC
Organism: Pseudomonas sp. ABa2; assembly: GCF_056676075.1. Lineage (NCBI taxonomy): Bacteria > Pseudomonadati > Pseudomonadota > Gammaproteobacteria > Pseudomonadales > Pseudomonadaceae > Pseudomonas > Pseudomonas sp. ABa2. Next base: position 3,929,135 of record NZ_CM155239.1, read on the forward strand.
CATGGACAATTCAGCGTCCTGACGCTTGCGAAAGATCGCGCCGTACTGCACCTGGTAATCGAGCCGGCACCATTCGCTCTCCACCTCAAGGCGCAGCAGGCTGCCTTGCTGATGGATGGGAAACACCTTCACTACGTTACGCAGTGCGTCTCCCAGAGTTTCCGAGCAGATGCCGACATAGCCGAGCATCCCCAGGCTGTCGGGTTTGAACTGATTGCCGTAGCGCAAACCAAAATTGTCATCTTGGGTCTGACGAGCGGCCTCTTCGAAAACGGCGCAATACTGCTTGAGATCCAGACTCAAGGTTGGGTGCTGCAGATGCTCCGGGTCGAACCCCGCATGACCGAAGATTCGGTCTACATCTCCACCTTTCTGCTGGATGAATTCAGCCAAGCCTGTTGCAGCCGAACTGAGAACTCCAATGGATTGAAGCTCTTCGGCGAGTCGCCGCGTAGTGGCAAGTTGCATGGCAACCTCTCACACGAGTGCTAATGGGACCGGTAAGTCGGTTTTGACAAGCACAAAGTAAGGCAATCTTCATGCCGCTTTTTGACACACATCCTGAAGGGGGATGTCATCCAGCTTATCAACATTCGATACAACCTGAGCCATCAGCGACCACCGGTCTCCTTCTATCAGTTTCTCCTCGAATAAGCGGCGAATCCAAGAATGCCTAGTGGCGCGGCAAATGCTTGATATCTAGAGATAAGTCGTTGACCGCAGAAGACAAACCTAAACCTTTTTTGCTTAGGAGTTGACCGCCGAGCACAAAAATGTGCCGAGCGGTCAAGCAGACCGCCATGGCTTGACTGACTATGCCAGCACCCACATTGGATAGGAGCTGCGCAGATGTTCTCGTCATTAAGTGGCAAGAGTGTCCTGGTCACCGGTGCCAGCAGTGGCATAGGCCTTGGAATTGCCAGGCAGTTTGCTATCCAGGGGGCACGTGTACTGATCACCGCGCGCAACGCTGACAAGATCGAAACCGTCGCTGCCGGTATGCGCGCCGATGGGTTGCAAGTACAGGGGCTGGCCGCCGATGTGGCTGACTCCGCCTCCGTCGAGGCGCTGATACGCACCCTGGAGGAGATGTATGACGGCCTCGACGTGCTCTGCTGCAATGCTGGCATTTTCCCCAATTCAGCATTGGAAAACCTGACCGAGGCCGACTGGGATCGGGTGATGGCAACCAATGCCAAAGGCACATTCCTGTGCGTGCAAGCCGCCCTACCCCTCCTGCGACGAGCCGAATACGGTCGGGTGATCCTCACCTCATCGATTACTGGCCCCGTCACCGGGTCTCCTGGTTGGGTCCATTACGGTGCGAGCAAGGCGGCGCAGTTGGGGTTCATGCGGACTGCGGCGATCGAGCTAGCCAAAGACGGCATCACCGTCAATGCGGTACTCCCCGGCAACATCGTCACCGAAGGCTTCCTGGACGTGGATGCCGAGTACCAAGCGGGCGTGGCGGCCTCCATTCCACTCAAGCGCCTGGGCACGCCCGAAGACGTTGCCAGCGCTGTCCTGTTCTTTGCCAGCCGCGAAGCCGGTTACATCACCGGGCAAAGCCTGATTATCGACGGTGGCCAGGTCCTGCCCGAGTCACTTCAAGCCCTTGCTTGAACCACCAGCCTGAACAGGGCCGCATATCGAAATATCCCGATATTTATCGGAGCGAGGATTTTCAATGAAAGCGCAGATACTCAATTCGTTTGGCGGCCCGCAATCGTTCGAACTGAGCGACGTACCCAAGCCGGTGCCGCAAGCGGGACAAGTGCTGGTGCGGGTTCACGCAACCTCCATCAACCCCTTGGATTACCAGGTACGTCGGGGCGACTACGTCGACTACGTGCCTCTCCCCGCCATCACCGGGCATGACGTATCCGGCGTCGTCGAAGCCGTCGGCCCGGGGGTGACGAGCTTCGTGCCAGGCGACGAAGTCTGGTACACCACGCAAATCTTCGAAGGCGACGGCAGCTATGCCGAGTACCACGTCGCCTCCGAAAGCATCATCGGCAAGAAGCCGGCATCGCTGAGCCATCTCGAGGCGGCCAGCCTGACGCTGGTAGGCGGGACGGTCTGGGAAGCCCTGGTCGGGCGTGTATCGCTCCGGGTCGGGGAAAGCATTCTGATCCACGGCGGCGCGGGTGGCGTCGGCCATGTCGCGATCCAGGTGGCAAAGGCCATTGGCGCGCGGGTCTTCACCACCGTGCGCGAAGCGAACTTCGAGTTCGCCCGGGGGCTGGGTGCCGACGTGGTCATCGACTACGAACAAGAGGATTACGTGGACGCCATCCTGCGGGAAACCGATGGCCAGGGCGTGGACGTGATCTTCGACACCATCGGCGGCGACACCTTGACCCGTAGCCCCGACGCGCTCGCCCAGCTCGGCCGCGTGGTTTCGATCGTGGACATCGCCAAGCCGCAGAACCTCATTCAGGCCTGGGGCAAGAATGCCAGTTACCACTTTGTCTTCACCCGCCAGAACCGCGGCAAGCTCGATGAGCTGAAGGCATTGGTCGAGCGCGGGCAACTGCGGCCCCATGTTGGTGCGGTCTATTCACTTGCCGACATTGGGCTCGCCCATGCCCTGCTGGAGACGCCCAACAATGGTCTTCAGGGAAAAATCGCGATTGCCGTCGAGCCCTCGCTCGCCCCGTAAGGGCATGCAACTGCCGAACTTACTCTAGAGGAATACCGCAATGATTTATGAAATTGCTCTGTTGCCCGTTCACAAAGAACGGATTGAACCCTTCAAACGCGCATTTGCCGAGGTTGCGCCTCTGCTCCGCCGCGCCAAGGGGTATGGCGGCCACATGCTCGCGCCCGGTATCGAAACCCCCGAGCGATTCAACCTGATCGTGCGCTGGGCTTCACTCGAGGACCACACGCCGGGCTTCGAAGCGAGCGAAGACCATCGGCTGTTCATGCTGGGCCTGGAGGAATATTTTTCCGGAGAGCCGACGGTCTATCACATTGAGGGAGCGGCTTTTACTACGGGAAAGGATGACGATCAGAACAGCATCTTTGGCGTGGCAGTACCTTAAATTGCGCGCAAGCGCTCACAGACAGTGAGGTGAAGCAATGGCCAAGGCCGCCGATGTTGTTGTGCAATGCCTGGAAAACGAAGGTGTCGAGTACGTATTCGGCATTCCCGGTGAGGAAAACCTCGACCTGTTGGAGTCCCTGCGCAAGTCGAAGATCCAGCTGGTACTGACCCGTCACGAGCAGTCCGCAGGTTTCATGGCCGCCACCTACGGCCGCCTGACCGGCAAGACCGGCGTCAGTCTGTCGACCCTCGGCCCCGGTGCCACCAACCTGGTGACCGCCAGCGCCTACGCCTACCTGGGCGGCATGCCGATGATGATGATCACCGGCCAGAAGCCGATCAAGAAGTCCAAGCAGGGCCGGTTCCAGATCATCGATGTATGCGGGATGATGGCGCCCATCACCAAGTACACCCACCAATTCGCCTCGGCCGACAACATTCCGGCGCGCATGCGCGAAGCCTTCCGCCTGGCTGAAGAAGAAAAGCCCGGTGCCGTGCACCTGGAACTGCCGGAGGACATCGCCGCCGAACAGACCGACAGCACACCGATCCCGCCAAGCCTGCACCGTCGCCCGCTGGCCGAGCACAAGGCGATTGAGGCCGCGGTCGAGAAGCTGCAGAACGCCCGCACCCCGATTCTGGTGATCGGCGCTGGCGCCAACCGCAAGATGACCGCCAAGGTGCTCAAGCAACTGATCGACAAGACCGACATCCCCTTCGTCACCACCCAGATGGGCAAGGGCGTGGTAGATGAGCGCCACCCACGTTTCCTGGGCAATGCCGCGCTGTCTGCGGGCGACTTCGTGCACCGCGCCATCGAGGCCGCCGACCTGATCGTCAACATCGGCCACGACGTGATCGAAAAGCCACCGTTCTTCATGGTGCGTGGCGGTACCGAAGTCATCCACATCAGTTTCCGCTCCGCCGAAGTCGATGCCGTGTACTTCCCGCAGGTGGAAGTGATCGGCGATATCGCCAACGCCGTGTGGCAGATCGGCGAAGCGCTGCAGATTCAGGACCACTGGGACTTCAGCCGGCTGATGGCGATTCGCGAAGCCAACGAAGCACAGATCGTCGAGGGTGCTGACGACAACCGCTTCCCGATCTACCCGCAGCGCTTCGTCGCTGACGTGCGTCAGGCCTTGCCGTCCGAAGGCGTCATCGCGCTGGATAACGGCATCTACAAGATCTGGTTCGCGCGCAACTACAAGGCGCACAAGCCGAACACCGTGCTGCTCGACAACGCCCTGGCGACCATGGGCGCAGGCCTGCCGTCGGCCATGGCTGCGCACCTGGTCTGCCCGGATCGGCCGGTGGTCGCGGTCTGTGGTGACGGTGGTTTCATGATGAACAGCCAGGAGTTGGAGACCGCGGTACGCCTGAAGATGAACCTGACGGTCATCATCCTGCGCGACGGCGGCTACGGCATGATTCGCTGGAAGCAGTCGAATATGGGCTTCACCGATTTTGGCCTGGACTACGGCAACCCGGACTTCGTCATGTATGCGCAAAGCTACGGCGCCCAGGGCCATCGCGTGGAAAGCGCCGAAGGCTTCCTGCCGCTGTTGCAGCGCTGCATCAGCGAACCGGGCGTGCACGTGATCGATTGCCCGGTGGACTACTCGGAAAATGACTTCATTCTCAACAGTGAAATCAAGAGAAGAAGTGCCCTGGTCTGATCTGGCCAGACGCGTTTGTCTTGGAGGCGACATTGCGGTGCCGCCAGTCTTTCCGTACTGAAATCGGAGTTCATCATGCTGCTCAAAGACACCCGACTGTTCCGCCAGCAAGCCTTCATCAACGGCGCATGGGTCGATGCTGACAGCGCCCAGACGATCAAGGTCGACAACCCGGCAACAGGCGAAATTCTGGGCAGCGTGCCGAAAATGGGCGCCGCCGAAACCCGCCGTGCCATAGAAGCGGCGGACAAGGCACTGCCGGCCTGGCGCGCGCTGACGGCAAAGGAACGTGGGAACAAGCTGCGTCGTTGGTTCGAACTGATGATCGAGAACCAGGACGACCTGGCGCGCTTGATGACCTTGGAGCAAGGCAAACCCTTGGCCGAAGCCAAGGGTGAAATCGTTTACGCCGCTTCCTTTATCGAGTGGTTCGCCGAAGAAGCCAAGCGTGTCTACGGTGACGTCATTCCGGGCCACCAGCCGGACAAGCGCCTGATCGTGCTGAAACAGCCGATCGGCGTCACCGCCGCCATCACGCCGTGGAACTTCCCGGCCGCGATGATCACCCGTAAAGCCGGGCCGGCCCTGGCCGCCGGTTGCACCATGGTGCTCAAGCCGGCTTCGCAAACCCCGTTCTCCGCGTTCGCCTTGGCTGAACTGGCGCAGCGTGCCGGCATCCCGAACGGCGTGTTCAACGTGGTGTCTGGCAGCGCCGGCGACATCGGCAGCGAGCTGACCGGCAACCCGACCGTACGCAAACTGACCTTCACCGGCTCGACCGAAATCGGTCGCCAGCTGATGGCCGAATGCGCCAAGGACATCAAGAAGGTCTCGCTGGAACTGGGCGGTAACGCGCCGTTCATCGTGTTCGACGATGCCGACCTGGATAAGGCCGTCGAAGGCGCGATCATTTCCAAGTACCGCAACAACGGCCAGACCTGCGTCTGCGCCAACCGTCTGTACATTCAGGATTCGGTCTACGACGCCTTCGCCGAGAAGCTGAAGGTGGCTGTGGCCAAACTGAAGGTCGGTAACGGTCTGGAAGATGGCACCACCGCCGGCCCCCTGATCGATGGAAAAGCCGTGGCCAAGGTGAAAGAACATATCGTGGACGCGGTTGCCAAAGGCGCGACCGTGCTGTCCGGCGGCAAGTCCATCGAGGGCAACTTCTTTGAGCCGACCATCCTGACCAACGTGCCAAACAACGCAGCCGTGGCCAAGGAAGAGACTTTCGGCCCACTGGCTCCGCTGTTTCGTTTCAAAGACGAAGCCGAAGTCATCGCGATGTCCAACGACACCGAGTTCGGTCTGGCCTCGTACTTCTATGCGCGTGACCTGAACCGAGTGTTCCGTGTTGCGGAAGCCCTGGAATACGGCATGGTCGGCGTCAACACCGGTCTTGTTTCCAATGAGGTCGCACCGTTCGGCGGCATGAAGGCTTCGGGCTTGGGCCGTGAAGGTTCCAAGTACGGTATTGAGGATTACCTGGAGATCAAATACCTGTGCCTGAGCGTATGAAGCTCCCGATCTGGTAAAGAATTTTTCACCTAGCAGTTCTTTACCTCATCGGCCTGAGGAACCTCTGAAGAAGACTTTGGGCCTTGCCAAAACACCCCGGACTCCTGGCGATTGTGCCCGACATGCTGGTTGCTGATTGTATCTACAAAACCAAATAACCTAGAGTGCACTATGCCCACGCTCGAGCTTATCGCTACTCCCGGTGACGGTGGGAACGTGCTATCCAGCACATCATGTGCTGCTCACGATGACGAGCACCACGTGCACTCCTGGTTTTATCTATAACAAGTAGCATAAGCCATGAGTAGTAATATCAGCACAAATCACTCTCTGGACGACAGCACCTCCAGCTTTCCTGAACGCGTTAAACAGGCAAAGCACCTGTTGATGTTACTCACGGAAATGGAGCAGACCATTCATCGTGATCCCGATATCACATTGACCTATCTCAATCAGGCGATCGCCTTGCTGGCGGTCGACAACCAGAGCGAACAATCGTCGTTTAAATATAAGGGACGACTGACAAACTGGCAGATAGCACGCGTAGATGTATTCATAAATGAAAATATAGACAAGCGCATACGAACGAGTGAGATGGCGTCGTTACTGGATTTGAGTGTCAGCCATTTTTCGCACCTGTTCAAACAGACGACCGGCATGACCCCATTGATGTATGTGTATGCCGCACGTGTGGATGCGGCGCGACAACTTATGCTCAACTCCGCTCACTCCTTGATCGACATTGCGCTAAGTCATGGCTTCTGCGACCAGTCGCACTTTTGCCGTGTGTTCAGACGCGAAACAGGGTTGTCGCCGCAAACCTGGCGGAAGCTGCATACACCTAATACCCGGCCGCAGGCATCCTTACCTGGCTCTTCAACCCATCCAGCTGCACAAGTCAGCGACACATCATCAGCCTCAGCGCAGCTGGATAAGACGATATCTTGAAAGCCTATCCAGGCGGTTTGCTTCGGCTGTCGCAGGTTTATGTCGATCAGTTCAACACAGCCGCAGAGCTCAAGCCGAGAGCAGCAAACGCAGTAGACACACCTCCGAATCGCGGCTGTTCCAAGCAGCGTAAATTCACAGAAGAAGGAACTAACAATGGCTAAAGTATTAGTGCTCTACCACTCCATGTATGGCCACATCGAGACCATGGCGAACCAGATCGCCGAAGGTGCGCGCAGCGTTCCAGGGACCGAGGTTGTAGTAAAGAGAGTTCCTGAAACGATGAACCCAGAAGCCTTCGCAGCAGCAGGCGGCAAGACCGATCAGAGTGCACCAGAGGCAGAGCCGGCGGAACTGGCAAACTATGATGCAATCATCTTCGGCACTCCGACCCGCTTCGGCAATATGTCCGGACAAATGCGCAACTTTCTCGACCGGACAGGCGGTCTTTGGGCCAAGGGCGCTCTGGCTGGAAAGGTCGCAAGCGTGTTTACCTCAACTGGAACTGGGGGAGGTCAGGAGATGACCATCGCCTCCACCTGGACCACGTTGGCCCATCACGGGATGATCATCGTGCCAATTGGCTATACCACCTCAGCACTGTTTGATATTTCAAAAGTAGGAGGAGGTACGCCTTACGGTGCATCTACCATTGCAGGTGGCGATGGTTCTCGGCAGCCGGATGACCGTGAGTTGGAAATCGCACGCCATCAGGGAGAGCACGTTGCTCGGGTCGCATCGAAGTTGCACGCCTAGAGCCGAGCTCACTTGGAGCGAAGCCTACTTCTGAACCTGACCCCATCTACGGCGAGAATGTCCGCCTTAGATGGGGCTGCCGTGGCGAGGGAAGAGACTTTCGCCCCACTGGCGCCACTGTTTCGTTTCAAAGACGAAGCCGAAGTCATCGCGATGTCCAACGACACCGAGTTCGGTCTGGACTCGGACTTCCATGCGCGTGACCTGCCCCGTGCACTCCGCGCTGCGCAAGCCTTGACGTCAAGTCACACCACTCGGCGGCATGAAGGCCTCGGACTTAAGCCGTGAAGCCCCCAAGTACGCTATCGAAGATTACCCGGAGATTGAACAGGTGTGTCTGGGCGCATGAGGCCCTCAACAGTGAAAGTGACGCTATCACGTTGGGCGCCTGCGTAAACAGTCAACGATGTCAGGCTACCTTTCAACCTTGCAGCGAACGGGCCTGATCAAAGTCAGGCGCATCCTGACAGTACGATTACCACAATCCTAATAGACTTCCCCAGCCTATGCTTTGAGCACAGGGCGATGTCTATGAACCCTCTATGACGCCCCCCGGAACTCAAGACCGAAACTGCCAGAAAGTTTGTTGGTCGGCACTATTTAGTTGCGAAAACAGCAGCACACCTCGGCGCCTCCACTGCCAGCAGTTATAAATGGGTTAAAGCTGTTACACCCGATCAGCCCGAGCGAAATTTTAGCGAATTGCTCAAGGTGAAAAGTGAGACTTTGCACCTGTGAGCACAGCTATCCAATGACCGCACGCAGTGAAACCACAAGTTAATTCAGATCTTGAGAGCCATTACCTATCAAGCCCATCGAATAATACTATTAGATTAAAATATTCATTACCGAATGAAGTCTATTATCACGACTGTCAAATATTACTATTGATACGCTCGCGTTTGTCCATCTCGTCCTCATCTGTAGCCTAGGTTCCGTAACCACTCCTACCGAGGACCATCTCATGAAAAAATTACTAGCAAGTATCCTTCTGGCCAACGTGGCTTCGTCTGCATTCGCCGTTCCACCGTCCAGCCCGCAGCCGTTGCTGGGGGAAGCGCAAGACGCTGCGACCGTCCAGCAAGCAACTGCCGTCGACCGTAACGTTTCGGAAAATGGCTTCGACCGTACCCCCCTCGGCGAACGCATTGCTGAAGATGGTTTCGACCGTACCCCTCTCGGCGAGCGCATTGCCGAAGATGGTTTCGACCGTACCCCTCTCGGCGAACGCATTGCTGAAGGTGGTTTCGACCGCACGCCACTGGGTCGGCTGCTGGCAGTAATCGACAGCGATCGCATCAGACTTGGTCATGCCTGACGCGGAAGATTCAAATCACGCCCCAATATATCGAAAAATCCCTATATCCCTTTTTCCAGAAACAAGGATCTGCAATGCCCCGAAACAGCGATCCAATAGGTTATGCCCTTGACGTCCGGAAAAATCCGCCGTGTTTGAGCACTGAGAACGCCAGACAGCACAAGGCATAAGCCACGTGCCGGCTTGAATCTCGAGGTGGCAGCCCATGGGTTCGACGAGTCGGGTCACACCCCTCGGCTTCACCAAATGCAAGTTTCCACATGTTCCCACGTGACCGGAAACACCCCTGAATAGCCCGCCCCGTGCGGGCTTTCATGCTTCGACACCTTTCACAACAGATACACACAGCCAAGGCGGTGGGCAACGGCGCACAACCGCTGTCGCCCTGCCTCGGGGTTGCGCCGCGCCTTGCAGCGCACTCGTTCTCAGCCAGCCACGAAGGCGGCGATATGCGCGGCGCTGGCCTCGGGATACTGCAACTGCGGGCCATGCCCGGTGCTGGGCAGGGTCAGCAGCTGCAGGGTGGGCAGCGTCCGGTTGAGCGCGTACCAGTTCTCCACCGGAAACACGATGTCGTGGTCGCCGCCCAGGTGCAGCACCGGCGTTTGCGTCTGCTTGAGCGCCTCCAGCGCCGCCGGCAGCGGGAACATCGGGTTGCGCGGCCCGTCGCCGAGAAACTGCGCGGCCCAGGCAAAAGGCACCGGCGGGCAGCGCCCGTCGCTGCGTCGGGCGATGCGCTCGGCCGAACGCTGCGCCGCCTCGCGGCTGCTGGCCGAACTCGGTTCGAAGAACAGGCTGACGAAATCCTCGAAATCGTTGTCGCGGGCGGCCAGCTCATAGAACAGCGGCTCGCCGGTCTTGACCAGCGGGCCGGGCGGCGTGGTGGCGATCAGCAGCAGGTGGCTGAGCAGTTGCGGCGCCTGCAACAGCACCAGTTGCGCCGCCACGCCGCCAATCGACCAGCCGCCCAGCACCAGGCGGCCCAGCCCCAGCGCGCCGATCAGATCGAGGATGTCCTTGGCCAGCGCGGCCGGGTCATAGCTCGGCTGCCCCGTGGACCAGCCGAGGCCGCTGTAGTCGAAGACATGCACGCGGAAATCCCGCGCGGCGAGCGCATCGAGGAAGGCCGGATCCCAGTCGTCCATGGTGCCGCGAAAGCGCAGGCACAGCAGCAGCGGCGTGCCTGCGCCGATGACGCGATAGGCCAGGCGCCGGCCGTCGACCTCGACGAACTGGTTGGCGACAGTAGTGGCGGAATCTGCAAGGCTCATGATCGTGGGCTCCTGGTCAACGACCGCTGTGATTCGCCCGCCAGGGCGCCTTGGTGACCTCGCCCCCGCTCGGCGCCCAGCGGCATTGCCCCCGGCATCGCGGCCAAAGTCATGCTCTGTTTCATGGGGCCTCCTAGAGCGCCTGCAGGTACTCCGCCGTGGAGATCACCGGCGCGTAACCGAAGCGAAGCGCCGCCATAAAGGCCGCATGTACCTGCTCGGCGGGCACCTTCACGCCGTTGAACTCCAGGTCGAGGGTGGCGCAGGCATCGTGCAGCACGGTGGTGGCGTAACCGAAATCCACGGCAGCGCGGGTAATGCCGTCCACGCACATATGGCTCATGTTGCCCACCACCACCACGGCCTCGATGGCGTGCCGATCCAGCACGGCCTTGAGCTCGGTTTCCCGGAAGGAGTTGATGTAGTGCTTGAGCACCACCGGCTCGTCAGGCTGATTGATCACGCTGGGGTGCAGCTGCGCGCCTTCGCTGCCGGGGCGGAAGAACGGCGCGTCGGCGCTGGTGAACTCATGGCGGATATGCACGACCAGATCGCCGCGCTCGCGGAACACGGCGATCACCTGCGCCGCCTTGGCCGCGGCGGCCTCGACCTTGCTCAGGGTCCACAGGCCGCCGGGAAAGTAATCGTTCTGGATATCCACCACGATCAGGGCTGTCTTGCTGCTCATGTGAATGACCTCTCAATGGGTGCGAACAACGCTGCCGCCTAGCTGCGCAGAAAGGCCAGCATGTCGGCGCCCAGCTGTTCCTTGTGGGTGTCGGTGATGCCGTGCGGGGCGCCGGGGTAGATCACCAGCTTGGCGTGCGGCACCAGCCTGGCCGAGGCGCGTGCGGCGGCGTCCACCGGGACGATCTGGTCGTCGTCGCCGTGCAGGATCAGCGTGGGGATGGAGAACTTCTTCAGGTCTTCGGTGAAATCGGTCTCGGAGAAGGCCTTGATGCAGTCGTAGGCGTTCTTGTGCCCGGCCATCATGCCCTGCATCCAGAAGGCGTCGATCACCCCCTGGGAGGCCTTGGCGCCGGGGCGGTTGTAGCCGAAGAAGGGGCCGCTGGCGACGTCGCGGTACAGCTGCGAGCGGTCGGCCAGGGAAGCGGCGCGGATGCCGTCGAACACCGAAAGTGGCAGGCCGCCGGGATTGGCCTCGGTCTGCACCATCAGCGGCGGCACCGCCGCGATCAACCCGGCCTTGGCCACCCGCGCCGTGCCGTGGCGGCCGATGTAGCGCGCCACCTCGCCGCCGCCGGTGGAGAAGCCGAACAGCGCGGCGCCGCGCACGTCCAGCTGATCGAGCAACTGGGCCAGGTCGTCGGCATAGGTGTCCATCTCGTTGCCGCTCCAGGGCTGGCTGGAGCGGCCATGGCCGCGGCGGTCGTGGGCGATCACCCGGTAGCCGTTGCTGGCGAGAAACATCATCTGCGCCTCCCAGCTGTCGGAGTTGAGCGGCCAGCCGTGGCTGAGCACCACAACCGGGCCAGTGCCCCAGTCCTTGTAATAGATCTCGGTGCCGTCGCGAGTGGTGATAGTGCCCATGGTCTTGCGCTCTCCATTCTCTGGTTGCGGGCGGCTTGCCGCGGGGCCACTGCCGCGCGTGCAACCGCCCAGGGGTAACAACAGCGCCGTGGCCAGCGCGGCAGAGCCGAGCAGCAGGTGGCGACGGCCTTGGTTCAGCGGTGGTTCAGGGTATTGCGGCATTGGCAGACGCTCCTCTGCTAAGCGACGGCGGCAGGCGCACGCGCATCAGGTTCCAGGTGCTTACCCGCTCCTCCCACTCGTCGCCCTCGGCGGGCGTCAGCGGCAGGGCCAGGTTGCTGACCAGCATCCACTCGCCCTGCACCACGCTGCTGGCGGGAAACAGCAGGCCGCGCGGCGCGCCGTTGCCGGCGATGCCCTGAAAGCCGCCCGCGCGCACGCGGATCAGGCCGCGTTCGTCGAGGCCGAGCAGCTGGTCGACCTGATTGGCCAGCAGCCACAGCAGGCCGTCGTGAAACAGCAAGCCGTCGGCTCCCGGCAGGCTCTCGGCCAGCACCCGCAACTCGCCGCTCGCCAGGTTCAGACGCAGCAGGCGACCGTCGCCGGCGTTGTTGATATAGAGCCGGCTTTCGTCGGCATTGAAGGCCAGGCCGTTGGCGCCGAACGGCAGAAAGCCCGCGGTGGCCAGCAGCGGATCGCGCGACAGCACTTCCAGCGTGCAGGGCGCGCAGCGCGTGGCATTGGCAATGCGATACAGCGCGCCCTGGAAGGAGTCGGAGACATAGAGATCGCCATTGCCGGCGAACACCAGGCCGTTGGGCGCCGGCATGCCGCTGGCGCCGAAGTGGATTCGGTCCTGGCTGCCGTCCGGGTTGGCCACGCTGCGCGGGGCGGGCACGGCCGGGCTGAGCCGGGGGAAGTCGAGCAGGTCCTCGACCGGGCTGTCCGCGGTGAAATCGGCCGCGATGCGTTGCAGCTTGCCGGCACCGAAGTTGAGGATATAAATCTGGCCATCGGCATAACCCACGCCGGTCAACGGCGTCGCGGCAAAGGCGCGTTGCGCCAGCAGCCGGCCATCGGCGGCATAGCGCAGCAGCTGGTTGCTGCGCACGCTGGCAGGCTCGCGCGCATCGAAGGTGCCGACGTAGATTTCACCGTTGCCCGGGTTGGCGGCGAGCCCTTCCGGGTAGCGCACCCCGGCGGGCAGCTCGACGAACGGCTCGACCTCGAGCACCTGCGGGCCCAGCGCCTCGGCCCGCACAGCAGCAGGCGCGGCGGCCAGCACCAGGCAGAGGATGCCCATGCTGCGCTTCGACAGACTCATATCGCCTCCACTCGCGTCGACCACGCTCGAACGCTTCAGGGGCTCGTCAGGGCGCCGAATGCGGGGGCAGCGGATGGCGAGCGATGAATCGATGGTCGCTGCGCGCGGCAGCAGGCAGCTACGTAAAATCGGCAAAGTTGCCAGGCGCCGTGGATTTGCCTGTTTTACGTAGTCGCAGCGCCCGTCTCGGCCCAGTCTGGAGGCGTCGCCCTCGCCAGGACACTGCCATGCCACCGCGCATCACGCCGCGCCAACGCGCCCGGCAGGCCTCTCACGAGCGCTTGCTGCAGCGGGTGCTGGAGTCGTTGCCGCTCGGCTGCGGGCGCCCGCCGCGCCTGGCCGAGCTGTGCCGCAGCGTCGGGGTCAGCGAACGCACCCTGCGCAGCGCCTTCGTCGCCACCCTGGGCATGGCGCCGGCACGTTATCTGCGCCTGCGCCGCCTGCACCTGCTGCGCGCCGCCCTGGCGGTTGCCGATCAGCATCAGAGCAGCGTCACGGAGATCGCCAGGCGCTTCGGCTACACCGATTGCGGGCGCATGGCGGCGGACTACCACGCATTGTTCGGCGAGTACCCCAGCGTCACCCTGCTGCGCGGCGTCAACCCTGGCTGAGCGACGGCGGCAGCGAACGGCGGCTGCGCAGCGACTGCGACGGCAGCTCGCCGAAGTAGCGCCGGTAAAGGCCGGCGAAACGGCCGAAGTCCCACACGCCGAAGCGCGCGCAGATCTCGGTGATGGTCTCCCCCGCCGCCGCGTGCAGGATGGCGCGGCGAATCGCGTGCAGGCGGTGCTGCATCAGGTAGCGGTGCGGGCTCATGCCCAGGTAACGGGTGAACAGGTTGCGCAGCGTGCGCTCCGAGGTGTGGCAGGCCTGGCACAGGTCGGCGAGGTGCAGCGGGGTATCCGGCATGGCGTCGAGCAGTTCCAGGGCCCGGCGCAGTATCGACTGGTGGTTGTGCCGGCCAGCGGCGGCGGATGGCGCCGGCGTCACCGGCAACAGGCTGCGGAACACCTGGTCCAGCAGTTCGCCGCGCGCCGCGCACTCGGCCGCCGGGGCATGCAGCTCCTGCGGTGCACAGTGGTCGATGCGCAGCAGGCGCAGCGCCAGCCAGACCAGCGGCGCCAGGTCCTGCTGGGCCAGGCAGACCAGATTGCGTGCAAGCATCGAGGCGTCGAACTCGTCCTCGTGCTGCTGCGCCCAGCGCAGCACCAGTTCGCAGGACATGGCCACGGTCATCCAGCTCGCCGGCTGGCTGGCGTCGATATGGAACATCGCCTCGGGCACCATCCAGCCGATCAGCCGCCGATCCAGGCGCTGGCCGCCCAGCACGGTGCACTCGTGCCGGCTCAGGGGCAGGAAGATATTGAAGAAGCCGGGCAGGCCGACGCCGCTGTAGACGGTGCCGGCGCCCTCGCGGCCGAACATCAGGGCCACGCCGTCCAGCTCGACCACGCGCAAACGCCAGTCGCGCTGCTGCCGCGAACGCAGCACGTAATGCCCCTCGACCCCGTACAAGGCCTCTTCGAACTCGTCGAAGTCGGCGCAGATCAGCCGGCTCATGCTGCCCCCAGGAAAGCGCCCTGCGCCGGTACTGGACAGCCGCAGATCAACGCGCGAGTCCAGTTTAGAAGCATTCGTATCCGCTTGCCGCGCCGGCGATCGGTGGCCAGTGCGGCGTTATTCGGCCGCGTCCCGACCCTGCAGGCGGGGTGCCCAGTCCTCGACCTGCCCTGCTCCAGCCGCCGCTCCAGGGTGCGCCGCCACGACGGCACCAGCGGCAGGGTCAGGCATTCGCGCAGCAGTTCGCTCTCCACCCGCTTGTCGAACAGCACCGCCAAGAGACGGCTCAGTGGCCAGTCGGCATGGGCGCGCTCGACCAGTTGCAGGTGCTCGCCGGCGCCGCCCCCCCTCTTGCAGCACCCGGTAGTACCAGCCGGTGCGCCCGGACTGCTGCACGCGCAGGGCCAGCGTGGCGACGCCGAAGCGGTCGCTTGTCGATGGCGCTGCGCGAACCCGGTCGACTGAACGGCTGTGCGCGGCCGGTGAGCAGCACGTCGAGACGAATACCGGGCAGGCTCATGTCGCCACCTCGGCGGCTTGATGTTCGCGACAGATCAGCGCCGCATCGGCGGGCGCCAGTCACTGCGCGTTCTGAGCGCCCCATCATCGAGCGAGAACTACATGAACAGATACCGACTCATGGTGCGCAAGGGCGCCAGGCTGTTGGGCCATTTCGAATCCGCTACCCCCTGGGCGCGGGAGGCCGTGCAGGACATCTCGCGCTGCCTGGCCGGTGCCGGCTACGACCTCGAACTGCTGGTGGCCGACGGCGAGCGGCGCCTGCTGGACTGCGCTCCGGATGGCATCCGCCTGCTCGCCAGCGAACCTCTGTTCAAGCGCGCCGAGCTGCAGCCGTAGTGACCGGGCGAGGCGCTCGCGGCGCCCGTGGCGGGTTATGCTGAGCCGTCTTCGCCCGCGCTTGCCGGCGGGCAAGACCCTTCGACCTCGCCACCCGCGCAGTGGAAACCGCCCATGGCCATGCCCGCCCCGCCCCTCGCCGTTGCCGCCCTGATGCTGGCCGCCGGCTACAGCTGCCGTTTCGGCGCCGACAAGCGCCGCGCGGCCCTGGCCGACGGCCGCTCGCTGCTGACCGCCAGCCTGGCGCTGCCCTGCGCGGCGCTGGACGAGGTGTGGCTGGTGCTGCGCCCGGACGAGACGCCCGCCGGGCTGGGGCTGTCGGCATCCGTGCGCATCGTCCAGGACCCGGCCAGCGCCCAGGGCATGGGCCATAGCCTGGCCGCCGGGGCGCGGCGCCTGCTGGCCGAATCGTCGGCGCAGGCCGTGGCGATCTTTCTCGCCGATATGCCGCGGATTCGCCGCGACAGCCTCGATGCCCTGCTGGCGCAAGCCGACGCCGAGCGCATCCTGCTGCCGAGCTATCGCGGCAGCCGCGGCCATCCGGTGCTGTTCGGCCGCCGCTTCTGGCCGCAGCTCGCCGCCCTGAGCGGCGACACGGGCGCCAAGTCGGTCATCCAGCAGCACCCGGGCGCGGTGCGGATCGTCGAGCTGGACGATCCGGGTCTGGTGCTGGATGTCGACACCGCCGAGGACTGGCGCCGCCTTTAAGCCTCGGCCCCCGCCTGGCGCATCAGCGTCTCGCTCAGCGCCTGGGCGGCGCGGGACAGCTGGTGCCCGGCCAGGTGCAGCAGGCCGACGCGGCGGGCGACCTGCGGCTCGCGCAGCGGCAGACAGCGCGCGCCCAACTCCTCCATCTGCCGCCGGCACAGGCTGGGCACCGCGCTGACGCCCAGGCCCTCGGCGACCATGCGCCCCACCGTCACCAACTGATGGCTCTCGAAGGCCACCGGCAGCTTGCCGTGCGTGGCGATGACGCTGTCCTCCAGCAGCAGGCGCACCGCCGAGGGCCGCTGCAGGGTGATGAAGGGCTGTTCCAGCAGCTGCGCCCAGCTCAGCTCGGCGCAGGCGGCCAGGGCGCTGGCGGCCGGCACCACGGCGACGAAGCGGTCATCGTACAGCGCGGTGAATTGCAGGCCGTCGAGGGTCGCCGGCTCGAAGGCGATGCCCAGCTCGACGCGGCGGTCGCGTACCATCTCCAGCACCTGCTCGTTGATCACGTCGTGCACCGTCACCCCCACCCGCGGATGGGCGTCGCGGAAGGCGCGCAGCGCCGCCGGCAGGCGGTTGCCGGCGAACGAGGGCATGGCCGCCACCGCCACCCTGCCCAGCTGCAGGCTGAAGTGCTGGCGCAGCAGGTCCTCGGCGTTGTCCCAGTCGGCCAGCAGGCGCACGGCGATCGGCAGCAGGGTCTCGCCCTCGGGGGTCAGCGCCACGCTGCGGGTGGTGCGCACCAGCAACTGGCCGCCGAGCGACTCCTCCAGGTTCTTGATCGCCAGGCTCAGCGCCGGTTGCGACAGGTGCAGGCGTTCGCAGGCCTGGGCGAAGCTCAGGTTCTGCGCCACGGCGAGGAAGGCGCGCAGCTGCTTGACGGTCATTGATTTGCTTACCTGATTAATTCAGAGGAAAAACAAACTTAACAAATCACTCCCCAGAGCTGAAGCTTGGCCTCACCCCGGATAACAACAAGAGGCACCCCGAGATGAGCGGACTCGACAAGCGCGTCGGCAGCTATGAAGAAGCCCTGGACGGCCTGCAGGACGGCATGACCGTGCTGGCCGGCGGCTTCGGCCTGTGCGGTATCCCCGAAAACCTGATCAAAGAGATCCGCCGCCGCGGCGTGCGCGACCTCACCGTGGTGTCCAACAACTGCGGCGTCGACGGTTTCGGTCTCGGCGTGCTGTTGGAAGACCGACAGATCCGCAAGATGGTCGCCTCCTACGTCGGCGAGAACGCGCTGTTCGAGCAGCAGCTGCTGTCCGGCGAGCTGGAAGTCGAACTGACCCCGCAGGGCAGCCTGGCCGAGAAGCTGCGCGCCGGCGGCGCCGGCATCCCCGCCTTCTTCACCGCCACCGGCTACGGTACCCCGGTCGCCGAGGGCAAGGAGGCGCGCGAGATCAACGGCCGCCACTACATCCTCGAGCCGGCCATCACCGGCGACTTCGCCATCGTCAAGGGCTGGAAGGCCGACCACTTCGGCAACGTGGTCTATCGCCACACCGCGCAGAACTTCAACCCGGTGGTGGCCACCGCCGGACGCATCACCGTGGTCGAGGTGGAGGAAATAGTCGAGCCCGGCGAGCTGGACCCGACGCAGATCCACACCCCCGGCATCTACGTCGACCGGCTGATCTGCGGCAGCTTCGAAAAACGCATCGAAAAACGCACCCTGCGCGCCTGAGGAGAGACGACCATGGCTTTGACCCGTGAACAGATGGCCCAGCGCGTCGCCCGCGAACTGCAGGACGGCTACTACGTCAACCTCGGCATCGGCATCCCCACCCTGGTGGCCAACTACGTGCCCGAGGGTATGCAGGTGATGCTGCAGTCGGAGAACGGCCTGCTCGGCATGGGCGCCTTCCCGACGGAAGCCGAGGTCGACGCCGATATGATCAACGCCGGCAAGCAGACCGTCACCGCGGTCAAGGGCGCGTCGATCTTCAGCTCGGCCGAGTCCTTCGCCATGATCCGCGGCGGCCACGTCGACCTGACCGTGCTCGGCGCCTTCGAGGTGGACGTACGCGGCAACATCGCCTCGTGGATGATCCCCGGCAAGCTGGTCAAGGGCATGGGCGGCGCCATGGATCTGGTGGCCGGCGCCGACAACATCATCGTCACCATGACCCACGCCTCCAAGGACGGCGAGTCCAAGCTGCTGGAGCACTGCAGCCTGCCGCTGACCGGCTGCGGCTGCATCCGCAAGGTGCTGACCGACCTGGCCTACCTGGAAATCGAGAACAACGCCTTCGTCCTGCGCGAGCGCGCGCCGGGGGTGAGCGTCGAGGAAATCGTCGCCAAGACCGCCGGCAAGCTGATCGTGCCCGACCACGTGCCGGAAATGAGCTTCTAAGTTGTCTACCGTTGCGCAGACGCCACCACGCACGGCGTCTGCGCAGCGTTTTTCTACATTGTGGGAGGCGCTTTAGCGGCGAGCCTTTCTCGTCGCGGCTCCCTCCCACAATATGCGGCCCATCAGCCGAGAGGAGTCATCCCATGCAAGACGTCGTCATAGTCGCCGCCACCCGCACCGCCATCGGCAGCTTCCAGGGCAGCCTGGCCGAGATTCCCGCGCCCGAGCTCGGCGCCATCGTGATCAAGCGCCTGCTGCAGCAGACCGGCCTCGACGCCGCTCAGGTCGATGAAGTCATCCTCGGCCAGGTGCTCACCGCCGGCAGTGGCCAGAACCCGGCACGCCAGGCGGCGATCCGCGCCGGCCTGCCGCATGCCGTGCCGGCCATGACCCTGAACAAGGTCTGCGGCTCGGGTCTGAAGGCCCTGCACCTGGCCGCCCAGGCGATTCGCTGCGGCGACGCCGAAGTGATCATCGCCGGCGGCATGGAGAACATGAGCCTGGCCCCCTACGTGCTGCCCAAGGCCCGTACCGGCCTGCGCATGGGCCACGCCCAGCTGCAGGACAGCATGATCGTGGACGGCCTGTGGGACGCCTTCAACGACTACCATATGGGCATCACCGCGGAGAACCTGGTGGAGAAATACGGGATTTCCCGCGACGCCCAGGACGCCTTCGCCGCCGCCTCGCAATTGAAGGCCTGCACGGCCATCGAGACCGGTCGCTTCGACGCCGAGATCACCCCGGTGCTGATCCCGCAGCGCAAGGGCGACCCCGTCGCCTTCGCCCGCGACGAACAGCCGCGCGCCGGCACCACCGCCGAGGCGCTGGGCAAGCTCAAGCCGGCGTTCAAGAAGGACGGCAGCGTCACCGCCGGCAACGCCTCCAGCCTTAACGACGGCGCCGCTGCCGTGCTGCTGATGAGCGCGACCAAGGCGCAGTCACTGGGCCTGCCGGTGCTGGCCAGAATCAAGGCCTACGCCAATGCCGGCGTCGACCCGGCGATCATGGGCATCGCCCCGGTCTCGGCCACCCGCCGCTGCCTGGACAAGGCCGGCTGGAACCTCGCCGAGCTGGACCTGATCGAAGCCAACGAGGCCTTCGCCGCCCAGGCCCTGGCGGTCGGCCAGGAGCTGGGCTGGGACGCGGCCAAGGTCAACGTCAACGGCGGCGCCATCGCCCTCGGCCATCCCATCGGCGCCTCGGGCTGCCGTGTGCTGGTCAGCCTGCTGCACGAGATGATCCGCCGCGATGCGAAGAAGGGCCTGGCCACCCTGTGCATCGGCGGCGGTCAGGGTGTGGCGCTGGCCATCGAGCGCTAAGCCAAAGCCGTAGCTTGGGTCGAGGGGCGCAGCCCCGAAGCCCAACCAGGCAACGACTATAACCAGCTCGGCCTCGTGCCGGGCTTTGTCATTTCCACCCCAACCCCAGGCTCAGCCAACCTCGCATGCCTGGCCGTCAGCCCCACTTCACAACCATAAAAAAGAGGCGTCATCCATGTTCAACACCCTCACCCGCCTGAGCGTGAGTCTGGTACAGCGCTACCTACCCTCACCCTTCGTGTTCTCCGCGCTGCTGACCCTGGCCGTGCTGGTCGCCGGCATTTCCTCCACCGGCCAGTCGCTGCCGGCCATGGTGCAACACTGGAGCAGCGGTTTCTGGACCCTGCTCGGTTTCGCCATGCAGATGGCGCTGATCTTCGTCACCGGCCACGCCCTGGCCAGCGCCCCGGTGGTCAACCGCCAGCTCGACCGCCTGGCCAGCATGGCGCGCACGCCGGGCCAGGCCATCATCATGGTCACCCTGGTGGCGCTGCTCGGCTGCTGGATCAACTGGGGCTTCGGCCTGGTGATCGGCGCCGTGTTCGCCCGCGCCCTGGCGCGCCAGGTGCAAGGCGTGGACTACCCGCTGCTGGTGGCCTCGGCCTATTCCGGCTTCCTGGTCTGGCATGGCGGCCTGGCCGGCTCCATCCCGCTGTCCATGGCCACCGGCGGCCCGGATCTGGCGCGCATCACCGCCGGCGTGCTGAGCGAGCCGGTGAGCATCAGCGAGACCCTGTTCAGCCCGCTGAACCTGACCATAGTCATCCTGCTGTTCATCGGCCTGCCGCTGCTCAACCGTGCCATGCACCCGCGCCAGGACGCCAAGGTCGCCGATGCCGCCAAGCTGGTGGAATCCCACGCCCAACTGCCGGAGCGCGAAACCCCGGCGCAGCGCCTGGACGACAGCCGCATCCTCGGCCTGGCGTTGGTGGCCATGGCGGCGATCTACCTGTTCAACCACTTCGCCAGCAAGGGCTTCGTCCTCGGCCTCGACGTGGTGATCGCCATCTTCCTGTTCTGCGGTCTGCTGCTGCACGGCACCCCGGAGCGCTACATGCGCGCGGTGGACGAGAGCGTGCGCGGCATCGGCGGCATCGTCCTGCTGTTTCCCTTCTACGCCGGGATCATGGGCATGATGATGGGCGCCAACGCCGACGGTATCTCCCTCGGCCGGCAGATCACCGAGGCCTTCATCTCCTGGTCGTCGGCCGACACCTTCCCGCTGCTGGCCTTCCTCAGCGCCGGCGTGGTCAACGTCTTCGTGCCGTCCGGCGGCGGCCAGTGGGCGGTGCAGGGGCCGATCATGCTGCCGGCGGCGCAGGCCCTCGGCGTGTCGCCCACCGTCACCGCCATGGCGATCGCCTGGGGCGACGCCTGGACCAACATGATCCAGCCGTTCTGGGCCCTGCCGCTGCTCGGCATCGTCGGCCTCGGCGCGCGCGACATCATGGGCTACTGCCTGATCATGCTGCTGTATTCGGGCGTGGTGATCTGCGGCGCCTTCTACTTCCTCGGCTGACCACCCTGCCCGCTCGCCGACGCGAGCGGGCCCGCTCAATCGCCCATCAAGCCCCAGGCCTTGGCCATCGCCACCGCCTGGGTGCGGCGCTGTACGCCGAGCTTGACGTTGATCCGCCGTGCATGGGTCTTGACCGTGTGCAGGGAGATGAACAGGCGGTCGGCGATCTCCTGATTGGAACAGCCCTGGGCGATCAGCTGCAGCACCGCCAGCTCGCGGCCGCTCAAGGGGGCCTCCGCGGCGGCCGCCTCGCCCTCACTCGCGGCCGGCAACGGCAACTCGTCGGCGACGAACCACAGGCCCTGGTAGTTCAAACGCTGGCGCAGGGCCTGCCCGGTCTGCCTGGCGCAAGTCGCCGTCGGGGCATCCGTGCAGGCCTCGGCATAGCTCAGCCAGAACTCGCAGGCCAGGGCCTGACGCCCCTCGGCCAGCGCCCGCTCGAGCAGCCGCTGCAGCGCCTCGCCAATGTCGCGGCCCTGGTCCCGATCGAGCAGCAGCAAGAGGTGATGCAGGCGCGGCAACAGGTCGGGAAAGTTGGGCGGCGGTAGCATGACCTGATGCCTGCGCCAGTGTTCGAGCACCCGGGTGAGCGCCTCGCGGGCGCGCTCGTGATGGCCCTGCCACGACCACAGACGGCTGCTGACGAGCAACAGCACGCCCCGATAGAGCGAATCCGCCACCCCCTGGCGCTGCATCAGGCGCTCGGCCTCGGCCAGGCGGGCGAAGGCCGCCGCCAGGTCGCGCTGGCGCGCCGCCAGCTCGGCCAAGCCGAGGTAGCCATGGAAGGCGCCGGGATCGCCATGTTCCAGGGCAACCGCGAGGCCGGCGTGAAATTGTTCGCGGGCCTCCTCCGCACGGCCCAGGCGCAAGGCCAGACGCCCCAGGCGCAGAACAATCCGCCCGCACACCGGGGTGTTGCGCAACACCCCGCCGTCCGGCTGCTCGAGCACCCGCCGCAGCAGCG
The DNA here is from genome assembly GCF_056676075.1 of Pseudomonas sp. ABa2. NCBI lineage: Bacteria > Pseudomonadati > Pseudomonadota > Gammaproteobacteria > Pseudomonadales > Pseudomonadaceae > Pseudomonas > Pseudomonas sp. ABa2. The sequence continues at coordinate 3,951,779 of NZ_CM155239.1, forward strand.
CCTGGGCGCGGCCGAACTCGCCGCGGGCCTCCAGTAACAACGCATGATCGAGCTCCAGCAGCGCCTCGAACACCAGGCTGCCGCAGCGCCGCGCCTGCTTCAGCGCCTCGTAGCCCAGCAGCTGGGCATCCTCCAGACGGCCCTCGCCGATGGCCATCTGGGTCAACACCGAACGGCACAGCAACGCCTGCGCCCAGGCCCCCTCCGGCAGCATGGCCAGCGCCTCGAGGACATGAGCGCGGGCCTCCTCGGCGCAGCCGCGGCCATAGGCGGCGATACCGCGTATGGCCTGCCACTGGGCGAACAGCTCACGCAGCCGCTCGCCATCGGCACGCGGCTGAAAGCGCGCCAGCTGGTCGGCGCAGTCCTGCGCCTCATCCAGGCGTCCCACCAGCAACAACGCCCAGGCATTGAGCAGGATCAGCCGCGGCGTACTGGCCAGCAGGTCCTCCGGCAGTTCGCCGCGCCAGCGCAGGATCAGCGCCAGCTCCTGCCCCTGCAGCAACTGTTCCTCGGTGAAGCGCTCGAGAAAGCTCGCCGCCACCTCCGGCTGTCCGCCGAGCAGCGCGTGCTCCACCGCCGGTCGCACCTCGCCGCGGGCGGCGAACCACTGGCTGGCGTGCAGGTGCAGGCTCTGGCTGCCGCCGCCGACGCGTCGCTGCAGCACCTGGGCCAGCGGCGGGAACAGCACGAACCAGTCGGCGGCACCCTCCAGCGCCTCGATGAACAGGCCGCGGGCGCGCAATGCCTGCAACCAGGCGGCGCCCTCGCCCACCCCCAGCAGGTGCTCGCACAGTTCGGTGCAGAAGCGCGGCAGCTGCGCCAGTTGCAGCAGCGCCTGCAGCAGTTCGTCCGGCAGGCCGCGCAGCACCTCATGCTCGACGTAGTCGCGCAGCAGTGCGCAGCCGGGCGCGACAGCCCCCTCGCGCTCGCCCTGGACGGCGAGCAGGCGCAAGGCCGCCGGCCATCCCCAGGTCTGCGCCCGCAGCGCCTCGGCGCCGGCCACGCGGCGGCCATCGAACTGCGCCAGCCAGGCATCGACCTCGGCCAGGCTGAACGCCAGGTCGGCGCTGCCCAGCTCGAACAGCTCGCCCTCGAGCAGCAGCCGGGGCAGGTTGCAGGCCGGGCGCCGGCGGCTGCCGAGCCACCAGTTCAGCCCCGGCGCGGCGGCCGCGAGCAGGCGGTCGAAGCAGGCATCGAGTTCGGCGTCGGGCTCGCGCGGGTAATCGTCGAGCATGATCCACAGCGCGCGTGGCTCTTGCGCCAGCGCCGCCAGCAGCTGAGCCTCGGTGAAATCGGGCGGGTAGCCGAGGGCCACGGCCAGCTGTCGGCAGAATTCGCCCGCCGACCAGGCCTGGCCGGCGCAACCGAGCCACACCGGCAGACGCCCGGCGGGACAGGCACGGGCGCAATCGGCGAGCAGCACCGACTTGCCGAAGCCAGCCGGCGCGATCAGCAGACGCAGGCGGCAATCCTGCTCGAGCAGGCGCTGGATCAACGGCTCGCGGCGAATGTGCCCCGGCGGCTGGCGCAGCGGCACGCCCTTGCCACAGGACGGCACGACCAGGGGCGTGGAGGGAGCGTAAGCGGTCATAGCGGCTCTGAATTGTTCTTATGCGGGGACCGGCTGATTGCAGGCTAGTGCGCAATCCCCGCGGCCGACAGCTGTATCACCGGCCCTGATGAGGGCCAATAAAAAAGGCGGCCCGCAGGCCGCCCGAACATGGAGAGACGCTTGACCCGGACTCAACGCACCCCGGCGGTGCGCAGCGCGGCGGGCGTGTAGTCGGCGCCGGTGGCCTTGAAGCCGAAGGCGTAGGCGGACTTCTCCTCGTTCTTCATACCCAGCGCCAGATAGCGACCGGCGATCAGGTCGTACAGGGCTTCCAGGGTGTAGCCCGGCACCTTGTGGTTGTAGTAGCTCTGCGCATGCCCCTCGGCTACCCGCCACAGCTGGCCGCGGCCGTCGTAGTGGTCGACCAGCGCCAGCTGCCAGCTGTCCTCGTCGAAGTACATGTGGCGCTTGGCGTAGATGTGGCGCTCGCCGGACTTCAGCGTGGCCTCCACTTCCCAGACCCGGTGCAGCTCGTAGCGGGTCAGGTCCTGGTTGATATGCCCGGCCTTAAGCACGTCGTCGTACTTCAGCGTGGGCGAATCGAGCTTGTAGCTGTTGTAGGGGATGTACATCTCCTTCTTGCCCACCAGCTTCCAGTCGTAGCGATCCGGGGCGCCGGAGAACAGGTCGAAGTTGTCGGCGGTGCGCATCCCGTCGGCGGCGGTGCCCGGGCCGTCGTAGGCGACCTGCGGGGCGCGGCGCACGCGGCGCTGACCGGCGTTGTAGAGCCAGGCCAGGCGCGGCTCCTTGACCTGGTCGATGGTCTCGTGGACCAGCAGCACGTTGCCCGCCAGGCGCGCCGGCGCGGTCACCCGCTGCTTGAAGTAGAGCAGGACGTTGCTCGCCTTGTCCGCATCGATGTCGGGCATGTCGGCGGGAAACGCCACCTCGTCCTCGAACCGCACCAGGCTGTAGGAACCGCCGGTCTGCGGAGTGGCCTGGGTGATCCAGCGCCGCACGTTGCCGCCGCGGTAGCGGGTGATATGGTTCCACACCACCTCGATGCCATTCTTGGGGATCGGGAAGGCGTAGTAGCGGCTGTCGGCGAAGTTCTGCAGGCCGTTGCCGCCGTCCACCGCCGTGGTATGGAGGGCGCTGCGCTTGGCTGCGGCGTAGATCTCGTCGGGCACCGCAGCGCTGCGATGAGTCGGGTAGACCGGGATCTTGTAGCTGTCGGCGTAGCGCTTGAGCATCGCCAGCTGGCCGGCGGACAGCTTGTCGCGGTACTGCTCGGCATTGGCCGCGGTGATGGTGAACAGCGGTTGCTCGGCGGCGAACGGGTCGGCGAGGAAGCCCTTGCCGTCGACCGCGCCGGCGTTGCTCGGCAGGCCGCCGGTCCAAGCGGGGATGCTGCCGTCGGCGTTGCCGGCCATCTCCGCGCCGAGCGGGGTCAGGCTGGTGCCCAGTTGCGCAGCCTCCTGTTCGGAGACGGCGGCCATCACACCGGTCGCCAGCAGGGTCAGGGCCAGCGCTCCGCTTTGCAGGATTCTTGTAGTTTTCATCGGGTACGGATCCTTTGCGCGTGGTTGATCAGAAGTTCACACCGAAGCTCAGGGCCACGAAGTCGCGATCGGTGATGGTGTTGTACTCACCGCCGAAGAAATCGGTGTAGCTGAGGCTGGCGTTGTAGGTGTTCTGGTAGTCGGCATTCAGGGCGATGCTGATGGCCTTGCTGCCCTCGTTGAAATTGGGCCCGTAGCCGTCGACGTCATGCGACCAGGCCACGCTCGGCGTCAGGTTGACCCCGGCGAAGACGTTGCTGTAGTCGGCGCTGGCGCGCAGGCGGTAGCCCCAGGAGGTGTCGGTGTGGAAGCCGTCGCCCTGGCATTCGTCCGGGTTGGCGGCGTTGAACGCGGCGCACACACCCGGCGCGCTGAACTCGCCGGCACCGTAGATCGGGTCGCGGCCGAAGCGCAGCTCGCTGGGGTCGTCCTTGATCCCGCCGATGTGGTTCCAGCCCACCTCGCCGAGCAGGGTCAGGCGGCTGGCGCCGAGCACCCGATCGATGAACTGCACCGCGGTGAGCTGTGCCTGGGTGAAGGGCTTGCGCTCGTAGCCGTGGAGATCGGCGCTGGCGACGTTCTGCGCGTGACCGCTCTCGAACACCGGGTTGAACGGCAGGCCGAGGGCGGCGAAGGACAGGTCGGTGGAGTTGATCTGCATCGGCATGTTCGGCCGGTAGCTGATCTCGCCGGACAGCGCAGTGCCGCCGACGTTGGTCTGGAAGCTCAGGCCGTAGAGGCGGATGTCCTCCGGGTACTCGATGAAGTAGCGCGCGTTCGGCGCACCGGGAATGAAGCTGACGAAGTTCGGCGTGGTGGTGCGGATGGTGCTGAACACCGGGTTGCGGCTGTGGTAGTTCAGCGCGTAGAGGCCGAACTCGGTGTCGTTGAGCTGTTCGGCGAACCAGCGCAGGGCCAGGCCGTACTGGCCGCTGTCGCGCGCGTCGCGGTCCCCGGCGCGGGGAATGTAGGCGTTGTCGACGAAGGAGTTGGTCGACTCGCCCGGCGGCAGGTCCGGGCCGAACACCACGAGACGATCCTCGCAGCCGTCGGCGACCACGTCGGAGGTGGAGAAGAACGTGCCGCAGTTGTCGACCACGGTCTGGTCCCACTCCAGCTGATAGAACACCTCGGCCGAGAAGTTGTCGCTCAGGCTCTGCGAGACGTAAAGCATGTTGACCGGAATCAGACCTTCCTTGATCTCGGCGCCGGGGCGGCGGAAGGCGGCGACGTCGATGGGGTTGATCGAGTTGATGCTGTTGCCGATAAAGGTGCTCTCGCCCCAGCTGACCACCTGCTTGCCGACCCGCACGCTGCCCGGCAGATCGCCGAGGCTGTAGTTGTGGTAGATGAAGGCGTCGAGGATTTCCGCACCTGAACTTTGCGCGGCGGTCTTGCGGTTGTGATCCTCGATGTCGTAGAACAGCCGGCTCTCGTCCTTGGTCTCGAAGTCGTACCAGTACTTGCCACGGACGAACACACCGGTGTCGCCGTACTTCAGCTCGAGGTCGTGAATGCCCTTGAAGATCTTCGAGAAGGTCTCGCCCTTCTTGAAGTTCAGCCGGCCGTCGTCCGAGGTGCGCGAGGAGGCCTTGCCGCCACTGGCGACGGAGACGAAATCCGGGTCCGCGCCACGCACCGACCAGCTGGCGCCGACCGACAGCGAGCTGTCGAACTGGCCCTCGATCTCGCCGATATTGAAGGTGATGGCCTGCGCGGGGGCGGCGAATCCGACGGCGACGGCCAAGGCCAAGGTGTGCGGCTGGAAGATTCCGGGCCCTGTTGTTCTTGTCATGCGGGTCTCCTGATGTTGGGGTGCGACTGCCCTGCACCCTACGCAGCGACCGACGCCCGGATAAGCGCACCAAGGAGGGATTTCATCTGTCGCCCGAAAGTATGAATGGCGCCCTGGCGCGGGCGGCACGCGCCCACCCTCAGGCTGCTGAATGACGGAACATCAGGCCAACGGGGAACTTTCCCAGGGGGCGGGCCGGTGTTGCGTGGCGTTCAGCGCCAGCGATCGAGCAGGTTGACCGCCAGGCGATCCAGCCAGCCCCACAGGCGCTGCTGCAGGCGCCCCCACCAGGGCCGCGCGCGCCACTCGTCGAGGGTGATCTCGGCGCTGGCGGCAAAGTCGGCGACGAAGCTGGCCGTCACCGCGGCGGTCAGCTCGGGGTCGAGCGCCTCAAGGTTGGCATCGAGGTTGAAGCGCAGGTTCCAGTGGTCGAAGTTGCACGAGCCGACGCTGACCCAGTCGTCCACCAGCACCATCTTCAGGTGCAGGAAGCGCGGCTGGTACTCGAAGATGCGCACCCCGGCCTTGAGCAGGCGCGGGTAGTAGCGCTGGCCGGCGAAACGCACCGGCGGGTGGTCGGTGTGCCGGCCGGTCAGCAGCAGGCGCACCTCGACGCCGCTGGCCGCGGCCCGGCGCAACGCCCGGCGCACCTTCCAGGTCGGCAGGAAATAGGGCGTGGCCAGCCATACCCGATGCTTGGCCACGCGCAGCGCGCGCACCAGCGACTGCAGGATGTCGCGGTGCTGCGCCGCATCGGCGTAGGCCACCCGGCCCAGGCCCTGCCCCGCCGGTGGATTGCCCGGTAGCTTGCGCAGCCCCGGCAGCCGCGGCGGCTGCCAGGCGAAGCGCGCCAGGCAGGCCTGCCACTGGTACTCGAACAGCTGCTGCCAGTCGTGCACCAGTGGCCCTTCGATCTCCACCATGACCTCGTGCCAGGCGCTGTCGGCCTGCTCCGGCAGCCAGAACTGGTCGGTCGCGCCGGTGCCGCCGACATAGGCCAGGCGCCGGTCGACCAGCAGCAGCTTGCGGTGGTCGCGCTGGAAGTTGCGCAGGCCGCGGCGCCAGCGCAGCGGGTTGTACCAGCGCAGCTGCACCCCGGCCGCCTGCAGGCGCTGGCGCAGCGCCTGGCCCAGGCCGGCGGAGCCGAAGGCGTCGAACAGCCCGCGCACCGCCACGCCGCGCGCCGCCGCCCGGCACAGCGCGGCGACCAGGCGCTCGCTGCACTGGCCGTCCTCGACCAGGTACAGCTCCAGCTCGACCTGGCGCTCGGCGGCGTCGATGGCGGCGAGCATGCGCGGGAAGAACTGCGGGCCGTCGAGCAGCAGGGCGAAGCGGTTGCCGCCGCGCCAGGGGAAGATCGCGCCGCGCATCAGCGAGCAGTGAAGATCAGCACCGCACCCACCGGCACCGACAGGCTGATGGCGGACAGGTCGGCCACCTTGCGCAGCGCCTCGATGCCGCTGGCCAGGCCGAAGTCCTCGGCGTGCAGCACCAGCGGCGCCAGGCTGACCACCTGGAAGCGGCGGTCGTCCAGGCGGGTGACCAGCAGCTCGGCCTCCAGCTGGCGCGCGCGCTCGTTGAGGGTCAGGGTCAGCGGCAGGCGCAGTTCCAGCTGCGCACCCGGCGCCAGGTCGGTGAGCTGCGCCAGGTTCACCTGCGCGGCGACCCGCGCCTCGGGCAGGCGCTCGGTGTCGAACAGCATGGCGCGCAGGCGCTCGTCGCGCAGCGGGATGCCGGTGCTCAGCGAGTCCAGCTCGATACGCAGGCGGGCGCGGCCGTCGGCGGTGATCTGGCCGTGCAGGGTGAGGAAGCGGTGCACCTCCGACAGGTTGCCGGAGTGGGTGGAGATAAAGGACAGCCGCGAGGACTCGTTGTCCAGGTACCAATCGGCCTGGACGGGCAAGGCGGCAGCCAGCAACAGGGCAAACAGCGAACGACGCATGGGGACTCGGCAAACGGCATGACCAGGCGCAACGATAGTCGCCGCAGCCGGGCTTGCAAAGCCCGGCGCCCTGCTCCGGTGCCATTGGCTCAAGATCGTGGGGTTAGGCTCCCCTCTCCCATTGCGGGGAGAGGGTTGGTCGCTAGTCGTTCGGCAACAGCTGGCAGCCCTGGCGCGCGCCCAGCCAGGCGGCACTGTGGGTGCGGCCCAGGCCGCTGGCGGTCACCCGCTTGCCGGCCGTATCGTCGCGCAGGCTGCCGATCGGCACGTACTGGGCGACGTAACCTTCGCAATAGGCCGCCGGATGGCCGCTGACGTAACGGCAGGAGCAGTACTCCTTGGCGGTGTAGGCGCCGATGATGTCGGGGAACGCCGCCAGGTGCGCGCGATTGGGCCAGGCCAGGGCGATCAGCACGATGACCAGCAACAGCAGCAGGGTAAGCCAGGGACGACGACGGATCATGGCTGCACCTCCTCGGCGAAGGCCGCACGCACGCGCTTGAGCAGTTCGTTATGACTGTAGCTGCCGTCGCGGTCGTCGGCGTAGCGCACCACCACCAGTTTCTCCTCGGGCAGCACGTACAGGCCCTGGCCCCAGTGGCCGAGGGCGGCCAGGGTATCGGCCGGCGCATCCGGCCAGGGCCGCGCGGCGCCGGGCAGTTCGGCGTTGAGCCACCAATGGGCGCCGGGCACCGCGTCGCCGGGCTTGGCCGTCTGCGGCTGGTAGCCGGCGAACGGCGTGGCGACGAACTCGACCCAGGCCGGCGGCAGCAGCTGGCGCTCGCCCCAGCGGCCGCCGCGCTGCAGCAGCAGGCCGACGCGGGCCAGGTCGCGGGCGCTCATGTAGGCGTAGGACGAGGCGACGAAGGTGCCGGCGCCGTCGCGCTCCCAGGTCGCGCTGGCGATGCCCAGCGGCTCGAACAGCGCGGTCCAGGGATAGTCGGGGTAGGCCTCGGCGCCGACCATGCCCTTGAGCGCGGCGGCCAGCAGGTTGCTGTCGCCGCTGGAGTAGCGAAAGCGCACCCCCGGCGCGGCATCGGCGGCATGCGCCGCGGCGAAGCCGGCCATGTCGTCGCGACCGCGGGTGTAGAGCATGGCGATCACCGAGGACTTCAGCGGCGCGTACTCGTAGTCCTCCTGCCAGGCCAGGCCCGAGGCCCAGTTGAGCAGGTGACCGACCTTGACCTGCGGGTGCTCGGCCATCGCCGGGTAGTACTTGGCCACCGGCGCGTCCAGCTTGAAGCGGCCCTCGCCGTAGGCCACGCCGAGGGTGGTGGCGAGCAGGCTCTTGGCCATCGACCAGGTCAGGTGCGCGCTGTCCGCCGTGGTTGGCGCGGCGTAGCGTTCGTAGACGATCCGGCCGTCGCGCACCACCAGCAGCGCATCGCTGCGCACGCCCAGGCGCGTGGCGTCGTCGCGCGGCGGAAAGGCGTAGGCCTCCAGCGCGGCCAGCGCCGGGCTGTCGCTGTGGGGGACGGTTTGCCAGTCCGGCTGCGGCCAGGACTCGGCCCGGACGATGCCGGCCAACAGGCTGAGGCCGAGCAGCAGGCTCATACGGCGAAGGGAAAAGGGGCTCATGGGCGGCCTCGCTAGGAAATCGAGGCGCACCCTAGCACGGAGCCGGTGACCGCTTGAAGCGCCGCACCGCCCCTGCACGCGGGCAAAGGTGGGTTGGCGCCGAGCGCAGCCCAACAGGGGCGCGCCGCGCTCCACCCGCCCCATCGCAGCCAAGCCACCGAGCGCGCCTCAGCTCGGCAGGCGATAGTCCTCCGGCCCCATCAGGTCGAGGCCGCATTCGAGGTTCTCGATCCAGTAGAGGAAGGCGCTGATCATCTCCGCACCGACGAAGGGCCGGCCGTGCTGCGGCACTATCATCGCCACGTCCATCTCGCGGACCATCGCCGCCCACAGCCGGCAGGCCTTGTTGCCGGCCATGTAGCGGCGGTGGAAGCCCTCCATGTTGGGTAGGTGATTGACGAAGTCGCGCACCGGGTTGGCGTCGTCCACCAGCGAGGCGCCCATGTCGCCGGAGAAGAGGATCTTGCTCACCGGGTCGTACAGCTGGAAGTTGCCCACCGAATGGAGGAAATGCGCCGGCACCGCCTTCAGCGTGCACTGGCCCAGCGCGATGCTCTGGCCGCGGTCGGGCAGCGCGATGATGCGATCGAAGGTGTTGATGCCGCGGCTCAACGCCAGGTAGTTGGCGGTCAGGTGCGGCAGAAAGCGCGCCCACAGCTTGGAGCAGATCACCCGCGCCCGGGTGTGCAGCAGCCACTTGTCCAGCGAGGCGATGATGTCCGGGTCCTGGTGCGAGGCGAAGATGTAGGTCAGGTCCTGCACCGGGATGTGCTTGGACAGCTCCAGCGACAGCGGCGTGTAGGTCAGGTCGCCGCCCGGATCGAGCAGCAGGTACTGCTCGTGGTCGGTGATCAGGAACTGGTTGGACTGCACGCCCTCGCCGCTGACCAGGTCATCGAACATCAGGCATTGGTGGCTGCCGTTATCGAACAGCACGATGGGCTCGCGGCGCATGGAAACCTCGTAGACGAAACGCGAGGCAACCTTAGGGCCGCGCCCTGTGCGGCGTACTGATATGGATCAAGCCCGGGCGACAATCTGCCGCGCCTTCTCCAGGCGCTTGGCCCGCGCGCCTTCGGCGATCTGCAGCAGGCCCTGGTCGCGCTGCCACAACGCCGCCCAGGGCGCCGGGCCGGCGGCGAAGGCGGCGTCCAGCTCGGCCGCCAGCGCTCGCTGCTGGGCGAACAGGCCGGCCAGCAGCAGGTGCGTGGGCGCCGCGCTCGGGCACTGCCGGGCCACCTCGGCGCAGCCGGCCAACTGCGCCAGCAGGCGCAGCTGCAGGGCCTCGGGCCAGGCGCATTCCTGGCCGACGCCATGCAGCCAGGCGCACAGCGCGGCGAGCACGTGGACGTCCTCGATGCTGCGAAAGGGTTTCACGTAGTCGGCCCAGCCGTCGCCGGCCAGACGCTCGCACTGCGCCTGCTGCAGATGCAGGCGGGCGTGGCCGATATCCGGCATCAGCGGCAGTGCCGGCAGCGCCTCGATGCGCACCCCGGGCGCGCCCTGGCGCACCACGCCGAGCACCAGGCGCGGCGCCTCGCCCGGGCCGTCCTCGCGCGCCGCCACCAGCAGCCAGTCGGCGCACTCGGCGGCGGTGACGAAGTCCTTGCGCCCGTCGATATGCAGGCCGTCGATACGGGTGTGCATATCCGCCGGCCGCGTGCTACGCCCTTCGGTGACGCACAGCGCGCCGGCCGACCAGGGCGCCGCCGGCCACAGCACGCGCAGCGCCGCCTGGTAGCCGGCGAGAAAGGCCAGCCCCGGCGTCGCCGCCAGGCGCCCGCCGAGGGCCAGCTCGAACGGCTGCGGCGCCCCGCCCAGGCGTTGCAGCAGCCGGCCGTACCAGTCCTCCAGGCCCTGTTCGGCGCTCAGGCGGGCAGCGGGTTGCAGCAGGGTTGACCAGGGCATCGCGTATTCCCTCCAGGCAACGGCCGGCGGCCGTCACACAAGCATCAAAAAAGCTTCACGGTGGTGACACCGCGGCTACCTAGCCTGACTTTGCCCAACAAGATCGACCGGCTGCAAGTCCCGAAAGCCGGCTTTAAGGAGGCTCAGGCATGACCCAGACTGCACCCAACACCGCACGCCGCCTGCAGGCCGAACGCCTGGTGGGTCCCGCCGCCCTGCGCGAGGCCCAGGCCCTGCGCTACCGGGTGTTCAGCGCCGAATTCGACGCCAAGCTCAACGGCGCCGAACTGGGCCTGGACATGGACGACTACGACATTCACTGCCGGCATATCGGTGTGCGTGATATGAACAGCGGCGAGCTGGTGGCCACCACCCGCCTGCTCGACCACCAGGCCGCCGCCGGCCTCGGCCGCTACTACAGCGAAGAGGAATTCAGCCTGCACGGCCTGGCCGGGCTGCAGGGCCCGGTGCTGGAGATCGGTCGCACCTGCGTCGATGGCGCCTACCGCAACGGCGCCACCATCGCCGTGCTCTGGGGCGAACTGGCCGAGGTGCTCAACGAGGGCGGCTACCGCTACCTGATGGGTTGCGCCAGCATCTCCATGCAGGACGGCGGCATCCAGGCCCAGGCGATCATGCAACGCCTGCGCGAACGCTACCTGTGCACCGAACACCTGCGCGCCGAACCCAGGCACCCGCTGCCGCAACTGGACGTGCCGGGCAACGTCATCGCCGAGATGCCGCCGCTGCTCAAGGCCTACATGCGCCTGGGCGCGAAGATCTGCGGCGAACCCTGCTGGGACCGCGACTTCCAGGTCGCCGACGTGTTCATCCTGCTCAAGCGCGACGAGCTGTGCCCGCGCTATGCCCGCCACTTCAAGGCGGCCGTGTAGGTTGGGCTGAGCGCAGCGATGCCCAACGGGCGATGTGCGGCCACACGTCGGCGTTGCGCCGCCCCGCTGTCGTTGGGCTCCGTCGCTGCTCGACCCAACCTACAGCCAGACAGCCAGGCATCGCCAAACGCTCCTGTGCATGGATAATGCCGCCACTCATCCTTAAGCGGAGGCCCCGATGGCCCAACTGCGTCTGTCCCTTCGCCTGGCCCACCTGCTGCTGGTAATCGCCTGCGGCGCCCTGCTGGCCGGCGTGGTCAGCCTGTGTGAACGCCTGGTGCGCCACGACCTGATGGCCCTGCGCCAACGCCTGACCCGCTGGTTCCTCGCGCGCCTCAGCGGCGCCCTGCCGTTTCGCGTGCGCGTCGAAGGCGAGCTGCCCGCGCAGCCCATGCTATGGGTCGCCAACCACGTGTCCTGGACCGACATCCCGCTGCTCGGCGCGCTGCAGCCGATCTCCTTCCTGTCCAAGGCCGAGGTGCGCACCTGGCCGCTGGCCGGCTGGCTGGCGCACAAGGCCGGCACCCTGTTCATCCGCCGCGGCTCGGGCGACAGCAACCTGGTCGGCCAGCAGCTGGGTCGCCATCTGCAACGCGGCCGCCACCTGCTGATCTTCCCCGAGGGCACCACCACCGACGGCCAGGGCCTGCGCACCTTCCACGGACGCCTGCTGGCGAGCGCGATCGACAGCGGCGTGCCGCTGCAACCGGTGGCCATCCGCTACCTGCGCGGCGGCCAGCCGTGCCCGGTGGCGCCCTTCGTCGGCGACGACGACATGCTCAGCCACCTGCTGCGCCTGCTGCGCAGCCAGGCCGGCGAGGTGCAGATCCAGCTGCTGGCGCCGATCGCCAGCAACAGCGCCAGCCGCAACGAACTGGCGCGCCAGGCGCAGAGCCGCATCGCCACCGCCCTACAGCTGGACGCGCCGGCAGCCCAGCGCGAGGCCGCCTGAAGCCCACACCAGGCCGGCCATCCAGGAGCTGTGGGCGGCGCTGATTGCAGCACAGGCCTTTCTCAGGCCGACGGCGGCACGATCAGCGCATCGCAATCCACCTCGGCCAGCAGACGACTGGCCACGCTGCCCAGGACGAAACGCGCGAGTCCCTGGCGCGCATGGGTGCCGAGCACCAGCAGATCGGCGCCCGACTGCTGCAGGGCCTCGCCGATCACCCGCTCGGGAGAACCAAACGCGACATGCAGGCACTCAGCTGCCAGCTCCACCCCTTCCTCGCGAAGCTGGGCGACAGCCTGATCACGGGCGGCGCTGCGCTGATTCTCCAGCAACGCCGGGCCGAGCCCCGCCTCCGTCATCGTGCCGCTCGAAGGCAGCTCCAGGGCGCAGGCCGCGGCGAGATCCAGCGAGTCCAGCAACCCCAGTTCCCGTACCCGACGCAAGGCCTGCTGCGAAGTGCTGCTGGATAGATCCAGCGCCAGCAGCGCGCTACGGTACTCGTGCATCACCGGCCCATTGACCCGCAGCACCGGCAGATGGCTGCTGCGCACCAGCCGCTCGAGGGTGGTACCGGCGAAGAAATCGCGCAACATCGATTTGCGGTGCGCCCCCACCACCAGCAGGTCGGCCGCCAGCTCCTGTGCACTCGCCACCAGCAGCGAGGCCGGGTCGCCACTGTCGACCACCACTCGCGGCCGGCTGCCGGCCTGCTCGGCCAGACGCTCGGCCTGCGCCTGCAGCAGGGTCTCGGCCTGACGCACCTGATTCTGCACGAATACCGTCGGCGCATCGTCATCGACCGCATGCACCAGGCTCCAGTCCCCGCCGCCCTGACTTCGCACCAACTGCACGGCGCGCTGCATGGCATGTGCCGAGCGCTCGGAAAGGTCGGTCGCCACCAGTATCTTGTTCATCTCATCCTCCTCGGCAGGCATCTGGCCCGCTCCGTTGAGCGCCTGGACAGCCCCCCGATGCTTGATGCAGATCAGGCCAGGCGCGGAGAAACCGACTAAGGTCCTAGCGGGACATCGAACAGAGACACCCGAATGGACACTCGGCTCCCTGAACACTCTGACAACGCCTGGCACGAACTGACTCCACAACAAGCACTGGAGGCCCAGCGCAGCTCGTCGAGCGGCCTGGAGCAGCGCGAGGCCGCCGCCCGCCTGCAGCTGCACGGCCCCAACCGGCTGCCGCCGCCCAAGCGGCGCGGCCCGCTGCTGCGCCTGCTGTACCAGTTCCACAACGTGCTGCTGTACATGATGATGGCCGCCGCCCTGATCACCGCCCTGCTCGGCCACTGGGTCGACACCGGGGTGATCCTCGCGGCGGTGCTGATCAACGTGGTGATCGGCTTTATCCAGGAAGGCAAGGCGGAGAACGCCCTCGACGCCATCCGCAACCTGCTGTCGCCGCGTGCCCTGGTGCTGCGCGGCGGCGAGCGCCTGGAGATCGACGCCGAGCAGCTGGTGCCCGGCGATATCGTCCTGCTCGCCTCCGGCGACAAGGTGCCGGCCGACCTGCGCCTGCTCAGCGTGAAGAACCTGCTGGTGGAGGAAGCGGCGCTGACCGGCGAATCGCTGCCGGTGGAGAAATCCCTGGCCCGTTGCCAGGCCGATGCCGCCCTCGGCGACCGCCGCTGTATGGCCTATTCCGGCACCCTGGTGGCCAGCGGTCAGGCCAGCGGCCTGGTGGTGGCCACCGGCGCCGCCACCGAACTGGGCCGCATCGGCGCCATGCTGCAACAGGTGCAGGCAATGACCACCCCGCTGCTGCGGCAGATCGAGCAGTTCAGCCGCTGGCTGGCGCTGGCCATCCTGATCTTCGCCCTGGCCACCTTCGCCCTCGGCACCTTCTGGCACGGCCAGGACCCGGCCGAGATGTTCATGATGGTGGTGGCGCTGACCGCCGCGGCCATCCCCGAGGGGCTGCCGGCGCTGATGACGGTGATCCTCGCCCTCGGCGTGCAGCGCATGGCCGGGCGCAACGCCATCGTCCGCCGCCTGCCGGCGGTGGAGACCCTGGGTTCGGTGACGCTGATCTGCTCGGACAAGACCGGCACCCTGACGCGCAACGAGATGACCGTGCAGCGCGTGGTCAGCGCCAGCCGCATCCTCGACGTCAGCGGCGTCGGCTATGCCCCGCAAGGCGCCTTCCACCTGGACGGCGCGTTGATGGAACCGGATGCCGCGCTGCTGGAAATCGCCCGCGCCGCCGCGCTGTGCAACGACGCCCAGCTGCAGCAGGACGCCGGCGGCACCTGGCGCCTGCAGGGCGACCCCACCGAGGGTGCGCTGCACACCCTGGCGCTCAAGGCCGGCCTGGACGCCGCCACCCTGCACGCCCAGTTGCCGCGCAGCGACACCATCCCCTTCGAGTCCGAGCACCGCTTTATGGCCAGCCTGCACCATGACCACCAGGGCCATGGCCTGATCTACCTCAAGGGCGCGCCGGAGCGCCTGCTGGAGATGTGCCGCGAGCAGCGCGGCGCCGACGGCGGCAGCCAGCCGCTGGACGCCGACTACTGGCGGCGCCAGGCCACCGACCTGGCCGCCCGCGGCCTGCGCCTGCTGGCCATCGCCAGCCGCCCGGCCGACGCCTCCCAGCGCAGCCTGAGTTTCGCCGACGTGGAAGGCGGCATGTGCCTGCTGGCGCTGGTCGGCATCATCGACCCGCCGCGCGAGGAAGCCATCGCCGCCGTGGCCGAATGCCAGCGCGCCGGCATCCGGGTCAAGATGATCACCGGCGACCACGCCGAGACCGCCCGCGCCATTGGCGCCCAGCTGGGCATCGGCGTCGGCCTGCCGGCGCTGACCGGCGCCGAACTGGAGCTGCTCGACGAGCGCCAGCTGCGCCAGGTGCTGCCCGGCGTCGAGGTGTTCGCCCGCGCCAGCCCCGAGCACAAGCTGCGCCTGGTGCAGGCCATGCAGGCCAGCGGCGAGGTGGTGGCGATGACCGGCGACGGGGTCAACGACGCCCCGGCGCTGAAACGCGCCGACGTCGGCGTGGCCATGGGCGACAAGGGCACCGAGGCGGCCAAGGAGGCGGCCGAGGTGGTGCTGGCCGACGACAACTTCGCCACCATCGCCGGTGCCGTGCGCGAGGGCCGGGCGATCTACGACAACCTGAAGAAGTTCATCCTCTTCGCCCTGCCCACCAACGGCGGCCAGGCGCTGATCGTGATCGCCGCCATCCTGTTCCAGCTGACCCTGCCGCTGACCCCGGCGCAGGTGCTGTGGATCAACATGGTCACCTCGGTGACCCTGGGCCTGGCGCTGGCCTTCGAGCCGGCCGAGGCCGGGCTGATGGACCGCCCGCCACGGGCGCCGAACGAGCCGCTGCTGTCGGGCTTCTTCGTCTGGCGCGTGCTGCTGGTGTCGCTGCTGATGGCCGGCGCCGGCATCGGCCTGTTCCTCTGGGAGCTGGACAACGGCACCGGGCTGGACAGCGCGCGGACCATGGCGCTGAACGCGGTGGTGATGTGCGAGGTGTTCTACCTGATCAACAGCCGGCGCATCTTCGCCTCGGTGCTCAGCCTCGACGGCCTGTTCGGCAGCCGCGCCGTGCTGCTGGCCATCGCCGCCTGCCTGCTGCTGCAGGCGCTGTACACCTATGCCCCGCCGCTGCAGCGGCTGTTCCACTCCACCGCGCTGGATGCGGCGCAGTGGGCGCGGGTGGTGCTGGCCGGGCTGGCGCTGTTCGTCGTCGCCGAACTGGAGAAATGGCTGATCCGCCGTTTGCGCCTGCAGCCGACGGGGTAACCTCGGTGCGCGTGGCGCACCGGGGCAATCGCCTCAACCCCGCTCGCCGCGGGCGAACGCCATCAGCTCGGGGTAGAAGGCGCGGAAATCCTCGCTCAGCGGCTGGTACAGGCGCTCCAGCTCGCCCAGGCTGCCGTCGAGCAGCTGCGGTCGCGACAGCCGCCGCTGCATGCCGGCGATCACCTGCTCCAGCACCGCGAACTCGCGGTAGCTGCCGAGCCAGTCCTGCGCCGCCATGCGCGGCGCGATCAGCGCCAGGCGCCCGGGCAGCTGGGGCTCGTCGGCCAGCACCCGGTACACCCGCGCGGTAAAGGCCTCCAGCGGCTGCTCGGCATAGTCGGCCCAGTCGCGCGCCAGGCAGTGGTCGAAGAACAGATCCAGCAGCATGCCGGCCGTGCGCCGCCGCGCGGCGGGGAAGCGCGCCCGCGCACGCGCCTGCAGCGGGTGGCTGTCGGTGAAGGCGTCGATGCGCCGGTGCAGGCGGATGGCCGCCTCGATTTCCGCCGGCCACTGCCCGCCCAGCGGCCCCTTGACGAAATCGCCGTAGAGGCTGCCAAGCAGTTGCGGCGGGGCAGCGCCGCCGAGGTGCAGGTGGGCCAGGTAGTTCATGCGCCGAGCTTAACCGGCCGCCTCGCAGAATCGAAGCCGTCGATAACGGCTATCGGCACAAACGATCTGTATATCGCCACAGACCGATATAAGGTTCGTCCCATGCCGATACAGCGAACCCACACCATGGACCTCGACGCCATCATCAAAGCCCTCGCCCACCCGGTGCGGCGCGACATCCTGCACTGGCTGAAGGAGCCCGAGCGCCACTTCGCCGACCAGGAGCATCCGCTCGAGATCGGCGTGTGCGCCGGCAAGATCAACCAGCGCTGCGGGCTGTCGCAGTCCACCGTGTCGGCGCACCTGGCCACCCTGCAGCGCGCCGGTCTGGTGAGCAGCCGCAAGGTTGGCCAGTGGCACTTCTTCAAGCGCAACGAGGCGACCATCCAGGCCTTCGTCGAACGCCTCGGCCAGCAACTCTGAACATCCTTTTCCCAATCGCTCCCCACGGAGGATTCACCATGCCCACGCTCTTCGACCCGATCCAGATCGGCGACCTCGCCCTGAACAACCGCATCATCATGGCGCCACTGACCCGCACCCGCGCCGACGAAGGCCGCGTGCCCAACGCGCTGATGGCCGAGTACTACGTGCAGCGCGCCTCGGCCGGGCTGATCATCAGCGAGGCCACCGCGGTCACGCCGATGGGCGTCGGCTACCCGGACACCCCCGGCATCTGGTCGGAGGCGCAGATCCGCGGCTGGAGCAACGTGACCAAGGCGGTGCACGCCAACGGCGGCAAGATCGTCCTGCAGCTGTGGCACGTCGGGCGCATCTCCGACCCGATCTACCTGAACGGCGAACTGCCGGTGGCGCCGAGCGCGATCAAGCCGGCCGGCCACGTCAGCCTGGTGCGCCCGATCAAGGAGTTCGTCACCCCGCGCGCGCTGGAAACCGAGGAAATCGCCGATATCGTCGAGGCCTACCGCCAGGGCGCGGAGAACGCCAAGGCCGCCGGTTTCGACGGCGTGGAGATCCACGGCGCCAACGGCTACCTGCTCGACCAGTTCCTGCAGAGCAGCACCAACCAGCGCACCGACCGCTACGGCGGCAGCCTGGAGAACCGCGCGCGTCTGCTGCTGGAAGTCACCGATGCCGCCATCGAGGTGTGGGGTGCCGGCCGCGTCGGCGTGCACCTGGCGCCGCGTGCCGACGCCCACGACATGGGCGATGCCAACCGCGCCGAGACCTTCACCTACGTCGCCCGCGAGCTGGGCAAGCGCGGCATCGCCTTTATCTGCGCCCGCGAGCAGGAAGCCGACGACAGCCTGTCGCCGAGCCTGAAGGAAGCCTTCGGCGGCGTCTTCATCGCCAACGAGCGTTTCACCAAGGATCAGGCCAATGCCTGGCTGGCCGAGGGCAAGGCCGATGCGGTGGCCTTCGGCATCCCCTTTATCGCCAACCCGGACCTGCCGGCCCGCCTGCAGCAGGACGCGCCGCTCAACGAACCGCAGCCGCAGACCTTCTACAGCGCCGGCCCGGTGGGCTATATCGACTATCCGCGACTGTAAGCCCGGCAACGAAACGCGCCGCTGAAGCGCCTCCCGCAACACCCACAGCGCCTGTGGGAGGGGCTTCAGCCGCGAGCGTAAACGCACAAGCCCCGCATTGCGGGGCTTGTGCGTTTAGCGCGACGCCTCAGCGCGCGTCGAGCTGCTGCTGCAGGTTGATCACCTGGCTCTGCAGGGTGTTGATGTTGCGCGTCATCTGCGCGCGGAAGGCGTCGAACTCGGCGGTATTGGGGCCGGCGCTGGCGGCAGGGCGGCTGTCCAGCTCGCTGCGCAGCACCAGCAGGTCCTGTTCCAGGCGCTGGATGGCCTGGGCCGGGTTGCCCTGCTGCTTCAGCGTGTCGATCTCGCCACTCAGGCTCTTGATCCGGCCATCGAGCTTGGCCAGTTCGGCCTGCGCCGCCTTGGCCTCGCCCTGCGCGCTCTTCAGCGCGGCCTGCTCGCTGCTCAGCGCCTGCAGGCGCTTGTCGAAGGCGGCGCTGGCGCCGAGGCCGCTTTTCAGCTCGCTGCCTAGCTGCTCGAGGCGCTTGTCCAGCGCGGCCTGCGCGCTGGCGGCCTGTTGCTGCTGCTTGCCCAGCTCGGCGAGGCGATTCTCCAGCTGCTTGACCTGCAGCTTGAGCGCCTCGCTGCCGCTGGTGACGTTCGATTCGGTGGCCACCACCTTGCCGGAGATGTCCTGGATGCGCCCAGCGGCCTCCTCACTGATGCGCGCGAAGCTTTCCTGGGTCGCCACCAGGCGCTGCTCCATCAGGCCGATCTGCTGCAGGCTCCACCAGCCGAGGCCGCCCAGGGCGATGCTCAGCGCGCCGACCAGCGCCCACAGCGGGCCGGTGCTGGCGCCTATACCCGCCGCCGGGCCGGCCGGCGCGCGCTGCGGGCGCGGGGCCGGCTCGTCCTGGGGCTCGGCGAATTCCTCGCGGCGCCCGGTCGTCAGGCTGGGCAGGTGATCGAGCTCGTCGTGGGCATCGTTGCGCATGGTCGGACCTTTGTCTGGAACGGGGGAAACGAAAGTGCCGCGCAGTATACCGATTCGCCGATGGCCGATCAGCGCCGCGCCAAGCAGGTGCGCGGCGCACCGACGAAGGGCGCGACAGCCTCATCGACCCGCCGCCAGCCCCGTGGTTCCGCGTTTTTTGAACTGGTACGCAGTTTGCTGAGGATCATTCGAGTTCAGCGACGGGCGGCCTTGGAGCCGCTCGTGCTCCGCGGCACGGCGCCGCGGGCGATGGGCAGCCGGGCGAGGGAATACGCCCGGCCCGGTCACACAGGCGTCAGGACGAGGCCAGGGGTGACCCTTCAACCAACCTGGGGGAAGCGGCATGGAACTGAACAAAGCGCTATTGGACTGCATGCAAGCCTTGCGTCGCCGGCTGCGCGACGAAGTGGCCCTGGATATCCGCCTGAGCCAGAGCGATGCGGTGATCGCCATGCTCGGCGGCTGCCTGCAGTCGAGCGACGAAGAAACCCGTCGGCTCGGCCAGCGCCTGGCCGAACTCGCCGATCAACGCCCGCCGACGCCCGCCGCCAAGCCGGTGGCCAGCGTGGCGCTGCCACAGGCGGCGGCCAGCGGCTCGGTGCGCATCTATCGCGGCCAGCGCGTCTATGCCTGAGTGGTTGGCAGGCGACACTCCGCCTGGCCGTGCCGCATCGGCCGGGCTCAAGGCCGTTCGCGGCTGAAGCCGCGCCTGCCGGACGACCTGCGACCGCGCTTGATCAGGCGCGCGACTGCACCTGCCACCAGGTGCAGAACTCGTCCAGCGCATCCCACAGGCTGGCCCTGGGCTCATAGTCGAGGTACTGCCGCGCGCGGTCGATATTCAGCGAGAAATCCCTGGCCATCACCGCCACGCCGAGGCGGAACAGGCTCGGCTCCGGGCGCCCCGGCAGCAGCCTGCACACGCCCTCGTTGAGGCAGGCGGCGGCGTAGGCCAGCGGGTAAGGCACATGGCGGGTCACCGGTGGCAGCTCCAGGCGGCGCAGCACGTAATTGACCACGTCCCACAGCGGCACCGGCGCGCCGTTGCTGATGTTGTACACCTGGCCCAGCGCCGGGCCGGCGGCCAGCAGGGCGCTGAGCAGGGCGTCGTTGAGGTTGTGCACATTGGTGAAGTCGACCTTGTTCAGGCCGTTGCCGATGATCGCCAGGCGGCCCTTGCGCTGCATGCCGATCAGCCGCGGGAAGATGCTGGTGTCGCCGGCGCCGGTGACGAAGCGCGGGCGCAGGGCGATCACCTCGAGGCCGAACTCCTGGGCGGCGAACACCTGCTGCTCGGCCAGGTACTTGGTCTTGCCGTAGTGATCGGAGAAGCGCTTGGGCACCTGCTCCTCGCGAACATCGACATGAGATTTTCCATCGAAATAGATCGACGGCGACGACAGGTGCACCAGGCGCCGCACCTTCTGCTTCAAGCAGGCCTCGATGACGTTCTCGGTGACCGTCACGTTGGCCTGGTGGAAATGCGCGTAGTCGCCCCACACCCCCACCGCGCCGGCGCAGTGCACCACCGCCTCGACGTCGCGGCACAGCGCCAGGGCCAGATCGGCGTCGCCGAGATCGCCCTGGACGAACTCCGCGCCGCGCTTGAGCAGGTGCTGCACGCCCTCGGCGCGGCGGCCGGTGACCCGCACCGCCAGGCCCTGTTCGAGCGCGAAGCGGGCGAAACGCCCGCCGATGAATCCGCTCGCGCCGGTGACCAGAATCTTCATCGCCACTCCCCCGTGGTGCTGCCGTTTGCCGCACTCTAGCAGCGCCACGCCGCCTGCGCGCTGTCGGCGGCGGCCAGAACAGCGACCGCGCAGGCCGATGGATGGGCGCTGCGCCGCCGCGACGCGGGTATAACGGCTACCCTGCACGACACCCCATCGACGCAACAGGACGCTCCCATGGCCAAGCAACACTGGATGATCTACGGCGCCAACGGCTACACCGGTCACCTGCTCGCCGCCGAGGCGCAGCGCCAGGGCCTGCGGCCCATCCTCGCCGGCCGCAACCCGGCGGCGGTGCACGCCCTCGGCAGCCTGCTGGGGCTCGACTGCCGCATCTTCGACATCCAGCAGCCGCAACGGGCACGCGAGGCCCTGGCCGACGTCGCGGTGGTGGCCCACTGTGCCGGGCCCTTCTCCGCCACCAGCGCGCCGATGCTCGAAGCCTGCCTGACCAGCGCCAGCCATTATGTCGACATCACCGGCGAAATCTCGGTGTTCGAGGCGGCGTTCGCCCGCGACGCACAATTCCGGGAGCGCGGCATCGTGGCCTGTCCGGGCGTCGGCTTCGACGTGATTCCCAGCGACTGCCTGGCCGCCTGCCTGCACCAGGCGCTGCCCGACGCGACGCACCTGGCGCTGGGCTTCGACACCGCCAGCGGGCTGTCGCCGGGCACCGCCAAGACCACCGTGGAAGGCCTGCACCTGGGCGGCAAGGTGCGCCGCGCGGGGATCGTCACCGACGTGCCGCTGGGCTATCGGCGCCGTACCATCGACTTCGGCCGCGGCGCCAAGGACGCGGTGACCATTCCCTGGGGCGACGTCGCCACCGCCTACCACTCCACCGGCATCGGCAATATCGAGGTCTACCTGCCGGCGCCCAAGGCGCTGGCCATCGGCATGCGCCTGCTCGATCCGCTGCGCCCACTGTTCGGCCTGGCCAGCGTGCAGGCCTGGCTCAAGCGCCAGGTGGACAGGCGCGTGCAAGGCCCCGACGCGGCCAGCCGCGAGCGCCTGCGCACCTGGCTGTGGGGCGAGGTGCGCAACGCCGCCGGCGTCGTGCGCACGGCCCACCTGCAAACCGCCAACGGCTACGAGGTGACGGTGCACGGCAGCTTGCTGGCGGTGCGCCACCTGCTCGACTACCAGGGCCGCGGCGGCTACTTCACCCCGTCGCAGCTGTTCGGCGCGCGCTGCGTGGAACAGCTGCCAGGCTGCGGGCCGATTCGTCTCGATAGCTAGCACGGCGTACCGCCGCCGTGGACAGGCCGCCGGCTTGTCCCGGGCCGGCCGCCTGGTTCGCGCCTAGCCCTGTTGCACCAGGGCGCCGGCGGCGGCGCGGCGCAGCTGCTCGGTGAGCCCGGCCAGCAGCTCGCCGCCGTTGCGCCAGTGATGCCAGTACAGCGGCACGTCGATAGAACGCCCGGGCACCAGTTCCACCAGCGCGCCGCGCGCCAGCTCGCCGCGCACCTGCAGCTCCGGCACCAGGCCCCAGCCCAGGCCGCCTTCGGTCAGGCGCACGAAGCCTTCCGAGGACGGGCACAGGTGGTAGGCGAAGCCGCCCGCCACGCCGAGCTCGGCCAGGTAGCGGTGCTGCAGCTGATCGTCCGGACCGAAGACGATGGCCGGCGCCCGCGCCAGCGCCGCGGCCGTGACCCCGTCGGCAAAATGCCGGGCGACGAAGGCCGGGCTGGCCAGCGCGCGATAGCGCATCGCCCCCAGCGCCAGGCTGCGCGCGCCGGCCACCGGGCGCTCGGCGGCGCACACGCAGCCGGCCACCTCGCCGGCGCGCATGCGCTTGAGGCCGACCTCCTGGTCCTCCACCACCAGCTCCAGCAGCAACCGCTGGCGCGCGCAGAAGCCGCCCACCGCCGCCGCCCACCAGGTGGCCAGGCTGTCGGCGTTGAGGGCGATACGCAGGCGCTCCGGGGTCGCCGCCTCGTCCAGCGCCGGCACCTGGCCCTGCAGGTCGCGTTCGAGCAGACGCACCTGCTGCACATGGTTGAGCAGGCGGCGGCCGATCTCGGTGGGCGTCGGCGGCGTGGCGCGCACCAGCACCGGCTGGCCGACCCGCGCCTCGAGCAGCTTGATCCGTTGCGACACGGCCGACTGCGACAGGCCCAGCACCTGCGCCGCACGGTCGAAGCCGGCCTGCTCCACCACCGCCGCCAGGGCGGCGAGCAACTTGTAGTCGAACAATCGATTTACCTAATGAGAGATCAGCAATATTGGTTTCTCTTATACCGCCACAGCCGCCAGACTCGCCAGCACTCAGCCCATTTCAGGAGCCCGCCATGTCCGGCGAAACCAACCTCGCGCGCCTGCTGCAGAGCATGACGCCACACCTCAACCCGGGGCAGTACGTGTTCTGCTGCGTCGCCGCCGATCGCGACTGCAGCGCCCTGCAGCCGCTGGCCAGCATGCGCGAAGGCGAAGGCCTGAGCCTGGTGCTGCCGCGCGAAGTCGCCGATGCCCATGGCCTGAGCTACGACTACGTCGCCGCCTGGATCACCCTTGAGGTGCACTCCTCGCTGGCGGCGGTGGGCCTGACCGCGTCCTTCTCCGCCGCCCTGGCCCAGGCCGGGATCAGCTGCAACGTGATCGCCGGCGTTCATCACGACCACCTGTTCGTGCCCCTCGAACGGGCCGAGAAGGCGCTGTCGACCCTGCACGCCCTGGCGGCGGCGTCCATGCCGGAGCCCCGGTGATGTGGCAGAGCTACAGCAACGGCCTGCTGGTGGCCATCGGCCTGATCATGGCCATCGGCGCGCAGAACGCCTTCGTCCTGGCGCAGAGCCTGCGCCGCGAACATCACCTGCCGGTGGCGGCGCTGTGCATCCTCTGCGACGCCGTACTGGTGGCCGCCGGCGTGTTCGGCCTGGCCGCGCTGCTGGCGCAGAGCCCGACGCTGCTGGCCATCGCCCGCTGGGGCGGCGCCGCGTTTCTGATCTGGTACGGCAGCCAGGCCCTGCTGCGCGCCGCGCGCCCGCAGTCGCTGCAGGCCGTCGACAGCCCGCCGCGCTCGCTGCGCGCGGTGCTGCTCGCCGCCCTGGCGGTGACCCTGCTCAACCCGCACGTGTACCTGGACACCGTGCTGCTGATCGGCTCGCTCGGCGCCCAGCAGCCGGTACCCGGCGCCTATGCCGCCGGCGCCGCCAGCGCGTCCCTGCTGTGGTTCGCCAGCCTGGCCCTCGGCGCCGCCTGGCTCTCGCCCTGGCTGGCGCGACCGCTGACCTGGCGGCTGATCGACCTGGGCGTGGCGGCGATGATGTTCGCGGTGGCCGCGCAGCTGATGCTGGGGGCTCTGTAGTCGCGCATAATCCCCTGGCCTCTTACGCCAGGAGCAACAATGGATACCTTGCACAGCATGCGCGTGTTCGTCCGGGTGATCGACGACGGCAGCTTCACCGCCGCCGCCCAGGCGCTGGATCTGTCCACCGCGCAGGTGTCGCGGCTGGTCGCCGATCTGGAGCAGCAGCTGCAGGCACGCCTGCTGCACCGCACCACCCGGCGCCTGGCGCTGACCGAGACCGGCGAGCGTTACCTGGAGCGCTGCCGGCAGATTCTCGCCCAGGTCGACGAGGCCGCCGCCGAGGCGCGTGGCGCCCACCTCACCCCCAGCGGCCGGCTGCGCGTGCACACCATGACCGGCCTCGGCCTGCAGCACCTGACTCCGCTGATCGCGCGCTACGCCGAACGGCATCCGCAGGTGGTGGTAGAGCTGACCCTGGCCCAGCGCACCCCAGACCTGCTGGAAGACGGCCACGACGTGACCATCGCCTTCGCTCGCGACCTGCCCGACTCGCAACTGGTGGCGCAACGCCTGGGCCCGGTGTACAGCGTGCTGTGCGCCGCGCCCAGCTACCTGGCCGAGCACGGCGTGCCGCAGCAGCCGGGCGATCTGCAACGGCACCGTTACCTGCGCCTGACCGACCCGCTTTACCGCGGCCAGTGGGATTTCGGCGACGAGCAGCTGGACGCCCTGCCGGCCGAGAGCTTCCAGGTCAACGTCGCCGAGGCGCTGGTCAAGGCGGCGCAGGCGGGCATGGGCTTCTGCCTGCTGCCCTCGTTCGTCGCCAGCCAGCCGTTACGCGAGGGGCGCCTGCTGCGCATCCTGCCGCAGCACCGCCTGCGCGCCCTGAGCATCTACGCGCTGTACCCATCGCGGCGCTTTCTCGACGCCAAAACGCGCACCTGGGTGGATTTCCTCAAGGCCGAACTGCCGCCGCTGCTGGCCGCCGACGAAGCGGTGCTGGACGACCCGGCCTGCTGGGCGGAGGCCGGGCAATTGTTACGTCACAGGTAAAAGTCATTCACCTGTCGCTGCCTGTTTCATGGTCCTGCGCGCCACTAGCATGGCTGCGAACCCACGAAAAATCCGCCAGAGGATCGCCCCATGAAACAGCTTCTCACTGCCGCCAGCCTGACCCTCGCCACCCTGCTCGCCGCCCAGGCCTGCCTGGCCGAGGAATCCTCCGCCTTCGTCGAGCACCACGCAAAGCTGCAGCAAAACGCCGGCTCGGCGCAGCAGCAGGCGCAACGCACCGCCGACGCCTCCCAGCAACAGGGCTGAGCCCTTCCTCCCGGCGTCGACCTGCCAGCTCCCCGTCGACGTCCCTGGGCCGCCTGCGCGGCCCCTTTTATTCACTCGCGGCGGCGTGCCAGCCGCTACCGATTCGAGGTCACGATGAAGCATCTCGCCTGGTTATTCCCCCTGTCCTTCGCCGCTGCCCTGGCCCACGCTGACGAACCGCAGCACTACCACTACGGCATGCACCTGGACGTGGCCAAGGTCATCAGCCAGAGCCTGCCGCACGGCTGCGAGGTGGGCGAGGCGCGCATGGTCTACCTGGACTCGCAAGGCCGGCAGCACACCCTTATCTACCAGCGCCAGGGCGAGGACTGCCATTACTGAGCGCGTCACACGCCCACTGATCGGAGACCGGCTCCGCCCTGCTACAAAGTTCTCTGACAAGGCTACCCTGAGTGGGTAGCACCCATCCCTCCCTGCCTCCTCCAGGCAAGCGAATTTGGTTGCACCCAAGCAACGTGAGGCCAGTCAGATCGCAGCAGGCGCAGCCATGTCGAGCCCTACCCGCCCATCGCGACAGCATCCCCCTCGAATCCCGCGCCCCCTGAAACCTGGCTTAGGCCAAATTTCAAACACCCGAATCAACGTCCGTCGCACCGAGCGAAATCAAAGGTTGCACCTGGTTGCACCCAAGATGGATGCAGGTTTAATCTCCCGCAGCTTTTTTTGCCGTGCATCACCTGACAAGTAGGACTCCCCATGGCCACCACCACCCTTGGCGTAAAACTCGACGATGCCACCCGCGACCGCCTGAAGCAGGCCGCCCAGTCCATCGACCGCACCCCGCACTGGCTGATCAAGCAGGCGATCTTCAATTATCTGGAGCAGATCGAGGGTGGCCTGACCCCCGCCGAGCACGCCGGCCTGGCCGCTGCCGCCGGCGAGGAGGCGGTGGAGCACCTGAACGAGGCGGGCCTGCAGGTGTTCCTCGACTTCGCCGAGAGCATCCTGCCGCAGTCGGTGCTGCGCGCCGCCATCACCGCCGCCTACCGCCGCCCGGAAACCGAGGCGCTGCCGATGCTGCTGGAGCAGGCGCGTCTGCCCAAGGCGCAGGCCGAAGCGGCCAACCAGATGGCCCTCGGCATCGCCGAGAAGCTGCGCAACCAGAAGAGCGCCGGTGGCCGCCAGGGCCTGGTGCAGGGCCTGCTGCAGGAGTTCTCCCTGTCGTCGCAGGAAGGCGTGGCGCTGATGTGCCTGGCCGAGGCGCTGCTGCGCATCCCGGACAAGGCCACCCGTGACGCCCTGATCCGCGACAAGATCGCCAACGGCAACTGGAGCCAGCACCTGGGCCAGAGCCCGTCGATGTTCGTCAACGCCGCCAGCTGGGGTCTGCTGATCACCGGCAAGCTGGTCGCCACCCATAACGAGGAAGGCCTGTCGTCCTCGCTCAACCGCCTGATCGGCAAGAGCGGCGAGCCGGTGATCCGCAAGGGCGTGGACATGGCCATGCGCCTGATGGGCGAGCAGTTCGTCACCGGCGAGACCATCGGCGAGGCCCTGGCCAACGCCAGCAGCATGGAAAGCAAGGGCTTCCGCTACTCCTACGACATGCTCGGCGAAGCCGCGCTGACCGAGGAAGACGCCAAGCGCTACCTGGCCTCCTACGAGCAGGCCATCCACGCCATCGGCAAGGCCTCCCACGGCCGCGGCATCTACGAAGGCCCGGGCATCTCGATCAAGCTCTCGGCGCTGCACCCGCGTTACAGCCGCGCCCAGTACGACCGGGTGATGGACGAACTGTTCCCGATCCTGCTCGGCCTGACCAAGCTGGCCAAGCAGTACGACATCGGCCTGAACATCGACGCCGAGGAAGCCGACCGCCTGGAAATCTCCCTCGACCTGCTCGAGCGCCTGTGCTTCGCCCCCGAGCTGGCCGGCTGGAACGGCATCGGTTTCGTCATCCAGGCCTACCAGAAGCGCTGCCCCTACGTGATCGACTACGTCATCGACCTGGCCAAGCGCAGCCGCCATCGCCTGATGATCCGCCTGGTCAAGGGCGCCTACTGGGACAGCGAGATCAAGCTGGCCCAGGTGGGCGGTCTGGAAGGCTACCCGGTGTACACCCGCAAGCCCTACACCGACGTGTCCTACATCGCCTGCGCGCGCAAGCTGCTGGCCGTGCCGGAAGCCATCTACCCGCAGTTCGCCACCCACAACGCTCACTCGCTGTCGGCCATCTACCAGCTCGCCGGGCAGAACTACTACCCGGGCCAGTACGAGTTCCAGTGCCTGCACGGCATGGGCGAGCCGCTCTACGAGCAGGTGGTCGGCTCGCTCAAGGACGGCAAGTACGCTCGTCCGTGCCGCATCTACGCCCCGGTCGGCAGCCACGAGACGCTGCTGGCCTACCTGGTGCGTCGCCTGCTGGAAAACGGCGCCAACACCAGCTTCGTCAACCGCATCGCCGACCACAGCATCTCGCTCAAGGACCTGGTGCTCGACCCGGTGCAGCAGGTCGAGCAGATGGCCGCCCAGGAAGGCACCCTCGGCCTGCCGCACCCGCGCATCCCGCTGCCGCGCGATCTGTACGGCGAGGCCCGGCTCAACTCCGAAGGCATCGACCTGGCCAACGAACACCGCCTGGGCTCGCTGTCCTCGGCGCTGCTGTCGTCGACCAACAATAGCTATGTCGCCGGCCCGATCCTCGGCTGCGACACGCCGAACCCGGGCCCGGCCGAGCCGGTGCGCAACCCGGCCGATCAGCGCGACCTGGTCGGCCATGTGCACGAGGCCAGCGAGGCCGACGTCAAGAGTGCGATCCTCTGCGCCCAGTCCAGCGGGCAGATCTGGCAGTCGACCCAGCCGGCCGAACGCGCTGCCGTGCTGGAGCGCGCCGCCGACCAGATGGAAGGCGAGATGCAGCAGCTGATGGGCCTGCTGGTACGCGAATCCGGCAAGACCTTTGCCAACGCCATCGCCGAAGTGCGCGAGGCGGTGGACTTCCTCCGCTACTACGCGGCCCAGGCGCGCAGCTTCAGCAACGACAGCTACCGCCCGCTGGGCCCGGTGGTGTGCATCAGCCCGTGGAACTTCCCCCTGGCGATCTTCACCGGCCAGGTGGCCGCTGCCCTGGCCGCCGGCAACACCGTGCTGGCCAAGCCGGCCGAACAGACCCCGCTGATCGCCGCCCAGGCCGTGCGCATCCTGCTCGAAGCCGGCGTGCCCGGCGGTGCCGTGCAGCTGCTGCCGGGCCGCGGCGAGACCGTCGGCGCCCGCCTGGTGGGCGACGAGCGGGTGCGCGGGGTGATGTTCACCGGCTCCACCGAAGTGGCCGGCATCCTTGCACGCAACATCGCCGGGCGCCTGGACGCCCAGGGCCGCAGCATTCCGCTGATCGCCGAGACCGGCGGCCTCAACGCCATGATCGTCGACTCCTCGGCGCTGGCCGAGCAGGTGGTGGTCGACGTGGTCAACTCCGCCTTCGACAGCGCCGGCCAGCGTTGCTCGGCGCTGCGCGTGCTGTGCGTGCAGGCCGACGTGGCCGACCGCGTGGTGGCAATGCTCAAGGGCGCCATGGCCGAATACCGCGTCGGCTCGCCGGAGCGCCTGCACACCGACATCGGCCCAGTGATCGACCACGAGGCCAAGGACAATATCGACAACCATATCGCCAAGCTGCGCGAGAAGGGCCGCAAGGTGTTCCAGTGCGCCCGCTTTGAGGCCGAGGAGCTCAAGCGCGGCACCTTCGTGGTACCGACCCTGATCGAGCTGGACAGCTTCGACGAGCTCAAGCGCGAGATCTTCGGCCCGGTGCTGCATGTGGTGCGCTACCAGCGCGCCGACCTGGCCAAGCTGCTTCAGCAGATCAACGACAGCGGCTACGGCCTGACCCTGGGCGTACACACCCGCATCGACGAGACCATCAACCAGGTGGTCAGCAGCGCCAAGGTGGGCAACCTGTACGTCAACCGCAACGTGGTCGGCGCCGTGGTCGGCGTGCAGCCGTTCGGCGGCGAAGGCCTGTCCGGCACCGGCCCCAAGGCCGGCGGCCCGCTGTACCTGTACCGCCTGCTGTCGACCCGTCCGCAGGAAGCCGTGGCCCAGCAGCTGGCCGGCGACAACGTGCAGGCGCTGGACATGCCGGCCGAGCTGGCCAAGGCACGCACCGCCTTCGCCGAGTGGGCGGCCAAGCAGGAGCCGGCCGTTGCCGCCCTGTTCGAGCAGTACCTGGGCCTCAGCCAGAGCTACAGCAGCCACCTGCTGAGCGGCCCGACCGGCGAGCGCAACAGCTACACCCTGCTGCCGCGCGAGCGCGTGCTGGGCCTGGCCGACGAGCGCGGCGACCTGCTGGCGCAACTGGCCGCCACCCTGGCCGTGGGCAGCCGCGCGCTGTGGCTGGAAAGCCAGCGCGGCCTGTACGCCGAGCTGCCCAAGGAGGTACAGAAGTGCATCGCGCTGGTCGCCGACTGGAGCACGGTCGACGCCGAGTTCGACGCCATCCTCCATCACGGCGACTCCGACCAGCTGCGCGAGGTCTGCCAGCAGGCGGCGCAGCGCAAGGGCGCCATCGTCAGCGTGCACGGCCTGAACAAGGGCGAGACCGACATCCCGCTGGAACGCCTGCTGATCGAGCACGCCCTGAGCGTCAACACCGCGGCAGCCGGCGGCAACGCCAGCCTGATGACCATCGGCTGATGGCCCGTGCCCGGTCGCCGCGAGGCGGCCGGGGTTTGCCGAAACGTTGCCCGGGAAAGCGGCCTGAAAGCTTTCCCGGGCATGCTGCGCCCGCCAAGGGGCTTCAAGGAACAGCATGAACGCACTCTTTATCGGTTACGGCCGCATGGGCAGCGCCATCGGTGCGGCCTGGCTCGAGGCCGGCCTGGCCCAGCGCCTGGTCGCGGTCGACCCGCACGCGCCGGCCGACGCCGCCGTCGCCCATTACCCGGCGCTGGCCCAGGTGCCGGCCCAGCCCTTCGATCTGATCCTGGTCGCCACCAAACCCGGCCATGCCTGTCAGGTGCTCGGCGAGTTGCCCGACGCCCTGTGCGAGCACGCCGTGGTGGTGTCGGTGGCCGCCGGCGTCACCTGCGCCAGCCTCACCGCCGCCCTGCGCGGACGCTGCCCGGTGGTACGCGCCATGCCCAACACCCCGGTGCTGGTCGGCGCCGGCTGCACCGGCCTGTATGGCGACGCCGAACTGGATAGCGGCAAGCGCGAGCTGATCGGCCGCCTGTTCGGCGCCGTCGGCAGCGCCAGCTGGGTCGAGCGCGAGGAACTGCTGGACGCGGTCACCGCCATCTCCGGCAGCGGCCCGGCCTACTACCACCTGTTCAGCGAGGCGCTGGCCGATGCCGGTATCGCCCTCGGCCTCACTCCCGAACTGGCCAGGACCCTGGCGGCGCAGACCGCCTTCGGCGCGGCCTCGCTGCAGACCCAGGCCGGTGCGGACTTCGTCGAACTGCGCACGGCGGTGACTTCGCCCAACGGCACCACCGCCGCCGCCATCGCCGTCTTCGAACAGGATCAGGCCCTGCGCCGCCTGGTCGCAGCGGCGGCGCAAGCGGCCCAGCGCCGCTCCCAGGAGCTTTCCCAAGGCGCCTGACCGGCCACGCCAATTGGCGCGGCCAAGCGCGACACGGCTGCCTGCAGTGGGCTACCCGCCCGGTGTCG
The DNA here is from genome assembly GCF_056676075.1 of Pseudomonas sp. ABa2. Lineage (NCBI taxonomy): Bacteria > Pseudomonadati > Pseudomonadota > Gammaproteobacteria > Pseudomonadales > Pseudomonadaceae > Pseudomonas > Pseudomonas sp. ABa2. Next base: position 3,982,746 of record NZ_CM155239.1, read on the forward strand.
CGTTTCCTCCTCTCCGGGCTCGTTTCGAGTCCAGGCACCAGCCTACCCGGCCAGTGCAGCAGCGGGGCCATCCGCCCCGCTCGCCCCCCTCCCCGGTCGGCCCTGGCCGGGAGAAATTTTCATTTTGCCGTCCTTGCATTGCCATAAAAGCTGACTAGCGTTTCAACAGTCGGACGTCGCTCAACGCCCGGCGCAGAGCTGCCTTCCTGCCCCCCAGGTGCTCTTCAAAAACGGCTGATCGCTTTCGCGCAAGTGCGTTTGCGCAGTTGCCAGCAGCTCGGTTGATGCAAATCAACGTGGCTGTACACCCAAACGCGCTCAATACCGCAGTCGCTCCCCGACATGGAGGTAACGAGATGTCCGATTCGACCCAGAAACTGCGCCTGGCCGCCTTGATCGCCCTGGTGGTCGGCTCCATGGTCGGCGGCGGGATCTTCTCCCTGCCGCAGAACATCGCCGCCAGCGCCGGCGCCGGCGCCACCCTGATCGGCTGGCTGATCACCGGGGTGGGCATGCTGATGCTGGCCTTCGTGTTCCAGACCCTGGCCAACCGCAAGCCCGAGCTCGACGGCGGGGTGTACGCCTACGCCAAGGCCGGCTTCGGCGACTACATGGGCTTCTCCTCGGCCTGGGGCTACTGGATCAGCGCCTGGATCGGCAACGTCAGCTACATGGTGTTGCTGTTCTCCACCCTCGGCTACTTCTTCCCGGTGTTCGGCGAAGGCAACACCCTGCCGGCGGTGATCTGCGCCTCGGTACTGCTCTGGCTGCTGCACTTCCTGGTGCTGCGCGGGATCAAGGAAGCGGCCTTCATCAACACCATCACCACCATCGCCAAGATGCTGCCACTGGCGCTGTTCATCGTCATCGCCGCGGTGGCGTTCAAGCTCGACGTGTTCACCAACGACTTCTGGGGCAGCGGCAACCCCGAGCTGGGCAGCGTGATGGACCAGGTGCGCAACATGATGCTGGTCACCGTCTGGGTGTTCATCGGCATCGAGGGCGCGAGCATCTTCTCGGCCCGCGCCGAAAAGCGCAGCGACGTCGGCAAGGCCACGGTGATCGGCTTCATCGGCGTGCTGCTGCTGCTGGTGCTGGTCAACGTGCTGAGCCAGGGCATCATGGCCCAAGCCCAACTGGCCGGGCTGAAGAACCCGTCGATGGCCGGCGTGCTAGAGCAGGTGGTCGGCCCCTGGGGCGCCCAGTTGATCAGCATCGGCTTGCTCGTATCCCTGGCCGGAGCCCTGCTGTCCTGGACCCTGCTGTGTGCCGAGATAATCTACTCCTCGGCCAAAGATCACACGATGCCGGAGTTCCTGCGCAAGGAGAACGCCAACCACGTCCCGGCCAACGCCCTGTGGCTGACCAATGGGCTGATCCAGCTGTTCCTCATCGTCACCCTGTTCAACGCCTCCACCTACCTCAGCCTGCTGTACCTGGCCACCTCGATGATCCTGGTGCCCTACTTCTGGTCCAGCGCCTATGCGCTGCTGCTGGCCTGGCGCGGCGAGACCTACGAGACCGCCGGCGGCGAGCGCAACAAGGACCTGCTGATCGCCCTGATCTCCACCCTCTACGCCGTGTGGCTGGTGTATGCCGCCGGCGTCCAGTACCTGCTGCTCTCCGCCCTGCTCTATGCCCCAGGCGCGATCCTGTTCGCCAAGGCCAAGCGCGAGCTGGGGCAGCCCATCTTCACCGGCGTCGAAAAACTGATCTTCGTCGTCGTGCTGATCGGTGCCGCCATCGCCGCCTACGGGCTGTACGACGGTTTCCTGAGTCTCTAGCGAGAAGGAGTTCGATATGTCCAAGAAAGCCCTCGGCGTCCATTCGGAAGCCGGCAAACTGCACAAGGTGATGGTCTGCTCGCCGGGCCTGGCCCACCTGCGCCTGACCCCGAACAACTGCGATGAACTGCTGTTCGACGACGTGATCTGGGTGTCCCAGGCCAAACGCGACCACTTCGACTTCATGACCAAGATGCGCGAGCGCGGCATCGAGGTGGTGGAGATGCACAACCTGCTGGAAGAGACGGTGAGAAATCCCCAAGCGCTGCAGTGGATTCTCGACCGCAAGATCACCCCCAACAGCGTCGGCCTCGGCCTGCAGGGCGAGGTGCGCTCCTTTATCGAGGGCCTGGAGCCGCGCAAGATCGCCGAGTTCCTCATCGGCGGCGTATCCGGCGCCGACCTGGTCAGGCACAAGGACTCCGACGCGGCGAAGATGTTCAACGCCTACCTGGGCGAGTCCAGCTTCGTCTTCCCGCCGCTGCCCAACACCCAGTTCACCCGCGACACCACCTGCTGGATCTACGGCGGCGTCACCCTCAACCCCATGTACTGGCCGGCGCGCCGCCAGGAAACCCTGCTGACCACCGCCATCTACAAGTTCCACCCGGACTTCGTCGGCGAGCAGTTCGAGATCTGGTACGGCGACCCGGATCAGGATCATGGCGCCGCGACCCTGGAGGGCGGCGACGTGATGCCGATCGGCAACGGCACCGTGCTGATCGGCATGGGCGAGCGCACCTCGCACCAGGCCATCGGCCAAGTCGCCCAGGCGCTGTTCGCCAAGGGTGCAGCCGAGCGGGTGGTAGTGGCCGGGCTCGGCAAGTCGCGCGCGGCCATGCACCTGGACACCGTGTTCAGCTTCTGCGACCGCGACCTGGTGACCGTCTTCCCGGAAGTGGCCAACTCCATCGTGCCCTTCGTCCTGCGCCCGGACGAGAGCCGCCCCGGCGGCATCGACCTGCGCCGCGAGGACAAGTCCTTCCTCGACGTGGTCGCCGAATCGCTCAACCTGAAGAAACTGCGCGTGGTGGAAACCGGCGGCGACGCCTACGAGGCCGAGCGCGAGCAGTGGGACGACGGCAACAACGTGGTCTGCCTGGAGCCGGGCGTGGTGGTCGGCTACGACCGCAACACCTACACCAACACCCTGCTGCGCAAGGCCGGCGTCGAGGTGGTGACCATCAGCGCCAGCGAACTGGGGCGCGGCCGCGGCGGCGGCCACTGCATGACCTGCCCGATCATCCGCGACCCGATCGATTACTGAACAAGCCAGCCCCGGCGGTCATCCGCCGCCGGGCGCCGTTTTCAGCTGCCCACAAGGAGAAAGAATCATGGCTTTCAACATGCACAACCGTAACCTGCTCAGCCTGATGCACCACAGCACGCGCGAGCTGCGCTACCTGCTCGACCTCTCGCGCGACCTCAAGCGCGCCAAGTACACCGGCACCGAGCAGCAGCACCTCAAGCGCAAGAACATCGCGCTGATCTTCGAGAAGACCTCCACCCGCACCCGCTGCGCCTTCGAGGTGGCTGCCTACGACCAGGGCGCCAACGTCACCTATATCGACCCGGGCTCCTCGCAGATCGGCCACAAGGAATCGATGAAGGACACCGCCCGTGTGCTCGGGCGCATGTACGACGCCATCGAATACCGCGGCTTCAAGCAGGAAATAGTCGAGGAACTGGCCAGCTACGCCGGCGTACCGGTGTTCAACGGCCTGACCGACGAATACCACCCGACGCAGATGCTCGCCGACGTGCTGACCATGCGCGAGCACAGCGACAAGGCCCTGCACGAGATCAGCTACGCCTACCTGGGCGATGCGCGCAACAACATGGGCAACTCGCTGCTGCTGATCGGCGCCAAACTCGGCATGGACGTGCGCATCGCCGCGCCCAAGGCACTGTGGCCGAGCGACGAACATGTTGCCGCCTGCAAGCAGTTCGCCGAGGAAAGCGGCGCACGCATCACCCTCACCGAGGACGCCAAGGCAGCGGTCAAGGGCGTGGACTTCGTCCACACCGACGTCTGGGTGTCGATGGGCGAGCCGGTCGAGGCCTGGGGCGAACGCATCCAGGAGCTGCTGCCCTACCAGGTCAACATGGCCATCATGAAGGCCACCGGCAACCCGCGGGCCAAGTTCATGCACTGCCTGCCGGCCTTCCACAACAGCGAGACCAAGGTCGGCAAGCAGATCGCCGAGCAGTACCCGCACCTGAAGAACGGCATCGAGGTCACCGAGGACGTGTTCGAGTCGCCCTACAACATCGCCTTCGAGCAGGCGGAAAACCGCATGCACACCATCAAGGCGATATTGGTCTCGACCCTGGCCGACATCTGACGCCCTAGAACCGTAGCCCGGATGAAAGCCGGGCTACGGCCTCGAACAAGGAGAACACCATGCGACTCGTCATCGCCCTGGGCGGCAACGCCCTGCTTCGCCGCGGCGAAGCCATGACCGCGGAAAACCAACGGGAAAACGTGCGAATCGCCTGCGAGCAGATCGCCAAGGTGGCGCCCGGCAACGAACTGGTGATCGCTCACGGCAACGGCCCGCAGGTCGGCCTGCTGGCCCTGCAGGGCGCCGCCTATGACGCCAGCAACCCCTACCCGCTGGACGTGCTCGGCGCCGAGACCGAAGGCATGATCGGCTACATGATCGAACAGGAGCTGGGCAACCTGCTGCCGTTCGAGGTGCCCTTCGCCACCATCCTCACCCAGGTCGAGGTGGACAGCGCCGACCCGGCCTTCAGGAAGCCGACCAAGCCGATCGGCCCGGTCTACGACAAGGCCGAGGCCGAGCGTCTGGCCGCCGAGAAAGGCTGGAGCATCGCCCCGGACGGCGACAAGTTCCGCCGCGTGGTGGCCAGCCCACGGCCACAGCGCATCTTCGAGATCCGCCCGATCAAGTGGCTGCTGGAGAAAGGCAGCGTGGTGATCTGCGCCGGCGGCGGCGGCATCCCGACCATGTACGACGGCAACAAGCTGCGCGGCGTCGAGGCGGTGATCGACAAGGACCTGTGCTCGGCGCTGCTGGCCGAACAACTGGCCTGCGAGCTGCTGGTGATCGCCACCGACGTCGACGCCGCCTATGTCGACTGGGGCAAGCCGACGCAGAAATCCATCGCCGCCGCCCACCCCGACGAGATCGACAAGCTCGGCTTCGCCGCCGGCTCCATGGGGCCCAAGGTGCAGGCCGCCTGCGAGTTCGCCCGCAACACCGGCAGCACCGCGGTGATCGGCTCGCTGGAAAACATCGAGGCCATCGTCCAGGGCACCTCGGGCACCCGCATCAGCCTGGACTGCGACGGCATCCGCTACCACTGACCCCGGCGCGGGGCCATGACCCCGCTCGCCACGTTGCAGGGACGTTCAGCATGTTCACCCCAGGCCATCTGCACCGCGACAACCTCGACCGCCCGGAAAGCCTGCGTCTGGCGCCGCCCTTCTCCGTCGACTTCTACTACCAGGTGCGCCAGGACCCGGCGCAGGGCCCGATGCTGCATATGCGCCTGGTCGGCGAGGTGCAGGGCCGGCATTTCGACGAGGAGTTCGAGCTGCACCGCGACGTCGCCTTCAACTTCGCCAGCGCCGCCACCCGCGTCGCCGCCCGTCACGGCCTGCCGATCAACGCCAGCCCGGTGATGCGCGGCCACGACGAGTACGACAAGGTGTTCGCCGATATCCGTGCCAAGCTGCATGCCAAGCCGGGCGAAACGGTGAATCTCGATCACGTGCTGTGAGCGCCGTAGCCCGGATGAAATCCGGGCTGGTTGATCGACGCACAACGCGCGCAGCGCCTGCCGGGTACTCGGCGCTGCTGACGCGCAGGGCGCCCCTATGCCTGCATAGTCCAGCCGTGCACGCCCATCGCCGCCTGGCGCCCGGCCTCCGAGCGGGTCGGGTGCGGGTGGCAGGTCAGGGCGATGTCCTCGGCCGAGGCGGAGAACTCCATGGCCACGCAGTATTCGCCGATCAGCTCGCCGACGCTCGGGCCGATCATGTGCACGCCGAGAATCTGATCGGTAGTGGCGTCGGCGAGAATCTTCACGAAGCCTTCGGTCTCGTGGTTGATCTTCGCCCGGCTATTGGCGCTGAAGGGGAACTTGCCGACCTTGTAGGCGCGGCCTTCGGCCTGCAGCTCCTCCTCGCCCTTGCCGACGCTGGCCACCTCCGGGCGGGTGTAGATCACCCCGGGAATCACCCCGTAGTTGACCTCGGCCGCATGCCCGGCGATGCGCTCGATGCAGGCCACCGCCTCGTCCTCGGCCTTGTGCGCCAGCATCGGCCCGGAGGTGACGTCGCCGATCACCCACACGCCGGGTACGCCACTCTGATGTTTGTCGTTAGCGAGCATGCCGCGCCGGTCGGTGCTCAGGCCGACGCTCTCCAGCCCAAGCCCTTTGGTGTAGGGGCGGCGGCCGATGGCCACCAGCACGTAGTCGGCTTCCAGGCTTTCCGCCGCGCCGCCGGCGGCCGGCTCCAGGCTCAGGGTCACCCCTGACTGGCCGGTCTTGGCAGCGGTGACCTTGGTGCCGAGCTTGAAACTCATGCCCTGCTTGCCCAGGGTGCGCTGCAGGGTCTTGGCGGTCTCGCCATCCAGCCCGGGGCAGATGCGCTCGAGGTATTCCACCACGGTGACCCGGCTGCCCAGGCGGCGCCATACCGAGCCCAGCTCCAGGCCGATCACCCCGGCGCCGATCACCACCAGGTGCCCTGGCACCTCGGGCAGCGACAGCGCGCCGGTGGAATCGAGGATGCGCTGGTTGTCGATCTCCACGCCCGGCAAAGGCGTCGGTTCGGAGCCGCTGGCGATGACGATGTTCTGCGTCTCGAGCAGGCGTTCGCCGCCCTCGTGCAGCTTGACCTGCACCCGCCCCGGGCCGTCGATGCGCGCCCAGCCCTTGACCCACTCCACCTTGTTCTTGCGAAACAGGAACTCCACGCCCTTGGTCAGGGCTTCGACGCTGCCTTCCTTCTGTTTCATCATCTGCGGCAGGTTCAACTGCGGCGTCACCTCCACCCCCAGCGCACTCAGCTCGCCGCCGGCCGCTGCCTCGTACAGCTCGGAGGCATGCAGCAGGGCCTTGGACGGCATGCAGCCGACGTTCAGGCAGGTGCCGCCGAGGGTCTCGCGGCCCTCCACGCAGGCCACCTTGAGCCCCAGTTGGCCGGCGCGGATGGCGGCGTTGTAGCCGCCGGGGCCGGCGCCGATGATGACCACGTCGTAGCTGCTCATGGCGAAACTCTCCTTGCCTCAGAAAATGCGCTCGGGCGGGCGCGCAACAGATGGAAGCCGGTGAACGCCAGCGCGGCGAACAGGGCTTGCAAGGCAACCATAGGCCAGGCCGAGCCATCCTGCAGCCAGGCCAGCAACAGGCCGCTCACCGTCGCCCCGCTCATCTGCGCGAAGCCCATCAGCCCGGCCGCCAGCCCGGCGCGCTGCGGGTTGGGAATCACCGCGCCGGCCACCGCCGCCGGCAGCAGCATGCCGCCGCCCAGGGTCACCAGCACCTGCGGCAGGGACAGGCCGAGCAGCGACAGGCCAAACAGCACATAGATCGCCAGGGACAGGGCGGCGCCGGCCAACACCAGCGCCACGCCGATGGCCACCACTCGCTGCGGTCCCAGGCGCTGCACGTTGCGCAGGGTGAACAGGGCGCCGCCGAGCAGGCCCGAGACGATGGCCGCGAAGGTCATGCCGTACTGCGCCGCGCTCAGCCCGAGCAGGCCGATATAGACCGCCGAGGAGCCGGCCACCACGACGAACATGGCGCCGTAGGTCATGGCGATGGTCAGCGCCAGCGCGCGGCAGCTGCCCAGCAGATCCCAATAGTCGCCCGCCAGACGACTCAAGCGCCCGGCCTGCGGGTCGCGCTGCAAATGGCTCTCGCGGTAGCTGCCGAGCACCGCCAAGAGCGCCACGCCGCCCAGCACTAGGCTGGCAACCAGCGGCGCCCGCCAGCCGCCGTACTGGGTCAGCAGACCGCCGAGCAGCGGCGACAGGACGATGGCGACGAACATGCCCAGTACCGTCAGCGCCAGGGCCGGCCCCGCCTCGGCCTGCCACACGTCGCGCACTATGGCGCGCGCCAGCACCAGCGCGGCGCAGGCGCCGAAGCCCTGCAGCACACGGGCGGCGATCAGCGTCTGGATGTTCTCCGCCAGCAGCATGCCCAGGCTCGCCAGCAGGTACAGCGAGAGCCCGGCCAGCAGCACCGGGCGCCGGCCGAGACGGTCGGACAGCGGGCCGAGCAGCAGCTGGCCGAGACCGAAGGCGGCGACGAACAGCGACAGCGCCAGCAGGCTGCTGCCCGGCGCGGCGTGCAGGCCGCGCTCCAGGGCGCCGAGCGCGGGAATCAGCAACTGGGTGGAGATTTCCCCCAGGGCGGTGAGCAGCATCAGGAGCAGCAGCAACAGACGGGAGGGGGACGGACGCATGGCGAATCTCCGGCTCGGGGTGTTTATATTTCAACCATAATATGAAAGATTAGATGTCGTCCATCATAAAATTGGGAGACCCGCATGAACCCGCAAGACCGCGATACCCGTCTGGCCGCCTGGCACGCCGAAGAACAGGCGCTGCGCGCCAATCTCGCCGCCCCTGGCACCCTGGCCCTGGCCGAGGTGGCCAGCATGGCGCCCATGGACTTCTTCGACCGCATCGGCCGCGGCGAGCTGCCCAGCCCGCCCTTCGGCCAGCTGCTGGATTTCGTGCCACTGCAGTGGGCCAGCGGTCGTTTCGTCTTCCAGGGCACGCCCGATGCGCGTCACTACAACCCACTGGGCAGCGTGCACGGCGGCTATATCGCCACCCTGCTCGACTCCTGCATGGGCTGCGCGGTGCACACCTTGCTAAAGCGGGGCCAGGGCTACACCACCAGCGACCTGCGCGTCAGCTATATCCGCGCCCTGCGCAGCGACGCCGGCCCGGTACGCGCCGAGGGCCGCATCATCCACCTCGGCCGCTCCACCGCGCTGGCCGAAGGACGCCTGTACGACGTCGACGAGCGCCTCTACGCCATGGCCTCCACCACCTGCCTGATTCTCGATATGGCGCCGCCGGCGCCCTGAGTGCACAACGCGGTCGCGCCAAGGCGCGGCCGCGGGTGTAAGATGACAGCCAACATCTGAATCATCCGGAGCACCCCATGCGCTATTCGGAAGACCACAAGGCCAAGACCCACCAACGCATCATCGACGAGGCCGCGCTGCGCTTTCGCCGCGACGGCATCGGCGCCACCGGCCTGCAGCCGCTGATGAAGGCCCTGGGCCTGACCCACGGCGGCTTCTACGCCCACTTCAAGTCCAAGGACGAGCTGGTGGAGACCGCCCTGCGCCATGCCGTGCAGGACCTTGCCAGCAACACCGAACAGCAGGCCGAGAAGTCCGAGGCGCCGCTGCCGCGCTTTATCGCCAGCTACCTGTCCAGCGCGCACCGCGCCAACCCCGGCGCCGGCTGCCCGCTGCCGACCATGTCGGCCGAGCTGGGCCAGCGTGGCGAGGCCAGCGAGATCACCGACGCGCTGATCCGCAATCGCCTGGCGCTGATCGAAGACAACCTCAAAGGCGACGACGCCGCCGAGCAGAGCGTGCTGCTGCTCTCGGCCATGGTCGGCGCCTTGCTGCTGTCGCGCAGCGTCAAGGACCCCGGGCTGTCCGACCGCCTGCTGAAGACCACCCGCCGTCTGCTGATCGAGCAGGCGCAGGACGCTCAGCAACAATAGGGGCGCCTGACCGGCGCCCCGCGCGCTTATTTATAGCGCGCCGCAGCCTGGCTGTGCGACAGGTTCGGCCCCAGCGCCGCGCGGGCGGCGACGAAGGCGTCCCAGTCGGCGGCATCCGGCAGCGAGGGGATGGTCACCAGCTCGCCCTGATCGAAACCGGCCAGCGCCGCGTCGACCATCTCGCCCACCTCCATGATCATCGACGGCGGCAGCGCCGAGGCATCGGTGCCGCTGCGCTCCCAGATCTCGGTGCGGGTCACCCCCGGCAACACCGCTTGCAGCTGAACGCCCGAGCCGCGCAGTTCGCCGGCCAGGGTCTGGGTCAGGCTCAGCACATAGGCCTTGGTGGCGCTGTACACGGCGTTGAACATCTCCGGCGCCAGCGCCACCACCGAGCCGATATTGACGATGGCGCCACGCCCGGCCTGGCCGAAGCTGGCGGCCGCGGCGGCGGCCAGATGGGTCAGGGCCACCACGTTGAGCTGGATCATCGCGTCCACCTGTTCCAGGTCGGCGCCGGCCAGCGGCCCGTTCATCGCCACCCCGGCATTGTTCACCAGCAGGCCGATGCGCGCGTCCTCGCGCAGGCGCTGCGCCACCTTGCGCACGTCGGCCGGCACGGTCAGGTCAGCCGGCATCACCTCGACGGCGACGCCGTACTCGCCGCCCAGGCGCTCGGCCAGGGCCTGCAGGCGCTGGGCGTCGCGCGCCACCAGCAGCAGGTCGTGACCACGCCGAGCCAGGCGCTCGGCATAGGTGGCACCGATGCCGGAAGAGGCGCCGGTGATCAGGGCGGTGGCGGGTTTGCTTGCAGCGTTCATAGCGTTCTCCATGAAGAGGTTTGAGCGGGCCAATTAGATTACAGTCATAATCTTAATCTCCTATATGAACCTCGTCATACTGCTCGTCAATGGCTTTTCCACTCCAGCCGACCAATGACCGCCACGGCCGTGCGCACCAACTTATGGCCGTTTCTGTCCCAGCGGTCAGCAAAAGGTGCACGAACGGCCACCATCCTGCGCCGAAATGCAAGCCATCCGATTGATTTGCAAGGTCTATCGCCAATCACGAGAATTGGCGCCGTTTTTGCTCTAGCTGCACCAGCCTGACCAAGCAGACAGGTTTACAACCATAACGACACGCTACACACCAGGAGCCTTCATGAACCGCACCCTTTCTTCGCTGATCCTCGCCGGCGGCCTGCTGGCGGGCGGCCAGGCCGTCGCCGGCGACCTGCTGCACTGGCAGGACAACAGCCTGACCTACCTCTACGGCCAGGACTTCAAGATCGACCCGGAAATCCAGCAGACCGTCACCTTCGAGCACGCCAGCGGCTGGAGCTTCGGCGACCTGTTCATCTTCGTCGACGCGATCAAGTACAACACCGACGCCCGCAACGGCGCCGGCGACGGCCATACCTTCTACGGCGAGTTCAGCCCGCGCTTCTCCCTGGGCAAGCTCAGCGGCGCCGACCTGTCGTTCGGCCCGCTCAAGGACGTGCTGATCGCCACCACCTACGAGTTCGGCGAGGACGACGTCGAGTCCTACCTGATCGGCCCGGGCTTCGACCTGGCCATCCCCGGCTTCGACTACTTCCAGCTCAACACCTACCTGCGCACCACCGATGGCAGCCGTCCCGGCGACAACGTCTGGCAGATCACCCCGGTGTGGAGCTACACCATCCCGGTCGGCGAGTCCGACATCCTCATCGACGGTTTCATGGACTGGGTGGTGGACAACGACGAGAACAGCCGCGGCGACTACCACGCCAACCTGCACTTCAACCCGCAGATCAAGTACGACCTGGGCAAGGCGCTGAAGTGGGGCGAGAAGCAGCTGTACGTCGGCATCGAGTACGACTACTGGAAGAACAAGTACGGCATCAAGGACGGCGGCTTCGTCAGCACCAACTTCGTCGGCCCGACCGACCAGAACACCGCCAGCCTGCTGGTCAAGGCGCACTTCTAAGCACCACCGAGGACTGGGCAACGCCGCTTGCGAGTGCCAGCATGCTCTGGTCACCTTCGGGAGCGGCGCCATGCCCGATTTCATCGCCAGCCACACCGCCGAACGGCTGCAGGCCCTGCACCAGCAGGGCTTCGTCCTGCTGCCCGGGGTGCTGGAGGCGCCGCGCATCGCCGCGCTGCGCACCGCCATCGATGCCCTGCGTCCCATCCACTGGGACTACCAGGGCAGCCTCGACCACTACAAGTGCCTGTTCAACCGCAACCCGTTCTGGCTGCCCTACCTCGACCTGCCGCAGGTGATCGAGCTGGCCGAAGCGGCGCTGGGCGAGGATTGCCACGTGATCGGCCAGACCGCCTGGCGCTGCCACCCCGGCTTCGTCGGCAGCGCGCTGCACCTGGATCATCTGCCGATGGCGCTGCCGCCGAGCCTGCTGGACGATCCCGCCTTCGAGCTGCCGATGCAGATCTGCACCGCCCAGCTCTATCTCGACGACATCGACGCCGAGCTGGCCCCGACCCGGGTCATCCCCGGCAGCCACCGCGCCGGCCGGCCGCCCGCTGCCGGCGAGCGTCACTGGCGTGGCCGCGAGCCCGAGCCGATCTTCTGCCGCGCCGGCGATCTGCTGTTCTTTCGCAGCGAGCTGTGGCACGCCGGCAGTCCCAACCTGAGCCGCACGCGCAGCCGCTATCTGCTGCAGATCCATTACGGCCGGCGCATGGTGGCGCAGAAGTTCTCGCCCTACCTACACTTTCGCTTCGACCCGGCGGTGCTGGCCGCCTGCACCCCGCGCCAGCGGCGCCTGCTCGGCGATCACGCCGAGGCCGAGTACGACTGAGCGCCGACGCAGTTGCGACCTTCGGCCAATCCCATCCATCGCTGCGCTGTGCTTAGCTGGCGGTCACGCCCGCACAAGGATGGCCGATGCCCCCGCGTATCCTGCTGCTCACCGCCCTGGCCATGCTGGCCTTCGCCGGCAACTCGCTGCTGTGCCGCCTGGCCCTGCGCGAGACGGCCATCGACGCCGCCAGTTTCACCGCCATTCGTCTCGTTTCCGGTGCGCTGACGCTCTGGCTGCTGCTGCGCCTGCGCACGGCGCGCCAGCCCATGGCCGGCAACTGGCCGGGGGCGCTGGCGCTGTTCGCCTACGCCGCGGCCTTCTCCTTCGCCTACCTGCAGCTGGACACCGGCGTCGGCGCCCTGCTGCTGTTCGGCGCGGTGCAACTGAGCATGCTGCTCTGGGGCCTGTGGCGCGGCGAACGCCTGGGCCTGGCGGCCAGCCTCGGCACCGCCCTGGCGGCCGGCGGCCTGCTCGCGCTGCTGCTGCCCGGCGCCAGCGCGCCGCCGCTGACGGCCGCCCTGCTGATGCTGCTGGCCGGTATCGCCTGGGGCGGCTACTCGCTGCTCGGGCGCGGCCAGGGCGACCCGCTGGCGGTGACCGCCGGCAATTTCCTGCGCGCCGCGCCGCTGGCCCTGCTCTTGGCCCTGACGCTGCTGCCGCGGTTGAGCTGGGACGGCGCGGGTCTGTGCTACGCCCTGCTGTGCGGCGCGTTGACCTCGGGCGTCGGCTACGCCATCTGGTACAGCGCCCTGCCCGGCCTGCGCGCCAGCCAGGCCGCCACCGTGCAGCTCAGCGTGCCGATCCTCGCCGCCCTCGGCGGCGCCCTGCTGCTCGGCGAAGCGCTGAGCCTGCGTCTGCTGCTCAGCGCCGGCGCGGTGCTCGGCGGCATCGCCCTGGTGCTCGGCAGTCGGCAACGCAAGGCCGGGAGCTAAAGCGGCTGGCGACGGTCTTCTATGCTGTAGCCAATGCTCATCCGGAAGATCGCCATGCCCCGTCTGTTTCGCCTCTGTTTTATCCTGCTGCTCGCCCTGGGCCTGGGCGCCTGCGCCAGCCTGGGCCAGCGCGACCCGCTGCGCATCGACCTGGCCGGGCTGGAACCCTTGCCCGGCCAGGGCCTGGAGATGCGCTTCGCGGTCAAGCTGCGGGTGCAGAATCCCAACGACAGCGCGGTGGACTTCGACGGCGTGGCGCTGGAGCTGGAGGTCAACGGCCAGCCGCTGGCCAGCGGCGTGAGCGACCAGCGCGGCAGCGTGCCGCGCTTCGGCGAGACCCTGATCAGCGTGCCGGTGAGCATTTCCGCCTTCTCCGCCATGCGCCAGGCCTGGGGCGCCACCGACTACCGCCCGGGCCAGGGCCTGCCCTACGTGCTGCGCGGCAAGCTGGCCGGCGGCCTGTTCGGCACCCGCCGGTTCAGCGACAGCGGCACCCTGGACTGGCCGGAGCCGCCGCGCGTCTACTGACAGGCCGCGCACGCCAACCCTTTTGGTGCACCCGCTCGGCGCCGCCGCACCAGGACGGCTCGCCTGCGCCTCAGGCCGCCTGAGCCCCGCCCTGCAGCAGCTTGTCCAGCTGCTGCAGCAGATGGCGACGGCTGATCACCCCGAGCACCCGGCCACCGGCGTCGACCACCGGGTAGTTCTTCGGCTTGTCGCCGAGCATCTGCTGCACCAGTGCCATGGGGTCCATGTCGGCGCACACGCTGAGCACGTCGCGGCGCATGATGTCGCCGACCGTGGCCACCCGCTGGTTGTAGTAGGCCACCTGGATCGCCACCTTCAGGCATTCCTGCTCGGACAGCCAGCCGAGCAGGCGGCCGTCGCCGTCGGTCACCGGGCCGCCGAGCAGCTCGTGGCGCATCAGTTTGGCGACCGCCTTGACCACGGGCATATCGGGATGGATGCGGGCGAAATCCCGGCTCATGCAGTCGGCGATGGAGGCAGTGATCATCGAGGTGGTCCTTGTGCGATTGGAGGAAGCGCCCGGGGACATGGCCCGGACGCTCAGCCGCTAGCAAGTTCCACGCCCTTTCCTGACAGATCGACGCAGGACGCGCCGGGAACCGCCTCTTGGAGGGCTCAGCTCTGTTCGGCGACGCGGCGCCGGCAGGCTTCGCCGAAGGCCTGGAAGATCTTCACCGAGTCGGGGTTGGCGGCGGCGCGCCATTCCGGGTGCCACTGCACTGCCAGCAGGAAGGGCGACAGGCTGGGGGCGTGAATGGCCTCGATCAGGCCGTCCTCGGCGCTGGCCAACACTTCCAGGCCCTGGCCCAGGTTGCGGATGGCCTGGCCATGCAGGGAGTTGACGCGGATCTCCGGCTGCCCCAGCAGCTCGGCGAACCAGCTGCCGGGCACTGGGTACACCGCATGGCGCGGCGCGTACTGCACCTCCACCGGGTCGTCGGGGTTCTCCCGGTGGTCGTGGTAGCCGGGCTCGGCATAGACCTTCTGGAAGATGTCGCCGCCCAGGGCCACGTTGATCTCCTGCATGCCGCGGCAGATGCCGAAGATCGGCAGGCCGCGCGCGAGGGCGGCGCGGATCAGCGGCAGGTCGAACAGATCGCGGTCGCGGTCCTGGGCCTTGTTCGGCGTCTCGTTTTCCTGGCCGTAGAGCGCCGGGTCGATATTGCTGCCGGCGCCGGTCAGGTACACGCCGTCGGCCATGTCCAGGTACTGCTCGAGGTCAGCCGTGCCGCAGCAGGTCGGCACCAGCAGCGGCACGCAGCCGGAGAGCTCGACCAGCGGCTGGATGTATTTGTGGGTCATCACTTGATAGTCGTGGCCCTTGCGCTCCTGAGCGCCCATGGACATCAACACGACGGGTTTGCGCGGGGTACTGCGGATTTTCTTGTCGGACATACGTCACCTTGGGACAGGCCGGGCCTGTCGTTGCTGTGCAGGCCGGTGGCTGTCGCCGACTGCGGCCTGTTTGGCTAACTCCGTGCACCCGGGCTCGTCCTGAGCCGGGGTGCCGCCTTCCGACGGCGGCGCGAAACCGGGCCTTGGCGACTCTGCGCAAAGGGGCGCCACAGGAGCGCCCGCCACCCGGTTCGGCAGCGGAATCTATTGCCAGTCTGCCCGAACCGTAAAATATGTCAAACAAACAAGCGCGAAATTGTCGAACAAAATGCACTCGCAGATTCCTCAGAAATGGCTTAAGCCGGCATGATTCAAGCAAAAAGCGGTGAAACCTGCCCGCCCGGCAAGTCCAATATTTTTGACATCACCGGCGAGCCGAGCGGCGTCCTAGAGCGGCGCCCGCGGGCAAAACCCTATACAATTCAGGGTCTATCAACCCACAGTCGAGGACGTCCCTTGAGCAGCCTGCCACCTTGCCCCCAGTGCAACTCCGCATACACCTACGCTGACGGCGAGCAGCTGATCTGCCCCGAATGCGCCCATGAATGGCGGGCCGGCGACGCCGCCGGGGGCGACGAGGCGGCGCGGGCGATCAAGGATTCGGTGGGCAACCTGCTGCAGGACGGCGACAGCGTCACCGTGATCAAGGACCTCAAGGTCAAGGGCTCGTCGCTGGTGGTCAAGGTCGGCACCAAGGTGAAGAACATCCGCCTGGTCGACGGCGACCACGACATCGACTGCAAGATCGACGGTATCGGCGCGATGAAGCTCAAGTCGGAGTTCGTGCGCAAGGTCTGATCTGCCGCACGCCCTCGGGGAAAATTGGCTAGCCTGAACACAAGCCCGCCCCGAGGAGACCCGCCATGCGCCTTCTGCTGCTCGTCCTGCTGGCCCTGGCCAATCCCCTGGCCGCGGAGCCCTGGCGGGTGGTCGGCGACGAGCAGTTCGCCCCCTACAGCTTCGTCACCGGCGAGGACGACACGCCTCGCGGGCTCGACGTCGAGCTGGTCGAGGCGGTGCTGCGCGAGGCCAGGGTCGCGCACCAGATCCGCCTCTACCCCTGGGAGCGGGTCAAGCGCATGCTCGAGCGCGGCGAGGCGCAGATGGCCTTCCAGTTCGCCGGCACGCCGCAGCGCCAGGAGCAGTACGAACTGGTCGGCCCGCTGCGCAGCGGCGCCACGGTGTTCATGACCACCGCCAAGACCGCGATCGCCGACTGGCGCACGCTGGACGACTTCGCCCCCTACGTGATCGGCCAGGTGCGCGGCTACGCCTACGAGGAGCACTTCGACCGCGCCGACCTGGCCCGCGACAGCAGCGCGCAGAACCCGCGCCAGCTGGTGTCGATGCTGCTGGCCGGGCGCATCGACATCATCGTCGGCGACCGCGTGCAACTGCAGTACTTCGTCCGCGAACAGCGCGCCCAGCAACAGGTGCGCATCCTGCCCCGCCCGCTGGTGCAGATGCCGCGCTTCGTCGCCTTCGCCAAGGGCGATATCCAGCGTGCCCGGCAGTTCTCCGAGGCGCTGGTACGACTGCGCAAGGCCGGCACGCTGGAGCGCATCCAGCAGCGCTGGGCACAGTGACGCCCAGGCCAGCGGCTTGCGGAAAAATACTAGCGTTTAGCCATTTCAATTCGCCGGCGGGCAACTACGCTAAGCCTGTTGATCATTCATCGGCCGACCGTGGGCGAACCTGTAGTGCGTTGGATTCGAATCACCCAGTCAGATGGACCCGCACTGGAGCTCACGGATGCAACAACCGATCCCCCTCACCTCGCGACTGGATGCCCTGGCCCAGGCCGAGCCCGCCCTGCTGCTGGCCCTGTCGGGACTCGCCGCGCTATGCATCGCGCTGATGCTGTGGCGCCTGTGGAAAAGTGTCCGCGATTCGCAGCGCAGCCTGGGCAAGACACCCGAGCCGCTGCTGCCCCACCAGCAGTTGCACCGCCTGTTCGAGCAGAAGGACAGCCTCGAAGCCGAATTCGTGCAGTTGAAGGCCAAGTGGCTCGGCCTCAAGCTTGGCCAGCAGCCGCGCGACCTCGCCGGCCATCGCCTGCCCCATGCCGGACTCAACTACCAGCGGCGCGCCAGCGATAGCCTGGCCATCGTCCACTACGGCATCAAGAGCACGCAGCTGATCGGCCTGCTGCGCGAGGCCGGCCTGCTGCTGATCCGCCTGTGCGACGCCACCCGCCTGCCGGTGCAGGGCGAGCTGCTGGACATGCTGGTTCAGCTCAACGAGATGGAGAAAGACATCCTCCTGCACCTAGGCGAGATCGAGCACAGTCTCGGCAACCCACAACTGCCCTTCCTGCTCGACACCCCCTCGGACAGCCTGCGCCAACTGCCCATGGTCATCGAGCGCCATGCCGACGCCATCGAACGCCACGAGCGCTTGATCCACCGGCTGTTCGCCGGCCTCCACCTGGAAGTCGATGGCCCGCGCTCGAGCCGGCGGCTGAGCGGTCGAGGCACCAAGCGCAGTTCCTAGCCAGCAGGCAGCGCCCCCTGGTTTACATAGCTTTTACACAGCGCCATGCAATGCGCCGCCCGAGTATCGGTCGAAACCAGTAACCGGATCGCTCCGGCCCTACAGGAGGCACGCTCATGCATACGCGTATTTCCCTCGTCACCGGCCTGCTCGCCAGCCTGGCACTGGCCGGCGTGGAACCGGTTCAGGCCTCGGATCGTCGCGACGCCGCCATCGCCGGAGCGGTAGTCGGCGCCGTGGTCGGTGGCGTGATCGGCGCCAACAGCCGGATCTACTACGCCCCACCACCGCACGTGGTGTACTACCCGCCACCGCCGGTGTACTACGAGCCGCCGGTCTACTACCGCCCCTATACCGTGGTGGTGGGCCCGCGCTACTACGAACCCCGGCCGTATCACTACAAATCGCGCCACTATCACCACCCGCACAGGCACTGGCGCGGCCACAAGCACCATCATCGTTATCGTCGTTAAACCCGCTCGCTCTGTGAAAAAGCCGCGACTATCGCGGCTTTTTCATCATTGGTGCGCGCGGCGCCCCCTACGCGGCTCAGGCCGGGCTCGCCGCCCACTGTTCCAGGCGCACCACGCTCTCGCGGTAGGGTTTGAGGCTCTTGCCCAGCAGCACGATAGACATCAGCACCGCCAGGGTGGTGACGATCAGCAGCGAGTAGCGCAGCGCGTTGTCGTCGGCGAAGACGAAGTCGGTCACCAGCGCCACCGCGGTCGGACCTATCCCCAGGCCGATCAGGGTGATGACGAACAGGTAGATGGCCGAGGCCTGGCCGCGCATCGAGTTGGGCATGATCTCCTGGATCGCCGCCGGCGCCACGCCGAACGGCATGCTCAGGCAGAACACCGTCGGCGCCAGCAGCACGCTGGCCCAGAAGGCGGTGTCCATCAGCGGGAACAGCAGCACCAGCGGCAGCGCGCCGAGCGCGGCGTACAGACCGACGCGCATGTTGGCGTCGCTGCGCCCGCGCTTGGCCATCCAGTCGGCCAGGCGCCCGCCGAAGACGATGCCCAGGCAGCCGAACACCGCGACGATGCAGCCGTAGACGATGCCGACCTGGCCAGCGTCCCAGCCGTAGGTGCGGATATAGAAGGTCGGCACCCAGGCCGCGCTGCCGTAGCCGGCGAAGGCCAGGCCGGCGAAGCCGAAGTTGTGCAGCAGCACGGTGCGACGGTTGGCACGGATATAGCGGCCGACATCCGCCAGCGGCACCGCCACGCCGGCGCCGGCGCCACGCCGGGCCGGCTCCTTGACCGCCAGCATGAGCAGGGTGAACAGCACCCCGGCGCCGCCGAGGATCAGGAAGATCAACTGCCAGGGGCGCACTTCGCCCAGCACCGGCAGTAGCACATTGCCCTGCGCCGAGGCGAACTGGATGACCAGCCCGCCGACCAGGAAGGCCAGCCCCGAGCCGAGGTAGACGCCCATGGAGTAGACGCTGATGGCGGTGGCGCGGCGCTCGGCGGGAAAGCTGTCGGCGATCAGCGAATAGGCCGCCGGCGACAACGCCGCCTCGCCCACGCCGACGCCGATGCGGCACAGCAGGAACTGCCAGTACAGCTTGGCCATGCCGCAGGCGGCGGTGGCGGCGCTCCAGAACAGCACGCCGACGGCGATCAGCCCGCGCCGGCTGCGGGTGTCGGCGACGCGCCCGAGGGGAATGCCGCAGATGGTATAGAACAGGGCGAAGGACAGGCCCATCAGCAGGCTCATCTGCGTGTCGTTGATCAGCAGGTCGCGGCGGATCGGTTCGACCAGCAGGTTGAGAATCTGCCGGTCGACGAAGGACAGCACGTAGGCCACCATCAGGATGGCGACAGTGACCCAGGCACGGGCACTGGAGGGATAGCCGTTATTGTTGTTATGCACGGACGCTCTCCTCGGCACCGCTGAACGCGGCGCGCGGCGGTTGAAAGTGCGTCAGCTTAGGGCGATATAAACGGCGCTGAGTATCGCTCGAAGGTGTTATCAGGCGGGCGAATGCTTCATACCCGCCGGGGCGAATGGCGCGGCGGCCGTTTCAGATGGCCAGCGGCGCACGCTCGCACAGGGTCTTCAGCGCCGCCGCCCAGTCCGGGTGGTCGTTGAGGCAGGGCACCAGCTGCAGGCTCTCGCCGCCGGCCGCGACGAACTGCTCGCGGCCGCGGTCGCCGATTTCCTCCAGGGTCTCGATGCAGTCGGCGACGAAGGCCGGGCACATCACCAGCAGCTTCTTCACCCCCTGCGCGGCCAGCTCGTCGAGGCGCGTCTCGGTGTAGGGCTCGATCCACTTGGCCCGGCCCAGGCGCGACTGGAAGCTCACCGACCACTGCTGCGGCTGCAGACCCAGGCGCGCGGCGAACAGCTCGGCGCTGCGCAGGCACTGCGCGCGGTAACAACCGGCGAGCACCTCGGCCGAGGCCGTGCGGCAGCAGTCGGCGCCCTTGAGGCAATGACCGCTGGGATCGAGCTTGTGCAGATGGCGCTCGGGCAGGCCGTGAAAACTCAGCAGCAGGTGATCGAACGGCTGCTCCAGGTAGGGCTTGGCGCTGGCCGCCAGGGCGTCGAGGTATTCGGCTTGCTCGAAGAACGGCGGCAGGATCGACAGGCGCAGCTTCAGCCCGCGCTCGCGTAGCACCCGCTTGGTCTCTTCGATCACCGTGGTGGTGGTGCTGTCGGCGAACTGCGGGTAGAGCGGCGCCAGTGTCACCTCGCGGACGCCCTGGTCGACCAGACGCTGCAGGCTGGTTTCGATGGACGGCTCGCCATAGCGCATCGCCAGTTCCACCGGGCCGCGCGTCCAGTGCGCCTGCATCGCCTGCTGCAGGCGGCGGCTGAGCACGATCAGCGGCGAGCCCTCGTCCCACCAGATCGAGGCATAGGCATGCGCCGAGGCCGCCGGGCGCTTGATCAGGATCAGCGACACCAGCAGGCGGCGCAGCGGCCAGGGCAGGTCGATGACATAGGGGTCCATCAGGAACTGATTGAGGTAACGGCGGACATCGGCTACTTCGGTGGACGCGGGCGAACCCAGGTTAACCAGCAACAATGCGTGATCGGTCATGCGAAATCCTAGTCAGTGATGGCCCAGCAGATCGGCCAGGGCCACGTCCAGATGGGTGAAGCGAAAACTGAAACCCGCCTCCAGCAGGCGCGTCGGCACCGCGCGCTGGCCGCCGAGCAGCAGCTCGGACAGCTCGCCGAGGCCGGCGCGCAGGGCGAAGGCCGGCGCCGGCAGGATCGCCGGGCGATGCAGGGCCTGGCCCAGCGCCCTGGCGAACTCGGCGTTGCGCACCGGCTGCGGCGCGCACGCATTATAGGGACCCCGGGCAGCGTCTCGCTGCAAGAGAAAGTCCATCAGGGCGATTTGATCGGCGATATGCACCCAGGGCATCCACTGCCGGCCGTCGCCGAGGCGTCCGCCCAGGCCCAGCCTGAACGGCAGCAGCAGGCGTTTGAGCATGCCGCCATCGGCGCTGAGCACCAGGCCGGTGCGCACCAGCACCACGCGCAGGCCCAGTTCCTCGGCGCGCAGGGCAGTCTCCTCCCAGGCGCCGCACAGCTGCGCGGCGAAATCGTCGGTGACCTGCGGCGTGTCCTCGTGCAACTCGCGCTCGCCGCCGTCGCCGTACCAGCCCACCGCCGAGCCGGACAGCAACAGCGCCGGGCGCTGGCTGCGGCCCTGCAGCCAGGCCAGCAGCTGTTCGGTCAAGCCGATGCGGCTGGCCCACAGCAGCGCCTTGCGCTTGCTGCTCCAGGGCCGGTCGGCGATGGGCGCGCCGGCCAGGTTGACCACGGCGTCGAGCGGCTCCTCGGCCAGCTCCTCGAGCCGGCCGATGCCGCGCACGGTCGCGCCGCACAGGCGCTTCACCTTGTCCGGCTCGCGGCTCCAGACGGTCAGGCGGAGGCCCTGCTCGGCCCAGTAGGCGCAGAGCCCGCGGCCGATCAGGCCAGTACCGCCGGTCAGCAGGATATGCATGGCATCGTCCTCGCATGGAAATTGATGAGCTTTCACCCCTAGTCTGGTTTATGACGCGCACACGTGCCTTTATTGATGGCCGCGTTTGTCCTAAACCTAGAGTAAGGAGCGACACCCGAGGCAACAGCTGTACATGAAAGCATTCTTGTATAGCTTTTGTCCAAAGCGTAGCCTGTAAAGCATTCAGAGCTGACGAGGTCACCATGAACGCACCCATCGCCATCATCGGCACCGGCATCGCGGGATTGTCCGCCGCCCAGGCCCTGCACGCCGCCGGCCAGGAGGTCCAGCTGTTCGACAAGAGTCGCGGCAGCGGCGGGCGCATGGCCAGCAAGCGCAGCGATGTCGGCAGCCTCGACCTGGGCACCCAGTACTTCACCGCGCGCGACCGCCGCTTCGTCGAGGTGGTGCAGCAGTGGCTGACCCGCGGCTGGGTCGCCGAATGGACGCCGGGCATGTACCACGCCAAGGACGGTCAGCTCAGCGCCTCGCCGGACGAACAGGTGCGCTGGGTCGGCACGCCGCGCATGAGCGCCATCACCCGCGCCCTGCTCGGCGCCCTGCCGGTGCACTTCGCCTGCCGCATCACCGAGGTGTTCCGCGGCGGCAGCCACTGGAGCCTGCAGGATGCCGAGGGCTGCAGCCACGGCCCGTTCAGCCACGTCGTCATCGCCACCCCGGCGCCGCAGGCCAGCGCCCTGCTGGCGGCCGCGCCCAAGCTGGCCGGCGCTGCCGCCAGCGTGATCATGGAGCCGACCTGGGCGGTGGCGCTGGGCTTCGACACGCCGCTGGAGACCAAGGTCGAGGGCTGCTTCGTCCAGGACAGCCCGCTCGACTGGCTGGCGCGCAACCGCAGCAAGCCCGGCCGCGACAACCGCCTGGACACCTGGGTGCTGCACGCCAGCAGCGCCTGGAGCAAGCAGCACCTGGACCTGCCCAAGGACACCGTGATCGAGCAGCTGCACGGTGCCTTCGCCGAGCTGATCGGCTGCGCCGTGCCGCCGCCCAGCTTCACCCTGGCCCACCGCTGGCTCTACGCCCGTCCGGCGCAGGCCCACCAGTGGGGCGCGCTGGCCGACGCCGATCTGGGCCTGTACGCCTGCGGCGACTGGTGCCTGTCCGGCCGCGTCGAGGGTGCCTGGCTCAGCGGCCAGGACGCCGCCCGCCGCCTGCTCGAACACCTGGCATGACGCCCGCGCGGCGGCTCAATCCGCGCAAGCTGCTGCTGTCGAAATGGACCGCGGCGCAGCCGCAGAACCGCGAACGCCACTTCCTGGTCACCGAACTGATCCGCGACGAGGCCGACACCATTCTCGCCGTGGAGCTGCAGGCCGTGCTGACCCGGCGCAGCCAGCAGCTCGACTGGCGCCAGCTGCAGGACACCCAGCGCTGGCTGCAAGGCTGGCGCTGAAGCCCACCTCTTCCCCTCCCCGCCCTGACGCCGCGCTCGCGCGGCGCTTGTCGTCACACACAAAAAGCCATACACAAGCTGTACAAAGAATTTGACTTGTACAATAGCAGACCTATGATGGACAAAAGTTGTACATGACCAAGCCCATGTACAAGACAGCCGGAGGTCGAGTCATGCAACCGAGCAAAGCCAAACTGGGCATCAGCGCCTGCCTGCTGGGCGCCGAGGTGCGCTACAACGGCGGTCACAAGCTGTCGCGCCTGTGCAGCCGCAGCCTCGCCGAGCATTTCGAGTTCGTCCCGGTGTGCCCGGAAGTCGGCATCGGCATGCCGGTGCCGCGCCAGCCGATTCGCCTGGTGGGCGACCCGCAGGCGCCGCGCGCAGTCGGCACGGTGGAACGCTCGCACGACGTCACTGACGCCCTGGCCGCCTATGCCGAACGCATGGCCGGCGAGCTGCAGGGCATCTGTGGCTTCATCTTCATGCAGCAGTCGCCGTCCTGCGGCCTGGAGCGGGTCAAGGTCTACCAGGACGGCGGCCGCCCCAGCGAGCCGGGCCGTGGCATCTTCGCCGCGGCCTTCTGCGCCCGGCATCCCGACCTGCCGGTGGAGGAAGACGGCCGCCTCAACGACCCGGTGCTGCGCGAGAACTTCCTCACCCGCGTGTTCGCCTACGCCGAGTGGCAACGTCTGCTGCAGGAGGGCCTGACACGCCGCGCGCTGATCGCCTTCCACTCGCGCTACAAGTACCTGCTGTTGGCCACCGACCCGCTGCAGTACAAGACCCTCGGCCGCCTAGTCGGCGATCTCGCCCGGCACGACCTGGCCAGCCTGGCGCCGCACTATTTCAGCCAGCTAATGGCGGCGCTGAAGCGCTGCGCCACCCGCGGCACCCACAGCAACGTGCTGCAGCACCTGGCCGGCTATCTCAAGCGCGCCCTGAGCCCCGACGAGAAACAGGAGATGCAACAGCTGATCGGCCAGTACCGCGACGGCGTGGTGCCGCTGGTGGTGCCGCTGACCCTGCTCAAACATCATTTCCGCCGCCACCCGGATCGCTACATCGCCGAGCAGGTCTACCTGCAGCCGCATCCGGAACGTCTGAGTCTGCGCAATGCCCTCTGAGCCGAACGACCAGCTGCAGCGCAGCGAGGCCGCCGATCAGCTGCGCAGCGCCCTCGCCCAGGGCTATCTGCCAATTCGCGACGTGGCGCGCAGCACCGGGGTCAACGCCGTCACCCTGCGCGCCTGGGAGCGCCGCTACGGGCTGATCGTGCCGCAGCGCACGGCCAAGGGTCACCGCCTCTACTCGCCGCAACACGTGGCGCGCATCCAGGCCATCCTCGGCTGGCTCGGCCGTGGCGTCGCGGTGAGCCAGGTCAAGGAACTGCTGGACAGCCGCCAACCGCTGCAGCTGCCGGCCGACGGCGGCTGGCGACAATTGCGCGGTGAGCTGCTCGGGCATATCGCCCAGCTCGCCGAACGGCGCCTGGACGAAAGCTTCAACGCCGCCCTGGCGCTCTACCCGCTGCGCACCCTGGTCGAACGCCTGCTCTGGCCGCTGCTCGGCGAACTGCAGCAGCGCTGGCAGGGCCAGTTCGGCGCGCGCCTGGAGCAGGTGTTCTTCTTCTCCTGGCTGCGCAGCAAGTTTGCCACGCGCATCTACCACAACAACCGTCAGGCCGGCGGTGCGCCGCTGCTGCTGGTCAACCTCGGCGACGCGCCGATGGAGCCCGGCCTGTGGCTGTGCGCCTGGCTGGTCAGCGACAGCGACTGCCCGGTGGAGGTGTTCGACTGGCCGCTGCCGCCCGCCGAACTGGCCCTGGCCCTGGAGCAGATCGCCCCGCGCGCGTTGCTGCTGTACGCCGACCAGGCGCTCGACGGCGCCCTGCTGCGCCGCCAGCTGCCGCGCCTGCACCGGCAGTGCCGGATCCCGCTGCTGCTGGCCGGCCCCGCCGCCCATATCCACCGCGACGTGCTGGCCGAGCTGGCGCTGGCCGCCGACCCGCTGGCCGCCCATGCCTGGCTGCAGCGCCAGGGCCTGCTCGGCCCCCTCGAGGATTCACCATGCGTCAACTGATCTGGCTGCGCAGCGACCTGCGCGTGCACGACAACAGCGCCCTGGCCAGCGCCATGGCCGCCGGCCCGACCCTGGCGCTGTACCTGCTCAGCCCCAAGCAGTGGCTGGCCCACGACGACGCGCCGTGCAAGGTCGAGTTCTGGCTGCGCAACCTGGTCGAACTGCAGCGTGCCTTGCAGCGGCTGAATGTGCCGCTGCTGGTGCGCCAGTGCGACGACTGGGAGCAGGCACCCGCCATCGTCGCCGAAGTCTGTCACCAGCACGCCATAGGGACGGTGCAGGTCAACGAGGAGTACGGCGTCCACGAGAGCCTGCGCGACCGCACCACCGCGGCCTATCTGGCGCAGCAGGACGTCGCCTGGCACAGCCACCTGGACCAGTTGCTGTTCAAGCCCGGCAGCGTGCTGACCCAGTCCGGCGGCTACTTCCAGGTCTACAGCCAGTTCCGCAAGGTCTGTTACCAGCGCCTGCACACCGCCCTGCCGGCGCTGCGCGCACAACCGAAGGCGCAGGCGCCGCTGGACGTGGCCAGCGACCCGCTGCCCGCCGCGATCGCCGGCTTCGCCGCACCGAGCGAGGCGCTGCGCGCGCTCTGGCCGGCCGGCGAAGAGCAGGCGCACAGCCGCCTGGCGCGCTTCGCCGAGGAGCGCATCGAGTTCTACCAAGAGGCGCGCGACTTTCCCGCCACCCTCGGCACCAGCCAGCTGTCGCCCTACCTGGCCGCCGGCGTGCTGTCGCCGCGCCAGTGCCTGCATGCGGCGCTGCGCGCCAACCGCGGCGAGTTCGACAGCGGCAACCCCGGCGCCGTCACCTGGATCAACGAACTGCTCTGGCGCGAGTTCTACAAGCACATCCTGGTGGGCTACCCGCGGGTCTCGATGCACCGCGCCTTCCGCCAGGAAACCGAGGCGCTGCCCTGGCGTGACGCGCCGGACGAGCTGGCCGCCTGGCAGCAGGGCCGCACCGGCCTGCCCATAGTCGATGCCGCCATGCGCCAGCTGCGCGCGACCGGCTGGATGCACAACCGCCTGCGCATGATCGTCGCCATGTTCCTGACCAAGAACCTGCTGATCGACTGGCGCGAGGGCGAGCGCTTCTTCATGCGTCAGCTGATCGACGGCGACCTGGCGGCGAACAACGGCGGCTGGCAGTGGAGCGCCTCCACCGGCACCGACGCGGCCCCCTATTTCCGCATCTTCAACCCCATCAGCCAGTCGCAGAAGTTCGATCCCGACGGCCACTTCATCCGTCACTGGGTGCCGGAGCTGGCCGGGCTGAACAAGCGCGACATCCATGATCCGGCCGCGCTCGGCGGGCTGCTCGCCCCGGCCGGCTACCCGCGGCCGATCGTCGATCTGGCGCGCTCGCGCGAACGCGCCCTGGCCGCGTTCAAGCATCTCGGCAACCGGGAGGTGCCCGCATGAACGATTTCCTGTCCACCTTCGGCGAACGCTTCGCCGCGCTGAACAAGGACAACCTCGAGCGGCTCGGCGAGCTGTACAGCGACGACGTGCTGTTTCGCGACCCGTTGCACGAGGTACGCGGCCTGGACGCGCTGCGCCGCTACTTCGCCGAGCTGTACGCCAATGTCGACGCGCTGCGCTTCGAGTTCCACGGCCGCGACCGGGTCGACGAGGGCCAAGGCTACCTGCGCTGGACCCTGAGCTACCGCCACCCGCGCCTGGCCCGCGGCGCACCGATCCAAGTCGACGGCTGCACGCACCTGCAGTGGCGCGACAAGGTCTATCTGCACCGCGACTACTTCGACGCCGGCGCCCTGCTCTACGAGCATCTGCCCGTGCTCGGCCAGAGCATCGGCTGGCTGAAGCGGAGGCTGGCATGAAGCGTATCTGGCTTACCGGCGCCAGCAGTGGCATCGGCATCGCCCTGGCCGAGGAACTGCTGCGCGGCGGCCACCGCCTGGCCCTCAGCGCGCGCCGCAGCGGCCCGCTGCAGGAGCTGGCGATGCGCTTCCCCGAGCAGGTGCTGGTGGTGCCGGGCGATCTCTGCGAGCCCGAGCAGGTGCGCGCCATCGCCCAGCGCATCGGGCAGGCCTGGGGCGCGCTGGATTGCGCCATCCTCAACGCCGGCACCTGCGAGTACCTCGACGCCCAGGTGTACGAGTCCGCCCTCATCGAGCGGGTGATACGCGCCAACCTGCTTTCGGCCAGCCACTGCATCGAGGCGGCCCTGCCCCTGCTGCGTCGGGGCGAGCGGCCGCACCTGGTCGGCGTCGGCAGCTCGGTGACCTTCCTCGCCCTGCCGCGCGCCGAGGCCTACGGCGCCTCCAAGGCGGCCATGCGCTACCTGCTGGAGGCGCTGCGCATCGACCTGGCCGGCGAAGGCATCGACGTCACCCTGATCAGCCCCGGCTTCGTCGACACCCCGCTGACGCAGAAGAACGACTTCCCCATGCCCATGCGCTGGCCGGCGGCAAGGGCCGCCCGGCACATCGCCGCACGGCTGGACAAGCACCCGCTGGAAATCGCCTTTCCCGCGCCCTTTATCGTCACCCTGAAACTCCTCGGCCTGCTGCCCAAACGCCTGCGCCTGGCCATCGGCCGCCGCCTGGCGCGCAGCGAGCCCACCACCCAGGACGCCCCATGAAAATCGCCATCATCGGCAGCGGCATCGCCGGCCTGACCAGCGCCTACCTGCTCAATCGCCAGCACGAGATCCAGGTATTCGAGGCCAGCGACTGGGTCGGCGGCCACACCCATACGGTGGACGTCGAGGTGGACGGCCGCGCGTACGCCATCGACACCGGCTTCATCGTCTTCAACGACTGGACCTACCCCAACTTCATCCGCCTGCTGGAACAGCTCGGCGTGGCCTACCAGCCCACCGAGATGAGCTTCTCGGTCAGCGATCCGGCCAGCGGCCTGGAGTACAACGGTCACGACCTCAACAGCCTGTTCGCCCAGCGCCGCAACCTGGTCTCGCCGGGATTCTGGGGCATGCTGCGCGACATCCTACGCTTCAACCGCCAGACCCAGGACGACCTGGCCTGCGGCCGCATCGCCGCCGACACCACCCTCGGCGACTACCTCGCGCGCAACGGCTACGGCCAGCGCTTCATCGACCACTACATAGTGCCCATGGGCGCGGCGATCTGGTCGATGTCGCTGGCCGGCATGCTCGGTTTTCCGCTGCAGTTCTTCGTGCGCTTCTGCAAGAACCACGGCCTGCTGTCGATCAGCGACCGCCCGCAGTGGCAGGTGATCGCCGGCGGCTCGCGCAGCTACGTGGCGCCGCTGAGCGCCAGCTTCGCCGAGCGCATCCGGCTCAACTGCCCGGTGCAGCGGGTCGAGCGCGATGCCGGCGGCGTCACCCTGCACAGCGCCGCCGGCGCCGAGCGCTTCGACAAGGTGGTGTTCGCCTGCCACAGCGACCAGGCCCTGGCCCTGCTGGCAGGGCCCAGCGCCGCCGAGCAGGCCATCCTCGGCGCCCTGCCCTACGCCGACAACGAGGTGGTGCTGCATACCGATACGCGCCTGCTGCCCCGGCGCCAGCTGGCCTGGGCCAGCTGGAACTACCGCCTGGGCGGGCCGAGCGATCGACCGGCAGCGGTCACCTACAACATGAACATCCTGCAGGGTATCGACAGCGATACCACCTTCTGCGTCAGCCTCAACCAGGGCGCGGCCATCGACCCGGCCAAGTTGCTCGCGCGCTTTCGCTACGCCCACCCGCAGTACAGCCTGGCCGGCATCGCCGCCCAGGCGCGCTGGGAAGAGCTGCAAGGCAGCCAGCACAGCTACTACTGCGGCGCCTACTGGGCCAACGGCTTCCACGAGGACGGCGTGCTCAGCGCGCTGCGCGTGGCCCGCGCCTTCGGCGAGGCGCTGTGATGCACAGCGCCCTGTACAGCGGCTGGGTGCAGCATCGGCGCTTCGCCCCGCGCGCGCACGCCTTCCGCTACCGCATGGGCCTGCTCTACCTCGATCTGGACGAGCAGGACGCCCTGTTCGCCCTCTCAAAGCTGGCCGGGCGCAGCCGCTGGATGCCCTTCGCCTTTCGCGAGTCCGATTACCTGCCGCAATTCACCCGCGCCGGCATGCCCCTGGCCGAGGCGGTGCGCCAGCGCGTCGAGCGGGCCATCGGCCGGCGCCCGCTGGGGCGCATCTGCCTGCTGACCCAGCCGCGCAGCTGGGGCCTGGCGTTCAACCCGGCGAGCTTCTTCTACTGCTTCGACGCCGACGAGCAACTACTGGCGATCCTCTGCGAAGTGAGCAACACGCCCTGGCGCGAGCGCTATCACTACGTGCTGCCGGCAGCCGGCACTGGGCGGCAGCAGTTCAGCGTGGCCAAGGCCTTCCACGTCTCGCCCTTTCTGCCGCACGAGCTTGAGTACCGCATGAGCTTCAGCCCGGTGGGCGAGCGCCTGGGCATTCATATGGCCGACTGGAACGGCGAGGAAAAGCTCTTCGACGCCAGCCTCAGCCTGCAGCGCCAGCCCCTGAGCCGCGCCAGCCTGCACCGCCATCTGCTGAGTTTCCCCTGGATGACCGCCAAGACCCTCGCGGCCATCTACTGGCAGGCCCTGCGCCTGCTGCTCAAACGCGTGCCCCTGTTCGCTCACCAGGCCGCGGAAGGCGACTTCCGCGTCGCCCGCCCGCAACCGAAGGACCTGCCCTATGAAAAGCTCTAGCCTGACCTCCGCCAAAGACAGCGTGCGTGCCGGCAGCGGCCTCGGTGCCGGCCTGTTGCGCCGCGCCGTACTGCGCCAGCTGGGTCGCCTGCGCCATGGCCGGCTGACCATCCACGAGGGCGCCGAGACCCTGCACTTCGGCGACCCGCAGGCCAGCCTGCGCGGCGAAATCCGCGTGCTCGACGGCGCGGTCTGGGGCCTGGTGGCCGGCAACGGTTCGATCGGCTCGGGCGAGGCCTATATCCACGGGTACTGGAGCACCCCGGACCTGACCGCGGTGATCCGCATCTTCGTCGCCAACCTGGAGGTGCTCGACGCCATGGAGCGCGGCCTGGCGCAACTCGGCCGGCCGCTGATCCAGGGCCTGCACTGGCTCAACCGCAACACCCGCCAGGGCTCGCGGCGCAATATCGCCGCGCACTACGACCTGGGCAACGAACTGTTCGAGCAGTTCCTCGACCCGACCATGATGTATTCGGCGGCCATGTTCAAAGGCGCGGATGACAGCCTGGAGCAGGCGCAGCTCAACAAGCTGGAGCGCATCTGCCAGAAGCTGGCGCTCAGGCCATCCGACCACCTGCTGGAGATCGGCACCGGCTGGGGCAGCATGGCCATCCATGCCGCCACCCGCTACGGCTGCCGGGTGACCACCACCACCTTGTCGCGCGAGCAGCATGCCCATACCGCACGGCGCATCCGCGAGCTGGGCCTGGAGGATCGCATCACCCTGCTGCTGGAGGATTACCGCGACCTCGAGGGCCAGTACGACAAGCTGGTCTCCATCGAGATGATCGAGGCGGTCGGCCACCGTTTTCTGCCCACCTACTTCCAGCAGTGCGCGCGCCTGCTCAAGCCCGACGGGCTGATGCTGCTGCAGGCCATCACCATCCGTGATCAACGCTACGAACAGGCCTGCAAGTCGGTGGACTTCATCCAGCGCTACATCTTCCCCGGCGGCGCCCTGCCCTCGGTACAGAAGATGCTCGATGTGGTCGGCCGCCATACCGACCTCAACCTGCACCATATGGAAGATTTCGGCCTGCACTACGCGCGTACCCTGCGCCTGTGGCACGACAACCTGCGCCAGGCCCGCCAGCGCCTGGAGCAGTTGGGCTACGACGACTACTTCTACCGACTCTGGGAGTTCTACCTGTGCTATTGCGAGGGAGGCTTCCTCGAACGCACCATTGGCACCGCGCAACTGCTGCTGGCCAAGCCGGCCGCGCGGCCCGCCCCTCTGCTAGGAAACTTCGATGCCTAAACTGATCGCCAACGCCCTTCTCTTCCAGCTCGGCTGGCTGGTCTGCGTCTTCGCCGGCGACAGCCCCTGGCTGCTGCTGGTGGCGGCGATCATGGCGGTGCACCTGCTGTGGGTCAGCAGCTGGGCGGCGGAGGGCAAGCTGCTGCTCAGCGTGTTTCTCGCCGGCAGCGCGCTAGACAGCTTCCTGCTCAACCTTGGGCTGTTCGACTTCGGCGAGCCGCGCCAACTGATCCCGCTGTGGCTGGCGCTGCTCTGGCTGCTGCTGGCCAGCACCCTCAACCATTGCCTGGCCTGGACCGCGCAGCCCTGGTGGAAAGGCAGCCTGCTCGGCGCGCTGGCGGCGCCACTGTCCTACTACGGCGGCGCGCAGATCGCCGACGTCGGCCTGCCGCTGGGCACCTGGCCGACCCTGGCCATCCTCGCCGCGGTCTGGGCGGTGGCGATGCCGGTGCTGCACGGCTTCGCCCGGCTGTATCGCGCCCAGTACGAACAGAGTCTGCGTAGCCGGCGAGCGGCGTAGATTCGGCCTTGAGATCGACGGGCGGAGCGCTGCGCGCTCGCTGTTGGGCTTCGCTACGCTCAGCGCCAACCGGCGCCGCGAACCGCTCAGCCGTCCGCACACCACGACGGCGAGCCTTGGCGTACACTGCCGCGCCATGAGCCAGACCATCCCCCACAGCCAATTGCCGAGCGAGCCCGAAGTCAGCTGCAGCACCTGCGCGGCCTGCTGCTGCCAGCTGGAAGTGATGCTGTTCGGCGACAGCGGCGTGCCGCCGCGCTATATCGATACCGACCAGTGGGGCGGCGAGGTGATGCGCCGCCTGGACGACGGCTGGTGCGCGGCGCTGGATCGCGACAGCATGCGCTGCACCATCTACGCAGTGCGTCCGATGATCTGCCGCGAATTCGAGCTGGGCGCGGCCGAGTGCCTGGAGCAGCGCCGCGGTATCGCCGGGGCCTATCGATAACGGGGTAAACCCGTGCGCCGCGCGCCCCCAATCCCCAGGCGAGACGCGCAACGAAAAAGACCGGGACTGGCCCGGTCTTGTGGTTCAGAAGCTCAGCCGATAATGCAGGGTGTAGGCTTCGGCGCCGTCGTTGGGGTTCTGCAGGCCGGCGTTGGAGTAGTGCACCGCGCGCAGGCCGACCTCCTGGCCGGAGAAGCGCAGGCCGACGCCGATGCGGTCCTCGAACTGGAAGGACGAGCCCAGGTCGTTGTCTTCCAGCTCGGTGCTGGAGAAGGCCGCCACGCCGATGCCCGCCTCGATATAGGGGCGCACGTGTTGGCCGGCGAACTCGTAGACGAATACCGGGGCGAACGACAGACTGTGGTTGCTCGCCGTCTCGTCGCCGTCCCAGTAGGTGTACCCCAGATCCCAGTAGCCGGTCAGGCGACCGACGTCGCTCTGCAGCCAGCTGCTGCTCCAGTCCCATTGCGCCCCCAGGCGATAGACCATGGTGGAATCGCCGCTCTGGCCGATGGCAGCGGTCACGTCCGCCGCCTGTACCGCCCCCATCTGTCCCATGGATAAGGCTGCACAGGCAGCCAAAACACACAGCTTCTTCATGAATTATTCCTTCTTGAGAAGTCAGCTAGAACGAATGACCTGCACCTGAGTATAGAAGCCTTCGTTATGAGCGAAAGGCTACAAAGGCACAAAACCCGGCTCAGAATGCCCGCACTTCGGCCGCCTCGCCCAGCAGCACCGGCAATACCCGCTGCATTTGCGCAGGCGATCCGCTGCTCCAGTAACGGGTCGCCTGCGCCGGCCCGGCGGCCAGCAACTGGCCCTGTTCGAGCAGACGCTGCAGCTGGCGCGCCACCGCCGCGCCGGTGTCGATCAGGCTCACCGAGTCCGGCACCAGACGACGCAGCAGCGGCTTGAGGAAGGGGTAATGGGTGCAGCCGAGGATCAGCGTGTCGCAGCCCTCGGCCAGCAGCGGCGCGACATAGCCCTGCAGCAGCTCGCGGGTGGCCGGCGCCTCCAGCGCACCGGCCTCGATGCATTCCACCAGCCCCGGGCAGGGCTGGGTGATCACCCGCACATCGCTGGCGAAGCGGTCGAGCAAGGCGGCGAACTTGGCACTCTTCAGCGTACCGGTGGTGGCCAGCACGCCGACCACGCCGCTGCGGGTGGCCGCCGCAGCCGGCTTCACCGCCGGCTCCATGCCGACGATGGGCAGCGCCGGGTAACGCTCGCGCAGCTCGCCCACCGCCGCCACGGTGGCGGTGTTGCAGGCCAGCACCAGCGCCTTGGCGCCCTGGGCGAGGAGGAACTCGGCGATGACGCGGCTGCGCTCGCGGATGAACTCGGGGCTCTTCTCACCGTAAGGCACGTGGCCGCTGTCGGCGACGTAGAGCAGCGACTCGTGCGGCAGCAACTGGCGAATCTCGCGCAGCACCGACAGGCCGCCGACCCCGGAGTCGAACACGCCGACCGGCGCGTTACCGGCCATCGCCACCGCCGCACACGCTGCAGGCCGGATCGCGCTTGACCCGCAGCTCGCGAAAGCGCGTGCCGAGGGCATCGATCAACAGCAGGCGGCCGACCAGCGGCTCGCCGAAGCCGGCCAGCAGCTTGAGCGCCTCCAGCGCCTGCAGGCTGCCGACCAAGCCCACCAGCGGGCCGACCACCCCGGCCTCGCTGCAGGTCAGCTCGGCCTCGCTGCCGTGGCCGTAAAGGCAGTGGTAGCAGGGGCTGGCGGCATTGCGCGGATCGAATACCGAGAGCTGGCCTTCCAGGCGGATCGCCGCGCCGGACACCAGCGGCTTGCCGGCGGCCACGCAGGCGGCATTGACCGCCTCGCGGGTGGAAAAGTTGTCCGAGCAGTCCAGCACCAGATCGACGCCGCTCACCGCCGCGGCCAGCGAGTCGGCGTCCAGCGCCTGGCGATGCGGCACCAGGCGCACCTGCGGATTGATCGCGGCCAGCCGCGCCATGGCCGAATCCACCTTGGCCTGGCCGATGCTGGTTGTGTCGTGGGCGATCTGCCGCTGCAGGTTGGTCAGGTCGACGCGGTCGAAGTCGGCCAGGTGCAACTCGCCGACGCCGGCGGCGGCCAGGTACAGCGCCACCGGCGAGCCCAGCCCGCCGAGGCCGACGATCAGCGCGCGGCTCTGCTTGAGGCGCAACTGGCCGTCGACGTCGATCTGTTTGAGGAGAATCTGCCGGCTGTAGCGCAGCAGCTCGTCGTCGCTGAGCATGGTGGGGTCACTCATGATGGAAACGTCCCAGACTGATGCGCTGGTGGCCGGCCAGGTCACGCCGGCTGTCCACCTCGGCGAAGCCGACAGCTTTGAGCAGCGCGCGCACCGCCTCGGCCTGATCGAAGCCGTGCTCCAGCAGCAGCCAGCCGCCGGGCTGCAGATGGGCCGGCGCGGCCTGGATGATGACACGGATATCGTCCAGCCCGTCGGCGCCGGAGACCAGCGCGCTGCTCGGCTCGAAACGCAGGTCGCCCTGATCGAGGTGATGGTCGTCGGCGCGAATATAGGGCGGGTTGCTGAGGATCAGGCTGTAACGTCGGTCGGCCAGGGCGGAGAACCAGTGGCTGTGGAGAAACTCGGCATTGTCCAGCTGGAGGCGCTGGCGATTGCGCTCGGCCAGGGCCACCGCCTCCGCCACCCGGTCCACCCCGGTGACGCGCCAGGCCGGCCGCTCGCTGGCCAGGGCCAAGGCGATGGCGCCGCTGCCGGTACCCAGGTCCAGCGCCGCCAGCGGCGTGGCCGGCAGCAGCTCGAGGGCGCTTTCCACCAGCAGTTCGGTGTCCGGGCGCGGAATCAGGGTATGGCTCGCCACCTCCAGATCCAGGCTCCAGAAGCCCTGGTGGCCAAGGATATAGGCCACCGGCTCGCCGGCGCGGCGGCGCTGCAGATAGGTGTCGAACAGCGCCTGCTGCGCGGCATCGGGCTCGCGCTCCGGCCAGGTACGCAGGTAGCTGCGCGGCTTGCCCAGGGCGGCGGCCAGCAACAGCTCGGCGTCCAGCCGCGGGGTGGGCGAGTCGGGCAGCTCGGCGTTAGTTAGCAGGGTTTCGATGGTGGCCATGGTTCTCTCGTAGGGTGGATCGGGCGCGTAGCTCGCGCTTTATCGACCCACCGTGCGGGATGATGGATGAAAACAGCGTCATCCACCCTACGGGTCTGTCAGCTCTTCCCGGATCGCCTCCGGGCTACGGTGCGCCCGGCGCAGCCTACGAGGCGCGCACCGTGCGGCTGCACTCAATCGCCCAGCGCCGCCAACTGGTCGGCCTGGTACTCGGCCAGCAGCGGCTCGATGATGGCGTCGACGCCGCCGGCGATCACTTCGCTCAGCGAATACAGGGTCAGGTTGATGCGGTGGTCGGTGACCCGGCCCTGCGGGAAGTTGTAGGTGCGGATGCGCTCGGAGCGGTCGCCCGAGCCCACCAGCAGCTTGCGCGTCTCGGAGATTTCCTTGTGCGCCGCGGCTTCCTGCTGGTCCTGCAGCTTGGCCGCCAGCCAGGCCATGGCCTTGGCGCGGTTCTTGTGCTGCGAACGCTCTTCCTGACATTCCACCACGGTGCCGGTGGGAATGTGGGTGATGCGGATCGCCGAGTCGGTGGTGTTGACGTGCTGGCCGCCGGCGCCGGATGAGCGGTAAGTGTCGACGCGCAGGTCGGCCGGGTTGATCTCGATGGCCGCCTGCTCGTCCGGCTCCGGCAGCACCGCCACGGTGCAGGCGGAGGTGTGGATGCGGCCCTGGGACTCGGTTTCCGGCACGCGCTGCACGCGGTGGGCGCCGGACTCGAACTTGAGCTTGGCGTAGACGTTGTCGCCCTCGACGCGGGCGATCACCTCCTTGAAGCCGCCGTGCTCGCCTTCGTTGCACGACAGCACCTCGACCCGCCAGCCCTGCTTCTCGGCGTAGCGCGAGTACATGCGGAACAAATCGCCGGAGAAGATCGCCGCCTCGTCGCCGCCGGTGCCGGCGCGCACCTCCAGGTAAACGTTGCGGCCGTCGTTGGGGTCTTTCGGCAGCAGCATGCGCTGCAGCTTGTCTTCCAGGGCGACCATGGCTTCCTTGGCCTGGGCCACTTCCTCTTCGGCCATCTCGCGCAGGTCCGGGTCGCTGTCCTTGAGCAGCGCCTGGGCGCTTTCGAGGTCGCCCTGCACCTTGCGCAGCTCGCGGAAGGTGGCGATCACCGGCTCGATCTCGGCGTATTCCTTGGAATAGGCGCGGAACTGGCTCTGCTTGGCGATCACCTCGGCGTCGCCGAGCAGCGCCGTCAGCTCCTCGAAGCGGTCGCTGAGGTTGTCCAGCTTGTTCAACAGTGAAGCTTTCATTGCAGACCTTTATCGGACGGCGCGCCCTCGTCGAGGGCGAAGAGTTCCTGGGCCAGACCGAGCGCATCGAGGCGCCCTTCGGCGGTGAGTTTCTTCATGCGCACACTGGGCGCGTGCAGCAGCTTGTTGGTCAGGCCGCGGGCCAGTTGCGCCATCACCTCTTCGGCACTGGCACCATTGGCCAGCAGGCGCTGGGCCTTGGCCAGCTCCTCGTCGCGCAGACGCTCGGCCTGCTGGCGGTAGGCCTTGAGCACGTCCACCGCGGCCAGCTCGCGCAGGCGCTGCATGAACTCCTCGGTGCCGGCGGCGATCAGCTCCTCGGCGGCCTGCGCCGCGCCCTGGCGGCTCTTGAGGTTTTCCTCGATGACCTCGTGCAGGTCGTCGACGGTATAGAGGTAGACGTCGTCCAGCTCGCCGACCTGCGACTCGATATCGCGCGGCACGGCGATGTCGACCATGAAGATCGGCTTGTGCTTGCGTTTTTTCAGCGCGCTTTCCACCGCGCCCTTGCCGAGGATCGGCAGCTGGCTGGCGGTGGAGCTGATGACGATATCGCTGTGCGCCAGCACCGCGGGGATGTCCGACAGCAGCACCGCATGGGCCCCGAACTGCTCGGCCAGCTGGCTGGCGCGCTCCAGGGTGCGGTTGGCGACGACGATACGCTTGATGCCCTGATCGTGCAGGTGGCGCGCCACCAGGCTGATGGTCTCGCCGGCGCCGATCAGTAGCGCCTGGCTGCGGTGCAGGTCGGCGAAGATCTGCTTGGCCAGGCTCACCGCGGCGAAGGCCACCGACACCGGGTTCTCGCCGATGGCGGTGTCGGTGCGCACGGTCTTGGCGGTGCTGAAGGTGGCCTGGAACAGCCGGCCGAGCAACGGGCCGACGGTGCCGGCCTCGCGCGCCACGGCATAGGCGGACTTGAGCTGGCCGAGAATCTGCGGCTCGCCGAGCACCATCGAGTCCAGCCCGCAGGCCACGCGCATCATATGGCGCACCGCGTCGTTGTCGCTGTGCACGTAGGCGCAGGCGCGCAGCTCGTCGGGGCTCAGGCGGTGATAGTCGGCCAGCCACTGCAGCACCTCGTCGATGCTCAGCTGATCCTGCTCCAGGTACAGCTCGCTGCGGTTGCAGGTGGAGAGGATCGCCGCCTCGCGACTGGGGGTCAGCCGGCACAGCTGCTGCAAGGCCTCGACCAGTTGCTCCGGGGTGAAGGCAACGCGCTCGCGCACCTCTACCGAGGCGGTCTTGTGGTTGATACCGAGGGCGATAAAGGCCATGCAGGGTCGCTGAGGGGCAGTACGGAAGGCGGCGATTGTCCTACTTCGATCCGGCGAGAACAACTACCGCGACCTATTGTCCCAATAGACAGTTCGCCGCGGCGTCCGCTGCCAGTGGGCTTGCCCCATGGCTTGTGTCATGATGCCGCGAACGTCGCAGGGCGCCAGCCGCCCGGAAATAACGCACGACAAGGCCCTATGAACAGACCCCTCGCGTTGCTCACCGCACTCGCCTTGCTCGGCGGTTGCCAAACCTTCGCCCCCAGCGAGCCGGACGGCACCCCGCCGGTGCAGGAAGCCGACCAGAAGACCCAGCTGGAGCCGAGCGAATACGGCTCGTTCAGCCAGGAAACCCTGTTCGCCCTGCTCACCGCCGAGCTGGCCGGGCAGCGCAACCGCTTCGACATCGCCCTCGGCAACTACGTGCAGCAGGCCAATGCCACCGGCGACGCCGGCGTCGCCGAGCGCGCCTTCCGCATCGCCGAATACCTCGGCGCCGAACAGGCGGCGCTGGACAGCGCGCTGATCTGGGCCGAGAACGCCCCCGGCAATATCGACGCGCAGCGCGCCGCCGCCGTGCAACTGGCGCGCGCCGGCCGCTACGACGAGTCCATGACCTTTATGGAAGGGGTGCTGCAGCGCCAGGGCGACACCCATTTCGACTTCCTCGCCCTGTCCGCCGCGGAAACCGACCCGGACACCCGCGCCGGCCTGCTGCAGGGCTTCGACCGCCTGCAGAGCAAGTACCCGGACAACAGCCAGCTGCTGTTCGGCAAGGCCATCCTGCTGCAACAGGACGGCCGCGCCGAGGAAGCCCTGGCTCTGCTGGAAAGCCAGCCGAGCAGCCAGACCGAAGTCTCCCCGCTGCTGCTGCGCGCGCGCCTGCTGCAGAGCCTGAAACGCGGCGACGAGGCCCTGCCGCTGCTGGAGAAGGGCATTCGCCAGCACCCGGACGACAAGCGCCTGC
The DNA here is from genome assembly GCF_056676075.1 of Pseudomonas sp. ABa2. Lineage (NCBI taxonomy): Bacteria > Pseudomonadati > Pseudomonadota > Gammaproteobacteria > Pseudomonadales > Pseudomonadaceae > Pseudomonas > Pseudomonas sp. ABa2. The sequence goes on from NZ_CM155239.1 coordinate 4,021,333, forward strand.
GCCTGACCTACGCGCGCCTGCTGGTGGAACAGGATCGCCTCGACGAGGCCAAGGGCGAGTTCTCCACCCTGGTCCAGGAAAATCCCAACGACGACGACCTGCGCTTCTCCCTGGCCCTGGTGTGCCTGGAGGCCGAGGCCTGGGAAGAGGCCATCGTCTACCTGGAAGAACTGGTGGAGCGGCGCAGCCATGTCGACGCCGCCCACTACAACCTCGGCCGCGCCTACGAGGCCCTGGAGGACGCCGACAGCGCCCTGCAGGAATACGGCCTGGTCGGCCCGAGCAACGACTACCTGCCGGCCCAGCAGCGCCAGGCGGAACTGCTGTTCGCCCAGCAGCGCGGCGCGGAAGCCAGCGCCCGCCTGGCCCAGGCCCGCGAGGCGCAGCCCGACTACGCCATCCAGCTGTACCTGATCGAAGCCGAGGCGCTGAGCAACCGCAGCCAGGTCGAACCGGCCTGGGCCGTGATCCAGCAAGGCCTGGAGCAGTTCCCCAACGACCTGAACCTGCTCTATACCCGCGCCATGCTGGCGGAGAAGCGCGACGACCTCGGCCAGCTGGAAAGCGACCTGCGCTTCATCCTCGAACGCGAGCCGGATCACGCCATGGCCCTCAACGCCCTCGGCTACACCCTGGCCGACCGCACCACGCGCTATGAAGAAGCACGCGAGCTGATCGAGAAGGCCCACCAGCTCAGCCCGGACGACCCGGCCATCCTCGACAGCCTGGGCTGGGTCAACTACCGCCAGGGCAGGCTCGACGAGGCCGAACGTCTGCTGCGCCTGGCCCTGGAGAAATTCCCCGACCACGAAGTCGCCGCCCACCTCGGCGAAGTGCTCTGGGCCCAGGGCAAACAGCGCGAAGCCCGGCGCATCTGGCGCGACGCGCTGGCCGAAACCCCCGACAGCTCCATCCTGCGCGGCACCCTGCTGCGCCTGACCGGTTCCGAGACGCTCTGATGTTCCTGCGCCACCTCCTCGTTTTCAGCCTGATCGCCCTGCTCGCCGGTTGCGCCGGCCTTACCTCGCGCGAAGCGCTGGAAGGCCAGGGCGACCCCGCCCAGTGGCAAGCCCACAAACGGCAGATCACCCAGCTCGACGGCTGGCAGATCAGCGGCAAGATCGGTATTCGCGCCCCGCGCGATTCCGGCAGCGCCACGCTGTTCTGGCTGCAGCGCCAGGACTACTACGACATCCGCCTGTCCGGCCCGCTCGGCGGCGGCGCCGCGCGCCTGACCGGCCGCCCCGGCGACATCCTGCTGGAAGTGGCCAACCGCGGCCGCTACCAGGCCGCCTCGCCGGAAGCCCTGCTACGCGAACAGCTGCGCCTCGACCTGCCGGTGTCCAACCTCTTGTGGTGGATTCGCGGCCTGCCCGCACCGGACAGCCGCAGCCGCCTGACCCTCGACGGCGACAGCCACCTGGCGCGCCTGGAGCAGGACGGCTGGCAGGTGGAATACCAGCGCTACGCCCAGCAGAACGGCTACGCCCTGCCCGAGCGCCTCAAGCTGTACGGCCAGGACCTGGAAGTGACCCTGGTGATCAAGGACTGGCAACCGCGTCTGCTGGGGCAGTAGTTTCCGTAGCCCGGATGAAATCCGGGGAATGACGACGTAATCGCACCTAGGGTGGAAAACCGCGAAGCGTTTTCCACCGCAGCCGGTGGATAGAAAAGCGTCATCCACCCTACAAGCTAAAAGCCGTAGCCCGCCCTCTCCCGCCCCCACAATTCGCCAACTTGCACCTATGACCGCCACGCCCATTCCCGCCCACGCCGAACTCATCCTGCCCGCCCCGGCCAAGCTCAACCTGATGCTGCATATCCTCGGCCGCCGCGCCGACGGCTATCACGAGCTGCAGACCCTGTTCCAGTTTCTCGACCACGGCGACGAGCTCGGCTTCAGCGTGCGCCAGGACGGCGAAATCCGCCTGCACACGCCCATCGACGGCGTGCCGCACGACAGCAACCTGATCGTGCGCGCCGCCAGGCGCCTGCAGCAGGCCTCCGGCACCGCGCTCGGCGCCGATATCTGGCTGGACAAGCGCCTGCCCATGGGCGGCGGCATCGGCGGCGGCAGTTCGGACGCCGCCACCACCCTGCTCGGTCTCGACCACCTGTGGCACACCGGGCTCGGCGAAGACCGCCTGGCCGAGCTGGGGCTGGCCCTGGGCGCCGACGTACCGGTGTTCGTGCGCGGCCGCGCGGCCTTCGCCGAGGGCGTCGGCGAGCGCCTCACGCCGGTCGAACTGGACGAGCCCTGGTTCCTCGTCGCCGTGCCGCAAGTCTTTGTCAGCACAGCAGAAGTTTTCGGCGCGCCCGAGTTGACACGGGATACGCCGCCCATTAAAGTTCGCAGCCTTCTTGCGGGGGGTGGTCGAAACGACTGCCAGCCGGTGGTCGAGAAGCGTTACCCAGAGGTTCGTAACGCTTTGATCTTGTTGAACAAATTTGTTTCAGCTAGATTGACCGGCACTGGAGCTTGCGTATTTGGGAGCTTCCCAAAGCGGGACGATGCTGATAAAGTCGCCCGCCAACTTCCAGGCACTCTGCCGAGCTTTGTCGCTCAAGGTCGCAACATCTCGATGCTGCACCGCAGGCTCCAAGCATTGGCCAAGAAGTGAATGCTGAGCATTCGGTTATACGATACAGGGGCGTCGCCAAGCGGTAAGGCAGCAGGTTTTGATCCTGCCATGCGTTGGTTCGAATCCAGCCGCCCCTGCCATAACCTCCCACGGGAGGCATCGCCAGCCGGATCACACAGCGTTCGACACAGAATATAGGGGCGTCGCCAAGCGGTAAGGCAGCAGGTTTTGATCCTGCCATGCGTTGGTTCGAATCCAGCCGCCCCTGCCATTTTCCATACCCATCCAGGTATACCCCAGCCGGCAGGTACTGCGCGTGTCCAAGATGATGGTCTTCACGGGGAACGCAAACCCCGATCTGGCGCGACGGATCGTTCGTCAGCTGCACATTCCCCTCGGCGATGCTTCGGTCGGCAAGTTTTCCGACGGCGAAGTCATGATCGAAATCAACGAGAACGTCCGCGGCAAGGACGTGTTCCTGATTCAGCCGACCTGTGCGCCCACCAACGACAACCTGATGGAACTGGTAGTGATGGCCGATGCCTTCCGCCGTTCCTCGGCGACCCGCATCACCGCGGTCATCCCCTACTTCGGTTACGCCCGCCAGGATCGCCGTCCGCGTTCCGCGCGCGTGGCGATCAGCGCCAAGGTAGTGGCCGACATGCTCACCGTGGTCGGCATCGACCGCGTGCTGACCGTCGACCTGCACGCCGACCAGATCCAGGGCTTCTTCGACATTCCGGTGGACAACATCTACGGTTCCCCGGTCCTGGTCGACGACATCGAAGACCAGCGCTTCGACAACCTGATGATCGTCTCCCCCGACATCGGCGGCGTGGTCCGCGCCCGCGCTGTGGCCAAGAGCCTGGGTGTCGACCTGGCGATCATCGACAAGCGTCGCGAGAAGGCCAACCAGTCCGAAGTGATGCACATCATCGGCGATGTCGAAGGTCGTACCTGCATCCTGGTCGACGACATGGTCGACACCGCCGGCACCCTCTGCCACGCCGCCAAGGCGCTGAAAGAGCGCGGCGCCGCCAAGGTCTACGCCTACTGCACCCACCCGGTGCTGTCCGGCCGCGCCATCGAGAACATCGAGAATTCCGTCCTGGACGAGCTGGTGGTCACCAACACCATCCCGCTGTCCGCTGCGGCACAGTCCTGCTCGCGCATTCGCCAGCTCGACATCGCCCCGGTCGTCGCCGAAGCGGTCCGCCGCATCAGCAACGAAGAATCGATCAGCGCCATGTTCCGCTAAGCGGAACAGGCCAGATCAACACTGCCCCGCCTCGTGCGGGGCTTTTTGCCCTACCGCCCAACGCTGGTCGCAAGCGTGCAGGCGGTTTGGTTATTTTGGAGAAATGCAATGACTGACTTTACCCTGAATGCCGAAGTGCGTTCCGACCTGGGGAAAGGTGCGAGCCGCCGCCTGCGTCGTAACGCCAACCTGGTTCCTGCCGTGATCTACGGTGGCGACAAGGCCCCGCAATCCATCAGCCTGCTGACCAACCAACTGGCCAAGCTGCTGGAAAACGAAGCCGCGTTCAGCCACGTACTGGCCCTGAACGTTGCCGGCACCACCGAAAACGTGGTGATCAAGGCCCTGCAGCGCCACCCGGCCAAAGGCTTCGTCCTGCACGCCGACTTCCAGCGTGTCGTCGCCGGCCAGAAGCTGAGCGCTCACGTACCCCTGCACTTCCTCAACGAAGCTACCTCCGTTGGCGTGAAGCAGCAGGGCGGCGAAGTCTCCCACACCATCAACGAAGTCGAAGTTTCCTGCCAGCCGCAAGACCTGCCGGAATTCCTCGAAGTCGACCTGGCTGCCGTAGAAGTCGGTCAGACCGTTCACCTGTCCGACCTCAAGCTGCCGAAAGGCGTCGAGCTGGTCGCACTGGCTCACGGTAACGACCTGGCCGTGGCCAACATCCACGCCAGCCGCGTGAAAGAAGAAGGCGCTGCCGAGTAATCGCAGCGCGGAACCCGCCCGGTAGGCGATCACGCCGGGCGATTTCCTCGAAAGGGCTCCTGTATGACTGCCGTACAACTGATCGTTGGCCTGGGTAACCCCGGCCCCGAATACGACCAGACCCGGCACAATGCAGGGGCCCTTTTCGTTGAGCGCGTGGCGGACAGCCAGCGCGTCAACCTCAGCGTCGATCGCAAGTATTTCGGCCTGGTGGGCAAGTTCAACCACCAGGGACGCGAAGTTCGTCTGCTCGTCCCCACCACCTACATGAACCGCAGCGGCCAGTCCGTGGCGGCCCTGGCCAATTTCTTCAAGATCAAGCCCGAAGAGATCCTGGTGGCCCACGACGAACTCGACATGCCGCCCGGCATCGCCAAGCTCAAGCAAGGCGGCGGCCACGGCGGACACAACGGCCTGCGCGACATCATCGCCCAGCTCGGCAACCAGAATAACTTCCATCGTCTGCGGCTCGGCATCGGCCACCCGGGGCACGCCAGCCTGGTTTCCGGCTACGTGCTCGGACGTGCCCCACGCAGCGAACAGGAACTGCTCGACCAAAGCATCGACTTCGCCTTGGACGTCCTGCCGGAAATACTCGCCGGCGACTGGACCGTGGCCATGCGCAAACTACATAGCCAGAAGGCCACCAAGTAACCACCTTTCCCTCGAGGGACACATCATGGGATTCAACTGCGGCATCGTCGGCCTGCCCAACGTCGGCAAGTCCACCCTGTTCAACGCCCTCACCAAATCCGGCATCGCCGCGGAAAACTTCCCCTTCTGCACCATCGAGCCGAACAGCGGCATCGTACCGATGCCCGATAGCCGCCTGGACGCCCTGGCCGAGATCGTCAAGCCGGAGAAAGTCATCCCCACCACCATGGAATTCGTCGACATCGCCGGCCTGGTAGCGGGCGCGTCGAAAGGTGAAGGCCTGGGCAACAAGTTCCTCGCCAATATCCGCGAGACCGACGCCATCGCCCACGTGGTGCGCTGCTTCGAAGACGAGAACGTCATCCACGTCGCCAACAGCGTCGACCCCAAGCGCGACATCGAGATCATCGACCTGGAACTGATCATGGCCGACCTCGACAGCTGCGAGAAGCAGCTGCAGCGCGTCGCCCGCACCGCCAAGGGCGGCGACAAGGAAGCCGTGGCGCAGAAGGCCCTGCTGGAAAAACTCATCCCCCACTTCACCGAAGGCAAGCCCGCGCGCAGCCTGCTGAAGGACCTGGGCGACGACGAGAAGCGCCTGGCCAAGACCTTCCACCTGCTCACCACCAAGCCGGTGATGTACATCGCCAACGTCGCCGAAGACGGCTTCGAGAACAACCCGCACCTCGACGTGGTCAACGCCATCGCCAAGGAAGAAGGCGCCATCGTCGTGCCGGTGTGCAACAAGATCGAGGCCGAGATCGCCGAACTGGACGATCTGGAAGAGATGCAGATGTTCCTCGAAACCATGGGCATGGAAGAGCCGGGCCTGAACCGCGTGATCCGCGCCGGTTACTCGCTGCTCAACCTGCAGACCTACTTCACCGCCGGGGTGAAGGAAGTACGCGCCTGGACCGTGCGCGTCGGCGCCACCGCCCCGCAGGCCGCCGCCGTGATCCACACCGACTTCGAGAAAGGCTTTATCCGCGCCGAAGTGGTCGCCTACGACGACTTCATCGCCTACAAGGGCGAAGCCGGCGCCAAGGAAGCCGGCAAATGGCGCCTGGAAGGCAAGGACTACATCGTCAAGGACGGCGACGTGATGCACTTCCGCTTCAACGTCTGAGCCTTGTCAGCGCATAAAGAAAACCCCGCTTCGGCGGGGTTTTCTTTGCCTATCGCCCACGATCCGTAAGAGCGAATTAATTCGCGATTCCTTCATGAATATCGCGGATAAATCCGCCCCTACAGGTGACAGCAAGCCTCTCACGCCCGGCCCTCCCCCACTGCAGGAGCCACGCCCCGCGGCGAAAGCGCCTATCGCCGACGACGCCATACTCCCACCGAGCGAGCCCCTCAGCCGCCCTCCTCATCCTTGACCTCAACCTAACTTGAGGTCCTAGGCTGGCCTCCATCCCTCCCAAGACCAAGGAGCCAGCCATGCAACAGATTCGAGACGACCTCTGGGAAACCGCCACCGAGCCCCCCATGCCGGGCCTGACCACCCATGCCTACCTGCTGACCCGCGAGGCCGGCAACCTGCTGTTCTACAACACCAGCCTGCAGCAGGAGATAGAACGGATGGGCGAGCTGGGCGGCGTCGCCTACCAATTGCTCAGCCACCGCGACGAACTGGGCGACTCGCTGCTGCAGATCCGCCAGCGCTTCGGCACCCGGCTGGGCGGCCACCGCCGGGAGCAGGCGGAATTCGCCCGCTTCGTCACACCAGACATCCTGTTCGACGACCGCGAAACGCTGCTCGGCAATATCGACGTGATCCCCACCCCCGGGCACAGCCCCGGCAGCACCTGCTTTCTGGTGCATAGCCCGACCGGTCAGCGCTACCTGTTCACCGGCGACACCCTGTACCGCAGCGCGGACGGCAGCTGGAGAGCCGGCTTTATTCCCGGCCACAACAGCCCCGAAGACCGCCAGACCATGGCCACCAGCATCACCGGCCTGCGCGAACTGGAACCCGACCTGGTCATCGGCAGCGCCTTCGCCGGCAGCAACGGTTACCAGGAAATGGGCCAGGGGGAATGGCAGGCGCATGTGGATGACGCGCTGGAACGACTAATGCGTTGAAGGGGTAAATTAGCGTCATATGGCGCAATTTTTCGCGCCCAAACAAAAAGGGGTTAGCTTGCGCTAACCCCTTGAAATTTATGGTGGCTACACCGGGACTTGAACCTGGGACATCAGCATTATGAATCCGCTACGAACCGCCCCGCAGATCCAGAGAACCCCATAAAACGGGGCGTTCAGCCCTTCCCTGCCCTGGCTAGCCCAGTCCTTACCAGGAAAATTGACTCATGTAGTCACCTTTCTAGCGCTTACCAAGCATTATCCTCTTACCTACTTCATAGCATGCTGGGGGCATAGTTGTTCAACAGACACACCCATTGCTTCTATCTCATCAGCATGCTCGATCCAGTCACTGTCTAACGCGTTGTAAATCACTGCTCCAGAAACTACTGCGACTGCCAAGAATTTTCTATCGGATGGGTCCATAGAATTCGGGGGTAGCTCATCAAAACCGGTTTTTGCGTCCCCATTTGAAGTTACGTCAAACCTTCTCACTTCGCCTTCGACATATTGATTATCATTAACGTACTTAAAAAAAACATCCCCAACGCTAGGTTGACCACTATGATTTAGATACCTTGCATATTCATCCAATATCAAACCACTACTATCTATTGTTACTTTTCCCCTTTTTCCTACCAAGTCTTCAAGTAGTTCTACACATGCCAATTGACATTCAAGACACGCATGCGTATCTCGGCCATTAGCGGCGATAGCAACATTCGTATCGACAATGCTCATTATTTGGATGCCATTATCTTTCTTTTCAAAGCCGCCTTTCTCACCGCGGACACTTCGCCCATTTCATCCCCAAAGAAGTGTTCGGGCCAATTCTCAATCTCGCCATATTCATTTAATTGCAGCCTTGAAAGCTTAGATACACCTTTTTCTTGATCACAGAAAAACAGCGACACAGATTCGTTACTTACTTCGGCCTCTGCCACTCTACGCTGCAGCCTCCTAAGGATGTGCTCACTGTGACTTTCAATTATTACTTGCAGGCGTCGAGTTTCTGAAACCTTCAATATGAGGTCTGCAAATTTACTTTGAACAGCAGGATGTAAATGTATTTCAGGCTGCTCCATCAGAACCACGCTACCCTCTGGAACATAGTACAAAAGAACAATTGCTGGAAGCACCTGCGAAACACCAAACCCCACATCTGTCAACAGCGCCGGCGCGCTATACTGATCCTTCTTAACATATGCTCTATAGATATTAGACCCTTCCCCAATCTCTGATATTGAGAACTCGCTAATCAAGCCTAATTCCTTGAGCCAATATGCAATCATTTCTTGAAATGATTTATAGTGCGTCCTGCCACCTAAGTTCCTTTTCTCCTTACGAAGAGTAGCCGAGAGAATTGCGGCCACTGTTTGCTCACCTTTGCGCCCCACATCTAAAGGACTTGCTCCAGACCACGCATAGTCGCGCTTTGGAGGCTCTCTCAAAGGCCCAAGATAGAACACCTTATCCATCAAACTTTCGTACTCTGTCTCAAATACGCTTAGAAAATCTGAGTTCTGGAAATAAGTCTTAGCCTGGTCAGGAAACAAGTGCGTTTTAATTGGCCCCGGTAGCGCCCACGCCCTAGCCTTAACCCTTTTAAATCTAAACTTACAACTCTCATCATCTGATTCGGCCAACAAATCATACTCAGTTACAGCCTTTTTCTTTGGAGTCATAAAAAAACTATATTCACCAAAGTCATACTGAAGATGATTACATGCAATTTGCTTCTTTTGATACCTTACAGCGCTCCAGATACTCAGGCTACTACCTGAAGCCAATACATCTGTTCTTTTCCCTGAAGCATCATTTATCGTTATCTTCTTAGGTAAATCCCACACCACATTCCAGGAAATTTCCTTATCGACATTATGCTTATGCACAACATCTTGGAAACCGCCCAAACTCACATAATCATCTGAGCTTCCAAAGTCTAAAACCAACCCCCTATCGGTTGCATTTTTTGTTTGCTTTAGCAAAAGCAAAAACTGAATAATCGTACTTTTCCCTGAGCTATTCGGACCAAAAATCCCGGTCACCGAGCTAAAAGATATATCCAGTTTTGTCCATGACTTGAAATTATCAACATTGAGCCTGCTAAGCATTGCCTACACCTCAATAAAACTTTTATAAATCAATTTAATTTCTGAAAGCACTTTACTTTCAACAATTTTATATCCGACTCACCGTTAACAATGTGCATCTTCCGATGGCAGTTAGGGCAAAGTGCAACGGTGTTCTCCACCGTGTCCGCCCCGCCATTCGCTAACCACTCGATATGGTGTGTTTCCAGATAAGGGCGACCGTCCTTCCGCTTAAATGGTGCCGGCTCTCCGCATAGCTCACAATGGCCTTTGGCTCGACGCCTAGCATTCTCGGCGACCCATGCCGAGCGCTGATGCTGAATGGCGCTAACGGTACGCATGCCTACCTTTGTCTGCCCCTGTTGCTTGGCCAGCTTCTCAACTTCGGTATCGCTTAGGTAGCGAGCTTGTTTCTCTTTAACTTGGTCCAGCGCTTTCAACGTGGTCTCAGGTATCTCAGGCAAGCTGCCTGCCTTCAACCGCAACGGGAACACCCATACCAGCCGGTTGTTACCTTCCGCATCTAGCTGCTGTTCTTGATAGGGCTCACCGGCCAGAACAACCTCACCGATGTAGGTGTATACGCGCTTGGTGAAAACCTCGAACAGGTGGACCGCTACGCCGTTGGTGGGCGATTTGTTCAGCGTCCTGTTCTGATTGAACTCCAACGACTGGGGACCAACCTGCCCCATTCCGGTGTAATGCAGCACGTCATTTATCCAACGATCGTCATACACCGACTCCACATGGTTCGAGACGATAACCAGCGTATTGGTACGTTTGGACCGGCGCATGCCGCCTTGTCCACTGCAAAGAAACGTCGCTGTGAGCTCGCTGTTATTGAGCGTTGCGCCAGGTGCTGGCGGCGTAAAGCTAGCCATACGTGCCAATGATCTCTTCGGCAATCGGGATATCTGCGGGGGCTAATTCGTAGCCGAGCAAGTCATTAGGTAGGACCCACTCTGCCAGATCGTGGACCTGTAGCTTGAGAGCGGTAGAGCGCAGGGAGACCAGCACCGCGATTAACTCGATGGTGCCGCCCGGGTACGTGTATAGGGATGTGGTGAGGACCTCACCGGCATCAGACTCGACGCTGAGCTCTTCACGCAACTCACGAACAATACAGGTTTGTGGGGTTTCGTCAGCTTCGAGCTTACCGCCCGGAAACTCCCACATGCCTGCTAACTTCTCGCCAGGGGCTCGGCGAGTGATAAGAATCTTCCCGTCCAGATAAATGACCGCGGCGGCCACTTGGCGTCCCATACCTCTACTCCTTGCCGCTGTTCCTTCGGGCGTACCAGCGCCTAGCTACTTCCTGTGTGATCGCTATCCCGCGGATGGATTGGCCAAGTTTCGGTTGGCTTCGTCGAATTCTGGGCTGGTCTGCCCTATCTCTGGCGCAATCTCACCGCTGACCATCCACCAGCGATAGCTCGGATACAAAGCGCCCAGTGCTTCGATCTCGTCCGTACTGATCCGCACATCCTTGTTGTAGAGCACCGTTCTCCATCGATTCGAGCCAATCGGCGTCTCTCTCACGAGCCGATCCATGCCAGCCATAGAGGCAACCGTTCTAACGCGCTCGTTTATCGTGCCCATTTCGTATAATGATTTTGATCAAATAGTTTGAATTTTGAGAAAGCAATTCATATGCTTTGTTCAAATATTTTGACTCAAGTATCTGAGTCGAACGTTTGGACGAGTATAGGGCAAAAGCTATGGAACAGTCTGGTGTAGTGGGGCTTTCGATTTCGGGAGACGCCCAACGCGTAACGGATTTCCGCGACGCACCGTTCTGCACGAAGTACGTGCTGGCTCAGCTCCTGGGCATGGAGCAAATCAGCGAAGACGTGGTGCGTGGCTGGATCGAAAGCTACACCGTGCCGACCGTGAAAATCGGCCGTCACCGCGTCATCAACCTGCACCGCATCCGCCGCGACCTCGACCGAGGCAAAACCATCTTCTGCGCGGGGGATTACATCGATGACTAGTCGATTCGGTGTCATGGACTACCAAAACTTCCTCTGGCGCCTTCTCGGTGCACTCACTGAGGTTCGTCTCTCCAATGACCCGTGTGGCACAGACGGTGACTCGCTGACGGAAGCGTCCTCGCTGATCAATCGCGGGCTGACTGAAGGCTACATTTCTGCACCTGAGTTTCTTCGGCTAAATCGTCTTCTTCGAAGTGCGGCGCGGTACTCCTCGAACCTGAGCTTTCCTGATGCTCGCAACGCAGGCCCATATATGCCGACTTCGGTGTGGTTCAAGCGTCACAATGCTGAAGCTGGGGCTATTGTCGTAAAGCTCGGTGCGCGGGACTCCGCCAATGAAAGGCTTGAGCCAGTACCTGCGCCAACCACACGCCGAGAACTGCGACTGCTCTGTCTGCTGGTCCCGACGCGCGATGGCTCGACCCGCGCCCTACCCGTCCACACCATGCAGCCATTGCCGCCCCGTGCACGTCTCCAGGGACTTATTGACCGGACGCTGGCACGTGAGGCCGGCTTTCATCTGCGCGAAACACAAGCCACCGCGCCGACCGCCATCGTTCTGGAGCGTTGCCTATCAAAGCTCCACCTCCGTACCAACGGACGAGTTTCCGTTCTAGGGGTGAACGCATGACCGTCTCTTTCCACCTCGGCCGCTATCTGGTCGCCCTGCTCTGGCACTGGATCACCCCGTTCCTGTTCGGCGCCATCGCCGCCACGCTCGTGACCCTGGTCGGCCTACAGGAAAGCGTCCAGGCCATCGGCAACGCCTTCGAAACCGCCATCGCCAACGTGGCCAAGCAATGCACCCCCAGCGATCCGGCCAACGCCACCGGTGCCGAACCGGTCAAGGGCCGCGCTCCCGGCTCGTCGGATCACGCTTCACCGATCCGGCGAACGGAAGCACGGGCAGAGCGAACCCTTGAACGCCCGCCCGACCAAACAGCCTCCGCACGGGTGCTGGGGAAGCGCTTCACCTCCCCAGCGCCCGAGCCCTCGGCGGCAAGAGTGGGATGACAAGGGCAAAGCCCTTGGTGTTAACCGAGTAACCCGCTGCACCAGCGACAACAACTGAACCTCGGCAAGTCGAGAAAACCACCCCGGACAAAATGCGAAGTTTGTCCGCGTGGACTCGCTCGGCCTGCTGAAAGGCAAACCCGCGCACTAACGCGCAACTAAGCGAGGAAACACAACATGGCACGCACCACTATGGAACTGGCATTCATCAGCGCCGAGCGCGTGAAGTTCGACAACGTTGATCTGGTCAAGCTGTACCTGGGCGACGAACCGGACGGCGAAAAAGACCTCGGCGTTTCCCTGCTCTCGATGCAGGTATCCGAAAGCGCCCTGGACGAAGTGTGGGCCGCCTGCAAAGGCCTCGATGTGCTGGAGACCGTCCGCGTCACCGTAGAAATCGACCGAGGCTCCAAGAACGCCGGCAAGTTCATCGTCCTGCACGTCGAGCCGGTGAAGGCTGCCCAAGCTGCCAAGCCTGCCGCCCCGCAAGCCGCCCAACAACAAGCCAAACCGACCGGCGCCCAGCCGGAACCGGCCAAGGCCTGACCCGAGGGCGCCGCCGTGCTGATCCTCGACCGCGTGCTGTGTGACGAATGCCTGGCCTACATCGGCCAGCTTCACCACCAGCCGGCCGCCTCTGACGAGTACGTCGAGGATCAGCGCTGCGCCCCGCATTACGCCGTCTGCCCGGACTGCCAACCCAGCCTGGAGCACGACGCATGACTTACGCGCTGACCTGCGACGGCAACGTCTCGATTGACCCGAGCGGCGCGCCCCTGTGTTCCGGGGGCTGGGTGTTGATCCAGCTCCCTGAACAGTTCGACCCCGCGCAACTGGACCCGCTGGTTCTGGCCCAGGTGTTCGGCGTCGGCTTCACCCTCGTAACCACCGTGCTCTTGATCGGGATTGGCTGCAAGGCCGTCCTCGACTTCCTCAGACACGGCTAACCCCTACTGGAGAGCATCACCATGCAAAAACTCAAGCGCGTTACCCGTGACCTGGCCCTGGCCATTCCCTTCGGCATCGCGGCGGTTTCCGCCCATGCCGCCTGGGACTACAGCGCCGTTACCAACGATATCGACTTCGCCACCATCGCCACCGGCGTCCTGGCTATCGCCGGCCTGCTGGCGGTGGTGTACGCCGGTATCAAGGGGGCTCGCATCGTCCTCGGCTTCCTCCGCGGTTAACCCCTCCACCCACCCAGGCCGGCCCAGCGCCGGCCTTTCTCATTGCGAGGTCAGCATGCAAGCGCTGTGGGAATTCGCCTTCTTCTGCATCGGTTGCGCCTGCGCCTACGCGATCTTTTCGAGGTGGTGAGGTCGCCCATGCGCCAGGTTCTCCGTTTCACACTCTGCGCGGCTCTGCTGGCCTTCTCGACGGTCTCCAGCGCTGCCACCACGATTACCTACTACTACGGCCAGCAAGGTGACTGGATCACCTCGCGGCAGAAGAATCCCGATGCAGCCTGTATGGCGATTCTTTCCGAAGCTCCCGAGGTTGCTAAGTACAAGCATGTGGCGGCTCTCCAGGGCAGTAGTGGTGCTTCCTGCATTGGTGACCTGCCCACTGGCACCCGTGGTCAATACGGTCGTTGGGTTAAAACCACTGCCATCTGTGAACACGGCTCCGCCGACGGCCTCAACTGCGACCTGCCGCCCGAGCCGCAAGACTGCTCCAACCTGTCTCCCGGCATCTTCAAATCCCCCAGCGGCCCGGTCATCAACTCGGGCGGCCGTAACTACGTGGCCACCGGCTTTCCGGGCGGCTCGACCGTCTGCTTTGGTGGCTGCAGCTATGCCATCGCCAGCACCGCCTCCAGCTGCTACTTCGACCCCGGTTCGACCAACAGCGGCTATTGCAACTACGTTGGCAACGGCAACGGCGATACCTGCACGGCGCCCGATGCGGCCCTCGGTGCCCCCGGCGATGCGCTGAACCCACCGGACACCCCCGACACCCCGCCTTCCGATCCCAACGACCCCGGCTGCCCGCCGGGTTACAGCTGGTCGGGCACCACCTGCGTCAAGACCCCCGATGACGGCGGCGAGCCTGGCGACGGCAATGGGGATGGCGACGGCGGCGACACAGGCGGCACCCCAGGCGACGGCGATGGTTCCGGGGGTGGCGGCAACAACGGCGGCAGCGATGGCGACGGCTCGGGCAGTGGCGACGGTGACGGCTCGGGCGATGGCGACGGCAGCGGCAGCGGCGGCAACGGCTCAGGCGGTAGCGGCGATGGCGACGGTGAGGGCGACGAAGGCGAAGGCTCCGGCCCTGGCTTCTGCGAAGGCGATGCGCCCTGCGAGTTCATCGAACCGACCTACTTCGGGGGCGCCGACAAGGTGCCGGGCTTCGATGAATCGCTGAGCTACGTCTACGACGGCATTCTCAACTCCCCCATCGGCAACGCCGTGACCAGCATCGCCTTTCCCTCCGGTTCCGGCACCTGCCCCAGCGGCAGCGTCGAGCTGTTCGGCAAGACCATCACCTTCGATGGCCATTGCTCCCTGTGGGGCGAAATCTCCGGAATCTTCACCGCGCTCATGCTGGCCGTCTGGTGCCTGCTGGCCGTGCGCATTGTCCTGTCCTCATGAGGTGCTGCCATGCTTGAAAAACTGGGTCGTTTTATCGATTGGGTGTGGGCGTTTCCGGGCAAGCTGCTGCAATGGCTGCAAGACGCCTTCGACTCCATCATCGGATTTATCGAGACCTTTCCGCAGTGGGTCTTCAACGGCCTGTGCCAGGGCGTGGTCAAGTTCTTCGAAGCCATCCCGGTGCCGCAGTTCTTCCATCAGGCCGGCGACGCCATGCAGTCGATTCCGCCCGAGGTGCTGTACTTCGCCGCCATGTTCCGCCTCGACTTCGGCGTCTCCGTGGTGCTGCTGGCGTTCCTGATCCGCTTCGTGATCCGCCGCATTCCGATCATCGGGTGACCCATGGCCATCGATGCATATACCGGGATGCCCGGACACGGCAAAAGCTACGGGGTCGTCGAACACGTCATCATCCCCAGCCTGAAACAAGGCCGCCACGTGGTGACCAACATCCCGCTGGAAATCGACGCCTTGCTCGCCGAGTTCGGCGGCACCATCGACCAGCTGCCAGCCGACTGGTACGAGCGCCGCGACCTGGCCGACCTGGCGCCCAACGGCTGCGTCCTGGTGCTCGACGAACTCTGGCGCCGCTGGCCCAAGGGCCAGAAAACCAACCTCGCCCCGCTCGAAGACAAGGCCCTGCTGGCCGAGCACCGCCACCGCGTCGACGACAAGGGCCAGTCGATGCGGGTCATTCTGGTGACCCAGGATCTGGAGCAAATCGCCAGCTGGGTCTGCCTGCTGGTGGAAACCACCTACCGCATCGTCAAGAAGTCCAAGAAGTTCTACCGGGTGGACATCTACCGCGGGGCCGCAAAGGGCCAGCGCCCACCGAAAAGCGCGCTGCTGCGGCAAGCGGCGGGCACCTTCAAGCCCACCGTCTGGTGCTACTACAAATCCGCCACCCAGTCGGCCACAGGCGAAGTGGGCGACGAATCCAAGGCCGATGGCCGCGCCTCGCTGCTGCGTTCCTGGGGGCTGTGGGGCTTGCTGCTGATCATGGTCGTATGCGGCACCTTCGGCGTCTACGGCGTGCGCGCGTTCTTCGGCGGCGAAGTCATCAAGCCAACACCGACCACGGCAACCACAGCCCCGCCCACCGAGCCCGCGCCGGCCTCCAAGATCAATCGGGCGGCGGCGGTCGTGTACAACACCCAGCCAGCCGGCCCCGTCATGTCCACCACCTGGCGCGTTGGCGGCTACGTCATGTCGCCCACCGGCAGCTGGCAACCGACGCCCCCACCCGAGCCGCCCCCAACCCAGGGCACCTACTGGCAGAACACCGGCAGCGCCCAGCCCGTGAGCAAGACCGCTCGCGTCGTCCTCGTCTCCAACGGTGGCGGGACACGCATCGTGCCCATCAGCGAATGCCGCTTCTTCCCAGGGCAACTGGATATGTACTGCGACCTCGATGGCGAACGTGTCACCCCCTGGACTGGCCGTGGCGCGGTTACCAGCGTGATCGACCCGGTGCCGTCCGTGAATCCGGCGCGCCGCGAACCTGACACCGGCGCCGGTCAGCGTAGCGCAACAGGCGCCGGTGCCAGCGCGGCGCAGCCGGCTCGCTGACGTCCCTGTAACACGTCAGATAAACCCATGTGTGAAACCACGTTAAACCAGAGTGATACACAGAATGAGTAAGGCAAAGGACTACTACCGCATTGATATCGAAACCGGGAAAGAAGACCCAAGAAGTCGCCTTTTCTGCGACCCGCGAGCCGGGGGATTTGTAGACCTATCTGGCGTCCGTCTTCTCAACTGCACCGTCGATACCGTCCGCCAGTTGTACCGTGGCCTGATCCGCCCGGAAATCATGTGTCTGTTCGACAAGCCCGGCACCATCGTCGACTTCGCCGGCCAGCGCTGGCATTCGGGTCGCGTTGGTAAGGACTCGGGCTATCAGTACAAGCTGCAGAATGCCGACCTCGGCATCATCCTGTTGGTGAAGAACTTCAACGCCAAGCTGGAAAACATCGGCCCCCACCTGAAAATCGAGGTCTCGCCGCACGCCATCGACGCCTTCTCGCCGGAGCGTCTGCAAGAACGCCTCGACTACTACGCCAGCCATGTGCTTACCCACGTCGAGCGCAACCAGTGCGCCGTCCACCTCGCGCTAGACCTGCAGGGCTGGACACCGCCCGCCGATCTGGTCGCCCGCATGCACTGCCGTGCCCGCTCGGCCCGTGACATATCTGGCATCAAGGAAATCACCTGGGAAACCAAAAGCAGCGTCTACGGACGGGGCGAGACCTACATGTTTGGCTCGGCCGGTGGCGTTCAACTGGCGATCTACAACAAGACCGAACAGGCCCGAGCGGCCGACAAGCTCGACTACTGGGAAGGCGTATGGCGTCGCCGTGACAGCTTCGACGAAGGTGACCCTGACAACTACAACCCGGCCCAGGACGTGTGGCGTGTCGAGCTGCGTTATCACCACTCGATCATCCAACAATTCGCCTCGGGCTCGTTCGACCTGCACAGCGGCCAGACCATCGAAACCGACAGCTATGCCGCCTTTGCACCCCACCTCGACGGCCTTTGGCGCTATGGCCTGCGCCAGTTCAAGCTACTGGCCCGCCCTGGCTATTTCGAGCCCATCTGGACGCTCATCCGTGACGATGTGCGCGTCGACCTGCCAGTGGATTCCCTGGTGGATGACACCGAGTACAAGCGGCAATACAAGACCTCGCGGGGCTTCTCGGGCAAGAACGTCGAGCTATTCCTGGGAAACTTCGTCAGCCTGCTGGCACGGGAGCGAGTGGGCGCTAGACGGGCATTTCACCGGCTCAAGGATTGGGAATGCTGGCCGGTGATCCGCGACCACTATGCCGCCAAGGGCATGGACGAAGACGGCCTGTACAAGCACATCAAGGGCATCCTTGAGGAACGGCATGTTCGCTGGGGGCGTGCTGTATGACGGCCAGGAAAGACGGCAATACGTGGACCGCTGACTTCTACGAGAACGGTCGCTCGGGTCGCCGCATACGCAAAAAGGGCTTCAAAACCAAAGCTGCAGCCCAGCGCTATGAATCTGAGTTCTTCGCCAGCCTGACCAGAACCGGCCGGCCGCTCGATGATCGCCTGTCCGATCTGGTGACGCTCTGGTACGACCTGCACGGCTGCTCGCTCAAGGACGCCAAGCATCGTCTATCGCGCACACTGGCCACTGTCGAGCGCCTCGGCAATCCGCTGGCTACCAGCTTCGATGCACTCGCCTGGGCACGCTACCGCCAGTCCCGCCTGAAAGACGTTACCCCGCACACCGTCAACCATGAACAGCGCTACCTGTCGGCTGTGTTCTCCGAACTGATCCGCCTGGGTGCCTGGGTCGGCATCAACCCATTGGCCAAGGTTCGCCAGATCAAGACCGATCAGACCGAGCTGACGTTTCTGACCCTGCAACAGGTCGAACAACTGCTGGAAGAGTGCAAGCGCTCGACCAACAACCACACCTATCCGGTTGCGCTGATCTGCTTGGCCACCGGCGCCAGATGGGATGAGGCGGAATCCCTGCAAAGAGGTGCGTTGTTCGGCGGCAAAGCTCACTTTCACCGCACGAAAAACCGCCAGTCCCGCTCAGTGCCGATCCCCAAAGAGGTCGAAGATATTGCGTTAAAGGTGGGGATGCCGGGGAACGGTCGGCTGTTCATGCCCTGCCGGTCGGCTTTTCGATCCGCTTACCTGCGTTGCGGCTTCCATACACCGGGCCAGATGACCCACATCCTCCGGCACACCTTCGCCAGCCATTACATGATGGGCGGTGGTGACATCCTGGGCCTTCAACGCATCCTCGGGCACTCGTCCATCACCATGACCATGCGCTATGCCCACCTGTCACCGGATCATCTGGAGTCGGCGCTTAGGCTATCTCCCCTCGCTCAAGCTCGCTGCTTTCCGGACAAGTAATGGCCTTTCAATATCAAGGGTTTACGTGCGACGATGGAAGCCCATCTAGCTAAGCGAGGCCTTATGTTCGACATCAAGCAGGATCAAGCCAAGGACGTGATTGACTGGCTGAAAGTTCAAATCACCATTTCGTCAGCAGCCGTTGCGGCTCTACTTTTCAACGCCAAGGGGCAGGATGCAACCACAAGCCTGAAGCTTAGCGCCGCATTCTTCCTGATCGCTCTGATCGCTTTTATCGCGTCGATCACTGGGCTAATTGAGCACCGTGATTCGCCCACGCCTCGCCTACGCCGCCTAGTGGCCATCCCGATCATGGTTGGGTTTTCGTGCTTCCTAGCCGGTTTTGGTGCAATGGTTTGGGATCTGTTTTGATCCTTCTCGCTCAAGCATGATCCATTGACTAGTATCCGCTACAAACCCACCGTGCATGGATGCTGACCGCATGAACAAACTCATTCTCGCCCTTATCGCCACTCTGCCGATGGTCTGCTCTGCAGAAATCTACAAATGGACGGACGAGAATGGGCGCGTTCATTTCGGTGACAAACCAAAGGAAAAGGACAAAGCCGAACTGCTCTCGATCAAAGTCAATTCCTACGAGAGCGTCAGCTATGAAGCAATCGCCCCAGTCCAGGGCTCCGAGTCGAAGCGCGTTGTCATGTATTCCGCTGTCTGGTGCGGCTACTGCAAACAGGCCCGCCAGTACTTCCAGCAAAACGGCATCAGCTTCGTCGAATACGATATCGAGAAAGACCAGCGCGCCCGCAAAGCCTACGACTCAATCGGCGGCAATGGCGTGCCGGTCATCTTGGTCGGCGACAAGAGAATGAATGGCTTCAGCGTGGCGGGATTCCAGGGCATCTATCAGTGAGGCCTGCCGCTGTGTGCATGTAACCTGCATGCAGGTATGCTATCAATGATTGCACTGAATCCAAGGGAGGTAGCCATGGCCGCCATCACTATTCGAAACCTCGACGACGACTTGAAAGCTCAGCTGCGCATCGTTGCTGCGAGCCATGGCCGTTCCATGGAAGAAGAAGCCCGAGTCATCATTCGGCAGGCGCTCTCACGTCAAGGAAAACGTGGCGGGTTAGGTAGCCGCATTCACTCGCGTTTTGCCGCCGTGGGCGGGGTAGACCTTGAGTTGCCAGAGCGCCAAGACAAAGCCCGAGCGGCGAGCTTTGATGAATGATCCTGCTTGATACCAACGTGCTGTCGGAGCTCATGCGCGCCAAGCCTGCGCCCCAGGTTCTGGAGTGGATTGACGCTCAGCCTGCAGGTGACTTGGTGATCAGTGCTATCACCGTTGCGGAGATTCTTTACGGAATTGCCAGGATGCCAGACGGCAAGCGTAAGCAAGGGCTGCTCGATGTGGCCTCGGTCATGTTCGATGAAGACTTCGCGGGCAACATCCTGCCCTTCGATGCTGACGCTGCCGTCCACTATGCGGAGATAGCAGCCGAAACCGAGGCTAAAGGGCGGGTGGTTGATATGGCCGATGCGCAGATCGCTGCAATTGGTCGGCTACATGATGCCGTGATCGCAACTCGCAATATTCGCCATTTCGAAACGCTGGGAGTTGCCCTGGTCGATCCTTGGAGCGCCTAGTTAGGCTGATCGACTGTAGGCAAGCCGTAGTCACTTTGTAGTCACGGCCCCAAAACAAAAAGGGGCTAGCTTGCGCTAACCCCTTGAAATTTATGGTGGCTACACCGGGACTTGAACCTGGGACATCAGCATTATGAATGCTGCGCTCTAACCGACTGAGCTATGTAGCCAACGTGGCGCGCATTTTCCGCGTCTCGGTGGCGACTGTCAACCCTGAACCCTAGATAAATTTACGCTTTATCAAGCGGTTAGCCGGGCTGCATACGGCGGCCGGGAGCAGGCTTGCGCCAGCCGGCGGCGAACGCCCGACAGGCGAACCGGGCTCAGGCGCAATCCCTCTCGCAAGCGCTCAATAGCCCCCGCCACCGCCCGTGGGGCTGCGCGGTTTTTCCTGCTTCTGTTGCGACATCTCGCCGCCATCGCCGCGTGGGTGGTGGTCGTGACAGGATGAGCCGCTGAGGGCGATCAGCACGGCGAGGGCGAACAGGGGGAGCATCGGTCTGAACATGGCGGGGTCTCCTCTGCGGTTATCCCCCAAGGCGGTTAGACAGATGAGCCGGGTAAATATCGTGCGTGCGGTGCGGCGGGGAGACGAGCGGCGCACGCCGGCAAGCCGGCTCCTGCGCCCCGCAGCGGTTCGCTCAGGCCTTGCCCGGGCGGGTGGCCAGCAGCAGGCCGGCGAAGATCAGCGTGGCGCCGGCCCAGTGGTAGGGCTGCAGGCCTTCGTCCAGCAGCAGCCAGCCGAGCAGCGCGGTGAAGACCGGCATCAGGTAGTTGGACAGCGCCGCCTTGGCCGCGCCGATGACCTTGACCCCGTGGTTCCAGGCCAGGTAGGCCAGCAGCGAGGCGAACACCGCGGTGTAGGCGATGGCGGCGAGGTTGCTCGGGGTGCTGGCGAAGTGCGCGCCCTGGCTCAGTTCGTACAGATAGAACGGCAGGATCAGCGGCACGCCGAGCAGGATCAGCACGCCGAGCAATGCCAGCGGCGGGATGGCGTGCAGGTAGCCGGACCAGCGCCGCAGCAGCAGGGAGTACAGCGCCCAATCGGCCACGGCGAGCAGCATGATCAGGTCGCCGCGGTTGAACGACAGGCTGGCCAGGCGGTTCCACTGGCCCTGGGCGATCAGCACCAGCAGGCCGATGGCGGCCAGGGCCATGCCCCACCAGGCGCGCCGCGCCGGCCATTCGCCGAGCAGCAGGCCGGCGCCGATAAAGGTCATCAGCGGCAGGCAGGTGTTGACCAGGGTGATGTTGATCGCCGCGGTGGTCTGCGCCGCGCTGTACAGCAGCGAGTTGTAGCCGGCGATGCCGAGGCCGGCAACCAGCAGCAGGCGCCAGCCGGCGGCCTTGAGTTGCTGGCGGTGGCGCCACAGCGGCAGCGCGACGAAGGGCAGCAGCAGCGCCAGGGCCAGGCTCCAGCGCCAGAACGACAGGGCGAAGGGCGGGATCTCGCCGGCGAAGGCGCGCGCCACCAGGGCGTTGCCGGACCAGCAGAGCACGGCCAGCAGCAGGCCGAACAGGGCCAGCGGACGGGAAGGGTTGAGCGAACTCATTGGGCTTGGCGCAGCGAGCAGTCGGCGAAATTTACGGCCCGCGAGGCGCGGCCAGGGCATGGGTTGTGCTGAGCCAGCATGGCGTCGCTTCCGGATCGGGCGGCCTTGCACCATACGGAGGCAGTGGGGGCTTGGCAAGGTTGCGGGGCAGGCGCCGGGGCGTCGAGCCTCGGTGCGCACGGCGCACCCTGCGGGCGAAGCGTCGAGCCTTGGTGCACGCGGCGCCCCCTGAGGGCGGCGCATCAATCCGGCGATGCGCCCGACGCCGCCGCTGGCTCGACGCTTCTGGGGCGGCGCAGCGGTCGGGTCAGCAGCCAGAGGATCAGCAGCAGGCCGGACAGGATCACCGCGCTGGCGCCCCATTGCAGCGGGCCGGCCAGGCGCAGCAGTTCGGCCGGGTGCAGGCTGGGCTGGCGCAGCATGCGCTGCTCGGCCGCCGCGCCGCTGGTGGGGATGTCGGCCAGGCCGTCGCCGTCCAGGTCCGGCAGGTTGCGGATATGGTCGAGCAACGCCTGCCATTCCTTGAGTTCCTGCACGCCGGGGGTGTCCGGGTCCTGGTCGATGATGGCGTCTTCGATGCGCGGCAGCGGGCGGCCGGCGGCGTCCTTGGGCACCACGTCGAGCAGGCCCTTGGTCAGGTCCGGCACCAGCCAGGTGAAGCTGCCGACGTAGCTGGTGGCGCCGATGCTGTAGAGGCGCGGGTCGTTCAGATCCAGCTCGCGGTAGCCGTTGACCGGGTCGCCGATCTCGATGCGGCTGACGCGGTCGAACGGCACGCGCCAGGGGTTGTAGCTGAAGCGCACGCCGGACACCCGCGGGTAGTAGCTGCGGCTGTCGCGCAGCTGGTAGGCGAGCAGCAGCACCTCCAGCATGGTCTTGATCTCGCGCGCGCTGACGTGGACCTTGATCAGTGGGTAGCCGGGTTCGTCGTCGAACTGGCCGATGCCCAGCGGGGCGATGCGGAACAGGTCGGAGACGCTCTGCACGCCGTGGCGGCCCTTGATCAGGTCGTCGCGGATGGTGCCGTTGCCGGTGAAGGCCAGGTCGGCGCCGGCGGCGTGGCGCAGGGCGTCGGTGACCAGGTTGGCCAGGGTGGTATCGGTGAAGTCGCGGCCGAGGCGCTGGTCGACCTTGGCCAGCGGCTGGTCGAAGCGATAGCCCTTGGGCGCCAGCATGCGCTCGCTGACCACCTGCTTGAAGTCCTCGACCTGGGCGGTGATCGCCGCATCGCCGGCGATGCGGTCGTCGAGCGGGTGCAGGCGGTAGTCACGCAGGCGCGGCACACCGTCGGCGCCGAGGCTCATGCGCAGCTCGCCGAGGTACTGGATTTCCGAGCCGGCCTGCATCACCGGGGTACGCCCATTGACCAGCACCGGCTGCGGCAGCGCCACGTGCGAATGGCCGCCGACCACTATGTCGATGCCCGGCACCTGCTCGACCAGCTCCACTTCCTCGCCGCGCCAGCTGCCGTCGGCCTGCTGGGTGACGCCCATGTGCGAGAGCAGGATGACCACCTCGGCGCCCTCCTCGCGCAGCTTGGCGACCATGATCTTGGCGGTCTCTACAGGGTCGTCGAAGGTCACCGGCTTGATCATCGGGCTGACCGCCACGGCGTTGTTGCCGAGCAGGCCGAACAGGCCGAAGCGGATGCCGTCGCGCTCGATCAGCCGGTACGGCAGGATGCGCCCGGCCTCGAAGTGCGCCTGCAGGCTGTCGTCCTCCTTGCGCGCGGGGTCGAAGCGGATATTGCTCGACAGCAGCGCCGGCAGCGCCTCGCCCTTGGCCCTGTGCGCGGCGCCGATCATCGCGGCGAGGCCGGCGGGGCGGAAGTCGAATTCGTGGTTGCCGAGCACTGCGGCGTCGTAGCCCAGCTCGCTCATC
This sequence comes from Pseudomonas sp. ABa2, assembly GCF_056676075.1. NCBI lineage: Bacteria > Pseudomonadati > Pseudomonadota > Gammaproteobacteria > Pseudomonadales > Pseudomonadaceae > Pseudomonas > Pseudomonas sp. ABa2. The sequence goes on from NZ_CM155239.1 coordinate 4,045,260, forward strand.
AGGCGCAGCTCGCTGCCCATCTCGCGGGCGACGGTGTGAAACAGCGTGCCCATGGTGAAGTCGCCGCCATCGAGCAGCAGCACCGCCTCGCCCTCGGCCGCCGCGCGGCGCTCGCGCAGCAGGGTGGCCAGGCGCGCGACGCCGCCGACCGTGTCGTCGTCGTTCAGCGTGGCCGGGCTGTATTCGTTGTCGGGGCCGAAGCCGAGCAGGCGCGATTGCCAGTCGTTGCTGTGCAGGATGGTGAAGCTGCGTTCGGCGGCCGCCAGCGGCGCGGCGCTCAGCAGGCCGGCGAGCAGCAGGGTGGGAAACAGGCGCATGGACGATCCTTGACGATGACTGCGGCGAAGTATGCAGCAAGCTGCCGACAGCGGCAGCGACCGATCGGGCCGCGGTTTGTCGCCAATCGGGTCAGGCATTCATTGCCACAGGTCAGCGCCGCAGACCGGCACAGCGACTAGGCTGAAAACAGGACAGCGAAGCGGAGAAGAGCGATGGATCACTTTCACCTGATGCTGGTGCTGCTGATCGGCGGCTTCGTGCTGCTGGGAGTCGGCTTCAACTTCCGCGAACACGAATGGGGCGTGCGCGTGCTCGGCCTGGGGGTGTTGCTGATGCTGGTGCCGATTGCGCTACGGGTGCATCTGGCATTGGCGTAGATCGGGCGCACCCTACCGTTTCCAGCGCTCGGCGGCGCTCTGGTCGCTGCAGCGGCCTTCGACCCAGCGCGGGCCTTCGCTGGTGTCTTCCTTCTTCCAGAACGGCGCGCGGGTCTTCAGATAATCCATGACGAAGTTGCAGGCGTCGAACGCGGCCTGGCGGTGGGCGCTGCTGGTGCCGACGAAGACGATGGGCTCGCCCGGCTCCAGGCGACCGATACGGTGGATGATCTCGATGCCCAGCAGCGGCCAGCGCGCGCGCGCCTCGTCGGCGATCTTGGCCAGGGCCTTCTCGGTCATGCCGGGGAAGTGCTCGAGGAACATGCCGCCGACGTCGCGCCCTTCGTTGAAGTCGCGCACGTAGCCGACGAAGCTCACCACCGCGCCGATACCGAGGTTGGCGGCGTGCAGGGCGTTGAGTTCGCTGCCGGGGTCGAAGGGTTGGGCTTGGACGCGGATGGTCATGCGACGTGTCTCGTTTGATGAGGGCTGTGGTCAGGGTCGGTCGGCGGGCTCTTGGTGAGCCGATTGGTGGGCTGAAGCCCACCCTACGCGGAACGCCGCCCGACCGTTCCTACAAGAGGTATCAGCCGCCGGTAACGGTGGGGAAGAAGGCCACTTCATCGCCTTCGGCCAGCGGCTCGTCGAGGCCGCACAGTTCCTGGTTGCGCGCGCACATCAGGTTCTGCTCGCCGAGCACCTCCCACTCGCCGCCACGGGCCAGCAGGTGCAGGCGCAGTTCGTGGAGGCTGGCGAAATCGCCGCTGAGTTGCTCCTCGTCGCGGCCCAGGGCTTCGCGGTAACGGGCGAAATACTGCACGCGGATCATGCTGGCTCCTCCGCCTTGTAGTGGCCGCTCTTGCCGCCGAGTTTCTCCAGCAGGCGCACGTTCTCGATGACCATGCCGCGGTCCACCGCCTTGCACATGTCGTAGATGGTCAGCGCGGCGACGCTGGCGGCGGTCAGCGCCTCCATCTCCACGCCGGTCTGGCCGGACAGTTTGCAGCGCGCGGTGATGCGCACGGCATCCTCGCCCTCTGCGCTCAGCTCGACCTTGACCCCGGTGAGCATCAGCGGATGGCACAGGGGGATCAGGTCGGAAGTTTTCTTCGCCGCCTGGATGCCGGCGATACGCGCCACGGCGAACACGTCGCCCTTGGGGTGCTCGCCGGCGACGATCATCTGCAGGGTGGCGGGCAGCATGCGCACGCGCGCTTCGGCAGTGGCCTCGCGAAAGGTGGTCGCCTTGTCGGTGACGTCGACCATATGCGCGCGGCCTTGGGAATCGAGGTGAGTCAGCACGGGAAAGCTCCAGGCGGGGATCGGCCGATTGTAAACCCCTGGGTCAGGATTTGGCAGGCATAAAAAAGCGATGCCGCGTCATATGCCGGGACTCCACCCTGCTTCTGTAGCAGCGGATTTATCCGCGACCATCGCGGCTGAAGCGGAACGCCGCCCGGCCGCTCCTAGAGGGCGCGCAAATAACAACGCCCCTGCTCTTGCGAACAGGGGCGCGAGCGCTCAATAGCCCGAGCGCTACATATGGGTTTCCGCGTATTCGGCGAGGATCGAGCGCGGCACCCCTTGCAGGGTGATGTGCACGCCGTGGGGGAAGTCCTTGAAGCGTTCGGTGAGGTAGGTCAGGCCCGAGCTGGGCGCCGACAGGTAGGGGGTGTCGATCTGCGCCAGGTTACCCAGGCACACCACCTTGGAGCCGTTGCCGGCGCGGGTGATGATGGTCTTCATCTGGTGCGGGGTGAGGTTCTGGCATTCGTCGATGAGGATCAGGCTCTGCTGGAAGCTGCGCCCGCGGATGTAGTTGAGCGACTTAAATTGCAGCGGCACCTTCTGCAGGATGTAGTCGACGCTGCCGTGGGTGCTCTCGTCGTCCATGTGCAGGGCTTCGAGGTTGTCGGTGATGGCGCCGAGCCAGGGCTCCATCTTCTCCGCCTCGGTGCCGGGCAAAAAGCCGATCTCCTGATCCAGCCCCTGCACGCTGCGGGTGGCGATGATGCGCCGGTAGCGCTTGCTGACCATGGTCTGCTCGATGGCCGCGGCCAGCGCCAGGATGGTCTTGCCGGAACCGGCGGCGCCGGACAGGTTGACCAGGTGGATGTCCGGGTCGAGCAGGGCGAACAGCGCCAGCGACTGGTACACGTCGCGCGGCTTGAGGCCCCAGGCTTCCTGGTGCAGCAGCGGCTCCTGGTGCATGTCGAGGATCACCAGCTCGTCGCCCTTGATCGCCTTGATCCAGCCGACGAAGCCCTGCTCGTCGAGGATGAACTCGTTGATATGCACCGCCGGCAGGTTGTCGGTGAGCTGCACCCGGTGCCAGGTGCGGCCGTGGTCCTGGCGGGTTTCCACCTTGCTGACGCGGTCCCAGAAGGAGCCGGTCATGTCGTGGTAGCCCTTGGACAGCAGGGAGACGTCGTCCACCAGCTGGTCGGTGTGGTAGTCCTCGGCATCGATACCACAGGCGCGCGCCTTCAGGCGCATGTTGATGTCCTTGGTCACCAGCACCACGGACAACCCCGGATTACGCGATTTCAGCTCCACCAGCTGGTTGATGATCTTGTTGTCGTTGAGGTCTTCCGGCAGCCAGGTGATGGGCGCCGCGCGCTTGCTCATGAGAATCGACAGACGCCCGCAGGGGCCGCTCTTGCCGCGCTGGATGGGTACGCCGTGCTCCACGTCGTCCGGGCTGGCGACACCGAGGATCTGATCGATGAGGCGGATGGCCTGGCGGCATTCGGCGGCGACGCCGTGCTTGCCGGATTTCAGCTTATCGAGCTCCTCCAGCACCGTCATCGGGATGGCGACGTGGTGCTCTTCGAAGTTCAGCAAGGCGTTCGGATCGTGGATCAGGACGTTGGTGTCGAGGGCGTAGAGGGTTGGAGCGGTGGGCTTGGAGCGTCCGTGGTCATCCATACTCGGTCACCTTCTTGTAGTAGCCAAGCGACGCAATACCAAGGCGGTGCTGCGCCGCGGAGAGGCCGCCGACTCCTCAGTGCCGGGGCTGAGAAGGTGCAAGCAAGGTGAGGGCCAGTGGCCGCCACCTGTCTGCAGGTTTCGGCGGTCTTGCTGTTTAATTACTCCAATTCAGGTGACAGAAAAACGTTTTTTTATGGTTTTACCGGTTTATTTGTCGCCGCGACAAATAGCGCTTGGCGGGCTCCGGCGACGCCGTTACAGTCCGAAGTCCCACCCGTCGTTTTTCGCCCTCAGCCGTGGCCGACCTCGGCGCAGCGATTGACCTCCACCGTGACGTGCACCAGCTCGGCAAAGCCCGCCAGACGGGCCTTGTAGCGATCGGCCGTGGTTTCGCCATGGGTCACCACGCTGACGATGCAGGCGTACTGGGCGCGACCGACGCGCCACAGGTGCAGGTCGGCCAGCTCGGTGTCGTGCTCCTGCTCCAACGCGGTGCGCACACGCTCCACCAGGGGGCTGTCCATCTCGCGGTCGAGCAACACCTTGGCGGTCTCCAGCAGCAGGCCCTTGGCCCACACCGCGATGATCAGCGCGCCGACCACGCCCATCAGCGGGTCGAGCCAGTTCCAGCCCAGCCACCAGCCGCCGAGCAGGGCGAGGATCGCCGCCACCGAGGTCAGGGCATCGGCCAGCACATGGAGGAAGGCGGCGTGGCGGTTGAGATCGCGCCCGCCGGCCGGCGCGTGATCGTGATCGTGATCGTGATCGTGATCGTGATCGTGCCCAGCATGGCCGTGGCCATGCTCGTGCTGGTCGCGCAGCATCCAGGCCGACGCCAGGTTGACCAGCAGGCCGAGCGCCGCCACCGCCAGGGCCATGTCGAAGGCGATCGGCTGCGGCCGCCACAGACGCCACAACGACTCGACGGCGAGCAGGGCGATCACCACCAGCAGCAGCACGGCGCTGGCGAAGCCGGCCAGCACCTCCACCTTCCAGGTACCGAAGGCGAAGCGCCGGTCGTTGGCATAGCGCCGCGCCAGCAGGTAGGCCAGCGCGGTGAGACCGATGGCGAGCATATGCGAGGCCATGTGCCAGCCGTCGGCGAGCAGGGCCATGGAGTTGAAGGCGTAGCCGGCGGCGATCTCCACCAGCATGGTCGCGCCGGTTAGCGCGGTGACCCGCCAGGCCTGGCGCTCGGCCGTGGACTCCAGCGGGCGATAGTCGTGGGAAGGCTCCCAGCGCGAATGGTTGCAGCTCGTCATGACGACTCCCTGTGCGAGGTTCGCCGCCACACTACAACCCCGGGGCGGCCCCGGGGTCAAGCCGGCGCCTGGCGCCCGTTCCTGCACACCAGGTTCCGGATTGCCTCCGGGCTGGGCGCTGCGGTCGTTGTCCTGACTCAATCGCCCCTATAGGTGGTCTTGCCCGGCCCCAGCTTCTAGAATCGCCGCCAGACTTTCAGGAGCAGATGTCCATGCTGATGGTGATTTCACCGGCCAAGACCCTCGACTACGAGACCCGGCCGGCCACGCCGCGCTTCACCCAACCCGAACACCTCGACCACGCCCAGGAACTGATCGAGCAACTGCGCGACTTCAGCCCGGCGCAGATCGCCGAACTGATGCACCTCTCGGACAAGCTCGCCGGCCTCAACGCCGCGCGCTTCGGCAGCTGGCAGCGGCCGTTCAATCCGTCCAACGCCAAGCAGGCGCTGCTGGCATTCAAGGGCGACGTCTACACCGGGCTGCATGCCGAGGACTTCTCCGAGGACGATTTCGACTTCGCCCAGGCCCACCTGCGCATGCTCTCCGGCCTGTATGGCGTGCTGCGCCCGCTGGACCTGATGCAGCCCTATCGCCTGGAGATGGGCACCAAGCTGGTCAACGGTCGCGGCAAGGATCTCTATGCCTTCTGGGGCGAGCGCATCAGCGGCTGGCTGAACGAGGCGCTGGCCGCCCAGGGCGACGAGGTGCTGCTCAACCTGGCGTCCACCGAGTACTTCGGCGCGGTCAAGCGCAAGGCGCTGAAGGCGCGGATCATCGACACCGAGTTCAAGGACCTGAAGAACGGCCAGTACAAGATCATCAGCTTCTACGCCAAGAAGGCCCGCGGCCTGATGGCGCGCTACGTGATCAAGGAGCGCCTGACCAACCCCGAGGGCCTCAAGGACTTCGACTACCAGGGCTACCGCTACTCGGCCGAGCACTCCAAGGAAGACAACCTAGTGTTCCTGCGCGACCAGCCGCAGGACTGATCCTCGCGTCGCGGCCCGGCGCTCTGCCCGGCCGCCTCCTCTGCCGCCGCAGCGACTGGCCTGCCTGGCCGTCCCGCAGCCCTGGCCATCGAAGCCGTGGCGCCCCCACGAACCTTGGTTCCCGCCAACAAAACCCGCACGCCTTGGCAATTTCGACGCCGGCCTGTTTTAGCGCGAGCCATTGCCCGTCCTTAGTTACCCGCTAATTGCACGCCAATTAAACTGCAAAGTGCCATCGTGCAATTTGCAAGTTGCCATTAATTTGCGATCAATTAATCGTTCAGCTTGCGTTCAGGAACAGGACGAACGGTAGGAACTATCGCAAAAGTCATGCACTCATACAGCCCGTAACACATTTCAATACATAACTTTCTTGCCATTTTAAACTGCCACCATGCGAATCAACCTTCGCTGGGCGGTTTCGCCCGGAAGAAAGTAGACGGGCCACCAGAGGGAGATAGACACCCGCGCAAGAGTACCGAAACAGAGGCCTCCACTCGGGCCGCACAGACAATACCCAAGGGCCACCACTTTATATAAAGGCCCACATTTGGCGCCACTTCCGGCGCCCCACTCTACTTATGCCTGAAGGAACTTGCTGACGCACAAACAGCAAGTTCGCAGAACAGTTTTGGCCATTTGGCCAGTATTTGAAAACGCATCGAACGGACGAGGTGAATACCATGCGAATCAGTATTTTCGGTTTGGGTTATGTGGGCGCCGTGTGCGCTGGTTGTTTGTCGGCCCGCGGCCACGAGGTGATTGGCGTGGATATCTCCGCGCACAAGATCGAGCTGATCAACAACGGCAAATCGCCCATCGTCGAACCCGGCCTGGAGGAACTGCTGCAACAGGGCCTGCGCCAGGGTCGCCTGCGCGGCACCACCGACGTCGCCGCCGCCGTGCTGGAGAGCGACGTGTCGTTCATCTGCGTCGGCACGCCGAGCAAGAAGAACGGCGACCTGGAACTGAACTACATCGAAGGCGTGTGCCGCGAGATCGGCTACGCCCTGCGCGACAAGCCCGGCCGTCATACCGTGGTGGTGCGCAGCACGGTGCTGCCGGGTACCGCGAAGAACGTGGTGCTGCCGATCCTCGAGGATTGCTCCGGGAAGAAGGCCGGGGTCGACTTCGGCCTGGCGGTCAACCCCGAGTTCCTCCGCGAGAGCACCGCGATCAAGGACTACGACTTCCCGCCGATGACCGTGATCGGCGAACTGGACAAGGCCTCCGGCGACCTGCTGGCCAGCATCTACGGCGAGCTGGACGCGCCGATCATCCGCAAGGACATCGAAGTCGCCGAGATGATCAAGTACACCTGCAACGTCTGGCACGCGGCCAAGGTCACCTTCGCCAACGAGATCGGCAACATCGCCAAGGCGGTCGGCGTCGACGGCCGCGAGGTGATGGACGTGATCTGCCAGGACCACAAGCTCAACCTCTCCAAGTACTACATGAAGCCCGGCTTCGCCTTCGGTGGCTCCTGCCTGCCCAAGGACGTGCGCGCGCTGAACTACCGCGCCGGTAGCCTGGACGTCGAGGCGCCGCTGATCGGCTCGCTGATGCGCAGCAACGCCGCCCAGGTGCAGAAGGCCTTCGACATCATCGCCAGCCACGACACCCGCAAGGTCGCCCTGCTCGGCCTGAGCTTCAAGGCCGGCACCGACGACCTGCGCGAGAGCCCGCTGGTGGAACTGGCCGAGATGCTGATCGGCAAGGGCTATGACCTGGGCATCTACGACCGCAACGTCGAATACGCCCGCGTCCACGGCGCCAACCGGGACTACATCGAGTCGAAGATCCCGCACGTGTCCTCGCTGCTGGGCAGCGACCTCGACGCGGTGATCGCCAAGGCCGACATCATCGTCCTCGGCAACGGCGACGAGCGTTTCGCCAAGCTGGCCGCGCAGGCACCCAGCGGCAAGCGGGTGATCGACCTGGTCGGCTTCATGCCGCACGCCAGCAATGGCGTGGCCGAAGGCATCTGCTGGTAAGGCCAAGCGTGCCCGCGCGCCCTGCGCGCGGGTACCGAGAGACGCATATGGACAAGCTCAAGAACGGCCTCAACCACGCCAGCGGCTGGCTGCTGTACCTCAGCGCGCTGATGCTGCTGGCACTGGCCCTGCCACGTACGGTGTTCGACCCCGAATCGCGGGACTTCCTCCTGCTGATCGGCATCGTCGGCATCTGGCGTTATTCCATGGGTGCCGTGCATTTCGTGCGCGGCTGCCTGTTCCTCTACCTGGTGTACCCCTGGTATCGCCGCAAGGTGCAAAGACTCGGCAAGGATGCCGACCCCTCTCATGTCTTTCTGCTGGTGACCAGCTTTCGCATCGAGGCGCTGACCACCGCCATGGTCTATCGCTCGGTGATCCGCGAGGCGATCGACTGCGGCTACCCGAGTACCGTGGTGTGTTCGATCGTCGAGCTGTCCGACGAGCTGCTGATCAAGACGCTCTGGGCCCAGGCCCAGCCGCCGGCGCACGTCAAGCTGAACATCGTGCGCATTCCCGGCACCGGCAAGCGCGACGGCCTGGCCCACGGTTTCCGCGCCATCTCCCGGCAGCAGCCGGATCGCGATGCGGTGGTGGCGGTGATCGACGGCGACACCGTGCTCGAGCCGGGCGTGGTGAGCAAGAGCGTGCCCTGGTTCAAGCTGTTCCCCAATGTCGGCGGGCTGACCACCAACGAGTTCTGCGAGGTGCGCGGCAGCTACCTGATGAGCGAGTGGCACAAGCTGCGCTTCGCCCAGCGCCACCTCAACATGTGCTCGATGGCCCTCTCCAAGCGCGTGCTGACCATGACCGGGCGCATGTCGGTGTTCCGCGCCAGCGTGGTGACCGACCCCGAGTTCATCCGCGACGTGGAGAGCGATCACCTCGAGCACTGGCGTCTGGGCCGCTTCCAGTTCCTCACCGGCGACGACAAGTCCAGCTGGTACAGCCTGATGCGCCTGGGCTACGACACCTTCTACGTGCCGGATGCGGCGATCAACACGGTCGAGCATCCGCCGGAGAAGAGCTTCATCAAGGCCAGCCGCAAGCTGATGTTCCGCTGGTACGGCAACAACCTGCGGCAGAACTCGCGCGCCCTGCGCCTCGGCCTGAATCGCCTCGGCGCCTTCACCAGTCTGGTGCTGCTGGACCAGCGCGTGTCGATGTGGACCTGCCTGCTCGGCCTGTGCGTGGCGATCATCGCCAGCATCAAGTACAGCCTGATGTACCTGTTGATCTACCTGCTGTGGATCGGCAGCACGCGCCTGGTTCTGACAGTGCTGCTGATGCTCTCCGGCCACCGCGTCGGCCCGGCCTACCCGGTGCTGCTCTATTACAACCAGATCGTCGGCGCCCTGGTGAAGATCTACGTGTTCTTCCGCCTCGACCAGCAGTCCTGGACGCGCCAGAACACCAAGCTCAACCGCGGCCTGTCCAGCTTCGCCAACTGGTTCAACAGCTGGTCGTCGCGCGCCATGACCTTCTCTGCCTCCTGTGTATTCATCGCCGCGCTGTTGGCGCTGGTATGACCGAACTCGAATAGGAACTAGCCACCATGAACTCAGTCGCCAACCTCAACGTCGTCCATGAGTCCGAGGCCCAACGCCAGCACGCCCGGGTCAAGCTGCCCGGACGCCTGCGCTACAGCAATGCCCAGCGCGAACGCATCGACGTGCGCCTGCTGGATGTCTCCGCCGGCGGCTTCAGCTTCGCCAGCGAACGCACCGCACACAAGGTCGGCGACTTCCATCGCGGCCAGCTGCAGTTCCAGCTCGACAGCCTGGTGCTGGGCCTGGACATGGATTTCCAGGTCTGCTCGGTGCAGCCCGAACAGGGCCGCGTCGGCTGCCAGTTCCACAACCTCGGCACCCGCGAAACCGCCGCCCTGCGCCACCTGATCAGCGCCCACCTGGCCGGCGAGCTGGTCAACGTCGGCGAGGTGCTGCACATCCTCCAGCGCGAGAACTTCACCAAGGCGCGCAAGAACGGTGCCGGCGGCGGCATGGGCCTGTTCGGCCGCCTGCGCGCGGTGACCTTCAGCACCGCGATCTTCCTCGTCGGCCTGGCCGCCTTCGGCTACATCGGCAAGTCGATCTACGGCCTGTACTTCGTCACCCACGCCCAGTCGGCGCAGATCAGCCTGCCCGCCCTGCAGGTGACCATGCCGCGCGAAGGCAGCGTGCAGAGCCTGGTGCAGCCCGACGGCATCGTCGAGAAAGGCGCGCCGATCGCCACCTTCACCACCAGCATGCTGGAGATGCTCAAGGGCCATCTGGGCGAGGAGCAGCTCGAGCCGAGCCAGATCGAGGCACTGTTCAGCCGCGAGATGCAGGGCACCCTGACCAGCCCGTGCAACTGCAAGATCGCCCGCCAGCTGGTGGCCGACGGCCAGTTCGCCAGCAAGGGCGACGTGATCTTCGAACTGGTGCCGCAGGACGGCATCGCCACCGTCAGCGCCAGCTTCCCCTACCGCCACCTGGAACAGGCCCGCCCGGGTACCCCGGTGAGCTTCAAGGTGGCCGGCGAAGACCAGCCGCGCCGCGGCGAGATCGTCAGCAGCAGCCTGCACGACGGTGGCCTGTCCGCCGACATCCGCGTGCAGATCAAGCCCGAACAGACCCTGCCCGCCAGCCTGGCCGGCCAGCCGGTGGACGTGGTCATCGACCGCGGCCCGTCGCTGAGCTGGCTGGTCGACCGGGCCATCGCCGCCGGACGTTAACGCCATGTCTCTGCCTCTTCTCCGCCCCGCCCTGCTCGGCCTGGCCGTGAGCGCCGCCCTCGCCGGTTGCGCCGGTCTGCCCGATCAACGCCTGGCCCGCGAGGCGCTGCAGCGCGGCGACCAGCAGACCGCCGAGCGGCATTTCCGCCAGCTCGCCGAACTGGGTTACGACGAAGCGCAGATCGGCCTGGCCGACCTGTATGTCGCCAACGGCCAGCCGCAGGACCTGGCCGAGGCCGAGCGCGTCTATCGCCAGGCCCTCGACGGTTCGCCGCGGGCCAAGGCGCGGCTCGGCAAGCTGCTGGCGCGCAAGCCCGGCAGCAGCTCCGCCGAGCGCCAGGAAGCGGCCGAACTGCTGGAGACCGCCAGCCGCGCCGGCGAGCCCGGCGTGCTGCTGCCGCTGACCGAGCTTTACCTGTTCTACCCACAGGACTTCCCCGCCATGAACCTATCGCAACGCATCCATGACTGGCGCCAGCAGGGACTGCCGCAGGCCGAACTGGCGCAAATCCTCGTCTACCGCAGCGACGGCAGCTACGACCAGCACCTGGGCGAAATCGAGCGCATCTGCCAGGCCGGCCTGGCGGCGAACGACGTGTGCTACGTCGAGCTGGCCACGGTGTACCAGAAGCAGGGGCGCGCCGAAGAGCTCGACGCCCTGCTTGAACAGCTGATGGCCGACTACCGCGCCGGCCGCGTGTCGCCCAACCGGGTCGACGCCGTGGCCCAGGTGCTGGCCGATGCCGAAGTCGGCCAGCCGCAGCCCGGACGCGCACAGGAGCTGCTCGAAGCCATCGCGCCACAGCATCCGACCGCCTGGGTCAGCCTGGCGCGGCTGCTCTACGACTACCCGCAGCAGGGCGACAGCGAGACCCTGCTCGGCTACCTGGACAAGGGCCGCGACGCCGCCCTGCCGCGCGCCGAGCTGCTGCTCGGGCGCCTGTACTACGAAGGCAAGCTGCTGCCGCAGGAGCCGAAGAAAGCCGAGGAGCACCTGCGCAAGGCCGCGCCCAGCGAGCCCAGCGCCAACTACTACCTGGGGCAGCTCTACCTGCGCGGCTACCTCGGCGAGGTCTACCCGCAACAGGCGCTCGATCATTTGCTCAGCGCCGCCCGCGCCGGCCAGCTCAGCGCCGACTTCGCCCTGGCGCAGATGTTCAGCCAGGGCCGCGGCGTCAAGCCCAACCCGGTCAATGCCTATGTCTTCAGCCAGCTCGCCCTGCCGCGCAACACGCCGCAGACCCACGAGCTGGCCCATGCCATCGCCCAGCGCCTGACCCCGGCGCAACTGGCCGAGGCCCAGCGCCTGCTGCAAGAGGAGCGCGAGGCGCGTGGCAACGCCTGGCGCGAACAGAACAGCCTGCAGGCGAGCCAGCCATGAACAAGGACACCCGTATGCAGTTCAATCGAATCGTCAGCCAGCTCGGCCTCGGTGCCAGCCTGCTCGCCGCCGGCACCGCCTGGGCGACCGACAACCAGACCGACTTCGGCCTGGACATCAAGATCACCGCGCAATCGGAAGACGACCGCGACCTCGGCACCCGCGACGGCGGCGACGTCAACGGCATCGGTCTCGACCTGCGCCCCTGGGCCTATGCCCAGCGCGGCGACTGGAGCGCCTTCGCCATGGGCCAGGCGGTGACCGCCACCGACACCATCGAGACCGACCCGCTGCAGCGCGCCGGCGACGACGGCGAAACCGCCGCCAGCAGCAGCCGCAGCGACGCGCGCCAGCCGGACGACAGCTACCTGGCCCTGCGCGAGTTCTGGGTCGACTACAGCGGCCTCACCGCCTACCCCGGCGAGCGCCTGCGCTTCGGCCGCCAGCGCCTGCGCAGCGACGAAGGCACCTGGTGGGACACCAATATCGAGGCCCTGCACTGGCGCTTCGACAGCACCCTGCTGCAGGCCGATATCGGCGTCGCCGAACGCTTCTCCGAGTACCGCACCGACCTCGACGAGCTGGCCCCGGAAGACGAGGACCGCCGCCACTACTTCGCCGGCCTCGCCTACCAGTGGACGCCGGGCCACCGCATCGGCGCCAAGCTGCACCACAGCCGCGACGACGGCAGCCTGCCCAGCGTCGGCGAGCGCATCGACGAGCTGAGCAAGCGCCATACCGGCGACCTCACCTGGTTCGGCCTGCATGCCGACGGCGGCTTCTTCGAGCGCAACTCGCGCAACCGCCTCAACTACTGGGCGCAGATGACCTGGCTCAAGGGCGACACCGACCAGCTGCAGCAACAGATCGTCGGCGATGAACGCCTGGCCAGCGGCTCGCGCAGCCAGGACGTCGACGCCTGGGCGGTGGACCTCGGCCTGCGCTACAGCCTCGACGAGCACTGGAAGATCGGTGCGGCCTATGCCCGCGGCAGTGGCGGCGGCGATGAGGACGAGTCGCGCCAGTTCATGCAGACCGGCCTACACAGCAACCGCGCCAATTTCACCGGCGTCGAATCGCGCCTGCACCGCTTCGGCGAGGCCTTCCGCGGCGAGCTCTCCAACCTGCAGGTGGCCAGCGCCTTCAGCTCCTGGCAGCTGGGCCAGGACTACGACGCCAGCCTGGTCTACCACCGCCTGTGGCGCGTCGACGGCGACCAGGACATCGGCGACAGCGGCGTCGACGCGCCGCTGGTGGCGGGCGAGAAGGACGTCGGCCAGGAGGTCGACCTGGTCCTGACCCGCTACTTCAAGCAGGGCCTGCTGCCGGCCTCGGTGGCGGAACGACTCGACGAGCGTTCGGCCCTGGTGCGTCTGCGCGGCGGCGTGTTCCTGCCCGGCGACGCCTATGGCCGCGGCACCGACTCGGTAATGCACCGCGCCTTCGTCGACTTCATCTGGCGCTTCTAAGGAGAGATCCCATGCCACGCAGGATCAACAAGCGCCTCGCCTTCTGCCTGCTCGGCGCAGGCGCGTTGCTCGGCGCCGTGCAGCTGGCCGCGCCGCCGGCGCTCGGCGCCGAGAGCGAGCACCAGTTCGACTACCGGGTGCGCAGTGCGCCGGCCGAGCCGCTGCACCTGGAAGCGCCGACGCTACCGGATCTGTCCGGCTACACCATGGACGCCGTGCTGGCCAAGATTCCGCGCCAGGACAAGGGCCGCGTGGCGGTGCGGCGCATGCTGCGCCAGGACGCGCTGAAGGACTTCACCGGCGGCAACGAGCGCCTGCGCGAATGGGTCAAGCGCCAGCAGGGCATGCCCCAGGCGATCTTCATCGAAGGTGGCCTGGTCACCGCACAGGACCTGGCCAAGGCCCTGCCCGCCAGCCAGTTCGAAGAACAGCAGCCGGGCGTCTACCTCGCCCGCCTGCCGATCGTGGTCGCCCAGGGCGCGACCCTGCACGTCGGCAAGGAGACCCGCGAGCTGCGCCTGTCGCAGGAACGCGGCGCCTTCCTGGTCAACGACGGCCTGATGTTCCTCACCGACACCCGCGTCACCGCCTGGCGCGAGGCCGACAAGGGCCCGGCCACCTTCCGCGGCGATCCCAAGGAGTTCCGCCCCTTCCTGGTGTCCTGGGGCGGCAGCGAGCTGTACATCGCCGGCAGCGTGCTGACCAGCCTGGGCTATTCGAATTCCAAGTCCTACGGCGTGTCGATCACCCAGTACACGCCGAACATGCATGCCCGCCTCAAGCGCGAGGAGCCGACCGGCTGGCTGATCGATTCGGAGTTCGTCGACCACTGGTACGGCTTCTACTGCTACGAAGCGCAGAACGTGGTGATCAAGGGCAATACCTACCGCGACAACATCGTCTACGGCATCGACCCGCACGACCGTTCGCACGGCCTGATCATCGCCGAGAACAAGGTGTTCGGGACCAAGAAGAAGCACGGCATCATCATTTCGCGCGAGGTCAACGACAGCTGGATCATCAACAACGAGAGCCATGACAACAAGCTCTCCGGGGTGGTCATCGACCGTAACAGCGTCGGCAACCTGATCGCCTACAACCGCGTGCACGGCAACCATGCCGACGGCATCACCATCTACGAGAGCGGCGACAACCTGCTGTGGGGCAACCAGGTGCTGCGCAACCGGCGCCACGGCATCCGCATCCGCAACAGCGAGAACATTCGCCTCTACGACAACCTCGCCGCGCTCAACGAGCTGACCGGCGTGTACGGCCACATCAAGGACCTGTCCGATACCGACCGCGACCTCAAGCTCGATCCCTTCGACACCAAGGTGTCGATGATCATCGTCGGCGGCACCCTGGCCGGCAACGGCTCCAGCCCGATCAACATCGACTCGCCGCTGTCGGTGGAGCTGTACCGGGTCAAGCTGATCGCCCCGCGCAAGAGCAACGGCATCCAGCTCGCCGGCATCCTCGGCGAAAAACAGGAACAGATCCTCGACCTGCTGGTGCGCCAGCGCCAGCCCGTGCTGATCGACCCGATCGATCCCGAGCAGATGACCAATTGACGAGGCCCACCATGATCGTTTCTCCGCTCAAATCCCTCGCCCTGGCCGTGGCCTGCGCCGCCGCCTCCGGTGCCCTGCAGGCGCAGGAGCGCCAGGCGCCGCAATACCAGGTCGAAGACTGCTGCTCGCTGTGCCCCGCCGCGCACGACGCCAGCCGCTACACCAGCAACTACATGAAGAACTTCATCACCCTGATGGACGCCGAGGAAGGCTGGCTGTTTCGCAGCGTGGAAGACCTGCGCACCGAGTTCGGCACCAGCGAAACCGGCTACCAGCGCCTCAAGGAACTGCGCGACGGCCTCAAGCAGCGCGGCGTGGAATTGGTGGTGGTCTATCAACCGACCCGCGGCCTGGTCAATCGCAGCAAGCTCAAGCCCGCCGACTACCAGCGCTTCGACTACGACAAGGCGCTGGCCAACTACCGCCAGGCGCTGGCGCGCTTCGAGCAGCTCGGTATCTGGGTGCCGGATCTGACCCCACTGACCGACGAGGACAGCGACCAGGCGTTCTATTTCCGCCGTGACCAGCACTGGACGCCCTACGGCGCCGAGCGCACCGCACGCCTGGTGGCCGAGACGGTCAAGCGCATCCCCGGCTTCGAAGATATTCCGCGCAAGGAGTTCGTCACCGAGCGCGTCGGTCTGATGGGCAAGACCGGCACCATGCAGAACGTCGCCAGCCAGCTGTGCGGCACCGGCTACGCGGTGCAGTACGTCGATCAGTTCGTCACCGAGCCGAAGGACGCCAGCGATGGCGACGCACTGTTCGGCGAGGCGAGCAGCCCGAAGATCGCCCTGGTCGGCACCAGCCACAGCGGCAAGAACTACAACTTCGGCGGTTTCCTCGAACAGCACCTGGGCGCCGAGGTGCTCAACGCCGCCTTCGCCGGCGGCGGCCTGGAAGGAGCGATGCTCGAGTACCTGGGCAGCGAGGCGTTCCAGAAGGATCCGCCGAAGATCCTGATCTGGGAGTTCTCGCCGCTCTACGACCTGGCCTCGGACAAGATCCACCGCCAGCTGATGGCCACCCTGAACAACGGCTGCAGCGACCAGAGCGCCCTGCTCAGCGCCGAGACGCGCCTGCGCCCGGGCAGCAACGAGGTGCTGGTCAACGGCGAGAACCGCCTGCTGACCCTGGCCGGCACGCGCCATCAGCTCGACCTGCGCTTCAGCGATCCCTCGGTCAAGCGCGTCGACGCTACCGTCTGGTACCTCAACGGCCGCCGCGAGCAACTCAAGCTGGAGAAACCCGACACCGCCGACACCGACGGCCGTTTCGCCTTCGAGCTGCGCGACGAGCCGGGCTGGGGCGAACAGAACTTCTTCGCCCTGGAAATCCAGAAACCCGAAGACAGCGCCGACGACCTCAAGGTCGAGGCCAGCCTGTGCCAGCGCCCGAGCGGTGCCGGCCAGCGGGTGGCCCGCCACGAGCCCAGGAGTTGAGGTTGCCCATGAAGCGATTCGCCCCCGCCCTGCTCGCCAGCCTGCTGTTCGGCGCTCCGGCCTTCGCCGCGCTGCAGCCGCCGCCCGGCTACCTGGCGCCGGTACGGCAGCAAGGCGGCCAGGCGCCCAGCTGCCCGGTGACGCCTGCGCCCTACACCGGTGAGCTGCAGTTCACCAGCAAATACGAGGGTTCAGGCAGCGCCCGCGCCACGCTCAACCGCCAGGCGGAGCAGAACTTCCGCGCGCAGACCGCGCCCATCACCCGCCTGGAAAAGGAAGCCGGGCGGATGATCACCGGCTATATGCGCACCGGTCAGCAGGGGCGCCTGGACTGCGCCATCGACTGGCTCGACCAGTGGGCCAGCGCCGATGCGCTGGCGTCCGAGCAGTTCAACCACACCGGCAAGTCGATGCGCAAATGGGCGCTCGGCAGCCTGGCCGGCGCCTGGCTGCGCCTGAAGTTCTCCGCGTCGCAGCCGCTGGCCGCCTACCCGCAGCAGAGCGCGCGCATCGAAGCCTGGTTCGTGCGTCTGGCCGAGCACACGGTGCGCGAGTGGAGCGACCTGCCGCTGAAGAAGATCAACAACCACAGCTACTGGGCCGCCTGGTCGGTGATGGCGGTGGCCGTCATCGCTGACCGCCGCGACCTGTTCGACTGGTCGGTGGGCCAGTTCCGCATCGCCGCGGGTCAGGTCGACGACCAGGGTTACCTGGCCAACGAGATGCGCCGCAGCCAGCGCGCCCTGGCCTATCACAACTACGCCCTGCCGCCGCTGGCGATGATCGCGGCCTTCGCCGGGGCCAACGGCGTCGACCTGCGCGGCGAGAACCAGGGCGCCCTGCAGCGCCTGGCCGAGCGCGTGCTGCAAGGCGCGCGCGATCCGGCGGCGTTCGCCCAACGCAGCGGCGCCAAGCAGGACATGAGCGAGCTGCGCAAGGACTACAAGTACGCCTGGCTGGCGCCCTACTGCAGCCTCTACGCCTGCAGCGAACAGACCCGCGAACTGAACCGGACGATGGGGCCGTTCAACAGCTTCCGCCTCGGCGGCGAGGTAAGCCAGGTATTTGAAAGCCCGTAGGCGCGGCTTGAGCCGCGAATTTCGCGAACAAGTTCGCGCCTACGGGACGCAGCAAAACAAACCCTCCGCTCGCGGGGGGAAAGGGGGGCGCTGCCCCGGCTATTTTCGGAGAAGCCCGGATGGTCTTTTCGTCCAACGTCTTTTTGTTCCTGTTCCTGCCGATCTTCCTCGGCCTGTACTACCTGTGCCCGAATCGCGGGCGCAATCTGCTGATCCTGGTCGGCAGCTACACCTTCTATGCCTGGTGGCGGGTGGATTTCCTCCTGCTGTTCGCCGCGGTGACGCTGTGGAACTACGTCTTCGCCCTGCGCATCCAGGCCCATGCCGGCACCGAAACGGCACGCCGCTGGGTGGTGGCCGGGGTGGTCGGCAACCTGGCCACGCTGGGCTACTTCAAGTACGCCAACTTCGGCGTGGCCAATATCAACGCCCTGCTCGAATCCTTCGGTCTCGAGCCCTTCGTCCTCACCTCGGTGATCCTGCCGATCGGCATCTCCTTCTACATCTTCCAGTCGATCAGCTACCTGATCGACGTGTACCGCCGCGACACCGAACCGACGCGCAACCTGATCAACTTCGCCGCCTTTATCGCCCTGTTCCCGCAGCTGATCGCCGGCCCGGTGCTGCGCTACAAGGACCTGGCCGACCAGTTCACCGAGCGCACCCACAGCCTCGACAAGTTCAGTGAAGGCGCCACGCGCTTCATGCAGGGCTTCGTCAAGAAGGTGTTCATCGCCGACAGCCTGGCGCCGCTGGTCGATCACTGCTTCGCCCTGGAAAACCCCAGTACCGGCGACGCCTGGCTGGGCATGATCGCCTACACCGCGCAGCTCTACTTCGACTTCTCCGGCTACAGCGACATGGCCATCGGCCTGGGCCTGATGATGGGCTTTCGCTTCATGGAGAACTTCAACCAGCCCTATATCAGCCAGTCGATCACCGAGTTCTGGCGGCGCTGGCACATCAGCCTGTCCACCTGGCTGCGTGACTACCTCTACGTACCGCTGGGCGGCAACCGCCACGGCACCTTCAACACCTACCGCAACCTGTTTCTGACCATGCTGCTGGGCGGTTTCTGGCACGGCGCCAACTGGACCTTCCTGATCTGGGGCGCCTGGCACGGCACCTGGCTGGCCGTCGAACGAGCGCTGGGCGTGAAAGCCGCACCGATTGTGTTCAACCCGCTGAAATGGGCCTTCACCTTGCTGCTGGTGATGCTCGGCTGGGTGATCTTCCGCGCCGAGAATCTGGAGGTGGCCGGGCGCATGTACGCCGCGCTGCTGCCCTTCGGCGACTGGCGCCCGAGCGAGCTGACCCTGGCGCAGATCAGCGGGCTGCAGATGGTCACTCTGGTGCTGGCCTGGGTGGTGATCGCCGTCAACGGCGCCCGCCAGTTCCTTGCCAGCCGCAGCCATGCGCCGGGCCTGACCCTGGCCAGCGCCGGTGTCACCCTGCAGGCCGTCGACCTGCGCATGCTGGCGCTGCGCGGCGCCCTGCTGCTGTTGTTCTGCGCCTCGCTGCTCAAGCTCTCGGCGCAGAGCTACTCCCCCTTCCTCTACTTCCAGTTCTGAGCGGAGGTCAGCCATGAATCGCCCCGTCACCACCCTCTACGTCGCGCTGTTCAGCCTGCTGCTGGTACCCACCAGCCTGCTCGCCCTCGGCGGCCTGGCGGACTATAGGCCGCCCGCCGAACCGCGCGTGCTCGACGGCAGCCTGGCCAAGAGCCTCGAGCGACACTACGACGAGCACTTCCCGCTCAAGCAGGTCGGCATCAACCTGTGGGCGGCCCTGGAATACCTGGCGTTCGGCGAAGGCCGCGCCGGCCTGGTGATCGGCCAGGACGGCTGGCTGTACTCGGACGAGGAATTCGACCCGGTGGTCGATGCTCAACGCCAGCTGCGCGACAACCTGGCACTGATCCGTGGCGTGCAGCGCCAGCTGCAAGATCGCGATATCCAGCTGCTGCTGGCCATAGTCCCGGCCAAGACCCGCCTCTACCCGGAGCACACCGGCGCCCATCAGCCCAGCGCCCTGCAGCGCAGCCTGTATCCGCGCTTTCATCGCGCGGTGCGCAATGCCGGGATCGCCGCGCCGGACCTGCTCGGCCCGCTGCAGGCGGCCAAGAGTGAGGCGCCGATGTTCCTGCGCACCGACACCCACTGGACGCCGGAAGGCGCCGAGGTCGCCGCGCGCGCCCTGAGCGAGGTGGTGCGCAGCGCCGTGCAGCTGCGCGGCGAGCCGCAGGAGTTCGTCACCGAGACCCTGGAAACCCGCGCGCACCAGGGCGACCTGACCCGCTTCCTGCCGCTCGGCCCGCTGTTCGAGAGCCTGCTGCCGAGCGCCGACCGCCTGCAACTGCGCCAGACCCATGCCGCCGGCGGCGACGGCGACGCGCTGTTCGCCGAGACCGACCTGCCGGTGGTGCTGGTCGGCACCAGCTACAGCGCCAACCCGGCCTGGAACTTCGCCGGCGCGCTGCGCCAGCACCTGCAGCGCGATCTGGCCAACCACGCCGAGGAAGGCGGCGGCCCGCTGGTGCCGATGCTCAAGTACCTGCAGAGCGAGGAGCTGAACAGCGCCCCACCGCAGCTGGTGATCTGGGAGTTCCCCGAGCGCTACCTGCCGATGACCAGCGATCTCACCGACTTCGACCCGCAATGGCTCGCCGCCCTGAAAGACGGCGGCGAGCGCCAGGGGCTGGCTGCCGCCAGCCACTGATTCATCCCCCAAGGAGGACTATCCGATGAACACTCAAACCACCCTGCGCCGCTTCACCCTGGGCGCCTGCGCCCTGGGCCTGGGCCTCGGCATGTTCCAGGCCCAGGCCGACGACGGCGCCCTCTACGGGCCCAAGGCACCCAAGGGCTCGGCCTTCGTTCGCGCCTACAACGCCGGCAACGCCGAGCTCGACGTCAACGTCGGCGAGGTGCAGCTCAAGCGGGTCGCACCGCTGGGCTCCAGCGACTTCGAGTACCTGCCGGCCGGCAGCTACCAGGCCCAGGTCGGCAACGCCCGATTGCCGGTGCAGCTGCAGGCCGCCCACTACTACACCCTGGTCAGCCAGACCGGCAGCGCGCCGCGCCTGGTCGAGGAACCGGCGTTCAGCAACAAGCAGAAGGCGCTGCTGCGGGTGCAGAACCTCAGCGACAGCCCGCTCAGCCTGAAGACCGCCGACGGCAAGACCGCGGTGGTCGCCGATGTGCAGCCCGACGGCCGCGGCGAGCGCGAGATCAACCCGGTCAAGGTCGGCCTGGCGCTGTTCGAGGGCGAGCGCAAGGTGGCCGACCTCAAACCCGTGACCCTGGAGCGCGGCGAGGTGGTCAGCCTGTTCGTCACCGGCGCCCAGGGCAAGTTGGCGCCGGTGTGGGTCAAGCGCCCCATCGACGGTTGAGGAAACTCTGAAATAGCCGTCATTCCCGCGCAGGCGGGAATCCAGAGCCTGCGTAGTCCCTGGGCTCCCGCCTTCGCGGGAGTGACGATAAATGGCTTTTTCAGAACTTCCTTAAGGCAACGAGTTTTTTCGAGAACAAGGAAAACGGCGGGCACACGCCGCACCACATGACGCTGGAGCACCTCATGACCCTCATCTCAGGAGACACACCATGACCCCGATCATCCTTTCCGGTGGCAGCGGCTCGCGACTCTGGCCGCTCTCGCGCAAGCAGTATCCCAAGCAGTTCCTCGCCCTCACCGGCGAGCACACGCTGTTCCAGCAGACCCTGCAGCGCCTCTCCGTCGAGGGCATGCAGCCGCCGGTGCTGGTGGCCAACCTGGAGCACCGCTTCATCGTCCAGGAACAGCTGCAGCAGATCGGCCAGCAGGCGCAGCTGCTGCTGCTCGAACCCTTCGGCCGCAACACCGCGCCGGCGGTGGCCATGGCCGCCCTGCAGCTGATCGCCGAGGGCCGTGACGAGCTGATGCTGGTGCTGCCGGCCGACCACGTGCTGGACGACCAGCAGGCCTTCAGCCAGGCCCTGGCGCTGGCCACCATGGCCGCCGAGAAGGGCGAGATGGTGCTGTTCGGCGTACCGGCCGACCGCCCCGAGACCGGCTACGGCTATATCCGCGGCGGCGTCGATGCGCAGCTGCCGGACGGCGTGGCGCGGGTCGCCCGCTTCGTCGAGAAGCCCGACGCCGAGCACGCCGCCGAATACGTGGCCAGCGGCGACTACTACTGGAACAGCGGCATGTTCCTGTTCCGCGCCAGCCGCTTCCTCGAGGAGCTCAAGCGGCACGACGTGGACATCTACGACACCTGCCTGCTGGCCCTGGAGCGCAGCCAGCGCAAGGACGCGGAAATCAGCATCGACCCTGCCACCTTCGCCTGCTGCCCGGACAACTCCATCGACTACGCGGTGATGGAGAAGACCACCCGCGCCTGCGTGGTGCCGCTGGCCGCCGGCTGGAACGACGTCGGCAGCTGGTCGTCGATCTGGGAAGTGCACGACAAGGACGCCGCCGGCAACGTCACCAAGGGCGACGTGCTGCTCGAGGACAGCCGCAACTGCCTGGTGCACGGCAACGGCAAGCTGGTCTCGGTGCTCGGCCTGGACGACATCGTCGTGGTGGAAACCAAGGACGCCATGATGGTGGCGCACAGGGACCGCGTGCAGGACGTCAAGAAGCTGGTGGGCAGGCTCGACGCCCAGGGCCGCAGCGAGACCCAGAACCACTGCGCCGTGTACCGCCCCTGGGGCTCGTACGACTCGGTGGACATGGGCGGGCGCTTTCAGGTCAAGCACATCACCGTCAAGCCGGGGGCGCAGCTGTCGCTGCAGATGCACCACCACCGCGCCGAGCACTGGATCGTGGTGTCCGGCACGGCCAAGGTGACCTGCGACGACCGCGAGTTCCTGCTCACCGAGAACCAGTCCACCTACATCCCGATGACCTCGGTGCACCGCCTCTCCAACCCGGGCAAGATCCCGCTGGAGATCATCGAGGTGCAGTCCGGCACCTACCTGGGCGAGGACGATATCGAGCGCCTGGAGGACGTCTACGGCCGCAGCGATGCCGCGGTCATCAGCGCACATTGAGCCGCCGTAGTCCGGACGCAATCCGGGGCCCCGCCGCCGAGCCCCCCGGATTGCATCCGGGCTACGCCCCTGTCACAGCTTGAGACAGCCCCTGCGGTTACCCTGACAAACCGCCTTGTGTAGGATGAGGGCAGACTTTTCCAAGGCTGCCCCCATGCTGATCGGTGTCCTGCTCGTCGTCTCCTGGCTGATCCTGCTGATCCGCTACCCGCTCAAGGCCCTGCCGATCTCCATGGCGGCGCTGGCCGGCCTGGCCCTGGTCGCCAGCTGGGTGCTCTGGCAGGAAAACCGCGATGCCCGCTACCTCGCCCACCTGGAACTGCGCCTGCGCTACGATCCGCAGCAGTGCCCGGCCGACCGGCCGTTGTTCGTCACGCTGAAGAACGGCAGCGACGCCGCCCTGCTGGAACTGCGCTGGGAAGTCGCCGCCTACCGCCCCGGCAACGCCACCAACCTGGCTCAGCGCCTGTACGAATCGCCGCGCTACAGCGGCCCCGGCGAACTGCTGCCTGGCGCCAGCTGGAACGACTGCCTGCCGCTGCCCGACCTGCGCAGCGGCTACAGCCCGGCTACCCTGGAGTTTCGCGCCGAGCGCCTGCAGGGCCAGTTCGTCCGTTGAGCCCCGAGCTGCGCCGCGCATACCGATAACCCGCTACAAGGAAGACCGCCGCATGTCCCAAGCCAATGTCCTGATCACCGGTTGCTCCAGCGGCATCGGCCGCGCCCTGGCCGACGCCTTCCAGGCCGCCGGTTACCGCGTCTGGGCCACCGCGCGCAAGGACGGCGACCTGGCGGCGCTGCAGCAGGCCGGCTTCCAGGCGGTGCAGCTGGACGTCAACGACGGCGAGGCCCTCGAACGCCTGGCCAGCCGCCTGAACGAGGAGATCGGCGGCCTCGAGGTGCTGATCAACAACGCCGGCTACGGCGCCATGGGCCCGCTGCTCGACGGCGGCGTTCAGGCCATGCGCCAGCAGTTCGAGACCAACGTGTTCGCCGTGGTCGGCGTGACCCGCGCCATGTTCCCGCTGCTGCGTCGCAGCCGCGGCCTGGTGGTGAATATCGGCAGCGTCTCCGGCGTGCTGGTCACCCCCTTCGCCGGCGCCTACTGCGCCTCCAAGGCGGCGGTGCACGCGCTGACCGACGCCTTGCGCCTGGAGCTGGCGCCCTTCGCCATCGAGGTGATGGAGGTGCAGCCCGGCGCCATCGCCTCCAGCTTCGGCGCCAACGCCAGCCAGCAGGCCGAAGCACTGATCCGCCAGGACTCGCCCTGGTGGCCGCTGCGCGACGGCATCCGCGCCCGCGCCGGCGCCTCGCAGGACAACCCCACCCCGGCCGAGGCGTTCGCCGCGCAACTGCTCGCCGCCGTGCAGCGCGACAAACGCCCGCGCCTGCTGCGCCTGGGCAACGGCAGCCGCGCCCTGCCGCTGCTCGCCGCGCTGCTGCCCGGCGCCCTGCTGGACCGGGTGCTGAGCAAACGCTTCGGCCTGGCCCGCAGCCTGTGAGCGGCGCCGTGCAACTGCGCTACTACGCCCTCGGCGGGGTGCTCGCGGCGGTGCTGCTGAACCTGCTGCTGCGCACCTTCGTGCGCCTCGGCGGGGTGCTGACCACCCTGCTGATCGCCGCCGCCATCGCCGCCGGCCTGGCGCTGCTGTTCCACTGGCGCGAAGGGCGCGCGCCGAGCAACGCCGAACGCTGGCGCTTCACCGCGCTCTACGGCGGCCTGCTGGCGCTGCTCTACCTGGGCCTGCTGGCGATGATGGCCCTGCAGGACACCCCCAGTCCCATGGGCCTGTTCCTGTTCAGCCTGCACTACCTGTGCTACCCGCTGCTGGCCTGGCTGGCCTTCTCGCCGCGCCACGGCCGCTGATTCCTGGTCAGGACGACACCCATGCTGCATACCCTCGCCGTCGCCAACTACCGCTCGATCAACAGCCTGGTGCTGCCGCTGGGCCAACTCAACCTGATCACCGGCGCCAACGGCAGCGGCAAGTCCAATCTCTACCGCGCCCTGCGCCTGCTGGCGGAAACCGCCCAGGGCGGGGTGGTCAATGCGCTGGCCCGAGAGGGCGGGCTGGAGTCGAGTTTCTGGGCCGGGCCGGAGCAGATTTCCCGGCGCATGCGCAGCGGCGAGGTGCCGGTGCAAGGCGGCCCACGGCAGCACGCGATGCGTCTGCGCCTGGGCTTTGCCGGCGAGGATTTCGGCTATGCGATATCCCTCGGCCTGCCCGAGCCGAGCCGCTCGGCCTTCGCCCTCGACCCGGAGATCAAGCGCGAATGTATCTGGGCCGGCGCCAGCTACCGCCCCGCCTCGTTGCTGGTGGATCGTGCCGGACCACTGGTACGCCTGCGCGAAGGCCGCAGCTGGCAGGTGCTGGCCCAGCACCTGCCGAGCTACGACAGCCTGTTCGACCAGATCGGCAACGACCCGAGCTGCCCGGAAGTCTTCCAGCTACGCGAAACCATCCGCCGCTGGCGTTTCTACGATCACTTTCGCAGCGATGCCGACGCACCCGCGCGCCAGCCGCAACTGGGCACGCGCACACCGGTGCTGCACCACGACGGCCGCGACCTGGCCGCGGCGCTGCAGACCATCCGCGAGATCGGCGACCGCGCCGCGCTGGATGCCGCCATCGACGACGCCTTTCCCGGCAGCCGCCTGCACATCGACTTCCAGCCGGGCGGCCGTTTCGCCGTCGAGCTGCGCCAGGAAGGCCTGCTGCGCCCCTTGAGCGCCGCCGAGCTGTCCGATGGCACCCTGCGCTACCTGCTGCTGGTGGCCGCCCTGCTCACCCCGCGGTCGCCATCGCTGATGGTGCTCAACGAACCGGAAACCAGCCTGCACCCGGATCTGCTGCCCGCGCTCGGCCGCCTGATCATCGCCGCCTCGCAGCACACCCAGGTGTGGGTGGTGTCCCACGCCAGCCGCCTGATCGCCACGCTCAAGCAAAGCCCGGCGTGCAACGCCCTGGAGCTGGACAAAGCGCTGGGCCAGACCGGCATCCGCGGTCAGGGCCTGCTGGACGAACCGGCCTGGCACTGGCCGGATTGACTCATAGTGGGTGGGAGGCGCTCGCATAGCCCGGATGACATCCGGGCTACCACGAAAAAGTCCCGCCATCTCGCGATGCCGGGGCTTTGTCCACAACCGGAGCTCAATGCCCGTCGAGATAACGCTCGACATCCAGCGCGGCCATGCAGCCGGCACCGGCCGAAGTGATCGCCTGGCGATAGACCGAGTCGGCCACGTCGCCGGCGGCGAACACGCCGGGGATGCTGGTGGCGGTGGCGTTGCCCTCGCGCCCGCCGTTGACCACCAGATAACCGTCCTTGAGCGCCAGCTGGCCCTCGAACAGGCTGGTGTTGGGGGTGTGGCCGATGGCGACGAACAGGCCGTCCACGGCCAGCTCGCTGCTGGCGCCGTCCTGGTGCTTGAGGCGCACGCCGGTGACGCCGCCGGCATCGCCCAGCACCTCGTCCACCTCGGCATTCAGGCGCAGCTCGATCTTGCCCTCGGCGATCCGCGCGCGCAGCTTGTCCTGCAGGATCTTCTCGGCGCGGAAGGTCTCGCGGCGGTGGATCAGGGTCACCTTGCTGGCGATATTGGCCAGGTACAGCGCCTCCTCCACCGCGGTATTGCCGCCGCCGACCACCGCCACCGGGCGACCGCGGTAGAAGAAGCCGTCGCAGGTGGCGCAGGCCGACACGCCCTTGCCCATCAACGCCGCCTCGCTGGGCAGCCCCAGGTAACGGGCGCTGGCGCCCGTGGCGATGATCAGCGCGTCGCAGCTGTAGATGGCGCTGTCGCCGACCAGGGTGAAGCGCGGTCCGACCAGGTCCACCGCGTTGATATGGTCGAAGACGATCTCGGTCTCGAAGCGCTCGGCGTGTTCCTGCATGCGCTGCATCAGCGCCGGGCCGGTGAGGCCGTGGGGATCGCCCGGCCAGTTGTCCACTTCGGTGGTGGTGGTCAGCTGGCCGCCGGCCTGGATGCCGGTGATCAGCAGCGGCTTGAGATTGGCCCGCGCCGCGTACACCGCGGCGCTGTAACCGGCCGGCCCGGAACCCAGAATGATGACGCGGGCATGGCGAATGGCAGACATCGACGACTCCTCCCGGCAGCTGCGCCGGCTGAGATAAGAACGGGCTCCCGAGCACGTGGGGAAGGCTGACGCAGGGGGAGCCCGGCAAAGTGTGAAACTGGTCGCCAGGCTAGCGAGCGCTCGGCGCGAGCGGAAATACCCATTGCCAATGCGCGGCATAGAGCCCCGCTATCGACCGGAAGGATCGCCCGCCCTGGCTATACTGGGCCCATCGACTTCAGGGACGAATGCCGTCATGACCCTGCGCACCCGCCTGTTCTCGCTGTTCGCCCCCCTGCTGGTGCTAACCCTGCTGGCCGTCTACGGCCTCTCCGAGCGCCTGCTGCTGAGCCGCTTCGACCAGCAGGACAACCTGCGCCTGCAGGCCGAGGCGCACAAGGCGCATGCCCTGCTGCTCGCCCATATCCACCGCACCAGCAGCCTGCTGCGCAGCTATGCCTGGTGGGACGGCAGCTACGAGCTGCTGCTCGGCGAAGGCGACCGCAGCCGCTTCCTGCGGCGCAACCTCGACCCCGGGCAACTGGCCAACCTCGACTTCGACTTCATGGTGCTGCTCGACGACCGCGGCCAGGTGGTGGTCGAACAATGGGCGCCGCCGGACCTGCTCGACATGCTCCCGGTCGGCGGCGAGCGCCCGCGCAGCATCG
Organism: Pseudomonas sp. ABa2; assembly: GCF_056676075.1. Taxonomy (NCBI): domain Bacteria; kingdom Pseudomonadati; phylum Pseudomonadota; class Gammaproteobacteria; order Pseudomonadales; family Pseudomonadaceae; genus Pseudomonas; species Pseudomonas sp. ABa2. The sequence continues at coordinate 4,072,539 of NZ_CM155239.1, forward strand.
CCAGCCTGCGCCGCGACATCCTCGCCCGCAGCCAGCGCCTGGGCCTTTTGCAGCACGGCGGCGATGCGCAGTTCCAGTCCGGCCAGCTGCTGCTGGTGCAGGGCGTGCCGCAGCTGCTGACGGTCAGCGCGGTGAGCAACAGCCAGGGCAGCGCCGAGGCCATCGGCAGCCTGCTGGCCGGCTATTTCTTCGACGGCGCACGCCAGGAGAACCTGCAGCTGCGCACCCTCGGCGACCTGCGCCTGCTGCCGCCCGTGGAGATGGACGACGACTGGCAACGCCTGGCCCTGCCCGCCGACACCCCGCTGCCGCAGGGCTGGCTCAGCCCGCGCAGCCTGCTCGACGCGCAGCGTCAGCGCATCGAGCTGCAATCGGCCAACAGCCTCGGCGAGCCGGAACTGCGCCTGCAGCTGACCGGCGAGCGCATCAACTTCCGCAAGGGCGGCGAGGCCATCCACTTCTTCCTCGGTCTCAGCCTGGCGATCGCCCTGGCGGCGGCGCTGCTGGTGTACATCGGCCTGGAGTTCTGGGTGCTGCGCCGCCTCGGCCGGCTCAATGGCGAGATCGCCGCCATCGGCGACCAGGCCCGCCTGCCGCGGGTCGGCGACCTCGGCCGCGACGAGCTGGGCGCGCTCAGCACCGGCCTCAACCAGATGCTCGAGCGCCTGGAACAGAGCGAGGCGCGCGACCGCGTGGTGCTCGACGCGATCCACGACGGCTACTTCGAGGTGGACGCCGAGGGCCGCCTGCAGCGTTTCAACCGCGCCCTGGAGCGCCTGCTCGGCTACCGCGACGACCAGCTGCTGCACCGCCCCTTCGTCGAGCTGCTGGCCGGCGACGAGGTCGAGCGCGCCCGCCAGCTGTTCCAGCAGGCGCGCGACGACGCCAGCCGCGACACCTTCAACGCGCGCTTTCGCCGCGGCGACGGCCAGACGCTGGACTGCGAGGCACGGGTCAGCGCCATCCGCGAGCGCGGCGGCGCCTTGCTCGGCTACCGCGGCATCCTGCGCGACGTCAGCGAACGCATGGCCTACCAGCGCCACCTGCACGACCTGGCCTACCGCGACCCACTCACCGGCCTGGGCAACCGCAAGGCGTTCAACGAACAGCTGCAGCACGACCTCGACCAGGCGCTGAGCGGCAACGCCGGCCCGCTGGCCCTGCTGTTCATCGACCTGGACCACTTCAAGCAGGTCAACGACCAGTTCGGCCACGACGCCGGCGACGCCCTGCTGGCGGCCATCGCCGCGCGTCTGCAGCACGGCCTGCGCCAGCCCGGCAAGCTGTACCGCCTGGGCGGCGACGAATTCACCCTGCTGCTCGCCGGCGCCAGCGCCGAGGCCGCGCAGGCCCTGGGCGAGCGTCTGCTGGCCAGCCTCGGCGCGCCGTTCGACATACTCGGCGAGCGCATCGACTTCGTCACCCCGAGCATCGGCATCGCCCTCTGCCCGCTGCACGCGGGCGAGGCCGAGGCGCTGATCAAGGCCGCCGACAGCGCCATGTACCTGGCCAAGCGCAAGCGCAACCAGGTGGTGCTGTACCAGCCGCAGGCCAGCACGGCGGAGCCATGAACCGCTGAACTTTCGCCGCCCCGGCAAAGTCGGTATGGTCGCGCGACTCAACCACCCTGGAGCCCATCATGCCCGCTGCCCCCGTTCTGTCCGGCCCGCAATACCTGCGCGAAGGCCTGAAGCTGGTGCTCAGCCCCGGCCTGCGCCTGTTCGTGCTGCTGCCGCTGACGGTCAACCTGATCCTCTTCGTCGCCTTGATCGGCGTCGCCGTGCAGCAGTTCGGCGGCTGGGTCGATGCCTTCATGCCCAGCCTGCCGAACTGGCTGAGCTTTCTCGAGTACCTGCTGTGGCCGCTGTTCGTGGTGCTGGTGCTGCTGATGGTGTTCTTCAGCTTCACCCTGCTGGCCAATATCATCGCCGCGCCGTTCAACGGTTTTCTCGCCGAGAAGGTCGAGGTGGTGGTGCGCGGCGAGGATCACTTCCCGCCCTTCAGCTGGGCCGAACTGGCGGCCATGGTGCCGCGCACCCTCGGCCGCGAGGCGCGCAAGCTGGCCTATTTCCTGCCGCGCGCCATCGCCCTGCTGATCCTGAGCTTCATCCCGGTGGTCAACCTGGTGGCCGCGCCGCTGTGGCTGCTGTTCGGCGTGTGGATGATGGCGGTGCAGTACATCGACTACCCGGCGGACAACAACAAGCTGAGCTGGCAGGACATGCTCGCCTGGCTGCGCGAAAAGCGCTGGCAGAGCCTGAGCTTCGGCGGCATCACCTACGCCGCGCTGCTGATTCCCTTCGTCAATATCCTCGTCATGCCGGCGGCGGTGGCCGGCGCCACGCTGTTCTGGGTGCGCGAACGCGGCGCAGAGCCCGTCACAAAACCGCAACCCTGACGTCACATGGGCTACATGGCGGCGGCCCAGACTGCCGTCATGAACCCGACCGCCCTGCAAATCACCCTGATCAGCGAAACCTACCCACCGGAAATCAACGGCGTGGCCAACACCCTCGGCCGCCTGGTCGAGGGCCTGCGCGGCCGCGGCCATCGCGTGCAGCTGGTGCGCCCGCGCCAGGCGACGGACCCGGCGCAGCCGCTGGACGCCGACCTGCTGCTGACCCGCGGCTGGCCGCTGCCCGGCTACCCCGGCCTGCAGTGGGGCCAGTCGGCGCTGCACAAGCTGCTGCGACGCTGGCAACGGCAACGCCCGGACGTGCTCTATATCGCCACCGAAGGCCCGCTCGGCCTGTCCGCCCTGCGCGCCGCCCGGCGTCTGGGCATCCCGGTGGTCAGCGGCTTTCATACCAACTTCCAGCAGTACACCGGGCACTACGGCGTCGGTCTGCTGACCCGCCTGCTGACCAACTACCTGCGCTGGTTCCACAACCGCTCGCAACTGACCCTGGTGCCCAGCGCCGGGCAGCAGATCGAGCTGCAGCGACGCGACTTCGAGCGCCTGGCCCTGCTCGCCCGCGGCGTCGACAGCCAGCTGTTCCACCCCAGCCGGCGCAGCGAGGCGCTGCGCGCCAGCTGGGGCCTGGGCCCGGACGAGCTGGCCGTGCTGCATGTCGGCCGCCTGGCCGCGGAGAAGAACCTCGGCCTGCTGGGCAAGGCCTTCGCCGCCCTGCAGGCGAGCCAGCCGCGCCGGCGCATGCGCCTGATCCTGGTGGGCGACGGCCCGCAGCGCGCCAGTCTCCAGGCGCAGCTGCCGGACGCGGTGTTCTGCGGCCTGCAACGCGGCGAGGCGCTGGCCGCGCACTATGCCTCGGGCGATTTGTTCCTGTTTCCCAGCCTGTCGGAGACCTTCGGCAACGTGGTGCTGGAAGCGCTGGCCTCGGGCCTCGGCGTGGTGGCCTACGACCAGGCCGCCGCCGCCCAGCATATTCACCACGGGCACAACGGCGCCCTCGCCCGCCCCGGCGACGAGCACGGCTTCTGCGAGGCGGCCTGCTGGTTGCTGGAAGACGACGAGACCCTGCGCCGGGTTCGCCTCAATGCCCGCCAGCACGCCGGCAGACAGGGCTGGGACGGCATCGTCCAGCTGTTCGAACAGCACCTGCGCGGCGCCCTGCAGGCACCGCCCAAGGTCGCCGACAGGGCTGGCGCGGCCGCAATCCGGGGCAAGGCGCCCGGGCCCTGAGCCCTGCCGGATTGCAGCCAGGCTAGGCATCCGAGGCGCACCCCGCCCCCTGCCAGCGGGCGTAAAAAAGCCCCGATGTGCCGGGGCTCGAAAGTGGGCGCCGCAGACCGGCGCCCGGGGAAGAAGCCTCAGACCAGCTGCATCAGCGCATCGCGGCTGAACGGCAGGATGTCGCCCTCGCGCCCTTCGCGCACCTTCAGCGCCCAGTCCGGGTCGACCAGCAGCGCGCGGCCCACCGCCACCAGGTCGAACTCCTGCTTGTGCAACCGCTCGAGCAGGTTGTCGATGCTGGCCGGCTCGGCGACCTTGTCGGTCTTGACCATGAACTGCAGGAACTCGCCGTCCAGGCCGACGCTGCCGACGGTGATGGTCGGCTTGCCGGTGAGCTGACGGGTCCAGCCGGCCAGGTTGAGGTCGCTGCCGGCGAACTCCGGCTCCCAGAAGCGCCGGGTCGAGCAGTGGAAGATATCCACGCCGGCCTCGGATAGCGGCTTGAGGAAGGCCTCCAGCTCCTCGGGGCTCTGCACCAGGCGGGCGCTGTAGTCCTGCTGCTTCCACTGCGAGAAGCGCAGGATGATCGGGAAGTCCGGGCCGACCGCGGCGCGCACCGCCTGGATCAGCTCGATGGCGAAGCGCGAGCGGCCGGCCAGGTCGCCACCGTACTCGTCCGTGCGCTGGTTGCAGCCTTCCCAGAAGAACTGGTCGATCAGGTAGCCGTGGGCGCCGTGGATCTCCACGCCGTCCATGCCGATGGCCTTGGCATCGCGCGCGGCCTGGGCGAAGGCGGCGATCACCTCGTCGATATCCTGTTTGCTCATGCCGTGTACCACGACATTGCCGTCCTTGAGCTTCTCCATCGGCCCGTAGCCCGGCACGCCGGCGTCCGGCTCGGTACCCAGGCGCCGCACGTTGCCCACGTGCCACAGCTGCGGAACTATCTTGCCGCCCTCTGCATGCACCGCCTCGACCACCTGCTTCCAGCCGGCCAGGGCGTCCTCGCCATAGAAGCGCGGCACGTTGGGGTAGCCGTTGGCGGCCTGGTGACCGACCGTGGTGCCCTCGGTGATGATCAGGCCGACGCCGGCGGCGGCGCGGCGGCGGTAGTACTCCACCACCTGGGCGTTGGGCACGCCGCCGGGGGAGAAGGAACGGGTCATCGGCGCCATCACCACGCGGGTCGGCAGCTCCAGGTTGCCGAGGCGGAAGGGGGCGAACAGGGCTTGTACGGGGGCGCTCATGGGGTCTCCTGGGGCCGGCCAACCGACCGGTCGTCTCGTTTCAAGGGTCAAGAAAAATCAGGCCTGCAGCAGACGCTCCAGGCGCAACACGAAAGCTTCCAGCGGCTGCAGGCTGCGGCCCACCTTGAGCCGCGCCAGCACGCCCTGCCAGGCGTTGGCGATAAAGATCGCGAGGTTGCCGCAGTCCTCGTCGGCGCTCAGCTCGCCGCTGGCGCGCGCCTGCTCCAGGCACTGACGGAGGATTTCCACCGAGGCCTGCTGGATGGCCTCCACTTCGGCGCCGATGGCCGGCAGCATCTCGCTCATTTCGAAACTCAGGCTGCCGATGAAGCAGTGGTACTGCGGCGAGTCCTGGCGGGTGAAGTGCGCCAGCAGGTCGCGGTAGTAGCCGAGGATGCGCGCCCGCGGGCTCAGCGCCGGGTTGCCCAGCGCCTGGGCATAACGCTCCAGCCGCGGGCGGTAGATAAAGGCCAGCGCCTGCAGGGCGAAGTCTTCCTTGCTGGCGAAGTAGTGATAGAAGCTGCCCTTGGGAATCCCGGCGGCCTGGACGATCTCCTGTACCCCGGTGCCGTGGTAGCCGCGACGGGTCATCACCGCCGAGCCCTTGCTCAGGATCAGGTCGCGCTTGTCGAGTCGAATGCTGTTCATGGCGCCGAGCATATGACCGGTCGTCTCGCTCGGCACAGCACTATTGATGATGGTGATTAAGAGCTACAAAAGCGCCGATTAGCGGAGATGGCGGGATGGCGGGATGGCGGGATGGCCGTAGGGTGGATATCGCTTTTTATATCCACCAGCACGGTGGATCGATAAAGCGCGATCCACCCTACGCGGCCGGGGTATCCCGACTCAGGGCTGCAGCCAGATCAGCGAGGCGAAACGCCCGGTGCGTGGGCTGCGCCGGTAGGAATAGAAACGCGGGTCGTTGTAGGTGCACAGGCCGCCGCCGCTGACCGCTGTCACGCCGATGGCGGCCAGGCGGATGCGCGCCAGCTGGTAGATATCGGCCATGTACTTGCCGGCATTGGTGCCGGGCACGAAGGCGCTTGCCGCTTCGCCGTGCTGGCGGACGAAGGCCTCGCGCACCTCGGCGCCGACCTCGAAGGCCGCCGGGCCGATGGCCGGGCCGAGCCAGACCAGCAGGTCCTCGGGCGCCACGTCGAGCGCCTGCACGGTGGCCTCCAGCACGCCGCCGGCCAGCCCGCGCCAGCCGGCATGGGCGGCGGCCACCCGAGTGCCGGCGCGGTCACAGAACAGCGCCGGCAGGCAGTCGGCGGTCATCGCGGTGCAGGCGATGCCGGGGGTGGCGGTCCAGCTGGCATCGGCCTCGGCGACCCGCGCCGGGTCGGCGGCGACCACCTGGATACCATGCACCTGGCGCAGCCAGGCCGGTTGGCAACCCAGCTGGCTGAGCAGGCGCTGACGGTTCTTGGCCACGGCGGCGGGGTCGTCGTCGACGTGCTCGCCGAGGTTGAGGCTGTAGAACGGCGCCGCGCTGACCCCGCCGCGGCGGGTGGTGACGCAGGCGCGCACCCTGGCCGGCGCGGGCCAGTCCGGGGTCAACCAGTCATGTGCCCAGGCGTTCACCCGACGAATGCCTCGCGGTCCTGGCGCAGCAGGGTGAGCAGCCAGACCAGGTCGTCCGGCAGCGGCGACTCCCACTTCATGCGCTTGCCGGTGGCCGGGTGGTCCAGCTCGAGGAAGCGCGCGTGCAGCGCCTGACGCGGGAATTCCTTGAGGCTCTGCACCAGGCTCGGGCTGGCCGCCGGCGGAATGCGGAAGCGCCCGGCATACACAGGGTCGCCCACCAGCGGGTAGCCGACGTGGCTCATGTGCACGCGAATCTGGTGGGTGCGCCCGGTTTCCAGCTTGACCCGCACGTGGGTGTGCGAGCGGTAGCGTTCCAGCACCCGGTAGTGGCTGACCGCCGGCTTGCCACCGTCGGTAACCGCCATGCGCTGGCGCTGCGCCGAGCTGCGGCCAATGGGCGCGTCGATGGTGCCGCCGGCGGTGATCACGCCGATGCAGATGCATTCGTAGATGCGGCTGACCGTGCGCTTCTGCAGCTGCTCGACCAGGATGGTCTGCGCCTGCAGGGTCTTGGCCACCACCATCAGGCCGGTGGTGTCCTTGTCCAGGCGGTGGACGATGCCGGCGCGCGGCACGTTGACGATGTCCGGCACGTGGTGCAGCAGGGCGTTGAGCAGGGTGCCGTCGGCGTGTCCGGCCGCGGGGTGGACGACCAGGCCAGCCGGCTTGTCGATCACCAGCAGGTGCTCGTCCTCGTAGACGATGTTCAGTTCGATGTCCTGCGCCAGCCACTCGCCCTGGGCTTCCTGCTCGGCGTCCAGCACCAGCTGCGCGCCGGCATGGACGATGTCGCGCGGGCGCGCCACGGCGCCGTCGACGGTCAGCCGGCCGTCCTTGATCCAGGCGGACAGGCGCGAGCGGGAGAACTCGCCGAACAGCTGCGCCGCCACCTGGTCGAGGCGCTGCCCGCCCTGTTCGAAGGGCACGGTGGCCTGGAGTTGGATCAGCTGTTTATTGATAGAAGTCATCTTCGGCAACGGCGGGAGCCCGGCCTTTGGTTTCGGCGACGGGCTTGTGGTTAAATACGGCGTCTTTGCCCCAGGGGAACCCAGGGGGCGCTCATCATAACAGGACGGCCGCGCGGCCGTCACAGGGACGCAAGCCGCCATGCAAGTGAGACACCTGCTGCTGATCGCCATCCTCGCCCTCACCGCCGCCTGTTCCTCGAAGCAGCCGGAGGTCGACGAAAACCTGAGCGAGGTGGAGCTGTACCAGCAGGCCCAGGCCGACCTGGACAACCGCAGCTACACCAGCGCCATCAGCAAGCTCAAGGCCCTGGAATCGCGCTACCCGTTCGGCCGCTACGCCGAGCAGGCGCAGCTGGAGCTGATCTACGCCTACTACAAGAACGTCGAGCCGGAGGCCGCCAAGTCCGCTGCCGAGCGTTTCATCCGCCTGCACCCGCAGCACGCCAACGTCGACTACGCCTACTACCTCAAGGGCCTGGCCTCCTTCGACCAGGACCGCGGCCTGCTGGCGCGCTTCCTGCCGCTGGACATGACCAAGCGCGACCCCGGCGCGGCGCGCGACTCCTACAACGAGTTCGCCCAGCTCACCAGCCGCTACCCCACCAGCCGCTACGCGCCGGACGCCAAGCAGCGCATGATCTACCTGCGCAACCTGCTGGCCGCCTACGAAGTGCACGTCGCCCACTACTACCTCAAGCGCCAGGCCTATGTCGCCGCCGCCAACCGCGGCCGCTACGTGGTGGAAAACTTCCAGGAAACCCCGGCGGTCGGCGACGGCCTGGCGATCATGACCGAGGCCTACCAGCGCCTGTCCCTCGACGACCTGGCCGCCACCAGCCTGGAAACCCTCAAGCTCAACTACCCCGACCACCCCAGCCTGGTCGACGGCCAGTTCGTGCCACGCGAGGAAGAGGCGGACAACCGCTCCTGGCTGGCCAAGGCCACCCTCGGCCTGATCGAGACCGACACCCCGCTGCCGCCAGGCGAAACCCGCGCCAGCCAGGACGTGATCCGTCAGTACGAAGATGCCGAGCAGCAGATTCCGGCCGAGCTGCAGCAGGACGCCGAGACCGGCGAGACCGAAAAGAAGCGTTCGATCTGGAGCTACCTGACCTTCGGCCTGTTCGACTGATCGCCACGCCCGCATAGAAGGGAGGCCACGGCCTCCCTTTTTTATTGCCCGGAATCAGCGCACAGCCTGCCACCCGGCCCCTGTGCCGATGGCCGCGGCTTGGCTAAACTGCCGGCTTTAACCGACTAAAGAGCACACCATGGGCCTGTTCCGCCTGCTGTTCTGGATCGCCGTGATCTTCGCCGCGATCTGGATCTGGCGCCGCTTCGTCAGCAAACCGAAACGCCCGCGTCCGCGCGAGGACGCCGCCGCGCCCATGGTGCGCTGCGCCCACTGCGGCGTGCACGTGCCGCAAAGCCAGGCACTGAGCCAGGATCAGCGCTGGTACTGCAGCCAGGCCCACCTCGAACAAGGCCCGCACGCCGGTGATCGCTGACGCCAGCGTCCTCGACAGTACGCAGGGGCGGCGCATCCTCAGGCTCTACCACTTCTATCGCCTGAGCATCGGCCTGGCGCTGATCCTGCTGATCTCCAGCAACCTCGACGAGCAACTGCTCGACGTGATGCATATCGAGCTGTTTCGCACCGGCAGCTGGGTCTACCTGATCCTCAACATCTTCATCGCCGTGCTGGTGCAGAAGCCCAGGCACCTGATGCAGCTGTTCAGCCTGGCGCTGGTCGACGTGATCTTCCTCTCCGGCCTGTTCTACGCTGCCGGCGGCACGCCCAGCGGCATCGGCAACCTGCTGGTGGTGGCGGTGGCCATCGCCAATATCCTGCTGCGCGGACGCATCGGCCTGCTGATCGCCGCCGTCGCCGCGATGGCGCTGATCTACCTGACCTTCTACCTCAGCCTCAACCGCCCGGCCGCCGCCGCGCAGTACGTGCAGGCCGGCGCCCTCGGCGCACTGTGCTTCGCCGGCGCGCTGTTCATCCAGGGCATCACCCGCCGCCTGCAGGTCAGCGAAAACCTCGCCGAACAGCGCGCCGCCGACGTGGCCAACCTGGAAGAGCTCAACGCGCAGATCCTCCAGCGCATGCGCACCGGCATCCTGGTGCTCGACACCCAGCACCGCGTGCTGCTGGCCAATCAGGGCGCCACCCAGTTGCTAGGGCGCGGCGAACTGACCGGCAAGATCATCGACCCGCACTGCCCCGAGCTGGTCAAGCGCCTGCAGCAGTGGCTGCACAACCCCACCCTGCGCCCCGACAACCTGCAGGCCCAGCCCGACGGCCCGGTGCTGCAGCCCAGCTTCATTTCCCTGCAGCGCGGCGAGCAGCAGCACATCCTGGTGTTTCTCGACGACATCTCGCAGATCGCCCAGCAGGCGCAGCAGCTCAAGCTGGCCTCCCTGGGAAGACTGACCGCCGGCATCGCCCACGAGATTCGCAACCCGCTCGGCGCCATCAGCCACGCCGCGCAGCTGCTGCAGGAGTCGGAAGAGCTGCAGGGCCCGGACCAGCGCCTGGCGCAGATCATCCAGGATCACTCCAAGCGCATGAACCTGGTGATCGAGAACGTCCTGCAGCTGTCGCGCCGGCGCCAGGCCGAGCCGCAACTGCTCGACCTGAAATACTGGTTGCACCGCTTCGCCAGCGAGTTCCGCAGCTCGGCGCCGGCGGACCGGCAGATCCACCTGGAGACCCAGGGTGGCAGCCTGCAGACGCGCATGGACCCGCACCAGCTGACCCAGGTGCTGACCAACCTGGTGCAGAATGGCCTGCGCTACAGCGCCAAGCAGCACAAGATCGGCCAGGTCTGGCTGCGCCTGTTCCGCGACGAGGCCAGCGACCTGCCGGTGCTGGAAATCCTCGACGACGGCCCCGGCGTGCCACCCGAGCAGGAGCAGCACATCTTCGAGCCCTTCTACACCACCGAGAACAAGGGCACGGGCCTGGGCCTGTATATTTCCCGCGAGCTGTGCCAGGGCAACCAGGCACGCCTCGACTACAAACCCCGCGAAGGTGGCGGCAGCTGCTTTCGCATCACCTTCGCCCACCCGCGCAAACTGAGCTGACCATGACCCGCCAGAGAGCCTTGATCGTCGACGACGAACCGGACATCCGCGAACTGCTGGAAATCACCCTCGGCCGGATGAAGCTGGACACGCGCAGCGCGCGCAACGTCAAGGAAGCGCGCGAGTGGCTGGCACGCGAACCCTTCGACCTGTGCCTGACCGACATGCGCCTGCCCGACGGCACCGGCCTCGACCTGGTGCAGCACATCCAGCAGCGCCACCCGCAGGTGCCGGTGGCGATGATCACCGCCTACGGCAGCCTGGACACCGCGATCAACGCGCTCAAGGCCGGCGCCTTCGACTTCGTCACCAAGCCGGTGGACCTCGGCCGGCTGCGCGAACTGGTCGCCACCGCCCTGCGCATCCGCTCTCCCGAGGGCGAGGACGCGCCGGTGGACAACCGCCTGCTCGGCGACTCGCCGCCGATGAAGGCGCTGCGCAAGCAGATCCAGAAACTCGCCCGCAGTCAGGCGCCGGTCTATATCAGCGGCGAGTCGGGCAGCGGCAAGGAACTGGTGGCGCGGCTGATTCACGAACAGGGCCCGCGCGCCGAGCAGCCGTTCGTCCCGGTCAACTGCGGCGCCATCCCCTCGGAGCTGATGGAGAGCGAGTTCTTCGGCCACAAGAAAGGCAGCTTCACCGGCGCCATCGAGGACAAGCAGGGCCTGTTCCAGGCCGCCAACGGCGGCACCCTGTTCCTCGACGAAGTGGCCGACCTGCCGCTGCCGATGCAGGTCAAGCTGCTGCGCGCGATCCAGGAGAAGGCCGTGCGCGCCGTCGGCGGCCAGCAGGAAGTGGTGGTGGACGTGCGCATCCTCTGCGCCACGCACAAGGACCTGGCCGCCGAAGTCGCCGCCGGGCGCTTCCGTCAGGACCTCTACTACCGCCTCAACGTCATCGAACTGCGCGTACCGCCGCTACGCGAGCGTCGCGAGGACATCGCCCAGCTGGCCACGGTGATGCTCGCGCGCCTGGCCGACGGCAGCGGCCTGGCCGCCGCCAAGCTGCAGCCCGAGGCGCTGGAGAAGCTGAAGAACTACCGCTTCCCGGGCAACGTGCGCGAACTGGAGAACATGCTCGAACGCGCCTACACCCTGTGCGAGGACGACCAGATCAGCGCCGCCGACCTGCGCCTGGCCGACGCCGCAGGCCCGAGCGGCGAGGCCGGCGAAACCAGCCTGGCGCAGATCGACAACCTGGAGGACTACCTCGAAGGCATCGAACGCAAGCTGATCATGCAGGCCCTGGAAGAAACCCGCTGGAACCGCACCGCCGCCGCCCAACGCCTGGGCCTGACGTTCCGCTCGATGCGCTACCGCCTGAAGAAACTGGGGATCGACTAGGACACACAGCGTTCCGTAGGGCGGATGTCGCTGTTTACATCCACCAAAGCGCGGGATCGATACCGCATGCCGCTGGCCAAGCTAGCCCAACCGCCCCGCCGGCGCATAGGGCGCCGGATCGATGATCGGTTCGCGCCCCAGCAGCAGATCGGCCAGCAGGCGGCAGGACGCCGGTGCCAGCACCAGGCCGTTGCGGTAATGCCCGCAATTGAGCCACAGCCCGGGATACGCAGGCACCTCGCCGATAAAGGGAATACCCTCCGGCGAACCCGGCCGCAGACCGGCCCAATGGCCGACCACCTCGGCCTCCTTCAAGGCCGGCAACAGCGTCTCCGCCGAATCCTTCAGACTGGCCAGGGCCACCTCGGTCGGCGTCTTGTCGAAGCCGGCATGCTCCAGGGTGCTGCCCACCAGGATATGGCCGTCGCGTCGCGGGATCGCGTAGCGCCCGCCGGCCAATACCATGCTCGGCAGAAAGTCCGCGGCGCACTTGTAGAGGATCATCTGGCCCTTGACCGGCTGCACCGGCAGGTCGATCCCCAGGCTCTTGAGCAACTCGCCGCTCCAGGCCCCGGCGGCCAGCACCACACGCTCCGCGCGAATCTCGCCGTCGGCCGTGGCGACGCCACGGATCCGCCCACCTTCCTGAATGAAGCCACCGACCGCACACTGCTCGCGCAACTGCACCTTGGGCATCGCCAGCAGCGCCGCGCGCAGCGCCTTGACCAGCCGCGGGTTACGCACATTGGCCACCCCCGGCATATGGATGGCGCGCGCAAAGCCCGCTCCCAGCGCCGGCACCCGGGCATGCACCTCGGTGATCTCCACCGCCCGTAACACCCGCCCCTCGCGCGCCGCCCAGGCCAGCGCCTCGGCCTCGTCGTCCAGATCCAGCCAGTACAGGCCGGTGACATGCACCTCGGGGTCGATCCCGGTCGCCGCCAGCAACTGCTCGCCGAGCCCCGGATAGAAATCCTGCGACCAATGCGCCAACGCCGTCACCGCCGCGCCGTAACGCCAGGGATAGAGCGGCGAAACGATGCCGCCGCCGGCCCAGGAGGATTCAGTGCCGACACCTTGGCGATCCAGAAGCAGTACTTCTTCGCCCGCCATAGCCAACATGTTGGCAGACAGCAACCCCAAAGCCCCCCCTCCGACTATTACCGTGCTCCCCACATAGCCCCCAATTTGCCAAGACTGTTAATAACTACTAAACCCTTACCTGTGCCAGGAAGGCACCCAGCAAAACGTAAGGGACTATACCGATGAAACAACGTACACAGTTGGCATTCAGCCTGTATGAGCTTCTGGTCGCACTGGCGCTTGTCAGTATCGGCACATCCATGGCAGTACCAGCCCTCTCGGCGCTACAGCAAAAAAGTGAACGCGAGGCCCTGCGCAACCACCTACATGCCTCTCTCCATTACGCCCGGCTACAGGCCGTACTCCGCAGGACATCCGTAGAATTGTGCGGCTCACTGAATGGCGCGACCTGTGGCCGCGACTGGAGTCAGGGCTGGCGCATGCAGTTCACACGCACACCGGAACAAGTCCTACAAATCCAGCAGCATCGCAGTTCGACACCCCTCTACTGGGCCGGCTTCGATCCCCGCATTCGCTTCCACGCCAATGGCACCAGTCCCGCCAGCAACGGCCGCTTCTTTCAGTGCAAAGGCAAGGAGATCGCCTGGCAACTGATCCTCAATAGACAAGGACGAGTTCGCCTCGCAAGCACTGCGGAAAACCTGGCGGAAGCCCATCGATGCCGCGGCTGAAACTCTGCCGCAACCAGTCATCCGCTCCAGTCAGCCAGCTGTCATGCCATAGCAGACAGACAGGGGACGCTATCGCAGTATTCGCTCGGACGTCCCCAAGGAGCACACCATGTCACACCACCCTGACATGCGAGGATTCAGCCTGATCGAACTGATGATCGTTCTTGCCTTGCTGGCTATCGCAGTGGGCATCGCAATACCTAACTTCGCCCGCCTGGTCGCCAACAACCAGATCGAGGCACAGGCGCAGACGCTCAACAGTCTGCTGCAGTTCGCTCGTTCGCAGGCGGTGGTGCGCCGCACCTCTATCAGACTGCGCAACAGCAATAACGACTGGATCGTCGAGAACGCTACGGATGCCACCGCGCTGCGCCAGGAGACCTTTAACCCGGACCACGCCAGTGTCGCCAGCAGCCTGGCGCCGATCACGCTCACCTTTACCGCAAACGGCTCGGCCGAGGCTGCAAGCTTCGTTGTTTGCCGCGACGATAACCCAGCCTTCGCCTATCGAATTGAGGTTCAGCCCAGCGGCAGTACGCGCCTGATGCCGCGAGGCAAGGACGACCAGGGCAACGATTTGGGAGACTGCCAACCATGACCCTGCGCAATACGCAAAGCGGCTTCAGCCTGATCGAAGTGCTGGTCACATTATTGCTACTGACCGTCGGCATGCTCGGTCTAGTAGCCATGCAAGGACGTGGCATCCAATTCACCTCGGACTCGGTGGCGCGCAACAACGCCGTCATGCTGGCAACCGAGATCATGGAGAAAATCCGCGCCAATCCGGACGCCCGCGATGACTACCTGATCGACCAGCTCGCAGCCGATGGCGAATGCGAGGGCGGCCAGGTGGACGCAACCGACGTAGCCGAACAGCTCACCTGCTGGAGCGAGAAGGCACGTATGTTGATGCCCGGAACGGCGGGCGACGATGACGACGCCGTAGCCGTGCGCAACGCTTTCTACGTTTGTCGCTCGGTGCAACCAGGGGTCTGCGCCGCCGGTGCCGGCTCGACCGTCGAAGTTCAGGTGGCCTGGCGCTCCAATGGTGAAAGCTGTGGCAATGGCGCCGATCCTTTCATCTGTACCTTGCGTCTGCGCGGAGAGCTATGACCATGCACAAGCAATACGGTCTTTCTATTATCGAGATGATGGTTGCCCTGCTGATTAGCAGCTTCCTGATCATCGGCATCACCCAGGTGTATCTGGATAACCGCGAAAACACCCTGTTTCAGCAAAGTCAGGGGCAAAATATCGAAAGCGCGCGCTTCTCCATCCTGCTGCTGGAGCAAACGCTGGCCAAGACCGGCTACCGCCGTCGTCCCGACGAAACCATGGAGGCGGCCTTCCCTTCGATAAGTGGTGGCGCTTGTGACGGGATGGCTGCGGGGCAAGTGGTGAAACGAGTGAGCGCTAGCTCATTCTGCATTCGGTATCAACCCGCCTTCCCCAACGCTCGCACTTGTAGCGGCGACAATATCGCCAACATTCCAGCAAACCCTTACATAGATGGAGAACCGGTGACCGAGTTCTTCGAACTCACCGACGGTGATCTCACTTGCAATGGCCAAACCATTGCCACCGGAATTGCGGGACTGGGCTTTGACTATGGCGTGAACTATAGCGAAGAAAAGCGCATCACCGAATACGTTCCTGAGCCTGCCGAGAACGCGAATATTCGTGCTGTGCAGTTCTCCGTTATGGCTGCAAGTCCGACCGAAATCAGCAAGAGTGCCGGCAGCCACGTTTATGAATATTGGTTCGGCAACCAACCTAACGACAAGCGTCTCTACACCATGCTATCCAGCAGCGCCAGCATGAGGAATCTGATGCCATGACACAGAATCGCCACCAACTTCTGGGACAACGACGCCAGCAACAAGGTATTAGCCTACTGATTGCATTGGTATTTCTGCTTATCATCACCGTCCTGGCTATCGCCAATATGCGCGAGGTCAGTCTGGAGTCACGGATCACCGGCAACATGATCGAAAGTAAGCAATTACTGAATGTCGCCGACTCCACGCTTCGCGATGGTGAGCGGCGAGTGATTGAATTCGGCCCACAGGAACCCACCGCCGATTGTGCAGGCCTAGCCCCGAAGAAACTCTGCCTGCTCAAACGCAACCCTACCTATGCAATCAATGCAACAGACGCACAAATTTACTCGCCGAATGACGGCACCGAACTCTACGGCACCGCTCAGTGGTATGCACAGATAGCTCCGGGGGGCGAACTACAGGGCGAATCCGAAAACCCGGAATATGGCAACATGCTGCTGGGCATTGGCGTATTCCGCTATGAAATTAATGGCATCGCCGAAAACAACAGTATCAGCAGCGCAGCTCGCTCAACTGTAGCCCTGAATTCAAAGGGCCTGATCGAGAAAAACTAAGTCGCCGCCAGAGATCACCTCAGGACAACGCCATGCACAAGCCCACACTTTCAAGCAAAGCACTACTCAGCACCCTAGGTTTTTTCCTCTATTTCAGCGGTACTTTTTCGGCGAGTGCCGCCGCACTCAATATCAGCCAGAAACCGCTGATCCTCAACGAAACGGTAGCCCCAAACCTTATTCTTACTCTCGATGATTCGGGCAGTATGCGCTGGGCGTTTGTGCCGGACGGCATTAATGGTTTGCACAGTACTCGCCGAGCAAAATCGGCCGATTTCAACCCAATGTACTATAATCCGTCGGTAACCTATCGCATTCCTACGCGTTATGACACCAACGGCAACGTTTCAGCAACGCCTTTCTCCACTAGTTTTACTACCGCATACAATAATGGCTTTAATACCGGCCGAGGAACATACGACCTTAGCAATGCCTATCGAGTTACTTGGACATACGACCCCACAGGAACGCTGCCAACCAGTACCGCTTACGGCTACAACAGCACAGCGAACCGCTTTGGGTCAAACCCTGCACCCGATTATTACTTTAGCAGCGGTAGCTTCAACGGCCCAACCACTAACGGCGCATCACTTACCCAAACGATCAACAATGTCACCTTTACAGTTACACGTACGAATACCGGAACAGGTTGTACGGCAAGCATCACGTCACCCACTGGATTTACGACAGTAAACTGCTCCCGCTCCAACAATTCATTCAGCGTCACTACCAACGACACTCGCCAAACTGGCGTTCCAGCCTATTACTACGTATTCGACGACACCCTGCCGAGTTGCACAACGGTCGTTGCCAATCGCAAAGTTGATGATAATTGCTATCGACGTGTCATAGTGTCCGCCACTTCCGGCACACTACGCGCTGATGACAGTGCTGCAGGTATCGATGAAAGACAGAATTTCGCCATCTGGTATTCGTTCTATCGCAACCGTGCACTGGCGACATTGAGCGCCGCTCAAATCGCATTTTCCGACTTACCAGCAGAAGTTCGATTGACCTGGCAAAGCCTGGGGAACTGCACAAACTTCAACGGCACCAGCAGCGCCTGCAAAGACAACCGACTTCGCGAATATACCAACGCACACAAAGGCCAGCTTTTTTCCTGGTTCCAAGATCCACCATTCGATCAAAGCACGCCTCTGCGCATAGCAATGCAGAGGGCTGGCGAGTTTCTTAAGAGTTCAGTTGCCTGGCACAAGTACCCAAACGACTCTAGCCAGACCAATAATTCCGGCAACACTTATTCCTGCCGCCCTAGTTATCACATCATGATGACCGACGGCATATGGAACGGCGGATACAATGCACCCAGCGACACTCTGCGCGCGGACCACAGTAACTTTACTCTACCTGACGGTACCAGTTACAACGGAAGTCGCCCCCCTTTTGCAGACGGGACACAGCAGACACTTGCTGACCTGGCAATGCACTACTGGGCCACGGACCTTAATCCAAACCTATCTAATGGCCTCAGCCCTTATATCCCGTTCAAGAATGAGACTGCGGCGACTCAATATTGGGATCCTCGAAACGACCCGGCGACTTGGCAGCACATGGTCAACTTCACCATGGGTCTCGGCCTCACAAGTGCCCTGGCTCAAGCAGGCCTGGAATGGGATGAGGAAAAAGGCACATTTGGCGGTGCGGGTTACAACAACCTGGCAAGTGGCGCCAGAAGCTGGCCAGCCGCCAGCGGCGATAGTGTCAACAATGTCTACGACTTGTGGCACGCAGCGATAAACTCTCGCGGAGAGTTCTTCAGTGTCGACAGCCCAGACGCAATGGTACAAGCCTTCAAGGATATTCTTAATCGCATCGCCGACCGAACCGCCTCCGCTGCGCGCCCCGCAGTATCGGCATCCTTCGTATCGGATAACGATGGAACCAGCATTCAAAGCAACGTCTACGCGACTCAATTCTCCAGCCAGGACTGGAGTGGCCAACTGATCAAAACCTTGGTCGCCGGCAACGGCGAACAGACAGTGCTGTGGAATGCCAAAGCAGCCAATCAGAGCATAGACCCCGCGACACGCAAGGTCATGATGGCGGACACCAGCAACTCGACAAATAAATTGAAGAACTTTACCTGGAACAACCTGGGCTCTATGCAAAGCCTGCTAAGTGTTGATCCGGAAAGCTTGGTGGGGGCCAGCGACACTCGAGGCGCTGATCGTGTCGCCTATATTCGTGGCGACCGCAGTAAAGAGGGCTCAGCCAGCCCCTTATTCCGCACCCGTAGCACTGTACTGGGCGACATTGTCAACTCCAGCCCAGTCGTTGTCGGCACGCCTGGTTACCTGGCTTATCTAGCCGACGCCATCGAAAACCCCGGCGGCGACAATAGTAACTACAAAAGCTATGCCGCATTCCGCACTGCAAACCAAAAATCGGCGCGCAAGGAAATGATCTATGTGGGCGGTAACGATGGCATGTTGCACGGCTTCAATGCAGCAACCGGCCAGGAAGAGTTTGCCTTTATCCCGACCGAAGTGATCAAGAACCTCTATCGCCTGACCGGTCAGAACTATACCGGCGCGGAGCACCGCTATTTCGTCGACGGCTCGCCTATCGTTCGCGACGTTTACTTTGGCGATGGTAACGACGAAGGTTGGCGCACTGTATTAATCGGCACCCTTCGTGCCGGAGGCAAGTCTCTGTTTGCATTGGATATCACCGATCCGGAAAACATCAAACTGCTCTGGGAATTCGACTCGACTACCGACATTGATCTTGGTTACACCTTCGCCCAGCCGGAAATCGTACGCCTGCACTCAGGCCAATGGGCTGTACTAATGGGCAATGGCTACAACAGCACCAATGACAAGGCAGCCTTGATGATCATCGACATCAAAAGTGGTGGCCTGCTGAAAAAACTCGTCGTACCCGACGTTGTCGAGAACAATATAACCTTGCCGAATGGCCTCTCTAGCGTGCGGGGTGCAGACAACAATGGTGACGGCCTGGTTGACTATGCCTATGCCGGCGACCTACAAGGAAATCTGTGGCGCTTTGATCTGCTACCAACCGAGCTCACCCCGCCTGGGGGAGACCCATTCTCACGGGCGCAGACAGCACTCGAGAATGTCACAGTCGCCGACTTCAAGATTGCTTACGGCGGCAAGCCATTATTTACTGCAAAAGACTCGAAGAACGGTGTATTGAAGCGCCAGGCAATCACTATTCAACCCTCTTTAGTACGCCACCCTAGCTCTTACGGTTATCTGGTTCTGGTAGGTACCGGCAAGTACATCGAGAACAGCGATGCGAATGTCGATACCAGCCGAGCGATGACCCTTTATGGCATCTGGGATCGCAACACCAAACGCCAGTCGACCACTGACAATACACCCAGAGCTACTGATCGCAGCCAGCTGCAGAAACAGCAGTTCACCGATCAGGTCGATGGGGCTGTTATCGGCGACGAAAACCAAAGCGCGCAGAATGACATCCGCTTGCTTAGCCAAAATCAGGTTCAATGGTTCAAAACGCCGGTTCCGAATGACCCGAACCCTCCCGTAGCCCCGAAAGACGATGCTGCAGTCAACCTGTGGGGCTGGGCATTGGACATGGCAGTGGAGGGCACTGGAGGGCAGAAGCTGACCGGCGAGATGATCATCAACAATATGGCTGCACGTGGTTCGACGCTGTTCCTCAGCAGCCTCACCCCAAACCAGGATCCTTGCCAGGCCGGGGCAGATACTTGGTTCTATGCCGTCGATGCGTATAGCGGTGGCCGTACCAAGTTCAACGTGCTCGACCTTAACAACGACAAGATGGTTAGCCCGCTGGACGCCTACGGTGATGCAAAGAGCGTGGTCTCCGGCGTACGCTTCCCGGCAGTCGGCGGTTTCACCCTGGCACCGGGCAACAAGGTCTTCGGCAGTGACGGTGCCGCCGACCCTGCCACCGTCGGTGATGACCCCAACAGCAGCGGCCGCCAGAGCTGGCATATCGTGCCTGAGGAGTTTCAATGAATAAGCGTCAACAACATGGTTTTAGCCTGATCGAGTTGATGCTCGCGGTCGCGATCATTGCCATATTGGCAGCGATCGCCATCCCGAACTATCAGGACTACATCACTCGCAGCAAAAGAGCTGAGGGTATGGCACTTTTACAGGAAATGTCGGCACGTCAGGAGCGCTTCTACGCACAGAACAACCGCTACGTCACCATAAACCAGGATCTGGATTTGTTGGTAACCAATGCCGCCAGCTTAGTGGGCCTGGATACTGCCGGTGCACGCGTACGCTCGGAGAACGGCTACTATCTGGTGGGTGTCTCACGCACCAATGGCGACGGCGGTTACACCTTGACGGCAGAAGAAGACATCGGCGATGGGCTCTGTGGCGACTTGACCCTAACAGCAGTAGGCATTAAAGGTCGTAGTGCAAGCGGCTCGAATGCAAAAACAGTGGAGCAGTGCTGGCGCTAGCAACCAAGCAGAAATAAAAAGCGGCCAATGGGCCGCTTTTTATTTCTATAACGCCTTAACCCGCAACTCCTTCGGCATGGAAAACGTCACGTTCTCCGGCCGGCCGTCCAGTTCGGTCTCCCCTTGCGCGCCCCAGGTGCGCAGCTGTTCGACCACCCCACGCACCAGCACCTCAGGGGCCGAGGCGCCGGCGGTGATGCCGATGCCACTTACCCCGTCGAACCATTCGGCCTTGAGATCCTCGGCGCCGTCGATCAGGTAGGCCGGGGTGCCCATGCGCTCGGCCAGCTCGCGCAGGCGGTTGGAGTTGGAACTGTTGGGGCTGCCCACCACCAGCAGCACGTCGCACTCGGCGGCGAGCTGCTTGACCGCGTCCTGGCGGTTCTGCGTGGCGTAGCAGATATCGTCCTTGCGCGGCCCGCCGATGGCCGGGAACTTGGCGCGCAGGGCGTCGATCACCTTGCTGGTGTCGTCCATCGACAGCGTGGTCTGGGTGACGAAGGCCAGCGCCTCGGGATTGCGCACCTGCAGCTCGGCGACGTCGGTCTCGTCTTCCACCAGGTAGATGGCGCCGCCGTTGCTGGCGTCGTACTGGCCCATGGTGCCTTCCACTTCCGGATGACCCTCGTGGCCGATGAGGATGCACTCGCGGCCCTCGCGGCTGTAGCGCACCACCTCCATATGCACCTTGGTCACCAGCGGGCAGGTGGCGTCGAACACCTTGAGTCCACGGCGCTCAGCCTCGGCGCGTACCGCCTGGGACACGCCGTGGGCGCTGAAGATGACGATGACGTCGTCCGGTACCTGGTCCAGCTCTTCGACGAAGATGGCACCGCGGGCGCGCAGATCCTCGACCACGAACTTGTTGTGCACCACTTCGTGACGCACGTAGATCGGCGGGCCGAAGACTTCCAGGGCGCGGTTGACGATCTCGATGGCGCGGTCGACGCCGGCGCAGAAGCCGCGGGGATTGGCAAGTTTGATATGCATGCTGGTTGTCTCGGTATTGATCGAGGATCGACGCGCCGCTATCGGTCGATCCCGGAAGATACAGCCTGCGCGGGATAAGCGCAGGCTGCAACAAGAGCTTCGCGGCTAAAGCCGCTCCCACGGAAGCGGCGATTCGGGCTAGAGCGCCTTGACCGAGAGGATCTCCACCTCGAAGTCGAGCACCTTGCCGGCCAGCGGGTGGTTGAAGTCGATGGTCACCTGCTTGTCGTCGAAGGCCTTGACCACCCCGGGCAGCTCGGCATTGGCGGCGTCGTTGAAGATCACCAGCAGCCCTTCGGACAGTTCCATGCCCTCGAATTGGCTACGCGGCATGACCTGCACGTTCTGCGGGTTGGGCTGGCCGAAGCCCTGCTCCGGCTGCACCTGCACGCTGCGCTTGTCGCCGGCCTTGAAGCCGTAAAGCGCCTGCTCGAAGCCGGGCAGCAGGTTGCCGTCGCCGACCTTGAAGGTGGCCGGCTGCTTGTCGAAGGTGCTGTCGACCACGTCGCCGTTCTCCAGCTTGAGGGCGAAATGCAGGGTGACTTCCCTGTCCGGGCCGATGCGTACGTCAGTCATTGGCAGGTTCTCCGGACTTGTTGCTCTTGAACATATCCAGCGCCAGGAGGATGGCGCCGACGGTGATGGCGCTGTCGGCCAGGTTGAACGCCGGGAAATACCAGCGGTTCTGCCAGTGCACCAGGATGAAGTCGACCACATGGCCGAGCACCACGCGGTCGTAGAGGTTACCCAGGGCTCCGCCCAGGACCATGGCCAGCGCCACGGCCAGCAGGGTTTCGTGGCGTTTGAGGCGCTTGAGCCAAACCACCAGCACGATGCTGACCACGATGGCGATAGCGGCGAAGAACCAGCGCTGCCAGCCGGCGGCATCGGCCAGGAAGCTGAAGGCCGCGCCGGTGTTGTAGGCCAGGGTCCAATCGAAGTAGCCGGGGATGACTTCGATACGCTGGTACATGCTCAGGCTGGCCTCGAAGAAATCCTTGCTCAGACGGTCGGCAACCAGAATTAGCAGGCTCAGCAGCAGCCAGGGCAGATGCCCGAAACGCGAGACCTCAGGCATGCTTGCGCACCTCGCCTGCACCTTCGATATTGCTCACGCAGCGGCCGCACAGTTCCGGGTGGGCGGCATGGCTGCCGACGTCGGCGCGGAAGTGCCAGCAGCGGCCGCACTTGGCGTGGGCGGACTTGAGGATCTTCAGCTTCAACCCCTCCACCTCGGTGACCACCGCATCGACCGGCGCCTCGGCCAGCGGCGCAGTCTGCGCCGCCGAGGTGATCAGGGCGAAACGCAGCTCGTCGCCGAGCTTGGCCAGATCGGCCTGCTTGGCCTCGTCGCAGAACAGCGTGACCTCAGCCTGCAGGCTGCCGCCGATGGCCTTGGCCGTGCGCAGGTTCTCCAGTTCTTTGTTGACCGCGGCCTTGACCGCCATGATCCGATCCCAGTAGGCACGATCCAGCTCGAAACCCTCCGGCAGGCGGCTGAGCCCCTCGTACCAGGTATTGAGCATCACCGACTCGTTGCGCTCGCCCGGCAGGAACTGCCAGATTTCCTCGGCGGTGAACGCCAGGATCGGCGCGACCCAGCGCACCAGCGCCTCGCTGATGTGGTACAGCGCGCTCTGGCAGGAGCGACGCGCGACGCTGTCGGCAGCGGTGGTGTACTGACGGTCCTTGATGATGTCCAGATAGAAGCCGCCCAGCTCCTGCACGCAGAAGTTGTGCACCTTGGAGTAGACGTTCCAGAAGCGGTAGTCGGCGTACGCCTCGATGATCTCTTCCTGCAGGCGCAGGGCCGCGTCGACGGCCCAGCGATCGAGGTCGAGCATCTGCTCGGGCTGCAGCAGGTCCTTGGCCGGATCGAAGCCATTGAGGTTGGCCAGCATGAAGCGCGCAGTGTTGCGGATACGGCGGTAGGCGTCGGCGCTGCGCTGCAGGATCACCTTGGACACCGCCATCTCGCCGGAATAGTCGGTGGAGGCGACCCACAGGCGCATGATGTCGGCGCCCAGACTGTCGTTGACCTCCTGCGGCGCGACCACGTTGCCGAGCGACTTGGACATCTTGCGGCCGTTCTCGTCGACCACGAAGCCGTGGGTCAGCAGCGCCTTGTAGGGCGCGTGGCCGTCGATGGCGCTGCCGGTCAGCAGCGACGAGTGGAACCAGCCGCGGTGCTGATCCGAACCCTCCAGATACAGATCGGCGCGCGGGCCGTCGGTGTGGCCCATGTCGTGCGAACCGCGCAGCACGTGCCAGTGGGTGGTACCGGAGTCGAACCACACGTCCAGGGTGTCGTTGATCTTGTCGTAGTCGGCGGCCTCGGCGCCGAGCAATTCGGCGGCGTCGAGCTTGAACCAGGCTTCGATGCCCTCTTGCTCGACACGCTTGGCCACGATCTCCATCAACTCGACGGTG
The DNA here is from genome assembly GCF_056676075.1 of Pseudomonas sp. ABa2. Taxonomy (NCBI): domain Bacteria; kingdom Pseudomonadati; phylum Pseudomonadota; class Gammaproteobacteria; order Pseudomonadales; family Pseudomonadaceae; genus Pseudomonas; species Pseudomonas sp. ABa2. The sequence goes on from NZ_CM155239.1 coordinate 4,096,451, forward strand.
CGCGGATGCAGCTCGCCGGTGACCTTGTGCAGGAAGAACGGGATCGGCACGCCCCAGTTGCGCTGGCGCGAGATGCACCAGTCGGGACGGCCGGCGATCATGCTGTGCAGACGCGCCTGGCCCCAGGCCGGGACGAACTGGGTCTGCTCGATGGCCGCCAGCGCGCGCTCGCGCAGGGTCGCGCCATCATTGGGTTGAGTATCCATGCCGACGAACCACTGCGCGGTGGCGCGGTAGATCAGCGGGGTCTTGTGCCGCCAGCAGTGCATGTAGCTGTGCTGGATCGGCTGATGCTTGAGCAGCGCGCCGACTTCGTCGAGCTTGGCCACGATGTTGGCATTGGCCTTCCAGATAAACTGGCCGCCGAAGAACGGCAGATCCGCGGTGTAGACGCCATTGCTCTGCACCGGACTGAGAATCTCGTCGTTGCTCATGCCGTAGGCTTTGCAGGTGCGGAAGTCGTCCTCGCCGTAGGCCGGCGACGAGTGGACGATGCCGGTACCGGCGTCGAGGGCGACGTAGTCGGCCAGGTACACCGGCGAGAAGCGCTCGTAGAACGGATGACGGAAACGGATCAGCTCCAGCGCCGCGCCCGGCGCGGTGGCGAGCACCTGGCCGTCGAGACCGTAGCGCTGCAGGCAGGATTCGACCAGCTCCTCGGCCAGCAGCAGCAGGCGCGCGCCGGTGTCGACCAGCGCGTAGTTGAATTCCGGATGGACGTTGAGCGCCTGGTTGGCCGGGATGGTCCAGGGCGTGGTGGTCCAGATGACGATGGCGGCCGGCTTGTTCAGCTCGGCCAGGCCGAAGGCGGCGGCCAGCTTGCCGGCGTCTTCCACCGGGAAGGCGACGTCGATGGCGTCGGATTTCTTGTCCTGGTACTCCACCTCGGCCTCGGCCAGCGCCGAGCCGCAGTCGAAGCACCAGTTGACCGGCTTCAGGCCCTTGAACACGAAGCCCTGCTTGACCATCTCAGCCAGGGCGCGGATCTCGCCGGCCTCGTTGGCGAAATCCATGGTCTTGTAGGGGTTGTCCCAGTCGCCCAGCACGCCGAGGCGGATGAAGTCGGCCTTCTGCCCTTCAATCTGCTCGCCGGCGTAGCTGCGGCAGCGTTCGCGGGTCAGGTCGGCCGGCTGGTTCTTGCCGAAGGTGGTCTCGACCTTGTGCTCGATCGGCAGGCCATGGCAGTCCCAGCCCGGCACGTAGGGCGCGTCGAAACCGGCCAGGGTCTTGGAGCGGGTGATGATGTCCTTGAGGATCTTGTTCACCGCATGACCGATATGGATGCTGCCGTTGGCATAGGGCGGGCCGTCGTGCAGGACGAACTTGGGCCGACCCTCGCCGATCTGCCGCAGCTTGCTATACAGGCCAATCTCGTTCCAGCGCTGCAGGGTCTGCGGCTCGCGTTGCGGCAGGCCGGCCTTCATCGGGAACGGGGTATCGGGCAGGTTCAGCGTGGCTTTGTAATCGGTCATGTCGGACTCTTCATCAGCGGGTGGCTCTGCCAACAATCACGGGCAGCGGCAATATCGGCGGCAATCGCCGTCTTCAGGGCCTCCAGCGAGGCGAAACGCTGCTCGTCACGCAGCTTGTGGTGGAAGGCCACCGAGAGGCGCCGGCCATACAGGTCGCCGGCGAAATCCAGAAGGTGCACTTCCAGATGAGCGCTGCCGTCGCCGGCAACGCTGGGGCGCACGCCGATATTGGCGACGCCCGGTTGAATCACGCCATCGATTTCGCAGCTCACCAGATAGACCCCGGTCAGCGGCACCTTGCGCCGCTTGAGCTGGATATTGGCGGTGGGGGCGGCCAGCTGGCGGCCGAGCTTCTGCCCGTGCAGCACCCGCCCGGCGATGCGGAACGGCCGGCCCAGCAGCGCCTCGGCCAGCTCGAAATCGCTATCGGCCAGGGCCTGGCGCACGCGGGTGCTGCTGACCCGGCCACCGCGCACTTCCACCGTGGTCGAGGCATCGACGCTGAAACCGTGGCGCCGCCCGGCGGCCTGGAGAAACTCAAAATCGCCGGCGCGGTCGCAGCCGAAGCGGAAATCGTCGCCGATTTCCAGGTCCTTCACGCCGAGGCCGTCGACCAGCACGCGCTGGACGAACTCGGCCGCCGACAGCTCGCGCAGGCGGCGGTTGAAGGCCAGGCACAGCACCATGTCGACGCCTTCGGCGGCCAGCAGGGCGAGCTTGTCGCGCAGCCGGGTCAGGCGCGCCGGAGCGGTGTCGGGACCGAAGAATTCGCGCGGCTGCGGCTCGAAGATCACCACGCAGCTGGGCACGGCCAATTCCGCGGCACGCTCGCGCAGGCGCGCCAGGATGGCCTGGTGCCCACGATGAACGCCGTCGAAATTACCGATGGTGACCACGCAGCCCCGCGTCTGGGGCTGCAGGTTATGAAGACCTCGAACCAGCTGCATAGCACGCTTCTTGTTCACAAAGTGGCCGATTATACGCACAGCCCGCGGCCCAATACAGGCGTCAGACCGTCCGCCGGGCAAAGTCGCGCAGGCGGAAACCGAGCAGCAGCAGCATGCCGAAGTAGACCAGCAGCCCGGCGACCACCAGCGCGCCGAGACGCAGCAGGCGCAGCGGCATGTCGCCCTCGGCCCAGGCCGGCATGATCTGCAGCAGGCCCAGCAGCACCGCCACCATCGCCGTCACCGCCAGCACCAGCTTGAGCAGGAACAGGCCCCAGCCCGGCAGCGGCCGGAAGATATCGGCGCGGCGCAGCTGCCAGTACAGCAACCCGGCGTTCAGGCAGGCCGCCAGGCTGATCGCCAGGGCCAGGCCGGCGTGCGCCAGCGGGCCGACCAGCACCAGGTTCATCAACTGGGTGAAGACCAGGGTCACCACGGCGATCTTCACCGGCGTCTTGATGTTCTGCTGGGCGTAGAAGCCGGGCGCCAGGATCTTCACCAGGATGATGCCGAGCAGGCCGATGGAATAGGCGATCAGCGCCTGCTGGGTCATCAGCGCGTCGCTGGCGGTGAACTTGCCGTACTGGAACAGCGACACGGTCAGCGGCTCGGCCAGCACCGCCAGGGCCAGGGCGCTGGGCAGCACCAGCAGGAAACACAGGCGCAGGCCCCAGTCGAGCAGGCGGCGGTACTCCTCGCGGTCGCGGCTGGCGTAGGTCTTCGACAGCGCCGGCAGCAGGATGGTGCCCAGGGCCACGCCGAGCACGCCCGAGGGCAGCTCCATCAGGCGGTCGGCGTAGTACATCCAGGACACCGAGCCGGCGACCAGGAAGGAGGCGAAGATGGTGTTGATGATCAGCGAGATCTGGCTCACCGACACGCCGAAGATCGCCGGCCCCATCTGCTTGAGCACGCGCCACACGCCGAGGTCGCCAAAACTCAGGCGCGGCAGCACCAGCATGCCGATCTTCTTCAGATGCGGCAGTTGCCAGAGCAGCTGCAGCAGGCCGCCGACCAGCACCGCCCAGCCCAGGGCCATGATCGGCGGGTCGAAATAGGGCGTCAGGAACACGGAAAAGCCGATCATGCTGACGTTCAGCAGGGTCGGCACGAAGGCCGGCACCGAGAAGCGGTTCCAGGTGTTGAGGATGGCGCCGGCCAGCGACGACAGCGAGATCAGCAGGATATAGGGGAAGGTCACCCGCAGCAGGTCGACGGTCAGCTCGAAGCGCTCGGCCTCATCGGCGAACCCCGGCGCGGTGGCCCAGACGATCCAGGGTGCGGCCAGCACGCCGATGGCGGTGACCAGCGCCAGCACCAGGGTCAGCAAGCCCGAGACATAGGCGACGAAGGTACGCGTGGCCTCCTCGCCCTGCTGCATCTTGTACTCGGCCAGGATCGGCACGAAGGCCTGGGAGAACGCCCCCTCGGCGAAGATGCGGCGCAGCAGGTTGGGCAGCTTGAAGGCCACCACGAAGGCGTCCGACGCCACCCCGGCGCCGAAGGTCCGAGCGATGATGGTGTCGCGCACGAAACCCAGCACGCGCGAGACCATGGTCAGGGAACTGACCGCGGCCAGGGATTTGAGCAGATTCATGGAGTGACTCGATTTCCCGCAAACGGGCGCGCCGCTGGACAATCCGCCGGCGCGCGAAGGCGTCGAGTGTAGCGAGCCGCCATTGGTCAGGCCAGCACGGGAAAGCGCCAGCGGGCTTGACAGATGCCCAGGGGGTCGGCATGATTCGCGGCCTTATTTGTCGTAACCCCCCAGTTTTCGAGGAGCTTGACGGTGGCCAACTCACCTTCTGCCAAAAAACGCGCCAAACAGGCTGAGAAGCGCCGTAGCCATAACGCCAGCCTGCGCTCCATGGTCCGTACCTACATCAAGAACGTGGTCAAGGCTATCGACGCCAAAGACCTCGAGCTTGCCAAGTCGTCCTACACCCTGGCCGTTCCGGTCATCGACCGCATGGCCGACAAGGGCATCATCCACAAGAACAAAGCCGCTCGTCACAAGAGCCGCCTGAACGCGCACATCAAGGCGCTGGGCGAAGCTGCTGCCGCCTAATCGCGACAGGTTCTTGAAAAACCGGCCCCCGTGGCCGGTTTTTTATTGCCTGGAAGAAAGGCAAACCACAGGGCGGACAAGCCTTCGGCATGTCCGCCCGACTGCAGGATCAGCCGGCGCGCGCGGCCTTGATCACCTCGATATAGGGCTCGGCGTTGCGCTGATCCTGGATCAGGGCGACGAAGTCGTGGCCCTGCGCGTCGGTAGCCGTCAGGTCGTAGCCGGCGGCAACGAAGAAGCCGACGAAACGTTCGAAGTCGTCGATGCGCAGACCGCGATAGGCCTTGATCAGCTTGTGCAGCGAGGGTGGCGTGGCATCGGCCGGCTCCACCGCCAGGAACAGCTTGATCGAGTCGTCGCTGATTTCTTCGCCAATCACCTGCTTCTTGTCTTTACGCATCGCCCGCTCCCGCCAGCATTACAGAGGGCCGGCAGTTTACCGCCGCGCCGCGCGCGGCTCAACGCGCAGCCGAGCAGGCTAGCACGCGAACATTCGACGCAACAGCCGACCTAGGTCATGCCGCCGCACGGCGCGCCGCTCCTATAATGCGCCGAGCCATCCCGGAGCCACCATGCCACGCCACTCCCTGCCGCTGTTCGCCGCCTGGCGCCAGACCCTGCGCGCCGGCTACTCCTGGAAGGCCCTGCGCGGCGACCTGAGCGCCGGGCTGACGGTCGGCGTCATCGCCATCCCCTTGGCCATGGCGCTGGCCATCGCGGTCGGCGTGGCGCCGCAGCATGGCCTGTACACCGTGCTGATCGCGGCGCCGCTGATCGCCCTGTGCGGCGGCTCACGCTTCAATATCTCCGGGCCCACCGCGGCCTTCGTGGTGATCCTGCTGCCGATCACCCAGCAATATGGTCTGGGCGGGTTGCTGCTGTGCACCCTGCTGGCCGGCATCATCCTGATCACCCTGGGCCTGCTGCGCGCCGGCCGCCTGATCGAGTTCGTGCCCTACCCGGTGACCCTGGGCTTCACCGCCGGCATCGGCATCGTCATCGCCATCCTGCAGCTCAAGGACCTGCTCGGCCTGGAACTGGCCGAAACCCCGCAGCACCTGCTGCAGCAGCTCGCCCTGCTGGCCAGCGCGCTGCCCAGCCTGCAGCCAGGCGACAGCCTGGTCGGCGCCATCTGCCTGGCCACCCTGCTGCTGTGGCCGCGCCTGGCGCCGAAGATTCCCGCGCACCTGGTCGCCCTGGCCGTCGGCGCCCTGCTGGCGCTCGCCCTAGAGCGCCTCGGCCTGCCGGTGGCGACCCTGGGCGAACGCTTCAGCTATACGCTCGACGGCATCGAGCACCCCGGCATCCCGCCCTTGCTGCCCAGCCCGGGCCTGCCCTGGCAGTTGCCCGGCGCGGACGGCCAGCCGCTGGTGCTGTCCTTCGAGCTGATCCGCCAGCTGCTGGCGCCGGCCTTCGCCATCGCCATGCTCGGCGCCATCGAATCCTTGCTCTGCGCCGTGGTCGCCGACGGCATGAGCGGCAGCAAGCACGACCCCAATGCCGAGCTGATCGGCCAGGGCCTGGGCAACCTGGCCGCGCCCTTCTTCGGCGGCATCACCGCCACCGCGGCCATCGCCCGCACCGCCGCCAACGTGCGCGCCGGCGCCTTCTCGCCGCTGGCGGCGCTGATTCACGCCGGCGTGGTGCTGGCGGCGATCCTGCTGCTGGCGCCGCTGTTCAGCTACCTGCCGATGGCGGCGCTGGCGGCCCTGCTGCTGGTGGTGGCGTGGAACATGAGCGAACCGCAGCATGTGGCCCACACCCTGCGCATCGCCCCGCGCGGCGACGTGCTGGTGCTGCTCACCTGCCTGCTGCTGACGGTGCTGTTCGACATGGTGCTGGCGGTCGGCGTCGGCCTGCTGCTGGCCGCCGGGCTGTTCATCAAGCGCATGAGCGAGCTGACCGACACCGCCGCGCTGAGCCGGCAGCAGCGCCAGGCCCTGCAGGACCTGCCCGAGCACGTGCTGGCCTACGCCATTCGCGGGCCGCTGTTCTTCGGCGCGGCGGAGAAGGCACTGAGCGTGCTGCGCCGCTTCACCCCCGGGGTGCGCGTGGTGATAGTCGATATCAGCGCGGTGCCGCTGCTGGACATGACCGCCATCGCCGCGCTGGACAACGTGCTGCGCGACTACCGCCAGCAGGGCGTGGCGCTGATCCTCAGCGGCCCGACCGCGCAGGTGCGCCTGCAACTGCGCCGCGCCGGAGTGCACCGGCGCGCCGGCGAACTGGCTTATGTGCGCGATCTGGCGCAGGCGCGGCAGAAGGCGCTGCGCTGGCTGGGAGAAGGCCTGGAGCCGTAGCCCGGATGAAATCCGGGCGCAGCACGCGCTTACAGCCCCTTGACCGCGTAGATGCCGGCGGCGTTGCGCCAGTAGCCCTTGTAGTCCATGCCGTAGCCGAAGATATAGCGGTCGATGCAGTGCAGGCCGACATAGTTGGCCTTGAGGTCCGGGCGCGCCTTGCGCTGGTGTTCCTTGTCGATCAGTACAGCGGTGTGCACCGCACGGGCGCCGGCGTGGCGGCAGAAGTCGATGATCGCGCCGAGGGTGTGCCCTTCGTCGAGGATGTCGTCGATGATCAGCACGTCGCGGTCGATAAAGGAGACTTCCGGCTTGGCCTTCCAGAACAGCTCGCCGCCGCTGGTCTCGTTGCGGTAGCGGGTGGCGTGCAGGTAAGACGCCTCCAGCGGGAAGGCCAGCTTGGGCAGCAGCTTGCCGGAGAAGATCAGGCCGCCGTTCATCACGCAGAACACCACCGGGTTGCGTTCGGCCAGTTCGGCGTTGATTTGGGCGGCGACGCGGTCGATGGCCGCTTCCACCTCGGCTTCGGTGAACAGGCAGTCGGCTTCCGCCATGACTTGGCGGATGTGCGCGAGATCGGCGGACATGGGGCGTTCTCTCTTGGTCGGGCTGATAAAATGAGCGGCGATCGGCGGCAAAAGCTGAGCGATCAGTCAAATAAAAGCGGGCAAAGGTACAGACCTGCGTCGCACTTGCCAAGCCTCGCCTGACCAGCGTAGCCGAGGCCGCTCGCGCGGTGCGCTGACCCATCAGTCACCCACCACCTGGCATGAGCAATGCTTTAATCTAACGCGATTTTTCCCAGAGCCCGTTCAGGGTCTCGCGAGCTAGAGCAAAACGGCGGCGAAAAAAGCTGAGGAAGCGGAGTTTACGAGTGGTAAATGAGCATTCCGAAGCTGTTTTCAACGCTGTTTGGCCGACGCGCAGCAGACCGTGAATGGGCTCTCAGCCCGCCGGAGACCCCAGCCCATGCCCATCCGCGAGATCCGCCACCCGCTGATCCGTCACAAAATCGGCCTGATGCGCCGCGCCGACATCAGCACCAAGAATTTCCGCGAACTGGCCCAGGAAGTGGGCGCGCTGCTGACCTACGAGGCGACCAACGACCTGCCGCTGGAAAGCTACGAAATCCAGGGCTGGGCTGGCGCGGTGCAGGTGGAGAAGATCGCCGGCAAGAAGATCACCGTGGTGCCCATCCTGCGCGCCGGCATCGGTATGCTCGACGGCGTGCTCAGCCTGATCCCCGGGGCCAAGGTCAGCGCCGTGGGCGTGGCGCGCAACGAGGAAACCCTGGAGGCGCACACCTACCTGGAGAAACTGGCACCGGAGATCGACGAGCGCCTGGCGCTGATCATCGACCCGATGCTGGCCACCGGCGGCTCCATGGTCGCCACCATCGACCTGCTGAAGAAAGCCGGCTGCAAGGACATCCGCGCCATGGTGCTGGTCGCCGCGCCCGAGGGCATCAAAGCGGTCGAGAAGGCCCACCCCGACGTGACCATCTTCACCGCCTCGATCGACGAGCGCCTGAACGAGCACGGCTACATCATCCCCGGCCTGGGCGATGCCGGCGACAAGATCTTCGGCACCAAGCAGAAGGACGCCTGAACATGTCGCAAACGGAATTCAAGGATCCGCTCTGGCGCCAGGGCCTCTCCGGCGCACAGATGCTCTTCGTGGCCTTCGGCGCCCTAGTGCTGATGCCGCTGATCACCGGCATGGACCCCAACGTCGCGCTGTTCACCGCCGGCCTCGGTAGCCTGCTGTTCCAGCTGGTGACCAAGCGCCAGGTGCCGGTGTTCCTCGCCTCCAGCTTCGCCTTCATCGCGCCGATTCTGGCGGCCAAGGGTGAGTTCGGCCTGCCGGCGGTGCTCGGCGGGGTGATGGCGGCCGGCCTGGTCTACATCCTGCTCTCGGTGCTGGTCAAACTGCGCGGCCCCAGCTTCATCGACCGCCTGCTGCCGCCGGTGGTGATCGCCCCGGTGATCATCTCCATCGGCCTGGCCCTGTCGCCGGTGGCGGTGAACATGGCCATGGGCAAGGCCGGCGACGGCAGCGTCGAGCTGGTGCCCTATGCCACCGCCATGCTGATCTCGATGCCGGCGCTGCTCACCACCCTGCTGGTCGCCGTGCTCGGCCGCGGCATCTTCCGCCTGGTGCCGATCCTCGCCGGCATCGCCGTCGGCTGCCTGATCGCCGCCGTGCTCGGGGTGATCGACACCAGCGCGGTGGCGAGTGCGCCCTGGCTGGCGCTGCCCAATTTCGTCGCGCCCGAGCTGCACTGGGGCGCCATCCTGTACATGGTGCCGGTAGCGCTGGCGCCTGCCATCGAGCATATCGGCGGCGTGGTGGCGATCGGCAGCGTCACCGGCAAGAACTTCGTCAAGAAGCCGGGCCTGCACCGCACCCTGCTCGGCGACGGCCTGGCCACCTCGGCCGCCGGCCTGTTCGGCGGCCCGCCCAACACCACCTACGCCGAAGTGACCGGCGCGGTGATGCTGACCAAGAGCTACAACCCGAAGATCATGACCTGGGCCGCGCTGTTCGCCATCGCCCTGGCCTTCGTCGGCAAGTTCGGCGTCGCCCTGCAGAGCATTCCGGTGCCGGTGATGGGCGGCATCCTCTGCCTGCTGTTCGGCTCCATCGCGGTGGTCGGCCTCAACACTCTGATCCGCCACCAGGTCGATCTGTCCGAGGCGCGCAACCTGATCATCGTCTCGGTCACCCTGGTATTCGGCATCGGCGGCATGGTGATCGGCGGCAAGGAATTCGCCCTGTCGGGGATTTCCCTGTGCGCCGTCAGCGCCCTGCTGCTCAACCTGCTGCTCCCCGGCGGCGCCGGCTGGAACAACAAAAGCCTCGAAGAGACCCACTGAGTCGCCCCCACGAAAAAGCCCGCGACTATCGCGGGCTTTTTCGTGCTCGGCCATTGCGTCGGGCGCTTACCAGCCGACGCCGAAGCCCAGGCTGTAGCGGGTCTCGTCCAGCTCGCCCTCGGCACCGCTGACGATGTCCTTTTCCGCCTTCATGTTCAGCGAGGCCCAGTCGGTGACCTTGTAGCGCAGGCCGACCTCGGCATCCAGGGTGTAGTCGGCGACACCTTCCAGCGGCTTGCCCACCTCGCCGACGCTGAACAGTTCCACCGCCTTGCCGATCAGGTAGCGGTTGTAGTCCCACTTGACGCTGAGCGCGTAGAAGCGGTCCTGCTCGCCGTTGCTGTAGACGTAGTCGCTGCGGTTGGCCAGGGTGGCGATGGAGAAGGCGCCCAGTTCGTTGTCCCAGAACTGGTAACCGGGACCGGTACCCAGGGTGCGCTGACGCTCCAGCTCCTCGATGCGGTCGCGCTTGTACTCGAAGCGCCCCTGCCAGAACCACTGTTCGGTGAGGAAGCGGTCGAGGGCGTACTCGGCGCTCCAGTTGTCGGTGCTGACCACATCGTCCTTCAGCTCGCGGTTGTACTCGGCCTGCGCGTTGTGCCGCCACCAGCCGTGGCGGGCCTGGGTCTTGACGTCGACGTCGTAGTCGTCGGTGTCGCTCTCGGCGCGCTTGTAGTCCAGCGCCAGGTCGACGTTGCCCTTCCAGGTGAAATCCTCCACCAGCGGCTTGGGCTTGATGATCTGGGCGATCTCGCTCAACTCCACGGTCTTCGGCACGTCGCCATTGGCCAGGGTCACCTTGCCCGGCTCGGCGGCCTGCAGCGACTTGGCGCGCTCGCCATTGAAGTCGTCCTGCTTGATCAGCAGCGCCTGCTCGCTCTCCAGGGTGGCGATCTTCTTCCAGTCCAGGGCGATGGCGCCGCCATAGTCGGTCTGGAGCAGCAACTTGTTGCCGTCGTAGAACTTGATGGTGCCGGTCAGGCGGTCGCCGTTCTTCAGCCAGACGGTGTCGGCGGCGGCGGTGGAGCTGAGCAGGGCGAGGCTCAGGCTGAGCAGGGAAAGCGGTAGCGAACGCGACATAACGAGGACAACTGAGCTCTGATGGGGCGAAAAGCCGGGCATTATGCGCAAGCCCGACGCCAGAGCAAGAGCTGACCGGCATCGGCCGGCAGAGTTCAGCTTTTTCCGCTGGGCGGCATCACCAGCCCACGCCGACGCCGATCAGGTAATGGCGATCCGAGATGGTCTGGCCCTGGCCGCGCAACTGGTCGAGCTCGTACAGCAGCGACAGCCGCGCCCACTGGTTGAGGCGGTAGCGCAGGCCGAACTCGCTGTCGAGCACGTAGTCGATGGCGTCGATATGCGGCATCTGCAGCTCGGCGTTGGCATAGAACTCCAGCCGGGTGCCCCACAGCAGGCGCTTGTAGTCCAGCTCCAGCGAGGTGGTGTCGAAGGCCAGATCGACGATATCCGACTCCAGCCGCACCCGGTTGAACTGGGCGATCAGGTCGAAGCGGCCCAGCTCGTCGTCCCAGAAGCGGTAGCCCGGCCCGGTGCCGAGGATGCGCTGGCGCTCGATGGACTCGAACTCGTCCTCGCGATGCTCCCCCCCCACCCGCCAGAACCAGTGCTCGGTGAAGAAGCGGTCGAGGTCGTACTCCAGCTCCCAGTTGTCGTCGACCTTCTCGCCGTTCTTGGTCTCGTGCTCCAGCTCGCCGCTCAGCACGTGGCGCCAGCGCCCATGTTCGACGCGCGTGTTACCCTTGAGCTTCCACTCGTCGACCTTGCTGTCGTTGCGCTCCATATCCAGCTTGGCGTCGAGATTGCCTTCCCAGACGCGATCCTCCAGCAGCGGCCGCGGCGGCACCAGGCGGGTGATCTCGGCCAGCGGCAGCACCTGGCTGCGCTCGCCCTCCACCCGCACCATGCCGGCGCCGGCCGCCGCCAGGGTCTTGCTCAGCTCGCTGTCGAAGCCCTGGCGGCGCAGCAGCAGGGGTTTGTCCGAGCTCAGGGTGTCGATATCCTTCCAGTCGATCAGCACCTGGCCGGCGTACTTGGTCTTCAGCGCCAGCTTGCCGCCGTCGAGCAGAACGATCTCGCCGCTGAGGCGGTCGCCGTTATCGAGCCACACGGTGTCGGCCCACAGCGGTGCGGCCAGGGTATAAAGGACGAAGGCGAACAACAGGCGTGGCAGCATGACGAGGACAACCCATAGGGGCACAGTGGACCCGGCAGAGTCTGCATGGCCGGCCCCGCCACCGGCAAGCGCCGAGGCCCGGCGCGAGGCGCTGTACCTGGTGCTGGCGCAGGTGCCGGCGGGCAAGGTGATCAGCTACGGCGAGCTGGCCCGACTGGCCGGCCTGGGTCGCGCCGCGCGCTGGGTCGGGCGCACCCTCGGCCAGTTGCCGGAGGGCACCGCGCTGCCCTGGCATCGGGTGCTCGGCGCCGGCGGACGCCTGAGCCTGGGCGCCGGAACGCCGGCGGGCAACGAGCAGCGCGCGCGCTTGCGCGCCGAAGGCATCAGTATCCTGAACGAACGGGTGGATATCCGTCGGCACGGCTGGCGCCCGATGGAGCACAGCGGTTAGAGTGCGCGCTATCACCCGTTCCCCAGATTCGAGCCCGATGCCACGCAAATCCTGGCGAGAAGCCCTCGCCACCTATGCCAGCCCCGCCACCCTGGCACTGCTCCTGCTCGGCTTCGCCGCCGGCCTGCCTTACATGCTGGTGTTCTCCACCCTGTCGGTGTGGCTGCGCGAAGCCGGCGTGGCGCGCGAGACCATCGGCTTCGCCAGCCTGATCGGCCTGGCCTACGCCTTCAAATGGGTGTGGGCGCCGATGCTCGACCAATGGCGCCTGCCGCTGCTGGGCAAGCTGGGCCGGCGCCGCTCCTGGCTGGTGCTGGCACAGAGCCTGATCGCCGTCGGTCTGGTCGGCATGGCCAGCTTCGACCCGCAGACCCAGCTCAGCTGGCTGATCGCCCTGGCGGTGGTGGTGGCCTTCGCCTCGGCCACCCAGGACATCGCGGTGGACGCCTACCGCCTGGAGATCGTCGACGACACCCGTCAAGCCGCCCTGGCCGCCGCCTACATGGCCGGTTACCGGGTCGCCGCGCTGCTCGCCACCGCCGGCGCGCTGTATTTCGCCGAGGGCTTCGGCTCCACCGCGCAGCTGTACAAGCACGGCGCCTGGGCCGGCACCTACCTGGTGTTCGCCCTGCTGATGCTGCCGGGCCTGCTCACCAGCCTGTGGATGCGCGAGCCGCCGGTGCCGCTGAAGACCCAGCTGGCGGCGGCCAAGTACGGCTTCGTGCGGCAGATCCTCTCGGTGCTGGTGCTGATCGTGCTGCTGGTGTCGGTGCCGGCGATGTTCACCCAGTTCTTCCACACCGACTTCGCCAGCGTCCTGCGCGGCGAGGCCAGCCTGCTCGACCTGCTGCTGGAGGACCGCGCCTTCCTGCGCGCCCTGCTCTACACCATCCTCACCGCGCTGTGCCTGTCGGCCATGGGCCGGCGCAGCCTGGCGCCGGTGCTGACCCCGGTCAACGACTTCATCCTGCGTTACCGCTGGCAGGCCCTGCTGCTGCTGGGCCTGATCGCCACCTACCGGCTGTCGGACACGGTGATGGGGGTGATGGCCAACGTCTTCTATATCGACCAGGGCTTTTCCAAGGATCAGATCGCCAGCGTCAGCAAGCTGTTCGGCCTGGTCATGACCCTGCTCGGCGCCGGCATGGGCGGCCTGCTGATCGTGCGCTTCGGCATCATGCCGATCCTGCTGATCGGCGCCTTCGCCTCGGCGGCGACCAACCTGCTGTTCATGCTGCTGGTGGGCATGGGCCCGCACCTGAACATGCTGATCGTCACCATCAGCTGCGACAACTTCAGCGCCGGCCTGGCCACCGCGGCCTTCGTCGCCTACCTGTCGAGCCTGACCAACCTGAAGTTCTCCGCCACCCAGTACGCCCTGCTCAGCTCCATCATGCTGCTGCTGCCGCGCCTGATCGGCGGCTACTCCGGGGTGATGGTGGAGAAGCTCGGCTACGCCCACTTCTTCCTCGCCACCGCGCTGCTCGGCATCCCCACGCTGATCCTGATCGCCCTGCAGTGGGGCCGCGACCGTCGCCAGCCCAACGGCGACACGCCGGTCGCGCCGCCGGAGAAGGCCTGAACGACAGACAGAAAAAAGCCCCGGACCTGCCGGGGCTTTTTACATCCGCCACGCCTCAGTCGGCCTTGGCCAGGTGCACCACCCGCTGCGGGAAGGGGATGCCGATGCCGGCGGCGGTCAGGCGCTCCTTGGCCAGCTCGGTGAACTCGAAGGTCACCGGCCAGAAATCGGCGGTGGCCACCCACACCCGCAGCGACAGGTTGACCGCGCTGTCGCCCAGACCGGTGACGAACACCACCGGCGCCGGATCGAGGTGCACGCGCGGGTCCTTGGCGATCTCCAAAAGCACTTCGCGGGCGCGCTTGATGTCGCTGGAGTAGTCGATGCCGATATTGATGTCGGCACGCCGGCGCGGTTCGCGCGAATAGTTGGTGATGTGGCCGTTGGACAGGCTGCCGTTGGGCACGATGACCACTTTGTTGTCGGCGGTCTTCAGCGTGGTGTGGAAGATCTGGATGCTGTCGACGCTACCGGCCACGCCCTGGGCCTCGATCCAGTCGCCGGCGCGGAACGGGCGGAACAGCATGATCAGCACGCCGCCGGCGAAGTTGGCCAGGCTGCCCTGCAGGGCCAGACCGATGGCCAGGCCGGCGGCACCGATCATGGCGATGAAGGAAGTGGTCTCCACGCCGATCATCGAGGCCACGCTGATCAGCAGCAGAATGCGCAGCACGATGCTGACCAGGCTGCCGATAAAGCTGCTCAGCGCCCGATCCACGCGCCGCGCCTCGAGCAGACGACCGATGCTGGCGGTCAGCCGGCCGATCAGCCACCAGCCGATCAGCAGGGTGATCAGCGCCAGGGTCAGCTTGCCGCTGTACTCCAGCACCACCGGCAGCCAGGCCTCCGAGAGCTTCACCAGTTCGTCGACGTTCATCTCCATGGGGTACTCCTTTCCTGTGCATGAAACGACACCGCCATGGCATGCCATGGCGGTCAGAATGCTATCAATCCTGCGTTGCGACGCCGCTAGGCGGCAAAGGTTCAATCGCGGAAGTTGTTGTACTGCAGCGGCATGCCGAAATCGTGACCCCGCAGCAGGGCGATGGCCTCCTGCAGGTCGTCGCGCTTCTTGCCGGTGATGCGCACCTGCTCGCCCTGGATGGCGGCCTGCACCTTGAGCTTGGCGTCCTTGATATGGGCGACGATCTTCTTCGCCAGCTCCTTGTCGATGCCCTCGCGGAAGGTCACCTCCTGTTTCATCACCTTGCCGGAGGCGTAGGCCTCCTTGGCTTCCATGCACTGACAGTCGATCTTGCGCTTGATCAGGCTGCTGCGCACGATGTCGAGCACCTGCTCGAGCATGAACTCGGCTTCGGCGGTCAGGGTGAGGGTCTTGTCCTTGCTTTCGATGCTGCACTTGCCGCGCAGATCGAAACGGCGATCGAGTTCCTTGACGGCATTGTCGACCGCGTTGGTCAGTTCGTGTTTGTCCAGTTCCGACACCACGTCGAACGAAGGCATGGGCTTGCTCCTGATGGACGGCGCGATCCCCTTCACGGAGTGAACGCGCCTGACTTGACGATAACTATGGCGGGCCCATTATAACCGGACTGATCCACGCCGTTTGGCGTCCTTCCTCTCTGTCGCGAGCCTGCCCATGCCCAACCCCCATCTCAGCATCCTGGTGGTGGACGACGCCAAGTTCTCCAGCGCCATGATCGGTCGCGCCCTGAGCCAGGCCGGCTACCAGGACGTGCGCTTCGCCAGCAGCGCCGCCGAGGCCCTGCAGCTGCTCGAAGAGCGTCCCGCCAGCGTACTTCTGGCCGACTGGCTGATGCCCGAGATAGATGGCCTGGAGCTGACCGCGCGGGTGCGCCAGCTGGACGAGACGGCCGATCACTACACCTACGTCATCCTGCTCACCGGCAAAGAGGGCGAGAACGTGCTGGGCGAGGCCTTCGATCGCGGCGTCGACGACTTCATCAGCAAGGCGGCGATGAACGAGCAACTGGTGCCGCGGGTCTACGCCGCCGACCGTCTGTGCAATACCCTGCAGCGCCTGCTGCAGGAAAACCGCCTGCTGACGCAGAACATCGCCAGCCTGGAGCGGCGCAACCTGGTCGACCCGCTCACCGGCCTGGGCAACCCGCGCTACCTGCGGCAGAAGCTGGCCGACAGCCTGCGCCAGGTGGAGTCGCGCGGCGGCGCGGTGTGCTACCTGCTGATCGGCCTGCCAGAGGCCGGCCAGCTACACCGCAAGTTCGGCGACCGCTTCTACAACGAGCTGCTGCACGGCGTGGCCCGGCGCCTGCAGCAACTGGTGCGGCCGCTGGATGTGCTGACCCGCCTGGACGACAACCACTTCGGCCTGATCACCCTGCTCGAAGACCTCCACGAATGCTCGCCGAGCAGCTTCAAGCGCCTGCACGAGGGCCTCAACCTCAAGGCGTTCAAGACCAGCGAAGGCTTTGTCACGCTCAAGGCCGGCATCAGCCTGGTGGGCCTGGACGCCAAGGCCCTGCCCACCGATCCGGAACAGCTGATCCGCCATGCCGAAGGCCTGCTGGCCGAGTCCTACGCCAGCGGCCGGGTCGCCGCCATGCGCCTGCCGCTGCTGTGACCTGGCACGTTCTCGGCGCCGGCAGCCTGGGCAGCCTGTGGGCCGCCCGCCTGGCCCGCGCCGGCCTGCCGGTACGGCTGATCCTGCGTAACCGCGAACGCCTGGCGGCCTACCAGCAGGCCGGCGGCCTGACCCTGGTCGAGCGCGGCGCAGCCCGCCGCTACGCCATCCCCGCCGAACTGCCGCAGGCCGATGCGCCGATCCACCGCCTGCTGCTGGCCTGCAAGGCCTACGATGCCGAGGCCGCAGCCGCCGAACTGGCGCCGCGCCTGGCCGCCGATGGCGAGTTGCTGCTGCTGCAGAACGGCCTGGGCAGCCAGGACGCGGTGGCCCAGCGCCTGCCGCAGCAGCGCTGCCTGTTCGCCTCCAGTACCGAGGGTGCGTTTCGCCAGGCCGACTTCCAGGTGGTGTTCGCCGGCAACGGCCACACCTGGCTGGGCGATCCGGCCGACCCGCTGCCGCCGCCCTGGCTCGACGAGCTCGAACGCGCCGGCATTCCCCATCAGTGGAGCCCGGACATCCTCGCCCGGCTGTGGCGCAAGCTGGCGCTGAACTGCGCGATCAACCCGCTGACCGTGCTCCATGACTGCCGCAACGGCGGCCTGCGCGAACACCCGGCCGAGGTCGCCACGCTCTGCGCCGAGCTGAGCGAGCTGCTGCAGCGCTGCGGCCAGCCGGCGGCGGCCGAGCAGCTGCACGAGGAAGTGCAGCGGGTGATAGAAGCCACCGCGGCCAACTACTCCTCCATGCACCAGGACGTGGCCCAGGGCCGCCGCACCGAGATCGCCTACCTGCTCGGCCATGCCTGCGCCACCGCCCGCCGCCATGACCTGCAGCTGCCGCACCTGCAGCACCTGCAGCAGCGCCTGCTGGCGCACCTCGGTGCACGCGGCCTGCCGCTGGACTGACGGCCCTGTCCACCAGCGCCCGCCCCCGTGGACAAGCCGGGCTGCGGCATGTCCACCCCACGACCTGTGCGCAGCCGCCCGATCCCGCCATGGCAATGGCCGCCCGCCCGCGCTAACCTGCCCTTCCCGCCCGTCACAGCGATAGCCACATGCGACTGCGTCAGCACCTCGACAACCTGCCGGTCGGCCGCAAGCTGCTCGCCGCGCTGCTGGTGCTGCTCGCCGCGGTGCTGTTGATCGCCAACCTGGCCTTTATCAGCGCCGCCTACTGGATCACCCAGGAGAGCATGGCGCCGCAGGCCCTGCACACCCTCGGCCGGCTGATCGCCAGTCCGGCGCTGAGCAAGGAGGCGCTGCACTCGCCGGCCTCCGCCGAAGCCCTGCTCAAGCGCCTGGACGACTACGCGCCGCTGCGCGCGGCGGTGATCTACGACAGCAACGGGGTCAGCCTGGCGCAGCTGCAGCGCGGCGAGAAACTGCAGGTGCCGTTGCAGCTCAGCCAGCTGCCGCACTGGCGCGAGACCGCCTTTCGCGCCAACCACCTGGTCGAGCTGCCGCACCCCAGCGGCCGCCCCGGCGCCCTGCTGCTGGTGGCCTCCAGCGAACTGCCCGGCGCCTTCTACACCGGCACCCTGACCGCCAGCCTGGCGATCCTGGCGCTCAGCGTGCTGCTCTGGCTGCTGGTGGCGCGGCAGATCAGGCGCCTGGTGACCAGGCCGATCCGCAAGCTGGAGGAGCTGTCGCGCCAGGTCACCCGCGAGGAGAACTACGCCCTGCGCGCCGCCCGCGGCAACCAGGACGAGATCGGCAGCCTGGCCGACGCCTTCAACACCATGCTGATGCGCATGGAGGCGCGCGAGCAGCAGCTCAGCCGCGCCCGCGATGACGCCCAGGCCGCCTTCGACCAGGCGCAGAGCCTGGCCGAGGAAACCCGCCACTCCAACCGCAAGCTGGAGCTGGAGGTGCAGGTGCGCAGCAAGATCGAGAAAAAGCTCACCGGTTTCCAGAACTACCTCAACAGCATCATCGACTCCATGCCCTCGGCGCTGATCGCCCTCGACGAGCAGCTCTACGTCACCCAATGGAACCAGGAGGCCAGCGCGCTTTCCGGCACGCGCCTGGACGAGGCGCTGAACCAGCCGGTGTTCCTCGCCTTCCCGCCGCTCAAGCCCTTCCTGCCACAGCTCAAGCGCACCGCCGAGCAGCACCGGGTGGAGAAGATCGAGCGGGTCACCTGGCACAAGGACGAGGAGCCGCGCCACTATGCCCTGACCTTCTACCCACTGATGGGTGGTGCCGGGCGCGGCGCGGTGATCCGCATCGACGACATCACCCAGCGCCTGGCGCTGGAGGAAATGATGGTGCAGTCGGAGAAGATGCTCTCGGTCGGCGGCCTGGCCGCCGGCATGGCACACGAGATCAACAACCCGCTCGGCGCCATCCTGCACAACGTGCAAAACATCCGCCGGCGTCTGTCGCCGGAACTGGAAAAGAACCGCGAACAGGCCGAGCAGGTCGGCGTCTGCCTGGAAAGCATCGACCGCTACCTCGAGGCCCGCGAGGTGCCGCGCCTGCTCGACGGCATCCAGCAGGCCGGCCAGCGCGCCGCGAAGATCGTCAGCCATATGCTCAGCTTCAGCCGGCGCAGCGACCGGCAACTGGCGCCCTGCCAGCTGCCGGCACTGATCGACCAGGCGCTGGAGATCGCCGGCAACGACTTCGACCTCACCGACAGCTTCGACTTCAAGGCGCTGCACATCGTCCGCGACTTCGACCCGCAGTTGGGCGCGGTGGCCGCCACCGCCAACGAGCTGGAGCAGGTGCTGCTCAACCTGCTGAAGAACGCCGCCCAGGCCATCCACCAGCGCAGCGCGCCCGACGAACCCGGGCGCATCACCCTGCGTACGCGCCAGGTCGGCAACTGGGCCGAACTGCAGGTCGAGGACAACGGCACCGGCATGAGCGAGGCCGTGCGCAAGCGCATCTTCGAGCCGTTCTTCACCACCAAGGAAGTCGGCCAGGGCACCGGCCTGGGCCTGGCGGTGTCCTATTTCATCGTCACCAACAACCACAAGGGGCAGATGGAAGTGCAATCCAAGCCCGGCCAGGGCACCTGCTTCACCCTGCGCCTGCCGCTGGCCCCCGCTCCCGACAGCACAGGACTCTGAACATGGGCTACCGCCTTTCCAAGATCTACACCCGCACCGGCGACAAGGGCGAGACCGGCCTGGCCGATGGCCGCCGGGTGACCAAGGACCACCCGCGCATCGAAGCCATGGGCGAGCTGGACACGCTCAACAGCCAGCTCGGCCTGCTGCTCGCCGAGCTGGCCGAAGGCGAGGCCAGGTGGCCGGGCTTGCAGGAAATCGCCGCGGAGCTGGCGCCCTGTCAGCACCGCCTGTTCGACCTCGGCGGCGAACTGGCGATGCCCGACTACCAGGCCCTGCAGGCCAGCGAAGTGCAGCGCCTGGAGGCGGCCATCGACCGCTGGAACGAGGAGGTCGGCCCGCTGGAGAACTTCATCCTGCCCGGCGGCTCGCGCCTGGTGGCCCAGGCCCATCTCTGCCGCAGCGTCGCCCGCGGCGCCGAACGCCGCTGCCAGCACCTCAACGCGGTGGAACCGCTGCGCGCCGAGGGTCTGGCCTACGTCAACCGCCTCTCCGACCTGCTGTTCGTCGCCGCGCGCCTGATCGGCAAGCGCCAGGGCATCGCCGAGGTGCTCTGGCAGGCGGCGGAGAAGCCGTAGGCGGGGCGGGCGCGGAGCCTGAGCGCTGCGAAGCCCGACGGCGCCCCCCGCGACAAGTCGTAGAAATCCTCAGCGCCGTCCGTTGGGCTTCGGCGCTGCGCGCCTCAAGCCAACCTACGCCGGCCAGAACGCGCGGATTCCGGCGACGCCCTGGGCGCCGATCTGCCGGGCGCGCTCGATTTCGCCCGGGCCGACGCCGCCGAGTAGGTAGGCCGGCCGGTTGCAGCGGCGCAGCAACTCGGCGGCGGCGTCCCACCCCAGCGGCCGGGCCTGCGGGTGGGACTGGGTGGCCTGCAGCGGCGACAGGGTGACGAAGTCCACTGCCAGCTCGCCGGCCAGCGCCAGCTCCTCGGCATCGTGACAGGAGGCGGCCAGCCAGCGCCCGGGCTCCAGCGGCCGGCCGCGGCCGGCGAGCTGGCGCAGCTGCGCCGCGGTCAGGTGCCAGCCGGCGGCGGGAAAGTCCGCCAGCCACTCCGCCGGGCCCTTGAGCATCAGCTGCGCCTTGCCGGCGCACAGGCCCTGGATATCCAGCGCCAGATCACGATACTGGGCGTCGAACAGATTCGGCGCGCGCAGCTGCAGCAGCCGCGTGCCGCCGGCGATGGCGCGCTGCACGCCGGCGAGCAATTGCTCGGGCGTCAGCCCGTCGGGGGTGATCAGGTACTGCTCGGGCAGGCGCGCCGCGGCGACTATCGGCGCGTTGGCGGCGGGGAACTGGTAATCGCCGAGTCGTCCTGGGGCGACCCAGGCCAGCGGCTGGCCCTCGGCGCCATGGGGCTCGCCGGCGAATGCCGAGACCTCCCAGACATCCAGCAGCACCTGCTTGTCCGGGTAGTCGTGGCGCACCTGGATCAGCGGCCGCACCGCCGTCGGGCGGATGCCCAACTCCTCCTCCAGCTCGCGGGCCAGGGCACGCTCGACCGCCTCGCCGTCTTCCACCTTGCCGCCGGGAAACTCCCACAGGCCGCCCTGGTGTTTGTCCGGCGGGCGCTTGGCGATCAGGATGCGGCCGTCCGCGCCGCGAATCACCGCCGCCGCGACATGGATGCGCTTCACCCCTGCACCTCCTGCAGGGCGGCCCGGTACCAGCGCTGGAACGCCGGCCACTGGTAGAGGGTCTCGACATAGGCCGCCGCGGTCGTCGGCAGCACCACCCGGTAGCTGCGCAGGCGCGCCGCCACCGGCGCGTAGAAGGCATCGGCGATGCTGGCGTGGCCGAACAGGTAATGACCGTCCTGACCGAAGCGCTCGCGGCAATCGGCCCAGATCGCGCAGATGCGGTCGATGTCGGCCTGGGCCGCGTCGGGCAACTCGGTCAACGCCTGGTCGCGCGCCAGGTCCATCGGCAGGTGGCTGCGCAGCGCGGCGAAGCCGCTGTGCATTTCCGCGCAGATGCTGCGCGCCAGCGCGCGGGCGTACTCGCCGCGCGGCCACAGATGGGCCTCGGGAAAGCGCTCGGCCAGGTACTCGGCGATGGCCAGCGAGTCCCACACCGGGCCTTCCTCGGTCAGCAGCACCGGCACCTTGCCGGTCGGCGAATGCGCGAGCAGGCGCGCGCGGCTGTCCGGCTGGTAGAGCCGCACCTGCACTTCGTCGTAGGGCTCGCCGGCCAGTTCCAGGGCCAGGGCCGCGCGCAGCGACCAGGAGGAATAGTTCTTGTCGCCGATCACCAGTTGCAGGGCCATGCCGATGCTCCTTGGATTGCTTAAGGAAGGGATCGAGAGACGGTAAAAGTTCGCTCCCCGAAAGGCAAATTCCCGCGCGTCATGGGGGCATGAGGCGCGGGAATAGTGCACAGCCGAGGTTACTCAGGTGCGGTATTCGGCGTTGATCTTGACGTATTCGTGGGACAGGTCGGTGGTCCAGATGGTCTCGCTGCAGCTGCCGCGGCCCAACTCGATGCGGATTGTGATTTCCTCACGGGCCATCACCGCCGCGCCCTGCTCTTCGGTGTAGCTGGCGGCGCGGCAGCCCTTGCTGGCGATGCACACCTCGCCGAGGAACACGTCGATCTTGCTCACGTCCAGTTGCGCCACGCCGGCGTAACCGACGGCGGCGAGGATGCGTCCCCAGTTCGGGTCGGAGGCGAACAGCGCGGTCTTGATCAGCGGCGAGTGGGCCACGGCGTAGGCCACATCGAGGCATTCCTGGTGGGTGCCGCCACCGTTGACCTGCACGGTGACGAACTTGGTCGCACCCTCGCCGTCGCGGACGATGGCCTGGGCCACTTCCATGAACACCTCGAACACCGCCTGCTTGAGCTTGGCGAACAGCTCGCCGGAGGGCTCGACGATCTCCGGCAGGGCGGCCTGGCCGGTGGCGATCAGCATGCAGCAGTCGTTGGTCGAGGTGTCGCCGTCGATGGTGATGCGGTTGAACGACTTGTTCGCCGCGTCGCGCACCAGGTCCTGCAGCACGCCGCGGGCCACTTTGGCATCGGTGGCGATATAGCCGAGCATGGTCGCCATGTTCGGCCGGATCATCCCGGCGCCCTTGGAAATGCCGGTCACGGTGACGGTGACGCCGTCGTGCTGGAACTGACGGCTGGCACCCTTGGGCAGGGTGTCGGTAGTCATGATGCCGGTGGCGGCATTGACCCAGTTGTCTTCCTTGAGATCGTCCAGCGCCGCCTGCAAGGCGGACTCGATCTTCTCCACCGGCAGCGGCTCGCCGATCACCCCGGTGGAGAACGGCAGCACGGCCGCCTCGGCCACGCCGGTCAGCTCGGCCAGGCGGGCGCAGGCACGGCGGGCACGCGCCAGGCCATCGGCGCCGGTGCCGGCGTTGGCATTGCCGGTGTTGGTCAGCAGGTAGCGCACCTCGCCACCCAGGCGCTCGCGGGTGATCAGCACCGGTGCCGCGCAGAAGGCGTTGGTGGTGGTCACCCCGGCGATGCGCGAACCTTCGGCGCAGCGCATCACCACCACATCCTTGCGCCCCGGGCGCTTGATGCCGGCCGAGGCGATGCCCAGCTCGAAGCCGGGAACCGGGTGCAGGGTGGACAGCGGGCCAAGACCAACAGCCATAGAGAGCGCTCCTTTGAGGTGTTCGGTGACCGCGCAGGCGGCCGGGTAGATGGTAAAACGCCGCGAGCGGCTGGGCCGTTCGCGGCGTTGTCAGGGCGGCGACAGCATAGCTGAAGCGCCCTCTACTGCAAGCGGCCCTTGCGGGCCGGCGGTCAGCCGATCTGACCGTGGCAGTGCTTGTACTTCTTGCCCGAGCCACAGGGGCAGGGCTCGTTGCGGCCGACCTTGGGCTCGGCGCGCACCGGCGCGGCGGCCACGGCGACGTCGCCCTCCTCGCCGAGCGCTTGCGGCTGGGCCAGGGCGGAGGCTTCGGCGTGCTGGAACTGCATGCGCTCGGCCAAGGCCTCGGCCTCGCGACGCAGGCGCGCCTCTTCCTCGGCCGGGTCTTCGCGGCGCACCTGCACATGGCACAGCACGCGGATGGTGTCGCGCTTGATCGACTCCAGCAGGTCCTGGAACAGGGCGAAGGACTCGCGCTTGTATTCCTGCTTGGGGTTCTTCTGCGCGTAACCGCGCAGGTGGATGCCGTGGCGCAGGTGATCCATGGTCGACAGGTGGTCCTTCCACAGGTCGTCCAGCACGCGCAGCAGGATCTGCTTCTCGAAGGTCCGCAGGGCCTCGGCGCTGGCCTGGGTTTCCTTCTCGTTGTAGGCGGCCAGCAGTTCGGCGAGGATGCGCTCGCGCAGGGTCTCCTCGTACAGCTTGTCGTCCTCGTCGAGCCACTGCTGAATCGGCAGCTTGAGGCCGAAGTCGCTCTGCAGGGTGGCCTCCAGGCCGGCGACGTCCCACTGCTCGGGCATCGACTGCGGCGGGATGTGGCCGTTGATCGCGGCGCTCAGCACTTCCTCGCGGAACTCGGCGATGGTGTCACCGACGCTTTCCGCGGCCAGCAGGCTGTTGCGCATGTGGTAGATCACCTTGCGCTGCTCGTTGGCCACGTCGTCGAATTCGAGCAGCTGCTTGCGCATGTCGAAGTTGCGCCCTTCCACCTTGCGCTGGGCCTTCTCGATGGCGTTGGTGACCATGCGGTGTTCGATGGCCTCGCCGGACTGCATGCCGAGGGCCTTCATGAAGTTCTTCACCCGGTCCGAGGCGAAGATGCGCATCAGGTTGTCTTCCAGCGACAGGTAGAAGCGGCTGGAACCCGGGTCGCCCTGGCGACCGGCACGGCCGCGCAGCTGGTTGTCGATACGCCGCGATTCATGACGCTCGGAGGCGATCACGTGCAGGCCGCCGGCCTCGATCACCTGCTGGTGGCGCTTCTGCCACTCGGCCTTGATCTGCGCGATCTGCTCGTCGGTGGGGTTCTCCAGGGCGGCGACTTCCACCTCCCAGTTACCGCCGAGGAGGATGTCGGTACCGCGACCGGCCATGTTGGTGGCGATGGTCACCGCGCCGGGACGCCCGGCCTGGGCGATGATCTCGGCTTCCTTGTCGTGGTACTTGGCGTTGAGCACCTTGTGCTCGATCTTTTCCTTGTTCAGCAGCTGGCTGACGTACTCGGACGCCTCGATCGACGCGGTACCGACCAGGGTCGGCCGGCCCAGGGCCTGGCATTCCTTGATGTCGGCGATGATCGCCTGGTACTTCTCCTCCTGGGTCAGGTAGACCAGGTCGTTGAAGTCCTTACGGGCGACGGCCTTGTTGGTGGGGATCACCACCACGTCGAGGCCGTAGATCTGACGGAACTCGAAGGCCTCGGTGTCGGCGGTACCGGTCATGCCGGACAGCTTGTTGTATAGGCGGAAGTAGTTCTGGAAGGTGGTCGAGGCAAGGGTCTGGCTCTCGGCCTGGATGTTCACCCCTTCCTTGGCCTCGATGGCCTGGTGCAGGCCTTCGGACAGGCGACGGCCGGGCATGGTGCGGCCGGTGTGCTCGTCGATCAGGATCACCTGGCCGTTCTGCACTATGTATTCGATGTTGCGGTGGAACAGGGTGTGCGCGCGCAGGCCGGCGTAGACATGGGTCAACAGGCCCAGGTTGTGCGCCGAATAGAGGCTCTCGCCCTCGGCCAGCAGGCCGGCGTCGGTGAGCATTTCCTCGACGTACTGGTGGCCCTGCTCGTTGAGTTCGACCTGGCGCGACTTCTCGTCGACCTTGTAGTGGCCTTCCTGAGTGACCACGCCTTCCTCTTCCTCGATGTGCTGCTTGAGGCGCGGGATCAGCTTGTTGATCTCGATGTACAGCTTGGAGCTGTCCTCGGCCTGACCGGAGATGATCAGCGGGGTACGCGCCTCGTCGATGAGGATGGAGTCGACTTCGTCGATCACGGCGAAGTTCAGCTCGCGCTGGAACTTGTCCTCCAGGCTGAAGGCCATGTTGTCGCGCAGGTAGTCGAACCCGAATTCGTTGTTGGTGCCGTAGGTGATGTCGGCGGCATAGGCGGCGCGCTTCTCTTCCGGCGGCTGGAAGGGGGTGACGATGCCCACCGACAGGCCGAGGAACTCGTACAGCGGCCTCATCCAGTTGGCGTCGCGGCGGGCCAGGTATTCGTTGACCGTGACCACGTGGGTGCCCTTGCCGGACAGCGCGTTAAGGTACACCGCCAGGGTGCCCACCAGGGTCTTGCCCTCGCCGGTGCGCATCTCGGCGATCTTGCCTTCGTGCAGGGTCATGCCGCCGATCAGCTGCACATCGAAGTGACGCATGCCCATCACCCGCTTGCCGGCCTCGCGGGCCACGGCGAAGGCTTCGGGAAGCAACTGATCGAGGGTTTCGCCCTGGCCCAGACGGGCCTTGAACTCTTCGGTCTTGCCGCGCAGTTGCTCGTCCGAGAGGGCGATCATCTGCTCTTCGAGGGCGTTGACGGATTGCACCGCCTTGAGCATGCGTTTGACTTCACGCTCATTCTTGCTTCCGAAAAGTTTTTTCAACAGAGGCGCAAACATATCGACAGGATCTTCCGGCGAATGGATGGAGGTCGGCGCAAATCGCGACCTGGCAGCCAGTGTGGCTGCGGGCGAAGGGGGCATTCTACCCGGAAAAGCCGGGGAGGAAAGTGACGTTGTCTGCCCATTGCTACCGCGTGATGGCGCAGGCCGCGCACGCCCCGGACAATCGCGGCGGCGCGGCATGGGCCAATAGGTTGGGGCGAATGCGAGGAATTCAAGCGACGGCGGTTGCCGACCCTTTCAGACGCAACTCACTCGACGCCGCTGGCGCGGGCGATATAGAGCGCGGGATTGACCTGGCGGCCATCCTTGCTGACTTCGAAATGCACGTGATAACCGGTGGAGCGGCCGCTGCGGCCGACCTTGGCGATGGTCTGACCACGCTGCACCAGGTCGCCTATCTGCACCGTGTTGCTCTGGTTGTGCGCATAGAGGGTGACATAACCGTCGGCGTGGCTGATTTCCACCACATTGCCGTAGCCGCTCTTCCTGCCGGAGAAGGTCACCACCCCGGCGGCCACCGCCACCACGTCGCTGCCGGGCTTGGCGGCGAAGTCGACGCCCTTGTGCATGCTCGAACGCCCGGTCAGCGGGTGCACCCGGCGGCCGAACGGCGAAGACATGTAGCCCTGCAGCACCGGCCGCCCGGAGAGGAACTCGGCCTCGCTGAGGCGGCGCTCGCCGAGCAGTTGCTCGAGCACTTCCAGCTGCTGCTCGCGGCTGTCGACGCGCAGGGCCAGCTCGTCCAGCGCGGTCATGAACGGCGGCGGCGCATAGGCCGAGGCGCCGAGGGCATCCTCGGCACCGCCCTGGCCAACGTCGAGGGAGAAATCGAATTCACTGGCGTCCAGTTCGGCCAGTTCGGTCAGGCGCTCGCCGAGGGCATCGAGACGGGTCAGGCGCGCCTGCAGTTCGGCGACATGAGCGGCGAAGGCATCCAGCTGGCGCTGGGCGTCCAGGCGTACCGCGCCGACCTGCTCGCGCTGCTGGTCGAGGGCTTCGGCCAGCTGGCTGTCGGCAATGGGCTCGGCGATCAGCCATTTGGCGCCGAGGGCGGCGCCGGCGCCGAGGCTCAGGCTGAGCAGGAGGAACAAAGCCAGCAGCAGCCAGCGCAGGTCGAGATTGATCGTTCGCGCCGAACCGTGCCGGCCATTGAGCAGGATAATATGCATGGCATCCCCTTCTGGCAGAACCCAGGCTGGTAGCAGGCTCTGCTACCATGACGGCTCTGCAATACTAAGGCCTCCTGCCATGACGTTCCGTCCCTTGCCGGCCCAGGCACCCGCTGCGCTGTTACGCGAAGCCAAGCCCCTGAAAGCGCTGTTCGGTCAGGCGCAACGCCTGGCCCATCTGCAGCGTCTTGTCGAAAGCCAGCTGCAACCAGCCGCCCGGGAGCACTGTCATGTGGCCTCCTGGCGCGACGGCTGTTTGTTGTTGATCGTGACCGATGGCCACTGGGCAACACGCTTGCGCTATCAGCAGCGCAGGCTGCACAGGCAGCTGCAAGCGTTGGAAGAGTTCGCGACCTTAACGAAAATCCTGTTCAAGGTGCAACCGCAAAGCGGCGCGAGTCGTGCGCCCGGTCGCACAATTCACCTCTCCGCCAGCGCCGCGCAGAGCATCCAGGCCGGCGCCGAAGGTATCCGCGATCCCAGGCTGCGCGCGGCTCTCGAGCGCCTGGCCAGCCATACCAAGGACGCCGAATAAGCGACCAAGACCGCTCGTCGAAAGAACCAGGCAAAAAAGAGGCCACCCTAGGGTGGCCACTAATTTTGAAGCGAGAAAGAGAGGTCGAACTACACCGCCGCAACCGGGCGCATGTAGGAGATCGGCGCGAGCTTGGCGTCCTCGAAGGTCACCATTTCCCAGGCATCGGTCTGCTCGATCAGGGTGCGCAGCAGGCGATTGTTGAGCGCGTGCCCCGATTTGAAGCCCCTGAACTCGCCGATCAGGCTGTTGCCCAGCAGGTACAGGTCGCCGATGGCGTCGAGAATCTTGTGCTTGACGAACTCGTCCTCGTAACGCAGGCCGTCTTCGTTGAGCACGCGGTACTCGTCGACCACGATGGCGTTCTCCACGCTGCCGCCGAGTGCCAGGTTCTGCGAACGGAGGAACTCGATGTCACGCATGAAACCGAAGGTGCGGGCCCGGCTGACTTCCTTGACGAAGGAGGTGCTGGAGAAATCCACACTGGCGCTCTGCGTGCGATTGCGGAACACGGGGTGATCGAAATCGATCTCGAAGCTCACCTTGAAACCGTCGAAGGGCACGAAGGTGGCGCGCTTGTCGCCCTCCTCCACCGTGACTTCGCGCAGGATGCGGATGAACTTCTTCGGCGCGTCCTGCTCCTGCAGGCCGGCGGATTGAATCAGGAATACAAAGGGACCGGCGCTGCCATCCATGATCGGCACTTCGGACGCGGAGAGCTCGACGTAGGCGTTATCGATGCCCAGGCCTGCCATGGCCGAAAGCAGGTGCTCTACCGTATCCACCTTGACATCACCATTGACCAGCGTGGTCGACATGGTGGTTTCACCGACATTCCCGGCCAGCGCGCGGATTTCCACCACGGGGTCGAGGTCGGTACGACGGAACACGATGCCGCTGTCCACCGGAGCCGGCTTCAGGGTCAGGTAAACCTTTTCCCCCGAGTGCAGGCCGACGCCGGTGGCACGGATGATGTTCTTCAGGGTGCGTTGTCTGATCATGGCTTTGGCCGCTATATCGCTAGTTGCGAACTGTTTTCAACAATGGCCGGGGATGATAGCAGAACCGGCCTTTGCTGAACACCAATCACCCTTATACTCCTGATACATTCCATCAATCGGCCTGACGACGCAGGAACGCCGGAATATCCAGGTAATCGAGATCGTCCTGGGTATTGAGCTTGGCCGCGGTCGCCGCGCCGCCGTGGCTCTGGCGCTGCACGGTGGGACGCTCGTAGTCCTTGTAGTTGACCGACTGCTCGCTGCGCGGCTGCGCGGCGGACTGCTGGGCAACCGGCTGGCTGGCGGCGACCTGCACGGTGTTGTCGATCACCTTGACCGGCTTCTCCATGCGCGCGCCGAGGCCGGTGGCGACCACGGTGACGTGCAGCTCGTCGCGCATGTCGGCGTCGATCACGGTGCCGACTTTGACAGTGGCCTGGTCGGAGGCGAACTGCTCGATGATGTTACCCACGTCGGAGTACTCGCCCAGCGACAGGTCCGGGCCGGCGGTGATGTTGACCAGGATGCCGCGCGCGCCCTGCAGGTTGACGTCTTCCAGCAGCGGGTTGCGGATCGCCGCCTCGGTGGCCTCGCGGGCGCGGTTCGGGCCGCTGGCGCAGCCGGTACCCATCATGGCCATGCCCATTTCGCTCATCACCGTCTTCACGTCGGCGAAGTCGACGTTGATCATGCCCGGACGCTTGATGATGTCGGAGATGCCGCGCACCGCGCCGGCCAGCACGTCGTCGGCCTTGGCAAAGGCGGACAAGAGGCTCGCGTCCTTGCCGAGGATGGTCAGCAGCTTCTCGTTGGGGATGGTGATCAGCGAGTCGACGCTCTCGGCCAGCGCACGGATGCCTTCGTCGGCGATCAGCATGCGCTTCTTGCCCTCGAAGGGGAACGGACGGGTGACCACGGCGACGGTGAGGATGCCCAGCTCCTTGGCCACCTCGGCGATCACCGGCGCGGCGCCGGTACCGGTACCACCGCCCATGCCGGTGGTGATGAACACCATGTCGGTGCCCTGCAGGACTTCGGCGATGCGCTCGCGATCTTCCAGCGCGGCCTGACGACCGACTTCCGGATTGGCGCCGGCGCCCAGACCCTTGGTCACGCCCGGGCCGAGCTGCAACACGGTGCGCGCGCCGATGTTCTTCAGCGCCTGCGCATCGGTGTTGGCGCAGATGAACTCGACGCCTTCGATGTTGCTGACCGCCATGTGGTTGACCGCGTTGCCGCCGCCACCACCGACACCGATGACCTTGATGACCGCGCTTTGCGGAATGTTATCTACTAGTTCGAACATGATCCCTCTCCTTCCTTTCTAGTTGTAACGCCTACTGCAAATTCAGAAATTGCCTTGCACCCAGCGCTTGAGGCGCTCGAGTACCGGGGTCTTGTTTTCGTCCTGGTAAGGACTGCCCACCGACATGGAAACGCCGTCGTTCTGCTTCTGCAGCCCGTACATCAGCAGCCCCACGCCGGTGGAATAAATCGGGTTGCGCACCACGTCGGCCATGCCCTTGACGCTGTGCGGCACGCCGAGACGCACGGGCATGTGGAAGATTTCCTCGGCCAGCTCGACCGCGCCTTCCATCTTCGCCGTGCCGCCGGTCATGACGATGCCGGCGGGAATCAGGTCTTCGTAGCCGCTGCGGCGCAGCTCGGCCTGGATCAGGGTGAACAGCTCGTCGTAGCGCGGCTCGACCACCTCGGCCAGGGACTGGCGCGACAGATCACGCGGCGGCCGGTCGCCGACGCTGGGCACCTTGATGGTTTCGCCGGCACCGGCCAGCTTGGCCAGGGCGCAGGCGTAGCGGATCTTGATTTCCTCGGCGTACTGGGTCGGGGTGCGCAGGGCCATGGCGATGTCGTTGGTGACCTGGTCGCCGGCAATCGGGATCACCGCGGTGTGGCGAATCGCCCCCTCGGTGAAGATGGCGATATCGGTGGTGCCGCCGCCGATGTCGACCAGGCAGACGCCCAGTTCCTTCTCGTCCTCGGTCAGTACCGAATAAGCCGAGGCCAGCTGCTCGAGGATGATGTCGTCGACTTCCAGGCCGCAGCGGCGCACGCATTTTTCGATGTTCTGCGAAGCATTCACGGCGCAGGTGACCACGTGCACCTTGGCCTCCAGGCGCACGCCGGACATGCCCAGCGGCTCGCGCACGCCTTCCTGGTTGTCGATCACGTAGTCCTGCGCCAGGGTGTGCAGCACCCGCTGATCCGCCGGGATGGCCACCGCCTGCGCGGCGTCGAGCACCCGCTCGATATCGGCCGGGCTCACTTCGCGGTCGCGGATGGCGACGATGCCGTGGCTGTTCAGGCTGCGGATATGGTTGCCGGCCACGCCGACGAAGGCCGAGTGGATGCGGCAGCCGGCCATCAGCTGCGCCTCCTCCACCGCGCGCTGGATCGAGGCCACGGTGGACTCGATATTGACCACCACGCCTTTCTTCAGGCCGCGCGACGGGTGCGTGCCGATGCCGACGATTTCCAGCTGGCCGTCGGCCGTCACCTCGCCCACCAGCGCCACCACCTTGGAGGTGCCGATGTCCAGGCCGACGATCATCTTGCCGCTCTGCGCGCTATTCATTGTGCTGCCTCTCCTCAATTCACTTTCTGCTCGGCCGCGGCCGGCTCCACCGGCTCGCGCCAGGCCACGGCCAGGCCGTTGGCGTAGCGCAAGTCGATGCGCGCGATGTTCGCGCTCTGTTCTTTCAGTTCCCGCTCGTATATGGCGGCGAACCGACGCATTTTTTCCACCACGTGATCGCGCCCCAGCAGCAGCTCGATGCGTTGGCCGCTGGCGTTCTCGGTGGCCGAGAGGAACCAGCTGCCGCGCTCGCGCAATTGCAGGCCGACCACGGTAAAACCCAGCGGCCGCAGCAGCTGGCTGAGCATCTGGTACTGCTGCATCACCCTGGGCTGCGCGCGCTTGGGGCCGGACAGCTGCGGCAGGTGCTGATAGTGGTTCAGCTCCTGCGGGGCGAACGCCTGGCCCTGGTTGTTGAGCAGCGCCTCGTCGCCCCAACGGGCGATCGGCAGTTGCTCCTCCAGGCGCACGTCGACCTGGTCCGGCCACACCCGGCGCACCTCGGCGTGGGCGATCCAGGGCATCTGCTCCAGCTCTTCGCGCATGCCGCGCAGGTCGACGCTGAAGAAGCTGGCCTCGATATAGGGGGCGATGCGCCGCTGCACCGCCTGCTGGCTGACATAGGCCAGATCGCCCTGCACGCTGACCTTGGCGATGGGCCGGTCGGCATAGGGCAGCAGACGCAACGCGCCCTCGTAGGCGCCGAAGCCCAAGCCCACCAGCAGCAGCGGCCAGGCCAGACGCCCCAGCCAGGAAAAATCCGCCTTGGGCAGGCGCAGGCGCACCGGCTCCTTGGCCACCAGACGGCTGGCGCCACGCGGCGCGGGCTTGCCGCGCAGCGGCGCCCTCAGCGAGTCCTGGTGACGCACGGCCGTGACCATTGCTTAACCCCTCGCCTCGACGCTGTCGGCCAGGATCGCCAGCACCAGCTGCTGAAAATCCAGGCCGGCGGCGCGCGCGGCCATCGGTACCAGGCTGTGATCGGTCATGCCCGGTACGGTGTTGACTTCCAGCAGCCAGAACTGGCCGCTGGCATCCTGCATCACGTCGGCGCGCGCCCAGCCCTGAGTGCCCACGGCCTCGCAGGCACGCGCGGTCAGCTCTTTCAGTTCCGCCTCTTTCTCGGCCGAAAGGCCGCAGGGAATGCGGTACTGGGTGTCATCGGCCAGGTACTTGGCGTCGTAGTCGTAGAAGCTGTGCGGGGTGCCCAGGCCGATCGGCGGCAGCACCTGGCCGCGCAGCACGGCGATGGTGAATTCCGGACCGGCGATCCACTGCTCGACCAGCACCTGGCTGTCGTAGCGCGCGGCGTCCTGCCAGGCCGCGATCAGCGCCTCGACGCTGTCGACCTTGGCCATGCCGATACTGGACCCTTCATGGGCCGGCTTGACGATCAACGGGAAGCCCAGCGCGGCGGCGGCCGCCTCGCAGTCGGCCTTGGAGCTCAGCACCGCATGGCGCGGCGTCGGCAGGCCGAGGCTGTGCCAGACCTGCTTGGTACGCAGCTTGTCCATCGCCAGGGCGGAGGCGAGGATGCCGCTGCCGGTGTAGGGGATGCCGGCGCACTCGAGCAGGCCCTGCATGGAGCCGTCCTCGCCACCACGGCCGTGCAGCACGATAAAGGCGCGGTCGATCTTCTCGGCATTCAGGCGAGCCAGGAAGTCGTCGCCCACGTCGATGCCGAAGGCGTCCACCCCGGCGGCCTGCAGGGCGCCGAGCACGGCCTTGCCGGACTTCAGCGACACCTCGCGCTCGGCGCTCTTGCCGCCGAACAGCACGGCGACGCGGCCGAAAGCCTTGGGATCGAGGCTAGTGTGCAAACTCATTGCGACTCCCCCACGAACAGCGGGTGCTTGATCAGTTGCGGCGCCACCGCACCGATATCGCCGGCGCCCTGGCACAGCAGGATGTCGCCGGCACGCAGCAGCGGTTTGAGCAGCGGCGCCAGGTCGGTGCCGCGCTCGACGTAGATCGGGTCGAGCTGGCCGCGCTGGCGGATGCTGTGGCACAGCTGCCGGCTGTCGGCGCCGGGGATCGGCTCCTCGCCGGCCGGGTAGACCTCCACCAGCAGCAGCACGTTGGCTTCGCCGAGCACCTGGACGAAGTCGTCGTACAGGTCGCGGGTACGGCTGTAGCGGTGCGGCTGGTAGACCATCACCAGGCGGCGCTCCGGCCAGCCGCCGCGCACGGCCTTGATCACCGCGGCCACTTCGCGCGGGTGGTGGCCGTAGTCGTCCACCAGCATCACGCTGCCGCCGTCCACCGGCAGCTCGCCGTAGACCTGGAAGCGTCGACCGACGCCCTGGAAGCCCGACAGGCCGGCGACGATGGCGGCATCGTCGATGCCCTCGTCGGTGGCGATGGCGATGGTCGCCAGGGCATTGAGGACGTTGTGATTGCCGGGCATGTTGACCGACACGTCGAGCGGCGCGCAGTCCGGGCGCAGCACGGTGAAGTGGGTGCGCATGCCTTCCTGACGCACGTTGATCGCGCGCACGTCGGCGTCTTCGGCAAAGCCGTAGGTCACGGTCGGGCGGCCGACCTGCGGTAGCAGCTCGCGCACCACCGGATCGTCCACGCAGAGCACGGCCAGGCCGTAGAACGGCAGGTTGTGGAGGAACTCGATGAAGGTCTTCTTCAGCACATTGAAGTCGCCGCCATAGGTGCTCATATGGTCGGCGTCGATATTGGTGACCACCGAGACCATCGGCTGCAGGTGCAGGAAGCTGGCGTCGCTCTCGTCCGCCTCGGCGATCAGGAAACGGCTGGAGCCGAGCTGGGCATTGGTGCCGGCGGCGTTGAGGCGGCCGCCGATGACGAAGGTCGGGTCCAGGCCACCGGCGGCGAACACCGAGGCCAGCAGGCTGGTGGTGGTGGTCTTGCCGTGGGTGCCGGCCACCGCGATGCCGTGGCGGTAGCGCATCAGCTCGGCGAGCATCTCGGCGCGCGGCACCACCGGGATGCGCCGCTCCAGGGCCGTGGCGACTTCCGGGTTGCGGGCGTTGACGGCGCTGGACACCACCAGCACGTCGGCCTGTTCGGCGTTCTCCGCGGCATGGCCGATAAAGATCTTGGCGCCGAAGTTTTCCAGGCGCTCGGTCACCGCCGAGGCCTTGAGATCGGAGCCGGACACTTCGTAGCCCAGGTTCAGCAGCACCTCGGCGATGCCGCACATGCCGGCGCCGCCGATGCCGACGAAATGGATGCGGCGGATACGGCGCATGCGCCGCACTTCGGCCTTGACCGCGGCAGGCGACTTAGCCATGGGCCACCTCCTGGCAGATATCGACCACCGCGCGGGTGGCGTCGGGCTTGGCCAGGCGACGCGCGGTGGCGCCCATGGCGGTGAGTTTTTCCAGGTGCATCAGAACCTCGGTGAGCTGCGCGGCGAGCTTGGCCGCGTCAGTGGCGTGTTGCGGAAGAAGGACGGCCGCGCCCTCCTTCGCCAGGTATTCGGCGTTACGGCTCTGGTGGTCGTCGATGGCATGCGGCAAGGGCACGAGAAACGACGGCAGACCGGCGGCAGCCAGTTCGCTAACGGTCAGCGCACCGGCGCGGCAGATCACCAGATCGGCCCAGCCGTAGGCACGGGCCATGTCCTTGATAAAGGGCGCGACCTCGGCTTCGACCGCGGCATTGCGATAACGCTCCGCGGTGACCTCGGCGTGTTGCTTGCCGGCCTGGTGGAATACCTGCGGACGTATATCGGCAGGGATTTTCTCCAGCGCGGCCGGCAGCAATTTGTTCAGCGGTTCGGCGCCCAGGCTGCCGCCCAGCACCAGCAGGTGCGGCTTGCGCCCGGCCAGCGGTTCGCGCGGGGTCTCGAGGAACAGCTCCTCACGCACCGGGTTGCCGGTGGTACGGCGCTTGTCGGACGCGGCGAAGGTATTCGGGAAGGCCTCGCAGATACGCGCGGCGATGCGCGACAGCAGGCGGTTGGCGGTGCCGGCCACGGCGTTCTGCTCGTGGATCACCAGCGGCACGCCGGCCAGGCGCGCGGCCAGGCCGCCGGGGCCGGTGACGTAGCCGCCCATGCCGAGCACGCACACCGGCTGCAGCTGGCGCACGACGCGCCGCGCCTGCCACAGCGAGCGCAGCAGCTGGAACGGCGCCTTGAGCAAGGACAACTTGCCCTTGCCGCGCAGGCCGCTGACGTCGATCAGGTGCAGCGGCAGGCCGGCCTGCGGCACCAGCTCGTTCTCGATGCCACGCGGCGTGCCCAGCCAGTGCACGGCGTAGCCGCGTGCCTGGAACTCACGGGCGCAGGCCAGCGCCGGGAACACGTGGCCGCCGGTGCCGCCGGCCATGATCAGCACGTTACCGCGCATGGGCGACCTCCTGGTTCGGCTCGGCGAAATCCGCCTCGTCGAACTCGACGTCCTCGTTGCCCAGCACGTTGCGCCGCTCCCACTCGATTCGCAGCAGCAGCGCCAGGCTGACGCAGCAGATCACCAGCGAGCTGCCGCCATAGCTGAGGAACGGCAGGGTCAGGCCCTTGGTCGGCAGCAGCCCGGTGTTCACCCCGATATTGATCAGGAACTGGCCGATCCACAGGAACGACAGGCCATAGGCCACGTAGGCGGCGAAGAACTGCTTGGCCTTCTCCGCCCACAGGCCGATGTAAAGGCCGCGCACGCAGACGAAGACGAACAGCGCCAGGGTCGCCAGGGCGCCGATCAGGCCGAGCTCCTCGGCCAGCACCGAGAAGACGAAGTCGGTGTGGGCTTCCGGCAGGTAGAACTGCTTCTGGATGCTGTTGCCCAGGCCGACGCCGAACCATTCGCCACGGCCGAAGGCGATCAGCGCCTGGGTCAGCTGGTAGCCGGCGCCGTACTGGTCGGCCCAGGGGTCGGTGAAGGTGATCAGGCGCTGCAGGCGGTATTCCTGGGTCTGCACCAGGACGAACACCGCGCCGACCGCCAGGGCCACCATCAGGCCGAAACGCAGCAGGCCGACGCCGCCGAGGAACAGCATGGCCATGGCCGCGCCCATCATCACTACGGTGGCGCCGAAGTCCGGCTCCAGCAGCAGCAGGCCGGCCATCGGCAGCAGCACGACGAAGGGTTTGAAGAAACCGGCCCAGCTCTCGCGCACTTCTTCCTGACGGCGCACCAGGTAGCCGGCCAGATAGACCACCACGAACACCTTGGCGATTTCCGAGGGCTGCACGTTGAACGCGCCGAAGCCGATCCAGCGCCGCGCGCCATTGACCTCGCGGCCGATGCCCGGCACCAGCACCAGCACCAGCAGGGCGAAGGCGGCCAGCAGCAGCATCCAGCCGTAGCGTTGCCAGAAGCTCATGGGGATCAGCAGCACCACGCCAGCGGCGCCGAGGCCGATGATCAGGTAAATCAGGTGGCGAATCATGTGGTACAGCGGGTTGCCGGACAGCGCCGCGGCCACTTCCGAGGAGGCCGAGGTGATCATCACCAGGCCCAGGCCGAGCAGGCCCAGGCAGCCGGCCAGCAGCGGGAAGTCGAGGTCGAGGCCACGACGACTGAGCAGCGGCGACGGGTAGGGACGCAGGAAGGCCAGCATCAGACGAGCCCCTCCACGGCCTGGGCGAACAGCCGCCCGCGTTCTTCGAAGTTCTTGAACATGTCCAGGCTGGCGCAGGCCGGCGACAGCAGCACGGCATCGCCCGCCTCGGCCAGCTCGCTGCAACGCAGCACGGCTTCGTCGAGGGTTTTCACCCGAACCAGCGGCGCGGCGTCGCCCAGGGCCGCGGCGATCCGTTCGGCATCGCGGCCGAGCAGCACCACGGCGCGGCAGAAACGCGCCACCGGCGCCTTCAGTGCGGAGAAATCGGCGCCCTTGCCGTCGCCGCCGGCGATCAGCACCAGCTTGCCGGCGATATCGCCACCCAGGCCTTCGATGGCGGCCAGCGCAGCGCCGACGTTGGTGGCCTTGGAATCGTCGTAGTAGTTCACCCCGGCGCGCTCGCCGACCCACTGGCAGCGGTGCGGCAGCCCGGCGAACTGGCGCAGGGCGGCCAGCATGGCATCCATCGGCAGGCCGACGGCATGGCCAAGGGCCAGGGCGGCCAGGGCGTTGGACTGGTTGTGCGCGCCGCGGATCTTCAGCTCGCTCACCGGCAGCAACGCTTCGAAGCGAAACGCCAGGGACTTCTCGCCGTTTTCCTCGAGCAGACCGAAGCGCTTGAAGTCGGGCTTGCCCAGACCGAATTCCCAGCAGGTCACCTGGTCGGCGATCAGCGGACGCGACAGCGCGTCGTCGCGGTTGATCACCACCTGACGGGCACCACGGAAGATCCGATGCTTGGCCAGGTGATAGGCCGGCAGACCGCTGTAGCGATCCATATGGTCTTCGCTGACGTTCAGGCAGGTGGCCACTTCGGCATTGAGCTGATCGGTGGTCTCCAGCTGGAAGCTGGACAGCTCCAGCACGTACAGCTCGACATCGTCGGCCAACAGATCCAGCGCCGGGGTACCGAGGTTGCCACCCACGGCGACGCGCTTGCCCGCCGCAGCCGCCATCTCGCCGACCAGGGTGGTGACGGTACTCTTGGCGTTGGAGCCGGTTATGGCGACGATCGGCGCCTTGGCGTGGCGGGCAAACAGGTCGATATCACCAGACAGTTTGACCCCGCGTGCAGCCGCTGCGGCCAGCGCTGGAGTCGCCACAGCCAGGCCCGGGCTCACGTACAGTTCCGAGGCGCGGCAGAGGAAGTCCACGTCCAGCTCGCCGCAACGCACTTCCACCTCGGGGTAGTCGCGCTTGAGCGTCTCCAGCTCCGGCGGGTTCGCGCGCGTATCGGCCACGGCGAAGCGCACGCCCTGCTGCGCCAGGAAGCGCACCAGGGACATGCCGCTCTTGCCGAGGCCGACAACGATGCGGAACTGGTCGGAAGCGATCAATGACACGCTCTATTACCTCAGTTTCAGGGTGGCCAGGCCGATCAGCACGAGAATCACGGTGATGATCCAGAAACGGACGATCACGCGCGGCTCAGGCCAGCCCTTGAGTTCGAAATGGTGGTGGATCGGTGCCATGCGGAACACGCGCTTGCCGGTCAGCTTGAAGCTGGCGACCTGAATGATCACTGACAGGGTTTCCATGACGAACACCCCGCCCATGATGAACAGCACCACTTCCTGGCGCACGATCACGGCGATGGTGCCCAGCGCGGCGCCGAGGGCCAGCGCACCGACGTCGCCCATAAAGACCTGCGCCGGGTAGGTGTTGAACCAGAGAAAGCCCAGACCGGCGCCGACCAGCGCGGCGCAGAACACGATCAGTTCACCGGCGCCCGGCACGTACGGAATCAGCAGGTACTCGGCGAATTTGATGTTGCCCGACAGGTAGCAGAAGATCGCCAGCGCGCCAGCCACCATCACCGTGGGCAGAATGGCCAGGCCGTCGAGGCCGTCGGTGAGGTTCACCGCGTTGCTGGTGCCGACGATGACGAAATAGGTCAGGACGATGAAGCCGACGCCCAGGGGAATGGCGACGTCCTTCAGCAGCGGCAGGATCAGGGTGGTCTCCACCGGGCTCTGTGCGGTCATATAAAGGAAGATCGCCGCCGCCAGGCCGAATACCGACTGCCAGAAATACTTCCAGCGGCTCGGCAGGCCGCGCGAGTTCTTCTCGATCACCTTGCGGTAGTCATCGACCCAGCCGATAGCACCGAACAGCAGGGTCACCGCCAGCACCACCCATACGTAGCGGTTGGACAGGTCGGCCCAGAGCAGAGTGCTCACGGCGATGGCACTGAGAATCAGCGCGCCGCCCATGGTCGGCGTGCCCTTCTTCGACAGGTGCGACTGCGGGCCGTCGTGGCGCACGGCCTGGCCGATCTGGCGGATCTGCAGGGTGCGGATCATCCAGGGCCCGAGCCACAGCGACAGGGCCAGGGCGGTGAGCACGCCGAGGATGCCGCGCAGGGTCAGGTATTGAAAGACCGCGAAGCCCTTGTGGAACTGTTGCAGGTACTCCGCCAGCAGCAGCAGCATTTAGTGATTCTCCCCAGATACGCCACAGAGCGCCGCCACGACCTTGTCCATGGCAGCGCTGCGTGAACCCTTGATTAGTAGTGTGCTGCCGGCCTGCTCGGCGCGAAGCGCTGCGATCAGGCTGGCTTGATCGGCGAAATGGCGGCCTTGTGAGCCGAATTCCTCGACCGCAAAGCGCATCAGCGGCCC
Source organism: Pseudomonas sp. ABa2 (assembly GCF_056676075.1). Classification (NCBI taxonomy): domain Bacteria; kingdom Pseudomonadati; phylum Pseudomonadota; class Gammaproteobacteria; order Pseudomonadales; family Pseudomonadaceae; genus Pseudomonas; species Pseudomonas sp. ABa2. Next base: position 4,135,884 of record NZ_CM155239.1, read on the forward strand.
CACGGCATAGAGCGCATCGACCTTGCCGGCGGCATGACGGCCGACATCGCGGTGGCCCTGCTCGGCCCACTGGCCCAACTCGCCCATATCCCCGAGCACCAGGACGGTGCGGCCGGAGAAGGCGGCGAGTATATCCACCGCCGCGCACATCGACACCGGGTTGGCGTTGTAGCTGTCGTCGATCACCCGCACGCCATTGGCCGTCAACTGCGCTACGGCGCGGCCTTTGACCGGCTGCAGGCTTTCCAGGCCCTGAATCATGGCGACCAACGGCAGGCCCAGGGCATGGGCGGCGGCGCAGGCGGCCAGGGCGTTGGCGACGTTGTGCACGCCGAGCAGGTTGAGCTGGATGCGCGCGCGGCCAGCCGCACCCTGCAGGGTGAAGCCCTGGCAGCCGCGCTCGTCGCGGCTCAGCTCGCTGGCATGGAAGTCGGCGGCCTGATCGACCAGCGAGAAGCTCAGCACCCGGCGCCCGGCGGCCCGTTGCTGCCAGATGGCGAAAGCCTTGTCGTCCAGATTGAGCACGGCCACGCCGTCCTGCGGCAGGCCTTCGAGAATCTCGCCCTTGGCCTGGACAATCTTTTCCGGGCCGCCGAACTCGCCGACGTGAGCATTGCCGGCATTGGTGATGATCGCCACCTGCGGCCGGGTCAGGCTAACGGTGTAGGCGATCTCGCCGACATGGTTGGCGCCCAGCTCGATCACCCCGGCGCGGTGCTCCGGCGCCAGTTCGAGCAGGGTCAGCGGCGCGCCGAGGTCGTTGTTGAGGTTGCCGCGGGTGGCCAGCACTGCACCGTTCAGGCCGGCGCGCAGAATGGCGGCGAGCATCTCCTTGACGCTGGTCTTGCCGCTGGAACCGGTCACGGCCGCCAGCGGGCCGCTGAAGGCCTGGCGATTCAGCGCGCCGAGCTGGCCGAGGGCCAGGCGGCTATCGGCCACCAGCAGCTGCGGCAGCGGTGCATTGGCCACCTCACGCTCGACCAGCGCGGCGACCGCGCCCTTGGCGGCGACTTCGGCCAGGTAGTCATGGCCGTCGAAGCGCGGCCCGGTCAGCGCCACGAACAGCTGGCCAGGGGCGATGGTACGGCTGTCGGTGCCGACGGCGGAGAAGGCGACGTCGGTACCGATCAGGCGGGCGTTGAGAGGGCCGGCGACTTCGCCGAGCAGCCAGGGTTTAAGCATGGGCCGCCTCCCAGACCGCCAGGGCCTTGTTCGCCTCGATCAGATCGGAGAAGGGGTGACGCACGCCCATGATCTCCTGGTAATCCTCGTGACCCTTGCCGGCCAGCACCAGCACATCGGCGGCCTCGGCCTGCGCCACCAGGCGGGCGATGGCCTCGCCGCGCCCCGGGACGAACTGCACGGCATCCGGTGCTTTGAGGCCGGCGCGGATATCCTTGATGATCTGCGCGGGGTCTTCGCTGCGCGGATTGTCGTCGGTGACCCACACCGCATCGGCCAGACGCTCGGCCGCCGCGGCCATCAGCGGGCGCTTGCCGCGGTCGCGGTCGCCGCCGCAGCCGAACAGGCAGATCAGCCGCCCGCGCACGTGCGGGCGCATGGCCTCGAGCACCTTCTCCAGGGCGTCCGGGGTGTGCGCGTAATCCACCACCACCAGCGGCCGGTCGCCGCCGCCGAGGCGCTGCATGCGCCCGGCCGGCCCCTGCAGCTGCGGCAGCACCTGGAGAATCTCGTCGAGACCGTAGTCCATGCCCAGCAGCGCGCCGACCACCGCCAGCAGGTTGCTGAGGTTGAAGCAGCCGAGCAGGTTGCTGCGCAGCATGCCTTCGCCACGCGGGGTGACCAGGCGCGCACGTACGCCATGATCATCGAACTGCGCTTCGCTGCAATAAACGAAGGCGCCGGCGTCGCTCAGGCTGTAGCCGATCAGGCGCGAATCATGCGCCTGCTGCGCCAGCTCCTGACCGAAGGCGTCATCCAGATTGATCACCCGGCAACGCAGGTTCGGCCAGGCGAACAGCTTGGCCTTGGCCGCACCGTAGGCCTGCATGTCGCCGTGGTAATCGAGGTGGTCGCGCGACAGGTTGGTGAACACCGCGACGTCGAACTCCAGCGCCGCCACTCGGCCCTGATCCAAGCCGTGGGACGACACTTCCATGGCCACCGCGCGGGCGCCGGCCTGCTTGAGGCCGGCCAGGGTGGCCTGCACCCCGACCGGGTCGGGCGTGGTGTGCTTGCCCTGTTCCAGCGCGCCGTGGAAACCGTTGCCCAGGGTACCGACTATGCCGCAACGCTGGCCGAGCAGGTCCAGCGCCTGGGCCAGCAGCTGGCTGACGCTGGTCTTGCCGTTGGTGCCGGTGATGCCGACCAGGTGCAGGCCGCGGCTCGGCTCGCCATAGAAGCGCCCGGCGATGGCCGACAGCTGGCCGGCCAGCCCCTTGACCGGCACCAGCACCGCAGTTTCGGCGTGCATGGGGGCAGCCCCTTCGGCCTCGTAGGCCACCGCGGCGGCGCCGCGGGCGACGGCGTCGGCGATATGCACGCGGCCATCCTGCTGGGTGCCGGGCACGGCGAGGAACAGGTCGCCCGGGCGCACCTTGCGGCTGTCCAGGGTCAGTTCGCGAATCAGCACGGCGCTCTCGGCGGCCGGCAGCAATTGATTGAGTGGCATGGGCATCAGTTGCGCCCTCCCTGGGTCATGGCGGCTACCTTCTGCTCCGGCGGCGGCAGGTTGTCCGGCGCGATATTCATCAGGCGCAGCGAACCGGCCATCACCCGGCTGAATACCGGCGCGGAGATCAGGCCGCCGTAATAGGCGCCCTTGCCGGGCTCGTCGACCACCACCACCATGGCGATGCGCGGGTTCTGCGCCGGGGCGAAGCCGGCGAACAGCGAACGGTAGGAGTTGGCCTGGTAGCCCTTGGTACCGACGCTGGTCTTGCGCGCCGTACCGCTCTTGCCGGCCACGTGGTAGCCCGGCACCTGGGCGCGCACGGCGCCGCGCGGGGACTCGATGACCTGTTGCAACATGCCCTGCAGGGTCTTGGCCACCTCGGGCGGCACCACCTGCATCGAGCCCGGCGTGCTGTCCACGCGGATCATCGACAGCGGCACCATGCCGCCGCCGTTACCCAGCGCGGCGTAGGCGTGGGCCAGCTGCACCGCGGTCACCGACAGGCCGTAGCCGTAGGACAGCGTGGCGGTCTCGGCCTGGCGCCACTGGCGGTGGTTGGGCAGATTGCCGACCCGCTCGCCGGGAAAGCCCAGACCGGTGTCGCGACCGAAGCCCAGCTTGCTGAACACTTCGTAGAGCTGCTCGCCGCCGACGTCGAAGGCGATCTTGCTCATGCCGACGTTACTGGAATTGATCAGGATGCCAGGCAAATCCAGCGCCGGGCCCTGGGTGCGGGACACGTCGCGGATGTTGTAACGGCCGATCTGCAGCGTGCCGTTACCCACCTGGACGATATCGCTGGGCTTCCAGCGTCCGGTCTCCAGGGCGGCGGCCATCGACAGCGGCTTGATGGTCGAGCCGGGCTCGAACACGTCGATCATGGCGCGGTTGCGCATCGCCGCCGGGGTCAGGTTGCGCCGGTTGTTGGGGTTGTAGGTGGGGTGATTGACCATGGCCAGCACTTCGCCGGTCTTGACGTCGACCATCACCAGGCTGCCGGCCTTGGCGTCGTGTTCCAGCAGCGCGTTGCGCAGCTCGCGATGGGCCAGGTACTGCAGACGCAGGTCGATGGACAACGCCAAGGCCTTGCCAGCCTTGGCGTTCTGCGCGACCTGGACGTCCTTGATCAGCTTGCCGCGGCGGTCCTTGAGCACCTGGCGCTTGCCCGGCACGCCGGCCAGCCATTCTTCATAGGCCAGCTCCATGCCTTCGCGACCACGGTCGTCGATATCGGTGAAGCCGACCACATGGGCCGCCACTTCGCCGGCCGGGTAGAAGCGGCGGAATTCCTCGATGGCGTAGACGCCCGGCACCTTGAGGTCGAGCACGCTCTGGCCCTTCTCCGGGGTCAGGCCGCGCACCAGGTACATGAACTCGCGCTCCTTGTTCTGCTGCAAGCGTTCGGCGAAGGCCTTGGGCTCCTGGCCCAGGGCGGCGGCCAGCGCCGGCCAGCGCTCGCGCCCGGCCTGCAGTTCCTTGCCATTGGCCCACAGGGTGGTGACCGGGGTGCTCACCGCCAGTGGCTCGCCGTTGCGGTCGGTGATCAGGCCGCGGTGCGCCGGAATCGGGATGTGCCGCACGCTGCGCGCATCGCCATGGGCCTTGAGGAAATCGTGGTCGAGCACCTGCAGATCGAGCATGCGCCAGGCGATGGCGCCGACCATCAGCGCCAGCAGGGCCAGCACCAGGCGGAAGCGCCAGGGGTAGAGCGCGCCTTCGAGGCCGATCATGGCTGCACCATGCGCACTTCGGCGGGGTCGGGAATGCGCATCTGCAGCCGCTCGCTGGCCAGCGCCTCGATGCGGTTGTGCGCGGTCCAGGTGCTTTGTTCGAGAATCAGTCGGCCCCACTCGGCCTGCGCCTTGTCGCGCACGCTGAGCTCACCGTACAACTCGTTGAGCAGCTGGCGGTTCCAGTGCGCGCTGTAGGACACCGCCAGGGCCGACAGCAGCACCGCGATGAACAGCACCAGCATCAGCAGGCTGCCGCTGGGCATGGTCTTGCCGAGACGCAGGTTCACCGCAGTTTCTCCGCGATGCGCATCACCGCGCTGCGCGAGCGCGGGTTGGCCTTGAGCTCGGCTTCGCCGGCGAAGACCGGCTTGCCGATCAGTTTCAGGCGCGGCTCGAAGGCCTTGGGGATGATCGGCAGATCGCGCGGCAGCTTGTCCGCCTCGCCCTTGGCCTGGCGCCTCATGAACTGCTTGACGATGCGGTCTTCCAGCGAGTGGAAGCTGATCACCACCAGGCGACCGCCGACTTCCAGCGCTTCCAGCGCCGCGTCGAGGCCGCGCTCGAGGTCGCCCAGTTCGTTGTTGATATAGATACGAATGCCCTGGAAGGCGCGGGTCGCCGGGTTCTTGCCCTTCTCCCAGGCCGGGTTGGCCACGGTCAGCACCTGCGCCAGGTCGGCGGTGCGGGTAAAGGGCTGCTGCTCGCGGCGCTGCACCACGGCACGCGCCATGCGCTTGGCGAAACGCTCTTCGCCGTAGTCCTTGAGCACGCGGGCGATCTCGTCTTCGGCGGCCGTGGCGATCCAGTCCGCCGCGCTGACGCCCACTGCGGGGTTCATGCGCATATCCAGCGGGCCGTCGTTGAGGAAGCTGAAGCCGCGCTCGGGATCGTCCAGCTGCGGCGACGACACGCCGAGGTCCAGCAGGATGCCGGCGACCTTGCCGACCAGGCCGCGGACAGCGACTTCCTCGCCGAGTTCCGCAAAACTGCGCTGCACAACGACAAAGCGGCCGTCTTCGGCCGCCAATGCTTCCCCGGTGGCTATCGCCAGGGGGTCCTTGTCGAACCCCAGGAGCCGCCCGTCTGGGCCGAGCTTCTGCAAGATCAGCCGACTGTGTCCGCCGCGACCGAAGGTGCCGTCCAAGTAGCAGCCGCCGGCGCGCACGGCGAGCCCCTCGACGGCCTCGTCGAGCAGCACGGTGATATGGCGCAAGGTGCTATCGGTCATGGTCACAGGATCAGATCACGCAAGTCGTCGGAAAGGGCGCCGGGCTGCTTGATGGCAGCCAGATCGGCTTCGGCTACGGCATTCCAGGTATCTTCGTCCCAGAGTTGAAACTTGTTGAGCTGGCCGACGAGCATCGCCCGCTTGTCCAGCTTGGCGTACTCGCGCAAGCGCGGCGGCACCAGGAAACGGCCGCTGGCATCCAGCTCGAGGTCGACGGCGTTGCCGATCAGCAGGCGCTGCAGGCGGCGGTTCTCTTCACGGAAGGAGGCCAGTTCGCGCAGCTTGTTCTCGATCAGCTCCCATTCGGCCAGCGGGTAGACACAGAGGCAGGGGTCGACGGCATCGATGGTGACGATGAGCTGGCCGGCACAACGCGAAACGAGCTCGTCGCGATACCGACTCGGCATCGCGAGGCGCCCTTTGGCGTCGAGACTGATGGCGTTAGCTCCGCGAAACACGGCTGCGCTTCCCCTGTAATTAGCTTTCCATGCCCAAAAAAACCCACTTCATGCCACTTCTCACCACTTGCGCACACTATAGGAATGCGTACGCCCCACCGTCAAGGCGCGCCAGAAGGGAAAAATCCTTACAGGACGGAGATTTAGCGAACGAAAGCGAGGAAAAAAGCGATGCTGGAAGGGGTAGTCGAGAGACAAAAACCAGCTATTCCAGAGAGCTGAAATTCGAACTTAAAGTAATTTGTTAAGAGTAAGATTTTTTCGGTATTAGAAAGGCGGGAAGTAAAAGCGCAAATCGAGGGGAAAAAGAGGTGGAGAGTCGATCTGTAAGCCGGGTTCTGTCGAGGACAGTCATTCCTCTACGACGTACATCACTGCACGCCTTTAGCAACCTACCCGGTTCCAGCGCGGGCCACGCCAATGGAACCCTATTTGGTCTTGCTCCGAGTGGGGTTTACCTAGCCACGGACTGTTGCCAGCCGTGCGGTGCGCTCTTACCGCACCTTTTCACCCTTACCGGCGCCGAAGCGCTTAGGCGGTTATTTTCTGTGGCACTTTCCGTAGGCTCGCGCCTCCCAGGGGTTACCTGGCACTCCGCCCTATGGAGCCCGGACTTTCCTCCCCCTTCTTGCGAAGGCAGCGACTGTCCGATCAACTCTCCGCCGGCAAGGGTAACAAAGCCGCAAGCGGCAAGCCACAAGCTGCAAGAAAAAGCAGCCTGCCCCTTGCAGGAGCGAGCTCATCCCTGGCGCGTCAGCGCCACCTGGTAGAGCAGGTTCTTGCGCACCCCGGTGATCTCGGCGGCCAACGCCGCCGCGCGCTTGAGCGGCATTTCCGCCAGCAGCAGGTCGAGTACCCGCAGCGCCTCGGCGCTGACCGCCTCCTCGCCTTCCGGCGCCTGCCAGCCGGCTACCAGCACCACGCACTCGCCGCGCTGCTGATTGCTGTCGCCGGCCACCCAGGCGCACAGTTCGGCCAGCGGCAGGCCCTTGAGGGTCTCGAAGGTCTTGGTCAGCTCGCGGGCCAGCAGCGCCGGACGCTCGTCGCCGAACACCGCACGCATGTCCTCCAGGCACTCGAGAATCCGGTGCGGCGCCTCGTAGAAGATCAGCGTGCGCGGCTCCTCGCGCACCTGCTCCAGGCGCGCGCGCCGCCCCACGGCCTTGGCCGGCAGAAAACCCTCGAAGATGAAGCGATCCGACGGCAGGCCGGCGGCCGACAGCGCGGCGATCAGCGCACAGGCCCCCGGCACCGGCACCACGGCGAAGCCGGCGGCTCGCGCCTGGCGCACCAGGTGGTAGCCGGGATCGGAGATCAGCGGCGTGCCCGCATCGGAGATCAGCGCCACATCCTCGCCGGCCTCCAGCTTGGCGAGAAAGCGCCCGCCCTGGTCGCGCTCGTTGTGCTCATGGCAGGCCGCCAGCGGCGTTTCGATGCCGAAATGCTGCAGCAGGCGCATCGAGTGACGGGTGTCTTCGGCGGCGATCAACGCCACGTCGCGCAGAACCCGCAGGGCGCGGGCACTGATGTCGTCCAGGTTGCCGATCGGCGTGGCGACCACGTAGAGGGTGCCGGGCTGAGCACTGGCAACGGCGGAATGACTCACTGGAAACACCTCGTTAATTGAAAGAGCGCTCATTCTAGCCGCTTCCACCCCGGCAACATCGCACCGACTGCAGGGCTTGGGTACAATCGCCGCCTGATTCGCTCAAGCACCAGGATGCCCCGATGATCGCTAGCCTGCGCCCCCTTTCCGTCCTTTGCCTGGCCGGCCTGCTCGCCGCCTGCGCCAGCTCGCCCTCCAACACCCTGGGTCAGCTGCCGCGCACCCCACAGGCCAGCATCGAGCAGATGCTCCAGCAGGCCGCCGAAAGCAAGCCGGAGCAGGCCGCCCTGCTGCGCCTGTCCGCCGCCGACCAGGCCTATCAGCAGAAGGACATCGCCCGCGCCGCGCGCATCCGCGAACAGATCGACCTGGCCGCCCTGGCGCCAGCCCAGCAGATCTTCGCCAGCACCCTGGACGCCGAACTGGCGCTGGCCCGCCAGCAGCCCAAGAGCGCCCTGCAGGCCCTGCAACATCCCAGCCTGGAGCGCCTGGCCGAGCTGCCGGTGGAGCAGCAGATCCGTACCCAACTGGTCCGCGCCCGCGCCCTGGAAGCCGACGGCCAGGCCCTGGCAGCCGCCCGCGAGCGGGTGTTCATCGCCCCGCTGCTCAGCGGCCAGGCCGCCCACGACAACCATGAAAGCATCTGGGCCCTGGTTTCCACCCTGCCGCCGCAGACCTCGGCCGGCGCCGACAGCGACCTGGCCGGCTGGCTGGAACTGGCGCGCGTGACCAAGGCCGGCGCCACCCTGGAGCAGCAGCAAGCCGCCATCGACCAATGGGTCGCGCAGAACCCGCAACACCCGGCCGCCGAACAGCTGCCCGAGGCGCTGGGCAAGCTGCGCGAGCTGGCCAGCCAGCCGCTGACCCGCATCGCCCTGCTGCTGCCCCAGGAAGGCCAACTGGCCAGCGTCGCCCGCGCCCTGCGCGACGGCTTCCTCGCCGCCCATTACGAAGCCCAGCAGGCCGGCCAGAACCCGCCGCAGATCCAACTCTACGACAGCGCCCGCATCGGCTCGCTGGACGCCTTCTACCAGCAGGCCCAGGCCGACGGCGTGCAACTGGTGGTCGGCCCGCTGGAGAAGCCGCTGGTCAAGCAGCTCAGCGAGCGCGAGCAGCTGCCGATCACCACCCTGGCGCTGAACTACAGCGACGCCGGCCAGGAAGGCCCGGCCCAGCTGTTCCAGTTCGGCCTGGCCGCCGAGGACGAGGCCCGCGAAGTGGCCCGTCGCGCCTGGGACGATGGCATGCGCCGCGCCGTGGCCCTGGTGCCGCGCGGCGACTGGGGCGACCGCGTGCTGGAAGCCTTCCGCCAGAGCTGGCAGGCCCAGGGCGGCAGCCTGATCGCCGCCGAACACGTCGACCAGCCGGTGGAACTGGCCCGGCAGATCGCCGACCTGTTCCAGCTGCGTGAAAGCGAGGCCCGCGCCCGTCGCCTGCAGAACACCCTGGGCACCAACCTCGACGCCCAGCCGGCGCGGCGCCAGGACATCGACTTCATCTTCCTCGCCGCCACCCCGCAACAGGCGCAGCAGATCAAGCCGACCCTGGCCTTCCAGTACGCCGGCGACGTACCGGTGTACGCCACCTCGCACCTGTTCACCGGCGCCCACAGCCAGGCGCAGTACCAGGACCTGGAAGGCATCCGCTTCTGCGAGACGCCCTGGCTGCTGGACGCGCAGGATCCGCTGCGCCAGCAGGTCAGCGGTCAGTGGCCGCAGGCCGCCGGCAGCCTCGGCCGGCTGTACGCCATGGGCGTCGACGCCTACCGCCTGGCGCCGCGCCTGGGCCAGCTCAAGGCCCTGCCGGAGTCGCGCATCGACGGCCTGTCCGGCAGCCTCAGCCTCAACCCGGCGCAGCGCATCGAACGCCAGTTGCCCTGGGCCGAGTTCCGCGGCGGCCAGGTCCAGCGCCTTCCCGACGCGCTCAATTGAGTGCCCACAACGAGCTCGGCCGGGCCGCCGAACAGGCAGCCCGAGAGCATCTGGAACGTAACGGCCTGCGCTTGATCGAACGGAACTGGAGCTGTCGCCGCGGCGAGCTCGATCTGGTCATGCTCGACGGCGATACAGTAGTATTCGTCGAAGTCCGCGCCCGCCGTCACAGCGCCTGGGGCGGCGCCCTGGAGAGTATCGATGCGCGCAAGCGCGGCAAGTTGATCATGGCCGCCGAGCTCTTCCTCCAGCAGCAGTCTCGCTGGGCCCGCCACCCCTGCCGCTTCGACGTGGTCGCCATCGGCGGCCCCGGCCTCGACTGGATCAAGAACGCCTTCGACGCCTGACGGCCGCACACTCAAGGTTTAACCGATGGACATGCAATCCCGAATCCGCCAGCTGTTCCAAGCCAGCATCGACACCAAGCAACAGGCCATGGAAGTCCTGGTTCCCTACATCGAGCACGCCAGCCTGGTGATGGTTCAGGCCCTGCTCAACGAGGGCAAGATTCTCTCCTGCGGCAACGGCGGCTCGGCCGGCGATGCTCAGCACTTCTCCTCCGAGCTGCTCAACCGCTTCGAGCGCGAGCGCCCCAGCCTGCCGGCCATCGCCCTGACCACCGACAGCTCGACCATCACCTCGATCGCCAACGACTACAGCTACAACGAGGTGTTCTCCAAGCAGATCCGCGCCCTCGGCCAGCCCGGCGACGTGCTGCTGGCCATCTCCACCAGCGGCAACTCGGCCAACGTGATCCAGGCCATCCAGGCGGCCCACGACCGCGAGATGACCGTGGTCGCCCTCACCGGCCGCGACGGCGGCGGCATGGCCTCGCTGCTGCTGCCCGAGGACGTGGAGATCCGCGTGCCGGCCAAAGTCACCGCACGCATCCAGGAGGTCCACCTGCTGGCCATCCACTGCCTCTGCGACCTGATCGACAGTCAACTATTCGGGAGTGAAGAATGAAGCGTTCCGCCCTGATCCTGGCCGCTCTGGCCGTTACCCTGAGCCTGGCCGGCTGCGGCAGCCGCAGCATCGGCAACAAGATCGACGACCAGTTCCTCGGCCCGGATGTCGCCACCCAGGTCAGCAAGGCCCACGCCGACCTGGCCAGCCCGACCTCGCGGATCATCGTCACCAGCTACAACGGCGTGATTCTGCTCGCCGGACAGACCCCGCGCAGCGAGCTGAAGGACGCCGCTGCCCAGGCCGCGCGCCGCGTGCAGGGGGTGAAGAAGGTCTATAACGAGCTGCAGGTGCAGCAACCGGCCTCGCTGCTGGCGCGCAGCAACGACTCGCTGCTGACCACCAAGATCAAGACCCAGATGCTCGCCGACGCCACGGTGCCGAGCACGCGGATCAAGGTGGTCACCGAAAACGGCATCGTTTACTTGCTCGGCCTGGTGACCCGCGAGGAAGCCAACGCCGCCACCCGCGTGGTGCAGGGCGTGGCCGGGGTGCAGAAGGTGGTGCGCCTGTTCGAGTACACCAACTGAGGCAGCGGCAAACCATAAGGCGGATGGCCGCCGCCCCCGCAAGCTGCAAGTAAAAACGGGCGCCCATTGGCGCCCGTTTTTATTGTCATGCAACTTTTTCTTGCCCTGGCCTGCAGCAGCCCTACTTGACCACCTTGAGGCTCGGCCGACCGCTGGGCCGCGGCGGCTCGCCGCCGGACGGGCCGTCGTCGTCCGGACCTTGCTCGTCTTCGTCGTCCGCCTGCGGTGGTTCCATGTCGAAGACCATGCCCTGGCCGTTCTCCCGCGCATAGATCGCCAGGATCGCCGCGGCCGGGATGTACAGGCTGTGAGCCACGCCGCCGAAGCGCCCCTCGAAGCTCACCGCCTGATTGTCCATATGCAGGTGTCGCACCGCGCCGGGCGATGCGTTGAGCACGATCTGCCCGTCGCTGGCGAAGCCCGGCGGCACCTGCACCCCGGGGTATTCGGCATTGACCAGCAGGTGCGGGGTGCAGTCGTTGTCGACTATCCACTCGTACAGGGCGCGCACCAGGTAGGGACGGCTGGAATTCATGGTTTTCTCCTTCTCAGCGCATTTCGCGCTCGGCGGCGGACAGACTGGCCTGGAAGGCCTCGCGGGCGAACTGCCGTTCCATGTAGTCGAGCAGCGGCTTGGCCGGTCGCGGCAACTCGATCCCCAGCCGCGGCAAACGCCAGAGAATCGGCAGCAGGCAGCAATCCACCAGGCTCAACTCGTCACTGAGAAAGAACGGCTTGTCGGCGAACAGCGGCGACACGCCGGTCAGGCTCTCGCGCAACTCCTTGCGCGCCAGCTGGCGCTCGGCCTCCTTGCTGCGCTTGTCGAGAATGCGGTCGACCAGGGCGCACCAGTCGCGCTGGATACGGTGCATCAGCAGGCGGCTGTTGGCGCGCGCCACCGGATACACCGGCAACAGCGGCGGATGCGGGTAACGCTCATCCAGATATTCCATCACCACGGACGATTCGTACAGCGCCAGGTCGCGGTCGACCAGGGTCGGCACGCTGCCGTAGGGATTGAGTTCGGCCAGCTTGGGCGGACAGCGGCCCAGCTCGACATCGACGATCTCGACGCTGACACCTTTCTCGGCGAGCACCAGACGCACGCGATGGGAATAGTGGTCGGCGGGGTCGGAGTAGCAGGTCAACCTATTGGTCACCGCCATGGCGATCCTCCTCGCGTTTTGGATTTATCAGAAGCAGGAAAAATTGCCGGGAGCAATTTTTGACGTCGCTTGCGACGGCCCCGCAGGGGTAGCCGCCAGGGATGGCAGGTCACAAAAACCTGCGCGCCCATATAGGGCGCGCAGGTCGACAGCAGGGGTAAAGCGGCTTAGTGCACGTCCTTCCAGTATTCGCGCTTGAGCAGGTAGGCGAAGACGAAGAAGAAGGCCAGGTACAGCAGCACGTAGGTGCCGATGCGCTGGGACTCCAGTTTGACCGGGTTGGCCGAGTAGGCCAGGAAGGTCACCAGGTTCTTGATCTTCTCGTCGAACTCGGCCTCGCTCAGGCTGCCGCTGTTCGGCTCGACGGTCAGCTGGTCGCAGGCTTCGTGAGTGATCGGGGTGCCGGTCAGCGGGTCGAACTGCTTCTTGCCGTTCTCCACCACCTGCACCTGCTTGCAGCCGATCACCTGGTTGCCCTGCAGACCGACCAGCACGTTGGGCATGCCGACGTTGGGGAACACCTTGTTGTTGGCGCCCAGCGGACGTGCCGGGTCGGCGTAGAAGGTGCGCAGGTAGGTGTACAGCCAGTCGTTACCGCGTACCCGGGCGACCAGGGTCAGGTCGGGCGGCGCCGCACCAAACCAGGCCTTGGCGTCGTCCGGCTTCATGCCGATCTTCATGTGGTCGCCGATCTTGGCATCGGTGAACACCAGGTTCTCCAGCATGATCTCGTGCGGAATGCCGAGGTCGTCGGCCACGCGCTCGTAACGCTGGTACTGGGCCGAGTGGCAGCCCATGCAGTAGTTGGCGAAGGTGCGCGCGCCGTCCTGCATGGCGGCCTTGTCGCGCAGGTCGATATCCACTTTGTCCAGCGGATAGTTGCTGGCTGCGCCCAGGGCCAGGGCCGGCAGCGCAGCGATCACAAATGCAGCGAAGAGCTTTTTCATCAGCCAGTCACCCTTTCCGGAACCGGTTTGGTCTTCTCCATCCTGGTGTAGAACGGCATCAGGATGAAGTACGCGAAGTACAGGAAGGTGCACACCTGCGACAGCAGGGTACGACCCGGAGTCGGCGACAGCACGCCCAGTACGCCGAGGATGACGAAGGAAATGCAGAAGATCACCAGCCAGATCTTGCTCAGCCAGCCCTTGTAGCGCATGGACTTGACCGGGCTACGGTCGAGCCACGGCAGGACGAACAGCACCGCGATGGCCGCGCCCATGGCAATGACGCCAAGCAGCTTGTCCGGCACCGCGCGGAGGATCGCGTAGTAGGGGGTGAAGTACCACACCGGGGCGATATGCTCAGGGGTCTTGAACGGGTTGGCCGCTTCGAAGTTCGGCTTCTCGAGGAAGTAACCGCCCATTTCCGGGAAGAAGAACACCACGAAGCAGAACACGAAGAGGAACACCACCACGCCGACGATATCTTTCACGGTGTAGTAAGGGTGGAAGGCGATGCCGTCCAGCGGCACACCGTTCTCGTCCTTGTTCTTCTTGATGTCGACGCCGTCCGGATTGTTCGAGCCGACTTCGTGCAGCGCCAGGATGTGCAGCACCACCAGGCCGAGAATCACGATCGGCAGGGCGATCACGTGCAGGGCGAAGAAGCGGTTCAGGGTGATGCCGGAAATCAGGTAGTCACCGCGAATCCACTGGGTCAGGTCGTCGCCGATCACCGGGATGGCGCCGAACAGCGAGATGATCACCTGGGCGCCCCAGTAGGACATCTGGCCCCAGGGCAGCAGGTAGCCCATGAAGGCCTCGGCCATCAGCATCAGGTAGATCAGCATGCCGAAGATCCACACCAGCTCGCGCGGCTTCTGGTAGGAGCCGTAGAGCAGACCGCGGAACATGTGCAGGTAGACCACCACGAAGAACGCCGAAGCGCCGGTGGAGTGCAGGTAGCGCAGAATCCAGCCGTACTCGACGTCGCGCATGATGTATTCGACGGAGGCGAAGGCGCCCTCGGCCGAAGGCTCGAAGCTCATGGTCAGCCAGATGCCGGTGACGATCTGGTTGACCAGCACCAGCAGCGCCAGGGAGCCGAAGAAGTAGAAGAAGTTGAAGTTCTTCGGTGCGTAGTACTTGGACAGATGGTCTTCCCACATCTTGGTGGCGGGGAAGCGCGCATCCACCCATTCCATGAATTTGCTCATCAGGCGTTCTCCTGGTCCACACCGATGATGATCACATCATCCGTCTCGTAGGTGTGCGGCGGCACTGGCAGGTTCAACGGCGCGGGCTGAGCCTTGTAGACGCGGCCGGCGAGGTCGTAGCGCGAACCGTGGCAGGGGCAGAAATAGCCACCGACCCAATCCGGACCGAGGTCGGCCGGGGCCACTTCCGGGCGGAAGGACGGTGCGCAGCCCAGGTGGGTGCACAGGCCGACCAGCACCAGCAGCTCGGGCTTGATCGAACGGGTCTTCTTGTCGACGTACTCCGGCTGCACCGAGGCAGCGGATTCGGGGTCGGCCATGCCGCCTTCGATCTTGGTCAGGTTGGCCAGGATCTCCTCGGTACGGCGCACGATGAACACCGGCTGACCGCGCCACTCAGCAACCATCTGCTGACCCGCCTCGATCTTGCTGACGTTCACCTTCACCGGTGCCCCGGCCGCCTTGGCCTTGGCACTGGGGAACCATGACCCCACGAACGGAGTCGCAGCACCTACCGCTCCGGCAGCACCCACCACGGAAGTGGCTGCCACCAGGAAGCGACGTCGGCCTGCATTCACGCCGTCATTGCTCATTCAGTCGTCTCCCATCAGCTTTGTGGCCTGTTGTTCAGGCCTCTACTAAGTAAAAATCGGGCCGCGCAAAAAATTCGCCAAATGGTAAAGAAAAGCCCCTTTTCTGACAAGGTAATTACCCCCGAACAGTCCGGCGAAAGCCTTGTCGCGCGCGGCTTGCGCGGCTGCGGCACGTTGTCGCAGCGTTTTGTCGCGCCCATAAAAAACGCCCAGTTCCGAAAGGAAACTGGGCGTCTTCGAAAGCGCCAGCGAATTAACGCTTGGAGTACTGCGGACGCTTACGCGCTTTGCGCAGACCGACTTTCTTACGCTCGACTTCACGGGCGTCGCGAGTGACGTAACCGGCTTTACGCAGCGGGCTGCGCAGGGTCTCGTCGTACTCGATCAGGGCGCGGGTGATGCCGTGACGGATGGCACCGGCCTGACCGCTGACACCGCCACCGATAACGGTAACGTAGATGTCGAACTTCTCGGTGGTCTCGGTCAGCTCCAGCGGCTGACGCACGACCATGCGAGCGGTCTCGCGGCCGAAGAAGGTATCCAGGCTGCGGTTGTTGATGGAGATGTTACCGGTGCCCGGACGCAGGAATACGCGCGCGGTTGCGGTCTTGCGACGGCCAGTGCCGTAGTTTTGAGTCGCCGACATAATGAACTATTCCGTTAAATCTTCAGTTCTTGGGGCTGCTGAGCGGTGTGCGGGTGGACGGCACCCTTGTACACCTTCAGCTTACGGTACATGTCGCGACCCAGCGGGTTCTTCGGCAGCATGCCTTTGACCGCGGTCTCGATCACGCGCTCAGGAGCACGAGCGATCAGCTTCTCGAAGTTGATCGACTTGATGCCGCCCGGGAAACCGGAGTGGGAGTAGTACATCTTGTCGCTGGTCTTGGCACCGGTGACACGCACCTGCTCGGCGTTGATCACGACGATGTAATCGCCAGTGTCGACGTGCGGGGTGTACTCGGGCTTGTGCTTGCCGCGCAGACGGCTGGCGATTTCGGTGGCCAGACGACCCAGGGTCTGACCTGCAGCGTCGACGACGTACCAGTCGCGCTTAACAGTTTCCGGTTTTGCAGTAAAAGTCTTCATTCGCTATAGCCTCAGGGGCCGCCCTGAAAATAAGACGGCGGATCTTACTGAATAGTGCTTGCTTTGACAAGTCAAAGACGGCCGGAAACAGACGCTATCGGGGGCTCGGGTCAGCGCGTCCGCTACGGCGGGGTGTTCGGCGGGCTAGGCATCCCCACCTTCTCTGTCAGCGAGCTAGGCGTTCCCGCGTCGAGAGCCGCGGAATTATGCCGATTGCAGCGAAAATAGCAACCTGCTTTGATGCACCCTCTCACCTGCAGTCGAAAACTAGGAGTCAGCAATGGAATACCGTCAGCTGGGCCGTACCGACCTCAGGGTCAGCGCCCTCTGCCTGGGCACCATGACCTGGGGCGAACAGAACAGCGAGGCCGAGGGCCATGCCCAGATCGAGCGCGCCAAGGCCTGCGGCATCAATTTCATGGATACCGCCGAGATGTACCCGGTGCCGCCGCGCGCCGAGACCTACAGCCGCACCGAACAGATCATCGGCAGCTACTTCAGGCAGCGGGGCGACCGCGCCGACTGGATTCTGGCGAGCAAGATCGCCGGCCCCGGCAACGGCATCGGCCATATCCGCGGCGGCCAGTTGAAATTCGACCGCGCGAATATAGTCGCGGCGCTGGACGCAAGCCTGAAACGCCTGCAGACCGACTGGATCGACCTCTACCAGCTGCACTGGCCGGAACGCCCGACCAACTTCTTCGGCCAGCTCGGCTACCAGCATCAGGAAGCGGACTTCACGCCGCTGGAAGAAACCCTGCAAGTGCTCGACGAGCAGGTCAAGGCCGGCAAGATCCGCCACATCGGCCTGTCCAACGAAACGCCCTGGGGCACCATGAAGTTCCTGCAACTGGCCGAGAGCCACGGCTGGCCGCGTGCGGTGTCGATCCAGAACCCCTACAACCTGCTCAACCGCAGCTTCGAGGTGGGCCTGGCGGAGGTGGCGATGCGCGAGCAGTGCGGCCTGCTGGCCTACTCGCCGCTGGCCTTCGGCATGCTCAGCGGCAAGTACGAGGGCGGCGCGCGGCCGGCCGGCGCGCGCATCAGCCTGTTCAGCCGCTTCACCCGCTACACCAACCCGCAGTCGGAGGCGGCCTGCTCGCGTTACGTCGCCCTGGCCCGTGCACACGGCCTGGATCCGGCGCAGATGGCCCTGGCCTTCGTCACCGCACAGCCCTTCGTCACCAGCAACATCATCGGCGCCACCAGCCTGGCGCAACTGGACAGCAACCTGGCCAGCGCCGAGCTACGACTCTCCGAGGACGTGCTGGCCGGCATCGAGGCGATCCACAAGGCGCAGCCCAACCCGGCGCCCTGATCCCGACTCAAACGAAAAAGCCCGGCAATGCCGGGCTTTTTCTTGCCATCACCGCACTCAGACCAGCGAGCGGGCGATGATTTCCTTCATGATCTCGTTGGTGCCGGCGTAGATGCGCTGCACCCGCGCGTCGGCCCAGGCGCGCGCCACCGGGTATTCCCACATGTAGCCGTAGCCGCCGTGCAGCTGCACGCACTCGTCGAGCACCTTGCACTGCAGGTCGGTGCCCCAGTACTTGAGCATCGCCGCGGTGGGCACATCCAGCTTGCCCTGCAGATGCAGCTCCAGGCAGCGGTCGACGAACACCCGGCCGACCTCGATCTCGGTGGCCATCTCGGCCAGCTTGAAGCGGGTGTTCTGGAAGTCCGCCACCGCCTTGCCGAACGCCTTGCGCTCGCGGGTGTAGTCCAGCGTCCACTGCAGCGCCGCCTCGGCCGAGGCCAGGGCGCCGACGCCGACGGTCAGGCGCTCCTGCGGCAGCTCCTGCATCAGGTAGGCGAAGCCCATGCCGGCCTGCCCCAGCAGGTTTTCCTTGGGGACGCGCACGTCCTGGAAGAACAGCTCGGAGGTGTCCTGCGCCTTCATGCCCACCTTCTCCAGGCGCTTGCCCTTGGCGAAGCCCGGCGTACCCGCCTCCACCAGGAACAGACTGGTGCCCTTGGCCCCGGCCTTGGGATCGGTCTTGGCCACCACGATGACCAGGTCGGCCAGCCAGCCGTTGGTGATAAAGGTCTTCGAGCCGTTGATCACGTACTCGTCGCCGTCCAGCACCGCGGTGGTCTTCACCCCCTGCAGGTCGGAGCCGGCGCCCGGCTCGGTCATGGCGATGGCGGTGACCAGTTCGCCGCTGACCAGCTTGGGCAGGTAATGCTGCTTCTGCACCTCGCTGCCGTAATGCAGGATGTAGGGCGCGACTATGTCCGAATGCAGGGAGAAGCCGATGCCGGTCAGGCCCAGGCGGCCGATCTCCTCGATCACCACGGCGCTGTAGAGGAAGTCTGCGGCCATGCCGCCGTATTCCTCGGGGATGTGCGAGCAGAGCATGCCGGCCTCGCCGGCCTTGTTCCACAGGGCGCGGTCGACATGACCGTCCTTTTCCCACTGTGCATGAAAAGGCACCGCTTCCTGCTCGAGGAACTTGCGCACGCTGTCGCGGAACAGTTCATGGTCGGAGCTGAAAATCGTTCTGGGGATCATGGCGCTACCTGTGTCTGAGACCTTGGGGACAGTGGCCTCGACTTTAGCCAAGCAAACGCTTGGTCACACTGGACACAAGCGCCAAAAAATAAGACGATCCAGCCGTCGCATGACCGCTTAGCCCTAAAAAGAACAATATCTATGCCTACCCAATCCAATGCCCCGCTGCGCCGCGTCAGCATCCTCGCCACCGACGGCGTATTCGCCTCCACCCTGATGCAGGCCAAGGACTTCTTCCATATGGCCGGCATCCGTTACGCCAAGCAGCAGGGCCTGGGCCATGAGCCACCGTTCGAGATCCACCTGGCCAGCCCGGACGGCCTGCCGGTGAATAGCTTCAGCAAGGTGCAGGTGCCGGTGGACGGTGGCCTGGAGGCCTGCGACGTGATCATCCTGCCGGCCTTCTGGGACGACTTCGACGCCCTCAGCCGCCGCTATCCGCAGGTGCTGGACTGGCTCAAACGCCAGCACGCGGCCGGCACGGCGATCTGCGGCGAAGCCAGCGGGGTGTTCTGGATGGCCGAGGCCGGCCTGCTCGACGGCAAGGAGGCGACCACCTACTGGCGTTTCTTCCGCGAGTTCGCCGAGCGCTTCCCCAGGGTGCTGCTCAACCAGGACAAGCACCTGTCCGATGCCGACAACCTGTACTGCGCCGGCGGCGTCACCTCGGCCTGCGACCTCTATATCTACCTGATCGAGCGTTATTGCGGCGCCGGCGTGGCCCAGGGCGTGGCACGCGACATTCTCTACGAGGTACAGCGCAGCTACACCCCGGGGCGCATCGGCTTCGGCGGCCAGAAGCTGCACCAGGACGTCACCGTGCTGCAGATCCAGCACTGGCTGGAGGAGCACTATGCCGACAAGTTCCGTTTCGAGGACGTGGCCCGCGAGCACGGCATGAGCATCCGCAACTTCATGCGCCGGTTCCAAGGTGCGACGGGCGACAAGCCGCTGCACTACCTGCAGCGCCTGCGCATCGAAACCGCCAAGAGCCTGCTGTCCTCAACCCGCAAGAGCATCAAGACCATCAGCTACGAGGTCGGTTACGACGACGCCAGCTTCTTCGCCCGACTGTTCCGCCAGCACACCGAGCTGTCGCCGAATCAGTACCGCCGCCAGTTCCAGCACAAGGACAGCCACTGAACAGCCACCCACCCTTGGTTAGGTTGGCCGCAGGTGACGCCGGCCTATGATCGGGACACTGATAACAACAACAGGTCCATCGCCATGCGCCGCACCCTTATCGCCCTGCTTGCCGCCTGCAGCCTCACCGCCGTGGCGGACGACAACTGGAAGCCCTTCCCGCTCGACCAGAGCGCCTACGACTACAGCGGCGACAAGCTGCGCCAGGCCTGGCCGCAGCTGACCCGCGGCTTCGGCGACTACCCCTTCCCCGACGCCGACTGGGTGGTGAGCATGGCCAGCCGCCATCCGCAGGCGCTGGAGAGGACCGTGGCGGCTGGCACCGGCTTCACCGGCAAGCCGGAAGAGGCCGAGGTCTATGCGCAGAAACTGCAGGAGGTCTGGCGCCTGATGTTCCGCGGCGACTTCGCCCAGGCCAAGGAGCAGGGCCTGGCCCTGGGCGTCGGCGGGCAGATCCCGGCGCTGTTCGCCCAGGTGATCTACGCCATGTTCCTGGTGCCGGAGCAGGCCGAGAAGCATCGCCTGCTGGAAGAAGTGATCGCCTACACCGACGAGGCCGGCGAACTGGTGCAGGCCGACACCGTCGCCCAGTTCGGCCGGGTCTACGCCAAGGCGCGCCTGGGCGAGGAGCTGTCGGTGCCGGTGGTGCTCAAGCGCGGTTACACCTCGCAGATCCCCGACGAGCTCGAGGCGCTGCTGGCCAAGCAGCCGCAGCAGCCCTTCGCCCTGGCGCTGTACGGCGGCTACGAGGCCGGGGTGATCCGCAAGGTGGGCAAGCTGGTGGGCAAGATGACCTACGGGGTCAGCGCGGACAATATGGAGAAATACTTCAGCCGCAGCTTCCAGGCCCGCGACGACCTGCCGATCGGCCATTACGAATACGCCAACGCGCTGACCTACGTGTACGGCGACGACCAGCACGACAAGGTCGTCGAGCACCTCGAGCGCGCCGTGGCGATCACGCCGATCAACGCCATGGAGGCGCTGGAAGTGGCCAACGCGCAGAAGATGCTCGCCCAGTACCAGCAGAAGCTGGCGAAGCACTGAGCCGCCGGCAGCGCCCCCCATCCGGATCGCCGCGCGCACCAACCAATATGAAAAAGGCGACCTTGCGGTCGCCTTTTTCATGCTGCGCAAGCCATCAGGGCTTGTGCGGCCGCGACAGGAATTCGTGCGACTGCATCTCCAGCAGACGGCTGAGGGTGCGCTGGAACTCGAAGGTCAGGCGGCCGCCGGTGTACAGGTCCTTCAGCTCCACCTCGGCGGAGATGATCAGCTTGACGTTGCGGTCGTAGAACTCGTCCACCAGGTTGATGAAGCGCCGCGCCATGTCGTCCTTGGCGGTGCTCATCTGCTCGACATTGGCCAGGATCACCGCGTGGAAGATCTTGCCCAGTTCGATGTAGTCGTTCTGGCTGCGCGGGCCGTCGCACAGCTCGCGGAACTCGAACCAGGCCACGTCGTCGCCGACCTTGCGCGCGACTATCGGGCGGTTCTCGATCATCAGCGCCTCGTGCTCCTGCACCGAGCAATGCTCCGGTAGCAGGCTCCTGAAGCTCTTGTCCAGGCTGACCTCGGCCTCGGCGTCCAGCGGGAAGTGGAACAGCTCGGCCTGCTCCAGCGCGCGCAGGCGGTAGTCGACGCCGCTGTCGACGTTGACGATGTCGGTGTGCTGCTTGAGCAGGGCGATGGCCGGCAGGAAGCGCGCGCGCTGCAGGCCGTCCTTGTACAGGCCGTCCGGCACGATGTTGGAGGTGGCCACCAGCGACACGCCGTTCTTGAACAGCTCCTCCAGCAGGGTGGCGAGGATCATCGCATCGGTGATATCGCTGACGAAGAACTCGTCGAAGCAGATCACCCGCGCCTCGTCGGCGAAGCGCCGGCCGATGATGGTCAGCGGGTTCTTCTCGCCCTTGAGGGTGCGCATCTCCTCATGCACGCGCTTCATGAAGCGGTGGAAGTGGGTGCGCATCTTCCGCTCGAACGGCAGCGCGTCGAAGAAGGTATCGACCAGGTAGGTCTTGCCGCGCCCGACGCCACCCCAGAAATAGATGCCCTTGACCGGCCCCTGCGGCTTCTTGCCGAACAGTTTGCCGAGCAGACCGCCCTTGCCCTGGTCGGCGGCCACCAGCTCGTCGTACAGCCGCTGCAGGTGGCGCACGGCGTTTTCCTGGGCCGCATCATGGAAGAAGTCGGGCCGCTGGAGGTCGGCCTGATAGCGCTCGAAAGGAGTCATGATTCGTTAGCCGGGCAAGTAAAAACGGGGGCGTCACTTTAGCGACGCCCCCGTGGATTGGCAATCGCAGGTTGGGCTGAGCGCAGCGCAGCCCAACGACCGGCAACGGCATGCCATGAGCCGTTGGGCTTCGTCGCTAAGCGCCTCAACCCAACCTACGGCGTGGGGCCGTCGCCCGGCTCCATCCGGGCGACATCATTCCTGCGTCGCCAACGCCTCGCGCAGACGGGCGATGGCGGCGTCCAGCGCGACGGCATCGGCGAACGCGGGGCTGGTCGCCACGCATTCGTCATCCAGCCAGACGCCGAAGCCCTGCCCTTCGGCGCGCACATCCAGTGGTTCGCCGGACTGCAGGCGCTTATTGACCATGCCGGCCGACTTGCCATCGGCGAAGGCTTTCGACAGCAACAGCTGTTCGCCAGCGGCGTCCAGCAGGCGGAAGCGGAAGCTGCCGTCGTCGTCGCGGAAGCTGACGAAGCGCGCGCTCTTGGCCGCCTTCTTCTTCTCGCCGGAGGCGGTTTGCACCTGCTCGCGGAACGAACGCAGGCCCACCGCCTCGCGCAGCTCGCCGAGGAAGGGCGTGGCAATCCGGCGCGCCTTGGCGGCGCCGGCCAGGAGGATGTCCTCCAGATCGGCGGGCCTGGCGATCAGCGCGTTGTAGCGCTCGCGCGCCTCGCCCAGCTCGTTTTCCAGCAGCTGGTACAGGCGATTCTTCGCCTCGCCCCAGGCCAGGCCGCCTTCCAGCTCGGCGCGGAACTCGGCCTGCTGCGCCGGGGTGGCGAAGGCCTGGTACAGGGTGAACAGGTGCGAGCCGTCGGCGTCCTTGGGTTCGCCCGGCAGGCGCGAGTCGGTGACGATGCGGGCGATGGCGTCCTTGAGCTGCTTGGCGCTACCGAACAGCGGGATGGTGTTGTCGTAGCTCTTGCTCATCTTGCGGCCGTCGAGGCCGGGCAGGGTCGCCACCTCCTCCTCGATCACCGCCTCGGGCAGGGTGAACAGCTCGCGACCGGTGCCGAACAGGTGGTTGAAGCGCTGGCCGATGTCGCGGGCCATCTCCACGTGTTGGATCTGGTCACGGCCGACCGGCACCTTGTGCGCGTTGAACATCAGGATGTCCGCCGCCATCAGCACCGGGTAGCTGAACAGGCCCATGGTGATGCCGGCGTCCGGGTCTTCGCCGGCCTCGACGTTCTTGTCCACCGACGCCTTGTAGGCGTGGGCGCGATTGAGCAGGCCCTTGCCGGCGACGCAGGTGAGCAGCCAGCACAGCTCGGGAATCTCGGGAATGTCGGACTGGCGGTAGAAGGTCGCCTTGTTCACGTCCAGGCCCAGCGCCAGCCAGGTGGCGGCGATCTCCAGACGCGAGCGCTGGATGCGCGCCGGGTCGTCGCACTTGATCAGCGCATGGTAGTCGGCGAGGAAGTAGAAGGAATCGGCATCCGCGGCGCGGCTGGCGACTATGGCCGGGCGGATGGCGCCGGCGTAGTTGCCCAGGTGCGGGGTGCCGGTGGTGGTGATGCCGGTGAGGATACGGGTGGTCATGGCGTTCGCTTGTCGTACAGCTGGTTCAGAGACGCGGCAACAGCAGATCCTTCAGATCGGTCAGCTTGCCGTGAAAGAAGTGGCCGCATTCTGCCACTTTCAGCAGCTCATGGGCACGCCCAAGGTTCGCCGACCAGTCGTACACCGCCTGCGGCTCGACCACTTCGTCGGCGTCCGGCTGGATCAGCACCAGCGGGCAAGTGGCCGCCGGCGGATTGTCGGCGGTCAGCCGGTGCACCGCCGGCGCCACCATAAACAGCTTGTCCAGCGCCACGCCCTGGCGCTCCAGACGCGCGCCCAGCGCG
Source organism: Pseudomonas sp. ABa2 (assembly GCF_056676075.1). Classification (NCBI taxonomy): domain Bacteria; kingdom Pseudomonadati; phylum Pseudomonadota; class Gammaproteobacteria; order Pseudomonadales; family Pseudomonadaceae; genus Pseudomonas; species Pseudomonas sp. ABa2. Next base: position 4,159,718 of record NZ_CM155239.1, read on the forward strand.
GCGGCGACGAAACCGCCGAAGGAGAACCCGAGCAGGGTGAGCGGCAGATCCGGGTACCCTTCGCGCAGCCAGGCGGCCACCGCTTCGGCGTCGTCCACCTCGCCGCTGCCCATGTCATGGCTGCCGGCACTGGCGCCGACGCCGCGATAATTGAAGCGCAGGGTATGCAGGCCGCAGTCGCGGGCGCTGCGTTGCAGGGTGGAAACCACCTTGTTGAGCATGGTGCCGCCCTGCACCGGATTGGGGTGGCAGATCAGCGCCACGCCGCGGGCGTCGGGCACTTCGAGAAAAAGGGCTTCGAGCTGGCCGACGGGGCCAGGGATAAAAACGGCGGTTTCGCGGTTGAGCAACAGAGAACTCCGTGACCCCGGATCGGGTCGACTCGTCTAGCAAACTGTCTGCGCGGCACGGCATAGCCGTATACAGCGCAGGTTCGAGCCGCTAACGTAAAGCAAAGCCGTTTTGAGAGGAAGGACTCGTGGAACAGACCCTTACAGCCTGGTTGATACCCGCCCTGACCCTGGTGGTCGGCATTGCCGTCGGCTTTCTGATCGCTCGCCTGGCGCCCAGCGCCGCACCGAGCCGCACGCAGCGGCAAATGGAAGAAATGCAGGCACGCTTCGAGGCCTACCAGAACGAAGTGGTGACCCACTTCAACACCACCGCCAGCCTGGTGAAGAAACTCACCCAGAGCTACCAGGACGTGCAGGAGCACCTGTCCGACGGCGCCAATCGTCTGGCCCTGGACGAACTGACCCGCCAGCGTCTGCTGGCCGCCCTCAGCAGCAGCGAAGGCGGCGAGAAGCGTGAGCGCCTGACCCCGCCGAAGAACTACGAAATGCCCAAGGACTACGCACCGAAAAGCGACGGTCCCGGCATGCTGGACGAGAGCTACGGGTTGAAGAAGTAACCCCTCGGCCAAGACAGGGAGCCCCGCTATTGCGGGGCTTTTTATTGGCCTTGTAGCCCGGATGCAATCCGGGAAGGCTCGACACGGGCACCGTGGATGGCCGCCAAAGCGCAGGTTTATCCGCGAAATTCACCGCGCAACCGCGAATAGATTCGCACCTGCGGAGGCCGGCTCTGCGCATCGACAGGCCAGGTGGACCTCGCCCGTTACGCCCCAATAAAGCGCAACCAACAAAAAGCCCCGCTGGCGAGCGGGGCTTTTTGCATTGCGCGCAGGCTGTTAGATGGCGCCGCGACTACGCAGCAGCTGCAGCACCTGCTTGACGCCCTCTTCCACCGACACGGTCTGGGTGTCGATCACCAGATCGGCGTCCAGCGGCACGTCGTAGGCGAAGGACTCGCCGGGGATGTTGTCGCCGGCGGCGGCATACAGGCCCTGCGGGTCGCGTTCGCGGCAGACCTGCGGCGAGGCCTGCACGTAGATGGTGAGCAGGCGCTCGCCGCCGATCAGCGCCTTGGCCTGCTCGCGGCCCTCGGCATCCGGGGCGACGAAGGCGGCCAGGGTCAGCAGACCGGCCTCGTTGAACTGGCGCGCCACATGGGCGGCGCGACGCCAGTTCTCGGTACGCCCGGCGCGATCCTGCGGCAGGCCCTTGTTCAGGTCGTGGCGCAGGTTCTGGCCATCGAGCACGTAGACGGCGCGGCCCATGTCGAACAGCTTGCGCTCCACGGCGTAGGCCAGGGTGCTCTTGCCGGCGCCGGACAGGCCGCTGAACAGCACGGTGGCCGGCTGCTGGCCGAAGCGCGCGGCGCGCTCCTCGGTCGACACATGGGCCAGGCGGCCGTGCTGGCCGCCGCCATGGCCGACCGGATCGGCAATGATCATGCCCGCGCCGACGGTGCCGTTGGTCAGGCGGTCGATGACGATAAAGGCGCCGGTGGTGCGGTTGTGCTCGTAGCCGTCGAGGGCAATGGGCGCATCCAGGGCGACCTTGACCCGGCCGATCTCGTTGAGCTTCAGTTCGCTGGCCGCGCCCTGCTCCAGGGTGTTGACGTCGACGCGGTGCACGATGCTCGGGATCGAGCCCGGCACGTAGCTGGTGGCGCGCTTGATGTCGTACTTCTTGCCCGGCAGCATCGGCTCTTCGCCCATCCACACCAGCATGGCCTCGAAGCTGTCGGTGACCTGCGGACGGTTGTCGGCGTGCACCAGCATGTCGCCGCGCGACACGTCGATCTCGTCTTCCAGGGTCAGGGTGATGGCCTGGCCGGGGCCGGCGTGCTCCAGCTCGCCCTCGAAGGTGACGATGGACTTGACCTTGCTGGTCTTGCCCGACGGCAGCGCCATCACTTCGTCGCCCTTGCGCACGATGCCGCTGGCCAAGGTGCCGGCGAAGCCGCGGAAGTTGAGGTTGGGGCGGTTGACGTACTGCACCGGGAAGCGCAGGTCGTCGAAATTGCGGTCGCCCGCCACTTCCACGGTCTCGAGGATTTCCATCAGCGACTGGCCGTCGTACCAGGGCGAGCGCTCGGACTTGTTGACCACGTTGTCGCCCTTGAGCGCCGACATGGGGACGAAATGCAGGGTACTGGGCTTGAGGCTGATCTTGTCGGCGAAGGCCAGGTAGTCGGCCTTGATCGACTCGAACACGCTCTGGTCGAAGTCCTTGAGGTCCATCTTGTTGACCGCGACGACGATGTGCTTGATGCCCAGCAAGGAGGCGATGAAGCTGTGGCGCTTGGTCTGGGTCTGCACGCCGTAGCGGGCATCGATCAGGATGATCGCCAGGTCGCAGGTGGACGCACCGGTGGCCATGTTGCGGGTGTACTGCTCATGGCCGGGGGTGTCGGCGATGATGAACTTGCGCTTGGCCGTACTGAAATAGCGGTAGGCCACGTCGATGGTGATGCCCTGCTCGCGCTCGGCCTGCAGGCCATCGACCAGCAGCGCCAGGTCGATGTCATCGCCGGTGGTGCCGACCTTCTTCGAGTCGCGGCTGATGGCTTCCAGATGGTCTTCGTAGATCATCTTGGAGTCGTGCAGCAGGCGCCCGATCAGGGTGCTCTTGCCGTCGTCGACGTTGCCGCAGGTGAGAAAGCGCAGCAGTTCCTTGCGTTCGTGCTGGGCCAGGTAGGCGAGGATGTCCTCGCTGATCAAATCGGATTGATGACTCATGGTGCGGAATCCTTAGAAGTAGCCCTGGCGTTTTTTCTCTTCCATCGAGCCGGCGGCGTCGTGGTCGATCACCCGGCCCTGGCGTTCGGAAGTACGAGTCAGGAGCATTTCCTGGATGATGTCCGGCAGGGTCGCCGCGGTGGACTCCACCGCGCCGGTCAGCGGGTAGCAGCCCAGGGTGCGGAAACGCACCATCTTCTTGGTGATGCGCGCCTTCTCTTCGTCCGACAGGTGCTCGAGGATGCGCTCGTCGTCGATCATGATCAGGGTGCCGTTCCTCTCGATCACTTCGCGCTCGGCGGCGAAGTACAGCGGCACGATCGGGATCTGCTCCAGGTAGATGTACTGCCAGATGTCCAACTCGGTCCAGTTCGATAGCGGGAACACACGGATCGACTCGCCCTTCTTGACCTTGCCGTTGTACACGTTCCACAGCTCGGGACGCTGGTTCTTCGGGTCCCAGCGGTGCTTGCTGTCGCGGAAGGAATACACGCGCTCCTTGGCGCGGGATTTTTCCTCGTCGCGACGCGCGCCACCGAAGGCGGCGTCGAAGCCGTACTTGTCCAGTGCCTGCTTGAGACCCTCGGTCTTCATCACGTCGGTGTGCTTGGCACTGCCGTAGGTGAAGGGGTTCATGTCCTGCGCCACGCCATCGGGGTTGATGTGGGTGATCAGGTCCAGGCCCATCTCGCTGACCATCTTGTCGCGGAAGCGGTACATCTCCTGGAATTTCCAGCGGGTGTCGACGTGCATCACCGGGAACGGCAGCTTGCCGGGAAAGAACGCCTTGCGCGCCAGGTGCAGCATCACGGCAGAGTCTTTACCGATGGAATAGAGCATTACCGGGTTGTCGAATTCGGCGGCCACTTCACGAATGATGTGGATACTTTCCGCCTCCAGCTGCTTCAGGTGGGTCAGTTTATCGAGCATGGCTACTCACGGTTTGCTGTGTAATTGGGCCGGCGGGCCGTGGACGAGGGCGCACTCTAGCACAGCGCCAACTTCTAATCAGGACGCTACTTAGATCGAAAAGGTCTAGTTTTATACCCGCAAGAAAGCGCCCTCAGATCGGATTCGGGCAGTCGATAAACAGGTGTTCGAGGGCGAAGCGCCGCGCCAGGTAGTCGCCCAACGCCTGCACGCCGTAGCGCTCGGTGGCGTGGTGGCCGGCGGCGATGAAGGCGATGCCGTTCTCCCGCGCGCTGTGGAAGGTCTGCTCGGAGGCTTCGCCGGTCAGGTACAGGTCGGCGCCGGCGGCGATGGCCTGGTCGATGTAGCCCTGACCGCCGCCTGTACACCAGCCAACCCGGCGGATCAGTCCCTCGCCCTCCACCAGCAGCGGCTCGCGGCCGAGCGCCTGTTGCACCTGGCGAGCGAAATCGGCGGCGCTCATCGGCTCCTCCAGCGACCCCACCAGGCCAACGGTGCGCGGGTTGTCCGGCTCCAGCGGGCCTTCGACGACGATGCCGAGCTGGCGCGCCAGTTGCACGTTGTTGCCCACCTCGGGGTGCAGATCCAGCGGCAGGTGATAGGCCAGCAGGCTGATGTCGGCAGCCAGCAGTGCCTTCAGCCGGCGCTGCTTCATACCGGTGACGCAAGGGTTCTCGCCCTTCCAGAAGTAGCCGTGGTGCACCAGCAGCACGTCGGCCTCGGCGTCGATGGCCGCCTCGATCAGCGCCTGGCTGGCGGTGACGCCGCTGACGATGCGCCGCACCTGCGGCCGCCCCTCGACCTGCAGGCCGTTGGGGCAGTAATCGGCGATGCGCGCGGCGCCCAGATAGGCATCGGCTTCGGCGACCAAGGTAGACAAGGCAATGGCCATGGGGTTTCCTCACAAGCTGTTGCGGGCCGCTGCCTTATTGGCCGGCACCTCTCTATAATGCGCCACCTTAAGGGGCACCTTGGCCCCTCGCAACTCTCAGAGATCGTCTCGATGTCCCAGGCCCTGCGTTTCCTCGGCTGGCCCTTGCTGGTCGGCGTGCTGCTCGCGCTGTTGATTATCCAGCGCTACCCGGAGTGGGTCGGCCTGCCCCGCCAGGAAGTGCATATGCTGCAGGCGCCGATCTACAGCCGTCTGCAGGAAGGCCCGGTGTCCTATGCCGAGGCGGTGGATACCGCCTCGCCGGCGGTGGCCAACCTCTACACCACCAAGCTGGTGAGCAAGCCGACGCACCCGCTGTTCGAGGACCCCACCTTCCGCCGCTTCTTCGGCGACAACCTGCCGCGCCAGCAGCGCATGGAGTCGAGCCTGGGCTCGGCGGTGCTGATGAGCCGCGAGGGCTACCTGCTGACCAACAACCACGTGGTCAGCGGCGCCGACCAGATAGTGGTGGCGCTCAAGGATGGTCGCGACACCCTGGCGCGGGTGATCGGCACCGATCCGGAAACCGACCTGGCGGTACTCAAGATCGATCTGCCCGACCTGCCGGCCATCACCCTGGGCCGCTCCGATACCATCAAGATCGGCGACGTCACCCTGGCCATCGGCAACCCCTTCGGCGTCGGCCAGACCGTGACCATGGGCATCATCAGCGCCACCGGGCGCAACCAGCTGGGCCTCAATACCTACGAGGACTTCATCCAGACCGACGCGGCGATCAACCCGGGCAACTCCGGCGGCGCGCTGGTCGACGCCCACGGCAACCTGGTGGGCATCAACACCGCGATCTTCTCCAAGTCCGGCGGCTCGCAGGGCATCGGCTTCGCCATCCCGGTCAAGCTGGCGCTGGAGGTGATGCAGGCGATCATCGAGCACGGCCAGGTGATTCGCGGCTGGCTGGGCATCGAGGTGCAGCCGCTGACCCCGGAACTGGCCGAGTCCTTCGGCCTCGAAGGCCGCCCCGGCATCGTCGTCGCCGGCCTGTACCGCGACGGCCCGGCGCAGAAGGCCGGCCTGCAGCCGGGCGACCTGATCCTCAGCATCGACGGCGAACCGGCCGGCGACGGCCGCCGCTCGATGAACCAGGTGGCGCGCACCAAGCCGGGCGACCAGATCCGCATCGAGGTGCTGCGCAACGGCAAGACGCTGGAACTGACCGCGGAAATCGGCCTGCGCCCCCCCGTTAACGGCAACTGATCGGCTGAATTTTCATCTGGGAACTCTTCTCGATTGGGTTTAATGTTATGTTATTACATTAAATTTCATCGACAGGAGCCTTCCCTTGCGCGCCACCCTTGCCCTGCTTGCCAGCCTGCTGGCTCCCAGCGCCCTCGCCACGCCATCTCCCGCCCAGCTCGAAGACAGCATCATCAGCGCCGACGCCGAGCTGGCCGACGGTCCGGTGCAGGGCTACCGCGCCACGCGCTCGGCCAGCGCCACCCGCACCGACACGCGCATCGAGGCGATTCCCCAGAGCATCGCCGTGGTGCCCACCCAGGTGCTCGACGACCTCGGCAGCACGCGCATCGACCGCGCCCTGGATTTCGCCGGCGGCGTGTCGCGGCAGAACAACTTCGGCGGCCTGACCTTCCTCAACTACAGCGTGCGCGGCTTCACCACCGGCGAGCTGTACCGCAACGGTTTTGCCATCAACCGCGGCAGCTACAGCTCGCCGGACGCCTCGGCCATCGAGCGCCTGGAGGTGCTCAAGGGCCCGGCCGCGGCACTCTACGGCCGCGGCGACCCCGGCGGCCTGGTCAATATCGTCACCAAGCGCCCGCAACTGGAGCCCTTCACCCAGTTCAAGGCCAGCGCCGGACACTGGGATCGCTACCGCAGCAGTCTCGACGTCAACACGCCGCTGAACGCCGAGGGCACGCTGCTGTCGCGGGTCAACCTGGCAGTGGAAGACAACGGCAGTTTTCGGGACCACGTCGGCAACCAGCGGCAGATCGTCAATCCGACTTTCAGTTGGCAGTTGTCGCCGGACACCCTGCTGACCCTCGACAGCGAGTTCTCGCGCACCGACTCGGTGTTCGACCGTGGCATTCCGGCGGTCGACGGCAAGATTGGCGCGGTCAAGCGCTCGACCTTTCTCGGCGAGCCCAACGACGGCAAGATCCGCAACGACAACCAGCTGCTGCAGGCCAGCCTCGAGCATTATCTGAACGATGCCTGGAAACTGCGCCTGGCCAGCCATTACAGCCAGGGCACGCTGGACGGCAACAGCTCGGAGCCATCGCGGCTGATCGGCGACCAGGTCACGCGCTTCTATCGCGAGCGCAGTTTCGAGTGGAACGACAGCATCACCCAGGCCGAACTGCACGGCCAGTTCGAGCTGGCCGGCTGGCAGCACCAGACGCTGCTGGGCCTGGAGTACGAGAACTACCGCAACAGCCAGAAGTACCCGCAGAGCGTCACCGGCCTGGGCTACGGCCAGGACATCCATAACCCGATCTACGGGCAACCGAAACCACCCATCGTCAATCCCAACGACTTCCACGAGCACACCGAGAGCTACGCCCTCAACCTGCAGGACCAGATCGCCTTCAGCGAGCGCTGGAGCGGCCTGCTCGGCGTGCGCCTGGAGCGTTTCGAGCAGACTGCGCGCAACCGCAGCACGCGGGTCAGCAACGAGCAGAGCAAGGATGTCGCCACCCCACGCGCGGGCCTGCTCTATCAGCTGACGCCGGAGGTCGGCGTATTCGCCAACGCCTCGATGTCGTTCAAACCCAATGCCATCGGCGCTCAGGGCCAGGTGTTCAAACCGGAAAAGGGTCTCGGCTATGAAACGGGGCTCAAGCTCGACCTGCTCGACAGCCGCCTGGGCGCCACCGTGGCGCTGTTTCATATCGACAAGGAAAACGTGCTGACCGCCGACCCGAACAGTCCCGGCGACAGCATCGCCGCCGGCAAGGCGCGCAGCCAGGGCCTCGACCTGCAGATCAGCGGCCAGCTCAGCGAGGCCATGAGGCTTATCGGTGCCTACGCCTACATCGACGCCGAAGTGACCGAGGACAACAGCATTCCCGAGGGCAGCGACCTGCTCGGCATCGCCCGCAACAGCGCCAGCCTGATGGGCGTTTATCAGTTCCAGGGCGGCGCCCTGCAAGGCTCGGAGCTGGGCGCCGCGATCACCCATGTCGGCGACCGCTCCGGGCAGACCGGCAGCGATTTCGAGCTGCCGGCCTACACCACGGTCGACCTGCTGGCGCGCTGGCAGGCCACCCAGGACCTCAGCCTGGGCCTGAACCTCAACAACCTGTTCGACCGCAAGTACTACGAGCGCTCGTTCAACAGCGTCTGGGTACTGCCCGGCGAACCCCGCAACCTCAGCGTCAGCCTGACCCTCAACCTCTGAACCGGAGTTTCACATGCGTATCCCTGCCTACCTGCTCCTCGCCGGCCTGTTCGCCAGCGGTAACGTCCTTGCCCATGGTCTGTGGACCGAACAGCGTCGCGGCAACATCGAAGTGGTCTATGGCCACGGCGCCGAGGACAACGTCTTCAAGGCCGAGAAGATCAGCGGCGCCTGGGCCTATGACGCCGCCGGCAAGATGATCCCGGTGAGCGTCGAGCGCCTGAGCGACCACGCCCGCCTGCAACCCTTGAAGCCCCCCGCCGTGCTCGGCGTGGCGCTGGACAACGGCGCCTGGTCGAAAACCCCGGACGGCCAATGGATCAACCAGGGCCGCAGCCAGGTGGCGGACTCGACCCAGTCGCTGCACACCTACAAGTACAGCCTGGCGATCTACGCCGAAGGCGCCCAGCTGCCGGCGCTGGATCAACTGAGGATGGTCATAGTGCCGGAAACCGACCCGCTCAAGGTCGGCCCGGGCAAGTCGCTGCCGGTGCGGGTGCTGGTGGACGGCAAGCCGCTGGCGGGCGTCGAGCTGGTCGGCGACTACCGCGGCGCACCGCACCAGGTCAGCGCGATGACCGATGCCGAGGGTCGCGCGCAGGTACCGGTGCGCAACCAGGGGCTGAACATCATCAGCGCCGAGGTCAGCCTGCCGGTGGCGAACGATGCGGATATCGAGACCCGCGGCCTGTTCGCCTCGCTGACCTTCCTCGGCCAGGCGCACCACGAATAACCGCGGCCGGCCTGACCGCGCGCCCAGGGCGGCGCGCGGTCAGGGGGTTCAGGAGGCCAGGTAGGACGAGCGGGTCAGGCCCAGACGCAGGGCGTCGAGGAACTGGGTGCGCTCGCGGGCGCTGATCCTGGCGCTGGCCACCTTGTCGCGGTAGTGGGTCATCAGCTCCTCGGGCGACAGGTGCACGTAGCGCAGCATGTCCTCGATGGTGTCGTGGGTCTCGATGCCGGCGTGGTACACGCTGCCGTCGGCGTTCTGATAGATGTTCACCGAGTCGGTGTCGCCGAACAGGTTGTGCATATCGCCCAGGATCTCCTGGTAGGCGCCGACCAGGAAGATGCCCAGCACATAGTCCTCGCCCTCGCGCACCTCGTGCACCGGCAGGCTGGTCTCGATCGACTGCTCGTCGACGTACTGGCGGATCTTGCCGTCGGAGTCGCAGGTCAGGTCCTGCAGCACGGCGCGACGCAGCGGCTCCTCGTCCAGCCGCGACAGCGGCAGAATCGGCAGGATCTGGCCGATGGCCCAGGTGTCCGGCAGGCTCTGGAACACCGAGAAGTTGCAGATGTACTTGTCCGCCAGCTTGTCGTTGAGCTCGTCGAGCACCGCGCGGTGCGAGCGCTGACGCGCCTTGAGCTGGTTGTACAGGCGCCGGCAGATGGCGAAGTAGCACTGCTCGGCCAGGGCCTTCTGCGGCAGATCGAGCTTGCCCGCCGAGTACTGTGCCGCCACTTCCTCGATGTAGTGGGTGGCGCGCCAGTAGGTCTCGGCGACCATCTCCGGGTCGCTGTCGTCGAGCAGCTCGATCAGCACCTGCAGCACTTCCGGCTGTTCGACGCTCGCATCGATCTCCGGCACCTTGTCGTTGTGCCGCTCGACGTCGGTGACCTGCACCAGCAGCACGGCGTGGTGCGCGGTCATGGCCCGGCCGCTCTCGGAGAAGATGTGCGGATGGGGGATTTCCTGGCGGTCGCAGAATTCCTTGAGCATGTCGACCACGGCATCGGCGTAGTCCTGCATGTCGTAGTTGATCGAGCTGGCGTTGCGCGAGTGGGTGCCGTCGTAGTCCACTCCCAGGCCGCCGCCGACGTCGATGTGATCGACCGGCAGGCCCAGCGCGCGCAGCTCGCCGTAGTAACGGATGGCCTCGCGGAAGCCCTTGCGGTAGTCGGCGATGTTGGCGATCTGCGAGCCCATATGGAAATGCAGCAGGCGAATCCCCTGGTCCAGGCCGGCGGCCTTGAAACGCTCGACCACCTGCAGGATCTGCGCGGCGGACAGGCCGAACTTGGACTTCTCGCCGCCGGTGTCGGCCCACTTGCTCGAGGCCAGAGAGGACAGGCGCACGCGCAGGCCGATCTGCGGCGCGACCTTGAGTTCGGCCGCCTCCTCGATCACCAGGCGCACCTCGGATTCTTTCTCGATGACGATGAACACGTTGTGGCCGAGCTTCTGCCCCATCAGCGCCAGACGGATGAACTCGCGGTCCTTGTAGCCGTTGCAGACGATGGTGCCGCCCTTCGGCGCCAGCGCCAGCACCGCCAGCAGCTCGGGCTTGGAGCCGGCTTCCAGGCCGATGGAGACGTTCTGCGTGGCGATGATGTTCTCCACCACCGCCTCCTGCTGGTTGACCTTGATCGGGTACAGCGCGGTGTAGCGGCTCTGGTATTCGAGGCGCGCGATGCTGGCGTCGAAGGCACCGGTCAGGCGCCGTACGCGGTCCTGCAGGATGTCCGGAAAGCGCACCAGCAAGGGCAGCGACAGACCGCTCTGACGCAACTCGTCGACCTGGTCGTAGAGGTCGATCGGCGCGCTGTCCGGGCCGTTGGGACGCACCTCGATGCGGCCGGCATCATTGATCGAAAAATAGCCGGCGCCCCAATGGCGAATACCGTAGACACTGCGGCTGTCGGCTACCGTCCACTGGCTGCCGTCGTCTTTGCGGGTGCGTCGTGCGGACATCGGGTTCTCCCATGAGAATGAGTCTGGCCCTCTAGGTGGCCAGCCTGGAAATTAAGGATGCAAGATGACGTTTGCTCGGCGGTTGACCGCATGAGCAGCATCGAAGTTTAGGAAATGACGCTTCAGCCGCCGGACTTCTTCGCGGTGAAACCGCGCTTGCTCAGTTCCGCGAGGAGCAACTCGACATGATCGCCCTGGATCTCGATCACCCCGTCCTTCAGCGCGCCGCCGGTGCCGCAGCGCTTCTTCAGCGCGCTGGCCAGCTCCTTGAGCGGCTCCTCGGCCAGCGGCACACCGCTCACCGTGGTCACCGTCTTGCCGCCACGGCCCTTGGTTTCACGGCGTACGCGGGCGATGCCGTCACCGGCGGGAAGCTGGCTCTGCTTGCAGCTGCAGGCGTCCACCGGTTGGCCGCAGTCGGGGCAATGCCGACCAGTGTCGGTGGAATAGACGAGACCGCTCAGGGCGGAAAATGACGAAGCTTTCTTGACCACCGGCTTGTCCTCGTAGGGGTCAGGATAGCGACTGGTCGACGGGCGTCGACCGCGAAGCCCCACTCTGGCAGGGGCAGCGCAAGCGGACAGACGTCCGCTGAAAAGGTCGCGCAGTGTAACGGCAAAGGCGGCCCTTGCTAAGTACGGATTTGCGTCATTGTGCGGCACTTTGGCGACGCCGTTCGTCATCGCGCACGGCGTGCTCGGAATGCCTGACACCCCGGATTGCATCCGGGCTACCCGGTTGCCGCCAGGTAGCGCTCCAGCGCGGCCAGCGAGTCCGGGCAATAGGGCAAGCGGCGGGTCTCCTCCAGCGCCTGCTCGACGCTGATGAAGCGCGCCTCCAGCACTTCTTCCGGCTGCAGCACCAGCGGCGCGTCGGATACCGCCGAGTAGGCCATGCACCACAGCCGGCTTTCCGGGGCGTCGTAGAGAAAATGCGCATGCTCGACCAGCTCGGCGCCGACTATGCCCAGCTCCTCGGCCAGTTCGCGCTCGGCCGACTCGGCGTACGCCTCGCCTTCCAGCACCATGCCGCCGGCGGCCACGTCCCAGTAGCCGGGATACAGCGCCTTGCTCAGGGTGCGCCGGTGCACGCAGAGCAGGCCGGCCGAGTTGAACAGCAGGATATAGGTGCCGCGGCCGATCAGTCGGCGCTCGCGCAGCTCGGCGCGCGACACCCCGCCGAGCGGCCGGTCCTGTTCGTCGACCCAGGCCACCCGCTCGGCGTCGGAGGCGGCGCGATGCGCCGCTTCCGCCTCGGAGATCGCCGCCATCAGCCCTGGCTCAGCAGCTGGCGCAGGTCGATGATCGCCGCGTTGGCCCGTGAGATGTAGTTGGCCATCACCAGCGAGTGGTTGGCCAGCAGGCCGTAGCCGCTGCCGTTGAGGATCATCGGGCTCCACAGGGTTTCCTGCGCCGCCTCCAGCTCGCGGATGATCTGCCGCACGCTGACCGTGGCGTTCTTCTTCGCCAGCACGTCGGCGAAGTCCACCTCGACCGCGCGCAGCAGGTGGGCCAGTGCCCAGGCCTGGCCGCGCGCCTCGTAGAACACGTTGTCGATCTGCAGCCAGGGCGTCTCGTAGATGCCACCCTCGCCCACCGCCGTGGCGTCCGGCTCGCTCGGCAGCACCTCGGTATTCAGGCGCACCTGACCGACGCTGGCGGACAGCCGCTGCGACAGCGAGCCGAGGCGGGTGCCGGCGTCGCCCAGCCAGTTGTTGAGGTTGTCGGCGCGGGTATAGAACTGCGCGTTCTGCTTGCTCGGATCGGCCAGGCGGGCCAGGTAGCGATCCAGCGCCTTGATCCCTTCGCGGTACTCGGACTCCGAGGCCGGCAGCGCCCAGCTCTTGTTGTCGAAGTGGAAGCGCGGCTCGGCCTGAGCCAGGTCCGGGTCCTCGGTGGATTGCGACTGCGAGCGGGCGAAGTCCTTGCGCAGGGCGCGGGAGAAGTCGCGCACCTGCACCAGCACGCCGTACTCCCAGCTCGGCATGTTGTCCAGCCACAGGCCGGGCGGCGCCAGGTCGTTGGACAGGTAGCCGCCGGGCTTGTCCAGCAGGGTGCCGGCCACCTGCTTGAGGGTCTCCACCGTGGTGTAGCCGCCGACCAGCTGGCGCTTGGCCTGCTCCGCCGCGGCCTGGGCCCGCTGCTGCACCGGGAAGGCCGACGGCTCCTGACTCCAGTACCAGCCGACCACCAGGGCCAGCAGCAGGTAGACGCCGAGCAGTCCGCCGACCGCGCGACCGATCAGGCTGGCGCCGCTGCGCTCGCCTGCGTACGTGGCGGCCTTGGCGGCGGCGTCGGGCGAGCTCGCCGCGCGATTCTTCCAGTCCAGCATGGCAGTGTCCTTCCTTCAGCAAATTCGAATGTTCGACCGCGCCCCGGACAACGGGTTGCGTGTCCGCACTATAAGGCAAGCACGCCGCAAAGCGCAGGGCGCACGGGCAAACTTACCGCCGGTGGCAAGTCAGTGGGAAAAAGCTAGGTTTATGTCGCCTATTCGACAGAAAACACGACGCCAATTGATCGACGGCACTGTCAGCGCCGCCGCCAAGTGATAGCATCGAGCCACCACTGACCCAGTCATTTAAAGAAGTCGGCCCATGACCGAGCACCCAGACCCCAGTCGCGATCGCCTCAAGCATCACTTCGCCCAGCGCGTGATCCATCAGGCGCGCCAGGTGCTGGAAGTCTGGCAGCGCCTGCAGCGCAGCGAATGGAACGACGCCGGCATGGCCGAACTGGGCGAGGCCAACCTGCGCCTGCTGCGCTACGCCGAGCGCTTCGAGCAGGCCGAGCATGCCCAGCTGGCCGAGGCCATCGCCGCCAGCCTGATGGCGGTGGCGGACAACCGCGGACGCCTCAACAGCAGCCTGATCGGCCAGCTCAACCTGGCCATGCAGCGCCTGTCGCGCACCGGCCTGCGCCACGGCGACGCGTTCGAGCAGACCTTCCTGCCGCCGCTGCGCAAGCCGGTCTACCTGGCCCTGCAGGACACCGCCCGCGCCGAGCGCCTGGCCCAGCAGCTGGAGTTCTTCGGCCTGGCCGCGCAGGCGCTGACAGACGCCGCGGCGTTTCGCGCCGCGATCGCCGAGCGCCACCCGGCCGCCATCGTCATGGACGTCGACTTCGCCGGTGCCGGCCTGGCGCTGGCCGACTCGCTGCAGCAGGGCCTGGAGCAGAAGATTCCGCTGCTGTTCTTCAGCCACCGCGACACCGACACGCCGACCCGCCTGGCCGCGGTGCGCGCCGGCGGCCAGGAGTTCTTCACCGGCTCGCTGGACGCCTCCAGCCTGCTCGAACGCATCGAGGTGCTGACCCACGTCGCCCAGTACGATCCCTACAAGGTGCTGATCGTCGACGACTCCAAGGCCCAGGCCACCCACACCGAGCGCGTGCTCAACAGCGCCGGCATCCTCACCCACACCCTGACCGAGCCGATCCAGGCGATGGACGCGCTGGCCGAGTTCCAGCCCGACCTGATCATCCTCGACATGTACATGCCCGAGTGCAGCGGCACCGAGCTGGCCAAGGTGATCCGCCACAACGACCGCTACGTCAGCGTGCCGATCATCTACCTGTCGGCCGAGGACGACCTGGACAAGCAGCTCGACGCCATGAGCGAGGGCGGCGACGATTTCCTCACCAAACCGATCAAGCCGCGCCATCTGATCGCCACCGTGCGCAACCGCGCCGCCCGCGCGCGCAACCTCAAGGCGCGCATGGTGCGCGACAGCCTGACCGGCCTGTACAACCACACCCACACCCTGCAGCTGCTCGAAGACGCCTGCTTCCGCGCGCGCCGCGACGAGCAGCCGCTGGCCTTCGCCATGCTCGACATCGACCACTTCAAGAGGGTCAACGACAGCTACGGCCACCCCATGGGCGACCGGGTGATCAAGAGCCTGGCGTTGTTTCTCAAACAGCGCCTGCGCAAGACCGACCATATCGGCCGCTACGGCGGCGAGGAATTCGCCGTGGTGCTGCCCGATACCGACGAGCAATCGGCGCTGCGGGTGCTCGAGGAAATCCGCCAGCGCTTCGCTGAGATCCACTACCCGGCGCAGCCGCAGGACCTCTCCTGCACCTTCAGCTGCGGCATCGCCATGCTGCAGCCGGGCCTGGACGGCAACGCCCTGTCCAAGCAGGCCGACGAGGCGCTATACCGGGCCAAGCACGGCGGCCGCAACCGGGTGGAGCTGTACCGCGGCGCGTGACGGCTCGCCGGTCGCCGGAACGTGACGCAACGCACAACGTCATCAGCCTGTAACCAAACCGCAATAGGCTCGCGGGCATCGTTCAGCCGTCGATCGAGCCCGCCATGCGTCTCAAGCTGCTCACCAACCTCAACACCCTGCTGCTGGTCACCGTCTGCGTCGCCCTGGCGGCGACTCTGTGGTGGTCGCAGCGCGCGCTGCAACAGCCGTTCCAGCTGATGGAGCGCTACCTGGCGCTGTCCCAGCAGTTCCAGCAGGACGTGGCCGGCAATATCCAGGCCTACCTGGCCAGCGGCGACGCCCTGCGCCACAGCGCCGCGGGCCAGGCCATCGACGGCCTGGAGCTGGCGCTCGACGAGCTGCCGGCGCCGCTGGCCGAGGAGCTGCGGCCGAGCCTGGAGCAATTACGTACCTTCAGCGCAGGCGAGCTGCTCGCCGCCGGCAAGCTGGCCGGCGACCCGCAGGGCCTGCTGCTGCAGGCCGAACGGGAGATGGGCGGCGCGCTGGAGCAGCTGGCGCAGTACGCCGACTCGGCCACGGGGGCGTCAGCGCAGGATTACCGCCGCCCGCTGTTCGACGCCAGCCAGCACCTGACGCGCCTGGGCCATGCCCGCGGCCGCTTCGTTGCCCAGGGCCGCAACGAGCTGCTGGCCGATATCGAACGCGAACTCAAGGCCCTCGGCGCGCAGGCCGGGCGCCTCGACAGCCTGCCGCTGCTCGGTGTGGCGGAGGCTTCGGACTCGGCCAGCGCCGGCTTCGCCGCCCTGCTCGGCCTGGCCGACGACAGCAGCGCCAGCCAGGCGGAAGATCGCGGCGTCGCCCTCAAGCGCGACTTCGCCGCCCTGGTACGCCGCTACCCGGCCGAGCTGCAGCGCACCCGCGAGCTGGTCGAGCAGCGTCAGCAACTGGCCGCCGCCACCCGCGCGCGCATCGACCAGCTGCAGCAGGCGCTGGCCGCCCTGGAGCCGCAGGTCAAGGCCGAGTACGCGCGCATCCAGGGCGACGTGCGGCTGATCCAGGGCCTGATGATCGGCCTGATCCTGCTGATCGCGCTGACCATCGACAGCATCCAGCGGCGCCTGACCCGGGTGCTCAGCCAGCTGGTGCCGGCGCTGTCGGCCTGGGCCCGCGGCGACTTCGCCACGCCCATCGCCATCGGCGCGCGCACCCGCGAGCTGCGCGATATCGAGGACTCGCTCAATCACCTGCGCCGCTACCTGGTCGAGCTGGTCGCCAGCATCCGCGGCCACGCCGAGCAGGTCGCCGGCTCCAGTCGCACCCTGGCCGAACTCAGCGGCGGCCTGCATGCCGGCGCCGAGCGCCAGGCCGGCGACACCGCGCTGATCCGCGACGCGCTGAGCGAACTGGAAGCCACCATCGGCCAGGTGGCGCAGGACGCCAGCCAGACCGCCGACGCCAGCCGCGACGCCGACCGCGCCCTGGAGCAGGGCCAGCGGGTCATCGGCCAGAGCCTGGAAGGGCTGCACGCGCTGGTCGGCGAGGTGCAGGACAACGCCCAGGCGATCGAGCGCCTGGCCGAGGAGACCGCCACCATCGGCAGCGTACTGACGGTGATCCGCGGCATCGCCGAGCAGACCAATCTGCTCGCGCTCAACGCCGCCATCGAGGCGGCGCGGGCCGGCGAGGCCGGCCGCGGCTTTGCCGTGGTCGCCGACGAGGTGCGTTCGCTGTCGCAGCGCACCGGTAGCGCCACCGCCGAGATCCAGGAGCTGATCGGCCGCCTGCAGCAGGCCGCGCGCCAGTCGGTGAGCGCCATGCGCGCCCAGGTCGAACATGCCGAGGCCACCGCCGGCAAGGCCGAGGCGGCCGACGGCGCGCTCGACGAAATCGTCGCGGCAATCCGCACCATCGCCAACATGGCCGAACGCATTGCCGACGCCACCGCGCAACAGAGCGAGGCGGTCGGCGAAATCCGCGAGCACGGCGAACGCATCCACCAGCTCGGCGGCGACAACCTGCAGCGCATCGGCCGCAGCCGCGACCAGGGCGAGCAACTGCTGCACCTGGGCGGGCAGCTGCATAGTGCGGTGCAGGTGTTTCGCGTATAGGCGCGTGCGTCAGCCGGGCACTGCCGCTGCGCTCGCCTCAGTGCTGGTGATGCTCATGGGCGGCCTCGGCCACCGGCGCCTCTTGCTGCACCGCCACCTCGACCTCGACCTGGCCGGCCTTCTCGAAGGTCAGGGTCAGCGGGAAACGTTCGCCGTCCTTGGCCTGCTGCTTCAGCTCGAACAGCATCACGTGGTAGCCCATGGGCGCGAACTGCACCTCGCCGCCGGCGGGGATGGTCACGTCCTGCACCTGCTGCATCCTCATCACCTCGCCTTCGTGCACATGCTCGTGCAGCTCGGCCTTGCCAGCCACCGGGGTGCTGACGGCGAGCAGGCGGTCGGCCTCGCTACCCCGGTTGTGCACCACGAAGTAGGCGGCGGCGGTCGGCGCCACCGGCGGCATGGCGCGCGACCAGGGGTGATCGATATGCAGGTCGCCGGCCTGGTAGTCGTGGGCCTGGGCCAGCAGGCTGGCGCCGAGCAGCGCGCCCAGCAGCAGGAATTTGTTCGGCAGCATGGTGTTCCTCCAGTTGCGATAGTCGGCCGTAGCCTGAATGAATCCGGCGACGCCGGCCAGGGCCGGGTCGCCGCGATGAAGGTGGCGCATCAGTCGCTGGCCAGCCGGCGCCAAGCCGGCAACCGCGCCAGCAGGCGATCCAGCAGCCAGATCAGCAGCAGCGAGGCGCCGACCAGCGGGAAGACCAGGCCGAGCGCCAGCATGATCGCCACCCCGAGCTTCCAGCGCGGCAGGTCGTGACGCAGCGGCGGCACGCCAAGGCGACCGGCCGGGCGGCGCTGCCACCAGAGCAGCAGACCGCTGACCGCGCCGAACAGGATCAGCAGGCAGACCAGCGCCATCAGCAGCTGGTTGGCCAGGCCGAACATCTTGCCCTCGTGCAGCTTCACCCCGCTCTCCACCGTTCTGGCCACCAGGCCGTAGTCGCGCCAGCGCACATCGGCGAGCAGCGCGCCGCTGTACTGATCCAGGTGCAGGGTGGCGTCGTGGCGCGGGTCGTCGGCGAACAGGGCGACGGTGTAGACGCCTTCGGCGCCGCGCGGGAAGCTGATGCTATAACCCGGCTGCACGCCCTGCGCCGTGGCGGTGTCGACCACCTGCTGCAGGCCGATCTGCGGCGCCGCGGCCGCGCCGGCGGGACGCTGGCCATGGTGCCCGGCATGCGGGTCGGAGGCCGGCAGCGGCGTCACCTCCACCGCCCAGGCCACGGTCTGCTGGCGGCTGTCGTTGAGGCTGCCGGTGAGTTGCCCGGACTTCGGCACCGCGTCCCACATCGCCGCGGGGAAGTGGTTCCAGGTGCCGGCGAACTGCGCGCCCCAGAAGCCGGTCCAGGTCATGCCGGTGAGCAGCATCAACAGCAGCAGCAGGCTGCCCCAGAAGCCGGTGACCCCGTGCAGGTCGCGCCACAGCAGACGCCCGCGGGCGCCCAGGCGCGGCCACAGCACGCCGGCGCCGCCGCTGCCGCGCGGCCACCAGAGGTACAGGCCGGAGACCACCAGCACCACGCCCCAGCCGGCGGCCAGCTCGATCAGGCGGTCGCCGACTGTGCCGATCAGCAGATCGCCGTGCACCTTGCGCACCACCGCCTGCAGGTTCCAGGTGGCGTCCTGCACGCCGAGCAGCGTGCCGCGGTAGGGGTCGAGGAACAGATTGAGCTCCTGTCCGTCCTGGCCGATCACGAACTGCGCGCTGCGATCCTCCGCCACCGGCGGCAGGTACTTGCTCACCGCTGCCTGCGGATAGGCTGCGCGGACGATGGCCAGCTGGCGGTCGGCATCCAGGGGCCGTTCGCCCGCCGGCACCTGCAGCAGATCGGCGTACAGCCACTGGTCCAGCTGCGGCTTGAACAGGTAGATCATGCCGGTGATCGACAGCATGACCATAAAGGGGATGACGAACAGCCCGGCATAGAAATGCCAGCGCCAGACCAGGTTGTAGAAAGCGGGCTGCGCGCGCATGCGAGCCCCTGCAACGGCATCGGAGGGTGACGACATGGGAGTTCTCCAGCGTCGCGCGCATGCCGCGCGACGCACTATTCGCATGGTGGGGAATGCCCCGCCAGGGGCAGGCTGATCAGGCGAACAACGGAGAAGCGCGGGGGTTGGCCGAGGGCCAGAGGTAGCGGAGCGGGCGGTGGACCACGAGGCTGACGCCGGGCAGCGCGCGACTGACCGGCAGCAGACCGAGCAGGCCGAAGAAGGCGGCGAGGATGATGGCGCTGAAGCTGCTGCTCAGGGCGCAACCGGAGCCGGTGGCCGGATTGGGCGCGACCACGCCGGAGCCGTCGAGATCGGCGCCAGCGCCGAAGTTACCCTCGAAGGAGCAGTACTGGCCATCCAGCCCGCTGAGCTGCAGGCCGGCCATCTGGCCGTGGCTGATGGCGCAGACCAACGCACTGAACAGGATGCTGAAGTACAGCAGCCAGGCGGTCAGCGAGCGGTGGTTGCGGGCCAGTTTCATGGGGCGCGACTCTAAACAGGCGATGGCGGCGCGACACTGCGGTGGATTGCCGCAGCCGAGTGCAAGCCTAGCCGCGCCAGGGGGCATGCGCCAGCAGCTCGGCGCAGCGCGCCTGGACGAACTCGCGCAGCAGGTGCACCGGCCGGCTCAGCTGCGCGCGGTGGGCGCAGACCAGGTTGAGCGGCGTCGGCTCGCCGCGCCACTGCGGCAACAGCAGCTGCAGCCGCCCGGCGCGCACGTCGCCGGCGACATCCAGCCAGGACTTGTACACCAGCCCCTGCCCCGCCACCGCCCAGCGGCGCACCACGTCGGCATCGTCGCTGACACGGTCGCCGGCGACCGTCAGGGCGATCTCGCGCTTGCCACTGTGGAAGCGCCAGCGCTCGTGCACCCGCCCGCCGAGCATATAGAGCAGGCAGTTGTGCTCGGCCAGCGCCTCCGGCGTCTGCGGCGCGCCATGCCGCGCCAGGTAGGCCGGTGCGGCGCACAGCACGCGGCGGTTGTCCGCCGCCAGCGGCAGCGCCACCAGGCTGGAGTCTTCCGGCGCGCCGTAGCGCAGGGCAATGTCCACCGGCTCGCGGAACAGATCGGCGACGCGGTCGCCCAGCAGCAGGCGCAGGTGCAGCTGCGGATGCTCGCGCTGAAACGCGTCGAGCCAGGGCAGCAGGGTGTTGCGGCCGAAATCCGAGGGCACCGACAGCTGCAGCACGCCGCCGATCTCGGCCTTGCTGCCGGCCAGCTGCCGGCGACCGTCCTCCAGGCTGTGCAGGGCCAGGCGCGCATGGCCGAGAAACAGCTCGCCTTCCGGGGTCAGGCGCAGGCTGCGGGTGGAACGGGCCAGCAGGCGCACCTGCAGTTGCTGCTCCAGGCGCTTGAGCGCGGCGCTGGCCACCGCCGGCGACACCTCCAGCAGGCGCGCGGCGGCGGACAGGCTGCCGGTCTCGGCAGTGCGGACGAAGAGTTGCAGGTCGTCGAAACGCAGCATGATTTTCAAAAAAATAATGAAAGAGACTCTATTCCTACCCGCTTTTTCGCCTTTGTGAAATAGCCGAGCATGGCGACACCCTCTCCCGCCGAGCTCGCCCCGATGAAAGCCGTCGCCTATTACCAGTCCCTGCCTGCCGAACATCCCGACGCCCTGCAGGATGTCGAACTGCCCGCCCCCACCCCCGGCCCGCGCGACCTGCTGGTGGCGGTGCAGGCCATCTCGGTCAACCCGGTGGACACCAAGATCCGCCGCAACGTCGCCCCGGAACACGGCGCGGCCAAGGTACTGGGCTGGGACGCCGCCGGCGTGGTGCAGGCGGTGGGCAGCGAGGTGAGCCTGTTCCAGCCTGGCGATCGGGTGTTCTACGCCGGCGCCATCGACCGCGCCGGGGCCAACAGCGAGCTGCACCTGGTCGACGAGCGCATCGTCGGCCACATGCCCGCCAGCCTGTCGTTCGCCGAGGCCGCCGCCCTGCCGCTGACCGCCATCACCGCCTGGGAACTGCTGTTCGAGCGCCTGCAGGTCGGCGAAGGCCAGGCCAGCCAGGGCCAAAGCCTGCTGATCGTCGGCGCCGCCGGCGGGGTCGGCTCGATCCTGGTGCAGCTGGCGCGCCAGCTCACCGAACTGCAGGTGATCGCCACCGCCTCGCGGCCGCAGACCCAGGCCTGGGTGCGCGAACTGGGCGCCCACCAGGTGCTCGACCACAGCCAGCCGCTGGCCGCGGAACTGGCGCGCCTCGGCCTCGGCCAGGTCAGCCACGTCGCCAGCCTGACGCAGACCGACCAACACTTCGCGCAGCTGGTCGAGGCGCTGGCGCCGCAGGGCCGCCTGGCGCTGATCGACGACCCGCTGCAGCCGCTGGACGTGATGCTGCTCAAGCGCAAGAGCCTGTCGCTGCACTGGGAGCTGATGTTCACCCGCTCGCTGTTCCAGACCGAGGACATGATCGAGCAGCACCGTCTGCTGCAGCGGGTCTCCGCGCTGGTGGACAGCGGCGTGCTGAAGACCACCCTGGGCGAGCACTTCGGCCGCATCGACGCGGCCAATCTGCGCCGCGCCCACGCCCTGCTGGAAAGCGGCCAGGCGCGGGGCAAGATCGTCCTCGAAGGCTTTTGATAGCCTCTCGCCACCACTCGCGATAGGCCAGCTAGACTTGCTGAGGCGCCCGCTGGCGCCTCAGTGCGAGTCTTGTCATGCGTCGCAAACTGGCCCACCCCCTGTATCTGACCGCCATCTACTGCGCCTTCGGCGTGCTGTGGATCGTCTTCAGCGACGGCGCACTGCAGGCCCTGGTCGCCGACCCCGGCCTGCAGGCCGTCTGGCAGACCGCCAAGGGCCTGCTGTTCGTGGCGTTCAGCAGCCTGCTGGTGTACGCCCTGACCCGCTACGCCCTGGCCCAGCAATCGCGGCTCTACGACGCCCTGCAGTTGCGCACGCGCATGCTGCAGCAGGCGCAGCGCAACGCCGCCCTCGGCAGCTGGGACTACGACGGCCAGTTCAGCTGGGGCGAGGAAGCCCTGGAGCTGCTCGGCCAGAGCGAGGCCCAGGCGCCGCGCCATCTCGACCAGTTGCTCGCCCTGATCCATCCCGGCGACCGCCCGGCGGCGCGCCGCGCCCTGCTGGCGCTGCTGCAGGAGGGCCAGGCCCTGCACCTCAGCCTGCGCCTGCGCCAGTCGCGCGACAACGGCGAATACTGGCTGCAGCTGCACGGCGAAGCGGATCGCCCCGGCCATGCCCTCGGCACCCTGCAGAACATCAGCGCGCAGAAGCGCGACGAGCAGGCCCTGCGCGAGAGCGAGCAGCGCTTTCGCCAGCTGTTCGAGCAGACCCCGCGCATCGCCGTGCAGGGCTACGACCGCGAGCGCCGGGTGATCTTCTGGAACCCGGCCAGCGAGCAGCTGTACGGCTACCGCCTGCAGGACGCCCTCGGCCGGCGCCTGGAGGAACTGATAGTGCCGGAGGCCGAACGCCGTCAGGTGGTGGCGGCGATCCAGGCCTGGCACCTGGGCGGACCGGTGATTCCCGCCGCCGAGATCCAGCTGCAGCGCCAGGACGGCAGCCTGGTCTGGGTGTTCTCCAGCCACGTGATGCTGCGCAACAGCCGCGGCCAGGCGGAGATGTACTGCATCGACATCGACCTCACCGAGCAGCGCCGCGCCCGCGACGAGCTGCAGGTGTCCGAGCTGCGCTACCGCGAGCTGGTGCAGGAGATCGACGATGCCGTGTGCCTGACCGACAGCCAGGGCCGCCTGACCTTCCTCAACCCGGCCTGGGATCGCTTGAGCGGGCGCCCCGGCCACAGCTGTCTGGGCCTGCCGCTGGGCGACTACCTGCGGGATCCCGCGGGCGAGCCGCTGCAGGCGACCATCGCCGCCCTGCTCGCGGGCCACCGCAGCCACTGGCAGGGCCCGGCCCTGCTGCTGCGCGCCGGCGCCGAACCGCTGCCGGTGAGCCTGCGCCTGGCCACCGGCAGCGAACCGCGCCACGGCCTGCACGGCAGCCTACGCGCCGATGGTCGGCTGCTTGATCCAGGTCAGGAAACTGCCATGCCGGCGGACTAAGATTGCTGCTCCCCCCAAGAGGTGGTGCAGCATGAACATCCTCATTCAGCCGCTGAACAAGACCGGCCAGACCCTCTGGCAGGTACGTCTGGATCAACACAGCGTGAGCTTTCGCAGCGAAGGCGAGGCCCGCCAGTTCGTCGCCACCCTCGAGGCGCGCCTGCGCGCGCCGCACGCCCTGCCCTGGCGGCAGCACAGCCAGGCGAGCTGAAGCAGCCTAGCCCGGGCTGCGCAATGCCGGGCTGCTGCGCAGCATGTCCAGCACCGCGTCCACCAGCGCCGGCGCCTGCGCGGCCAGGTCGAAATCGGGCACCAGCAGCCAGTTGGCTTCCACCCCTTCCATGTAGGCATGCAGGCACACCGCCGCGCGCCGGCAGTCCAGCTGCGCCGGCAGCTGGCCGCGGCTCACCGCGTTGCCCAGGGCCCTGGCGATGCGCTGGTCGCACTCGGCGCTGAGCGCCTGCAGGCGTTCGCGCAGGCCGACCAGCTCGCCGGTGTACTCGCATTTGTAACGCAGGATGTCGTGGATGCGCCGGCTCTGCGCGTCCTGCGCCAGGCGGGTAAGGGCCTTGACCAGCAGTTCGCGCATACAGCCCAGCGGGTCCGGCTCGTCCTCGCTCTCGCTGGCCCGGGCCAGTTCTTCCAGCGGCAGACGCAGGCGTTCGAGCATGGCCTGGAACAGGTCCAGCTTGTTGTCGAAATGCCAGTAGATGGCGCCGCGGCTGACCCCGGCGGCCTTGGCCACTTCAGCCAACGAGGCGCGCGAAACGCCCTGGGCGTGGAACACCCGTTCGGCGGCATCGAGTATCTGCACCCGTGTCGCTTCGGCTTCTTCTTTGGTTCGTCTGACCATTTTCCACGCCTACCTGTATCGCCCAATAGCCGCTCGCTAGAGCGCCGGGCTGGAGTATGAAGGCAGTTTTAGGCATTTACAAACATTCACGTACGTAAGTATATTCGCCGCCATTGGTTCTCAGTTACTGCCCTCCCCGCCCCTTCGGGCACCAGATTCGACAAACGAGGTCTCCTCAGATGCACACGAAGCCAGCCTTCGCCGTCATGGTTTCCGCCATTGCTGCGGCCCTACTCAGCCTCTCCGGCTGCCAGGAAGCCAGCGCCCCGCAGACCCAACAGGCCCCCGAAGTCGGGGTAGTGACGCTGCAAGCGCAACCCTACGCCCTGACCAGCGAGCTGCCGGGCCGCACCAGCGCCTACCGCATCGCCGAGGTGCGCCCGCAGGTGGCCGGCATCATCCAGAAGCGCCTGTTCACCGAGGGCAGCGAGGTCAAGGCCGGCCAGCAGCTGTACCAGATCGATGCGGCCAGCTATCAGGCCAGCTTCAAGAGCGCCCAGGCCACCCTGCTGTCGGCCAGCGCCCTGGCCGAGCGCTACAAGCTGCTGGTGGCCGACCAGGCCGTCAGCCAGCAGGCCTACGACGAGGCGCGCGCCGCCAGCCTGCAGGCCGAGGCGGCGCTGGAGCAGGCGCGCATCGACCTGCGCTACACCAAGGTGCTGGCGCCGATCGGCGGCCGCATCGGCCGATCCGCGGCCAGCGAAGGCGCCCTGGTGAGCAATGGCCAGAGCGCCGCCCTGGCCACCATCCAGCAGCTCGACCCGATCTACGTCGACGTCACCCAGTCGAGCAAGGAGCTGCTGCGCCTGCGCCGCGACCTGGCCAGCGGCCAGTTGCAGAAGGCCGGCGACGGCGGCGCCAGGGTCGCGCTGAAACTGGAGGACGGCAGCCGCTACCCCCACGAGGGCAGCCTGGAGTTCTCCGAGGTGGCGGTGGACGAAGGCACCGGCTCGGTGACCCTGCGCGCGGTGTTCCCCAACCCCGACCACCTGCTGCTGCCGGGCATGTTCGTGCACGCCGAGCTGCTCTCCGGGGTCAAGCGCGACGCCATCCTCGCCCCGCAGCAGGGCGTGACGCGCAACCTCAAAGGCGAGCCGGTGGCGCTGGTGGTGGACGCCGACGGCAAGGTCGAGCAGCGCCTGCTCAAGGCCGAGCGTACCGCCGGCAACGCCTGGCTGGTCGAGGAAGGCCTGGTCGAGGGCGACCGCCTGATCACCGAGGGCCTGCAGTTCATCCAGCCCGGCACCCAGGTCAAGACCGTGCCGGCACGCAATATCAAGGCCGACGAGGTGGCGCAGGACGCCGCCCCGGGCAACGGCAAGGGCTAACGGAGCGCCACTGAATGTCCAGATTCTTTATCGACCGGCCGATCTTCGCCTGGGTCATCGCCCTGGTGATCATGCTGGCCGGCGGCCTGTCCATCCTCAAGCTGCCGATCAACCAGTACCCGAGCATCGCCGCGCCCGCGGTGGGCATCAGCGTCAACTACCCCGGCGCCTCGGCGCAGACGGTGCAGGACACCGTGGTGCAGGTGATCGAGCAGCAGCTCAATGGCATCGACGGGCTGCGCTACATCAGCTCGTCGAGCAACTCCGACGGCAGCATGGAAATCACCGTGACCTTCGAGCAGGGGGTCAACCCGGACATCGCCCAGGTGCAGGTGCAGAACAAGCTGCAGCTGGCCACCCCGCTGCTACCGCAGGAAGTGCAGCAGCAGGGCATCCGCGTGACCAAGGCGGTGAAGAACTTCCTGCTGGTGATCGGCGTGGTCTCCACCGACGGCAGCATGAGCAAGGACGACCTAGCCAACTACATCGTCTCCAACCTGCAGGACCCGATCTCGCGGACCAAGGGCGTCGGCGACTTCCAGGTGTTCGGCGCGCAGTACGCCATGCGCATCTGGCTCGACCCGGCCAAGCTCAATGCCTTCCAGCTGACCCCGGTGGACGTGCGCAACGCGATCCAGGCGCAGAACGTGCAGATTTCCTCCGGCCAGTTCGGCGGCCTGCCCGCCTCGCCGGGCAACCAGCTCAACGCCACCATCATCGGCAAGACCCGCCTGCAGACCCCCGAGGAGTTCCGCAACATCCTCCTCAAGGTCGAGACCGACGGTTCCCAGGTGCGCCTGGGTGACGTCGCCAAGGTCGAGCTGGGCGGCGAGAACTACGCCATCAGCGCGCAGTTCAACGGCATGCCGGCCTCCGGCCTGGCGGTCAAGCTGGCCACCGGCGCCAACGCCCTGGACACCGCCAAGGCGGTGCGCGAGACCATCGCCACGCTGGAACCGTTCTTCCCGGCGGGCATGGAGGTGGTCTTCCCCTACGACACCACGCCGGTGATCTCGGCCTCCATCGAGGGGGTGGTGCACACCCTGTTCGAGGCCATCGTCCTGGTGTTCCTGGTGATGTTCCTGTTCCTGCAGAACCTGCGCGCCACCATCATCCCCACCCTGGCGGTGCCGGTGGTGCTGCTCGGCACCTTCGGCGTGCTGGCGGCGTTCGGCTTCTCCATCAACACCCTGACCATGTTCGCCATGGTCCTGGCCATCGGCCTGCTGGTGGACGACGCCATCGTGGTGGTGGAGAACGTCGAGCGGGTGATGCGCGAGGAAGGCCTGTCGCCGCTGGAGGCCACGCGCAAGTCGATGGGCCAGATCCAGGGCGCGCTGGTGGGCATCGCCCTGGTGCTGTCGGCGGTGTTCCTGCCGATGGCCTTCTTCGGCGGCTCCACCGGGGTGATCTACCGGCAGTTCTCCATCACCATCGTCTCGGCCATGGCCCTGTCGGTGCTGGTGGCACTGATCTTCACCCCGGCGCTGTGCGCCACCCTGCTCAAGCCCATCGCCAAGGGCGAGCACCACGAGAAGAAGGGTTTCTTCGGCTGGTTCAACCGCAAGTTCGAGCGCAGCTCGGACGCCTACCAGCGCGGCGTGACCGCCATGCTCAAGCGCAAGGCGCCGTACCTCGTGCTGTACCTCGCTATCGTCGCTGTGATGGCCTTTATGTTCACCCGCATTCCCACCGCCTTCCTCCCCGAGGAAGACCAGGGCGTGCTGTTCGCCCAGGTGCAGACCCCGGCCGGCTCCAGCGCCGAGCGCACCCAGGCGGTGGTCGACGAGATGCGCCAGTACCTGCTGGACGAGGAAAGCAGCACGGTGAAATCGGTGTTCACCGTCACCGGCTTCAACTTCGCCGGTCGCGGGCAGAGCTCGGGCATGGCCTTCATCATGCTCAAGCCCTGGGGTGAACGGCCCGGCGCGGAGAACGGCGTGGCCGCCCTGGCGCAGCGCGCGCAGCAGCACTTCTTCAGCTTCCGCGACGCCATGGTGTTCGCCTTCGCCCCGCCGGCGGTGATGGAGCTGGGCAACGCCACCGGCTTCAACCTGTTCCTCCAGGATCAGGCCGGCGTCGGCCACGAGGTGCTCAACCAGGCGCGCGACCAGTTCCTCCAGCTGGCCAACCAGCACCCGACGCTGACCAGCGTGCGCGCCAACGGCCTGCGCGACGAGCCGCAGTACCAGCTGCTGATCGACGACGAGAAGGCCAGCGCCCTCGGCCTGTCGCTGGCGGACATCAACAACACCCTGTCGATCGCCTGGGGCGCCAGCTACGTCAACGACTTCATCGACCGCGGCCGGGTGAAGAAGGTCTACCTGCAGGGCGTGTCCTCGGCGCGCATGAGCCCGGAAGACCTGAACAAGTGGTACGTGCGCAACGCCGCCGGGCAGATGGTGCCGTTCAGCGCCTTCGCCAGCGGCGAGTGGACCTACGGTCCGCCCAAACTGAGCCGCTACAACGGCGTGTCGGCGGTGGAAATCCTCGGCGCGCCGGCGCCCGGCTTCAGCTCGGGCGACGCAATGGCCGCGGTGGAGGAAATCGCCAAGCAGCTGCCCGAAGGCGTCGGCTACGCCTGGACCGGGCTGTCCTACGAGGAACGCCTGTCCGGCTCGCAGGCGCCGGCGCTGTACGCCCTGTCGCTGCTGGTGGTGTTCCTCTGCCTGGCGGCGCTGTACGAGAGCTGGTCGATCCCGTTCTCGGTGATGCTGGTGGTGCCGCTGGGGATCATCGGCGCGCTGCTGGCCACCTACGGCCGCGGGCTGTCCAACGACGTGTTCTTCCAGGTCGGCCTGCTCACCACCATCGGCCTGTCGGCGCGCAACGCGATCCTTATCGTCGAGTTCGCCAAGGCCCAGTACGAGCAGGGCATGAGCTTCACCGAGGCGGCCATCGAGGCCTGCCGCATGCGTCTGCGCCCGATCGTCATGACCTCGCTGGCGTTCATCCTCGGCGTGCTGCCGCTGGCCATCGCCAGCGGCGCCGGTGCCGGCAGCAAGCACGCCATCGGCACCGGGGTGATCGGCGGCATGCTCAGCGCCCTGGTGCTGGCGATCTTCTGGATTCCGCTGTTCTACGTGCTGGTCTGCTCGCTGTTCGAGAAGAAGAAAACCGAGCCGGCCGGCGAAACCGAAAAGGAGGCGCTGCAGTGAGGCAGTCCCTGTTGACCCTGGCCGTGACCGCCGCCCTGCTCGGCGGCTGCAGCCTGATTCCCGATTACCAGCGCCCGGACGCCCCGCTGGCCGCCGACTGGCCGCAGGGCGAGGCCTATGGCAGCGCCGCGGCCGAAGGCGAACGCGCCGCCGCCGACCTGCAGTGGCGCGAGTTCTTCCGCGACCCGGCGCTGCAGCAGCTGGTGCAGCTGGCGCTGGAAAACAACCGCGACCTGCGCGTGGCTGCACTCAACGTCGAGGCCTACCGCGCGCTGTACCGCATCCAGCGCAGCGAGCTGCTGCCGTCGCTATCCGCCGACGGCAGCGGCACCCGCCAGCGCCTGCCGGCCGACCTCAGCCAGAACGGCGCGGCCAGCACCGGCGGCCAGTACAGCGCGACCCTGGGGGTGAATGCCTGGGAGCTGGATTTCTTCGGCCGCATCCGCAGCCTCAACGAGCAGGCGCTGGAACAGTACCTGGCCACCGAACAGGCGGCGCGCAGCACCCAGATCAGCCTGGTGGCCAGCGTCGCCAGCGCCTACCTGCAATGGCAGGCCGATCTGGCCCTGCTGCAGCTGACCCGTGACACCCTGGCGACCTACGAAGACAGCTACCGCCTGACCCAGCGCAGCTTCGACGTCGGCGTCGCCGATGCCCTGGCCCTGAGCCAGGCGCGCAGCGCGGTGGACAGCGCGCGGGTGAGCCTGGCGCAGTACCAGCGCCTGGTGGCGCAGGATCGCAACGCCCTGACCCAGCTGCTCGGCACCGGCCTGCCGGACGACCTGCCGCAGGGCCTGGCGCTGGACGCCGAGCTGCTCGAGAGCGTGCCGGCCGGGCTGCCGTCGGATCTGCTGCAACGGCGCCCCGACCTGCTGCAGGCCGAGCACCAGCTCAAGGCGGCCAACGCCAATATCGGCGCGGCGCGCGCGGCCTTCTTCCCCAGCGTTAGCCTCACCGCCAATGCCGGCACCGCCAGCAGCCAGCTGTCCGGGCTGTTCGACGGCGGCTCCGGCACCTGGCTGTTCCAGCCCAGCATCAGCCTGCCGATCTTCAACGCCGGGCGCCTGCGCGCCAACCTCGACTACGCCGAGCTGCAGAACGACATCCAGGTGGCGCAGTACGAGAAGGCCATCCAGGTCGCCTTCCAGGAAGTCGCCGACCGCCTCGCCGCCCGCACCACCTACCGCGAGCAGCTGGCGGCCCAGCGCGCCCTGCTGGACACCACCGAGACCTACTACCGACTGGCCGAACGCCGCTACCGCACCGGGGTCGACAGCTACCTGACCCTGCTCGACGCCCAGCGCCAGCTGTTCAGCGTGCGCCAGCAACTGATCGGCGACCGCCTGGCCCAGCTCGCCAGCGAAGTGGAACTGTACAAGGCCCTTGGCGGCGGCTGGAACGCCGATACGGGCACGGCCCCGCATGGTTGATCGCGCGTAACCCGCATCACGGACGAGCCTTATCCCACGCGCCGCCCCCGCAGTTATTGCGGGGGCGTTTTTCTATTCAGGCCATACGCGCGGTAGCTGTCGATACGTCGATCTACCCATTCGCCCGTCCGGGGAGAGGGGGTAGCCCGCACCGACGCCCCTCTTATCAACCGGCATAGTGCCGACTCCGCCAGGCGAAGGCGCAGGTCCCGGCGCCGCACAGCGCGATCACCAGGGCCATGGGCGCCGCCGTGCCGTCGTGCAGGGCGCCGACCAGGGCCGAGGCGCTGGCCGCCACGCTGAACTGCAGGCTGCCGAGCAGCGCCGAGGCGCTACCGGCGTGTTCGCCCTGGCCGGCCATGGCGCAGGCGGTGGCGTTGGGCAGGATGCTGCCCAGGCTGGCGACACAGACGAACAGCGGCACCAGCAGCGGCCACAGGCTGGCCGGCTGCCAGGCCGCCAGCCCCAGCAGCGCCAGGCCGCTGGCCAGGTACAGCGGCGCCATGCGCCGCAACCAGCGGCCCGGCCCGCCACGGCGCACCAGGCGCGCATTGACCTGCGCCATCAGCACGAAACCGACGGCGTTGCTGCCGAACAGCCAGCCGTAGTGCTCGGCCGGCACCCCGTACAGCTCGATGAAGACGAAGGGCGAACCGGCGATATAGGCGAACATCCCGGCCATCGCCACGCCGCCGGCCAGCGAATAGGTGATGAAGGCGCCATTGCCCAGCAGCACCCGGTACTGCCCCAGCGCCCCGCGCAGCGGCGCCGGCGCCAGAGCTCTCGGCCGCGTTTCCGGCAGCCACAGCAACACCGCCAGCAGGCACAGGCCGGCGAACAGCGCCAGGCTGTGGAAGATCCACGGCCAGCCCAGGGTGCCGAGCAGCAGGCCGCCGCCCAGCGGCGCGAGGATAGGCGCCAGGCCCATCACCAGCATCAGTTGCGAGAACACCTTGGCCGAGGTCAGCGGGTCGCACAGATCACGCACCACCGCACGGGTCACCACCATGCCGGCGCAGCCGCCCAGGGCCTGGACGAAGCGCGCGCCGATCAGCCATTCCAGGCTCGGCGCCAGGGCGCTGGCCAGCGACGCCGCGGTGAACAGCGCCACCCCCAGCAGCAGCGGGCCGCGCCGACCGTAGCGGTCGGCCAGCGGGCCGTAGAACAGCTGACCGAGGGCGATGCCGACGAAGTAGGCGGCCAGCGACAGCTGCACCTGCTCGACATCGGTGGCGAACTGCTGGGCCAGGGTCGGGAAACTCGGCAGGTAGAAATCGATGGCCAGCGGGCCGAAGGCGCACAGCGCGCCGAGAATCAGCAGGAGGCGAAGGTTCATGGACAGTCCGGACATTTATTAGCCGGCTAATCATCTCATCGGGACACCGCCCAAGAAAGGCCCGGGCCGCGGCTCGCGGCCCGGGCAGGGCTCAGCGCTGGTCGGCCTCTTCGCCCTGTTCGACCTTGCCGCGTCGGCTCAGGCGCTGCGCGGCGGACTCCACCAGCAGGTAGAACATGGGGATCAGGAAGGTCGCCAGCAATGTGGCGGCGAGCATGCCGCCGATCACCCCGGTGCCGATCGAATGGCGGCTGGCCGAACCGGCGCCCGAGCTGATCGCCAGCGGCACGCAGCCGAGGATGAAGGCCAGCGAGGTCATCACGATGGGGCGAAACCGCAGCTTGGCCGCCTCCAGCGCCGAGTCGAAGATGCCCTTGCCCTCGGCGCGCAGCAGCACGGCGAAC
This sequence comes from Pseudomonas sp. ABa2, assembly GCF_056676075.1. Taxonomy (NCBI): domain Bacteria; kingdom Pseudomonadati; phylum Pseudomonadota; class Gammaproteobacteria; order Pseudomonadales; family Pseudomonadaceae; genus Pseudomonas; species Pseudomonas sp. ABa2. The sequence continues at coordinate 4,191,551 of NZ_CM155239.1, forward strand.
TCGACGATGAGGATGGCGTTCTTCGCCGCCAGGCCGATCAGGGTGACCAGGCCGACCTGGAAGTACACGTCGTTCTGGATGCCGCGCAGCCACACCGCGAGGATCGCGCCGAACACCGCGAAGGGCACCGCAGTGACCACCGCCAGCGGCAGGGTCCAGCGCTCGTACTGGGCGGCGAGGATGAGGAACACCAGGATCAGGCCGAAGACGAAGGCCTGGGTGCCCGAACCCTGGGTGGCCAGTTCCTGGAAGGCCGAGCCGATCCAGCCCAGGCTGTAGTCCTCGCCGAGCACCTGGTCGGCCACCTCCTGCATCGCCGCCAGCGCCTGCCCCGAGCTGTAGCCGGGTGCCGGGCCGCCGAGCACCTTGGCCGAGGGGTAGACGTTGAAGCGGTCGTAGGAGTCCGGACCGAGGATGCGCCGCACCCGCAGCAGGCTCGACAGCGGAATCAGCTCGCCGGCGCTGGAGCGCACGTAGACCTGGCCGAGGTCCTCCGGCTTGCGGCGAAACTCCGCCTCCGACTGCAGGCTGACCTGCCAGGTGCGCCCGTAGAGGGTGAAGTCGTTGACGTAGTAGCTGCCGAAGGTGGCCTGCATGGCGGTGAACACGTCGCTGACGCTCACCCCCAGGGCACGGGTCTTGGTGCGGTCGAGGTCGATGTAGTACTGCGGCACGTTGGCGCTGAAGGTGCTCTGCACCCCGGCCAGTTCCGGGCGCTGGCTGGCGGCCTGGACGAAGGCCTGGACCTTGGCGCCGAGCGCCTCGACGCTGCCGCCGGAGCGGTCCTGGATATAGGCCTCGAAGCCGCCGGTGGTGCTCATGCCGGTGATCGGCGGCGGGTTGAACGACAGCACCAGGCCGTCCTTCTGCGCCGCGCCCATGCCCATGAATTCGCGGGTCAGGTTGCGCGCATCCAGTTCGGGCGTGGTGCGCTCGCTCCAGTCCTTGAGCGGCACGAAGGACACCCCGGCGTTGCTGCGCACACCGAAGGTGAGTACGTCGAAACCGGCGAAAGTGACCACGTCCTGCACCGCCGGATGCTCCATCAGTTGCTGGGTCACCGCGCCGCTGAGCGCGTCGGTGCGGTTGAGCGAGGCCGCCGGCGGCAGGTAGTAGGCGTTGATCACGTAGCCCTGGTCCTCGTCCGGCACCAGCGAGCCGGGCACCCGCGCGAACAGCAGCACGATCAGGCCGATCATCCCGCCGAACAGCAGCAGGCCCACGGCCGAGCGCTTGAGGAAGAAACGCACGCCGGCGCCGTAGCCCTCGGTGGCCTTGTCGAAGAAGCGGTTGAAGGCACGAAACGGCGCCGCCGGCTCGTGATGGCCGGGCTTGAGCAGCAACGCGCAGAGCGCCGGACTCAGGGTCAGGGCGACTATGCCGGAGATCACCACCGACACCGCGATGGTGATAGCGAACTGCTTGTACATCTGCCCGGCCAGGCCGCCGAGGAAGCCCACCGGAATGAACACCGCGCAGAGCACCAGGACGATGGCGATGATCGGCCCGGTGACCTCCTCCATCGCCTCGATGGCCGCCTCGCGCGCATTGAGGTGCTTGGTGCGCATCACCCGCTCGACGTTCTCGATCACCACGATGGCGTCGTCCACCACGATGCCGATGGCCAGCACCATGCCGAACAGGGTCAGCAGGTTGATGGAAAAGCCCAACAGGTACATGCCGGCGAAGGTGCCCACCAGCGACACCGGGATGGCCAGCACCGGGATCAGCGTGGCGCGCCAGTTCTGCAGGAACACGAAGACCACCAGCACCACCAGCACCAGGGCCTCGAAGAAGGTGTGGATCACCTCCTCGATGGACACCCGGACGAACTTGGTGGTGTCGTAGGGAATCTTGTAGGCGATGCCCTCGGGAAAGCGCTGCGCCAGGCGCTGCATGGTGCGCTCCACCGCCTCGGCGGTGTCCAGGGCGTTGGCGCCGGGCTGCAGGTAGATGCCGAAGGCGGCGTTTTGCTGGCCGTTCAAGGTGGTCACCAGGGAGTAGTCCTGGGCGCCCAACTCGACCCGCGCCACGTCCTTGAGCAGCAGGCTGGCGCCGGTGGCGTCGCTGCGCAGGATCACGCTCTCGAACTCCCTGGGGTCGGTGAAGCGGCCCTGGGTGGTCACCGTGTAGGTGAAGTCCTGCGCCTCCTTGAGCGGCTGCTGGCCGAAGCTGCCGGCGGCGAACTGCGAGTTCTGCTCGCGGATGGCATTCACCACGTCGGTGGGCGTCAGGTCGTACTGCGCCAGCTTGTCCGGGCGCAGCCAGATGCGCATGGAGTAGTCCTTGGAACCGAACTGGCTGGCGTCGCCCACCCCGGGCAGGCGCTTGAGCTCGTCGATCACGTTGATCAGCGCGTAGTTGCTGATGAAGATCGGGTCGCGCGAGTCGTCCGGCGAATAGAGGGTGATCACCTGGAGGATGTCCGAGGACTTCTTCTCCACGTTGACCCCCTGCCGGCGCACCTCCTCGGGCAGCTTGGCCTGGGCGGCCTGCACCCGGTTGTTGACGTCGATGGTGGCCTGGTCGGGGTCGGTGCCCACCTCGAAGTACACGGTCAGGCTCATCGCCCCGCTGCTGGATGAGTTGGACAGCTGGTAGATCATGCCTTCGACGCCGTTGATCTCCTGCTCCAGCGGCGCCGCCACGGTCTCGGCGATGACCTGGGCGCTGGCGCCGGGATAGGCAGCCGAAACCGAGACCTGCGGCGGCAGGATCTCCGGGTACTGGGCAATCGGCAGGGCGCGCATGGCAGCCAGGCCGGCGAGCACGATGACGATGGAAATGACGGTGGCGAACACCGGGCGGTCGATGAAGAAGCGCGAGATCATGGCGTCACTCCTGCGCCGTGGCTTGCGCCGGGGCTGCCTTGGCCTCCTCGACCTGTACCGGACTGTCCGGGCGCACCTTGGCCAGGCCGTCGACCACCACCCGGTCGCCCTCGCTGACGCCGGAGGTGATCAGCCAGCGGCCGCCGGCCGTATCGCCGGTGCCGACCTGGCGCATACGCGCGATGCCCTGCTCGTCCACCACGTAGACGAAGGTGCCGCGCGGCCCCTGGGCCACCGCCCGCTCCGGCACGGTGATGGCGTCGGGCCGGGTCAGGCCCTTGACCAGCACCCGCACGAACTGTCCCGGCAGCAGCTTCTGCTCGGGGTTGGGCACCACGCCGCGGGCGCTGACGGTGCCGGTGCCGCGGTCGATCAGGCTGTCGGTGAAATCCACCTCGCCCTCCACCGGATAGGCCGAACCGTCGCCGAACTGCACCTCGACGTTGAGTTTGCCGCTGGCCGGCGGCACCAGGCTGCCTTCGGACAACTCGCGACGCAGGCGTTCGGCTTCGGCGTCCGGGTAGGCGAAGTTGACGAAGATCGGGTCGAGCTGGGTGATCTGGGTGAGCAGGCTGGCGCTGGGATCGCCGGCGACGATCAGGCTGCCCTCGGAGACGCTTTCCTTGCTGGTGATGCCGGTGATCGGCGCCTTCACCGTGGTGTAGTCGAGGTCGATCTGGCGCGATTGCACCTCGGCCTGGGCGGCCTCGATATTGGCCTTGCTCTGCTCGAAGTTGGACACCGCATTGTCCAGTTCGCTCTCGCTGGCGAAGCCCTTCTTCTGCAGCTCGCGAATGCGCTTGAGGTCGCGCTCGGTCTGCCGAAAGCGCGCCTGCTCCTGGGCCAGCGCGCCCTTGGCGCGGGCCAGCGCGGCCTGGTACGGGCGCGGGTCGATGCGAAACAGCAGCTGATCCTTCTGCACGCCGCTGCCTTCCTGGTAGGTGCGCTCCTGGAGGATGCCGCTGACCTGGGCCCGCACCTGTACCTCGCGATAGCCGGCGGTGCGCGCCGAGTACTCCAGCACCACCGGCAAGGCGCCGGCCTTGACCTGCTCCACGGTCACCGCCGGGGGTGGCGCGTCGGCACCCAGGGTGGCCAGCGGCAGCACGGCTAGACTCAGGGACAACAGCGGACGGAACAGGCGAACGAACGACATGAGGCACTCCTCTCCTTGGCGACGCGCATGGCGAAGGGCGCACGGCGGACTCGCCAGTCGCGCGGCGCCACCTGCTGGCACGGCAAAATCGGTAAACTCGGCTCAACCAGAGCCTAGCCAGAATTGACCGAATCGCCATGCGCCGAACCAAAGAAGACGCGGAGAAAACCCGCTGCGCCATCCTCGCCGCCGCCGAGCTGCTGTTCCTCGAACAGGGCGTGGCCCATACCAGCCTGGAGCAGGTGGCGCGCCGTGCCGGGGTGACGCGCGGGGCGATCTACTGGCACTTTCAGAACAAGGCCCATCTGTTCCACGAAATGCTCAACCAGGTGCGCCTGCCCCTGGAGCCGCTGGCCGAACAACTGGAGGCCGCCGACGGCCTGACCTCGCTGCAGATGCTGCGCGACCTGTGCGTCGAGGCCATGGCTCACCTGGCGCAGGACGCGCAGCGCCGGCGCATCTTCACCATCCTGCTGCGCCGCTGCGAATTCACCGAGGAGCTGCGCGAAGCCGAGGAGCGCCACGAGGCCTTTATCAACCAGTTCATCGCCCTGTGCGAACAGCAGTTCGCCCAGGCGGCGGTGCAGCCGCTGCTGCAGCCGGGCATCAGCCCGCGCCTGGCGGCGCGTACCCTGCACGCGCTGATCGTCGGCCTGTTCAGCGACTGGCTGCGCGACCCCAACCTGTTCGACCCGCAACTCGACACCCCGGCCATGGTCGACAGCTGCTTCCGCGGCCTGCTGCGCAATTGGCAGTAGGCGGCCCCGCGTCACCCTACGCGGGCTGCGCCTGGTAGCCCTCCTGACGAATCGCCGCCAGTAACTGCTCCTGGCTCAGTCGGCTGGCCACCCGCACCTCGCCGCCCGCCAGGTCGACCTGCACCTCGGCCGCAGCGTCCAGCGCCCTGATCGCCTCGCCGATGGCCCGCACGCAATGACCGCAGGACATGCCGCTCACCTTGAAAATCTGCATCTGTCACTCCTCGTTGGTTTGCTTGACGGCGTTCAGTCTCGAGCTTGCCACGGTGGCAAGGTCAAGCCCCCGGGTGCAGACCCCTTGCCGATCCGGCTCGATGAGCCAAGCTCAATAGGTCTTCGAAAGGATCGCCGCCATGCGCCTCGCCCCGCTCCTGCTCACCGCCCTGCTGAACCTGCCGCTCGCCGCCCAACCCCTGGCGCCGCTGCCCGACACCGCCCAAGGCGAGGGCTATGCGGTGCTGATCGTCTCGCGCGAGCGCCTGGAGGTGGCCAGCCCCTGCGAGGTGGCGCTGTACCTGCAGGACCAGTTGGCGGCGCGTCTGTATCAGGGCCAGTCGGTGGCCTTCAACCTGCCGCCGGGCAGCGTTGCGCTGCGTCTCGGCCTGCAGGGCCCGGGCGCCTGCGGCCTGGGTATCGCCCAGCTCAGCGGCCAGGCGCTGCAACTGCAGGCCGGCGAGGTGCGCCGCTACCGCATCGCCATGGACGCCGCCGGCCTGCGCCTGCATGCCGCACCGCCCGTGCATTGAAGTGCTTGACCTTGCCATGGCGTCAAGGTTGATCCTGTAGCCCTCGCTACAGGGAGACCCAGCATGCCCAACCTCACTACCTACGACCTGCCGATCCAAGGCATGACCTGCGCCAGCTGCGCCGGCCGCGTCGAACGCGCCTTGCGCCAGCTGCCCGACGTGACCAGCGCCAGCGTCAACCTGGCCAGCGAACAGGCGCGCATCGAGGCGCCAGGCGACAGCCTCGGCGGGCTGATCGCCGCGGTCGAGCGCGCCGGCTACCGGGTGCCGAGCCAGCCGCTGGAGCTGGCCATCGACGGCATGACCTGCGCCAGTTGCATCGGCCGCATCGAACGCGCCCTGCACCAGCTGCCCGGGGTGACCCGCGTCGCGGTCAACCTGGCCGACGAGAAGGCCCATCTGCAGGTGCTCGCCAGCTTCGACGTGCAGCTCGCCCTGCGCGCCGTCGCCGCCGCCGGCTACCATGGCCGCCTGCTCGAGCAAGGCCCGTCCGAGACGCACATGGCGCAAAAGCGCCTGCGCCGCGAACGTCTGGTGCTGCTGGCGGCCATCGCCCTGACCCTGCCGCTGGTGCTGCCGATGCTGGTCGAGCCCTTCGGCCTGCACTGGATGCTGCCGGCCTGGGTGCAATTCCTGCTGGCCACGCCGGTGCAGTTCGTGTTCGGCGCGCGCTTCTACCGCGCCGCTTGGCAAGCGCTCAGAGCCCGCGCCGGCAATATGGATCAGCTGGTGGCCATCGGCACCAGTGCCGGCTACGGCCTGAGCCTGTACCAGTGGGCGGTGACCCCGGCCGGCGGCATGCCGCACCTGTATTTCGAAGCCTCGGCGGTGATCATCAGCCTGATCCTGCTCGGCAAGTACCTGGAAAGCCGCGCCAAGCGCCAGACCGCCGGCGCCATCCGTGCCCTGCAGGCGCTGCGCCCTGATCGCGCCGTGCGCCTGGTCGACGGCCGCGAGCAGAGCGTGGCCATCGATGCCCTGGCACTCGGCGACCGAGTCGTGGTCAAGCCGGGCGAGCGCTTCCCGGTGGACGGCCGGGTCGTCGAAGGCCATAGCCACGCCGACGAAGCGCTGATCAGCGGCGAGAGCCTGCCGGTGGCCAAGCAGCCGGGCGACAAGGTCACCGCCGGCGCGATCAACGGCGAAGGCCGCCTGCTGGTGGAAACCACCGCGCTGGGCGCGGAGACCGTGCTGGCACGGATCATCCGCCTGGTGGAGGACGCCCAGGCGGCCAAGGCGCCAATTCAGAAGCTGGTGGATCGGGTCAGCCAGGTGTTCGTGCCGGCCGTGCTGCTGGTCGCCCTGGCCACCCTGCTCGGCTGGCTGGCGTTCGGCGCGCCGCTGGAAAGCGCCCTGCTCAACGCCGTGGCGGTGCTGGTGATCGCCTGCCCCTGCGCCCTCGGCCTGGCCACGCCGACCGCGATCATGGCCGGTACCGGCGTGGCCGCGCGCCACGGCATCCTGATCAAGGACGCCCAGGCGCTGGAAGTGGCGCATGCGGTCGACACCCTCGCCTTCGACAAGACCGGCACCCTCACCGAAGGGCGCCCGCGTATCGTCCACCTCGGCCTCGCCGCGGCCGACGAAACCGAACTGCTGCGCCTGGCCGGCGCCCTGCAGCAGGGCAGCGAGCACCCGCTGGCCAAGGCCGTGCTGCAACGCTGCGCCGAGCTGGAGATTGCCCTGCCCGCGGTGCGCGACAGCCGCGCGCTGGCCGGCCGCGGCATCGCCGGCACGGTCGAGGGCCGTGCCCTGCAACTGGGCAGCAGCCGCCTACTCGACGAACAGCAACTGCAGATGGACGCGCTGGGCGAATCCGCCCGCGCCTGGGAAGCCGAGGGCCGCACCCTGTCCTGGTTGCTCGAAACCGGCGAATCGCCGCGCCTGCTCGGCCTGCTGGCCTTCGGCGACGCGCTCAAGCCGGGGGCGGCCGAGGCGGTCGAGCAGTTGCGCGCGCAGGGCATCGCCAGCCATCTGATCAGCGGCGACAACCGCGGCAGCGTCGCCGCCGTGGCCGGCGTGCTGGGCATCGACCAGGCCCACGCCGAGGTGCTGCCGGCGGACAAGGCGCGGCTGATCGGCGAGCTGCGCCAGAAGGGCACGGTGGCCATGGTCGGCGACGGCATCAACGACGCCCCGGCGCTGGCCGCCGCCGACGTCGGTATCGCCATGGGCGGCGGCACCGATGCGGCCATGCACGCCGCCGGCATCACCCTGATGCGCGGCGACCCGCGCCTGGTGCCGGCGGCGCTGGAGATCAGCCGACGCACCTACGCGAAGATCCGCCAGAACCTGTTCTGGGCCTTCGTCTACAACCTGATCGGCATTCCCCTGGCCGCCGCCGGCCTGCTCAACCCGATGTTCGCCGGCGCCGCCATGGCCCTGTCCAGCGTCAGCGTGGTCAGCAATGCGCTGCTGCTGACCCGCTGGAAGCCGCAAGACTTGTAGGAGAAGGCTTACCCGCGCGGCGCCAGCCCAGGCGCCGCGGCGGTTTTTTCATGACCCGGCGCATAGTATGGGAATGCCATCATTGAACCGCTGCCCGGCGTCCGGCACCCTTCAGCCCTCGCCCAACTCAAGGATGGAGGCCACGGCATGCTGGATGCCAACCAGGCGCATATCACCCTCACCATTCCCGCCCTCGACAACGACCTGCAGGTGCTGAGCTTCGAAGGCCGCGAGGCGCTCAACAAGCCCTACCGCTTCGACATCGAGCTGGTCAGCCAAAGCGCCGACCTCGACCTCGATGCGCTGATCAACCAGACCGCCTACCTGGCCTTCGGCCCCTCCGGCAAGGGCGTGCACGGGGTGATCTACAGCATCGAACAGGGCGACTCGGGCAAGCGCCTGACCCGCTACCGCATCGGCCTGCGCCCGCAACTGGCCTACCTGGCGCACCGCCACAACCAACGCATCTTCCAGCACCTCACGGTGCCGCAGATCGTCGGCCAGATCCTCGAAGAGCACGGCATCCACAGCGATGCCTACCAGTTCCAGCTCGGCTACCTCTACCCCGAGCGCGACTACTGCGTGCAGTACGACGAATCCGACCTGCACTTCATCCAGCGCCTGTGCGAGGAGGAAGGCATCAGCTTCCACTTCCAGCACGGCGAAACCGGCCACCGCCTGGTCTTCGGCGACAACGCCAGCGTATTCCCCAAGCTCGAGCCGCTGAGTTACCAGCAGGACAGCGGCCTGGCCGCCGACCACGAGGTGGTGCGCGCCTTCGGCGTGCGCCTGGAAACCCGCAGCACCCAGGCCAGCTGGCGCGACTACGACTTCGAGCAGCCCAAGCTGCAGATGGAGGCGGACTACCGCAGCGAATTCGCCCCGGCCCTGGAGGTCTACGATTACCCCGGTCGCTTTACCGACCGTACCCGCGGCAAGCACCTGGCCAAGCGCAGCCTGGAACGCCTGCGCAGCGACTACGAGCTGGCCGAAGGCAAGAGCGATGCCTACCTGTGCAGCGGCCACTTCCTCGCCCTGGCGGATCATCCACGCGAACCGTGGAACGACCTCTGGCTGCTGGCCGAGGTGATCCATGAGGGCAAGCAACCGCAGGTGCTGGAGGAGTCGGTCACCAGCAACACCCAGCCGGGCGATGGCTTCCAGCAGGGCTATCGCAACCGCTTTATCGCCACGCCCTGGGACATCCCCTACCGCCCCGCGCTCGAACATCGCAAACCCAAGGTACTGGGTAGCCAGACCGCCGTGGTCACCGGCCCGGCTGGCGAGGAAATCCACTGCGACCAGTACGGCCGGGTCAAGGTGCAGTTCCACTGGGACCGCGAAGGCCAGGGTGACGACACCACCAGCTGCTGGCTGCGCGTGGCCTCCAACTGGGCCGGCAAGGCCTACGGCGGCGTGGCCATCCCGCGGGTGGGCATGGAGGTGCTGGTCACCTTCCTCGAAGGCGACCCCGACCAGCCGCTGATCACCGGCTGCCTGTACCACGCCGAGCACGTGGTGCCCTACGACCTGCCGGCGAACAAGACCCGCAGCGTGTTCAAGACCCTGAGCAGCCCGGGCGGTGGCGGCTACAACGAGTTCCGCATCGAAGACCGCAAGGGCGCCGAGCAGATCTACATCCACGCCCAGCGCGACTGGGACGAGAACATCGAGCACGACCAGAAGATCCGCGTCGGCAATGAACGCCACGACACGGTGGAGGCCAACAGCTACAGCGAGATGCGCGCCGAGGAACACCGCACCACCGACCTCGAGCGCAAGGTGGAAGTGCGCGCCAACGACCACCTCACCGTCGCCGCCACCCAGCACAATAAGATCGGCACCGGCCTGTTCATCGAAGCCGGCAACGAGATTCACTACAACGCCGGCAGCAAAATCGTCATCGACGCCGGCATGGAACTCACTGCAGCCGGCGGCGGCAGTTTCCTCAAACTCGACCCCAGCGGCGTGACCCTGAGTGGGGCGACGATCAAGATGAATTCGGGGGGCGGGCCGGGTAAAGGCTCGGGCGCCAAGCCCATCCTGCCGGGGCCGGTGAAGCCGGCCGATGCGGACAGGGCTGGAATGTCCCTGGAGGCCCTGGCCAAGCAGCGCCGTGTTTTCCTACAAGCCACCAGCGGCATCTGCGAAGTCTGTGAGGCGGCCAAGCAGGCCAGGGAGGCGAAATGACCGACGCTGGCTTTCTGCTATTCGATGGGGCATCGCACAAGCGGGCACTGGCCTGGCTCTGCCAGACCTTCCCCGAACACGGCGCCCGCCCACTCTTGCTGGACACAGCCTACGCCTCCCTCGCGGATATAGGACCCATTCTGCTAGAGGCGGATGGCGGCAGTGCCCTGCGTAACGCCTGGTGTCAGGGCGTCCCCGAATTGCGGCACGCCGTATGGCTGAAAAGCGATTTCGCCCTGCATGATCTACGCGACACCCTGCGGCGCCGTCTACGCATCTTCTCCCCAGACGGCAGAGAGTTCTGGTTGCGTCTGGCCGATGGCCGGCCCCTGCTCAATGCCTGGCGGAAAAATTCCCAATGGCCCTCGGGGTTCTGGCATGGCGTGCATGAGATTTGGCTGCACGATGGCGAGGCACCCTTGCTGGCCTGGCGCAACCCTTCTCCCGAACAGGACGAGACCGTCGCCAGCGATACCCTGGATGCGCAAATCACTCTGGACTGGCCGCTGCTGGAAGCACTGGCGCACAGCGAGACCACTTTGCAGGAAGCAACCACATGAACCAACCCGCAACTCGACCCGACCGCCTGCAACCTGCTGCCTGCCCGTTGCTAGCGGCGGTGCTGCCCCTTCGCTACGCCATCGGCCCTATCGATCCGCGCACTCCATCCGGCCTGGATGCCTCAGCCCTGGGCTTGCCCGAAATCCGGGGGCTGTTCCCCGACCTGGGGCCGGATCATCCCCAACTGCAGGAGCGCCCGCTCGGTTATGTGCCGCGCATGCTGCGCGATGGCTGGCTCTACGTCTGGGAAGACAGCCTGCAGGAACTGAGCGAATACCGGGTCGAGGCCTCCATGCTCACCCCTACCGCGCGGGGTGGCCGTGCCCGGGATAACAGCGCCATGGCCTACCTCCTGCTGGAAGCTGGTGCGCCGGCAGCTCTGGCCTGGTCGCCCGTCGAGTGGAGCGCGGATACCTTCGCCGCAGCCGAGCAAAAGGCCGAGACACGTCAACGCCTAATGCGTCCGCTGGTTCCCGGCACAGCCCCCTTCAGCGGGATGGTCCAGACCTTGCACCCGCAGATCGGCGATGTGAAACCAGAAAATTACCGCTGGAGCTGTGCCCGCGAATCCAAGTACTGGCTGCTGGAAGAACCGCCGCTGAAACGCATGCGGCGCTGCGAACAACAACACTTCGCGCTGCTGGACGACCCCTGGGGCGTGCTGTTCGACCTCGCCGCCCTACTGCGCACGCGCAACCAGGCCTTCGACAAACTGAACAGGCACCGGGCCGATGAGTGGTCCATTGCCGCCGTGGTCAAGTCCGTCAGCGACGGCGACAAGGACATCCGCGACCGCTTGGCCACAATGGTCGATGTGCCGAGCCTGCAACGTGTGCTGCAGGAACAGGAGCGCGAGCAGGAAACCCTGGACGCGGACAGGCGCCGCCTGGCCGAACTCTGGGCGGCCTGGTTCGCGACCCTGGGCGGCAGCACGCCCGCTGACCTGGAAACGGCCTGCGAACACTTCGATATCACCCAACTCGATCAGCGCGACATGCTCGAGGCCAGCTTCGCCGCTGCCTGCCTCGGCCCTGCGGCCACGCCGCCCGGCGTCCTGGCCATCGAAGAAGCCCTCGACCCCGAGCGTGTCAAAGGCCAGCCTTGGCTGCTATGGGCAATTCTCGGCCTGTTGCAGAAGCCTCGCCCGGGCGAGCTGAAACAGTTGCTGAATATTCCGGAAGGCGTGTCTGAAGTCGCGACCGACGCGAGCGCGGCTGCGGCTCGCCTGGCTCGCGCAACGGCCCTGAGCCTGGCCCTGAATCACGGGGCGGATGGTCTGCAGGGGCTGGCACCGGTAGGCGGTGGCGAACCCTTGTTCGCGGCGGTGTCGCCCATTCTCGCCGGCCGGCTGCGCACCCTGGCCGAGCAGGTTCACCCGCTGGCCTACAACCTGATGGTCGCCATGCTGGTGCGTAGCCGGCAACGCATGGAGGTAGAGAAACTGCGGCCCGTCGATGCCCTGCGCTGGCTCAGCGAGCAGATGGGCCAGGCCCATAACAAGGGGCAGCGGCGCAGCATCGGCAAACGCATCGAGCAGATCGAGCGCGAGCAGGCGCGCACCGCTCGCACAACCCCTGGCGCGGCGCCCAACAAAAGCCCGACGGCGACCCAGGTTGAGGACGCCATTGCACATCTTCGCCTGGTACCCGCCCCGCGATCCGCGCCCCCTCATTCCCAGCCGGGCTATGGCAGTGAGTTGCCACGCGCCATGCCCAACAAACCGACGCCGGTGCTGCCCCCGCTGAGCGGCGATGCGGCCAAGCTGGAGCTGCCGCGCAATGTCGCCGAACTGCTGGACGAGGCGCCGCTAAAGACGCTGATTGTGTTGGTGGCTGCTTGGAATGTGGCGGAGGCTGGAAAGCAAGCTTGGGCGGACATGTCATCCAAGAACGTTGTTTCCGCAACAAGTGCAATCATGGCAACGGCAACTGCCTCAACCGCAGTACTGCAGCAACTGGCCGATATCCGCTGGGAGCGGTATGTGGCCCAGGCCAGCCATCTCGATCCAAAGGCCAGAGAATACCTGGCGCGTGCACTGGGTTTAGGCTCCGCGGCCATGCTGTTGCAGGCCATTACCGCCGGTATCGATGTGTTCTATTTCGGCTGGCATGCGCTGGAGGCCTTCCGCACGGGGGATCTGGACACGGCCGTGGTCAGCACCGGCCTGGTCGGCGCCAACCTGGGCTATGCCCGCATATCGCTGCAGGCCATGCGCGCCATGCGTATCGCTCGCGCCGCGGCACTGGCCGGCGAGGCGGAGGCCCTGGCCACCGGCATCCGCGTGCTATCGCTGCCGCTGCGCCTGAGCCTGGTCGGGCTGACCGTCACCCTCTTTATCGGGCTGATCTCGCTGATCTATACCGAGGACACCCCGCTGGAACAGTGGATCAAGCAGACCCGCTTCGGCATCCGCCCGGCGGATTGGTCCGGCGACTTCGCAGCCACCATGCGCGCCTTCTACCAGATCGTATTGCCGGTAAACCTTGCCCTGGAGCGCTGGAACGATATGGGGCCGAGTGGCGTGGTCAATGAACTGCGCCTGGTACTGCGCCTGCCCGGCCAGCGCGAATACCGTCAAGGCATGGTCAGCTTCGACGGGCACGAGGAGTGGAAGCGCTCGACTGGCCTGCTCGGATCGGCCAAACGCTGCGTGCCGCTGGTCTGGGGCGAGGACGATCCCATTCCCTTCGACCTGGATATCGGCACTCGCGTGGCGCCGGAAGCCGATGGCAGCGTCCGCCTGCGCCGCGCCTATCACGAGCACGTCGAGGATCTTACGGCCATTCGCGGCAGCCTGACCTACCAACCCATCGAAGGGCTCTACCTGCCGCCCATCGATATCGACCTGAGCTAAGCCATGACCGCCACCACCAATCACCCCTTCGCCCAACGCCTGGCCCAGGTGCCGGACAGCCATCTGCTTCAGGCCAATCAGCCCACCGGCGCACCGCTGATATGCATGCCCGAAGTCGAGGAGCAGACCGAGTACTACCTAGCCATCGAGCATGGCGATAGTGCGGATAGAGGAATGTGGACTGGGGCGCTAGGGGGAGTGGCTGGTACTTTTTGGGCTATTTTCGCTCTTGCTCTCTTCCTGGATCATCGTCCTGAGCAAGCGCTAAACACCCTCCTACTTGCATTGGCCTTTTTTGTAATTCCTTTTATCTGGGAAGTCCTTCGCCCCATGCCTCTCCCCATCCTGCTCAACCGACACACCCGCGAGCTGTATTTCGAGCAGGACGACGAGCTTTACCACACACCCTGGGATGACGTCGCGGCAGCCGCCTACGCCTACGGCACCGTTGGCCCCTATACCGCCGGCATGCGCCATGCGGCGCTCGAAGTTCTCCTGCATCGCTTCGGCCACCCCGAGGAACAGGTGCTGCTCAACCTCGGCTCGCCCATTGGCAAGAGTCTGGAAATGCAATTGGGCTTCTGGGAATACCTGCGCGCCTATATGGACAACGGCCCCTGGTTCGACGAACAGGGCAATCCCAGCGACTCGCCTGAGTCCATTCAGAGCCTGCTGGCAGTACGCAAACGCCGAGGACATTGGGCGCGCCTGCAATGGCGTGACATCAAGGAACAGTACCAGGCCAACGGCGGTCGCAACTTCCTCAGCGCTTCCGACTTCTTATTGTTGCTCGGCGGCATCGTCCTCGCTCCGCTCAACGCCCTGCAAAACTTCACCTACGCCATCGCCAAGCGCCGCTCGCGCAGCCAATGGCCGCAGATGATTCGTGAGCGCCTGCGTGCCGACGGCCCGACTAGTCGGCTGGTGGATCTGGAGCGAGAGCAGGGTCTGATTTGATCGCCGCAGCGCTATCCTGGCGCAATCTGCTCACGACGAGGCTCCAAGCATGAACATCGGCCAAGCCGCCAAGCACACCGGCCTCAGCGCCAAGATGATCCGCTACTACGAGTCCATCGACCTGCTGCCGCGGGCCGGGCGTACGGAGAGCGGCTATCGGCAGTACAGCGCCAACGACCTGCACCGCCTGGCCTTTATCAAGCGGGCGCGGGATCTGGGGTTTTCCCTGGAGGAAGTGGGCCGGCTGCTGGCGCTATGGCAGGACAAGAGTCGCGCCAGTGCCGATGTGAAGGCGCTGGCCGGGGGGCATATCGCCACGCTTTCGCGCAAGATCGCGGAGATGAGCGCGCTGCGCGATACGCTGGTGGAGCTGGCGAACAGCTGCCAGGGCGATAGCCGGCCGGATTGTCCGATTCTGCGGGGGCTGGAAGAGGGCGTGGGTTGCGCCGCGCCGGGATGTTCGTCGCACCCTCAGCGCTAACGACGCGGCGTGGGGTACACAGCGACTAGGGTGTCGCGGGGCCGCCCAGGTCGTGCGCACCAGAGGCTCGCGCGCGGCGAACCCTACGGACGGCATATCCAGGCGTTGGGGGCATAGCCCTGCAATCCGGGAGATGCGAGCGTCAACCCCGGATTTCATGCAGTCCCACAAGCGTCGGCGCGCATGGCGCACCGTCCGCCGAGTCAGCGCATCCAGGGTGGCGTCGGTTCGGCGTCCTTGGGCGCGTCTTCGGCATTGAGCAAGGCCTGGCGCCGTGCCTCTTCGGCCAGGGCGGCCTTGATCTCGCGCATCACCGCGTCGATATCGGCGGCGTCTTCGGCTTCGGCGAATTCACCGGTCAGCTGGCTGTGCGGCTGCAGTTTGCCCGCCTCGTAGAGCGCCCACATTTCCTTGGCGTACTTGGTGTATTTCAGCTCGGGGGCGAATTGGCCGAAGTACTCGGCCATGTTGCGCACGTCGCGTTCGAGCATGCTGAAGGCATGGTTGTTGGCGGCGGCGTCCACTGCCTGCGGCAGGTCGATGATCACCGGGCCGTCGGGACCGAGCAGCACGTTGAATTCCGACAGGTCGCCATGCACCAGGCCGGCGCAGAGCATCTTGACGATTTCCTGGATCATGAAGGCGTGGAACTCGCGGGCGTCGTCCGGGTGCAGCTCGACGTCGTTGAGCCGCGGCGCCACGTCGCCCTGGCCGTCGCTGACCAGCTCCATCAGCAGCACGCCGTCGAGAAAGTCGTAGGGCTTGGGCACCCGCACGCCGGCGCTGGCCAGGTGGAACAGGGCCGCCACCTCGGCGTTCTGCCAGGCCTGCTCCTGCTCCTTGCGCCCGTACTTGCTGCCCTTGGCCATGGCCCGCGCCTGGCGGCTACCGCGCACCTTGCGGCCCTCCTGATACTCGGCGGCCTGGCGAAAACTGCGTTTGTTGGCTTCCTTGTAGACCTTGGCGCAGCGCAGCTCGTCGCCACAGCGCACCACATAGACCGCTGCTTCCTTGCCGCTCATCAGCGGGCGCAGCACTTCGTCCACCAGGCCGTCTTCGACCAGGGGTTCAATACGTTTGGGCGTCTTCATCGGCGTGGATCACGGGTCCTTTTTGGCCTGGGGCGGGGCTTGCAGGAGCCATCCTCTCACAGCGCGAGGCAGATGCCGACTCCCGCCGCGCATGCGCTGACCAGTTGCCCGACCGGGCAGCGCGGCAAATGCCGGGACCGCGCCCTCAGAGTGCGTCCAGCTGCGCCCGCAGGCGTCGCAGCACGGCCAGCGACTCGGGGTTGTCGCCGTGCACGCAGAGGCTGTCGGCGCGCAGGCGCAGCGGTTTGCCGTCGAGGTCGGGGAAGGCCTGGCCGCGGGCGATGGCCAGGGCCTGGGCGAGGATGCGTTCGGGGTCCTGGTGCACCGCGCCGCTGAGCCGGCGCGGCGCCAGCTGGCCGTCGGCCAGGTAGGCGCGGTCGGCGAAGGCCTCGAACATCAGCGGTACGTCGGTCTCGTCGGCCAGACACAACTCACGCTGGTTGTCGGCCAGGGCCAGCACCATCAGCGGCAGGCCCTTGCGGTAGCTGGCGCAGGCATCGAGCACCGCGGCGAGCAGGGCATCGTCGCGCACCAGGTCGTTGTACAGCGCACCGTGCGGCTTGACGTAGGCCAGCTGGCCGCCGGCGGCGCGGCAGAAGGCGTCCAGCGCGCCGATCTGGTACAGCACCAGGGCGTGGACTTCCTCCGGCGAGCACTGCAGATGGCGGCGGCCGAAGCCCTGCAGGTCGGGGTAGGACGGATGAGCGCCGATGCGCACGCCGTGCTCGACCGCCAGCGCCACGCTGCGCGCCATGATCAGCGGGTCGCCGGCGTGAAAGCCGCAGGCCAGGTTGGCCTGGTCGATCAGCGGCATGGCCAGCGCGTCGTCGCCCATGCGCCAGGCGCCGAAGCCCTCGCCCATGTCGCAGTTGAGAAGGATGCGGTTCATGCCGGCAGCTTAAGGCGCGCCGGGCGATTCGCAAAGGCCGGCGGCTCAGCCGAGAAACAGTCGCATTTACAAAATTTACAACCCACTCCCAGCCCAGTCGCCACGCGCCCTGCAGAAGTTGCTTACGCCGTTGAAACTCATTCGCGATTGAACCTTATATGCAAATCACTATCATCGCGGCCGTCTCGCCTCCAATCCTTACACCGCCAGGAGTAGATCGATGTCCGCCCTCAGTTCCCGCAGCGCCTTGGCCAGCGCCATTGCCCTCGTCACCAGCCTCGGCGCCCAGGCCAGCGAGCCGGTCGCCCTCGGCGACGTGGTGGTCACCGCCGCCGGCTTCGAGCAGAAGATCACCGACGCGCCGGCCAGCATCAGCGTGATCGGCCGCGAGGAGCTGCAGCAGAAGCGCTACAGCAACCTGGCCGAGGCCCTGGAGGACGTCGAAGGCGTCGACATCGGCCAGGGCACCGGCAAGACCGGCGGGCTGAACATCAGCATCCGCGGCCTGCCGAGCGACTACAGCCTGATCCTGATCGACGGCCGTCGGCAGAACGCCGCCGGCAACGTCACCCCCAACGGCTTCAACGAGACCGCCACCAGCTTCATGCCGCCGCTGTCGGCCATCGAGCGCATCGAGGTGATCCGCGGGCCGATGTCGACCCTGTACGGTTCCGACGCCATGGGCGGGGTGATCAACATCATCACCCGCAAGGTGGGCAAGGCCTGGGGCGGCAGCCTGACCCTGGATCACACCTTCCAGGAAAACCGCGACTTCGGCGACACCAGCAACACCAGCTTCTAAGCCAGCGGCCCATTGATCGACAACCTGCTCGGCCTGCAGGTACGCGGCAGCCTGTACGACCGCGGCGAGTCCGACCTCGAGTTCGACGACGACAGCACCGTCAGCAAGCGCGGCGCAGCGCCGGTGGAGGGCCGCAACTACAACCTCGGCGGCCGCCTGACCTTCACCCCACAGGACAACCACGATTTCGCCCTGGACTTCGAGCGCGGCCGCCAGGTCTACGACAACGACGACTGCCAGCTCGGCACCCTGGACGGCAAGAGCGGCGGCAACGCCATCGGCGGCTGCAGCGTCGACCAGCCGACCCTCGCCAACGGCTACCGGGACGAACTGCGTTTCCAGCGCGACCAGTTCGCCCTGTCGCACACCGGCCGTTTCGATATCGGCACCCTCGACAGCAGCCTGACCCACAACACCACCGAGCCCCTGGGGCGCACCATTCCCGGCACCGTCGGCGTGCCCTACACGGGCTACCCGGCCATCGTCGGCGGCGACGACCGCCTGCTGAAGTCCACCGACCTGGTGTTCGACAGCAAACTGGTGGCGCCAGTGGGCGAGTCGCACATCGTCACCCTCGGCGGCCAGTACTGGGACGCCAAGGTCGAGGACGGCATCGCCGACGAAGACTTCCAGCAGACCTCCTGGGCGATGTTCGTCGAGGACGAGTGGCGCCTGCGCCACGACCTGGCCCTGACCCTGGGCGGCCGTTACGAGGATCACGAAGCCTTCGGCGGCCACTTCAGCCCGCGCGCCTACCTGGTGTGGAACACCAACGACAACTGGACGCTCAAGGGCGGCGTGAGCAAGGGCTACAAGACGCCGAGCCTCAACCAGCTGCACGACGGCATCAACGGCGTCACCGCCCAGGGCCGCACCATCACCATCGGCAGCCCGGACCTCGACCCGGAAACCACCACCAACACCGAGTTCGGCGCCTACTACGACAACCTCGCCGGCTTCAGCGCCAATGCCACGCTGTTCCACACCAAGTTCAAGGACAAGATCGACGACGGCGCGCCGATCGCCAACTGCAACTTCCCCGGCGCCCCGAACCAGCCGGGCTGCATCAGCCTGGGCAGCAGCTTCCTGCAGGAAAGCTTCGCGCAGAGCGTCAACATCGGCGAAGCCAAGACCCGGGGCGCGGAGCTGGCCAGCCGCTGGCAGTTCGCCCCGGGCTGGACCCTGGCCGGCAACTACACCTACACCGACAGCGAGCAGAGCAGCGGCGCCGACAAGGGTGCACCGCTGACCAACACGCCGCAGCACATGCTCAACGCCAGCCTCAACTGGCATGCAACCGAACGCCTGAGCCTGTGGTTCAAGGGCGAGTACCGCGGCGAGCGGGCGCGCTTCAACCAGCGCTACGCCAACCTGACGGCCGCCAACCAGGCGCTGCAGGATCAGGTCGGCGACCTCAAGGCCTACGAGCTGTTCCACCTCGGCGGCTCGTTCAAGGCGTCGCAAAACCTCACCCTCAACGCCACCCTCTACAACCTGTTCGACAAGGACTTCCTCGACGGCGAGAGCTACACCACCAATACCGGCGCCAGCGGCTGGGCCTCCTACTACACGCAGATCGCCCAATCCACCACCGGCACCCTCGAAGAGGGCCGTCGCCTGTGGCTGTCGGCCGTGCTCGAGTTCTGACCCGGCACCGTCCCAACCCCGGCCGCACGGCCGGGGTTATCGAATCGGCACCCTGCGCCAACGGCACTGGCTCAGCTCGGCTCGGCCGCGAGCAGGTGCAGGCCCTGCGCGAGGCTGGGTGTTATCGGCGGGATCTGTAGCGAGGGCGGCCATGGGGCGTGCTGGGGACAGCGCCGCACAGCCTTGGTGCACACCCCGGATTCGCGGCATTTCCCGCCACTTTTCCGCGACTTGCGCTTGTCACCCGGGCGACGCTGGGGTATCTGTGCACTCGCTGTGCTCCCAGATCAGTTCGGAATCGCCCATGACCTTCGAAGTCCCCGCCCATAGCGCCAGCGGCAAGCCCGCCGGGCGCATCCGCCAGAAGAACGAAGAAGCCATCATCCAAGCCGCCGAAGAGGAGTTCGCCCGCCACGGCTTCAAGGGCACCAGCATGAACACCATCGCGCAGAACGTCGGCCTGCCCAAGGCCAACCTGCACTACTACTTCAACAACAAACTGGGTCTGTACCTGGCGGTGCTGAGCAACATCCTCGAACTGTGGGACAGCACCTTCAACACCCTGACCGTCGACGACGACCCGGCCGAGGCGCTGGCCCGCTACATCCGCGCCAAGATGGAATTCTCCCGCCGCCAGCCGAAGGCCTCGCGGATCTTCGCCATGGAAGTGATCAGCGGCGGCGACTGCCTGTCGCAGTACTTCAACCAGAACTACCTGGACTGGTTCCGCGGCCGCGCCGCGGTGTTCGAGGCCTGGATCGCCGCCGGCAAGATGGACCCGGTCGACCCGGTGCACCTGATCTTCCTGCTGTGGAGCAGCACCCAGCACTACGCCGACTTCGCCTCGCAGATCTGCCGCGTCAGCGGCCGCTCGCGCCTGACCAAGCAGGACTTCGAAGCCGCCACAGGCAACCTGATCCAGATCATCCTCAAGGGCTGCGGCCTGACGCCGCCCGCCAAGCCCTGATGGCCTTCACCCTAAGCGCGCCCTGCGAGTACCGCGAGGAGATCCGCAAGAGCCGCTTTCACGCCCTCGCCACGCCGGTCGCCAGCGCGGCCGAGGCGCAGGCCTTTATCGCCGCCCACAGCGACCCCGGTGCCTCGCACAACTGCTGGGCCTGGAAAGTCGGCGCGCAGTACCGCTTCAGCGACGACGGCGAACCCGGCGGCACCGCCGGCCGGCCGATTCTCGCCGCCATCGAAGGCCAGGCGTGCGACCAGGTGGCGGTGCTGGTGATCCGCTGGTACGGCGGCATCCAGCTCGGCACCGGCGGCCTGGCGCGTGCCTACGGCGGCAGCGCGGCCAAGTGCCTGCAGGGCGGCGAGCGCCGCGAGCTGGTGCCGCGCCAGGCCTGCCACTGCCACCTGCAGTTCGCCGAACTGGCGCCGTTCAAGGCGCGCCTGGGCGAGTTCGACGCCCTGCTGGAAAACGAGGCCTTCGACGCCAGCGGCGCCCGCCTCGAGCTGGCCGTGCCCGCCGCCCAACTGGACGCGCTGGATCGACTGCTGGCCGACCTCAGCCGCGGCCGCGAACGGCTGCGTCGGTCATGAAGCGCGCCCTGCTGCCGCTGCTGCTGGCCGCGCCGCTGCACGCCGAGGTGCGCGAGCAGCTCGACTACCGCCACTACGACGCCCACCTCGAAGCGCACGCCAGCCTGCGCCAGGCGCTGAACAGCGCCTCGCCGATCCGCCTGGACGGCCAGACCTACCACGGCTTCACCCGCTGGCAGGTGGAATGGCGCTTCTGGTGGCGGGAGGCGCGCGATGGCCGCTGCCGTATCGAACGCAGCAGCACCCAGCTGCAGGCCAGCATCACCCTGCCGCGCCTGCACGGCGGCGACGCCCAGCAGCAACAGCGCTTCGCCCGCTACCTGGCGGCGCTCGAGGAACACGAACTGGGCCACTACCGCATCGGCCAGGCGGCGGCGCAGGCCATCGACGCGGCGCTGCTGGCGCTGCCGGAGCAAGCCGACTGCAAGACCCTGGAACAGCAGGCCAATGCCCGCGCCCACGCCACCTTGCAACGCCATATCGAGCGCGAACACCGCTACGACCGCGACACCGGCCACGGCGAAACCCAGGGCGCCTGGCTGGACGATTAAGCCGGCACGACCCGGTGCCGACGCGGCAAAGAAAAAAGTTGAACCGCCATTAACCCGAACAGTCACTCTGCTTCGTCTACCCTCGCGTAACGGCCCATCGGCCATCGACAAGGAACCGCCCATGCGCACCATGACCCGTATCGCCACCGCCCTCGCCCTGGCCGCCGCCAGCCTGGCCAGCACCGCCCTGCTGGCCGAGGAGGCGCGCTACAACCAGATCGCCCTGCGCGCCGAGGTGAATCAGGAGGTCGCCCACGACCTGATGCACGTCACCCTCTATACCGAAGCGCAGCACGCCGACCCGGCCAAGCTGGCCGCCGAGATCACCAACACCCTCAACCAGACGCTGGAGCAAGTGCGCCAGGTGCGCGGCGTCTCGGTCAAGCTCGGCAGCCGTCACAGCTACCCGGTGTATGACGACAAGGGCCAGAAGATCACCGCCTGGCGCGAGCGCGCCGAAGTGCGCCTGGAAAGCGCCGACTTCGCCCGCCTGTCGGCACTGACCGGCGAGTTGCTGCAACAGATGAAGATGGCCGGCATGGACTTCAGCATCGCCACCGACACCCGCAAGACCCGCGAGGACGCCATGCTCAAGGACGCGGTGAATGCCTTCAAGGCCCGCGCCCAGCTGGCCACCGAGGCGCTCGGCGGCAAGGGCTACAAGCTGGTCAGCCTCAACCTCAACACCGGCGGTTTCCAGCCGCCGATGCCGCGCCACTACGCGGCCAAGGGCATGGCGATGATGGAAGCGGCGCCCACCCCGGAAATCGAGGCCGGCACCAGCCAGGTCACGGTCAGCGCCGACGGCGTCATCGAAGTGCAGATGCCCTGAACCACGCCCCGCAACAAGGCCACGCCGTTATCGTCAGATAACGGCGTTTCGCCATCTTTTCCCTGCAAAATTTTCATAAATGCGACAGCAAGTTACAGCGCTGTAGCGCTAACCATTTGCTGTGCGACATCGCGCTTGCCTCGGGCACAAGGGCTGCATAGTTTCGGCGGTGGCCTCCACGAGAGGCTCCTCAAGGATCACAACCACAACAACGATGAGGTCATGATGCGCAAGAACGCCGTTATCCAGGCTTTGCTTACCGCCGGGCTGATCGCCAGCGCCCCCCTCGCCAGCGCCGCCAACCTGGTGTTCTGCTCCGAAGGCAGCCCCGCCGGTTTCGACCCGGGCCTGTACACCACCGGCACCGATTTCGACGCCGCGGCGGAAACCATCTTCAACCGCCTGACCCAGTTCGAGCGCGGCGGCACCCAGGTCGAGCCCGGCCTGGCCGAAAGCTGGGAGGTGTCCGAGGACGGTCTGGTCTACACCTTCAAGCTGCGCCCCGGGGTGAAGTTCCACAGCACCGAGTACTTCAAGCCCAGCCGCGCATTCAACGCCGACGACGTGCTGTTCACCTTCGGCCGCATGCTCGACAAGGACCATCCGTTCCGCAAGGCCTACCCCACCGAGTTCCCCTACTTCACCGACATGGGCATGGACGCCAATATCGCCAAGCTGGAAAAGCTGGACGATCAGACGGTGCGCTTCACCCTCAACGAAGTGGACGCCGCCTTCGTGCAGAACCTGGCGATGAGCTTCGCCTCGATCCAGTCCGCCGAGTACGCCGACCAGTTGCTCAAGGCCGGCAAGGCCGCAGACATCAACCAGAAGCCGATCGGCACCGGCCCCTTCGTGTTCAGCCGCTACCAGAAGGACGCGGTGATCCGCTACAAGGGCAACCAGGACTACTGGAAGCCCGAGGACGTGAAGATCGACAACCTGATCTTCGCCATCAACACCGACGCCTCGGTGCGCATGCAGAAGCTCAAGGCCGGCGAATGCCACGTCACCCTGTTCCCGCGCCCGGCCGACATCGCCTCGCTGCAGCAGGACGCCAAGCTGCAGATGCCCGAACAGGCCGGCTTCAACGTCGGCTATATCGCCTACAACGTCACCCACCCGCCGTTCGACAAGCTGGAGGTGCGCCAGGCGCTGGACATGGCGGTGAACAAGCAGGCGATCCTCGACGCGGTGTACCAGAACGCCGGCCAGCTGGCGGTGGGCGGCATGCCGCCGACCCAGTGGTCCTATAACGAGACCATCAAGGACCCGGCCTTCGACCCGGAAAAGGCCAAGGCGCTGCTCAAGGCCGCCGGCGTCGAGGAAGGCACCGAGATCACCCTCTGGGCCATGCCGGTGCAGCGCCCGTACAACCCCAACGCCAAGCAGATCGCCGAGATGCTGCAGGCCGACTGGGCGAAGATCGGCATCCAGGCGCGCATCGTCAGCTACGAGTGGGGCGAGTACCTCAAGCGCGCCAAGGCCGGCGAACACGACGCCATGCTGATCGGCTGGAGCGGCGACAACGGCGACCCGGACAACTGGCTCGGTACCCTCTACGGCTGCGACGCGGTCGACGGCAACAACTTCTCCAAGTGGTGCTTCGAGGACTACGACAAGCTGGTCAAGGCCGCCAAGCGCACCACCGACCAGGCCGAGCGTACCGAGCTGTACCGGCAGGCGCAGGTGATCCTCAAGCGCGAGGTGCCGATCACCCCGCTGGCGCACTCCACCGTGTACCAGCCGATGCGCAAGGAGGTGCAGGACTTCCGCATCAGCCCCTTCGCGCTCAACTCCTTCTATGGTGTAGGTATCGCCCAGTGATGGCAGGCGGCGCGCCTGCGGGTGCGCCGTTTCTACCCGGATCAGGAGTTCACATGTCTTCCATGCCCTTTAAGCGCGGCGGCCTGCTGCTGGCCGCTTTGCTGTGCGCACAGGTCCAGGCGGCGAATAATCTGGTGGTGTGCAGCGAAGCCAGCCCGGAAGGTTTCGATATCGTCCAGTACACCGCCGCGACCACCGCCGATGCCACGGCCGAGACCCTGTTCGAACGCCTGGTGGCCTTCGCCCCCGGCAGCACCGAGCTGGTGCCGGCGCTGGCAGAAAGCTGGGAAATCTCCGCCGACGGCCTGAGCTACAGCTTCACCCTACGCCAGGGGGTGAAATTTCACGCCAACAACGACTTCACGCCAACGCGCGCGTTCAATGCCGACGACGTGCTGTGGAGCTTCCAGCGCCAGCTCGATCCGACACATCCCTGGCATAAGCTGTCGCTGCGCGGTTTCCCCTATGCCGAGGCCATGGGCCTGGCAAACCTGATCGAACGTGTGGAGAAACTCGACGAACATCGGGTGCGCTTCGTCCTCAGGCATCCGGAGGCGCCCTTCCTGGCCAACCTGGCCATGGGCTTCGCCTCGATCTATTCGGCCGAATACGCCGAGCATCTGCTCGCCGCGAACAAGCCCGAACGGCTCAACAGTCAGCCGATTGGCACCGGCCCCTTCGTCTTCGAGCGCTACGCCAAGGACGCCCAGGTGCGCTTTCGCGGCAACCCGGACTACTGGGACGGCGCGCCAGCGATCGAGCGCCTGGTGCTGGCCATCACCCCCGAACCCAACGTGCGCCAGCAGCGGCTCAAGGCCGGCGACTGCCAGATCGCCCTCTACCCGCGGCCGGTGGACATCCCGGCGCTCAAGGCCGACGCCAGACTGCAGGTGCTGGAGCTGGACTCGCTGCTGACCGCCTATATCGGCATCAACACCCGCCACCCACCGCTGGACGACGTGCGCGTGCGCCAGGCGCTGAACCTGGCATTCGACAAGGCCGCCTATATCCGCGCGCAGTACGGCGAAGGCAACGCCACGCCGGCCGTGGCGCCCTACCCGGCGACGCTCTGGGGCCATGACCCCGAGCTCGCGGACTGGCCGCATGACGTTGAACGGGCCAAGGCCCTGCTGGCCGAAGCCGGTCACGCCGATGGCTTTTCCCTGTCGATCTGGACCCGTCCCGGTGGCGGGCCGACCAACCCCAACCCTGGCATCGGCGCGCAGATGCTGCAGGCCGATCTCGCCGCCATCGGCATCCGCAGCGACATCCGCGTGTTCGAGTGGGGCGAGCTGATCAAGCGCGCCAAGAACGGCGAGCACGACCTGGTGTTTATGGGCTGGGCCGGCGACAACGGCGACCCGGACAATTTCCTCACCCCCAACCTGTCCTGCGCCGCCGCCGAGAGCGGCGAGAATCAGGCGGGTTGGTGCGACAAGGCCTTCGACGCGCTGATCGCCCAGGCGCGCCGCGAGCCCGAGCAGGAAAAACGCGCCGCGCTGTATCGCCAGGCCCTGGCGATCTTCCATAAGCAGGCGCCCTGGATCGCCCTGGCCCACCCCAAACAGTTCGCCGCCCTGCGCAAGGGCGTCGAAGGCTTCGTGCTGAGCCCGCTGGGGTCGAACAATTTCGCCAGGGTGAAGCTGCCATGAACAACCCTAGCCCGGATGCGATCCGGGACTCCTCTCGCGCCCTATCCCCGGATTGCATCCGGGCTACGACACGACCACAACAACGCCGGACCATGCACAGTCCGGCACCCGCATCCCGCCACGGAGTAGAACCGCCTGATGCTGTCCTTTATCGCCAGACGCCTGGGGCTTCTGATCCCCACCTTCTTCGGCGTCACCCTGCTGACCTTCGCCCTGATCCGCCTGATCCCCGGCGACCCGGTGGAAGTGATGATGGGCGAACGCCGCGTCGACCCGGAGATGCACGCCCAGGCCATGGAGCGCCTGGGGCTGAACAAGCCGCTGCATGAGCAGTACTTCGACTACATCGGCCAGCTCGCCAGCGGCAATCTGGGCGAGTCGCTGCGTTCGCGCGAAAGCGTGTGGCGCGAGTTCCTCAGCCTGTTCCCCGCCACCGTCGAACTGGCCCTGGCGGCCTTGCTGTTCGCCGGCACCCTGGGTCTGATCGCCGGGGTGATCGCCGCGCTCAAGCGCGGCTCGCTGTTCGACCACGGGGTGATGGGCATCTCGCTGACCGGCTACTCGATGCCGATCTTCTGGTGGGGCCTGCTGCTGATCATGTTCTTCTCGGTCGGCCTGGGCTGGACGCCGGTGTCCGGGCGTATCGACCTGCTCTACGACATCCCGCCGGTCACCGGCTTCATGCTGATCGACACCCTGCTCAGCGACGAGCAAGGCGCCTTCGTCGACGCCCTGCGCCACCTGATCCTGCCGGCCATCGTGCTCGGCACCATCCCACTGGCGGTGATCGCCCGGATGACCCGCTCGGCCATGCTCGAAGTGCTGCGCGAGGACTATATCCGTACCGCGCGGGCCAAGGGCCTGTCGCCGGCGCGGGTGGTCTTCGTGCACGGCCTGCGCAACGCGCTGATCCCGGTGCTGACGGTGTTCGGCCTGCAGGTCGGCAGCCTGCTGGCCGGCGCGGTGCTGACCGAGACCATCTTCTCCTGGCCGGGCATCGGCAAATGGCTGATCGAGGCCATCGGCGCCCGCGACTACCCGGTGGTGCAGAACGGCATCCTGCTGATCGCCTGCCTGGTGATCCTGGTCAACTTCACCGTGGACATCCTCTACGGCCTGGCCAATCCCCGTATTCGCCATCAGAAATAAGGACGACGCCATGCATAACCACATCGATCACCTAGGGTGGATGACGCTCTTTTCATCCACCGTGAAAAGGCATCGGTGGACGGGTGAAACGTCGTCCAGCCTACGCGAGGTACGCCCATGACCGTCGCCACCAGCCTCGACCAGAGCCTGCTCTACCCCTCGCCGCTGAAGGAATTCTGGCAGGCCTTCAGCCATAACAAGGGCGCCCTCGCCGGCCTGGCGTTCATGCTGCTGATGCTGTTCTGCGCGCTGCTCGCGCCCTGGATCGCGCCGCATGATCCCAGCGAGCAGTACCGCGACTTCCTGCTCACCCCGCCGGTATGGCTGGACGGTGGCCAGTGGCGTTTCCTGCTCGGCACCGACGAGCTGGGCCGCGACCTGCTCTCGCGGCTGATCCACGGCGCGCGCCTGTCGCTGCTGATCGGTCTGGCCTCGGTGTTGCTATCGCTGATTCCCGGCATCCTGCTGGGCCTGGCCGCCGGCTTTTTCCCGCGCCTGCTCGGCCCCGGCATCATGCGCCTGATGGACGTCATGCTGGCGCTGCCGTCGCTGCTGCTGGCGGTGGCCATCGTCGCCATCCTCGGCCCGGGGCTGATCAACACCATCTTCGCCATCGCCATAGTCTCCTTGCCCAGCTACGTGCGCCTGACCCGCGCGGCGGTGATGGGCGAGCTGGGCCGCGACTACGTCACCGCCGCGCAGTTGTCCGGCGCCGGCCTGCTGCGGCTGATGTTCGTCACCGTACTGCCCAACTGCATGGCGCCTTTGATCGTGCAGGCCACCCTGAGCTTTTCCTCGGCGATTCTCGATGCCGCCGCACTGGGCTTTCTCGGCCTTGGCGTGCAGCCGCCGACGCCCGAGTGGGGCACCATGCTGGCCTCGGCGCGTGACTACATCGAACGCGCCTGGTGGGTGGTGACCCTGCCCGGCCTGGCGATTCTGCTCAGCGTGCTGGCCATCAACCTGATGGGCGACGGCCTGCGCGACGCCCTCGACCCGAAACTGAAGAACGCCATCTGAGGAGGCCCGTATGCACAAGATGATCCCGCTGCGCATGGCGCTCCCTACCCCGATCCACACGGGGGGCCATGCATGAGCCTGCTGGATATCCGCAACCTCTCAGTGCGCTTCGGCGCCGCCGATGCCGTGCCGGTGGTCGACGGCCTCGACCTCTCCGTGGAAAAGGGTGAGGTGCTGGCCATAGTCGGCGAGTCCGGCTCCGGCAAGTCGGTGACCATGCTGGCGCTGATGGGCCTGATCGACGCGCCTGGCATCGTCCATGCCGACTGCCTGCAGTTCGACGGCACCGACATGCTGCGCCTGAAGGGCCGCCAGCGCCGGCATATCGTCGGCAAGGACCTGGCGATGGTGTTCCAGGACCCGATGACCGCGCTCAACCCCAGCTACAGCGTGGGTTTCCAGATCGAGGAAGTGCTGCGCCAGCATATGGGCCTGAAAGGCAAGGCGGCGCGCGCCCGTGCCCTCGAGCTGCTGGAGCGGGTGGAGATACCCGCCGCCGCCAGCCGCCTGGATGCCTACCCGCACCAGCTCTCCGGCGGCATGAGCCAGCGCGTGGCGATCGCCATGGCGATTGCCGCCGAACCCAAGCTGCTGATCGCCGACGAGCCGACCACGGCGCTGGACGTGACCATCCAGGCGCAGATCATGGAACTGCTGCTGAACCTGCAGCGCGACCAGGGCATGGCCCTGGTGCTGATCACCCACGACCTGGCGGTGGTCGCCGAGACCGCCCAGCGCGTCTGCGTGATGTACGCAGGGCAAGCGGTGGAGCTGGGCCGGGTGCCGACCCTATTCGACGCGCCCAGCCACCCCTACACCGAGGCGCTGCTCAAGGCCATCCCCGAACACAGCGCCGGCGCCCGCCGCCTGGCGACGCTGCCCGGCATAGTGCCTGGCCGCTACGACCGTCCGCAGGGCTGCCTGCTATCACCGCGCTGCCCCTACGTGCAGCCGCGTTGCCGCGAGGAGCGCCCAGCGCTGGACGCACACGAGCGTGGCGCCGCGCGCTGCTTCTTTCCCCTGGAGGTGGCCCGATGAACAGCGTTCTCCAAGCCAATGAGCTGACCCGTCACTACAGCGTCTCGCGCGGCCCGTTCAAGCCGGCGGCCTTGGTCCAGGCGCTCAACGGCGTGTCCTTCAGCCTCGAGGCCGGCAAGACCCTGGCGGTGGTCGGCGAGTCCGGCTGCGGCAAGTCCACCCTGGCCCGCGCCCTGACCCTGATCGAAGAGCCCAGCGCCGGCAGCCTGCAGATCGCCGGGCGCGAGGTTGCCGGCGCCAGCCGGGCCGAGCGCAAACAGCTGCGCCGCGACGTGCAGATGGTGTTCCAGAACCCCTATGCCTCGCTCAACCCGCGGCAGAAGATCGGCGATCAGCTGGCCGAGCCGCTGTTGATCAACACCGATCTGTCCCGCGCCGAACGCCGCGAGCGGGTGCAGGCGATGATGCAGCAGGTGGGCCTGCGCCCCGAGCATTACCAGCGCTACCCGCACATGTTCTCCGGCGGCCAACGCCAGCGCATCGCCCTGGCCCGCGCCATGATGCTGCAACCCAAGGTGCTGGTGGCGGACGAGCCGACCTCGGCGCTGGACGTGTCGATCCAGGCCCAGGTGCTCAACCTGTTCATGGACCTGCAGGAGCAGTACCGCACCGGCTACGTCTTCATCTCGCACAACCTGGCGGTGGTGCGCCACGTCGCCGACGAGGTGCTGGTGATGTACCTCGGCCGCCCGGTGGAGATGGGCGCCAGCGCCGCCATCTACCATCGCCCGCTGCACCCCTACACCCAGGCGCTGCTGTCGGCCACCCCGACCCTCCATCCCGATCCGCACAAGCCCAGGATCAAGATAGTCGGCGAGCTGCCCAACCCGCTCGACCCACCCTCCGGCTGCGCCTTCCACCAGCGCTGCCCGCATGCCGACGCGCGCTGCCGCGGCGAGCGCCCGGAGCTGCGCCTGATCGAAGCGCGCCAGGTGGCCTGCCATCATGTGGAGCGGATCAACGGCTAGCAGGCTCGCCCCGTAGGTTGGCGCTGAGCGCAGCGAAGCGCAGCGAAGCGCAGCGAAGCGCAACGAGCAGCCTGCGAGCAGCGCTCATGGGGGGCGTTGGGCTTCGTCGCCGGCGCCTCAACCCCACCGGCGAGCCGGGGGAAAAACCTCCTCGCCATCTCAAGGCGCCGGCGGCAGGGTCAGCTCGATGCTTTCTGCCAGCGAATCCTCCAGCCGCTGCAGCTCGAGGCCCACGGCAGCGGCGTCGTCGGCCAGGGATTCGGCGATGCGGATGAACTGCGGCGTCGCTTCGACGAAGGCCAGCACCACCATGGGGTCGAAGCGCGTGCCGCTGGCCGCGCCGATCTGCGTCACCGCCTGCGCCGGGCTGATGCGCGGCAGGTAGGGATGCTGGCAGGTCAGCTCCTCGAAATGGCCGATCAGCGCCATCAGCCGCGCCGACAGCGGGATCTGCTCGCCGTGCAGGCCCTGCGGGTAGCCCTTGCCGTCCCAGCGCTCGTGCTGGCCGTAGACGATGTCCTTGGCATCGCAGAGAAAACCGGCGCTGCCGCCCAGCTTGCGCTCGGCGCGCTCCAGGGCATCACGACCGGCCGTCACGCCCTCCTGCAACAGGCGCAGATCGGCCTCGTTCGGCTCGCCGTGGCTGAGCAGCACGCGATCAGGCAGGGTCAGACGACCCAGTACATGGAGCATGGCCGAACGCCCCAGCTGGGCGATGCGCTCGGCGTCCAGCTCGCCGCTCAGCGCCGGCTGCTGACGGGCCAGGGCCTTGGCCAGGCAAGTCATGTAGCGCTCGATACGCTGCAGGTGCCGGCTGCGCGGGTTGTCGCGCATCAGCGCCAGGCTGGCCATGGCCTCGATGGTCACGTCCTGCAGCTTCTGGATATCGCGGGTGCGGCGCTTGACCTCCAGCTCCAGGTACTCGCTCTTGTCGCGCAGGTAGTCGGTGGCGGCCTTGAGCTGCAGCTGCGCCTTGACCCGGGCGAGGACGATGGGCGGGCTGATCGGCTTGGTGATGTAGTCGGCGGCGCCGAGGTCGAAACCCAGCTGTTCGTCGGCCACCTCGCTCTTGGCGGTGAGGAAGATCAGCGGAATGTCGCGGGTCTGCGGGTCGGCCTTGAGCCGCCGACAGACTTCGTAACCGTCCATCTCCGGCATCATGATGTCGAGCAGGATCAGGTCCGGTGCCGGGCTGCCCTGGGCGATGCGCAGGGCCTTGGCGCCGTTGTTGGCGACCTTGACCCGGTAACGGTCGATCAGCAGTTCGCTGATCAGCTGCAGGTTGTCCGGGGTGTCGTCCACCACCAGGATCATCTCCTGCTCGGGCCTGTCGAGCATCTCGACCATCGCATCCCCCCTGTTTCAGAACGTATTTACGATCTTGCGAGCTAGAGCCATGCAAGGCGAGAACAGGCGAGGAAGCGGAGTGTACTGTTGTACATGAGCATTCCGAGCCTGTTTTCAACGCAGCAGGGCCGACGCGCAGCAGACCGTAAACACGTTCTCAGCACTCTATGCCCTGCTCGGCCGCCGCCTCGCGCAAGGCCAGCAGCCCCTGTTCGAAATCGTAGCCGTGCACCGCGCGGGCGATGGCGGCATACCCCTCATTAAAGGCGCTCTGCAGCATTTCGCGCTGTTCCTCCAGCAGTTTTCCGCTGCGCGGGTCGTCCTCGTCGAGCAGCCGCGCCAGCTGCTGGCAGACCCGCTGCAATTCGCCGGGCTCGACGGCGACCTCGCGCGGCAACGGCGGCGCCGGCAGCTGCGCGGCGATGGCGGCGAGCAGCGCCTGCAGCGGGGGCTCCAGCTCGCCGAGCAGCGCCTCGATCCGCGCCGCGGCGGCGCCCTGCCTGAGGGCCTCCTCCAGCGCCGCGGCCTGCGCCTGCAAGGCGCCGGCGCCGATGCTGCCGGCCAGGCCCTTGAAGGTGTGGGCCAGCCGTTCGGCGCGCGCGCCATCGGCGTCCGCCAGGGCGGCGCGCAGCTGCGCGGGGAACTCGCCCTGACCGGCGGCGAACTTGCCGAGCAGCTCCAGGTACAGCGCGCGCTTGCCCAGCACCCGGCGCAGGCCGCTGGCCACGTCCACGCCCGCCAGCTCGAAATCCAGGGCCTGCGCCGCCGGCGCGCCAGCGACCGCCGCGCTCCCCGGCAGCCAGCGCTGCAGGGTGGCCCAGAGCGTGGCCGGCTCGATGGGCTTGCTCAGGTGATCGTTCATCCCCGCGTCCAGGCAGGCCTGGCGGTCGGCGTCCAGGGCGTTGGCGGTCATGGCCAGGATCGGCAGCGCGGCGAACCGCGGCTGGGCGCGCAGCACGCGGGTGGCCGCCAGGCCGTCGAGCACCGGCATCTGCATGTCCATCAGCACCAGCTGGTAATGATCGTCCGCCGCCGCCTGCAGGCGCTCGATGGCCTGCGCGCCGTCGCCGGCCAGTTCCACCTGCAGCCCGGCCTCCTGCAGCAGGCCGCTGGCCACTTCCTGGTTCAGCTCGTTGTCCTCCACCAGCAGCACACGACGGCCGGCGAAATCCGGTACCGCCTCGCCCACGCCGCTGCGCGCATAGCTGCTCAGCCCGCCGTTGCCGCCCAGGCAGCGCATCGCCGCATCGAACAGCAGCGAGGGGTTGAGCGGCTTGAGCAGGACGTCCTCGACGCCGACCCGCTGCGCGCCCTGCAGCAGCTCCTCGCGGCCGTGGGCGCTGACCATCAGCAGCTTGGGCGGCGGCGTCAGCGCCAGCGCGCGCACCCGCCGGGCCAGCTCCAGGCCGTCCATGCCGGGCATCTGCCAGTCGATGAAGAGCAGCTCGAAGCCCTCGCCGGCGGCCTGCGCCTGGCGTACCAGGGCCAGCGCCTGCACGCCGTCTGCGGCCTCGGCGACGCGAAAGGTCATGCTGGTCAGCAGCTCGGCGAGCACCTGGCGGGCATTGTCGTTGTCGTCCACCACCAGCACCCGCCGCCCGCGCAGATCGGCCTGCGGCTGCAGCGCCGGGCGCTGGCGACTGGCCAGGGCGAACGGCAGGCGGCACCAGAAACGGCTGCCGACGCCGACCTGGCTGTCGACCCCGACCTCGCCGCCCATGGCCTCGGCCAGGCGCTTGCAGATGGCCAGGCCGAGGCCGGTGCCGCCGTACTTGCGGGTGGTGGAGCTGTCCGCCTGCTGGAAGGATTCGAACAGCCGCGCCTGCTGCTCGGCGTCCAGACCGATGCCGGTGTCGCGCACCGCGAACAGCAGCCAGACCTGCTTGCCGTCGCGCCGCTCCAGCTCGATGCGCACCTCCACCTCGCCCTCGGCGGTGAACTTCACCGCGTTGTTGGCGTAGTTGATCAGGATCTGCCCCAGCCGCAGCGGATCGCCGAGCAGGCTGCAGGGCACCTGCGGATCGAGGCGAAACAGCAGCTCCAGGCCCTTGGCCGCGGCCTTGTCGCCGATCAGGTTGGCCAGGTTGTCGAGCACCTGCTCGAGGTCGAACTCGATGCACTCGACGCTGACCTTGCCGGCCTCGATCTTGGAGAAGTCGAGGATGTCGTTGATCACCCCGAGCAGGTGCTGGCCGGCCTGCTGGATCTTGTTCAGGTAGTCGCGCTGGCGCGGGTCGAGGTCGGTCTTCAGCGCCAGGTGCGACATGCCGATGATGGCGTTCATCGGCGTGCGGATCTCGTGGCTCATGTTGGCGAGAAAGTCCGCCTTGGCCCGCGCCGCCTGCTCGGCCAGGGCCTTGGCGCGCGCCATGGCCTCCTCGACCTCCTTGCGCACGGTGATGTCGCGGCCGGTGCCGACCAACCCGAGCAACTGCCCGCGGTCGTCGTAGAAGGCCACCCGCAGGGTGTCGTAGAGCACCCGCCGACCGTCGGCGTGGTCCAGCCAGGTCTCGTTTTCCAGCGGCGCGCGGCTGGCCAGGGCGCGGCGGTCGAGGCCGGCACGCTCGCGGCTGAGCGCGGCGTCGAACAGCTGCTCGTCGCGGCAGCCGACCAGGCTCTCCGGGCTGCGCGCGAAGATCGCCGCGAAGGCCTGGTTGCAGCCGCGGTAGACGCCGTCGCTGTCCTTGAACCAGATCGGATCGGGGATCGCATTGACCAGCGCCAACAAGGTGCTGCGCTGGCGCCTGGCCTCGGCCTCGGCGCGCTGGCGCTCGGCGATCTGTACCGTCAGGCGGCGGTTCCACACCAGCACGAAGACGATCAGCGCCAGCAGGCCGAGGGCGTAGGGCCAGCCCACCTGCAGCGCCTTGCGCCAGTTGAACTCGGTCAGCGGCGGCAGCCAGCGATCGCGGATCGCCTCGCGCTCCTCACGGCTGAGGCTGGCCAGGGCGCGGTCGAGCAGATCGACCAACTGCGGCAGGTCGCGGCGCACGCCGAAGCGGATCTCGCTGCTGCTCAGCCCCGACTCGCCGCGCAGCTCCAGGTTGGCCAGGTTGTGCCGGCGGATCAGGTAGCTGGCCACTATCATGTCGCCGACGTAGGCCTCGGCGCGCCCGGACGACACCGCGCGCAGGGCCTCCTCGGTGTTCAGGGTCTCGACGAACTCGATGCCGGCCACCTCGTCGCGCAGCAGTTGCTGCAGCACGTAGCCGCGCTCGATGGCCACACGCTTGCCGGCCAGGTCGGCGACCTGCTGCACGCGCACCTCCGGGCGGCTGAAGATCAGGCTGCTGCTGATCAGATAGGGATCGCTGAAGCGCATCCAGCCCTCGCGCTCGGGAGTGCGCGCCACCGACGGCAGGATCTCGATACGGCCCTCGCGCAGTGCGGCCAGGGCCTGCTCCCAGTCGTCGAAGTAGACCGCGTCGATCTCCACCCCCAGGCGCTCGCCGAGCAGGCGCAGGTAGTCGGCGCTGATACCCTGATAGCGGCCGTCCTCGACCATGTCGAACGGCGGCCAGCCGGTGCGTTCCACCCCGACCAGCAGCTGCGGGTGCTGCGCCAGCCAGTGCTGCTCTGCCTTGCTCAGCGGCAGCGCCGCCAGTGCCGGCGCCAGCACGCCCCACAGCAGCAACGCCAGCGCCCAACGAGCATAACGCGCCATGCCTGCATCCCCTTGCCGGCCGTCGATGGGCTGTAAGCCTAGCCCGGCTTTGAAAGCGCATTACGGATTGGCAGCGCGCGGCTGCGGGCCGACAATCGAAAGCATCAGGAGGAAGGCCCCCATGCTCGACACCGACCACTGCTGGCAAGCCGTCTGCGCCCGCGATGCAGGCCAGGACGGGCGCTTCGTCTTCGCCGTACGCAGCACCGGCATCTACTGCCGGCCCAGTTGCCCGGCGCGGCGGCCGCGGCGCGACAACGTCAGCTTCCACGGCGATGCGGCCAGCGCCGAGGCCGCCGGCTTCCGCCCGTGCAAGCGCTGCACGCCGCAGGGGCAGAGCCCGGCGCAGCAGCTCGACGCCCTGGTCGCCGCCGCCTGCCAGCTGCTGCGCGGCGAGCAGCGCCTGAGCCTGGCGCAACTGGCGGCGCGCATCGGCCTGTCGTCCTCGCACCTGGCCCGCGCCTTCAAGGCCCGCACCGGGCTGACGCCCCATGCCTGGGCCGCCGCCCAGCGGCGCCAGCGCCTGGAGGCGCAACTGGGCGCGGCGGATAGCGTGCTCGATGCCGCCCTGGCCGCCGGCTATTCCGGCACCCGCGCCCTCTATGAAAAGCCCCAGGCCATGAGCCCGGCGCAGCGCCGCCAGCGCGGCGCCGGCGAACGCCTGCGCTACGCCAGCGCCCCCTGCCCGCTGGGCCTGGTGCTGATCGCGGCCAGCGCCAAGGGCGTCTGCGCCCTGCTGTTCGGCGACGACGCGCAGGCGCTGCGCGCGGAGTTGCAGCAGCGCTTCGCCGCCGCCCAGCTGGAGGAGGATCACCAGGGGCTGCAGGCCTGGCTGCAGCAGGTGCTGCAGCAACTGGACGAGCCCGAGCGGGCCGCCCAGCTGCCTCTGGACATTCGCGGCAGCGCCTTCCAGCAGCGGGTCTGGCAGGCGCTGCAGACGATCCCGTCGGGGCAGACGCGCAGCTACGGCGAACTGGCCGGCCAGCTGCACAGCCACCCGCGCGCGGTGGCCCGCGCCTGCGCCAGCAACGCCATCGGCCTGCTGCTGCCCTGCCACCGCGTGGTGGCCAGCGATGGCAGCCTCAGCGGCTACCGCTGGGGCCTGCAGCGCAAGCGGCGCTTGTTGGAGCAGGAACAGTCGTAGGGCATCGCGGGTTCTCGGTGCGCGCGGCGCACCAATCCTCCCCAGGTGCTATACCAACATCGCCTTGGCCACC
Source organism: Pseudomonas sp. ABa2 (assembly GCF_056676075.1). NCBI lineage: Bacteria > Pseudomonadati > Pseudomonadota > Gammaproteobacteria > Pseudomonadales > Pseudomonadaceae > Pseudomonas > Pseudomonas sp. ABa2. The sequence continues at coordinate 4,227,775 of NZ_CM155239.1, forward strand.
TCGTTGCGTGTACTGCGGCCCACCAGTTGTTCCACCAGGCACAGGGCAAAGGCCAACGCCGTACCCGGCCCCTGGCTGGTGATGCAATTGCCGTCGACCACCACCGCCTCGTCGACGAAGGTGCAGCCGGAAAGACGCTCGCTGAATGCCGGGTAGCAGGTCATCCGCCGCTGCTTGAGCACGCCGTACTGCTGCAGGGCCAGCGCCGGCGCGGCGCAGATGGCGGCAAACAGCTCGCCGGCCTTGGCCTGCTGGCGCACCCGTTCGGCCAGCGGTTCGAAATCGGCCAGGTGCTGGGCGCCGGGCATGCCGCCGGGCAGCACGATCAGGTCGAAATCCTGGGCCAGCACGTCCACCAGCATGGCGTCGGCGGTCAGCCGCGTGCCGCGGGCGCAGGTGATCATGCGGCGTTCCTCAATGCTGGCCACCAGCACCTCGATGTCGGCGCGACGCAGCACGTCGATCAGGGTCACGCATTCGAGGTCTTCGACGCCGTCGGCGACGGCGATCAGCGCACGCTTGCTCATATCTCAACTCCTTCAGGCAGGAAACGAAACTGTCCGCCCGGTCATAAAATGAGACGACAGGCCATAAATTCACCGGGGAAAACCTTGCTGCTATGATGCGCGGCTTTTGCGCAAACGGGCAATTTTCCGGCAAGGATATGCTTAGCTTGCTGCACATCACTTTCGGCGCGTTCGCGCCTCGGGGGAGCCCACCATGCTGGAAAAACTGTTCCAACTCAAAGCGCACCACACCAACGTGCGCACCGAGGTCATCGCCGGTCTCACCACCTTCCTGACCATGGCCTACATCCTCTTCGTCAACCCCAACATGCTGGCCGAGACCGGCATGGATCACGGCGCGGTGTTCGTCGCCACCTGCCTGGCGGCGGCCATCGGCTCGGCGGTGATGGGCCTGTTGGCCAACTACCCGATCGCCCTGGCACCGGGCATGGGCCTCAACGCCTTCTTCACCTACACCGTGGTGATGACCATGGGCTACAGCTGGCAGACTGCCCTGGGCGCGGTGTTCCTCTCCGGTGCGATCTTCTTCCTGCTGTCGATCTTCAAGATCCGCGAGTGGATCATCAACAGCATCCCGCTGGCCCTGCGCGCCGGCATCGCCGCCGGCATCGGCCTGTTCCTGGCGATCATCGCGCTGAAGAACGCCGGCATCGTGGTCGATCACCCGGCCACCCTGGTCGGTCTCGGCGACCTCAGCCAGGGCGGCGCCCTGCTCGCCTGCCTGGGTTTCTTCGTCATCGCCGCGCTGGCCTATCGCAAGGTCACCGGCGCGGTGATGATCGGCATCCTGCTGGTTACCGGCCTGTCCATCGCCCTGGGCCTTTCGGAGCTGCCGGGCGTGGTGTCGATGCCTCCGTCGCTGATGCCGACCCTGCTGCAGCTGGATATCGCCGGCGCCCTGGACATCGGTCTGATCAGCGTGATCTTCGCCTTCCTCTTCGTCGACCTGTTCGACACCTCCGGCACCCTGGTCGGCGTGGCGCAGAAGGCCGACCTGCTGGACAAGGACGGCAAGATGCCGCGCCTGGGCCGCGCACTGATGGCCGACAGCACCGCCACCATGGCCGGCGCCGCACTCGGCACCAGCACCACCACCAGCTATATCGAGTCCGCCGCCGGCATCAGCGCCGGCGGGCGCACCGGCCTGACCGCCTGCGTGGTCGCCGCGCTGTTTCTGCTCAGCCTGTTCTTCGCCCCGCTGGCAGGTTCGGTACCGGCCTACGCCACCGCGCCGGCGCTGCTGTTCGTCGCCGTGCTAATGATGAGCAGCCTGGCGCAGATCGACTGGGACGACCTCACCGTCGCCGCCCCGGTGGTGGCCGCCGCCCTGGCCATGCCGCTGACCTTCTCCATCGCCAACGGCATCGCCTTCGGCTTTATCGCCTGGACCGCGGTCAAGGTGCTGTCCGGGCGCTGGCGCGAGCTGAACCCGGCGATGTGGATTCTCTCCGCGCTGTTCGTCGTCAAGCTGGGCCTGTTCGCCTGATCCCCCTTTCGCCGACGACCGGCTGCAACGCCGGTCGCCGGCCGCTTTAGAGTGTTGCCATGAGCGCCCCCGTATTCGACCCCGCCACCTACGCCGCCCAGCTCGCCGAGAAAGAGCAGCGCCTGATCGAACTGCTGGCCCCCTTCGCCGCCCCCGCGCCCGAAGTGTTCGACTCGCCGCGCGAGCACTACCGCCTGCGCGCCGAGTTTCGCCTGTGGCGCGAGGACGGTCAGCGTCACTATGCGATGTTCGCGCCGGGCGACAAGCACACGCCGATCCTGCTCGACGACTTCCCCATCGCCAGCCTGCGCATCAACGAGCTGATGCCGCGCCTGCGCGCCGCCTGGCAGGCCAGCGAGGCGCTGTCGTTCAAACTGTTCCAGGTGGAATTTCTCACCACCCTGGCCGGCGATGCGCTGATCACCCTGGCCTACCACCGCCCACTGGACGCCGCCTGGCAGGCCGAGGCCGAACGCCTGGCCGCGCAGCTGAACGTCAGCCTGGTCGGCCGCTCGCGCGGCCAGCGCCTGGTGGTCGGCCGCGACTACGTCGAGGAAGAACTGAGGGTGGCCGGACGCACCTTCCGCTACCGCCAACCGGAAGGCGCCTTCACCCAGCCCAACGGCGCGGTGTGCGAGAAGATGCTGAACTGGGCCCATGACGCCCTCGGCCAGCGCGACGACGACCTGCTGGAGCTGTACTGCGGCAACGGCAACTTCACCCTGCCGCTGGCCACTCGCGTGCGCCGCGTGCTGGCCACCGAGATCAGCAAGACCTCGGTGAACGCCGCGCTGGCCAACCTGGCGGATAACGGCGTGGACAACGTCGAGCTGGTGCGCCTGTCCGCCGAGGAACTGACCCAGGCGCTGAACGAGGTGCGGCCGTTCCGCCGCCTGGCCGGCATCGACCTGAAAAGCTACGACTTCGGCAGCGTCTTCGTCGACCCGCCGCGCGCGGGGATGGACCCGGATACCTGCGAGCTGACCCGGCGCTTTCAGCGCATTCTGTACATCTCCTGCAACCCCGAGACCCTGGCGGCCAATATCGCCCAGCTCAACGATAGCCATCGGGTGACGCGCAGCGCGCTGTTCGACCAGTTCCCCTACACCCACCATATGGAAGCCGGGGTGCTGCTGGAGCGGCGCTAAGCCATGCTATGAGCCGTCTCGGAGTAGGGTGGAAAACCGCGCAGCGTTTTCCACCACAAGCGACAGGTGGACAAGCTTCGCGTTGTCCACCCTACCTAACTAGGTGTGCCGCGTAGCCCGCGCAACGCCCACCAGGCCAGCCCGGCCGAAACCACCTCCAGCAGCAATGCGGCCAGGTTGAAGGTCTGCTGCGCGCCGCCGTCCAGCCACAGCCCGGCGATACGCGCCAGGGCCAGCACGCTGTAGAGCAGCACCAGCAGCGTCAAGGCCGGGCGCAGCAGCTCCAGACGCAGCAGCGCCAGCACCAGGTAGGCGGCCAGGCCCAACTGCAGGCCGCCGTAGTAGGCGCGCACCTCGGTCACCGCGGCGTTACCCATCAGCAGCGCGCCGCTGAGGCTGGCCATTTCATGGGGTTTGACGAAATACACCAGGCCAAGCCCGGTCAGGGCGGCGATCTGGATCAGTACGACGATCCGGACGAACAGCATCGAACAGCCTCCTTGTCGACATCGGCTGCAGGCAGCATAGGTGCAGCCGGTCGCGACGCATAGTCGCAACGCCTTGGGCTGTGCTCGCCACGGCGCTATGCTGGGCATCCGCTTCCCTGGAGTTTCGCCATGCGCCGCTCGCTACTCGCCCTCGCCCTCTTTGCCGGCCTGGCCCAGGCCGCCGAGCCACTGGCCATCGACGTGCACCGCGACGCCAACTGCGGCTGCTGCAAGGCCTGGATCAGCCACCTGCAGGACAACGGCTTCACCGTCAACGACCACGTCGAAACCGACATGGCCGCGGTCAAGCAACGCCTCGGCGTGCCGCCACGCCTGGCCTCGTGCCACACCGGGGTGATCGACGGCAAGTTCGTCGAAGGCCACGTGCCGGCCGCCGATATCCTCAAGCTGCGCCAGCGCCCGGACCTGCTCGGCGCCGCCGTGCCCGGCATGCCGGTCGGCTCGCCCGGCATGGAGTACGGCGACCGCGTCGACGCCTACCAGGTGATCGGCCTGGACCGCGAGCGCCGCGACCAGGTACTGGCCGACTACCCCGGCAACTGACGGCCGGCCTGGCGCGCAGCAGCGACGCCGACGACACTGAACAGCCTGAGCCACAGGGAGAGCGAAGATGCGCTGGCGCAAGGCAAGACGCAGTGACAACGTGGTGGACGCGCGCGGCCGCTCCGGCGGCATGCGCATGGGCGGCAAGGGGCTGAGCCTGGGCGGGGTGGCGGTGATCGTCATCGTCGGCCTGCTGATGGGCCAGGATCCGCTGCAGATCCTCGGCCAGATCGCCGGCCAGGCCACCCAGACCAGCCAGGTCGGCCTGCCCCAGGGCGCGCCGCCGGCGGCCAACGACGAGCACAGCGAGTTCGTCCGCGCCATTCTCGGCGACACCGAGGACACCTGGCGCGAGCTGTTCCAGAGCGCCGGCCAGCAGTATCGCGATCCCAAGCTGGTGCTGTTCTCCGGCGGCGTCAACTCTGCCTGCGGCTTCGCCAACTCGGCGGTCGGCCCCTTCTACTGCCCGGGCGACCAGCGGGTCTATCTCGACCTGACGTTCTTCCGCGAGCTGGAACAGCGCTTCGCCGCCGCCGGCGACTTCGCCCAGGCCTACGTCATCGCCCACGAAGTCGGCCACCACGTGCAGACCCTGCTCGGCGTCTCGGCCAGGGTCAACGCGGCGCGCCAGCGCGGCGAACGGGTCGAGGGCGACAACGGCCTGCTGGTGCGCCAGGAGCTGCAGGCCGACTGCCTGGCCGGGGTCTGGGCACACCACGCTCAGCGCCGCCATACCTGGCTGGAGGAGGGCGATCTGGAAGAAGCGCTGAACGCCGCCAGCGCCATCGGCGACGACCGCCTGCAGAAACAGGCGCGCGGCCAGGTGGTACCGGACGCCTTCACCCACGGCACCTCGGCGCAGCGGGTGCGCTGGTTCCGCATGGGCTTCGACAGCGGCCAGCCGGGGCGCTGCGATACCTTCAAGGTGGCGCGGTTGTAGAGATCTCGTGGGAGGCGACCGGCGTCACCGGATCGCGGCTAAAGCCCCTCCCACAGAACATGCCGCTCCCGACCGTGCAACCAATCAGCCAAGGTACGCCAGCAGCTCGGCGCAATCACGCGCATGCAGCCCGGTCAGCTCGGGCCAGGGGTTGTCCGGCAGGTTGACCAGCACAGCGCGCGCACCGGCGGCCTGGGCGCATTCCAGGTCGAAGCGGTAGTCGCCGACCATCACCAGCTCGCTCGGCGCCACGCTCCAGCGTTCGGCCAGGTGCAGCAGGCCGCCGGGATGGGGCTTGGGCGGCGCCTCGTCGCGGCCGAGGATATCGGCGTCGGCGAAACAGTCGGCCAGGCCGATGGCGGCCAGCGTCAGCAGCGCCAGGGGATGAGCGTTGCGGGTCAGGATACCGAGCCGGCAGTCGCGCTCGCGCAGGGCGCGCACCAGCTGCAGCGCGCCCGGCGCCGGCTGCGCAGCCAGGGCCAGTTCACGTTCGTGCTGCAGCAGCCAGGCGTGCTTGGCCGCCGCCACCTCGGCCGGCAGGGCGGCGAGGTGATGGAGGATGTCGTGCTCCTGGGGTATCTCCAGCGCGCGCTTGATTGCCGGAAAATCGTGCACCGCCAGGGTCAGGGTGCCGTCCATGTCGAACACCCAGTGGCGCGCCGTCGCCAGTTGCCTCATTTCCAGTCTTCCCGCACGCGGGTCAGGCCTTCCTGGGCCGCCGAGGCCACCAGTTCGCCCTGGCGGTTGTAGATGCTGGCGCGGGAGAAGCCACGGGCGTTGCCGGCCCAGGGGCTGTCCATGGCGTACAGCAGCCAGTCGTCCAGGCGCAGATTGCGGTGGAACCACAGCGAATGGTCGAGGCTGGCGACCTGCATGAACTTCTGGAACACCGACACGCCATGCGGCTGCATCGAGGTGGTGAGCAGGTTGAAGTCGCTGGCGTAGGCCAGCAGGTACTTGTGCAGCTGCGGGTCGTCCGGCAGCTCGCCGGCGGCGCGGAACCACACGTACTTGACCGGCTCGCAGGGTTCGGGGGCGAAGGGATTGATCAGCGTCACCGGGCGGATCTCGATCGGCTTGTCGCTGATCGCGCGCTCGCGCAGGCGCTCGGGGATCATCGGTGCGACCATCCGCGCCAGTTCGGTTTCAGATTTCAGCCCCTCGGGGCCAGGCACCTCGGGCATCGGGCTCTGGTGGTGGAAGCCCTCCTCGTCGGACTGGAACGAGGCGCTGCAGAAGAAGATCGGCTGGCCCTTCTGCACCGCCACCACGCGGCGGGTGCTGAAGCTGCCGCCGTCGCGGGTACGCTCGACCTGGTAGACCACCGGCAGGCTGGCGTCACCCGGGCGCAGGAAGTAGCCGTGCATCGAATGCACATGGCGTTCGGCGGCCACCGTCTGGCTGGCCGCGGAGATGCACTGGCCGAGCACCTGGCCGCCGAACAGCTGGCGGAAACCCAGGTCCTGGCTGCGCCCGCGGAACAGGTTTTCCTCGATCTGCTCCAGGCTGAGCAGCGCCACCAGATCGTCGAGCACCTGGGTCATGGGGTCTCTCCTTGCACAGGGGGAATACGGGGTTGCGGGTAGGCCGGCAGGGAGGTCAGGCGTTCGTCCCATACGGCGCGGCCAAGGGTGAAATGGTAAAGGCTTTGCCAGCCGCTGTCGGCAGCGCCGAGCAATTCGTGCAGCGCATCGTCGAAATAGCAGCCGATGCCGGTGGCCGACAGCCCGGCCGCCTCGGCTTCCAGATAGAGCAGCTGGCCGATCTGCCCGCACTCCCAGTAGAGCCTGGGATAGCGCCAGGCGCCATCTGTCAGGGCATCCTCCAGCCGCGCCAGCATGGCCAAGGCCAGGCAGCCGTCGGCGGCGATGTCCTGGCCGCAACTCAGGAACCCCGCCAGGCCGCGGGCATCGCCTTCGAGCAGGCGGTACAGCGGCAGCTCGTCGTCCACCCGTTGCCACAGATAGTCCTCGCGCAGCGCCTGCACGCCGCGGCCGCTGCGATCCAGCCAGTACAGCCCCGGTGTCAGCCCCTGCACGCGATGGACGAACAGCAGCAGGTCGATGGCCGGCGGCTCGCCAGTCACCGCGAAGGGCACCGGCGACTGCGCCGGCAGCAGGCGCCGCAGCCAGGCCAGCAGCAGCTCGGCCTGGATGCCGCTGCGCCCGTCCATGGCCTGCGCGCTGCGCCGCCGGTGCAGGAGCGGCCGTAGCGGCAGACCGGGATTGTCCGCGCGCACGACGGCCGGCTCGGCAGTCCAGGCCACCGGCGGCAGCGCCGGCGCCCGGCATAGTTCATGTACCCGTTGCAGTTCGGGCCAGTGGCGATAGTCGCGTGACAGGCGATTGGGCGTGCCCTGCAGTTGCAGCTGCGCCAGGTCATCGAGCAGGGTCTCGGGAAGGCGGAACTCAGACTCCTGCGCCGGGCCTATCCATAGCAGGCAGTCGCCGCATTCCGCCTCGTGAAAGCCGCTGCGATCCAGCCCCAGTAGGGCATCCAGCCGCTCTTCCGCCACACCGCGCAGCAGCCGTACCTGCCAGCCCAGCGCACTGGCGGCGATGGCAATGGCCGCCAGCGCGTGGCCGAGGTCGTGCTGGCAGTAGCGGTAGGCGCGCTCGCCATACTTCCAGGCCTCGCGCCAGGGGATGCTGGCCAGGCCGAGCAACAAGCCACCGGCCGGCAACGCTGCGGCCAGCCGCTTGCCCAGCGCCTCCGACAGCTCGGCGCGCACTTCCAGGCCGTGCCTATCCGGCGCGTAATGCGCCAGCAAGCCGTGCTTATCGAGCGCGCCGGGCGGCAGCAGCAGATAGGCCTCGGTCGGGTGCAGGTTGCCGGACGAGGGGTTGACCCGCAGCGCCCAGCGGCTGCCGCCAGCCTCCTTCCAGGCGGAAATGGCCAGGCTGTCGTAGAGCAGTTGCGCGACGCTGGCGCGATCCAGCGGAGCGGGCGACGTTTGCGGCCCGGCGAATGCCGCGTCGTAAGCCGGGCCCTCTTCCAGCGGGCGGTGGTACAGCTCGATCATCCGGGCGCCCTCGTAGCGGCGAAACGGCGCCGGCTGGGTGGCCCAGTCCAGCTGCCCCGGCCCCGGCGCGAAACGCTCGGGGGCATGCTTGCTGAGTCGGTGATAGGCGAGCACGTCCATCATCGCTGCGCCTCCCACTGCGCGCGGCGGATGCGATAGAGCACATGCGGCTGCAGCGGATGGCCGTCCGGTACGCGCGGATGGCGGAAATCGCCGCTCTCGTCACGTTGCATGCCGATGGCGCGCATCACCGCCTGCGACGGCAGATTGGCCGGCACGGTAAAGCTCACCACCTGCTCCAGGCCGAGCCGCTCGAAGGCCACCGCCAGCGCCGCGCGCGCCGCCTCGCGGGCATAGCCCTGACGCCAGTGAGCCCGTGCCAGACGCCAGCCGATCTCCACCGCCGGCACGAAAGGCGCATCGAAGCCGACCTGCGCCAGGCCGGTGACACCGATCAGTTCGCCCGTGTCGCGCCGCTCCAGCGCCCAGAAGCCATAGCCATGCGCGTCGAAATGCTCGCGGATGCGCTCCAGCAGCTGCGCGCTCTGCGCGGCGTCCAGCGGTGCGGGAAAGTGGCGCATCACCTCGGCATCGGCATTCAGCGCGGCGAAAACCGGCAGGTCGGCGTCGCGCCAGGCGCGCAGCAGCAGGCGCGGGCTGTGGGTCTCGATAGGCGGCATGGCGGCTCGCTTGAGTAGGGAAGAAAGCTGCGGCCATACTCGGCCGCTCGATTCGCTGATGCCTATTCTATGCCGCTACCGCTGGTCTACCACGAGGACTACAGCCCGCCCCTCCCCGCCGGGCACCGTTTCCCCATGGAAAAATTCCGCCTACTGCGCGATCACCTGATCGCCAGCGGCCTGACCACCGACGCCCAGCTGCAGCGCCCCGCGCTCTGCCCGGCGGACATCCTCGCCCTGGTCCACTGCCCGGACTATATCGCCCGCTACATGGCCGGCGAGCTGGCGCACGAGGAGCAGCGCCGCCTCGGCCTGCCCTGGAGCGAGGCGCTGGCGCAGCGCACGGTGCGCGCGGTGGGCGGCTCGCTGCTGACCGCCGAGCTGGCGCTGCAGCACGGCCTGGCCTGCCACCTGGCCGGCGGCACCCACCACGCCCACTACGACTTCCCCTCCGGCTTCTGCATCTTCAACGACCTGGCGGTGATCGCCCGCTACCTGCTGGAAGCCGGGCGGGTGCAGCGGGTGCTGATCTTCGACTGCGACGTGCACCAGGGCGACGGCACCGCGCGGCTGCTGGCCGAGGTGCCGGACGCCGTCACAGTGTCGCTGCACTGCGCGCAGAACTTCCCCGCGCGTAAGGCCGAGAGCGACTGGGACATCCCCCTGCCGCGCGGCATGGGCGACGCCGACTACCTCAGGGTGGTGGACGACAGCCTCAACTACCTGCTGCCGCTGTACCAGCCGGACCTGGTGCTCTACGACGCCGGCGTCGACGTGCACCGCGACGACGCCCTCGGCCATCTGCAGCTCACCGACGCCGGCATCGCCGCGCGCGACGAGGCGGTGCTGCAGCACTGCCTGGGCCGCGACATCCCGGTGCTCGGCGTGATCGGCGGCGGCTACGCCAAGGACCGCGCCGTCCTGGCCCGCCGCCACGGCATCCTGCATCACAGCGCGCACAAGGTTTGGAACGCGCTGGGACTGGGCTAGCCGCCGACGTGCCACTGGTCCCCCGGCAACATCCGCTGACACCCTGCGCCACCACGTCGCCTGGGGCCTGGGCGCCAACTTGGGTATGATGCCGGCGAGTCCGTCGTGCGAGTCCACCATGCGCCGTCTGTTGCCCCTGCTTCTGTTGCTGCTCGTCTTCCCGGCCGCCGCCGGCCTGTTCGATCAACGCCCCGCCGCCACGCCCATCGGCGCCACACTGAACAACAGCGGCGATTTTCTGCCGGTGCGCGAAGCGTTCAAGCTGAGCCTGGTGAGCAGCGACGCCGAGGCGCTGACCCTGCGCTTCGTCGCCGCCGAGGGCTATTACCTCTACCGCCATCGCTTCAACTTCGCCGTCGAGCCAGGCGATCTCGCGCTCGGCCAGGCCGAACTGCCGCCGGGTCAGGCCAAGCACGACGAGTACTTCGGCGACGTCGAGGTCTACTACGGCGTGCTGGATATCCGCCTGCCGCTGGCCAACCCGGAGCAGCGCCCGCTGCGCCTGCAGGTGGGCTACCAGGGCTGCGCCGACAAGGGCCTGTGCTATCCGCCGGAAACCGAATTCATCGAGATCGGCGAGCTGCCCGCCGTTGCCGCACCCGACAGCCCTGCCAGCGCGCCGGCCGCGGGCTGGAACTGGCAGGAGCTGGCGCTGTTCTTCCTCGGCGGCCTGGCCCTGACCTTCACCCCCTGCGTGCTGCCGATGCTGCCGATCCTCTCCGGCGTGGTGCTGCGCGGCCAGCTCGGCGGCCTGCGCAGCCTGACCCTGTCGCTGGCCTACGTGGTGCCGATGGCCGCCTGCTTCGCCCTGCTCGGCACCCTGATGGGCCTGTTTGGCGCCGGTCTCAACCTGCAGGCGCGGTTGCAATCGGCCTGGGTGTTGGTGCCCTTCGCCGCCTTCTTCGCGCTGTTCGCCCTGGCCATGTTCGGCCTGTTCGAACTGCGTCTGCCGCGCGTGATCAGCGAACCGCTGGACCGCCTGGCGGGCAAGACCCACGGCGGCTCGCACCTCAATGCCGCCCTGCTCGGCGTGCTCTCCAGCCTGCTGGTCAGCCCCTGCGTGTCGGCGCCGCTGGCCGGCGCCCTGCTCTATATCAGTGCCAGCGGCGACGCCCTCGGCGGCGGTCTCAAGCTGCTCGCCTTAGGCCTGGGCATGGGCACGCCGCTGGTGCTGTTCGCCGTCGGCGGCGGCGCCCTGCTGCCGAAGAGCGGCACCTGGATGGTCACCGTGCGCAACGCCTTCGGCGTGCTGCTGCTGGCGGTCTCGGTGTGGCTACTCGAGCGGGTGCTGCCGGGCAGCCTCAGCCTGGCCCTGTGGGGCCTGCTGGCCGGCGGCGTGGCGGTGTTTCTCGGTGCCCTGGAGTTCGGCCCCAAGACCCACCGGCAGAAACTCGGCCAGATCGCCGGCCTGGCCCTGCTGGTCTACGCCCTGGCCAGCTGGGTCGGCGCCCTGCAGGGGGCGAGCGATCCGCTCAAGCCGCTCGGCCAGCTGCAGGCCGGCACCGGCGCGGCGAGCGCGAAGGGCGGCGCCTGGCTGACCCTGAGCAGCCCGGCCGAACTGGACGCCGCGCTGGCCGAGGCCAAGGCTGCCGGACAGCCGCTGCTGCTGGACTGGTACGCCGACTGGTGCATCAGCTGCAAGGTGATCGAACGCGAGGTGTTCGGCTCGGTCGAAGTGGGCAGCAAGCTCGGCGACTGGCGTCTGATCCGCTTCGACATCACCGAGAGCAACGCCGCGCAGCGCGCCCTGCTCGACCGTTACCAGCTGTTCGGCCCGCCGGCGATTCAATTGTTCGCCGGCAACGGTGACGAATGGCTCGATCTGCGTGTCGTAGGTGAGGTCGATGCCGCCAGCTTCGCCGCCCGCCTGGATCAGGCCAGCGCGCGCTAGGCGCCCAGCTCAGCCTGGCAACGACCGAAACCACCGCTATAGTCATATTTTTGCCGCAAACGCCGGGCATCGTGTCGGCTATTGCTGACATCGGGCCAGCTGCGGCATAGTCCTGCGCAGCTCGAACAACAAGGAACGCGACCATGGCCACCCTACTGGTGCTGCACGGCCCCAACCTCAACCTGCTGGGCACCCGCGAGCCCGACAAATACGGCGCCACCACCCTGGCCGAGATCAACCAGGACCTGGAACGCCGCGCCCGCGACGCCGGCCATCACCTGCTGTACCTGCAGAGCAACGCCGAGTACGAGCTGATCGAGCGGATTCACGCAGCGAAAGGCGAAGGTGTCGACTTTATCCTGATCAATCCCGCCGCTTTTACCCATACCAGCGTCGCATTACGTGACGCGTTGCTGGCGGTGAGCATCCCATTCATCGAAGTGCACCTGTCCAACGTGCACAAACGTGAACCATTCCGCCATCACTCCTACTTCTCCGACGTTGCGGTGGGGGTGATCTGCGGCCTTGGCGCCAGCGGTTATCGGCTGGCCCTGGAGGCCGCGCTAGAACAACTTGAAACTAAACGACCCTGACCTCACCGGGAGTTGAATCGCTATGGATATCCGTAAAGTCAAGAAACTGATCGAGCTGCTGGAAGAATCCGGTATCGACGAGCTGGAGATCAAAGAGGGCGAAGAGTCCGTACGCATCAGCCGCCACAGCAAGCAGCCGGCCTACGCGCCGCAACCGGTCTACGCCCAAGCCCCGGCGCCGGCCGCCGCCCCGGCAGCCGCCGCTCCCGCCGCCGAGGCTGCCCCGGCCGCCGCGCCGAAGCTGAACGGCAGCGTGGCCCGCTCGCCGATGGTCGGCACCTTCTACCGCGCCGCCTCGCCGACCTCGGCCAACTTCGTCGAAGTCGGTCAGAGCGTGAAGAAAGGCGACATCCTGTGCATCGTCGAAGCCATGAAGATGATGAACCACATCGAGGCCGAAGCCAGCGGCGTGATCGAGTCCATCCTGGTGGAAAACGGCCAGCCGGTTGAGTACGACCAGCCCCTGTTCACCATCGTTTGATGCGCGGGGAGCCTGCAATGCAGAAGCTGGAAAAAGTCCTGATCGCCAACCGTGGCGAAATCGCCCTGCGCATCCTGCGCGCCTGCAAGGAGCTGGGCATCAAGACGGTGGCCGTGCACTCCACCGCCGACCGTGAATTGATGCACCTGGGCCTGGCCGACGAGTCCGTCTGCATTGGTCCGGCGCCCGGCGCACGGTCCTACCTGAACATCCCGGCGATCATCAGCGCCGCCGAAGTCACCGGCGCCACCGCGATCCACCCGGGCTACGGCTTCCTCGCCGAGAACGCCGACTTCGCCGAACAGGTGGAGAACTCCGGTTTCGCCTTCATCGGCCCGAAAGCCGACACCATCCGCCTGATGGGCGACAAGGTGTCGGCCAAGAACGCCATGATCAAGTCCGGCGTGCCGGTGGTGCCTGGCTCCGACGGCCCGCTGCCGGAAGACGAGGAAGAAGCCCTGCGCATCGCCCGCGAAGTGGGCTACCCGGTGATCATCAAGGCCGCCGGCGGCGGCGGTGGTCGCGGCATGCGCGTGGTGCACAAGGAAGAAGACCTGATCAAGTCGGCCAAGCTGACCCGCACCGAAGCCGGCGCGGCGTTCGGCAACCCGATGGTCTACCTGGAAAAATTCCTCGGCAACCCGCGCCACGTCGAGGTGCAGGTACTGTCGGACGGCCAGGGCAACGCCATCCACCTGTACGACCGCGACTGCTCGCTGCAGCGCCGCCACCAGAAGGTGATCGAGGAGGCCCCGGCCCCCTACATCGACGAGAAGGCCCGTGCCGAGGTGCTCAAGCGCTGCGTCGACGCCTGCATCGAGATCGGCTACCGCGGCGCCGGCACCTTCGAGTTCCTCTACGAAGACGGCCGCTTCTACTTCATCGAGATGAACACCCGCGTGCAGGTCGAGCACCCGGTCACCGAGATGATCACCGGCTTCGACATCGTCAAGGAGATGCTCAGCATCGCCGCCGGCAACAAGCTGTCGATCAAGCAGGAAGACGTGAAGATCCTCGGCCACTCGGTCGAGTGCCGGATCAACGCCGAGGACCCGGACAACTTCATGCCCAGCCCCGGCAAGGTCAAGCACTTCCATGCCCCGGGCGGCAACGGCGTGCGCGTCGACTCGCACCTGTACAGCGGCTACAGCGTGCCGCCGCACTACGACTCGCTGATCGGCAAGCTGATCACCTTCGGCAAGGACCGCGACGAGGCCATGGCGCGCATGCGCAACGCCCTCGACGAGATCGTGGTCGACGGCATCAAGACCAACGTGCCGCTGCACCGCGACCTGACCCGCGACAAGGGTTTCGTCAAGGGCGGCGTGAACATCCACTACCTGGAAAAGAAACTGGGTATGGACAAGCACTGAGACTTAGGTCTGCTGCACCGACAAGGGCTGCCATCTGGCGGCCCTTGTCGTTTCCGGCCGGCGGCCGAACTGGCAGCCCGCCCATCCGTTCAAGTAAGCTGCGCGGCCAAACGCCCCGCCGCATCGTTCATGAGGTTGCCCATGCCCTGGTTACAAGTCCGTCTCGCCATCACCCCGGAGCAGGCGGAGACCTACGAGGACGCCCTGCTCGAGGTCGGCGCCGTGTCGGTGACCTTTATGGACGCCGAAGACCAGCCGATCTTCGAGCCGGACCTGGGCACCACCCCGCTGTGGTCGCACACCCACCTGCTGGCCCTGTTCGAGGCCGATACCGACGAGACCGCGCTGCTCGCCCACCTGCAGCTGCTGTGCGGCGGCGCCCTGCCGGAACACCATGTCGAACGCATCGAGGACCAGGACTGGGAGCGCAGCTGGATGGACGGTTTCCAGCCGATGCGCTTCGGCCAACGCCTGTGGATAGTGCCGAGCTGGCATGCCGCACCGGAGCCGGAGGCGGTCAACCTGCTGCTCGATCCGGGCCTGGCCTTCGGCACCGGCACCCACCCGACCACCGCGCTGTGCCTGGAATGGCTGGACGGCCAGGATCTGGCCGGCTGCAACGTGCTGGATTTCGGCTGCGGCTCCGGCATCCTGGCCATCGCCGCGCTGCTGCTCGGCGCGCCGCAGGCGGTCGGTACCGATATCGACCCGCAGGCGCTGGAGGCCTCGCGCGACAACGCCTCGCGCAACGGCATCGATCCGGCACGCTTCCCGGTCTACCTGCCCGCCGACCTGCCGCAGCAGCCGGCCGAGGTGGTGGTGGCCAATATCCTCGCCGGCCCGCTGGTCTCGCTGGCGCCGCAGATCGGCGCGCTGGTCAAGCCGGGCGGGCGCCTGGCGCTGTCGGGCATCCTCG
The DNA here is from genome assembly GCF_056676075.1 of Pseudomonas sp. ABa2. Classification (NCBI taxonomy): domain Bacteria; kingdom Pseudomonadati; phylum Pseudomonadota; class Gammaproteobacteria; order Pseudomonadales; family Pseudomonadaceae; genus Pseudomonas; species Pseudomonas sp. ABa2. The sequence continues at coordinate 4,242,874 of NZ_CM155239.1, forward strand.
CCGAGCAGGCCGAGGAAGTGCGCGCCGCCTACGCCGGCGCCTTCGACCTCGACCCGACAGCCGTCAAGGACGGCTGGGTGCGCATCAGCGGCATCAAGCGCTGAACCCCTGACCATTGCGTTAGACTAACCGCCTCGAGTTATCGGACCCGCGCATGAGCGAAAGCCACGTCACCCAGTGCCCCCATTGCCGCACCAGCTTCCGCGTCAGCCAGGCGCAGCTGGCTGCCGCCCATGGCGCGGTGCGCTGCGGGGCCTGCCTGCACGTGTTCAACGCCGCGCAGCAGTTGTTCGGCACGCCCAGCGCTGCGCCCACGACCGCCCCGCCGGCAGCAGCCGGCAAACCACAGCCAGCGGCCGCCGGCAAACCGGCCAAGGCCGCCGACGACACCCTGTGGATTCACGACGACCTCGACCTGGATGGCCTCGATCTGGACGAGGAACTGGCCAAGCTGGAGGAACAGGAACAGCAACTGTCGCAGCAGTTCCTCGCCCTGGAGCGCGCCCCGCGCTACAGCGAACGCTTCGACAGCGATGCAGCGCCGAGCCGCGACGCGCCGCACGACGAGGCCTGGGCCGAGGCCCTGCTGCGTGACGAGCCGGTAAAACGCGAGCGCGACAGCTTCGCACTGCAACCTACCGAAGAGCAGCCAGAGCCCGCCGCCGCTGAGCCCAAAGCAGCCAGCGAATTCGCCGCCCCCGTCACGCCCCGCGAGCAGCAGCCCAGCGCCGACGAGCTCGACGAACCGAGCGAGCCGCGCCTGGGTAGCCTCGACGACGAACCGGACGAGCAAGAGCGACAGGATGAAGACCTGCGCAGCGAACGCGAAGAACCCAAGGCGGCGCGCAGCGAGCCGGGCCTGCGCGAGGAACGCCTGTTCGAACTGGACGACGAGCCGCTGCAACTGGACTGGCGCCAGCCGCAGTCGCGCCCCTGGGGCCGCTGGTTCGCCTGGAGCCTGCTCAACCTGCTGGCGGCCGGCGGCCTGCTGGCGCAGTACGCCGCCTACAACTTCGACGAGCTGGCGCGCCAGGATCGCTACCGCCCCTGGTTCGAGCAACTCTGCCCGAGCATCGGCTGCAGCCTGCCGTCGAAGGTCGACATCAGCCAGATCCGCAGCAGCAACCTGGTGGTGCGCAGCCACCCGGAGTTCTCCGGCGCGCTGATCGTCGACGCCATCCTCTACAACCGCGCGCCCTTCGCCCAACCCTTCCCGCTGCTGGAAATGCGCTTCGCCGACCTCGGTGGCCAGCTGGTCGCCAGCCGCCGTTTCAAGCCCAGCGAATACCTCGCCGGCGAGCTCGCCGGGCAGAGCGAAATGCCGCCACAGACGCCGATCCACATCTCCCTGGACATCCTCGACCCGGGCACCCGCGCGGTGAACTACAGCCTCAGCTTCCACTCCCCGGAATAGCCTGCAGGCGGCGCGACAACTGGCCGCAGGCCGCCTATCGAACTCTTGGCGATAAGCCCATAGCTGTTCAGAATTTGTTCAAAACAGCCTTTATCCGGTCATCCAGAGCGGGTATCATGCCCACCCTTTTGCGAGCACAGGCCCACCATTGTTTCCCCCTGCGGAAACCGTGGAGGACAGCTGTTGATCGCCCCATTGTCTCAACTGCGAACCAACAAGCAGGGACGCCCCATGTCGGCCCCACGTATCGGCCCCTACACATTGCCCAATCGGTTGATCCTGGCCCCCATGGCCGGCGTCACCGATCGCCCGTTCCGCCAGCTGTGCCGCCGCCTCGGCGCCGGCCTGGTGGTGTCGGAGATGGTCACCAGCGATGTGCGCCTGTGGAACAGCCGCAAGTCCAGCCTGCGCCTGCTGCATGCCGGCGACCCCGAGCCGCGTTCGGTGCAGATCGCCGGCGGCGATCCGCAGATGCTCGCCGAAGCCGCGCGCAAGAACGTCGAGCTGGGCGCGCAGATCATCGACATCAACATGGGCTGCCCGGCCAAGAAGGTCTGCAACAAGGCCGCCGGCTCCGCCCTGCTGCGCGACGAGCCGCTGGTGCGCGAGATTCTCGCCGCGGTGGTCGGCGCGGTGGACGTACCGGTGACCCTGAAGATCCGCACCGGCTGGGATCGCGCAAACAAGAACGGCGTCACCGTGGCGAAGATCGCCGAAGATGCCGGCATCGCCGCGCTGGCCGTGCACGGCCGCACGCGCGCCGACCTCTACACCGGCGAAGCCGAGTACGACACTATCGCCGCGATCAAGCAGGCGGTGTCGATTCCGGTGTTCGCCAACGGCGACATCGACTCGCCGCAAAAAGCCCGCGCCGTACTCGACGCCACCGGCGCCGACGCCCTGCTGATCGGTCGTGCCGCGCAGGGCCGGCCGTGGATCTTCCGTGAGATCGAGCATTATCTGCGCACCGGCGAAAGCCTGCCGGCGCCCGGCCTGCTCGAGGTGGAACGCATTCTGCTAGAACACCTGGCCGCCCTGCACGCCTTCTACGGCGACGAGATGGGCACGCGCATCGCCCGCAAGCATGTCGGTTGGTATCTCGCAACCCTGCCGGGCGCCAGGGAGTTTCGCGCCCAGTTCAACCGTCTGGACAGTACGGACGCACAGTGCGCCCACGTTCGCGCGTTTTTCCGCGAACGGCACAACGATGGAAACGAGGTGGCCGCATGACGTTGATGACAGAGACCTTAGTGAGTGGAACCGCACCCGTGAGTGACAACACCAGCCTTAAACAGCACCTGAGCACGCCGAGCGACGAGGGCCAGACCCTGCGTGGCGCCGTGGAAAAGGCGCTGCACAACTATTTCGCCCATCTCGAGGGCGCGGACGTCACCGATGTGTACAACCTGGTGCTCACCGAAGTGGAAGCGCCGCTGCTGGAAACCGTCATGAATTACGTGAAAGGTAACCAGACCAAGGCCTCCGAGCTGCTCGGCCTGAACCGCGGCACGCTGCGCAAGAAGCTCAAGCAGTACGATCTGCTGTAAGCGAATCCCCGGAAAAGGGCGGCCGAGTGCCGCCTTTTTCACTGTTTTCCTGTTCCGATGGACTTTGCCATGACCGACCAGACCACCCGCCTCCCCGTTCGCCGCGCCCTGATCAGCGTCTCCGACAAGACCGGCATCCTCGAGTTCGCCCGCGAACTGGCCACCCTCGGTGTCGAGATCCTCTCCACCGGCGGCACCTACAAGCTGCTCAAGGACAACGGCGTAGCCGCAGTGGAAGTGGCCGACTACACCGGCTTCCCGGAGATGATGGACGGCCGGGTGAAGACCCTGCACCCGAAGATCCACGGCGGCATCCTCGGCCGTCGCGCGCTGGACGGCGCGGTGATGGACGAGCACGGCATCAAGCCGATCGACCTGGTGGCGGTCAACCTCTACCCCTTCGAAGCCACCGTGGCCAAGCCCGATTGCGACCTGGCCGATGCCATCGAGAACATCGATATCGGCGGCCCGACCATGGTCCGTAGCGCGGCGAAGAACCACAAGGACGTCGCCATCGTGGTCAACGCCGGCGACTACGCCGGCATCGTCGAGTCCCTCAAGGCCGGCGGCCTGACCTACGCCCAGCGTTTCGACCTGGCGCTCAAGGCCTTCGAGCACACTGCCGCCTACGACGGCATGATCGCCAACTACCTGGGCACCATCGACCAGGCGCGCGACACCCTGTCCACCGAAGGCCGTGGCGCCTTCCCGCGCACCTTCAACAGCCAGTTCATCAAGGCGCAGGAAATGCGCTACGGCGAGAACCCGCACCAGAGCGCAGCGTTCTACGTCGAGGCGAAGAAGGGCGAGGCCAGCGTTTCCACCGCTGTCCAGCTGCAGGGCAAGGAACTGTCGTTCAACAACGTGGCCGACACCGACGCCGCGCTGGAATGCGTGAAGAGCTTCGTCAAGCCGGCCTGCGTCATCGTCAAGCACGCCAACCCCTGCGGCGTGGCCGTGGTCCCGGAAAACGAAGGCGGTATCCGCAAGGCCTACGACCTGGCCTATGCCACCGATACGGAATCCGCCTTCGGCGGCATCATCGCCTTCAACCGCGAGCTCGATGGCGAGACCGCCAAGGCCATCGTCGAGCGTCAGTTCGTCGAAGTGATCATCGCCCCGAGCATCAGCGCCGCCGCCCGTGAAGTGGTGGCCGCCAAGGCCAACGTGCGCCTGCTCGAATGCGGCCAGTGGCCGACCGAGCGCGCCGCGGGCTGGGACTTCAAGCGCGTCAACGGCGGCCTGCTGGTGCAGAGCCGCGATATCGGCATGATCGCCGCCAGCGATCTCAAGGTGGTTACTCAGCGCGCGCCGAGCGAGCAGGAGATCCACGACCTGGTGTTCGCCTGGAAAGTGGCCAAGTTCGTCAAGTCCAACGCCATCGTCTACGCCAAGAACCGCCAGACCGTCGGCGTCGGCGCCGGCCAGATGAGCCGCGTCAACTCCGCGCGCATCGCCGCGATCAAGGCCGAGCACGCCGGCCTGCAGGTGCAGGGCGCGGTGATGGCCTCGGACGCCTTCTTCCCCTTCCGCGACGGCATCGACAATGCGGCCAAGGCCGGCATCACCGCGGTGATCCAGCCCGGTGGTTCGATGCGCGACAACGAAGTGATCGCCGCCGCCGACGAAGCCGGCATTGCCATGGTGTTTACCGGCATGCGCCACTTCCGGCACTGAGTGACAGGGACGCACTGAAGCAGGCATCTGCTGCGTTGTCCGGCCCCTCCCCAATGCTCATTGCCAGAAGGCAACTCCGCTTGGTGAGGGCCCGGACGCCTTGCATCTACCCGCTCCATCGCGCCCCCGAAGGTCTGCAGGAATAAGCTTTTGTAGGGTGGATGACGCTTTTCTCATCCACCATCGGGGCCCCTGGCCCACCTCCTCAAGGAGAACGCAATGAATGTACTGATCATCGGCAGCGGCGGTCGTGAACACGCCCTGGCCTGGAAAGTGGCGCAGGACAAGCGCGTCGAGAAAGTCTTCGTCGCCCCGGGCAACGCTGGCACTGCGGTGGAAGCCAAGTGTGAGAACGTCGCCATCGACGTGCTGGCCATCGAAGAGCTGGCCGATTTCGCCGAGCAGAACGTGCAACTGACCATAGTCGGGCCCGAGGCACCGCTGGTGAAGGGCGTGGTCGACCTGTTCCGCAGCCGCAAGCTGGACATCTTCGGCCCCACCGCCGCCGCCGCCCAGCTGGAAGGCTCCAAGGCCTTCACCAAGGATTTCCTGGCCCGCCACCAAATCCCCACCGCCGACTACCAGAACTTCACCGAGATCGAGCCGGCGCTGGCCTACCTGCGCGAGAAGGGCGCGCCCATCGTGATCAAGGCCGACGGCCTGGCCGCCGGCAAGGGCGTGATAGTCGCCATGACCTTGCAGGAAGCCGAAGACGCCGTGCGCGACATGCTCGCCGGCAACGCCTTCGGTGAGGCCGGCTCGCGCGTGGTGATCGAAGAGTTCCTCGACGGCGAAGAGGCTTCCTTTATCGTCATGGTCGACGGCGAGCATGTGCTGCCGATGGCCACCAGCCAGGACCACAAGCGCGTCGGCGACGCCGATACCGGCCCGAACACCGGCGGCATGGGCGCCTACTCGCCGGCGCCGGTGGTGACGCCTGAGGTGCACCAGCGGGTGATGGACGAGGTGATCTACCCCACCGTGCGCGGCATGGCCAGCGAAGGCAACGTCTACACCGGCTTCCTCTATGCCGGGCTGATGATCGACAAGGCTGGCAAGCCCAAGGTCATCGAGTTCAACTGCCGCTTCGGCGACCCGGAAACCCAGCCGATCATGTGCCGCCTGGAAAGCTCCCTGGTGCTGCTGGTCGAGGCGGCGCTGGCCAAGGCGCTGGACAAGGTCGAAGCGACCTGGGACCCGCGTCCGACCGTGGGTGTGGTGCTGGCCGCCGGTGGCTACCCGGGCGACTACGCCAAGGGCGATGTCATCGAAGGTCTGGATGAAGCCGCCAAGCTCGACGGCAAGGTGTTCCACGCCGGTACCAAGCTTTCGGACGGCCGGATCGTCACCGCCGGCGGCCGCGTGCTGTGCGCCACCGCCATTGGTCGCACGGTGGCCGAGGCCCAGCAGCAGGCCTACCGCCTGGCCGAGAAGATCCGCTGGAACGGCATGTTCCACCGCAACGACATCGGCTACCGCGCCATCGCCCGCGAGCGTGGCGAAGGCTGATCGCCGCCAGGGCATATGACGCAGGCCGGTGGCCGCCAGGGATGGCAGGCCGCAAAAATGCCCGCCTACGCCATATTCTCCCGAACAAATGCTTGGCTATAATCCGGCCACTCATTTAGAAGGGATTTGCCCGTGCGCCGGCTCAGGATTGCCATCGGACTATTCGCCAGTTTGCTGCTGCTCGGTGTCAACCTGACAGCCTGCGCCGGCACCGCTCCGACAAGCCCGCAGGGCTGGTCCTACCTGATCGACGCCAGCGCCCGCCTGGGCCTGGAAGAGGTGCGCGCCCAGCGCCAGCAGTTCAAGCCGCTCACTAAACAATCCTTCACCTTCCCGCCCAGCCAGCACGCCGTCTGGTTGCGCGTCGAGCTCGCCGCGCAGCAGCAGCCGACCTGGCTCTGGGTGTTCTCGCCACGGGTGCAGTACCTCGACTACTACCTGCTGCGCGACGGCCAGCTGGAGCAGAACCTGCACACCGGCGAGGCCATGCCGCTGGAGTCGCGCCCGCTGCCCTCGCGTTTCTACCTGATGCCGCTGCCCAACGACGGCCAGGCGCGCGTCGCCTATGTGCGGCTGACCTCCAACCATCCGCTGATGACCTGGTTCAAGGTGATGGATCAGGCCGAGCTGGTCAGCCTGGAAAAGCCCGCCTACCTGTTTGGCGCCCTGTTCGGTGCGCTGCTGCTGCTGACCCTGTACAACCTGATCCGTTTCTTCTACAGCCGCAGCGCCAGCAGCCTGTGGCTGGCCGGGGTGAATATCGGCCTGGCGGTGTGTTCCTCGGCCAACCTCGGCATCTTCGCCCAGTGGCTGCCGGGCCTGAGCCACAACCAGTCGCTGATCGCCGACCTCTCGGCGCTGTTCGCCGCCTTCAGCGGCCTGGCCTTCGCCCTCAGTTTCGTCCGCGGCACGCCGGTGCAGGCCAGCCCGCTCAACCGCCTGCTGCAGGGCAACGCCCTGCTGCTGCTGGCCTATGCCGTCACCGTCGCCCTCACCGGGCTGCTCTGGTACAGCTCGCTGGTCTACCTGCTGGTGGCGCTGAGCACCCTCAATCTGCTGCTGGTCAGCACCCTGCACTGGCGCGCCGGTTACCAGCCGGCGCGGCTGATCGCCGTGGGCATGCTGGTGTTCAACCTGGGCTTCGGCTTCTTCATTCCGGTGTTGCTCGGTTACGACCAGCTCAACCCCGGCTGGCTGGTGCTCGGCGTGTTCAGCGTCGCCACCCTGGCCGGGCTGATCCTCAGCGTGTCGCTGACCGAGCGCCAGCGGCAGATCCAGCGCGACACCCTGGACGAGCGCACCGCGCTGGCCGCCAGCAGCGCCGAACTGCGCGCCAAGGCCGAGTTCCTGGCCAAGATCAGCCACGAGATCCGCACGCCGATGAACGGCGTGCTGGGCATGACCGAGCTGCTGCTGGGCACGCCGCTGTCGGCCAAGCAGCGCGACTACGTGCAGACCATCCACAGCTCGGGCAACGAGCTGCTCACCCTGATCAACGAGATTCTCGACATTTCCAAGCTGGAATCCGGACAGATCGAGCTGGACGACGTGCAGTTCGACCTCGGCGCGCTGATCGAGGACTGCCTCGACATCTTCCGCGCCAAGGCCGAGCAGCAGCGGGTGGAGCTGATCAGTTTCATCCAGCCGCAGGTGCCGCGGGTGATCAGCGGCGACCCGACGCGCCTGCGCCAGGCCCTGCTCAGCCTGCTCGACAACGCCTTCAAGCAGACCGACGAAGGCGAGATCCTGCTGGTCGCCGCGCTGGACAGCAGCGACGGCCAGCATCGCCTGCGCATCGCCGTGCAGGACAGCGGCCGCCCGCTGCTGGCCGAGGAGCGCGACGCCCTGCTCAACGCCGAGCTGCACAGCAAGGACTTCCTCGCCGCCACCCGCCTCGGCGGGCGCCTGGGCCTGATCATCGCCCGTCAGCTGGTGCGCCTGATGGGCGGCGAGTTCGGCATCCAGGGCAGCGGCAACCAGGGCTCGACGCTGTGGCTGACCCTGCCGCTGGACGCCGCCCGCCTGCAGCAGCCCGAAGCCGACCTGGACAGCCCGCTGCAGGGCGCGCGCCTGCTGGTGGTGGACGACAACGACACCTGCCGCAAGGTGCTGGTGCAGCAGTGCAACGCCTGGGGCCTGCAGGTCAGCGCCGTGCCGTCGGGCAAGGAGGCCCTGGCCCTGCTGCGCACCAAGGCGCATATGCGCGAATACTTCGACGCGGTGCTGCTCGATCAGGACATGCCCGGCATGACCGGCATGCAGCTGGCGGCCAAGATCAAGGAAGACCCCAGCCTCAACCACGACATCCTGATCATCATGCTCACCGGCATCAGCAACGCGCCGAGCAAGGTGATCGCGCGCAACGCCGGGATCAAGCGCATCCTGGCCAAGCCGGTGGCCGGCTATACGCTCAAGACCACCCTGGCCGACGAGCTGGCCCAGCGCCCCAACGACAGCCAGGTGCAGGCCGCGCCGACGCCGGTCAGCACGCCGCTCGAGGTGCCCGGCGACTTCCGCATCCTGGTGGCCGAGGACAACAGCATCTCCACCAAGGTGATCCGCGGCATGCTCGGCAAGCTCAACCTGCAGCCGGACACCGCCAGCAACGGTGAGGAAGCCCTCAGCGCGATGAAGGCGCAGCACTACGACCTGGTGCTGATGGACTGCGAGATGCCGGTGCTCGACGGGTTTTCCGCCACCGAACAGCTGCGCGCCTGGGAGGCCGCCGAACATCGCCCGCGCACCCCGGTGGTGGCGCTCACCGCGCATATCTTGAGCGAACACAAGGAACGCGCCCGCGCCGTGGGCATGGACGGCCACATGTCCAAGCCGGTGGAGCTGTCGCAACTGCGCGAGCTGATCGAACACTGGATCGCCGAACGCGAACTGCGCCGCCAGCGTGACGCACTGCCAAACTGATCGTCTCCTTCCCCCAGTTTTCTGCGAGCCTGCCGCCATGGCCTCCGAGTTGTTCAGCCTGTACCTGAAGATGCTGGTGCTCTACAGCCCCTTCTTCGTGCTGTCGTGCTTTATCGGCCTGAGCCGCGGCTACACCCTCAGGGAGCGCAAGCGCCTGGCCTGGAAGGTGGCGCTGGCCACGCTGATCGCCAGTGTGCTGCTGTACCTGTTCGGCAGGCACATCTTCACCCTGTTCGGCATCACCATCGACGCCTTCCGCATCGGCGCAGGCAGCGTGCTGTTCATCTCCGCGCTGGGCATGGCCCAGGGCAAGCCGGCGGTGCAGAGCGACAACGTGCAGCAGGACGTGACCATAGTGCCACTGACCATTCCGCTGACCGTCGGCCCCGGCACCATCGGCGCGCTGCTGCTGATGGGCGCCAGCCAGCCACACTGGGACGACAAGCTGGTGGCGGTGGTGGCGATCTTCTTCGCCAGTCTCACCGTGGGCGTGGTGCTCTACCTGTCCAACCAGTTCGAGCGCCTGCTCGGCGACCAGGGTCTGCAGATCGTCAGCCGCCTGATGGGCCTGTTCGTCTGCGCCCTGGCGGCGCAGATCATCTTTACCGGGGTGAAGAACTACCTGGTGCCGTAATCCGCAGAGCCTGTCCCGGATTTCATCCGGGCTACGCCGCTCTCTTCTGCACCATATGCTTGCAACAACGCTCTGGCTCGGTGCATGCCGCTCACCTAGCAGAGCCTCACGCGCCCTAGAAAACTCACTAAGCGACTGAAATTAAAAGCTTTAAAGGAAATGGCACTGACATTGCTCTGCTGATCCCAACTTGGATACAAGATGGAATCTCAGCGCATGTCCGACGCCCCGCTCGCCTTCACCCTCACCGACTGGCAACAGGCCTACCGCGACGGCCAATCCCCCTTTGAGCTGCTGCACGCCCTGCGCCGCGAACTGCGCGCCGGCGACAGCGCCTGGATCGCCCTGGCCAGCGAGGCTCAGCTCGATGCCCAGCTCGATGCCCTGGCCAGCGCACTGGACGGTGCAGCCGGCGACCCGAGCAAGCTGCCGCTGTACGGCGTGCCCTTCGCCATCAAGGACAATATCGACGCCGCCGGCTGGCCCACCACCGCTGCCTGCCCCGAGTTCGCCTATAGCGCCGAGGCGGATGCCACAGTGGTGGCGCGCCTGCACGCCGCCGGCGCCATCCTGATCGGCAAGACCAACCTCGACCAGTTCGCCACCGGCCTGGTTGGCACCCGCTCGCCCTATGGCGCGGTGCCCAATAGCTTCAACCCGGCTTACGTCAGCGGCGGCTCCAGCTCCGGCTCGGCCAGCGTGGTCGCGCGCGGCCTGGTGCCCTTCGCCCTGGGTACCGACACCGCCGGCTCCGGACGGGTGCCGGCCGGCTTCAACAATATCGTCGGGCTCAAGCCGACCAAGGGGTGGCTGCCCAATACCGGCCTGGTGCCGGCCTGCAAGACCCTGGACTGCATCTCGGTATTCGCCCTGACCGTCGGCGATGCCCTGGCCGTGGCCACTATCGCCGGCGGCTATGACGCCGCCGATCCCTACAGCCGCCAGAACCCTACCAGCGCCAAGGTCGGCATGCCGGCCCAGCCGCGCCTGGCGCTGCCGGCCAACCCGGAATTCTTCGGCGACGCGCAGAACCAGGCCGTCTACGAAGCTGCGCTGGGCAAGCTGCGCGAACTGGGCGCCGAGCTGGTGGAGATCGACTTCGCCCCCTTCCGGCAACTGGCCGAGCAGCTCTACCAGGGCTCCTGGGTCGCCGAGCGCACGGTGGCGGTGGAAGGCGTCGACCCGGCGCATATCAACCCGGTGGTGCGCGGCATAGTCGCGGGCGGCCACAAGTACAGCGCCTGCGACGCCTACAAGGCCGAATACATCCGCGCCGAGCTGAGCCGCCGCATCAACGAGGCCCTGGCCGGTTTCGACGCCCTGGTGGTGCCCACCTCGCCGACCATCCGCAGCCTGGCCGAGATGGAAGCCGAGCCGGTGCTGTACAACAGCCAGTTCGGCACCTACACCAACTTCACCAACCTCGCCGACCTGTCCGCCCTGGCCGTACCGGCGGGTCTGCGCGCCGACGGCCTGCCGGCCGGCATCACCCTGATCGCCCCGGCCTGGCACGACCAGGCGCTGGCCGCCTTCGGCCAGCGCTGGCAGCAGGCCGTCGCTCTGCCGCTGGGCGCCACCGGCAAGCCGCTGCCGGCGCCAGAACCAAGCGACAAACCGGCGCCGGGTTGCATCCGCGTCGCCGTGGTCGGCGCGCACCTGACCGGCATGCCGCTGAACTTCCAGCTCACCAGCCGCGACGCCGTGCTGGTGGAGCAGACCAGCAGCGCCGCCAGCTACCGCCTCTTTGCCCTGCCCGGCAGCGTACCGCCCAAGCCGGGCCTGGCGCGGGTCGCCGAGGACGGCGCCGAGCTCGTCGTCGAGCTGTGGGACGTGCCGCAGGCGCGCTTCGGCGAGTTCGTCGCCGAGATCCCGCCGCCGCTGGGCATCGGCAACCTGCAGCTGGCCGACGGCCGCTGGGTCAAGGGCTTTATCTGCGAGCCGTATGCGCTCGCTGGCGCCCGCGATATCACCAGCTTTGGCGGCTGGCGCGCCTTTATCGCCAGCACCCAGGCCTGAGCACAAGCATGTCGCGCGCCGTTTCACGCCCGCAAAGTCTGGCCGAGCGCATCTACGCCCAGCTCAAGGACGACATCTTCGAGTTCCGCCTGATGCCCGGCGACCGCTTCTCCGAGGGCGAGGTGGCCGAGCGCGTCGCCGCCAGCCGCACGCCGGTGCGCCAGGCCCTGCATCGCCTGCAACGCGAGGGTTTTCTCGAGGTGCAGTTTCGCAGCGGCTGGCAGGTACGCCCGCTGGACTTCGCCCACTTCGACGAACTCTACGAGCTGCGCGTCGTCCTCGAACTCGAGGCCGTACGCCGGCTGTGCCAGCGCCCCAACGACGAACAGCCCGCTGCACTGCAGGCGCTCGAGCGCACCTGGTTGGTGCGCAAAGAGGCGCAATTGCAGGATGGCGCAGCCGTTTCACGCCTCGACGAGGCCTTCCATTGCCAATTGCTGGAGGCCGCCGGCAACCGCGAGATGGCCCGCGTGCACCGCGAGGTCAGCGAGAAGATCCGCATTCTAAGGCGCCTGGATTTCACCCAGGCGCAGCGCATCGAGCTGACCTACGCCGAACACGGGCAAATTCTCGAAGCGATCCTGACTCGGCGCCTAGAAGAGGCACAGCAATTGCTCAAGAGCCATATAGAGGTCAGCCAGGCAGAGGTGCACAGCATCACCTTGCACAAGCTGTACGGCGCTCGCCAGCGCGTGCAGCCGATGCCGGAATAGCCGAGCCATGACCTTCACTGCATGACCAATAACAACGCTGTCCACTTACTCACATCTGTGAATGGAGATCGCACCATGCAACGTCGCAGCCTGATCAAGGCCTTTACCCTTTCCGCTTCCATCGCCGCCATGGGCATGACCTGGACCGTACAGGCCGCCGAGACCATCAAGGTCGGCATCCTGCATTCGCTGTCCGGCACCATGGCGATCTCCGAAACTTCGCTGAAAGACATGGCGCTGATGACCATCGACGAGATCAACGCCAAGGGCGGCGTGCTCGGCAAGCAGCTCGAGCCGGTGGTGGTCGACCCGGCCTCCAACTGGCCGCTGTTCGCCGAACGCGGTCGTCAGCTGCTGACCCAGGACAAGGTCGCGGTGACCTTCGGCTGCTGGACCAGCGTGTCGCGCAAATCCGTGCTGCCGGTCTATGAAGAACTCAACGGCCTGCTGTTCTACCCGGTGCAGTACGAAGGCGAAGAGCTGTCGCCCAACGTGTTCTACACCGGCGCGGCGCCGAACCAGCAGGCCATCCCGGCGGTCGAGTACCTGATGAGCGAGGACGGCGGCGCCGCCAAGCGCTTCTTCCTGCTCGGCACCGACTACGTCTACCCGCGCACCACCAACAAGATCCTGCGCGCCTTCCTGATCAGCAAGGGCGTCGACGAGAAGGATATCGAAGAGGTCTACACCCCCTTCGGCCACAGCGACTATCAAACCATCGTCGCCAACATCAAGAAGTTCTCCGCCGGCGGCAAGACCGCGGTGATCTCCACCGTCAACGGCGACTCCAACGTGCCCTTCTACAAGGAACTGGCCAACCAGGGCCTGGAAGCCACCGACGTGCCGGTGGTGGCCTTCTCGGTGGGCGAGGAAGAACTGCGCGGCATCGACACCAAGCCGCTGGTCGGCCACCTGGCCGCCTGGAACTACTTCCAGTCGGTGGAAAACCCGGTCAACACCGAGTTCGTCAACAAGTGGAAGGCCTATGCCAAGGCCAAGAACCTGCCGGGCGCCGACAAGGCGGTGACCAACGACCCGATGGAAGCCACCTACGTCGGCATCCATATGTGGGCCCAGGCCGTGGAGAAGGCCGGCACCACCGAGGTGGACAAGGTGCGCGAGGCCATCTACGGCCAGACCTTCGAGGCGCCGAGCGGCTACACCCTGACCATGGACAAGAGCAACCACCACCTGCACAAGCCGGTGATGATCGGCGAAATCCAGGAAGACGGGCAGTTCTCCGTGGTCTGGGAAACCGACAGCCCGATCCGCGCCCAGCCGTGGAGCCCCTATATCGAAGGCAACGACAAGAAGCCGGATTACGCGGTGAAGTCGAACTAAGGCAAAAGCCCCTCTCCCCCTGTCCCTCTCCCGCAAGCGGCAGAGGGGCAGCGACCCGCGCAGGGAGAGGGTCGCTGTAGCCCGGATGCAATCCGGGAAGACCGCGCCCGGATTGCATCCGGGCTACGCCAAGGACACCCCCTTATGCCCACTGCCCTTACCCGAATTCTGCTCGGACTGTTGTTGCTGCTACCTCTGGTTGCCAGCGCCAATGAAGCCGACGCCTTCGTCGCCGCCAACCCGGCCAAGCAGGCCAAGCTGCTGCAGGACTGGGCCGCCGCGCCCACGCCTGAACGTCTGCCGCTGCTGCAGGCGCTGCAACAGGGCCGCGTCGCCGGCGACGCCGACAAGCGTGCCTTTATCGAACAAGGCGGCACCTGGCAGGCCGCCGACGGCCAAGCGGAGCCCAACGGCACGCCGCGCAAACTGCGCCTGAACAACCGCCTGCGCGGGCTGATCGCCAGCGCCCTGGCCAGCCATGAGTTGCTCGACAAGGATGCCGCCATCCGCCTCGAGGCCGCCAAACAGCTACAACGCAATACCCCGCCGGCCCTGCTGCCGCTGCTGGAAAGCCGCCTGAGCATCGAGGCCGACGAGGCCGTGCGCGACGCCCTGACCCTGGCCCTGGCCAACCTGCAACTGGCAGCCGAGGATCCGGCCGTGCGCCTGGCCGCCGTGGAGCGCCTCGGCCAGACCGGCGACCCGCTGGCGCGCACCCGCCTGGAGGCCCTGCTCGATGGTGAGGAAAGCGACGCCGCCGTGCGCAGCGCCGCAGAAAAAAGCCTGGCCCAGGTGAAGAACAAGCTGCTGGTCGGCGAGCTGCTCGGCCAGGCCTTTAGCGGCCTGTCCCTGGGTTCGATCCTGCTGCTGGCGGCGCTGGGCCTGGCCATCACCTTCGGCCTGCTCGGGGTGATCAATATGGCCCACGGCGAGATGCTGATGCTCGGCGCCTACACCACCTATATGGTGCAGATCGCCTTCCAGAAATTCGCTCCTGGTTACCTCGCCCTCTACCCATTGCTCGCCCTGCCCATCGCCTTCCTGGTCACCGCGGCCATCGGCATGGCCCTGGAGCGTACGGTGATCCGCCATCTGTACGGTCGCCCGCTGGAAACCCTGCTGGCCACCTGGGGCATCAGCCTGATCCTGATCCAGCTGGTGCGCGTCACCTTCGGCGCGCAGAACGTCGAGGTGGCCAACCCCTACTGGCTGTCCGGCGGCGTGCAGGTGCTGCCCAACCTGGTGCTGCCGTACAACCGCATCGTGATCATCGGCTTCGCCCTGTTCGTGGTGCTGCTGACCTGGCTGCTGCTGAACAAGACCCGTCTCGGCCTGAATGTCCGTGCCGTCACCCAGAACCGCAATATGGCCGCCTGCTGCGGCGTGCCAACCGGCCGCGTCGACATGCTCGCCTTCGGCCTCGGCTCGGGTATCGCCGGCCTTGGTGGCGTGGCCCTGAGCCAGATCGGCAACGTCGGGCCGGACCTGGGGCAGAGCTATATCATCGACTCCTTCCTGGTGGTGGTGCTCGGCGGCGTCGGCCAGCTGGCCGGCAGCGTCACCGCCGCCTTCGGCCTGGGCGTGCTGAACAAGTTCCTCGAACCGCAGATCGGCGCCGTGCTGGGCAAGATCCTGATCCTCGCGCTGATCATTCTGTTTATCCAGAAGCGGCCCCAAGGGCTCTTCGCACTCAAGGGACGGGTGATCGACTGATGACCATGCCACTCAATCAAACGCTGCTGGCGCGCGCCAGCGCCAAGCTCGGCCCGCAGGTTTCGCTGGCCCTCGGTCTGCTGGTGCTGGCCATTCTCGTGGCCATGCCGCTGCTGCACCTGCTGCCGGCCGACCACGCCCTGCATGTCTCGGCCTACAGCCTGACCCTGGTGGGCAAGATCCTCTGCTACGCCATAGTTGCCCTGGCCCTGGACCTGGTCTGGGGCTACGCCGGCATGCTGTCGCTGGGCCACGGCCTGTTCTTCGCCCTCGGTGGCTACGCCATGGGCATGTACCTGATGCGCCAGAGCGCGGGGGATGGACTGCCGGCCTTTATGAGCTTTCTGGCCTGGACTGAGCTGCCCTGGTACTGGTACGGCACCGGGAGCTTCCTCTGGGCGCTGTGCCTGGTGGTGCTGGCGCCCGGCCTGCTGGCGCTGGTGTTCGGCTTCTTCGCCTTCCGCTCGCGGATCAAGGGCGTGTACTTCTCGATCATGACCCAGGCGCTGACCTTCGCCGGCATGCTGCTGTTCTTCCGCAACGAAACCGGCTTCGGCGGCAATAACGGCTTTACCGGCTTTACCCGCATCCTCGGCTTCGATATCACCGCCGCCGGCACCCGCGCCGCGCTGTTTATCGCCACCGTGGCCCTGCTGGTCGGCAGCCTGTACCTGGGATTTCGCCTGGCGCGCAGCAAGTTCGGCCGGGTGCTGACCGCATTGCGTGACGCCGAGAATCGCCTGATGTTCTGCGGCTACGATCCGCGCGGCTACAAGCTGTTTATCTGGGTGCTCTCTGCGGTGCTGTGCGGCCTGGCCGGCGCGCTGTACGTACCGCAGGTGGGCATCATCAACCCCAGCGAGATGGCGCCGACCCAGTCCATCGAAGCCGCCGTCTGGGTCGCCCTGGGCGGGCGCGGCACGCTGATCGGCCCGCTGCTCGGCGCCGGCCTGGTCAACGGCATGAAGAGCTGGTTCACCGTGGCCTTCCCGGAATACTGGCTGTTCGCCCTGGGCGCGCTGTTTATCGTCGTCACCCTGTTCCTGCCGAGGGGCGTGGTGGGTCTGCTGCGCAAGGAGAAGGATCAATGAGAACCGCCCCCGTCCCCGAAGCCATGCTCGAAGCCGCCTTCGATCCCACCGGCCTGGCGCTGGACACCGGCAAGAACGTCGGCAAGGGCGTCAACGTGCGCCACGGCACCATCCTCACCCTGGAAGCGATCAACGTCAGCTTCGACGGCTTCAAGGCGTTGACCGACCTGACCCTGTATATCGGCGTCGGCGAACTGCGCTGCATCATCGGCCCCAACGGCGCCGGCAAGACCACCATGATGGACGTGATAACCGGCAAGACCCGCCCGGACAACGGCGTGGCCTACTTCGGCGAGCAGTACGACCTGACCGCCATGAGCGAGGTGCAGATTGCCCAGGCCGGCATCGGCCGCAAGTTCCAGAAGCCGACGGTGTTCGAGGCGCTCTCGGTGTTCGAAAACCTGGAGCTCGCGCAGAAGACCAACAAGTCGGTGTGGGCCAGCCTGCGCGCGCGCCTGTCCGGCGAGCAGAAGGACCGCATCGACGAGGTGCTCGCCACCATCCGCCTGGACGCCTCGCGCCACCGCCCGGCCGGCCTGCTCTCCCACGGCCAGAAGCAGTTCCTGGAGATCGGCATGCTGCTGATGCAGGAGCCGCACCTGCTGCTGCTCGACGAGCCGGTGGCGGGCATGACCGACGCCGAAACCGAGTTCACCGCCGAGCTGTTCAAGTCCCTGGCGCGCAAGCATTCGCTGATGGTGGTGGAGCACGATATGGGCTTTGTCGGCAGCATCGCCGACCACGTCACCGTGCTGCACCAGGGCCGCGTGCTGGCCGAAGGCTCGCTGGAGCAGGTGCAGAACGACGAGCGGGTGATCGAGGTGTATCTCGGTCGGTAAGGGATTCGTAGGGTGGATGACGCTTTTTTCATCCACCAATGGCATCGCACGGTGGATCGATAGCGCGCGAGCTACGCGCCCCGCTCCACCCTACGCAAAGGACATCGACATGCTGCAAGTTGAACAACTCCACCAGTACTACGGCGGCAGCCATATCCTCCGTGGCCTGTCGTTCGACGTGAAGGTCGGCGAAGTCACCTGCCTGCTCGGCCGTAACGGCGTGGGCAAGACCACCCTGCTCAAATGCCTGATGGGCCTGATCCCGGCCAAGGACGGCAGCGTGCAGTGGGAGGGCCAGGCCATCACCGGCCATAAGCCGCACCAGCGCGTACAGGCCGGTATCGCCTACGTGCCGCAGGGCCGCGAAATCTTCGGTCGCCTGACGGTGGAGGAAAACCTGCTGATGGGCCTGTCGCGTTTCCCCGCCGGCCAGGCCAAGGCCGTGCCGGAATTTATCTACGAGCTGTTTCCGGTGCTGCGCGAGATGAAGCATCGCCGCGGCGGCGACCTGTCCGGCGGCCAGCAGCAACAGCTGGCTATCGGCCGCGCCCTGGCCAGCCAGCCGCGCCTGTTGATCCTCGACGAACCCACCGAAGGCATCCAGCCCTCGGTGATCAAGGAAATCGGCGCGGTGATCCGCAAACTGGCGGAACGTGGCGATATGGCCATCCTGCTGGTGGAGCAGTTCTACGACTTCGCCGCCGAACTGGCCGACCAGTACCTGGTGATGAGCCGCGGCGAGATCGTCCAGCAGGGCCGCGGCGAGAATATGGAAGCCGAGGGCGTACGCGGGCTGGTGGCCATCTAGTAGGGTGCGCCGCACGCACCGCCGCCCTCTCGGGTCAGCGCAGTCCAGACGCGCACGGCGCACCCCACGCACCGAATTGGTTCGAGGCACGCCTCTTGCTTGCCCACTCGGTCAACTAATGCGCGGAAATCTTTGCCCTGTCATGAACCTGCCTGTCGCCCCGTTCACGCCGAGCTGGCCCGCCGAGCTGGAGCTGGCCTATGCACGCCACGGCGAACGCACCACGCCAGTGCAAAGGCGCCACCTCGGCCCTCTTAGGGTGCAGAAGCACCTCTATGCCGAAGGGCCGCAAGTCTGCCAGCACATCATCGTCCATCCGCCCGGCGGCATCGCCGGCGGCGACCGCCTGGACATCTCCGCCCATGCCGGCGAAGGCACCTGGGTGCAGCTCACCAGCCCCGGCGCCGCCAAGTGGTATCGCGCCGCCGGCGTCGCCCGCCAGGAGCTGCGCCTGAGCGTCGCGGCCGGCGCCACCCTGGAATGGCTGCCGCAGGAGACCATCGTCTACGCCGGCGCCCAGGCCGAACTGCATACGCAGATCGAGCTGCACGGCGACGCCCGCCTGCTGTACTGGGACATCGTCGCCCTCGGCCGCCCCGCCGCCGCCGAGCGTTTCGCCAGCGGCCACTTCCAGGCCGCCCTGGATATCCGCCGCGACGGCCAGCTGCTGTGGCACGAGCGCCAGCGCGTAACCGGCGGCGACGGCCTGCTCGACTCGCCCGTGGGCCTCGACGGCCAGCCGGTATTCGCCACCCTGCTGGTCAGCAGCGAAGTGGACAGCGAATTGCTGGAGCGCTGCCGCGAACTGAAGATCGACGGCGTGCGCGGCGACCTCAGCCAGCTCTCGGGCCTGCTGATCGCCCGCTGCCTGGCCTTTGAGGCGCTGCAGGCGCGCGCCTGGCTGATCGCCCTGTGGCGCCTGCTGCGCCCGGCGCTGCTCGGTCGCGAGGCGCTGCTGCCGCGCATCTGGAGTACCTGACGGATGTAGGGCCAAGGCACGCGCCTTGGCTACCCCAATGATTGCGGCGGCTGCGACAGGCGGTCGCCCAGAAACGGAGTCACGAGATGGATCTGAGTCCACGCGAGAAAGACAAGCTGCTGATCTTCACCGCCGGCCTGGTGGCCGAGCGTCGCCTGGCCCGCGGGGTCAAGCTCAACTACCCGGAGGCCATGGCCTATATCTCCGCCGCCCTGCTCGAAGGCGCCCGCGACGGCCGCACCGTGGCCGAGCTGATGCACTTCGGCACCACCCTGCTGAGCCGCGCGCAGGTGATGGAGGGCGTGCCGGAGATGATCCCGGAGATCCAGATCGAGGCCACCTTCCCCGACGGCACCAAGCTGGTGACCGTCCACCAGCCGATTGCCTGAACCATGAGCTATTCGATACATGACGCCGGCGAGGCCGACCTGCCCGGCATCCTGGCCATCTACAACGACGCGGTGGCGCACACCACGGCGATCTGGAACGAGACCCTGGTGGACCTGGCCAACCGCCGCGCCTGGCTGGCCGAGCGCACGGCGGCGGGCTTTCCCGTGCTGGTGGCGCGCGATGCCGCCGGCGGGGTGCTCGGCTATGCCAGCTACGGCACCTGGCGCAGCATCGAAGGCTTTCGCCAGACCGTCGAGCACTCGGTGTATGTGCGCGCCGACCAGCGCGGCCAGGGCCTCGGACCGGCGCTGATGCAGGCGCTGATCGAACGCGCCCGCGCCGCCGACCTGCACGTCATGGTCGCCGCCATCGAGTCGCAGAACGCCGCCTCGATCCGCCTGCACCAGCGCCTGGGTTTCGTCACCACCGGGCAGATGCCCCAGGTCGGCCGCAAGTTCGGCCGCTGGCTGGACCTGACCTTTATGCAACTGATTCTGGAGTGAACACCCCATGATTCCCGGCCAATACCAGATTGCCGACGGCGAGATCGAGCTCAATGCCGGCCGCCGTACCCTGACTCTTTCCGTGGCCAACAGCGGCGACCGGCCGATCCAGGTCGGCTCGCACTACCACTTCTTCGAGACCAACGATGCGCTGATCTTCGATCGAGCATCCACGCGCGGCATGCGCCTGAATATCCCGGCCGGCACCGCGGTGCGTTTCGAGCCGGGGCAGAGCCGCGAGGTGGAGTTGGTCGATCTGGCCGGCGCACGCCGGGTGTTCGGCTTCGCCGGCCGGGTGATGGGCGAGCTTTGACGAGTAGGGTGTCGCGGGGCCGCCTGGGCCATGCGCGCCACAAACAACGCGGATAGCGATGGTGCGCACGGCGCACCCAACGGGACGAACCAATGAAGATCAGCAGACAAGCCTACGCCGATATGTTCGGCCCCACGGTCGGCGACAAGGTGCGCCTGGCCGACACCGACCTGTGGATCGAAGTGGAGCAGGACTTCACCACCTATGGCGAAGAGGTGAAGTTCGGCGGCGGCAAGGTGATCCGCGACGGCATGGGCCAGGGCCAGCTGTGCGCCAAAGATGTAGTCGACACCCTGATCACCAACGCGCTGATCATCGACCACTGGGGCATCGTCAAAGCCGACGTCGGCCTCAAGGACGGGCGCATCCACGCCATCGGCAAGGCCGGCAACCCGGACATCCAGCCCGACGTGACCATCGCCATCGGCGCCGGCACCGAGGTGATCGCCGGCGAAGGCATGATCCTCACCGCCGGCGGCATCGACACCCATATCCACTTTATCTGCCCACAGCAGATCGAAGAGGCGCTGATGAGCGGCGTCACCACCATGATCGGTGGCGGCACGGGACCTGCCACCGGCACCAACGCCACCACCTGCACCTCAGGCCCCTGGCACATGGCGCGCATGCTCCAGGCCGCCGATGCCTTCCCGATGAACCTGGGCTTCACCGGCAAGGGCAACGCCTCGCTGCCCGAGCCCTTGATCGAGCAGGTCAAGGCCGGCGCCATCGGTCTGAAGCTGCACGAGGACTGGGGCACCACCCCGGCGGCCATCGACAACTGCCTCTCCGTGGCTGATGAGTACGACGTGCAGGTGGCGATCCACACCGACACGCTGAACGAGTCCGGCTTCGTCGAAACCACCCTGGGCGCCTTCAAGGGCCGCACCATCCACACCTACCACACCGAGGGTGCCGGTGGCGGTCATGCGCCGGACATCATCAGGGCGTGCGGCTTCCCCAATGTGCTGCCCAGCTCGACCAACCCGACGCGCCCGTTCACCAAGAACACCATCGACGAGCACCTGGACATGCTGATGGTCTGCCACCACCTCGACCCGAGCATCGCCGAGGACGTCGCGTTTGCCGAGAGCCGCATTCGCCGCGAAACCATCGCCGCCGAGGACATCCTGCATGACCTCGGCGCCTTTTCCATGATCAGCTCCGACAGCCAGGCCATGGGCCGCGTCGGCGAGGTGATCACCCGCACCTGGCAGACCGCCGACAAGATGAAGCAGCAGCGCGGTCCGCTGCCCGAGGACGTGCCGGGCAACGACAACTTCCGCGCCAAGCGCTACATCGCCAAATACACCATCAACCCGGCCATCACCCACGGCATCAGCCACGAGGTGGGTTCCATCGAAGTGGGCAAGTGGGCCGACCTGGTGCTGTGGCGCCCGGCCTTCTTCGGGGTGAAACCGACGCTGATCCTCAAGGGCGGGGCGATTGCCGCCAGCCTGATGGGCGACGCCAACGCCTCGATCCCCACGCCGCAACCGGTGCACTACCGGCCGATGTTCGCCAGCTACGCCGGCAGCCGCCATGCCACCAGCATCACCTTTATCAGCCAGGCGGCGTTCGACGCCGGCGTGCCGCAGCAACTCGGCCTGAAGAAGAAGATCGGCGTGGTCAAGGGCTGCCGCGCGGTGCAGAAGACCGACCTGATCCACAACGGCTACCTGCCGAACATCGAGGTCGACCCGCAAACCTATCAGGTCAAGGCCGACGGCCAACTGCTCTGGTGCGAGCCGGCCGAGGTGCTGCCGATGGCGCAGCGCTATTTCCTGTTCTAAAGCGGGAGCCAGGCTGGACTCGGCAGGCATGTAGGTTGGCACTGAGGTGGCTGGTGCTGAACGTAGGTTGGCACTGAGGTAGGTTGGCGCTGAGCGCAGCGAAGCCCAACAGGGAGCACGCAGTGCTCCGCCCGACGGTCTCCCCCCACCGTTGGGCTTCGTCGCAAGCTCCTCAACCCAACCTACCGGATGCGCTCCGCCCCCCGACAACGCAACTACACTGACGCGAACGACAACCACACCAAGGACGGTGAACATGCGCTATCGACGCGCCCGGGTGGCGGGCGGCACCTACTTCTTCACGGTCACGCTGGCCGATCGCCCGCAAGACCTGCTAACCCGTCATATCGACGCCCTGCGTGCGGCATTCCGCGCGGTGCATCAGCGCCATCCCTTTCGCATCCCGGCCATCGTGGTACTTCCGGAGCACCTGCACTGCATTTGGCAACTGCCGCAGGGGGACTGCGCTTACCCGACCCGGTGGGCCCTGATCAAATCCGGCTTCTCCCGAGCCCTCGACGACTGCGAGCCTGTTTCCCTGTCGCGCCACCTCAAACGCGAACGCGGCATCTGGCAGCGACGCTACTGGGAACACTGCATCCGCGATGCCGACGACCTGCAACGACATATCGATTACATCCACTTCAATCCGGTCAAGCACGGTCACGCCCGATGCCCCGCAGAATGGCCGTTCTCCTCCATTCACCGGCATATCGCCCAAGGCCTGTTACCCGTCGACTGGGCCGGAGGCGGCACCTGAACTGCAAAAAGCGCCGCCTGCCGCCGGACACAGGTTGGTGCTGAGCGTCGGTTGGTGCGTAGGTTGGCGCTGAGCGCAGCGAAGCCCAACAGGGAGCACGCAGTGCTCCGCCCGACGGTCCCAACTCCCGTTGGGCTTCGTCGCAAGCTCCTCAACCCAACCTACCGCCCCCCAACCTTGTCCCGCGCCCAGTCAGGAGCACGCCCTGCTCCGCCCGGCGCCCCCGTTGGGCTTGGGCGCAGGCGCCTCGACCCGCCGAATGCGCCACAAGCGCATCTAGCCCGTCCGCCGCTGGCTCCAGGCCAGACACAGGCCGCTGAGGATGATGATGGCCATGCCGACGATGCCGCCGGCGTCCGGGGTGTGGGCGAAGAAGAGCATGCCCAGCAGGGTGGCGATGACGATCTGGCCGTAGGTGAAGGGCGCCAGGCTGGCCGCGCTGGCGAAGCGGTAGGCGTGGGTCAGCAGCATGTGCCCGGTCATCGCCAGGGCGCCGAGCGCAGCCATCAGCAGGCCGTGGGAGAACTCCGGTAGTTGCCAGACCCAGGGCAGTGCCAGGCTCATCAGCAGCGCGCCGAGCAGGCTGGTGAGAAAGTTGCTGGTGGCCGGATGGTCGGTGGCGCTGAGGCGTCGGGTGAGCAACTGGTAGAGGCCAAAGCACAGCGCCGCCGCGAACGGCAGCAGGATCGCCGGGGTGAACAGCGCGCCGCCAGGGCGCACGATGATCAGCACGCCGAGCAGACCGCAGCCCACTGCCAGCCATATCCCGGCGCCGATCTGCTCCTTGAGCACGAATGCCGATAGCAGGATCACCACCAACGGCGCCAGGAAGATCACCGCCGTCGCCTCGCCCAGCGGGATGTAGCGCAGTGCGCTGAAGAACAGCAGGCTGATCGCCACCAGGCTCAGGCCACGCGTCAGTTGCAGCCAGGGCCGCCGGGTGCGCACCAGGTCCCAGCCCAGGCGCGGGGCGAACAGCGCCGCCATCAACAGGGTCTGCGCCAGGTAGCGCGCCCACACCACGAGCAGCACCGGGTAGAGCTGGGTCAGGGATTTCGACAGGGCGTCGTGGCTGGCCAGCAACAGGCCGGCGGCGAGGATCAGCAGGATGCCCAGGCCCGGGCGATGGGAAGTCGGCACGAAACAAACCAAACGAATAGTTAGCAGGCTACCAACTCTAGCGAGCATTTGCCGCTTTGCCCAGGGGCACCACGCCCCAGCCCGGACCGTCCATCGAACGCCCGTCGGCAAACCCGAGCGGGCACCGGCGGCCGTCCATGGCGGGACTATAGTGAAAATCCATCCCTCCGATGGGAGATCGACCTCATGCGCCCGCCCTCGCCGTCTTGCCGCCTACTCGGCGGCCTGTTGCTGCTCAGCCTGCCCCTCGCCCAGGCGGAAACACTGACGCCCCTACAGGGGCAAAGCCCGGAGCAGATTCAAGCCGATATTGCCAGCTGCCAGGCCCAGGCCGGCGGCAGCCAAACGCAGAGCGGCAACGACGGCGTCGGTGGCGAGCGCCTGCGCGGCGCGGCCAAGGGTGCCGCGGTGGGTGCCACGGCGGCGCAGATTCGCGGCAATCGCCACGACGAGGTCTACGACCGGGTGGACGACGATATCAAGCAGGAGTACCGGCAGAATCAGGCGCGCGACGCGGCGGCCGTCGGCATGGCCGTGGGAGGCTCCAGGCAGCGCCAGGAGCGGCGCGAAAACCGTCGCAACGACAGCGCCGGCGACAACGCGCAGCAGGCCTATATCAATTGCATGAGCGGGCGCGGCTACTCCGTCACGCCCTGATCAGCGCAGCTGACTGTCCTTGCTGCCGCGCCTGTTGTAGCCGCTGAAAGCGGCCTGCTCGCGGTCGTGCTCGGCCTGGCAGGCCACGCACAGGCGTACGCCGGGAATGGCCTGGCGGCGCGCCTCGGGAATCGCCGCGCCGCATTCCTCGCAGTGGCGCAGGCTCTCGCCTTTCGGCAGCTGGCTGCGAGCGCGCGCCACGGCGTCCTCGATGCTGCTGTCGATCTGTTCCTGTACCGCCGTGTCGCTCGCCCAACCGCCTGCCATCGTCTGTCTCCTCGCCCCCACCAGACAGATATGCGCCCACGGCGGGCGAAGTTCAAGAGCAGCCCGTCGTCACTCCTTGACTTCCATAAACTCGCGGGCCCAGACGATATAGTCCTCGGGCAGGCTGTACTTGTGGGTCAGCTCGGTGGCGTTGAGATCGCCCGGCTCGATGCCGCGCTGCTCGCGCAGGCAGTCGTAGGTGGCCTTGATCGCGGCGAAGTAGGCGCCGTGGCCGTTGACCAGGATGCGCACGCCGAGCCGCGCCAGGCGGGCGTTGTCGCGCAGCTGCGGGTTGCCGTAGGTGACCAGCATCAGCGGCACGCCAAGGCCGCCGGCGATCTGCTCCAGGTGGGCGAAATCCTTGACCCCGACCAGGCAGATGGCGTCGGCGCCGGCGGCCTGGTAGGCGCGGGTGCGGCGGATCACCTCGTCGACCTCGAGCACTCCAGCGTGGCTGCGGGCGATGATCGCCAGCTCCGGATCGATGCGCGCCTCCAGCGCCGCGCGGATCTTGCCGACACCCTCCTCGACCGAGATCAGGTCGGTGGATTTGCGGCCGAACTGCGCCGGCAGCAGGGTGTCCTCGATGGTCAGCGCGGCCACCCCGGCACGCTCCAGTTCGACCACCGTGCGCATCACGTTGAGCGCGTTGCCGTAGCCATGGTCGGCGTCGGCGATCACCGGCAGGCGCGCGACCCTGCCGATGCGCGTGGCCTGCTCGACGAATTCGCTCAGGCTGATCAGGGCGAAGTCCGGCGCCCCCAGCACCTGCAGCGAGGCCACCGAGCCGCCGAGGATGCCGACCTCGAAATCCAGGTCGGCGGCGATCCGCGCGGACATCGGGTCGAACACCGAGGCGGTGTGGTAACAGCGGTCGGAGGCCAGCAGCGCGCGAAAGGCGCTGCGCAGTTGGTGGTGGGAGGCGCGTTGCAGGATGGGCATGGTGCGTATTCCAGTCAGGTGAATCGCGGATCGGCTGTAGGGTTACCCGGATAGACGCGACGAACCGGGGCGCAGGACACCGACATGCGCCACCGCAGGCCGAGCGGCGTCACTCGGCGCGCTGCGGCAGGAGGCGTGCCGCGCGCTCAGTCGTCGCGCAGCAGCTCGGCCAAGGTCTCGGCATCGACCCAGGGCAACCAGTGCCGGTAGATGCGTTCCAGGCTACCGTCGCGGCGCATCTCCAGCAGCGCCTGCTGCCAGCGCTCCACGCGCCGCGCATCGGTCTGGCGGGAGAAGGCGATGTAGGAATCGTTGGGCATCAGGTCGAACTGCGCCTGCAGCTGCTCGGCCTGCATGCCCTGTTCGGCCAGCATGCCGTCGAGGGTCAGGCTGTTGGCGAGCAGCAGCTTGACCCGGCCGTGGCGGAACATGCGCAGCATGTCCTGCGGCGTCGGCACGCCGTAAAGGTTGTCCAGGCCCAGCTCGGTCAGCAGCTCGTAGGAGTACCACTGCTTGGGCACGGCCAGGGGACCGAGACGGCGCACGCCGTCCAGGTCGGCGACGTGCAGGCCGTCCGCCTTGCGGCTGTAGAAGCGCGTATGGCCGCGGGCGATGGGGCCGACCCAGTGGAACAGCGCCTCGCGCGGCGCCGTGCGCACGGTGGAGAACAGCGCCGTATCGGGTAGCCGGCGAACCTGGTGGTAACCGCGCGTCCAGGGCACCACTTCGATGCGCGCCGACTCGCCGGTGCGGCGGATCAGTTCCTCGACCACCGCCACTGCCATGCCGCTCGGCTGGCCGTCCTCGAGGTAGCTGAACGGCCGATAGTCCTCGGTGTACAGGCGCAGCTCGGCGGCCAGGGAGGTGGCCAGGCTGCAGAGCAACAACAGGACACAGGCTTTGCATTTCAGGGTCATCAGCGGCCACCGACTGAGGCGCGCCCCACTTCAGGATTCGGAGCGACCAGGCGCACGATGATAAACGCCTGCCCGGCGCATCACCAAGGCTGCTCGGCGGCGGCGGCGTCGACCAGCTCCGCCGCAGTCAGCACACGCGGTTCGGGCAGCAGCTGCAGGCGCGACGCCGCCGGTTCGCCCTGCAGCGCCTGTCGCCCAGCTGTGGGCTCATACTTTTTCACATTCCAACCGACGGTCGGGCTAGCCCTGGCGCGCCGGGCAGGCGATCATCGGGCCTCCTACGCAGACTCCAGACGTTATGACCGCTACCACCGACAGCCGCATCCCGACGCACAAGCCCCGCCCGCTGATCGACCTGGCCATCAGCATCCTGATCCCCTCGTTCATCCTGATGAAGCTCAGCGGCGACGAGCGCCTCGGCGCCGACGGCGCGCTGCTGCTGGCGCTGGCGTTCCCGCTGGGCTGGGGCGCGTTCGAGCTGATCAAGTACCGCAAGTTCAACTTCATCGCCCTGCTCGGCCTGATCAGCGTGGCGCTGACCGGCGGCATCGGCCTGCTGCACCTCGACACCCAGTGGCTGGCAGTCAAGGAGGCGGCGATCCCCGGGCTGATCGGCATCGCCGTGCTGGTCTCGACCCGCACCCGCTACCCGCTGATCCGTACCCTGCTGTTCAACAAGTCGGTGCTCAACGTCGACAAGATCCACCAGCGCCTGGAACAGGGCGGCCACCTCGAGCACTTCGAGACCCGGCTGATGCGCGCCACCTACTGGCTCAGCGGCACCTTCTTCTTCTCCTCGCTGATGAACTACGTGCTGGCCAAGTGGATAGTCGTGAGCCCGGCCGGCACCGAGGCGTTCAACGACGAGCTGGGGCGCATGACCCTGCTCAGCTACCCGATGATCGCCATCCCCTCGATGATCATGCTGATGGCGATCTTCTACTACCTGTGGAAGACCATCCACGGCCTCACCGGCCTGAGCCTGGAAGAGATCATGGCCCACCAGGGCCAGGAGTCGCAGTCCTGATTCCCGTCCGCGCCGGCCGCCCGGTCGGCGCAACGCCACGATGCTGAGCCTGTCCGCCTACCCGGCCCTGTTCCTCTCTGCCTTCGGCGCCGCCACCCTGCTGCCGCTGCAGTCGGAGGCCGTGCTGGTGGGCCTGCTGCTGCACGGCGAACATGCCCTCTGGGCCCTGCTGCTGGTGGCCACCTGCGGCAACGTGCTGGGTTCCTGGGTCAACTGGCTGCTCGGCCGCTCCCTCGAGCGCTACCGCGAACGCCGCTGGTTCCCGGTCAGCCCGGCGCGCCTGCAGCAGGCGCAGGCCTGGTACGCCCGCCATGGGCGCTGGTCGCTTCTGCTGAGCTGGCTGCCGGTGATCGGCGACCCGCTGACCCTGGTCGCCGGGGTGATGCGCGAACGCCTGTGGGTGTTCCTCGCCCTCGTCAGTCTGGCCAAGGCCTCGCGCTACGCGGTGCTGGCCGCGCTGACCCTGCAGCTGAGCTGAACGCGCGCCCAGCAGGCCGTTGAAAAACGTAGGCGAGGCAGCCAGCGCAAGGCAAAAACAGGCGAAAAAGCGGAGTTTACGAGCTGTAAATGAGCATTTTGATCGGACTCGCGCACGAGCCTGTTTTTAACGCCGCGATGGCAACGCAGGTAGTTTTTCAACAGCCTGCTACGCCGGCCGCCAGATCGTCTCGGCACCAATGGCCGCCAGGTCGCGGCAGCCGGTCAGGGCCATGGCCACTTCCAGTTCGCCGCGCAGCATCTGCAGCACATGGGCCACGCCCACCGCGCCGGCCGCCGCCAGGCCGAACACATAGGGCCTTCCCACCAGCACTGCGTCGGCGCCCAGGGCCAGCGCCTTGAGCACGTCGCTGCCGCGGCGGATGCCGCCGTCGAGCAGCAGCGGCACTTGCTTCTGCACCGCGGCGGCCACTTCCGGCAGCGCCTCGATGGTCGCCGGCAGGCCGTCCAGGCTGCGCCCGCCGTGGTTGGAGACGATCAGCCCATCCACCCCCGCCGCCAGCGCCTGCTCGGCATCGGCGCCGCTCATGATGCCCTTGAGCAGGATCGGCAGGCGGGTCAGCCCACGCAGCCAGGCCAGATCGGCCCAGGTCGGCGCCGCCGCCAATAGCGGGCCGCCGAGCAGCAGGCTGCCGGCAGGCGGCTCGATTGATGCCTGCAGCGGGCGCATGCCGCGCAGGTTGACCGCCTCGATGCCCGCCGGCAGGGCGAAGCCGGCGCGCTGCTCGCGGTTGCGCACGCCGCTGACCGGCGCATCCACGGTCAGCACCAGCGCCTGGTAGCCGGCCGCCTCGGCGCGGCGCACCAGCGCCGCGGTGAAGTCGCGATCGGGCTGGATATACAGCTGGAACCACAGCGGCGTCTGCGCGGCGGCGGCGATAGTTTCCAGTTCGACGCTGGCCTGGGTGCTGACCAGCATGCCGGCGCGCACCGCGCCGGCCGCCAGCACGCTGGCCAGCTCGCCGTCGGGGTGGGCCAGCTGCTGATAGGCCACCGGGGCGAGGAAGATCGGGTGGTCGAAGTCCTGGCCGAACAGGCGCAGGCGCGTGTTGCCGCCGCTCAGATCCCGCAGCACGCGGCTGCGCAGGCGCAGGCGGTCGAAGGCGGCGCGGTTGTCGGCCAGGGTCAGCTCGTCGGCGGCGCCGCCGGCCAGGTAGGCCCAAGCCTGCTCGCTCAGGCGCTCGCGGGCGAAGCGCTCGTAGTCGGCCAGCGCGGCGATTTCTGCGGGTATCTGCTGCAGTTTGGGCAAGGGCATGGGAGCCTCTCCGCGAGTTGTTGGTCGCCCGGATGCCATCCGGGAAGTGCGCGCCAGCTATCCCCGGATTGCATCCGGGCTATGGGTCGGGCGCTCAGGTCTGCGACCACTGGCGCAGCAGGTTGTGGTAGACGCCGGTCAGGCGCAGCAGCTCGGGGCTGTCCGGCAGTTGCTGGCGCAACGCCTGGATGCTGTCGTCCAGCTCCAGCAGCAGGTTACGCTGCGACTCCTCGCGCACCAGGCTCTGCACCCAGAAGAAGGCGGCCAGACGCGCGCCGCGAGTCACCGGCTCGACCCGGTGCAGGCTGCCGCTGGAATAGAGCAGCAGATGGCCGGCGGGCAGCTTGACGCGCTTGTCCTGCAGCACCAGTTCGCCGCCGTCGTACTCGTCCGGCTCGCTGAGGAACAGGGTGGCCGACAGGTCGGCGCGGATGCGGTGCGGCGTGCCCGGCACGCTGAACACGGCGCTGTCGATATGCGCGCCGTAGCTGCCGCCCTCGGCGTAGCGGTTGAAGCGCGGCGGCAGCACCTTGAGCGGCAGTGCAGCGGCCATGAAACGCGGGCTCTGGCCGAGCTGGGCGAGGACGAACTCGGCCAGTTGCTGGGCCAGCGGATCGTCCTGGGCCAGTTGCTGGTTGGCCTTGACGCCGACCGCCTGATGCCCGGCGCTGTGCCGACCGTCCTGCCAGTTGGCGGCCTGCAGCGCGGCGCGACACTGGCGCAGCTGCTCGGCGCTCAGCAGATCGGGGATATGCAGCAGCATGGGTGAGGTCTCCAGGGCGGCTCGCCGTTGGCGCAGAATTCTAAAGAGAGCGAGGCCACTATGACAGCCATGCCTGGCGCTCGCTCCTGCTACAGGCAAACGCCCCGGCCGCTGGCGCGGTCGGGGCGTTGCCACAGGCACTTGCGCTTAGAAGCGGAAGTTGGTGCTCAGGGTGAAGGTACGCGGGTCGCCCAGCAGCACGCGGCGACCGTTCCAGTTGCTGGAGACGGCGTATTCCTCGTCGGTCAGGTTGTCGACGTTCAGGCGCACATCGAGGTTCTGGTTGACCTCGTAGCTGGCCATGGCGGCGAAGGTGGTGTAGCTCGGCAGCTTGCCGTACAGGCCGTTGGCGACGATGCGGCTGGCATCGTCCGGGCGGCCCAGGTAGGACGAACCGACGTGCTGCGCGCCCAGGCCCAGGGTCAGGCCGACCGGCAGGCGATAGGTGGTCCACAGGTTGCCCGACACCTTGGGGGTGAAGGCCAGCTCGTCGCCGTCGGTGCGCAGCGCAGTACCGTAGTCGCCGGCGTTGGCGCGTCGACGCACCTCGTCCAGATAGGCGCTGTGCTTGCGCTCGCTGTCCATGAAGACGATGCCGCCATAGACGTTCCAGGCCTCGGTGATCTGCCCCGAGGCGCCCAGCTCCAGGCCCTTGACCACCTGCTCGCCGTAGCCCTTGAGGCTGTCGCTGGTCTCGCCGGCGTCGCGACCGGTGATGGCCACGTCCTTCTTCACCGTGTAGAACAGCGCTGCGGTGGTGGACAGGCGCTTGTCGAAGAAGTCCCACTTGGTGCCGACTTCGTAGTTGTGCGCGCGCACCGGATCGGCGCCCGGGACGAAGCCGGGGAAGGCCTGGCCGTTGACCCGCGAGATGTCCGGGTTGGACAGGTAGGAGCCGGGCGGCTGGCTGGACACGCCGTAGGCGGCATACAGACTGCCGTTCTCTGCCGGCTTGTAGACCAGGCCGAGTTTGCCGCCGATGCTGAACTCGCGGTCGTCGAAGCCGTCGGCGCCCACCGCGGCGCCGGTCTGGACGTTACGGCTGCGGATATCGACGTCGTACTGCTCCAGGCGCAGGCCGCCGGTCAGTTGCCACTGCGGGGTGAACTCCAGGGTGTCGTAGAGGTACAGCGCCACGGTGTCGACGGTCACGTCGCTGCGCTCGCGCAGGCGGCTGTGCTTGGAAGCCGGCCCGCTACGCTCCCAGTCCGGGTCGAAGATGTTGACGTTGCCCGGGTTGACCTCGGCATAGGTGCCGGCCTCGGACTCCTCGCGGGTCAGCTCCAGGCCGGCGGCCAGGTTGTGCTTGATCGAACCGGTGGCGAACTGCGCCGACAGGTTGGTCAGGTTGCTCAGGCTGGTGTTGACCCGGTCGTAGAACTGGGTGTCGGTACGCAGCTGGTCGCCGCCCAGGTACTGGAAGGGCAGGGTGTAGCGCGCCTGGCGGTCGACGCGCGCCCAGCGGGTCTGGTTGCTCAGGGTCATGCCGGCGGAGAGGTCGTGTTCCAGACGCACCAGCAGCGCATCGCTGGTGGTGTCGTCGAAGTCCGACTTGAGGCCGTAGAACTCGTCGCGGTCGACCCCGGACAGCGCCGGGTTGTAGGGCGTGTCGCCCTTCATGCCCTTGACCGACGCACCGGAAACGCCCCAGTCCGGGCGGTCGTTCATCTGCACGTGCTCGTAGGCGAAGATCGCGCGGGTGTCGGTGCCCAGGCCGAAGGCCAGCGACGGCGCCAGGCCCCAGCTGTTCTTTTCGGCGTGCTCGCGACCGGCCACGCCGCTGTCTTCCACCAGCAGGTTGAGGCGGAAGGCGGCGCTGTCGTGGATGATCTGGTTGGTATCCAGGGTGGCGCGGCGGCGCGCCTCGGAATCGTACTGATCGAAGCCGAAGCTGGCGCCACCGGCAATGAAGCTTGCCAGGGTCGGCGTCTTGGTCACCAGATTGACGTAGCCGCCGGCGCCACCGCGGCCGTTGTCGGCGGCCGGGCCCTTGGCCACTTCCACCTGCTCGACGTTGAACACGTCGCGGGTGTAGCTGCCGTTGTCGCGGGCGCCGTCGATGAAGATGCTGCCGCTGGTGTCGAAACCGCGCAGGCTGAAGTTGTTGGTGCCGCTGGCGAAGCCGTTCTCACCGGCGTTGAAACTGATCCCCGGGGTGTTCTTCAGCACCTCGGTGAGGGTGCGCGCGTTCTGCTCGCGAAACAGCGCTTCGGGAATGATGTTGATCGTCTGTGGGGTATCCAGCAGCGCCGCGGTCTGCTTCGGCGAGGACACCTTGTCGACCTTGTAGCCCTGGTCCTGCTGCCCCTGCACGGTGACGCTGTCCAGCTCCATCGCGCTGTCCTGAGCCACGGCGAAGCCGGACGCCAGGGCCAGGCCGACGGCCGAGGCCAGCAGGCGACGCTGGGGAAGAGGTGCACGCTTGTTATGCTTATCGCTCACGAAAATCACTCCAGATAAAAACTGCGCGCGATAGTAGATGAGATTCAGTTGCAATCAATCTTTACGAACGATTTACAAAGGAGAATTTGTAACAAATATGTCACTGACAATCGCGCCTAGCCAACAGAGCGCTCTGGAAAGGGATTTACAGCCGAACCGGGGGAAAGCGCAGAAGCCCGGCGGCAGAAATGACAACGCCCACACAAGGTGGGCGTTGCTGACCAGGCAGGTCGCTTACAGGTAGTAGGACTTCAGCGGCGGGAAGCCGTTGAACTCCACCGCGCTGTAGCTGGTGGTGTAGGCACCGGTGGACAGCCAGTAGAGGCGGTCGCCGCTGGCCAGGTTGAGCGGCAGGCCGTACTTGTAGTGCTCGTACATGATGTCGGCGCTGTCGCAGGTGGGACCGGCGATCACCACTTCCTCCATCTCGCCCTTCTTCTCGGTCCAGATCGGGAACTTGATCGACTCGTCCATGGTTTCGATCAGGCCGCTGAACTTGCCGACGTCGGCGTAGACCCAGCGCTCCACCGCGGTGCGCGACTTGCGCGCCACCAGCACCACTTCCGAGACCAGCACGCCGGCGTTGGCGATCAGCGAGCGACCAGGTTCGAGGATAATTTCTGGCAGCTCGTCGCCGAAGTCTTCCTTGAGGAAACGGGTGATCTCCTCGGCGTAGGTTTCCAGGTCGTTGGTGCGCTGGATGTAGTTGGCCGGGAAGCCGCCGCCCATGTTGATCATCTGCAGGGTGATGCCGTCCTCTTCCTTGAGGCGCTCGAAGATCACCTTGACCTTGGCGATGGCCGCGTCCCACACGTCGATGTCGCGCTGCTGCGAGCCGACGTGGAAGGAGATGCCGTAGGGCACCAGGCCCAGCTGCTTGGCCAGGATCAGCAGGTCCAGGGCCATGTCCGGCTGGCAGCCGAACTTGCGCGACAGCGGCCAGTCGGCGCTGGTCGAGCCTTCGGTGAGGATGCGCACATAGACCTTGGCGCCCGGTGCGGCCTTGGCGATGTTGCGCAGGTCGGCCTCGGAGTCGGTGGCGAACAGGCGCACGCCCTTGTCGAAGAAGTAGCGGATGTCGCGCGCCTTCTTGATGGTGTTGCCGTAGCTGATGCGCTCGGGACCGACGCCGGTGGCCATCACCTTGTCCAGCTCGTAGATCGAGGCGATGTCGAAGCTCGAGCCCTTGTCGCGCAGCAGCTCGATGATCTCGACGGCCGGGTTGGCCTTGACCGCGTAGTAGACCTTGGCGAACGGGAAGCAGTTGCCCAGCTGATCGTAGGCATCGCTGATGATCTGCCGGTCGATCACCACGAAGGGGGTTTCGTGCTGATCGGCGAACGCCTTCATGCGGGCAAAAGTGGCGGGTGCGTAATAGTCTTCGACCTTGATCGACATGCTGGTGACTCCAATGGCAAAACCGGGAACACATTGATTCGGGCAGCAGAACCGCTTACAGGTTCCGCCACGTGTCGGGGCTGGCCGCGCGTTGCTCCGGCCTGAACGTCTGACAGTTTCCCCACTTTGGTTCGCCTACTTCCCAAGGCATGTCGCCGAGCATCACCGGTACCGACCTGGCCGGCCGGCAACCTCTCGTCGTCAGTACTTGAGCCGGATGGATCGTTTCCAGCATGGACGTTCGGGCGCGGACTTTAAGACCATGCGCCCCTCAGATCAACCGGAAATTTCATCGTTCCGGATATCGCACGAAATGCCCGGAAATGCTGAACGGGCGCGGCCTGCAGCCGCTTGCCCGGCAGGCGAACTCCTTGCGGCAAAACAGTCTAGAACAGCCTTGAGTCAGCGCCATGACCAGGCCGGAGATTGGCTTCGCAAAAACCCATCCGACACTCTGCAGCGGCGCGACAAGCTGCCGGCGGCTCGCCACCGAGGTGCAGGCACCCGCACGGCGCTTGCTGTATACTTCGCGACCAATTTTTCGCCCCATCTTCATCCAGGTTCAGCCCATGACCACCCAGGCCGCCGAAGTCGCCAAGCGCCGTACCTTCGCCATCATTTCCCACCCGGACGCCGGTAAGACCACCATCACCGAGAAGCTGCTGCTGATGGGCAAGGCCATCGAGGTCGCCGGCACGGTGAAGTCGCGCAAATCCGACCGCCACGCCACCAGCGACTGGATGGAGATGGAAAAGCAGCGCGGCATCTCCATCACCACCTCGGTGATGCAGTTCCCCTACCGCGAGCACATGATCAACCTGCTCGACACCCCCGGCCACGAAGACTTCTCCGAAGACACCTACCGCACCCTGACCGCGGTGGACAGTGCGCTGATGGTGCTCGACGGCGGCAAGGGCGTGGAGCCGCGCACCATCGCCCTGATGGACGTGTGCCGCCTGCGGGATACTCCGATTGTGAGCTTTATCAACAAGCTCGACCGCGATATCCGCGACCCCATCGAGTTGCTCGATGAGATCGAGGCGGTGCTGAACATCAAGGCCGCGCCCATCACCTGGCCGATCGGCTGCTACCGCGACTTCAAGGGCGTGTACCACCTGTCCGAAGACAAGATCGTCGTCTACACCCCGGGCCACGGCCACGAGCGTACCGAGGTGAAGATCATCGAGCACCTCGACTCGGACGCGGCCCGCGCGCACCTGGGCGACCTCTACGACAACTTCGTCGACCAGCTGGAGCTGGTCCAGGGCGCCTGCCACGAATTCGATGCCGAAGCCTTCCTCAAGGGCGAGATGACCCCGGTGTTCTTCGGCACCGCGCTGGGCAACTTCGGCGTCGACCAGGTGCTCGACGCCGTGGTCGACTGGGCCCCGCGCCCGCTGCCGCGCGCCGCCCACGAACGGGTGGTGGAACCGATCGAGGAGAAGTTCAGCGGCTTCGTGTTCAAGATCCAGGCGAACATGGACCCGAAACACCGCGACCGCATCGCCTTTATGCGTATCTGCTCGGGCAAGTACGAGAAGGGCATGAAGATGCGCCACGTGCGCATCAAGAAGGACCTCAAGGTCGCCGACGCGCTGACCTTCTTCTCCAGCGAGCGCGAGCACCTGGACGAGGCCTTCGCCGGCGACATCATCGGCCTGCACAACCACGGCACCATCCAGATCGGCGACACCTTCACCGAAGGCGAGAGCCTGGGCTTTACCGGCATCCCCCACTTTGCCCCGGAACTGTTCCGCCGCGTGCGCCTGAAGGACCCGCTGAAATCCAAGCAGCTGCGCCAGGGCCTGCAGGAGCTGGCCGAGGAAGGCGCGACCCAGGTGTTCTTCCCCGAGCGCAACAACGACATCGTGCTCGGCGCGGTCGGTGTGCTGCAGTTCGACGTGGTCGCCAGCCGCCTGAAGGAGGAATACAAGGTGGAATGCGCCTACGAGGCGATCAACGTCTGGTCGGCGCGCTGGATCGAGTGCAGCGACGAGAAGAAGCTCAAGGAATTCAAGGACAAGGCCTACGAGAACCTCGCCGTCGACGGCGGTGGCCACCTCACCTACCTGGCGCCGACCCGGGTCAACCTCAGCCTGATGGAAGAGCGCTGGCCGGAGATCAAGTTCCGCGCCACGCGTGAGCATCACTGAATAAAGAACGGCCCTCCCAACGGGCCGTTTTTTATTGTCGCCCGTTCGTCAGGACTGCTGTTGCTCACGCACCTGCAGCCGGCCCTGTGCAAGCACACATGAAAGGCGGCTAATACCGGGCTCCGCCAATAGCCACTCGGCAATTGCCGGCTCCAGCTCGGTGCGTATACGGCGCGCCAGGGCGCGGGCACCGAAGCGGATGTCATGCTCGCGGCATAGCCAGGCGCGGGCACTCTGCTCCACCTGTAGCGAGCGGCCCTGACGCCCCAGACGCTGGTTGAGTTTGTCCAGCTCGATGTTCAGCAAGGCATCGAGCCACTGCTCGTCGATGCGCTCGAACACCAGAATTCGGTCGATACGATTGAGCCATTCCGGCTCGAAACGCTCGTGCAGCACCTGCTCCAATAATGCGCCCTCGCCTCTCGGCGCCAGCCCCAACCAACGTCGCCAGCCACGGGCGAAACGCTCGCGGTAGCGCTGCGCCTGCTGCGCGCCGAGGTTGCTGGTCATGAAGATCAGGCTGTTACGAAAATCCAGGGTACGGCTGCCGGCGGTCAGGGTCAGTCGACCATGCTCGAGAATGCCGAGCAGGCTGCGCAGTACTTCGGGGCTGGCCTTCTCCAGCTCGTCGAACAGCACGATGCCGGGTCGACCGAAACTGCCGGCGATAGATTCTGCATCGAACAGCGTGGTGCCTTCCTTGCTGCCAACGTAACCGGGCGGCGCACCGGTCAGGGCAGCGGCGTAGTGCTCCTGGGCCAGGGTGTGCATGTCGATGCGGCACAGGGCGTCGGCGCGACCATGAATGGCCTGCGCCAGCAGGCGCACGATCTCGGTCTTGCCGACGCCGGTGGGGCCCATGAACAGGTTGACCGCCAGTGGCCGCTCGCACTCGCCGATATCGGCCTTGACCACCTTGAGCATGGCCTCGACCTGCGCCAGCACCGCGTCCTGGCCGACGATTCGCGCACGCAGCAGGGCCATCACGGCAGCGGGGTCAAAGAGGAAACGTGATTGCAGCCGGGCAATGCCCTTTTCCTCCAGGCGCTCGCGGTTGCTGTCGATCAGGTCATTGGCGAAGGGCATAGACCGCCTCGGGTGTTGGAAAAGCTCGCGGCTAAAGCCCCTCCTACAACGGCGGTATCCCGTGGGTAGGGCTTTAGCCGCGACAGACGAAGGTTCAGGCCGTGCGTTCCTTGCCCGCATGCGGCAACTCGCCGACCGGGCAATCGGCCACGCCGATGGTCTTGCGGGTCAGCTTCTCCACGTCCTCCTGGGCCTTCTGCGCGTCCAGCACCCAGGTGCGGTAGAACTCGAACGGGCAGTCGGCCACGCCCTTGTCGCCGTCGCCGGAGTTGTAGACGCCGGTGTAGCCACGATGGAGCAGCTTGAACAGGTGGTTCTGCGACTGGTCGTTGGCGCGCGCGTCGCGGATCTGCGACACCGACAGCTGGGCGTACTGGATGCCCATCTCCTCCTCGCCGCATTCGCCGAGGGTGCGGCCGTCGAAGCCTATCAGCGCCGAGTGGCCGAAGTAGCTGTACACACCGTCGAAGCCGGTGGTGTTGGCCACTGCCACGTAGCAGTTGTTGGCCCAGGCCATGGTCTTGGCCATCAGCACCTGCTGCTCCTTGGCCGGGTACATGTAGCCCTGGCAGCGCACGATCAGCTCGGCGCCCTTCATCGCGCAGTCGCGCCAGATCTCCGGGTAGTTGCCGTCGTCGCAGATGATCAGGCTGATCTTCAGGCCCTTGGGGCCTGCGGAGACGTAGGTACGGTCGCCCGGGTACCAGCCCTCGATGGGGCACCAGGGAATGCACTTGCGGTACTTCTGCACGATCTCGCCCTGATCGTTGATCAGGATGAGGGTGTTGTACGGCGCCTTGTGCGGGTGTTCCTCATGGCGCTCGCCGGTGAGCGAGAAGATGCCCCAGGTTTTGGCCTCGCGGCAGGCGGCGGAGAAGATCGCGGTCTCCTCGCCGGGGATGGTGGCGGCGGTGGCCATCATCTCGTCCTTGTCGTACATGATGCCCATGGTGCTGTACTCGGGGAACACCACCAGGTCCATGCCCGGCAGGCCGAGCTTCATGCCCTTGATCATCTCGGCGATCTGGCGCGCGTTGTCGAGCACCTCGGCCTTGGTATGCAGGCGCGGCATTCTGTAATTGACGACGGCGACGCCGACGGTATCGGGGCTGCTGGAAATATCGCCGTGGCGCATGGAAAACCTCCGCTTGAGATGTATGTCGTAGGAGCGCCCTGTGGGCTGGATTCCCGCCTGCGCGGGAATGACGGTGAAAAACCCACGTCATCCCCGCGCAGGCGGGGACCCAACAAACAACCTCAGTGGCTGATCATCCACGGCCGCGCCGAGGGGCTGGCCTTGAGGCCATGGGGGTTGGCCTTGGTGCGCTCGACCGGCTTGCTCGGGCCGCAGCAGCTGCAGCCGGCCGGGTGCTTGCGGTTGGCCTTGTATTCCTCGAGGCTCTGCGGCGAGTGGGCGCTGCGCTCGTTGGTTTCATGGGCGCGGCGCTGGCTGCCGGCCATGCTGCTCAGGCCCGGGGCGCTGAGAATCACCCGCTCGCTCGGCGTGTCGCAGTGCGGGCAGGCGCAGGCGGCGTCGCGCTCGGCCATCGGCCGCAGCACAGTGAAGTCGCCGCAACT
Organism: Pseudomonas sp. ABa2; assembly: GCF_056676075.1. Taxonomy (NCBI): domain Bacteria; kingdom Pseudomonadati; phylum Pseudomonadota; class Gammaproteobacteria; order Pseudomonadales; family Pseudomonadaceae; genus Pseudomonas; species Pseudomonas sp. ABa2. Next base: position 4,281,956 of record NZ_CM155239.1, read on the forward strand.
CGGGCAGTCGTATTCATAGATGGGCATGGCAATACCTCGATAGAGTCGGTGCGCACGGCGCCCCCTGGGGTGGCCGTGTGCGCTGGTATCACTTGTCGTAGGCGATGGGCAGGTCGATGCTGCCGTCGAGGAACTTGGTCGGGCCGCTGGCGCTGGGGTTGATGTCGAACTCGAAGATGTCGGTCGGCAGCCACAGGGTGGCGCAGGCGTTGGGGATGTCGACCACGCCGCTGATGTGCCCCTGCACCGGCGCCGAGCCGAGCAGCGAGTAACCCTGGGCCGGCGAGTAGCCGAACTTGGTCAGGTAGTTGATGGCGTTGAGGCAGGCCTGCTGGTAGGCCAGGTTGACGTCCAGGTAGTGCTGCTTGCCGGCGTCGTCGACCGAGATGCCTTCGAAGATCAGGAAGTTGTTGTAGGTCGGCACGATCGGGCTGGGCTTGAAGATCGGGTTCTTGATCCCGTACTTGGCCATGCCGCCCTTGATCAGCTCGACCTTCATGTGCACCCAGCCGGCCATCTCGATGGCGCCGCAGAAGGTGATCTCGCCGTCACCCTGGCTGAAGTGCAGGTCGCCCACCGACAGGCCGGCGCCGTCGACATAGACCGGGAAGAAGATCTTCGAGCCACGCGACAGGTCCTTGATGTCGCAGTTGCCGCCATGCTCGCGCGGCGGCACGGTGCGCGCGCCGGTGGCGGCGGCCATGTCGCGCTCGGAGCCTTTCATCTTGCCCATATGCGCGGTGCTGGCGAACGGCGGGTTGGCCAGCGGCGGCACGCGGGTCGGGTTGCTGTCGATCAGCTCCTGCTCGCGGCGGTTCCACTCGGCGAGCATCTTGTGGTCCGGCAGGCAGCCGATCAGGCCGGGGTGGATCAGGCCGGCGAAGCGCACGCCGGGGATGTGCCGGCTCTTGGTGAACATGCCCTCGAAGTCCCAGATCGACTTCTGCGCAGACGGGAAGTAGTCGGTGAGGAAGCCGCCGCCGTTGTTCTTCGAGAAGAAGCCGTTGAAGCCCCACTGCGACTCGGCCTTGGCGCCGATATCGAGCAGCTCGACGATCAGCAGGTCACCCGGCTCGGCGCCATGCACGCCGACCGGGCCGGACAGGTAGTGCACGGTGGACAGGTCAACGTCGCGCACGTCGCTGGCATCGTCGTCGTTCTTGATCGCGCCGCCGGTCCAGTCGTAGGTCTCCAGGATGAAATCGTCGCCCGGCTTTACCCAGCAGGCCATCGGGATGTCCGGGTGCCAGCGGTTGTGGACTTGTTCGTTCTCGGTGGCGGCCTGGTTGAGGTCGACCTTGATCAGGGTGTCGGTCATGGCAGTGCTCCTGGGACCTGTGGTGGGTGCCTGGCGCATTGATGCGCCGGGGTACGAGGGCCAGTCTCGGGGAGCGCAGCGAGGGCGAAAATACGTTGGATGACGTATGCGCGGCAGCAGCAGTGGTGCGGCTTGCAGCGGCTTTTGCGCAGACGCGAAAAAGCGGCCGGCGCATGGAGAACACGCCGGCCGTAAACAGGTGAAACGACGCCCTCCCCCGGCCGGGAGAGGGGTTTAAATCACACCGACAGGTAGCGACTGATGGTCGCCTCGTCGACCTTGTCGCGCGCCTCCTCGATGACGAACTTGCCCTTCTCGATGACCAGGAAGCGGTCGGCGATCTCCATGGTGAAGGACAGCACCTGCTCCGAGACGATGATGGTCAGGTCGCGCAGGTTGCGGATCTCCTTCAGGGTGCGGGCGATGTCCTTGATGATCGACGGCTGGATGCCCTCGGTCGGCTCGTCGAGCAGCAGCACCTTGGGGTTGGTGGCCAGCGCGCGGGCGATGGCCAGCTGTTGCTGCTGGCCGCCGGAGAGGTTGCCGCCCTTGCGGTGGCGCATCTCCTGCAGCACCGGGAACAGCGCATAAAGGTCGTCCGGCACCTTGCCGCGTGCTTCCGCCGGCAGGCCGGTCTGGATGTTCTCCAGCACGGTCATGCTGGGGAAGATCATCCGCCCCTGCGGCACATAGGCGATGCCGGCCTCGACGCGCTGGTGGGTTTCCAGTTTGGAGATGTCGCGGCCGTCGACGCTGATCTGTCCGCCCCACTGCGGCAGCACGCCCATCAGGCTCTTGAACAGGGTGGTCTTGCCCATGCCGTTGCGGCCCATCACCGCGACGATTTCCTTCTTCGCCACCGTCAGGTCGAGTTCGTGGAGGATCCGGCTCTGGCCGTAGCCGGAGACGAGGTTGTTGATCTGGAACATGCTGGACTCCTTGACCCGGGGCTCAGTGCCCCAGGTACACCTCGATGACCTTGGGATTGTTCTGCACCGCGTCCATGCTGCCCTCGGCCAGCACCTTGCCCTGGTGCAGCACGGTGACCTTGTGCGCGATGCTCTTGACGAACTCCATGTCGTGCTCGATTACCAGCACCGAGCGGCCCTGGCTGATGCGCTTGAGCAGCTCGGCGGTGGCCACCCGCTCGGACACGCTCATGCCGGCCACCGGCTCGTCGAGCATCAGCAGCTGCGGGTCCTGCATCAGCAGCATGCCGATCTCCAGCCACTGCTTCTGGCCGTGCGAGAGCAGGTCGGCCTGCAGGTGCAGGTGCTTGCCGAGCATGATTTCCGCCGCCACCTGCTCGACCCGCTCGACCACCTCGGCCGAGCGCTTGAAGAACAGCGCACCGAGTACCTTGCGGCCCTTGGGATAGGACATTTCCAGGTTCTCGAACACCGTCAGGTTCTCGTAGATCGACGGGTTCTGGAACTTGCGCCCGACCCCGGCGCGGACGATGTCGAACTCGCGCATCCTGGTCAGCTCGCGGTTCTCGAACTGGATGCTGCCGGCGGTGGCGCGGGTCTTGCCGCAGATCAGATCGAGCACCGTGGTCTTGCCGGCGCCGTTGGGGCCGATGACCACGCGCACTTCGTTGCGGTCGATGTACAGGTTGAGGTCGTCGACCGCCTTGAAGCCGTCGAACGACACGCTCAGGCCCTCGATGGCCAGCACCGGTTTGGGCATCTGGAAGCCGCTGGGATTCGGGCTCATGGGGTGGTCTCCAGTTCGCGAGTGGGAACGGCCTTGGCGACGGGTTTGGCCACCGGCTGAGCCTTGACCGGCGCCTTGGCCGCCGGTTTGAGACGTGCCAGCCAGCGCTTGCCGTGGCTGTCCCACAGGCCGGCGAGGCCGTTGGGGAAGTACATGACCACGACGATGAACAGGCCGCCCATCAGGTACAGCCACAGCTCGGGGAAGCTCTCGGAGAAGTAGGTCTTGCCGAAGTTGACCAACAGCGCGCCGTACACCGCACCGAGCAGCGACAGGCGCCCGCCGACGGCGGCGAAGATGACCATCTCGATCGATGGCACGATGCCGACGAAGCTCGGCGACATGAAGCCGACCTGCAGGGTGAACATCGCTCCGCCGATGGCGGCGAAGGCGGCGCCGACGCAGAACACGAAGATCTTGAAGCTGGCCACGTCGTAGCCGGAGAAGCGCACGCGTTCCTCCTTGTCACGCATGGCCAGCAGCAGGCGGCCGAGCTTGGAGGCGATGATGAAACGCGCCAGCAGGATGCAGCCGAACAGCAGGAAGGCGCTGACGAAGTAGAGGATCAGCTTGGCCTCGTCGCTGCGGATGTCCCAGCCCATCAGGGTGCGCAGGTCGGTGATGCCGTTGACCCCGCCGGTGTAGCCCTGCTGGCCGATGATCAGCACGGTGAGGATCAGCGCGATGGCCTGGGTGACGATGGAGAAGTACACGTCGCCGACGCGGCGCTTGAACATGGTCAGGCCGATCACCAGGGCCAGCAGCACCGGCACCGCGATCACCGCCAGCAGGGTGAAACCGAAGCTGTGGAACGGCTGCCAGAGCATCGGCAGCTCGGTGATCTGGTTCCAGTCCATGAAGTCCGGGATGCCGGGGGTGGACTGGATCTTGGTGCTCTCCGGGTCGGACGCTTCCAGCTTGAGGAACATCGCCATGCAGTAGCCGCCGAGGCCGAAGAAGATGCCCTGGCCGAGGCTGAGGATGCCGCCGTAACCCCAGCACAGCACCAGGCCGACGGCGACGAAGGCGTAGGTCAGGTACTTGCCGACCATGTTCAGGCGGAAGGCGTCCAGCGCCAGCGGAAACACCACCAGGATCAGCGCGGCGAGCACCGCCAGGCCGATGGCGCCCTGCTTGCCGCCCAGGAGTTTGTCGAGAATCGGGTTCATGGGCGGCTCCTACTTGCGCACTTTGATCGAGAACAGCCCCTGCGGGCGCATCATCAGAATCAGGATCACCGCCGACAGGGTCAGCACCTTGGCCATCGAGCCGCTCATGAAGAACTCCATGAGCGACTGGGCCTGGGCGATGGAGAACGCCGAGGCGATGGTGCCGACCAGGCTGGCCGCGCCACCGAAGACCACCACCAGGAAGGTGTCGACGATGTACAGCGAGCCTGCGGTCGGGCCGGTGGAGCCGATGGTGGTGAAGGCCGCGCCGGCCACGCCGGCCACGCCGCAGCCGAGGGCGAAGGTCATGCGGTCGACGCGCTTGGTGTTGATCCCCACCGCGCGGCTCATCACCCGGTTCTGCATGGTGGCGCGCACCTGCAGGCCCCAGCGCGAGCGATACAGCATGAGGAACAGGGTGGCGGTAAGGAGAATGGTCAGGCCCATGACGAACAGGCCGTTGCGCGGAATGTCGATGGCCTCGGTGGGGTTCCACGAGCCCATCAGCCACTCCGGCAGGGTGGCGCTGACCTCGCGCGCACCGAAGATCGAGCGGAACGCCTGCTGCATCACCAGGGACAGGCCCCAGGTGGCCAGCAGGGTATCCAGCGGACGCTGGTACAGCTTGCTGATCATCGCCAATTCCACCAGCCAGCCGATGGCGCCGGCTATGAGGAAGGACAGGACGATGGCGAAGAAGAAGTAATAGGGCCCGAAGGCCGGGGCGTACTGTTCGGTCAGCGAGGAAACCACGAAGGTGGTGTAGGCGCCGATGGTGAGGAACTCGCCGTGGGCCATGTTGATCACGCCCATCTGGCCGAAGATGATCGCCAGCCCCAGAGCCATCAGCAGCAGGACGCAGAACACGGACAAGCCGTTGAAGCCCTGCATGGCCGCGATGGCACCAAATTCCGATAGCCATTCCATGTTGATGGTCTCCTGGCGGGAAGAATGCGAGAGCCCCTCCCCCGCTTGGCGGGAGAGGGATGCGGTTGGACTTACTGGTAGCCTTTCGGGAAGGGGTTCGGCTCGATCAGGCCGGACTCGTAGACCACCTTGAACTGGCCGTCCTTCTGCACCTGGCCGATGCGGGTCTTGCTCCACAGGTGATGGTTGTCGTGGACCTTCACGTAGCTTTCCGGCGCGCTGTTGAGCTCGATGCCGGGCGAGGCGGCGGCGACCTTGTCGACGTCGAAGCTGCCGGCCTTCTCGACCGCGGCCTTCCACAGCCACGGGCCGAGGTAGGCGGCCTGGGTCACGTCACCGACGACCGCGTCCTTGCCGTACTTGGCCTTGAAGGCCTCGACGAAGGCGGCATTGTTCGGGTTGTCCAGGCTCTGGAAGTACTTCATCGAGGCGTAGAAGCCTTCCATGTTCTCGCCGCCGATGCCGAGCAGCTCGTCCTCGGTGACCGACAGGGTCAGCAGGTTCTGCTTGGCTGCGGTGACGCCGGCGGCCTTCATCTGCTTGTAGAAGGCGACGTTGGAGCCACCGACCACGGCGGTGAACACCACGTCGGGCTTCTTCAGTTTGACCTTGTTGATCAGCGAGCCGAACTGGGTGTTGCCCAGCGGGTAGTACTCCTCGCCGACCACCTTGCCGCCGAGCACGTTCTCGATGTGCTTGCGCGCGATCTTCATCGAGGTGCGTGGCCAGATGTAGTCGGAGCCGATCAGGTAGAAGGTCTTGGCGTCCTTCTCCTTGGCGATCCAGTCGAGGCCGGCGAGGATCTGCTGGGTCGCCTCCTGGCCGGTGTAGATGACGTTCTTCGACTGCTCCAGGCCCTCGTAGAAGGTCGGGTAGTAGAGCAGGCCGTTTTCCTTCTCGAACACCGGCAGCACCGCCTTGCGCGAGGCCGAGGTCCAGCAGCCGAACACCGCGGCGACCTTGTCGCCGACCAGCAGCTTCTTGGCCTTCTCGGCGAAGGTCGGCCAGTCGGAGGCGCCGTCTTCCTGGATCACCTTGATCTGCCGGCCGAGCACCCCGCCTGCGGCATTGATCTGCTCGATGGCCAGGCGCTCGGCCTGGATCGAGCCGGTTTCCGAGATGGCCATGGTGCCGGTGGCCGAGTGCAGCTGGCCGACGGTCACTTCGGTATCGGTCACGGCCAGACCGGTGGTGTTCACCTCGGCATTGGCCACATGGCTGAACAGGCTGGCGGCCAGCAGCGAGAGCGCGGCAGCGCCCAGCGTCAGGCGGCGGGGTAGAAGTCGGGTCGGTTGTGCATCCATCGTCGTGCTCCTCGTGCGGTGGGGGTCGTCGCCGGCCTGTCTGCGCAGGTCTGCTCCGGGTTCGCCGCAAGAATGCGGGCGCCCTCCCCGCCCGGGTATACGCAGCATGACGTAAGCGCATACGTCATCTGACGTACAGCGCCAGGCACCAGCCTGGTGCACTCTCGGAGCCGAGCAGGAAGCCAGACAGAAGTCCGGGCGCACGCGCACGCGACACGCAGCTGGGGGCATGGATGTTGCAAATTCACCGCAGAAACGGCACCACCAGGAGCACGGGCGTGCAACCGACCGGAACCCAGCGCATCGTCAAGATCCGTCGCGACTACAACAGCTGGGTCGCCGACGAGACCATGGAGGACTACGCCCTGCGCTTCACCCCGCGGGCGTTTCGCAAATGGTCGGAGCTGCGCATCGCCAATACGGCCCTCGGCGCGGTGTCGTTCCTCGCCCTGGAAGCCATCGGCGGCGCCCTGGCGCTGTCCTACGGCTTCACCACCACCCTGTGGGCGATCCTCGCGGTGAGCCTGGTGATCTTCCTCACCGGCCTGCCGATCAGCTACTACGCGGCGCGCTACGGCGTGGACATGGACCTGCTGACCCGCGGCGCCGGCTTCGGCTACATCGGCTCGACCATTACCTCGCTGATCTACGCCAGCTTCACCTTCCTGTTCTTCGCCCTCGAAGCGGCGATCATGGCCCTGGCCCTGGAGCTGTACTTCGACATCCCGCTGGCGCTGGCCTACGTGATCTGTTCGGTGATCATCATTCCCCTGGTGGCCTACGGCATCACCCTGATCAACCGCCTGCAGACCTGGACCCAGCCGCTGTGGCTGGTGCTGCTGCTACTGCCCTACGCCTTCGTCGTCGCCAGGAACCCCGAGGCGCTCGGCGACTGGACCAGCTTCGCCGGCCGCGAGGGCGAGGCCGGCAGCTTCAACCTGCTGCACTTCGGCGCCGCCTGCACCGTGGCCCTAGCGCTGGTCACACAGATCGGCGAGCAGGTCGACTACCTGCGCTTCCTGCCGGAGAAGACCGTGCAGAACCGCAAGCGCTGGTGGGCCGCGCTGCTGATGGCCGGGCCCGGCTGGATCATCCCCGGCGCGCTGAAGATGCTCGCCGGCGCCTTCCTCGCCTTCCTCGCCCTGCAGCACGAGATCCCCGTCGAGCGCGCCGCCGAGCCGACGCAGATGTACCTGGTGGCCTTCGGCTACGTATTCGCCTCGCCGCAGTGGGCGCTCGGCGCCATGGTGCTGTTCGTCATCGTCAGCCAGGTGAAGATCAACCTGACCAACGCCTACGCCGGCTCGCTGGCCTGGTCCAACTTCTTCGCCCGGGTCACCCACAGCCATCCGGGGCGCGTGGTGTGGCTGGTGTTCAACGTGGCCATCGCCCTGATGCTGATGGAGCTGGGCGTGTTCGAGGCGATCGAGGAGGTGCTCGGCCTCTACGCCAACATCGCCATCGCCTGGATCGGCGCGCTGGTGGCCGACCTGGTGATCAACAAGCCGCTGGGCCTGTCGCCGCGCCACATCGAGTTCAAGCGCGCGCACCTGTACGACATCAACCCGGTCGGCGTCGGCGCCATGCTGATCGCCTCGCTGCTCTCGGTGCTGGCCCACTTCGGCCTGTTTGGCGCCCTGGCCGAGGCCGCCTCGCCGCTGGTGGCGCTGTTTTCCGCCTTTGTCTGCGCACCGCTGCTGGCCTGGGCCACCGGTGGCCGCTTCTACGTTGCGCGCACCAGCACGACGGCGCTGATCCACCCGCCGAGCGCGACCGACGCCGGCCGCTGCGGGCTGTGCAACAACGCCTTCGAGAGCGAGGACATGGCCTTCTGCCCGGCCTACAGCACGCCGATCTGCTCGCTGTGCTGCTCGCTGGACGCGCGCTGCGGCGACGTCTGCAAGCCGCACGGGCGCCTGAGCCAGCAAGTCGACGCGCTGCTGCACTGGCTGCTGCCCTGGGCCAGCATCCCGCGCCTGCACAGCCGCCTGGCCCAGTACCTGGGCTTCCTCGCCCTGCTGGTGCTGATGCTGTTCGGTGCCCTGGCGCTGATCTACAGCCAGGTCTCCCACGGCCTGGTGCCGCACTCGCCGGAGGTGCAGCAGACGCTGTACCAGGCCTTCTTCAAGGCCTTCCTCACCCTCTCGCTGTTCGCCGGCATGCTCGCCTGGTGGATCGTCCTGACCCGCGAGAGCCGCCAGGTGGCGCAGCAGGAGTCGGACCGCCAGACCCTGCTGCTGATGCAGGAGATCGAGGCCCACGGCAAGACCGACGAGGCGCTGCAGAAGGCCAAGGTACAAGCCGAGAACGCCAACGCGGCGAAGAGCCGCTACGTCACCGGCCTGTCCCACGAGCTGCGCACGCCGCTCAACAGCATCCTCGGCTACACCCAGATCCTGCAGCGCGACGCGGCCATGCCCGAGCGCCACCACGACGCCCTGGCCACCATCCACCGCAGCGGCTCGCACCTGCTGTCGCTGATCGACGGCCTGCTCGACGTGGCCAAGATCGAGGCCGGCAAGCTGCACCTAGAACTCTCGGAAATCGCCCTGCCCGAATTCGTCGGCCAGCTCGAACGCATGTTCGCCCCGCAGGCCGCCGAGAAGGGCCTGTCCTTCCACCTGGAGACGGCCGGGCGGATTCCCGCGGTGGTGCGCGGCGACGAGAAGCGCGTGCGGCAGATCCTGATCAACCTGCTGGGCAACGCCGTGCGCTTCACCGAGCGGGGCGAGGTGCGCCTGCGCGTCAGCTACCTGCGCGAGACTGCCTGCTTCGAGATCGTCGACACCGGCATCGGCATCGATCCGCAGCAGATCGAGCGCATCTTCCAGCCCTTCGAGCGCGGCGACCTGATGCGCCAGGACAACGGCGTCGGCCTCGGCCTGACCATCACCCGCATGCTCACCGCGCTGATGGGCGGCGAGCTGTCGGTGCACAGCGAGCCGGGCAAGGGCACGCGCTTCCAGGTGCGCCTGTTTCTCTCCGAGGTACGCGCGCCGCGGGCGGTGGTGCACGTGGCGCACGACATCATCGGCTACCGGGGGCCGCGCCGCCTGGTGCTGGTGGTGGACGACCACCTGGAGCACCGCCGGGTGCTAGCCGGCATGCTCGAGCCGCTGGGCTTTCGCGTCGAGCAGGCGGCCAGCGGCCAGGAGGCGATCCGCCAGGCCGCGCTGCTGGGCCCCGACCTGATCCTCATGGACCTGTCGATGCCGCAGATGGACGGCTTCGAGGCCAGTCGCCTGATCCGCCGCAACGCCCAGTGCCAGGCGCCGATCATCGTCATCTCGGCCAACGCCTTCGCCGACGACCGCGAGCGCAGCATCGCCGCCTACTGCAACGACTACCTGGCCAAGCCGGTGCATATCCCGGCGCTGCTCGAGCGTATCCAGCAGCAGCTCGACTTGCAGTGGCTGCACCGCACCGCCGAGCCCGAGGCGCAGGCACAGGCCGAGGCGCTGCCCAGCATCGCCGAGCTGGCCGAGCTGCGCGAACTGGCGGCGCTCGGCTACATGCGCGGCATCCAGGACAAGCTGGACGCCATCGAGCGGAACAGCCCCGCCTGCGCCTCCTTCACCCAACGCCTGCGGGCCCTGACCAAGGGCTTTCGCCTGGATGAACTCAACCGCCAACTCAAGGAGGCCGAACATGAATGCAGCCATGCAGATTGCTGAACGCGGCACGGTGCTGATCGTCGACGACACGCCGGACAATCTCGCCCTGCTCTCCGACGCCCTCGACGCTCACGGGTACATGGTGCTGGTGGCGCTGGACGGCCAGAGCGCGCTGAACCGCATCCAGCGCCGGCGCCCCGACCTGATCCTGCTCGACGCGATGATGCCCGGCCTGGACGGTTTCGAGACCTGCCGCAGGATCAAGGCCGAGCCGGACAGCGCCGACATCCCGGTGCTGTTCATGACCGCGCTGACCGACAGCGAACATGTGGTGGAAGGCTTCGCCGCCGGCGGCAGCGACTACGTGACCAAGCCGATCCATACCGACGAGGTGCTGGCGCGGGTCGCCGCCCACCTGCGCACCGCGCGCCTGATCCAGGCAGCCCGACAGACCACGGCAGCGGCGCCGACGCTGAACGGTGCCCCGGCCCGGGCCACGCTCTCGGCACGCTTTCAGCTCACCGAGCGCGAGATGGAAGTGCTGCGCTGGGTCGCCTGCGGCAAGACCAACCGCGACATCGGCGACATCCTCGGCCTCAGCCCGCGCACGGTGAACAAACACCTGGAGCACGTCTACGTGAAACTCGGCGTGGAAACCCGCACCGCCGCCACCTCGGTGGCGCTGGCAGCGATGAGCGAACGGGGCTGAGGGCTCCTGCTACGCCGCCGCCCCCACCGCCAGCGGCGGGGCATCGGCGCGTTTGATCATGGCATAGACCACCCCGGTGAGCAGGCTGCCGGCGACGATGGCCAGCAGATACGGCAGCGCCTGGTTGATCGCATTGGGGATCAGCAGCACGAACAGCCCGCCGTGCGGCGCCATCAGCTTGCAGCCGAAGTACATCGACAGCGCACCGGTCAGGGCACCGCCGGCAATGCTGGCCGGGATCACCCGCAGCGGGTCCTTGGCGGCGAAGGGGATCGCTCCCTCGGAGATAAAGCACAGCCCCAGCACCCCGGCGGCCTTGCCGGCCTGGCGTTCGCTCTGGGCGAACTTGCGCCGCGCCAGCAGGGTGGCGATGGCCATGCCGATCGGCGGCACCATGCCGGCGGCCATGGTCGCCGCCATCGGCGCGTAGCTCTGCGAGGCCAGCAGGCCCACGGAGAAGGCGTAGGCGGCCTTGTTGATCGGTCCGCCGAGATCGACGCACATCATGCCGCCGAGCAGCAGGCCGAGCAGAATCGCGTTGGTGCTGCCCATGCCGTCGAGGAAGGCGGTGAGCCCGGCGAGCATGCCGGCCACCGGACTGCCCACCAGGTAGATCATCACCAGGCCGGTGAACAGGCTGGCGACCAGCGGGATGATCAGGATGGGTTTCAGCGCCTCGATGCTGTCCGGCAGGCGCAGCCAGCGGGCGATGGCCAGGGCCGAGTAACCGGCGAGAAAGCCGGCGATGATGCCGCCGATAAAACCGGCGCCCAGCGAGCTGGCCAGCAGGCCGCCGATCATCCCCGGCGCCAGCCCCGGGCGGTCGGCGATGGAGTAGGCGATATAGCCGGCCAGCAGCGGTACCATCAGCTGGAACGCCGTCTCGCCGCCGATCTTCATCAGCGCCGCGGCCAGGCTGCCCTCCTCCTTGAACGCCTCGATGCCGAAGACGAAGGACAGGGCGATCAGCAGACCGCCGGCCACCACCATCGGCAACATATAGGACACGCCGGTGAGCAGGTGCTTGTAGGGCCCGGCCTTGGCACCGGGCTTGGCCGTGGTGGCGCCCTCGGCCGGCGTCGCCTCGCTCAGCGGCCGGGCCTCGGCCAGGGCGCGCTCGAGGGTCTGCTGCGGCTGCTTGAGCGCCACCCCGGTGCCGCAGCGATAGACCTTCTTGCCGGCGAAGCGGGCGGTGTCCACCTCGATATCGGTGGCCAGCAGCACCGCATCGGCGGCGGCGATGGAGGCCTCGTCCAGCAGGTTGCGCGCGCCCACCGAGCCGCGGGTCTCCACCTGCAGCTCGAGGCCCATGCGCGCGGCCGCCTGCTGCAGCGCCTCGGCGGCCATAAAGGTGTGCGCCACCCCGGTCGGGCAGGCGGTCACCGCCACCAGGCGGGGTCGGCCAGCGGCCACGACCGCGGCCTGCTCGCTGTAGGGCTGGGCGCGCTCGGCCGCCTCGCGCAGGAAACGCTGCGGGTCGGCCAGGGCCTCGGCCGGGGTGGATTGCAGCAGGCGCTTGCCGACGAAGCGGCTCAGCGGCAGCTCGCCGGTCTTGACCACCAGCACCAGGTCGGCGGCGGCGATATCCGCCTCGCTCAGCGGCGCGCCGATGGCGCGGGCGTCGTGCACCTCGACGCGGGTGCTCCAGCCCAGGCGCTCGGCGGCGGCCTGCAGCAGGCGCGAGCAGAGCACGCTGGTGACCTGGCCGTTGGGGCAGGCGGTGACGATCAGCAGGTTCATGGTGAAAGGCCTCTTATTCTTCTAGGGACTGCAGCTGCACCGCCGCTTCCAGGCGCGCCAGCTGTTCGCGATCGTGGATGCCGAAGCCGACCTGGGTCACCGCCTGGGCGGCCACCGCGGTGGCCAGGCGCAGGGTGCGCTCGGCCGGCCAGGCGGACAGCAGGCCGTGCAGGCTGGCGGCCAGCAGCGAGTCGCCGGCGCCGACCGTGCTGGCCACCGCGACCCGCGGCGGAATGGCGCGCAGGGCGATGCCCGGGCCGTGCCAGTCGACCCCGGCGGCGCCGCGCGAGAGCAGCACGTGCTCGATGCCCTGGGCGCGCAGGCCGCGCACCGCCGCGTCGAGGTCGCTGCCGCAGGCCTCGGCCAGCTCCCCCTCGTTGGGCTTGATCAGCCAGGGCGTCACCGCCAGCGCAGCGCTCAGTGCGGCGCCGCTGCTGTCGACCGCCAGCGGCACGCCGCTGGCCCTGAGCCGGCGCAGCAGGCCGGCGAACCACTCAGGCGCAACCCCGCGCGGTAGGCTGCCGGCCACGACTATGGCGTCGTGGCCGGCCAGCAGCGGGGCTAGCTCTTCGAGCAACTGCTCCAGATGCCCGGCCTCGACCTGCGGACCGGGGCCGTTGAGGTCGGTGATGCGCCCGTCGGCCTCGGCCAGCTTGATATTGCTGCGCGTCTCCCCGGGCACGCGGACGAACAGGTCGTGGAAGCCGCGCCGATGCATCAGGGCCTCGAACGGCGCCGCGTTGGCGCGACCGAGAAAGCCGGCCACGCTCAGGCTGTGGCCGAGGTCGGCGAGCACCTGGGCGACGTTCAGGCCCTTGCCGGCGGCATGGCTGGCGAAGCCATGGCAGCGGTTGACCACGCCGGGTTGCAGCTGGTCGAGGCTAAGGGTCAGGTCCAGCGCCGGGTTCAGGGTCAGGGTCAGGATGCGCGCCATCAGTGCACCTCCGCGACCAGCGCGCGCACCGCGGCGGCGCTGTCCAGCGCCAGCGCCTGCTCGGCCAGCGCGCGCGCATGGCGGCTGTCCAGCTCGCGCACGCGCGCCTTGACCAGGGCGATGGCGCGTGGCGACACGCTCAGCTCGTCGACGCCCAGGCCGACCAGCAGCGGCACCGCCAGGCGGTCGCTGGCCAGCTCGCCACAGACGCCGACCCACTTGCCCTCGGCATGCGCCGCCGCCACCGTCATGCCGATCAGCCGCAGCACCGCTGGGTGCAGGCCGTCGGCCTGGGCCGAGAGAGTCGGGTGGCCGCGGTCGATGGCCAGGCAGTACTGGGTCAGGTCGTTGGTGCCGATGCTGAAGAAGTCCACCTCGCGCGCCAGCACCGGCGCCAGCAGGGCCGCCGAGGGCACCTCGACCATGATGCCGAGCTGCAGGTCGGCCAGGGGGATTTCCTCGCGTAGGCGCAGGGCCATGTCGCGCGCCACCCGCCACTCCTCCACCGCGCCGACCATGGGGAACATGATCCGCAACGGACGCCCCTCGGCCGAAGCCAGCAGCGCGCGCAGCTGGGTCTCGAGGATGTCCGGACGCTGCAGGCTAAGGCGAATGCCGCGCACGCCGAGGAAGGGGTTTTCTTCGGCCGGCATCGGCCAGTAGGGCAGCGGCTTGTCGCCGCCGACATCCAGGGTGCGCACCACCAGCGGGCGACCGCCCAAGGCGTCGAGCACGCGGCGGTACTCGACTTCCTGGGCCGCCTGGCTCGGCGCCTGGGCGTGTTCCATAAACACCAGTTCGGTGCGCAGCAGGCCCACCGCCTCGGCGCCCAAGGCCACCGCCTCGGCGGTCTCGCCGGCGGCGCCGATATTGGCCGCCACCTCGACGCGCACGCCGTCGCTGGTCACGGCCGCCTGCAGGCGCTCGGCATGCGCCTGCTCGCGGCGGCGCTGCGCGGTTTCGCGCTCGCGCAGGGCCTGCTGGCGGGTCGCCTGATCCGGCGCCACGCGCAGCAGGCCGCTGTCGCCGTCGAGCAGCAGCGGCGTGCCCTGGGCCAGCGCCAGCACCGCCTCGCCGGCGCCAACCACGGCGGGAATGCCCAGGGCGCGGGCGATGATGGCGCTGTGCGCGGTGGCGCCGCCGCGCGCGGTGAGGATGCCGGCGACGCGCTGACGGTCCAGGCTGGCGACATCGGACGGCGCCACCTCGGCCATCACCAGCACATAGGGCTCGTCCGGCTCGCCCGGCAGCTCGACGCCGCACAGGCGCGCCAGCACGCGGCGGCCGATGTCGCGCAGGTCGGCGGCGCGCTCGGCCAGCAGCGCGTCGTGCAGGGCCTCCTGACGCTGCGCGGCGGCCTCGATCTCGGCCTGCCAGGCCGCCTCAGCACTGGCGCCGCGGGCCAGACGGGCGTCGACGTCCTCGCGCAGCGCCGGATCGTCGAGCATGGCCAGGTGGGCGCTGAAGATCTCGCGGATGCTGGCCACCCCGGCGCCATCGACCATCCGCTGGATCTCGCCGCCGATGGCCGCCAGCGCCGCGTCCAGCCGGCGCCGCTCGCTAGCGGCGCCCTGGCCCTGCTCGGCGTAGTCGAAGCGCGGCAGCACCCGCACCAGCGCCGGGCCCATGGCGATGCCCGGCGAGGCGGCCACCGCCTGCAGGCGGCTGCCGTCCGGCGGCGCCTGCAGCGGCACCTGCGCGGTTTCGTCGGCTGCCGGCTCCTGCGGCGCCACCGGCAACGGCTCGACCGCCTCGCCCAGGCCGCTCTCCAGCGCCGCGCGCAGCGCCGGCAGGGCGTCGTCGGCGATGCCCGGTTCGGCGCTGAATTCGAGGACCTGCCCACGCCGCGCGCCGAGGGCGAGCAGGCGGCTGAGGCTCTTGGCCGAGACGCCGGCGCCGTCGTCGCCGGCCAGGCGCACGCGGATCTCGCCGGCGAAGCCCTGCGCCAGTTCGCTCAGAATCTTGGCCGGGCGCGCATGCAGGCCGTGGGCGTTGGCCAGCGGCAGCTGCACGCTGGGCCAGTCCGGCGCCACCTCGCCGCCGAGGGCCTCGATCACGCTGCGGCTGCTGTGCGCCTCGCACAGCTCGGCGGCGCGCCCGCCGATCAGCACGTCGCACAGCCGTTCCAGCGCCTGACGATGCGCCTCGCCCTGGCTGGCCAGACAGAACAGGCCCTTGAGCGGCTCGCCGCGAAAACTCAGGGGCGCCGCCGGGGTGACGAAGGCCAGCCCCGGCCGCTCCACGCCCCGTTCGCTGTGCAGCCACCACAGGCCCTCGCCCAAGGGCAGCGGCTCGCCGCGGGCCAGGCTGAGGGCGAAGCCGGAGGCCGCGCAGCCGGCCTGCTTGAGCAGTCGCGCGCCCTGCCAGAGCAGCTCGTCGAAATCCTCGACCGGCAGGCCCAGGCCCACCAGTTGGCCGTCCAGCGCCAGCGCCTGCGGCGCGCCCTGCAGCAACTCGACGATCTGCTCGGGCGTGCGCGCCGTGCGCAGCGCCTGGCTCAAGTCGCCCTCGCCGAGCGCGCGGGTCAGCAACTGCAGCAGGTGCAGGTGCTCGTCGGACTGCGCGGCGATGGCGATGGCCAGGTACACCTGCTGGCCGTTGCCCCAGTCCACGCCGTCGGGGAACTGGATCAGGCAGACGCCGGTGCGCAGCACCTGGTCGCGGGTCTGCGGCGTGCCGTGGGGGATGGCGATGCCCTGGCCGAGAAAGGTCGAGCCCTGCGCCTCGCGCGCCTGCAGGCCGGCCAGGTAATCCGCGGTGGCCAGGCCGGCGGCGGCCAGGGCCTCGCCGAGCATGGCCAGCGCCGCCTGTTTGTCCGCGGCCTGACGGCCCATCTGGATCTGGCTGGCATCGAGTTCGAGCATGGAAATGTCCTCCGGCAGGCGAGGTATCCGAGTCATGCGGCCACCCGGATTCGCGATCTTGTTCTTAGCCTAGTCGATGAAAGCGCTTGCTGAAACGTTTCATCTAGCGCTGGCACCTTATCCCAGAATCGGCGATCCTTGAAGCCCGATCGTCGTCGACAGCCTGGAAGCCCCGTGAAACTCAGCGATATCGCCCGCCTGGCGCAGGTCTCGGTGACCACCGCCAGCTACGTGATCAACGGCCAGGCCGAGCGCCGGCGCATCAGCCCGGCCACGGTGGAGCGGGTGCTGGCGGTGGTCGAGCAGCACGGCTATCGCCCCGACCAGCAGGCCGCCGGCCTGCGCCGCGGGCAGAGCCGCTGCCTGGGTTTCATCCTCCCCGACCTGGAAAACCCCAGCTATGCGCGCCTGGCCAAGCTGCTGGAGCAAAAGGCCCGCGCTGCCGGCTATCAATTGCTGATCGCCAGCTCCGACGACGACCCGCACAGCGAGCGGCAGTTGCTCGAACTGTTCCGCTCGCGCCGCTGCGACGCGCTGATCGTCGCCAGCTGCCTGCCGCCGGACGATCCGCTGTACCGCCGCCTGGTCGCCGGCGGCCTGCCGGTGATCGCGGTGGACCGCGCGCTGGACCCGGCGCATATCCGCTCGGTGGTCAGCGACGACGAGCAGGCCGGCGCCCAGCTCACCGCCAGCCTGCTCACGCCGCCGCCGCGGCATATCGCCCTGCTCGGCGCGCGCCCCGAGTTGGTGATCAGCCAAGCCCGCGAACGCGGCTTTCGCCAGGCGCTGCAAGGGTTCGCCGGGCGCATCAGCGTGCTGCACGGCGAGCAGTTCAGCCGCGCCAGCGGCCAGCGCCAGATGCAGGCGCTGCTGGCCGAGGCCGGCACCCCCGACGCCCTGCTCACCACCGCCTACGTGCTGCTCGAAGGGGTGCTCGACGCCCTGCGCGAACGGGCGCCGCAAGCCTGGCCGGCGCTGCGCCTGGCCACCTTCGGCGACACCCAGTTGCTGGATTTTCTGCCGCTGCGGGTCAACGCCATGAGCCAGCAGCACGAGCGCATCGCCGAACGGGTGCTGGCCTGGGCGCTGCAGGCGGTGGAGCAGGACGACTACCGCCCCGGCATCGAGGCCATCGAGCGCAGCTTCAAGGCGCGGCTGTAGAGCCCGGAGAAGATGCCCGGAGGAGCCCGCTGGCGGGCGATCGAGCACAGATCGCCGGCCAGACCAGGCGTCCCCGCAGCGCCCACGATCAAACCAGGCCGCTCAATAAACGACCAGCCGAGCCAATGCCGCGCCGGCTCTGCGCCGGCGCCATCGGCGCACAACTTATGCACAGCTTGCTGCACCGTTACTGTGGGTTAAACGATTGAATCGGCTGGCAAATTTCTGCGCGCCTGGCATCTGTCGGACAAATCGCCGATGCTTGCGCCATGCGCCTGATCGACACCCACACCCACCTGGATTTCCCTGACTTCGACGCCGACCGCGCCGAGGTGCTGGCGCGCAGCCGCGCCCTGGGCGTCGAGCGCCTGGTGGTGCTCGGCGTGTACCAGGCCAACTGGCAACGGCTGTGGGATCTGGTGCAGGCGCAGGAGGGCCTGTACGCCGCCTTCGGCCTGCACCCGGTGTATCTGGAACAACATCTGCCCGAACACCTGGGCGAACTGCGCGCCTGGCTGACGCGCCTGGCCGGCCATCCGCGGCTCTGCGCGCTGGGCGAGTTCGGCCTGGACTACTACCTGGACAGCCTCGACCGCCAGCGCCAGCAGGCGCTGTTCGAGGCGCAGCTGGCGCTGGCCGCCGAGTTCGAACTGCCCGCCCTGCTCCACGTGCGCCGCGCCCATGCGGCGACCATCGCCACCCTCAAGCGCTACCGCCTCAAACGCGGCGGCATCGTCCACGCCTTCGCCGGCAGCTACGAGGAGGCGCGCGAATACCTCAAGCTGGGTTTTCGCCTCGGCCTCGGCGGCGCCGCCACCTGGCCGCAGGCCAACCGCCTGCGCAAGGTGCTCACGCAACTGCCGCTGGAGGCCATGGTGCTGGAGACCGACGCCCCGGACATGGCCCCGGCCATGCACCCGAACCAGCGCAACAGCCCCGAATACCTGGCGGACATCTGCACCGAGCTGGCGGCGCTGCGCGGCATCACGGCCGAGGAACTGGCCGCGGCCAGCAGCCGCAATGCCTGCGAACTGTTCGGCTGGGAGCATGCCGGCACGCCGGGGCAGGCGACGCGCACAGCGCCACCCGCTTAATCGAGCCGCGCCGGCACCTCGCGCCATTGCCCCGGCTGCAGGCCATCCAGGCGCCAGGGGCCGATGGCCACGCGCACCAGGCGCAGGGTGGGCAGGCCGACCGCGGCGGTCATGCGCCGTACCTGGCGGTTGCGGCCCTCGCGGATCACCAGTTCCAGCCAGGCGGTCGGCACGCTCTTGCGAAAGCGCACCGGCGGGTTTCTGTCCCACAGCGGCGGCTCGTCCAACAGGCGCGCCTGGGCCGGCAAGGTCGGGCCGTCGTTAAGCGTCACGCCGTCGCGCAACTGCTGCAGCTGCGCCTCGTTCGGCTCGCCCTCCACCTGCACCCAGTAGGTCTTCGCCAGCTTGTGTTTCGGATCGGCAATGCGCGCCTGCAGGCGGCCGTCGTTGGTCAGCAGCAGCAGGCCCTCGCTGTCTCGATCCAGGCGCCCGGCCGGGTAGACGCCGGGCACCTCGACGAAATCCTTGAGCGTGGCGCGGCCCTGCTCGTCGTTGAACTGGGTCAGCACATCGAACGGCTTGTTCAGCAGGATCAGCCGTGGCTGCGCGGGCGGCGCCTTGGCCACCCGGCGCGGGGCGGCGGGACGGCGACTGGCGGGAGGACGAGGGCGAGACATGCGGCGGGCTTCGGTGGAACTGGGGCGCGCAGTGTAACTCACGATAAGCGGCGCTGATGGTGCTTCCCCGCCGTAGCGCGGCGACTAAGCTGCTGATTCCGTCCCCTCGCAACAGGAGTCAGTCATGAGCAGCAGCGCCGAACTCGCCACCTTCAGCGGCTGGGCCGCCACCGCCCCGGGCGCCCCGCTCGAGCGCCACAGCTACGACCCCGGCCCGCTCGGCGCCGAGGACGTGGAAGTGGCGGTGGAATACTGCGGCATCTGCCACTCCGACCAGTCGATGATCGACAACGAATGGGGCAATGCGCGCTACCCCTTTATCCCCGGCCATGAAGTGGTCGGCACCATCGTCCGCCTCGGCGAACAGGCGCGCGGCCTCGCGCTGGGCCAGCGGGTCGGCATCGGCTGGTACAAGGGCAGCTGCATGCACTGCGGCTCGTGCATGGAAGGTTCGCACCAGCTGTGCCGCTCGGTGAAACCGACCATAGTCGGCAGCCACGGCGGTTTCGCCGACCGCCTGCGCTCGCACTGGGCCTGGGCCGTGCCGCTGCCCGAAGGCCTCGACCCGGCGCTGGTCGGCCCGCTGTTCTGCGCCGGTTCCACGGTGTTCAGCCCGCTGCTGGAGTTCGACGTCAAACCCACCGACCGCGTCGGCGTGGTCGGCATCGGCGGCCTCGGCCACCTGGCGCTGCGTTTTCTCAATGCCTGGGGTTGCGAGGTGACCGCCTTCACCTCCTCGCTCGGCAAGCAGGACGAAGCCAAGCGCCTGGGCGCGCACAGGGTGGTGGCCTCCACCGACAGCGCGGCGATGAAGGCGATTGCCGGCAGCCTGGATTTCCTCCTGGTCACCGCCAGCGCCGACCTCGACTGGGTTGCCCTGCTCGGCACCCTGCGCGGCAAGGGCCGCCTGCACTTCGTCGGCATAGTGCCCAGCGCCATCCCGGTGCACGTGTTCAACCTGATCCCGCAACAGAAGAGCCTGTCCGGCTCGCCGGTAGGCTCGCCAGCGAGCATGGCGACCATGCTCGAATTCTGCGCCCGCCACCAGATCCTGCCGCAGGTCGAGCACTTCCCCATGAGCCAGGTGAACGCGGCCATCGACCATCTGCGCAGCGGCAAGGCACGCTACCGCGTGGTGCTGGACGCCAGCCGCTGAGGCTCAGGCGAGCGGCCAGGCCGCCACGATACCCTCCAGGGCGCGCTTGAGCTCGGCGCGGCTGGCCGCGGCGGCGAGGCTGACGCGCACCGCGTGTCCCGGGTTGGCCTCGACCGCGAACACCTCGGCCGGCACCACCTCCACGCCATGCTGCCGACAGGCCTCGGCCAGGCCGGCAGGCGGCGCGCCATCCAGCCACAGGTGCGGCGCCACCGCCCTGCCTTGCAGCATGCGCGGCCCGAGCACGCGCGCGGCCAGGCGCCAGCGCTGCAGCAGCTCCTCGACCTGCCAGGCCAGGCGCCGTTCGGCGATGCCGCTTTCGATCCACTCGCAGGCCAGCGCCAGGCTCAGCGGCGCCACCGCCCAGCGCGTGGCCTGGGCCTCGCGGTCGATGCGCTCGAGCAGCTCCGGCGCCCCCGCGATAAAGCCCAGGCGCAAGCCCGGCGCGACGCTCTTGGACAGGCTGCTGATCAGCAGGCAGCGCTCGGCAAGCTGCACCGCCAGCGGCGCCTCGCTGCCGAGCACGCCGTAGACGTCGTCCTCGACGATCCACAGCCCACGACGCCGCGCCACCTCGGCGATGGCGGCGCGGCGCTCGGCGTCCAGGCTGGCGCCGGTAGGGTTCTGCAGGCAGGGCGTGAGCACCGCCACGCGAGCGCCGGTGGCGCGGGCCTGGCGGTCGAGGTCGTCGGGCAGGATGCCGTGCTCGTCCATCGCCACCCCGTGCAGCGGCAGGCGTAACTGGCGCGCGGCGGCCTTGATCCCCGGCGCGGTGTAGCGCTCCACCAGGATCGCTTCACCCGCCTCGCACAGCGCCAACAAGGCGGCTGAGACGCCCTGCTGGGCACCCGCGCAGAGCAGCAGGCCGTTCGGCGCCAGTTCCAGGCCACGGCGGCGCAGCCAGGTGGCGCCGGCCAGGTGCGCGCGTTCGACCAGCGCCGCCGAGGGATAAGCCTGCAGCCCATCCAGCTCGCCTCGTGCAGCCAGCGCGGCAAGGCTGACGGACAGGTCGCGGTTGTCCGGGTCGTGCACCGGCACGTTGGTCGACAGGTCGATCAGTTCACCCTGCGCAGCCGGTTGCTTGAGGCGGAACAGGCTCGCCTCGCGGCTACCGGCCAGCACGTAGGTGCCACGACCGACCTCACCGGAGACCAGATGCCGACGCGCCGCCTCGCGGTAGGCGAGCATCACCGTGCTCGGGTTGATACCCAGCGTCCAGGCCAGGCGCCGCTGCGGCGGCAGGCGTTCGCCGGGCTTGAGTTCACCGCGGCCGATGGCGGCGGCGATGGCCTCGACCAGGGCCAGGTAGGTGGGTAAGGCGCTGTCGCTGAGGTCAGGAAGCCACATTGCTTGCCATGCAATATAAAGATTTACCCATACAATGCGCCGCACTAGCATCCGGGTCAACGCCACTCGGAGTGCCCGTCATGTTCGACCTCACCCAACTGCGCCAGAGCGCGCAACTGGTTCACCGTCATATGGCGCCGACACCGCAACTGGCCTGGCCACTGCTGGCCCAGCGCCTGGGCTGCGAGCTGTGGGTCAAACACGAGAACCACGCGCCCACCGCGGCCTTTAAGGTGCGTGGCGGGCTGGTCTATATCGACGCCCTGTTGCGCCGCGAGCCGCAGGTGCGCGGGCTGGTCACCGCCACCCGCGGCAACCACGGCCAGAGCCTGGCGCTGGCTGCGCGCCAGGCCGGCCTGGCGATCCGCATTCTGGTGCCGCACGGCAACGCGCGTGAGAAGAACGCGGCGATGCGCGCCCTCGGCGCCGAGGTGATCGAACATGGCCGCGACTTCGACGAGGCGCGCGCCGAAGCCGCGCGCCTGGCCGAACGCGACGGCCTGCACTGGGTACCGTCACTGCACGAGGATCTGGTACGCGGCGTGGCCACCTATGCACTGGAGCTGCTGGAAGCGCTGCCGAACCTGCGCCGGGTCTATGTGCCCATCGGCCTCGGCTCGGGCATCTGCGGCATGATCCGCACCCGCGACCTGCTCGGCCTCGACACCGAGATAATCGGCGTGGTCGCCAGCGGCGCCGATGCTTATGCGCAGAGCTTCGAGCAGGGTTGCCTGGTACAGACCGAACGCGCCGACACCCTGGCCGACGGCATGGCCTGCCGCCAGCCGCAGCAGCTGGCGCTGGACATGATCCGCGCCGGCGCCGCGCGCATCGTGCGCGTGACTGATGAGGAGATTCGCGCCGCGATCCGCGTCTACCACGAGGACACCCACAACCTCGCCGAAGGCGCCGGTGCCGCCGCCCTGGCCGCCTTGATGCAGGAGCGCGAATGCAACGCCGGCCAGCGCGTGGCGGTGGTGCTCAGCGGTGCCAATATCGACCGCCTGGCACTGGCCGAGCTGCTGCGCGACGAGGTCGCAGCCGCCTGATCAGCGAAACGGCGGCTCGTCGAAGCTGCGCAGCTTGCGCGAGTGCAGCGAGTCGAGCTGGCTGCGCATCAGCTCCAGCGCGGCGATGCCGATGCGCAGGTGCTGGGTCACGGCGCGCTCGTAGAAGGCGCCGGCCGCGCCGGGCAGCTTGATCTCGCTGTGCAGCGGCTTGTCCGACACGCACAGCAGCGTGCCGTAGGGCACCCGCAGGCGGTAACCCTGCGCCGCGATGGTGCCGCTTTCCATATCCACGGCGACGGCTCTGGACAGGTTGATCAGTGGCCGCTCCTGGGCCCAGCGCAGCTCCCAGTTGCGGTCGTCGTAGGTCAGCACGGTGCCGGTGCGCAGGCGTTTCTTCAGCTCGTCGCCCTGCTCGCCGGTGACCAGCTTGGCCGCCTCCTGCAGCGCCTGCTGCACCTCGGCCAGCGCCGGCAGCGGGATATGCGGCGGCAGCACGCGATCCAGAATGCCGTCGCGGCGCATATAGGCGTGGGCCAGCACGTAGTCGCCGATGGTCTGCGACTGACGCAGGCCGCCGCAGTGGCCGATCATCAGCCAGCAGTGCGGACGCAGCACGGCCAGGTGGTCGGTGATGTTCTTGGCGTTGGACGGGCCGACGCCGATATTGACCAGGGTGATGCCGTGGCCGTCATCGGCCTGCAGGTGATAGGCCGGCATCTGGTAGCGGTGCCAGATG
This sequence comes from Pseudomonas sp. ABa2, assembly GCF_056676075.1. Classification (NCBI taxonomy): domain Bacteria; kingdom Pseudomonadati; phylum Pseudomonadota; class Gammaproteobacteria; order Pseudomonadales; family Pseudomonadaceae; genus Pseudomonas; species Pseudomonas sp. ABa2. Next base: position 4,305,372 of record NZ_CM155239.1, read on the forward strand.
ACGTTCTCGATGATCGCCTGCATCTCGCCTTCGGCCATGCCGCGCTCGACCACCACGTTGCCCGGCAGCACCAGGCGGGTGAAGCGCGAGTCGCCTACCAGCATGTCCAGACCATGGCGGATGAACTGGTCGACGTAGCGGTGGTAGTTGGTCAGCAGAATCCACGGCTGCACGTGGCGCCAGTCGCTGCCGGTGTAGTGCACCAGGCGGCGCAGGGAGAAATCCACCCGGGCCGCGTCGAACAGCGCCAGCGGCAGCGGGTCGGTGTTCTCCCAGTCGTACAGGCCGTCGGCGGTGCCGTCGGTGGCGGCGGACAGGTCGGTGCTGGGGAACACCCGCGCCAGCTCGGCGGCGGTCACCCCGCTGCCGGCCAGCTCGTCGCCCTGCTCCACCACGTAGGGATAGGGAATGTTCTGCTGGCTCATGCCGACTTCCACGCGCAGGGTGAAGTCGTGCATCAGCGGCCGCAGCTGCTCCAGCAGGTATTTGCGAAAGGCCGCCGGCTGGGTCACGGTGACGCTGTAGGTACCCGGCACCTGCACCTTGGCGTAGGCGCGCACGGTGGTCGGCACCTCGCCCTGGCACAGGTAGGTCAGGCGCAGCTCGGGATAGCGGAACAGACAATGCTCGCCGGCGTCGGGCTTGATGCGCTCCTTGAGGTAGCGTTTCAGCGCCCGGCTGAGGGCGCCGGTGGCCTGCTGGTGGAGGGCGGCGAGGCGGTCGACCGCCTCTTCCGGGGTAAAGGCAACGACGAATTCATCGGCACAGGGTTTCACGGCGCACCTTCCTGGTTGATCGAACGCCCCTATCTTGCCTGTTCCGGCAGCGCCAGGCATAGCGCTCAGCGCAGCAGGCGAGCAAGATCCTCCGGCACGGGCTGCGGCGTCAGCGGCCCGACCCGGCGCGTGCCGGGATTGCCCAGCGGGTAGAGGCCCAGCAGCGACCCCAGGCTGCCCGGCAGACGCAGCAGCTGCGCGACCAGCTCGGCCCAGTCGCGCCGGCGCCAGGCCCACAGCAGCATCAGCCAGTGGCTCAGGCCGTGCTGGAGAAAACTCGGCTGGCTGAGGATATGGGCACGCTCCAGATGGCGCAGTTCGCCCGCGGCATCGCCCAGGCAGCGCAGACGGCGGGCCAGTTGCAGTTCGTGGTGGAAGGCTTGGCGACGGTTCATGGCGGTGCTCCAGAGTAGGCGACCGGGACAGTCTGCAAGCCTGGGGCGGCCCCGCGGTCAAGCGACTAGGCTTAGCCGCATAGCGCCTGCCCGAGGGCCGCCCCATGCCACGCCTGCTCAGCCTGCTCCTGCTGCCCCTGCTCGCTCCCGTCCTGCTCGCCGGCGAGCTGGACGGCCACTACCACGCCAACCTCGACGGCCTGCCGGCCGAACTGATCCTGAACAGCCAGGGCCAGACGGTGGAAGGGCAGTATGTGGAAAACCAGCGTCTGCGCCTGAACCTCAAGGGTCATTACGACGGCCAGTTGCTGCGCGCCGAGATCAGCGACCCGCAGTCCGGGCTGGTGATCGCCAATATGAACGCCACCTACGCCAACGCCATGCTCAACGTCAGCATCGCCGCGCGCGACCCGCGCAACGGCCAGGTGCTGGAGCGCCAGGCGCTGTTCCAGCGTGGCGCGCCGGCCGACGCGCCAGTCGCGGCGAAACGCCTGGACCCGGCGCTGATCGGCACCTGGATTCACGAGAAGCAGATCAACAGCGGCGGCGCCAGCTTCGCCGCTTTCGCCACCCTGCTGACCCTGCAGCTGGGCGCCGACGGCAGCGTCGCACAATGGAGCCTGGCGGCCGGCGGCGGCAGCGACTGGAGTTTCAACAGCCCGGGCGAACTGCAGTACCGCGGCCGCTGGCGCAGCGACAACGGCGTGCTGCTGGTGCGCCTGGACGGCGCCGCCTACTACCAGCCCGCCGCTTACTATCGCTTCAGCGACCCGTACCTGGTCACCGAGAGCAATACCGGCAAGATGATCTGGCAGCGCCGCAAGTAACGCTACGGGTCAGGCGGCCTGGTGCAGGCGCACGTTGAACAGCGGACCCTGGCTGAAACGCGCCAGCGCCTTGGCCGCGGCCAGCACGCCCAGATCGATCAGCGGCTCGATCAGGATCACGCTCATGTAGGCCAGGCCGAAGCTGCCCACCGCCGCCAGGTTGTCGCCGGCGAAGCCCTGACCGTAGAAGGCCCAGAACGCCACCCAGGCGACGATGCCGCCCTGGTAGGCGGTCGACAGCGCCAGCGCCTGCTTGTAGGAGAGATCCACGTAGGCGGTGCCCGGCGCGACGATGCGCTTGGCCAGCAGCTGGATGCCCCACAGCGGCAGCAGCAGGGTGGTGACGTTCATGCCGTACTGCGGCAGGTCGAACTGGGCGAACAGCAGCCCTTGCAACAGCAGGCCGACGGCCAGACCGATGGCCGCGGCGCCGGCGCCGAACAGCAGCAGCAGGGTCGAGCCGAGGATCAGGTGGACCTCCGAGACGCCCACCGGATGACGCGGCAGGACCTCGAAGAAGCAGAACACCAGGGCGGTGGTCAACAGGCTGCGTAGCGCCAGGGCGACCACCCCGCCGTTGTCGCGGATGGCATCGCGGGCCAGTTTGGCGGTCAGGCCGAGGCCGGTGACGGCAGTGGCGTAGCTGAGCAGGATCTTGGCGCCTTCGACGACGCCGGGTTCGATATGCATAAGGGTTCCTTGGTCGCGCCCACCGCGCGACGATCCGGATGGAGGGGATGGGCGCAAGCGCCCGACGGCGATGGCAGGTCTCCTGGCTCGCGGCTCGACACTTCGCCCGCCTTCCCGGCCTGTGGGCCAGTGGCATATGGGCGTCGTTCGCCGCTTACAGTTGCGGGGGCAGCCAGGGCATTGGCGACGCGGCGCCGCACCCTGTTCCCTTTTCATCCGACCCTGGGGCCGGAACCATCGGCGGCCACCTTACCCGGCCGCACGGACAAAAGACAGCGCCCGCTCTCAACCGCGCCCGCACCAGGCTCCTCGGCGAGATTCGGAACCCACCAGAGCCGGGCCTGTCACTGATCTGTCGCTCGCGTCGCGACGGCTGAGGGGCATCCGCGGCAGGAGCGCCTCACTGGCTGAGCAGATGCGGTGCTGGAGGCGCTCGCTTCCCCGCCAGTGCGGCAACCGTCACGTTGCGCGCGGGTATATGTAACCATTTATTACAAGGCAATCGTAGTGTTCCTGCACCCGCGCCGACTGCAGATCACGCGAGCCCGCAGATCCATCATCCGGTAACGAGAGCGCATATGAAGAAACCCCTGATCGTCGCGTTGACAGCCCTGTTCGCAACCGGCGCCATGGCTGCCGAGCAGCAACCGCACTGGAACTACCAGGGCAAGGAGGGCCCCGCACACTGGTCCCAGCTGGCCCCAGGCTACGAAACCTGCGCGATTGGCCATGCCCAATCGCCGATCGACATCCGCGATGCCACGCGAGCCTCCCTGCCGCGCATCATGTTCGACTACCAGGCCAGCCCAGCGGAGGTAGTGAACAACGGCCACACCGTCCAGGTGAACCTGGCCAATGCCGGCGGCGTCGAGATCGACGGCGAGCCCTACCGCCTGGTGCAGTTCCATTTCCACACGCCAAGCGAGGAGCACATCGCCGGGCGGGCATTCCCGATGGTCGCGCACTTCGTCCACCAAGCCGCCGATGGCCGCCTGGCGGTGGTGGCAGTGCTGTTCAGGGAAGGCGAGCAGAATCAGGCTCTGGGTCAGGTGTTCGATGCCATGCCGACCAGGGCGGGCGAGAAAGTCGAGCTGGCCGACAGCTTCGCCCCGCAAACCCTACTGCCGCCGCAGCAGGGCTACTATGCCTTCGCCGGCTCGCTGACCACCCCGCCGTGCAGCGAGAACGTGCAATGGCGCGTACTGAAGCAGCCGGTCGAGCTGTCCCAGGCGCAACTGGCACAGTTCCGCCACCTGTACGCGATGAACGCGCGGCCGATCCAGCCACTCAATGGCCGAGAAGTGCTGGAGAGCGACGACTAAAGCCTCCTGCCGCTGATGCGCCGACTGGATGGCCGGCGCGTCCCCCCCTTCCCTCAGCCCAGCTGCGGCATGCTGCGCGCCAGCAGTGCTTCGACGTCGACGCCGCGCGGCAGGGTGCCGTAGACCCGGCCGCGGCCTTCCAGGCGGCTGGCGATAAAGGCGTCGGACACCGTGGCGTTGCCGGCCTCCAGCAGCAGCTTGGCCTGCAGCGCCACGGCCACGTCCTCGGTGAGCTGGCGGGCGCGGTACTGGATGTCGGCGGTATCCGCAAAGTCGGCCTTCAAGCGCTGGATATGCGCCTTCAGACGGGTATCGCCGTGACCGTCGCCCAGCTCGGCGAACAACGCGTCGAGCACGCCCGGCTCCTTGGACAGTGCACGCAGCACGTCCAAACATTGCACGTTGCCCGAGCCTTCCCAGATCGAGTTGACCGGCGCTTCGCGGTACAGGCGCGGCAGGATGGTTTCCTCGACGTAGCCGGCGCCGCCCATGCATTCGCTGGCCTCGTAGATCATTTCCGGCGCGCGTTTGCAGATCCAGTACTTGCCCACGGCGGTGACCAGGCGGGCGAACTTGTCTTCCTGCGCGTCATGCAGGTGATCCAGCGCGAGGCCCATGCGCATGGACAACGCCAGCGCCGCCTCGCTCTCCAGCGCCAGGTCGGCCAGCACGTTCTGCATCAGCGGCTGGTCGGCCAGCAGCTTGCCGCCGACCTGGCGGTGCGCACAGTGGTGCGCGGCCTGGGTCAGCGCCTGGCGCATCAGGCTGCTGGAGCCGACCATGCAGTCGAAGCGGGTCATGGCCACCATCTCGATGATGGTCGGCACGCCGCGCCCCTCCTCGCCGAGCATCCAGGCGAAGGCGCCGCGGTATTCCACCTCGCTGGAGGCGTTGGCCCAGTTGCCCAGCTTGTTCTTCAGGCGCTGGATGTAGAACTGGTTGCGCGTGCCGTCCGGACGGTGGCGCGGCAGCAGGAAGCAGGACAGGCCCTTGTCGGTCTGCGCCAGGGTGAGGAAGGCGTCGCACATCGGCGCCGAGCAGAACCACTTGTGCCCGACCAGCTCGTAGGCCTGCCCCGGCCCGCCGATGCCGACCGGATAGGCGCGGGTGGTGTTGGCGCGCACGTCGGTGCCGCCCTGTTTCTCGGTCATGGCCATGCCGATGGTGACACCGCTCTTCTGCTCCATCGGCAGGTTGCGCGGGTCGTACTGGCTGGAGAGGATCTTCGGCAACCACTGCTCGGCCACGTTCGGCTGTAGGCGGATGGCCGGCACGGCGGCGAAGGTCATGGTCAACGGGCAGCCGCTGGCGGCCTCGGCCTGGCTGTGCAGGTAGGTCAGCCCGGCGCGAGCGACATGGGCGCCGGCGCGCGGATCGGTCCAGGGTAGCGACGGCAGGCCGTGCTCGATCGCGGTGCGCATCAGCTCGTGGTAGGCCGGATGAAATTCCACCAGGTCGATGCGGTTGCCGTAGCGGTCATGGCTCTTGAACACCGGCTTGTTCTCGTTGGCGAGGAAACCGGCCTGCATCAGCGCCCCGCCAGCCAGCGCGCCGTAGGCGTGCAGCCTGTCCTCGGCCCAGCCGCCAGCGAAGCGCCGAACCCACTCCTGCAGCGGCAGGTCGAGGCGATAGAGGTTGGCGCCGTCCAGGCTCGGCACCTGGTTGAACACCTCGTGGGTTTCGGCATGCAGGCTGGGTTTCATCGCGGCAGTTCCTCGGCGCCGACGGCGCGCAGGCAGAAGGTGACCAGGCTGGCGCTGACGTCGGCCAGCTCCAGGGCGGGGTGGCCCGCCGCACGGGCGGCGCGGGCCGGGGGAGAGAGCGGGCCGATCAGGGCCTCGGCGATGGCGCCGACCAGGCAGGCGGCGACCAGGCCGACCTGCTCGAGGCGAAATTCGCCGCGGCGCACGCCCTCCTCGAGCAGATCGGTAAAGAGTTCGGCGTAGGCCTCGCGGTACAGCAGGCGCTGCTCGTCCACCTCGGGGTCGACCGGCTCGGCGATCAGGGCGAAGGCCAGGCGGCGGCTGTGCCAGGCGCGCGCGGCGAACTGTTCGAGGCCGGCGCGCAGGCGCTGCGGCGCACTGCCCGGCGCGCGCAGGGTGGCGGCCAGGGCATCGACCTCGCGCTGGCTGGCGTCGGCGAACACCTCGGCGGCCAGTTCGCCCTTGCTGCGAAAATGCCGGTACAGGCTGCCGGTGGCGATGCCGACGTCCTCGGCCAGCGCCTGCATGGTCAACGCAGCGAAGCCGCCATCGACCACCCGCTGCAGGGCACAGACGAGGATGCGTTGACGCAACGCCTGATCGCGGTCGAGCCGCGCTTCGCTGGGACGGTAGGCCATGGTCTGAATCCCGATTCACATGGCATCAGTGAATCAGGATTCAGACCATGTCTAAAGCGACGTTCTGGCCAAAACTGCGGCCGAATGGGCGTCAGAATGCAAGGCGCCCGCAGGAGAGCAGGCGCGCGGCGCCAGCAGGTTCAGGACGAGCTGGTGGTCAGCGAAGGGCTCGCCGGGCGGCACAGCACCCAGTCGTGCAGCAGCACGCGCAGCTCGTCGAACTTCACCGGCTTGGCCAGGTAGTCGCTCATTCCCGCGGCCAGGCAGCGTTCGCGGTCACCGCTGTGGCTGTGCGCGGTGATCGCCAGCACCGGCAGCTCGGCGCAGCCCGGTAGGGCACGCAGCGCACGGCAGGTGGCGAAGCCGTCCATCACCGGCATCTGGCAGTCGAGCAGTACCGCGTCCACCGTCTCGCTGCGCAGCAGTTCCAGAGCTTCGGCGCCGTTGTCGGCGGTGCGCACGCGGTAGCCGAGCTTGAGCAACATGCCGCGGGTGACCAGCTGGTTGATCGCGTTGTCCTCGACGATCAGCACGCTGCACTGCTGCGCCAGGCGCTGCAGCGCGCCGCCCGGCGCTCGACCGGGACGCGCGGCCGCCACCGGCGGCTGTAGCGGCAGGGTCAGCGGCACGTCGAGGCGAAAGCGGCTGCCCTGCCCCGGCTGCGACTCGTGGCCGAGGCTGCCGCCGAGCAAGTCGACCAGTTGCCGGCAGATCGCCAGGCCGATGCCGAGGCCGCCGTACTTGCGGGTCATCGAGCCGTCGAGCTGCTGGAAGCGCCGGTAGAGCAGGCCGTCGTCCGGCTCGAAACCGATGCCGGTGTCGCTCACCAGCACGCTCAGCGGCAGGCAGTCGCCGCCGTTGCCGGCGCGGCCGACCTGCAGGGTCACGCCCCCCTGGCTGGTGAACTTGATGGCGTTGTCCAGCAGATAGCCCAAGGCCTGGGCCAGCTTGGCGGCATCGCCTTCGAGGATATCGGGCAGGCTGTCGTCCAGTTCCAGGTCGAAGCGCAGCCCCTTGTCCTGCGCCCGCGGCGCGTACTGCGCGCGCAGGCCGTCGAACAGGCCGCGCAGGCTGAACGGCTCGCGCCGCGGGTAGAGCTTGCCGGCCTGCAGTTCGGTGAGGGCGAGGATGTCGTTGACCATGCGCATCATGTCGCGCGCCGAGCTGGCGGCGGTGCGCTGGTACTGGGCCAGTTCGACGTCCAGGCTGACCGTCTGCATCAGCTCCAGCGAGCCGATCACCCCGTTCATCGGCGTACGCAGCTCGTGGGTGACGGTGGCGAGGAACTCGTCCTTGAAGCGGTTGCTGTTGGCCAGCTCCTGGTTCAGCGCCTCCAGCTTGCGCCCGGCCTCCTGGAGGATGCGCGTACGCTCCTCCTTCATCGCGTTGATGCGGTCGGCCAGTGCCAGCGACAACAGGCCCACTTCCAGCGCCGAGCCGATCTGGCTGGCGTACATGGTGAGAAACACGTTGGGCAGGTAGCCGAGCACCATCAGGGTGTTGATCGCCCCGCCGATCAGGAAGGCGCTCCAGGCGATGATGAAGTAGCGTGCCACGCGCATGCCGCGCAGCCAGGCCAGCACCCCGGCGCTGAAGATCGCCACGGTGAACAGCAGCGCCAGGTAGGTGGCCAGGCGCAGCGCGGTGGCGTAGCTGACGCTCAGCGCCAGGATCATCACCGCGGCGCCGCAGGCCATCAGCAGCAGCAGCAGGCGGTCGATCCAGGGGCTGTGTTCGCCGGTGTGCAGGAAGCTGCGGGCGAACTGGCAGCCGAACAGCGCCGCCGAGCCGATCAAAAAGGGCGTGGCGGCGTTGGCCCACCAGGGGTTGTCGGGCCAGAAGTACTCGATGCCGGCGCCGTTGACCGACACCTGGTAGAGGCCGAACGAGGCGATATAGAGGATGTAGTAGAGGTAGCTGGTGTCGCGCACGCTGAGGAAGATGAACAGGTTGTACACCAGCATCACCAGCAGCACGCCGTAGATGATGCCGAGCACGTAGATGCGCCCGGGCTGCTCTTCCAGGTAGGCGTTGGGCGCCCACAGCGTCAGCGGCGCCTGGATCGAGCCTTGGCTCTCCAGGCGCAGGTAGAGGCGCTGCGGCTGGCCCGGCGCCAGGTTGAGCTCGAACAGGTAGTTGTTCTGCTTGATCTGCCGGCTGACGAAGGGCAAGGCGTCGCCGGTGCGCTGCGCCAGGACGAAGCCGCCGTCGGCGTCGGGCAGGTAGAGTTCCAGGTGATCCAGCGGCGGGTAGGCCAGTTCCAGCAGCCAGTTACGCGCGCCGGTCGCCTGCTGCGGGCGGTATTCCAGGTCCAGGCGCAGCCAGAACACCGAGCGCGAATAGCCGGCGTTGAGCACCGGCTTGTCGTGCCGGCGGAAGCTGTCCTGCAGCGCCGGCGAGGCGATGTCGTCGATGCTGGCATCGCCGCGCACGTCCTCGAACACGTGCATGGCCTGACCCAGCGGCAGGCTGCGGCTGTGTTCGTCGAACACCAGGGCGCTGGCCAGGCCAGGCATCCATATAAAGAGACAGAACAGAAGGTAGCGCATGCGGTCCGGCCAGAACCCGCTACGGCGCACCGGGAGCCGCCCGCTCACCGCTCGCACGCCGCCCTGGGCAGAGTTGTCGATAGCGCGGCACTCTAGCACAGGCACCGCCGCTCGGAAGGCGCAGAAGCCTGATCCAGCCGACAGTTTTTCCATCGCGCGGCACCGCGCCGCAGGCGACCGGGCGGTCTCGCCCGAGCGATTTGGTGGTAAGCTCGGCGGCCATGAACATGACCCATTCCCGCCCCGTAGTGCTCTGCCTGTCCGGCCACGACCCCAGTGGTGGTGCCGGCCTGCAAGCCGATATCGAAGCCCTGCTGGCCCAGGGCTGCCACGCCGCCCCGACGGTAACCGCGCTGACCGTGCAGGACACGGTCGACGTCGCCGACTTCCGCGTGCTCGACCGCGACTGGGTGCTGGCCCAGGCCCGTACAGTGATCGCCGACCTGCCGGTGGCCGCCGTCAAGCTGGGCATGCTCGGCTCGACGGAGATGGTCGACACCGTGCTCGAGCTGATGAGCCAGCTGCCCGGCGTGCCGCTGGTCTGTGATCCGGTGCTGCGCGCCGGCGGCGGCGGCGCCCTGGGCAAGGACGAAGTCGGCTACGCCATGCGCGAACGGCTGTTCGCCGTATCGACCATCGCCACGCCGAACCTGCCGGAAGCGCGCATCCTTGCCGAACTGCCGGACGGCACGGCCGATGAATGCGCCGAGAAGCTGCTGCCCCATATCGAATACCTGCTGATCACCGGCGGCCACGGCGACGAGCGCGAGGTGCACAACCGCCTGTATTGCCGCGACGGCAGTCGCCACGACTTCACCTGCCCGCGCCTGCCCGGCAGCTACCACGGCTCCGGCTGCACCCTGGCCAGCACCCTGGCCGGCCGCCTGGCGCTGGGCGAGGAGCTGGTCAGCGCGGTGAAGAGCGCCCTCGACTACACCTGGCGCACCCTGCGCGACGCCGAACAACCCGGTCGCGGTCAGTACATCCCGCGCCGCCTGCCGCTGGACTTCGCCCAATGACTGCGGCGCTGCGCGGCCTCTACGCCATCACCGACACCCCGCTGCTGGCCGGCGGCAAGCTGCTGCCCTACGCCGAGGCCGCGCTGCGCGGCGGCGCGCGTCTGCTGCAGTACCGCGACAAGTCCGCCGATGCCGTGCGCCGTTTCGACGAAGCCCAGGCCCTGGCCGAACTCTGCGCCCGCCACGGCGCCACGCTGATCATCAACGACGACCTGGAGCTGGCCGCACGCCTGAACGTCGGCCTGCACCTGGGCCAGAGCGACGGCTCGCTGGCCACGGCCCGCGCCCGCCTCGGTGCCGCTGCCGTGATCGGCGGCACCTGCCATGCCCAGCTGGAGCTGGCCGAGCGCGCAGTCGCCGAAGGCGCCAGCTACATCGCCTTCGGCCGTTTCTTCAACTCCAACACCAAGCCCGGCGCCCCGGCCGCCACCCTGGAACTGCTGGACGAGGCGCGCGCGCGCTTTGCCCAGCCCATCGTCGCCATCGGCGGCGTGACCCTGGACAACGCCCCCGGCCTGATCGCCCGCGGCGCCAGCCTGGTCGCGGTGATCCACGCCCTGCTCGCCGCGGACTGCGCCACCGAGGTGGAAGACCGCGCCCGCGCCTTCGCCGCGCTGTTCGACTGATTCGTTTGTAGAGAGACCTGCCATGTCCCGTTCCGAAATTTTGTTCACCAACGCGCAGAAACACATCCCCGGCGGCGTCAACTCGCCGGTGCGCGCCTTCAAGAGCGTCGGCGGCACCCCGCTGTTCTTCAAGCACGCCGAAGGCGCCTATGTGGTGGACGAAGACGACAAGCGCTACGTCGACTACGTCGGCTCCTGGGGCCCGATGATCCTCGGCCACAGCCACCCGGAGGTGCTCGACTCGGTGCGTCGCCAGCTGCAGCACGGCCTGTCCTACGGCGCGCCGACCGCGCTGGAAACCGAGATGGCCGAGCTGGTCTGCTCGCTGGTGCCGTCGATGGAGATGGTGCGCATGGTCAGCTCCGGCACCGAGGCAACCATGAGCGCCATCCGCCTGGCCCGTGGCTACACCGGCCGCGACAGCATCATCAAGTTCGAAGGCTGCTACCACGGCCACTCCGACAGCCTGCTGGTCAAGGCCGGTTCCGGCGCCCTGACCCAGGGCGTACCGAACTCCGCCGGCGTGCCGGCGGCCTTCGCCAAGCACACCCTGACCCTGCCGTTCAACGACATCGACGCTGTGGCCGAGTGCCTGGCGCAGGTCGGCAAGGAAGTCGCGTGCATCATCGTCGAGCCGGTGGCCGGCAACATGAACTGCGTGCCGCCGGCGCCGGGTTTCCTCGAAGGCCTGCGCGCGCTGTGCGACCAACACGGCGTGGTGCTGATCTTCGACGAGGTGATGACCGGTTTTCGCGTCGCCCTCGGCGGAGCCCAGGCGCACTACGGCGTCACCCCGGACCTGACCACCTTCGGCAAGATCATCGGCGGCGGCATGCCGGTCGGCTGCTTCGGCGGCAAGCGCGCGATCATGGAGTGCGTCGCCCCGCTCGGCCCGGTCTACCAGGCCGGCACCCTGTCGGGTAACCCGCTGGCCATGGCCGCCGGCCTGACCACCCTCAAGCTGATCAGCCGCCCGGGCTTCCACAGCGAACTCTCCGACTACACCACGCGCATGCTCGACGGCCTGCAGCAGCGGGCCGATGCCGCCGGCATCCCCTTCGTCACCACCCAGGCCGGCGCCATGTTCGGCCTGTACTTCAGCGGCGCCGACGACATCGTCACCTTCGCCGACGTGATGGCCAGCGACGTCGAACGCTTCAAGCGCTTCTTCCACCTGATGCTGGACGGCGGCGTGTACCTGGCGCCCAGCGCCTATGAAGCCGGTTTCACCTCCATCGCCCACGGCGAGGCCGAACTGCAACTGACCCTGGACGCCGCCGAGCGCGCCTTCGCCGAACTGAAAAAAGCCTGATGCAGTACAGCACCGCGCTCTCCGACGGCGTGCTCGCGCTGGCCTGCCTGGCCTGCGCGCTGGTCATCGGCAAGGCCCGCAAGCACTATGGCGAGGCCGATCAGCCGGCGCTGTTCTGCGCCCTGCTGGGTTTCCTGCTGCCGGCCGCGGCGGCAGGCGTCGGCATGCTGCGCTACGGCTTCGACCCCAGCTGGCAGGGCGCGCACCTGTGGCTCTCCCAGGCCAGCAGCTTTCTCGCCCTGCCCCTGCTCGGCGCCGCCGCCCTGGCGCTGGGCCGCGGCTGGGCCTGGAGCCGGCCGAACTGGGGACGCATCGTGCTGGGGCTGTGCGCCTTCTTCGAGCTGTTCCGTCAGCTCGGCTACCTGGAGGACTACCGCCTGGCGCTGAACCTGGCCACCCTGGCGCTGATTCTCTACGCCGGCGCCCTGCAGTGGCCGCGGCGCGCGCCGCCGGCCGCTGCCGCGGCGGTGGTCGGATTGTTTCTGCTGGCCGGCCTGGCGGTGGGTACCGAGGGTTTCATCGGCCCGCTGCGCCGCGTCGACCTGTTCCACGGCCTGCTCACCCCGGCCTATCCGCTGCTGGCCTGGCTGCTGCTTAGCCTGCCGGGCAGCGCACGGCAATCGACCGGGTAAAGGTTTTGTAAGAAGCGCGCGGTTTATTTCATAATGCGACGGCCGGCACGCTTTACGCCGGCCGGGCATGTCCCCCACCCCGAACCGCCGAGGTCCCGTTATCCAGATGAACCGCACCGGCCGCACCCTGACCCTGGGCTGCCTGTTGCTTTTCCTCCCGCTGTTCGCACACGCCGGCGGCAACTCCCTGTTGATCCCCGCAACCGGCAGCTGCGCCCTCAACGGCGCCCCCGAAGACCTGCCCGAAGCGCTGGCCAGCTGCCAGGAAATGGCCCGCGGCGGCAACGTCCAGGCGGCCTTCGAGCTCGGCGAATACCACTACGACGGCAAACGCGCCCCGCGCGACCTCAAGCAGGCGCTGACCTGGTTCGAACGTGCCTCGCTGCAGGGGCATGCCGAGGCGCAGCTGCGCCTGGGCACCATGTTCTTTCGCGGCGAAGGGGTGCCGGCGAACAACGTGCAAGCCTATATCGTGCTGAAGATGGCCTCGGTCAACGGTTCGGACGAGGCCATGGACACCGCCGACCTGGTGTCGGCGCAGATGCGCCGCGACGAGCTGGAGATCGCCAGCCAGGTGCTGGGACAGATCTTCCGCAACTACCTGCTGGAGCTGCAGGCCGCCGAGGGCCGCTCGCCCTTCGCGCCCTTGCCCTGACCCTACCTACCTGTAGCTCGTGGCCTGCCGCTTACTTGTCCGGCATCGGCATGGGAAACGGCATGACGTTGCCGCCGCCCTTGGCTTCGCTGATCTTCGGCGTGCCCAGGCGCTCCACCTCGTCGATGCGGATGATCGCGTGCATCGGCACGAAGCTGCGCACCACGCCGTCGAACTGGGCCTTGAGCTTCTCCTCGCTGGGGTCGACCACCACCTGGGTACGCTCGCCGAAGACGAACTCCTCCACCTCCAGGAAGCCCCACAGATCGCTCTGGAAGATCTGCTTGGCGTACATCTCGTACACCTGGCCCTGGTTGAGGAAGATCACCTTGTAGATGGGGTCGCGTTTGCTCATGAAGACTCGAAGTCAGGAAAAACGGGGGCAAGCAGAATAGCACAGCGCACAAGGCTAGCCTGGATGAAATCTGGGCCATGCAATGCTTGCGGCTTGCGGCAGCTCTTGTAGCCTGATGCCCGCCGCTCCCCTATAATGCGCGGTCATTTTTTAACCAGCCCAGACAGTGCCATGACCAAGAAGCTCTATATCGAAACCCACGGTTGCCAGATGAACGAGTACGACAGCTCGCGCATGGTCGACCTGCTGGGTGAGCATCAGGCCCTGGAGGTCACGGAAAAACCCGAAGAAGCCGACGTCATCCTGCTCAATACCTGCTCGATCCGCGAAAAAGCCCAGGACAAGGTGTTCTCCCAGCTCGGTCGCTGGCGCGAGCTGAAGTTGGCCAACCCGGATCTGGTGATCGGCGTCGGCGGCTGCGTGGCCAGCCAGGAAGGTGCGGCGATCCGCGACCGCGCGCCCTACGTCGACGTGGTGTTCGGCCCGCAGACCCTGCACCGCCTGCCGGAAATGATCGACGCCGCACGCAGCACCAAGACCGCCCAGGTCGACATCAGCTTCCCCGAGATCGAGAAATTCGACCGCCTGCCCGAGCCCCGGGTCGACGGCCCCAGTGCCTTCGTCTCGGTGATGGAAGGCTGCAGCAAGTACTGCACCTTCTGCGTGGTGCCCTACACCCGCGGCGAGGAGGTCAGCCGGCCGCTGGCCGACGTGCTGCTGGAGATCACCCAACTCGCCGACAAGGGGGTCAAGGAAGTCACCCTGCTCGGCCAGAACGTCAACGGCTACCGCGGCGCGGCGCCGGACGGGCGCATCGTCGATTTCGCCGAACTGCTGCATGCGGTGGCGGCGCTCGACGGCATCGAGCGCATCCGCTACACCACCAGCCACCCGCTGGAGTTCTCCGACGCGATCATCGCCGCCCACGCCGAGATCCCGCAGCTGGTCAAATACCTGCACCTGCCGGTGCAGTCCGGCTCGGACCGCATCCTCGCGGTGATGAAGCGCAACCACACCGCGCTGGAATACAAGTCGCGCATCCGCAAGCTGCGCGCCGCGGTGCCGGACATCCTGATCAGCTCGGATTTCATCGTCGGCTTCCCCGGCGAGACCGAGAAGGATTTCGAGCAGACCATGAAGCTGATCGACGACGTCGGCTTCGACTTCTCCTTCTCCTTCATCTACAGCGCGCGTCCCGGCACGCCGGCAGCCGATCTGGTCGACGACACCGCGGACGAGGTGAAGAAGCAGCGCCTGGCCATCCTCCAGCACCGTATCAACCAGTACGGCTTCGAGAATAGCCGACGGATGGTCGGCAGCGTGCAGCGCATCCTGGTCAGCGACTACTCGAAGAAGGACCCGGGCATGCTCCAGGGCCGCACCGAGCAGAACCGCATCGTCAACTTCCGTTGCGACAATCCGCGGCTGATCGGCCAGTTCGTCGACGTGCATATCGACGACGCCCTGCCCCACTCGCTGCGCGGCACCCTGCTCGACGGACAGGGCCTCCACTAAAGCCGTAGCCGCCCGCGCTTTGCGTCTTGGGCGGCCGGCGTTATGCTTCGATTCACTACCCCAGCCGACTGGCGGCCATCACACGACCTTGAACGCTCCCCTAGAACCCCATCGTTTCGTCCTCGAACCCTTCGAGGCACGCCGTTTCGCCAATCTCTGCGGCCAGTTCGACGAACACCTGCGCCTGATCGAAGAACGCCTCGGCCTGGAGATCCGCAACCGCGGCAACCAGTTCGAGCTGCTCGGCAGCAGCGACAAGGCCCAGGCTGCCGAGCAACTGCTGCGCCGCCTGTACCGTGAGACCAAGGCCAACGAACTGTCACCCGACCTGGTGCACCTGTACCTGCAGGAGTCCGGTGTCGAGGAACTGGTCAACCCCAGCAGCGCGCCACAGGTCAGCCTGCGCACGCGCAAGGGAGTGATCAAGCCGCGCGGCGCCAACCAGCAGCGCTACGTCAAGGCCATCCTCGACCACGACATCAACTTCGGCATCGGCCCGGCCGGCACCGGCAAGACCTATTTGGCCGTGGCCTGCGCGGTGGACGCCCTGGAGCGCGAGCAGGTGCGGCGCATCCTGCTAGTGCGCCCGGCGGTGGAAGCCGGCGAGAAGCTCGGCTTCCTGCCCGGCGACCTGGCGCAGAAGATCGACCCCTACCTGCGCCCGCTGTACGACGCGCTCTACGAGATGCTCGGCTTCGAACAGGTGGCCAAGCTGATCGAGAAGCAGGTGATCGAGGTCGCGCCGCTGGCCTATATGCGCGGCCGCACCCTGAACAACAGCTTCATCATCCTCGACGAGAGCCAGAACACCACGGTCGAGCAGATGAAAATGTTCCTCACCCGCATCGGTTTCGGTTCCACCGCAGTGATCACCGGCGATATCACCCAGGTCGACCTGCCGCGCGGCACCAAGAGCGGCCTGACCCACGTGATCGACGTGCTGCGCGACGTGCCGGGCATCAGCTTCACCCACTTCAAGCCCAAGGACGTGGTGCGCCACCCCCTGGTGCAACGCATAGTCGAGGCCTACGAGCGCCACGACAACCGCCTGCACGGCAAGGTCGAGGACGGCGATGCTTGAACTGGACCTGCAACTGGCCAGTGACGGCCAGCACCCCGACGAAGCCCAGCTGCGTCACTGGTGTGAACTGGCCCTGCGCCAGCGCACCGCCGACTCCGAACTGACCATCCGTCTGGTCGACGAAGCCGAAGGCCGCGAGCTGAACCGCACCTGGCGGCACAAGGACTACGCCACCAACGTGCTGTCCTTCCCCGCCGAGATTCCTGACGGGATTCTCGATATCCCGCTGCTGGGCGACCTGGTGATCTGCGTGCCGGTGCTCGAGCGCGAGGCCGCCGAGCAAGGCAAGACGCTGGAGGCGCACTGGGCCCACCTGGTGATCCACGGCTGCCTGCACCTGCTCGGCTACGACCATATCGAGGAAGACGAAGCCCTCGAAATGGAACAACTGGAACGACAATTGCTCGCCGAACTGGGTCATCCCGACCCTTATGCCGGCGACGAATAACCCTCCTGACAAGGAACCCCGAGTAAACGCCATGAGCGAAGACCGATCGAGCAACGAGCAGAAGTCCTGGTTGAACAAACTGACCCAGGCTTTTGCTCATGAGCCGAAAAACCGCCAGGAACTGCTGGAAGTCCTGCGCGAAGCCCACCAGAACAAGCTGCTCGACAGCGAGGCCCTGGCCATTGTCGAGGGCGCCATCCAGGTCGCCGACCTGCAGGTACGCGACATCATGGTGCCGCGCTCGCAGATGATCAGCATCAAGGCCAGCCAGACGCCGCGCGAATTCCTCCCCGCCATCATCGACGCCGCCCACTCGCGCTACCCGGTGATCGGCGAAAGCCTCGACGACGTCATCGGCATCCTCCTGGCCAAGGACCTGCTGCCGCTGATCCTCTCGGGCGAGCAGCCCAGCTTCAACATCAAGGACCTGCTGCGCCCGGCCACCTTCGTGCCCGAGTCCAAGCGCCTCAACGTGCTGCTGCGCGAGTTCCGCGCCAACCACAACCACATGGCCGTGGTGATCGACGAGTACGGCGGCGTCGCCGGCCTGGTGACCATCGAGGACGTGCTCGAGCAGATAGTCGGCGATATCGAGGACGAGCACGACGTCGAGGAAGACGGCTATATCAAGCCGCTGCCGTCCGGCGACTTCCTGATCAAGGCGCTGACGCCGATCGACAGCTTCAACGAGACCTTCGACAGCGAGTTCTCCGACGACGAGTACGACACCGTCGGCGGCCTGGTGATGAACGCCTTCGGCCACCTGCCCAAGCGCAACGAGGTCACCGAGATCGGCGAGTTCCGCTTCCGCGTGCTCAACGCCGACAGCCGCCGCATCCACCTGCTGCGCCTGACCCCGGTCAATCGCTGAGCCGGCGCAGCCCGTGGCCCGGATTGGCCGCCGGCGTAATCCGGGGGATTGCCCCCCGGATACATCCGGGCCACGCCGCGGCTCGATCGCTATAGCGGCCGCGCACTGGCGGATTGTTCGCTTCGCTGCCGAATCCACCCTACAATCGCGGCCTTGAGCAGCAACGGGACCGCAACCTCGCTATGAAACCCTGGATTCTCGGCCTGACCGGCGGCATCGGCAGCGGCAAGAGCGCGGTGGCGCAAGGCTTTATCGAGCGCGGCGTGCACCTGGTGGACGCCGACCATGCCGCGCGCTGGGTGGTCGAACCCGGTCGCCCGGCGCTGAGCAAGATAGTCGAGCATTTCGGCGCCGGCGTGCTGCAGGCCGACGGCCAACTGGACCGCGCCGCCCTGCGCCGACTGGTGTTCGCCGACCCCGAACAGCGCCGCTGGCTGGAAGCGCTGCTGCATCCGCTGATCGGCCAGGAGATCGTCCAGGTGCTGGCGCGCGCCGAGTCGCCCTACGCCATCCTGGTGTCGCCGCTGCTGGTCGAATCCGGCCAGCAGCGCCTGACCCAGCGCGTGCTGGTGGTCGATACCCCGGTGGAGCTTCAGGTGCAGCGCACCATCGCCCGCGACCAGAGCAGCGAGGAGCAGGTGCGCGCGATTCTCCAGGCCCAGGCCAGCCGCGAGGAACGCCTGCGCCACGCTGACGACGTGCTGCTCAACGACCGCGACCTGGCCTGGCTGGATGCCGAGGTCGAACGCCTGCACACCTTCTACCTGACCCTGCGCGGAGGCCAGCCATGACCACCACAGTGCAATGCCCCACCTGCGGTGCGCCCGTCGAGTGGAAAACCGAAAATACCTACCGCCCGTTCTGCAGCGAACGCTGCAAGCTGATCGATCTCGGCGCCTGGGCCGCCGAGGAGCACGCCATTCCCGGTGACCACCTGGAAGACGAACTGTTCAGCGGCGAACTGCCGACGCGGCCGCACTGAGCAGCAGGCCCTGCGTCCAGCGCTCTTCAGGGCCGCATAAAGGCGTAATCGCGCTCGTCGTCGAGGTTGTCGGCGAGAAACTGCAGCTCGTGCGCCAGCTCCTGCGCATCGCGCAGCCCCCTGTTCTGCTCGACGACCTCCGCCAGCAGCGCGCGCAACGCCAGCAGGCGGTCGAAGCCCTGCGCCTCGGCGCCCTGCAGCTCCGCCTCCAGGGCGATTCGGGCCCAACTGTGAATGCTCATGCGCGACTCCTCGATGGTTTGCTCCAGCATGGCGCGAAACCACGGCGCGGCATTGATCCGGATCAAGCGGCGCAGCCGGATTCACTCGTCGCGCTCGTCCTCCTTCCACGGCGCCTGCAGGTAGCGACTGCGATTGAAGGTCTCCAGCCAGTCCGGGTAGAACACCACCAGCGCGGTGACCACGGTGCCGTTGATAAAGGCCTCGGGAAACATCACCAGCCACAGGTAGCCGGCGAAGTCGTCCAGCCAGGGCGGCATGGGGAACAGGCCGTCCAGCCACAGCAGGCCGAGACCGCCGAGCAGGGTCAGCAGGGTGGCCAGCGCCGCCGGGAAGAAACCGCAGAAGAAGATGTAGACGAACAGGTTGCGCGGCTGCGCGCGCTCCACCCGCAGCGCGCACAGTTCGGTGACCAGCACCGGGATCAGCACCAGCAGCACGCCGTTGACGCCGAGCGCGGCCAGGTCCTGGCGGCCGATGGCGAGCAGGCCGAGTTGTGCCGCCAAGCCGGCCAGCACCGCCAGTGGCCAGTCCAGCAGCAGGGTCACCGCGGTCATGCCGATGAAGTGGTAGGACAGCCCCGAGTCGAAATCGCGGCGCACCAGCCACAGCAGGAACAGCCCGAGCATGGTGCCGAACAGCAGATGCTGGCGGCGCAGGTCGCTGCACAGCTCCAACCAAGGTGCCCGCCAAACGGCCCAGAGCAGCGCCGGCAGGTAGATCAGCCAGCCGGCCGCCAGGGTGGTGCCCGCCAGCAACTCCGCCGCGATCATGCCTCCGCCCCGCTTTCGTCGTCTCTGCGCATGCCATCCTCCGCTCGCTGCCGGGCAGTCTACACCGGCCGCTGGCGGCGGACGACTCGCGCTGGCAAGCCCCCCCGGCGCGGGGCTAAGCTAGGTTCATGGACGACTCCGATTACCTGCGTCTACTCACGCACCAAGCCGAACAAGCCAACGCCTTTCTCTCCAACGCCAAGAAGTGGGAGCGCGAGCGCTGGGTCTGCCAGCGCCTGCTGCAGGCGCTCAACGTCGCCCAGCGCAACGAGGATTTCAGCCCCAGCGGGCAGGAGCCGCCGGACGTGCTGTTTCGCGACGCCAACTTCGAAGTATTCTTCGTCCTCGACGAGGGCCGCCGCCTCAACGACGAATGGCGCGCCGAGCTGGAACGCCGGCGCAGCGCCTTCTCCCTCAGCCAGCTGGTGCGCCGCGAAGCCCGCCCCAAGCGCATCCCCGCCAGCGAGCTGCAGGCGCGCCTGGCGCCCACCCTGCGCAAGAAGGCGCACAACTACCGCGAGCGCGGCATCGACCTGGGCGAACTGGACCTGATCGCCTTCGTCAGCCTCAAGCGCGCCGCGCTGGACTGCAACAGCCACTTCCCGCCGCCCACCGAATACCTGCGCCAGGGCTGGCGCTCGCTGTCGCTGGTCGGCCCGCGTTTCGCCCGCGTGCTGTTCGCCCACCCGGACGCCCCGGATTTCCTGCGCCAGAACCTCGGCCGCAGCCTGCTGTTCGACATCGGAATCAGCCTGTGAGGTCGCTGCAGGAGCTGCTCGCCGAGGTGCCGCAGGTCGGCCGGGTACGCTGGATAGGCGTGCGCCCGGCCGCACGCGCCGCCATGCTCGAGGTCGAGGCCGTGCAGGCCCGCCGCGAAGCCGGGCTGACCGGCGATCACAGCCGCCCGGGGCCGCGCAACGCGCGCCAGGTGACGCTGATCCAGTGGGAACACCTGGCGGTGATCGCCGCCCTGCTCGGCCACCAGGCGCCGCTGCCGCCCAGCGAGCTGCGGCGCAATATCGCCGTCGCCGGCATCAACCTGTTCAGCCTCAAGGGTCGGCGCTTTCGCATCGGCCAGGCGCTGCTGGAAACCACCGGCTGGTGCCAACCCTGCGCCAGGCTGGAGCAGCGCCTCGGCCGCGGCACCTTCCAGGCCATGCGCGGCCACGGCGGCATTACCGCGCGGGTGCTGGAAGGCGGCATCATCCGCCTGGAAGATAGCGTGCAGGTGCTTGACCAGCCGGACAACGAGGCTCGCCAAGCCTGGCGGGCAAGCCTAGAATAGCCGCATTCGAGCAGAGGCCTCCCGATGACCAGCCGCCTGAGCCCCGACGACCAGCAAAAGGTCGATCACTACCTGAGTGCGCCGCAACACCAGGTCGAGCGCCAGCCCTTCCGGGTCTGGCGCCTGCTGGCCATCATCCTCTGCGTGGTCGTCGGCCTCGGCCTGCTGAGCCGCTTCCTGAGTCGGTTGGTGCTATGAGCTGCCTCGCGCTCGCCCGATCGGACTCGCACCGTCTTTTTCAAAGCCTTGTGAGCATCATCCATGTCCCATCGCATCGTGATTGTCGGCGGCGGCGCCGGCGGTTTGGAGCTGGCCACCCGTCTGGGTAGAAAACTCGGCAAGAGCGGCGCGGCCCGCATCGTTCTGGTCGACGCCAATCTCACCCATATCTGGAAGCCCCTGCTGCACGAAGTGGCCGCCGGCTCGCTGAATTCCTCGGAAGACGAGCTGAACTACGTGGCCCAGGCCAAGTGGAACAGTTTCGAGTTCCAGCTCGGCCGCATGAGCGGCCTGAATCGGGCTGCCAAGACCATCACCCTGGCGCCGACCCTGGACGACGACGGCCAGGTGCTGATGCCCGAGCGGCAGATCGCCTACGACAGCCTGGTGCTCGCCGTCGGCAGCACCACCAACGACTTCGGCACCCCCGGCGCAGCCGAGCACTGCCTGTTCCTCGACACCCGCGAGCAGGCCGAGCGCTTCCACCGGCGCATGCTCAGCCACTACCTGCGCGCCCACGCCAACGAAGGCGAGGACGGTGCGCAGATCAACATCGCCATAGTCGGTGCCGGCGCCACCGGCGTCGAACTGGCGGCCGAGCTGCACCATGCGGCGCAGCAGCTGGCGGCCTATGGGCTCAACCGCATCCGCCCGGAAAACATGCGCATCACCCTGATCGAGGCCGGCCCGCGGGTGCTGCCGGCACTGCCCGAGCGCATCGCCCGGCCGGTGCACCAGACCCTGGAAAAGCTCGGTGTCACCGTGCTCACCGGCGCCGCCGTCAGCGAGGTGCGCGCCGAGGGGCTGCAGACCGCCGACGGCAATTTCATCCCGGCCAGCCTCAAGGTCTGGGCCGCCGGCATCCGCGCCCCGGGCTTCCTCAAGGAGCTCGACGGCCTGGAGAGCAACCGCATCAACCAGCTGCAGGTGCGCCCGACCCTGCAGACCACCCTGGACGACGACGTGTTCGCCTTCGGCGACTGCGCCGCCTGCCCGCAGCCGGGCAGCGAAGGCCGCAACGTGCCGCCGCGCGCCCAGGCCGCGCACCAGCAGGCCTCGCTGCTGGCCAAGTCGCTGCGCCTGAAGATCAGCGGCCAGCCGCTGCCGGAGTACCGCTACCGCGACTACGGCTCGCTGATCTCGCTGTCGAGCTTCTCCGCGGTGGGCAACCTGATGGGCAACCTGACCGGCAGCGTGATGCTGGAAGGCTGGCTGGCGCGGGTGTTCTACGTGTCGCTCTACCGCATGCACCAGATGGCCCTGTACGGCCCGCTGCGCACCCTGCTGCTGATGCTCAGCGACCGCATCGGCCGCAGCACCGAGCCGCGCCTGAAGCTGCACTGAAAGCGGCCGCCATGCGGCCTTCCGATGCCCCTCTCCCGCCGGGAGAGGGGCGACAAGCACGCAGCCCGGATGAAATCCGGGGCAGGTATTCAGCGGCGAGAATGCCCCGCTGCAAAAGCCGACACGCAGAAACGACGAAGCCCGCACAAGGCGGGCTTCGTCGTTCTATATGGTGGGTCGTGTAGGATTCGAACCTACGACCAATTGGTTAAAAGCCAACTGCTCTACCAACTGAGCTAACGACCCAAATATGGTCGGGGTAGGGGGATTCGAACTCCCGACATCTTGCTCCCAAAGCAAGCGCGCTACCGGACTGCGCTATACCCCGTCTGGAATTTGGCTCCGCGACCTGGACTCGAACCAGGGACCCAATGATTAACAGTCATTTGCTCTACCGACTGAGCTATCGCGGAACTTCGGTATTCCATCTCTTCGGCGTTTCGGCTATTTGCTTTCCCGCTTCAGAGGCGCGCCATTTTACGTCGCAAAACTTCCCTGTCAACCCCTGCAAACTGCTTTTACGACAATGCTTTGCAGCGCGGCGATGGACTACTATATGTTTCATCGAACTGCGGCCCGACGCAGGACGCGCCAGCCGACGACTCCAGCCAGGACAGTCCATGAGCAACCAGGACACACCCCCGATCAAGCCCAGCGTGGCGACGCTCGCCAGCCGCGGCATCCAGCCGCGCTTCGGCGAGCTGGTGCAGAGCTGCCGCAAGCTGGTGATGAATCGCCTGGCGGAGCACCTGAGCGGCGTGTTCGGCCAGGTCGACGACACCCTGTTCGAGTGCGCGGAAAAAGCCGAGAACAACAAGGTGCAGACCCTGTTCTTCGACAGCATGCGCGAGATTCGCCGCCAGCGGCCGCAGATCGAACGCAGCTACCACCAGCAGATCGCGCACAACTTCTCCGATTTCCTCGAAGGCAAGCTGCAGAACCAGGCGCCGGTCGAGCTCGACCCCGAGCAACTGGCCCTGGTGCAGAACGAGGACTACGAGGAAAGCCTGCAGGTGACCAACATGGTCAGCCGGGTCAAGGCGCGCTGCACCCAGCAACTATTCGCCCTGGAGCAGCGCCTGGCGCTGCTCAACAACGGCCAGAAGCTCGGCGAGGACAGCAACCCCTTCGGCCCGCAGGCCATCGCCCAGGCCTTCCGCGAAGCCCTGGCGCCCTGCCCCTTCCCGCTGCAGATCAAGACCATCCTCTACATGCTCTTCGATCGCCACGTGATGCAGAGCCTGGATGCCCTGTACAACGCGCTCAACCAGCGCCTGATCGACGCCGGCGTGCTGCCCAACCTCAAGTACAGCGCCCAGCTCAACCCCAGCGTCAGCCGCCCGGAGCCGAACAAGGCCGAAACGGCCCCCGAGCACCAGGCGCCCGCCCAGGGCCCGCCTGGCGGCCCGGCGGCCGAACCGGCGCTGCTCGACCTGGACCTCAGCGCGCCACCGCCGAGCGACCCCACGGCGCTGTTCAGCGGCCTGTCCAGCCTGCTTGGCGAACACCGCCAGAGCCATCCGGACCAACCGCTGCTGGGCGGCACACGCAGTATCGTCAGCTTCTCGCCGCGCGGTGCCAGCCGCACCTACAGCGCCAACGAGCTGCTCGCCGCGCTCAACCGCATGCAGCAGCAGTCGGCCCACGACCTGGCCCAGCGCCTGCAGCGGCCGCAGCAGGTGGAAGGGCTCAAGGCCGACCTGCAGCAGCAACTGGAGGCGCACAGCAGTCTGCCCGGCGACAGCAAGGTGTCCGACCAGGAAGCCGACGTGATCGACCTGGTGGGCATGCTGTTCGACTTCATCCTCGATGACGAGAACCTGCCGGACAGCTGCAAGACCGCGCTGTCGCACCTGCACACGCCCTACCTGAAGATCGCCCTGCAGGACAAGGCGCTGTTCACCCAGCACCACCACCCGGCGCGCCGCCTGCTCAACGCCATGGCCCAGGCCGGCGTGCTCTACGGCAACGAGGGCGACGAACGTGGCCTGCTGGCGAAGATGCAGTGGGTGGTCGAACGGGTGATCCACGGCTTCAGCGGCGACCTGGCGCTGTTCGACAGCCTGATCGACGAGTTCAACGAGTACGTCGAGACCCTGCGCCACAAGGTGGAGCTGCGCGAGCGCCGCGCGGTCGAGGCGGCCAAGGGGCGCGACCGCCTGCTCGGCGCCCGCGAACAGGCGCTGGAAGTGATCCAGCGCAGCGTCGCCAAGCGCGACCTGCCGGCGATCATCCGCAACTTCCTCGAGTTGACCTGGGCCGACGTGCTGGTCTTCGTCCTGCTGCGCCACGGCGACGCCAGCGCGGAATGGCGGCGCCACTGCGAGGTCGCCGAGCAGCTGGCCTGGAGCGGCGTGCCGCTGGGCGAGGCCGACCTGCACCGCCTGCAGGAGCTGCGCGTGCCGCTGCTCAGCGACCTGCGCAAGGGCCTGGAACTGCTCGGCGGCTATCACGAGGACGGCATCCGTCGTCTGCTGCAGGATCTGGTGGCCTGCCAGCACGCGGTGCAGGCCAAGCAGCCGCAGCTGGCCGCCCAACTCAAGCCGAGCCTGCCGGAGAGCCCGCTCGGCGCCATGCTCGGCGAGGACGCCGACCTCGCCCGTCAGGCGCCGCCGCGCACCAGGCTGTCGGCGCGCGCCCAGGCGCTGGCCAAGGAACTGGCCAGCGTCGAGTTCGGCACCTGGTTCGAGTTCGTCAACGGCGAGCAGAGCCGCGTGCTCAAGCTGTCCTGGTTCAGCCCCACCACCCACAACTACATGTTCGTCGACAACAGCGGCCAGCGCGTGGCGATCAAACCCCTGACCCTGCTGGCCAGCGAGATGGAACAGGGCCTGGCCCGCATCGTCGCCCCCGAACGCGCGGCACCGCTGATGGATCGCGCCCTGACTGCCATCTACCGTGTGCTGCAGCGCTTTACCGGGCGCACGGCCGAACCCCGCTGAGGAATTTCCATGGAAGAGCGTCGCCAACACAGCCGCCATGGCACCGAGTTGCAGCTGGAGGTCTTCGACCTGAACAGCGGCCAGCGCCTGGGCCGCATCGTCGACCTGTCCGCCGACGGCTTCATGCTGTTCAGCGACACCCCGCACACCGCGGACGCGGTGCTGCAATGTCGCCTGGTGTGCAGCGCCGGCACGCAGGTTCTGCCGGAGGTGCGCCTGGGCGCCGACTGCCTGTGGAGCCGCCCCGGCGCCGACGGCCAGCACTGCTGGGCGGGCTTTCATATCATCGACCTGGCCGAAGATCAGGCCAGAGCGCTGGAAATCCTGCTGGCCAGGCTCTGACCCCATATCCCAGGGCTACCGGTGCGCCCGGCAGCCGGAGTCACCAACGAAAAACGGAGCCCGCAGGCTCCGTTTTTTTCATATGGCGAAAAGTTATTGCGCCAGCTTCTTGTAGCGCACCCGGTGCGGCTGCGCGGCGGCGTCGCCCAGGCGTTTCTTGCGGTCGGCTTCGAACTCGCTGTAGTTGCCCTCGAAGAAGTTGACCTTGCCGTCGTCCTCGTAGGAGAGGATGTGGGTGGCGATACGGTCGAGGAACCAGCGATCGTGGGAGATCACCACCGCGGCGCCGGGGAAGTCCAGCAGCGCCTCTTCCAGGGCGCGCAGGGTTTCCACGTCGAGATCGTTGGACGGTTCGTCGAGCAGCAGCACGTTGCCGCCCTGCTTCAGGGTCAGGGCCATGTGCAGACGACCGCGCTCACCGCCGGAGAGGTCCTTGACGAACTTCTGCTGGTCGGCGCCCTTGAAGTTGAAGCGGCCGACGTAGCCGCGCGACGGCACCTCGTAGTTGCCCACCTTGATCATGTCGAAGCCGTCGGAGATCTGCTCCCACACGGTCTTGCTGCCGTCGAGCAGGTCGCGGCTCTGCTCGACGCTGGCGATCTGCACGGTTTCGCCGATCTCGATGCTGCCGGAATCGGGCTGTTCCTTGCCGGTGATCATGCGCAGCAGGGTCGACTTGCCCGCGCCGTTGCCGCCGATCACGCCGACGATGGCGCCTTTGGGGATGCTGAAGGACAGGTCGTCGATCAATACGCGATCGCCGAAGGATTTCGACACGTTATGGAAATCGATGACCTTGTCGCCCAGGCGCGGGCCGGCCGGGATGTAGATCTCGTTGGTCTCGCTGCGCTTCTGGAATTCCTGCGACTGCATTTCCTCGAAACGCTGCAGGCGCGCCTTGGACTTGGCCTGACGCGCCTTGGCGCCCTGGCGCACCCATTCCAGTTCGGCCTTCATCGCCTTGGCGTGCGACGCCTCGGCCTTGGCTTCCTGGGCCAGGCGGTTGGCCTTGGATTCCAGCCAGCCGGAGTAGTTGCCCTCGTAGGGGATGCCGTGGCCGCGGTCGAGTTCGAGGATCCAGCCGGCGACGTTGTCGAGGAAGTAACGGTCGTGGGTAATCGCTACCACGGTGCCGGGGAAGTCGTGCAGGAAGCGCTCCAGCCAGGCCACCGAGTCGGCGTCCAGGTGGTTGGTCGGTTCGTCCAGCAGCAGCATGTCCGGCGCAGAAAGCAGCAGGCGACACAGCGCCACGCGGCGCTTCTCGCCGCCGGACAGGTGTTCGATCTTGGCCTCCCATGGCGGCAGGCGCAGGGCGTCGGCAGCGACTTCCAGCTGGCGCTCCAGGTTGTGGCCGTCGGAGGCCTGCAGAATCGCCTCCAGCTTGGCCTGCTCGGCGGCCAGGGCGTCGAAGTCGGCGTCCGGCTCGGCGTAGGCGGCGTACACCTCGTCGAGGCGGGCCTGGGCCTGCTTGATCTCGCCCACGGCCTCTTCGACTATGTCGCGCACGCTCTTGTTCGGGTCGAGCTGCGGCTCCTGCGGCAGGTAGCCGACCTTGATCCCCGGCATCGGGCGGGCTTCGCCGTCGATCTCGGTGTCGACGCCGGCCATGATGCGCAACAGGGTCGACTTACCGGCGCCGTTGAGGCCGAGCACGCCGATCTTGGCGCCGGGGAAGAACGACAGGGAGATGTCCTTGAGGATTTCACGCTTCGGCGGGACGACCTTGCTGACCCGATGCATGCTGTAGACGTAAGAGCCTGTTTTGCCTGCTTTGTCACTTTTGGACATGGTTTGATTCGCCTTTAATCCTGTTTTTTCAGTGCTTTATGGTAGCGGCAAGCGCTTAAATTCTGGAAAGCAAAACGTTAGGTTTTGCGTTGACCTTATCTTGTTCCTGACTATACTTAAAAAAGTTATTTTTTATGAGGGAGCAATATGGGTTTCCAGGTCATAGAGCAGGTGGTGAATGGTGCTCGTAGAAAGCTGCTGGTGCAAGACTACATCCCGGTTTACTACCCCAACCTCTACATGACCATGGAGCACTCGGGCAGAGCACTGGAAACAACAAAGAAGTACCTTGAGCATCTGGTTGTGCTTGAGCAGTTTCTGGCTTTTTCCTCTATTGATCTGATTTCTCGCATCGAACAGCGCCCTGCCAGCCAATACCTGACAGACAGTGAGCTTTCCAGATTTGTGTCGGACGCAGGGTTTAATAAGGAAACCTTGGCCATGAAGTATGCGGGGATGCGTTTGCATCCGACTGCCTACAAATCAGTTGGCAAAGTCCATGCGCAGCAGCGAATTGAGGCGGTACGCGACTATCTGGCCTTCCTTTATGACAAGTTGGGTGATCACTCAACACGATATGAGGCGATTGACGACCTGAAGGGGCGCATCAAACGCAAGATCAAAGCGGCCCGCCCTTCGTGGAAAGAAACGCGAATTGACGAAATGAAAGGGCTTACCAGCCAGGAGCGAACTCGATTGCTGGAAATCATGCATCCGGATAGCGCCGAGAACCCCTTTTCAGATGAAGCTATCAGGCTACGTAACTACATCATTTTGCTGCTGGGTCTCGACATGGGGCTGCGCCGCTCCGAGATGCTGCTGATCAAGACCAGCGATATTCACTGGCACAGTCGTCAACTAGCGGTGGTCAACCTAGAGGATGAGAGCCTCGACCCAAGAACCATGGCCCCGCAATTCAAAACCAACGAGCGCATGCTGCTCATGACCGATGACCTGTATGACGCAATCACTGAGTACGAATCGAAATATCGCCACAGAAAGCCTCGTAGCGGCACATCGCAAGCGAGAAAGCATCCGTTTTTGCTGGTGGCCCACAAGCGAAATGAGGGCGGACCTCTGACCATCAAGGCAGTTGATGGCGTCCTGTCCAGGGTCCGAGAAATAGCGCCGGAACTGGCTCATGTGCACCCGCATATTCTGAGGCATGACGCGGTCTACACGATGCTGGAAAGCATGCGGGAGGAACTGGCAGCGCTCACGCCGGAGGATCGCACCACGCAGGTTCAAAAAACCCTCACATGGATGTTCGGCTGGAGTCCCGGATCGGACATGCCTGGCCTCTACGGCGCGAAATTCTGGAAAGAAGAGGCGGACAACGCGATACAGAAGCGGGCCGAGAGGTTTAAGGCCATCCGTCAAAAGGCCGAGACACCGGGCGGTTCAAAGTGAAAATCTGCGTCGAAGCACTTCATGCACCCACGAAGGACAGCCTCAATGCATGGCTGAACACGCCTCGCCTGGCCAAGTGCGGGGAAGTTTTCACACCGACTCACCCCATGTGGAAACCCGATAAATCGACCAAAAACCCAGTCAACTGGAAAGCGGCCCTTGCCTGCGTCTCGCCGGATTGGCAGCCCTGGTTGCACGCCGCCCTGGCCTATCGAATGGCTGATCATGCAACGGGCTCGGTTGCTAAAGTCGCCAGTGTGTTGTCGCGGGCTGCTCAGGCCGGTCTTGACCCGCTCAACGAGGATCACCTGATCGCTCTGCGGGAGCGCTTTAACGTCGGCGAGTTCAGTCAGTTCGCCGCTTTCATGGCGTTTTGGCACGACTGCGAATCCCTCGAACAACATCCGCCCCAATCCCTGATCGAGGCCTACCAGGCACTGCCCAGAAAAAAGAAATCCAGCCACGATGTGATCCTCAGCCTGGACCCCGAACATGGCCCGTTCACCCAGGTGGAGCAGAACGCGCTGCACCAATGGATACATGAGCAGTTCTGTCACGGTCAGCTAGATCCCGAGCAATACCTGTATCTGCGCCTGTTGATGATTTACGGGCAGCGTGGCGCTCAGGTGCGCATGATGGTTTTTGGTGATTTCACGAAGACCGATCAGGGCTGCAAGGTCAGGTTTCATTGGGCAAAGCAAAAAGACGGCGAGGCGGGTTGGCGAGCAAAGTCCGAAACCTTCAGTCTGGATGAGGACCTGTACAACACCGTGCTGGCCTACAAGGCCATGGTTCTGGCGCAACTCTGGCAAACCTATCCAGACCGCGCCGACTGGGATGCAGCCATTGAGAATGTGCCGCTCTTTCGTCGGAAGATGGATGATGAAGCAGAATTTCCGGATCGGGTGACCCCCCCTGTTTTACTCGATAGCCCCCTGCAAAAAGCCCTCGAAGAGGCGCCGCAGCCAATCTTTCATGTTGGAGCAGGCACGGTTCAGGGATGGCTTGATCGCATCGAGCGGATGGAGGGCTTTCCGATTTCGCCTCGCACCCATCAGCCGCTGAAAGTGACGCGGGGGCACCGGTTCAGGCACACCCTCGGCACGGACCTGTCCAATGCCGGGCTGGATGAGTGGACGATGGCCAGCGCATTGATGCACAAGAATACTCAGACAGTGCGAAAGTACCGCCAGGTGTCGCCGGAGCTGCTGGCCTTGATCGACGCGAAGATGAGCGACCATCTGGCCTTGGTTGTGAATGCGTTCACAGGGATCATCGTCACGGATCGCACCTCAGCAAAAAACGGGGATCGAGCGGATCGACAAATCGAGGATCTGGCAGTGTGCGGTGCCACTGCCGCCTGCCATCTCGATGCGCCCTTTACCTGTTACGCATGCGGAAAATTCCAACCCCTTCTGTACGCCAATCACCGCGCGATCCTTGAGCGATTGGAACGTCGGCGGGCGCAAACCATTGCCACGGATAAAACGACCGGCGTGCTCTGGGATCGGGCCATTCTGGCGTGCCGCAAGGTGATTCTGGATTGTGAGGCCGCGCGCCAATCAGGGAGGAAAGGCGAATGACCGATGCGTTTGATTCTGAACTGACGCACAACATTGTTGATTTCAAGCCCAGGAGCCAACTGGCTGCGGAGGCTCAGCTCGCGGCGTTTATCGAATGGGCAAAACAGACCCTGCCCAAAGGCATTCCCAGTCGCGTGCACTCGAGTATTTGCTGGGAGGACGGCAGTTGGCACAAGCATGGCGTCCAAAAATGTAGCTTCACGGCGCTGGGATCGACCAATGCAGCTCCAAAGGCGATACAGGCACCCTTCACGGAGTTTGCCAAGGCCATCATGGTGTACCGACGGGTGTATTTGCAGAAAAAGGCAATTAGTGACTGGCTGAGTGCCCTGAAGGTGCTGGAAGCCGCCTTGGTCGAGCTGACCGGCACGCGGGATGTGACGCAGGTGTCCGCCGGTGTCTGCAATAAAGCGTGCGAGCACCTGAGTCGTCACTGGGCAAAAGGCAATAACGCATACGCTAGCAGCAAGGCACTTGAGGCCCTCATCACCCTGATGCGGGCCAAAAAACTGCTCAAGACCGATTTTCGGTGGACCTCTCCGCTGACGATTAAGCCGCGTGGCACGCTCAAGCAGCAACAAGCGGATCGGGAACAGAAACTGCCCAGCCCCGAAGCGATCAAAGCGCTCGGGGAAGTGTTCACTAACGAATTGACCCGCCCTCTGGATATCGTTGTGACATCCGCCTGTGCGCTGTTGCTGAGCACCCCGAGTCGCGTGGGTGAGTTGGCGGATGTTGAATTGGATTTTCGGGTGTTCAAAGAGGATATCCACGGCAAACGGCGCATGTTCCTGCGCTGGTACGCGGAAAAGATAAACCAGGTCACGCTGAAGCCAGTCGTTAAGCCCGAGATGGAGCCGGTCGTCGAGCGGGTCATCGCCTTACTGAAACCGATCACCAATGAGGCGCGGGCTTACGCCGCCTGGCTGGAAGATCATCCCGATGAGTTTCCGCCCCATGAAGGGCTGCCACCCAAGGGGCCTGATGAACCGCTCACCTATGCCGAAGCCTGTGCCGCGCTGAAACTCAGAGTTCATGAGAGCCAAAACCCGCGAACTATATTCCAAAAAGGTTTCCTAAAACCCTTGGAGCAGAAAAAGGCGCTCAGCCCCGCCGCTCGAGCCCTCTTGGCCGAGATTCGTGATGGTTTGGATACCAGTAGAGGGACGCGGATATACGTGAAGGACAAGCCAGGAGTCCAGGGTGTTGAGTTTGACGACCGGTGTGTGATCACGCTGCGCACGCTCAATGTGCTGCTGCGTGAGAAGTATCTCCCAAAGGATTTTCCCTACACCACGCCGTACACGGAGGGCAAGGCGCGGGTGAAGTTTCGTGATGCCTTGTTCACCGTGCGCACGGGAGCGTTGGCTGAAGACGCAGGTGGCACCGCTGTGACGCACGGGTTTGGCGTAGAGATCGCGGCGAACCCTAACCGAATGAAGGCGCAATTAGCCATTACGAACAACCCGGCAAGGAAAAGTCTGTTCGAGCGCCATGGATACCCCGGTGTCAAGGTCAACACGCATGCGTTTCGACACGAATTGAACACGCGGATGCACCAGGCCGGTCTGTCGCAGCTCCTGATTGACGCCTTCTCCGGGCGCACGACGATGGGATCGGTTTACAACCACGAGACTATCGAGGAGCGCACCCAAGGGGTTGCGGCTTACCACCCCAAAACGAAGAACAGCACCGCTGCTCAGCGTCTGGACAAGGTAAAAACCAATCAGCCTCTGAATCTTGCTGATGTAAGGAAACTGCGCGAGGAAGAGCAGGACCGAATTATCCATCAAACCCATCTCGGCGTTTGTGTGCACAACTTCGCATCCGAGCCCTGCCCGAAAATGGGCGCCTGTTTGGACTGCGGGCGGCTCGGTTGCGTCAAAGGGGATGACGTAAAGCTGGGCAACCTCAGGGAAGAACGCGACGACCTTAAACGTCGTCTCGATAAAGCCCTGGATGCGCAGTCTCGGGGCGTGTTTGGGGCATCGGAGTCGGCCAAAAAACTGGGTGAGAAGCTCTTTAAGTGCGAGGCGCTCATCCAAACGCTGGAAAACCCCGAACTCGAAAACGGTGACATTGTGTGGAACGCCGACAACGGTTGGACGCTGACCAAGAACGCCGCCGCAATGTCGGGGTTGATCGAAGTCAAAGTCATTGAAGAGAACCAGGCGCAAGAGGCGTTGCCATCGTTGGATGACGTCTTGGCCTTGCTGGATGAGATCGAGGGTTAACGATGGGGCATTTAACGCCAAAGGATGAGAAACGCATCATTAAGCTAATTGAGGAATGGTCAGAGCCGAAGCTGACCTGGCCTTTGCTTGTTGATGCCTGCAAAGAAAAACTGGGTATCAGTCGTGCTCGCCAGTCCCTGATGAATCTACCTGCCGTGGATTTGGCGATGAAGAATCGCAAGGCGGCATTGAAGGCCAAGAAGCTGAAGCCGGGCTGGATTGGCGATATTCAGACAGCCAACGAGCGCATCGAGGAACTGACAGCGACCAAGCAGAAGCTGTTAGCGGCTGTTCGAGATATGCATAGCCGGTTTTTGATCTGGCAAGCCAATGCGGATATGCACGGGCTGACGCAATCGATGTTGGAGCGGCCGGTTTCACAGCTTCAAAAAAAGATCTGATCCGGTGTTCGGAAACTTATACTTGGGAAGTACTCATGGCCGCTACGTCCTGAAATTCGAGCACTTGGACCATGCTCCGCGCTAAGTTCTGGAGGGGTGCGAGTTGATGACCTGGCCATATTACAAGCCATAACCGGGGATGAGGGTACCAGAGGAGCAACAGTAGCAAATCACATACTCAATCATGGCTATCGTCGCCAGCGATTTGATTTCCATGCTCACACCTGAATAATTTTCTTGTTAATGAAGCGGTCTGTTGCAGCTGGCCAACAATGACCGCTTTTGACCGCTTTGAGCCTTTCGGATTAGGCAGGAATCGGCCAAGTGCAGCCATTCGGGCGTGTCTAGCAAATCAGGAGCGATTCAGGTGTCGCCATCCGCCTCGTCATCTAGCGTCTCACCAGCCTTAAACCCGCAGCCCTCCATAAACATCCAAGCGCGTAGCCAGTTGTGGATCTCGTTAATCTTTAGAATGGATATATCCCCGCTCCAACCCTGACCTGATGCTTCGCGGGCGTAGCGTTCATTGAGGAAGCCAGAGTAGGCCTCACGCATAATACCCGTCGGCCGGAATGCGAAGTTATGGGTGAAGACGACCTCTTGGCTGTCGGTAACGATCGCCCCCCAGTAGGGGGTCACGACTTCCGCACTGTAATCGTCGGTAAGACAATGGCGGCGGCAAAAACTGAGTGCAACACCTGACCTTTCCGGTACGGTGCTGCCCCTATGTCTTATACCGAACTCAGCGTTGAAGAGCGCGCCACCATTCAAATCGGTCGTACCCAAGGCTTCAGCCTGCGCAGGATTGCCTGCTTGATCAACCGATCCCCTTCGACCATCAGCCGTGAGCTGCGCCGTAACCGAGGTGCTTGCGGTGGCTACTCGGCCCGCCTGGCCCAGCAGCAAATGCAGGCCCGCCGCCAGGTTTGTCGACCGATGCGAAAACTGTTGCCGGGTAGCGAGCGCTTCGAACTGGTGACCCATATGCTGCGTGAGCGTTTGTCTCCCGAGCAGATTGCCGGCAAGCTGCGCAGCATGAACATACCCAACCTGCGAGATGCCTACGTCTGTCGCGAGACGATCTACAACGCGATCTATGCCCTGCCAGTGGGTGAGCTGCGTAAGGAGCTGATCATCTGTCTGCGCCAAGGCAAGACGACGCGCCGGCCGCGCTCTGGTGGCGTGGATCGGCGCGGCCAGATCCCCGAGATGGTCAGTATTCATGTGCGCCCGCCGGAGATTGAAGACAGGCTGATGCCGGGGCATTGGGAAGGCGACCTCATCAAGGGTAAGGCCAACGCCTCGTCCGTCGGTACGCTGGTGGAACGCACCAGTGGCTACCTGATGTTGGTGAAGATGAACGACGCGACGGCGACTTCGGCGCTGGAAGGCTTCAGCGCCGCGCTCAATAGCATGCCGCTGGAGATGCGCAAGAGCATGACTTACGACCAGGGCCGGGAGATGGCGCGACACGCCGAGATCACCCAAAGAACCGGCGTGGCGATCTACTTCTGCGACCCGCACAGCCCCTGGCAGCGCGGCAGCAACGAAAACATCAACGGCCTGATTCGCCAGTACTTGCCCAAGGGCACAGACCTGTCGGTACATAGCCAGGAGGAGCTGGACGCCATTGCGCTGCAACTGAACATGCGACCGCGCAAGCGCTTCGACTTCAAATGCCCCATCGAGGTGATGGGAGAGGTCATGCAAAATGCCATGGCAATGCGGCATGATGCTCCGGCTTCAATTCAATAACCGTGTTGCACTCAGCTCCTGCAACCGCCAATCCTTGATAGTCCGCTGCGCAAGTCGGATCAGTCGCCCCTCAAAAGCCAGCTCAGGCGTCTCCAGAAATGACTCGTGCTCGCTCTCATCCAGTTGCGATAGGATCGAATTAGCACGGTTTGGCTCCGCGATTCTAAAGGGGTTGAGCGCGCATATAAAAAGGCTGTTGCGATAGTGGCAGGGAATCTCACGCCAAGGTTTTCGAATGAAGCAGAATCCGTGCAGTCGCTCGGCCTCCATTAACTGGGCGGCATAGCCGCTGAGTCCCGACAAGTGCTCGGTGGTCCAATCGTTAAGCCCTCCCCCATTCTCTTCGCTATCGAACCAACCATCGAGGTCGTGGAAGGAAATCACCACACAACTCATCGCGTCGTGTGACAACAGCTCGTTTGTGAAGTGACGAAAGTCATCGTCGCTTGGCAGGTAGAGGTCGAGCTGCAAGCTCTCTAGGTTTCCGCCGGGGAAGCTTGGGCGATAGACGATAATATCTCTCTCGTTGATCAGGAGATCATAAAGAAAAGCCTGTTTGGTTATCTTGTTGTCGAGATTTGCGACCAAGACATTGGTGATGTCTTGGTGTCCTGATAGGGCGAAAATACCGGCAATGTAATTGCTGTAAGCGAACAGCTCGGAGAACGCATTACGTTCTGCAGATCGGTCGATTTTTAGCTCCAAGACGAACAGGCCATCCTCATGGGTGCCGAGCAAGTCGAGTTCCATCGGCCTGGTGTGATCAGTTGGAAGCTTGATTTTGGTTCCGACGAAGGTCCCATAGCGAATTGTTCCGTGAAGGCGTTCCAGCTTCGCAAGTGCGCGAGACTTGATGATTCGCCAGAGTTGGAAATCAGGTTCCTCAGCGCACGGCTCAACCTCATCCACGTCAAATAGAGGGCAGTCGACAATTACAGCCTCCAAGCCCGTAGCGTGGAGATGCTTGTGAACATCATCTTCGGAAAACTTATTCATGGCGGCTCTCAAGATGGGGTTAATCCCGGTTAATCCCTCAACTGTTCGCTTGGTCAATGTCTACCGGCTATCGCCGGCCGAGAGAAGGTTGTGTAGCACTATTGGTGCTCTGACTAGCTCTACTCCTCCGCCCCAACTGCCAGAGCATCACTCCAAAGTCTGTCAAGATCGACGTCCTCACTGGCAGGCTGCTTACCGTCTAGCAGCCGGTCGACCTGGATCACCATTGGCAGCTCAAAAGCGGTACCAGTGACCACGCAACACCCTTGAGAGAGTCCCGGGATGAGGCTGCGAGACAAAGAATCCAGCGTAGAGATCGTATTGTCGATCAAGTACAGATCTCGATCATTCACCAAGCGGTGAATGAAGAAATTGTGTAGCTGCGAGACGATTGTGGGCGAGATATCAGCGGGGCGCTGGCTGGCGATGGTAATGAACATACCGAATTTTCGCCCTTCCTTGATGATCTCCTCGAACTGTTCGAGCCGATAGTCCTTCCAGGTTTCACTTTCTCTTGCAGATTGGTCGGATAGGATATTGTGTGCCTCGTCAACGATGAGATGGATGGTGCGGTCGGGTGGATTAGCGACTGTGGCCTTGTGGCTGTTGTAGTAATGCTTGGCGAACAGCAGCGGCAGAACTTTCTTGATCTCGTTGTTGCAGCGGCGCATCGAAATGACCGTGAGCAGGCGGTCATCTTGCGGAAAATCCGAAACCATCAGCACCTTACGCAGGTTGGCGAGTGAGGACTCGACGCGCTTCAGAAGCGGCTGGATATGCTCGAACTGAACATATCCTGCGTTCAAGTCTGACAACAGCTGCAGGTTGACGCGGAGTACAAGCTGATCAAATTCATCAAGCCCATCGGCGTCCAACGTTTCTACAGTTGGGGCGATATGCGCTGCGTATCGCGCGCCATCGGTACCGATGAACTGCTCGTTGTAGGTAAAGCGACCACCTGTCCGGTGCCAGGTGACTTCTGCCAGCAGGTCTTGGACTTGCTGGTTCTCCATGCGCCGCGCGACGGTCCTCATCAAATCCAGCGTCGCAGGCTTAACCTCACCGGCGCAGAACGACTTCTGGAACATTCTCTTCGCATAGTTCGCAAGTGAGCCCTGTATCGCTCCATAGCGTTCCCAACCTGCAATCACACGATTGAGGAAAGGCCTTTGTGTATTTGGTGTGGCCTGAAAGAGCAGTGACATAGTCTCGAGCTGCCAGAACTCCTGCGTTGCCAGCGGAAACCGGGAAGCGGGATCGTTCAGGTCTGGGGCGGTAAGCGTTGACAACTGATAGACGGTTTTGTGATCCGCAGCCGCGAGCTGCTCGCCGCCGTACTCACCATTAAAATCTAAGACAATGAAGCGGCTCTTACCTGTAATGAAAGGCAGCTTTTGATCGAAAAGAACAGTGTATAGCTTTGCCAGAGTATTCGACTTGCCGCTTCCGGTATTGCCGAAGATGCCGATATGACTGTTGAAGAGTCGCTTCCACGGCAACCCAACCGCGATTTCTTCTTTCAGCATGGTCCCAACTCTGAAATCGCTGTCCGCATTGCGATCGAAGATGGACCTGATTTTATCCTCGGGAAGCAGGTAAGCCGCGTCCTGGATCATTGGTAGGTACTTGATGCCCTGAGTGAAGCCAGAACGGTCGAAGTATCCAATCGGCCTAGCCTCTACTTTCCGCACAAACGTCTGCCGGCCGTCATGCATCTCGGTGCGGCTTTCGTCCAGATATTCGCCCTCGACGATGCAGATGATGTCGCGGAAGCCGCGCTGGATGGATAGGTATTCGCGAATTGAGACTCCCTTGTATTTCTCTCCTTCATAGAACAGGGTTTCCTTGCTCGACTGTTCGTCGATCTTCAGAACCAATTTTGTTCCATGGACGGCGATGACCTCGCCAACGCGAATACTCATAACTGGCTCTCAAGGTCTGCATCGGCCGCAGGAAGAGCTGCTGGAGCTATGTGGGTAGTAGGTGCAAGAGCCGCACCCTCCGGCCAAGCCAATACCTGCTCATTGAATGCGGTGAAGTCCATATCTCCACTCTGCAGCATCAGGCACTTTACGTTACGGTTTCCCTTGAACTTTCCCTCCATTTCGGCATGCCCAGACTGGCTGTAACAGCAAACAAACACCTGCAGACCCGGATTGGAAAGAGAACGCATCACGAGGTTGAGGATGTGCTCGTCGGCAAACGAGAACCCGAAGGTGATGAGCACGGCGTTGGGCTTCTCAAGCTCATAACTGAGCAGCCGCAGCATTTGATAGTAATGCTCCTCGTAGACTGTCTCGTGGAACTTCCACTTGGTCGGGTTCACGATTGGAATCCGCTTGTATTTGTCCCAAAAGGCGTCCAGTTCATCATCGGCGAAATCTGGGACTGGGACGTCGGCAAGTGTCGAGGCAGGGTTATTAAGCGCAGCCGAAAATGGCTGCAGCAACGCCATAGCACCAGCGTCCAGCAGTTCTTCACGGCTAGACAGGTCGTAGCTGACCTGAATGGCGGTGTCCAACTTGCTCCAATAGACCGACCCATGCAAATGGATCAGATTGATCTGAGGGATGCTGCTCTGATGACGGCCGAAGACACCAGCCTGGCAAAGATAAGACCCGAAATTTCGGGCCTGTAGGATGCGCCGCGTGAAACCCCGTGCGCCATCATTCAATACGAAGTCAGTGTGGCCTTCCTTGATAAGCGCGTCGGCCACGAGCGGGAAGCAACCGTCGTAGTTCGTCGTGAACACATTGCAACGACGATCCAGAGCTTTGCGGCGTTTTACCATTTCGAGTGCTGTCGTTAGGAAGGTGCGGTAGTTCTTGATAACCATGGCGCCTGCCTCTACGGCCCCTGCCTGTTCCAGGCTAAGCTCCTCGGCCGGGCGGATACAGCTGGCGTAGTAATGCATGAACAGCGGAATTAGGCGCTCGTCGCCCTCATGCTCAAATTTAGTGGCTAGATCTTCCAGCGTGTAGCGCGAGTTGCCCTCACCAGTCCGAACCTGCAGTTGGAGGGTCGGGAGCAGGCCGAACGATGCTCCTGATCCGAAGAGGAAATTGATGTCTTGGTTGTAGATGTCACCGATAGAAATCACTGGCTGTCCTCCCTGGCTGCGCAGAATGGCGCAAGGAGACGATACATCTCGCAGTGGGCAGAGTGCCACCGCGGGGAGCCATGAATAACGACAGCGATCTCTGTCCAACTGACATTAACTGCTAAGCTCGAGCGACAGCTATGGCCGATTGCGGCCAGCCGCGACGGGCGGCTACCGGCCACAAGCGGACGTTAAGTCGGTGAGTTATCTGTCTTGGCAAATCGGTTTGGGCCTAAGCCCTCGCTACACAGGAAATGGCGGCAACAACCTGGCCAGCAATAAAAAGCCGCCTTGCGGCGGCTCTATCCCTAAAGCAGTCATGCCCAAACTGGACGGTCAAAGGGAGGATTTCACTAAACAGGCTCTACTTATCGCTCCAGGGTTACCGGGGCCTGCGGGGCAATGTTCACCTTGAGTTCAAAGATGTCCGGCCGGGCATAATGGCCGACGACATCAAAGTCCAAGTTGGCTTGGCTAAGCAGATCCATATTGAGGTCTGCATAGATTTCTGTCTCGCAGTCGAACACCGGCCCTGCCAGTACTTCTCCGAGCGGACTTACAACCATGCTGCCCCCTCGCATCACGTAATCGTCCTCGTTGAACTCCAGGCCGAATGCATCGCGGTGCTGTTGTGGGTATTCACCAAGACGGATTGCCTGGCAGGCTGACAACACATAAACACGCCCTTCAAGAGCAATGTGCACCATGGAGCTGGCCCAGGACGGACGGTCATCTGCTGTCGGGGCGCAGTAGATCTGAACACCCTGGGCATACATGGCCTGGCGTAGTGCTGGCATGTAGTTCTCCCAGCAAATCACGCTCCCCAGGACGCCAAAATCAGTTTCTACAGGCTCGATTGTCGAGCCATCACCGAAGCCCCAAATTAGTCGTTCCTGGCCGGTGGGCATCAGCTTGCGGTGGTAACCGGCAATACCCCGGCCTGGGGCGATGGTGACCGCGGTGCAGTAAAGGGTGCGACCGAAGCGCTCGATTACACCAATCACAGTGGTAACCCCTGTGTGCTCGACACTTTCAGCAAGCAATGCCAGTTCCGGCCCATCCAGCGTCACAGCCCCATCGACATAGCGTTGGTACAGCTCACGCCCGCTGATGCTGCGATTACCCACTACGCTACCGAAAGCTATCCCCTTGGGATATCCGCCAATGAACGCTTCAGGGAATACGGCCAGCCTTGCACCTTGATCTGCTACGCGCCGCAGAATTGTGGAAGCCTTTTCAACGCTGGCTGCAGGATCATAAGGAACAGAGGCGGCCTGGATGACTGCAATTTTGGTCATGAAAAACTCCTGAGGGCAGTAAGAACCTAGAAACGTGTGATGTCGTTGTCGCGGGTTTCCGGCAAGGTCTTCCACAGCACGATGAGGCATGCCAGCGAGACGGCTGCTAGATAGGCGGCAGGGATGTTCGCGTCGCCAGTCTGGCTAATCAGGGCGGCGGCAATGAAGGGGCCTGGGCCTGCGAGTGTCGCCAGGGCCAGGTTGTGACCGAGCGCTGCTCCCGTGGAGCGGATGGACGCTGGAAAGACTTCAACCAGCAGCACCACATCCATCACCGCAGTTACAGCCACAAGTAGTCCCAGAACGATCAATCCTGCGAGGATTGCCACTTGGTTGCCGGTGTTGAGCAGCAGGAAGATTGGATAGGCCAGTACAGAGAGTGCGGCAGCAGCACTGAGCAGCAGCTTGCGTCGCCCGATGCTGTCGCTGAGCCGGCCGATCAGTGGATTGGCAATGACATAGACAACCAGCGCGATGCTGCACAGCCATAGTGCATTGCTTCGTGGTAGCCCAACGGTAGTGACCAGGTGGTTATTGGCGTAGGTGATGAAGTAGTAGAGCGAGACGCCGAACAGCGCTGAGAACGCGAAAGTAGTGATGAAGGCGCGACGGTGTACAGACTTGCTCGGTGCTTCGAACTGTTGTGAATCGCGTTGACGTACCAGCTCTTCATACACGGGGGTATCACCCAGCTTCCGGCGGATGAAGATGGCGATACCGGTCATCACGATGGAGGCAACGAATGGGATCCGCCAGCCCCAGGACGCCAGTTGCTGGTCATCGAGTGTTGAGGTGAGGCTCGCGGCGGTGAACGTACCAAACAAGAAGGCCAAGCCAGCCGTTCCAGTGATAACGCTGGCTGCCGTCGCGCGGCGGTTGGACGGAGCACTCTCTACGATGTAGATACCTGCGCTAGACCATTCGCCCCCTACCATCATGCCTTGCACGAAACGCATGACGATCAGCAAGACAGGTGCAGCGATACCGATTGCCTCATAGGTGGGCAAAAGTCCGATGATCGTGGTGCACACACCCATACCGAAGACAGTGATGATAAGCACCGCGCGGCGACCGAGGCGGTCACCGATGGGCCCCAGAATCAATGCTCCAAATGGTCGCGATACGAAGCCTACGGCGAACACTGCCAGCGACGACAGCAGCGATACACCTGGGGCGCTAGAGGGGAAGAACAACATACCGATCACGGCAGCGAAGTAGCCGTAGATGGCGAAGTCGAACCACTCCATGAAGTTGCCGATACCCACCGCGATTGCACGCTTGCGAATGTCTGACTGCTCACCCTTGGTATGGATACTGCTTGGATTTACGTTTTTATTAATTGCGTCCACGGTGCTCCCCAGCTTTTCTTAGGTGTGTATGGGCAGCAGACTATGAATCCTCTCGGCCGCAGAGCAAACGATTAGAAAATATGAGCCGGATTAGTGTACGTAATATCTCGAGAATTGATCTGAACCTGCTGCTGACGTTCCACTGCCTGATGACCGAGCGCAGTGCCACCCGAGCCTCGGCCATGCTGCATGTGACCCAGGGGGCAGTTAGCTCGGCGTTGCGTCGTTTGCGTGAGCATTTCGGAGATGAGCTCTTTATCCGCACCGCTTCCGGAATGCAGCCAACCCGTAGGGCGATGGAGCTGGCGCCGAAGATCGCCGAGGCCCTTACGTCTATCTCAGGCGTGCTTGGGGCAGAGCCGGATTTCTCCGCACACGACTCGAGCTACATTTTCAACATCGGTCTGTCCGATGATATTGAGGCCTATCTCGCTCCGCGGATCGTTAACGCCGCAGCGGATCAGGGGCTGGGAGTGAGCTTTTCGTTCCATCAGAGCAACAGCTCACTGTGGAAACAGTCGCTACAAGATCCGGACATGGATCTAGTGATTTGCAGCGAGCCGAAAGACTTCAGCAGCGGGTATTCATCCAAGGTGCTGTTTTCCTCGTCATACTCCTGCTTGTACCTGCCTGGCGCAGACAACGCAGGCACACCTATCGGCCTGGAGGAGTACTTCGAGGCAAGCCATGTGCGAGTTTCCTATGACGGCCGCCGCGGCTTTATCGACGACATGTTCGAAGCGGCGGGCTATTCGAGGCGTGTTATAGCCTCATTCACCCACTTCAGTGGCGCGCTCACCACGTTGATCAGCAGCGGCGCGATAGCCACAATTCCCACGTTCGCCGCCGAGAGCTATTCGGCCATGACTCGGCTAAGTATTTGTCCGGCGCCGATTCCGGTTCCATCATTTCGATGCTTCATGGTTTGG
Source organism: Pseudomonas sp. ABa2 (assembly GCF_056676075.1). NCBI lineage: Bacteria > Pseudomonadati > Pseudomonadota > Gammaproteobacteria > Pseudomonadales > Pseudomonadaceae > Pseudomonas > Pseudomonas sp. ABa2. Next base: position 4,347,756 of record NZ_CM155239.1, read on the forward strand.
GACATTGCCAAGAACAGTAAGCCTCAGCACGAATGGCTGCGGCTATTCATCGGGCAGCTGACACAGAAGCTTGCTTAGACTTGGTCGCAGGTAGCCAGGAGTTACGGGAAAAAGGGGGCGGATTTATTGGAATCATCGACCGCTTCTGACCGGTTGTTGCCTACCACGACCGATAGCCGTGGTTCGACTTCAGTCTGTCGCGACCGGCAGCAGCTGACTTAATGGTAGTGGGTCTTTCACACCCTCCTTTATCTTTGGAACGCTTGGTAGGTCGCTGTCAGCAACGGCGGCTCCCTCACCTGTTCATGATCTAACGTACCCTTGGCAGCTCGTCCCAGCGGCAGGTGTACCCCGGAGAACGCAGCTCCTGCTTCATCGACCAGCCGCCCAGGGCCGGCACGCGCGCCAGGCGCACGGTGCCGCGGCCCATGCTGGTGTTGATCCTGTCCACGGTTGCCATCAGCGCCGCGCTGCGCGGCCGCGGCGCCGGGGCGAACAGGTCGGCCTGTACCTGCCCGGGGCTGGCCAGGTTCATCAGCATCACCCCGGCTTTCTGGTACCGGTAGCCGGGCCGGTAGATACCCTCCAGCCCGGCCAGCGCCGCCTGCACCAGGTCGCGCGAGTCGTTGCTCGGCGTGTGCAGCGGCACGCTGGCGGTGCGCGCGTAGCGCGGCTCGTCCGGGTTGAACACCCCGGTGCGGATATACACCTGCAGCAGCTGGCACACATCGCCTTGCGTGCGCAGCTTCTCCGCTGCGCGGCAGGCGTAGCTGGCCACCGCCTCGCGCAGCGGCGCCAGCTCCGTCACCCGGCGCGAGAAGCTGCGGCTGCAGGTGATCATCTGCTTCGGCTCCGTCCCCTCGTCCAGGGCGAAGCACGGCTCGCCACGCAGCTCACGAATGGTCTTCTCCAGCACCACCGAGAACTGCTTGCGCATCGTCCAGGCGTCCTGCTGCGCCAGATCCCAGGCGGTTTTAACACCCAGCGCGCCCAGGTGCGCCTGCAGCTTGCGCCCCACGCCCCACACCTCGCCCAGCGGCGCGTCCTTGAGCAACGCCGCCTGCTGCTCGGGCCGGGTGGCCACCACCACCCCGCTCTGGCTACGCCGCTTGGCGGCCCAGTTGGCCAACTTGGCCAAGGTCTTCGTGGTGCTGATGCCCACCCCCACCGGCATGCCCGTCAGCCGTTGCACCTCCGCGCGAATGTGCCGGCCGTAACCGGCCAGCGGCCGGCCGAGGCCCGCCAGGTCGAGAAAGCTCTCGTCGATCGAATAAACCTCCAGACGCGGTGCCAGCCCGCGCAGCACCCGTACCACCCGTGCGGAAACGTCGCCGTACAGCGCATAGTTGCTGCTGAACGCCAGCACGCCATGCGCCTGCACCAGGTCGCGGATCTTGAAGAACGGCTCGCCCATGCCAATGCCCAGCGCCTTGGCCTCGTTGCTGCGGCTCACCACACAGCCGTCGTTGTATCTGAATGACGCTAACAGTTAGTAGTGCATAACATATTGATATTTAACGATATTGTTACGCTAACAATTTTTCGTCCTTCGCAGCCTAAATCAGGGCTTTTCAGTCCGACCCACCCCCATGCGGCCAACTAGCTGCCCGCCTCGAATGTCGTGTCCCTGGGGCCGCGAGGCCCCAAAAAACTTTGAATGAACTTCATGAGCGTGCACATCTGTTGTCGGCTGGAGTCGTTCGGTTGTTCGGAAGAGCAGGCGAAACCGAAAAGCACACGGAGTCCTCGCATAACGTCCTTGGCTCGCAGCACTATTACGGAGACCGAAGCGTTCCCGGCCAATCAGGGCTGCTGAGAGGGCCTACATCACCGACACTCCCGGCCTTCTCCGCACCCTGGAGCGCCAAGGTACTTTCGGCCGGCCAGGCGCTCGGGCAGCCAGATGAGCAAGGGTGCCGCCCCCAGTGCCAGCAATAGCCACAGTCTGGAGAACTGCTCGCCATGCGGGTCGAAGCCATAAGCCAGCAGCCCGCCGAGCGCGAGCAACAGGAAGTACGGCGCCGTGAGGTAGCAGTGAAGTCGGCGGCAGCGTGCGGCATTGACCAGGCAGGCGCCACCCATCACCGCCAGCGCGGCGCTTGCGGCCAGGAATAGCGTGGGGTGTCGATCTGCCAGAAGAATGGTTAGCGTCGCGACAACGGCAGGCAGCCCCCAGAAGCTGATCACCTGCCATGTCTGGCGCAGGCTGTCACCCCTGCCGAGTTCATTAGTCTTAATGTTCATGTTTGCACCTCGCATTCTTTACCCGGCGCAGCAGGACAATTGCTTCACGTCCTTACTGAAGGTTTGCGCCGCGAGCTTCAGGCCCTCGACCATGGTCAGGTAGGGGAACAATTGGTCGGCTAGTTCCTGCACCGTCATCCGGGCGCGGATGGCGAGGGCGGCCGTCTGAATCAGCTCGCCCGCTTCCGGGGTCACTGCCTGCACGCCCAGCAGTCGGCCCGAGCCCGTTTCGGCGACCAGCTTGATGAACCCCCGTGTGTCAAAGTTCGCCAGAGCGCGCGGCACGTTGTCCAGGGTCAAGGTGCGGCTGTCGGTTTCGAGGCCGGCTTGGTGCGCTTCCGCTTCGCTGAAGCCGACGGTGGCCACCTGCGGATCGGTGAACACCACGGCCGGCATGGTGTCGAGATTGAGCATTGCCTCGCCGCCGGTCATGTTGATCGCCGCGCGATTGCCGGCCGCCGCCGCGACATAGACGAACTGCGGCTGGTTGGTGCAGTCGCCGGCCGCATAAATATCCGCTTTGCTGCTGCGCATGCCCTGGTCGATCTGGATGGCACCGCGTTCATCCAGCTGCACGCCGGCCGCTTCCAGGTTCAGGCCGTGGGTGTTGGGCGTGCGTCCGGTGGCGACGAGCAGTTGGTCGACCCGCACTTCACCGTGCTTGGTGGTCAGCACGAACTCGCCGTTGGCATGGGCCACCTGGCTGGCTTGCGTCTGTTCCAGCACTTCGATGCCCTCCAGGCGGAAGGCCGCCGTCAGCGCTGCGCCGATGGCCGGATCTTCACGGAAGAACAGCGAGTTGCGCGCCAGGATGGTGACGCGGCTACCCAGCCGGGCAAAGGCTTGCGCCAGCTCCAAGGCCACCACGGATGAGCCGATCACGGCGAGCCGTTGCGGAATACTGCTGCTTGCCAGCGCCTTTTCCGAGTTCCAAAAGGGGGTATCTTGCAGTCCGGGAATCGGCGGCACGGCCGCACTGGCGCCGGTGGCAATCAGGCAGCGGTCGAAGGTCACGATGCGCTCGCCCCCCTCGACCAGTTCCACACTGAGCGTGTGGCTGTCCTGGAAGCGGGCGGAGCCACGCAGCACGGTGATGGCTGGGGTGCTTTCCAGAATGCCTTCGTACTTGGCGTGGCGCAGTTCGTCGACACGACCCTGTTGCTGGGCGAGCAACCGTTCGCGCAAGACAAGCGGCGGCGTGGCGGGCAGTCCGCCATCAAACGGACTTTCGCGGCGCAGATGGGCCACGTGCGCGGCGCGAATCATGATCTTGGAGGGCACGCAGCCGACGTTGACGCAGGTGCCGCCGATGATGCCGCGCTCGATCAGGGTGACGCGGGCCCCCCTTTCTACCGCCTTGAGCGCGGCCGCCATGGCGGCGCCACCACTGCCGATAACCGCCACGTGAAGCCTGTCACCCTCTTTCCCGGCGTCAGTGCCACCGCTCAGCCAGCCCCGTGCCTTATCGAGCAGGCCGGGACGGGTAGGTAGCGTGATGTCTTCGAACGCCGCTCGATACCCCAGGGCCTCGACGGCGGCCTGCATTTGTTCACGGCTTACGGCCTCGTCGACCTTCAATTCGGCCCTCCCACTGGCGTAGGAAACATCCGCCCGATGCACGCCCGGAATCTTCTCCAAGGCCTCTTTCACATGCACGACACAGGATGCGCAGGTCATGCCAATGATTTTCAGTTCGGTCATAACGTTACTCATTGAATCGTCTCTTGTCAGGTTCACTGGTTTGGCGGCGTCGGACAGGACGCCGGGGAGCAACGGCGGTGCGCGGGCGACACGAAGTCCCAGATGGACACCCCAAACATGACGGCCAGGCCGATATAGAGCAGCCAGCCGCTCCGCCAGCCGTGAGCCAGCATCAAAAACACCGCTACCAGCACCAGGGCCGGGCCGATCAGGCCAGGCGCAGCGCGTCGCCACTGCCGGTGACTGAACCAGCCGAGGGCATTGACGAGCAGAGCCACGCCGGCAAACAACGGCAACAGCGTGGTGATGAACAGGCCTTCCCATTGGCTCAAAAAGCCCAGTCCGATCGTGGCGCCCAGGCTGGCAAGGGCGGGAAAGCACGAGGCGCAACCTATGGCGGAAACCAGCACGCCGACGGAACCGGCTTTGTCACCGATCCGTGTGAACAGATTGAAAGAATTTGCCATCGGAATGCCCGCCTATTGCTTGACGCTGGACGGGTAGCCGGCGTCCTCTGTCGCCTTGGTCAGCGCCTGCGCACTGGTCTTGGCATCGTCGAAGGTGACGATGGCTTCGCGCTTCTCATAACTCACCTCGGCCTTGGTCACGCCCTCGACCTTGGTCAGCGCTTTCTTCACCGTGATTGGGCAAGCGGCGCAGGTCATGCCCGGCACCGACAGGGTGATGATTTGGGAGGCGGCCCACACTGGGGAAACCACGGCAATGAGGGCGAGAGCGGCAAGCAGCTTTTTCATGACCAACTCCTGATTAGTAGAACAAGGGGAGGATGTAGGGGAAAGCGAGCGCGACCAGCACCAAGGCCGTCACGACCCAAAAAACGAGCTTGTAGATGGTGCTTACCTGGGGATCAGCGCAGACCTCACCGGGTATGCAGACTTGAGCCGGGCGGAAAATGCGCCGGTAAGCGAAGAACAGCGCAACCAGTGCCGCGCCAATGAAGAACGGGCGGTAAGGTTCCAGAACGGTGAGGCTGCCGATCCAGGCACCGCTGAAGCCCAAGGCGATCAGCACCAGCGGCCCCAGGCAGCACGTGGACGCGAGGATTGCCGCCAGACCTCCAGTGAGGAGTGCACCGCGCCCATTTCGCGATTCAGACATACGTTCATCCTTCCGAGTGGTTGATCGATGGGTTAAGGTTATTTCCGTAGTTAGGTACGGGGTCAAGCGGCATGCACAACGCGGTGGAAAGCCTGACCATCGGCGCCTTTGCCAAGGCAGCCGGGGTTAACGTGGAAACCATTCGGTTCTATCAACGCAAGGGGCTGTTACCCGAACCGGACAAGCCCTACGGCAGCATTCGCCGCTATGGCGAGGCGGATGTCGCACGGGTGAGATTCGTGAAGTCCGCGCAACGGCTGGGCTTTAGCCTTGATGAAGTGGCCGGACTGTTGCGACTGGACGACGGCGCGCACTGCGACGAAGCGCGTGTGCTCGCCGAGCAGAAGCTTGAGGATGTGCGTGAGAAACTCGCGGATCTTCAGCGGATCGAGTCGGTCTTGGCGCAGCTGGTTGATGACTGTTGCGCGAGCCAAGGGACAGTGAGCTGTCCGCTGATCGTTTCGCTGCAAGCGAGCAAGTGACCGCCCGCACTTCGCGCGTTAGCCCACGATTTCCCGTTTGTCAGGGCTCTCTGTTTGTCGGTCTGAAGGTGGAAAGAGCGGCGCTCATTGAGCGCCGCTGACTGGGCAAAGGAGCACTTGCAAAGGCCCTAGGTTGGTACTGCTATTTGCCCTTGTGCATCAGTGGGGCGGGCCCACGTTGCATCTGGTCGAGTAGCACATATCTACCTTGCAGGCGGACAGCCGGGCTGCGCTTCGCTTCGCCACGGCCTGCCGCCGTGGCGCCCAGTTGTTCAATCTTCTTGACGGTTTCCGCCACTAGGATTGCGTCAGCCTTGTCGCGCATGGAGACAATCTGCTCGGTCGCTCTCGTGACATCGTGATCGCCGCCGTACAGCCCGTCGCCTCTGAGAAGGTCATGCAGGTGATGGATCGGATCAATTCCAAGTGGGGTCGAGGCACGCTCCGCCTGGGCGGGGTGCCGGTGACTCCTGACTGGGGATGTGTCGGGAAATGCTCGGCCCAAGCTATACCACACGGTTAGATCAGCTCTGGACAGTGAGGTGAGGCACACCCCAGCGCTGCTAGGAAGCCGGCTTACTGCTCAGAAGAACCACCTTACCAGTGGCTACGTGTAACGGCTCGCATTTGAAAACAACCGGGCTCGCAATTAACGCGATTCCCGGCTCAGATTAACTGCAACTGACGAAGCCCTCGGGCTCACATTAACTGCGAGCGAGCTTGCATTCAGCCGCTTCGGCTCGCATTCAATCTCAATGGGCTCACGCTTTCTGCAACTAACCAGAGCAATCCAGAGACATCGTGCCACTGCAAGAGAACCCGCTAGCCTTTGCTTCTACGATCTAGCCCAAAGGGTTCGGCGAACTGCCCAAGGTAGCCTTTGGGGTAGTCCTTTTCATGCAACCCGACCTCGGCCTCCCCTAGCTTCCCCGCACTGTCGAAGAAGGTGCCGAACAGTCGATCCCAGACCATCAGAAACTCACCAAAGTTGACCTGGGCATCTTCAAAGTCGCGCTTGTGATGCCAGCGATGAATTTCAGCAACCCCGATCAAATGACGCAGCCATCCAAGCCGGTAGTCCAGGTTCGAATGTTGGAAAGCCAAGTGCACGGTCAGAATGCCAAACCAGGTGGCGACTACGGCAGACGGGGCGCCTAATGCGAGCAGAATCACCAGCCCCGGGCCGGCCATGAGCGCCGCGTGCAGGGGATGGCGTCGCTCCCCGTTCACCCAATACAACCGCTCGGCGCTGTGATGAATCATATGAAAACGCCACAACCATTGCACTCGGTGACTAATTCGATGCATGGCGTACAGGCCCAGATCGAGCACGGCAGCGACCAGTAGCAACTGGAGCCACAGCGGACTCTCGATCGGAAAGAGACGAACCGAAGCCGGCACCGCATCGCCAAGTTTGGCCAGGATTTCCGCGGTGAATTGAATGACGGAAAGGTTCACCAGCATGTGCAGCAGATCTGTCGCGGTGTCTTGATGATCCTCAAGCCAGGCTTCGCGAAAAGGTTGGATGCGCTCCAAGCCAGCGATGCTCAACAGTCCTATCGCGGCGGCTATGGGAGTGGTGGGCCAATACGGTACGCCGGCATACAGCGCCCAGATCATGAAGGCGGCAGCGCCACCAAACACGAGTGGATAGCTCACCCACCGTATGACAAATCGAAGAAAGGTCGACATCGTTCAGCTCCCTGTGATGGAGCCATGACTCTATTCGGAGATTCCAGCTTTCGACTTGAACGAAAGAGCTAGGATTCCTGGAGATCGACTTCAGCCAGGGCAGATGATGGATCGATGCCCAGCAGCGTCCGGAATGTTCGGGAGAAATGCGCCGAGTCAGAAAAGCCCGCCTCATGCGCCGCTTCGGTCAGCCGCCCCCCTTTGGCCAGGTGCTGTAGGGCTTGCGTGAGACGTAACCATTTCGCATAGCTGCGAAGCGGCAGACCTGTCTGTTCCACGAACCAATGGGAAAACCGTGTGGGTGATAAATGCACCAGTGCGGCCATTTCTTCGCGTCTCATTTGGCCTCTACGCAGCGCTTCAATCACCTTGGTCAAGCGAGGATCTGAGATCGGTGGGTCGGGTAGCCGCAGCGCCTGGCGCACCCCAGCCTTCAGCTGTACAGCACTGTGTCCTGTCTCGCGCAGCGCGCCGATAATCGCCGCTACATCCGCCGGCGTGATCTCAATCACCCTCGCTTCTTCGGTACCCCGCAAAGCACGAGCTTCCTCGGACAGCGCATCCACATAGATCGACAGAACTCGACCGGCGCTCAGCCGGTGTTTCAAGCCTGCCGGAATGAAGATGGCTGCCCCTGAATGAATACCCAGCGGGGTTTCGACCGCTACGGTTGAATCGAGGCCCACTGAGATCTGATGCGCCTGATGGTGGTGCCAGCCTTGGTGACCGGCACGCCCATGAAAGACTCCGATACCGGGTCCGACCCATGCATGGCCTACCCAGCGCACTGTGTCCGTCGAAGGCGAGCTTTTCATTCTCTGGCTCGGTCCACTTCCGCTTTTGGGTTCAGCAAACTGCTCAGGATCAACATGGCGGCGCCACCGACGATACCGATATCCGCCAGGTTAAACGCCGGCCAATGCCAGGACTGCCAGTAGAAATCCAGGTAGTCGATCACATGACCACGGAATGCGCGGTCAATCAGATTCCCAACTGCACCGCCCAGTATGAGGCTATAGCCCAGCGCTTCGCTCTTGGGCCTGGGCTTACGCAGGATCAGCGCGAGCACTATCGAAATGATGACGGCCAGGGCGATGAAGACGTATCGCTGCCAACCGCCCGCGTCAGCCAGGAAGCTGAACGCAGCGCCGGTATTCCAGAAATGAACCAGATTGAAGAACGTGGCCATAGGAGTCACGGAGCCGACCGGGAGCGAACCCTCAATTGTGCTCTTGAACACCTGGTCGGCTAACGCAATTGCTAGCGATAACGACCACCAAAGCCAAGGAGCGCCGAAAAGTGACCTTTCAGGAGAAGAGCTCATCGCGACTCTCCTTGAAGAAGTCGCTGCAACTCCTGGGAGACGGGCATCGGCGCGAAAGCACTAACCCTGGCCCGCCCGGTGTTTCCGAGTGGCACCCAGATCCAGGAGAACAGCAGTGCCGCAATGATCCGAGGCACTTGGCCGAGCACCTCCCGATAGTCGCGCAACTGCCAGCCAGCCCTCAGCATCAGCCAATGGCTCCGAGCGTGAAGGACTGGCATTCGCTGGCTCAATATGTGGGCCCGCTCCAACCAGGGAAAGGTTCCGGCTTCATCCTTTTCTCGGAGGGCCTGCTTTGCTCGTGAGAAGGCTTCATCAATGGCAATGCGGAGGGCTGTATTCATCTGGATCTCACTTGCGCAGCGGTCGAAGGCCATTCAGGACAACCAGCAAGCTGACGCCCATAGACGCGCAGCCGCATGGGGACGGGCCGGCTTGCTGCAAGGCGCAAGTCCCAGAGGAAGTAGTGGGCTTAGGGTCATCGCCACAGCAACTGGACATGAAATACTCCTTGGTCAGATGTGCCAAGTGAACACCCTGTAGTCGCAATAGGGTCAAGCGCTATGGATTGAGGCGATGCAAAAAAAGAATTTAAGCCGTGAATAGGAAAGAGGTCTGCCGCTTGATCCTCGATCAAAAGCAGGGTCTTCGACCTCAGGATTGAAGAAGTGGAGTGCCGCCCTCCACCAGACCCGAAAGTATTCCGCAGTCCAGGCTTTGTCGTTCGTCATCGCAGCAGCCCCGCAACGTCACCAACTGGTTTTCGAGGGCATGTAAGGATGCGATCTGAGCCCTTACCTGGGCGATATGTCTATCAAGGAGCGTATTGATCGCCGTGCATGGTTGCTGCGGCTGCTCCTGAAAGCCCTGTAAAACACCAATTTCTTCCAGTGACATGCCAAAAGAGCGGCATCGGCGAATGAACAGCAGTTTCTCCACATGATCCGCTTCGTAGGCTCGGTAGCCATTGTCCTGACGGTTAGGAGGTGGGAGCAGTCCCTGACGTTCATAAAAACGAATCGTCTGAATGTCCGCCCCCGTCAGCTTTGCAAGTTGGCCTATGCGCATGGCCTTCTCCTGAGTGAAAACTCAGTATATCCATGCTTGACCCTATACCTGCTATATGGTTTTTAATCGACAAAATAAAGCCCGATAGGAGAAGCGAATCATGAGTTCTTGTGAGAAGTCCTGTGGCTGTGGCCCAGTTTCGGCAACCACAGAAGCGGCAACCGCGCCTTCGAATGAAGGAACATGGGTCAGCAGTTTTTCTGTACCCAAGATGGATTGCCCTTCAGAAGAACGAATGATTCGGCTCGCACTGAATGGCTTGCCTGAGCTCAATTCGTTGTCCTTTGATTTGACCAGCAGACAGGTACGCGCTTTCCATGACGGGGCGGTTGACCAGATCGCTACCAAGCTGGAGTCACTTGGCCTGGGTGCAGCGTTGCTGGGTACTGAGCCGGCCAGTCAGGAAGCAGCCTCGGCCAATAGTGCCAATGAAGAGCTGACTGCTTCGAAAGAGGCAAGCACGCTGAAGATCCTGCTCGGTATCAATGCCGCGATGTTTGTCATCGAGATGGGTGCAGGTTTGATCGCCCAGTCGACTGGCCTGGTTGCCGACTCGTTGGACATGTTTGCTGATGCTGCCGTCTATGGGCTGGCTCTCTATGCGGTCGGCCGGAGTGCACGGCTTCAAGTTCGGGCTGCCCACCTGGCGGGGGTCTTTCAGATCGTGTTGGCTCTGGGCGTGCTCGTGGAAGTGGCTAGACGCGTCCTCTACGGCAGCGAACCTGAGTCGATGCTGATGATGGGGATTGGCGCAGTCGCACTAGTCGCAAACGTCAGCTGTCTCTTGATGATCTATGGCCACCGCGAAGGTGGTGCACACATGAAAGCGAGTTGGATTTTTTCAGCCAATGATGTGCTCGCGAACATTGGTGTTATTGCAGCAGGTGCATTGGTTGCCTGGACAGGTTCTTCCTACCCAGATTTGGTGATTGGTACTGTCGTGGGCCTCATCGTACTGAACGGTGCGCGCCGAATACTGGCATTGAAAGCCTGACCAACCGGACACCGACATGCCCGTGATTCACTTGAGCACTACCGACGTACAAGCAAGGATCAGCGTGAGCAGGAGCAGCGCCGGCACGAAGCGCAGGTGCTGCAGCTGGAGGCTCACCAGCTACAGCAGACGCTAATCGTTAAACAAGACGAACTGACCCGGTTGAACCGCGACAATGAGCGCCTGCTCACCGAGGCCCGACTACTGCTGAAGGAACAGGCCACTCAGCAGGATCGGTTGGAGCGACAGACTGGCGAACTTGCAGTGCAGCGTCGAAGTTGGCTATTTTTGCCCAACCCCGAAAACGTGAAATTAGCCAGTGATCAGATCGGCAGCCCCGCCGCCAGCATCTTGTCACGCAGCTCGGCAGCGCGCGCGGGGTCAAGCGCGTTACTGAGCAGCGCCTTGATCTCGGTAGGCCTGGCGTCGAACTGCTCCACCAGATCCTTGATGCGGTAGCCGTGGCGCGTCAGGGTCGGTTCCAGGTCATCCAGTTGGCGCGACAGCACCGATTCCACCAGCTCCGCCGAAACGGGCTTCTCGCCGGTCAGGTAGCCCGCTTCCAGTGCCAAACTGATGTGCAGTTGGATTTGCAGTGGTGTGCGCAGCTTGGTGGCGAGCAGGTCTATGGCGTCTTCACTCAGGATCGACTCGGGTTCGACCTTCCCTTTAGTGCAGGTTTCCAGCAACCAATGAATGTATTCGCGCTGACTGCCGGCGATGCCGTCGAGCGAGAAGATGTCGGTGCGGTAGCCGATTTCCTCCATCGTCGGCCGGCGCAGGTCGTTACGCAGCTTGGGATGCCCGGCCAGTACCACCGACAGTCGGCCGTCGCCATCCTCTACCAGCTCCATCAAACGTTTGAGACCAGTCAGCGTATGGCCGTTGAGGTCATGTGCCTCATCAACGAACAGGGCCACCGGGCGCTTATTCTTCCTCACCAGCTCGCGCAGGTCACGCTCACGTTTTTCGCCCTGGGTCGGGATGCGTACCTGCTTCTCGGTGGAAAGGTCGTAGAAGAGCGCGGCGATGAAGGTGGCCAGTTTGATGCTGTGTTTCTCGATCGCCAGCGACTTGGATACCGTGATCTTCTTTTCCTCTTCCATCGCCTGCTGAAGCCGGCGCAGCATCACGGTCTTGCCGCTGCCAATGACGCCGCAGAGCGCGATCAGCCGACCTTCGAAGATCGCCGCCTTGATATCCTTGATCAGTTGCTGGTGGTGGGCGGTCTCAAAGTACCCGGCCTGGTTCAGTGGCAACGTCAGTCCGTAGTGCTGCATCACTTCAACCCGCATGTTCTTCTCCTGTTTTCTTATGGCGGAAGTAGCCCCGCACGCGCTCCAACACGATGCGTCGTGTCAGGGTTTCGCTCAGCACCTGGTGGATGAATGCCTGATCCTCGGGCGAGAGCTTGGCTAACGGCTGAGCCAAGTCATCGGCAACGGCGAGCTTAGCCGCGATCACGCTGGGAAACCGGTACTCGTGTGCCGCTGGGTCGAATGGTTGGCGCGGCAGTTCCACCGCTGTCGCGGACGGCGCCAGTCGCACATCGTCACCAGCCAGTGCGGCAATCGGCAGGCCGAGCTGGTCAGCCAGCGAACGGATGCGCTCGGCCCGCTCATACACCTTGCCACGCTTGAAGGCACGGTAGCGATGCAGCGGAATCGGCCCAGAGACCGGGTAGTAAGGCCCGAAGCGCTCACAGTCGAATTCGGCATAGAGTTCGTCGTCGAACAAGCCCCAGAGCAACACCACGGTTTCGCCCGCCATGTCCGGCTCAACCTCGTAGGCCGTGCCGTCGATAGTGACGCGGGCATCAACGCCGACCTTGCGTCGTTCAGGCTCGCGGGCGAACCGACAGAACTGCTCCCAGGTGCACATTTCGCGGAGGCCCTCGGCGGGCAGGTTAGCCAGCCAGTCCTCGATCCGCGAATGCGGCTCGGAACGATGGCCCTGTGCGTTGTAGGTGCGCACCAGATAACGCATCAACCACTCGTTGGCCTGTGCTTCGGTTTCAGGCTTGTGGAAGTGATACAGCGTCTCGTGGGCTTCTTTCACGGTACGGAAAGGGCGCTCCACCTTGCCTTTGGAGCGGGCTGTGGTACGAGTGCCATCCTTGCCGGCCGGGATGTGTGTCTGCCACTCGATGCCCAGCAACTGCATGACGTTCTGGAAGACTCGGCGCTTGGCCACCGGGCCATTGTCCAGGTAGATCATCTTGGGGCGGCCTTGGAACGGAAAGATGGGGTCAGCCTTCGGCGCCATGGCGTTGAACAGGAAGCGCAGCGCGGACTCTGCGTCCTCGCCGTATACGCAGTGGTATTCCTGATAGGCCACACCACTGCGGTCATCCACCACGCTGAAAAGCATCAGCGTTGGCTCACCTCTGGCCGGATCGATCCAGTCTGGTTTGTCGATGTGTTTGAGGTCAGAGGGCGACAGGTCGAACTGCCAACAGTCATTGCTGTGTGCCGCTTGAAAGCGCGTCGCGGGCGGCTGCCGCAACAGCCGCGGTTGGTCCAGTCGCCACAGGGATAGGTAGCGGTTGACGGTTGGTCGACTGAGTACACCCTTAGGCGCCTTGACCAACCCTTGCATGGTCTCCACCCCGTAGTCTTCCAGCAGCTCGATGGCGCGGCGGGTAGAGAGGTGCCGCCCTTGCTTGTTGGTGGTGCGCAGTTTCAGCGCTGCAATCAGCTCGCAGTAGCGTTCCAGCTCAGCCTGCTGCAACACGCGCGGTTTACCGTGATCGGCCCGGTGGGCCGCGTGGGGTTTATGGATGAAGTTCAGCGCCCGGTACACAGTGCTCGGGGACACGCCATACAACTCAGCTATCGCAGTCACCTGAGCGGCCCGTTCTGGGCTTTTCTTCGGCAGGCGGTCGAGCCGCTGCCGCAGCTGCATCAGCGAATCGGTCGGGATGGCTTTACGCCGCCCGCTGGGCATCACGCTCGGCCTCGGTGAGATAGTTGTAGAGCGTAGAGCGGCCGATGCCCATCATCCGGCAGATTTCCGCCACGGTGTGTTTCCGCTCGTGATAGAGACGCAGGGCGAGTTCTTGCTTGGCCGGATCGAGCCGTTTCTTGCGCCCACCCTTGCGGCCACGGGCCCGCGCAGCGGATAGGCCGGCTTGGGTGCGCTCGCGAATCAGGTTGCGCTCGAACTCAGCCAAGGCGCCGAACAGGTGAAATACCAGGCGGCCACCAATCGAGGCGGTATCGATGTTTTCTTGCAAGCTGCGCAAGCCGACGCCGGCGGCGTCCAGTTGCTCAACCAGCCGGATCAGATCCTTCAGCGAGCGGCCAAGGCGATCCAGGCGCCAGATCACCACGGTGTCGCCACGGCGTAGCGTGGCCAGCAAGGCGGTCAAACCAACCCGCTCGGCCTTGGCTCCGCTGGCGGTGTCTTCGAACACGCGCTCGCAACCAGCTTTCTCCAATGCGTCTCGTTGAAGATCGAGGAGTTGATCGTCGGTCGAGACACGGGCGTACCCAATCAGCATGGCTTTGTCCAACTATTCAGTGAAAGTCCAGTGTAGTCGGATATTGAAAGATGGAGACTGTAGCTGGATGTCAGCAATGCGGGTTTGTGCGAGGGTTGCCTGCTGAGAGATGGCCGTCCAACAAACCCTGGTTTGTTGGACGGCCTGAGCGAGGGGGTGTTCAGTTGCAGAAAGCGTGAGCCCACGGAGATGGAATGCAAGCCGGTGCAGCTGAATGCAAGCTCGCTCGCAGTTAATGTGAGCCCGGCGGCTCCGTTAGTTGCAGTTAATCTGAGCCGGGAATCGCGTTGATTGCGAGCCCGGCGGTTTTCAAATGCGAGCCGTTACAGCTACGCCCTTCAGTTGAGCTAGTTCGAGAATCAGGGTCTGATTCACTGAGGCCAGTCGAGCCAGATCCTGGCTTAGCTGTGCGTTCTCCGCGCGCAATGCTCTGTTCAGCTCCCTCTCCTTCAACAATGCTTGGTGCTTCGAATCGCGCTGTGCTCGGACTGATTTCCCCATCAGACCACGAATGCGTTCAGCCACGGCTGGGTAGGTGTTGTGGATGAGACCTGGAGTGACCCCTGCCGCTTTCGCTACGCCAGAAATGGACAGCTTTCCGTTTGTTGAAAGGATGCCGTCGATGACCTTATCGAGCATCTCCGAGGTCTTCTGTCTGGAGCGTCCGGAGGATCGTTGCGCAGTTGGCTTATTGGTCAAAGTCGGCACCTTCAAGTTCGCGTTGGGTCACTGTCGCGAGCGTCCAAAGGAGACAGGCCAAGGCTGCTGATTACGTCGAATGCGACCTGCATATCACGTTTTGCCCGTTGCCTTACAGCCGGCCCGGCATCGTCGATTTCCATCAGCTCCAGCTGATGCGAGTAGATCCCCTGCCACGTGGTGGCAAAGGTCTCGTCAATCACAGAGTGTTTGCAGCCAGGACAACGGGTTGCCTCATACAAACCAGCCCCACCACAGCCCCGTTCTGTCGCGATGCACCAGCCATGACCAGTCGCTCGAATGTTTGCATGGGGGGCTGTCTGGGCCAGCAAGGCACTCCGATCTTTGATCGGAATGGCACGTAGCTCCATGATCCTCTCACCCGCCCCTCCAGCAAGTGGCTGATCATCCAACCACGACTCGATGAGATCGATCTTGAATTCCGTCATCTGTTGGAGGATTTCATCGAACAGGGTGAGATCCTGTAGGGGGTTGGAGGCATAGAGCTGAGTCATGCTCATACTGCTGTGTTTGAACTGCCACTTGAGGAAGACGAGCGAGGTACGCCCCATGCGAGACTCAACGAAGCACCGGGCATAGGTGCGACGGCACTGGTGAGTCCGCAATGGCCAATCACTTCCAGCCGCTTTTGCGACGCGCTTGAAGGCTTCATTGGAACCTGCGGCGCTGAGCACTTCGATGTGTCCAACACGTTCGGCTTTGTTGCCGTACCCATTCAAGCAGAGGAACAGTCTCTTCGAGTCCTTTCTGGCTTTCTCCAATCGAAGCAGCCTCATTTCACAGCCTTAAACACCATCCAGATGACTCCCCTTCAGAGGCTGGAATGTAATTTCTCAGGCTTCTATCAAGGTGGTGCGGACTGTAATTCATTTACTAACGGAAGCAATCCCTCAGATCGTTGTTGCTCAGTACCACCATCGGCACCGTGCGCAGGTCGGGGCGGAACAGCCGCTCGCAACTCACGTAGAAGTTGTTGCAGTCCACCAGGGCATAGGTCGGCATCAGCACCCCGGCAGCTTGTGAATGCAGCGCGTCACCACGCCGAACACCTCCAGGTCCTCGCCGTCGCGCAGGCGAATGTCCGGGTAGGCCTTGTTCGCCGCGCGTAGCACCGGCGTGCCGTGTTCATAGGCCAGCTGCTTGCAGGTGAACTCCCCGTTCACCACCGCCACCACCACCATGCCCGCGCGCGGCGTGATCGAGCGGTCCACCACCAGGATGTCGCCGCCGAAAATCCCCAGGCCGGTCATACTGTCCCCCACCACCCGCAGGAAGAACGTAGCCGCCGGGTGCACCACGCACAGCTCGTCCAGCGAGAGACTGGCCTCGATATGGTCCTCAGCGGGGGAAGGAAAGCCGGCGGCAACGCGGCTCAGGAACAACGGCAGCCGCAGACCTGGCCGCAACGGGCGGCCGATCACTGTCAGGGCCATGGATAACCTCACGAATACTGTATGTTAATACAGTATTATCAAACCCCAACCTTGGCAACGACAACAGGCGGGAGGCACCCCATGTGCGGTGGCGTCGAAGTGGCCGGGCGCTACACCCAAACCGGCCAGCAACTGCGAATCTACTTCCCCAACCCACGCGCCGCCCTGCCCGTGCGCCAGGCCGACGGTGCAGTGGCCTGGGTCGCCTGGGGCCGCCGTAAGGAGCAACCCGGCCACCTGCCCGCCACCGGCTGGGCCCGAACCGACTCCATCACCGCCGGCAAATGGGCGCGCTACCACCCGCAGCCAGTGCAGGTGCTGGCCGAACGCTTTATGGAGAAAGACGCATCAGGTGCCTCGCACTGGTTCGACCTGGAGCCAGGCCAGGCCATCGAGGCGCTGCTGATCGAGCACGGGGAAGAACGGCGGGTCTACGTGGTCACCACCACCCCGCCGCAGGGTATGCCAGCGGTGCACGACCGCTGGCCGAGCCTGGTAACGGCCTAGAGCGGGTCGCCTTCCAGCACCGCAGCGCTGGCGTCGAACTGACAGTCGTCACCGTTCGGCAGTAGCTCCAGGGTGGCGGCGCCATCCGGTAGGGAAACCACCAGGCTGCGCATCACGCATTGCGTACTGGGCATCAACGCGGTGGCACGCAGCATCTGTTCCGTCCACTCCACCACCTCGTAGCTGTACACCTGGGCTTCCAGGTCTTCGCCCTGGTCATGCTGCAGGATCGAGGCATAGGCCTCCTGGCATGTGCTGCTGCCGCGGTTGCAACGAATCTCCACCGCATTCACTCCGGGCGGCTCGTAGCCGGCCACCGTATTCCAGGCACCCCACAACATCAGGTCATCGCCTTGCTGCTCAATAGTAAGCGGCGGGCGAACAACGGCATGGGGCTTTTCCAGGGGCGCGGGGTTGGCCATCCACAGGGCCACATAACCGGCCACCAGGGCGGAAGCGAGGGAGACGGAGAGGTAGCGAAGGATCATGGGCATGGTCGAACTCCTTTCGAGGGGGCCGGCTGTCCTAGCTGGCTATCCATATTGAATGCGGCAACTGACTTTAGGCTAGGCCCAGCATTATTTCACGCAGGTAATTCAAATCGCGATCGTGGCCGTCAGGCCCCGCCACGGAACGGGCAGCAGGAACCGGTAATAAACGTCCAGATACACTTTTGTGTAGTGAGTTCAGTCAGAACAGAGTGCTGGTTTGAGAAAGCTACGAGCGGCGACAGTCGCCCCAAACCAGCCAAGCGTGACAGGCAACAAGCGGCCCAGGCTGTGTAAAAACTTCAGCTGAAATTCAACGTGCGCGTTACTAGGCGAAATCCCTGAAGCTTGGCCGGGCTGGAGTGCTCAGAATTCGTTAGGAAACGCCGATGTTGATCATCAAATGATCAGTGCTCGGTGCTCAAAATATCTGTCGCCAGCCGCTTATGATCATTGGTTCTTACAGCCCCTACCCTGCAGTTCGCAATGCAGCGATTTCGCTATTGCGCTTCCAATGCCGTTCGCATCCATTTCGGCAGTTTGCAGGCCAGCAATTTGACTAAGTCTTCAGGTCTGAGTCCTTTCTTGATCGCTGTAATGCATTCCGGAGTTGAGCCGCCTTTACCGAGATAAAACAATGCACTGATAGCGGCACCCACCTCAGTTCCGGCATGTTGCATGACCATCGGTGCCGCGTGTATCAGCCGGATTTCAGCTTTCCCTATGAATACTGAACGGCTGGCTCCGTTGGTGTAATAGATTGGGATGAGCGGCATCTGGGTGCTGAGCCCAAACTTCCTGATTGCATTGGCGCCATGGATTTGAAGAGACAAGCGCTTCTGCCTGGTAATCAGGCTAAGCAATTTCCAGGGATTGGGACGAGCCCTGGCAACGTAAAGTCCGGGTTTAGGGCGCATATAAATCCCGAGATACACCCGTTCGAGCTCGCCTCGGTTGACCAGTCGGGCTATTGCTTTGGATACGGCGTTTTTCGTTCCAAACCCTGTTAAACGGCTAATGCTGAACGGCTGCCCTTTAGGTAGGCGCTTGACTCGTTGCGCAATCCGGGCGGATACCGACTGGGCTTGATCAGTGCTGAGCATCGTGGCGTTCACGCCTATAGCGTGAAGTTTAACGACGAACTGAAAAGCGGCTGATGGAACGCAATCACCCTTCGCCGATATTCATCATCTTGAGCGTTGTTTACCAGGCACTCTTCGAGGCGCCCCAGCGAGAAAACTTGATCGGCAGACGGGTAGTGTCTGAGCAGGCTTTTCGCATAGCTGCGAATGTCATCAGGTAGTTCGGTGTTACGAGAGAGGTCGCGGAGAAAAGCTTCGGTCTTGACGACACTCCGGGTTCTTTCATGCGGAAGGGTCAAAGTGGCTACCTCCTTATTCAGTTAGGGCAAGCCGCGCGCTTACCCCTCATTTGCACGCGATTCGACGTGGTGCGGCTGATGGATTTTCAATCCTACGATCAGCTCTTTCCCCAGTAGTTGTCTTTGCTGACCAGACCAAAATCTTCGGAAGCAAATGGCTGATCATCATCGAACATACCATTGACCATGCGCTCCCGACGCAACCCACTCAGCACGCTGAAAAAGCAGGGCTCGCAGAGATGCACCTGGTAGTGCTCGCCGTCATGCTGCGAGCCATATCCCCAATGGGCTTCAAGCTTGCCGTGTTGGAGGCCATAGCCGGGAATACGTGTGCCAGAGCGGCACACGTCGCAGATCACATCCTCAACGACATCGACCAATGCCTGCGACTTAATCTCCATACGCACCTCTCGACTACGTTCCAGGCAGCAACGGCCGGCTATGGATTCATCCACACCGGTATCGTGTGATCAGCTTCGACTGGGTGAGCATCAAAAACAAGCCAGTAGCTGCTGCCGGTAATGCTGGGAAAAGCTGACCTGGTAAGCGGGCTCAATTGCAAAGCCACCCAGCGAAATAATGTTCGTAGCCTGCGACCCAGTACCAGGTTCTGTACTACCCAACCCTGCATCTCCGATACTTTCTGCATGCTCCAAAGCCCCCACCGGGTCTGGCCGGGAGCCTGGGGTTAAACCTGCCATATGAGCATCGCTTAAAACAGCCAGATCATCCGGTAAGTCATCCGCAATTCGCTCCGCAAAGCCTTGAAGCGTTGGCTCCGCCAACATGAATAGCCATGCCTGGTCGTCGGACTCACCTGTGCGCCGCAGCACTCGCCCCAGCACTTGCCGGTAATGCAGTTCGGTGCGGATACGGCTGAGGTAGCAGCACACTTGTAGGCGCGGGATGTCGGTACCTTCGCTGATCATTCCGACGGCCACAATCCAGCGGCAGGCGCTGCTCCGGAATGCATTGATCACCTGCTGCGCATCCGGGGTTTTGTTCGTCACGATGCGGCACTCTTCACCCATGGCTTCCAGTGCGAGTGCAACTTGCTGGGCGTGTTCGATGTCTGTGGCCACCACCAAACCAGCAGCATCAGGTTTGATCTGGCGTAGCTCGCTCAGTTTGCTGCAGCCAAGGTCTAGGATTGGATTGATCACCTCATCATGGCGCAGCAGTTCCTCATAGGTGACAGGTGACTCCCCTAAAAGCTTGGCGATGCTGGGAAACAGCCTAACGGAGCTATCCGCACCCAATTCTTCCGTGAGTTTCACCTTCTGATTGTCGAGCAGAACAATGCGAGGGGATCGGCACACGCCGTCGGCAATGGCGTCTTTCAAGCCATAACGGTAGTCACAGATCAAATGCCCCTCGGGCGAAGAGTAACGAGCCAATGCGATGGCCTTATCGTCCGAACGCCAGGGCGTGCCAGACAGGGCCAACGTGAAGGCAGCCCGATCCTGTATCCGATGCAGTATCTGCTGCCCCCAGGCATTGCTGAGCAGCGGATCGTGGCCGGCGCAATGATGGATCTCGTCGAAAACCACGAGCACACGGTAGTCATCAAGAAGCTGCCAGAATCCCTCATCACGGTATTCCATAGCCTGATAGGTATAAGCCGCGCCCACGGCACCTATCTGGCCGTCGAGACGCCTGCCTAGCACAGCCGCAAAGGTCGAACGAAAACCCTCCACGACCTGGCAGGACGGCGCAAAGCACAGCACCAAATCGATTCTGTCCTGCTCAAGCAGTCGGCTGGCCAGTTCTGCAGCCATGCGCGTCTTTCCGGCTCCCGGCGTTGCCTGGCAGAAGAAGTGCGGCGTGACGGTAAAGTGCTCCAACGCCCGAGTGATGCAGCTGTTCTGCCAGCTCCGTAGCGAGCGGCTCATCGTGGCGCAGCTAGCGTTTTGAGGGTCTTTTCGATGGCGCGCAGATGCCCCAAGAGGCGAGAACTGCGATCCCTGGCTTCCAGGTAATCGCCTTCAAGCTTGTCCCGTAAATGCGGCATTTCTTCCAGAAGCAGTTTGAATCGCTCTGCCTCGCCCATTGAAGTGAGAAAGTCCAAGCGGATTTCCTTGTGGAGCGCTTCCAACTGCAAATCCGTATTGGCTGACGACTCAAGCGGCAAAGCTTCCGCATCGCGTACCGCTGTGCCTGGCTCGGGCATTCCGGCGGCCATCAGGCTGTTCTCAAAACCGTTGTCTATCAGTTCGAGTTGCAGATGTGTCGGAATCGGCTGCAGGTGGTAAACCTGCCCTCGAACACGGCGGTCCTCGTCCGGTGAAACCCAGCCCGCGCGCACTAATCGGCGAATCTGCTCATACACATAGCGGCGCACATCGGCGATACGGAATTGTGTGCCACTCAAGCGAGCGGCATAGGCATCGCGCAGTTCGCGGGTCGTAAACGATGTACGCCCTGGCTCCTGAAGCAGCTCATACAGACGCCTGTCGAAGATAAACGAGGCCGATTTCATTGAGGGCACCAGAAGAAATAGCGCGAAAATGCGGATTATAATCCGTGGCCTATACGTCCGCAAACGCACGATATTGCCGCCTCAAGTTGAATTGAGACGGTCATGGATAAGTTGGCGAAGGCGTTAGGGGAACGCATCCGAATGCAGAGGAAGGCCTGCCGGATTTCCCAGGATGCACTGGCGCTGGCGTGCAGTCTCGACCGCAGCTATGTAGGTCGCATCGAGCGTGGCGAGGTCAACATCACCGTCGAGAAGCTCTACCGCATCGCAGGCGAACTCGCCTGCGAACCTTCAAGCCTTCTGCCAAAGCCATCTGAAATCTAACTAGAGCAAGTAATACCAGGCTCAAGAAGGTCAGACAGCAGCGCCGCTGTTACCTTGCCCCAAACCTCCAGCCCCCGTCAGCATCTTCAAGATCACCAACGCAAACGCACGGCTCTTGGTCTCGTTATCCAGAACTTCCAACGACAGCTTCTCGTGGTCGGTCATCGCATCCAGCACGGTGTCCAGCACCCTCTTGGGGAACAGGCCGTGCATCACCTGTTCGACCGAGTGGTTGTTCACCTGAGCCATCACATCTTCCTGGCGGCTGATGCGATTGGCGATGCCGGTGAGGAATTGCAGCTGATCCTCATCGCTCACCTCGGCACCGAAGATATCGTTGAGCGCCTCGATAATTTCCGATAGCCGCTTCTTCTCCGGGTCATGGGGCTTGCCGCTGCCCAACCCCGTGGCCGGATCAAGGCCGTAGTCGCCTTGCTCCTCGCTCAAGCGCAGCTGGTGCTCGGCGCGCTTGGTCAGGCGGTAGTGGGTCAGTTGCAGTTCGCCCACGTCCACGTCTTCCTGATCGAGGCGATCCACACGCAGCAGCGGGTGCAGGTGCTTGGCGTACACGCACAGCTGCTCCAGCTCGCGATCCTCATAGGGAATGATCTGCGAGAGGAACTCGTACAGGCGCACAAAGCTCTGCAGGTTCTTGCGGAACAGGTCGAGCTGATCCACCTGCTCGCCGGCTTCCTTGACGGCCGCCTCGGCCTTTTTCAGGCCGGCGCTGTCGCCGTTCTGCTCGGCGGTACGCTTGAACTCCAGCGCGTGCTGGCGTGACTCCTGGGCCAGCTTGTAGCGCTTGGCAAAGCGCTCCTTGGCCGGCGCGCAGTAGTAACTGAGCTTGCTGGCAGCCGCCTTGGGGTCGAAGAAGGCCAGCGCGAACGCCGTTACTTCCTCCCAGTGGTAAATGCCCTCGGCATCCAGCTTCTTCTGCAGGTCATAGATGAGCTGCGGGTCGGTCACGTCGGTCAGCTCGGCCTTGGTGTAGTACGGCAGGAAGGCGTCGAGAATGTCCTTAGGGTCGTTGAAGAAGTCGAGGATGAAGGTCGGCTTGCTGTCGCCAAAGGTGCGGTTCAGGCGCGACAGGGTTTGCACGCAGTCCACGCCCTGCAGCTTCTTGTCCACATACATGGCGCACAGCTTGGGCTGATCGAAGCCGGTCTGGTACTTGTTGGCGGCGATCATCACGTTGAAGTCCTGAGTGTCGAAGGCTTCCGCCAGATCACGTCCGTTCAGGCCGGGGTTGAGCAGGCTGCTGCTTTCCGTCACTTCTTCGGGGATCACCTCATCCGGCAGCACGCTGCCGGAAAAGGCCACCAGCGGATGCACATCGGTGTAGCCCATCTGCTTCACATAAGCCTGCACCGCCAGCTGGTAGCGCACCGCCTCCTGCCGGCTGCTGGTGACCACCATGGCCTTGGCCTGGCCGCCCAGCAGGTGGCGGATATTGGCGCGGAAGTGCTCGACGATCACCTCCACCTTCTGGTTGATGTTGTACGGATGCAGGCGCACCCAGCGCGCCAGCTTCATGCGTGCCTTTTTCGAGTCCACTTCCTCGTCTTCGCCGTCCGGGTGGGCGATCTTCCAGGCGGTGCTGTAGGTGGTGTAGTTCTGCAGCACATCGAGGATGAAACCTTCCTCGATGGCCTGGCGCATGGAGTACAGGTGGAACGCCTCGGGCTTGTTGTCGGCGCTCGCCGGCAGCGCCGGATTGGCCGGGCGACCGAACAGCTCCAGGGTCTTGGCCTTGGGCGTGGCGGTAAAGGCGTAGTAGCTGATGCGCTCGTTGGGCGCGCGGGCAGCCACGGCGGCATCCAGCAGCTCTTCGGCGCTGACCTCTTCAGCATCCGGCGCATCGCTGCCGAGAATCTGCTTGAGCTTGCTGGCCGATGAGCCGGTCTGCGAAGAATGGGCCTCGTCGGCGATCACCGCATAGCGCCCGCTGGCCAGCTTGGGATACTTGTCCAGCGCATCGAACAGCGCCGGAAAGGTCTGGATGGTAACGATGATGATGCGCGTTTGCTCGGCCAGCGCCTCGGCCAGTTGCTCGGACTTGCTCTGGCTGCCGATATCGCGGGTGATGCACTTGACCACGCCCTGGGCGTGCTCGAACTGGTAGATGGTGTCCTGCAGCTGCTTGTCCAGCACGGTGCGGTCGGTAATCACGATCACCGAGTTGAACAGGCGCTGGCCCTCGGCATCGTAGAGCGAGGCCAGTTGATGCGCCGTCCAGGCAATCGAGTTGGACTTGCCGGAACCAGCGCTGTGCTGGATCAGGTAACGCTTGCCCGGCCCCTCACTGCGGGTGGTTTCGATCAGTTTGTTCACCACTTCCCACTGGTGGTAGCGCGGGAAAATCAGGGTCTCCTTGGTGATGCGGTTGCCGTCGGCATCTTCCTTCACGCTCTTCTGCAGGTGCAGGAAGCGGCCCAGCACCTTGAGCCAGGCATCCGGCTGGAACAGGCGCTGCCACAGGTAGCCGGTGGCGTATTGGCTGTCATCCGGCGCAGGCGGGTTGCCGGCACCGCCGTCGAGGCTGCCGAGGTTGAACGGCAGAAAGAAGGTCTCCTTGCCGGCCAGTTGGGTGGTCATCGCCACCTCATCCTGGCTTACGGCAAAGTGCACCAGGGCGCCGCGCTTGAAGGTCAGCAGCGGCTCGGGTTTGCGCGTCAGCGGGTCTTTTACCGGGCGGTCATAGCGGTACTGGCGCTTGGCGTTTTCCACGCTCTGCTTGAACTCGCTTTTCAGCTCCAGCGTGGCAACGGGGATGCCGTTAACGAACAGCACCAGATCCAGACGCGGGTTGTATTCTCCTTCGCGGAAGTGAGGGGAATACGAAACCTCCGGCACCACGCGCAGGCGGTTGCACTGGTAGCGCTTGAGGGTGTCCGGGTTCATGCCGTGGTCGGGCTTGAAGCTGCATGCCTCGATCTTCACCCCCGGCAGCTTGAAGCCATGGCGCAGCACGTCCAGGGTGCCGTCCTGCTCCAGCTCGCGCACCAGCTTCTGCACCAGCACATCTTCCGGCTTGTTCGGGTTGGCCTTGGCGAACTTATCCCAACGCTCCGGCCAGGCCTCTTTGAAGTAGCCGAGAAAGTCCTCGGTATACAGCGCCGTGCGCCGGTCATAGCCGCTAGCCGGGCCGGTCAGCCAGCCCTGCGCGACCATGGCGGTGATGATGTCCTGCTGGAATTGCGCTTCCTTGCTGTCCGCCATTTAGTCGGCCTCTGCTACTTCTAATTTTGGGGCTTGGGTGCTGGCCGGGGGCTGCCAGTCGCGTACATCGATTTTGCCGGTAACGGCGGCGGAGATAAGGGCGGAGCGGCGCTCCTGGAGTAGCAGGATTACTTGCTCAGTTTCAAAGACAAGCGTGTCGCTCTTGGCAGTCTCTCGTTGTATGTACGAGATGATTTCATCTTGTTCTTTCAGCGACGGGGCAAGGCACTCAATCATTCCCAACTTACTCGCTTTGATACCGAGAGCTGTGGAACCTGTTGCCAGAGTTTCCAATCGTGCCTGACAGACCGTGCTCATAAACCAGTACATTAGGTAGTGATTCTTCATCACATGCGGCTCGCCTCGGAACTTCACAATTCGCTGTGCGAGCGCTATGTCTGTTCGGTCAATCAAGGCAACCTGACCGAGAGGCGCCTCCATAGTAAATAGCAAGTCCCCTATCTCTGGTCGGCCTCTCGCCAATAATGACTCAGCAGACGCGGGGTCAACATATTCCTGAGATGCCTCATAGTCGATACGACCATTGCGAATGTTTCTCGCAGTGACCAGGAAAACACCTTCGTCAACTTTTGTCGGTGTCCTTCCCCGATAATCCACAACAGGGCCAATAAACCGTGTCAGACCGCCGACATCCCAATGCGCCGGCACCTCGCCCAGCCACTCCACCCCGGAGTTTTTCATCGGCACCGTCGGGTCGAGGCCTTTGGTGACGGCGTGGGAGATCACGGCCTGACGCTTTTCCTTGAGCAGTTCGATCAGGCGCTGCTGCTCTTCGATCAGCGCGTCGATGCGGGCGGTTTCGTGGTCGAGGAAAAGAGCGATTTGGAGCTGCTCTACGAGAGGCGGCAGAGCATAAGGTAAATTCTCGAATGTCTCTTGGTAAAGATGGACAATGGTGCTTCCAGTCTTGTTTATCCCAACAAAGTCAAAAAACGCAGAAGACTGCAAAAGCCAAGGCGGTTGCAGGAGCTGAGTGCAACACGGTTATTGAATTGAAGCCGGAGCATCATGCCGCATTGCCATGGCATTTTGCATGACCTCTCCCATCACCTCGATGGGGCATTTGAAGTCGAAGCGCTTGCGCGGTCGCATGTTCAGTTGCAGCGCAATGGCGTCCAGCTCCTCCTGGCTATGTACCGACAGGTCTGTGCCCTTGGGCAAGTACTGGCGAATCAGGCCGTTGATGTTTTCGTTGCTGCCGCGCTGCCAGGGGCTGTGCGGGTCGCAGAAGTAGATCGCCACGCCGGTTCTTTGGGTGATCTCGGCGTGTCGCGCCATCTCCCGGCCCTGGTCGTAAGTCATGCTCTTGCGCATCTCCAGCGGCATGCTATTGAGCGCGGCGCTGAAGCCTTCCAGCGCCGAAGTCGCCGTCGCGTCGTTCATCTTCACCAACATCAGGTAGCCACTGGTGCGTTCCACCAGCGTACCGACGGACGAGGCGTTGGCCTTACCCTTGATGAGGTCGCCTTCCCAATGCCCCGGCATCAGCCTGTCTTCAATCTCCGGCGGGCGCACATGAATACTGACCATCTCGGGGATCTGGCCGCGCCGATCCACGCCACCAGAGCGCGGCCGGCGCGTCGTCTTGCCTTGGCGCAGACAGATGATCAGCTCCTTACGCAGCTCACCCACTGGCAGGGCATAGATCGCGTTGTAGATCGTCTCGCGACAGACGTAGGCATCTCGCAGGTTGGGTATGTTCATGCTGCGCAGCTTGCCGGCAATCTGCTCGGGAGACAAACGCTCACGCAGCATATGGGTCACCAGTTCGAAGCGCTCGCTACCCGGCAACAGTTTTCGCATCGGTCGACAAACCTGGCGGCGGGCCTGCATTTGCTGCTGGGCCAGGCGGGCCGAGTAGCCACCGCAAGCACCTCGGTTACGGCGCAGCTCACGGCTGATGGTCGAAGGGGATCGGTTGATCAAGCAGGCAATCCTGCGCAGGCTGAAGCCTTGGGTACGACCGATTTGAATGGTGGCGCGCTCTTCAACGCTGAGTTCGGTATAAGACATAGGGGCAGCACCGTACCGGAAAGGTCAGGTGTTGCACTCAGTTTTTGCCGCCGCCCAAAAGTAAAACTTTGTTGAGTATTTTTCATGTAATGGCCGGACAACGAATATCCCACTATTTAGTGTCGCCTTACCGGGAAGATTTTCAACAAGGATCAGCTTTCCGATAGTTCCATCCTTGGTGATAAGCAGATCATTTTCTTTTAGCTGAATATACTCATCCTGTTCAAAGCGCTCATCCGTACAGTGATAGCAGTTACTCCAGTCCACAGTTTTGTTCTTAAAGTCACTGCCAGTCACAAGATAAGGCCCTTCATCTGTGAACTCGTCAGACTTAAGGCCGTGCCAGCCAACGCGCGCTTTCACATAAGAATCGAATTTAACCCTTGATACGCCCCAACCAACTGGAACATCACCAAGCCATTCCACTCCAGAGTCCTTGTAATCCGGATAACAGGGAAACGTCATGCCGACAGCCCCTCAATCATCTGTTTGATGCGGTCGGTGCAGGCTTTCAGGTCACGGTCGATGGCTTCCAGCGGGCGCGGTGGCTGGAACACATAGAAGTGGCGGTTGAAGGGAATCTCGAAACCGACCACACCGACCTCACCGTCCTGCGCATCCGTCTTGCTCTCGTCGATCCAGGCATCCGGCACATGGGGTTTTACTTCGCGCTCGAAGTAGTCGTACACCGACTCGCCCAGCGGCACATTCTCGTTGTCGCGCAGGCCGGCGTCGGCTTCTGGCTGACCTTTGGTCATGCAGATATCCGCCTCGGGGTCGCGCTCGCTTAAGCCGCTGAGAATGGCCTTCAGCTCGGGCGTGCTGGGCGATACATCGTGGGCGCTGAGCGCCTTCTTCAGCAGCTTGCTGAACTGCTCGCGGTTGCGATGTAGCAGGCTGGCATCCATGGCCTGCAGGGCGCTGATCAGGCGCTGACGTACCGGGGCATCCAGCTTCTCGATGGCCTTTTCTTCTAGCACCTTATCGATGCGCTCGGGGCTGGTCTGGAAGTTCAGGCGCAGCGGGCGCTCGACGGTAATGCGTCGGTAGCCGAAGGCCCTGACGGGGAAGATCTTGCTCTGCGCGGTTTGCTCGAAGCGGCCATACAGGCGCACCAACTCGTCGATCTGCTCCTCGGTGATGTACTGGCGCTTGCTGCCGAGGGACTTGCGCATCTTGGCGAAGTACTGGCTGCCGTCGATCAGTTGTACCTTGCCCTGGCGCACGGCGGCCTTGTGGTTGCTCAGCACCCACACATAGGTGGCGATGCCGGTGTTGTAGAACATGTCAGTGGGCAGGGCGATGATGGCTTCGACCAGATCGTTCTGCAGCAGGTAGCGGCGAATCTCCGACTCGCCCGAACCGGCGCCACCGGTAAACAGTGGCGAGCCGTTGAGAATGATGCCGATACGCGAGCCACCGTCGCGCGGGTCACGCATCTTGCTGACCAGATGCAGCAGAAACAGCAGCGAGCCATCGGAGACACGCGGTAGGCCCGGGCCAAAACGGCCGTTGAAACCCTTCTCGCTGTGCTCGTCGGTGATCTGCTTCTGCACCTTCTTCCACTCCACACCGAACGGCGGGTTACTGAGCATGAAGTCGAAGCGGTGCTCGGGGCCAGCCAGTTGGTCGTTGGACAGGGTGTTGCCCAGCTTGATGCTGGTCACGTCCTGGCCCTTGATCAGCATGTCTGCCTTGCAGATGGCATAGGACTCGGGGTTGAGCTCTTGGCCGTGCAGCGACACTGTAACCTGCTGGCTGATGGACTGGATGTACTCGTCACCCTCGGAGAGGAAGCCGCCGGTGCCGGCAGTCGGGTCGTAGATGGTGACAATGCTGTTGGGCTTGAGCTTGTCGTCCTGCCCGGTGATCACCAGCGAGGTGGTCAGGTGCACGATATCGCGCGGGGTGAAGTGCTCCCCGGCGGTTTCGTTGGAGCTTTCCGCGAACTTGCGGATCAGCTCTTCGAAGATGATGCCCATGCCGAAGTTGCTGATGCGCTCGGGGCTCAGGTCGGTGGCAGCAAAGCGCTGTACCACCTGATACAGCAGGTTGGCGGCGGAAAGCTGCTGCACGAAATCCTCGAAGTGGAAGTGCTCGAAGATCTCGCGGGCGTCCTTGCTGAAGGACTGCACATAGCTCATCAGGTCGGCGGCGGTCTGGGTATCGGACAGCGTGCCGAGGGTCAGCTTGGAGGCATTGAAGAACTGCTGCCCAGCCGCGCGCAGCAACAGCCGCTCACGCACCAGATCAGGCCGGCCTTCCTGCGCATAGGACTCACGGATCACCGCTTCCTTAGTCGGCTCCAGCACACATTCCATCCGCCGCAGCAGGGTGAACGGCAGGATGATGCGACCGTACTGCGACTGCTTGAAGTCACCGCGCAGCAGGTCGGCAATCGACCAGAGAAAGGCGGCCGTCTGGGAATGGTTTTCCGTGTTCACGCTACTGCTCCTAGAAAGGCATGCAAAGGCGTGAGTCTAACCTAGACGTCAGTGATCACTTCACCTGCACCGCTAGAATTTTCTCAATGGCATCGAGGGCTTGGAGATACCCTGAGCAGTAATGAGCCTCTTCTATAAAAAGAACTTTATTTGCTGCCTTAATAACAGCAAATCGGCTGGCGAAAACTGACAAGAAGCGACCACAGGAACGCACACAAAAAGTTAAGTTTTGAAGCCTAAATTTGACCCAAAATCAGCAAAAGCTAACTAAAAGCTCTGCAATGACACAGAATCGAGGAGATAAGCATAGCTGTGCAGGCTGGAAAGCCAGTGATGACGGGGGCTCGACTGCAGATCACAAAACGTGACTAAAACCTAATAGGGCAGATAGAAGTACTGAGCCATGGAGAACCTGACTGGTGAGAATGGGGTGAAAACGGCGCGTCGTGGCGCGCAGTGCAGAGACCTTAGCCCCTGCCGGGGCGCACGCCAAGTGCCGAACGGATGGCTGGCCATGCGCGCGCGGCGCAAAGCTACCGGAATGCGCGAGGCAGGGCAAACCTACGCTCGTCGGCTCAGCTGGCACTTGGCCACATTTGCAGGCATGCTAGCTGGCTCGCGCGAGCGCAGGCCTGCTCGCGCGCCCGACACTCCGCAGTAGCTGCAGGTTCAGAACCTGTTCAAAGTCTGCTGCGCGTCGGCACTGCTGCGTTAAAAACAGGCTCGGAATGCTCATTTACAGCTCGTAAAGTCGCCCGCGACTCCGACCGTCCCTCGCCTGCTTTGGCCAGCCGGAGGCTGTTAGTAACGTAGCGCCTTGCATTGCTCTAGCTCGCGAGACTTTTGAACAGGTTCTAAGACGTGTCGACCCCCTCATCACCACCCTCGTCGCCTCAGGGAGAGTCGCACGCACCGCGCCGCCGCGAATCGCTCAAGCGCGCCCTGGTGGTGCTGGTGCTGGCCATGCTCGGGCTGCTGGCCTGGCAGCTGCTGCAGGAATACCGCCAGTTGCTGGACAACCAGCGGCAGTTGAGCCGCAGCTACAGCGAGCAACTGGCCAAGCACCTGGGCCTGAACATGCGCCTCAAGGCCCAGGCCGGCCAGGCCATGCTGCAGAGCAGCGAACCCCGTAGCGTCAGCGCGGACGGGCTGACCGCGCAGCTCAAGCCGCTGCGCGGCATCTTCCCGACCCTGGCCAGCCTGGCCTGGCTCGACGGTCATGGCCAACTGCTGGCCGACAGCGCCGGCGAGACCGCCGACCTGAGCTTCATCCGCAACCTGCAGCAACGCAGCGGCGGCGCGCCCTACCACTTCGCCTTCAGCGCCCACGACGGCGGCGCGCTGTACCTGCTGCTGCGCCAGCCCGACGGCAGCGCGCGGGTGCTGCGCATGAGCGTGCGTGCGCTGCGCGGCTGGCTGCGCGAGCAGCACCAGAGCGAACACGCCTGGCTGCTCGAGGACCTGCAGAGCCGGCGGGTGATCGCCCGTGCCGACGCCCTGCAACAGGGCAGCCTAGTCGCCCCGGTCACCGCCGAGGAGCAGGCGCAGAGCCTGCAGCTGATCCCCCTGGACGGCAGCGACTGGCAGCTGCGCGCGCTGTTCGACGCCGATCGCGCCGGCAGTCAGCTGATGCCGGCCCTGGCCGGCAAGTTTCTGCTGTTCACCCTGTGCAGCCTGCTCACCCTGCTCGCCCTGTACGGCCTGCAGCGCGAACAGCGCAGCCTGCAGCGGCTCAATGCCGAATCGCGGCGCTCGCTGCGCCAGGCCGCCAGCGCCCTCGGCGCGGTGGAGGAACGCATCCTGGTGACCCAGGCCGACGGCAAGCTGCGCTACCTCAATCCCCAGGCCGAGGCGCTGTTCGGCCAGAGCAGCCAGGCGGTGTGGGATCGCCACCTGCTGGAGCTGCTGCCCGACCTCGATCCGCTGCTGCTCAACAGCCCGCAACAGACCAGCGACCTGGGCCCGGAGCTGGTGCGGGTGGTGCAGCAGGGCCGCGCGCGCCTGTTCGCCGTGACCCGCAGTGACATCAGCGAGGGCGGCCGCCAGGCCGGTTACGTCTGGGTGCTGCGTGACGTCACCGACGAGCAGCAGGCGATGCGCGTGCTGCAGGAAACCCGGCGACGCTACCAGGACATCTTCGAAGGCACCGGCGTGGCCCTGTGCGTGCTCGACCTGGCCGGCCTGCGCAGCTTCCTCCTGCAACACAAGCTGCGCGACAGCGCGAGCCTGGACCGCTGGCTGCAGGCCGACGCCGGGCACCAGCGGCAGCTGCTGCAACAGCTGCGCATCACCGAGGCCAATCAGGTGGCGCTCAACCTGCTCGGGGTCAGGTCCACCGAGCAGGCCTGGCAGCAGCTGATCGACTGCGGCCCGCTGCAGCCGGACGACCTGCGCTACAAGCTGGCGGTGGCCGTACTGGAGGGCCCCAACCTGGTCGAGCTGGAGACCCAGCTGGTCACCGCCCAGGGCCTGCAACGCCATGTCTGGCTGGTGCTGCGTCTGCCGGAGATGATCCAGGACTACCAGGCGGTGACCCTGAGCATCGGCGACATCACCAGCCGCAAACGCATCGAGCTGTCGCTGATCGAGCGCGAGCGCTTCTGGTCCGAGGTGGTGCGCTCGGTGCCCGACCTGCTCTACGTGCACGACATGCAGAACAAGCAGGTGCTGTTCAGCAACCACAGCCTCGGCCTGCAGCTGGGCTACAGCGTCGGCGAACTCAAGGCGATGGCCGGGGAATTCTGGGAGCAGGTGCTGCACCCGGACGACAGCGATTACTACTGGCGCATCCGCAACCTGCAGAAGGTCATCGGCGACGGCCTGCTGCTCGAATCGGTGCTGCGCTGGCGCCACCGCGACGGCCAGTGGCGCTGGTTCAGCATCCGCGAACAGGCCCTGGCGCGCGATCCGCGCGGCCGGGTCAGCCGCCTGATCGGCGTGGCCAAGGACATCACCGAACAGATCGAGCGCAACCAGTCGCTGCGCGACAGCGAGCAGCGCTACCGCCTGCTGGCCGAAAGCATCAGCGACGTGATCTTCTCCACCGACGACAGCCTGGCGCTGAACTACGTCAGCCCCTCGGTGGAGCCTGTGCTGGGCTACTCGGTAGACTGGGTGATGGCCAACAGCTTCTCCAGCCTGGCGGCCAATCCCCAGCAATTGAACGGCCTCAATCTGCTGCTCGAACGCATCCGCGATGCCCTCGGCGACCGCCCCCGCCTCGACCGCCTGCGCGAGGAGCTGCCGGACCAGCTGTTCGTCTTCGACTGCCTGCGTGCCGACGACCACAAGATCCCGGTGGAACTGCGCCTGGTGCTGATGTGGGACGAGAACGGCCGCTTCGAGGGCATCCTCGGCGTCGGCCGCGACATCAGCCAGCAGCGCCGTGCGGAGAAGGACCTGCGCATGGCCGCCACGGTGTTCGAGCACTCCACCGCGGCGATTCTGGTCACCGACCCGGCCGGCTACATCGTCCAGGTCAACAAGGCCTTCAGCCGGGTCAGCGGCTACTCCGCCGGCCAGGTGCTCGACCAGTTGCCCGGCATGCTCACCGCCGACCGCCAGCAGGCGGCGCACCTGCAGTACATCCTCGGCCAGCTCAACCAGCGCGGCAGCTGGGAGGGCGAAGTGTGGCTCAAGCGCAAGGGCGGCGAGAACTTCCCGGCCTGGGTCGGCATCACCGCGGTGCACGACGAGGAAGGCGACCTGGTCAGCTACGTGTGCTTCTTCAGCGACATCAGCGAACGCAAGGCCAGCGAGCAGCGCATCCATCGCCTGGCCTACTACGACGCCCTCACCCACCTGCCCAACCGCACCCTGTTCCAGGACCGCCTGCACAGCGCCCTGCAGCATGCCGAGCGGCACGACGAGTGGGTGGTGCTGATGTTCCTCGACCTCGACCGCTTCAAGCCGATCAACGACTCGCTCGGCCACGCCGCCGGCGACCGCATGCTCAAGGACGTGGCCATCCGCCTGTCGGCCTGCGTCGACGGCGACGACACTGTGGCGCGCATGGGCGGCGACGAATTCACCCTGCTGCTGCAGCCGCGCGCCACCCGCGAGGGCGCACTGAACCGGGCGATCCACGTCGCCGAGCAGATCCTCTCCAGCCTGGCGCGGCCCTTCGTCCTCGAGGGCCGCGAGTTCTTCGTCACCGCCAGCATCGGCATCGCCCTGGCGCCGCAGGACGGCGAGGAGCTGAGCCAGCTGATGAAGAACGCCGACACCGCCATGTACCACGCCAAGGAGCGCGGCAAGAACAACTTCCAGTTCTACCAGGCGGACATGAACGCCAGCGCCCTGGAGCGCCTGGAACTGGAGAGCGACCTGCGCCACGCCCAGGAACAGGGCCAGTTCGTCCTGCACTACCAGCCGCAGTTCTCCGGCGACGGCCGGCGCCTGACCGGGGTCGAGGCGCTGCTGCGCTGGAACCATCCGCGCCGCGGCCTGGTGCCGCCGGACGAGTTCATTCCGGTGCTGGAAGAACTCGGCCTGGTGGTGCAGGTCGGCGACTGGGTGCTGGACGAGGCCTGCCGCCAGCTCAAGGCCTGGCACGAGGAGAAGATCCGCATCCCGAAGATCTCGGTCAACCTGTCCGCCCGCCAGTTCGCCGAGGGCGACCTGCACACCCGCATCGCCGCCATCCTCGCCGGCAGCGGCATCCCGCCGGCCTGCCTGGAGCTGGAGCTGACCGAGAGCATCCTGATGCGCGACGTGGCCAGCGCCATGCAGACCCTGGCCGACCTCAAGCGCCTCGGCCTGTGCATCGCGGTGGACGACTTCGGTACCGGCTACAGCTCGCTCAACTACCTCAAGCAGTTCCCCATCGACGTGCTGAAGATCGACCGCAGCTTCGTCGACGGCCTGCCCGAGGGCGAGCAGGACGCGCAGATCGCCCGCGCCATCATCGCCATGGCCCACAGCCTGAACCTGGCGGTGATCGCCGAGGGCGTGGAAACCCAGGCGCAGCTCGACTTCCTGCGCATGCACGAGTGCGACGAAGTGCAGGGCTACCTGCTCGGCCGACCGATGCGGGCGCAGCAGTTCAGCGCCCAGTTCGGCAATACGGCGCTGTTTATCCTGAGCTAAACGCAACCCTGGGATGGGTTAGCCGCCAAGGAGGTATGGGCCAGGAGCGCATGTTCTGCGCGGCGCCCCATCGCGGCGCCTGGCAGCTGTGTCGTATCAGGACAAATGCACCCGCCGCTAACCCAACCTACAGCCCGCCGCTGACGCCCAGGCTGATCCCCAGCGCGGTGGCCAGGGAGAACGGCAGCAGCAGGGTATCGAGCAGCGCGCTGGCCGGCAGGTCCAGCCCCGGGTAACGCGGCGCCTCTGCGCCGAAGCGGTCCAGCGGGCAGCAACCCCCATTGATGGCATACCAGTCCAGCCGCGTGCCGGCATAGACCACCGGCGCATCGACCTTGGCCGCATCCAGGGTGCGCACCGTGGCGCAGCCGGTCAGGCTCAGCAACGCCAGGGCGAAGACGCTCAGGCGCAGGGCGCTAGTCATCCGACACCAGGTGATGCTCGCCCCAGCGCGGCAGCATGTCCTGGGGTATGCCCAGACAGTTGAGGATGCGCGCGACGACGAAGTCCACCAGATCGTCGAGGGTCTGCGGCTGGTGATAGAAACCGGGCGAGGCCGGCAATATGGTCACGCCCAGGTTCGACAGCTTGAGCATGTTCTCCAGGTGGATGCTCGAATACGGCGCCTCGCGCGGCACCAGGATCAGCTGGCGGCGCTCCTTCAAGGCCACGTCGGCGGCGCGCTCGATCAGATTATTGCAGGCGCCGCTGGCGATGGCCGACAGGGTGCCGGTGCTGCACGGCACCACCACCATGGCGGTCGGCGCACCGGAGCCGGAGGCCGCCGGCGCCAGCCAGTCCTCCTTGCCGTAGACGCGGATCTGCCCCGGCGCGGCGCCGGTGTATTCGGTGAGGAACTGGGCCATGGCCTGCGGCTTGGCCGGCAGCGCCACATCGGTCTCGGTGGCCATCACCAGCTGCGCGGCCTTGGAGATCAGAAAGTGCACCTCACGCTCCTCCTGCACCAGGCAGTCGAGCAGGCGCAGGCCGTATTGCGCGCCGGAGGCGCCGGTCATCGCCAGGGTGATGCGTTCGGGGCCTGACATCTATCCCTCCAGGGCCTTGGCCAGTTTGCCGTGCAGGCCGCCGAAGCCGCCGTTGCTCATGATCACCACCTGGGTGCCGGGGCGCACCAATGCTTTGACACCGTCGATGATCGACTCCAGCGAGTCGCATACGCGGGTCGGGTTACGCGCCTGCGCCACGCTGGCGGCCAGATCCCAGCCCAGGTTCGGCGGCGCGTACCAGAACACCGCGTCGGCCTGCTCGGCGGACTCGGCCAGGCCGTCGCGATGGGCGCCGAGCTTCATCGAGTTGGAGCGCGGCTCGATCACCGCGATCACCTGGGTCTCGTCCCCCACGCGCTTGCGCAGGCCGTCGAGGGTGGTGGCGATGGCGGTCGGGTGGTGGGCGAAGTCGTCGAAGACGGTCACGCCACCCACTTCGGCGACTTTCTCCATGCGCCGCTTGGCGTTGACGAACCGGCCCAGCGCCTCGATACCCAGCGCCGGCACCACGCCGACGTGACGTGCCGCGGCCAATACAGCCAGGGCATTGGCGACGTTGTGCTGGCCGGTCAGGTTCCACTGGACCGTGCCTTCGACCTTGCCATCGAAGCTCACCTCGAAGCGCGAACCGTCGGCGGCGAGCAGGCGCGCCTGCCACTGGCCGCCTTCGCCTGTGGTCTGCACCGGCGTCCAGCAGCCCATCTCGATCACCCGCGCCAGCGCGCTTTCGCCGGCCGGATAGATCACCAGCCCCTCGCCGGGAATGGTTCGCACCAGATGATGGAACTGTCGTTCGATGGCCGCCAGATCGGGGAAGATATCCGCGTGATCGTATTCCAGGTTATTGAGGATGGCGGTGCGCGGGCGGTAGTGGACGAACTTGCTGCGCTTGTCGAAGAAGGCGCTGTCGTACTCGTCGGCCTCGACCACGAAGAAGGGCGTGCCGCCCAGGCGCGCGGAGATGCCGAAGTTCTGCGGCACGCCGCCGATCAAAAAGCCCGGGCTCATGCCGGCATGCTCCAGCACCCAGGCCAGCATGCTGGAACTGCTGGTCTTGCCGTGGGTGCCGGCCACCGCCAGCACCCAGCGTCCCTGCAGCACGTGATCGGCCAGCCACTGCGGGCCGGAGACGTAGGGCAGGCCCTGGTTCAGCACATATTCCACCGCCGGATTGCCGCGGCTCATGGCATTGCCCACCACCACCAGATCGGGCGCCGGCTGCAGGTGCGCCGGATCGTACCCCTGCATCAATTCGATGCCCTGGGCTTCGAGTTGGGTGCTCATGGGCGGGTAGACGTTGGCGTCGGAGCCGGTGACGCGGTGGCCGAGTTCCTTGGCCAGAACGGCCAGCGAGCCCATAAAGGTGCCGCAGATGCCGAGAATATGGATATGCATGAATGCCCTCTGGAGATGGCCACACCGGGCCTGGACGCGATGGCGGCAGGTTAGCACAGCGCCCGCCAGGCGACTGCTGCGCCCTGTTCAGACCGAGGCGCGAAGACCAAGTTGCTCCGCAGCGAAAAATCAAACGCTTGCTTGGATTGCGCTTTCAACTGGCTTTGAGGCAGCATCGCCTGGCCTGCTGGCACAACAGCTGCATCGTCACTCCAGTCCAATCACAGAAGTCGAGGCCCGCCATGCGCATCGTCCAAGCCACCCTGGAGCACCTGGACCTGCTGACCCCGCTGTTCGTCAAATACCGCGAGTTCTACAACGAACTGCCCTTCCCCGAGTCGTCGCGCAAGTTCCTCGAAAAACGCCTGCGCCGCAAGGAATCGGTGATCTACCTGGCGCTGGCCGACGACGAGGACAAGCTGCTCGGCTTCTGCCAGCTCTACCCCAGCTACTCCTCGCTGTCGCTCAAGCGCGTGTGGATTCTCAACGACATCTATGTCGCCGAGGACGCCCGCCGCCAACTGGTGGCCGACCGCCTGCTGCAGACCGCGAAGAAGATGGCCAAGGACACCAACGCCGTGCGCATGCGCGTGGCCACCAGCCGCGACAACGAGGTGGCGCAGAAGGTCTACGAGTCCATCGGTTTCGTCGAGGACGAGCAGTTCAAGAACTACGTGCTGCCGATCAACGCCGACTGAGCCACCTCAGCCCAGGCTGAGCAGCAGACCCAGCAGCAGCGGCAGGGCAAACAGCCCCAGCAACGCCAGGCGCGCCGGGCGCAGCGGCGGACGCGAACGCCGCGCGCTGCGGCGGCGCTCGAGTGGCTGCTGCAACGCCTGCTGCAACTCCGACAGCGCCTCGAAGCGCGCCTGCGGCTGCGGCGCCAGGGCGCGCGCCAGCACACCATCCCAGCCCGGCGGAATGCGCGCGGAGAAATGCGCCAGCGGCACGTAGCAATGGCCGGGGCCGACCTCGCTGCGCGCCACCTCCGGCCATTGCCCGCACAGCAGCCAGTAGGCCAGCGCCGCCAGCGCCAGTTGATCGGCGCGGCCATCCACCGCCCGCCCAGCGCGCAGTTCCGGCGCCAGCGGCACCGCCTGTGCCGGCAGCGGCTGGCGCGCCACGCCCGGCAGGATGGCGGCGTGTTCCGCCAGCAACAGCACCCGCCCGTCGTCGCCGAACAGGATCTGCCTGGGGTTCAGCCACAGCCCCTGCATGCCACGGCGCTGCAGCGCGCGCACGGCGCCGATCAGTTGCGTCAGCAGGGTCATCAGGGTCTGCGCATCCGGCGCGCCATGAGCCGCCGCCCAATCCACCAGGCTGCGCATGCCGGGCGGCGGCGCGGCCAGCGCCAGGTAGGCATGGCTGCGCGCGCGCAGCGGCGACAGCACCTGCGCCAGGGCGCGCTGCGGGCTGCGGCGCAGGGCCCATTCGCGCTGCCAGAAAGCCTCGTCGGCGTCGCGCTCGGCGAACCACAGCAGCGCCTCGCGCCCGGCCTCGTCGCGAGCCAGGAACAACCGGCCCGGCGGGCCGTAGGGGCAGCCGCGCAGCAGCGTCCAACCGTCGACCTGCAGGCAGGGTGCGACATCGACCAGCGCCGTACGCTGCGGCGTCGCCGGCGTCGGCGGCAAGCCGCCACCGGCCCCCGGACAGAGCAGCACCGCCGCCCCCGGCGCCTGCAGCAGCGGTCGCAGTGCCTGACCCAGGCCCGCGCCGTCGAGCGTCCCGACGCCCTGGCACAGCGGCTGCAGGTCGCCGACCGCGAGTAGCGGCTGCGGTGCCAGCAGCAACAGCTCGTCCGTGCGCAGCGTCAGGCCGTGCTGCACCAGCGCCAGCTCGGCCTGAGCGCCCAGGGCCATGCCGTCGCGGCCGACCAGCGTCTGCACGCCGGCGCCGTGCACTCGCGCCAGGCCGATGCTGCCGGCCTGGAGGAACTGCAACGCGTCGCCCTGCACCAGCAGCAGTCCGGCATACAGCTCGGCGATGCCCTCCCCGGCCTGACGCCGGCGAAACAGCTGCAGGTTGAGCGCCGCCAGCACCTGGCGCGCGGCCTGGGTCTCGCTCCAGCCCTCCGGCGTGCAGCGGTAGTCGGCGAACAGGGCATCGAGATGCTGCTCCAGGCTTTGCACCACATCGGGGCAATGGCGCGCCCAAAGCAGCGCCACCAGCAGCAGCGGCGGCCGCCCCTGGCGTCCGGCCAGCCACATGGCCCGAGCCCGCGCCGCCTGCTGCGGCAAGTCCAGCCCGGCGCCGAGGGCCAGGCTGAGCGTGGGGTGTTCGAGCAGTTGCAGCGTCATGGCCGGCCCTCCTGCGCAAGCAGCATCCTGCCCGGTCGTTGCAGGCTTTATGCCGACTTGTGGCAGGCGCCCGCGCCGCTTAAGGTGGCCGCATCTTTCCTGCGAGCCTTTCAGCATGTGGTCCTTCAAGGCCTGGCGCCGCCAACGCACCCTCGAACGCAACCCGATCGACCCGGCCCACTGGGCCGAGGTGCGCCGTCGCCTGCCGATCCTCGACGGCCTGGACGAGGCGGAATTGCAGCGACTGCGCGAGCGCGCCGCGCTGTTTCTCGCCAGCAAGCGCCTGACCGCCCTGCCCGGCGTCGAGCTGGGCGCGGTCGAGCGCCTGCTGCTGGCCGCGCAGGCGCAGCTGCCGCTGCTGCACCTGGGCGAGCAGGACTGGTACCGCGGCTTTCACGAGATCGTGCTGTACCCCGACGACTTCCTCAGCCCGCAGCGCCACCGCGACGCCGCCGGGGTCGAGCACGAATGGGACGACGCCCGCAGCGGCGAGGCCTGGCAGCAGGGCCCGGTGATACTCGCCTGGCCCGGCGTCGAGGCCAGCGGTGGCTGGGAGGGCTACAACCTGGTGATCCACGAACTGGCGCACAAGCTGGACATGCTCGACGGCGGCGCCAACGGCCTGCCGCCGCTGCACCGCGACATGCGCGTGCAGGATTGGGCGCAGGCCATGCAGAGTGCCTTCGACGCGCTCAACGCCGAACTGGACGCCGATCCCGACGCCGAAACCGCCATCGATCCCTACGCCGCGGAAGACCCGGCGGAGTTCTTCGCGGTGACCAGCGAATACTTCTTCAGCGCCCCGGACCTGCTGGCCGAAGCCTTCCCTGCGGTTTACCGACAACTGGCGCTGTTCTACCGCCAGGACAGCCTGGCCCGCCTGCAGCGGCTGCAGGCCGAGCACCCCGACTACCGGATGGCGACAAACGCGACCAATGGCTGAGTAAGCCGGCGTAGTCACCCCGTGCGAATGTGCCTATAATCCGCCCCACTTTTTTGGCCCTCCCTGGGAGTTCCCCCATGAGCTACAGCAAGATCCCGGCTGGCAAAGACCTGCCGAACGACATCTACGTTGCCATCGAGATCCCGGCCAACCACGCGCCGATCAAATACGAAATCGACCACGACAGCGATTGCCTGATGGTCGACCGTTTCATGGCCACGCCGATGTTCTACCCGGCCAACTACGGCTTCATCCCGCACACCCTGGCCGACGACGGCGACCCGCTGGACGTGCTGGTCGTGACCCCCTACCCGGTGGCGCCGGGTTCGGTGATCCGCGCCCGTCCGGTCGGCGTGCTGCACATGAGCGACGAAGCCGGCGGCGACGCCAAGCTGGTCGCGGTACCGCACGACAAGCTGACCGTGCTGTACAAGGACGTTCAGGAATACACCGACCTGCCGGCCCTGCTGATCGAGCAGATCAAGCACTTCTTCGAGAACTACAAGGATCTGGAGAAGGGCAAGTGGGTCAAGGTCGAAGGCTGGGGCGGCGCCGAAGAGGCCCGCGGCCTGATCAACAAGGCAGTCGCGGCTTACCAAAAATAAGCCCTGACCACCCCCTAAAAGCCGGCCACAAGCCGGCTTTTTTATTGCCCGAAGAAATCCAGCAAGATCCTACAGCCCTAGCAAATACGCGCCTTACAGCTTAGCATCCGTCCCAAGACATCCCGTAGCCATCCATAAAATCCGCAACCAAGGTGTGGGTCAGAGTGTGGGTTGAGGGGTGTGGGTTGGAGTAGGAGCGAGTAATGGGCAAGCTGACCAGCAAGACCGTAGAGTCGATAGCCAAGGCTGCAACGCCAGGAAAAACCAATGATGGCGATGGCCTGTACTTCCAGGTATCCAAGAGCGGCGGCACCAGCTGGATCTTCCGCTACAAGCTGGATGGCCGCAGCCGCGAAATGGGGCTAGGCCCCTTCCCCGCCATCACACTCAGCCAAGCCCGGCAGTTGGCCGCCGACCAACGCAAGCTCCTCGCCTCCGGAAGCGACCCACTGGCAACCCGCGATGCGGCAAAGGAAGCCAAGCGCGAGGCCGAACGCCAGGCTGCAGCGCGTCGCACGACGTTCGAGGATCTCGCTCGCGAATACCAACAGGCACATGGCGGCAGTTGGTCTGAGAAGTGGCGAAAAGGCTGGCTGCGCAAACTGGAGCTCTACGCTTTCCCGACCATGGGCAAGTTGTCGGCTGACATCATCAGCACCGAGCATGTGCTTGCTGCATTGCAACCCATCTGGGTAACCAAGACCCGGACTGCTGATGAAATCAGAGGCCAGATCGAGCAAATACTGGATGCAGCCAAGGCCAGGCGCTTACGCGAAGGGGACAATCCTGCCCGCTGGCGCGGACACCTGGACAACTTGCTGAGCAAGGCAGAGAAAAAGAAGGCCAGGCAGCGCCAGCACTTTCCAGCACTGCAATGGAAAGACACCCCGAAGCTGATAGCCGCTCTAGCAAAAATCGATACACGTGACGCCATCGCAGCCAGGCTGCTGATTCTGACCGGCGCTCGTTACCACATGATCCAACATGCTCAATGGCCCGAGTTTGACCTCGAAGCTGGCACTTGGGCACTGCCGGCTGAGCGCATGAAGATGCGAAAACCTTTCGTCATTCCTCTATCGCCCCCGGTGGTCGAGATGCTGAAAATCATGAATAAGACTCATTCAATATATCTTTTCCCTGGGCAAGGGAAGACTGGTGTCATGCATGGCAACGCCGTACGCAACCTGCTGCACAAGCTGGGGTATGCAGACATCACGAGACATGGCTTTCGATCCACCTTCCGGGACTGGGCAAACGAATGCACCAACTACCCGCGAGAGGTGTGCGAGCTTGCGCTTGCCCATGACGAACGCGACCAGACCGAGGCGGCCTATTCACGCTCGGACCTCTTGGAAAAACGCAGGGCACTAATGACTGACTGGGCCGAATTCTGCACGAGCCAACAGTGACCGTTTTCAATCACCCCTAAAGCAACACCCCTGAAACGACCTACTCTGTTAAGTGAGAGCCGATTCAGGGGTGGGCTTTCGCCCCCCATAGCGCAACGAAGTCCCATGGCTCATGACTCAAGGCCAGGTTAATCGTCAGCATGCGTAGCTTCTCAGCTACACATACTTTCAGCGTGACTTTTTCTTTGGCAGCACCAGCAATGAGTACAGCGTAAAGCTAATAAATCATGAGCACGCCAAGCATGACGCCTAACCGATATCCATGAAGCAATAGAACAAAAAACCAGCAAGGAGACCAATAATGAGAGCAGCCATATTAGTCTTGGCGACCCTGTATTCGACATCATCAATTGCAAATGGCTATTGTGAAAGCCGGGACACTCCCCGTGCAGTAATGCAGTGCTACGACGCTATAGCCCTTCCAGAAGTACAAAAGATGAAAGGCCTCTATGAAAAAATACGAAACCACCCAGCCACAACCCAAGAGGCACTACAACAACTTGAATTCGACCATCAAAACTGGGCGGGGCTCATGGATGCGAGCTGCCGTGACTCACGCTGCGGCTATATAGCCCTGGTCAATCGTAACAATGCTCTGGCCACTCGCCTCGAAGCTCTAGGTCCTGTACAGGCAGGAAATCCAGCACCCGAAAGTTGCGTGGACGCCTGGATTGCTGCCTTTAGGAAAGAGGCGGGTGAAGAAGCACTAATCGTGAACGAACAACTCAATGAATGGAATGACTGGTGTGCAAGCGGGAAACACCCATAATCTGAGGGCGACGCCGGATCTGCACACCCATGGCCGGCTACAGCCTGAAGCAGCCAACCAAAACTAAGTGCTGACTGGCTGACCGATAAAAGCTAGTGGCACCCTTGGTTTCGCAGCTGCAAAACAGCCATTCGATTCAAAAAAATCTCAGCCACACATTACTGCAATGACATCACACCAATGAGGTTCGCCCCATGTCATTGCAGTGCCCTCGCTGTCACTCCCCCAAAGTTGCTTCCTTTCATCACGCCATGAAAACTGGTGCCACCATCGGCACGGTAGGCGGTGTTGCGCGTGGCGTCAGCGCTGCCCTGGCTGGCGGCCAGGCTGGCGCAGTTATCGGCGCATTCGCCGGCCCGGTCGGCATTACCCTCGGTTCCGTATCAGGCGCCATCCTCGCCGGCCTGGCGGGAGGTGTCGCGGGCTGCGCTCTCGGTGCTCAGCTCGGTGAGTCACTCGACCGCCACGTTCTGGCCCACAACCTCTGCCTGCTCTGCGGTCATCGCTTCAACCTCCCGACCTGATCGCCCCCTCTTCTCTCATCTCAGTCGTCCGGACGGTGCTGCGCCTCGCGCGGCGCTTTATGCCGGCTTGCATCCAAAGGAATCCCTCACATGGCACATCTCGTCGAAACCATGGCCTACGCTGGCGCCACCCCGTGGCACGGCCTGGGCAATCAGCTCACTCAGAAACAACCCATCGAAGTCTGGCAGCGCGAAGCCGGTATGGACTGGCAGATCCTGGAAAGCCCCGTGCACTTCAAGTCGGACGCCATCGGCCACCTGGGCGCGATCCATTCTTTCCCCGAACAGAAGGTGCTCTATCGTTCGGACACCAAGGCACCGCTGTCGGTGGTCTCGCACCGCTACCACACCGTGCAGCCCAAGGATGTGCTGGAGTTCTACCGGGACCTGACCGAGGTCTCCGGCTACGAGCTGGAAACCGCTGGAGTGCTCAAGGGCGGTCGCAAGTTCTGGGCGCTGGCGCGAACCGGCCAAGGCGCTGCAATCAAGGGCAACGACCAAGTGAACGGCTATTTGCTGCTGGCCACTTCCTGTGACGGCACCCTCGCCACCACAGCAACGCCCACTACCATCCGGGTGGTCTGTAACAACACGCTGACCATCGCTCTGGACGGCACTAGCCGTGCAATCAAGGTGCCGCACAGCACCCGCTTCGACGGCACCCTGGTAAAGAAGCAACTTGGTATCGCCGTCTCGCAATGGGACGACTTTATGTACCGCATGCGCCACTTGGCTGAGCGCAAGGTGCAATGGCACGAGGCGCTAGGCTTTTTCATGAGCGTGATGTGCGAGACCAGCCCGACCGGCGCCCTGCCGGAGCAGCTGCCTAACGAGCGCGCTCTGCGCAAAGTGCAGGAGCTGTACGAAGGCCGTGGCCGTGGCAGCCAGCTGGACTCAGCACGCGGCACCGCCTGGGGCTTGCTCAACGCCGTGACCGAGTACGTCGATCACGAACGCAGGGCACGCAGCACCGAATACCGCCTCGATTCAGCCTGGTTCGGGCATGGCGCACAGATCAAGCAACGCGCTCTAGATACCGCCCTTCAACTGGTCGCCTGACCTTTTACTTACTCCACCCCATAACGCCCGACCCGCTTCGTTGCAGGTCGGGCGTTTCTATTTCTGCAAGGTGAACAC
The DNA here is from genome assembly GCF_056676075.1 of Pseudomonas sp. ABa2. Classification (NCBI taxonomy): domain Bacteria; kingdom Pseudomonadati; phylum Pseudomonadota; class Gammaproteobacteria; order Pseudomonadales; family Pseudomonadaceae; genus Pseudomonas; species Pseudomonas sp. ABa2. The sequence continues at coordinate 4,392,085 of NZ_CM155239.1, forward strand.
TATGAAAGCCACTTCATTGAATCGCAGCACCAGCAAAACCCGTCCGGCTCTGCGCCTGGTCAGCACCAAGGAGCTGCCGCGCGAAGACTGGCTGCAGATCCGCAAGCAAGGTATTGGCAGTTCGGACGCTGCCGCAGCCGTAGGACTGAACCCCTACAAGTCGCAACTGGAGCTGTGGATGGAAAAGACCGGGCGTGATGCCGGCATGCCGAAGGCTGATCCTCAGGATGAGGAAAGCCCTATGTACTGGGGCAACGTGCTGGAGCCCATCGTGGCCTGGCATTACAGCAAGCGCACGAAGAACAAGGTAAGGCGCATCAATGCCGTGCTCCAACATCCGGATCCGGAGCTGCCCTGGATGCTGGCCAACATCGACCGCGAGGTGATCGGGGCGGACGACGTGCAGATCCTCGAATGCAAAACAGCCGGCATAAACGGGGCACGCCTCTGGAAGGAGGGCGTGCCGGAGTATGTGCAGCTGCAGGTGATGCACCAGCTCGCCGTCACCGGCAAGCAGGCGGCGGATGTGGCGGTACTGCTGGGTGGCCAGATGCTGGAGATCCACCGCATCGAGCGAGATGAGCAGATGATCGCTCGGCTGATCGAGCTGGAGCGAAAGTTCTGGCACTACGTGGAAACCGACACCCCACCGCCGGCCGATGGCACCGCCTCCGCTGAATCAGCCCTGCGCTGCCTCTACCCGGAGGACAACGGCCAGGTCATCGACCTCAGCCAGCATGCTGGTCTGTCAGCGGCTTACATCGAGCTGAAAGCCGTGCGTCAGTCGATTGCCGACAAGGAGAAGCGCGAGGCCGAGCTCAAGCAGATGCTGCAGCAGGCCATGGGCGATGCCAGTCGGGCGGAGTTTTCCAATGGTTACGTCAGTTGGCGCAAAGCCAAGGACAGCATCGGCCTCGATGTCGCACAGCTGCTCAAAGACAAACCGCACCTGCAGGCCAAGTACCCACTGCTGAAGCCGGGTGCACGGCGCTTCCTGGTCGGCTGAAACCAACCTCATTCATCCCTTCCCTCCCCTTGGCCAGTCCATGCAGTTCGCGCTGCGTGGCTGGCCTTTTTTCATTTCCAGGAGAATTACCATGCTCAAAGGTCTGGCTATCACTCCACCGGTACTCGGGCGGATTTCCATCGGTAAGGTCATCGAGAAGAACGGCAAACGGCTGCCGGAGAAGGATGACCAATTCACCATCACATCCCAGGTGCAGGGTAAGGACGGCTGGCTGCTGCACCCGCTCAATGACGAGCTGCGCCAGGGCAAGGACGACAAGCTGCGCAGCATTCCGGTACGGCTTCTGTTCAACGAACCGGAGCTGAATTTCCGAGCTGACTACACGCTGTTCGACCGACAGTCCGGACGCCCAATCTGCGTGGGCAATGGTGAAACCTGCAAGCGGGTCACTCAGGACGGCATGCAGTCACTGCCCTGCCCGTCACCGGATGCCTGCCCACTGGCCAAAGGCGGTGCCTGTAAGCCCTACGGCCGACTGAATGTGGTCATTGGTGATGAGGATCCGCTGGGCAGCTTCGTGTTCCGCACCACCGGCTTCAACAGCATCCGCACCCTCGCCGCTCGCCTGCATTACTTCCAGGCCATCTCGGGCAACCGCCTGGCCTGCCTGCCACTGGAACTACGTCTACGTGGTAAGTCGACTCGCCAGAGCCATGGCACGCCGATCTTCTACGCCGATCTGACGGTACGTGGTGGCATGGACATGTCTGAAGCACTGGTGTCCGCCAGTGAACTCGATTCGCGGCGGCAAGCTGCCGGCTTCAATCAAGCAGCGTTGGATGAGGCTGCACGACGCGGCTTCGGCAACGGAGCCTTCGAGGACAGCGAGGAGGATGCCAGCGCCATCGTGGAAGAGTTCTACCCCGAGGGTGAAGCTCCTGCTGCAGCAACAATTTCCCAACTCAACCCCACCAAACCCAGCCTGGCTGAAAAGCTCGATGCACAGGCTGCTCGTCACACCCCACCCACAGACCAAGACCAAGGAGGCCGCCATGCACCTGCACAAGCTGAAAGCCAGTGACACGGCCGGCACCTACTTGGTCGAGTCCCCGGTGACGGAAAACGACATCCTGCTGATGGCCAGGCAACTGGCCAGCCTGCGCCTGCGCAAGGGACGTGCACTGACCTCGCCTAAGGAGGCGTTCAGTCACCTGCAGACGCTGCTGGCTGATTATGAGCACGAGGTTTTTGCACTGCTCATGCTCGACAGCCGACACCGGGTGATTGCGTTCGAGGAAGTGTTTCGCGGAACCCTGGATGGAGCCAGCGTCTACCCACGGGAAATCGTGAAGATCGCCTTGGAACACAACGCAGCGGCAATCATCCTGGTACACAACCACCCCTCAGGTGATCCCGAGCCCAGCCAGGCGGATCGCAATCTCACCACGAAACTGCAGGACGCACTGAATCTGGTCGGAGTCAGAACGCTCGATCACGTTGTGGTAGGCCAGGAGGATTGTGTGTCGTTGGCTGAGCGCGGCTACCTGTAAGGAGGTGCCAATGAAACTGCTGCTACGGACTGTTGCCTCGGCATTCATGTTTGCCGGGATCTTGGCCGGTTGTCTGGCGATATTGCTGCTGATGATTCTGATGGTGCGCTTTCCACCATTGCTGATTGCCGTGGTGTTGGCGTGCTGGATCTACCGGAAGCAGAAAGTAAGAATGAACCCTTGAACGGTGAGCCAGCGTGGGTAGTCGAAAGACTGCCTGCAATGGCTCTCACTTCTTCTTTTGCCCTGGTAGCTAACGCTTACCTGCTGCCTTGTAAGCTGCACTTCGTTCACGCTTGCCCACTGCGACCACAATCACAACCACCCGATCATCTTCGACCCGATACACCAAACGATAGCCTGCTGTTCGGAGCTTGATCTTGTAGTGCCCAGGCAGATCCCTGAGGGCATCAGCCTGTACCTTTGGTGCTTCCAGCCGCTCACGCAGTTTTTTCTTTGCCTGCTCACGCACTGTATGACCCAGCTTCTCCCATTCCTTCAGCGCTGAGGGCAGGAACTCGAGCTTATAGGTCATCCAGGTTCACCGGCACCCCCTTCTCACCGGAGCGTGCATTAACGACATCGATCAGATCCAGATCGTCCAGACGGTCCAGCATCTGCTCGTACAGCTCGGCTGGCACCATGTACCCCATCACGCGGTTATGATTGAGAACGGCGACCGGCATGCCACCAGCACCAGCCATAACACCGGTGGGGTTTTTCTTCAGCTCAGAAACGCTCACTGCAACGTCAGCCAAAACACTCTGCATACCATAGCTCCTTTTTTAGGTCTTTATTTTGGTCTTAAGGTGCATAGCATAGCAAGGCATCCCCATGGGCAATCTTCCAAATGGCACGAGGCGTCCAATTTTGAACCGCCGCCATCTGGGAGAACTGATTGCCCTGAAGCCTCCCATTGAGCTGTGAGCCCATGCGGCTTGCGCGGACTGCTCCCTACCCCCGACTGGTCTCGAAACTCCGCTGACGATCGCCGTAGGACTTGGTCGCTTTCTTACACAGGTAGCTGGCTCGTTTGAACAGCTCAGGCAGCTCATCGAACTCGTCTCGACGAATTTCTCGATTGATAAAGTACTCAGGATTCTTTGGCCTATGGACCAGCCCCCTAACCTGATCAGCTGATAATCCAAGTACACTGGCCCAAGACTCTTCAATCCGTCTGAACATGTTAATCCGTTCAGAACCTATCCGGCCTAGCCTGTAATAGGCATCACGGTTCAAAAGAATCAGTAGGTGGTAATGGCGACGACCTCTCTGACCGATCTCTTTCGACCAGACGTATCGTACTTTGCAACCACGCGAGTAACCACGCTCAGCCACGCGCTCCTGGTGGTACTGGATCTTCTTCGTAAACGATTCGAAGAACTTGCTTATGACCTTGTTCGTATAGGCGTACTCGGGTAGCTCGATAGCATTAGGCACATAAAGATCTACTCTGAAGGCAAGTACTCTAGGGTACTCAGCCATGGCTAAGTCGATGGTATGTTTGAGATCATAAAGGTATTCCAGAGCAAAGGGGACTACTTCTGCCTGGATAGGAAAACCTTCAAAGGTCTCCCCGTAGTGCAAATGAAGATTGGTATTATCGGGATGACGTAGTGGGGAGTGCTGGGTTGTAGCGATATCGTTGACCATGGTTATGACTCCAGTTAATTTGACTCATAACACACATGCCATTATTAAATATTTAATACACCCTACACCCTCCACCCTTAACACCCGCACCATGCTAGATAAGTTTAATAGTTATCAATAAAATAATAATACTCCCGCCGCAAAATAAATAAGCAGAAAGCCCAGCAAACACGAAGGGTGCTATAGATAAAACAAAGCAATTACAGAGCTTTTAACAATCAATACAATTTCGGAATTAAATTATCCAAATTATCCAAAAATAATACGCTGATCCATGTAGTTAATTATAGAGTGATTATAGAATCCTCTTTGGCCTGAACTCTATCGCTTGCTCGATTGAAATCTCACCCGCTACAAAATCAGCTCGCCCTGTGAGACCAGACACTCTATTTGATCCAAATCAACGAAGTGCTGTTATCGTCAAAAGGAGCATTCATGGCTCGGGGGCAATCTGCTATCGTCGGCCTATTGCCCCGCCTGGTGAATTGCTGTGCGTCGGATTGGATTGATCCTGCTAATGATTGCTAGCCTCGTGCTGCCGACCTTCGGCGGTGTGGCTTTCAGCATGCCGGCACAACCTTGCCCGATGCAGAGCGCCGATCATCAGGGCCATGCAATGGCCGATGCTCCGTGCTGCGAGCAAATGGACAAGTCTGATGGGGTGGCCAAGAAGTCCCCTTGCAAACCCGGCCAGGAATGCAAGACCGGAGGACTTCTCCAGACCACCGTGATCAAGAGCATATCCCCTCTCCCCTCACGCCCCGAGATATTGCTGACCCAGTCGGTGATTAAGCGAGAGCCCGCAGGACTCTGGCGCCCTCCTCGTTTCGTCTAATGCAGTGATCATCCCGCGCCTTACAGTCAGGCGCATCGTCGCGGTCACGTTTCGTAGTCGCGACTTCGATCAATCGCATTGGAGGCGAAAGCATGTCCGCTTTCCTTTTTCCACGCCGTGGCTTTCTCGGTGTGTTGGCTGCCGCATTCTGGGCAGCTCCCTGGCTTGCCGCGCAGGCGCAGCCCCTAACTTTCGAACGAGCCCAAGCTCTGGCCGAGCAGAGTGCCCCTGAGAACCTCGCGCGCCAGGCGCAGGTGGCATCGGCACAGCAGGCTGTCGAGCCCGCAGACGCCCTGCCCGATCCCAAGCTGATTCTAGGCATCGACAACCTGCCGATCGAAGGCCCTGACCGTTACACACTTAATCGTGACTCCATGACCATGCGCCGCATTGGACTCATGCAGGAGGTACCAAACGGCGACAAGCGTCTGGCCCGTCGCCAACTGGCCGAAGCCTCCATGACGCGGGCCGAGGCCGAGCAGCGTGCCATGCAGTTGGAAATCAAGCGCCAGACGGCAGTGAGCTGGCTGGACGTGTACTACGCCGAACGCAGTGTTGGCCTCTTCGATCAACTGGACCGTCAGATCGAGATGCTCCGCTCGACCGTGCAATCGCTAATTGCCGGCGGTAGTGCTCAGCCTGGCGAGCTGTTGCAGGCCGACCAGGAAGCTTTGGCGTTACAAGATCGGCGAGATGAACTGAATCGCGATGTGGCAGTAGCTCGTGCCAAGCTGCGCCGCTGGATAGGCAACGAGGCTGACCAGCCTTTGCAAGGAGGTGTTCCCAATCTGAACCTGGTGGCACCGCACCTGCAGCAACGCATTGCCTCACACCCTGAGTTGCGCGCTGCCTCCGCCCGAGTCGGCGAGGCTAGCGCCGAGCTGAACGAGGCCATCGCCGAGAAGACCCCCGACTGGGGTGTTGAGTTTGCCTACAACAATCGCGACAACCAGTTCGGCGATATGGTGATGGTGCAATTCACGTTCGACCTGCCGTTGTTCGTAGGCACACGTCAGGGGCCCAAGATCAACGCCAGACAACAAAGCGTGTCGCAGATGGAAGCCGAGCAGGAAGCATTACTGCGCGCCCATCAGGCTGAGCTGGAAGGCGGTATTGCCGAGCTTGAGCAACTGCGCAGGACCTTGTCACGCACCGAAAAAACCTTGATCCCGCTTGCAAGCAAACGTGCCGATCTCGAACTGGCCGCCTACCAAGCCGGTAACAGCCAGCTCACATCCGTTATTACTGCCCAGCGCGACCTGATTGAGGCGCAGCTGCGGCAGATTGAACAGCAGCGCAAGTTGAGCCAGCTCTCCGCAAGCCTGTACTACGCCTATGTGGAGGGCCTGAAATGAAGATATCGACATTTGGTTTTGCGGTCGCCGTGCTGACCGTGGGCATTGGCGCGGCGGGCGGTGGCTACTGGCTGGCCCAGCGGCAAGCCAAACACGAGCTACTGCCTAGCTCCGCACCGACGGACGAGCGCAAGGTGCTCTATTGGTACGACCCTATGCAGCCTGAGCAGCGCTTCGATAAACCGGGCAAGTCACCTTTCATGGATATGGAACTTGTCCCTAAATACGCAGGATCCGAGCAGGATCCGTCTGTCCTGAGCATCCCCGCTCAAGCCGTGCAGAACCTCGGAATGCGAACCTCGATGGTGATCCGAGGTGTACTGCCCTCGGATATCGAGGCGGTGGGTTCCCTGGCCTATAACCAGCGAGAAGTGGCGAACCTCCAGGCCCGCGCCGGCGGATTCGTCGAGCGGGTTTACGGTCGCGCCCCGGGCGATGTGCTGCCTGCCGGAGCCCCCCTGGTCGACCTGCTGATTCCCGAATGGTCCGCCGCGCAGTTGGAGTTCCTGGCGGTACTGCGTACCGCTGACACTCGCTTGATAAGTGCGGCCCAAGAGCGCCTGCGCCTGCTTGGCATGCCTCAAACGTTGATCGAGCAGGTCCGCCGCAGCGGCAAACCACGGGCGGTGCAAACCCTCACCACACCTATCAGCGGCGAGCTCCAAGCCTTGCAGGTACGCGCCGGGATGACCGTCGAAGCCGGGCAGGATCTGGCGTTGATTAACGGGCTATCCAGTGTCTGGCTCGATGCGGCGATACCCGAGGCCATGGCCGGAAGTATCCAGGTCGGGGACGAGATCCGCGCCAACCTGACGGCCTTTCCTGATCGACCGCTGCTGGGCCGCGTCATAGCCTTGCTGCCGAGTGCCGATCCGCAAACACGCACGCTCACGGTACGCAGCGAGCTACCCAACCCTGCCGGTAAGTTGCGCCCCGGCATGTTCGCCGCCGTACGCCTGAACAGTGCCGTCGAACAATCCACGCTTCTTGTGCCGAGTGAAGCCGTGATTCGCACCGGGAAGCGTGCGTTGGTGATGCTGGTAGAAGGCGATGGGCGCTACCGCCCCCTGGAAATAACCTTGGGCCGCGAGGCTGATGGGCGTCTGGAGGTGTTGTCCGGTCTTGAGGAGGGTCAGGCGGTCGTTACCTCCGGCCAGTTCCTCATCGATTCGGAGGCCAGCCTACAGGGTGTCATGGCCAGCCATGCCGAGCAGGACAATAAGAAGGAACTACATGAGGCCCATGGTGTGATTCGTGCTCTGGACGCGGAGTCAGTCACCCTGGAGCACGGGCCCTTCGAGAGCCTGAATATGCCAGGTATGACCATGGCTTTTCCATTGGTCAGCTCAGAAGTAGCTGTGGGACTTAAGCCAGGAGATCACGTACGTATCGGCGCCCGCCAGAAAAACTCCGGCCTGATGATCGAGCAGCTCAGCAAGGAAGGAGACCAGCCATGATCGCACGCCTGATCCACTGGTCTATCGGCAATCGCTTTCTGGTGCTGCTGGCGACCCTGTTCATCACCGCCCTGGGCATCTGGTCGCTGCGCAACACGCCGTTGGATGCACTGCCGGATCTGTCCGACACCCAGGTCATCATCCGCACAAGCTTCCCCGGGCAGGCACCGCAGATTGTCGAGAACCAGGTGACCTACCCGCTGGCCACCACCATGCTCTCGGTGCCGGGGGCGAAGACAGTGCGCGGCTACTCGTTCTTCGGCGACTCCTTCGTTTATGTGCTGTTCGAGGACGATACCGACCTCTACTGGGCACGCTCGCGGGTGCTGGAGTACCTCAACCAGGCGCAGGAACGCCTGCCCGAGGGTGTTACCACCACCCTTGGGCCGGATGCCACCGGCGTGGGCTGGATCTACCAGTACGCCTTGGTCGACCGCAGCGGCCAGCATGATCTTGCCCAGCTGCGGGCACTGCAGGACTGGTTCCTTAAGTACGAACTCAAGAGCCTGCCCAACGTAGCCGAAGTGGCCACCCTCGGCGGCATGGTCAAGCAATACCAAGTGCTGCTCGATCCCCAGAAGCTGGTGGCTTATGGGGTAACTCAGCAGGAGGTCGAAGCGGCGCTGAAGAGCGCCAATCAGGAAACCGGCGGCGCCATCCTGGAGCTGGCAGAGCGCGAGTACATGGTCCGGGCTTCAGGCTATCTAGAGAGCCTGGCGGATTTCCGCAATGTGCCGCTGCGGGCTTCGGCCAGCGGAGTTCCGGTGCTGCTGGGTCAGGTGGCCACCATTCAGTTGGGGCCAGAGATGCGTCGTGGCATTGCCGAGCTGGATGGCCAGGGTGAAGTTGTAGGTGGCGTGGTCATCTTGCGCTCCGGAAAGAATGCCCGCGATACCATCGCCGCGGTGAAGACCAAGCTGGACAGCCTGAAGGGCAGCTTGCCGGCCGGCGTCGAGGTGGTCACCACCTATGACCGTTCGCAATTGATCGACCGCGCCATCGATAACCTCAGCTACAAGCTGCTGGAAGAGTTCGCGGTGGTTGCCCTGGTTTGCCTGATCTTCCTCTGGCACCTGCGCTCGTCGCTGGTCGCGATCATCACCCTGCCCCTGGGCATCCTGATGGCCTTCATCGTCATGCGCTACCAGGGCGTCAATGCCAACATCATGTCGCTCGGCGGGATCGCAATCGCCATCGGCGCCATGGTCGATGCCGCCGTGGTGATGATCGAGAACGCGCACAAGCACATCGAGGCCTGGAAGGCTCGACACCCCGGTGAACCGCTTCAGGGCGAGGCGCACTGGCGGGTGATCGGCGAAGCTGCGGCCGAGGTCGGGCCGGCGCTGTTCTTCAGCCTTTTGATCATCACCCTGTCTTTCCTCCCGGTCTTCACCCTGGAGGCCCAGGAGGGTCGCCTGTTTGGCCCGCTGGCATTCACCAAGACCTATGCCATGGCTGCCGCTGCTGGCCTCTCGATCACCTTAGTACCGGTGCTGATGGGCTATTGGATTCGTGGGCATATCCCCAGCGAACAACAGAACCCCTTGAACCGCTGGCTGATCGGCGCATACCGGCCGGTACTGGAGTGGGTGCTGGCTTGGCCAAAAGTGACCCTGGCGCTGGCCGTGCTGGTCTTTTTGTCCAGCCTCTGGCCCCTCAGCAGACTCGGAGGAGAGTTTCTGCCGCCCATGGACGAGGGCGACCTGTTGTACATGCCCTCGGCCCTGCCCGGCTTGCCGGCGAGCAAGGCGACCCAACTGCTGCAGCAGACCAACCGGATGATCCTCACGGTGCCGGAAGTGGCGCGGGTGTTCGGCAAGGCCGGGCGAGCGGAGACGGCCACCGACCCGGCGCCGCTGGAAATGTTCGAGACCACGGTGCAGTTCAAGCCGCGCGAGCAATGGCGTGCGGGCATGACGCCGGAAAAGCTGATCGAGGAGCTGGACCGCGCGGTGAAGGTCCCCGGGCTGTCCAATATCTGGGTGCCGCCCATCCGCAACCGCATCGACATGCTGGCGACGGGGATCAAGAGCCCCATTGGGGTGAAGGTCTCCGGAACCTCCTTGGTCGACATCGAGCGCATAACGCGCGATATCGAGGCCGTGGCCAAAGAGGTGCCTGGGGTGAGTTCGGCCTTGGCAGAACGCCTGACCGGAGGTCGCTATGTGGATATCCAGATCGATCGGCTGGCCGCGGCGCGCTATGGCCTGAGCATCGCCGATCTGCAGACGGTGGTATCGGGCGCCATCGGCGGCAGCAATATAGGCGAGACGGTTGAAGGACTGGCCCGCTTCCCGATCAACCTGCGCTATCCCAAGGAGTGGCGAGACAGTCCGCAGGCACTACGGCGTATGCCGATCCTCACTCCAGCCGGCCAGCAGATCACCTTGGGCACCGTCGCCCAGGTAACTCTGACCGAAGGGCCGCCGATGCTGCGCAGCGAGAACGGGCGACTGTCCGGCTGGGTCTATGTCGATGTCCGTGGGCGCGACCTGGCCTCGACCGTGCGCGAGCTGCAGCAGCGCGTCGCCGAGCGGGTACAACTCGACGCCGGCATGACCGTCTCCTACTCCGGTCAGTTCGAGTTTCTGGAGCGCGCCAATGCGCGGCTGGCCTGGGTGGTGCCGGCGACTCTGTTGATTATCTTCGTGCTGCTCTACCTGACTTTCAGCCGCTTCGGCGAGGCCCTGCTGATCATGGCCACCCTGCCCTTCGCCCTATCGGGCGGCATCTGGCTGCTCTACTGGTTCGGCTTCAACCTGTCGGTGGCCACCGGCGTGGGCTTCATTGCCCTGGCCGGCGTCTCGGCCGAGTTCGGGGTGATCATGCTGCTGTACCTGAAGAACGCCTGGCATGCGCGTGTGGATACCGGGCGCAGCGGTGATCCGGCCCTACTGGAGGCAATTCGTGAAGGCGCGGTGCTGCGTGTGCGGCCCAAGGTGATGACGGTGGCCGTGATCATCGCCGGCCTGTTGCCAATCCTCTGGGGCGGAGGTGCCGGATCTGAGGTGATGAAGCGCATCGCCGCGCCCATGGTCGGCGGCATGATTACCGCGCCGCTGATGTCCATGTTGGTTTTGCCGGCCGCGTACTGGCTGATGCGTCGACAGGGCAAACGAAAGAGTTACTCACCACAGGAGCTATAGCTCTGAGTGTTCAGGAGAGCCCCTCCGCCAGATGACGAAAAGGGGCTTATCTGCCTTAAATCACGCGTTTAACACTCAGGTACTCGCCCTTGGGTTCAGCTCAACGGCAATGGCACAGTGACCCTCAGGTGCTCAAAGCCTGGGAGGCTGCTGCCGTGCGCCAGACGACCACGTTTTTTGTGAATGGCAAACCGCTCCTGAGCTTTGGTGCACAGCCACTGATTGATCTGGTTAAAGCTGAAATCGAACAAAGCAAATAAGCGCTTGCAGTCTGTAAACAAACGAACCCGCACCACCGCCTGCAATGTCTCGTGCCGAGTACTGCAGGTGGTGGCGCATTGTTTAGTGGCGATGGCTTTTCCCAACGTGGGTATGGCCATCATCTGGAAGTGCACTGACTCCGCCGGTGGTATTCAGGCGCTGGAGAATTCCACACTCGTCTACACCCCGCTCAGAGGCGCAACGGTGTCGTAACTCAACCAGCTGTTGTTGCAGTGCCAGGAGGCTGGTCACTCGCGCTTGCACATGCTCGATGTGCTCATCCACTAAGCTATTCACACCCTCACAGTTCCCCTCTGGCCGATCCATCAGCGCCAACAAGCTTCTGATCTCGTCCAGGGTCATGTCCAGTGTTCGGCAATTACGAATAAACGTAAGCCTCTCAAGATGCTCACTGCTGTAAAGACGATAATTGCCCTCGCTGCGAGCCGGTGTCGGCAACAGCCCTTCACGCTCGTAATAGCGAACCGTTTCAACCTGGCAATCGGCAAGCTTGGCCAGCTCTCCAATTTTCATGAAATACCCCTTCTACAAACTCTTGACCCTGTAGTGGCTTCAGGGTGTTCACTCTACAGCACTGACCAATAAGGATACCCCCATGGCTGGTTGCTGCAGTGATGAACAAAAACCTGAAGCGGTTTCAAAGGATGTCTGCTGTGACCCCAGCGGCGCGTTTAAGTGCTCGGCCACGGCAACTACAACGGTAAATGCCATGGTTCGCTCCAGGCTCAGCAGTTTCCGTATTGAACAAATGGACTGCCCCACCGAACAGACGCTGATTCAAGACAAACTGAGCAAGCTGGCTGGCATAGACAAGCTCGATTTCAATCTGATCAATCGCGTTCTTGGGGTATGGCACAGCTTGCCGTCGACCGCTCTTATTGAAGCGGCGATCTCATCCCTAGGTATGCAAGCAGAACCGCTCTCTGCTGAGGGGCAAGCCCGCATCACAATCGAACAGATGGACTGCCCAACGGAAGAAAAGCTGATCCGCGACAAGCTCTCCTCCCTGACCGGCATCAGCGCGCTGGAGTTCAACTTGCTTCAGCGCGTATTGACGTTTAGCCACACAGCAGAAGCATTGCCAGCAGCCCTGGCAGCGATTCGCGACCTTGGTTTCACGCCAGTGGTTGAGGGTGCAGCAACAGTAAACGATGAAGCGCAAGCAGCGCCGCGCAAGAAGGCTTGGTGGCCTTTGGCGCTATCCGGTGTGGCTGCCGTATCGGCTGAAGTGCTGCACTTCGCCGAGCTTGCACCTGAGTGGGTTGTGGCCGGTGTGGCGCTGCTCGCCATTCTGCTGTGCGGCCTGACGACCTATAAAAAGGGTTGGATTGCGCTGAAGAACCGCAACCTGAACATCAATGCACTGATGAGTATTGCGGTTACCGGTGCGGTGCTGATTGGGCAATGGCCGGAAGCCGCCATGGTCATGTTCCTCTTTTCTGTGGCCGAGCTGATCGAGGCAAAATCGCTGGGTCGGGCTCGTAATGCCATCCGCGGCCTGATGGATCTGACCCCAGAGCGCGCCACGGTGCAGCAAGCAGACGGCTCATGGCTTGAAGTTGAGGTTAAAACCATAGCCTTAGGTGCATTGGTCAGGGTTCGGCCTGGCGAGCGAATCGGCCTCGATGGCGAGGTGACTTCCGGCAACTCCACCATCAACCAAGCGCCGATCACGGGGGAAAGCCTGCCCGTAGAGAAAACCGTCGGAGACCCGGTTTTTGCTGGCACCATCAATCAAGCAGGCTCGCTGGAATACCGCGTCGTGGCAGCCGCTGCCAACACTACGCTGGCACGCATCATTCACGCGGTCGAAGAGGCACAGGGTTCACGTGCTCCGACCCAGCGCTTTGTCGACCAATTCGCCAAGGTATACACCCCTGTCGTATTCCTATTCGCCCTGGCTATCGCCATTGTGCCGCCACTCTTCATGGCCGAACCCTGGTACGACTGGATCTATCGTGCCTTGGTACTGCTGGTGGTCGCTTGCCCTTGCGCCTTGGTTATTTCAACGCCCGTCACCATTGTCAGTGGCCTGGCTGCGGCTGCGCGCAAAGGCATTCTGATCAAAGGCGGTGTCTACCTTGAAACCGGCGGCAAGCTTGGCTTCCTGGCACTCGACAAGACCGGCACTATTACTCACGGCAAGCCGGTGCAGACCGATTACATGCCGCTGGTTGATCAGGACTCAGAAGTCTACCGCACACATGCCGCCAGCCTCGCCAGTCGGTCTGACCATCCGGTATCGCAAGCGATAGCCAAGCATGCCAGTAAGAATGGGCTGGCGTTTACCGCCGTTGAAGGATTCGAAGCCCTACTGGGTCGAGGTGTTCGAGGCACCATCGAAGGCATAGATTTCCACCTGGGTAACCACCGCCTGGTGGAAGAGCTTGGCCTCTGCTCACCCGAGCTGGAAGCGACGCTGGAGCGTCTCGAACGCCAAGGTAAAACAGTGGTGGTGCTGTGCAATCCGCAGCGTGCCATTGCCCTGTTCGCCGTTGCCGATACCGTCAAGGGCTCCAGCCGCCAGGCAATTGAGGAGCTTCATGCGCTTGGCGTGAAGACCACAATGCTGACCGGCGATAACCCGCACACCGCAGATGCGATTGCACAGCAGGTAGGCATCGACGAGGCACGCGGCAACCTACTGCCAGTCGACAAATTGCAGGCCATTGAAGCATTGCAGGCGCGCGGCTACGTTGTAGGGATGGTCGGCGATGGCATCAACGATGCGCCGGCGCTGGCGAAGTCTGAAATCGGTTTCGCCATGGCCGCCGCCGGCACGGACACGGCCATCGAAACTGCGGATGTGGCCTTGATGGATGACGACCTGCGCAAGATCCCGGCCTTCATCCGCCTGTCTCAACAGACCGCCGTCATCCTCAAGCAGAACATCGTGCTGGCGTTAGGGATCAAGGCCCTGTTTCTCGCCATTACCCTAACGGGGCAGGCGACGATGTGGATGGCCGTCTTTGCCGACATGGGCGTCAGCCTGCTGGTGGTGTTCAACGGCCTGCGCCTGCTTAAAAAGTAGGATCGGAGGATTGAAGATGAAAGCAGCATTGCAACTCGCAATTGAACAAGCCTTTCAGCAGGCCCGGCAGGCCATGCAGGAACAGCGCAGCGCAGATGCCTTTCAATGGTTAGAGCGCGCGCACATCCTGACCCAACGCCAACCCGTGCTGCATGCTGGGTCACACTGGCTGATGCTTGTGCTCGGCTGGCAGACCGGCGATTACCGCGAGGTCGCGGGGCAACTACCACGTATTTTCGCGGCCCTGCTGTTCTCCAAAATCTGGGTGCCTATCGGCAATACAGGCCGCTCCAGGGTCAGTGCTTTCAAGCCCATGCCGGTTCCCGAAGAACCACAGACCTTGCTTGCCGATGACAAGTAAACTCAATCCGGTCGGTGATTGCGCCCATGCAAATTGATATCTCTACCCAGCTGCCATGCTCACTGGCAGAGGTGATCGCCCAGGTGCGCACGCCACGTCTGCTGCATCAGGTTGCATCACCGTTGCTGAGTTTCAGCCCGCTGACTCCCGTTGAGTTTCCTGGCACCTGGAGCGAGGGCACTTACTGGGTCAAGCTGAAGTTATTCGGCGTACTTCCCATTGGCCGTCAGGCGATTGTGATTACATACCCGCAGACGGAAAATGCTCAGATTTTCATGCTAAGAGACAACGGCTACAGCCCGCTGATCAGCAAGTGGGATCACCTCATTACGGCACAAGAGGTCAACGGCGGAACGCTTTACCGAGATAGCGTGACCATCAAGGCGGGCGTCCTCACTCCGTTCGTCTGGCTATTTGCGCGCCTGTTCTACGCCCACCGTCAGCGCCGCTGGGCAACCTTGGCGGCAAATGGCTTTAACTACGGAAACTCTCAGCCGCTGTAGTAATCGCACCTTGCTAGGTTCTTGGTCGCATCAACCAACTCTTCGTCTGGTAAGCGCTGAGCCCATGGCTATTCACACCCATGCGGTCACAGTTTCATGCACCATTACTGCCATGAGCTGGAATATACGCAGTGCGCCTGCCAGCTCCAGCTCGTCAGCGAAATGCTGGCTTACACGGCGGGAGTGAGCAGCATGCCCGAATCACGCAAGGTGATTCGGGTGGACGCTTACGAGCATCCAAACAAGATCAACCGGCGTCACCCCCAGCCGGCTTGTCACATCAGCCCGGCGCTATCGATCTATCTGAGTGCACCGTCCTATGAGCTGGCAGTCATGAACATTCGGCCTGATCAAGGCTGGAGCTCTCTCGACCTACCCGTCGGATTCTATTGAAAATCTGAATTCAAATGTCGCTTTAAGACAACTTTCATTGCCGCCTTGTGAAGATTACAGAATTGTAATTTTCCAATCATCTTCAAGTTATCTTCAGCTTGCAAGGATAGGGCTCAGCTCCCCAAAGGCGCAGAGCGCTTGAGGGTGCAATACCTATAAGAACGCCATGGCGAAAACTAGACTAATAACTGCCAATTATAAAGGAGCAATAAATGCTTAATAAAACCAAACTATCCCTTGCAGTATTTTCGGCGATTGTCAGTGCAGCTCCGCTCATGGCGGCCGCAGAAGAGCAAGCCGAAGGTTTTGTAGAAGGTAGCAGTTTCAATATTCTCAACCGTAACTTCTACATGAATCGTGACTTTCGTAAAGGTCAGTCGAGCAACACTGACAATGGTTATACTGAAGCTTGGGCACACGGGATCATTGGCCAGTTCGAGTCGGGCTTTACCCAAGGCACCGTAGGCTTTGGTATTGATGCCTTCGCCATGCTCGGCCTTAAACTGGATACCGGGGATGGTCGATATGGCCCAGGTGGTACTGTTAATCTGCTGCCGGTAAATAGTGATGGTGAAGCCGAAGATAACTACTCCAAAGTGGGTGGTGCAGTAAAAGCCCGGCTATTCGACACCGTTGTCAAAGTGGGTGATGTGTTCCCCATGACGCCGGTGGTTCACTACGGTGACTCCCGCCTGCTACCGGAAAGCTTTCGCGGCGTTACGGTTGAGAACACAAGCTTTGATGGTTTGACCCTTCAGGGTGGCCGCCTGCATGCCATGAGCCAGCCGCAGGTCAGCACCATGCGTGATGAGTTCGCAACCTTCTATGCGGGCTCTGTCGCGTCTCCATGGGTTGCCTATTTCGGCGGTGACTATTCGCTAAATGACAACCTGAGCTTTAGTCTCTATAGCAGCCAACTCAAGGATGCTTGGAAGCAGCACTATGCCGGTACGTCCTTCACCTACCCGCTGACCGACAGTGTTTCCTTGTTCGGTGGCTTGAACTACTACAAAGCTGTTGATGACGGCCAGCAGCTGTTGGGTGAGTTCGATAACGACATTTACAGCGGCAAAGTGGGTGTGCAGTTCGGTGCACACAGCGTTGCCCTGTCGCACCAGCGCAACAACGGCGACGATGATTTCGACTACCTGCGCCAGTCTGATTCCATCTTCCTCGACAACTCTATTCAGTACAGCGACTTCAACTCGCCGAAAGAGAAGTCCTGGATGCTGCGCTACGACCTAGATATGGCCAGCTATGGCGTTCCTGGACTGACCTTCATGACGCGCTATGCGCTGGGTACAGATGCGGACTATTCCGACGCCAACAGTGTGTATATGCGTCGTGATGCCGATGGCAACCCGCTGACTGACCAGAAGCGCTGGGAACGCAACATCGAAGCCAAGTACGTCGTCCAAACGGGCTCACTGAAAGAGATGTCCTTCCGTGTTCGCCAGATGACTACCCGCGCAACGGATTACGAGTCGGATCTGGACGAGGTTCGTCTGATCGTCGAGTACCCACTGAGCGTGCTCTAAAAATGGATGGGCGGGCGGGCTCTAAAAGCACTGCCCGCTCATGCATAACAAGATAGGCAGTTATTAGATTTCAAGAATGTAATGTTGGGCTCACGCTGCTGTTAGCTTCACCTCCGTAAAATTCACTCGAACTTGCAGAACTTGTCCATGAACCTCGACAAGCTAATAATTGAATTTTACGAGGCCTGCCTTATGAAGATGTTGAAAGCCCTAGTTATTGGATCAGTACTTCTTGTCGGCTCCACACAGTCTTATGCAGAAGATGGCTATGATCGCTCAATGAAAGCTCAGGCAAAATTTCGAGCAGATCAAAAACGAATTCACGGAACTGAGCCTGCTGCCAAACCGGCGGACGAACTAAAGGTTAAGACCAGCAACCAAGATCGGACCAATACCGATCTTAAAAAAGAAACCAACGCTGACTAACCGCTCACTTCCGAACGATGTTCACCTCTAGAAGCTCCCGAGCTCCTTTGGAAAGAGGTGTACCCTAAGCGCCCTTCGGGGCGCTTTTTTTATTTAATCTTTAATAATAAGAAAGATTCACTGGGAGTTTAAACCTCCAAGCTAGACAACTAACTCTTCTCTTCCGCAAGTCATTCATATCTGCAACAAGCCATCGCTGTCAGCGTGTAGCAAGAAGGGCAAAATGATACCGGTGAAGGCCTTTAGATTGATCTGCCTGATATCTGCAAAGGCACTCGGCTATCACCCCGATGCTAGAACACGGTGTCATTTGAATACCGCGCCCTTGCACCGTCAGCAGATACCCACTCAATAGCCAGACGCCGTGCCCATCTCAATCTTTCATGATTCAAGCCATCCAAGAGGATCGCCACGCTTTTCGCTTCCTCATGTAAGCTGACGTTTTTCATCCTTGAGGATGCTATGAGTAGGGATGCACTTGAACAAAACCAGATACCGATCTATTTCGTCGCGGTCATTGCAGCGGCAATCGGTGGGTTAATAGCTACTGCAGCGGCGCAGAGCCTGAACGCATTAGTGACCCCGACTATCGCCGTGCTGATGTACGCGATGTTTCTGCAAATTCCCTTTCTTGATCTCCGCAAAAGTCTTAGCAACAAACGCTTCATGTCAGCCTTGCTTATCGCCAATTTCGTACTGATTCCACTGCTGGTATGGGCACTCACCAGAGGGCTCGCAGAACACCCGGCAATCCTAATAGGCGCTCTTCTAGTTTTGCTCACCCCGTGTATCGACTACGTGGTGGTCTTTACTCACATTGGCAAAGGCGACTCGCGTGCGATTCTTGCAGCAACCCCCATCCTCTTGCTGTTGCAGCTTGTGCTGTTGCCTGTGTACTTGGCTTTCATGCTAGGGGAGCAATCCCGAGTCGTTATCTCGATAGCGCCTTTCGCTGAAGCCTTTCTCGCACTGATTGTCGTGCCTTTATTGCTCGCGGTTGCTACAGCAGCCTTGGCTAAGCGCTCACGGTTCGTAGGTCGCTGGAACACCGTATGGGCATGGATGCCAGTCCCTGCGATGGCGGCAGTTCTCATTGCGGTGGTTGGGTCGCAAATCTCGCCGGTGGTTCGTGATATCGACCAGCTTTTACCGGTGATCCCGGTGTACATCGGTTTCATGCTTTTGGCCCCCGTAGTGGGCGCACTGGCTTCAAGAGCTTATAAACTGCCCGCCTCGACGGCGAGAGCGGTTACTTTCAGTACCTCCACACGTAACTCGTTGGTGGTTCTTCCGCTGGCCCTGGCATTGCCTGAAGAAATACGGGGGCTTGCAGCCGCAGCGGTCATCACCCAGACGCTGGTTGAGTTGGTGGGTGAGCTTGTCTACATCCGGGCAGTTCCGATTCTTATTTGGCGTAAAAAAAGCCGCTGAGGACGTCACAGGCACAGTCACCGCCCACATTGAGCGGTATTTACGGTAAGCAAAAAGCCCCGCTCAAGAGCGGGGCTTTTCAGTTGCACACGAATAGCGCTGTGAACTTAGCGCAGACGATGGGCCAAGCGGTAGAGCAATGGCAAAACCAGCAGCGTCAGCACGGTTGAAGACAGGATTCCGCCAATCACCACCGTCGCCAGAGGGCGCTGAACTTCTGCGCCCGTACCGATGGCAGTGGCCATTGGAATAAAGCCCAGAGACGCAACCAAAGCAGTCATCAGCACCGGCCGCAAACGAGTCAACGCGCCTTCACGAATAGCCTCGTCCAGCCCCATGCCGTTCTCACGCAAACTGCGAATAAAGGAAATCATCACCAGGCCGTTGAGTACCGCGACACCCGACAACGCAATGAAACCCACCCCCGCAGAGATCGAGAGCGGAATATCACGCAGCCACAAGGCCATGATCCCGCCGGTCAGCGCGAAGGGCACGCCGGTGAATACCAGCAGGCCATCTTTGACATTGCCGAACATCATGAAGAGCAGCGTGAACACCAGCAGCAACGAGACCGGTACGACAATCTGCAGGCGCTTGGCTGCCGACTGAAGCTGCTCGAAGGTGCCGCCCCAGGTCGTCCAGTAGCCTGTAGGGACGCTAACCGCCAGGGCGATCTTGCTCTCGGCCTCGGCGACAAAAGAGCCAATATCGCGGCCGCGAACGTTGGCGGTGACCACCACGCGACGCTTGCCACTTTCACGGCTGATCTGGTTCGGCCCCGGTGCGGACACCACGCTCGCCACATCAGCCAGGCGCACAAACCCTGGGCCATCCAGCCCATCGCCATTGGCCAGACGAATAGGCAGCTGCTGGATCTTGTCGACATCATTGCGCCACTCGTCCGCCAGGCGAACTTGGATATCGAAACGCCGGTCACCTTCAAACAGTGCACCCGCCTCGCGCCCGCCGATGGCGGTGGAAATGGCGTCCTGAATCTCCGAGACATTCAAACCGAATCGTGCGGCTTTCTC
Organism: Pseudomonas sp. ABa2; assembly: GCF_056676075.1. Lineage (NCBI taxonomy): Bacteria > Pseudomonadati > Pseudomonadota > Gammaproteobacteria > Pseudomonadales > Pseudomonadaceae > Pseudomonas > Pseudomonas sp. ABa2. The sequence continues at coordinate 4,412,044 of NZ_CM155239.1, forward strand.
ACGGTCGATTTGTACGCTGAGCATCGGCAGACCGGTGGTCTGTTCGACCTTCACATCAGCTGCTCCTGGAATACCCTCCAGCACCTCAGCGATTTGCTCGGCGGTCTCGTTCATCACATCCATGTCATCGCCAAACACTTTCACTGCGACGTCACTGCGTACGCCGGAGATCAGCTCGTTGAAGCGCATCTGAATGGGCTGAGTGAACTCATAGTTGTTGCCGGAAACCTGTTCAACCGCCTCCTGCATCGCCGCAACCAAATCGGCTTTGCTGCGATCAGGATCGGGCCACTGGTCGCGCGGCTTTAGCATGACAAAGTTGTCCGCCACGTTCGGCGGCATTGGATCGGTTGCGACTTCAGCGGTTCCAAGCTTGGCGAACACCGTATCAACCTCGGCAAAGGATTTGATTCGTTGTTCGAGTTGCACCTGCATTTCAATTGCTTGCGAAAGGCTAGTGCCAGGAATACGCAGGGCATGCAAAGCGATATCGCCCTCATCCAGGCTCGGCACGAACTCACTGCCCATCCGCGAAGCAGCTAAACCAGAAAGCACCATGATGACTGTCGCAATGGTCAGCACTAACGGCTTGCTGACCATGACCCAATCTAGCAACGGCGCGTAGCCTTGCTTGACCCAGGCCATTAGCCGATTTTCTTTTTCACTGACGTTGCCATTGAGGAACAGTGCAACAGCTGCCGGGACGAATGTCACCGAGAGGATCATGGCTCCGAACAGGGCTGTCACCACGGTGAACGCCATTGGGTGGAACATCTTGCCTTCCACGCCGGTCAGCGCAAATATCGGCAGGTACACCACCATAATGATCAGTTGGCCGAACAGCAGTGGACGACGCGCCTCCTTCGACGCCGCGAACACCTCATGGAAGCGCTCATTACGGGTCAACGTTCGGCCTGCTGCGGCCTGGGCGTGAGCCAAACGACGCACGCAGTTCTCTACGATCACCACGGCACCATCGATGATGATGCCGAAATCGAGTGCGCCAAGGCTCATCAGGTTCGCGCTGACCTTGTTGCTGACCATGCCCGTAAAGGTGAACAGCATCGACAGCGGAATCACCATTGCGGTGATGAGGGCCGCCCGAATGTTACCCAGGAACAGGAACAGGATAGCGATAACCAGCAGAGCGCCTTCGATCAGATTCTTCTTCACCGTATTGATGGCCTTATCGACCAATACAGTGCGGTCATAGACCGTCTTCGCTATGACTCCTTTCGGCAGGTTGCGATTGATCTCCTTTATGCGCTGGTCGACAGCCTGCGATACATAGCGGCTGTTCTCACCAATCAACATAAAGGCAGTGCCGAGCACCACCTCCTGGCCGTTCTCAGTAGCGGCACCGGTGCGCAGCTCCTTACCCAGGCCAACCTCGGCCACATCACCGATGCGCACAGGAACACCATCGGTGTTCTTGATGATGATGTTGGCGATGTCAGCGATATTGCCGACTTGTCCCGGAGCGCGGATCAGGTACTGCTCGCCGCTGCGTTCGATGTAGCCCGCACCAACGTTGGCATTATTGCTCTCCAACGCAACCACAATGTCCTGCAGGCTGAGGCCATGTGCGACCAGGCGCTCCGGCTTGGGTGAAACCTGGAACTCCTTGGCATAACCGCCAATGGTGTTGATCTCGGTAACACCTTTGACGGTTCGCAGTTGCGGCTTGACGATCCAGTCCTGAATCTCACGCAGATCCATCGGTGTATAGGTGCTGCCATCCGGCTTCTTCGCACCGTCTTGCGCCTCGATGGTCCACATGTAGATCTCGCCCAGACCAGAAGCGATTGGCCCCATGCTCGGCGACAGATCACTGGGTAGATTTCCACGCGCTTCCTGTATCCGCTCATTCACCAACTGACGAGCGAAGTAGATGTCTGTGCCGTCTTCGAAAATGACGGTGACCTGCGACAACCCGTAACGTGAGATTGAACGCGTTTCCTGTAAGTTGGGCAGCCCAGCCATTACCGATTCAATCGGAAAGGTCACGCGTTGCTCGGTTTCCAGTGGCGAGTAGCCCTTTGCCTCGGTATTGATCTGCACCTGCACGTTGGTGATGTCGGGAACCGCATCAATCGGCAACTTCTGGTAGCTGTAAACACCCAACGCTGCCATGCCGAGCACAGCCAGCAAGACTAGCCAGCGCTGGTCGATGGCGAAGCGAATTAATCGTTCGTACATGTCAATTTCCCCTAAAGCGCAGCATCACCGCGCTCTCCAGTACGGATGCGCAATGCGTCGGTCAAAGGGGCCACGGCGACGATTCCATCACCGGGTACACCTGTGTGGGCGGCCTTCTCGATGGCATGGACGATCTCATCGGCAACTTCTTCTGAACAGAACGCCAGCAGCACGAGATGCTGATGGGCGTCGGGGTTCCACTCGTCGGCGATGTAGCTGTGATCCTTGCCGTGGCCACGTGGATGACCATGGGCGGGCAGGATGGTAAATCCAGGCAGGTGTGGCAGTGCATGCAAAGCTTGCTCGACGGCCTCAAGCCGGATCGGGCGAAAAATAGCTGTAACTTGTTTCATAGCTCGACTCCGAATTAGTGGTCATGGCTCGCGCCGGCTTTGCCAAGCTCAGCTTTGATCAGGAAGCTGTTCTTCAGCGCGTATCGATCGCCCGCCTTCAGACCCGAGATAACCTCGACGAAGCGGCCGTCGGATTTGCCCAGCTCAAGAGGCCGAGCTTCTAGCTGGTTATCGAAGCGGCCGAACACTACCTGCCAATCGCGAACGGTCTGGATCGCTTCGACCGCTACTGCAACGGGAACGTTGTTCTCCTCGGCAATCACCTCGACCGTCACTGGCAAACCAGGCCGCCATAGCCGATCTGGGTTAGCTAGCACGATGCGAGCAGTCGCTGAGCGGGTTTGCGCCCCAACCAGAGCGCTGACATAGGAAATGGAGCCCTTAGCCGTGGCGGCGAATGCGCTGGAGCTCACGACAACGTTTTGCCCTTCGGCGATTACGCCCAAGTCTTTCGCCGCGACGGTTGAGTCCACCCATACGGTCGACAAATCCGAGACGGTAAAGACTGCGGAATCCTCTTTGAGTACTTCACCAACAGAGATGCTTTTGCTGGTTATCACGCCATCGATAGGGGCACGAATCTCGAATTCGGTGAGATTCTGGCCTTTGGCCGGTGCACCGCCCAGCGAAGCGATTTGTTGCTGGACGCGCTGCACTGCGATAGCAGCTTCCTGCATGGCAACTTGCGCCTGCAGGAAGTCCTGCTCGGCGGAAATCTTCTCTTCCCACAATTGCTTTTCACGTGCATAGGTCGTGCGGGCAAGCGCAGAGCGTTGCTGGGCGGCCAGTAGCTCGCCACGCAGTTCGGCCAGCGCCTGGCTGGAGATTTTGGCCAATACCTGACCCTTGCTGACCGTATCGCCAGCACTAACCGCCACCGAGTCGACGCGCCCGGCAAGTTGCGGGGTCACCTGAACCGTGCGGTCACCGTTGTAACGAACCTCGCCGAGCACTTGCAGCGTGGAGGCGATTTTCGCGGGACCAGCAGTGGCGAGCGTGACGCCACCCTGCTCAAGCTGCGCATCCGTCATGGTCACGCGGCCCTCAACCTGCTCGTAACCGAACGAATAGCTCTTGCCACTGTGCGTGGCGCTGATGGAAACCTGGAATGAATGCGGCTCTACAACCGCGGCATCGCCACGTAGGTAGTTATTCTCTTTGCTGAAATTGATGATTTGCGCAGGTTGGCCAAGACGCAACAAGGTCACTTGCACCGTGCTTTCAGCAGGATTTAGAAGCTTGCCGTCCAGGTAGGTATAGAGCCTGAACTGAGGCTCTACGCCCTCCTCAAAAATCGTCACTTCAAGCGCATAATCACCCTCGGTGAAAAGCTTGCCGCCATGCTCGCCCTTGGTGGGTTCTACAGTTTCATGGTGCTCTTTATCTGCATGCTCATCGGCCTCTTCATGCTCGTCGGCCGAAGCCTCCCCGTGGTGCTCTGGATCTGCGTGAGCCGATACATCCTCATGACTCTCATCATGGCCATGGCCTTCCTCCCCGGACTTACCAGGGCTACCACTTAGAATCAGGCCCGCCACGGCTAAACCGATGACGACAACAGCCACAATCATCAGCCACTGCTTTCTGGGAGTTGTTGATGCCATTGGTAACTCCAAATTATCAAAAGTATTGAATTTGATTCATGCCCAGGCGGCGACTAAACGCGCTCAATAAACATGCAGCCGCCAGGAAAGCAGGCGAGGCTTCATGTCGCATGACGCGACCGTCTAAGGCGTTATGTAGGTGCGCAGAGATGCTTATTTTTTGAATTCGATGTTGAGTTGGGAGCCGTAAATCTTCTCCAAGCTCACCCAGGCCGAGATAGCTTCATCCAGGGTATTCAGGTACTGGGAGCGCATGCTTACGAGGGTGCGCTGAGCATCGAGTACATCGATAAAGGCAAACTTGCCCATCTCGAATCCACGTACTGCGCCCTCTACTGCTTGCTGCGCGGTCGGCAGCAGTGTGCCGCTGATCGAGTCGACTTCACTTCTAGCGCTTTCCCACTGCTCAAATGCCTGCTGGGCTTCCGCGCGCAGGCGGAGTTCTGCGGCATTGCGCAAATCCCGCGCTTGGTCAGCTCCTTGAGCAGCGGCCAGCACATTGCCTTGGTTACGGTTGAACAACGGAATAGGCATCGACAAGCCGAGCAAATTGACGCGCTCGCCAAGCCCTTCGTCGTATTGGCTGCCAACACTGACGGTGAGGTCTGGAATGCGCTGCGACTTTTCGAGTTCCAAGGAAGACTCGGCACGCTGGATGTGCGTGCTGGCCAGCCGTAGGTCCGCTGTATCTGTTATGCGTGCAAGCATCTCAGCCTGCGACGGCAGGTACGGCAGGCGCTCAAGATCACCCTCGACATGCGCGAAGTTCGGTGTCTCGGCACCCGTTATGAGCGCCAGTTGCTTGTAGGCATTGCTTTGATTGAGGCGTGCGCGATTCAGCTCCAGTTGAATTTCCGAAAGCTGCACCTGAGCACGCGAAATTTCGATTGGCGAAGCCTTGCCGGCCTTTACGCGCCCTTCGACCACCTGAAGTCCGCGACGGGCAAGGTCTAACGACTGAGTGGAAAGCTGCAGTCCTTCCTGGGCACGCAGGGCTGAGTAAAAGGCCTGGATGACCTCAGCGCGCAAGATGTTTTTCTTACGCTCCAGATCAATCGCCACCGCGTCCTGATCACGCTCAGACACATCAATACGCGCGCTACGCTTGCCGCCCAGCTCAATTGGCTGAGATACCTGAATGCTGGTAACGCGCGACTCACTGCGCGTGTCCTCAACGCTCCAGGACAACTCAGGATTCGGGATCAGCCCAGCTTGAGTACGAGCACCTTCGGCAATACCTGTATTCCATTGTGCTGCAGCGAACTCCTGGTTCTCAGTGAGCGCTTGCGCCAACGCCTCATCAATCGTTATTGACTGCCTTGTTGATTCGGCAGCAGTTGTTGGAACTGGAGCAATTAACAATGCAGCCAGTAGCCCTGATAACACACAGAACTTACCTACTCCAACTCCATGTCCGGCCATTGTTTTTACATGCACTTAAAAGTCCTCCGCAGAACTAACTCTGCTGGAATATAATGAAGGCCTTTATATTTATTAATCCCGAGGGATATCGAGGATCATTACTTGGGAAAATAAGTAGAAAGCCAATTCCCGGCAGAATGTAGTGCTCCACGCCTATCAGCAAGGTGACTGGAAAATTACAAATACGTTATCCAGCACCTTTCCAAGTAGGCCTGTATTAGTATTGGCAGCGCTCAAGAGAGCAGGCGATTTAGCGCCCAGCAACAACTAGAAACAAACACAGTTAAATAGCGGTTGCCTCGCGTGTAGCGCCCCGGGCAGCCCTGCCAGTCAAAAGTTGGGGGTTTTGGATAAGGGCAAGTACTGCGACACGTTGTCGCTTAACACCTTGGAGCCATGCGAAATAGGCATTACAGCTTGACCCTAAAGCCGCTTCAGGCTTTAGCCTTGGAGCAACCTGAAAAGCCGTAGGTCATATCCGTGACCGCCGATGAAAGAATTAAAACCACTCCGCAGCCACAACAAAAGAATATCTAAAAAATACTGGCTGCACATTTTAAGGTGAATTTTTATGCGAATCCTTATTGTCGAGGACGAGCCCAAGACTGCCGAATACTTACACCAAGGTTTAAGCGAAAGTGGCTATGTAGTTGATAAGGCAGCCACTGGCGTGGACGGTCTCCACCTTGTTAGGCAACACGCTTACGACTTGGTAGTGCTTGATGTAAACCTGCCTGAAATTGATGGCTGGGGCGTGCTTGAGCATATACGCAGTAACAGCAGTACACGCGTGATAATGCTGACTGCACGCGGGCGCTTAGTGGATAAAATTAAAGGCCTGGATTTGGGGGCAGATGATTATTTAGTCAAACCGTTCGAGTTCCCTGAATTACTTGCGCGAATTCGTACATTGCTACGGCGAAGCGAGCAAATTCCAGTACCGGAAGTGCTGCGGGTAGCCGACCTTGAGCTTGATCCGGCGAGGCACCGCGCGTTCCGTGGTGAGCAGCGCATCGACCTGACCACTAAAGAGTTTGCGTTGCTGCACCTACTGATGCGCCGCTCTGGGGAAGTGCTATCGCGCACCCAGATCATTTCGCTGGTCTGGGATATGAATTTTGACTGCGACACAAACGTCGTCGAAGTCTCCATCCGCAGGCTACGCGCCAAAATTGATGATCCGTTCGATAACAAACTGATCCACACCCTCAGGGGTGTTGGGTACGTGCTTGAGGAACGGGCATGAAGCCGGCCAGTCTATCCATGCGCCTTGGCCTGTCGGTCAGCGTGATGGGGGCGGCACTGGTTGTTCTGCTAGCGGCACTCGCCTACTTCGCGCTTACCCATGAGCTGGACTCGTTGGCCAAGCAGAGTCTTGACGGCAAACTGGAGCAGATTCAGCACAATCTCGCCGAAGACATGAGTGCACATGCAATTGCCCAGCAACCTCACGAGTTGCGGGATCTGGTCATGGGGCATGACAACCTGCACCTGACGATCTACGGGAAAAAGTCAGGCACCAAATTACTCCTGAATCTGGGTGAGAAATCCAGGGAGCCCATTCTTGCCAACATACCAGCAGGCGATACCCCTAGTTACCAAAGCTGGTCGGATACTGAGGGAAACAACTTCCTGACCGCATCCAAGGTGATGCTGCTCAACGACGGCGACCACGTCAGGGTCTTACTCTCAATTGATCGATCTGCCGACGAAGCACTGCTCAGTGCCTACCTCAAGTCAACACTGATCGCACTCCCTCTTCTGCTCGCGCTGATTGGCATGGGCGCATGGTGGATCGTGCAGCGAGGCCTTTCTCCGCTCCGGCAATTTCGCCAGGTTGCATCGCTGATCTCCACACAGGATCTGACCCACCGAATTTCCGTGGATAAGCTTCCACAAGAACTCAGCGCGCTGGCCCACGGCATCAACTTCATGCTGCATCGACTTGATGGCGGCGTTCAGCAGCTATCGCAATTCTCTGATGACTTGGCCCATGAGTTGCGTTCGCCCATCACCAACCTGATGGGCAAAGCCCAGGTAACTCTCTCCAGAGAGCGTCCGCCAGAGGAATACAAAGCCGTACTGGAGTGCTGTACAGAAGAGCTTGAGCGCGTCACCCGGATTGTTTCCGACATGCTGTTTCTCGCTCAAGTCAGCCACCCGGCGTCCCTGGTTCCCTTCGAGAAGATTGCCCTAGAAGATGAGGCAAGACGCGTTGTGGATCTGTTCAGCATCTCCGCGGAAGAGAAGCAGATCAGCCTGAGCATTGTCGGAGCAGGCCTAACCTTCGGTGATCGGCTGATGGTGCAGCGCGCGATTTCAAACCTGTTGTCCAATGCGATTCGACATAGCCCCATCGGCGCAAACATTTCGTTGCTGATCGAAAAGCACAGCGAAACCGTATCGTTCTCGGTGGAAAACCCCGGGATTGGCATTCCCGCACAACACATCCCTCATTTGTTCGAACGCTTCTACCGTGTCGATACCAGCCGCTCTCGTGCCGAAGGTGGAACAGGGCTTGGCCTGGCAATTGTTCGCTCGATCATGAGCCTGCATCAGGGCACGGTCGAGGTCAGCAGCCTGCCAGGCAGCTTCACCGTGTTCCGTTTGATCTTCCCCAAAGTCCGCAATGGTTCCTCGACCTAGACCCTGCAGGCGTACAGGCATAACGACCAGCCGAAGATTGGCTGCAGAGGAACCCGCCCCTATTCGGAGAGCACGGCATACAGCGACGGCTCCCCGATATGCCAACCCCCTGAGCATGGAGAAACAACAATGAAGAAGACCCTCTTGGCAGTCGCGGTGAGTACTGGGGTACTCAGTCTTAGCCAGCCAGCCTCCGCTGAATTTTTTGCAGACAGCAAAGCCGGTCTGGAAGCGCGTAACTTCTATTTCAATCGCGACTTCCGCCAAGACTCAGCCAGCCAATCAAAGCAGGAGGAATGGGCCCAGGGCTTCCTGCTGCGCTACGAATCCGGGTTCACCGAAGGGACAGTCGGCGTGGGCATCGACGCTATCGGCATGCTTGGCCTCAAGCTGGACTCCAGCGCCGATCGCTCAGGCTCGGGCCTGCTCAAGCGCGATAAAGAAGCACCTCGTGCCGCGCAGGATGAATATGGCGAGATGGGTTTAACCGCGAAGCTACGTGCTTCGAACAGCGTGCTGAAATTAGGCACGCTGCAACCCAAGCTGCCAACCGTCCAAGCGAACGACTCGCGCCTACAGCCACAGACCTTTCAGGGCGGACATCTCAACTCGCTGGAGATTGACGGGCTTACCTTTGATGCAGGCCAGCTCAAGCAAGTAAGCCAGCGCGACTCCTCCGATAGCGAAGACCTCAGCATTACCAGCGGCTCTGCCCGCGCTATCAGTGGCGGTGGAACCCAGACGAGCGATGAGTTCAGCTTTGCCGGGGCGACCTACAAATGGAACAGCAACCTGACCACTGGCTACAACTACGGCAACCTGGACGACTTCTACAAACAGCATATTTTCACTGTCCTGCATACCTTGCCGCTAGGTGACAAGCAGTCGCTAAAAACTGATCTTCGCTACGCCCGCTCCACCGATGAAGGCAACAGCAACGTCGACAACAAGGCATTCGGAGCAATGTTTACCTACGCCTTTGGTGGCCACGCCCTCGGTGTTGGCTACCAGAGCATGAGCGGAGACACCGGCTACGCCTACATCAACGGCACCGATCCGTTCCTGGTCAACTATGTGCAGATCGGCGACTTCGCCAACAAAGACGAAACCTCATGGCAGGCCCGCTATGACTTCAACTTTGCCAGCGTTGGCATCCCTGGCTTGACGTTCATGACCCGTTACCTGACTGGTGACAATATTGATCTAGGCGCAGGCAGCGCCGATGGTAAGGAATGGGAGCGCAATACTGACATCGCATATGTCTTCCAGGACGGTGCGCTGAAAAACCTGGGTGTGAAATGGCGCAACGCCACACTACGTTCAACCAATTTCGGCAACGATGTTGACGAGAACCGCCTGATCGTCAGCTACACACTTCCGCTGTTGTAATCATCAAACCTCAGCGCGGAACTAGTAGTCGAGTGCCGCGCTTAGAACCGCCCGCGCTGATAAAGTGATACTGCCGGAAGTTCAATTCCAAACATAAAGCTCCTCCCTCCATCAGATTACAAATAAGTAATCCTGCTGCGATCCTGGCGTTAGGTTCGTCTCGTTAAGCTCAAAGTACATGCATTTTGCTTGGCACGAGCTTTGATCGCCCCCCATGTTCGACCCTCTCACCATCGACCACCAACTAGCACAGATTTTCTTGACCAGCGCGCGCTGCGCCTGCTTTAGGCAGGCTGCACGCAGCCTAAACTTACATATCGTGCCGATGCGCAAAAAACTCAGGAAGCTGGAGGCAACTGTAGGTACCCCGCTATTCCTTTATAAAGGACGCGAGCTCAGCCTGAGCGCAACAGGACGTGAATTACAACAACTACTGATCCAGAAATTCGGTGACCTGCATCCAGAGGACGTCAGTGTCCAGCGAGCTCTGGTACGTCTTGCGGTGCCGACGGCACTGCTCACCGACCTGCTGGCCCGTGATTTGATCTCCTGGCTGCGTAATGACGCGGCCGTGAGACTAGAAATCATCCCACAGGAGGGCGAGCCCGAGAGGCTGGCAGAGGTCATGATTTGGATCACCGATCCCGGCACGCCAAGACCGACTCCAAGCTTTGCAATGACAACACCATTGATGCTTGCACGAATTCCCTATCGTGCCCATATGGCCAAACGTTATGCGGGTAAACGCCTACCGAGTTCTGTAGCCGACCTCAAGGATTTCATGCTGGTTCAGCTCGCGGGAAACACAACGGTTGACAGTTTCGAACCATGGAATCAGCTGATCCGTCAGCGCCAAAGCGCGGTCATTCAAGTGCATTCACAAGAGTGGGTCGTTGACTTGCTGCGTAACTCCTCCTGCATTGGCCTGCTACCTGGCTACATCTCCCATGTAGACCGTAACCTGCTGCCCCTTGACGAGTTATTCGAGACTGCCTTGGAACGGGTGGTCTGGATTTCAACGTCCCCGCTGGCAGCAGAGCAATCAGAAGTGCAGACACTGGTATCGCTCATCTACAAAGCCTTTGAAGATCGCCACAACTGGTTCACTCAGTAGCCCTGAGTAGTCCACAAGCAGCTAATTCACCAAATAGTCATCTCGCTGAAACAAACAAAAGTTTCCACTCCTGCATTGAAACCCTCGCCCTGTAAGGCTTTCATTCGCCCTCTCGATCATTGAAATAAAAATGTCATCGAAAGTATGTGCAAGTGTAATACGCCTACCCGAGCCTGCCCCACGTCTACCACACATGTTTTCGACGAGGATAATTACATGCTCATTGCTACCCCCAACTCTCAATGGCTTAACCGAGTCACGTGCGGGCTCCTGCTGAGCGCTGGAGGACTCGGTCTCAGTCAACCAGCGGCAGCTGATTTTTTGGCAGATAGCAAAGCTGGTCTGGAAGCGCGCAACTTCTATTTCAATCGTGATTTCCGCCAAGACTCAGCTAGCCAGTCAAAGCAGGAGGAATGGGCCCAGGGCTTCCTGCTGCGCTACGAATCCGGCTTCACTGAAGGGACAGTCGGCGTGGGTATCGACGCCATCGGCATGCTGGGTCTCAAGCTGGACTCCAGCGCTGATCGTTCAGGCACGGGCCTTCTAAAACGCAACAAAGAAGCACCTCGTGCAGCGCAGGATGAATATGGTGAGATGGGCTTAACCGCGAAGCTGCGCGCTTCAAACAGCGTGCTGAAACTGGGCACGCTGCAACCTCGACTGCCAACCGTCCAAGCAAACGATTCGCGCCTGCTGCCACAGACCTTTCAAGGCGGGCACCTGAATTCGCTGGAGATTGCCGGCCTGACCTTCGATGCCGGCCAGCTCAAACAAGTAAGCCAGCGCGACTCATCCGATAGCGAAGACCTCAGCATTACCAGCGGCGCAGCCCGCGCTATCAGCGGCGGCGGAACCCAGAATAGCGATGAATTCAACTTCGCCGGAGCAACCTACAAGTGGAACAGCAACCTAGCCACCGGCTACAACTACGGCAATCTAGACGGTTTCTACAAGCAGCATATTTTCACGGTCCTGCACACCTTGCCGCTAGGTGACAAGCAATCGCTGAAAACTGATCTGCGCTACGCTCGCTCCACCGACGAGGGCAACAGCAACGTCGACAACAAGGCATTCGGGGCGATGTTCACCTATGCATTTAGCGGTCACGCACTCGGTGTTGGTTACCAGAGCATGAGCGGAGACACCGGCTACGCCTACATCAACGGCACCGATCCGTTCCTGGTCAACTATGTGCAAATCGGTGACTTCGCCAACAAAGACGAAACCTCATGGCAGGTCCGCTATGACTTCAACTTTGCCAGCGTTGGCATCCCTGGCTTGACGTTCATGACCCGTTACCTGACCGGCGACAATATTGATCTAGGCGCAGGCGGTGCCGATGGTAAGGAGTGGGAGCGCAATACTGACATCGCCTATGTCTTTCAGGACGGTGCGCTGAAAAACCTGGGCGTTAAATGGCGCAACGCCACACTACGTTCAACCAACTTCGGCAACGACGTTGATGAGAACCGCCTGATCGTGAGCTACACCCTTCCACTGCTGTAATTAGCAATAATCCGTGCGTTGCACTGTTTGTGCAGCGCACGCATTTAGCGAAATGCACAGACGGCGACTATGGGGAGCCGCCAAGAGTGCATTACTACCGCTAACGATCGCCTCACCAAAGCTGACTTTCCAATGACCCACTCACTGATACCTGGGTAGAAATTGTTATCTTCGGTAGCCGACGCCTGTAATTGCTCTGACGAGTGCCAAACATAACTGACGTATCAAAACCTTTACTCTCAAAGAGTTTAGATCCATTACAGGAATGTAATTCTCGCTTCACGTTTGTGACAGGGTCTTGCGTTTATATTTTAATCACCACCTTGAAGGAGTGATTAAACATGAAAAACCTCAAAGTCATTGCTGCACTTTCCGCTATGGTTGTTTCCTCTGCAGCTCTGGCAGAAGGCGGCGCTGATCGTGTCTATGGTCGGATGATTCAGGCCAATGAGCAGGCCATGCAAGAGTATGCTGCCGCTAACGGAAAGAATCCGCCTGAAGTTATTCATTACCGCTACGGCATGAAACTCGATATCGCCAGGGTCGTGGCCACTACCCCGACGGACTCTAGCTGCGGTGTGATGCCGGCCCAGATGACCTACGAGGACTCCAATGGCGATCTGAATATTCTTGAATACCGGGCAGCCGGGACAGGTTGCCGTAATCAAAACTAGATAAATGACATCGCGCTGACTGAAATGTAATTTCCAAGTCACCCTGACGTTATTTGGCATGTGGAAATATGACCAAGGCGTGCCTGGCTATGCCCGGCGCGCTTGGCACATATATGCGACCACACAATGACAACTGCCAATAACATCAGGAGCATTTATGAATAACAGAACCCTGTTAGGACTTTCTCTGCTCACTCTGAGCGTCAGTACCGGGCAAGCTGCAATGGCCGCCGGCGAGAAAGGCGAGGGATTTATCGAAGGCAGCAGCCTGACCATTCTCAATCGAAACCTCTACTTCAACCGCGATTTCCGTAAAGGCCAGTCCAGCAGCTCGGGTAATGGCTATTCGGAAGAGTGGGCGCATGGCGTGATAGGCCGATTCGAGTCTGGTTTCACGGAGGGCACCATAGGTTTTGGTGTCGATGCCTTTGCCATGCTGGGGCTCAAGCTTGACACCGGCGACGGCCGTTCTGGTGCCGGGGGCTCAGTCGACGTGATGCCTTACAACAGCCTCGGGCAGGCTGAGGACAACTACTCCAAACTGGGGGGCGCGGTGAAAACTCGGTTCATGGATACCGAGATCAAGGTAGGCGACGTCTTTCCCGTCAGCCCGGTCGTCCAATACGGTGATGCACGGCTTTTACCGGAGAGTTTCCGAGGTGTCACCGTGGTCAACAGCAGCGTGGAAGGACTGTCGCTTCAGGGCGGTCGCCTCCACTCGATGAGCCAACCCAATACCAGCAGCATGCGCGACGGCTTCGCTACCTTCTACGCGGGCGAAGTGGACTCGCCATGGATCGCCTATTTCGGTGGTGATTACACGCTTAATGACAACGTCGGCTTTAGTCTCTACACCAGCCGCCTCAAGGATGCCTGGAATCAATATTACGCGGGCACCACGCTGAGCTACCCGCTTGCGGACGATGTCGCCTTGATCGGCGGGCTGAACTACTACAAGGCGGTCGATGAAGGGAGGCAGCTCCTCGGGAGCTTCGATAACAACATCTGGAGCGGCAAGGTCGGCATCCAATTCGGCGCTCATACAGTGCTGGTGGGTCTCCAGCGCAACAATGGCGATGATGACTTCGACTACTTGCGCCAATCGGACTCCATCTACCTCGACAACTCCATCCAGTACAGCGACTTCAACTCGCCGAAGGAGAAGTCATGGCAAGTGCGCTATGACCTGGATATGGAGCCTTTCGGTGTGCCTGGATTGAGCTTCATGACTCGATATGCCCAGGGCTGGGATGCCGACTACAGCAACGCCAACGAAGTCTATATGCGCCGTGATGACAACGGCGATCCGTTGACCAACCAGAAGCGCTGGGAGCGGGACATCGAGGCCAAGTACGTTGTGCAGTCTGGGTCGTTGAAGGACATGTCCTTTCGCATTCGACAAGCCACGACTCGCGCCACCGACTTCGAGTCGGATTTGGATGAGTTCCGCCTGATTGTCGAGTACCCGCTGGAAGTTCTCTAACCCTGGCAAGCGAGCGGGTTGATTGCCCGCTCGCTCCTTGGTCCTGCTGTCCCCTCGTAGTGCTCCTTTGGTTTGGAGACAGCCCTTGGCGCCCTAGGGCGCCTTTTTTACTTAGGTTAAAGGACGTATGAAAATGAGTCGGCCACTACACACAAGCGGCCGTGCTGGCAGGCAGTACTACTGGGCGGGATATTCTGCAACGACCTGATCAGAACCCGTCTTGGTCAAGCCAATGACCTGGTAGGCATGCTGTACGCCATCGACTTCCATGCCGGGGGAGCCCGCCGGCATCCCGGGAACAGCGATGCCCAGCAGATCATCGCGCTTGGTGAGTTCGATGACCTGAGCCGCCGGCACATGACCTTCGACGAACTTGCCGTCAATCACCGCGGTGTGGCAAGACGCTAACCGTGGCGCGACGCCCAGTCTTTGCTTCACTGCTGTCATGTTGCTTTCAACATGGTCGACGACTTTGAAGCCATTCGCTTCGAGGTGTGAAATCCACTTCTTGCAACATCCGCAATTGGCATCACGATGGACATCAATCGTCAGGGCATCAGCTGCTTGAACCGCAGACGTGACGGAGAGGGCGGCCAGTAAGGCCAGATATTTAGCTTTCATGTACGTGCTCTTTGCCATCGGCGTGGGTGTGGGTCTTGGGCGAGGCGTTCGGAGCCTGCTCGGCGTGATGATCACCTCCGTTGGACGACGCCTCATCTCCAGCATGGTGGTCATCGCCACTCATATCCGAATGGTGACCTGCCTTAGGTGCGGAGCCACCCTCGCTATCCGTAGCCGCGGCATCGTGATGACCAGGCTCTCCAGCATCACCTGATCCATGATGGTCATCGCCACCGCCACTATTGTCATGATGGCCAGGCTTGTTGTCGCCGTGCTGTCCTTCATGGTTATGCATCTGCGTTTCCCCACCACCGTGCTGATGGCCGCCACTGGATGCGACGAGTGTTTGGTATTGCTTGGCATCCATCGTCGGCAGTTGGTTGAGGAAGGCAACCATGCCCCAGATGTACTCGTCTCCCATGCTCTTGCCCCACGCAGGCATACCCGTTGCCTTGATGCCATGCTTGATCACCCAGAACGCTGCTGACGGATTGCCATCGACACCGATCTTGGCGAGGTTGGGGGGCGCAGGATAAAGCGATTGGCTTAGCTCGGTCTCCGCCACACCTGGCGCCAAATGACAGCCGATACACATGGAGTTGTAGTTGCCCGCACCGGCGCGAATAAGAGCTTGATCATCCAGGTTGGGAACCTCGATGTCCCGCGAACGGACTTCGATAGAGCGGTCACGGGCCATCGTGAGAAACGCATGCACTGCAGGAAAATGGGGATCGTCGGCCCCCACGTTGACCACGCCAAAGTAGGCGCCGGCCAGGACAGCTGTGCTACCGACCACGCCGGCCGCCACCAAAGTTTTAATTGTTCTTTTCATGCCAGGTTCTCAAAACCACATCCGGATACCGGCGACAAAACGCGCCTCGTCTACATCACCGCCCTCGTCGCGCACCATGTCTGCCGTGTTGCCATAGGAGCGGCTCCAGGAAACCCCGATATAGGGGGCAAACTGCCTGACAATCTCGTAACGCAGACGCAAGCCGAGCTCGGTATTTGCCAACCCAGACCCCACACCTCGCTCAGGATCGTTCTTGCCGTAGAAGTTCATTTCGGCAGTTGGCTGGAGAATCAGCCGGTTGGTCAGCAGAATGTCGTACTCGCCCTCCAGTCGGGCAGCAGTTTGGCCATTCTCGCCGACGAAGGCCGTGGCTTCGGCCTCAAAGGCGTAAAGCGCCATGCCCTGGATACCGAAGGCGGCCCAAGTCTGCGGCGACTCCGGTTTGAAGTCCTGGCGAACGCCCGCGACGACATCCCACCAAGGGCCGATCGAGCGGCCGTACAGCAGCTGTAATTCAGCATCCTCGGTCACGCCGTTGGTACGCTCGCCTTCGGAGCGGAACCAGACCCGGTTGATATCACCGCCTACCCAGCCCGACGCATCCCAGGCCAGGGTGCTGCCCTCATCTGCGTCCTGGTATTCGAGCTGATCGAGCAGGAAAAAACTGTTGATGGCGCTGTCGTGAACCTTGTGGCCAGGTAATGGCGGGAAAGCCGCTTGGCGATCAGCATCCGTCAGAACGGGAATCGGCGTACGGCTGGTGGTTCTCGGGGCTTCAGCGGAGCCATGGTTCATCTTTGAATGATCCATGCCCTCCATCTGTCCTTGCATGGCGCCATGCCCCATCTTGCTGTGATCCATAGCCTGGGCCTTCTCTTGGCTCTGGCCGTGGCCCATCTGGCTATGATCCATGCTGCCCGAAGCACCCTGCATGGCACCATGGTCCATCTTGCTGTGATCCATGCCCTCCATCGGCGCTTTGGCGGAACCGTGGCCCATCTGGCTGTGGTCCATCGACATGGAGCCGTGCCCCATTGCCGAATGATCCATTTCTTCCGCAGCCTGGGTAACGCCGCCGCTGAGTGCACTCAGCGACACGGCCAGCGCTATGAGGGACGGGCGTGAAAACCTAGTGGTCATGGTTCGAACCTGCTTCGGCTTCGGTGCCGCCATGCTTATCCATCATCTTCTCGTGCCCCATATCGTCATGGTTCATACCCTCATGATCCATGGCGCCATGATCCATCTGATGGCCAGCGGCCTTGCCTTTCGATTGATCTGCTGGCTTGTCACTGGCGTCGGGCGCAGCCGACTCGGCAGCATGTTGTTCGTGCTCGCTGTGCCCCTCACCTGCCAATGACGTCGGCGCGTGCAGAACAGCCAAAAGACTGAACATCGCTGCGCTGCCAAACAGGGCATTACGCTTCATAAAAGTACTCATCAGAAATCTCCTTTACTCATCCACACGGACTTCACGGAACATGCCCGTTTCCATGTGGAGCAACAGGTGGCAGTGATAGGCCCAACGCCCCAACGCATCGGCGGTCACCCGATAGCTGCGCTTGGAACCTGGCGGCATGTCGATGGTGTGTTTACGCACCAGGAAATTGCCGTTCGCATCCTCCAGATCACTCCACATGCCATGAAGATGGATCGGGTGAGTCATCATGGTGTCGTTGACCAGCGTGATGCGAACACGCTCGCCGTACTTGAGGCGCAGAGGCTCGGCGTCAGAGAACTTGATTCCATCGAAGGACCAGGAGAATTTCTCCATATGCCCGGTGAGGTGCAGCTCGATGGTGCGACTTGGCTCCCGCCCGTCCGGATCAGGGAAGGTGCTGCGCAGGTCAGAGTACGTGAGGACGCGTCGGCCGTTGTCTCGCAAACCAATACCTGGGTCGTCCAACTTATGCGTTGGTGTCATGGTTTGCATATCGACCAGCGGGTTGTTGGTCTCTGAGGCTGGGTGTGCCTGCATGGCACCTGCCATGCCTGCCATGCCTGCCATGCCTGCCATGCCCGAATGATCCATTCCAGCCATCTGGCTGTGATCCATGCCGGCCATGCCACCCTGCATGCTCCCATGATCCATGCCCGACATACTGCCGTGATCCATCCCGGCCATGCTCCCATGATCCATGCCGCCCATGCTGCCGTGGTCCATGCCCATGTCACCCATGGCAATCAGTGGGCGCGGGTCAGGGCTTGGTACCGGTGCACTCAACCCTTCCTGTACCGCAAGGGTGCCGCGCGCATAGCCAGTGCGGTCCATGGATTGGGCAAACACGGTATAGGCCTGTTCGCTGTCTGGTTCGATGATCACGTCGTAGGTCTCGGCCACGGCGATACGGAACTCGTCGACGCTGACCGGTTTGACGTGCAGACCATCGGCCGCAACCACAGTCATCTTCAGGCCTGGGATGCGCACATCGAAGTACGTCATGGCCGAGGCATTGATGAAACGCAGACGAATCTTCTCGCCCGGTTTGAATATGCCGGTCCAGTTGCCATCAGGTGCCTGGCCGTTCATCAGGTAGGTGTAGGTGTAGCCACTGACGTCGGCGAGATCAGTCGGGCTCATCTTCATTTCGGCCCACATCTTACGGTCGGCTACGGCGGCGGACCAACCCATCTCGCTTACGTCATCGATGAAGTCACCAACGGTGCGTTTGTGCTGGTTGTAGTAGTCCGACTGTTTCTTGAGCTTGGCCAGTACCCGCGTTGGATTTTCATCCGTCCAGTCGCTCAGCAACACGACGTAATCACGGTCGTAACTGAAGGGCTCGGGCTCCTTGGCATCGATGACCAGCGCGCCGTATACGCCGACCTGCTCCTGCAGCCCCGAGTGACTGTGATACCAGTAGGTACCGTTCTGGTTGACCTTGAACTTGTACTCATACATGCCGTCAGGGGCGATGCCATGGAAGCTCAGGCCAGGAACACCATCCATGTTCGCCGGCAGGATGATGCCGTGCCAATGGATGGAGGTGTCCTCCTTGAGGCGGTTGCGCACGCGCAATGTGACGGTATCGCCTTCGCGCCAACGAAGAATCGGCCCAGGGAGCGAGCCGTTGATGGTCATGGCCGTGCGCGCTGCGCCGGTGATGTTCACCGGGGTTTCACCGATGAATAGGTCGAATTCGTTACCAGTCAGTACGTTGGGCTGGCCGGGGCTGTTCACCGCCCAGACCGGCGTGCGCCACATGCCCATGCCGCCGAGAATACCGGCGGCGGCGAGGCCTTTGACGAAAGTACGTCTTGTGGTTTTGCTTTGCATGCCGTTATGTCCAATCCGTCAGATGAGCCGGTGATATGCATCCGGTCTCGGGTTCATTGACTGCTCCAGTGTCGGGAGATTTGATCTTCAAGCTTTGCGTGCTGCGCAAGTTCCCCCTGACACCAAGCAGTATGAAACTGCCATATCTCAACCATCCGGGTGATTACATTTCTGTAAGGTAGATGACTTCAGCAGTTGGCGTGCTCTGCTTGCTCGGTTGGACTGCTGGCTACAGGAGCCTCAACTTTCTGCTGCTGGGCCACCCGGTAGGCCTCCAGAGACGTCTGGCGTGCCTGCTCCATGCGTGCAAACGTGCGATCAGCACCGCCTTCGGCCATCGCCAGGCTGGAAACACTCAGGGCAGCAACTACAAACAGGGTTTTGATCGATTTCATTTCGTTAATCCTCAGAAGTTTAGAAGCCCCTGTAACTAGTGGGGACGAGCGTTAAGCTCGCAGCTACGTTAACCACGACGCCCTGTCAGCAACCTGATCCGAACATTACAGTTCTGTCAGTTTGCTATTTCTTTCTTGTAGGCCCTCCTGAAGGCTCGGTACTGTCTTCCTGCCCGCGCAGCCTTGCGGATTCCATGGGCCTGATCGGTAGCAATGCCTGAGCTAACTCGTTCATTCGCACCGACGGATCGCGACCATCAAACAATCAAGAGAGATAGCCACTATGTCGAACAAATCCAACGTAGCTACCGGTGCCGCCTTGGCTCTGGTGGCCGCCAGCCTGTTCTCCACCCTGCCCGTCCAGGCTGCTCAGGAAACCAAAGCAGCAGAAGTGAAGTGCTTCGGGATCAATGGTTGCAAAGGGCAGAACGACTGCATGACCGCGAAAAACGACTGCAAAGGCCAAGGCGAATGCAAAGGCCAAGGGTTCAAGTTGATGACCCAGACCAAATGTGACGAAGCCGGTGGCAAAACCAGCGAATAAGGCGGTTCAGGGGAGTGCATGCCACTCCCCTGCTGGAGTCTCGAATGAGTAAGCGCAAAACTCTGGGTTTCGGTCTTGGCCTTCGTAACGAGTATTACCGGCAGATCCTGGAGGAACGGCCTGCGGTCGACTGGTTCGAGATCATTTCCGAGAATTACCTGGTGGAGGGCGGCAAGGCTCTCTACTTCCTTGATGCGATCGGCGAGCACTACCCCCTGGTGATGCACGGAGTATCTCTTTCGATTGGCGGCTCACATGCCTTGGACATAGACTACCTACGACAGCTCAAGCAGCTGGCGGATCGGGTGCAGCCTCAGTGGGTGTCTGATCACCTGTGCTGGAGTCGAGGCAACGCCCATCAACTTCACGATCTGCTACCGCTGCCGTTTACCCAGGAGAGCCTGCTGCATGTCGCGGCCCGGGTGCGCTTGGTGCAGGATGTTTTGGAACGTCCCATCGTGCTGGAGAACGTTTCCTCCTACGTGCAGTGGACAACATCCAGCATGAGCGAGTCTCAGTTCCTCTCGGAGCTCAGTTACCTGACCGGGTGCGAGCTGCTTCTCGACGTGAACAACGTCTACGTCAGTTCGCGCAACCAGGGTTTCGACCCTTGGCAGTTCATCATGGAATTGCCGCACGAGCGGATTCGGCAAATTCACCTGGCCGGGCACAGCGATTACGGGCAGTACCTCATCGACACCCATGACCAGCCCATCGCTGATCCGGTTTGGTCTCTCTACAGCAAGACTTTGAGCTACTTGGGCCCGACATCGACCTTGATCGAGCGGGATGACCAGTTTCCGCCGCTGGAAGAGCTGTTGTCCGAATTAGCACATGCCCGTGCTATCGCCAAATCTGTGATATCGGGGGCCACCCCTTGAGCCTGATCGCCCTACAGACTGCATTTGAAACTTACCTGACAGGTGACAGTGCCCTGCCCTCCAACGAGCTTTTGGAGCAGATCCGAGGTAGCACAGCGCTGAGTGCTCTCGAAGGCCTGCAGATCTACCACAACGCTTACCGTTCGCGCCTGCTTGCGGTCTTGCGAGAAGACTTCCCTGCCCTGCTTCACTGGATCGGCAACGAATCATTCGAGCAGCTCGCACTGGCCTACTTGGCCGCCTGGCCACCACGACATTTCAGCATTCGCTGGCTGGGCGAGAAGCTGCCCGAGTTCATTAGCAGCTACGTCGAAGAACCCCAACTATCGCCGATGCGCGAACTCGCGGAACTGGAATGGGCCTTTACACTGGCCTTCGACGCTCAGGATGTCGAAGCGCTTTCGCTGGAGACCATGAGTGATTTTTCGGCTGAAGACTGGATTTCACTCAGGGTTTCCCTGACTGCATCTGCCCGGTGGTTGCAGCTGCAGTACAACACGCTGGAGTTGTGGAAAGCCGCCAAGTCCGGCAGCTTGCTGCCTGATGTTACCCGCCTGCCAACGAACCTAGCCTGTCTTGTTTGGCGTCATGAACTCGTCTGCCAGTACCGGAGCCTGGAGCCAGCGGAGGCTTCGGCATTGCAGTTTCTCATCGAGGGCGGATCGTTCGCTGAACTCTGCGAGTCGTTGAGCGCCACGCATGGCGAGCAAGCTCCCTTGCAAGCCGCGACCTGGTTGAAGTTGTGGGTCAACGACGGTTTGCTAAAGCGCGGCCAGCTATTACACGAATGACCCGGAACCTTTAGGCTAGCGCTCTCTCTTTGGCCACTCCGAGCGCTTCTATGACTCACCGCATCATTCATTTCAAACAGCAAGCCTTGCTTGACCCGGAGACCTATCAGGCAATGCTGGCCGACGGCGTTGGTCACTGGGAGCGGCTTGCAGGAGAAGTCGTCGGCATAGAAGACGAAAAAAGCCACGAGTTCGCTGCATTGAAAAGCCTGTTCAAGCGCAAGCGGTACTCCTATGACACGCTGGAAATGCGCGAGCCAGGCGATCACTCAAACTGGCTTCGCGGCCGAGATGGTTCAGAAGGTATGACCAACGAGGTCACCAGTATCCCAGGGCTAAAAGAGCTCTCAGAACTGGAGATTTAGTGGGATAGCAGGTCAGCGCTCAAGCGCTGACCTGGGCCGAATAGCCAAGCTCCTGGATGAGTTCGCGGATCGATTCGGCACTTTCTGTGCTCTCAACGGTGACCTTGCCGGCCGCTCGATCCACTTCTACTCGTGCATCCTGATCCAGAGCTTGAATGGCCTTCGTGATTTTGCTCACGCAACTGCCACAGCCCATCCCCGCAACACTCAGACTAAACATGTCTTTCACCTCATTTCGTCCGCGGCTCAAGTTACCGCACGGACAGCATCGACCTTGACACGATGGCAAGGTCAAGCCCGTATGTGTTGCGACAGATAGGTCGGACCGGAAACTACCGTACGGCATTTTCCGGTCAGATGCGCTTCTGAATAATCACCTGGTCGGTGGTATGGAAGCCTATCCGATGTCCGTTGATTTCAACCTCAGAGCATTGAAGACCACCGACGCCGAGCTGACACTCATCGCCAGCGCAGCAATCAAGGGCGACAGAAGATGCCCCGTCAGCGGGTACAGCAGCCCCGCTGCTAGCGGGATTCCCATCGCGTTGTAGAGGAACGCAAAGGCGAGGTTCTGCCTCATATTTTTCACGGTTGCCACTGACAGGGTGCGCGCTCGCAGGATGCCCATCAGATCTCCCTTGACCAGCGTCACTTGGGCGCTGTTCATCGCCACATCGGTACCGGTGCCCATGGCGATACCTACGTCAGACCTGGCCAGGGCGGGCGCATCGTTGATGCCGTCACCCGCCATGGCGACACGACGGCCATAGCCCTGCAAATCGGCGACCAGTTTCTCCTTATCCTGCGGTTTGACCTCACCATGCACTTCCTCGATTCCGAGCTGCTTCGCCACGGCTCTTGCTGTGGTGAGGCCATCACCAGTGGCCATGATGACCTTTACGTCTTCGCTTTGAAGCTTGGAGACAGCCTGTTGAGAAGTAGGCTTGATCGGATCGGAAACGGCCAGGAGTCCCGCCAGGCGACCATCAACGGCCAAATAGATGATGCTGATGCCTTCCAGACGCAGTTGCTCGGCGCGATTGCGCAGCGGGGTAATATCGACGCCCGCCTCGTCCATCAGTGCGGTGTTGCCGAGCTGCAGCTGATGGTCATCGACCTGGCCGCGCACACCAATACCCGAGCCAGATTCGAAAGTGTCCGGTTTGACCAGTGCAATGCCCTGACCGCGCGCATGATCGACGATGGCATGAGCCAGCGGGTGCTCACTACCCTGGTCGAGACTAGCAGCCAGGCGCAGCACTTCATTGGAGTCGTAACCGCCTGTCCCTTCCGCACTATGAAATACGGGACGCCCCTCAGTCAGGGTTCCAGTCTTGTCGACGATGAGCGTGTCGATCTTGCATAGATTTTCGATGGCGCTGGCATCGCGGAACAACACACCGCTGCTAGCGGCCTTGCCAGTCGCAACCATGACGGACATCGGGGTTGCCAGACCCAGAGCGCAGGGACACGCAATGATTAGCACCGCCACCGCATTGATCAGGCCAAATACCCAGCCTGATTCCGGCCCTAATAGCCCCCAGCCGAAGAAGGTCAGAATCGCGATCAGGATCACCCCGACCACGAAATACCCTGCCACCGCATCAGCCATACGCTGCATGGGGGCCTTGGAACGTTGGGCTCTGGCCACCATCTGAACGATCTGCGACAGCATGGTCTCGGCACCGACCTTCTGCGCCTCCATCACCAGGCTGCCGTGGGTGTTCAGGGTGGCACCGATAAGGGCATCCCCTACCCGCTTGGTCACGGGTAACGGTTCTCCGGTAAGCATCGACTCGTCGACGGCGCTCTCCCCCTCTAGAACCGTACCGTCCACCGGGACTTTCTCTCCCGGCCGGACACGTAGGTGGTCGCCCTGATGGACATGTGTCAGCGGAATATCTTCTTCCTGGCCATCGGGCTTGATGCGACGCGCAGTCTTTGGTGCCAGCCTCAGCAGTGACTTGATGGCTGCCGAAGTCTGCGAGCGGGCCTTGAGTTCGAGCATTTGGCCCAACAGCGTGAGTGAGATAATCACCGCGGCTGCTTCAAAATAGACGCCGATACGTCCGTCCTGGGCAAAAGCCGCCGGAAACCACTGCGGAACCAAGGTAGCGGCCACGCTGTAGAGGTAGGCAGCGGCCGTTCCCAAACCGATCAGGGTCCACATGTTGGGGCTGCGGTGGCGGATGGAGTCAATGCCGCGGGTGAAGAATACCCAGCCACCCCATAGCGTCACGGGCGTCGCCAGAGCCAGCTCGACCCAGTTCTGGGTCGTGCCATGAAACAGTTGCAAGGAATGGCCGGCCATCGCCAATACGGTCACGATGACGGTCAACGGTAGGGTCCACCAGAACCGCAGCGAGAAGTCCTTCAGCTCTGGATTTTCCTCCTCTTCCAGCTCCGGGATGACAGGTTCCAGCGTCATCCCGCAGATCGGGCAGTTTCCGGGAGCCGGTTGACGGATTTCTGGATGCATCGGGCAGGTGTATTCAGCACCTACAGGTGTCGATGTGGGTGCTGGAGTCGCGTGCTGGTGATGCTCCCCATGAGACTGATGGCTCATGTACTGATGAGGATCTGCTTGGAATTTCTCTAGGCACTTCGCACTGCAGAAATGATAGGCCTTCCCTTCAAAGCTCCCGCGATAAGGGCCATCAGGTTTGACCTCCATGCCACACACCGGGTCGCGCTGGCTCTCGGAGTGGGCGTGCGAGTTATGTGAATGATCCTGGTCATGATGGCAGGAGGTCTTTTGCATGCGATCTATGTCCTTTCTTCGTCCTTGGAAACAGCGGTGCTGCTGGAGTGGGAGTGCCCGCCGTGATTGTGGCCAAACAGATGCATCAGCGGGCATAGCAGCAGGATGAGGTACGGCAGGGCCTGCGAAAGATGACCGTAATGCTCACGCGCTACATAGAAGATGCCGATTACGGCCAGCATGATCAGCGCAATGCCAATCTTGCTCTTCCAAAAAGGCGGCTCAGTGGTACTGGTGTGATGGGTATGGTCCATGACAATAGCCTCGTTTCAATGGCGGCCGGATCACTATAGGTGTCTCAGACTGGACGGAGTTGGCGAGTATCAATAAACGTCAGCGTACGGTCACCTTACCGACCATTCCCGACTGATAATGTCCTGGAATATTGCAGGCGAACTCCAGTTCGGTGGCGGCGGAGAAGGTCCAGATCAACTCTTCGCGTGCTCCAGGTTCGACAAGAACACTGTTGGGGTCATCGTGTTCCATACCGACCATCTTCATGCCGCCCATGGCATGGCCCATATTGCTCATGTCATGTGCACCTGTAGGGGACAGCGTGCCGTTCTGAAACATCGCGGCCATCTCTTTCTGGTGCGCGGCATGGGATGCCGCTTTGCCAAGATTGAATTCGTGTA
This sequence comes from Pseudomonas sp. ABa2, assembly GCF_056676075.1. Lineage (NCBI taxonomy): Bacteria > Pseudomonadati > Pseudomonadota > Gammaproteobacteria > Pseudomonadales > Pseudomonadaceae > Pseudomonas > Pseudomonas sp. ABa2. Next base: position 4,437,497 of record NZ_CM155239.1, read on the forward strand.
GCAGTGCACCGTCATTTTTCAGGACGAAGCGAACTGTCTCGCCTGCTTTGATCTCCATTGCTTTGGGTTCGAAGAAGATGTCCCCCATCCGGACTTCGATGGTGCGATCTACTGCCTGACCGTCTCCCGGTTGCCCAATACTGTCTTTCTTGTGGCCCGGGCTGGCCAGCGCATTGGCAGCACTGAGCAGCAAGCCAAGGGTGGTGATTATGAAAGCGGGTCTGAGTTTCATGGTGTGCCTCTGAGGTGTTGAGGAGGGATGAGTCCCGATGCTAATGAGGTGCAGCTGGCGGTACGCTGACGTGAAAACTACATCGCAGTAAGGTTCGTCAGATCGGTGCTACCCAGCTCGCGGCCAACGGGTAGCACCGATGCCGGACTAACGCAGAGCAAACTCACCGACCATCCCCGCCTGGTAATGCCCAGGCAATGTACAGGCGAAGCTCAAACTGCCCGCCTTAGGGAAGGTCCACACGAACTCTTTGGTTGTGCCGGGCTCGACGAGAACCGCGTTCGGGTCGTCATGCTTGGCTTTGATGACTTCCGGATAGCCTGGAGGGTTGGAGTCTCCCATGCCATAACGCTCATGCCAGACAATGCGCTCGGCCATGCCGGTCGGGGTCAGTGTGCCGTCCTTGAACAAGGACGCCATCTTTCGCTGGTGCTCCAGCTGGGACGCTGCCTGCCCGATGTTGAACTCGTGCATCAACGCGCCCTCGTTCTTCAGAACGAAGCGCACGGTTTCACCTGGCTTCACATCGATCGTTTTCTGGCTGTAGTTGATGTCGTCCATCTTTACCAAGATGGTACGAGTCGCTGGCGTCGCCTGGGCCTGCTGCCCAATGCCATTGCTACTGCCGCCGACCTCGGCAAATGCCGGAAAGGTGGTGCTGATGAACAGAGTGCTGATCAGCAGTTTAAGGGGTAAGCGTTTCATGGTGAGACCTCGAGATGGGTGCTGGAAATCTCATGCTATTCCCCGCTTGCTGCCAGGCCGCTGACCCCAAAACTACAATTGCGTCAGCTGGGAAAAAGCACGGCGCCATAAAGGCGCCGCTAGGCCAAAGGAGCAATCACGGAAGGCCTGGAAGATGGGAAAATCCTTATCGATGGCACTCTTTGTCGGCCATCATTAGCTTGTGCTCGCGGATCATTTGAGCCAGCACGTCGTCTACCAGCTTGTCATGCTTTTCCATCCAGGCCAGATGCTCTTCGGCAGACATGTTTGGCGCGGGATGTTCGTTGTGCAGCTGGCTCATGATGTCTTCGAGCATGTTCATATGCTCCTTCATGTGCACATGCCGCTCGCCGACCGGGGCCTTCTCCGCCTGGATCAGCACGGCTTCTGCTTTGTCGCGCATCTGCTGGATGCGCTCGAATACACGGTCGCTGCCCCCTTCGGCCCAAGCCATGGAAGACAGCAGTAGCGAACCAACCAGAAGCAAAGGTTTCAGCGATTTCATGGGCAGTCTCCATCAGTGCAAACTATGGCCGGCACCTCTGCTTTTGGTCTGTCGAGGGCCGAGAGCACAACCTAGTACTCATGCTTGCACCCTAGACAAGCCACCCTGTCAGTGAGCTGAAGTCAGAATTACATTTTCGTAAGCTTCTGGTTGGGGCCGCGGTTTGCCTGCAAACTCAGGCCACCCGACTTTTGGAGTCTGCACACATGAAACTACTGGTAGCTGAAGACGAACCCAAAACCGGTACGTACCTCCAGCAAGGTCTCACCGAGGCTGGGTTCAATGTCGACCGGGTTATGACCGGTACAGATGCCCTTCAGCATGCACTTAGCGAAGCCTATGACCTGCTAATTCTGGATGTAATGATGCCTGGGCTGGACGGTTGGGAAGTGCTGCGCATGTTGCGCGCAGCAGGAAAAGACGTCCCCGTACTGTTCTTGACGGCACGCGATGGTGTGGAAGACCGCGTAAAAGGGTTGGAGCTGGGTGCGGACGACTACCTGATCAAGCCATTTGCTTTCTCAGAGCTTCTGGCCAGGGTCAGAACGCTGTTGCGCAGAGGTAATGGTTCGCCGACGCAGACCACCATGAAAATTGCCGATCTGGAAGTCGATCTGATGAAGCGGCGTGCGATCCGTGGCGGGAAAAGAATTGACCTGACCGCGAAGGAGTTTTCACTGCTGGAACTGCTACTGCGCCGGCGCGGCGAGGTGCTCCCGAAGTCGCTGATTGCCTCTCAGGTTTGGGACATGAATTTCGACAGCGACACCAATGTCATTGAGGTTGCGGTACGCCGGCTACGCGCAAAAATCGATGACGATTTCGATCTCAAGCTGATTCATACCGCCCGCGGCATGGGATACATGATGGATGCTCCGGAGTGAATATGAAGCACCTTTCGCTGACCGCACGCATGAGCCTGATGTTCATGTCCGCGGTAATTGCAGTCCTGACGGTAGCAGGGCTGAGTTTCAATATGCTCAGCCAGCACCACTTCAAGATGCTGGATCGGCAGGCCCTGGTGGAGAAACTCGAATCCGCCAAACATATCCTCAACAATGCTCGCGGTGAAGCGAGCCTTTCGGAAGAATTACCGCAGTTGCGAGCTTTGCTGGGAGCCCATCAGGATCTGGCCGCCACTATCCTGGCCAGTGACGGTTCTGTACTGTTTTCCGACCCCAGAGCAGTCGAAGTACCTGAGCGTTTCAGACGTGCAAATGAGCAGAGCATGTGGGAGTGGCAGAACGGCCAACACATGTACCGTGGCATGACGGAGCAAATCTCGGTAGCCGATCAGGCTGAGCCGCTCACTGCGTTGCTGATTCTTGACGTCACCAATCACACACACTTTTTCGACACGCTGCAACGATGGTTTTGGATTGGATTGGTCATCAGCGCCCTGTTCAGTGCCGCACTCGGCTGGGTGGTTGCTCGCAGCGGCCTTAGGCCTCTGCGGCAAGTCACTCATGTGGCCTCCGGGATGTCCGCTCGCTCGTTACAGGAGCGAATCCCTCTCGAACCAGTGCCGCGGGAACTTCAGCAACTGGTTCTCTCCTTCAATGCGATGTTGGCTCGGCTAGAGGATGCCTTCGTTAGGCTCTCCAATTTTTCGGCCGACATTGCCCACGAGCTACGAACTCCAGTCAGCAATCTGATGACCCACACCGAGGTCGTGCTGAGTAAAAAACGCGATATCAATGCCTATGAGGAGAATCTGTACTCCAACCTGGAGGACTTGAAGCGCATGTCTCGGATGATTGATGACATGCTGTTCTTGGCCAAGGCTGATAATGGCCTGATCATCCCCGAGCAGGCCAGGATCGAACTGGCTGACGTAGTCTTCAAGCTGTTTGACTACTACCACCTTCTGGCCGAAGAGCGCGGCATTGAGCTATCGCTCACAGGCAAAGGCCAAGTGCTGGGAGATCGGCTGATGCTTGATCGCGCGCTATCCAACTTGCTGTCCAATGCGCTGCGCTACACGCCGGCGGGACAGACAATTTCGGTTCTGATCCGCGAGACAGAGGACTCCACTACCTTCAGTATCGAGAACCCAGGGGACACAATCAGCTCAGAGCATCTAGAGAAGCTCTTCGACCGTTTTTACCGGGTTGACCCCGCTCGGCGGGAGGGCAGCCCGAGCAACGCCGGGCTCGGGCTTGCAATCACCCGATCCATCATTGAGGCTCACAAAGGCCGCATCTGGTGCACCTCAGCGGCTAGCCTCACGGGCTTTCACATCGAATTGCCCCATCCCAGATAATGCCGGTCTGGCGGTAAGTAGGCTACAGCTAACCGCTAGCCCAACTTGACAGGGTGGGTGCAGGTGCAACTCGACTGAGCGCAGATTGCATTCGCCATCCAGATAGGTAACGAGCGGTGAGCTGACACAAGAGGAAACTGCGGGTAGTCGCAGGCGACCGTCTCGCCGCTTTCCAGCTCCTCAGCTTCCAGCGTCTCGCCATCGGTAGCGAGCACATATTTAGCCTTGGCACGGGCCGTCGCGGGGCTGGCCTTCAGTGCCGCCAGGGTTTCGGTGACCTTGCCTGGCTCACACACAGCCAAATGGATATTGCTGGTCTGCAGTACGCCGCCCAGATCGGACTTATTGGTTGCACCCGAACGCAGGCGCTTGAGGGTGGTTTCCTTGTTACCGAAAGCCTGCAGGAAGGCATAAGGGAACTCGACCCGGTCAAACGGCTGGCTGGCCAGGTCGGTGATGGCTTGTTCGATTTCTACGGCGTTCATATAGGGCTGTTCCGATCACTGCTGCCAAGGCGGCACAGGGGGCCTTTAGGCCCACCATCCATGCAAAGTGCATGGATGATAAAGGAACGAGCATTGGCATGTGAAAATGATCCTGTGCCCCATGGAAGCTATCAAAAACTGCTGAGGACGTGGAACGCTGCAGCCAGGACGCATCGCCAAGCCAGTCGAGTGGGCTATGCGAAGAAAACTGCTATCCCCCGCCTACACCACTCGCTGGTCTGAGTTAATGGTCGCAAAGGCGAACTAGCCACTACCCTCGACTGGTACCGAATCCTCGCTGACGATCCCCGTAGGACTTGGTCGCTTTCTTACACAGGTAGCTGGCCCGGTGGAACAGATCCGGTAGCTCATCAACAAGAACCTTGTGTTCTGACCATGCAACCTTCCGCATACGGGGATGCCGATCTATCCGATACGTTGGATTGTCGGGGATATGTACCAGCCCGTCGACCTCATGCTTCGACAACCGCAGTGCACTGGCCCATGACTCTTCTATCCGGCTGATCATGTTGACCCTCTCTGAGCGCAGCAGCCCCAGGGTGTAATAGGCATCGCGGTTCAACAGGATCAGCAGGTGATAATGCTGCCGGCCTGCCTGACCTATTTCTCTCGACCAGACGTACCGTACTTTGCAGCCACGCGAATAGCCACGATCAGCCACTCGTTCCTGGTGGTACTGGATCTTCTTCGTAAACGATTCGAAGAATCGGCTGATGACCTGGTTCGTATAGGCGTAGTCAGGTAGCAGGACGCCTTGAGGCAAGTGGAGGTCAACTCTGAAGGCTAAGACCCTCGGATACTCAGCTAATGCCAGGTCTATGGTGCGCTTGAGATCGGACAGGTGCTCACGAATGAAAGGCCCCTTGTCACGCATCAAGCGGAAGCCCTCAAAGGTGTCGTCGTAGTGAAGATGCAGATTGGTATTGGCTGGATGACGAAGCGGGTAGCGTTGGATGGTGTCGGTATCGTTGAGCATGGTTATGACCTCTCGTTGGTGGAGTTTCATAACCTTTTGTCTACTGTGTACTTTTTAACCGCTACCTTGCTCGCCTGATCCGTTGGTTGGTCTCTCTGGACACGCTGTAGTGTTGGCCTCTCAGATGGTGGATCAGTGTCCGACTCCCTGTGTAGGTCAGTGAAGGTTGCTACTCGGTTAGGCGTGAACCCTTCGGGGGGTAATAGCTAGTAAAAGCATAATACCCGCACCGCAATTTCCTTCGCCGAGCTGCTCGGGCAAAGCCACCTCAATCGTCCCGCCATAGCGGCAATTTTTGCCGAGTTCGGATTTCGGAAATAAATCAAGCTGAAGAGGCCTGAGCCAGATATCGAAGAGGCTGTCGGGGCGGCGGGAGCGACACCGCCACGACTTGCCATGCGAGGCCGCACAGCCAGTGACTGAACGACGGCATAAGCGCCATGACCAGCCGAAGCTGATCATGGCGCAGGAGCGGTTCTAGCCGGCCATACTCAGGTGGCCAATCGGGCGCGTAGCAGCACCCTCAGCCTGGTCACGCTCCTCAATCCTGGCCAGGATCCAGTCGTGCACCTCGCTATCGACCCAGCCGACGCATCGGTCGCCCAACGATACCGGTTTCGGGAAGGTGCCTTCCGAGATGTACTTGTACAGGGTCGACCTAGACAGGCCAGTAGCAGTGATCACGTCTTGTAAGCGGAAAATTCGCATCAGCAGGGCTCCTCTGTATGTCCCAGAGGATCTGCGAGGGCCGTATAAAATGACCTGCCTGTTGCTCGCCTAGGGGGCCCTGGTCAAAAGCCTTACGTCATAGCGAAGGGCCGAGTCCAGCGCATCCTCACGGACATACGAGTCAACCCTCCCACCGCGTACGTCCCATACCCAAAGGCATATGTTGTTATCTCTCGGTGCGGGATGAACAACCAGCGACACAATGCTGAGGCCATCCTTTCTCACCGGAGCTGGAATGAGCCGAACCAGGTGGGGCTTGTATCCTGGCCAGACTTTCATACGGCGCAACCCCTTGTGGATGCTTTCCGCCCACCGGCAAGCCTCGGCCTGGAAACTTTCCCTCAAGCCTCCCCAACCAGCGTACGCAGTCCGATCAGAATTAACGGTCAACGGACCGCCCAGCTCTTCAGCAATCCTTTTGGAAATTTCCGCTTTCGCATCACCCAGGTCGCATTCTGGATCTGACCAAATAGCCGTCAGCAGATACGACGTATGGCTTGCCAGCTTGTGATAGAGCAGATCCAGCACATAAGGCTTTTGTCCTTGCTTTGGCTTCAGCGCATTTAGCGCCTCTGTCGTCGGCATTGCCGCGCCGAGTATGTCGTATCTGCCCGGCCCATGCGTTACGTATACCACTACCCCCCGTTCCCTCTGTCTCAAACGAAGCTGCGGGTGATCCAGGTTTAGGTAGTAGATGCTCGTTACCTTTGAGCCAACGAAGACCCCATGCGACAACCCCGGCATATAGCTCCTAACGAACCCCAAGCTCAAAAGACGCTTCAATTGATGCTTGATCGATAAGGTGTCGAGACCAGTCATAGCCCTGAGCCTAGGCCCTCCAAGCCCGGCCACTACACCGCACTCGTCAGCCTCACTGAGAAGGGCCGCTAATAAAACCCGGGTAGCAGCCCCCAACCGCCCCTTGGCACCAGGAGCTGCAGGCCGACCGTCTTTGCGTGTCGCAGTACGGGGTGGCTTTTCCTCATGCCCTGTCGATGCCGTCGTTTCACCGTCCCTAACTGCGTGAATCTCCGGTTCAAGAAAAAGACGAAGCATCAGCTCGCGATGAGTGAATTCTGGGTCTGCCTTGACGAGCACTCTAAGCAAGTTTTCTGAGGCTACGTAGCTGACATCAGGACGCCCAACCCTGCCGTCCTGCTTGCACTTCTTCAGAAGCCCAGCCCTGACCAGCTCTTGCGAAGCATCCCAGACAAACCTTTCCGTCAGACAGAGTTGCTTCGCTACAGGCTTGATCTTGTAAGGCACGTCCAGACTGACGTCATTCCGACAAACAAAAGCCTGCAAAAAAAACCGTGCCTCTGCATCTGCTTCTATATCTGATAGAGCTATCATGGCCGTAAAAATCTTAATCCAAAAATAGAAATTGAGATTTTATACCCTATTTTATCAGAACAGTTAATTCAGTTAACAAGACCGTTAACGATGCATTTAACATGCTAATTAACAAATCAGTTAACACCTCATAATTCACATCAGCTAACACATCAGTTATCTTTTCTGTTAACAGGCTTGGCATAGCGAGCGCCCACGGCATGGTGGTGGAGCTCAGTAAGAGGAGAGAGGTGGATGGCGAGGACTGAAGGCAAGCCGAGCTGGCTCAATGAGGATGATCATGAAGAGTGGCAGTGGGCCGCGAACTATCTGTCCAAACACTGCCCTGATCGACTCAAGGACAAGCTCAGCCTGATGGCCGCGACGATTTTCAGCTCGCTTGTCAGATCGATCCATGCCCTAGAAAAAGAGGCCGAAGGCGTAAAGCTCATTCAGCGACTGAGAAATGCCATCCGGCAACGGCGCTATCGAGCGACAGAGGGTGGCCGGCAGACGTGCTCCTTCACCCTCCCCAAAGCAACCAAGGCAAAGCTCAAGACCTTGGCAAAAAGACACAAAATTACTGAAACAGGCGTGATTGAAAGCCTGATCGAGGTAGCCTCTAAACAGGTTTCCATTAACAAAGAGGAAGCCAGGCACGAATCTCAGGCAATGAAAGCCATACGCAACGCACGCAAGCTTGAACAAGAGTTAGCCAAGATCCGCATTGATGAAACCTGGAAGCAGCTGCGCCATTGCATAAAACAGCTTGCGCAGTGGGAGGCCTACCTAAAGGAAACACTCCCTGCGCTATCCCCCGAGGAAGAAGCCGCTGCAACGCCTCTTGCAGAGGAACACCTGCGTGTAATCCAAGAGGCCATCGACGCCGCCGTATTCAAGCATAGAGAGATGAGCCCAAGAGCCATCTGAAATCATCGCCCCAGGGCAGCGACCCACCAGAGTGTGGGTCAAAGTGTGGGTCAAAGTAATTTATAAATATAAAATCTTATAAAATCAATGAGATACAACAATAATACACCGGCCACAAGCCGGCTTTTTTATTGCCTGCTCGCTGCCAATCCCCGCCCCTCGCCCCAGCGCCCGGCCGGTAATCGCCCAGTTTCGCCGCCCGCCCTTACTCCCCGCCATCTGGCTGCAAGCCCCGCCATTGCTGGCCTGCAGCGTTTCCACCGAGCTTTCCCCGGCTGCCGTTGGCCAGCGCAAGCGATCCGCTCGATTGACCGTATTAACTAGTTAGTACATTTTTCCGACACGACTTATCGCCCGTTGCCACAACAACAAGAGATCGCCCCCTATGTCTCCCTGCATCCTGGTGCTCAACGGCCCCAACCTGAATCTGCTCGGCACCCGCGAACCGGCCACCTACGGCCATGAGACCCTCGCCGACATCTCCCGGCTGTGCGCCGACACCGCGGCCGAGTGCGGCCTGGCCATCGAGTTTCGCCAGACCAACCATGAAGGCGAGCTGCTCGACTGGATTCACAAGGCGCGCGGGCGCTGCGCCGGCATCCTGATCAACCCGGCGGCCTGGACCCACACCTCGGTGGCGACTCGCGACGCCCTGGTGGCCAGCGAGCTGCCGGTGCTCGAGGTGCACCTGTCCAACGTGCACAAGCGCGAGGCCTTCCGCCATCACTCCTTCGTTTCGCCGATCGCCGTCGGGGTGATCTGCGGTCTCGGCAGCCAGGGCTATCGCCTGGGGCTGCAATACTTCAGCCAGTTGCTCAAGGGATAACGCCATGTCCTCCGCCACATCCAGCATCCTCGCCGGCCTGATCGGGGCCGGCATCCAGGGCTCGCGCACGCCGGCCATGCACGAACGCGAGGGCGACGCCCAGGGCCTGCGCTACCTCTACCGGCTGATCGACCTGGACCAGCTCGGCCTCGACAGCGGCGCCCTGCCCGAGCTGCTCGGCGCCGCCGAGCGCATGGGTTTCACCGGGCTGAACATCACCTTCCCCTGCAAGCAGGCGATCATCCCGCTGCTCGACGAGCTGTCGGACGAGGCGCGCGGCATCGGCGCGGTCAATACCGTGGTGCTCAAGGACGGCAAGCGCGTCGGCCACAACACCGATTGCCTGGGCTTCGCCGAGGGCCTGCGCCGCGGCCTGCCGGGCGTGGCGCGCCAGCGCGTGGTGCAGATGGGCGCCGGCGGCGCCGGTGCCGCGGTGGCCCATGCGCTGCTCAGCGAAGGGGTCGAGCAACTGAGCCTCTTCGACGTCGAGCCGGCGCGCGCGCAGGCCCTGGCGGACAACCTCAACCAGCACTTCGGCGCCGGCCGCGCCCTGGCCGGCAGCGACCTGGCGGCCGCCATGGCGGTGGCCGACGGTCTGGTCAACACCACCCCGATGGGCATGGCCAAGCTGCCCGGCACGCCGGTGCCCAAGGCGCTGCTGCGCCCGGCGCTGTGGGTGGCGGAGATCGTCTACTTCCCGCTGGAGACCGAGCTGCTGCGCGACGCCCGCGCCCTCGGCTGCCAGACCCTGGACGGCGGCAATATGGCGGTGTTCCAGGCGGTCAAGGCGTTCGAGCTGTTCAGCGGCCGGCAGGCCGATGCCCAGCGCATGCTGGCGCATTTCGCCAGTTTCTAGGCGAGCGGCGAACAATAGAAAGGGCCTGCGGGCCCTTTTTTACTGAGCGATGCCAAACCGCACGGGGTGTGCCATGTGCGCACCCTGGCAGTGGCGAATTTGGCGCGCACGGCGCCCCCGTCTCAGGCCTGCATATAGCGCAGCACCGATTCGCAGATCACCTGCTTGTGGCGCTGCTTGTTGTCCTCGGCGGACAGGTCGATCTGGAAGATGGTGCCGAAGGTGTGGCGGTTGGACACCCGGTAGAAGCAGAACGAGCTGATCAGCATATGGATGTCCAGCGGGTTCAGGCCACTGCGAAACAGCCCCTCGGCCTCGCCGCGGCGGAGAATGTCGGCGATGGCCTCGAGCACCGAGTTGTTCAGCGTCGGGATCACCTCGGAGCGGGTGATGTGTTCGCCGTGATGGATGTTCTCGATGCTGACGATACGCACGAAGTCGACGTTGCGGTCGTGGTGGTCGAAGGTGAACTCGATCAGCCGGCGGATCGCTTCCGGCGGCGTCAGCTCGCCCAGGTGCAGCCGCGCCTCGGTGTTGCGGATATCGCCGTAGAGCTTCTCCAGCACCGCCAGGTAGAGCTGCTCCTTGCTGGCGAAGTAGTAGTAGATCATCCGCTTGGAGGTGTGGGTGCGCTCGGCGATGGCGTCGACCCGCGCGCCGGACAGGCCGTGGCGGACGAACTCGTCGACCGCCGCCAGAAGGATGCTCTCGCGGGTCTTCTCCGGGTTGTTCTTGCGCCCCTTGCGCGCCGCCTCGGTGGCGGGGGTGGCGAGGCTCTCTGCGGTATCGCTCATACGGACTCACGGCTTCTTATTGGAATGGGCGGATTATCCGTGGCGGCCGGGGCGCTGGGAAGCCGGCCCCCTGCGCTCACAGCCGCGGACGCTTGGCCGCGCCGCTGCGCGCCTTGGCCATGGCCGCCAGGCGCACCGCGACGTTGGCCGCACCATAACCGACATAGCCGTTCTTGCGCTGGATGACCTCGAAGAAGAAGCGCTCCTCGAACGGCTCGGTGTACACGTGGAACAGCTCGCCGCCCTGGGCGTCGCGGTCGTAGAGCACGTTGTAGTAGGCCAGCTCGCTCAAGAACTCGTCGTCGAAGTCGAAGCGCGCGGCCAGGTCGTCGTAGTAGTTCAGCGGGATTTCCAGCAGCGGCACGCCGGCCTCCTTGGCCCGCGCCACCTCGGCGAAGATGTCCTCGCAGGAGAAGGCGATATGGTGCACGCCGGAGCCGCGGTAGCTGGAAAGCGCGTGGGCGATGGCGGTGTTGCGGTTCTCCGAGATGTTCAGCGGCAGGCGCACCGAGCTGCAGCGGCTGCGCAGCGCGCGGCTCTTGACCAGGCCGTAGGGGTCGGGCAGCACCACCTCGTCGTCGGCCTCGAAGTCCAGCAGGCTCTTGTAGAACAGCACCCAGCTGTCCAGCGACTCGGCCGGCAGCGCCAGGGCCATGTGGTCGATGCGCTGCAGGCCGCCGGCGGCCACGGCGTTCGGGTCCAGCTTGAAGTCGGTGTCGTAGATGGTCTGCCCGGCGCCGGCCTGCTCCACCAGGTAGATCAGGCTGCCGTCGGGGGCGCGCACCGCGGGGATTTCCCGCTCGTTGGGGCCGACCAGGCCGCGATAGGGCTGGCCGCGGTAGTCGCAGGCGCGCTGCAGGGCGGCGGCCTCGTGCTTCACCCGCAGCGCGGTGGCGCACAGCGACGGGCCATGGGCCTCGAAGAAGTTGTGGGCGAAGGAATAGGGCTCGGCGTTGAGCACGATATTGATATCGCCCTGACGCAGCAGGCTGACGTCCTTGGAGCGGTGCTGGCCGGCGCGGGCGAAGCCCAGGCGCTCCAGCCAGCCGGCCAGGCGCGCGCCGACCGCCTCGTCGACGGCGAATTCGAGAAACTCCACGCCGTCGTAACGGCTGGCCGCCGGCGGGGTGAACAGCACGCCGGGCTCGATCGCCAGGCCTTCCTTGTCCAGGCGCTTGGCGGTCTTCTCTTCCAGATAGAGCAGCGAGCGCAGGCCGTCGGCGGCGTTCTGCCGCGGCGGCGCGGCGCGGAAGCCGTCGTTGAAGATCTCCAGCGACAGCGGGCCGCGGTAGCCGGTGCGCAGGATAGGCGCGAGAAAGCCGGCCAGGTCGAACTCGCCCTGCCCCGGGAAGCAGCGGAAATGCCGGCTCCACTCCAGCACGTCCATGGCCAGCAGCGGCGCGTCGGCCATCTGCACGAAGAAGATCTTGTCGCCGGGAATCTCGGCGATGGCCGCCGGGTCGCCCTTGAGCGACAGGGTGTGGAAGCTGTCGAGGATCACCCCCAGCGCCGGGTGGTCGGCCTGGCGCACCAGCTTCCACACCTGCTGGTAGGTGTTGACGTGGCGGCCCCAGGCCAGGGCCTCGTAGCCGATGCGCAGGCCACGCGCGCCGGCGCGCTCGGCGAGCAGGCGCAGGTCGTCGACCAGGATCTCCTCGTCGCCCAGGGAGTCGGCGGCGACGTTGCTGCACACCAGCACCAGGTCGGTGCCGAGTTCCTGCATCAGGTCGAACTTGCGCTCGGCGCGGTCGAGGTTGCGCGCCAGGCGGTCGCGCCGGCAGCCCTCGAAGTCGCGAAACGGCTGGAACAGGGTGATGGCCAGGCCGAGGTCGGCGCAGCGCTTGCGAATCTCGCTGGGGCTGCCGTCGTAGTAGAGCAGGTCGTTCTCGAAGATCTCCACGCCGTCGAAGCCGGCGGCGGCGATGGCTTCGAGTTTTTCCGGCAGGGTACCGCTCAGGGAGACGGTTGCAATCGAACGCTGCATGCTGCAACTCCTGGTTGGGGACGCCGGCGCTCAGCGGCGGCGCGGTGCCGGGGGCTGCGGCGCTGGCCGCACGACCCATGCACCCGCCGACCAGGTGCCAGTCAGGGTGAAAGGATTATTGGCGCAGTCGCACGGCGCGGCAAACCTAAATGTACGAACCGGTTAGTTTTCCGTGCGTTTATCGAACAGAAGCCGGCTTGGCGAATTGACCCTGGGCATGCCCGCTGCGCACCATCTCCAGCGAATCGCCAGCCGGCCGGTGCCAGCCACCCCCGTGCCTGACGACAGGCGCGCCGCCCACGGGCGCGCGCCGACAGCGTTGTGCCATAACAATTTCAAGATTCGGGTTCCTACGATGTTCATAGTCACTGCCGTATTCGCCTGCCCTTCCCTGCCTGCCCTCGCGCGCGCCGACAGCGCCCCGCAGCCACGCCTGCGACGCCCAGCGGCCCACGGCTGACCGCTCGCCCCTGCCAGACCGGCAATCCCGCGCGCCCCCGGTGGCGCCGATACCCGCAGCGTGGCGCCCGCGGCACCCCGTCCGCCCGCCCACATGCCCGACTCCTAGTCCGACTGGCGCACGTCCAGTCACCGAATGGATGGCCATGCCGATGAACCACTCCCCCAGCACCACCCTGCCCGCCGCCGGCCTTGGCCAAGGCGGAATCGGCGACAAGATCCGCGGCGCCATGGCCGTCGGCAAGACGCGCTGGGGCATGCTCGCCCTGGTGTTCTTCGCCACCACCCTGAACTACATCGACCGCGCCGCCCTCGGCATCATGCAGCCGGTACTGGCCGAGGAGATGAGCTGGACGGCGATGGACTACGCCAACATCAACTTCTGGTTCCAGGTCGGCTATGCGGTGGGTTTCCTGCTGCAGGGCCGCTTCATCGACAAGGTCGGGGTGAAGCGCGCGTTCTTCCTCGCGGTGCTGCTCTGGAGCCTGGCCACCGGTGCCCACGGCCTGGCCACCTCGGCGGTCGGCTTCATGATCTGCCGCTTCATCCTCGGCCTGACCGAGGCGGCCAACTACCCGGCCTGCGTCAAGACCACGCGCATCTGGTTCCCGGCCGGCGAGCGCGCCATCGCCACCGGCATCTTCAACGCCGGCACCAACGTCGGCGCCATGGTCACCCCGGCGCTGCTGCCGCTGATCCTGCATGTCTGGGGCTGGCAGACGGCATTCGTCAGCATGGGCCTGCTCGGCCTGGTCTGGCTGGTGTTCTGGGCCCTGAAGTACTTCAACCCGGAAGATCACCCCAGCCTCAAGCGCAGCGAGCTGGCGTACATCCAGCAGGAGGTCGAACCCGAGCCGAGCAAGGTCGCCCTGGCGCGTATCCTGCGCATGCGCGGCACCTGGGCCTTCGCCCTGGCCTACGCGATCACCGCCCCGGTGTTCTGGTTCTACCTCTACTGGCTGCCGCCCTTCCTCAACGAGCAGTACGACCTGGGCATCAGCGTCACCCAGATGGGCATCCCGCTGATCCTGATCTGGCTCACCGCCGACTTCGGCAGCATCGGCGGCGGCATCCTCTCGTCCTGGCTGATCGGCCGCGGCATGCGCGCCACCACCGCACGCCTGCTGTCCATGCTGCTGTTCGCCTGCACCATCGTCAGCGTGGTGTTCGCCGCCAACGCCAGCGGCCTGTGGGTCGCGGTGCTGGCCATCGCCCTCGCCGTGGGCGCGCACCAGGCCTGGACCGCGAACATCTGGAGCCTGGTGATGGACTACACGCCCAAGCACATGATGAGCACCGTGTTCGGCTTCGGCGGCATGTGCGCGGCCATCGGCGGCATGTTCATGACGCAGATCGTCGGCTACGTGCTGACGGTGACGCACAACAACTATGCCCTGCTGTTCAGCGCGATCCCGGCGACCTACTTCCTCGCCCTGCTGTGGCTGTACCTGATGGCGCCGCGTCGGCTCAGCAGCGAGTCCGCCGGCTAAACGCGACGTTGCCGGTTCAGCCGCGGCGCTGCTGCCAGGCCGCCGCCAGCCCGCTCAGGCAGATCAGGGCGATGCCCACCAGCCCGGCCAGGTCCGGGACATGGCCGAACAGCAGCGCGCCGAGCAGGCCGGCGAAGACGATCTGGCCGTAGCCGAAGGGCGCCAGCAGCGCCGGCGGCGCGTGGCGAAAGGCCTGGGTGAGGAACAGGTGCGCGGCCATGCCGCAGCCGCCCAGCGCCAGCATCCACAGGGCGTGCGCCAGGCTCGGCAGCTGCCAGAAGAACGGCACCAAGGCGCTCATCAGCAGCGTGTTGCACAGCCCGGCGAAGAAGTTGCTGGTGGTGGCGCTGTCGCTCTCGCTGAGCTTGCGCGTCAGCAACTGGTAGAGGCTGAAGCACAGCGCCGAGGCCAGCGGCAGCAGCACCGCCGGGGTGAACAGCGCGCCGCCGGGGTGGACGATGATCAGCACCCCAGCGAAACCGGCCAGCACGGCCGCCCACTGGCCGCGACTGACCGCCTCGCCGAGCAGCGGCACGGACAACGCGGTGACCAGCAGCGGGGCGAGGAAATTCACCGCAGTGGCCTCGGCCAACGGCAGGAACAGCAGGCCGCTGGTGAACAGCAGGCTGGTGGCGCCCAGGCACAGCGCGCGCAGCAGCTGCAGGCCGGGACGCCGGCTACGCAGTACGCGCAGCCCCGATTGGGGCAGGAAGATGACCGCCATCAGCAGGCTGTGCACCAGGTAGCGCGCCCACACCACCATGACCACCGGGTAGAAGCCGGACAGGT
Organism: Pseudomonas sp. ABa2; assembly: GCF_056676075.1. NCBI lineage: Bacteria > Pseudomonadati > Pseudomonadota > Gammaproteobacteria > Pseudomonadales > Pseudomonadaceae > Pseudomonas > Pseudomonas sp. ABa2. The sequence goes on from NZ_CM155239.1 coordinate 4,452,894, forward strand.
ATTTGGACAGCGCGTCGTGGCTGGCGAACAGCAAGGTCGCCAGCAGCACCAGGGCGATACCGGCCAGCGGCCGCGCCGGCGCGCCGTCCAGGCTGGCGGCCACGGCTACAACCGCGCCAACAGCGTGCGGCTCTTGTCCAGCGCCAGCTGCGCCCGCTCCAGCGCGCCGACGCCCTGCTCCAGCAGCTGGCGGGTGGGAATCTCCAGGCTCAGCGGGATGTTCGCCGGCAGGCTGCGCAGCAGGCCGAGCAGGTCGCAGTCGCCGTCGCCGGGAAAGCGCCGTTCGTTGCGCGCCTGGCGCAGGATCTCGGCCATGTCGGCCGGGCGCGGCCCGGCCACGTCGCACAGCTGGGCGTAGCGCAGGCGCGCGGCCGGCAGCGCGGCGAGATCCGCCAGGCGCGAGGCGCTGCGGTCGAAGTGGAAGGCATCGACCAGCACACAGCCGTTGGCCCGGTCCGCCGCGGCGACGATGCGCGCCGCCTGGCGCAGGTCGCGGGCGTCGGTCCAGGGCATGAATTCCAGGTGCGGATGCAGGCCGTAGGGCGCGGAAAGGTCGCACAGGGCGGCGAAGTTGGCGGTCAGGCGCGCCTCGTCCGCATCGTTGCCGGCCACCAGCAGCTCGCTGGCGCCCAGCTCGGCGCCGGCGGCGAGGATGGCCTCGAACTCGGCGACGCGAGTCTCGGGCTTCAGCCGCAGGATTTCCACGTCGAGCACGCGGATACCGGTATCGCGCAGGCGCTGGCGGGTCTCGCGCAGCCCGGCGTCGGCCAGCAGGGGGAAGTGCTGCTCCTCCGGCGTGGCCGGCACCAGGCGCAGGCCGACGTGGCTGTAGCCGGCGCGGGCGGCCACCTCGACCATCTGCGGCGGCGACAACTCGAGCACGGTGAGGGCGGCCAGGGAGAAAATGCGTTGGCTCATGGACTCTACTCTTCAGACGATCTGCGGGGCGCAGGCGCGACCGGATTCGGCGGCCTGGCGGATGGCTTCGACCAGCGCCAGGGTGCGCCCGGCGTCCTCGGCGCCGACCAGCGGCGCGGCCTGGCCGCGGGTGACCTCGAGGAAATGCTGCAGCTGACGACGCAGCGCCTCGCCGGCGGCGAACGGCTCCTGCACCTGCAGCAGCGGCTCGTGCCAGCCGGCGCCGGCCTCGGCGTAGTGCCAGCGCTTGAGCTGGGGGATGCTCAGCGCGCCCGCGGTGCCGGCCAGCAGGTAGCAGGGCTGCTCGGCCTGGCGCGGGTAGACCGGGTTCTCGCCGGAATCCAGCTCCCAGCTCCAGGGCGCCGCCACCGCGTCGGAGCCGGTCAGGCTGCCCAGGGCACCGCTGGCGAACTGCAGCAGGATGGCGGCGCTGTCCTCGTTGGCGAAGCCGCGCACGCCGTTGCTGGTGAAGGCCTGCACCTGGCGCACCTCGCCGCACAGGTGGCGCAGCAGGTCGAGGTCGTGGATCAGGTTGGTCAGCAGCAGCCCGGCGCCGGCCTCGCGGCGCCAGGGGATGGCGTAGTAGCTGTCGGGCTTGCGCAGCTGCCACAGCGCGGTGACGGTGGTCAGGCGGCCGAGCGCGCCCGCCTCGATCAGCTCGCGGGCGCGCACGATCAGCGGGTTGTGCCGGCGGTGATGGCCGACCAGCACCGGCACGCCGCTGGCGCGGCTGGCGGCGACCAGCTCGCGCACCTCGTCCAGGTGCACGCCCACCGGTTTCTCCAGCAGCACCGGCACCCCGGCGGCGAGACAGTCCAGCGCGGTGGCGACGTGCAGGGCATTGGGGTTGGCGATGATCGCCGCCTCGGGGCGCGCCGCGGCGAGCATTTGCCGGTGCTGGGCGAAATGCGCCACGCCGCACTGCGCGGCGAACTCGGCGGCCTGCGGGCCGGGATCGGCGATGGCGCAGAGCTGCGCCTCGGGCAGCTGGCGCAGGTGCTGCAAGTGCTGGCGGCCCATGACGCCAGCGCCGATCAGGGCGATACGCAGGGGAGAAGTCACGCGGGCGATCCTCTTGTCGTCGAAGCGGAAGGCCAGGGGCTGACCTCTTTTTTTAATTTAGAACTCAGTTCCAAAAAATTCGCAAGACGAAAATGACGGCGGAGGATTGCCTTTGGTCGGTAGTCGGCGGGGAAGATGCGGGGCGATGGTCACTCCCGGATTGCATCCGGGCTACCGATCGGCGGCAGCTCGTGTGGGAGGCGCTTCAGCGGCGACAACAACAGGCGTCCGTCGCGGCTGAAGCCCCTCCCACAGCCTGCCCGATGCCAGTTCGTAGGGCGGATGTCGCTGTTCACATCCGCCAAAACGGTGGATCGGTAAAGCGCGATCCACCCTAGGTCCAGACGAGGCGCAGGGCGGGTATCCCGCCGCGAGGGGGCTCAGGCGAACAGTTCGGAAGCCGGGCTGGCGGCGGACAGTTCTGCGGCGGCGGCCAGCAGCTGCGGCGCCAGCTCGTGCAGGCGCGCCAGCGGCAGGCGCGCGCTGGGCCCGGCGATGCTGAGCACGCCAATCACCCGGCCGTCCAGCGGATGGCGCACCACCGCGGCCAGCGCCGAGGTGCCCAGCGAGGCGCTCTCCACCACCCAGGCGTACCCCTTCTCGCGGGCCAGGGCCAGGCGTTCGAGCAGCTCCTGCTCGCTGCGCGGCGCGTTGGGGCCGAACTCGGCCGGGTCGGCGATGCCCTGGCGCGCCACCAGCGCCAGCGCCTGCTCATCGCCCATGCTGGCCAGCCAGGCATGCCCGGAGGCGGTGTAGAACAGTGGCGCATCGCGCCCCATGTCCGGGTCGTAGCGCAGACCGGAGCGGGCGCCCTGGCTCTTGGCGATCCAGGTCTGCCGCTCGCCGTCGATCACCCCCAGGCGCACCAGCTCGCCGCTATCCTCGGCGAGGCGGTCGAGGATCGGCTGCACCACGTCGGCGCCGCTGCTGGCCAGGTAGCGAAAGCCCAGCGCCACCAGCTTGGTCGACAGCCGATAGCGGCTGGTCTGCGCGTCCTGGCGCACGTAGCCGAGGCGGATCAGCTCGGCGAGCATGCGGTGGGTGGCGCTCTTGGGGATGTCCAGCTCGTCGGCCAGGCTCTGCATGGGCAGGCCGCGGGCGTCGCGGGTGAGACTTTCGAGGAGGCTGAGCGCGCGTTCGATCTGACTGCCGGCCATGGGGGATCCCTGCTGAATTTGCCGCGATTCTAGGAGACAGCGACCACCGGAGGCGAGCCCCAGGCTGGATGAGAATCGGCAGACGGGCGATACTGCCCACGCCACGACGAATGTACTAACCGGTTCGTTCTTGTTCGGTTATCGAACAGAACCCGGTTTGGCGAATTGAAATGGCCAGGGGGTCGGCCCACTATTTCGAGCACGCCCTGAAGCGAAGTCGTTTTCTGCCTGCTGCCATCCGACTTCGAAAACTCAGTAGCCAATAAATATAAAAAGGTCGATTGCCATGTCACAGCCCCTGCACCTGCGTGCCCCGGCAACCCCCGCAACCGCGCCGGTCGTTGCCCACTCCTCCAGCCTCGCGCTCGACGGCCGCGCCTCCCCGTCGCCCGCTGCCCTTGCCGTTCTCGCCTGCCTTGGCCGTCAGCTGCCGCCGCGCGCTGCGCTGCGAGCGCGACTGGCCCACGCGGCCTGACGACCACCCGTATCCGGACCGCGTCGCGGTTCCCCAGCCTGTCGGAGCAAGCGCATGAACAAGACAGAAAAAATGCTGGTCGGCGAACGCAGCTTCTGCGTGCTGCTGCTGGTCTTCAGCCTGGCCATCCTCTATCTGGCCTACCAGATCGCCGGCTTCAGTTCGGCCAACTCGCCAGGCGCCTTCCCCCTCGGCGTCGGCCTGGTGATGCTGCTGGCGGCGCTGAAGATCGGTGCCGAGACGCTGGCCAAGGCCAGGCCCGATTGCAGCGGCTGGCTGGATGCCTTCGGCCAGTTCCGCCGCGCGCATTTTCCCCGCCGCACGCTGATCTTCGCTGTGCTGGCGGTGGCCTACCTGGCCGCCATCCAGTGGATCAGCTTCTACCTCAGCACCTTCCTGTTCCTGGTGCTGTCGATCGTCTACCTGCGCCGCGGCCGGGTGGTCGCGGCGGTGCTGATCGCCGCCCTGTTGCTGCTGTTGATCTACCTGCTGTTCACCCTGGCCTTCAGCGTTTACCTGCCATAACGAGGCACCCGAGATGAGCGATACCTTTTCCTATCTGCTGATGGCCTGGAGCGACCCGCAGCTGCTGCTGCTGACCGCCCTGGGAACCTTCGCCGGCATCTACATCGGCGCCATCCCGGGTCTGTCGGTGACCATGGCGGTGTCGATCCTGGTGTCCTTCACCTTCTCCTGGGAGGTCAACGACGCCCTCGCCCTGATCGTCGGCATCTTTATCGGCGGCGTCTATGGCGGCTCGCGCAGCGCCATCTTGCTGAACATCCCCGGCGCGCCGTCGTCGGTGGCCACCGCCTTCGACGGCTACCCGCTGGCGCAGCAGGGCGAGGCCGGTCGCGCCATCGGCCTGAGCACGGTGATGTCGGTGATCGGCGGCCTGGTCGGCACCCTGATGCTGGCCAGCGCGGCGCCGCTGATCGGCGATCTGGCGCTGAAATTCGCCCCGCGCGACTACTTCCTGGTGGCCGCCATCGGCCTGCTGCTGGTCGGCAGCCTGGCCGAGGGTTCGCTGGCCAAGGGCATCTTCGCCGCCGCCCTGGGCGCGGTGATCGGTCTGGTCGGCATGGACCCGGTGACCGCCGAGGGGCGCTTCACCCTGGGTCAGGTCGAGCTGATGGGCGGCATCCACTACGTGGTGCTGATGATCGGCCTGTTCGGCGTGGCCGAGGCCTTCTACCAGCTGCACAACCTGGACAGCCCGGTGGTGCGGCAGAAGGTCGACAAGATCCTGCCGTCCTTCGCCATGGTGCTGAAGTTCCTGCCGCTGTCGATCCGCACCTCGATCATCGGCGTGGTGGTCGGCGTGCTGCCCGGGGTCGGCGGCGACATCGCCGCGCTGATGGCCTACGACCATGCCAAGCGCACCGTGAAGAATCCCAGCAGACCCTTCGGCAAGGGCGCCTACGAGGGCCTGGTGGCGCCGGAAACCGCCAACAGCGCGGCGGTCGGCGGTGCCTACGTGCCGATGCTGACCCTCGGCATGCCGGGCGATGCGGTGACCGCGGTGATCATCGGCGCGCTGGTGATCCACGGCCTCAACCCCGGCCCGATGCTGATGGTGGAGAACCCGCACATTTTCTACTTCACCGTCGGCAACCTGCTGCTGGCCAACGTCTTCCTGATGATCTTCGGCCTGATGGGCATCAAGCTGTTCGCCAAGTTCGTCGAGATGCCCAAGGCCGTGCTGATCCCGCTGATCCTGGTGCTCTGCGTGGTCGGCACCTACTCGATCAACAGCAGCATGACCGAGGTGTACTGGATGCTCGGCTTCGGCCTGCTCGGCTACCTGCTGAAGATCTTCGGCTTCCAGATGGGCCCGATCATCCTCGGCGCCATCCTCGGCCCGCTGATGGACACCTCCTACCGCCAGGCGATGTCCTCGGCCGGCGACAACCCGCTGGAGCTGCTGCAGGGTCTGGTCACCAGCCCGCTGTCGCTGATCCTCAGCAGCGCCGTGGTGCTGATCCTGCTGGGCAACACCTCGCTGCTGAAGAAACTCAAATCCAAGTTCAAGACCGCGGTAGCCCGCGGCTGACCTGGCAAGGCAAGGTGCGCCCCGGCCGACAGGGGCTTACAACAACAATCCGATGGAGAATCTCCACATGTTCAAAGCTCTACTGACCGGCGCCGCCCTCGGCCTCAGCGCCCTGACCCTGGCCCTGCCGGCCCACGCCGAATACCCCGAGCGCAGCATCCAGGCGGTGATCCCCTGGGGTGCCGGCGGCGCCACCGACAACGTGATGCGCAGCCTGACCCCCTACGTGGAGAAGGAGCTGGGCGGCAAGCTGATCCTCAACAACCGCCCCGGCGGCACTGCGGTGATCGGCAGCACCTTCGTCAAGCAGCAGCGCCCGAACGGCTACACCATCCTGCTCGGCGCCGAGAACCCGCAGCTGTACCCGGTGCTGGGCCTGGCCGACTTCGACTACAGCGACTTCTACCCGGTCAACATCATCGGCCAGAACGTGGTGGTGATCGCCGCCAACGCCGAGGCGCCGTTCAACACCATGGGCGAGCTGCTGGCCGCCGCCAAGGCCAATCCGGACAGCCTGCGCATGGGCTCCACCGGTGCCGGCGGCCTGCCGAGCACGGTCAGCGCGATGATCAACGCGGTGGACGAGCTGAAAGTGCGTGAAGTGACCTTCGGCGGCGACGGCCCCGGCATCACCGCGCTGATGGGCAAGCACATCGACTTCATGCCGCTGAGCCTGGCCGCCGCCCGCGAACTGGTACGCAGCGGCAAGCTCAAGGCGCTGGCCGTGTTCGCCACCGAGGAAACCCCGGAACTGCCGGGCGTCGAGCCGATCACCAAGTCCCTGCCGGCCATTGCCGAGTACCTGCCCTGGGGTCCGTTCTGGGGCGCCTTCGTGCACAAGGACACCCCGGACGAGGTCAAACAAAAGCTGGTCGAGGCCTACGCCAAGGCCGTGGCCAACGAGGAGTTCCAGGGCTTTTTGAAGAACTTCGGCGCGCAGAGCCTGAACCTCAACGGCGCCGAGGCCGAGGACTTCCTCAAGCGCTGGCAGTCGGTCACCACCTGGTCGATGTACAAGGCCAAGGCCATCGAGATCGCCCCGGACTCGGTCGGTATCGCCAAGCCCTGAGACGGCGCTGAAACGAGCCGCCGGCGAACGCCGGCGGTCATTCCCCTCCCCTGCTGCTTTTCCGCATCCGCTGCGGTGGAGGGATTCGTGCGCCCCGAAAATCAGTCACCACGAGGAACCATAACAATGAAAAACGCCGTCCCCCCTCTGCTCCCCAGCGCCCTGGCCCTGGCCGTGATCGCCGCCCTGCCGACCGGCGCCCAGGCCGCCGGCTTCGTCGAGGACGCCAAGGTCTCGCTGAACCTGCGCAACTACTACTTCAACCGCAACTACCTCAACGGCACCGACCCGCTGATCCGGGGCGAGCGCCAGGGCCAGGCCGAAGGCTGGACCCAGAGCTTCATCCTCGACGCCCGCTCCGGCTTCACCGAGGGCACCGTCGGCTTCGGCCTCGACCTGCTCGGCCTGTACAGCGTCAAGCTGGACGGCAACCGCGGCGCGGCCAACAGCCAGTTGCTGCCGATCCACGACGACGGCCAGGCCGCCGACGACTTCGGCCGCACCGCGGTGGCGGCCAAGGCGAAGCTGTCCAAGACCGAGCTGAAGGTCGGCGAGTGGTTCGCCGTGCTGCCGATCCTCCGCGCCGACGACGGCCGCTCGCTGCCGCAGACCTTCCAGGGCGCCCAGCTGACCTCCAACGAGCTCGATGGCCTGACCCTCTACGGCGGCCAGTTCTGGAAAAACAGCCAGCGCCACGACGCTAGCCGCGAAGAGATGAGCTTCGGCGGCATCGAGGGCGACGACTTCAACTTTGCCGGCGGCGAATACCGCTTCAACGCCAACAACACCCTGCTCGGCGTCTGGCACGCGCGCCTGGAAGACGTCTACCAGCAGAGCTACGTGCAGCTGACCCACAGCCAGCCGGTGGGCGACTGGGTGCTGGGCGCCAACCTCGGCTACTTCGACGGCCAGGACGAAGGCGCGGCCAAGGCCGGCAAGCTGGACAACAAGGTCTACCAAGGCGCGTTCACCGCCAAGACCGGCAACAACAGCTTCATGCTCGCCTACCAGCACCTGGACGGCGACAGCAAGTTCCTGCGCATCGACGGCACCAGCGGCGGCACCCTGGTCAACGACGGCTTCACCAACAGCTACGACGCCCCCGAAGAGCGTTCCTGGCAGATCCGCCACGACTACAACTTCGCCGGCCTCGGCATCCCCGGCCTGACCCTGATGAACCGCTACGTCAGCGGCTCCAACATCCACACCGGCGGCCGCACCGATGCCGAGGAGTGGGGGCGCGAGTCCGAGCTGGCCTACACCATCCAGGAAGGCAGCCTGAAGAACCTCAGCGTGCGCTGGCGCAACTCCGACGTGCGTCGCGACGTCGGCCAGGACATCCACGAGAACCGCCTGATCATCAACTACCCGCTGTCGCTGCTGTAGTACCGGGCGCTTGCGTCCAACCGATTGACTCCAAGTGTGTTACGGCACCCTCGGCCCGTCCCCGCGACGGGCTTTTTTTCGCCGAGAAAAAATGCCAGGCCCGACCGATCCGCGGTGGTCGATCAGCACTTGAGGCTTGTGGCAGGGTTGAAACCCGCGACGATCTTGCGCCGCTCCGGCAACCGTGCGCTAAACGCACAGTATCGGCCGCGCTAGCCGGGTAATTGCGCCACTCGCCCTTGGCCCTCGCTCAAGGCAATCATAGAATCCGGAACCATGTTCCAATAAATCCATTTACCCAGGAGACCCCGCCATGGCCCACGCCGAACTCGACTGCGACCTGCTGATCGTCGGCTCCGGCGCCGCCGGCCTGGCCGCGGCGGTGACCGCCGCCTGGCATGGGCAAAAGGTCATCCTGGTGGAGAAGGATGCGGTGTTCGGCGGCGCCACGGCCTGGTCCGGCGGCTGGATGTGGGTGCCGCGCAATCCGCTGGCGCGCCGCGCCGGCATAGTCGAGGACCTCGAACAGCCGCGCCGCTATCTGCGCCACTGCCTCGGCGAGCATTTCAATGCCGAGCTGGTGGACGCCTTTCTCCAAGCCTGTCCGCAGATGGTCGGCTTCTTCGAGCAGCACAGCCGCCTGCAGTTCGCCGACGGCAACGCCATCCCCGACATGCGTGGCGAGGCGCCGGGCGCCGCCACCGGCGGCCATCAGGTGATCGCCGCGCCCTATGACGCACGCGAGGTCGGCGCCCTGCTGCCGCGCCTGCGCAAGACCATGCCCGAGACCTCCTTCCTCGGCATGCCGATCATGGCCGGCGCCGATCTGGCCGCCTTTCTCTCGATGACCCGCTCGGCCAGGGCCGCGCTGCACGTGACCAAGCGCTTCAGCGCCCACCTCTGGCACCTGGCCCGATATGGCCGCGCCATGCACCTGGTCAACGGCGTGGCGCTGGTGGCGCGACTGGCCAAATCCGCCGAGGACCTCGGCGTGCAGCTGCTCGAATCGGCGCCGGCCACCGGCCTGCTGCGCGACAACGGCCGGGTCTGCGGCGCCGTGGTGCAACGCGACGGGGCCGAACAGCGCATACGCGCGCGCCGCGGCGTGCTGCTGGCCGCCGGCGGTTTCGCCCACGATATCGAGCGCCGCCGCCAGCTGTTCCCGCGCACGCCCACCGGCCACGAGCACCTGGCCCTGCCGCCGCGCGCCTGCAACGGCGACGGCCTACGCCTGGGCGAGGCGGCGGGCGCCGCGCTCAACACCGCGCTCAAGTCGCCGGTGGCCTGGGCGCCGGTGTCGCGGGTGCCCTACGCAGGCGGCCGCATCGGCCATTTCCCGCATATCATCGACCGCGGCAAACCGGGAGTGATCGCCGTGCTGCGCAGCGGCCGGCGCTTCGTCAACGAGGCCGAGGGCTACTACGACTATGTCGCCGCCATGCTCGAGGCGGTGCCGCAGGGCGAGGAGGTCTGCTCCTGGCTGATCTGCGACCACCGCTTTATCCGCCGCTACGGCCTGGGCATCGCCCGTCCGGCGCCGGTGCCGCTGTGGTCGGTGCTGCGCAGCGGCTATCTCAAGCGCGGCCACAGCGTCGAAGCGCTGGCCCAGGCCTGCGGCATCGACCCGCAGGGCCTGGCGCAGACCCTGGCCGAGTACAACCGCCATGCCGCGCAGGGCGAAGACCCGGCCTTCGGTCGCGGCAGTACGCCCTTCAACCGGCGCAGCGGCGACGCCAGCCATGAGGGGCCGAACCCCTGCGTGGCGCCCATCGAGCGCGGGCCCTTCTATGCGGTGAACGTCGAGCCGGGCAGCTTCGCCACCTTCGCCGGCCTGAAGACCAACGGCCAGGCCCAGGTGCTGGACGCGCAGGGCCAGCCCATCCCCGGGCTGTACGCCGCCGGCAGCGACATGGCCAGCGTGATGGGCGGCCACTACCCGTCCGGCGGCATCAACCTCGGCCCGGCCATGACCTTCGGCTATATCGCCGCACGGCATGCGGCTGGTGTCGAAGAGTACGAAACGACGCTGGACTGAGTGCAACGGGGGGCCAGAGGTAGGTTGGCTTGCAGGGCGCAGCGGAGCACGCAATAAAAAACCGCCGCGCGGCGCGTGGACCGGCGACGGTCGAGGGGAAACGCGGGTCAGTCCTGCAGGGATTCGACACCCAGCTCGTCCCAGACTTCCTCGGCCAGGTGGAAGGTGGCGTTGGCCGCCGGGATGCCGCAGTAGATCGCGCTGTGCATCAGCACTTCCTTGATCTCGTCGCGGGTCACGCCGTTGTTCTTCGCCGCGCGCAGGTGCAATTTCAGTTCACCCTCGCGGTTCATGCCGATCAGCATGGCGATGGTGATCAGGCTGCGGGTGTGCCGCGGCAGACCGGGGCGGGTCCAGATATCGCCCCAGGCGTGGCGGGTGATCATCTCCTGGAACTCACTGTTGAACGGCGTGAGCTTGTCCAGGCTGCGGTCGACATGGGCGTCGCCCAGCACCGCGCGGCGCACCTGCATGCCAGCTTCGTAGCGTTGTTTTTCGTCCATTTCAAACTCCGAAAGAGATGGTGCGCGCGGCGCACCCCACAGATACGGGCCGTAGGGTGCGCCGTGCGCACCATAACGGTCTCAAGCCTTGAGGAAATCCAGCAGCGCCTGGGTAAAGGCCACGCCGGCCTCGACGTTGGACAGGTGCGCGGCGTGGAACTCCACCAGCTTCGCCCCCTCGATCCGCTGCTGCATCAAGCGGCCGTGCTCGACGGTGGTCACCGGATCAAGGCTGCCGCAGAGGATCAGGGTCGGCGCACGGATCGCACCCAGCTGCTCGCGAAAATCGGCATCGCGCACCGCCGCGCAGTTGGCCGCATAACCTTCGGGCGAAGTCTGCGCCAGCATGCCGACTATGGGCTCGACCTGCTGCAGCTGCGCGGCGGCGAAACCGGCGGTGAACCAGCGCGAGATCGAGGCATCGCGCAGGTCACGCATGGCCTGCGCGCCGCCGGCCAGCACGGTGTCAATACGCGGGTTCCACACCTCTGGCGCGCCGATCTTGGCGGCGGTATTGCACAGCACCAGGCGTGCGATGCGCTCGGGCGCGTTGAGCGCCAGCCACTGGCCGATCAGGCCGCCCATGGACAACCCACAGAAATGCGCCTTGGCGATATCCAGCGCATCGAGCAGAGCCAGCACGTCGCGGCCCAGTTGCTCGATGCTGTAGGGCCCTTCAGTCACCAGCGACTGGCCATGGCCGCGGGTGTCGTAGCGCAGCACCTGGAAATGACGGGTGAGCGCTGGCATCTGCACGTCCCACATGTGCAGGTCGGTGCCCAGGGAGTTGGACAGCACCAGCACCGGCGCGCCGGCCGGGCCTTCGAGCAGGTAGTTGAGGTCGCCATCGGCGAGACGTACGGCAGGCATGGATAACTCCTAACGCGAAAATTGCGTGTGTTCGGCGACGGCCCGCTGCACCCAGCGGCGGGCCTGTCCCAGGTAATGGGCCGGATCGAGCAGGCGCTCCAGCTCGGCGGCGGACAGCTCTGCGCTGACCTCGGCATTGGCGCCGAGCACCGCGCGCAGGTGCACACCCTGCTGCACCGCCTGGCGGCAGCACTGCTCGACCAGATGATGGGCGGCGTCGCGGCCGATGCACTGGGCCAGGGCGATGCTCACCGCCTCGGCCAACACCAGGCCCTGGGTCAGTTCGAGGTTGCTGCGCATGCGCGCCGCGTCCACTTCCAGCCCCGGCACCGCCAGCAGCGCCTGCTGCAGCGCACCGGAGACCAGGCAGCACAGCTCCGGCAGGGTTTCCCACTCGGCGTGCCACAGGCCGAGGCTGCGCTCGTGCTCCTGCGGCATGGCGGCCAGCATGGTCGCCACCAGGCCCGGCGCGCGGGTGGCGGCGCCGATCAGCACGGCGGCGCCCACCGGGTTGCGCTTGTGCGGCATGGTCGACGAGCCGCCCTTGCCTGGCGCCGAGGGTTCGAAGACTTCGCCGGCCTCGGTCTGCATCAGCAGGCTGAGGTCGCGGCCGAGCTTGCCCAGGCTGCCGGCGATCAGCCCGAGCAGGCTGGCGAACTCCACCAGGCGGTCGCGCTGGGTGTGCCAGGGTTGCTCGGGCAGGTTCAGCTGCAACTCGGCGGCCAGCGCCTCGGCCACCGGCCAGGCCTGCTCGCCAAGCGCCGCCAGGCTGCCCGAGGCGCCGCCGAACTGCAGGCACAGCAGGCGCGGCTTGAGCTCGCTTAGGCGCTTACGATGGCGGGTGATGGCGCCGAGCACGCCGGCCAGCTTCATGCCCAGGGTCACCGGGGTGGCCTGCTGCAGCCAAGTGCGTCCGGCCAGTGGCGTGTCGGCATGGCGCTCGGCCTGCGCCGCCAGGGCATCGGCCAGGGCGGCGAGGTCGCCTTCGATCAGCTCGATAGCGGCGCGCAGTTGCAGCACCAGGCCGCTGTCCATGGCGTCCTGGCTGGTGGCGCCGAGGTGTACATAGCGTTCGGCCTCGGGGCTTGTCGCAGCGATACGCTTGCCGAGGGCCTTGACCAGCGGAATCGCCGAGTTGCCGGCGATGGCAATGGCCTCGGCTAGCGCCGGGTAATCATAGAGTTCGGCCTTGCAGGCAGCCTCGATGGGCGCCACGGCCTCGGCGGGGATCAGCCCCGCATGTGCCTCGGCCCGCGCCAGCGCGGCCTCGAAGTCGAGCATGCCCTGCACCCGGCCGGCATCGCAGAAGATCGCGCGCATGGCCGGGGCGGTGAAGTAGGCATCGAAGAGTTGGTTGCTCAAGGCGGTCTCGTTCCAGCAGTTTGGGGTAAGCCTAGGTTGGCAGGGCGATGCGGGCGAATCCAGCGCGTAGGGTGGGCCGGGCGGCGATGCGTTTTAGCCCACCCTACAGATGTCATTCACACCCGCTCGATCGCCAGCGCCAGGCCCTGGCCGACGCCCACGCACATAGTCGCCAAACCCAGCTTGCCGCCGGATTTCTCCAGCTGATGCAGCGCGGTCTGCACCAGGCGCGCGCCGCTGGCGCCCAGCGGGTGGCCGAGGGCGATGGCGCCGCCGTTGGGGTTGACCTTGGCGCTGTCGTCGGCCAGGCCCAGCTCGCGCATCACCGCCAGGCCCTGGGCGGCGAAGGCTTCGTTGAGCTCGATCACGTCGAACTGGTCGATGCCCAGGTTCAGCCGCTCCAGCAGCTTGCGCACCGCCGGCACCGGGCCGATGCCCATCACCCGCGGGGCAACGCCGGCACTGGCCATGCCGAGCACCTTGGCACGCGGGGTCAGGCCGTGTTTTTTCACCGCTTCGGCAGACGCCAGGATCAATGCCACGGCGCCGTCGTTGACGCCCGAGGCATTGCCGGCGGTGACGGTCTTGCCCTCGCCGTTGACCGGCTTGAGCTTGGTCAGCGCCTCCAGGGTGGTGTCGGCGCGCGGGTGCTCGTCGGTATCCACTATGGTGTCGGCCTTCTTGCCCTTGATCACCACCGGCACGATTTCCTCGGCGAAGAAGCCTTCGGCCTGGGCGCGGGCGGCGCGCTGCTGGCTGCGCAGGGCGAACAGGTCCTGATCGGCGCGGCTGACCTGGTAGTCGTCGGCGACGTTGTCGGCGGTCTGCGGCATGGCGTCGACGCCGTACTGCGCCTTCATCAGCGGGTTGACGAAGCGCCAGCCGATGGTGGTGTCCTCGATCTTCTGCTCACGACCGAAGGCAGTGGCCGCCTTGCCCATCACATAGGGTGCGCGCGACATGGATTCCACGCCGCCGGCGATGGCCAGCTCCATCTCGCCAGAGGCGATGGCGCGGAAGGCGCTGCCCACCGCATCCAGGCCGGAGGCGCACAGGCGGTTGAGGGTCACCCCCGGCACGGTCTCGGGAATACCGGCCAGCAGCAGCGCCATGCGCGCGACGTTGCGGTTGTCCTCGCCGGCCTGGTTGGCGCAGCCCATGAATACTTCGTCGATGGCGGCCAGATCCAGCTGCGGGTTGCGCTCGATCAGGGCCTTGAGCGGCACCGCCGCCAGGTCGTCGGCACGCACCGGCGCCAGGCCGCCGCCGAAGCGGCCGATGGGCGTGCGGATGGCGTCGCAGATGAATACGTCGCGGCTCATTCCTCACCCCCGGCCTGGCCGTGGGAGGCGGCGGTGCGCGCTTCCAGGGCGCGCAGCGCGCTCAGTTCGACCTCGTTCGGCGCCTCGGTCACGGCCAGATTGTCGGCAAAGCGGATGGCCCAGCCGGTGTTCTCGATCACCTGCTCGCGGGTCACGCCCGGGTGCAGCGAGGTGACCACGAACTCGTGGCTGCCGGCTTCCGGCTCCATGATGCACAGGTCGGTGATGATGCCGACCGGGCCCTTGCCAGGCAGGCCGAGCTGCTGACGGTGGTCGCCGCCCTCGCCGAAACCGACCGAGGTGATAAAGGCCAGCTTGTCGACGAAGGTGCGGTGCGACTGCTTGAGGATGATCAGCACTTCCTTGGCGCTGCCGGCGATCTCCGGCGCGCCGCCGGCGCCGGGCAGGCGCACCTTGGGGTTGTGGTAGTCGCCGATCACGGTGGTGTTGATATTGCCGAACTTGTCGACCTGGGCCGCGCCGAGGAAGCCGACGTCGATGCGCCCGCCCTGCAGCCAGTAGCGGAAGATCTCGCCGGTGGGCACCACGGTGTCGGCGGTTTCGGCCAGCTCGCCGTCACCGATCGACAGCGGCAGCACGCTGGGCTTGGCGCCGATCGGGCCGGATTCGTAGATCAGCACCACGTCCGGCGAGGAGGTCAGGCGCGCCAGGTTGGCGGCCTTGGACGGCAGGCCGATGCCGACGAAGCAAACCGCGCCGTTCTTCAGGCGGCGGGCGGCGGCGACGGTCATCATTTCGTTGGTGCTGTAGTCGCTGGTGGAAAGCGCGCTCATTATTTGGCCTCCGCAATCTTGTTCTGGAACTCGGCGAAATCGGCGGTGCCGCGGATATAGGTATCGATCCAGGCGGTAAAGGATTCGCGGTCGCGGGCAATCGGGTCCCAGGCCTGATAGAAGCGGTTGTCGCGCTCGTAGTAGCCATGGGCGTAGGACGGGTGGGCGCCACCGGGCACGTGGCAGACGGCGGTCGACGCCCAGCTCGGCAGCACGCAGGCGTTCATCGGCGCCTTGAGGTCGTCGACGATCTCCTCGACCGTGACGATGCAGCGCTTGGCCGCCAGGGCCGCTTCCTTCTGCACGCCGAGGATGCCCCACAGCAGCACGTTGCCCTTGCGGTCGGCCTTCTGCGCGTGGATCACGGTGACGTCCGGGCGTACCGCCGGGGTGGCGGCCAGCTTCTCGCCGGTGAAGGGGCAGTCGATGAACTTGATGTTCGGGTTGACCTTCGGCAGGTCGGAGCCGGCATAGGCGCGCAGCAGGGCGAACGGCAGACCGGAGGCGCCGGCGACGTAGGAGTTGGCCAGGTCGGCGTGGCTGTGCTCGTCGATTTCCAGGGCGTTCGGCCACTGCTTCTCGACCGCATCGCGCAGGCGATGCAGCGAGCCGACACCGGGGTTGCCGCCCCAGGAGAAGGTCAGCTTGCGCGCGCAACCGGCGCCGATCAGCAGGTCGTAGACCAGGTCCGGGGTCATGCGTACCAGATGCAGGTCTTTCTTGCCCTGGCGGATCAGTTCGTGAGAGGCGGCAGTGGGGATCAAATGGGTGAAACCTTCGAGAGCGACGCAGTCGCCGTCGTTGACGTGGCGCGAAATGGCTTCGCCCAGGGTGATGATGTCGGCCATCGTGTTGTTCTCGCTTGGGTTGCAGGTGCCACCGGGCAGGGGTGGCGGTGAGTTCAGATTAGGGCGCGCTATGCAGCGGAACAATCCGATAATCGCCTTATGGTGCGATTATCGAACCATTCCTGCACATGCTGTGATCGGCTCTTACAGCAGGTTCCAGCTGTAACTGAGGATCAGCCGGTTCTCGTCGATATCGCTGCGGTAGTTGGAGTGCGCGGTGACGTTGCGCACGCGCACGCCGAGGCCCTTGAGCGCGCCGCTCTGCACCACGTAGCCGATGTCCAGATCGCGCTCCCAGTCCTTGCCCTCGTAGCGCACACCGCCGCGGTTGGTGGCCTGGGCATCGACATTGTCGCCGCGGATGTAGCGCACCCCGGCCACCAGGCCCGGCACGCCCATGGCGGCGAAGTCGTAGTCGTAACGCAGCTGCCAGGAGCGCTCGTCGGCGGAGGCGAACTCGAAAGTGGGCACCTCGTTGCCCAGCGGGCTGACGTTGGCGAACACCCGCGGGAAGGCGTCATCGCCGAACATCGCCTGGTAGCCGACATAGAAGGTGTGGCCGCCGTGCTTGGCCGACAGCAGGGCGAAGGCCGCCTGATTGTCGATGTCGCCGAGCAGGCTCTGGCCGTCGTCGGCCGAATCGTAGAAACCGAGGTTGGCGCCCAGGGTCCAGGCGCCGACCGGCTCGCTGTGCTTGAGGCCGAGGAAGCGCTGCTGGTAGATGTCCTCCAACTGGCCATACCAGGCGCCGAGCGAGGTGCGCCCTGCGTTGAAGGCATAGTCCCCGCCGGCATAGTTGAAGGCGTCGCTGCTCGCTGCGCGCTGCGGCAGGTGGCCGAGCATGGCCAGCATCTTGTCGTCGCCGGCCTCGTTGCGCAGGCTGGTGGAGTTGAGATGCCCGGCCTGCAGGGTCAGCCCGGCCAGCTCGTTGGAAACCAGGCTGACTCCCTGGTAGCTGGGCGGCAGCAGGCGAATGTCCGAGTAGGTCAGCACCGGCAGGTTGGGCTGCAGCTCGCCGACCTTCAGCTCGGTCTTGGACAGGCGCAGCTTCGCCGCTAGGCCCAGGCGGCTGTAGTCGTCGGCGGCCTTGCCGCTCTGGCGGGTCGGCAACAGGCCGGTGTTGACTCGATCCGCGCTGCTGTCGAGCTTGAGGCCGAGCAGGCCGATGGCATCCACGCCGAAACCCACCGGCCCCGGGGTGTAACCGGATTTCACGTTGAGGATGAAGCCCTGCGCCCACTCCTCGGCCTTGGACTGCCGGTTCGGCCCGACTATGTCGGAGAAGTCGCGGCTGAAGTAGTAGTTGCGCGCCGTCAGCGTGGCGCTGGCGTCGTCGATAAACCCGCCCTCGCCGGCCTGGCTCAGGCTCGGCAGGCAGGCGGCAATGGCGGTGGACAGCAGGCAAAGGCGTGGGCTGTGTTTCATCGGTAGCGTGCTCTTGTTGTTATCGAGGTTGCAGAAACCCGCCCGGCAGCCCAGGGGTTGCCGGTTCGGGGGAATGGATTGGGGGTTATTCCCTGGCCGGCTCGCCGGCGGGACTGGCAATGGCGGCCGGCTTGCGCAGGCGCAGCAGCAGGTGCGCGGCGAGACCGAACAGCAGGCCCCAGAAGGCCGCCGACAGGCCGAGGAAACTCAGCCCGGAGGCGGTCACCAGGAAGGTGAACAGTCCGGCGTCACGCTCGGCGGTCTCGCTCAGGCTGCGCGCCAGCGCCTCGCTGAACGCGCCGTACAGCGCCAGCCCGGCCAGGGCAGCGATCAGCGCCGCGGGAAAGGCGGCGAACAGCGACACCAGGGTGGCGCCGCCGATACCCAGCAGCAGGTAGGCCAGGCTGCCGGCCACGGCGGCGATATAACGGCGGTTAGGGTCTTTATGGGCATCGCGGCCGGTGCACAGGCTGGCGGTGACCGCCGCCAGGTTCAGGCCGTGGCAGCCGAACGGCGCCAGCAGCGCGCCACCAATGGCGCTGGCGCCGATCAACGGGCTGGCCGGGGTTTGGTAACCGGCGCCACGCAGCACCGCCATGCCCGGCATGAACTGCCCGGTCAGCGCCACCAGCACCAGCGGCAGCGCCAGGTTGAGGGTGGCGGTGAGGCTGAATTCGGGGGCGATCCACTGCGGCGTGGCCAGCTCCAACACCAGCGCCTCGCTGCGCAGCTGGCCGCCGAGCAGGGTCAGCGCCGCGCCGACGAGCAATACGCCGGCCACCGCGTAGCGCGGCGCGGTTCGACGCAGCAGCAGGTAGGTGACGAACATGCTGGCGATCAGCAGCGGCTGTTCGGGCAGCGCCTTGAACACCTCGATGCCGAAGGCGAACAGGATGCCGGCCTGCAAACCGGCGGCGATGGAGCCGGGCAGTTTGGCGATCAGCCGGTCGAAGCTGCCGCTGAGGGCGATCAGCAACAGGATCAGGTTGGCCACCAGGTAGGCGCCGATGGCCTGGTTCAGGCCCAGTTCGGGCAGGGCGCCGACCAGCAGCGCGCTGCCGGGGATCGACCAGGCGATCACCACAGGCGTGCGGTAGCGCAGGCTGAGCAGCAGGCCCAGCGCGCCGCTGCCGATGGAAATCGCCCAGACCCAGGACGACAGCAGCGCCTGCGACAGGCCGGCGCTTTCCGCGGCATGGAAGATCAGCACCAGCGGCCCGGCGTAGGAGATGGTGGTGGCGAGCAGCCCGGCCACCAGGGCGGGCAGGCTGAAGTCTTTGAGCAGGGCTTTCATGGTCCCTCGCAAGGTCAGGCTGGCGTCCCTCGAAGGGGACGCTCTTGTTGTAACCGGGCCCGTAGGGTGCGCCGTGCGCACCATGCCCACGGCGCACGACACCATTGGTGCGCGCAGCGCACCCTACGGATCAGGCCTGCTGCAAAGCCCGCGGCCGCGCGCTGCGGCGCTCGGCCTTGGGCGCCGGGGCCTGCTGCAGCTGGAAGTCGAACGCCAGCGTGGCGAAACGCTTGGCCGAGATACCGCGGTCGCGGGCGGCGGCTTCGTCCTCGACGAACTGGATATCGCCGACCAGGCCCTCGCGGGTGGCGTATGCGAAGTCGTCCCACAGGTACTGGTCGCCGGCCAGGTTGATCTGGGTGGTCAGGTGGCGATGGCCCGGCGCGGAGATGAAGAAGTGGATATGCGCCGGACGCTGGCCATGGCGGCCGAGCAGGTCGAGGCATTCCTGGGTCGGGCCCTGCGGGTCGCAGCCGTAGCCGCTGGGCACGATGCTGCGCGCGCGATAGCGGCCCTCGGCGTCGGTGACAATGCGCCGGCGCAGGTTGTAGTCGCTCTGGCTCTTGTCGAAGTAGGAGTAGTTGCCCGTGGTGTTGGCGTGCCACAGGTCGACCACGGCACCGGCCAGCGGTTTGCACTGGGTGTCGCGCACCACGCCTTCGAGGAACATCACCGTGGCCACGCCGTCTTCGCTGCCGTCGTCCATCCGCACCTGGCCCTCGGCCAGCGGCGCGCCGGCCACATACAGCGGGCCTTCGATGGTGCGCGGGGTGCCGCCGCTGAGGCCGGCCTCGGCGTCCTTGGCGTCCTGCAGCAGGTCGAGGAAGTGTTCCAGGCCCAGGCCCGGCACCAGCAGGCCGAACTCGCTGCGCGCGCCGAGGCGGTTGAGGTAGTCCACCGCCTGCCAGAATTCGTCGTCGGTCACTTGCAGGTCTTCGATGATCTTCGCCGCGTCGCCGACGATGCGCAGCATCAGCTGCTTGAGGCGCGGGCTGCCCTGCTCATTGTTGAGGCCACAGGCCTCGCGGAACAGGTTCTGCACGTCTTGGGTGTGGGAGATTTTCACGGTCATGGTGGCGTACCTCGTTGTTGTTCTGGGGATCAGCGGTCGTCGGTATGGATCGACGAGGGATGCCGGCACAGCGGCGTGACCTCGATGTCCATGTAGGGGAACAGCGGCAGTTGCAGCAGGGTGTCGTGCAGCGCCTCGACGCTGGCCACGTCGAATACGCTGTAGTTGGCGTAGTGCCCGGCGATGCGCCACAGGTGGCGCCAGGTGCCCTCGCGCATCAGGCGCTGGGCCAGTTCCTTCTCCTCGGCCTTGATCCGCGCGGCCACTGCCGGGTCCATGTCGGCCGGCAGCCTTACGGTCATCTTCACGTGGAACAGCATCAGGATTTCCTCCGTTTCACTTGCGGGCGAAGAACGCCAGGCGCTCTTCGTCCAGGGTCAGGCCCAGGCCCGGGGTACGCGGCACCTGCAGGGCAAAATCGCGGTAGAGCGGCGCCTCAGTGACGATTTCCTCGGTCAGCAGCAGCGGGCCGAACAGCTCGGTGCCCCAGGTCAGCTGCTTGAGGGTGAGAAAGGCGTGGGCCGAGGCCAGGGTGCCGATGGCGCCTTCGAGCATGGTCCCGCCGTACAGGGCGATGCCGGCCGCCTCGGCGATGGCCGCGGTGCGCAGCACGGCGCGCGGGCCGCCGTTCTTGGCGATTTTCAGGGCGAACACGCTGGCCGCCCCATCGGCCGCCAGGCTGAAGGCGTCCTCCACGCTCTCGATGGATTCGTCGGCCATGATCGGTGCCGGGCTGCGCTGGTTGAGGCGCACCTGGCCGGCGCGGTTGATGCGCGCGATCGGCTGCTCGATCAGGTCGATGCCGTTGTCGCCCAGCACCCGGCAGGCGCGGATGGCCTGGGACTCGTCCCAGCCCTGGTTGACGTCGACCCGCACGCTGGCGCAGTCGCCCAGCGCCTGCTTGATGGCGATGACGTGGTTGAGGTCGCGCTGCAGCTCGCCAGCGCCGATCTTCAGCTTGAAGATGCGGTGGCGGCGGATGGCGAGCATCTGCTGCGCCTCGTCGATATCGCGGGCGGTGTCGCCGCTGGCCAGGGTCCAGGCCACCTCCAGGCTGTCGCGCACGCGGCCGCCGAGCAGCTCGCTGACCGCCAGGCCCAGGCGCTTGCCCTGGGCGTCGAGCAGCGCGCTTTCGATGCCCGACTTGGCGAAGGTGTTGCCCTTGGCCAGCTTGTCCAGGCGCTGCATGCAGGCGTTGATATTGGCCGCGTCCTGACCGCGCAGCGCCGGCGCCAGATGGCTGTCGATATTCTGCTTGATGCTCTCCGGGCTCTCGTTGCCGTAGGCCAGGCCACCGATGGTGGTGGCTTCGCCTATGCCTTCGACGCCGTCGCTGCAACGCAGGCGGATGATCACCAGCGTCTGGTTCTGCATGGTATGCATGGCCAGCTTGTGCGGGCGGATGGTCGGCAGGTCGACTATGGTCGCCGTCAGGCTTTCGATCAGGACGTGGCTCATTTCAATCTTCCAGGTTCAGGGTGAGGCTCAGGCCTTGGCCGCCGCCAGCGCCGCGGTCGCCGCCTGGCGCCGCTGGCCGCTGAGGGTGAACACCGCCATGGCCAGGGCGGCGATGGCCCCGGGGATGGCGAAGGCGATAAAGTTCAGTTGCAGCGGCAGGTTGATCGCCATCAGCGCGCCGCCGAGCAGCGGCCCGACTATGGCGCCGTTGCGGCCGATGCCCGAGGCCCAGCCGAGGCCGGTGGAGCGGATCGACAGGCCGTAGAACTGCGCGGCGCCGGCGTACAGCAGGATCTGCGTGCCGATGGTGGTGGCGCCGGCGATGAAGATCAGGCCGTAAAGCACCGGCGTCGGGCTGTTGAAGCCGAGCAGGCTGATCGAGGCGGCGGCGGCGACGAAGAAGGCCACCATCACCTTGCCCAGGTTGAAGCGGTCGCCCAGCCAGCCGCCGAGAATGGCCCCGGCCATGCCGCCGAAATTCAGCGCCAGCAAAAACGACAGGCTCGAGCCCAGGCTGTAGCCGGCGCTGGCCATCAGCTTGGGCAGCCAGGAACTCAGCGCGTAGACCATCAGCAGGCAGCAGAAGAACGCCAGCCACAGGCACAGGGTGCGCAGCGCGCGGCCGTCGCGGAACAGCTCGAAGACGCCGACGCCCTGGCCCTTGCCATCGCTCATCAGCAACTGGTCGGCGGCATCGAGGGCCAGGCCCGGCTCGACCTTGGCCAGCACCGCGCGGGCCTGCTCATGGCGACCCTGGCGCACCAGGAAACCCACCGACTCCGGCAGCTTCCACAGGATCAGCGGCAACAGCAGCAGCGGCACGGCGGCGGCGAAGAACATCGACTCCCAGCCGAAGCGCGGCAGCATGTAGATACCCACGCCGGCGGCGAGCATGCCGCCCAGCGAGTAGCCGCTGAACATCACCGCCACCAGGGTGCTGCGCAGGCGCTTGGGCGCGTACTCGTTCATCAGCGCCACGGCGTTGGGCATCAGCCCGCCACAGCCCAAGCCCGCGATAAAGCGGAAGATGCCGAACTCGGTCGGGCTGCTGGCGAAGCCGTTGAGGATGGTGGCGCTGGAGAACAGCACGAAGCAGATGGCGATGCCCTTCTTGCGCCCGATCCGGTCGGCCAGGGTGCCGAAGCCGAGGGCGCCGAACATCATGCCGAACAGCGCATAGCTGCCCAGGGCGCCGGCCTCCAGCGGGGTCAGGTTCCACTCCTGCATGATCGACGGCAGCACCACGCCGAAGATGAACAGGTCGTAGCCGTCGAAGATCAGCAGCAGCGCGCAGAGCGCCATGACCATCCAGTGGAAGCGGGAAAAGCGCGCGTTGTCGATAACGGGGTGAACGTCTATCTGTCGCATGGCATCGGTTCTCGGTTTTGTTTTTGTTGTGAACTGCTCGGTTGCTTGTGTAGGAGCGCTCGGCCGGTGTTCCGCTTTAGCCGCGATTCGCGGCTAAAGCCGCTCCTACGGGGTCGTGCTCAGCCCAGATCGCCGCCGCCCACCGGCAGGGTCACGCCGGTGATATAGGAGGCCTCGTCGGAGGCGAGAAAGAGGATCGCGCCGACCTGCTCGTCGATGCTGCCGTAGCGTTTCATCAGGCTGCTCTGCACGGTCTGATCGACGATCTGCTGGTACCAGCCCTTCTCCTCGGCGCTCTGTTCGGCGGCATTGCGCGGGATGCGCCGCGGCGGCGCCTCGGTGCCGCCGGGGGCGGTGGCGTTGACGCGGATGCCGCGCTCGGCGGTCTCGAACGCCAGGCAGGCGGTGAGGGCATTGACGCCGCCCTTGGCCGCGCCGTAGGGCACGCGGTTGACCCCGCGGGTGGCGATGGAGGACACGTTGACGATGGCGCCAGCGCCCTGCGCCAGCATCTGCGGCAGCGCGGCGTGGCAGCACCACAGCGTGGGGAACAGCGAGCGACGCACCTCGGCCTCGATCTGCGCCGTTGCGTAGTGCTCGAAGGGCTTGGCCCAGATGGTGCCGCCGACGTTGTTGATCAGGATGTCGAGGCGGCCGAAGCGCGCCACGGCGGCCTGCATCACGCCCTGGCAGTCGCCGGCCTGCTCCAGGTCGGCAGTCAGGCACAGCACGCCTTCATGCTCGGCCAGCTCGAACACCAGCTCGGAGCGGTCCACCGCCACCACCTGCGCGCCCTCCTCCAGCAGCCGCTCGGCGACCCGGCGGCCGATGCCCTGGGCGGCGCCGGTGACCACGGCGACCTTGTGTTGAAAACGCATACTCATAGTCCCGTCCTCGTCGAGGGGCCGCGGGCTTGCGCCCGCGCCGCGAATAAAACCGGCCCGCCGCCGTGGCGGCGGAGCCAAGGAGCAATCAGGCGCTGGCGGCAAACTTCTCGTAATAGAAATTGGCCGGTGCTATGCCCTGCTCGCGGATATAGGCGCTGACCGCCTCGACCATCGGCGGCGGGCCGCACAGGTAGATGTCCACCTCGCCGTCGTTGAGGTGCTTGGGCTCGATGTGCTGGGTGACGTAGCCCTTGTGCGGGTAGCTGCTCTCGGGGCTGGCCACGCAGGCGCTGAAGCTGAAGCCGGGGATGCGCGCGGCGAAGGCTTCCAGCTTGTCCAGCTCGACCAGGTCATGGTCGTGGGTCACGCCGTAGATCAGGTGCAGCGGATGCTCGCAGCCCTCGGCGGCGATCTTCTCCAGCATCGCGGTGAAGGGCGCGAGGCCCGTGCCGCCGGCCAGCAGCAGCAGCGGGCGTTTGATCTCGCGCAGGTAGAAGCTGCCCAGCGGGCCGGCCAGGCTGATGCTGTCGCCGGCCTTGGCCAGGTTGCTCAGGAAGCTGCTCATCAGCCCACCCGGCACGTTGCGGATCAGGAAGCTGACCTCACCGTCCTTCGGCAGACTGCTGAAGGAGTAAGCACGGGTCTGCTCACTGCCCGGCACCTTGAGGTTGACGTACTGCCCCGGCAGGAAAGCCAGTTGGCTCAGCGCCTCGCCCTTGACCGACAGGGCGATGGTGCTGTCGGAGAGCTTGCGCACCGCGCTGATGGCTGCCTCGAAGCTGGCCTGCTGGGTCTTGCACAGCTGCGAGGAGGCCGGCACGCGGATCACGCAGTCGCTCTCGGCGCGCATCTGGCAGGTCAGCACATAGCCCTGCTCGGCCTCGGCTTCGCTCAAGGCGTCCTCGATATATTCCTCGCCGAGGTCGTACTGGCCGGCTTCGGCGAAGCACTTGCAGGCGCCGCAGGCACCGTCGCGGCAGTCCAGGGGGATGTTGATGCCCTGGCGGTAGGCGGCGTCGGCCACCGTCTCACCCAGGTTGGCGTCGATAAAGCGGGTCACCCCGTCTTCGAAATTCAGTGCGATCTTGTGGCTCATGGCGCACCTCGCTATGCGGTTGGCGGCGTGCAGAATCCCGCGGCGGGAGCCCATGGCCCCGCCGGCAGCGCTGCAGCGGATTCAGATGTGGTAGACGTCGATGATCTGGCGCACGTAATCGTTCTTCAGCACCACCTTCTTGGCCTTGATCAGCGGGTTCTCGCCGCGGGTATCCAGGGTGTAGAAGCTGGTGCCGTAGAAGTGATCGACGGTCTTGTAGCGAAAGCTCAGGGTGTGCCAGTTGAAGCGCACCTTGGTCAGCCCATCGCCCTGCTCGACGATCTCGATGTTGTTGATGTTGTGCGAGGTGCGGGTGTCCGGGATGGTGGCGCTGGAGCGCTCGGTGCGGATGCGGAACACCCGGTCCTCCAGGCCGCTGCGGTTGCCGTACCAGATCAGCGAGATCTCGGTCTGCGGGTTTTCCACCAGCTGGTCGGCATCGTCCCAGGCCGGCATCCAGAACTCGGCATCCGGCGCGTACAGCTCCAGCCACTGGTCCCACTGCTTGTCGTCCAGGTAGCGCGCCTCGCGGTAGAGGAAGTCGCGCACGGCGTCATAGGAAAGGCTCATTTACGCACCCTCCACGTGGATCAGTTGCTCTTGCTGCTCTTGCAGCGCCTGGATCATCTGCTGCTGCCAGTAGTGGTGCTGCAGCACAAACAGCCCCTCGTCCTCAGTACGCGCGCCGCTCATCAGCGGCTGCAGGTCGATCTCCCGGGCCGAGTCGTCGGCGCCGTCGATCCAGTGCTGGGCGCCGCGGGACATGTCGTTCCACTGCATGGCGCGGCCGGCGAAGCCCTGCTGGCAGGCGCGGAACTCTTCCAGGTCATCGGGGGTGGCCATGCCGGAGACGTTGAAGAAGTCCTCGTACTGACGGATGCGCCGGGCGCGGGCCTCGGCACTCTCGCCCTTGGGCGCGATGCAGTAGATGGTCA
Source organism: Pseudomonas sp. ABa2 (assembly GCF_056676075.1). Classification (NCBI taxonomy): domain Bacteria; kingdom Pseudomonadati; phylum Pseudomonadota; class Gammaproteobacteria; order Pseudomonadales; family Pseudomonadaceae; genus Pseudomonas; species Pseudomonas sp. ABa2. The sequence goes on from NZ_CM155239.1 coordinate 4,478,283, forward strand.
CCTCGGTCTTGTCCACCGACAGCGGCCGGGCGATGCGCAGCTGCGAGCCGAACTGGTCCATCAGGTACAGGTTGGGGTACAGGCAGAGGTTGCGCGAATGGCCGATCATCCAGTCGGCGCGGGCTTCGCCGAACTCGGCGGCGAGGCGCTCGCGGTCGGCGAACAGCGGGCGATCCTCGGGGTTGTCCCAACGGGTCCAGAGCAGCAGGTGGCCGTTCTCGAAGGAGTAGAAACCGCCGCCCTTCTTGCCCCAGCCGCCGGCGCTCATGGCGCGGATGTCGTCGCCGGCCTCTTTCAGCTTGCGCTGCTGCTGGGTGGCGGCGTAGTTCCAGTGCACGGCGGTGACGTGGTAGCCGTCGGCACCGTTTTCCGCCTGCAGTTTCCAGTTGCCCTCGTAGACATAGGTGCTGGAGCCGCGCAGCACTTCCAGGCCTTCGCTGGACTGGTCGCAGATCATGTCGATGATCTTCTTCGACTCGCCGAGGAAGTCCTCGAGCGGCGCCACGTCCTCGCGCAGGCTGCCGAACAGGAAGCCGCGGTAGGACTCGAAGCGGGCGACCTTCTTCAGGTCGTGCGAGCCGTCGCAGTTGAAGCTGTCGGGGTAGCCGGCTTCCTTGGGGTCCTTGACCTTGAGCAGCTTGCCGCTGTTGTTGAAGGTCCAGCCGTGGAAGGGGCAGGTGTAGCTGGCCTTGTTGCCGCTCTTGAAGCGGCACAGCATGGCGCCGCGGTGGCTGCAGGCGTTGATGAAGGCGTTGAGCTCACCCTCCTTGTTGCGCGCGATGAAGATCGGCTGGCGCCCCATGTGGGTGGTGTAGTAGTCGTTGACGTTGGGGATCTGGCTCTCATGGGCCAGGTACAGCCAGTTGCCCTCGAAGATGTGCTGCATCTCCAGGTCGAACAACCGGGGGTCGGTGAACATCTCGCGCTTGCAGCGGAAAATGCCCTTGTCCTTGTCTTCTTCAAGCAGGCTATTGAGGTAGTCGAGTCCCAGGTTCATGGCCATGGCTCCGTTGTTATTGTTTCAACGGTTCCAAGGCTATGCCGCCTGATTGTCCGACAATATCCAGTTAGTGCAGGACCTTTATCCGTTTTCTGCAGGGTGCGACCAAGGTCGTAGAAGCCGCGTCAGCCGTGGCCTGGGCAGAAACTCGGAAGGTGGAAAACCGCGAAGCGTTTTCCACCTGTAGCCAACCGGAAGAGCTACGACGCGTGTTTGATCGGAGGACAAGCTACCCGCTCGTAGGGTGTGCCGTGCGCACCGAAAACACGCGGAGCGATCAGGACTCGCGGCGACGCAGGGTATCGGAGGGCAGCTCGCCGAAGGCGCTCTTGTAGCTCTCGGAGAAGCGGCCGAGGTGGAGGAAGCCGTAGTCCAGCGCCACCTCGGTGATATTGCGCACCTTGGCCGAGGGGTCGCTGAGGCAGGCGTGCACCCGCTCCAGCTTGCGCTGGCGGATATAGTGCTTGGGCGTGGTACCCAGGTGCTTGTCGAACAGCGCGTAGAGCGAGCGCGGGCTGATATGGGCGAGCTGGGCCAGTTGCTCGAGGCTGATGTCCTGCTTGAGGTTGTCGTCGATGAACTGCACCAGGCGCTCGAACGAGGGGTTGCTCTCCGCCAGCTCCGCGCGGCTGACGTTGTTGCCGAGCAGGCCGAGCAGCTTGCTGGCGATGATCCGTGTGTAGTGCTCCTGCACCGAGGGCAGCGACTGCTCGCTCTCGGCCTCGTCGCAGACCAGGCCGAGCAGGTTGGTGAAGCCTTCGAGCTGCTGCAGCTGGTGGCGCGAGGCGAAGCGCACGCCGTCGGCCGGGCGCTGCCAGTGGTTGTCGCTGCAGGCGCGCTCGATCAACTGGCTCGGCAGCTTGACGATGAACTTCTCGCAGTCGTCGGAATAGGTCAGGTCGACCGGATCGTCGGGGTTGATCAGCAGCAGTTCGCCGGGGGTGAAGTAGTGTTCCTGGCCATGGCCGCGCCACAGGCAGTGGCCCTGCAGCAGCATCTGCAGGTGATAGATGGTTTCCAGCGCCGGCGAGGTGACGCGCACGCTGCCGCCGTAGCTGATGCGGCACAGGTCGAGGCTGGCGAAGCTGCGGTGGCTGAGGCTGGCGGCCGGGCGGCCGCTGTTGGGCAGGCGAATGCAATGCGAGCCGACATGCTGGTTGACGTAGTCGGATACCGCATAGGGGTCGGCATTGGCGAACAGCCGACTCTTCTCGTTGAGCAGACGACAGTCCATAACTCAGGGCGCTCTTATTGTTATCAACTGGCGAGTGCTGACGGGCCAAGGCTGCCCTCCTCGCTCGAACCATAGATACAGGCAAATCGCCCGCCGCTGATCACGAACCGATCAACGGTTGACCGGCACAGGTTAGCGGCCTGGCGAGCTTAGGCAATCGGACCTTGGGCGAATATCGCTGCGGGCGATTACCGCCCGCTTTCGTCTGGGTCAGGCAGGATCTCCTAGGGTGGATCGCGCTTTATCGATCCACCGTCCTGGTGGATGTAAAAAGCGCCATCCCCCCTAGGATCTGCTCAAGAAGGCCGAAACAGCTGGCTGCTGAGGTCGCGGCTGGCGCTGAGCATCAGCGGCAGGTAGCGCTTTTCCAGCTCGCTGATCGGCACGCGGCCGGCGTGGGTGCTGACGTTCATCGCCGCCAGCACGTGGCCGGCGGAGTCATACACCGGCACCGCCAGCGAACGCAGGCCCTGCTCCAGCTCCTGGTCGACGATGCACCAGCCCTGGTGGCGCACGCGCTGCAGGCACTCCCACAGCGCCTCGGGGGTGTGCAGGGTGCGACTGGTCTTGGGCTGCAACTCGGCGTGGGCCAGGTAGTCCTGCAACTGGTCGTCGTCCAGCGCGGCGAGCAGGATGCGGCCCATGGAGGTGCAGTAGGCCGGCAGGCGGCTGCCGACGCTGAGATCCACCGAGATCAGCCGCTGCGGAATCGCCGAGCGGGCGATATAGAGCACCTGCTCGCCCTCCAGGGTGGCCAGGTTGCAGGCCTCGTGCAGCTGCTCGCTCAAACGGTCGAGGTAGGGCTGGGCGGACACCGCCAACGGCGTCGACGACAGGTAGGCGTGGCCCAGGGTCAGCACCTTGGGCAGCAGCGAATAGGTGCGCCCGTCGGTGGTGACGTAGCCCAGCTTCATCAGGCTGTAGAGGCAGCGGCGCACCGCGGCGCGGGGAATCTCGGTGCGGTGGCTGATCTGCGCGATGGTCAGGTGGCGCTTGCGCTCCTGAAAGGCGTTGATCACCGCCAGGCCGCGGGCCAGGGAGGTCATGAAATTGGGATCGCCGGCGAACTCCTCGATGCGCTTGGCCGGCGACACGTAGGGCGGCGGCGCCAGGCTGGACAGGGGCGGACGGGTATCGCTCATGGAACCTCCGGGGCGGTCGACAGTGCCTGGCGATTATCGAACCACGGTGCGGTAATCGCAAACCCCCGAAAAACTGATACCCGGTGCTGCACGCCCGCACGACCTGCCCTAGAATGCGCGGCCGTTTTCTCAGGCTGTCCGCACCATGCCCTTCTCCACCCCCGCCCGCGCCTGCGGTATCGACTTCGGCACCTCCAACTCCACCGTCGGCTGGCTGCGCCCCGGCCAGGACAGCCTGCTGGTGCTGGAAGACGGCAAGATCACCCTGCCCTCGGTGATCTTCTTCAACACCGAGGAGCGCCGCCCGGTCTACGGCCGCCAAGCCCTGCACGAGTACCTGGAGGGCTACGAAGGCCGCCTGATGCGCTCGCTGAAGAGCCTGCTGGGCTCCAAGCTGCTCAAAAGCGAGACCACCGTGCTGGGCAGCGCGCTGCCGTTCAAGGCGCTGCTCGGCTTCTTTATCGGCGAGCTGAAGAGCCGCGCCGAGCGCCTGGCCGAGCGCAGCTTCGACGAGGTGGTGCTGGGCCGCCCGGTGTTCTTCGTCGACGACGACGCGCAAGCCGACCAGGAGGCGCAGAACACCCTGGTGGCGGTGGCGCACCAGCTCGGCTTCAAGGAGGTGTCGTTCCAGTACGAGCCGATCGCCGCGGCCTTCGACTACGAGTCGAACCTGGACCGCGAGGAGCTGGTGCTGATCGTCGACATCGGCGGCGGCACCTCGGACTTCTCCCTGGTGCGCCTGGCACCCGAGCGCCACCAGCTGGCCGAGCGCCAGGACGACATCCTCGCCACCGGCGGCGTGCATATCGGCGGTACCGATTTCGACAAGCAGCTATCGTTGGCCGGGGTGATGCCGCTGTTCGGCTACGGCAGCCGGATGAAGAGCGACGCCTTCATGCCCACCAGCTACCACCTCAATCTGGCCACCTGGCACACCATCAACGCGCTGTACGCGCAGAAGACCCAGCTGGCGCTGCAGAACATGCGCTACGACATAGTCGACGCCACCGGCATCGACCGCCTGTTCGGCCTGATCGAACAACGCGCCGGGCACTGGCTGGCGATGCAGGTGGAAGACAGCAAGATCGCCCTCAGCGAGCAGGACGCGCGCGCCATCGACCTGTCGCGCGTGGAGCCGGGGCTGGTCGCCGAACTGAGCCGGCCGCTGTTCGAAGAGGCCATCGAGCCACTGCTGGAACGTATCCGCGCCAGCCTCGGCCAGCTGCTCGCCGATGCCGGCATCGCCGCCGAGCAGGTCGACACGCTGTTCTTCACAGGCGGCTCCAGCGGCGTGCCGGCGCTGCGCCAGAGCGTGGCGGCGATGCTGCCCAATGCGCGCAGCGTGGAAGGCAACACCTTCGGCAGCATCGGCAGCGGCCTGGCCATCGAGGCGAAGAAGCGCTACGGCTGAGGCGCCTTGCGCCCCCTTGGGCCCGGACCCTTGGTTGGGCTGAGGAGCCCGCGACGAAGCCCAACGGGGGCGTCCGCCGGCCCGCGGTTGGGCTTCACGGCGCGCAGCGACAATCTACCGAGGGCCGGCCGATTCTGTTTCCAAATGCTGCCCACCCGCCGCGGCGCGGGCTGCAGGGTCTAGGTTTACCCGGTGTCCAACCAGCCACACCGGGTGACCGCCATGCTGAAGAAACTGCTGCTCCTCGCCACCGCGCTCGGCCTGCTGCTGGCCGGCGCCCTCGCCCAGGCCCACCACGGCTGGAGCTCCTACGACGCCGATCGGACCCTGACCCTGGAAGTGCCGCTGCAACAGGTCAACTACCGCAACCCGCACGCCGACGTGAGCATCGAGCACGACGGGCGCAGCTGGCTGGTGATCCTCGCCCCGCTCAGCCGCCTGCAGGCTCGCGGCCTGCCGGAAGCCGACCTGACTGTGGGCAAGACCGTGACCATCGTCGGCTACCCGCGCAAGGACGGCACCGCGGAGATCCGCGCCGAGCGCATCATCGTCGACGGCCGCACCATCGAACTGCGCTAGATGGACGTGCTGACCGCCTGGGCCGCCTGGCTGGAGGCCTCGGCCCTGGGCGAGCAGATGCGCAGCTCGACGCTGCTCTACCCGGCGCTCAACCTGCTGCACCTGCTCGGCCTGGTGCTGTTGCTCGGCAGCATGCTGCTGCTCGATGCACGCCTGCTCGGCGCCGGTCGCGGTTTCCCGCTGGCGGCGGTGTCGCGCGCGCTGACGCCGCTGGCGGTGGTCGGCCTGCTGTTGTTGCTGGGCAGCGGCTTCTGCCTGTTCGCCGCCGACGCCGGGCCACTGCTCGACAACCGCCTGCTGCAGTTCAAGCTGCTGCTGATCGCCCTGGGTATCGGCAACGCCCTGTTGTTTCGGCATCTGTGGAGCGCCCGGCTGAGCGACTGGGACAGGCGCGCACCGCTGCTCGGTCGGCTGCAGGCGGCGCTGTCGCTGCTGGCGTGGCTACTGGTGATGAGCCTCGGCCGCCTGCTGGCTTACTTCTAGCCCGGCGCGCTTTGCCTTATCCTGCGCGCCTTCGCCCCCAACAGGAATGCCCCGATGAAAGCCCAGCTGGAAGAACTGATCGCCAAGATAAGCTCCGGCTGCCTGCCCGCGGACGAGATCGCCCGCATCGCCGACGAAGCGGCGCAGGCCTATGCCGACCCGGTCGCCTTCCTCGCTGCCAACCCCGACGTCAACTACGACGACGACTTCCCCATCCCGCTGGGCGAATGGGTGGTGGTCGGCAGCCTGCCGGATACCGTGCTGTTCCAGGCCGACAGCTACCAGGAGCTGTTCCAGCAGATCACCGAGTCCTTCGGCCCTCAGGTGCCGTTCGTGCTCAAGGCCAAGCAACTGGCCAAGACCGAACCGCTTACCGCGCTCAATCGCATCCAGGTGCAGCTCTCGGCGCTGTCGCCGGAAACCGGCGGCTATGTGCTGGTGGACTTCAGCGAACCGCTGGACGACGAGCTGCAGGCAGTGCTGGTGTACGCCAGCGACCTGCCGCGGGTGATGGAGCTGGCGGTGGAAGTGGGCATCTACGCCGCGCCGGCGCTGGAGGCCTTGAAGGCGGCGCAGGCGGGGGAGTAAGCCACAGGACTTGCCCTCTCCCATAAATGGGAGAGGGGCCTAATCGCAGCCCTAGCCCGGATTGCATCCGGGCTACAAGGCTCCGCGCAGCGCTTTCTCGAACAACGCACTGTACTGCGCGGCGCTGAAGGCGATGGGGTTGGTGCCGGCCGACGGATCGACTTCGGCCATGCGCCCAACCTGCTCGATGCGTGCATCGTCGATGCCGATCTCGCCCAGACTGTGGGCGATGCCCACCTCGCTGCGCAGCGCCAGCACCCAGTCCAGTACCGCCTCGAAACCGCTGCCCGGCAGCGCCAGGTAGCGCGCCATCTTCTCCATCTGTGGCTCGATGGCGCAGCGGTTGGCCACCAGCACATAGGGCATCAGCACCGCATTGAGCAGGCCATGGTGGGCGTCGTACAGCGCCCCCAGCGGATGCGCCAGCGCGTGCATGGCACCGAGACCACGCTGGAAGGCAGTGGCGCCCATGCTCGAGGCCACCAGCATCTGCAGCCGCGCCTCGACGTCGGTGCCCTGACTGACCGCCCGCGGCAGGTACTGCTGCACCAGGCGCATGCCTTCCAGCGCGATGCCCTCGGCCATGGGATGAAACAGCGGCGAGCAGAAGGCCTCCAGGCTGTGCGACAGCGCGTCCATGCCGGTGGCGGCAGTGATCTTCGCCGGTAGGCCGACCGTCAGTTCCGGGTCGAGAATCACCAGCGCCGGCAGCATGCGCGCGTGGAAGATGATGCGCTTGATATGCGCCGCATCATCGGTGATCACCGAGGCGCGACCGACTTCCGAGCCGGTGCCGGCGGTGGTCGGCACCGCCACCACCGGCGCCATGCCGGCGACCTTGACCCGGCTGGCGTTGTCGCCGACGTCCTCGAAATCCCACAGCGGCCGATCCTGGCCGACCATCAGAGCGATGGCCTTGCCGGCATCCAGCGCCGAGCCGCCGCCGAAGGCGATCACCCCGTCGTGCCCGCCGGCCTTGAACGCGGCCACACCGTCCATCACGTTGGCGCCGGTGGGGTTGCCCTTGATCGCCGAGAACAGCCCGGCCTTCAGCCCGGCATCGCGGCACTGGCGCAGCGCCGCGTCGATCATCGGCAGCGCGGCCAGACCGGGGTCGGTACACAGCAGCGGCGCGCGCATGCCGAGCTGGCGGCAGGCCTCGGCCAGCTCGTTGATGCGGCCGACGCCGACGCGCATCGAGGTCGGGTAGTTCCAGTTCATGCGGTATCGATTCAGGTCCATGGCGCGCCTCACAGCTGAGTCTTGAAGTGGAAGGATTTCGGCCGGGTCAACTGCTCGTAGCCGACCTGCGAGAGGGTGCAGCCGCGCCCGGAGTGCTTCACCCCGGTCCAGGCCAGGCCGGGGTCGAGGTAGTCGCAGCGGTTGAGAAACACCGTGCCGGCCTCCACCCGGTCGGCCAGGGCCATGGCGGCGTCGACGTCGCGGCTGAAGATCGCCGCGGTTAGGCCGAACTCGCTGTCGTTCATCAGCGCCAGCGCCTCCTCGTCGCTGGCGACCTTCTGGATGCCCACCACCGGGCCGAAGGATTCCTCGGTCATCACCCGCATGCCGTGGTGCACCCCGGTCAGTACCTGCGGCGCCAGATAGGGCGTGCCCGGCGCATCCAGGGGGAACTCGGCCGGGTCGATATGCGCCCTGGCGCCCTGGGCGACCGCCTCGGCGATCTGGCCGCGGACGAAGTCGGCGGCGTCGCTGCGCACCAGCGGACCGAGGGTGGTTTCCGGGTCGTCCGAACGCCCCAGCCTGTACTGGCGCACCAGCGCCACGGCGCGTTCGACGAAGGCGTCGTAGAGCGACTCGTGCACATAGATGCGCTCGATGCCGCAGCACGACTGGCCGGAGTTGAAGAAGGCGCCATCAATGGCGGTTTCCACCGCATGGCCCAGGTCGGCGTCAGCGCGCACGTAGGCCGGATCCTTGCCGCCCAGCTCCAGGCCGACGCTGATAAAGCGCCCGGCCGCCGCCCGCTCGACCATGGCCCCGCCCGGCACCGAGCCGGTGAAGGCGACGTGGGCGATGCTCGGCGCCTGGATCAGCGCCTCGGTGTCGCCGTGGCTCAGGTGCAGGTACTGGAACACGCCCTCGGGCAGCCCGGCCTCGGCAAAGGCCTCGACCATGCGCTCGGCGCACAGCGGGGTCTGCGCCGAATGCTTGAGCAGCACCGCGTTGCCCGCCAGCAGAGCCGGCAGCACCGCATTCACCGCGGTCAGGTAGGGGTAGTTCCAGGGTGCGATGACCAGCGCCACGCCCAGCGGCTCGCGGCGGATAAAGCGGGTGAAGCCGGGCTTGTCCGGCAGGCGAATGTCGGCCAGCGAACCCTCGGCGATATCGGCCATATGGCTGGCGCGCTCGACAAAACCGCGGATCTCGCCGGCGGCGTAGCGGATCGGCCGCCCCATCATCCAGCACAGCTCCTCGGCCAGCTGCGCCTCGCGCGCGGCGAAGGCGGCGATGGCGCGCCGGCCGATGGCGATGCGCTCACTCAGCGGTGTGCGTTTCCAGGACTGCTGCGCCAGTTCGGCCCGGGCCAGCGCGGCCTGGATCTCGGGGTTGGAGGCCAGACGACGCTCGACGTAGACCGAGCCGTCGATGGGAGAAATGCATTGCAGCTTGCTCATAAGGTGCTCCAGAAACCTGCCCGCATGGCCTGGATGCATGCCGGGGACACTCGGCAACAGCGCCCCGAATTGCATCCAGGCTGGGGGAATGGGGAATCAGATGATTTCGAAGTAGCGATCCAGCTCCCAGTCGCTGACATGGCGGCGGTACTCGCGCTCTTCCCATTCGCGGCTGGCGGCGAAGTGCTCGACGAAGGCGTCGCCGAACAGCTCGCGCGCGGCCTGCGAGGCCTTCAGGCGCTGCGCCGCATCCCACAGGGTGCGCGGCAGCGCCAGCTCCTCGGGATGCTTGACCGCGTAGGCGTTGCCGCTGACCGGCGCGGTCGGCTCCCACTCCTGCATGATCCCGTACAGCCCCGAGCCGATGGCCACCGATAGCGCCAGGAAGGGGTTGCCGTCGGCGGCGCCGAGGCGGTACTCCTGGCGCTGCGACTTGTCGCTACCGGGGATCACCCGCAGCGCCGCGGTGCGGTTCTCCACGCCCCAGGTGGCGTCGGTGGGCGCCCAGAACCCGGGAATCAGGCGCCGGTAGCTGTTCAGGGTCGGCGCCACCATGCACAGGAATTCCGGCATCAGGCGCTGCTGGCCGGCGAGGAAATGCCGCTGCAGCTTGCTCATGTTGTGCGCCTGGCTGGGGTCGTAGAAGGCCGACTTGTCGCTCGCGCGGTCGCGCAGCGAGACGTGGATATGCCCGCTCTGCCCCGGGTACTTGCCCGACCACTTGGCCATGAAGGTGGCCATCAGGCCGTTGCGCTGGGCCAGCACCTTCATGAAGGTCTTGAACAGCGCGCCCTTGTCCGCCGCCGCCTCGGCGCGGTCATAGGCGATGGCCGCCTCGAGTACGCCGGGCCCGGTCTCGGTGTGCAGGCCCTCGATGGGAAAATCCATGCTCTCGCCCATCTCGAGGATCTGGTGGTAGAGCTCGGCATGCACCGAGTTACGGATCATCGAGTAGCCGAACCAGTCCGGGGTGAAGGGTTTGAGGTCGCGAAAGCCCTTGGCCCGCGCCGACTCCGGCGTCTCGTCGAACATGAAGAACTCGTACTCCAGCGCCGCATAGGGCTCGAAGCCCATGCCCTGGCAGCGCTCGACCACCCGCCGCAGGGTGCCGCGCGGGCACACCGCCTCGGCCTGCTGGTCGAATTCGGCGAGAAACAGCAGCATGCCGTTCTCGAAGGGAATCTCGCGGCAGGTGTGCGGCAGGATGCGCACCGGCGCGTCGGGGTAGCCGGTGTGCCAGCCGGTGTACTGGGCGTTGTCGTAGAGCTGGTCCTTGACGTCCCAGCCGAGCACCACGTCGCAGAAGGCGAAGCCGTGCTCCAGGGCGGAGAAGAACTTGCTGCGGCTCATGTACTTGCCGCGCATCACCCCATCGTTGTCGAACAGGCCGACTTTCACGTGGCTCAGGCCACGCTCCTCGACGATGCGCCGGGCATCGCCCAGGGTCTTTACATCCCGTGGTTTGAACATGCTAACCCCTGTGTCTTGTTGTTATGGCGGGCGGGCTGGGCGCAAGGCTGGGCAGCCATGACCGGCCTGGCAGGGCCGACGGCGCATGGGCACAGCGCGACGCCTCTCACAGCGTCCGTTTCAGGCCCATTGAGTGTGGTACAGGATTGCCGGGCTGGCAGGGCTGGGGCGGGAAAAATCTGCGGGGGCGGCGCAAGGATCCAAGGACAACGCGCATTGACCTTGCGGCGACTGCGGTTCGTGGGCGGCCCCGCGACACCCTGAGCAGGGCAGCGGGCGGCACCATAAAAAACCGCGCCCGTACCTCGCGGCACGGGCGCATGGCCTCACCTGACGAGCCGCCGGATTCAACCGCGATAAGGCGCCCCCGCCTTGGCCATCAGCGCGTTGTACTTCTTGAAGATGTCCACCACCTTGGCGCAGCGCGGACTGGTCTTGGCGATCTCGTCCCAGAACTTCAGCGCCTCGGCCTCCACCGTGGCCCACTCCTCGGCCGGGATGGAGGTCAGCTGCAGCTTGCCGCCCTCCACGCGCAGCTGCGCCTCGCCGCCCCAGTACCAGTGCTGACGGTAGTAGTTGGAGCTGTCCATGCACAGCTTGAACAGGGTCTTGAGGTGTTCGGGCACCTCGGCCCACTTGTCCGAGTTGGCGAAGTAGGAACCGATCCAGGCGCCGGAGATGTTGTTGGTGAGGAAGTACTTGGTGACGTTGGCCCAGCCGACGGTGTAGTCCTCGGTGATGCCGGACCAGGCGATGCCGTCCAGCTCGCCGGTCTGCACCGCGACCTCGACGTCTTCCCAGGGCAGGGTCACCGGGATCACACCGAAGCGGGCGAGGAACTTGCCGGCGGTGGGGAAGGTGAAGATGCGCTTGCCCTTGAGGTCGTCGAGCTTGGTGATCGGCTGCACCGTGGCGAAATGGCAGGGATCCCAGGCGCCGGCGCCGAGCCAGGTGACGCCCTTGACCTCGCCGTAGGCCTCGGCCCAGATGTCGTTGAGGCCGTACTGCTCGAACAGCACCGGCACGTCGAGGCTGTAGCGGGTGGCGAAGGGGAAGTAGCCGCCGAACACCGAGACGTCCACCGGCGCGGCGATGGAGTCGTCGTCGCTCTGCACCGCGTCGATGGTGCCGCGCTGCATGGCGCGGAACAGCTCGCCGGTGGGCACCAGCTGGTCGGCGAAGTACAGCTGGATCTCCATCTGGCCGTTGGCGGCCTTGTTGAAGGCGTCGATCGACGGCTTGATCACGTGCTCGGCCAGCGCCGGGCCAGCGTAGGTCTGCAGGCGCCAGGTGATCTTCTTCGGCTCCTGCGCGTAGATGTGCGCCGAACCCAGGGCGGCGGTGCCGACCGCGGCGGTTTTCAGGAAATCGCGTCTCGTACTCATGCTGTTCTCTCCAATAGTGTCGATGCAGATGCAATACAACCGCTCATTGCCGCCGCAGCCGCAGCGGCCTTGCCAGTGACCGGCAGGCGCCGGCTCGACTGCTGGCGCGCCAGGCGCGCCGATTTCCGAAGCTCAGCCGCCGTAGTGCAGCTGCGGCAACCACAGCGCCAGCTGCGGGAAAACCATCACCAGGATCAGGGTCAGGACCATCACCAGCACGAAGGGGGTGACCGAGACGTAGATGTCGCGCAGGCTCACCTCGGGCGGGGCCATGGCGCGCATGAGGAACAGGTTGTAGCCGAACGGCGGGGTCATGTAGGCGATCTGGCAGGTGATGGTGTAGAGCACGCCGTACCACACCAGGTCGAAGCCCAGCGCGCCGACCAGCGGGATGTAGAGCGGCGCGACTATGACCAGCATGGCGGTGTCGTCGAGGAACATGCCCATGATGATGAACGACAGCTGCATCATGATGAGGATCTGCCAGGGCCCCAGGTGCAGGCTGTCGACGAAGAAGGTCTCGATCGCCCGCACCGCGCCGAGGCCGTCGAACACCGCGCCGAAACACAGCGCGGCGAGGATGATCCACATGAACATGCAGCTGATGGCCAGGGTCTTGCGCAGCGTCTCTTCCAGCACCTGGCGGTTCAGCCGGCGCTTGACCAGCGCCATCAGCATGGCCGCGGCGGCGCCCACCGCGGAGCTTTCCACCAGGCTGGTGTAGCCCAGCAGGAACAGCCCGGTCATGGCGAAGAAGATGAACAGCGGCGCCAGCCCGGCGCGCAGCAGCAGCAGCTTTTCCCGGCGGCTGACCTGCAGCCGCTCGGCCTCGGCCAGGGGCGGGCCGAGCTGTGGCTGCAGACGGCAGCGCACGACGATATAGAGCACGAACAGGCACGCCATCAGCAGGCCGGGAATGGCCCCGGCCAGCCACAGCTGGCCGACCGGCTGACGGGCGATCATGCCGTAGAGCACCAGCACCACGCTGGGCGGAATGAGGATGCCCAGCGAGCTGCCGGCCTGTATCACCCCGGTAACCATGATCTTGTCGTAGCCGCGGCGCAGCAGCTCGGGCAGGGCGATGCTGGCGCCGATGGCCATGCCGGCCACGCTCAGCCCGTTCATCGCCGAGATCACCACCATCAGGCCGATGGTGCCGATGGCCAGCCCGCCCGGCAGCGGCCCCATCCACACGTGGAACATCTTGTACAGGTCTTCGGCCAGGCCGGACTCGGAGAGCATGTAGCCCATGAACACGAACATCGGCAGGGTCAGCAGCGGGTACCACTTCATCAGTTTCATCGCCGCGCTGAAGGCCATCTCCGAGCCGCCGTCGCCCCACAGCAGCAGCGCGGCGGCGGCGGCGACGAAGCCGATGGCGCCGAACACGCGCTTGCCGGTGAGCAGCAGCAGCATCATCGAGGAGAACATCAGCAGTGCGATCAGCTCGTAGCTCATCACAGCGTCTCCCCGCGGGCCGCGTAGAGGTCCTTGAAGAAGGTGGCGATGGCCTGCAGCAGCATCAGGGCGATGCCGAAGCACATGACGATCTTGATCGGCGCCATATAGGGCGACCAGGCCGAGTAGCTGGTTTCCTGGTATTCCAGGGCGTATTCGGTGGAGGAGATGCCGCCGATCAGCAGCAGCACCAGGTAGAAGATCAGCATGAACACGGTGATCGCATCGACCACGGCGCGGGTGCGCGGCGACCAGTGGCTGTAGGCCAGGTCCATGCGTACGTGGGCGTCGAGCTGCATCGAGTAGGCGCCGCCGAGCAGGAAGTAGGCGACCATGAGGAACTGGGCGCTTTCCAGGGTCCAGATCGAGGGGGTGAAGAAGGTCTTGCTGATCGAGGAATACAGCAGCACCGCCAGCATGGCGAAGATCAGGTACATAGCGAAACGCCCGACCCTCCGGTTGAATGCGTCCACGACCCGGACGAAAGCTCGAATGCCCTTGCGCATGCAGTTTCCTGCTTTTTTGTTCGTTATCTCGTCAGCCTAGACGAAGATTCGCCAAAGCCAACCGCCCCGCCTGGCCATAGCAGGAAACGCGCCAGCCACCCTGGCCGCGCCCTTCCCCGAACAAAATCAACGGCTTGAAAACTACCGGGCTAGAGCCGCAGCGCGCCAGGAAGGCGGCGAGCACCGAGGCGGTGCGCGCCGGTTCCTATTCCGGGGGCATCTGGCCATGATCGGCACACAGCCGCCGGTTATCAGAAGCCCACCGCCAGCATCCACAGCGGCAAGCTGATCGCCGCCAGCAGGGTCGACAGCGAAATCGCCGCGCTGACGCTGCGGCTGTCCTCGGCGTTGCGGGCAAAGGCCATCACGTTGACCCCGCTGGGGCAGGCGGCGAGCAGCACCAGCACCGTGCGCGCCGTGTCGTTCAGCCCCGGCAGCTGGCCGCTGAGCCACCAGACCAGCGCCGGGAACAGCGCCAGCTTGGCCAGCGCCACGCCCCAGGCCTCGCCGGTGGGGCGCAAGCGGTAGCGCGACAGGCTGGCGCCGAGCACGATCAGCGCGCAGGGCAAGGCGGCCTGGCCCAGCCAGGTCACCGCCCGCCACAGGCTCTCCGGCACCACCAGCCCGGACAGGTTGAGCAAGGCGCCGAGCGCCAGGCCGATGATCATCGGGTTGGCCAGGTTGTTCAGCAGCGCGCGGCCGTCGACCCGCTCCTGACTGCCGAAGGCGGCGTAGAAGCTGTGCAGGGAAAACAGCGTAAGGCTGTGGAACACCAGGATGGCGAAGACGTAGAGCAGACCGTCGTTGCCCATCAGGCTGGCGATCAGCGGGATGCCCACCAGCACGTTGTTGGAGAAGGCCGCCACCAGCCCCAGCGGCGACGCAGTGCCGCGGCGCCAGTGAGCCAGCGCGTTGACCGCGGCGAACACCAGCAGCACCGGCAGGTAGTAGGCCAGCAGCAGCATCGGCGACAGGCCCTCGGCCAGCGACGCCTTGGCGATGCCGGCGAACAGCAGCGTCGGCATGAACAGCTTGAAGGTGATATTGGCCAGCCCGGCCGCCGACTCGCTGGTGAGCCACTGGCGCCAGCCCAACAGATAGCCGAGAACGATCAGGGCGAAGATCGGCAGAATCGCCTGTACCGCGAGCATGGGTGCACCTGCCTCCAGAAAATCGCGTCAACCGGAAGCGGCCCGCGCAAGGGGCGCCAAGCATACGCGCGGCAGGCCGAGGATGCGACCCGGCGAGCGCGCGCCGAAAACCCCTGCAAAACCTCCTGGCAAGGCCTTTAGCACGAGCTGAAAGCCGCGTTGCAGAGCCTTTGCAGCCTGCATCAACAGGGTCGATGGTCACTATCAGGCCAGTCAAGTTCTTATCTGTGCGCATGTCCCGAACAATTGGCCCCGAAGTCACTTATCACTCCCTACGGAGACATCGACATGAAAAGCCAACTGACCCTCGCCGCCCTGGCCCTTAGCCTGCTGACCACCAGCGTTTTCGCCGCGCCGAGCAGCGCGCCCTTCCCTCTGGTGGGCGAAGCCAAGGACAGCCAAGTGCAACAGCAACCCGTCGCGCCGCTGGCCGAGAACGGTGCCGAGCGCACGCCGGGCGCCCAACGTATCCAACTGGCCGAAGACGGCTCCGACCGCACCCCCGGCAGCCAGCGCATTCAGCTGGTGGAAGGCGGCTACGAGCGCACCCCCGGCGCCCAGCGCATCCAACTGGCCGAGGACGGCTCCGAGCGCACCCCCGGCAGCCAGCGCATCCAACTGGCCGAGGACGGCTCCGACCGCACTCCCGGCAGCCAGCGCATCCAGCTGGTAGAAGGCGGCTACGAGCGCACTCCGGGCGCCCAACGCGTGCAGTTGGCCGAAGGCGGCGCCGATCGTCTGATCGAGCAACGCGGGCGTACGGCCTGAGCCCTATCGCAACACCCCCCAAGCCCGGCACATGCCGGGCTTTTTTATGCCCTTTCGCGCGAACCACGCGTGCATATGGCGAGTCACGCCCTTCCTGCAGCGGGCAAACGGTAGATCCAGATGCGCCGCAGCACGGTTCCGAACTGAGCCCACAGGCTGCCGCAGTTGTAATGCTGGCCATAGCGCGCGGCGATCTGGCGCACCTCGCGCGCCAGTTCGGCATAGCGCCGCGCCGGCAGGTCGGGGAACAGGTGGTGCTCGATCTGGTGGCTGAGGTTGCCGGTGAGAATATGCAGCAGCGGCCCGCCGCTCAGGTTGCTCGAGCCGCGCAGCTGGCGCAGGTACCAGTGGCCGCGCTTCTCGCCCTGCAGCACCGCCGGCGCAAACACCGCCGCCTGCTCGGTGAAGTGGCCGCAGAAGATCACCAGGAAGGTCCACAGGTTGCGCAGCAGGTTGGCCAGCAGATTGCCCGCCAGCACGGCCAGGGCGTTGGCGCCGAGCAGCAAGGCCAGCAGCGGAAACGCCAGGTAGTCCTTGCCCCACTGGCGCGCCAGCTTGGCGCCGAAGCGGCGCGCCAGCGGGCGCACCTCGTCCTGGCCGATACGGCCCTTGAGCAGCTGGTCCAGGCGCAGATGCTGGATGGCCACGGCGTACTGGAACAGCAGCGCCTGGATCGTCACCCACAGCGGCTGCCAGCGGTAGAAGGGCTTCCAGCGCTGCTCGGGAAACAGCCGCACCACGCCGTAGCCGACGTCGTCGTCCATGCCCAGCACATTGGTGTAGCTGTGGTGGACGTGATTATGGGTGTGCCGCCAGAAATCGGCCGGGCCGACTATGTCCCACTCGTACTGGCGACCGGCGAATTCCGGGTCGTTCATCCAGTCGTACTGGCCGTGCATGACGTTGTGGCCCAGCTCCATGTTCTCGAGGATCTTGCCCAGACCCAGCAGCAGGCTGCCGAGCAGCCAGGTCGGCGGAAACCAGCCGAACATCAGCAGCGCGCGCCCGCTCCAGCAGCACAGGCGCACGGCGCCGCGCACCCGGCGGATATAGCGCGCATCCGCCTCGCCCAGATCGTCCAGGGTACGCCGGCGCAGGGCGTCCAGTTCGGCGCCGAAGGCCTGCAGCTCAGCCGGACTCAGCTCGCGGTCGGGGCGGTTGTTCACAGGTCGATCTCCACATCCCCATGGGGGGCGCTGATGCATAGACGAATGGGCTGCCCCGGCTCGGCGAACAGCGCGCCGCTGCGCAGGTCGCGCACCGCGCCGGCGAGCAGGGTGCAGGTGCAACTGGCGCAGATGCCCTGGCGGCAGCCATGAGCCGGCCGCAGGCCGTTGGCCTCGGCCTGCTCCAGCAGGCTCTGGCCAGTGTTGCCGGCGGCCTGCTGACGACTGCGGGCAAAGCCCAGGCGCACCGTGCCGGTGCCGTCGAGCGGCGCCGGCGGACTGAAGCTTTCCCACTGCAGGCTGGCGCCGCGCCCCGCCGCCTGCCACCCGGCCTGCGCCTGCTCGACGAAGCCACGCGGGCCGCAGACCAGCAGATGCTCGCCGGGCAGCTCGGCCAGGCGCTCATCGCTCAGTCGACCGGCGAACTCCCCCGGCAGCGCCGGCTCGCCGCTGAGCGCCCAGCGCAGCTGCAGATTCGGGTGGCGGGCGGCCAGCGCCTGCAGCTCGTCGACGAATGCGCGCTGGGCACGGCGGCGCACCTGGTGCAGCAGTGTCACCGGCGCCGCGTAGCCGCGCGCCAGCGCCTCGCGCAGCAGCCCGAGCAGCGGCGTGATGCCGCTGCCGGCGGCCAGCAGCAGCACCGGCCGGCCATCCGCCGGCCAGCGCAGCTCGCCAAAGGCCGCGCCCAGCTCCACCACCTGGCCGACCTCGACGCGCTCCAGCAGCAGGCTGGACAGGCGTCCGCCCGGCTGACGTTTGATCGCCAGCTCGACAAGCCCGTGCGCCGCCACCGCTGTCAGGCTGTAGCTGCGCCCATGGCGCACGCCGTCCTGCGCCAGGTACAGCTGCACATGCTGGCCGGCGCGCCAGCCGCGGGCGTTGCCGTTGCAGCGCAGGCGCAGGGCGAGCATGTCGTCGGCGACCCACTGGCGCGCCTCGACTCGGGCGCACACCCGGTTCAGGCGCAGCGTCGGGTGCAGCAGGCGCAGCCAGCAGTCGACGTCCGCCTCGCGCAGCCAGCCGCCGGCGCACAGCGCGCGCAGCGGCTGCAGCGGGCGGGCCAGGCGGCGCGCCAGGGACAGGGGAATCAGGGCCATCGATGCAGTTCCAGTGAACAGTTGTGCACAAGGCTGCCAGACGCCGCCCAGTTCAGTCAACACTTGTACACTTAAACGCTCGCACCATCCTGGTTCGACGCTCGCCGCGCGCATTTGCTAGAGTGCGGCATCGCTCACCGACCCAGACTCCGCATGACGCCACGCGCCGAACAGAAGCAGCAGACCCGCCAGGCCCTGATGGACGCCGCCCTGAGCCTGATGGAGAGCGGGCGTGGTTTCGGCAGCCTGAGCCTGCGCGAAGTCACCCGGGTCGCCGGCATAGTGCCCACCGGTTTCTACCGCCACTTCGCCGACATGGATGAGCTCGGCCTGGCCCTGGTGGCGGAGGTCGGCGAGACCTTCCGCGCCGCCATTCGCCGCGTACGCCGCCACGAGTTCGAGGTACGCGGGATGATCGACGCCTCGGTGCGCATCTTCCTCGCCGAGGTGACGGCCAACCGCGCCCAGTTCCTGTTCCTCGCCCGCGAGCAGTACGGCGGCTCGCAGCCGGTGCGCCAGGCCATCGCCGCGCTGCGCGAGCGCATCACCGGCGACCTGGCCGCCGACCTCAAGCTGATGAACCGCATGCCGCACCTCGACGACGCAGCGCGCGAGGTGGTCTCCGACCTGGTGGTGAAAACCGTGTTCGCCACCCTGCCGGAACTCATCGACCCGCCGGCGGACAACCTGCCGGCGCACCTCAGCGCCGAAGCCAAGATCATCCAGCAACTGCGCTTCGTGATGATCGGCGGCAAGCACTGGCAGGGTCTGGGCAAACCCGCCGTCTGAGCGCACCACAAAGGTGCACGCCAAGACCGGCATGCACCAAATAAAACCTGACTGCCTCGCCAAGTTATCCACAACCCACAGCAATGCGGCCTGGCGGCGCCTTGGCAAGGCCCTTGCACTATTTCCGGGCATCCCCTTTCCGGAATCGATGCATATGCTGGTGATCCACCGCCGAATCGCGCCGCAGCAGGCCCCCGATGCCGAACTGCAGCTGAGCTTCGAGGCGCGCAGCAAGAGCCGTCTGCGCTGCTTCACCACCGCGGGAGAGGAGGTCGGCCTGTTTCTCGAACGCGGCCAGCCGGCGCTGGCCGACGGCGACTGCCTGCAGGCCGAGGACGGCCGCGTGGTGCGCGTGCGGGCCAGGCCCGAGCCGCTGCTGCACGTGACCTGCGCCAGCCCCTTCGAGCTGATGCGCGCCGCCTATCACCTGGGCAACCGCCACGTCGCCCTGCAACTGGGCGACGGCTGGCTGCGCCTGCCCGACGACTACGTGCTCAAGGCCATGCTCGAACAGCTCGGCGCAACGGTCGAAGCCGTGGAGGCGCCCTACCAGCCGGAACAGGGCGCCTATGGCGGCGGCCACCATCATTCGCACCAGGGCGACGCCGAGTTCAACTACGGCCCGCGCCTGCACCAGTTCGGGGGGCGCAAGTGACCCCGAACGCGTCATTTCGCCTGGGGTGCGCCGTGCGCACCAAGGTTGCGCCATGAACCCGGCCTGGGCCCTACTGCGCCTGGCCAGCCCGCAGCTGCCGATCGGCGGCTACAGCTACTCCCAGGGCCTGGAATGGGCGGTGGACAGTGGCCTGATCACCGATGCCGATGGCGCCGAACGCTGGCTGGCCGATCAGCTCGCGCTCAACCTCGCCCGCTTCGAGGCGCCGCTGCTGCTGGCCCACTGCCAAGCCGCGCAGGACGGCGACTGGGGGCAGCTGCAGGCATTGGCCGAGCGGCACCGCGCCAGCCGCGAAACCCGCGAACTGGCGCTGGAAAGCCGGCAGATGGGCTATTCGCTGCGGCAACTGCTCGACGGCCTGCCGGAGCTGGACGACGCGGCGCGCGCCTTCCTCGCCGGGCAGCGCGAGCCGGGCCTGGCCCTGGCCTGGGCGCTGGCCGCGCGTGCCTGGCGCATCGCCCCCGACGAGGCCCTGGCCGCCTGGCTCTGGGGCTGGCTGGAAAACCAGCTGGCGGTGCTGATGAAGACCCTGCCGCTGGGCCAGCAGGCCGCCCAGCGCCTGACCAGTAGCCTGCTGCCGCAGCTCGAGGCGGCGCAACGCCAGGCCGAAACCCTAACCCCCGAACACTGGGGCAGTGCCGCCTTCGGCCTGGCCCTGGCGAGCATGGCGCACGAGCGCCAGTACTCGCGTCTCTTCCGCTCCTGACGAGGAACAACAGATGAACAGCCAACCCCTGCGCGTCGGCATCGGCGGCCCGGTAGGTTCCGGCAAGACCGCCCTCACCCTGGCCCTGTGCCGCGCCCTGCGCGAGCGCTACAACATCGCCGTGGTCACCAACGACATCTACACCCAGGAAGACGCCCAGTTCCTGGTGCGCAACGAGGCCCTGGAGCCCGAGCGCATCATCGGCGTGGAAACCGGCGGCTGCCCGCACACGGCGATCCGCGAGGACGCCTCGATCAACCTGGAGGCGGTGGAGCAGCTCAACCGGCGTTTCCCCGGCCTCGACCTGATCATCGTCGAATCCGGCGGCGACAACCTCTCGGCCACCTTCAGCCCCGAGCTGTCCGACCTGACCCTGTACGTGATCGACGTCTCCGCCGGCGACAAGCTGCCGCGCAAGGGCGGCCCGGGCATCTGCAAGTCCGACCTCTTGGTGATCAACAAGGTCGACCTGGCGCCGCTGGTCGGCGCCTCGCTGGAGGTGATGCAGCGCGACACCCTGAAGATGCGCGGCGACAAGCCCTTCGTCTTCAGCAACCAGAAAATCGGCCAGGGCCTCGACGAGATCATCGCCTTTATCGAACGCCAGGGCATGCTCACGGCGGCCTGATTCCACCTCAAGGAGATCCACATGAATCTGCGCAAAACCCTCTATGCCCTCGCCCTGTTCTGCACCCCGGGCCTGGCCTTCGCCCACGCCGGCCACGACCACTCCGGCGTGCTGGCCGGCCTGGCGCACCCGCTGCTGGGCCTCGATCACCTCCTGGCGATGCTCGCCGTCGGCCTGTGGGCCGCGCAACAGAGCGGTGCGGCGCGCTGGGCGCTGCCGGCCACCTTCGTCGCCAGCATGCTGTTCGGCGGCCTGCTCGGTTTTGCCGGCGTGGCCATCCCGCTGATGGAAACCGGCATCGCCGGCTCGGTGCTGGCCTTCGGCCTGCTGGTGGCGGTGGCCGTGCGCCTGCCGATGGCCCTGTCCATCGCCCTCACCGCCCTGTTCGCCCTGACCCACGGCGTCGCCCACGGCCTGGAGCTGCCGGCGCTGGCCAGCCCGTTCGGCTATGCCGCCGGCTTCGTCGTCGCCACCGCCGCCCTGCACGGCTGCGGCTACGCCCTGGTGCGCCTGCTGCCGCAGGCTGCCGCGCCGCTGGTGCGCCTGACCGGCGCCGCCTCGGCACTGGCCGGGGTGTGGCTGCTGGCAAGCTGAGCACAGCTCGCCCGAAACAGCTCCCGGATTGCATCCGGGCTAGCGAGCCCCCTCTGCCCGCGGGGAGAGGGGGCGGCGCTGCCGGCTTCGCCCTCCTGCACTTGCCAACACCCCCGCCGCTGGGGCACAAAGCCCTGAACCGGTTTCGAGACCCCAGCCCATGTTGCGCTTCGCCCGCTTCCTGCTCGCCCCCCTGCTGCTGCTCGCCGTGGCCCTGCTGGTGCTGGCGCTGACCAGCCGTCCGGCCGCCGTGCCCGAGGTGCTCGCCGACCTCGGCCAGCGCCCGCTGGTGATCGCCCACCGCGGCGGCAAGGGGCTGTGGCCGGAGAACACCCTGTTCGCCTTCGAGCGCGCCGTGGCCCTGGGCGTCGACATGCTGGAGATGGACCTGCACCTGAGCCAGGACGCCGAACTGGTGGTGATCCACGACGACACCCTGGAGCGCACCACCAATGGCCAGGGCCCGGTCGCCCACTACAGCCTGGCCGAGCTGCAGGCCCTGGACGCCGGCTACCACTGGAGCGCCGACGGCGGCCAGAGCCATCCCTACCGCGGCCAGGGCACGCGCATCGCCAGTTTCGCAGAGGTGCTGGAACGCTTCCCGCTGGTGCCCAAGGTGGTCGAGATCAAGGTCGCGGACGTCGGCATGGAAGCCCTGCTGTGCGAGACCCTGGCCAGCTACGACCAGCTCGACCGGGTGCTGGTCGGCAGCTTCCACGAACGCAGCCTCAAGCGCTTTCGCGAGGTCTGCCCGGAGGTGGCCACCTCCGCCGGGCCGGTCTCGGTGCGCCTGCTGCTGGCGCTCAACTGGCTGGGCCTGAGCGACCTGCTGTCGCCGTCCTACCAGGCCCTGCAGATTCCCCAGCGGCACAGCGGCCTGACCCTGGCCACCCCGCGCCTGCTGCGCAACGCCCAGAGCCGCGGCCTGCACGTGCAGCTGTGGACCATCAACGAACAGCCGGCCATGCGTCGCCTGCTGGAGATGGGCGCCGGCGGCCTGATCACCGACTACCCGGATCGCGCCCTGCAGCTGCTGGGCCGCTCCACCCAGCTCGGCGCGTTGCCCGACTGAGGCGCCCCCTCCCAAGCGGCGCCGCCCATCGGGCGCAGCCGGCCTGGCGATTTATTCGCCAGGCCATGCCACCCCGCGGCCCTGGCGGGCTGGCGACAGCCGCCCGCAGCTTATTCACAGAAACCTCCACAGTTTCCCGGGATAACTGCGCCGACGCACTCGAGCGCTGTGGAAAGGACTGGACAAAACCCGCGTTACCCGGGCGCTTGCGAGCAACCGGCAGCGCCGCTCAAAAACCGTACAACGCCCTGCAAGCCGCGCTATCCGTGGCCTGCAAACAAGCGCTCTCAGCTTATCCACAGATCGCCCCACAGAACCCGGGGACAACTGCGCGACCACCCCGCTATATTCCCCAATCACTGTCAAGTGGTTGTGCACAAAGGAAAAACCCTCCTGCTCAAAATTCCACCGACAGCCTGCAGAGGGCGCAGAATCGGCGCGCCGGGCCACCTTCCTCAGCTTATCCACAGAAATGCCCACAGCAGCCGTGGAAAACTTTTTTGCGATGGCCTGGCACGCCATCTGCTAAACACCAGCAAGCCTCCGTTCACAAGGATTCGTCATGTTCAGCTTCTTTCTCGCCGCCATGCTCCTCGGCTTCGTGTTCAATGCGGCGCCCGGCGCGGTGTTCAGCGAAACCCTGCGGCGCGGCCTGCGCGACGGCTACCGCCCGGCCCTGCTGGTGCAGATCGGCTCGCTGGTGGGCGACGCCACCTGGGCCGCGCTCGGCCTCACCGGCCTGGCCCTGCTGCTCGGCAGCGCCGAGGTGCGCTACCCGCTGACCCTGGCCAGCGCCCTGTACCTGGCCTGGCTCGGCTACCAGTCGCTGCGCGACGCGCACCAGCCGCCGCAACCCGGCGGCGACGGCCAGGGCCGCGGCGGCAGCGCCTTCGCCGCCGGCGCCGCGCTGTCGCTGACCAATCCGCAGAACCTGGTGTACTGGGCGGCCATGGGCGGCGCCATGGCCGCCATCGGCGTGGCCGAGCCGACGCCCACCCACCTGGCGCTGTTCTTCGCCGGCTTCATGCTCTCCTCGCTGCTCTGGTGCTTTATCTGCGCCGGCCTGGTGGACTGGTTCCGCCGCGCCGCCTCGCGGCTCTGGCACCGCCTCACCTACCTGGCCTGCGGCCTGGCCCTGCTCGGGCTGTCCGGGATGACCCTGGCCGAGCTGTTGTAAGGCTGGCTTCGTTGGGCTTCGTCGCGGGCTCCTCAGCCCAACCTGCGGCCTCCCCTGCCGTGGGTTGGCGCTGAACGCAGCGAAACCCAACGGCAAGAGCGCGGCTATCGCCCCCATCCAGACAATCAACCGGAGGCGCCGGCGAACGCGTCTAGACTCCAGCCTATCCACCCCTGGAGCACACGGGAGAAACGCCATGCCCCTGCACAGCCTGTTACGCAACCTCCTCGCCGCCTATGCCTGCGGCGCCAGCGGCAGCAGCGGCGGGGGCCGTCTCGACTGAGCACCACCGTCGGAGACGGCCGGCTCGGCCCGGGCACTGGGCAAGACCCGACGCTGGCGCGATGATAGGCGCCGCTCATTCCCTCCCCTCAAGGATTGCCCCATGGCCGGAACCAGCCTGCTCGCCCTGCTCGACGATATCGCCGCGGTACTCGACGACGTCGCGGTGATGACCAAGGTCGCCGCGAAGAAGACCGCCGGCGTGCTCGGCGACGACCTCGCCCTGAATGCCCAGCAGGTCACGGGCGTGCGCGCCGAGCGCGAGCTGCCGGTGGTCTGGGCGGTGGCCAAGGGCTCGTTCAAGAACAAGCTGATCCTGGTGCCGGCGGCCCTGCTGATCAGCGCCTTCGCCCCCTGGGCGGTGGTGCCGCTGCTGATGTTCGGCGGCCTGTTCCTCTGCTACGAGGGCTGCGAGAAGCTGGCGCACAAGCTGCTGCACAAGCCGCAGGCGCAGGCCCAGCAGCAGGAACTGCTGGAGGCGGTGGCCGACCCGCAGGTCGACCTGGTCGCCTTCGAGCGCGACAAGATCCGTGGCGCGGTGCGCACCGACTTCATCCTCTCTGCCGAGATCATCGCCATCACCCTCGGCACCGTCGCCGCCGCCAGCTTCGCCAAGCAGGTGGCGGTGCTCAGCGGCATCGCCGTGCTGATGACCGTCGGCGTCTACGGCCTGGTCGCCGCCATCGTCAAGCTGGACGACGCCGGCCTCTACCTCAGCCAGCGCGCCAGCCACGCCGCCCAGGCGCTGGGACGCGGCATCCTGCGCCTGGCGCCCTGGCTGATGAAGAGCCTGTCGGTCCTGGGCACCGCCGCCATGTTCATGGTCGGCGGCGGCATCCTGGTCCACGGCCTGCCGCCGGTGGAGGCCTGGGTGCAGCAGATGGCGCAGGGCGCCGCCGCGCTGGGCGCGGCCGGCCCGCTGCTCGCCGCGCTGACCCCGACCCTGCTCAATGCGCTGCTCGGCATCCTCGCCGGCCTCCTCGCCCTGCCGCTGGCGAGCCTTGGCGTGCGTCTGTGGCAAGCCGTACGGCCGACCAAAACGGCCTGACCGATCATTTGCCGAGCAGGCGCCGGCAGCCCTTGCCCGGCGCCGTCTGGCCCGACTTCCCCCAAGCTTATCCACAGCTTGCTCCACGCTTTCCGGGGATAACCGCGAGCCGCCTGGCGGAGCCCGCCCGCGCTTCCCGGAACTGCTTGCAAGTCTTCGGATTCGTTGAAGTTTTACCTCGAGCGAGGCCGCCAAGAGCGGCCCTGGCGAAAAGCTGAACAGCCCCGCGCAGGGCCGATGGCGCCTGGTGCGGCGGCTTTGCTGCAGAACTTGTGTACAGACTTACCCACAGATTCCGTGCACAACTCGCCGCGCCCCGCGGGCTAGCCGGCCTGCTGCATGATCACCGTCTGCGCCGGCATCGGCGCCGGGAAACCGCCCTCGCCGAGGGCGTCCTTGATGGTCTTGTTGGTGTCGAAATACACCTGCCAGTAATGGTCGTTGTGGCAGTAAGGGCGCACCGCCAGCACCGGCCCGACCAGATTGAACTCGAGGATTTCCACGTCCACCGCCGGCTCGGCGAGCACGTTGGCGATCGCGCCGACCCGCTCCTTGAGCAAGGCGGCGGCGGCCTTCCAGTCGGCGGCACCGGACAACTGCGCCTTGAGCTCGACGCGGCGGAAGGGGTTGTGGGTGAAGTTCTGGATGTTGTCGGAGAAGATCTTGTTGTTGCCGACCAGGGTCAGCACGTTGTCCGGGGTGTTGATCGCGGTGACGAACAGGCCGATCTCGGTGACCGTACCGACCACCCCGCCGGCGCTGATGAAGTCGCCGACCTTGAACGGCCGCAGGACGATGATGAAGCCGCCGGCGGCGAGGTTGGCCAGCAGCCCCGACCAGGCCATGCCGATGGCCAGGCCGACCGCGGCGATCAGCGCCGCCAGGCTGGTGGTCTGCACGCCGAAGTAACCGAGGATGCCGATCACCAGGATGATGTTGAGGGTCACCGAGATGAAGTTGCCGACGTAGCGCAGCACGGTCGGGTCGACCTTCTGCTGGCTCAGGGCCTTCTGCACCAGGCCGACGGCGACGCCGATCAGCCAGCGGCCGATGACCCAGAAGGCGATGGCGGAGAGGATCTTGATGGCGAAGGCCGCGCCGTATTGCACGACCAGGTCATAGAGGGCGGTGAGTTTTTCCGTGCCGGCGCTAACCAGTTGCGAGGTTTCGTCCATGGCGGTGCTCCAAGATGAGGGGTAACCCCCTCAACGCTAGCAGCGCCCCGGCCGGCCGCCAGGCAGCCGACCAACGGCGCGCCGGCGCCGTGGCAGAGCCGCCCGCGTCGTTCTCAGGCGTCCAGCGGCAGTACCGTCACCTGCACCTCCGGATCGTGGCTGCCGCCGCCGAGGATCACCCCGCGCAGCGGCGAGACGTCGGCGAAATCGCGGCCCCAGGCCAGGGTGATGTGCTCCAGCGCCGGACGCAGGTTGTTGGTCGGGTCGAAATCCACCCAGCCCTGGCGCGGGCAGTACAGCGACACCCAGGCGTGCGAGGCGTCGGCGCCGATCAGTCGCGGCTGGCCGGGCGGCGGCTGGGTCAGCAGGTAGCCGCTGACGTAGCGCGCCGCCAGGCCGCGCGAGCGCAGGCAGGCGAGCATCAGGTGAGCGAAGTCCTGGCACACGCCGCGGCGCTCCTCCAGCACCTGCAGCAGCGGGGTGGCCACCTGGGTGGCACCGGCATCGAAGCTGAACTCGCGGAAGATCTTCTCCATCAGCGCCTGCCCGGCCTGCAGCAGCGGCCGGCCGGCGACGAAGCAGTCGGCGGCGTAGTCGACGAAGGCCTGCTTGAGGCGCACGTAGGGCGACTCGAAACGGTAGCGCGCCGCCTCCAGCAGTGCCGGCGCCAACGCCTGGCCGCTGTAGCTGAGCGCCGCGCAGGCGGCCTCCCAGGCGGGCGAGTCGTGCAGCTCCAGCGGCGCGCGCGCCAGCACCTCGACGCGCAGCCGCGCGCCGACGCTGAGTGCCTGATGCGGGCGCTCGAACACCAGGCGGGTCAGCGGATTGCCGAACACATCGAGGCCGTCGCGGCGCTGGCAGGGCTGCGGCGCGATGCGCAGCTCGCGCTCGTGGCAGCGCTGCCAGGGGCAGTCGCGCGGCCACAGGTGCGCCAGCTGCTGGGCCAGCGAGACCGGCGCCGAGTAGCGGTAATGGGTGTCGTGGAGAATCTGGTACAGCGCGCTGCTCATGAGGATTGCGTCCGCTGGCTGGCGTCGACGTGGACGAAGAAGCGCAGGCCGAGCTGATCGGACACCGTGCCGGCGGCCTGGCTGATGGCGGCGAGCAGATCGGCCAGGCCTTCGAGCACGGCGCGAATGCTGCCGGGACCGAACAAGGGGTTCTCCAGGCTGGCCAGGTCGAAGCCGGCCAGCTGCGCCTCCAGTTCCTGCAGCGGCAGCTGCGCCGGCAGTTCGAAGCGCTCGTCGAGGCGCTGCAGCGAACGCAGCAGCGTGCGCAACTGGAAGATCACCGCATGCGGGTTCTGCTCGTCCAGCAGCAGCAGGTCGAGCACCGGGATCAGCTGCGCCGATGCCAGGTAGCGGGTGCGGTAGGTGATGCTGCTGTTGCCCAGCTCCAGCAGCCATTCCAGCGCCGACTGGTCGGTGGCGGCGCCGCTGCGCAGGAAGCCGGCGAAGGCGTCGCAGAGAAACTGCAGGCGCTCGATGCAGCGGCCGAGCATGAGAAAGCGCCAGCCGTCGTCGCGGGTCATGTCGTCGAGGGCGAAGCCGGACAGCGCCGCCAGCGACATCAGCAGGCGGTTGAGGAAATCCAGCAGCTCGCCGAAGTCGGCCGGCTGGCCTTCCAGCGCCTGCGCCTCGCGCTGCAGCTCGACCAGCGCCTGCCAGTTGGCCTGGGACAGCTTGCCGCGCACGCTGCCGGCGGCCCACTGCAGGCGCTGCAGGTTGGCGCGCAGGCTGGCCGGCCAGTCGGCGCCGAGCAGCGCCTGCAGCAGGCGCGCCTCCAGTTCGCCGGTCTGTGCCTCGGCCAGCAGGCCCAGCTGCTGCGCCAGGGCCAGGGCGCTGTGCAGCGCCTGCGGGTCGTCGTCATCGTCGACGTAGCGCGCCAGCAGGATGCGCAGCAGGCGCGCGCTGCCCTCGCAACGCTCACCGTAACGGCCGAACCAGAACAGGTTCTCCACCACCCGCGAGGGCAGGAAGGGGTCGCTGCGCACCAGGTCGGCGCTGCCCAGCGGGCGCAGCCACTGCCAGGGTTCGCCGCCGCTCTGCCGCGCGCCGAGCACCCAGGTGTCCTTGCTCGCGCCGCCGCGCTGCATCGACACCACCTCGGCGTCGGCGTCGGCGGCCACCCGGGTCAGGCCGCCGGGCATCACCCGGTAGCCCTCGGCGCTGGCCACAGCGAACACGCGCATGCCGATGGCGCGCGGCTGCAGGCCGCGGCCGTCCCACACCGGCGCCTGCGACAGCTGGGCGCGCGCCTGGGCGACGTAGGCGTAGGGGCGCGCCTTGAGCCGTTCGGCCAGGGCGGCGCGCTGCGCGGCGTCCAGATCGCGGCCGAACAGCGGGGCGAAGCTCTGCGAGGGGAAGGCCGGGCGCACCAGCAGCTGCTCGAGTTTTTCCAGCGCCTCGTCCAGCACCGGCGGCTCGCCGCACCACCAGCTGGCGATGGACGGCAACAGCAGTTCCTCGCCCAGCAGCTGCTCGCTGATGGCGGGCAGAAAGCCCGGCAGGCCGGGCGACTCCAGCACGCCGCTGCCCAGGGCATTGGCCACCAGCACCCGGCCGCGGCGCACCGCCTCGAGCAGGCCGGGCACGCCGAGGGCCGAGTCGGTGCGCAGCTCCAGCGGGTCGCAGTAGTCGTCGTCGAGGCGGCGCAGCACCGCATGCACCCGGCGCAGGCCGGCCAGGGTCTTGAGGTAGAGGGTGGCGTCGCGCACGGTCAGGTCGCTGCCCTCGACCAGCGGGTAGCCGAGCTGGCGCGCCAGGTACAGGTGCTCGAAATAGCTCTCGTTGAAGCGCCCCGGGGTCAGCAGCACCACCAGCGGCGTCTCGCCGCCACTCGGCGCCTGGCGCGCCAGGCTGTCCTGCAGGGTGCGGAAGAAGCCGGCCAGGTACTGCACGCGCAGATCGCGGTACAGCTCGGGGAAGGCGCGCAAGACGATCTGCCGGTTCTCCAGCGCGTAGCCGGCGCCCGACGGCGCCTGGGTGCGGTCGGCGGTGACCCACCAGCGCCCGTCCGGCGCACGCGCCAGGTCCACCGCATAGAGATGCAGCCAGGTGCCGCCGGGCACCTGCAGGCCCTGGCAGGGCCAAAGGAAGTTGTTGTGGCCGAACACCAGCTCGGCCGGCAGCAGGCCATCGGCGATCAGCTTCTGCGGGCCGTAGATATCGGCCAGCACGCGGTTGAGCAGCGTCGCGCGCTGGGCCACGCCGGCGGCGATCTGCTGCCACTCCTCGGCCGGGATCAGGTTGGGCAGCAGGTCCAGCTCCCAGGGCCGGTCGGCGCCGTCGGGGTCGGCGTAGACGTTGTAGGTCACGCCGTTTTCCTGGATCTGCCGCGCCAGCATGGCCTCGCGTTGCGCCAGCTGCTCCGGGCGGCTGCGTGAGAGCTGCTCGTACAGCCGGCGCCAGTGCGGGCGCACCTTGCCCTGGGCGTCGAGCAGTTCGTGGTAGGCGCCGGCAGGCGGCGGGTAGTCGGCTAGCAGATCGGGCATGGCAGGCTCGGCAGTGGCAGGGCGGTGCAGCGTGACGCAGGTTGATGATGCCCCTCCGTGGGAGGCGCTTTAGCAGCGACGATTCCGGCTAAAGCCCCGCCCACGAATGGAGTCGACGTCAGGCGCGGCGCAGATCCAGGGTCATCGGCAGTTCATTATTGTCGATCGGCTGCATGACAGGGCGCTTGCCCGGGCTGTGGCCGAGGCGGAAGAAGCGCGCCAGGCGCCGGCTCTCGGCCTCGTAGGCGTTGACCGGCAGGCTGTCGTAGTTGCGCCCGCCGGGATGGGCCACATGGTACTGGCAACCGCCGAGCGAGCGCTGCATCCAGGTGTCGATCAGGTCGAACACCAGCGGCGCGTGCACGCCGATGGTCGGCTGCAGGCAGCTGGCCGGCTGCCAGGCGCGAAAGCGCACGCCGCCGACGAACTCGCCGACCTTGCCGGTGGGCCGCAGCGGCACCGGCACGCCGTTGCAGGTCAGCACATAGCGATCCGGCGCCATGCCGTCGAGCTTGACCTGCATGCGCTCCAGCGACGAGTCGACGTAGCGCACGGTGCCGCCGCTGGCGCCCTCCTCACCCAGCACGTGCCAGGGCTCCAGCGCCTGGCGCAGCTCCAGCTCGATGCCCTTGACCGCGAAATCGCCGGCCTTGGGGAAACGGAACTCGAAATGCGGGGCGAACCACTCGCCGCGCAGGCGATAGCCGAAGGCGCCCAGCTCCTGCAGCACGTCGGCGAAGTCCTGCTCGACGAAGTGCGGCAGGAGGAAACGGTCGTGCAGCTCGGTGCCCCAGCGCACCAGCCTGGCCGGGCGGTAGGGTTCCTGCCAGAAGCGGGCGATCAGCGCGCGCAGCAGCAGTTGCTGGGCCAGGCTCATCTGCGCGTGCGGCGGCATCTCGAAGGCGCGCAGTTCGAGCAGGCCGAGGCGGCCGCTGGCCGCATCCGGCGAGTACAGCTTGTCGATGCAGAACTCGGCGCGGTGGGTATTGCCGGTGACGTCCACCAGCAGGTTGCGCAGCAGCCGGTCGACCAGCCAGGGCGGGCAGTCGCGGCCCGGCTCGGGCATCTGCGCGAAGGCGATCTCCAGCTCGTACAGCGCGTCGTTGCGCGCCTCGTCCACCCGCGGCGCCTGCGAGGTGGGGCCGATAAACAGGCCGGAAAACAGGTAGGACAGCGACGGGTGGTTGTGCCAGTAGCCGATCAGGCTGCGCAGCAGATCGGGGCGGCGCAGGAAGGGCGAGTCCGCCGGCGTGGCGCCGCCGAGGACGAAGTGGTTGCCGCCGCCGGTGCCGGTGTGGCGGCCGTCGAGCATGAATTTCTCGCTACTCAGGCGTGACTGCCGCGCCGCCTCGTAGAGAAACTCGCAGCGCTCGACCAATTCATCCCAGGTACTGGCCGGGTGGATATTGACCTCGATCACCCCGGGGTCGGGGGTGACGCGGAAATACTGCAGGCGCGGGTCCTGCGGCGGCTCGTAGCCCTCCAGCAGCACCGGGCAGTTGAGTTCGGCGGCCACCGCCTCGATCGCCGCGACCAGCTCCAGGTACTCTTCGAGATGGCTGAGCGGCGGCATAAACAGATACAGCCGCCCCTCGCGCGGCTCGGCGCACAGCGCGGTGCGCACGATACCGGGCGCCGACTGGCCGACCGCCGGGCGCGGCGCCTGGCCGTTGCCGCCGGCGCCGCGCCAGACGCCGCGCAGCTGGCGCTGGATCTGCGCCGGGCTGGGCAGCGGGGCGAAGCGCTGGCCCGGATCGGCCGGGTTGATATAGGGGTAGTCGGCCTGGCTGACCCAGGGCAGCGAGTCCAGCGGCAGGCGGTAGCCTAAGGGCGAGTCGCCCGGCAGCAGGCGGCAGTGCTCGTCGCGCAGGAACCAGCGGCCGCTCTGCCAGCCGGCGCCGTCCACCCGCCGCGCCAGCGGCAGCACCTGGCCGACCACGGCATCGAGGCCCTGGTCGAACACCTTGCGCAGGCGCTCGCGCTCCAGCACATCGCTCAGCCGCGAATCGTCCGGGGTGACGTTGTCCGGCAGCTTGCGCTCGCGCAACAGGTAATAGAACCAGTCCTCGTAGGCCGGGAAGACGCACTCGCCGTCCACATCCAGGCGCGCCGCCAGGGCCGCGAGAAAGTGCGCGGCGGTGTCAGCGTCGGCGCCGTAGCCGCGCGTTTCGTCGGCCAGCAGCCTGGGTTCGTGCCAGATCGGCTCGCCGTCCTGGCGCCAGAAGCAGTTCAGCGACCAGCGCGGCAGCTGCTCGCCCGGGTACCACTTGCCCTGGCCGAAGTGCACCAGGGCGCGGGGCGCATAGTGCGCGCGCAGGCGGTGGAACAGCTCGGCGGCCAGGCGCCGCTTGTTCGGCCCCAGCGCGGCGGTGTTCCACTCCTCGTCGTCGGGGTAGTCGAGGGCGACGAAGGTCGGCTCGCCGCCCATGGTCAGGCGCACGTCGTGGCGCTGCAGGTCCTCGTCGATCTGCCGGCCAAGGGCATCGATCGCCTGCCACTGCGCCGCGCTGTAGGGCTTGCTGACCCGCGGCGCCTCCCAGATGCGCTCCACCTGCATCTGGTGCTCGAACTCGCATTCGCACTCGTCCAGCGCGCCGGAAATCGGCGCCGCCGAGGACGGCTCGGGGCTGCAGGCCAGCGGGATATGGCCCTCGCCGGCGAACAGCCCGCTGGTGGGATCGAGGCCGATCCAGCCGGCGCCGGGCAGGTACACCTCGCACCAGGCGTGCAGGTCGGTGAAGTCCTGGTCGGTGCCGGAGGGGCCGTCGAGGGCTTTGACGTCGGCGGTCAGCTGGATCAGGTAGCCGGAGACGAAGCGCGCCGCCAGGCCCAGGTGGCGCAGCAGCTGCACCAGCAGCCAGGCCGAGTCGCGGCAGGAGCCGGAGGCCTTCTCCAGGCTCTGCTCGGGCGTCTGCACGCCCGGCTCCAGACGGATCAGGTAGCGGATATCGCCGGACAGCCGCTGGTTCAGCGCCACCAGGAAATCCACGCTGGGCACAGGCGCGCGGTCGATGCTGGCCAGGTACTCGGCGAACTTCGGCGTGGCCGCCAGCTTGACCAGGTAGGGCGCCAGCTCGCGCTGCTCGCCCTCGGTGTAGGCGAAGGGAATGCGCTCGGCATAGGGTTCGAGGAAGAAGTCGAAGGGGTTGAACACCGCCATCTCGGCGACCAGATCCACCTCCACCCTGAGCTCGCGGGTCTTCTCGGGGAACACCAGGCGCGCCAGGTAGTTGCCCTGCGGGTCCTGCTGCCAGTTGACGAAGTGCTCGCCCGGCTCGACCTTCAGCCCGTAGGAGAGGATGCGCGTGCGGCTGTGTGGCGCCGGGCGCAGGCGCACCAGCTGCGGGCCGAGGTTCACCGCACGGTCGTAGCGGTAGTGGGTGACGTGGTGCAGCGCGACATGGATCGACACGGCGGCCTCCTGCAAGCCTGGACGACCTGCCAAGCCGCGCAAGACTTATGCCAGGGAACGGGGCGCGCGCCCGCGCGGGCCGCGTCGCAGGGCTCGCGCACCAACGACAGGCCCGCCCGCGCACCAGCGCCGACATCGCGCACCACAATGGCGCGCCGCCACGGCCAATTTGCCGCAAACCACTTCTGCCTTAGACTCCCAGCACTTCTTCGCAAGGACGTGTCCAATGCGCCACCACTCGCCCCGCCTGCCCCTGCTCGGCCTGCTCGCCCTGCTGCTCAGCCCGCCGCTCTGGGCCGAAGACCCGCTGCTGGAGTCCTTCGTCGCGGCTGCGCCGGACGCCGGCGAACGCCAGGTGCGCGGCGTGCTGCGCGCGCGCGATCAGGCCGTGCTGTCCAGCGAGTTGCCCGGGCGCATCGTCGAGATGCCGTTCGCCGACGGCCAGGACTTCACCAAGGGCGACGTGCTGGTGCGCTTCGATTGCAGCGCCTACCAGGCCCAGCTCAATGCCGCCCAGGCCGCCGCCCGCGCCGCCCGCGAGGAACTGAGCCACAAGAAGCAGCTGGTCGCGCTCAACTCGGTCGGCCGCTTCGAGGTGGCGCTGGCCGAGGCGCGCCAGGCGCAGGCGCTGGCCGAGGCCCAGGTGTACCAGGTGCAGGTCAAGCGCTGCAGCGTCGTCGCCCCGTTCAACGGCCGCGTGGTGCAGCGCCGCGCCCAGCCGCACGAGAGCGTGGCCAGCGGCACGCCGCTGCTGGAGATAGTCGACAACCGCACCCTGGAGGTGCACCTGCTGGTGCCCTCGGCCTGGCTCGGCCGGCTCGCCCCCGGCCAGCCCTTCGCATTCGTCCCGGACGAGACCGGCGAGCCGCTGCAGGCGGCCGTCAAACGCCTCGGCGCGCGCATCGACGAAGGCAGCCAGACCCTGCTGCTGATCGGCAGCCTGCCGGCGGATGCCCAGGGCCTGCTGGCCGGCATGAGCGGCAGCGCGCGCTTCGCGGAGGCACCATGACCGCGCAGGCGCCGGGCCTGGCCGAGCGAATCGTCGCCCAGTTGCTCAGCCTGGAGCGCCAGGCCCGCGGCGCCGCCACCCTCGACCAACTGGCCTACGCCCTGGTCAACGATGCCCAGCCGCTGTTCGGTTACCGCCACGCCGCCCTGCTGATCGCCGGCAAGGTGCGCGCGCTGACCGCCATCAGCGTGGTGGAGGCCAACGCGCCCTTCGTCGCCTTCGTCGAGAACGCCGCCGCGCAGCTGCACAAGCAGGGGCGCGCGCCCCAGGCCCAGGTGGTCGCAACGGACTCGCTGAGCGCCGCGCTGCGCGCCGACTGGCAGAGCCTGTCGGCAGCCGCGGTGTTCTGGCTGCCGCTGCTGGATCGCCAGGGCCAGGTCTTCGGCGGCCTGTGGATCGCCCGCGAGCAGCCCTGGAGCGAGGCCGAACAGGCCCTGCTCGGCCAGCTCGGCGACTGCTACGGCCACGCCTGGCTGGCCCTGCAACCGCGTCAGCCGTGGCGCCTGCGCTGGCCGCGGCGCAAGGTGCTCGGCGTGGCCGCCGCCGTGCTGCTGCTCTTGCTGCTGCCGGTGCGCCAGTCGGTGCTGGCGCCGGCCGAGGTGGTGCCGCTCGGCGGCCAGGTGGTGGCCGCGCCGCTGGACGGCGTGATTGCGGAGTTTCTGGTCAAGCCCAACCAGGCGGTGAGCACGGGCGAGGTGCTGCTGCGCTTCGACGCCACTGCCATTCGCGCCCAGGCCGACGTCGCCGAGCGCAGCCTGCAGGTGGCCGAGGCCGAGCTCAAGGCCAACGCCCAGCGCGCCTTCAGCGACGCCGAATCGAGCGCGCGCATCGACCTGTTTGCCGCTCGCGTCGAACAGAAACGCGCCGAGCGCGACTACGCCCGGGAGCTGCTGGCGCGCACCGAGGTACGCGCCGAACGCGACGGCATCGCGGTGTTCGCCGACGCCCAGCGCTGGACCGGCAAGCCGGTGCAGACCGGCGAGCGGCTGATGCAGATCGCCGACCCGACCCAGGCCGAACTGCGCATCGACCTGGCGGTGGCCGACGCGCTGGACTTCCAGCCCGGCGCCGCCATCGCCCTGTTCCTCGACAGCGACCCGCTGCACCGTCACCAGGCGCGCCTGCAACGCCAGGCCTACGAGGCGCAGCCGCTGCCCGGCGGCCAGCTGGCCTACCGCCTGGACGCCGAATTCAACGCAGCGCCGCCGCGCATCGGCCTGCGCGGCACCGCCAAGCTCTATGGCGCACGCGCGCCGCTGGCGTTCTACCTGCTGCGCCGGCCGCTGGCCGCGCTGCGCCAGACGCTGGGCCTGTAGATGGCCCTGCCGGCGCTGCGCCCCGACCTGCAGCTGTCCAGCGCCGCCCCGGCGCCGGACGGCGCGCCGCAATGGACCCTGGCCGATCCGCTGCGCGGCCGCTACTTCAAACTCGGCGCCGCGGCCATTCGCCTGCTGCGTCACTGGCCGCTGGGCGATCCCGAACGGGTGCTCGCGGCGGCCAACGCCGAATCCGGCCCACCGCTCGACGAGGCCGAGCTGCAGGAGATGCTGCGCTTTCTCGCCGGCCACGACCTGCTCAGCGCCGCCGACGCGCAGCAGCGCGGCAGCTACGCACAGAAGGCGGCGCAGCAGCGCCAGGGCTGGTGGCAGAGCCTGCTGCACCAGTACCTGTTCTTCCGCATCCCGCTGTGGCGCCCGGACGCCTTCCTCGACCGCACCTGGCCCTGGCTGAAGCGCCATGGTCCGAACCTGCTGCGCATCGGCCTGCCGCTGCTGCTGGGCCTCGGCCTGTTTCTGGTGGCACGCGACTGGGATCGTTTCATCGCCACCTTCCCGCACCTGTTCAGCCTGGGCGGGGCGCTGGCCTTCGGCGTCGCCCTGACCTTCGCCAAGCTGTGCCACGAATTCGGCCACGCCTACATGGCCAAGCGCGCCGGCTGCCGGGTGCAGAGCATGGGCCTGGCGTTCATGGTGCTGCTGCCGATGTTCTACACCGATGTCAGCGATGCCTGGCGGGTCAACCAGCGGCGCTCGCGCCTGCTGATCGGCGCCGGCGGCGTGCTCGCCGAACTGCTGCTGGCGGCACTCGCCCTGCTGGCCTGGTCGCTGCTGCCGGACGGGCCGCTGCGCACTGCCGCCTTCATGCTCGCCAGCGCCACCTGGATCACCACGCTGATCATCAACCTCAACCCCTTCATGCGCTTCGACGGCTACTTCCTGCTCAGCGACCTGTGGGGCGTGGACAACCTGCAGGGGCGCGCCTTCGCCCTGTGCCGCTGGCGTCTGCGCGAGGCGCTGTTCGGCTACGGCGAGCCCGCACCGGAACCCTGGTCGCCGGCCATGCAGCGCCGGCTGCTGTTCTGGGGCTATGGCGCCTGGCTGTGGCGCGCGGCGCTGTTCCTCGGCATCGCCCTGGCGGTGTACCACATGTTCTTCAAGCTGCTGGGCATCTTCCTGATGCTGGTGGAACTGGCCTGGTTCATCGGCCTGCCGATCTGGCGCGAGTGGCAGGAGTGGTGGCAACGCCGCGGGCAGGCGCAGCCGGGCAAGACGCTGCGCGTCGGCGCCGTCCTGCTCGGCCTGCTGGCGGTGCTGCTGGTGCCCTGGCGCAGCGCCGTGGAAGTACCGGCGCTGCTCGAAGCCAGCCGGGTCAGCGCGCTGCATGCGCCACTGGCGGCGCGCCTCAAGCAGCTGCACGCCGGCAACGGCCAGACGGTGCGCAGCGGCGAGCTGCTGCTGGAGCTGGAGTCCCCCGACCTGGACTCGCGCCAGGCCATCGTCCGCAGCGAAATCGCGATTCTCCAGTTGCAGCTCAAACGCCAGGCCGGGCGTAGCGAGACGGCGGCCGACAGCGCCATCCTCGAACGGAACCTGGCCGCCGCCGTCGCCGAATACCGCGGCCTGGCCGCCCAGCGCCAGCGCCTGCAGCTGCGCGCGCCGCACGACGGCCTGATACGCGACCTGCCGGCAGACCTGGCGCCCGGGCTCTGGCTGTCGCCGCAGCAGCCGTTGCTGCGCGTGGTCGAACAGCAGGTGCGCCTGCGCGGCTACCTAGCCGAAGAGTCGTTGTGGCGCCTCGAACCCGGCAGCAGCGGCCGCTTTATCGCCAGCGCCGACCCGCTGCGCCCGGCGCTGGCGGTGACGCTCGGCGAGGTGGATGCCACCGGTGCCGCCTACCTCGACCAGCCCGCGCTGGCCTCTGACCACGGCGGGCCGATTGCCGTGCGCCGCGACGAGCAGCAACGCGCACAGCCGCTGCAGGCCCAGTACGGCGTGCGCCTGACCGCGCAACAGGCGCTGGCGGCGCCGGCGCAACCGCAACTGGGCGTGGCCATACTCGACGGCCGCCGCGAATCCATCCTCGCCGCCGTCTGGCGCCGGGTCGCCGCCCTGGGGGTGCGCGAAAGCGGTTTTTAAGCACCTGTTCAAAGGGATAGAGAACAGCACCATGGCCCACCACGCACTCCCCGCCTGCTCGCGCCTGCCCCTGCAGATCGAACTGGCAGCGCTGCTCGCCGCCCTCGCGCGGGTGCAGCCCGACGCCTGGCAGCAGCACTTCAACCGCGACTACTACCAGGGCGACTGGAGCGGTGTGACGCTGATCGGCGCCGCGGACGCACCGCTGCCGCTGGCCCCCGGCCGCGGCGCCGCGCAAGCCAGCGCCTGGTGGCAGGACGACACGGCCTGGCACCAGCTGCTCGCCGCCTTCCGCGCCCCGCTGCGCAGCGTGCGCCTGTTGCGCCTGGGCCCCGGTGCGCGCATCCACGAACACTGCGACCCCGACCTGGGCCAGCCCGACGCCGACCTGCGCCTGCACGTGCCGCTGCTCAGCCCGCCCGGGGTGGAATTTCTCCTCGACGGCCTGCAGGTGCCGATGCAGCCCGGCGAATGCTGGTTCCTCGACCTGTCGCGGCCGCATCGGGTGGACAACCCCAGCCGCCAGCCGCGTATCCACCTGGTGCTCGACTGCGCTCCCTGCGACTGGCTGCTGGAGACGATCGGGCGCGGCCTGGGGCAGACCCCGGCGCTGCGCCCGAGCCGCGGGGAGCAGGCCTTCGCCGATTTGCGCGAGAGGCTGGCGCAGCAGCCGGAGCTGGCCGCACACCTGCGCAGCCTGAGCGATACCCGGGACTTCATCGACGCGACCCTGCGCCTGGGCGAGCAACTCGGTCTGCCGTTCTCCGAGGCCGAGGTGCGCCGCGCCATGCGCCAGGGCAAACAGACATGGAACGATCAATGGCGAGCATGAATCGCGCCGTGGACTTCGCCGGCTGGCTGCCGATCCGCACCTGGCTGAGCGCCGGCCAGTGGCGCGTGGACTGGTGCTGGTTCGGCGAGCAACGGCTGAGCCGTCCGTTCTTTCGCGACGATGTCGAACAGGCCCTGCGGCTGCCCTTCAACCAGGCGCTACGCCGCGAAACCGGCCTGGACGACTTGCTGGCGTGGCAGGCGATCAGCCCGGGGCTGGCGCCCAGTGCCTTTATCTTCCATGCCTCGCGCTGCGGCTCCACCCTGCTGGCGCAGATGCTGGCGGGGCTTGCGCCCAATATCGTGCTGTCCGAACCGCCGCCGCTGGATCGCCTGCTGCGCGCCCATTACCTCGCCCCCGAAGCGGCGGCGCATCAGCCACGCTGGGTCGCGGCCCTGCTGTCGGCCTACGGACAGCGCCGGCGCGGCGACGAGCAGCGCCTGCTGATCAAGCTGGATGCCTGGAATCTGTTCGAGGCCCAGTTCCTGCAGGCACTCTATCCACAGGTGCCGCGCCTGTTCCTCTATCGCGACCCATTGGAAATCGCCGTGTCCCAGCTACGCCAACCCGGCCTGCAGCGCGTTCCCGGCCTGCTCGGACCCTCGGGACTGGAGCGGCCGGACGACCCGCCGTTGTCGCCACAGGAACACACCTGCCGGATGATCGGCCGGATTCTCCAGGGCGGACTGCAGCTGTGCCTGCAACTGGGCGGCGTGCCGGTCAACTACAGCGAACTGCCCGATGCCCTCTGGGGACGCCTGGCGCCGCTGGTCGGCGTGAACGCCGCGGATCTGCCGCGCCTGCAGGAAGTCGCCGCCTTCGATGCCAAGCAGCCGAGCCTGTCCTTCAGCGCCGACAGTCAAGGCAAGCGCGAGTCGGCGGATGCGGCATTGCGCGCGGCGATCGAGCGCTGGGCGGGCGAGCCCTACGCAAGGCTGGAGCGCCTGCGCTTGCGCGATGCATAGACTTGTAACGCGCGCGGGCCATACAAGCGTTTGGCAAAAGTACCGGCCCGGGGCAGTAAATACTGGCGATCCGCCTGCAGCTTCGCTAACCTCGGCCGGACTAGCGCCGTATAAATGAATAACAAATGGCCGCCCCGACGCGGGGCAACCCGCAGGGACGCTCACCTCATGCCGACTTTCGAGTTGAACCTCCGCCCCATCGCCGACGCCGACCTGGCGTTCTTGCAGGCGCTGTATGCCAGCACCCGCGCCGATGAAGTGGCGCAGCTACCCTGGGACAAGGCCAGCAAAGACGCCTTCCTCGCCCAGCAGTTCACCGCCCAGCACCAGTACTACAAGGCGCATTATCAGGGCGCGGCTCTCTCGCTGATCTGCATGGGCGAATGCGCCATCGGTCGGCTGTATATCTTCCGTGGACCGACCACGCTCAATCTCATTGACATCTCCCTGCTGCCCGAACGGTGCGGCCAGGGTATCGGCAGCCATTTCTTGCGCGCCTTGACCGACGAGGCGGACGCCACCGGAAAGACCATCCGTCTTTTCGTCGAGCCGACCAATCCAGCCAGACGCCTGTATGAGCGTTGCGGATTCGGGGTCACCGGTTCCAATCACATCTACTTGCAGATGCAGCGCGCGCCCGCGCCTGCCCTGGCGGTGTCGGCATGAGCCTGGTACCGAGCTTCGCGGAGCTCGAGCGCCATCTCCAGCGGGACTGGCGGCTGCGCTGGGACGAGGGGCAGGGGCTCGCCATCACCTTGCTGGAAGTGGCCGAAGGCGCCGCGATGAACGCTCGCTACCACTGCTACAACGCCGTCTTCGCCCAGCCCGCGGGCGTCCAGTTGCCCCAGCACGGTTACCGGCTCTGCAGCCCTGAGGGCGCCGAGTGGCACGTCATGCTGACGCCCATCGGCCCGGACGAGGACGGCGACCGCCACCTGCTGCAGGCCATTTTTCATGTGAAGCGCGATGGCACCGTCGCTACCCAGCTCTAGCACGACAACACTGCCGCGAGTGCGGCTTCATCAAGGAGAGATACAGCAATGAGCGATCCATTTCTGGGCGAGATTCGTATGGTCGGTTTCAACTTCGCGCCGAGGGGCTGGGCGATGTGCCAAGGACAGCTGCTGAGCATTGCGCAGAACAACGCACTGTTCGCACTGCTGGGCACCCTCTACGGCGGCGACGGCCAGACCACCTTCGGCCTGCCGGACTACCGCGGCCGTAGCCCGGTAGGCATGGGACAGGGGCCGGGCCTGAGCGCGGTCGTCCAGGGGGAGATGGCGGGCACCGAGAACGTCACCCTGACCCTCAACCAGATGCCGATGCACAACCATGTCGCAACGGCCTCGGCGAGTTCGGCTACGGCGCAGGTCGCTATCCCTGCCGCCACCACCGGTACCACCCAATCCGCCCCGGGAACGACCACCGTGCTGGGACCGATCGCAGCGGGTGGCCGAGCCGGGACGCTGTATTGCACCGGGGCAGCCGATACCACGCTGGCTCCGTTCAACACCGCCGTGAACGTTCCGGCGCCGACCGTCACGGTCAATGCCTCGGGTGGGAGTATGCCGTTCTCGGTACTGAACCCGTTTCTCGGCACCAACTTCGTCATTGCACTGGAAGGCATCTTCCCATCGCGCAACTGATCCCTTCTGTGGATCGGTAACAGGAACAAGGGGAAAGCCCGGCTTTCCCCGATTTTGCATGCTGTAGGAGGTTCACTATGTGGTGGAGAAAGACTGCGACCGCTCGACCAGCCGAACTGCCGGCCAGAAGCGCACTGGCCATGGCGCTGGAACCGCGCATGCTGTTCGACGGCGCAGTCGCCGCCACGGTGGCAGAAACGGCTACTGCCGTGCCCTCCGCCGATGCGGCCCAAGGCCCGGCCTCCGGCCAGGACGCCCACTCCGGCAGCGAAAACCTCGCCGCCACTCCGACCGGCACGACGGACAACCGCCAAGAGGTGGTATTCGTCGACAGCAGCGTCAAGGATTACCAGCAATTGGTGTCCGCCTTGAAACCCGGTACCGAGGTCGTGGTACTGGATGGCGACCAGGATGGTTTACGACAAATCGCCGACTACCTGGACGGACGTCGCGACATCGATGCCATACACGTGTTCAGTCATGGCGATGCCGGCAAAGTGCAGTTGGGTAACGTCTGGATCGACGATGCCTACGTCGCCGCCAACAACGCCCTGCTGGCAGATATTGGCAGTGCCCTGAGCTCTTCCGGCGATATTTTGTTGTATGGCTGCCATGTCGGGGCCGATGGCAGTGGCGTGAATTTCATCCAGTCACTGGCTGCGGCGACCGGCGCCGACATAGCCGCCTCGACCGACCCAACTGGCGCCGCCGATAAAGGCGGTGATTGGGTACTCGAAGCGACTCGGGGAAGTGTGGAAACTGTCTCGCTGAACATTGGTTCATATTCGGGCTTACTTGCAGCCTTCAGTGATAATTTCACTACTAACCCAGGCACTACCAGCAATAGCTTTGACCGCACGCTTGGCGGTGTGTCTTACACCTATACATTCACTGCCGATGGTGACGGTGGCGCTGCTGGGGGCGGACTGGCATTTGATAATTTCGGCTCAGGCGGCTCTGCTGCCATGACGCTTTTATCATCAGCCTTTAATACCAGCACTACCGAGCGCGTGACCATTACGCGCACAGACCTTGCAGATTTCACCTTTACCAGTATCTACATTGATAATCCGGGCGGTAACGAGAGTGTCACCGTAGGCGGCTATCTGAATGGGGTACTTGTAGGATCTGCTCAGGTATTCACAACGGGCACTACAACCCTGAACTTTGGAGGTATCAGGGTCGATGAGGTACGGCTTACCTCTACAGATTTCTTTGGTTTGGCAATTGACGATTTTACTGGCGATACCAATCCGCCAAACTCCGCACCAATCATCAACAACCTCAATGGCAACTCCGCCACCTTTGTCGAAGGTGGCAGCCCCGTCCTGCTGGACGAGAACGCAGATGCCACGGTGACCGACAGCGACTCGGCCAACTTCGATACGGGTAATGTCACCGTCTCCATCATCAGCAACGGCGTCGCAGCGGAGGACGTGCTGTCCATCCGCAATCAGGGTACCGGCGCCGGCCAGATCGGCGTATCCGGCTCGGCCATCACCTTTGGTGGTACGCAGATCGGTACCTACGCAGGTGGCACTGCCGGCAACAGCCTGGTCATCACACTCGACGGCGATGCCACCCCCGCAGCCGTTCAGGCGCTGGTACGCAACCTGACCTACTCCAACAGCAATAACGATAACCCCAGTAGCGCAGCACGTACCGTGCGGATCACCGTCAGCGACGGCGATGGTGGTACCAGCAACAATGCCGATGTCACGGTCAATGTCACCCCGGTCAACGATCTCCCAACTGTGGCCAATGCGATTCCCAACCAGAATGCCAGCGAGGATGCGGCCTTCAATTTCCAGTTCGCCGCCAACACCTTCAACGACGTGGATGTCAGCGGTGCCCTGACTTATACCGCGCAACTGGCTGGCGGCGGCGCTCTGCCCGCCTGGCTCAGTTTCAATGCCGCCACCCGCACCTTCAGCGGCACGCCGGGCAATGCCGATGTCGGCACGCTGAGCATCGATGTCATCGCCAACGACGGCAACGGCGGCAGCGTTACCGATACCTTCGACATCGTCGTGGCCAATACCAACGATGCACCCACCGTGGCCAACGCGATCCCCAATCAGAATGCCACCGAGGAAGCGGCCTTCAGCTTCCAGTTCGCCGCCAACACCTTCAACGACGTGGATGCCGGCGACACCCTCAGCTACAGCGCACAACTGGCCGGTGGCGGCGCCCTGCCCGCCTGGCTCAGCTTCGACCCAGTCACCCGTACCTTCAGCGGCACGCCGGGCAACGGCGATGTCGGCACGCTGAGCATCGATGTCATCGCCAGTGACAGCAATGGCGGCAGCGTTACCGACACCTTCAATATCCTGGTGGCCAACACCAACGACGCCCCCACGCTGGCCAATGCCATTGCCAACCAGAATGCCAGCGAAGACACGGCCTTCAATTTCCAGTTTGCCGCCAACACCTTCAACGACATGGATGCCGGCGACACCCTGAGCTACAGCGTACAACTGGTCGGCGGCGGCGCCCTGCCCGCCTGGCTCAGCTTCGATGCACTCACCCGGACATTCAGCGGCACGCCAGGCAACGCCGATGCCGGCACGCTGAGCATTGAGGTGATCGCCAGCGACGGCAATGGCGGCAGCGTTAGCGATACCTTCGACATCGTGGTCAGCGCCGTCAACGATGCACCGACCGTTACGGCCCCAGCCTCCATAATCGTCAGCGAAGACATGCCAACCGCGTTGACCGGTATCAGCTTCAGCGACGTCGATGCCGGCACCTCCCCGGTGACAGTCACCCTGTCGGTCCCCAGCGGCAGCCTGAGCGCTACCAGCGCCGCTGGCGTCACCGTCGGCGGCACCAGCAGCGCCATGACCCTGACCGGCAGCATTAGCGATATCAACACGTTTATCTCCGCTGCTGGTGTTGTATTTACCACCGCCAGCAACGCCACCTCGGACGTCACGCTGACCATCGAGATCGACGATGGCGGCAACACCGGCAGCGGTGGTGCACAAACCGACAGCACCACGGTGACCCTGGATGTCAGCGCGGTGAACGATGCCCCGGTCAACTCGCTGCCCGGCGCGCAGAACGTCGATCAGGATGCCAGCCTGGTCTTCAGCAGCGGCAACGGCAACCTGATCAGCATCGGCGACGTGGATGCCGGTTCCAACACCGTCGAAGTGACGCTGAGCGCCAGCAATGGTCTGCTGACACTCAGCGGCACCACGGGCCTGACATTCACTACGGGCGATGGTACTGCTGACGCCAGCATGACCTTTAGCGGCAGCATCAGCGACATCAACAACGCCCTGAACGGCCTGACCTTCAGCCCCACCGCAGGCTACAACGGTGCCGCCAGTCTCCAGATCACCACTGACGACCAGGGTTGGAGCGGCAGCGGCGGTGCACAGAGCGACAGCGACACGCTCGTTATCACGGTCAACAGCCTCAACCCGCGGATAACCGATGTCAGCGCCTCCACGCCGGATGGCAGCTACAAAGCGGGCGATA
Organism: Pseudomonas sp. ABa2; assembly: GCF_056676075.1. Taxonomy (NCBI): domain Bacteria; kingdom Pseudomonadati; phylum Pseudomonadota; class Gammaproteobacteria; order Pseudomonadales; family Pseudomonadaceae; genus Pseudomonas; species Pseudomonas sp. ABa2. The sequence goes on from NZ_CM155239.1 coordinate 4,522,766, forward strand.
CCATCACCATCACCACCACCTTCAACCAAGCGGTGACGGTCGATACCACTGGCGGCACGCCCACATTGCTGCTGGAGACAGGTCTGACCGACCGCATCGCGACCTATGTGTCCGGCTCCGGCAGCAACACCCTGACCTTCAGCTACACGGTACAGGCCGGCGACCTCAGCGCCGACCTGGATTACCAGTCCACGGCAGCCCTGGCACTCAACGGCGCGACCATCCAGAACGCTACCGCCGACAATGCCGTTCTGACCCTGCCGACCCAGGGCACCGCTGGCTCCCTGAGTGCCAACAAGGCACTGGTGGTAGACGGCGTACGCCCGACAGCCAGCATCCTGGTCGACGATACTGCCCTGGCTGTCGGCGAAACCGCCACGGTGACCATCACCTTCAGCGAAGCGGTGACCGGGCTGACCACGGCCGACTTCATCGTCGCCAACGGCAGCCTCAGCAATCTGTTCACCTCGGACAACATCACCTACACCGCTACCCTGACGCCGAGCGCCAACGTCACCGACTCCAGCAACCTGATCACCCTGGACAACACCGGGGTAATCGACCTGGCAGGCAACACCGGCAGCGGCACCACCGACTCCAACAACTACGCCATCGATAGCCAACGCCCGACGGCGACCATCGTGGTCAGCGACACCGCGCTCTCCATCGGTGAAACCGCCACGGTGACCATCGTCTTCAGCGAAGCGGTGACCGGGCTGACCACGGCCGACTTCATCGTCGCCAACGGCAGCCTCAGCAATCTGTTCACTTCGGACAACATCACCTATACCGCCACCCTGACGCCCGATGCCGCTGTGGAAGACCCCAGCAACCTGATCACCCTGGACAACACAGGCGTGCAGGATGCGGCAGGCAACGCCGGAACCGGCTCCAGCGATTCCAACAACTACCAGATCGATACCCTGCGCCCCGATGCGCTCAGCATCGTCGTCAGCGACAGCGCACTGGCAGCGGGCGAAACCGCTACGGTGACCATCACCTTCAGCGAAGCGGTGACCGGCCTTGCGGCGAATGATTTCACCGTCGCCAGCGCTGTGCTGAGCAACCTCACCAGCGCCGACGGCGGCATCACCTGGACTGCAACCCTCACCCCCAATGCCAGTGTGGAAGATGCCAGCAACCTGATCACCCTGAATAAAACCGGCGTGGTGGATGCGGCAGGCAACGCCGGCAGCGGCACCAGCGATTCCAACAACTACGCCATTGATAACCTGGCCCCCGTCAACAGCCTGCCCGTCGGGCAAATCACCGATACCGTTACCCCGCTGGTATTCAGTAGCGGCAACGGCAATGCGATCACGGTGAGCGATGGCAGCAACCTGACGGTCGTCATCTCCGTCGGCAGCGGCACCTTGACCGCCACCTCCGGCGGCACGGCGGGAATCATTAACAACGGCACAGGCACCGTGACCATCACCGGCACGGCGGCTGAAGTGAATGCCGCTCTGCAAGGGCTGACCTACACCCCCAACGGCGCGGGCGTCCAGACCCTCAGCATCCAGACCACCGACACTGTCGGCAATGTGGATAGCGATAACCTGGCGATCACCGTCAACAACGCCACCTTGCTCGTCACCTCCAACCTGGATACCGGCGACGACGCAAGCGCAGGCGGCAGCTTTGCCGCCGACCAGGCAGACGGCGGCGGCCTGAGCCTACGCGAGGCACTGCATTGGGCACGCGCAGGCGACACTATTACCTTTGACCTGGACGCAGGCACAGCCGGTAACCAGGGTGGAAGCATCACCCTCAATGGCACCCAACTCCAGATCAACTATTCCAATATCAAGCTTGATGGCGACCTGAATGATGACGGCGTGGCCGATGTAACCATCTCCGCCAACAACGCCAGTCGGGTGATGGCTATTAGTAACAGCCTGAGTGGTGTTGAGATAACGGGCCTGACCCTGACCCAGGGTTCAACCGCAGGCGGTGGCGGAGCGCTCCAGATAGGTTTCAGCTCCAGCGTCACCGTGCGCGACTCGAACCTCACCAACAGTACCGATGCGGGTCTGGGCGGTGGCGGTGTTTATGGTGCCAGTGCAACCCTCACCATGATCAACAGTACCGTGAGCGGCAACACCAGTAGCACCTTCGGCGGCGGCATACGCATTGTGGGCTCCGGCGGCACACTTAACCTCATCAATAGCACTGTCAGTGGCAATACCACCACCGGTGCTAGCGCGCATGGCGGCGGTATCCAGTATGGCGCTACTGGCAGCCTGACCATTATCAACAGCACCATCAGCGGCAATGCCGCTACAGGAGCAACATCCCTCGGCGGCGGCCTCAGGATCACCTCCGGCACAGCCTTCATCTACAACAGCACCATTGTAGGAAACGCATCAACCGACGCCGGTGGCGGTGTCCACGCCAATGGCAACGATACCTTTGTGAATACCGTGGTTGCGGGCAATACCTCCGGCGCCGGTGCGACAGCAGGTGCCAGTGGTTCCCCCCTGGCGACTGGCGGCACGGCAGACGATGTCGGCGGCACTATCGAAACTGCCACCAACAGTTATTTTGGTAGCAACGTTGCTATCGCTACCAATAACAGCAGCCTGAACAACCAGGGCACCAGCAACCTGTTACTGGGCAACCTGGCCAACTACAACGGCAGTGCCATACAAACCCACCGTCCGCAAACCGGCAGTGCGCTGCTCGAAGCCGGTAGCAATGCCAATTTGCCCGCCGATACCTTCGACCTGGACGGCGACGGCAATACCACCGAGGCACTGCCAGTCGATGCCAATGGCGACCAGCGCGTCAGCGCTACCGTGGATATCGGCGCGGTAGAAGGTAATGCCATACCGGTGCTGACGGGCGTCAATGGCGGCGGCACCTTTGTCGAGAACGGTAGCGCCATCGTGATCGATAGCGATGCCAGCATGAGCGATGACGACCTCGACCTGCTCAATGGCGGCAACGGCGATTACCACGGCGCCTCGCTGGTGATCGTGCGCAATGGCGGCGCCCTGGCCAGCGACAGCTTCGGCTTCAACGCTGGCAACGGCATCAGCCTCTCCGGCAACAACCTGGTGAAAAATGGCCAGATCATCGCCAGCTTCAATACCGCCACGGCCGGCCAGTTGACCATCGCCTTCACCAACGCCAACGGCGAAACTCCGACCCGGGCCGACGTGAATGCAGTACTGCGCCAGCTGACCTACCGCTCGACCAGCGAAGCCCCGACCAGTAGCGTCGACCTCGACATCCGCTTCAACGATGGCGCCGGCGCCAATGCCACCCAGACCGCCAGCCTCAATATCACCGCGATCAACGACGCGCCGGTGAACAACCTGCCCGCTCCGCAGAGCCTCGCTCAGGGCGGCAGCCTGGTCTTCAACGCTGGCAACGGCAACCTCATCAGCATCGCCGATGTAGACGCTGGCAGCGGCAACCTGCAAGTCACCCTGACCGCCAGCAATGGCCTGCTCACCCTGGGTAGCCTCGCCGGACTCAGCTTCACCGCTGGCGACGGTACGGCCGATGCCACCTTGACGTTCACCGGTACCCTGACGGCGATCAACAATGCGCTGAACGGCCTGCTCTTCACCCCCACCGCCGCCTTCAGCGGTCCGGCCAGCATCCAGATCAGCACCAGCGACCTGGGCAATAGTGGAGCAGGTGGCGCCCAGACGGATACCGACACCCTGGCCATCACCGTCACCCCGATCAATCCGGTGATCACCGATATCGCCGTGCTCAACCCGAACGGCAGCTACAAGCTAGGCGATGTCATCAACCTGACCGTCACCTTTGACCAGGCGGTGATCGTCGACACTGCCGGGGGCGTGCCCACGCTGCTACTGGAAACCGGTCTGATCGACCGCACCGCGGTATTCGTCTCCGGCTCCGGCAGCAACACCCTGACCTTCCGCTACACCGTGCAAGCCGGCGATCTCAGCGCCGACCTGAACTATCAGTCCAGTGCGGCCCTGACGCTCAACGGCGGCAGCATTCGCAACGCCGGCAACAGCGACGCGATCCTCAGCCTGCCGGCCACCGGCAGTGTCGACTCCATCGCCGGGCAACACGACATCGTCGTCGACGGCGTGGTCCCCACTGTCGCCAGCGTCAGCGTGCCGGTGGGGGTGCAGTACAACGCCGGCGACACCCTGACCTTCGTGGTCAGCGTCAGCGAAACCGTCATCGTCAACGGCACCCCGCGCCTGGCCATCGACATGGGCGGCAGCACGGTGTTCGCCGATTACGTGGCCGGCTCAGGCAGCGCAACCCTGGTGTTCCAGTACAGCGTCCGGCCCGGGGACAACGACGCCGACGGTATCGCCGTCAGCGGCCTGCTCAGCAATGGTGCGACCCTGCGCGACGCCAGCGGCAATGCCTTGAACCTGGCGCTGAACAATGTCGGCGACAGCAGCGGCGTGATCGTCGACACCACCGCGCCCAGCGCCAGCGCCATCATCGCGGTCGACCCTGCGCCGACCAATGCCGGTAGCCTGCGCTACACCGTTATCTTCAACGAGGCCGTAAGCGGCGTGGATCTCGGCGACTTCAGCCTGGTCACCAGCGGCAACGCCAGCGGTACCCTGGGCAGCCTGGTGCAGATCGACAGCCGTACCTTCCAGATCACCGTCACCAACGTGGCCGGCAGCGGCACCCTGGCGCTGGCCTTGAACGCCAACGGCAGCGCCATCACCGATGCCGCCGGCAACCTGCTCGTCACCGGCCTGATCGGGCAGGCCTACAGCCTGGCGCAAAGCGAAGGCGATCCGGAGTTCCGCGTCAATCCGCCGAGCAACGTCGTCGATATCCCGAGCGCGTCGCCGCAGCCCGTCCTGCCGAGCCTGCCGCCGGCGCTGAGCACCTCGCCGCTGCTGCCGCCGCCGTTGTTCGAGGTACCGACCCTGGGCAGCGGCATTCCGACCCTGGGCAATATCTTCATCAACCAGAACGTCCTGGCACCCAGCTACATCGCACAGGTCTTCGCCAGTTCCAGCGATGCCGGCGGCGACGGCTCGGGCAGAGGCTTCCTCGGCTTCGGCGGCGGTGATGGCGGCGTGTTCGGTTCCAGCAGCCTGTCCAGCATCTTCGGCAGCGACGCCTTGCAGGAGAGCGAGCCGCTGGAAGTCTTCGACGGCAAGAAATGGGGCGGCGGCAGCGCTGGTGCCATCTTCGGCGCACCGACGCTGGGCCAGCAACTGCACGACCTGCGCGAGGGCGAACAGCGTCAGCTGCGCGAACTGGCCCATGCCCTGCAAGAGGTCGCGGCGGCCCAGCCGCCGGCCTGATCCAAACGCATAACAACGACAAACCAGTGAGTCGGTGCCGTAACAAGGGGGCGGCCCAAGGATGAAGAAGAGCCACACACTATTCGCGGTCAGCCTGCTGAGCCTGGCCATCAGCGGTTGCGCAGTGACCAGCCAGCCCATCGAACGCAGTGCCAGCGAGCAGCGGGCGCAGAGCGACCTGCAGGCCATGTTCGCCGATCAGGAGCCGCTCAGCGGCCCGCTGACCCTGCACGAAGCCATGGCCCGCGCGGTGAAGTACAACCTCGAGGCGCGCCTGAAGCTGATGGAAGAAGCCATGGCCCAGCGCCAGGTCGACCTGGCCAGCTTCGACATGCTGCCGCGCATGGCGCTGTCGGCCGGTTATGCCGGGCGCAGCAACGTCAGCGCCTCCAGCAGCCAGAGCGTCGAGACCGGTACCCAGTCGCTGGAACCCTCCACCTCGCAGGATCGCGACCGCGGCGTCGCCGATCTGACCATGGTGTGGAACGTGCTGGACTTCGGCGTCAGCTACGTCAGCGCCAAGCAGCAGGGCGACCAGCGCCTGATCGTGCAGGAGCGCCGGCGCAAGGTGGTGCACACCATCATCCAGGACGTGCGCTCCGCCTACTGGCGCGCCGTGGCCGCCGACCGCCTGCTGAGTCAGATCGACAGCCTCATGACCCGCGTGGCCCAGGCCCGCGACAACAGCCAGCGCCTGAGCGAGCAGCGTATCGGCGATCCGATCCAGGCACTGAGCTACCAGCGCGCGCTGATCGAGGCCACCCGCCAGCTGGAGGAGCAGCGCCGCGCGCTGTCGCTGGCCAAGACCGAACTGGCCACCCTGATCAACCTGCCCCTGGGCACCGAGGTCGAACTGGCCCCCGATGCCGGCTATCAGGTGCCGGAGCTCAAGGTCGAGTTCGACCTGCTCGAGCAGGAGGCCCTGGCCAGCCGCCCCGAGCTGCGCGAACAGGACTACCAGGCACGCATCAGCGCCGCGGAAACGCGCAAGGCCATGCTGCGCCTGCTGCCGGGCCTGGAGTTCTCCGCCGGCGGCCACTACGACAGCAACTCCTTCCTGGTCAACCAGAGCTGGGCCGACTACGGCGTCAAGGTCACCTGGAACCTGTTCAACGTGCTCTCCGCGCCGGCTGCCATCGACGTGGCCAAGGCCGGTCAGGACGTGGCCGATGCCCGCCGCCAGGCGATGTCGATGGCCATCCTGGCGCAACTGCATGTGGCCAACGCCAATTTCCGCGAGGCCCAGCGCCAGTTCCAGACCAGCCAGCAGTTGGCCGGCCTCGACGGGCAGATCGTCGAGCAGTTGCGCAACCGCTACCAGGCTCAGGGCATCGGCGAGCTGGAGCTGATCCAGGGCGAGCTCAACACCCTGCAGGCCGACCTGCGCCGCGACCTGGCCTATGCCGAATTGCGCAACAGCTATGGTCAGCTGTTCGCCAGCGTCGGCCTCGACCCGCTGCCGGAGAGCATCGCCTCCGACCGCATCGAGGATATCGCCGCGGCCCTGGCCAACCGCGAGGCGCAGTGGCAGGCCGGCCAGCTGTAACGGTTCAGCATTCGCCGTCCAGGCTGGCGATCCAGCGGTCGATCAGCTCCAGCCCCTCGCGATGGACACTGGAGCGGCCCAGCTCGGGCATCATGATGCTGGGGTCGGTGCTGTGCAGGCGAAAACTCAGCACCGATTTCTCCGGCGCACCGGGGTGGATATCCACCAGGCGGTCGCCGGAGCCCTTGCCCGCCGCCACCGGTTGCTTGCACAGGCCATAGGCGATGCCCAGCGGTGTATCCGGGTCGAGATAGAGCCCGGAGGTGCGCCCCGGCCCCTCGCGGTTGTGGCAGTGCGCGCAGTTGGCGTCCAGGTAGCTGCGCGCCTGCGCCTGCACCCCCTCCCCCGCACGCGGCTTGCCCCACAGGGCGTTTTGCGGCACCTCGGCCAGGTCGCGCGGCAGCCCCTGCAACAGGCCCGCGGCCTGCCAGCGCTGCAACTGGTTGGCCAGCCCCTCGGCGTAGGCGAAATCCTTGTTCAACTGGCGCGCCTTCGGCCCCAGCGGCGCCACGCCCTTGCCTGCCTGCTCCTCGTGGCAGCCGGCGCACTGATTGGCGTCCGGCACCTGGTAGTCGACCGCCAGCACCTCGCCGCGCTCGTCATGCAGCTGCAGATCGAAGCTGGCGCCGGCCCAGTCCAGGGTCGCCTCGCGCTGGGCGGCGTCCCACACATAGGGCAGCGCCACCCAGCCCTGCTCCTGGCGCAGCAGGATGCGCGTCTCGATCAGCCGCACCCGCTTCAGCTCGACCGCCTCGGCGCCCTGCTGCTCGCTGCGCAGCAGACGGCCCTGGGTGTCGCGCGGGTAGTAGAAGGTCTTGCTCAGCACGGTGCCGACGGGATAGTCGAAGCGCGCCTCGGCGTACTGCGCCTGGCTGCCCGCGGGCATCCAGAGGGTGCGCAGCTTGTGCGCGTAGTCGGTGAACAGCGGCGTATTGAGGTCGTAGGGCAGCACGCCAGCGGCCGGCTGCAGCCGGCCGTCGCGTTGCTCCAGTACGCCCCAGGCGCTGAGTCGCTCGGGATAGTCCTCGCCGCTGGGCAGGTGCAGCGGAGCCTGCTGCTGCTCGCAGGCGCCGAGCAGCAGTGCGGCGATCACCAGCCAGCCACGCATCATGCGTCCTCGCCCGCCTCGGCCAGCGCCGCCTGCAGTTCCACCGCCGGCAGGTGCGGCAGCTCGCAGCGGTGCGGCGTAATGTCAGTGCTGATGTTCTTGTAGCCGCCAGGGCCGTCGACGTTGACGATGCCGGCGTCGCCGTTGTCGATGCAGATCGCCAGCTGGGCCGGCAGCTTTCCGTCCACCAGCTTGTCCGGGTTGACGTAGCCGTCCCAGAGGATGTCGGGCAGGCGACCGTTGAGGCCGAACTTGGCCAGCTTCAGCGCCTTCAGCTCGAGGTTGTCCGGGCTGTCGCCGCCCGGGCCGAAGCGGTTGCCGTGGATATGAATGGCCTCCGGATAGGGGTCGAAATCCTCCTCGGTGGAGAGGTCGCTGTAGCCGGTGCTGAAGTAGCTGCTGACGATGACGTTGGCGGTTCGGTGCTCGCCGATGTCGTTGTCGAAGATCTCCACCCGGTCGTTGGAGTTGATCACCACCCCCGAGCCGGCCGGAATGCTCGCCACCGGCGTGCCCTTGTGCCCGAAGTTCTTGTGGTTGTTGCCCTCGACCCTGTTGCGGTAGACCCGCGTGGTATGCCCCGGCTGCGGCAGGTTGGGCATGTTGAACACCAGGATCCCGCCGGTATTGCCGGTGGCGAGGTTGTCATGGACGTCGGCGCCGATGGTGTTCTCGATCTCGATGCCGGCGACGTTGCGCTCGGCGCGGCTGTTGCGCACCACCACGTTGCGCGACTGGCCGACGTAGATGCCGGCGTCCGAGGCGCCGATGGCCACCACGCCGTCGACCAGCACGTTCTCGGTCTGCACCGGGTAGATGCCGTAGGCGCCGTTCTCGGTGGCCGGGCCGTTGGTCCACTCGGTGCGTACGCGGCGGATGATGATGTTCCGGCCGCCGACCACCTTGAGCGCGTCGCCCTTGCTGTCCTCCAGGGCCAGGTCCTCGATGGTGAAGTCCGAGGCGTTCACCAGCAGCCCCTCGGCGCCGGACTTCTGCCCCTTGAAGTTGAGGATGGTGCGATCCATGCCGGCGCCGCGCAGGGTCACGCCGCTGACCTTGAGGCTCAAGCCGCGATCGAACTGAAAGGTACCGGCGGGAATCTCGATCACCTCGCCCGGCTTGGCCTTGATCAGCCGGGTCTGCAGCTGCTTCTGGAAGTCCAGATCGGCCGCGGGCGGCGGCGACTCGCTGCAAGCGGCGAGCAACAGGGACAGGGCGAGCAGGGATGGCGCGGCACTACGCATGACGGACTCCGGCGTTGTTCTTATATTTTGGAACTATAGTTCCAAGTAGAGCACAAGCCAAGCCGGTCGCGGGGCAGGAGCGGCTTTAGCCGCGAATCCAGACCCCAGGCAGCAGATAGGACAACGCCAGCACGAGGCTGGCGTTGCGATGCTAGCGCGGCGCTACCGGGCGCGGCTTCTTCTTGCCGCCGCCCGCGGCCTTGCCGCCCTTCTTCTGCTCCTGCAGCTTGGCGAAGGCCGCCGCCTTGGCCTGCTCGCGCTTGTCCCAGGGCTTGCTGCCGTCGCTGGCGCGCGGCGGCAGGCCGTTGTGCTGGGTGAGCATCTTGCCGCCAGCCCCCACCTTCTTGCTGCCGGCCGGCGTCGAGTTCTTGCGCCGCGCGCTGTGGTACTCGTCGACCTGCGGCTGGTGCGCCGGGATCAGCTGGTGCTTGCCGGGCCCGATCAGGTCGCTGCGCCCCATGCTGGTCAGCGCCTCGCGCAGCAGCGGCCAGCCCTTGGGGTCGTGGTAGCGCAGGAAGGCCTTGTGCAGGCGGCGCTGCTGCTCGCTCTTGACGATGGTCACGCCGTCGCTCTTGTAGGTGACCTTGCGCAGCGGGTTCTTGCCCGAGTGGTACATGGCGGTGGCGGTGGCCATCGGCGAGGGATAGAAGGCCTGCACCTGGTCGGCGCGAAAACCGTTGCGCTTGAGCCACAGGGCGAGGTTGAGCATGTCCTCGCCGGTGGTGCCCGGGTGCGCGGCGATAAAGTAGGGGATCAGGTACTGCTCCTTGCCCGCCTCCTTCGAGTACTTCTCGAACATCTGCTTGAAGCGGTCGTAGCTGCCGATCCCCGGCTTCATCATCTTGTCCAGCGGACCACGCTCGGTGTGCTCCGGCGCGATCTTCAGGTAACCGCCGACGTGGTGAGTGACCAGCTCCTTGACGTACTCCGGCGACTCCACCGCCAGGTCGTAGCGCAGGCCGGAGGCGATCAGGATCTTCTTCACCCCGGGCAGGGCGCGGGCCTTGCGGTACAGCTCGATCAACGAGCTGTGGTCGGTATTGAGGTTCTCGCAGATACCGGGGAACACGCAGGACGGCTTGCGGCAGTGCTTCTCGATCTCCGGGTCCTTGCAGGCGATGCGGTACATGTTGGCGGTCGGCCCGCCGAGGTCGGAGACCACGCCGGTAAAGCCCGGCACCTTGTCGCGCATCTCCTCGATCTCGCGGATGATCGAGTCGTGCGAGCGGTTCTGGATGATGCGCCCCTCGTGCTCGGTGATCGAGCAGAAGGTGCAGCCACCGAAGCAGCCGCGCATGATGTTCACCGAGAAGCGGATCATCTCGTAGGCCGGGATCTTCTCCTTGCCATAGGCCGGGTGCGGCACGCGCGCATAGGGCATGCCGAACACGTAGTCCATCTCCTCGGTGGTCATGGGGATGGGCGGCGGGTTGAACCAGACGTCCACCTCGCCATGCTTCTGCACCAGCGCGCGGGCGTTGCCCGGGTTGGTCTCCAGGTGCAGCACGCGGTTGGCGTGGGCGTAGAGCACCGGGTCGTTGCGCACCTTCTCGAAGGACGGCAGGCGGATCACCGTCTTGTCGCGGGTCATGCGCGGGCTTTCGAGAATCTGCACCACCTTGGCTTCGTTGGGGTCCTCAACAGGCCCCTTCTCCTGCTCGATGGCGCAGGCGGCGGTGTCCTGGGTGTTGACGTAGGGGTTGATGATCTTGTCGATGCGCCCCGGGCGGTCGATGCGGGTGGAGTCGACCTCGAACCAACCCGCGGGGGTGTCGCGACGGACGAAGGCAGTGCCGCGGATATCGGTGATGGTCTCGATCGACTCGCCGCGCGACAGGCGCTGGGCCACCTCGACCACCGCGCGCTCGGCGTTGCCGTAGAGCAGGATGTCGGCGGTGGCGTCCATCAGGATCGAACGACGCACCTTGTCCTGCCAGTAGTCGTAGTGGGCGATGCGGCGCAAGGATGCCTCGATGCCGCCGAGCACCACCGGCACATGGCTGAAGGCCTCCTTGCAGCGCTGGCTGTAGACCAGGCTGGCGCGATCCGGGCGCTTGCCGGCCAGGCCACCGGGGGTGTAGGCGTCGTCGCTGCGGACCTTCTTGTCGGCGGTGTAGCGGTTGATCATCGAGTCCATATTGCCCGCCGCCACGCCGAAGAACAGGTTCGGCTCGCCGAGCTTCATGAAGTCGTCTTTGCTGCGCCAGTCCGGCTGCGCGATGATGCCGACGCGAAAGCCCTGGGCCTCGAGCAGGCGGCCGATGATGGCCATGCCGAACGAGGGATGGTCGACGTAGGCATCACCGGTGACGATGATGATGTCGCAGCTGTCCCAGCCGAGCTGATCCATCTCTTCCCGGCTCATCGGCAGGAAGGGTGCGGGCCCGAAACACTCGGCCCAGTACTTGGGATAGTCGAACAGCGGCTTGGCGGCTTGCATGTTTTTTGATCGATCGGGCTCTCGAAGGGGCGCGGATCATAGCATAAAAAGTGATCAACCCACCCACCCCGGCGGCGCCAAATCTTTTGTGATCACGACCCTGGCCAATGGCTATACTCGGAGCCAGAGACCAAATCCGGCGGCCGCCAGACGGCCCGGCACAAGGGGTAAGCGGGTGGGGCGTTTTCTCTCTCCGGGACTGATGATCCTGATCCTGGCCTGTTGCTGCGGTTGGGCCACTGCCGCGCCCATTACCCTGGACGCCGGCAGCAGCGGCCTGTGGCTCAACGACCGGATCGAACTGCTGGAAGACGTCGGCGGCCAGCTGAGCATAGCCGACATGGCCGATCCCGCCGTGCAGGCGCGCTTCGCGCCCGCCGAGGGTCGCGCCACCGTCGGTCAGAGCCGCAACCCCTGGTGGATCAAGGTCAGCCTGCAGCGCAGCGCCGACGCCCCGCGCCAGTGGTGGCTGGAAAATGCCGGCATCACCATCTACCGCCTGCAGCTGTACCTGCCGGACGGCCAGGGCGGCTGGCACCAGCGCCAGACCGGCGACGCCGTGCCCTACGCCGAGGGCCGCGACTATCCCTACCGGCGCATGCTGTTCAAGCTGCCGGAGCTCGGCGAACAACCCCTGACCCTGTACTTTCGCAGCCTCGACCCCGCCGGCAACTCCTTTCCGCTCAAGGTCTGGCAGCTGTCCGACCTGGAGCAGCAGGCCAGCCGCGAGAACCTCGGCTTCGGCCTGATCTACGGGGTGATCCTCGCCCTGCTGCTGTACAACCTGTTCATCCTCATCGCCCTGCACGACAAGGCCTACCTCTGGTACGTGCTGGCCACCGCCTGCGTGCTGGTGTTCATCCTCAGCATGACCGGCCACGGCTTCCAGTACCTCTGGCCCGGCAACGCGGTGCCGTTCTGGCTGGATCGCATCACCCTGCCCTCGCTCTGGGGCATCTTCGTCATGCGCTTCACCCAGGAGCTGCTCTACACCAGGCGCGGCCTGCGCTGGCCGCACCAGCTGCTGAATGCCGGCTGCGCGCTGTACGTCGTCGCCATAGTCGTCAATGCCTTCGGCTACCGCGCCGAGGGGGCGCTGATCATCGCCCTGACCCCCATCGTCACCGTGCCCGCCGCGCTGTTCAGCGCCGCCATGCGCGTCTATCAGGGCTTCTTCCCGGCGCGTTTCTACCTGCTCGGCTACGGCGCCGTGCTGTCCAGCACCCTGGTGCTGGTGATGCGCGCCGCCGGGCTGATCGAGCCGGGCAACTTCACCGCCTACCTGTTCCCCATTTCGGTGGCGGCCGAGACCATCCTGTTCTCCTTCGCCCTGGCCTACCGCATCCAGATGCTCAAGCAGGAAAAGGCCGAGGCGCTGCAGCAGGCCGACCGCGAGAAGACCGCACGCCTGGCCCAGGTGCAGGCCAGCGCCGACGAGCTGCAGGCCGCGGTAGCCGCGCGCACCGCCGAACTGGCCGCGGCCAACGCGCGCCTGTGCCTGCGCGAACGCGAACTGGAACACGCCGCCTTCCACGATCCGCTGACCGAGCTGCCCAACCGCCGCTACCTGGTCGAGCGCTGCGAATCGGCGCTGGCCCATGCCGAGCGGCACGGCGAAAGCGTGGCGCTGCTGCTGATCGACCTGGATCACTTCAAGCCGATCAACGACCGCTTCGGCCACGCCGCCGGCGACCTGATGCTGCAGGTGATCGCCAAGCGTCTGCGCGAGCACGTGCGCGCCGGCGATGCCGTGGCGCGCCTGGGCGGCGACGAGTTCGCCGTGCTGATCTGCGGTCAGGACGCGGAAAACCAGGCCCGCGACATCGCCGGGCGCCTGCTGGCCGACCTCTCCGAGCCGGTGCACTACGGCGCCGAGCGCCTGCGGGTGACCATCAGCATCGGCGTGGCGCTCTACCCGCTGCACGCCCGCCACTTCGCCGGGCTGTACAAGGCCGCCGACCAGGCGCTGTATCGAGTCAAGGAACTGGGCCGCTCCGGCTCGCAGGTGCACGGCGAAGGCGGCGAGCTGAGCGAGCAGGCCTGCCTGCAGCTGGATGTGCTCAAGATCCCCAGCGGCCTGGCCTGAACCTCAGCCGATATAGCGCCGCGGCACGCGTGCGGTGACCTTGGTCAGCAGCTCGTAACCGATGGTGCCGCAGGCCGCCGCCACCTCGTCCACCGGCAGGTTTGCCCCCCACAGCTCCACCGGCGAGTCGATACCGGCCTCGGGCAGGTCGGTGATATCCACCGTCAGCATGTCCATCGACACCCGACCGGCTAGCGCCGCGCGCCGGCCCCCGACCAGCAGCGGCGTGCCGTTGGGGGCATGGCGCGGATAGCCGTCGGCGTAACCGCAGCTGACCGTGGCGATGCGCGAGGGTCGCTCGGCCACCCAGGTCGCGCCGTAACCGACGCTCTCGCCCACCGCCACCTCGCGCACGGCGATCACCCGCGCGGCCAGGGTCATGGCCGGTTGCAGGCCCAGCTCAGCGGCGCCGAGCTCGGCGAAGGGGCTGGCGCCATAGAGCATGATGCCGGGGCGCAGCCAGTCCATATGGGCGGCGGGAATGGTCAGCACCGCCGCCGAGTTGGCCAGCGAGCGCTGCTCGAAGTCCAGATCGAGCAACTCGAGGAAGCGCTCGACCTGCAGCTCGGTGAGCGGGTGGCCGCGCTCGTCGGCGCAGGCGAAGTGGCTGAGCAGATTGAGCTCGGCCACCTGCGGCGCCGCGCGCAGACGCCCATGCCAGCCGCGCAACTCGGCGGCGGCGAAGCCCAGGCGATGCATGCCGGAGTCCAGCTTGAGCCAGACATTCAGCGGCCGCGACGGCTCGCTGGCGAGCAGCGCGCCGGCCTGCGCCGCGTTCTGCACCACCAGATCCAGGCCGAGCTGGGCGGCGATGGGGTATTCGCTGGCCTCGAAGCAGCCCTCCAGCAGCAGGATGCGCGCCTCGCCGTGCATGGCGCGCACCTCGGCGGCCTCCTCCAGGCTGGCCACGGCGAAGCCGTCGGCGACCTCGTGCAGCGCGGTGACCACCTCGCGCACGCCATGTCCGTAGGCGTTGGCCTTGACCACTGCGAAGGCCTGGCGCCCCGGCGCGCAGCGCTTGGCCAGGCGGTAGTTGTGGACGATGGCGGCGAGATCGACGATGGCGGCAAGCGGACGCATGGCAGGGCCTGAACGGAAAACGGGCGCCCATCTTAACCGCTGGGCGCCCGTTTTTATTGATCCAGGCCTTGGCCGCGCGAGGTAGCCCGGATGCAATCCGGGAAATCGGCCCGAGAGCTCCGGCTTATTCGTCGTCGAACTGGTAGCTGCCCGGCGCCAGGTTCTCGAAGCGCGAGTACTTGCCGAGGAAGGCCAGGCGGGCGGTGCCCAGCGGACCGTTACGCTGCTTGCCGATGATGATCTCGGCCACGCCCTTGTACTCGGTCTCCGGGTGGTAGACCTCGTCGCGGTAGACGAACAGGATGATGTCGGCGTCCTGCTCGATCGCGCCGGATTCGCGCAGGTCGGAGTTGATCGGGCGCTTGTTGGGGCGCTGTTCGAGACCGCGGTTGAGCTGCGACAGGGCGATCACCGGGCAGTTGAATTCCTTGGCCAGGCCCTTGAGCGAGCGCGAGATCTCGGAAATCTCGTTGACCCGGCTGTCGCCGCTGGAGCCGGGAATCTGCATCAGCTGCAGGTAGTCGACCATGATCAGGCCGATCTCGCCGTGCTCACGGGCCAGGCGGCGCGTACGCGCGCGCATCTCGCTCGGCGAAATACCGGCGGTATCGTCGATGAACAGCTTGCGGTCGTTGAGCAGGTTGACCGCGCTGGTCAGCCGCGGCCAGTCGTCGTCGTCGAGCTGACCGGCACGCACCTTGGTCTGGTCGATGCGCCCCAGCGAGGCGAGCATACGAATGACGATGGATTCCGAAGGCATTTCCAGCGAGTAGACCAGAATCGCCTTGTCGCTGCGCATCAGCGCGTTTTCCACCAGGTTCATGGCGAAGGTGGTCTTACCCATCGACGGACGACCGGCGACGATGATCATGTCGGCCGGCTGCAGGCCGCTGGTCAGGTTGTCCAGATCGTCGAAACCGGTGGACAGGCCGGTGATCGCATCGCCGTTGTTGAACAGCGTGTCGATACGGTCGATGGCCTTGACCAGGATGTCGTTGATGCCCACCGGGCCGCCGGTCTTCGGCCGGTCCTCGGCGATCTCGAAGATCTTGCGCTCGGCCTCGTCGAGGATTTCCTCGCCGGTACGGCCTTCCGGCGCATAGGCGCTGTCGGCGATCTCGTTGCTGATGCCGATCAGTTTGCGCAGCGTGGCGCGCTCGCGAATGATCTGCGCGTAGGCCTTGATGTTGGCCACCGAGGGGGTGTTCTTCGCCAGCTCACCCAGGTAAGCCAGGCCGCCGACCTGCGACAGCTGGCCTTCCTTGTCCAGCTGCTCGGACAGGGTGACCACGTCGAAGGGCTGGTTGCGCTCGGCCAGCTTGAAGATGGCGCGGAAAATCAGCCGGTGGTCATGCCGGTAGAAGTCACCGTCGGACACCCCATCGAGCACCCGCTCCCAGGCGTTGTTGTCCAGCATCAGGCCGCCCAGCACCGCCTGTTCGGCCTCGATCGAGTGCGGCGGCACTTTCAGCGCGGCGGTCTGCAGGTCGTATTGTTCGGGGATGCTGATGTCGTTCATAGGCTCGGGAAAAAAACACGGCGATAGAAAAACAAAGGGCACGGATCGCCGAGGCGATACCGTGCCCGATTGTCAGCAGACCCGCACCGGAGTGCAAGCCCGCCTGGCAGCTGCCGATTAGGCGGCGACCACGACCACCTTGACGGTGGCTTCGACGTCGGTGTGCAGGTGCAGCGCAACGTCGTACTCGCCAACCTGGCGAATGGTGCCGTTGGGCAGACGCACTTCCGCCTTGGCCACTTCCACACCGGAGGCGGTCAGGGCGTCGGCGATGTCGTGGGTGCCGATGGAACCGAACAGCTTGCCTTCATCGCCCGCGGTGGCGGTGATGGTGACTTCCAGCTCGGCCAGCTGAGCGGCGCGAGTTTCGGCAGCAGCCTTCTTCTCGGCAGCGGCTTTTTCCAGCTCGGCGCGGCGGGCTTCGAACGCAGCCACGTTTGCAGCGGTAGCGGCGGTGGCTTTGCCCTGCGGCAGCAGGAAGTTACGGCCGTAACCGGCCTTGACGTTCACTTTGTCGCCCAGGTTGCCCAGATTGGCGATTTTTTCCAGCAGGATGACTTCCATTTGGGTCTTACCTCTTAACTTTTAACCTTCACCGTTCGCGGAGCCCGGGCCGTTCTTGCGCACCAGGCGACCGCGAAAATCAAACAGACTGTCGACGATGGCCAAGACCACCAGTAACGGATAGATCAGCTGCATGAACAGCAACAGCGTGATGTACAGCCCGACCAGCCAGAAGCGGCCGAGCCCACCCTTTTCCACCAGGCCGTGCACCAGGGCGATCCCGGCGAACAGCAGCGGCACGCTGCACAGCGGCGTGAGCATGGCCAGCTGCGGGCCCAGGTTGGGACCGAGCAGCATGCCCGCCAGCAGCAACAACGCCTGCGGCAGTGGCAGCCTCAGCGCGCGGAACTCGCGACCGAAACCACCGGGGTTGTACAACAGCGCCTGCCAGTAACGCCCAAGGATCAGGCTCAGCAAGCTGAGGATCTGCAGCAAGGCCGCCAGCAATCCGGTCAGCACCGGTGCGATCAAGGCCTCGAGACGCGCGCGTTCGTCCACCGACATCTGCTGGTGAACCCCATCGAGCATGGTCGGCAAGAGCTTGTGCAGCTCGCCGGCCATGGCCTCTATGGGTTCGCGGAACACCGCCCCGAGAACCAGGCCATACACCAGGCCTAGCGCCACACTGCACAGCAGTATGCGGTTCCAGGACCAGCCGGCGCGCAATAACAACGCCAGCCCCAGCGCACCGACCAGCACCAGAGCGGTGCGCGGTTCGCCGAAATACCACCAGGCAATCGCCGGCAGCATGGCCCAGGCCAGGATGCCCAGGGCATCGTTGGCTCCGCGCCGCAGCAGCACCAGGCTGCCGGCGGCGGCACTCAACCAGAACAACAGCGGCATCGCTGCCGATCCCACCACCACCAGGGTGGCCTGCATACGGCCGCGCATGATGAATTCAGCCAGGGCGCGCATGCGATCTATTCCTTAACTTTTGTCGACTATCCGATCTCAGCGGCCGTGGCTGTCGGTGTAGGGCAGCAGGGCCAGGAAGCGGGCGCGCTTGATAGCGGTGGCCAGCTGACGCTGATAACGGGCCTTGGTACCGGTGATACGGCTGGGAACGATCTTGCCGGTTTCCGAGATGTAGGCCTTCAGGGTGTTGAGATCTTTGAAATCGATCTCTTTCACGTCTTCAGCGGTGAAGCGGCAGAATTTACGACGACGGAAGAAACGTGCCATGTGATTGGCTCCTCAATAGATCCGTGGATTACTCGTCAGCGTTGTCGCTGTCGTTGCTGTCGCTGTCATCGCCGTCGTTGGACTCGGCGTTTTCAGGACGTTCACGACGCTCACGGCGCTCACTGCGGTTTTCTTCGGCCTTGAGCATCTCGGACTGACCGGTAACGGCTTCGTCGCGGCGGATGACCAGGTTACGGATCACGGCGTCGTTGTAGCGGAAGTTGTCTTCCAGCTCGGCCAGGGCCTTGCCGGTGCACTCTACGTTGAGCATCACGTAGTGGGCCTTGTGGACGTTGTTGATGGCGTAAGCCAGCTGACGACGGCCCCAGTCTTCCAGGCGGTGAATCTTGCCGCCGTCTTCTTCGATCAGCTTGGTGTAACGCTCGACCATGCCGCCGACTTGCTCGCTCTGGTCCGGGTGAACCAGAAAGATGATTTCGTAATGACGCATAAATGCTCCTTACGGGTTGTAGCCTGCCAACTAAGGTGGTCAGGCAAGGAGTGGGTTTTTCTCGTGATGAGCTTGCCGGGCGGTAGGCGCGAAAAGGCCTGCCGTCACGGCAAGGGGCGCCATTCTAGAGAAGCCCCCTGCCGCGCGCAAGGCGAACTGGCGATTATTTGAACAGCGGCAGGTTGGGGCGGGGCGCGCAGCCTGAGGCGCGCAGCGCCAAAGGCCAACAGGGAGCGCATAGCGCTCCGCCCGACGGTCATTGCGTCAGCGTTGGGCTTCGCGGAGCTCAGCCCAACCTACGCCTCGCCGCTTATGGCTTAGCGCTTGCCGCCGCGCCGCTGGCGCACCGCCTCGAACAGGCACACCCCGGCGGCCACCGAGACGTTGAGGCTGCTGACGCTGCCGGCCATGGGCAGCCTGACCAGGTAATCGCAGTGCTCGCGGGTCAGGCGGCGCATGCCCCTGCCTTCGGCGCCCATGACCAGCACGGTCGGCCCGGTCAGGTCGTGCTGGTACAGCTCCTGCTCGGCCTCGCCGGCGGTGCCGACCAGCCACAGGCCGCGCTGCTGGAGCTTCTCCAGGCTGCGCGCAAGGTTGGTCACCGCCACCAGCGGGATCACCTCGGCGGCGCCGCAGGCCACCTTGCGCACCGTGGCGTTGAGGGTGGCCGACTTGTCCTTGGGCACTATCACCGCCAGCGCGCCGGCGGCATCGGCGGTGCGCAGGCAGGCACCGAGGTTGTGCGGATCGGTGACGCCGTCGAGCACCAACAGCAGCGGCGGGCCCTCAGCACGGTCGAGCAGCTCCTCGAGCATGGCCTCGCCCCATACCTGGCTGGGGCTGACATCGGCCACCACGCCCTGGTGCACGCCTTCGACCCAGGCATCCATCTCGCGCCGTTCGCACTGACCGATGCTCACCCGCGCCTGCTCGGCCAGGGCCACCAGCGCCTGCACGCGCGGCTCGCCGCGGCCCTCGGCGAGCCACAGCTGCTTGACCCGCTTGGGATGGTGACGCAGCAGCGCCTCGACGGCATGCACGCCGTAGACCTTTTCCAGCTGGTTCATGGTTTGGCCTTACGCTTGCGCGGCTTGCCGGCCGAGCTCGGCACACTGTCGCTGCGCCCCGCGCCCTTGCGCGCCGCGGCAGGCGGCTTGCCGCCGGGCTTGGCGGCAGCACCCTTGCCCGACTTGCCACCCTTGGCCCCGGCCAGCAGCGCCTTCTTCACCTCGCGGCTCTTCTGCACATCGGTGTTGCCCATGCCCGGCGCCTTGACCGTGCGCCCGGCACGCCCCACCGCCTCGCGTTCGGCGGCCTGGGACAGTTCGAAGTCGATCTTGCGTTCGTCGAGATCGACGCGCATGACCTTGACCTCGACACTGTCGCCGAGGCGGAAGCTGCGCCCGCTGCGCTCGCCGGACAGGCGATGGTGCACCGGGTCGAAGTGGTAGTAATCGGCCGGCAGCGCGGTGACGTGCACCAGGCCTTCGACATAGATGTCGCGCAGCTCGACGAAGATGCCGAAACCGGTCACCGCGGTGATAACCCCGCCGAAGGTCTCGCCGACGCGATCCTTCATGAACTCGCACTTGAGCCAGTTGACCACGTCGCGGGTGGCCTCGTCGGCACGCCGCTCGGTCATCGAGCACTGCTCGCCCAACTGCTCCAGCGCCGCCTCATCGTAAGGGTAGATGCGCGCCCGCGGCATCGGTACCGCGCCGGCACGCTTGACGTGCGGAGTGTCCACCTTCGAGCGGATCACGCTGCGGATGGCGCGGTGCACCAGCAGGTCCGGATAGCGGCGAATCGGCGAGGTGAAGTGGGTGTAGGCCTCGTAGTTCAGACCGAAGTGGCCGTGATTGTCGGCGCTGTACACCGCCTGACTCAGCGAGCGCAGCATCACGGTCTGGATCAGGTGGAAGTCCGGCCGCTCGCGAATGCTCTCCAGCAGCTTCTGGTAGTCCTTGGGCGACGGCCCCTCCTTGGACTTGCCACGCTGCAGCGACAGCCCCAGCTCGCCGAGGAAGGCCTTGAGCTTCTCCAGGCGCTCTTCCGGCGGACGGTCGTGCACCCGGTACAACGAGGGAATCTCGTGCTTCTGCATGAACTGCGCGGTGGCGACGTTGGCCGCCAGCATGCATTCCTCGATCAGCTTGTGCGCATCGTTGCGCTGGGTCGGACGAATCTCCGCGATCTTGCGCCCTTCGCCGAAGATGATGCGGGTTTCCTGGGTCTCGAAATCGATGGCGCCGCGCTCGTGGCGGGCGGCCAGCAGCACCTGGTACAGCGCGTAGAGCTGCTTGAGGTGCGGCAGGACCTCCTTGTACTCGCCGCGCAGGGCCTTGCCCTCGCTGCTCTTGGGATCTTCCAGCATCAGGCTGACCTTGTTGTAGGTCAGCCGCGCATGGGAGTGAATCACCGCCTCGTAGAACTGGTAGTCCACCAACTGGCCGCTCTTGGACATGCTCATCTCGCAGACCATGGCCAACCGGTCGACGTGCGGGTTGAGCGAGCACAGTCCGTTGGACAGCTCCTCCGGCAGCATCGGCACCACCCGCTCGGGGAAGTACACCGAGTTGCCGCGCTCGGTGGCCTCGACATCCAGTGCCGAGCCGACCTTGACGTAGTGCGACACGTCGGCGATCGCCACATAGAGCTTCCAACCGCCGGAGAACAGTTTCCAGCGGCTGCTGTTCTTCTCGCAAAAGACCGCGTCGTCGAAGTCGCGGGCGTCCTCGCCATCGATGGTGACGAAAGGCAGGTGGCGCAGGTCAATGCGCTTCTCCTTGTCCTTCTCCTCCACCTCGGGCTTGAGCTTGCGCGCTTCCTTGATCACCGCCTCGGGCCAGACGTGCGGGATATCGTAGCTGCGCAGGGCGACGTCGATCTCCATGCCCGGCGCCATGTAGTTGCCGATCACCTCGACGATATCGCCCTGCGGCTGGAAGCGCGGCGTCGGCCAATGGGTGATCTTGATCTCGACGAACTGGCCGATGCGCGCGCCGGCGGTGCGCCCCGGGGTGACCAGCACTTCCTGCTGGATCTTCGGGTTGTCGGCGACCACGAAGCCGATGCCGCTCTCTTCGTAGTAACGCCCGACGATGCTCTCGTGGGCGCGACTGATCACTTCGACTATGCCGCCCTCGCGGCGGCCACGGCGGTCGAAGCCGGCCACCCGCACCAGGGCGCGGTCGCCGTCGAACACCAGGCGCATCTGCGCCGGGCTGAGGAACAGGTCGTCGCTGCCGTCGTCCGGCACCAGGAAACCGAAGCCGTCGCGGTGACCGCTGATACGACCGCGTATCAGGTCGAGCTTGTCCACCGGCGCATAGGTGCCGCGGCGGGTATAGATCAGTTGGCCGTCGCGCTCCATGGCGCGCAGACGGCGGCGCAAGGCCTCGAGCTGGTCTTCGGTATGCAAACCGAATTCCTCGACCAACTGCTCGCGGCTGGCCGGCGAACCGCGCTCGGCCAGATGCGAAAGAATCAGTTCACGACTGGGGATGGGGTTTTCGTATTTTTCCGCCTCGCGGGCGGCCTCGGGGTCGAGGGATTGCCAATCGGCCATTGAGTAGGGGCTACCTGTGCGTATGTATATATGTGTGGGCCATATGCCTATTGAAGCGCGAAAAAGCCTTCGGGGTCAGCTTTTCCAGCGACAATAATTTTTTCGGGGTCAGGGGTTTACAAGGTAAATGCTCGCCCGTATAGTTCGCGCCCACAGCGTCGAGCAGACGTTGTAACACGAAGCAGATGAGGAATCATCGGTTTCAGTGCCCAGGTGGCGGAATTGGTAGACGCGCTGGTTTCAGGTATCAGTGGTGGCAACACCGTGGAAGTTCGAGTCTTCTCCTGGGCACCAAATTTCGTGAAGTGGCTTGATAACCCACTTTGCAGATAAACGGATGCAACGCTCCGTGTCGGCAACGACGAACATTGCTGCAGTGCCCAGGTGGCGGAATTGGTAGACGCGCTGGTTTCAGGTATCAGTGGTGGCAACACCGTGGAAGTTCGAGTCTTCTCCTGGGCACCAAATTTCAAAGAACCGAGCCAATGGCTCGGTTTTTTATTGCCCGTCAAAAAGTAGGTTGCGCCGTGCGCAGCGCCAGCCCAGGGGAGCGAGGTGCGCACGGCGCCCCTACACCCTGAACTGCCCCAGGCTGGTCTTGAGCTGCGCCGCCAGCTCGTCCAGCGCCCGCGCGTTGCCGGCGATGGCCGCCACCGCTTCGGCCGCCCGCTGTGCCTCGGCATGGATGGTCTCGACCCGCCCGCGCACCGCGCGCGCCCCTGCGGCCTGATGCGCCGCCGCCTGAGTCGCCGCATTGATCGCGCCATGCACCTCGTCCACCGAGTCCTGCACCGACTGCTGCAGGCGCGCGCTGTCGCGCAGCACCTGCAGCCCCTGATGCCCCTGCTCGCCGGCCTGGGCGATGCTCGCCACCGCCTCCTGCGCACCGCGCTGCAGGGCGGCGATATGCGCCTGGATATCGCCGGTGGACTGCTGGGTCTTGCTCGCCAGCGCGCGCACCTCGTCGGCCACCACGGCGAAACCGCGCCCGCTCTCGCCGGCACGCGCCGCCTCGATGGCGGCATTCAGCGCGAGCAGGTTGGTCTGCTCGGCGATGGACTGGATCACCGTCAGCACCACCTCGATCTGCTCGCTCTGCTTGGCCAGCCGCTCGATCACCGCCGAGCCATCGGCCACCCGCGCCACCAGGCCTTCGGTCAGGACCGACAGGCGCTGGGCGATGGCCGCATTGTCGTGCGCCGCCTGGCGAATACTGGCCACTCGCTGCAACGCCTCCTGCATGGCCTGGCTCTCGGCCTGCGCCTCGTCGGCCATCTGCTCCAGCGCCTGCAGGCTGCCGGCGACCTCGTCGCGCTGGCGCCCTGCGGCAGCTTCGGCGGCCACGCCACGCTGGGTCAGGCTGCGAATCTGCTCACCGGTGCGCAGCGCCACCTCGCCGGATTCGCGCACGATGGGCTGCAGCTTGGCGATGAAGCGATTGACCGCAGCGGCCATCTCACCTACCTCGTCACGACTGTCGATGCTCACCCGCCGAGTCAGGTCGCCCTCGCCCGCCGCCAGGTCGTTCAGCGCCGCACTGAGCAGACGCAGGCGGCTGAGCACGCGCCAGCCGAGCACCAGCGCCACCGCCAGCAAGGTCAGCGCACCGACCGCCAGCAGCCCCAGGGCGATATTCCAGCGCAGACCATCGGCAGCCAGGCGCACAGACTCGCCGCCGTTGCGCGCCATCTCCGCGGTGTAGCCTTCGGCAGCCTGCAGGCGTGCCTGCAACGCCCGCGTGCTGTCCTCGGCGGCGCCCGCCAGGCTGCTGTCGACCAGCTCGCCGGCACCACCGACCAGCGCCTGGAAGCGCCCATCCAGGGCCGCCAGCTCGGCCTCGACCAAGGCCAGCGACATGCCCATCTGCACCTTGCCGATGCGCGCGCCCATGGGGTTGATGTCCACCTCGAGCAGGTACACCCGCGGATCGCGCGAGGCGGCGTCGACCAGCTTGTCCAGCGGCGTGTCGCCCTGGCCGGCGGCGACCAGCTCGCGCACCAGCGTGTTGCTGCGGTTGAAATTGCGCGTCAGACGCTTGCCGTCGGCGTCGTAGAACACCGCGAAGAGCACCGCCGGGTCCTGCTGGGCGATGCGGGTCAGCGCGGTCAAGGCCGGCACGTCGTCGTCCCAGATGGCCTTCGGCGCCACGCCGGCCAGCAACTGCGCCAGCGCCGTGCCAGACTGCTTGAGGCTGTCTTCGAGCACCCGGCGCAGTTGCGCCTGCTCGCTCTTGAGCTGCGCCGAGAGGCCTTCGCCGAGACGGCTGCGGGTATTGCCCGCCAGCGCGGCGAGACCCTGGGTCATCTCGCGCTCGGCCGCATTCAGCTCCTCGCCCAGGCGCCGGCTCTCGCCACCCAGGCGCTGCGCCAGATCCTCGACCATGCCGTCGACCGAGGCACGCATCAGCCACACCGCCAGCCCCACCTGCACCAACATGGCCAGACCGAGGGCGACGAACACCGGGCGCAGCAGGCGACTGCGCAACATCGAAACAATGGCGAACACTGGCGGGACTCCTCAACGACCATTACCGCTATAGCGGCGACTTCCGCGATTTATTGAGCGCAAGCAAGGCGCATGCCCGCGCGTCAGACGCAAAGGGCCTTCCACCCGCCCGGCTGGCAGGGCACAAAAAAAGCCGCCCGAAGGCGGCTCTTTCAACTCGACAGCGGCCCGGTCAGGCGAACGGATGACGCAGGACGATGGTCTCGTTGCGATCAGGGCCGGTGGAGATGATGTCGATCGGCGCACCGACCAGCTCTTCCACACGTTTGATATAGGCACGCGCAGCGGCCGGCAGGTCTTCCAGGGTCTTGGCGCCCAGAGTGGATTCGCTCCAGCCCGGCATTTCCTCGTAGACCGGCTGCAGGCCGAGGTAGCTGTCGGCGTCGGTCGGCGCATCGACCAGCACCTGACCGCTGGCATCCTTGTAGCCGGTGCAGATACGGATGGTTTCCAGACCGTCGAGCACGTCCAGCTTGGTCAGGCACAGCCCGGAGATGCTGTTGATCTCGATGGCGCGACGCAGGATCACCGCGTCGAACCAGCCGCAACGACGGGCACGGCCGGTGGTGGCGCCGAACTCGTGGCCACGCTTGGCGAGGAAGGCGCCGATGTCGTCGAACAGCTCGGTCGGGAACGGGCCGGAGCCGACACGGGTGGTGTAGGCCTTGGTGATACCGAGGATGTAATCCAGGTACAGCGGGCCGAAACCGGAACCGGTGGCGATACCGCCGGCGGTGGTGTTGGAACTGGTCACGTAGGGATAGGTGCCGTGGTCGATGTCCAGCAGCGAGCCCTGAGCGCCTTCGAACATGATGTCCTTGCCTTCGCGGCGCAGGTCATGCAGCACGGCGGTGACGTCGGCCATCATCGGCTTGAGCAGCTCGGCGTACTCCATGCACTCGTCCAGGGTCTTCTGGAAGTCGATGGCCGGCTCTTTGTAGAAATTGACCAGCTGGAAGTTGTGGTAATCCAGCAGCTCGCCCAGCTTGGCGGCGAAGCGCTCGCGGTGGAACAGGTCGCCGACGCGCAGGCCGCGACGGGCCACCTTGTCTTCGTAGGCCGGGCCGATGCCACGGCCGGTGGTGCCGATCTTGGCATCGCCGCGGGCCTTCTCGCGCGCCTGATCCAGCGCCACGTGATAGGACAGGATCAGCGGGCAGGCCGGGCTGATGCGCAGGCGCTGACGCACCGGTACGCCCTTCTCTTCCAGCTTGGTGATCTCGCGCAGCAGCGCATCGGGCGCCACCACCACGCCGTTGCCGATCAGGCACTCGACGCCGTCGCGCAGGATGCCGGACGGAATCAGGTGCAGCACGGTCTTCTCGCCGTCGATCACCAGGGTGTGACCGGCGTTGTGACCGCCCTGATAACGCACCACTGCGGCGGCCTGCTCGGTGAGCAGATCGACGATCTTGCCCTTGCCCTCATCACCC
This sequence comes from Pseudomonas sp. ABa2, assembly GCF_056676075.1. Lineage (NCBI taxonomy): Bacteria > Pseudomonadati > Pseudomonadota > Gammaproteobacteria > Pseudomonadales > Pseudomonadaceae > Pseudomonas > Pseudomonas sp. ABa2. The sequence continues at coordinate 4,548,765 of NZ_CM155239.1, forward strand.
CATTGGGTGCCCAGGACGACGACATTCTTACCCATAAACTTGTCCTCTTCGCGCAAGCTTCGATGCCGGCCGCGGGCCGGCGAAAATGAATTCAGGACGCCAGGGGCGCCACCTGCCAACGTCCGTCACGCAGCGCCAGCAGGCGATCGCAGCCCGCCTCGCGCGCATCCGCCTCGCTCTGCCCGGGCAGCGCCTGGACCACGCGCTGGCCTTCGCTGCGCAGGCGACGCACGGCCTGCCACAGGTAGAGATCGTGACTGTCCGGCGCCCAGACGCCGGCGGCCGGCTCGTCCAGGCGCATATCGCCGAGACTGACCAGGGTCTTGAGGTCGGTGGAAAAGCCGGTGGCCGGGCGCGCCCGGCCGAAATCGGCGCCGATGTCGTCGTAGCGCCCGCCCTGGGCGATGGACTGGCCGACCCCCGGAACGAAGGCGGCGAACACGACACCGGTGTGGTAGTTGTAGCCGCGCAGCTCGCCGAGGTCGAAGTACAGCGGCAACTCCGGATAACGCAGCTCCAGGGCGTCGGCGATGGCCATCAGCTCGTCCAGCGCCGCGTGCACCGCCTCCGGCGCCTCGACCAGCGCAGCCTGGGCCAGGTCCAGCACCTCGCGCCCGCCGCACAGCTCGGCCAGGGCACGCAGCATGCTGCCGAGGCCCGCCGGCAGCCCGGCGGTCAGCTCGGCGATCTCGTCCATGGCCTTGCGCTGCAGGGCGTCGAACAGCTGCTGCTCGACCTCGGCGGACAATTCGGCGGCACGCGCCAGGCCGCGGTAGATGCCGACGTGACCGAGGTCCATGTGCACATCGGGCACCGCCGCCAGTTCGAGCATCTCGACCAGCAGGCTGATCACCTCGATATCGCTGGCCGGGCTGGCGTCGCCATAGAGTTCGGCGCCGAGCTGGATCGGGCTGCGCGAGGTGGTCAGCGCACGCGGCTGGGCATGGACCACGCTGCCGGCGTAGCACAGCCGGTTCGGCCCTTCACGGCGCAGGGTGTGCGCATCGATGCGCGCCACCTGCGGGGTGATGTCGGCACGAAAGCCCATCTGCCGACCGGACAGCGGGTCGGTGACCTTGAAGGTGCGCAGGTCGAGGTCCTGACCGGCGCCGGTCAGCAGGGATTCCAGGTACTCGATATGGGGGGTGACGACGAACTCGTAACCCCAGCGTTGAAACAGATCCAGCACCTGACGGCGGGCTGCTTCGATGCGCGCCGCTTCCGGCGGCAGTACTTCTTCGATGCCATCTGGCAGCAGCCAGCGGTCTACCGTTGCCATTTCGCCATTCCCCTCTCGATCCGGGCGGCACAAGCCTTCAGTGAAGCAGATATAGAAGGGCCGTACCCAGCAGCATGCTGGCCAGCCCCATAAGGCGCAGTCGGCGGTCGGGCAGCCGGGCTGCCTGCAGTACCGCTCCGCGCCACTGGCGCGGATAGAGGAAGGGCAGGATGCCTTCCAGCACCAGCATCAGACACAGAGCAATGCCGAGTTCCTGCCACATGATTCCCACAGACGCAAAAAAGCCGGGATTTTCCCGGCTGCCGCATGATACCACGCTAAAAGCTTCAAGCCACAAGCTTCGAGCTGCAAGTCGTCCACCTGCAGCTCGAAGCCGCTCTTTTAGGGCTTGGCCTTCTCCAGATAGCGGAAGAAGTCGCTGCCCGGGTCGAGCACCAGCACGTCGCGCTTGTCGGCGAAGCTCTCGCGGTAGGCGCGCAGACTGCGGTAGAAGGAGTAGAACTCCTGATCCTGGCCATAGGCGCGGGCATAGATCGAGGCGGCCTCGGCGTCGCCGTCACCGCGCAGCTCTTCGGCCTCGCGGTAGGCTTCGGCCAGCAGCACGCGGCGCTGACGATCGGCGTCGGCACGGATGCCCTCGGCCAGCTCGCGACCCTTGGCTCGGTGTTCGCGCGCTTCGCGCTCACGCTCGGTGCTCATCCGCTCGAACACGCTGCGGTTGACCTCGCGCGGCAGGTCGATGGCCTTGACCCGCACATCCACCACCTCGATACCCAGCTCGCGCTCGGCGGCGCGGTTGAGGGTCGCGGTGACGTCGGCCATCAGCGCATCGCGCTCGCCGGATACCGATTCGTGCAGGGTGCGCTTACCGAACTGGTCACGCAGCGAAGCTTCCAGACGACGCGCCAGACGCTCGTCGGCCACCTGCTTGATACCCGAGGTGGACTGATAGAAGCGCTCGGCGTCCTTCACTCGCCACTTGGCGTAGGCATCGACCATCAGCGCCTTCTTCTCCAGGGTCAGGAAGCGCGAGGAAGTCGAATCCAGGGTCAGCAGACGACCATCAAAGATGCGCACCTGGTTCACATAGGGGATCTTCACATGCAGGCCGGGCTGCACGTCCGGCTGCACCACGCGGCCGAACTGCAACAGCACCGCACGTTCGGTCTGCGCCACGATATAGAAGCTGTTCCACGCCACCAGGGCCAGAACCACGGCCGCAATCAGGCCGATCAGGGACTTGTTGCTCATCAACGACTCTCCCTAGAACGATCATTGCGCGGCGAGACCTGAATGTTCGACGCGCCGGTCGAGCCGCCGACGCTGCCGGCGCCACTGATATTGCTTGGCGCAGCGCCACTGCGGCTGTCGATCATCTTGTCCAGCGGCAGATAGAGCAGGTTGTTCTGTCCCTTGTCGCCGGTCACCAGCACCTTGCTGGTGTTGCTCATCAGCTCCTGCATGGTATCCAGGTACAGACGCTCGCGGGTGACCTCGGGCGCCTTGCGGTACTCGGCGACCAGCTTGCTGAAGCGGTCCGCCTCACCCTGGGCGCGAGCGATCACTTCGTCACGGTAACCGTTGGCTTCTTCGAGCATGCGCTGGGCCTGACCGCGCGCTTCCGGGATCACCCCGTTGGCGTAGGATTCGGCCTGGTTCTTCTCGCGCTGCTCGTCTTCGCGGGCACGGATCACGTCGTCGAAGGCTTCCTGCACTTCGCGCGGCGCCGCCGCGCTCTGGATGTTCACCTGGGTGATGGTGATGCCGGTGCGGTAGTTGTCGAGGAAGCGCTGCAGGCGCTCGCGCACCTCGCTGGCCATCAGCTCACGACCCTCGGTCAGCACCTGGTCCATCTCGGTGGAGCCCACCACGTGGCGCACGGCGCTGTCGGTGGCGTGCTGCAGGCTGACTTCCGGCTGGTCGACGTTGAGCACGAAGTCCTGCAGGTTGCTGATGCGGTACTGCACGGTTAGCGGCACTTCGATGATGTTCTCGTCCTCGGTGAGCATCGCCCCCTGCTTGCTGTAGGCACGCTCGCGGGTGACGTTCTCCTGGAACTTGCGGTCGATCGGCGGGAAATAGAGGTTCAGGCCGGGGCCGACGGTTTCGTGGTACTTGCCGAAGCGCAACACCACCGCCTGCTCCTGCTCGTCGACCACGTAGATGGCGCTGTACAGCCAGATCACGGCCAGCAGGCCGAGACCGACGAACAGCAGGCCGAAGCCGCCACCGCTGCGGCCGGAATCGTCGTCACCCCGTTTCTTGCCGCCGCCGAACAGCCCGTTGAGGCTTTCTTGCAGCTTGCGGAACGCTTCGTCGAGATCCGGCGGGCCCTGCCGGCCACCGCCTTTGCGGCCGCCCCAAGGGTCTTGATTGTTCGAGTTGCCACCCGGCTCATTCCAAGCCATAGCGTTCTCCGTACTGATAAAGCGAAGGCGCGCCCACGGCGCGCCCGCCAATGCTACCCAATGCCCGATGGCGGCGGCAAAACCACTGCCCCAGGCTTTATTGCAAAGTGTGTTGTTCGATGAAGGCCTGCGGCTCCAGCCCTTCGCGACTGACCAGGCGATTTAGCTCGACCCGCGGCAGACGCACCGACAACAGACTCTGCCCCTGCTCGTCGTGCCCCTCGCTCTGCACCGCTCCGAGGGCGAAGAACTGCGCGCGCAGACGCCCCAGGCGCTGCGGCAACTGCAGGGTACCGACGAACAGATCCTCGCCGAGCAACTCGGCCACGGCCTGGCGCAACAACTCCAGACCACGCCCCTCGCGCGCCGACAACCACACCCGCAGCGGCTTGCCGTCGGCATCGCGCTGAATCTGCGGCTCGACACCTTCCAACAAATCCAGCTTGTTGTACACCTCGAGCATCGGCAACTCGTCCGCGCCGATCTCCTTGAGCACCGCCTGCACCTGCTCGATCTGCGCCATGCGCTCGGGCTCGTGGGCGTCGATCACGTGCAGCAGCAGGTCGGAGTTGCTCGATTCTTCGAGCGTAGCGCGGAAGGCCTCGACCAGCTTGTGCGGCAGATGGCGAATGAAGCCCACGGTATCGGCCAGCACGATCGGCCCGAGGTCATCCAGCTCGAGCCGGCGCAGGGTCGGGTCGAGGGTGGCGAACAGCTGATCGGCGGCATAGACCGCAGAGGCGGTCAGCGCGTTGAACAGGGTGGACTTGCCGGCGTTGGTGTAACCCACCAGCGATACCGAGGGGATATCCGCGCGCCGACGCCCGCGCCGCGCCTGCTCGCGCTGGCTGCGCACCTTCTCCAGCTTCTGCTTGATCTGGCGGATGCGCACCCGCAGCAGGCGGCGGTCGGTTTCCAGCTGGGTTTCCCCCGGCCCACGCAGACCGATACCGCCCTTCTGCCGTTCCAGGTGGGTCCAGCCGCGTACCAGGCGCGTGCTCATGTGGTCGAGCTGCGCCAGCTCGACCTGCAGCTTACCTTCGTGGGTACGCGCGCGCTGGGCGAAGATATCGAGGATCAGGCCGGTGCGATCGAGCACGCGGCATTCGAAGGCGCGCTCGAGGTTGCGCTCCTGGCTGGGGGTCAGGGTGTGGTTGAAGATGACCAGATCGGCCTCTTCAGCCTTGACCTGGTCGCGCAGCTCCTCGACCTTGCCGCTGCCGATCAGGTACTTGGCGGTCAGGCGGCTGCTCGGCACGCTGAAAAAGGCGACCATGTCGGCGCCTGCCGACATGGCCAGCTCCTGGAACTCCTGGGGGTCTTCGCTCGCCTCGGAGTCTTGGCCGTCCAGATGAACCAGGATGGCCCGCTCACCGCCCTCATGACGCTCGAAGAACAATGCAGCCCCCTAGTCAGGCGTTACCCGGCTCGGCTTCGGCCTGTTCGGAGTCGCCGGCACTGGGCAGGCGTACCGGACGGCTGGGCACGACGGTGGAAATGGCATGTTTGTAGACCATCTGGCTGACGGTGTTCTTCAGCAGGATGACGAACTGGTCGAACGATTCGATCTGGCCCTGCAATTTGATGCCATTGACCAGATAGATGGAAACAGGGACGCGTTCCTTACGCAGGGTATTCAGGTAAGGGTCTTGTAGCGAATGCCCTTTTGACATGTGCCGCACTCCTTTCGAGGATCAATTTCAATAATTTTAGTAGGTAAACAATGGCTTCAAGCCGCCCCACCCCCAAGGATAGACGGCCAGCGGCAAGGTCTCAGTTCAATATGGAGACGCTTTGCAGGTATTTCAAGGCGCGAGACAGATTGTCGCAGGCCAGGCTGTCCAGCCAGTGCAGATCGTCCCAGCCGCGCAGCCAGGTGAACTGCCGCTTGGCCAACTGCCGCGTGGCGATCACGCCGCGCTCGACCATCTCCGCCCGCGACAACCCGCCATCGAGGTATTCCCACACCTGGCGATAGCCTACCGCTCGTATAGACGGCAATCCCGCGTGCAAGTCACTTCGGCGGCGCAGGGCTTCGACCTCTTCGACGAACCCCTGTTCCAGCATCACCTGAAATCGCCTGGCGATGCGCGCATGCAAGACCTGACGCTGCGCTGGAGCGATAGCAAGCTGCGCAACAGTATAGGGCAATTGCCCGGCGCCCGGCGCCCCTGCGTCGGGATTTCCCGCCGCCTGGCGCAGGCGGTGCTCGCTCATGCTCAGACCGCTGACGCGGTAGACCTCCAGCGCCCGGGTCAGGCGCTGCGGATCGTTGGGATGGATGCGCGCCGCCGATTCAGGATCGACCGCGGCCAGCTCGCGGTGCAGCGCCTCCCAACCTTCGACCGCGGCGCGCGCCTCCAGCTCGGCGCGCACGGCGGGATCGGCGCTGGGCATGTCGGCCAACCCCTCCAGCAACGCCTTGTAATACAGCATGGTGCCGCCCACCAGCAGCGGGATGCGTCCGCGCGCAGCGCTCTCGGCCATGGCCGCCAGGGCATCGACGCGAAATTCTGCCGCCGAATAGCTCTCGGCCGGGTCGCGAATGTCGATCAGGGCGTGGGGAAATTCCGCCAAAACGGCCTTGTCCGGCTTGGCGGTGCCGATGTCCATGCCGCGATAGACCAGCGCCGAGTCGACGCTGATCAGGTCGCACGGCAGCACGCGGGCCAGCTCCAGGGCCAGGTCGGTCTTGCCGGCGGCAGTCGGCCCCATCAGGAAGATGGCCGGCGGTAACGGCTTGGCCACTCAGCGCCCCCGCAGGAACAGCTTGTCGAGGTCGTCCATGCCCAGCTGGGTCCAGGTCGGCCGGCCGTGGTTGCACTGGCCGCTGCGCTCGGTCTGCTCCATGTCGCGCAGCAGGGCGTTCATCTCCGGCAGGGTCAGGCGGCGGTTGGCGCGCACCGCGCCGTGGCAGGCCATGGTCGCCAGCAGCTCGTTGAGATGGGCCTGGATGCGGTCGCTGGTGCCGTACTCCAGCAGGTCGGCGAGCACGTCGCGCACCAGCTGGGTGGCCTCGGCCTGCTTGAGCAGCGCCGGAATCTGGCGAATCGCCAGACTCTCCTCGCCCAGGCGCTGCAGCTCGAAACCGAGGCGCTGGAACCACTCGGCGTGCTCCTCGGCGCAGTCGGCCTCGCGCTGGCTGAGGGCGATGGACTCCGGCACCAGCAGCGGCTGGCCACGCAGCCCCTCGCTGGCCATGGCCTGTTTGAGCCGTTCGTAGGTGATGCGCTCGTGCGCCGCGTGCATGTCCACCAGCACCATGCCCTGAGCGTTCTCGGCGAGGATATAGACGCCCTTGAGCTGGGCCAGCGCATAGCCCAGCGGCGGCACGTCGCCCTGCTCCTGCGGCAGCGCCGGCGCCTGGGCGCCGGGTAGCGGCGCGAAGTAGTCGCGATAGGCGGCCTGGGCCTCGGCGGCCGGCACCCCCGGATTACCGGCCGGCTGCTGATACCCCGCGCCGGCGCCGCGCCAGGCCGGCTGCGGACTGGCAAGCGGGGTTTCCAGCACACTGGCGGCCAGGCCCATCTCGCCCTGCGGGCCGAACTCGCCGGCAGCCAGGCCGCTGGGCCGCACCATGGGCATCACGGCGGCGGGCGCGGCGACCTGATCTTCCGGGCGCACGTCGGCCAGGGCGCGGTGCAGGGTGCCGTAGAGGAAGTCATGCACCATGCGGCTGTCGCGGAAACGTACCTCGTGCTTGGTCGGGTGCACGTTGACGTCCACCGTGCTCGGGTCGATTTCCAGGAACAGCACGAAGGTCGGATGACGGCCGTTGAACAGCACGTCGCGATAGGCCTGGCGCACCGCATGGGCGACCAGCTTGTCGCGCACCATGCGGCCGTTGACGTAGAAGTACTGCAGGTCGGCCTGGCTACGGGAGAAGGTCGGCAGGCCGACCCAGCCCCACAGGCGCAGGCCGCCGCGCTCGATCTCGATCGGCAACGCCTGTGCGAGGAAGGCCGGCCCGCACACCGCGGCGACGCGCCGCGCGCGACTGATCTCGTCGCCCGCCTCATGCAGGCTGAGCACGCTCTTGCCGTTGTGACGCAGGTGGAAGCCCACGTCGAAACGGGCCAGCGCCAGGCGCTTGATCACTTCCTGCAGGTGGTCGAACTCGGTCTTCTCGGCGCGCAGGAACTTGCGCCGCGCCGGGGTGTTGAAGAACAGGTCGCGCACCTCCACCGAGGTGCCCACCGGGTGCGCCGCCGGCTGCACCCGCGGCTGCATGTCGCGACCCTCGGTCTCCACCTGCCAGGCCTGCTCGGCGTCCGCCGTGCGCGAGGTCAGGGTCAGGCGCGACACCGAGCTGATCGAGGCCAGCGCCTCGCCGCGAAAGCCCATGCTGAGCACGGCTTCGAGGTCTTCCAGTTCGCGGATCTTGCTGGTGGCGTGGCGCGCCAGGGCCAGCGGCAGGTCGTCGGGGGCGATGCCGCCGCCGTCGTCGCGCACCTTGAGCAGTTTGACGCCGCCCTGCTCGACTTCCACGTCGATGCGCCGTGCCCCGGAGTCCAGGCTGTTTTCCAGCAGTTCCTTGGCCACCGAGGCGGGACGCTCGACCACTTCGCCGGCGGCGATCTGGTTGGCCAGGCGCGGGCTGAGCAGGTGTATACGGGACATAACGCTCACTACTGGGCCGCCAGTGCCGTGGCGGGAATCTGCAGGGTCTGGCCGACCTTGATCACGTCGCCATTGAGGTTGTTGGTGCTGCGCAGCAACGCCAGGCTGATCTGGTAGCGCTGGGCGATCAGCGCCAGGCTCTCGCCGCGCGCCACCACGTGTTCGCGCGGGGCCGGGGCGATCTTGCCCTCGTCGCGCAGCCAGGCGATGTAGGTGCCCGGCGGCGGATTCTCGCGGAAGAACTGGCGGATGCCGGTCTGGATCGAGCGCGCCAGCGCCTGCTGGTGGCTGGCGGTATGCAGCTTGCGCGCCTCGTTGGGGTTGGAGATGAAGCCAGTCTCGACCAGGATCGACGGAATGTCCGGGGATTTGAGCACCATGAAGCCGGCCTGCTCGACCCTACGCTTGTGCAGCGAGGTGATGCTGCCCATGTTCGACAGCACCTTCTGCCCGACGTTGAGGCTGGAGCTCAGCGAGGCGGTCATCGACAGATCGAGCAGCACGCCGGCGAGCATCTTGTCCTTGTCGTCCAGGCTGACGTTGCCGGCACCGCCGATCAGGTCGGACTGGTTTTCCGCATCGGCCAGCCAGCGCGCGGTCTCCGAGGTGGCGCCGCGCTCGGACAGCGCGTACACCGAGGCGCCGAAGGCGGCGGCGCGGGGCGCGGCGTCGGCGTGGATGGAGACGAACAGGTCGGCGCCCTTCTTGCGGGCGATCTCGGTGCGCTTGCGCAGCGGAATGAAGTAGTCGCCGGTGCGCACCAACTCGCCGCGGAACCCCTTCTCGGCGTTGATCTGCCGTTGCAGCTCCTTGGCGATGGCCAGGGTCACGTGCTTCTCGTACTGGCCCTTGACCGGCGCCAGCGCGCCCGGGTCCTCGCCGCCGTGGCCGGCGTCGATGGCGATGACGATGTCGCGTTTGCCATTGGGTACTGGCGTCAGCTTGGGAGGCGGCTGGGTCGGGGTGACCGGCACTGGCGGCGCCGTGGCGGCCACGCTGGGCGCCTGGGTCGGCGCCGGCGCACTGCCGTTCTGGTCGAACAGGTCGACCACCAGGCGATGGCCGTACTGCTGGTTGGGCGCCAGGGCGAAGCTCTTCGGCGTCACCGGCGCCGACAGGTCGATGACCACGCGCAGCTCTTCGGCGCTGCGCTGGGCCGAGCGCACGCCGGTGATCGGGGTATTGGCCAGCGACAGCTGGCCGAGGTTGGTCGCCAGCTTGGCGCCGCTGACGTCGATGACGATGCGGTCGGGCGCGGCCAGGGTGAACACGCTGTGCTGCACCGGCCCGGACAAATCGAAGACCAGCCGGGTATTGTCCGGCGCGCGCCACAATCGCACGCTGCGCACATCGGAGGCGGCCAGCACCTCGGCAGCCAGGGCCGCCCACAACACCCCCACAGCGGTAACCAGCGCGCCTATGCGCATACCCAACCCCATCGATCTATTTATGCTTGGCCTGCCAACAGCGCACACCAGGCTTGCCCGCGCGCCCCATGTGCCTGCAACAGCAGCGAACGGCCGCTCGCTTGCGGGCTAATGGTAATGTCCAGGTCGGGCTTTGGCAAAACGCCGGCGCCGCGCTCGGGCCATTCGATCAGGCACAGCGCATCGCCTTCGAAGTAATCGCGGATGCCGAGAAACTCCAGCTCCTCCGGGTCGACCAGGCGATACAGGTCGAAATGGAAGGCGCGCACGGCGCCGATCTCGTAGGGTTCGACCAGGGTGAAGGTCGGGCTCTTGACCGCCCCGGCATGGCCCAGGCCGCGCAGCATGCCGCGCGACAGGGTGGTCTTGCCGGCGCCCAGATCGCCGTGCAGGTAGATGATGCCGGCACCGCCGCTGACCTCGGCGAGCCGCGCGCCGAGGGCCAGCATCGCCGCCTCGTCGGCGGCCTCGAGTCTCAATTCAGACAAGGACACAACTCCTCCAGTAACTGACGAATGGCAGGGGGCAGATCGCCAGCGGCCAGCCCGCGCCCCTGTTCGGCGAGCCGTTCGCCCGCCCGTGCATGCAGCCAGACCGCCAGGCAGGCCGCCTCGAACGGCGCCAGGCCCTGCGCCAGCAGGGCACCGAGCAGACCGGCCAGGACGTCGCCGAGACCGGCGCCGGCCATCGCCGGGTGACCGCGGTCGCACAGCGCCAGACGCCCGTCCGGCGCCGCGATCAGGCTGCCGGCGCCCTTGAGCACCACCACCAGCCCCAAACGCTGCGCCAGCGCCCGCGCCGCCGCCGGCCGATCCGCCTGTACCTCGGCCGTGCTCATCCCCAGCAGGCGCGCCGCCTCGCCCGGATGCGGGGTGAGCACACCCAGGCGCGGCGCGGCGACCCGACCAGCGGCCAGCAGGTTGAGCGCATCGGCGTCCCACACCTGCGGCCGCTCGACGGCGGCGACAGCCGACAGTAAGCCACGCCCCCAGGCGCCCTGGCCCAGCCCCGGGCCGACCACGCAGACATCGGCGCGCTCGAGCAGCGGCAGCAGCTGGTTGGCCGACAGCACGCCGGCGCACATCACCTCCGGGCGGCGCACCAGCGCGGCGGCCACATGTTCCTCGCGGGTGGCCAGCGACACCAGCCCGGCGCCGGCGCGCAGCGCAGCGTCGGCGCCGAGCAGCGCGGCGCCGCCCATGCCCAGGTCGCCGCCGACCACCAGCAGGTGACCGAACTGGCCCTTGTGCGCCGTCAGCACGCGCGGCGCCAGGCGCGGCAGGTTGGCTACATCCAGGCGCTGCACCACGCTCGGCGCCTGCGCCAGCAGCTCGGCATCGCCCTGCAGGTCGTCGAACTGCAGCTCGCCGCACAGCTCCGGGCCGGCGCCGGTCAGCAGGCCCAGCTTGAGGCCGATAAAAGTCACCGTCAGCTCGGCGCGCACCGCCACGCCCAATGGCGCGCCGCTGTCGGCGTGCAGCCCGGAGGGAATGTCCACCGCCAGCACCGGCAGGCCGCTGGCACCCATCAGGCGGATGGCCTGGGCGTAAGGCTCGCGCACCGCGCCGGACAGCCCGGTGCCGAGCAGGGCATCGACCAGCACGCCGGCCAGCGGCGCGCATTCGCTCCAGGGGCGGATCTCCACGCCGGCGGCCTGCGCCTCGGCATGGGCCAGCGCGGCATCGCCGCCCAGCGCCGCCGGCTCGCCCAGCGCCAGCACGCGCACGCGCCAGCCGGCGCGCCGGGCCAGCGCGGCGATCAGGTAACCGTCGCCGGCGTTGTTGCCGCGCCCGGCCAGCACGGTGATCTCGCCGGCCTCCGGCCAGCGCCGACGCAGCGCACGCCAGGCGGCATGGGCGGCGCGCTTCATCAGCTCGAAGCCGGGGATGCCGGCGGCGATCAGCCGGGCGTCCAGCGCGCGCACCTGTTCGGCACTGTGCAGGGTCAAGGGCAAGGGGGCAGGTGTCGGACGCATGGCTCGCTCGTGGCGGATGTCTGGCAGAATTATACCCACCTCCCCTGCGGTTGCCCTGCAATGTCCGTTTCCTCCCTCGATCTCCCCGCCCTCGCCCAGTCGATCAAGGACTGGGGCCGCGAGCTGGGCTTCCAGCAGGTGGGCATCGCCGGTGTCGAACTGGGCGAGCACGAAGCGCACCTCGAACGCTGGCTGGCCGCCGGCTACCAGGGCGAGATGGACTACATGGCCGCGCACGGCAGCAAACGCTCGCACCCGGAGCAATTGGTGCCGGGCACCCTGCGGGTCGTGTCACTGCGCATGGACTACCTGCCCGGCGATACGCAGATGGCCCAGCGCCTGACCGAGCCGGAGCGCGCCTACGTGTCGCGCTACGCCCTGGGCCGCGACTACCACAAGCTGATCCGCAAGCGCCTGCAGCAACTGGCCGAACGCATCCAGGCGGCGATAGGGCCGTTCGGCTACCGCGCCTTCGTCGACAGCGCGCCGGTGCTGGAAAAGGCCATCGCCGAACAGGCCGGCCTCGGCTGGATCGGCAAGAACACCCTGGTGCTCAATCGCAAGGCCGGCAGCTATTTCTTCCTCGGCGAACTGTTCGTCGACCTGCCGCTGCCGGTCGATGCGCCGCACGGCAGCGAGCACTGCGGACGCTGCAGCGCCTGCCTGGACATCTGCCCGACCGCCGCCTTCGTCGGCCCCTATGTGCTGGATGCGCGGCGCTGCATCTCCTATCTCACCATCGAGCTGAAGGGGCCGATTCCGGTCGAACTGCGTGAGCCCATCGGCAACCGGGTGTTTGGCTGCGACGACTGCCAGATCGTCTGTCCGTGGAACCGCTTCGCCCGCCCCACCGTGCAGGGCGACTTCCAGCCGCGCCACGGCCTGGACAACGCCGGCCTGGCCGAGCTGTTCCTGTGGAGCGAAGAGGAGTTCCTGGCCCGCACCGAAGGCTCGCCGCTGCGCCGCGCCGGCTACGAGCGCTGGCTGCGCAACCTGGCGGTCGGCCTGGGCAATGCGCCCTCGACCATCCCGGTGCTGGAGGCATTGCAGGCGAGGCGCGAGCATCCGTCGGAACTGGTACGCGAGCATGTCGAGTGGGCGCTGGCGCGGCACCAGGAGCGTGGGTTGGGTTGAGGCGCGCAGCGCCGCAGCCCAACGCGCCATCCCCGCAACTGGGCTCAGCACCAGCCTGCCGGCGACACCCCCCTGCACCCGGCTCAGACCTTGAGGAAATGCTCGCGGTAATGACGCAGCTCGGCGATGGACTCGCGGATATCGTCCAGCGCCTGGTGGGTGGCGGTCTTCTGGAAGCTGTCCCTGACCTGCGGCGCCCACATGCCGGCGAGAATCTTCAGGGTCGAGACGTCCAGATAGCGGTAGTGGAAGTAGGCTTCCAGATTGGGCATGTACTTGTAGAGGAAGCGCCGATCCTGACCGATGCTGTTGCCGCAGATCGGCGACTTGCCCTTGGGCACCCACTGTTCGAGGAAGGCGAGGGTCTGCGCCTCGGCCGCCGCGGTGTCGATGCGGCTCTCGCGCACGCGCTGGGTCAGGCCGCTCTGGCCGTGGGTGCGGGTGTTCCACTCGTCCATCGCGGCCAGCGCCGCGTCGCTCTGGTGGATGGCGATCACCGGGCCCTCGGCCAGCACGTTCAGTTCGCTGTCGGTGACGATGGTGGCCATCTCGATGATCACGTCCCGCTCCGGCTCCAGGCCGGTCATCTCCAGGTCGATCCAGATCAGGTTGTTGGGGTTCTGCATGGTGTGCGGCTCCTTGGCTCAGGCGGCAAGTCTAGCGGATAACGGCGCCGCCGATCTGCCACAGCAGCAACTGCGTCTGCCGCCCCTGGTTCAGTTCGCGCACGGCATTTGGGGCCACCCCGGGGATGGCGAAGCTGTTGCTGATCAACCAGCTGCCGGGTGCCATCTCCTCCCGCGCCTTGGCCCACAGGCGCGCCATCGGCACCGGCGAGAGGAAGCAGTAGACGACGTCGAACGGTGCCAACTCGGTACGCCACAGGCTCCCGTAGCGGATGCTGCAGTTGCCCTGCCCCAGGCAGCGCAGCCAGGCCAGGAGAAACAGCAGCGGCGCGCTCTCGACGCCGACGAAGCGCCCGCGCGGGAAGCGCCGCGCCAGGTGCAGCAGGGTGCCGGCGGTGCCGCAACCAAGATCGACGAAACGCGGCGGCGCCTCGCGCGCCGCCAGCCAATCGCCCAGTTGCTGGCGCGCGCGCGTGCCGCTGAGGTAGAGCGGCACGCGCTCGTGCAGGCTGTTCCAGTTGACCAGCAGCAGCAGGGCAAAGCCCAGCAGACAGAGCCAGCCCGGCAGCGCCGCCTGCTGCAGCAGCCACAGCGCCGGCAGGAAGGCCAGGTTGATCCCCAGCCACCAGCGCGACAACCCCAGGCGCCAGCCGATGGCCGCCGCCAGCGCCCCCTGCGCCAGCGCCGCCAGCCACAGCGGCAGGCGCAGCGACGACAGCAGCGCCAGCCCGTAGACCGCCGCCAGCAGCAGGACGACGGCCAGCCCCTGGGCCAGCATTACCCGGCGCCACGGCCGCTGCAGCGCCCCTTCGCGTTCGTCCATCCCGCCCCCTGAAGGTCAAATCGAGGCCGCGGTGCCCATGCTAAACTCGCGCGGCTTGTTTCCCGGCAACTCTACCCACTCGGAATCCCCATGGCCAAACGCCAACTCAACCGCCGCCAGAGCTGGCGCATCGAAAAGATCCAGGGCGAACGCGCGGCCCGCGCCGCCAAGCGCGAATCGCGCGCCGTCGAGGCCCTGGAAGGCGGCGACCTGGGCCCGGAGCAGACCGGCCTGGTGATCGCCCACTTCGGCGTACAGGTGGAGATCGAGGCGCTGCAGGGCGAGCTGGCTGGCCAGACCTTCCGCTGCCACCTGCGCGCCAACCTGCCGGCGCTGGTCACCGGCGATCAGGTGGTGTGGCGCGCCGGCAACCAGGGCGACGGCGTGATAGTCGCCCAGCTGCCGCGGCGCAGCGAGCTGTGCCGGCCGGACATGCGCGGCGCGCTCAAGCCGGTGGCGGCCAACGTCGACCAGATCGTCATCGTCTTCGCCCCGCTGCCCGAGCCGCACGCCAACCTGATCGACCGCTACCTGGTGGCCGCCGAGCATGCCGGCATCCGCCCGCTGCTGCTGTTGAACAAGGCCGACCTGATCGACACCAAGAACGAGGTGGCGCTCAACGCCCTGCTCGGCGTCTACCGCCAGCTCGGCTACCCGCTGCTGGAGGTCTCGGCTCATCAGGGCGACGGCATGGAGCAGCTGAAGAAGCGCCTGGACGGCCACGTCAGCGTGTTTGTCGGCCAGTCCGGGGTGGGCAAGTCGTCGCTGGTCAACAGCCTGCTGCCCGGGGTCGATACCCGCGTCGGCGCGCTGTCGGAGCTGACCGGCAAGGGCACCCACACCACCACCACCGCGCGGCTGTTCCACTTCCCTGGCGGCGGCCAGCTGATCGACTCGCCCGGCATCCGCGAGTTCGGTCTCGGCCACGTCAGCAGGGATGACGTGGAAGCCGGCTTTATCGAATTTCACGACTTGCTCGGGCGCTGCCGCTTCCGCGACTGCAAGCACGACCGCGAGCCGGGTTGCGCGCTGCTCCTGGCCCTGGAGGAAGGACGCATCCAGCCGCAGCGCATGGCCAGCTACCGGCATATTCTCGCCAGCCTGCCCGAAGACGAGTATTGAGCGGCGCCGACGTGCGCCAGTAAGCGGGGGGCCGAGGCCTACTGGTCGACCGGCCGATCGAACTGCAGCGCGCCGTCCTCGAAGATGTTCAAGCGCTCGCGCACCTGCTCGCCCGGCAGCGGCTCGTCGGCAGCGCCGGGCGCGCCGGTCGCCTCCGGTGCGGCCTCGGCAGGTGCCGGCGGCGCTTCGTCGCTGCCCTGCTCGCCCTCGATGGCGCGCTGCGCCTTCTTGGTCAGCACGATGATGTCGATGCGCCGGTTGACCGGATTGAAGGGGTCGTCGCGGTCGAACAGGGCCGAAGAGGCGTAACCGACCACCCGCGCCACCTGCTCGTCGGCATAGCCGCCGGCGATCAGGGTGCGCCGCGCAGCGTTGGCGCGATTGGCCGACAGCTCCCAGTTGCCGAAATCGCCGCGACCGACGAAGGGTTTGGCGTCGGTGTGGCCGCTGACGCTGATCTTGTTCGGCACCGTGCGAATGGTGTCGGCCATGGCCAGCAGGATGTCCTCGAAATAGGGCTGCAGCTCGGCGCTGCCGAGGGCGAACATCGGCCGGTTCTCGGCGTCCATGATCTGGATGCGCAGGCCGTCCTGGGTGATCTCGAACAGGATCTGGTCCTTGAAGCGCTGCAGCTCGGGGTTCTCGTCTACCTTGTTCTGCAGTTCCTGCAGCAGCAGTTCCAGGCGCTCACGCTCCAGCTTGTCGGCCAGGGTCTCGACCTGGTCGGCGTCGATCTCCACGTCCTGGCTGTCGGGCTGATCCTGGATTTCCGGATTGAGGGTGCGATCCGGCGCCGGCGTCGGCGTGCCGCCGAGATCGATGGCGTGCGGGCTGGCGCTCTCGGTGAAGCCGATGGGGTCCTGGAAGTAACCGGAAATGGCCTTCTTCTGCTCCGGGGTGGCCGAGGACATCAACCACATCACCAGGAAGAACGCCATCATGGCCGTGGCGAAGTCGGCGAAGGCGATCTTCCAGGCGCCGCCGTGGTGCCCGCCGGCGCGCTTCTTGCCGCGTTTGACGATGATCGGCTGGTTGTTTTCCATGGCTTAGTTGCCGCGCATGGCCTGTTCGAGCTCGGTGAAGCTCGGCCGGTGCGCCGGGAACAGCACCTTGCGGCCGAACTCCACCGCCAGGCTCGGCGGCATGCCCGAGGCCGAGGCCACCAGGGTCGCCTTGATCGCCTCGTAAAGGTTGACCTCCTCCTTGGCGTCGTGCTCCAGCGCCACCGACAGCGGGCCGAAAAAGCCATAGGAGGCGAGGATGCCGAGGAAGGTGCCGACCAGCGCGGTAGCGACCTTCTCGCCAATCTGCGCGTTGTCCGCCTCGGCGAGGATCGACATGGTGATGACGATGCCCAGCACCGCGGCGACGATACCCATCGCCGGCAGGCCATCGGCGACCTTGGCCACCGCATGGGCGGGGTGCTCCACATCCTCCTTGAGGCTGGCCAGCTCCATGTCGAACAGACCCTCCAGCTCGTGCGGGGCCATGTTGCCGGAGGACATGATGCGCAGGTAGTCGCAGATGAAGGCGGTCATCCGCGCGTCCTTGAGCACCCCTGGGTACTTGCTGAAGATCGGGCTGGCGTTGGGGTCCTCGATGTCCGCCTCGATGGCCATCATGCCTTCGCGGCGGCTCTTGTTGAGGATCTCGTAGAGCAGCTTGAGCACTTCCAGGTAATAGGTGTGGGTGAAGCGGGTGCCGAACATGCTCACCGACTTCTTGAATACCGTCATAAACATGCTGCCCGGGTTGGCCTGGAGGAAGCCGCCCAGCGCCGCACCACCGATGATCAGCACTTCGTAGGGATGAACGAGCGCCATGAACTGCCCGCCGGACAGGACGAAGCCGCCGAAGACGCAGCCCAGAACCACGATGATGCCGATGATTTTTGCCATAGAAGAGTGCTTGCAGAGCCAAGAGAGAGGGTTATTAAAAACAACCCTTCTAATTATCGGAACTTATACGCCAGACTATAGCCAGTTAAGGTCAAAAGCCAGTTCGGCTCAACTCACATGTCGACGCCAAAGCCCCTGCCACGCACCCTCGACGCCTGGCTGCACCAGCTGGCCAAGCTGCCCCTGCCGATCGAGCAGGAGCAGCATGCACGCCTGCGGCGCACCCTCGGCGACGGGCGTCGCACCTGGGGCGAGATCGCCGAGGCGATCGAACTCAGCCCGACCTTTGCCCTGCAGGTGCTGCGCGAGGCCAACCAGGCCGGCGGCACCCTCAGCGACCCGGCCGACAGCCTGGAGACGGCGCTGGCCCGCCTCGGCCTGAAGCGCTGCGAAACCCTGCTCAACCAGGCCCCCGCCCTGCCGGCAGGGGAAATCGCGCTGGCCCTGCGCCAACTCCTGCTGATCAGCCAGCATGCCAGCCAACAGGCGCGCGGCCTGTTCGGCGCACGTCTGGCGCGCCTGTGGAACGAACTGCACGGCTGCAGCCTGCTGTTTCTCGCCCCGCTCTGGCCGCTGCTATGTGCCCATCCGCAGCTGTTCGAGGCCTGGGAGCAGCGCGTCCTGGTCAAGGGCGAGCGGCCGACCAAGGTGGAGCAGGAGCTGCTCGGCGTACCGCTGCTGCAGCTGTGCCTGCAACTGGCCGAACGCTGGCGCCTGCCGGAGTGGATAGTGCAGGGCTACCGCCTGCTGGAGCGCGACCGCCGCCTGCTGGTCAAGGCGCTGCATATCGCCCGCGACAACCAGCACCCGCTGCACCAGCAGCAGTTGCTTGATGCCGACATCCCCTTGCGCCGCTGGCTGACCCAGCCGAGCAACTGCGTGCTGCTGGCCAACGGCCTGGCGCTGTCGGCGCACCAGGCCTGGAACGCCCCGCACAGCCTGCGCTGGCAGCGCCTGACCGGGCTCTACCTGCAGCTGCCGCTGGCCGAGGTGCAGCAGGAAGTGCACCGACACGCGGTGAGCAGCGCCCGCCTGAACCACGACGCCCAGCTCTGGCACCCGGCCCAGGCCCTGCTCTGGCCCTGGGACGCCCGTCGCCTCAACCCGTCACGCAGCCCGGCGCCGGCGCCCAGAAGCGACGCCCTCGACGCCTGGCGCCAGCACTGCGCCCGCCTGCTGGCTGAGCCCAGCGCCTTCGCCAACGTCCTGCAGCTGACCGCCTGCGCCCGCGACGCCGTGCAAGCCTGCGGCCTGAACCGGGTACTGCTGCTACTCGCCGATCGTCAGCACAGCCGCCTGCAGGCCCAGCAGCAGGCGGGGCTGGAGCCGGGCGCCAGCGCCCTGAGCCTGGACCCGGCGCACAGCCAGGTGCTGCGCCGGCTGCTCGCCGAACCCGGTCAGCTGCGCCTGAGCCCGGCCAATATCGCCCAGTTCTCCGCCCTGCTGCCGGGCAGCCTGAAGGCGCTGTTCCCCGGCGAACACCTGCTGCTGCGCTCGCTGGCCAGCAATGGCCGGGTGGTCATGCTGCTGGTCGCCGACCAGGGCGGCCAGCTGTTCAACGAGCTCGGCCTGCAGGCCTTCGGTAAAACCGTGCAATGCATCGAGCGCGCCCTGGCCAGCTTCGCCAGGCGCGGGCGCTAGCCCTTTCCGCTACAATCGGCCTCTTTTCATTCGAGGAGGCCTCCATGTCCGCCTTCGCCAACCTGCCCCTGGTGATCGAGCCCGCCGAGCTGGCCAGCCGCCTGGACGCCGCCGAGCTGATCCTGGTCGACCTCAGCGGCGCGGCGCGCTATGCCGCCGGGCATATCCCCGGCGCGCGCTGGGTCGACAGCAAGCGCACCCAGCTGGGCCGCCCGCCCGCCCCCGGCCTGATCCCGCCACAGGCGCAGCTCGAAGCGCTGTTCACCGAACTGGGCCATCGTCCGGACGCCACCTACGTGGTCTACGACGACGAGGGCGGCCCCTGGGCCGGGCGCTTCATCTGGCTGCTCGACGTGATCGGCCACAGCCGCTACCACTTCCTCAATGGCGGCCTGCAGGCCTGGATCGGCGAGGGCCGCGCACTGAGCCAGGACAGCCCGCCGGCGCGGCACACGCCGGTGGCGCTGACCCTGCACGACGAGCCGACGGCCAGCTGCGACTATGTGCAGGCGCGCCTGGGCGCCGCCGACCTGGCGATCTGGGACGCCCGCGGCGCGGACGAATACCGTGGCGAGAAACTCAGCTCGGCGCGCGGCGGCCATATCCCCGGTGCGGTCAACTTCGAGTGGACCGCCGGCATGGATCCGCAGCGCGGCCTGCGCATCCGCGACGACATCGCCGAAGTGCTGCAGGATCTGGGCATCACCCCCGACAAGGAAGTGATCACCCACTGCCAGACCCACCGCCGCTCCGGCTTCACCTACGTGGTGGCCAAGGCGTTGGGCTATCCGCGGGTCAAGGCCTACGCCGGCTCCTGGGCCGAGTGGGGCAACCTGCCCGATACCCCGATCGAGCGCTGAACCCGGACGCCAATCAGCTGCACGCGCCGGCTGCCTCAGCACCGGCTCCGAACCCTCAAGGACACACGATGAAACAACGCCTGTTTATCCTTAGCCAGTACCTGCTGCCCCACCACCTGCTGTCGCGGCTGATCGGCTGCGTCGCCGAATGCCGCATCGGCTGGCTGAAGAACCCGCTGATCACCTGGTTCGCCAAGCGCTACCAGGTAAACATGAGCGAAGCCAAGGTCGAGGACCTGCGCACCTACGAGCACTTCAACGCCTTCTTCACCCGCGCCCTGAAGGACGGCGCCCGCCCGCTGGACGAGACCCCCGGCGCCATCCTCTGCCCGGCCGACGGCGCCATCAGCCAGCTCGGCGCCATCGAGCACGGCCGCCTGTTCCAGGCCAAGGGCCACAGCTTCAGCGCCGTCGAACTGCTCGGCGGCGACGCCGAGCGCGCCGCGCCCTTCATGGGCGGCCAGTTCGCCACCGTGTACCTGTCGCCCAAGGACTACCACCGCGTGCATATGCCGCTGGCGGGGACACTGCGAGAGATGGTCTATGTGCCGGGGCGGCTGTTCTCGGTCAACCAGACCACCGCGGAGAACGTGCCCGAGCTGTTCGCCCGCAACGAGCGGGTGGTCTGCCTGTTCGACACCGAGCGCGGGCCGATGGCGGTGGTGCTGGTCGGCGCGATGATAGTCGCCAGCGTCGAGACGGTCTGGGCCGGCCTGGTCACCCCGCCCAAGCGCGAGCTGAAGAGCACCCGTTACGACTCCGCCGCGCGCGCACCGATCGAACTGGCCAAGGGCGCCGAACTCGGTCGCTTCAAGCTGGGCTCCACCGCCATCGTGCTGTTCGGCCCGCAGCAGGTGCAGTGGGCCGCCGAACTGGGCGCCGGCAGCGCCGTGCGCATGGGCCAGCTGCTGGGCCACGCCGAGGCCTGAGCGACGCCGCGGCACTGAACCCGGTCGCAGACCGCCTGGTCATAGTTGCGTACTCTGGCACGGCCGCCCGTCCCCGGGATGGGCTGCGACCGCGGCGAGATGCTGCTAGAGTTCGAAAGACTATTACGAGAGCCGCTAGCTTTTGCGTGGCCGGAGTATCCGAGTTTGATGGATAAACAGAGTCCCCACCTACTGCTGTTGCGTGTCCCCACCCCGAGCAAGCAAAGCCTGAGCTTCTGCGACGGCAGCCCCCGTGACCTCAAGCGCTGGCTCGCCGCCCTGCCCAAGGCCAACATCGGTGAGACCGCGCGCCAGCTGTACCAGAGCCTGGTGGAACTCAACCAATTCCTCACCCCTTCGGAAAACCGCCTGCAACTGCTGGAGCTGCTTCGCCCGGAAGTGCACTTCGTCTGCCAGCACCTGGAACGCCACTTCCTCAACCAGGCCATCGTCCTCGACGAACGCCCGCGCAAGGTCGCCAACCTGTGCCAGGCGCTGCAGAACCACCTGGCCGTCGGCTACAAGCTGATCATCTCGCGGGCCATGGCGCGCAGCGGCAAGGAGCGCGACCAGTTGCTCGCTGTTGCCCTGCAGCGCGCCAGCCACAGCCTGTGCAGCCCGCTGATCCGCGCGAGCCAGCTGTACTGCCCGGTGCCCGAAGGCCTGTGGCTGGAACTGCACCAGCTGTATCAGATCGCCAGCGAGCAGCGCCTGCAGCGCCAGGCGATCCGCGATCCGCTGGCGCGCCGCTCGCCCGGCCTGAGCACCGAGCAGTGCTATCTGACCGCCCTGCTGCTCGGCTGCGCGCGCACCAACCAGATGCGCCAGAATGGCATCGCCCGCCTGGCCGAAGCGCTGGAGCCCTGGAGCACCCTGGTCAGCCTGCAGGCCGGCGACCTGCCGAGCAGCCTGTTCGTCCTCGCCCCGCAGGTGGACGGCCCGCCACGCTACAAGTCGCTGTACCCCGACAACGAACTGCACAACCTGCTGGGCATCGACCCGCAGCCGCTGGTGGACGCGATCAAGGAATACCTGCTGCTGCCAGAGGAGGATCGGTCAAAATCGCGCCTGCCGGTGCCCGAAGGCATGAGCCTGGACCTGCTGCAACACGTTTGCGCCGCCTGGGGCGATATCGCCGAGCGCACCTTCCAGCGCACCAGCGGCCACGGCAACCTGACCCTGTGCATCGGCATGAGCGCCCTGCACTTCTTCCTCGCCGGCGAACAGTCCTTCGGCGACGTGCTCAAGCGCCCCAGCGAGACAGGCGCCGCGGTGTTCAAGCCCTCGACCGGCGCACCGGACGTCTGGGCCAACGCCTTCGACGCGCAGCGCAGCGGCGGCGACGAGCTCCACTTCGAGGAAATCCAGTACAGCAAGGTCAGCACCGGCGAGCAGCCCGTCGAGCCGCAAAGCAGCGGCGAAAGCTATCCCACCTATCCGTTGGCCATCGTCAACCACAGCCCCGGCGGCTACTGCCTGTCATGGCCCAAGGAGGTGCCCGCCCAGCTGCAGGCCGGCGAACTGCTCGGCGTGCAGGACAGCCCCAGCCAGGGCTGGAGCGTGGCCATCGTGCGCTGGATCCGCCAGGTGCGCGGCGGCGGTACGCAGATGGGCATCGAGCTGATCGCCCCGCATGCCCGCTCCTGCGGCCTGCAGCTGGTGCGCAAGGCCGAGCAGAACAGCCAGTACCTGCGCGCCCTCCTGCTGCCGGAGATCAGCGCCATCTCGCGCCCGGCCAGCCTGATCACGCCGCGCCTGCCGTTCCAGGAAGGCAGCAAGGTGCTGATCAACGACCACGGCGAGGAGCACCGCGCGGTGCTGACCCGCAAACAGGTCAGCACCGGCAGCTTCAACCAGTTCGAGTATCACCGCGTCGGTGCCGAAGAAGGCACCGCCGGGAAGCCGGTCACAGCCTCGCAAAGCCAGAAGCCGGCCGGGGAGGAAGATTTTGACTCACTCTGGAAGTCGCTGTAGGCTGCGGCCAACTCACCATTTGTCGCCTTTTCGCGCCCGTTCGGCGCGGTATTGACCCACCCTATGGCCATCGAAAAGAAAACCATCCGCCTGCTGATTCTCGAGGATTCGCAGAACGAGGCCGAGCGCCTGGTCAGTCTGTTCCGCAATGCCGGACACGCCACCCGCGTGCACCGCCTCACCTCCAGCGACGACCTGGCCGAGACCCTGCAACAGACCTGGGATCTGCTGATCTGCGCGCCGAGCAGCGAACAACTCGACCCCAGCGAGGCGATCGGCGCCATTCGCCGCCAGGCCAAGGACATCCCGGTGCTGCAGCTGGTCGAGGGTAACGATTCCGAAGCCATCACCGAGGCGCTGCTGTTCGGCGCCCAGGACGCCCTGCCGCAGGGCGAAGACGAGCGCCTGGTGCTGGTGGCCAAGCGCGAGCTGGCCAACCTCGAAGAACGCCGCGCCCGCCGCGCCGCCGAAGTGGCCCTGCGCGAGGCGGAGAAACGCTGCCAGCTGCTGCTGGAAAGCTCGGTGGACGCCATCACCTACGTCCACGACGGCATGCATATCTACGCCAACCGTGCCTACCTGGAGCTGTTCAAGTACGAGGACGGCGAAGAACTGGAAGGCATGCCGATGATCGACCTGATCGCCAGTGCCGATCAGGGCGCGTTCAAGGACTTCCTGAAGAACTACCAGAGCGCCGAGGGCAATGCCGAGCTGGCCTGTCAGGGCGTGCGCGCCGACGGCAGCAGCTTCGCCGCACAGATGAGCTTTTCCCCGGCCACCTACGACGGCGAGCCGTGCATCCAGGTGGTGATCCGCGCCGAGACCTCCAACGCCGAGCTGGAGGAAAAGCTGCGCGAGATCAGCAGCCAGGACCTGGTCACCGGCCTGTTCAACCGCAACCATTTCCTCGAGCTGATGGACGCCGCCGCCGAGCGCGCAGTCAACGCCGGGCAGCCGTCCGCCCTGGCCTATATCCGCGTCGACCGCTACGCCGGCCTGCAGGGCGAGATCGGCCTGGCCGGCATCGACCTGCTGCTCACCGACCTGACCGGCCTGCTGCGCGCGCACTTCGCCGCCGACACCCAGCTGGCGCGCTTCGGCGACGACGTGTTCGCCGCCCTGCTGCCGGGGCAGACGCCCGAACAGTGCGAAGACAGCCTCGCCGCGCTGCTGAAGAAGGTCGAAGGGCACATGTTCGACGTCAACGGCCGCACGGTGCAGACCAGCCTGTCGATCGGCGTCGCCGGCCTCAGCGAGAAGACCGCCAAGGCCCAGGCAGTCATCGACCGCGCCCACCGCTGCGCCGACGAGCTGGCCGAGGGCAATGCGCTGAAGCTGTTCAACCCGGCCGACGAACTGGCCGCCGCGGCCAACCGCGGCAACCTGCTGGCGATGGTGCAGCAGGCGCTGGAGAACAACAGCTTCCGCCTGCTGTTCCAGCCGATCATCAGCCTGCGCGGCGACGCCCACGAGCACTACGAGGTGCTGCTGCGCCTGCTCAGCCCGCAGGGCGAGGAAGTGCCGCCGACCGAGTTTCTCGCCGCCGCCAAGGATGCCGGCCTGGGCGAGAAGATCGATCGCTGGGTGGTCCTCAACTCGATCAAGCTGCTCGCCGACCACCGCGCCAAGGGCCACAACACCCGCCTGTTCGTCCACCTGTCCAGCGCCAGCCTGCAGGACCAGACCCTGCTGCCCTGGCTCAGTGTGGCGCTCAAGGCGGCGCGCCTGCCGTCCGACGCGCTGGTGTTCCAGTTCAGCGAACCGGATGCCATCGCCTACCTGAAACAGGCCAAGGCGCTGACCCAGGGTCTGGCCGAGTTGCACTGCAAGGTGGCGCTGAGCCAGTTCGGCTGCGCGCTCAACCCCTTCAACACGCTCAAGCACCTGCAGGTGGACTTCGTCAAGATCGACGGCTCCTTCTCCCAGGAGCTGGGCAACGCCGACAACCAGGAAGCGCTGAAGACCCTGCTCAGCAGCCTGCACGCCCAGGCCAAGCTGACCATAGTGCCCTTCGTCGAGAGCGCCAGCGTGCTGGCGACCCTCTGGCAGGCCGGGGTCAACTTCATCCAGGGCTACTACCTGCAGGGGCCGAGCCAGTCGATGGACTACGACTTCTCCGCCGGCGACGAGTAACCCGCGCCGCAACGAAAAAGCCGCCTCGAAGGGCGGCTTTTTTCTGGGCGACGCTATTACTCCTGGCCTTCGCGGTCGCGAAAGCCGAGCAGGTAGAGGATCCCGTCCAGGCCCAGGGTGGAGATCGCCTGCTTGGCCGACTGCTTGACCAACGGCTTGGCGCGAAAGGCCACGCCGAGACCGGCCAGGCCGAGCATCGGCAGGTCGTTGGCGCCGTCGCCGACGGCGATGGTCTGCTCCAGCTGCAGGCCTTCGCGCTCGGCCAGCTGACGCAGCAGGTCGGCCTTGCGCTGGGCGTCGACTATGGGCTCCACCGCCACGCCAGTGACCTTGCCGTCTTCGATCTGCAGCTCGTTGGCGAACACGTAGTCGATGCCCAGCTTGGCCTGCAGCTGCTTGGCGAAGTAGGTGAAGCCGCCGGAGAGGATGGCGGTCTTGTAGCCCAGGCGCTTGAGTTCGGCGAACAGCGTCTCGGCGCCCTCGGTCAGGCGCAGCGAGGCGCCGATTTCCTCCAGCACGTCCTCGGACAGGCCCTTGAGCAGGCCCAGGCGCTCCCTGAAGCTGGCGGCGAAATCCAGCTCGCCGCGCATGGCCCGCTCGGTGATCTCGGCCACCTGCTCGCCGACGCCGGCGGCCTTGGCCAGCTCGTCGATCACCTCGGCCTCGATCAGCGTCGAATCCATGTCGAACACCGCCAGGCGGCGATTGCGGCGGAACACCGAGTCGCGCTGGAAGGCGATATCGACGTTGAGTTCCTGCGCCACGCTGAGGAACTCGGCACGCAGCGCCGCCGGGTCGGCCGGCTCGCCGCGCACCGAGAACTCGATGCAGCCCTTGCCCTGCTCGGCCGGCATGTCCAGCGGCATGCGTCCGGACAGGCGGTCGATATGGTCGATATTCAGGCCGTACTTGGCGGTGATGGCGCTGACCCGCTGCAGCTGCTCGGCAGTGACCTTGCGCGTCAGCAGGGTGACGATATGCCGGGCCTTGCCCTGGCCGCCCACCCACTGCCGGTAATCCTCCTCCGAGACCGGGGTAAAGCGCACCTGCTGATCCAGCTCGTAGCCGGTGAACAACACTTCCTTGAGCACCGACTGGGCGCGGGCGTTGTCGGGTATCTCGATGAGGATGCCGAACGACAGGGTGTCGTGGATCACCGCCTGGCCGATGTCGAGGATATTCACCCCGCCCTGGGCCAGCACGCCGGTGATGGCGGCGGTAAGACCGGGGCGGTCTTCGCCGGTGATGTTGATCAGGACGATTTCGCGCAAGGCGCACCCTCCGGGGCAGACGATTGAGAGGCATGAGGCGGCGAACGACCGCCAGGCCGAGGAAAAGGCGCACATTCTACCCAGTTCCGCGCCGGACGGGCACGCTCGCCGCTTTGCCCGCCACAGGGCGACCGCTATACTGCGCGGCAACTTCAGTCGACAAGAGCCGTGCTCTGTGAACCGGCCCGCGCCCGTCAAACCCGATAATTTCTTCCTGCTGATCTTCCACGCCCTGCGCCAGCGGCGCGTGCCCCTGGTCCTGCGCATTGCCAGCCACAGCCTGCTGCTGGTGGCGCTGGCCATGCTGATCTACGCCTGGGTCATGGGCATGCAGTTCAAGCAGGCCATGCAGCAGCAGGCCGACGCCCTCGGCCAGAGCCTGATCACCCAGACCGCCACCTCGGCCACCGAACTGCTGGTGTCCAACGACATCCTCAGCCTCAACGTGCTGCTGAACAACCTGGCGAAGAACCCGCTGGTGGCCCACGCCGCCATCTACAGCGTGGACAACCGCATCCTCGCCGAGGCCGGCGCGCGGCCGACGCGCAGCGTGCTGGGCGAGAGCGAAGGGCTGTACTCCACGCCCATCACCTTCCAGGAGGTGATCGCCGGGCAGTTGCGCATCAGCCTGGACATGCGCCAGTTCCAGCAGCCGATGACCATCAGCCTGCAGAGCATGGGCATCCTCAGCCTGATCCTGCTGGCCCTGACCCTGTCGCTGAGCATGCGCCTGGGCCGGCATATCTCCACCCCGCTGCTGCAGCTGCGCCTGTGGCTGCGCGACCCGGACGACCCCGCCCCCGGCGCCGGGCGCAACGACGAGATCGGCGACCTGGCGCGCCAGCTGCAGTCCCGTCTGGTGCCGGAAAAACCGGAGCCCGAGCCGGAGTTCGACGACGAACCCGCCTTCGCCGACAGCGACGCCTACCCGGACGAACAGGATGACAGCGCCTTCGCCGAGCTGGACGACGAGGTGCCGGTCGTCGACGAGCGCGTCTTCGCCGAGAACGAGCCTGGCGATGACCGCGACCAGCCGCTCAAGCCCTGGCCCGAGTCGATAGCGCCGGACGATCCCTTCGCCGAACTGAGCGACGAGCCCGAGGCACCTGCTGCGGCAGCACCGGCGCCGCGCCAGGCCCAGGCCAGCGCGGTGCTGGCCATCCAGCTCGGCGCCCAGGAGCAGCTGCGGCGCCTGCCGCGCACGCGCCTGCTGGACCTGCTGGAACGCTATCGCGGCTGCCTGGAACAGGCCGCCGCGCTCTATCAGGGCCAGCTGCACACGCTCAAGGATGGCAGCAGCCTGATGCTGTTCCACGAACAGGAATGCGGCGAGGACTACCTGACCCACGCCATCTGCTGCGGCGAGCTGATGCGCGCCCTCGGCCACGCCCTGCAGATCGAGGTGGCCGACAGCGGCATCACCCTGCAACTGCAGCTGGGCCTGACCCTGGGCAGCGACCTGGACGGCCTCGGCCAGGCCGAGCTGCTGCTCAGCGACAGCGCCCTGGACGCCCTGGCGCTGTCGCAGCACAGCCGCAATCTGCTGCTGGTGGAACAGCGGGTGGCGCAGGATGGCCTGGCGCGTCAGCGCGCACGCATCCGCCCGATCGCCAGCCCGGAAGGCGCCAGCTGCGTCGAGCGCCTGCTCGACCCCTACCCGGCGCTGCTGGAGCGCCAGCTGACGCGCATGCACGAAAGCCGGGCGCACTGACGCCCGGTCACGGCTCAGGCCTGGTGCGCACGGCGCAACGGCGTTGGCGCGCCACAGCGCTGCAGCCAATCCTTCCAGCGAATCCGCTCGTCGCGCACCAGCCAGCCGTCCTGCTTGGCGAAACTCTCCGACAGACACAGGCCGCGGGTGCTGGCCGGCCGCAGTTCGCCCTTGCTCAGGGTGAACAGCTCGCCGCTGGGCAGGCCCTGCTGCAAGGCCAGCAGGTAGAGGTCAGGCCGACGCCGCTCCAGGCGCGCGACCAGACGTCCATCCTCCAGGCACTCGTCGACGTGAAACAGGCTCAATTGGCGCACGTCGCGCGGCAGCTCCAGGCTCAGGTCGTAGACCAGCTGCAGCGAGGCGGTGGGCAGGTGCACATAGGCACGCGGGCGCTCCAGCAGGGTCAGGTTGCCGCACTGCACCGGACGCGCCGCGCCGGACAGCGGGCTGAGGCGGAAGTGGCTGGCCTCGCGGTAGCGCAGGGCGCCCTGGTAGGGCGTCGGCAGCCAGGTATCGCCGAAGCGCCCGGCCAGCCAGCCGTCGGCCGTCTCCAGCAGGCATTCCTCGGCCACTTCCTGGATGGCGGTGAGCAGCGGCAGGTTCAGTTCGTGGGCCGGCACATAGCCGGAGATCAGCTTGAGCACGGTGTCGCCGCGATCCGGACGACGCTGGCGCACCAGCAACCAGTAGTCGCGGCCGTGCAGGCGCAGGGTCAGGCGCACCGAGACACCAAGGTTGGCCAGCTCCGCGGCGAAGCGCCAGCTGTCCGCCACCTGCAGCGGCCGGCGCCGCTCGAGCATCTGACGGAAGTTCAGCGGCTGGCCCAGACTCTGGTAACTCAGGCCCTCGGGCCCGGCCTCGACGAACAGCGGCAGGGTCTTGAAGGTGCTCGGGTCCTTACGGATCAGCGTACGCGGCATCTCGACTCCTCGTTCCTGATGGGCGTGCAGCCGGCGCGGCAGGCAGCCTGCCCGGCGGACGCAGGGTGGTCAGGGTGAAGCGCAACAATGGCTCAAGGCTGCCCCAAGCCAACCCCGAACGACAAGCCACCGCCGGTAAGCGCAGGCTTCAGCAGATGTCCTGGATCACCGCCGCCGCCGTGGCCACGTTGGCCGCCAGGTGCGCGGGGGTGATGGTGCCGACGATGGCGCTGCTGACGCCGGGGTGATCGAAGATCAGTTCGAAGCTGGCGCGCAGCGGATCGACGCCGGCGCCCAGGCAGGCATGCCCGCTGGCCAGGGCCTTCTTGATCAGGATGCCCTTGGCGTGACTGGCAGCGTAGTCCAGGACCGGCTTTTCGCCCTGTTCGTTGAGGTTGTAGGTGACCATCGCACAGTCGCCCTGCTGCAGCGCCAGCAGGCCGCCCTCGACGGTCTTGCCGGACAGGCCGTAGGCGAGGATCTTGCCCTCGCGCTTGAGCGCGGCCAGGGTCTCGTACACGCCGCTATCGCGCAGCACCGCCAGGTCGTTGCCGTCGGAGTGCACCAGCAGCAGGTCGATGCGGTCGGTCTCCAGGCGCTTGAGGCTGCGCTCCACCGACAGGCGGGTATGCGCCGGGGAGAAGTCGAAGCGCGACTGGCCGTGCTCGAACTCCTCGCCGGTCTTGCTGACGATCACCCAGGCGTCGCGCTGGCCGCGCAGCAGCGGGCCGAGGCGCTGTTCGCTGAGGCCGTAGGCCGGCGCGGTGTCGATCAGGTTGATGCCCAGCTCGCGGGCCTGGCGGATCAGCGCGGCGGCCTGGGCATCGTCGGGGATGCGGAAGCCGTTGGGGTACTTCACCCCCTGGTCGCGGCCGAGCTTGACCGTGCCCAGGCCCAGCGGCGAAACCAGCAGGCCGGTGGACCCCAGCGGGCGATGCAGATCGTGCAGGGTGCTCTTCATGGCAACAGCGCCTCCCATACCGGCTGCGCCACGTCCGGGCGCGGCAGCGCCGGCAAGGGCGCGTGGCGGCCGGGCTGCACGCCGTCGCGATCCAGCGCGGCCAGCACGCGGTCGGCGAAGTCCGGGGCCAGCGCCAGCTTGGTCGGCCAGCCCACCAGCAGGTGCGGCTGTTCGGCGAGGAAGGCGTTGTCCGGGCGCACCAGGCCGCTCTGCGCCGGCTCGGCGCGGTCGACGCGCAGGGTCGCCCAACGGGTCTGCGCCTGGTCGACCCAGGGCAGCAACTCGGCCATTTCCTGCTGCGCGGCGCGGATCTGCGCGGCCTCGTCGCGGGCCACACCGTCGGCCTCGGCCAGGTCGCCGCCGAGGTACCAGACCCACTGGCCGTCGGCCGCCGGATGAGTGGTGACGGTGACCCGCGGCTTCGGCCCGCCGCCCAGGCAGTGGGCGTACAGCGGCTGCAACGCCGGCCCCTTGGCCAGCACCATGTGCAGCGGGCGCAGTTGCTGTCTGGGCTGTTCGATACCCAGCGCGGCGAGCAGCTCGGCATTGCCGGCGCCGGCGCTGAGCACCACGCGCTGGGCGCGAATCTCGCGACCGTCGACCCGCAGGCCGCGCAGCTCGCCGTCCTCGCGCAGCGGCTCGATCCGCCGGGCCGCCAGCAGGCCGTCGCCGGCCAGCTCGGCCAGACGGGCGATCAGGCTGGGCACGTCGAGCACCAGTTCGGCCAGGCGGTAGACCTTGCCCTTGAATTTCGGGTGCTGCAGCGCCGGTGGCAACTGCTCGCCCTTGACCTGGTCGACCCGTCCGCGCACCGCCTTGCTGGCGAAGAAGCTGGTGAGGTTGCCGGCCAGGGTGCCCGGCGACCACAGGTAGTGGGCCTCGGACAGCACGCGCACGCCGGAGAGATCCAGCTCGCCGCCGCCGGCCAGGGCCTCGCGCCAGCGTCGCGGCATGTCGGCGAT
Organism: Pseudomonas sp. ABa2; assembly: GCF_056676075.1. Classification (NCBI taxonomy): domain Bacteria; kingdom Pseudomonadati; phylum Pseudomonadota; class Gammaproteobacteria; order Pseudomonadales; family Pseudomonadaceae; genus Pseudomonas; species Pseudomonas sp. ABa2. The sequence continues at coordinate 4,579,400 of NZ_CM155239.1, forward strand.
GGCCTCGGAGGCGCCGCTCAGGGCGCCATGCAGGGCGTACTTGGCACCGCCGTGGATGATGCCCTGGGACTTCACGCTCTGCCCGCCGCCGAGGCTGCCACTCTCCAACAGCAGGGTGGCGAAACCCTGGCGACGCAGGCGCGCGTTGAGCCAGAGGCCGGCGATGCCGCCGCCGACGATCAGGACATCGGTGCTGAGGGACTGGGACATGAACGGGCCTCGCCGGAAAACAGGGGCGCAAGTATAACCCGCCCGGGCCGGCCTGCCCGAGGCCGCCGTCAGTGGCCGGTGGACTGCGAGAACAGCTGAATCACCAGCACCCCGCTGACGATCAGGCCCATGCCCAGCACCGCCGGCAGATCGAGCTTCTGCTGGTAGAGGAACAGTGCGGCGACGCTGACCAGGACGATACCCAGGCCGGCCCAGATGGCGTAGGCGATACCCACCGGAATGGTGCGCACCACCAGGGTCAGCATCCAGAAGGCGATGGCGTAGCCGCCCACCACCAGCAGCAGCGGCAGCGGCTTGTTGAAGCCGTCGATGGCCTTCATCGAGGTGGTGGCGACCACTTCGGCGGCGATGGCGATGGCGAGGTAGAGGTATCCGGGCATGGCGGCGACTCCTGAGCGATGGCGCGATTCTAAGCTCGTCAGCGATGGGATAAAGTCATTACCCATCTGAATTACAGATAGGTTGACCCCATGAACTGGAACCTCGATCAGCTGCACCTGTTCGTCCGCACGGCCGAATGCCGCTCCTTCTCCGCCGTGGCGCGGGAGGTGGGGCGCGCGCAGTCGGCGGTGAGCACGGCCATCGCCCTGCTCGAAGCCGACCTCGGCGTGCAGCTGTTCGAGCGCAGCAGCGGGCGCCAGCCACAGCTGACCGAAGCCGGTGCGGCACTGCTGGAGGAAGCCCGCAGCGTGCTGCAGCAGTGCGAGCGCCTGGACGGCCGCGCCTTCGGTCTGGCGCGCGGCGAGGAGGCGCGCCTGCGCCTGGCGCAGGACGAAGCCATGCCCTATCAGCCGGTGCTGGCCAGCCTGGGGGCGCTAGCCGAGGCCTTTCCCCGGCTCGAGGTGCAGCTGTCCAGCGGCGCCCAGGGCGATGTGGCGCGCAAGCTGCTGCAGCGCCAGGCCGATCTGGGCCTGCTGTTTCATCACGAACAGATGCCCAGGGAGCTGGAAAGCCAGCGCCTGGGCACCATCGAGATGGTCACGGTGTGCAGCCCGCAGCATCCGCTGGCCGGACGCGCCAGCGTGGAGCGCCGCGATCTGGCCGAACAGCGCCAGTTGCTGATGACGCCGCAGGACAGCCACTACCCCGGCGGCGAGCAGATCAGCCCGCTGGTGTGGCGCGCCGACAGCTTCTACGTGATGGCCGAGCTGGTGATTCGCGGCCTGGGCTGGGCCTGGCTACCGCGCCACGTGGCGCAGTACCCGACCTATCAGGGCCACCTGCAGGAACTGCGCAGCGACTGGGCGCCGCTGCCGCTGGTGGTGGAGCTGGTATGCCGCCGCGACGGCGCGCTCGGCCCGGCGGCCAACTGGCTGGCCGACTGCCTGGCGCGCGAGCTACTGCGCCCGCAGGCCTGAGAGCCCCTCCAAACTCTGCTGCGCGTCGGCACTCTAGCTCGCGAGACTTTGAACGGGCTCTAAGTCCACTTCCAGGAGCGGGCCTCGACCGCTAAGCTGCGCGCCCATGAACAGACACCTCTATACCCTGCTGCTGCACCTGGCCCTGCCCCTGATCGCCCTGCGCCTGGCCCTGCGCGCGCGCAAGGCGCCGGCTTACGCGCGACGGATCAAGGAGCGTTTTGCCTTCGCCCTGCCAGCGCTGAAACCGGGCGGCATCTGGGTGCACGCGGTGTCGGTGGGCGAGAGCATCGCCGCCGCACCGCTGGTCCGCGCGTTGCAGGCGCGTTATCCCGATCTGCCGATCACCGTGACCTGCATGACCCCGACAGGCTCCGAGCGCATCCAGGCGCTGTTCGGCGATGGCGTGCAGCATTGCTACCTGCCCTACGACCTGCCCTGGGCCGCCGCGCGTTTTCTGTGTCGAGTGCAGCCGCGCCTGGCCGTGGTAATGGAAACCGAGCTGTGGCCCAACCATATCCACCAGTGCGCCAGGCGCGGCATCCCGGTGGCGCTGGCCAACGCGCGGCTGTCGGAACGCTCGGCACGCGGCTACGGGCGCTTCAGGCGACTCACCGCGCCGATGCTCGCCGAGCTGTCGCTGATCGCCGTGCAGACCCAGGCCGAGGCCGAGCGTTTTCTCGCCCTCGGCGCACACCGCGACTGCGTCGAGGTGACCGGCTCGATCAAGTTCGACCTGCAGATCGATGCCGGCCTGGTGCAACGCGCCGCCGAACTGCGCCGCGCCTGGCAGGCCGAGCAGCGCCCGCTGTGGATCGCCGCCAGCACCCATGCCGGTGAAGACGAGATCGTCCTTGCCGCCCATCGGCAGCTCCTGGTCTCCAGGCCGGATGCCCTGCTGATTCTGGTGCCGCGCCACCCCGAGCGCTTCAACTCGGTCCATCAGCTGTGCCTGCACCAGGGCCTGACGACGCGCCGCCGCTCCACCGGCGAGGCCGTGCAGGCCGGCGACCAGGTGCTGCTCGGCGACAGCATGGGCGAGCTGCTGTTTCTCTACGCCCTGGCCGACGTGGCGTTCGTCGGCGGCAGCCTGGTGGCCAACGGCGGGCACAACCTGCTGGAGCCGGCGGCCCTGGGCAAACCGGTGCTGAGCGGCCCGCACCTGTTCAACTTCCTCGAGATCGCCGCGCAGTTGCGCGAAGCCGGCGCACTGGGCGAGGTGCAAGGCGCTGACGACCTGGCCGGCGAGGTCGCGGCGCTCTGGCGCGAGCCGGCTCGCAGCGAGCGCATGCGCCAGGCCGGCCTGAACGTGCTCAAGGCCAACCAGGGCGCGCTGCAACGCTTGCTGGCGGGGCTGCAAAGGCTGCTGGAAGGGCGTCGCCCCTAGCCCCTGCCGACCCGCGTCAAGCAAAAGCCCGACACGAAGTCGGGCTTTTGCTTGACGCGGGCGGTTCAGAAATCCGGATCGCCCTGCAGGCGCGCCTCGGCGGCCGAGGCCAGATCCGGCGGCAGGAAGTCCTGGTCCGGGTTGTAGTCCGGCTTGAGGAAGCTGCCCAGCGCTTCCAGGTCGGCCGGGCTGAGGGTGCCGGCGGCCTGCTTCAGGCGCAGGTTGTTGAGGATGTAGTCGTAGCGCGCGTCGTTGTAGTTGCGCACCGAGCTGTACAGCTGACGCTGAGCGTCGAGCACGTCGACGATGTTGCGGGTACCGACCTGGTAGCCGATCTCGGTGGCCTCCAGCGCGCTCTGGTTGGAGATGATCGACTGCTTGCGCGCCTGCACGGTTTCCACGTCGGTATTCACCGCACGGAACAGGTTGCGGGTGTTCTGCACCACCTGGCGGCGCAGGCTCTCGCGCAGCTGCTCGGTCTGGCCCAGGCGCTGGTAGGCCTCGCGCACCTGCGAGCTGGTCAGGCCGCCGCTGTACAGCGGGATGTTCAGTTGCAGGCCGATGGAGCGCTGGGAGACGTCGCCGCTGTAGGTCGGGCTGCCGAAGGTGCCGCTGTTGCTGAAGCCCAGGCTGTCGTTATCGCCCTTCTGGTAGCTGGCCACCGCGTCCAGGGTCGGTGCATGGCCGGACTTGCGCTGGCGCAGGGTTTCCTCGGCGGCGTCCACCGCATAGTAGCTGGCCTGCAGGTTGAGGTTCTGCGCGGCGGCGGTGTCGACCCAGGACTTGGCGTCGTTCGGCGTCGGCGCCAGCACCGGCAGGGTATGCACGATGCCTTCGACCGCCGCGTAGTCGCGGTTGGTCAGGGTCACCAGGGCCTCGAAGGCGTCCTCCACCGCGCGCTCGGCGAGGATGCGGTTGGCGCGGGCGGTGTCGAAGCCGGCCTGCGCCTCGAGCACGTCGGTCTTGTCCGACAGGCCGACGTCGAAGCGCTCGTTGGCCTGGTCCAGCTGGCGCTTGAACGCCGCTTCCTCGGCCTTGGTCGAGGCCAGGGTGTCCTGCGCGCGGAGCACGGCGAAGTAGGTCTCGGCGCTCTGCAGGATCAGGTTCTGCTCGGTGGCCGACAGCTCCAGCGCGGCCTGCTCGCTGGTGGCCTCGGCGGCCTGCAGCTGGAACCAGCGGTCGGCGCGGAACAGCGGCTGGCTGAGGTTGGCCTGGTAGGTGGTGCCACTGCGCGAGGCGCTGTTGCTCGGCGAGTCGATCTCGGTGCGGGTGTCGCCGTAGGTGGCGCCCGCCGACAGGTTGGGCAGCAGCCCGGCGCGGGCCTGCGGCACCACTTCCCGGCGCGCCTGGTAATCGGCGCGCGCGGCGGCGATATCGGCATTGTTCTTCGCCGCTTCCTGGTACACGGTCACCAGGTCGGTCTTGCTCGACAGCGTGGCCTCTTCGGCCTGGGCCAGGCCTGCGACGACAGCGGCAATGGCGACGGCCAGGGAAAGTCTGCGCAACATGAAGGTCGATCCTTGAATGGGCGATGATGGGCAAGGCTACGGGGCGCCGCGGGCGAGGGTCAAGCGCACCTTGGACGGCATCAGTCTAGCTGGCGGCAAGCTATGTTGCTCGCCGGGAACAATGCCCGGCAGGTGGCACTAGCGGTCGTTTTCCGACGCACGGGTCGACCTTTTCTGACCCTCGGGTTGGTTTTATCGCTCAAGCTTGATTAGACTGCCCGGGTTCTTGTCGGGGTGCCCCATATGCGGGGCTGAGATTGGCAGCTGCCGGATCCCGTTGAACCTGATCAGGTTAAGGCCTGCGTAGGGAACAAGATGTCCTCGCCAGCGTACCGGCGAGTCTTCTCGGCACCGCCCCATGGTGCGCCTCCGCCCCCTCCTCTCTCAGGTTCTGCTCCGACAACCATCCCCGGAGAGAGCCTTGATGAGTGCACAACAACAAAAGAATCTGAGTGAATCGGCTCAGGTCGATCAGCAGTCCGTACAACCCTTTCCCCGTTCGCAGAAAGTCTATGTAGAGGGTTCGCGCCCGGACATCCGCGTGCCGATGCGCGAGATCAGCCTGGACGTGACGCCCACCGACTTCGGTGGCGAGATCAACGCGCCGGTCACCGTCTACGACACCTCCGGCCCCTATACCGATCCGAACGTCACCATCGACGTGCGCAAGGGCCTGGCCGACGTGCGCAGCGCCTGGATCGAGGATCGCGGCGATACCGAAAAGCTGCCGGGACTGTCCTCCGAGTTCGGCCAGCGCCGCCTGGGCGACGCCGAGCTGGCCGCCATGCGCTTCGCCCACGTGCGCAACCCGCGCCGGGCCAAGGCCGGCAAGAACGTCAGCCAGATGCACTACGCCAAGCAGGGCATCATCACCCCAGAGATGGAATACGTCGCCATCCGCGAAAACATGAAGCTGGCCGAGGCCCGCGAGGCGGGTCTGCTCAACGAGCAGCACGCCGGCCATAGCTTCGGCGCCTCGATTCCGAAGGAAATCACCCCCGAGTTCGTGCGCAGCGAAGTGGCCCGCGGTCGCGCCATCATCCCGGCCAACATCAACCACGTGGAACTGGAGCCGATGATCATCGGCCGCAACTTCCTGGTGAAGATCAACGGCAATATCGGCAACAGCGCCCTGGGCTCCTCCATCGAGGAAGAAGTGGCCAAGCTGACCTGGGGCATCCGCTGGGGTTCGGACACCGTGATGGACCTGTCCACCGGCAAGCACATCCACGAGACCCGCGAGTGGATCATCCGCAACAGCCCCGTCCCGATCGGCACCGTGCCGATCTACCAGGCGCTGGAGAAGGTCGGCGGCGTCGCCGAGGACCTGACCTGGGAGCTGTTCCGCGACACCCTGATCGAACAGGCCGAGCAGGGCGTGGACTACTTCACCATCCACGCCGGCGTGTTGCTGCGCTATGTGCCAATGACCGCCAAACGCGTGACCGGTATCGTTTCCCGCGGCGGCTCGATCATGGCCAAGTGGTGCCTGGCGCACCACAAGGAAAACTTCCTCTACACCCACTTCGACGACATCTGCGAAATCATGAAGGCCTACGACGTCAGCTTCTCGCTGGGCGACGGCCTGCGTCCGGGCTCGATTGCCGACGCCAACGACGAAGCGCAGTTCGGTGAACTGGAAACCCTCGGCGAACTGACCAAGATCGCCTGGAAACACGACGTGCAGTGCATGATCGAGGGCCCCGGCCACGTGCCGATGCAGCTGATCAAGGAGAACATGGACAAGCAGCTGGAATGCTGCGACGAGGCGCCGTTCTACACCCTCGGCCCGCTGACCACCGACATCGCCCCCGGCTACGACCACATCACCAGCGGCATCGGCGCGGCGATGATCGGCTGGTTCGGCTGCGCCATGCTCTGCTACGTCACGCCCAAGGAGCACCTGGGCCTGCCGAACAAGGATGACGTGAAGACCGGCATCATCACCTACAAGATCGCCGCCCATGCGGCGGATCTGGCCAAGGGCCATCCGGGCGCGCAGATTCGCGACAACGCCCTGTCCAAGGCGCGCTTCGAGTTCCGCTGGGAAGACCAGTTCAACCTCGGCCTGGATCCGGACACCGCCCGCGCTTTCCACGACGAGACCCTGCCCAAGGACTCGGCCAAGGTGGCGCATTTCTGCTCCATGTGCGGGCCGAAGTTCTGCTCGATGAAGATCACTCAGGAAGTGCGCGACTATGCTAAGGAACAGCGTATCGACACCCTCGACCTGGACGCCGAACAGGGCATGCAGGCCAAGGCCGAGGAGTTCAAGGCCCAGGGCAGCCAGCTCTACCAGAAGGTGTAGCCCTCTGGTCATGGAAGCTTGATCTGGCAGCGCTAAGCTCGCTAGTGTGATCGGTAACGGGCCAACTGGCCCGTTACTGCCAGTTGGGGGATGCCTATGGGCAAAGACGACATCGACATCATCGAGCGCGAGGCCTGCTTCCGCGGCTTCTACCAGCTCGACCGGGTTCGCCTGCGCCATCGCCAGTTCGCCGGCGGCATGGGCCCGCAGCTCAGTCGCGAGCTGTTCGTGCGCCACGACGCTGTGTGCGTGCTGCCCTACGACGCGCAACGCGACGAGGTGGTGCTGATCGAGCAGTTCCGCGTCGGCGCCATGGACAAGAGCGCCAACCCCTGGCTGCTGGAGCTGGTGGCCGGCCTGATCGACAAGGACGAAGAACCCGAGGAGGTCGCCCGCCGCGAGGCGGTCGAGGAAGCCAACCTGCAGCTGACTGCGCTGTGGCCGATTACCCAGTACTACCCCTCGCCCGGCGGCTCCGACGAGCGCGTGCACCTGTTCGTCGGGCGCTGCAGCAGCGAGGGCGCCGGCGGCGTGCATGGCCTGGCCGAGGAAGGCGAGGACATCCGCGTGCACGTCTGGCCGCTGGCCGATGCCCTGCAGGCGGTGAAGGACGGCCGCATCGACAACGCCGCCAGCATCATCGCCCTGCAATGGCTGGCGCTCAATCGCGACGAAGTGCGGGGGATGTGGTCGTGAACCTGGTGCGCGAGCGCTACCGGGTCGACCTGGTCGAACTGCAGGCCGCCTGCGAGGCCAACTACGCTCGCCTGATGCGCCTGCTGCCGGACATGCGCAGCGAGCCCCAGGCGCGGCGCGTGGCCCTGAGCCAGGGCGACCGCCTGCTCGGCGTGCTCAGCCTGGAAGTGGTCGAAGCCTGCCCCTACACCACCACCCTGCGCGCCCGCCAGGAGCACAGCCTGCCCTGGCTGCCGGTGCCGCAGCTGGAGGTGCGGGTCTATCACGACGCGCGCATGGCCGAAGTGGTCGGTGCCGAGAATGCCCGCCGCCTGCACAGCCGCTACCCTTATCCCAATGCCGCCATGCACCAGCCGGACGAGAAGAGCCAGCTCAACCTGTTTCTCGGCGAATGGCTCAGCCATTGCCTGGCCTGTGGCCACGAACCCCAGCCGGTCATCTGAACCGTCAAGCTTCGCACCGCCCGGCCGATAGCGCGGAACGGCTTTTGTGGCCTGCCATCCCTGGCGGCCACCCTGCGGGCCGTCGCAGGCGACGTCAAAAAACGCTCCTGGCGTTTTTTCTGTGATCTGCGTCCGCTTCGCGGGTTTTCCCTTTAGCGCGGCAACCACCATAATTCACCCGATTGTGCCCTAGGAGACGGTCTTGCCGAGCCTGCCCACCCCTTCCGCTGATTCCTCGGTCCTGCTGGTGCAGCTGTCCGACAGCCACCTGTTCGCCGAAGCGGATGGCAAGCTGCTGGGCATGGACACCTGCGACAGCCTGCAGCGGGTGATCGAACGGGTGCAGCAGGAGCAGGCGCAGATCGACCTGATCCTGGCCACCGGCGACCTGTCGCAGGACGGCAGTCAGGCCTCCTACCAGCGTTTCCGCCAGCTCACCGCCGCCATCGGCGCGCCGGCGCGCTGGCTGGCCGGCAACCACGACGAAGTGCCGCCGATGCAGGCCGCCTGCAACGGCAGCGCGCTGCTGGAGCCGGTGATCGACCTCGGTGCCTGGCGCATCGTCATGCTCGATTCCTCGATCCCCGGCGCGGTGCCCGGCTTTCTCGCGGACAGCCAGCTCGAGCTGCTGGAGCGGGCGCTGAGCGAGGCGCCGCAGCGTCACCACCTGATCTGCCTGCACCACCACCCGGTGTCCATCGGCTGCAAATGGATGGAACCCATCGGCCTGCGCAACCCGGACGCCCTGTTCGCCGTGCTGGCCCGCCACCGGCAGGCCAAGGCCCTGCTCTGGGGCCATATCCACCAGGAATTCGACCAGCAGCGCGGCGGCCTGCGCCTGCTCGCCTCGCCCTCCACCTGTGTGCAGTTCGCCCCCGGCAGCGAGGAATTCCAGGTCGGCAGCGAGGCGCCCGGCTACCGCTGGCTGCGCCTGCATGCCGACGGCCGCCTGGACACCGGCGTATCGCGCGTCACCGGTATTCATTTCGAGGTGGATTACAGCGTCAAGGGCTACTGAAACACCCCCAATCAGCTTGAGGCTTGCAGCTTGCGGCCTCGGACTAGTAGCCTCCCGCCCCATGACCGCATCCATCCTCTATATCCACGGCCTCAACAGCTCGCCGGCCTCGCACAAGGCCAGCCAGCTGAGCCGCGCCATGCGCAGCCTGGGCCTCGACGCCCGGCTGCGGGTGCCGGCGCTGCACCATCATCCGCGCCAGGCCATGGCGCAGCTCGAAGCCCTGGTGGCGGAACTCGGCCAACCCGTGCTGGTGGGCAGCTCGCTGGGCGGCTACTACGCCACCTATCTGGCCGAGCGCCATGGCCTCAAGGCGCTGCTGATCAATCCCGCGGTACGCCCGCACCTGCGGTTCGACGGTTACCTCGGCCCGCAGCAGAATTACTACAGCGACGAGACCTGGGAACTGACCGAAGATCACATCGAGGCCCTGGCCGAGCTTGAGGTGGCGCCCCCCAGCGACCCGGTGCGCTACCGGGTATGGCTGCAAACCGGCGACGAGACCCTCGACTACCGCGACGCCGAACGCTACTACCGGGCCTGCGCCCTGCGCATCCAGGCCGGCGGCGACCACGGTTTCCAGGGCTTCGCCGCCGACCTGCCGATGCTCTTCGCTTTCGCCGGGATCGACGCCACACTCTGGCGCGATACCGACTTTTCCGCACTCATTTGACGAACAAGAGAGCCCATGGCCCAGCAGAACGCCTATAACGCCGACGCCATCGAAGTCCTTTCCGGCCTCGACCCGGTGCGCAAGCGCCCGGGCATGTACACCGACACCACGCGGCCCAACCACCTGGCCCAGGAAGTCATCGACAACAGCGTCGACGAGGCGCTGGCCGGGCATGCCAAGTCGATCCAGGTGATCCTCCACGAGGACAACTCGCTGGAAGTGCTCGACGACGGCCGCGGCATGCCGGTGGACATCCACCCGGAAGAAGGCGTGCCGGGCGTCGAGCTGATCCTCACCAAGCTGCATGCCGGCGGCAAGTTTTCCAACAAGAACTACCAGTTCTCCGGCGGCCTGCACGGCGTCGGCATCAGCGTGGTCAACGCCCTGTCGACCCGCGTGGTGGTGACCGTCAAGCGCGACGGCAACGAGTACCAGATGAGCTTCGCCGACGGCTTCAAGGCCAGCGAGCTGGAAGTGGTCGGTACGGTGGGCAAGCGCAACACCGGCACCAGCGTGCACTTCTGGCCCGACGCCAAGTATTTCGACTCCTTCAAGTTCTCGGTCAGCCGCCTCAAGCACGTGCTCAAGGCCAAGGCCGTGCTGTGCCCGGGGCTCTCGGTCAGCTTCACCGACAAAGCCAGCGGCGAGCAGGTCGAGTGGCTGTATGAAGACGGCCTGCGCTCCTACCTGGTCGACGCCGTCAGCGAGTTCGAGCGCCTGCCCGCCGAACCCTTCGTCGGCAGCCTGGCCGGCAACAAGGAGGCGGTGGACTGGGCCCTGCTGTGGCTGCCCGAGGGTGGCGACGCGGTGCAGGAAAGCTATGTCAACCTGATCCCCACCGCCCAGGGCGGCACCCACGTCAACGGCCTGCGCCAGGGCCTGCTGGACGCCATGCGCGAGTTCTGCGAGTTCCGCAACCTGCTGCCGCGCGGGGTAAAACTGGCGCCGGAAGACGTCTGGGAACGCATCGCCTTCGTCCTCTCGATGAAGATGCAGGACGCCCAGTTCTCCGGGCAGACCAAGGAGCGCCTGTCCTCGCGCGAGGCCGCCGCCTTCGTCTCTGGAGTCGTCAAAGACGCCTTCAGCCTGTGGCTCAACGCCCACCCGGAAACCGGCCTGGCCCTGGCCGAGCTGGCCATCAGCAACGCCGGCCGTCGACTCAAGGCGGGCAAGAAGGTCGAGCGCAAGAAGATCACCCAGGGCCCGGCGCTGCCAGGCAAACTGGCCGACTGCGCCGGGCAGAACCCGCTGCGCTGCGAGCTGTTCCTGGTCGAGGGCGATTCCGCCGGCGGCAGCGCCAAGCAGGCGCGCGACAAGGAGTTCCAGGCGATCATGCCGCTGCGCGGCAAGATCCTGAACACCTGGGAAGTCGACGGCAGCGAGGTGCTGGCCTCGCAGGAGGTGCACGACATCGCCGTGGCCATCGGCATCGACCCCGGCTCCAGCGACCTCTCCGGGCTGCGCTACGGCAAGATCTGCATCCTCGCCGACGCCGACTCCGACGGCCTGCACATCGCCACCCTGCTCTGCGCCCTGTTCGTCCGCCACTTCCGCGCCCTGGTCGACGCCGGCCACGTCTACGTGGCCATGCCGCCGCTGTACCGCATCGACCTGGGCAAGGAGATCTTCTACGCCCTCGACGACGCCGAGCGCGACGGCATCCTCGACCGCCTGGTGGCCGAGAAGCGCCGCGGCAAGCCGCAGGTGACCCGTTTCAAGGGCCTCGGCGAGATGAACCCGCCGCAGCTGCGCGAAACCACCATGGACCCCAACACCCGCCGCCTGGTGCAGCTGACCCTGGACGATTTCGAGGGCACCCGCGAGGTGATGGACATGCTGCTGGCGAAGAAACGCGCCGGCGACCGCAAGAGCTGGCTGGAAACCAAGGGCAACCTGGCCGAGGTACTGGCCTGATGCGCAGGCTGTTGCTGGCACTCGGCCTGCTGGCCGGCGGCGCCCACGCCGAGCCCGTGGCGCTGGAGGAACTGCAGCTGCAGGCCGAATACCCGGTGAGCGAGATGACCGGCGGCAACCTGTCCGGCCTGGCCCAGTGCGGCGAGGCGCTGTGGGCGGTGTCCGACCGCGACGACGCGACCCTCTACCAGCTGCACCGGGAAGACGGCCTGCTGCGCGCCGAGGGCGAACCCTTCGTCGCCCCCGAGCCGCCCGACAGCGCCCTGCCCTGGGGCCTGCGCATGCGCAATTGGGCCGCCAGCCTGGTACGCGGCGGCAAGCTGGATTTCGAGGGGCTGTCCTGCGATGCCCAGGGCAACCGCTACCTGGTCAGCGAGACGCGCGCCGCGGTGCTGCAGGTGGCACCCAGCGGCAGCGCGCAGTGGCTCAACCTGCCCAGCGGCCTGGTGCGCCAGGCGCGTGCCAGCGGCATGCTGCTGCACTTCAACCAGGGCTTCGAGGGCATCGCCGTCGACCCCAGCGGCGAGCGCCTGTGGCTGGCCGCCGAACAGCGCCGCCGCGGCCTCACCGTGCTGCACCGGCAGAACAGCACCTGGCGCTGCACCGGCGGCTGCGTGCTGATCAGCGAGAGCGGCGCAGAGCCCTCGCCCGCAGCGCTCGGCGGCCGCGCCGCGCCGCGCGACTTCGCCGGCCTGGCCTACTTTGGCGAGAAGCTGTTCACCCTCGAACGCCAGGCTCATCGCATCTGCCGCCGCACCCTGAGCAACGGCGAGGCGGAGCTGTGCTGGTCGTTCGCCGGCGAGGCGCTCGCCGAGGCGCGTCGCTACCCGCCGAAATACGGCATGGCCGAAGCGCTGTGGATCGACCAGGACGGCGCCTGGATCGGCGTCGACAACGGCAGCCAGACCCGCGCCGACGGCGAGCAACGCCCCCTGGTCTGGCGCTTCAATGCGCCCAAGGGCGGCTGGAGCCGTCGTCCGTGAGCGAGCAGACGCCTGGCCGCCGCGCCGGACGGGTGATGTGGGTGCTCGCCTGGGGTGCCGGCCTGCTGCTGGCCACGCATTTCTTCGGCAACTGGGAAGACAAGCAGCGCAACCCCAACCAGGTGCCGCAATCGGTGCAGGGCGAGGGGTTCGTCGAGGTGCGCCTGGCCAGCAGCCGCCAGGGCCATTACCTGGTCAACGGGCAGATCGACGGCCAGGACGTGACCTTCCTGCTCGACACCGGCGCCACCCAGGTGGCGGTGCCCAGTGCCGTGGCCGAGCGCCTTGGCCTGGCGCGCGGCGCGCCGATCGTCATCAGCACCGCCAACGGCCGTGCCACCGGGCATCGCACGCGCCTGGCCAGCCTGCGCCTGGGCGATATCGAACTGCGCGACGTCGCCGCGCTGATCGCCCCGGGCATGGACGGCGACGAGGTGCTGCTGGGCATGAGCGCGCTGCAACAACTCGAATTCAGTCAAAAGGGCGGCACCCTGGTGCTGCGCCAATCAACCTTGCAATGAGGCCCGCATGAGCGAATCCCTCGATTTGAGCCTGGAAGGCGTGGAACGTCGGTCGCTGGCCGACTTCACCGAGCAGGCTTATCTCAACTACTCCATGTACGTGATCATGGACCGCGCCCTGCCGCATATCGGCGACGGCCTCAAGCCCGTGCAGCGGCGCATCGTCTACGCCATGAGCGAGCTGGGCCTGGACGCGGACTCCAAGCACAAGAAGTCGGCGCGCACCGTCGGCGACGTGCTCGGCAAGTTCCACCCGCACGGCGACAGCGCCTGCTACGAGGCCATGGTGCTGATGGCGCAGCCGTTCAGCTACCGCTACACCCTGGTCGACGGCCAGGGCAACTGGGGCGCGCCGGACGATCCTAAGTCCTTCGCCGCCATGCGCTACACCGAGGCGCGCCTGTCGCGCTATTCCGAGGTGCTGCTGAGCGAGCTGGGCCAGGGCACCGTCGACTGGGTGCCGAACTTCGACGGCACGATGAACGAGCCGGCGACCCTGCCGGCACGCCTGCCCAACCTGCTGCTTAACGGCACGACGGGTATTGCGGTCGGCATGGCCACCGACGTGCCGCCGCACAACCTGCGCGAAGTCGCCGCCGCCTGCGTACGTCTGCTGGACGAGCCGGGCGCCACGGTCGAGCAGCTCTGCGAGCATATCCAGGGCCCGGATTTTCCCACCGAGGCCGAGGTCATCACGCCCAAGGCCGATCTGCTGAAGATCTACGAAACGGGTCGCGGCTCGGTGCGCATGCGCGCCGTCTACCGCGTCGAGGACGGCGACATCGTGGTCACCGCCCTGCCGCATCAGGTCTCCGGGGCCAAGGTGCTGGAGCAGATCGCCGCGCAGATGCAGGCCAAGAAGCTGCCGATGGTCGCCGACCTGCGCGACGAATCCGACCACGAACACCCGACCCGGATCGTCATCATCCCGCGCTCCAACCGCGTCGATGCCGACGAGCTGATGACCCACCTGTTCGCCACCACCGAGCTGGAATCGAGCTACCGGGTCAACACCAACGTCATCGGCCTCGACGGCAAGCCGCAGGTCAAGGACCTGCGCACCCTGCTGAGCGAGTGGCTGGTGTACCGCGTCGGCACCGTACGGCGCCGCCTGCAGTTCCGCCTGGACAAGGTGGAAAAGCGCCTGCACCTGTTGGAAGGCCTGCTGATCGCCTTCCTCAACCTCGACGAAGTGATCCGCATCATCCGCACCGAAGACCAGCCGAAACCGGTACTGATGGAGGCCTTCGGCCTGACCGAGGTGCAGGCCGACTACATCCTCGACACCCGCCTGCGCCAGCTGGCCCGCCTGGAAGAGATGAAGATCCGCGGCGAGCAGGACGACCTGGCCAAGGAACGCGAGAAGCTGCTGGCCCTGCTCGGCAGCGAAGCCAAGCTGAAGAAGCTGGTGCGCAAGGAAATTCTCGAGGACGCCGAGAAGTACGGCGACGACCGTCGCTCGCCGATCGTCGCCCGCGCCGAGGCCCGCGCCCTGTCGGAAACCGAGCTGATGCCGACCGAACCGGTCACAGTGGTGCTCTCGGAGAAAGGCTGGGTGCGCTGCGCCAAGGGCCACGACATCGACGCCACCGGGCTGTCCTACAAGGCCGGCGACGGCTTCAAGGCCGCCGCGCCGGGCCGATCCAACCAGTACGCGGTGTTTATCGATTCCACCGGACGCAGCTATTCGCTCGCCGCCCACAGCCTGCCGTCGGCGCGCGGTCAGGGCGAGCCGCTGACCGGTCGTCTGACCCCGCCGCCGGGGGCGACCTTCGACTGCGTGCTGCTGCCGGAGGACAGCGCCCTGTACGTGATCGCCTCGGACGCCGGCTACGGCTTCGTGGTCAAGGGCGAGGACCTGCAGGCCAAGAACAAGGCCGGCAAGGCCCTGCTCAGCCTGCCCAACGGCGCCCGGGTGGTGGCGCCCAAGCCGGTGGCCAGCGTCGAGAACGACTGGCTGGCGGCGGTGACCACCGAAGGCCGCCTGCTGCTGTTCAAGGTCGCCGACCTGCCGCAACTGGGCAAAGGCAAGGGCAACAAGATCATCGGCATCCCCGGTGAACGGGTGGCCAGCCGCGAGGAATACCTCACCGATCTGGCCGTGCTGCCCGCCGGCAGCTCGCTGGTGCTGCAGGCCGGCAAGCGTACCCTGACCCTCAAGGCCGACGATCTGGAGCACTACAAGGGCGAGCGCGGCCGCCGCGGCAACAAGCTGCCGCGCGGCTTCCAGCGCGTCGACCAGTTGCTGGTGGAATAAGCGCCGCCCCTACCGACAGGCGGGCAAGGCTGGAGTCGCGGCGCGGTTTGACGGATGATACGCGACCCGGGTCGTCAGGATGACGACCCGCCGGCATGACATGGGATTGATGCGCAGCCGCCCGCAGCGGCTGCCGGGAACGAATGATGACTGTAGTACGCCCCCTGGCCCTGCTTCTGACCACCCTGCTCAGCCTGAGCGGTTGCAGCCTGCTGCAGCAGAAGCCGGTGCCACTCTACCAACTCGACAGCGGCAGTGCCGTCGCCCCGGCCAAGGACAGCGGCATGGCGGTGCTGGTCGGCCCGGTCAGCATCGCCGACTACCTGCGCCAGGAACACCTGCTGCAGCGTCAGGCCGACGGCAGCCTGGTGGCCGCCCGCGATGCCCGCTGGGCCAGCGGCCTGGCCAACGACATCGACCAGCAGTTGCTGCGCCAACTGGCCTGGCGCCTGGACAGCCAGCGCCTGGCCCTGGCGCCGGCCGCCCCCGGCTTCAGCGCCGACGCCCAGGTGATGCTGACCATCACCCGCCTCGACTCCGGCCCGCTGGTGCCGGCGGTGTTGGAAGCGCAGTGGCGCCTGCTGGATCGCCGCGGCCAGCTGCGCGACAGCCGCCTGGTGCGCCTGGAGGAGGGCCACAACGGCGCCGTGGCCGAGCAGGTCAAGGCGCAGAGCCTGCTGCTGCAACGCCTGGCCGCCGAGCTGGCGGTGGCCATCCAGCCGATTGCCGTGGCCGAGGAGGCCCCCGCCGAGCCACCGCGCAAGAAGGCCCCGGTGGCCAAGGCCAAACCGCAGGAACCCGGGCCGAAGATTCCGGTGGCCGAACCCATCAAGATCGATACCGAAGTCTTCCGTTTCTAAGCAAAAAGCCCGCAGATGCGGGCTTTTTTGTGCCCTGCCGCCGCACTGCCAGCCAGCAGGTTGGGTTGAGGCGCGTAGCGACGAAACCCGACGGGCCATGTCGCGGACCGTTGGGCGTTGCCGCGCTCGGCGCCAACCTACGGCGTTGCCCAGCGATGCCCTATTTGAGTTCGCTGGAACTCTTGCCCAGCAGGCGCCGGGCGACGATCAGCAGCTGGATCTGCTGGGTGCCTTCGAAGATGTCGAGAATCTTCGAGTCGCGCGCCCATTTCTCCAGCAGTTCGTCCTCGCCGTAACCCAGGGCGCCGGCCAGCTCGACGCATTTGAGCGTCACCTCGCTGGCCACCCGCCCGGCCTTGGCCTTGGCGATGGAGGCCTCCTTGGAGTTGGGCAGCTTGTTGTCGGCCATCCAGGCGGCCTTGAGCGTGAGCAGGCGCGCCGCTTCCCACTCGGCCTCCAGCCGATACAGGGTGGCCTCGGCATGGCTCACGGCCAGCAAGGGCTTGGCATAGTCGAAGCGGCAGCCGGCCTTGACCAGCAGCTCGCGGGTGCGTTCCAGCGCCGCCCGAGCCACCCCGACCGCCATGCCGGCGACCAGCGGGCGGGTGTTGTCGAAGGTTTCCATGACCCCGGCGAAGCCCTTCTGCACGTCGATCTCGGCGTTGCCCAAGAGGTTGGCCGCCGGCACCCGGCAGTCGCTGAAGCTGATCGAGGCGGTGTCCGAGGCCTTGATCCCGAGCTTCTTCTCCAGGCGCGTCACGCTCATGCCCGGCGTGCCCTTCTCGACCACGAAGGACTTGATCGCCGCGCGCCCCAGGCTGCGGTCGAGGCTGGCCCAGACCACCACGGCGTCGGCGCGCTCGCCGGAGGTGACGAAGATCTTCTCGCCGTTGAGCACGTAGTGCTCGCCGTCCTTCACCGCCGTGGTGCGGATCGCCGCCGAGTCCGAGCCGCAGCCCGGTTCGGTGATGGCCATGGCCGCCCAGGTCCTACCGAAGCGCGCCAGCTGCTCGTCGTTGGCCACCGCGGCGATGGCCGCGTTGCCCAGGCCCTGGCGCGGCATGGCCAGGAGCAGGCCGACGTCGCCCCAGCACAGCTCCATCACGCCGAGCAGCGCAGCCAGGTTGCCGCCGTTCTTGACGCCCTCCTGCTGTTCGCGGACGGCGCCGCGCTTGCTCGCCGAACCGGCGCCGACGGCGTCGGGCGAGCCCTCGTTCATGCCGTCAAGCAGCGCGGCGAGCAGGTCCAGCTCCTTGGGATAGGCGTGCTCGGCCTGGTCGTACTTGCGTGAGATCGGCCGGAAATAGTGCTTGGCCACCTGCTGCGCCTGCTGCTGCAGGCCGCGGAATTTCTTCGGGGTTTCCAGATTCATCGTTGTCACCTGTTCAGAGATGAAGGCCGCCGGCCAGCACGGCCACGCTGCGCAGATCGCGGTACCAGCGCTCGACCGGGTGCTCCTGGGTGAAACCATGGCCGCCGAGCAGTTGCACCGCGTCGCTGCCGATCTTCATCGCCTTCTCCGCACAGAGCAGCCGCGCCAGGTAGGCCTCGCGCCGGAACGGCAGGCCGGCCTCGGCGCGGGCGCAGGCACGCCACAGCAGCAGGCGCATGGCGTCCAGTTCGATGGCGATGTCGGCGACCATAAAGGCCACGCCCTGGCGATGGCTGATCGGCTCGCCGAAGGCCTGGCGTTCGTTGCAGTAGCTGGTCACATAGTCCAGCGCCGCCTGCGCCGTGCCGACGGCAAGGGCGCAGAAGGCCAGCGCGGAATGATCGAGAAAGGCCTGAAAATCGAAGCCAGCGCCAGCCAGCCGGCACTCGCTCGGCACCTTGACGCCTTTGAGTTGAATACGCGCCAGGCCACAGGCCTTGAGGCCCATGGCCGGCTCGGCGCGGCGGCCGATGCCCTTGCTCGCGGCATCGACGATAAACAGCGCCGGGCCGTCGCCGGCCTGGGCGCTGACGATCAGCCGGCTGGCCTCCAGCCCACCCAGCACCAGGGCCTTCTCGCCGTCGAGCAGATAGGCTTTGCCGCGTTTGCGCGCGCGCATGGCGGGCCCCCGCGGGTCGCTCAGCACGCCCGGCTCGCCCACTGCGAGGGCGAAGGGTTGCGCCCCCGCCTCGCTGACGAAGGCCGGCAGCCAGGCCGCCTGTTGCGCCGGCGAGCCCCAGCGGCGGATGCAGTTGGCCGCCGACAGTGGCAGCAGCAGCGCGGCGGCCAGGGAGAAGTCGCCCCTGGCCAGGCTTTCGCCGATCAGCGCGTTACTCAGCACGGTGCGCGCCCCGGCCAGGCCGCCCTGCGCCTCGCCGACGCCATAGTGGGCCAGGCCCAGCTCATGGGCCTGGCTGCGCAGCGCCGCCGGCACCCGCGCCTGGGCGTCGGCCTCGTGCGCCAGCGGGCGCAGCACGTCCAGGGCGAAGCCCTGGAGCATCTCCACCAGCATCTGCTGCTCGTCGGACAGCGACAGGTCGAACAGCTCGTCGGCCGCCTCCGGACGCGGCGTGCGCGTCTTGCCGGCGGCCAGACGGAAGCTGGCGCGGCTGCCGCTGTAGACGAGTCTTTCGAAGGGTTTGCGCAGCTTGAGGCGATCCGGCCAGTCGGCCTGGGCCAGCTTGCTCAGTACGCTCAGGGCCTGGCCCTGTACATCGACGGTCATGGCATCTCGCTCCACAGGGGGGATGCCATCGATGATGCGCCGCCGGCTGGCGAGCGCCTATGACCCTCAAGCCACGAGCCATCGGCAATCGGGTCAAGCCGTCACACAGAGGAACGTAGGGTGAGCATGGCGCCCGCCTTGCCCACCGCCAGCGGTGGAGTGGTGGACAGGCCTTCGGCCTGTCCAGCCTATTTGTTGCGGATCTTCTCGACTATGGCGGTGGTCGAGCTGTTCTCCACCAGGCCGAGCACGCGCACCTCGCCGCCGTAGGCCTGAACGATATCGGCGCCGACCACCTGGTCGATGCCGTAGTCGCCGCCCTTGACCAGCACGTCCGGCTGCACCTGCTTGAGCAGGCGCTCGGGGGTGTCCTCGGCGAAGCTCACCACCCAGTCCACCGCGCCGAGGCCGGCGAGCACCGCCATGCGCCGGTCCACCGCGTTGATCGGCCGGCCCGGGCCCTTGAGGCGGCTGACCGAGGCGTCGTCGTTGATCGCCACGATCAGGCGGTCGCCCTGGGCGCGCGCCTGCTCCAGGTAGGTCACGTGGCCGGCATGCAGGATGTCGAAGCAGCCGTTGGTGAAGACGATCTTCTCGCCGTGGGCGCGGGCGTCCTCGATCGCCACCAGCAACTGGTCGAGGCTCAGCACGCCGCGCTCGGAGCCCTCCTCGCGCTGCACCGCGCGGCGCAGCTCGGGGGCGCTGATGGCAGCGGTGCCGAGCTTGCCGACCACGATGCCGGCGGCCAGGTTGGCCAGGGCCACGGCCTGCGGCAGCTCCTCGCCGGCGGCGATGGAGGCGGCCAGGGTGGAGATCACCGTGTCGCCGGCGCCGGTGACGTCGAACACCTCGCGCGCCCGCGCCGGCAGGTGCAGCGGTGCGTGCTCCGGGCGCAGCAGGGTCATGCCGTGCTCGCCGCGGGTCACCAGCAGCGCGCCGAGTTCCAGCTCACGCATCAGTTTGGCGCCCTTGCTGACCAGCTCGGCCTCGTCCTTGCAGCCGCCGACTATGGTCTCGAACTCGTGCAGATTGGGGGTGATCAGGCTGGCGCCGCGGTAGATGGAGAAGTCCTTGCCCTTGGGGTCGGCCAACACCGGGATGCCCCTGGCGCGCGCGGCCTGGATCAGCACCTGGTGGTTCTGCAGCGCGCCCTTGCCGTAGTCGGACAGCACCAGCACCTTGACCCCGGCGAGCAGTGCCTCGACCTGGCGCGCCAGGGCCTGGGTGTCGGTGGCGAAGGGTTCTTCGAAGTCCATGCGCAACAGCTGCTGGTGGCGGCTCATGACGCGCAGCTTGACGATGGTCGGCTGCTCGTCGCGGCGCTGGAAGTGTGCCTCGACGCCGGCGGCGGCCAGGCTGTCGGCCAGGCTGTCGGCCGCCTCGTCCTCGCCGGTGACGCCGACCAGCAGCGCCGGCGCGCCGAGCGCGGCGATGTTCAGCGCGACGTTGGCCGCGCCGCCCGGGCGATCCTCGATCTGCTCCACGCGCACCACCGGCACCGGCGCCTCCGGCGAAATGCGCGAGGTGCCGCCATGCCAGTAGCGGTCGAGCATGACGTCGCCCACCACCAGGACGGGGGCTTGATCGTAACGGGGCAGGGTCAGCTTCATGGTGGCTCCGGAGCGTCGAAAACGCCGCGGATCATAACATAGCCGCTCAGTCGGCCCGCGACTCCCGCACGCCGGCGCGACGCACCCAGAACAGCTCGTGACGACGCACCGCCTTGCGGAAGAAATCGTCCTGCCCCACCTCCGGCCAGCGCCGCCCGACCAGCAGCCACTGGATGAGCCGGCGCAGGCGCTTCTTCAGCGGCAGGGGGGTCTGCAGGTCGTGCTGCATGGCCAGGGCCTGGGTCTTGTCCAGCCGAGCCCCCGCATCCAGCAGCGGGCTCCACAGGCCGTCCGCCGGCAGGGGTTGCTGACGCGGCGGCAGCGCCACGCCGGCGCCGACCGGGCCCATGGGCCAGCGATCGTTGTCATAGAGGTGATTGGCGTAGAGCAGGCGCACCTCGGGGCACCAACCAGCGAGCGCGACGGCCTCGTCCAGCGCCCGGCTGGCCTGGATATGGTCGGGATGGGGATCCAGTTCCGGGTGGGGCAGCACCACCACCTCGGGGCGAAAGCGCTTGAGCAACGCCGCGAGGTCACCCACCAGGTTGTGCCAGCTGGGCGTGCCGTCGACATCGCCCGGCAGCGCCAGGGGGTTGAACCGGCGCACGCTGCGGATGTCCGACTCGCCGGACTCCAGCGACGGGAAGGCCCGGTGCGGCTCGGCGCGCATGGCCGTCAGTTGCAGGCAGTAATACCCCAGCTGCACGCAGCGGCTCGCCGGCACGCCGCCCCAGAGCGGCACGCTGAGGCTGCTCCAACTGCGCAGTCGGCCCTTGAGGCGAGCGGCAGCCGCCTTGTCGAGCCCCATGCGGCGATAATGCTGGGCCTCGACCTCGCCCTGGGTGAGGGTGACGATGCTGACCTCCGCACTGCGGCTGTAGAGGCCGAAGGCGGCGAGTTCAGCATCGTCGGCATGGGGGGCGATGATCATCAGGCGACGCGCGGCATAGTCCGGATTGCTGAAGGCATACAGACTGACCTCCGCGCCCAGTCGGCAGAAGCGTCCGCGCAACTGTACGCGCCCCTCCCGGAGAGCCGGCAGCAGACCGGACAGGTTGAGGTAGCGACAGCCGCGCACGCCGCGCTCGAAGTCCTGACGATCGCAGGGCTGGCCGTCGCGAATCAGTACATGGGGATCCAGCCAGCGACCCAGCCAGGTGCTGCGTACCTGCACCGCGAGGATCAGGGTGTCGGCCTCGGCCGGCAGCTGGGCGAGGTCCAGCTGCAGCCGCCCCTTTTCCAGACGGCCGGCCAACTGCGGCGCCGAGTCGGGGAAGGCGTAGCGATAGTCCTCGCGCGGCGAATAGAAGAGGTGGTCGGCGAACCAGGCCTCGTGGGCGATCCAGGCCAGCACCAGAAACACCGGCAGGCTGTTCCAGCCGGCAAACCAGTCCAGCGCCACCAGCACCAGCAGCGCCGCGACCATGAACAGGCGCTTGCCGCGCCGGTGACGGCGCAGCAGTTGTTGTTTGCGTGTATCCATTCACTCACACCCTAAAGGTGGCAACCCTGTTGCACCAACGATCCTTGTAGTCCCGATCGGCCCGCCCGAACGAGTAACGCAATACCTTGCCCCGCGCCCGCGCGTCCGCCCAGGCAGCCTGGGTGTTGATGAAGCTGAGGACGCTGCCGGGACTGAGGTGCTGAGCCCGAGGGTCGACACCGCCATTGATGTACTCGTAGCTGATCCAGTCTGCCGATTCGGCCCTGTACAGCACCTGAACGGCCACCGGAAAACCGTCCAGCATCAACAGCGATCCCTGGAGGAATTCCCGCATCAGACCGAAGACCTCGGCCAGCCTCGGCTTGCCCGGCACCTCGAAGCCCCAGCGGCGCTCGAACAGCTCGCCGTAGATGGCCGCCAGCTCGGCAGGGGTGAACTCCGCCACCGCCCGCACCACGCCGCCCGCCTCCTCGAACAGGCGCAATTCGCGCCGCTGGTTGTAACGAAACTTCTTCGACCACTCCTCCGGCGCCCGCGCCATGGCCAGCTGCTCCTGCTGCGGCCGCAAGCCACTGAAGCCATGCCGGTTCAACTCGGAAAGGTAGGCGACCTCATGCCGCAACGGCACCCCCGCGTTCGGCGCGACCGGCAGGATCACCTCGGCATTGCCCAGGTCGAAGAGATTGCGCAGCCCCCGGCGCTTCAACACTGGCCGCGACAACGCCAGGTGCCGTCCCCAGGTGGGGATCGCCGCCCTGAGCTCGCCGTCGACGCAATGCCCGAGGTAGCGCACCGGCACGCCCGCCAGCCCGGCCAGGCGGGCGACGACCTGCGGCTGGGTGATGACGCTGCCGCCGAAACGGGCCCAGGCCTCGGCATAGCCGGCCGCATCGATGGGCGTCCAACCGCGCTCGCGCCAGCTGCGCAAATGGTTGAGCATCAGGCGTCCTGTTCGGCGGCGACGACCTCGCCCCCCTCCTCGAACTGACGGGCGTGCAGGCGCGCATAGTAGCCATTGCGCGCCAGCAGCTCCGCGTGGCTGCCGCGCTCGACGATCTGCCCCTGGTCCATCACCAGGATCAGGTCGGCCTTCTCGATGGTGGACAGGCGGTGGGCGATCACCAGGGTGGTGCGGCCCTGCATCACCTTATCCAGCGCGGCCTGGATATGCCGCTCGGACTCGGTGTCGAGTGCCGAGGTGGCCTCGTCGAGCACCAGCAGCGGCGCGTCCTTGAGCAAGGCGCGGGCGATGGCCAGGCGCTGGCGCTGGCCGCCGGAAAGCAGCACGCCGTTCTCGCCGACCAGGGTGTCGTAGCCCTGCGGCATCTTCTCGATGAACTCGGCGGCGTAGGCATCGGCGGCGGCCTGCTTGACCGCCTCCAGCGGCGCGCCGGCCAGGTCGCCATAGGCGATGTTGTTGCGCACCGTGTCGTTGAACAGGGTGACGTGCTGGGTCACCAGGGCGATATGCCGGCGCAGGTTGCGCAGGCTGTAGTCCTCGACATCGACCCCGTCGAGGAGGATCTGCCCCTGCTCATGGTGGTAGAAGCGCGGAATCAGGTTGGCCAGGGTCGACTTGCCGCTGCCGGAGCGGCCGACCAGGGCGATCATCTGTCCCGGCTCGGCAGTGAAACTGACGTCGACGAGCACGGCCTTTTCGCTGCCGGGGTAGCTGAAGCTCAGGTTGCGCACCTCGAGACGGCCACCGACCCGCTCGCGCTCGACACTGCCGCGATCCACCTCGGGCGCCTCGTCGAGCTGCTGGAAGATGCTCTCGGCGCCGGCCAGGCCCTTCTGGATGGTCGAGCTGACCTCCGAGAGCTGACGGATCGGCTTGGGCAGCAGGCCGGCCAGGGTGATGTAGGCCACCAGATCGCCGGCCGAGGCATCGCCGCGCATGAACAGCACCAGGAACATCAGCACCGCCATGGCGCTGTAGATCACCAGTTGCAGCATCGGCGTGTAGATGGCGCCAGTCTTGGTCATGCGCAACTGCTTGCGGGTGTTGTCGCTGGAGGCGAAGCGAAAGCGCTGCGACTCGTAGGGCTCGCCACCGAAGCTGCGCACCACGCGATAACCCTGGATGGTCTCGGAGGCGACGTGAGTGACGTCGCCCATGGCCACCTGGATCTTCTTGCTCTGCTTGCGAAATTTCTTGCTGGCGCTGCTGACCATCAGGCCGATCACCGGCAGGATCGCCAGCATCACCAGGGTTAGCTTCCAGTTCATCAGCAGCAGGGTGGTGAACAGGAACACCACCGTCATGCCTTCGCGGATCACCACCTTGATCGCGTCGGTGGCCGCGCCGGTGACCATGGTCACGTTGAAGGTGATGCGCGAGATCAGATGCCCGGAGTTGTGGTTGTCGAAGTAGCGGTTGGGCAGCACCAGCAACTTGTCGAACAACTCCACGCGCAGGTCATGCACCAGCCCTAGGGAGACCTTGGCCAGGAAATAGTTGCCCAGGTAGGAGCCGATGCCCTGCCACAGCGCGATCAGCACGATCAGCAGCGGCACCGTCTGCAGCAGCTTCAAGTGGGCGAGGAAGGGAATCTCCGACAGGTAGGGGACGCTGGCGAAGAAGCTGGCCTCGGGATTCGACAGACCGTCGACGAAGTACTTGAGGACGTAACCCAGCATGGGCTGGGTTGAGGCGAAGATGACGAAGCCGACGATGCTGAGCATGAAGAAGCCGATATAGGGCTTCACATAACCCAGCAGACGGAAGTAGACCTTCAGGCTGGAGGGCTCGGACTGATCGTTGCGGCTCATAGGCTCTGCGCTCTAAAAGGGGGGCGGGAGTGTAACACAGGGCCTTTTTTCCTCTTTCAACAGGATGACTGAGTTAATATACGCGGCCTTCACACGAGACCCATTGATTGATGCAAGCCCTGGATCACGACGCTTACCTTAGATTGAGCGCTGACGCCAAAGTCCTGGAGGCCGACCGGTACGGTGACAAGGTACTGCGCCTCGCCGATGGCAACTTTCTTAAGCTGTTTCGCCGTAAGCGCCTGCTTTCCTCGGCCCTGTACTATCCCTACGCCCAACGCTTCGCTGATAACGCCAAGCTACTGCAAACACATGACATCCCCTGCCCCAAGGTGCTTGCAGTTTATCGGGTGAGTACCCTGGCGCGAGATGTCGTGCATTACCAACCGCTCCCCGGGGAAACCTTGCGTCAGCTCTACCTGCATCGCTCCGACAGCGCCGACCGGCACCTCAAGGAACAGCTGGGAGCCTTTATCGCCACTCTGCACGACCGGGGGATTTACTTTCGTTCCCTGCACCTTGGCAATATCGTGCTGACCCCTGACCACACTCTGGGTTTGATTGACATCTCCGACCTGAAAGGCCAGACAACGCCCTTGGGTCGACACAAACGCCTGAGGAATTTTCGCCACATGCTGCGCTACACCGAAGATCGACGCTGGTTACTGAATGATGCCGGGCAGGCTTTTTGGAATGCCTATATTGCCGCCAGCACACACCCGGCAGCGCTGGCCTTGGCCAACCAACTAAAAACGCTTTGACCTGAGAACTCCGTGACTGCACTCCTCGCTTTTGGCAATCGGCTGACCAAGACCTCTACTTGGCTGGTTCAATACATTCTGCCCACTGGCTGGTTCGCGCTGCTCACCGGAATGTTCTGGATAGGGGACAGGGCGCTCTACCACAAATTGTATTACCTCCTGCTGGCCGCCCCAACGCTGCTCGCCTTGCTCGGCCGCCCCCGAGATATCAAGGATCTGTTCACGTCCCCGCTGATCGCCGCATTCTTTCTATTCGGCCTGTACACAGCCATTAGTCTTGCCTGGTCCAGCACCGACGACGCCTTCGGCTCACTGGTCAAAAGACCCATATACGTGCTGTTCCTGTTCTTCTCTGCAGCCCTGCTGGCACAACAAGCGCCGCAGCGACTGCTTTTCAGCCTCAAAGCCAGCGCCATTTTCGCCAGCCTGGCCGGCGCAGCAGCCCTAGGCTTCCATCTGTATAACGGTGGGGCAGGACGCCTGTCTGGCTATGGTGCCCTATACAATCCCTTGCTCAGTTCGCACGTCTATGGCTTCTTCGCTGCGCTATGGGCCGGTTACTGGTTCAACGGCAAGAGTGTGTTCAACCCACTGGCACTGATCTCGCTAAGCATATTAGCGGTCCTGCTTCTGGAGACGGGGTCGCGAACCCCAATCATGGCCCTGACTGCTTGCCTGCTATGGCTGGTAATCGCCCACTGGAACAGGCGCAGCCTTATCGCACTGGCCGCCGTCGCAGTGATCGGCATCCTGCTCATCAATCTCTACCCCGACGAACTCACCAGCAGAGGGCTATCGTCTCGCCCGGAAATCTGGGGCAAGGCCTGGCTGCAAATCCTCGAGGCCCCCTGGCTAGGCCAGGGTTATGACGCCCCCCTGAGCATCTGGATCACAGCGCACAACTACGCGATGGCGGATCCGCACAACATGCTGCTGGCCGTCCTCTACTACGGTGGGACCGTGGGTTTGGCGCTCTGGCTCTCACTGTATGCAGTTGCCTTTATATTTGCCTGGCGCAACCGCAAGGTGCCCTCGGTGATGATCTGCTCAGGTCTATTGGTGTTTGGTTTGGCAGCCAGCATGACCGAGGGCGGCGCCTTTCTCTCGCGCCCCAAGGAGCATTGGTTCCTAATCTGGATCCCCATGGCTCTACTGACTGCCACCTGGTTCATCTGCAGAGGTAAGGAGCAGGCCCGTGAAATGGAAGGAACTTGAGCAGCGCATCAGGAAAGCCTGGAAACGCTGGCGGAAAGGCCCAGAGCAACCCCGTTTCTACCGGCCGCAAATCCGTTTTCGCCAGCGCTACCCCCAATATCAGATAGGCCTCGGCAGCTACGGCCTACCACTGGTTCACGACTGGGACGAAGGCAGCACACTCAAGATCGGCAATTTTTGCTCAATTGCCGACAACGTACAGATATTCCTCGGTGGCCACCACCGCATCGACTGGGTCAGCTGCTACCCATTTCCGGCCTACCTTCCGGAAGCAGCCCATATTACCGAGTACGGCGGGACCCGCGGCGACGTGATTATCGGCAGCGATGTCTGGCTCTGCGCGAACTGTACGATTCTCTCAGGCGTCACAGTAGGCCACGGGGCGGTGGTTGCCAGCGGTGCAGTCGTCAGCCGCGATGTTCCGCCCTACTCTGTAGTCGCTGGCAATCCAGCCAGGCACGTGCGCTGGCGCTTCGATGAGAAAACCCGAAACGAACTGCTCGACAGCGCGTGGTGGAACTGGCCCGAAGCAGAAATAAGACAAACTGTCGAAAAACTGTGCAGCAGCGACATACAGGGCTTCCTCGCTTATGCCCGCTCCCGTCCCGTCAGTGAGTAGGTAGCAGCATCCGCGCCAGGCCACGCAGCGTTTTCCAGCGCCAGAAGCGCGGCGGAATCTCGCGCAACAGGGCCCAGGCAAGGGCGCGGTCGCTGCGCGCGCACTTGAGCAGCATCGAGTTGCGAAAACGTGCGCAGACCTCCGGGTAGGCCGGGTGGTCGCTGAAACGGGCATAGGTCTTCAGCACGTTGTCGACCATGAAGCGGTAGTTCTTGTAGGTGTTGCTGTCATGCACCCGGTAGAGCGCCAGGGGCTCGCCGAGAATATCGATGAAGTAGCCGGCATGGGTGATCTTCAGCTCGATCATCAGGTCCTCGAGACGCACCTCGGGCTCGAAGCCGCCGACCCGCTCCAGCGCCTCACGACGGAACAGCAAGGTGGGCGCCGGCGCGCCCGGCTTGCGGTCCATGAACACATCCTCGAAGTCCAGCCGCCGCAGCGGCAGCGCGCGCGGCTTGGCGCCGGGCCTGCCGTCGGCGTCGATGGTCTGGATAGCGCCGGCGCAAATGCCCACTTCGGGCTTGTCAGCCATATAGGCCACCTGGGTGGCGATACGCTGCGGCAACATGATGTCGTCGGAGCCGAAGGGGGCGATCAGGCTGCCCCTGGCCCGCTCGATGGTCTCGTTCAGGGTGCGCGAGAGGCCCTTGTTGGCCTGCACGCGAAAGTCGAATCCACGCACCTTCTGCAGCGCCTCGATGCGCGCCACGCTGTCGTCGCGGGAGCCGTCGTCCACCACCAGCAGCTCGATGTTCGGGTAGCTCTGCTGCAGCACGCTCTCGATGCTCGCCTGGATATAGGGGGCATGGTTGTATGAGGCGATGATCACGCTGACCAGCGGCTGCGAGGAATCACTCGTGGACGTCATGGTGGCTACTCAAAAGAAATTGAAGCGCGCACGCAAGGCCTGCCAGGCGGAAACTTTGCCCGCCTCGGGCCAGGCTTGCTGCAACACGTCGAACAGGTGCTCGGCCAGGTGCACATGGCTCATATGCGCCTCGACGAAGCGGCGTCCCTGCTCGGCGATGGCCTCGGCCCGCACCGGATCGCCACGCAGCTCGGCGAGGTGCCCGCGCAACTCGTCGAGGTCGGAATACAACAGCAGGTGGACGCCATCCTGCAGGCCGATGGCCGCCTCCTCGCTACCCTGGCGCCAGGCCAGGAGCACGCAGCCGCAGGCCATCGCCTCGAAGTTCTTGGCCATGTACTCGCCGAGCCCGACATCGGCGCTGACGAAGTAGCGGATGCGGTTGAGCATCTCGCGATAGGGCTGGCCCGGCGCGGTGCGCAGCAGCTGCAGCGGCTCTTGCGCCGCCAGCCGCTCCAGCAGCTCCTTGCGCTCGCCGTAAGCGGCGCTGGCGGTACGCCCGACGAAACCCAGCTCGATATCCCGCGCGCGCCCCTCGCAGTAGATGGTGCGCGGGTCGTAGCCCTTGGCGAGGAAATGCACGTTGAACCCCTCGCCGCGCAGGCGTTCGGCGACACTGGCGCCGGTCACCACGATGCGGGCGTTGGGCAGGGCGCGGTAGCAGCGACTGAAGCGCCCGCGCCAACGGGAAGCGGCCAGGTAGTTCTGGCAGGCGTCTTCCTCGTAGATCAACAGCCCGGGGATCTGCCGCAAGAAGGCGGTCTGGCGGCGGATGTTCTTGAAGTGCAGGTCCAGCAGCACGCGGTCATAACGCCCCAGATCGAGGCCGCGCAGATAGCGGCGCAGGTCACGCTGCTCGTCCTTGCCGAGGATGCGCAAGTCGAGGTCGACCAGTTGCCCGAGCCGTTCATGGACGCAGGACATATCCGGCTCGCGCCCCGCACTGCTGAGCGCCAGCACCTTCATGGGGTTCGGCTCAACCACAGACGGATGGCCTTGCGGGTGTAGGACCACTTCAACGCCACCCGCCAATCCGTGCGCAGCGCCTCGCGGTAGTAGCCGCGCGCCTGGTCGCGGTCGCCGGCCAACAGGCAGGTGCGAAACAGCGACAGGCAACGCTGGGCGCGGTAGGCGGGCTTGAGCGCTTGCAGGTCGGCCGGCAACTGACGGAAGACCTCGTCCACCAGGGCCAGGCCGACGCGGCGTGCCGCCTCGGCGTTATGCCGCAGGCTGTCGGGATGCTTGTGGATGCGCGCCAGCATCAGGTCGAGCACCGCCACCCGAGGCTGGCTCAGGCAGTAGGCGAACACCGGGATGTCCTCGCTGTGCCGCAGGTGCTCGGGGTACGGCCGCTGCAGCAGCAACTCGCGGCGGAACAGGCAGGCGCCGTGACTGAGGGCGATGCGCTTGTCCAGCAGGTAGCCCCGCAAGCGCGGCGAGACATCGGCGGGAACGGCACTGGCAGGATGCTCGCGCTCGCGGCCATCGGGCTGCACCGCCACATGCCCGGCCAGCCACAGGTCCACCTCGGGCTGGGCGCGCAGGCGTTCGCAGAGGCCGGGCAGTACCCCGGGCGCCAGCTCGTCGTCGGCGTCGAGCAGCAGCACATGGCGCCCCCGTGCCAGTTGCACGCCCTTGTTGCGGGCCGCGGAGGGGCCGGCGTTGTCCTGGCGCACGCCCTGAAAGGCGGCGCCATGGCGCTGGCTCAGGCTGGCGAACAGCGCCGGCGTGTCGTCGCTGGAGCCATCGTCCACCACCCAGAGTTCGACCTCGGGGGTGGCCTGGGACAGCACCGAGTCGACGGCGCGCGACAGCACGCCGGCATAGTTGTAACTGGGGATGACGACGCTAAGCAGCGGCTCAGCCGACATTGTCATACCAGTCCTTGCCATCCTTGACCACCAAGACGTCTTCCATGATCAGGTACTGCAGGTCCGAGCCGTAGAACATGTTCAGCGCGTCGGTCGGCGAGCAGATCATCGGCTCGCCGCGGCGGTTGAG
Source organism: Pseudomonas sp. ABa2 (assembly GCF_056676075.1). Classification (NCBI taxonomy): domain Bacteria; kingdom Pseudomonadati; phylum Pseudomonadota; class Gammaproteobacteria; order Pseudomonadales; family Pseudomonadaceae; genus Pseudomonas; species Pseudomonas sp. ABa2. The sequence continues at coordinate 4,609,504 of NZ_CM155239.1, forward strand.
CGAGGTGTTCAGCGACACGCCGTTGCCGGTGAGCTGCTCCAGCTGCAGCATCAGGTCGTACCAGCGCGGGTTGTACTCGCGCCTGAGCACCTGGGCGCGCGAGGTGCCGTCCTCGTGCACCACTTCGCCGACACGCTCCTTCCAGCCCTCGTTGACCTCGAAGGTGAAGGTCATGAACGGGCTCGGATGGTCGACCTTGAGCATCTGCGGCGCGACGGTGTCGAGCATCGACGGGCAGAAGGGGCGCCAGCGCTCGCGGAACTTGATCTGTTCGTTGATGCGGTCGGCCACCCCCGGCACGCTCGGGCAGCCGATGATGGAACGGCCGCCAAGGGCGCGCGGACCGAACTCCATGCGGCCCTGGAACCAGGCCACCGGGTTGCCGTCGACCATGATCCTGGCGATGCGCTCAGGCACGTTGTCGATCTGCTTGAATACCGGCTTGCTCGGATGCCGCGCGCAGGCGGCGATCACGTCCTCGTTGGAGTAGGCCGGGCCGAGGTAGACGTGCTCCATCTTCTCCACCGGCACGCCGCGCTGGTGCGAGACGTAGGCGGCGGCGCCGACCGCGGTGCCGGCATCGCCGGAGGCCGGCTGGACGAACAGTTCCTTGACGTCGTCGCGGGCGATGATCTTCTGGTTCAGCTTGACGTTCAGCGCGCAGCCGCCGGCGAAGGCGATCTTGCCGGTTTCCTTGAGGATGTCGCCGAGGTAGTGCTCCATCATCTGCAGCGCCAGCTTCTCGAACAGCGCCTGCATGCTGGCGGCGTAGTGGATATAGGGATCGTCGGCGATGTCGCCCTGACGCTTGGGCCCCAGCCACTCGATCAGCTTCTTGGAGAAGTAGTAGCCCTTGCCGTTTTCCTTGTAGCGACGCAGGCCGATGACGTTGGCGTAGTCGGTGTTGATCACCAGCTCGCCGTTCTCGAACTTGGCCAGACGGGAGAAATCGTACTTGCCGGCATCGCCGTAGGGCGCCATGCCCATGACCTTGAACTCGCCGTCGAGCATCTCGAAGCCGAGGAATTCGGTGATCGCGCCGTACAGGCCGCCGAGGGAATCCGGGTCGTAGAACTCCTTGATCTTGTGGATCTTGCCGTTCTCGCCGTAGCCGAAGAAGGTGGTGGCGTACTCGCCCTTGCCGTCGATGCCGAGGATCGCGGTCTTCTCCTTGAAACCCGAGCAGTGGTAAGCGCTGGCGGCGTGGGCCAGGTGGTGCTCGACCGGCTCGATCTTGATCTTCTTCGGATCGAAGCCCAGCTGCTCCAGGCACCAGACGATCTTCTTGCGATAGCGCTTGTAGCGGCGGTTGCCCATCAGCAATGCGTCGAGGGCACGATCCGGGGCGTACCAGTAGCGCTTGGCGTAGTGCCAGCGGGCCTTGCCGAACAGGCTGATGGGGGCGAAGGGAATGGCCACCACGTCGACGTCGGACGGCTTGATGCCGGCCTGCTCCAGGCAGAACTTGGCCGATTCGTAGGGCATGCGGTTCTTCGCGTGCTTGTCGCGCACGAAGCGCTCCTCTTCCACCGCCGCGATCAGCTTGCCGTCGATGTAAAGCGCGGCGGACGGATCGTGACTGAGGGCGCCGGACAGGCCGAGAATGGTCAGTGCCACAGGTTTGAGCCTCTAATTCGGGCAGGTGCCGGGCACCTGCGGTAAACGTTGGTCGAGCAACCGGTGCAGGGCGGAGTCCGCCGGCCAGTTGCGCAGAAAACGGGCGCGGTCGCGGGCATAGGCCCGGGCGAAGCCGCGCGCACTGCGATGCTGCTGCATGGCGTCCAGATCGATAAGAGACCAGTGCCCCGAGGCATCATCCCGCTCTTCAATCCAAAGCAGGTTGTGCCCCTTGAAATCGCCATGGCTGATGCGTTCGCGCAGCAAGGCGGCGAACAGGCGATCGAGCGCCCGCAGCTCGGTTTCCGGGGGCGATCCCTGCAGATGCGCCTGAAAACGCGCGATTATATCCTGCCCGCCGCAATATTCGGTAATCAGGTAGGCGCGCCCGCGCAGCCAGCACCAGCGTCGCTCCAGCACCGCCAGCGGGCGCGGCGTGGCGATGCCGAGCAGCTCCAGGCGATTGCCTTCGCGCCAGCTGTGCCAGGCCCGGCTGGGCCGCCAGAAGCGCCGCAGCCAGTGCCCCAGCCCCTTGAGGTTGTAGCGCTTGACCACCAGGGCGCGGCCGCCCAGCTCGATGCGCGCGACGGTGGCGCTGCCGCCGCGCTTGAGCGCCTGGCCGTCCGCCAGCACGGCATCCGGGGCGTCGAGCAGGGGCTGCAGCTCGGCGGCGCACTCGCGGCGCACCACGCGCAGGCCGAAGGCACCGACCTTCGCGGCGAACAGGCTGCAGTCGCGACCGACCTTGCGCAGGTAGTCGCGCAGGCGCCAGCGTCGCACCTTCTCCACTTCCTTGAGCAGCGCCTCCAGTGGCAGCGCGTGCTCGCCGTTGGCCAGCAGGTAGTGGATCAGCAGCTCTTCGGTGAAGGGCGCAAGCTCGGCCGGCAGCTGGGCGAAGAACACGCCGAGGTTCTCCAGCACCCTGGCTCGCGACAACGGCTGCCCCGGGGTCTCGACCCGGACGCCGCCACCGTCGATCAGATACAGGCGACCGTCGTGCCGCAGCAGGTTGTCCAGGTGCAGATCGGCCTGCCACAGGCCCTTGCCGTGCATCTGCGCGATGGCCGTCAGGGCCTCGCCCAGCACCGCCTGCTGCACGTCGGACAGCGGCGCCTCGCCGGCCACCTCGCGCCAGGCATCCCAGAGGCTGTGCGCGCCATCGAGGTAGTCGAACAGCAGCCAGCCGCCCTGACCCTGGGCAAAACCCTCGGCCAGCAGCTCGGGGGTGAGCAAGGCCTGCTCGGCCAGCAGCCGGGCGCCGTCCAGCTCGCGGCGAAAATGCCGCTCGGCCTTGCCGCCAACCAGCAACTTGGCCAGCACCGCCCGCCCTCGCCACTGCGCCAGGCCGACGTAACGCTGCCCCGGCAGCACCCGCAGCCAACGCTGGACACGCAGCTCGTCGCCCGCCAGCGCCAGGTTCAGCGGCAGGGTCGGTGCACGGCCGCTGCCGGCCAGTTGCTCGAGCCGCATCAGCGCGATTCCTTGTGCAGGCGACGGGCGCCCAGGCGGGCGAACCAGCGTTCGAGGCCGGCCTCGCCGCCCAGGTAGGCGGCCAGCAGCTTGCGCATCTCCGCCTCGCCCCAGGCGCTGGCACGGCGCAGCAGCGGCTCGAGGTCCTTGATCCGGTCGCGCCGGCCGAGCAGCAGCGGGCGGGTCTTCTCCAGGTCGATCAGCTGCGCGGCGAAGCCCTTCGCGCCCTCGCGCAGGAAGATGTGTTTGGGGTAGAAGCAGCCGTGCACTTGGCCGGCCTGGTGCAGGCAGCGGGCCAGCTCGCCGCAGGCCTGCAGGATGCCGGCGCGGCGCGCAGCGTCCAGCTCGGGCCAGCGCGCCAGCCACTGCTCCAGGTCCTGCCAGCCGTCCAGGGCGCGGGTCAGCAGCACCGCGCGCCGCTCGCCGGGCGCACGGCGCTGGGCGAAGAACACCGCCTGCAGCGCGGGGATGCCCAGTTCGCCGTAGCGGCGGATATTGCGGAACTCGCGGGCGAAGGTGGGCTCGCCGAACGGCTGGCGCAGGCTGCGCCTCAGGTGGTTGCTCTGCCGCTTGAGGTAGAACGCCGAGTCGCCCAGTTCCAGACGATAGACGCTGCTCCAGCCGCCGCGCTCGGTGTTGGGCTCGTCCACCGCCTCCAGCCTCAGCGCCCACAATGCCTCGAAACTGGCCAGGCCGTGCTGCTCCAACAAGGCGCGTTCCTGCGCGGCGATAAAGTCCTTCATTCCCTGCCCTCGAAAAACGCCAGTATCTGCCGCAGACGCCGCTTGTCGCCGGGCGTCAGCCGCGTGCGGCCACGATACTGCAGGTAGAAACGCAGTCGCTGGGTGCGCGACAGCTGGTACTTGGCCACCTTGTCCAGGCAGGCCAGGTCCTTGACGATGCGATAGCGCAGCAGCGGCCCCCACCAGAAACTGCCGGTGGGGCAGTCGATGAAGAACAGCTCGCCGGCCTGGTTGACCAGCAGGTTGCGCCACTTCAGGTCGTTGTGGGTGAAGTGGTGATCATGCATCAGGCGGGTGGCGCGGGCCAGTTGCCGACTGATGCCGTCGACCCAGGCCGGGTCGCGCAAGCGCGCATCCTGGGCATGGGCCAGCGCCGCCAGGTCCAGGGTGCCTTCCAGCTCGCGGGTGATCAACGCGCCGCGGACGAAGGCGCCGGCCTTGCGTTCCAGGCCATGGGCGACGATGGGCGCGGTGGGGATGCCCCACTTGGCGAAGTGCTTGAGGTTCTGCCACTCGGCCTTGACCCGCGGCCGGCCGACGAAGCGGCGCAGGCCCTTGCCGGCACCCCAGTAGCGCTTGACGTAGTAGCGCACGCCGCCGCGCTCGAGGCGGATCACCTCGGACAGCGGATCCCTGGTCAGGCGCTCGCCTTCGAGGGCGAACACCGCCTGCAGGCTGGCGAACTCCACGGCCAGGGCGGCGGGCAGGTCGTCCGCCAGGCGCCATTCGCTCATTGCCCGGCCCCCGATGCGTACTTGCGCTCATAGCGGCCGCGCAGGCGCTGCGCCTTGCCCTCCAGCCAGGCGAGCAGGCGCGCCTCCTCCTGCAGCACCTGACGCAGCGGCCGCTGGAAGTAGTCGCGCAGGAAACGCAGCTTGTCGCGGCGGGTCAGGCCGATGTCCAGGGCCGAGAAATACAGCCCGGCCAGGTCCTTGTCGCGCCAGCGCCGTGGCGTGGCGGCGCGCACCTGGGCACGGTGCAGGTCGATCAGCGACAGGCGCAGGGCGTCGGCCGTCGGCGGCCGGTCGGTATGCAGCAGGAAGTGGCAGATATAGCAGTCGCGGTGATTGACCCCGGCGCGGTGCATGGTGCCGGTCATCTGCGCCACCTCGCGGATCAGCGCCCATTTCAGCTGCGGCGCCGGCGGCCGCTCGCGCCAGTGCAGGCTGAACTGCTCCAGGTCGACGGTCGGCGCCAGCTCCTCGGTGACGATGAAGGAGTGCTGCCTGGCCGGGTTGGCGCCGCGCTCGCCGTAGGCCACCGCGGTCATGGTCGCCACGCCGGCCTCGGTCAGACGCTGGATCGCCCGCCACTCCTGGCCGGCGCCGAGCACCGGGGCCTTGGCGCTGAGCAGGTTCTTGGCGATCTCGCCCCAGCCGACGCCGCGGTGGATCTTGACGAAATAGCCGCGTCCCTCGACCTCGGTGCGCAGCGTGCGGCGCCCTTCCAGCTCGCGGTAGACCTGCCCCTGCAGCGCCTCGACCGCGGCGAAGGCGTCCTGCCCGGCCCACAGGCGCTTGAACGGCTCGGCGAGGATCAGCTTCACGCGCGGCGCTCCGCCAGGATCACGTCGGCGGCCTTCTGCGGCATGGAGTACAGGTCGGCGCTGTCGGCGTAGGCCAGGCCGTTGCGCCCCCAGAACGCGCGGCGCTCGGGGTCGGCGAGCATGTCGGCAAGGGTCTGGTTGAGCTGCTCCTGGCGGAACGGGCTGGGTAGCACGCGGCCGCAGTCGGCGTCGGCGATGTAGTGGGCGTAGCCGCAGACGTCGCTGACCAGCACCGGCAGGCCGGACACCAGCGCCTCCAGCAGCACGGTGCCGGTGTTCTCGTTGTACGCCGGGTGGATCAGCAGGTCGGCGCCGAGCAGAAAGCGCGGGATATCGCTGCGGCCCTTGAGGATCTGCACCCGATCGGACAGGCCCAGCGCCTTGATCTGCAGCAGGAAGGGCTTGGGGTCGTCCTGGCCAATGGCGATCAGACGGGTGCGCTGCCTCAGCTCGCGCGGCAGCGAGGCCAGCGCCTTGAGGCTGCGATCCAGGCCCTTGGTCTTGAAGCCGGAGCCGATCTGCACCAGCAGCAGCTCGTCGTCGGCCAGCTCGAACTCGCGGCGGAACTCGGCGCGGATCTCGGCGGCATTGGCCGGCGCACGACGATCCTGGGCAATGCCCGGCGGCAGCAGGTGGAAGCGCTGCAGCGGGGTCTTGTAGTGCTTGACGAACAGCGGCTGCTGCACCTCGGAGATCATCAGGATCTCGGTCCTGGACTCCGGCGCGAACACCGCACGCTCGTAGTCGGCGAAGTGCCTGTAGCGCCCCCAGCGCCGGTAGAGCGGATTGCGCAGGGTCTGCGCCTTGTCCTCGAAGCAGCCGTCGGCGGCGTAGTAGACGTCCAGGCCCGGCATCTTGTTGAAGCCGATCACCCGGTCGACCGGGTCGCGTTTCAGATCGGCCTGCAGCCAGGCGCTGAACTTCTCGTTGCGGCGGTGATTGAACAGCGCCCTGACCGGCGCCACGCGCACGTCGAAGCCGCCCGGGTTGTCGCCTTCCCAGATCGGCGTGTAGACGCGGATGGCGTGGCCACGGGACTGGCACTCCAGGGCGATGCGCATGAAGTCGCGCTGTAAGCCCCCAAACGGGAAGTACTTGTAGAGGACGAAGGCCAGTTGCATCAGTGATGTTCCCTGAGGGTAGGTTGGCGCCGAGCGTGCGAAGTCCAACGATAGGCCGATTCGGGCGTCGCCGCGCTCGGCAACCTGCGATTGCATGACGGCATCAGAGGGTCTCCGGCGCCAGCAACAGCGCCTCCAGTTCGGTGCCCACGCGCTCGGCGTCCAGGCCGTCGAAACAGGGTGTATGGCGATCGCCGCTGCCGGCGCCAGGGCCGCTGGCGCACAGGTGAACCTGGCTGCGGCCGTAGGCGCCGACCTTGCCCGGCAGCGTCGGGCCGTACAGCGAGATGCTCGGCACATCCAGCGCCGCGGCCAGGTGGCCGAGGCCGGTGTCCACCGCCACGCAGGCGCTGGCGCCGGCGATCACCTTGGCCACCCCGGCCAGGTTCAACTTCGGCAGCACGGCGGCATGGGTCAGGCCGGCGGCGATGCGCTCGGCGCGCGCCTTCTCCGTCTCGTTGCCCCAGGGCAGGCGCACCGCCCAGCCGAGGGCGTCCATGCGCTCGGCCAGGGCGCGCCAGTTGGCCTCCGGCCAGTGCTTGCTGGCCCAGGTGGTGCCGTGCAGAAACAGCAGATAGGGCTGCGCGGCGCCGTCCGCCATCGCCGCGCGGTTCAGCCCGTAGTCGCCGGTGCCGGTCGGCAGCGGGTAATCCAGCGCCTGGGCGAACAGCTGGCGCACCCGCTCCAGCGCGTGCTGATCCTTGGCCACCGCGTAACGGCGGTCGTAGAAACGGCTGGCCAGCGGCTCGCGCGCCGAATCGCGATCCAGCCCGGCCACCGGCGCCTTGACGTAACGGGTCAGCCAGGCGCTTTTCAGCAGGCCCTGGGCGTCGATCACCAGGTCGTAGCGGGTCTCGCCCAGGCGCTGCTTGAAGCGTTTCCACTCACCGCTGCGCCAGGTGCGCAGCGGATGCTGGCGCCAGCGGCGGATGGCCACCGGGATCACCTGGGCCACGGCCGGGTGCCAGGCGGGGATCTCGGCGAAGCCCTCCTCCACCACCCAGTCGAAGCGGATGCCGGGAATCGCCCGCGCCGCATCGGTCAGCGCCGGCAGGGTATGCACCACGTCGCCCAGCGACGAGGTCTTGACGATCAGTACCCGCACTACTCGACCTCGACCGGGTCGCCCACCAGGCGATCGAGGGCCTCGATCACCGGCCGCGGCTTGAGTTCGCGCAGGCAGTTGTAGTGGCCGAAGCGGCAGGTGCGGTCGAAGCAGGGGCTGCACTCCAGGCCCAGGCGGACGATCTCGACCTGGTCGGCCAGGGGCGGGGTGAAGCCCGGCGAGGTGGAGCCGTAGACCCCCACCAGCGGCCGGTTGAGCGCCGCCGCCACGTGCATCAGCCCGGAATCGTTGGACACCACCGCGCCGGCCGCCGACATCAGGTCGATGGCCTCGGCCAGGCTGGTCTGCCCGGAGAGGTTGACCACCTCCTCGCGCAGCCCGGGAATCAGGCGCATGCGGATGTCCTCGCCGCCGGCGTGGTCGTTCTTCGAGCCGAACAGCCACACCTGCCAGCCGGCGCGGATCTTGATCTCGGCCACCTTGGCGTAGTGCTCGGCCGGCCAGCGCTTGGCCTCGCCGAACTCGGCGCCGGGGCACAGCGCCAGCACCGGGCGATCCAACTGCAGCTCAAACTTGGCCAGCGCCGCCTGACGACTGGCCTCATCGATTTGCAGACGCGGCTGCGGATAGGGCTGAGGAATCTCGGCGCCATCTTCATAGGCCAGCGCCATAAAGCGCTCGATCATCAGCGGATAGCGGTCTTTGTCCAGCGTGCGGATATCGTTGAGCAGGCCGTAGCGCAGCTCGCCCTTCCAGCCGGTGCGCTGGGGGATGCCGGCGAACCAGGGCACCAGCGCGGATTTCAGCGAATTGGGCAGCAGGATCGCCTGGTCGTACTGGCCGGCCAGCGACTTGCCGATGCGCCGGCGGGTGGCCAGGTCGAGCACGCCATGGCCGAGCGGCAGGCTCAAGGCGGCGCGCACCTCGGGCATGCGCTCGAGAATCGGCCGGCTCCAGTCGGGCGCCAGCACGTCGATCTCGCAGTCGGGATGGCGCCGTTTCAGACACTGGAACAGGGTCTGCGCCATTACCATGTCACCGACCCAGCTGGGGCCGACAATCAGAATTTTCATACGGGCAATATCGGTAGGTTGGGTTGAGGAGCGAAGCGACGAAGCCCAACGGGCATGGCCTGGGTCGGCGCCATGTTGGGCTTCGCTGCGCGCTCAGCCCAACCTACGGGTCACTTCACCAGAGTGCGCCACTCGGCGTGAGCACTGGTCTTGCCGGTGACCAGATCGAAGTAGGCCTTCTGCAGCTTCTCGGTGACCGGGCCGCGGCGGCCGATGCCGATCTGCCGGCCGTCGACTTCGCGGATCGGCGTGACTTCGGCGGCGGTGCCGGTGAAGAAGGCCTCGTCGGCGATGTACACCTCGTCGCGGGTGATGCGCTTCTCCACCACCTTGATGCCCAGCTCGCCGGCTAGGGTCAGGATGGTGCTGCGGGTGATGCCGTTGAGGCAGGACGTGACTTCCGGGGTGTACACCACGCCGTCCTTGACCAGGAAGATGTTCTCGCCCGAACCCTCGGCCACGTAGCCTTCCGGATCCAGTAGCATGGCCTCGTCGGCGCCGCCGGAGATGGCCTCCTGCAGGGCCAGCATCGAGTTGATGTAGTTGCCGTTGGCCTTGGCGCGGGTCATGGAGATGTTGACGTGGTGGCGGGTGTAGGAGCTGGTGCGCACCTTGATGCCGTTGAGCAGCGCCTCTTCGCCCATGTAGGCGCCCCAGTGCCAGGCGGCGACTATCACGTGCACCTTGAGGCCGGAGGCGCGCAGGCCCATGCCTTCGCTGCCGAAGAACACCATCGGGCGCAGGTAGGCGCTTTCCAGGCCGTTCTCGCGCACCGCGGCGCGCTGCGCCTGGTTGATCTCCTCCTTGGAGAAGGGGATCTGCATGTTGAAGATGTGCGCCGAGTCGAACAGGCGATCGGTGTGCGCTTGCAGGCGGAAGATCGCGGTGCCGTCCGGGGTGTTGTAGGCGCGCACGCCCTCGAACACGCCCATGCCGTAGTGCAGGGTGTGGGTCAGCACATGGGTGTTGGCTTCGCGCCACGGCACCAGCTCGCCGTCGTACCAGATCACGCCATCACGGTCGGACATCGACATCTTGCCTGCTCCTCAATTCGCTTCGCGGTTCAATCATGCTCGGGGCCATCGCCCCCGTTATTCAGCTCAGTTCCAGCTGCCGCCACAGGCGCATCACGGCGCGGCGTTCGGCCTGGAACTGATCGCCCGGCACCACCCCGGGCTGCTTCTGCAGCGCCTGGCGGTGGGCGGCCGAGCGGTAAACCTTGTAGACCTCGCGCAGCAGACCGGCATCCTCGGGGGACATCAGACCGACCCGCTCCAGCCCTTCCAGAATGCGGATATTGTCGGTGAACTCGAGCAGCTGCGGGTGTTGCCACGACCAGGCCAGGGCCGCGTATTGCACCATAAATTCGATATCGACGATACCACCGGCATCCTGCTTCAGATCGAAGGAGGCCGTGGCCTCGAAGGCATTCTCCGCGGTGCCGGCGGCGGTGGCGCGGGTGCCGAGGTTGTCGCGCATCTTCGCCCGCATCTCGCTGACCTCGCTGCGTAGCGCGGCGATATCGCGCCGGCGGCCGAGCACCTCGCCACGCACCCGGGCGAACTCGCCGGCCAGGCGCGGGCAGCCCACCAGCACCCGCGCGCGCACCAGCGCCTGGTGCTCCCAAGTCCAGGCCTCGCTCTCCTGGTAGCGCTGGAATGCGCCGAGCGAACTGACCAAGAGCCCCGCCGCCCCCGAAGGCCGCAGGCGCATGTCCACCTCGTAGAGCGCGCCGGAGGTGGTCTGGGTGGTCAGCAGGTGGATGATGCGCTGGCCCAGGCGGGTGAAGAACTGCGCGCCATCGATGGGCTTGGCGCCATCGGTCTCGGCCTGCGGATCGCCATCGTGGATAAACACCAAGTCGAGATCCGAGCCGTGGCCAAACTCCAGGCCGCCGACCTTGCCGTAGCCGACGATGATGAAATCGGGGTCGCAGGGCGTACCATCGGTACGAAACGGCCGGCCATGACGCTGCACCGTGTGCTGCCAGGCCAGCGCCAGCACCTGGTCGAGAATGGCCTCGGCCAGCCAGGTCAGGTAGTCCGAGACCTTCATCAGCGGCAGCGTGCCGGCGATCTCCGAGGCCGCCACGCGCAGGCTGTGGGCCAGCTTGAAGTGACGCAGCGCCTCCATCTGCTGCTCCAGGTCGTCCTCGGGAATGCGGATCAGCCGCTCGCGCAGCTCGGCGGCCAGCTCCGGCGCCAGCGGCGGGTGATACAGCCGGCCTTCGTTGAGCAGCTCGTCGAGCAGCAGCGGGAAACGCGCGATCTGCTCGGCGATCCACGGGCTGGCGGCGCACAGGGCGATCAGCCGCTGCAGCGCGCCGGGGTTCTCGGAGAGCAGCACCAGGTAGGCCGAGCGTCGCGCGACCTTTTCCACCAGCGGCAGCACCCGCTCCAGCACCAGGTCCGGCGCCTCGTGCTCCACGGTCTGCGCCAGCAGGCGCGGCACGAAGGCATCCAGGCGCTCGCGACCGAGGCGCTGCATGGCGCGCACCTGCGGGCCGTTGCGCAGGTCGCCGAGGCGCTTGAGCGCGGTGGCCGGCTCGGCAAAACCCGCCTCCTGCAGCTGGCGGCAGGCACCCTCCTCGTCCAGCGCCTCCTCCCACAGCGGCAGCCATTCGGCGCCGACGCAGGCCTCGCCGCCCTGCGCCTCGTCCTCGTCGGGGTCGGCGATCACCTGCTGGAAGTGCCATTCGATGCGTCCGCGCCAGTGCATCAGGCGCTCATGGAAACTCGCCCAGTCGGCGAAGCCCATGATGGTCGCCACCCGCGCCTGGTCGCGCGCGTCGGCCGGCAGCATCTGCGTCTGCCGGTCGCCGATGCCCTGCAGGGCATGTTCGGTGTAGCGCAGGAACTCGTAACCCTCGCGCATCTCCGCCACCACCGCCGGCGGCAGGTAGCCCTGGCCCTCCAGGGTCGCCAGCACCTTGAGCAGCGGCCGCTGCTGCAGGCTGAGGTCGCGCCCGCCGTGAATCAGCTGGAAGGCCTGGGCGATGAACTCGATCTCGCGGATGCCGCCGGCACCGAGCTTGATGTTCTCGCTCATGCCCTTGCGCCGCACCTCCTGCTGGATCAGCAGCTTCATAGCGCGCAGCGCCTCGATGGCGGAGAAATCCAGGTAGCGCCGGTAGACGAAGGGCCGCAGCATTTCCAGCAGCTCGGCGCCGGCGGCCTGGTCGCCACCGACCACGCGCGCCTTGATCATGGCGTAGCGCTCCCAGTCGCGGCCCTGGTCCTGGTAGTACTGTTCCAGCGCGTTGAAGCTGAACACCAGCGCACCGCTCGAGCCGTAGGGGCGCAGGCGCATGTCGGTGCGAAAGACGAAGCCGTCGACGGTGATGGCATCCAGCGCCTTGATGAGTTTTTGCCCGAGACGGATAAAGAACTCCTGGTTGTCCAGCGGCCGCTTGACCCCCTCGGTCTCGCCGCCTTCCGGGTAACCGAAGATCAGGTCGATGTCCGAGGACAGGTTGAGCTCGAAGGCGCCGAGCTTGCCCATGCCGAGGATCACCATGTGCTGCGCCTGGCCGCTGCGCCGGCCGATGGGCGTGCCGAACTGCGCGCAGTGGCGCGGGTAGAGCCAGTGGTAGGCCAGGTCGATGCTGGCGTCGGCCAGGTCGGAGAGGTCGCGGCAGGTTTCGCTCAGCGGCGCCTGGCGGCTGATGTCGCGCCAGATGATGCGCAGCTGCTGGCGGTTGCGGAAACGCCGCAGGCAACGCCCCAGCACCTCCTCGTCGGCGCAGTCGGCCAGTTGCGCCGCCAGCTGCTCGCGCAGCTCGCCCGGCGCCAGGCTGCGTTCCAGTTCGCCGGACGCGCCCAGGGCGAGGAACATCGCCGGATCGCGCAGCGCCTGCTCGGCGACGAAATCGCTGAGCGCCGCCACTCGTCGCCAGGCCTCGCGACGCGGCGCCGGCCAGGCGGCCCACTGCGCGGGCAAGCCCTCATGCTCGGCCAGCGCCGCCTGCAGCGACTGCTCGGCGCGCTCGGCCAGGGGGATCAGGGAGGGGGGCAACTCGACCGGCAACGGCAGGCTCATGGTCTATCCTTTTGGCGGACTGCCGGACGCCTGGCGGGTTCGCCCGGAACCCCGCTCCTGCGGGGCGCGCACGGCCGGCGGTGGCGCGGATTGTAGTTTTACTACTAAAGAATTGTATCCAGAGGGCTGAATCCGCCGTCGAAATGTAGTAAAACTACAAGCGGCCGGTCCTACCCCCGGTAAATCCAAGAATTCAACTCGCCCGCCCAAAAAGCCGGCGAGACCCAACTGGCCTCCGATTCTGGAAGCCTTTCCGCCCTGGAGCAAGCCATGCAAGACCTCGATCCGATCGAAACCCAGGAATGGCTGGACGCCCTTGAATCCGTCCTCGACCGTGAGGGTGAAGACCGTGCCCATTACCTGATGACCCGTATGGGCGAGCTGGCCACCCGCAGCGGTGCGCAACTGCCCTACGCGATCACCACGCCCTACCGCAACACCATCCCGGTCACCCACGAAGCGCGTATGCCGGGCGACCTGTTCATGGAGCGCCGTATCCGCTCGCTGGTGCGCTGGAACGCGCTGGCCATGGTGATGCGCACCAACCTGGACGATCCGGATCTGGGCGGCCACATTTCCAGCTTCGCCTCCTCGGCGACCCTGTACGACATCGGCTTCAACTACTTCTTCCAGGCCCCGACCGACGAACACGGCGGCGACCTGGTGTTCTATCAGGGCCACGCTTCGCCCGGCGTCTACGCCCGCGCCTTCATGGAAGGGCGCATCAGCGAAGAGCAGATGCAGAACTTCCGCCGCGAGGTGGACGGCAAGGGCCTGTCCTCCTACCCGCACCCCTGGCTGATGCCGGACTTCTGGCAGTTCCCCACCGTGTCGATGGGCTTAGGCCCGATCCAGGCGATCTACCAGGCGCGTTTCATGAAGTACCTGGAAGCGCGCGGCTTCATCCCCGCCGGCAAGCAGAAGGTCTGGTGCTTCATGGGTGACGGCGAGTGCGACGAGCCGGAATCCCTCGGCGCCATCTCCCTGGCCGGCCGCGAGAAGCTGGACAACCTGATCTTCGTCATCAACTGCAACCTGCAGCGCCTCGACGGCCCGGTACGCGGCAACGGCAAGATCATCCAGGAACTCGAAGGCGTGTTCCGCGGTGGCGGCTGGAACGTCAACAAGGTGGTCTGGGGCCGCTTCTGGGATCCGCTGTTCGCCAAGGACAAGGACGGCGCCCTGCAGCGTCGCATGGACGAGGTGGTCGACGGCGAGTACCAGAACTACAAGGCCAAAGACGGCGCCTACGTGCGCGAGAACTTCTTCAATACCCCGGAACTCAAGGAGATGGTCAAAGACCTGTCCGACGACGAGATCTGGAAGCTCAACCGTGGCGGCCACGACCCGTACAAGGTCTATGCGGCCTACCACCAGGCGGTCAACCACAGCGGCCAGCCCACCGTGATCCTGGCCAAGACCATCAAGGGCTACGGTACCGGCGCCGGTGAAGCGAAGAACACCGCGCACAACACCAAGAAGGTCGACGTCGACAGCCTGCGCCAGTTCCGCGACCGCTTCGACATCCCGGTCAAGGACGAGGAGCTGGAGAACCTGCCCTTCGTCAAGCCGGAGCCGGGCAGCCCCGAGTACAAGTACCTGCACGAGCGCCGCGCCGCCCTCGGTGGCTACGTGCCGCAGCGCCGGCCCAACAGCTTCAGCATCCCGACCCCGCCGCTGGATACCCTCAAGGCCATCCTCGACGGCTCCGGCGACCGCGAAATCTCCACCACCATGGCCTTCGTGCGCATCCTCGCGCAGCTGGTCAAGGACAAGGAGCTGGGTCAGCGCATCGTGCCGATCATCCCGGACGAGGCGCGTACCTTCGGCATGGAAGGCATGTTCCGCCAGCTCGGCATCTACTCCTCGGTCGGCCAGCTGTACGAGCCGGTGGATAAAGACCAGGTGATGTTCTACCGCGAGGACAAGAAGGGCCAGATCCTCGAGGAAGGCATCAACGAGGCCGGCGCCATGAGTTCGTTCATCGCCGCCGGTACCTCCTACTCCAACCACAACCAGCCGATGCTGCCGTTCTACATCTTCTACTCGATGTTCGGCTTCCAGCGCATCGGCGACCTGGCCTGGGCGGCCGGCGACAGCCGTACCCGCGGCTTCCTCATCGGCGGCACCGCCGGGCGTACCACGCTCAACGGCGAGGGCCTGCAGCACGAGGACGGCCACAGCCACCTGATGGCCGCGACCATCCCCAACTGCCGCACCTACGACCCGACCTACGGCTACGAGCTGGCGGTGATCATCCGCGAAGGCACCCGGCAGATGATCGAGGAGCAGCAGGACGTCTTCTACTACATCACCGTGATGAACGAGTCCTACCAACAGCCGGCCATGCCGGAGGGCGTCGAGGACGGCATCATCAAGGGCATGTACCTGCTCGAGGAAGACAAGAAGGAAGCCGCCCATCACGTGCAGCTGCTGGGCAGCGGCACCATCCTGCGCGAAGTGCGCGAGGCGGCGAAGATCCTGCGCGAGGAGTTCAACATCGGCGCCGACGTGTGGAGCGTCACCAGCTTCAACGAGCTGCGCCGCGACGGCCTGGCCGTGGAGCGCATCAACCGTCTGCACCCGGGGCAGAAGCCCAAGCAGACCTACATCGAGCAGTGCCTGTCCGGGCGCAAGGGCCCGGTGGTGGCCAGCACCGACTATATGAAGCTGTTCGCCGAGCAGGTGCGCCAGTGGGTGCCGAGCAAGGAGTACAAGGTGCTGGGCACCGACGGCTTCGGCCGCAGCGACAGCCGCAAGAAGCTGCGTCACTTCTTCGAGGTAGACCGCCACTGGGTCGTCCTGGCCGCCCTGGAAGCCCTGGTGGACCGCGGCGAGATCGAAGCCAAGGTGCTGGCCGACGCCATCGCCAAGTTCGGCATCGATCCCGATAAAGCCAACCCCCTGGACTGCTAAGGAGCGTAGCGATGAGTGAATTGATTCGCGTACCCGACATCGGCAGCGGTGAGGGTGAAATTATCGAGTTGTTCGTCAAGGTCGGCGACCGTATCGAAGCCGACCAGAGCCTGCTGACCCTCGAGTCGGACAAGGCCAGCATGGAAATCCCGGCGCCCAAGGCCGGCGTGGTCAAGGAGCTGAAGGTCAAGCTCGGCGACCGCCTGAAAGAGGGCGACGAGCTGCTGGTACTGGAAGTCGAAGGTGCCGCCGAGGCAGCGCCTGCGGCCCAGGCCGAAGCCGCCCCTGCCGAGGCCCCCAAGGCTGCCGCCGCCCCTGCTCCGGCCGCTGCTGCGGCGCCGGCCGCCGCTGCCGCCAGCAGCGTGCAGGACGTGCACGTGCCGGACATCGGCACCGACGGCAAGGTCAAGGTCATCGAGGTCATGGTCAAGGCCGGCGACAGCATCGAGGCCGACCAGTCGCTGATCACCCTGGAGTCCGACAAGGCCAGCATGGAAATCCCCTCGCCGGCCGCCGGCGTGGTGGAAGAAGTGCTGGTCAAGCTGGACGCCGAAGTCGGCACCGGCGACCTGATCATCAGGCTCAAGGTGGCCGGTAGCGCGCCGGCCGCTCCGGTCGCGGCGCCCGCCGCCGCACCGGCCAGCCAGGAAGTGCACCGCGTGCCGGAAGGCGCCGCGCCCGAGGTGGCCGCCGAAGTGCGCGCCATCGCCGCGCTGTCGGCCGCCGCCGCCGAAGCCGCCGCCGCGCCCAAGCGCGACGCTGCCAAGGTGCACGCCGGCCCCGCCGTGCGCATGACCGCGCGCGACTTCGGCGTCGATCTGGCCGACATCGCCGGCACCGGGCCCAAGGGCCGCATCCTCAAGGAAGACGTGCAGGCCTACGTCAAGGCCATGATGAACAAGGCCAAGGCCGCTCCCGAGGCGGGTGCCGCCACCGGCGGCGCCGGCATTCCGCCGATCCCGGCGGTGGACTTCAGCAAGTTCGGCGAAATCGAAGAAGTGGCGATGACCCGTCTGATGCAGGTCGGCGCCGCCAACCTGCACCGCAGCTGGCTCAACGTGCCGCACGTGACCCAGTTCGAATCGGCCGACATCACCGAGCTGGAAGCCTTCCGCGTCGCGCAGAAGGCGGTGGCCGAGAAGGCCGGGGTCAAGCTGACCGTACTGCCGCTGCTGCTCAAGGCCTGCGCCCACCTGCTCAAGGAGCTGCCGGACTTCAACAGTTCGCTGGCCCCCAGCGGCAAGGCGATCATCCGCAAGAAGTACGTGCATATCGGCTTCGCCGTCGATACCCCGGACGGCCTGCTGGTACCGGTGATCAAGAACGTCGACCAGAAGAGCCTGCTGCAGCTGGCTGGCGAAGCCGCCGCGCTGGCGGAGAAGGCGCGCAACAAGAAGCTGTCGGCCGACGACATGCAGGGCGCCTGCTTCACCATCTCCAGCCTCGGCCATATCGGCGGCACCGGCTTCACCCCGATCGTCAACGCACCCGAGGTGGCGATCCTCGGCGTGAGCAAGGCGAGCATGCAGCCGGTGTGGGACGGCAAGGCCTTCCAGCCGCGCCTGATGCTGCCGCTGTCGCTGTCCTACGACCACCGGGTGATCAACGGCGCCGCCGCCGCTCGCTTCACCCAGCGCCTGTCGCAGCTGCTGGCGGATATCCGCACCATGCTGCTGTAAGGCCGCGCACCACCTTTCGAGCACGCCACGCTCGTATCCTCAACCCCGCCCGTTCAGGCGGGGTTTTTTTTGACTATGTTCCAGCCACAAGAGCCGCAACACAGGCGGCTTCCCGCTGCGCGCGACGCGGCCTGCGCGCGCCCGGCAACGCCGCCGTTCAGCCCTTCTGCACGTTGCGAATCAGAAAGCTCAGCGCCTTGGCCAGCTCGGCCGCGCCCTGGTGATCGCGCAGGATGCTCAGCAGCGGGCTGCCGTCGCCGGGGTTGATCAGCACGCAGCGGATGCCGCCGGCCGGGCATTCGTAGCGAATGAAGGGATCGACGCCGAACACCGACACGCGCTGGTTGCGCACGGCGATATCGGTGCCCTGGGCGCCGCGACTTTCCTCGCGCAGGATCAGCTCGCCGGGCGCGCCGATGCCGATGCGGTAGAGCAGATCCTGACGCTGCGCCTGGCCGACCTGGTAAGCGGCGCGCAGCGCATAGGTGTCGAGCAGCGCGTTGCTGTGGGCGAGCAGCGCCTGGCGCTCGTCGGCGGTCAGGTACAGGCGCTTGAGCCCGTCCAGGTAGGCGGTCTGCTCGTCGCCCTGCAACCCGGCGGCCGCTTCGGCGTCGGCGGCAGTCGCCGGCGCGGCAGCGAACAGCGCGCCCAACAGGGCCAGGGCCATCAGTTTTCTTGTCAGTATCGATTGCATGATGCACCCTTGCCGAACGCTATAGTGAAGTAGGCCTGAGCCCGAGCCTCCGTCCGTACCGCCACTGCCCCGGGCAGCGGCGGCCCCGTACCGAGAACGGATGCCTCGCCTGGTCAGCATACTGGAAGCCCGCCGCCCAATGAAAAGCCATCCCGATGCCGGCACCCGCTCGGCAGCCGAGGTTGTGACGCAGTTGCCAGTGCCCTCGCGGCTCGGCATGTTGCGTTTCGAGCGCTTGAACGAGCCGAGCTGGGCCCTGCTGTTTCTCGATCCCGCCTGCGAACGCCAGCTCGGCATCAGTGCCAGCGACCTGTGCGCCCTGGTCGATGCGCCCTACGCCAGCCTGATGGAGCCCGAGGCGCGCTACCGCCTGCACGACGCCATCCAGCAGCAGCTGCTGCAGGGCCCGCATTATCTGGTGCGCTACCGCCTGCACACGCCGCAGGGCGCGCTCAACCTGCTGGAGGTGGGCGAACCCTTCAAGCAGCGCAACCGCCAACTGCTGCGCGGCTACCTGCTGGTGGCGGACGAGAGCCTGAGCCAGTACAGCCCGCCCGAGCAGGCACTGCAGGCACAGAACCAGCAGCTGCGCAGCTCGCTGCAGCAGTACCAGCGCGCCCAGGACGACCACCTGCAACACCTGGTGCGTTCGCGCACCCAGCAGAGCCTGATCGTGCGCCTGGCGCGCCAGCGCTACGTCTCCAGCGACCCGCTGCTGGAGGCTGCCGAGCTGATCACCCAGGCCGCCTGCGAGGTCTACGGCGTGGCCCGCGCCGGCCTGTGGAAGCTCGGCAGCCACAGCCTGGAGTCGGTGACCCTGTACCGCCGCGACCTGGATCGCCACGAACGCCTGGCCGATATCGACGCGCGCGCCTTCCCGCACTATCTGGAGGCACTGCACAGCGGCCGCGCCATCGACGCCCACGACGCCCTGCACGACCCGCGCACCGCCGAGCTGAGCGCCAGCTACCTGCAGCCGCTGGGCATCGGCGCCATGCTCGACGCCGGCGTGCGCGTCGACGGCGAGGTGGTCGGCGTGCTGTGCCTGGAACACAGCGGCGGTCCGCGCACCTGGCAGGCCGACGAGATCGCCTTCGCCGGCGAGCTGGCCGACCAGTACGCGCAGGTGCTGATCGGCCAGCAGAAGCGCAGCGCCACCCACGCCCTGCACCTGTTCCAGCGTGCGGTGGAGCAGAGCGCCAGCGCCTTCCTGCTGGTCGACCGCGACGGCCGGGTGGAATACGTCAACCCCAGCTTCACCGCCATCACCCTGTACAGCGGCGACGAGGTCTGCGGCCGGCGCCTGTCCGAGCTGCCGGCGCTGGCCAACCTCAGCGACCTGCTGTTCGACGCCCACTCCAGCCTGGCCGAGCACAACAGCTGGCAGGGCGAGTTCCGCAGCCGGCGCAAGAACCAGGAGCCCTACTGGGGCCAGCTGTCGATCTCCAAGGTGTACGGCGACGATGGCGAGCTGACCCACTACATCGGCATCTACGAAGACATCACCGAGACCAAGCTGGCCCAGCAGCGCATCGAGCGCCTGGCCTACACCGACAACCTGACCAACCTGGGCAACCGCCTGGCCTTCATCCGCAGTCTCGAGGAGCGCTTCGCGCGCAGCCCGCAGCCGCCGCTGGGGCTGTTGCTGGTGGACATCGACAACTTCAAGCGGATCAACGACAGCCTCGGCCACCAGACCGGCGACAAGCTGCTCTCGGCCCTGGCCCGGCGCCTGCGCAACAGCCTCGGTGCCAAGGGCAGCCTGGCGCGCTTCGCCAGCAACGAGTTCGCCATCCTCCTCGACGGCGGCGACCAGGAGGCCGCCCAGCGCGTCGCCCAGCAGGTGCTGCAGACCCTGGACAAACCACTGTTCGTCGACAACCAGCTGATCAGCATCACCGGCTCGGTCGGCCTGGCCCTCGCGCCGCAGCACGGCGAAGACCCGCAGACCCTGATGAAGCACGCCGGCCTCGCCCTGCACAAGGCCAAGGCCAACGGCAAGCACCAGGTGCAGCTGTTCACCGAGGCACTCAACGCCGAGGCCAACTACAAGCTGTTCGTCGAGAACAACCTGCGCCGCGCCCTGACCCAGAGCGAGCTGGAGGTGTTCTACCAGCCCAAGCTGTGCCTCAAGAGCGGCCAGCTGCTGGGCATGGAAGCGCTGCTGCGCTGGCACCATCCGGAAAAGGGCATGATCCGCCCCGACCAGTTCATCAGCGTGGCCGAGGAAACCGGGCTGATCATCCCCATCGGCAAGTGGGTGGTGCGCCAGGCCTGCCGCATGAGCAAGCAGCTCAGCGCCATCGGCCTCGGCGAGCTGCAGGTGGCGATCAATCTGTCGCCCAAGCAGTTCTCCGACCCGGACCTGGTCGGCTCCATCGCCGCCATCCTCCACGAGGAACAGCTCGAACCCCGGCGGCTGGAGCTGGAACTGACCGAAAGCCTGCTGCTGGAGGCCACCGACGACACCCGCCACCAGCTCGGCCGCCTCAAGAGCCTGGGCCTGACCCTGGCGATGGACGACTTCGGCACCGGCTACTCCTCGCTCAGTTACCTGAAGAAATTCCCCATCGACGTGATCAAGATCGATCGCAGCTTTATCAAGGACATTCCCGACAACCAGGACGACATGGAGATCACCTCGGCGGTGATCGCCATGGCCCATAACCTCAAGCTCAAGGTGGTCGCCGAAGGCATCGAGACCGCCGCCCAGCTCGGCTTCCTCCGCCGCCAGCAGTGCGACGTCGGCCAGGGCTACCTGTTCGACAAGCCGATTCCCGGCCGCGAGCTGATCGACAGCCTGCGCCGCTACCCCTGCCGCCCGGCGCCCACATCCGACCAACGGACGTAACGCGCCACGCCGCGCCTGGTCCACTGCTTGCCCACTTCTCAGGAGATCGCCATGGTTCTGCGTTCCCAGATACTCGCCCACAAACTCGAGCTGCCCAGCGCCGAGCAGGCCCTGCCCGGCCGCAGCGAAGCCCTGCCGGTGCCGGCGGCGCACCATGTCAACGGCCACCCGCTGCAGCCGCCCTTCCCCGCCGGCCTGCAGCAGGCGGTATTCGGCCTCGGCTGCTTCTGGGGCGCCGAGCGGCGCTTCTGGCAACAACCCGGGGTGTACAGCACGGCGGTGGGTTACGCCGGCGGCCATACGCCGAACCCGACCTACGAGGAAACCTGCTCCGGGCTGACCGGGCATACCGAGGCGGTGCTGGTGGTGTTCGACCCGCGGCAGACCAGCTTCGAGGCCCTGCTCAAGGTGTTCTGGGAGGCGCACGATCCCACCCAGGGCATGCGCCAGGGCAACGACCGCGGCAGCCAGTATCGCTCGGCCATCTATTGCCAGGACGCGGCGCAACTGGCTGCCGCCCGCGCCAGTCAGGCGCGCTTCCAGGCCGAGCTGGACAAGGCCGGGCTCGGCGCGATCACCACCGAGATCCGCGAGGCGCCGCCGTTCTACTACGCCGAGGCCTATCACCAGCAGTACCTGGCGAAGAACCCGAACGGTTATTGCGGCCTGGGCGGAACGGGCGTATGCCTACCGCCTGAACCCAAGGCCTGAAGGAGGGGCGATCGCCATGGAACTGAGCAGCCTCGCCAGCCAGGTTTCCAGCCAGGCGTCGGCGCAATTCTCGGCGCAGATGTCGCTCCTGCTGCTGCGCAAGACCCTGGAGCTGCAGGCGTCCGGCGTCGCCAGCCTGGTGCAGGCGGCCGCCCCGGTCAGTGCGCCGAGCAACCCGCCGCATCTGGGCAACAGCATCGACGTGATGGCCTGAGACGCGGCGCCGAAGCGGCCCCGCCGGATGCGCCATGCGCAGCGTCCCCAGGCTCGCTCAAGCGGCCGGTTTTTCCTCGATCAGCCAATCCAGGCGCCAGCCGCCCAGGCTCTGGCCGAGCGCATCGGCCAGCCAGGGCAACAGCTGCCTGAGCTCGTCCTCCAGGCCCCAGGGCGGGTTGCTGATCACCAGGCCCGAGCCGGTCAGCCGGCTGGCATCGTCCGGGGCGTGCACGTACAGCTCGGCGCGCAGCAGCTTGGGCGCGGCGCTCTTTTGCAGATCCCGGTAGAAACGCGCCAGTTGACGCTCGTCCTTGATCGGATACCAGATCGCGACGATGGCCTGGCGCATGCGACCGTGCGCCTCGTTCAGCGCCTCGACGCAGCGCTGCAGCTCGTCGGCCTGCTCGAACGGCGGGTCGATCAGCAGCAGCACGCGCTTCTCGCGGGTCGGCAGCAGCGCCCGCGGCACGTGCCAGCCCTCGCCCAGGTGCACCGCTACGCGGCGGTCGCCGCGCATGTTGTCCTTGAGCAGGCGGCCGTCTTCCGGGTGCTTCTCGTTGAGCTGCAGGCGATCCTGCTCGCGGCTGAGCAGGCGCGCCAGCTCCGGCGAGCCGGGGTAGTAGCGCAGCTCGCCGTCCGGGTTCATCGCCCGCACCACCTCCAGGTAGGCCTCCACCGCATCCGGCAGCTGCGCGGCCTGCCACAGGCGGCCGACGCCCTCCAGCCATTCGCCGGTGCGGCTGGCCTGATCGCCGCGCAGGTCGTACAGGCCGATGCCGGCATGGCTGTCGAGGTAGGCAAAGGGCGCCTCCTTGCGCGACAACAGGGCAATCAGGCGGGTCAGCACCAAGTGCTTGAGCACGTCGGCGTGGTTGCCGGCGTGGAAGGCGTGGCGGTAGTTCATGAATGTCTCCGAAGCGGTCGCCAAGTTTACCCGCTGAGCGGGCTTTGCGCGCGCATCAGCTCCAGCAGCAGCGCCAGCGGCGGGTGCTCGCCGGCATCGCGGCGGCGCGCCAGCAGCGTGGTGGTCGCGCCGAACTCCGCGGCGATGGCCTGGTACTGCACCAGGTGCACACGCGGGTGGCGCTCGAGCAGGCTGCGCGGCAGCAGGCCGATGCCCATGCCGGCGGCGATGCCGGCGAAGATCGCGTCGATCGAGCCGTAGCTCTGCCGCGCCGCCACCTGCAATCCGCGGCCGACCACCCAGCGCTCCAGGCGCTCGCGATAGTGACAGCCCTCGGGGAAGCCCAGCAGGGTCTGCGGCCGCGCCTCCAGACTGTCGGCATCCTGCGTCGGCGGCAGCACCAGCATCAGTTCCTCCTGCCAGATCGGCAGGCACTCGAGCTGCGGATGCTCGAACGGCCCGCCGATCAATCCGGCGTCCAGCTCCCCGGCCAGCACGCCCTCGACCAGGCGTCGGCTCGGCCCGGTGCTGAGCTGCAGGTTGACCCGCGGCGCCCGCTGGTGGAAAGCCGCGAGCAGCTCCGGCAGACGCACGGCCGCGGTGGTTTCCATCGAGCCCAGGCGCAGGTCGCCACTCCAGATATCCTCCTGCACGCTGCGCCAGGCCGTCTGGCAGAGCTGTTCCAGATGCTCGGCGTGGGGCAGCAGGCGCTCGCCGGCCGGGGTCAGACGCAGGCGCTGGCCCTGACGCAGGAACAACCGGGTGTCGAGTTGCTGCTCCAGCTGGCGCAGGCGCGCCGAGACGTTCGACGGTACGCAGCTCAGGCGCAGGCCGGCGGCGCTCAGCGAGCCCTCGCGCGCCACGGCGAGGAAATAGCGGAACAACTGCGGATTGAGTCGCTGCCAGGCGCCCATGAACATCACCAAAAGTGAAAAATGAAAGCAGTATTTTTCACTAACGATCGGTCAACGACAACGACTAAGGTGCGCAGCACGACCGGAGGCCCTATGCCCAGATGTGACCGCGCCCACCTCACTGCGTTGCTCGCCGCCGCCCTGGCGCTGGTGGTCGTGCACGCGCTCGGCCGCTTCGCCTATACCCCGCTGCTGCCCCTGCTGCTCGACGATGGCCTGTTCGACCTGAGCCAAGGCGCCCAACTGGCGACCTGGAACTACCTCGGCTACCTGCTCGGCGCCCTGCTCGCGCTGCCCATGGCCAACCCGCGCGGCTTGCGCCTCGGCCTGCCGGCGGCCCTACTGATCAATGCCGGCCTGACCCTGGCCCAGGTCTTCACGCAGGACATCGCCCTGCTGGCTGCACTGCGCCTGACCAATGGCATCAGCAACGGCGTGGTGTTCGTCCTCGCCCCGGCGCTGGTGCTGGAATGGCTGGCCCTGCGCCAGGCCACGGCGCTCAGCGGTCTGGTCTATCTGGGCTTGGGTAGCGGCATGTTGCTGTGCGGCCTGCTGGTGGCCATCACGCCCTGGCACGGGCCGCTGCGCTGGCTGCCGATCGCCCTGTGCGCCCTGCCCCTGGCGCTGCTTTGTGCTCCGATGCTAAGGCGCCTGGCACGGGACCTGCCCGACAAGCCCCCTGCGACCGCCCGTGGCGCACTGTTCGGCAGCCACAATCTGGCGTTGCTGATGGCCTATCTGGGGGCAGGCCTGGGTTACATCCTGCCGCTGACCTTTCTGCCGGCCCTGGCTCGTGAACAGCTGCCCGCCGGTCATCCGCTGCTGGTCGGCAACTGGTGGTGGACGGCGCTCGCCTGCCTGATCTCGGCGAGCCTGTGGAACCAGGCCGGTGCCTGGCTGGGCGACCGCCGCGCCCTGCTGGCCAACTACCTGCTGCAGCTGCTCGGCGTGGCCATGCCGATCCTGCTGCCCGGCCCCGTCGGCGTGCTGGCCTGCGCCCTGCTGGTGGGCGGCACCTTCCTCGGCACCGTATTGCTGACCCAGCGCTTGGCCCGCACCCTCAACCCGGACCAGGGCTTGCGCCTGGCCGCCCTGCTGATCAGTCTGTACAGCGGCAGCCAGTTGCTCGGCCCCTGGCTGGTGCAGCACTGGACTGCCGCCGGCCATAGCCTCACGAGCAGCTTCCTTATCAGCACGGCGGCATTGCTCTGGGCCCTGTTGTGGGCCTGGCAGGTGTCCGAACCACGATCCCTCGCTGAAATGGAGCCATCCCATGTCTCTCACCGCCCTGCTCGACACTGACCTGCCACTGATCCAGGCGCCGATGGCCGGCTCGCAGAACCATCGCCTGGCCGCCGCTGTGTGCCAGGCCGGCGGCCTCGGCTCGATTCCCTGCGCCATGCTCACGCCCGCCGCCCTGCGCCAGGAGCTGCAGGCGCTGCGCGCCCTGACCGAGGGCCCGTTCAACCTGAACTTCTTCAGCCATGTGCCGCCCGCGCCGGATGCGGCCCGCGAGGCGACCTGGCGCGAGGCGCTGGCGCCCTACTATGACGAGCTG
Source organism: Pseudomonas sp. ABa2 (assembly GCF_056676075.1). NCBI lineage: Bacteria > Pseudomonadati > Pseudomonadota > Gammaproteobacteria > Pseudomonadales > Pseudomonadaceae > Pseudomonas > Pseudomonas sp. ABa2. The sequence goes on from NZ_CM155239.1 coordinate 4,634,621, forward strand.
GGCCTGGATCCGGCCGCCATCGCCGGCGGCCCGGGGCGCCTGCCGTTCAACGAAGAGGCGGCGGCGCTGGTGGAGGAGTTCCGCCCCGCGGTGGTCAGCTTCCACTTCGGTCTGCCGGAGGAAGCCTTGCTGCAGCGGGTACGGCGCAGCGGGGCGAAGATCCTCTCCAGCGCCACCACCCTGAACGAGGCGCTGTGGCTGCAGCAACGCGGCGTCGATGCGGTGATCGCCCAGGGCCTGGAGGCCGGCGGCCATCGCGGCCACTTTCTCGACTTCGACCTGAGCCGCCAACTCGGCCTCTTCGCCCTGCTGCCGCAGCTGGTCGATGCGCTGTCGGTGCCGGTGATCGCCGCCGGCGGCATCGCCGACGCCCGCGGCGTAGCCGCGGCCATGGCCCTGGGTGCGGCCGGCGTGCAGGTCGGCAGCGCCTACCTGCTGTGCCCGGAGGCCAGCACCGGCGCCATCCACCGCGCCGCGCTGCAGAGCCCGGCGGCGCGCCATACGGCGCTGACCAACCTGTTCAGCGGGCGCCCGGCGCGCGGCATCGTCAACCGCCTGATGCGCGAGCTGGGGCCGCTGAGCGAACGGGCGCCGGCCTTCCCCCTGGCCACCGCGGCCATCGCCCCCTTGCGCGCGGCGGCCGAAGCCCAGGGCAGCGGCGACTTCTCGCCGCTGTGGGCCGGGCAGAACGTCGCCAGTTGCCGGCCCCTGCCGGCCGCCGAGCTGACCCGCGAGCTGGCGCAAGGCTTCGCTCGTTCGATCTGACGAGCCGTCACTCCCGCGCAGGCGGGCGTCCAGGCGCCGCCAATTTCCTGGGTTCCCGCCTGCGCGGGAACGACGGTTAACTGGCTCCGCAGGTCGGGTTCAACCCGCCACTTCGGCAGTAGCGGGTTGCACCCGCCCTACCCGCGTGCGCCAACGAGCGATTATCACGGCCGATGATGATGCTGGGCAGCCAGGCAACTGGCTGCCTAGACTCGATCGATCATCTGGAGGCCCGTTCCATGTCCGAGACCCTGCTCAGCTCCCGCAACCTGGCGTTCGAACTCTACGAGGTGCTCGACGCCGAAGCCCTGACCCAGCGCGAACGCTTCGCCGAGCACAACCGCGAGACCTTCGACGCCGCGATCGCCACCGCACGCAGCATCGCCGAGGAGCTGTTCGCCCCGCACAACCGCAAGAGCGACGAGCACGAGCCGCAGTACGTCGACGGCGCGGCGGTGCTGATCCCCGAGGTCGAACCGGCCCTGCGCGCCTTCCACGAGGCGGGTTTCCTCAACGCCACCCGCGACTTCGAGCATGGCGGCATGCAACTGCCCAACCTGCTGTCGCAGGCCTGCTTCGCCCACTTCCAGGCGGCCAACGCGGCCACCGCGTCCTATTCGATGCTGACCATGGGCGTGGCCAACCTGATCGAGGCCTTCGGCAGCGACGAGCAGAAGGCCCGCTTTCTGCAGCCGATCATCGACGGCCGCTTCTTCGGCACCATGTGCCTGACCGAACCGCATGCCGGCTCGTCGCTGTCGGACATCCGCACCAAGGCCGAACCCGCCGCGGACGGCAGCTACCGGATCAAGGGCAACAAGATCTTCATCTCCGGCGGCGACCAGCCGATCTCCGAGAACATCGTGCACATGGTGCTGGCCAAGCTGCCGGACGCGCCGCCCGGGGTGAAGGGCATCAGCCTGTTTATCGTGCCCAAGTTCCACGTGGGCGCCGACGGCAGCCTGGGCAAGCGCAACGACGTGACCCTGGCCGGGCTGTTCCACAAGATGGGCTGGCGCGGCACCACCTCCACCGCGCTGAACTTCGGCGACAGCGGCGAGTGCGTCGGCTACCTGGTGGGCAAGCCGCACCAGGGCCTTTCCTACATGTTCCAGATGATGAACGAGGCGCGCATCGGCGTCGGCATGGGCGCGATCATGCTCGGCTACGCCGGCTACCTCTATTCGCTGGACTACGCGCGCAACCGCCCGCAGGGCCGCCAGCCGGACGGCAAGGACCCGAGCAGCCCGCAGGTAGCCATAGTCGAGCACACCGACGTGCGGCGCATGTTGCTGGCGCAGAAGGCCTACGTCGAAGGCGCCTTCGACCTCGGCCTGTATACCGCGCGCCTGTTCGACGACACCCACACCCTGGCAACCGCCGAGGAGCGCGCCGAGGCGCTGCAGCTGCTCGATCTGCTCACCCCCATCGTCAAGTCCTGGCCTTCGGAGTTCTGCCTCAAGGCCAACGAACTGGCGATCCAGATCCTCGGCGGCCACGGCTACACCCGCGAATACCCGGTGGAACAGTACTACCGCGACAACCGTCTCAACCCCATCCACGAAGGCACCCACGGCATCCAGTCGCTCGACCTGCTCGGGCGCAAGGTGGCGATGAACGGCGGCGCCGCGCTCAAGCAGCTGCTCAGGCTGATCCACGGCACCTGCCAGCGCGCCGCCGAGCACGAGTCGCTCACCGCCCTGCGCCAGCCGCTGGAACAACTGCTGGCACGCCTGCAGGCGGTGACCCTGGCCCTGCTCGGCGACCTGATGGCCGGCCAGGTCAACCAGGGCCTGGCCAACTCGGCGCTGTACCTCAAGGTGTTCGGCCACGCGGTGATCGGCTGGCGCTGGCTGGAGCAGGCGATCCGCGCCGAGCAGGGCCTGGCCAGGGGCGAGGGCGGCGACGCCGACTTCTACCGGGGCAAGCTGCAGGCTGCGCGCTACTTCCTGACCTGGGAAGTGCCGGGCTGCCACCACGAGCTGGCCATCCTCGAGGCGCGCGACGACACCTGCCTGGGCATGCGCGACGCCTGGTTCTAGATGCCGTCGGCGGCCCGCCCCGGCGGGCCGCGGCCGGCTGGAAAAATGTAATAACCTTTTTGACAGCGGGGCGAAGGCAGCGGTTAGAATCCCTGGCACGCGCCATGCATAACGGCGCATTCACCACCAGGCCAGGAGTACGCCGTTGGACGCCAGCGCCATCAACAATCTGTTCTTGATCGGCGCCCTGCTGGTGGCGGCCAGCATCCTGGTCAGTGCCTTCGGCACCCGTTTCGGCATCCCCATCCTGGTGATCTTCCTCGCCGTCGGCATGCTCGCCGGCGTCGACGGCCCCGGCGGCATCGTCTTCGACAACTACCCGCTGGCCTACCTGGTGGGCAACCTGGCGCTGGCCGTGATCCTCCTCGACGGCGGCATGCGTACCCGCGTCTCCAGCTTCCGCGTGGCGCTGTGGCCGTCGCTGTCGCTGGCCACCCTGGGGGTGGTGATCACCGCTGGGCTGACCGGCCTGGCCGCCGCCTGGCTGTTCGACCTGAGCCTGCTGGAGGGCCTGCTGATCGGCGCCATCGTCGGCTCCACCGACGCCGCGGCGGTGTTCTCCCTGCTCGGCGGCCGCGGCCTCAACGAACGGGTCAGCTCGACCCTGGAAATCGAATCCGGCAGCAACGACCCGATGGCGGTCTTCCTCACCGTCACCCTGATCGCCATGCTCGCCAGCGGCCAGACCGGCTTCAGCTGGGACCTGCCGATCCAGCTGCTGCAGCAGTTCGGCCTCGGCGCCGTGCTCGGCCTCGGCGGCGGCTGGCTGCTGCTCAAGCTGATCAACCGCATGGAGCTGGCCAGCGGCCTGTACCCGCTGCTGGTGGTCAGCGGCGGCCTGATCATCTTCGCCATCACCACCGCGGTGGGCGGCAGCGGCATCCTCGCCATCTACCTGTGCGGCCTGCTGCTGGGTAACCGGCCGATCCGTTCGCGCCACGGCATCCTGCACATGCTCGACGGCCTCACCTGGCTGGCGCAGATCGGCATGTTCCTGGTCCTCGGCATGCTGGTCACTCCCCACGAGCTGCTGCCCATCGCCTTGCCGGCGCTGGGTCTGGCACTGTGGATGATCCTCTTCGCCCGACCGCTGTCGGTGCTGCTCGGCCTGCTGCCGTTTCCGGCTTTCCACGACCGCGAGAAAGTCTTCATCGCCTGGGTCGGCCTGCGCGGCGCGGTGCCGATCATCCTCGCGGTGTTCCCGCTGATGGCCGGGCTGCCCAATGCCCAGCTGTTCTTCAACGTGGCCTTCTTCATCGTCCTGGTCTCGCTGCTGCTGCAGGGCACCAGCCTGCCGCTGGCCGCCCGGCTGATGCGCGTCACCGTGCCGCCGGAGCCGGCGCCGGTGTCGCGCGCCGGCCTGGAGGTGCACCCCACCAGCCAGTGGGAGCTGTTCGTCTACCGCCTGGGCGCGGAGAAGTGGTGCATCGGCGCCGCCCTGCGCGAGCTGAACATGCCCGAGGGCACGCGCATCGCCGCGCTGTTTCGCGGTCGCGAGCTGCTCCACCCGTCCGGCAGCACGCGCCTGGAGGCCGGCGACCTGCTCTGCGTGATCGGCCACGAGGCCGATCTGCCGGCGCTCGGCAAGCTGTTCAGCCAGGCGCCCAAGCGCGGTCAGGACCTGCGCTTCTTCGGCGATTTCGTCCTCGAAGGCGACGCCGAACTGGGCGCGGTGGCCGCGCTCTACGGCCTCAAGCTGGAAGGCGCCGAAGGCCAGTTGCACCTGGGCCGCTTTATCGCGCACAAGGTGGGCGGCGAACCGATCGTCGGCGACCAGGTGGAATGGCAGGGCCTGACCTGGACGGTGGCGGCGATGGACGGGAACAAGGTGCGCAAGGTCGGCGTCAAATTCCCCGAAGGCAGCCGCCCGGGCCCCGGGCTGTTCCTGTAACAGGCTCGTCGCACCAGCGTCGCAGCCGCGAGCGCGCCGGACTCTGCTAGCATCGCAGCTGCGCACGCCCCTCCCGCGAGGGCCGGCGCGGCGGCGCCTGCGGCGGCCGTCCCACACTGTCATCGTCCCATTCAGCAGATCCCACGACCATGTCCCTGTTGCGTCTCCCGTTCGTCGCCGCCCTGCTCGCCCTGTGCCTGAGCATTCCCCCGGTTCTCGCCCAGGAGCCGCCCAAGGTCGAGAGCGTGCAGCAGAGCCTCGACGGCCTGGCTGATCGCAAGCTGCCGGAAGCCGAGCAGCTGGCGCTCAAGCAGACCCTGGAGCAGACCCTGCGCCTGCTCAAGGACCGCGAGGCCAGCGAGCAGCGTCTGGCCGACCTGCGCACCCAGCTGGAAAACGCCCCGCGGCTGATCGCCGAAGCCCAGCGCGAACTCGCCCAGCTCAAGGCCAGCCAGCCGGCGCCGCTGGCCGAGCGCCACGCGCGCACCGCCCTGGCGCAGCTGGAGCAGCTGCTCGGCGAACGCTCCAGCCAGCTCAGCGAGTGGAACAAGGCGATCATCGAGGCCAACAGCCTGGTGATCACCGCGCAGACCCGCCCCGAGCGCGCCCAGGCCGAGATCAGCCAGAACCAGGCGCGCAGCCAGCAGATCAACAACAGCCTGAAGAGCGACCGCGACAACGGCAAACCGCTGAGCGCCGAGCGCCGCGACCAGCTCGCCGCGGAACTGGCCCTGCTCACCGCGCAGACCCAGCTGCGCCGCCAGGAGCTGGCCGGCAACAGCCTGCTGCAGGACCTGGGCAACGCCCAGCGCGAGCTGCTCGAGGAGCGCATCAAGCGCGCCGAGCAGGAGCGCCTGGAGCTGCAGAGCCTGATCAACGAAAGGCGCCGCGCCGAATCCGAGCAGACCGTCGCCGAGCAGTCGCGCGAGGCCGAGCGCGCCGGCTCGGACAAGCTGCTGGCACGCGAGAGCACGCGCAACCTCAAGCTTTCCGACTACCTGCTGCGCGCCACCGAGCGCCTCAACCAGTTGACCGAGGAAAACCTGCAGACCAAGCAGCAGCTGGACAACCTGGTGCAGGCCGACCAGGCCCTCGACGAGCAGATCGGCGTGCTGCAGGGCAGCCTGCTGCTGTCGAAGATCCTCTACCAGCAGAAGCAGGCGCTGCCCAGCCTGACGTTGGAAGACAGCAAACTGGCCGATGAGATCGCCGATATCCGCCTGTACCAGTTCGAGCTGGGCAAGCAGCGCGAGGAGATCGGCAATCCCGAGGCCTATATCGACCAGTTGCTCGCCGGCCAGCCCGCCGAGGAGGTCACCGCCGAGCTGCGCGCCACCCTGCGCGAGTTGCTGAGCACCCGCCGCGAGCTGCTCGACCGGCTCAACCGCGAGCTCAACGCCCTGCTCAACGAATCGATCACCCTGCAGCTCAACCAGAAGGAGCTGCACAGCACCGCCAGCAGCCTGCGCGCCACCATCGACGAGCAGATGTTCTGGATTCCCAGCAACAAGCCGCTCGACCTCGAGTGGCTGAAGGGCGCGCCGCGGCGCCTGCAGCAGCAGCTGGAAAGCCTGCCCTGGGGCGTGGCGCTGAAGGAGCTGGGCGCCGCCCTGCTGGAGCGGCCGCTGGTGTTCCTGCCGCTGCTGCTGCTCTGCGCCTTTATTCTCTGGCGCCGCCAGTACCTGTTCGCCAAGCTCGGCGGCCTGCACGACGACATCGGCCACTACAAGCGCGACAGCCAGCTGCACACGCCGCTGGCGCTGGCCCTGAACCTGGCCCTGGCGCTGCCCGGCGCGCTGTTCCTCGCCCTGTGCGGTTACGCCCTGTTGATGGATGCGCGCGGGCAGAACCTCTACCTCGGCGCCGCGCTGTACGAGATGGCCCAGGCCTGGCTGGTGTTCTACACCCTCTACCGTATCCTCTCGCCGAACGGCGTGGCCGTGCTGCACTTCCACTGGCCGCCGGCCAACGTAGCCTTCTTCCGCCACCATATCCGCAGCCTGGGCCTGGTGGTGATGGCGCTGGTCGCGGTGACCAGCGTCGCCGAACACCAGCCGGCCAGCCTGGCCGGCGACGTGATCGGCATCGGCGTGGTGCTGACCTGCTACGCGCTGATGGCCTGGCTGCTGTTCCGCCTGCTGCTCGGCGCACCGCTGCGGGAGCACACCTCGGCGCTACGTTCGAGCGTCGGCCTGCTGTTCAGCCTGCTGCCGCTGGCGCTGATCGCCGCCGTGGCGTTCGGCTACTACTACACCGCGCTGAAACTCACCGACCGCCTGATCGACACCCTCTACCTGCTGATCCTCTGGCTGGTGCTGGAAGCCGCCTTCATCCGCGGCCTCGGCGTCGCCGCCCGGCGCCTGGCCTACCAGCGCGCCCTGAGCAAGCGCCAGGCGCAGAGCAAGGACGGCAGCGAAGGCGAGACGGTGGTCGAGGAGCCGACCCTGGACATCGAGCAGGTCAACCAGCAGTCGTTGCGGCTGATCCGCCTGGCCCTGCTCGGCGGCTTCCTGGTCTGCCTGTACTGGGTCTGGGCCGAGCTGATCGGGGTGTTCACCTACCTCGACACCGTGACTCTCTACGAATACAGCAGCGGCAGCGGCGAGGCCGCCACTCTGGTGCCGATCAGCCTGATGGACGTGCTCGGCGCGCTGATCATAGTCGCCATCACCGTGGCCCTGGCGCGCAACCTGCCCGGCCTGCTCGAGGTGCTGGTGCTGTCGCGCCTGAAACTGGCCCAGGGCAGCGCCTACGCCACCACCACCCTGCTGTCCTATGCGCTGGTCGGCATCGGCATCGTCACCACCCTGTCCACCCTCGGCGTCAGCTGGGACAAGCTGCAGTGGCTGGTGGCGGCGCTGTCGGTGGGCCTCGGTTTCGGCCTGCAGGAGATCTTCGCCAACTTCATCTCCGGCCTGATCATCCTGTTCGAGCGCCCGGTGCGCATCGGTGACGTGGTGACCATCGGCAACCTGTCCGGCACGGTGAGCAAGATCCGCATCCGCGCCACCACCATCACCGATTTCGACCACAAGGAAATCATCGTGCCGAACAAGACCTTCATCACCGGCCAGTTGATCAACTGGTCGCTGAGCGACACGGTCACCCGCGTCACCCTCAAGGTCGGCGTCGGCTACGGTTCGGACCTCGACCTGGTGCGCAAGCTGCTGCTGCAGGCCGCCCAGGAGAACGCGCGGGTGCTCAAGGAGCCGGCGCCGCTGGTGTACTTCCTCAATTTCGGCGAAAGCACCCTGGATCACGAGCTGCGCATCCACGTGCGCGACCTCGGCGACCGCAACCCGGCCACCGACGAGATCAACCGCTTCATCGACCGCGAATTCCCCAAGCACGGCATCAACATCGCCTTCCGCCAGGTCGAGGTGTATGTGAAGAACCTCGAACGCGGCGAACACCAGCTCGAACAGAAGGACCTGATCAAGGCCGCCGCAGCCGGTGCGGCCAACGTGCAGACGCCGCCCCCGCCGGCGGCGACCTGAGCCATGGCGGAGCACGCGGTGAAACGCCTCGACCAACTGAGCTTCGACAACCGCTTCGCCCGTCTCGGCGACGCCTTCTCCACCGAGGTGCTGCCCGAGCCCATCGAGCAGCCGCGCCTGGTGGTGGCCAGCGCCGCGGCCATGGCCCTGCTCGACCTGGCGCCGGAGGAGGCGCAGCGCGCGGAGTTCGCCGAACTGTTCGCCGGACACAAGCTGTGGAGCGAGGCCGAGCCGCGCGCCATGGTCTACGCCGGGCACCAGTTCGGCGGCTACACCCCGCGCCTGGGCGACGGCCGCGGCGTGCTGCTGGGCGAGGTGGTCAACGCCGCCGGCGAGCACTGGGACCTGCACCTCAAGGGCGCCGGGCAGACCCCCTACTCGCGCATGGGCGACGGCCGCGCGGTGCTGCGCTCGTCGATCCGCGAGTTCCTCGCCAGCGAACACCTGCACGCCCTCGGCATCCCCAGCTCGCGGGCGCTGTGCGTCACCGCCTCGGAAACCCCGGTGTGGCGCGAGCGTCAGGAGCGCGCCGCCATGCTGCTGCGCCTGGCGCCCAGCCACGTGCGCTTCGGCCACTTCGAGTACTTCTATTACACCCGCCAGCACGAGCAGCTGAAGATCCTCGGCGAGCATGTGCTGGCCTGTCATTTCCCCGCCTGCCTGACGCAGGACGAACCCTGGCTGGCGATGTTCCGCGAGGTGCTGGAGCGCACCGCCGGCATGATCGCCCGCTGGCAGGCCTACGGTTTCTGCCACGGGGTGATGAACACCGACAACATGTCGATCCTCGGCATCACCTTCGACTACGGGCCCTACGCCTTCCTCGACGACTTCGACGCCGGGCACATCTGCAACCATTCCGACGACACCGGCCGCTACAGCTTCAGCAACCAGGTGCCCATCGCCCACTGGAACCTGGCGGCGCTGGCGCAGGCACTGACGCCCATGATCGAAGTGGACAAGCTGCGCGCAACCCTGGAGCTGTTCCTGCCGCTGTACCAGGCCCACTACCTTGACCTGATGCGTCGCCGCCTGGGCCTGCAGGGCGCCGAGGACGGCGACGAGGAGCTGGTGCAGCGCCTGCTGCAGCTGATGCAGCAGGGCAAGGCGAGCGACTACACGCTGTTCTTCCGCCGGCTCGGCGAACAGGCGCCCGTCGACGCGCTGCAGGTGGTGCGCGAGGACTTCGTCGACCTGGCCGGCTTCGACGCCTGGGGCCGCGACTACCTGGCCCGCTGCGCCCGCGAGGGGGGCGAACAGGCCGAACGTCAGGCGCGCATGCACGCGGTCAATCCGCGCTACATCCTGCGCAACTACCTGGCGCAGCAGGCCATCGAGGCGGCCGAGGCCGGCGACTATGGCCCGGTGCGCGAGCTGCACGCGGTGCTGGCGCGGCCCTTCGACGAGCAGCCGGGGATGGAGCGCTACGCCCAGCGCCCGCCGGACTGGGGCAAGCATCTGCAGATCAGCTGCTCGTCCTAGGTTGGCTTGAGCCGGCACTCGACAGGGAGCGCCCCCGGCTATGCGTAGGCTTCGTCACGTTTATGTTGGGGGCGGCGACGTGCTCCTCCGTGTCCTTATCCAATAAATCGAAAAGGCATATAAACCTTCTCAAACATTCTTAGACTATCTAAGCGAAGCCCACTATCGTGGCGACCTTGTGCGGCCGCCCAGCGCGGGCCCGATACCTCACACGAGATTCGACGCTAAGGATTTTCATGCCCTGGGACTCCCTGCCCCTGCTGTTCGTCGGCGCCCTGCTGATCTGGGTGCTGTATGCCTTCGTGCGCGAGAAATGGAGCCCGGACATAGTCGCCGCCATCGCCGTGGCGGCGCTGCTGGTCAGCCAGCTGCTGACCCCGGGCGAGGTGCTCAGCGTGCTGTCGAACTCGGCGCCGGTGACCATCGCCTGCATGTTCGTGCTGTCCGCCGCGCTGGAGCGCACCGGCTGCATCGACGCCCTGGGCAACTGGCTGGGCGAGCTGGTGGGCACCAGCCCGATCCGCGTGCTGACCGGCCTGACCGTCACCGCCCTGGTGATCTCCGCCTGCCTCAACAACACCCCGGTGGTGGCCATCCTCACCCCGGTGGCCATCGCCCTGGCGCGCCGCGCCGGCACCCTGCCGTCGAAGCTGCTGATTCCGCTGTCCTACGCCACCATCCTCGGCGGCACCCTGACCATGATCGGCACCTCGACCAACATCCTGGTCGACGGCGTGGCGCGCAAGGCCGGCCTGGAGCCCTTCGGCATCTTCGAGATCACCGGCGCCGGGCTGATCCTGGCCGCGGTCGGCATGCTCTACCTGCTGACCGTCGGCCACCGCCTGCTGCCCGATCGCGAAACCCTGTCCAAGCAACTGCGCCCGGACCTGGACCGCACCTTCATGACCGAGCTGCTGGTGCCGCACGACTCGCCGATGATCGGCAAGACCCTGCACGAGGCCAACCTCAACGGCGGCAGCGGCCTGCAGGTGCTCAAGCTGTTTCGCGAGGAGCAGGAACTCACCGAGCCGGGCGGGGGCACCCTGCTGGCCAGCGGCGACCGCCTGGTGCTGCACGGCCAGGTCAAGGACGTGGTCGAGCTGCGCGAGAGCGGCCACCTGTCGTTCAACCGCGGCGACGCCTTCGAGACCATCAGCAGCCACGACGTGATCCTCGCCGAGGCCATAGTCGGGCGTAACTCGCGCTACAGTCACCGGCCGATGCGCGATCTCGACCTCACCGTGCGTTACGGCATCGCCGTGCTCGCCGTGCACCGCCAGGACGAGAACGTGCAGGGCAACCTCGACGAGTTCGAGCTGCAGTTCGGCGACGTGATGCTGGTCGAGGGCACCCCGGCGCAGATCAAGCGCTTCGCCGACAACGGCGAGCTGATCAGCCTCAACGCCGTGCAGGAACGCGCCTTCCGCCGCGACAAGGCGCCGATCGCCATCGGCGCCACCCTGGCGGTGATGCTGCTGGCCGCCTTCGGCCTGATGCCCATCGAGGGCCTGGCGATCATCGGCGCGGTGACCGTGCTGGCGACCCGCTGCCTGGATGTGGAAGACGCCTACAAGGCGGTGGACTGGAAGATTCTCAGCCTGATCTTCGGCATGCTGGCCATCAGCATCGCCATGGACAAGGTCGGCCTGGTCAGCCTGCTGGTGCAGAACGTCATGGGCTGGCTGCCCTGGGCCGGGCCGCTGCTGATGCTGAGCTTCATCTACCTGTTCACCTCGATCCTCACCGAGCTGCTGTCGAACAACGCCGTGGCGGTGCTGGTCACCCCCATCGCCATCGGCATGGCCCAGCATCTGGGCGTCGACCCGCGTGCCTTCGTGGTGGCGGTGATGTTCGCCGCCAGCGCCAGCTTCGCCACGCCCATCGGCTACCAGACCAACACCTTCGTCTACAACGCCGGCGGCTACCGCTTCACCGACTTCATGCGCATCGGCATCCCGCTCAACCTGACTCTCTGGGTGGTGGCCAGCTTCGTTATCCCGCTGTTCTGGCCGCTGACGCCGGTGTGACTTGATATCGAGCGGCGGCGGCTCCATCTAGCGGATATGTCCCACGGAGCCCGCCGTCATGTCCGATCCCCTGCTGATTCCCTGCCCGCACTGCAACGGCCTCAACCGCATCCCCGCCGCGCGCCTGGGCGACGCCCCGCGCTGCGGGCGCTGCAAGGCCGAGCTGCTGCCGGCCGCGCCCATCGAACTGACGCAAAGCAACTTCGCCGGCCAGCTCAAGGGCGAGCTGCCGCTGTTGGTGGACGTCTGGGCCGCCTGGTGCGGGCCCTGCCAGGCCTTCGCGCCGACCTTCGCCCAGGCCGCCAGCCAGCTGCAGGGCCGCTGCCGCCTGGGTAAGCTGGACAGCGAGGGCAACCCGCAGCTGGCCAGGCAACTGGGCATCCGCTCGATTCCCAGCCTGCTCCTGTTCAAGGGCGGCGTGGAGGTGGCGCGGCAGAGCGGCGCCCTGCCGCTGCCGCAGCTGCTGAGCTGGCTGCGCCAGCAGGGCATCTGAGCGAGCCCCCCGGGTTTCCCCCGGGCTACGGCCCCCCCAGGTTAGCGCGTAGCCCGGATGCCATCCCTGAGCGATCACTGACAGGGCCTGAGCGGTTCGGTCAGTCCGCCGGGGCGCTGCGGTCAATTGCACGGGCCGCACCAAGCCTTAGTCTGGACAGACCCTCGCCAAGGAGTCGCGCCATGCCCCTGTCCGTGGAACTCGCCCGCCAGCTCACCGAACAGCAGATCGCCTTCGTCCAGCGCAGCGGCCTCAAGGCCGAGGTGCTCGAACCCGGCTTCGTGCGCCTGCGCATGCCGCTGGCCGGCAACCAGAACCATATCGGCAGCATGTACGCCGGTGCGCTGTTCACCCTGGCGGAGATTCCCGGCGGCGCGCTGTTTCTCACCAGCTTCGATGTGGAACGCTTCTACCCGCTGGTCAAGGAGATGAACCTGAGATTCCGGCGCCCGGCCAGCGGCGACATTCGGGTCGAGGCGCGCCTGAGTGCGGCCGAGATCGCCCGCCTGGAGGACGAGGCCGGACGCCTGGGCAAGGCCGAGTACCAGCTCGACCTGCAGCTGACCGACGGCGCCGGCGAGGTGGTCGCCGAGAGTCGCGGGCATTACCAATTGCGGTTACGCTGAGCCTCGACCTTGCCATAAGTCAAAAGAACGGCTAATTGAACAGGCACAATAAAATTGCCGACTGGTATCGGCAGGAGAGCCGTCGCCATGTTCCATCACATTCTTATCGCCCACGACCTGCGCGACACCGCCGACATGGCCCTGTGCCGCGCCACCCAACTCGCCCGCCAGCACGGTGCCCGCCTGACCCTGCTGCACGTGCTCGACCCCAGCCAGAGCAGCGAGCAGCATGAGAAGGCGCGCCAGGCGCTGGACCGCAGCCTGACCCAGTACGCCCCACCCGGCAGCGAGCTGCGCATGCTCAGCGGCAAGCCCTCGGAGGTGGTGCTGCAGGAGGTGCAGGACAGCAGCTGCGACCTGCTGGTGCTCGGCGGCCACCACCAGCGCCACGATTTCTTCTCCGGCACCAGCCTGGATCGCATCGCCCGCCGTTGTACGGCGCCGCTGCTGCTGGTGGCGCGCAACGACTTCGCCCCCTACCGGCACGCCCTGGCCGCCATCGACTTCTCCCTGTGCGCCTGCAGCGCCCTCGGCCAGGCCTATCGCCTGCTGCCGGGCGACGCCGAGCTGCACGCCCTGCATGTGTTCGAGCCGGACAAGGGCACGCCCAAGGAGGTGCAGCTGCAACTGCAGACCCAGCAGGGGCTGATCGACCAACTGCTGCAGGACGAGGCGCAGAACCTGCCGCCCGGCGGCCCGACGCTGACTCACGAGGTGATCCAGGGCGGCATCCTGCGCTGCCTGCAGGAGCAGATCAAAACCCGCCGCAGCGAGCTGCTGGTGCTCGGCAGCCACGGCCGCAGCGCGCTGTCCCAGGCCCTGCTCGGCAGCCTGGCGCAGCATTTTCTGCACAAGGCGCCGTGCGACGTATTTGTGGTGCGTTAAGGCCAGCGACAAACGAAAAAGGCGCCTCCAGGCGCCTTTTTCATTCTCAACCGGCGTTGAGCAGGTCGTGTAGTTCGACGAACTGCTGGGTCAGCTTGTGCCGCGCATCCAGATGGATCAGCGGTGTGCACACCTGGTGCGATTCGCGCATCTTCACCGAGCTCATCAGGTTCACCGGCAGCACCGGCAGGCCCTCGGCAATCAGCTCGTCGAGCAGCTGCTGCGGCAGGGTCGCACGCGGCTGGAACTGGTTGACCACTATGCCCTCCACCTCCAGGCCGTCGTTGTGATCGTCCTTGAGCTCCTCGATCTCAGCCAGCAGGCCGTACAGGGCATTACGCGAGAAGCTGTCGCAATCGAAGGGGATCAGCACGCGATCGGCCGCGATCAGCGCGGAAACCGTGTAGAAATTAAGCGCCGGCGGGGTATCCAGGTAGATCTGGTCGTAGTCCTCGGCCAGCTCGTCGAGCAGTTTGCGCAGCTTGTTGATCTTGTGCTTCTGCTCCAGCTTGGGCTGCAGCTCGGCCAACTCGGCGGTGGCGGTGACCACGTGCAGGTTGTCGAACGGCGTCTCGTAGATGTCCACCTTGCCCTTCTTAGCGAAGGGACCGCTGGCCAGGGTCTGCTTGAAGAAGTCGGCGATGCCCATGGGAATGTCCTCGCCGGTCAGGCCGGTGAGGTAATGGGTCGAGTTGGCCTGGCTGTCGAGGTCGATCAGCAGGGTGCGATAGCCCTGAGACGCGCTCACTGCCGCCAGGTTGCAGGCGATGCTGGACTTGCCCACGCCGCCTTTCTGGTTGAACACCACACGCCGCATCTCACACCTCCCTGAGCCTCAGATGGCCTTGGATTCTATGCAAAGCCCGTGACAAGCGCGAGGAGCTTGCCCGGCCGATAGCAAAGAGGCCGCTTGCGCGGCCCCTGTTCTGCTTACTGGTGGTACTGCGCCGACAGCTCGTGCACCGCCTCGAAGAAGGCGCCGGCATGGGCCGGGTCGACCTCCGGGGTGATGCCGTGGCCGAGGTTGAACACATGGCCGCTGCCCTGCCCATAGGCGACGAGGATGCGCGCCACCTCGGCACGGATCGCCGCCGGGTTGGCGTACAGCACGCTCGGGTCCATATTGCCCTGCAGCGCCACCTTGGCGCCGACGCGAGCGCGGGCGCTGCCGATATCGCAGGTCCAGTCCAGGCCCAGGGCCTCGGCGCCGCTATCGGCCATGGATTCCAGCCACAGGCCGCCGCCCTTGGTGAACAGGATCACCGGCACCCGGCGGCCGTCGTGTTCGCGGATCAGGCCGTCGACTATCTTCCGCATATAGGCCAGGGAGAATTCCTGATAGGCCGCCGCCGACAGCGAACCGCCCCAGGAATCGAAGATCTGCACCGCCTGGGCGCCGGCCTTGATCTGCCCGTTGAGGTAGGCGGTGACCGCCTGGGCCAGCTTGTCGAGCAGCGCGTGCATGGCCTGGGGGTTGTCGTAGAGCATGGCCTTGGACTTGCGAAAATCCTTGCTGGAGCCGCCTTCGACCATATAGGTGGCCAGGGTCCAGGGGCTGCCGGAGAAGCCGATCAGCGGCACGCGGCCGTTCAGCTCGCGGCGGATGCCGCGCACCGCGTCCATCACGTAGCCCAGGTCCTGCTCGGCATCCGGGATCGGCAGCGCCTCGATATCGGCCAGGCTGCTGATCACCTTCTTGAACCGCGGGCCTTCGCCGGTCTCGAAATACAGGCCCTGGCCCATGGCATCGGGAATGGTGAGGATGTCGGAGAAGAGGATCGCCGCATCCAGCTGCGGGTAGCGGTCCAGCGGCTGGATGGTGACTTCGCAGGCCAGTTCCGGGTTCTTCATCAGGTTGACGAAGTTACCCGCCTTGGCGCGGGTGGCGCGGTATTCCGGCAGGTAACGACCGGCCTGGCGCATCATCCACACCGGGGTGACGTCCACGGGTTGCTTGAGCAGGGCGCGAAGGAAGCGATCGTTCTTCAGGGCGGTCATGGCAGAGTCCTAGAAAAAAGTGCGGGCATTTTCGCAGAGCGCCAAACAAAAGGCACGGCGAGTGCCGTGCCTTTTGTCCATCGGGTCAATTTGTCGCGGGCAGGCCCTGACGCAATCGATCAGACGCCCAGGTAGTCGAGGATGCCTTCGGCGGCGTTGCGCCCCTCGAAGATCGCCGTCACCACCAGGTCCGAGCCGCGCACCATGTCGCCGCCGGCGAAGATCTTCGGATTGCTGGTCTGGTGCTTGAACTGGTTCTGCTCCGGCGCCACCACGCGGCCCTGGCTGTCGGTCTGGATCTCGAACTGCTCGAACCAGGGCGCCGGGCTCGGACGGAAACCGAAGGCGATCAGCACGGCCTCGGCCGGGATGATCTCCTCGGAGCCCGGGATCGGCTCGGGGCTGCGGCGGCCGCGGGCATCCGGTTCGCCGAGACGGGTCTCGACCACCTTGACGCCTTCCACCTTATCCTCACCCACAATCGCAATAGGCTGGCGGTTGAACAGGAACTTCACGCCCTCTTCCTTGGCGTTCTTCACTTCCTTGCGCGAGCCCGGCATGTTCTCTTCGTCGCGGCGGTAGGCACAGGTCACCGCCTTGGCGCCCTGACGGATGGAGGTACGGTTGCAGTCCATCGCGGTGTCGCCGCCGCCGAGCACCACCACGCGCTTGCCCTTCATGTCGACGAAGTCTTCCGGCGACTTCTCGAAGCCCAGGTTGCGGTTGACGTTGGCGATCAGGAAGTCCAGCGCATCGTGCACGCCCGGCAGGTCTTCGCCGGGGAAGCCGCCCTTCATGTAGGTGTAGGTGCCCATACCCATAAATACGGCATCGAATTCGGCGAGCAATTCATCCATGCCGATGTCCTTGCCGATCTCGGTGTTCAGGCGGAACTCGATGCCCATGCCGCTGAAGACTTCGCGACGACGGCTCATCACGGTCTTTTCCAGCTTGAACTCGGGGATGCCGAAGGTCAGCAGGCCGCCGATTTCCGGGTTCTTGTCGAACACCACCGGGGTCACGCCGTTGCGCACCAGCACGTCGGCGCAGCCCAGGCCGGCCGGGCCGGCACCGATCACCGCGACACGCTTGCCGGTCGGCTTGACCTTGGACATGTCCGGGCGCCAGCCCATGGCAAACGCCGTGTCGGTGATGTACTTCTCCACCGAACCGATGGTCACCGCACCGAAGCCGTCGTTGAGGGTGCAGGCACCCTCGCACAGGCGATCCTGCGGGCACACGCGGCCGCAGACTTCCGGCAGGGTGTTGGTCTGGTGCGAGAGCTCGGCGGCGGCGAGGATGTTGCCCTCGGACACCAGCTTGAGCCAGTTGGGAATGAAGTTGTGCACCGGGCACTTCCATTCGCAGTAGGGGTTGCCGCAGCCCAGGCAGCGATGCGCCTGGTCTGCAGCTTGCGCCGGCTTGAAGTTGTCGTAGATCTCGACGAATTCCTTCTTGCGCTGACGCAGCAGTTTCTTCTTCGGGTCTTTGCGCCCGACTTCGATGAACTGGAAGTCGTTATTCAGACGTTCAGTCATTGCATTACCTCATCAAACCACTTCAGGCGCATTCTTATTGCGGGTTGGCACGGGTGCTGGACAGCAGCGACTTCAGGCTCGCGGCTTTCGGCTTGACCAGCCAGAACTTGCGCAGATAGTCGTCCAGGTTTTCCAGCAGGTTGCGACCCCATTCGCTGGCGGTTTCCTCGACGTATTCGGCGAGGACGCGCTGCAGGTGGCTACGGTAGGCCTCCATGGCTTCGCTGTTGATGCGCTGGATTTCCACCAGCTCGTGGTTGACGCGGTCGTAGAAGCCGTTGTCCAGGTCGAGCACGTAGGCGAAGCCGCCGGTCATGCCGGAACCGAAGTTGTAGCCGGTTTTGCCCAGCACGCAGACGAAGCCGCCGGTCATGTACTCGCAGCAGTGGTCGCCCACACCTTCCACCACCGCATGGGCGCCGGAGTTGCGCACGGCGAAACGCTCGCCGGCGGTGCCGGCGGCGAACAGCTTGCCGCCGGTGGCGCCGTACAGGCAGGTGTTGCCGATGATGGCCGAGTCCTGGGTGGCGAACGGGCTGCCCTTGGGCGGCACTATCACCAGCTTGCCGGCGGTCATGCCCTTGCCGACGTAGTCGTTGGCGTCGCCTTCCAGGTGCAGGTTGAGGCCGCCGGCGTTCCATACGCCGAAGCTCTGCCCCGCAGTGCCCTTGAAGCGGAAGGTGATCGGCGCGTCGTTCATGCCCTGGTTGCCGTGCAGCTTGGCGATCTCGCCGGACACGCGTGCGCCGATGGAGCGGTCGCAGTTGCAGATGTCCAGCGCGAACTCGCCGCCGCTGCGGCCGTCGATCGCCGACCTGGCCAGCTCGACCATCTTCTCGGCCAGCTCGCCCTTGTCGAACGGCGGGTTCTTCTCCACCTGGCAGAACTGCGGCTTGTCGGCCGGGATATGCGCGCTGGCGAGCAGCGGCGACAAGTCCAGGTTGCCCTGCTTGGCGGTCTCGCCCGGCAGCATCTCGAGCAGATCGGTGCGCCCGATCAACTGCTCCAGGCTCGACACGCCGAGCTTGGCCAGCCACTCGCGGGTTTCCTCGGCGACGTAGGTGAAGAAGTTCATCACCATCTCGACGGTACCGATGAAGTGGTCCTTGCGCAGCTTGTCGTTCTGCGTGGCCACGCCGGTGGCGCAGTTGTTCAGGTGGCAGATACGCAGGTACTTGCAGCCCAGGGCGATCATCGGCGCGGTGCCGAAGCCGAAGCTCTCGGCGCCGAGGATGGCCGCCTTGATCACGTCGAGGCCGGTCTTCAGGCCACCGTCGGTCTGCACCCGCACCTTGCCACGCAGGTCGTTGCCGCGCAGGGTCTGGTGGGTCTCGGCCAGGCCCAGTTCCCAGGGCGCGCCGGCGTAGCGGATGGAGGTCAGCGGCGAGGCGCCGGTGCCGCCGTCGTAGCCGGAGATGGTGATCAGGTCGGCATAGGCCTTGGCCACGCCGGCGGCGATGGTGCCGACGCCGGCTTCGGCCACCAGCTTGACCGACACCAGCGCGGCCGGGTTGACCTGCTTGAGGTCATAGATCAGCTGCGCCAGGTCCTCGATCGAGTAGATGTCGTGGTGCGGCGGCGGCGAAATCAGGGTCACGCCCGGCACCGCGTAGCGCAGACGGGCGATCAGGCCGTTGACCTTGCCGCCCGGCAGCTGGCCGCCCTCGCCGGGCTTGGCGCCCTGGGCCACCTTGATCTGCAGCACTTCGGCGTTGACCAGGTATTCCGGGGTGACGCCGAAGCGACCGGTGGCCACCTGCTTGATCTTCGAGCTGCGCACGGTGCCGTAGCGGGCCGGGTCTTCGCCGCCCTCGCCGGAGTTAGAGCGTGCACCCAGGCGGTTCATCGCCTCGGCGATGGCCTCGTGGGCCTCCGGCGACAGCGCGCCGAGGGAGATGCCGGCGGAGTCGAAGCGCTTGAGGATGGCCTCCAGCGGCTCGACCTGGTCCAGCGCCAGCGGCTGCTCGGCGGTCTTGACCTTGAGCAGGTCGCGGATCATCGACACCGGGCGGTTGTCCACCAGCGCCGAGTATTCCTTGTACTTGGCGTAGCTGCCCTGCTGCACGGCGGCCTGCAGGGTGCTGACCACGTCCGGGTTGTAGGCGTGGTACTCGCCGCCGTAGACGAACTTGAGCAGACCGCCCTGCTGGATGGCCTTGCGGTTGTTCCAGGCCTCGGCCGACAGCAGCTTCTGCTCGCTCTCGATGTCGACGAAGCGCGCGCCCTGGATGCGGCTGGCGACGCCACGGAAGCACAGCTCGGTGACCTCGTCGGCCAGGCCGACGGCCTCGAACAGCTGGGCACCGCGGTAGGAGGCGACGGTGGAGATGCCCATCTTCGACAGGATCTTCAGCAGGCCCTTGGAGATGCCCTTGCGGTAATGCTTGAACACCTCGTACAGATCGCCCAGCACTTCGCCGGTGCGGATCAGGTCGCCCAGCACTTCATAGGCCAGGAACGGATACACCGCCGAGGCGCCGAAGCCCAGCAGCACGGCATAGTGGTGCGGATCGCGCGCGGTGGCGGTCTCGACCAGGATGTTGCAGTCGCAGCGCAGGCCCTTCTCGGTCAGGCGGTGATGCACGGCGCCGGTGACCAGCGCGGCATGCGCGGGCAGCTTGCCCGGGGCGATGTGGCGGTCGGACAGCACCAGCAGCACCTTGCCACTGCGCACCGCCTCCTCGGCCTGGTCGGCCATGTTGCGTACGGCGGCTTCCAGACCGATCGACTCGTCGTAGTTCATGTCGATCAGCTGGCGCTCGAAGCCCGGGCGATCCAGGTTCATCAGCGCGCGCCACTTGGCCGGGGAGATCACCGGACTGCTGAGGATGACGCGGGCGGCATGCTCGGGCGACTCCTGGAAGATGTTGCGCTCGGCGCCGAGGCAAATCTCCAGGGACATGACGATGGCTTCGCGCAGCGGGTCGATCGGCGGGTTGGTGACCTGGGCGAACTGCTGACGGAAATAGTCGTAGGGCGAGCGCACGCGCTGGCTGAGCACCGCCATGGGGGTGTCGTCGCCCATCGAGCCGACCGCCTCCTGGCCCTGCTCGCCGAGCGGGCGCAGCACCTGGTCACGCTCCTCGAAGGTGACCTGGAACATCTTCATATATTGCTTGAGCTGGTCCGGGTCGTAGAAGGGCGAGCCGTGGTCGCGGTCTTCCAGGGTGGCCTGGATGCGCTGGGCGTGCTTGCGCAGCCACTGCTTGTAGGGGTGGCGCGATTTCAGGCGGTTGTCGATGTCGTCGGTGGACAGCACCTGGCCGGTCTCGGTGTCGACGGCGAGGATCTGCCCCGGGCCGACGCGGCCCTTGGCGATGACGTCTTCCGGCTTGTAGTCCCACACGCCGATTTCCGACGCCAGGGTGATGTAGCCGTTGCTGGTGGTGACCCAGCGCGCCGGACGCAGGCCGTTGCGGTCGAGCAGGCACACGGCATGGCGACCGTCGGTCAGCACCACGCCGGCCGGACCGTCCCAGGGCTCCATGTGCATGGAGTTGTATTCGTAGAACGCGCGCAGGTCGGCGTCCATGGTCTCGACGTTCTGCCAGGCCGGCGGAATGATCATGCGCACGCCGCGGAACAGGTCGATGCCGCCGGTGACCATCAGCTCGAGCATGTTGTCCATGCTCGAGGAGTCGGAGCCGACGCGGTTGACCAGCGGGCCGAGCTCTTCCAGATCGGGGATCAGCTCGTTGGCGAACTTCAGGCGACGGGCCTGAGCCCAGTTGCGGTTGCCGGTGATGGTGTTGATCTCGCCGTTGTGGGCGAGGAAGCGGAACGGCTGCGCCAGCGGCCATTTCGGCAGGGTGTTGGTGGAGAAGCGCTGGTGGAACACGCAGATCGCGGTCTGCAGGCGCTCGTCGCCCAGATCCGGGTAGAACTGCTGCAGGTCCGCCGGCATCATCAGGCCTTTGTAGATGATGGTCTTGTGCGAGAAGCTGCAGATGTAGTGATCGGCGTCGGCGGCGTTGGCCACCGAGGAACGGCGACGGGCGCTGAACAGCTTGATGGCGAACTGCTGATCGGACAGCCCTTCGCCGCCGACGAACACCTGCTCGATGATCGGCAGACGCTCCAGTGCCAGCTGGCCGAGCACGCTGGTATCGATCGGCACCTTGCGCCAGCCGATCAGCTGCAGGCCGGCCGCGAGGATCTCACGGTTCATGTTCTCGCGAGCGGCCTCGGCCTTGGCCGGGTCCTGGTTGAAGAACACCATGCCCACGGCATACTGCGTCGGCAGTGCGACGCCGAAAGACTCCTGGGCCACGGCGCGCAGGAACAGATCCGGTTTCTGGATCAGCAGACCACAGCCGTCACCGGTCTTGCCGTCGGCGTTGATGCCGCCGCGGTGGGTCATGCAGGTAAGGGCCTCAATGGCGGTCTGCAGCAGGTGATGGCTCGCCTCACCTTGCATATGGGCGATCAAGCCGAAGCCGCAGTTATCCTTGAACTCATCAGGACGGTACAAACCTGCTTTCATAGGGGAAACTCTCACCAGGCTGCCTAGACTTCAGGCAAATTGCTTTCTAATTCAACCACTTACCCTGCACGCACGGGCATGCACCAGCTTTGCGCAGGCAAAAGGGAGGTCATTGTACATATCCGCCTAGGCCGTCACAAATCTTCGTGACGAGGCAATGAAAACTTATGTCGCGAAAACGAAGGATAAGACCGCCAGGTCGTGCTAACGACCCAGCGGTCACTCCGAAGCAGCGGGCTAGCGGCGCATTTCCTGCTGAATGCTGCCCAGGGTGCGCGGCCAGGGCTTGCCCGCCTGCAGCTTGGCCGGCAGCGTCTTGACCGCCGCCTGGGCGGCATCGCGGCTGGCGAAACTACCATAGGTCAGCACGAACAGCGGCTGCCCCTGGTGCACTTTCTTGAAGTAGCGGTATTCGCCGCCACCTTCGCGCACCAGCGCCTGGATATTGGCCTCCGAGCGCGAGCCGAGAATCTGCAGGGCGTAACGCGAAGCCGGCTGCTGGGCATACCAGTCGCCCGTTGCCGTAGCGCCCTGGGCGGGCTTGACCGGAGCAGGCTTGGCGACCGCCACCTCCGCCGGCTTGGGCACCGCAGATGCAGGTGCAGGTGCAGGTGCAGGTGCAGGTGCAGGTGCAGGTGCAGCAACGATTGGAGCGGCCGGCGCCACGACTGTCGAGGGCGCCGGCACGACGGGCGCGGCCGGCGGCTCGAAGCCATCCAGCTCCTCGCCTGCCGCTTCCGCCAGAGGCTGACGAATCACTGCCTGCGATTCCCCCACCAACGGCAGAGGCAGCGGCTGACTGGCGCCGGCGAACTCGATGGCCGGCGCCTTGCTCTCGCCCACCGGCGCCTCGGCAGGCGCCTCGACTACCGGCACCGGAGCGGCAGGCTGCAGCGACAGCGGCGCCGTGATCTCCGCCGTTGCCGGTGCCGGCGCCTCGCGCCCTTGCATCAACCAGGCCGCAGCGACGCCGACCAGCACCACGGCCAGCGCCAGCAGATGCTTCTTCGGCAAGGCGAAGCCGGCACCCGCCCCCCGCCCGGCGGCGCGCTGCGCCAGCATCTGCTCCACCAGCAGCTCGCGCGCCTCCTGGTTGATCGCCCCCGGCCAGCCCTGGGAACGCAGATGGACCTCCTCGATCTGCTCCTTGTTCAGCACCTCGATACCCTGCCCGGCACCCTCAAGGCGCTGCGCCAGATAATCGCGCGTCTCCTCCTCGTTGTAGGGCTGCAGCTCGATAGCGTGGTAGCACTCCTCGCCGCCGGCCAGGGCCTCCAGCCGCCCCAGCAGCTCAGGCTCGGCGAACAGGAACACATGCGGACGCCCCTCGCCATTGCCCGCCGCCAACGCCAGCACGGTCTTCAGCACGGCATCGTCGAGCTGATCGGCATCGTCGATCAGCAGATAGACCTCCTGGCCGGTCAGCGCCAACTGCGCGACCTGCGCCAGGATCGAGCGCAGGTCGGCCTGGGCCACGGACAGCCCCTGGGCGACCTGGCGCAGCAGAGCGTCGCTGCCGCCCACGCCCTGGGCCAGCACGATGCTCTGCACCGCCTGCTTGTTGGTGCTGGCGACCAGCGCCTGGCGCAGCAAGGTCTTGCCGCTGCCTTGCGGGCCGACTACCGCCAGCAACAGCTGGCTATAGCGCGCCAGATGGTGCAACTGGCCCAGCACCGGCTTGCGCTGCGCCGGAAAAAACTTGAAGCCGGGCACCCGCGGCGCGAAGGGGTCGTGACTGAACTGGTAATGCGCCAGGAAAGCTTCGTCAGCATGCAGACTGGTCATGGATCACTCTTCAAGAGTTGAACGACTGAGCCAACGCGGCGTAGTCGCTGCGCAGCGTGGCGTCGAGAATTTCACGCGGGTAGTCGGCGGTGACCACGGCCTCGCCCAGGCGCTTGAGCAGCACCAGGCGCAACTGGCCATCGAGCACCTTCTTGTCCACCGCCATATGTTCGAGAAACTGCGCCGGGGTCATGTCCCGCGGCGGCACCACCGGCAAACCCGCCGCCTGCAGCAGACGGACGCCGCGATCGCGCTCGGACGCCGACAACCAGCCCAGGCGATGGGACATCTCCAGCGCCATCACGGTGCCCGCGGACACCGCCTCGCCGTGCAGCCACACGCCATAACCCTGCTCGGTCTCGATGGCATGACCGAAGGTATGGCCGAGGTTCAGCGTCGCCCGCACGCCGGACTCGCGCTCGTCGGCACCGACCACCCGTGCCTTGGCCGCACAGGAGCGCTCAATGGCATAGGTCAGCGCCACCTGATCCAGACTGCGCAGCGCCGGCATATTGGCCTCGAGCCAGCCGAGGAAGGGCTCGTCGCAGATCAGTCCGTACTTGATCACCTCCGCCAGTCCGGCGGAGAGCTCACGTGCGGGCAAGGTGTTCAGGCTTGCCGTGTCGATCAGCACCGCCTTGGGCTGGTAGAAGGCGCCGACCATGTTCTTGCCCAGCGGGTGGTTGATCCCGGTCTTGCCGCCGACCGAGGAATCGACCTGCGACAGCAGGGTGGTCGGCACCTGAATGAAATCCACACCGCGCTGGTAACAGGCCGCGGCAAAACCGGCCATGTCGCCGATCACCCCGCCACCCAGAGCAACCACAGTGGTACGCCGGTCGTGGCGCGCCGTCAGCAGGCCGTCGAAGATCAGCTGCAGGGTCTCCCAGTTCTTGAACGCCTCGCCATCCGGCAACACCACCGAGGCCACATTGAACCCCGCCAAGGACTGCAGCAGGCCCTGCAGATAGAGCGGCGCGACGGTTTCGTTGGTCACCACCGCCACCTGCCGCCCGCCGATATGCCGTGCCAGCAGCTCGGGCTGGGACAGCAGATCACTGCCGATATAGATGGGATAGCTGCGCTCGCCGAGTTCAACGTGAAGAGTCTGCATGAGGCCCCCAGAATCAAAAGGGCTCTAGGATAGCGCAGTTCGCCCCGCGCTTTAACGGGGCGACAAGGCTTCCAGGCGCGCCAGGATTTCCTGCACCACCATGCGCGGTGGGCGCTCGTCCGTTTCGATGACGATATCGGCGACCTCCCGGTACAACGGATCGCGCACCGCCATCAAATCCCGCAGCACCTGGGCTGGGTTGGCCGTACGCAACAGGGGACGATTGCGATCGCGCGAAGTGCGGTCGATCTGCTGCTCCACCGAGGTATGCAGGTACACCACCCGCCCCCCGGCATGCAGCGCCTGGCGATTCTCCGGACGCATCACCGCGCCGCCGCCGGTGGCGAGCACCAGGCCATCCTGCAGCGACAGCTCGGCGATCACCGCCTGCTCCCGCTCACGAAAACCCTGCTCCCCCTCGACATCGAAGATCCAGGGAATATCGGCACCGGTGCGCTGCTCGATCTCCTTGTCGGAGTCCTTGAAGGGCAAACGCAGTTCTTTAGCAAGCAAACGCCCGATGGTGCTCTTTCCAGCTCCCATCGGGCCAACGAGGATTACATTCCGCACTTAGGTCATCGGTTCACGGCAATGGCTTGGTTGTTCATGATGCGCGGAGTGAGGAAGACAAGCAATTCTGCTTTCCGGTCAGTCACCAAATCACGCTTGAACACGCGACCGATAAAGGGCAGGTCGCCCAGAAAAGGAACCTTGTCCACAGATTTCGTTTGCGTATTCGAGTACACGCCACCGATCACGATCGTCTCACCATCAGCAACCAGAACCTTAGCGTTCACTTCGTTCTTGCTAATGGCTGGAATACCGCCAGTCGAGGCCGCAACCGAGAAATCCGGTGCATCCTTGGTCACCTTCACCTCCATCAGCACCCGGTTATCCGGAGTAATCTGCGGGGTCACTTCGAGTGAAAGCGCGGCCTCCTTGAAGGAAGTACTGGTTGCACCACTGGAACTCGCTTCCTGATAAGGAACCTCGGTGCCCTTCAGAATCTTGGCCGTTTCCTTATCGGAGGTTACGACCTTCGGCTGGGAAACGACCTCGCCAGAACCAGACTTCTCCATTGCACTTAGCTGGAGGTCAAGCACCGTATTGTTCGTGATGAAGCCGATCCCGATACCCGAAGTACTACCGTTTACCCCCATATCTACAAACGGGGTGTTAAAGGGAATATCGATCTCTTGAACACCGTCCGTTTCCTCACCCAACTCGAGGTTGCCGTTCTTACCCCACGCATTCCAGTTGCCGGAACCCACATTTCCACCCCAGCGCACCCCCAGGGACTTGTCGTAGTCGACATTGGCCTCGACGATCCGAGCCTCGATCATCACTTGACGAACCGGAATATCAAGCTGGGTCACGATACGACGCAGCTCATCGATGCGTTCCTGGGTCAGCGTTACAATTAAACTATTGGTTCTGTCGTCAAAGATGACCGAGCCACGCATGTCGTCCTTCAAAGTCCCCGAAGCCCCTTCCTCATAAAGCTTGGCAATATCGGAGGCTTTGGCGTAGTTCAACTGAATGATGTCTTTACGCAAGGGGGCGAGCTCAGCCACCTGTTTCTGTACGGCAAGCTCCTGCTGCTCTCGGGCAGCAATCTCATCGGCCGGAGCAACCATTAGGACGTTACCCACCTTACGCTGATCCAAGCCCTTGGTTTTCAGCACCAAGTCCAGCGCCTGATCCCACGGCACGTTCTGCAGGCGCAGTGTGATATTGCCCCTAACAGTATCACTGGCCACAAGGTTCAGGTCAGTGAAGTCGGCAATCAGCTGCAGTACCGAGCGCACATCAATATCTTGGAAATTGAGAGAAAGCTTCTCGCCGCTGTATGCAAAGCGATCAGCCTTACGACGCACCGCATCTTCTTCGGTAAGAGGTTTGACGCTTACCGTCAGCTTGTTGTCTGCCTGATAAACCAGATAATCATAGAGCCCCGTAGGCTCTACCACGATACTGGCGCGATCCGAAGAAGAACTGGCGTTAACGAATTGAACCGGAGTCGCGAAATCTTTTACATCCAGACGAACACGCAGAGACTCTGGCAGTTGGGTCTTGGGAAAATCGATACGAATTTTCCCGCCCTGCTCCTGCACATCAGGACTGATTGTCGCGTCCGAAAGAGAAATGATGATATTGCCTTCGCCTTGCTCACCACGCTGAAAATCAATATCGCTAACCGAGCGACCAGCGGCTACGGCACGCGGCGCTGGCGAAGAAACCACAGGTGCAGAGCTGGCTACAGGGCTGACCGCAGCAGCACTATCCCCCACAATAACGAACAGATTGTTACCCTCAACCCGAGTCGTGTACGGAGCTAGAGCCGTTAGATTAATGATCAGACGGGTACGATCCTTGGCCTCTACAACCGTCACACTTCGCGCATTACCCATTCCTATTTCGCGATTTTTACTGCCCAATTGGCTGGAAACGCCTGGCAGATCGAGCGCAATACGCGCAGGCTGCTCAATGGTGTAACCACGCGGCGCCACGATCGGCTCATCGAAAGACAGCTTGAGCTCAACCCTGTCGCCCGGCAATGCCGCAACATCCAGGTTACTCAAGTTTGCCGCGAGCAGGGTCGGAGACAATAACAGGGCCGCAACAGATAGACCAAATCGCGAGAACGAGATATTCATTACATGCTTCCGTTGTGCAGACTGATAGTTATTTTTCATACGTGTCCCGCCTATCAAGAGCGCTCTTTGAGCGTTAGGCTGCGCGGCCTTTCGAGCCATCCTTCATCGCCATCCGGAACTATCTCAACCACGTCGATTTTGGCCTCATCCACGGCAACGACACGACCATGGTTGCGACCAAGGTAATCACCGACCTTAATCCGGTGCACCCCTCCGGCACCACTTACAAGAGCGAAGAAGCCACTACCATTGGACAAGGTGCCAACCATCTCAAAAACCTCGATATTAAAACCTTCGAGAAATTGCTTGACCCTGGTCTCGTCAGGCCGAACCTCTGGAGCACCTTTAGCGCGACTGACGGTATCAACCTTAACAGGCGGCTGAAATGGGCTGCGCAGCGAGGCGGCGCCATAAGTAAAGGCTTCATAAGGAAGAAACTTTGGCAGCGGCTCAATTGCCCCCTTCGGCCTGGCCCGCACCTCATCCATAAAGGCTTGAAGATCGGAAAAATCCCCACCACTGCAACCAACCAAAGAAAATGAGATACCGACTAGCAATGCCAGCTTGAGATTCTTCATTTTTCCAGCCCCTTATCGTTATAACGATAAGTCTTCGCCAGGACATTCATACGCAACGCCGAAGACACCCCGTCCTTTTCAACGGGCTTAATTTCAAAGTCGTGCAAAGTCACAATTCGAGGAAGACTGGCAACACCACTTACAAAAGTAGCCAAGTCATGATAGCTCCCCATGACCACTATCTGTATTGGCAACTCAATGTAAAACTGCTGTGCGACTTCCGGAAGCAGCTTGATCTCCTCGAACTCTAGGCCACTGCCAAGCCCCGTCCGAGTGATATCCTCCAGCAGGCCTGGCACCTCAGTATCGCTAGGCAACTGCCTCAGCAAGGCCCCAAAGGAAACCTCCATTTCTTGCATTTGTTCCTTGTAAGCCTCTAGATTTGCAGCCTGAAACGCCTTGTTAGAAAACTGCTGCTTCAGACTCTCCTCTTCCGACTTAACGCGATCCAGATCAGCGCGAAGATCACTTAAATGGAAGTAATAGCCAGCCCCCAAAACCGCCACGAAGAACAGGACAAAAACCACCCCTTTAACGGCAGCCGGCCAAGAACCAACATTATTGACATCCAGATCATTCAGATCGAACTTACGCAGACTTTCAATAGATTCAGCCAGGCTCATTTCTTTTCACCCTCGACTACTTCTGCCGCAGGTTGCGTCTGCTGCACGCTCAACTGAAAGACGTTCGCTTGATCCAATGCCCCGGCCGTAGTGGCTTTCACCTGTGTCAGGTTGGGCGCCTCCAGCCACTCGGAGCCGTCCAGATTACGCATCAGGTTGGAAACACGGTTATTTGATTCCGCCGCGCCGAGAATGTCGATGTTCTTGCCAGTCATCTTGACGCTTGTGAAATACACGCCATCAGGCAGGGTCCTCACCAGTTGATCGAATACACGGCCGATAATCGGGCGGTTGCCCTGCAGGTCCTGAATGATCTTCATCCGTTCCAGCAATTGCTGCCGACGCGTCTTCAGCTCGCTGATCTCCTTGATCCGCGCATCCAGAACGGCGATTTCCTTCTTGATGAAGTTATTGCGCTCATTCTGCTGTTCGATGGCGGCGTTGAGCAGTTGATCGCCAAGGAAAACCACGCCGGCGGCCACGACGAGCACGCCCACCAGGGTCACCAGGAAACGTTGCTTGCGCTCTTCGCGCAGCTGTTCGCGCCAGGGAAGTAAGTTGATCCGTGCCATCAGTCGAAACTCCTCATCGCCAGACCACAGGCAATCATCAGTGCCGGCGCGTCACTAGCCAGTGCACCAGCGTTGACCTTGCTACTCAGCGCCATGTCGGCGAAGGGATTGGCCACGAGAGTTTGCGTGCCGATCTTCTGCTGGATCAGGCGGTCGAGGTCGGGGATGGAGGCGGTACCGCCTGCCAGGAGGATATAGTCGACATCGTTGAACTGGCCGGCGGCAAAAAAGAACTGCAGGGAGCGCGATACCTGTTGGACCACAGCCTCCTTGAAGGGCTGCAGCACTTCGCTTTCGTAGTCGTCGGGCAAACCGCCCTGCTTCTTGGCCAGACCGGCCTCTTCGACCGACAGGCCGTAGCGGCGCTGCACTTCCTCGGTCAGCTGCTTGCCGCCGAACAGTTGCTCGCGGGTATAGATGGTGCGGCCATTGTGCAGCACGCTGAGGGTGGTCATGGTGGCGCCGATATCGACCACGGCCACGGTCAGCTCGTCATGGCCGCCGCCCAGCTGGGCTTCGAGCAGGCCGTAGGCGCGCTCAAGCGCGTAGGCCTCGACATCCACCACCTTGGCGGTCAAACCGGCAAGCGCCAGAGCGGCTTCGCGCACTTCGACGTTTTCCTTGCGACAGGCCGCCAGTAGCACCTCGACCCGTTCCGGGTTGCGCGCGGCAGGGCCCTGCACTTCGAAATCAATGGCGACTTCTTCGAGCGGATAGGGAATGTACTGGTCGGCCTCGATCTTCAGCTGGTTTTCCAGATCATCTTCGGAAAGCCCGGCCTCCATCTCGATGGTCTTGGTGATGACCGCCGAACCGGCAACCGCCACGGCGGCCGTCTTGACCCCGGTCTTGGCCTTGGCCAACACCCGCGACAAGGCCTGACCGACCCCCTCCAGCTCGGCGATGTTCTTCTCCACCACAGCGTTTGGCGGGAGCGGCTCGACTGCGTAAGCCTCTACCTTGTAGCGGCTTCCCGAGCGACTCAATTCGAGGAGCTTGACCGAGGTCGAGCTGATATCGATCCCCAGCAGCGTATTCGCTTTCTTATTGAAGAGCCCTAGCACGACCGTTTTCCTATTGGCATCCGCGACTTACGGACTATTTATGTTTTTCCACATTAAATATCAGTCTTGACAGAAGCGCAAATGGCTACCCGGGAAAAAAAACGCTTATAATGTGATCAGCTTTTCCCTTTTAGCCTCAGCTCCTGCTTAACTCATTCTTTTACTTGGAATTCCGAACATTTTGATACGCCTGCTGAAGTTCTTCTGGTGGTCTTGCGTTGCCGTTTTTTGTGGGCTGTTGCTCAGTTTCAGCGGCGCATTTCTTTATCTTAGCCCGACCCTTCCCTCCGTCGAGTCGCTGCGCCAGGTGCAGCTGCAGATCCCCCTGCGCGTCTACAGCAGCGATGCCAAGCTGATCGCCGAGTTTGGCGAGATGCGCCGGTCGCCGATTCGTTTCGACGAAATCCCCAAGGAATTCATCAGCGCGCTGCTGGCCGCCGAGGACGATAATTTCGCCAATCATTATGGCGTCGACGTGACCAGCCTGATGCGCGCTGCCACGCAATTATTGAAAAGCGGGCAGATCCAGACTGGCGGCAGCACCATCACCATGCAGGTGGCGAAGAACTTCTTCCTCACCAGCGAGCGCAGCTTCTCGCGCAAGATCACCGAGATCCTCCTGGCCCTGCAGATCGAGCGCGAGCTGAGCAAGGACGAGATCCTCGAGCTCTACGTCAACAAGATCTACCTGGGCAATCGCGCCTACGGCATCGAGGCGGCGGCGCACGTCTACTACGGCAAGTCGATGCGCGAGCTGAACCTGGCGCAGATGGCCATGATCGCCGGCCTGCCCAAGGCGCCGTCGCGCTACAACCCACTGGTCAATCCGACCCGCGCCAAGGAGCGTCGCGACTGGATTCTCGGTCGCCTCTACCGCCTCGGTCGTATCGACCAGGCCACTTACGAGACCGCCCTGGCCGAAGAGGTCGATGCCCGTTACCACGTCCCCGCCCCCGAACTCAGCGCCCCCTACATCGCCGAGATGGCCCGCGCGGAGATGGTTGGTCGCTACGGCAGCGAGGCCTACACCGAGGGTTTCAACGTCACCACCACGGTGCCCAGCCAGCTGCAGGAAGTGGCCAACAGCGCGCTGCGCGAAGGCCTGATCGACTACGACCAGCGCCACGGCTATCGCGGCCCGGAAAGCCGCCTGCCGGGCATGACCCGCGAGACCTGGCTCGCCGAGCTGGGCAAGTTCCGCAGCATCGGCGGCCTGGAGCCGGCCGTGGTGACCCAGGTGGAGAAGAGCGGCATTCTGGTGCTGACCCGAGGCGGCGAGGAGCAGGCGGTGTCCTGGGACAGCATGAAATGGGCGCGCCCCTTCCTCAGCACCAACAGCCTCGGCCCGCGCCCGCAGCAGCCGGCGGACGTCGCCCAGGTCGGTGACATCGTGCGCGTGCAGCGCCAGGCTGACGGCAGCCTGCGCTTCCTGCAGATTCCGGCGGCGCAGAGCGCGCTGGTGTCGCTCGACCCCTACAGCGGCGCCATCCAGGCCCTGGTCGGCGGCTTCTCCTTCGACCAGAGCAACTACAACCGCGCCGTGCAGGCCAAGCGCCAGCCCGGCTCCAGCTTCAAGCCCTTCATCTACAGCGCGGCGCTGGACAGCGGCTACACCGCCGCCACCCTGGTCAACGACGCGCCGATCATCCTCTCCGACGACTACCTGTCGCAGAAATGGCGGCCGAAGAACGACAACAACACCTTCCTCGGCCCGATCCGCCTGCGCGAGGCGCTGTACAAGTCACGCAACCTGGTTTCCATCCGTCTGCTGCAGGACATGGGCATCGACCGCAGCCTGCGCTACATCGAGCGCTTCGGCTTCGAGCCGCAGGACCTGCCGCGCAACCTGTCGCTGGCGCTCGGCACCGCCAGCCTGACCCCGCTGGAAATCGCCGAGGGCTGGGCCACCTTCGCCAACGGCGGCTACAAGGTCGAGCCCTACCTGATCGAGCGCATCGACGACCGCAACGGCAAACCGCTGTTCCACGCCAATCCGGCGCGAGTGCCGAGCAGCGCGCCGGCCACGGACAGCGCCACGCTGACGGTGAACGCTACGGCCGAGCTGCCGCTGGAGGAACCCAAGGTCGCCGAGCAGATCATCGATGAACGCACCGCCTACATCATGACCAGCATGCTGCAGGACGTGATCAAGCGCGGCACCGGCCGCCGCGCCCTGGCCCTGGGACGCGACGACCTGGCGGGCAAGACCGGCACCACCAACGAATCCAAGGACAGCTGGTTCTCCGGCTACAACGCCGACTACGTGACCACCGTCTGGGCCGGTTTCGACCAGCCGGAAAGCCTCGGCCGCCACGAATACGGCGGCACCGTGGCGCTGCCGATCTGGATGAGCTACATGGGCGCCGTGCTCAAGGATCGCCCCAGCCACCGGCCCAAGGAGCCCAAGGGGCTGCTCACCCTGCGCGTCGACCCGCTCAGCGGCCGCGCCGCGGCGCCCGGTACGCCGGATGCCTACTTCGAGCTGTTCAAGAGCGAGGATTCGCCGCCGCCGATGAGCGAGTTCGAGCCCGGCATGGGCGTTCCCGGCAGCCCGCTGCCGGCCGACGAAATGGCGCCGATCGATCTGTTCTAGAACAGCCCCAGGCTAGACCGTCGAAGCCTGATCCGACGGGCACTCCCGGATCACGCCTTCGGCCAAGGCGAGGCCTTTCTGCAGGCAATAAAAAACCCGCCGAAGCGGGTTTTTTATTGCCTGGCCTTAGCCGTTGAACACTTCGTCCACCGAGTTCAGCGGATAGTGCTTCGGATAGGGCAGCGTGGCCACGCCGGACTCGATGGCGGCCTTGGCCACGGCATCGCAGACCACGGTAATCAGGCGGCGGTCCATCGGCTTGGGAATGATGTACTCGCGGCCGAACTCCAGCTTGATACCGCCATAGGCGTCGCACACGTCCTGCGGCACCGGCAGCTTGGCCAGGTCGCGCAGGGCCAGGGCGGCAGCGATCTTCATTTCCTCGTTGATGCGGGTGGCGCGTACGTCCAGGGCACCGCGGAAGATGAAGGGGAAGCCCAGCACGTTGTTGACCTGGTTCGGGTAGTCGGAACGACCGGTGGCCATGATCACGTCGTTGCGGGTCTCGTGCGCCAGCTCCGGCTTGATTTCCGGATCCGGGTTGGAGCAGGCGAAGACGATCGGGTTGGCCGCCATGCGCTTGAGGTCTTCCGGACTCAGCAGGTTGGCGCCGGACAGGCCGACGAACACGTCGGCGCCATCGAGGGCATCGGCCAGGGTGCGCTTGTCGGTCTCGGTGGCGAACACCGCCTTGTACTGGTTGAGGTCGTCGCGACCGGCGTGGATCACGCCCTTGCGGTCGAGCATATAGATGTTCTCGACCTTGGCGCCCATGCTCACCAGCAGCTTCATGCAGGAGATGGCGGCGGCGCCGGCGCCGAGGCAGACGATCTTCGCCTGCTCCAGGGTCTTGCCGGCGATTTCCAGGGCGTTGAGCATGCCGGCGGCGGTGACGATGGCGGTGCCGTGCTGGTCGTCGTGGAACACCGGAATGTCGCACTGTTCGATCAGCGCGCGCTCGATCTCGAAGCACTCGGGGGCCTTGATATCTTCCAAGTTGATGCCACCGAAGGTGATGGAGATGCGTTTCACGGTGTCGATGAAGGCCTGCGGGCTCTCGGAGTCGACTTCGATGTCGAACACGTCGATGCCGGCGAAACGCTTGAACAGCACGCCTTTGCCTTCCATCACCGGCTTGGAGGCCAGCGGGCCGAGGTTACCCAGACCGAGGATCGCGGTGCCGTCGGAAATCACTGCCACCAGGTTGCCTTTACCGGTGTAGCGGTAGGCCAGCTCGGCGTCGCGGGCGATTTCGCGGACCGGCTCGGCGACACCCGGGCTGTAGGCCAGCGACAGGTCGCGGGCGGTGGCGGTGGCTTTGGTCAACTCGACGCTCAGCTTACCCGGGCGGGGTTGAGCGTGATATTCGAGAGCGGCAGTTTTGAGATCTGACATAGTGGCATTTCCGCTTTTGTTGGCTGTTGAACGGGCAGGCGGCCGAGGATACGCAAGTTGTATACAGCTGCACAAGACCGTTCGGTCGCTATTGAATCGACCGGCTAGCGCAGGGTTTTCAGCCAGTCGCCGGGACGCGGCTCACCGCCGGGATAGAGCCCGTTGAGCAGGCGCAGCTGGGCTTCGCCGTCACCCGGCAGCGGGCTGTCCTTGGCCAGCGCCGCCAGGCTCTGCCCGGCCTTGGCGCGGGCCAGGCGCAGGCGCACCGGCTCGGCCAGCTTGCGTTCCTCGGCCTTGAGCGGGCGGTAGCTGCGGATCACCTCGAGGAAATGCTGGTCCTGGCTTTCCAGGGAGGCGCGCCCCTTCACCACACCGATGAACAGATAGGCCCGCTCGCCGCGGTAGATCGCCGCCACGCGCCGCGCCGGCTGCCCCGGCAGCACCGCGGTGTAGCCCTGCAGCGCGCCCAGGCGCAGCTCTTCGCCGGCGGCCAGGCGCTGATTGCCGACCCGCTGGCGAAGAAATTCCGCGGGCGTCAGGCGCGTGTCCGCCACCTCCAGGGTCATGGCGACGAAGGCCTGCTGATCGGCGCTGTGGCCGATCAGCACGTCCGGGCGATTGACCAGCTGCCAGCCGGCCGGATAGCTCAGGGTGAAATCCAGTTCGCCGTGATAGAAGTGCCGCCCGCGACGAATGCCGCTGGCGGCCGAGTCGCCGAACACCAGGCCGTCGAGCATCTGCAGGAAGGTATCGCGCCCCACTTCCTGAGACTCGCCGACCAGGGCGCGGGCCGGGCCGACCACCTGCTGCAGGCGTCGCTCGTTGTCCGGGTGGGTGTCGAACAGGCCGTGATAACCGCCGGCGGCTACCGCTTCGCCGCGCTTGGCCGCCTGGGCACGGGCGAAGTCCTCCTGGTTCTTCAGCACCTTGACCACCTCGATCATCGCCTGCGGGTCGTAACCGCTGCGCGCCAGGTACTGGGCGCCGAGGCCGTCGGCCTCCAGCTCCATGTCACGGCCGTAGCCACGCACGAAGGCGTTGCCCATCACGCCGGTCAGGTCGCCCACCGCGCCGATGCCGGTGCCGATGGCCGCGGCCTGGCCGAGCAGACCCCAGGCGGTGGACTGGCTCTGCTGGCGCACGCTGTGCCGCGCGGTGACGTGACCGACCTCGTGACCGAGCACCGCGGCCAGCTCGGCCTCGGAATTGAGGTAGGCGAGCAAGCCGCGGTGGATGTAGATATAGCCGCCGGGCAGGGCAAAGGCGTTGATGTCGGGGCTGTCGACCAGGGTGAAGACATAGTTGAGCTGGCTGCGATGACTGTTGCGCGCCACCCGCTCGCCGACCCGCTGGATATAGGCCTGCAGCCTGGCGTCGTCGTAACGCGGGTACTGCTTGAGGATTTCCTGGTTGTAGCGCGCGCCGAGATCCAGTTCCTGGCGCTCGCTCATCATCACGAAGTCGTTGCGCCCGGTGGCCGGGTTGACCGCGCAACCGGCCAGCCAGGCACAGGCCAGACAGACAAGCACGGTTCGCATCATGGCAACACCTCCAGCATCGCCGGGTGGGTCAGTGGCAGCATCCACCGCGCCTGGGCGGATTTCAAGCCGCCGCGGGACTGGCGGTCGATCACCCAGCCGCGCGCCTCCACCCGCGCGCCCTCGAGGCGCCGCAACGCGCGCACATCGAACTGCTCAAGCAGCGCCGGCGCCACCCGCAATACCCGCCCGCCGTCCAGCTCCAGCCACAGGCCGCCGCGATTGCGTTGCACCTGGCTCACGCGCCCGCCGAGCAGGGCGAAGCCGCCGCTGCGCAACTGACCGGCTGCCTGCACCTGCTCCTTGCGCCACAGCCCCAGGCGCTGCTGGCGCGCCTGACGCTCGGCCGCCTGCTGGCAGCTCGCCAAGGCGACGTTGGGCGTCACCGCGACCATGAAACCGAGCCCCTCGGCCAGCAGCTGCGCCTCCAGATTGCGCCCTTGGCGGTCATAGAGATGGGCCAGGGTGCGGCCGTAGCGATCCTTGCCCTCGCGCCCCGGACGCAGGCCGACACGGCCGTCGTTGGCCGCCACCAGCGCTTGCAGACGGCGCTGAGCCTGCACCGCGAAGGGTTCGTCGCTACGCCCCTGGCGCCCCAGTTCCGGCGCGTTGAGGCCGATCAGGCGCACGCTGCGACCATCGACCAGGCGCAGGGTATCGCCGTCCACCACCTGCTTGACCGCCAGCTGCGGCAGATCCGCCTGCAACGGGCAGAAGGCCTGGGCGAGCCCTGCCCAGGCGACAGAAACGAAAAAGGCGCCCACCAGGGACGCCTTTTTCAGCTTCACGGACAAGACCATGGGCCGTTACGCAATCGCGCGGTCGCTTACTTGGTAGCGCCGAACACGCCGAAGCGCTGCTTGAAGCGATCGATACGGCCGCCGGTGTCCAGCACTTTCTGCTTACCGGTGTAGAACGGGTGGCACTCGGAGCAAACGTCGAGGCTCAGGTTCTTGCCCAGGGTGGAGCGGGTCTTGATCACGTTGCCGCAGGAGCAGGTGGCGTCGATCTCGACGTAATTCGGGTGGATATCGGCTTTCATGGGGGTTTCCTCGGGGTGTTTGTGCCGCCACCCGACCCAACGTCAGGCACCGCACAGAAATAGGCCGCGGATCATACCAGAGCTGCCAGTCGATGCAAGCCGCGCGGGGTGCCGACCGTCGCGTGCTAAGATCGCCGGCCTGTCCATGGAGGCTCGTGTGCCCGACCTGATCCTGCGCCTCGCCCTGCCCTCGCCGCTGCGCCGCCTGTTCGACTACCGCGCCCCCGCCGGCGTGCCGCGCAGCGCGCTGCAGCCCGGCGTGCGCCTGCGCGTGCCGTTCGGCCGGCGCGAGATGATCGGCATTCTGGTGGAGGTCGACAGCCAGAGCGAAGTGCCGGCGGACAAGCTCAAGCCCGCCCTGCAACTGCTCGACGCCCGCCCGCCGTTACCGGCGGCGCTGTTCAAGCTGTGCCTGTGGACCGCGCAGTACTACCAGCACAGCCTCGGCGATACCCTGAGCTGGGCGCTGCCGGTGCTGCTGCGCCAGGGCGAGCCGGCGGAGACGCGCCAGGAGCGCTACTGGCTGGCCAACAGCGGCGCCAGCCTCGAGGATCCGCGCCTGGCCCGCGCGCCGCGCCAGCGCGAGGCGCTCAAGGCGCTGGCGCAGCATCCGCACGGCGTCGCCCACGGCCTGCTCAGCCAGCTGCAGCTCAACCGCGACAGCCTGCAGCTGCTGCATGAAAAAGGCCTGGTGCGGGTCGAGGTGCGCCGCACCCAGCCGCACGCCAAGCCGGCGCACTGGCTGGCGCAGCCGGAGCTGCCGCTGAATGCCGAGCAGCGCGCGGCGGTAAATGCCGTGGCCTCCGGCTGGGGCCAGTTCAATGCCTACCTGCTGGCCGGCATCACCGGCAGCGGCAAGACCGAGGTCTACCTGCAGCTGATCCGCCAGTGCCTGGAGGCCGGCAAGCAGGCGCTGGTGCTGATTCCCGAGATCAACCTGGGGCCGCAGACCCTGGACCGCTTCGCCCGCCGCTTCAACGCGCGCATCGCCCTGCTGCACTCGGCGGTGAGCGACCGCGAGCGCCTCGACGCCTGGCTGGCGGCGCGCGACGGCGAGGCCGATATCGTCATCGGCACCCGCTCGGCGCTGTTCACCCCGCTGCAGAATCCGGGGCTGATCATCGTCGACGAGGAGCACGACGCCTCCTATAAACAGCAGGAAGGCCTGCGCTACCACGCCCGCGACCTGGCCCTGGTGCGCGCGCGCCAGGAAAACGTCCCCATAGTGCTGGGCTCGGCCACCCCGTCGCTGGAGAGCCTGCATAACGCCCACAGCGGCCGCTACGCCCTGCTCAGGCTGACCCAGCGCGCCGGCGGCGCCATCGCCCCGCGCTTTTTGCGCCTGGACGTGAAGAGCCGGCCGCTGGATTCCGGCATCAGCGGACCGATGCAGCAGGCCATCGGCCAGACCCTGGCCGCCGGCCAGCAGGTGCTGGTGTTCCTCAACCGCCGCGGCTTCGCCCCGACCCTGCTCTGCCACGACTGCGGCTGGCTGTCGGAATGCCCGCGCTGTGACGCGCGGATGACCGTGCACCAGCGCCACGGCGAGCTGCGCTGCCACCACTGCGGCCACGTCGAGCGCCGGCCGAGCAACTGCCCCAAGTGCCAGCACGTCGACCTGCGCCCGGTGGGCGCCGGCACCGAGCGTGCCGAGGAACGCCTGGCGCTGCTGTTTCCCGACTACCCGGTGCTGCGCATCGACCGCGACAGCACCGCGCGCAAGGACGCCATGGCCAAGCTGCTGGCCACCATCAACAAGGGCGAGCCGTGCATCCTGATCGGCACCCAGATGCTCGCCAAGGGTCACCATTTCCCGCGGGTGACCCTGGTGTCGATCCTCGATGCCGACGGCGGCCTGTTCTCCGCCGATTTCCGCGCCAGCGAGCGCATGGCGCAGATGATCGTCCAGGTCGCCGGCCGCGCCGGACGTGCCGAGGAGCCGGGCAAGGTGATCATCCAGAGCCACCTGGCCGACCACCCGCTACTGGTGCAGCTGACCGAGCAGGGCTACTTCGCCTTCGCCGAACAGGCCCTGGCCGAGCGCCGCGGCGCCGGCCTGCCGCCCTTCTGCCACCTGGCGCTGCTGCGCGCCGAGGCGCACAAACCGGGGCAGGCCGAGGGTTTTCTCGACGAAGCCTGCAGCGAAGCCGAGCTGCTGCTGAACGAACTGGGCCTTTCCGGCATCGAACTGCTCGGCCCGGTGCCGGCACCGATGGAACGCCGCGCCGGCCGCTACCGCGCCCAGCTGCTGCTGCAGGGCAACGCCCGCGCCCCCTTGCACCGCCTGCTCACGCCCTGGCTGCAGGCGCTGGAGCAGATGCCCAGCGGCCGCGCGGTGCGCTGGTCGCTGGACGTCGACCCGATCGATCTGTTTTGAACGCACCAGCGATTCGCCCAGCCGTGGGGGCACCGTGCGCTCCAGCTTCTCGATTCGCGACCAGACAACCCTTGGTGCCTACAAGTTATGGCCTGCCGCTTGCGGCTGCTTTTATAATGCGCAGTTTTCGACCAATGCCCCCGGGCGACCCGAGCCGACCATGAAAGACAGCATTCGCCACCTGATCCAGCAAGCCCTCGACCGCCTCACTGCCGACGGCGTGCTGCCCGAAGGCCTGAGCCCGGCCATCCAGGTGGAGAACACCAAGGACAAGAGCCACGGCGACTTCGCCAGCAATATCGCCATGATGCTGGCGAAGCCGGCCGGGATGAAGCCGCGCGAGCTGGCCGAGAAGCTGATCGCAGCCCTGCCGGCCGACGCCGGCGTCGCCAAGGTGGAAATCGCCGGCCCGGGTTTTCTCAACTTCTTCCAGAACAGCGACGCCCTGGCCCAGCGCCTGGAGGCGGCACTGACCGATGAGCGTCTCGGCGTGCGCAAGAACGGCCCGGCGCAGCGCGTGGTGGTCGACCTGTCGGCGCCCAACCTGGCCAAGGAGATGCACGTCGGCCACCTGCGCTCGACCATCATCGGCGACGGCGTGGCGCGGGTGCTGGAGTTTCTCGGCGACACCGTGATCCGGCAGAATCACGTCGGCGACTGGGGCACCCAGTTCGGCATGCTGCTGGCCTACATGCAGGAAAACCCGGCCGCCGCCGAAAGCGAGCTGGCCGACCTGGAAGGCTTCTACCGCGCGGCGAAGAAGCGCTTCGACGAATCCCCCGAGTTCGCCGACCGCGCCCGCCAGCTGGTGGTCCAGCTGCAGGCCGGCGACGCCGAGTGCCTGCGCCTGTGGCACCGCTTCAACGACATCTCCCTGAGCCACTGCCAGGCCATCTACGACCGCCTCGGCGTCAAGCTGAGCATGGCCGACGTCAAGGGCGAGAGCGCCTACAACGACGACCTGCCGCAGGTGGTCGCCGATCTGGCGGCCAAGGGCCTGCTGACCGAGGACAACGGCGCCCAGTGCGTGTTCATGGACGAGTTCAAGAACGCCGAGGGCAACCCGCTCCCGCTGATCGTGCAGAAGGCCGGCGGCGGCTACCTGTACGCCACCACCGACCTGGCCGCCACCCGCTACCGCGCCGGCGTGCTCAAGGCCGACCGCGTGCTGTACTTCGTCGACCAGCGCCAGGCCCTGCACTTCCAGATGGTCTTCGCCTGCGCGCGCCTGGCCGGTTTCGTGCCGCCCAGCATGGAGCTGGAGCACATGGGCTTCGGCACCATGAACGGTCCGGACGGCCGCCCGTTCAAGACCCGCGACGGCGGCACGGTGAAGCTGGTGGAGCTGCTCGACGAGGCCGAGCAGCGCGCCTATGAACTGGTCAAGAGCAAGAACCCGGAGCTGGCCGAAGAGGAGCTGCGCCGCATCGCCCGCGTGGTCGGCATCGCCTCGGTGAAGTACGCCGACCTGTCCAAGCACCGCACCAGCGACTACAGCTTCAACTTCGAGCTGATGCTGAGCTTCGAGGGCAACACCGCGCCCTACCTGCTGTATGCCTATACCCGCGTGGCCGGCGTGTTCCGCAAGCTGGGCAAGGGCATCGAGGAGATCGGCGGGCAGATCACCCTGGTCGCCGAGCAGGAACAGGCGCTCGGTGCCAAGCTGGCGCAGTTCGGCGAGCTGCTCGCCAGCGTCGCCGACAAGGGCACGCCGCACATGCTGTGCAGCTACCTGTACGACCTGGCCGGGCTGTTCTCCAGCTTCTACGAGAACTGCCCGATCCTCACCGCCGAGGACCAAGCCACCCAGCACAGCCGCCTGCGCCTGACCGCCCTGACCGGCCGCACGCTCAAGCAGGGCCTGGAGCTGCTCGGCCTGGAAACCCTGGAGCGCATGTAAATGGCCGCGCGCAAGAAACCCGCCCCCAAGCGCGGCGCCAGCCGCTACCAGGCGCCGGCGAAGAAGCCGGTGCCGGGCTGGATCTGGCTGGCCTGCGGCCTGCTGGTCGGCGGTTTCTTCATGTTCCTGTTCAGCCTCGAGCCGGGTCGCGACGAGATCCAGCGCGACAAGGGCGAGCCGCCGCGCACCGCCAAACCGGCCCCCAAGCCGGCGCCGAGCGAACCGAGCAAGCCCAAGTACGACTTCTACACCCTGCTGCCGGAGTCCGAGGTGATCCTGCCGCAGGCGCTGGAAGAGACCCCGCCGCCGGCTCCGGCGCAGAAACCGGTGACCCCGGAGGAAGCGGCGAAGATCGACGCCGCCCGCGCCGAGGCCGCGCTCAACGGCCAGGTGCCGCCGCCCCCGCCGCCGGTGATCGCCGCCGCGCCGCTGACCACCCAGTTCTTCCTCCAGGCCGGCTCGTTCCGCCGCCGTGACGATGCCGACAGCCTGCGCGCGCAGATCATCCTGCTCGGCCAGAACGTGCGGGTGGAAACCGGCAAGGTGCGCGAGGAAACCTGGCACCGCGTGCTGGTCGGCCCCTTCGCCAACCGCGAACAGCTGGCCGGCGCGCAGAAGACCCTGGCCGCCAGCGGCTTCGGCAATCTGCTGTTACAGCAGCGCCAGGTCCGTTGATCCGCCTTTTGTCCGCCGTCGGTTGAAAAGCCGCGGCGGCCCCCCCATCTGAGTCTGCATCCGGGCAATTCGCCCCGCTGCGTGGAGACTCTCCCCTTGACCACCATCGTTTCAGTGCGCCGCCACGGCAAGGTCGTGATGGCCGGCGACGGCCAGGTATCCCTCGGCAACACCGTGATGAAGGGCAATGCCAAGAAGGTCCGCCGCCTCTACCACGGCCAGGTGCTGGCCGGTTTCGCCGGCGCCACCGCCGACGCCTTCACCCTGTTCGAGCGCTTCGAGGGCCAGCTGGAAAAACACCAGGGCCACCTGGTGCGCGCCGCCGTCGAACTGGCCAAGGACTGGCGTACCGACCGCAGCCTGAGCCGCCTGGAGGCCATGCTGGCGGTGGCCAACAAGGACGCCTCCTTGATCATCACCGGCAACGGCGACGTGGTCGAACCCGAGGAAGGCCTGATCGCCATGGGTTCCGGCGGCGCCTTCGCCCAGGCCGCGGCACGCGCCCTGCTGATGAAGACCGAGCTGAGCGCCCGCGAGGTGGCCGAGACCGCGCTGGGCATCGCCGGCGACATCTGCGTGTTCACCAACCACCACCAGACCCTCGAGGAACTGGACGCCGCCGAATAGCGTCCGGTTGTTCATCCCGATTCGATAGCGAGCCCGATTCCATGTCCATGACGCCCCGCGAGATCGTCCACGAACTCAACCGCCACATCATCGGCCAGGACGACGCCAAGCGCGCCGTGGCCATCGCCCTGCGCAACCGCTGGCGGCGCATGCAGCTGCCGGCCGAGCTGCGCCAGGAAGTGACGCCGAAGAACATCCTGATGATCGGCCCCACCGGCGTCGGCAAGACCGAGATCGCCCGGCGCCTGGCCAAGCTGGCCAATGCGCCCTTCCTCAAGGTGGAAGCGACCAAGTTCACCGAGGTCGGCTACGTCGGCCGCGACGTCGAGTCGATCATCCGCGACCTGGCCGACGCCGCGGTGAAAATGCTGCGCGAGCAGGAGATCACCAAGGTCCGCCACCGCGCCGAGGACGCCGCCGAGGAACGCATCCTCGACGCCCTGCTGCCGCCGGCGCGCCAGGGTTTCGGCGACGAACCGGTGCGCAGCGAGGATTCCAACACCCGCCAGCTGTTCCGCAAGCGCCTACGCGAAGGCCAGCTGGACGACAAGGAAATCGACATCGAGGTGGCCGAGTCGCCCATGGGCGTGGAGATCATGACCCCGCCGGGCATGGAGGAAATGACCAACCA
This sequence comes from Pseudomonas sp. ABa2, assembly GCF_056676075.1. Taxonomy (NCBI): domain Bacteria; kingdom Pseudomonadati; phylum Pseudomonadota; class Gammaproteobacteria; order Pseudomonadales; family Pseudomonadaceae; genus Pseudomonas; species Pseudomonas sp. ABa2. Next base: position 4,677,519 of record NZ_CM155239.1, read on the forward strand.
GCTGCAGAACCTGTTCGCCGGCCTCGGCAAGGGCAAGAAGAAGAGCCGCAAGCTCAAGGTCGCCGATGCGCTGAAGCTGGTGCGCGACGAGGAAGCCGCGCGCCTGGTCAACGAGGAGGAACTCAAGGCCCGCGCCCTGGAGGCGGTGGAGCAGCATGGCATCGTCTTCATCGACGAGATCGACAAGGTGGCCAAGCGCGGCAACACCGGCGGCGCCGACGTCTCCCGCGAGGGCGTGCAGCGCGACCTGCTGCCGCTGATCGAGGGCTGCACGGTCAACACCAAGCTGGGCATGGTCAAGACCGACCATATCCTGTTCATCGCCTCGGGCGCCTTCCACCTGGCCAAGCCCAGCGATCTGGTGCCCGAGCTGCAGGGTCGTCTGCCGATCCGCGTCGAGCTCAAGGCGCTCAGCCCGCAGGACTTCCAGCGCATCCTCTGCGAGCCGCACGCCTCGCTCACCGAACAGTACGCCGCGCTGCTGAAGACCGAGGGCCTGGACATCGAGTTCGCCGAAGACGGCATCCAGCGCCTGGCGGAGATCGCCTGGCAGGTCAACGAGAAGACCGAGAACATCGGCGCGCGGCGCCTGCACACCCTGCTCGAACGCCTGCTCGAGGAAGTCTCCTTCAGCGCCGGCGACCTGGCCGCGCAGCACAGCGCTACGCCGATCCGCATCGACGCGGCCTACGTCAACGGCCACCTCGGCGAGCTGGCGCAGGACGAAGACCTGTCGCGCTATATTCTGTAAGCCCCGTAGCCCGGGTGAAATCCGGGGCCCCTGAAAGCCCCCGGATGGCATCCGGGCTACCGACAACGGACATCCAGCATGCCCATCCCCAGCGCGATCAAACTGCACAAGGCCTCCAGGACCCTGGAGCTGCGCTACGGCGAGCAGAGCTACTCGCTCAGCGCCGAGTTCCTCCGCGTGCACTCGCCCTCGGCCGAGGTGCAGGGCCATGGCAAACCCATCCTGCAGACCGGCAAGCTCAATGTCGGGCTCGAGCGCATCGAGCCGGCCGGCAACTATGCACTGAAACTGTGCTTCGACGACGGCCACGACAGCGGCCTGTTCACCTGGGACTACCTGTTCGAACTGGCCACCCGCCAGGAGCAGCTGTGGGCCGACTACCTGGCCCAGCTCAGCGCCGCCGGCAAATCCCGCGACCCCGACGAATCGGTCGTCCGTCTGATGCTCTGAGCCTTCGGGCAAAGCCTCGCCGCAGAGCGTGCGGCCCTGCGCCCGCGGCTCAGGTTCGGCGGAGTTAGGGCGCGTTTTCTAATCTATCGCGGCATACTCCCGCGCCATCGACCAGCTTGCTTAACTTCACAAACTCGGGTAACCAAGGAACTGGCAGGTTCCCTGCATTTGGCTGCGCCAGGTGCAACGAAAGATGCGGACTCGATCCGCCCCCGGTAACCCGAGCAGTACCAGGCCCTGTGTCGCCGCGCGCGCCAACACGCCGGTATTCGTCTCAGGACAATGGAGCGTCGTAGATGAGTGATAAGAACAACGAAGACCTGAAACGCCAGGCCTCGGAAAACACCCTGGGACTCAACCCGGTGGTCGGCATTCGCGGCAAGGACCTCCTGACCTCTGCCCGCATGGTGCTGGCCCAAGCGCTCAAGCAACCCTTCCACAGCGCCAAGCACGTCGCCCACTTCGGCCTGGAGCTGAAGAACGTCATGCTCGGCCAGTCCGAGCTCAAGCCCGAGGACGGCGACCGCCGCTTCGCCGACCCGGCCTGGAGCCAGAACCCGCTGTACCGCCGCTACCTGCAGACCTACCTGGCCTGGCGCAAGGAACTGCACGACTGGATCGAGCACAGCTCGCTGTCCGAGCAGGACGCCAGCCGCGGCCACTTCGTGATCAACCTGATGACCGAGGCCATGGCGCCGTCCAACAGCATGGCCAACCCGGCCGCGCTCAAACGCTTCTTCGAAACCGGCGGCAAGAGCCTGCTCGACGGCATGTCGCACCTGGCCAAGGACATGGTCAACAACGGCGGCATGCCCAGCCAGGTGAACATGGCGGCCTTCGAGGTCGGCAAGAACCTGGCCACCACCGAGGGTGCCGTGGTGTTTCGCAACGACGTGCTGGAACTGATCCAGTACAAGCCGATCACCGAGAGCGTGCACGAGCGCCCGCTGCTGGTGGTGCCGCCGCAGATCAACAAGTTCTACGTGTTCGACCTGTCGCCGGACAAGAGCCTGGCGCGCTTCCTGTTGCGCAGCCAGGTGCAGACCTTCGTGGTCAGCTGGCGCAACCCGACCAAGGCGCAGCGCGAGTGGGGCCTGTCCACTTATATCCAGGCGCTCAAGGAAGCCATCGAGGTCATCTGCGCCATCACCGGCAGCAAGGACGTCAACATGCTCGGCGCCTGCTCCGGCGGCCTGACCACCGCCTCCCTGCTCGGCCACTACGCCGCCCTCGGCGAGCAAAAGGTGCATGCCCTGACCCTGCTGGTCAGCGTGCTCGACACCCAGCTCGACACCCAGGTGGCGCTGTTCGCCGACGAGAAGACCCTGGAGGCGGCCAAGCGCCGCTCCTACCAGGCCGGCGTGCTGGAAGGCAGCGACATGGCCAAGGTGTTCGCCTGGATGCGCCCCAACGACCTGATCTGGAACTACTGGGTCAACAACTACCTGCTCGGCAACGAGCCGCCGGTGTTCGACATCCTCTACTGGAACAACGACACCACACGCCTGCCGGCCGCCCTGCACGGCGAATTCATCGACATGTTCCAAACCAACCCGCTGACCCGTGCGGGTGCGCTGGAGGTCTGCGGCACGCCGATCGACCTCAAGCAGGTCACCTGCGACTTCTTCTGCGTCGCCGGCACCACCGACCACATCACCCCCTGGGACTCCTGCTACAAGTCGGCCCACCTGTTCGGCGGCAAGTGCGAGTTCGTGCTGTCCAACAGCGGCCATATCCAGAGCATCCTCAACCCGCCGGGCAACCCCAAGGCGCGCTACATGACCAACAGCGAGATGCCGGCCGACCCCAAGGCCTGGCAGGAAGGCTCGACCAAGCACGCCGACTCCTGGTGGTTGCACTGGCAGAGCTGGCTGGCCGAGCGCTCGGGCAAGACCAAGAACGCGCCCACCGCGCTGGGCAACAAGAAACATCCGGCCGGCGAAGCCGCCCCGGGCACCTATGTGCACGAACGCTGATTCGGCGCAGTTTGCGCCACACTGCCTGCGGCACTGGGAGGTGCCGCTCGCCGCGACGCCGGCGAACCAGGCTCGCCCTGGTGAATCTGGGAGTGGCCGGGACGGTCGCCCCCAGCGTTTCAACTGATAGGGCTCGCGCGCATGCCGTCACCTTTCGTATTTCGCACCATCGACCTCGATGGTCAGACCATCCGCACCGCGGTGCGCCCCGGTAACGGCCAGCTGGTGCCGCTGCTGATCTTCAACGGCATCGGCGCCAACCTGGAGCTGGTGATGCCCTTCGTCCAGGCCCTCGACCCGGACCTGGAGGTGATCGCCTTCGACGTGCCCGGCGTCGGCGGCTCGTCGACCCCGGCCACGCCCTACCGCTTCCCCGGCCTGGCCAAGCTGGCGGCGCGCATGCTCGACTACCTCGACTACGGCCAGGTCAACGCCATCGGCGTGTCCTGGGGCGGCGCCCTGGCGCAGCAGTTCGCCCACGACTACCCGGAGCGCTGCAAGAAGCTGATCCTCGCCGCCACCTCGGCCGGCGCGGTGATGGTGCCGGGCAAGCCCAAGGTGCTCTGGCGCATGGCCAGCCCGCGGCGCTACGTGCAGCCGTCCTACGGCGTGCGCATCGCCCCGGACATCTACGGCGGCGCCTTCCGCCGCGATCCCAAGCTGGCCATGGCGCACGCCAGCAAGGTGCGCTCCGGCGGCAAGATGGGCTACTACTGGCAGCTGTTCGCCGGCCTCGGCTGGACCAGCATCCACTGGCTGCACAAGATCCGTCAGCCGACCCTGGTGATGGCCGGCGACGACGACCCGCTGATCCCGCTGATCAACATGCGCCTGCTGGCCTGGCGCATCCCCAACGCCGAACTGCACGTGATCGACGACGGCCACCTGTTCCTGGTGACCCGCGCCGAGGCGGTGGCACCGATCATCATGAAGTTTCTCGAGGAGGAACGGCAGCGCGCGGTGATGCACCCGCAGCCCGCCCCGGCACGCCAGCATTGAGCGCACAACTGTAGTGCAAGGCTGTCAGATTGCTCGACAAGGAGGCCGCCGAGGCGCCTCCGCCTGATGCGCGCGGCTGTCTGGAATGCCCTTCCGGCGCGCTTGGTACAAGGCTTGCTGCGCAGCCTCGTACCTTGAAAGTCTCTACCAGGATTGACGACGGAGTGTTGCCCCATGCGAGACAAGCCCAATAGCGGCGCCCTGCCAACGCCTGCCACGTTCATGAACGCCCAGAGCGCCGTGGTTGGTGTGCGCGGCCGCGACCTGCTCTCCACCGTGCGCCTGCTCGCCGTGCAGGGGCTCAAGCATCCAGTGCGCAGCAGCCGCCACCTGCTCGCCTTCGGCGGCCAGCTCGGCCGCGTGCTGCTCGGCGATACGCTGCACAAGACCAACCCGCAGGACGCGCGCTTCGCCGACCCCACCTGGCAGCTCAACCCCTTCTACCGGCGCAGCCTGCAAGCCTACCTGGCCTGGCAGAAGCAGCTGGGCGCCTGGATCGACGACAGCGAGCTGTCGGCCGACGACCGCGCCCGCGCGCGCTTTCTCGCGGCGATCCTCAGCGACGCCCTGGCGCCGTCCAACAGCCTGCTCAACCCGCTGGCGCTCAAGGAGCTGTTCAACAGCGGCGGCAGCAGCCTGTTCAAGGGCATGCGCCATCTGCTCGACGACCTGCTGCACAACGACGGCCTGCCCAGCCAGGTCAGCAAGCACGCCTTCGAAGTCGGCCGCAACCTGGCCTGCACCCCCGGCTCGGTGGTGTTTCGCAACGAGCTGCTGGAGCTGATCCAGTATCGGCCGATGAGCGAGAAACAGTACGCCAAGCCGCTGCTGATCGTGCCGCCGCAGATCAACAAGTACTACATCTTCGATCTGTCCACCGACAAGAGCTTCGTCCAGTACGCGCTGAAGAACGGCCTGCAGACCTTCATGATCAGCTGGCGCAACCCGGACGCGCGGCACCGCGAATGGGGCCTGTCGAGCTACGTGCAGGCGGTCGAGGAAGCCGTCGACGCCTGCCGCGCGATCACCGGCAGCAAGGAGGTCAACCTGCTCGGCGCCTGCGCCGGCGGCCTGACCATCGCCGCCCTGCAGGGCCACCTGCAGGCCAAGCGGCAGCTGCGCAAGGTGGCCAGCGCCACCTACATGGTCAGCCTGCTGGACAGCCAGATCGACAGCCCGGCCATGCTGTTCGCCGACGAGCAGACCCTGGAATCGGCCAAGCGCCGCTCCTACCAGCAGGGCGTGCTGGACGGCCGCGACATGGCCAAGGTGTTCGCCTGGATGCGCCCCAACGACCTGATCTGGAACTACTGGGTCAACAACTACCTGCTCGGCAAGCAGCCGCCGGCCTTCGACATCCTCTACTGGAACAACGACAACACCCGCCTGCCGGCGGCGCTGCACGGCGACCTGATCGACTTCTTCAAGCACAACCCGCTCAGCCGCGCCGGCGGCCTGGAGGTCTGCGGCACGCCGGTGGACCTGGCCAAGGTCACGGTGGACAGCTTCAGCGTGGCCGGCATCAACGACCACATCACGCCCTGGGACGCGGTGTACCGCTCGGCCCTGCTGCTCGGTGGCAACCGCCGCTTCATCCTGTCCAACAGCGGGCATATCCAGAGCATCCTCAATCCGCCGGGCAACCCCAAGGCCAACTACTACGAGAACGGCAAGCTGACCTCGGACCCGCGCGCCTGGTATCACGATGCCCAGCACGTACAGGGCAGCTGGTGGCCGCAGTGGCTGGAATGGATTCAGGCACGCTCCGGCGAGCAGCGCGAGACCCTGCTGGCGCTGGGCGACCAGAAGCATCCGCCGATGGAGGCCGCGCCCGGCACCTACGTGCATATCCGTTGAAGGGCTGGCCGGCGCCGCGCCGGCCGCGTTATCGTCAACGCCTCCGCGCCACCGACAAGAAGACCGGATGAAAACCCGCGAGCGCATCCTGCACACCGCCCTGCAGCTGTTCAACCAGCAGGGCGAACCCAACGTCTCCACCCTGGAGATCGCCAACGAGCTGGACATCAGCCCGGGCAATCTCTACTACCACTTCCACGGCAAGGAGCCGCTGGTGCTGGAGCTGTTCGAGCGCTTCCAGGCCGAGATGGCGCCGCTGCTCGACCCGCCCGCCGAGGCGCAGCTGGACGTCGAGGATTACTGGCTGTTCCTGCACCTGATCGTCGAGCGCCTGGCGCAGTACCGCTTCCTGTTCCAGGATTTGTCCAACCTGGCCGGGCGCCTGCCCAAGCTGGCGCGCGGCATCCGCCACTGGCTGAACTCGCTCAAGCGCACCCTGGCCGCCCTGCTGGCGCGACTGATGGCCGAGGGACAACTGGTCAGCGACACCCGCGCCCTCGGCCAGTTGGTGGAGCAGATCACCCTGACCCTGCTGTTCTCCCTCGACTACCAGCGCATCCTCGGCAGCGACGGCGAGAGTCGCCTGGTGGTCTATCAGGTGATGATGCTGGTGGCGCCACACCTGGCTGCGCCTTCGCGCTTCGCCGCCGAGCAACTGGCGCAGCGCTACCTGGACGCCTGAGCCGCGCAGAAACGCAAACGCCCGGCACTAGGCCGGGCGCTTGTGATCCCGAGAAACTCAGGACGGGTTGGCAGGCGTCGCCGCAACGGCAGCCGGGGCCGGTGCCGGAGCTGCAGGCGTCGCCGCGGGAGCCGCGACGGGGGCCGCAGCGGCCGGTTTCGCTGCAGCGGCCTTGGGCGCGGCAGGCTTCTTCGCCGCCGGCTTCTTCGCCGCTGCCGGTTTCGCCGCCGGCTTGGCAGCAGGTTTCGCCGCGGCCTTGGCTGCCGGTTTGGCAGCGGGCTTGGCGACCGGCTTGGCGGCGGCCGCAGGCTTGGCCGCTGCCGGTTTGGCCGCAGGTTTTGCAGCCGGCTTGGCGGCAGCCTTGGCCACCGGCTTGGCGGCCGGTTTCGCCGCGGCTTTCGGTGCCGGCTTGGCAGCCGCTTTCGCCGCCGGCTTGGCCACCGACTTGGCCGACACGCCAGCGATCTTCTCCAGCTGCTTGGTCAGGCTGTCGACCTTGTCGTTCAATGCCTTGACCTCGTTGCGGCTGGGCACGCCCAGCCGCGAGATGGCATTGTTCAGACGTTTGTCGAAAGCCTCTTCCAGCTCGCTCCACTTGCCGATCGCCTTGTCCTTGACCTCATCGACCTTGGACTTGGCGGAACCGACCTTGGAGCCGACGCCGGCTTTCACCGCATCGACCTGCTTGTCGACTTCGCTCTTGGCCAGTTTCTCGGCCTTCTCGCCGTCCTTGACCAGGGTATCGAACAGCTTGGTGCCGTCCTTGCTGACCTTGGAGTAAGCGCCCAAGCCTGCCAACCAGATCTGGCGCGAGTATTTCTCGACCTCGCCGATCCAGGAGCTGGTCTGTTTCTCGGTTTTCTTCTTAACAGCCATCCTGATCTCCTTATTTGGTACGCGCGACGTGCTCGAGCAACGCGCTCAGCTCATCCAGCTTAGCAGAGAGTGCCTCAACATCCTGCTTGGAGGGAATGCCGATACGGTTCAGGGCGGCGGCGACACGGGTGTCGAAGGCCTTCTCGATCTTGTCGAGCTGCACTTCGACCTTGCCCTTGACGCTGGTGACGTTGGAGTTGACGGTTTTCTTTACCGATTCGATCTGGCTGTTGGCGGCTTCGACCTGTTCGTCGACCAGCTGCTTGCCCTTGCTCTCGAGGCTCTCGCCGCTCTTGACCAGTTCCTTGAAGTACTCGACACCCTCGGCACCGGCCTTGGCGTAGGCACCCAGGCCCGCCAGATAGATCTTGCGGGCATAGCCCTTGACGTCATCGAGCAGACCGGCTTTGTCCTCGGCCACGGCTTCGACTTTCTTCTTCACGGCAACTTTCGACATGGTGCACCTCACGCGCTTTGACAGTTAGCGGAAACGCCCACGGAATGCAGGCTTGGGTACACCCTAGGGAGAAAAATTAGAAATCGCATACTAGGCGCGCGGCAGGGTGGATCGCGCGTCACCGCTCCACCATGGTGGAGCCCCCGGATTGCAGCCGGGCGGCGGCGCGCCAGGCGCCGAGATCGTCGGGCGGAGCACTGCGCGCTCCCTGTTGGGCTTCGCTGCGCTTAGCGCCAACCTACGCCAACGACTTGTCCAGCACCTGCTCGATCTCGCGCTTGATGCTGCCGCCCATGGCCGACAGCAGCAGGCCCAGCTTGAGCTCGACGCACACCCGATCCTCGCCCACCTCGATGCTGCCGTCGGCGCCGCTGCGCTTGAACTCCAGGGTGTCGCCGTTCCAGCGGTAGCGCACGTCGTACTCGCGGGCCAGGCGCTCGGCCAGTTGCTCGGCCTTCTCGCGCGCGGCGGCGCGGCCGAGCTGGTGGGGACGTTCGACGCGAATACGGGACATGGCAACTCCTTCGACTGACTGCCGGGCGCCGCGGCGGCCGTGGCCTGCGGCATGGGGTCACATCACTCTACCAGCCCGCCGCGCGGCCGGGCACCCGGGCAAGACAAAGGCGCCGGGCGCCTTTAGAATGAGCGGCGATCTTTAGCCGGTAGAGCGATATGAGCGATCCACGCAAGGCCCAGGAGCAGGAACCCACCACCCACTTCGGTTTCCAGGACGTGCCGGAAAGCCAGAAGGCGGAAAAAGTGGCCGAGGTGTTCCACTCGGTGGCGGCCAAGTACGACCTGATGAACGACGTGCTGTCCGGCGGCCTGCATCGCCTGTGGAAGCGCTTCACCATCGAGCTTTCCGGCGTGCGCGCGGGCAACCGCGTGCTGGATATCGCCGGCGGCACCGGCGATCTGACCCGCAAGTTTTCCAGCCTGGTCGGCCCGAGCGGCCAGGTGGTGCTGGCCGACATCAACGACTCCATGCTCAAGGTCGGCCGCGACCGCCTGCTGGACAAGGGCGTGGCCGGCAACGTGGTGTTCGTCCAGGCCGATGCCGAGAAGCTGCCGTTTCCCGACAACCACTTCGACGTGGTCAGCATCGCCTTCGGCCTGCGCAACGTGACACACAAGGAAGACGCCCTGCGCTCCATGCTGCGCGTGCTCAAGCCCGGCGGGCGCCTGCTGGTGCTGGAGTTCTCCAAGCCGGGCAACCCGCTGCTGGCCAAGGCCTACGACACCTACTCGTTCAGTTTCATGCCGCTGGCCGGCAAGCTGATCAGCAACGACGCCGACAGCTACCGCTACCTCGCCGAGTCGATCCGCATGCACCCGGATCAGGAGACCCTCAAGGCGATGATGGTCGAGGCCGGCTTCGAGCGCGTCACCTACCACAACATGACCGGCGGCATCGTCGCCCTGCACCGCGGCATCAAGCCCTGATGCTGCTGAGCGGGCTGCTGGCCGGCGTCGAGGCGGGCCTCAATCGCGTCCTGCGCCTGGACGGCACCGCCCTGCCGCGCCTGCACAAGCTGGCCGGCAAGGTGATCGCCGTGCACTGCCAGAGCCCGGCGCTGGAGCTGTTCATCCTGCCCAGCGGCGACGGCCTGCAGCTGGCCGGGCAGTGGCAGGCGCCCGCCGACTGCAGCCTCACCGCCCCCGCCGCCAGCCTGGCGCGCCTGGCGCTGAGCCGCGACAAGACCGCCGTGCTGCACCGCCCGGAAGTGTCGCTGGACGGCGACAGCGCGGTGCTGCTGGAGCTGGCCGGCATCCTCCAGGACCTGGAGCTGGACTGGGAATACGAACTGTCGCGCTGGCTCGGCCCAGTCGCCAGCCCCCTGCTCGCCGGCCATCTGCGCAGCCGGGTGAACCTCGCGGCGAATGGCGCCGCCAGCCTCAAGCAGGACCTGGCCGACTACCTCGCCGAAGAATCGCGCAGCCTGGTCGGCCAGCGCGAGGCCGAGGTGCGCTTCGCCGAACTGGACCAGCTCAAGCTCGCCCTCGACCGCCTCGAGGCGCGCATCGAGCGCCTCGCCTCACGACCTAAGCCCGACGCATGAAACTACTCGCCGTTCGCCGCCTGCTGCGCATCCAGCGCGTGATCGTCCGCTACCAGCTGGACGAGCTGCTGCTGGCACTGCCGCTGCCGGTGTGGCTGCGCGCCCTGGGCTGGCTGCTGCCCTGGCGCTGGCTGCCGCGCAAGCCGCTGCAACTGTCGCGCGGCGCGCGCCTGCGCCTGGCTCTGGAAGATTTGGGGCCGATCTTTATCAAGTTCGGCCAACTGCTCTCCACCCGCCGCGACCTGCTGCCGCCGGACATCGCCGACGAGCTGGCGCGCCTGCAGGATCAGGTGCCGCCCTTCCCCGAAGCCCAGGCCATCGCCCTGATCGAAGGCCAGCTCGGCGCGCCGGTGGGCGAGCTGTTCGCCCGCTTCGACAGCCAGCCGCTGGCCTCCGCCTCGGTGGCCCAGGTGCACGCCGCGCAGCTGAAAAGCGGTGAAGAGGTGGTGGTCAAGGTGATCCGCCCGGGCTTAAGGCCGGTGATCCGCCAGGATCTGGCCTGGCTGTTCCTGCTCGCCCGCATCGCCGAGCAGGCCTCGGCCGACGCCCGCCGCCTGCGCCCGGTAGAGGTGGTCGGCGACTACGAGAAGACCATCTACGACGAACTCGACCTGCTGCGCGAAGCGGCCAATGCCAGCCAGCTCAAGCGCAACTTCGACGGCTCGCCGCTGCTCTACGTGCCACAGGTGTACTGGGACCTGTGCCGCCCGCAGGTGCTGGTGATGGAGCGTATCTACGGCATCCCGGTGACCGACCTGGCGACCCTGGCCGACCAGCGCACCGACATGAAGCTCTTGGCCGAGCGCGGCGTGGAAATCTTCTTCACCCAGGTGTTTCGCGACAGCTTCTTCCACGCCGACATGCACCCCGGCAACATCTTCGTCAGCACCCGCACGCCCTGGAGTCCGCAGTACATCGCCATCGACTGCGGCATCATCGGCAGCCTCACCGACGAGGACCAGGACTACCTGGCGCGCAACCTGATCGCCTTCTTCAAACGCGACTACCGTAAGGTGGCGCAGCTGCACATCGATTCCGGCTGGGTGCCGGCCGATACCAAGGTCAACGAATTCGAGGCGGCGATCCGCACCGTGTGCGAGCCGATCTTCGAGAGGCCGCTGAAGGAAATTTCCTTCGGGCAGCTGCTGCTGCGCCTGTTCCAGACCGCGCGGCGCTTCAACATGGAAGTGCAACCGCAGCTGGTGCTGCTGCAGAAAACCCTGCTGAATATCGAGGGCCTGGGTCGCCAGCTGTACCCGGACCTGGACCTGTGGAGCACCGCGCAGCCCTTCCTCGAACGCTGGATGCGCGAGCGGGTCAGTCCGCTGCATCTGCTGCGCAACCTGCAGCAGCAGGCCGAGCAGGTGCCGCACCTGTCGCAGATCGCCCGCGACGCCCTGGAGCGCCTGCAACAGCCGGCGCCGCAGGCAGCACAACCGACCAACGGGCAGTGGCCGCTGCGCCTGCTCGGCGCGGCGCTGATCGGCGCCGGCGCGGTGCAGGGCCTGGCGCCGCTGCTGGCGGCCTGGCCGGCCTGGTTGATGCTCGGCGGCGGGCTCTATCTGGTGCTGCGCCGATAGCCAGTCGGCCGCCGCACTGGCACACTTGGCGTATTGACGGGCCACGGCCCGGCGCAGCAGACACGGAATCCCGATGAACGATTGGCTCGACGAAATCCACTGGAACGAAGACGGCCTGGTCCCGGCCATCGCCCAGGATCACCAGAGCGGCCGCATCCTGATGATGGCCTGGATGAACCGCGAATCCCTAAGCCTGACCGTGAGTGAGCAGCGCGCCATCTACTGGTCACGTTCGCGCGGCAAGCTGTGGCGCAAGGGCGAGGAATCCGGCCACGTGCAGAAGCTGCACGAGCTGCGCCTGGACTGCGACGCCGACGTAATCGTGCTGATGGTCGAACAGCTCGGCGGCATCGCCTGCCACACCGGGCGCGAGAGCTGCTTCTACCGCGTCTATGACAACGGCGGCTGGAAAATCGTCGACGCCGTGCGCAAAGACCCGCACGCCATCTATCACGCAGGACACCGCCATGAGTGACACCCTGAGCCGCCTGGCCGAGGTGCTGGAGGCGCGCAAGGGCGCCGCCCCCGACAGCTCCTACGTCGCCAGCCTGTATCACAAGGGCCTGAACAAGATTCTCGAGAAGCTCGGCGAGGAGTCGGTGGAAACCATCCTCGCCGCCAAGGACGCCGCCGCCAGCGGCGACTGCAGCGACCTGATCTACGAAACCGCCGACCTGTGGTTCCACAGCCTGGTGGTGCTCGCCGCCCTCGGCCAGCACCCGCAGGCCGTGCTGGACGAACTGGAGCGGCGCTTCGGCCTGTCCGGCCACGCGGAAAAAGCCGCGCGACCGCAAAACTGAACAACCTCTCACAACGGAGAACGCATCATGGGATTCGGTGGCATCAGCATCTGGCAACTCCTGATCATCCTGCTCATCGTGGTCATGCTGTTCGGCACCAAGCGCCTGAAGAGCCTGGGCTCGGACCTGGGCGACGCGATCAAGGGGTTCCGCAAGTCGATGGACAACGGCGAAGCCGAGAAACCGGCGGTGGAAGAGCCCAAGGGGCAGACCATCGACGCCCAGGCGCGCAAGGTCGAAGAGCCGGCGAAGAAAGACTGAGCCATGTTCGACGTCGGTTTCAGCGAACTGCTGCTGGTGGCCCTGGTCGCCCTGGTGGTGCTCGGCCCCGAGCGCCTGCCCGGCGCGGTGCGCACGGCCGGCCTGTGGATCGGCCGGATCAAGCGCAGCTTCAGCGCGATCAAGGCGGAGGTGGAACGCGAGATCGGCGCCGACGAAATCCGCCGCCAGCTGCATAACGAGCAGATCCTCGAACTGGAGCGGGAAATGAAGGCGATGAAGCAGGAGATCCTCGACCCTGCCGCCAAGCCTGCCAGCGAGCCCGCCAAGGCCGAGCCGGCGCCCACCAGCCAGGACACCCCACGCCAGCCATGAGCCGACACCCGGACGCCGACCAGGAAATGCCCCTGGTCTCGCACCTGACCGAGCTGCGCGCGCGCCTGTTGCGCTGCGTGGTGATCATCCTGCTGATCTTCGCCGGACTGTTCTACTTCGCCCAGGACATCTACGCCCTGGTCGCCGCGCCGCTGCGCGCCTACCTGCCGGAAGGCGCGACCATGATCGCCACCGGCGTCGCCTCGCCCTTCCTCACGCCGTTCAAGCTGACCCTGATGTGCGCGCTGTTTCTCGGCATGCCGGTGATCCTGCATCAGGCCTGGGGCTTCATCGCGCCGGGGCTGTACAGCCACGAGAAGCGCATCGCCGTGCCGCTGCTGATTTCCAGCATCCTGCTGTTCTACGCCGGCATGGCCTTCGCCTACTTCGTGGTGTTCCCGATCATGTTCGGCTTCTTCGCCAGCGTGACCCCGGAGGGGGTGGCGATGATGACCGACATCGGCCAGTACCTGGACTTCGTGCTCACCCTGTTCTTCGCCTTCGGCGTGGCCTTCGAGATTCCCATCGCCACCTTCCTGGTGATCTGGGTCGGCATCGTCGACGTCGCCACCCTGCGCAAGAGCCGCCCCTATGTGATAGTCGGCTGCTTCGTGGTCGGCATGGTGCTGACCCCGCCGGACGTGTTCTCGCAGACTCTGCTAGCGGTGCCGATGTGGCTGCTGTTCGAGGCCGGCGTGCTGGCCGGCAGCCTGGTCAAGCAGCGCAGCGAAGCCCAGGCCGACGCCGAGGACGAGGCCAAGCCCGAAGACCAGCCGCCCGCACCGCTGCCGTGAACCTGCTGCTGCTGGAGGACGCCGACTTCATCGGCGCCGACCGTGCCCGCCTCACCGGCCGCCGTCTCAAGCACCTGCACGAAGTACACCGCGCCGCCGCTGGCGACCGCCTGCGCGTCGGCCGCCTCGGCGGGCAGATGGGCGAAGGCCGACTGCTGGCCCTGGACGATGAGCACGCCGAACTGCAGGTTGCCCTCACCCAGGCGCCGCCGGCCAAGCTGCCGCTGACTCTGGTGCTGGCCCTGCCCAGGCCGAAGATGCTCAAGCGCGTGCTACAGACCATTGCCGCCATGGGCGTGCCGCGCCTGGTGCTGGTCAACAGCTACCGGGTGGAAAAGAGCTTCTGGCAGACCCCCTTCCTCGAACCCGAAGCCATCCGCGAGCAACTGATCCTCGGCCTGGAGCAGGCGCGCGATACCCTGCTGCCCGAGGTGCTGATCGAAAAGCGCTTCAAGCCCTTCGTCGAGGATCGTCTGCCTCTGCTTGCCGCCGGCACGCTCGGCCTAGTCGGCCATCCCGGCGACCATCCGCCCTGCCCGCGCGCGGTTTCAGGCCCGGTGACCCTGGCCATAGGCCCGGAAGGCGGCTGGATCCCCTACGAGGTGGCGCTGCTGGGCCAGGCCGCGGGCCTGCAACCGGTGCAACTCGGCGAGCGCATCCTGCGGGTGGAGACGGCGGTACCGGCGCTGCTGGCGCGGCTGTTCTGAACCCGCGCCCGTCCCGAATGACCGCGACGGGCTAGGCGCCCCCCAATCCGGCGACGAACAACCCGGTCACCGCCTGGGCGGCGGCCTCTGCGTCCTGTCCAGGGAGCTGGTCGTCCAGCAGCAGTTGCGCCAGCCCGTGCACCAGGCTCCAGGCCGCCAGGCTGGCGGTCGCCAGGTCCTGGCCTGGCGCCACGGCCTGCACGCTGGCCCCGAGCTGGCGGTAGAGGGCTTGCGCCGCCTGCTGCAACTGCGGGTAGCGCCGTTTGTCTGCCACGCCGCCGAACATGAGGGCGAAACGCCCCGGCTGCTCCAGGGCGAAGGCCACGTAACACTGCCCCAATGCCTGCAGGCGCGACGCCGGCAGCAGCGCCATGCGCCGACTCAGTTCGGCGAACCCCTCGGCGGCCAGCGCCGCCAGCAAGGCATCGCGATCGGCAAAATGCCGATAGGGCGCGTTATGCGAAACCCCGGCCCGGCGCGCCACCTCGCGCAAGCTGATCGCAGCCGCGCCACCCTCGTCCAGCAGCTCGCCGGCCGCCGCCAGCAGAGCGCAGCGCAAATCGCCATGGTGATAGGCGCGAACGCCCTCTTCCTCACATGTTGACACCAGCAACATCTCCTCTAATATGTTGACAACGCCCACATCATGCCCGCAGCGGGCAACGGGCACCAGCTCCGCCGGAGGAACCGTCATGCTATTCGTTGCCCTGTTGCTGGTTTTCAGCCTGCTCGCCGCGGTGCCCGTGCGCCTGGGTCTCCCCGGACCGACAAGCTGGCCGACGCGAATGCGCCTGGCCCTGGCATTGGCCCTGCTGCTGATCGGCGTGGATCACTGGCTGACTCCGGCACGCTACCTGGCGATGATGCCGCCCTACCTGCCCTGGCACCTGGAGCTGGTACTGCTGACCGGCGCCTGCGAGATCGCTGGCGCACTCGGCCTGCTCTGGCCGCGCACACGCAGGCTGGCGGGGGGATTGCTGGCGCTGTACTTCGTCTGCGTGTTTCCGGCCAACCTGCACAACGCCCTGCATGGCCTGCAGGTCGACGGCCTGCCCAGCGTGCAGTGGTACTACTGGCTGCGCCTGCCGTTCCAGCCGCTGATCATCCTCTGGACGCTGTATGCCGCCGAGTGGCTGCACTGGCCGCAGCCGCTCAGCTCTCGAGGAGAAAGGTCACCGGCCCATCGTTGACCAGGTGCACCTGCATCGCGGCGCCGAAGCGGCCGCTGGCGACCTGCGCATGCTGCGCCCGCGCCTGTTCGAGCAGCAGCTCGAATAGGGCCTGGCCCTGAGCCGGCGCTGCGGCGCTGGAGAAACTCGGGCGCAGGCCGCTCTTGGTGTCGGCGGCCAGGGTGAACTGCGACACCAGCAGCAGGCCGCCCTGCACGTCCGTCAGCGACAGGTTCATCTTGCCGGCCTCGTCGCCGAACACCCGGTAGTTGAGCAGTTTGTGCAACAGCTTGGCGACGCTGCCGGCATCGTCCTGCGGCTCGACGCCGACCAGCGCCAGCAGGCCCCGGTCGATGGCGCCGACCACCTCGCCCGCCACTTCCACCCGCGCGGCGCTGACGCGCTGGATCAGCGCCTTCATGCTTCGTCCGGGGCGAGGTCGAGCAGGCGCCGGGCCATCTGCTCGGCGGCGCGCACCAGGGCGTCGGTGATGCCCGGCTCGGCCGCCGAGTGGCCGGCGTCGCGGATGATCTGCAGCTCGCTGTTGGGCCAGGCCTGGTGCAGCGCCCAGGCGTTGTCCAGCGGGCAGATGGCGTCGTAGCGACCGTGCACGATGATGCCCGGCAGGTGGGCGATCTTCGGCATGTCGCGCAGCAGCTGATCGGGCTCGAGGAAGGCCTGGTTGACGAAGTAATGGCACTCGATGCGGGCGATCGACAGCGCGCGGTGGGCCTCGCTGAAGCGCTCGACCACCTGCGGGTTGGGGCGCAGGGTAGCGGTGCGCCCCTCCCAGGTAGACCAGGCCTTGGCCGCGTGCATCTGGGCGATCTGGTCGGCGCCGGTGAGGCGCTTGTAGAAGGCCTGCATCAGGTCGCCGCGCTCCTCCGCCGGGATCGGCGCGAGGTAGTCCTCCCAGTAGTCGGGGAACAGGCGGCTGGCGCCCTCCTGATAGAACCAGTGGAACTCCTGCGGCCGGCACAGGAAGATGCCGCGCAGGATCAGCCCGTGCACCCGCTGCGGATGCGCCTGGGCGTAGGCCAGCGCCAGGGTCGAGCCCCAGGAGCCGCCGAACAGCACGAACTTGTCTATCCCCAGGTGCTCGCGGATACGTTCGATATCGCCGATCAGCGCCTGGGTGCTGTTGCCCTCCAGGCTCGCGTGCGGCGTCGAGCGGCCGCAGCCGCGCTGGTCGAAGGTGACGATGCGGTAGTGGTTGGGATCGAAGTAGCGGCGGCTGGCAGCATCGCAACCGGCGCCGGGCCCGCCATGGATGAACAGCACCGGCAACCCGTCCGCCGACCCGCTCTCGTCCACGTAGAGGACATGAGGCGGCTCGACCGCCAGCTCGTGGCGGGCGTAGGGTTTGATCTCCGGATACAAAGTCTGCATGGTGGGGCTCCTGGCTCGATGGGCTACAACTGCCGTGTTCCGCTCTGCCGGGCATCATAACCATGAAAAAGGAGTTTCAGCATGCCGATACGCGTTCCGACCTGGCCCCTGGCGCTGTTTTTCGCCCTGCTGCTGGGCGGTTGTGGCGGCAAGGACGACCCGCAGGCGGCGCTGGAAGCGGCCGTGCAGCAGTTGCAGGACAATATCGAAGCCAAGGACACCGGCGCGGTGATGGCGCAGCTGCACCCCGACTTCCTCGCCCGCCAGGAACTGGACCGCGAGTGGGCCAAGCGCACCATGACCCTGCTGTTCCTGCGCCACAAGAACATCCAGGTGATCGCCCTGGGCAAGAACAGCTGGATCGATGCCGCGATCGTCAGCAAGGGTCATACCCAGGCCCAGCTCGGCCTGAGCGGCGCCGAGGGTTTGATCCCCGACAGCGCGCGGCACTATGCGGTGCAGCTGGAATGGTGGCTCGAAGATGACCAATGGAGGCTGGCGCGGCTGGACTGGGAGTAGCCCGGCAGGCCCCTAGTCGGCCTGGCGCCAGATCAGCTCGGCGGTGTCGTAACCCTGCTCGCGCGCTACGGCGAGCAGCTTGTCGCGGGTGGCGGCGTCCACTTGCGGGGTGCGCGACAGCAGCCAGAGGTAGTCGCGCTCGGGATGACCGACCAGCGCGACGCGGTAGTCGTCATCGCGGTACAGCACCCAGTAGTCGCCCTGGATCGGCAGCAGCTTGCTGGCCCAGTTGTCGAAGCGCACCCAGAGCTTGTCGGTACGGCCCTCGACCTGCGCTTCGGCAACGCCCCGAACCTCCTGCCACTCGCCGTCGTCGTCACGGCAGCGGTTGGTCACCTCGATACGGCCGTCGTCACGCAGGCGGTAATGCGCCTCGGACTGCACGCAATTGCGCTGGAAGAACATCGGCAGCCGCGCCAGCTCGTACCAGGTGCCCTGGTAGCGCTGCAGGTCGACCTGCATGGTTTGCGGCGGCTCCGGAGGAATGTGGCCGGTGCCCGAGTTGGCACAACCGACGAGCGCGAGCAGCGCGCTGGCAAGCATGATCGAACGCATGCTGACTCCCTTTACTTGAGGCCCTTGCCGGAGAACATCAGCACCTTGTCGCCGGCGTACTGCACGCTGATGAAGCTCTTGTCGTCGCCCCAGGTGCAGCTGGACATGCCCAGGGCACCGGCGCACTCGCCCGGAGCGCCGAGCAGGCTTTCCACCTCGTCCTTGCTCATGCCGGCCTTGAGCTTGGCGTAGTTTTCCTGGTTGACCTTGCTGCAGGCGGCCAGCAGGCAGCAGGCGAGCAGCGCGACGACACGCATCGACATGGATGAAACTCCTGAAGGAAATGGACGCGACAAGCTTGGCATAGCAGGCCGCAACGTGCCCGCTTGGAGTTCAGAAACGTGAGCCGGGTTCCCGCAGGAAAGCCTGCTCTTCGTCGCTCGAAACGCGGCCGAGGATGAGGTTGCGATGGGGGAAGCGGCCGAAGCGGGCGATTACCCGCCGATGGCGCTCGGCGAAGTCGAGAAAGTCGGCGAACAGGCTGCGCTCGTCCGCAGCCGCCTGCTCGTGCAAGCCGCGAAACAGCTCGACGGCGCGATCCTGCAGGGCCAGGTCCTCGGCATGTTCGAAGACGATATAGGCGAAGACCCGCTCGATAAGCGTCAACTGGCGATCCAGGCCCTGTTCAAGCCCTTGCTGCAGCAGCGCCCGGGCCAGCGGGTCACCGGCGAAGGCGCGCGGGGTGTCGCGGAAGATCATCCGCGGCAGCTGGTCGAGCAGGATCAGCCTGGCCAGCCAGCCCGGCGCCGTGGCCTGCCAGCCCTGCAGCTCGCCGGCCAGGGCCTGTTCGACCAGCGCGGCGAAGCGCTCGCGGGCCTCTTCGTCCTGGCTGTCACGCTTGCCGAACCACAGCCCCTGGCGCACCGCCGCGACCTCGCCGGCGCTGCCGGGGGCGGCGCCGAACCACCAGTCGAGCAATGGCTGCCAGGGCTGCACGGGATCAGCCGCGGTGGTAGGCGGTGACGCGCAGCACTTCTTCCTTCGAGCCGAGGAACACCGCCACGCGCTGGTGCAGGGATTCCGGCTGGATGTCGAGGATGCGCTGGGTGCCGTTGGTGGCAGCGCCGCCGGCCTGCTCGATGATCATCGACATCGGGTTGGCCTCGTACATCAGGCGCAGCTTGCCGGGCTTTTCCGGCTCGCGGGCGTCGCGCGGGTACATGAACACGCCGCCGCGGGTGAGGATGCGGTGCACGTCGGCCACCATCGAGGCGATCCAGCGCATGTTGTAGTTCTTGCCCAGCGGCCCGGTCTCGCCGGCCAGCAGCTCGGACACGTAACGCTGCACCGGGGCTTCCCAGTGGCGCTGGTTGGACATGTTGATGGCGAACTCCTTGGTCGCCTCCGGCACCCGGATGTTGTCGTGGGTGAGCACGAAGGAGCCCAGCTCGCGGTCCAGGGTGAAGCCCTTGACGCCGTCGCCCAGGGTCAGCATCAGCATGGTCTGCGGGCCGTAGATGGCGTAGCCGGCGGCCACCTGCTGGGTGCCAGGCTGGAGGAAGGCATCCTCGCCGAGGTCGCCGGTGTCGCCGTTGCGATCCGGGCAGCGCAGCACCGAGAAGATGGTGCCGACCGAGACGTTGACATCGATGTTGCTGGAGCCGTCCAGCGGGTCGAACACCAGCAGGTAGGCGCCCTTGGGGTACTTGCCGGGAATCTGGTAGGCGTTGTCCATTTCCTCGGAGGCCATGCCGGCCAGGTGGCCGCCCCACTCGTTGGCTTCCAGGAGGATCTCGTTGGACAGCACGTCGAGCTTCTTCTGCACCTCGCCCTGCACGTTCTCGCTGTCGAGGCTACCCAACACGCCGCCGAGGGCGCCCTTGGACACCTGATGGCTGATCGCCTTGCAGGCACGCGCCACGACTTCGATGAGGAAACGCAGATCGGCCGGGGTGTTGTGGCTGCGAGTCTGCTCGATCAGGTAGCGGCTCAGGGTGACGCGGGACATGGACGGCTCCGGAAAGGAAAAAAATCGCGCGCAGTTTAACCCGTTCGCGGCGCGGCCGCCTCCCCGCGGCCGCGGCGAAAGCCGAGAAACTGACGGAACGTGCAGCTGGCCATCTGCCCGCGCGCGCCGCCGGCGCGCGCGGGCAGCGGCGGGAGCGACTAGAGGTCCAGCGACAGCGCCAGGTTCAGGCCGTGCTGGACTTCGTCGTCGGCATGCCGGTAGCTGTAGCTGCCGCGCAACGACAGGCCATTGCCCAGGCTGTGGCTGACGCCCAGGTGACCGCGCAGGCTGCGATCGTCCGGCTGATAACCGGGCAGCTCGAAGTCGATCCCCGGCAGACTGTTGAGGCTCATGCGCACCTCGCTGGCGTCGTCCTCGTATTCGCGCTCCATGGCCAACTCGCCGAACAGGCGGGTCTGCGGCGTCAGGTCGTACAGCCCCTGGAAGCCGAAGCCGAGGCGCCGGGACTTGCGCTCCTGGTCGTCATAACTCAGTGCCGTGGAGCGCTGGCCGTCCTCGGCATAGCCGTCCACGTCGATATGCACGTAGTCGGCGCTGACGAAGGGGCTCAGGTGCCACTGGCTGCCCGGCTGGGCGATGTCGTAGCCGAAACGACCGCTGAAGGCCCAGAGTTGGCCGTCGGTATCGCCCTTCTCCGAGTTGGTAGACGGCCCGATGGCGAACTGGCGCTTGAGGTCATGGTAATCCAGGTGACCGGCGCTGGCGGCCAGATCGCCCCACCAGCGGTTGTGCTGGTACTGGGCGAACGCGGTGCCGATGTAGCTGCGCAGGTCGTAGTCGGAATCCGCCGCGCCGGCCTCCAGGCTCTGCTGGTAGAGCCCGGCCGCCAGCCCCAGGCGCCAGGCCTCGTCGAGGCGGTAGCTGGCGCCGAAGTTGAGGCTGTAGCCGTTGCCATCGGCATCGCCGCCGTGCAGGTCGTAATCCAAGCGCTGGCCGCCGCCGTTGACGAAGGTGCGCCACTGGCCGACGCCTTGCCAGGCCTCCCAGTCGGCCAACCACTGGGCGCGCAGCTGATCCTGATGACCGCGCAGGGTGCCCAGGGCCATCTCCGGCAGCAGGGTCAGCTCCCAGGGCGCGGCGAGCAGCGAATAGGCGTAGTCGGCGATCAGCCGCTGGCCAGCGATGGTCGGGTGCACGCTGTCGTTGAACAGCAGCTTGGTCGGATCGGGATTGCTGCCGTTGAGGCCATAGATCGGGTTGGGATTGCTGCAACCGTCGAAGCAGGTGCCGATCACCGTGTCGCGATCGGCGACCAGGCCGTAACGCCCCGGATCGCTGAGGATCTCGGCGAGATTGAGCGGGATGTTCAGCGGAATCACGTTGGCATCTACCGTGGCCAGCTGCAGCACCAGCTCGTCGTTGAAGTCGGCGCCGAGCGAGGTCACCAGATCCTGCAGGCCGCCGCCGAAGAAGTTCGGCGTCAGGCCGATGTCCGGCAGCAACCAGACCATGATGTAGCGCGCCCCGGCCTGCTGCAGCGTTTCCACGCTGTCGACCAGACGCCCCGCGGCAGCCTGGGCGCTGGCGGTGTCGACCACGCGGAACTGGAGGAAGTCGTTGCCGCCGCCGGTCAGGTAGTACAGCGCGTTGGGGTCGGCACGCCCGCCGGTGGAGGCCAGATAACCGCCGGGGCCGCTGATGGTGCCGAGAATCTCGTCGGTGCGGTAACCGCCGACCGCCCAGTTGTTGCCGCCCTCGGCCGAGTTGGCCGGGCCGAGGCCGCCGAGACCGAGCGCATCGCCCAGCAGCATGGGCGCCACTGGGCCGAAGATTTCGCCGCTGCCATCCTGATAAGTCGGCCCGACGCGGTTGGTGAAACGGGTGGTGGCGCCCGCGGGGCCATCGGGGTCGGCGAACCAGCCGGCGTCGCTGAGGCTGTCGCCGAACACATGGAAAGCGCTGTAGGGTGCGGCACAAAGCGGGGTGGCACTGGCCAGCAGGCAGGCGGCCGCCAGCGGGGTTAGAAGGCGTTTCATGGCGAGTCCTTATTGTTGTTGGTATGAACTGCCCAGCAAATGTAGCGACTGTTGCGGCGAAAAACACCTATCCGGCGGCGATTGCACTCAGCCGGTGGCGGCCAGCTGTACCCGGTTGCGGCCGTTGCGCTTGGCCGTGTAGAGCGCCACGTCGGCGGCCTGCAGCAGGCCATCGAGCCCTTCGCCATGGTTCGGCCACAGGGCGATGCCGGCGGACAGGGTCACCGGCAGCGCGCCGATGCGCGTCGGTTGACCGATCTGCGCCAGTTGCGCGCGCAGCGACTCCATCCGGCTGGTCGCGGCCGCCGCATCCAGCCCCGGCAGAATCAGCAGAAACTCCTCGCCGCCGATGCGGAACACCGCGTCGGTGCTGCGCAGGTTGTCCAGCAGGTGCTGGGCCACCGACTTGAGCACGTCGTCGCCGACCAGGTGGCCGCATTCGTCGTTGAGCCGCTTGAAGTGGTCGAGGTCGATCAGCGCCACGGCCAGCGGCACCTGCTCGCGCTGGGCGCGGGACAGTTCGCGGGCGAAGAACTCGTCCAGGTAGCGACGGTTGTACAGCCCGGTGAGCGGATCGCACAGGGCCTGCTCGCGCAACTGCTCGTGCAGGCTGCTGATGGTGCGCAGGCGCTCCTCGCTAAGGGCCAGGGCCTCGGCCAGCTTGAGTTCGCTGAGCTGGCGCTGGGTGACGTCGCGCACGTAGAGCATATGGCCGAGCAGCACCGGGCCGTGGCGGGTGGCGCGCTCGATGGCGCGCACGCGCACCTCGTAGTAGCGCGCCGCACTGGTCAGGGTCAGCGGCAAGCTCGGGTCGGCGCCGGCCTGTTCATCGAGCAGCTGCTGCAGGTCGGCGCCGAACACCGGCCAGTCGCCCAGCTCACGGCCCTGCCAGCCCTGCTGCAGGCCGGCCAGCTTGAGCGCCGCCGGATTGGCCTCGATCACCCGCCCACGCGGGTCGACCACCAGCACCGGGTCGAGCAGCGCCTCGAGCAGCAGGTGACGGGCCACCGGCAGCAGGTCGAACAGGCGCACGCCGACGATCAGCCAAGAGAAAGCCCCCAGGGTGAAGGCGAAGCTGAAGGGCGTGGGATCGAAGCCGAACAGGGTCCAGCCGAACACCACGTAGCCGACGTTGGCCACCCAGGGCACCGCGGTGACCAGCACGAACGCCAGGTAGTGACGGCGGTGCAGCCCCTGGCTGAGCGCCGCGGCGCGGGTCACCACGCCCATGCAGAAGGCCATGAACAGGTAGACGTAGACCGCCGTGGCGTAGAACAGCGGCCCGTGCTGATAGCGCACCGGCGCCCCCGGACTGGCGTCGATCGGCGCGCTGCCGGCGCCGTAGAACAGGCCGTGCCAGGGATTGCTCAGGGCCAGGGCCCAGACCAGCAGCGGCACCAGGCTGAGGCCGAGGATGCTGCTGCGCGCCAGCGGCGTGCGCATGCTGTTGACGTACTGCCAGAGGAACACCGCCCAGAAGGTCGGCGTGGAGACGATGCCCGGCCAGGCCATGCTGGCCCAGAACATCTTGCATTCGGCGGCGAAAAAGCTCATTTCCAGCGCCGCGGCGGCCATCCACCAGAGGCTGGCCAGGTGCAGCAGGATAAAGCTGTCGCGTCCGGGAAAGTCGCGCTGGCGGGTCACCCAGTGCGCCAGCAGGATCACCCCGAAGCACACCAGCAGGGTCATCAGCACCGGCGGCGACAGGCTCCAGGCAGAGGCCAGGCAGGCCTGCATCAGCACCTTCTCCACAGCGGCTGCAGCGGGGAAACGAACGCCTCGCCGCGCGTTGGGGCGACGGCATACGACAACGGGGCGATGACGCGAATCGAAATACGCAAGGGCCTTCCTGACCTCAACTCCTGGTTCGGCGCAGGGCGCCTAAGATACTGCAAAACCCCTGCTGCAACAGGGGTTTGTTCGCTCCGCACGCACTCTCAGGCGTTTGGCGGACGACGCAGCAGGCTGGCGGCCATCGCTGCCAGCAACCCAACTCCCAGCAGCAGTACAGCCCAAAGTCCGAAGCGCTGCCAGTCGCGTGGCGGCTCGCCGCTCGCCGGCTGCACCTGGCTGGCCAGCTCGCCCAGCTCGGCACGTCCCAATCCGGCCAGACGCTCGGGCTTGTAGCCGGGGATCAGGCTGGCCAGCGGCAGCGCCGCCGACTGCGCGCCGGCGTGGCCCAGCGCCAGCCGGTACGGCGGCTCGCCGCGGGCGAGGAACACCAGCTGGGTCGCGCGCAGCGCCAGCTGCAAACGTGGCGCCGCTTCGCCCAGGCCGCCGCCGCGGGCATCCAGGTGCAGGCGTAACTGCTGCACCGGCCAGCCCGGCAGCGCCAGCTCCTCGTGACGCACCTCGCGGCCGTTCTCCGGCAGGCGGTAGAGCAGGCCGCTGACCAGCGGGCGCCAGGGCCCCTGCTCGCTCGCGCGCGCCTCGAAGCGCAGCGGCGCCAGGGTATTGGCCTGCTCCAGCGGCAGGCGCAGACGCTCCAGCGGCAGGGCCAGCGGCAGCTGCCACTGGTACTGACCGTCGCCAGCGCGCTGCGCCGGCAGCGGCTCGGACCACACCAGCGGCGCCGGCTGATGGTCCTGCCGGCGGCTGCGCAGGGTCACCGCCTCCAGCTGCGGCGCCTGCTGCGGGCTGCGCCAGAGCAGGCGCAGGTAGCGAGCGCGCTGGCCCGGCAGCTCGACCTGGCGCTGGTCGATGCGCTCGGCGGCGAAACTCAGCCGCGCCAGCTGCCCCTCGCCCCAGTCGCGCCAGTGCTGCAGGTCGTCGCTGGCCTCGATGGCGAAGCGCTGAAAGCCCTCCTCGCCGCCGCTCCAGTCAAGGGTCAGGCGCACCAATGGGGCGTCGATGGCGCTGGCGTCGAGCAGCCAGCCGCGCAGTTGCTGGTCCGGTTCGGCAGCGGACTCGCCGCGCAGCTCGATCAGGGTGCCCGTGGTGCTGCGCTCGACCCGCAGCGCCGGCGCCTGCGCGGCATCGGCCCGGCCGTGCAGGGGGAACCAGCGCACGCCGTGTTCCTGCTCGTGCTCCAGGGTCTCGCTGCGCCCGGGAATCAGCGCATAGGCCTGCGCCTGGCCGCCGGCGTCGAACACCCGCAGGTCGCGCAGGTCGCCGTGGCGCGCGGCCAGGTGCGCGGCGATGGGCAGCTCGAGGCGATACCAGGGGCCCTCGCCGGACAGCTGCAGCGGCAGCGTCTGGCGGAAGTCCTGCGGGCGCTCGGCGGCCTGTACGGCGCCGCCCAGCAGCAGGGCCAGCAGTAGAAACGGACGGATGCGCATCAGGCGGCGGGCTCCTTGTGGGCCGAGGGTGGTTGCTCGTTGCTGGAAGGTGGTTCGGCCTGGCGCGGCGGCAAGGGGGCGAAATAGCCCACCACCAGCAGCAGCACGCCGACGCCGATAAAGGACACGATGCGCTCCAGGCCGCCGCGGTTGCCCAGCTCGACGAACAGCAGCTTGGCCACCACCACGGCGATCAGCGCCGCGCCGACCAGCCACAGTTCGCGGCGTACCCGCAGGTGACCGAAGAGCATCAGCGCCAGGGCGATCAGGGTCCAGACGATGGACAGCCCGGCCTGCACCAGCATCGAATCCAGCAGCGCCGCGCTGTGCCAGGGCACGCCGCCCCAGTGGTGGGCGCTACGCATCACCATCACCGTCAGCAGGGCGAACAGCGACAGCCCCGCCACGCCCTGGGTCAGCTGCAGCGCCCGCGCAGGCTCCAGGCCGAGACGCGGCAGGGCGAAGCGGCCCCAGGCGAACAGGGCGCCCAGGCCCAGCAGCAGCCCCAGCTCCAGCGGATTGAGCAGCGGCAGGTAGGCCAGCGGCTCGGCGTCGCCGGCGCTGAGCGCGTTGGCCAGCCAGAACCAGGCCAGCATCAGCAGCGCCAGCGGTGCGGCGGCCAGCAGGCGGTAGTCGCGGGCATGCGCCGACAGCGGCCAGGGCCAGCTGCGCGGCAGCGCCATCGCCCACAGGTAGGCGGTGGGCAGCAGCGCCCAGCCCAGCCAGCGCCAGGCGTTGTAGTGCTCGGACAGGCTCAGCAGCAGGTAGCGCAGCTCCAGCGCCAGCACCCCGAGCAGCAGCCAGCAGCCGAGCACGTGCGCCGCGCTCGCCGCCCGGCTTGGCAACAGGGCGCCGAGCCGGCGCAGGACGAGGAAATGCACGGCGAACAGAGCCAACCAGGCCAGCCAGGCGAAGTTCGCCGCCGGGTGATACCAGCCGTGCCAGGCGTGCAGCAGGATCAACCCGCCCAGCGGCGCCAGCAGGCTGCACAGCAGCGCCAGCTCGCGCCACTGGCTGCGCGCGGCGACCAGCCCCCAGAGGGCCACGCTGAGGGTTGCGGCACCGAGCAACAGGGCCGTCTGCAACGCCGGGGCGGCGAAGCGCAGCACCTCGCTGGCCAGCGCCAGGGCCCACCAGGCCGCGCCCCAGACCAGCAGCAGCTGGCCCAGGCGCAGCAGGCTGACGCCGTTCATGCCGCCGGCACCCTCGCGCCGCGCCAGGGCCTGCAGGCGCCAGGCGCCGACCTGCGCGGCCAGGCCGAGCACCGCCGGCGTCCAGAAGCCGGTATGCGCCAGCGGCGTCAGCCCCGCGCCGCTCAGCCCCGCCAGCAGCAGCGGCCCGGCGGCGAGAAAGGCCAGGCCGGCGAACAGCTGCAACGCCAGGCTGAAGTAGAAGGCCACGCGCTGCTGCAGGTACAGCGCCAGCCAGAGGATCAGCAGGCCCGTACCGCCCCACACCGCCGCGGCGGCGACCCAGGGCAAGACGAACAGCACCGCCAGGTTGACGAATGCCAGCCCCGCCAGCAGCACCAGCGACAGCCCGGTCAGCAGCCGGCGGCTGGCGCGTATCTGCGGATCGCGCGCCGCCAGCAGCATGCCGGCGATCAGGCCGAAGCCG
Organism: Pseudomonas sp. ABa2; assembly: GCF_056676075.1. Taxonomy (NCBI): domain Bacteria; kingdom Pseudomonadati; phylum Pseudomonadota; class Gammaproteobacteria; order Pseudomonadales; family Pseudomonadaceae; genus Pseudomonas; species Pseudomonas sp. ABa2. Next base: position 4,704,574 of record NZ_CM155239.1, read on the forward strand.
AGCAGCGAGGCGGCCAGCAGACCCAGCCAGCCGGCGGCGAAACCGCCGCGACCGAAGGCCGCATCCAGCGCCATCTGGCCGACAAACAGCAGACCGCCCAGCAGTTGAATGGCGAAGGCGCTGAACACGAAGCTGCGCGCACCGATACGCAGCCCCACCAGCAGGGTGGCCAGCCCCGCCAGCGCCCAGGCGATGGCCGTACCCGGCGCGGCCAGCAGCAGCGGCGCGATCAGGTAGACGGAGGCCAGCCCGACAACGCCCAGCCAGGGCAGCAGGCGGTTTTCCCAAGGGCTGGCGGCCTGCGGTGCCCGGCGCAGCTGCCAGTAGCTGAACAGCAACGCCGCAGCCAGCATCAAAGCGCCCAGCGGCGAGCCGTCCAGCAGGCGGCCGTAACCGGCATCCAGGCCATGGAGGAAGGCCAGCGCCGCGCCGAGTTGCAGCAGCAGGGCGAAGGCGCGGGCCAGCGGCCGCCCCTGGCGCAGCCCCAGCCAGAAGATGCCGGCGCCCTCCACCGCCCAGGCCGCGGAGGTCCAGCGCGCGTCCAGGCCCAGGGGAATGGCCAGGCTGGCGAACACCACACCGAGTGCCAGGCAGGTCTCCACCAGTAGCAGCGCGCGATGCCCGGCACGCGCCTTGAGCAGGTGCGCCAGCAGCAGGTAGAACAGACCGAGGCCGAGGGCGCTGAACGCGGCGGCGAACTCGATATGGCGCACCAGCGCCAACTGCAGGCCGAAGCCGATCAGCGGCGGGCCGAACAGCGCGGTGGCGTCGACATAGTCGCCGCGTCGCGCCGACCAGTGCAGCAGCGCGTCGCGCTCCTCGGGGGCGTCGCTCGCCTCGCGCAGCTTGCGCCGGGCGAACAGCAGGCCGATGGCCAAGTACATCAAAAAGAACAGGACCAGGAACGGCTGGGTGCTCCACAACAGCTCCGGCGTGTAGGAGCGCAGCCCCCAGGCGAAACCGATGCCGAAGGTGCCGACGAAGCCGATCAGGTTGAGCAGGCGCCAGGCCTTGAACCAGGCGATGACGAAGATGCCGGCATTGAGCAGAGCGAAATAGGAGAACAGCGCGACATGGTTGCCGCTGCCGGTGGAGGTCAGGATAGGCGCGGCGAAACCGCCCAGCGCCGCCGCGGCGGCCAGGCCGAGGGCATTCTGCCGCACGGCGAGAATCGCCGAGCACAACGTCACCGCCACCAGCAGCCCCAGCGCCATGCCGGAGTCGAGCAGCGGATGCAGGCGCATGGCGGCGAATACCGTCAGGTACAGCACGGCGATGCCGGTGCCCTGCAGCACCAGGGCGTAGCCGGGATTGCGCAGGCGCAGCCACCAGCCCAGGCCGAGCAGGGCCAGCGCGCTGGCCGCCACGCCCATGTAGCGCAGCTCGACCGGTACCTCGACGCCTTCGGTGGCGTAGCGCAGGAGGAAGGCCAGGCCGAGGAACAGCAGCACCACACCGACCCGCAATACGGTGTTGCCACCCAGCAGCCAGGCCTTGGCGGCGGCGAAGCCACGTTCGAGCAGGTTGGGCTCACGCGGCTCGCGGGGTTTCCAGGGGCCAGCCTGGGGCGCCGATGGCGGCTCCTGGGCGACCTGCGCGGCTACGGGCGCTGGCGCTTCGGCGGGTTGTGGCGGCGGCGCTTCGATTTCCGGCTCCAGCGTCCAGTCCAGCTCCGCCTCTGGCGCCTGCTCGGTGGTGGCGGCCTCGGCCACAACCGGCTCGAGCGGCGGTTCGGGCTTGAGCTCGGCCGCGACGGGTGAGGCCTGCTCGGCCGGTGGCGGCATCTGCGGTTCGCCCCGCTCGCCCTGCTCCACCCTGAGCAGGCGCTCGTGGATGGCGCTGGTGCCGCGCTCGAAGCGTTCGGCGAAGTCCTTGAGCTGGGCGGCCAGTTGCCCGTTGCGCTGCTCCAGCCCGTGCAGGCGCAGCGCCTGGCCCAGACTCAGGCCGAGCAGGCCGCCGAGAATGGCGCCGGTGACGGATTCGCTGACCCCAGCGCCGAGTACCAAGCCGACCAGCATGAAGATCCATTGCATGCAGTGTGTCCCGCTCCGATAAGGAAGTCGCCTCGCATCCCTGGCAGGCCGAGGTGCGCCCAGTATAGGAGGCACGCTCGCCAACACCCAGGGAGACGACTGCCACAGCGGTCACAGGCACAACGCAAAGTAGCCAACTGCCAGCCGGTGCTTCACAAACGCGGCGCGCCCGCTATCATCGCCGCCCCCAACCCGCGCGGCGCAGACCGCCCATGACCCGACCATGATGAAGCCCCGCCTGATCGCCGCCGCCGAACTCGACCGCCTGGAAACCTGGGCCAAATACAGCAGCGACATGTGCCACAGCTGCATGTCCAGCTGCTGCACCCTGCCCGTGGAAGTACGCCTGAACGACCTGATCCGCCTGGAGCTGGTGGACGAGTTCGAGCGCAGCGAGCCGCCGAAGAACATCGCCAAGCGCCTGCAGAAGGACGGGGTGGTCGAGCGCTTCAACCAGAAGTCGGGCATCTTCACCCTGACCCGCATGTCCAACAACGACTGCCTGTTCCTCGATCGCAAGACGCGCCTGTGCACCGTCTACGACAAGCGCCCGGACACCTGCCGCCATCATCCCAAGGTCGGCCCGCGGCCGGGGTATTGCGCTTACAAACCGAAGTAGGCCGGGCATGCGCGGCGCGCTGCAGCGCCGCGCATCTCGGGTATATCAGCGCTGCAGCACGCGGATCCGCGACAGCAGCTCGTCACGGTCGACATAGCAGCCCTGAAAATGCCGCGCGCCGCTGGCCGGGTCGAATTCGCTGCGCGCGTGCATCACCCGCCGATTGTCGAAGCACCACAGCTGCCCGGCCTCGAGCCGGCGCTGCAGGCGAAAGCGTGGCTCGCGGGTCAGGGCGATGAAGCGCCGGTAGGCACGATACAGCGCCGGCATGCGCTCGACCGGCGCGTCGAACGGGCCGCGCAGGAAGTTGGCCATGCGCACCTCGCCGATCCGCCCCTCGGCATCCAGGGCGATGATCGGTGCCAGGCAGCGGTAATCGCTGGTGCGGCTCTTGTTGCGGAACTCCACCGGCGTCGTGCACAGGATGTCGAACAGCTCGGTCGCCTCCTGGTGCAGCGCCTCGGCGATGGCGAACCCGTCGACGAACACGCTCTCGCCGCCCGTCGCGTCGTTGACCAGGCAATGCAGGAACTGCAGGCCCGGCTGCAGCTCGCGGGTCGGCAGGTCGGTGTGCAGCGGCAGGTTGAAGGCGGTGTAGGCGTTGCTGTCGGCATCGGCCTTGGACTGCACGTCGAACAGCACGCCGAAGTTGCTCTCGCGAATGAAGGAAATGCGCTTGGCGAGCCGGAGCAGGACGCCCTCGCTGGCCGGCACCGCCACCAGCTGGGTCAGGCCCAGATCGCGCACCGCCAGCAACCAGCGCAACAGGGTGGCGTCATCCTCGAGCACCGCCTGGTAGTCGAAGCGCGGCAACTGCTCGGCCAGTTCGGCGCCCCACAGCTGCGGTTGCGGACGCTGCGCCTGGCGCTCTTCGCGCGATGCCGAATCATAGGCGTGAGCCCGCAGCCAGCCGGGGTGGAAGCGGCTGTGGTGACCGCCCAGCCAGTCGATCAGCAGATGGCCCTGCTCGTCGATGCGGGTCCGCTGCGGAGCCAGCTCCTCCGCCACGTCGGCGATCTCCAGCAGCTGTTCCCGGGTCACGCCGTAGACGCACTGGCTGCAGGGGCAGTTGTCGCGCAGCCACTGGTAGTGGAAGGGACTGACCCGGCCATCGCTCCAGGCGACCTGCAGGCTGTCGCGGGTGGCGTCGAGGCCGACCAGATCGGCACTGATCGGGTAGGTGCGCCAATCGGCGATGGGTGCGGCCTGGAGCGAGGGGTCTACGGCATTCATGGCGGTCTCCTTGCGGGATGCTGGCCCGCGAAATTGTTGTCAGGGATGGGGGGACGCACACCAGGCCATCCTGGCCTGCCGGCCGGGCACTAGGCCCTGGCCGGGGGCAAGGCTATGACCCGGCCGACATGCAGCGGTATGGGCAGGCTCCGATGGGCCTGCGCCAACGCCAGCAGCCGTTGCCGCACCTGCTCGTCGAACGCGGCCGAACGGCCGCCGGCAGTGTCGATGTTCATCAGCATCTGCTCGCTGGCGGCGAGCAGTTCCTCGCCCTCCGGGTAGTAGAGGCCGTGGTGGATGTGCAGGCGCTTGCCGTCATGCGCCAGCAACTGGGTGCGCACCTCTACCTCGGCGCCGAGCTTGACCTCGGCCAGGTAGTTGAGGTGGCACTCCAGGGTGTACAGGGTGTGGCCGCTGCGGGCACGCCCCGCCTCGTCCAGGCCCAGGTGGTCCATGAGCGCGTCGGTGGCGTAGCTGAAGATCAGCAGATAGAAGGCATCGCGCAGATGGCCGTTGTAATCCACCCACTCGGGGGGAATGGCGCTACGGTAGGTACTCAGCGCTTGGGCAGACATGGATGGACTCGCTCCAACAAAACAAGGCGCGCCCGCACAGGCTTAAGCGCGCGTAGGGTGCGCCGCACGCACCGGAAAGACGCGGTTACTCGGCGAACTCGAAACCATGCCTGGCCTTGGTCTGGCGGATCGCCTCCAGCACCGCCAGCAAGCAATCGTCGCGGTAGCGCTCCAGGGCATCCAGGCTGCGTTCGCCCTGCTGCTCGGCAGTGCCCTCGACCACCGCATCGATCAGCCCCTCGGTCAGCTCCGGCGCCTGCAGATAGGTCCAGGGCAGCTTCAGCGCCGGGCCGAACTGGGCCATGAAGTGGCGCATGCCGGCCGGGCCGCCGGCCAGGGTATAGGTCAGGAAGCTGCCCATGAACGACCAGCGCAGGCCGGCGCCGAAACGGATCGCATCGTCGATCTCGCCGGTGCTCGCCACGCCGTCGTTGACCAGGTGCAGCGCCTCGCGCCACAGCGCCTCGAGCAGGCGGTCGGCGATAAAGCCCGGCACCTCCTTGCGCACATGCAGCGGGCGCATGCCCAGCGATTGGTAGACCTCGATGGCAGCCTGTACCGCGTCCGGGGCGGTCTTCGCGCCGCCCACCACCTCCACCAGCGGCAGCAGATACACCGGGTTGAACGGGTGGCCGACCAGGCAGCGCTCGGGATGCTTGGCGTCTGCATAGAATTCGCTGGGCAGCAGGCCCGAGGTGCTGGAGCCGATTAACACATCCGGGCGCGCCGCGGCGCTGATCTTGGCGTGCAGCTCGCACTTGAGCTCGAGGCGCTCGGGCGCGCTCTCCTGGATGAAATCGGCATCGCGTACGCAGTCTTCGATGGTGTCCACGAAGCGCAGGCGCTCCAGCGAGGCACCGGGGGCCAGGCCCTGCTTCTGCAGCGCCGGCCAGGCATTGGCCAGGCGCGTGCGCAGCGCGGCCTCGGCGCCGGGCGCCGGGTCCCAGGCGATCACGTCGAGGCCGTGAGCCAGGGCGCGGGCGATCCAGCCGGCGCCGATCACGCCGGTGCCGAGGGCGGCGAAAGTCTTGATGTCGGTAACGAAGGTCATGGTGAACTCCGGTAGCCCGGATGCAATCCGGGGCATGGCAGGTGAAATTTTCCCGGATTGCCTCCGGGCTTCGGGGGATGCACACAGGCCCTCTCCCCCGGCCCCTCTCCCAATGGGAGAGGGGAGAAAATCGTCAACGGCGCTTGAGCTTCATCTTCTCGCGGCCTTCGGCCGGGGTCAGGGCGCGGCCGCCGAGGCGTTCGATGATCTCGATGGCACGCTCGACCAGCTGGCCGTTGCTGGCGTGCACGCCGCGATCCAGCCAGATGTTGTCCTCCAGGCCGACCCGCACGTTGCCGCCGAGCAGCATGGCCTGAGCGACCATGGGCATCTGCATGCGGCCGATGCCGAAGCCGGCCCAGGTGATGCCCGACGGCAGGTTGTCGGCCATGGCCTTCATGGTCGTGGTGTCGGCCGGCGCGCCCCAGGGGATGCCCAGGCACAGCTGGATCAGCGGGTCTTCCAGCAGGCCCTCCTTGAGCAGCTGCTTGGCGAACCACAGGTGGCCGGTGTCGAAGATTTCCAGCTCGGCCTTCACGCCCAGCTCGGTGATGCGTTTGGCGCCGGCACGCAGCTGCGCCGGGGTGGAGACATAGATGAAGTCGCCGTCGCCGAAATTCAGGGTGCCGCAGTCCAGGGTGCAGATTTCCGGCAGCAGTTCCTCGACATGCGCCAGGCGCTCCAGCGGACCGACCAGGTCGGTGCCGGCGCCGAACTCCAGCGGCTGCTCGCCGCGACCGATTTCCAGGTCGCCGCCCATGCCGGCGGTGAGGTTGATGATCACGTCGGTGTCGCTCTCGCGGATGCGCTCGACCACCTCGCGGTACAGCGCCACGTCGCGGCTCGGCTTGCCGGTGTGCGGGTCGCGCACATGGCAGTGGGCAACGGTGGCGCCGGCCTTGGCTGCCTCGATGGCCGCGGCGGCGATTTCCTTGGGCGTGACCGGGATGGCCGGGTGCTTGCCGACGGTGTCGCCGGCGCCGGTCACCGCGCAGGTGACGATGACTTCGTAGTTCATGGAATCTCCATCCTTATTCGAGGCGAAAGGGTGCCGTACGCCGCCAGAGGCGCACGCACGGCAGGTGATGGTTGAAGTGGGAGGCGGCGCCGCGGCGCGTCTCAGTCGAGGGCGGCCCGTACTGCCGTCACGCCGTCCTGGCCGTCGAAGGTGGTCACCCCGGCCAGCAGGCGGTCGAGGTCCTGCGGATTGTCCTTGAGCCAGCGACGGGCCACGGCCTTGGCATCCTCGCGGGCCATGATCGGCTCCATCAGCTCGCTTTCCTGGGCGGCGCTGAAGGTCAGGTTATGGAGCAGGCGGTCGACGTTGGGGCAGCGCTGGGCATAGTCCGGGGCGACCACGGTCCATACCGTGGCCAGGCCTTCATCGGCGCCGAACACGTCCTCGCTGCCGGTGAGGTAGGTCAGGTCCATCTTGATGTTCATCGGGTGCGGCTTCCAGCCGAAGAACACCACCGGCTTCTTGGCCTTGACCGCGCGACTGACCGCCGCGAGCATGGCCGCCTCGCTGGATTCCACCAGCTTGAAGCCGCCGAGGCCGAACTGGTTGGTGTCGATCATCTTCTGGATGGTGGTGTTGGCCCCGGTGCCCGGGTCGATGCCATAGATCTTGCCGTCCAGCTGGTCACGGAACTTGGCGATGTCGGCATAGGTTCTCAGGCCCGCCTCGGCCAGGTAGGTGGGCACCGCCAGGCTGGAGATGCCGTCGCTCAGGCCCGGCTCGGCGAGCACCTTGACCTCGCCCTTGTCCTGGAACGGCTTGATGTTGTCGTCCATCAGCGGCTTCCAGTAGCCAAGGAAGAAGTCGACCTGTTTCTTGCCGATGCCGGAAAAGATGATCTGCTGCGAGGCCTGGGTCTGGGTGGTTTGATAGCCCAGGCCTTCGAGCAGAGTTGCGGCCACGGCCGTGGTGGCGACCACGTCGGTCCAGCCGACCAGACCGATACGTGCCTTCTGACAACTGGCATCTTCGGCGGCCAGCAGGGAGGAACTGAACAAGCTCAGGGTGCAGCATGCGGCCAGCGCGGTAAGACCTTTCATCTGGGTGCTCCTCATCGTGTCACAGCGGTTTGCTTTCGTTCTTCTAGAGGCCGGTCGGCCCCCACCGTGTTGCGGGATCGATTGGTCCCGATGGAGCCACCTTACGCGCCGCTGCGCGGGAAAATTCCCACTTAGCCGACCATTGCTTGACCTATGGCGACCTTATCTTGCGCGGCGCTGGCGCCTGGCTTCTTAATGGAGGGCACCCTACTGGCGGATTGCCCATGACCCAGACCTTCGCCTTCCTGCTGCTACCCGGTTTCTCGATGATAGGCCTGATGTCGGCCATCGAGCCGCTGCGCGTGGCCAACCGCTTTCGCGGCGAGCTGTACCGCTGGCGCCTGCTCAGCCTGGACGGCGAGGCGGTGGCGGCGAGCAACGGCATGTCGCTCAACGTCGAGGCCGGCCTGGAGCTGCCGGAAGAGGTCCAGGCGCTGTTCGTGGTCGCCGGTTTCGAGCCCCTGGCGTATTACGACAAACGCCTGGCCCATTGGCTGCAACGCCGCGAACGCGAGGTCAAGGTGCTCGGCGCCATCGACACCGGCAGCTTCGTGCTGGCCGAGGCCGGGCTGTTCGAGCAGCAGCGCCTGACCCTGCACTGGGAGGCGATCGACGCCTTCTGCGAGCGCTACCCGCAGCTGCAGGTGACCCAGGAGCTGTTCGAGATCGATGGCCGGCGCATCACCAGCGCCGGCGGCACCAGCAGCCTCGACCTGATGCTCGGGCTGATCGGCCGCGATCACGGCGAACCGCTGGCGGTGCAGGTCTCCGAGCAGTTCGTGCTCGGGCGCATCCGCACCCGCCAGGATCACCAGCGCATGCAGATCGCCAGCCGCTACGACCTGCACAACAAGAAACTGGTGCGGGTGATCGGCGAGATGGAGCGCCACTGCGAGCAGCCGCTGCCCTGCGAGGAGCTGGCCGAGCAGGTCGGGGTCAGCGTGCGCCAGCTGGAGCGGCTGTTCCGCCACCACCTGCACACCACGCCTTCGGCCTTCTACCTCGGTTTGCGCCTGGACAAGGCGCGCCAGCTGCTGCGCCAGAGCGATCTCAGCGTGCTGGAGGTGGGCCTGGCCTGCGGCTTCGACTCGGCGTCGTATTTCTCGCGCTGCTACCGCCAGCACTTCGCCGCCAGCCCCAGCCAGGATCGCCATGAGCGGCCGGTCGGCTAGACCCGACGTAGACCGGATGCAATCCGGGGCCAGGCGCCGCGGATTCCCCGGATTGCATCCGGCCAAGCGGTAACGGGCGGAGCGACGGCTTATCCGTTCGCGACCTCGGCTTGACGCTTTCGGCAAACCCCCAGTCGTTTTTGCACCGGGTCGCCCCGCCCCCCAGGGATAAGCTCTGTCCAAAGCACCGACGCTCCGGATCGGTCATACGCCCAGGGGACAAGCCTGATGAGCCCAGCCGAATTGCACGCCGACAGCATCGTCATCGACGGTCTGATCATCGCCAAGTGGAACCGCGAACTGTTCGAGGACATGCGCAAGGGCGGCCTGACCGCCGCCAACTGCACCGTGTCCGTGTGGGAAGGGTTCCAGGCCACGGTCAACAACATAGTCGCCAGCAACAACCTGATTCGCGATAACAGCGACCTGGTCATGCCGGTGCGCACCACCGCCGATATCCGCAAGGCCAAGGAGCAGGGCAAGACCGGCATCCTCTACGGCTTCCAGAACGCCCATGCGTTCGAGGACCAGATCGGCTACGTCGAGGTGTTCAAGCAGCTCGGCGTGGGCATCGTGCAGATGTGCTACAACACCCAGAACCTGATCGGCACCGGCTGCTACGAGCGCGACGGCGGCCTGTCCGGCTTCGGTCGCGAGATCGTCGCCGAGATGAACCGCGTCGGCATCATGTGCGACCTGTCCCACGTCGGCTCCAAGACTTCCGAGGAAGTCATCCTCGAGTCGAAGAAGCCGGTGTGCTACTCCCACTGCCTGCCATCGGGCCTGAAAGAGCACCCGCGCAACAAGTCCGACGAAGAGCTGAAGTTCATCGCCGACCACGGCGGCTTCGTCGGCGTGACCATGTTCGCCCCCTTCCTGGCCAAGGGCATCGACTCGACCATCGACGACTACGCCGAGGCCATCGAGTACGTGATGAACCTGGTCGGCGAAGACGCCATCGGCATCGGCACCGACTTCACCCAGGGCCACGGCCAGGACTTCTTCGAGTACCTGACCCACGACAAGGGCTACGCCCGCCGCCTGACCAACTTCGGCAAGATCGTCAACCCGCTGGGCATCCGCACCGTCGGCGAATTCCCCAACCTCACCGAGACCCTGCTCAAGCGCGGCATGCCCGAGCGCGTGGTGCGCAAGGTGATGGGCGAGAACTGGGTGCGCGTGCTGAAGGACGTCTGGGGCGAATGATCCCGCTACTCGGCGCCACGTAGGTTGGCGCCGAGGAACGAGGCCCAACGAGGCGTGCGCAGCGCGCCACGAGTTCACCGACAACGCCGCTGGCGGTTCTGCGAACCGGGTGTTGGGCTTCGCAAGCTCAGCACCAACCTACGAGACAGGCCGGCGCCAACTGCAAATCGAATTCTGGAGCTAGAACACATGGCCACCCACGCCCCCGAAATGCCCATCGCCGTCGACGACGAAACCGGCGTCTGGACCACCGACGCCCTGCCGATGCTCTACATGCCGCGGCATTTCTTCGTCAACAACCACATGGGCATCGAGGAAGTGCTCGGCGCCGAGAAGTACGCCGAGATCCTCTACAAGGCCGGCTACAAGTCCGCCTGGCACTGGTGCGAGAAGGAAGCCGAGTGCCACGGCATCGAGGGCGCCGCGGTGTTCGAGCACTACATGAAGCGCCTGTCGCAGCGCGGCTGGGGCCTGTTCGAAACGCAGAAGCTCGACCTGGAAACCGGCTACGCCGAGGTCAAGCTCAAGCACTCGGCCTTCGTCTACGTGTACGGCAAGGTGGGGCGCAAGGTCGACTACATGTTCACCGGCTGGTTCTCCGGCGCCATCGACCAGATCCTCGCCGCCAAGGGCAGCCCGATCCGCACCGTCACCGTGCAGGAATACAGCGGTGCCGAGGAAGGCCACGACGACGGCCTGTTCGTCACCCGGCCACTCTGAGTCACCCATAAGAAATGCGTGGGAGAGTCGCTAGAGCGCCTCCCACACCGCTAGAGCGCTTACCGTGAGGATGCCGTAATGGCCTTCGAAGCAATGTTCCAGCCGATCCAGATCGGCAAGCTGACCATCCGCAACCGCGTGCTGTCCACCGCGCACGCCGAGGTCTACGCCACCGACGGCGGCATGACCACCGAGCGCTACGTCAAGTACTACGAAGAGAAGGCCAAGGGCGGCATCGGCCTGGCCATCTGCGGCGGTTCCTCGGTGGTGGCCATCGACAGCCCGCAGGAGTGGTGGAGCTCGGTCAACCTGTCCACCGACCGCATCATCCCGCACTTCCAGAATCTGGCCGACGCCATGCACAAGCACGGCGCCAAGATCATGATCCAGATTACCCACATGGGGCGCCGCTCGCGCTGGGACGGCTTCAACTGGCCGACCCTGATGTCGCCGTCGGGCATCCGCGAGCCGGTGCACCGCGCCACCTGCAAGACCATCGAGCCGGAAGAGATCTGGCGGGTGATCGGCAACTACGCCCAGGCCGCACGCCGGGCCAAGGAAGGCGGCCTGGACGGCGTCGAGCTGTCCGCCGTGCACCAGCACATGATCGACCAGTTCTGGAGCCCGCGGGTCAACAAGCGCACCGACGAATGGGGCGGCACCTTCGAGGGCCGCATGAAGTTCGGCCTGGAGGTGCTCAAGGCGGTGCGCGCCGAGGTGGGCCCGGACTTCTGCGTGGGCATGCGCATCTGCGGCGACGAATTCCACCCGGACGGCCTGTCCCACGAGGACATGAAGCAGATCGCCGCCTACTACGACGCCACCGGCATGATCGACTTTATCGGCGTGGTGGGTTCGGGTTGCGACACCCACAACACCCTGGCCAACGTCATCCCCAATATGAGCTACCCGCCGGAGCCCTTCCTGCACCTGGCGGCCGGGATCAAGGAAGTGGTCAAGGTGCCGGTGCTGCACGCGCAGAACATCAAGGACCCGAACCAGGCCACCCGTATCCTCGAAGGCGGCTACGTGGACATGGTCGGCATGACCCGCGCGCACATCGCCGACCCGCACCTGATCGCCAAGATCAAGATGGGCCAGGTCGACCAGATCAAGCAGTGCGTCGGCGCCAACTACTGCATCGACCGCCAGTACCAGGGTCTGGACGTGCTGTGCATCCAGAACGCCGCGACTTCCCGTGAATATATGGGCGTGCCGCACATCATCGAGAAATCCACCGGACCCAAGCGCAAGGTGGTGGTGGTCGGTGGCGGCCCGGCCGGGATGGAAGCGGCGCGCGTCGCCGCCGAGCGCGGCCACGACGTCACCCTGTTCGAGAAGAAGGATGCCCTCGGCGGGCAGATCACCACGGCCTCCAAGGCGCCGCAGCGCGACCAGATCGCCGGCATCACCCGCTGGTACCAGCTGGAGCTGGCGCGCCTGAACGTCGACCTGCGCCTGGGCACCGCCGCCGACGTGGCGACCATTCAGGACATGCGCGCCGACATCATCGTGCTGGCCAACGGCGGCCATCCGTACCTGGAGCAGAACGAGCACTGGGGCGCGGCCGAAGGCCTGGTGGTGAGCAGCTGGGACGTGCTCGACGGCAAGGTCGCCCCGGGCAAGAACGTGCTGGTCTACGACACCATCTGCGAATTCACCGGCATGTCGGTGGCCGACTTCATGGCCGACAAGGGCTCGCAGGTCGAGATCGTCACCGACGACATCAAGCCGGGCGTGGCCATGGGCGGCACCAGCTTCCCGACCTACTACCGCAGCATCTACCCCAAGGAAGTGATCATGACCGGCGACATGATGCTGGAAAAGGTCTACCGCGAGGGCGACAAGCTGGTGGCGGTGCTGGAGAACGAATACACCGGCGCCAAGGAAGAGCGCGTGGTCGACCAGGTGGTGGTGGAGAACGGCGTGCGTCCGGACGAGTCGCTGTACTACGCGCTGAAGGAAGGCTCGCGCAACAAGGGCCAGATCGACGTCGAGGCGCTGTTCGCGATCAAGCCGCAGCCCTGCCTGGCCGAGTCGGGCGACGGCTACCTGCTGTTCCGCATCGGCGACTGCGTGGCCCAGCGCAACACCCACGCGGCGATCTACGACGCGCTGCGGCTGTGCAAGGACTTTTAAGCCACCGCCTTCGGTGGTTGGACGGACGTAGGTTGGCGCTGAGGAACTAAGCCCAACATCCGGTTCGCAGAACCGGCCTGCGGCATTGACCGAACACGGGGAGCGCTACGCGCTCCCCGTTGGGCTTCGCCAGCTCAGCGCCAACCTACAGGTCGCATTGTTTTCCGGTCCCGCGAAGGAGACCACGAGATGTTGAACACCCTACTGCCCATCCTGCTGTTCGCCGCCCTCGGCCTGGCCGTGCTCGGTGCCGGCAAGCGCTTCTTCATGTGGCGCCGCGGCCGACCGGCCAAGGTCGACTGGATCGGTGGCCTGCTGAAGATGCCGCGCCGCTACCTGGTGGACCTGCACCATGTGGTCGAGCGCGACAAGTACATGTCCAAGACCCACGTCGCCACCGCCGGCGGCTTCGTCCTGGCCGCCGTGCTGGCGATCCTCGTGCACGGTTTCGGCCTGCATAACCGCATCCTCGGTTTCGCCCTGCTGGCGGCCACGGTGCTGATGTTCGTCGGCGCCCTGTTCGTCGCCAAGCGCCGGCGCAACCCGCCGAGCCGGCTGTCGAAGGGCCCCTGGATGCGCCTGCCGAAGAGCCTGCTGATGTTCGCCGCGAGCTTCTTTATCGCCACCCTGCCGGTCGCCGGGATTCTGCCCGAGAACTTCGGCGGCTGGATTCTGGCCGCCGTGCTGGCCGTCGGCGTGGCCTGGGGCGTGTCCGAGCTGTTCTTCGGCATGACCTGGGGCGGGCCGATGAAGCACGCCTTCGCCGGCGCCCTGCACCTGGCCTGGCACCGCCGCGCCGAACGCTTCGGCGGCGGCCGCTCCACCGGCCTCAAGGCGCTGGATCTGGACGACCCCAAGGCGCCGCTGGGGGTGGAAAAACCCACCGATTTCACCTGGAACCAGCTGCTCGGCTTCGATGCCTGCGTGCAGTGCGGCAAGTGCGAGGCGGCCTGCCCGGCCTTCGCCGCCGGCCAGCCGCTGAACCCGAAGAAACTCATCCAGGACATGGTCATCGGCCTGGCCGGTGGCAACGACGCCCAGTTCGCCGGCAGCCCCTACCCCGGCATTCCGCTCGGCGAGCACAGCGGCGGCCCGCACCAACCCATCGTCGACCTCAATGGCAAGGCGCTGGTCGATGCCGAGACCCTGTGGTCCTGCACCACCTGCCGCGCCTGCGTCGAGGAATGCCCGATGATGATCGAGCACGTCGATGCCATCGTCGATATGCGCCGTCATCTCACGCTCGAGAAGGGGGCAACCCCGAACAAGGGCGCCGAGGTGCTGGACAACCTGATCGCCACCGACAACCCCGGCGGTTTCGCCCCCGGCGGCCGGCTGAACTGGGCGGCCGACCTCAACCTGCCGCTGCTCGCCGACAAGCAAGAGACCGACGTGCTGTTCTGGGTCGGCGACGGCGCCTTCGATATGCGCAATCAGCGCACCCTGCGCGCCTTCGTCAAGGTGCTCAAGGCTGCCGACGTCGACTTCGCCGTGCTCGGCCTGGAGGAACGCGACAGTGGCGACGTGGCCCGCCGCCTCGGCGACGAGGCGACCTTCCAGAGCCTGGCCAAACGCAATATCGCCACCCTGAGCAAGTACCGCTTCAAGCGCATCGTCAGCTGCGACCCACACAGCTTCCATGTGCTGAAGAACGAATACGGCGCCCTCGGCGGCCATTACCAGGTGCTGCACCACAGCACCTTTATCGACGAGCTGGTGCGCAAGGGTTCGCTCAACCTCGGTCAGAGCAAGGCCAGCAGCGTGACCTATCACGACCCCTGCTACCTCGGCCGCTACAACGGCGAGTACGAGGCGCCGCGCGCCGTGCTCAAGGCCATCGGCATCGAGGTCAGGGAAATGGAACGCTCCGGCTTCCGCTCGCGCTGCTGCGGCGGCGGTGGCGGCGCGCCGATCACCGACATCCCCGGCAAGCAGCGCATCCCCGACATGCGCATGGTCGACATCAAGGAGACCGGCGCCGAACTGGTGGCCGTCGGCTGCCCGCAGTGCACCGCGATGCTCGAAGGCGTGGTCGCCCCGCGTCCGGAAATCAAGGACATCGCCGAACTGGTGGCCGAGGTGCTGATCGAGCCCACCGAGGTGGCGGCAAAAAAGCCGGCAGCCAGGCGTGAACTGGCGGAGGTGCAGTGATGAAACGACAATCCCAGTGCATCCAGGAGGCCCAGGCATGAGCGACATCATCCGCCGCGACCCGCGCGCCGAATGGATCGCGCGCAACCGCCTGCACCCGCTGCATGCGGCCATGCAGAGCCAGAACCAGACCAGCTGGATGGGCCCCAACGGCCTGATGCGCAAGAACCCCCATGCCATCGCCGCCGGCTTTATCGGCCCGGCCGGGATCAAGCGCATCGACCGCTCCGGCGCCCAGCAGGGCGGCGGGCAGAAGCGCGGCGCGGCCAGCGCCGCGGTGCAGCTGCCGCTGCACCTGGTCGAGCAGCCGAGCCATATCATCGCCGTGGTGCCGGACATGGTCGGCGGCCGCCTGTCCAGCCACGACAAGGACCTGCTCGGCCTGGCCCGGCAACTGGCCGGCGATAGCGGTGCGGTGCTCGCCGTGCTGTTCGGCGAGGACAAGGAAAGCGCCTTCGACAGCGCCGGCGTCGACCGGCTGCTGCGCATCGCAGGCGAGACCTTCGACGGTTACGCCCCGGAAGCCCGGGTGCTGGCGCTGAGCGCAGTGGACGGCCAGTTCGCCCCGCGCCACTGGCTGCTGCCGGACAGCCGCACGGGCGGCGGCGAACTGGGCCGGCGCCTGGCCGCCAAGCTCGGCGAGCGCCCGGCCACCCGCGTCTGGCAGGTGGCGAACGAGCAGTGCATCGGCCGCGCCGGCGCCGGCCAGCAGGACATCCAACGCGCCCTGCCGCGGCTGATCCTGGCCGCCGCCGAGTGCGCCGAACCGGTCAGCGAGACCCGTCACGAGGCGCGCCCGGTGGAACTGGCCGCGCCGGTCGCACACAGCCTGACGCGCCTGCAGGACCTCGGCCCGGTGGCCGTGGACCCGGCGCAGATCCCCATGGCCGAGGCCGAGTTCATCCTCTCCGGCGGCAACGGCGTGAAGGACTGGGAGCTGTTCCACCAGGCCGCCGTCGCCCTCGGCGCCACCGAAGGTGCCTCGCGGGTGGCGGTGGACGACGGCTTTATGCCGCGCAACCGCCAGGTCGGCGCCACCGGCACCTGGGTCACCGCGCGGGTCTATATGGCCGTGGGCATCTCCGGGGCCATCCAGCACCTGCAGGGCATCGGCGCCTGCGACAAGGTGGTGGCGGTGAACCTGGACCCCGGCTGCGACATGATCAAGCGCGCCGACCTGTCGGTGATCGGCGATTCGGCGGCGATTCTCAAGGCGCTGCTCGAGCGGGTCGCCGCCTGGCGCCAGGAAGGCAAACGTGATGCGGCGTAGCCCGGATGACATCCGGGGTCACCACCATCTTTCCCGGATTGCATCCGGGCTACGGGGACAACATGACTGATCTGAATATCGTCGCCCTGGTCTCGCTCGGCGCCCACCCGACCTCCGGTCGCCCGCGCCGCGCCGAACAGGATTCCCGCGCGGTGGAACTGGGCCTGCGCCTGGCCGGGCAGCAGCTGCAGCTGCTGCATGCCGGCGACCCGCAGGCCGAGGCGCTGCGCGGCTACCTGGGCATGGGCCTGGAGCAGCTCGACGTGCTCGAGCAGCCCGACGGCGCCGACGCCCTGCCGCTGCTGGTGGATTACCTGCAGGGCAGCCGCGTGCAGCTGGTACTCACCGGCAGCCAGGCGGAAACCGGCGAGGGCTCGGGCATGCTGCCGTTCCTCCTGGCCGAGCGCCTGGGCTGGCCGATGCTGGTCGGCCTGGCCGAAGTGGAAAAGGTCGAGAACGGCGTGGCCCAGGTGCTGCAGGCTCTGCCGCGCGGCCAGCGGCGCCGGCTCAAGGTGCGCCTGCCCTGCGTCGCCAGCGTCGACAACGCCGCCCCGGTGGCCCGGCAGAGCGCCTTCGGCCCGGCCCGGCGCGGCCTGATCGAAGCCCATGAAATCGCGGTGGTGGACGACCCGCTGCTGGCCGAAGCCAGCCTGCTGCCGGCCAAGCCGCGCCCGAAGCGGCTCAAGGTGATCAAGGCCAAGAGCGGCGCCGAGCGGATGAAGGCGGCCACCGCCAAGGCCAGCGGCGGTGGCGGCCAGGTGCTCAAGGATGTCTCGCCGCAGGACGGCGCCGAGGCTATCTTCAAACTACTTATCGAGGAAGGCGTCCTACGTTGACGCCCCAAGCCCAGGAGCCACGACCATGATGCATGCCGACCTGATCGACCAGGAAGACTTCCGCGAACGCCTGGTGGCCCTGGGCCTGAGCATTCCCGCCGGCGCCAGCGCCGAGCAGGCCTGCGAGCTGGCCGTCAGCGGCCTCAGCCCGGAACGCGCCGTGGCCCTGCGCCGCCTGGTGGAGGAACTGCTCGGCGGCAGCGCCACCCTGCTGCCCAACGTGCGCGAGGCGATCAGCCGCCATCTGCTGCCGGCGCTGGTGCCGAAGCCGGCTTCGGCTTGATCGATCCCGCGTCGCACCCTCCGCGCGGAGGGTGCGCCGTAGGGTGGGCTTCAGCCCACCAAGGCACATATGGATGGGGTCAACCAAAATCCACAAGGGTGACGGTGAAGCCAGAAGGCCACAGGGTGGTGGGCTAAAGCCCACCCTACACCCGGGCAGGCGGCTTTAGCCGCGACGCCAAATAAAACGGGGCGCCACTGGCGCCCCGTTGACCTTGCTGCGGCGCCTTACAGCAGGCGCACGCTGGCGAAGGTCGACTCGCCCTGGGCGCGGTTGAGCGCCAGCCCGGCGCTGGAATTGCCCTGCTGCTCGGGGATCGGCAGCAGCATCACCAGGTTGGCGCCCTGCTGGCCGGCGCGCTCGTCGCGCGGCGGAATGCCGAAGTACTCGCGGTAGCACTTGGAGAAGTGCGGGGTGGAGACGAAGCCGCACACCGAGGCCACCTCGATGATCGACATGCTGGTCTGCTTGAGCAACTGGCGCGCACGGATCAGGCGCAGCTTGAGGTAATAGCGCGACGGCGAGCAGTGCAGGTACTTCTGGAACAGGCGCTCGAGCTGGCGCCGCGAGATGTCGACGAAGCAGGCCAGCTCGTCGAGGTCGATGGGCTCCTCCAGGTTGGCCTCCATCAGCGCGACGATTTCCTGCAGCTTGGGCTGGTTGCTGCCGAGCATGTGCTTGAGTGGCACGCGCTGGTGATCCTGCTCGTTGCGGATGCGCTCGTAGATGAACATCTCGGAGATGCCGGCCGCCAGTTCGCGGCCATGCTGCTGGCCGATCAGGTGCAGCATCATGTCCATCGGCGCGGTGCCGCCGGACGAGGTATTGCGGTTGCGGTCGATGGAGAACAGGCGGGTGGTGATGGCGGCGCGGGGGAAGGCTTCCTGCATCGAGGCCAGGCATTCCCAGTGCACGCTGCAGTCGTAGCCGTCGAGCAGACCGGCCTTGGCCAGCGCCCAGCTGCCGGTGCACACCGCGCCGAGCTGGCGGCCCTGGCGCGCCTGCTTCTGCAGCCAGCAGATGTGCTCGCGCCGGACGCTGTGCTGGATGTCGATGCCGCCGCAGACGATCACCGCGTCCAGCGCCGGCGCGTTGTCCAGCGCCGCGTCCGGGGTGATCTTCAGGCCGTCGCTGGCGCTGACCGGCTGGCCGTCGTGGGTCAGGGTGTGCCAGCGGTACAGCTCCTTGCCGGACAGCTGGTTGGCCATGCGCAGGGGTTCCACTGCCGAGGCGAGGGAGATCAGGGTGAAGTTGTCCAGCAGCAGGAAGCCGATGGACTGGGCGACACGGTTCTGGGGCTGGGCCCCCGGGGCGAACTGCGACATCGATGAAACCCTCACGCTAAGCACGGTGAGAAGCCCGACTGAGCGAGCTTCCATTGTTGTTATGACGCTGGTCGTAGGAACCAGTCAGCTATCCATGCTTAGGCAAAGAGCATGCCTAAATTGATTGAGCGTTCAATAAAAATATCGCCGTCGATGCAGGGCGCATCCGGCGGGCTTTTCCAGGCTGTCGACGAACCTCCTGAACAGGCTCGCAGGCCCCTTGGCACGGGGCCTTGAGCATTTCGGTAGCACTCTGCGTGGCGAGCGCTACGCCAGGCCCTGGCCGGTGTAACGGCCAGGCGGTAACAGCAGAGACCAGTAAGTCACTTTTCAGCCATTTCCGCAATTACCGTTCGCACCAAAAGCCGGCACCGCGACTCGCCAACCCCTGGCCGGCGCACCAGCACGGTTCAGCATTCGATGGCGCTGACCGCCAGGCCGCCACGCGAGGTTTCCTTGTACTTGTCGTGCATGTCGGCGCCGGTGTCACGCATGGTGCGAATCACCCGGTCCAGCGAGATGTGGTGCTCGCCGTCGCCGCGCAGAGCCATCTGCGCCGCGTTGATCGCCTTCACCGCGGCGATCGCGTTGCGCTCGATGCACGGCACCTGCACCAGCCCGCCGACCGGGTCGCAGGTCAGCCCCAGGTTGTGCTCCAGGCCGATCTCGGCGGCGTTCTCCAGCTGCTCGGGGCTGGCGCCGAGCACTTCGGCCAAACCCGCCGCGGCCATGGCGCAGGCCGAGCCCACCTCGCCCTGGCAGCCGACTTCGGCGCCGGAGATCGAGGCGTTCTTCTTGCACAGGATGCCCACCGCGGCGGCGGCCAGCAGGAAGTCGACCACGCCGGCGTCGCTGGCATCCGGATTGAAGCGCATGTAGTAATGCAGCACCGCCGGGATGATCCCCGCCGCGCCGTTGGTCGGCGCGGTGACCATGCGCCCGCCGGCGGCGTTCTCCTCGTTGACCGCCAGGGCGTAGAGGTTGACCCATTCCATGGCGCTCATGGTGCTGCCGATCACGTTGGGCTTGCCCAGCTCCTGCAGGCTGCGGTGCAGCTTGGCCGCGCGTCGGCGCACATTCAGCCCACCGGGGAGGATGCCCTCCTCGCGCAGGCCGTTGGCCACGCAGTCCTGCATGGCCTGCCACAGCCCGAGCAGGCCGGCGCGGATCTCGGCCTCGCTGCGCCAGGCCTTTTCGTTGGCTAGCATCAGTTGCGACACGCGCAGGCCATGCTGGCGGCACAGGCGCAGCAGCTCGGCGCCGCTGGAGAAATCGTAGGGCAGCGCGGTGTGGTCCTGGTCCAGCGCGCCGGTGGCGGCCTGCGCGGCATCGACGACGAAACCGCCGCCCACCGAGTAGTAGGTGTCGGCATGCAGCTCGCCGCCCTCGCCCTCGGCCACCAGGGTCATGGCGTTGGGGTGGTAGGGCAGGTTCTCCTCCAGCAGGCGCATGTCGCGCCCCCAGTCGAAGGCGATCGGCAGGCGGCCGTCGAGCAGCAGCTCGCCGCGCTCGAGCAGCGTGGCGATGCGCGGGGCAATTTGCGCCGGGTCGATGCGATCCGGCCACTCGCCCATCAGGCCCATGATCACCGCACGGTCGCTGCCGTGGCCGACGCCGGTGGCCGACAGCGAGCCGTACAGGCGCACTTCGATGCGTCGCACCCGCGCCAGCAGCTGGCGCTCGCGCAGCGCCTCGACGAACAGCGCGGCGGCGCGCATCGGCCCCACGGTGTGCGAGCTGGACGGCCCGATGCCGATCTTGAACAGGTCGAATACGCTGATGGCCACGGCGGCAACCTCGTTGGATTGAGTCGGCGCCCATGATCGGGGTTTCGGCGCCCCGACCACGCCTGACACCGACTCGGGCTTGTCCAAACGCGTCGTCGTCGCCGACCGCATGGATGCAGGAGGGAGAGCGAAGCAGGGCGCCCGATGCCGACGCACGCGCGAGGCAGGTCTGTTTTCGGCATGTCGAGGTCGCATTGCGCCCTCCTCGGCGGCGCGGCTTGCGCTGTACTGGCGTGCACGCCCGCCAGGCCAAGCCGCTCCCCAACCAGGCAAGGACGATCCATGAACAGACTCGCACACTGGCTGCTCGCGCTCACCCTGCTCGGCTCCAGCAGCCTGCACGCCACCGAGGCCGCTCGCTGCGAGCTGGTGCGCCTGCCCGACGTCGGCTGGACCGACATCACCATGACCACCGCGGTGGCCCGCCTGGTGCTCGGCGAACTCGGCTACCGCACCCAGATCAAGCGCCTGTCGCTGCCGGAGACCTACCGCGCCCTCGCCGAAGGCCGGATGGACGTGTTCCTCGGCAACTGGATGCCGGCACAAGCCGAACTGATCCAGGTACACCTGGACAGCGGCCGGATCGAGCTGCTGCACACCAACCTGCCGGCCGTGCGCTACACCCTGGCGGTGCTGGCCCCCGGTTACGAGGCCGGCTTGCAGGATTTCGCCGATATCCACAAGTTCAAGGAGCAGCTCGGCGGGCAGATCTTCGGCATCGAGCCCGGCAACGAGGGCAACGAGATGGTCAAGGCGATGATCCGCGACGACCGCTTCGGCCTGCGCGGCTTCAGCCTGGTGGAGTCCAGCGAGAGCGGCATGCTCAATCACGTCGAACGCGCCCAGCGCCTGGGCAAATGGGCGGTGTTCCTCGGCTGGGAACCGCACCCGATGAACGAGCGCCTGCGCATGCACTACCTGGCCGGCGGCGACGAGTATTTCGGCCCCGACTTCGGTGCGGCGCAGGTCAATACCGTGGCGCGCGGCGGCTTCAGCGCCGAATGCCCGAACCTGACACGACTGCTGCGCAACATGACCTTCACCATCGCCGCGGAGAACCAGCTGATGAGCGCGGTGCTGGAAGGCAACACCAACCGCCGCCGGGTAGCCAAGGCCTGGATCGAGAACAACCCGCAGACCATCGCCGCCTGGCTCGCGGGCGTGACCCACCAGCGCGGCACGCCCAGCGGCGGCCTCTTCGGCCTGTCGCCGGGGCACTGAAGCGTCCGGAGCGCCGAGCGCGGCGCAGCAGCCGTTGGCCGCTCGTGCGGCAAGGCCGCTTGGCCCAGGCAACGCTCCGATCGCCTCGCCCATTGCCCTCGCGGCGTTTTTTTTTCGATGGCGCCGCAGCCCCCGCGATACGCCGCCTGACGCCTTCTCGCCGGGCCGCGAATCAGGCCCGGCGCGGCCTGCAGCCTTGGCCAAGGGCTAAAAAAGTCTGTTAAGGTTTTTCAAGGCTGCAGCTTGCAGTCAACGGCCACAGGCGCAGCGAACCGGCGGCGAATGCACGACAACAGGCGGCGGACGACGGCATGTCGTGGCGCAACACGTCAGAGTCGCAAATCGACAATTGCCGGGCCTCCAAGGCTATATCGTTGAGTCAGCCGATAACGTCGCTGCCGCCACTGCCCAGCAGGGCGGCAGACCAGAGCCCACACCTCTGGACCGAAGAACAGACAGCGCCGGCGCCCTCCCGACGGGCGCCGGACCAACAAGAAATTTCGGATGCACGCATGCGCCAGGACGGCGTATGAACCCCCAAGGGACTGGGTTTCGAAACACTGCCAGAGGGTTTGGAAAGCGGTTTGCAACACGGCAAGGCATGGGACACTCATCTGCACGATCGGGCAACGCACAGGGCGCACCGCGTCCATCCTGCGTGCGCTGCGGCGTGCCCGAGCGCCCCTGCCGCATCCCGGCGCAACTCGCTCGCCAACCCCCCGACATTCAGCACACACCCACACAGGCATCGGAAGTCTGACGCACCTGACGAACGCCCCGACGGCGCGCGCCAGCTTGTGCCAGTCTGAACAGGATGCCGATTGAAGGGGAAACGTCCCATGCAGTCTGGAAAGATCGTGGTCGAGCACCTGTACAAGGTCTTCGGCCCCAACCCACAAGAAGCCATCGAGCTGCTCAAGGAAGGTTGGAGCAAGGAGAAGATCCTCGCCGAGAAAGGCGCGGTGATCGGCGTCAGCGATGTCTCGTTCAGCGTCGAGGAGGGCGAGATCTTCGTCCTCATGGGCCTGTCCGGCTCCGGCAAGTCCACCCTGATCCGCCTGATCAACCGCCTGGTCGAACCCAGCGGCGGCGACGTCTACATCGACGGACAGAACGTCGCCAAGCTGCCGCAGTCGCAGCTGATCGACCTGCGTCGGCGCGACATGAGCATGGTCTTCCAGTCCTTCGCCCTGATGCCCTCGCGCAGCGTGCTGGACAACGCCGCGTTCGGCCTGGAAGTGGCCGGCGTTAGCCGCAAGGAACGCGAGCAGCGCGCCATGAACGTGCTCAAGCAGGTCGGCCTCGACACCTTCGCCCACAAGTACCCGCACGAGCTGTCCGGCGGCATGCAGCAGCGCGTCGGCCTGGCCCGCGCGCTGGCGGTGAACCCCTCGATGATTATCATGGACGAGGCCTTCTCCGCCCTCGACCCGCTCAAGCGCCGCGAGATGCAGGACGTGCTGCTGGAGCTGCAGAAGACCCACCGACGCACCATCATCTTCGTCTCCCACGACATCGAGGAAGCCATGCGCATCGGTAGCCGCATCGGCATCATGGAGGGCGGCAAGCTGATCCAGGTCGGCACCCCGCAGGAGCTGATCGACAAGCCGGCCAACGATTACGTGCGCAACTTCTTCGACACCGTCGACACCAGCCGCTACCTCACCGCCGGCCAGCTCAAGGCCGACAGCGTGCCGACCTACGTCTACAACGGCAAGGCGCCGGATGCGGCGAAGATCTGCAAGGAACTGCAGGCGCTGGACAAGCACTACGCCTTTATCGTCGACGAGCAACGCAATTTCTGCGGTTCCATCAGCCTGGAGAAGATCGCCCTGATGGTCGACGGCGACACGCCGCGGCCGCTGGAGACCACGGCCCTCAAGCAGGTGGTGCCGGTGCCGGAAAACATGCCGCTGGACAAGGTCATCGACCGCCTGGTGGACAACGAAGGGCCGATCCCGGTGGTCGACGCCGAGGGCCATTACTGCGGCGCCATCAGCAAGGGCCGGCTGTTGACCCGCCTGCAGGGGGAATCCCATGAGTGAGAAGAAACTCGACCTGGGCAGCTGGGTCAACGACGTCGTCCAGCACCTGCTGGACAACTACAGCGGCGCCTTCGACAGCGTCGGCAGCCTGGTCAGCGGCTTCTCCGAAGGCATCGAGCAGCTGCTGATGCTGCCGCCGGCCTGGCTGCTCATCGCCATCTTCGTCGGCCTCGGCCTGTGGCGCATCGGCGCGCGCTTCGCCGCCTTCACCGCGGTGTCGTTCATCCTCATCGTCATGACCGGCTTCTGGGAACAGACCGTGGTGACCCTCGGCCTGACCTTCTCCGCCACCCTGATCAGCCTGCTGCTGGGCATCCCGCTGGGCATCTGGGCGGCCAGGAGCGAGCGGGTGGCGCTGGTGATCCGGCCGATCCTCGACTTCATGCAGACCATGCCGGCGTTCGTCTACCTGATCCCGGCGGCCATGCTGTTCGGCCTCGGCCGCGTGCCGGGGATCATCGCCACGGTGATCTTCGCCATGCCGCCGGCGGTGCGCCTGACCAGCCTGGGGATTCGCCAGGTCAACAAGGAAATCATCGAGGCCGGCCAGTCGTTCGGCTGCAACGGCCGCCAGCTGCTGTTCAAGGTGCAACTGCCCAACGCCATGCCGTCGATCATGGCCGGGGTCAACCAGACCATCATGATGGCGCTGTCGATGGTGATCATCGCCTCCATGGTCGGCGCCGGTGGCCTGGGCAACGACGTGCTGGCGAGCATCCAGCGTCTCGACATCGGTCTAGGCTTCGAGAGCGGCATGGCCGTGGTGCTGCTGGCGATCATCCTCGACCGCATCACCGAGAGCTTCGGCACCAAGCAGACCGCCCGCGGCGGCATCTTTGCCTGGTTCAGCGGCAAGCTGCAGCGCCAGTAAACGTCTTTTCACCTCACAGGGAACCGCAGATGAACACGATCAAGACCACCGCCGCCCTCGCCCTGCTGACCTGCGCCCTGGCGCAGGGCGCCTGGGCCGCCGAGCCGGAAAGCTGCAAGCAGGTGCGTTTCGCCGAAATCGGCTGGGCCGACATCGCCGCCACCACCGGCGTGGCCATGACCCTGGTCGAAGGCCTGGGCTACCAGCCGCGCAAGATCATGGCCTCGGTGCCGATCGCCTTCACCGGGGTGAAGAACGGCCAGGTCGACGTGTTCCTCGGCTACTGGGCGCCGTCGATGGACGCGGTGATCGAGCCCTTCCGCAAGGACGGCGGAGTCAAGGTGCTGGAAAAACCCAACCTCGAAGGCGCCAAGTACACCCTGGCGGTGCCGACCTACGCCGCCGAGGCGGGGCTGAAAAGCTTCCAGGACATCGCCAAGTTCAAGGACCAGCTCGGCGGCAAGATCTACGGCATCGAGCCGGGTAACGACGGCAACCTGCTGATCGACGGCATGATCAAGGGCGACCAGTTCGGCCTCGGCGGCTTCCGCATGGTCGAGTCCAGCGAGGCCGGCATGCTGGTGCAGGTGTCGCGGGCGATCAAGAAGCAGGAGCCGGTGGTATTCCTCGGCTGGGCACCGCACCCGATGAACACCCAGTTCGACATCACCTACCTGGCCGGCGGCGACGAGGTGTTCGGCCCCGACTACGGCGCGGCCAAGGTCTACACCGTGGTGCCGCCGGACTACGAGGCGCGCTGCGCCAACGTCGGCAAACTGCTGAACAACCTGCAGTTCAGCGTCGAGATCGAAAGCCAGCTGATGGAAAAGGTGCTGGAGAAGGAAAACCCGCAGGACGTCGCCAAGGCCTGGATCAAGGCCAACCCGGCGATCCTCGACCAGTGGCTGAGCGGCGTGACCACCTTCGACGGCCAGGACGGCGCGGCCGCGGTGAAGAAACACGTCGGCCTCTGACGCCACCCCGTATTCGGGCCCGGACGCGCATCCTCCGGGCCTGGAAACCTCCTCATCGATGCACGCGCGGTCGCGGCCAGACCGCGATGGGGAGGGCTTTGCCCGCGAACCGGCGGCCAGCAGCGACGGCCGGCGCGCCAGGCCCGCAATCAGAACGAGCCAGTCAACACCTTTGCAACTGCCACTCAACTGACGGAGCACCAAGATATGCGCGTACTCAAGCAACTCTGCCTCGGCGCCGCCGCCCTGGCGCTCGGCCTGGGCAGCGCCCTCGCCGCCGACAAACCCACCCTGAAGATCGGCTACGTCAACGGCTGGGACGACAGCGTCGCCGCCACCCATGTCGCCGGCGAGATCCTGCAGAGCAAGCTCGGCTACCCGGTGGAACTCAAGCCGGTCGAACCCGCCATCATGTGGCAGGGCGTGGCTCGCGGCGACCTCGACGCCACCCTCTCGGCCTGGCTGCCGGCCACCCACGGCGAGTACTACGCCAAGCTCAAGGACAAGGTGGTGGTGCTCGGCGCCAACTACCAGGGCGCCAAGATCGGCCTGATCGTGCCCGACTACGTCGAGGCCAAGACCATCGCCGACCTGGAGAAGTACGCCAAGGACTTCGACGGCAAGATCACCGGCATCGACGCCGGCGCAGGCGTGATGCGCCGCACCGAAGACGCCATCAAGCAGTACGAACTGACCAGCATCAAGCTGATGCCCAGCTCCGGCCCGGCCATGGCCACCGCCCTGACCCGTGCCGAGAAGGCGGGCAAGCCCATAGTGGTGACCGGCTGGATTCCGCACTGGATGTTCGCCAAGTGGAAACTGCGCTTCCTCGAAGACCCGAAGAAGGTCTACGGCGACGACGAGCACGTCGACACCGTGGTCAACCCGGGCCTGGAGGCCAAGGCCGCCGACGCCACCGCCTTCCTCAAGAAGTTCTCCTGGAGCGGCGAGGAAGTCGGCGCGGTGATGCTGGCCATCCGCGACGGCGCCAAGCCGGAACAGGCCGCCAAGGACTGGATCGCCGCCAACCCCGAGCGCGTCGCGGGCTGGTTGCAGTAAGGCTCAGACTGGCGTGAACACGAAGCGGGCTCAGGCCCGCTTCGTCGTTGCTGGCGATGCGGCCTCGGGGGGCGCCGCGCGCGCCACGACACCGGCCAGGCGTCGGCGTTATCATCGCGCGCCCCAGGACTGCACCCGGTCTTCACGATGAAGCACCAGCGCCCATTACCACCACGGCTGCCGCGCAACACCTTCGAACGCCGGGTACAGGTCATTGCCGGCAGCCCCGAGGGCTGCAAGCTGCTGCTGTTACCTTACCTTCCCGCCTGGCTCGCACCGGCGACCTGGAACCTGTGGGGCAACCTTGGCGGCACGCTCCTCATCATCGGCGTCTGCGTGGCGGCCGTGCTGGTGTCCATTCATTGCAACGAGCGCGTGCTGGCCGCGCTGAGTCACGGCCAGGATGGCCGCAGCGTGACGGCCTTGTTCACCCGCCACCTCTTGCTCGGCACCGCGCTGAGCACGGCCCTCTTCCTGGCAAATATCCTGTTCCAATAACCTGGCCAGCAGGGACAGCGGCGCCATGCCCGGACCCCGCATTGATTGATCGAACGATCAAAATCCGCCTAGACTCCGGCCCTACTTCCCCCCGCTGGAGAGACCCATGCCCAAGGTCGGCATGCAGCCCATCCGTCGTTCGCAACTGATCGCCGCCACCCTGGAGGCCGTCGACCAGGTCGGCATGGCCGATGCCAGCATCGCCTATATCGCCCGCCTGGCCGGGGTATCCAACGGCATCATCAGTCACTACTTCAACGACAAGAACGGCCTGCTCGAAGCGACCATGCGTCACCTGATGCAGGCGCTCAGCGAGGCGGTGGGCGAACGCCGCCGGGCGCTGCGCGAGGACGGTCCGCGCGCTCACCTGAAGGCGATGATCGACGGCAACTTCGACGACAGCCAGGTCAGCGGCCCGGCGATGAAGACCTGGCTGGCGTTCTGGGCCAGCAGCATGCACCAGCCGGCGCTGCGCCGCCTGCAGCGGGTCAACGACCACCGCCTGTATTCCAACCTGTGCGGCCAGTTCCGCCGCGTGCTGCCGGCCGACGAGGCGCGCGCCGCCGCGCGCGGGCTCGCCGCCCTGATCGACGGCCTGTGGCTGCGCGGCGCGCTGTCCGGCAAAGCCTTCGACACCGAGCAGGCGCGCCGTATCGCCTACGACTACCTCGATCTGCAACTGGGCAAGGCCTGCTAAGCGGTCGCGGGGCCGCCCAGGCTGCGCGCACCGTCTGCAAAGCCGGTCGCCGACTCGAATCAGCGCCGCTGCAATGCCGCGAAGCCAGGCGGCTGCAGGGTTTATCGAATCCCCCCGAGATCGCGCGGTGCGCATGGCGCACCCGACTGCCTGCATGTCGCGATTAGCTGCGCACTGTCGTTTTTATTGATTGATCGTTCAATCTAAATAAAATAGGCTGTTTTCTAGCCAATTCATTCGCGCCCAGAGGACAGCCCATGCCCCGCTTCGACCAGCAGCAGCTCTATATCGGTGGCCGTTACGTCGCCGCCAGCAGTGGCCAGACCTTCGACAGCATCAACCCGGCCACCGGCGAGGTGCTCGCCACCCTGCAGCGCGCCAGCCAGGCCGATGTCGAGCGTGCGGTGGCCAGCGCCAAGCAGGGGCAGAAGGTCTGGGCGGCGATGACTGCCATGCAGCGCTCGCGCATCCTGCGCAAGGCGGTGGACATCCTGCGCGCGCGCAACGACGAGCTGGCCGAGCTGGAGACCCTGGACACCGGCAAGCCGCTTTCCGAAACCCGCAACGTCGACATCGTCACCGGCGCCGACGTGCTGGAGTACTACGCCGGGCTGATCCCGGCCATCGAGGGCGAACAGATCCCGCTGCGCGAATCCTCCTTCGTCTACACCCGCCGCGAGCCGCTGGGCGTGGTCGCCGGCATCGGCGCCTGGAACTACCCGATCCAGATCGCCCTGTGGAAATCCGCGCCGGCCCTGGCCGCCGGCAACGCTATGATCTTCAAGCCCAGCGAAGTCACCTCGCTGACCGCGCTGAAGCTGGCCGAGATCTACACCGAGGCCGGCCTGCCCGACGGCGTGTTCAACGTGCTCACCGGCAGCGGCCGCGAGCTCGGCCAGTGGCTGACCGAGCACCCCGGCATCGAGAAGATTTCCTTCACCGGCGGCACCAGCACCGGCAAGAAGGTGATGGCCAGCGCCTCCAGCTCCACCCTCAAGGAAGTGACCATGGAGCTGGGCGGCAAGTCGCCGCTGATCGTGTTCGAGGACGCCGATCTGGACCGCGCCGCCGACATCGCGGTGATGGCCAACTTCTACAGCTCCGGCCAGGTCTGCACCAACGGCACCCGGGTGTTCGTGCCTCGCATGCTGCAGGCGCGCTTCGAGGCCAAGGTGCTCGAGCGGGTCAAGCGCATCCGCCTGGGCAGCCCGCTGGATGAGGCCACCAACTTCGGCCCGCTGGTCAGCGCGGCGCATATGGACAGCGTGCTCGGCTACATCGAGAAGGGCCGCGCCGAGGGCGCGCGCCTGCTGATCGGCGGCGCGCGCGTCACCGACGGCGACTACGCCAAGGGCGCTTACGTGGCGCCGACCGTGTTCACCGACTGCACGGATGCCATGACCATAGTGCGCGAGGAAATCTTCGGCCCGGTGATGAGCATCCTCATCTACGACAGCGAAGAGGAAGCGATCCGCCGCGCCAACGACACCGACTACGGCCTGGCCGCCGGCGTGGTGACCCGCGACCTCAATCGCGCGCACCGGGTCATCCACCAGCTGGAAGCCGGCATCTGCTGGATCAACACCTGGGGCGAGTCGCCGGCGGAGATGCCGGTGGGCGGCTACAAGCAGTCCGGCGTCGGCCGCGAGAACGGCCTGACCACCCTCGGCCACTACACCCGGATCAAGTCGGTGCAGGTGGAACTGGGCGGCTACGCCTCGGTGTTTTGAATAGCCGCCCCTAGGGTGGGTTAGCGGCGCGCACCTCGAAGCCTGAGGCCCAGAGGCCGCAAACGCCGCGTAACCCACCAGTTCGCCAATCCGATCCACCCGGTGGGTTACGGCGCACCGAAATCGGATGCAGACCAAGCCCGGTCTTGCGCCTAACCCACCCTAGGGGCTACGCAGACCCGTCATACAGGTGACGCCCATGTCGCAAGAATTCGACTACATCATCATCGGCGCCGGCTCGGCCGGTAACGTGCTGGCCACCCGCCTGAGCGAGGACGCAGACGTCAGCGTGCTGCTGCTGGAAGCCGGCGGCCCCGACTACCGCCTCGACTTTCGCACCCAGATGCCCGCCGCCCTGGCCTTCCCGCTGCAGGGCCGGCGCTACAACTGGGCCTACGAGACCGAGCCGGAGCCCTTCATGAACAACCGGCGCATGGAGTGCGGGCGCGGCAAGGGCCTGGGCGGCTCCTCGCTGATCAACGGCATGTGCTACATCCGCGGCAACGCCCTGGACTTCGACAACTGGGCCAAGCTGCCGGGCCTGCAAGACTGGACCTACCTGGACTGCCTGCCCTATTTCCGCAAGGCGGAAACCCGCGACATCGGCGCCAACGACTACCACGGCGGCGACGGCCCGGTGTCGGTGACCACGCCGAAGGCCGGCAACA
Organism: Pseudomonas sp. ABa2; assembly: GCF_056676075.1. Lineage (NCBI taxonomy): Bacteria > Pseudomonadati > Pseudomonadota > Gammaproteobacteria > Pseudomonadales > Pseudomonadaceae > Pseudomonas > Pseudomonas sp. ABa2. The sequence goes on from NZ_CM155239.1 coordinate 4,734,795, forward strand.
ACCCGCTGTTCCACGCCATGGTCGAGGCCGGCGTGCAGGCCGGCTACCCGCGCACCGACGACCTCAACGGCTACCAGCAGGAAGGCTTCGGCCCCATGGACCGCACCGTCACCGCGCAGGGCCGCCGTTCCAGCACCGCCCGCGGCTACCTCGACCAGGCCCGCGGCCGGCCCAACCTGCGCATCGTCACCCACGCCCTGACCGACCGCATCCTGTTCGACGGCAAGCGCGCCAGCGGCGTCGCCTACCTGCACGGCGACGGCGACACCCCGGTGATCGTCCGCGCCCGCCGCGAAGTGCTGCTGAGCTCCGGCGCCATCGCCTCGCCGCAGATCCTGCAGCGCTCCGGGGTCGGCCCCGCCGCCCTGCTGCGCGAACTGGACATTCCCCTGGTGCACGAGCTGCCCGGCGTCGGCCAGAACCTGCAGGATCACCTGGAGATGTACCTGCAATACGCCTGCAAGGAGCCGGTGTCGATCTACCCGGCGCTGAAGTGGTGGAACCAGCCGGCCATCGGCGCCCACTGGCTGCTGCGCGGCAAGGGCCTGGGCGCCAGCAACCAGTTCGAGGCCGGCGGTTTCATCCGCACCCGTCCGGAATTCGCCTGGCCCAACATCCAGTTCCACTTCCTGCCGGTGGCGATCAACTACAACGGCAGCAACGCGGTGAAGGAGCACGGCTTCCAGGCCCACGTCGGCTCCATGCGCTCGCCCAGCCGCGGCCGCGTGCAACTCAAATCCAGGGACCCGCGCCAGCACCCGAGCATCCTGTTCAACTACATGAGCCACGAACAGGACTGGCAGGAGTTCCGCGACGCCATCCGCATCACCCGCGAGATCATGGCCCAGCCGGCACTGGACGCCTTCCGCGGGCGCGAGATCAACCCCGGCCCGGACTGCCAGAGCGACGCCGAACTGGACGCCTTCGTCCGCGAACATGCCGAGACCGCCTTCCATCCCTCGTGCTCGTGCAAGATGGGCGAGGACGCCATGGCGGTGGTCGACGGCCAGGGCCGGGTGCACGGCGTGCAGGGCCTGCGGGTGGTGGACGCGTCGATCATGCCGGAGATCATCACCGGCAACCTCAACGCCACCACCATCATGCTCGCCGAGAAGATCGCCGACCGGATTCGCGGCCGCGCGCCGCTGCCGCGCAGCACCGCCAGGTACTTCGTCGCCGGCGACACGCCGGTACGCGGCCAGCCGCAGCGGCCGGTGTCGGCGGCCTGACGGCGCGCCAGCGGCTGCTACTGCGGCAGCTCCTGGCGAATCATCCAGTGGCCCTCGGGCGGCATCAGCCGGCCGATGTCGAAACGCGCCAGGCTCGCGCGGTCGAGCATTTCGATGCGCGGGCCGACCCGCGCCGGCAGCGCCTCGCCCTGCAGGCCGCGCACCGCCAGGTCGAGGGCGATGCGCGCCTGGATCACCGGCGAATCGGTCGGCGCCGCCAGCATCTGCCCCTCGCCGATCTGCTCCAGCACCCGCTCGGTGGCGTAGAAGGCCAACACCTCGGCGCGCACGCCGAGGTTGTGCACCAGCTGCGCGGCGAACGCCGCCGCCTCGGCGTTGCCGATCAGGTAGTCGAGGTCGGGGTTGGCCTTGAGCAGCGCCCGCACCAGCTGCGCCTGGCTGCTGCGGTCCACCGGGCCGTAACCGCCGTGCACTAGGGTCGCCGCGCTGCCGACCAGGGCGGCCTGCAGGCCGCGTTCGGCATCCTGCACCCAGCCGGCGTCGGCCGGGCCCGGTAGCCAGCCGATGCGCAGCGGCCGGCCGCCGCCGTGCTGCACCGCGTAGGCCAGGGTGGCCGCGGCCATGTCGGCGAAATCCACCCGCGAGCGCGCGCTGAGGTCGGTGCAGTCGAGGCGATTGACCAGGTCGATCACCGGCCGCCCGGCGGCGCGCTGCTCGGCCACCGCTGGGCACAGGTCGAGGGTATTGATGCTGGCCAGCAGGAAGGCCTCGGCGCCCAGCGCCACGCAATGCTCGAACTGCTCCAGCTGCACCGGCCCGTACTCGTAGCCGCCGGCCTCGTAGATGCCCAGCTGCACGCCGAGACGCCGCGCCTCCTGGTCCAGGCCCCAGGCCACGCCCCACCAGTAGCGATCCTTGCCGTGCGGCAACAGGGCGCAGATGCGCCACGGCCGCTCGGCTTTCGCCAGCGCCCGGTACTCGCGCGCCTGACCGTCGACCTGTACCGGATAGGGAAACCAGGGCGCCGCCAGCAGGGCGGGAGCGACCAAAGCGAGCCATAACGAAACCCAGCGCATGCCGCCGTCCTTACCCCGAGTCGGGAAGCCTTGTTTAGCGACAAGCCTAGCAGCGCCCTGGCCGAATGCGCCGCCAGGCTCTACAGTGCCGGCTGCCACCTGCGAGGAGCCCATGACCGACCCCGCCCCGCTCGACCCACGCACCGCCCGCCTGCTGCCCTGGATAGTCGCCATCGCCTTCTTCATGCAGACGCTGGACGGCACCATCCTCAATACCGCGCTGCCGGCCATGGCCGCCGACCTGGCCGAAGACCCGCTGCGCATGCAGTCGGTGGTGATCGCCTACATGCTCACCGTGGCCCTGCTGATCCCCGCCTCGGGCTGGATCGCCGACCGCTTCGGCACGCGGCGCATCTTCTTCGGCGCCATCGCCCTGTTCAGCCTCGGTTCGCTGCTGTGCGCCCTGTCCACCTCCCTGCCCATGCTGGTCGCCGCGCGCATCGTGCAGGGCCTCGGCGGCGCGCTGATGATGCCGGTCGGGCGCCTGGTGGTGCTGCGCGCCTACCCGCGCTCGGAACTGGTGCGGATCATGAGCTTCGTCACCCTGCCCGGCCTGCTCGGCCCGCTGCTCGGCCCGAGCCTGGGCGGCTGGCTGGTGGAGGTGGCCAGCTGGCACTGGATCTTCCTGATCAACCTGCCGGTCGGCCTGCTCGGCTGCTGGGCGGCGCTGCGGCATATGCCGGACCTGCGCGGGCCGAGCCGCAGCCGCTTCGACACCCCGGGCTTTGTGCTGTTCGGCGCCGCCATGCTGCTGATCACCGTGGCCCTGGAAGGCCTGGGCGAGCTGCACCTGCCGACCATGCGGGTGATGCTCCTGCTGCTCGGCGGCCTGGCCTGCCTGGCCGCCTACTGGCTGCGCGCCGGGCGCATCGAGCAGCCGCTGTTCGCCCCCAGCCTGTTCCGTACCCGCGGCTTCGCCGTGGGCATCATCGGCAACCTGTTCGCCCGCCTCGGCAGCGGCGCCCTGCCCTTTCTCACCCCGCTGCTGCTGCAACTGGCGATGGGCTACTCGCCGGCGCAGGCCGGCATGAGCCTGATCCCCCTGGCGCTGGCGGCGATGGCGGTCAAGCCCCTGGCCAAGCCGCTGATCGAGCGCCTCGGCTACCGCCGCATCCTCACCGGCAACACCCTGCTGCTCGGCGTGCTAATCGCCAGCCTGGCCCTGGTCGATGCGGACACCGCGCTGCTGCAGCTGATCGTCCAGCTGGGCCTGATCGGCGCGGTCAACTCGCTGCAGTTCACCGCGATGAACACCGTCACCCTGATCGACCTGGACAACCGCGACGCCAGCAGCGGCAACAGCCTGCTGTCGGTGGTGGTGCAGCTGGCCATGGGCCTGGGGGTGGCGGCGGCAGCGGCGCTGCTGGGCGGCTTCAGCCGCGAATTCGGCGGCGAGGGCCAGTTGCTGCAGGCGTTCCAGGCCACCTACCTGTGCGTCGGCCTGCTGTCGATGCTGGGCGCGGCGATCTTCCTCCAGCTCGACCCGGCCGACGGCCGCCGCGCGCGGCGCCTCGAGGTGTCAGCGGAAGACTAGGCCGGCCTGCTACACTGCCGGCCTGTTTCGCCAGCCCCGAGCCCCTTGCCGTGACCGCCACCGATTTCGCCAGCCTGCCCCTGTCCGCCGCCATGCAGGCCAACCTCGCCGCCATCGGCTACGCGCAGATGACGCCGATCCAGGCCGCCAGCCTGCCAAGCATCCTCAAGGGCCGCGACCTGATCGCCCAGGCCAAGACCGGCAGCGGCAAGACCGCGGCCTTCGCCCTCGGCCTGCTGCACCCGCTCAACCCGCGCTACTTCGGCTGCCAGGCGCTGGTGCTGTGCCCCACGCGCGAGCTGGCCGACCAGGTGGCCAAGGAAATCCGCCGCCTGGCCCGCGCCGCCGACAACGTCAAGGTGCTGACCCTCTGTGGCGGCGTGCCCTTCGGCCCGCAGATCGGCTCGCTGGAGCACGGCGCCCACGTCATAGTCGGCACCCCGGGGCGGGTGCAGGAGCACCTGCGCAAGGGCACGCTGAAGGTCGACGGCCTCAATACCCTGGTGCTCGACGAGGCCGACCGCATGCTCGACATGGGCTTTATCGACAGCATCGCCGAGATCATCGAGCAGACCCCGGCGCGGCGGCAGACCCTGCTGTTCTCCGCCACCTACCCGGCCGGCATCGAGCAGCTCGCCGCGCGCTTTCTGCGCAGCCCGGAGCGGGTCGAAGTCGAGGCCCAGCACGACGACGGGCAGATCGAGCAGCGTTTCTACGAGATCGCCCCGGGCCAGCGCCTGGAAGCGGTGAGCACCCTGCTGCGGCATTTTCGCAAGCAGCCGGCGGTGGCCTTCTGCGCCACCCGCCAGCAGTGCGACGAGCTGGCCGCGCAGCTGGAGGCGGAAAAGATCTCCGCCGCCGCCCTGCACGGTGATCTGGAGCAACGCGAGCGCGACCAGATCCTGGCACTGTTCGCCAATCGCAGCCTCAGCGTGCTGGTGGCCACCGACGTGGCCGCCCGCGGCCTGGACATCGCCGGCCTGGAGCTGGTGATCAACGTCGAGCTGAGCCGCGATGCCGAGGTCCATATCCACCGCATCGGCCGCAGCGGCCGGGCCGGCGAGAAGGGCCTGGCGCTGAGCCTGGTGGCCCCGGCCGAAGCCGGCCGCGCCCAGGCCATCGAGGCGCTGCAGGGCAAGGCGCTGGCCTGGTACCCGCTGCCCGCGGCCAAGGCCGGCGGCGAGCCGCTGCTGCCGCCGATGCACACGCTGTGCATCGGCGCCGGGCGCAAGGACAAACTGCGCCCCGGCGACATCCTCGGCGCACTGACCGGCGATGCCGGGCTGCCCGGCAGCCAGGTCGGCAAGATCGCCCTGTTCGACTACCAGGCCTTCGTCGCGGTCGAGCGCGACGTGGCCAGACAGGCCCTCAAACGCCTCACCGAAGGCAAGATCAAGGGGCGCACGTTACGCGTACGCCTGCTCTAGCAGGCCCGCCAGGAGAGGAATAGGGATGCGCAATATCCTGGTCATCGAAGACAGTCCGCTGGTGCTGAAGATTCTCGAGCACCTGTTCCGCCAGGAGCCGACGCTGCAGCCGGTGTTCTGCGCCTCGCTGGCCGAGGCCGAGGTGATGCTGGAGACCTCCGCCGGGCTGTTCTTCGCCGCCATCGTCGACCTGCACCTGCCGGATGCGCCCAACGGCGAGAGCGTCGACCTGGTGATGCGCTACCGCCTGCCGTGCATCGTGCTCAGCGGCAGCTACAACGAGCAGCGCCGCGACGAGCTGCTGATGAAGGGCGTGGTCGACTACGTGCTCAAGGAGAGCCAGCACTCCTACGAGTACGCCTTCCGCCTGCTGCACCGCCTGGAGCACAACGCGAAGATCAAGATCCTCATCGCCGAGGACTCCGAGGCCACCCGCCACTACATCCGCCACGTGCTGACCCCGCACCGCTACCAGATCCTCGAGGCCCGCGACGGCGAGGAGACCCTGCGCCTGCTCGCCGAGCAGCCGGACATCGACCTGCTGGTGCTGGACCACGCCATGCCCGGCATCAGCGGCTTCGAGCTGGTCAAGCTGCTGCGGCAGAAGATGAAACGCCATGAGCTGATCATCATCGGCCTGTCCGCCGACGCCAAGGGCTCGCTCAGCGCGCTGTTCATCAAGCACGGCGCCGACGACTTCCTGCGCAAGCCGTTCTGCCCCGAGGAACTCAACTGCCGGGTGATGTCCACCCTGGAGCGCCGCGACCTGCTGCGCGCGCTGAAGCAGGCGGCGCAGTTCGACGCCCTGACCGGGCTGAACAACCGCCGCGCCTTCTACGAGCAGGGCCTGCAGCTATTGCAGCAGGCGCGCCGCGACGGCCACGAACTGAGCGTGGCGATGCTCGATCTCGATCACTTCAAGCAGATCAACGACGGTTTCGGCCATGCCAGCGGCGACAGCGCCCTGGTGGTGTTCGCCCGCGCCCTGGCCGGCGCCTTCCCCAAGGCCCTGCTCGGTCGCCTCGGCGGCGAGGAGTTCGCCCTGGTCAGCGCGCAGCAGGCCGACGACCTGGCCCAGGCCCTCGACCGCCTGCGCCGCCAGTGCGCCGGCCTGCACTACGCCGCCGGCGCGCCGCCGCTGTCGTTCAGCGCCGGCCTCTATCGCGGCGAACCGGACGATCTGGAAAGCCTGCTGCACGAGGCCGACATCCGCCTGTACCGGGCCAAGCAGCAGGGCCGCGCACGCACGGTGCTATCCCTGTAGCCGGGCAGTACGGCCGAGTGCCCGCAGGTGCTCACGCTCCGCGCTACTGCTCGTCTCGATCAACAGTTGTCGTAGCAGCTCGGCAAGCCGCTGCTTTTCCCCCATGCGCAGCACGGTACGCTGCAGCAATCCCAGGCGTACGGCCGCCAGCTCCTTCATCTGCGCCAGCGCCTGCAGGGCAACGGCGGATTTTTCCAGGCCGGTTCGGGCAGACCCATCGACCTGGGTCAGCCCCACTCGCGCCTCTTCCGAGGCCTGCTGCAAGCTGCGGACGATGTCGCGGATCTGCTCGCTGGCCTCGTTGGCGCGCCGCGCCAGGTGGCGCACTTCGTCGGCGACCACGGCGAAGCCCCGCCCCTGCTCACCCGCCCGCGCGGCCTCAATGGCGGCATTGAGCGCCAACAGGTTGGTCTGCTTGGCGATCTCCTGGATGCTGCCGACAATCGACCCGATACGTTGGGACTGCTCGCTGAGATCGTTGAACATCAGGGTGATGTGGTCCATGTAATCCGCCAGCTCGGTGATCAGGTCCCTGGAGTCCTCGATGCTGCGAATCGACAGCTGGAGGTTTTCCCCTGCCTGGCGGGCCAGAACGTCGGCTTGCTGCATATCGGAGTTGCTCTGGGCGATCGTCTCGCCGAGCTCCAGCAACCGCACCAGCAGCGGTTCGAAAGACACCGGAGGCGCCGGCGGCTCGCCTTTCACCTCCGGCTCTGCCGGCATCACGGCGACGGGCACTTCCACGGGCACGCGGACCTCGACGATCTCGGCGGGCAGCAGGTGATAGCGCCAACCGGCCAAGGCACTCAGCAGCACCGCCACGCCGGTTATCCAGGCCTGACCGAGATGAAACCCAACCACGACGAGCACGGCCGCCAGCACCAGCAGCGCCGCGGCAATATTTTTCTGGGGCATGTATTGGCTACCTCGACAATGCCATGAGCCGCGCAGCCAGGACGCGATGGTCGGGGCGGCAGCCAGGACGAAGCGGAGGGCGGCAGGCCGTGCAACTGATGGTTCTCAACGCACGGCCCGCGCCTTTTTGACGATGGATGGGCAATCAGAACAACGTCAGGGTGTAGTTGAGGATCAGGCGGTTCTCGTTGACATCGGTTCGGTAGTTGGAACGCGCGGTGACGTTGCGCACGCGCAGGCCAAGGCCCTTGAGGGCACCGCTCTGGATCACGTAGCCGATGTCCAGATCCCGCTCCCAGTCCTTGCCTTCGAAGCCGCGGCCGGTATCGACGTTATCGCCCTTGATGTAGCGCAGGGTGGTGGTCAGGCCCGGAATCCCCAGCGCGGCGAAGTCGTAGTCATGCCGGACCTGCCAGGAGCGCTCGTCGGCCGAGGCGAACTCGAAGGTCGGCACCTCGTTACCCAGCGGCGAGACGTTGGCGAACACGCGGGGGAAGCCGTGATCGCCGAACATGCCCTGATAGCCGACATAGAAGGTGTGGCCACCGCGCTTGGCGGAGAACAGCGAGTAGAAGGCGCGGTTGTCCAGCTCGCCGATCAGCTGCTTGCCGTCCTCTTGCGAATCGTAGAAGCCGAGATTGGCCCCCAGCAGCCAGTCGCCCACCGGCTCGAAATGCTTGAGGCCCAGGTAACGCTGCTCGTAGATGTCCTCCAGCTGGGCGTACCAGAGGCCGGCGGTGGTGCGATTGCCGTTGAAGGCATAGTCGGCACCGGCGTAGTTGAAGGCGTCGCTGGAGACCTGACGCTGAGGCTGGAAGCCAATCATGGCCTGCAGCTTGTCGTCGCCCGCCTCGTTGCGCAGGCTGGTGCCGGTGAGGTGGCCGGCCTGCAGGGTCAGCCCGGCGATCTCGCTGGAAGTGAGGCTGGCGCCCTGGTAGCTCGGGGGCAGCAGGCGGATGTCGCTATAGGACAGGACCGGCAGATTGGGCTGCAGCTCGCCTACCTTCAGCTCGGTCTTCGACAGACGCATCTTCGCCGCGACGCCCAGACGGCTGTATTCATCGGCCGCCTCGCCGTCCTCCTGCACCGGCAGCAGGCCGCTGTTGACGCGATCGGGACTGCTGTCGAGCTTGATGCCGAGGGTGCCGATGGCATCCAGTCCGAAGCCCACCGGGCCGGGCGTGTAGCCGGACTTGAAATTGAGGATAAAGCCCTGGGCCCATTCTTCGGCCTTGGACTGCTGATTGGGTCCGACGATGTCGGAGAAATCGCGACTGAAGTAGTAATTGCGCAACTGCAGGGTCGCAGTGGCATCCTCGACAAAACCGCCTTCCTCTGCCTGCAATGGCGCCGCAACGACAGCCCCAGCACTCACGACCGCTACCGCGTACAACTTGTTTTTACTCATGGCGACTACCTTTATTATTGTTCAACCAGATACGGCGACACGCAAAGTTGCCACCCAGATTCATCGCGCCCTCCCGGCGCCAGATAAAACTGTCCCACCCCGCCCAACTCGAGCAAGGCAATGCACACTTCGGAAAAACCGCGCAGAAGAACGTAGCGGCGCGACCAACGACCAGTACGCAACTCGCCAGATTCCACCAATGGCGCCGGCACCGGCGTGCACGAACGCCTTCCAGCAACAAGCAAGGATCCCTCTATCTCGGCACTTACCAGCTACCGCAGTGAACTCCCCACTGTCCAAAAACTATATGACCAGCAAATAAATCACCAATAAAAAGAATACCTGCAGCTATTCCATTCATTGATACCCAACACGCCAGCAATATCGCTTTCGACAAGTTCCAATCGAACGCTTAACTTCCGCGCAGCGATATAACCCAAGACGCCGTTAATACAGAACCCGGATAATCAATGGATAAATAAAACCAAGCCTCGGCGATCAACTCGCCAACTATCGGCAACTTATAAGGCCGGCATCAGCGAGACCCGATTGGCCTGCAGTTGCGCAGTCAGGGGCATCGCTCGGCAAGGCGGCTGGTTGCTACGCAGGCAACCGCCGTTACCCCTTGTCCTGATAGGCGTCACAGGCCAGATGCAGGCACTCCCGGAACAGTTTCGCGGCGGGCCCGAGCTTGCGGCCGTTGGAGTAGAAACAGCCGATGTCGCCGAAACGCAGCGCGACGTTGAGGTCGAACGCGCGCACTCCGCCAGGGCCGGCCACCTGCCGAGTGGTCTCCAGGGGCAGCAGGCCGATGGTCTGCTGGTCCTGCATCAGCGCCACGTTGGTCAGCACCGACAACGACTCGATGACATTGCTCGGCAAGGGCAGATCGGCCTCGGCGAACACCTGGTTGACGGTGCGCCGCAGCAGCGAGCCCGGTGGTGGCAACACCCAGGGATAGGGATGCAGGTCGGCCACATCCAGCGTCGCGCGCTGATGCAGCGGATGGCCTACCCCGCCGACGATGCACAGCTGTTCGTCGTACAGCACATCGACGCCCAGCGCACGCGCTTCGCCGCTACCTCGCCAATCGTCCGGCACGCGCCCGACCACCAGGTCGACCTCGCCGGCGATCAAGGCCGGGAACAGCTGATCGAACTGGCCGATCTGCACCGACACCAGCACCCGCGGCGCTCGCTCCTTGAGCAGGCGCAGCGCGCGCGGCAGCAACGAGGTGGTGGCGGAAATCAGCGTGCCCACGACCACATGCCCGCTGTTGCCTTCCTGATAGGCCTCGACCTCGTCGCTCAATGCCCTCAACTCGGCAAGCATCGAGCGCGCCCGTACCAGCACCAGGTCGCCCAGTTCCGTCACGCAGACACCGCGATTGCCGCGGACCAGCAGCGGCGCGGCGAAGTAGGACTCCATCTCGTGGATGACCTTGGTCACCGCGGGCTGGGTCATGTTCAGCACCTCAGCGGCTCGCAACAGCGATCCGCTTTTCACCACCTGGTCGAAGATCACCAGTTGATAGAACTTCAGCTTGCGCGCGACCGAGACCACACTGGTTTTCATCTTCCACCTCTGCGACTACCGGCCCTGGCGAGGTGCCAGGGCCGTGCTTCGGGCATCGGCGCGTGCCGACCTGAGCAAGATAGCTCAGGCCACGCTGCCCTGAGGGACGGCGCGCGCGCCTTGCAGGCTCATCACCAGCAGCGCCAGGCTGGCCACCAGCGCCGGCACGGCGAGCCAGATGAAGAAGCTCTGCAGTCCGCCGGCAGCCTCGAACAACCAGGCGCCCAGAATCGAACCGATGATCGAACCGGTACGGCCCGCGCTCAGCGCCCAACCCACACCGGTGGCACGGGCATGCGTGGGGTAGAGGGTGGAGGCGAGAATGCTCAGGTTGTTGAGGGCGCCGGTGAGGGTGAAACCGACGGCGAAGACCATCAGCATCAGTTGCGCGCTGCTGCCCAGCTGGGTGCCGGTCAGGGCCAGCGCGACGGCCGCTCCCAGACACAGCAGCGGGAGCAGACGCAAGGCGCCGTAGCGGTCCATCAGCAGGGCCATGACGATGCCCCCCAGCACCCCGCCGAACGGGATCATCGCGGCGATGTTGGATGTCTCCTGAACGGCGTAGCCGCTGCTGCGCAGGATGGTGGGCAACCAGCTGGTCAGCAGGTAGAAGACGAACAGGCAGCAGAAGAAGGTCAGCCACAGCAGCAGGGTGCGCAGCGCGCGGCCGTCGGCGAACAGCGTGCTGATCGAGGAGGCCTGCTGACGCGCAGCCGTCTCGCCGACCAGCGTCACCCCCTGCCAATCCTGGCGACCACTGATCTTCGTCAGAATCGTCTGCAAGCGCTTGGCATAAGCAGGCTTGCCGGCCATGAAGCAGGTGGACTCCGGCAGTACCAGGATCAGTATCGGCAGCAGCAGCAAGGGCGCCACGCCACCGCACAGCAACACGCCCTTCCAGCCCACCGCCGGCAACAGCGCGCCGGCCACCCAGCCGCCCAGCGCCAGGCCCAGCGTGAAGCCGGAGTAACTGAGGGTCACCAGCAGCATGCGACGCCGTGCCGGGGAATACTCCGAGCTCAGGGTGATGGCATTGGGCAGCACGCCGCCCAGACCGATGCCGGTGAGAAAGCGCAGTACGGTGAGCACTTCGATGTTCGGCGCCAGGCTGCAGACCAGCGTGCCTACCGCCACGATGGTGAGACTGGCCAGCAACAACAGCTTGCGGCCGTAACGATCGGCCAACGGGCCGGACCCGACGCTGCCGACCAGCATGCCGAACAGCCCGGCGGCGAAGGCCGGAGCGAGCTGGCTGCGTTCGATGCCCCACTCACGAATCAGTTCCGGGGCGATGTAGCCGATGGCCGCAGTGTCGAAGCCATCGAGCACCACCACCAGAAAACACAACAGCAAGACCCTGATCTGCAGGGCTGACAGCGGACTGCTGTCGATGATCTCGCTGACCGATTGAAAATTACCGCTCATGGCGCCTCCTATTATTTTTTGTTCGGCAAAGCCAGTTGTGTAGGGGTATTGGTTGTTTTGGCAGGCCTCAAAAGCCGAAGAACGCGCGTGCGTTGTCGGCGCAGATACGTGTCTTGTCCTGTTCACTTAATGTCGGGTGTTCCAGCACACCGGCGCCGATTACCTGTTCCCCGAGCGGGAACGGCGAATCGGAGCCGAGCATCACGCGGTCGGCACCCATCACGTCCACCAGCAGACGCAAGGCACCGGGGGCGAATACCGCCGAGTCCACGAAGAAGCGCTTGACGTAACTGGACGGCAAGGCGGGGCAATCCTCGCGAACGATGTCGCGGTGGCGCCAGGCGTTGTCCACCCGGCCGAGCAGGAAGGCGAAGCTGCCGCCGCCATGGGCGAAGCATATGCGCAAGGAGTGCGGCAGCCGTTCGAAGGCGCCGGACATGATCAGCGACAGGATGCCCAGCTGGGTTTCCGCCGGCATGGCCACCAGCCAGGGCAGCATCCACTTCTTCATGCGCTCGCGCCCCATCATGTCCCAGGGGTGCACCAGCAGCGGGATGTCTTCCACCGCGCAGTGGTGGAGGAACTCCACCAGTCCTGCCTCGTCCAGGTCGTGGTTGCCCACGTGGTTGCCGATCTGCACGCCGACATGTCCGTTGCACATGGCGCGACTGGCCTCGCGGCAGGCCGCGTCGATGTCCTGCAGGGGCACCTGCGCCAGCACCTTGAGCCGGTCGGGGGCCAGCGCGGTCATCTCCAGCGCGCGGTCGTTCATCAGCTGTGCCCAGGGCAGGGCCCGCTCGATGGGCTGGTCGTAACCGAACATCACCGGGGTGGCACACATGACCTGGATATCCAGGTCCTGCTCGTCCAGGTGCTCCAGACGGCGCAGCGGGTCCCAGAGCAGATCGTTCACCGGGCGAAACGGCTTGTCACCGAGCATGATGTGGCCATGCCGGCCCTCGGTCTGCAGCCAGGGTGCGCGCTCGGGGCTCAAGCGGGCGGCTTCGGCCTGGCTCACCCTGGGGAAGAAATGGGAGTGGATGTCGATCTTCATACGGGATGGAACTCGTTGAGGGTCTTGTGCCAGGTTTGCCAGTCGCGGCCGGGATGGATCTCGCCGCAGGCGCTGCAGCGGCGCTCCTCGGCGGAGGTCGCGTAGAACTGCTCGTAGACCGGCGGCAGGTCGGTGACGATGCTCTGCAGCTGCATCTCGTAGCGCTTGACCAGCGTCCCGCAGCGGGCACAGGACCATTGCAGGGCATCCCTCTGCCCCGCCGGGCGCACGCGCTCCACCACCAGGCAGAGGCTGCCGGGCTCGGGGCGCTGCGGCGAATGGATGACGTGGGGGCCATCAGGTAGATGTCGCCTTCCTTCAGGTCCACCCGCTCGTAGCGGCCGCGGTCCCAGATATTGAGGTAGGCGTTGCCCTTGAACTGGTAGAAGAACTCCTCCACCGGATCGTCGTGAAAATCGGTTCGCTGATTGGGCCCACCGACCACGGTGACCATGAAATCGCTGTTCTGCCAGATCTGCCGATTGCCCACCGGCGGCTTGAGCAGGTGGGCGTTGTCGTCGAGCCAGCGATTGAAATTGAGCGGGGGGCTGAAGTGGTATTTGTCCATTGTTCTTCTCTCAGCGGTTGGAGGGGGAATAGGCGACAGCCTTGATTTCGATCCGCAGGTGCGGGTGGGGCAATTGGTGAACGGCCACGGTGGTTCGCGTGGGGCCGGTCTCATCGAAGTACTCGGCGTAAACCTCGTTGTAACCGCCGAAATCGTTCATATCGATCAGGAAGCTGCTGATCTCGACGACGTCGCCGAGACTCGCGTTTTCACAGGCGAGAATGTCGCGAATGTTCTCGATGACCGCGCGGGTCTGGGCGCGAATGTCGAGCCTGGTGGTGCCCAGCTCGTCCACTTCCACGCCTGCGAAGCTGTTGTCGGGACGCCGCGAACTGGTACCGGAGACGAAGAGGAAGTCGCCGGCCCGCTTGATGTGCGGGAAGCGCCCGCGCGGTCTGGCCTTGCCGGCAACGACGGTGGAGCGGTTGTCACTCATGGTTCGATTCCTTGCAGGTGATGAAGCTGCTCTCACCCAAGCCCTGGATCTCGACGCAGAAGTGCGACCCCGCACGCAGCGGCACCGCCGCCGTGGCGGCGCCGGCCATGATCAGGCTGCCGGCAGGCAGCACGCATTCGCTGCCGTGCAGCAGGCGTGACGCCTGCACCAGGCTGCGCAGCGGGTGGCCGAGAATGGCGGCGGTGGAACCCGTCTGCAGCACCTGGCCGTCCTGGCGCAGGATCACGCCGGCATTGGCCAGGCCGGACCAGTCGCGCGACCAGGGGCCGAGGGTGAGGCCGGAGGACGAGCAGTTGTCGTCGACCACGTCCTCCAGGCTGAACTTGAACGCCTGGTAGCGCGAGTCGATGATCTCCAGGGCGGGAGCGACCGCCTCCAGATAGTCGGCGGCCTCCAGCAGGCTAAGCGGGCGATCGATGTCGCGCCGGGTGAGAAAGCAGACCTCGGGTTCGACGCGGGGATGGATATAGCGCGACAGATCCACCAGGCCGCCGTCTTCCTCGAGCATGGCGTCGGTGAGCCAGCCCCAGATCAGGCTGTCCACGCCCATCTGGATCATCTTGGCGCGGCTGGTGAAGCCCAGCTTGATGCCGATGCTGCGCTCGCCATCCTCGTAGCGGCGCTGCATCGACGCGCGCTGGATCTGGTAGGCCTCCTCCAGCAGAAACGGACGCTCGGTGCTGAACTGCGGCAACGCCTCGGCGCGACGGGCGGCCTGATCCAGCGCTGCGGCGATGCGGACGATATCGGTACTCATGGACGGTTCTCCGGTTGCAGGGCCAGCAGGTCGAGGGCAACGTCGACGATCATGTCTTCCTGGCCGCCGACCATGCGCCGGCGGCCCAGCTCGACGAGGATGTCCAGGGTCTTCAACCCGTACTTCTGCGCCGCCGCCTCGGCATGGCGCAGGAAACTCGAATAGACCCCGGCATAACCCAGGCCCAGGGTCTCGCGGTCGACCCGTACCGGTCGGTCTTGCAACGGTCGCACCAGGTCGTCGGCGGCATCCATCAGCCGGTACAGATCGGTACCGTGGTTCCAGCCCAGGCGTTCGGCGGCGGCGATGAACACCTCCAGCGGCGCGTTGCCGGCGCCGGCGCCCATGCCGGCGAGGCTAGCGTCGATGCGCTCGCAGCCCTCCTCCACCGCGACGATGGAGTTGGCCACGCCGAGGCTGAGGTTGTGGTGGGCATGCATGCCCAGTTGAGTTTCCGGCTTGAGCACGGCCTTGAAGGCGCGCATACGCTGGCGAACGTCGCGCATGTTCATCGCCCCACCGGAGTCGGCCATGTAGATGCACTGGGCGCCGTAGCCCTCCATCAGCTTGGCCTGGCGGGCCAGCTCCTCGGCCGGGAGCATGTGGCTCATCATCAGAAAGCCGACGGTGTCCATGCCGAGTTCGCGGGCGTACTCGATGTGCTGTTTCGACACATCCGCCTCGCTGCAGTGAGTGGCCACCCGCACGCTGCGGGCACCGGCGCCATAGGCGGCCTTGAGGTCATGCACGCTGCCGATGCCCGGCAGCAGCAGCACGGTCAGGCGGGCGTGCTCGATGACATCGGCCGCCGCCTCGATCCATTCCAGGTCGCTGTGGGCGCCGAAGCCGTAGTTGAACGAGGAGCCCTGCAGGCCGTCGCCATGGGTCACTTCGATGGAATCGACGCGCGCCAGGTCCAGCGCGCGGGCAATGGCCTGGACCTGCGCCAGCGAATACTGGTGGCGAATGGCATGGCTGCCATCGCGCAGGGTCACGTCGGAGATATAGAGCTTCTTGCTCGGGTCGCATGTCATGGGGCGTCTCCTCAGCCTTGGTTCATCGCCTGGGCCATGCGCTCGGCGGTGGCCAGCGCGGCAGAGGTCATGATGTCGAGGTTGCCGGCGTAGGCCGGCAGGTAGTGGGCGGCGCCTTCCACCTCGAGGAAGATCGAGGTCTTCAGCCCGGAGAAACGACCATGGCCGGGAATGTGCAGCGGCGCAGCGGCGGGGATCAGGTCGAACTGCACCCGCTGTTTCAGCCGATAGCCCGGCACGTAGGCCTGCACGGCGGCGGTCATTGCCTCGATGCTGGCTTCGACCCTGGCCTGATCGGCGGCCTCGCTGAGCACGAACACGGTGTCGCGCATCATCAGCGGCGGTTCGGCCGGGTTCATGATGATGATGGCCTTGCCCCTGGCCGCGCCGCCGATCACCTCGATGGCCTTGCTGGTGGTCTCGGTGAACTCGTCGATATTGGCGCGGGTGCCCGGGCCGGCGGACTTGCTGGCGATGGAGGCGATGATCTCGGCGTAATGGACCCTGGCCACCCGCGACACCGCGGCAACCATGGGGATGGTGGCCTGGCCGCCGCAGGTGACCATGTTGACGTTGCGCTGGGCGAGGTTCTGCTCCAGGTTGACCACCGGCACGCAGTAGGGACCGATGGCTGCCGGGGTCAGGTCGATCAGGCGGATGCCGGGCTTGATGCCGCGCAGGAAGGCGTCGTTCTTCACGTGGGCGCCGGCCGAGGTGGCGTCGAAGACGAAGTCGATCTGGTCGAAGATCGGCAGTCGGCTCAGGCCCTCCACGCCCTCGTGACTAACGGCGACGCCCAGGCGTGCGGCACGGGCCAGGCCGTCGGACGCCGGGTCGATGCCGACCATGGCGCCCATTTCCAGATGCTGCGCGTTGCGCATCACCTTGATCATCAGGTCGGTGCCGATATTGCCGGAGCCGACGATGGCGACCTTGCGTTTGCGCGTCATGGGCGTGCCTCCTGCGCGGCGAAGGCGGCACTGACGCTGCCCAGGCCCTGGATATGGGCGGTGAACACGTCCCCCGGCCGGGCCGAGACCATCGGCCCCAGCGCGCCTGTGAGGAGGATGTCGCCGGCGCGCAGCGGCTCGCCCAGGCGCGCCATGGTGTCGGCCAGCCAGAGCGCGGCGTTCAGCGGGTTGTCCAGGCAGGCCGCGCCGGCCCCCGTGGACACCGGCTCGCCGCGCAGGCTCAGACTCATGCCGCACCCCACCGGATCCAGCTGCTCCAGCTTCACCGGGCGACTGCCGAGGACGAAGAGGCCGGCCGAGGCGTTGTCGGCGATGGTGTCCACCAGGCGGATGTCCCAGTTGGCGATGCGGCTGCCCACCACTTCGATGGCCGGCAGGGCGAAAGCGATGGCGCGCAGCAGATCCGCCAGGGTGTGACGCTCGTGGGGCAGATCCTGCTCCAGCACCAGGGCGATCTCTGCCTCTACCTTGGGCTGGGCGCAATCGTCCCAGGCGATGGGTTGGCCATCGCCCCGTGCCAGGTCGGCGAAGAGCACGCCGAAGTCCGGCTGCTCCACGCCGAGCTGCTGCTGCACGCTGCGAGCGGTCAGGCCGATCTTGCGTCCGACCGGGCGCCGCCCCTGATTCAGAGCAATCTGGGCGTTATGGCGCTGCACGGCGTAGGCCAGGCTCACGGGATCGCTAGCCGGTTCGTCAACCAGGGCTTCGGCGATCAGACCACGGATCGGCGCGCAGGCAAGGCCGCCTCGCTCCGCCTGGCGCAGCCGATCGGCTGCCTGGATAAGGGCTTGATGCATGACGGAGGCCTCCTCAGGCGTTGACGCAGACGCTGGTGGTCTCGGAGTAGAAATCCAGCGAGTGCCGCCCCCCCTCGCGCCCCAGGCCGGACAGGCGCGCGCCGCCGAAGGGCGTGCGCAGATCGCGCAGGAACCAGGTGTTGACCCACACCATGCCGACGCGGATGCGCCGTGAGATGCGATGGGCGCGCCCCAGATCGCGGGTCCACAGGGCCGCGGCGAGGCCGTAGGCGCAATCGTTGACCCGCTGCAGCACCTCCTCGTCGCTGTCGAACGGGGCGATATGGCACACCGGGCCGAAGACCTCCTCGCGCATGCAGCGAGCGTCGTCGCCAAGGCCGGTCCAGATGGTCGGCTGCACGAAGGCACCGTCATCGCGCGCATCGCCGAATACCGGCACGCCCCCGCCGGTGACCAGGGTGGCGCCCTCGGCGCGCGCCAGTTCGAAGTAGCCCAGCACCTTGTCGCGGTGCTTGCGCGAGATCAGCGAGCCCATGGCGACGCCGTCCTCGTGCGGATAGCCGATCTTCAACCGCTCGGCGCCGGCCTTCAGAGCGGCGACGAACCTGTCGAAGATCGGCCGCTCCACATAGACCCGTTCGGAACACAGGCAGACCTGCCCGGCATTGGTGAAGCTGGAGCGCAGCACGCCCGCCACCGCGGCGTCGAAGTCGCAATCGGCGAAGACCACCGCGGCATTCTTGCCGCCGAGCTCGAAGGACACCTCGCGCACGCCTTCGGCGGCGGCCTTCATGATGGTGGAGCCGGTGCGGGACTCGCCGGTGAAGGTGATGGCGTCCACGTCCGGATGGCGGGTGAGGAATTCCCCCGCCGAAGCCGGCCCGAAACCATGCACCAGGTTGAACACGCCGGCCGGCACACCGACCTCGTGCATCACCTCGGCCAGCAGCGTGGCGCTCGAAGGCGTGTCCTCCGAGGGCTTGACCACCACGCAATTGCCACAGGCCAGGGCCGGCGCCACCTTCCAGGTCAGCAGCAGCAGCGGCAGGTTCCACGGCGAGATGATCGCCACCACCCCGTGCGGCTTGCGCACCGTGTAGCTGAACACGTCGCTGCCGTCGCCGGCGCGCATCTCGTAGTACTCGCCACCGGACTGGCGGATCAGCCCAGCGAAGGTGCGGAAGTTGTGCATGCCGCGGGCGACATCCAGGCTGCGCGCCTGCTGCACGGGGCGCCCGGTGTCGGCCACCTCGGCGGCCACGAAGTCTTCGAAACGCCGTTCGATGGCATCGGCGATGCGCTCCAGCAGGTCGGCGCGCTGAGCCGCGCACCACCCGCCCCAGGGACCGGACTGCGCGTCGACCGCGGCCGTCACCGCGGCGTCGACCTCCGCCGCACCGGCTTCGCAAACCTGACCCAGGACGCGACCATCGACCGGCGAGACATTGTCGAAGGTCCGACTGCTGGCGACGAACGATCCGGCGATGTAGTGGCGGAGCAAGGGATGGGACACGGCGACCTCCGTTGTAGGCTGTTTTCGCCGAGTCTAGGAGTGCGCCCCATAAGTGAATAATCAAAAGACCTGCCGCAGGTATAGCTGCCAGGAATACTCGTTGCGGCGCCGACGGACCAGCTCGGTGCGCGCCAGGCTGCCGTGCTCCAGATCGAGCCAGGAGTTCGCCATCGTCGGGCGCGACCCCCGCGGCATGCGCCGTTCAGCGTGCCAGTCCCGCCCGAGGCATCCGGCACTGACGCAGCGGATCTGATTGGGAGCGATCAGCGCCGCGGCGCCTGGCAGGCCTCAGAGACCATGCCGGCGAAAGGTGGCGGCATAGCTGCCGTCGTCGCGCATGGCCTGGATCGCCCGGTCGAAGCGCGTGGCGATCTCGCGGTGTTCGGGGTGGCTGCGGCGCACCAGGATATGCAGGCCGTTCTCGCTCAACGGCAGCGGCAGAAACTCCAGCTCGTCGCGCATGGCGCGCAGCTCGCGACCGAGGTGATAGCGCGCCACCAGCTCGTCCTCCAGGGTCAGCTGCACGCGCCCGGCGTGCAGCATGCGCGCGGCGGTGGCGAAACCGCCGACGCCGACCTTGCGCAGCCGCTCGTCACCGTCGAACTCGGCGGAATAGGCGTAGCCACGCACCACGGCGATGCTGTGCGGATACAGATCGGCCAGGCTGTCGAAGCGGATGCCGGCGCCCTTGCGCTGCAGAAAGCGGATGCGGTTGACCAGATAGGGCTGCGAGTAGTGGCCGAACTCGGCGCGTTCGGGGCTGTACCAGGCGTTGATCAGCACGTCGTAGTCGCCGCGCTTGAGCCCCAGCACCGCCCGCTGCCAGGGCACCTCGACGTAGCTGGAGCGGTAGCCGGCGCGCTGCAGCGCCTGCTCCACCAGCTCGCTGGCCAGGCCGTTTCCGGGCAGGCGGCGGTCGTTGAACGGCGGCCAGGGGTCCGCCACCAGGCGCAACGATTCGCCCGCCGCCAGAGCCGGCGACAGCAGCAAGAGCAACAGCCAGGCGCGCACTGCGGGCATCGGCGGCGATCCGTGGGGAATGATCAATGCTAGTGATAGCAGGCGCGAAAGCCCTCGTCACTGTCTCATTTTTGATACAGGTGCTGGCCAGGGCGGCCGTCCATCCGCCCTGCCGCGCCAGGATCGGCGGGCCAGAGCGGCTTCGGGTAAGATGCGCGGGTTTTCGCGCAGCCTCCGCCTGTGCGCTCGAATCGCTGGGGAACTCTCGTGTTGCACACTGAGGTAGTGATAGTCGGTGCCGGCGCCGCCGGCCTGATGTGCGCCGCCAACGCCGCCGCGCGCGGCCGCCGCGTGCTGGTGCTGGACCATGCCAACAAGGCCGGCAAGAAGATCCTCATGTCCGGCGGCGGGCGCTGCAATTTCACCAACCTGTACTGCGAGCCGGGCAACTTCCTCTCGGAAAATCCGCACTTCTGCAAGTCCGCCCTGGCGCGCTACAGCCAGTGGGACTTCATCGGCCTGGTGGCCAAGCACGGCGTGCCCTATCACGAGAAGAAGCTCGGCCAGCTGTTCTGCGACCACAAGGCCAATGCCATCCTCGATCTGCTGCTGGCCGAGTGCGCCGAGGCCGGCGCCGAGATCCGCCTGAACACCGCGGTGCAGAGCATCGCCAAGACCGACGGCGGCTTCCTGCTGCACAGCGACCTCGGCGCGATCGCCTGCCAGTCGCTGGTGATCGCCAGCGGCGGGCTGTCCATCCCCACCCTCGGCGCCACGGGTTTCGGCTACCAGGTGGCCCGCCAGTTCGGCCATCAGGTGCTGCCGACCCGCGCCGGCCTGGTGCCCTTCACCATTACCGACCCGCAGCTCAAGACGCTGTGCACGGAGCTGTCCGGCACCTCGGTGGAGGACTGCCTGGTGAGCTGCAACGGGCAGAGCTTCAAGGAGAACATCCTGTTCACCCACCGCGGCCTGTCCGGCCCGGCGATCCTGCAGATCTCCTCCTACTGGCAGCCGGGCGACACCCTGCATATCGACCTGCTGCCGCATATCGACCTGCCCGAGTGGCTGGCGACCCAGCAGCGCGAACGCGGCGCCAGCGAGCTGAAGACTTTGCTGGCCGAGCTGTTCACCAAGAAGATGGCGACCCTGTTAGTGGACAGCTGGTTCGCCAACAAGCCGCTGAAGCAGTACAGCCCGGGCGAGCTGAAGGCGATTGCCGAGCGCCTGTCCGACTGGCAGCTGGTGCCGGCCGGCACCGAGGGCTACCGCACCGCTGAGGTCACCCTGGGCGGCGTCGACACCCGCGAGGTGTCGTCGAAGACCCTGGAATCGCTCAGGGTGCCGGGGCTGTACTTCATCGGCGAGGTGCTCGACGTCACCGGGCACCTCGGCGGCTTCAACTTCCAGTGGGCCTGGGCCTCGGGCTACGCCGCCGCGCAGTACGTCTGAGGCATCCGCCAACGCGGTTTGCCGCCCTAGGGTGCGCCCTGCGCACCAATGCCCCAACGAGCGGGGAACCGCCGCGGCGGTATGGACTCTGCTACAACAAGCACCTGCGCCCCTCGCACAAGGACAGTCCGCCCCATGACCCTCGACCAAGGCCTGATCTTCGCCATTCTCGTCGCCAGCATGGGGCTGTTCATCTGGGGCCGCTGGCGGCATGACGTGGTCGCCCTCGGCGCCCTGCTGGCCTGCGTGATCGCCGGTCTGGTGCCGGAACGCGAGGCCTTCGTCGGTTTCGGCCACCCGGCGGTGATCACCGTGGCCTGCGTGCTGGTGCTCAGCTATGGTCTGCAGAGCAGCGGCGCGGTCAACCGCCTGGCCCAGCGCCTGCTGCCCGGCAACGCCGGGGGGCTGGCGTCGATCGCCGCACTGACCGGGCTCGGCGCCCTGCTCTCGGCCTTCATGAACAACGTCGGCGCCCTCGCCCTGCTGATGCCCATCGCCCTGCAGATCGCCGCGCGCCTGGAGCTGCCGCCCGGCCGGGTGCTGATGCCGCTGGCCTTCGGCACCATTCTCGGCGGCATGACCACGCTGATCGGCACGCCGCCCAACCTGATCGTCTCCAGCTTCCGCGCGCAGCACGGCGCCGGCCCCTTCGCCATGTTCGACTTCAGCCCGGTAGGTGTGGCGGTGGCGCTGGCCGGCGTGCTGTTCATCACCCTGCTCGGCTGGCGCCTGGTGCCCAGGCGCGAGGTGTGCAACGCCGCCAGTTTCGACACCGGCCGCTACCTCACTGAGGCGCGCGTCAAGGACGGCGGCAAGGCCCAGGGCAAGACCCTGCGCGAGATCGAGCAACTGCTCGACGAGGCCGACGCCCAGGTGGTGGCCATGGTACGCAACAAGCTGCGCCTGAGTGCGCCCAACCCGCGCCGCGTGCTGCAGGCCGACGACGTGCTGGTGATCGAGGCCGAGCCCGAGGAACTGGGCGAGGTGCTGGGCCAGCTGGACCTGCTGCTGGAAGCCGAGCGCGAGGCCAAGGAGGCCGAGCAGCAGCGCCAGGAGGATGGCGCCGAGCCGGAGAAGAAGGAGAGCAATGGCGAGGAGCGCGCGCTGCAGGAACTGCTGGTCAAGCCCGACTCGCAACTGATCGGCCGTTCCGCCAGCAGCACCCGCCTGCGCAGCCGCTACGGCATCAACCTGCTGGCCATCTCGCGGCAGAGCCACCGCTCGATCAAGCGCCTGCGCTCAACCCTGATCCAGAGCGGCGACGTGCTGCTGATGCAGGGCGGCGCCGAGGACATCGGCGAATTCGCCAACGACTATGGCTGCGTGCCGCTGGCCGCGCGCGCCATCAACATTCCCGACCCGCGCCAGGCCAACCTGGCCCTGGGGGTGATGCTGCTGGCCATCGCTGCGGCCGCCTTCGGCCTGCTCTCGGCGGCAGTGGCCTTCGCCGCCGGGGTGCTGGCCTACATGCTGCTGCGCCTGATCCCGCTGCGCGCGGTGTACGAGGCCGTCGACTGGCCGGTGATCGTGCTGCTCGGCGCGCTGATCCCGGTGGCCGGGGCCATGTCGGAAAGTGGCGCCGCCGACCTGCTGGCGCGCCTGCTGATGGAGCACCTGGCGCAGGGCAACGCCATCGTCACCCTGACCCTACTGCTGGTGGTGACCATGACCCTGTCGGATTTCATGAACAACGCCGCCACCGCCGCGGTGATGTGCCCCATCGCCCTCAGCGCCGCCAGCCAGCTCGGGGTCAGCCCCGACTCGCTGCTGATGGCGGTGGCCATCGGCGCCTCCTGCTCCTTCCTCACCCCCATCGGCCACCAGAACAACACCCTGATTCTCAGCCCCGGCGGCTTCCGTTTCGGCGACTACTGGCGCCTCGGCCTGCCCCTGGAGATTCTCGTGGTGCTGGTCAGCGTGCCGCTGCTGTTGTGGGTCTGGCCGCTGTAGGCGCTTGTGCAAAGGGCGATCATGAAGCCGGGGTAACGCCCAGCACCACGTCGAAACGCGCCACCTGCTCGTCGACCTGCCCGGTCACCGGCACGAAGGGCACGATCAGCAGTTCGCGCAGCTGCGGATCGCGGATCGCATTGAGCAGGCCGTCGCGGCGGTTGCCCGGCTCGCCGCGGATATAGCACTGGGTGGCGAAGCGCGGCAGCCCCGGCAGGGTCACCGCCAGGTGGATATGCGGGGTGCGCCCGGGATAGGCCACCGGGCGAATGGTGCGAAAGCGATAGCGGCCGTCGGCGCCGGTGGTGAAGCGGCCGTAGCCCTGGAAGCCGGGGTCGCGGCGCTGGCGGTCGCCGCCGCGACTGTGCAGGTAGATGCCGTTGGCATCGACCTGCCAGATTTCCACCAGCGCGCCCGCCAGCGGCTGGCCGCGGCCATCGAGGATCAGCCCGTGCAGCTGCACGCGGGTGCCGCGCGCTGGCTCGGCCTGGCCCTCGACCTGCACCAGGTCGTTGTCGCGATCCAGCGGCAGCTGGTCGGGGTAGAAGGGCCCGAGGGTCTGCGCCGGTGTCAGCAGACGCTCGGCCAGCACCAGCGCCGGGCTGGCCAGCAGGGCGCCGCCGGCGGCGAGCAGCAGATGGCGACGGCTGATCTCAGACATGGCACGCCCCTCTATGGCAAGCCCTGTCATGCAGTGTAGTGCGCTCTGCCAGGTGCGCCGCCTCCGGCCTAAACCAACGGGCGCCAGGGCATGCCAGCCCAAGGCGCCAAACAGACAATCAATCGGCAAAACGAGGCTTGGGGGGCAGGCGTTCCGTCCAGGCGAAGCCCTGCAGGAACCCCGTATAGGGCTTGGCCAACGGATAGTCCAAATCACCCCGTTTGCTGGTACTCAGCTTGAGTTCGCCGAGCAACTCCACCATTTTCAGGCCGGCGCCCACGCCGTCGATCACGGGCACGCCAAGCGCCTGACTGAGCGGTTCGGCCAAGTGGCTCATGCCGGCGCAACCGAGGACGATAGCGGCGGACTCATCACGTTCCAAGGCCTCGAGGCAGGCGGCGTGCATCAGAGATTGCAGGCCTTGCGGCTGTCCATCCAGAGCCAGCACCGGGATGTTCACCGCATGAATGCCCCGGCAATGCTGCGCGAAGCCATAACGCTCGACGAGATGGCGAGCAATGACCTTGGTACGGCTCAAGGTCGTCACGATGCTGAACCCGGTCGCGACCCAGGCTGCCAAGTGCATCGCCGCCTCGGCCATGCCGATCACCGGATAGCGGGCGACTTCCCGAGCAGCGAGCAGGCCCGGGTCGCCAAAGCAGGCGATCACATGCCCTTCGGCACCCTCGCGCTCACCGTCACGAATGGCCTGGAGCAAGCCTGGCAGGCAAAGCGCCTCGTCGTAGTGGCTCTCGATGGAGCTCGGTCCCGCGCCATTGGTCACGGCCAGCAACTGGTTGCCGGGGTGCAGCAGATCTCGAGCGACCTCGGCCAGGCGGGCAGTGATGGCGGCACTGGTGTTCGGGTTGATCAACTGGATCTTCATCGCTGCGCTCAGCTCTCGATAAGGTGCTTCAGCGGGTGGTAGCCGGTCTTGAGCTTGTCGGCCGATTCGAGGATGGCGTTCTGGATAGCGGCTAGGTGGAAACAGGTCAACTCGATGGCGGCGTTCTGGTTGCCGGCCTCGATGAACTCGATCAGCCGCAGGTGCTCGTCGTCACGACAGGCGTCATGGCGTTCGTCGTCCAGCGCCGCGGCGTAGAGAGAGGCGCGGGAGATGAGCTTGCGGAACCAGTCCAGCAGCACCGGGTTGTGCAGCGCCATGGCCAGCTTGATGTGGAATTCGCCCAGCAGGTGGATGAGCCGCTCATGGTCATGCTCGCGCCGCGCCGCCTCCTCCAGCAGCAGATGCTCACGCAGATTGCGCATGGCCGCCGCGTCACGCCGCCGACACAGCTCGGTGACGATGCCGATCTCGATCAGCCGCCGGGTCTCGAACAATGAGCGGATCTCCTCGTCGCTGGGCAGCGAGACCCAACAGCCCTTGTTCGGCTCGGAGCTCACCAGTCCATCGGCTTCCAGTTGCTTGAGCGCCGCCCGCACCGAAGTGCGGCTGACGCCGAACAACCCCGCCAGGGAAGCCTCGCCCAGTTTCATGCCGGGTCGCAGCGAGCGCTTGCTGATGGCCTGGTAAACCCCCTGATAGACCCGGTCCACCATGGTTTCCAGCTTCTTGTCGGTCATGGTCACTCCATTGTTGCGCTGAACGGCCTGCTTCGGAGGGAGAGATTCCGCCAGAAAAAGCCTGTTGCGCAATCAGCTTAAACGGGCTATTTGTAGATTGCATTCAATTTTTGCATACAAAAACAAAAGGTGACGCACCAAAATGAAGCGCGAATCGTCCATCGAAGTGCAACGCGTCAGCAAGCGCTATATCGACGACCCTGAAGTGGCCCCGGCGCTTGACGACGTTACGGTGAGCATCCGCCCCAACGAGTTCTTCACCCTGCTCGGCCCCTCGGGCTGTGGCAAGACCACACTGTTGCGCAGCATCGCCGGCTTCGAACAACTCAGCTCCGGCAGCATCCATATCGGCGGACAACGGGTGGACGAGCTGCCGCCGTACCAGCGCCGGATCAATACCGTGTTCCAGAACTATGCGCTGTTCCCTCATATGACGGTGGCCGAGAATGTCGCCTTCGGCCTGGAGATGCAGGGCCTGGCGCGCGCTGCCATTCCCGTGCGGGTGCGGGAGATGCTGGCACTGGTACAGATGGAACACCTGGCCCGCCGCCGCCCCGCCGAACTCTCCGGCGGCCAGCAGCAACGCGTGGCCCTGGCCCGTGCGCTGGCACCGCGCCCGGACGTGCTGCTGCTGGACGAACCCCTCTCCGCGCTGGACCTCAAGCTGCGCAAGGAAATGCAGGTAGAGCTCAAGCGTGTGCAACAGGAGGCGGGCATCACTTTCATCTTCGTCACCCACGACCAGGAGGAGGCGCTAACCCTGTCGGATCGCATCGCCGTGATGGCCAGCGGCAAGATCCTGCAGATCGGCACCCCCAGCGAGGTCTACGAGCGACCGCAGCACCCCTTCGTCGCCCACTTCATCGGTGACATCAACTTCCTCCCCGGCCAGCTTCGCCAGTGCCCGCAGAACGGTCGCCTGTTCCGCCCCGATGGGCTTGCGGTGGACATTCCCTGCACCAACAACGGCGACTCCCTGGCCGGCCGCGCGCAACTGGCGTTCCGTCCGGAGCGGTCGAAGCTGGTGGCTCCGTCAGAACCGCACCACCTGCGCGGCGTGGTCGAGGCCGTGCTCTACATCGGCACGGCCACGCTCTACCAGTGCCGGCTGGCCAATGATGTGAAAGTGATGCTGCGCGAAAGTAACGAAGGCGCCACCGGCGCCCGTCCCGTGGGCTCGCCCGTGACGGTGCATCTGCCGCCCCACGCCTGCCTGCTGATGGAGGCCTGAGATGAGCGTCAGCGCCACCTCCCCCAGCCTCAACCGGCTGCTGTTGCTGTCGCCGGTGCTGCTCACCCTGCTCTGCCTGATCGCCATTCCGCTGGGCATCATGGGCTACATCAGCCTGCTGCCGCGCAACCTCTACGGCGGCGTGGACTGGAGTGCCGACTGGCAGTGGCACAGCTACACGCAGCTGTTCTTCCAGGAAGACTTCGACGGCAACCTCGAACTGAACTGGGTCTACGCCCAGGCACTGCTGCGCTCGGTGCTGCAGGCCGGTGGCACCACGCTGCTGTGCTTCCTCGTGGGCTTTCCCGTGGCCCTGTGGATGACCAGCCTCAGCGAACGTTCGCGCAACATCATGGTGCTGCTGATCACCATCCCGTTCTGGACCAACCTGCTGATTCGCAACTACGCCTGGCTGATCATCCTGCGCGAACACGGCTGGCTGGCACAGAGCCTCAATGCGCTGTTCCCGCAGGCCGGCGGCATCACCCTGCTGTACAACGATTTCGCCGTGGTCGTCGGGCTGGTCTACAGCTTCCTGCCGTTCATGATCCTGCCGATCTACTCCACCCTGGAGAAGCTCGACTGGCGCCTGGTGGAAGCCGCCTACGACCTCGGCGCCAACCGCTTCAAGGCACTGCGCCGGGTGATCCTGCCGCTGTCCATGCCCGGCGTGGTGGCCGGTGCGCTGCTGGTGTTCGTGCCGAGCCTGGGCGCCTTTATCACCCCTGCCATCCTCGGCGGCGGCAAGACGCTGATGATCGGCAACCTGATCCAGCAGCAGTTCGGCACCGCGCGCAACTGGCCGCTGGGCAGCTCGCTGTCCTTCCTTCTGCTCGGGCTGATGCTGCTGACTCTGGTGCTCTACGCCCTCTACGCCAAGAAAGCCGCCAAGGCCATTCGCCAGGGAGCCCGCTGATGATCGCCAACCACCTGAAGAAATTGCCGCTGACCCGCGAAACCAGCCTGCTGGTGCTGGCCTACCTGTATCTGCCGATCCTGGTGCTGATCGCCTACAGCTTCAACGCCAACCGCACCGCCACGGTGTGGACCGAGTTCTCCTTCGCCTGGTACGGGCGCATTCTCGCCAACCCGTCGATCCAGGCGGCGGCGCTGAACTCGGTGATAGTCGCCAGTATCGCCACCGTCTGCGCCACCACCATCGCCCTGCTCGCGGCGCTGGCCACCTACCGGCCCTTCTACGGGCAGAAGATGGTGGAAGGCGGCATCAACCTGCCGCTGATCCTGCCGGAGATCGTCACGGCGGTGGCCACCCTGCTGCTATTCATGGCGCTCGGCATCAAGCTCGGCCTGCTGACGGTGATCATCGCCCACATCGGCTTTTGCATTCCGTTCGCCTACCTGCCGATTCGCGCGCGCCTGAACGACCTGGACAAGAGCCTGCTGGAAGCGGCGGGCGACCTCTACGCCAACCCCTTCCACACTTTCCGCCGGGTGACCTTGCCGTTGCTGTTCCCGGCGGTGCTGTCCGGCGCAGTACTGGCGTTCGTGGTCAGCCTGGACGACTTCATCATGACCTTCTTCGTCGCCGGCCCCGGTGCGACCACGCTGCCGGTGTACATCTTCTCGGCCATCAAGGCCGGGGTAACTCCCGAGATCAACGCAATCTCGACCCTGATGCTGGTGATTTCCATCGTCCTGGTGGTGCTCTCCTTCTGGCTCGGCCAGCGAGGCAAACCCACCGCCTGATCCCTTGCTCCATCTCTGCCCAACCTGTTCTTCAACCGGAGAAAAAACAATGAAGTTGAAAGCATTGCGTCATGGGGTAACCGGTCTGACCCTCGGCTGTTTCGCCGCCGCCTGCGCCCAGGCGGACGAACCCAAGGAACTGTTCTTCTACAACTGGACCGACTACTACCCGGTGGAACTGCTGGCCAAGTTCGAGAAGGAGACCGGCATCAAGGTCACCATGGACGGTTACGACAGCAACGAAACCCTGCTGGCCAAACTGCAGGCCGGCGGCGCCGCCTACGACGTGATCGTGCCGTCGCACTCGATCATGCGCACCCTGATCGAGCAGGGCTACCTGCAGGAAATCGACGCGCCGAGCCTGCCGAACTTCCCCCATGTGAAGCCGGCCTTCCGTGATCCCGAGTTCGACCCCGGCCGCAAGTTCTCGGCGCCCTACCTCTGGGGCACCACTGGCTTCTCCTACGACAGCGCGCGGGTGCCGGGGGGCAAGCTGGACGACTCCTGGAAAGAATTCTTCGACCCGCGTCCCGAACTGCAAGGCCAACTCGCTGCGCTGGATACGCCGAGCAGCCTGATCAACGCCGCCAGCCATTACCTGGGCGTGGATGAATGCAGCGAAAACCCGCAGGACGCCAAGCGCATCCTCGAGCTGCTGCAGAAGCAGAAACCCTTCCTGAAGATGTACAGCTCCGACAATACCGTGGACCGCATGGCCTCGGGCGAGGTGATCATGATGCAGAACTGGAACGGCTCCACTGCCCGCGCCACGCTGCAGAAGAGCAGCATCAAGTACGTCTACCCGCGTGAAGGCGTGGCCATGTTCCAGGACAACTTCGCCGTGCCCAAGAGCGCGCCGCACCCAGGCAACGCCAAGGTCTTCATCGACTGGATGATGAAGCCGGAAAACGCTGCTGCCGTGTCCAACGCCATCGCCTATGCCAACGGCATCGACAGCGACGCGCTGCTGGACCAGAAGTGGCGCGTGATGGACGCCATCAACATGCCCGACGCCTACGCCGAGCGCCTGCGCCCCGAGAAGGAGTGCAGCAACCAGGCCCGCGAGCTGCAGGACCGTATCTGGTCCAAGCTCAAGGGCTGACGCCTTTGGGCCTTTGTAGGATGCGGTAGAGCGCAGCGAAACCCATCCTACGTTTGTCCACCTTCATGCGTTGAGATGCCCCCATGACCGACACTTACTGGCTGCGCAACGTCCGCCCCTTCGGCGGCGCGGCTGAAGACTTCCTCATCCAGAACGGGCGCTTCGCCGAGCGCCGCCCGGCCAGCGCTGCACCGTGTGCCGACGGTGATATCGATGGCGCCGGCCAACTAATGACCTGCGCCCTGGTGGAAAGCCACATCCACCTGGACAAGACCCTCTGGGGCCAACCCTGGCGCCCCAACAGCGCCGGCCCGACGCTCAAGGACTACATCGCCAACGAGCGCCGCGTGCTGCGCGAGGTCACCGCGCCCATCGCCGAGCGCGCCGGCGCGCTGCTGGAAAACTGCATCGCCCGTGGTTCGCTGACCATGCGCTGCCATGTGGATATCGACCCCGAATTCGGCCTGCGCCATGTGGAGGCCATGCAGGCCCTGCGCGAGCGCTACCGCGACCTGATCGACCTGGAGCTGGTGGTGTTCCCGCAGACCGGGCTGGTCAGCCGCCCCGGCACCGCCGAGCTGATGCGCCAGGCCATGGGCCTGGGCGTGGAAAACGTCGGCGGACTCGACCCCTGCGGCATCGACAATGACCCCATCGCCCAGTTGGACATCGTCTTCGGCCTGGCCGCCGAGTTTGACCGGGGCGTGGACATCCACCTGCACGACAAGGGCGAGCTGGGCCTCTGGCAGATCGCCCGCATCGCCGACTACACCGAGCGTTTCAACCGCCAGGGCCGGGTGATGATCAGCCACGCCTATTGCCTGGGCATGGCACCCTGGAGCCAGGTCAAGCCGCTGGCCGAGCGTCTGGCTGCACTGGATATTTCGCTGATGAGCTCGGCACCGGCCGACTGCTCAGTGCCGCCCTTCCTCGCCCTGCGCGAAACCGGCGTGAACCTCTGCCTGGGCTCTGACGGCATCCGCGACGCCTGGTCGCCCATGGGCAACGGCGACATGCTGGAGCGCGCCATGCTGCTGGCCTTCCGCTTCGATCTGGCCAAGGACGACGAGCTGGCCGCCGCCTTCGATGCCGCCAGCCAGAATGGCGCCAAGGCCCTCGGCCTGTCGGAACACGGCCTCACCCTCGGTGCCCGCGCCGACTTCCTGCTGATGGATGCACAAAGCCTCGGCGAAGCCGTGGTGGCGCGGCCGACGCGCCAGGTGTATCGCGCCGGCAAGCTGATAGCAGCCCAGGGCCGCCTACTGGAGCGCCGTCTGTGAATACGCCGCGCATCGGCCTCAAGGCCAGTTGCGTGGTGGGCTTCGATGGCACTCGCCACGTGCTCTGGCGCGATGGCGAGGTGATCATCGAAGGCGCCCGCATCCTCTTCGTCGGCCGGGGCTTTCCCGGCCCGGTGGATCAGTGGATCGACTACGGCAACGCCCTGCTCGGCCCCGGCTTCATCGACCTCGACGCCCTGGGCGATCTCGACTCCACCGTGCTGTGTCTCGACAACGGCGACGAGGCCGCCATGGGCCGCATGTGGTCGGCGGAATACCTCGCCCGTGGGCCGAAGGAGAGCTACCGCTTCGAAGAGGAAGTCTTCAAGTACCGCTACGCCTTCACCCAACTGATCCGCAACGGCATCACCACCGCCATGCCGATCACCTCCATGTACTACCGCGAGTGGGCCGAAACCTACGACGAATTCGCGGCGGTCGCCGGTGTTGCCGGCGAGCTTGGCCTGCGCACCTACCTCGGCCCCTGCTTCATGAGCGGCATGCAGTACCTGCGCGCCGACGGCAGCCTCGCCGAGCATTGGGACGAACCCCGTGGCCTGGCCGGGCTGGACGCCGCCGAGCGTTTCTTCCGCGACTTCGACGGCGCTCACAACGGGTTGATTCGCGGCGCCCTGCTGCCGGACCGCATCCAGACCTGCACCCCAGCGCTGCTGCAACGCACAGTTACCCTCAGCCGCGAATTGACCGCTCCGGTTCGTCTGCACTGCTGCCAGGGGGCTGGCGAAGTGGCGCTGGTGAAAGCGCTGCGCGGCAAGGCGCCGCTGGCCTGGCTGGAGGAGCTGGACCTGCTCGGCCCACGAACGCTGCTGCCCCATGGCATCTACATCGAAGACGACGACGACCTCGCGCGCCTGGCCAACAGCGGCAGCAGCCTGGTGCACTGCCCCGTGGTGTTCGCCCGCGACGGCGAAGCGCTGGACTCCTTCGGCCGCTACCGGGCCCACGGGGTGAACTTCGCCCTCGGCACCGACACCTGGCCGGCAGACCTGCTGGAGAACATGCGCCAGGGCCTGAACATCGCCCGCCTCAAGGAAGGTGGCAGCGCGCAGACCAGCGCCCTCGACCTCTACAACGCCGCCACCCTGGGCGGTGCCCGGGCACTCGGCCGCGACGACCTGGGCCGGCTGGCACCGGGCGCCTGCGCCGATATCACCGTGTTCAGCCTCGACGGCCTGCACCTGGGGCCGCTGTTCGACCCACTGAAGAACCTCGTCCTCGCCGGCCGCGGCGACGACTGCATCGCCAGCTGGATCGGCGGCCGCTGCGTGATGGACAGCGGCCAGGTCAACGGCGTCGATTATCGCGACCTGCAGCGTCAGGCCCAGCGCCAGTACCACAGGTTGATGCGGAGCCATGCCGACCGCGCCTTCGGCCAGCCCGACTGGCGCGACCTGTTCCAGCCGGCCATTCCCTTCGCCGATGCCTGGAGCGCAGAACACCCGCTGTGCGCCTTCGCCAGCGAACCCGACCGATAACAAGAGATAACGCCATGCTGAGCTTCGACTTCGCCCAACTGAGCCCGCGCGAGAAATACAAGGTCCTCATCGGCAGCGTGGTGCCCCGGCCCATCGCGCTGGTCACCACAGTGGACGCCGAAGGCCGTGCCAACGCCGCGCCCTTCAGCTTCTTCAACGCCCTGTCCGCCGACCCGCCGATCCTCGCCCTGGGCGTGGAGAATCACGCCGACCTGACCCCGAAGGACACCACCCGCAACATCCTGCTGAACCAGGAGTTCACCGTGAACATCGTTTCCGACGCGCTGGTGGAGGCCATGAACGTCTGCGCGGTGCCCTTCGAACCCGGCTTCGACGAACTGCTCGCCGCCGGGCTCACCGCACTGCCCGGCAGCCGCGTCGGCTGCCCGTACATTGCCGAAGCGCCGGTCGCCCTGGAGTGCCGGCGAATGATGGGCCTGTCCATCGGCCAGTCGCGGGAAATCATCCTTGGCGAAGTATTGATGGTGCATGTACGCGACGAGCTGATCGACCCGAAGACGCTCTATATCGACCAGCTCGGTCTGGACGCCATCGGCCGCATGGGCGGCCACGGCTACGCCCGCACGCGGGACTACTTCGATCTGCCGACCCGCTCGTTGCAGGCCTGGCGGGAACGGCCGGGCGGTGGAGAGCGGCTCTGGCCGGGAGCCGAGCCAGCGCCACGAGCACGCCCCGCTACAGGTGCTCCAGCACCCCGGCCGCCGACTGGAACGGCAGGCCGTGGGCCTCGGCGACGCTGCCGCAGGTGATCACGCCCTTGGCCACGTTGAGCCCGTTGAGCAGGTGCGGGTCTTCCTCCAGGGCGCGCCGCGTGCCCTTCTCGGCGAGGGCGACGACGAACGGCAGGGTGGCGTTGTTCAGCGCCAGGGTCGAGGTGCGCGCCACCGCGCCGGGCATGTTGGCCACGCAGTAGTGCACCACCTCGTCGACCACATAGGTGGGCTCGGCGTGGGTGGTGGCGCGCGAGGTCTCGGCGCAGCCGCCCTGGTCGATGGCCACGTCCACCAGCACCGCGCCGGGGCGCATGTGCCGCACCATCTCGGCGCTGATCAGCTTGGGCGCGGCGGCCCCGGGGATCAGCACGCCGCCGATCACCAGGTCGGCGGCCAGCACCTGTTCGCGCAGCGCGGCGCGGGTCGAGTAGAGCGTGGTGATGCGGTTGCCGTACAGCGCATCGAGCCGGCGCAGGGCATCGACGCTCTTGTCCAGCACCGTGACATCGGCGCCCAGGCCCACTGCCATGGCCAGCGCATGGCTGCCGACCACGCCGCCGCCGAGTATCACCACCTTGCCCGGGGCCACCCCGGGCACCCCGCCGAGCAGCACGCCGCGGCCGCCGCGGGCCTTCTCCAGGCAGCTGGCGCCGGCCTGGATCGACATGCGCCCGGCCACCTCGGACATCGGCGCCAGCAGCGGCAGTCGCCCCTGGCCGTCGGTCACCGTCTCGTAGGCGATGCAGGTGGCGCCGCCGGCCATCAGCTCGTCGGTCTGCGGCCGGTCCGGGGCCAGGTGCAGGTAGGTGAACAGGGTGTGGTGCGGGCGCAGCTTGGCCCGTTCCACCGCCAGCGGCTCCTTGACCTTGACGATCAGCCGCGCCTCCTGGAACACCTCGCCGGCGCCCTGGGCGATCTGCGCGCCGGCCTGGCGGTAGTCGTCATCGGAGAAGCCGATGGCGGCGCCGGCCTGGGTCTCGACCCAGACCTCGTGGCCCAGCGCAGCGAGCTCGGCCACCGATTGCGGGGTGAGGCCGACGCGGTACTCGTGGTTCTTGATTTCCTTGGGCACACCGATGCGCATAGCGACCTCCGCTGGAAGGACCCGTTGCCTTCTTGAAGTCTAGAAAAGACCTGGCAGTCGGCCATCTGTTTTCGCCAGGTTTTTCAGGGAATAGTCCCGCGCCGGGCGGCTATTTCTTCACCTCGGCGATGCCCTGCAGCAGCTCCACCGGCAGCGGGAAGACGATGGTCGAGCTCTTGTCGCCGGCGATATTGCTCAGCGTCTGCATGTAGCGCAGCTGCATGGCGCCGGGCTGGCGGCCGAGCATCTCAGCGGCCTGCATGAGCTTTTCCGAGGCCTGCAGCTCGCCCTCGGCGTGGATCACCTTGGCCCGCCGTTCGCGTTCGGCCTCGGCCTGCTTGGCGATGGCGCGCACCATGGACTCGTCGAGGTCGACATGCTTGATCTCGACGTTGGCCACCTTGATGCCCCAGGCGTCGGTCTGCGCATCGAGCACCTGCTGGATGTCGACGTTGAGCCGCTCGCGCTCGGCGAGCATCTCGTCCAGCTCGTGCTTGCCGAGCACCGCGCGCAGGGTGGTCTGTGCCAGCTGGCTGGTGGCGATGTGGTAGTCCTCGACCTGGATGATCGCCTTCTGCGCGTCGAGCACGCGGAAGTAGACCACCGCGTTGACCTTGACCGAGACGTTGTCGCGGGAGATCACGTCCTGGGTCGGCACGTCCAGCACTATGGTGCGCAGGTCCACCCGCACCATCTGCTGCAAGCCGGGGATGACCAGGATCAGGCCCGGGCCCTTGACCCGCCAGAAGCGGCCGAGCTGGAACACCACGCCGCGCTCGTACTCGCGCAGGATGCGAAAGGCCGAGGCGAGCAGGGCCAGGACGATGATCGTCAGCGAGAGAAAACTCAGTTCGAAACCCATCAGTGACCTCCTTGGGGCGGCGGTTCATCCACCGCGCTGACCTGCAGTTGCACGCCCTGGCGCGCCGTCACCCGCACCCGCTGTCCGGGCCGCAGCGGTTCGCTGCCCTGCACCTGCCAGCGCTCGCCCTGCAGCGCCACCCAGCCGCTGCAAGGGTCCTCGGCCTGCACCGCGGCGACCGCCACCAGGCTGCCGACCAGACCGCTGTCGCCGGCCACCTGCTGGCGCCGCCTGGCCTTCAGCGCCATGCCGAGGATGGCCAGGATCAACCCGGCGCTGACCAGCGCCAGGGTGACGATCAGCGCCAGCGGGATGCCGAAGCCCGGCACGTCGGTATCGATCAGGATCAGCGCGCCGAAGACGAAGGCCACCACGCCGCCGATGCCGAGCACGCCGAAGCTGGGCAGGAAGGCCTCGGCGGCGATAAAGGCGATGCCGAGCAGGATCAGCGCCACCCCGGCGTAGTTCACCGGCAGCAGCTGCAGGGCGTAGAGCGCGAGGATCAGGCTGATGCCGCCGAGCACGCCGCCGACGCCGCTGCCGGGGTTGGAGAACTCGAAGAACAGGCCGTAGACGCCGATCATCATCAAAATCAGCGCCACGCTGGGGTTGGTGATCACCGCCAGCAGGCGGGTGCGCCAGTCCGGCGCATGGCTGATCAGGGGCGCGCCGGCGGTGGCCAGGGTCTGGTCGACGCCGCCGGCCTGCAGGGTCTTGCCGTCGAGCTGGCGCAACAGGTCGGCCAGGTCCGTGGCCAGGTAGTCGATCACCTTCTGCGCCAGCGCCTCCTCGGCGGCCAGGCTGACCGCCTCGCGCACCGCGCGCTCGGCCCATTCGGCGTTGCGCCCGCGCATCGTCGCCAGGCCGCGGATATAGGCGGCGGCGTCGTTGACCTGCTTGGCGGTCATGGCATCGCCGGGGCTCTTGTCCGCCTCGCCGTCCTTGCCCTTGCCCTCGTCTTTGCTCTCGCCCGGCGGTTTGCTCGGCGTGCCGGGCATGCCGATGGCCACCGGGGTGGCCGCGCCGAGGTTGGTGCCCGGCGCCATGGCGGCGAC
Organism: Pseudomonas sp. ABa2; assembly: GCF_056676075.1. Taxonomy (NCBI): domain Bacteria; kingdom Pseudomonadati; phylum Pseudomonadota; class Gammaproteobacteria; order Pseudomonadales; family Pseudomonadaceae; genus Pseudomonas; species Pseudomonas sp. ABa2. The sequence goes on from NZ_CM155239.1 coordinate 4,770,879, forward strand.
GTGGCTGGCGTAGAGGATATAGGTACCGGCGCTGGCTGCCCGCGCGCCGCCGGGGGCGACGTAGCTGGCCACCGGAATCGGGCTGGCGAGGATCGCCTTGATGATCGCGCGCATGGAGGTGTCCAGGCCGCCGGGGGTGTCGATCTGGATCAGCACCAGCTGCGCGCCCTCGTCCACCGCCTTGGCCAGGCCGCGCACCAGGTAGTCGGCGCTGGCCGGGCCGATCACCCCGTCCACCTGCAGTTGCACCACCGCCCCCGGCGCCGCACTCGCACCCAGCGAGCCGCCGAGAATCAGGGCGCCCAGGCACAGACGCAGCCACGCAGCAAACACCTTCGCCTCCCGGGAGTCGCGCGGATGCCGGTCAGCTGGCGGCGCTCCCTCACTGAGCATAGTCCATGGCCTCGGCGCCCCCGACAGGTCGCGGATGGATACCCAGCGACCGGCCAGTTCCGGTAGGCTGCTCGCATCTTTCCCGACCAGGCCGCCCATGCCCCGCCTTCGCCAATCGCTGCGCCGCCTGTGGGCGCTGGACAAGTTCAGCGCCAGCCTGCGGGTATTCATCGCCCTGGCCGGGGCCCTGGCGCTGTGCTGGTGGCAGGGCTGGATGCACGCCCTGATCCCGCTGTTTCTCGGCATCATCGCCAGCGCCCTGACCGAGACCGACGACAGCTGGCAGGGTCGCCTGGGCACCGTGCTGGTCACCCTCTGCTGCTTCAGCGCCGCGGCCTACGCGGTCGAGTGGCTGTTCCCCTACCCCTGGCTGTTCGTCGTCGCCCTGGCGCTGTCGGCCTTCTGCCTGACCATGCTCGGCGCCCTCGGCGAGCGCTTCGCCACCCTCGGCTCGGGCACCCTGATCCTCGCCGTGTACAGCATGATCGGCGTCGAGCAGCGCGGCGGCGTCGCCGGCCTGTGGCTGGAGCCGCTGCTGCTGGTGGCCGGCGCCGCCTGGTACGGCCTGCTGTCGGTGATCTGGCACGCGCTGTTCGCCCAGCAGCCGCTGCAGCACAGCCTGGCCCGGCTGTTCCGCGAGCTGGGCCGCTACCTCAAGCTCAAGGCCGCGCTGTTCGAGCCGCTGCGCCAGCTCGACGTCGAGGCGCGGCGCCTGGAGCTGGCCAAGCAGAACGGCCGGGTGGTGTCGGCGCTCAACGCGGCCAAGGAGATCATCCTCCACCGGGTCGGCGACGGCCGCCCAGGGCCCAAGGTCAGCCGCTACCTCAAGCTGTATTTCCTCGCCCAGGACATTCACGAGCGCGCCAGTTCCTCGCACTACCCCTACAACGAGCTGGCCGAGGCCTTCTTCCACAGCGACGTGCTGTTTCGCTGCCAGCGCCTGCTGCGCCTGCACGGCGAGGCCTGCCAGCGCCTGGGCAGCGCCATCGAGCTGCGCCAGCCGTTCGAGTACCGCGAGCTGTGCAGCCAGGCGCTGGAGGACCTGCACGCCTCGCTCGATCACCTGCACCTGCAGAGCAATCCGGCCTGGCGCCGCCTGCTGCGCTCGCTCGGCGCCCTGGCCGGCAACCTGGCCAGCCTCGACCAGCTGCTGAGCAACGCCAGCAACCCCGACGCCCTGGCCGAGGAACAGGACAGCAGCCTGCTCGACCGCGAACCGCACTCGCTGAGGGAGGTGGCCGAACGTATCGGCCAGCAGCTGACGCCCACCTCGCTGCTGTTTCGTCACGCCCTGCGCCTGTCCGTCGCCCTGGCCGCCGGCTATGGCCTGCTGCACCTGATCCACCCGACCCAGGGCTACTGGATCCTGCTGACCACCCTGTTCGTCTGCCAGCCGAACTACGGCGCCACCCGCCTCAAGCTGGTGCAGCGCATCGCCGGCACCCTGCTCGGCCTGGGGCTCGGCTGGGCGCTGATCGACCTGTTCCCCGACCCGCGTATCCAGGCGCTGTTCGCCGTGGTCGCCGGGGTGGCCTTCTTCGCCACCCGCAGCACGCGCTACACCCTGGCCACCGCGGCGATCACATTGCTGGTGCTGTTCTGCTTCAACCAGATCGGCGACGGCTACGGCCTGTTCCTGCCGCGCCTGATCGACACCCTGCTCGGCGGCCTGATCGCCGGCCTGGCGGTGTTCCTGATCCTGCCGGACTGGCAGGGCCGGCGCCTGGGGCGCATGCTCGCCGGCACCCTGAGCTGCAACAGCGCCTACCTGCGCCAGATCATCGCCCAGTACGCCCACGGCAAGCGCGACGACCTCGGCTACCGCCTGGCCCGGCGCAACGCGCACAACGCCGACGCGGCGCTGTCCACCACCCTCGGCAACATGCTGATGGAGCCGGGGCACTTCCGCAAAGACGCGGACCTGGGCTTTCGCTTCCTGGTGCTCTCGCACACCCTGCTCAGCTACCTCTCCGCACTCGGCGCGCACCGCGGCGAACAGCTGCCGCAGGCGGCCCAGACGCGCCTGCTGGAGCAGGCCGAGGCCATCGCGCAAAGCCTCGACGAGATCGCCGCCGGCCTGCGCGGCGAACGCCCGCTGGCGATCCACAGCGACGCCGAACAGGCGCTGGCGCAGGAACTGGAGCAGATCGCCGAGGACGCCGACGAACGCCAGCGCCTGGTGCAGACCCAGCTGGCGTTGATCTGCCGCCAGCTGGCGCCGCTGCGCACCTTGGGCGCCCATCTGCGCCAGGACAAGGGTTAGCCGGACATGGACAAGAACCTCCTGCAAGAACAGGTGCTCGCGCAGCTGCAGGCCGACCTGCTGCAGGCCCAGCACGCCGCGCAGACCGCCCACGAGGCAGCCACCCACGAAGAGAACGTGGCCGAGAACAAGTACGACACCCTCGGCCTGGAGGCCGCCTACCTGGCCAGCGGCCAGGCGCGCCGGGTGGAAGAGCTGCGCCAGACCCTGATCACCTGGCGCCAGCTGCGCCCGCGGCCGTTCGACGCGGCGCAGGGCATCGCCCTCGGCGCGCTGGTCCTGCTGGTCGACGCGCAGGAGCGCGAACGCTGGCTGTTTCTCGGCCCGCAGGGGGCGAGCATGAAGCTGCAGCAGCAGGGCCTGGAGATCCAGGTGCTGGGCAGCGCCGCGCCGCTGGGTCGCGCCCTGCTCGGCAAGGGCCCGGGCGACGAGGTGCGTCTGGCGGCAGCCGGCGGCGTGCAGTCGTTCGAGGTACTGGCGGTCGAGTGAGCGGGGGCTATCTGGGCTAGGGTTGCTAGACGAGCCGACACCCGCCAGAGGAAACCGCCATGGAAAACCCGATCCACGACCTGCCCGCGCTGTTCAAGCAACTCGGCCTGGCCAACGATGCGGCCAGCATCGAGACCTTTATCCGGACCCACGCGCCGCTGCCGGCCGAGCGCAAGCTGGCCGACGCCGCGTTCTGGAGCCCGGCGCAGGCGGCCTTCCTGCGCGAGGAAATCCTCGAAGACGCCGATTGGGCCGAGGTGGTCGACCAGCTCAATGTGCTGCTGCGCGGCTGAAGCGGATTGCCAGGCCCCGTTGCCCCGGATGGCATCCAGGCTACGCCGAAGACGCGTCGCCGCGTAGGTTGGGCTGAGGAGCCCGCGACGAAGCCCAACGGCGGCGGCGGATCGCCGGCCGCGGCGCTCGCCGGGCGGAGTGCTGCGGATCGCCGGGCGGCGTGCTGCGCACGCCCCGTTGGGCTTCGCTGCGCGAAGCGCCAACCTACGCCCCCGAACCGCTCATCTCGCGCCAGGTCAGGTACAGGCGCAGGTCGAACTCGATCTGCGCGTAGCCCGGCAGCATGTAGTCGCACAGCTTGTAGAAGGCCTTGTTGTGCTCGGCCTCCTTCAGGTGCGCCAGCTCGTGCACCACGATCATCTGCAGGAACAGCGGCGCGGCGTCGCGAAACAGCGCGGCGACACGGATCTCCTTCTTCGCCTTGAGCCGGCCGCCCTGCACCCGCGAGATCGCCGTGTGCAGGCCCAGGGCGCGGTGGGTCAGATCGAGGCGGTTGTCGTAGAGCACCTTGTCGATGGCCGGGGCGTTCTTCAGGTGCTCCTGCTTGAGTTCCATCACGTAGCCGTACAGCGCCTTGTCGCTCTGCACCTGGTGGCGGCCGGGGTAGCGCTGGGCCAGGTAGTCGCCCAGACGGTCGTCGGCGATCAGCTGGCGCACCTGCTGCTGGACGGCGGCGGGGTAGCCCTGGAGGTATTTCAACGGCGAGGTCCTGCGCGGAAAGGGTCGTCAGTGTAACCCGCCTCACTCGCTCGGCAGCACCCGCAGCAGCCGGCCGTCTGCATTGTCGGTGAGCAGGTAGAGCGCGCCGTCGGGGCCGACGCGCACGTCGCGGATACGCTCGCCGAGCTCCTCGAACAGGCTCTCCTCGCCGGCCAGCATGCCGTCGTGCAGGCGGATGCGGCGCACGCTGCGCTCGACCAGGGTGGCGGCGAACAGGTCGCCCTGCCATTCCGGGAACAGCGCGCCGCGGTACTGGGTCAGGCTCGACGGCGCCACCGAGGGCGTCCAGTGCAGCAGCGGTGGGGTCAGCCCCGGCAGCTCGGTGTAGGGGCTGATGCGCGCGCCGGTGTAGTCGATGCCGAAGGTCGCCAGCGGCCAGCCGTAGTTGCGCCCGGGCTCGATCAGGTTGAGCTCGTCGCCGCCGCGCGGGCCGTGTTCGTGGCTGTACAGGCGGCCGCTCTCGGCATCGAAGACGATGCCCTGCACGTTGCGGTGGCCGAGGCTGTAGATCTCCGCCGCGGCGCCGGCCTGCCCCACCAGCGGGTTGTCCTGCGGCACGCTGCCGTCGCGGTTCAGGCGCACGATCTTGCCCAGGTGGTTGGCCGGGTTCTGCGCCTGTTCGCGCCAGTCGAAACCGTCGCCCAGGGTCAGCACCAGGCTCTGGTCGGCGAGAAAGGCGATGCGCCCGCCGTAGTGGGCGGCGCCGGCCTTGAGCGGTGCGGCGGTGAACAGCACCTCGAAGTCGTGCAGCTCGTCGTCCACCAGGCGGGCGCGGGCCAGGCGGGTGTTGTTGGCCTCCAGCGAGCCGTGCGCGTAGCTCAGGTAGAGCCAACGGTTATCGGCGTAGTCCGGGTCGAGCGCCACCTCCATCAGCCCGGCCTGGGCGGCGACGAAGATCTCCGGCAACCCCGCCACCGGCTGCGGGTCGAGGCTGCCGTCGGCCTCGACGATGCGCAGGCGGCCGACCCGCTCGGTCACCAGCAGGCGCCCGTCCGGCAGGAAGGCCAGCGACCAGGGATGCTCCAGGCCTTCGCCGAAGGTCTCGATGCGGTAGTCCTGAGCCAGCGCCGGGGCGCCGACGAGCAGGGCGCCGAGCAGCAGCGCGCGAAGGGGTCTCAACATGGGCTGGGCCTTGTCACGGGGAATCGGATGGGGTCGGTTGCGTGCGGTAGCGTGCGCGCCGACCGAGCAGGCCGAACAGCAGTGCACCGGCGCTGCCGCAGGCCATCAGGCCGAGGGTGCCGAGCGGGTCGCGGTCGGCGGCGATCAGCGTCGGCATCGGCGCCAGGGCATTGGCCAGGGCCAGCGCCAGCCAGATCGCCGCGGCGCCGGCGCCGACGAAGATCGCCCAGCGCAGCCGCGGCAGGCGCCGCGCGCTCCACTGCGCCAGCGGCAGGGCGAAGGCAAAGCCCAGGGCGGCGAGCAGGGCGAAGGTCGGGGCGAAGCCGAGCAGGTCGAGGCAGGTGGTGCCCAGGCGCACGTCCAATGGCATCGGCGCACCGAGCGCCTGCAGGGCGGCGAGGTTGGACTGGGTCTGGAAGATCGAAGCGAGCAGCGAGGCCAGTGCCACGGCGACAACGAAGGCGAACAACAGGCGCGGCGTGCTGGACATGGGCAGGGGGGTTCCCGGAACTACAGTGCGGGAATTATGGCGCAGCCCGCCGGCCGCCACGGCGCCGGTGTTTTACAGGGTTTTACCTGCGCCGCCCATGCGCCGAGGCATCTCGCCGCGCGCGGAGGTCTGGAGCCGAGGCCGGCTCATGTCGACCATATATTGACGCCAATAATACGACGAGCGGCTCTCAGCTATTCGCCGCGACTGCCGTTACAAAGCGTGCCGCCAGAGCATTCCGCCCTGCGGCACGGGCAGCCCTGCCCTCCTTCTAGTTCGCGTGTGTCACCCGCTGGAACGCCAAGTAAGCCGTTACTGACTCCTGGATGAGATGTGCCCTCGACTGAAGTTTCTGTTTTTTCAGGAGCATCGAGCATGATCGAACTCGCCATGTGGAATCTCAGCGTTCCAGTCGGCGTTCCCGCCACCACCATCGAAACCCCAGTGCTGGCCGGCGGCTATCAGGATCACTATTTCCAATCCAGGGACGGCGCCATCTTCTTCTGGGCCCCGGTCAACGGCACCACGACCGAGAGCGCGAGCTACCCGCGCAGCGAGCTGCGCGAAACCCATGCCGACGGCCGCCTGCGCAACTGGACCTATCCGGAGGCCGACAATTTCCTGCACGCCGGACTGCGCGTCAGCCAGGTGCCGTCCACCGGCAAGATCGTCATCGGCCAGATCCACGCCTACAAGAGCTCGATGCCGCTGCTCAAGCTGGAGTACCAGTACAAGGCCTACGCCGCCAGCGGCAATATCGTCGCCAAGGTGCGCCTGGCGCCCGAGTCGGCGATCCAGACCGTGACCCTGGCCAGCGGCATCGCCCTGAACCAGCGCTTCACCTATGTCGTGCACCTGACGCCCAAGGGCACGCTGGGCATCAACGTCAACGGGGTCAAATGGAGTACCCGCCTCGACTCGAGCTGGGCGCCCAAGCCGCTGTACTTCAAGGCCGGGGTCTACACCCAGGACAACACCGGCTACGAAACCGAAGCCGGCGCGGCGCGCTTCGACAAGCTTGGCATCGAGCACCGACCGCTGCTCGGCACCGTGCAATAAGGCCCGCCGGAGCAGCAGGCGATAAAAAACGCCGCGACTCCGTGAGGAGCCGCGGCGTTTGCTTGGGCGAGCCGCGCAGGCGGTCGCGACGGCGTCAGTTGACCTTGGCGGCCAGCTCGCCACTGGCGTAACGCTGGTACATGCCTTCCAGGGAGATCGGCTTGATCTTGGAGGCGTTGCCGGCAGTGCCGAAGGCTTCGTAGCGGGCGATGCAGATGTCGCGCATGGCGACGATGGTCTTGGCGAAGAACTTGCGCGGGTCGAACTCGCTCGGGTGCTCGGCCATCATGCGACGGATGGCGCCGGTGGAAGCCAGGCGCAGGTCGGTGTCGATGTTGACCTTGCGCACGCCGTGCTTGATGCCTTCGACGATTTCCTCGACCGGCACGCCGTAGGTTTCCTTGATGTCGCCGCCGAACTCGTTGATCACCTTCAGCCACTCCTGCGGTACCGAGGAGGAGCCGTGCATCACCAGGTGGGTGTTGGGGATGCGCTTGTGGATTTCCTTGATGCGCTCGATCGACAGCACGTCGCCGGTCGGCGGCTTGGTGAACTTGTAGGCGCCGTGGCTGGTGCCGATGGCGATCGCCAGGGCGTCGACCTGGGTGCGCTTGACGAAGTCGGCGGCCTCTTCCGGGTCGGTCAGCAGCTGGCTGTGATCGAGCACGCCTTCGGCGCCGACGCCGTCTTCCTCACCGGCCATGCCGGTTTCCAGGCTGCCCAGGCAGCCCAGCTCGCCTTCCACGGACACGCCGCAGGCGTGGGCGAAGGCCACGGTCTGCTGGGTCACGCGCACGTTGTAGTCGTAGTCGGCCGGGGTCTTGCCGTCTTCCTTCAGCGAGCCGTCCATCATCACCGAGGAAAAACCCAGCTGGATCGAGCGCTGGCACACGTCCGGGCTGGTGCCGTGGTCCTGGTGCATGCACACCGGGATGTGCGGGAATTCTTCGATGGCGGCGAGGATCAGGTGACGCAGGAAGGGCGCACCGGCGTACTTGCGGGCACCAGCGGAGGCCTGGACGATGACCGGCGAATCGGTCTTGTCGGCGGCTTCCATGATGGCGCGCATCTGCTCGAGGTTGTTGACGTTGAAGGCCGGCACGCCGTAGCCGAATTCGGCGGCGTGGTCGAGCATCTGGCGCATGCTGATAAGTGCCATGGTGTTCCTGTCTCCCGGTTTGGAGGTCGTTAATCGTGCAAGCCTGCCGCAGGGGCCGGCGTTGTTCAAGTTTCGCGGGACAAGGGGTCGTCCCCGGCTCCGCCCCCGGCTCTGCCGGGGCTAGTCATTTCCATGCCCCGGATTGTATCCGGGCTATACCTCAGGGCGCCTTGCAGCCGCGGCCGATCAGGTCGTCGGTCGCGGTCCAGTAGACCAGGCCTTCCTCGCCCTTGGTGTGGAAGGACAGCCGCCCGTCGCTGTACAAGGCGCCCGAGGCCGCCGGTTCCTGAGTCAGGCGGTAGACGATATCGTCGCCGCCCAGGCGCAGGTCGATCTGATCGTAGCCGCCATCGGCGAAGCGCCACTGCAGCTCGGCCTGGCTGTCGCAGACCCAGCGGGTCCACTGATCCGGCGCCTGCGGCTGGCTGCTGCACCCCGCCAGTGCCACGGCCGCCAGCGCGGCAAGAATCCTCGTATCCATTTATCGCTCCCTGTCAGCAGCGCTGCTCCGGCACCGTGCCGGTAGGGTCGCCACTGCTTTGCCCTTCGATGCGCCGATCGTCCTGGGTGGTCGGCAGGTCGATCGGCGCCGGGCTGAACACCTCGCAGGCCTGCTCCCGTCCACCGGCACAGCCGGCCAGGAAAATCCCGATGATGCCCAACGCGGCTAGCTTGACCATGGCGTGACTCCTTGTGCGCTTGTTCCAGTTGTAACAGACCGCCCGATCACGCCAGGGTTTAATTCGGTTTACTCCGCGCGCTGCTCCAGCACTTCCACGGCCGGCAGCACCTTGCCCTCGACGAATTCGAGGAAGGCACCGCCGCCGGTGGAGATGTAGGAGATCTGCTCGGCCACGCCGTACTTGTCGATGGCCGCCAGGGTGTCGCCGCCGCCGGCGATGGAGAACGCCGGGCTCTCGGCGATGGCCAGGGCCAGGGCCTTGGTACCGTTGCCGAACTGGTCGAACTCGAACACGCCGACCGGGCCGTTCCACAGGATGGTCTGCGAGGCCTTGAGCATCTCGGCGAACATCGCCGCGGTCTGCGGGCCGATGTCGAGGATCATGTCGTCCTCAGCCACGTCCTTGACCGCCTTGACGGTGGCGGAGGCCGATTCGGCGAATTCCTTGGCCACCACCACGTCCACCGGCAGCGGCACGCTGACCTTGGCGGCGATGGCGCGGGCGGTGTCGACCAGGTCGGCCTCGTACAGCGACTTGCCCACCGGCAGGCCGGCCGCAGCGAGGAAGGTGTTGGCGATACCGCCGCCGACGATCAGCGAGTCGCAGATGTCGGCCAGGGAGTTGAGCACGTCGAGCTTGGTCGACACCTTGGAGCCGGCGACGATGGCCAGCATTGGGCGCGCCGGCTTGTCCAGGGCCTTGCCCAGGGCGTCCAGCTCGGCAGCCAGCAAGGGGCCAGCCGCAGCGACCTTGGCGAACTTGGCCACGCCGTGGGTCGAGCCCTGGGCGCGGTGGGCGGTGCCGAAGGCGTCCATCACGAACACGTCGCACAGCGCCGCGTACTGCTGCGCCAGCTCGTCGCTGTTCTTCTTCTCGCCCTTGTTGAAGCGCACGTTCTCCAGCAGCACCAGCTCACCGGCCTTGACCTCGACACCGCCGAGGTAGTCCTTGACCAGCGGCACTTCGCGGCCGAGCGCCTGGCTCAGGTAGGCGGCGACCGGCGCCAGGCTGTCTTGCTCGCTGTACACGCCCTCTTCCGGCCGGCCCAGGTGCGAGCAGACCAGCACCGCCGCGCCCTTTTCCAGCGCCAGCTTGATGGTCGGCAGGGCGGCGAGGATGCGCGCATCGCTCTTGACCACGCCGTCCTTCACCGGGACGTTGAGGTCTTCGCGGATCAGCACGCGCTTACCGGCGAGGTCGAGGTCGGTCATCTTCAGAACGGTCATGGCATCAGTCCTTCACGGGGGCTGGTTGTACGGAGGAAGTGGATACAGCGAGAAAATGTTCGGCGACGTCGAGCATGCGGTTGGCGAAGCCCCACTCGTTGTCGAACCAGGCCAGCAGGTTGACCAGGCGCGGGCCGGACACGCGGGTCTGGCTGCCGTCGACTATGGCCGAGTGCGGGTCGTGGTTGAAATCGCAGCTGGCGTGCGGCAGCTCGGTGTAGGCCAGCAGCCCCTTGAGCGGGCCACTTTCCGCCGCCTGACGCAGCACCCGGTTGATCTCGGAAGCACTGGTATCACGCGCGGTCTGCAGGGTGATGTCGAGGCAGGAGACGTTGACCGTCGGCACGCGGATGGCCTTGGCCTGAATACGCCCGCTCAGCTCCGGCAGCAAACGCTCGATGCCGCGCGCCAGCCCGGTGGACACCGGGATCACCGACTGGAAGGCCGAGCGCGTGCGGCGCAGGTCTTCGTGGTGGTAGGCGTCGATCACCGGTTGGTCGTTCATCGCCGAGTGGATGGTGGTGATGGAGACGTACTCCAGCCCCACCGCCTCGTTCAACAACTTGAGCAGCGGCACGCCGCAGTTGGTGGTGCAGGAGGCGTTGGATACCAGTCGCTCGGCGCCCGTCAGGCAGGCCTGGTTGACCCCGTAGACCACGGTGGCGTCGATATCGGCCTCGCCGGCCATGGGCTGGGAGAACAGCACCCGCGGCGCGCCGGCGTCGAGGAAGCGCTGGCCGTCGGCGCGGCTGTGGTAGGCGCCGGAGCACTCCAGCAGCAGGTCGATATCCAGCGCCGCCCAGTCGACGGCCTCGGGCTCGCTCTGGCGCAGCACCTTCACGCAGTCGCCGTTGATATGCAGGCAGTCGCCGTCGACCCTGACCTCGCCGGGAAACCGCCCGTGGGTGGAGTCGAAGCGGGTCAGGTATTCGATGCTGGCCTGATCGGCCAGGTCGTTCAGCGCGACTATCTCCAGGCCCGCCCCGGCGCCGCGCTCGTACAAGGCGCGCAGCACGCAGCGGCCGATGCGGCCATAGCCATTGAGGGCGACGCGGTAGGGGCGATGGGACATGGCGATCTCGAATGGATGGCGACCGCAGGAGGGGTTGAGCCTGCGATACCCATCACGGCAGATCGATGGGTATCGCTTCGCTCAAGCCATCCTACGCGTCCAGCAGCTCGTCGGCGGTGGCGAGGATGTTCTCGACGGTGAAGCCGAAGTGCTCGAACAGCGCCGGCGCCGGCGCCGACTCGCCGAAGCTGGTCATGCCGATGATGCGACCTTCCAGGCCGACGTACTTGTACCAGTAGTCGGCGTGCGAGGCCTCGATGGCGATGCGCGCACCGACCTGCAGCGGCAGCACGGCCTGCTTGTAGGCGGCGTCCTGCTGGTCGAACACGCTGGTCGACGGCATCGACACCACGCGCACCTGGCGGCCCTGCTCCTGCAGCTTGGCCGCGGCCTGCATGGCCAGGCCAACCTCGGAGCCAGTGGCGATCAGGATCAGTTCCGGCTCGCCGCTGCAGTCTTTCAGCACGTAGCCACCGCGGGCGATATCGCCCAGCTGCTGGGCATCGCGGGCCTGGTGCGGCAGGTTCTGCCGGCTGAAGATCAGCGCGGACGGGCCGTCATTACGCTCGATGGCGTGCTTCCAGGCCACGGCGGACTCCACCGCATCACACGGGCGCCAGGTGTCGAGGTTCGGCGTGCCGCGCAGGCTGGCCAGCTGCTCGATCGGCTGGTGGGTCGGGCCGTCCTCGCCGAGGCCGATGGAGTCGTGGGTGAACACGTAGAGCACGCGCTGCTTCATCAGCGCCGACATGCGCACGGCGTTGCGCGCGTATTCCATGAAGATCAGGAAGGTCGCGCCGTAGGGCACGAAGCCGCCGTGCAGGGCGATGCCGTTCATGATCGCGCTCATGCCGAACTCGCGCACGCCGTAGAACAGGTAGTTGCCCGAAGCGTCCTCGGCGGTGACGCCCTTGCAGCCCTTCCACAGGGTCAGGTTGGAGCCGGCCAGGTCGGCCGAGCCGCCGAGAAATTCCGGCAGCAGCGGGCCGAAGGCGTTCAGCGCGTTCTGGCTGGCCTTGCGGCTGGCGATGGTCTCGCCCTTCTCGGCCACATCCTTGATATAGGCGGCGGCTTTGGCGGCGAAGTCTGCCGGCAGCTCGCCAGCGATGCGGCGCTTGAACTCGGCAGCCAGCTCGGGGTAAGCGGCGGCGTAGGCAGCGAACTTCTCGTTCCAGGCGGCCTCGGCGGCGGCGCCGGCTTCCTTGGCGTCCCACTCGGCATAGATCTCGGCCGGGATTTCGAAGGGGCCATGGTTCCAGCCCAGGGCGGCGCGGGTCAGGGCGATCTCGTCATTGCCCAGCGGCGCGCCGTGGCACTCTTCCTTGCCCTGCTTGTTCGGCGAGCCGAAGCCGATGGTGGTCTTGCAGCAGATCAGGGTCGGCTGGTCCGCGCTCTTGCGCGCGGTGTCGATGGCCATCTTGATCTCTTCGGCGTCGTGGCCGTCGACGTTGCGGATCACCTGCCAGCCATAGGCCTCGAAGCGCTTGGGCGTGTCGTCGGTGAACCAGCCCTCGACCTCGCCGTCGATGGAGATGCCGTTGTCGTCGTAGAAGGCGATCAGCTTGCCCAGGCCCAGGGTGCCGGCCAGCGAGCAGACTTCATGGCTGATGCCTTCCATCATGCAGCCGTCGCCGAGGAAGGCGTAGGTGAAGTGGTCGACGATCTGGTGGCCGTCGCGGTTGAACTGCGCGCCCAGCACCTTCTCGGCGATGGCGAAGCCGACGGCGTTGGCGATGCCCTGGCCGAGCGGGCCGGTGGTGGTTTCCACGCCCGGGGTGTAGCCGTATTCCGGGTGGCCCGGGGTGCGGCTGTGCAGCTGGCGGAACTGCTTGAGGTCCTCGATGCCGAGGTCGTAGCCGGTCAGGTGCAGCAGCGAGTAGATCAGCATCGAACCATGGCCGTTGGACAGCACGAAGCGGTCGCGGTCGGCGAAATTCGGGTTGCTCGGGTTGTGCTTGAGGTAGTCGCGCCAAAGCACTTCGGCGATGTCCGCCATGCCCATGGGGGCACCGGGGTGGCCGCTGTTGGCTTTCTGCACGGCATCCATGCTCAGGGCACGGATGGCATTGGCTCGCTCACGACGGCTGGGCATCGCTCAAATCTCCTACGGGGGGCTGCTTCTTGATGAAGGGGCGAAAAAGGCGGCCATTTTCGCCCAGCCGGCCCCCGCGGGGCAATGACAGATGGTCGCAGATCGCGCCGAATCAGCCCGCCTGCTCGCTCAACACGCTTACTGCCGGGCTGCCCGGCCCGGCCAGACAGGGTGCCTGGAACAGTTCGCCGTGCCAGACGCCGGCCAGGGTGCGGCTCAGTACCAGCGACCAGACCGCGCTCAGTTGCACCGTCAGCACCAGGCCGATCAGGGCGAAAAAGGCCAGGCCGGTCAGCGCCTGCAGCTCGAAGGTGGCCAGGGTGAACACCCCCAGCGGGAAGGTGAAGCCCCACCAGCCGAGGTTGAACGGCATGTTGTCGCGGATGTAGTGACGGGTGAACAGGCTGGCGATCACCAGCCACCAGAGCCCGGCGCCCCACAGCGCCAGGCCGCCGAGCAGGCCGAGGTCGCGCGCCAGCTCGGCGGCGCCGGCCAGCGGCGTGCCGGCGAAGGCCGCCGGCGCCGCCTGGCCCATGCTCAGCAGACCGAGGCAGCCGGTGGCCAGCGGCCCCAGCGGCAGCCAGCTGGTGGCGGCGAAATCGGTGTCCGGCAGCTTGTGCAGGGCCAGGCGCAGCAGCACCAGGGTGATCAGCGAGAAGGCCAGCGACAGCGACAGCCCCCAGAGCACGAAGCCGGCCACCAGCAGTTGCTGCGCGTCCGCGGCAGAGAGGTGCGGCGCCAGCGAGCCGGTGGTGCTGGCGGCCACCTCCGGCGCGACTATGGGCAGCAGCCAGACGGCGGTGAGTTTCTCCAGCGCGTGGTTCTGCCGGGTGAACATCAGGTAGGGCACCAGCAGCGCGCCGAGCAGCGCCAACGCGGCGTCCAGCCACCACAGGGCATGCGCCAGCGCATAGACGGCCTCGCCCCAGCGCGGCACGCCGAACAGCAGCAGGCCCTTGAGCAGCACCGCCAGGCCCATGGGAATGGCGCCGAGGAACATCGACTGCACCGGGTGCAGCAGCATCGGCCAGAGCGTCTCGCGAAACAGCGCCAGGCGCAGCACAAACAGCAGGCTGAACAGCGCGAACAGCGCCACGCCGAATAGCCACAACCCTTCGCCCAGCGCATACAGGCCCGGCAGCTGCCACGGCAGATGGGCCAGCACCAGCGCCAGCACGCCGGTGCCCATGGTCATGGCGAACCAGTTGGGGGTGAAGTGGCGGATAAAGGCGAGCGGTTCGGGCAGACGACTGAAGGGGCGCGGCATGAATCGGGTGATCCCGTGGCATGGCTGAAGGGGTGGTCAGCCTAGGGCCGCAGCTGCCATATTAAAAATACATATTCAGCATCTTTTGCATACCTTCCATTTATAGGTAGACCGCGTGAACCTGCATCACCTCAAGGTCTTTCTCGCCGTGGCCGAGGCCGGCAGCATCAGCGCCGGCGCCGCGCGCCTGCATATCAGCCAGCCGGCGGTGACCCGCGAGATCCGCGACCTGGAGGCCAGCCTCGAGCTGCGCCTGTTCGACCGCCAGGCCCGCGGCGTGCGCCTGACCGAAGGCGGCCGGCGCTTGCACGACTACGCGCGGCGCATCTTCGCCCTGGAGCAGGCGGCCGAGCGCGACCTGCGCGACTTCGCCCAGCTGGAACAGGGCGAGCTGCACCTGGGCGCCAGCGCCACCCTCGGCGCCTACCTGCTACCGCCCTTGATCAACCGCTTCCGCGCGCTGCACCCGCAGATCTTCGTCGGCCTGGAGGTGAGCAACACCGAGGCGGTGACCCGCCAGCTCGACGAGGGCCGGATCAGCCTGGGCTTCGTCGAAGGCCCCTTCGCCCGAGCCGATTACGATCACCGCCTGCTGGCGCGCGACGCGCTGTTGCCGGTGGTGGCACCGCGGCATCCACTGGCCGGGGTCGAGCGGCTGCAGGCGGCGGACCTGCAGGCCTACCCGCTGTACATGCGCGAACCCGGCTCGGGCGCGCGCGCCAGCGTCGAGCAGGCCTACCGGGCCCACGACCTGGAGCCGCAGGCGGGCATGGCCATCGGCAGCACCGAGGCGCTCAAGCGCCTGCTCGCCGACGGCCAGGGCATCGCCTGGCTGTCGCAACGGGTCGTCGAGCGCGAGCTGGCCAGCGGCGAGCTGCGCCGCCTGGCGGTAGCCGACCTGCAGATCGAGCGCGAGCTACATGTGCTGTGGCGCCCCGGCGCCAGCCTGAGCCCGGCGCCGGCGGCCTTCCTGGCGCTGAGCGAAGCGCCGGAATGAGCCCTCGAGCAATATCAAAACTTTTTGATATTGCTGTTGCTGGATGAAAAATGACCGACTAGACTGCGCCACCATGACCCTGCGTGCCTCCCAGCTGGACTTCGACCCCTGCGACGAGCTCGCCGCCCTGTGCAAGGCCGGCGGCGATGCGCTGCGCCTGAACGTGCTGCGCGCGCTGAGCAACGACTCGTTCGGCGTGCTGGAGCTGGCGCAGATCTTCGCCATCGGCCAGTCGGGCATGAGCCACCACCTCAAGGTGCTGGCCCAGGCCGGCCTGGTGGCCACGCGCCGCGAAGGCAACGCCATCTTCTACCGCCGCGCCCTGCCCGGCGGCCGCCTGCATGCGGCGCTGCTGGAAGACATCGACGCGCTGCCGCTGCCAGGCGAAGTGCAGGCACGCATCGCCACCGTGCACCAGCAGCGTGCCACCGCCAGCCGCGACTTCTTCGCGCGCATGGCGGCGAGCTTCCAGGCCCAGCAGGACCTGATCGCGAGCCTTGCGCAGTACCGCGACAGCCTGCTGGCGCTGCTCGATGCGCTGCACTTCGCGCCGACCGCCAGCGCGCTGGAAATCGGCCCCGGCGACGGCGCCTTCCTGCCCGAGCTGGCCCGCCGCTTCGCCCGTGTCACGGCGCTGGACAACAGCCCGGCGATGCTCGAGCTGGCGCGCCAGCGCTGCGTCGGCGAAGGCCTGGACAACGTCGAGCTGCGCCTGGCCGACGCCCTGCAGGACGAACAAGCGGCCGCCGATTGCGTGGTGCTGAACATGGTGCTGCACCACTTCGCCACCCCGGCCGAGGCCTTCCGTCAGCTGGCGCGGCTGGTCGCGCCCGGCGGCAGCCTGCTGCTCAGCGAGCTGTGCAGCCACGACCAGAGCTGGGCCAGGGAAGCCTGCGGCGACCTCTGGCTCGGCTTCGAACAGGACGACCTGGCCCGCTGGGCCAGCGCCGCCGGCCTGGTTGCCGGCGAGAGCCTCTACATTGGCCTGAAGAACGGCTTTCAAATTCAGTTACGGCACTTCGCCAAACCCGATGCGCGCAGCGCCCTCAGCCTCCGGCAAGAAAGGAACCGATAGATGAGCGAATATTCCCTGTTTACCTCCGAGTCCGTGTCCGAGGGGCATCCGGACAAGATCGCCGACCAGATTTCCGATGCCGTGCTCGACGCCATCATCGCCCAGGACAAGCACGCCCGCGTGGCCGTGGAAACCCTGGTCAAGACCGGCGTGGCCATCGTCGCCGGCGAAGTCACCACCAGCGCCTGGGTCGACCTGGAGCAGATCGTCCGCGACGTGATCTGCGACATCGGCTACACCAGCAGCGACGTCGGCTTCGACGGCGCCACCTGCGGCGTGCTCAACATCATCGGCAAGCAGTCCCCGGACATCAACCAGGGTGTCGACCGCGCCAAGCCGGAAGACCAGGGCGCCGGCGATCAGGGCCTGATGTTCGGCTACGCCAGCAACGAGACCGACGTGCTGATGCCGGCGCCGATCCGCCTGTCCCACGCCCTGGTCGAGCGCCAGGCCGAGGCGCGCAAGTCCGGCCTGCTGCCCTGGCTGCGCCCGGATGCGAAATCCCAGGTCACCTGCCGCTACGAGAACGGCAAGGTGGTCGGCATCGACGCCGTGGTGCTGTCCACCCAGCACAACCCGGAAATCAGCCAGAGCGACCTGCAGGAAGCAGTGATGGAGCTGATCGTCAAGCACAGCCTGCCGGCCGAACTGCTGCATAAAGACACCCAGTACCACATCAACCCGACCGGCAAGTTCGTCATCGGCGGCCCGGTGGGCGACTGCGGCCTGACCGGGCGCAAGATCATCGTCGACAGCTACGGCGGCATGGCCCGTCACGGCGGCGGCGCCTTCTCCGGCAAGGACCCGTCCAAGGTCGACCGCAGCGCCGCCTACGCCGGCCGCTACGTGGCCAAGAACATCGTCGCCGCCGGCCTGGCCGAGCGCTGCGAGATCCAGGTGTCCTACGCCATCGGCGTGGCCCAGCCGACCTCGATTTCGGTCAATACCTTCGGCACCCACAAGATCGCCGAAGACAAGATCATCCAGCTGGTGCGCGAAGTGTTCGACCTGCGGCCCTACGCCATCACCCGCATGCTCGACCTGCTCCACCCGATGTACCAGGACACTGCCGCCTACGGCCACTTCGGCCGCACCCCGCAGCAGAAGACGGTGGGCGACGACAGCTTCACCACCTTCACCTGGGAACGCACCGACAAGGCCGCCGACCTGCGCGCCGCCGCCGGCCTGTAAGCCCCCAGCGCAACAGCCGAAGCCCCGCCATCGTGCGGGGCTTTTTGTTGGCCGCTCGTAGCCCGGATGCCACCCGGGAAACGCTGGCTGCACCCGAGCTACGCGCCGCAGCAGCGGCGTCATTCGCGCACCGGCATGCGCTCGACTAGGCTCAAGCCTTCCCCCCAAGCACGGACGCTTGCCATGAAGGCCTGGATCGCCCTGCTCCTCTTGCCCCTGGCCGCCCAGGCCGAGCCCTGCCCGCACTGGCCCGCCGGGCGCGCCAGCGCCGAACTCGATGCCCTCGCCGAGCAGATCGCCCGCTGGGACGACGCTTACCACAACCAGGGCCGCTCATTGGTCGCCGACGAGCTCTACGACCAGGCGCGCGAGCGTCTGCAGCACTGGCGCGCCTGCTTCCCCGACGCCGCCCCGGCGCTGGCCGAGCCGCTGGCCGGCGCCGCCACCCGGCTCGACCATCCGATACCACAGACCGGTCTGCGCAAGCTCGGCGATGCGGCCGTGGCCGAGTGGATCGCCAGCCGCGAGGAGCTGTGGATTCAACCCAAGGTCGACGGTGTGGCGGTCACCCTGGTCTACCGCGGCGGCACGCTGCAGCAGGCGATCAGCCGCGGCGACGGCCGCCAGGGCCAGGACTGGACGGCGCGGGCGCGGCAGTTGCCGGCCATTCCCAGGCGCCTGCGCGAGCCGCTCGATGCGGTGCTGCAGGGCGAGCTGTACTGGCGCCTGGACGGCCATGTGCAGGCGCTCGCCGGCGGCGCCGGGGCACGCGGCAAGGTGGCCGGACTGATGGCGCGGCAGACCCTGGACGAGCGCGAGGCGGCCGCTGTCGGCCTGTTCGTCTGGGACTGGCCGGACGGCCCGGCGGATATGCGCGCACGCCTGGAGGGCCTGCAGGCGCTGGGTTTCGTCGACAGCGCGGATTACACCCAGCCGCTGCACACGCCGGAGCAAGCCCGCCATTGGCGCCAGCACTGGTATCGCCAGGCCCTGCCCTTCGCCAGCGACGGCGTGGTGCTGCGCCAGGGCGCGCGGCCGCCCGGCCGGCGCTGGCAGGCCGAGGCGCCGCACTGGGCGGTGGCCTGGAAATACCCGCCGAGCCAGGCGCTGGCGGTGGTGCAGGCGGTGGACTTCAGCATCGGCCGCAGCGGGCGCATCACCCCGATCCTGCGCCTGCAGCCGGTCGACCTCGACGAGCGGCGCATCAGCCGCGTCGCCCTGGGTTCGCTGCAGGGCTGGCGCACGCTGGACGTGCGGCCCGGCGACCAGGTGGCCATCCGCCTGGCCGGGCTGACCATCCCGCGCCTGGACGGGGTGATCTGGCGAAGCCCGCAGCGCGCCCCGGTGCAGGCCCCCAATCCGGCCGACTACCACGCGCTGAGCTGCTGGCGCCTCAGCGCGAACTGCCGCCAGCAGTTCCAGGCGCGCCTGGGCTGGCTCGGCGGCAAAGGGGGCCTGGCCCTGCCCGGCGTCGGCCCGGGCACCTGGCACAGCCTGGTGGCGAACGCCCAGCTGGACGGTCTGCTCGACTGGCTGGAACTGGACGCCGCCCAGCTGCAGGCTCTGCCCGGCATTGGTGCGCGCCGCGCGGCGCAGTTGCAGCAGGCCTTCGCCCTGGCCCACCAGCGCCCGCTCGAGCAATGGCTGCGCGCCCTCGGCGCCCCACCCGGTTTCGCCGCCGAGCCGACGCCGGACTGGCCCAGCCTGCTCGCCCGTGGCCGCGCCGACTGGCAACGCCAGCGCGGCGTCGGCGCGCAGGGCGCCGAGCGGCTGCTGGCGTTCTTCCAGCACCCGGAGGTGCGGCGCCTCGGCGCGCAGTTGCAGCAGGCCGGCATTGCCGCCTTTCAACCGCGCCTGCAGGCCGCCGCGCAATAACGCGCGCAACCTTGACCCAGATCATGGTCAGCGCCTTCCTGGCTCGGCCGCAGCGAACCCCGGCGCCGCGACGCGGTCTTCCTCCAAACCCCAGCCATAAGGACAAGCCCATGATTCGTCAGCTCAGCCTGCTCGCCCTGCTGGTCGCCAGCACCGCCTTCAGCTTCGCCGACAGCGGCGTCAGCGGCTGCGCGGCCAAGCGCCAAACCCTGCAGGAGAAGATCGAGATCGCCCGTCAGCACCACAACCCTGACCAGGTGGCCGGCCTGCAACAGGCCCTGGCGCAGGTCGAAGCGCATTGCCACGACGGCGCCCTGCAGGCCGAGCGCCAGGCCGAGATCGACGAGGCGCGGCAGGAGATCGAGCAGCGCGAGATGGACCTGCGCGATGCGCTGAGCAAGGGCGATCCGGACAAGATCGCCAAGCGCCAGGCCAAGCTGGCCGAGGCGCGCGCCGAACTGGAACAGGCCGAGGCCGAACTCGCGCGCTGATCAGTAGGCGCGAAACGCCTGGTGACAGGCCTCGCAACTGTCCTCGACCTGCTGCACCGCCGGCTCCAACGCGGCGCGGCGCAGCGGCGGCGCAGCGGTGGCCTGCACCAGAGCGGCGGTGGCCTGCTCCAGCTCGCGCGCCAGCTGCTGGAACTGCGCCTGCCGCTGCCAGACCTCGTCGGTGGCCTTGCTGCGCTCGTCGTCGCGGATCTGCGGAAAGTGCTGCCAGGGCTGGCGCGACAGACGCTCCAGCTCGGCGGCGCCGGCGATAAAGCCGGCCTCGTCGTAGGCAATGCGCCCGCGCAGCATGCCGCCAAGGTCCTCGCTGACCTTGAGCATCTGCTTGAACAGCGCCTGGCGCTGGCCCAGCGGCGAATCGGGATCGACGCCGCCGCAGGCGACCAGGGTCAGGCAGGCGCAGGCCAGCAGCAGGGCTTTGAACTTCATCGCGACGCCTTCCGGAAAAAAACGGGCGGCCAGTATCGCCACTCGACCCGATCAGGCCAAGCGCGGTGTTTTACCGCAGTTGTCGCGCCGCCCGCCGCCCGCCGTCCGACGTCCGACGTCGGCAGGCGGCGCCGTGCGCACCAGCTACTCAGGTACGGAAACGATCCAGCTGCTGGTTGAGCTGGCGCACCTCGCCGTGAATCTGCGCGCTGACCTGCACCACGCTTGCGGTCTCGCCCTGGCTGCGTTCGGCCAGGCTGGAGATATGGGTCACGCGCTGGTCGATCTCCTGCGCCACCTGGCTCTGTTGCTCGGCGGCGGTGGCGATCTGCGCGTTCAGCGCGTTGATGCCGTCCACCGCACCGACTATGGCGTCGAGTACCTCGCTGGCCTGGCGGATATGGCTGAGGTTGTCCTCGGCCAGCTGCGCGCTCTGCTGCATCGCCGTCACCGCATCGCGGGCGCCGCTCTGCAGGCGCTGGATCATCGCCTGGATCTCGCCGGTGGACTGCTGGGTGCGACTGGCCAGGGTGCGCACCTCGTCGGCGACCACGGCGAAACCGCGCCCGGCCTCGCCGGCGCGCGCCGCCTCGATGGCGGCGTTGAGCGCCAGCAGGTTGGTCTGTTCGGCGATCGACCTGATCACCTCGAGCACCTTGCCCACCCCGGTGGTTTCCGCCTCCAGGCACTGCACCTGGGCGCCGCTGCGTTGCAGCTGGGCGCTCAGCTCGGCGATCTGCGCGGCGCTGCGCTGCACCACCTGCTGGCCGCTCTGCGCGCAGTCGTCGGCGCTGCGTGCCGATTCGGCGGCGTGCGCGGCATGCCGGGCCACCTCCGCCACGGTGGCGCTCATCTCGTTCATCGCCGTGGCCACCTGGTCGAGGTCCTCGTACTGGCGGCGCACGCCGTCGCCGGCCGCCTGCGCCGCGCCGACCACGCTGCCGACGTGTTCGCCGGTGCGCTCGCCGCTGCGCTTGACCTCCGCCAGCAGGCCGCGCACCTGCTCCTGCATGCGGTTGTAGCCGGCGAAGATGCGGCCGATCTCGTTGTCACCCTGGCGCCCGTCCAGGCCGCGGGTGAAGTCGCCGGAGCCGACCCGGGTCAGCGCGCCTTCCACCGCATTGAGGTTGTGCATCAGCGGGCGCAGGCCGAACTGGCGGCCGAGCACCACCAGGGCGAGGATGCCCAGCACGCAGCCGAAGGCCAGCCACATCTGCCGCCGCTGGCTACCCTCGGCGTGCGCCGCCATCAGCCCGACGGCCTGGTTCATCTCGCGCAGCAGCTGCACCGACTGCTGCTCCAGGGCCGCGAGGTCGACCGCCGTGTCGCCGCCGACCAGGCGCTGCAGCTGGCCGCGAAAGCCCTGCCAGAGAGCGCCGACCTTGTTCATCTGCGCCTGCACGTTGGGCTCGGCGATGGCGCTGATATTGCGCGCCGGGTTGCCGGCCAGCAGGTCGCGGTGAGCGCCGTCGAACTGCGCCATGGTCGCTTCCAAGGCGGTCGCCGGCAGCACGCCTTCGCGCAGCAGCAGCGCCTCCTTGGTCATCTTCTGGCTGAGCATGCGCTGCGCACCGGCGACGTTGATGGTCTCCGGCGACACCGACATGCTCAGGTACAGCGCCACCGAGGCGATCACCGCCAGGAGGAACATCAGCGCGTAGGAAAACAGGAACTGCTGATTCAGCGTGCGCAGGCCGATGGCGCAGAGCAGGCGGTCGAACAAGGCGGTGGCGGACATGAGAGGCTCCCTGGCAGACGGCGGGAACCCCCGCCAAATAATCGGGAGCAAGCAAGAAAGTGGCCAGCCGCCAGCAGCCTGGCGCCCTGTTTATCGCGGCAAAATGCACCAGAACGGCGCGCCGACCGAGCGGTCACGCGCCGTTTCGGCTCAGGCCGAGACCACGAACAGGGCGACGATCAGGCCCATGCCGGCGAGCCACACCAGCGTACGGATCGGTCCCCAGTCGGCCAGGTAGCAGAGCAAATACAGCACCCGGCTGACCACGAAGGCGATCGCCAGTTGATCCAGCAGCCCCTGCGCGGCACCGCCGGCCTGGTGGGCGATGATCACCGCCGCGGCGAACGCCGGGGTCACCTCGAAGCCGTTGAGCTGGGCGTTGTGGGCGCGCTTGCGCCAGCCCTGCAGAGCGGCGAGGAAGGCGCGCGGGTCGCTGTTGGCGCGCGGCCCGTAGCCGGCGCCGAGGAACTTGGCGCTGGCGGTGGCCAGGTAGGGCAGGACGATGGCGATCAGGACGCACCAGTAGGCGAGGGTCATGCAGGCTCCGCAGTTCGCTGAGGGAGTGCGCAGCTTGGACCGCCCGCGGGCCGGGCGTCCATGACCCGGCCGGGACAGGTCGACGGCGATCCGGCCAATGCGCCGGCGGCAGTGGCCAGCGGCGCCGCGCAAAGACCGACGGAAAGCCTTGGGCTGCACGCCGCACGCGGCTATAATCCGCCAGCTTCACGCAGCCGGCACCGCTCCGGCCGCTCCCGCCACCCGTCCGAGGGGCGCTGCAGCAAATCCGCCAGGTGCGGACTTTGTCAGGCTCGGATGGGGCGTTAACCATACGCATCAACGGCGCCCATTCGCAGACAACGAATGGAGAACTCATCATGAGCGCTGTACTGACGCCTGCCGGTTTTACCGACTACAAGGTCGCCGACATTTCCCTGGCCGACTGGGGCCGCAAAGAGCTGATCATCGCCGAATCCGAGATGCCGGCGCTGATGGGCCTGCGCCGCAAGTACGCCGCCAGCCAGCCGCTCAAGGGCGCGAAGATCATCGGCTGCATCCACATGACCATCCAGACCGGCGTGCTGATCGAGACCCTGATCGCGTTGGGTGCCGAGGTGCGCTGGTCAAGCTGCAACATCTTCTCCACCCAGGACCAGGCCGCTGCCGCCATCGCCGCCGCCGGCATCCCGGTGTTCGCCTGGAAGGGCGAGACCGAGCAGGAGTACGAGTGGTGCATCGAGCAGACCATCCTCAAGGACGGCAAGCCGTGGGACGCCAACATGGTGCTGGACGACGGCGGCGACCTGACCGAAATCCTGCACAAGAAATACCCGCAGATGCTCGAGCGCATCCACGGCGTCACCGAGGAAACCACCACCGGCGTGCACCGCCTGCTCGACATGCTCAAGGCCGGCACCCTGAAAGTCCCGGCGATCAACGTCAACGACGCGGTGACCAAGAGCAAGAACGACAACAAGTACGGCTGCCGCCACAGCCTCAACGACGCCATCAAGCGCGGCACCGACCATCTGCTGTCCGGCAAGCAGGCGCTGGTGATCGGCTACGGCGACGTGGGCAAGGGCTCGGCGCAGTCGCTGCGTCAGGAAGGCATGATCGTCAAGGTCTCCGAGATCGATCCGATCTGCGCCATGCAGGCCTGCATGGACGGCTTCGAGCTGGTCTCGCCGTACAAGAACGGCCTCAACGACGGCACCGAGGCCAGCGTCGACGCCGCGCTGCTGGGCAAGATCGACCTGATCGTCACCACCACCGGCAACGTCAACGTGTGCGACGCGGGCATGCTCAAGGCGCTGAAGAAGCGCGCCGTGGTGTGCAACATCGGCCACTTCGACAACGAGATCGACACCGCCTTCATGCGCAAGCACTGGGCGTGGGAAGAGGTCAAACCGCAGGTGCACAAGATCCACCGCACCGGCGCCGGCACTTTCGATCCGGCCAACGACGACTACCTGATTCTGCTGGCCGAAGGCCGCCTGGTGAACCTGGGCAATGCCACCGGCCACCCGAGCCGGATCATGGACGGCTCCTTCGCCAACCAAGTGCTGGCGCAGATCTTCCTGTTCGAGCAGAAGTTCGCCGACCTCTCCCCGGAGAAGAAAGCCGAGCGCCTGACCGTGGAAGTGCTGCCGAAGAAGCTCGACGAAGAAGTGGCGCTGGAGATGGTCAAGGGCTTCGGCGGCGTGGTCACCCGCCTGACCCCGCAGCAGGCCGAGTACATCGGCGTCACCGTGGAAGGCCCGTTCAAGCCGGACGCCTACCGCTACTAAGCAGCACCAGGCGTAGGGTGGGCAGGCCGGCGAGCGGCCTGCCCACCTGCTCGAGCATGACGGTGGACAAGCTGCGCCTGTCCGCCCTACACACGTGGAAACTCCGTATGAGCCAAGAACGCCGCTACAGCTTCGAGTTCTTCCCCACCAAGACCGAAGCCGGGCACGAAAAACTGATGAACGTGGCGCGCCAGCTGGCCAGCTACAACCCCGACTTCTTCTCCTGCACCTACGGCGCCGGCGGCTCCACCCGCGACCGCACGCTGAACACCGTGCTGCAGCTCGACGGCGAGGTGAAGGTGCCCACCGCGCCGCACCTGTCCTGCGTCGGCGACAGCAAGGCCGAGCTGCGCGAGCTGCTGACCCTGTACAAGACCGCCGGGATCAAGCGCATCGTCGCCCTGCGCGGCGATCTGCCGTCGGGCATGGGCATGGCCAGCGGCGAGCTGCGCTACGCCAACGAGCTGGTCGGCTTCATCCGCGAGGAAACCGGCGAGCACTTCCATATCGAGATCGCCGCCTACCCGGAGATGCACCCGCAGGCGCGCAATTTCGAGGACGATATCGCCAACTTCGTGCGCAAGGCCAAGGCCGGCGCCGACAGCGCGATCACCCAGTACTTCTTCAACGCCGACAGCTACTTCTACTTCGTCGAGCGCGTGCAGAAACTGGGCGTGGATATCCCGGTGGTGCCGGGCATCATGCCGATCACCAACTACAGCAAGCTGGCGCGCTTCTCCGACGCCTGCGGCGCGGAGATCCCACGCTGGGTGCGCAAGCAGCTGGAAGCCTACGGCGACGACATCGAGAGCATCCAGGCCTTCGGCGAACAGGTGATCAGCGAGATGTGCGAACGCCTGCTGCAAGGCGGCGCACCGGGGCTGCACTTCTACACCCTGAACCAGGCCGACCCCAGCCTGGCGATCTGGAACAACCTCAAGCTGCCACGCTGAGGCCCGCCGCCCGAGCCGGCGCCGTTGCTGGGCGCCGGCTTGCCGGCGATACGCCGTTCGCCGGCGCCTCCACGACGCTCTTTGCGCGCCACACCCCGCTTTCCGAAGGACCGCCCCGCCATGCAGAAACGCCCGAGAATCAACGCCTCCGTCAGCCCCAAGGGCAGCCTGGAAACCCTGTCGCAGCGCGAAGTGCAGCAGCTGCGCGAGACCGGCTCCGGCAGTGTCTACCGCCTGTTCCGCCAGTGCGCGCTGGCGATCCTCAACACCGGCTCGCACAGCGACAACGCCAAGACCATCCTCGAGGCCTACCCGGACTTCGAGGTGCATATCCACCAGCAGGATCGCGGCATCCGCCTGGAACTGGTCAACGCCCCGGCGGACGCCTTCGTCGACGGCGAGATGATCGCCAGCACCCGCGAGATGCTGTTCAGCGCCCTGCGCGACATCGTCTACACGCAGAGCGAGCTGGAGAACAAGCGCATCGACCTGGACAGCTCCGAAGGCATCACCGACTACGTCTTCCACCTGCTGCGCAACGCACGCACCCTGCGCAGCGGCGTCGAGCCGAAGATGGTGGTGTGCTGGGGCGGCCACTCGATCAGCACCGACGAGTACAAGTACACCAAGAAGGTCGGCCACGAGCTGGGCCTGCGCGGCCTGGACATCTGCACCGGCTGCGGCCCGGGGGTGATGAAGGGGCCGATGAAGGGCGCCACCATCAGCCACGCCAAGCAGCGCAACCTGGGCGGGCGCTATCTGGGCCTGACCGAGCCGGGGATCATCGCCGCCGAGGCACCCAACCCCATCGTCAACGAACTGGTGATCCTGCCGGACATCGAGAAGCGCCTGGAGGCCTTCGTCCGCGTCGGCCACGGCATCATCATCTTCCCCGGCGGCGCCGGCACCGCCGAAGAGCTTCTCTATCTGCTCGGCATCCTCACCCACCCGGACAACCGCGACCTGCCCTTCCCGGTGATCATCACCGGGCCGAAGACCGCCGCCACCTATCTGCAGCAGCTGCACGAGTTCATCGGCGAGACCCTCGGCGAAGCCGCCCAGCAGCGCTATCGGATGATCTTCAACGACCCCGCCGAGGTGGCCCGCGAGATGGCCGCCGGGATCAAGGCGGTGCGCCAGTTCCGCCGCGAGCGCAACGACGCCTTCCACTTCAACTGGCTGCTGAAGATCGACGAAAGCTTCCAGCGCCCGTTCGAACCGACCCACGCCAACATGGCCGGACTCAAGCTGACCCGCCAGCAGCCGCTGCACGAACTGGCGGCCAACCTGCGCCGCGCCTTCTCCGGCATAGTCGCCGGCAACGTCAAGGAGAACGGCATCCGCCTGATCGAGCAGCACGGCCCCTACGAGATCCGTGGCGAGACGAGCATCATGCGCCCGCTGGATCGCCTGCTGCAGGCCTTCGTCGAGCAGCACCGGATGAAGCTGCCGGGCGGCAGCGCCTATGAGCCCTGCTACCGGGTGGTCGACTGACCCGCGCCGCCGGCGCTTTCGCGGCGCCGGCAAAATCGTTAATATGGCGCAATGCCATTATTCCAGCGCCAGATTCTCGCCATTCTCCTGCTGTGCGGCCTCGCCTTCGAGGCTCGCGGCGAGACGCTGCGCCTGGTCACCGAGGCCTGGGCGCCCTACGTCTACCAGGACGACGACCAGCCCGCCGGCCTCGACTACGAGATCAGCCGCGAGGTGCTGCGCCGCCTGGGCGTCGAGCTGGAGCTGCAGTTCATGCCCTGGAAGCGCTGCCTGCTGGCGCTGGAGCAGGGCCAGGCCGACGGCATCCTCGACATCTTCCATCTGCCCGAGCGCGAGGCGCAGATGCTGTTCGTCGACGAGACGCTGAGCGAGGTCGAGCTGGTGCTGTTCTTCGCCCGCAAACGCCCCTACCCCTACCGGCGTCTGGAGGATCTGCAGGACCTGGTGATCGGCATCTCGCCAGGCTACTGGTACAACGACGAGGCCTTTCGCAGCTCGCCGCTGTTCAGCCGCGAAGAGGCACCGACCCACGAGGCCAACCTCGGCAAGCTGGTGCGCCAGCGCGTCGATCTGGTGGTTAATGACCGCCGCGCCGGCCTCTACCTGACCGCCCAGCTGGGCCTGCAGGAGCAGGTCGACTACCACCGCAAGCCCATCGGCCACGACCGCCTGTACCTGGCCCTGCGCCGCGACCCGGCGCTGCAGCGTCTGGCCGCCGAGTTCGCCAGCGAACTGCGCCGCTTCAAGCGCGAGCCCGCCTACGCCCGCCTGCAGGCACGCTACGCCACCCCCACACCGTCCAGGCCGTGAACCAACCGACAGGCTGGTGACTACGCGAACCGCTCGCTCTGTTATACTCGGGCCTTCCCGCCAGGCTTGCGCCCGGATGCTAGTCCCCTAGAGGCCAGCAGTACCGGACGGGATCATGCTTCCCACGCGTGATTCAAGCCAGGCTCTACACCCCCAGGGCCACGCCCTCACTTAGTACAGGATTGCTCATGTCCTTTGCCTCCCTCGGTCTCTCCGAGGCTCTAGTCCGTGCGGTCGAGTCCGCCGGCTACACCCAGCCCACTCCGGTGCAACAGCGGGCCATTCCCGCCGTGTTGCAAGGTCGCGATCTCATGGTGGCGGCCCAGACGGGTACAGGTAAGACGGGCGGTTTCGCCCTGCCGATCCTCGAACGCCTGTTTCCGGGCGGTCATCCGGATCGCGAACAACGTCACGGCCCGAAACAGCCGCGCGTGCTGGTGCTGACCCCCACTCGCGAACTGGCCGCCCAGGTGCATGACAGCTTCAAGGTCTATGCCCGCGATTTGAAATTCGTCAGCGCCTGCATCTTCGGCGGCGTTGGCATGAACCCGCAGGTCCAGGCCCTGGCCAAGGGTGTCGACGTGCTGGTGGCCTGCCCCGGTCGCCTGCTCGACCTGGCCAATCAGAAAGCCATCGACCTGTCTCATGTCGAAATCCTCGTGCTCGACGAAGCCGACCGCATGCTCGACATGGGTTTCATCCACGATGTGAAGAAGGTGCTGGCCAAGCTGCCGGCGCAGCGCCAGAACCTGCTGTTCTCGGCGACCTTCTCCAAGGACATCACCGACCTGGCCGGCAAGCTGCTGCACAACCCCGAGCGCATCGAGGTAACGCCGCCGAACACCACGGTCGAGCGCATCGAACAGCGCGTGTTCCATCTACCCTCCAGCCACAAGCGCGCCCTGCTCGCCCACCTGATCACCCAGGGCGCCTGGGAACAGGTGCTGGTGTTCACCCGCACCAAGCACGGCGCCAACCGCCTGGCCGAGTACCTCGACAAGCACGGCCTGCCGGCCGCCGCGATCCACGGCAACAAGAGCCAGAACGCGCGCACCAAGGCCCTGGCCGACTTCAAGGCCAACCAGGTGCGCATCCTGGTGGCCACCGATATCGCCGCCCGCGGCCTGGATATCGACCAACTGCCGCACGTGGTCAACTTCGAGCTGCCCAACGTCGAGGAAGATTACGTGCACCGCATCGGCCGCACCGGCCGCGCCGGGCGTAGCGGCGAGGCGATCTCGCTGGTGGCGCCGGACGAGGAGAAGCTGCTCAAGAGCATCGAGCGGATGACCAAGCAGAAGATCCCCGACGGCGACCTGATGGGCTTCGATGCCAGCACCGTCGAGGCCGAGCGCCCGGAAACCCGCGAACCGCGCCAGCCGCGCGGGCAGAAGCAGCCCAAGGCGCAGAACGCCCAGGGCGGCGACAAGCCCAAGGGCGAGCGCCATGGCGTCGGCCGCAAGGACAAGGGCAAGGACAGCGGCAAGGAGCACAAGAGCAAGCCGCAGCAACAGGGCCAGAACCGTCGCAGCCAGGCGCCGCGCGGCAGCAGCCAGGCGGCCGCCGCCCCGGCCATTCCGCCGTTGCCTCCGGACCGCGCGCCGGACGAGTTCCGCGACGACGAGATCGACAACTTCGGCAACCGCGTCGACTACGTCAGCCCGATCCAGAACAAACCCCAGGGCCGCGGCCGTCGCTCCGGCGGCGGCGCTCCCGGCAACGGCGCGCCCCAGGGCCAGCGTCCGGCCAACAAGGGCCCGCGCAGCAACGCCAATGGCGCCGGCGGCGCCGGCAAGGGCCGTCGCCAGGGCGGCGGTCAGGCGGCACAGGGCCGCAATGGTGCGGGCCGTGGTCGCCCGGCGCACGACGGCCGCATCACCTCGCTCGATCGCGACGAGCTGCCGCGTTCGGAAGCCCTGGTGCGCAACCCGCGCGAGAAGCAACCGGTGATAGTGCACAAGGGCTCGCGCCTGGATCGCTTCCCGACCCCGGAGCAACTCGACGAGCTGGCCAACAGCAGCCGCCCGCGCGGCGAGAAGCCAGCCCTGCTGACGCGCAACCGCGAAGAGTAGGCCAAGGCCGCCAACGAAAACGCCGCCCCATGGGGCGGCGTTTTTGTTTCTGCCAGAACGTACCCCGGATGCAAGCCGGGGGCAGGGAATGGCAGGCCCCGGATTACATCCGGGCTACACCCTGCGGTTACTGGCGGATACCTTCGATGGAGAGGATCAGCTCGACGGTCTCGGACGCCGGGCCGAGGTCCATGGCGATATCGAAGTCCTTCAGCTTCAGCGTGGTGCTGCCCTCGAAACCGGCACGGTAGCCGCCCCAGGGGTCGGAGCCTTCGCCGATGAACTTGGCGGCGATCACCACCGGCTTGGTCACGCCGTTGAGGGTCAGGTTGCCGCTGATGTCGGCGGTGCCTTCGCCGGTGGACTTCACCGAGGTGGACTCGAAGGTCGCGGTCGGGTGCTTGCCGACACTGAGGAAGTCGTCGCTGCGGATATGCTTGTCGCGCTCGGCATGGTTGGTGTCGACGCTGGCGGTGTTGAGAGTGACGCTGACGGTGCTCGCCTCGGGATTGGCGGCGTCGAAGCTGAACTTGCCGTCGAAATCCTTGAAGGTGCCGTACAGCCAGCTGTAGCCCAGGTGGCTGATCTTGAAGTTGACGAAGGCGTGCTGGCCTTTCTTGTCGATGGCGTAGTCGGCGGCCAGGGCCTGGCCACCGATCAGGGCGCTGCCCAGGGCCAGGGCGACGAGGGTTTTCTTCAACATGGGTGAATCTCCTGCTGAGGTTGAGCGAAGGGCGCGGCTCGAGGCCCACGCCGGAAGGAACGACGAATCAACGGCCGAACATGCGCAGCAAGGTGCTGTCGCGGTCGATGAAATGGTGTTTCAGCGCGGCCAGGGCATGCACCCCGGCGAATAGCACCAGGCCCCAGGCCAGGTACTCGTGCACCAGGCCGGCGACGTCCTCCTGCTGCGGCAGGCCGGTAAGCGTCGCCGGCACCGCGAACAGGCCGAACACCTCGATGGCGCGACCGTCGGCGGTGGAAATCAGGTAGCCGGAAAGCATCAGCACGAACAGGCCGAGGTAGAGCAGGCGGTGACCCAGCTTGGAGGCCAGGCGGGTGGCCCGGTCGTGGCTGGCCAGGGCCGCCGGCGGCGGGCTCAGCCAACGCCACAGCATGCGCAGCAGCATCAGCGCGAACAGCGTGATGCCGATGCTCTTGTGCAGCTCGGGGGCGCGCTGGCGCCAGGGGTCGTAGTAACCCAGCTCCATCATCCACAGGCCCAGGCCGAACAGGCCGAAGACGGCCAGGGCCACCAGCCAGTGCAGCAGCACGCTGACCAGGCCGTAACGGGAGGGGGTGTTGCGCCACTGCATGGGAAGGCTTCCGTAGACGAGAGGTTGAGCAAGACTAGCGACAAAACTATCGATTTAAAGCGAAAAATTTCGCTATGAAATATCGAGAAATACGATATTTGCACGGTGGATTTCCGACCAGCCAGCTTAGTCCAACACCGCCACCCTGAAGTTGTCGGCAGGCGCCAAGCGGCAGCTGGGGGCGGATCGACGGCTGCGCCTTCTGGTAGGCTGTGCCGCTGAAGATTGGGAGATGCGCCATGAGCTTGAACGACCAGTGGATGCAGCGCGACCTTAACGTGCTGTGGCACCCCTGCACCCAGATGAAGGACCACGAGCGCCTGCCGCTGATTCCGATCCGCTCTGGCTCCGGGGTCTGGCTGGAGGATTTCGACGGCAAACGCTACCTGGACGCGGTCAGCTCCTGGTGGGTCAACGTGTTCGGCCACCGCAACCCGCGGATCAATGCGCGCATCCGCGAGCAGCTGGACAGCCTCGAACACGTGATGCTCGCCGGTTTCACCCACCAGCCTGCGGTCGAGCTGTCCGAGCGCCTGGTGCAGATCACCCCGCCCGGCCTGGCCAAGGTGTTCTACGCCGACAACGGCTCCTCGGGCATCGAGGTGGCGCTGAAGATGAGCCACCACTACTGGATCAACAACGGCCAGCCCGGCAAGAAACGCTTCGTCACCCTGACCAACAGCTACCACGGCGAGACGGTGGCGGCGATGTCGGTGGGCGACGTGGCGCTGTTCACCGACACCTACAAGGCGCTGCTGCTCGACACCCTCAAGGTGCCCAGCCCGGACTGCTACCTGCGCCCGGAGGGCATGGGCTGGGAAGAACATTCGCGGACTATGTTCGCCGCCATGGAGCAGACCCTGGCCGAGCATGCCCACGAAGTCGCGGCGGTGATAGTCGAGCCGCTGATCCAGGGCGCCGGCGGCATGCGCATGTACCACCCGGCCTACGTCAAGCTGCTGCGCGAGGCCTGCGACCGTTACGGCGTGCACCTGATCCACGACGAGATCGCCGTCGGCTTCGGCCGCACCGGCACGATGTTCGCCTGCGAACAGGCCGGCATCACCCCGGACTTCCTGGTGCTGTCCAAGGCGCTGACCGGCGGCTACCTGCCGATGGCCGCGGTGCTCACCAGCAACGAGGTCTACGCCGCCTTCTACGACGACTACGCCACCCTGCGCGCCTTCCTCCACTCGCACACCTACACCGGCAACCCGCTGGCCTGTGCCGCGGCCCTGGCGACCCTGGACATCTTCCGCGATGACGATGTCATCGAGAAGAACAAGGCCCTGGCCGCGCGCATGGCCAGCGCCACCGAACACCTGAAGGATCATCCGCACGTCGCCGAGGTGCGCCAGACCGGCATGGCCCTGGCCATCGAGATGGTCGCCGACAAGGCGAGCAAGACCGCCTACCCCTGGCAGCAGCGCCGCGGCCTGGCGGTGTACCAGCACGCCCTGAGTCGCGGCGCCCTGCTGCGCCCGCTGGGCAGCGTGGTGTACTTCCTGCCGCCCTACGTGATCAGCCCGGAACAGATCGACTTTCTCGCCGAGGTGGCCAGCGAGGGCATCGATATCGCCACCCGCGAAACCGTCAGCGTGGCGGTGGACAACCGCTATCCCGGGCATCGCGATCCGGGCTGATAGCGGCGGCAAGCTGCACGCGACGAGCCACAACTAAAAGCTGCGAGGGCAAGGACCGGTGCTTTAAGCTTGCAGCTTTCCACTTGTCGCCTGCAGCTGCCCCTATGCGCCTATCCCGTTTCTTTATCGATGCCCCCCTGTCCCTCGGCCAGCACGAGCTGCCCGAGGCCCAGGCCCACTATATCGCCCGCGTGCTGCGGCATACCGCGGGCGACGCGGTGCAGCTGTTCGACGGCAGCGGCCGCGAGTACCAGGGCGAACTGATCGAGGTGGGCAAGAAGGCGGTGCGCGTGGAGCTGCGCGAGGCGTTCGACGGCCTGGCCGAATCGCCGCTGCGCATCCACCTGGGCCAGGGTCTGTCGCGCGGCGAACGCATGGACTGGGCGATCCAGAAGGCCACCGAACTGGGCGCGACGGAGATCACCCCGATCGTCTCGGAGCGCTGCGAGGTGCGCCTGAAGGACGAACGCGCCGACAAGCGCCTGGCCCACTGGCGCCAGGTGGCGATCAGCGCTTGCGAGCAGTGCGGCCGCTCGGTGCTGCCGGTGATTCATGCGCCGCAGGAGCTGGGCGCCTGGCTCGGCGCGGTCGAAGCCGAACTCAAGCTGGTGCTGCACCCGGTGGCCGAGCCCTGGGCCGGCCATGCGCCACCGCGCTCGCTGGCGTTTCTGATCGGTCCGGAAGGCGGCCTCGGCGAGGCGGAGGTGGCCCAGGCCAAGGCGGCCGACTTCCACGCCGCACGCCTCGGACCACGGGTGCTGCGCACCGAGACCGCACCCGTGGTGGCGCTGGCCGTGGCGCAGCAGCTGTGGGGGGATCTGTAGCCCGGATCAATGGCACACCAGCCCCAGGCTAGGTAGGTTGGCGCTGAGCGCAGCGAAGCCCAACAGGAAA
This sequence comes from Pseudomonas sp. ABa2, assembly GCF_056676075.1. Taxonomy (NCBI): domain Bacteria; kingdom Pseudomonadati; phylum Pseudomonadota; class Gammaproteobacteria; order Pseudomonadales; family Pseudomonadaceae; genus Pseudomonas; species Pseudomonas sp. ABa2. The sequence goes on from NZ_CM155239.1 coordinate 4,804,489, forward strand.
CCCGAAAGGCTGCGCTCGGCAATCCCTGGCGTCCCACAATCCACCGTTGGGCTTCGTCGCACGCTCCTCAACCCAACCTACAGCAGCCCGGCGTCTTCCAGCAGTTGCTCCAGGCCGATCAGATCGGGGATGCGCACCACGTCCTCGCCGACCCGCGCCGCGCCCAGTTCAAGCGGCGCCAGCACGACATCGGCGGCCGCCAGGTCGCTGGCGACCTTCAGCGAGCGCGGGATGCCCTGCACCAGCAGGGCGATGAACTTGACCTTGGGCCGGCCGCCCAGGGCGTTGAGCACCGCCACCCGCGCGCCGCCGGCAATCTGCGCCTGACCGCCGCTGGCGGCCTCGAAGGACAGCAGCGGCAGGCGCAGGTCGCGCCAGGCGATCTGGCCGAGGAACCAGGCCGGCATGCCTTCGCTGACCTGCGGCGCGCGATAGGGAATCAACTCGGCCACCGCCACGTTGGGCAGCAGCAGGGTGCGGTCGGCCAGGGGCACCAGCAGACCGGTCAGGTTGGCGGCGCTGTTCTGGGCGGCGACGGCTTGGCTCATTGAAACGTCCTCAACTGCAGTGTTCGGCGAGGTGGTTGACCAGCGCCACGGCCAGCTCGCGCGGGTCGGCGCTGAAGCTGCTGTAGCCGCCCTCGCGCAGGCTGTCGGGCATGCTCGGGCTGGCGCAGCTGTCGCCGCGCTGGGTCCAGATCAGGCCGCCCTGGCGCTTGACGTAGGCCGCCGCGGCGCTGCCGTCGCTGCCCATGCCGCTGAAGGCGATCACCCCGCACTGGGCGCCGAACTGCTGCGCCAGGTTGAGCATCATCTGGTCGATGGACGGGCTGTAGGGCTCGGGCCAGCCGCGTTCGGCGATCTGCATCGCGCCGTCCTCGGCGAAACCCAGCTCGTGCTGGATCGGCGCCACCACCACCTCGCCGCAACGTACCGGGTCGCCCTGGCGCGCCGGGTTGACGTGCCACTGGCTGTGCCGGCCGACCGCCTGCGGCAACGCGGTTTCGAAGCTGGCATCGATATGCTGGGCATAGACGAAGCCGATCGGCAGGCCGCCGGGCAACGCATCGAGGAACGCCTTGACCGCCGCCGGGCCGCCCAGCGAGGCCGCCAGCAGCCAGACCTGGCGCGCCGGCTCGCCAGCCTTGAACAGCGTGTCGGCCAAGGCCTGCGGCAATTCCAGGCGCGCAGGACGCTGCGTTTCGTCGAGCAGCGCCTGCAGGCTCGGGCCCACCGCCTGGGTCGGATCACCGACCAGGCGCTTGAGCTTGCCGAACAGGCTGCGCTCCCAGCGCGGGTAGTTCTCCGAATGGCGTTCGGGGGCGTGCCCCTCGCCGAACAGCACCGGTGCGCTGGCGCGCTCCAGCAGACTGTCGACCAGCGGCGAGTCTTCCGACTGGGCCAGGTCCACCAGCCACAGGTCGGTGTCGCAGGCGGCCAGCGCCGCCTCGTCGAGGCGTGCCGGGTCGCTGTTGAGCACCACCTGGTAGCCGCCACCGGCCAGCGCCTGCTGCAGCACGTGGCGCTGCAAGGAGGTGTCGGCGATCACTGCAATACGTGCCGCGGATTTGTCTGTCATGTCCGTTTGATCCGGTGGCTATCCACCAACTGAGCGATGGTGTCGAGCAGCAAGGACTCCTGATAGGGCTTGCCGAGGTACTGGTTGACGCCGATGGCCATGGCCCGCTCGCGGTGCTTCTCGCCGGTACGCGAGGTGATCATGATGATCGGCAGGTCCTTCAGGCGCTCGTCGTGGCGCACCAGGGTGGCCACCTCGAAGCCGTCCATGCGCGGCATCTCGATGTCCAGCAGCATGATGTCGGGCTTGTGCTCCTGCAGCTGGGCGATGGCGTCCACACCGTCCTTGGCGGTCATCACGTTCATGCCGTTGCGCTCGAGCAGGCGGCTGGTGACCTTGCGCACGGTGACCGAATCGTCCACCACCATCACCAACGGCGGCCGGTCGACTTCCACTTCCTCGCTGATCGCCACCTGGCGCGAGGCCAGACGCGGGGTCAGCTGGCTCTGCAGATGCGCATGCAGCACGCGGATGGTCGCCAGCAGGTCGAGAATCACCACCACCCGGCCGTCGCCGAGGATGGTCGCGCCGGAGATGCCGTGCACCCCGGCGAACTGCGGGCCGAGGCTCTTCACCACGATTTCGCGCGAGCCGGCCAGGCTGTCCACCTGCACCGCCACGGCGTGCTCGCTGGAGCGCACCAGGATCACCGGCAGCGGCAGGCTCTGGCCCACCAGTTTGGGCTGCTGACCGTTGTTCAGCAGGTCGCCCAGGTACTTCAGTTCGTAGGCCTGCCCGGCGTACTCGAAGCGCGGCGCATCCGGCGCGTAGTAGGCCTCCAGCTCGTAGGGCGAAACCCGCACGATGCCTTCGATGGTGTTCAGCGGGATGGCGTACAGGTCCTCGCCGGAGAGCACCATCAGCGCGCGGTTGACCGACACGGTGAACGGCAGGCGGATGGTGAAACGGGTGCCCTGGCCGACGACCGAGTCGATGCTCATCGAGCCGCCGAGCTGCTTGACCTCCGAATGCACCACGTCCATGCCGACGCCGCGGCCGGAAATCTGGGTGACCTTCTCGGCGGTGGAGAAACCGGCCTCGAGGATGAACTGGAGGATCTCGTGGTCGGTCAGGTCGCTGTCGGCATCCATCATGCCGCGTTCGATGGCCTTGCGCCGCACCGCGTCGAGGCGGATGCCGCCGCCGTCGTCGTCGAGGGTGAGGACGATGTCGCCGCCCTCGCGGCCGAGGTTGAGGCGGATGGTGCCGGTTTCCGGCTTGCCGACGTCGCGGCGCACGGCAGTGGGCTCGATGCCATGGTCGACGGCGTTGCGCAGCATGTGCTCCAGCGGCGCGACGATGCGTTCGAGCACGGTGCGGTCCATTTCCCCTTCGGCGTTGCCGACGACGAACTCGACCTGCTTGCCCAGCTCGCCGGCGACCTGGCGGACGATACGGCGCAGTCGCGGCACCAGGCGGTCGAACGGCACCATGCGGGTGCGCATCAGGCCTTCCTGCAGCTCGGTGTTGACCCGCGCCTGCTGCAGCAGCAGGGTTTCCGCGTCGCGGTTCTTCGCCGCCAGGGTTTCCTTCAGGTCGAGCAGGTCGGAGGCCGACTCGAACAGCGCCCGCGACAGCTGTTGCAGCTGCGAGTGGCGGTCCATCTCCAGCGGATCGAAGTCCTCGTAACCGGCACGCTCGGCCTCGGCCTGGTAACGGCTGAGGATTTGCGCCTGGGTCTCGGTATCGAGGCGGCGCAGCTGGTCGCGCACGCGGTCGATGGTGGCTTCCATCTCGCTCAGGGTGAAACTGACGTCGCTGACCTGCTGTTCGACCCGACCGCGGAAGATCGAGGTCTCGCCGGCCAGGTTGACCAGGCCTTCGAGCAGGTCGGCCGGCACCTTGACCAGTTCCTGCGGGGCGCGACGGGACGCGGCCTCGGCCGCCGCCTCGGCGGCGCGGCGCACGAACGGCAGCACCTTGGGCGCCTGCACCTGGCTCGGCAGCTCGCTGGCGGCGACTATCGGGACGACCAGTTGGGCGCCCAGCTTAGGGACGACCAGTTGGGCGGCCGGTTGCGGCGCGCCCGGGCTCGGCGCTGCCGGCTCGGGCTGGGCGACCAGCGGCGGCTCGGCCAGGCTGGCGCTAAGGCGCTGGCGCAACAGATCGAGTTCCTTCTGCAGCCCCTCGAAACCGGACTGCAGGTCGATCAGCAGGCTCTCGGGCCAGGGTGCGCCCTGCTGCAGCGCCTCGCTCAGGTGCTGCTCGAGATCGTGGCTCATGTCGCCCAGGCGCTTCTGCCCGGCCAGCCGCGCACCGCCCTTGAGGGTGTGCAGGATGCGCAGCATCTCGTCGATGGCGGCGCCGTCGTCGCGCTGTTCTTCCCAGCGGCCGATGGCCGCCTCCATCGCCTCGAGCAGGTCGTCGCCCTCTTCGAGGAAGATGTCGAGGATGTCGCTGTCGGCCTCCTCGCCGTCGTCGCTCTCGACGAAGGCCTTGAGCTGGACCGCAGACGGCATGCTCAGCTGCTCGTCGGGGTTGGCGCGAAAGCGCTTGATGGTCTCGATCAGGGCGTCGCCCGGCGGCACCGCACGCTGGCCGCGCACCGCCTCGAGCATCTCGGCCAGGCGGTCGTGACAGGCCTGCAGCAGGCCGAACAGCTCGGGGCTGGCACGCAGACGACCGCCGCCCAAGCCTTCGTAGAGAAATTCCAGTTCGTGGGCCAGGTCGCCGATCTCGCGGATCTCGGCCATGCGCGCACCGCCCTTGAGGGTGTGCAGGTCGCGCTGCAGGGCTTCCAGCTCCAGGCTGTTGTCGACGTCGGCCATCCAGCGCTGCAGGGCGGCGCTGGCGCTGTCGATGATGTCGAAGCCTTCCTCGAGGAAGATTTCCACCAGCTCCGGGTCGCGCTCCTCGTGCCAGCTGGTGGGCGCCGCCGCCTGCGGCTCGGGGTCGGCCGCCACCGGCAGCTCCAGCGTGGGCTCGTCGACTGCCGGCGGCGCCTGATCGAGCGGCGCTTCGGTGGGATCGTCAAGCACCAGCAGGTCTTCGTCTTCGACCAGGGCCAGCGGCGGCAGCTCGCCGGCATCCAGATCCAGTTCGAGCGGTTCGGCGGCCTGAGCCGCCTCCTCGTCCAGGGCCGGATCGACCAGGGTCGCCGCGGCCGACAGGCTCTGCGCGCCGCCCTGGCGGAACTGGCGGATGGCCTGGATCAGGTCTTCGCCGGCCGCCAGCGGCTGGCGCGCCTGCAGCTGATCGAGCATCAGCGCCAGGCGGTCGTGGCTCTGCTGCAGCAGGCCGCCCAGGGCCGCGCCGTAGTTGTAGCGGCGGTCGACCAGGCCTTCGTAAAGCGATTCCAGCTCGTGGCCGAGGTCGCCGATCGGGCGGATCGCGGCCATCCGCGCGCCGCCCTTGAGGGTGTGCAGGTCGCGCTGCAGGGACGACAGCGGCAGGGTGTTGTCCGGTTCGCCGAGCCAGCGCTCCAGGGCTTGGCCGGCGCTTTCGAGGATATCCACCGCCTCTTCGAGGAAGATTTCCACCATCTCCTCGTCGAGGTCGGCATCGGCCGGGCTGAAGCTGGCTTCGGGCTCGGGCTCGGGCTCGGGCTCGGCAATGCTGTCCTCGGGCAGCTCGAACGCGGCGAACTCCGCGCCCGACGCCTGCGGCCCCGGCTGTTCCTCAGCCTGCAGCAGTTCGGCCGTGGCCTGGTCCAGCTCGATGACTTCGAAACCCTCGGCGCCGGGGGCGAGCAGGGCCAGGGTGGCCGGGTCGATGGCTTCGCCGAGCAGGTCGCGCAGCGCCTGCACACGCTCGGGTTGGGCGCTGACCTGCAGCGCCGCGGCAACCTGATCCATCATGCCGATCAGCGCTTCGTGGGCCTTTTCCGCCTCGTCGAAGAAGCGTTCGCTGACCGCCAGGCTGCCATCTTCGACCGCGCCGTAGAGGTCCAGCAGGGCCTCGCACAGCTCATCGATCTGCGGCAGCTCGGCCATCTCGGCGCCGCGGCCGAGAGTGGTCAGCTCTTCCAGCAGGGCGGACAGCTCCTGGCGCTCGGAGGGGTGCTCGCGCCACTTGCGCAGCAGGTCCTCGGCATCCAGCAGGATGTCCATGCCCTCGGCGAGGAAGATGCCGATCAGCTGCGGGTCGCGACTCTCGCCACTCTGCCCGAGGCGCTCGCCTTCGGCGGCGTCGAGGCGCTCCTGATGCAGCTTGTGGACCCGGGCGAGGAAGTCCTCGGCACCGGCAATCGGCGCCAGCGGCTGGCTTTCCAGCTGCTCCAGGGCGGCGCGGAACAGCTTCTCGGCGCGGCTGAGCAGCTCGGCCTCGGCCATGTCGACGCGGATCAGGTTGGTCTTGAATTCCTTGACCAGCTTCTCCAGCGGCGCGGCGATCTCCGCCACCGGCAGGATGCCGGCCATATAGGCGCTGCCCTTGAGGGTGTGCAGGGCGCGCTGCAGGTCGTCGGTCACCGGCTGCGGCAGCTCCTGCGCGCAGTCGGCGAGAAAGCCGACCAGGGTGTCCAGATGGGTTTCTGCCTCGTTGCGGAAGATTTCCAGCAACTGCGGGTCGAGGGGCTCGCCATCGAGGGGCTCGCTCTCCTCCACGGCGGCGGTAGCCTCGACAGCGCCCGCGGACTCGGCTACCTGCTCGGCGGCCGGGGCGTCAGATTTTGGGAGGCTGTGGCCCCTGGCCAGGGCATGCGCGGTGGCGGCCAGCCGGTCGACGTCGTCGCGCTGGCGCTGCGCCTTGGCGGCGAACTCCTCGACCAGCGCCGGCATCAGCGCCACCACGTCGAGCACCACCTGCTGCACCGGCTCGCTCGGCGCAATGCTGCGATCCAGCACACGGTTGAGCAGGTTCTCGATGGACCAGCCCAGCTCGCCGATGATCAGCGCGCGGACCATGCGCCCGCTGCCCTTGAGGGTGTGGAAGGCACGCCGCACTTCGATCAGGGCGTCCTTGTTCTCGGTATCGGCCTGCCACTGCGGCAGGTATTCGGCGATGGTTTCCAGCACCTCGCCGACTTCTTCGGTAAAGACTTCCAGCAGCTCTTCGTCCACCGGCTCCTCGTCGGCCGGCGGCGGCAGCAGGCTCGGCGGTACCTCGGCGGCCGGCGGGTTGATCACCTGCACCGGCGCGGCCATCACGTCGGCCATCGACAGCGGCTTGGCAAGGTCCTCCACCTCGATCAGCGGCGCCGGCGCGGGGGCGCTGGGCAGCTCGACCTCGGGCAGTTCCAGTTCGGCCAGTTCCAGCTCGTCCCACTGCTGCGGGGCGGACAGCTGCTCCAGGCTCAGCTCTTCCAGTTCCAGCTCGGGCTCGGCGGCGAGGCCCTGCGGGCCGTCGTCCAGCTCGAAGGCGAAATCGTTGAGCGGCTGCAGCTCCTCCAGTTGCGCCTCGGCCGCGGCCTCGAAGGGCTGCTGGTCGGCGTCGGCCTGCTCGGCCAGGTCGAACCCCGGCGCGAAGGACGACTCCTGCGCGGCGGCGACCGGCTCGCTATCGGCCAGGGGTTGCTCCAGCTGGCTGTCCTCGGCGCCGAGCAGCTCGATTTCCTGCAGCGGGTCGGCCAGCGGCGCCAGCGACTCCTCCTGCGGCTCGACACGATCGAGGATCGACGGCTTTTCCTTGAGCGGATAGCCCAGCGCTTCCAGGCTCTCCTCGGCCACGTCGAGAATCAGATCGCCCTGGCTGCCGTGGTCCTCGGACAGGCGCTCGAGGTAGTACTCGACGCTGGTGATGGCGTCGGCCAGGGTATCCAGGCTCTGCCAGTTGGGCACGGCCTTGCGCGCCAGCAGCTGTTCCTGGATATAGCGGTTGCAGGCGTTGAGCAGGTCGGCGGCGCGCTGCAGCGGGATCATCGCCAGGCCGCCACGGACCTGGGTGAGCAGCTCGGGCACGCGCGCCAGGTGCTCGTGGTTCCACTGCGAGGCGATGAACTCGATGATCGCGTCCTTGGCCTGTTCCAGGCCGTTGCGCGCCTCTTTAATGACAAGCTGATGGATCTGCGCCACGTCGGTGGTGGGCAGGTGGCTCTGTTCGCTCTGCCCGTCGTCGCTCGGGCCGACCATGCCGGCCAGGGTCGCCTCGACGTACAGCAGGGCGCCGGCGACGTCCATCAGCACCGCGTCGCTGGGCTCGCGCTGGCCGAGGGAGAGGCCGTGGATCACGTCAATCTGATCGAGGATGACCTTGCGCGGCTGGCCGAAGCCGAGCACCGCCAGGGTGTCAGCGATCTGCTTGAGCGGCGCCAGCAGGCCGTCCAGCTCGCCGGCCTGGCTGCGGTCGCTGCGCACGAACAGGTCGAGGCTGTCCTTGACCCGCACCAGCTCCTCGCACAGGGCGGCGACCACCGAGCGCATGGCGTCGCGGTCGGGGCCGGCCAGGCGGGCGCGTTCCTCGTCCACCACCTCGTTGTCGGGCAGGGCTTCGTCGAGGCGGTACTGTTCCTTGAGCGCGCGGATGCGCGGCGACTGCGCCGGCGCCTTGGCCACGTAGAACAGCAGGTTCTTGGTCAGCTCGTCCGGCGCGGCCTGGTTGATGCCGTCGGCGCCCTGCTCGACCAGGCGCTTGAGTTCCTTGTCGACCTGACGCAACAGGGTGCGCACCGAGGTGCCGTTGACCACGCTGCCGTTGGCCAGGCCCTCGACCATGCCGGAGGCGATCTGCCACAGGCCGCCCAGCGGGGCGTCCTTGCACAGGGTTTCCAGGCGGGCGAACACCCGCGCCATGTAGCCGAGGTTGGTGGCCAGGTCCTGGCCGCGGATCACCCCGACCAGGGCCATCTGCAGCATCTGCCGCAGCTTGCGCAGCAGCACCGGCAGCTCGGCGGTGCGCAGCCGCGCCAGGCTGTCGGATGGCAGCGCCGGCTGACGCACCGACATGTCCGGGGCGAACAGGCTGGTTTCCGACAGCAGCTTCTCGCCACGCGCGGCGCGCAGGTCGTTGAGCAGCGGCAACACCACCATCGGCAGGTCGCGGCGGGCGGTCTGGATACGGTCGAGGTACACCGGCAACTGCAGGATGGCCTGCATCAGCACTTCCAGGGCTTCGCCCTGGTTGGCCACGCGGCCTTCCATCAGCGCCTTGGCCAGCTGCTCCATTTCCTCGGCGAGCAGCGCGGCGCCGTAGAACTCGACCATCTGCAAGGTGCCGTGGACCTGGTGCACATAGGTCAGGCAGAAACGCATGCGCGTGGGGTCCTGCGGGTTCTCGACGAACGCCTCCAGGGCCTGCCGCGCCTGCTTCAGGGTTTCCGCGATCTCGCCTTTGACCCACTCCAGGGCGACATAGTCATGCCGATCACCCATAGCCACTCCACTCATAAACTTGGCCTTATCCCTTGCGGGTAAACGCCAGGACTCGCTCGTCGGCCACCGGCACCAGCGCCGGATGCTGCCAACCGGCTACTTCGCCCACGCCCACCACCAGCAGCCCCCCAGGTGCCAGGCTCTCGGCCAGGCGGTTGAGGATGTCGCGGCGACGCCAGCGGCGGAAATAGATCAGCAAGTTCTGACAGAAAATCACGTCCATGCCGGACATCGGCGCCTTGGCCAGTTCCAGCACATTGAGCTTGGCGCAGCACACGCGCGCCGCCAGACTCGGCACCACCTTGAAACGTCCGTCGGCCTGGGCGAGGAAATAACGCTCGCGCAGGTCGCCGTTCACCTGTTCCAGACGCCGCGCCGAGTAACTGCCCTCGCGGGCCTTGCTCAGCGCGCCCTGGCTGATATCCGTGCCGGTCACGGCAAAATGCTCGGGCGACTCGCTGCCCTGCAGCGCTTCGGCCGCCAGGATCGCCAGCGAATAAGGCTCCTCGCCGCTGGAACAACCCACGCTCCACAGCTCCCAGGGCCGCGTCAGGCCGGCGGCCAGTCGCTCCTGCAGGTATTGCGCCAGCACCTCGAAGGACGGCGGGTGGCGGAAGAAGCGGGTTTCCTGCACGGTCAGACGATCCAGCAGGGTCGACCACTCCACCGCGCCACGCGGGCCGTCGGTGACCTGGCGGTAATAGCTGGCGTAGTCCGTGACGCCCAGTTCGCGCATGCGCGCACTCAGGTTGGTTTGCAGGAAGGCGCGCCGCTGCTCGCTGATCACCACGCCGGTGCGCGCTTCGAGCAGCGCCTGCCAGTCGTGGAAGTCGGCTTGCGACATATCGGCCACCGGGCGCAAGGCCCACACGCCGCTTGACTGCATACCTTCGCCCTGAGTCATGGCTGTCGTGCGGCGACTGCAAGCAGCCGCCGCCCTCCTTTATCAGGCGTCCGGGAGGGTGAAGCCGGACACCGACTTGCGCATCTCACTGGCCATCTTGGCCAGGTTACCGATGCTCTTGGCGGTGGCGGTGGTACCCGAGGACGTCTGCGAGGTGATTTCCTGGATCACGTTCATGGTGTTGGAAATATGGCCGGCCGAAGAGGCCTGCTGACGAGCGGCGTTGGAGATGTTCTGGATCAGCGCCGCGAGGGTCTTGGATACCTTCTCGATCTCTTCCAGGGCCACCCCGGCGTCCTGCGCCAGGCGAGCACCGCGCACCACTTCGGAGGTCGTCTGCTCCATGGAGATAACGGCCTCGTTGGTGTCGGTCTGAATGGTCTTGACCAGCGCCTCGATCTGCTTGGTCGCCGCCGAGGAACGTTCCGCGAGGCGTTGTACCTCGTCCGCTACCACGGCGAAGCCGCGGCCCGCATCACCGGCCATGGACGCCTGGATCGCGGCGTTCAGGGCGAGGATGTTGGTCTGGTCGGCAATGTCGTTGATCAGGCTGACGATGTCACCGATCTCCTGGGACGATTCACCGAGGCGCTTGATCCGCTTCGAGGTGTCCTGGATCTGCTCACGGATGTTATCCATGCCGGTGATGGTGTTGTGTACGACCTCGTTGCCCTTGTTGGCGATGGCTACGGAACGTTCCGCTACCGCGGAGGATTCCGAGGCGTTCGCCGATACCTGGTCGATCGACACGGCCATTTCGTTGATCGCCGCGGAGGCGCCGGCGATTTCCTGGGCCTGGTGCTCGGACGCCTCGGCCAGGTGCATCGCCGTGGCCTGGGTTTCCTGGGCCGCACCGGCGACCTGAACGGCGGTCAGGTTGATGGTGGCCACCAGGTCGCGCAGCTGGTCGATGGAGTAGTTGATGGAGTCGGCGATGGCACCGGTGAAGTCCTCGGTTACCGTCGCGGCCACGGTCAGGTCACCGTCGGCGAGGTCGGCGATTTCGTCGAGCAGACGCAGAATCGCCGCCTGGTTACGTTCGTTCTTCTCCGCGGTCTCGGCCAGTCGGCGGTTGGTCTCGCGCACCATCACCAGGCCGATGAGGATGATCGAACCCAGCGCCAGGGCGCCCAGCACATAGCCGAACAGGGTGTTGATGGCACGGCCCGAGGCCAGGTCTTCGAAGCCGCCGGCCAGCTCGGACGCCTTGTCCAGCAGGGTCTGCGACACGCTGAAGATGGCGTTCGCCGACTCACGCACCTGGAACAGTTCCGGCGAGGTCTCGAGAATCTCGTCCACCGAACCGGAAACGAATTCGAACAGCTCGGAAATCTCCGCCAGACGCTCGAGGGCTTCCTCGTCGGTCACCTGGCTGATTTCCATCGCCGCGTTGCCTTCGAGCATGGCGGCCAGTACCCGGCCGAACAGGCTGGCGTCGCGACCGAACATGTCGGCGGCCTGCACCGAGTCTTCGTCACCGGCCAGCACCTTGTTCACCGAGCCGAGGATACGTTCGGCCAGCAGCGACTGGCGCTGAGCCACCGAGACCTGGGCCGCCGGCGCGCCGCTTTCCAGCAGGATGTCGACCACTTCCTCGTACTCGACCTGCAGCTGCGGAATGGTTTCCGCCAGGGTGGCGGCTACCTGGTGCAGCGACAGTACGGTCTGCTCGCTGGCGAGAATGGCGTCGGTATTCTGCCGCAGGCTGTCCCAGTCCTGCTGCACCGCGGCCATCTGCGCCTGCACCGCTTCCGGTGCCGGCGGCAGGCCGGTGCTGGCGTCGCCGTCGGTCAGATACCCCCAGCGCTGCTGGAAGTCGTTGCGCGCGTCGCGCAGCAGGCCGAAGGCCTCGGCGGTACCCGCCGCCGCTTCCGTGGCGTTCTTGGCGATACGCTGGGACAGTACGCGCAGCTCACCGGAGTGGCTGATGTACTCGGTATCGTAGTTGGACTGGGTGTTGATGTAGGCGAAGTTCGCGAACAACAGCACGATGGAGACGATCAGCACGACGAACAGCGCCGCGATCAGCGTGCTGCTGCGTGCCCCGACCAACAAATTGCCTGCATTGAGTTTTTTCATTATCTGGCCCCCGCCTGGACCGACCGCACTACGGTTCCCATGTAACGCCAAAGGGTCGGCAGAACCGACCCAACCGATTTTTTTCTAATAAGCGACATCGAGAAAGCCCGGATCGGTGGCCAGCGCGTGAGGGCTGAACACCAACCAGGGCTGTTCCCGTTGAAAGACACCGTGGATAAAGGGCGCGATGCTCGCCTCGAGGGGCGGCAACTGCTCGGAGAAGGCATCCACGGGAAAATGTTGCATGCCGAACACCTCGTCGACCGTAAGGCCGGCGAAGATTTCCTGGTGATCGACCACCAGCACCCGCCGCAGCTTGCGCAGCGGCGACAGTTCGTTGCCGAAGAAGCCGCACAGGTCCATCACCGGCAGCAGGCGACCGCGCACGTTGGCGACGCCCTTGACCCAGCTCTTCACGCCCGGCAGCAGGGTGTGACGCGGCTCGTGCAACACCTCGCCGACTTCCCCCATCGGCGCGACGAACAGCCGTTCGCCCATGCGAAAGCCGATACCGCTCCAGGTCTGCACGGCCGCCTGCTGCGACGGCAGGCCGGCCGCCAGGGCGCGGCAACGCTGGTCGATGTCGAGGAGAATCTGGAAAGGGGTCTGCACGTCCGACATGCCAGCCTTGGCCTTCTTCTTATTTAATACGCGGACGACACGGCATCAGCCGGCCAGCACCGCATTGAGGGTTTTCAGCAAGGTGTCTTCGTCGACCGGCTTGGTCAGGTAGTCCTTGGCGCCCTGGCGCTTGCCCCAGACCTTGTCGGTCTCCTGGTCCTTGGTGGTGACGATGATCACCGGAATATGGCTGGTCTCGGCGTCCTTGGTCAGCTGACGGGTGGCCTGGAAGCCGTTGAGGCCCGGCATGACGATGTCCATCAGTACGGCGTCGGGCTTCTCCTGGCGCGCCAGGGCGACGCCGTCGGCGCCGTTTTCCGCCTTGAGCACCTGATGGCCGTGCTTTTCCAGCATGGCGGTCAGCTTGTACATCTCGGTCGGGGAGTCATCAACAATCAGAATTCGAGCCATGGTGTTTCCCAATACAGAAGAGGCGTACGGCCCTGCAGGCCGCGGCGTCAGGAGGCTTGTTCCACCGGGATGAAGTCCGGCACGTGGGCCTTGATCGCCCCGAGCAGCTCTTCCTTGCTGAAGGGCTTGGTCAGGTACTGATCGGAGCCGACGATGCGCCCCTTGGCCTTGTCGAACAGGCCGTCCTTGGAGGACAGCATGATCACCGGGGTGGATTTGAAAGCACTGTTGTTCTTGATCAGGGCACAGGTCTGATACCCATCGAGACGCGGCATCATGATGTCGACAAAGATGATGCTGGGATGGGTGTCGGCAATCTTGGCCAGGGCATCGAAGCCATCGACCGCGGTGATGACCTCGCAACCCACCTTTTTCAGCAGAGTTTCCGCGGTGCGACGAATCGTTTTCGAATCGTCGATCACCATTACTTTCAAACCCTCGGAATGCTGTTCCATTTTCGCCCTACCATCGCCTCGGTGAGTCGTTATATTCGCGTTATCAGTGTGCCTGAGGCCCTGTCACCGATGGGGCTTGACCCAATCGTCGGGCCTTTTTAGCACACTCTCCCCATGCAAGCTATAAGCCCGCCGGGGCGGTTCCTGCCCTTGACCAGGGCCCCGGCCGACGCCACCCTGACAGCCTGTGCTCGGCGCGGCCAACCCGGCCGCCGCCCCATTTCTCGCGGAGAGTTACCCCCATGAGCCTTCGTCTCGGGATCGTCATGGATCCGATTGCCAGCATTTCCTTCAAGAAGGACAGCTCGCTGGCCATGCTGCTGGCCGCTCAGGCGCGCGGCTGGTCGCTGTTCTATATGGAACAGCAGGATCTCTACCAGGCCCGCGGCCAGGCCCGTGCCCGCCTGCGCCCCCTGGAAGTGTTCAACGACGCCCAGCGCTGGTTCGCCCTGGGCGCCGAACAGGATGCCGCCCTCGCCGAACTGGACGTGATCCTGATGCGCAAGGACCCGCCCTTCGATAACGAATTCCTCTATTCCACCCACCTGCTGGAGCAGGCGGAACGCGACGGCGTACTGGTGGTCAATCGGCCGCAGAGCCTGCGCGACTGCAATGAAAAGCTGTTCGCCACCCAGTTCTCCCAATACACGCCGCCGACCCTGGTCAGTCGGCGCCCTGACATTCTGCGCCAGTTTGCCGATGAGCACCGTGACATCATTCTCAAACCCCTGGACGGCATGGGCGGTTCGCAGATATTCCGCCACCGCGAAGGCGACCCCAACCTCTCGGTGATCCTCGAGGCGCTGACCCGGCATGGCCAGCAGCAGATCATGGCGCAAGGCTACCTGTCGGCGATCAAGGACGGCGACAAGCGCATCCTGATGATCGATGGCGAAGCGGTGCCCTACTGCCTGGCGCGCATCCCGGCCGCCGGCGAGACCCGCGGCAACCTGGCCGCCGGCGGTCGCGGCGAGGCGCGCCCGCTGACCGCACGCGACCACGAGATCGCCGCCGCGGTCGGCCCGACCCTGCGCGAGAAGGGGCTGCTGTTCGTCGGCCTGGACGTGATCGGCGAGCACCTCACCGAGATCAACGTCACCAGCCCCACCTGCATCCGCGAGATCGACGCCGCCTTCGACACCCGCATCGGCGAGCGCCTGATGGACTGCATCGCGGCCAAGCGCGCGGCAAAAGCTTGACGCAGGTGGCAGCCTGGCGCTTCAGGCTTGCAGCCTGAAGCGTCGCGCCGCAGACTGCGCGACATCCGCCAGCAGACCCGATATGCGATGAACGCAGCAGCCACCCCACCCGCCGTTTCCACCGCCGCCGTCCGTCCGGCGGATCGCCTGGGGTTCACCCTGTTCCTCGCCGCGGCCCTGCACGTGGCGCTGATCCTCGGCGTCGGCTTCGGCCTGGAGCCACCGAGCCAGATCAGCAAGACCCTGGAAATCACCCTGTCCACCTTCAAGAGCGAGGAGAAGCCCAAGCAGGCCGACTTCCTCGCCCAGGACAACCAGCAGGGCAGCGGCACCCTGGAACACGCCGCCGCGCCGAAGACCACCGAACAGGCGCCGTTCCAGGACAGCGAGGTGCGCAAGGTCACCCCGCCGGCCACCCCGCAGCAGCCGGCTACCCGCCAGAAAGCGCCCAAGGCCGCGGTCGCCACCCGCGCCCCGCAGCAGCAGAAGACCCCGGTCAAACGCGAGGAAGCCAAGCCGGTGCCGCAGACCCGCCCGGCGCGGGTATTCGATGCCGCCCAGCTGTCGGCGGAAATCGCCAGCCTGGAGGCCGAGCTGGCCCAGGAAGTCCAGGCCTATGCCAAACGGCCGAAGATCCACCGCCTCAACGCCGCCTCGACCATGCGCGACAAGGGCGCCTGGTACAAGGACGAGTGGCGCAAGAAGGTCGAGCGCATCGGCAACCTCAACTACCCCGACGATGCACGCCGCCAGCGCATCTACGGCAGCCTGCGCCTGCTGGTCTCGATCAACCGCGACGGCTCGCTGTACGAGGTGCAGGTGCTGGAATCCTCCGGCCAGGCCGTGCTCGACCAGGCGGCGCAGCGCATCGTGCGCCTGGCCGCGCCCTACGCCCCCTTCACCGGCGACCTGGCCGATATCGACCGCCTGGAAATCATCCGCACCTGGCGCTTTGAGCGCGGCGACCGGCTGTCGAGCAACTGACAGATCGGCGTACACGCGGTAAGCGCAGTCACAGGTAGGGCGCACTCGCGGAGCAGTAGGCCGGGCGATCTTGTAGTCAACGCCGATGGCGGACAGCTAGCCTCACTACGAGCGGCCGGCGATCCGGTCCGCCCTACAGCTTGAAGCCTGCCCGCTTAAGGCCGAAACTAGCGCCATGAAGATTTCAGCCCCCACCTCACTCAAGCACCACTTCCTGATCGCCATGCCGCACATGGCCGATCCGCATTTCGCGCACACCGTCACCTACCTGGTCGAACACAACGAACAGGGCGCCATGGGCCTGGTGATCAACAAGCCCAACGGCCTCAACCTGGCCGACGTGCTGGAACAGCTGCGCCCCGAGGAGGAGCCGGCGGCGCTGTGCCACAGCCTGCCGATCTTCGCCGGCGGCCCGGTGCAGACCGACCGCGGCTTCGTCCTGCACCCGGCCGGCCCGCAGTTCCAGGCCACCCTGGAGCTGGGCGAGCTGGGCCTGTCCACCTCGCAGGACGTGCTGTTCGCCATCGCCGACGGCACGGGCCCGGACAAGTACCTGATCACCCTCGGCTACGCCGGCTGGGAGGCCGGGCAACTGGAAGCGGAGCTGGCCGACAACGCCTGGCTGACCTGCCCGGCCGACAGCGCCATTCTCTTCGACCTGCCCTTCGACCAGCGCCTCAATGCCGCCGCCGCACGCCTGGGGGTCAACCTCAGCCTGCTCACCTCGCAAGCCGGGCACGCCTGATGGCCGAGGGCAAGCCGCTGCGCCTGCTGCTGGGCTTCGACTACGGCACCAAGCAGATCGGCGTCGCCGTCGGCCAGGTGATCACCGGCCAGGCCCGCGAGCTGTGCGTGCTCAAGGCGCAGAACGGCGTGCCGGACTGGAGCCGGGTCGAAGCCTTGATCAAGGAGTGGCAGCCGGACGCCGTGGTGGTCGGCCTGCCGCTGAACATGGACGGCACGCCCAGCGAGATGAGCGCCCGCGCGGAGAAATTCGCCCGCCGCCTCAATGGCCGCTTCAACCTGCCCGCCTATACCCACGACGAACGCCTGACCACCTTCGAGGCCAAGGGCCAGCGCCTGCGCGAAGGCCAGAGCGGCGGCTACCGCGAGCGCCCGGTGGATGCTATTGCCGCCGCCCTGCTGTTACAGGGCTGGCTCGAGGAAAACTGTCCGGGCTGAGCGACTCGGCCCGCCACATGGAGTTTCGCCATGCTACCGAACCCCAACGACCTGCTGCCGGCCATGGCCAGCGCCCTGACCCAGCACCTCAACCAGCGCCAGATCGCCGAGCCGCGCTTTATCGGCATCCGCACCGGCGGCGTCTGGGTCGCCCAGGCTCTGCTTGCCGCCCTGGGGCGCGATGACGCGCTGGGCGTGCTCGACGTGTCCTTCTACCGCGACGACTTCACCCAGAACGGCCTGCACCCGCAGGTGCAGCCGTCCGAGCTGCCGTTCGAGATCGAAGGCCAACACCTGGTGCTGATCGACGACGTGCTGATGAGCGGGCGCACCATCCGCGCCGCGCTGAACGAGCTGTTCGACTACGGCCGTCCGGCCAGCGTGACCCTGGTCAGCCTGCTCGACCTGGGTGCCCGAGAGCTGCCGATCCGCCCCGACGTGGTCGGCGCCAGCCTGTCGCTGGCAGCCAACGAGCGGGTAAAATTGTCCGGCCCCACGCCGCTGACCCTCGAACTCCAGACGCTCGCCAACTGAGACTCCCGCGATGACGCCACTCGCCGCCAAGCGCCCGCTGCAGCTGAACGACCAAGGCCAGCTGCGCCATTTCCTCTCCCTCGACGGCCTGCCCCGCGAGCTGTTGACCGAAATCCTCGACACCGCCGACTCCTTCCTCGAGGTCGGTGCGCGCGCGGTGAAGAAGGTGCCGCTGCTGCGCGGCAAGACCGTGTGCAACGTGTTCTTCGAGAACTCCACACGCACCCGCACCACCTTCGAGCTGGCCGCCCAGCGGCTGTCGGCCGACGTCATCAGCCTGAATGTCTCGACCAGCTCCACCAGCAAGGGCGAGACCCTGTTCGACACCCTGCGCAACCTCGAAGCCATGGCTGCCGACATCTTCGTCGTGCGTCATGCCGACTCCGGCGCCGCGCACTTCATCGCCGAGCACGTCTGCCCGAACCTGGCGATCATCAACGGTGGCGACGGCCGCCACGCCCACCCGACCCAGGGCATGCTCGACATGCTCACCATCCGCCGCCACAAGGGCGACTTCGAGAATCTGTCGGTGGCCATAGTCGGCGACATCCTGCACTCGCGGGTAGCGCGCTCCAACATGCTGGCGTTGAAGACCCTGGGCTGCCCGGACATCCGCGTGATCGCGCCGAAGACCCTGCTGCCCATCGGCCTCGAGCAAAGCTACGGCGTGCGCGTGTTCAGCGACGCCAACGAGGGCCTCAAGGACGTCGACGTGGTGATCATGCTGCGCCTGCAGCGCGAGCGCATGCAGGGTGGCCTGCTGCCCAGCGAAGGTGAGTTCTACCGCCTGTTCGGCCTCAGCGAGCAGCGCCTGGCGCTGGCCAAGCCCGATGCCCTGGTGATGCACCCGGGGCCGATCAACCGCGGCGTGGAGATCGAGTCGGCGGTGGCCGACGGCCCGCAGTCGGTGATCCTCAACCAGGTCACCTACGGCATCGCCATCCGCATGGCAGTGTTGTCGATGGCCATGAGCGGGCAGAACGCCCAACGTCAACTCAACGCCGAGGAGGCCAACTGATGCGTACCGCAATCCTCGGCGCCCGCGTGATCGATCCGGCCAGCGGCCTGGATCGGGTCGGCGACCTCTATATCGACGGCGGCAAGCTGGTCGCCATCGGCCAGGCGCCGGCCGGCTTCATCGCCGAGCAGACGCTCGCCGCCCAGGGCCTGATCGCCGCCCCCGGCCTGGTCGACCTGTCGGTGGCCCTGCGCGAGCCGGGCTACAGCCGCAAGGGCAGCATCGCCAGCGAAACCCTGGCCGCCGCGGCCGGCGGCGTCACCAGCCTGTGCTGCCCGCCAATTACCAAGCCAGTGCTGGACACCCCGGCGGTGGCCGAGCTGATCCTCGACCGCGCGCGCGAGGCCGGGCACACCAAGGTCTTCCCCATCGGCGCACTGAGCAAGGGCCTGGCCGGCGAGCAGCTTGCAGAACTCGTCGCGCTGCGCGATGCCGGCTGCGTCGCCTTCGGCAACGGCCTGGACAACTTCCGCAGCAGCCGCACCCTGCGCCGCGCGCTGGAATACGCGGCCACCTTCGACCTGCAGGTGATCTTCCACTCGCAGGACGCCGATCTGGCCGAAGGCGGCCTGGCCCATGAAGGCCCGACCGCCAGCTTCCTCGGCCTGGCCGGCATTCCGGAAACCGCCGAGACCGTGGCCCTGGCCCGTGACCTGCTGCTGGTGGAACAGAGTGGCGTGCGCGCGCACTTCAGCCAGATCACCAGCGCCCGCGGCGCCGAGCTGATCGCCGCCGCCCAGGCACGCGGTTTGCCGGTGACGGCGGACGTGGCGCTGTACCAGCTGATCCTCACCGACGAGGCGCTGATCGACTTCTCCAGCCTCTACCACGTGCAGCCGCCGCTGCGCTCGCGGGCCGACCGCGACGGCCTGCGCGAGGCGGTGAAGGCCGGGGTGATCGCGGCCATCGCCAGCCACCACCAGCCGCACGAGCGCGACGCCAAGCTGGCGCCCTTCGCCGCCACCGAGCCGGGCATCAGCAGCGTGCAGCTGCTGCTGCCGCTGGCCCTGAGCCTGGTGCAGGACGGCCTGCTGGACCTGCCGACGCTGCTGGCGCGTCTGTCCAGCGGCCCGGCCGACGCGCTGCGCCTGCCGGCCGGTCGTCTGGCCGTCGGCGCCGCAGCCGACCTGGTGCTGTTCGATCCGCAGGCCTCCACCCTGGCCGGCGAACGCTGGTACTCCAAGGGCGGCAACTGCCCCTTTATCGACCATTGCCTGCCCGGCGCGGTGCGCTACACCCTGGTCGACGGTCATATCAGCTACCAGGCCTGATGCGACCAGCAGCGAACGAGCCCGCCATCCGGCGGGCTTGTTGTTAGTGCGCATCCACCTGGAAAACCCTTGCTGCGCGCGGCGCCCCCCCGGATCCGCCCTGGGATTAACGACGCCCACGACGAGCTGTCCTGCCCGCGGCATGCTTTTCGCTCGCCACGACATTGGTCGGATGAGTGACTCGACAGTCATGATCCACGTCAGGATAGGCAGCCGAATCTTTGCATACGCCACCGCTTTGGGATCCGCGCCCGCGCCGCAAGGCGCCGGCTCGGCGTCGCGCTGGCCCAGTTCAGGAGCTTTTGAGTTATGTCGCGCTTACCTGTGATCGTGGGTTTTGGGGGGTACAACGCAGCCGGGCGCAGCTCCTTCCACCATGGCTTTCGCCGCACCGTGATCGAGACCCTGGACGCCCGCGCGCGCCAGGAGACGCTGGCCGGGCTGGCGCAGATGATGAAACTGGTGCGCGTGGTCGACGGCCAGTACCGCGATCAGGACGGCCAGCCGCTAAGCCTGGCCGACATCGAAAGCCGCTACGCCGAGCAGATTCTCGCCGGCACCCTGGTGCGCCGCATCGAGAAGCAGCATCTCGACCCGGACGCCGCCCACTGGCAGAAGAGCATCGGCCTGGCCCCCGGCCATAGCGGCAGCCTCAGCTTCCTCACCCTGCGCAAGCAGCTGCCCGAACCGCTGCCGGCCAACTGGTCGGTGCAGGAGCTCAATGCCAGCGAGGTGCAGGTCACCCTGCACGACAGCTGCGAGTTCAAG
Source organism: Pseudomonas sp. ABa2 (assembly GCF_056676075.1). Lineage (NCBI taxonomy): Bacteria > Pseudomonadati > Pseudomonadota > Gammaproteobacteria > Pseudomonadales > Pseudomonadaceae > Pseudomonas > Pseudomonas sp. ABa2. Next base: position 4,824,740 of record NZ_CM155239.1, read on the forward strand.
GTCGACAGCTACCGCCCGCTGGCGGTGAAGTCCGCCGGCCAGCTGCCCACCGGCTTCGAACCGAGCGAGCTGTACAACTCGCGCTTCCACCCGCGCGGCCTGGCCATGACCGTGGTCGGCGTCACCGACGCGCTGCGCTCGGTGGGCATCGACTGGCAGCGCATCGTCCAGCACGTGGCGCCGGACGAGATCGCCGTGTTCGCCAGCTGCATCATGAGCCAGCTCGACGAGAACGGCTTCGGCGGCATGATGCAGTCGCGCCTGAAAGGCGGCCGGGTCACCGCCAAGCAGCTGGCCCTGGGCCTGAACACCATGCCGGCCGACTTCATCAACGCCTACGTGCTCGGCAGCGTCGGCACCACCGGCAGCATCACCGGCGCCTGCGCCACCTTCCTCTACAACCTGCAGAAGGGCATCGAGCAGATCGCCTCGGGCAAGGCGCGCGTGGTCATCGTCGGCAGCAGCGAGGCGCCGATCAACCAGGAGTGCATCGAGGGCTACGGCGCCATGGGCGCGCTGGCCACCGAAGAAGGCCTGCGCCAGATCGAGGGCAAGCAGGACGTGGATTTCCGCCGCGCCAGCCGCCCGTTCGGCGACAACTGCGGCTTCACCCTGGCCGAGGCCTGCCAGTTCGTGGTGCTGATGGACGACGAGCTGGCCCTAGAGCTGGGCGCCGACATCCACGGCGCGGTGCCGGACGTGTTCATCAACGCCGACGGCTTCAAGAAATCCATCTCCGCCCCCGGTCCCGGCAACTACCTGACCGTGGCCAAGGCCGTGGCCAGCGCCGTGCAGCTGCTCGGCCTGGACGCCGTGCGCAGCCGCAGCTTCGTCCACGCCCACGGCTCCAGCACCCCGGCCAACCGGGTCACCGAGTCGGAGATTCTCGACCGCGTCGCCAGCGCCTTCGGCATCGAGCAGTGGCCGATCACCGCGGTCAAGGCCTTCGTCGGCCATTCCCTGGCCACCGCCAGCGGCGACCAGGTGATCGCCGCCCTCGGCGCCTTCAAGTACGGCATCCTGCCCGGCCTGAAGACCATCGACGCGGTGGCCGGCGACGTGCACCAGCAGCACCTGAGCCTGTCCACCGTCGATCGCAAGCTGGGTGAGCAGGCAATGGACGTGGCCTTCATCAACTCCAAGGGCTTCGGCGGCAACAACGCCAGCGCCCTGGTGCTGGCCCCGCACGTGGTCGAGCGCATGCTGCGCAAGCGCCACGGCCAGGCCGCCTTCGACGCCTACCTGGCCCGCCGCGAAGCCACCCGCACCGCGGCCGCGGCCTACGACAGCCAGGCGCTGCTGGGCCAGCTGGACATCATCTACAACTTCGGCAACGACATGATCGACGACCAGGCGATCTCCATCACCACCGAAGAAGTGAAGGTGCCCGGCTTCGACCAGCCGCTGGTGTTCAAGAAGGACGAGCGCTACCGCGATATGCTCGATTGAGCGTGTTGCGCTGTGGGAGGGGCTTCAGCCGCGACAATCGCCGCTGAAGCCCCTCCCACCTCGCCTATGCCAACCCGCGCGCCAGCTCGATCAGCTCGCCACGCCATTCGGCGGCGGCCGGCAAGGCCAGGAACGACGGATTGAGAAAGGATTCGCGCGCCTGGTAAGCCAGCGGCGCGCCGGCCAGATCCAGCACTTCGCCGCCCGCCCCTTCCAGCACGCCCTGCGCCGCCGCGGTGTCCCACTGCGACGTAGGCGCCAGGCGCGGGTAGCAGTCGGCATTGCCCTCGGCCAGCAGGCAAAATTTCAGCGAACTGCCGATATTGGCCAGCGCCGGCTCGCCGAAGCGCGCGGCCAGGCCGCCGAGCAGGCGCTCCTGGGCCGGGCTCGAATGGCGCTTGCTGGCCACCAGGGTAAAGCCCTGCGCCGGCGCCAGACGCACGCCGATCGGCTGCTCGTCACCCGGCACTTCGCTGCGCCAGGCACCCAGACCAGCGCCACCGTAATAGCAGCGCCCATTGGCCGGAATGCCGACCACGCCGAACACCACGCGGCCGTGCTCGATCAGCGCGACATTGACGGTGAACTCCTCGGAGCCGGCGATAAATTCCTTGGTGCCATCGAGCGGGTCGACCAGCCACCAGCGCGTCCAGGCGGCGCGCTCGGCCAGGGGAATGTCGGCGGCCTCCTCGGACAGCACCGGCACCGCCGGCGCCAGCGCGCGCAGGCCATCGAGCAGGATATGGTGGGCGGCCAGGTCGGCGGCGGTGACCGGCGAGGCATCGGCCTTCTCCGTCACCGCCACGTCGCTGCGCCAGTACGGCAGGGTCGCCGCGCCGGCGGCGCGTACCAGTTCGATCACCTGGGAAATATAGGGATGACTCACTGCACGAACTCCCCACGCTGACTCAGCAGGTCGCGCACCAGGTACAGCGCGGCCAGGGCGCGGCCCTCGCTGAACTGGGCGTGCTGGGCCAGGCTGGACAGCTCGCGCAGGTTGATCCGGTCGACCCGCATCGGCTCCGGCTCGTCGCCCGGCAGGCGCTCCTCGTACAGATCGCGCGCCAGCACCACCTGGATCTTCTGGCTCATATAGCCCGGCGACAGGCTCAGCTCGGTGATGTATTCCAGCTCGTGCGCCCCAAAACCTGCCTCCTCCTTGAGTTCGCGGTTGGCCGCCACCAGCACGTCTTCGCCCGGCTCGATCAGGCCCTTGGGCAGCGACAGCTGGTAGTCGTCGGTGCCACCGCAGTATTCCTCGACCAGCACCGCATGCTCGGCATCGAGCATCGCCACCACCATCACCGCGCCGTAGCCGACGCCCTTGCCCACCAGACGCTCGTAGGTCCGCTCGACGCCATTGGAAAAGCGCAGCTGCAGCTCCTCGACGCGGAACAGACGGCTGCTGGCGACTATTTCACGGGCGAGTACCGTGGGCTTCTGACGCATGGGACGACTCCTTGGCGTGACCTGGCGGGTTATCATACCGCGGCTTTTCCGATTATCCCCGGCGCAGATTGCACGTTCGCGACGCAGGCCGGCAGATTCACGACCTTCGAGCGCAAGACGTCCCCATGCTTCCACTGCCCTGGCACCAGATCGACACCGTCCTGCTGGATATGGACGGCACCCTGCTCGACCTGCACTTCGACAACCACTTCTGGCTCAAGCACCTGCCGCAGCGCTACGCCGAGCACCACGGCCTCAGCCTAGCGCTGGCCGAGGCCGAGCTGCTGCCACTGTTTCGCCAGCACGCCGGCACGCTGAACTGGTACTGCACGGATTTCTGGAGCCGCGAGCTGAACCTCTCGATCCGCGATCTCAAGCGCGAGGTCGCTCACCTGATCGCCCTGCGTGCGGATGCCGAGCTGTTCCTGCGCGCCCTGCGCGAGGCCGGCAAGCGCGTGGTGCTGATCACCAATGCGCACCGCGACTCGCTGTCGCTGAAGCTCGAACGCGTGGAGCTGGCGCCCTGGTTCGAACGCCTGATCAGCTCCCACGACTACGGCTTTCCCAAGGAGGACCAGCAGTTCTGGTTCGCCCTGCGCCAGGACGTCGAGTTCGACCCGGCGCGCAGCCTGTTCATCGACGACAGCCTGCCAATCCTGCGCAGCGCCGGGCGCTTCGGCGTCGCCCAGCTGCTCGCCGTACGCCAGCCGGACAGCCAGGCCGGGCCCAAGGACACCGAGGAGTTCGCCGCGGTGGAGGATTATCGGGCGTTGTTGCAGGGGCTAGCCGGGATGCGCTTGTCGTAGGCGCCGGCTGACCGCCCCCTGCAGGGGAGGCGTGTTTATTCGGGAATGCGCAATACCTGCCCCGGGTAGATCTTGTCCGGGTGGCCGAGCATCGGTTTGTTGGCCTCGAAGATCTTCATATAGGCATTGGCGTTGCCGTATTCGATCTTGGCGATGGCGCTCAGGGTGTCGCCCTTCTTCACCGTGACGAAGCGCGCCGCCAGCGCCGGCGTGACGACGCCGATCTGGTCGTCCACCTCGCCGACCCCGGCGACGTTGCCCAGGACCAGGAGGATCTTCTCCTTCTCTTCCTGGCTGGCCACCTCGCCGCGGGCGGTTACCTTGTCGCCCTCGACGCTGACCTCGATATTCGGGTTGCCCAGGCCGACCTTGGCCACGTGCTCCTTGAGCGATTCGGCGGCCTGCGCCTCCTGACCCACCAGCGACTCCCACAGCTTGACCCCGGCTTCTTTGACAAAGGCGAAGATACTCATGGCGATTCCTCTCGTGCCTTGTGGATGGCCGGGCAGGCAGCGCCCGGAAGCGCAAGTCTAGATGCTGCAGGGCGGGTGGGCGCGCCGTTGGTCTCAGAGTGGCGCCGGGCTGTAGACCCTCGGCGCGCTATGGTGCGGCAGGTGGATCAGGTTGAGGCGGTGCTGGCGCGCCCAGCGCACGCACAGGTCGGTGGGCGCCGAGAGGCTGACCAGGCTGGCGAAGCCGGCGCGCACCGCCTTGTGGATCAGCTCCAGGCTGCAGCGGCTGGTGACCACGGCGAAACCGCGGCGGCCGTCGCGGCCCTCGCGGCGCAGCGCGCCGATCAGCTTGTCCAGGGCGTTGTGGCGGCCGATATCCTCGCGGCACAGGACGATCTCGCCCTGTTCGTCGACGAACAGCGCGGCGTGCAGCGCGCCGCTGTGGCGCGCCAGGCGCTGCACCGCGGCGATGCGTGCGCGCAGCTCATGCAGGTGCGCGGCCGGCGGCAGGGGGCTGTCGGCCAGCTCGGTCAGTTGCGGCAGCGCCTGCTCCAGCGCCGCCACCCCGCACAGGCCGCAGCCGCTGGTGCCGGCCAGATTGCGCCGCTGCTGCTTGAGCGCCCAGAAGGCGCGGTTGGCGATCTGCACCTCGGCGTGAAAGGCCTCGCCCTGACGGCCGATCTGGATGTCGTAGATTTCCTCGACGCCCTCGACCAGCGCGCCGCTCAGGCTGAAGCCGACCACGAAATCCTCCAGCGCGCTGGGCGAGACCATCATCACCGCATGACTGATGCCGTTGTAGGCGATGGCCAGGGCGCACTCCTCGGCCAACACCGCATGGCCGCTGCGCGCCGCCTGGTCCAGCTCGACATAGGCGTAGCCGTCCGGCGCCGGGTGGGCGGTGCGATCATCGGCGAGCGGGTCGGCGGTACGGCGTGACATGGGATGCTGGCTCCTCGCGAGGATCGTAGGGTGGATCACGCTTTACCGATCCACCGTGGTGCCGCAATGGTGGATGAAAAGAGCGTCATCCACCCTACGCCGAACCGAGACTTTAGGTTATCCGACACTTGCGGCTGTCTGCTGCGCACGGCCTGGGCGGCCCCGCGACACCCTACAGGGCTCGCGCGGCCTGCGGCTCGATCTGCCCGCGCAAATCGCGCAGCACCTGCAGCACGAACTCGCTCAAGCCCTCACCGCCGCTGGCGTCCAGGTGAGCGTAGAGCGCCGTGCGCATCTGCGGGTCCCACTGCCGCTTGAGGTGCTGGGCGTACTCCGTGCGCGCCTGGGCGGGATCGGGCTGGGAGGCGAAGAAGGCGCCGATCTGGTTGGCCATCTTGATCAGTTGCGTGGCGTTCATGCCCATCGAAAGGTCCCCCTGGGTAGGATGGGTCGGGCCGCGTAGGTCGAGCGCAGCGATACCCGGGCCGCCGGGCAGGTGCCCCGCACGCCGGTCATAGCTGCACCACCTTGATCTGCGGCAGCAGGTTGACCTGCTCGCGGGTGAAGGTATCGAACTCCTGCTGCCAGTCTGACGGCGCCTCGACCTTGCGCACCTGTACCGCGGTGACCTTGTACTCCGGGCAGTTGGTGGCCCAGTCGGAGTTGTCGGTGGTGATCACGTTGGCGCCGGATTCCGGGTGGTGGAAGGTGGTGTACACCACGCCCGGCTGCATGCGCTCGGTGACCCTGGCGCGCAGCACCGTCTCGCCGGCGCGGCTGTCGATGCCGACCCAGTCGCCGTCCTTGATGCCGCGGTCCTCGGCGTCCACCGGGTGCAGTTCCAGCACGTCCTCGGGGTGCCAGGCCGTGTTGGCGGTGCGCCGGGTCTGCGCGCCGACGTTGTACTGCGAGAGGATGCGCCCGGTGGTCAGCACCAGCGGCCGCTTGCGCGAGGTGCGCTCGTCGGTGGGGATGTACTCGGTGACCATGAAGCGCCCCTTGCCGCGCACGAAGGCGTCCTCGTGCATGATCGGCGTGCCTTGCGGCGCCTCGTCGTTGCACGGCCACTGGATGCTGCCCAGGCGCTCGAGCTTGGCATAGCTGACGCCGCTGAAGGTCGGCGTCAGCGCGGCGATCTCGTCCATGATCTCGGACGGATGGCGGTAGTGCATCGGGTAGCCGAGGGCGTTGGACAGCGCCACTGTCACTTCCCAGTCTTCCTTGCCGGCCAGCGCCGGCATCACCTTGCGCACCGGCGAGATGCGCCGCTCGGCGTTGGTGAAGGTGCCGTTCTTCTCCAGGAAGGAGGCGCCGGGCAGGAACACGTGGGCGTACTTGGCGGTTTCGTTGAGGAACAGGTCCTGCACCACCACGCACTCCATGGCCTTGAGCGCATCGGTGACGTGCTGGGTGTCGGGGTCGGACTGCGCCGGGTCCTCGCCCTGGATGTAAATGCCCTTGAAGGTGCCGGCATGGGCCGCAGCGAACATGTTGGGGATGCGCAGGCCCGGCTCGTCGAGCAGCTTGACGCCCCAGGCCGCCTCGAACTGCGGCCGCGCCACCGGGTCGGAGACGTGGCGGTAGCCCGGCAGTTCGTGAGGGAAGGAACCCATGTCGCAGGAGCCCTGCACGTTGTTCTGTCCGCGCAGCGGGTTCACCCCCACCCCGGGCCGGCCGATATTGCCGGTGGCCATGGCCAGGTTGGCGATCGCCATCACGGTGGACGAGCCCTGGCTGTGCTCGGTGACGCCCAGGCCGTAGTAGATCGCCGCGTTGCCGCCAGTGGCGTACAGGCGGGCGGCCGCGCGCACCGAGGCGGCCGGCACGCCGGTCAGGGCTTCCATGGCCTCGGGGCTGTTGCGCGGTTCGCTGACGAAGGCGCGCCACTGCGCGAAGGCTTCGGCCTCGCAGCGCTCAGCGACAAAGGCCTCGTCCACCAGTTTCTCCGTGACTATCACATGGCCCAGGCTATTGAGCAGGGCGACGTTGCTGCCCGGACGCAGCTGCAGGTGATGCTCGGCCCGGATGTGCGGGCTGCGCACCAGGTCGATGCCGCGCGGGTCGGCGACGATCAGCTTGGCGCCCTCGCGCAGGCGGCGCTTGAGCTGCGAGCCGAACACCGGGTGACCGTCGGTGGGGTTGGCACCGATCACCAGCACCACGTCGGCGGCCAGCACCGAGTCGAAGTCCTGGGTACCGGCGGACTCGCCGAGGGCCACCTTGAGGCCGTAGCCGGTCGGCGAATGGCAGACCCGCGCGCAGGTGTCGACGTTGTTGTTGCCGAAGGCGGCGCGCACCAGTTTCTGCACCAGGTAGGTTTCCTCGTTGGTGCAGCGCGAGGAGGTCAGCCCGCCGACCGCGTGGCTGCCGTACTGCGCCTGGATCTCCTTGAAGCGCCGGGCGGCATGGCCGATGGCCTCGTCCCAGCTCACCGGGCGCCAGGGCTCATGGATGCTGTCGCGGATCATCGGCGTCTTGATGCGGTCCGGGTGGGTGGCGTAACCCCAGGCGAAGCGGCCCTTGACGCAGGCGTGGCCGTGGTTGGCGTGGCCATTCTTGTTCGGCACCATGCGCACCACGGTGTTGCCCTTGACCTCGGCGTTGAACGAGCAGCCGACGCCGCAGTAGGCGCAGGTGGTGGTGACGCTGCGCTCGGCCTGGCCCAGCTCGATCACCGACTTTTCCATCAGCGTGGCGGTCGGGCAAGCGTTGACGCAGGCGCCGCAGGACACGCACTCGGAGTCGAGGAAGTCCTCGTCCTGGCCGGCAGCCACGCGCGAATCGAAGCCACGGCCGTCGATGGTCAGGGCGAAGGTGCCCTGCACTTCCTCGCAGGCGCGCACGCAGCGGTTGCAGACGATGCACTTGGACGGGTCGTAGCTGAAATAGGGGTTGGACTCGTCCTTGGCCTCGGCCAGGTGGGTCTTCACCGGGTCGTAGCGCACCTCGCGCAGGCCGACCACGCCGGCCATGTCCTGCAGCTCGCAGTTGCCGTTGGCCGAGCAGGTCAGGCAGTCCAGCGGGTGGTCGGAGATGTACAGCTCCATGGTGCCGCGACGCAGTTCGGCCAGTTTCGGGCTCTGCGTGCGCACCACCATGCCCGCCTCCACCGGGGTGGTGCAGGAGGCGGGGAAGCCGCGGCGGCCTTCGATTTCCACCATGCACAGGCGGCACGAGCCGAAGGGTTCCAGGCTGTCGCTGGCGCACAGCTTGGGCACGGCGATGCCGGCCTCCTGGGCCGCGCGCATCAGCGAGGTGCCGGCCGGCACGGTGATGGCGTTGCCGTCGATTTCCAGGGTTACCGGAGCACCGCTGCGAGCAGGGGTGCCATAGTCGAGTTCACGATACAGGGCCATGGGGACGCCTCCGGATCAGCGGGCTTCGGCGGCGTCTTGCGCCATGCCGAAGTCCTCGGGAAAGTGGTTGATGGCGCTCATCACCGGATAGGGGGTCATGCCGCCAAGGGCGCAGAGCGAGGCGCCGAGCATGGTGTCGCAGAGGCTCTTGAGCAGCTCGATGCGCCCCGGCTGCGGGCCTTCGGAGCGAGCGACTATGATCTGCGCCAGCAGCTCCTCGCCGCGGGTCGAGCCGATGCGGCAGGGCGTGCACTTGCCGCAGGACTCCACCGCGCAGAACTCCATGGCGTAACGGGCCATGTCGGCCATGTCGACGCTGTCGTCGAATACCACGATGCCGCCGTGGCCGAGCACCGCGCCGAGGGCGGCGAAGGCCTCGTAGTCCAGCGGCGTGTCGAACTGCGACTCGGGCAGGTAGGCGCCGAGCGGGCCGCCGACCTGCACAGCGCGGATCGGCCGGCCGCTGGCCGAACCGCCGCCGTACTCGTAGAGCAGCTCGCGCAGGGTGATGCCGAAGGCCTTCTCGATCAGGCCGCCGCGGGCGATGTTGCCGGTCAGCTGGATCGGCAGGGTGCCGAGCGAGCGGCCCATGCCGTAGTCCTTGTAGTAGGCGCCGCCCTTGTCGAGGATGATCGGCACCGAAGCCAGCGAGATCACGTTGTTGATCACCGTCGGCTGGCCGAACAGGCCCTCGATGGCTGGCAGCGGCGGCTTCGGCCGCACGGTGCCGCGCTTGCCCTCGATGCTTTCCAGCAGCGCGGTTTCCTCGCCGCAGATATAGGCGCCGGCGCCGCGGCGCAGCTCCAGATGGAAGGCCTTGCCGCTGCCGAGCACATCATCGCCCAGGTAGCCGGCGGCCGTGGCGCGGGCGATGGCCTCGAGCAGTGTCGCCTCGGCGTGCGGGTATTCCGAGCGCAGGTAGATGTAGCCCTTGGTCGCCCCAACGGCCAGGCCGGCGATGCACATGCCCTCGATCAGCACGTAGGGGTCGTCTTCCATCACCATGCGGTCGGAAAAGGTGCCCGAGTCGCCTTCGTCGGCGTTGCAGACGATGTACTTCTGCTGGGCCTGGCAGCCGAGCACGGTGCGCCACTTGATGCCGGTGGGGAAGGCCGCGCCGCCACGGCCGCGCAGGCCGGACTCGGTAACCTCGGCGACTATCGCCTCGGGCGCCATGCCGAGGGCGCGCTTGAGGCCACGGTAGCCATCGTGAGCAATGTAGTCCTCCAGCGACAGCGGGTCGGTGATGCCGACGCGGGCGAAGGTCAGGCGCTCCTGGCGCTTGAGGTAGTCGATTTCCTCGGTCAGGCCCTGGCCCAACGCATGCGCCTTGCCTTCGAGGAAACCGGCATCGAACAGCCCGGCGACGTCGCGCGCCTTGACCGGACCGTAGGCGACGCGGCCGGCCGGCGTGGCGACCTCGACCAGCGGTTCGAGCCAGAACAGCCCGCGCGAGCCGTTGCGCACCAGTTGCACCTCGATACCGCGCGCCGCAGCCTCGGCGACGATGGCCTGGGCCACCTTGTCGGCGCCCAGGCTGAGCGCGGTGGCGTCGCGCGGGACGAAGACCTTGATCGACTCGCTCATGCGCGTGCCTCCTGTTCGGCCAGCAGCGCCAGCAGTTCATCGGCATCGACACGGCCGTGCAGCTCGCCGTTGAGCATGGCGTTCGGCGCACAGGCGCAGTTGCCCAGGCAGTACACCGGCTCGAAGCTGAGGCTGCCGTCCGCACGGGTCTCGCCCAGCGGCAGGCCGAGTTTCTCCTCGAGCTCGGCGGTCAGCGCCTTGCCCCCCATCGACTGGCAGGCCTCGGCCTGGCACAGCTTGAGCACCTGGCGACCGGGCGGCGTGGCACGAAAATCGTGATAGAAGCTGACCACCCCGTGCACCTCGGCGCGCGACAGGCAGAGGTCCTCGGCGATCAGCGGCAGCAGCTCGGGCGGCACCGCGCCGAGGCGGTCCTGGATGTCGTGGAGGATCGGCAGCAGGGCGCCGGGCTGGCCGCGGTGGGCGGCCAGCACCTCGCGGGCGACGGCCTGGCACTGCTCGGGGGCAAAGCGCTGGGGAAGAACAGCCATATTCGATACTCCAGCCGGCGGAGGTCGCCGGTACTGTCGGGGGAGATAATCCGCGCCAGTCACGGCTGCTGGTCGGCTTATCCCAAGCGAAGCCATTGGGCTCGCCATATATGAAGTAAAGTTCTTATACTCGGACGCAAAGCGCCCATGCACGGCAAACTAACATGGGAAATTGGCCACACAAATATGAAGCCTTGAACATATGATCCGTATCGATATCCAGCCGCGCTGGCGTTTCCACCAGCGCGACGGCAGCAGCCTCGACCCGCAGGGGCTGGAACTGCTGCAGGCGGTACACGACACCGGCAAGCTCACCGAGGCCGCCGCCCGCGTCGGCTATTCCTACCGCCATGCCTGGAACCTCTTGGGCAAGTGGCAGGCGTTCTTCGGCAGTCCGCTGATCGAGCTGGAGCGCGGCAAGGGCGCGCGCCTGGCGCCGCTGGGCGAGAAGCTGCTGTGGGCCGACCAACGCATCCGCGCGCGGCTGTCGCCGCAGCTGGACAACCTGGCCGGCGAGCTGGAGCTGGAGCTGAACCGGGTGCTGCAGGCCAGCAATCCCGGCCTGCGCATCCACGCCAGCCACGGTTTCGCCGTGGCGGCGCTGCGCGAGTGGCTGGAGCGCGACCCCGGCTGGCAGTGGGAGGTGCAGTTTCGCAGCGGCAGCGAGGCGATCATCGCCCTGCATCGCCACGACTGCGAGGTGGCCGGCCTGCACGTGCCGGCCGGGCCGCTCGGCGCACTGAGCATGGCCCGCATCCAGCCCTGGCTGCGCCCCGACCAGCGGGTGATCACCTTCGTCGTGCGCACCCAGGGGCTGATGCTCGCCCCCGGCAACCCGCACGGCGTGCGCGGCCTGGCGGACCTGGCGCGCGGCGAGCTGCGCTTCGTCAACCGCGAGCCCGGTTCGGGCACCCGCCTGCTGCTGCAGGACCTGCTGCAGCGCGACAGCCTGGACAGTGCGGCGATCAGCGGTTTTCACAACGAGGAGTTCACCCACGCGGCGGTGGCCGCCTACGTCGCCAGCGGCATGGCCGACGCCGGCTTCGGCGTCGAGGCGGCGGCGCGCCGCTTCGGCCTGGATTTCATCCCAATGGCCCGCGAGCACTATTGCCTGCTGTGCCGCGAGGACAGCCTCGAGCTGCCGGCCATGGCCGCCCTGCTGCGGGTGCTGCAGAACCCGGAGTTCCAGGCACGTATCGGCCAACTGCCCGGCTACGCCCTCAGCCGCCCCGGCGAGGTGCTGCCGCTGACCCAGGCGCTGGAGCAGTGGGGCCGCGAGAGCCTGCTGTGAGCGCCACCCCTACGCCCGTTTGGCGAAACCGTGAACCAGTTCCACAACCAGACCAGTGGCCGACGGGAGGTCGGGAACCCGGCATGGGCGCCGCAGGTCAATGGAGCAACTCTCGCCGCAAGGCGGCTCTGTCATCGAGGTGTTCATGAAGTCACTGCAACTGCTGTTCCTCTCCCTTAGCCTGACCAGTGGCGCCGCCCTGGCCGGCAATACCGAAGCCGGTATTGGCGGCGCTCTGGGCGGAGTGCTGGGCGCTGCGGTCGGCAAACAGGTCGGCGGCAATACCGGCGCGGCCATCGGCGCCGGTATCGGCGGCGCGGCCGGCAGCGCGGTCGGCGCGGATCGGCGCAGCCGCACCGAAGCCGCCATCGGCGGCGCCCTGGGCGCGGCCGGCGGCAACGTGATCGGCCAGCAGGTCGGCGGCAACACCGGCGGCCTGGTCGGCGCGGCGGTGGGCGGCGGCGCCGGCGGCGCGCTGGGCAACCATATGGGCAACGCCAGCTACGACGATCGCCATTACCACCGCGACGACCGTCGTTACCGCCGCGACGTGCATCACCACCACTACCACGGCAAGCGGAAGCACAAGAAGCACTGGCATCGTCATCACTGACGAACGCTGAGCACCCAGGGCTCATGGCGACGGCCGAAGGCGACTTCGACCTGCACCTTGGGCCCTGTTTCGTCATGGCCCCGCGGCCAACCGCGAAACAACTCGCGGTAGGCGCGGGGCAGGCTCAAGCGAGCGCCGTCCAGGCGGATACTGGCACCGTAATCCGCCTGCGCGCCGTGCCGATAGGGCTCGATCCGCCCGGACAGCAGCACCTGGCGTCGCCGATCCGGCCAGCGCCGACGCAGCGCCTCGGCATCCACGCCCGCATCCACCAGCATCAGCCGACTGGCCTGCTGCTCCTCGTATTGCAGCTGGCGGCGGCGTTCGTCGCGCTGGCGCTGCAGCTCCTGATTGTCCGGCGCCGCCTGCAGGGCGCTTTCGGCGGCCTGCAGGGCCTGGCGCGCGCCGTCCAGCTGGCGGCGATAACCCGGACCGTCCAACTCCAGCACCAGCCAGACCCTGCGCGGCAACTGACGGCTTAGCGGCCGCTCGAGGCCCTCGGCGCTGAAGCCCAGTTCGTCCAGCTTGGCCGCGTCCAGCCAGGGCAGCCGCGCATTGCCGGCCGCATGGCGCCAGCTCAGCCGCAGACGCAGCCCGCTGTTCTCCTCGCCGCGCAACAGGGCATCGGACACCCGCTCCAGCTCGCGCGGGCTCAGCGTCAGGCGCGCCTCGGGCTCGCCGCTGCGGTTGTACCAGACGCCGCCGAGGGCGACCGCATTGCTCAGCAGGATCAAGCCCAGGCCCAGCCACAGCGCGCGGTTCATGCCGCACCGTCCTGGGCGCTGCGCCGCCAGCGTTGCAGCAGCACCAGCAACAGCAGGGCGATCAGCCCGAGCAGGAGGAAGAACAGGTAGCGCGGCAGCAACTGCCACCACCAGTCGAACAGCTTGGTGAACAGCATGAGCAGGGCGAAGACCAGGCCGCCGTTGACCACCTCGCCCCAGCCGCGGCGGATGCCGAGCCAGACCGCCAGGCCCGCCAGGACGAAGCCCAGCACCTGGTAGAAGGCCTCGACGCCACGCACCGGCCAGTCGAGGTAGCTGGACTCGCCCCAGTAGGACAGCAGCAATACCGGGCCGAGCAGGTAAAGCAGGCCCAGCGCCCGATAACAGGCGGCAAACCCCGGGTAGCGGCGCTGGTCGAGCCATTGCGGCAGCAACAGCAGCAGCGCCAGCGGCATGAAATGCTCCGGCCGCTGGCCCAGCGCCCACCAGTGCCAGCCGGCCCAGTCGCTCAGCCGCGCGGCGACGAACAGCCCCAGGCACAGCAGCGCCGCCACCAGCAGCAGACGCTGGCGCACCGAGTAGGCCAACAGCAGGGCCAGCGCAGCCCAGGGCAGCCCAGGGCAGCAGGGCATTGGGCGAGGGGGTGATATTGAAGATCTGCCCGAGCAGCGTCAGGTTGAGCACGAAGCAGACGAAGGCCAGCACGGCCGCCAGTTTGGCGTAGTAACCGGAGGCGTCGCGGCGCTGCAGCCAGAAGCACAGCGCCAGGCTGCCGAGGCTGCTGCCGAGCAGGATGGCGACCTGGGCCGCGGCGTCGAACAGGCCCCAGAACTGGTAGAACAAAAAGAACAATCCGGCCGCCAGAGCCAGCGCGCCGAACAGCGAGGCCAGGCGCATGCCCAGCGACAGCTGGCGGGCGCGGACATCGGCGTCGATATCCAGGGTCTGCCGGTAATGCGTCAGCAATTGCCGATGATGGGCGGCGACCGCCTGTTCCTGCACCTCGCTCAGCTGCAGCACTTGCTCGCGACGCAGCTCGGCCAGCTCCTCGGCGAAGGCGGCGATGCGCGCGGCGCGTTGCTGCGCCTGCTCGCGCTCGAGATCGGACATGGACACTACCTGGCAGATGACTGCCCACAGCCTAGCAGGCTGCTCGATCCTGGCGAACCCGGACTAGGCCACCAGCAGGCGTTCCAGCGCCGCGCGCAGGGCCGGCGGAATCGGTACTGGGCGATTGCTCGCACGGTCGACGAACACATGGACGAAGCGCCCGGCGGCGCAGGCCTGCTGCTCGCCGGCCTTGAACACCGCCAGCTCGTACTGCACCGAGCTGTTGCCCAGCTTGCCGACGCGCAGGCCGACCTCGATGGCGTCGGGGAAGGCGATAGAGGCGAAGTAGTCGCAGCTGGAGCTGACCACGAAGCCGACCACCTCGCCGGCATGGATGTCCAGGCCGCCTGCCGCGATCAGGTAGGCATTCACCGCGCTGTCGAAGTAGCTGTAATAGGTCACGTTGTTGACGTGGCCGTAGAGGTCGTTGTCGTGCCAGCGCGTGGTGATCGGCTGAAAGTGGCGGTAGTCGCCACGCAGGTGTTGGGGTTGGCTCATCGATAATCCTTGGGGTGGCTTCGGTGCGCGTGGCGCACCCTACGGCAATCTCGTCTCAATAGGCCGCCTGATAGATGGCCAGCGCCTGCTGCTCGTTCATTTCGCGCGGATTGTTCACCAGCAGGCGCTGCTGCAGCATGGCGTCCGCCGCCAGCGTCGGCAACATGGCCTCGCTCACCCCGGCATCGCGCAGCCGCGTCGGCAGGCCGCTGCGCTGGCTGAAGCCGGCCAGGGCCTCGATCAGCTGCTCGGTCTGCGCCGCCGCACTGCCCGCCCGCAACTGCTCGTCCAATACCAGCGGCGCCAGCTCGGCGTACAGCGGCGCAGCCGCTGGTGCGTTGAACGCCAGCACCTGCGGCAGCACCAGGGCGTTGGACAGCCCATGAGGAATATGGAAATGCCCGCCCAGCGGGTAGGCCAGCGCATGCACCGCCGCCACCGGCGCGTTGGCGAAGGCCTGTCCGGCCAGGCAGGCGCCGAGAAGCATGGCCTGGCGCGCCTCGCGGTTGCCGCCGTTGTGCACCACCTCATCGAGATTGGCTGCCAGCAGACGCAGGGCTTCGCGCGCCAGCAGATCGGAGAGCGGGTTTTTCTTCAGCGCGCTGGTGTAGGCCTCGATGGCATGCACCATGGCGTCGATGCCGGTGGCGGCGGTGACCGCAGGGGGCAGGCCGAGGGTCAGGTCGGCATCGAGCAAGGCCAGATCCGGCAGCAGCAGCGGCGAAACCACGCCCAGCTTGGTGGTCTCGCCGGTGGTGACGATGGCGATCGGCGTCACCTCCGAGCCGGTTCCAGCGGTGGTCGGCACCTGGATCAGCGGCAGGCGCCGACCGCGGGCATTGCCCACGCCATAGATCTCGTTCAACGCCTGACCGCAGTCGGGATGGGCCAACAAGGCCACCAGCTTGGCCACGTCCATCGAGCTGCCGCCACCGAAACCGACCACCAGCTCCGCCTGCAGCTCACGGGCCTGGGCCACGGCGGCCAGTACCACGGCCTCAGGCGGGTCGGCCAGCACCTGGTCGAACACCTGCACGCCCAGGCCGGCGCGGGTGAAGCCCGGCAGCAAGGGCTCCAGCAGGCCGAGACGGGTGATACCGGGGTCGGTGACGATCAACACGCGCCGGGCGCCGCGCTCGCGACAGAGTTCGGCCAGACGCAGACTGGCGCCGGATTCGCAGAGGATCTGTGCGGTGGTGGCGAAGCTGAAGGGATGCATGGGGTGCTCCTCTTGTTATCTGGTTTCCTTCGGTGCGCACGGCACACCAATAACCCGCGTTAGAACGCGAAACTGTCCTCATCCATGGCCATCAGGCACTGCGCGCCGCCCAGCAGGGCTTCGCGGTGCGCACTGGCGCGCGGCAGCACGCGGCGCAGGTAGAACTCGGCACTGTGCAGCTTGGCCTGGTAGAACGCCGCCTCGCCGCTACCTGCCTCCAGCGCATCCTGCGCCCGCGCCGCGGCCTGCAGCCAGAAACCGGCGAGCAGCACGTAGGCCGAGTACTGGAGAAAATCCACCGAAGTGGCACCGATCTCCTGTGGGTCGCGCTGGCAGGCGGCTAGCACTTCCGTGCTCAGCTCGCGCCATTCGCCCAGACGGCCCTGCACGACGGTCGCCATTCCCTTCAGCGCCGGGCGCGTGGCCTGGGCATCGCACAGCGCGCTAAATTCGGCCTGCAGCGCGCTCAATTCGGCACCGCCGTCGCCCAGCAGCTTGCGGCGGATATAGTCCAGCGCCTGGATGCCGTTGGTGCCTTCGTAGAGCTGTGTGATGCGGCTATCGCGCATCAGCTGCTCCATGCCCCACTCGCGGATAAAGCCGTGCCCGCCGTAGACCTGCACGCCATGGCTGGCCACTTCCTGGCCCATGTCGGTGAAGAACGCCTTGACCATGGGGATTAGCAGCGCCGCGCGCTTGCCGGCGGCCTTACGCGCCTCGGCCGACTCGGCGCCGTGCTCCAGGTCGAGCTGGCGCGCGGTGTAGGCGGCGAGCATGCGGCAGCCCTCGACCAGGGTCTTCTGCGTCAGCAGCATGCGCCGCACGTCGGGATGAACGATGATCGGATCGGCCGCCTTGTCCGGCGCTTGCACGCCCGCCAGACCACGCGACTGCAGGCGTTCACGGGCGTAGCGCAACGCACCCTGGTAGGCCGCCTCGCCAATGCCGAGGCCCTGCAGGCCGACCTGAAAGCGCGCGTCGTTCATCATGGTGAACATGCAGGCCAGGCCCTGGTTGGCCTCGCCCACCAGCCAGCCGGTGGCGCCGTCGAAGTTCATCACGCAGGTGGAGGCCCCCTTGATGCCCATCTTGTGCTCGATGGCCCCGCACGACAGGCTATTGCGTTCGCCAGGCGTACCATCGGCGGCGGCGATAAATTTCGGCACCAGCAGCAGCGAAATGCCCTTCACGCCAGCAGGCGCATCGGGCAGGCGCGCCAGCACCAGGTGGACGATGTTCTCGGAGAAATCCTGCTCGCCGCCGCTGATAAAGATCTTGCTGCCGCTGACCTTGTAGCTGCCGTCGGCCTGCGGCTCGGCGCGGGTGCGCAGCAGGGCCAGGTCGGTGCCGGCCTGCGGCTCGGTCAGGCACATGGTGCCGGTCCACTGGCCGCTGACCAGCTTGCCGAGGTACTGCTGCTTCAGCGTTTCGCTGCCATGCTTGTGCAACGCCAGCACGGCGCCCTCGGTCAGCCCGGAGTAGACGCGGAAGGACAGCGAGGCACCCATCAGCATCTCGTGGAAGGCGAAGGCCACCAGTTGCGGAAAGCCCTGGCCGCCGTACTCCACCGGCCCGGTCATGCTCGCCCAGCCGTTGTCCACGTATTGCCGGTAGGCCTCGGCAAAGCCCTTGGGCGTGCTGACCTGACCATTCTCCAGGCGGCAGCCCTCCTCGTCGCTGTTGCGATTGAGCGGCGCGACCTCGCCCGCGGCGAAGGCCGCGGCCTCTTCCAGCACGCCGTCGATCAGCTCGCGATCCAGGCCGTTGCCCAGGCGCTCGCAGTGGCCGGCGGCGTCGAACAGTTCGTGCAGCACGAAGCGCATATCGCGCAATGGCGCCTGATAGCTCATACCCGGCCCTCCTGTACGTCGGAGAATCGCTTGTTCTGACTGACCAGCCGCTCGATCAGCGCCGCCGGCTGCCAGTGCGCGCCGAAACGCTCGGTCAGTTGCAGCAGGCGCCGATGAATCGCCGCGACACCCTCGCCGTCGGCCCAGGCCATTGGTCCGCCGCGCTCGGCAGGAAAGCCGTAGCCGTTCAGATAGACCAGATCGATGTCGCGGCTGTTGGCGGCGATGTTCTCTTCGAGAATCTTCGCCCCCTCGTTGACCAGCGCCAGCAGGCAGCGCTCGAGAATTTCCTCGGTGCCGATATCGCGGCGGGTGAAGCCCAGGCGTTCGGCCTCGGCCTGCACCAGCGCGTCCACTTGCGGATCGTGCTCGGCCTGCCGGCTGCCGGGTGCGTAGCGGTAATAGCCCTGGCCGCTCTTCTGGCCGAAGCGGCCCAGCTCGCACAGGCGGTTGTCCACCTGCACCGCCGGGTCGTCCTGGCCCCGGCCGGCCAGCTCGCGGGCGCGCCATTCCAGGTCGATGCCGACCACGTCGTACATGCGAAACGGCCCCATGGCGAAGCCGAAGCCCTGCAGCGCCGCATCCACCTGCTGCGGCCAGGCGCCCTCGAGCAGCAGCAGGCGCGCCTCGCGCACGTAGGTGTGCAGCATGCGGTTGCCGATAAAGCCGTGGCAGTTGCCGGCCACCACCGCCACCTTGCCCATACGCGCGCCCAGCTCCTGCGCGGCCTGCAGCACGACCGGCGCGGTCTTGCCGCCGCGCACGATCTCCAGCAGCTTCATGATGTGCGCCGGGCTGAAGAAATGCAGGCCCAGCACCGCCTCCGGCCGCGCGGTGACGGCGGCGATGGCGTCGATATCCAGCGCCGAGGTGTTGCTGGCGAGGATGGCGCGGGGCTTCATCAGCCCGTCCAGCTCGCGGAAGATGCGTTGCTTGAGCTCGAGATTCTCGTACACCGCCTCGATCACCAGGTCGGCATCGGCCAGCGCCGCGTAGCCGTCCACCGCCTCGACACGCGCCCGCCGCGCTGCGGCCTCGGCCGCATCGATGCGGCCCTTGGCGACGTTGTGCGCCCAGGTGTCTGCGGCCATCGCCAGGCCCTGCTCGACCATCTGCGGGTTGTTGTCCAGCCACAGCACGCGCAGGCCGGCGTTGGCCAGGCTGATGACGATGCCGCGGCCCATGGTGCCGGCGCCGATCACGGCGGCACAGCGAAGCGGCGAGACGACTTGAGTCATTGTTGTTCCTCTCGGGTACGCAGGAAAAAGCTTGGGTCACCATAAGCAAGCCGCTACTATTTTTGAAATTTAGTCTTGTGATACGACGTATTCAGTAGATGAATTTCACCAACTTCGATCTCAACCTGCTGCGCGTGCTCGACGCCCTGCTGCGCGAACAGAACGTCTCGCGCGCCGCCGAACGCCTGGCGCTGAGCCAGCCGGCGGTGAGCAATGCCCTGGGGCGTCTGCGCGAACTGCTCGGCGATCCGCTGCTGGTGCGCGTCGGCCGGCGCATGCAGCCGACGCCGCGGGCGCTGGCGCTGGAGGCGCCGATCCGCAGCGCGCTGCGTCAGCTGGAGCAGAGCCTGAGCGCCGGCGAGGCCTTCGAGCCGGGCGAGAGCCGTCAGCGCTTTCGCATCGCCGTCACCGATTACGTCGAGCTGGTGTGCATGCCGCGCCTGCTCGACCGTCTCAGCCAGAAGGCGCCGGGCATCGGCATCGACATCCGCCACCTCAGCCCCAGCCTGCCGATGGAGGCGCTGGACAAGGGCGAGCTGGACCTGGTGCTGGGCCGTTTCGACGAGATGCCGGCGCGTTTCGCCCGCCGTCACTGGATGAGCGAGACGCTCAAGCTGGCGGTGCGCCGCGAGCATCCGCGGCTGCGCCAGGGCAGCCTGGATCTGGAGACTTTCCTGCGCCTGCGTCACCTCTGGGTGCATGGCGGGCAGACCCGCGGCATGGTCGATCAGTGGCTGGGCGAACAGGGCCTGTCGCGGCAGATCTTCTACACCACGCCGAACTACCTGCAGGCGGCGCACATAGTCGCCGGCAGCGAGCTGGCGGTGGTGCTGCCCACCGCCCTGGCCCGGCATTTCGCCACCTTGCTGCCGCTTGAGCTGTTCGACCTGCCCTTCGCCTTGGGCCCCTTCCACCTGGAGATCGTCAGCCTGGCGCAACGTCAGCGCGACGCCGCGCTGCAGTGGCTGATCGAGGAAATCCTCGCGCTGGCCGAGTAGGTTGGGCTGAGGAGCCCGCGACCAAGCCCAACGGCGCCGACGCCATCACCACCGCCCGCTGCGCTCGGCACCAACCTGGCGATCCGCGCGGCTGCCCAGGTACCAGCCGAGCGCGCTCCATAGCGCGGCGCACAGCGCGCCGACCAGCGCCACCAGCCAGGCGCCGTGGCCGAGCAGGTCCAGCCCGGCCTTGGCCCAGCCGCTCAGGGCATCGCCGCCGCGATAGACCACGGTGTCGATAAAGTTCTTCGCCTTGTATTTGCTCTCGGCGTCCAGCGGGGCGAAGAGCATCTCGCGCCCCGGCCGGACGAAGGCGTACTCGCCGATGCGCCGCACTATCATCAGCGCCGCCAGCACGGCGAAGGTCGGCGCCAGCGCCAGGCCGAGAAAACCCAGGCACACCAGCGCCGGCACGGCGGACAGCAGCGCGCGCACGCCGAGCCGCTGCGCCACCCGCCCGGTGACGAACAGCTGCGCGGTCAGCGCGCCGGCCTGCACGAGGAAATCGATCACGCCGAACACCCGCACCTGGGCGGCGCGATCCGGGAACAATTCGGCCACCAGACGCGCCTGCTCGAAGTAGAGGAAGGTGCTGACCGAGGTCAGCAGCAGGACGAAAGCGGCGATGCCCAGCAGATAGCGCGAGCCCAGCACCCGGGTCAGACCGCTGAAGGGATTGCCCGGCACCGGCCGCCGCGGGCTTTCGCTGGGCGTCGCGCCGGGGCGCCCGGCGCCGGCGCGTGCGCGCCAGGCCATCAGGTAGCGCTTGAGCGCCATGGCCGCGCCGAGCAGCAGGGCGGCCAGCAACATCAGCCCGGCCTCGCCCAGCGCGCCGATCAGCAGCGCGCTCAGCAAAGGGCCGCACAGCCCGCCGACGCTGGCCCCGGCGGCGATAAAAGCGAACAGCCGGCGCGCCTGGGCGCCGTCGAACACGTCGGCCATCAGGCTCCAGGCCACCGAGATGACGAACAGGTTGTAGACCGAGATCCACACATAGAACACCCGCGCCAGCCAGACGCTGTCGTGATCGAGGCGAAACAGCAGGACGAAAACCAGCAGATTGAGGCCGAAGAAGCCGTACACCCAGTCGATGAAATGGATGCGCGGCACCCTGGAGTTGAGCCAGGCCAGCAGCGGCACCGCCAGCAGCATGGCGACGAAGGTGGCGCTGAACAGCCACTGCAGGTTCTCTACCCCGCCGGCGATGCCCATGGCTTCGCGAATCGGCCGCAACATGAAGTAGCCGGCGAACAGGCAGAAGAACAGGGCGAAGCCGGCCAGCACCGCGACCAGCTCCTGCGCCTCGGCATTGATCGCCCGCGCCAGGCGCCGCTCGAGCGCCGTCATCTCAGGCGAACAGCTCGGCGATGCGCTTACGCTGCGCCGCGTCGGGCAGGCGGCCCTGGCCGGCCAGCAGGTTGTCGGCCATGTAGCGCGGGTTGGAGGTGGCCGGAATCACCGCGGTCACCGCCGGGTGGGCGAGGATGTACTTGAGCATCAGCTGCGCCCAGGAGCTGGCGTCCAGCTCCACCGCGGCCCAGTCCGGCAGCGCCTGGCCGCGCACCCGGTCGAACAGGGCGGCGCGCTGGAAGGGGCGGTTGATCAGGGTGGCGATGCCCTTGTCGGCGCAGTAAGGCAGCAGCTCGCGCTCGGCGTTGCGCTCGCCGATGGAGTAGTTGAACTGGACGAAATCCACCGGTTCGCGGCGCAGCACCTCGAGCAGGCGCTCGTGGGCCGAGTCGAGATAGTGGGTGATGCCGATATAGCGCACCCGCCCCTGCTGCTTCAGCTCGCGCAGCAGGCCGAGCTGGGTGGCGGTGTCCTGCAGGTTGTGCACCTGCACCAGGTCGAGGGTGTCGGTCTTGAGCGCGGCGAAGCTGGCCGCCAGCTGGCGCTCGCCGGCAGATCGCCCGGTGGAGGACACCTTGGTGGCGAGAAACAGCTTGCGCCGCAGGCCGTCCTCGGCCGCCAGCGCGCCGCACACCGCCTCGGCGCGGCCGTAGCTGGGCGCGGTGTCGATCAGGCTGGCGCCGCCGTTGACCAGGGTCCGCAGCACCTCGCGCAGCGGCGCCAGCGCCGCCTCGCTCAGGGCCACGTCGTGGGTGCGCGAAGTGCCCAGGCCGATCACCGGCAGCAGCTCGCCGCTGCTGGGAATCTGGCGCTGCGACAGGCTGGCGGCGGCGAATGCGCCGGCGGGCAGCCAGGGCGTCAACGCGGTCAGCGCGGCGAGGCTGGCGCTGTGCTGGAGAAAGCGGCGGCGACTGGGCATGGCGTGGCTCCTCTGTGACGGGACGAACGCAGTCCGTTCGTTATAGGCACAGACGCCACGCAGACCAAGGCGTTGCCGGGCGCGGAAGGGCAGGTGCAGGGGGAGGCGAAAGGGCTACAGGCCCCTGTTCAGGGAGGCGCAGAGGCGAACGGGCGGGCAGCGGATGCAATATCCGGTAACCAAAAGCCCCGCCGCGCCAAGGGGGGAAGGCGGCGCAGCGGTTGGGAAAAATGCGCGGGACGGCTCAGGCGGCCCGGCCGGCGGACTCGCTGATCAGCATGCCGTGGGATACCAGGTAGCAGCGGTGACCGTTCTGCAGGGTCAGCGGGCTGCGGCTGGCAATGACCCAGCCCTTGTTCAGCAGTTGCTCGATATGGGCGCGCAGGGCGGGCAGGTGACGCTGTTCCTTCATGGCCGGGTCCTTCTCAGGCGGGTTTGGCGCAAGGCAAAGTGCTATGACGCCGCTAGGTTCATCCGTGACACAGTCGACAAAAGTGTAGTGGCGCAGTGCCAGGCCGTTAAGCCGCTAAACGGCGTCAGTCGCTGTAGGAAAATCGCCATGGACGGCGCCGTTCAGGAAGGCGCCAACGCCTCGTCCTGCGCGGCGCTCGGCTGGGAAAACTGCAGGTAGCCGTCCTCCAGCTTGCCGTAGCGTAGCAGCGCCAAGTCGAGAGCGTAGTTCTGGTGCAGCTTCCACGGCGCGCGGTCGCCCTGCGCCGGCAGCAGGTGGGCGGCGCGCTCGATATAGCCGGACTTGAGGTCGAGAAAGGGGGCCGGGCGTACGTCGCCCGTGCTATCGCGCGGGGTCGCCTGGCGCATGCCGATGGCATCCAGGTGGCGGATCAGGCGGCAGAAGTATTCGCTGGACAGGTCCGCCTTGAGCGTCCAGCTGGCGTTGGTGTAACCCAGTATCACCGCCAGGTTGGGCAGGTCGCGCAGCATGATGCCGCGATAGCCCATGCTGCGCGGCGCCTCGAAGGGCGCGCCGTCGACGCGCACCGCGATGCCGCCGAACAGCTGCAGCTGCAGGCCGGTGGCGCTGACGATGACGTCGGCGGGCAGCTCCTCACCGCTCTTCAGCCGCACGCCGCCGGCGGTGAAGCGCTCGATCTCGGCGGTGACCACCGTCGCCCTGCCCTGACGCAGCACGCGGAACAGGTCGCCGTCCGGCACCGCGCAGACGCGCTGATCCCAGGGTTTGTACGAGGGGCTGAAATGGCGCATGTCGAAACCGGCGCCGAGCTGGCGCCGCACCAGCCCCAGCAACAGCCGGCGGACCAGGTTGGGGCAGGCCTTGGCCAGCTTGTAGAACAGCAGCTGCAGGCTCACGTTGCGCCCGCGCGCCAGACGGTACACCCAGGTTTCCGGCAGCACCCGGCGCAGGGCGTTGGACAGGCCATCGCGCTGCGGCAGGTTGATCACGTAGCTGGGCGAGCGCTGCAACATGGTCACCTGCGCGGCGCGCTCGGCCAGCGCCGGCACCAGGGTCACCGCGGTGGCGCCGCTGCCGATCACCAGCACGCGCTTGCCGGCGTAATCGAAGTCCTGCGGCCATAGCTGCGGGTGGATGAAGCTGCCCTGGAAATCCTCGCGCCCGGCGAAATCCGGGGTGTAGCCGGCCTCGTAACGGTAGTAGCCAGTACACATCATCAGGAACTGGCAGCTCATACGCAGCGGTTCGGCCTCGTCGCCGCGCTGCACCAGCAGTTGCCAGGTGGCGCTGGCGCTGCACCAGTCGGCCTCGAGCACGCGGTGGCGGTAGCGGATCAGCCGGTCGACGCCGTGCTCGCGCGCGGTGTCCTCGATATAGCGGCGGATCGCCGGACCGTCGGCAATGGCCTGCGGGTCGCTCCAGGGCTTGAAGTTGTAGCCCAGGGTGTACATGTCCGAGTCGGAACGGATGCCCGGGTAGCGAAACAGGTCCCAGGTGCCGCCCAGCGCCTCGCGTCCTTCGAGGACGGCGACGCGCTTGCCCGGGCACAGGCGCTTGAGGTGACAGGCGGCGCCGACCCCGGACAGGCCGGCGCCGACGATCAGGACATCCAGGTGTTCGATGGACATGGGGGCTCGCCCTGCACTATGGGTGACAGAGCTTTACCTTAGCCCATCGTGCTGTCAGCCGATCTTTGGTGTTGCCGGCTCAGGCGAAGACGAAATACTTGCGCACCGTCTCCACCACCTCCCAGGTGCCGCACATGCCCGGCTCGACGATGAAGATGTCGCCGGCGCGCAGGTGGATCGGTTCCTGGCCGTCCGGGGTGATGATGCAGTAGCCCTCCTGGAAGTGGCAGTACTCCCACTTGTCGTAGGCCACCCGCCACTTGCCCGGGGTGCAGATCCAGGTGCCCATGATCTTCTTGCCGTCTTCCGAGGTGTAGGCGTTGAGGTTGACGGTGTGCGGCTCGCCGTCCAGACGCTGCCACTTGCAGGCGTCGAGCACGGGAACGGGCTGGGTGTCGCGCAATACGGTGATAGGTTGCATGGGAGCTCCTTGAGACGGATGACAAAGCCCGCCCAGCCTAGGGCCGCAACCCGCAGCGCGATTGTCTGAACTCGACCTGCAACTGCCTGTATGCGCGCTCGCCGCGCGCCACTGGCCGGGCGAGCCCGGGCAAGGCTAAGCTGTGGGCCATGACCCGGCCCTACCTGACCCCGTCCCAGAGCAGCCCCACGGATGCCGCCACCGGCCTGCGCATCGGCGGCGACTGGACGCTGGCCCACTACAGCCGCCTCGAACCCCAGGTGCTGGCGCTGCGCGAGCGCCTGGCGGCCGAGACGCCCGTCGACCTGGGCGAGCTGGCGGCGCTGGACACCGCCGGCGCCGCGCTGCTGCTGGAGCTGCTCGGCAGCGCGCGTCTGCGCCAGCTGGCGCAGCAGGCCGAACTCAGCGCGCAGCGCCGCGCCCTGCTGCTGGCGGTGGCCGATGCCATGGCCGGCAGCCGCCAGACGCAACCGCCGCCTGCGCCCTCGGTGCTGCGCGAGGTGCTCGGGCATATCGGCGAGGTGGTCGAGGGCCTGTGGCACCAGGGCCGGGCGCTGCTGGGCTTTATGGGCCTGACCCTGGCCAGCATGCTCGCCATCGCCCTGCGCCCGACGCGCTGGCGCCTGACCTCGCTGGCCGCGCACCTGGAGCAGTGCGGGCTCAACGCGGTGCCCATAGTCGCCCTGCTGACCTTCCTGGTCGGCGCCGTGGTGGCCTTTCTCGGCGCCACCATCCTCGCCGAGTTCGGCGCCAGCATCTACACGGTCAACCTGGTGGCCTACTCCTTCCTCCGCGAGTTCGGCGTGCTGCTTACCGCCATCCTCATGGCCGGGCGCACCGCCAGCGCCTTCACCGCGCAGATCGGCTCGATGAAGGCCAACGAGGAGATCGACGCCATCCGCACCCTGGGCCTGAGCCCGGTGGAGCTGCTGGTGCTGCCGCGGGTGTTCGCCATGCTCATCGCCCTGCCGATCCTGACCTTTATCGCCATGCTCAGCGGCATGCTCGGCGGCGCCCTGGTCTGCGCCCTGAGCCTGGACATCTCGCCGACCATGTACCTGTCGATCCTGCACGACAGCGACCTGCTGCGGCACTTTCTGGTCGGCCTGCTGAAGGCGCCGATCTTCGCCTTCCTGATCGCCCTGATCGGTTGCCTGGAGGGCTTCAAGGTCAGCGGCAGCGCGCAGTCGGTGGGCGAGCACACCACCTCGGCGGTGGTTCAGTCGATCTTCGTGGTGATCCTGCTTGACGCCCTCGCCGCGCTGTTTCTGATGGAGATGGGCTGGTGAGCCGCGAGACCGTCATCGAAGTGCGCGAGCTGTGCAACCGGTTCGGCAGCCAGGTGGTGCACCAGCACCTGGATTTCGACCTCTATCGCGGCGAGATCCTCGGCGTGGTCGGCGGCTCGGGCACCGGCAAGTCGGTGCTGCTGCGCAGCATCGTCGGCCTGCGCCAGCCCGATGCCGGCACCGTGCGGGTGTTCGGCGAAGAGCTGCTGAGCCTGCCAGCCGAGCGCCGCTCGCAGCTGGAGCGGCGCTTCGGCGTGCTCTACCAGCGTGGCGCGCTGTTCTCCTCGCTGACCGTCAGCGAAAACATCGCCCTGCCGCTGATCGAGCACGCCGGCCTGTCGCGCGCCGCCGCCGAGCGCCTGGCGCGGGTCAAGATCGCCCTCGCCGGCCTGCCGCAGGACGCCGCCGACAAATACCCCAGTTCGCTGTCCGGCGGCATGGTCAAGCGCGCCGCCCTGGCCCGCGCCCTGGCGCTGGACCCGGACATCCTGTTTCTCGACGAGCCCACCGCCGGCCTCGATCCCATCGGCGCGGCGGCCTTCGACCAGCTGATCCGCACCCTCTGCGACAGCCTGGGCCTGAGCGTGTTTCTGGTCACCCATGATCTGGATACGCTCTACAGCATCTGCGATCGGGTCGCCGTGCTGGCGCAGAAGAAGGTGCTGGTGGCCGACCGCCTGGAGGTGGTGGCCGCCACCGACGACGCCTGGATTCAGCAATATTTTCACGGCCCGCGTGGACGCGCGGCCGCACAGGCCGCCACCGCGGCAGGGAGTGGATGAATGGAACCCAGAGCCCATCACGTGCTGATCGGCCTGTTCACCGTGCTCACGCTGGGCGCCGCGCTGCTGTTCGCCCTGTGGCTGAACAAGGCCGGCGCCGAGCGCGCCTTCACCGATTACGAGGTGATCTTCAACGAGGCGGTCAGCGGCCTGTCGCAGGGCAGCGCGGTGCAGTACAGCGGGATCAAGGTCGGCGACGTGATCAGCCTCGGCCTCGACCCGGACGACCCGCGCACCGTGCGCGCACGCATCCGCATCGTCGGCCACACGCCGATCAAGCAGGACACCCGCGCGCGCCTGTCGATCACCGGCATCACCGGCCTGGCGGTGATCCAGCTGCACGGCGGCAGCCCGGAGAGCCCGCCGCTGCGAGGCGAGGACGGCCAACCGGGCATCATCATCGCCGACCGCTCGCCGCTGTCCCGGCTGATGGCCAACGGCGAGGACCTGGTGGTCAACATCACCCGCCTGCTCAACCGCGCCAACCGCATGCTCTCGCGGGAGAACGCCGAGCGCGTGGCGCGCACCCTGGACAACCTGGAACAGGCCAGCGCCGGCCTCGCCGACCAGCGCGACGAACTCAGCGCCGCCCTGCAGCAGGCCGGTGCCGCCACCCGCGAGGCGGCCGAACTGATGCGCACGGCCAACCGCCTGCTCGACGGCCATGGCAGCCAGGCCCTGGACAACGCCGAGCGCCTGATGGCCTCGCTGGAGCGCAGCAGCCGCAGCATCGAGCAGTTGCTGGAAAGCAACCGCAGCGCGCTGGACAGCGGCCTGCAGGGCCTCGGCGAACTGGGCCCGGCGATCGGCGAGCTGCGCGACACCCTCGGCGCCCTGCGCAGCTTCTCCCAGCGCCTGGAACGGGACCCCACCGGCTACCTGCTGCGCAACGACAGCATCAAGGAGTTCCAACCATGAAGCCTCTGCCCCTGCTGCTGGCCGCCGGCCTGCTCGGCGCCTGCTCGATCCTGCCGCAGAGCGAGCCGCTGGACGTCTACCTGCTGCCGGCGGCGCAACTGCCGGCCCAGACTCAACGGGTCGACTGGGCGCTGCGGATCAATAGTCCCAGCAGCAATCAGCTGCTCGACGGCACGCGCATCGTCGTGCTGCCCGAGCCGGAGCGGGTCAACACTTACCAGGGCGTGCGCTGGAGCGAGCGCACCCCACAGCTGCTGCAGGCGCGCCTGCTCGACGCCTTCCACGACGACGGCCGCATCCGCGCGCTGAGCAGCGACGCGCAGCGCCTGCAGGCCGACCTGGAACTGGTCAGCGAGCTGCGCGCCTTCCACAGCCAGTACCAGGGCGAGCGGCCCGAGGCGCTGATCCAGCTCGACGTGCGCCTGGTCGATGCGCGCGACCAGCGCATCCTCGCCAGCCGCCGCTTCAGCGCGACCCAGCCGGCCAGCGATAGCTCGGTACCGGCGGTGGTCGCCGCCTTCGGCCAGGCTGGCGATCGCCTGGCCCAGGAGCTGGTGGACTGGACGGTGGCCGAAGGGCAACGCCGCCGCTAAGCGCGATCCCATGGGGTGGCGCGGGACCGCTCAGGTCGTACGCAGCAGCCGGTATCGCTGCGCGCGGCGCACCCTACGAACGGGCCGCCAGCCAATCGCGCACTTCGCCGTAGGGGTAGTCCTCCAGCGCGGCGAAGCCGGCCAGCTGGCGCGCCTTGAGCTTGGTGAACAGCGGTGTGGTCACGCCGCAGAGAAAGCGCGTCAGGCATTCGCGGCTCGGCATCTGTCCAGCGTGCTGCAGGTGCGTTTCGCTAAAGGCCGCACACAGCGCCTGCGCATCGCGCCCGCTTAGCGGCGGCCGGTCTGGCGGCGCCGGCAAGGTGGCGACACGCCCCCGGCACACCGAACAATGCCCGCAGCGCTCGGGCGCCTGGGCGTCGCCGAAGTACAGCGCCAGGCGCCGGCTCAGACAGTCGCGGCTCTCGAACAGGGCGAGCATGGCCTGGATACGGGCGATCTCGCTGGCCTCGTGGGCGCGGAAATGGCCGTGCAGCTGCTCGGCCAGGGTGACGGGGTCGAATTCGGCGTCCAGCAGGGCATAGACCTCGGTCATCTGCTTGCTTTCCAGCTCGACCCAGCCCTTCTCCTGGAAGTAGTCCAGCGCCTTGATCACCCGCGGGCGCTCGGCGCCGTGGTCGCGATACAGCGCATCGAAATCCAGGGTGAACCAGGTGCGCGCCCGGCGCGAGCTGGAGAGAATCGCCTCGACGAACCGGCGTCGTTCGCCCTCGAACTGCGCCAGCAGCGCCGCTTCGTCCAGCAGCAGCTTGAAGCGGTATTCGGCGAAGTAGGCGTAGCGCGGCGCGATGATGCCGCGCAGCTCCAGCTGCACCAGCAGGGTCTTGAGCGGCAGCGCGCGGATATTGCTCTGTTCGGCCAGCTGGCCCAGCATCAGCTCCCACTGCCCGCCCATGCCGGCTGCCTGCAGTTCGTCGAGCACGCGGCGAATCCCGGCCAGCTCCGGTGTGTCGCCATAGACGAAGTTCTCCAGCACGCTGAGGCTGTCGCGGTTAGCCAGCACCAGGCAATCCGAGGCCTGGCCGTCGCGGCCGGCGCGGCCGATCTCCTGGCTGTAGTTCTCGATGGATTTCGGCAGGTCGAAATGCACCACGTTGCGGATATCGCGCTTGTCGATGCCCATGCCGAAGGCGATGGTGGCGACTATGCACTGCAGTTCGCCGGCCATGAAGCGGCGCTGGATCGACTCGCGTACCTCGTGCGCCATGCCGGCGTGGTAGGCGCTGACCGCCAGACCGTCGCGCGCCAGGCGCTCGGCGACCTGCTCGGCGGTCTTCTGCTGGGTGACGTAGACGATGCTGGCCTGCTCGCGCCGCGGCGTCAGCCAGTCCTGCAGACGGCGCAGCTTGGCGCTGCCTGCCACCGGCTCGACCAGCAGGTTGAGGTTGGGCCGGTAGAAGCCGGTGGTGACCACGTCGGCGTCGGCGATGACGAATTTCTCACGCATGTCGGCGATCACCTTGGGCGTCGCCGTGGCGGTGAGCAGCAGCACCTGGGCGATGCCGAACTGGCGTTGGTAGTCGGGCAGCTTGAGGTAGTCGGGGCGGAAGTTGTGACCCCATTCGGAGATGCAGTGAGCCTCGTCGACCACCAGCAGGGAGATCGGCACCTGGGCGATGAAATGGCGAAAGCGCTCGTTCTTCAGGCGCTCCACCGAGATCATCAGGATCTTCAGCTCGCCGGCCTTGGCCCTGGCCATGACCGCACTGGCCTGTTCGCGGCTTTGCGCCGAGTCGATGCTGGCCGCCGCGATGCCGCGGGCGTGGAGGAAGGCCAGCTGATCCTGCATCAGCGCCAGCAGCGGCGAGATCACCAGGGTGAGATGGGGCAGGTGCAATGCCGGCAGCTGGTAGCACAGCGACTTGCCCGAGCCGGTGGGAAAGATCGCCGCCGCCGAGCGACCGGCGAGCACGGCGCTGACCACCTGCTCCTGGCCGGGGCGCAGCTGATCGAAACCGAAGACGCGTTTAAGGGTGGACATAAGCCGTCACTCCATTGACCGCCGAATGGCCCATGACCATAACGCGGTTCGGTAGGGTGC
Organism: Pseudomonas sp. ABa2; assembly: GCF_056676075.1. Classification (NCBI taxonomy): domain Bacteria; kingdom Pseudomonadati; phylum Pseudomonadota; class Gammaproteobacteria; order Pseudomonadales; family Pseudomonadaceae; genus Pseudomonas; species Pseudomonas sp. ABa2. Next base: position 4,855,206 of record NZ_CM155239.1, read on the forward strand.
GCCATGCGCACCGGCAGAGTCCCGTGGAGAACCGGTGCGCGCGGCGCCCCCTACCCGGAAATGACAAAGCCGCCCGAAGGCGGCTTTGTCGTAGCGCGGCGCGAGCTTAGAGCTGCGGGCCGGCGTTCTTGATGGCGTCGCTGACGTCGAACTTCTGGAAGTTGTCGATGAACAGCTTGGCCAGGGCCTTGGCGGCTTCGTCGTAGGCGTTCTGGTCTGCCCAGGTGTTGCGCGGGTTGAGCAGGTTGGTCTCGACGCCCGGTACCGACTTCGGCACATTGAGGTTGATGATCGGCAGTTGCTCGGTCTCGGTGCCGATCAGCGCACCGCTCTGGATCGCGGCGATCACACCACGGGTGGTGGGGATGCTGAAACGCTTGCCGACGCCGTAGCCGCCGCCGGTCCAGCCGGTGTTGACCAGGTAGACCTTGGAGCCGAAGGCCTTGATCCGCTTGATCAGCAGCTCGGCGTAGACGCCGGCCGGGCGCGGGAAGAACGGCGCGCCGAAGCAGGTGGAGAAGGTCGACTTGATGCCGGCGCCGCTGCCCATCTCGGTGGAGCCGACCAGCGCGGTGTAGCCGGAGAGGAAGTGGTAGGCGGCCTGTTCCTCGTTGAGGATCGACACCGGCGGCAGTACGCCGGTCAGGTCGCAGGTGAGGAAGATCACCGCGTTCGGCTCGCCGCCGAGGTTCCGCTCGCTGCGCTTCTCGACGTGGGTCAGCGGGTAGGCCGCGCGGCTGTTCTGGGTCAGGCTGTCGTCGGCGTAATCCGGGATACGGTTTTCGTCGAGCACGACGTTTTCCAGCACGGCGCCGAACTGGATGGCTTTCCAGATCACCGGCTCGTTCTTCTCGGACAGGTCGATGCACTTGGCATAGCAACCGCCTTCGATATTGAACACCACGCCTTCGCCCCAGCCGTGCTCGTCATCGCCGATCAGGTAGCGCGACTCGTCGGCGGACAGGGTGGTCTTGCCGGTGCCGGACAGGCCGAAGAACAGGGTGACGTCGCCTTCCTCGCCGATGTTGGCGGCGCAGTGCATCGGCAGCACGTCGGCTTCCGGCAGCAGGAAGTTCTGCACGCTGAACATGGCCTTCTTCATCTCGCCGGCGTAGCGCATGCCGGCGATCAGTACCTTCTTGGCGGCGAAGTTGATGATCACGCAGCCGTCGGAGTTGGTGCCGTCACGCTCAGGCACGCACTCGAAGTTGGCGACGTTGAGGATCTGCCACTCGGTCTTGCCCGCCGGGTTGTAGGTTTCCGGCTCGATGAACAGGCAGCGGCCGAACAGGTTCTGCCAGGCGGTGGCGGTGGTCATCTTGACCGCCAGGTAGTGCGCTTCGGCGGAGCCGACGTGCACGTGGGAAACGAAATGATCCTGGGCGTTGTTGAACGCCTCGACGCGGTCCCACAGGGCATCGAACTTGTCGGCCGGGAACGGACGGTTGATCGCGCCCCAGGCGATCTGCGCCTCGCTGCTCGGCTCCTGAACGATGAAGCGGTCAGCCGGCGAGCGACCGGTACGGTGGCCGGTGCGTACCACCAGCGAGCCGTTGGCGGCCAGTTCGCCTTCGCCACGGCGGATGGCTTCTTCGACCAGTTGCGCGGCGCTGATGTCGGTGTACACGGCGGTGTTGGCTTGCGTCATGAGGGTCCCCGTCGGCCGCTGGCCGAGTCTTCCGAACGTTGTGTAGTACAGGGGCAACTGCACTACAGCGGTAAAAAAGTCGCGGGAGTATGCCAGAAAAGCGAACTGCTTGGCAGCCTCCGATCCGATAGAGAGCGGCTATCGCCCAGAAAAGTTCATCAATGACGGGTCTGCGACGGCGCCTCGCTGCCGCCACCGGCGAACAGCTGGGCGATGTCGGCGGCGTCGAAGGCGTAACGCTCGTTGCAGAACTGGCAGTCGATCACCACCTTGCCGCCCTGCTCGCCGAGCAGCAGCTCGGCATCGCTCTGACCGAGGCTGACCAGGGCGCTGGCCGAGCGCTCGCGCGAGCAGCTGCAGCGGAACTGCAGCGCCTGCTCGTCGAACAGACGCACGGTCTCCTGGTGGTAGAGACGGTGCAGCAGGGTCGGGTTGTCCAGGCCGAGCAGCTCCTCGGCGGACAGGGTGTCGGCCAGGGTCAGCAGGTGGTTCCAGCTTTCCTGACGCGCCTCCGGCTCGGTCTGCTGATGCGGCGGCAGCTGCTGCAGCAGCAGGCCACGAGCGCGCTGGCCGTCGGCCTTGAGCCAGAAGCGGGTGGGCAGCTGCTCGGAACTGGCGAAGTAGTTGGACAGGCACTCGGCCAGGTCGACGCCGTCGAGGGCGACGATGCCCTGGTAGCGCTGGCCCTTGGCCGGGTCGATGGTGATCGCCAGCACGCCGTCGGGCATCAGGTCGTGCAGGTCGGCGTCGGCCGTGACCCGCTCGCCGTCGTAACGGGCGATGCCGCGCAGTTCGCGGGCGCTGGAGCATTCCACCATCAGCAGCGACACGGGCCCCTCGGAGCGCGCCTGCAGCACCAGCAGGCCGTCGAACTTGAGGGTGCCGACCAGCAGGGCGGCGGCGGCCATCAGTTCGCCGAGCAGTTGCGCCACCGGCTGCGGGTAGGCGTGCTTGGCCAGCACATGGGCGTAGCTCTCGCGCAGGGCAACCATCTCGCCGCGCACGTCGGTGTCGTCGAAGAGAAAGCGTTGGCTGAAATCGGTCATAGCGGGCTGGCCTGCCTGGGTCTGCAAAAAAGGCTGGCGATTTTATGCACAAATGCCCGGACAACCAAGGCCCGGGTGTCGCGCAAGGGCGATCTCAGCCGAGCGGCGGCGGCGAACGCTCGGGCAGATGGTAGGGCGAATACGCCGCAGGCTTGTCCGCCATCGCGCCGCCTGACCGGGCGGTGGACAAGGCTGCGCCATATCGACCCTACGCCCCTACTCCTCGTCCGCCCAGGGATGGCGCAGGCCGCCGTCCTGCTGTTCGTTGAAGTGCTGGATCTGCCGGCGCTGTTTCTTGCTCGGCCGGCCGTCGGTCTGCACGCCAAGGGCGCCGGCCTTGCGCAGCGCCGCGGCCTGCTCGCGGCGGGCGATGCTCGCCTCGGTCTCGCGATACAGCAGCTGCGCCTCCGGCGCGCCGCGGCGCACCGCCGACAGCGCCAGCACCACCACGGTGCGTTCGTCGAAGCCGGTGCGCAGCACGTATTCGTCGCCCACCCTGGGCTCCTTGCCCGGCTTGCAGCGCTCGCCACGGTGGTGCACCTTGCCGCCCTCGATGGCCGCCTTGGCCAGCGCGCGGGTCTTGTAGAAGCGTGCTGCCCACAGCCATTTGTCCAGGCGCACCTTGTCGTCGTCTTTGTCGCTCATCTCACCTCTGCTGGGTTTGCCAGCCGGCAGAAACTGCCTGATGCAGTTGTCACACGGCGCTACTAGAATGCGCGAAATCATAGGCCTGTCAGCCGCAGAGGGATACCGCCCGCTTGAAGACCTTCGACCAGCTCAGCGTGATCGGCCTGCGCGAGTGGATCAACCTGCCCGAGCTCGGCATCATCGGCCTGCGCGCCAAGATCGACACCGGCGCCAGCACCTCGAGCCTGCACGCCAGCGATATCCAGCCGTTCCAGCGCGATGGCGAGGACTGGGTGCGCTTCACCGCCTACCTCGGCACCCAGGTGCAGCGCCGCCACCGCTGCGAGGCGCAGATGGTCTCGGTCAAGCGCATCAAGAGTTCCAACGGCCTGGCGCAAAGCCGCTACGTGATCCGCACCCACCTGGCCCTGGGCGATCGCCTGTGGCCGGTGGAGTTCACCCTGGCCTGCCGCAAGACCATGCGCTACCGCGTGCTGCTCGGCTCCAAGGCGCTGATCGCCGGGCAACTGGTGGTCAACCCGGCGCTCAGCTACGTGCAAGACAAACCCACCCTGCCCTCCTCCGTTCCAGGTGCCCAATGAAGATCGCCGTGCTGTCGCGCAACCCGCGTCTGTATTCCACCCGCCGTCTGGTGGAGGCCGGGCAGCAGCGCGGCCACGAGATGCAGGTGATCGACACCCTGCGCGCCTATATGAACATCGCCAGCCACAAGCCGCAGATCCACTACCGCGGCCAGGCGCTGGAAGGCTTCGACGCGGTGATCCCGCGCATCGGCGCCTCGGTGACCTTCTATGGCTGCGCGGTGCTGCGCCAGTTCGAGATGATGGGCGTCTACCCGCTCAACGAATCGGTAGCCATCAGCCGCTCGCGCGACAAGCTGCGCGCCCTGCAGCTGCTGTCGCGCAAGGGCATCGGCCTGCCGGTGACCGGCTTCGCCCACTCCCCCGACGACATCCCCGACCTGATCCAGATGGTCGGCGGCGCGCCGCTGGTGATCAAGGTGCTGGAAGGCACCCAGGGCAAGGGCGTGGTGCTGGCCGAGACGCACAAGGCGGCCGAGTCGGTGCTCGAAGCCTTCTTCGGCCTCAAGCAGGACATCATGGTCCAGGAGTACATCCAGGAGGCCGGCGGCGCCGATATCCGCTGCTTCGTGGTCGGCGACAAGGTGATCGCCTCGATGAAGCGCCAGGCCAAGCCCGGCGAGTTCCGCTCCAACCTGCACCGCGGCGGCACCGCCAGCCTGATCAAGATCACCCCCGAGGAGCGCATGACCGCTGTGCGTGCCGCCCGGGTGATGGGGCTGAACGTCGCCGGGGTGGACATCCTGCGCTCCAATCACGGCCCGCTGGTGATGGAGGTGAACTCCTCGCCGGGCCTGGAAGGCATCGAGACCACCACCGGCAAGGACGTCGCCGGGATCATCGTCGAACACCTGGAAAAGTACGCCGAACCCGGGCAGACCCGTACCAAGGGGCGAGGCTGAGCCGCGCTACACCGGGTCGGCCGCAAACGCCCCCTCCCCCTTCTCCCCACACGGCCTGGGCGGTCCCGCGCCACTCTAGCGGTGATGCGCCTCCAGCCAGGCGAGAAACTCCGCTTCCGCCAGCGGCCGGCTGAGCAGGTAGCCCTGGCCCAGCGAGCAGCCGTGCTCGCGCAGCAGCTCCAACTGGGCGGCGCGTTCGATGCCTTCGGCCACGCACTCCAGGTCGAGGTTGCGGGCGATCACCAGGATGGTCTGCACCAGCAGGCGTCCGCTCTCCTCGCCGTCGAGGTCGGCGACGAAGCTGCGGTCGATCTTCAATCGGTCCAGCGGCAGGCGCTTGAGGTAGGTCAGCGACGAGTAGCCGGTGCCGAAATCGTCGATGGCGAAGCGCACGCCGAGGGCCTTGAGCCGCTGCATGGTGGCGATGCACTGGTCGACGTCCTCCAGCAGCACCCCCTCGGTGATCTCCAGCTCCAGCGAGGCCGGCGCCACGCCATGGCGCTGCAGGCAGGCCTGGATACGCGCCACGCAATCGGCCTGGCGCAGCTCGCGCGGGCTGAGGTTGACCGCCAGCACCAGCTGCGGCCACTGCCGATGCCAGCGCGTCAGCGCCGCGCAGGCCTGCTCCAGCACCCAGTGGCCGACGTCCTGGATCAGCCCGGTTTCCTCGGCCAGGGGGATGAACTGATCCGGGGCGATCTCGCCGCGCTCCGGGTGACGCCAGCGCAGCAGCACCTCGGCGCCGGCCACCTTGCCGGTGGCCAACGCCAGCTGCGGCTGGAACACCAGATGCAGCTGCTCGCGGGCGATGGCCTGGCGCAGCTCGCTCTGCAGCTGCAGGCGCTGGTCGATGGCCGCCTGCATTTCCGGGGCGAAGAAATGCAGGGCGTTGCGCCCGGCGTGCTTGGCCCGGTACATCGCGGTGTCGGCCTGCTTGAGCACGTCGGCGGCGTTCTGCCGCTCCAGCGGGTGCAGGGCGATGCCGATGCTGGCGCTGATCGACAGCTCGTGGCCGTCGATGGTGCAGCTGCCGAGCAGGCCGCGCAGCAGCTTGTCGCCCACCGCCGCGGCGTGTTCGGCGACCACCCGCGGGTCGTCGCCGAGCGCCTCCAGCAGCACCACGAACTCGTCGCCGCCGAGCCGCGCCAGGGTGTCCTCGGCGCGCAGCTCGCGCGCCAGGCGGCTGGTCACCTCACGCAGCAGGGCATCGCCGATCAGGTGGCCGAGGCTGTCGTTGACCGTCTTGAAGTGATCCAGGTCGATGAACAGCAACGCACCTAGGCTGCCCTCGCGCGCCTCGCGGTCCATAGCGTGCTGCAGGCGGTCGAGCAGCAGGCGGCGATTGGGCAGCCCGGTCAGTTCGTCGCTGTAGGCCAGGCGCTCGATCTCGCGCTGGTAGCGCTGGCGCTCGGAGATATCGGTGACGCTGCCGCGGATCAGCAGCTGCTCGCCGGGCATGCGCACCAGGCGCACCTCGCAGGGCAGCTGGCGGCCGGCGCTGTCGCGGTGCAGCCATTCGAACACCGGCGCCTCGCCGGCGATGGCGCGCTTGAGATGCACCTTGCCGATCTCCGCCGAGAGCTGGCCGTCGGCCTGACGCAGCGGGCTGATCTCCAGCACCGTCTTGCCCAGCAGTTCCTCGCGGCGGTAGCGGAACAGGCGCAGGGCGTTCTCGTTGAAATCGACCATGCCGCCCTTGGGGGTGAACAGCATGATCGCCTCGGGCGCGTGCTCGACCAGGGTGCGATAGCGCGCCTCGGCCTCGCGACGGGCGCTGACGTCCTCCACCAGCAGCAGGAACATGCCCGGGCGGCCCTGGCCGTTGCGCACCGCGCGCAGGCTGAGGCGGGTGTGCACCTGCTGGCCGTCGGCGCGCAGGAAGCGCTTGTCCAGCTCGAAGCCGTCGCTGCTGCCGCCCAGCACCGCATCCAGATGCTGCTGCTCGGCGGCCAGGTCGTCCGGATGCGACAGCTCGTCCCAGGTGCAGCGCAGCAGCTCCTCGCGCGAACGGCCGAGGATGGCGCACAGCTTGTGGTTGACCTCCTCCCAGCCGAAGGTCGGCGTGGTCAGGGCCATGCCGATCAGCGGCGCCTCGAAGAACAGGCGCAGGCGTTCGTCGCGCTCGCGCAGCTGCTGCTCGGCGCGCTTGCGCTCGCTGATGTCCTGGATCGCGCCGTAGACCCGCACCAGCGTCGTGCCGTCGCGCTCGGCCACCCCGCGCAGGCGCACCCAGCCGTTGCGCGCCGCCAGGCGCGCCTCCAGGTCGAAGTGATTGCGCCCGGCCAGCGCCTCGGCCAGGTTGGCGCGGATCAGCGCCTGGCTGGCGCCGTCGTAGTAGTCCAGCGCCTGCTCCAGCAGCGGTGCGCCGAGCGCCAGGTCGCGGCCGACGATGCGGTAGCAGCCCTCACTCCAGAACATGCTCAGGTCGGCCAGCTCCAGCACCCAGCCGCCGATGTCGGCGATGCTCTCGGTCTGGCTGAACAGGTGGCTCTGGCGCAGCATGGCCAGGCGCTGCTGCTCGACCTTGGCGGCCAGCTCCTCGCGCTCGGTGACGTCGTGCTGCAGGCCGACGAAGTGGCTGATGCCCTGCTCGTCGCGCATCGGCGCCAGCACCACCTCGTTCCAGAACGGGCTGCCGTCCTTGCGGTAGTTGCGCAGCACCGCATGGCCGCTGCGCCCCTCGCGCAGCGCCGCGCGCAGCTGTTTCAGGTCGCGCTGGTGACGGTCGTCGCCGGCGAGGAAACGGCAGTTGCGCCCCAGCACCTCCTCGACGGCATAGCCGGTGATGCGGCTGAACGCCGGGTTGCAGTAGATCAGCGGCAGGTCGGGCTGGCGCGCGTCGGCGATGGTCACCCCCAACGGGCTGGCCTCCATGGCCAGGTTGGCGCGCGCCAGTTGCTGCTGCATCTGCGCGCTACGCGCCAGTGCCTGGCGCAGGTCGCCGAGGGCGCGGCCGACCAGCAGCGCGGCGCTCATCAGCAACAGCACGGTGAGTTGCAGCTGGCTGCGTTGCAGATCCGGAGCACCGAGGCCGAGGCCATCGCGCAGCAGCGGCAGCAGCAGGGTCGCGGCGAAGGCCAGGACCACGCCGTACAACGCCCCGGCGAAGGCGTGCCGCAGGGCCAGCACCAGCATGCAGATGCCCAGCAGTGGCAGGCCGAGCAGCGTCGGCAGGCTGCCGAGCAGCGCCGCCAAGAGCAGCAGGGCACCGCCGGCGAACAGCCAGCCCAGCGGCGAGCGGCTGAGGCTCAGCGCCGGTGCGGCGTCCGGCACGTCCTTATGCAACCAGCCACGTACGCGCAGCAGCGGGCTGGCGTAGGCCAGCAGCAGCGGCGCCAGCGCCAGCAGGCCGATGCCGTCGCTCAGCCACACCCCCAGCACGGCCAGCGGCCACTGCTCGCCGCCCTGCAGGCCGGTGAGCCACAGGTTGCCCTGCAGACCGAAGGCCACCAGGGTGGTCGGCAGCAGCACGCCGAAGGCGAGAAAGCGCAGCAGATCGGCCAGGCGGCCGAGCGCGGGGTCGAACGGCTGGCGCCGCAACAGCCACCAGCCCAGCGCCACCGCGGCGGTTTCCGGCACGGCATAGAGCGGCGCCCACTGCCAGGGCAGGCCCCACAAGGGCGTGCTGAGCAGGGCGTTGAGGTACAGCGCCGGCAGCACCCGCGGCCCCCACCACAGGCACAGCACCAGGCCGAGCAGCAGCGGCAGGTAGCACAGCGCCACCCCGTCATCCAGGCGGGTGGTCAGGGATAACCAGGTTCCCAGGTGGAAAAGCGGCAGCGGCAGCCACCAAGTCCATTTGGGCAGGCGGTCGGATAAGGCGGCGGGCATGCGGGCCTCGAGTGGGTACGCTGGCACAGCATAGCCCAGCGCCAGAGCCTCTGAGCGCAGATTGCCAGCATGCCTCGGCCGACTCGGACGGCTGGCCGCCCGAGTCGCTCAGACCGCGTCGCGCGGCAGCAGCAGCCCCAGCGGCAGGCGCACGCGCGCCTCCAGGCCGCCGCCGGAGCGGTTACGCAGCTCCACGCTGCCGCCGTGCAGGGCGGCGATGCGTTTGACGATGGCCAGGCCGAGGCCGGTGCCGCGCCCGCCGCGGGCGCGGTCGCCGCGGATGAAGGGGTTGAAGATGCTGTCCAGCTCGGCCGGGTCGATGCCGTTGCCGCGGTCCAGCACGCTGAGCACCACGTAGGGCGCGTTGTGGTCGCCGGCCAGGCTGGCGACCACTTCCACGGCGTCGCCGCCGCCATGGTTGAGGGCGTTCTCCACCAGGTTGGTGAGCAGGCGCTTGATCGACACCCGGCGCAGCGGGAAGGGCGGAATGGCCTCCAGGCACAGGCGCACGCGCTCGCCGTTCTGGTTGTAGGGCGCCAGCGTCTCGCGCACCAGCTCGGCGAAGTCGGCCTGCTCCACCGGCTCGTCGCGGCCGTCGCGGATAAAGGCGAGGAACTGGTCGAGGATGGCGTCCATGTCCTCGATGTCGCGCACCATGTCCTCGGTCAGTTCGGAATCGCTCTGCATGAATTCCAGCGCCAGGCGCAGGCGAGTCAGCGGCGTGCGCAGGTCGTGGGACACCCCGGCCAGCATCAGCTCGCGCTCGCGCGCCGCCTGCTCGACGTCCTCGGCCATCTGGTTGAAAGCGCGGTAGACCTCGGCCATTTCGCTCGGCGTGTCGCTGATCGGCAGGCGCACGCTGCGCCCCTGACCCAGCTGGCGGGCGGCGAACACCAGGCGCTTGAGCGGCGCGCTGAGCTGGCGGACGAAGATCCAGGCCGCCGCGGTGGACAGCAGGCCGATGCCGAGGAACCAGCCGAGCACGCTCCAGATGCGCTGGCCGCGCAGCGGGTGCGGGTACATCGGCACCCGCAGCCACTCGTCGCCCAGGCTCGGCGCGCGCACCCAGAGCGCCGGCGGCGTGGTGGCGCGCACCCGCACCTCGGTGTCCGGCCCCAGCTCGGTCTGCATCTGGCGCTGGAAGATCTCGCTGTAGGGCCAGTGCTGCTCGCTGGCCGGCACCTTGTCGCGGGGGATGCGCTTGAGCCCGGCGGCCTGGGCGATGTGTTCGCGCTCCGCGGGGTTGGCCGCCCAGTAGGCGCGCAGGGTCAGCGCCGCACCGTGGCTGTACTGGCGGTCGACCAGCACGTCCTCGTTCATCATCAGATAGACCAGGGTCAGCGCCTTGGAGAACAGCACGACGATCAGCACCAGCCAGAGGGTGCGGGCGAAGAAGCTTTGCGGGAACCAGAGCGGGGTTTTCATAACGCTTCGATGTAGGTTGGGTTGAGGCGCGCAGCGCTGAAGCCCGACGCCGGGCTATCGGACAGGACGCAGTGGGCGTTGGGCTTCGCTCCGCGCAGCGCCAACCCAGGAATCACTTATTGCCGTCCGGCACGAACACATAGCCCACGCCCCACACCGTCTGGATATAGCGCGGCTTGGACGGATCCGGCTCGATCAGCCGGCGCAGACGGCTGATCTGCACGTCGATGGAGCGCTCCAGCGCGTCCCACTCGCGGCCGCGGGCCAGGTTCATCAGCTTGTCGCGGGTCAGCGGCTCGCGCGCATGCTGCACCAGCGCCTTGAGCACGGCGAACTCGCCGGTGGTGAGCATGTGCACCTGCTCGCCGCGCTTCAGCTCGCGGGTGGCCAGCGACAGCTCGTACTCGCCGAAGCTGACGCTCTCGTCCTCGCTGCCCGGCGCGCCCGGCACCACCGGCGCCTGGCGGCGCAGCACGGCCTTAATCCGCGCCAGCAGCTCGCGCGGATTGAATGGCTTGGCCAGGTAGTCGTCGGCGCCCAGCTCCAGGCCCTGGATGCGACTGGACTCGTCGCCCTTGGCGGTGAGCATGATGATCGGGATCTGGTTGTTCGCCTCGCGCAGGCGGCGGCAGGCGGACAGGCCGTCCTCGCCGGGCAGCATCAGGTCGAGCACCACCAGGTTGAACAGCTCGCGGGCCAGCAGGCGATCCATCTGCTCGACGTTCTCCACGGCGCGCACGCGATAACCCTGTTCGTCGAAGAAACGCTCGAGCAGGCGACGCAGACGGGCGTCGTCGTCGACGATCAGGATCTTCTCGCCTTCGGCGGCGGGGGCGCTGTGGCTCATGGCAACTCCTTGGCTGAAGCCCGCTCGCGCGCCGCGCGGCCAGGCTGGAATGGCGGCATTATGGCTCAGGCGCCCTGGCGGGCGCTCCAGCCATTGTTAGCAGATTTTTCCCCGAACGGTTCCCAGCGCCGGCGGATGCGGTGTTTATAATGCGCCGCCGCCTCGACCTGGCAGTCGCGCAGCGCCCCTTCTCCGCCCCTCAGCCGCCATGGCATGGAAGCGGGCCAGGGTGCTCACGGCCAAGTCGACTCAATTGATTCGCGCGCGCCGTGCCGCCGGCATGGCCGCCCTGTGGGTAGCTTTTTTTATGGACAGCATCAACAACCGCATCGCCGAAGAACTGGGCGTGCGCCCGCAACAGGTCGCCGCCGCCGTGGCCCTGCTCGACGAAGGTTCCACCGTGCCCTTTATCGCCCGTTACCGCAAAGAGGTGACCGGCAGCCTCGACGACACCCAGCTGCGCCACCTGGAAGAGCGCCTGCGCTACCTGCGCGAACTGGACGAGCGCCGCGTGGCGATCCTCGCCAGCATCGAGGAACAGGGCAAGCTCACTCCGGAACTCAAGCGCGAGATCGCCCTGGCCGACACCAAGACGCGCCTGGAAGACCTGTATCTGCCGTACAAGCAGAAGCGCCGCACCAAGGGCCAGATCGCCCTGGAAGCCGGCCTCGGCGAGCTGGCCGATGCGCTGTTCGGCAACCCCGAGCTGAGCCCGGAAAGCGAAGCCGAACGCTTTATCGACGCCGACAAGGGCTTCGCCGATGTGAAGGCCGTGCTCGAGGGCGCCAAGTACATCCTGATGGAGCGCTTCGCCGAGGATGCGGGCCTGCTCGACAAGCTGCGCAGCTTCCTCAAGGACCACGCCACCCTCAGCGCCCGCCTGGTGCCGGGCAAGGAAAACGAAGGGGCCAAGTTCAGCGACTACTTCGAGCACGACGAGCCGCTCAAGGGCGTGCCGTCGCACCGCGCCCTGGCGATCTTCCGCGGCCGTAACGAGGGCATCCTCAGCGCCAGCCTGAAGGTCGGCGAGGAGCTGCCCGGCACCCTGCCCCCCTGCGAGCTGATGATCGGCGAGCGCTTCGGCATCAGCGCGCAAGGCCGCGCCGCCGACAAGTGGCTGGCCGAGGTGGTGCGCTGGACCTGGAAGGTCAAGCTGTACAACCACCTGGAAACCGACCTGCTCGGCGAGCTGCGCGAGAAGGCCGAGGACGAGGCCATCGCCGTGTTCGCCCGCAACCTGCACGACCTGCTGCTGGCCGCGCCGGCCGGCCCGCGCGCCACCCTCGCGCTGGACCCGGGCCTGCGTACCGGCTGCAAGGTGGCGGTGGTCGATGCCACCGGCAAGGTGCTGGAAACCGCCACCGTCTACCCGCACGCGCCGCGCAACGACTGGGACGGCACCCTGGCGGTCCTCGCCAAGCTGTGCGCCAAGCACGGCGTCGACCTGATCTCCATCGGCAACGGCACCGCCAGCCGCGAGACCGACAAGCTGGCCGCCGAGCTGATCAAGAAGGTGCCGGGCCTGAAGCTGACCAAGGTGATGGTCTCCGAGGCCGGCGCCTCGGTGTACTCGGCCTCGGAGCTGGCCGCGCGCGAATTCCCCGATCTCGACGTGTCGCTGCGCGGCGCCGTGTCCATCGCCCGCCGCCTGCAGGACCCGCTGGCCGAGCTGGTGAAGATCGACCCGAAATCCATCGGCGTCGGCCAGTACCAGCACGACGTGTCGCAGCTCAAGCTGGCGCGCTCGCTGGACGCGGTGGTCGAGGACTGCGTGAACGCCGTCGGCGTGGATGTGAACACCGCCTCCGCCGCGCTGCTGGCGCGCATCTCCGGGCTGAATGCGACCCTGGCGCAGAATATCGTCGCCCACCGCGACCAGAACGGCGCATTCAAGACCCGCGCCGAGCTGAAGAAGGTGCCGCGCCTGGGCGAGAAGACCTTCGAACAGGCCGCCGGCTTCCTCCGCGTGATGAACGGCGACAACCCGCTGGACGCCTCCGCGGTACACCCGGAAACCTACCCGCTGGTCGAGCGCATCGCCCAGGACACCGGCCGCGACATCCGCTCGCTGATCGGCGACTCGGGCTTTCTCAAGCGCCTCGACCCGGCCAAGTTCACCGACGAGCGCTTCGGCCTGGTCACCGTCGGCGACATCCTCAAGGAGCTGGACAAGCCTGGCCGCGACCCGCGTCCGGAGTTCAAGACCGCCGAGTTCCAGGAAGGCGTGGAAACCCTCAAGGACCTCGAGCTGGGCATGGTGCTGGAAGGCGTGGTGACCAACGTCACCAACTTCGGCGCCTTCGTCGACATCGGCGTGCACCAGGACGGCCTGGTGCATATCAGCGCGCTGTCGGAGAAGTTCATCAAGGACCCGCACGAGGCGGTCAAGGCCGGCGACGTGGTCAAGGTCAAGGTGATGGAGGTGGATATCCCGCGCAACCGCATCGCCCTGTCCATGCGCATGGGCGATACCCCCGGCGAGAAGGTCGACGGCCAACGCGGCGGACAATCGCGCGCTGGCAACCGTGGCGGCAACGCGCCGCGCAGCGAGCGTCATTCCAGCCAGGACAAACCGGCCCCCGCCAGCGGCGGCATGGCCGCCCTGTTCGCCAACGCCAAGCAGTTGAAGAAATGAGCACAAGCGACAAGGTCGGCGCCAGCAGCGCCTTTTCCCGCCTGCTCGGCCTGGAGATTCTCCAGGTCGGCGGCGGCGAGGCGCGTGTGCGCCTGAGCCTCACCGACGAGCTGCGCAACCTGCACGGCAAGCTGCACGGCGGCGCACTGTTCTCGCTGATCGACACCGCCATGGGCCAGGCCAGCCACAGCCTCGGCGATGGCGGGCCGAGCAGCGTGACCCTGGAGTGCAAGATCAACTACATCCGCCCGGTGTCCGAAGGCAGCGTGCTGTGCCACGCCAAGGTGCTGCACGCCGGTCGCCGTACCCAGGTGGTGGAAGCGGAAGTGCTGCAGGGCGACAAGCTGGTCGCCAAGGCACAAGGCACCTTCGCCTGCGTGTAATCGGCACCGCTCGGGCTGGTCTAACCTGGGTAACCGCTCGCCCCTTGCAGAGTGCCGGGGCGATCCCCATATTGTGGCGACTGCCCAGTTAGGAAGTGCATCTTGAGCGACCTTCTCTCCCGCCGCCTGGCCCTGCTCGGCGAGCCGGCCCACCTGTCCCTGCTGGGCCAGTGCCTGCACGGCATCGAACGCGAATGCCTGCGCATCGACCAGGACGGCCAGCTGGCCCTGACCCCGCATCCGCAGGGGCTGGGCTCGGCGCTGACCCATGCGCAGATCACCACCGACTATTCCGAATCGCTGCTGGAATTCATCACCGGCACCGCCACCGACCCGGCGGCCACCCTCGACGAGCTGGAACGCATCCACCGCTTCGCCTACGCCAAGCTGGGCGACGAGCTGCTGTGGAGCCCGTCGATGCCCTGCGCCTTGCCGGATGAAGAAACTATCCCTATCGCCCGCTACGGCAGCTCCAATATCGGCCGGCTCAAGTACGTCTACCGCAAGGGCCTGGCGCTGCGCTACGGCAAGACCATGCAGTGCATCGCCGGCATTCACTACAACTTCTCCCTGCCCGAGGGCCTGTGGCAGCTGCAACAGCAGGCCGAAGGCGACACGCAGAGCGCGCGCGACTACCAGTCGGCGCGCTATATCGCGCTGATCCGCAACTTCCGCCGCTACAGCTGGCTCTTGATGTACCTGTTCGGTGCCTCGCCGGCGCTGGACAAAGGCTTCATGCGCGGCCGCCCGCACCAGTTGCAGGAACTGGACGCCAGCACCCTGTACCTGCCCCATGCCACCAGCCTGCGCATGAGCGATCTGGGCTACCAGAGCAGCGCCCAGTCCGGCCTGACCCCCTGCTACAACGACCTGGCCAGCTACACCGACAGCCTGCGCCTGGCCGTGGCCACGCCCTACCCGGCCTATGTCGAGGCCGGCATCAAACGCGACGGCGAGTGGCTGCAGCTGAACACCAACATCCTGCAGATCGAGAACGAGTACTACTCGAGCATCCGCCCCAAGCGCGTCACCCGCAGCGGCGAACGGCCGATCCAGGCGCTGATGAGCCGCGGCGTGCAGTACGTGGAAGTGCGCTGCCTGGACATCAACCCCTTCCTGCCGCTGGGCCTTGACCTCAGCGAATCGCGCTTTATCGACGCCTTCCTGCTGTTCTGCGCGCTGGCGGACAGCCCGCTGCTGGAAGGCGGCGAGTGCCGCAGCTGCACCGACAACTTCCTCAAGGTGGTCAAGGAAGGCCGCCGTCCCGGCCTGCACCTGCAGCGCGACGGCCGCCCGGTGGAACTCAAGACCTGGGCCCTGGAGCTGATCGAGCAGATCCGCCCGCTGGCCGAGCTGCTCGACCGCAGCCAGGGCGGCGCGGCGCACGGCGAGGCCCTGGCGGCGCAACAGACCAAGGTCGAGGACGCCGACCTGACGCCCTCGGCGCAGGTGCTGGCGGCGCTGCGCCAGGGCACCAGCTTCGCCGACTTCGCCCTGCAGCAGAGCCGGCGCCACGCCGAGTACCTGCGCAGCCGGCCGCTCGACACCGAGCAGCAGGCCGCGTTCGAGCAGGCCGCGCAGCGCTCGCTGGCCGAACAGGCCGAGCTGGAAGCCCAGCCGCAAGGCGACTTCGATGCCTTCGTCGCCGCCTACCAGGCCAGCATCCTGGCCCTGGCGGTGTAAGGGGGCTACGCCCTGTGGGGTGGGCCGGGCGGCGATCCGCTTGCGCCCCTGACGCCCCATTCCGCGGGAGCAACGGCCCCTGGCCGGCGCCGAGCGAGATTCGTCGACTGCATCACAAAGGCCGCCAACGGAGCAAAAGCCGGGATGGGCGGCCGCGTCGCGGCGCGCCCGGGCGGCTAGCATGGCGGGTAACGGATGCAGACGAGCAGCGCCCATGGCCGACGACGCCACGCCGCAATGGAGCCTGGAGAGCCTGACCAAGGCCTACCAGCAAGGCTATATGGCCGGCCTCACCGGCCAGGCCAAAGACCGCCAACCCTACCCCGACGAAGTCCCCGCCGCGGCCTGGGAGGCCGGCTGGGACGACGGCTTCGAGCAGCTGCGCCTGCAGCAGCACAGCGCCTGAGGTTCTGCACGCATCGTGGGAGGGGCTTTAGCCGCGACCGGTCAACCAAGTCGCGGCTAAAGCCCCTCCCAGCGCATTCGCCCCTCTACAAGGTCTTCTCGAACACCTTGGAATTGCGCTGGTAGTTGTACAGCGAGGCGCGCGCCGCCGGCATGCGTTCGACGCTGCTCGGCTCGAAGCCGCGCTCGCGGAACCAGTGGGCGGTGCGTGTGGTGAGCACGAACAGGGTCTTGAGCCCCAGCGCCCGCGCCCGCGCCTCGATCCGCGCCAGCAGCTCGTCGCCGCGGCCGCCGTGGCGATAATCCGGGTTGACCGCCAAACAGGCCAGCTCGCCGCAGTCGGAGTCGGCCAGCGGATAGAGCGCGGCGCAGGCGATGATCAGCCCCTCGCGCTCGACGACGCTGAACTGCTCGATCTCGCGCTCCAGCACCTCGCGCGAACGGCGCACCAGGATGCCCTGCTCCTCCAGCGGGCTGATCAGCTCGATCAGCCCGCCGACGTCCTCGATGGTCGCCTCGCGCAACGACTCGAACTGCTCCTGGGCCACCAGGGTGCCGTTGCCGGTGCGGGTGAACAGCTCGCTGAGCAACGCGCCGTCGGTGGCGTAGCTGACGATATGGCTGCGCTTGACGCCGCCACGGCAGGCCTCGGCCGCGGCATCGAGCAACTCGCCCTGGTAGTTGCTGCCCAGGCGCGCCAGGTGCGCCGGCACCTGCTGCGGGCGCAATTCGCGCACCAGCTGGCCGTGCTCGTCGAGCAGGCCGTCCTCGGCACCGAACAGCAGCAGCTTGTCCGCCCCCAGGTCGATGGCGGCGCGGGTGGCGACGTCTTCGCAGGCCAGGTTGAAGATTTCCCCGGTGGGCGAGTAGCCGAGCGGCGACAGCAGCACGATGCTGCGCTCGTCGAGCTGGCGGTTGATGCCCTTGCGGTCGATGCGGCGCACCTCGCCGGTGTGGTGGTAATCCACGCCGTCGAGCACGCCGATCGGCCGCGCGGTGACGAAGTTGCCGCTGGTCAGGCGCAGGCGCGAGCCCTGCATCGGCGAGGCGGCCATATCCATCGACAGGCGCGCCTCGATGGCGATGCGCAGCTGGCCGACGGCGTCGATCACGCACTCCAGGGTCGGCCCGTCGGTGATGCGCAGGTCACGGTGATAGTGCGGGGTCAGCCCGCGGGCGGCCAGGCGCGCCTCGATCTGCGGGCGCGAGCCGTGCACCAGCACCAGACGCACGCCGAGGCTGTGCAGCAACACCAGGTCGTGGACGATATTGGCGAAGTTCGGGTGGGCGATGCCCTCGCCGGGCAGCATGACCACGAAGGTGCAGTCGCGGTGGGCGTTGATATAGGGCGAAGCGTGGCGTAACCAGTTGACGTAGTCGTGCATGAGAGATCCGTGTGAGCGTCGAGACAGGGGGCGGGTCAAGCCGCCATGGCAGGTTCGAAGGCTTCTCTCATCGTCGCAGCACGTCTTCGCTCCGACTCAGGCAATAGTGTTGGATCAGTTGGCGCAGCAACTGCACGGTCGGCTCGATCCGCGCCAGTTCCAGGTGCTCGCCGGGCTGGTGGGCGCAGTCGATGTCGCCGGGGCCGAGCACCAGGGTCTCGCAGCCCAGCTGCTGCAGATAAGGCGCCTCGGTGCCGAACCCCACCGCCTGCGCCGCGTGCCCGGTGAGGCGTTCGGCCAGACGCACCAGTTCGGCGTCGGCGGCCTGCTCGAACGGCGGCACCGCCGGGAACAGCGGGCCGTAGTCGATGCGCACCTGGTGCTTGAGCGCCAAGGGCTGCAGCTTGCCGCGAATCGCCGCGCGCAGCTGCTCCGGGTCCATCCCCGGCAGCGGGCGCAGGTCGAACTCCAGCGCGCACTGGCCGCAGATGCGGTTGGGGTTGTCGCCGCCATGGATGCAGCCGAGGTTCAGGGTCGGTTGCGGCACGCCGAACTGCGGGTTGTTGAACTCGCGCTGCCACTGCGCGCGCAGGCCGCGCAGCTCGCCCATGACGTCCTGCATGGCCTCCAGCGCGCTATGGCCGAGACTGGGGTCGGAGGAATGGCCGCTCTGGCCGAGGATATCGATGCGCTCCATCATCACCCCCTTGTGCAGGCGGATGGGCTTGAGGCCGGTCGGCTCGCCGATCACCGCGGCGCGCCCCAGCGGCCGCCCGGCCTCGGCCAGGGCGCGGGCGCCGGCCATCGAGCTTTCTTCGTCGCAGGTAGCGAGAATCAGCAGCGGTTGCTGGAAGGGCTGATCGAGCAAGGGCCGCACGGCCTCGATGGCCAGGGCGAAGAAGCCCTTCATGTCGCAACTGCCGAGGCCGACCCAGCGTCCGTCGACCTCGGTCAGCTTGAGCGGGTCGCTCTGCCACAGGGCGGCGTCGAACGGCACGGTGTCGCTGTGGCCGGCCAGCACCAGGCCGCCGGGGCCGCTGCCGTAGCTGGCCAGCAGGTTGAACTTGCCGGGGGCGATCTGCTGGGTTTCGCAGGCGAAGCCGAGGTCGCCGAGCCAGGCGGCGAGCAGCTCGATCACCGGCCGGTTGCTCTGATCCCAGTGCGGCTGGGTGCAGCTCACCGACGGCGCGGCGATCAGCGCGGCGAATTGCTCTTGGAAGGACGGCAGCGGCATCGGTGCTCTCCTTGGACGGTGTCCCAATCATAGGGGCATCGTCGGCCAGGGGCACCTCTAAAAACTACCTGCGTTGTCATCGCTGCGTTGAAAGCAGGCTCAGAAGCTCATTTACAGCTCGTAAACCCGAATGCGGGCCCAGTGCGTTCTTCGCCTGCTTTCGCCTTGCGCTGACTGCCTCGCCTACGTTTTTAGAGGCCCCCTAACGGGAACCGTCAGACGCCGCCGAATAGCCCGCGCAGGATAAAGAAGAACAGGATCGACAGCGCCGCACCCACCGGCAGGGTGATGATCCAGGACAGGAAGATCTTGCCGATCATGCCCAGGTTCAGCGCACCGATACCGCGCGCCAGACCGACGCCGAGAATGGCGCCGACTAGGGTGTGGGTGGTGGACACCGGCAGGCCCAGGCCGGAGGCGCTGACCACGGTGGTGGCGGCGGCCAGCTCGGCGGCGAAGCCGCGGCTGGGGGTCAGCTCGGTGATTTCCTTGCCGATGGTGGCGATCACCTTGTAGCCGTAGGTGGCCAGGCCGACCACGATGCCCACCGCGCCGAGCAGCAGAATCCAGCCCGGCACCAGGGACTTCTCGCCGGCGGCCAGGTCGCCGCCGCTCTGGATCACGCCGACGATGGCCGCCAGCGGACCGACCGCGTTGGCCACGTCGTTGGAGCCGTGGGCGAAGGCCATGGCGCAGGCGGTGAAGATCATCAGCACGGCGAACACCTTCTCCACGCTGGCGAAATGGAAGGCCTTGTCGGCTTCGGCGTCGACATGAATGCGGCTGAGCAGGGCGATGCCGAGCAGCATGACGGCAGCGCCGATGCCCAGCGAAAGCATGAAGCCTTCACTGCTGGAGAGGTTCAGGCCGACGTGCTTGAGGCCCTTGGTCATGGTCATCAGCGAGATCATGAAACCGGTGAGGAACATGTACAGCGGCACGTAGCGCTTGGCATTGAGGAAGGGGTTGTCGGTGTCGATGATCAGCTTCTGCACGCTGACGAACAGGCCGAAGGAGATGATCCCGGCGAGCAGCGGGGTGACCACCCAGCTGGCGACGATGGGGCCGACGCCGCCCCAGTGCACCGCATCCACCGACACGCCGACCGCGGCGAAGCCGATCACCGCGCCGACGATGGTATGGGTGGTGGATACCGGCCAGCCCTTGGTCGAGGCCACCAGCAGCCAGCTGCCGGCCGCCAGCAACGCCGACATCATGCCCAGCACCATCAGGTTGGGGCTGATCAGCGAAGCATCGACGATGCCGTTCTTGATGGTTTCGGTGACTTCACCGCCGGCCAGGTAGGCGCCGCAGAACTCGAAGACCATGGCGATGATGATCGCCTGTTTGATAGTCAGTGCACGCGAGCCAACGGATGTACCCATGGCATTGGCTACATCGTTGGCCCCAACACCCCAGGCCATGAAAAAACCGAAAAGGCAGGCAAGAACGAGCAGAATCAGCCCGTAGTCCGCAATCAGAGACATAAGTTAGTTTTCCGTAGATCCCAGAAAGGACACTGGCGCTTAGCGCGCCAGCAGTTGTTCCAGTCGGTTGCCCACACGTTGGGCGCGGTCGGCGACATCGCCGATCCAGTCAATGATCTGATAGAGGAACATCACATCGACCGGGGGAAGGTCCTTCTCCAGCTTGAACAGGTTGCGGCGCACCTCGATCTGCAGGCGATCGGTGTCCTGCTCGATCACGCCCAGCTCCTCGATCAGGGTCTCCACCAGCACCGCTTCGCGGCCGGCGAAGCCGGTTTCCAGCAGCTCGTCCAGCTCGTTCATCGCCTTCAGCGCCTGGGCGCTGGCATCCACGCTGCGCTGCACGTAGGTGCGCATCAACGGCTGCAGCGCCTGCGGAATGGCCATCTGGCGGCCGAGCATCAGCCCGGCGATGTCCTTGGCACGGTTGGCGACTTTGTCCTGTACACTGAGCAGCTCCAGCAGGTCCGAGCGCGGCACCGGCAGGAACAGACTCTTGGGCAGGTGCAGGCGCACGCTTTTCTTCAGCTTGTCGGCCTCGTGCTCGAGCCGGGACATCTCCTGTTGCACCTGTTCCACCCGATCCCAGTCCTCGGCCATCACGGCCTCGAAGAAGGGCACCAGGTTCGCCGCGCACTCATTGGCCTTGGCGATATGCTGTTGCATGGGGCCGATGGGTGAACGACCGAACAGGCTGACAAAGGGATTGATAGGCATAGGGTAAGCCCCCGTTTTGAGAAGGCGGCAAGTATAGGGATCGCCTTCGTCTATCGCCAGCGCGCGTCATCGGACTGTCATATTTTCATACAAGGCACCTCGCTTCCGACCATGGTCAAAGAAACCGAAATCAAACTGCGCGCCAGCCGTGCCACCCTGGCCGCCCTGCGCGAACACCCGCTGCTGAAGAAGCGCAACAAGAGCGGCTGGCAGCGCGCCGAGTTGTTCAACCAGTACTACGACACCCCGGCCCGCGAGCTGGCCGGGGCCCGTGTCGCGCTGCGCCTGCGCCGCGACGGCGAGCAATATATCCAGACCCTGAAGACCCGCGGCCAGAGCGTCGCCGGCCTGTCCGAACGCAACGAATGGGACTGGTACCTGGCCAAACCCAAGCTGGACCTGAAGAAGCTCGACGACAGCTGCTGGCCGGCCAGCCTGGCCGAGCTGGACAAGAAGACCCTGCAGCCGCTGTTCACCACCGATTTCGTTCGCGAGAAGGCCGAGATCGCCTGGGGCCGCGGCAAGGCCAAGGTGGTCATCGAGGCCGCCCTGGACCTGGGCAAGGTGATCGCCGGCGAGGGCGAGGAAGAAATCTGCGAGCTGGAGCTGGAACTGCGCCAGGGCGAACCGGCGGCGCTGCTGGAGCTGGCCTGCGAACTGGCCGCCGAGCTGCCGCTGATGCCCTGCGACATCAGCAAGGCCGAGCGCGGCTACCGCCTGTTCGACGCCGGCAGCTACAGCCTGAGCCTGCCGGCGCCGCAGCCGAGCGCCGAGATGCCCCTGGACGATGCCTTCGCCGCCCTCGCCTGGCACCTGCTCGGCGCCAGCCAGCGCCTGGCCGAGCAATACCGCTTCAACGGACACTGGAGCCTGCTGCAGGACTGGCTGCAGCAACTGGTCGACCTGCGCGCGCTGCTCGCCAGCCTCGGCCAGGCCGCGCCGCGCGCCAGCTCGCGGGAACTGCGCGAGCAGCTCGACGCCCTGCTGGCCGACTGGCGCCCGCGCCTGGCCGCCGGCCAGCTGGACGACAGCATGCGGCGCAACGCCCCGGCGCTGTTCGCCGCCGAGCTGGACGGCTGCCGCTGGGGCCTGCTGTCACTGCAGCTGTCGCACTGGCTGCTGAACCGCGGCTGGACCGCCGCGCGCAACAACCGCGGCAACCGCCAGGGCGGCGCGGCGCTGGGCAACTGGCTGCCGACCCTGCTCGCCGAGGAAGGCGCGGCGCTGCAACTGCGCCGCTACCAGCAGCAACCGGAAGACCTGGCCGAGCAGCTGCCGCGTCTCGAGCGCCTGCTGGTCTGGCTGCGCCTGGCCCGCGGCGTGCTCGAGGTGGCCGAGGTCGACCGCCTGTACGGCGAGCTGAACAAGTTCCAGTTGCTGGCCCAGCAGCCGCTGGACGAAGAGCAACGCCAACTGCGCGCCAGCCAGGCGCAGATCCTGCAAAGCCTGAAGCCCTGGAAGGCGCTGGTGAAATAAATCCCCGGGCCGCCTCCGGGCGCCCGGATTAGGCGGCCGCGCAGCACCGCCTAAGCCAACGGCAAGCTGGTGGTGGACTTGATCTCCGACAGGGCGACGATGGAGTTGACCTCCTGGATGCCCGGCACCAGCGACAGCTTCTCGAAGAAGAAGCGCTCGTAGGCCTCGATGTCGCGGGTGACGATGCGCAGCATGAAGTCCACCGCGCCCATCAGTACGTGACACTCCAGCACCTCGGGAAACTCGCGCATGGCCTCGGCGAACTCGGTGAGGTTGGAGCGGCCGTGGGCGTTGAGCTTGACCTGGGCGAACACCTGGGTGTGCAGGCCGACCTTCTTGCGCTCGAGCAGGGTCACCTGGCGGCGGATCACCCCCTCCTCCTTGAGCCGCTGGATGCGCCGCCAGCAGGGCGATTGCGACAGGCCGACGCGCTCGGCGATCTCGGCGGTGGAGAGGCCGGCGTCCTCCTGCAGCAGGGCGAGAATGCGCTGGTCGTAAACATCCAGGACGACGGACATAAAAATTCCTCGATAACGGCAGTCAACGGCAAGACTATCCACAAAACTCGGGTTTTCACAGAAAACCAGGCAGAACTTTTGCCGCGCGAAGGGCGAAACTGGAGCAAATCCACCGCGAGATGCCGCCATGCCCGACGCCACGCCCTTCCCCGCTCCGCACAGCCGCCGCGATCCCTGGCAGGATCGCCCCGAGTCGGCCGTCGAATACCACCTGCGCACCGAGGCCGAGGCCGACGTGCTGTGTCGCCTGCTCGGCCTGTTCGCCCAGTTGCAGCTGCTGCCGCAACAGCTGCAGGTGCTGCGCCAGGACGGCGACCTGCAGGTGCGGCTGCAGCTGCACGGCCTGTCGCTGCATCGCGCCGGGGTGCTGGCGGAGAAACTGCGCGGCCTGGTGTGCGTCTGGCAGGTCGACTGGCGGCAGCTGGATCACAGCCCGGAGCAGGCGGCGCTGCGCACTGGGTAATGGGTCACGCCGGGGCCTTAGCCCCGTCCGCGCTTTTCGGGCATCCTAGCGGCTACGCTTGTTCAGGCCGAACCACCGAGGAGCCCGCATGTCCGCCTTCGCCACCACCGCCCAAGACCGCGTACTGGATCTCGGCGACCTGCTGCGCGAGCTGGTCGCCCAGGGCCGGGTCGATCAGGACGCGGCCGAGCAGTGCCTGGCGATTCGCCGCAGTTCGCTGAACCACCAGCAGCACCCGCTGGAGTTTCTCGCCGCGCAGCAGGTCGACGACCTCAGCCGCCCGGGCAAGAAGCTCGACCTGGAGAGCCTCACCGTCTGGCTGGCGCAGTTCGCCGGCCAGCCCTACCTGCGCATCGACCCGCTGAAGATCGATGTCGCCGCCATCACCCCACTGATGTCCTACGCCTTCGCCCAACGGCACAAGATTCTCGCCGTGGCGGTGGATGCCGAGAGCGTGACCATCGCCAGCAGCCAGCCGCTGGTGCACAGCTGGGAAGCCAACCTGGTGCACGTGCTCAAGCGCCCGATCAAGCGGGTGGTGGCCAACCCGGCGGACATCCAGCGCTTTACCGTGGAGTTCTACCGCCTGGCCCGCTCGGTCAGCGGCGCCACCTCGGTGGATCAGAAGATCAGCGGCGTCGGCAACTTCGAGCAACTGCTCAGCCTCGGCGCCCAGGACCAGGAGCCGGACGCCAACGACGCGCATATCGTCAATATCGTCGACTGGCTGTTCCAGTACGCCTTCCAGCAGCGTGCCAGCGATATCCATATCGAGCCGCGCCGCGAACAGGGCAGCGTGCGCTTTCGCATCGACGGCGTGCTGCACACCGTCTACCAGTTCCCGCCGCAGGTGACCATGGCGGTGGTCAGCCGCCTCAAGTCCCTGGGCCGGATGAACGTGGCGGAGAAACGCAAGCCGCAGGACGGCCGGGTCAAGACCAAGACCCCGGACGGCGGCGAGGTGGAGCTGCGCCTGTCGACCCTGCCCACCGCCTTCGGCGAGAAGATGGTGATGCGTATCTTCGACCCCGAGGTGCTGCTGAAGAGCCCGGACCAGCTGGGTTTCTCCGCCGACGACCTGCGCCGCTGGGAGAGCATGACCCGCCAGCCCAACGGCATCATCCTGGTCACCGGGCCGACCGGCTCGGGCAAGACCACCACGCTGTACACCACGCTCAAGCAGCTGGCCACCGCCGAGGTCAACGTCTGCACCATCGAGGACCCGATCGAGATGATCGAGGGCGCCTTCAACCAGATGCAGGTGCAGCACAATATCGACCTGACCTTCGCCAGCGGCGTGCGCGCGCTGATGCGCCAGGACCCGGACATCATCATGGTCGGCGAGATCCGCGACCTGGAGACCGCGGAAATGGCGATCCAGGCGGCGCTCACCGGCCACCTGGTGCTGTCGACCCTGCATACCAACGACGCGCCGAGCGCCATCACCCGCCTGCTCGAACTGGGCGTGCCGCACTACCTGCTCAAGGCCACCATCCTCGGCGTCATGGCCCAGCGCCTGGTGCGCACCCTGTGCCCGCACTGCAAGGCGCCGCTGCAACTGGACGAGGACGGCTGGCAGAGCCTGACCAAACCCTGGAGCGCGCCGCTGCCGACCGGCGCGCAGCAGGCCGTGGGCTGCCTGGAATGCCGCGACACCGGCTACCGCGGCCGCGCCGGGGTGTACGAGATCATGCTGCTGAGCGATGCGATCAAGCCGCTGATCACCGCCGACACCGACCTCGTCGCCCTGCGCCGCGCGGCGTTCAAGGAAGGCATGCGCAGCCTGCGCCTGTCCGGCGCGCAGAAGGTCGCCGCCGGCCTGACCACCATCGAGGAAGTGCTGCGGGTGACCCCGCAGAGCGAGCAGAAGTGACGCATCCGGGGCGCAACGCTCGGCTGACTGTGTAGGTTGGGCTGAGGAGCCTGCGACGAAGCCCAACAGGCGATGGTCGGCGCGACGACGGCACCAGACCGGGCATCGGCGCGTGAGGACGCCTTACGGACGCCGGGCGGAGTGCTGCGCACTCCCCGTTGGGCTTCGCTGCGCTCAGCGCCAACCTACCCCTCGCCAGCGCGGCTCAATGCCGCCATCTGCTGCGGCTTGCACGCCAGGTAGGCCGAGCCCGCCAGCCAGCTCGGGTCGGAATGCCAGGCGAAGAGGAACTGGCCGCCCTTGAGCTGATCGACCACCAGCCGCGCCACCTCGCGGCGCACCGCCGGACAACCCAGGCTGCGGCCGATGCGGCCATGCCGCTGCACCCAGCGCGGGTTCACGTAGTCGGCGCCGTGGATGACGATCGCACGTTCGCGCGCCAGGTCGTTGAGGCCGGGCTCCAGGCCGTCCATGCGCAGCGAATAGCCGTGCTTGCCGCGGTAGCTCTCGGCGGTGCGGAACAGGCCGAGGCTGGTCTGGTGGCTGCCCAGGTCGTTGGAGAAGGCCTCGGCGAAGTTCTCCCCGGAGCGCCGGCCATGGGCGACGAAGTCGCGCAGCAGCAGGCGCTTGCGTTGCAGGTCGAAGATCCACAGGCGGCGCTCGGTCGACGGCCGCGAATAGTCGATCACCGCCAGGCGCCGGGCATCGCCGGCCCCATGGTTGACCGCGCACTGCATGGCCGCCAGGGCATGGCGCAGCGCCTGCGGCTCGAGCCCGGGAGCCTGCCGCGCCAGCTCGGCGAACAGCCCATCCTGCGCCGCGCTCGCCCACAGCGGCGCACCGAGCAACCACAAACCCGCCAACCAGCACCGGCCGATACGTCCAAACATCTGCGTAATCACCTCTGCGCACAGACTCCGGGACGTCCTGTCGCTGAATCCCATGGCGGCCCGCCTATACTGGACGCGCGGCGCCGACCCGGGTGGCGCCTTTTCTGAGCCAAGGACTGGAGCAGTATGTTGTTCAAAAAACGTGCATCTTACCTGAGCGGCCTGCTGCTCACCCTGCCACTGGTCGCCACCACGGATGCCGCCGCCAGCGCCGACCTGCGCCCGTTGCTGGAGCAGCTGCCGCAGCACTGCGCACCCTTACCGACAAATCTAGACGATAACGCGCGCCAGCAACTGCGCGACTTCTACGCCCAGCGCGAGAACCAGCCGGCCTGGGCCGACGCCAGCCGACGCCAGCAGCTCGCGGCGCAGCTTGCCGCCCTCGCCGACGACGGCCTGGAGCCCGACGAATACGCCCTGCCCGCGTACGACGGCCCGTGCAGCGAGCTGCTGCACAGCCACAGCTACCTGCAGGCGCTACTCCATCTGCGGCGCGGGCGCCTGCCACCGCCGCGCCAGGAAAGCCTGTGGCATTCGCCCGCCAACCCGCTGCCGGACCTGCGCCTGGCCACCCTGTCGCTCGCCCTGCTGCACCTGCAGGCACCGGCCGAGGCCTTCGCCGCGGCGCGCCCGGCCGGCATCGCCTACCGCCGCCTGCGCGCCGCCTACGCCGAATTGCGCCAGCGGCCGCTGGCCGACTGGCAACCCCTGGCCGACGGCCCGCTGCTCAAGGCGCAGCGCCGCGATGCACGGGTGCCGGCGCTGCGCGAACGCCTGCGCGCCGAGGGCTACCTGAGCGTGACGACGGTTGCCGGCGAAGCCTTCGACCCGGCCACGGTGCTGGCCCTGCAGGCCTTCCAGGACGACCACGGGCTGAATCCCGATGGCATCCTCGGCCCGGCCAGCCTGGCCGAACTGAACGTCGCCGCGCCGATGCGCCGCGCCCAGCTGCGCATCAACCTGGAGCGCCTGCGCTGGCTGGCCGACGACCTGGCCGCGACCGAGGTGCTGATCAACGTCGCTGCCGCCGAGCTGCTGGTGCTGCGCCAGCAACGGGTGCTGTGGCGCACCCGCACCCAGGTCGGCCGCGCCGGTCGCGAAACGCCGCTGCTGGCCTCGCGCATCCAGCGTCTGACGCTCAACCCCACCTGGACGGTGCCGCCGACCATCCTGCGCGAGGACAAGCTGCCGGCGATCCGCGACGATCTCGCCTACCTCGCCCAGCAGGAGCTCAGCGTGCTCGATCGCGACGGCCAGCCGCTCGACCCGGAGCTGGTGGACTGGGACAACCCCGGCGCCATCGTCCTGCGCCAGGCCGCCGGCACGCGCAACCCGCTGGGCCGGGTGGCGCTGCGCTTCGCCAACCCCTTCGCGGTGTACCTGCACGACACCCCCAGCCAGCGCCTGTTCGACAAGTCGCCGCGGGTGTTCAGCTCCGGCTGCGTGCGCGTCGAGGCAGTGGGCACCCTGCTGGCCTGGCTGCTCCGGCCGCAGGAGCTGGAGCCGGTGCAGCAGCGCATCGCCAGCGGCAAGACCCAGGAATACCGCCTGCAGCAGCCGGTGCCGCTGCTGATCGCCTACTGGACGGTGGAGGCGCGCAGCGACGGCACCCTGCGCTACGCCCCCGACATCTATGCCCGCGACGCCCAGCTGATCGCCGCCCTGGCCCGCGCGCAAGGCCTGAGCGCTGCATCTCAGCCCGATATGCAGCGCGCCATCGCCGCCAGGCAGTGAGAAGGGGTCGGCGGCAATTGGCCAGCGGCTATGCTTAGATGCCGACAAGGCCGTTCGTCACGTCGCGACGGTCAACTGCACGCACGCAAGAGGGAGATCGCTTTATGGAAATCGGTGGCGTCCTGCTGCTGTTCGTCGGCCTGGCTCTGGCCATCGTCTACATGGGCTTCAAGGTGGTGCCGCAGGGCTCGGAGTGGACGGTGGAGCGCTTCGGCCGCTACACCACCACGCTCAAGCCCGGGCTCAACATCATAGTGCCGGTGATGGACCGCATCGGCCGCAGGCTCAACGTCATGGAAAGCGTGCTGGACATCCCGCCGCAGGAAGTGATCAGCGCCGACAACGCCATAGTGCAGATCGACGCGGTGTGCTTCTTCCAGGTGATCAACGCCGCCCAGGCCGCCTACGAGGTGAACAACCTGGAGCACGCCATCCGCAACCTGGTGATGACCAATATCCGCACCGTGCTCGGCTCCATGGAGCTGGACGCCATGCTCAGCCAGCGCGACGCGATCAACGAACGTCTGCTCAAGACGGTCGACGAAGCCACCGCGCCCTGGGGCATCAAGATTACCCGCATCGAGATCAAGGACATCAGCCCGCCCGCCGACCTGGTCGAAGCCATGGCCAGCCAGATGAAGGCCGAACGCCTCAAGCGCGCGCAGATCCTCGAGGCCGAGGGCTCGCGCTCGGCCGCCATCCTCACCGCCGAAGGCCACAAGCAGGCCGAGATCCTGCGTGCCGAGGGCGAACGCCAGGCCGCCTTCCTCGAGGCCGAGGCGCGCGAACGGGCGGCCCAGGCCGAAGCCGAGGCGACCCGCGTGGTGTCCCAGGCCATCGCCAGCGGCAACGTGCAGGCGGTCAACTACTTCGTCGCGCAGAAGTACATCGAAGCGCTCGGCCAGCTGGCGGCGGCCGACAACAGCAAGGTGGTGCTGATGCCGCTGGAGGCCAGCCAGGTGATCGGCGCGGTCGGCGGCATCGGCGAAATCGTCAAGGCCACTTTCGGTGCCGGCGGCCCAGGCGAGAAGCAGGGCTGACGTCATGATCTATTACCTGCAACACCTGTCGTTCTGGGACTGGCTGGCACTGGCCACCGTCCTACTGATCCTCGAAGTCTTCGGCGCCGGCGGCTACCTGCTGTGGATCGGCCTGGCCGCCGCCTGCGTCGGCGTGCTCACCTACCTGTTTCCGGAGCTGCCCTGGGTCTGGCAATTCTTCCTGTTCGGCCTGCTGGCGATCCTCACCGCCGTGCTCTGGTGGCGCCGCCAGCGCAGCGCCACGCGCCCCAGCGACCAGCCGGGGCTGAACCAGCGCGGCAGCGAACTGCTCGGCCGGCGTTTCGCCCTGCACGAGGCGATAGTCGGCGGCCGCGGCAAGATCAAGGCCGGCGACAGCCTGTGGCTGGTCAGCGGCCCCGACCTGCCGGCCGGCAGCTCGGTCAAGGTGGTGGCCCAGGATGGTGTGATTCTGCGGGTCGAACGCGATATATGAGTCAGGGTCTGGCGTGCTCTCAGAACTATCGCTTCGGCGACTCCAGTTCGTAGGGTGCGTCGCGCGCACCCTACGTGAGCCTGCCGTCGCTATCCGTGAACGGTGGAAAGCCGGACTCTAGTGGGGCTCGGGCGCTGCGGAAAATTGTGTCTGCGTGATCCCGCGCCCGTCTGGCTCCATGGCGACCAACCATCGCTCAGGTGGAACCCGGGGCAGCCACCGGTACTCCTATCAGGTGAGTAAACCCACAGGAGTACCACCCCATGCGTGTATCGAGCCGAGCAGCCCTGGCATTGGCCGCCTGCCTGATCGCCCAAACCGCCGCAGCCGACAGCCTGCTGCGCGACATCCTTTCCTCCGGGGCGACCACCGCCTCCACCTACCTGACCTTCAAGGACAAGAAGCTGGTCGTCGCCGCCGAGGAAGACGCCAGCAGCTTCGTCGCCAGCGCCGGCGAGATACGCGGCCCGCACCTGGAGGCGGCGCTGCAGCGGCTGCGCAGTGAAAACCCCGAGCTGCAGGG
The DNA here is from genome assembly GCF_056676075.1 of Pseudomonas sp. ABa2. Lineage (NCBI taxonomy): Bacteria > Pseudomonadati > Pseudomonadota > Gammaproteobacteria > Pseudomonadales > Pseudomonadaceae > Pseudomonas > Pseudomonas sp. ABa2. The sequence goes on from NZ_CM155239.1 coordinate 4,885,034, forward strand.
CGCCGACGATATGGAACTGGCCAGCGCCATTCTCGCCGCCTCGGCCGGCCCGCTCGAGGCCAGCGACGCCCGCTAAGCCCAACGCGCGCATAAAAAATGCCCGCATCCGGAAGGATGCGGGCATTTTTCTTATCGCGCTCGGGACGACAGGCCTGATGAGCCTGTCGAACCTCCGTCGGCTGATTACATCAGCGGCAGGGTGTAGCTGACGATCAGACGGTTCTCGTCGATGTCGTTGGCGAAGTTCGAACGCACACTCGCATTGCGCCAGCGTACGCCGAGGTTCTTCAGCGCGCCTTCCTGGAACACGTACATCAGCTCGGTGTTGCGCTCCCACTCGCGGCCTTCGGATACGCCAGCACCGCGGTCGACGTTGTCGCCGGTCAGGTAGCGGGTCATGAAGGTCAGGCCCGGGATGCCGATGGAGGCAAAGTTGAAGTCATAGCGCGCCTGCCAGGACTTCTCGTCCTTGTTGGCGAAGTCGCTGATCTGCACGTAGTTGACCAGGAACGGGTCGGTACCGTTGATGTAGGCGAAGCCGGTGTCGCCGCTCATCTTCTGGTAGCCCAGGCCGAAGGCGTGGCCGTCCAGGCCGTAGGTGACCATGGCGCCGAAGGCATTGTTGTCGACGTTGCTGCGGTTGCCGTCGTCGGTGGAACGGGCATAGCGGACGTCGGTCTTCAGGCTCTGCTTGTCGCCCAGCGGCAGCACGTGCACGGCGTTGAAGGAGTGCTGCTTGTACAGCTCGTCCAGGTTGGAATAGTAGTAACCGGCGGTCAGGTCGTTGGTCAGCTTGTAGGTGCCGCCGATAAAGTCGAACGAATTGGCGGTGGCGCCGCCAGAAGTGGCGATGCCGCGACGGCCGCCGCTGGTGATGGCGATATCTTCGTAGTCGCCGGAGTCACGATGGTTCACCTCGCGCACGTGCGCGGCTTCCAGCATCAGGCCGTCGATTTCCTGGGATACCAGGTGACCGGCTTCGAACACCTGCGGCAGCAGGCGGGCGTCGCTGGAGGCGATGGCGGCGTTCTTGAACTGCATCTGGCCGACACGCAGGGTGCTGTTGGAGATCTTGGCCTTGGCGGCGACGGCCAGATCCGAGTAGTTGTCCTGCGAACCACCCGAGGAACGATCCGGGACCAGCAGACCGCTGCCGGCGGTGCCGTCGCCGGAATCCAGCTTGAAGCCGAACATGCCGATGGCGTCGGCGCCGAAGCCCACGGTGCCCTCGGTGAAGCCGGAGTTCATGCGCAGGATAAAGCCCTGGGCCCACTCTTCGGACTTGGAACGAGTGGGGGTTGGCGTATCGTTGTGCCCCTGACGGAAATCACGATTGAAGTAGAAATTGCGGGCTTCCAGGCTGACCTTGGTGTCGCCGATCAAATCGGCAGAGGCCACTTGGCTCAGGCCCAGGGTGCTGGCGGCTACGGCCAGTGCCAGGGAGGTCTTTCTCATTATGTTTCTCTCCAGTGTGTTTAAGGTGACGCATCGCCCGAACACCGACTTCGGCACGAAGAGGCAGGCTCGGGACGAATCAGGCGAACGCAGGCGCGCGCGGGCACGGCAGGGCCCTCGCTGGCGCGGGTGCGTGGCAAACTCAGGAAGAACGGGACAACGGCGGACGCAACGGGGCGAACGGACGGGAACGGGCAGGACGACTCATGGGAGGGCTCTCGCGTCGTTGTTATTGTGCGCCGGCATCCGGGCCAGCATCTTGACGTGAGTTCAGGCAGATAGCGTGCCAGCTCTTCCAGAGCGCCGTGCAACGCCTCTAGAACGAGGGGTTGGCGCTTTTTTGCAGGGGCGTTACCGCTCTATTACGCTACGCGACCGGCAATTTTCCGCTTATGCGACGCGCCGCTCAGGCGGAAAATCGCCAACGCCTCAACCCAGCACGATCTGGTTCTTGCCCTGGCGCTTGGCCAGGTACATGGCCGCGTCGGCACGGGCGTACAGCGCCTCCAGGTTGGCGTCGACGGCGCGCAGGCTGGTCAGCCCCTGGCTGACGGTGATGCCGAAGCTTGCGCCATCGTGCTGGAAGTTCAGGCGCTGCACCTCGCGCTGCAGACGCTCGGCCACCTGCAGGGCGATATCCGGCTCGCAGCCGGGGAACAGGGCGGCGAATTCCTCGCCGCCGATGCGGCCGAACAGGTCGCCGCGGCGCAGCGCGTTGGCACCGCACTGGGCCAGGCGCTGCAGCACCTGGTCGCCGAGCTGGTGACCGTACTGGTCGTTGATCTTCTTGAAGTCGTCGAGGTCGAGCAGGAGGAAGGCCAGCGGGCTGCCGTACTGCCGCGCATGCTCGAACTCGCGGCGGGCGCACTCGAAGAAATGCCGGCGGTTGCTGCTCTGGGTCAGCACATCGGTGGTGGCCAGGCGATGCAGCTCGCCCTCCAGGCGTTTCTTCTCAGTGATGTCCTCGGCGATACCGACTATCACCTTGCCCTGAGCCGAGCCGGGCCGCGGGCTGACGAAGCACTTGTCGCTGAGCCAGCGCAGCTGGCCGTCGGCGCGGATGATGCGGTACTCGCGAAACTCCACCGCACCGGTTTCCAGCACCTTGGCCAGGCTTTCCGCGGCGTACTCCACATCGTCGGGGTAGATGCTGTTGCGCCACTCGCCGTAATCGGCCAGCAGCAGCGCGGCGGAGCGGCCGAAGATGCGCTCGTAGGCCGGGCTGACGTAGATCACCCGTTGTGCGTCCCAGTCGAACGCCCAGAGCGCGGCGTTGACGCTGCCCAGCAGGCTGCTGAACAGCTGCTCGCGCTCGCGCAGGCGCTCCACCTCGGCCCGGCTGTGCAGCAGGGCTAGGGTCAGTTCTTCCAACTCGGAAACGGCGTTGCCTTGATCGTCCATTACAGCGGCCATCCAATCCCTCGCATCAGCATTGCAATGAGCATAGTGCGAGCTGTTGGACAAACACAAAGGCCCGCCGTTCGGCGGGCCTTTGCAGGAAACGCGCGGCGATCAGGCAGCGGTTGCGGCAGGGCGCAGCGAGTAGGTCTTGAGTTGCTCGGCGAACTCGCGCAGCGACTGGATGCCGCTGGCCTCGGCCTCGTGCACCCACTGCTTCATCGCCTCGAGCATGTCGTGGCCGTTGCTGCTGGTCTTGACCCAGATCTGCTGCAGCGCCAGGCGCTTCTCGTAGATCACCTTGAGCGCCTGGCTCTGCGCCAGCAGCTCGCTGATGCGTGCCTGGTGCTGCTCTTCCAACAGGCTCGGCTCGCGCGACAGCAGGCGCTTGGCGCGGCGGAACAGGTGGCGCACCGACTCGTCGGCCTTGGCCACTTCCTGCTTGACCAGCGGCGCGATCACCAGCTTGCGGTACTGCGCCATGATCTGGAAGCGGTTGTTGAGGATGGCCATGGCGGTGTCCATGTCCAGGCTGCGCTTGCCCTCGACCCGGTGGGCGATGGGCGCGACGCGCTGCACCTGGGCCAGGCCGAGGAAGCTGAACAGCTTGATCCAGGCCCAGCCCATGTCGAATTCCCACTTCTTCACCGACAGCTTGGCGCTGTTGGGGTAGGTGTGGTGGTTGTTGTGCAGCTCCTCGCCGCCGATCAGGATGCCCCAGGGCACCAGGTTGGTGGCGGCGTCGCGGCACTCGAAGTTGCGGTAGCCGACGGCATGGCCGAGGCCGTTGATGACGCCGGCGGCCCACACCGGAATCCACATCATCTGGATCGCCCAGACGGTGATGCCGAGCACGCCGAACAGGGCCAGGTCGATGATCGCCATCAGCGTCACGCCGCCAATCGGATAGCGGCTATAAACGTTGCGCTCGATCCAGTCATCCGGGCAGTTCTTGCCGTAGATGCGCAGGGTTTCCTGGTTCTTCGCCTCCTCCTGGTAGAGTTCGGCGCCCTTGCGCAGCACGGTGCCCAGGCCCTTGACCACCGGGCTGTGGGGGTCGTCGACGGTTTCGCACTTGGCGTGGTGCTTGCGGTGGATGGCGGTCCACTCGCGGGTGTTCTGGCCGGTGGTCAGCCACAGCCAGAAGCGGAAGAAATGCTTGAGCGCCGGGTGCAGTTCCAGTGCACGGTGCGCGGAGTAGCGGTGCAGATAGACGGTGACGCTGACGATGGTCACGTGCGTCATCAGCAGGGTCGCAGCCACCAGCTGCCAGACCGACAGGTCGAGTAAACCGTTGTACCACATGGACACTGTTGCCTCTTGAAAGGGGAACGCGGCCTGTCCTACAAGGACGAGCCTGGGCGCATTATCCCTGACCCAAGGCAGAAAACCAGTTGGTCTTTTAGATAAGAATGTTTCAGCCTCCAGGACATCTATACTGCCCAGCATTTACAGGGAGCGTAGCCGCTTGCCCATGCGTATCGACACCGCCGCCTTGCGCCTGACCCTGGGCTATCTGCTGCTCGCCGCCTCGTGGATTCTCCTCAGCGACCAGCTGCTGGCCGCCCTCGGCCTGTCCGCGGCCCAGCAGGACCGCCTGCAGTCGCTCAAGGGCCTGCTGTTCGTCGCCCTCACCGGCGCCCTGCTGTACCTGGTGCTGCAGCGCCACGCCCGGCACCATCGGCGCGCGCGGCTGCAGCTGGCGGACAACGAGGAACGCCTGCGCCTGGCCCTGGACGCCACCTGCGACGGCCTGTGGGACTGGGACTTCGCCAGCCAGCGGGTGTTCTTCTCCGACGGCTACGCCGCCCTACTCGGCCTCACCCCGCAGGCCCTCGGCGATACCCGCGAGGCCTGGGTCGCGCGCCTGCACCCGGAGGATCGCGAACGCGCGCTGCAGGCGCTCGACGCGGAAATGAGCGGCGCGCAGTACGAGAACATCTACCGCATGCGCCACGCCGACGGCAGCTACCGCTGGCTGCACTCGCGCGGCCGCCTGCTGCGCGACGAGGCAGGTCAGCCGCAGCGCTTCATCGGCGTGGCCAGCGACATCACCCAGCGCCGCGCCGACGAGGACAGCCTGCGCCAGGCCGCCGCGGTGTTCGACGCCACCCAGGAAGGCGTGCTGGTCACCGACCCCGAGCAGCGCATCGTCCACGTCAACCCGGCGTTCAGCCGCATCACCGGCTATAGCGCCGAGGAAATCCTCGGCCAGCAACCCAGCCTGCTCAAGTCCGGCCGTCACGACGCGGCCTTCTACCACAGTCTGTGGCACGCCCTGCACAGCCGCGGCGCCTGGAGCGGCGAGGTGTGGAACCGGCGCAAGAGCGGCGAGATCTACCCGCAGTGGCAGTGCATCCGCGTCATCCACGACGAGCAGGGGCGCATCAGCCACTACGTCGCGGTGTTTTCCGACATCACCGCGCTCAAGCGCTCGCAGCGCGAGCTGGACTACCTGGCCCACCACGACCCGCTGAGCAACCTGCCCAACCGCCTGCTGTTCACCGAGCGGGTCGCCCATGCCCTGGAGCGCAGCGCCGGCGAACAGCTGCGCGGCGCGGTGCTGCTGATCGACCTGGACCACTTCAAGCACATCAACGAAAGCCTCGGCCATAACGTCGGCGACCTGCTGCTCAAGGAGGTCGGCGAGCGCCTGCTGGCAGCGGTGCCGGCGGCCAGCACCCTGGCGCGCCTGGGTGGCGACGAGTTCGGCCTGCTCTGCGAGCACTGCGCCGAGGCGCCCCAGGCCGCCGAGCTGGCGCAGCGCCTGCTGCGCAGCCTGGATGCGCCGTTCCGCCTGCACGGCCACGAGCTGTACATCGGCGCCAGCATCGGCATCAGCCTGTTCCCGGACGACGCCGCCAGCGTCGAACAGGTGCTGCGCAACGCCGACTCGGCGCTGTTCAAGGCCAAAAGCAGCGGCCGCGAGGGCTACGCCTTCTACGTCCAGGAGCTGACCGACTACGCCCGCCAGCGCGTGGAGCTGGCCAGCAGCCTGCGCCACGCCCTCGACAACCAGGAGCTGCGCGTCTACTACCAGCCGCTGCACGATTTGCAGGACGGCAGCGCGGTCGGCATGGAGGCGCTGGTGCGCTGGCAGCACCCGCAGCGCGGCCTGGTGTCGCCCGCCGAGTTCATCCCGATCGCCGAGGACAACGGCCTGATCGGCGCCATCGACGCCTGGGTGCTGGAACAGGCCTGCCGCCAGATGGTGCGCTGGCACGCCGCCGGCAGCGCGCTGCACTTCGTCGCGGTGAACGTCTCCAGCCGCCTGTTCGGCCGCGGCGAGCTGGAGCAGCACGTCGCCCAGGTGCTGGCCGACACCGGCCTGGCGCCGGCGCAACTGGAGCTGGAAGTGACCGAGAGCGCGATCATGGAAGACCCCGACGCCGCCCTGCTGCTGCTCACCCGCCTGCGCGGGCTCGGCGTGCGCCTGGCCATCGACGACTTCGGCACCGGCTACAGCTCGCTGGCGCGCCTCAAGCGCCTGCCGGTGGACAAGCTCAAGCTCGACCAGAGCTTCGTCCGCGGCCTGCCCGACGACGCCGAGGACGCCGCCATCGCCCGCGCGGTGATCGCCCTCGGCCACAGCCTGGGGATCAAGGTGCTGGCCGAAGGCATCGAACAGGCCGCACAGGCCGATTTCCTCCGCGAACTCGGCTGCCACTACGGCCAGGGCTACCATTTCGGCCGTCCGCAGCCGGTGCCCAGCCAGCCCATCGGCGTGCCCGAAGCCACCCAGGCTGAGCGGGCCAGCACGGGAGACTGAACATGCGCGTGCTGATCCTCGAAGACGATCCCTGGATCGCCGACCTGCTCAAGCAGATCGTCCTCAGCCTGCGCCCGGGGGCGCGGGTCGACTGCCGCACGCGGGTCGCCGACGCCCTCGCCGCCTGGCAGCAGGAGGCGGCGCAACTGGTGATCTGCGACTGGAACCTGCCCGACGGCAGCGGCACCCGTCTGCTCGAGGCGGTGCGCCGCAGCGACCGCGCGGTGCCACTGCTGATGGTGACCTCGCGCGCCGACCGCGACAGCGTGCTGGAAGTGCGTCCGCTGGGCATCAGCGCCTTTATCAGCAAGCCGTTCCAGGTGCCCAAGGTGCTCGACTGCCTGCAGCGCCTGCTGCCCGCCGACGACGCCGCGCCGGCGGCGTCACACAGCGACGACGACTTCGTTCGCCACCTCGGCGAGCTGCCGGCCGAGGCCCTCGACCTGCCGCTGCGCGACGAGCTGTACCAGCAGCTGCATGGCACCGCAGGCGCGCCGAGCAGCCTGCAGCAGCTCGGCGAGCACTGGCAGCAGGACCCGGCGGTGCAGGCGCGGCTGATCGCCGCGGCCAACAGCACCGTCTACAACAGCGCCGGGCAGCCCTGTATCAGCCTGCCAGAAGCCGTCCAGCGCCTGGGTGCGGCCACCGCGCTGAACCTGATCCAGGGCCTGGCGCTGCGCCCGGCGGCGCGCCTGCAGGACGCCGCGCTCCAGGCCCTCGGCCAGGCCCAGGTGCAGGCGCTGCTGCACCTGCACCAGCGCGTCGGCGAACTGGCCGGCGCCTGCCGCCTCGACCCGGCGCCGCTGCAGAGCGCCGCCCTGCTGCAGCGCATGGGTGAGCTGGCCGTGCTGCAGCAAGCGCAACTGTGGCGCCAACGCGACCTGGCGCTGAGCGACGAACAGCTGCAGCAGGCGCTGCGCCAGCACAGCGGCGAGCTGGCCAACCGGCTCAAGGCGCACTGGCGCCTGCCCATAGCGCTGCGCGAGCTGATCGGCGCCTGCTACGGCCTGGCGCCCGGCAACACCCGCCGCGAGCCGATCCTGATGCGCCTGGCCAGCGCCGAACTGCAGGGCGCCGACGACCAGGAACTGCAACGCCTGCGCCGCCTCGCCGGGCTGGCCTGAGGCGAGCGGATGAGACGTCCGGCCCTGCTCCGCCACTGGGACGCCAGCCGCTGGAATGCCAGCCACTGGGTAGTGATCGGCGGCAGCCTGTGCCTGGCGCTGTTCTTCGCCTTTCTCGGGCGCCAGGCGCTGGACGAGCGCGAGACCCTCTGGCAACTGCAGATGAACAAGCAGGCGGAAGTCGAGCGCATGGCCCTGCACAGCACCCAGCACGGCCTGCAGGAGCGCGCCCAGCTGCTCGCCGAAACCATCGCCGCCGACGCCTGGGTGGTGGAACTGGTGCGCCAGGCCCACGCCCTGCCGGCCAACGAGCTGGACGCCCTGGCCAGCATCCGCAGCCAGCTCTACACCCGCCTGGCGCCGCGCTGGCGCAACCTGCAGGCGCACCAGACGTTTCGCCTCTACGTGCACCTGGCGCCGGACATCAAGGTGCTGCTGCGGGTACACGAACCCGAACATTTCGGCGACCTGCAGATCGGCTGGCGGCCGATGGTGCTGGAAGCGCTGCGCAGCGCCACCAGCCAGGCCGGCCTGGGCCTGAGCCGCGGCAGCATCGGCATGCGCGCCATCGCCCCGCTGCTGGTCGAGGGCGCCGGCACACCGCTGCAGGTCGGCGCCATCGAGGTGGCCATGGGCGTGCTCGACGACCTCGCCCAACTCGACCGCGACCTCGGCAGCGGCGTCGCCCTGCTGCTGCGCGAAGACCTGCTGCTGGGCACCGACAGCGGCGAGGAGCTGCGCGGCCTGGCCCGCGACCCGCAGCGCTGGCGGCTGATGGGCGCATCGCGGCCGCAGGTGCGGACCTGGCAACGCCAGCAGGCGCTGCCGTCGCCGGCCGCCGGCGATGCGGTGCGCCTGCTGGCCGACGGCGAACGCCACTACCTGCTCAACCAGATCGCCCTGACCAGCTACCGCCAGCGGCACGACCCGACCGCCGCGCCGCAGGCCGTGGCCCTGGTGTGGCGCGACGTCAGCGAGCAGTTCGACCTGCACCGCAGCGACAAGCGCTGGCTGGTGGTCAAGTGGCTGCTCGCCTGGTGCGGCGCCGAGGCCCTGCTGCTGGTGCTGCTGCGCACCACCAAGCGCAGCACCCAGCGCCTGATGCGGCACCAGCAGGCGGCGGTGCGCGAGGCGCGCGCCTACCTGCAGGCGCTGCTCGACTCGGCCACCGGGGTGTCGATCATCGCCACCGATCCGCAGGGCCGCATCAACCTGTTCAATTCCGGCGCCGAACGCCTGCTCGGCTATAGCGCCGCAGAGATGATCGGCAAGCAGACCCCGGCGGTGTTCCACCTCGCCGAGGAGATGCAGGCGCGCGCCGCCGAACTGAGCGCGCAGGCCGGCCGCCCCGTCGAAGGTTTCGAGGTGTTCGTGCACAACCCCCGCGGCGGCGAGCCGGAAACCCGCCAATGGACCTACCGCTGCCAGGACGGCAGCCTGCGCCCGGTCAACCTGACCGTCAGCGCCATGTTCGACGGCAACGGCCAGATCACCGGCTTCCTCGGCATCGCCAGCGACATCGGCGAACTGCAGCAGGCCACCCGCGCGCTGCAGAAGAGCGAGAGCCGCTTCCGCGGCCTGGTCGCCAACCTGCCCGGGGTGGTCTACCGCTGCGCCAACGACGCCGACTGGAGCATGCGCTACGTCAGCGAGGAGATCCTCAGCCTCAGCGGCTACCCGCCCAGCGACTTCATCGACAACCGCGTGCGCAGCTTCTCCAGCATCGTCCACCCCGACGACCTGGCCATTACCTACCGTGCCGGCGAGGCCATCGAGCGCCAGGAAATCTTCGAACTGACCTACCGCCTGCGCCACGCCGACGGCCACAACGTCTGGGTGCGCGAGAAGGGCCGCGGCGAGTACGACAGCCAGGGCCGGCTGCTGTGGGTCGACGGCTTCATCTGGGACATCAGCGAGCGCCAGGCCATCGAGGACGAGCTGCGCCTGAGCCAGCAGCGCTTTCGCAACGCCTTCACCACCGCGCCGCAGGGCATGGCCCTGGTCGCCCCGGACGGCCGCTGGCTGGAGGTCAACGACGCGCTGTGCCAGATGCTCGGCTACCCGCGCGAGGAACTGCTGGCCACCTCCTACCAGTCCGTCACCCATCCCGAGGACCTCGACGCCGACCTGGAGAACGCCCAGGACCTGCTGGCCGGACGGATCAACGCCTACCAGATGGAGAAGCGCTACCTGGACAAGCAGGGTCAGGTGCTCTGGGTGCTGCTCAGCGTGTCGCTGGTACGCGACGGCGAGGGCCGGCCGGTGCACTTCGTCGCGCAGATCCAGGACTTCAGCGACCGCGTCGCCGCCGAGCGCGCGGTGCGCGAGCGCGAGCACTACCTGCGCACCCTGCTCGACAACGTCATCGACGCCATCGTCACCATCGACGAGACGGGCCGCATCGAGACCTTCAACCACGCCGCCGAACACATCTTCGGCTACCGCCACGCCGAGGTGGCCGGGCGCAACGTCAGCCTGCTGATGCCCGAGCCCTACCGCAGTGCCCACGACGGTTACATCCAGCGCTACCTGCGTACCGACGAGGCCTGGGTGGTCGGCCAGAGTCGCGAGCTGGAGGGTCTGCGGCGCAGCGGCGAGCGCTTCGCCATGGAGCTGGCGGTGTCGCAGATCAGTCACCAGGGCCAGCGCCGCTTCATCGCGGTGATCCGCGACATTGCCGAGCGCAAGCGCATCGAGCAGATGAAGAACGAATTCGTCTCCACCGTCAGCCACGAACTGCGCACCCCGCTGACCGCCATCGCCGGCTCGCTCGGCCTGATCAACGGCGGCGCCCTCGGCGCGGTGCCGGACGCCATGCAGCAGATGCTGACCATCGCGCAGAGCAACAGCCAGCGCCTCAGCGAGCTGATCAACGACCTGCTCGACATGGACAAGCTGGTGGCCGGCAAGATGCACTTCGAGCTGCAGGCGCAGCCGCTGCAACCACTGCTGGAGCAGGCGCTGCTGCACAACCAGCCCTACGCCGACCAGCACCGGGTACGCCTGCGGCTGCAGGTCGAAGGCGACGCGGCGGTGCGTGTCGACGCCCAGCGCCTGGCCCAGGTGATGGCCAACCTGCTGTCCAACGCGGCCAAGTTCTCGCCGCCGGGCGGCCAGGTCGAGGTGCGCCTGCAGCGCAACGCCGAGGTGCTGCGAGTCGCCGTCACCGACCACGGCCCGGGCATCCCCGACGCCTTCAAGCCGCGCATCTTCAGCAAGTTCTCCCAGGCCGACGCCGGCGACACCCGGCAAATGGGCGGCACCGGCCTGGGCCTGGCAATCTGCAAGGAAATCGTCGAACGCATGGGCGGGCATATCGGCTTCGACTCGCGCGAAGGCCGGGGCGCCTGCTTCTGGTTCGAACTGCCCATCACCGGGAGCGAGACATGAGCCAAGCGCCGATCCCCCACAACGAGCAGCAGCGGCTGGCCGCGCTGCAGGCCCTGGAGCTGCTCGACACCCCGGCCGAGACGCTGTTCGACCACATCACCGCGCTGGCCGCGCAGATCTGCGCCACCCCCATCGCGCTGATCTCGCTGATCGACGCCGAGCGCCAGTGGTTCAAGAGCCGGGTCGGCCTGGACACCGAGCAGACCGCGCGCGAACTGGCCTTCTGCGCCCATGCCGTGGCCGCCGACGCGCCGCTGGAAGTGGACAACGCCCTGGAGGATGCGCGCTTTCGCGACAATCCGCTGGTCACCGCCGCGCCGCATATCCGCTTCTACGCCGGCATGCCGCTGCACGACCGCCACGGCCTGGCCCTCGGCACCCTGTGCGTGATCGACCGCCAGCCGCGCCACCTCGATGCGCACCAGCGCCAGCAGCTGCAGCACCTGGCGCGACTCACCGGCGAGCTGTTCGAGCTGCGCCTGCAGGCGCGCCGCCAGGCCGAGCAGAGCGCCATGCACCAGGCCATGCTGGACAACGCCGGCAGCGCGGTGCTGGTGCTCGACCCGCAGGGCCGGGTGCTGCGCAGCAACCCCGAGGCGCAGCAGCTGCTGGAGCATTCGGCCGCGGCCCTGAGCGGCCAGCACATGCCGCGCCTGCTGGTCGAGGCCGGCCAGTTCGAGCGCCTCTGCGCCGCCTGCGCCAACGGCCCGCAGAGCGCCGAGGGGCGCCTGCGCACACGCGGCGGGCAGAGCCTGCCGGTACGCCTGAACCTGTCGCCGATCCGCGCCGAGGAGCAGGCGCTGCAAGGCTACCTGCTGGTGGCCAACGACCTCAGCCAGCGCGACGAGGCGCGCCTGCGCCTGCAGCGCATCGCCGCGCAGCTGCCGGGGATGGTCTACCAGTACCTGCTGCGCGCCGACGGCAGCAGCTGCTTTCCCTATGCCAGCGCCGGCATCCTGGATATCTACGGCTGCGCCCCCGAGGAGGTCGCCGAGGACGCCGCGCCGGCCCTCGCCCGCCTGCACCCGGACGACGCGCCGCAGGTGCGCGCGGCCATCGCCCGCTCGGCGCAAGACCTGAGCACCTGGCACCAGGAATACCGCGTGCTGCACCCGCTGCACGGCCCGCTGTGGGTCGAGGGGCGCGCCGCGCCGCAGCGCCTGCCCGGCGGCGACGTCCTCTGGCACGGCTTCATCAGCGACATCAGCGAACGCAAGCGCGGCGAGCAGCTGCAGAACGAGTTCGTCTCCACCGTCAGCCACGAGCTACGCACCCCGCTGACTGCCATCGCCGGCTCGCTCGGCCTGATCAACGGCGGCGCCCTTGGCGCGGTGCCGGAGGCCATGCGGCAGATGCTGGAGATCGCCCAGAGCAACAGCCAGCGCCTGCGCAAGCTGATCGACGATTTGCTCGACATCGACAAGCTGGTCGCCGGCAAGATGCGCCTCGAGCTGCAGCCGCTGGCCCTGCGCGCGCTGCTGGCGCAGGCGCTGCAGAGCAACCAGCCCTATGCCGAGCACCATCGGGTGCAGCTGCGCCTGCTGCCCGGCGCCGACTGCCAGGTGCTGGCCGATGCCCAGCGCCTGGAGCAGGTGCTGGCCAACCTGCTGGCCAACGCCGCCAAGTTCTCCGCCGCCGGCCAACGCGTGGAGCTGAGTGCCGCGCCGCGCCAGGGCTGGGTGCGGATCAGCGTGCGCGACCATGGCCAGGGCATCGCCGAGAGCTTCCAGCCGCGCATCTTCAGCAAGTTCGCCCAGGCCGATGCCGGCGACACCCGCCAGCAGGGCGGCACCGGCCTCGGTCTGGCGATCAGCAAGGAGCTGGTCGAACGCATGGGCGGGCAGATCGGCTTCGACTCGACGCCGGGCCAGGGCAGCACCTTCTGGATCGACCTGCCGCTGGCTGGGGGCAGCCATGAGTAACGCCAACGGGCTGCGTCTGCAACTGCTCGGCCAGCTGTTCGGCCGCGCCAATCTGCTGGCCTGGGGCGTGCTGGCGCTGGCCCTCGGCGCCACGCTGCTGGCCTGGCACAACCTGCGCCAGAGCCAGAGCGAAGCGGCCGCGCGCCAGCTCGAGCTGCTCGCCGACGAGCTGAGCGAAGCCATAGTCCAGCGCATGCAGAATCAGGAAAGCATCCTGCTCGGCGCCGCCGCCTTGCTCGACACCAGCGACGAGGTCAGCCGCGACGATTGGCGTCGCTATGCCGAGCGCCTGCGCCTGGGCGAGCGCTACCCGGGCATCCAGGGCCTGGGTTTCAGCCAGGTGCTGCGCGCCGAGCAGTTGCCCGCCTTCGAAACCGCGCTGCGCACCGAGGGCTTTATCAACTTCCGCGTGCGCCCGTTCGGCCAGCGCCCGCTGTACAGCGCCATCCGCTATATCGAGCCGTTCGCCGGGCGCAACCTGGTCGCCTTCGGCTTCGACATGCTGTCTGAGCCGGTGCGCCGGGCCGCCATGCTGGATGCCGCGCGCAGCGGCCAGAGCCGCCTGTCCGGGCGCGTCACCCTGGTCCAGGAAACCCACGGCCGGGTGCAGCCGGGCCTGCTGCTGTACGTGCCGGTGTACTGGCCGGGGCAGCCGCTGGACAGCCCCGAGCAACGCCTGGCCGCCCTGCGCGGCTTCGCCTACAGCCCCTACCGGGTGCACGACCTGATGCACGGCATCCTCGGCGGCCGCCAGCGCGAGCTGGACTTCGAGCTCTACGCCAGCCCCGCCGCCGCGGCCGGCGAGCTGCTCTACAGCAGCCGCGGCGATACCCCGGCCAGCACACCGGCCGCCGCCCAGCGCCAGCTGGAGCTGTTCGGCCAAAGCTGGCGCCTGCACTTTCACCATGCCCCGGGCTTTCTCGCCGACGCCCACCGCGGCGAGAGCTCGCTGCTGGCGCTCGGCGGCTGCATCGGCCTGCTGCTGTTCTTCCTGGTCAGCAGCCTCAGCCAGCGCCGCGCGCAGGTGCAGCAACTGGCCGACCGCATCACCGAGCAGCTGCGCCTGAGCGAGGAACGCCTGGCCCTGGCGCTCAAGGGCAGCAACGACGGCTGGTGGGACATCGACCTCAAGGCCGGCAGCTTCTTCGCCTCGGCGCGCGGCTGGCAGATGCTCGGCCACCCCGAACAGGGCCCGCCTGGCTTCGCCGACGACCCGCTGGGCTGGGAGCGCCTGGTGCACCCGGACGACCTGGCGGCGGCGCGTACCAGCCTGATGCAGGCGCTGCGCCAGGGTGCCACCTACTTCACCATCGACTGCCGCCTGCTGTGCGTCGACGGCACGCCGCTGCCGGTGCTGTTGCGCGGCTATATCCAGCGCGGTGCCGACGGCTATCCGCTGCGCATCACCGGTACCACCATGGACCAGAGCGAGGCCAAGCGCATCGAACGGCTGAAAAGCGAGTTCGTCTCCACCGTCAGCCACGAGCTGCGCACCCCGCTGACCGCCATCGCCGGCTCGCTCGGCCTGATCAATGGCGGCGCCCTCGGCGCGGTGCCGGCGGGCATGCAGCAGATGCTCGGCATCGCCCAGGCCAACAGCCAGCGCCTCAGCCACCTGATCAACGACCTGCTGGACATGGACAAGCTGGAAGCCGGCAAGATGCAGTTCGACCTGCAGCCCTGCGCGCTCGACGAGCAGCTGGCGGAGGCCCTGGCCAGCAACCAGGCCTATGCCGCCCAGCACCAGGTGCAGCTGCGCCTGGCCGAGTGCCCGCCGCTGCGGGTGCGGGTCGACGCCATGCGCCTGCAGCAGGTGCTGGCCAACTTCCTCTCCAACGCGGTGAAGTACTCGCCGCCCGGCGCCGAGGTGCTGCTGCACGCCGAGCGCCGCGGCGCGCGGGTACGGGTTGCGGTCAGCGACAGCGGCCCGGGCATCGCCGCGGCCTTCCGCGAGCGCGTCTTCGCCAAGTTCTCCCAGGCCGACGCCAGCGACAGCCGCAAGAAGGGCGGTACCGGCCTCGGCCTGGCGATCAGCAAGGAGCTGATCGAGCGCATGGGCGGGCAGATCGGCTTCGACTCCGTCGAGGGCCAGGGTGCCAGCTTCTGGTTCGAGCTGGCCCTGCTCGCCGATCCGCCTACAGCGGCCACCGATGGCGCGCATCCCGGCCTGCTGGTGGTCGAGGACGAACCGGACATCGCCGCGCTGCTGCGTCAGCTGCTGGAGCATGCCGGCTACCGCGTGCGCCTGGCGCACAGCCTGGCCGAGGCACGCCGCGCCCTGGCCGCCGAGCGTCCGGCGGCGATCAGCCTCGACCTCAAGCTGCCGGACGGCGACGGCCTGCAGCTGGTGCGCGAGCTGCGCGCCGATGCGCGCTACCGCGAGCTGCCGATCCTGGTAGTCTCGGCCGCCTGCGAACAGGGCCGCCTGGCACTCGGCGGCGGCGTGCCGGCGCTGGACTGGCTGAGCAAGCCGATCGACCCACAGCGCCTGCTCGACAGCCTGGCGCGCGCCCTGCGCGGCCTCCCGGAAAGACCGCGGGTGCTGCACGTCGAGGACGACCACGACCTGCGCCAGGTGGTCGCCGAACAGGGCCGCGAACTGGCCGAGTTCGTCGCCGCCGAGAACCTCGCCCAGGCCCGCCGCCTGCTCGCCGGCCCACCCTTCGACCTGGTCCTGCTCGACCTCGGCCTGCCCGACGGCAACGGTCTGGAGCTGGTCGAGGAACTGCGCCGCAGCCAGCCGCAACTGCCGGTGGTGGTGCTCTCGGCCAGCGAGCTGGACGGCGCCCAGCTGGCCAAGGTACGCACCGCGCTGGCCAAATCGCGCAACGATGGACAACACTTGCTGCAGCTGCTCACTCGCCTGCTACCCGCCAAGGAGACCGGCCATGACTGAACTCAAGCGCATCCTCCACGTCGAGGACGACCCGTCGATCCAGGCCGTGGCCAAGGTCGCCCTGGAGGCCGTCGGTGGCTTCCAGGTGCTCAGCTGCGCCAGCGGTCAGGAGGCCCTCGACCAGGTACAGGGCTTCGCCCCCGACTTCATCCTGCTCGACGTGATGATGCCCGGCATGGACGGCCCGCAGACCCTGGAGCGGCTGCGCGCGCTGGTCGACATCGGCGAGATCCCGGTGGCCTTCATGACCGCCAAGGTGCAGCCCGGCGAAGTGGCGCATTACCGCAGCCTGGGCGCGCGCGACGTGATAGTGAAACCCTTCGACCCCATGCAGCTCGCCGCCCAGGTGCGCCAGATCTGGAGCCAGCGCCATGGATAAGCACGAAGGCAATGCCATTCCCCAGGCCCTGCAGCAGCACCTGCAGCAGCTCGGCCAGCAGTTCGCCGAGCGCCTGCGCCAGGAGCTGCCGCAACTGGCGCAGCAGGCCGGGCAGTTGCTCGACGCCGCCGCCGACGAACGCCAGCGCCTGCTGCAAGCCCTGCGCGAGCAGCTGCACCGCCTGGCCGGCAGCGCCGGCACCTTCGGCTTCGTCCAGCTCGGCCAGCAGGCGCGCGAGCTGGAGCAGCAGGCCGAGCGCTGGCTGGAACGCCTGCAGCGCCAGCAGCAGGGCCTCGGCGAGTTCGTCGCGGCGCTGCAGCAACTGGGCAACCAGCCGCTGGCCGCGACCGCCGTCGGCGAAGCGCCGCGCCCGGCGCGCAAGGCGCCGCGCAGCGATAGCGGCAGCCGGCACATCTACATCCTCGAGGAAGAG
This sequence comes from Pseudomonas sp. ABa2, assembly GCF_056676075.1. Classification (NCBI taxonomy): domain Bacteria; kingdom Pseudomonadati; phylum Pseudomonadota; class Gammaproteobacteria; order Pseudomonadales; family Pseudomonadaceae; genus Pseudomonas; species Pseudomonas sp. ABa2. The sequence goes on from NZ_CM155239.1 coordinate 4,901,800, forward strand.
GCCGCGGCGGGCGAAAGCATGCGCCTGACGCTGAACAACTTCGGCTACCAGGCCGAGCACTTCAACTCCATCGCCGGCCTCGACGCCGCCCTGCAGCAGCACCTGCCGGACGCGCTGATCGTCGACGTCAACCTGCCCGGGGAAAGCTGCAGCGGCCTGGACTACGCCGCGCGCCTGCAGCAGCGCCTGGACGCGCCGCTGCCGCTGCTGGTGCTGACCCAGCAGGACGACTTCGCCACCCAGCTGCAGGCGGTGCGCGCCGGCGCCCTGGGCTTCTTCGCCAAGCCGGTGGACATCCCGCAGCTGGAGAGCCGCCTGGAGCGCTGCTTCGCCCAGCAGCACGGCGAGCCCTACCGGGTGCTGATCGTCGACGACGACCAGGACCTGGCCAGCCGCTACAGCCTGGTGCTGCGCGGCGCCGGCATGCTGGTGGAGGTGCTGCGCGAGCCGGCGCAGATCTTCGCCCACCTGCGCGACTTCAACCCCGAGGTGGTGCTGCTCGACGTCAACATGCCCGACTGCACCGGCCCGGAGCTGGCGCAGATCATCCGCTGCAACGACGACTGGCTGCGCATCCCGATCATCTACCTGTCGGCGGAAACCGACATCGCCAAGCAGATGAGCGCGCTGATCAAGGCCGGCGACGACTTCGTCAGCAAACCCATCTCCGATCATGCCCTGGTCGCCACGGTGTTCTCCCGCGCCCAGCGCGCCCGCCTGCTGTCCACCGCCCTGGCCCGCGACAGCCTGACCGGCCTGCTCAAGCACGGCGACATCAAGGAACAGGTGGCCATCGAACTGGAGCGCGCGCTGCGCAGCGGCGACCGCGCCAGCGTGGCGATGCTCGACATCGACCACTTCAAGCGGGTCAACGACAGCCACGGCCACGCCGCCGGCGACAACGTCATCCGCGCCCTGGCCAACCTGCTGCGCCAGCGCCTGCGGCGCATCGACAGCCTGGGTCGCTACGGCGGCGAGGAGTTCCTCGCGGTGCTGCCGGACTGCCCGCCGGAGCAGGCCAGGCTGATCCTCGACGAGATCCGCCAGCGCTTCGCCGAGCTGCGCTTTATCGCCGAGGGCGGCGAATTCTCCTGCACCCTCAGCGTCGGCATCGCCGGCACCGACGTGCACAGCGACGCCGAACAACTGCGCGAACGCGCCGACAAGGCGCTGTACGCGGCCAAGCACGGCGGCCGCAACCAGGTGCGCCTGGCCGAATGAGCCGCGCCCGGCACGGGCCCTCAGAGCTTGGCGATGGACACCTCGGTGGATTTGACGAAGGCGATCACCTCGCTGCCCACCTGCAGTTCCAGCTCGCGCACCGAGCGGGTGGTGATCACCGAGGTGACGATGCCGGCGGCGGTCTGCACGTCGATTTCCGACAGCACGTCGCCGATGACGATCTCCTTGATGCTGCCCTTGAACTGGTTACGCACGTTGATGGCTTTGATGGTCATGGTATTGCTCCTGATGGTCGACTGATGTAGCCCGGATGCACTCCGGGGGAGTCTTGGGGCCGCCCCGGACAGAGTCCGGGCTACGGCTTCACAGTGCCCAGCGCAATTGCGTGGGCAGGGGTGATAGGGGGTCGGGCGGTGTCGGCAGCTCCGGCTGCGCCAGTACCCGGTCGAGCACGCGCGCTTCCAGCGCGGCCAGCAGCGGCGAGCCGTGCGGGCGCGGACGCAGCAGTTGCACATCCAGGTCGAGGCCGATCTGGCCGTCCTCGATCAGGATCACCCGATCCGCCACGGCCACCGCCTCGGCGACGTCGTGGGTGACCAGCAGCACGGTGAAGCCATGCTGCTGCCACAGACGTTCGATCAGTTGCTGCATCTCGATGCGGGTAAGCGCATCCAGCGCGCCCAGCGGCTCGTCGAGCAGCAGCAGGCGCGGGCGATGGATCAGCGCCCGGGCCAGCGCCACGCGCTGCTTCTGCCCACCGGACAGCGCCGCCGGCCACTCACCCGCGCGGTCGGCCAGGCCGACCGCGGCCAGGGCTTCCTCGGCCTGCTGACGCCAGTTGCCGGACAGGCCCAGGCCGACGTTGTCGATCACCCGCTTCCAGGGCAGCAGGCGGGCGTCCTGGAACATCAGGCGGATGTCCTCGCGCACCGCGTTGAGCGCACCGCTGCCGGCCAGCAGCTGACCGCCGCTGGGCTGATCCAACCCGGCCAGCAGGCGCAGCAGCGTGCTCTTGCCGCAGCCGCTGCGACCGACCACGGCGACGAACTGGCCGGCCGGGATATGCAGGTCGATGCCCTTGAGCACCCGACGCTCGCCGAAGGATTTCTCGATCTTCTCGATCGCCAGGGGGATGCCCTGGCGGATGCTGTGCAGTGCGGTCATTGCCCACCTGCCTTGGCCTGGTAGGCCGGGTGCCAACGCAGCCACACGCGCTCCAGGCCCCTGGCCGCGACGTCGGCCAGCTTGCCGAGCAGCGCATAAAGCAGGATCGCCAGCACCACCACGTCGGTCTGCAGGAACTCGCGGGCGTTCATCGCCAGGTAGCCGATGCCGCTGCTGGCGGAGATGGTTTCCGCCACGATCAGCGTGAGCCACATAAAGCCCAGGGCGAAGCGCACGCCGACCAGGATCGACGGCAGCGCACCGGGCAGGATCACCTGGCGGAACAGGGCGAAGCCGGACAGGCCATAGCTGCGCGCCATCTCCACCAGCGCCGGGTCGACGTTGCGGATGCCGTGGTAGGTGTTGAGGTAGATGGGGAACAGGGTGCCGAGCGCGACCAGGAACACCTTGGCCGCCTCGTCGATGCCGAACCAGAGGATCACCAGCGGGATCAGCGCCAGGTGCGGCACGTTGCGGATCATCTGCACCGAGCTGTCGAGAAAGCGCTCCCCCCATTTCGACAGGCCGGTGATAAAGCCCAGCAGCAGGCCGATGCCGCCGCCGATGGCGAAGCCGATGCCGGCGCGCTGGCCGCTGATCGCCAGGTGCTGCCAGATTTCGCCGGAGGCCAGCAGCGCCCAGCCGGCGGCGAGCCCCGCGCTGGGCGCCGGCAGGATGCGGCTGGACAGCCAGCCGCCGGCCACCGCCAGCTGCCAGGCGGCCAGCAGTCCCAGCGGCAGGGCCCAGGGCGCGGCGCGCAGGGCCAATGTGTTAAGGGTCGTGTTGCTCATGGTTGCCTCGAAGAATCCTGTGTTTCTGTTCCCGGATTGCATTTGCGGACCGCCGTGGGAGCGAGCGGGATGCTTTTCAGCTCGCCGAAGCCGCCCTCGGCAGAATGTCGCTGGAGATCATTTCGCCGAACGGGCTGACGTAGCCGCGACTCTCCGGACGCTGCGGCTGGGCCACGTCCAGGTGCGGGAACAGCAGTTCGGCGACGCGGTACGACTCTTCCAGATGCGGGTAGCCGGAGAAGATGAAGGTGTCGATGCCCAGCTCGGCATACTCCTTCACCCGCGCCGCCACGGTCGGGCCATCGCCGACCAGCGCGGTGCCGGCGCCGCCGCGCACCAGGCCGACACCGGCCCAGAGGTTCGGCGACACCTCCAGGTTGTCCGTCTTGCCGCCGTGCAGGGCGGCCATGCGCTGCTGGCCGACCGAGTCGAAACGCGCCAGCGAGGCCTGGGCGCGGTCGATGGTGTCCTGATCCAGATGGCTGATCAGGCGATCCGCCGCGGCCCAGGCTTCCTCGTTGGTCTCGCGCACTATCACGTGCAGGCGAATGCCGAAGCGCACTTCACGGCCCTGCCTGGCCGCCTTCTCGCGCACCTGGGCGATCTTCTCGGCCACCGCGGCCGGCGGCTCGCCCCAGGTCAGGTACAGCTCGACCTGCTCGGCGGCCAGGTCCTGCGCCGCGTCGGAGGAACCGCCGAAATACAGCGGCGGACGCGGCTGCTGGATCGGCGGGTAGAGCAGCTTGGCGCCCTTGACCTGGATGTGCTGGCCGGCGTAGTCGACGGTTTCGCCTTCCAGCACGCGGCGCCAGATGCGGGTGAACTCGACCGACGCCTCATAGCGCTCGGCATGCGACAGGTGCAGGCCATCGCCGGCCAGCTCGTCCGGGTCGCCGCCGGTCACCAGGTTGAACAGCGCGCGGCCGTTCGACAGGCGATCCAGGGTCGCCGCCTGGCGCGCGGCCACGGTCGGCGAAATGATCCCCGGGCGCAGGGCGACCAGGAACTTCAGGGTCTGCGTCACCGGGATCAGCGAGGCCGCCACCAGCCAGGAGTCCTCGCAGGAACGCCCGGTGGGGATCAGCACGCCGCCGTAGCCGAGGCGGTCGGCGGCCTGGGCGATCTGCGCCAGGTAGCCGTGGTCGACGGCGCGCGCGCCTTCGGCGGTGCCCAGGTACTTGCCATCACCATGGGTAGGCAGGAACCAGAAGATATTGAGGCTCATGGAGGGGTCTCCTTGGATTCGCTCCCCTCTCCCGCCGGGAGAGGGGCTGGGGGTGAGGGTTCTATTGCGCCTGGGCGACCTTGGCCGGCTGCCGCCAGATCACCTCGGCAATGCTCAGGCGCTTGGGGATCAGCTTCAGCTCGCTAAAGGTGTCGGCGATCTTCTGCTGCGCACTCACCACCTCGGCGGTGATCAGCTGCGCGCCGTAGCTCTGCCGCTGCACCGCGGTGCGGGTGATCTCGGGGGACAGGCCCAGCAGCGGTGCAACCTGGGCGGTGGCCTGGTCGACGTTGGCGCGGGTCCACTCGCCGGTCTTGCGGATTTCGTCCACCAGGGCGACCACTACCTCGGGGTGCTTTTCGGCGAAGGGGCGCGCGGCCAGGTAGAACTGGTGGTTGCTCACCAGGCCCTGGCCGTCGCGCAGGGTGCGGGCCTGCAGCTGCTGTTCGGCGGCAGCCTGGAAGGGGTCCCAGATCACCCAGGCATCGACGCTGCCACGCTCGAAGGCGGCGCGGGCATCGGCCGGCGGCAGGTACACGGGCGTGATATCGGTGATGCTCAGACCGGCTTCCTCCAGTGCGCGCACCAGCAGGTAATGCACGTTGGAGCCCTTGTTCAGGGCGACCTTCTTGCCCTTGAGTTCGGCCACCGTTTTGATCGGTGAATCCTTGGGCAGCAGAATCGCCTCGCTGAGCGGCGCCGGCGGCTCGAACGCCACGTAGAGCAGGTCGGCACCGGCGGCCTGGGCGAATACCGGCGGCGTCTCGCCCGTGGTGCCGAAGTCGATGGAGCCCACGTTGAGCCCTTCGAGCAGCTGCGGGCCGGCCGGGAACTCGGTCCACTGCACCTTGACGCCCTGTGCGGCCAGGCGCTTTTCCAGCGCACCGCTGGATTTGAGCAGCACCAGGGTGCCGTATTTCTGATAACCGATCCGCAGCGTCTCGGCTTGAGCTTGAGTGATGGCGCCGAAGGAAATGGCCGCGGCAAACAGGGCGACCAGACTCCGACGCAAAGTGTTGGCGCCCATGGCGACCTCCTTTGCAAGTTGAGTGTGGGCCTGCTTGCCCGTTGGCGGGCGAGTAAGGCGGGGTATTACGGGTGGATCAAATACTCCAGCGGGCGTTTACCAGCCGGTCGTTCAACAGCTTCGGATCGAGCGGTTGCGGCCGCCGCGCCAATGCGGCGAGCAGCTGTTCGACCGACTCGTCGAGGCGTTCGCGCAGCTCCTCGTCGAGCTGCGCAGGCTCGCCGCCTTCCGGGTAGGCGATCTGCTGGTCCACGGCGAACACGCCGGAGAGCATTTCCTGCGCCTTGAGCGCGGCCAGCACCGGCTTGAGCGCGTAATCCACCGCCAGCAGATGGGCCGGGCTGCCGCCACTGGCCAGCGGCAGCACCACCTTGTGCGCCAAGGCACGCTCGGGCAGCAGATCCAGCAGCACCTTCAGCGCACCGGTGAAGGACGCCTTGTACACCGGCGTGCCGACCACCAGGCCATCGGCGCTGGCCACCACGGCCTGCAGCTGCTGGATAGCCGGGCTGCCTGCGCGCGCATGCAGCAGGTCCTCGGCGGGAAAATCGCGCACCCGCAGCAGGCTCACTTCCACCTGCTGCGCCTCCAGCCGCCGGCGCACATGGTCCAGCAGCACTTCGGTGCGCGAACGCGCCGCGGGGCTGCCGGACAGCAACACGACATGCATGGTCAGTCCTTAGCGATTCGGCTGCGGGGTCAGGCGCAGATACGGCTTCACGGCGCGATAGCCCCTGGGGAAGCGCTCGGCGATCTCGGCCTCGTCCTTGAGCGACGGCACTATCACCACCTCGTCACCGTCCTGCCAGTTGGCCGGGGTGGCCACCTTGTAGTTGTCGGTCAGCTGCAGCGAATCGACCACGCGCAGGATCTCGTGGAAGTTGCGCCCGGTACTGGCCGGATAGGTGATAGTCAGGCGCACCTTCTTGTTCGGGTCGATGACGAACAGCGAACGCACGGTCAGGGTGTCGTTGGCGTTCGGGTGGATCAGGTCGTAGAGGTCCGAGACCTTGCGGTCGGCATCGGCGATGATCGGGAAGTTGACCGCGGTGTGCTGCGTCTCGTTGATGTCGTCGATCCATTTGAGGTGCGAATCCACCGGGTCGACCGACAGGGCGATGGCCTTGACCCCGCGCTGGGCGAATTCGTCCTTGAGCTTGGCGGTAAAGCCCAGTTCGGTGGTGCACACCGGCGTGAAGTCGGCCGGGTGGGAGAAGAGGATGCCCCAGCTGTCGCCCAGCCAGTCGTGGAAACGAATGGGGCCTGCGCTGGAATCCTGTTCGAAGTCGGGGGCGATGTCGCCCAGACGAATACTCATGGTGGCGCTCCTGTGCCAGTGGCTTGCGTGGGGCTCACTATGCTGAGGAACGCAGAGAAACAAAAAGAATAAATAAAAATTTATTTATAACTTAAAGCTATTTAAACGAAACGGATGGAACCGCCCCATGCCCAACCCGAGCCTGCACAGCGTCCCCGGGGACCAGGCGCCGATGCACCTTTTGCTGGAAGCCGATCCCAGCACAGAGACCATCGCCGGCTATCTGCACGACTGCCACTGCGTGGTGGCACGCCTGGGCCGAACAACCGTCGGCGTCTACCTGCTCAAAGCGCTGACGGCCGACACCTGGGAGCTGATGAACATCGCCGTGGCGCCCGAGCACCAGGGCCAGGGCATCGGCCGCCTGCTGCTGGACGACGCCATCACCCAGTCCCGACTACTGGGCGCACGGCGCCTGGAGCTGGGCACCGGCAGTTTCGGCCACCAGCTGACCTTCTACCAGCGCGCCGGCTTTCGCGTGGTGGCGGTGGAGCCGGATTACTTCCTCACCCACTACCCCGAGCCGCTGTTCGAGCACGGCCTGCAGCACAGGGACCGGCTGCGCCTGGCATTGACCCTATAGCAGCAGATGCACCGCCAGGCCGACCAGGGCGCAACCGGCGATGGTCTCGATCACCCCGCGCTTGAACATGAACAGGGCCAGCGCCGCGCCCAGGGCGATCAGCGCCGAAGGCCAGTCGAAGCGGCCGGCGAAACCCTCCGGCCAGAGCACGTGGTAACCGAAGAACAGCGCCAGGTTGAGGACCACCCCGACCACCGCCGCGGTGATGCCGGTCAGCGGTGCGGTGAATTTCAGCTCGCCGTGGGTCGACTCCACCAGCGGCCCGCCGGCGAGGATGAACAGAAACGACGGCAGGAAGGTGAACCAGGTGACCAGGCAGGCCGCCAGCGCGCCACTGGCGAAGGCCGAATCGGCGCCGAACACCGGCTGCCCATAGGCGCCGACGAAGGCGACGAAGGCCACCACCATGATCAGCGGCCCCGGTGTGGTCTCGCCCAGGGCCAGGCCGTCGATCATCTGCGTCGGCGTCACCCAGCCGTAATGGCCGATGGCGCCCTGGTAGACGTAGGGCAGCACCGCGTAGGCGCCGCCGAAGGTGAGCAGCGCGGCCTTGGTGAAGAACCAGCCCATCTGCGTCAGGCTGCCGTCCCAGCCGAACAGCGCGGTGAGTAGACCCATCGGCAGCAGCCACAGCGCAGCGCCCACCAGCAGGATCAGCGCCAGGCGCGGCCAACGAAAGCGGGTATGCGCCGGCGGTGGCGTGTCGTCGTCGATCAGCGCCGCGCCATAGGACTTGTCCGCCGCACCGTGGCCGCCGCCGACGGCGAAATGCTGCGGCGCCAGGCGCCCGCCGAGATAACCGAGCAGCGCGGCGCCGAGCACGATCAGCGGGAACGGCAGCTGCAGCACGAAGATGGCGACGAAGGCCGCCGCGGCAATCGCCCACAGCCAGCGATTCTTCAGCGCCCGGCCGCCGATGCGCCAGGCCGCCTGCACCACGATGGCGGTCACCGCCGGCTTGATGCCGTAGAAGATCCCGGCCACCAGCGGCACGTCGCCGAAGGCGATATAGACCCAGGACAGGACGATCAGGATCAGCAGCGACGGCAGCACGAACAGCACCCCGGCGATCACCCCGCCCCAGGTGCGGTGCAGCAGCCAGCCGATATAGGTGGCCAACTGCTGCGCCTCTGGCCCGGGCAGCAACATGCAGTAGTTCAGCGCATGCAGAAAACGCCGCTCGGACAGCCAGCGGCGCTTCTCCACCAGCTCCTGGTGCATGATCGCGATCTGCCCGGCCGGCCCGCCGAAGCTGATCAGCCCCAGCTTGAGCCAGAACCAGAAGGCCTGCAGCAGACTGACGGGGGCGGGTCGCTCACCAGCATCGGACATCGAATGCACTCCACGGGGTAAAAATCGGCCGATCACTATAGCCGCTCGCTATGCCACAAGCATGACCCTGCACGGAAAATCACCAGCGCCGCGCAGCCCCGATGCCGCCTGGCCCGGCGCGGTTTTCCCGCATCTTATCCACAGCACTTTCCCCAGATTCTGTGCATGAGCGCGCGGACGGCCTCATGGCCACCCGCCACTGTTGAAAACTCGGAGCAAGGCATTGATCCACAAGGATATAGCGCCTGGCGATAACCCCTATGAGATGCCCTTGAACAAAAACTGCACGGCCCCCGCCAGCCCGCCTGAACGCTGGCCGGCAGCGGCTTTTGCGCAGTTTATCCACAGGACTGCCAACAGATTCTGTGGGTGGTAAGGGAGGCCTCGCCCCCCGCCCTTCCAGGCGGATACCGATAGCGACGCAGGCGCAATGGCATTTCGCCCACCCGTCATGGACAGGCTCGCTATGGATGGACTAGTTTCGGGCGTGAATCTGCTGGTGCAGTCGATCCAGCAGCTTGGGCTTGCCGTCATCCCTGTCGCGTTTCTCCCTGAGCGCTGTCGCGTTTGCCGCGAGCATCTTCAGGCCAGACAAGGACTTGCAGGACGACAAGGAAGGTTATGCGACAGCTGTCGTGGGCAAACGCGACAGCCGTGTCGCCTAATTAATAGTTAGAGGTTGTCATGGCCGACTCCACTCAAAGCATCAAAGACGCGATAGCCGAAGCACTGGTTAAATCCGAAGAAAAAGGTGATGTCGTTATTGCCACGAGTGTTATTAACAATATCACCGAGCCAATGGCAGAAGCGGTGAAAGCCGTATATGCAGGCATCTTCACAAATCAAGAACTAGCGGCACTGAGCAATTTAGTATTTCAAGCAACATCAGATACCAAATTTTACGACTGGGAAATGCCCACACTTGTTGGGTACACTCGTGAAGAAATGCAGAATTTAGGAAAGAAGCTCCGCGAACTTGCCACCCTCTAACAACTGGTTCAAATCGTTCGCTTCGCTCTCTGGGACGGGCTAAAGCCCGCCCCTTAACCAAACGTTAGCCCCTTAATGGAAATCTGCGCGTGAGCGAAGAACTATCAAAATGCAGACGTAACTTACTGATAGCCTGCAGCGTCCTGATAATATTTTGGCTAGCGGGTGCCGAGATAAACGCTATCAACGCACCCGGAATGGCGGTAACCCTGAGCAGGCCGGAAATATTAAGCTACTTTATCTGGTTAGCCATGTTTTACGAGTTAATTAGATTTAATCATTTGCACAAGAACCACAACCCCAGCCACACGCTAGCCACAGAAAAATACATAGCAAAGCGTGAAAAAATACTGAGCCATATAAAAGCTCATGACCCACAGTTCATGGAAGTCCAAAAAGGCTACCCAACAATAAAGCGCGGCATCTTTAAAAGAAACATCACATACATTGCAAACAACAACGGTCATCAAGAGCCAAGGTCCGTTAACATCTCACTTATGGCAGTTTTTGCGCTAGAAATATCCACATATTTAAAATACGCAACCACAGACCTACAGTTTATTGAGTACGACCTCCCAATCCTGTGGGCAACTGTAGCAATCGCACTCCCAGTTAGCGAAACATATATTGCGTACCTAAGAGGCTAACTATGCGCTCAAATCGCTCACTTCGTTCGCTGGGACGGGCTAAAGCCCGCCCCTTAGCTTAATCGTTAGAGGAATTACGCGTGACGATGAAACAAGGCATCGATGACCTTGCTGCTCTTGAGGAAGCTTTCGGCCTTCCTAAAGGATTCATCGACAGCCTCATCAATGAAGATGATTGGTCTCTCATCATCAAGTCGCACGCATTATTGGAATCCGCGTGTGCAGATATGCTTTGCCATTACTTTGGCAAGTACGAACTCGGCGACATATTTGCGCATCTCGATATGAGCAATAAGAAATGTGGAAAAACCGCCTTTATCTCGGCCCTCAAACTGCTAAGTAAAGCAGAAAGGCGATTTATATCCGAGCTCTCGGAGCTCAGGAATATGCTTGTGCACAACGCATCGAATGTAACATTTTCTCTGGAAAAATATTTCTCAAGCCTAACCAAAGAAAAACAGAAAAGCCTCCATTCTGCCTTAAACCTCCGTCTAGAAAGAATTTCATCAAAAAACGAAATTATTGAAGGCGTTAACCTTCTAATAAAAACACCTAAAGCTGTAATCTGGAGTTCATTAACCCAGTGTTTAAGCAGCATTTACATTCAAGATGTTTTTGCCATAAAAAGAAATGAACTACTGAATGACGCGCTAGAAAAAATCAAAATTGCAGGGCCAATCGAGATTAGGCAAGAGGATATTCCTCTAACAATTGGTTCAAAGCCGTTCGCTGCGCTCACTCGGGACGGGCTAAAGCCCGCCCCTTAACCAAACGTTAGGCCTAAAACATGAATGCACCAAGTGGAGTTAGTCGCCGCCTCCAGCAATGTATAGAGCGGCTAGGGTCTCAAGACTGCGAGGGAGCCCTGGTAAATTTATTCCCCGCAATAGATAAAACAGCCAAGAAACGTCGCCCCAAAGATGGCGTTGGAAAACGTATAAAAGCATTTCTTCAAGATGAAGAGGTGTTAATTACAGCCATAGCAACTGGCAATGTCTTCAAGGGCTGCAGCTTTGACGGGGTATCGTTTCACGATGCCCTATATAATTTTGGCCGCACCCCAATTGCACACGAGGGGGAGTTAGACCCACGGCTGACCTTCAATATCGAAGGTGGGCTACAAATAGGAAAGGATCACTGGAATCTACCCATTAGCTACATCGTAGGCATGTCTCTAGCAGTAATCATTGCCCCCGAAAACTCCGGTGAACGCACCGCTGAAGGTTTAGCTATAACAGTGTTCGGCAAGAAATTCGCTCTGAACGATATTTGGGGTCGCCCTGAATCTGTTCGCGACCACATATGCATCCAATTCCGTGACCCAAACCTTTTTGCGTAACGGCCTAACAAATGGTTCAAGTCGTTCGCTTCGCTCACTGCGGGACCGGCTAAAGCCGGCCCCTTAACCAAACGTTATGCCTGATCGGAGCCTCTCCATGAAAACACTTCAGTTCCTCTTCATTATTTTGGGGCTCGCCAGCTCGGCACACGCAAACGAAGAGTCTTCTTTGCAAGACATGCTCTTGGTGTCAAAAATGACTGGCGTTTGCGGTGTAATGCAGCAGATGGCTGCCTTTCAGTCATCCACTAAGATGTCTGGCGGGAGTGAGTTTATTGAACGTTTCTGGCGTACCGAGTTTGCAAGACTTGGTAAATCGCAGGAAACTTTCTTTAAAGAATGCGAAGACTCAATAGCCGCCTATAACCAGCTTTGGCACGCATCAGAGCAGTTAAAAAAATGAGCGAGCATAACAAGTCGCTCAAATCGCTCACTCCGTTCGCTGGGACGGCGTTCCGCCGCCCCTTAGCTTATCGTTATGCGAAATTAAAAATATGAGCATACTTAACGAAATCAAAAATGCTTGGGGCTGGGTAGGTATTGATCCCCAAGAAATCGTTATAGAAAACGAGTTTGGTAATCTAATCGTGAAAGACTTCAGTGACAGGTTTTGGCGCCTATGTCCTGAAGATGTTTATTGTGAGGTTGTAGCTGAATCAATCGAAGAGTACAACGCCCTCATTAAAAATGAAGAATTCCTCGAGGACTGGTTTATGTCAGCTATGGTCTTAGAAGCTGAGAAAACACTCGGAAAGTTAGAGCCAGGGTATAAATACCACATGGTAATTCCAGGTGCTTTAGGCGGTGAGTATGGTGGCTCAAACGTTAAGGTAGCACCGTTACTAGAAATTGTTAGGTTCTCTGGTGACCTCGGCAAGCAAATTGAGCAACTTCCAGATGGTGCCAAAATTGAACTTAAAGTGGTTCCGTGAAATCGCATAACAATTGGTTCAAATCGCTCGCTTCGCTCACTAGGACGGGCTAAAGCCCGCCCCTTAACCAAACGTTAGGCCACTAATGCATCCACTGGTAGCACGCGCAATCGATACGATTTGCCTCAGCCGAGACGATGGCACCTGGAAATCGCTTGATGAAGAAGCCTTATTCACGTTAGTTGAGGAGTTTGGCGATGGTGGTTTGGCAGACCGCTTGTTTAGCGAAATTCCTCGCTCTGTGCCCTACGAGGTAGTCTGCGGCCTGTTTGACTTACTCGCTTGGCGCACTAACGATAACGGCGCGAGCATCACACGCGCCGTTGAAGATTGGCTTCGCGAGGGCAAAGACAACCGTAAATTACGTATTGCGCTTCATTTGGAGGTGTTTCCGTTTGTAGACGAAGCCGAAATGAGAGAGGTGCTTTCCAGGCTGGCAAATACGAACTCAGAGCTTGCGTATCGTTGCCTTGAGCTAATTAAGAACAGAGCGGGGAAGTCATGTACTACCAATCTCTCGGCCTAACTAGTGGTTCAAATCGTTCGCTACGCTCACTGGGACGGGCTAAAGCCCGCCCCTTAACCAAACGTTAGGCACTCTTCGAATGATTACTTCAGCCCACATCTGCTATGAATCAAGCAAGACCAATTTAGAGCTTCAATTGCTTGGCACACTCATTTAGCAAAATACAAGCTGGAAAACCATGCCTACCGAGTGGAGCGACTGCGGCATAGTCATACCTCAGCTAATAGTCCTAACTCCAACACCGTTTATAATTCAAATCGAAAACGATCCAGAATGGGTTCCAGAAGAAAACAAAGAGTTCGCAGAATGGGCAGGCTTGAGCGAAGAAAACGAACTATTTCTTAAACTGTCGCGTTGTGATGCAAGACTTGCTATTCAATCCACAGCCCCAGATCAAATAACACTCACAGGCAAAGAAATTATCGCATTTGCTTTTGGTGGTGTCGTTGACCCAAGAAACAGTGACATATCAAATGTATTAGCAATTATCGGCAAGGAAATTTCAGGTGTTTTGAACGACTGTGTTAATGAAGAACTTTTACAGTTTTGAGTTATCATGCCTAACAAGGCGCTCAAATCGTTCGCTTCGCTCACTGGGACAGGCTAAAGCCTGCCCCTTAGCTTAATCGTTAGGCCTCTCATGAAGTCAGCTGTGACTCATCTACATAAACAGGCACTACGCTGGTTGGTAGCAAATCGGCCTGAAGACTTGCGAGAGTTGATGGAGGGCGAATCTAGTTACACGCTACCGCACAGCATTGGCATCTCAAAGGCAAGCAGAGAAGAAAGCCGTGCTTGGGTCATGGCGATTTATCATGTTAGGTACGCAGCGCAGTTCGGTCTTTCGCAGCAGAGAGTCATCAAAGGTACATATGTTCATTCATCGTATTCAGCGGAGTTTGAACATTGGTTAGAACTGGGGGCTCCCGGCATCAGCGCCGAAGAGCTAACCGACTATCTGAACGAAGTACCAATTCATAATTATGATCAGTAAAGTCATCAAACAAAGGCCTAACAACTGGTTCAAACCGTTCGCTTCGCTCACTGGGACGGGCTAAAGCCCGCCCCTTAACCAAACGTTAGATACCAAGGAGGGCTAAGTGCCAGACAATAACTTACAAGACCTTGAAAAGCGCTCCCTAAACGCAATTATTGATGCAACCACCTCACCAAGCCCTGAGCTTGATAAATTTTCTACCTGGCTAACTGGGGGCGCAGCAGCATCAATTGCACTTTCAATATCCAGCCTGGAAAGTTTGATTTCCAACATCGGCCAAGGGTACACCAAGAGCTTCATAGTCATTTTGGCCCTATCAATTTTGCTTGGTCTTACGCAGAAAATTCTTGCCGTCCAAATAAGTGCATTAAAAATCGTTGATAAGGCTGCAGAAGAAGCGCAATCTAAAATTACTGCAATGCATTCAAAAGAAAAAGTCTCTGACGCCTCCCAGTATCTCCAAGAAAACACAGATACAGCCAAGGTTGCAGCCCACTATCTTTTATCACTACCAAAACCCTATAGAGATGAAATAATCAAAAGCTGGAATCAAGGTTCCCAAAAGGAACCAAAACCAAACACGCAAATAACACGATTCACCAACCAAATCAAAATACTTGGCGCTCAAGTCTTCATGATATTTGCAGCCATCGGCTTAGTCGTGCATGGCATCTAACAATCGGTTCAAGTCGTTCGCTTCGCTCACTCGGGACCGGCTAAAGCCGGCCCCTTAACCAAACGTTAGGCTCTATATGTACGCTGTCGACCCACACGACTCTCTTGTCCCTATCTTTGTAGAGCACATAAGCTCAGGAAAAGTTGAGCAGGTTGGAACTGGTATCTTTGTAGAGTTTCAAGGTGCCCCGTTTCTTTTCACCGCAGCACACGTTACAGATATAACTGAGTACGGGAGCTTGATGGCCCCGACCGCAAACGGCATATCTGCAGTTGAAGGATACATGGCATATGTGGACTTGTTGCCTGAAAGCAAAAGATCGGAAGACACAGTAGATATAGCTTATTTCAGGCTAGACTCAACCTTCGCCCGAAGTTTACTTGCCCACTTCAAGCCTTTACATCAGTCAAGATGCGAAATTATCCACAACGCAACTGAGTTAAGTATGTACTCAATTTGCGGCTACCCAGCAAGTAAATCACGCCAAAATGGTGATGTTTTTAGCTCAGAGCTTGCATCCTATCGCGGACTTTCGGCCACAACCGAAACATACAATGAACTAGATTTAACTAGTGACTCCAGCATAATCGTTCGATTCCGTAAAAAAAACGCCATCTCCCCAATCGATGGTAAAAAAATGAACCCGCTTAGCCCACGGGGTGTAAGTGGTGGTGGAATATTTTCTTGGCCTGCCAGCCATGAGCTTTCAAACGATTGGTCTCTTACTCGCTTAGTAGGAATATTTCATACCTATAAAGAAAGAAAAGGCTTAATGATTGGAACCAGCCTATTATCGGTAGTCACCGCAGTACAGCTTGGGGCAATGAAAAATTATGGCGGCACCGAGTAGTGGCCAAGCCTAACAACTGGTTCAAGTCGCTCGCTTCGCTCACTCGGGACCGGCTAAAGCCGGCCCCTTAACCAAACGTTAGAGGAAGTTCCCCATGATGCGCCTTGTAAACTTCTTAACATCTCTTTGGGGAGTTCTTACTGCTGTTACAGTTTTATTTCCTGGCGCTGCCGCAATTCTGAAGCTACCAATTGCCGTGGAGAACTCAAAAATAGCCGAGCTTTATCCAGCGTTCGGCAGCGTCATAGCTGCATTTTCGCTGTTGCTACTTACCGCATACCAAGACAAATTAGCATCTCTAGATGTTGCGAGGAAAATTTCAACCACTGCAGCCACACTAGCAGTCCTTGCATTATTCACCTTTGTCGGAATACGAACATTTGCACTCGATATTGATTTCGAGCACAGAACAATTGATAGAGAAAGAAATGTGGTTATACAAGAAGCCAAAAACAAAGGCCTCATAATGTATACAGAAAAAATATACACATCGACTGCCCCTGACCCTTCAGAAGTACGCAGCGTAAAAGGTGACCCTTGGGATCTTGGTTGCCTTGCAGCCTTTATACTTATGTTCAGCTCGCTAACCGTAGCTTTTGGCTCTCTTGGGATACACGTTTATCAAAAACAGCGAGGCATCCTCTAACAATGCGCTCAAATCGCTCGTTTCACTCACTGGGACCGGCGAAGCCGGCCCCTTAGCTTAATCGTTATCTGAGCTAGGAGACCAAAGTGCAAGGAACATGTCGCCTTTGTCATTCAGAAGCGGTACTGAAAGAAAGCCACTTTATCCCTAAGTTCATTGGCAAGTGGGTCAAGAAAACTGGCATTACCGGCTACATTAGAGAAAGCAACGAAGTCAATAAGCGCGCTCAGGATATCGCGAAAGAGCATTGGCTTTGCGGAGATTGTGAAGCGCTATTTTCACAGTGGGAGCGAGAGTTTGCGAACAAGATTTTTTACCCATTCGCAGACCAAGGCGTCTCCGTAGCAACTTATGATGAGTGGATGCCAAAATTATGCGCCTCGCTATCTTGGCGAACGCTTACATACATTCGCAGCAAAAACGATAGCGAGCAAAAATCAGAAGAATATAACAAGTCCTTAGATGACGCCGAGCATCATTTACGGAAATTTCTTCTTGGCGAAGAGACAAACCTTAATCAATACGAGCAACATGTATTTCCGCTAGAGCGAATTGAATCCACAACAGAGACAGGATTGCCGCCAAATATAAATAGATATTTCTTGCGCACAATGTCAATGGACATTATTGGCAATTCAACAGATCTATTCATATACACAAAACTGCCCCGCTTCATTATTCTCGGAGCCGTTAAGGCAAAGAGCCTTAACAAGATGCGCTCAAGCAGAATAGCCATTAAGCACGGACAAATTAGCCCCAGAAAATATTGGTGGCCCGATGGTTTTATAAATTACATCATAGAAAAGGCCAAGGCAGTTTCAGATGCTTACGATAAAATACCGGAAAAACATAAAGACAGTTTTGATGAATACATCAGAAATAACCCAGAAAAAGCAGAAAACTCAAAGCTAATCGAAGCCTTTATGTATGATCACGATCAATTTGGCAGCAAAGTATTCAGATAACAATACGCTCAACACCGCTCGCTTCGCTCACTGGACTCGCAAAAGCTGCGCTTTTGCTCGCCTGTTAGCTTAACCGTTAGGTACCTGATGGAAACCACCTCCGAACGCTGGGAACGATTTCTAGACCCTGACGTAGTCAGGCCCTCTCTTTTCTTGGCGACAATGTTTATCACCACATTCGAGATATTAAAAAACTCTGTGGTCGATCACCTCCGAAATTTCTACACAAATGGCTGGGATGAAAACGGACCAATTATTAGCTCCGAATACCAAAGCAAAGTCATATCCCGGAACAAGAGCCCACTCTATGCATCACTTGAGTGGCTGCATGAAAGCGGTGCAATTGACAGTACGGACCTAGAGAAATATGAGTGCCTAAAGAAAACTAGAAACCTACTGGCACATCAACTATTCGAGGTGGTAACCGGGCAAGTTGAATCGAAGCACGAAACTCAATTCGAAGAGCTTGTAGAACTATTACGCAAGGTAGAAGTATGGTGGATTGTAAATCTTGAAATCGCTATCAACCCAGATATCGATAGTCAGGAAATTGATGAGGAAGGCATTGTCCCTGGCTCTGTCTTGTCACTTCAAATGCTCATCGAGGTAGCCTCTGGCAATACTGAGCTTCTTGAGCACTGGCGCAAGGCACGCATGCAACGCGGAGCAGATACCTAACTATGTGCTCAAATCGTTCGCTTCGCTCACTGGGACGGGCTAAAGCCCACCCCTTAGCTTAAACGTTAGGCACTATGAACATACTACTCTGTGAATCAAGATTCCTAATCCTTGCGAACCGCATCGGGGCAGTATCTATGGCGGAATTGACCGCATGGGCAGATGAAAAAATACTTAGCACAGATGAGCCGCCCAGCTTTGTTATTGATCTTGCGTTAGGTGATATACCAGTTAGCCCCCAAGAACTAGACTTTATTCGTAACGAAGCAAGTGAAGTGGAAATATCCCGCCTCGCGCGGCTGATTCTGGAAATACTAAACAGGACAGCTGACCTTGATGAGTTCGGGCTTTATTGTTATCGATTGGCGTTAATTTCAAGAGGCCGGGCTTGTGAGTTACTGCACTGGGCATCAGATGAAATACATCTATGCAGCGAAGGGATTAAGTCTTTTTCAGATTCAGAGTCTTTGATCAGAGAGGCAATTAATGAAATTGCGGAAAATAGCGCCTAACTAGTGGTTCAAACCGTTCGCTGCGCTCACTGGGACGGGCTAAAGCCCGCCCCTTAACCAAACGTTAGGCAGCACAGGACAATCACCGTGCACTCCACCAAGTCTGAAGTTACTCTCCGCCTCATGACCGAGGCGGACTTGGGCATGCTTCACGACTGGCTCAACCGTCCACACATCGTCGAGTGGTGGGGTGGAGAGGAAGCACGCCCCAGCTTGGAGGAGGTCCGGCTGCACTATCTGCCGCGCGTCCTTGCTGAAGAAGCCGTGACACCGTATATCGCAATGCTGGGGAACGAGCCTATCGGGTTTGCGCAGTCTTACATCGCCATGGGCAGTGGTGATGGCTGGTGGGAAGACGAGAGTGACCCAGGCGTTCGAGGAATCGACCAATCTCTTGCAAACCCGACGGACTTGAACAAGGGTCTCGGGACTGCGCTTGTGCGGGCGCTGGTGCGGCAGCTCTTCTCTGATCCTGCCGTGACCAAGATTCAAACGGACCCGGCACCGGAGAACCATCGAGCCATCCGCTGCTATGAGAAGGCTGGCTTTGTGCAGCAAGGCCGCATCACAACGCCGGATGGACCGGCCATCTATATGGTCCAAACCCGGCAAGCGTACGAGGCGGCGCGAGGTGCTGCCTAACCCCTCGCTCAAGCCGACGCGCTACGGCAGCCGCCGCCTGGCCGCTCCAGGCCACAGTGGTCATTTTCCTTCCGCGGCCAGCGCGTAGGTTGGGTTGAGAAGCGTAGCGACGAAGCCCAACGCCTCCCCCCATTCCGGCCCATTCCGGCCCTGTTGGGCTTCGCTGCGCTCAGCCCAACCTACGCGCCTGAAAGACGCCCAAAAAAATCGGGCCATCTGGCCCGAAAAGTACTCCACCTTGAAGAGTTCGTTGCCGGCCCGTTGGCGGGCCGGTCAGGAGATGTCGCAGCTGGGTTACAGCAGGGTCAGGGTGTAGCTCAGGATCAGGCGGTTCTCGTCAGCATCGGTGGTGACGTTGCCGCGCTGGGTCGCGTTGCGCCAGGACAGGCCGAGCCCCTTGAGCGGGCCGTCCTGCAGGGCGTAGTCGAGACGGAAATCGCGCTCCCATTCCTTCAGATCGCCCGTGGCGGAATCGACGTTGTCGCCCTTGAGGTAAGCGACGCTGGCCTTGAGGCCCGGCACGCCGAGCTTGGCGAAGTCGTAGCCGTACTCGGCCAGCCAGGTACGCTCGCCGGCGTTCTGGAACTTGCCGATCTGGCGGTCGGTGATCAGGTAGGACGAAGAGCCGCCACCCTGGTTGAGGAAGGGGAAGGCGCTGTCGCCTTCGACCTGCTGGTAACCCAGGCTGGCGAAGTGGCTGCCCAGGCTGTAGGTGAACAGGGCGCTCCAGGTCTGGTTGTCGACCTCGCCGGTGCTGCTGTCGCCAGCACGCCAGAAGCCGGCGCTGCGGTAGCCGTCGGCGCGACCGGCGGCGCTGCCGTTCTTGCCGTCGGAACCGCTGTCGAAGTAGCGCAGGTCGCTCTTCAGCGAACCCGGGCCGATGGCCCAGCTGTGCACCAGGCCGAGGAAGTGCTGTTTGTAGAAGTCTTCCAGGTTGCCGTAGTAGTACTGCAGCGTCAGGTCCTTGCTCAGCTTGTAGTCGCCGCCGGCGAAGTAGAACTTGTTGCTGTCGGCGTCACCGCTGGCCCCGGCGATACGCAGGGCGATGTCGTCGGTGGAGCTGCGGGTCTTGGTGCTTTCCAGCTGGCCGGCGGTCAGGGTCAGGCCGTCGATCTCGTTGGAGGTGATCTGCCCGCCTTCGAAGGTCTGCGGCAGCAGGCGACCGTCGTTGAAGGTCACCACCGGCAGCTTCGGCAGCAGGGTGCCGAGGCGTGCCTCGGTCTTGGACAGGCGCACCTTGGCGGTCACCCCGGCCTTGCTGTAATCGTCCACGGCGCTGCCGTCGCTATCGAGCGGGAACAGCTGGCCGGGGGTGCGCTCGCGGCCGGCCTTGCTCGCGGTGCCGCCGGAGTCCAGCTTCACCCCCAGCAGGCCGATGGCATCGAGGCCGAAGCCGAGGGTGCCCTCGGTGAAGCCGGAGCTGTAGTTGAAGATAAAGCCCTGGCCCCACTCGCTGGCCTCGCCGTTGTTGTTGGCGGTGTTCTTGGTGTTGAGGTCGTAATAGAAGTTGCGCAGGCCGATGCTGGCCTTGCTGTCTTCGATGAAACCGGCGGCAGTCGCTTCGCTGGCCAGTGCGGCCAGGGCGACGGCCAGCGCCAGATTGGACTTGTTCATGCTCGATGCTCCAGGTGCTGTGTGTGCTGTTATCGGTATGGCACTGCACAGGGGCTCGGCAGGACAGCGTACTTGGCGCTGGCCTCGGCGGATTGGCAATAAGAGCCCCTGGTTCGGGCCCGATGCGGTGGTCCGCTGTCGGCTGGTGGCTAATCTACGAGACGATTGCTAATCCCTAAAAAGAATTATTTTTTATCTTGTAGTAACAAAAAGACATATGAAGGGGCGAAGTGAAGGCCGTAGGGCGTACCGGGCGGCGATCCGTTCGCATAGCAGTACGCCGTGAACGCTTCGCGGCATCGGGGAGAAAGCTGCCGCAAGCAAAAGGCGGACTGCTGGCTGCACTACGAGCGGCCGGCGTCCCGGGCCGGCCTGCGCGCTGCTCCTAAGCTAATTCCTAAAAATTATTTATTGCTGGTTTTTTAGATCGTCTAGCTTCTCCTCACCGGATCACCGGACTTCTTTCCCTAAAACTGAAGTACGCGTGATCCGCCGCCCCCCATGGCCGGCACGTGTTCGTAGCGAGAGCCGCCATGTCCAACACCCATTCCAAGCGCAGCACACTGATCGCCGCCTCCCTGGCCATCGGCCTGCTTGCCGCGCCACTGGCCGATGCCGCCGAGCAACTGCGCATCGGCTACCAGAAATCCTCCACGCTGATCAGCCTGCTGAAGAGCCAGGGCACCCTGGAAAAGGCGCTCGCCGATCAGGACATTGCCGTCAGCTGGCATGAATTCCCCAACGGCCAGCCGCTGCTGGAGGCGCTCAACGTCGGCAATATCGACCTGTCCGCCGATGTCGCCGACACCGTGCCGGTGTTCGCCCAGGCGGCCGGCGCCGACCTCGCCTACTTCGCCCAGGAAGCGCCCTCGCCGCGCGCGCAGGCGATCATCGTGCGCGAGGACTCGCCGATCAAAACCCTGGCCGACCTCAAGGGCAAGAAGGTCGCCGTGACCAAGGCGGCCGGCGTGCATTACCTGCTGATCGCCGCGCTGGCCCAGGCCGGGCTGAAATTCGGCGATATCGAACCGGCCTACCTGACCCCGGCCGACGGCCGCGCCGCCTTCGAGAACCGCAAGGTGGACGCCTGGGTCACCTGGGAACCCTTCCTCAGCGGCGCCCAGCAGCAGCTGCCGACGCGCATCCTCGCCGACGGCCAGGGCCTGGCCGACTACCAGCGCTATTACCTGACCAGCGCCACCTTCGCCAAGCGCCACCCGCAGGTGCTGCAGACCGTGTTCGCCGAGCTGGTGAAGAGCGGCGACTGGCTGCGCGCCAACCCGCGCCAGGCGGCTGAAATCCTCGGCCCGCTGTGGGGCAACCTCGACCCGGCCATCGTCGAACAGGCCAACGCCAAGCGCAGCTACCGAGTGCGCCTGGTGCAGCCGGGCAGCCTCGCCGAGCAGCAGAAGATCGCCGATGCCTTCTTCAATGCCAGCCTGCTGCCCAAGTCGGTGGATGCCCGCGACGTGAGCATCTGGAGCCCCAAATGAGCGCCCAGGCCCGCCTGCATCCCAGCCTGCGCGACGAGCCACTGTTCGCCGCGCACCTGTTCCCCGTGGATTTCGGCAGCCGTACGGCCAGGGTCGAGCGCCTGGCCCGGCGTCTGGCCGCCAGCGCGGTGGAGCGGGATCGCGCCGGTGGCAGCGCGCCGGCCGAACGCGAGCTGCTGCGCGACAGCGGCCTGCTGAGCCTGGCCGTGCCGCAGCAGTACGGCGGCCAGGGCCTGGTGTGGCCGGAGATCTACCGCATCGTGCGCTACCTGGCGGCGGTGGACAGTTCGCTGGCCCACCTGTTCGCCTTCCAGCACCTGCAGGTGGCGACCATTCTGCTGTTCGGCAGCCCCGAGCAGCAGCGCCACTGGCTGACCCGCACGGTGCAGCAGCGCTGGTTCTGGGGCAACGCCACCAACGGCCGCGACACTGGCCTGACGCTCAGCCGGCGCGAGGAGCATTACGAGCTCAACGGCAGCAAGTCGTTCTGCTCCGGCGCGCTCGGCGCCGATGCCCTGGTGGTCAGCGCGCCACGCGGCAAGAACCCGGAGGATCGGGTGTTCATCGTCCTGCCCAGCCAGCGCGACGGCCTGGCGATCAACGCCGACTGGGACGGCTTCGGCCAGCGCCAGACCGACAGCGGCACGGTGCAGTTCGAGCAGGTGTTCGTCGACGCCAGCGAGCTGCTCGGCCCGGTCGGCGCCAGCCCGCGCACCACCCTGCGCGCCTGCCTGTCGCAGCTGATCCTCACCCAGCTCTACCTGGGCAACGCCCAAGGTGCGCTGGACGCGGCGCTGCGCTACACCCGCGAACACAGCCGCGCCTGGCCGGCCTCGGGGGTGGCGCAGGCCAGCGACGATCCGTTCATCCAGCAGCGTTACGGCGAGCTATGGCTGCGCTACCGCAGCGCCCTGCCCTTGGCCGAGCATGCTGCCCAGCGCCTGCAGAGCGCCTGGGAAAAGCCGGCGCTGACCGCCGCCGAGCGCGCCGAGGTGGCGCTGGCCATCAGCGAGGCCAAGGTGCTGGCGGTGCGCGCCGCGCTGGAGATCACCAGTCAGGTCTTCGAGGCCATGGGCGCCCGCGCCACCAGCTCGCGCTACGGCTTCGACCGCTTCTGGCGCAACGTGCGGGTGCACAGCCTGCACGACCCCGTCGACTACAAGGTGCGCGACCTCGGCCACTGGCTGCTCAGCGGCCAGGGCCCGCGGCCGTCGCTGTACGGCTGAGCAGGAGGTGCGAACCACAGGGAATATGCATAGGAAAAAGCGTTATCTCGCATCGAACAGGGCTAACTAGCCTGAAAACTGCCCCCTCAAGAGGTCATGCACCATGAAGATCAAGTCCCTCCTCGGCGCCGGCCTGCTCGCCGTCGCCGCCCTGCTGCAGGCGCTGCCGACGCAGGCCGCCAGCGAATACCTGGTCAGCACCGACTGGCTGGAGCAGAACCTGAACGATCCCAAGCTGCGCATCGTCGAGGTCAGCGTGGTGCCCGGCGTCTACGAGCGCGGGCATATTCCCGGCGCGGTCAATTTCGCCTGGCACAGCGACCTGGTCGACCCGGTGCGCCGCGACATCGCCAGCCAGGAGGCCTTCCAGGCCCTGCTGCGCAAGGCCGGGGTGAACGACGACAGCACCACCATCCTCTACGGCGACAACAACAACTGGTTCGCCGCCTGGGGCGCCTGGGTGTTCGACGTGTACGGCGTGGATAACGTCAAGCTGCTCGACGGCGGCCGCGCCAAGTGGGAGGCCGAGAGCCGCGCCCTGGACAGCCGCGCCAGCACGCCGAGCGCCGGCAACGTCACGGTGAAGGCCGCCAACCAGGAGCTGCGCGCCTTCCTCCCCGACGTGCTGGCCGCCGCCGAGAAACGCAGCGACGTGCAGCTGGTGGATATCCGCTCGCCGGACGAGTACAGCGGCAAGGTGTTCGCCCCGCAGGGCGTGCAGGAACTGGCGGTGCGCGCCGGCCACGTGCCCGGCGCGGTGAACGTGCCCTGGGGCCAGGCGGTGGCCGCCGACGGCACCTTCAAGTCGGCCGAGGAGTTGAAGAAGGTCTACGCCGCGGTGGGCATCGACGGCAGCAAGCCGATCATCACCTACTGCCGCATCGGCGAGCGCTCCAGCCACAGCTGGTTCGCCCTGAAGAAGATCCTCGGCTACGAGGTGCGCAACTACGACGGTTCCTGGACCGAGTACGGCAACGCCGTGGGCGTGCCGGTGACCAACCTGGCCGGCACGGTTTGGGGCGGCCAGTAAGCGCGCCGCCGGCCGAGCTCAGCCTAGGGTGGATCACGCCGCACCGATCCACCCTAGGGAAGTGCTGAGACAGCCGTCATTACTCGCTGCGCTCGCCTGTTCGGGCCGCACTGAAGTGCGTTCAGCGCAGGCGGGACAGCAGCTTTATCACTGAACAGCGCTTGCGCTGGGCCGAAGGGGGGGTAATCCAGAACCTGCGGATTTCCTGGGCTCCCGCCTTCGCGGGAGTGACGATAAATGGCTTTTTCAGATTATCCCTAAGGCTCGGGCGGCAACTTCGGCGTAGACAGTGGCCCTGGTCTGAAGCCCAGGGCCGCTCCCGTCATTAGGGTCGGCAAGGACAACCCATGACCGCCAGCCTTTCCTCCCCTCGCGCAACACTACCCATCGCCCTGTCGGGCCTGCTCGCCGTCGCCCTGCTCGCCGCCGCCTGGCAACTGGCCGACGGCAGCAACCAGGGCCGCGCCTTCAGCTTCTCGCTGCTCGGCGGCGCGCTGTTCGGCCTGCTGCTGCAGCGTTCGCGCTTCTGCTTCTTCTGCATCAGCCGCGACTTTATCGAACGGCGCATACCGGACGGCCTGCTCGGCCTGCTCGCCGCCCTGGCCGTGGGCACCCTGGGCTATCACGCGGTGTTTGGCGCCTTCCTGCCCGATCCCTTCTCCGGTCGCCTGCCGCCGGACGCCCATATCGGCCCGCTGAGCTGGGTGCTGGCGCTGGCGGCGACGGTGTTCGGCCTCGGCATGGCGATTTCCGGCTCGTGCCTCAGCGCCCACCTGTATCGCCTCGGCGAGGGCAATTTCACCTCGCTGGCGGCGCTGGCCGGCGCGCTGCTCGGCTTCGCCCTGGGTTTTCTCAGCTGGAACCCGCTGTACCTGGCCGCGCTGCAGCAGGCGCCGGTGCTCTGGCTGCCCGGCAAGCTCGGCTACGGCGGCTCGCTGCTGCTGCAACTGGCGCTGCTCGGCGCCCTGGCCGCCTGGCTGCTGCGCTATCGCCAGGCGGGCGCGGCGGGCGAGGTGCGCGGGCTGTGGGCGCTGCTATTTGGCGCGCGCTGGCCGACCTGGGTCGGCGGCGTGCTGATCGGCACCCTGGCGGTGCTGGCCTATTTCCGCGTCGGCCCGCTGGGGGTGACGGCCGAGCTGGGCAGCCTGGCGCGCACCGGTGCCGACGGCCTGGGCTGGCTTCCGGCGCGTCTGGAGGGGCTGGACGGTTTTGCCGGCTGCGCCACGGCGGTCAAGCAGACGCTGCTGTCGAACAACGGCCTGTTCGTCGGCGGCCTGGTGCTCGCCGCCTGGGCCAGCGCCCTGGCCGCGGGGGACTTCCGCCCCAGCGGCGGCGCGCCCCGCGACTGGCTGCGCGGCCTGCTCGGCGGCGTGCTGCTGGGCTGGGGCAGCCTGCTGGCGCTGGGCTGCACCGTGGGCACGCTGCTCTCCGGGATCATGGCCGGGGCGGCGTCGGGCTGGCTGTTCGGCCTGTTCTGCCTGCTCGGCATCGTGCTCGGGCTGAAGCTGCGGCCGCTGTTGCGGTTGGGGTAAGGCTCCCTAGCCCGGATTTCATCCGGGCTACACCGCTATGCGGCGCTCGCGCTACGCCGTCTTGCCCGGCGAGGCATCCTCGAAGCGGTCGACCTGGCGCAGGCTCTTGAAGCCGAGCAGCCAGCCGCCGGTGACGGTCAGGGTGCAGGCGCAGCCGATCAGCGCCGCCGGCACCACGCCGAACCAGGCGGCGCTGGTGCCGGCGCGGAATTCGCCGAGCTCGTTGGACGAGCCGATGAACAGCATGTTCACCGCGTTGACCCGGCCGCGCATGGCGTCCGGGGTGGAGAACTGCACCAGCGAGGAGCGGATGTACATGCTCACCATGTCCGCACCGCCGGCCACCACCAGCGCGGCGAACGACAGCCAGAACAGGCTGGACAGGGCGAACACCAGGTTGGCCACACCGAACAGCGCCACCGCGGCGAACATGGTCAGGCCGACCCGGCGGTTGAACGGCTTCATGCTCAGGTACAGGCCCACCGTCACCTCGCCGATGGCCATGGCGCTGCGCAGCAGACCGAGGCCGGTGGGCCCGACTTCCAGCACCTCCTGGGCGTAGATCGGCAGCAGCGCCACCACGCCGCCGAGCAGCACGGCGAACAGGTCCAGGGAGATGGTGCCGAGGATGATCGGCCGCGAGCGGATAAAGCCGATGCCGGCGGTGAAACGCGCCCAGGCCGTGGATTCCAGCGCCTGCATCTTCTCCGCATAGCGCACCGGCACCAGCGGCAGCAGCGCGGCGCCGGCGAGGAAGCCGAGCAGGCACACCGAGTAGGTCAGCCCGCCGCCGCCGATGGCGTACAGGCCGCCGCCCAGCACCGGGCCGGAGATGGTCGCGCCGCGCATGATCATGCTGTTGGCGGCGATGGCCGCGGCCAGGCGCTCGCGCGGCACGATCTGCGGCAGCAGGCTGGACAGCGCCGGCCCGGTGAAGGCGCGGGCACTGCCATAGAGCACCAGCACGGCGTAGTACCCGCTCACCGGCGCCTCGCTCAGCGACAGCCAGAGCAGCGCGGCGGCGCACAGGCCTTCCACCAGCCAGCTGAGCAGGAGGATCAGCTTGCGGTCGAAGCGGTCGATCAGGTCGCCCGCCGGCATCAACAGCAGCAGCATCGGCACGAACTGCGCCAGGCCGACGTAGGCCAGCGACAGCGGATCGCGGGTGATGTCGTAGACCTGCCAGGCGACCACTATGGCCTGGATCTGCATGGCGAACACCGCCAGCAGGCGCGCGGTGAGAAAGGGCAGGAAACCGGGGAGGCGGTAAACGGAAACGGCAGCGGACACGGTGCGAACCTCGGGGCATGACCGGCGGGTGCCGGTCGAGGTGAGCCGGGCAATCTAAGACAAAGCGCAGCAGCGGGGCAAACGGGCGAACAGGCTGTTGCGCAGGTTGCGCCATTGAGCGGCGGGGGCTTCACCCTGGTCGCGGCTAACGCCGCTCCCGCGGCGCCAGCCGTGGGAGGCGCTTTCGACCGAGTCGCAGCGGCGAGGCAAGCGCGGCTACCCCGGCCGACCGGGAGCGGGTTTAATGCCTGTATTTGCCGGACCATGACCATGCCCCTGAGCCCCGCCGAACTCGCCCGGATCAGCACCCTGACCCTGGCCCATTACCAGGACTGCGCCGAGGATTTTCGCGAGGGCACCCGCGATCACGACGTCAGCCAGAACGTCGCCGCGCTGCTCGCGCATATCCAGGCCGAGTCGCCCTACCGGATTCTCGACTTCGGCTGCGGCCCGGGGCGCGACCTGCGCACCTTCGCCGCCCTCGGCCACCAGCCGGTCGGCCTCGACGGCTGCCCGCGCTTCGTCGAGATGGCGCGGGCGGACAGCGGCTGCGAGGTCTGGCTGCAGGACTTTCTCGCCCTCGACCTGCCCAGCGCGCACTTCGACGGCATCTTCGCCAACGCCAGCCTGTTCCACGTGCCGGACCAGCAGTTGCCGCAGGTGCTCGGCCAGTTGCATGCCGCGCTGAAACCCGGCGGCGTGCTGTTCAGCTCCAACCCGCGCGGCGACAACCAGGAGGGCTGGAACGGCCCGCGCTACGGCGCCTACCACGACCTGGCGCACTGGCGCGCACGGCTCGAGGCCGCCGGCTTCGTCGAACTGGAGCACTACTACCGCCCCGCCGGCCTGCCGCGCGAGCAGCAGCCCTGGCTGGCCAGCGTCTGGCGGCGGCGCTGACACGGGCTTGACTTGCCGGTCAGCTATTGCCCAAGATGCCGCCTTCCCCTCAGCCAGCGCGCCAGGGCCGACAGCCCTTGGCGGCGTCGCAGGCCACGCGCTATATAGAAAACTAAACAACGCCACGGAGGCGCCATGTTCAGCTCCCGCCATCTGCTGTTCGTCCTGCTGCTCGCCGGCGCCGGCCCGGCCCTCGCCGCCGAGGTGCAGGTGGCCGTGGCCGCCAACTTCACCGCGCCGCTGCAGGCCATCGCGCCCAGGTTCGAGCAGGCCTCCGGGCACAAGCTGGTCGCCTCCTTCGGCGCCACCGGGCAGTTCTATGCGCAGATCAAGCATGGCGCGCCCTTCGATGTGCTGCTGGCCGCCGACGTCAGCACCCCGGCCAGGCTGGAGAGCGAGGGCGATGCCGTGCCCGGCTCGCGTTTCACCTACGCCATCGGCAGCCTGGTGCTGTGGTCGGCCGACGTCGACACCCTCGACGGCAGCCCCGCCGCCCTGCACGCCGGCGCCTTCACCCACCTGGCCATCGCCAACCCGCAAGCCGCGCCCTACGGCCTGGCCGCCATCCAGGTGCTGGAAAAACTGGGCCTGCACGAGACGCTGCGGCCCAAGCTGGTGGAAGGCCAGAGCATCGCCAAAGCCCTGCACTTCGTCGCCACCGGCAACGCCGAGCTGGGCTTCGTCGCCCTGTCCCAGGTGTACCGGAACGGCCAGCTCAGCAGCGGCTCGGCCTGGATGGTGCCGCAGGCGCTGTACGATCCGATCAAGCAGGACGCGGTGCTCCTCAAGCAGGGCGCGAACAACCCGGCCGCCGCCGCGCTGCTGGAATACCTCAGGGGCCCGGAAGCGGCCGCGATCATCGAATCCTTCGGCTATAAGCTGTAATCGGAACCCCGCATGCCGCTGTCCAAGCACGACCTCGACGCGATCTGGCTGACCCTGCAGCTGGCCTCGCTGACCACCCTGCTGCTGCTGCTGATCGGCACGCCCATCGCCTGGTGGCTGGCGCGCACCCGCTCGCGGCTGAAGCAGCCGATCGGCGCCATAGTCGCGTTGCCGCTGGTGCTGCCGCCGACGGTGATCGGCTTCTACCTGCTGGTGAGCATGGGGCCCAACGGTTTCATCGGTCAGCTGACCCAGAGCCTCGGCCTGGGCACCTTCACCTTCAGCTTCACCGGCCTGGTGATCGCCTCGGTGTTCTACTCGCTGCCCTTCGTCGTGCAGCCGCTGCAGAACGCCTTCGAGGCCATCGGCCGCGCCCCGCTGGAGGCCGCCGCGACCCTGCGCGCGGGGCCCTGGGACGCCTTCTTCAGCGTGGTGCTGCCGCTGGCCCGCCCCGGCCTGATGACCGCCGCGGTGCTCGGCTTCGCCCATACCGTCGGCGAGTTCGGCGTGGTGCTGATGATCGGCGGCAATATCCCCGGCAAGACCCAGGTGGCCTCGGTGCAGATCTACAACCACGTGGAAACCATGAACTACGCCCAGGCCCACTGGCTGGCCGGCGGCATGGTGCTGTTCTCCTTTATCGTGCTGCTCGCGCTCTACTCCGGGCGCGCCGGCAAAGCGAGGCTGTGGTGATGTTCGCCTTCGCCAGACCCGCGGCCCCCGCCGTGACGGACGACGGGCGCATTCGCGCGCGCTTCGTGGTGCAGCACCCGGGCTTTCGCCTGGACGTCGACCTCGACCTGCCGGGCCGCGGCGTCAGCGCCCTGTTCGGCCACTCCGGCTCGGGCAAGACCAGTTGCCTGCGCTGCTTCGCCGGCCTGGATCGCCCGCAGCAGGGCTATCTGCAGGTGGCCGGCGAGCTGTGGCAGGACAGCGCCAGCGGCCATTTCCTGCCGGCGCACCGGCGCGCCATCGGCTACGTGTTCCAGGACGCCAACCTGTTCCCCCACCTCAGCGTGCGGCGCAACCTGGAGTACGGCCAACGCCGCATCCCCGCCGCGCAGCGCCAGGTGGCGCTGGAGCAGGCGCTGGAGCTGCTCGGCATCGGTCACCTGCTCGAGCGCCTGCCGGCCAGCCTGTCCGGCGGCGAACGCCAGCGCGTCGGCATCGCCCGCGCCCTGCTGACCAGCCCGCGCCTGCTGCTGATGGACGAGCCGCTGGCCTCGCTGGATCTCAAGCGCAAGCTGGAGGTGCTGCCGTATCTGGAGCGCCTGCACCAGGAGCTGGAGATTCCGGTGCTCTACGTCAGCCACGCGCCGGACGAGGTGGCGCGCCTGGCCGACCACCTGGTGCTGCTCGACGAAGGCCAGGTGCGCGCCAGCGGCCCGCTCAAGGAAACCCTGCTGCGCGCCGACCTGCCCTTCGCCCTGGAAGACGACGCCGAGGCGGTGATCGACGGCCGGGTCGCGGGCCACGACGCCGCCTACCAGTTGCTGGAGCTGTATCTGCCCGGCAGCGAGGCGCGCCTGCGCCTGCCGCATGCGGCGCTGCCGGTCGGCCATGGGGTGCGGGTGAAGATCAAGGCGCGCGACGTCAGCCTCGGCCTGCAACGCGCCGAGGGCAGCAGCCTGCTCAACCTGCTGCCGGTGACGGTGGACGACTGGCGCGCCCTCGACGCCCAGGTGCTGCTGACCCTGCGCCTGGGCGAGCAGCGCCTGCTGGCGCGGATCACCCGCTACTCCTTCGACCAGCTCGGCATCCAGGCCGGCCAGGCGCTGTGGGCGCAGGTGAAATCGGTGTCGCTGCTCGCGCCGTAGCCCGGATGCAATCCGGGGGCGTTCGAAGGATTTCCCGGATTGCATCCGGGCTACGGCGAGCGTCGCCAGTTACGGCGTGCCGGGCAGCTGCAGGTGCTGTGGCCCGATCTCGGCGCTGCCGGCCAGCAGCAGGGCGAAGTGGATGACGTTCTCCAGCTCGCGGGTGTTGCCCGGCCAGCTGTGCGCCTCCAGCACGCTCTGCGCTGCGGGGCTGATCGGCGGGATCGCCAGGCCCAGGCGCTGGGCATGGCTGCCGAGGAAATACTCGGCCAGCGGCAGGATGTCGCCGACCCGCTGGCGCAGCGCCGGCAGCTCGAGCAGGCCATCGCCCAGGTAGGCGTACAGGCGCTCGTCGAAGGTGCCGGCGGCCACCGCGCGGGCCAGGTCGATGCTGCTGGCCGCCACCAGCCTGACGTCCACCGGCAACGCCTGGCTGGCGCCGACGCGGTACAGCTCGCGAGTTTCCAGCGCGGCGAGCAGCTTGCCCTGCAGCGGCCGTGGCAGGTCGGCGATCTCGTCCAGGTAGAGCGTGCCGCCGTTGGCCGAGCCGAACCAGCCGACGCGGCTGCTGGCGCCGCCGACATGGGCGCCGGCGACGTGACCGAACAGCTCGGCCTCGCCCCATTGCGGGCTGATGGCGCCGCTGCTCACCGCCACGAACAGGCCGCCGCGCTCGCTGTGGCGGTGGATGTAGCGGGCCAGCAGCTCCTTGCCGGTGCCGGTCTCGCCGCGGATCAGCAGCGCCTGATTGCCCGGCGCCAGGGCCTCGGCGCGCTCGCGCAGCTGGCGCGAGCGCGGGTCGACGAATACCAGCGCCTTGGCACGGATGCTCAGCGGGCTCTTGTCCGACTCGGCAAAGGTCAGCGGCGGTGAGAAGTTCGGTGGAAAACTCATAACGTGCAGCTCCAAAGCCGCACCTCACTCGGCGCAGCCTGTACGCGAATAAAAATGAGGCGGGCGGCTGCCTGGCCCGATCCCGCCTCGAAGAGGGTCTAGGGCTGACCAATCAGGCGCGCAACCGCGCCTGCTGCTCGATCCGCCCCTGCAGGCGATACAGATAGCCGAAGCCCTGCTCCCAGTGGCGATGCCCGGACTTGACGTTGATATGCCCGGCACCGCGCAGGATCGCCGCCTCGCTGCCCCACTGCCGGGCCAGCTCGAGAGCCCGCGCGGCGCTGGCCGCGGCGTCGTTGTCGGAGCCGATCAGCAGGCTGGGAAATGGCAGCGGATCGCGCGCAATGGGCGCGAAGTTTCGCAGCGCTTCGGGGCAATCGGGCCGCTCGACATCGGCCGGCGCCACCAGCAAGGCGCCACGCACCCGGCGCAGCAACTCGAGCGGCGCCTGCGCCGCCCAGTGCGCCACCGTCACGCAGCCCAGGCTGTGGGCGATGAGGATGGTCGGGCGCGGATCGGCCGCCACGGCCTGGTTCAGCGCCGCCACCCAATCGCCACGTCGGGGGTTGAGCCAGTCGGCCTGCTCCACCCGCGCGCTGTTCGGCAGGCTGCGCTGCCAATGGCTCTGCCAATGCTCCTCGGGCGAGCCCTGCCAGCCCGGCAGGATCAGATAACGGATTGCTTCGCTGCCCATGACGGCGCCTCCTGAAGTCGAATGGCGCCAGTCTAGGCAGCATGGATCAACTCTAAAAAGAATAAGAATTTATTTACTTATTCCATTAATTCGGAAATCTATATATTCCAGAAAGATCTATAAATGTTCTTAAACAATATTTTTATGAATATTTCGGCCTCTCTACTATCCGCTCCACGCCAGCGTCGGCCGCCCGCCGTCGTCGTGGCGAATCCGTCACAAGGAACCTGGAAATGACCGCGACGCTGAGAACCCTCGAAGGCCAGGACGAAGCCGTGATCCTCCGCGAGATCCAGACCGCCCTGCAGGGCCTGAAATTCGGCTCGGTGGAAATCACCGTGCACAACGGCCAGGTGGTGCAGATCGAACGCAAGGAAAAGATTCGCCTGCAGCCGCCCGGCAGCAAGAACGCCTGAACCAAGCAAGCAGCCCGACTGGACCACCGGAGGGCGTGACCATGAACAGAGCCCAGCCATGAACACGCACCGCCACCGTTGCTGTCGCCCGCGAATGTGCGACTGACCGCCACGAACCAGAACCAAGATAAAAATCCAGTTAGGAGCTGCACCATGTCCATTCGTCGTTTTGCCCTGGCCGCGCTGGCCAGTGCCCTGATCGCCGGCCCGGCCGCCGCCGCCCAGACCCTGCTCAATGTGTCCTACGACCCGACGCGCGAGCTCTACAGCGAATTCAACGCCGCCTTCAACCAGCACTGGCAGGCCCAGGGCAACGAGGCGGTGACCATCCAGCAATCCCACGGCGGTTCGGGCAAGCAGGCCCGCGCGGTGATCGACGGCCTGCGCGCCGACGTGGTGACCCTGGCCCTGGCCGGCGACATCGACGAGCTGTACAAGCTCGGCAAGCTGATCCCGGAGAACTGGCAGGAGCGCCTGCCGGACGCCAGCACCCCCTACACCTCGACCATCGTGTTCTTGGTGCGCAAGGGCAACCCCGAAGGCATCAAGGACTGGGACGACCTGGTCAAGCCGGGCGTGGAAGTGATCACCCCCAACCCGAAGACCTCCGGCGGCGCGCGCTGGAACTTCCTCGCCGCCTGGGCCTACGCCCAGCAGAAGTACGGCAGCGAAGCCGAGGCCAAGGCCTTCACCGAGAAGCTCTACAAGAACGTCCCGGTGCTGGATACCGGGGCGCGCGGCTCGACCATCACCTTCGTCAACAACGGCATCGGCGACGTGCTGCTGGCCTGGGAGAACGAGGCCTTCCTGGCGCTCAAGGAAGAAGGCGGGGAGAACTTCGAGATCGTCGCGCCGTCGCTGTCGATCCTCGCCGAACCGCCGGTGAGCGTGGTCGATGCGAACGTCGACAAGAAGGGCACGCGCCAGGTCGCCGAGGCTTACCTGAACTACCTGTACAGCGAGCAAGGCCAGCGCATCGCCGCCAAGCACTTCTACCGCCCGCGCAACCAGGCGATTGCCGCCGAGTTCGCCCAGCAGTTCCCGCAGCTCAAGCTGGTGACCATCGACGGTGACTTCGGCGGCTGGAAAACCGCGCAGCCGAAGTTCTTCAACGACGGCGGCGTGTTCGACCAGATCTACCAGGCCCAGTGATGCGCAAGGGTGGGTGGGGCTGAAGCCTGCCCACCCTTGGTTTGTTAGAGCGTTCCAACGCCAACCGATTTAAGGACAGGCCATGTCTCGCCGTACTTCCCCCGTCATACCCGGCTTCGGGCTGACGCTGGGTTACACCCTGGTGTACCTCAGCCTGTTGGTGCTGATTCCCCTGGGTGCCATGTTCGTCCACGCCGCCCAGCTCACCTGGGAACAGTTCTGGGCAATCATTTCCTCGCCACGCGTGCTGGCCGCCTTGAAGCTCAGCTTCGGCACCGCCTTGCTCGCCGCCGTGATCAACGGCGTGATCGGCACCCTGCTGGCCTGGGTGCTGGTGCGTTACACCTTCCCCGGACGCAAGATCATCGAGGCGATGATCGACCTGCCGTTCGCCCTGCCCACCGCGGTGGCCGGTATCGCCCTCACCGCGCTCTATGCGCCCAACGGTTTGATCGGTCAGTTCGCCACGTCCCTGGGTTTCAAGATCGCCTACACCCCGCTGGGCATCACCCTGGCGCTGACCTTCGTCACCCTGCCCTTCGTCGTGCGCACCATCCAGCCGGTGCTGGCCGACATCCCCCGCGAGGTCGAGGAAGCCGCCGCCTGCCTGGGCGCCAAGCCGTTGCAGGTGGCTCGCCACGTGCTGCTGCCGGCACTGCTGCCGGCCTGGCTGACCGGCTTCGCCCTGGCCTTCGCCCGCGG
This sequence comes from Pseudomonas sp. ABa2, assembly GCF_056676075.1. Taxonomy (NCBI): domain Bacteria; kingdom Pseudomonadati; phylum Pseudomonadota; class Gammaproteobacteria; order Pseudomonadales; family Pseudomonadaceae; genus Pseudomonas; species Pseudomonas sp. ABa2. The sequence goes on from NZ_CM155239.1 coordinate 4,936,464, forward strand.
CGTCGGCGAGTACGGATCCGTAATTTTTATAGCCGGCAATATGCCGATGAAGACCGAGATCCTGCCGCTGCTGATCATGGTGCAACTGGACCAGTACAACTACGCCGGCGCCACCGCCATCGGCGTGCTGATGCTGGTGGTGTCGTTCATCCTGCTGCTGCTGATCAACCTGCTGCAGCGCCGCATCAGCCGTTCCTGAGGAGCCGGGCATGACTTCCACGACCCTGACGGCCAGTGCCGTCAACAACGCCGCCCGTCGCGGCAACGCCCTGGGCCGGCGCCTGCTGATCCTGGCAGCCTGGCTGGTGTTCGCCTTCTTCCTGCTGCTGCCGCTGTTGGTGGTGGCGAGCGAGGCGCTCAAGCAGGGCGCAGGCACCTTCGTCGCCGCGATCCTCGAGCCCGATGCGATCAGCGCGCTGAAACTGACCCTGCTCGCCGTCGGCATCGCCGTGCCGCTCAACCTGGTGTTCGGCGTAGCTGCCGCCTGGTGCGTGAGCAAATACGAGTTCCGCGGCAAGAGCATCCTGGTGACCCTGATCGACCTGCCGTTCTCGGTGTCGCCGGTGATCGCCGGGCTGATCTACGTGCTGCTGTTCGGCGCCCAGGGCTTCTTCGGCCCCTGGCTGCGCGAGCACGACATCCAGATCATCTTCGCCCTGCCGGGCATCGTCCTCGCCACCATCTTCGTCACCGTGCCCTTCGTCGCCCGCGAGCTGATCCCGCTGATGCAGGAACAGGGCACCCAGGAGGAAGAGGCCGCGCGCCTGCTCGGTGCCAACGGCTGGCAGATGTTCTGGCACGTGACCCTGCCCAACATCAAATGGGGCCTGATCTACGGCGTGGTGCTGTGCACCGCGCGGGCCATGGGCGAGTTCGGCGCGGTGTCGGTGGTGTCCGGGCATATCCGCGGCTACACCAACACCTTGCCGCTGCACGTCGAGATTCTCTACAACGAATACAACCACGTCGCCGCCTTCAGCGTGGCCAGCCTGCTGCTGCTGCTGGCGCTGCTGATCCTGCTGCTCAAGCAGTGGAGCGAGTCCCGTATCAACCGCCTGAAAGCCAGCGCCGGCGAGGAATAAGCCATGAGCATCGAAATCCGCAACGTCAGCAAGAACTTCAATGCGTTCAAGGCGCTGAGCGACATCAACCTGAACATCCAGAGCGGCGAGCTGGTCGCCCTGCTCGGCCCCTCCGGCTGCGGCAAGACCACCCTGCTGCGCATCATCGCCGGCCTGGAAACCCCGGACAGCGGCAGCATCCAGTTCCATGGTGAGGACGTGTCGAACCACGACGTGCGCGATCGCAACGTCGGCTTCGTATTCCAGCACTACGCGCTGTTCCGCCATATGACGGTGTTCGACAATGTCGCCTTCGGCCTGCGCATGAAGCCCAAGGGCCAGCGCCCGAGCGAAGAGGTGATCAAGCGCAAGGTGCACGAACTGCTCGACCTGGTGCAGCTCGACTGGCTCGGCGACCGCTACCCCGAGCAACTCTCCGGCGGCCAGCGCCAGCGCATCGCCCTGGCCCGCGCCCTGGCGGTGGAGCCGCGCGTGCTGCTGCTCGACGAGCCGTTCGGCGCCCTCGACGCCAAGGTGCGCAAGGAGCTGCGCCGCTGGCTGGCGCGCCTGCACGAGGACGTGCACCTGACCAGCGTGTTCGTCACCCACGACCAGGAAGAGGCCATGGAAGTGGCCGACCGCATCGTGGTGATGAACAAGGGCGTGATCGAACAGATCGGCTCGCCGGCCGAGGTCTACGAGCACCCGGCCAGCGACTTCGTCTACCACTTCCTCGGCGACGCCAACCGCCTCTATGTCGGCGACGGCGACCATCATGTGCTGTTCCGCCCGCACGAGATCCACCTCTCGCGCCAGGCCGAGGAGGGCCACCAGGCCGGCGAGGTACGCGACATCCGCCCGCTCGGCGCGATCACCCGGGTGACCCTCAAGGTCGCCGGCCAAGCGGAGCCGATCGAAGCGGAAGTGGCCAAGGACCACCTCAGCCTGGCCGGTCTCAGCCGCGGCGAGACGCTGTACTTCAAGCCCAAGGCCGGGCAGCCGACGGCCTAAGGCCGGGCGGCTACCGCGCAGCCTGGGCTTCGCGGTGGCCGCCGGGCTCTCAGAGCGTCGCCGCCCGCGAATACTTCAGCCCATACCACTGCAGCTCGGCGAGCAGCGCCACCGCCACCGCCTGGGCGACGACGAAGGCGTAGCCGAACAGGTTCGGCGAGACCCAGCCGATCACCAGCAACAGCAAGCTGTCGATCACCCAGACGACATTGACCGCGAGCACCGCCCACACCGCCGGGCGGCTCAGTTCGGCGCGGTTGGCCAGCCATACCAGCATGGCGGCGAACGGCAGCAGCGCGCTGCCGGCGACCAGCAGGAGCATGCGCGGCAGTTCGAGAAAGGCGCCCAGCCAGCCGGCGGCCAGGACCAGCAGCAGGCCGGTGACGCCGCTAAGCAGGCCGTCGACCAGCAGGGCATTGCGCAGCAGCGGAGAAGGTTGCAGTGCGTTCATGGCGAATCCTCCAGAAGGCGGCACCGGAGCGGTGCCTGGCGCACAGATTTCGCCGAATCGTGCCGGGCGTCGATTACCTGCCAGGTAATGGCCGGCATGACGCCGCTGGACTATCGTGCTGACCATGAACGATTCCCAGACCGCCGGCGCCCTGCTGCGCCAATGGCGCCAGCGGCGCCGCCTCAGCCAGCTCGACCTCGCCTGCGAGGCGGAGATTTCCACCCGCCACCTGAGCTTCGTCGAAACCGGCCGCGCCCAGCCCAGCCGCGACATGCTGCTGCACCTGGCCGAGCAGCTGGAGATTCCCCTGCGCGAACGCAACCGCCTGCTCGGCGCCGCCGGCTACGCGCCGCTGTACAGCCAGCACGACCTGGCCGACCCGGCGCTGGCACCGGCGCGTCAGGCCATCGAGCAATTGCTCAAGGCCCACGAACCCTACCCGGCGCTGGCCATCGACCGGCAGTGGAATCTGCTGGCGGCCAATGCCGCCGTGGGCGCCTTCCTCGCCGGCATGCCGGCGTTCCTGCTCGGCCCGCCGCTCAACGTGATGCGCCTGTCGCTGCACCCCGAGGGCCTGGCGCCGCGCATCGCCAACCTGGCGCTGTGGCGCGCGCACCTGCTGATGCGCCTGCAGCGCGATGCCGAAATCAGCGGCGACGACAGCCTGTTTGCCCTGCTCGAAGAGCTGCGCGGCTACCCCGCGCCGGCGGAAGTCGCCGCGCCGCCGAGCGACGCCGTACTGGTGCCCCTGCAGCTGCACAGCGAGCGCGGCGTACTGAGCCTGATCAGCACCATCACGGTGTTCGGCACGCCCAACGACGTGACCCTGGCCGAGCTGGCGCTGGAAACCTTCTTCCCCGCCGACGCCTTCACCGCGGCCTATCTGCGCGAACTGGCCGGGCGGCCGTAGCGGCCACCGGCGCACGGGCTTCTGCAACGGCCGCTCTGCCGCGCCGCCGGCCTTTTTCCGACGAAATCACACTTTCGGGTCATGCTTCGCGGCCTGCGACGCAGTAGTCTTGACGCTGCGCCTTTGACGCCGCCCGCTCACAACAATAACAAGGAGCACCCCGGATGCGCTGTAAAGCATTGTTGCGCCACGTTTTTCTCTGGACGCTCGGGCTCTTCGCCGGGCTCTCGCCACTGGCCTTCGCCGAAGCGGTCAGCCCCCAGGAACAGATTCAGGTGCATGCCAGCCGTGCTACCAGCAGCCTCATGCTGTTACGCGGCGAAGGCTTCCAGAAGGTTCATCAGCAACGCCTGGAAGCCGACCTGGCCGCTCTGGCCGGGGCCATGCAGAGCCTGCCGCAGGGCAGCGCCGAACTCTCCAACGCCCACCAGACCCTTGTTACCCAACTGCGCGCCGGTGTTTCCTATGGCCCCGGCGAGGAGAACGTGCCCTGGCGTTTCCCGGAAGACCTCAGCCGCGCCCTGCGCGATTTCCTCAGCGCCGCCCGCGCCCTGCCGGGCGGCGAGGGGCAGAGCGAGCTGGCGGCCAAGGTCGAGTACCTCGGCGTGCAGTACCTCAGCCGTGCCTACCTGGGCACCTTCGAGATCGCCCGCGAGCAGCCGGATACCTACCTGGGCCAGGACGAACGCCTGCTGCTGCCGGCCATCGATGCCGAGCTGGGGGCCCTGGACAAGAAGGCCAACCCGCAGCTGAGCAAGCTGCAGACCCGCTGGAGTTACCTGCGCGCCGCCCTGGCCGACATGAACAGCCAGAGCAATGCCCTGGAAAGCGTCTCCGGCCGGCCCTTCGCGCCGATCACCGTGGATCGCCACGCACGCTCGCTGACCGCGCAGTGGATGGCGATGTTCTAGAGCCGTAGGCTGCGCCGTGCGCACCGCCTAGAGGGTACGCACGGCGCAGCCTGAGATCAGGCCAGCGACTTCTTCTCGCGGATGCAGGTCGGCCCGGCGATGTCCACCACCGCCCGCTCCACCTCCTTGCGCAGGCCGAGCAGGAAGGCCGCCTCGGCGGCGACGAACAGCGGGCCGATCACCAGCCCCGTGATATCGTCGACGAAGGCCGGCTTGCGCCCCTCGTAGTAATGACCGACGAACTGGATGACCCAGCCGACCACGAACAGGCCGATGCCCGCGCTCAGCCACAGCGCGGTGGAGGCCGCCGCCAGGGCCGCGCCGGCCCACAGGCAGAGCCCCAGCAGCAGGCTCATGAGCAGGCCGAAGCGGGTGTCCAGGCGCAGGTAGAACAGGGCCGAGGCCAGTGCCAGCAGCGTCGCCGGCGCCAGCCACAGGCCGAGCAGCTCGAAGCCGGGGCGCGACAGCAGCACCGCCACCGCCAGCACTATCATGGGAATACCGATGAAATGACTGGCGATATTGCGCCGGTCACGGTGGTAGGCCGCATATTGGGCCAGGTGATCGACTAGGGTTTTCATGTGGTTGCGGTCCTTTTTCACGACAGGCCCTGGCATCATCGCGCCCCGCTCGTCCGCCACTCTGTCAGCTAGGCGACAAAGCCCAAGGAGCCTCGATGCACGACCCCCACCCCTTCCTCGCCCGCCTGCAGCAGGGCCACTGGTTCGCCGGCCTGCCCGGCGAGCTGCAGGGCGCGCTGCTGGACATGGCCCAGGTGCTGCAGCTGCAACCCGGCCAGCGCCTGTTCCGCCGCGGCGACAAGCCCAGCGGGCTGTATGCGGTGGTCGAGGGGGCGATGCGCATCGGCGCGGTCAGCGAGAGCGGCAAGGAGGCGCTGCTGACCCTGGTCGAGCCGCCCTACTGGTTCGGCGAGATCTCCCTGTTCGACGGCCTGCCGCGCACCCACGACGCCTTCGCCGAAAGCGCCAGCAGCCTGCTGCTGCTGCCCCAGGCCGAGCTGCTCGCCCTGCTCGAGGCGCAGCCGCGCTACTGGCGCGACTTCGCCCTGCTGATGAGCCAGAAGCTGCGCCTGGCGTTTATCGCCCTGGAGGAGATGAGCCTGCTGCCGGCCGCGCCGCGCCTGGCCAGGCGCCTGCTGCTGATCGCCGAGAACTACGGCGAGGGCGAGCCGCGGCGGGTGCTGCACCTGGCCCAGGAACAGCTGGCGCTGATGCTGGCGGTGTCCCGGCAGACCACCAACCAGATACTCAAGGAGCTGGAGGCCCAGGGCATCGTGCGCCTGAGCTACGGCGAGATTGAAGTGCTCGACCTCGAACGCCTGCGCCGGGTCGCCGGCTGAACCGCTGGCGCTGTGCCACTGTCGATAACCTGTCCACTTGACCGAGTCTGCCGTCCGATGCCGTCCACCGCCGCCTCCACCCTCCCCGAGATACTCGCCGGCCCGCTGCTGCGCCGCCTGGAACCCGGCCGCCTGGTGCTGTGGCTGGTGGCCAGCCGGCCGCTGAGGCTGCAGCTGTGCCTGCAGCCCGAGGGCGAGGCCGAGCAGCGGCACGCCCTCGACGAGCATTGCCGGCAGCTGCCGCTGGGCCGCCACGCCGTGCTGCACCTGATCGACCTGGCGCTGACGCAGCCCCTGCCGCAGGACGTGCGCATCGCCTACGACCTGCAGACTCTCGGCGACCCGGCGCCGCGCGGCCTGGCCGACTGGGCCCCGCATCTGCTGTACGACGGCCGCAGCCGCGCCGACTTCGTGCTCAAGGCGCGCATCGACCAGCTGCTCCACGGCTCCTGCCGCAAGCCGCACCACAGCGCGGCCGACGGCCTGCTCTGCGCCGACCGCCTGCTGGCCGCGCAGCCCGAGGCGGCGCAGCGCCCGGCTCTGCTGCTGATGAGCGGCGACCAGGTCTACGTCGACGATGTCGCCGGGCCGATGCTGTGCGCCATCCACCAGCTGATCGCCCGCCTCGGCCTGTTCGACGAGCGCCTCGAGGGCGCGGTGGTCACAGGCAGCCAGGCGCTGTACGCCGACCCGATCGGCTACTACCGGCGCGCCGAGCTGCTGCCGGCGCTGAAGAGCAACCAGACCCTGCGCGACAAGTTCTTCGGCGGCGTGGAGAAGCCGATCTTCACCAGCAGCAACGCCGACAACCACCTGGTGACCTTCGCCGAGATGATCGCCATGTACCTGCTGGTCTGGTCGCCCGTGCCCTGGAGCCTGATCGAGGAAGAGCAGCCGCCGCTGGACGCCGAGCAGCAGCGCCGCTACGCCGAGCAGCGGCCGTGCATCGCGGCCTTCCGCCAGTCGCTCGGCCAGGCGGCACGGGTGCTGGCGCACCTGCCGACGCTGATGATCTTCGACGACCACGACGTCACCGACGACTGGAACCTCTCCGCGCGCTGGGAGCAGACCGCCTACGGCCACCCCTTCTCCAAGCGCATCATCGGCAACGCCCTGCTCGCCTACCTGCTGTGCCAGGGCTGGGGCAACGACCCGGACGCCTTCGCGGAGCCGCTGCACGCCTGCGGCGAGCTGCTGCAGCAGCGCCAGGACGACCAGCTCGACGCCCGGGCGCAGGACGCGCTGATCGACGCCCTGCTGCAGTTCCAGCACTGGCACTACGTGCTGCCGACCACCCCGGCGCTGCTGGTGCTGGACACCCGCACCCGCCGCTGGCGCAGCGAGGGCCGCCTGTCGCGGCCGTCCGGGCTGATGGACTGGGAGGCGCTGTGCGAATTCCAGCAGGCGCTGCTCGATCACCCGGCCTGCATCATCGTCTCGCCGGCGCCGATGTTCGGGGTCAAGCTGATCGAGGGCATCCAGAAGCTGTTCACCTACGCCGGCCACCCGCTGCTGGTCGACGCGGAGAACTGGATGGCCCACCGCGGCGCGGCCAGCGTGATGCTCAACATCTTCCGCCACTCGCGCACGCCGGGGGATTTCGTCGTGCTCTCCGGCGACGTGCACTACTCCTTCGTCTATCGCGTGAGCATCCGCCACAAGCGCGCCAGCCCGACCATCTGGCAGATCACCAGCAGCGGCATCAAGAACGAGTTCCCGCCGCGCCTGCTGGACTGGTTCGACCGCCTCAACCGCTGGCTCTACGCGCCCTGGTCGCCGCTGAACTGGCTGACCAAGCGCCGGCGCATGCGCGTCAGCCCGCTGATCCCCGAGCGCAGCCGCGCCGGCGAACGCCTGTGGAACAGCGCCGGCCTCGGCCAGGTGTTCTTCGACGAGCAGGGCCGGCCCGAGCGCATTCTCCAGCTCAATGCCGACGGATCAAAGCCGGTGGCCTTCGTCGCCGAACGCGACGAGCCTCAGCCGCGCGAGATTCCCGCCAGCCCGTAGCGTCTCACTGCGCCAGCCAGCCGCCGTCGATGTTCCAGGCCGCGCCACGCACCTGCTGCGCCGCCGGGCTGCAGAGGAACAGCGCCAGCTCGCCCAGCTGCTGCGGGGTGACGAAGGCCTGCGACGGCTGCTTCTCCGCCAGCAGCGCCGTGCGTGCCTGCTCGGGTGACTCGCCGGCGGCGATGCGCGCGTCGATCTGCCGCTGCACCAGCGGGGTGAGCACCCAGCCGGGGCAGATGGCATTGCAGGTGACGCCGCTCAGGGCGGTTTCCAGCGCCACCACCTTGGTCAGGCCGAGCACGCCGTGCTTGGCCGCGACGTAGGCCGCCTTGCCGAGGGAGCCGACGCTGCCGTGCACCGAGGCGATGTTGACGATGCGCCCCCAGTCCTGCGCGCGCATGTCGGGCAGGGCCAGGCGCGTGCAATGAAATACCGCGCTGAGGTTGAGCGCGAGGATCGCGTCCCAGCGCTCGGCCGGGAAGTCCTGCAGCGGCGCGACGTGCTGGATGCCGGCGTTGTTGACCAGGATATCGACCCGGCCGAACTCGCGGCGGGCGTAGTCGAACAGCGCCTCGATCTGCGCCGGGTCGGCGAGGTCGGCGGCGTGGTAGCCGATGCGCCCGTCGTGGCGGGCCAGCTGCTCGGCGGCGGCCTGCCAGTCGCCGAAGCCGTTGAGAATGACGTTGGCGCCGTTGCGCGCCAGCACCTCGGCGATGCCGAGGCCGATGCCGCTGGTCGAGCCGGTGATCAGGGCGGTCTTTCCACTGAGCATCTTGGGGTTCCTTGTCGTTTGAGATGAAGGTGCAGCGGCTGGGGCGCACCGCTCTCGCTTGCCGGAAAAAAGGCCGGGCCACGCTGGCCCGGCAAGGCTTTCACGAGGAGTAAGCGCAATGCGTGGGCGCGGCCTTACCAGAGCGGCAGGCTGTAGCTGACGATGAAGCGGTTCTCGTCCAGATCCGCACCGATGTTGCTGCGGGTGGTGGCGTTGCGCAGGCGCAGGCCGAGGTTCTTTAGCGGGCCGCTCTGCACCACGTAGGCCAGGTCGGTGTTGCGTTCCCAGGTCTTGCCTTCGCTTAAGCCAGCGCCGCGGTCGACGTTGTCGCCGGACAGGTAGCGGGTCATGAAGGTCAGCCCCGGCACGCCGAGCGCGGCGAAGTCGAAGTCGTAGCGCAGCTGCCAGGAGCGCTCGTCCTGGTTGCCGAAGTCGTTGATCTGCACCAGGTTGATCAGCGCGTTGTCGGCCCCGGCGATGTAGGCGAAACCGGTGTCGCCGGACAGGTGCTGGTAGCCGGCGGTGAAGCTCTGGGCGCCGAGGCGGTAGGTGAACAGCGCGCCGAAGGCGTCGTTGTCGACATTGCTGCCGCCGTCGTCGCTGGAGCGGGCGAAGCGGATGTCCGACTTGAAGCTCTGCCCCTCGCCCAGCGGCAGCTGGTGCACCAGGTTGACCAGGTGCTGTGTGTAGATGCCGTCGAGGCCGCCGTAGTAGTAGCTGGTGGCCAATTCCGGGGCCCACTGGTAGCGGCCACCGGCGAAGAGGAACTCGTCGCTGCTCTTGGCGCTGCCCAGCACGATATTGCGCTTGCCGCCGTTGAACACGGTCATCTCCTCGTTATCCGAGGAATCGCGCTGGTTGACCCGGTCGAGGCGGCCGAGGTCCAGGCTCAGGCCCTCGATCTCGTTGCTGTTCAGCCAGGCGCCGCGAAAGGTCTGCGGCAGCAGGCGACTGTCGTTGCGCATCAGCGCCGGCAGCACAGGTTGCAGGGTGCCGAGCTTGAGGGTGCTGTTGGAGGCGCGCAGCTTGGCGGTCAGGCCGGCCTCGCCGTATTCGTCCTGGGCGCGCTTGGGCGCCTCGCGGTCGCTCTTGAGGATGCCGGTGCCGACCCGGTCCGGGCTGGAATCGAGCTTGAGGCCGAGCAGGCCGATGGCGTCGATGCCGAAACCGACTGGGCCCTCGGTGTAGCCGGACTCGAAGCGCAGCATGAAGCCCTGGGCCCATTCCTCGGCCTTGGCCTGGGTCGCGCCGCTCTGCCGGAAGTCGCGGTTGAAGTAGAAATTGCGGGCATCGAGCACCGCCTTGCTGTCGTCGACGAAGGCCGCGCTGGCGGGGCCGGCGGCGATCAGTACGGCGCCGCCGCAGAGCAGCTGGCAGAGGGAGCTGTGGTGCAGTCGCATGGTATTTCCTCTTGTTGTTATGGGCCGCGTTGCGCGGCGCAGGAGGCAGAGCGAGAAGCGTGCCAGCCCCTGCCGGCACGCGGCCCATCGGCGCAATGCCGCGGGCCAGAGCCTTTCGCCGAGAATGCAGAGGGGTGAGCGCGGGACTGCAAAGCGTCTGCCGCGCTGGACATGTCGGCTGGCGGCGGCACTCGCTGTCCAGCCGACTGGACGCCGGACGCACCGATGTCACTCAGCGCTGACTCAGGCCGTGCTGCTGCAGCTTGCTGTACAGGCTGGCGCGGGAGATGCCCAGCTGCAGGGCGGCGCGGCGGCGGTTGCCCTGGCAGGCGAGCAGCATGCTCTGCAGGGCGCGGCGTTCGGCCTGGGCGATGGTCTGCGCCAGCGGCTGCACCGGCTCGTCGGCGCCGGGCGAGGCGGGGCTGGCCGGAGGTTCCAGCGCTCCGGCGCTGCCGGGCGCGGCCAGCAGCGGCTGCAACTGGGCCACATCCAGCAGCGGGCCGTCGACATCCAGCTGGGCGCGCTCGAGCAGGTTGCGCAGTTCGCGCACGTTGCCCTTCCAGGGCTGGCGGGCGAGCAGGGCCAGCGCCTTGTGGCTCAGCTCCATGGGCGCCTGGGCGGAGCGGTTGGCGATATCGTCGAGCAGGTATTCCACCAGCGCCGGGATGTCCTCGCGCCGCTCGCGCAAGGGCGGTACCTGCAGGGCCAGCACGTTGAGGCGGTAGTACAGATCGCCGCGAAACTGCCCGGCGGCCACCTTGGCCTCCAGGTCGATATGGGTGGCGGCGATCACCCGCACGTTGAGCGGCTTGACCTGGTTGGAGCCGAGCGGCTCCACCTCCTGCTCCTGCAGCACCCGCAGCAGCTTGGCCTGCAGCGGCAGCGGCAGGTCGCCGATCTCGTCGAGAAACAGCGTGCCGCCGTTGGCCACCTCGAACTTGCCGATCCTCGCCTTGCGCTCGGCGCCGGTGAAGGCGCCCGGCGCGGTGCCGAACAGCTCGGCCTCGACCAGGGTTTCCGGGATCGCCGCGACGTTGACCGCGACGAAGGGGCCGTTGGCCCGCGGCGACAGGTTGTGGATGCCCTGGGCCAGCAGCTCCTTGCCGGTGCCGGTCTCGCCACGCAGCAGCACCGTGGCGTCCAGCTGCGCGGCGCGGCGCGCCTGGCGCTTGACCTCGCTGGCCGCCGCGCTGGCGCCGATAAAACCGGCGATGGTGTAGCGCGCGCGACGCGCCTTGGCCAGCTCGTGCTGGGTGGCGAGCAGCTGGCTTTGCAGCTGGTTGTACTTGGCCATCAGCGGCTTGAGATGGCGGGCGCGGTCGAACAGCACGAAGCCGAGGGCGCCGACCAGGGTGCCGTCCGCGTCGCGCAGGGGGATGCGGGTGACCACGAAGTGCTCGTCGCCGAAGGCCATCAGGTCGAGCATGCTCGGCTGGCCGCTTTCCACCACCTCGCGCAGGCGGCTGGCCGGCAGCACCTCTTCGACCTCCTTGCCCAGCGCGCTGCGCGGGTCGCTGATGCCGACCTTCTGCGCGTACTTGTCGTTGATCCAGACGATGCGCGCCTGGCGGTTGACCGCGATGGTGCCTTCGCACTGGGCATCGAGGTGGTCGAACAGCAGCGGCATGGCCACGGCGCGAAAGCGCTCGGGCGACACGCCGATGATCAGGCCGTGCTGGTCGAGGTCGTCACGGGAAATGGCCATGGCAGTTGCGCCTCCATCGGTTGATCCGGGAAATGACGCAAGCCCTGCCACCCGGGCAGGGCATCGCGCATGCGGCGATGGCGGTCATGGCCCGCCATACACCTCGTTGGGCAACCAGGTGGCCAGCGCCTCGAAATGGAACACCAGGGCCAGGCCGAGCAGTTGCAGGAGGATGAAGGGCAGCACGCCGAGGTAGATGTGCCGGGTGGTGATCCCCGGCGGGCACACGCCCTTGATGTAGAACAGGGCGAAGCCCACCGGCGGGGTGAGGAAGGAGGTCTGCAGGCACAGGGCGAAGAGGATGGCGAACCACAGCGGGTCCACGCCCATGGCGAACAGCACCGGCGCCACCAGCGGCAGGACGATCAGGGTGATCTCCACCCAGTCGAGGAAGAAGCCCAGCAGGAAGGTGATCAGCAGCACCGTGAGCAGCACGCCGGTCTGACCGAACGGCAGGCTGGTCAGCGCCGCGCGCACCACGTCGTCGCCGCCGAGGCCGCGCAGCACCGCGGCGAACACCGTGGCGCCGATAAAGATGCCGAAGATGAACGCCGTGGTGCGACTGGTCTGGTACAGCGCCTCCTTGATCACGCCCAGGTCCAGGCGCCGGCTGAACCAGGCCATCAGCACCGCGCCGGCGGCGCCCACCGCCGAGGCCTCGGTGGTGGTGGCGATGCCGAAGAAGATCGAGCCGAGCACCGCGAGGATCAACCCCAGCGGCGGCACCACGGCCAGCAGCACGTCGAGCAGCGCGCAAGCGTCCAGTGGCTGGCGGTCCTTGGGCGCCGGGGCGAAGTCCTTGTTCAGCCAGGCGGCGATCAGGATGTACAGCACGTAGAGCACGCCGAGCATCAGCCCGGGAATCAGCGCGCCCATGAACAGCTTGCCGACCGAGGCCGCCGGCGTGCCGAGGCGGTCGGCCATCAGCACCAGCATGATGCTCGGCGGTACCAGGATGCCCAGGGTGCCCACCGAGCAGGCGGTGCCCACCGCCAGGCTCTTGTTGTAGTTGGCCTGCAACATCGGCCCGAGCGAGAGCAGGCCGAGCAGCACCACCGAGGCGCCGACTATGCCGGTGGAGGCGGCCAGCAGCACGCCGACTATGACCACGGTGATGGCGTAGCCGCCGCGCAGCGGGCCGAGCACGCGCACCAGGCTGTGCATCAGGCGCTCGGCGATGCCGGAGCGGTCGAGCATGATGCCCATGAAGATGAACAGCGGCAGCGCCACCATCAGCTCGTTGGCGACTATGCCGTAGATGCGCGCGTCCAGCACGCCGATGGTGCCGCTCCAGGTGAACCAGAGTTCGGCGTCGAAATGGTTCACCAGCACATGGCCGACGACCGCGAAGATCAGGCCGACGCCGGCCAGCGACCAGGCCACGGGAAAGCCGAGCAGCAGCAACCCCATGAAGGCGGCGAACATGGCGATAACCAGAATTTGTTCCAGACCCATCATTTCAGCCTCGTGATCAGGGGTGCGGGTGAGCGCCGTTGGATGGCTCGGCGGGCGCGTCGACGGCCCGGGGGAAATGCAGCAGCAGGGTGCTGCAGCGCGAGGCGCGGGCGATCAGGGCGATGGCCACCAGGATCAGCCCCAGCGGCAGCACGCTCTTGAACACAAAGCGATAGGGCAGCCCGCTCGGCGCCTGCGAATGCTCCAGGTAGACGAAGGCGGTGTGGGCATAGGCGAGCAGGCTGTCGATCATCAGGCCGATCACCGGCAGCGCCAGCAGGACGATGCCCAGCAGCTCGATCCAGGCCTGGGCGCGCAGCGGGAATTTCTCGCGCAGCACATCGACGCGCACATGGTCGTCGCGCACCACGGCGTAGCCCAGCGACAGCATCATGGCGGCGCCGAACAGATGCCAGGACAGCTCCTCCAGGGCGATCGAGCCGCGCGCCAGGATGAAGCGGCTGAACACGTTGCACAGCACCACCAGCAGCACGGCCAGCCACAGCCAGGCGCTGGCCTTGCCGATGGCGGCGACGAGACGGTCCAGAAACCTGGACAGGCGGTTATGGGGTAGCTCGGCGCCAGGCGCCGCAGCGGAAGCAGGTTGCTGCATCGGGAAAACCTCGGACAGGAAGACGCGACGGGCCGCGGCGTGGCCGGGCCCGTGCAGGGTCACTGGGCGCGATCAGTCGTGCTGGTAGTAGTCCCGCGGCAGGTAGCCCATGCCGTGCCAGGTGGCGTGCTGCGCCATGAACGCGCGCTGGCTGCTCAGCACGCGCTTGAACATCGGGTCCTGGGCGGCCATCTCGTCGAGCACCTCGTTGCTCACGCGCTGCAGTTCGCGCAGCACCGGCTCGGGCAGCACCTGCGGCTTGACCCCCTCCTGCTGGTAAGCGGCCAGGGCGGTCGGCTGCGCCCACTCGCTTTCGGCGAAGCCCTTGAGGGTGGCCGACTCGCAGCCCATCTCGATCAGCGCGCGGCTCTGCGGCTCCAACTTGTCCCACACCTCCTGGTTGACCAGCAGGTGCGAGGTGGTCAGGGTCTGGTGCCAGCCCGGCATGATGTAGTTCTTGATGATCTGGTCGAGGCCGAGCATCTTGTCGATCGCCGGCTGGGAGAACTCGGTGGCGTCGATGGTCTTGCGCTCCAGCGCCTGGTAGATCTCGCCGCCGGGGATCATGGTCACCGAGGCGCCGAGCTTCTCCAGCACCTTGCCGCCGATGCCGGCGAAGCGGATGCGCAGGCCGTCGAAGTCCTGCAGCTGCTCGATCGGCTTGGCGAACCAGCCGGCGCCTTCCGGGCCGATGATGCTGCACAGCATCGGGTGGATCTTGTGCGGCGCGTAGATCTCCTCCAACAGCTGCTTGCCGTCGCCCTGGTAATACCAGGCCAGGTAGGCCGGCGGCTCCATGTTGAAGGGCGCGCCGGAATACAGCGGCAGCGCCGGGATGCTGCCCTGGTCGTAGCCGATCCAGGTGTAGCCGGCCGGGTACTTGCCGCTGCTCACCGCATTCATGATCTCGAACGGCGGCACCAGCTCGCCCGGCTCGTAGTAGCGCAGCTGGATGTCGCCGCCGGAGATGGCCTTGAGCGATTCGGAGAGGTGCTTGACCGGGGTGGTCAGGCCCACCAGGTGGGAGGGGAAGGCCAGGGGCACCTGCCAGCGGATCTTCTCGCTGGCCAGCGCCGGGCCGGCCAGCAGACTGCCGGCGAGCAGCGCGGCGGCAGAGATACCCAGGGTCAGGCGGGAAAACGAATGTGTGACGGACATGCTGGAGTTCCTTCTTGTTGTAATTGTTTTCGAACAACGGTCAGGTCGCTCGCGCGTGCATGGAACGCTCCGCGCCGCGGCAGCGCCTGCCAGTAGCCTGTGTGGCAATGCGATCTCTATGCCAGCTTCATGCACCCTTACAAAACAAAGAGTTAGAGCGCATTCACACCGCCAGCACGGCGGCCAAGTCTTGAAATCTGGACAGTTGCGCGAAGAGCCCGCCAGACATGTCCAGAAATCCGGACATTGGCGGCTGGAGTGGTGGACATGGGAGGGCAGCGAAGGCCCGCCGGGAGTGTGATGGCTTGGAGAGGTGCAAGGAGCGACTGCATGAGCGCAGTCGCCCCTGGATGCTTCAGTGTGAAGGTGTTCTATCGGCCATTAAAGCGTTTGGGGAGGCGGCCGGTAACGCCCGATAAATGCCGGAGTGCACAGAAGGGGCTCGACCGGGGCGTGCAGAATTGACGCCATATAGGCTCTACTCAGCTCGTATGAGTGCTTCGGCAAGAAATGGAGCAGTCCGGCTGCCTGGCGCCCGAGCCACCTGTTGAGGAGTACCGTCCGCCACGATGCGGCCGCCGGCATCACCTGCCCCCGGCCCCACGTCGAGCACCCAATCGGCTTGCGCCACAGCGCGCATGTCGTGCTCGATCATCACCACGGTATTGCCGGCATCGACCAGGCGCTGTAGCTGCACCAGTAAACGGTCAGCGTCCGATGCATGCAGCCCAGTGGTCGGCTCATCAAGCACGTAAAGGCTGCGGCCCCTTTGGCTGCGCTGCAACTCCGTGGCGAGCTTGATGCGCTGCGCTTCGCCGCCCGACAGCTCGGTAGCAGGCTGCCCCAGGCGCAGGTAGCCCAACCCTATCTCGCGCAGTAATTGGAGTGGTCGCGCCACCGCATCTTCGCCTGCGAAGAAGTCGTGGGCCTCCTCCACCGTCATCTGCAGCACTTCAGCGATGTTTCGCCCGTTCCACTGCACTGTGAGCGTGGCGTCGTTGTAGCGGGCCCCATGGCATGTCGGACACGGCGCGTAGACACTGGGCATGAACAGCAACTCAACGCTGACGAAGCCTTCACCCTCGCAGGTTTCGCAGCGCCCCTTGGGCACATTGAAAGAGAATCGCCCCGCGTCATAGCGGTGGCGGCGCGCATCGGGCGTGGCGGCGAACAACTTGCGCACGTGGTCGAACAGGCCCGTGTAGGTGGCCAGATTAGAGCGTGGCGTGCGACCAATCGGCTTCTGATCCACCTGAACCAGGCGCTGCACAACATCCACATCGCCCGCCAGATGACCACCGGTAACTTCGATCACCGCCGGCCCTTCGCTGCTAGCGCTGCCTGTCGCATCGTCCTCGGGTTCGTGCCCCAGGTGCAGGAGCAACAACTCCGGCAGGGCCTGGGCAACAAGGCTCGATTTACCCGAACCGGAGATACCGGTAACTGCCGTCAGCACGCCTAGCGGGATGCGTGCATCCACACCATGCAGGTTGTGACGACGGATGCCCCGTAGCTCCAGCCATCCGTCCGGTTCGCGGCCACGGCTCCCCGGAGCGGGGACCTCATCGAACAGGTAACGCGCGGTGCGTGACTCAGCAATCTCGCGCAGGCCTTCCGGCACACCACTGTAGAGCACGCGACCGCCGCGCTCGCCGGCATCCGGCCCCACGTCCACCAGCCATTGCGCGCGGCGCATCAAGTCCAGGTCGTGTTCCACCACGAACACCGAATTGCCAGCATCCCGCAGCTTGTCGAGGGAGTCGTAGAGTGCCCGACTGTCCGCGGGATGCAGGCCCGCCGAGGGTTCGTCGAGCACATAAACCACGCCGAACAGCATGGAACTCAGTTGCGTGGCTAGACGCAAGCGTTGCAGTTCGCCGGCTGATAGTGTGGGCGTAGCACGATCCAGCGTTAGATACCCCAGGCCCAGTCCGCGCAATTGGCGCAGGCGTGCCATCACACCGCCGGCCAGTCGCTGGGCGGCGATGCGCTTCTCTTCCGAAAACGCGGAGGTGCGGCGCACATCAGGCGATATCGCGTGGACCGCGCGGCCCGCTGCAGCACGTTCGCCCCGGTCGCGCCTCGTCGTGTCCCTGTCAGTCTCTGCACCTGCCGTATGGGCGCGGAAATCGCCCGCAGAGATCGGCTCAAGCAAGGCCGCCAACCGGTCGAGGGGCATTTGCATGAACTCACCGATATCCACCCCGGCAAAAGTCACCGACAGCGCTTCGGACTTGAGTCGCTTGCCATGGCAAGACGGGCACGACCGTCCTTCCATGTAGCGCGACACCCGCTTTCTCATCAGCGCACTTTGTGTGTTGGCGAAGGTGTGCAGTACATAACGTCGGGCGCCTGTAAAGGTCCCCATGTAACTGGGTTCCATTTTCCGCTTGAGCGCCGCACGGGTTTCAGCAGGCGTGAAGCCAGCGTACACCGGCACCGTCGGTGTTTCGTCGGTGAACAGAATCCACTCTCGGTCCTTCTTCGGCAGATCCTTCCACGGTCGGTCAACGTCATAACCCAGGGTGACCAGGATGTCGCGCAGGTTCTGCCCATGCCAGGCAGGCGGCCAAGCGGCGATCGCGCGCTCACGGATGCTGAGCGACGGGTCCGGCACCATGGTGGCCTCCGTCACCTCGTACACATGGCCCAAGCCATGGCAGGCCGGGCATGCGCCCTGTGGCGTGTTGGGTGAAAAATCCTCGGCATACAGCATCGGCTGATTGGCTGGATAGGCACCGGCACGCGAATACATCATCCGCACAAGGCTGGAGAGCGTGGTCACGCTACCCACGGAAGAGCGTGCATTGCTGGCACCACGCTGCTGCTGCAATGCAACCGCCGGCGGCAGACCATCGATTGCATCGACGTCCGGTACGCCGGCCTGATCGATCAGACGCCGCGCATAGGGCGCAACCGACTCGAAGTAGCGCCGCTGCGCCTCGGCATAGATGGTGCCGAATGCGAGCGAGGATTTGCCGGAGCCAGAGACGCCTGAAAACACCACCAGTGCATTGCGCGGGATGGCGACGTCCACATCCTTGAGGTTGTTCGCGCGCGCCCCGCGCACTTCCACAAGGCCACTGGCTGCAGCGGTACACGAAGATTCACCGTAGGAGGGGTTTGGCATGCGTTCTTGTCCTACGGTTCGTGGATGGCAAGGGGCTGCAATTCCGGTTAACGCCGGCACTCCAACGTACTGCGGCAAGCATTGAAGCGGCAATCAGCAGCAACGATCCGCTCTCCTCAAGCACGCACTTCCAGTATCGGTTCGTCAGGATGTTTGAATTCGCTGTAGTGAATTAATCCTGCGTTGCTGCCTTAAGGGTGGTCGGATGAGCGTGAAACGAGGGCTGGATCACCGTGGAATCAGTGGCCGATGTTCATGGAATAGCTGGCGGATGGCCGTGGAATCCGCAATCTATGGGGTGAGCAGCAGCCCACGCTTTAAAATGCTCGATGAAAGCCCGTACTGGTTGCCTTCAGTACACCCTGCACCGGTCTGTCGAAGCGCCGAAGGATTTCATGATCTACGAGATCTGGCGGGATCAAGCAGCACTGAATGACCATGTACTGCAGGCGCATTATCTGCAGTTCAGCGCGCTGGCTGGTGAACTACTGGTTGAGCCACCGATTGTCAGCCAGATGATCCAGATTGCCTAGCACGGCGGAAAATGCCGTTCACCGCCCCGGCGCCAACTACACCCATTGCGGATACCTCGAAGCGGTAGACCTTTGGCGAAGCCGGCCGATCAGGAAGCCGGGTTAGCTTACCCCTCGCATGGACGACCTTAGACCGGACGACCTGGTATGAACGCGGCGCGTCAAGCCAGGAGCAGTGTCCTAAAGCAAATTCACCGGCAGATGGATCCGCAACTGGCCGATAGCCGCCCTGCCCCTGGCGCCTATCGGCCCGACATCAGCACGCCGCACCGCATCTTCAGCGCGGTAAATGCGCTCAGCGCAGCTTCTCCAGCATCTGGTAGTACCACATGCCGGCGGCCAGCATCGGGTTGCCGAGCTGGTCGCCCAGCGGCACCTTGATGTGCCTGCAGGCGGCGAAGGTGTCGTACTGCTCCAGGTCGCCGGTGATGGCCTTGGCCATGATCTCGCCCATGATGTGGGTGGTGGCGATGCCATGGCCGGAGTAGCCCTGGCAGTACCAGACGTTGCTCGACAGCTTGCCCAGCTGCGGAATGCGGTTCATCACGATGCCCATGGCGCAGCTCCACTGGTAGTCGATCTGCACGCCCTTGAGCTGCGGGAAGGTGCGCTCGATGCACGGGCGCAGCTCGCCGGCGATATCCCGCGAATCGCGCCCGGAGTAGTTGCAGCCGCCGCCGAACAGCAGGCGGCCGTCGGCGGTGAGGCGGTAGTAGTCGAGCACGAAGCGGCAGTCGTACACCGCCAGGTCCTGTGGGTTGATCTCTTTCGCCAGCTCGCCCAGCGGCGCGGTGGTGACGATGCCGCCCATGGCCGGGAAGATCAGGCCCTTGAGCTTGCGCCGCTCCAGCTTGTGATAGACGTCGCCGGCCAGCAGCACCTGCTTGGCCTCGATCCGCCCGCCGCGGGTGACCACCGCCGGACGCGCGCCGTGGACGATCTCCAGCACCTCGGAATGTTCGAAGATCAGCGCGCCCAGGCTCTCGGCCGCCTTGGCCTCGCCGATGCACAGGTTGAGCGGATGCAGGTGCATGTTGCGGTTGTTCCTGATCGCCCCGCAGTACAGCTCGCTGCCGAGCTGGGCGCGCACGCCGGCGGCGTCGAGCAGGGTCACCTCCTCGCCCATGCCGCGGCGCACAGCTTCCTCATAGGAAGCCCTGAGCTCGTCCATGTGCACCGGCTTCATCGCCGCGTGCAGATGGCCGTGCTTGAGGTCGCAGTCGATACCGTACTTTTCCACCCGGCTCTTGATGATCTGGTGGCCGCGCCAGCGCAGGTGCCAGATGAAGTCGTCCACCTCCTCGCCCAGGCTGTTGCGCATCTGCTTGCGCATGGCCTCGTCGCCGGACAGGCTGCCGGTGACCTGGCCGCCGTTGCGCCCGGTGGCGCCCCAGCCGATCTTGTGGGTCTCGATAACGGCCACCCTGAGGCCGCGTTCGGCCAGCTCCACGGCGGTGGCGACGCCGGTGAAGCCGCCGCCGATGATGGCCACGTCGACGCTCACGCTGCCCTGCAGCGTCGGGTAGTCGGTCTCGAAGTTGAGCGAGGCCGAGTAGTAGGACGGCGCGCGCTCGGCGGCGGGTTTGACGGGTTGGGTGATGGCGTTCATTGCATATCCTTCAGGGCGGTTAGCCGCCGTAGGGGGTGCGGGGCCGCCTAGGCCGTGCGCACCGATGAATCATCAGTCGTCGCGGCTAAACGTGCGTCCCATGTGGGAGGGGCTTCAGCCGCGATCCTTTCAAATAGGGGCCATCAGGCGTTGCTCAGGTACCAGCGCCAGTCCTGCTCGCCGACCTCGCCCATGAACTGGCGGTACTCGGCGCGCTTGACCGCGAGGAAGACCTTGAGGAACTCCGCGCCGAAGGCGTCGCGCGCCCAGCCGGAGTGCTCCAGCGCCTGGATCGAGGTCAGCCAGTCGGTGGGCAGCAGCTCCTTGGCCTGGGCATAGCCGTTGCCCTGCACCGGCTCGCCCGGATCCAGCCCCTCGCGAATGCCGCGGTGGATGCCAGCGAGGATCGCCGCGGCGGCCAGATAGGGGTTGGCGTCAGCGCCACAGATGCGGTGCTCGACATGCCGGGTCGGCGCCGGGCCGCCCGGCACGCGCAGGCTGACGGTGCGGTTGTCCACCCCCCAGGTCGGCGCCAGCGGCGCGTAGCTGTTGGCCTGGAAGCGCCGGTAGGAGTTGGCGTTGGGGCAGAACAGCAGCAGCGAATCGAGCAGGCTGGAGAGCATGCCGCCGACCGCCTGGCGCAGCAGCGGCGTACCGGCCGGGTCCTCGCTGGCGAACAGGTTGGCGCCGTCGCCATCGGCCAGGCTCACGTGCATATGCATGCCGGTGCCGGCGATCTCGGCGAACGGCTTGGCCATAAAGCAGGCCTGCATGCCGTGGGCATGGGCCACGCCCTTGACCAGACGCTTGTAGCGCACCGCCTGGTCCATCGCCGCCAGCGCCGGGCCGTGCTCCAGGGTGATCTCCACCTGGCCGGGGGCATACTCGGAAATCGCCGTGCGCACCGGGATGCCCTGGGCCTTGCAGGCGGCGTACAAATCCTTGAGGAACGGCTCGATCTGCTCCAGCTCGCGCAGGCCGTAGACCTGGGTCTGCCGCGGGCGGCCGCCGTCGGCGTCCAGCGCCGGCTGCGGGCGGCCCTGGGCGTCCGGTTTCTGGTCGAGCAAATAGAACTCCAGCTCGCAGGCCATCACCGGATGGTAGCCGTCGGCCTCGAGCTGCTCGATCACCCGCACCAGCAGTTGGCGCGGATCGGCGACGGTGGCCGGCAGGCCTTCAGTGGGGTGCATCGACACCTGTACCGCGGCGGTGGGGATCTGCCGCCAGGGCAGGCGCACCAGGCTGCCGGGCAGCGGGTAGGCGCGGCAGTCGATGTCGCCGACCTCCCAGACCAGGCCGGAGTCCTCGACGTCCTCGCCCTGCAGGGTCAGGCCGAGCATGGTGCTCGGCAGTGGCCGGCCGCTGCGGTACAGCGCCAGCAGCTCCTCGCGGTGCAGCAGCTTGCCGCGCGGCACGCCGTTGGCGTCGAGGACGAACAGCTCGATCAGTTCGATATCGGGGTTGTGCGCGAGGAAATCCTCGGCTTCCTGCACGGGGGCAAAACTCGTCATGTTGCGCTCGCTTGCGCCAATTCGGCGCTCGGGGTCCGCACGGCCGGCTCGATGGTCGAGCGCCTGGCTACGGCAGACAAGGCTGGGTTGGACGGCTGCGGGCATGGCGCAGCCCTTGCTGTCAGCAGGCGGGCGCGGCGTCCGGTGGACGCGCGTGACGGCAGTGCCACAGCGCCCAGAAGGCGAGGATGATGGTCAGCAGGGGATTGAGCCGGTCGGCGCCGAGGCGGGTCCGTAACGGACTGGCGCTGGGCGGGTGGCGATGAGGCTGGGCGACGGGAGTCATGGCCAAGGAGACTCGCATGGCGGCGAATCCCGGTTAAATCGCATTTTTTACACATTCAGTTATTCCCTGACTAAACAATGCGCGCCGGCGAGTTCAGGGCTCGCGCCATAGCGGCTGCCCATCGGCCAGCACCGGCCGGTAGCGCGGCAGCAGCGCACCGGGTCCGCCGAGGCTGGCCTCGATCTGCCTGGACAAGTGCTCGATGCCGGCCATCACGCCGCGCTCGGGGTCGCGCACCAGCGCCAGCCATTGCTCGTCGAAGGCGTCGTTGAGGTGGCGGCGCAGCTGCATCTCGGTGGCCGGGCGCTCGCGCTCGTGAACCATGGCGCGGAACACCGAGGCGCCGATGGACACCACCAGGCCGGCCGCGCGCCCGACCATGGAGGAAATCACGCTGGCGGCGCCGCTGGTGGTGAGGTCGTCGACCAGGCGTTCGCTGGTGCTGCGGGTCACCTGTGAGATGCCCGGATGCGCCGACCAGGCCAGCGCGTTGCCCGGCTGCGCACCGATCCGCTCGATCAGCGCGGCATAGGCCGGCAGGCGCTCCAGCGGCTTGGTCCGGAGCACCTGGTAGAGCGAGGCGCCGGGCGGCACGGCGATGGCCGCAATGGCCTGCAGATGCTGGTCGAACTGCGCCGCGGGGATGCCGTGGCGCTGGGCGATGCCCGGCAGCTGCTGGTCGAGCTGGCGCAGGTAGAACTGGGTGGACTGCTGGAGAATCTGCGGCGGCGCGATATCCCTGGCCACCGGCTCCAGCACCAGGTCCTGGTACCGCTCCTGCAGGTACTGGGCGAGCCGGCTTACGGTCTCATCGCGCTCGCCTTCACCGTCGAGCTTGTACCAGGCGACCTTGAAGCCCAGCCAGCGCTGGGTCCAGTAGCTGGAAAACCAGGGGATATAGGCGGTGTCGGTCTGGCGGTAGACCAGGTCCAGCCAGCGATCCATGGCCGCCAGCGCCTGCTCGCGGGCCTGGCTGGCGGCGCTGCGCGAGGCGGCGGCGATATCGCGGTCGACCTGGCGCCAGGTATATGCCGACACCTGCACCGGGGGCGCCGAGGCGCAGGCCACCAGCGCCAGCAGCGGCACGGCAAGCAGCAGGCGCAAGCCGGGCATCGGGATGCCTCCCGCGCCATGCCGGGGCCAGGGACGGCCGCAGATGGCGCCGCTGCGTCCGCTCTCTCCCAGTATAGGTGCGCGCTGCTCGCCGAGCAGTTGAAGACCGCCCGGCGCACCCGCCAGTACAAGCGCCTAGGGCGCGAGGTGCCCGGTCTTGCACCAGACCAGGCAGCCCTCGGCACTGCCCGGGCTATGGCTGAACTGCGCCGGGTAGCGCAGCCAGCTGCCCGCCGGATAAGCCCCGCACTCGTCCTGCAGGCTGCCTTCGAGCACGAGAAACTCGGCGCCGCCGGGATAGCCATGCGGCGCTTGCGCGGTGCCGGGCGCCCAGCGCAGCAGGCGCACCTGCTCGCCGGCAAACGCGTGCAGGGCCAGCTCGTGCTGGCCGGGCAGCGTCCCCGGCGTCCACTCGGCGCGGCGGCTGTCGATCACCACTTCGGCGCGATCGGCCGGGTCGAACTGCATCAGCTTGACGAAAATCGTGCAGCCCTCGCGGCTGAAGGGCGCGTGGCGGCTGCCGATGGGATTGCGCACGTAGGTGCCGGCCGGGTAGTCGCCGCGCTCGTCGGAAAACACCCCGTCCAGCACCAGGAACTCCTCACCGCCCGGATGGCCGTGCGCGCTGAAGTGCGAGCCCGGCGCGTAGCGCACGATGGAGGTGGCCCGCGCCAGCTCCTCGCCGATGCGGTCGAGCATCTGCCGCTCCACCCCGGCCAGCGGCGAGGCCACCCAGGGCGCGTCGCCCGGGCGGATCACCACGGGCAGGGCGAAGTCGGCGTTCAGGCGCACGGTGCGATCACCAGCTGCCGACGTTGGGCATGGACGCCCAGGGTTCGGCCGGCGCCAGCGGCTCGCCCTTCTGCAGCAGCTCGATGGAGATCTGGTCCGGCGAGCGCACGAAGGCCATGTGGCCGTCACGCGGCGGGCGGTTGATGGTCACGCCGTGCTCCTGCAGGCGCAGGCAGGCGGCGTAGATATCGTCCACCGCATAGGCCAGGTGGCCGAAGTTGCGCGCGCTGCCATAGTCCTCGGTGTCCCAGTTGTAGGTCAGCTCGACCTGGGCATCCCGGTCGCCCGGGGCGGCCAGGTAGACCAGGGTGAAGCGGCCCTGGGGGTATTCGCGCTGCTTGAGCACTTCCAGGCCGAGGGCATCGCGGTAGAAGCGCAGGGAGGCATCCAGATCCCGGACGCGCACCATGGTATGCAGGTATTTCATCGCTCAGCTCCGCTCCAGAAGGGTCAGCAGGGCCTCGGCCAGGGCCTTGTCGGAGAAGGGATTCTGACCGGTGATCAGCTCGCGGTCGACCACCACGTGCGGCTGCCAGGCCTTGGCGTACTGCATGTCGCCACCGGCGGTGGCCATTGCCGGGGCCGGGTAGTAGCGGATGCGCGCACCCTCCAGGGAGCCCTCGAACACCGCCTCCTCCGGGTCGGAGAAGATGGTCATGCGGTAACCCTGGTAGGTCCAGTCCTTGGCCGCCGGCTGGTCGCCGCGAGCCAGCGCCGCCTCGTAGCCCTGCGGGTCAGTCTGCGCCGCCAGCAGCGCGATGGGGCCGTGGCAAATGGCGGCGGTGGGCTTGCCGGCCTGGTGGAAATGGCGCAGCAGCGCGCCGACCTGCGGGTTGTTGGCCAGGTCGATCAGCGGTGCGTGGCCACCGGGGATGAACAGCCCCTCGTACTGCTCCAGGTCGCCGGCCAGCACTTCGTCGAGCGACAGGCTGTCGTCGATGCCAGGCAGCCCGGCCACCACCTGCTGGATGCGCTGCATCTCGGCCGCGTCACCGCCAAAGTACTGCGGGTCGACGGACTTCTGATCCACGCTCGGCGCATTGCCCTTGGGCGTCACCAGCACCAGCTCGTAACCGGCCTTGAGCAGGCGGTCGGCCGGCACGCCGAACTCGTTGAGGTAGTAGCCGGTGGCGTAGTGCCGGCCATCTTTGAGCGCCAGCTGGTTCTCGCTGGATAGCAGCACCAGCACCTGGCCCTTGGGCTCGGCGGCGATGGCGGCAGTGGCGGCAGTGGCGGCAGTGGCGGCGAGACTAGCGAGCACGGCCAGGGCCAGCGGGTGGAAGGTCTTCATGGGCGGTCTCCGTTGAATGAGGCGAACGTGGGTCCGTTCGGATGAGGCGAATCTTAGGCGGGCGGTTATGATTCGATAATTCGAAAGCTTTTATTTCTGGTATCCAAAAAGTGAATATCGCTAACAAGGACCTCAACCTGCTGCTGGTCTTCCACGTGCTCTACCAGGAGCGCAACGCCTCGCTGGCCGCCGCGCGCATGGCGCTGAGCCAGCCGGCGCTGAGCCACAAGCTGAACAAGCTGCGCCACGAGCTGGGCGATGCGCTGTTCGTGCGCGCCCCGCGCGGCCTCACGCCAACGCCGCGGGCCCATGAGCTGGCGCCGCTGGTGCAGGGCCTGGTGGCCGAGCTGGAGGCCTTCTACGACCAGTGCGAGGGCCGCGACTTCCTGCAGCGCGCCGAGCGCATCCACCTCTACACCACCGACTACATCGAGCAGACCCTGCTGCCCGCCCTGCTGCCGCGCCTGCGCGAGCAGGCGCCCAACCTGCTGCTGATCACCCACAACACCCGCGGCCTGTTGCCGCGCGAGGAGCTGGAGAAAGGCACCTGCGACCTGGCCATCGCCGGCTTCTACGCCAACCTGCCGGACACCTTCCGCCAGCAGCGCCTGCTCTCCGAGGACTTCGTGGTGCTGGCCGCGCGCGACCATCCGCGCCTGGTCGGGGGGCTCGACCTGCCGGCCTACCTGGCCTGCGAACACCTGCTGACCACCCTCACCGGCGACCTCAACGGCCTGGTCGACCGCGCCCTGCAGGCCCAGGGACAGACGCGCCGGGTGGCGGCCGGGCTGTCCAGCTTCATCGCGCCGAGCCGCCTGGTGCGCGGCAGCAAACTGTTGTTGACCTGCCTGCGCTCGGTGGCCGAGGAGGCGGTGGCGCGCGACGCCTCGCTGGTTTTGCACCCCCTGCCGGCGGGCCTGGAATTGCCGCAGGTGGAGGTGATGCAGATCTGGCACGAGCGCACCGACGCCGACCGCCTGCGCCGCTGGCTGCGCCAGCAGATCCAGCAGGTGGCCGGCGAACTCAGGCGTTGAGGCCGTCCAGCGCCAGGCGGCTGCGTTCGAACCAGCCCAGCAGGTAGTCCACCAGCGCCTGGGTCCGGCGCGGCAGGCCGCCCTGCCAGGGATGGACGAGGAACACCGGGGTGCTGCGCGTCTGGTAATCGCGCAGCAGCCATTGCAGGCGGCCATCGGCCAGCTCGTCCTGGACCATGTAGGACGGCAGGCGGGCGATGCCGGCGCCGCTCAGCGCCGCCTTCTTCAGCAGGCTGTAGTGGTTGCTGGCCAGCTGCCCGGACACCGGCACCCGCTCCAGGCGGTGCTGGCGGTGGTACAGCCACTGCTCGAAGCCGCTGTAGTGGGTGTTGAGCAGGCACTGGTGCCGGCTCAGCTCGGCCGGCGTCTGCGGCGCCGGGTGGCGCGCCAGGTAGGCCGGCGCGGCGCAGGTGATCTCCTGCAGGGCGAACAGCGGCCGCGCCACCAGGCGCTCGTCCTGCTCCACGCCGGAGCGGATGGCCAGGTCGAAGCCATCGGCCAGCAGGTCGCGGTAGGCGTTGGCCAGGTCCAGCTCGACGCGCACCCGCGGGTAGCGGCTGGCAAAATCCAGCAGCAGGGCATCGAAGAAGGTCTCGCCGAGCGACACCGGCACGGTCAGGCGCACCGTGCCGGCCACCTCGTCCTGCAGGCTGCGCACCGCCTGCCGCGCGCGCTGGGCCTGGGCCTGCAGCGCCTGGGCCTCGGGCAGCAGCGCGGCGCCGGCGGCGGTCAGGTGCAGGCGCCGCGTGGTGCGGTGCAGCAGCTGGCTGCCGAGGCTGCGCTCCAGGCCGCTGATGCGCTTGGACAACTGGCCCTTGCTGCAGCCCAGGCGCTCGGCGGCGGCGGTGAAGCTGCCGGCCTCGACCAGCAGGGCGAAGGCGACCAGGTCTTCCAGCTCGCTCATGGCGCGGCACTCATTGTTTCCATATGAGAACCAAAGGTTTCACATTGCCCGGATTATTGGCAACCCAATCCCGCCTAAGCTGGTTCCACACCCCCTCACTCAGGAGCCCCAGCATGAAAATCATCCTCGTCGGTGCCAGCGGCACCATCGGCCAGGCCATCGACCGCGAGCTGCGCGAGCGCCACGACATCGTCCGCGTCGGCCGCAACAGCGGCGAGCTGCAGGTGGACATCAGCGACCCGGCCTCGATCCGCCGCCTGTTCGAGCAGACCGGCCCGTTCGACGCGCTGATCAGCGCCGCCGGCAACGCTCACTTCGGCGCGCTGGAGGAGCTCACCGCCAAGGAGTTCGCCGTAGGCCTGGACGACAAGCTGATGGGCCAGATCAACCTGGTGCTGATCGGCCGCGAGTTCGCCAACGACGGCGCCTCCTTCACCCTCACCTCCGGCGTGCTCAGCGAAGACCCGATCCGCTACGGCGCGGCGGTCAGCACGGTGAACGCCGCGCTGGACGGCTTCGTCCGCGCCGCCGCCATCGAGCTGCCGCGCGGCCTGCGCATCAACGGCGTGAGCCCGACCATCCTCGAGGAGTCGCTGCCGGCCTACGGCCCCTACTTCCGCGGCTTCAAGGCGGTGCCGGCGGCCACGGTGGCGCTGGCCTACGCCAAGAGCGCCGAGGGCCGGCAGACCGGCCAGGTGTACCGCGTGCTGTGAGCCGGGCGCTTGTCGCGCCGGCCCGACAACGGGAGCCAGCCTGGCCGATGCGCCGTGGCGTCCGGGGGCCTGCGCGTACCACGCGCACCGCAGGTTCGATAGCGGCAAGGCAGTGCACCAGCCCCGGCAACGCCGACGCTCACCGCCGCCTGGATAATGCCGCGGTCGGGGCGACCCTACGGCTCCGGCTTGTAGCCCAGGCGCAGGCCGCCCCAGTGGCGGCCCTGAACCTGGATCGGTACCGACAGGTCGTGCATCAGCTCGCCGGTGTCGCGCATATAGGTCTGCAGCAGCAGGCGCTGGCGGTGGCTGCCGCAACGGCTGCCGGTACGGTCGTTGAACAGGCGCTTGCCGCGGCTGCGCGCGGCGTCCCTGGCCGGGTCGCCGCTGGGCGGGTGGTTGAAAGCGGCGTTGTGGGTCGGCACGTAGCCTTCCGGGGTGGTGGCGATGGCGAACACCAGCCCTTCGTGGCGTGCGAGCAAGGGCTCCTGCAGCGCCGGCAGCACCTGGTCGGCGTACTGGTCGAAGCGGGTGCGGTACTTCTGCGGCTGGGTGCCGGCAATCGGCTGGTAGTGGCGGTCGAACAGGTCGTCGAGGCCGATGCGCCCGGCCTGGATATCCGCCTCGAACTGCGCGGCGATGGCCGCGGCGCCCTCGCGGGCGAGGTCGTAGGCGCGCTGGTGGTAGGCGTCGAGGCCGACCTCGGCGAGCTGCTCGCTGACCGTCTCGGCCTGGCCCACCAGCTGTTCGGCGGCGCCGGCGAGCTGGCGGGTCTGCGCCTCGCTGCCCTGCACGTCGCTCTGCAGCTGCACCGCGGCGGCGGACAGGCTGGCCAGGCGCTGGTGGTTGTCGGCGGTGCCGGCACTGATCTGCGCCACCTGCTGCTCGACCTCCTCGGCCTGCTCGGCGATGCCGTGCAGCTGGCTGCCGGCCATCTCGATCTGCTGCGCAGCCTGCTCCAGCTCGCCGCTCTGGCGCTGGATATGGGCGACCACCGCGGCGCTCTGCTGGCGGATGTCGGCGACCATCTGGCTGACTTCCTCGGTGGCGCTGGCGGTGCGCGCGGCGAGGTTGCGCACCTCGTCGGCGACCACGGCGAACCCGCGGCCCATCTCGCCGGCGCGGGCCGCCTCGATGGCGGCGTTGAGCGCCAGCAGGTTGGTCTGGCTGGCGATGGACTGGATCACCTGGGTGACCTGCTCGATCTGCTCGGTGCGGCTGCCGAGGCCGTCGATCAGCTCGCGGCTGGCCAGGGTCTGCGCGCTGAGCTGCTGCATGCGCGCGATGGCCTGGCTCAGCTCGGCCTGACCGCGGGCGCTGGCATCGCGTACCTGGCGCGCGGCGGCCAGGGTCTGCTCGGCGCGGGCGGCGCTGTCCTGCTCGGTGTGGGTGATGGCCTCGGCGGCCTGGCTGACCTGCGCCACCGCCGCCAGTTGCGACTGCAGGCGCTCGGCCAGCTGCTTGACCGCATGCGCCACCTGGGCGGCGGACAGTGCGTTGTGGCAGGTGTGCCGCGACAGGCCGCGGCTGAGTTCGACGAAGTCGCCGCCGGCCGGCTGCTGCGCGGCCGCAGGCTCGTCGCGACGCTGCCAGGGGCCGAGCCAGGGCCACAGCGCCAGCAGCAGCAAGGACGGCACGCTGACATAGAGCGGAAGCGCCGTCTGCTGGTAGACCAGCATCAACCCGGCCAGGCCGAGGGCGTGCAACAGGCAGGCAATCGGGGAACGGACAAAGGCAGCTTGCATGACCGACCTCAGAGTTCTTGTTCTTGGGCGCGGCGAGGCGCTGTAGGCGGACGGGGTCACGGCGGGTTCTCCTCGAACTTCCCGCGCAACCTGACGCAGGCTACGCGATCGACAGGCCCGGCGGCAAAGACGCGCGCAACTCGGGCAGGATGGAATCGATTCGAACACCTTGGAAGCAGCAGCACCATCGCACTTTGGTCGCAGCTGGCTGCGACCTTAACCCACCAGACGATGACGCTGGATAAAGCGCTGATCCAGCCAATCCTTGCAGCGCCCGTAGAACTGCCCGCCGGCGCTCCAGTCGTGCCAGGCGAGCAGCGCGCCGCCGTCGCCGGTGGCCAGCAGCGCCAGGCTGTGGCGCTGCGGGCGGTACTGACGCAGCGGCCGGCCCTGCAATGCCGCCTGCAGGTTGGCCGCCAGCACCGGGCCCTGGCGCACCGCGTAGACGCCGCTGCGCCGCGCGCCAGCCAGGCTGGCGCAGTCGCCGACGGCGAACAGCTGGGCATGGGACTGGCTCTGCAGGCTCGGGCGAATGGCGACGAAGCCCTGCTCGTCGCAGGCCAGGCCGCTGGCCGCCAGCCAGGGCCAGGGCCGTGCGCCGCTGGCCAGCAGCAGACGCCGGCCGCGCCACACCGGCTCGTCGCCGCTGAGCAGCCAGTCGTCCTCGATCCGCCCGATCGGGCAGTGCTCGCGCACCTGCACGCCGCGCTGACGCAGGTGGCCGAGGGCGCGCAGGCGCAGGCCCGGGGCGTGCCCGGCGAGCAGCGGGCCGGCGCAGAACAGCGCCAGCGCCGGCACCTGCCCGGCCAGCGCCAGGGCCAGCTCGACCCCCGCCGCGCCGCCGCCGAGGATGGCCAGGCGCCGTGGCTCGGCCTGCCACTGCTGCCAGCCGGCGAGAAAACCGGCGAAGGGTTTCACCGCCAGCAGCTGCATGGCATCGCCCTGCTGCGGCGGCGCGGCCACCGCGGCGCCGACATTGAGCGCCAGCCACTCGGCCGCAAGGCGCCGGCCATCTGCAAGTTCGACCTGGCGGCTGGCGGCATCCAGCGCGGCGATCTCGCCCTCGATCAGCTCCACCTTGGCCGCGCGGCACAGCGGCTGCAGTTCCAGGCGACAGTCGGCGGCGGCGTAGCGCCCGGCCAGCAGACCCGGCAGCATGCCCGAATACCAGGCCTCGGGGCCGGGGCTGAGCAGGGCGATGCGTCCCGGCGGGCGCTCCACCAGGGCCCAGCGGCGCAGCACGCCGAGGTGGGCATGGCCGGCGCCGGCCAGCAGCAGGTCGTACTGGCTCATGGCTGCTTCAAGCCGTCGCGGTACTGGCTCGGCGTCTGCCCGGTCCAGCGCTTGAAGGCGCGGCCGAAGCTGCTGCTGTCGCTGAAGCCGAGCAGGTAGGCGACCTCGCCGATGGAGCAGCGTGGATCGCGCATATGGCGCAGGGCCAGGGCGTGGCGGGTGTCGCCGAGCAGCGCCTCGTAGCTGGTGCCCTCCTCGGCCAGGTGGCGTTGCAGGCTGCGCAGGCTCAGGTGCAGGGCCTGGGCGATGCGCTCGGCCGAGGGCTCGCCGTCCGGCAGCTGCGTCTCCAGGCAGCTGCGCACCCGCTCGCTGCAACTGGCGGCGCGAAGTTGTTCCAGGCTGCGCTTGAGCACCGCCTCGTTGTGTTCGGCCAGCTCCGGGTTGCCGTCGTCCAGGCGCTGCTCGAAGGCGGCGCGGGGGAAGCGCAGCAGGCTCTCGGCCGCATCGAACTGCAGCGGCGCGCGGAACACCGCCTGCCAGGGCGCGGGATCGGCCGGCGCCGGGCGCTGCAGCTGCACCAGCAGCGGGGCGAAATCACGGCTCAGGCGATTGCGGCAGCTGCGCACGTAGATCGCGGCGAAGGCGTCCAGCGCCTCCGGGGCCGGCGGCGGGCTGCCGGGCGGCACGCGAAAACGGAACTCGTAGGCGTCGTCCAGTTGGCGCAGCTCCAGTTCCAGGGCGTCGCTGACCACCCGGTGGTAGCGCACGATGCGCTCGAACATCTCGCGCAGGCTGCTGCTGGCGATCAGCGCATAGCCGAGGGCGTGGAAGGTGGTGGGGCTGACGTACTGCGAGGTCTTCAGGCCCAGCGCCGGGTCGCCGCTGGCCGCCACCGCCAGTTGCCACAGGCGCGTGGTCACCGACAGCGGGCAGCGCGCGTTGGGGTCGTCGAGCAGCGCCGGGTCGAGGCCGGCGGCGTGGCACAGCGCGGCGCTGTCCAGGCCGAGGGCGTCGAGCTGCTTGCGCAGGGCGCGGGTCCAGCTGGCCAGGGTGGTGGGTTCGGCGGTCATTGCAGGTTGGCGTGTCCGGTAGGCAGGTTGGCGTGCTCGGTCGGGCGCGTTGGCGGGCGCGGCGGCACAGTAGCGTCACTGTCCAAGCACAAGAGGATGTCGGCATGTCCCCCTCCCCCGCAAGCCTTAATGACCAGCAACGCGCCGCGCTGATCCGCGAACGGGTGATGGCCCATGGCAACGCCCTGCGCCAGCGCTACCCGATCCTGCAGCACCAGGACGCCCTCGGCGCCGCCATCCTCGCCTTCGCCCTGGCCGGCATGCTCGGCTCGGCCGCGCTCTATATCGGCGGGCACATGGCCTGGTGGGTCTGCCTGCTGCTCAACGCCTTCTTCGCCTCGCTGACCCACGAGCTGGAGCACGACCTGATCCACTCGATGTACTTCCGCAAGCGGCGCGTGCCGCACAACCTGATGCTGGCGCTGGTGTGGCTGGCGCGGCCGAGCACCATCAATCCCTGGGTGCGCCGTCACCTGCACCTGAACCACCACAAGGTCTCCGGCAGCGAGGCCGACATGGAGGAGCGCGCCATCACCAACGGCGAGCCCTGGGGCCTGGCGCGCCTGCTGATGGTCGGCGACAACATGATGAGTTCCTTCATTCGCTGGCTGCGGGCGAAGAACCCCGAGCACCGCCGGCTGATCCTCACCCGCACGCTCAAGGTCTACGCGCCGCTGGGGCTGCTCAACTGGGCGACCTGGTACCTGTTCCTCGGCTTCCATCTGCTCGACTGGGCCGCCGCCACCCTGGGCGCCCCGATCGCCTGGTCGGCCACCACCCTGGGCCTGATGCAGGTGGTGAACGTCGCCGTGGTGGTGCTGGTCGGGCCCAACGTGCTGCGCACCTTCTGCCTGCACTTCGTCAGCTCCAACATGCACTACTACGGCGACGTCGAGCCGGGCAACGTGATCCAGCAGACCCAGGTGCTCAACCCCTGGTGGCTGTGGCCGCTGCAGGCGTTCTGCTGCAACTTCGGCAGCAGCCATGCGATCCACCATTTCGTTGTCAAGGAGCCCTTCTACATCCGCCAGCTGACCGTGCCCTTCGCCCACCAGGTGATGCGCGAGATGGGCGTGCGCTTCAACGACTTCGGCACCTTCGCCCGCGCCAATCGCTGGACCCGTCGCGCCCCGCAAGCCGCCGGCGGGCGCCCCCAGACCGCCT
This sequence comes from Pseudomonas sp. ABa2, assembly GCF_056676075.1. Lineage (NCBI taxonomy): Bacteria > Pseudomonadati > Pseudomonadota > Gammaproteobacteria > Pseudomonadales > Pseudomonadaceae > Pseudomonas > Pseudomonas sp. ABa2. The sequence continues at coordinate 4,969,406 of NZ_CM155239.1, forward strand.
GACGTTCACCTTGGCCGCGGTGCGCACGGCGCACCCTAGCGGGTCTCGATTAGCGCGGGTGCGGCGAAAGAGCTGTCGACGCGCTCGCCGGTGTTGTCGCTGTCGGCGGCGAAGACCACGCCGAGGATGCGCCGCGGCGCGCGGCCGAAGGCGGCGATGGCGTCGCTGCGCAGGTCGCGCGACTCCGCCAGCCACTGCCCCAGCGGCGCCTCCGGGCCGCGCAGCACGCGCATCTCCACCGTCTCGCTGTAGGCGCTGCGGGCGTGGCTGCCCGGCGCTTTGCGGTTGTCCCAGACGTAGCTCAGGGTCGCCGCCGGCAAGTCGGGGTCGAAGAAGGTGCGCGCCAGGCGCAGCTTCTGCCGGGTGAGGAAGGTGAGCGACTCCAGCGGGTAATCCAGCAGCACATAGACCCGCGCCACGTAGTCGTCGCCCTCGCGGGTGGCGAAGCGCGCCTGCTCCAGCCGCTGCTCGCTGCGCCACTGCCAGCTCAGTTGCCAGGGCCGCTCGCCGGGCAGCTCCAGCGGATGCAGCAGGCCGCCGGCGGCGGCAGCGGCCTGGATGCGCAGCACCAATCGGCCGTCCTGCTCGACCAGGCTGCGCTGCGCCGGCGTGATCTTCGGGATATCGGCCAGGCGCCAGGGCGGCGACCACGGGCCGCCCGGCGGGCCGGCCGTCCAGGGCGTCAGCCGGTTCTCCGCCAGTGCCGGCGCCGCGACCAACAGCAGCGCGAGCCACAGCGCCCGCATCAGCCGCGCCTCCAGGCGTGAAAACGCTCGACCCAGCGCAGCAGCCCCTGCGGCGCATGGGCGCGTTTCCATTGCCCGGCCGCGTATTTGTTGGCCTCGCTCAGGGTCGGGTAGCTGTGGGTGGTGCCGAGGATCTTGTTCAGGCCGAGGCCGTGCCTCATCGCCAGCACGTACTCGGCGAGCAGCTCGCCGGCCTGGGCGCCGACTATGCTCACGCCGAGAATGCGGTCGCGCCCCGGCTCGGTCAGCACCTTCACATAGCCGCGGGCGACGTCGTCGACTATGGCCCGGTCCAGGTCGTCGAGGCCAAAGCGAGTCAGCTCGAAGGCGATGCCCTGCTCCTGCGCCTCGCGCTCGCTCAGGCCGACCCGCGCCACCTCGGGGTCGGTGAAGGTGCAGTGGGGGATGGTGCGGTAGTCCACCTTGAAGCGCTTGAGGCCGCCGAACAGCGCGTTGACCGCGGCGTACCAGGCCTGGTGCGCGGCAACGTGGGTGTACTGGTGGGGCCCGGTGACGTCGCCCACCGCGTAGATGTTGGGAAAGCGCGTGGCCAGGTACTGGTCGGTTTCCAGGCTGCCGTCGGGGCGCAGCGCCAGGCCCAGTTCCTCGGCGCCATAGCCGGCGACATGGGGCTGGCGACCGAGCGCCAGCAGCGCGGCGTCGAAGGCGATACTGCGTTGCTCGCCGCTGCCTAAGTCGCGCACCAGCACGCGCTGCTCGCCCTCGACCAGTTCGAAGCGCTCGACCACGTGGTGCAGGCGCACGTCGACACCGTCGTCGCGCAGGCTGGTCAGCACCAGCGCGCTGGCGTCCTCGTCCTCGCGCGGCAGTAGGCGCGCATTGCGCTGCAGCAGGATCACCTGGCTGCCCAGACGCTGGAAGGCCTGGGCCAGCTCGCAGCCCACCGGCCCGCCGCCCAGCACCAGCAGCCAGCGCGGCTGCTGGCGCAGGCTCCAGATGCTCTCGCTGGTATAGCTACGCACCTGCTCCAGGCCGGGAATCTCCGGCACCCGCGGCCGCGCCCCGGCGGCGATGACGATGCTGCGTGCGGTAATACGCTCACCGTTCACCTCCACCGCCCAGGGCGACACCAGTTTCGCCTGGCCCTGGATCACCTCGACGCCCAGGCCGCTGTAGCGCTCGACCGAATCGTGCGGCTCGATGGCGGCGATCACATTCTGGATGCGCTGCATCACCGCGGCGAAATCCACCTGGCCCTGCACCCCGCGAATCCCCAGCGCCTCGGCGCGGCCCAGCTCATGGGCCAGCTTGGCCGAACGCAGCAGCGCCTTGGACGGCACGCAGCCGCTGTGCAGGCAGTCGCCGCCCATCCGCTGCTGCTCGATCAGGCCGACCTTGGCCTTGACCGCCGCGGCGATGTAGGCGCTGACCAGGCCGCCGGCGCCGGCGCCGATCACCAGCAGGTTGCGCTCGAAGCGCTTGGGCTTGTGCCAGCCGGCATAGACCCGGCGCGCCTGGAGCACATCGAGCGCGCGCCGGGCCAGCAAGGGGAAAACGCCGAGCAGAACGAAGGCGCCGAGCAGCCCCGGCGAGAGGATGCCGGCCAGCGACTCGAGCTGGCCCAGCTCGCGCCCGGCGTTCACGTAGACCAGGGTGCCGGGCAGCATGCCCAGCTGGCTGACCCACCAGTAGGTACGCAGCGGCAGGCGGGTCAGGCCCATGGCCAGGTTGATCAGAAAGAACGGGAAGACCGGCACCAGGCGCAGGGCGAACAGGTAGAAGGCCCCCTCGCGCTCGACCCCGGTATCGATCCCGGCCAGACGCCGGCCGAAGCGCTGCTGCACCCAGTCGCGCAGCAGGAAACGGCTGCTGAGCATGGCCAGGCTGGCGCCCAGGGTCGAGGCGAAGGACACCAGCACCAAGCCTTCGAGCAGACCGAATAGCGCACCGCCGAGCAGGGTCATCAGCGCCGCGCCCGGCAGGGACAGCGCCGTTACCAGCACATAGGCGAGAAAGAACAGCCCGGCGGCCTGCCAGGGCTGGGCAGCGACTTGGGCATTCAGCGCGGCTTGCTGCGCCTTGAGCGCGTCGAGGCTGAGGTACTGGCCGAGGTCGAAGACGAAGAAGCTGCCCAGCAGGGCCAGGATCAGGCCCATCAGGGCCAGTTTGCGGCTATTCATCGGTCAGCGCCTCCCGCGCGTCTCGTAGGGTGCGCACGGCGCACGGCCTAGTCATGCAGCGCACCGCCGCAACTGGAGCCCTGCCCGGCGGTGCAGGCGAAGCAGTGGTCGCGGCTGACGATGGGGTTGCCGTCCAGACGCGCATCGAGCAGGTCGCGCAGATGGGCGCGCTCACGGCCGATCAACGCCAGCGGCAGATCGAGCATCTGGTTGAAGTCGCAGTCGTAGAGGTAGCCCTGCCAGTCGACGCTGACCAGGCTGCGGCACATCAGGCCCTCCAGATTCTCCGGCCGGTAGCTGTCGCGCAGCAGCTGCATATAGGCGGCGAACTGGCCCTTGCTGACCAGGGTGCTGCCGAAGCGGGCGATGGGCTGGTTGGTGATGCACAGCAGGTGGTCAAAGCGGACGCCGAAGTCCTCGGCCAGGTGGCGCTTGTAGTCGGCCTCCAGCGCCGCCTGCGGCGGCGGCAGGCTGGGGCCCTGCGGGTTGTACACCAGGTTGAGCAGCAGGCCGCTGCCGGGTTGGCCGTAGCCGAGGGCGTTAAGCCGCCTGAGGCCGGCGATGCTGGCGGCGAACACCCCGTCGCCACGCTGGCGGTCGACGTTCTCGCGCGAGTAACAGGGCAGGGAGGCGGTGACCTCGACGCCGGCGCCGGCGAGGAACTCGGCCAGGTCTTCCTGGCCCGGTTCGCCGAGTATGGTCAGGTTGCAGCGGTCGATCACCCGCAGGCCCTCGCGCCGCGCGTGCCGCACTATCTCGCGAAAGCGCGGGTGCAGCTCCGGGGCGCCGCCGGTGAGATCCAGGGTGTGCACCGGATGGGCATCGATCACCCGATGCAGCACCGCCAGGCACTCGTCGCTCATGGCCTCGGTGCGGGTCGGCCCGGCGTTGACGTGACAATGCAGGCAGCGTTGGTTGCAGCGGTAAGTCAGGTTGACCTGCAGCGCTTCCAGCGCACCGCGACGGATGGGCGGAAAGGCCAACTGGTCGAGCAGGGGCAGCATGGCGTGCATCAACAAGTCCTCGGCGACGGCCAGCCATTAGAGCAGGTCTGGCGTGGCTCGTTACAGCATGGGCGGCATTTTCCCGATGCCGGCGGTCATTCGTCGCCCAGCCTGAACCGATGAGACCCGCCGCGCAATCATCGCGCCAGCACTCGGCTAGAATCCTCCGGCGCCCGACCGCTCCAGTGACTGGACGGCATCCGCCGGATTCAGGCGCCCTCGTAGTTGCTCTTGAGGCGCCCTGGATGGTTCACCCGCTTCGCTCACTGATGTTTCTGCTGTGCCTGAGCTGCACCCTCGCGGCCCGGGCCGCTGGCGAGCTGCCGCTGCTGCAGCTGAACGCCGCCGACCTGGCGCGGCCGGTGGCCGTCGAACGCAGCCTGCTGCTGGAAGACCCGAGCGGCCAGCTGAGCGCCGCCGAGGTGCTGCAGCGTATCGCCAGCGAAGGCCAGCCGGTGCAGGGCAGCGCACGCATCGGCTATTCACGCAGCGCCTGGTGGCTCGCCGTGCAGCTGCAGGCGCCGGCCGCCGAACGCCTGCAGCTGATAGTCGGGCAGACCTTCCTCGACGACCTGGAGGTCTGGCTGTTCGCCGGCACGCAGCCGCTCGGCCCGCTGTACAGCGGCGCCCGGCGCCCCTTCGCGGAACGCGGCGAACCCTACCCACAGTTTCTCCTCAGCCTGCCGCGCCTCGGCCAGGGCCCGCACAGCCTGCTGCTGCGGGTACAGAGCGATTCGGCGATCAACCTGCCGCTGCAGCTGGTCGGCGCCGCCCAGGGCCAGCAACTGATCGCCCACAGCTGGTTGCAGAGCGGCCTGCTGGTGGGCGCGCTGCTCGCCCTGGCACTGTTCTACCTGATCAAGTACAGCACCCTGCGCGAGCCCCAGCTGGCCTACTTCAGCCTCACCGCGCTGTGCGTGGCGCTGTACAACGCCAGCCTGCACGGCCTGGTCGGTCTGCTCGGCGGGCACTGGCCGGGCCTGCAGCCCTGGCTGGTCAACCTGTCCACCGCCGGCATGCTGCTCTTCAGCTCGCTGTTTATCGCCAGCGCCCTGCGCCTGGAACTGGGCCGCCTGCGCTGGCTGCGCGACGCGCTGTTCGCCGCCACCCTGCTGGTCAGCCTGGGCGGCCTGCTGCTCGAACACCCGCGCACCTACCAGACGCTGAACCTGCTGATCCTGCTCAGCGGCCTCTACCAGCTGCTGCTGATGAGCCTCGGCGTACGCCTGCGTCGCCCCTACGCGCCCGGCTACCTGCTGTGCTGGAGCATGGCGCTGCTGCTGATGCTGCTGGTGCCGCTGAGCCGCGCCGGGCTGATCCCGCTGCCGGCCGGCTTCTACTACCTCTACGCCTACCTGCCGGCGCTGAGCATGCTGCTGTTCGGCGCCCTGCTCGACAAGCAGCTGGAGCGCGTGCGCCGCGTGCTGCTGAGCAGCCAGGCGCAGGCCATCGACAACCTCGAGCAGTACCAGGCGCTGTTCCGCCACAGCGGCGAGGGCATCTTCCGTTGCCGCCGCGACGGCAGCCTGCTGGAGGCCAACCCGAGCCTGGCGCGCCTGCTCGGCGGCGCGGTGGATGGCGCCAGCCTGCAGGGCCTGACCCTGCAACGCCTGCTCGGCGAGCAGCGCTGGCGCGAGCTGCTGGAGCAACTCGACGCCCAGGCCGGCGCCGTCAGCTGCGAATGCCCGCTGCACGACCTGCAGCAGCGCGAACGCTGGGTCTACCTGTCGCTGCACCGGCGGCCAAACCAGGACGGCATCGAGGGCATAGTGGTCGACCTCAGCGAGCGCCGCGCCCTCGAGGAACGCCTGCAGCACCTGGCCGCGCACGACACCCTGACCGGCCTGCACAACCGCCGCGAGCTGGAACGGCTGCTCGCCGAGACCCTGAGCGGCACCGCCCGGCGCCGCTTCAGCCACCTGCTGCACCTGGGCCTGGATCGCTTCAAGCAGGTCAACGACCTCTGCGGTCACTCCGCCGGCGACCAGTTGCTGCGCCAGCTGGCCGCCCAGCTCGGCCACCAGCTGCCGCGCCACGCCGAACTGGCGCGCATCGGCGGCGACGAGTTCGCCGTGCTGCTGCGCGAGGTCGACGACGCCGCCGCGCTGAGCCAGGCCGAGGCGCTGCGCCGGGCGGTCGAGCAGTTCGTCTTCACCTGGCAGGGCCGCCCCTTCCGCCTGCACGCCAGCATCGGCCTGCTCGCCCTCGGCTCCGGCGTGCGCGACTGGGAAACCGCGCTGAACTGGGCCAACAGCGCCAGCCAGTTGGCCAAGCACCAGGGGCGCAACCGCGTGCAGCAGTTCAACCCGGCCGACGGCGCGCTGCTCGAACACCAGCGCCAGCTGCAATGGATCACCCGCCTGCGCGAGGCCACCGAGCGCGGTCACTTCGAGCTGTTCTTCCAGCCGGTGCAGGCGCTGCAGAACGCCGCCGCCGGCCTGCACTACGAGGTGCTGCTGCGCTACCGCGACCCGCACAGCGGCGACTGGATCAGCCCCGCGCAGTTCCTCGACGCCGCGGCGCGCTACGGTTTCCTCGGCGCCATCGACCGCTGGGTGATCCAGCACCTGTGCGCCTGGCTCGCCGCCAACCCGCGGCATCTGGCGCAGCTGGCCCAGGTCAACGTCAACCTCAGCGCCAGCTCGCTGCTCGATCGCGACTTCCACCGCCTGCTGCAGGACGAACTGACGCGCCACCGCCTGCCGCCCGGCAAGCTGTGCATCGAGGTCACCGAAATGGTCGCCCTCGGCGAGCTGGGCGTCTCTGCACAGTGGATCGAACAGCTGCGCGGCCAGGGCCTGAAGGTGGCGCTGGACGACTTCGGCAGCGGCTTCGCCTCCTACGCCTACCTGCGCCACCTGCCGCTGGACATCCTCAAGATCGACGGCAGCTTTATCCGCGGCATCGAATCCGACCCGATCAACCAGGCCATGGTCGGCTCGATGCGGCAGATCGCCGCCCAGCTTGGCCTGCTCACCGTCGCCGAGTTCGTCGAGACCCAGGCCAGCCTCGACTGCCTGCGCCGGCTCGGCATCGACTACGCCCAGGGCTACTTCGTCGACCGCCCGCGACCGCTGCGCCAGCTGGCCGACGATGTCCGCCTGCGCGGCACTCAGGACGCCTGATAGAGCTCGCGCTGCCGACGAAGCCGTCTAAGCGGTATCGGCAAGGCACACGGAAAGAGGCGCAAACAGCGCCTGGGGCGACCGCACGCTAGGCGGCGGAAAAATCGCAGGCACAAAAAAGCCCGCCATGCGGCGGGCTTCTTCGACAGGTCGCCGATCAATTACTTGATCTTGGCTTCCTTGTACATCACGTGCTTACGCACGACCGGATCGAATTTCTTGATTTCGATCTTGTCGGGGGTGGTGCGCTTGTTCTTGTCGGTGGTGTAGAAGTGGCCGGTACCGGCGCTGGACACCAAACGGATCAATTCACGCATGACTCTCTCCTTAAACCTTTTCGCCGCGAGCGCGCAGCTCGGCCAGCACTACGTCGATGCCACGCTTGTCGATGACACGCATGCCCTTGGCAGATACGCGCAGACGCACGAAGCGATTCTCGGACTCGACCCAGAAGCGATGGTGCTGCAGGTTCGGCAGGAAACGACGACGGGTTTTGTTGTTTGCGTGGGAAATGTTGTTCCCGGTTACCGGACCCTTACCGGTAACTTGACAGACTCTCGACATGCCTCAGCCCTCTAAAACCACATGCCCAACCCGGCATGGGTTGGCCGCTTAAACTCAATGTCATTGGCGCTCGGCGCCGCGTTTCTCGAGGGTCTTACCGGGCGCACTGCAAAGCGCAAGAACCGGGCCCCTAGAAAAGAGCGCTGCTTTATACCAGAAAGCCCCTGGCGCAACAAGGGAAAGCGCAGGATAAAAACAGTCCCCCGCACCCCACCACCCAGCCGCCCCGGAGCCTGCCGGGGTTCACCCAGGCTCGACCATTCGTCGCCCGAAGCGGTATTCAGCTCCCGGCAAATCGACTAGGGTTAGGTCGTTGCCGGCCAACCCGGCGTTCCGTGAAGAAGGAGTTCGCCATGCGCCTGGCTCTCGCCGCCCTGCTCTGCGCCCCGCTACTGGCCCAGGCCGCCACTCTCAGCGTGTGCACCGAGGCCAGCCCGGAAGGTTTCGACGTGGTGCAGTACAACTCGCTGACCACCACCAACGCCTCGGCCGACGTGCTGATGAACCGCCTGGTGGAGTTCGACGCCGAACAGGGCCAACTGCTGCCGAGCCTGGCGCGCAGCTGGTCGATCTCGGACGACGGCCTGGTCTACGACTTCCAGTTGCGCGACGACGTGCGCTTCCACCAGACCGCCGACTTTACGCCCAGTCGCAACCTCAACGCAGAGGATGTGCTATTTAGCTTCCAGCGCATGCTCGACCCCGCCCATCCCTGGCACCAGAGCGCCGCCAGCGGCTACCCGCACGCCCAGTCGATGCAGTGGCCGAGCCTGATCGCCGGCATCGAGGCGCCGGATGCGCACAGCGTGCGCATCCGCCTGAACCGCCGCGACGCCACCTTCCTCGCCACTCTGAGCATGGGCTTCGCCTCGATCTACCCGGCCGAGTACGCCGCCCAGCTGCTCGCAGCCGGCACCCCGGAAAAACTCAACAGCGCGCCGGTGGGCAGCGGCCCCTTCGTCTTCGAGCGCTTCCAGAAGGATGCCGTGGTGCGCTACCGCGCCAACCCCGAGTACTTCGCCGGCAAGCCGGCCGTCGACCGCCTGTTGTTCGCCATCACCCCGGACAGCAACGTGCGCCTGCAGAAACTGCGCCGCGGCGAATGCCAGATCGCCCTGTCGCCCAAGCCGCAGGACGTGCAGGCGATTGCCGCCGACGCCAAGCTCAAAAGCGCGCAGACTGCGGCCTTTATGACCGCCTTCGTCGGCATCAACAGCCAGCACCCGCCGCTGGACAAGCCGCAGGTGCGCCAGGCGATCAACCTGGCGTTCGACAAGGCCAGCTACGTCAAGGCGGTGTTCGAGGGCAGCGCCGAGCCGGCCAGCGGGCCCTACCCGCCTAATACCTGGAGCTATGCCGGCGAGTTGCCCGGTTACCCCCATGACCCGGAACGGGCCCGCGCCCTGCTGGCCGAGGCCGGCCTGGGCGAGGGTTTCAAGACCACCATCTGGACCCGGCCGAGCGGCAGCCTGCTCAACCCCAATCCCAGCCTCGGCGCCCAGCTGCTGCAGGCCGACCTGGCCAAGGTCGGCATCGCTGCCGAGATCCGCGTAATCGAATGGGGCGAGCTGATTCGCCGCGCCAAGGCCGGCGAGCACGACCTGCTGTTTATGGGCTGGGCCGGCGACAACGGCGACCCGGACAATTTCCTCACCCCGCAATTCGCCTGCGCCTCGGTGCAGTCCGGGCTGAACTTCGCCCGCTACTGCGACGAAGCGCTGGACCAGCTGATCGCCGCCGGCAAGGCCAGCAGCGACCAGGCCGAACGCAGCCGCCTGTATCGGCAGGCGCAACAGATCATCCAGGAGCAGGCGCTGTGGCTGCCGCTGGCCCACCCCACCGCCTTCGCCCTGCTCAGCGCCAAGGTCGAGGGCTATAAAGTCAGCCCCTTCGGCCGGCAGAATTTCGCCGCGGTAAGCCTGGCACCTTGAGCCGGGCACACTCGTGGGCAGGGCGTACCGGTGCGCCCTGCACGGTTGCCTCCACCGCCCCGCTATATCCAGCCCAGCTCGGCCATCGACAAGGGCTCGCCGTCGCCGACGATGAAATGGTCGAGCACCCGCACGTCCACCAGCGCCAGCGCGTCCTTGAGGCGCTGGGTCAGCACGCGGTCGGCCTGACTCGGCTCGGCGACGCCGGATGGATGGTTGTGGGTCAGGATCAGTGCGGCGGCGTTGTGCGCCAGGGCGCGCTTGACCACCTGCCGCGGGTAGACGCTGGCGCTGTCGATGCTGCCGTGAAACAACGCCTCGAAGGCCAACACGCGGTGCTTGGCGTCGAGGAACAGGCAACCGAACACCTCATGCGGCTCGTGGCGCAGCAGTGCCTTGAGGTAGTCGCGCACCGCCTGCGGGCTTTCCAGCGCGGAGTCGCGGCGCAGCCGTTCGGCCAGGTGGCGGCGGGCCATTTCCAGCACCGCCTGCAACTGCGCGTACTTGGCCGGACCCAGGCCCAGGTGCTGGCTGAAATCGGCCAGATCGGCCTGCAGCAGGGCACGCAGACTGCCAAACTCGGCGAGCAGCTGGCGCGCCAGGTCCACCGCGCTCCTGCCCGCCACCCCGGTGCGCAGGAAGATCGCCAGCAGCTCCGCATCGGTCAGCGAGGCGGCGCCCTGGGCCAGGAGTTTTTCCCGCGGGCGCTCCGCCGCGGGCCAATCGCGAATGCTCATCTCACCTCCTTGTCCGAGCCAGGCGCCCGCTGCTCCGCTGCGGGCGCTGTGCTATCGTAGCCCATCTTTTTACGCGGGGCCGGCCTGGGGAGGCGTTGGCACCGCGGCGCACATCCACCTGTATATAAAAGGCAGGCCTATGCAGCGGCTGTATCGCAAACGCATCATCGTCGGCGTCGGTGGCGGCATCGCCGCCTACAAGAGCGCCGAACTGGTGCGCCGACTCAAGGATCAGGGCGCCGAAGTGCGCGTGGTGATGACCCAGGGCGGGCGCGAGTTCATCACCCCGCTGACCCTGCAGGCCCTCTCCGGCCATCCGGTGCACCTCGACCTGCTCGACCCGGCCGCCGAAGCCGCCATGGGCCATATCGAGCTGGCGCGCTGGGCCGACCTGATCCTCATCGCCCCGGCCACCGCCGACCTGATCGCGCGCCTGGCCCAGGGCATCGCCAACGACCTGCTGACCACCCTGGTGCTGGCCACCGATGCGCCGATTGCCCTGGCCCCGGCGATGAACCAGGCGATGTGGCGCGACGCCGCCACCCAGGCCAACCTGGAACTGCTGCAGCAGCGCGGCATGCGCCTGTTCGGCCCGGCCGCAGGCGCCCAGGCGTGCGGCGACGTCGGCCTCGGCCGCATGCTGGAAGCCGAGCAGCTGGCGCAACTGGCCGCCGACTGCTTCCAGCGCCAGGCGCTGGACGGCCTGCATATCCTGATCACCGCCGGGCCGACCCAGGAAAACATCGACCCGGTGCGCTACATCACCAACCACAGCTCCGGCAAGATGGGCTTCGCCCTGGCCGAGGCCGCCGCCGAAGCCGGCGCGCGGGTGACCCTGGTCAGCGGCCCGGTGCACCTGCCGACGCCGGACCGGGTCAGCCGCATCGACGTGGTCAGCGCCCGCGACATGCTCGCTGCCTGCGAAGCGGCGATGCCCTGCGACGTGCTGATCGCCGCCGCCGCGGTGGCCGACTACCGCCCGGAAGTGGTCGCCCAGCACAAATTGAAGAAAGACCCCACCAGCGGTGATGGGCTGCTCCTGCAAATGGTGCGCAACCCGGATATCCTCGCCACCATCGCCGGCCGCGCCGATCGCCCGTTCAGCGTCGGCTTCGCCGCCGAGACCGAGAATCTGCTCGAATACGCCTCGCGCAAGCTGCGCGACAAGAACCTCGACCTGATAGTCGCCAACGATGTGGCCAACCCCAGCATCGGCTTCAACAGCGAGGAAAACGCCATCACCGTGATCGACCGCGAGCTGCAGCAGAGCAGCTTCGCCCAGACCAGCAAGGGCAAGATCGCCCGCCAGTTGATCACCCTTATCGCCGACCGCCTGAACAAGAACTGACCATGCACGCTTTGCAAGCCAAGATCCTCGACCCCCGCCTCGGCCAGGACTTTCCCCTGCCGCAGTACGCCACACCCGGTTCGGCCGGCCTCGACCTGCGCGCCATGCTCAAGGAGGACGTCGTTCTCGAGCCTGGCCAGACCCTGCTGATCCCCACCGGCCTGTCGATCTATATCGGCGATCCGAACCTGGCCGCGCTGATCCTGCCGCGCTCGGGCCTGGGCCACAAACACGGCATCGTCCTCGGCAACCTGGTCGGCCTGATCGACTCGGACTACCAGGGCGAGCTGATGGTGTCGTGCTGGAATCGCGGCCAGAGCGCCTTCCGCATCGCCGTCGGCGAGCGCATCGCCCAGCTGGTGCTGGTACCGGTGGTGCAGGCGCACTTCGAGCTGGTCGAGGAGTTCGACGAGAGCCAGCGCGGCGCCGGCGGCTTCGGCCACTCCGGCAGCCACTGAGCCTAATTCCCCACAGGACGTCCCGCCGAGGAGCCCCCCGCGTGAAACTCTTCAAGCGCACCGCCAAGGAAGCCGACAGCCCCCTGAACAGCGCCCCGGCGGCGAAACAGCCGGCCGGCAAAGCGCTCGGCCCGTTGCTGCCCGGCCTGCTGGCCGCCGCCCTCGGCATCGGCGCCGGCGGCGCCCTGTTGTGGTTTGCCCAGAGCAGCGACAGCCAGGCCCGCCAGGCCGAGCTGGCCCAGGCCATCGGCAGCAGCCAGGCCGCCGCCGTGCAGCAGGCGCTCAAGCAGCTGCAGGCCGACAGCCTCGCCGCCGCGCGCAACCCCGAGCTGCTGCAGGCGTTGCAGAGCGGCGACAGCCAACAGAAACGCGACGCCGAGCGACGCCTGGGCTACTGGGACGGTGTGGTCGACGCCCACCTCAACCGCCGCGCCGAAGCGGTGCAGGACGGCAGCCGCGCCGCGCCGATGAACTTCGCCGGGCTGGACATGCTGCGCCGCGCCGAAAGCGGCCAGCAGCCGGCGGTGGAGGCCTATCGGGTCGGCGACCGCTGGCTGGCCTACAGCGCCGTGGCGCTGCGCCTGAACGACAACCAGCCGGCGCAGGGCACCCTGCTGCTGGCCGTCGACCTCCAGCGCCTGCTCGCCAGCCTGCCGCCGCTGCCGGCCGAACTCGGCCAGCTGCAACTGGTGCAGAAATTCGGCAACACCCCGCCCCAGGTGTTGCTGCAGCGCGGCCAGAGCGAGGGCGGCGCGGCGCAGAGCTTCGCCACCGGCAACCCCAACTGGACGCTCAGCTTCGCCCCCGGACCGGCCCTGGCCAGCGGCCTGCCGCCGGCTCTGCTCGGCCTCGCCGCCCTGCTCGCCCTGGGCGGTGCGCTGATCGGCCTGATGCTGCTGCAGGGCGCGCAACAGCGCCGTCTGCTCGGCGACGTGCAGCAGCTCGGACAGATGCTCAAAGAACTCTCCGCGGGCAAAGCCGTCAAAGCCTTCAGCCTGAGCCTGCCGGCCCTGGACAGCCTGGCCCAGAGCCTGGCGCGCCTGCCGCGCCGCAGCAACGACAGTGCCGGCAGTGCCACAGGCAACGGAACAGCCGCGGCCCCCGCCGCCCAGCCCGCGAGCAAGCCGGCGGAGCTGGTCAACCCGCTGTTCCAGGACACCGATATCCTCGATATCGACATTCTCGACGAAGACCAGGATCTCCTGGGACTGGAGCAGACACCCGCAATGACCATTAGCCAAAGCGCCCCGACCCTACCCGCCGACATCTTCCGCGCCTACGATATCCGTGGTGTGGTGGGCGACAGCCTGACCGCCGAATACGCCTACTGGATCGGCCGCGCCGTCGGTTCGCAGAGCCTGGCGCAGGGCGAGCCCAACGTCATCGTCGGCCGCGACGGCCGCCTGTCCGGCCCCGAGCTGCTGCAGCAACTGGTGCAGGGCCTGCTCGACTGCGGCTGCCAGGTCACCGACGTCGGCATGGTGCCGACCCCGGTGGTGTACTTCGCCGCCAACGTGCTCGAAGGCCGCTCCGCGGTGATGCTCACCGGCAGCCACAACCCGCCGGACTACAACGGCTTCAAGATCGTCATCGCCGGCGACACCCTGGCCAACGAGCAGATCCAGGCGCTCAAGGCGCGCATCGACAACAACGACCTGGCCAGCGGGGTCGGCAGCGTGCAGCAGGTCGACGTGCTGGAGCGCTACTTCAAGACCATCCGCGACGACATCGCCCTGGCCAAGCCGCTGCGCGTGGTGGTCGACTGCGGCAACGGCGCCGCCGGGGTGATCGCCCCGCAACTGATCGAGGCCCTCGGCTGCAGCGTGATCCCGCTGTTCTGCGAAGTCGACGGCACCTTCCCCAACCACCACCCGGACCCGGGCAAGCCGGAGAACCTGGTCGACCTGATCGCCCGGGTCAAGGCGGAAAACGCCGACCTGGGCCTGGCCTTCGACGGCGACGGCGACCGCGTCGGCGTGGTGACCAACACCGGCACCATCGTCTACCCGGACCGCCTGCTGATGCTGTTCGCCAAGGACGTGGTGTCGCGCAACCCCGGCGCCGACATCATCTTCGACGTCAAATGCACCCGCCGCCTGACTCCGCTGATCAGCGGCTACGGCGGTCGCCCGGTGATGTGGAAGACCGGCCACTCGCTGATCAAGAAGAAGATGAAGGAAACCGGCGCGCTGCTGGCCGGCGAGATGAGCGGGCACATCTTCTTCAAGGAGCGCTGGTACGGCTTCGACGACGGCATCTACAGCGCCGCGCGCCTGCTGGAAATCCTCAGCCTCGACAAGTGCGACGCCGAACACGTGTTCAGCGCCTTCCCCAGCGACATTTCCACCCCGGAGATCAACATCCAGGTCACCGAGCAGAGCAAGTTCCCGCTGATCGAGCGCCTGCAGCGTGAAGGCCAGTGGGGCGAAGCCAACCTCACCAGCATCGACGGCGTGCGCGTCGACTATCCCAAGGGCTGGGGCCTGATCCGCGCCTCCAACACCACGCCGGTGCTGGTGCTGCGCTTCGAGGCCGATACCCAGGAAGAGCTGGAGCGCATCCAGGATGTGTTCCGCGGCCAACTGCACAAGGTCGCCCCCGACCTGCAACTGCCCTTTTGATCGATTTGTTCCAGGAGCCCCCCATGACCCTCGAGCGTGACGCCGCCGCCCAGGTTGCCAAGGTACTGTCCGAAGCCCTGCCCTATATCCGCCGCTTCGTCGGCAAGACCCTGGTGATCAAGTACGGCGGCAACGCCATGGAAAGCGAGGAGCTCAAGCAGGGCTTCGCCCGCGACATCGTGCTGATGAAGGCCGTCGGCATCAACCCGGTGGTGGTACACGGCGGCGGCCCGCAGATCGGCGATCTGCTCAAGCGCCTGTCCATCGAGAGTCATTTCATCGACGGCATGCGCGTCACCGACACCGCCACCATGGACGTGGTGGAGATGGTGCTCGGCGGCCAGGTCAACAAGAGCATCGTCAACCTGATCAACCAGCACGGCGGCAGCGCCATCGGCCTGACCGGCAAGGACGCCGGGCTGATCCGCGCCAAGAAGCTCAAGGTCAGCCGGCAGACGCCGGAAATGACCCAGCCGGAAATCATCGATATCGGCCACGTCGGCGAGGTCACCGGGGTCAACACCGACCTGCTCAACATGCTGGTCAAGGGCGACTTCATCCCGGTGATCGCACCGATTGGCGTCGGCCCGGACGGCGAGTCCTACAACATCAACGCCGACCTGGTGGCCGGCAAGGTGGCCGAAGCACTCAAGGCCGAGAAGCTGATGCTGCTGACCAATATCGCCGGCCTGATGGACAAGCAGGGCGAAGTGCTCACCGGCCTGACCACCGAGCAGGTCGATGCGCTGATCGCCGACGGCACCATCTACGGCGGCATGCTGCCGAAGATCCGCTGCGCCCTGGAAGCGGTGCAGGGCGGCGTGCACAGCGCGCACATCGTCGACGGCCGGGTACCCAACGCGGTGCTGCTGGAGATCTTCACCGACAGCGGCGTCGGTACCCTGATCACCAACCGCAAGCGCCATTGAGAAGAGGCCGCTAGCGGCCTGCCGATGCCCCTCTCCCTCCGGGAGAGGGTGCCCGGGCCGTACCGCCCAACCGGCGGTGCGCGCGCCCCTACAGGCTAACGCCGGCCATCGAGCCGGTTTATCACCGGCCATCCGCCTGGCGACTCGAACTTGCCGCAAGTCCGCGCAAGAGCGACGCTCGCCAGGCAACCCTCGTAACGGAGCGCCCATGAGCAGCCGGCCCGAACCCAGCCAGTTCAGCTTCTTCCACCCCCTGCGCGTGCGTTGGGCCGAGGTCGATCCGCAGAGCATCGTCTTCAACGGCCACTACCTGACCTACGCCGACGTCGCCATCACCGAATATTTCCGCGCCCTCGGCGTGGCCTACCCGGCCGATCTGGCGCAAGACGGCGGCGATTTCTTCGCCATCCGCACTCTGCTCGAATACCACGCCCCGGCGCGCTTCGACGAGCAGCTGCAGATCGGCATCCGCGCCGCTCGCCTCGGCCGCTCCAGCCTGACCTTCGCCCTCGGCATCTGGCGCGACGGCGAGCTGCTCACCAGCGGCGAGATCGTCTACGTGCATGCCGATGGCGCCACGCGCAGCAGCGCGCCGCTGCCGGGCTGGCTGCGGGAGAAGATTCTGGGCTTCGAGAGGACGGCGCCGGAGCGCTGAGCCGTTACTGTTCGCCGAACAGCTCGGCCAGCCGCGCACGGTCGGCGGCAAAATCGGCCTCGGCCTTCTTGCGCGCCTCCTGGTAGCGGGCGATATCGCGCAGCAGGCGCTGCTGTTCGTCCTTGAGGTTGCCGATCTGCACCAGCAGATGCTCCGGCACCGCCCGTCCGGCACGTTCGTGGTCGGCGGCCTGGCTCTGCAGATTGGCCTGCTGGGTACGCACCGACTGCAGGTTGCCGCGCGCCACGCTGGTCACCCCGTCCAGCTCGGCGAGCTTGCGCTCGCGGGCCCGGTCGACGTCGTCCAGGTTGGTGTACAGCCGCAGCAACTGCGCATCGCTGCTGGCGCGCGCCTTGTCCGCCTGCATGCGGGCGAACTCCTCGGCGGTCGGCGCCGGCGGGATCACCCGCAGCACCCGGCCCTGATCGTTGAGCACCTCGTAGCCCTTGGCGATGAACTCCGGCGGCACACCCTGGCGGCTGAGCACCGTCACGCCCTTGTCGTCGACGTAGCGATACAGCTCGGCGGCCACCCCCGACAACGGCAGTAGCAGGCTGAGCAGCAGCGTACAGCGGGTCAGGAGCGGCTTGGGCATAAGAGGCAGATACCTTGTGCTGGACTAGATTCCGTACTCGGCGCGATAGGCTTGCACAGCCGGCAGATACTGCTTCAGTTCAGCATCCCCCGCCAGATATTCCAATACCTGCTCGAGTGACACGATGCTCACTACCGGCATGCCGAAGTCGCGCTCGACTTCCTGAATGGCGGACAGCTCGCCCTGGCCGCGCTCCTGGCGGTTCAGCGCGATCAGCGTGCCGGCGGCCTGGGCGCCCTGGCCCTGGATGATCTGCATCACCTCGCGGATCGCGGTGCCGGCGGTGATCACGTCGTCGACGATCAGCACCCGGCCCTTGAGCGGCGCCCCGACCAGGGTGCCGCCCTCGCCGTGGTCCTTGGCTTCCTTGCGGTTGAAGCACCAGGGCAGGTCGCGGCCGTGGTGCTCGGCCAGCGCCACCGCGGTGGTCGCCGCCAGCGGGATGCCCTTGTAGGCCGGACCGAACAGCACGTCGAAGTCGATGCCGCTGTCGACGATGGCCGCGGCGTAGAAACGCCCCAGCTGGGCCAGCGCCAGGCCGCTGTCGAACAGCCCGGCGTTGAAGAAATAGGGGCTGGTGCGCCCGGACTTGAGGGTGAACTGACCGAAGCGCAGCACCCCGCGTTCGATGGCAAAACGGATGAAATCGCGCTGGTACGCTTGCATGAAAAAGCCCCGGGCGGCACGGATTTAGCTAATTGAGATGAGCTCGGGTATCATACACGCACGTGTTTTTGGGGGCCATTTATGCGGATCATCAGTGTGAACGTGAATGGTATTCAGGCTGCGGCCGAGCGAGGATTGCTCAGCTGGCTGCAAGCCCAGAATGCCGACGTGATCTGCCTGCAGGATACCCGTGCCTCCGCCTTTGAAATGGACGACCAAGCCTTCCAGCTGGATGGTTATTTCCTCTATGCATGCGATGGTGAAGTGCCTAGCCAAGGTGGCGTGGCACTCTATTCGCGGTTGCAACCCAAGGCGGTGATCAGCGGCCTCGGCTTTGAAATGGCCGACCGTTATGGGCGCTACCTGCAGGCCGATTTCGACAAGGTAAGTATCGCTACCCTGCTGCTGCCATCGGGGCGGGACGGCGACGAGAGCTTGAACCAGAAGTTCAAGTTCATGGACGACTTCACCCATTATCTGGACAAGCAACGGCGCAAGCGTCGCGAGTACATCTACTGCGGCTCGTTGCACGTGGCGCACCAGAAGCTGGACGTGAAGAACTGGCGCGACTGTCAGCAGTCGCCGGGCTTCCTCGCGCCCGAGCGCGCCTGGCTGGACGAGGTGATCGGCAGCATGGGCTATGTCGACGCCCTGCGCGAAGTCAGCCGCGAAGGCGACCAGTTCAGCTGGTGGCCGGACAGCGAGCAGGCGGAAATGCTCAACCTGGGCTACCGCTTCGACTACCAGCTGCTCACCCCGGGCATGCGCCGCAGCGTGCGCACCGCGCGCCTGCCGCGCCAGCCGCGCTTCTCCCAGCATGCGCCGCTGATCGTCGACTACGACTGGATTCTCAGCGTCTGATAGACAGGTAGAAAAAAGCCGGCATCGCGCCGGCTTTTTTATTGCGCGCCCGTGGCTACTTCAGCAGGCGCCAGGCGAAGGGATAGCGGTAAGCCTGGCCTTCGTTGGCCTTGATCCCGGCGATGATGGTCAGCACCAGCGCCGCGATGCCCAGCAGCACCAGCAGCGGGAAACCGATCACCACCACCATCAGGATGAAGCAGACCACCGCCGCCAGCGCCACGCTGATCTGGAAGTTCAGCGCCTCCTTGCCCTGGGCGTCGACGAAGGGATCGAGGTCCTTCTTGATCTGCCAGACGATCAGCGGGCCGAGCAGGTTGCCGAAGGGGAACACCAGGCCGAGAAAGGCGGCGAAGTGGCAGAACATCGCCCATTGACGGGCTTCCTGGCTGGGCGTCGGAATCGGGGTTTGCGCGTCGTCGCTCATGGTGGTGCTCCTTGCTCGGGGAAAAGGTCAGTCGGCCAGGGCCGCCTGCTGCAGTTCGAACAGCTCGTTCATGCCCTTCTGCGCCAGGGCCAGCATGGCGTTGAACTCGTGCGGCTGGAACGGCGCGCCTTCGGCGGTGCCCTGCACCTCGATGAAGCCGCCGGCATTGGTCATCACCACGTTGAGGTCGGTCTCGGCGGCGGAGTCTTCCAGGTAGTCCAGATCGAGCACCGGCTCGCCCTGGTAGATGCCCACCGACACCGCGGCGATCATCTGCTTGAGCGGCTCGCCCTTGAGTGCGCCGCGCTTCTTCAGCACCTTCAGCGCGTCGATCAGGGCGACCATGGCGCCGGTGATCGAGGCGGTGCGGGTGCCGCCGTCGGCCTGGATCACGTCACAGTCGACGTACAGGGTGTTCTCGCCCAGCTTGCTCATGTCCAGCGCGGCGCGCAGCGAACGGCCGATCAGCCGCTGGATCTCCAGGGTGCGCCCGCCCTGCTTGCCGCGGCTGGCTTCGCGCTGGTTACGCTCGCCGGTGGCGCGCGGCAGCATGCCGTACTCGGCGGTCAGCCAGCCCTGGCCCTGGCCCTTGAGGAAACGCGGCACGCCGGACTCGACGCTGACCGTGCAGATCACCTTGGTGTCGCCGAACTCCACCAGTACCGAACCCTCGGCGTGCTTGGTGTAGTTGCGGGTGATGCGAATCGAGCGCAACTGATCGGCGGCGCGGCCACTGGGACGTTTCATCGGGACAATACCTACTTCTTGAGTGAAATCTGCCCGCATTATAGGGGCCCGGCGGCACAGGCGACATGCCGAATTGGGTAGGGCCGACGCACTGCGCTACAATCGCCCGCCTTTCGAGCCGACTTTCCGAGAGGTACCCCATGGTTCACAGCATGACGGCCTTCGCCCGCTGCGAGCAGGCAACCGCGCACGGCACCCTGAGCTGGGAGCTGCGCTCGGTCAACCACCGTTACCTGGAACCGCACCTGCGCCTGCCGGACGCCTTCCGCGACCTCGAAGGCGCGGTGCGCGAAGCCCTGCGCCAGGGCCTGTCGCGCGGCAAGGTGGAATGCACCCTGCGCTTCGCCGAGGACAATGCCGGCAAGCCGCTGCAGGTCGACGGCGAGCGCGCCCGCCAACTGATCGCCGCCGCCGAGCAGGTCGCCGCGCTGATCCAGCAACCGGCGCCGCTCAACCCGCTGGAAGTGCTGGGCTGGCCCGGCGTGCTGGTGGCCGACGCCGCCGACCCGCAGGCGCTGAATGCCGCCGCCCTGGCGCTGTTCGACCAGGCGCTGGGCGAGCTCAAGGCTGGCCGCGCACGCGAAGGTGCCGAGCTGGCCAAGCTATTGGGTGAGCGTCTGGACGCCATCCTCGCCGAGGTCGCCGCACTGCGCGAGCTGGTGCCGCAGATGCTCGCCGCTCAGCGCGCCAAGATCGAGACCCGTTTCGCCGAACTGCAGGCCGAACTCGACCCGCAACGCCTGGAACAGGAGCTGGTGCTGCTGGCGCAGAAGAGCGACGTCGCCGAGGAACTGGATCGCCTGAGCACCCATGTCAGCGAGGTGCGCCGGGTGCTCAAGGCCGGCGGCGCCGCCGGCCGGCGCCTGGATTTCCTCATGCAGGAACTCAACCGCGAGGCCAACACCCTCGGCTCCAAGGCGTTCGATACGCGCAGCACCCAGGCCGCGGTCAATTTGAAAGTCCTGATCGAGCAGATGCGCGAACAGGTACAGAACATCGAGTAAGCCGCTGCTAGGCTTCGCATAACGTTTTCCGGGAAGCATCCATGACCGTCACCACCGGTACCCTCTATATCGTTTCCGCGCCCTCCGGCGCCGGCAAGACCAGCCTGGTCAAGGCGCTGATCGACAGCGAGGCGCAGATTCGCGTGTCGGTGTCGCACACCACCCGCGCCATGCGTCCGGGCGAGCAGGACGGAGTCAACTACCACTTCGTCGACCACGACCAGTTCAACGCCATGCTCGAGCGCAGCGAGTTCCTCGAGCATGCTCAGGTCTTCGACAACCTCTACGGCACCTCGCAGCGCTGGGTCGAGCAGACCCTGGCCGCGGGCTTCGACCTGATCCTGGAAATCGACTGGCAGGGCGCGCAGCAGGTGCGCCGGCTGATGCCGCAGTCGAAATCCATCTTCATCCTGCCGCCGACCCAGGAAGCGCTGCGCCACCGCCTGACCAACCGCGGCCAGGACAGCGGCGAGATCATCGAGCGGCGCATGCGCGAGGCGGTCAGCGAGATGAGCCACTACGTCGAGTACGACTACCTGGTGATCAACGACGATTTCGCCCACGCCCTGAGCGACCTCAAGGCGATTTTCCGCAGCAACCAGTTGCGCCAGGAAACCCAGCAGCAGCGCCACGCCGGTCTGCTCAGCGAGTTGCTGGCCTGACCCGGCGCGCGCCGCCTGACGGTGGCGCCGCAGAAAATCAGCGCTTCCATTGTCGCTGGTGATTTTTTAGACTATTCAGTCCGCTCGCCCGCTCGGGCCAAGCTTATCCGCACAAGTTACGAGGAACACCATGGCTCGCGTTACCGTCGAAGATTGCCTGGACAACGTTGATAACCGCTTCGAACTGGTCATGCTCGCGACCAAGCGTTCGCGCCAGCTGGCCACCGGCGGCAAAGAGCCGAAAGTGGCCTGGGAAAACGACAAGCCCACTGTCGTCGCCCTGCGCGAAATCGCCGCCGGCCTGGTGGACTACGAAGTGGTCGCCCAGGAAGACATCGTCGAAGAAGAACCGCTGTTCGCCGCCTTCGAGGAAGAGGCCAACGAGCCTCTGTAAACCGATGAAGCCGGGTCGAAGTCGCACGGCGCAGAGCCACGGCTGCCAACGGGGGAACCTCCCATGGCTGGCATAGACGCTCTCGCCGACCGACTTTCGGCCTACCTCGGCCACGACCAGGTCAACCTGGTCCGCCGTGCCTACTTCTACGCCGAACAGGCGCATGATGGCCAGCGCCGCCGCAGCGGCGAAGCCTACGTGACCCACCCGCTGGCCGTGGCCAGCATTCTCGCCGACATGCACATGGACCATCAGAGCCTGATGGCCGCCATGCTGCACGACGTCATCGAAGACACCGGCATCGCCAAGGAGGCGCTCAACGCGCAGTTCGGCGAAACCGTGGCCGAACTGGTCGACGGGGTCAGCAAGCTGACCCAGATGAACTTCGAGACCAAGGCCGAGGCGCAGGCCGAGAACTTCCAGAAGATGGCCATGGCCATGGCCCGCGACATCCGCGTGATCCTGGTCAAGCTCGCCGACCGCCTGCACAACATGCGCACCCTCGATGCCATGCCGCACGAGAAGAGTCGGCGCATCGCCAAGGAAACCCTGGAAATCTACGCGCCCATCGCCAACCGCCTGGGCATGCACGCCATGCGCGTGGAGTTCGAGGACCTGGGCTTCAAGGCCATGCACCCGATGCGCTCCGAACGCATCCGCGCCGCCGTGCGCCGCGCTCGGGGCAACCGCAAGGAAATCGTCAACAAGATCGAGGAGTCGATCAAGGCCTGCCTGCAGCGCGAAGGCATGGAGGGCGAGGTGCTCGGCCGCGAGAAGCACCTCTACAGCATCTACCAGAAGATGCGCGGCAAGCGCCGGGCGTTCAACGAGATCATGGACGTCTACGCCTTCCGCATCATCGTCGACAAGGTCGACACCTGCTACCGCGTGCTCGGCGCCGTGCACAACCTGTACAAACCCCTGCCCGGCCGCTTCAAGGACTACATCGCGATTCCCAAGGCCAACGGCTACCAGTCGCTGCACACCACGCTGTTCGGCATGCACGGCGTGCCCATCGAGATCCAGATCCGCACCCGCGAGATGGAGGAGATGGCCAACAACGGCATCGCCGCGCACTGGCTGTACAAGTCCAACGAGGACGAAACGCCCAAGGGCAACCACGCCCGGGCGCGGCAGTGGGTCAAGGGCGTGCTGGAGCTGCAGCAGCGCGCCGGCAACTCGCTGGAATTTATCGAGAGCGTGAAGATCGACCTGTTCCCGGACGAGGTCTACGTGTTCACGCCCAAGGGCCGCATCATGGAGCTGCCGAAGGGCTCCACCGCGGTCGACTTCGCCTACGCGGTGCACACCGACGTCGGCAACACCTGCATCGCCTGCCGCATCAACCGCCGCCTGGCGCCGCTGTCGCAGGCGCTGGAGAGCGGCTCGACGGTGGAAATCGTCACCGCACCGGGCGCGCGACCCAACCCGGCCTGGCTCAACTTCGTGGTCACCGGCAAGGCACGCACCCATATCCGCCACGCCCTCAAGCAGCAGCGCCGCTCGGAATCCATCAGCCTCGGCGAGCGCCTGCTGAACAAGGTGCTGGCCAGCTTCGACACGCACCTGGAGAAGATCGCCCCCGAGCGGGTGCAGGCCGTGCTCGGCGAATACCGCCAGGACGTCATCGAGGACCTGCTCGAAGACATCGGCCTGGGCAACCGCATGGCCTACGTGGTGGCCCGCCGCCTGCTGGCCGAAAGTGGCGACGAGACCCTGCCGAGCAGCGAGGGGCCGCTGGCCATTCGCGGCACCGAGGGCCTGGTGCTGAGCTACGCCAAGTGCTGCACACCTATCCCAGGCGACCCCATCGTCGGCCACCTGTCGGCCGGCAAGGGCATGGTGGTGCACATGGAAAGCTGCCGCAACATCGTCGATATCCGCCACAACCCGGAGAAATGCATCCAGCTCAACTGGGCCAAGGATGTCACCGGCGAGTTCAACGTCGAACTGCGCGTCGAGCTGGAGCACCAGCGCGGCCTGATCGCCCTGTTGGCCAGCAGCGTCAACGCCGCCGACGGCAACATCGAGAAGATCAGCATGGACGAACGCGACGGC
This sequence comes from Pseudomonas sp. ABa2, assembly GCF_056676075.1. Classification (NCBI taxonomy): domain Bacteria; kingdom Pseudomonadati; phylum Pseudomonadota; class Gammaproteobacteria; order Pseudomonadales; family Pseudomonadaceae; genus Pseudomonas; species Pseudomonas sp. ABa2. Next base: position 4,993,079 of record NZ_CM155239.1, read on the forward strand.
CGCATCAGCGTGGTGCAACTGGTGGTCAGCGTGCATGACCGCGTGCACCTGGCCCGCGTGATCAAGAAGCTGCGCGCGATCAAGGGCGTGATGCGTATCACCCGAGTGCGCGCCTAGCGCCAGCGACAAATTTCAAGCTGCAAGCGACAAGCACCAGCCAGTTTCTTGAGCCTGCCATTTGCAGCCTGTAGCCTGACAGCCGCCTTTACTTGCAGCTCGAGGCCCATGGCTTGAAGCTGCCTTTTCCAAGGAGCGATTCATGAGCAAGACCGTCATCACCAGCGACAAGGCCCCGGCCGCCATCGGCACCTACTCCCAGGCGATCAAGGCCGGCAACACCCTCTACATGTCCGGACAGATCCCGCTGGACCCGGTCAGCATGGAGCTGGTCGAAGGCTTCGAGGCGCAGACCGTGCAGGTGTTCGAGAACCTCAAGGCGGTGGCCGAAGCCGCCGGCGGCTCGTTCAAGGACATCGTCAAGCTGAACATCTTCCTCACCGACCTCTCCCACTTCGCCAAGGTCAACGAAGTCATGGGCCGCTACTTCGAGCAGCCCTACCCGGCCCGCGCCGCCATCGGCGTGGCCGCCCTGCCGCGCGGCGCGCAGGTGGAAATGGACGCTATTCTGGTTCTCGAGTAAGTCCTGCGGCGGGGCCCGCTGCCCCGCCCTCTCTTCCCGCCTGGCATGGAGACCGCCATGCGCCTGCTTTCCCTGCTGCTGTGCAGCGCCCTGCTGGTCGGCTGCGCCGGCACCCCGAGCAACGACCCGAGCGGCACCTGGATCAACCAGGCGGCCATCGACGCCGCGCGCGAAAGCGGCCGCCTGCGCGAGGCGCTGCTGGCCTACGGGCCGAACCTGGAATGGCAGATCGACCCCGAGCGCCAGCAGGCCAGCTACAGCAACGGTTTCGAACTGGCCGAAGGGCGCCTGCAGGCGGCCGGCGACGGGCGCTGGCAGGTGACCTTCTACGGCGACTACCAGGAGCAGCTGAGCCTGCAGGGCGGCCAGCTGACCCAGGTGGCCAGCGGCTACTGGCCGGAGCAGCGCTTCGCCCGCAGTGCCGGCCAGAGCAATGGCGCGCCGCTGGGCAGCAGCTTCGAGCAGGCGCTGTACCGCGACTACCTCGGCGGCGACTGGCTGATCGCCGAGGGCCTGGGCCAGGGCGGCCTGGTGCGTTTCGCCGCCGACGGCCAGGTCCAGGGCCTGCCCGGCGCCGAACGCTTCGCCCTGTGCCTGGCCGGCGACTGCGCGGCCATGAGCGGCGAGCACGACAGCCTGTGGCTGCAGGCGGGCGACCAGGGCAGCCCCTGGCTGTTCGTTCACGAGGGCGACCAGCTGCGCATCTTCGAGGCGCACAACCGCGCCCAGTTCGACGAGATGCCCGAGTACCAGCCCGGCCCGCAGCGCTGGCTGCTCAGGCGGCGCTGAGCGGCGTCGCGCCGATCCCGCCAAACTGGCTGCCACCTAGCCCGAATGCAACCCAGGACTGTGGCGGCAGGCAATTGCCGGATTGCATCCGCACCAGCCACCCCCTTCAGCGCAAAGCGCCCAGCAGCAGCCAGCACCCCAGTGCCAGCAGCAGCGCCCCGCAGCCGCGGTCCAGCCAGCGCACCCGGCGCTGCAGCCAGCCCCGCCAGCGTCGCCGGACGAGCAGGCGCACCAGCGCCAGATCCCACAGCCAGACCACCAGGGTCATCCAGGCCATGGCCAGGACCAGCCCCCAGACCGGCATGGCCGCCTCGCGCAGCACGCCGAACAACCCGGCATAGAACAGCGGCAGCTTGGGATTGAGGCTGCTGGCCAACAGCCCTTGGCGCAGCCCGCGCCACCAACTGCCGGCCGCCGCCTGCTGTCCCGATGGCAGGTTCAGCTCACGCCGCGACAGCAAGGCCTGCACGCCGAGCCAGGCGAAGTAGGCGCCGCCCAGCGCCTGCAGCACGCGCCAGAAGCCACCGCCCTGCCCCGGCAACAGGCCCAGGGCGAGCGACACCAGCAGCATGCTCAGCAGATTGGCCAGGGCGATACCGGCGGCGCAGCCATCGGCCTGACGCCGGCCGTCGCCGAGGGCGGTGCGAATCAGCAGCAAGAAGTCCGGCCCCGGCGACAGCAGGGCGGCGAAATGGGTGCTGGCCACCAGCACGAACAAGGCAGACATCGAAAGCGACCTCCGGCGAACAGGGCGATCAGTTTCCCGAGGGCTCTGCGCCGGAGTCTTGGAGAAAACTCAGGTCACCGCGCCGCGCCGGAACTGGCCGGGGGTGACGCCGGTAAAACGCTTGAAGGTCCCGGCAAAATGCGCCTGATCGTAGAAGCCCAGGCTCAGCGCCACCGCCAGCGGCGCCTGCTCGCCCAGCAGCAGGCGCTTGGCTTCGCGCACGCGGCGCTGCAGCAGGTAGGTGTGCGGCGGCACGCCATAGGCGCGGCGAAAGGCTTCGATCAGGTGGCGCGGATGGCGCTGCACCAGCCCGGCCAACTGCTCCAGGCTGACCGCCTCGGCATAGTGCGCCTCCAGGTAGTCGCGCACGAAGGCCGTCACCCCGCCGTCGCGCGGCGCCGGGCGCGCCGCGCGCAGGCCGCCATGGCGGACGAACACCAGTTCCAGCACGGCCAGCAGCTCGCTCTCCAGCGCCAGCGCGTCGCCGCGCTCGAACTCCTGCGCCAGACGCGCCAGACCCGCGGCGACCTGACCGTCGTCGGTCGGATTGAGGCTGCGAAAGCCATCGGGCAGGCGCTTGCGCCCGAGCAGCGCCGGCAGCCGCGCCTCCTCGATATAGAGCATGCGGTAGACCAGCCGCGGCGATTCGGCATGGCCGGTGTGCGGCTCCTCGGGATTCATCAGCGACAGGGTGCCGGCCGGCAAGGCGTGGCGCTGACCACGACACTGGTAGCCGCCGACGCCCGCCAGGATGGCACCGACGGCGAAGGCATCGTGACTGTGACGGCCGAACGCCTGCCCGGAGAAGTCGGCATGGAACAGCTCCACACCCGGCAGCCAGGGCTTGGCCAGCAGGCGATTGGCGTCCATCTAGCGCCCCGCCAGAATCGCCGCATAGCCCTCGCGGTAGCTCGGGTACTGCGGCGCCCAGCCCAGCGCGCGGGCGCGGGCGTTGCTGCAGCGCTTGCTGCCGGCGCGGCGCACGCGCTGCTCGTCGCTCCAGTGGCTGACGCCCAGTTGCCCGCGCAGCCAGGCCACCACCTCGTGCAGCGGCGCCGGCTCGTCGTCGACGCCCAGGTAGCAGTCGGCCAAGGGCGCACCCGCGGCGTCCGCCTGCAGCAGCGTGGCGAACAGCCCCGCTGCGTCATCGACATGGATGCGGTTGCCGTACAGCGGCGGCGTCTCGCTGACCCGATAACCGCCGCGCACCTGGCTCAGCAGCCACTCGCGGCCAGGGCCGTAGAGGCCGGTCAGGCGCACCACGCTGGCCGGCAGGCCGCTGCCCAGTGCCAGTTGCTCGGCCTCGCGCATGATCCGCGCCGAATAGCTCTGCGCCTCGGCCGGCGAATCCTCGTCGACCCACTCGCCCTGCTGCTGCCCGTACACCCCGCTGCTGGAGGCGAACAGGATGCGCCGCGGGCGTTGGCCGTGCTGCGCCAGCCAGGCCAGCAGGTGGCGCAGGCCGTCGACATAGGCGGCGCGATAGCCGGCCTCGTCGTGCTGGCTGGCCGCCGCGCAATACACCAGGTAATCCAGCTCGCCCTGCGGCCAGGCCGTCGGGCAGGCGTCTGCGTGCAGATCGCCGGCCACCGGCGCGATGGCGGCGGGCAACTGCGCCACCGTACGGCGCAGGCCGTGCACCCGCCAACCGGCTTCGGCCAGGCGCAGGCCGAGACGGGTGCCGACGTCGCCGCACCCGGCGATCAGCAGGCTGTTGCATGCGGACATGCTTTTCTCCCCGAGATTTGTGCGAAGGCGCAGTGTAGCCCGGTTGGTTCATCTCAATGCAAAGGCTATGCTTGTCGGCAACTTAATGGATAAACACTATGACCCTCACCGAACTGCGCTATATCGTCACCCTCGCCCAGGAACAGCACTTCGGCCGCGCCGCCGAGCGCTGCCACGTCAGCCAGCCGACCCTGTCGGTCGGGGTGAAGAAGCTGGAAGACGAGCTCGGCGTGCTGATCTTCGAGCGCAGCAAGAGCGCGGTACGCCTGACGCCGGTCGGCGAGGGCATCGTCACCCAGGCGCAGAAGGTGCTGGAGCAGGCCCAGGGTATCCGCGAACTGGCCCAGGCCGGCAAGAACCAGCTGGCCGCACCGCTGAAGATCGGCGCCATCTACACCGTCGGCCCCTACCTGTTCCCCCACCTGATTCCGCAGCTGCACCGGGTCGCCCCGGACATGCCGCTGTATATCGAGGAAAACTTCACCCATATCCTGCGCGACAAGCTGCGCACCGGCGAGCTGGACGCCATCATCATCGCCCTGCCGTTCCAGGAAGCCGATGTGCTGACCAAGCCGCTGTACGACGAGCCGTTCTACGCCCTGCTGCCAGCCGGCCACCCCTGGGCGGCGATGGACACCATCGACACCAAGCTGCTCAACGACAAGAGCCTGCTGCTGCTCGGCGAGGGCCACTGCTTCCGCGACCAGGTGCTGGAGGCCTGCCCGACCCTGCGCAAGGGCGGCGACGACCACGGCAAGCACACCACGGTGGAATCCAGCTCGCTGGAGACCATCCGTCATATGGTCGCCTCCGGCCTCGGCGTGTCGATCCTGCCGTTCTCCGCGGTGGACAGCCACCACTACGCGCCCGGCGTGATCGAGGTGCGTCCGCTCAGCGCGCCGGTACCCTTCCGCACCGTGGCCATCGCCTGGCGCGCCAGCTTCCCGCGGCCCAACGCCATCGAAGTGCTGGCCGACTCCATCCGCCTCTGCTCGGTCGCCCGCAGCCCGCAGGCCAAGAGCGCCTGAGGTCGCAGCATGACCGAGTTGGCGACGGTTTCCGTCACCGCGCTCAAGGGCGTGGGTGCGGCCCTGGCCGAGAAGCTGGCCAAGGTCGGCCTGGAAAACCTGCAGGACGTACTGTTCCACCTGCCGCTGCGCTATCAGGATCGCACCCGCATCACCCCCATCGGCGCCCTGCGCCCTGGGCAGGATGCGGTGGTCGAAGGCGTGGTGGCCGGCGCCGACGTGGTCATGGGCCGGCGCCGCAGCCTGCTGGTGCGTCTGCAGGACGGCAGCGGCACGCTGAGCCTGCGCTTCTTCCACTTCAGCCAGGCGCAGCGCGACGGCCTCAAGCGCGGCACCGCGCTGCGCTGCTACGGTGAAGTACGCCCCGGCGCCACCGGCCTGGAGATCTACCACCCGGAATACCGCGCGCAGAGCGGCGACGAGCCGGCCCCGGTGGAACAGAGCCTGACGCCCATCTACCCGACCACCGAGGGCCTCACCCAGCAGCGCCTGCGCAGCCTGAGCCAACTGGCCCTGGCCCGCCTCGGCCCGCACAGCCTGCCGGACTGGCTGCCCGACGAGCTGGCCCGCGACTACCGCCTGGCGCCGCTGAGCGATGCCATCCGCTACCTGCACCGGCCACCGCCGGACGCCGATGTCGAGGAACTCGCCGAGGGTCGCCACTGGGCCCAGCACCGGCTGGCCTTCGAGGAGCTGCTGACCCACCAGCTGTCGCTGCAACGCCTGCGCGAGCAGGTGCGCGCGCAGCAGGCGCCGGCCCTGCCGCCGGCGAAAAGACTGCCGCAGCAGTACCTCGCCAACCTCGGTTTCGCCCCCACCGGCGCGCAGCAGCGGGTCGGCGCCGAGATCGCCTACGACCTGGCGCAGAGCGAACCCATGCTGCGCCTGGTGCAGGGCGACGTCGGCGCCGGCAAGACGGTGGTCGCCGCCCTGGCCGCGCTGCAGGCGCTGGAGGCCGGCTATCAGGTGGCGCTGATGGCGCCGACCGAGATTCTCGCCGAGCAGCACTTTCTCAACTTCAGCAAGTGGCTGGCGCCGCTCGGCCTGGACGTCGCCTGGCTGGCCGGCAAGCTCAAGGGCAAGGCCCGCGCGGCCGCCCTGGAACAGATAGCCGCGGGCTGCCCGATGGTGGTCGGCACCCATGCGCTGTTCCAGGACGAAGTACGGTTCAAGCGCCTGGCGCTGGTGATCATCGACGAGCAGCACCGCTTCGGCGTGCAGCAGCGCCTGGCCCTGCGCCGGAAGGGCATCGACGGCCGGCTCTGCCCGCACCAGCTGATCATGACCGCGACGCCGATACCCAGAACGCTGGCGATGAGCGCCTACGCCGACCTGGACACCTCGATCCTCGACGAGCTGCCGCCGGGGCGCACCCCGGTCAACACCCTGGTGATCGCCGACAGCCGCCGCGACGAGGTGGTCGAGCGCGTGCGCAGTGCCTGCCAGCAGGGGCGCCAGGCCTACTGGGTGTGCACCCTGATCGAGGAATCCGAGGAACTCACCTGCCAGGCCGCCGAGACCAGCTTCGAGGAGCTCTCCAGTGCGCTGGGCGAGTTGCGCGTGGGGCTGATCCACGGGCGCATGAAGCCGGCCGAGAAGGCCGCGGTGATGGACGAATTCAAGCTGGGCCGGCTGCAGCTGCTGGTGGCCACCACGGTGATCGAGGTGGGCGTCGACGTGCCCAATGCCAGCCTGATGATCATCGAGAACCCGGAAAGATTGGGATTGGCGCAACTGCACCAGCTACGCGGGCGGGTCGGTCGCGGCAGCGCCGCCAGCCACTGCGTGCTGCTCTACCACGCGCCGCTGTCGCAACTGGGCCGCGAACGCTTAGGGATAATGCGCGAGACCACCGACGGTTTCGTCATCGCCGAGAAGGACCTGGAGCTGCGCGGACCGGGCGAGATGCTCGGCACCCGCCAGACCGGTCTGCTGCAGTTCAAGGTGGCCGACCTGATGCGCGACGCCGACCTGCTGCCGGCCGTGCGCGACGCTGCCGCCGCCCTGCTGGAGCGCTGGCCGCAGCATGTCGCGCCGTTGCTGGAGCGCTGGTTGCGTCACGGCCAACAATACGGTCAAGTGTGAACTGAATCACAGGGCGACCGTCGCCCCGAACCTTCGCGTCGATGCCCGCTGGTTATACTCCGGGGCACATGCGCCACCGCCGGATACCCGAAATGACTGAAGCCGCCCTCGCCCCCAACGCCCATCCGCAGCCGCCCGCGGTGATCCTGCAGCTGCTGGACAAGCTCGCCGTGCCCTACCGGGTCTGCGCCGAGCGCCCCGGCCTGCCGGCCGCCGCCCGCCTGCAGGCGGTGCTGCTGGAGGATGCCGTGGGCGCCCTGCTGGTGCTCTACCCGCGCAGCCAGCTGCTCGACCTCGGCCGCCTGGCCGAACTCACCGGGCGCCAGCTCACCGCGGTCAAGCCGGAGCGGCTGGAGCGCATGCTCGGCAAGCACAACCTGGCGCTATTGCCCGGCCTGCCGCCGCTGACCAGCTCGCCCTGCCTGTACGACGAGCGCCTGCTGCAGGTGCCCAGCCTGCTGGTGGAATCCGGCCAGCCCGGCGTGCTGCTGGAGATTCCCACCGAGGCCTACAAGACGCTGCTGAGCAAGGCCAGCGCGGCGCGCTTCGGCGAGCCGCTCAGCGCGATCAGGCCGAACCTCGACCGCCCCGACGACGACCGCGCCGAGATCACCCAGGCGGTGCAGGCCTTCACCGCGCGGCGCATCCAGCAGCGCCTGGAGGAAACCATCGAGATTCCGCCGCTGCCGGAGACCGCGCAGAAGATCATCAAGCTGCGCGTCGACCCCGACGCCACGGTGGACGACATCACCGGCGTGGTCGAGACCGACCCGGCGCTGGCCGCCCAGGTGGTCAGCTGGGCCGCCTCGCCCTACTACGCCGCGCCGGGCAAGATCCGCTCGGTGGAGGACGCCATCGTCCGCGTACTGGGCTTCGACCTGGTGATCAACCTGGCGCTCGGCCTGGCCCTGGGCAAGACCCTCAGCCTGCCCAAGGACCAGCCGCAGCACGCCACGCCCTACTGGCAGCAGGCGATCTACAGCGCCGCGGTGATCGAGGGCCTGACCCGCGCCATGCCCCGCGCGCAGCGCCCGGAAGCCGGCCTGACCTACCTCGCCGGGCTGCTGCACAACTTCGGCTACCTGGTCCTGGCGCACGTGTTCCCGCCGCATTTCTCGCTGATCTGCCGGCACCTGGAGGTCAACCCGCACCTGCCGGCCAGCCATATCGAGCAGCACCTGCTGGGCATCACCCGCGAACAGATCGGCGCCTGGCTGATGCGCCACTGGGACATGCCCGAGGAACTGGCCTGCGCCCTGCGCTTCCAGCACGACCCCAGCTACGCCGGCGATCACGCCGCCTTCGCCAACCTGGTGTGCCTGGCCGTGCGCCTGCTGCGCAACCGCGGCATCGGCGCCGGACCGCAGGAAGAGATTCCCGATGAACTGTTCGAGGCCCTGGGCCTGAGCCGGGAAAAGGCCGACGACGCGGTGAGCAAGGTGCTAGCCGCCGAAGTGGCGCTGCGCGAACTGGCGGCGCAGTTCCAGCATCCGCACTGAGCCGACGCCGCCCGCGCGCTGCTCGCGGGGTCATGCACGGGCGCGCGCAGCGCGCAGCCCGACGCTGCCGAGGCTTGCTCCGCCTAGCGCGCCTGGCGCAATTGCTCGCGGCGTTCGCCGAACAGCTGCGGTACCGCCGCCACACTGGCGGCGAGCAGGCGGTTGACGCTGGCGTGCTCGTACAGCGCGGCATACTCGGCCAACTGCTCGCTGGGCATCTGCCGGTAGGCATAGAGCATGAAGGATTCCACCGCCTGCGCGCTGGACTGGCGAATGGCCGCGGCCTGGGTCTGGGTCTGCGCCTGCAGCTCGGCCTCGTCGAGGTTCTCGCCGCGCGCGCGCAGCGCCAGCAACGCCTGGGTCTTGCCCACCTCGTAACGCAGCAGGCTGGCCAGCACCGTGGTGTGCGCCGCCGCATCCAGACGCTTGACCAGCTCCAGGCGCACACCGCGCGGCGGCTGCGCGGTCAGGCGCTGGCGATACTCGACCAGGCCCTGCGGCTGCTCGCCGACCGCCCGTTCGGCGGCGGTGAAACGCCGCGCCAGCGGGCTGTCGAGGCGCTCGCGGGCCTGCGCCAGCTGCGCGGCATCGAGCTGGGCGCTGACCCGCTTGGCCAGCTCCAGGCACAGCGCCGGGCCGGCGAACAGCTGCCCCAGGCGCTGCTGCTCGGCCGGCTCCTGGCCGCGTTGCAGCAAGGGCGCGCTCTGCTCGCAGAGCAGATGGATACCGGCCAGTTCGAACAACGGCAACAGCGCGTGGGGAGAGGCCGGCTCGGCCCGCAGCGAGGCGGCCGCCAGCAGCAGGAGGGGCAGGACGATCAGACGCATGGCCAGGCTTTCCACTGGGACTTGCCGGGCAGCCTAACCAAAGCGCAGCGCGCCGACCAGCGACGGCGCGCGCAACTGGGGATCAGGCGGCCTTTTTCGCCGAATCGACCTTCTTCTTCGGTGTCAGGTACTTGGTCAGCCCCTGGAACCACATCACCAGCGCCGGGTTGCCCTGGATCTGGATGTCCTTGTTCTGGATGCCCTGCATGAAGGCCAGCTGCTTGTTCTTCGCGGTCATGGTGGCGAAACCATAGGCGGCATCCTTGAAGCCGATGGCGAAAGCGGGCTGACTGGCCGGGCCGCGCTTGCTGCTGATGCGCAGGCCCGCGACGATGAAGTGGCGCGCCACCTTGCCGTCCAGGGTATGCAGCTGGAACACCATATCGCGGCCTTCGAGCTGCTGACGAAACGCCGGGTTGTCGCGACTGGCCTTGGCCATGAGGCGGCCCAGCATCCACAGGAGAAAACGGAATTTCATGCACAGGCCCCAATGATCGAAGATGATGGCCGCGCATTGTAGTGGTTTTCTTGCAGGACTACAGCCTGCCAAAAGCACGGTGGGGACGCTGAAGGCGCCGGCTGCGTCGTACGCACCCAGACGGGAGAGGCCCGGAGCCGAGCGGCTCCGGGCGACAGGCTCAGTTGACCGCGTCTTTCAGGGACTTGCCCGGTTTGAAGGCGACGGTGTTGCTGGCCTTGATCTTGACCGGCTGACCGGTTTGCGGGTTCTTCCCGGTGCGGGCGCCACGGTGGCGCTGGACGAAGGTACCGAAGCCCACCAGGGTCACACTGTCCTTGCGGTTCAGTGCACCGGTGATTTCTTCCAGTACGGCGTTGAGTACACGATTGGCCTGATCCTTGGTCAGATCAGCCTTTTCGGCGATGGCGGCGGCGAGTTCCGGTTTACGCATAGATGCCTCTTTGACGGTTTTTTGTTGTTGTGTCCGTGCTGTCCTTCCAGAACAGCGCCCAAGGCGCCGCAACAGCTCTGCGCTGCGGCAGACCCCAGGGAGAATGGCATGCCGCATCGCACTGCGCCAGTCTCGTCCGACACTTTGGCCGGGCATTTTCGTGGCGTATCCGACAGAACGGCCGGCAATCATGCCAACAGCGCCGGCAGCTCCCGGTTCAGCGCCAGTTTTTCCTGCACGGCGCTGCCGGTCAGGGCGTAGCCCAGCAGGTTGCCCGCAGCGTCGCGGCACAGCGCCTTGATATCGCCGCCGCTGCCTTCCACTGTCCACTCGCCCTGGCTGCCGCGCGGCGGCGGCGACACCACCAGCGGGCACACCGGGGTCTTCACCGTCACCGGCATGGGGCCATAGCTGACCGCCGTCGACTCGCCGGCCAGGGTCTTGGCCAGGGCGCGGGCGCAGGCCATCAGCGGCATCACGTAGAGCAGGTTGAGGCCGTCCACCTCGGCGCAGTCGCCGAGGGCATAGATATGGGCATGGGAGGTCTGCAGCCGGCGATCGACCACCACCCCGCGGCCCACCGCCAGGCCGGCGGCGGCGGCCAGCTCGATGCGCGGGCGCAGGCCGACGGCGGACACCACCAGGTCGCAGTCGATCAGGCTGCCGTCGGACAGCAGCGCCTGCAGCACCTCACCCTTGTGGTTGAGGCTGGCCAGCACCGGGCCGAGGTGGAACCGCGCGCCGAGGCTTTCCAGGCCGGCCTGCACCGCCGCCGCGGCGGCCGGGTGCAGCAGACCGGGCATGACCTGCTCGCAGGGCGCCACCAGCTCGACCTGATAGCCGCCGGCGCTGAGGTCGTTGGCGAACTCGCAGCCGATCAGGCCGGCGCCGAGCAGCAGCACGCGGTGCTTGCCGGCCGCCGCCGCGCGAAAGCGTGCGTAGTCCTCCAGGTCGTTGATCGGGTAGATGGCGTCCTGCGCGTCGCCTTCCACCGGCACGCGGATCGGCTCGGCGCCCCAGGCCAGCACCAGGTCGCGATAGGCCACGGCTTCCTCGCCGATCCACAGGCGCTGGTGCTCCGGGTCGATGCCGGTGATGCGGGTGTGGGTGCGGATCTCGGCCTTGAGCTGCTCGGCCATGGCGCCCACCTCGGCCATGGCCAGGCCGTCGGCGTCCTTGTTCTTGCCGAAACCGGTGGACAGCATCGGCTTGGAGTAGGAGCGCCCGTCGTCGGCGGTGATCAGCAGCAGCGGCGTATCGCCGTCCAGCTTGCGCCATTCCTTGGCCAGGTTGTAGCCGGCCAGGCCGGTGCCGACGATCACCACAGGTGCACTCATGTTCACAACTCCTCGCTTCGCATACGACGCGACGGCCCGCGGGCCGTCGCCATTGATCCAATGAAAGAAACCGCGCCGCTCAGGACACTTCGATCATCTCGAAATCCGCCTTGCCCACGCCGCAGTCCGGGCATACCCAGTCGGCGGGAATGTCCTCCCAGGCCGTGCCGGGATCTATGCCCTCTTCGGGTAGGCCCTCGGCCTCGTCATAGATGAAACCGCAGACCACGCATTGCCACTTGCGCATCGCCCTCTCCTTCCGCGCCCGCTCACACCGACCCTACTCCAGATAGGGTTCGCCAGCCAAGCGCGCGGCGCCCCCTCCAGACGGAGGTTGGGGCGCCGCATGGCCGTAATCGGTACGCAACGTGACGCCCTCGGATATGTCCGCGGGCCAGGGTTGAAGCAGTATCCAGGGCCTCCCGGGGAAAACCGGGCGATTCCAACAAGAAAGCACGAGGCCACGCACCGATGAACGCGATTCTCTCCGCGGCGATCCTCGCCCTCCTCGCTCTGACCTTCTGGGTGCTGCTGCGCTGGGGCCGGCTACGCTGCACCGGCAGCGAGCCGGTGGGGCTGTTCACCTTCCTCGCCATCCTCTTCACCTCGGGCCTGGACATGGGCCTGATCATCTTCCCGCTCACCGAATTCCCGGTGTACGCCAGCGAGGCGCCCTACCAGTTCTCCAACCCGCTGGCGGTGGCCTTCGGCTTCTGGGGCTTCCTGGTCTGGCTGCTGTACTTCATCACCACCTTCTACTTCTGCGTGATCGAACCCAAGGTCAAACTGTTCGAGCTGCGTCCGGTGAAGCTGGTGAACAACCTGCTGATAGTCGCCACCTGTGCCTTCACCGCCTACCTGTTCCTGGTCAATATCGCCTGGTACGCCCCCGAGGTCGGCGAGGCCTGGCAATACCTGACGGTGGTGGCGATCCTCCTGGCGGCGATCTACTCCAGCACCGATATCCGCTACCTGAAGATCCTCAGCGTCGCCTCCACCTGGCTGTTCTTCGCCCTGATCCTGGCCATGGCGCTGGTCGGCGGGGTCGGCCCCGAACATTTCGCCGCGGCGGCGGCGGCTATCGGCAGCGGCTACTTCGCCGAGCTGCCGCGCTTCGTCCTGCCGCTGAGCGACTACCACGCCTTCTACCTGTTCTGGTGGTTCGCCTGGAGCATCATGATCGGCCAGTTCGTCTCGCGCTTCGTCGGCGGCCTGAAGACCTACCAGCTGCTGCTGGCGCTGCTGATCATCCCGTCGATTCCGCTGGCGATCTGGTTCGCCGTGCTGCACCACCATTTCGCCGAGAACATCGCCATCACCCCGCTGTGGAAGCTGGCGATGCTCACCGTGGGGGTGATCTTCGTGATCAACTCGGTGGATTCGCTGGTGCGCCTGTACAGCGACAACCTCGGCCTCAGCGTGCAGCGCCTGGGCCGCGGGCGCTTCCTGGCCTGCCACTTCACCCTGCTCGGCGCCCTGGTGCTGGCCTTCAAGTTCACCCCGTTCGAGATCCACTGGGTGGGCCTGACGGTGATCGGCCTGTACGCCGTGACCCTGGTCCTGCTGCTGCGCCGCTGCCGCCCGGCGTTGCGCGGCATCGGCGCGCCACGCCCAGGCGTCAGTCGAGCTTGAGCACCTTGGCCAGCACCACCTTGGGCCCCTTCATCTTCTTGACGATGATGCGCAGGCCGTCGGTTTCCAGCACCTCTTCCTCCTCGGGCATGCGCTTGAGGTAGTCGTAGATCAGCCCGGCCAGGGTTTCGGCCTCGATATGGTCGAGGTCGACGCCGAGCAGGCGCTCGACCTTGGCCAGCGGCGTGTCGCCGCGCACCAGCAGCTTGCCCGGCTGGTAGGCGAGGATGCCGCGCTCGGCCTTGCGGTGCTCGTCCTGGATATCGCCGACCAGGGCCTCGAGCACGTCCTCCATGGTCAGGTAGCCGATCACCTTGCCGTCGGCCTCCTCGACCAGGGCGAAGTGCGCGCCACCCTGGCGGAACTGTTCGAGCAGCTGCGACAGCGGCATGTGCCGGTTGACCCGCTCCAGCGGGTGCATCAGTTCGCCCAGCTTGAGCGCCGAGGGCAGCATCTCCAGCAGCGACAGGTGCAGCAGCAGGTCCTTGATATGCAGCACGCCGACGAACTCGCCCTTGCTCTCGTCGAAGATCGGGTAGCGGCTGTACTTGTGCCGGCGGAAGGTGGCGAACACCTGGTCGAGGCTGGCGTTGAGCTCCAGGTACACCAGGTCCTCGCGCGAGTTGGCCCAGTCCACCACTTCCAGCTCGCCGAGCTCCACCGCCGAGGCCAGCACGCGCATGTCCTGGTCGCTGGGCGCGCTGGCGCGGCTGGAGTGGAGGATCAGCTTGAGCTCGTCGCGGCTGTAGTGGTGCTCGTGGTGCGGCCCCGGCTCGCCCTGGCCGGCGACGCGTAGGATGGCGTTGGCGCTGGCGTTGAGGACGAAGATCGCCGGGTACATCAGCCAGTAGAAGGCGTACAGCGGCGCCGCCGTCCACAGCGAGAGCAGCTCGGGCTTGCGGATCGCCCAGGACTTGGGCGCCAGCTCGCCGACCACTATGTGCAGGTAGGAAATGATCGAGAACGCGGTGAAGAAGGCGATGCCGTGCACCAGCTTGGGCGACTCCACGCCCAGGGCGCCGAGCAGCGGCTCGAGCAGGTGAGCGAAGGCCGGCTCGCCGACCCAGCCCAGGCCCAGCGAGGCCAGGGTGATGCCCAGCTGACAGGCCGACAGGTAGGCGTCCATCTGGTTGTGCACGGTGCGCAGGATATGCCCGCGCCAGCCGTGCGCCTCGGCCAGGGCGTCGACCTTGGTGGCGCGCAGGCGGACGATGGCGAACTCGGCGGCGACGAAGAAGCCGTTGAGCAGGACCAGAAACAGGGCGAACAGGACGAGGCCGAAGTCGGCGAAGTAGGTGGAAACGGAGAGGCTCGTGGAAGGGTCCATGGGGATTCGGGTTGGCCAATGACCGCTAGAGGGTGGGGGCTGGCGCGGCGCTTTGCAAGAGCCGAGGCGGCCTCAGCGGACGCGCTGCACCACCTGCGCCGGGGCGAAATGACAGGTGAAGGTACTGCCCTTGCCCGGCACGCTGATGATCGCCAGATTGCCGCGATGGCGCAGCAGCACGTGCTTGACGATGGCCAGGCCGAGGCCGGTGCCGCCGGTGTTGCTGGCACGACTGGAGTCGACCCGGTAGAAACGCTCGGTCAGCCGCGGCAGGTGCTTGGCCTCGATGCCCATGCCGGTGTCCTGCACGCTGAGATGCGCGCCCTGCTCATCGCCCTGCCAGCGGATGCGGATCTCGCCGCCGCCCGGGGTGTACTTCACCGCATTGAACACCAGGTTGGAGAAGGCGCTGCGCAGCTCCGCCTCGCTGCCCTTGAGCCTGAGGTGCGGGTCGGCTTCCAGGCTGATGCGATGGTGCTGCTCGCCGGACAGCGCCTGGGCGTCGTTCTTGATCGACAGCAGCAGCAGGTCGACCGCCACCGGCTGGTTGTCCGAGGGGTAGTCGGTGGCCTCCAGCTTGGCCAACAAGAGCAGGTCGTTGAGCAGCGTCTGCATGCGCGCGCCCTGCTGCTGCATCTGCTGCAGCGCCCGCAGCCAGCGCGGATTGACCGCCTCGACGTTGTCCAGCAGGGTCTCCAGGTAACCGGCGATCACCGTCAGCGGCGTGCGCAGCTCGTGGGACACGTTGGCGACGAAGTCCTTGCGCATCTGCTCCAGCTGATGCAGGCGGGTGACGTCGCGCACCAGCAGCAGGTGCTCGCGGTTGCCGTACTGGGTGATATGGAATTGCAAACGACGGCGGTCGTTGACCGGCGAGGGAATCTCCAGCGCCTCGGCATAGTTGCCGCGCTCGAAGTAGTCCTTGAAACGCGGGTCGCGCACCAGGTTGGCGATGGGCTGGCCGCTGTCCTGCGGCGTCTTCAGGCCCAGCAGGGTCTCGGCGGCGCGGTTCCACCACTCCAGGTTGCCCTGGCTGTCGAGCATCACCACCGCGTCCTTGAGCGCCGCGGTGGACTCTTGCACGCGATCGATCACCGCCTGCAAACGGCCGCGCGCCTTCTCGTTGCGCCGCTGCAGGTGATAGATGCTGTCGAACACCTCGCCCCACAGGCCGTAGCCGTCCGGCGGCGGCTCGTCGGGTTTGTGCTCGCGCAGCCACTTGTGCAGGCGCAGCAGCTGGCTGAGGGTCCAGCCCAGGTGGACGGCCAGGCCGGCGGCCAGGGCCCAGGCATATTCGCCGGTGACCAGGCCCAGCAGCAGGCAGGCGCCGATCAGCAGCAGCAGGCGACGCACCACGGCGCCACGCCAGTCTTGGTTCACGATGGAGCGCATCCTTGTCAGCAGAGCGCGTGCGCAGAAGCTCCGCGCCAGCGATCAGCCTTTGGTGGAGAAACGATACCCGGTGCCGCGCACCGTCTGCACCAGGTTTTCGTAGGCATCACCGAGGGCCTTGCGCAGGCGGCGGATATGCACGTCGACGGTGCGTTCCTCGACGTAGACGTTGCCGCCCCAGACCTGATCGAGCAGTTGGCCGCGGGTATAGGCCCGCTCCTGGTGGGTCATGAAGAACTGCAGCAGGCGGTATTCGGTGGGGCCCATCTCGGCGGGTTTGCCGTCGATGGTGACGCGGTGGCTGATGGGGTCGAGCAGCAGGCCGCCAACCTCGATCGGCGCCTCGCTGTCGCTGGGCCCGGCGCGGCGCAGCACGGCCTTGAGACGGGCGACCAGCTCGCGCGGGGAGAAGGGCTTGGTGATGTAGTCGTCGGCGCCGACTTCCAGGCCCTGGATCTTGTTGTCCTCTTCGCCCTTGGCGGTAAGCATGATGATCGGAATGTCGCAGGTCAGCTCGTCGCGCTTGAGGCGGCGGGCCAGCTCGATGCCGCTGGTGCCGGGCAGCATCCAGTCGAGCAGGATCAGGTCGGGTTTGCGGTCGACGATGACGGCATGCGCCTGCTGGGTGTTCTCCGCCTCCAGGCACTCGTAGCCGGCCATCTCCAGGGCCACCGCGATCATCTCGCGGATCGGTGCTTCGTCGTCGACGATCAGGATGTTCTTGCCAACCATGGGTACCGCCTCGGTTCGTTCATCTGTCTGCGCCGCATTAGATAACGAAATTATTGCAGCGATATGACAGGTGCGCGGCCTGCTTCAGCGCCAGGCGTAGTCCAGCACTATGCCGACGAAGATCGCCAGCCCCGCCCAGTGGTTGTGCAGGAAGGCGTTGAAGCAGGCCATCGGCTTGCGGTTGCGCGTGGCGTGGTACTCCCAGGCGAAGCAGGCGGCGGCGACCAGCAGGCCGGCGTGGAAGCAGAGCCCCAGCTCGAAACGCGCGCCGGCCAGCAGCAGGCAGAGCAGCGTCAGTCCCTGCAGGGTGGCGATGATCAGACGGTCGGCGTCGCCGAACAGGATGGCGGTGGACTTGACCCCGATCTTCAGGTCGTCCTCACGGTCGGCCATGGCGTAGTAGGTGTCGTAGGCCACGGTCCACAGCAGGTTGGCGATGTACAGCAGCCAGGCCTCGGGCGGCAGGCTGCCGGTCTGGGCGGTGAAGGCCATCGGCATGCCCCAGGAGAATGCCGCGCCGAGCACCACCTGGGGGTAGAAGGTGTAGCGCTTCATGAAGGGGTAGCAGGCCGCCAGGGCCAGGCCGCCGAACGACAGCCAGATGGTCGCGGCGTTGGTCAGCAGCACCAGGCCGAAGCTCAGCGCCACCAGCACGGCGAACAGGATCAGCGCCTCGCGCGGCTGGATCTTGCCGCTGGCCAGCGGGCGGGCCCGGGTGCGGCTGACGTGGCCGTCGAAGTTACGGTCGGCGTAGTCGTTGATCACGCAGCCGGCGGCGCGCATCAGGATCACGCCGACGACGAAGACGAACAGGTTCTTCGCGCTGGGCACGCCTTCGGCCGCCACCCACAGCGCCCACAGCGTCGGCCACAGCAGCAGGTAGATGCCGATCGGCTTGTCCAGGCGCATCAGCTGGATGAAGTCCCAGGCGCGTGGGTGCAGGCGGGTGGTCGATTGCAACAGGCGGGTGTACATCGAAGCGTCTCCGTGGAGGTTGCGCGGAGTATAAGGGAGCGATGTGTAGGATGGGTTAGGCGCGTAACGGCGTAACCCATCATGGCTATGCAGGTGATGGGTACCGCTGCGCCTGCCCCGGCCTAAGGCTCGATAGCAGCTGCGGCCCAGAATTGCGGTAAAAACACCTCGGCCACCAGTACCCCCAGGGGCCCGCGACTAAAACAGGAGCGCCGGGCCCACAGACGCTCGGCGCGCGCCTCTTGCGGCAGCCAGGCAGCGGGATAGCGGCAGGCCTGCAGCTCGCCGCGGTCGAAGGCGCGATCGCTGAACAGCAGCTCGCCGAGCGAACGGCTGCCCAACTCGGCCAGGTTCAGCCCGGAGCCTTCCAGTACGCTGCGCGCCGCCACGCTGCGGGCGAATACCCAGGGCTGGCCGTGGCCGCGCAGGTACACCTCGCGCACCCAGCCCTGGCTGCCCTCAGCGACGCCGAGCGCGGCGCACTCGTCGCTGCGCAGGCGCTGCCAGCCCTCGTCCAGCGGGGTAACGGAGAAACCGTCATGCGACAGCGCGGTGAGGCGGCGGGTCAACGAGTCCTGGTTGAACAGCCAGTCGCGCACCCCGGCGGTCGGCTGCGGATGCAGCTGGGCGCAGGTCAGCCAGCGCGGCGGATGGGCAAGGGCAGCGTGGGGCACGAAGGACAATCACCACAGAACGAAAGCGCGCGAGTCTAGCACGCGGCAGTTAGTCATTCGTGGATCAAAACGCATAATGCCTCGTCCAGGCGGCTCTGCCTGTAGGAGCTGTAGAGCGAGCTTTGCTCGCAAAGCTTTCCCGGCGCAAAGAAGAAACCCCAGACCGCGTTGGCGATCTGGGGTTTCGTATAGGAGCTTGACGATGACCTACTCTCACATGGGGAAGCCCCACACTACCATCGGCGATGCGTCGTTTCACTGCTGAGTTCGGGATGGGATCAGGTGGTTCCAACGCTCTATGGTCGTCAAGCAATTTGTTGCTGTCGCGGGGTTAGCCGTTACAGCGAATTGGGTATGTGACAGTCGTTTGGCTTGGCCCTTGGGCCTGTAGCTCTCGTGCAAATCTTCGGCATTCAGTCGACTTCACCATCGACACCCTCTGTCGCAGGCTCATGCCCTTGCAGATTGTTTGGGTGTTATATGGTCAAGCCTCACGGGCAATTAGTATGGGTTAGCTCAACGCCTCACAGCGCTTACACACCCCACCTATCAACGTCGTAGTCTTCGACGGCCCTTCAGGGAGCTCAAGGCTCCAGTGAGATCTCATCTTGAGGCAAGTTTCCCGCTTAGATGCTTTCAGCGGTTATCTTTTCCGAACATAGCTACCCGGCAATGCCACTGGCGTGACAACCGGAACACCAGAGGTTCGTCCAACCCGGTCCTCTCGTACTAAGGTCAGCCCCTCTCAAATCTCAAACGTCCACGGCAGATAGGGACCGAACTGTCTCACGACGTTCTAAACCCAGCTCGCGTACCACTTTAAATGGCGAACAGCCATACCCTTGGGACCGGCTTCAGCCCCAGGATGTGATGAGCCGACATCGAGGTGCCAAACACCGCCGTCGATATGAACTCTTGGGCGGTATCAGCCTGTTATCCCCGGAGTACCTTTTATCCGTTGAGCGATGGCCCTTCCATACAGAACCACCGGATCACTAAGACCTACTTTCGTACCTGCTCGACGTGTCTGTCTCGCAGTCAAGCGCGCTTTTGCCTTTATACTCTACGACCGATTTCCGACCGGTCTGAGCGCACCTTCGTACTCCTCCGTTACTCTTTGGGAGGAGACCGCCCCAGTCAAACTACCCACCATACACTGTCCTCGATCCGGATAACGGACCAGAGTTAGAACCTCAAGGTTGCCAGGGTGGTATTTCAAGGATGGCTCCATGAGAACTGGCGTCCCCACTTCAAAGCCTCCCACCTATCCTACACAAGCAAGCTCAAAGTCCAGTGCAAAGCTATAGTAAAGGTTCACGGGGTCTTTCCGTCTAGCCGCGGATACACTGCATCTTCACAGCGATTTCAATTTCACTGAGTCTCGGGTGGAGACAGCGCCGCCATCGTTACGCCATTCGTGCAGGTCGGAACTTACCCGACAAGGAATTTCGCTACCTTAGGACCGTTATAGTTACGGCCGCCGTTTACCGGGGCTTCGATCAAGAGCTTCGCTTGCGCTAACCCCATCAATTAACCTTCCGGCACCGGGCAGGCGTCACACCCTATACGTCCACTTTCGTGTTTGCAGAGTGCTGTGTTTTTAATAAACAGTCGCAGCGGCCTGGTATCTTCGACCGGCATGGGCTTACGCAGTAAATGCTTCACCCTCACCGGCGCACCTTCTCCCGAAGTTACGGTGCCATTTTGCCTAGTTCCTTCACCCGAGTTCTCTCAAGCGCCTTGGTATTCTCTACCTAACCACCTGTGTCGGTTTGGGGTACGGTTCCTAGTTACCTGAAGCTTAGAAGCTTTTCCTGGAAGCATGGCATCAACCACTTCGCATTCTAAAAGAACGCTCGTCATCAGCTCTCGGCCTTGATCTCCCGGATTTACCTAAGAAACCAGCCTACCACCTTAAACACGGACAACCAACGCCGTGCTGGCCTAGCCTTCTCCGTCCCTCCATCGCAGTAACTAGAAGTACGGGAATATTAACCCGTTTCCCATCGACTACGCATTTCTGCCTCGCCTTAGGGGCCGACTAACCCTGCGTCGATTAACGTTGCGCAGGAAACCTTGGTCTTTCGGCGTGCGAGTTTTTCACTCGCATTGTCGTTACTCATGTCAGCATTCGCACTTCTGATACCTCCAGCAAGCTTCTCAACTCACCTTCACAGGCTTACAGAACGCTCCTCTACCGCTCATCCTAAGATGAACCCGTAGCTTCGGTGTATGGTTTGAGCCCCGTTACATCTTCCGCGCAGGCCGACTCGACTAGTGAGCTATTACGCTTTCTTTAAAGGGTGGCTGCTTCTAAGCCAACCTCCTAGCTGTCTAAGCCTTCCCACATCGTTTCCCACTTAACCATAACTTTGGGACCTTAGCTGACGGTCTGGGTTGTTTCCCTTTTCACGACGGACGTTAGCACCCGCCGTGTGTCTCCCGTGCTGACACTTGCCGGTATTCGGAGTTTGCATCGGTTTGGTAAGTCGGGATGACCCCCTAGCCGAAACAGTGCTCTACCCCCAGCAGTGATACACGAGGCGCTACCTAAATAGCTTTCGAGGAGAACCAGCTATCTCCGAGCTTGATTAGCCTTTCACTCCGATCCACAGGTCATCCGCTAACTTTTCAACGGTAGTCGGTTCGGTCCTCCAGTCAGTGTTACCTAACCTTCAACCTGCCCATGGATAGATCGCCCGGTTTCGGGTCTATACCCAGCGACTAAAGCGCCCTATTAAGACTCGCTTTCGCTACGCCTCCCCTATTCGGTTAAGCTCGCCACTGAATATAAGTCGCTGACCCATTATACAAAAGGTACGCAGTCACCCAACAAAGTGGGCTCCCACTGCTTGTACGCATACGGTTTCAGGTTCTATTTCACTCCCCTCTCCGGGGTTCTTTTCGCCTTTCCCTCACGGTACTGGTTCACTATCGGTCAGTCAGTAGTATTTAGCCTTGGAGGATGGTCCCCCCATATTCAGACAAGGTTTCTCGTGCCCCGTCCTACTCGATTTCATTGACAAGAGAGTTTCGCGTACAGGGCTATCACCCACTATGGCCGCACTTTCCAGAGCGTTCCGCTACTCTCAAATCAACTTAAGGGCTAGTCCCCGTTCGCTCGCCACTACTTAGGGAATCTCGGTTGATTTCTTTTCCTCAGGGTACTTAGATGTTTCAGTTCCCCTGGTTCGCCTCACACACCTATGTATTCAGTGTGTGATACCCAGCTTATGCTGGGTGGGTTCCCCCATTCAGAGATCTCCGGATCAAAGTCTGTTTGCCGACTCCCCGAAGCTTTTCGCAGGCTACCACGTCTTTCATCGCCTCTGACTGCCAAGGCATCCACCGTATGCGCTTCTTCACTTGACCATATAACCCCAAGCAATCTGGTTACGATCTCAATCGTGAAGACGACATTCGCCGAAAATTTGCGTCTTGAGAACTACAAATTTTACCTTGACCAGATCAATTGCCAGTGAAAGCAATTAATCAGTCACTTCTATCACATACCCAAATTTTTAAAGAACGATTTTCGTACCGGTCAAAAGACCAGAAATCAGCACTCACCAGGTCTACCCTGAAGCGCTCATTTCTGAACTCTTTCTCTGCTACCGCAACGCGCGAGAGTGGTGGAGCCAAGCGGGATCGAACCGCTGACCTCCTGCGTGCAAAGCAGGCGCTCTCCCAGCTGAGCTATGGCCCCGTAATCATCTGCACCAAGCAATTGGTAGGTCTGGGCAGATTTGAACTGCCGACCTCACCCTTATCAGGGGTGCGCTCTAACCAACTGAGCTACAGACCTATAACAGGGTCGCGTTACAGCATCGTCTTCGACTATGAATCAAGCAATTCGTGTGGGAGCTTATGAGAAAGCCGGTGTCTTCGATTAAGGAGGTGATCCAGCCGCAGGTTCCCCTACGGCTACCTTGTTACGACTTCACCCCAGTCATGAATCACTCCGTGGTAACCGTCCCCCCGAAGGTTAGACTAGCTACTTCTGGAGCAACCCACTCCCATGGTGTGACGGGCGGTGTGTACAAGGCCCGGGAACGTATTCACCGTGACATTCTGATTCACGATTACTAGCGATTCCGACTTCACGCAGTCGAGTTGCAGACTGCGATCCGGACTACGATCGGTTTTATGGGATTAGCTCCACCTCGCGGCTTGGCAACCCTTTGTACCGACCATTGTAGCACGTGTGTAGCCCTGGCCGTAAGGGCCATGATGACTTGACGTCATCCCCACCTTCCTCCGGTTTGTCACCGGCAGTCTCCTTAGAGTGCCCACCATAACGTGCTGGTAACTAAGGACAAGGGTTGCGCTCGTTACGGGACTTAACCCAACATCTCACGACACGAGCTGACGACAGCCATGCAGCACCTGTGTCTGAGTTCCCGAAGGCACCAATCCATCTCTGGAAAGTTCTCAGCATGTCAAGGCCAGGTAAGGTTCTTCGCGTTGCTTCGAATTAAACCACATGCTCCACCGCTTGTGCGGGCCCCCGTCAATTCATTTGAGTTTTAACCTTGCGGCCGTACTCCCCAGGCGGTCAACTTAATGCGTTAGCTGCGCCACTAAAATCTCAAGGATTCCAACGGCTAGTTGACATCGTTTACGGCGTGGACTACCAGGGTATCTAATCCTGTTTGCTCCCCACGCTTTCGCACCTCAGTGTCAGTATCAGTCCAGGTGGTCGCCTTCGCCACTGGTGTTCCTTCCTATATCTACGCATTTCACCGCTACACAGGAAATTCCACCACCCTCTACCGTACTCTAGCTCGCCAGTTTTGGATGCAGTTCCCAGGTTGAGCCCGGGGCTTTCACATCCAACTTAACGAACCACCTACGCGCGCTTTACGCCCAGTAATTCCGATTAACGCTTGCACCCTTCGTATTACCGCGGCTGCTGGCACGAAGTTAGCCGGTGCTTATTCTGTCGGTAACGTCAAAATACTCACGTATTAGGTGAATACCCTTCCTCCCAACTTAAAGTGCTTTACAATCCGAAGACCTTCTTCACACACGCGGCATGGCTGGATCAGGCTTTCGCCCATTGTCCAATATTCCCCACTGCTGCCTCCCGTAGGAGTCTGGACCGTGTCTCAGTTCCAGTGTGACTGATCATCCTCTCAGACCAGTTACGGATCGTCGCCTTGGTGAGCCGTTACCTCACCAACTAGCTAATCCGACCTAGGCTCATCTAATGGCGCGAGGTCCGAAGATCCCCCGCTTTCTCCCGTAGGACGTATGCGGTATTAGCGTTCCTTTCGGAACGTTATCCCCCACCACTAGGCAGATTCCTAGGCATTACTCACCCGTCCGCCGCTAAATCAAGGAGCAAGCTCCTCTCATCCGCTCGACTTGCATGTGTTAGGCCTGCCGCCAGCGTTCAATCTGAGCCATGATCAAACTCTTCAGTTCAATACTGCTTGGGTTTTGAGAAAACCCTAAACTTGGCTCAGCAATCGCAAAAAACTCTCGAATTCACGAGTGTTACTTGTGATGCTGATAATCAGTCGACTACCAGTCTTACCCCACAAGCACCCACACGAATTGCTTGATTCAGTTGTTAAAGAACAGTTGGTCAAGTCTTTCGTCTCAACCGAGGCGCGCATTCTACAGCACCCCATCTTTCCGTCAAGCTGTTTTTCGAAGAATTTTTCTTTCTACTCAACAACTTAGAGCAACCTCAGCGTCATCTCTTCCGCTTCGGTGAGGCGCGCATTCTACAGCACCTCTTCACTCCGTCAAGTTGTTTTTGAAGAAATTTTCTTTCTATCTCAACAACTTAGCGCTTCGTCGAACCTGGGTTCGTCTCAGCGAGGCGCGCATTGTACATGAGCGCGGCAGGCTGTAAACCCCTGATATGCAAAAAATTGCGCATATCAGACCAGCGTCCCCGCTACCCTTTATATAGAAGAGCAACAGACTCAGATCACCCCCGCCTCGCGCAGCGCGGCGACCTGCGCTGCGCTCATGCCTAGCAGCCGCTGCAACAGGGCTTCGGTGTGCTGCCCCAACAATGGCGGAGCCGAGCGATAAGCCACTGGCGTGGCGGACAAACGCAGCGGACTGGCCACCTGCGGCGTGCTGCTGCCCAGGGCATTGGGCAGATCGAGACGCAGGCCACGCGCCCGAACCTGCGGATCGGCGAATACCTGCGCCAGGTCGTTGATCGGGCCACAGGGCACACCGGCCGCTTCCAGCAGCTCGATCCACTGCGCGGTGGTCTTGAACACCGTCGCCTGGCGCAACAATGGGATCAGCTCGCCACGATGGGCGACCCGCGCCTTGTTGGTGGAAAAACGCGGATCGTCAGCCAAAGCCGGAAGGCCGGCGACCTCGCAAAACTTGCGGAACTGCCCATCGTTGCCCACGGCGAGAATGAAATCGCCATCGGCACTGGGAAAGTCCTGGTAGGGCACGATATTGGGATGGGCGTTGCCCAGACGCTTGGGTGCCACGCCGGTCGCCAGGTAGTTCATCGCCTGGTTGGCCAGGCATGCGACCTGCACGTCGAGCAGCGCCACATCGATGTGCTGACCGACGCCGGACTGCTCGCGCTGATTCAGCGCGGCCAGCACACCCACAGTCGCATAGAGGCCGGTAAGGATGTCGGTCAGCGCCACACCCACTTTCATCGGCCCGGCGCCCTCCTCACCCTCGGGACGCCCGGTCAGGCTCATCAGGCCACCCAGGCCCTGGATCATGAAGTCGTAGCCGGCGCGCTTGGCATAAGGGCCGGTCTGGCCGAAACCGGTGATGGAGCAGTAGATCAGCCGCGGGTTGAGCGCCTTCAGCGATTCATAGTCGAGACCATAGGCCGCCAGGCCGCCGACCTTGAAGTTCTCCAGCAGCACGTCGCATTGCGGCACCAGCTCGCGGATCAGGCCCTGGCCCTCGGGCAGGGTGAAATCCAGGGTCAGCGACTGCTTGTTGCGGTTGGCGCTCTGAAAGTAGGCCGCCTCGCGCGAATCATTGCCCTCGGCGTCCTTTATATAAGGAGGCCCCCAATGCCGGGTGTCGTCACCCGAACCCGGCCGCTCGACCTTGATCACCTCGGCACCGAAGTCGCCGAAAATCTGCCCGGCCCAGGGCCCGGCGAGTACGCGGGACAGGTCGAGCACACGAATATGGGACAGGGCGCCGGGCATGGCGATTCTCCGTAGGGTGCGCCACGCGCACCATGAACAACTCGGTGGCGCGCATGGCGCACCCCCACTATTAGAAGAACGCCTGAATACCGGTTTGCGCACGCCCGAGGATCAGCGCATGCACGTCGTGGGTTCCTTCGTAGGTGTTAACCACCTCAAGGTTGACCAGGTGACGGGCAACGCCGAACTCGTCGCTGATGCCGTTGCCACCGAGCATGTCGCGCGCCAGGCGGGCGATATCCAGCGCCTTGCCGCAGCTGTTGCGCTTCATGATCGAGGTGATTTCCACCGCCGCGGTGCCCTCGTCCTTCATTCGGCCCAGGCGCAGGCAGCCCTGCAGGGCCAGGGTGATCTCGGTCTGCATGTCGGCCAGCTTCTTCTGAATCAGCTGATTGGCGGCCAGCGGCCGGCCGAACTGCTGGCGATCCAGCACGTATTGGCGCGCGGTATGCCAGCAGAACTCGGCCGCGCCCAGGGCGCCCCAGCTGATGCCGTAGCGGGCGGAGTTGAGGCAGGTGAACGGCCCCTTGAGGCCGCGCACCTCAGGGAAGGCGTTCTCCTCGGGGCAGAACACGTTGTCCATGACGATCTCGCCGGTGATCGAGGCGCGCAGGCCGACCTTGCCGTGGATGGCCGGAGCGGACAGGCCCTGCCAGCCCTTCTCCAGGACGAAGCCGCGGATCTCGCCGGCATCGTCCTTGGCCCAGACGACGAACACGTCGGCGATCGGGCTGTTGGTGATCCACATCTTGCTGCCGCTCAGGCGGTAGCCGCCGTCGACCTTCTTGGCGCGAGTCACCATCGAGCCCGGATCGGAACCATGGTTCGGCTCGGTCAGGCCGAAGCAGCCGATGTATTCACCGCTGGCCAGTTTCGGCAGGTACTTCTGCTTGGTGGCTTCGTTACCGAACTCAAAGATCGGCACCATCACCAGGGAGGACTGCACACTCATCATCGAGCGGTAGCCGGAGTCGATACGCTCCACTTCGCGGGCGATCAGGCCGTAGCACACGTAGTTCAGGCCGCTGCCGCCATAGGCTTCGGGAATGGTGGCGCCGAGCAGGCCGGTCTCGCCCATCTCGCGGAAGATCGCCGGGTCGGTGCGCTCGTGCCGGAAGGCCTCCAGCACGCGCGGGGCCAGCTTGCCGGCGGCGAACTGCCGGGCGCTGCCCTGCACCATGCGCTCTTCTTC
The DNA here is from genome assembly GCF_056676075.1 of Pseudomonas sp. ABa2. Classification (NCBI taxonomy): domain Bacteria; kingdom Pseudomonadati; phylum Pseudomonadota; class Gammaproteobacteria; order Pseudomonadales; family Pseudomonadaceae; genus Pseudomonas; species Pseudomonas sp. ABa2. The sequence continues at coordinate 5,019,734 of NZ_CM155239.1, forward strand.
GGTGAGCTGTTGATCCAGCAGCAGCGGGTCGATCCAGTTGAAGCTTGCCTTGGCCATTGCGAGAAACCTCGAAGCGGTGAAGTGAGCGGTCGGCCGAGCCGACCCGAATGGCATTGATCCTAGGCCTGACTTGCCGATTGGACAAACGCAGAATACGCACAGATCTGTGCTTTTTTCTCACTTCGAGATAGCTTAATCGCCAAGATATATCGCTTATGAGTGAGGCTTTGGCATAAATGCGCCGCAAGATCCCTAGCACCGCCGCCCTGGTCGCCTTCGAGTCCGCCGCGCGCCACCAGAGCTTCACCAAGGCCGCCGACGAGCTCAGCCTGACCCAGAGCGCCATCTGCCGGCAGATCGGCGGCCTGGAGAGTTTTCTCAATGTGGAACTGTTCCGTCGTTCGCGGCGCGGCGTGGTGCTGACCGAGGCCGGGGTCGCCTATAGCCGCAAGGTAGCGGCGCAACTCGATGCCGTGGAGCGCGACACCCTGGCGCTGATGGGCAACCAGGGCACCAGCAGCATCGAGCTGGCGGTGGTGCCGACCTTCGGCACCCAATGGCTGCTGCCGCGGCTACGCGCCTTCCAACAATTGCATCCGGAGGTGACGGTACACCTGACCAACCGCACCCGCCCCTTCCTGTTCGCCGACACCCACTTCGATGCCGCCATCTACTACGGCGATGCCGAATGGTCGGGCACCGAGGCGCATTTCCTGATGCATGAGCACCTGCTGCCGGTATGTAGCCCGGCATTGCTGGGCAAGCAGCCGGTCAGCGCCGAGCAGATTGCCGCGCTACCCCTGCTGCAGCAGACCACCCGCCCCTATGCCTGGCGCCAGTGGTTCGCTGCCCAGGGCCTGAGCGTGGCCCGCGACATGACCGGCCCGCGCCTGGAGCTGTTCTCCATGCTCGCCCAGGCCGCGCGCCATGAAATGGGCGTCGCGCTGATCCCACCCTTCCTGATCCAGCGCGAACTGGAGGACGGCAGCCTGGTGGTCGCCCTCGACCGCGCCGTCCCCCACAACGACCGCGCCTATTACCTGATGGTGCCGGAGCGCAAGGCCGAGTCGGCAGCGCTCCAGGCATTTCGCGACTGGTTGCTGCTGCAAGCCAGCGCCTACCGCCAGGGATAACGCCCCAGCAGCGCTTATGACCCGCCCACAAAGGCGACAAGAACGGCAGACAAGGCTCGCAACAAGGACAGGTAGTGCCGCTACGGTCACACTACAACGCCGCAATAGCCTCGATCCGCGTCACACCCAGCACTTTCGGGGCATGCCACTATTCTGAACGTTCCGTTCGCCGCTTTTTACACCTCAGTCAATTCGACCAACGGTCATTCGTTCGATGAATGACCGGCAGACCGCACAGGCCCCAGCAAACCTGCTTCCCCTCAGATGCGGCGCGGCCTGCACGCGATATAAAAATCTCTCATAGACCTATTACTTGTAGTAATCCATTTTTTTTACTCCATAACTTCTTGTAAGGGTCTGCGTTCGATTGCACAATCGCCGCGCCCGCCGCCAACTGGCAGGTTATGTGCTGATCCCCAATCGCCAGCGTGCCAGCGCAGTACGCCGGTTCACCCAAAAGATCACGCAGGAGATTAGAAGTGCACATCGGTGTTCCTCTCGAAACCCACGCCGGGGAGACGCGGGTTGCCGCGACGCCCGAGACAGTCAAGAAGCTGGTCGGCCAAGGCCACCAGGTGACCGTCCAGGCCGGTGCCGGCGTCAGCGCCAGCATTCCCGACGCGGCCTATACCGCCGCCGGCGCGATCATCGGCAACGACGCCGCCGCCCTCGGCGCCGACCTGGTGCTGAAAGTGCTCGCGCCGACCGAGGCCGAACTGGCGCATATGAAGACCGGCGCCGTGCTGGTCGGCATGCTCAACCCGTTCTGCAACGACACCATCGCGCGGATGAACACCCGCGGCATCACCGCCTTCGCCCTGGAAGCCGCGCCGCGCACCTCGCGTGCACAGAGCCTGGACGTGCTGAGCTCGCAGGCCAATATCGCCGGCTACAAGGCGGTGCTGCTGGCCGCGCACCATTACCCGCGCTTCATGCCGATGCTGATGACCGCCGCCGGTACCGTGAAAGCCGCGCGTATCCTCATCCTCGGCGCCGGCGTCGCCGGCCTGCAGGCCATCGCCACGGCCAAGCGCCTGGGTGCGGTGATCGAGGCCTCCGACGTGCGTCCGGCGGTGAAGGAACAGATCGAGTCGCTCGGCGCCAAGTTCGTCGACGTGCCGTTCGAGACCGATGAAGAACGCGAATGCGCCCAGGGGGTCGGCGGCTACGCCCGGCCCATGCCGCAATCCTGGATGGAGCGCCAGGCCAAGGCCGTGCACGAGCGCGCCAAGCAGGCCGATATTGTCATCACGACCGCCCTCATTCCGGGTCGTAAGGCACCGACACTTCTCCATGAGAGCACAGTGGCTGAGATGAAGCCGGGCTCGGTGGTCGTCGACCTGGCCGCGGCGCAGGGCGGCAACTGCCCGCTGACCGAGGCCGACCAGGTGGTGGTCAAGCACGGCGTGACCCTGGTAGGCCACACCAACCTGGCCGCGCTGGTGCCGGCGGACGCCTCCGCCCTCTATGCACGCAACCTGCTGGACTTCCTCAAGCTGGTGATCGACAAGGAAGGCCAGTTCCAGCTCAACCTCGAAGACGACATCGTCGCGGCCTGCCTGATGTGCAACGCCGGCGAAGTCGTGCGCAAGAACGGCTAAGGAGTAGAGACATGGATCTGATTTCCGACGGCATCTACAACCTGATCATCTTCGTGCTGGCCATCTACGTCGGCTACCACGTGGTGTGGAACGTCACCCCGGCCCTGCACACCCCGCTGATGGCCGTGACCAACGCGATTTCCGCGATCGTCATCGTCGGCGCCATGCTGGCCGCCGCCCTCACCGTCACCCCGCTGGGCAAGGCCATGGGCACCCTGGCCGTGGCCCTGGCCGCGGTCAACGTGTTCGGTGGCTTCCTGGTGACCCGACGCATGCTGGAAATGTTCAAGAAGAAGGCGCCGAAAGCGCAGGCGGAGAAGCACTGACCATGAGCATGAACCTGATCACTGTTCTCTACCTCGTCGCCTCGATCTGCTTCATCCAGGCGCTCAAGGGTCTGTCGCACCCGACCTCGTCGCGGCGCGGCAACCTGTTCGGCATGGTCGGCATGGCCATCGCCATCGTCACCACGGTCGGCCTGATCCACAAGCTCGGCAGCGAACTGGCCGTGCAGGGCCTGGGCTTCGTCATCGTCGGCCTGCTGGTCGGTGGTAGCGTCGGCACCATCATGGCCAAGCGCGTGGAAATGACCAAGATGCCCGAGCTGGTCGCCTTCATGCACAGCATGATCGGCCTGGCCGCGGTATTTATCGCCATCGCCGCGGTCGTCGAGCCGCAGTCGCTGGGCATAGTCGCGGCCCTGGGCGACGCGATTCCGGCCGGCAACCGCCTGGAGCTGTTCCTCGGCGCGGCCATCGGCGCCATCACCTTCTCCGGTTCGGTGATCGCCTTCGGCAAGCTGTCGGGCAAGTACAAGTTCCGCCTGTTCCAGGGCGCCCCGGTGGTGTTCAAGGGCCAGCACCTGGTCAACCTGCTGGTCGGCCTGGCCATCATGGGCCTGGGTCTGTTCTACACCTTCACCGGCGACATCACCGCCTTCGCCGTGCTGGTGGCGCTGGCCTTCGTCATCGGCGTGCTGATCATCATCCCCATCGGCGGCGCCGACATGCCGGTGGTGGTGTCGATGCTCAACAGCTACTCGGGCTGGGCGGCGGCCGGTATCGGCTTCTCGCTGAACAACTCGATGCTGATCGTGGCCGGCTCCCTGGTCGGTTCGTCCGGTGCCATCCTCTCGTACATCATGTGCAAGGCGATGAACCGCTCGTTCTTCAACGTCATCCTCGGCGGCTTCGGCGCCGATGCCGATGCCGGCGCCGCCGGCGGCGCGCAGCAGGAACGCAACGTGAAGTCGGGATCAAGCGACGACGCCGCCTTCCTGCTGACCAACGCCGACACCGTGGTCATCGTGCCCGGTTACGGCCTGGCCGTGGCCCGTGCCCAGCACGCGCTGATGGAACTGGCGGAGAAGCTGACCCACCGCGGCGTGACCGTGAAGTACGCGATCCACCCGGTAGCCGGGCGTATGCCCGGTCATATGAACGTGCTGCTGGCCGAGGCCGAAGTGCCCTACGAGCAGGTGTTCGAGATGGAGGACATCAACTCCGAGTTCGGCCAGACCGACGTGGTGCTGGTGCTCGGCGCCAACGACGTGGTCAACCCGGCGGCGAAGAACGATCCGAAGTCACCGATCGCCGGCATGCCGATCCTCGAGGCTTACAAGGCCAAGACCGTGATCGTCAACAAGCGCTCGATGGCCAGCGGCTATGCCGGCCTGGACAACGAACTGTTCTACATGGACAAGACCATGATGGTCTTCGGCGACGCCAAGAAGGTCATCGAGGACATGGTCAAGGCCGTGGACTAAGCCCTGACCAGTCAGACAGGAAACCCGGCCTTGCGCCGGGTTTTTTGTGCCCGGGAGACAGGAAAAAGCTGAACTTCAGGTCAGCCGTCATAGCGGATCAATTTAAAACTGTACCGCTTGATAGCCACTGCAATCGAGGCCTCATGCAGGCGATTTTCTCGTATTGACCGGTTGCACCCAGCCATTTCACTTATTACCAGTACAATTAGCGCTGTTTCAGGCGCAACAGTTACAAAGCAACCTATCTAATAGCACAACAATTTAATCCAGCTGTGACTACTGGGTCGTCGCCCCGCTCGCGATAATTTGCCCATCGAAAGCAAACACCAGCGCCGCCACAAGCGGAAGGATGACCACCATGGAACGTACCCTCAGTTCCGACCTGTTTCACCAACACAGCACCGCCAGCCACCAGGCCTCCTGGCCGCTGCGCCTGATCGCCACCCTCAGCCTGTGGCAGCGCCGCATCGTCAGCCGCCGTCAGCTGGCTCGACTGGATGCCCGCCTGCTGGCCGACGCCGGCATCAGCGAAAACCAGCGTTACGCCGAGCTGAGCAAGCCGTTCTGGCGCTGATTCACCGATTTAGCTCCCTCCAAGTTGGGCTCTTCTGAAGGCTCCATCGTCTCTGCTGCGATGGGGCTTTCGTTTTATCTGGGCCGAGCAGCCGTGGCGCTTAGCAGCACAGTTGCGCACAGGCTCAAGCGCAATAGAGCAATTGTCTCGGAACAGTCCGTTCTTCATCTTCAGTGCCGTGATTTGCTCTCGAGCAGTTCGCGATACAGCTGCGCCGTCTGCAGCCCCATGCGCTGTGCGGTAAACAGCTGCTCATAACGCTGCTTGGCCTTGAGCCCCATCTGCAGCGCCAGTTCGGGATTGTCCCAGAGTGTACGCATGGCCTGGCGAAACGCCTGCGGATCGCTGGGCGGCACCACCAGCCCCGTTTCGCCGTGGACATTGATATAGCTGGTACCGGTACCTATCTCGCTGGAGATCATCGGCTTGCCGTACATGGCACCCTCCAGTAGGGAGATGCCGAAGGCTTCGGAGCGCAGATGCGACGGGAACACGATCGCGCTGCACAGCTGCAGCAGCGCCGCCTTGTCTTCTTCGCCGAGACGCCCGGCAAAATGCACGTGCGCCAGCCCCAGCGCCTGGGCCTGAGCACGCAACTCCAGCTCAAGCGGCCCGGCCCCGACTATCACTATGGGGTAGCCCGTCCCCTGGGCGGCATTCAGGAGAATGTGCAGCCCCTTGTAATAGCGCATGACCCCGACGAACAGGAAGAAGCGCGGACCGAAACGCTGCCGCCAAGCATCCAGAACGCTCGCCGAAGGCACCGGGTAGGTGGTCTTGTCCAGACCATAGGGGATGATCGAGGTCTTGTGCCGATACCGCTTGAGGACCTCGCTGGTCTCCAGGTAGTTCGGCGAAGCCGCGACAATACGGTCGGTGCTGCTGAGAAAACGGTTCATCAGCGGCCGATAGAGCTTGAGCAGGTATTTCTGGCGAATGATGTCGGAGTGGTAGGTCACCACCGTCGGCTTGTCGATACGCGCAGCGAAGTGCAGCAGATCCATGAACGGCCAGGGAAAGTGGTAGTTGATCAGGTCCACCTCGGCCGCCAATGCCTTCAGTCGCGCCAGGACGCTGTAGGAAAAGCCCGTCGAGGCCAGCTGCAGATCGAGCTTGGCCCGGTGCACACGATGTTCCGCCACCATCAGCTCGGACGGCCCGTCTTCGGCGCTTAGGGTCAGCACCTCGCCCTGGATGCCATGGGCAATCCCGCTCTGGCATATCTGGAAAATAACCTGCTCGATGCCGCCGACGGTTTCCGGCAGGTAGGTCTTGAACAAGTGCAGAACGCGCATTCAGTGCTCCAACGCCTGCCGATAGGCGGCAGCGGTAATACCTGCACAACGCTTCCAGGAGAAGCCCTGCGCTTGCTCTAGGCCCGCCACCCGGCGCGCCTGCCATTCGGCCTGATCCTCGATCAGGCGCAGGATGGCACGGCACCAGCCTTCGGGGTCGCCGGCCTCGACATAGGTTCCAGCCGTCCCTGCCACCTCCGGCAGTGCCGAGCTTGGCGACAGCAGCACCGGCACACCGCTGGCCATCGCCTCCAGCACGGGCAAACCGAACCCCTCATAGAGCGAGGGGAACAACAGCATGCGTGCTCCCGCCAGCAACTCGGCCAGGCGCTCGTCGTCCAGGTAGCCGAGCAGACGCACCTGCCCGCTGGCCAGGGCCGCCTGCAGTTCGGCGGCAAAGTCGTCTCGACGCCAGCCGGCCATGCCGGCGATCAGCAGCGGGTAACGCCGGCGCACCGCCTCGGGCAGCAGCGCGTAGGCGCGCAGCGCCAGCGCCAGGTTCTTGCGTGGTTCGAGGGTGCCGACGCAGAGCAGGTAGGCGCCCGGCGTCACGCCCAGCGGCGCCGTTACCCGGCCCAGATCGGCCAGCGGTCGCGGATGAAAGCGCTGGGCATAACCCAGCGGGGCCACCTTGAGGCGCTCGCGCGCCACGCCGTAATGCCGCTGCAACTCGTCGGCAACGAACTGCGAGTCGGTGAGGATGACCCGCGCCCGTTCCAGCGCGGGCTCGACGCACCTGGCGATTTCGGCCAGGCGATCTGCCGGCTGCGTCTGCGGATAGTGGACATGGGTCAGGTCGTGCAGGGTCATCAGCATCGGGCCGGGGAAATCCAGCGGCCACAGACTGGGCTCGTGGTACAGGTCCACTGCCGTATGCCGCAACCCCCGCTCGAAACGACGCTGCTCGAGCAGGCGCCGAATACGGTAGGCACCCGGCACCTGCTTGGCCCAGGCGACCCAGCGGCTGTAGCCGGGCAACGCCGCTGGCGGCAGTTGCCGACTCCAACCCCAGCCATGAAAGAACTCCAGCTCCAGCGAGGGATCGCCGTCGAGCGCCGCGATCAGCTCGATCAGGTACTGGCCGATGCCGGTGCGCGGCGCCTGGAGGATGCGAGCGTTAAGGGCAATCCGCATCGACCACTGCCTTGCTCGGAGTGCCACGAATACCGTGCAGGGTTCGCGTCACCAGCTGCCCAGCCGCCGCCGCCCAGTCGATCCATTGCCAATGTTCGACCGCGCGGGCAGCCGGGAACTGGCCGGACAGCTCGAACGCCTTGACCCGTTCGACCAGACTGCCCGGGTCGTGCAGGTCGAAGTAGGCCATGAAATCCTGGCCCACTTCGCGGAATACCGGAATATCGCTGGCCATTACCGGCAGGCCGCGCTGCATGGCCTCGACCAGCGGCAGGCCAAAGCCTTCGGCATGCGAGGGGAAGACCAGCGCACGCGCGTTGGAGTAGGCGAACTCGAGACTCTTGTCGTTGACATCGTTGAACATGAACAAGCGCTTGCCGTGCTGCGGGTGGCGCCTGATCCGCTCGACCAGCGTTTCGCACTTCCAGCCGATCTTGCCGATGATGCACAGGCGCACATTGACCCCGTCCGCCCACAGGCGCTCGAAGGCATCGAGCAGATAGACGTGGTTCTTGCGCGGCTCCACGGTGCTGACCATCAGGTAGACCGGCGTCTGCTGCTCGAACATCCGCCGGACGCCCTTGTGCAACTCGGCGGCCGGGCGATTGAGGTCGAGCTCCGAGCCCAGATGAAAGTACCCGTGCCAACGCCGCGCCGCCTCGGCAGCGCCCAGCCGAACCTGCAGCTCGGCAGCCACCTGGTCGCTCACGGTCTGCGAGATGGCCATGAAGCCATCGGCGGTTCTCGACACCCAGTCGAACCAGCGGTCGAAGACCTTGACCAGGCCGGCATCGCAGAACTGCGGGTGGGTCAGCGGGATCAGGTCGTAGATCACCGAAACGATGCCCACGCCCTGGTTCTTGAGGCGTTCGGCCAGCTCGAAGAAATCGGCGTGCCAGGAGGAGTCGAGCAGCAGCAGCTGATCGCCTTCCTCCACCTGCAATTCCACCGCCCGTTGCGGCGCGGGCTGGGCGTTGCGGTTGAGCCAGAGCAGGCCGCGCAACGGCAGGGTAATGCCCAGGCTCAGCAGCTTGCACGGCCAGTACAGCAGACGTCTGGCCAGCGCCGAATCGCGGAACGGCGGCAACCGCTCGAGGCGCGAATGCAGCCACCAGTAACGATTGCGCGCGTGATCCAGGCGCATGATCAGCCTCTGCCGCCGGCTCTTGGCGCGGTCGACCGACAGCGGTTCGAGGCTCAGCACCCGATACAGGCGCCCGCCGGTCATCATCACCGGTACGCACTCGACGCCCGCCTGCACACCGGCGAGATGACCGATGATATTGCGCACCACGCGCTGGATCCCCGAATTGTCCTGGGGATGTTCATAGACATAGGTGCACTCGACCAACAAACGCATGCCAGCGCTCCTCAATGACAGGCTTCGGCGGCCAACGAGCCGCTGCGCTCGATGGCGACCTGCGAATCGAGCCAGGCGCAGCCGACGAAATCGGGCTGCTGCACGTTGATGACATGGAAGACCAGGGCGTAATCGCGCCACTCGTAGTTCTTGTCCAGATGCGAGTCGAAACGCGACAGCGACAGGGCGATGGAGTAATTGCCCTTGCCGAGGCGCACCGGGAAACGGAAGTCGTAGGTCACCCGCTCGCCCGCGGCGAGGTTCTCCAGCGCGCGCTGCAGGCGGTGGGTATTGATGCCGTAGATGGGCTGGCCCATGCGGTCCTTGATCATGAAGCCCAGCACCAGCCGCGGGATATCCGCCTTGATATCCACCACCACGCGCAGGGTGACGGTGCTGCCGACGGAGAGCACCTCGATGCGCTGCCCCTGCTCGTTGAACAGGGCGATGTCGGCGAAGCCCGCCTCGCCGGTGCCGGAGATGGTGCGGATCTGGCCGCCCTCCAGGCGTTCCTGGCGCACGGTCTGCTGCTCCTTCTCGGCCAACATCGCGCTGTAGAAGTCCATCACCTCTTCCGGCGCCCCTTCCAGCGCCAGTCGTCCATTGACCAGCAGGATGGCGCGATCGCACAGCGACTGGATCGCCTGGCGGTCGTGGGACACGATCAGCAGGGTGGTACCCGCCTTACGGAACTCGCGGATGCGGTCGAAGCTCTTGTGCTGGAAGTAGGCATCGCCCACCGAGAGCGCCTCGTCGACGATCAGCACGTCGGGCCGCCGGGCGGTGGCGACGCTGAACGCCAGGCGCATCTGCATGCCGCTCGAGTAGGTGCGCACCGGCTGGTCGATGTACTCGCCGATCTCGGCGAACGCCTCGATCTCGGGCATCAGCCGCTGCAGCTCCTCCATGCTCAGACCGAGCAGTTGTCCGGCCATGAACACGTTCTGCCGGCCGGTGAAATCCGGATGAAAGCCCATCCCCAGCTCCAGCAGGGCGGCGACGCGACCATCGATATGAATGCTGCCGGCGTTGGGCTGAGTGGTGCCGGTGATCATCTTCAGTAGCGTGCTCTTGCCGGCGCCATTGACGCCGATGATGCCCAGCGCCTCCCCCGGCTGCACGCGAAACGAAATGTCCTGCAGCACCCACTTCAACTGGTGACGATCCCTGCCGAAGGGGATCAGCCACTCCGCCAGACGCGACCAGCGCGACGGGTACTGTTTATAGGCCTTGCCCAGGCCGCTGACTTGAATGCTGCCCATCAGAGTTCATCCACCATTTCACCGGAGCGCTTGCGGAACAGTTGCAGGGCCAGGGCACAGAGCACCACCGAGACCAGCGCGATCGGCAGCAGCGACCCCCAGTCCGGCCAGCGCCCGTAGACGAAGATGCCCTGGTAGGCGGCGATCACCGGCATCATCGGGTTCAGCTCGAGCACCGGGCGAACGGCTTCCGGCAGAATCGAGGCCGGATAGACGATCGGCGTGAACCAGAACCAGAACTGCAGGAAGATGCCGGTGAACTGACCGACATCGCGGAAGAACACGTTGAGCACCCCGAGGATGATGCCGAGGCCAACGGAGAAGGCCAGTTGCACCAGCAGCACCGGCAGCACCGCCAGCAATACGAACCCGGGAAAGGTCTGGGTCAGCAGCAGGAAGCCGAGGAACAGGGCGAAGATGATGGCGAAGTTCACCGAGGCGTTGAGCACCACGATCAACGGCAGACAGATGCGCGGAAAGCTCAGCTTCTTGATCAGGTTGGCGTGTTCGAGGAACACCGACTGGCTGCGCCCGATGACCTCGGCGAAGAAGCCCCAGGCGATAATGCCCGCACACAGATAGATGCCGTACGCCAGGCTGTGCTCGACTCCGGGCAGGCGCGCCTGCATCACCTGCGAGAAGATCACCGTGTAGACGATGATCATCGACAGCGGGTTGAGCACCGTCCACACCGCCCCCAGCAGGGAGTTGCGATAGCGCGTCTGAAACTCGCGCTTGACGCTGCCCACGACAAAACCGCGGTAGTTCCACACCGCGCGCGCCATACTCAAGGCCATTACTTGATCCTGCCGTACTGATCCTCGAAGCGGACGATATCGTCCTCCCCCAGGTACTCGCCGCTCTGCACTTCGATCATCACCAAATCGATCACCCCGGGGTTCTCCAGGCGGTGCTTGTGCCCGGCGGGGATGAAGGTCGATTCGTTGGCGCTGACCAGCCGCGGCTCGCCGCCATTGACCACCCGCGCCATACCCTGCACCACCACCCAGTGCTCGCTACGGTGGTGATGCATCTGCAGCGACAGCGCCGCGCCCGGCTTGACCACGATGCGCTTGATCTTGAAGCGCGGGCCCTCCTCGAGCACCGTGTAGGTGCCCCAGGGACGGCTCACCGTGCGGTGCAGGCGATAAGCGTCATGCTCGCTGGCCTTCAACTGCTTGACCACCTGGCGCACGTCCTGCGCGCGCTCGGCGTGGGCGATCAGCAAGGCATCCGCGGTGTCGATCACGATCAGGTCGTCGACTCCAACCGCCGCCACCAGACGCGCCTCGCTCTGCACGAAGTTGTTGCGGCTGTCGATGAACAGCGCATCGGCGGCCGCGCGATTGTTCTGCGCATCCGCCTCGACCAGCTCGCTCAGGGCGTTCCAGGAGCCGATATCGCTCCAGTCGAAAGCCGCCGGCACCACCGCCACCCTGTCCGAACGCTCCATCAGTGCGTAGTCGATGGAAATATCCGGCAGCTCGGCAAACAGCTCGGCGTTCAGCTCCTGCTGCGCCAGTTCTCCCTGTTGCAGCGCCGGACTGGCGGCGACGCAGGCGGCAACCTGTTCGAGCAACTGCGGTGCCTGTTCGGCGAGCTCGCGGAGCAGGCTGCCGACGCTGAAGCAGAACATGCCGGAGTTCCACAGGAAGCGGCCGCTGGCCAGGTAATGCTCGGCCGTCTGGCGATCCGGCTTCTCGACGAAACGCACAACCCGGGCGGCGCCATCGCCGCCCAGCGCGTCGCCCGCCTCGATATAGCCGAAACCGGTTTCCGCACGAGTCGGGCGGATGCCGAAGGTCACCAGGTAGCCATCCTGCGCCAGAGTCGCCGCCTGCCTGGCCGCGGCAACGAACGCCTCGCTGTCGCGAATCAGATGATCGGCCGGCATCACCACCATGATCGCCTGGTCGCCATGCCGTTCACGCAGCGCCAGCGCGGCCGCGGCAATCGCCGGCGCGGTATTGCGCCCCAGCGGCTCGAGCAGGTAACGGGCGCGCCGCTGCGGCAGCCTGGCCGCGGCGAACTCGTCCTTGCTCTGGAAGTAGTAATCGCGGTTGGTCACCGTGACGATCTCGCCGCCGTCGGCCAGCAGGGCGCCCGCCCGGCGATAGGTCTTGAGCAGCAGCGACTCACCGTCCGGCAGGGCCATGAACGGCTTGGGATGGCCTTCGCGGGAAACCGGCCATAAACGGGTACCGGCGCCGCCGGACAGAATCACGGGAAACAACATCGGCCTACTCCTTGGCTACGCGAACGAGATCGGCATCCACCATCATGCGGATCAGGCTTTCCAGGCTGGTCTTCGGCGTCCAGCCGAGCATCCGCTCGGCCTTGCCTGGATTGCCGAGCAGTACCTCGACCTCGGCCGGACGGAAGAACGCCGGATCGATCACCACATGATCCTCATAGTTCAGCTCGACATACTCGAAGGCGATGCGGCACATGTCCCGCACCGTGGTGGTCACCCCCGTGGCCACCACATAGTCGTCGGCCTGCTCCTGCTGCAGCATCAGCCACATGGCTTCGACATAATCGCCGGCAAAGCCCCAGTCACGCTTGGCGTCGATGTTGCCCAGGCGCAACTCGCGCTGCTTGCCGAGCTTGATCCGCGCCACCGCGTCGGTGACCTTGCGGGTGACGAACTCGATACCGCGCAGCGGCGACTCGTGGTTGAACAGGATGCCGCTGGAAGCATGCAGGCCGAAGCTCTCGCGGTAGTTCACGGTGATCCAGTGGCCATAGAGCTTGGCCACGCCGTAGGGACTGCGTGGATAGAACGGCGTGCTCTCGTCCTGCCGCTCGGCCTGGATCAGGCCGAACATCTCGCTGGTCGAGGCCTGGTAGAAACGGCTCTGCGGGCTGAACTGGCGAATGGCCTCGAGCATATGGGTGACGCCCAGACCGTCGACGATGCCGGTCGTGACCGGCTGGTCCCAGGACGAGCCGACGAAACTTTGCGCGCCGAGGTTGTACACCTCGTCCGGACCGGCCTTTAGCAGTGCACGCTGCACGGAGCAGGCGTCGGCCAGATCCCCGTCCAGGTAATTGATCTCACTCTCGATACCCAACTCACGCAGACGCCAACGTGTGTCGGTACTGCGCCGGGCCACCAGACCATGGACCCGATAGCCTTTTTCCAGCAGCAGCTTGGCGAGATAGGCGCCATCCTGGCCGGTAACTCCTGTGATCAGTGCACTCTTGTTCATATTATTGTGATTCTCTCGCAGCCCAGTCAGAGAGCACGCTCTGCAGGGTATCCGTGATGTGTACGCCGGGTTTCCACCCGGTCTCTCTTTGCAACTTGTCGGAGCTACCGACAACCCGACGCTGTTCGGCTCGCCGCATGCGAGCCGGGTCCTGCACCAGTTCCACCTCCACCCCCGCCAAACGGGCCATCTCCGCGATCATGTCGCGCACCTTGCGCTCCTGGCCGGAGCACACGTTGTAGACCTCGCCACTCACTCCCTTGTCCAGCAGTAGCAGGTACGCTTCGATGACATCGCGAACATCGAGAAAGTCCCGCGTCACATCGATATCGCCCACCTCCAGGCGTGGTGGCTGCAAGCCATGGCACACCCGTACCAACTGCCTGGCCATACTGGAAATCACGAACGACTCGCTCTGCCCCGCGCCTATGTGGTTGAACGGGCGCGCCACCATAATGCGCCAAGGCTCGGCGTAGCTCCACTGCTGGCAGAGCAGTTCGGCGGAAACCTTGCTGACCGCGTAAGGATTGCGCGGACGCGGTGCCAGAGCCTCCGCGATGGGCATATGCGCCTCGTCCACCTGCCCATACACGTCGCCCGAGCTGACGTAGAGAAAGGTGCCGCTGAAGCCTCTGCGCTTGAGTGCCTGCAGCAGGTTGAGGGTACCGAGCAGATTGACTTGCAGAGTGCGCGCAGGATCGCGGAAAGCCTCGGGCACGAAGGTCTGGCCAGCCAGGTGGATGACTGCATCGGGACAGTCGGCGGCCAGCCATGCATCAAGCGTTGCCGCATCGGTCAGATCGTGGGGCTGCGTCGCCATCAGCTGCCAGCCGCCAACTGCTGGCTCCTGCAGGCGCGCCTCGAGATGCTGCCCTACGAAGCCGCCCAAGCCTGTAACGAGTAACTTTCTCACCTCACCTCCAGTTCCGCTCGGTAGCGTCCCAGCCTCAACCGTTGAAGCGCGACGACAGCAAAGTTTTCAGCCTGCCCCTGCCAGCGGTTAACAGCCTGACCACGGACCACAGCCGGCTGCCGTATATCGCCGCCAACTGGGCCTCTGCCGTCTCTGCCCGCTGACGCATGGCGGTCAGTTGATCCTGCGCTTGATCCGCCTCTGTCAGCGGGTGGCTCAGGCGATGACCGCGGCACAGCTGGAACTCATCCAGAATGTTTGGCGGCAAGGCCAGCGGAACCAGCAATTCGTGGCGTTCCGCGGCGACGTAGTAACGATTGATCCCATCGCACAGCGCCGGTTCATACCCAGCCTGCAGAATCAGCGCCTCCCATTCGGGCGTCTTGTCGAAGGCGGACTCGATCAGAATGATCCACGGCCGCCAGCGTTGAAAATCCATGCCTTGCAGCACATTGCGCTCGAAACCCTCGACATCGATCTTGAGGAAATGAAAGGGCGCGGCGACAGGCAGGTATTGATCGCAGATGTCCACCAGCCGTTTCGTCTGCACCGTACGCCGCAGGAAAGGAATGCCTTCGGCCTGTTGCAGTTCCGCCATCTCATGGCTCAGGGTCGAAAGACCGGTATCTGCCGACTCGAAGAAGACCAACTCGCCTTCCTGATCGCCCACCGCCACACACAGGTTGGTGTCTTGCGGGCGCTCATCGCACAGGGCCTGGTAATAGTGCCGGACCGGTTCGATATTGATGCCACGCCAGCCTCGTTCATACAGCGAACGGGTCACCGAATCGAGAGTGGGGTGGTTGGCCCCTACGTCGACGTAATGGCCAGGGCCGAACAGCTTGAGGGCGCGCCAAAGCATCACGTCCTCGAAGTTCTGGGCGTAGGAAATGAATTGCGGGGAGACGAAGTCCTGATTATTCATGGATTCCACTGTTTATTGAGGCCTGACCGGTTCAGACATATCCACGACGCTATCGCGCCCACCCCTGATTCTTCGCGCGACTCGCTTTCCATGGTCGCGCAATGGAATCTCCAGCAGGCGATAGTTCAACTCACTCAACACCACAATTAGCAGACAAGCCGTAATTACGAAGGGATAGAAGAAGTCGCCATTAAAACCTTGCGCCGCCGCATCCGTACGAAACCAGAGTTCTCGCGTGAAATAAAAAGCCGGTATATGAATCAGGTAGATGCCATAGGATCGTGCGCCCAGCCAAATCAGTAGGCTCGAGAGCGGCTTGGGGAAACCCAGATAGCTCCTGTCGTAGGATGCCACCCAGACAAGCACAGCAGAAACCAGTGCAATCATGCCGATTTTGCTGTCAACGCCGCGTAATTGGTCCGATCCCAGTACCCAAAGACAGAGCAGCGCCACCAGAACCACAACCAGCCCGCATTTATACCGCCCAAGAAAATTTGGCTTGAAAAGCCAATATGATGAATGCTGTGTCCATAACGCCAAAAGCACTCCTAGCGCCAATGCATCGGTACGAAAGAACATCAATGTAGGTGTACGCACCAAGAAAAACTGAAACAGCACCAACAAGATCATGACGTGCAGCAGATAGCGGCGCACCAAGAGAATCAGCAGAGGGAACAACAGGTAAAACTGCTCTTCCAGCGAAAGACTCCAGTAAACGAAACTCGCTCCATAGGGCCATTGCATAAAGGCCTCGGCCAAGCGGAAGTTGGCCACCTGCAATACCCCGGCAACCGTTGCCTCCAGATTAGTGCGGAACGAACCGAATGCGCCGGTCTGATTAAAAGCTAGCGAGGCAATCAACATCACCAGCAGCCATAGCCATGCCGATGGCAGCAGTCGCCAAGCTCGACGAACCCAGAAGGCCAGAACCATGCGCGTAGTCGCCTCGCCACGCGGCACCGTCAGCAGCTGCGGCACGAGATCACGCGCGATCACAAAGCCAGAGATAGCGAAGAACAGATCCACTCCGACCCAGCCACTGAAGTAGCTGTAGAACCGCTCCATATTGGGCGTGTCCCAAGTAAACAGGTTGTCGGCGGCGTGGTGGAAGACCACCATCAACACCGCGACGCCACGCAGGATTTCAATATCGCCGATACGGGTTCTCATCGGGTAACGGCTGCCTCAGGGCTTGCGCGCAATTACAACTTGGCTTTTCGGCATAACCGCATCCAATGCCGCCTTGATGCGCGGCCCGGCAGGCAGCGACAACAGCGTCGACCAGGTCTGCGACCAGTTTTCCAGCAGCGGATGCCAGGGTGGGCTGAGCGGTTGGTTCTCACAGGCCCAGTACAGCGACCACCACACGGCGTGATAGAAACCGTACTGCATGCTGCTCTCCACGCTCAGCCCCGCCTCCAGCGCCAGTTGCTCCAGTTCGCCGCGCTTGAAGATACGAATATGGTTGGGCCGTTCGAAATAGACCGGGGGCGCGATGTGCTTCTGTACGCCTTCGATGACCTCGTCCGGTACCGTCAGCAGAAACAGTGCGCCCGGTCTGGCGACGCGCACCAGTTCGGCCATGAACTGGGCGGGATCCTCGACATGCTCGAGCACCTCCATGGCCACGACCCGGCTGATCACGCCATCGGCCAGCGGTATGGGATTGGCATCGGTCACCAGCGTACGAACGCTGCGCGCGCCCTCTTTCTCCAGCCGCGCGCGGGCGGTTTCGAGCTTGTCGGCAGCGACGTCGGCAAGAATGATCTCGGCCCCCTGGCGGGCACTGAAAAGCGCGTAGCCCCCCTCGCCACAGCCGATATCGAGCACGACATCCTCGGCGGTGATCGCAAAGCCGCGGACCAGTTCGCCGGTGTCGTTCTGCAACCAGCCGCTCTGGTGAATATCGATCAACCCGATATCGATTTCGGGCTCGCTTGCCGCCGGTAGGGCGGTCTCGCACGGAACCGCAGGCTCTGGCTCGCTGACGGGGGAAATGAGGCGTTTCAAGCGATTCAGCATGGAGACTTCCTGTTTCGGCCGAGGGCCGTACATGCAGTGTTCAATAGGGCTTACGCGCGACGATGACCTGGCTCTTGGGCAACAAACGATCCAGGTGCTGCTTGATCGGCGCGAAATCCGGCATCTGGATCAGGCGATGCCAGAGACTGGCCCAGTCATCCAGCAGGGGCGAATAGGGCGGATGCACCACATCGTGGGTTTCCCCGGCCAGCTCCCGCCCGGAGGCTCGCAGCTGCGACCAGTAGATGAGCATCCACATGCTCCAGTAGAAACCATAGGAAGAGCGGCGCTCGACCACCAATCCGGCATCCTCCACCAACTTCGCGAATGCCTCGCGCTCGAAGATGTGGATGTGATTCGGCTGGCGGAAGTAATGCGCCGGAGCGCAGTCAAGCTGCACTTTTTCACCTTCCGCATCGGGCACGGCCAGGAGATAGAGCGCCCCCGGCTGCCCTACTCGTACCAGTTCGCGCAGCACCGCAGCCGGATCGTCCACATGCTCGAGCATTTCCAGCGCGATGATTCGCGTCGCGTAATGGTTGTCCAGCGGCAGCGGCATGCTGTCCGACACCAGCCCTTCGATGGCCCGCGCGGGCGTGCTCGCGAGCTTGGCGCGCAACGCCTCGATCTTTTCGGCCACCACATCGGTGAACACCACATGGGCACCCCGATTGGCACAGAACAGGGTCGCGCCGCCGGCACCACAACCGACATCCAGGACGACGTCCTGATCACCCACCGGGAACCCGGAGAACAGCTCATCGCTGTGATTCTGGAACCAGCCACTCTGTACCGCGTCGACCAAGCCGCAGTCGCGCGAATCCACGTAGCCTGGCATCGCTGTATCCGCTGCCGCAGGTGCCGATACGGCGGCATGCTTGGCAGCTCGGCCCCGCCACCAGCCCAATAGCCTTTTCATGCCGACAGCTCCTGTTCCCGACACAGGAATGCCGATAACTTGCCCATGGCCGCCTGCCGCGAACAATGCTCACGCATGCGCTCGATCGCATGGCGAGATAACCGTTGATAACGCTGTGGGTCCGTCTTGATGCACTCATAGGCGGCCCGATAGGCATCGCGCAGCGATGCCCAGTCGATCTGATGGCGCTGGGTGCGGTAGGCCAGCCGCGGGTCGTGCGACCAGGCAGTAGAGTCCAGCCAGCTGTCGACCACGAAGGCCACCTGCTCGTCGATGTAGTCGACCATCGCCGAATGCCGCGGCGAAATCGCCGGCTTGCCGCAGGACAGGAATTCCATCAGCGGCAGGCACTGCCCCTCGCCGTGGGAAGCGTTGACGGCGAATGCGCTGGCGCGGATCAGGGTGTCGAAGTCACCGCCCTCCAGGTAGCCGTGCAGCAGCACCACACGACAGCTGAACCTGGGCATGCGCGCCATCCAGATCAGCATGTCGTGCATGGCCGACAGGTACTCGTGGTGCCCCAGCTTGAACACCAGGGTGGCGTCGGGCGTATCGCGAAATGCCGCGCAGAAGGCGGTCAGCATGTCGGCCCAGTTCTTGCGCCCGTCATAGGGGTTGAACAGCGCGGTGAAGATCACCCCGGACAGCTGCAGCTCCGACTCGCCGGGCTGCCAATCGGGCATCTTCGGCGTGACACCTTTGGCCGCAGGATGCGGCGGTTCGACGGTATTGCGCGGCTCCAGGGGCGTATCGGGGCTCTCCGCCACCAGCTCGACCAATGGCTCTGCCCGCCCCGGCAGAAAAGGCAGCAGCGGCTGCAGCACCTTCAGGTACCACTCGCCCAGGTAACGCCGAGTGATGCGATACCGCGACTGCCGGCGGCCGGCCGGCGGCTCGACCGCCACACTGCCGCCTTGCGCGCGCGCCATGGCGTTCTCGTGCTCGCGGATCGCCTGCACCACCCGCGCAGTGGCGTCTGGACCGAAGATATAGGGGCTCAGCGCGGGGTCGCGGCTGTCCACCACCACGCCCGAGCGCACGCGAATGCTCACGCCGTCTGCAAGGGGCAACGACCCCGGCTGTGCGCGCAGCGCGGCGAACTTGTCCCAGACCGGCGAGGGCACCGAAACGATCGGAAAATCCGCGCCCATCTCCCGACGCACCGCCGCGACGATCATCTGCGAGTGGGTGATGGCGCTGCCGCAGATCTTCAGCACGTGCCGCCAATCCTGCTGCGGCTCATCCAGCCAGGACTCGTTGGGAATGCTGTCGAATTCCCAGGCGAACACCGGAACGGTCGGACAGCGCAGCTGCAGGGGAGTCTTGTGCGGCGGCGAGAAAGACAGGAACAGGCACCGCTCGCCGGCGGCGCGCGCTTCGTCGTACAGCCGGTCGACCTCCTGCTCGGGATCTTCGACCACCAGGACTTCGCCCAGCGCCTGCAGCACCGGCAGGAAGTCGCGCAGGACGAAGTAGTAACTGTACTCCGGCAGGCCCATGCTGCTGGCGATCTTCGCCGCGCTCACTTGCGAATAGACCAGGAATCTCATAGCACTGCACTCCCTGCACAACCCAGCTCGGCCTGCGCCGATTGCGTCGCGGCAATCCGTTCGAGAAACGCGCCAAGCGGCCCGGCCACCCGCTCGATGGAGGCGAACGCCTGCATCCGCGCATCGGCCTGTCGCGCCATCTCGCGATAACGCTCGGGTTCGTCCTTGGCCACCCGATAGCTGTGTCGGTAGGCCTCGACCAGCGACTGCCAGTTCAGCCGATGGCGATGGGTCATGAAGATCCCGGTCGGATCGTGCGGCCAGCAGAAGGGTTCCAGCGCGCACTTCACCAGGAACGCCAGCCGCTCGTCGACATAGTCGGCCATGGCCGTGTGGGTCGGCGCGATGGCCGGCTTGCCGGCACTGAGAAACTCCATCAGCGGCAGGCACAGGCCCTCGCCGGAGGAAGCGTTGACGTAGTAGCTGGAGGCCTCGATCAGTTGCCGATACTGCTGGTCCTCAAGAAAGCCGTGCAACACGACTACCCGGCAACTGAAGGGCGCCAGGCGCGACAGCAGGGTCATCAGAACGATGCGGTAGTACTCGAGATCGTGGTGGGTCATCTTCACGATCAGCGTGGCATCGTCGCGATCCTTGAAGGCCCAGCAGAATGCGGTGATCAGCTCGACCCAGTTCTTGCGGCTGTCGGCCGGGTTGAGCACGGTGGTGTAGACCACACCGGTCACACTGATCGGCACGGCCGGCGGCGCGCTCGCGGGAGCGGGTGGAGCGTCTTGCGGCTGGGGCGTATCGACCGCCAATGCGGGCAGACCGACCTCCCGCCACCAGCCCCTGGCGAGCGCCTTGGTCTCGCGCCAGGCGAGACTGAAACGGTCGTCACGCAACGGTTTGGATGTGGGCGCTTGCGCGACGGGCGCGGGCTCGGCAACCGCCGGTTTACGTACCAGGCCGTCCGCCGACAGCCCCAGCGTCGGACTGTCGATCACCAGACCGGCAAACGGGAACTGGCGTTCGCCCAGCTGCGGACTGCTGCGCACTGTCGCCGGGTCACCGCGATAGCGATCCCAGACCGGCGCCGGCAGGGCGACGACCGGGTAATCGGGCGACATGGCATCTTCAACCAGGGCCGCGGCTTCGCGACTGGTGCTGATGGCACCCTGCAGATGGGCGAATGCGTAGCGCCAGTCATTCTGCGGATTGCCCTCCCAGGCCACCGACGGAAGGCTGTCGAACTCCCAGGCGAACACGCTGAGGGTCGGACAACTCAGTCCCAATGGAGCCTGGTGCGGCGGGCTGAAACTGAGGAACACCACGGTTTCACCGGCCGCACGGTGCTGCGCGGCGAGCTGCTCGATCTCGGCCAGGCGGTGAACGACCTGCACCCGCCCCAGGCGTTCGAGCACCGGGAGGAAATCCTTCATCAGGAAGAAGTAGCTGTATTCGGGTTTGCCGAGAGAACCGTGGATACTGGCCTGATCGATTTTCGATGCCACAAGGATGATCATGACGCGAGAACAACCCCACTAACACGGGCCATGGCCCGGAATGCGCATTTAATTGTTATTGGTGACACATCTGCAGAGCTGCCGGAGACGATCCACTCCGACTGAAGGCGAGAGTCTTCGCACGATGGCGGCATTTTACTTAGCAATACCTGCTTTTTATGCTCGAAGAGCATCTCAGCCTTTGTCATCCGACGCAATCGTGGCGCGGTGAAATTCCTCTGAAAGACGCGCCAGCAGAACGCCAGCAACTGGTCGGCGCAAGCGCCCCTGAGCTAGGCTTGTTATTCCGGCCGCAGGCCCTCTGCACCGCCCATCTCGCCCGTTGAGGAATATCCCATGACCGCCTTCCGCATCCTGAGCGCCGCCACCCTCCTGGCGCTGGCCACCAGCGCCTCCGCCACCAGCTTCGTGGTCACCACCGACGCCATCGTCAGCGGCGTCGCCGCGACCAGCGAGGCCACCTCGGATATCAGTTCCTCGCTGCGCGACGACAAGGTCGTGCTCGCCGCCCGTGACGATGCCGCCAGCTTCGTCGCCAGCGCCGGCGAGATCCGCGGTGTGCAGCTGGAGGCGGCGCTGCTGCATATCCGCAGCCAGGTGCCGGCGCTGGCGGCGGCCGACGACCTGCACCTGGCCGAGGCCATCCTCAGCCTCTGATTGCTCCCCAGGCAACGCCGGCCGGCCCAGTTGCTGACCGGCGCGCGCCGGCCCCGTAAACTGCACGGGCATACGCGCCCGCCTGCGGAACCCCAACCGCGCGGGCTCGTCCAACCGTCCATTCGCCGTTTGCGGAGTTTCTCCATGCGTCATTCGCTTCTCATCCTCGCCACCGCCTGCGCCCTGTTCAGCGGCCTCGCCCAGGCGCAAACCGTGGTCGCCACCAGCAATATCATCGTCCGCGCCCTGGATCGCAGCATCGACTTCACCTCCGATACCACCACCTCGCTGCGCGACATGAAGCTGGTGGTGCAGGCCCGCGACGATGCCGCCAGCTTCGTCGCCAGCGCCGGCGAGATCCGCGGCGCGCAGCTGGAGGCGGCGCTGCTGGCGATCCGCACGCAACTGCCGCAAGCGCGCAGCGCCAGCGACCTGCAACTGGCCGAAGCCATTCTCGCCCTGTGAGGTCCCTGCGCGCCTGGTGCTGCGCCGCGCTGCTGGCGCTCAGCGGCGGCGTCCAGGCCGAGTTGCGCCTGGTGCTGGAGCACGACCAGCTGAGCGCCGCCGAGCGCCAGGCCAGCCAGGCGCTGCTCGACGACGCCCTGGCCGCCCTGCCGCCGAGCTTCGTCCAGCGCCTGGCGCGCAGCGTGAAGGTCGCCTGGCGCGACGACCTGCCGGCCAACGCCTACGGCCGCGTCGGGCGCTGGTCCGGCATCGAGCTCAATGCCAGCCTGCTGCCGGCGCTGACCGACGGCACGGCCGCCACGACGCAGACCGGACGCGTACACGGCAGCCAGCGCCGCGAACTGCTCGCCACCCTGATCCACGAGCTGACTCACCTCTACGACCGCGCCCAACTCTGGCCCGCGGCGCAGCGCCGGCAACTGCAGCGCTGCCGGCAACGCGCCGAGTCGCGGGGCCTGGTCGGCCTGCCGGACAGCTGCCGCGGGCAGACCGCGCGGCGCTTCACCCTCAGCGACGACCCGCGTCTGCTCGACCTGGCCGGCTGGGCGCAGCAGGTCGGCCGGCGCGGCGCGCGCGAGCAGGACAACGGCCAGGTCGCGCGCAGCCCGGACGTCTACGAGCTGAGCCGGCCGCTGGAGTTCGTCGCGGTCAACCTCGAGTATTTCCTCCTCGACCCCGGCTACGCCTGCCGTAGGCCGTCGCTGGCGCGCTACTTTCGCGAGCATTTCGCCTGGGCGCCGGCGCAGGCCGACTGCGCCGGCGGTCATGCCTACCTCAACGCCGGCCGCGACTTCGCCCGCCAGCCGCTGGGCCGCCTCGATCCCGAGCGGGTCTATGCGGTCGACTACCTGCTGGCCGAGGCCAACCAGCAATGGATGAGCCGCTGGGGCCACAGCATGCTGCGCCTGGTGGTGTGCGCGCCGGGCCGACCGCGCGGCCCCGACTGCCGGCTGGATCTCGACCAGCACCTGGTGCTGTCCTACCGCGCCTTCGTCGGCGACCTGCAGCTGTCGAGCTGGGACGGCCTGACCGGCGTCTACCCCTCGCGGCTGTTCGTCCTGCCGCTGGAGCAGGTGGTCGAGGAGTACACCAAGGTCGAGCTGCGCAGCCTGGCCTCGGTGCCGCTCAAGCTGTCGCGCGACGAACTGGAACAGCTGGTCGCGCGCGCCGTCGAGCAGCACTGGAGCTACGACGGCGACTACTACTTCATCTCCAACAACTGCGCGGTGGAGACCCTCAAGCTGCTGCGCAGCGGCACCGCGCATCCCGATCTGCAGGCGCTCGACAGCATCCTGCCCAACGGCCTGCTGCAACTGCTGGCGGCGCGCGGCCTGGCCGACACTGCGGTGCTCGACGATCCCCGCGAGGCGCTGCGCCTGGGCTATCGCTTCGATTCGTTCCGCGAGCGCTACCAGGCCATGTTCGCCGTGCTGCGCCAGCGTCTGCCAATCGCCCAGGACAACGTCGAGGCCTGGCTGGAACAGCCCGCCAGCGCACGCCGTGACTGGTTCGCCGAGGCCGACCTGCGCGCCAGCGCCGCCCTGCTGCTGCTGGAACAGGCGGCCCTGCGCCGCCAGTTGCTGCTGGCCCAGGACGAGCTCAAGCGCCGCTACCTGAGCGGCCGCGCCGCCGGCGACCCGAACCTGGACAAGGCCGGTGCGGCGCTGGAGCAGATACTGGCCGGCAGCGGCTTTCTCAGCCGCCCGGCCGAGCTGCTCGACGGCGGCTACGGCCTGCCCCAGGCCGGCGAATGGCACAGCCTGGAAACCCAGAGCCGGCAGCGCCAGCAGCAACTGCGTCAGCTCAGCGACGAGCTCGACGCGGAAGTGCGCAAGCTGCTGGCGCCCGCGCGCCTGGCCGAGCTGCAGGCCAACGAGGCCAACCTGGTGGCCCTCGGCGCGCACCTGCGCAAGTTGCACCAAGACAGCGGCGGCCTGCAGTTGCCCTGAGTTATACGGCCGGGAATCTGGTGCGCGCAGCCCGGGCGGCCCCGCGATACCCCGCACCCGCGACCGGCTAGAGAATCTCCTCGTCTTCCTCCGGCAACTGCGGGTCGACGCTCAGCCAGGGCAGCCGGCTGCGCACCCAGATATGCCGATCCGCCGGCGCCCGCTCGGGCTGGTCGAGGCAGGCCACGCTGATATCCAGGCTGTGCGGGCTGAGCGTGCTGAACAGGGTCAGCTGGGCACCGCAGTGAGGGCAGAAGCTGCGCGTGCAGGTCGGCGTGCTGGCGTACTCGGCGGGCGTGCCGCGCAGCCAGCGGAAACTGCTCAGCGGCACCGTCAGCCAGGTGACCAGGATGCCGCCGCTGCTGCGCCGGCAATCCGCGCAATGGCAGTGGGCGATATCCGCGAGCGGGGCGTCGAAGGCGTAGCGCAGCTGGCCACAATGGCAGCCGCCCTGGTGCGAGGCGGGCATGGCAGGAACTCCGCGAAGGGCTCGCCAGCAGTCTAGACTCTGACGGTCACCTCAACGCCCCGGGTTGCCCATGCGCGCCTTGCTCCTGCCCCTGCTGCTGGTCGCCACGGCCCTGCTCGCCGAGCAGGACGACCGCGCCTGCATCGACTGGCTGCAGCGCTGGCAACTGGAGCTGCCGGCGCAGTTCGCCGGCTGCGCCGAGGAGGGCGACGGCGCGGCGCTGTACCGGGTCGCCGCCGGCCAGGCCGAGGCCCTGGAAGCCCTGCTGATCCGCCAGTTCGGCATGGCGCCGCTGGAGTTCCGCGGCTCGGACTGGGAGCCGGCGCGCCCCGGCTACCGCCGCACGGCGGACGGCGAGCACCGCATCGTCCTGCACTCGACGCCGACCCTGGCCAACCGCCGCGAGGACTGGGAACGGCTCGACTTCCACCTGCGCATCAGCGCCCTGCCGCCGAGCTGAAGGCTTGCGCCGAGGCGCGCAGCTGGTCGACTATCGCCGCTTTGCCCATGGAAGAAGCTGCCGTGATCGATCTGTTGCTGGCCCTCTGGCCGCTGTTCGCCATGATAGTCGCCGGCTACTGGCTGCGCCTGCGCGACTTCCCCAGCGAGGCGTTCTGGCCCGGCGCCGAGCGCCTCAACTACTTCATCCTGTTCCCCGCCCTGCTGTTCTCCAGCCTGGCCCAGGCGCCGCTGAGCAACCCGGCGCTGCCGCGCCTGGCGCTGGCGGTGCTGCTCGGCCTCGGCATCGCCTGGTTCGCCCTGCTGCTGCTGCGCCGTCTGCGCGGCTGGCCGGCCGGGCGTTTCGGCGCCTTCACCCAGGGCATCCTGCGCTTCAACACCTACCTGGGCCTGGCCGCGGTGGGCAGCCTGTTCGGCCAGGAGGGGCTGACCCTGGCGGCGCTGATGCTGGCGCTGATGGTGCCGACGGTGAACGTGCTGTCGGTCTGGTCGCTGACCGCCGAGCGCGGCGTCAGCGCGCGCGGCCTGCTGCTGCCGATCGCCAAGAACCCGCTGATTCTCGCCTGCGTCGGTGGCGCGCTGGTCAACCTCGCCGGCATCGGCCTGCCCGGCGGCAGCGATCGCCTGCTCGGCCTGCTGGCCGCCGCCAGCCTGCCGCTGGGCCTGCTCTGCGTCGGCGCGGCGCTCAAACCCGAGCAGCTCGGCGGGGAAATTCCGGCGCTGGGGTGGAACAGCGCCCTGCGCCTGCTGGCCATGCCGCTGCTGGCCTGGACGGTGGCCTGGGCGCTGGCCCTGCCGGCGATGGAGAGCGCCGTGCTGGTGCTGTTCTTCGCCCTACCCACCGCGCCGACGGCCTATGTGCTGACCCGCCAGCTGGGCGGCGACAGCCAGCTGATGGCCGGCATCATCACCCTGCAGACGCTGCTGGCGGCGGGCAGCCTGGTGGCGATCATGGCGCTGCTGGGCTGAGCTCAGGCGGCTGCAGATAGGCCTCAAGCAGGCGCTGGTAGGCGCCGCTGGCCTGCAAGGCGGCCAGGCCGAGGTCGAACTCGGCGATCAGCTCGGCGCCGCGCGGATGGTTACGCGGCACGATCAGGTGCAGGGTGCTGTTGCCGAACACCCCCTGCGAGCGGTAGAAGCGGCTCGCCGGCGCCCCGGTGGCGCGCAGGGCGCTCTCGCCCAGGCGGCGGTCGGCGATGAACAGGTCGTCGCGCGCCAGCAGCAGCAGGCGCGCGCACTCGTTGAGGCCGAGCGGCGAATGGCGGGTCAGCAGGCCCTGGTCGAGCAATGCCTGGATCGGCGCCGGCGGCTGCCAGCCGAGCGGGTAGCACAGGCGCTTGCCGGCCAGGCGCGACAGATCCGCCACCTCGATGGCATCGCCGGCGCGACTGAACAGGTGCTGTTCGGCGACGAACAGCGGCGCCGAGTAGAGGAATTCCGCCTGGCGCTGGGCGCCGGGGACATAGGGGAAGGTGGCGTCGTAGTCGCCGCGCAGGGTCTTCAGGTAACCGCGCTTCCACGGCTGCCACGCCAGCGTGGCGTACAGCCCGCGTTCGGCCAGGGCGGCGTGCACCACCTGGGTCAGCAGGCCGCCGCCGGGCAGGCTCTGGCCGGTGAAGGGCGCGTAATCGTCGCCGGTCACCAGGCGCAGCTCGGCCGCCCAGGCGGCGCCGCTCAGCGCCAGCCCCAGAAGCAGGCCCGCCCGCCATTTTCCCGCCATCGATCCCCAGCCTTAGCGTCGGCCCAGCGCCCGAACGCAACGAATTCGCTCCAGTGGCCATAGTGTAGAGGCCGCTAGGTTAACCAGTGCCCGCTCACCGTGCGACTGGCGCAACGGCGATTTCCGGCCGATGCTAAGTACAAGCCGGATAAAACATTTCTCGCCGGCCGGCTACGCAACCTGCGTCGCGATCACGACCGATCGCCAGCGGGCTCGCAAGGGGGAGCCGCCTTATGCTGACCCTGCTCAATCTGTTGTCCGCCATCGCCCTGCTGGTCTGGGGCACCCACATCGTGCGTACCGGCATCCTGCGGGTATACGGCTCGCACCTGCGCAAGATCCTCAGCCACAACGTCGGCCGCCGGCCGCTGGCCTTCGCCGCCGGCATCGGCGTCACCGCGCTGGTGCAGAGCAGCAACGCCACCGCGCTGCTGGTCACCTCCTTCGTCGCCCAGGGCCTGATGGCGCTGGCGCCGGGGCTGGCGATCATGCTCGGCGCCGACGTCGGCACCGCGCTGATGGCGCGGGTGCTGACCCTCGACCTGAGCTGGCTGAGCCCGCTGCTGATCTTCCTAGGGGTGATCTTCTTCCTCTCGCGGCGGCAGACCCGCGCCGGCCAGCTCGGCCGCGTGGCCATAGGTCTGGGCCTGATGCTGCTGGCGCTGGAGCTGATCGTCGCCGCCGCCACGCCGATCACCGAGGCGCGCGGCATCCGCGTGCTGTTCGCCTCGCTGACCGGCGACCTGCTGCTCGACGCCCTGGTCGGCGCGCTGTTCGCCCTGCTCACCTACTCCAGCCTGGCCGCCGTGCTGCTCACCGCGACCCTGGCCGGCGCCGGGCTGATCAGCCTGCCGGTGGCCATCGGCCTGGTGATCGGCGCCAATATCGGCAGCGGTCTGCTGGCCTTTCTCACCAGCAGCCTGCAGACCCCGGCCGGTCGCCGCGTGGCGCTGGGCAGCCTGATCTACAAGCTGATCGGCCTGCTGCTGGTGCTGCCGCTGCTGCAACCGCTGGCCAACTGGCTGGACGGCCTGAACTGGCGTCCGGCCGAGCTGGTGATCTTCTTCCACCTGCTCTACAACGGTTTGCGCGCCCTGCTGATGCTGCCCACCGTGGGCTGGATGGCGCGCTTCTGCAACTGGCTGATGCCGGACCGCGCCGAAGAGGCCGGCATCGCCCGCGCGCGCCATCTGGACGCCACGGCGCTGGCCACGCCGAGCCTGGCACTGGCCAATGCGGTGCGCGAAACGCTGCGCATCGGCGATCTGATCGAGGCCATGCTCGGCCACCTGCTGCCGGTGCTGGAACACAACCAGCCGGCGACAAGCAAGGAGCTGCGCCTGCTCAACGACGACGTCGCCAGCCTGTGCCGGGCGGTCAAGCTGTACCTGGCGCAGATCCCGCGCGAAGCGATGAGCGAACACGAGAGCCGGCGCTGGGCCGAGGTACTCGAGCTGGCGGTGAACCTGGAGCAGGCCGGCGAGCTGATCGAACGCATGCTCGGCAAGATCCAGAACGAGAAGACCGCGCAGCGCCGCGCCTTCTCCGACAAGGGCCTGGAGGAGCTGACCAGCCTGCACGGACAGCTGATGGCCAACCTGCGCCTGGGCCTCAACGTGTTCCTCAGCGCCGATCACGCCAGCGCCAGCCAGCTGCTGCGCGAGAAGCGCCGCTTCCGCGCCCAGGAGCGGCGCCTGGCCCATGCGCATATCGGCCGCCTGCAGCGCCAGGTGGTGCAGAGCATCGAGACCAGCTCGCTGCACCTGGAGTTGATCGCCGACATGAAGCGCCTCAATTCGCTGTTCTGCTCCAGCGCCTACGTGGTGCTGGAGGGCGGCGAGACCGGCGCGCTGCAGCTCGAAGAAGGCGGCGAATAGCCCCCGCCTCAGTCCGCGTCGGCGGCGCGCGCGACCGGCGCCGGCTCCACCCCGCGCCAGGCGTACCAGGCGAAGAACAGCGCCATCAGCAGGTAGCCGTGGACGAAGTCCGGCGCGGCGTACCAGGCCAGCTTGGGCGCGTGCATCAGGCCGACGCAGGCCATGGCCGCGGCGACCAGGGCGAAGGCGGTGGCCTGGCGGAACTGACGGTCGATCACCGCCACGCACATGGCGCCGAGCAGGATGGCGCTGAACATGGCGCCCTGGCCGAGGGCGCCGATGGCCGAGGAGATGCCCTCGACCACTTCGGGGGCGCCGCGGTTAAAGCGGGTCATCAGGTAGTTGGCGAAGTACGGCAGCATGGCCAGGGCCACCGCCGGGTAGTAACGGGCGTGGTTGCTGTTGAAGGCGGTGGCGATCATCGACATGCCGACGAACACCAGGATCGGCGCCACCACCGCCACCGGAATCAGCGCGGCGATGAAGGCGATCAGGCCGAACATGGTGGCCAGGCCATAGACCGCGCCGTTAAGGATGCTGTAGCCACGTCCGGCGCCCATCCATTTCGAGCCCACGGTGGCGATGTACACCGTGGTCGGGAACACGCCGCCGAACAGCGCGCCGAGCAGGGTGCCGACGCCGTCCACCGCCTGGCATTCGCCCACGCTGTAGCGGTCGCCGGCGGCGCTCATGGCCTCGACGTTGTTCATGGTCTCGATGGCGTTGTACAGAGTGATCGGCAGGATCACCGTCATCAGCGCCAGCATGCTGGTGAACAGCAGACCCAGGCCCTCGTACCAGGCCAGGTTGGGCAGCAGCGGGTAGAAGCCCAGGTGGGTGAAGGCGTCGCCGAACTTGCCGCTGTCGGCGGCGCCGACCAGGTAGGCCAGCGCGGTGCCGACGACGATGGCGAACAGCGAGGCCGGCAGGCGCAACGGCATGCTGATGCGCGCCACCAGGCCGACCAGGGTGATGGCCAGCACCAGCAGGCCGATCATGGGAATTTCCAGGGTCTTGAACAGCATCTCGCCGGCGATGAAGGTCAGCGCCACCCCGGCCACCGCGCCGAGCATGGCCGGGCGCGGCAGATGGCGCTGCACCCAGTTGCCGATCAGGCTGATCGCCGCCTCGATCGCGCCGCTGATCAGGCAGGCCGCCACCGCCACCTTCCAGGCCAGCTCGGCGTCGCCGGTGAGCTGCTTCGCCGGCAGCAGCACGCCGAACAGGAAGACGAACATCACCGGGGTGCTGATGCCGTAGGACAGCGCGGTGACGTCGGCGCGGTTCTCCTTGCGGGCCAGGCGCGCCGCGCTCCAGGCGTAGTAGAAGTTGCCGGCCATCACCGCCACCGCCGCACCGGGCAACACCTGGCCGAACACGATCTCGGCGGGAAAGCCCATGCCGAGCATGCTGATGGCGATGATCACGAAGTTGGCGATGTTGTTCTGGAACAGGGCGAAGAAGGCGTCGGTGTCCTCCTTCTTGTACCAGGGGTAATGCACGCGCGGCGTCGACATGGCGGGCGGAATCCTTGTTGTCCGAATGGTCAGGTCGGCGAGTCTAGCAACCCGCCGCCGGGGCATAAACGAACAAGGCAGCCGAAGCTGCCTTGTGGTGGTGACGGCGGATCCCTACGCCGGCTGCGGCAGCTGACGGCGGCGCTGCAACCAGACGATCAGGGCGAACAGCATAAAGCCCGGCAGCCACATCAGCTCCTTGGTCCAGCGGTCGGTCGGCGCCCGCACGCTGAGGATCTGCTGGTCGAACTCCAGGCCGGCGTCGGCCGCCAGGCTGCCGAAGGTGACGCTGTCGACCAGCACCTTGTCGCCCTCCTCGTAGAGGTTCAGGCCGAGCTTGGCCAGGCGTTCCTCGCCCGAGGCGCCATCCGGCACTGCCAGCAGCAGGCTGAACTCGCGCGGGTCGCCCACCGCGTTCTCGCCGAGTACGCGCAGGCGCAGCTGGCTGCCGTCGGCGACGCCGTCGAGGGCCTGCGCCAGCTGGGCCGGCGGCACGTCCTGGTAGGGGTCGTGGAGCCTGTCCATCCAGAAGCCGGGGCGGAACAGGGTGAAGGCCACCAGCAGCAACAGCAGGCTCTCGTACCAGCGGCTGCGCACCAGGAAGAAGCCCTGGGTGCCGGCGGCGAAGATCAGCATGGCGATGGTCGCCACGATGAAGATCAGCACGCCGTGCCAGAAGTCCACGTCGATCAGCAGCAGGTCGGTGTTGAAGATGAACAGGAACGGCAGCGCCGCGGTGCGCAGGCTGTAGAAGAAGGCCACCAGGCCGGTCTTGATCGGGTCGCCCTTGGACACCGCGGCGGCGGCGAACGAGGCCAGGCCCACCGGCGGGGTGACGTCGGCCATGATGCCGAAGTAGAAGACGAACAGGTGCACCGCGATCAGCGGCACGATCAGGCCGTTCTGCTGCCCCAGCGCCACCACCACCGGCGCCAGCAGGCTGGACACCACGATGTAGTTGGCGGTGGTCGGCAGGCCCATGCCGAGGATCAGGCTGAACACCGCCACCAGCACCAGCATCAGCAGCAGGTTGCCCATCGACAGCAGCTCGACCAGGTCGGCCAGCACCAGGCCGACGCCGGTCTGCGACACCGCGCCGACGATGATGCCGGCCGCCGCGGTGGCGATGCCGATGCCGATCATGTTGCGCGCGCCGGCGATCAGGCCTTCGCGCAGGTCGATCACGCCGTCGACGAAGGTGCCGTGGTCGTGGCTGCCGTCGTGGCGCATCCAGCTCAGCAGCGGGCGCTGGGTGAGCAGGATGATGATCAGCATCACGCTGCCCCAGAAGGCCGACAGGCCGGGCGACAGGCGCTCGATCATCAGGCACCAGACCAGCACCACCACCGGCAGCAAAAAGTGCAGGCCGGAGAGCAGCACGGCGCGGGTCTCGGGCAGCGACTCCAGCGGCGCATTGGGGTCTTCCGGCGGCAGCACCGGCACGCTGGCGGCGACCTTCAGCAGGCCCAGGTAGACCAGCGCCAGCAGCACGCCGATGCCCGGCAGGGCGTAGTCGCCGAGCGCCGGCTTGAGCCAGCCGAGGCCGTAGTAGACCGCCAGCGACAGGCCGCTGATCAGCGCCGCGCCGAAGGCGAAGCCGGTCAGGCGGCGCAGCCAGGGCTTGGGCTGATGGCCGCCGATGGGCTGCAGGCCGAGCTTGAGCGACTCCAGGTGGACGATGTAGAGCAGCGCGATATAGGAGATCGCCGCCGGCAGGAAGGCGTGCTTGATGATCTCGACATAGGGCATGCCGATGTACTCGACCATCAGGAAGGCCGCGGCGCCCATCACCGGCGGCATGATCTGGCCGTTGACCGAGGAGGCCACTTCCACCGCGCCAGCCTTCTCCGCGGAGAAGCCGGTGCGCTTCATCATCGGGATGGTGAAGGTGCCGGTGGTGACCACGTTGGCGATCGACGAGCCGGAAATCATCCCGGTCAGCCCGGACGACAGCACCGCCGCCTTGGCCGGGCCGCCGCGCAGGTGGCCGAGCAGGCTGAATGCCAGCTGGATGAAGTAGTGCCCGGCGCCGGCCCGCTCGAGCAGGGCGCCGAACAGCACGAAGAGGAAGACGAAGCTGGTGGACACGCCGAGGGCGATGCCGAACACCCCTTCGGTGGTGATCCACTGATGGTTGGCCAGGGCGTTGAAACTGACCCCGCGGTGCGCCAGCAGCCCCGGCATGTACGGGCCGGCCAGGCTGTAGACGAGAAACACCAGGGCGATGATCGCCAGCGGCGGGCCGAGCGCGCGGCGGGTGGCCTCCAGCAGCAGCGGAATGCCGATGCAGGCGGTGACCAGATCGCCGGTGGTCAGGCTGCCGGGGCGCAGCGCCAGCTGCTGGTAGAAGACGAACAGGTAGGCGGCGCTGGCGGCGGCCACCAGGCCGAGGGCGATATCCAGCAAGGGCACGCGGTCGCGCGGCGACTGCTTGAACGCCGGGTAGGCGAGAAACGCCAGCAGCAGGGCGAAGGCCAGGTGAATGGCGCGGGTCTGGGTATCGTTGAGCACGCCGAAGCCGAGCACGAATGGCAGCGGCGAGGCGATCCACAGCTGGAACAGCGACCAGAGCAGGGCCAGGCCGGCGATCACCTGGGCCATGGCGCCGACGGGCAGACGCGCGCCGACATCCTGGGCGATCAGTTCCTCGGTGGAGAGTTGCTTGTCATGCATGGGATCAAACCTGCATTCGAGTAATCGGAGAACGGCAAAACCCGCAGGCCTGCGCCGTGCGGGTTTGCTTAACACTAGAAGCGAATCGGGCGCAGCGCCCGCCGGGAAGGCCAACCGGCCTGCTCGGCAGGCCGGTCGCTGGCGGCTTACAGCCAGCCGCGCTCCTTGTAGTAACGCGCGGCGCCTTCATGCAGCGGCGCGGTCAGGCCGACCTTGATCATGTCGGCTTCCTTGAGGTCGGCGAAGGCCGGGTGCAGGCGCTTGAAACGCTCGATGTTGTCGAACACCGACTTGACCAGCTGGTAGACCACTTCCGGGTCGGCGTTGGCCGAGGTGGAGAGCACGGCCTTGCCGCCGATCGACGGGGTCGGCGCATCGTTGCCCTTGTACAGGCCGCCGGGGATGTCGGCCTTGGTGTAGTAGGTCTTCTCGGCCAGCAGCTTGTCGATCTCGGCGCCGGTCACCGGCACCAGCACCGCGTCGGTGGTGGTGGTGGCTTCCTGGATCGCGCCGTTGGGGTGACCGACGAAGTAGGTCATGGCATCGATGTTGTTGTCGCCCAGGGCGCTGGCCTGCTCGGCCGGCTTCAGCTCGGCGGCGAGGGCGAAGGCGGAACGATCCCAGCCCTTGACGGCCATGATCTCTTCCAGGGTGTCGCGCTGACCCGAACCCGGGTTGCCGACGTTGACGCGCTTGCCCTTGAGGTCGTCGAAGCTGGCGATCTTGGCGTCGCGGCGGGCGAGGATGGTGAACACCTCGCTCTGCAGGGAGAACACCGCGCGGATGTCGCCCATCGCGCCTTCGGCCTCGAACGGCGCCGCGCCGTTGAGCGCCTTGTACTGGTGGTCCGACTGCATGATGCCGAAGTTGAACTCGCCGCTGCGGATGCCGTTGACGTTGGCCACGCCGCCACCGCTGGCCGGGGCGTTGCACTTGATGCCGTGCTCGGCCGCACCGCGGTTGAGGAAACGGCAGATGGACTGGCCGGCCACGTAGTAGACGCCGGTCTGGCCGCCGGTGCCGATGGTGACGAACTTCTCTTCAGCCTGTGCCATGCCACTCAGGGTAGTGCCTGCGAGTGCGGCGGACAGGACCCATGCCAAGGATTTGCCTTTCATGGGAGATCTCCTTTTTCTGTTGTTGTAGAGCGAGCGCGCCTTGTGGGCGACGTTCGGGAGGGCAAGTCTAACCGCTCGGCGCCAATATGCACGCGCCAACGACCAATCGGTCGTAACCGCGTGTGGCGCGCCGGGCTATCGCCGTTCTCCGCCATTGGGCAGAATCGGCACATGTCACACGCCATTCACGAGTCGCCGCAGGCCTCGGTCAGCGCCAGCCTGACCCAGGCGATCCTGCACGCCGCCAGCCGCCTCGGCCTCGACCGCCAGACGCTGCTGACGGCCTGCGGCCTGCACGAAGGGCAACTGGCCGACCCCGACGCGCGGGTGCCGTTCAGTGCCCAGGAGGCGCTGTGGCGCGAACTGGATGCGCGCCTGCAGCACCCGGAGCCCGGCCTGCTGCTCGGCCGCAGCCTCACCCCCGGCCCGTTCAGCGTACTCAGCTACCTGCTGCAGAGCAGCGCCACCCTCGGCGAGGCGCTGACCGCCGCGCTGCGCTACCAGCGCCTGGGCGGCGAAGGCGGCGAGCTGCACATCGAGGAACGGGGCGAGGCCCTGCTGCTGCTCTATCGCCCGCTGCACCCGCAGCACCCGGCGACGCGCATCCGCGTGCTGGCGATGATGACCTGCTGGGTGCAGATGACCACGCCGCTGCTGGACGGCTTCCACCTGCTCGGCGCGCAGTTCCGCCACACCGCACCGGCGGATCTGGCGCCCTACCGCGAGGTGTTCGCCTGCCCGCTGCAGTTCGCCGCCGCCGACTACGCCATCGCCCTGCCCCGCGCCCTGCGCGACGTGCCGCTGGTGCAGGCCAACCCGCCCTTGCAGCAGCTGCTGCGCCAGCACGCCGAAGCGCTGCTGGCGCGCCTGCCCAGCGCCAGCCTGAGCGCGCGGGTGATCGGCCTGCTCGGCGAACAGCTGGCCCACGGCGAACCGGATCGCGGCGAACTGGCGCGCGCCCTGCTGCTCAGCGAGCGCACCCTGCAGCGGCGCCTGGCCGAAGAGGGCTGCAGCTACCAGCAGCTGCTCGCCGACACCCGCCGCCAGCTGGCCGAACAGCACCTGCGCGAAGGGCGTCTGCCGGCCGCCGAGATCGCCCTGCTGCTGGGCTACTCCGAACCCAGCGTATTCTTCCGCGCCTTCCGCCAGTGGACCGGGCTGACCCCCGGCGAATACCGCGCACGCCACGGTAGCGGCCCCGCCACCTGAGCCCGAGCCCTGCATCAGCCCCTTCGCCGCCATGGCCGCGCGCCGGGTCGAACTGGCTGCGGGTCGCCCGGCTTCTCGGCGTCGAATCGGCCCGCAACGACCTCGGCGCATCAGCCGCGTCGATGATGACTATGCCTGTGCACGGCGTGCGCCGCCCGGACTCAAGGGGTTAGAGTGGCCGGCCACGCAACGAGGAGCCCCTCATGAGCCGACTGGCCTCGATCAAGCTGTCCACCCTCGACCTGGCACCGATCCGCGACGACGGCGACGCCGCCCAGGCCCTGCACAACTCGCTGGCGCTGGCGCGGCACGTGGAAAGCCTCGGCTTCCAGCGCTTCTGGGTCGCCGAACACCACAACATGGACGGCATCGCCAGCTCCGCCACCGCCGTGCTGCTCGGCTACCTGGCCGCCGGCACCTCGCGCATCCGCCTCGGCGCCGGCGGGGTGATGCTGCCCAACCACGCGCCGCTGGTGATCGCCGAGCAGTTCGGCACCCTCGCCACGCTCTATCCCGGGCGCATCGACCTGGGCCTGGGCCGCGCGCCCGGCGCCGACCAGTACACCGCCCACGCCCTGCGCCGCAGCCGCGACGGCAGCGCCGAGGATTTCCCCGGCGACGTCGAGGAGCTGCAGGCCTACTTCGGCCCGCGCACCCCGGATCAACGGGTGATCGCCATGCCCGGCGCCGGCACCCAGGTGCCGATCTGGCTGCTCGGCTCCAGCCTGTTCAGCGCGCAGCTGGCGGGAATGAAGGGGCTGCCCTATGCCTTCGCCTCGCACTTCGCGCCGCGCTACCTGCACGAGGCGCTGCGCATCTACCGCAACCACTTCAGACCTTCCGAGGTGCTGGACAAACCCTATGTGATGCTCGGTGTACCGCTGCTGGCGGCCGACAGCGACGAGCAGGCGCAGTACCTGGCCACCTCGGCGTTCCAGCGCATCCTCGCCCTGCTGCGCGGGCAGAGCCTGGTGCAACGGCCGCCGGTGGCGAGCATGGAAGGGCTGTGGCTGCCGCACGAGCGCCAGGGGGTCAGCGAGTTCTTCGGCCTGGCCGCCATCGGCGGACCGCAGACCGTGCGCAGCCGCCTGGAGCAGCTGCTGGAGCAGACCGAGGCGGACGAGCTGATCTTCACCTGCGACATGTACGACTTCGCCGACCGCCTGCACGCCTTCGACATCCTCGCCGAACTGCAGCGCGGCTGAACCAGCCGGCGGACAAGCTGCGGGTTGTCCAACCTGCTGCTCGGACGAGGTGGGGACGCTGCCGCCTCAGCTAGATCGCGGTGCCGCAGCGCATCACCTTGCCGCGCGCCAGCACGTTGCGCTGCTCGTCGTAGAGCCAGGCCTGGGCGGTCATCGCCATCGAGCGGGCCTCCACCCGGTAGCGCTGGCCGGCGGCGAACTGGTCGTAGCGCAGACGCAGTTCGCAGGTCAGCAGCAAGGGTTCGCTGTTGAAGCCCATGCCGCCGCCGCGGCTGGCCTCGAACTGCAGGCGCACCAGCAGTTCGTGGGCACCGGGGCCGACCTGGAAGTAGCGACCGTCCGGCCAGCGCTTGCGGTCCAGGCGGTCGGCCATCAGCAGGTCGCCGGCCGGCGCATAGAGATCGACCCAGGCCTGTTGCGGGTCGGGTTTCGGCAGGGGTGAAGCGCAGGCACCGAGCAGCAGCGCGGCGGCGATAAGCAGGGCACGCATGGCGACCTCCAGTCTGTGGCGCGAAACCCTAGCCTACGCCCATTCGGCGCTGGAGGCAGCTGCACCGATGGGGTAGCGTGGCGCCATGCCCATCGCCCGCCTCCGCCTGCTGCGTCGCCTTAGCGCTCCCCTGCTCGCTCTGCTGCTGGGCGGTTGCTCGACCCTGGACTACTACGCCCACCTCGGCCAGGGCCAGTGGCAGCTGCTGCAGGCACGCCAGCCGGTCGCGTGCCTGATCGCCGATCCCGCCACCGAGCCGCAGCTGGCGCGGCGCCTGGCCCTGGCGCAGCAGGCACGCGACTTCGCCAGCAGCCAGCTGGGCCTGCCGGACAACCGCAGCTACCGCCTGTACGCCGACCTCGGCCGGCCCTTCGTGGTATGGAACCTCTTCGCCACGCCGGAGTTTTCCCTGGAGCCCGAGCTGCACTGCTTCCCCGTCGCCGGCTGCGTCGCCTACCGCGGCTATTACCAGCTGGGCCGGGCCCGCGGCGGCGCCGCGCTGCTGCGTCAGCAGGGCCTGGACACCCATATCGGCGGGGTGGAGGCCTATTCCACCCTCGGCTGGTTCGACGACCCGCTGCTCAACACCATGCTGCGCTGGAACGACCAGCGCCTGGTGGCGGTGATCTTCCACGAGCTGGCGCACCAGCAGTACTACCTGGCCGGCGACACCGCGTTCAACGAGTCCTTCGCCACCTTCGTCGAGCGCGAAGGCCTGCGCCAGTGGCACGCCAGCCGCGGCGAAGCGCACGCGGACGACGGCGAGCGCCAGCGCCAGCAGTTCGTCGACCTGGTGCTGGCCAGCCGCGAGCGCCTGCAGCGGCTGTACGCCAGCGAACTGGACGCGGCGGCGATGCGCGCCGCCAAGCAGGCCGAGTTCGAGCGCCTGCGCCGCGACTACCGCGCCCTGCGCCAGCGCGAGTGGGGCGGCAACGGCCGCTTCGATGCCTGGATCGAAAGCCCGCTGAACAACGCCAAGCTGCTGCCGTTCGGCCTCTACGACCAGTGGGTGCCGGCCTTCGCCGCGCTGTTCGCCCAGCACGCAGGCGACTGGGCGGCCTTCTACCGGGCGGTGGCCGCCCTTGGTCGGCTGCCGCAGGCAGAGCGTCGCGCGGCATTGGACAGGCTGCAGGCCGGCGGCTAGAACTGGCCAACCCATCTGCCTGTCGAAAGTGACAGGACTCGCTCGACACCGGAGGTAAGCGATGCAACGCCTGATACCCACCCTGGCCCTGATGCTGCTCGCCGCCGGCGCGCAGGCCGCGCCCAAGCCCTGTGAAGAACTCAAGGAAGAAATCGAAGTGAAGATCCAGGCCGCCGGCGTACCCAGCTACACCCTGGAAATCGTCGCCAACGACGAGGTCACGGATCAGAGCATGGTGGTCGGCAGCTGCGACGGCGGCAGCAAGAAGATCATCTACCAGAAGAACGGCTGATACCTCCCCTCAGCTGGCCACCTCAGCTCTTGCAGGCGCGAGCTGGCTCGCGAAGCCCTCGCCTGGGCAGCATTCGCGAGCAGCGCCCGCTGCTACAGCCCCTCAGCAGATGAATGCCCGGTGCAGCTCCTCCAGCGTCGCGAAGTGATAGGTCGGCGTCTCGCCGAGCAGCTCCTCGCGACTGCCGAAGCCGTAGCCCACCGCCGCCGCATCCAGGCCGTTGCGCCGCGCGCCGATCAGGTCGTGCTTGCGGTCGCCGATCATCAGCGCCGTCTGCGGCGCCAGCCCCTCGCATTCCAGCAGATGCGCCAGCAGCGCCACCTTGTCGGTGCGCGTGCCGTCCAGCTCGCTGCCGTAGATGCGCTTGAAGTGCCCGGCGAAACCGAAGTGACGGGCGATCTCCTCGGCGAACACCGTCGGCTTGCTGGTGGCGATATACAGGTTGCGGCCCTGCCCCGCCAGCTCGCCGAG
Source organism: Pseudomonas sp. ABa2 (assembly GCF_056676075.1). Taxonomy (NCBI): domain Bacteria; kingdom Pseudomonadati; phylum Pseudomonadota; class Gammaproteobacteria; order Pseudomonadales; family Pseudomonadaceae; genus Pseudomonas; species Pseudomonas sp. ABa2. The sequence continues at coordinate 5,058,580 of NZ_CM155239.1, forward strand.
CAGCGCCGGCACGCCGTCGAACAGGCGGTTCTCGTACAGCCCGGTGACCTTGAAACGCTCGCGGTAGTGATTGACCGCCTGCCAGGCCGTGGCCTCGTCCAGCGCGTAGCTGGCCATGAAGCACTGCAGCAGCGGCGGGCCGATGAAGTGTTCCAGCGCCGCCAGGTCCGGCTCGTCGATGCCCAGCTTGGCCAGGGCATACTGCACCGAACGGGTGATGCCCTCGCGCGGGTCGGTGAGGGTGCCGTCGAGGTCGAAGAGGATGGTCTTGTAATGCATCAGCCGTCATACCCCTCGACCAGATGCAGGTCCTTCAGGCGCACGTAGTTGGCCGCGCTGTAGGCGAAGTAGCTGCGTTCCTGCTCGGTCAGCGCCCGGGCCTGTTTTACCGGGCTGCCGACGTAGAGGTAGCCGCTCGCCAGGCGCTTGCCCGGCGGCACCAGGCTGCCGGCGCCGATCACCACCTCGTCCTCGACCACCACGCCGTCCATGACGATGCTGCCCATGCCGACCAGGATGCGGTTGCCCAGGGTGCAGCCGTGCAGGGTGACGTTATGCCCGACCGTCACCTCGTCGCCGATGATCAGCGGATAGCCGGCCGGGTTGAACGGCCCGGCGTGGGTGATGTGCAGCACGCTGCCGTCCTGCACGCTGGTGCGCGCACCGATGCGGATGCTGTGCATGTCGCCGCGCACCACCACCATCGGCCACACCGAGCTGTCGCTGCCGATTTCCACATCGCCCAGCACCACGGCGCTGGCGTCGACGAACACCCGCTCGCCGAGCTGCGGGCTGAACTGTTGGTAGCTGCGAATCGCCACGATAGAAATCTCCTGGGCTGCGGGAAAGCTTGATTGTAATTAAGATGGCCCCCATGTCGGTTGTTATCGACCCTGGATTGTTTATCGCGTCCCGGGGTCGCAACCCTGGAATCCATTCGCCACAGGTGCCTCGTCGTGACCGCGAACAACCCCCTGCTGCAAGACTTCGACCTGCCGCCCTACTCGCAGATCAAACCCGAGCACGTCGAGCCGGCCATCGACCAGATCCTGGCCGACAGCCGCGCGGCCATCGCCGAACTGCTCCAGCAGCAGGCCGAGCCGAGCTGGGACGGCCTGGTGCTGGCGCTGGACGAGCTGGGCGCGCGCCTGGGCCGCGCCTGGGGCCCGGTCAGCCACCTCAACGCGGTGTGCAACAGCCCGGAGCTGCGCGCCGCCTACGAGGCCTGCCTGCCCAAGCTGTCCGAGTACTGGACCGAGCTGGGCCAGAACAAGCCGCTGTTCCAGGCCTACGACGCGCTGGCGGGCAGCCCCGAGGCCGCCGGTTTCGACGTGGCGCAGAAGACCATCCTCGAGCATGCGCTGCGCGATTTCCGCCTGTCCGGCATCGACCTTCCGGCCGAGCAGCAGAAGCGCTACGGCGAAATCCAGATGCGCCTGTCCGAGCTGACCAGCAAATTCTCCAACCAGCTGCTCGACGCCACCCAGGCCTGGACCAAGCACGTCACCGACGAGGCTGTGCTTGCCGGCCTCACCGATTCGGCCAAAGCGCAGATGCAGCAGGCCGCCGCGGCCAAGGGCCTGGACGGCTGGCTGATCACCCTGGAGTTCCCCAGCTACTTCGCGGTGATCACTTACGCCGACGACCGCGCCCTGCGCGAGGAAATCTACGCCGCCTACTGCACCCGCGCCTCCGACCAGGGGCCGAACGCCGGCCAGCACGACAACAGCCCGCTGATGGCCGAGATCCTCGACCTGCGCCAGGAGCTGGCGCGCCTGCTCGGCTTCGCCCACTACAGCGAGCTGAGCCTGGCCAGCAAGATGGCCGAATCCACCGAGCAGGTGCTGAGCTTCCTGCGCGACCTGGCGGTGCGCAGCAAGCCCTTCGCCGCGCAGGACCTGGCCGAGCTCAAGGCCTTCGCCGCCGAGCAGGGCCTGAATGACCTGCAAAGCTGGGACGTCGGCTACTACAGCGAGAAACTGCGCCAGCAGCGCTACAGCATCTCCCAGGAACAGGTGCGCGCCTGGTTCCCGGTGGACAAGGTGCTCACCGGCCTGTTCGCCATCGTGCAGAAGCTCTACGGCATCGAGATTCGCGAGCTGAAAGACTTCGACAGCTGGCACCCGGACGTGCGCCTGTTCGAAATCCAGGAGAACGGCCAGCACGTCGGCCGCTTCTTCTTCGACCTCTATGCCCGCGCCAACAAGCGCGGCGGTGCCTGGATGGACGGCGCGCGCGACAAGCGCCGCGCCGCCGACGGCAGCCTGATCAGCCCGGTGGCCAACCTGGTGTGCAACTTCACCCCGCCGGTCGGCGGCAAGCCGGCGCTGCTGACCCACGACGAGGTCACCACCCTGTTCCACGAGTTCGGCCATGGCCTGCACCACTTGCTGACCCGCGTCGAGCATGCCGGCGCCTCGGGGATCAATGGGGTCGCGTGGGATGCCGTCGAATTACCTAGCCAGTTCATGGAGAACTGGTGCTGGGAGCCCGAGGGCCTGGCGCTGATCTCCGGCCACCATGAAACCGGCGAGCCGCTGCCGCAGGCCATGCTGGACAAGATGCTGGCGGCGAAGAACTTCCAGTCCGGCCTGATGATGGTGCGCCAGCTGGAGTTCTCCCTGTTCGACTTCGAGCTGCACGCCACCCACGGCGACGGCCGCAGCGTGCTGGAGGTGCTCGAAGCCATCCGCGACGAAGTCTCGGTGCTGCGTCCGCCGGCCTACAACCGCTTCGCCAACGGCTTCGCGCACATCTTCGCCGGCGGCTACGCGGCCGGTTACTACAGCTACAAGTGGGCCGAGGTGCTCAGCGCCGACGCCTTCTCGAAATTCGAGGAAGAAGGGGTGTTCAACGCCGACACCGGCCGCGCCTTCCGCGAAGCCATCCTCGCCCGCGGCGGCTCGCAGGAGCCGATGGTGCTGTTCGTCGATTTCCGCGGCCGCGAGCCCAAGATCGACGCCCTGCTGCGCCACCTCGGCCTGAGCCAGGAGGCCGCGTGAAGAAGCGTTTTATCGCCGGCGCCGTGTGCCCGGCCTGCAGCGAGCAGGACAAGATCCAGATGTGGGACGAGGACGGCGTGCCGCACCGCGAATGCGTGGCCTGCGGCTACGCCGACACCCTGGATGCACGCGGCAATTCGGTGCCCAAGGAGCTGCCAACACGGGTCAACGTCAGCGGCCTGAAACCCAAGGCCGCCGACCCCAAGGTGCAGGCGGTGCAGTTCTTCCCCAATCCCAAGCTGAAGAAGCCGAGCGAGCCGACGTAGCTCGGGAAGATCCGCAGGGTGGGTTAGCGGCGCCGACCGCCGATCTTGCAAGCGCCGATAAAGGCAGCGCGCCGCGTAACCCACCAGGCGATAGGCCGTGTTGCGCCGATGGCGGGTTACGCCGCAGCAGGCACAACGGTTTTTTCAGCCCCGGTGACAAGCGGCTACCCCCCTACGAATCGTGGCGATTGATGCAGGCGAACTACCCCCGCCCTCACCGCTACTCACGAAAGAACTCCCCCGGCGTCGCGCCGAACTGGCGGCGAAAGGCGGCGATAAAGGCCGATAGCGAGTCGTAGCCGCAGGCCAGCGCCACGTCGGTGACGCGCTCGCCCTGCTCCAGCGGGGTCAGCGCATCGAGCAGGCGCTGACGCTGACGCCAGGCGCGAAAGCTCAGCCCGGTCTCGCGCAGGAACAGCCGGCTCAGGGTCTTCTCCGAGACGCCCAGGCGCTCGCCCCATTCGCCCAGGCCGAGCTGGCGCAGGCGCGCATCCTCCAGCCCCAGGCACACCTCGCGCAGCCGCGCGTCCTGCGGCAGCGGCAGCATCAGCGCCACCTCCGGGGCGGCGCGCAACTGGTCCAGCAGCACCGCGGCCAGCCTACCCGGCGCGCCCTGTTCGTCGTATTCCACCGGCAGCGCACTGAAGCCGCGAATCAGCTCGCGCAGCAGCGGACTGACCGCCAGCACCCGGCACGCGTCCGGCCCCCAGGGCACCGCGCTGCCGTCGATATAGAGGCTGCGCATCTCGGTGCGCGGCGAGCTGAACACCCGGTGCTCGACGCCCGCCGGCACCCACACCGCGCGTTGCGGCGGGGCGACGAAGCGGGCGCCGGCGGTCTGCACCTCGAGCACCCCGGCGATGGCGTAGGACAGCTGCACCCAGGGGTGGCTGTGGCGGAAGGTCAGCGCGCGGTTGCTCAGCGATTCGACCCGGCCATAGAGCGGCCGCGGCAGACTCGGCAGCTCGGGCAGGCTGCGGTGCAGGGTGGACGAATGTCTGTTTGGCGACACTTGCTGGCTCTTTGGCGTTAGCCGGAAATTTTCCAGCACGATAGTGTGGCCGCCTCCCGTACCGCAAGCCCGAGAGTCGCCATGTTCCTGCGCCGCTTCCTGCCCGATGCCTTCACCCAGACCCTGCTCGCCGTGGTGCTGATCGCCACCGTCCTGCCCGCCAGCGGCCAGGTGGCCGTGGCCTTCGAGTGGATCACCAACCTGGCCATCGCCCTGCTGTTCTTCCTCCACGGCGCGAAGCTGTCGCGCCAGGCCATCCTCGCCGGCGCCGGGCACTGGCGCCTGCATCTGCTGGTATTCGCCTGCACCTTCGTGCTGTTTCCCCTGCTCGGCCTGGCGCTCAAGCCGCTGCTGGCGCCGCTGATCGGCACCGAGCTGTACCTGGGCATGCTCTACCTCTGCGCCCTGCCGGCCACGGTGCAGTCGGCCATCGCCTTCACCTCGCTGGCGCGCGGCAATATCGCCGCGGCGATCTGCAGCGCGGCCGCCTCCAGCCTGCTCGGCATCTTCCTCACCCCGCTGCTGGTGGCGCTGCTGATGGGCGTGGAAGGCGCCAACGGCTCGACCCTCGATGCCATCGGCAAGATCAGCCTGCAGCTGCTGCTGCCGTTCATCCTCGGGCAGATCGCCCAGCGCTGGATCGGCGCCTGGGTGACCCGCAACAAGGGCTGGCTCAAATACGTCGACCAGAGCTCGATCCTGCTGGTGGTCTACACCGCCTTCAGCGCCGCGGTGATCGGCGGCCTGTGGCAGCAGGTGCCGCTGCTCACCCTGCTGGCCCTGGTACTGGCCTGCTGCGTGCTGCTGGTGCTGGCGCTGCTGCTCACCCACCTGCTCGGCAAGTGGCTGGGCTTCAGCCTGGAAGACCGCATCACCATCCTCTTCTGCGGCTCGAAGAAGAGCCTGGCCACCGGCGTGCCCATGGCCCAGGTGCTGTTCGCCGGTAGCAGCATCGGCCTGCTGATCCTGCCGCTGATGCTGTTCCACCAGATCCAGCTGATGGTCTGCGCGGTGCTGGCGCAACGTTATGCCAAGCGCCCGGAGATGGCGCAGGAGACCGCCCCGGCATAGCCCGGATGCGCTCCACGGCTCGATGGCGGCACATGCCCCGGATTGCATCCGGGCTACGAGGTAGCTTGGCGCTGAGCGCAGCGAATCCCAACGACGGCACCTGGTGACCTGACCTCGGCGTCGTGCCCACCATCGCTCGTTGGGCTTGGTCGCGGGCTCCTCAACCCGACCTACAGCTGATGACCGGCACTTGCTCGGACGCAAAATAACTGTATTTTTATACAGTAAATCGAGGAGTCCGAGCATGTCCGTCAGCCTGCCGCCACGTGGCCGTGGCACCGCCAGCAATCCGCATAACCGCTTCGCCCCGACCCGGGTGATCGCCAGCGACGACGGCTGGTTCGACGAAGTGCCGCCGAGCCGCGCCACCGAGGTGCGCGCGGAAACCGCCAAGACCATCATCAGCCGCAACCAGTCGCCGGACCTGCCCTTCGACCGCTCGATCAACCCCTACCGCGGCTGCGAGCACGGCTGCATCTACTGCTACGCGCGGCCCAGCCACGCCTACTGGGACCTGTCGCCGGGGCTGGACTTCGAGACCCGGCTGATCGCCAAGACCAACGCCGCCGCTCTGCTCCAGCAGCAGCTGAGCAAGCCCGGCTACCAGTGCGCGCCGATCAACCTGGGTGCCAACACCGACCCCTACCAGCCGATCGAGCGCGAGCAGCGGCTGACCCGCCAGTGCCTGGAAATCCTCCTCGACTACCGCCACCCGGTGACCATCGTCACCAAGGGCGCGCTGATCCTGCGCGACCTAGACCTGCTCGCCGAGCTGGCCAAGCAGCGCCTGGTGGCGGTGTATATCAGCCTCACCACCCTGGATGACGAACTCAAGCGCATCCTCGAGCCGCGCGCGGCGGCGCCTTCGGCACGCCTGCGGGCGATCCGCGTGCTGCGCCAGCAGGATATCCCGGTCGGCGTGCTGTGTTCGCCGATGATCCCGATGATCAACGACATGGAACTGGAGCGCCTGCTCGAAGCGGCGCAGCAGGCCGGCGCACAGAGCGCCAACTACATGCTGCTGCGCCTGCCGCGCGAGGTGGCGCCGCTGTTCGAGGAGTGGTTGCGGGCGCATCACCCGCAGCGCGCCGAGCACGTGCTCAGCCTGATCCGCCAGAGCCGCGGCGGCGAGCTGTACGACAGCCGGTTCGGCGCGCGCTTTCGCGGCGAGGGAGCCTTCGCCGAACTGCTGGCGCAGCGCTTCACCCTGGCCATCCGCCGCCTCGGCCTGCAGCGGCGCCAGGCCCTGCAACTGGACTGCAGCCGCTTCGCCCCGCCGGGCGGACAGCTGGCCCTGCTCTGACGCAGCCGGCCACACTCTGCACGGGCCTGCGGGTTGTCGCCGCACCGGCCGTGAGGCGACACTTGGCGTGTGACTCGCCAGCGGCTGCGGCTGTCGGTTTAGAACGTGTTTACGCTCTCGCGAGCAAGAGCCATACAAGGCGCAACGACCAACGGGAGTAACAGCCGAAGGCTGGCCCGAAGGGCAAGCGCCAGCGAGTCAAACAGACGAGGACGCGGAAGACGAGGACGCGGAGTTTACGAGCTGTAAATGAGCAGTCCGAGTCTGTTCTTAACGCAGTAGGGCCGACGCGCAGCAGATCGTATGCAGGTTCTTAGCAGCGTCTTTTCAGGTTCATAGAGGTTCAGGGCATGCCTTACAAACACCAGGTCATTCCGCTTCAGACCCACGAGGGCAACGAAACCGCCGAGCAGGCGCTGCAAAGCATCGTCGACGGCTTCAAGCGCTTTCGCAACGAGGTGTTCCCGCAGCAGGAAGAGCTGTTCAAGAAGCTCGCCACCGCACAGAACCCGCGCGCCATGTTCATCACCTGCGCCGACTCGCGGGTGGTGCCGGAGCTGATCACCCAGAGCTCCCCGGGCGACCTGTTCGTCAACCGCAACGTCGGCAACGTGGTACCGCCCTACGGCCAGATGATGGGTGGCGTGTCCACCGCCATCGAGTACGCGGTGATGGCCCTGGGCGTGCAGCACATCGTCATCTGCGGCCATTCCGACTGCGGCGCGATGAAGGCGGTGCTCAATCCGGCCTCGCTGGAAACCATGCCCACGGTCAAGGCCTGGCTGCGCCATGCCGAAGTGGCGCGCACGGTGGTGGCGGAGAACTGCAGTTGCGGCAACGACCAGGAAACCCTCGCCGTGCTGACCGAGGAAAACGTGGTGGCCCAGCTCGACCACCTGCGCACCCATCCCTCGGTGGCGGCCAAGCTGGCGCGCGGCCAACTGTTCATCCACGGCTGGGTGTACGACATCGAAACCAGCCAGATCAAGGCCTACGACGCCGAGCTGGGCGGCTTCCTGCCGCTCGATGGCGACAAGGTGCCGATGGCCACCCCGCGCGCGCGCTACCCGCAGAGCTGAGCGCTGCGCGCCTCACCCCTCTGCGGCAAGTGACCGCACCGAGGGGCCGCCGGGTGCGCATAGCGCACCCTACCGGGCCCCCGTCAGAACTTCTCCCCGCGCAGCACCTCCACCTGCGCCAGGTAGCAGACCATGGCGAAATGGTCGTAGTAGCGCGCCTGCAGGTGTTCGGCGATGCGCTCGGCCAGCTCGCGGCCGCAGATGATTTCCAGGCGGATATTGCCCTCGGTGTCCCAATCGGCGCTGCGCACGCCGCGGTGCCCGCGGCCGCGGGCGTCGGAGAGGGTCCAGCCGGGGGCGCCGAGCGCCTCCAGGTCGGCCAGCAGCTTCTTCTCCAGCGCCGCCTCGCAGATCACGGTGAGCAGGGTACGGCTATGTGCGTTCATCTCAGAATCCCCAGGCGATCAATAGCTCGGCCAGCGCCAGGTACAGCGGGATGCCGAGCAGGATATTGAAAGGGAAGGTTATCCCCAGCGAAGCGGTCAGCGACAGCGAGGGATTGGCCTCCGGCAGCGCCAGGCGCATGGCCGCCGGCACCGCGATATAGGAGGCCGAGGCGGCCAGGGTGGCGAGCATCGCCGTGCCGCCCAGGCTCAAGCCCATGAAGCGCGCCAGCAGGGCGCCGATCAGCGCGCCGAGCAGCGGCATCAGCAGGGCGAAGGCGGCCAGGCGTAGGCCGAACTGCTTGAGCGCACCGAGCTGACCGGAGGCGATCAGGCCCATCTCCAGCAGGAAGAACGCCAGCACCGGCTTGAACATGCTGGTGTACAGCGGCTCCAGCGGCTTGATCGCCTCCTTGCCGGCGATGGCGCCGATCACCAGGCCGCCGAGTAGCAGCATGATGCTCTTGCCGAGGAAGATCTCGCGGCCCAGCTCGCCCCAGTGGGTCTCGCGCGAGACGCCCTTGGCCAGGACGATACCGACCAGGATCGCGGGAATCTCCAGGATGGCCACGAACAGCGGCATGTAGCTCTCGAACGCGACGCCCTTGGCCAGCAGATAGGCCACCACCACGGCGAAGGTACCGGCGCTGACCGAGCCGTAGTGCGCGGCCACCGCCGCGGCGTTGATGCGGTCGAAGCGCAGGCCGCGCAGCAGGACGAAGGCGAGCAGCGGCAACAACACGCCGAGCGCCAGCACCAGCGCCGACTGGCCGAGCAGCTGCAGGCTGGCCTGCTCGGCCAGCTCCACGCCGCCATGCAGGCCGATGGCCAGCAGGAGAATGATCGACAGCGTCTCGTACAGCGCCGCCGGCAGCTTCAGCTCGCTCTTGAGCAGACCGGCGACCAGGCCGAAGACGAAGAACAGCACCACCGGGTCCAGAGCCACTTGAGCTCACCTCCTAGATCGAGTGCAACGAAGGAAAAGGCCATGCCCCGGCACAGGGCGGTGCTGATCGCCCTGCTTTGCCTCGCCACCGGGCGACGCACCGGGACATGACCGGAAAGCGTAGGCGCGCCGGCACGCGCGCGATCAAAAAAAGGGAGCCTTGCGGCCCCCGGGACAACACGCGCGCGCCGTCGCGCCGAAATAAAAAAGGAGCCCGGGCGATCCCATCAAACTTGCCCATTCAACAGGCCGGGCTCCATGAGGTTAACCTTCGATTTCCACCAGCACCTCGCCCGGGTTGACCCGGTCGCCCTTGGCCACGTGCACCGCCTTGACCGTACCGGCGATCGGCGCCTGCACCTCGGTCTCCATCTTCATCGCCTCGGTGATCAGCACCGCCTGGCCGGCCTTGACCGCGTCGCCGACCTTGACCAGCACGTCGACGATGTTGCCCGGCATGGTGGTGGACACGTCGCCCGGCGCGCTGGCCTGCTTGCGCTTGCCGCCGGTGCCGGCGACGAAGTCGTTGAGCGGCTCGAACACCACCTCTTCCGGCATGCCGTCGATGGACAGGTAGAAGTGACGCTTGCCGTCACCCTTGACGCCGACGCCGGTGATGTCGACGCGGTAGCTCTCGCCGTGCACGTCCACCACGAACTCGGTGGGCACGCCCTCGCCGCCCACCGGCGCCGCGCCGCCGGCCTGCGGCAGCGGCAGCAGGGCCTCGGGCTTGAGGGTGCCGGCGGCACGCTCCTCGAGGAACTTGCGGCCGATGTCGGGGAACATGGCGAAGGTCAGCACGTCCTCCTCGCACTTGGCCAGGCTACCGATCTCCTCGCGCAGCTTGGCCATCTCAGGCTTGAGCAGGTCGGCCGGGCGCACGTCGATGACTTCTTCGTTACCGATGGCGCGCTTGCGCAGCTCGTCATTGACCTTGCCCGGCGCCTTGCCGTAACGCCCCTGCAGGTACAGCTTCACCTCGTTGGTGATGGTCTTGTAGCGCTCGCCAGCGAGCACGTTGAAGAAGGCCTGGGTGCCGACGATCTGCGAGGTCGGCGTCACCAGCGGCGGGTAGCCGAGGTCGGCACGCACCCGCGGAATCTCTTCCAGCACCTCGCCCATGCGATTGAGCGCACCCTGCTCCTTCAGCTGGTTGGCCAGGTTGGAAATCATCCCGCCCGGCACCTGATTGACCTGCACGCGGGTGTCGACGCCGGTGAACTCGCTCTCGAACTGGTGGTACTTCTTGCGCACGGCGTGGAAATACAGGCCGATCTCCTGGATCAATTCCAGATCCAGGCCGGTGTCGTAGGGCGTGCCACGCAGCGCTGCGACCATCGACTCGGTACCCGGGTGGCTGGTACCCCAGGCCATGCTGGAGATGGCGGTGTCGATGCGGTCGGCGCCGTTCTCCACGGCCTTGAGCTGGCACATGCTGGCCACGCCGGCGGTGTCGTGCGAGTGCACCACCACCTCCAGCGGTAGGGCGTCTTTCAGCGCCTTGACCAGATCGCCGGTAGCGTAGGGGGTGAGCAGGCCGGCCATGTCCTTGATGGCGATGGAATCCACGCCCATGGCGGCCATCTGCTTGGCCTGCTCGACGAAGGCGTCGATGGTGTGCACCGGGCTGGTGGTGTAGGCGATGGTGCCCTGGGCATGCTTGCCGGCGGCCTTCACCGCCTCGATGGACACGCGCAGGTTACGCACGTCGTTCATCGCGTCGAAGATGCGGAACACATCGATGCCGTTGACCGCGGCCTTGGCGACGAAGGCGCGCACCACGTCGTCGCTGTAGTGCCGGTAGCCAAGCAGGTTCTGCCCGCGCAGGAGCATCTGCAGGCGGGTATTGGGCAGCGCCGCCTTGAGCTGGCGCAGGCGCTCCCAGGGGTCTTCCTTGAGGAAGCGCACGCAGGCGTCGAAGGTGGCGCCGCCCCAGACTTCCAGTGACCAGTAGCCGACGCGGTCGAGCTTGTCGCAGATCGGCAGCATGTCCTCGGTGCGCATGCGGGTGGCCAGCAGCGACTGGTGGGCGTCGCGCAGGATGGTATCGGTGATCGAGATCTTTTTGCTCATGTTCTGAATCCTTCCCCTACAGGCCGGCGTGGGCCGCGATGGCGGTGGCGATGGCAATGGCCAGGTGCGACGGGTTGCGCTTGATCGAATACTGGGTCAGCTCCGGATGGCTCTCGACGAAGCTGGTGTTGAACTCGGCGCTGCGGAACTCCGGGTTGCGCAGGATTTCCTGGTAATAGGGCGCGGTAGTGCGCACGCCCTGCACGCGCATGTCGTCCAGTGCACGCAGGCCGCGGTCCATCGCCTCTTCCCAGGTCAGCGCCCAGACGACCAGCTTCAGGCACATCGAGTCGTAGTAAGGCGGAATGGTGTAGCCGGTGTAGATCGCCGTGTCGGTGCGCACGCCGGGGCCGCCGGGGGCGTAGTAGCGGGTGATCTTGCCGAAGCTGGGCAGGAAGTTGTTCTTCGGGTCCTCGGCGTTGATGCGAAACTGCAGGGCAAAGCCGCGGTGGATGATGTCGTCCTGCTTGACCGACAGCGGCAAGCCGCTGGCGATGCGAATCTGTTCGCGGACGATGTCGATGCCGGTGATTTCCTCGGTGATGGTGTGCTCCACCTGCACCCGGGTGTTCATCTCCATGAAGTACACCTCGCCCTCGGCGAGCAGGAACTCCACGGTGCCGGCGTTCTCGTAGCCCACCGCCTGCGCCGCGCGCACCGCCAGGTCGCCGATGTAGGCGCGCTGCTCGGGGGTCAGCTGCGGGCTGGGGGCAATCTCGATCAGTTTCTGGTTACGGCGCTGGATCGAGCAGTCGCGCTCGTACAGGTGCACGGTGTTGCCGAGGCTGTCGGCGAGGATCTGCGCCTCGATATGCTTGGGATTGACGATGCACTTTTCCAGGAAGACTTCCGCGCTGCCGAAGGCCTTGGTCGCCTCGGAGATCACCCGCGGGTAGGCCTGCTCCAGCTCCTCGCGCGAGTTGCAGCGGCGAATGCCGCGGCCGCCGCCGCCGCTGGTGGCCTTGAGCATCACCGGGTAGCCGATGCGCTCGGCTTCGCGCAGCGCCTCGGCGAGGTCGGCGACGTTGCCTTCGGTGCCCGGGGTGACCGGCACGCCGGCCTTGATCATGCTGCGCCGCGCCTCGGTCTTGTCGCCCATGCGGCGAATCACCTCGGCCGAGGGGCCGATGAACTTGATCCCGCGCTCGGCGCAGATCTCCGCCAGCTCGGCGTTCTCGGAGAGGAAACCGTAGCCCGGATGGAGGGCGTCGCAGCCGGTCTCCACCGCCAGGTTGACCAGCTTGCGCGGGTTCAGGTAGCCGGCCAGCGGGTCGTCGCCGACGCTGTGCGCCTCGTCCGCGCGCTTGACGTGCAGCGCGTGGCGGTCGGCCTCGGAATAGATGGCCACCGAGCGAATGCCCATTTCGGCGCAGGCGCGCACGATGCGGACGGCAATCTCACCACGGTTGGCGATCAGGATTTTCTTGATCACGGTTGGAATCCTCAGCGCAGAGCTGTCAGGGTCGCGGCGGCCAATACGGCGAACGCCCAGTTACCCTAGCTGGCTGTACGAATTAACCAAAATCAATAATTATTTGATCAGGCATAAGTAATTACTTATGTATTGATCCAGCGAGGAGCAAAGCGTGCGTAAAACCCTGCTGCGCATGACCCTGCGCCAACTCCAGGTGTTCCGTGCCGTGTGCGACCACGGCTCGTACAGCCGCGCCGCCGACGAGATGGCGCTGACCCAGCCGGCGGTGAGCCTGCAGATTCGCCAGCTGGAGGAGCTGGTCGGCCAGCCGCTGTTCGAATACGTCGGCAAGAAGCTCTACCTGACCGAGGCGGCCGAGGCGCTCAAGCGCGCCGGCAGCGATATCTTCGGCCGCCTGGAGAGTCTGGACATGCAGCTGTCGGACCTGCAGGGCTCGCTGCAGGGGCAGCTCAACCTGTGCGTGGAATCCAGCGCCAAGTACTTCATTCCCCACCTGTTCGCCGCTTTTCGCCGCCAGTATCCCGAAGTCAACCTGAACCTCACGGTGGTCAACCATGCCCTGGCGGTGCGCCGCCTGAGCCTGAGCCGCGACGACCTGCTGATCATGAGCCAGGTGCCGCAGGACATGGCGCTGGATTTTCTGCCGTTTCTCAACAACCCCATCATCGCGGTGGCGCCGCCGGATCATCCGCTCTGCGCACGAGACGATCTCCAACTGCAGGACCTCACCGCCTATCCGCTGCTGATCCGCGAAAGCGGCTCGGGCACCCGCCGCGCCTGCGAGGAATACTGCCACCAGAAGCGCGCGCACTTTCCCCAGACCCTGGAGATCGGCTCGCTGGACGCCCAGCGCGAGGCGGTGATCGCCGGCCTCGGCCTGGCCCTGCTGCCGCGCCACGCGGTGCATCTGGAGTTGCGCCACGGCCTGCTGCGCGAGCTGGCGGTGGCCGAGCTGCCGCTGTACCGCAGCTGGTGCGCGGTGAACAACCGTGGCCGGCGCCTGTCGCCGGTGGCCCAGGCCTTTCTCGACTTTATCCGCAGCGAGCGCGCCGCCATCGGCCAGCTGGCCGAGCGCTTTCAGCTCGGTGCGGCAGGATCGGGCAATGATCCAGCAGGATCGGCCTAACCCTTCGTAACCGGCCTGCGCGACATTGGCAGCCTGGGCGGCGCGCCGCAGCGCCCCGCCGAACCTGCCTGGGAGAGAAGCCAATGCTGTCGGGAACCAGCGCCCTGCTCGGCGCCATCGCCGCCGTCGAGCGCGACGGCGGCCAGGCCGTGCTCGCCACGGTGGTCAAGGTCGAGGGCTCGGCCTATCGCCGCCCCGGTGCACGCATGCTGATTCCGCTCTACGGCGGCACGGTCGGCACCATCAGCGGCGGCTGCCTGGAGTCCGAGGTGGCGAAGAAGGCCTGGTGGCTGACCGACGGCGGCGAGCCGGTGATCCGCCGCTACAGCACCGCCACCCAGGACGATGACGACGACCAGGACGCCGCGCTGACCTTCGGCCTCGGCTGCAACGGCACCGTGCACGTGCTGCTCGAGCGCCACAGCGGCGAAAGACCCTTGGCGCTGCTCGGCCTGCTGCGCCGGGTGCGCGAAAGCGGCCAGGCCGGCGCCGTGGCCACGGTGATCGCCAGCTACCGCAACGCCCGCGTCAGGGTTGGCGAACGCCTGTTGCTGCATCCGGCTCACGCCGACAGCGCGCGCCTGCTCGATCCGGCGCTGGACGCCCGGGTGCGCGCCGATCTGGCCGAGACCCTGGTTCAAGGCCGCTCTTCGCTGCGTGCTTACCGCGATGCACGCGGCGAGATCGAGGTGTTCTGCGAATACCTGGCGCCGCAACGGCGTCTGGTGATCTTCGGCGCCGGCCACGATGCCCAACCGCTGGTGCATATGGCCAAGCTGCTGGACTGGCACGTCACGGTGATCGACGGCCGCGCCCATTTCGCCCGCGCCGAGCGCTTTGCCGAGGCCGATGCGGTGCTGCAGGCCGACACCGGCTCGCCCTACGCCCTGCACCATCTGACCGACGGCGCGCTGGTGGCGGTGATGAGCCACAGCTACAGCCAGGACCGCCACTGGCTGGGCAGCGTGCTGCAGGGCGCGCCGGTCTATATTGGTCAGCTGGGACCGCGTGACCGCACCGAACGCCTGCTGGAAGAAATTCGCCAGCACACCAGGCGTCTGCCGGCGCTGGACCGCCTGCACTACCCCATCGGCCTGGATATCGGCGGCGACACCCCGGAAAGCGTGGCCACGGCGATCCTCGCCGAAATGACCGCAGCGCTGAACCAGCGCGATGGCGGCATGCTCAAGCATCGCCAGGCGGCGATCCACGCACCGACCCCGCAGGACGCCAGCGAGCTCGAAACGGCGACCAGGCTGAACGCATCCTGAGCCGCCATCAAACAGGTGGACGAGCTTCGCGTCGCCCACCCGACACGCTCTTGCCTCCCACCACACCGTAGCTCGGATGCAATCCGGGAAAACCAGCCCCATAAACGCAAACGCCCGGGATTACCCCGGGCGTTCGTGTTTCCAGTATCGGACGTCAGGCCTTGATCTGCGCCGGCAACGGCAGCTGGCGCAGGCGCACGCCGGTGGCGGCGAACAGCGCGTTGGCCAGCGCCGGCGCCAGCGGCGGCACGCCCGGCTCGCCGACCCCGGTCGGGTTCTCCGCCGACGGCAGGATATGCACCTCCACCTTGGGCATCTCGTTCATCCGCAGCACCTGGAAGTCGTGGAAGTTCGACTGCTCCACGCGTCCCTCCTTCAGGGTGATCGCGCCATGCAACGCCGCCGCCAGGCCGAAGCCGATGCCACCCTCCATCTGCGCGCGGATCACGTCCGGGTTGATGGCGATGCCGCAATCCACCGCGCAGACCACGCGATCGAGCCGGTAGCTGCCGTCGGCCTTGACCGTCACCTCGACGACCTGCGCCACGAAGGAGCCGAACGACTCGTGCACGGCGATGCCGCGCCCGCGCTTCTCGCCCTCGGCACCAGCAGCCAGCGGCTGGTCCCAGCCGGCCTGTTTGGCGGCCAGTTCCAGCACGCCACGATGGCGCGGCTGGCTCTCCAGCAGCGCATGACGGAAGGCGTAGGGGTCCTGGCCGGCGGCCACGGCAGCCTCGTCGATCATGGTCTCGGCGACGTAACCGGTGTGGGTATGGCCCACCGAGCGCCACCACAGCACCGGCACCTTGATATTGCTCGGCGTGCTCAGCTCCACCTGCAGGTTGGGCACGCTGTAGGCCAGGTTGGACAGCCCTTCCACCGAGGTGTGGTCGATCCCCTCCTTGACCAGGAACGGCTCCATCGAGGTGCCGGCAATGATCGACTGACCGACGATGCGGTTGTGCCAGGCCTGCAGCTTGCCGGCCTGATCCAGGCCGATGCGCACGCGGTGCAGGTACAGCGGCCGGTAGTAGCCGGCGCGGGTGTCGTCCTCGCGGGTCCAGACCATCTTCACCGGCGCCTCGACGCCCTGGGCGCGCGCCGCCTTGGCGATCGCCACCGCCTCCAACAGATAGTCCGACACCGAACTGGCGCGGCGGCCGAAGCTGCCGCCGGCATACAGCTGGGTCAGCGACACCTGCTCCGGCGCCAGGCCCAGGTAACCGCCGATGATGGCCTGGTCGACGGTCTGGAACTGCTCGCCGTTCCAGATCTCGCAGCGCTCGGCAGACAGTTTCACCAGGCAGTTCATCGGCTCCATCGCCGCATGCGCCAGGTAGGGAAACTCGTACTCGGCCTCGAGGGTTTTCGCAGCCTGCGCCAACGCCGCATCGGCATCGCCCTTGCTCGCGGCGGGCAAGCCGGGCTTGCCTGCGCTGTCCCGATACTGGGCAAAGATTTCCGCGCTGCCGAGGGTGAAGGCCTGGCTCTCGTCCCAGTCGATCAGCAGGGCGTCGCGGCCCTGGCGCGCGGCCCAGGTATTCTTCGCCAACACCGCCACGCCGGCGCGGCCGTGGGGCAGGTCGCGAAACTCCACCACCGCGACCACGTCGCGCACGGCCTTGGCCTTGCTGCTGTCCACGGTCCGCGGCACGCCGCCGAAACGCGGCGGGTAGGCGACCATGGCCACCAGCATGCCGGGCAGCTTGAAGTCCTGGGTGAAGATCGCGCTGCCGTCGGTCTTGTCCAGGCTGTCCTTGCGCCGCAGTTCGCGCTTGCCGATCAGCTTGAAGTCCTTGGCATCCTTGAGCTGCACCTGCGCGGGCACCGGCAGCTGCGCGGCAGCCTCGACCAGCTCGCCGAAACCGGCGCTGCGGCCGGAGCCGGCGTGGCTGACTACGCCCTGGCTGACGCCGATCTCGCTGGCCGGCACGCCCCAGCGCTGCGCCGCGGCGGCCACCAGCATGGCCTTGGCGACGGCGCCGGCGGTGCGCATCTGCTCCCAGGAGTTGGCCATGGCGGTGCTGCCGCCGGTGCCCTGCATCGCTCCGAAGGCGAGGTTGTTGTAGCGCTTGGCGTCGGCAGGCGCGCCCTCGACGCGCACCTGGTTCCAGTCGGCATCCAGCTCTTCGGCCAGCAGCGTGGCCAAGCCGGTGTAGCTGCCCTGGCCCATCTCCAGATGCTTGGCCAGCACGGTCACCGTGCCATCGAGGTCGATGCGCACGAAGGCGTTCGGCTCCAGCGGGCTACCTGCCGCCAGCGCCTCCATGCCGCGCAGCAGCGGCGCGAAGAAGATGCCCAGGGCCAGGCCGCCGGCGCCCTTGAGCAGGCTGCGCCGGCTGACGTTGAGGATGCCGCGGGCGGCGCTATCGGGGGTTTCGATCTTGCCCATGCTGCGTCTCTCCTCAGGCCAGTTGCTTGGCGGCGTCGTGGATGGCGGCGCGAATCCGCACATAGGTGGCGCAGCGGCAGATGTTGCCGCTCATGGCCGCGTCGATATCGGCGTCGCTCGGCGCCTTGTTGCCGCTGAGCAGCGCCGTGGCGGCCAGGATCTGGCCGGACTGGCAGTAGCCGCACTGCACCACGTCGAGCCGGCGCCAGGCGTCCTGCACCACCTTGCCCACGGCGTCTTCGCCGACCGCCTCGATGGTGGTGATGCGCTTGCCCACCAGCGCCGACACCGGGGTCACGCAGGAGCGGGTCGGTTGCCCCTCCACGTTCACCGTGCAGGCGCCGCACAGCGCCATGCCGCAGCCGTATTTGGTGCCGGTGAGATTGGCGACGTCGCGCAAGGCCCACAGCAGCGGCATGTCGTCGGCCACGTCGAGCTCATGGTCTTGGCCATTGAGGTTCAGGGTAATCATGGTTTGCCACCTTTTTCAGGCCGGTCTTGGATAGCCGGCAGCCAGGGCCGACAGGTCACGCTGGCCCGCGTGCGTCATGCGCAGCGGGGCAGAGCATCACTCTAGAGGGGCGCGCGGGCGCTGTCGTCGGCCCGCGCGCAGATCGGCAGAACCGGGCAATAAGTCCGCAGGATCGGGCAACCCTGGCGGGCCGGCCCGGCGAGCGCCGGGCGCAGCCAGGGTTCAGGCGGCGTTGCGCTGGGCGCCGGCCAGCAGGTAGCCGGCAGGGATCAGGTCGGGATAGTCGGCCAGTTCGCGCTGCAGCTGGCACTGCTCGGCGTAGGCCTCGATGGCCCGGCGATAGGCCATGCGGCGCTGGTCCTGGAGTTTGCGGCGGGTCTTGGCGTCAGGCTTGGCCTGCAGTGGCGCGTCATCGAAGATACGAGGCATCTCGGTTCTCCCGGAACGAGGACTGGAGCCCTCAGCATCCTCCGGGCAGATGACGCTTTGACGGCGCCCACATGAACAGCCGGTGAAACCGGCTGCACTCAGTCCTCGACGTTGCGCAGCGACTTCGGCGACAGGCGCAGGCTGCGCAGGCTGCGTTTGACGCTCTTGAGGTGGTTGACCAGGCTCGGCCCGCGCGCCATGGCCACGCCCATGGCCAGCACGTCGATCACCACCAGGTGGGCGATGCGCGAGGTCAGCGGGGTGTAGATCTCGGTGTCTTCCTGCACGTCGATGGCCAGGTTGACCGTGGCCAGGTCGGCCAGCGGGGTCTGGCTCGGGCACAGGGTGATCAGCGTGGCGCCGGACTCGCGCACCAGGTTGGCGGTGATCAACAGGTCCTTGGAACGCCCCGACTGCGAGATGCAGATGGCCACGTCGGATGGCTTGAGGGTCACCGCGCTCATCGCCTGCATATGCGGGTCGGAGTAGGCGGCGGCGGTCAGCAGCAGGCGGAAGAACTTGTGCTGGGCATCGGCGGCCACCGCGCCGGACGCGCCGAAACCGTAGAACTCCACGCGCTGCGCCTGGGCGCAGGCGGCGATGGCGCGCTGCAGCGCCTCGGGGTCGAGCTTCTCGCGCACTTCCATCAGGGTGTGCAGGGTGGTGTCGAATATCTTCAGGCTGAAGTCGGCGACCGAGTCGTCCTCGTGGATGGCGAACTGGCCGAAGCTGGCGCCGGCGGCCAGGCTTTGCGCCAGCTTCAGCTTGAGGTCCTGGAAGCCGCTGCAGCCGATGGCGCGGCAGAAACGCACGATGGTCGGCTCGCTGATGCCGACGCTGTGGGCCAGCTCGGCCATGGAGCTGTGCATCACCGAAGCGGGATCGAGCAGGACGTGGTCGGCCACCTTGAGCTCGGACTTGCGCAGCAGGTGGCGCGACTGGGCGATGTGTTGCAACAGATTCACGGATTCGGCTCTATGAAGAAAAGGGTCAAGCGCGGCGCTCGACCGGCCATGGCTCGGTTATGATCGGTGGCCGGCGGTTGTAGTGACCTTGTAGTTATACTACATGGCTCGCACCCGCGCACAGGTTAACGAGTCGGAGCTTTCCCCTTGAGCATCCCCTGCGACATGCTGGTTTTCGGCGGCACTGGCGATCTGGCCCTGCACAAGCTGCTGCCCGCGCTCTATCACCTGCACCGCGAGGGGCGCCTGCACGCCGACATGCGCATCCTCGCCCTGGCCCGCAGCAGCCACAGCCGCGAGGCCTACCAGGCCCTGGCCGAGCGCCGCTGCCGGGCTCAGGTGGCACGCGCCGACTTCGATGCCGGCACCTGGGCCAGCTTCGCCGCGCGCCTCGACTACTTCGCCATGGACGCCGCGCAGAGCGCCGACTTCGGCCGCCTGAGCAAACGCCTGGGGCGCGACGACGAGCGCGTGCGGGTCTACTACCTGGCCACCGCGCCGGACCTGTTCGAGGACATCGCCGCGCACCTGGCCAACGCCGGCCTGGCCGGCCCCAAGGCGCGCATCGTGCTGGAAAAACCCATCGGCCATTCGCTAGACTCGGCACGGGCGATCAACGCCGCCATCGGCGCGGTGTTCGACGAGGCGCGGGTGTTTCGCATCGATCACTACCTGGGCAAGGAAACCGTGCAGAACCTGATGGCGCTGCGCTTCGCCAACGCCCTGTTCGAGCCGGTGTGGCGCGCCGGGCATATCGACCACGTGCAGATCAGCGTGTGCGAAACCCTCGGCGTGGAAAACCGCGGCGCCTACTACGACCATGCCGGCGCCATGCGCGACATGATCCAGAACCACCTGCTGCAGCTGCTCTGCCTGGTGGCCATGGAGGCACCGGTGCGCTTCGACGCCGAGGCGGTGCGCAACGAGAAGGTGAAGATTCTCGAGGCGCTCAAGCCGATCAGCGGCCTCGACGTGCAGGACAAGACCGTGCGCGGCCAGTACACCGCCGGCAAGATCGGCGGGCACGACGTGCCGGCCTACTACTTCGAGAAGAACGTCGACAACGACAGCGACACCGAAACCTTCGTCGCCGTGCAGGTGGAAATCGACAACTGGCGCTGGGCCGGCGTGCCCTTCTACCTGCGCACCGGCAAGCGCCTGGCGAAGAAAACCTCGGAAATCCTCATCCAGTTCAAGCCGGTGCCGCATCGCCTGTTCCACGAGGGCCAGGCCAACCAGCTGCTGATCCGCCTACAGCCCGAGGAGCGCATCAGCCTGCAGCTGATGGCCAAGAACCCCGGCAAGGGCATGCACCTCAAACCCGTGGAACTGGACCTCAACCTGGCCGACGCCTTCAGCCAGCAGCGCCGCTGGGACGCCTACGAGCGCCTGCTGCTGGACGTGATCGAAGGCGACTCGACGCTATTCATGCGCCGCGACGAGGTGGAGGCCGCCTGGCAGTGGGTCGACCCCATCCTGCAGGGCTGGCATCAGCACTACCAGAGCCCGCGTCCCTACCCGGCCGGCAGCGACGGCCCGGAGCAGCTGCAGCACCTGCTGGAGCGCCATGGCCGGCACTGGGCCGAGTGAGCGACCTGGCAGCTTCTTGCGCAGACCGCTGTGGATAACCCTCCGCCGGGCCGGGCCCAGCCCAGCGACCATGGGCCCTGCAGCAGGCTGCGCAACAAGCTGCACAGCACTGCGCAACTTGTTGCGCAACCAGACGTGACGCAGCGCTCACAATGACCGAAAACATCAATTAGGTCATATCAACTAATTGATTTTATTGAAATTAAATTACTTGGCACGCCGCTCGCTATGAGCCTGACTCCCGGATCGATCACGATCCATGACCCAGGCAAGGAGAGCACTCATGCCAACACCCGCGTATCTGTCCCTCGAAGGCACCAAACAAGGTCTGATCACCGCTGGTACCTTCACCGAGGACTCGGTCGGCAATATTTTCCAGGAAGGTCATGAAGACCAGATTCTGGTGCAAGCCTACAACCACCAGGTCATCATCCCGCGCGACCCGCAGTCCGGCCAACCGACCGGCCAGCGCGTGCACAAGCCGCTGATGATCACCAAGGTCTTCGACAAGTCCTCGCCGCTGATCTTCAACGCCCTGACCTCCGGCGAGCGTCTGAACAAGTGCCGTCTGGAGTGGTACCGCACCTCCTCCACCGGTACCCAGGAGCACTACTTCACCATCGAACTGGAAGACGCGGTGATCGTCGACGTGCAGTCGCGCATGCCGAACTGCCAGGACCCGAACATGGCGCACTTCACCCACCTGGAAGACGTCTACTTCACCTACCGCAAGATCGTCTGGACCCACGAAGTCTCCGGCACTTCCGGCTCCGACGACTGGCGTACCCCGATCTCCGCCTAAGCCGGGATCGCGTCCGCGTCACCGCAGCGGCCAGGCATCGTCCTGGCCGCTGCGTTTCGGCAGGCTGCCTGCCGAAAACCTCGACCGTTGCCAGCGCGCGGCGGCCGATTCGGTTACAACCTGGAGCGCGCCACGCGCCCATCATGGAATGATCGAGAGGAACAACGAATGTTCGCCCAGGCCAACCAGACCCATTTCAGCCTCAGCATCGACGGTGTCGAACACGACCTGCAGGTGCTCGAGTTCAAAGGGTGCGAGGCGATCAGCCAGCCTTACGCCTTCGACGTGGAACTGATCGGCGAACGCCCCGACCTCGATCTGGAGAGCCTGCTGCACCAGCGCGCCTTCCTCGCCTTCAGCCCCAATGGAGACGGCATCCACGGCCTGATCCACCGTATCGCCCAGGGCGAATCCGGCAAGCGCATGACGCGCTACCGCCTGACCCTGTTGCCGCAACTGGCCTACCTGGCGCACCGCACCAACCAGCGCATCTTCCAGCACCTGACGGTGGAGCAGATCATCGGCCAGGTGCTGGAGGAACACGGCATCCAGGCTGACGCCTACCAGTTCCAGCTCGGCTCGCTCTACCCCGAGCGTGAATACTGCGTGCAGTACGACGAGAGCGACCTGCACTTCGTCCAGCGCCTGTGCGAGGAAGAAGGCATCCACTACCACTTCCAGCACAGCAGCGAAGGCCATGTACTGTGCTTCGGCGACGACCAGACTGTGTTCCCGCGCCTGGCACCGCTGGCCTACCAGCAGGACAGCGGCCTGGTGGCCGACGACCCGGTGATCAAGCATTTCGGCGTGCGCGTGGAAACCCGCACCAGCCAGGTCACCCGCCGCGACTACGACTTCGAGAAACCGCGCCTGCAGCTGGAAGCCAAGGCCGACGGCGATGCCCAACCCAAGCTGGAAGACTACGACTACCCGGGCCGCTATACCGACCGCGAACGCGGCAAGCACCTGGCCAAGCGCGCCTTGGAGCGCCACCGCCACGACTTCGAACTGGCCCAGGGCGACGGCGACTCGCCGACCCTGGTCAGCGGCCACTTCCTCGACCTGGAAGGCCATCCGCGCGAGGCGTGGAACCAGCTCTGGCTGCTCACCGAAGTGCTGCACGAAGGCAAGCAGCCGCAGGTGCTGGAAGAGTCGGTGACCAGCGACACCCAGCCTGCCGACGGCTTCACCCAGGGCTACCGCAACCGCTTCACCGCCGCGCCCTGGAACGTGCCCTACCGTCCCCAGTTGGCCCACCCCAAGCCGCGCATACTCGGCAGCCAGAGCGCCGTGGTCACGGGACCTGTCGGCGAGGAAATCCACTGCGACGAATATGGTCGAGTGAAGGTGCAATTCTTCTGGGATCGCGAAGGCCAGGCCGACGACAAGACCAGCTGCTGGCTGCGGGTCAGCTCCAGCTGGGCCGGTGATCGTTACGGCGCCATCACCATCCCGCGCATCGGCATGGAAGTGCTGGTCACCTTCCTCGAAGGCGACCCCGATCAGCCGCTGATCACCGGCTGCCTGTACCACGCCGAACATGTGGTGCCCTACGACCTGCCGGCAAACAAGACCCGCAGCGTGTTCAAGACCCTGAGCAGCCCTGGCGGCGGTGGCTACAACGAACTGCGCATCGAAGACCGCAAGGGCGCCGAGCAGATCTACGTCCACGCTCAGCGCGACTGGGACGAGAACGTCGAGCACGACCAGAAGATCCGCGTCGGCAACGAACGCCACGACACCGTCGAGGCCAATGCCTACAGCCACTTCAAGGCCGAAGAACACCGCACCACCCACGCCGACCGCAAGACCGAGATCAAGGCCAACGACCACCTCACCGTCGGCGACAGCCAGCACATCAAGCTGGGCAACGGCCAATTTATCCAGGCCGGCCAGGAAATCCACCTCTCCAGCGGCCTCAAGGTCGTACTCGAAGCCGGCAGCGAACTCACCCTCAAGGGCGGCGGCAGCTTTATCAAACTCGACGGCGGCGGCATCACCCTGGTCGGGCCGGTGATCAAGATCAACTCCGGAGGCGCACCGGGCAGCGGCTCGGGGGCGGCGCCGATACTGCCGGGGGCGGCGAAGCCGGCTGATGCGGATGTGCCGGGAATTCCACTGGAAGCCCTGGTAAAACAAAACATGCTGTTTCGCAGCACCCGAGCCGGCGTATGTGAAGTGTGCGAAGCCGCTAAGGCACCAAAGGGAGATAAGGCATGAGCGCCCCAATGCCCGATGGAAACGGTGCCATTCTGCTCGACGGAGCTCGTTACGAGAGTGCGACGGCGTGGCTTTATCAGTGCTTCCCTAGCCATCAACCAAGACCGTTATTGCTCGGTACGGCCTATGAGCCCATAGCGGACGCTGGCCCGATTTTGCTGGATGCTCCGGTTGGCAGCATGGCTTATGACGCCTGGAGACACGGAACCGAAATCAAGGATGGTCTCTGGCTGGAAAGCGATGCTTCGATGGACGATCTGCAGCGCATACTGCAGCGCCGCCTGCGCATCTTCACCCCAGAACATCGCGAACTCTGGCTACGCCTGGGTGACGCCCGGCCTCTGTATCAGGCATGGCGGCGCGAAGGGCAATGGCCGGTGGGATTCTGGCACCGAATCTCACGCATCTGGCTTCATCACGAAGGCACGATCTTCTGTGCCTGGCAAAACGAACAGCCCGAGAAAGACGGCGCGCCAGCCGAACTAGATCTCGCCGCGCAAATGACGCTCGACTGGCGACTGCTGGAAGCACTTGCCGAACAGGACGACAGGGCACAGGAGGCTCTTCTATGACTGCTCAAACTCCCGCCCCATCCAGCTTGACGGTCGCTGGATGCCCCCTGCTCAGTGCTGTACTCCCGCTACGCTATGCGCTCGGCCCGACCCTGACAGTGGATACCAGCGCCTATGGCTTGCCAGCTGTACAGGGAGACTTTCCTGCAATAGGCGATTACTTCGAGCCACTCAAGGGCCGTCCGCTGAACTACACCGCCCGCCTGTTACGCGATGGCTGGCTGTACGTCTGGCAGAGCGGCCTAAAACAACTGGTCGAGTACCGTGTCAACGCGGCTGCCTTTACCCAAACAGCTCGCGGCGGCAAAGTCATCGACGCGCGTAGCCTGCCCTATTTACTCCTTCCCGCAGGAACACCGGCCATGCTGGCGTGGTCACCTCGCCAGTGGAGCGATAGCCAGTTCAACTCAGCCAAGGGAAAAGAGAATGTACGTCAGCGCGTAATGCGCACCATCACTCCCGGAGCAGCACCATTCAGCGGCCAAGCTCGCACGATCCACGAACGTATCGGCGACTACATGGATGCCAACTGGTATGGCTGGAGTTGTGAACCCTCAACCAGTCACCGTCCAGCCTGGCCAAAGCTGCTCGACGACATGCAGCGCTGCGAGCAACAAGCCTATGCTTTGATCGACGATCCGTGGGGCGTATTGCTGGATCTGGCCAAGCTGCTTCGCGCTCGCCAGCAGGCATTCGAGGTGACGCGTGAAATCCATGGTGAAGACTGGGCCATGGCAGGCGTACTCAAATCTCTGGCAGAAAGCGACCCGCAAATCGGCGGCCAACTGCGCAGCATCACCAATTACCGCAAGCTACAAACTACCTGGCAGCAGCAAACGCAAGAGGAGGAAGATTACAGCGCCGATGTGCGCCGCATCAGCGAGCTTTGGTCAGCTTGGCTAAATACCCTAGCTCAGCGCGGCCCTGCCAGCCTGGATACTGCCTGTGGCCATTTCGACATCACCCAACCCGATCCACGTGCGGAGTTAGAACTCCACTTTGCTGCAGCCTGTCTCGGCCCGGCGACAACCGGCCCAGGGGCCAAAGCCATAGCCAATGCTCTAACACTCCAGCAGCAAGAGGGTAAACCCTGGCTGGTTTGGGCATTACTGGGTTTGGGCAAACGCCTCGGGGTCGGTGAGCTCAATTCCCTGGTAGGGCTGGCTGACGGCGCAAGAGACAACGGTGCGAGCGCGCTGAACGAAGCCCGCAGACTAGCGCAATTGCTGAACCAGGCAGCCGATAAACTAGGTCGGCATATTCTGGGTTCGCCATTGGAAGCCCTGTTTACAGCGCTCGCGCCTATCGTGGGCTTGGGTCTGCAGAAAGCTGACGAAGGATCCAAGGCCGCCGGACGTCTCTACCTCGCCGCAGCTCTGGCGCGAAGCCAGCAGCGCCTTGCTATTGAGGCTGTCACTCAGCGGCAACTGGGTGAGTGGATGAGCGATCTGATGGGCACACGCCCTAATCTACCAGCCCGTCTAAAACCCACACAGCTAAGTGTTGCGGTCAGCGAGGCACTGCCTTTCTTCAGAATGCTGCCGGCCAGAGACTTGCCTCCCCTGCCTACCCAAATGGCGGCGGATGTCGACCTCAAAAGGATGCTCGATCTCGGCAAAGGAACGCTAGAAAAAGCACCTATCAAGTGCCTGGTAGCGCTGATGGCAGGGGTGAATTTTATATGGGGCGGGTTACAGCTAACTGAAAAGCAGTCGGGAAAACATTGGCTGAGTTTTGTGGGAGGAACTTTTGGAGTTTCTAGCGCAATAGCAGCGACCTTACAAAAAGTTTCTGAAGTCGACTGGGAAGCAGCAGTCAAGCTCAATGGGGCCACGCACATCGCTTCGCAGAAAGCTTTGGCTGATGCACTGGGGGTAGCCGCTAAAGCATCGATCCTACAATCGGTAACCTCTGGCTTCGACGTATTGGTCTACGGCATCGAGGCGCTAGAGGCCTACAAAGCCGGCGACTTAGATACCACAGCCATCAATGCCGGATTGACCCTGGCTTCCGCCGCCAGCTTGCGTCTTTACGTGCAGAGCTTCCGGGCTATACGTGCCGCACGCGCCGCAGTCATCGCTGGCGAGGCTGCCGTCATAGGCCGCGGCGTTAGCGTGGCGCCACACCTGGCCGCCCGCGCTCTGGGGTGGACCATCCTGATCGTCGGCGGAGTAATTGCCCGCCAATATACCCAGGACACACCTCTTGAAACCTGGGTCAAACGTACCCGATTCGGCACCCGGCCTGCCGACTGGTCGAGCAGTTACGAAAAGTCGATGACCGAGTTTTACAAGGTAGTATTCCCGATCAGTTTCGAGGCTTACCGTCTCAACGAATTGAATCCATATCGTGGCATGCAAACCATCACCTACGTCTTGCTAAGACTGCCAGGCAAGAGCGCACTGACTGACGAGATGATCCATTTCAAAGGGCACGAAACCTGGGGCAGTTTCTTCGGCTTGGGCGGCACACGCAAGGCCGTGGAATGGACCGGGAAAGACTTCGATCACCACGGCGGCACACGGGTCAAACCCGAACCTGGCGTGGCTGTCTACCGTCGCGTTTATCACGAAGAAAACGGTGACAAGCTCGACGCCATACGTGGCGAACTGAGCTATTCGCCCGTCGAGGGAATAACCCTCCCTGCCATAGAAATCAAGGAACTTGCATGGCTGTAAGCGACCTGATCCAACAAGCCCGTACTCGCTTCGGGCAAGCCCCCAGCGTGCTCCTGCGCGCCGATGAGTCCACTGGAGAAAAGCCGTGGGAGATGTTCGTTACCGATGAACATACGGAACATTATCTGGCGATCAAGACCGGCGGAGATTCCGACCGGGGAATGCTGACTGGAGCACTGGGGGGAGTTGGTGGGGTAACGGCGCTTCTCATGTGTTCCATCCTCATCCTGAGCGGAAATACAGATGGCATTTTGACAGGAGTAATCTTAGCAGCCGCTCTGTTCGTTATTCCGTTCCTGTGGGAAACCCGTCGTCCACTCCCCTTGCCGATACTCTTCAACCGCCGCACCCGAGAAGTCTATTTCGATCACAACGGCAAGCTGTACCACAGCCCTTGGGACGGTATACAGGCGCTGGCAGGCGAGTTCATTATGGTTGGTCCACATACCGGAGGTATGCGAAATGCCTCACTGGAAATCCTCGTACGCCGCCTCGGCGAGCCCGATAACGCGTTGCTGGTAAACCTTGGTCTACCGATGGGCAAAACCCTGCAAATGCAAAAAGGCCTCTGGGAATGGCTACGCGCCTATATGGACAATGGTCCCTGGTTCGATGAGAACGGCCAGCGCAGCGCCTCTGACGCATACGTAAAGGAAATGCTTTCTGCCCATACCAAACCCACAGGATTTCTTGCCTTCCGGCGGCAAAAGATCGCCGACAAAAAGACAGCCAACGAGGGCAAGAACTACCTGGAATGGACTGATGCGGTTCTCTATCTGGGGCACCTGCTCTTCTACCCGATGAACTGGCTGCAGGAGTTCACCTACAACATCGCCAAGCGCCGTTCCCGCAATCGCTGGCCACAGATCGTCACAGAACGCCTACAGCCAAACGGTCCAACTACGCGCCTTATCGATTTGGAGCGTGAACGTGAGCTGGACGTATAAATCCGTACATAAACTCAAAGAAGTCAGGGAAAGACCATGCAACAAGCCACCTGGAACCATGCCCAATACCTCAGCGTGCTGTCCTGGACAATGCTCAGTGCCGCCATCACAAGCGCACAGCTATTTCTTGTGTTTTTCCCTTTTGGCGACCTGGATGAGTACGTGCTGGGTTGGCCTCTGGGACTATCGCTGACCGCAAACGTCATTCTTGTAATTGCATCTACATTGGGCCGACGTGACCAACATGTCCGCGTATCGTTGACGGACAACGGGATCCAGTACGATGACGAATCCGAGTCCTACCGTCGCAACGAACTGCTTCGTGCCAGTGAGATCAAGAAGATCCGCATCCGGCGAAATCCATTCTTCAAGTCACTGACGATCGACATGAAGGAAGACAATCAACGCTTCTTTCTGAGCAATACGTCCCTCACAGAGAACTTTTTGGCTGAAGCAAATGCGCTCATTAACCAAGGAGCAAGCAACGCGCCGCAAGCCTCCCTGCAAAAGGCTTAAGCTGCGAGTGGGAGGCAACCGTGCATCGCACTTCAGTTTGGCGACCAGCGCCCTTACCTCGATGTTCGTGCATGCGCCAGCACGATCAGCAATACCGCAAACCCCAACACCCCCGCCCCGATGAACAACCCCTCATACCCCAACGCCTTGGCCAACACCCCGCTGCTGGCTCCGACGAAGCCGGACAGCAGCAACTGCGCCGAGGCCTGCAAGGTGAAGTCGGCGCCTTCGTGTTCGGGGCGGCACATGCGCATCATGGCGGCGAACAGGGCGACGGTGGACATGCCGTCGGCCACCTGTTCGAACAGGGTCACGGCGTAGACCAGTCCGACATTGCCGCCCTGCCCCACCAGCAGTGCCAGGGCGGCGATGCCGAGAGCCTGCAGGGCGCCGAACAGGATCAGCGCGCGCAACACGCCGATGCGGGCGTAGAGCAGGCCGCCGAGCAGGGCGCCGCCGATGCCGGCCAGGCTGCTGATCAGGGTCAGTTGGCCGAGCGCCGCGGTGCTCCAGCCCTGGTCCACCAGCATCGGTTTGATCATCGGCGAGCCGAGCGAATCGCCCAGCTTGAAGGTCAGCACCACTGCCAGCCACAGCAGCATGCCGGGTTGCGCCAGCAGGCCGCGGTAGTGCTCGAGCAGCAGACGCGGGCCCAGTGCGCTTTCCGCCAATGCCGGCTGGAAGGGCAACATCCGGCGCTCGGGGAACAGCCAGATCGGCACGGTCATCAGCAGAATCAGCCCGGCCAGCAGACCAACGGCAAGGTTCCAGCCCAGCGGGTCGATCACCAGCAGCAAGCCGCTGCCGCTGACGATCATGCCGACCTTGTAGCCGCCCACCTGCAGGCTGTTGCCCAGGCCGCGCCAGCGCTCGGGCAGCAGGCGCACGGTAAGGCCGTCGGTGGCGATGTCCTGGGTGGACGCCAGCAGATTGATCGTCAGCAGCAAGCCCAGCAGCAGCCACAGGCCTGAGCCGAACAGGGTCTGCGGCGCCAACGTGGCTAACGCAGCCACGCAGAGGATCACGCCTGCCTGCAGCGGCAGAATCCAGCCGCGGTGATGGCCCAAGCGCGGTGAAGCCAGGCGGTCGATCCAGGGCGCCCAGAACACCTTGAGCAGCCAGGGCAGCGCCAGCAGTTTGAGCAGGCCGATCAGCGCCAGGTCGACGCCGTGCTGGCGCAGCAGCACCGGCAGCGAGTGGGCGATCAGCCCGGACGGCAGGCCCTGCGCGCAATAGAGCGAGGCCAGCAGCACCAGCGTGGCGTTGGACGGGCGAGGTGCGGATGGCGACATGGCGGGCGCTCGCGGCAAAAGCGCAAGCCTAGTGGTTAGCGACTGCGAGCGGCAACGTACGAGTGGTTACAGTTCGTAGCTCGGCTGGTCGCGGCTAAAGCCCTCCCACGGGTACTGCCGCGAGAAGGCGCTACGAATTATGAGGACCTCGCCCGGAAGCAGAGCGAGACTCGTATTACAGACTACCCAGACACTCCGTCAGGCCATTGGCCAGATTTTCCAGGAGTTGCTCGTAGCCCGTGGCGCTCACCGGCAGCTCGCCGCCGAGCGCATCCAGCTCGGCCAGTTTCACCGGCAGGCCGGCGGTAAGGGTTTCCGCCAGGCGCGGGCGCAGCGGCGGCTCGCTGAACACGCAGCTGGGACCGGCCTGCTGCAGGCGCTGGCGCATGGCGGCGACGTGGCGGGCGCCGGGTTGCACCTCGCCGAGCACGCTGAACACGCCGGCGTGCTTGAGCCCGTAGGCGGCCTCGAAGTAGTCGTAGGCCTCGTGGAAGACGAAATAGGGCTTGTCGGCGATGCTCGCCAGCTGCGGGCGGATACGGCCATCCAGTGCATCCAGGCGGGCTTCGAAGGCCTGCAGGTTGGCGGCGTAGCGCGCAGCATTGGCGGCGTCGAGATTGGCCAGGTCGGCGGCCATGCGCGCGGCGATCACCCGGGCGTTGGCCGGCAGCAGCCAGAGGTGGGCGTCGAGGCTGCCGGGGCGATGGTCGTGATCGTGACCCAGGCCGTCGTCCGCCTGATCATGGCCATGCTCGTCGTGCTCGTGCTCGTGCCCGTGCCCAGCATGGCTGTCGCCGAAATGACGCAGGCTCAGGCCGGGCAGTTCCTGCACCGCCACGTCCGGCTTGTCGCGCCCATCCAGCACCCGCGGCAGGAAGCCTTCCATGTCCGGGCCGATCCAGTACAGCAGGTCAGCCTCGCGCACCCGGCGCACGTCGGACGGACGCAGCGCATAGTGATGCGGCGAGGCGCCGGGGGGCAGCAGCACGTCGGGCACGCCGACGCCGTCCTGCACCGCCGCGGCGATCAGTTGCAGCGGCTTGATGCTGGTGAGCAGGCGCACCTCGGCCTGGGCATTGGCGACGAACAGCAGGGCAACGAGACAGAAAAGACGCGACACGGGGCATACTCGGGCGGGATTGAACGGGTAATATAATAACGTCTCCAGCCCGCGCCGTCCTTGCCCATGACCGACACGCCCCTGGCCTCGCGCCCCCACGACCACTCCCGCTGCGTCAGCCATGCCCTGGCCGAGGCCGAGTCCATCTGCACGCGCCAGGGCCTGCGCCTGACCGCCCTGCGCAAGCGCGTGCTGGAACTGGTGTGGGCCAGCCACAAGCCGCTCGGCGCCTACGACATCCTCGGCGTGCTGAGCGACGAGGACGGCCGCCGCGCCGCGCCACCGACCGTCTACCGG
This sequence comes from Pseudomonas sp. ABa2, assembly GCF_056676075.1. Taxonomy (NCBI): domain Bacteria; kingdom Pseudomonadati; phylum Pseudomonadota; class Gammaproteobacteria; order Pseudomonadales; family Pseudomonadaceae; genus Pseudomonas; species Pseudomonas sp. ABa2. Next base: position 5,089,839 of record NZ_CM155239.1, read on the forward strand.
GCGCTGGATTTCCTCCTGGAAAACGGCCTGGTGCACCGCATCGCCTCGCTCAACGCCTTCGTCGGCTGCAGCCACCCGGAGCACGCGCACCAGGGTCAGTTCCTGATCTGCCGCGCCTGCCATGCCGCCATCGAGCTGGAACAGCCGGCCATCAGCCAGGCCATAGTCGAGGGCGCCGCCGGGGTCGGCTTCGCCGTCGAAGCGCAGACCGTGGAAGTGGTCGGCCTCTGCGCCGGCTGCAAGGGCGCGGCATGAGCGAGGCGCTGATCCGGCTGGAGCAGGTGAGCGTCAGCTTCAACGGCCAGGCGGTGCTGGAAGACGCCCATCTGAGCGTGCGCCCGGGCGAGATCGTCACCCTGATCGGCCCCAACGGCGCCGGCAAGACCACCCTGGTGCGCGTCGTCCTCGGCCTGCTGCAGGCCGAGCGCGGCAGCGTCTGGCGCAAGCCGCGCCTGCGCATCGGCTACATGCCGCAGAAGCTGCACGTCGACGCCACCCTGCCGCTGTCGGTGCTGCGTTTCCTGCGCCTGGTGCCGGGTGTCGACCGCACCCGCGCGCTGGCCGCGCTGGCCGAAGTCGGCGCCGAACAGGTGATCGACAGCCCGCTGCAGGGCATCTCCGGCGGCGAGCTGCAACGCGTGCTGCTGGCCCGCGCGCTGCTGCGCGAGCCCGAACTGCTGGTGCTGGACGAGCCGGTACAGGGCGTCGACGTCGCCGGCCAGGCCGAACTGTACCGGCTGATCTCGCGCCTGCGCGAGCGCCACGGCTGCGGCGTGCTGATGGTCTCGCACGACCTGCACCTGGTGATGAGCGCCACCGACCAGGTGGTCTGCCTGAATCGCCATGTGTGCTGCTCCGGCCACCCGGAACAGGTCAGCTTCGATCCGGCCTTTATCGAACTGTTCGGCCAGGACGCCAAGAGCCTGGCCGTCTACCACCACCATCACGACCATGACCACGACCTGCACGGCAGCGTGGTCAAGACGGGCCTGACCATCCACGGCCCGGCCCACGTCCACGGCCCGGACTGCAAACACTGATGCCCGATTTTCTCCTCAACGCCCTGCTCGCCGGCCTGGCGCTGGCCCTGGTGGCCGGCCCGCTCGGCTCCTTCGTGGTGTGGCGGCGCATGGCCTATTTCGGCGACACCCTGTCCCACGCCGCCCTGCTCGGCGTGGCCCTCGGCCTGATGCTCGACGTCAGCCCGACCCTGGCGGTGACGGTCGGCTGCGTGCTGCTCGCCGTGCTGCTGGTGACCTTGCAACAGCGCCAGCCGCTGGCTTCGGACACCCTGCTGGGCATCCTCGCCCATAGCACCCTGTCATTGGGGCTCGTCGTGCTGAGCTTTATGCACGAGGTGCGCATCGACCTGATGGGCTACCTGTTCGGCGACCTGCTCGCCGTCGGCCCAGCCGACCTGGCCTGGATTCTCGGCGGCAGCGCGCTGGTGCTGGTGCTGCTGGCGCTGCTGTGGCGGCCGCTGCTGGCGATCACCGTGCACGAGGAGCTGGCACGGGTCGAGGGCCTGCCGGTGGCGGCCATCCGCCTGGCGCTGATGCTGCTGATTGCCGTGGTGATCGCCGTGGCAATGAAGATAGTCGGCGTGCTGCTGATCACCTCGCTGCTGATCATCCCCGCGGCCGCCGCCCAGCGCCACGCGCGCACCCCGGAGCAGATGGCCCTGGGCGCCAGCCTGCTCGGCCTGGTGGCGGTGTGCGCCGGGCTCAGCCTGTCCTGGTTCCAGGACACCCCGGCCGGGCCGTCCATAGTCGTCAGCGCCGCCGCACTGTTTCTCGCCAGCTTCGCCCTGCCCAAGCGCAACGCCTGATAGCGCCCTCGCCCCTGCGTAGCCCGGATGCCATCCGGGTCAGAGCCTTGCCGATCGGCGTGAATTCGCCGGTGCAACCCTGTATGATTGCGCGTTTTTTGCACAATCCGAGACGCACAGTCATGAAGTCGTTCGTTTTCCGTGGTTTCCCCCTGCTGCTGGTTCTGTTCCTCGCTGGCTGCCAGCAGGCCCCGCAGCAGCCGCTGCCGCCGGTCGACGAGCTGGTGCTCGCCCTGCGCCAGCTCGACCTGAGCCTGGCCGAGGAGCGGCTGGACGATGCCCAGACCCAGCTCGCCGCCCTCGAGCGCAGCGCCGCCGGCGACACCCGTCTCGAGCAGTACCGCCGCCAGCTGGCCGACGCCTATCTGCAGCAGGGCCGCGAAGCCCTGCAGCAGGGCGATCTGGATCGCGCCGCCAAGGCCCTCGGCCAGGCGCGCAGCCTGCTGCCGCAGGCCCCGGCGCTGAGCGGCGATCTGCAGCAGGCTATCGAGAACACCCGCGACGCCCGCCAGGCCGCCGCCGAACAGCAGGCGCGCGACGCCGCCGCCCAGCTCGACGCGCAGCGTCAGGCGCAACTGCGCGAGCAGCGCCTGGCAGTCGAGCGCCTGGTCGCCGCCGTTCCGGCCAAGATCGCCGCCCCCGCGCCGGCCGTCGCCGAGCCGCCCAGGGCGCGCCTGATCGATCCCGCCGCGGCCAGCAGCGCGGTGCCCATGCCGATGCTGGACAAGCAGGACAACGAGCACCTGCGCCGCCTGCTCGATGGCGTGGCGGCGGACGTGGTGACCTTCCGCTGCGCCGTGCGCATCGAAGTGCGCGAGGCCAAGGACTATCCTTGGGTCGCGGCGCTGCTGTCGGCGCGGATCAAGAAGCTCGACCCGACCTTTCGCCCGCAACTGAGCCAGAAAATCGTGCCGCAACAGGTGCCGCGCCTGCTGCTGAGCCCGCAGCGCGGTTGAGTGCAGGGTGAGAGTGGATGACCCCGTTTATGCCGGCGAATCCGCGGTGCTGGTGGATGAGTGAAGCGTCATCCACCCTACGGTTCGGCGTAGCGCTTAACGGTAATGCGATTTTGTAATAACCATAGGCCAACAAAGATTTTCTCGGCCTAAACACGGCCGGGTAGACTAGCGCCCTTTTGCGCCCCCCCGGCGCCCGCTGGCCGGCTCACCTACCGTGGAGCCCGCCCTTGAACATACCCAAAAGGTCGTTCGCGTGATCCAGTTTCAATCCGTCCACAAGGCCTACCGCGTCGCCGGCCGCGAGATTCCCGCACTGCAGCCGACCGCGCTGCAGATCGAACGCGGTCAGGTGTTCGGCATCATCGGCCATTCCGGCGCCGGCAAGAGCACCCTGCTGCGCCTGATCAACCGCCTGGAGGAGCCCTCCGGCGGGCGCATCGAGATCGACGGCGTCGACGTCACCGCCCTCGATGCCCAGGGCCTGCGCCGCTTCCGCCAGCAGGTCGGGATGATCTTCCAGCACTTCAACCTGCTGTCGTCGAAGACCGTCGCCGAAAATATCGCCATGCCGCTGCGCCTGGCCGGCGAGCTGAGCCGCGCCGAGATCGACGCCCGGGTCGCCGAGCTGCTGGCCCGCGTCGGCCTGCAGGAGCACGCCAACAAGTACCCGGCGCAGCTCTCCGGCGGGCAGAAGCAGCGCGTCGGCATCGCCCGGGCGCTGAGCACCCGGCCGAAGATCCTGCTGTGCGACGAGGCCACCAGCGCCCTCGACCCGCAGACCACCGCCGCCGTGCTGCAGCTGCTGGCCGAGATCAACCGCGAACTGGGCCTGACCATAGTGCTGATCACCCACGAGATGGACGTGATCCGCCGCGTCTGCGACCGCGTGGCGGTGATGGACGCCGGCGTCATAGTCGAGGAAGGCCCGGTGGCCCAGGTGTTCCTCCATCCGCAGCACCCGACCACGCGGCGCTTCGTGCTGGAGTCCGAGCACGTCGACGAGGCCGAGCAGCACGACGACTTCGCCCATGTGCAGGGCCGCATCCTGCGCCTGACCTTCCAGGGCGAGGCCACCTACGCCCCGCTGCTGGGTACCGTGGCGCGCGAGACCGGGGTGGACTACAGCATCCTCGCCGGGCGCATCGACCGCATCAAGGACACCCCCTACGGCCAGCTGACCCTGGCCCTGACCGGTGGCGACATCGACGCCGCGCTGGCGCGCTTCGGCGCCGCCGAGGTGCATCTGGAGGTACTGCGCTGATGCTCGAACAACTGCTACCCAACGTGTTCTGGCCGGAAATCTGGCAGGCCAGCCTCGACACCCTGAACATGCTGCTCGGCTCCATGCTGTTCACCGTGCTGCTCGGTCTGCCGCTCGGCGTGCTGCTGTTTCTCACCGGCCCGCGCCAGCTGTTCGAACAGAACGCGCTCTACGGCGCGCTGTCGCTGGTGGTCAACATCCTGCGCTCGGTGCCCTTCGTCATCCTCTTGATCCTGATGATCCCCCTCACCGAGCTGCTGGTCGGCACCTCGCTGGGCGTCGCCGGGGCCATCCCACCGCTGGTGGTGGGCGCCACGCCGTTCTTCGCCCGTCTGGTGGAGACCGCCCTGCGCGAAGTCGAGCGCGGCATCATCGAGGCGACCCAGGCCATGGGCGCCAGCACCTGGCAGATCATCACCCGCGCACTGCTGCCCGAGGCCCTGCCCGGCCTGCTGGCGGCGGCCACCGTGACCGCCATCACCCTGGTCTCCTACACCGCCATGAGCGGCCTGATCGGCGGCGGCGGCCTCGGCGACCTGGCCGTGCGCTACGGCTACCAGCGCTACCAGCCGGACGTGATGGCGGTGACCGTTATCCTCCTGCTGATCCTGGTGCAGGTGCTGCAGATGGTCGGTGATCGCCTCGTCGTACATTTTTCTCGCAAGTAATGATGAAAAGCGGCGACTCGCCACCCGCGGGACCCGCGCGAACCTTCCCAAAAGGAACCTTGAAATGAAGAAACTGCTGACTGCCCTGGCCGCTTGCGCGGCCTTCTCGGCCCAGGCCGAAACCCTCAACGTCGCCGCCACCCCGGTGCCGCACGCGGAGATCCTCGAATTCGTCAAACCGGCGCTGGCCAAAGAAGGCGTGGAACTCAAGGTGCGCGTGTTCACCGACTACGTGCAGCCCAACCTGCAGGTGCAGCAGAAGAACCTCGACGCCAACTTCTTCCAGCACCAGCCCTACCTGGACGAGTTCAACGCCAGCCGCAAGACCGAGCTGGTCGGCGTGGTCGGCGTGCACGTCGAGCCCTTCGGCGCCTACTCCAGCAAGGTCAAGAACCTCGGCGAACTGGCGCAGGGCGCCACCGTGGCCATCCCCAACGACGCCACCAACGGCGGCCGTGCCCTGCTGCTGCTGCAAAAGGCCGGGGTGATCACCCTCAAGCCGGAAGCCGGCATCCTCGCCACGCCCAAGGACATCGTCGAAAACCCCAAGGCGATCAAGGTGCGCGAACTGGAAGCGGCCACCCTGCCGCGCGTGCTGAGCCAGGTCGACCTCGCCCTGATCAACACCAACTACGCCCTGGAAGCCAAGCTCAACCCGACCCAGGACGCCCTGGCCATCGAAGGCAGCGACTCGCCCTACGTCAACCTGCTGGTGGCCCGTCCGGACAACAAGGACAGCGCCGCCATGCAGAAGCTGGCCAAGGCGCTGAACAGCGCCGAGGTCAAAGCCTTTATCGCCGAGAAGTACCAGGGTGCCGTGGTGCCGGCGTTCTAAGCCGCAGCCACTGCCCGATCCAAAAGCCCGCCGCCGTGCGGGCTTTTTTCTGCAGGTTGCGCACGCAGGGTGTCTACGCCTGCAGGCACTGCAGCAGGCAATCCATCGCCGGCTGGCGCTGGGCGCGGCGCAGCAGGGCGAGCAGTTCGCGGTGGAAGGTCAGCTCGCCCAGCTCGAGCACCCGCAGCCGCGTCGGCCGCTGCAACCACAGCCCGGCGCGCGGCACCAGGGCCACGCCCATGCCGTTCTCCACCAGGCGCACGATGGCCTCCAGCTCGTCCAGCTCCAGCACCTCGCGCACGCTCAGGCGCTGTTCGCGGAGGAAACGACTGACCTGACGGCCGCCGAACGAGGCGCGGTCGTAACGCACGAACGGCTGTTCGGCGAGCAGCCGCAGCGGATCGTCGCCCTCCGTCGCCAGCGGCGCGATCAGCACGAAGGGCTCGCGCGCCAGCGGCACCTGCAGCAGCTCCTTGGGCAGCGGGAACGGCGGCTTGATCAGCAGGGCCAGATCCAGTTCGCCGGCATCCAGCTGGCTGAGCAGCTGCAGCGACACCCCCGGCACCAGCTTCAGCTCGACCCGCGGCGCCAGCTGGCGAAAGCGCGGCAGCGCCTCGGCCAGCAAGCCGGTCTGCAGGGTGGCGATGGCGCCGACGCGCAGCTCACCCTGCCACTGGTCCGCCGCCTGCGGCAGCGCCATCTGCGCGTACAACGCCAGCATCTGCTCGGCCAGCGGCAGGGCATGCCGACCGGCGGCGTTGAGCACGGCGGCGCGGCCGCTGCGGTCGAACAGGCGCACGCCCAGCTGCTGTTCCAGCACGCGCATCTGCGCGCTGACCGCCGACTGGGTCAGGCCGACCTGCTGGCCGGCGGCGGCGAAGGTGCCCAGACGGGCGACGGCGACGAAGGTCTTGAACTCGCGCAGCATCGGCAATCCATCAAAATTATTTGAGCTTGCGAGCAAGGATATTCGCTTTCAATCGATTTAGCTGTTGCTAGGCTGGGGGCGAACAACCAAGAGGAACTCCGCAATGGCCCTAGCCCCCTTTCACCTGGCGATTCCCGTGTACGACCTGGCCGCGGCGCGGCACTTCTACGGCGAGCTGTTCGGCTGCGCCGAAGGCCGCAGCAGCGAGCAGTGGGTGGATTTCGACTTCTTCGGCCACCAGCTGGTGATCCATGAAGCGCCGAAGATGGCGCACCAGGAGGCGGCGCACCGCAACCCGGTGGACGGTCACGACGTGCCGGTGCCGCATTTCGGCGTGGTGCTGGCCTGGGAAGACTGGCAGGCGCTGGCCGAGCGCCTGCAGGCACGTGGCACGGCCTTCGTCATCGAGCCCCACGTGCGCTTTGCCGGCCAGGTCGGCGAGCAGGCCACCCTGTTTCTGCTCGATCCCTGCGGCAACGCCCTGGAGTTCAAGGCGTTCAAGGATATCGGCCAGCTGTTCGCCAAGTGAGAGTCGGTGGCGCAGCCTAGGCCAGGATCGTCTGCTGCAGGCGTTCGGGCAGCAGGTCGCGCAGTTGCGGGTTGGCGGCCAGCAGCTGCGGCAGCAGCTCGCGCAGCACGGCCGGTCTGAGGTGGGCGCAGACGTCCGCCTGGCGCGGCAACGGCAGGCCGGCGAGCACCCGGGCGGACACCGCGACGTTGTCGTCGGCGGCCGCCGCCTCGGTCAGCTTGCACAGGTAGGCGGTGGAGAAGCTGCGCAGGCTCTGCACGATCAGCTCGATATCGAGGATATGGCGGGCGATCTGCAGCACATGGTCGGCGTCGTTGATGCCGTAGATCAGCACCTTGACCTGCCTGGCCGACAGGCATTCGGCATAGCGCGCGGCGGTGGCGAAGGCGCCGATCACGCAGAGCCGGCGCGCCACCTCCAGGTGCAGGCTGTCGGGCAGGCTGAGGTAGGTGCCGAGGATCAGCTGCGGGTCGAGGTGGGTGGTGACCTGCGCGAGGAACTCGACGGGCAGCGCCAGGATCAGCTCGCGCAGCTGCGCCGGCGGCAGATGCGGCGACAGCTGCGCCGCCTGCTCGGCGCCGAGCTTCTGCACCAGGGCCGCCTTCACCGGCACCGGCGCCATGCGCTGCGAAGCCAGCAGCAGGCGCTGGCCAAGGCTCAGGGATGGGGCATTGGCCATCGGGAACTCCTTGTCGTGAGCGGGAGCCCCCAGCATCCCCCAGGACGGCGCACGCCGGCAGCCATCTTTGATTCGGTCGGCCCGGCCGTCCCCGCGGCGCCTGGGTAGGGAGGGAACAGCCTCAGTACACCGGGGCGTCGATCTGCGCACGCAGCAAGGCGGCGAAGGCCTCGGCCTCCACCGGCCGGCTGATGAGGAAACCCTGGATCTCGTCGCAGTGCTGGCTCTTGAGGAAATCCATCTGCGCCTGGGTCTCCACCCCCTCGGCCACCACCTTGAGCTCCAGGCTGTGGGCCATGGCGATGATCGCGCGGGTGATCGCCGCGTCCTCGCCGCCCGGCGACAGGTCGCGGATGAAGGTCTGGTCGATCTTCACGTAGTGCACCGGGAAGCGCTTGAGGTAGCTGAGCGAGGAATAGCCGGTGCCGAAGTCGTCGATCGCCAGTTTCACCCCCAGCTCGCGCAGTTGGCGGAAGGTGGCGATGACGCTGTCGACGTTGTCCAGCAGCTGGCTCTCGGTCAGCTCCAGCTCCAGGTATCGCGGCGCCAGGTCGGTTTCCTCCAGCACCTGGCGCACCAGGCTGGTCAGGTTGCCCTGGCGCAGCTGATGCACCGAGATATTCACCGACACGCGGATCTCCGCCAGGCCCTGGCGCTGCCACTCGCGCGCCTGCCGACAGGCCTGGCGCAGGACGAATTCGCCGATCGGCGCGATCAGCCCGGTTTCCTCGGCCAGACCGATGAACTCGCCGGGCGGCACCAGCCCCTGCTGCGGATGGCGCCAGCGCACCAGCGCCTCGGCGGCATTCAGGCGGTCGTCGGCCAGGCACAGCTTGGGCTGGTAGAACACTTCCAGCTGGCCCTCCTCGATCGCCTTGCGCAGCTGGTTCTCCAGCTGCAGGCGCTCCAGGGTGCAGGCCTGCAGGTTGTCGGTGAAGAACTGGAAGGTGTTGCCGCCCAGGTGCTTGGCGTGCTGCACGGCCATGTTGGCCTGGCTGATCAGCGCGCTGATCTCGCGCGCGTAGTCCGGCAGCAGGCTGATGCCCAGCGAGGCGCTGACCACCAGTTCGTGGCCGCCGACGTCCATCGGCACGCGCAGCTTGGCCAGCAGCCGGCTGGCCACCCGCGCCAGGCTGGACAGGCTGCCGTAGGCATCGAGGATGATGGCGAACTCGTCGCCGGACAGCCGCGCGATGCAGTCGGCCTCCGGCACCGCCTGGGTCAGGCGGCGGCTCATCTGCCGCAGCAGCTGGTCGGCGACCTCGTGGCCGAGGCTGTCGTTGAGCAGCTTGAAGCGGTCCAGGTCGATATGCAGCAGGGCGACGCTGCGCCCGCTCTGCCGCGCGCGCTGGCTGGCCTCGTGCAGGCGCTCCCTGAACAGGCTGCGATTGGCCAGGCCGGTCAGTTCGTCGTAGTGCGACAGGTAGCGCAGGCGCTCCTCGGCCTCGCGCCGCGCGCTGAGGTCGGCGAAGAAGCCGACGATATGGCTGGGCCGCCCGCTGGCGTCGCGCACCAGGTTGAGCTGCAGCCATTGCGGGTAGAGCTCGCCGCTCTTGCGCGTCTCGATCAGCTCGCCCTGCCAGCTGCCGCTGCCGTCCAGCTCCTGGCGGATCAGCTGGTACTGGCGGCGCATCTCGCGGCTGCCGATCAGGCTGGTCACCGTGCGCCCCAGCACCTCCTCGCGGGCGTAGCCGGTCACCGCGCTGAACGCGCGGTTGACCGCCAGCAGGCGGTAGTCCGGGTCGAGGATGAAGATGCCCTCGCTGGCCGCCTCGAACACCGTGGCCGCCAGGCGCTGCTGCTGTTCCTGCTGACGCCGCGCGCTGACGTCGCGGCGGGTGCCGAGCATGCGCCGCACGCGCCCGGCGGCGTCGCGCTCCACCGCGCGACCGCGGTCCTCGATCCACAGCCAGTGGCCGTCGGCGTGCTTGAACCGGTATTCCACCTGATAGCCGTCGCTGCGCCCCTTCATATGCTCGACCAGGGCGCGGCGCAGCGTCGGCAGGTCGTCCGGGTGCAGGCGCGGGGTCAGGTCGCGCAGCATCACCTGCACCTGCTCGGCGTCCAGGCCGAACAGCTCGCGCAGGTGCGAGTGGTGCACCTGGTCGCTTTCCAGATCCCAGTCCCACAGGCCCAGTTCGCTGGCCTCCAGGGCCAGGGCCAGGCGCGCCTGGCTCTTGCCCAGGGCGTGGGTCGCCTCGTCCAGTTCCAGGGTGCGCTCGGCCACGCGCATTTCCAGCTCGCCATGGGCGCCGCGCAGCTCGCGCTCGGCGCGCCGGCGCTGTTCCACCTCGCGCGCCAGCTCCTCGTTGAGGCCCTCGGCGCGCAGCTTGGCGTGCTCCAGGTTGGCGATCAGCGCCTGGTTGTGAAAGCGCTGCAGCAGGCTGCGCTGGACCAGGCGGTTAACCTGCCAGGCCACCACCAGCAAGGCCAGCGAGAGGATCACGCCGAGCCCGCCCCAGCCGCGCTGCAGGTTGTTGCCTTCAGCCAGCAGGAAGGTCACCGAGGGCAGCAGGCAGGGCAAGGCGAAGGTGAGGAAGGCCGGCAGGCTGACGGCGTAGGCGACGCTGGCGGAGAGGATCGCCGCGGCGATCAGGCCGTAGAGCAGCGCCTGCTGATAGAAGGCATCGGCCGGCACCAGGACGATGGCGGCGAAGGCCAGGGTCAGCCCCGAGGCACCGGCGCCAATCAGGAAGCGCCGGCGCCAGCGGGCTTCGGCCTGGCGGCTGGGCAGCGCGGCGTCGAAGGCCTTGACCTGCACCAGGCGCAGCAATACCAGCAGCACCATCCAGCCCAGCCAGGCGGCCAGCAGCGGCGCGCGCTGCTCGCTCCATAACAGGAAGGCACAGGCCAGGCCAGTGAGCAGCATCAACAGGGTGGGCAGGCGCGAGCCCTGGTAGAGCAGGCGGGTACGTTCGACGGCGATATCCGTGGCGAACAGCTGTTCGGCCGCGTACGGATCCAGCGTCACTTCAGGGACTACGGCGCTAGTGGTGGCGGTCATAGGCGATTTTCTTGTAATGGTGCCTAGGCGTCGCGGCAGAATACCCGAGACAGACGCATCGCCCAACCAAGATGTGACCAATTTCACCCGCTCGCGCCTAACTTTCGACGGGCCGTCCGCGCCGCCGCCGCCCTGGTTCGCCGGTCGCCGCGCTGACCCGCCGGTCGTCAGCTGCCGCCGTGCGCCGCGCGCGGTTTGCCCGACGTGGCCGCGCCCCCTAGAATGCCGCGATGCAAAACGACCCCGAACTCCTGATCGCTTCTCTCAACGACGCCCAGGTCCAGGCCGTGGCCGCCCCGCTGGGGCGCCAACTGGTGCTGGCCGGCGCCGGTTCCGGCAAGACCCGCGTGCTGGTGCACCGCATCGCCTGGCTGATCCAGGCGGTGGGCGCCTCGCCCCATTCGATCCTGTCGGTGACCTTCACCAACAAGGCCGCCGCCGAGATGCGCGCGCGCATCGAGCAGATGCTCGGCCACAACCCGGCCGGCATGTGGGTCGGCACCTTCCACGGCCTGGCCCATCGCCTGCTGCGCGCGCACTGGCAGGAAGCCGGGCTGGCGGAGAACTTCCAGATTCTCGACTCCGACGACCAGCAGCGCCTGATCAAGCGGGTGATCCGCGAGCTGGGCCTGGACGAGCAGCGCTGGCCGGCCAAGCAGGCGCAGTGGTTTATCAACGGGCAGAAGGACGAGGGCTTGCGCCCGGCGCATATCCAGGCCGGCGGCGACCTGTTCCTGGCCACCATGCGCGGCATCTACGAGGCCTACGAGGCGGCCTGCGCGCGCACCGGGGTGATCGACTTCTCCGAGCTGCTGCTGCGCGCCCTCGACCTGTGGCGCGACAAGCCGGGCCTGCTCGAGCACTACCAGCGGCGCTTCCGCCATATCCTGGTCGACGAGTTCCAGGACACCAACGCCGTGCAGTACGCCTGGCTGCGCCTGCTGGCCCAGGGCGGCGACAGCCTGATGGTGGTGGGCGACGACGACCAGTCGATCTACGGCTGGCGCGGCGCGCGGATCGAGAACATCCAGCAGTTCTCCAGCGACTTCCCCGATACCCAGCTGATCCGCCTGGAGCAGAACTACCGCTCCACCGCCGGCATCCTCAAGGCCGCCAACGCGCTGATCGCCAACAACCAGGGGCGCCTGGGCAAGGAACTCTGGACCGACGGCGACGACGGCGAGCCGCTGGCGCTGTACGCCGCGTTCAACGAGCACGACGAAGCGCGCTACGTGGTCGAGAGCATCGAGGACGCGCTGCGCAAGGAAGGCCTCAAGCGCAGCGAGATCGCCATCCTCTACCGCTCCAACGCCCAGTCGCGGGTGCTGGAAGAGGCGCTGCTGCGCGAGAAGATCCCCTACCGCATCTACGGCGGCCAGCGCTTCTTCGAGCGCGCCGAGATCAAGAACGCCATGGCCTACCTGCGCCTGCTCGACGGCCGCGGCAACGACGCGGCGCTGGAGCGCATCGTCAACGTGCCGGCGCGCGGCATCGGCGAGAAGACCATCGAGAGCATCCGCGAATACGCCCGCGCCCACGACGTGCACATGTGGGAAGCGATTCGCCTGATGCTGGCGGGCAAGGCTTTGCCGGGACGCGCCTCCACTGCCCTGGCCGGCTTTATCGAGCTGATCGAGACCCTGGCCGAGAAGGTCCTGGCCATGCCCCTGCACCTGATGACCCAGACCGTCATCGAGCAGAGCGGCCTGCTCGCCTATCACCAGGCGGAAAAAGGCGAGAAGGGCCAGGCCCGGGTGGAAAACCTGGAGGAACTGGTCAGCGCCGCGCGCACCTTCGAGAACGATGAGGACGACGAGCTGACCCCGCTGCAGGCCTTCCTCACCCACGCCTCGCTGGAGGCCGGCGACACCCAGGCCGCCGAGAACGAAGACAGTATTCAACTGATGACCCTGCACAGCGCCAAGGGCCTGGAATTCCCGCTGGTGTTCCTGGTGGGCATGGAAGAGGGTCTGTTCCCGCACAAGATGAGCCTGGAAGAACCGGGCCGCCTGGAAGAAGAACGCCGCCTGGCCTATGTCGGCATTACCCGTGCCATGCACAGGCTGGTGATCAGCTACGCCGAGACCCGGCGTCTCTACGGTAGCGAGACCTACAACAAGGTGTCGCGCTTCGTCCGCGAAATCCCCGCACCGCTGATTCAGGAAGTGCGCCTGTCCAACAGCGTCAGCCGGCCCATGAGCACCAGTGCGATGGGCGGCGGCAGCCTGTTCGCCGGCAGCGCCGTGCCGCAGACCCCCTTCAACCTGGGCCAGCGCGTGCGTCACAGCCTGTTCGGCGAGGGCACCATCCTCAATTTCGAGGGTGCCGGCGCGCAGGCGCGGGTGCAGGTGAATTTCGAAAGCGAAGGCAGCAAGTGGCTGATGCTCAGCTACGCCAAGCTGGAGGCGCTTTGACCATCGTCCCGATTCGCCTCCGGACCACGGGATTGAGAACCCACAATAAGGAAGCCCCGATGAATCGCCGTCATCTCTTCACCGCCACCGCGGCCCTGCTGGCCGCCCTCGGCCTGGCCGGCTGCAAGGACGACCAGGCCGGCAGCGAGCAGGCCGCCGCCCCGGCGCAGACCTACCAGTGGAAGATGGTCACCGCCTGGCCGAAGAACTACCCCGGCCTCGGCACCGCCGCCGAGCGCCTGGCCGAACGGGTCAAGACCATGAGCGACGGCCGCCTGACCATCAAGGTCTACGCCGGCGGCGAACTGGTGCCGCCGCTGGAGGTGTTCGACGCCGTGTCGCGCGGCACCGCCGAGCTGGGCCACGGCGCCGCCTACTACTGGAAGGGCAAGGTCAGCACCGCGCAGTTCTTCACTTCGGTGCCGTTCGGCCTGTCGACCCTGGAAATGAACGCCTGGCTGAGCAAGGGCGGCGGCCAGGCGCTGTGGGACGAGGCCTATGCGCCGCACGGGGTGAAGCCCTTCGTGGTCGGCAACACCGGTATGCAGATGGGCGGCTGGTTCAACAAGGAAATCAACTCGCTGGACGACCTCAAGGGCCTGAAGATCCGCACCCCGGGCCTGGGCGGCGAGGTGCTGGCCAAGCTCGGCGCGATCACCGTCAACATCCCCGGCGGCGAGGTGTTCACCGCCCTGCAGACCGGCGCCATCGACGCCACCGACTGGGTCAGCCCCTACAACGACCAGGCCTTCGGCCTGCAGCAGGCGGCCAAGTACTACTACTACCCGGGCTGGCAGGAACCACAGGCAGTGCTCGAGCTGCTGGTCAACCAGAAGGCCCTGGACAGCCTGCCGGCCGACCTGCAGGCGATCCTCACCGAGGCCGCCCGCGGCGCCAGCCAGGACATGCTCGACGACTACGTCTACCACAATGCCCTGGCCCTGGATCAGCTGAAGAAGAGCGGCACCCTGCTCAAGCGCTTTCCCGACGAGGTGCTCGACGCCATGCAGCGCGAGGCCGATGTGGTGCTCGGCGAGCTGGCCGCGCAGAGCGAGCTGAACGGCCGCATCTGGGCCTCGATGAAGGCCTTCCAGGCCCTCGCCGCGCCGATGCATTCAGTCTCGGAGAAAGAGCTGTACAACTGGCGCTGAGGCGAGCGTCGCAGCCGGACAAGCGTAGGGTGGATCGGGGCGCGTAGCTGTCGCTTTCCACATCCACCAAACGGTGGATCGGTGAAGCGTGATCCACCCTACGAACTGCGTAGCCCGGATGACATGCCCGCAAACGGAAGCCTCGGCTTCCGTTTGTCGTTTCAGGCCCTGGGTGGCGGCGGCGCGGCCATACTCGAAGGCGAGGTGAACCGATGAAGAAAGCCGCCCTCACCCCCGCCCGCATCCTCGACAGCGCCCTGCAGCTGGCCGACGTCTGCGGCTGGGAGCGCCTGCACCTGTTCGAAGTGGCCGCCGCCCTCGGCGCCGGACTGGACGACATCGCCCCGCACTATCGCGACAAGGACGCCCTGGTCGAAGCCTGGTTCGACCGCGCCGACCTGGCCATGCTGGCCCGCGCACGCCAGCCCGACCTCGCCGAACTGAACGCCGAACAGCGCCTGGAAGCCTGCCTGCTGGCCTGGCTCGACAGCCTCGCCGCGCACCGCGCGGTGACCGGGCAGATGCTGCTGTACAAGCTCGAGCCCGGGCATATCCACCTGCAGCTGCTCGGCCTGATGCGCGTCAGCCGCACCGTGCAGTGGTGGCGCGAGGCCGCCGGGCGGGAGACCCTGCACCTGCGCCGCATCGCCGAAGAGACCCTGCTCACCGGCGCCTACCTGCGCAGCTTCGTGCACTGGCTGCGCCACCCCGAGGAAGACGCCGCCGAATTCCGCGCCTTCCTGCGCGGCCAGCTGCGCTGCGGCGCGCTGGCCCTGCTGCTGCGCCGCTGAAGGGGAAATGGCGCGCATGCGCGGCGCGGAAATCCTCGTGCACAGGCCCGGATTGCATCCGGCTACAGGAGCAACCGCACACCGGGGCGCAATCCCGACAAGGCCGTGATGCGCACCGCCTGGGCGGCCCGGCGACAGCCTAGCGCTTCAGACCCGCCATCGCCTCGGCGATCCGCCGCTCCTCCGCCCGCGACGACTGCGCCAAACCCTCGCGCACGCCGGCGAAGTCGGCGGCGCCCTTGTTCTGGCTGAGCTTGCGCACGCCCTCGATCCGCCGGATCGGCAGGGCGAAGCCGACGATGGCGCGCAGCATGCTGTCGATATAGTCGGCCGGCGCATCGCTTACCGCCCAGGGCTGCGCCCGCCCCCGCTCGTGATGGGCGCTGAGGCGGCCGACCAGATCGAGCAGGCGCTCGCGCTCGTCGAATACCTCGAGCCGGCCGCGCACGTGCACCGCCTGGTAGTTCCAGGTCGGCACCACCTTGCCGTGCTCGGCCTTGCTCGGGTAGTAGCCGGGGCTGACGTAGGCCTCGCCGGCCTGGAAGATCGCCAGCGCCTCGGCGTCGCCGTTCAGCTCGCGCCATTGCGGGTTGGCCCGGGCGAAATGACCGTAGAGGGTGCCGAACTCGCCCTCCTGCGCCACCAGCAGCAACGGCAGATGGCTGGCCTGCAGGCCGTTTGCGCCCGGGCTGACCAGGGTCGCCAGCGGGCTCTGCTCGATCAACTGGTGCAGGGCGGCAAGATCGCTCACGGCGAAGGCTTTCGGCTGATACAAGGTGGCGGCTCCGGACAGGCTCGAATCGACCGCCATGCTGCACCGTCGCGGCGCAAAGCAAAAGCCGGAAACATTCTGTCACTGGTCATCGCCGCCCATGCCGGGCAAGATGCCGCCACGCCTTTCCACCAGAGAGAAAACCGTGATGCAGCGTTTCCTCAGTATCGCCATGGTCCTGTGCCTGGCCCTGACCTTCAGCTTCGAGGCCCATGCCAAGCGCTTCGGCGGCGGCAAGTCGTTCGGCTCCGCGCCCAGCCACCAGACCCGTCAGGCCCAGCCCACGCAGCCGGCCGCCACCGCCCCGACCGCCGGTCGCCAACCGGCCGCCGCCAGCGGCGCTTCGCGCTGGCTCGGCCCGCTGGCCGGTCTGGCCGCCGGCGGCCTGCTCGCCTCGATGTTCATGGGTGACGGTTTCGAAGGCCTGCAGATCATGGACATGCTGATCTTCGGCCTGATCGCCTTCCTGCTGTTCCGCTTCCTCGCCGCCCGTCGCGCCCGCCAGCAGCCGCAAGTCGCCGCCGCCGGCGCGCCCTACCAGCGCGAAATGCCGGCCAGCGCCGCGCCGACCTCGATCTTCGGCGGCAACGCCGCTGCCGCGGCCCGTCCGGTGATCAACGCCCCGGCCTGGTTCAACGAGCAGAGCTTCATCGCCGCCGGGCGCGAGCACTTCCTCAGCCTGCAGCAGCACTGGGACGCCGACGAGATGGACAAGATCGCCGAGTTCGTCACCCCGCAGCTGCTGGACTTCCTCAAACGCGAGCGTGCCGAACTGGGCGAGGGCTTCCAGTCCACCTACATCGACGAGCTGGCCGTGCAGCTGGACGGCGTCGACGACAATGCCGAGAAGACCACCGCCACCCTGACCTTCAGCGGCGTGGCCAAGACCTCGCGTTTCGACCAGGGCGAGCCGTTCAGCGAAAGCTGGCGCCTGGAACGCGCCCAGGGCGACAACCAGCCCTGGCTGATCGCCGGCATCCGCCAGAACTGATCGCGCCGCGCAACACAGCAACCCGGGCTTGTCCCGGGTTTCTTTTGCCCGTCGACTTTCGGCTAGAGTGATAGCGCCTACCTCGAGGAGCACGCGCGGATGATCGGATACACCACAGTCGGTACCCACGACCTGAACAAGGCCAAGGCCTTCTACGGCGAGCTGCTCGCCGGCCTTGGCGCCAAGCCGCTGGTGGATATCGGCCGGCTGACCCTGTTCGGCACCAGCATGAAGCAGCCGATGTTCGGCGTCTGCCTGCCCTACGACCAGGAGCAGGCCTGCGTCGGCAACGGCTGCATGACCGCCCTGGTGGCGGGCTCGCGGGCCAAGGTCGACGAACTGCACGCCAAGGCACTGAGCCTCGGCGGCAGCGACGAAGGCGCACCGGGCGAACGCATGCCCGGCTTCTATATCGGCTACTTCCGCGATCCGGACGGCAACAAGCTGGCCTTCTTCCACGCCGGCTGAAGCCGTCGCGCACCGATACCGCCCCAGCAGGCTGTTGGGGTATAAAGCCCGCCGCATTGATCAGGAGGTTGCCACCGTGGAAGAAGTCATCGAACAGCTGCGCGAACTCAACGAACCGGTGCCGGTGCCGCTGGAGTTGCCGGACGAGGAAACCCTGGTGGAGATCCAGGAGCAGATCCTCATCCACCTGCCCTTCGAGCTGCGCGAGTTCCTGCTCAAGGTCAGCGACGTGGTCTACGGCCGCCTGGAGCCGGTCACCGCCAGCGACCCGCAATCGCACACCTACCTGCCGGAAGTGGCCGCCGAGGCCTGGAGCCTGGGCCTGCCGCGCGACCTGGTGCCGCTGTGCCAGAGCGGCCGCGACTACTATGCGGTGGACGTGGAAGGCCAGGTCTGGCTGTGGGACGGCGACGAGGGCGAGCTGACCGACGAGAGCTGGGACTCGGTGTGGCACTGGTGCCGCGACGTCTGGCTGGAAAGCTGAGGGCCGGGCAGCGGCGCTGGGTCACCCCGCCGCGAAAGTGCCGCCCGCCCCACTGACCATGCTGGCGGCTAACCCCGCCTGCAGGACTCCCCCGACGCCGTTGGGGGGCAGCGCCTCATCCCTCGCCCTGCTCCAGCGCCAGCAGGTTGAGCAAAAAGCGCGCGAAGTACAGCAGATCCTGCTCCATCGCCTGGCGCGCGGCCTTGGCGTCGCCGGCCTCGATGGCGGCGAAAGCGTCCTCGTGGAAGTCATTGAGCCGCAGCGACAGGTCGGCGCCGGTGAACAGGCGGTTGAAGAAGGGGCCGATCTGCAACCACAGCGACTCGATCGAGCGCAGCAGCACCGGGTTGCCGCAGGCGGCGTACAGGTGCAGGTGGAACTGGCTGTTGGCGCGGAGGTAGTCCTGCACCTGACGCTGCTCGATGGCCGCATCCATGCGCGCCACGCAGTCGCGCAGCAGGGCCAGATCGGCCGCCTGCAGGCGCGGCGTGGCCAGTTCCACCGCCAGCCCTTCCAGGCCCAGGCGCACCTGGAAGATGTTCTCGTAGCGCTCGCGGGTCATCGCCGGCACCCGCACCGAACGCTGCGGCTCGCCCTCCAGCGCGCCCTCGGCCACCAGCCGCTGCAACGCCGCGCGCACCGGCATCGGGCTGGTGCCCCACTGCGCCGCCAGGTCGCGGATCTTCAGCCGTTCGCCGGGCTGGAAACGCCCGGCCAGCAGGCCCTCGCGAATCTTCTGGTACAGCTGCTCCTGCAGGTTATCGGCCATCGAGCACCTCCAGCGGCGGCGCCGGCAGTTGGGCAAGGGTCAGGCTACAGTCACGCATGGCGGCCTCCGTGAAAAATGTGCACGAGTGTACTCCAGACGCCGCTTTGTGCCTAAGCGACGAACTGGCGCACCTTATTTGTGATCACTAAAAAACCGTATATCGGCGAAATATAGCGGATTCATCGACATCATTTACTAATATGTGATCACAAAATATCATGCCGCCAGATTCTTACCGAGGTATGCCCAGATGACCGCCAGCGCTATCAGCCCCGCCGCCGTGGAACGCTTCGCCGCCGCCGAGCGCGCCTTGTTCCTGGCCCGCAACCCCAAGTCCGTCGCCCTGGCCGAGCGCGCGCGGCATTCGCTGTACGGCGGCGTGCCGATGCACTGGATGGCCGACTGGTCGACGCCGGTGCCGCTGTTCGTCGAGCGGGCCAAGGGCGCGCGCTTCTACGACGTCGACGGCCACGAGTACATCGACTTCTGCCTGGGCGACACCGGCAGCATGTTCGGCCACTCGCCGGACCCGATCGCCACGGCCATCGCCGAACAGGGTAACAACGGCCTGACCACCATGCTGCCGGGCGAGGACGCCGTGGTCTGCGGCGAGCTGCTGGCGGCGCGCTTCGGCCTGCCCTACTGGCAGGTGACCGCCACGGCAACGGACTCGAATCGCTATGTGCTGCGCTGGGCCCGCGCCATTACCCAGCGCAAGACCCTGCTGGTATTCGACGGCTGCTACCACGGCACGGTGGACGACGTGATGGTGCGCCACAGAGACGGCCAGACCGTGGCCCGCTCCGGGCTGGTCGGCCAGGCCTACGACCTGACCCAGTACAGCCGCTCGATCCCGTTCAACGATGTCGCCGCCTTGGAGGCCGCGCTGGCCCAGGGCGACATCTGCGCCCTGCTCTGCGAGCCGGCCATGACCAATATCGGCATGGTCCTGCCCGATCCGGGCTTCATGCAGCAGTGCCGGGAACTCACGCGCAAGTACGGCAGCCTGCTGATCATCGACGAAACCCACACCATCTCCACCGATATCGGCGGCTGCACCAAACTCTGGGATCTCGAGCCGGACTTCTTCGTGGTCGGCAAACCCATCGCCGGCGGCGTGCCCTGCGGCATCTTCGGCTGCAGCGCGGCGATGGCCGACGCCATGACCGCCGCGCGCCAGCGCGCCAGCGCAGACAGCCAGGGTCACGGCCATAGCGGCATGGGCACCACGCTGTCGGCCAACGCCCTGGCCATGCACTGCATGCGCGCCAACCTGGAACAGGTGATGACCCCGGCCGCCTACGCCCATATGTTGCCCCTGGCCGCCAGACTGGCGGCGGGCTTTCGCCGCCTGATCGGCCAGCACGCGCTGAACTGGTCGGTGACCGAGCTGGGCGCGCGCTGCGAATTCCAGTTCTGCGCCACCGCGCCGCGCACCGGCGCCGAGGCCGAGGCGGCGTTCCACGACGAGCTGCAGATGGCCCTGCACCTGTACCTGATCAACCGCGGCATCCTGATCACCCCCTTCCACAATATGACCCTGTGCTGCCCCTCGACCACAGAGCAGGATGTGGACCAGCTGATAGGCATGCTCGACCAGGCCCTCACCGAGCTGCTGGCCATTCCCGGCGCCCGCGAATAAAACCGTAGGGTGGATGACGCTCTTTTCATCCACCAACAGGCCACCGATACCCGGTGGATGGATAAAGCGCCATCCACCCTACGCCCCGGTGCACAACGTGCCCATCAGGTGAGAGACCACCATGCAATTCGCCAACCCCCAGGAAGCCCGCGACTTCCTCGAACGCCACCCCGAGGTACGCAGCATCGAGCTGATGCTGATCGACGCCAACGGCATCCCGCGCGGCAAGCTGCTGCACCGCGACGAGCTGCTGGCCATCTACGAGCACGGCCGGCCGCTGCCCAGCTCGATCCTGTCGCTGACCATCCAGGGCGAGGACGTCGAAGAAAGCGGCCTGGTCTGGGAAGTGGCCGATGCCGACTGCTGGACCTACCCCATCCCCGGCTCGCTGTGCCTGCAACCCTGGCGCGCGGTGCCCACCGGCCAGCTGCAGGTGAGCATGCACCCGACCGAAGGCATGCCGGCCACCCCGGGCGATCCACGCCACGTGCTGGTGCGCGCCATCGAGGCGCTCAAGGCCGACGGCTACCACCCGGTGATGGCGGTGGAGCTGGAGTTCTACCTGCTGGACAAGACCCGCTCGGCCTGCGGCCGGCCGCAACCGGCGCTGCAGATGAACGGTGTGCGCCCGCAGGCACCGCAGGTCTACGGCGTGTACGAGCTGGAGCAGCTGCAGCCGTTCCTCGACGACCTCTACGCCGCCTGCGAGGCGCAGGGCCTGCCGGTGCGCACGGCGATCTCCGAATACGCCCCCGGCCAGCTCGAGCTGACCCTGGAGCACCGCTTCGACGCGCTGCAGGCGGTGGACGAAGGCGTGCGCTACAAGCGCCTGGTCAAGGGCGTGGCCAACAAGCACGGGCTGCAGGCCTGCTTCATGGCCAAGCCGTTCGGCGACCAGGCCGGCAGCGGCCTGCATATGCACGTGTCGCTGGCCGACGCGGACGGCAACAATCTCATGGCCAGCGAAGACCCGCAGGGCACGCCGCTGTTGAAATATGCGATTGGCGGGATGATGGCCACGCTCGACGACGCCCTGGCGATCTTCTGCCCCAACGCCAACTCCTTCCGCCGCTTCCAGGCCAACAGCTACGCGCCGCTGGCCAAGAGCTGGGGGGTGAACAACCGCACCGTGTCGTTCCGCGTGCCGGGCGGGCCGGCCAAGAGTCGCCACGTCGAGCACCGCATCTGCGGCGCCGACGCCAACCCCTACCTGGCCGCGGCGGCGATCCTCGCCGGCATCCACAAGGGCATCCGCGAGCGGATCGACCCGGGGGCGGCCATCATCGGCAACGGCTACCAGCAGGCGCGCGAGACCCTGCCCACCGACTGGCTCACCGCGCTGCGCGCGCTGGAGAACTCCGCCTGGGCCAAACAGGCGCTGGGCGAGGAGTTCCTCAAGGTGTTCCTGGCGATCAAATGGGCCGAGTACCGCCAGTTCATGGGCGAGGTGGGCGAGCAGGACTGGCGCTGGTACCTGAGCCACGCCTGAACGGCGCACCCTGGGCTAAGCTTGCTACGGCGAGGGGCGGGGAGAAACGCATGAAACGCTGGCTGTTGCTGGCTCTGGCACTGCTGGCCAATCTGGGCCAGGGCGAGACGCTGCGCGTCGGTATCGAGCTGCACGACTACTTCCCCTACTACCGCGCCGTCGCCGGCAGCCCGCCCGAAGGCTACTGCCTCGACCTGCTGCAGGCCTTCGCCGAGCACGAGGGCCTGACCCTGGAACTGCTGCCGCAGCCGATCAACCGCCTGTACCGCAACCTGCTCGACGAGCAGAGCCTCGATCTGCTATTCCCCGACAACCCGGCCTGGGCGCGCCAGGCCAAGACCGGTCGGCGCCTGCACTACAGCGATGCCGCCGCGCAGATCGTCGACGGCACCCTGGTGCTCGCCGAGCGGCGAGGCCAGGGCCTGGCCCGGGTGCGCCAGCTCGGCACGGTGCGCGGCTTCACCGCCGAGGCCTGGCAGCCGCTACTGGCCAAGGGCGGGGTGAACCTGGTGGAGACCCAGGACATCCAGAGCCTGATCCGGATGGTCGCCCGCGGCCGGCTCGATGCGCTCTACGCCAACCCCCAGGTGGTGCGCTACCAGCTCGGCGAGATGGGCCTGGCCAGCGACTACCTGCAGCTGGACCAGCAACTGCCGCTGACCTACACCAGCTTCCACCTGAGCAGCTACCGCCACCCGGAACTGATCCGCCGCTTCGACCGCTTCCTCGTCGAACAGGACGCCAGCGTGCAGCGGCTCAAGGCGCAGTACGGCCTGCGCTGACGTTCGGCGGCCAAACCGGGCGCGGACTGTGGCGCGCGAGCACCCGCCGGCGTCCTTGCAGGAGGCCGCCGCGATCCCGGCGCCGAGCCGGCACGACAGCAGGCGTCCTGCAGCGTCCCGCCCATCCCCCGCCCACGGAGTACCTATGGAAGCCGGAACCGCACAACTGACGATGACCGTACTGATGACCCCGGACATGGCCAACTTCTCCGGCAACGTCCACGGCGGCACCCTGCTCAAGTACCTCGACGAAGTCGCCTACGCCTGCGCCAGCCGCTACGCCGGTCGCTACGTGGTGACCCTGTCGGTGGACCAGGTGATCTTCCGCGAGCCGGTGCACGTCGGCGAGATGGTCACCTTCCTCGCCTCGGTCAACTACTGCGGGCGCACTTCGATGGAGATCGGCATCAAGGTGATCACCGAGAACATCCGCGAGCGCTCGGTGCGCCACACCAACAGCTGCTTCTTCACCATGGTCGCGGTGGACGAGCAGGGCCGCCCGGCGCCGGTGCCGGAGCTGCAGCCGGACACCCCCGACGGCCTGCGCCGCCAGCGCCAGGCCGCCCAGCGCCGGCAGATCCGCGCCGAACTGCAGCAGCGCTACCAGGCCCTGAGCGAAGAGAAAAGCTGAGAGCCACTCAGCGTCCACCCGACCGCATGGGCTGAGAAGCGGGCGGCAGATAGGCTAAGCTCTGTCTCCCGCCGTCGGAGCCGCCATGATCGATCTGTTCGATGTCTTCCTGCTGATGCTGTTCGCCGCCTTCTGCGCCTGGCTGTGGCGCGGCCACGGCATTCGTGAACGCGCCCTGAGCCTGGCCAAGCAGCACTGCGCAAGGCTCGACGTCGAGCTGCTGGACGGCGCGGTGGCCCTGCGCCGCCTGGCCATCCTGCGCGACGCCCGCGGCCACCGGCGCCTGGCGCGGCTCTACGACTTCGAGTTCACCGTCACCGGCGAGCAGCGCCTGCGCGGGCAGATCAGCATGTTCGGCCAGCACCTGGGGCGTATCGAGCTGCAGCCGCACCCGGTGCTCGAGGCCCAACCGGAGCCGGTGGCGACCCAGGGCAGCGACAAGGTGATTCGCCTGGAGGATTGGCGGCGCAAGGCCGAGTGAGCCCTCAGCCCTCGGCGTCATCCAGCAGCGCCAGCACCTGCCGCCATTCGCCGCGGCAGCCGTAGCTCATCGGCCAGCGCAGCAGCCGGCAACAGCCGCGATGCCAGCGCCCACGGGCCTGGTTGCGCCGGCAGCCCTCCACCAGCCAGTCGCGGTCGAAGGCGCCCCAGACCCCGGCCGTTACCCAGTGGTTGAGCCACACCACCGGCGCCACCTCGTAGTGGAAGATTCGCTCCAGCTCCGCACGGCTCAGGCCGCTGTTGCGCAGCACCGCGGCGATGCTGCGCAGCCAGGGCTCGTCCAGCTCGCTGTCCAGCCACAGGTCGGACAGCGCCAGCCAGACGTCCTCGCGCTCGGCGCTCACGACCTAGCCACACTGCAGCAGGAAGTTGGCCACCCGCTCGGCGCTGTCGGCCGGCCGCTCCTGCATGAAGCAGTGCCCGCCGGGCACCACCTGGCCGCGCACATGGGGGTTGCCCGCGCACCAGCGCGCCACCGAGCGGGCGACGAAAGGATAGCTGCGCGCGCCGTGGATCACTTCGGTCGGGGTGCTCACCTTGGCCAGCGACGGCCATAGGCGGCGCGGATAGGAACCGAAGATCTCGGCCTCGCGGCTCGGCCGGCACTTGAGCTCGACGCCGTCCGCCACCTCCTTCAGCGCATGCTCGATATAGGCGGAAAAAGCCGCCTCGTCCCAGCCGCGGAACATGCCGCGGCCGTGCAGCGCGGCGTGCGCGGCAGCGCGATCCGGCCATTGCCGGCGACGCTTGCGCGCCTTGCTCGCCATGCCGCTGCGCTGGGCCAGGCCGACCACGTCGGACAGCGCCATCACGCCGATCATCGCCGGGCTGAACAGCACCGGATCGAGCAGCACCGCGCGCCGGAACAGGTCGGGGTGACGGGCCAGGATCAGGCTGGTCAGTACACCGCCGAAGCTGTGGCCGAGGGCGAAGCGCGGCACCGCGCCGAACGGCGCGCGCAGCGCCTCGAAGGCCTCCAGCGCCAGCTCGGCGCTGCGGTTCCAGCCGTGGAAGCGGCCGCCGTGATCGCTGTCGCCATGGCCCTGCACGTCGCACAGCCAGAGGTCGAAGTCCTCGGCCAGCCGCGCCAGCATCGGCTCGTAGACCCGCCCGCAGTAGCCGTTGCCGTGCAGGAAATGCAGCAGCGGCTTGCCCGAGGGCGGGCTGTGCCAGCCGCGCAGGGTAAAGCCGGCGGAACAGGAATGGGACCAGGGAAGCAGTTGCATAGAGGACCAGCCGCAGCCAATGACGGCTGGCCAGTGTAGCGGCGCGCCGGCGCCGCGTCAGGCCGGCACGGGCGGCGAATGTTCGGCGATAAAGGCTTGCAGCAGCTGGTTGAGGCGCTGCGGCTGGTCCAGCGGGGTGGCGTGGCCGGAATCCTCGATCACCTCCAGACGGGCGTTGCGCAACTGGGCGACATAGGCGCGCTTGTAGGCCAGCGGCGTGTAGTCGCGGTCGCCGGCCACCACCAGCAGCGGGGTGTCCGCCTGCGCCGCCCGCGGCAAGGCGCTCCAGCCGGGAATGGCACGCATCGCGTGCAGGTAGGAGGTGCGGTCGTTACCGGCGATGCGCTCGATCAGCTGCTCGCGCAGCGCCTGCTGCTCGGCCTTGGGGAACAGCTTGCCGGCCAGCAGCCGCGCCAGCGTCGGCAGGCCGAGCGCGCGCACCAGCAGCAGGCGCAGGCCGACCTGGGCGCGGATCTTCCAGCTGTCCAGCGGAAAGCTCGGCGCGCTGTTGACTACCGCCGCCGCGCGCAGCAGCTCGGGGTGATCGGCGAGCAGCTGGAAGGTGAGCATGCCGCCCATGGAGATGCCGACCAGGACGCACGGCTCGATATCCAGGGCGCGGATGAAGTCGGCCACATCCGCCGCCAGCTCGGCCAGGCTCACCGGCGCACGCAGCGGCGCGCTCTGGCCATGGCCGCGCAGGTCCAGGGCGTAGACCCGAAAGTGCCGGGCCAGGTGCTCGATCTGCGGCTGCCAGTCGAGCGAGGAAGAGCCCAGGCCATGCAGCAACAGCACGGCCGGGCCCTGGCCGCGGCAAACATAGGCGATGCGTCCACTGGGTAGATGCAGATAGTCCATAGCTCACTCGACTCCTTAATTAACGACAAACAATAAAGTGCCCTGACTCGCAATAAAGGAATCATCCACCGGGCGTTAATCCATCAACTTTCCAGACAACTTTCTAATAATGGATCGGTTATTTGCCTTGACTTGCCAAACCCCCTAGAATCGGCCCGTGCCGGTTCGAGAATTGATCATGTACAGCATCGCCAGCCCTACCCAGGCACGCAGCAAAAAGGCTCTGGAACGCTTCCTCAACGTCGCCGCCGAGCTGCTCGCCAACGACAGCTTCGAAGACACCGGCATTTCCCAGATCGCCCAGCTGGCCGAATCCTCGGTGGGCACCTTCTATCGCCTGCTGGGCGACAAGGACGTGCTGCTGTACGCCGTGCACGAACGCTTCATCGAGCAGAGCGGCAGCGCCATCGATGCCCTCGCCGAGCAGCTGGCACATGCCGAAACGCCTTTGCAGGCGCGCGTCGCGGCCTTTATCCAGGGCCTGGTGCGCCAGTTCGACGGCAGCGAGGGTCTGCTCCGCGCGCTGATCCGGCGCAGCTCGGCGGACCTGCGTTTCCGCCAGCGCTTCCATCAGCTCAATGCCCATATCGGTCAGACCTTCTGCCGTATCGCCCTGGCCAACCCGGCCGAACTGGGCCACCCCAATCCCGCCCAGGCGGCCGATCTGTGCGCCCATCTGCTGCTGGCCGGGATGAACTACTTCACCATGGTCGGCAGCCTCGGCACGACGCCCAGGGAAGTTGTGCCAGAGGAACTTTCCCGGCTTATCTGCAATTACCTGAAAGTTGCCGAAAGTTAACGCACACTGTCCCTTCTAAGTTGCGCCGGGGTGAAGTCGGTGGGTTTCAGGGCAATATCGAACTGATCCGCCGGCTCCTCGTTGGACAGAATACCGATGACATAACGGCCGCCGATCAGGTCGTATATTGCGTCGCCCTTGGTCCACACCAGCGGCTGGTCGTAATAGTTGATGGTGTAGGACTCGCCGAGGCGCCAGAGGTTGTCGCGGTTGTCGTAGTGATCGACCAGCAGGATCTGGTAGCTGTCCTCGTCGAAGTAGAAGTCGCGGCGCTTGTACTGGTGGCGCTGGCCGGCCTTCAGCGTGGCGCGTACGTGCCAGACGCGGTGCAGCTCGTAACGCAGCAGCTCGGGATTGACGTGGCCGCGCTGGACGATGTCGCTGTACTTGTTGCTCTTGGCGGCGAAGCGGTAGCTGTTGTAGGGCACCAGCATTTCCCGCTTGCCCAGCAGCTGCCAGTCGTACTTGTCCGGCGCGCCGGAGAACATGTCGAAGTTGTCGGTGGTGCGCATGCCCTCGGAGGCGGTGCCGGGCGAGTCGTAGGCGACGTTCGGCGTGCGCCGCACGCGGCGCTGGCCGGCGGCGTAGAGCCAAGCCAGACGCGGCTCCTTGACCTGGTTGACGGTCTCGTGAACCAGCAGCTCGGTACCGGCCAGGCGCGCCGGCGCCAGCACCGACTGGCGGAAGTAGAACAGCACGTTGCCGTTACCCTTGCTGTGATCGCCGGCGTCCTGGTTGAACAGGAACAGATCCTCGATGCGGGTCATGAAGTAGTCGCCGCTGGCGTGCGGCACGGCCTGGGCGTAGTAGCGCTTGACGCTGTCGCCGCGGTAGCGCACCAGGTGGTTCCACAGCACCTCCAGGCCCGACTGGGGAATGGGAAAGGGCGTGGCCAGCTGGAAGTCGGCGATGCCGTTGCCGTTCTCGATCAGCTTGGCTGTCGTGGCGTTGGTCTTGACCGCGGCGTACACCTTGTCCGGATAGGACGCCGAGCGCCGGGTCGGGTAGACCTTGAGCTTCCAGCTGTCGTGGTAGCGCTGCAGCATGGCCAGCTGACCGGGGCTGAGCTGCTCGCGGTACTGCTGGGCATTGGCCTGGGTCACGGTGAACAGCGGCTGGTCGGCGGCGAAGGGGTCCTTGTAGCCGAGCTTGGCGTCGAAGGCGCCGCTGTCCTTGGCCAGGCCGCCGTCCCAGGCGGGAATGCTGCCGGCGGCATTGCCGGCGCGCTCGGCCCCCATGGGGGTGAGATCCTGGCCGAGCCGCGCGGCCTGCGCGGCGTCGACCTGGGCCATGGCCGGCGCGGCTGCCAGCAGGGCGAAGGCCAGCAGGGTGATATTCAGACGATGCATGGCGTTCCCTCTTAGAAGCTGTATTTGACGTTGAGGCTCAGGTAGTCGCGGTCGGTGCGCTTGTTCGACAAGCCTCCGCCGCTGTAGCCGACGTAGCGGGCGCCGACCGTGAAAGCTTCCTGATAGATGGCGTCGAGGCCCAGCGACCAGCTCTGCGCTTCCTCGTCGAGGCCGTTGGTGAGCTGAGGGGCGACGCCGTTGATGCTGTACTGGTAGCTGACACTCGGCGCCAGGGTGACCAGGTTGAACACGTTGCTATAGGTCAGCTGCAGGCTGGCCTGGGCGCCGTAGGCGCTGCTGGTGGCCTCGTAGTAGTCGACGTCCGACTCCAGGCCCTGCACCCGGCTGGCCACCAGTTCGCTGAACAGGGTCGCGGAGTTGGCGCCGAGCAGCCCGGTGAAGTTGTAGATGGCCGACAGCGAGGCCTGGACCATGTCCTTCTCGCGGTAGCCGTCCAGGCGCGTGCCCACCGGCAGGCCGGCGAGGTTGCCGAACAGGGCGTCCGGCAGGTACTCGCCGAGGCCCAGGGCGATCGGCGTGTCCGGTCGGTAGCTCAGCTCGCCGGCCAGCGACAGGCCGTTGAAGATGCTGTCGCCGCCGACCGAGGTGTTGAAGCTGACGCCGAACAGGTCGCGCTTCTCCAGGTATTCGGCGTAGTAGCGCGAGCTGCTGGCGTCCGGCAGCAGGCCGACCACCGGTACCAGCACCGGCTGGCCGACGGTGAGGCCGATCATCGGCACCTGCATGTTGTAGCGCAGGTAGTAGAAACCCAGTTCGGTGTCGTTCAGCTGCGGCACATACCAGCGCAGGGCCACGCCGTACTGGGGCGAGTCGTCGCCGTCGATGTCCTGCGCCCGCGGCATGAAGGTGCGCGGCAGGTAGCCGCGGATCAGCTCGTTGACGAAGCCGGGGCCGAGCGCCTCGCCGTAGGCCGCGGCCACGGCCGGGCTGTCGAAGGCAGTACCGAGAATAGCCTCCTGCAGCGGCGCCACCGACAGGTAGTTGCAGCCCTCGCCGAGCACGTCGAGGGTCGAGTAGTAGGTGCCGCAGGGGTCGATCTTCGACGCCTCCCAGGCCTTGCCCGGCTGCCAGTAGCCCTCGATGCTGAGGTTGTCGCGCAGTTCGAAGGAGGCATAGACCATGGCGGTCGGCATGTAGGCTTCCTTGATCTCCGAACCCGGGGCGCGCAGCGCGTTGATGTCCACCGGGTTGGTGGCGCCGATGCCGTTCTGGTAGAACAGCGACTCGCCCCAGTTGATCACCTGACGGCCGAGACGGGCGTTCAGCGCGCGCTCGCCCAGCGTCCAGCTGCCATAGACGAAGGCGTCGAGCAGGTCGGCGCTGGAGCCGGCTTCGTCGAGGCCGGCGTCGCTGATCGGGCGATGGCGACGCTCGTCGTCCTCGAGCTCGAAGTCGTAGAAGGCGCGGCCGCGGACGAACAGGCCGTATTGTTCCCGATAGCGCAGGTCCAGCTCGGAGACGGCCTTGACCACCTCGGAGAACAGCTCGCCCTTCTTGAAGTTGAGGTTGCCGTCGTCGGAGTTGATCAGCGCCGTGTTGTCGCCTGTGCCGCCGTTGGCGCGGGCGATCAGCTTGCTGTCCTGCCCCTCCATGCGGTAGCTGACGCCGTAGGACAGGGTGGTGTCCAGCGACACGCCCCAGTCGCCATGACGGGTCTGAAACCCCTGCGCCACGCCGAATGGCAGCGCCCCGAGCAATGCCAGGCCGGCTGCCGCCAGGCCCCTTCCTTGATGTGCCACGATGACCTCCAGCTGTTGTTTTTATCGGAATCGGAACATCGGTTCCGAATAAACTAGTACGCTGGTTTCAGCCTGGCAAGCCCCCGGTTCTATTTTTCTCCTCTCCGCAGCGCTCAAGCCCGCCGCATTCGCCTGCAGGCCAGGATTGGCGCGGCCTGCAGCACTTGACGGAATCGGAATTCCTGTTTCAATTCGATGCGCGGTACCCATAACAACAACGGAGCATTCCGCCATGTCCCGCCTTCGCACCGCCTGTCTCTGCCTGCTGTTGCTGTCCCTGTCCACCCTCCAGGCCCAGGCCGCCTCGCGCTGCAGCGAGCGCGCCAAGAGCCTGCTGCTGCCAGCCAAGGTCAGTTGCAGCTATCAGTCCGCCTGGATCGATTCCGGCCTGGTCGGCCAGCGCCAGGTGATCTACCAGACGCCGCTGGGCACGCCGCCGGCCGCCGGCTGGCCGGTGGTGCTGATCTACCAGGGCTCGTTCTTCCCGCTCGACGACTTCACCTACTACAGCAATATGCCGTTCGGCGGCTTCTACGAGGGCAAGCTGATCCAGCGCCTGCTCGACAACGGCTACGCGGTGGTTGCGCCGAGCGCACCGGCCGATCTGTTCTGGCAGACCAATATCCCCGGGCTGGCGCAGCACTACGAGCTGAGCACCGACTACGACTTCCTCGGCAACGTGCTGGAGGCCATCGCCGCCGGCCATTTCGGCCCGCTCGACGCCAGCCGCCAGTACGCCACCGGCATCTCCAGTGGCGGCTACAACAGCAGCCGCATGGCGGTGTCCTTCCCCGGCCGATTCAAGGCGCTGGCGATCCAGTCCGGCTCCTACGCCACCTGCTCGGGGCCGCTGTGCAGCGTGCCGACGCTGCCGGCCGACCATCCGCCGACCCTGTTCGTGCACGGCTTCGTCGACCTCACCGTGCCCTGGTGGAGCATGGAGCTGTACTACGACCGCATGCTCCATCAGGGCATACCGACCGCGCGGCATACCGAGGCGCTGGGCGGGCACGAGTGGTTCGCCAGCTCGCCGGGCAAGATCCTCGCCTGGTTCCAGAGTCATCCCTGACCGCTAACGCGGTCTACGAGACGCGGCAGGCGGCCAGGCCGACGCGCAGGGCTGCGGCATCCTGCGCCTCGCTGAAGATCAGCTCCAGGCGTGAGTCCTTGCGCCATTCGCTGCAGCGCCAGCCCTCGCCGGCCTGGCCGTGCAGGGCATTGAGCGAGCGCCAGCCGTCTTCGCCGTGCAGCACCGCCTTGGCCCGGCGCCAGTCCAGGCCGTCCAGCCAGCGCTGCACCTGGAGCAGGTCGAAGCGCTGGCTCGGGTGCCAGCGCCAGCCGATGCTCCAGCCTTCGGCCTGATCCTGGATCAGGCAGATGGGTTCGTCCGGCGTGCGCCACAGCTGCGGCAGGGGCGCTGCGGCGCTGGGCAGTACGGTGGCGCCCGGGTTGCCGGCCTGCGCGGAGCGGCCCGGCAGCAGCGCCAGCTCGAGACGGCCCTGGGTGGTCCAGAAGAGAGGCAGCGGCGGCAATGCGGCGGCGATACGGGCGCGGTCCTCGGCGCTCAGGCGCTCGCTCTTGTTCAGCAGCAGCAGGCCGGCGCCGTCCAGCGCCAGGCGCTGGCTGTCGGGCAGCGCCTCGCCGCGGGCCAGGGCGGCGGCGTCCAGCACCAGCAGCATCGGCTGCACCGCCAGCACCCCAATCCAGGGCGGCTGGCGCAGCTGCTCCAGCAGTTGCAGCGGGTGGCCGAGGCCGGATGGCTCGATCAGCAGGCGGTCCGGCCGCGCCCGGCGCAGCAGGCGACCGAGGCCGACCTGAAAGGGCGCGCCGTTGACGCAGCACAGGCAGCCGCCGGCCACCTCGGCGAGGGCCACGCCGTCCTCGCCGCGCGCCAGCAACGCGGCGTCCAGGCCGATCTGGCCGAATTCGTTGACCAGCACCGCCCAGCGCTCGGCCGCCGGCTTCTGCGCCAGCAGCTGGCGGATCAGGCTGGTCTTGCCGGCACCGAGGGGGCCGGCGATCAGGTGGGTGGGGATCTGACTGAGCATGGGCCTATGGTCGACGGTCTTGGCTGCCGTTGCCAGCACAGACTGCAGGTGGACGGCGTGCTAGATTCGCCGGCAATTTGCTCTGGAGTCGATACGATGCGTGCGTGGTTGCTGCCGTTCTCCCTGTTGCCCGGCCTGGCCCTGGGCGAGGCTTGCGTGGTGCACAGCCAGGCCGAGCGCCTGGACGTGCAGCTGTGCCAGGAGAACCGCAATATCCCGAGCCAGCTGTTCCGCGAGGGCTTCTGCCAGCCGCAGCTGCAGGGCCAGAAGGTGGAGGTGGAGTTCCTCGAACAGTGCCCCGCGGGCGCCTACGGCGTGTGCCAGGAGGCGCGGGCCGGCAGCGGTCTGTATCGGCAGGACATCCACTACTACGGCGTGGCCAGCGATGCGCTGTATCTGCAGCCGGCCTGCACCAGCCAGTATCAGGGCACCTGGATCGAACCCTGACATCAAAACGTCACCCAAACAGCGCCTAATGACTGCGGGTACCTCACATGGCCCTCATGTCGAGTCACGCGTCGACATGATCTCTTGGTGCTTAAGGCCGGGGCAGTCGCTCCGGCCTATTTTTTTGGTTGGCCATCCCGTGGGTTGAGGAGCCCGCGACGAAGCCCAACGGAAACCGTCGCAACCGCCCTCAGGCCAGCCAATCCAGGGTCAACAGCAACCGCCGTTCGCCGGCCGGCGGCTGCGGCGAGCGGTGGATCAGCCCGCGGCCTTCGTTGCCCTGCCATTTCTCGCCCTTGGCCAGTGCCACCTGGCCGGCCTGCAGCTGACGGATCGCTGCCGCGTCCTGCGGCTCGGCCGACCCATCGCCCAGGCGCGCGCGCGGCATGCCGCCCTCCTCCAGCCACTGGCTGCCGACCCCGGCGTAGCTGGTGATCAGCCGCAGCGGCACGTGGTCGACGTGAAAGCGCGGGCACATGGCCTTGTCCAGCACACGCAGGCGCAGGCCGATGCGCTCGGCATCGAGCAGGCAGGCGTAGGCGCGCACCAGCCAGGCCACGTCGGCGAGAAAGGCGGCCTGGCCCGGCAGATCGGCGTACTGCGCCACCAGGCCGTCGAGATTCGGCGCGCTGTCGGGCGTCGCCAGCTCCAGGGTCATGGACTGCGCCAGGGATTCGCCCTGGGCCAGCAGCGCCGCGGCGAAGTCCTCGATCTGCGCCGGCAGGCAGCGCTGCCAGACGGCCAGGTTGACCTCGTCGCGCAGCACCTCGGTGAGCACCTGGATATCCTCGCCCAGCGCCTGACGCGGCGCCGGGCGCAGCTTGAGGGCCAACATCAGGCCGCCTCCTGCTGCCAGGCGCCGAAGGGATCGGGCAGCAGACGCCAGACCTCCGGCCCACCGGCCATTTCCTCGTCGGTGAGCAGGCAGGCGTCCAGCTCGGCGGTCAGCCGGGCGAAGTCGATGTTCTGGCCGATGAACACCAGCTCCTGGCGGCAGTCGCCGACCTCGGCACTCCAGTGCTGCATGATCGCCTGCAGCCCCTCCTCGTCCTGCGGCCAGTGCTGCTTGGCCACGAAGCGCCACCAGCGCCCGGCCAGGCCATGGCGCATCAGGCCGCCGGCCTGCGACCAGCTGCCGGCTTCCTGGTACTTGCTGGCCAGCCAGAAGAAGCCCTTGGAGCGCAGCAGGCGACCGTTGACCCAGTCGCGGGCGATAAAGTCGAAGAAGCGCTGCGGATGGAAGGGCCGGCGCGCGCGGTAGGCGCTGGAGGCGATGCCGTACTCCTCGGTTTCCGGCACGTGCTCGCCGCGCAGCTCCTTGAGCCAGCCCGGCGCCTGCGCGGCGCGCTCGAAGTCGAAGCGGCCGGTGTCGAGGATCTTGTCCAGGGCGATCTGGCCCATGCTCATGGCCTGGATCTCGGCGTGGGTGTTGAGGCCACGGAGGATGGCCATCAGTTCCTCGCGCTCGGCCTGGCTGATCAGGTCGATCTTGCTGATGAGGATGACGTCGGCGAACTCCACCTGCTCGATCAGCAGGTCGGTGATCGAGCGCTCGTCCTCCTCGCCCAGGGTTTCGCCGCGGCTGGCCAGACTGTCGGCCTCGTGGAAGTCGCGCAGGAAGTTCACCCCGTCGACCACCGTGACCATGGTGTCCAGCCGCGCCAGGTCGGACAGGCTGCGGCCCTGCTCGTCGCGGAAGGTGAAGGTCTCGGCCACCGGCAGCGGCTCGCTGATGCCGGTAGATTCGATCAGCAGGTAGTCGAAACGGCCTTCGCTGGCCAGGCGGCTGACCTCGTCGAGCAGGTCCTCGCGCAGGGTGCAGCAGATACAGCCGTTGCTCATTTCCACCAGCTTCTCTTCGGCGCGGTTGAGGCTGACGTCCTGCTGGACGGTGGCGCCGTCGATATTGATTTCGCTCATGTCGTTGACGATCACCGCGACCTTGCGGCCCTCGCGGTTCTTCAGCACATGGTTGAGCAGGGTGCTCTTGCCGGCGCCGAGAAAGCCGGACAGCACGGTAACGGGTAGACGCTGATTCATGGGGGGTTCCTCGTTCAGTCACGGTCACGCTGATGTTTTTCGCGCTGCTCCTGGCGCTCCTTGGCCTCGATGCACAGAGTCGCGGTGGGACGCAGCAGCAGGCGTTTCAGGCCGATGGGCTCGCCGGTCTCGGCGCACCAGCCGTATTCACCGCGCGCCAGGCGTTCGAGCGCCTGGTCGATCTTGTCCAGCAGCTTCTTTTCCCGCTCCAGCAGGCGCAGCTGCCACTGGCGCTGCTCCTCGGCGCTGCCGATATCGGCGACGTCGCTGCTGGTCTCGCGCTCGCGCAGTTCGGCGAATTCCTCGTCGATGCGCGCCTGCAATTCGGCACGCTGGGCCAGCAGCAGGGCGCGGAAGAAGCGCTGCTGGGCGTCGTTCATATAGGCGTCGGCGGGCTGGGCGAGCAGTTCGGCTTCGGTAGGCACAGTCAGGGTCATGGCACATCGGCTGGTTTATTTTTTAGTGTTATAACATAACACTCAATCGAACCAGCAACCCACGGATTTGCGATGAACGTACAGACCCTGCCGGACATAGCCGCCCAAGCCACCCACCACGACCTGCCGCTGGACTGGGTCGGCATGGCCGGCATCGCCCTGCCGCTGCGGCTGGCCGGCCAGACGCTGACGGCCCAGGCCGATATCGGCGTCAGCCTGATTGATGGCGGCGCGCGCGGCATCCATATGTCACGCCTGTACCTGGCCCTGCAGGCGCTGGCCGGCCAACCCCTGGACGTGCCGGCGCTGCAGCGGCTGCTGGACGACTGCCTGGGCAGCCACCGCGAGCTGTCGGACAGCGCCAGCCTGACTCTGCGCGGCGCGCTGCCGCTGGAGCGCCCGGCGCTGATCAGCCCGTTGAGCGGCTGGAAGGCCTACCCCTTCGAGGTTCGCGCACGCCAGGACGGCCGCCAATTCCAGGTCGAACTGCAGGTCGAGCTGGCCTATTCGTCCACCTGCCCGTGCTCGGCGGCGCTGGCCCGGCAGCTGATCCAGCAGCAATTCAACGAAGATTTTGCAGGCAAAAACCTCGATCGCGCCGACATCATCGGCTGGCTCGGCAGCACCCGGGGCATCCTCGCCACGCCGCACAGCCAGCGCAGCACGGCGACCCTGCAACTGCGCCTGAACCCGGATTGCAAGGAGCTGCCGCTGCTGGCGCTGCTCGACGGCGCCGAGCGCGCCCTCGGCACGCCGGTGCAGACCGCGGTCAAACGCGCCGACGAGCAGGCCTTCGCCCTGGCCAACGGGCAGAACCTGATGTTCTGCGAAGACGCCGCGCGGCGCCTGCACCGCGTCCTGCGCCAGCTGCCGCAGGCCAGCGCCTTGCGCGTGCGGGTGGTGCACGCGGAAAGCCTGCACGCCCACGACGCGGTGGCCGAGAGCCGCTGGAACTGGGGGTGAGGCACGAGCCGCTGCCCCGTCCGGCCATAAACGCCGGCGGGCCTGCGACGGCGCTGGGCGCATTCAGAGGGGCGAATCCCGTGGCCTCTATGCTTAGATGGAGGCCACCCGCGAGCTAAGGACGCCCCATGCAGATCGAGCTGATCGAGATCCGCGATCACCTGAAGCGCTTTCCGCCTTTCGACAAGCTGCCGGAGGAGACCCTGGGCGAGATCGCCCGCCAGGTGCAGGTCGGCTACTTCAAGGCCGGCAGCGAGATCCTCGCGCCGGGGGCGCCGATCCATGAGTTGCACTACGTGCGCAGCGGCGCGGTGGAGATCCACAGGCGCAGCGGCGAGCTGCACAACCGCCTGACCGAGGGCGAGATCTTCGGCCAGGCCGGGCTGATGGGCGGCAACCGCGTGCGCCTGTCGGCGCGGGCGCTGGAAGACAGCCTGATCTATTTCATCCCCGGCGTCCTGTTCCACCAGCTGTGCGAGCAGTTCGACAGCTTCGCCGACTTCGTCGAGCTGGTCGGCCAGTCGCGCCTGAAGTCGGCGCTGGAGGACAGCCAGGGCAAGGCCAGCGAGCTGATGAAGATCACCGTGCGCAAGCTGGTCACCCGGGCGCCGGTCAGCGTCGTGCCGGACACCCCGGTGCAGGAAGTCGCCCGGGTGATGACCGAGCACAGCGTGTCCTCGGTCATAGTCGTGGCGCCGCAGAAGGACGCCGCCCCGGCCGCCGGCGGGCGCCCCGCGCAGCGGATGGCCGGCATCCTCACCGACCGCGACCTGCGCACCCGCGTGCTGGCCGAAGGCTTGCCCGGCCACACCCCGGTCAGCCAGGTGATGTCGCCCGATCCGATCACCACCCAGGCCGACGACTCGGTGTTCGAAGCCATGCTGAGCATGCTGCGGCACAACATCCACCACCTGCCGGTGCTCAGCCGCAACGTGCCGGTGGGCGTCATCAACCTGGCCGATATCGTCCGCTACGAGTCGCGCAGCAGCCTGTATCTGGTCAACGGCATCTTCAACAAGCAGTCGGTGGAGGAGCTCAAGCGCCTGACGCCGGACCTGCGCGCCACCTTCCTGCGCATGGTCGCCGACGACGCCAACGTCAACATGGTCGGCAAGGCCATGAGCGGCATCGGCCGCGCCTTCGCCCAGCGCCTGCTGGCGCTCGCCGAGCAGAAGCTCGGCCCGCCGCCGGTGCCCTACTGCTTCATGGTCGCCGGCTCGCTGGCACGCGACGAGCAGCTGCTGCTCACCGACCAGGACAACGCCCTGGTGCTCGACGACAGCTTCGACCCCGCCCTGCACGGCGACTACTTCGCCGAGCTGGCGCAGTTCGTCAACGACGGCCTGGCGACCTGCGGCTATGCCTACTGCAAGGGCGGGATCATGGCCAACAACCCCAAGTGGCGCAAACCGCTGCGGGTATGGCGCGACTACTTCATCCAGTGGATCGAGCAGCCCAACCCGGAGACCCTGCTCAACGCCAGCATCTTCTTCGACCTCGACGGCGTCTACGGCGCCACCGAGCTGGTGGAAAACCTCAAGGACCTGCTCGCCAGCCGCGCCAGCGGCAACCCGGCGTTCCTCGCCGCGCTGGCGCGCAACGCGCTCAATCGCACGCCGCCGCTGGGCTTCTTCCGCACCTTCGTGATGGAGACCGACGGCCAGCAGAAACACATCATCAACCTCAAGGGCCGCGGCACCGCGCCGCTCACCGACCTGATCCGCGTGCACGCCCTGGCCTGCGGCTCCCGCGCGCAGAACTCGCTGGAACGACTGGACGCCATCGCCACCACCAAGCTGCTGCCCAACGAAGCGCTGGAGGGCCTGCGCTACGCCTTCGAATTCCTCGGCCTGGTGCGCATCCGCCACCAGGCGCACGACCTGCAAGCCGAGCGCAAGCTGAGCAACTACATCGAACCGGAGCAGATCAGCAGCGAGGAACGGCACAACCTCAAGGAAGCCTTCCAGATCGTCAGCAATGCGCAGAAATTCCTCCGCTTCCGCTATCCGGCGCAGCCCATGGGGCGTCTGTGATGAGCGCCGCGAACTGGTCCGAGCGCCTGCGTCAGCTCGGCGAAGCTGCCCGCGATCCCCGCCTGGCGGCCTTCTACCGCGCCGGCTGCCCGGCCGCCGAGACGCCGCTGGGCGAGGCGCCGCTGCTCGCCCTGGACGTGGAAACCACCGGCCTGGAGCCGGGCCGCGACGCCATCGTCAGCCTCGGCCTGGTGCCCTTCGATCTGCGCCGTATCCGCTGCCAGGAGGCGCGCTACTGGGTGGTGCGTCCCAGCAGCGAACTGCACGGCGATTCGGTGACCTTCCACCACATCACCCACTCCGACGTGCGCCATGCGCCGCCGCTGGACGCGGTGCTCGGCGAGGTGCTCGAGGCCCTGGCCGGCAAGCTGGTGGTGGTGCACTACCACCGCATCGAACGCGGCTTCCTCGACCAGGCGCTGCGCCGCCAGCTGGGCGAGGGGTTGCTGTTCCCCCTGCTCGACACCATGGCGCTGGAGGCGCGCCTGCATCCACGCAGGCGCCCCGGCCTGCTGGGACGCCTGCGCGGGCAACGGCCGATCTCCATCCGCCTGGCCGACAGCCGCCAGCGCTACGGCCTGCCGGCGTACCGCGCGCACCATGCGCTGAGCGACGCCCTGGCCACCGCCGAACTGCTGCAGGCGCAGGCGGCCACTCATCACTGGACGCATACGCCGGTGGGCGAGCTGTGGCACTAGCCGCGCCCCAACCTTCGCAGGGGAATAGCCGGCGCGCCCCGAACGCCCATGAAAAAAGCCGCGATACCCAGCGGCATCGCGGCTTTTTCTCCAGTGCCAGGGGCTCCTCGCACAGACGCTAGTCGCGCGACAGCACCCCGGCCCCGCCCGGCAGCGCACGCGGCTCGCTGAGCAGGCCCTTGATGACGGCGACGCAACCCACCAGCAGCACCAGGGTGAACGGCAGGCCGGTGGACACCGCCATGGCCTGCAGTGCCACCAAGCCACCGCCGAGCAACAGCGCCACCGCCAGCGCGCCCTCGAGCAGCACCCAGAATGCCCGCTGCGGCAGCGGCGCGTTGACCTTGCCGCCGGCGGTGATGGTGTCGATCACCAGCGAGCCGGAGTCCGACGAGGTGATGAAGAACAGCACCACCAGCACGATGGCCACGAAGGAGCTGAGCGCGCTGATCGGCAGCTGGTCGAGCATGACGAACATCTTCAGCTCCAGCGCCGCCTGCTGCAGCTCGGTCAGACCGCCCAGGGCCTGATGCAACGCGGTGCCGCCGAAGGTGCTCATCCACAGCACCGACACCAGCGACGGCACCAGCAGCACGGCGATGAGGAACTCGCGCACGGTGCGGCCACGGCTGACCCGCGCGATAAACATGCCGACGAAGGGCGACCAGCTGATCCACCAGGCCCAGTAGAACGCCGTCCAGCCCTGGCTGAAGTTGGCGTCCTCGCGACCGACCGGGTTGGACAGCGCCGGCAGGTAATGCAGGTAGGCACCGAGGTTGTCCAGCACGCCGCTCAGCAGCAGCGCGGTGGGACCGGCGACCACCACGAACAGCAGCAACAGCAGGGCCAGGCCCAGGTTCAGCTCGGACAGGCGCTTGACCCCCTTGTCCACACCGGCCAGCACCGAGCACAGCGCGATCAGGGTGATGACGGCGATCAGCAGCACCTTGGTGGTGGTGTCGGCCGGCAGGCCGAACAGGCTGTGCAGCCCGGCGGAGGCCTGCTCGGCGCCCAGGCCCAGCGAGGTGACCAGGCCGAACAGGGTGGCGAACACCGCGAGGATGTCGATCACATGCCCCGGCCAGCCCCACACCCGCTCACCCAGGAGCGGGAAGAAGATCGAGCGGAACGACAGCGGCAGGCCCTTGTTGAAGGCGAACAGCGCCAGTGCCAGGGCGACTATGGCGTAGATCGCCCAGGGGTGCAGGCCCCAGTGGAAGATGGTGGTGGCCATGCTCAACCGCGCCGCCTCGGCGGAATCGCCGGCCGCCGCGCCGAGCGGCGCCCAGTCGCTGCGCGCGCCGTTGTCGCCGACGGCGATGCCGGCCAGCGACGAGTCGTAGTGCGACATCGGCTCGGCCACGCCATAGAACATCAGGCCGATGCCCATGCCGGCGGCGAACAGCATGGCGAACCAGGACGTGTAGGAATAGTCGGGCCGCGCCAGCGTGCCGCCGAGGCGCACCTTGCCCAGCGGCGAGACGATCAGGCCGAGGCACAGCAGCACGAAGATATTAGCCGAGCCGATGAAGAACCACGCCAGGTTCTGCGTCAGCCAGTCGCGTACGGCCTTGAACAGCGGCTCCACCTCATTGTGCAGGGCCAGCGCCAGCACCACGAACAACAGCGCGCTGAGCGCCGAGACGATGAAGACCGTGCCGTGGATATCGAGATTGACCAGGTAGCGACCGCGGATATTGTCCTGGCCGACCACATAGTCGGTGTCTATCAGAGTGGCGGCGCCGCTCGGGGCGGGGATGCCGTCGTCGTTGGCTGTACTGGGCCCCTTGGACCCTCGGGCATGGCTCATATGGCTGCTCCTTATAGTTATCGCGTGCTCGACGCGGCGCGCGGCGCAGTGCCGAACGCGGAGGCCGACGCTAACAGAAGGAAAAACCGGCCTGCGCGGCGCAAGCGGCGCGGGGCTATCCAATAGCGACGAGGGCGGCGCTTGGCGATGGGGGGAACGCCGCTCCTACAGGGGGGTGTCGAGCCCGAGGTCGCGAGGCCCGCGCATAAAAAAGCGCGCCCGCAGGCGCGCTCTCCGAGGCGGCGAGGCCGGCGCTTAGCGCGGCTCGCTCAGCAGCCCCTTGACGATGGACACGCAGCCCACCAGCAGCACGATGGTGAACGGCAGCCCCGTCGATACCGCCATGGCCTGCAGCGCCACCAGGCCGCCGCCGAGCAGCAGGGCGATGGCGATCACCCCTTCGATGCTGGCCCAGAACACCCGCTGCGGCACCGGCGCGTTGACCTTGCCGCCGGCGGTGATGGTGTCGATCACCAGGGAGCCGGAGTCCGACGAGGTGATGAAGAACACCACCACCAGCACGATGCCGATAAAGGAGGTGATGGCGGTCAGCGGCATTTCGCCGAGCATGCTGAACAGCTTCAGTTCCAGGCCGGCGTCCTGGGCGCCGGTGAAACCGTCCACCAGCAACTGGTTGATCGCGGTGCCGCCGAAGGCGGTCATCCACAGCACCGAGACCAGCGACGGCACCAGCAGCACGGCGATGAGGAACTCGCGCACGCTGCGGCCACGGCTGACCCGGGCGATGAACATGCCGACGAAGGGCGACCAGCTGATCCACCAGGCCCAGTAGAAGGCGGTCCAGCCCTGGCTGAAGTTGGCGTCCTCGCGGCCGATGGGGTTGGACAGCGCCGGCAGGTATTGCAGGTAGGCGCCGAGGTTGTGGAAGAAGCCGGTGAGGATGGCCAGGGTCGGCCCGGCGATGATGACGAACAGCAGCAGGGCCAGGGCCAGCGCCATGTTCAGTTCGGACAGGCGCTTGACCCCCTTGTCCAGGCCGGCGACC
Source organism: Pseudomonas sp. ABa2 (assembly GCF_056676075.1). Taxonomy (NCBI): domain Bacteria; kingdom Pseudomonadati; phylum Pseudomonadota; class Gammaproteobacteria; order Pseudomonadales; family Pseudomonadaceae; genus Pseudomonas; species Pseudomonas sp. ABa2. Next base: position 5,130,889 of record NZ_CM155239.1, read on the forward strand.
ACCGAGGCCAGGGCGATGATGGTGATGGCGACGATCAGCAGCACCTTGCTGGTGTCGCTGGCGCTGATGCCGAACAGGTATTCCATACCCGCAGCGGCCTGCTCGGCGCCGAGGCCGAGCGAGGTGACCAGGCCGAACAGGGTGGCGAACACCGCGAGGATGTCGACCAGGTGGCCCGGCCAGCCCCACACCCGCTCGCCGAGGATCGGGTAGAAGATCGAGCGGATCGACAGCGGCAGGCCCTTGTTGAAGGAGAACAGCGCCAGCGCCAGCGCGACTATGGCGTAGATCGCCCAGGGGTGCAGGCCCCAGTGGAAGATGGTGGCGGCCATGCCCAGGCGCACCGCCTCCTCGCTGTTGCCGGCGGCGCCGGCAAGCGGCGCCCAGTCGGTGCGCACGCCGTCCTCGCCGAGGGTGATGCCACCCATCGCCGCGCTGTAGTGCGACATCGGCTCGGACACGCCGTAGAACATCAGGCCGATGCCCATGCCGGCGGCGAACAGCATGGAGAACCAGCCCGCGTAGCTGTAGTCGGGCGTGGCGTCCTTGCCGCCGATGCGCACCCTGCCCAGCGGCGAGACGATCAGGCCGAGGCAGAGCAGGACGAAGACGTTGGCGGCGCCGATGAAGAACCAGGCCATGTGGTGGGTGAGCCAGTCGCGCAGCGCGCTGAACAGCGGCTCGACCTGGTTCTGCAGGGCCAGGGCCAGCACCACGAAGATCACCGCGACCAGCGCGGAGATGCTGAAGACCTTGCCGTGGATATCCATCGAGAAGATGAATTTGCCCTGGATGTTGTCCTGACCGATGACGTAGTCGGTGTCGATCAGGTTGGCAGCGCCGGTCGGGGCCGGAATGCCGTCGGGGGTTGCCGCTACGGGTGGCGGGGTCATGTCATGCGAAGGGACGTTTCCCATATGGCGTGCTCCTTGATGCGTTTGACTCGCTGAACGAGCGTGAACAGGACGGTCTGCCCTCCTCGAGTAAAGACGACCCACCTTTGGGTCGAACCGACAAGGGTAACAGATGAAACCGGCTCATGCAGAAACAGGCCTGCATGAAAACGGCAAATACAACGGCAAAACCGCCCCCTGCCATTCGCCGCGGGGCCGTGGCAGGATGGCCGGCGAACGGCGCGCAACGCCCGTGGTCAGCTGGATACGGCCCCCGCAGCGAGGAAGTCCATGGAGTTTGGCATCCCCCACCTGTTCGCCTGGCTGATCGCCGCGATCCACGGCCTCGGCGTGCTCGCCGCGATCCATGCGGTGCTCACCGTGCGCACCGCCCAGGGCGCCCTGGCCTGGGGCCTGTCGCTGTTCTTCATGCCCTACCTGACGCTGCTGCCCTACCTGGTGCTCGGCCGCAGCCGCTTCGATGCCTACGTCAAGGCGCGCCGCCAGGCCGACGCCGAGATGCGCCAGGCCATGACCGCGCAGGACTGGCGGCCCTGGGTCGAGGAAGCCAAGGCCGCGCACCAGGCGCCGGCCTACCAGCACCTGCGCGCCCTGCCGCGGCTGTCGCAGATGCCCGGCCTGACCGGCAACCGGGTGCAGCTGCTGATCGACGGCGAGGCCGCCTTCGCCGCGCTGTTCGAGGCGCTGCAGGGTGCGCAGCGGGCGATCCTGCTGCAGTTCTTCATCATCCGCGACGACGCCCTCGGCCGCCGCCTGCAGCAGCTGTTGCTGGCCCGCGCCGCCGCGGGGGTGAAGGTGCATGTGCTCTACGACGGCATCGGCAGCCACGCCCTGCCGCGGCCCTATATCGACGCGCTGCGCGCCGGCGGCGTGCAGATCCACGCCTTCCCCACCCGCGGCGGGCTGTTCAACCGCTTCCAGCTGAATTTCCGCAACCACCGCAAGATCGTCGTGGTCGACGGCCAGATCGGCTTTCTCGGCGGGCTCAACGTCGGCGTCGAGTACCTCGGGCAGAAGCCGCCGCTGGCGCCCTGGCGCGACACCCACGTGGAGGTGCGCGGCCCGGTGGTGGCCAGCCTGCAGGAGGCCTTCGCCGAGGACTGGTTCTGGGCCTGCCACCAGTTGCCGCCGCTGCTGCTGCCGCACAAGCAGGACGAGCCGGGGGTGCTCTGCCAGGTGATCGCCAGCGGCCCGGCCGACCCGCAGGAGACCTGCTCGCTGCTGTTCGTCGAGGCGATCCAGGCGGCGCGGGAGCGGGTCTGGCTGAGCAGCCCCTACTTCGTCCCGGACGAGGCGGTGTCCGCGGCGCTGCGCCTGGCGGTGCTGCGCGGGGTGGACGTGCGCATCCTGCTGCCGGCGCGCCCCGATCACCGGGTGGTCTACGCCGCCTCCAGCCTGTACGCCTTCGAGGCGCTGCGCGCCGGGGTGCGGATCTTCCGCTACCAGCCGGGCTTCTTGCATCAGAAGGCGCTGCTGATCGACCAGAGCGCCTGCCTGCTGGGCAGCGCCAACCTGGACAACCGCTCGTTCCGCCTGAACTTCGAGGTCAGCCTACTGACCCTGGACACGGCCTTCGCCGAGCAGGTGGCGAGCATGCTGGAAGAGGACTTCAGCCGCTCGCGCGAGCTGGTCAACGCCGACCGGCGCAACCTGCACCGCCTGCAGCAGCTGGGCATGCGCGTGGCGCGGCTGATCTCGCCGATTCTCTGAGCCGCGACTATGGTTAAGGGGCCGCCCGCTGCTTGCCGTCAGCGAGACCCCGCGATGAAGACACCGCTCGCCCTGCTGCTCTGCCTTTGCCTCTGCCTCGATGCCCTGGCGCAGGAGCCGATTCGCGTCGGCGTCGAGCTGCAACCCTACCAGCCCTACTCCGATGTGCACGGCAGCGAGTACCGCGGCTACGCCCGCGAGCTGCTGGACGCCTTCGCCGCCGAGCGCGGCTACCGTTTCGTCTACGCACCGCTGCCGGTAAGGCGCCTGCTCGGTGATTTCCTCGGCGGCCGGCTCGACCTCAAGTTCCCCGACCACCCGCAATGGAACGCCGACCGCAAGGCCGGCCACGCCATCCGCTACAGCCGGCCGGCGGCGCCCTATGTCGACGGCATCCTGGTCAAGCCGGCGCACCTCGGCCAGGGCCAGGCGCGCATCCGCCTGCTCGGCACGCAGAACGGCTTCACCCCCTGGCCCTATCTGGAGGAGATTCGCGCCGGGCGCATCAAGCTGATCCAGGCCAACCAGATCGACTCGCTGCTGCGCATGGCCATGAGCGACCGGGTCGACGCGGTGTACCTCAACCCGCGGGTGGTGGCCCACCACCTGCGTCAGCTAGGCCTGGCGCCGGACGCCCTGGTATTCGATGCGCAGCTGGCGCACGTGGAGGATCACTACTACCTGTCGAGCATCAAGCGCCCGCAGCTGATTGCCGAGTTCGACCGTTTCCTGCTGGAACGGGCCGAACTGGTGGGGGAAATCCGCCGTCGCCACGGGCTGTGAGCCGGCCAGTGGCGATGCGGCGGTGGATCAGTACTTCCAGCTGACGCTCATACTGGCGTTGCGCGGGGCCGCGTAGTAGGCCTGGCTCCAGTAGAGGCTGGTCAGGTACTTCTCGTCGGTAACGTTGTTGAGGTTGGCCGAGACGCTCCAGTTGGGATCGATATCGTAGCTGGCCATCAGGTTGACCACCGCATAGGCATCCTGCTCGGCGATGCCGTTGTACACCTTGTCCTGCCAATTGAGGCTGGCACCGACCTTGAGCTGCTCCAGGCCGGGAATGCGGTAGGTGGTGGAAGCCTTGAACATATGCTTGGGCGAGTAGGTCACCGCGTGCTTGTCCTCGGCGTCGGTGATGTCGACGAAGGTGTAGCCGGCCATCGCCTGCAGGCCCGGCAGCAGTTCGCCGGAGACCTCCAGCTCGTAGCCCTCGCTGGTGATGCCTTCGACGGCGCGGTAGATGGTGGTGGAACCGACCATGCCCGCCACTTCGGCGACGTTGTCCTGCTCGGTGCGGAATACCGCCAGGGAGACATTGACGCGGTCGTCGAACAGCTCGCCCTTGATCCCGGCTTCGTAGTTGACCCCTTCCACCGGCGCCAGGCGCGAACCGGTGATATCGGTCTTGGTCTGCGGGTCGAAGATCTCGGTGTAGCTGGCGTAGACCGAATATTGCTCGGTGAGGTCGTAGACCAGGCCGGCATAGGGCACCACCTTGCCGCTGTTCTTCGAGGATTTCGCCAGGCCGTAGTTGGTGCCGTCGCTCTTCAAGTCGACCACCCGGGTACCGGTGATCAGGCTGAGGTCGTCGGTCAGGCTCCAGCGCGCGGCGCCGTAGGCGCTCTTCATGCGGTCGGTGAAATCGCTGCCGGCGGTGCCGGCGTCGTTACGCGGCTGCGGGTAGTTGCCGTTCCACTCTTCCAGCGGCGGCAGGGCGGTGCCGGTGGAGGAGTCGTACCAGGAGATGTCCTCCAGCTCCGAACGCGACCAGCTGGCGCCGAGCACCGCGTCGTGCTCGCGGCCGGCCAGGGCGAAGGCGCCGCTGAGCTGCAGGTCGGCGATCAGCTGGGTGTTCTTGTCCTTGTACTCGGAGGGATAGCTGAACAGACCCAGGCCGGTGGTGCGATCCGGGGTACCGTAGACGTAGAACAGCGAGCCGTCGCCCTCCTTCTTCACATGGGTCAGCACGGCCTTGGCCTGCCAACCGTTGCCCAGGTCGTGGGCCAGTTCGGCGAAGGTGCGGTTTTCCTGCACGTCCCAGTAGGCCCAGTCGGCCGAGGTGCTGGTGGAGCGCGAGTAGTCGGTCTTCGAACCGTCGCTGTAGTTGAGCGGCAGGGCGCCCCACATCGGCGAGTTGGCGTCGCTCTTCTGCAGGGTATGGCCGATGGTGAACAGGGTCTTGTCGCCGAGGTCGGCCTCCAGCACGCCGTGGAACACGTTCTTCTCGCGCGAGTACATGTCCAGGTAGGAGTTCTTGTTCTCGTGGGCGTAAACCGCACGGCCGCGGATGTTGCCGGCGTCGGTCAGCGCGCCGGAGACGTCGGCGTCGATGCGGCGCTTGTCCCAGGAACCGCCGGTCAGGTCGATGCGCGCCTGCGGCGTGGCGGTCGGGCGCTTGCGCACGAAGTTGATGGTGGCCGAGGGGTTGCCGGTGCCGGACATCAGGCCGTTGGCGCCGCGGATCACCTCGACGCGCTCGAACACCGCGGTATCGATATCGCCTTCGACGTTGCCGTAGACGAAGGGGATGCCGATGCCGTCGTACTGGAAGTTGGTGATGTCGAAGCCGCGGGCGGTGTAGTAGGTGCGGTCGGTCTCGACCTCCTGCACCTGGATGCCGGTGGCCATCTTCAGCGCGTCGTTGACGCTGTCGAGGTGGAAGTCGTCGAGCTGGGCGCGGGTGATGGTGGAGATCGACTGCGGGGTCTGCCGCGGGGTCAGGTCCAGCTTGGTCGCGGCGCTGCTGGGCTGCGACTTGTAGCTGTCGACTTCGGCCGCTTCGGCGGCACCGACCACGGTCTGGGCATCCAGCTCGAGCTGTTCCTGCTCGGCGGCCAGGGCCTGGTTGAAACTGCAGGCGGCCGCAATCGCCACGGCCAGGCGGTTTTTTCTACTGAACAAGGGACTTCTCCTAATGCGCTGTCGATGGCTGCGATTCGTCCCTTGGCAGCCGGATGCCTCATTGGCAGTGCATTCGCCATGGGTGCAAATGCTAATAATTATCGACAGGATTCTCGCAATAGAATGCTTCCCGCGTCAATACGAATTATTTACATCTCCATTTGAAGGTCATTGCCTGCGCAGGCTGCCGCAGTCCGCACCCACCCAGCGCGCGCGGCTTTCCATGCTGCTGGGCTGGCCGTTGTAGGTGCCGGTGACCTTGGTGGTGAACTCCCGATCGCTGACGAACTGGGTCTCCCCTTCGCCCTGGGCATCCGGGCAGGTGAAGCGGAAGCGCCAGCGCTGGTCGCTGCGTTCGAGAATCTCGTTGCTGCAGCCGGACTCGGGGTCGTGCAGGGGAATGTCCTGGGCGGCGATCTGCTCGGCGGTCAGGCACATCTGCACGCCGCCGGCGCCGAGCTTGACGCCGCGCTCGGCCATCATGCTTTCCATCATCTGCCGCTGCTCGGGCGGCAGGTTCTGCATCTGCGCCAGCATCTGCTCCATGCCGGGCATGGCCTGACCGCCGACCTGCATGTTGTGCGAGCTGACTTCCCAGACGCCGGGCTGGATATCCAGGGCGCTGGCCGTCAGGGGTGACAGACAGAGAGCGAGCGGAAGGGCGAAACGAAAGATGGGGCGCATGACAGGTCTCCTGGGCAGGTGGTTAGCCAAGCCTAGCAGGCCGCAGACGAACAAAACCCCCACCGGCCTGCGCCGCATGGGGGTTCTCTTCTTTTCCGCCCGGCACTTGTGGCGCCGGAAGCCTGGTCCGCTCTGGCGAACCTAGCCCGCGTCAGCCGCGGGGGAGCCCAGCTCGCAGCTCCAGAGTTCCAACGCCGGCTGGCTCGCTTGTGGCGGGCCGAGCCAGTCGCTCATCGGGCGACAACGCTGGTCGATACAGAGTTGGTAATCCCCGGCTTCGGGCGTACGCCCGACTCGCAGGGGTTGCAAAGGCGGTAGCCGACGCTGGTAGTGCCAGCTGCCATTGCGCAGTTCGGCGCCGTCGGGAATCTCCATCCCGGCGCCGGAACCCTTGACCCGCGCCTCGCCGAGGACCAGGCCCTCGGCGGTGACGCGGTAATCCTCTTCCCAGCGGATCTTCTCGATGCTGTGATCCCAGGCCAGAGTGAAGGCCGGCACGGGCAGCTCTGCCCATACAGCGCCGGCCAGCCCCAGGCACAGGCCGATCACGCCAGCGCCGCCTGGGCGCGACGGGCGCGCCAGATGTGCTGACCGATGAAGATGACGCTGAGGGCGAAGCCGATCTCGTCGCTGATCGGCGTGGCCAGGATCAGGCTGGCGCCGGCGGCGAAGCCCAGGGCACGTTCCCACCAGCTCAGCTTGGCCTGCAGGAAGCCGGTGAACACCGCGCCCCAGATGCCGATGGCCAGCAAGGCCTTGAGGCCCACGTAGACGGTCGCCAGCAGGCTGTCGCCCTGCAGCATCAGCGCCGGCGAGTAGACCGCCATATAGGGCACGACGAAGCCGGCCACGGCGATGCGCACCGCCCACAGGCTGATCTTCAGGCCGCGCTCCTTGGCGATCGGCGCCGCGGCGAAGCAGGCCAGCGCCACCGGCGGGGTGAGGTCGGCCATGATGCCGAAGTAGAAGACGAACATGTGCGAGACGATCAGCGGCACGCCCAGCTCCAGCAGCGCGGGCGCGGCGATCGAGCTGGTGATGATGTAGTTGGGGATGGTCGGGATGCCCATGCCCAGCACCAGGCAGGTGAGCATGGTCAGCACCAGCGAGAGGAACAGGTTGTCCTGGCCGATGGCGAGGATGTAGCCGGCGAAGGTGGAGGCCACCCCGGTCAGCGACACCACGCCGATGATCACCCCGACCAGGGCGCAGGCGATACCCACCGGCACCGCGTGGCGCGCGCCTTCGACCAGCGCGTGCAGGCACAGGGTCAGGGTGTCGCGGCCGCCCTTGACGAACCAGCAGGCCGCCACCAGCAGGCCGATGACGCCGAACACCACGCCGATGCCGAGCTGGAAGAAGCCGGCGCAGAGCACGCCCAGGGCGATCCAGAAGGCGAAGCGCATGGCCTTGGACGACACCCGCAGGATGATCGCCGAACCGAGGATGACCATGGCGGTCAGGGCCAGGCCGACGGTGCCGGAGAACAGCGGGGTACGCCCGGAGAACAGCAGGTAGATCAGGATCAGCAGCGGGATCAGCAGGAACCAGCGCTCGCGCACGGCCTTCCACGGGTTCGGGCATTCGTCCTTGGGCAGGCCGCTCAGGTTGGCGCGCTTGGCCTCCAGGTGGACCATCCAGAACACCGAGCCGAAGTACAGCAGCGCCGGGATCAGCGCGGCCTTGGCCACCTCGAAGAACGGCACGTTGATGGTCTCGGCCATGATGAAGGCCACCGCGCCCATGATCGGCGGCATGATCTGGCTGCCCATCGACGAGGTCGCCTCGACGCCGCCGGCGAAGGCCGGACGGTAGCCGAAGCGCTTCATCAGCGGGATGGTGAACTGCCCGGTGGTGACCACGTTGGCCACACCGGAACCGGTGATGGTGCCCATCAGCGCCGAGGACACCACCGACACCTTGGCCGGGCCGCCGACCTTGTGGCCGAACAGGCCCATGGCGAAGTCGGTGAACAGCTTGATCATCCCGGCCTGCTCGAGGAAGGCGCCGAACAGGATGAACAGGAAGATGTAGGTGGCCGAGACGTAGGTCGGCGTGCCGTACAGTCCCTCGGTGCCGAACGACAGCTGGTTGACGATCTGGTCGATGCCGTAGCCGCGGTGCATCAGGTCGCCCGGCAGGTACTGGCCGAACAGACCGTAGACCAGAAACATCGCGCAGATGATCGGCAGGGCGATGCCCATGACCCGCCGCGCGGCTTCGAACACCAGCACGATCAGGGTCAGGCCGATGAGCATGTCGGCCGTGGTCAGGTCACCCGAGCGCTGGATCAGGTCCGCCTCGAAGTACCACTGGTAGCCCGCCGTGGCCATGCCGGCCAGGCCCAGCAGCCAGGCCAGCGGTTGCCAGGGGCGCTTGGCGCCGAAGGCCGGCACGCTGATGAACACCAGCAGCAGCAGGAAGCCGACGTGCACCGCACGCAGCACCTGGGTCGACACCGGGTGGAAGGCCGCGGTGACGATCTGGAAGATGGAAAACAGCAGCGCGACTGCAAAAAGCGCCTTCGGCCAGTCGGACGGGCTGGCGCCCAGACCCTGATTCTGCTCACTCATGGAGTGCAAACCTCGTGACTACTTCGATACGGAGACAGAGTCGCCAACAAAACCCACCGCCTGTGAACGCCGGTTTTATTCGCGATTCTGCGTCGGATGGGCCGGCCGCAACGCGGCCAGCCCCATCGCCGGCGGGCTGCCTCGAAACCTTGTCGCGGCGGCGATCCGCAGGGTGTCGCGGGGCCGCCCAGGCCATACGCACCGGTGATCGTTGCAACGCTGCCGAGACAGCCCACCAGGGCCGTGGCGCCATGCCACGGCCCGCCCTGCATCAGAGCGCGCCGGCTTCCTTGTAGAAGCGCTCGGCACCCGGGTGCAGCGGGATCGGCAGGTTCTGCGTGGCGCTTTCCAGCTTGATGTCCTGGGCCGCGGAGTGGGCGGTGCCGAGACGATCCAGGTTGTCGAACATCAGCTTGGTCATCTGGTAGGCCACCTCGTCGGAGACGCCTTCATGGCTGACCAGGATGTTGGTGATGGCCACGGTGGGCACGTCGCTATCCTGGCCGTCGTAAGTGCCGGCCGGGATGGTGGCGGCCTGGTAGGCGGCGTTGTCGATCTTCGCGGTCACTTCGGCCGGGATGGCGACGAAGCTGATCTTCATGGTCGAGGCCAGGTCGCGGATGGCGGCCATGCCCAGCCCGGAGGACTGCAGGGTGGCGTCCAGCTGGCGGTTCTTGATCAGCTCGACCGACTCGGCGTAGGGCAGGAACTCGACCTTGCCCATGTCCTCGTAGCTCAGGCCGGCGGCTTCGAAGATGGCGCGGGCGTTGAGCTCGGTGCCGGACTTCGGCGCGCCGACGGAGATGCGCTTGCCCTTGAGGTCGTCCAGGGTCTTGATGCCGGATTCGGCGTTGGCGACGATCTGGATGTAGTTCGGGTAGGTGCCGGCGATGGCGCGGATCTTCTTCAGCGGCGCCTTGAAGCCGGCGTCTTCCACGCCGTTCCAGGCATCGGCCACCGAGTCGCCGAGGGCGAAGGCCAGTTCGCCGCGACCGGCCTGCAGCAGGTTGAGGTTTTCCACCGACGCCTTGGTCGCCTGCACCGAGGTCTTGGCGCCGTCGATGCCGTTGCTGTACAGCTGCGACAGGGCCACGCCGATCGGGTAGTAGACGCCGCTGGTGCCGCCGGTCAGCACGTTGATGAAGGTCGGTGCGGCGAGCACCGCGGTGCTGGCAGTGATGGCCGCGGCAGCGGCGAACAGGCTAAGTTTCTTGGTCAGTCGCATGGAAGTATCTCCGTCGTTGTTATGGCTTTATGCAGAGTTTCACTCTAGACGACGCCGGTCAGGCGACGTCGGCGGTGCGCGATCAGCGGCGCAGGGTGCAGCGTCGGACAAGGGCCGCGGCGGGCGCGGTCGAGAGGCGGCCCATGCACGGCAGCATGGCGCGGAAGACTGGGCAGTTCATGGGCAGACCTCTTGTCGTTGTTATGGTCGCCGCGGCGGCAAGCTGCCGGGCGACTGAAACAGTCATAGCAGATGCCGTGCCAGGGCCTGAAAGGCCCGCAATAGAGGGGTTTTATCGAGAGCAAGGGGCGTCGCTGAGCGGGAATCCGCCTAGCCCTGTGACGCAGCCGGCAAAAATCCGCTTATCGGGTCACCCGGATGCAGGCCAGCAAAACCATGGCCCGCTGGCGGGTGATCATCCTTAACAATATCCCCCGGCAAGCGGGCTCCCAGAGGGAGTGGCTTATTCCTCGCCGCCGGGCAGATAGTCGCCGCGCGCCAGGCCGTGGCGCTGCATCTTCTCGTTGAGGGTGCGGCGCGGCAGCTGCAGCATCTCCATCACCGCGGCGATATTGCCCTGACATTGCAGCAGGGCGTTGTGCAGGCATTGCGCCTCGAAGGCCTCCATCTGCTGGGCCAGCGCCTGGCCGGCGAAACGCTCGGCCGGCGGCGGGCTGGACAGGCCGAGGGCATGGCGCTCGGCGGCGTTGATCAGCTCGCGCACGTTGCCCGGCCAGTCGTGGCCGAGCAGCCGCGCCAGCTCGCTGGGCGCCAGCGGTGGCACCTCGCGGCCGTGGCGTTCGGCGGCGGCGCGGGCGAAGTGCTCGAACAGCAGCGGAATGTCCTCGCGGCGCTCGCGCAGCGGCGGAATCTGCAGGGTGGCGACGTTCAGACGGTACAGCAGGTCCTCGCGAAAGCGACCGGCCTTCACCTCGCCCTGCAGATCCGGCTTGGCCGCGCTGATCACTCGCAGGTCGACCTGGATGCTCTTGTTCGAGCCGAGGCGTTCCAGGGTCTTCTCCTGCAGCACGCGCAGCAACTTGACCTGCTGCGCCAGCGGCAGACTCTCCACCTCGTCGAGGAACAGGGTGCCGCCGTCGGCGTGCTCGATGCGGCCGATGCGCTTGGCCTGGGCGCCGGTGAAGGCGCCGCTCTCGTGGCCGAACAGCTCGCTCTCGAAGATGGTCTCGGGAATCGCCGCGCAGTTCAGCGCGGCGAAGGCCTTGCCGGCGCGCGGGCTGAAGTCGTGCAGGCAGCGCGCCACGCGCTCCTTGCCGCTGCCGGTCTCGCCGCGGATCAGCACGTTGACCGAGGTACCGGCCAGCTCGAGGATCTGCCGGCGCAGGTTCTCCATCGGCCGCGAGATGCCGATCAGCTGGCTCTCGATACGGCCCTTGTCGGCCACCTGCTGGCGCAGCAGGCGGTTCTCGCAGACCAGGCGGCGCTTGTCGAGGGCGCGGCGCACGCTGTCGAGCAGGCGCTCGGGGGTGAAGGGTTTCTCGATGAAGTCGTAGGCGCCCTGGCGCAGCGCCTGCACCGCCATGGGCACGTCGCCGTGGCCGGTGACCAGGATCACCGGCAGGTCGGCATCCAGCGCCAGCAGCTTGTCGAGCAGCTGCAGGCCATCGCTGCCGGGCATGCGTACATCGCTGACGACTATGCCGGGGTAGTCGCGATCGACCAGGGCCAGGGCCTCGGCCGCGCTGGCGCAGCTGCGCACGGTGAAACCGGACAGCTCCAGCCACTGCTGCACCGCCTCGCGAATCGCCGCCTCGTCGTCGACCACTATCACCTGAGCGCTCATGGCACCTCCTCTCGAAAACGGCGGGCAGTGTAGCCCACAAGATTCAACGCGGTCCGTAGGGTGGATAACGCTGTTTTCATCCACCATGGTTTCCATGGCCTGGTAGATGGGTGAAGCGCCATCCACCCTACGCACTACCAATTCTCCGGATTGCAGCCGGGCTACGGAGCCTGCACGGGCCGTGGGCGGGGCTTTAGCCGCGAAACATCGGCGCTGCTGTCGCGACTGAAGGCCCCTGCCACAGGGTCACGGCGCGGCCGGCAAGCTCAGGGTGAACCGCGCACCGCGCTCGCCGTTGTGCGCCTGCAGGCTGCCGCCCAACTCGCGGACGATGCCGTAGGACACCGCCAGGCCGAGGCCCAGGCCCTGGCCCACCGGCTTGGTGGTGAAGAACGGCTCGAACACCCGGCCCAGGGTTTCCTCGGCGATGCCGCCGCCGCTGTCCTCGACGCTCAGCAGGCAGGCGTCCCCGTCGCGGGCGATACGCACCTCGAGGATGCGCGACTCGCTGTCGGCCATGGCGTCGAGGGCGTTGTGCAACAGGTTGAGCAGCACCTGCTCGAGGCGGATGGCGTCGCCGAGCACCTCGGCCTCGTCGTCCACCCGCGTGCGCAGTTCCACCTGCTCGCTGCGCATGCGCGGCGCCAGCAGCTGCAGCGCCTGTTCCAGCACGTCGCCCAGGCACAGGCGCTCGCTGAGGCCGGCCGGGGTCTTGCGGGCGAAGGTCTTCAGGTGGCCGGTGAGCGCGGCCATGCGCTGCAGCAGGCCGTCGATGCGCTGCAGGCCCTCGCGCACCGCTTCCGGCCGGCCGCTGTCGAGGAGCAGGCGCAGGCTGCCGAGCTGCATCTGCAGGGCGGTCAGCGGCTGGTTGATCTCGTGCGCCAGGGCGGCCGACATCTGCCCCAGGGCGGCCATCTTGGCGGCGTGCACCAGGCCGTCCTGGGCCTGGCGCAGCTCGGCGGTGCGCAGCTCCACCTCGCGCTCCAGGCGCTCGCGGATACCGGCCTGCAGGCGCTGGTTCTTGCGCCGCTGGGCGAGGAACAGCAGGAGGAAGGCCAAGGTCATCCACACCCCGGCGGCGGCCAGGCGGTAGCTGCGCACGCTGTCGGCCAGGCCGGACGGCTCGCCGAGCAGGTGCAGGGTCCAGCCCTCCTCGGGCATGGCCAGGCGCTGCCAGAGGTAGTCGCGGCTGCCGTCCGGGCCGTCCACCCGCACCCACTGGGCATCCTCGTCGATGCGCCGGTGGACCTCCTGAGCCAGCGGCTGCAGCGCCTGTTCGGCGTACTTGCGCACCTCCACCAGCTCGGCCCGCGCCTGCTCGTCGAGCGCCTGCAGGGCGCGGAAGCGCCAGGCCGGCTTGTTGCTGAGGATCACCACCTGGTAGCTGTCGGCCACCAGCAGCACACCGGGCTGGCCGACCCATTCGCGCTGCAGCTCCTCCAGCTCCAGCTTGACCACCAGCACGCCGAGCAGGCTGCCGTCGTCGTCGCGCACCACATGGGAGAGGAAGTAGCCGGGGATGCCGGTGGTCACGCCCACCGCGAAGTAGCGCGCGCCCTCGTCGCGCAGGGCGTCCTGGAAGTAGGGGCGGAAGGCGTAGTTGTTGCCGACGAAGCTGCTCCAGTCGCGCCAGTTGCTCGCCACCAGGGTCTCGCCGCGGGCATCGAGCAGGTACAGCACGGTGGAACCGGCGGCGGCGTTGAGCCGTTCCAGGCGCTGGTTGAGGGCATGGCGCAGCTGGCGATCCTGCGGCGCGCGCAGCAGGCTCTTGATGTCGCTGTCCAGCGCCAGCACCTCGGGCACCGAGCTGAAGCGCTCGACCAGGGTGCGGATCGACTGGGCGTAGAGCTGCAGCTGGCCGCGCGCCTCGACGCTGCGCTCGGCCCAGGCGCGCTGCTCGGCATGGCGCCCGCCCAGCCAGACGCTGAGCAGCAGGCCGGCGAGAATGGCCAGAACGGTGAAGGCGACGCGGTAGCGGTGCTGCTGCGGCATGGGCGGCTCGGAGGGCGGAGTCGAGCCGCATCTTACTCCAGCAGCTGCTCAGCGATAGAGGTCGGCGCGGGTCCAGGGCAGGTCGTGACTGCCGTCCTCGCGCGGCTTCACCGCGAGAATCTGGTGCAGGTTCATCCAGCCGTGCTGGAAGCCGTAGGCGCAGCCGGCCAGGTACAGCCGCCAGATGCGCAGGGCCTTTTCCGGCACCAGCGCCGCCGCCTGCTGCAGACGCTGCTCCAGGCCCTGGCTCCACAGCTGCAGGGTGCGCGCGTAGTGCAGGCGCAGGCTCTCGACGTCGACGATCTCCAGGCCGGCCTCGCTGATCGCGGTGCCGATGGTGACCAGGTGCGGCAGCTCGCCCTGGGGAAACACGTAGCGGTCGATGAACTCGCCGGCGCCGCGCCCCACCGGGCGGCCGTCGGTGAAGCGCGAGGTGATGCCGTGGTTCAGCACCAGGCCGCCGGTCTTCACCGCAGCGAACAGGCGCTGGCAGTACAGCGCCAGGTTGGCGTGGCCGACGTGCTCGAACATGCCGACGCTGACCACCTTGTCGAAGCGGCCGTCCTGCGGCAGGTCGCGGTAGTCCAGCAGCTGCAGCTCGACCCTGTCGCCCAGGCCCTCCTCGGCCACGCGCTGGCGGCCCAGCTCCAGCTGCGCCTGGCTGAGGGTGATGCCGAACACCTCGGCGCCGAACTCGCGCGCGGCGAAGCGGGCCAGGCCACCCCAGCCGCAGCCGACGTCGAGCAGCTTGTCACCGGCCTGCAGGCGCAGCTTGCGGCACAGATGGCGCAGCTTGGCCTGCTGGGCCTGGTCGAGGTCTTCCTCGCCGGTCTCGAAATAGGCGCAGGAATAGACCATGTCGCGGTCCAGCCACAGGCGGTAGAAGTCATTGGACAGGTCGTAGTGGTAGCTGATGGCCTCGGCGTCGCTGCGCTTGTCGTGGGCGGTGCGCAGCTCCACCGGCGCGGTGGCGTCGCCGAGCAGCGCGCTGCTCAGCGCATCGCCCACGGCGATGGCCTGATCGATCGGCCCTTCCAGGTCGAGCTTGCCCTCGACGTAGGCGCCGCCGAGGGCGTCCAGGCTGGGGCTGGCCAGCTGGCTGACCAGGCTCGGATCCTTGACCACCAGGGTCACCTTGGGCCGCGGCCCCAGGTCGATCTGCTTGCCGTCCCACAGCTTCAGACGCAGCGGCAGCTGGAGTTCGCGGAGTACGGATGGCAGTTGCGCGAGCATGCGAAACCCTCCTGCGGATGCACGTGAAGACACATCCAGCCTAGTCCAGATGATCCCTCTGTCAGGCCAAGGGTTCAATTGCCCGCGCAACACGCCGCGCCGTGGGCCCGAGAGTCAGTCCCGGTCGATGCGCAGTTCGGGCAGCGCCCGGCCCGCCACCAGGCGCTCGTCGACCAGGCGGATCACCGCCGCCTCATCCTTGATGCCGTACCACTCGCCCTGTGGATAAAGGCTCGCGGTCGGCCCCAGGTCGCAGGGGAACTGGCACTGGCTGCGGGTGATATGCACACCGCCGTCGCACTCCAGCCGGCCGGCGGCCTTGAGCCGCTGACGCAGGCTTTTCCACAGGCCGAGGGCACCCTTGCGGGTACAGCGCGGGCCGTTGCACAGCAGCAGGCGCTGGGCATGGGGCGGGATCTGCGACCAGGCGTGCTGCGCCGGCACGGGCGGCACCTCGCTGCAGGGGAGATGCGCCGCACGGCGCTCCAGCAGCGCGCCCAGGCCGTCGAGCCAGGCGTCTTCCAGCGCCGTGCAGAGCACGAACACCTGGGCCCCGTCGCCGCGGTCGGCGATACGCTGGCGCAGCCAGTCGCGGTGCGCGGCATCGGCGCGCGGCTCCAGATCCACCACCAACAGCGGTCGCGGCGCCTGGTCGATGGCCTGCCAGCAGCCGTCCTGTTCGCTGTCATACAGGTGCGCCTCACCGAGCAGGGCTTCGATGCGCTGCTGCAGACGCTCGGCCGATGCGCCACGTCCCAGGCCGGGGCCGATAAACAGAACGCGGGCGTAGGGGGCTTGGTTCATCGGGGTCTCCAAAACGGGCCGGCAGTCTAGCAGCGTGCCGAGCACTGAAGGCAATCCGTAGGGTGGACGTCGCTTTTTACGTCCACCACAACGGTGGATCGATGAAGCGTGATCCACCCTAAGCCAACGCACCCGCTCTTGGGCCACAACGCAAATCCGTGGGAGGGTCTTTAGCCGTGACGGCAGCAGTCCAGTCGCCGCTGAAGCGCCTCCCACAGGGCTTCCAGCTCGGCGAATTCCCGCGTCACCGCCGGCAACGCGGGGCGACGCAACAGCAGCACCGGCAGCCCCAGCTCACGGGCGACCTGCAGCTTCGGCTCGGTAGAAGCACTGCCGCTGTTCTTGCTTACCAGCACATCGCAGCGGATGCGGGCGAACAGCGCGCGTTCCGCGTCCAGCGAGAACGGCCCGCGCGCACCGATGATCTCGGCGCGCGGCGGCGCCGGTTCGCTCTGCAGGCAGCGTACCGTCCAGTGCTGGTGCTCGGGAATCTCGTGCAGATGGGCCAGCGGCTCGCGCCCGGAGGTGAAGAACGGCCGCTGGAACGGCGCCAGCGCGCGGCTCAGCTCATCCCAGCCGTCCACCTCGCGCCAGTCGTCATCCGGGCCCGGCTGCCAGCCGGGGCGACGCAGCGCCCAGCAGGGCACGCCGGCGATCGCGGCAGCGCGGGCGGCGTTATGGCTGATCTGCGCCGCATAGGGGTGGGTCAGATCGAGCAGCAGCTCGATGCCTTCGGCGGCGATAAAGGCCGCCAGGCCTTCGGCGCCGCCAAAGCCGCCGACGCGCACGCGGCAGGCCAGGTCGTCCGGCACGCGGCCGAGGCCGGCCAGGCTGTAGACGGTCTCCGGCCCGAGGAGACGGGCCAGGCGCAGCGCCTCGCTGGTGCCGCCGAGCAGCAGGAGTCGCGCACTCACGGCTTGCGCACCGCCAGCAGGGTGATCGGCAGCGCCGCGCGCCAGGTGTCGAAGCCGCCCAGCGGCTGCGCCTGGGCCACGGTGAGCCGCAGCAGCTCGCCACCCTGCCGTTCGCGGAAGGCCACCAGCGCCGCCTCGCTTTGAATGGTCACGGCATTGGCCAACAGACGCCCGCCGGGCTTGAGCGCGTCCCAGCAATCATCAAGCACGCCGGGCACCGTGACGCCGCCGCCGATAAAGATCGCATCCGGCGCGGGCAGCCCGACCAGCGCCTCGGGCGCGTGCCCGGCGACCAGCTGCAGACCGGGTACGCCGAGGGCATCGCGGTTGTGGCGGATATGATCCTGACGGCCCTCGTTGGCCTCAACGGCGATGGCGCGGCAGGCCGGGTGCGCGCGCATCCACTCGATGCCGATGGAGCCACAGCCGGCGCCGACATCCCACAGCAGCTCGCCGGGCAGCGGCGCCAGGCGCGCCAGGGTCACTGCGCGCACGTCGCGCTTGGTCAGCTGGCCGTCGTGACGGTAGGCCTCGTCCGGCAGGCCGCAGGTCGGCGGCAGCACCTTTGCCCCGGCGTCGGCCAGGCATTCCACGGCCAGCAGGTTGAGGTCGGCGCCGCGCGGCAGGTTCCAGCTCGCGGCCAGGCCATCGAGGCGGCGCTCGTCGGGGCCGCCCAGATGTTCCAGCAGGGTCAGGCGGCTGGCGCCGAAACCACGGGCGCGCAGCGCTGCGGCGACCTGCGCAGGCGTGTCGCCATCGGCGCTCAGCACCAGCAGGCGCAGGCCGGGAAACAGCCGGGCGTTGAGCGTGGCCAGCGGCCGGCCGACCAGCGACAGCACCTCCACCTCTTGCAATGGCCAGCCCAGGCGCGCCGCCGCCAGCGACACCGAGGACGGCGCCGGCAGCACTAGCAGCTCGTCGGCCGGCACCTGCCGCGCCAGGCTGGCGCCGACGCCATAGAACATCGGGTCGCCGCTGGCCAGCACGCACAGCGCCTCGCCACGCCGGGCCAGCAGCGGCTGCAGGTCGAAGGGACTGGGCCAGGTTTCCCGTTCGCCACCGATGCACGGCGGCAGCAGCGCCAGCTGACGCGGCGCACCGACGATGCGCGTAGCCGCCAGCAGCGCGCGGCGCGCGGCCTTGCCCAGGCCGGGGTAGCCGTCTTCGCCGATGCCGACCAGGGTCAACCAGGGTTTCATCCAATGTCCTCGCGCAAGCCCGACGGAGCGCCTGTCCGCGCTCCGGGCAAAGCGGGCATAATAGCGCCTTCGTCGGTGCCCTTGAGTCGATACGACTCCGCAACGGGCCTAAGAGGGAACACGGTAAAACCGTGGCTGCCCCCGCAACTGTAAACAGCGAGTCCAATGCAATCGGCCACTGGGTAACCGGGAAGGCGCGGCGGACGAAGACCTGTCAGCCAGGAGACCTGCCGACGAACGCTGGTCGCGAGTGCCAACATCGGGCGGGGTGTACCGATGCCATGGAGTCCCCCTGTGGGCGGATTTCGCTGGTTCGGTCGCCGCGTCGTTAGCCACAGGTGACCCTTTGCTCGCGCCCGTTCGCCCTTCCGCCTGCCCCGGCCTGCTGCGCATCGTCCCCGCGCTGGACGGTGGCATCTGCCGCATCAAGCTGCCCGGCGGCGTGCTGCGCAGCGCCCAGGCACGCGCGATTGCCGAGGCGGCGCGGCATGGCGCCAGCGGTGTGCTGGAGCTGACCAACCGCAGCAACCTGCAGATCCGCGGCGTGCTGCCCGGCCAGGAAAACCCGCTGATCGACGCCCTGCTGAGCGCCGGCCTCGGTCCGCGCGTGGCCGCCGCCGACGATGTGCGCAACCTGCTGCTCAGCCCCGCCGCCGGCCTCGACCCGCAGGCGCGGATGGACGTGCGCCCGCTGGCCAGCCAATTGCTCGACCTGCTGCAGGACAGCCCGGCGCTGCACGCGTTGTCGGCCAAGTTCGCCCTGCAACTCGATGGCGGCGAAGCCCTCGCCATGCGCGAACACCCCCACGACCTGTGGCTGGCCGCCGAAGACGAACACCACTTGCTGCTGGGCCTGGCCGGCTGCCCCATGGACACGCCACTGGCGCGCATCGAGGCGAGCCAGGCGCTCGAACTGGTGCGCCAGCTGCTGCTGCTGTTCCTCGAGCTGGCCACGCCCGAGCAATCGCGGATGCGCCAGTTACTGGCGCAGATCCCGGCCAACGAACTGCTGCAGCGCCTGCAGGCACGCCTGGATTTTGCCCTGCAGCCGGCACCGGCCAGCTGGCAGCCTGCCGCCGCCGTCGAGCGCGCGCCGGCTGGGATTTATCCACAGGCGCAGGCCGGCCTGTGCATGGTCGCCACCGGCGCCCAACTGGGCCGGCTGCACGCCGAACAACTGACCACGCTGGCCGAGCTAAGCGAGCGCTATGGCGACGGCGAGCTGCGCCTGACGCCCTGGCAGGGTCTGCTGCTGGGCAACGTCCCCGAGGCCCGCGCCAGCGAGCTGCTGGCGGGGCTGGACCAGCTGGGCCTGCTGACCCAGGCCGACGAGCCGCTGCTCGGCCTGGTCGCCTGCACCGGTTCGGCCGCCTGCGCCCGCGGTTTGGCCGACAGCAAGCGCCACGCCCTGCACCTGGCCGAGCTGCTGCGCGCAAGCCACGCCCGCCCGCAGGTGCACCTCAGCGCCTGCCCGCGCAGCTGCGCCAGCGCCCGCGTGCAGCCCTACACATTGCTGGCCAGCACACCCGACCACTACCAGCTCTATCAACGCACACCCGCGGCGCCCGGTTTCGGCCGTCTGCTGGCGCCGGCGATGACCATCGACGAGGCCGGCGCCTGGTTCGCCCGCCAACACCCCGCAGGAACACCCGATGCTTGATTACATCCGCGACGGCCAGGAAATCTACCGCCGCTCCTTCGCCACCATCCGCGCCGAGGCCGACCTGGACGGCATCCCCGCCGACCTGGAGAAACTCGCCGTACGGGTGATTCATGCCTGCGGCATGGTCGACGTCGCCTCCGATCTGCGCTTCTCCGCCGGTGCCGGCGCCGCTGGCCGCGCCGCGCTGCTGGCCGGCGCGCCGATTCTCTGCGATGCGCGCATGGTCGCCGAGGGCATCACCCGCCCGCGCCTGCCGGCGAACAACCGAGTGATCTGCACCCTGCACGACGCCGGCGTGCCGGAGCTGGCCCACGAACTGGGCAACACCCGCTCGGCGGTGGCCCTGGAGCACTGGCGCGAGCACCTGGAGGGCAGCGTGGTGGTGATCGGCAATGCCCCCACCGCGCTGTTCTACCTACTGGAAATGCTCGATGCCGGCGCGCCGAAGCCGGCGCTGATCATCGGCATGCCGG
This sequence comes from Pseudomonas sp. ABa2, assembly GCF_056676075.1. Classification (NCBI taxonomy): domain Bacteria; kingdom Pseudomonadati; phylum Pseudomonadota; class Gammaproteobacteria; order Pseudomonadales; family Pseudomonadaceae; genus Pseudomonas; species Pseudomonas sp. ABa2. Next base: position 5,150,978 of record NZ_CM155239.1, read on the forward strand.
TGGGCTTTATCGGCGCGGCGGAATCCAAGGATGCCCTGGCGGCAGACAACCGCGGCGTGCCCTACGTGATCGTGCGTGGCCGCCGTGGCGGCAGCGCCATGGCGGTGGCCGCGGTCAACGCCCTGGCCTCGGAGGTGGAATGATGGCCGGTCGTCTGCTCGGTCTCGGCGTCGGCCCCGGCGACCCCGAGCTGCTTACCCTCAAGGCCCTACGCCTGCTGCAGTCGGCGCCGGTGGTGGCCTACTTCGTGGCCAAGGCCAAGCACAATGCCGGTCATGGCGGGAATGCCTTCAGCATCATCGAGGCCCATCTCACCGAGGCGCAGCAACGCCTGCCGCTGGTCTACCCGGTGACCACCGAGAAGCTCGCCCCGCCGCTGTCCTACGAAGATGTGATCGCCGACTTCTACGACACCTGCGCCGAGCAGATCGCCCGGCTGCTGGATGCGGGCCAGGACGTGGCGGTGATCTGCGAGGGTGACCCGTTCTTCTACGGCTCCTACATGTACCTGCACGACCGCCTGGCCGACCGCTACGAGGTGGAGGTGGTGCCCGGCGTGTGCTCCATGCTCGGCTGCGCCTCGGTGCTCGGCACCCCGCTGGTTTACCGCAACCAGAGCTTGAGCGTGCTCTCCGGCGTGCTGGCGGAAGACGAGCTGGAACAGCGCCTGCGCGACGCCGAGGCCGCCGTGGTGATGAAGCTCGGGCGCAACTTCGACAAGGTGCGCCGCGTGCTGCGCAAGCTGGGCCTGGATGACCGAGCGCACTATGTCGAGCGCGCCACCATGGCCAGCCAGAAGATCGTCGCGCTGGACGAGGTGGAGCCGATGGCGTCGCCCTACTTTTCCATGATTCTGGTGCCCGGGCAGAAATGGCGCGGCTGAATCCGTGGGGTGGATGACGCTTCACCCATCCACCGCGCGCAAGGGTGGATGAAAAAAGCGTCATCCACCCTACACGCTACGGCGCATTTGCGTAGCCCGGATGCACTCCGGAAAACCCATTCCCCGGATGGCATCCGGGCCACAGGATTTACCGCATGAACATCGTCATCCTCGGCGCCAGCGCGCTGGCCACTGCCCAACGCCTCCAGGGGCTTTATCCACAGGCCGTGATCCATGGCCTGCGCGGACGCGCCGATGGCGCCGAACGCCATTACGAGGACTTCGGCGAGACCCTGCGCGCCCTGTATCGCGCCGGCCAGCCGCTTGTGGTGCTATGCGCCGCCGGCATCGTCATCCGCAGCCTGGCCACGCTGCTTTCGGAAAAGGGCGCCGAGCCGCCGGTACTGGCCCTGGCCGAGGACGGCAGCGCCGTGGTGCCGCTGCTCGGCGGCCTGGCCGGGGTCAATCGCCTGGCTCGCGAGATCGCCGCGCACCTGGGCGTGGCGCCGGCCATCACCACCAGCGGCGAGCTGCGCTTCGGCACCTGCCTGCTGGAGCCACCCGCCGGCTATGCGCTGGCCGACCTGCAGCAGGGCAAGCGCTTCGTCAGCGACCTGCTCGGCGGCGAAAGCGTGCGCATCGAAGGCCAGGCGCCCTGGCTGGAGGCCGCGCAGCTGCCGATAGATCAGACCGCGTCGCGGGTGATCCATATCACCGCCGAGCAGCGTCCGCCCAGGGCCGACGAACTGCTGATCCACCCGCGCTGCGCCGCCGCGCTGATCGAACGCCCCGATGCCGAGCTGCCGGCACGTCTGCAGCAGGCGCTGAGCGATGCCAAGCTGGCGCCGCAGGCACTGGCCTGCCTGCTGGCGGACAAAGGCTGGATGGCCCATAGCGAGCTGCATGCGGCAGCAGCGGAACTGAAGCTGCCGCTGCGTTTTATCCACAGCGACTCCCAGCTGCCTGCCGAATGCCACCGGGGCGACGGCCTGCGCCTGCTGCTGGGCGACCAGCCGCTGCAGATCGAGCGCCTCGGCCAGCGCCGTGGCCGCCTCAGCGTGGTCGGCCTCGGCCCCGGCGCCGCCGAGCATATGACCCCGGCCGTGCGCCGCGCCCTGGACCAGGCCGAAGACCTGCTCGGCTACGACACCTACCTGAAGATGGCCGGCCCGCTGCGCGCCGATCAATGCCTGCACCCCAGCGACAACCGCGAGGAACTGCAGCGCGCCGCCCATGCCTTCGAACTGGCCGCCAGCGGCCGCCGGGTGGTGATGATCTCCTCCGGCGACCCCGGCGTGTTCGCCATGGCCGCCGCGGTGATGGAGGCGCTGGAAAGCCCGCAGAGCGAGGCCTGGCACGGCGTCGAGCTGGAGGTGCTACCGGGCGTCTCCGCCGCCCTGGCCACCGCCGCCAAGGCCGGCGCGCCGCTGGGCCACGACTTCTGCCTGATCTCCCTGTCCGACAACCTCAAGCCCTGGGCGGTGATCGAAAAACGCCTGCAGCACGCCGCCGCCGCCGACCTGGCCATGGCCTTCTACAACCCGATCTCCAAGGCCCGCCCCTGGCAGCTCGGCCGCGCCCTGGAGCTGCTGCGCCAGCACCGTGCGCCGCAAACCCTGGTGGTGCTGGGGCGCGATATCGGCCGCCCGGCCGAAGCCCTGCGCAGCCTGACCCTCGGCGAGCTGACGCCGGAGCTGGTCGATATGCGCACCCTGGTGATCATCGGCTCCAGCCAGACCCGCCGCTTCCCCCGCGCCGAGGGGGGCGCGTGGGTCTATACGCCGCGCTGGTATCCCGACTGAGTGGCCGATGGCCAGGCCCCGAATTGCATCCGGGCTAGCCGATATGCCGGGGCAGCGGCCGTCTCATTCGGCCTGGTGGCAGACCACGCACAGCTTGTTGCCGTCCGGGTCGCGGAAGTAGGCGCCGTAGTAATCGGGGTGGTATTCGGGGCGCAGGCCCGGTGCGCCATCGCAACGCCCACCCTGGACGAGCGCCAGCCGATGGGCCTGGTCGACCTGGGCGCGGCTCTGCGCCAACAGCGCCACCATCTGCCCGTTACCGGGATGATGGGCGGCGCCATCGAAAGGCTTGCCGATCAGCAGCAACGGTCGGGGCTCCGGCTTCGATTGCCAGGCGGCCCAGGGCTTGTGCTCATCGACAAAGCGCAGCTCGATGCCCAGCAACGCCATGAGCGGCTGGTAGAAGGCCCAGGCCCGTGGGAAGTCGCTCACGCCGATACAGATATGGGAAAACATGCAGCCTCCTCGTTGCCCAGCCTTCAGGCCTGCAGCGCATCGCCAACGGCATAGTAATGACCACCGGCGACATGATGCAGGCTGCGCAGAGCCGGATCGGCGGTCTCGAAGTGCCAGCGGCCGTCGCGGAACACCCGCTCGTCCGCCCAGGCCGCGATCACCTCGCCGATAAACAGGTCATAGGCCTGCTGATTGTGCGGCTCATCGAGCAAGCGGCAGACCAGCCAGGCCGAACAGCCGGCCACCAGGGGCAGGTCGTGGCCGTCCATTTCGAACAACTCGACACCGGCGCGGGCCAGCTTCGCCGGCTCGTCGGCGAGGCTGGTATTGCCCACCGCCTGGGTCAGCTGCAGCTGCGCCACGGTCGGAATCTGGATGGCGAACAGGCCGCTGCCTTCGATCAGCGCGCGGGTGCGGGTGGCCTTGTCCAGCACCAGGGTGAGCTTCGGTGGGTCGAAATCCAGGGCGCAGCACCAGGCCGCCGCCATGACGTTATCCACAGCCTGGTGGCGGGCGGACACCAGCACGGTGGGGCCATGGTTGAGCAGGCGGTAGGCCTTGGCCAGGTCGACGGGACGGATGGACGCGCTCATGCAGACTCCTGAAAGCGGAAAAGGCGCTCGCATGCTGGCCCGTGAAGACCCGCATCGCAAGCGCCGGCGGCAGTGGATCAGAATTCCTGCACGGTGGGGCGCAGGACGATCTCGTTGATGTCGACGTCGGCCGGCTGCTCGATGGCGTAGGCGATGGCGCGCGCCACCGACTCGGCCGGAATCGCCTGCTTGTAGAAGTCGACGACGAAGTCGCGGCTCTGCTGGTGCGAGCTGCCGAACTTCAGTTCCGAATCCACCGCACCGGGCTCGATGGTGGTCGTGCGGATACGGCCACCGACCTCATGGCGCAGGCCCTCGGAAATGGCGCGTACGGCGAACTTGGTGCCGCTGTAGACGGTGCCGCCCGGGCTGAACACCTTGATCCCGGCCACCGAGGCGATGTTGATAAAGTGCCCGCTGTTCTGCTGCTGGAACACCGGCAGCGCCGCGGCGATGCCGTACAGCACGCCCTTGATGTTGATGTCGATCATGCGCTCCCACTCCTCGACGCGCACGTCGCTGAGTGGCGCGATGGCCATCAGCCCGGCGTTGTTGACCAGCACGTCGACGCGGCCGAAGGTGTCCAGTGCGCCCTGGATCAGCGCCTTGACCTCATCGGCACGGGTCACGTCGGTCGGGTAGGCCACGGCCTCGCCACCGGCGGCGACCAGCTCGCTGACCAGCTGCTCGAGACGCTCCTGGCGCCGCGCGGCCAGCACCAGCTTGGCGCCCAGTTGGCTGAGGTGACGCGCGGTGGCTTCGCCCAGGCCGCTGCTGGCGCCGGTGATGACCACGACCTTGCCGGAAATGTTGTTGCTCATGGGTAAGCCCTCTCTCGATTCGTTGGAGTGTCCGCGCCATACGCCGGACATGGGCTCAGGTTAGGGGCGATTTCAGTTTCAATGAATGGAAGAGTTTGGATTAGGCTATTCCACATTCTGGAACACAAAGGCGCCCCGACATGCTCAACCGCATGGAGATGATCCGCATCTTCTGCAGCGCAGCCGACTGCAGCAATTTCCGCGAGGCAGCGACTCGCCTGGGGGTTTCCCCACAGGCAGTGACCCGCGCGATCAAGGCGCTGGAGGAGGAGCTCGGCGAGATTCTCTTTCATCGCAACACCCGCCAGGTGCATATCACCGCCTTCGGCCAGGCCTACGCGGTGCGCGCCCGGCAGATGCTGGAAGATTTCGACGCGCTGTTTCGCGGCCACCGCGCCGAGGCCGAATCGGCCATCAGCGGGCGCATCGGCATCACCGCGCCGCAGGCCATCGGCAAGCGCTTTCTGGTCGGCTTTCTGCAACCCTTGCTCAAACAGCACCCGCAACTGGTGCTGAACCTGCGCCTGGAGGACGAGATCACCGACGCGGTGGAGGCGCAGATCGACATCGGCATCCGCGTCGGCTTCCTGCGCGACAGCCGCTACGTCGCCCGCGCCCTGGCGCCGGTGCCGTTGCAGGTGGTAGCCACGCCGGAGCTGATCGCCGCCAGCGGCGCGCCGCGCACCCTCGACGACCTGCAACAGCGGCCGCTGTCGGTGCTGATCGACCGCAAGAACGGTCGTCCCTGGCCCTGGACCTTCGCCCAGGGGCCCAGCCTGCATCCGCCCGCACCGGCGCTGGTGTGCGACGACCCCGAGGCCGAGCTGGAAGCCGTGCTCGCCGGCCTGGCCTACGGCCAGTTGCCCGCCTACCTGGCTCAGCCGTACCTGGAAAGCGGCCGCCTGCAGGCGGTGCTGGAAGAACAGGCGCCCGATCCCTGGCAGCTGTTCATCTACCGCCCGCAGCAAGGCCCTGTGTCACCCCGCGTGCGCCTGGTGTTCGATCACCTGCACGCCTGCTTTGCCGATCCGGCGCGTTTTCCACAGGGCGCTCGCCACTGAATCGCCTGGCTGCGACCAGCGGTGCCTGGGGGCTGACCGACCACCCTGCTGGGTTGCAAGACGGGGTGACGCAGCCGACCGGAGGATGGTGGAGAAGGCTTCGCGGTTTTCCACCCGACACATGGACCATGCGCAGGGGGATAAGGCGCTGCTTGTCCACCCTCTCCAATTCACTCCTGCCCCCCCTCTTTGCGCAGCAGATAGCTGTCCATGATCCAGCCATTGCGCTCGCGCGCCGCGGCGCGGGTGCTGGCGATGCGCTCGGCCAGCTCATCCAGCGGGCCGGCGATGAGGATTTCATCGGCGGTGCCGACGTAGGCGCCCCAGTAGATGGCAAGGCCCTGGCCGACGAAGCGGCGATAGCTGTCCTTGGCGTCGAGCATCACCGCCACGCTGTCCACCCCCGGCGGCCAGCCTTCGGCGAGCAGGCGGCCGGTGGTGATCTCCACGGCGCGGCCGATGCTGTTGAGCGGGATGCGGTGGCGCGCGGTCAGCGCCTGCAGGCTGGTGATGCCGGGGATCACCTCAAAGGCGAAATCGCTGCGACTGGCGGCGATGGCCTCGGCGATGCGGATGCTGCTGTCGTACAGCGAGGGGTCGCCCCAGACCATCAAGGCGGCCGTTTCGCCATCGGCCAGCTGCTGGTCGATCAGTTGCTCGAACACCGCCTGCTTGTCGCGGTTGAGCTCGTCGACGCTGGCGCGGTAGTCGGCGGCGTCGCGTTCGCGCTCCGGCTGCAGGCCTTCGGCGAAACGCGGCGTGTGGCCGTCGAGGAAGCGCGCGCAGATCTCGCGGCGCAGGGCGTTGAGCTTGTGCTTGGCCGCGCCCTTGTCCATCAGCAAGATCAGGTCGCTGCGGCGCAGCGCCTTGATCGCCTGGAAGGTGATGTAGTCCGGGTCGCCGGCGCCGATGCCGACCAGCAGCAGGGTTTTCATGGGGTTCTCCAGGTGCGCCCCGGCACGCCGGGCGCCAGGTCGTCGATATGGTGGTAGTCGGCGCCCAGCTGCTGCGCCAGCTGGCGCGCGCGGCCCAGGCGGATGGGGGCGCGCTCGGTGTCGAGCAGCAGGCTCGGACACGGCAGCGGCGCCAGCGCCGGCCAATCGCGCAGACGGCCATCGGTGAGGATCAGCAGGCGCTGGCATTCACTGGGTTTCAGGCGCTGGCGACGCTGTAGCCAGTCGCCGGCCTGCTGCAGCGCATCGAGCAGCGGCGTGCCGCCACCGGCGCTGAGTTCCTGCAACCAGCGATGCAGTTCGGCGCCGGCCTTACGCCCCTGCCACAGCCACTGCGCCTCACGACCGCCGGCCTGCAGCACGGCCAGGCGCGCGCGCTGGCGATAGACGCTGTCGAACAGCTCGGCTAGCACGCCCTTGGCCAGGCTCAGGGCGCCATGGCGGCGGGTGGAGGCGGAGGCATCGACCAGCACCAGCCACAGCTGCTCGGCCTGCCGGCTGCGCGGGCGCAGCACCAGTTGCTCCCGGCGTTGCGGACGGCCCCTAAGCAGGCTCGCCGGCCAGTCGATACGTCCGGCCACGCCGCTGCGGGCGGCGCCACGCAGGCCGCCGCCGAGTCGTCCGGGCCGATTGCCGGCATCCGCGCCTGTGGCTGTGTGCGGGCGGATGCTCAGGGCTTTTTTGCCCAGCGCGGCGGCACCCGCCGCTCGCCCATGGCCTGTGGCTGCGCCGGCAGCTCGCCCCACTGACCTTCGCCCTGTTGCTGCTCCTGCGACTGCTGCGGCGCCTGACCCTGCTCGGGCAGCGTGGCGGCCGGCGGTTGTGGCTGACGACGACGATGACGCAGGACGAAGTCTTCTACCGCGTCGATATCCACCGGCTCGATAGGCGCCGCGCCGCGCCAGGCGGCATGGGCACGGGCGGCGCGCAGCCAGACCAGATCGGCGCGCAGGCCATCGACCGCGGCGGCGAAGCAGCGCTGGCTAATCTCGCCCAGCGCAGCGTCATCCAGCGGGATATCGGCCAGGCGCTGGCGGGCGTTCTGGCAGCGCTCGGCCAGGGCATCCTGCTCGGTCTGCCAGCGTTGCAGGAAGGCGGCGGGGTCGGCATCGAACGCCAGGCGGCGACGGACGATCTCGGCGCGCTCGGCCGGTTGCGGCTGGCCGTCCAGCGCCAGATTGAGGCCGAAGCGGTCGAGCAGTTGCGGGCGCAGCTCACCCTCCTCGACGTTCATGGTGCCGATTAGCACAAAGCGCGCGGCATGGCGATGGGAGATGCCGTCACGCTCGACGTGGTTGACCCCGCTGGCGGCGGCATCGAGCAGCAGGTCGACCAGATGATCGGGCAGCAGGTTGACCTCATCGACATAGAGCACGCCGCCGTCGGCGCGGGCCAAGAGGCCGAGCGAGAACTGCGTGCGGCCTTCGCCGAGGGCCGCATCCAGATCCAGGGTGCCGACGATGCGCTCCTCGCTCGCCCCCAGCGGCAGGGTGACGAAGCGCCCGCCGTCCAGCAGATCGGCCAGGCCACGGGCCAGGGTCGACTTGGCCATGCCGCGCGGGCCCTCGATCAGCACGCCGCCGATGGCCGGGTCGATGGCCGCCAGGCATAGCGCCAGCTTCAACGAGTCGGCACCGACCACGGCGGCGAGGGGGAAGTGGTATTCGGTCATGGACATGATCCGTGGGTATGGATGTAGCCCGGATGCAATCCGGGGCCGTTGGTCGCGCAGTGCCCGGATGGCATCCGGGCTACGGGCTGCATGCCCCCGTAGGGTGGGTTAGCGGCGCAGAACGCCGGCCTTGTATCTGCAGAAAAACTCGGCGCGCCGCGTAACCCACCAGGCGATACATCGTGTGGCGCCAATGGTGGGTTACGCCGCACCCGCTTCGGCGAACCGACCAGGCACCGCGACAGCCGGCTAACCCACCCTAGGGGAATGCGTCGCGTCATGACTCCTCGCTATCGAGCAGCAGGTTTTCCAGCGCCTCGCGGTACTCACCGGGGGTCTGCCACAGTCCGCGCTGCTGGGCTTCCAGCAGGCGTTCGAGGATGTCGTTGAGGGCGCCGGGGTTGTGCTGCTGGATAAAGTCGCGGGTGTCTTTGTCGAGCAGGTAGGCATCGGTGAGCAGCGCGTACTGGTGGTCATCGACCAGCTCGCTGGTGGCGTCGAAGGCGAACAGGTAGTCGACGGTCGCGGCCAGCTCGAAGGCGCCCTTGTAGCCGTGGCGCTTCATGCCCGCGATCCACTTGGGATTGGCGGCGCGGGCGCGCACCACGCGCCCCAGTTCTTCCTTCAAGGTGCGGATGCGCGGGGTGTCCGGCTGGCTGTTGTCGCCCAGGTAACTGGCCACCTTGAGCCCGCGCAGGGTTTCCACCGCCGCCAGCATGCCGCCCTGGAACTGGTAGTAGTCGTTGGAATCGAGGATGTCGTGCTCGCGGTTATCCTGGTTGTGCAGCACCGCCTGCAGCTGCTCCAGGCGTTCGGCGAACTGCGCCCGCGCCGGCGTGCCCTCGGCGCCGCTGCCGTAGGCGTAGCCGCCCCAGTTCAGATACACCTCGGCGAGATCCGCGCGGCTCTGCCACAGGCGCTCCTCGATGGCGTTCTGCACCCCGGCACCATAGGCCCCCGGCTTGGCGCCGAACACCCGCCAGCCGGCCTGGCGCCGTGCTTCGGCTGCATCCAGGCCGCTGTCCTCGAGCGCCAGCGACTCACGCCAGACCCGCGCCGACAGCGGGTTCATGTCTTCCGGTTCGTCCAACTCGATCACCGCCTGCACCGCCTCGTCGAACAGGCGAATCAGGTTGCTGAAGGCATCGCGGAAGAAGCCCGAGACACGCAGGGTGACATCCACCCGGGGTCGACCGAGCTGTTCCAGCGGCAGCACCTCACAGCGCTCGACGCGCTGGCTGCCGGGCTGCCAAACCGGGCGCACGCCCATCAGCGCCAGAGCCTGGGCGATATCGTCGCCACCGGTGCGCATGGTTGCCGTGCCCCACACCGACAGGCCGAGCTGGCGCAGGTGATCGCCCTCGTCCTGCAGATGACGTTCGAGCAGACGATCAGCCGCCTGCACGCCGAGGCGCCAGGCGGTCGGCGTGGGCAGATGGCGCACGTCGACGGTAAAGAAGTTGCGCCCGGTGGGCAGCACATCCAGGCGCCCGCGACTCGGCGCGCCGCTTGGCCCGGCGGGCACGAAACGCCCTTCCAAAGCCGCCAATAGGCCACTCATCTCGGCTTCGCCGCACGCATCGAGCAACGGCGCGATATGCTCGGCCAGGCCATCGAGGATCAGCGCCACCTCGGCACCGAAATCGCCGATGCGCTCACCATTCAGGCGTCGCTCGATCAATGCGAGCGCCAGCAGCTCCAGGCGTTCGCGGGTGTCGCCGAACGTGCGCCACAGGCTGTTATCCACAGCCTGCAACGCCTGTGGACGCAGCCCTTGCCAGGCCTGGCCCATATCGCAATCCAGCGGATCGAGACCCAGCTCCAGGCCGCGAGCCAGCGCGCGCAGCAGGCTGGCATTGGCGCCCTGGCCATCGCCACGGGGGATACGCAGCAGCGCCAGCAGGGTATCGCGACGCAGCTGGCCGGCCGGCGACTCGCCGAACACGTGCAGGCCATCGCGGATCTGCGATTCCTTGAGGTCACACAGGTAGGCATCGAGCTGCGGCAGCCAGCTTTCCGGGTCGTCGCTCAGTTGCAGACCCAGCTCGCGGTCGAGGCTGGCTTCGCGCACCTTGGTCAGGATCTCGCCGCGCAGCTCCACGGCGCGGCGCTGGTCGAGCTGGCTGGCCTCGAAATACTCGTCGGCCAGGCGCTCCAGGTCGCGCAGCGGGCCGTAGCTCTCGGCACGGGTCAGCGGCGGCATCAGGTGATCGATGATCACTGCCTGGGTGCGGCGCTTGGCCTGCGCCCCCTCGCCCGGATCGTTGACGATAAAGGGATAGATATTCGGCAGCGGGCCGATCAGCGCCTGCGGCCAGCAGCCCTCGGAGAGGCCGACGCTCTTGCCCGGCAGCCATTCCAGGTTGCCGTGCTTGCCAACGTGGATCAGCGCATCGGCGGCGAAGGCCGTGCGCAGCCAGGCGTAGAAGGCGATATAGCCGTGCGGCGGCACCAGATCGGGGTCGTGGTATACCGCCGCCGGGTCGAGCTGGTAGCCGCGCGCCGGCTGGATGCCGACGAAGGTGAGACCGAAGCGCAGGCCGGCCACCATCATCCGCCCGCTGCGGAACATCGGATCCTGCTGCGGCTCGTCCCAACGTTCGCGCACCGCCTGCTGATTTTGCTCAGGCAGGCTGTGGAAGAACCGCAGATAGTCATCCAGTGCCAGACTCTGCGCACAGGGGCGCGAATCCAGGCCATCCAGATCGTTGGTGACGCCACCGAGCAGGCTGTAGACAAGTGCGGTGCCGCTGTCCGGCAGCTTATCCACCGGGTAGCCCTGCTGTTGCAGCGCGCGGAGGACATTCAGCGCGGCGGCCGGGGTATCCAGGCCGACGCCGTTGCCGATGCGGCCGTCACGGGTCGGGTAATTGGCCAGGATCAGCGCGATTCGCTTCTGATTGTTGCTTTTAAGCGCCAACTTGCACCAGTTACGTGCCAGCTCGGCGACGAAGGCCATGCCCGATTCATGCGCCTGGTAGCACAGCACATCGCTCTGGCTACGCTCGCTGCGCCAGGCCAGGCCCTTGAAGCTGATGGCGGTGCCGATCAGCCGGCCATCCAGCTCCGGCAGCACCACGTGCATCGCCAGGTCACGCGAGCCCAGGCCCTGGGCGCTGGCCTGCCACTGCGCCTGGTTGTCCAGCGCGCAGATGGCCTGCAGCACCGGGATATCGCGACGGAACACCCGCGCCTGCGGCGCCTCGGGGTTGGACAGGGCAAAGCCGGTGGTATTGATGATCAGCGCAGCCTGGGTGTCATCCAGCCACTCCTGCACCTGATACAGGCAGGCCGGTTCCTTGAGGCTGGCCACGGCAATCGGCAGCGGGTTGAGGCCCTGGGCCTGCAAATGCCGGCAGAAGGCATCGACGAAGGCGGTGTTCGCCGACTGCACATGGTTGCGGTAGAACAGCAGCGCCGCCACAGGCGCGCCGGGTTGCCACTGCGCACGCCAGGCGGCCAGCGTGGCCGGACTGTGCTGCGGGTGATAGAGGCCGACACGCGGTAGCGGCTGTGGCTCCCGCCAACTGTCGTCACGCCCCAGCCAGCGGCTGCCGATGCAGCGAAACAGCTGGCGCGCGTTGTCCAGCCCGCCCTGGCGCAGGTATTGCCAGAGGCGCTGGCTATCTTCCTCGGCGACGTTGCCGAGCGCACTCAGCTCAGGGTCGGGCTTGTCGTCGCCCGGCACCATGATCACCCTGGCGCCGCGCGTCCCCAGCTCCACCAGGCGCTCGATGCCGTAGCGCCAGTAGCTGACGCCACCATGCACCGAGATCAGGATGACCTTGGCGTGCTGCAGCACCTGCTCGACGTAGTAGTCCACCGAGGCGTGGTTGCTCAGCTGCGCCGGGCTGGCCAGGCGCAGGCTGGGGTAATCGTCCGGCAGCTGCCGCGCGGCCTCGGCCAGCAAGGACAGGTGCGAATCGCCGGTGCACAGGATCACCAGCTCGGCCGGGGTCTGGCCGAGGTCGGCGATGCTGTCGGCGGGTAACTGGGCGCCGGGCTGGGTGCGTAGAAGGTGCATCAGAGGTCCCGATAAATCGCCGGCAAGCCGGCTCCTGCGGGATGTGTAGGAGCCGGCTTGCCGGCGATCACCATCAAACCAGCGCCGCTTGCAGCTCGGCTTCGATGGCCGCGCGGTCGAGCTGCTGGCCAATCAGCACCAGGCGGCTCAGGCGCGGCTCGTCGGCCTGCCAGGCGCGGTCGAAGTGGCGGTCGAAGCGCTGGCCGACACCCTGGACCAACAGACGCATCGGTTTGCCAGGGATGGCGGCGAAGCCCTTGACCCGCAGGATGCCGTGTTTGCCCACCGCGTCCTTCAGCGCGGCCAGCAGGCGCGCCTCCTCGGCTTCGGGTAGTTCCACGTGGAACGAAGCGAATTCTTCGTGATCGTGGTCGTCGTCTTCATCGTCGTGATGGGTGCGGCGGCTGTCGATATGCAGCTCGGTTTCGCTGTTCAGGCCCAGCAGCACGTCCAGCGGCAACTCGCCGCCATGCGCCTCGATCACCTTGACCGCCGCCGGCAGCTCCTCGGCCACCTCCGCGCGTACCGCGGCCAGCGCCTCGGCGTCGAGCAGGTCGGCCTTGTTGAGGATCACCAGGTCGGCGCTGGCCAGCTGATCGGCGAACAGCTCGTGCAGCGGCGATTCGTGGTCGAGGTTGGGGTCGAGCTGGCGCTGCGCGTCCACCTGCTCGGGGAAGGCGGCGAAGGTGCCGGCCAGCACAGCCGGGCTGTCGACTACGGTGATCACCGCATCGACGGTGCAGGCGTTGCGGATTTCCGGCCAGTTGAAGGCCTGCACCAGCGGCTTGGGCAGGGCCAGGCCGCTAGTCTCGATCAGGATATGGTCGAGATCGTCACGCCGCGCCACCAACTCGCGCATCACCGGGAAGAACTCTTCCTGCACCGTGCAGCACAGGCAGCCATTGGCCAGCTCGAAGACGCGGCCCATGGCCTCTTCCTCGCTGCAGCCGATGGCGCACTGCTTGAGGATCTCGCCGTCGATGCCCAGCTCGCCGAACTCGTTGACGATCACCGCGATACGGCGCCCCTCGGCGTGAGCCAGCAGATGGCGCAACAAGGTGGTTTTGCCGGCACCGAGAAAACCGGTGACGATGGTGACGGGCAGTTTGGCGAGGGTTTTCATGGCGGGCCCCGTGGCGACGATAAATTCGGCGGACGGGGACGGGCAGACAAGCACGCGCGAGCATGCTGGCCGCGTCGGATCACCCCGTCCGAACAGTTGGCTGACGAAACGAGGCAGGTCTCCTGGCTCACGGTCTGCGTAATACGCGACCCTTCACCTTCCCGCCATAGGGCAGTGGTGTGTCGAAGGGCTTGAGACCGTTTACAGTTGCGGGGGCAGCCAGGGCATCGACCCTGTTCCCTCTTAGCTTCCCGGCGGCACTGCCGGGAAGAACCTCGAACGCGAGAAGGCTACGCAGGCCGCGGCGGTCGGTCAATCGCGGTTGACCGGTGGGGGGCGCCATGTTGAGCTACGCCGCCACTCAGCCCGAATACCGCCTATGCTGCCCGCCTCTTCCACATGCCGCTCAGCATCGCCGCCGCAGGTGGTGGCCGGACTGGGCTGCCGGCGCGGCTGCAGCCTGGACGAGCTGCTAGCCCTGCTTATCCACAGCCTAAGCCAGCATGAGCTGACTGTGGATAACCTGGCCGGATTGGCCAGCATCGCCCACAAGCGCGAGGAAACGGCACTGCAGGAACTGGCCGAGCAGCTGAAGCTGAGGCCGCAGTTCTTCAGCAGCGAAGAACTCGCGCCTCAGCAGTCGGCCACCGGCGGCAACGCCCTGGTCCAGTCCGTCACCGGCAGCCCCGCGGTGGCCGAGCCCTGCGCCCTGGCCCTGGCCGCCCGCCTGGGCGCCACGCCTCGTCTGCTCGGCGAGAAAAACCGCACGGCCAACGCCACCTGTGCGCTGGCCACTTTCGAGAGAGAGCCCGCAGCATGACCGTCTACTTTATCGGCGCCGGCCCCGGCGACCCCGAGCTGATCACCGTCAAGGGGCAGCGCCTGATCCGTTCGTGCCCGGTGATCCTCTACGCCGGCTCGCTGGTGCCCGAGGCGGTGCTGCAGGGCCATAGCGCCGAACGGGTGGTGAATACCGCCGAATTGCACCTGAGCGAGATTATCGAACTGCTGCGCCAGGCCCATAAGCGCGGCCAGGACGTGGCCCGCGTGCATTCCGGCGACCCCTCGCTGTACGGTGCCATCGGCGAGCAGATTCGCGAGTTGCGCGCCCTCGGCATCCCCTTCGAGATAGTCCCCGGGGTCACCGCCACCGCTGCTTGCGCCGCCTTGCTGGAAAGCGAACTGACCCTGCCCGGCGTGTCGCAGACCCTGATCCTTACCCGCTACGGCACCACCTCGCCGATGCCCGAGGGCGAGCAGTTGCATGACCTGGCCAGGCACCGCGCGACCCTGGCCATCCACCTCGGCGTGCGTCAGCTGCCGGCCATAGTCGGCGAGCTGCTGCCGCACTATGGCGCCGACTGCCCCATCGCGGTTATCCACAGGGCGAGCTGGCCCGATCAGGACTGGGTACAGGGCACCTTGGCCGATATCGAGGCCAAGGTCGCCGCCAAGGACTTTCGCCGCACTGCGCTGATCCTGGTCGGCCGCGTGCTAGATCCGGGCGCCTTCGCCGAATCGGCGCTGTACGACGCGGCGCATCGTCATCTCTACCGTCCCGGCACCGATTGAGCTTGGCGAAAAACCGAACAAAGCGCTGGAAGCCTTGCTATCTCTGGATTTCAGAGCCTTATCAACAGGATAGAAAGCCTGTTATCCAGGTGCTCTGTGGATAGTGGGCATGCAGGCGTGCAGTTTCTGTACAAATCGCTGAAAGACCCTATCTATCAGGGCTTTAGCCAGGTATCACGAGGATATCCACAAGTTGATCCCCGGCAACTGTGAGCAACTGCTCACAGCTGCACCTCGACCCGCTTGATACCCAGAGCCCGCAGCTCCGGCATTAGTGCATCCAGGCTGGCAAAGGTCTGCACCTGCTCGTCTTCATCCACCAGAAAGAAGCTGCGGCCCGCGTCTTTCTTGAACAACACGATCCACTCCGTGGTATTGGCCGGGTTGACCATGATCTGGGTATCGAACAGAACGCCCTCGGCCGTTCTGCGTTTCACATCTGCGCACTTCATCCGCTCTCCTGTTCCTGCCTGAGTCAAGGGCCCAGCCTGCCTGCATGCCTGGCACCAGTGTAAGGGATGAGTGAGCCTCCTTTGCCCTGCTACTGGCGCTGGTGGACTAAACCTATCCGTGTTTATATATGTTTCATATACGAACCATATAAAGGAAAATCAGCATGGGTATCGTCAATATCGATGATGAGCTGCACGACCAGATTCGCCGGGCGAGCAGCGTGTCGGGCCGTTCCATCAATGCCCAGGCAGGGTTCTGGATTCGCATCGGCATGCTCTGCGAGATGAACCCGACGCTGAGTTTCAACGAGGTGATGGCCGCCGAGCTGCGCGCAGCCGGCGTAGTGGTCCCGCCGCGCATGGCGGACGCCTCATGAGCAAGACGCCGCAGCAGATCGCCCTGATGGCGGAATCCGGCAGGTTGCTGGCCTCGGTGTTCGCCTATCTGGATCGCCTGGATCTGCTCGGCATGTCCACCCTGCAGGTCAACGACCTTGTGGATAACTACATCGTCGGTGAACTCAAGGCGCGCCCGGCGAGCAAGGGACAGTATGGTTTCGCCTACGCCATGAACACGTCGCGCAACGAGGTGGTGTGCCATGGCGTACCCAGCGCTGACGAGATTCTGCGCAGCGGCGATCTGGTGAATTTCGACATCACCCTGGAAAAGAACGGCTATATCGCCGATTCGAGCAAGACCTACCTGATCGGTGAGGTGTCGGACCAGGCTCGTCAGCTCACCCGGATTACCTATGAAGCGATGTGCAAGGGCATCGAAGCCGTGAGGCCAGGCGCCCGGCTCGGGGATATCGGCCACGCCATCGAACGGCACGCTCGCGCCCACGGCTATTCGGTGGTTCGCGACTACTGCGGCCACGGCATTGGCCGGGAAATGCACGAGCCACCCGAAGTGCTGCACTGGGGCAAAGCCGGCACCGGCCTGACGCTGCGCGAAGGCATGACCTTCACCATCGAACCCATGCTCAACCAGGGCAAGGCGGATGTACGCACCCTGCGCGACGGCTGGACGGTGGTGACCTGCGAAGGCCAGCTCTCGGCGCAATTCGAACACACCGTGGCGGTCACCCGCGAAGGCGTTCGCGTGCTTACGCTACGCCCCGAAGAGCTGCACCTGAGCAAGATTTCGGCGTGATAGAAACGCAAAAGCCCGTCCAGATGGACGGGCTTTTCTTCGCCAGCGGCCTTATTCGACCGTCACGCTCTTGGCCAGGTTGCGCGGCTGGTCGACGTCGGTGCCCTTGAGCACGGCGACGTAGTAGGACAGCAGCTGCAGCGGCACGGTGTAGAGGATAGGCGCGAGCAGGTCGTGGATATGCGGCATGGCCACCACGTGGGTGCCCTCGCCGTTGCGCATGCCGGCCTGCTGGTCGGCGAAGACGATCAGCTCGCCGCCGCGGGCGCGCACTTCCTGCAGGTTGGACTTGAGTTTTTCCAGCAGCTCGTTGTTCGGCGCCACCGTGACCACCGGCATGTCGGCGTCGACCAGCGCCAGCGGCCCATGCTTGAGCTCGCCGGCCGGGTAGGCCTCGGCGTGGATATAGGAGATTTCCTTGAGCTTGAGCGCCCCTTCCATGGCCACCGGGTACTGCGCGCCGCGGCCGAGGAACAGGCTGTGGTGCTTCTCGGCGAACAGCTCGGAGATCTTCTCGACCGTCTTGTCCATCGCCAGCGCTTCGCCCAGGCGGGTCGGCAGGCGGCGCAGCTCTTCCACCAGCTCGGCGGTCAGCGCCTTGTCCAGGTTGCCGTGCACCTGGCCGAGGGCCAGGGTCAGCAGCATCAGGCCCACCAGCTGGGTGGTGAAGGCCTTGGTCGAGGCCACGCCGATTTCCGGGCCGGCCTGGGTCAGCAGGCACAGGTCGGACTCGCGCACCAGCGAGCTGGTGCCGACGTTGCAGATCACCAGGCTGGCCAGGTAGCCGCCCTGGCCCGGCGCCTTCTCCTTGGCGTTGCGCAGCGCGGCCAGGGTGTCGGCGGTCTCGCCGGACTGCGACACGCTGACGAACAGGGTGTCCGGCTGCACCACCACCTTGCGGTAGCGGAACTCGCTGGCCACTTCGACCTGACAGGGGATGCCGGCCAGCTCTTCCAGCCAGTAACGGGCGACCATGCCGGCGTGGTAGCTGGTGCCACAGGCGACGATCTGCACGTTCCTGACCTTGGCGAACAGCTCGGCGGCCTGCGGGCCGAAGGCCTGCACCAGCACGTGGTCGCTGCCCAGACGGCCTTCCAGGGTGCGTTGCACCACCTTGGGCTGCTCGTGGATTTCCTTGAGCATGAAGTGGCGGTATTCGCCCTTGTCGGCTGCCTCGGCGCCTTCGTGGTACTGCACCGCCTCGCGCTGCACCGGCTGGCCGGCGGCGTCCCACAGTTGCACGCTGTCGCGGCGAATCTCGGCGATGTCGCCCTCTTCCAGGTAGATAAAGCGGTCGGTGACCTGACGCAGCGCCAGTTGATCGGAGGCGAGGAAGTTCTCGCCGTGGCCAAGGCCGATCACCAGCGGGCTGCCGCTGCGGGCGGCGAGCAGACGGTCGGGCTGCTTGACACTGATCACCGCCAGGCCGTAGGCGCCGTGCAGTTCGGGGATGGCGGCCTTGAGCGCGGCGGTGAGGTCGCCGAGTTGCTGCAGCTTGTGCTCGAGCAGGTGGACGATGGTTTCGGTGTCGGTATCGGAGCTGAACACGTAGCCCAGGCCCGTGAGGCGCTCGCGCAGCTCTTCGTGGTTCTCGATGATGCCGTTGTGCACCACGGCCAACTCATGACCCGAAAAGTGCGGGTGGGCGTTGCGCTCGCTCGGCGCGCCGTGGGTGGCCCAGCGGGTGTGGGCGATGCCCAGACGCCCGGCCAGCGGCTCGGCCTGCAGGGCGGCCTGCAGTTCGCTGACCTTGCCCACGCGGCGGCGGCGATCCAGTGCGCCCTGCTCGGTCAGCAGCGCCACCCCGGCGCTGTCATAGCCGCGGTATTCCAGGCGCTTGAGGCCTTCCACCAGAACAGGGGTGATATTGCGCTCCGCGATGGCGCCGACGATTCCACACATGGTTGTCTCCTCAAGTTTCCAGCGGCGCGAGAATTAGCTGGATGCCGCGCGCGCGTATTTGTTCGGCCGCCTGGGCATCCAGGCGCGAATCGGTGATCAGGGTATGCACGCTGCCCCAGGGCAGCTCGAGATTGGGGATACGCCGGCCGATCTTGTCGCTCTCGACCATGACGATGACCTCGCGGGCGACCTCGGCCATCACCCGCGACAGACCGAGCAGCTCGTTGAAGGTGGTGGTGCCGCGCTCCAGGTCGATGCCGTCGGCGCCGATAAACAGCTGGTCGAAATCGTAGGAACGCAGCACCTGCTCGGCCACCTGGCCCTGGAAGGACTCCGAGTGCGGGTCCCAGGTGCCGCCGGTCATCAGCAGCACCGGCTCGTGCTCCAGTTCGCGCAGGGCGTTGGCCACGTTCAGCGAGTTGGTCATCACCACCAGGCCGGGCCGGTGGCCGAGCTGGGGGATCATCGCCGCGGTGGTGGTGCCGCTGTCGATGATGATTCGCGCGTGCTCGCGGACGCGCGCCACGCCGGCACGGGCGATGGCCTGCTTGTGCGGGGAAAGCGGCTGCGTCGGCTCGCCGATCAGCTCCTGCGGCACCGGCACCGCGCCGCCGTAGCGGCGCAGCAGCAGGCCGTTCTTCTCCAGCGCAGCGAGGTCCTTGCGGATGGTCACTTCGCTGGTGGCGAAGTGCTGCGCCAGGGCGTCCACGCTCACCTCGCCCTGCTCGGCGAGCAAGGCGAGAATGGTGTGGCGACGTTGCGGCGTATTGCGCTTCGACATGCTTAAGTTTCGATTCGAAAGATAATGGCGCGAATCAAAACCTAACGAAGCTTTCGAGTCAAGCGCGAATCGACGTAGGGCGCGCAGGTCGCGGACTGGTCCGCCGAGGGCGCCGGACGAGGTGGCGCCCTGCCCGGCCCGCTCGCTCAACGAGCCGGCAGGATCGCGTTGGGGTCGAGGTAGAACATCTTCTTCCAGCCCTGGGTCGAGTCGTCCGCGCGCCAGGGCAGCGGCAGCAGGCTGACGATCGAGTAGTGCAGATGCGCCGGTTTGCCGCGGGCGTTGCCACTGTCGCCGACCGAGCCCAGCACGCTGCCGGTCAGCAGCGGCTGGCCCGGAAAGACCTCGACGCTGTGCAGGTGGGCGTAGTAATGAATGCGCCACTTCGGCCCCAGGGCGACGACCACCTTGCCGCCCTGCTCGATCTCGCCGCGAAACAGCACCAGGCCGTAGCTGCTGGAGCGCACCGGCTTGCCGAGCCTGGCGAAGATGTCTATGCCCTTGTGCACGCCGGAGCGTCCCCAGGGCTCGAACCAGAAGGTCTGCGGATTCCAGTCCCGGGCGCTGGCGCCGTCCACCGGAATCCGCGGCCATTCCGGCAGCAAGGCCCAGAGCAGCAGCAGCCCGGGCAGTATCCAGCGTTTGCCTGGTGGCATCCTTGCCGGCTCCGTCAGGTCTTCTTGGTCGGCCGCTTCCAGCCTTCGATATTGCGCTGCTTGGCGCGGCCGACGGCCAGGGTGTCGGCCGGCACGTCGGCGGTGATGGTCGAGCCGGCACCGGTGGTGGCGCGATCGCCGAGGGTAACCGGCGCTACCAGCGCGCTGTTGGAGCCGATAAACACGTCCTCGCCCATCACCGTGCGGAACTTGTTGGCGCCATCGTAATTGCAGGTGATGGTGCCGGCGCCGATATTGGTCCGCGCGCCGATCTCGGCGTCGCCCAGGTAGCTCAGGTGACCGGCCTTGGCGCCCTCGCCGAGCACCGCGTTCTTCAGCTCGACGAAGTTGCCGACATGGGCCTTGGCCCCCAGTCTGGCGCCAGGGCGCAGGCGGGCGAACGGGCCGCAGTCGGCGCCCTCGCCCAGCTCGGCGCCTTCCAGGTGGCTGTTGGCCTTGACGATGGCGCCCTTGCGCAGGGTCGAGTCCTTGATCACGCAGTTCGGGCCAATCTGTACGTCATCCTCGATCAGCACCTTGCCTTCGAGAATCACGTTGACGTCGATCAGCACGTCGCGGCCCACCGTCACCTCGCCACGCAGGTCGAAACGCGCCGGGTCGCGCAGGGTCACGCCTTGGGCCATCAAGCGCTGCGCGGCGCGCTGCTGGTAGTGACGCTCCAGCTCGGCGAGCTGGATGCGGTCGTTGGCGCCCTGCACTTCCATGGCGTCCTGCGGCTGCTCGGTGGCCACCAGCAGGCCGTCGGCCACGGCCATCGCGATCACGTCGGTGAGGTAGTACTCGCCCTGGGCGTTGCTGTTGGACAGGCGGCCGAGCCAGTCGCCCAGGCGCTTGCCGGGCACGGCGAGGATGCCGGTGTTGCCCTCGCAGATCTGCCGCTGCTCAGGGGTGGCGTCCTTGTGCTCGACTATGGCCTGCACCACGCCTGCCGCGTCGCGGACGATACGGCCGTAGCCGGTGGGGTCGACCAGATCGACTGTGAGCAGGGCCAGTTGCTCGTCGGCTACCTTGGCCAGCAGGCGCTGAAGGGTCTCGGCTTCGATCAGCGGCACGTCGCCGTAGAGGATCAGCACACGCTCGGCACTCAAGGCCGGCAGCGCCTGGGCAACGGCATGGCCGGTGCCGAGGCGCTCGGCCTGCAGGACGAAGTTGAGGTCGTCGGCAGCCAGGCGCTCGCGTACCCGCTCGGCGCCATGGCCGATCACCACGTGGATGCCTTGCGGCTGCAGCTGACGGGCGGTGGCGATCACGTGGCCGAGCATGGACTGGCCGGCGACCGGGTGCAGGACCTTGGGCAGCGCGGAACGCATGCGCGTGCCCTGACCGGCGGCGAGGATAACGATATCGAGCGACATGGAAGCAGATCCTATCTGTAGCCCGGATCAGGTCCGGGGGTGATCGTCCCGGATTGCATCCGGGCTACTGACTGACAAAGGTAAAAACGTCGGACAAAGAAAAAGGGTAGCCAAGGCTACCCTTTCTCCCAACGCGGTTGAAGCCGCCGGCGTTAGCCGCCGAACTTCTTGCGCAGCTGCTGGACGGTACGCAGCTGGGCCGCGACCTCCGCCAGGTGAGAAGCGGCGGAACCGTAGTCGAATTCCGCGCCCTGCTGGTGCAGGGCCTTCTCGGCGGCCTTGAGGGCCTCCTGGGCGGCGGCTTCGTCGATATCGGCAGCACGCTGCACGGTGTCGGCGAGAACCTTGACCATGTTCGGCTGCACTTCGAGGAAGCCACCGGAGATGTAGTACACCTCGGCTTCGCCGCCTTGCTTGATCAGGCGGATCGGACCCGGCTTGAGGTCGGTGATCAGCGGCGCGTGGCCCGGAGCGATACCCAGATCACCCAGGTTGCCGTGCGCAATCACCATCTCGACCAGGCCGGAGAAGATCTCCGCTTCCGCGCTGACGATATCGCAATGAACTGTCATAGCCATACGCTTGCCTCACGTGACAGGCTGTGGACAAGTTTATCCACAACCTGATGCGCCCGTCGCCGGGCGCATAGGGTGATTACAGTTTCTTCGCCTTCTCGATGGCTTCTTCGATGCCGCCAACCATGTAGAACGCTTGTTCCGGCAGGTGGTCGTAGTCGCCCTTGAGAATGCCGCTGAAGCCGGCGATGGTGTCCTTGAGGGACACGTACTTGCCCGGCGAACCGGTGAAGACTTCGGCCACGAAGAACGGCTGGGACAGGAAACGCTGGATCTTACGAGCGCGCGATACCAGCTGCTTGTCCGACTCGGACAGCTCGTCCATACCGAGGATGGCGATGATGTCCTTCAGTTCCTTGTAACGCTGCAGCACGTACTGAACGCCACGAGCGGTCTCGTAGTGTTCGTTGCCGATGACGTTCGGGTCCAGCTGACGGCTGGTGGAGTCCAGCGGGTCAACGGCCGGGTAGATACCCAGGGAAGCGATGTCACGGGACAGTACGACGGTGGCGTCCAAGTGGGCGAAGGTGGTCGCCGGGCTCGGGTCGGTCAGGTCGTCCGCAGGTACGTAGACGGCCTGGATCGAGGTGATCGAGCCTTTCTTGGTGGAGGTGATGCGCTCCTGCAGAACGCCCATCTCTTCGGCCAGGGTCGGCTGGTAACCCACTGCCGACGGCATACGGCCGAGCAGTGCGGATACTTCGGTACCGGCCAGGGTGTAACGGTAGATGTTGTCGACGAACAGCAGTACGTCGCGACCCTCGTCACGGAACTTCTCGGCCATGGTCAGGCCGGTCAGCGCCACGCGCAGACGGTTGCCTGGCGGCTCGTTCATCTGACCGTAGACCAGGGCTACCTTGTCGAGAACGTTGGAGTCCTTCATCTCGTGGTAGAAGTCGTTACCCTCACGGGTACGCTCGCCCACACCGGCGAACACGGAATAACCGCTGTGCTCGATGGCGATGTTACGGATCAGTTCCATCATGTTCACGGTCTTGCCGACGCCGGCGCCACCGAACAGACCGACCTTACCGCCCTTGGCGAACGGGCAGACCAGGTCGATCACCTTGATGCCGGTTTCCAGCAGCTCGTTGCCGCCGGCTTGCTCGGCATAGCTCGGCGCAGCGCGGTGGATTTCCCACTCCTCTTCTTCGCCAATCGGGCCGGCTTCGTCGATCGGGTTGCCCAGCACGTCCATGATCCGGCCCAGGGTCGCTTTACCGACCGGTACCGAGATGGCCTTGTGGGTGCGGGTGACGTCCAGGCCACGCTTGAGGCCTTCGGTCGAACCCATCGCAATGGAACGCACCACGCCGTCGCCCAGCTGCTGCTGGACTTCCAGGGTGGTTTCGGCGCCGACTACTTTCAGCGCCTCGTATACGGCTGGCACCTGATCACGCGGGAATTCCACGTCGATAACGGCGCCGATGATTTGAACGATACGTCCGCTACTCATCTTTGGTTCCTCTGAATATTTGAACCGTTCTTAAACCGCGGCAGCGCCGCCGACGATTTCCGAAATCTCTTGGGTGATCGCTGCCTGACGCGCCTTGTTGTAGATCAGCTGCAAATCGCTGATCAGTTCACCGGCGTTGTCGGTGGCGTTCTTCATCGCGATCATCCGCGCAGCCTGCTCGGCCGCGTTGTTCTCGACCACCGCCTGGTACACCTGCGATTCGACGTAGCGAACCATCAGACCGTCGAGCAGCTCCTTGGCATCGGGCTCATACAGATAGTCCCAGTGATGCTTGAGCTCTTGATCCGGATCGGCCACCAGCGGAATCAACTGTTCCACCGTCGGCTTCTGCGTCATGGTGTTGATGAACTTGTTCGAGACCACGGACAGACGGTCGATACGCCCTTCGAGGTAGGCATCGAGCATGACCTTGACGCTACCGATCAGGTCGTTGATCGACGGCTCCTCGCCGAGGTGGCTGATCGCAGCAACCACATTGCCACCAAAGTTGCGGAAGAATGCCGCGCCCTTGGAGCCAATCACGCAGAGATCGATCTCCACGCCTTGCTCGCGATCTTTCGCCATGTCCCTGACCAGGGCCTTGAACAGGTTGGTGTTCAGACCACCGCACAGACCGCGGTCACTGCTCACCACCACATAACCGGCACGTTTTACTTCGCGCTCGACCATGAAGGGGTGGCGGTACTCCGGGTTGGCGTTGGCCAGATGACCAATCACCTGGCGGATACGCTCCGCGTAGGGACGGCTAGCTGCCATGCGCTGTTGTGCCTTGCGCATCTTGCTGACCGCCACCTTTTCCATGGCGCTGGTGATCTTCTGCGTGCTTTTGATGCTCGCAATCTTGCTGCGAATCTCTTTTGCGCCTGCCATTTGACACCTATCGGGTTAGCAGGCGGGCGTCTCGCGACGCCCGCTGCGGCTTACCAGGTTTGGGTGGCCTTGAACTTCTCGATACCAGCCTTGATGCCGGCGTCGATTTCGTCGTTGAAGTCACCTTTCACGTTGATCTTGGCCATCAGATCGGCCAGCTCACGATTGAAGTAGCCCAGCAGGGCCGCTTCGAAGGCGCCAACTTTGTTCACTTCCACGTCGGTCAGGAAGCCGCGCTCGGCAGCGTACAGCGATACGGACATGTCGGCGATCGACATGGGCGCGTACTGCTTCTGCTTCATCAGTTCGGTGACACGCTGACCGTGCTCGAGCTGCTTGCGGGTGGCTTCGTCCAGGTCAGAGGCGAACTGGGCGAAGGCCGCCAGTTCACGGTACTGAGCCAGGGCGGTACGGATACCACCGGAGAGCTTCTTGATGATCTTGGTCTGCGCGGCACCACCCACACGGGATACCGAGATACCGGCGTTGACCGCCGGACGGATACCCGAGTTGAACATGGCCGATTCCAGGAAGATCTGACCGTCGGTGATGGAGATCACGTTGGTCGGAACGAACGCGGAAACGTCGCCAGCCTGGGTTTCGATGATCGGCAGAGCGGTCAGCGAACCGGTCTTGCCAGTCACGGCGCCATTGGTGAACTTCTCGACGTACTCTTCGGAAACGCGGGAAGCGCGCTCCAGCAGACGGCTGTGGAGATAGAACACGTCGCCCGGGTAGGCTTCACGGCCCGGCGGACGGCGCAGCAACAGGGAGATCTGACGGTAGGCCACGGCCTGCTTGGACAGGTCGTCGTACACGATCAGGGCGTCTTCACCGCGGTCGCGGAAGTATTCGCCCATGGTGCAGCCGGCGTACGGCGCGAGGAACTGCAGGGCCGCCGATTCCGAAGCCGAAGCCGCCACCACGATGGTGTTGGCCAGGGCGCCGGCTTCTTCCAGCTTGCGCACCACGTTGGCGATGGTCGATTGCTTCTGACCGATGGCCACGTAGACGCAGCGGATGCCGCTGTTCTTCTGGTTGATGATGGCGTCGACGGCCAGGGCGGTCTTGCCGATCTGACGGTCGCCGATGATCAGCTCGCGCTGGCCACGGCCGACCGGGATCATGGCGTCGACCGACTTGTAGCCGGTCTGTACCGGCTGGTCGACCGACTTACGCCAGATCACGCCCGGAGCGACTTTCTCGACGGCGTCGGTGGCTTGAGCGTTGATCGGACCTTTGCCGTCGATCGGGTTGCCCAGGGCATCGACCACGCGGCCCAGCAGTTCCGGACCAACCGGGACTTCCAGGATGCGGCCGGTGCACTTGGCGCTCATGCCTTCGGCCAGGCTGGTGTAAGCACCCAGCACGACGGCGCCGACGGAGTCTTGCTCCAGGTTCAGCGCCATACCGTAGACGCCGCCCGGGAACTCGATCATTTCGCCGTACATGACGTCAGCGAGACCGTGAATGCGCACGATGCCGTCGGAGACGGAAACGATGGTGCCTTCGTTGCGGGCTTGGGAGGCGACGTCGAGTTTCTCGATGCGCCCCTTGATGATTTCACTAATTTCGGAAGGATTGAGTTGCTGCATAGCTCTGCTGCCCCTTCAAACTCAAGATTTCAATGCTTCGGCCAGCTTCGCGAGTTTGCCGCGAACTGAGCCATCGATAACCAGGTCGCCGGCGCGGATCAGTACACCACCGATCAAGGTGGCATCTTCCGCGGCGTGCAGACGCACTTCTCGGCCGAGCCGTGCACTGAGAACCTTGGCGAGTTTGTCTTGCTGTTCATCGCTCAATGCGAAGGCACTGGTGACATCCACGTCGATCGACTTCTCCTGCTCGGCCTTGTACAGCTCGAACTGGGCGAAGATGTCCGGCAACAGGGCCAGACGGTCGTTCTCGGCGACGACATGGATGAAGTTCTGTGCCTGGGCGTCGAACTTGTCGCCACACACCTCGATGAAGGCGGTGGCCTTTTCTGTACTCGTCAGACGCGGGGCCTTGAGCACGCGCTGCATGGTGTCGTCGAGCGACACCGCTGCAGCCAGGCCGAGCATGGCTGACCAATTGGCCAGTTGCTGGTGGGCCTGGGCGTGCTCGAAGGCAGCCTTAGCGTAAGGTCGGGCCAGCGTGGTCAGTTCTGCCATGATCGCGCCCTCGCTTAAATTTCGGCTGCCAGTTTGTTAACCAGCTCCGCATGCGCGCTTTGGTCGATGGATGCGCCCAGGATCTTCTCTGCACCGCTGACCGCCAGGCTGCCCACTTGGGCGCGCAGGGCGTCTTTGATGCCGTTGATTTCCTGTTCGATCTCGGCCTGAGCCTGAGCCTTCACACGGTCAGCTTCGCCACGGGCCTGATCACGGGCTTCGTCGACGATCTGCGCCGCGCGCTTCTTGGCCTGCTCGATGATTTCGGCAGCCTGACCTTTGGCGTCGCGCAGTTGCTGGGCCACTTTCTCGTGGGCCAGCTCCAGATCACGAGCCGCGCGGTTGGCAGCGTCCAAGCCGTCTGCGATCTTCTTCTGGCGTTCCTGCAGAGCCGTAATGACCGGAGGCCATACGAACTTCATGCAGAACAGCACGAAGATGAAGAAGGCAACGGACTGGCCAATCAGGGTTGCATTAATGTTCACGCCAACACCTCGCTCGTTCGTTGTCCGTCACACCAATTCACTCGGAAGCGAGTGAATCAGCCTGCGATTTGACCAACGAAGGGGTTCGCGAAGGTGAAGAACAGTGCGATACCAACACCGATCATGGTCACGGCGTCGAGCAGACCGGCGACGATGAACATTTTCACTTGCAGCATCGGAACCATTTCCGGCTGACGCGCGGCGCCTTCCAGGAACTTGCCACCCAGCAGACCGAAACCGATGGCGGTACCCAGGGCACCCAGGCCGATCAGCAGTGCAACGGCGATAGCGGTCAAACCAACTACAGTTTCCATTTTTCCTCCCGACTTACAGTCGTATTGGTTAAGGTTTTTGTTGAAGCGGTAAAGCGAAATCGTTTGTTTACAGCTGCCCCGAGGCCGTGGCCGCGGGGTTTGTCCTGGCAGGCGCCGCCTGGGGCGACGCCGCGGAACTTGTTACGGCTTAGTGGTTATCTTCGTGCGCCATCGACAGGTAGACGATGGTCAGCATCATGAAGATGAACGCTTGCAGCACGATGATCAGGATGTGGAAGATGGCCCAGGCCAGCTGCAGCACACCGCCCAGACCGCCGAGCAGCAGGCCGCCGCTGTACATGATGGCGATCAGGATGAAGATCAGTTCGCCGGCATACAGGTTGCCGAACAGACGCAGGGCCAGGGACACCGGCTTGGCGATCAGGGTGACGAACTCGAGCAGGAAGTTCACCGGGATCAGCAGGATCTTCATGGCGATGTTGTTCGAGCTGAACGGGTGCATGGTCAGCTCGCCGAGGAAACCGCCGATGCCCTTGACCTTGACGCTGTAGAACAGGATCAGGGCGAACACCGACAGGGCCAGGCCCAGGGTGGCGTTCGGGTCGGTAGTCGGTACCACGCGGAAGTACAGGTGCGGGTCGCCGGCGATGGTGGCGGCCAGCATCGGCAGCCAGTCGACCGGGATCAGGTCCATGAAGTTCATCAAGAAGACCCAGACGAAGATGGTCAGGGCCAGCGGGGCGATCAGCGGGTTACGCCCGTGGAAGGTGTCCTTGACGCTGCCGTCGACGAACTCCACCAGCACTTCGACGAAGTTCTGCAAGCCGCCCGGTTGCCCGGACGTCGCTTTCCTCGCCGCCAGGCGGAACAGAAGAATGAAGATCAGGCCGAGCACCACCGACACCGCCAGGGTATCGACGTGGAAGGCCCAGAAACCCATTTCCTGGGCTTCCTTTGCGGTGTGGGCGAAACTCCAGCCATTCACCGGATGCTGACCGAAGGTCAGGTTCGTCAGGTGGTGCTGGATGTAACCCGAAGCGGTATCTGCTGCCATTATTTGCCTCGAACGCTTTAAGGTCGTGAAAATTTTGTTATCAGCAACGGGGCGAACCAGCTGACCAGCAGGGTCAGCAGGTAGACACCGAACAGAACCGGTGCCTCCAGGGGTTTCACGCCCGCAAACGTCAGTGCGAACAGCACGAACGTCAGAATCAGTTTTCCCGCTTCGCCCGCATAGAACGAACGGACGATCTCTCTAGCCGCCCGCGCGCCGCTGAAGCGGAACGCCTTATGGGCGAAATACAGATTCGGCAACCAGGCGATCATGCCGCCCAACAACGCCGAATAACCGGCAACGCTCCCCAGCGATTGCCACGCCACCAATGCGGCCAACAGCAGCACGATCAACTGTGCCAGCAGAACCGGGAACACCGGTAAACGATGGAAGGGCCGGCGCTTCGGCATACGGCGTTCCATCAACTGGGTTCCTCGACTCTAGACCGCTTTAACTCAATGAATTGGCATAAAAAGTGCCAACAAAATTGCGCGCAGAGTATAGGGGGCCTATCCCCCCCATTCAACTGCCGGGTAGTGATTTCCGACCGTGCGCTACATGGCCAGATGTGGCCAATTGTTTCAGCGGATATGGGCGAGCACGCCCTGCAATTCGTCGAGGGAGTTGTAGCGGATCACCAGCTGACCCTTGCCCTTGCTGCCGTGTTTTATCTGCACAGGCGAGCCTAGACGCTCCGCCAGGCGCTGTTCGAGGCGACTAATGTCCGGATCGGCCTTGGCCTTGGTCGGCGCCGGCTTGGCTGTCAGCCACTGGCGCACCAGGGCTTCGGTCTGACGAACGGTGAGGCCGCGTGCGACAACGTGTCGCGCCGCTTCCACCTGCTGTTCCAGGGGTAAACCGAGCAACGCGCGGGCATGGCCCATCTCCAGGTCGCCGTGCGACAGCAGGGTCTTGATCTCCTCCGGCAGGGCGATCAGGCGCAGCAGGTTGGTGATGGTGACGCGCGACTTGCCGACGGCATCGGCGACCTGCTGCTGGGTCAGCTCGAACTCCTGCTGCAGGCGCTGCAGGGCCACGGCTTCCTCGATCGGGTTGAGGTCTTCGCGCTGGATGTTCTCGATCAGCGCCATGGCGATGGCGGCTTCGTCCGGCAGTTCGCGGACCATGGCCGGGATCTTGTCCTGACCGGCCAGCTGGCTGGCCCGCCAGCGCCGTTCGCCGGCGACGATCTCGAAGCGACCGCCGCCGATGGGGCGCAGGACTATGGGTTGCATCACGCCCTGGGCGCGGATCGAGGCGGCCAGCTCTTCCAGAGCGGTCTGGTCCATGTCGCGGCGCGGCTGGTACTTGCCGCGCTGGATCAGCTCCAGCGGCACGTACTGCAGTTCGCGATTGTCGACCTGGGCGGCCTCTTCCTGCAGGGCGGCGACACTGGTGCCGCCGAGCAGGGCGTCCAGGCCTCGTCCCAGACCTCGTTTCTTCGCAGCCATGCGGGGGTTCCTTAAGCGGTAGCGGTTTTCGCGGCGGAGCGCTGACGGCGCACCAGTTCGCCGGCCAGCGCCAGGTAGGCGATGGCGCCACGGGATTGTTTGTCGTAAACCAGCGCCGGCATGCCGAAGCTCGGCGCCTCGGCCAGGCGCACGTTGCGCGGGATCACCGCGTCGTACAGCTTGTCGCCGAAGTGTTCCTTGAGCTGGGCGCTGACGTCGTTGGTCAGGCTGATGCGCGGGTCGTACATGGTGCGCAGCAGGCCTTCGATCTGCAGCTTGGGATTGAGCAGCTGGGCGATGCGCTGGATGCTGTTGACCAGATCCGAGAGGCCCTCGAGCGCGTAGTACTCGCACTGCATGGGAATGATCACGCCGTCGGCGGCGACCAGGGCGTTGATGGTCAGCATCGACAGCGAAGGCGGGCAGTCGATGAGGACGTAGTCGTAGTTCTCGCGGATCGGCGCCAGGGCGTAACGCAGGCGGCTCTCCTTCATCTTCATCTCGAGCAGGGCGACCTCCGCGGCGGTGAGGTCGCGGTTGGCCGGAAGCAGCTGGTAGCCGCCGTGCTCGGAGAACTGCATGGCCTGGCCGAGGTCGCATTCGCCGATCAGCACGTCGTAGATCGAGTGCTCCAGGCCGTGCTTGTCGACGCCGCTGCCCATGGTCGCGTTGCCCTGCGGGTCGAGATCGATCAGCAGCACCCGGCGCTTGGTCGCCACCAGCGAGGCGGCCAGGTTGATGCACGTCGTGGTCTTGCCCACCCCGCCTTTCTGGTTGGCGATCGCGAATACCTTGGCCATCTTCTTTCCCCTTAGACCGAGCGACGCAGTATCAACAGATGGCGCTGGCCTTGGCAACCGGGAACCCGCAGCACGTGGGTGGCACTGAGACGGAAGTCCGCCGGCAGCGCCTGCAGCTCGTCGTCCGGGTGCACGCCCTTCATCGCCAGCCAGTGGGTGTCGGCGCTGCCGAGGTGGCGGGTCCAGGTGCTGAAGTCTTCCAGGCTGCTGAAGGCTCGCGAGCTGATGCCGTCGAACGGCCGCTCGGGCTGAAACGCCTCGACCCGGCTGTGGACAACTTCGAGGTTGGCGAGTTTCAGCTCCAGCTTCACCTGGATCAGGAAGCGGGTCTTCTTGCCGTTGGAGTCGAGCAGGGTGAAACGCCGCTCGGGGAACAGGATCGCCAAGGGAATGCCGGGCATGCCGCCGCCGCTGCCGACGTCCAGCCAGTTGTCGCCGAGCTCGGCGACGAAGGGCACTACCGACAGGCTGTCGAGCAGGTGGCGCGACACCATCTCGTCGGGGTCGCGCACGGCGGTGAGGTTGTAGGCCTTGTTCCACTTGATCAGCAGGCCCAGGTAGGCGAGCAGCTGTTCCTGCTGGCGGGCGCTGAGCTCGATGCCCAGTTCGCGGGCGCCCTGCAGCAGTTCTTCGGCGTGACGCTGAGTGACCGACATCAGGCGCTGTGCTCCAGCTTCTGCCCGGCGCTGCGCTTTTTCAGATGAATCAGCAGCAGGGAGATCGCCGCCGGGGTGACCCCGGGAATGCGCGAGGCCTGGCCGAGGGTCGCCGGACGGGTGTTGCCCAGCTTGAACTGGATCTCCTTGGACAGCCCGGAGATGGCGGCGTAGTCCAGGTCCTGCGGCAGCTTGGTGTCCTCGCTGGCGCGCAGCTTGGCGATCTCGTCCTGCTGGCGATCGATATAGCCGGCGTACTTGGTCTTGATCTCGACCTGCTCGGCCACCTGGTTATCCACAGCCGGGGACTCGGTCACCTCGGCCAGGGTGGCGTAGTCGATCTCGGGACGCGCCAGCAGGTTGAGCAGGTTGTATTCGTGCGTCAGCGGCGTGCCGAAGCGCGCGGCGATGGCATCGCCCTGCGGCGTGCCCGGGCGCACCCAGGTGCTCTTCAGGCGTTGCTCTTCCTGGACTATGCCTTCGCGCTTGGCCTCGAAGGCCGCCCAGCGCTCGTCGTCCACCAGGCCCAGCTCGCGGCCCTTCTCGGTCAGGCGCAGGTCGGCGTTGTCCTCGCGCAGGATCAGCCGGTATTCGGCGCGCGAGGTGAACATGCGGTACGGCTCCTGGGTGCCGAGGGTGATCAGGTCGTCGACCAGCACGCCGATATAGGCCTCGTCGCGACGCGGGCACCAGGCGCCCTTGCCCTGGGCGCGCAGCGCGGCATTGCAGCCGGCCAGCAGGCCCTGGGCACCGGCTTCTTCGTAGCCGGTGGTGCCGTTGATCTGGCCGGCGAAGAACAGCCCGCCGATGACCTTGGTCTCCAGGCTGTACTTCAGGTCGCGCGGATCGAAGTAGTCGTATTCGATGGCGTAGCCGGGACGCACGATATGGGCGTTCTCCATGCCGCGGATGCTGCGCACGATCTGCAGTTGCACGTCGAACGGCAGCGAGGTGGAGATGCCGTTGGGATACAGCTCGTGGGTGGTCAAGCCCTCGGGCTCGATAAACACCTGGTGGCTGTCCTTGTCGGCGAAGCGGTGGATCTTGTCCTCGATCGACGGGCAGTAACGCGGGCCCACGCCTTCGATCACGCCCGAGTACATCGGCGAACGGTCGAGGTTGGCGGCGATGATCTCGTGGGTACGCGCGTTGGTGTGGGTGATCCAGCAGCTGATCTGCTTGGGCTGCTGCTCGCGCTTGCCGAGGAAGGACATCAGCGGCGTCGGGGTGTCGCCCGGTTGCTCGGTCATCAGCGAAAAATCTACTGATCTGCCATCGATGCGCGGCGGCGTGCCGGTCTTCAGCCGACCGACGCGCAGCGGCAGCTCGCGCAGACGCTGGGCCAAGGCGATGGAAGGCGGATCGCCAGCGCGACCACCGGAGTAGTTCTGCAGACCGATGTGGATAAGTCCGCCGAGGAAGGTGCCTGTGGTCAACACCACGGAATCCGCGTGGAACCTGAGCCCCATCTGGGTGACCACGCCTTTGACCTGGGCGTTTTCCACAATCAGGTCGTCGGCCGCCTGTTGAAAAATCCACAGGTTGGCCTGGTTTTCCAGAATCTCGCGCACCGCCGCCTTGTACAGCACGCGGTCGGCCTGGGCGCGGGTGGCGCGTACCGCCGGGCCTTTGCGGCTGTTGAGCACGCGGAACTGGATGCCGCCCTTGTCGGTAGCGGTGGCCATGGCCCCGCCGAGGGCATCGATTTCCTTGACCAGGTGGCTCTTGCCGATCCCGCCGATGGCCGGGTTGCAGCTCATCTGGCCAAGGGTCTCGACATTGTGGGTGAGCAGCAGGGTCTTCACGCCCATGCGTGCGGCAGCCAGGGCTGCCTCGGTACCGGCATGACCGCCGCCGATCACGATCACGTCAAAACGGGAAGGGAAATCCACCACGCACCTCGTGCCTGTTGAGAAAGGGGGTCTTTTAGAAAGGCGGCAAGTATAGGGACTTCGGCCTCTTGAATGAAGCCTTCTGCACAAAAAATAGCCAGTCCGATTGCAGCCGGTTGGGTGCAGATGCCTATCGCCTCTCACCGGTCCCGCTTGGCTTTGAGCGCTGTGAGCTTATAAAGAAAAGAAAGAGAGATTTTTTATAAAGCTTGTTCTTTATGTTTATGTATAGCGCACGCCCTTTCTGTGGATAACAGGCTGTAGCCCTTGCCATTGCTGCGGTACAGCCAATGATAAGGCTGTGCCGTTCCTGCTGGGTTCCACTGGAAAAGCTGATCACCCACTGTGGATGAAATGGCAGGTTACCCACAGGGGGATTTACGCCCAGCTTTGTCAGCCGGTTATGGGCAGGGCTCAGGGGAGGTTTTCCACAGGGTTTAATTGGGCTCTGAATAAATCGACAACAGCTCCGCAGGTTGCAGGCGAGCGCGCGTGACCCGGATGTAATCCGGGGGAGATCGAGGTTCAAGGGATGAACGCGAGGCGCGCAGTGGCAGGAGCGAAGGGAGCCCCTGACCTTTATTCGCGAGCTTGACGCCCTGTCCGCGGATGAATCCGCTCCTACGAAGGGCAGCGGCGCCTTGCTATTTACCGATGCAGAAGCTGGAGAAGATGCGCCCCAGCAGATCGTCCGAGCTGAAGGCGCCGGTGATCTCGCCCAGGGCCTGCTGGGCCAGGCGCAAGTCTTCTGCGAGCAGTTCGCCGGCGCCCATCAGGGTCAGCTGGTTGCGGCCGTGCTCGAGGTGCTGCTCGGCCTGGTGCAGTGCTTCCAGATGCCGACGCCGCGCACTGAAACCGCTCTCGGCGGTCTGTTGATAACCCATGCAGGCCTTCAGGTGCTCGCGCAGCAGCTCCAGGCCATCCGCCGACTTGGCCGACAGACTGAGGGTGACGTGGCCGTCGGTGCAGGTCTGTAGCGCCACGGTCTCACCGGACAGATCGGCCTTGTTGCGGATCAGGGTGACCCGCGTCGGATCCGGGCGCTGTTCGAGGAATTCCGGCCACAGGGCGAAGGGATCGGCGGCTTCCGGTGCGGTGGAATCCACCACCAGCAGCACCCGGTCGGCCTCGCCGATGGCCTTGAGCGCGCGCTCCACGCCGATGCGTTCCACCTGGTCATCGGTATCGCGCAGGCCGGCGGTGTCGACCACGTGCAGCGGCATGCCGTCGATATGGATATGTTCGCGCAGCACGTCGCGGGTAGTGCCGGCGATCTCGGTGACGATGGCCGCCTCGCGTCCGGCCAGGGCATTGAGCAGGCTGGACTTGCCGGCATTGGGCCGGCCGGCGATGACCACCGTCATGCCGTCGCGCAGCAGGGCACCCTGGCCGGCCTCGCGCAGCACTGTGGATAAGTTTGCGCGCACGCCGTCGAGCTGGCTCAGCACATGGCCATCGGCGAGGAAATCGATTTCCTCCTCGGGAAAATCGATGGCGGCCTCGACGTAGATGCGCAGCTGGATCAGGGATTCGGTCAACGCATGCACCCGCTTGGAGAACTCGCCCTGCAGCGAACGCAGCGCATTGCGTGCGGCCTGCTCGGAGCTGGCCTCGATCAGGTCGGCGATGGCCTCGGCCTGGGCCAGGTCAAGCTTGTCGTTGAGGAAGGCGCGCTCGCTGAACTCGCCTGGGCGGGCCAGGCGGGCACCCAACTCCAGGCAGCGGCGCAGCAGCAGGTCGAGCACCACCGGGCCGCCATGGCCCTGCAGTTCCAGCACGTCTTCGCCGGTGAAGGAGTTCGGTCCGGGGAAGTAGATGGCCAGGCCTTCATCCAGCGGTAGCTGTTGCTCGCCGAAGAACGGGCCGTGGTGGGCGAAGCGCGGCTTCAGCTCGCGTCGGCAGATGGCCTGGGCCAGTTGTCCGGTCAGCGATCCGGACACCCGCACGATGCCGACGCCGCCGCGACCCTGGGCGGTGGCGACGGCGGCGATGGTGTCTCGGGTAAGGGGCATGGCATTTACTCGGTGATTGGCCGGGGCCTGGGTTCGCGAGCGGAGGACTGGGCGCCCCGCGCTTCTACAGATAGGGTGGACAGCAAAACGCCCCAATCATGGGGCGTCTGCTTGCAACTGGGAAGCCTTGGCCAATCAGGCGCTAGCTATCTTCGCTGCTGCTTCGATCTTGCGGGTGATGTACCACTGCTGGGCGATGGACAGGATGTTGTTGACCACCCAGTACAGCACCAGACCGGCCGGGAACCACAGGAAGAAGAAGGTGAAGATGATCGGCATCAGCTTCAGCACGCGCGCCTGCATGGGGTCCGGCGGCGTCGGGTTGAGCTGCTGCTGGATGAACATGGTGGCGCCCATGATGATCGGCAGGATGAAGAACGGATCCTTGATCGACAGGTCGGTGATCCACAGCAGCCACGGGGCCTGACGCATCTCCACGGATTCCAGCAGCACCCAGTAGAGGGCGAGGAACACCGGCATCTGCACCAGAATCGGCAGGCAGCCGCCCAGCGGGTTGATCTTCTCCTTCTTGTACAGCTCCATCATCGCCTGGGACATCTTCTGGCGATCGTCGCCGAACTGCTCCTTCAGCGCCTGCAGCTTGGGCGACACGGCGCGCATGCGGGCCATGGAGCGGTAGCTGGCGGCCGACAGCGGGAAGAAGATCAGCTTGATGATGATGGTCAGCACGATGATCGACCAACCCCAGTTACCCAGCAGGCCGTGGATCACTTCCAGCAGCCAGAAGATCGGCTGGGCGAGGAACCACAGGAAGCCGTAGTCGACGGTCAGCTCCAGGCCCGGGGACAGGGTACCCAGGTGCTCCTGCAGCTTGGGGCCGGCATAGAGGATGGCGCCGGTCTCGCCCTGGCTGCCGGCGGCGACCTGCACGGCCGGGCCGGTGAAGCCGACGATGTAGTTGCCCTGGCTGTCCTTGCGGGTCTGCACCAGGTTAGTGCTGTCCTTGCTCGGCACCCAGGCGGTGACGAAATAGTGCTGCAGCCAGGCGACCCAGCCGCCCTGCACGGTTTCCTTGAAGGGCTGCTTGTCGATGTCCTTCATCGACACCTTCTTGTACGGCTCCTCGCTGGTCCACAGCGCTGCGCCCAGGTAGGTGGCGGTGCCGGTGGCGGTGGTGGAGGACGGATCGCCGCTGCTGTCGCGCTTGAGCTGGGCGAACAGGTTGCCGCTCCAGGCCTGATCGCTTTGGTTGTCGATCAGGTAACGCACGTCGACCTGATAGGCGGAGGGGTCCACGCAACCGGGTTTCTTCAGCTGCTGCTCACGCGCCGAGCACTGCGGGTTGAGGCCGCGTTTGAAGCTGTAGCGCTTGATGTAGTTGACGCCGTTCTCGCTGTAGGTCAGGTCGACCACCAGGCTGTCCTGGCCGTCCGCCATCGCGTAGCTGGTTTTCTCGCTCGACCACAGGGCGCGACCGCTGGACTTGTCCGGGGCGTTCTGGCCGATCAGGCCGCTCTGCGCCAGGTAGGTGCGTTCGCCGCCGTTGTCGAACAGCTGGAAGGGCACGTCCGGGCGATCCTGACGGCGCGGGTACTGTGGCAGGCGCAGCTGCACGATATCGCCACCGCGCGGGTCGATGGCCAGATCCAGCACGTCGGTCTTTACGCGGATCAGCTCGTCGCTGGCGGCGGCAGTCGGCGCAACGGCAGCGGCGCTGGGTTCGGCCACGGCAGTGGGGATGTCGTCGCCGGCGGTTGTGGCATTGGCCGGGGTGTCCGGCAGGGCGGGCGTCGCGGCGGTCGAGGACTGTACCTCGGCCGGCAGGGCGGCCTGGCCGTAGTCCTCGTTCCATTGCAGGACCATGAGGTAGGACACGACTGCCAGGGCGACGATCAGGATCGAACGTTGGATATCCATGATTATTCGGCCATCGAAGGGGAACGGGAGGTTTTCGCGGGAGGCACCGGGTCGAAGCCGCCGGCATTCCAGGGGTGGCAGCGACCGAGCCGGCGAGCCGCCAGCCAGCCGCCACGCAGGAAGCCATGTTGCT
Organism: Pseudomonas sp. ABa2; assembly: GCF_056676075.1. Taxonomy (NCBI): domain Bacteria; kingdom Pseudomonadati; phylum Pseudomonadota; class Gammaproteobacteria; order Pseudomonadales; family Pseudomonadaceae; genus Pseudomonas; species Pseudomonas sp. ABa2. The sequence goes on from NZ_CM155239.1 coordinate 5,187,969, forward strand.
CGATGGCTTCGTAGGCATAGCAGGAACAGCTGGGATAGAAGCGACAATGACTGGCCATCAGCGGGCTGATGGCGTAGCGATACACCTGGATACAGGCTAGGGCCGCTTTACGCATGGGGATTGTCGCTTGTCCCGGGGGAGGCATGTGCGTCGCGACTGGGCCGGCTACGGGCCAGGCGTCTCCAGAGCTTGCCGAACTGCTGAGCGAGTTCGCCATTCTCCAGATCGCCGAGGCCCTTACGGGCGACCACCACTATGTCCCAGCCGACCAGGTCGTCCTGGTTCAGGCGGAAGGACTCGCGGATTTGACGCTTGATGCGGTTGCGCTCGACGGCGAGCTTGACGCTCTTCTTGCCGATCACCAGACCCAGGCGGGGATGATCGAGCTGGTTGTCGCGCGCTAGCAGCAGGACACTTTTGCCCGGAGCTTTGCCGCTTGGGGAGTCGAAGACTGCCTTGAATTGCCGGGGGGTCAGCAGACGCTTTTCCCGGCCGAAGCCTCGACTCACCACCTGTCTGGATGAATTAGACAGTCAGACGCTTGCGGCCCTTGGCGCGACGACGCGACAGGACGGCACGGCCGTTCTTGGTGGCCATGCGGGCACGGAAACCGTGGGTACGAGCGCGCTTGATGGTGCTGGGTTGGAAAGTGCGTTTCATGGTGCGTTACCTGGGTGATCGACTAGGGTCGGAATGACCCTGGTTTAAAGAGACCGGCAATTCTAGAGAAAGCCGCGCGGCAGGTCAATTTCCAACCAGCCTTTTCGCCAAATAGGAATAGAAAGAAGGAAAGGTTTAAAGCTCTTTTTCTATGTTGATAATGATTAGGCCGGCTTCCTTCTGTGGAGAACTGCCCGCAGCGCCCGCCATCCGTGGCCTTGCCGGGATGATAAGGTTGTCAGGAAACGGTGCCGGGCCTGTGTGCTCCCTGCGCACAGGCTGGGGGCAATCTGCCGGGTTACCCACAGGCAGGTTATCCGCTGTCCTGTCCCCAGGCTTTTGCAACGACTTCACGGGGCCTTATCCACAAGCTTGGACATGGCCCTGATAAGCCTGATGAATGCCAATAAGGCTTTGATTTTACTTGGCCATCTGCTCTGCGCCGTGTGGATAACTCCGCCTTGGGCGGCTACAATGACGGCTGTTTTTTGCATCGCCGCCTGGAAAGGGGATAGTCAGTGTCA